>NZ_VHIB01000038.1 GCF_008087345.1 Nocardioides caldifontis | reverse complement strand
CTCGACCTCCTCGCCGGTGACCGCGTCTGCAACCGGACGGAGCAGGTCACTGCGCCCGCGGCGCAGCTGTTTGGCGGCGACGGCGTGCTCGAAGTCGGTGATCGTCTGATGCGCAGCCCAGATCCGGGTGTGGTCGGCGACGACCGCGCCTTCACAGGCCACCCAGACGCGGTCGAGGTCGGCGTGGACCTCGATCCGCCTGCCCACCACCGCAGGGTGCACCGAGTAGTCGTTGGAGTCCACGCGGACGTAGTGGTCGCGCGGCAGCCGCGTCGACTTTCGCCAGCCCACCTCCGGCGGCACCGGTGGCAGCGCCAGCATCGCCGTCCGATCAGCCGCGACCCGGTCACCCGGCGTGCAGCCCAGCACCCGCATCTTCCGGGCGTTGGCCTTGGTGAAGAACCCGCCCAGCTGGTGGTTGAAGTCGGCTGGTGAGGCGAAGCTGCGGCCGGGCAGGAACGAACGTTCAAGGTAGTCGTGGAGCCGCTCGAGCATCCCCTTGGCC
>NZ_VHIB01000037.1 GCF_008087345.1 Nocardioides caldifontis | reverse complement strand
ATGCGCGGCGCCGCCAGCCAGCACTGGACCGCCGCGCTCAACCAGTTCGAACTGCACTTCCCGGGGCGACTGCCCGCGGGAGCCTGAAACCCCGTCCGGCCGTTTACACAGCGAAGTTGACACGCTCGAGGCGCTGAACTCCCTGTTCAAGGCCGAGTGCATCCGCAACCCGGCGATGCGCCCCAAGGGCGGCTGGAAGAACGTCAGCGATGTCGAGATCGCCGTCGCCGAGTACGTCGACTGGTACAACCACCGCCGCCTCCACGGCGAGATCGGACTCGTCCCACCAGCCGAGTTCGAGACCAACCACTGGGCGAGCCAGCCCACCGAGCGCTACCGTGAGAACCCGGTCCTCACCGAGGTCGGATCCAACTAACCGAGCCTCCACGAAACTCGGGGCGATTCACTCGACCTCCTCGCCGGTGACCGCGTCTGCAACCGGACGGAGCAGGTCACTGCGCCCGCGGCGCAGCTGTTTGGCGGCGACGGCGTGCTCGAAGTCGGTGATCGTCTGATGCGCAGCCCAGATCCGG
>NZ_VHIB01000036.1 GCF_008087345.1 Nocardioides caldifontis | reverse complement strand
GAACCGGCCGACGAGGGCCTGCATCTCCGCAGCCATCCGGGCCAGCTCGTCCGCAGCCTGGTTCGTCGACTGCGCCGCCGCCCCCGTGTCCGCCGCAGTCCGCGCCACCCCGGTGATGTTCACCGCGATGTCCGCCGACCCCGTCGCCGCCTCCGCCACGTTGCGCGACATCTCATTCGTCGTCGCGGTCTGCTCCTCCACCGCCGACGCAATCGTGGTCTGGGTGTCATTGATCTGCGCGATGATCCCGCTGATCTGCGTGATCGCCGCCACCGCCGCCTCGGTGTCGGACTGGATCGCCGAGATCCGCCGACCGATGTCCTCCGTCGCCTTCGACGTCTCCTGCGCCAGCTCCTTGACCTCGTTGGCCACCACCGCGAACCCCTTGCCCGCCTCACCCGCACGAGCCGCCTCGATCGTCGCGTTCAACGCCAACAAATTCGTCTGCTCCGCGATCGAGTTGATCACCGAGATCACATTCCCCACCTCAGCCGAGGACTCCCCCAGCTTCACCACCGTCCCCGACGTCGACTCCGCCACCGCCACCGCCTGCGCCGCCACCCCCGCAGCCGACGTCGCGTTCTGCGCGATCTCCCGGATCGACGCCGACATCTCCTCAGTCCCCGTCGCCACCGTCTGCACGTTCCGCGTCACCTGCTCCGCCGCCGCCGAGACCAGCTCCGACTGCGACGCCGACTCCTGCGCCGACCCCGACATCTGCATCGACACGCTCGACAGCTCCTCCGACGCCGACGCCAACGCCTG
>NZ_VHIB01000035.1 GCF_008087345.1 Nocardioides caldifontis | reverse complement strand
TGTCGACGACGCCTGAAAACTGACCCCCTATCGACGGTCGAAAACTGACCCCCTCCGAGACCCTGTGCTTAGTCATGAGACAGGGGTTGAGGAGTGTTGTCAGTGGAGGACTGGGCCGAGATCCGTAGGTTGCACCGGGCCGAGGGGTTGCCGATCAAGATGATCGCCAGGACGTTGAGCGTCTCGCGGAACACTGTGCGCGCGGCGCTGGCCGCTGAGGGTCCGCCGAAGTACGTCCGCCGGCCGACTGGGTCGGCGGTTGATGACTTCGAGCAGCGGATTCGTGAGCAGCTGCGGGCGGTGCCGACGATGCCGGCGACGGTGATCGCCGAGCGGGTCGGCTGGGATCGTGGATTGACGGTGTTCAAGGAGCGGGTCCGCGAGCTGCGACCGGCTTATCTGCCGCCGGATCCGGCGTCGCGCACCACCTACGAGGCCGGCGAGCTGGCGCAGTTCGACTTCTGGTTCCCTCCGATCGAGCTGCCCGTCGGCTTCGGACAGACCCGCACCGCGAAGCGGTTGCCGGTGATGACCACGGTGACCGGCTACTCCCGCTGGTCCGGTGGGGTGCTGATCCCGTCCCGTGAGGCCGAAGACCTCTATGCCGGCTGGTGGCGGCTGCTCTCGGAGCAGCTGCACGGTGTTCCGAAGACGCTGGTCTGGGACGGTGAGGGAGCGGTCGGGCGCTGGCGGGCACGGCAACCTGAGCTCACCGCGCACTGTCAGGCGTTCCGCGGTGTGTTGGGCGCGAAGGTGGTGATCTGCAAACCCGCCGATCCCGAGGCCAAGGGG
>NZ_VHIB01000034.1 GCF_008087345.1 Nocardioides caldifontis | reverse complement strand
TGAAGCGCCCCAGGTTTGATGCCGCTGCTGTTTGAGTCCGGAAGGATGAACAGCATGCCGAAGAAGATCGATCCTGCTCTCAAGGAGCGGGCTGTGCGTCTGGTGCTGGAGCACCGAGCGGAGTACCCCACCACGACGGCCGCCGTGCAGGCGGTGGCCAAGCAGGTGGGGATCGGCAAGGAGAGTCTGCGGCGCTGGGTCGCCCAGGCCGAGATCGACGCCGGCGACCGGCCCGGCGTCACGACGAACGAGTCGGCCGAGATCAAGCGGCTCAAGACCGAGAACCGTCGGCTGCGTGAAGACAACGAGATCTTGAAGGCGGCCTCGATTTTCTTCGCCGGGGAGCTCGACCCCCGCAACCGCTGATCGTCGCGTTCATCGACGACCAACGCGCCCAGGGGCACGCGGTCGAGTCGATCTGCCGGGTCCTGCGTGAGCAGGGCCTGGAGATCGCCGCGCGCACCTACCGAGCCTGGAAGCGGGCCAACCAGCCCGTCGCCGAGCGGACCGTGACCGATGCTCTGGTCATCGACGCGATCCGCGACATCGCCTGGACCACCAACCCCAAGGGCGAGCGAGTCTTGGCCCCAGAAGGGCTCTAGACGCCGCAAGATGACCGCCTACCTGCGCCGCACCGCGCTGCCAGAGGCCTCGGCAGGGGCCGTCGACCGGGCGATGCGCATCCTCGGTCTGGAGGGAGTGCGGCGGGTCAAGAAGGTCCGCACCACCATCCCCGCCGCCGACGGCAAGCGTGCCGGTGACCTGCTCGACAGGGACTTCACCGCTCCGGCCCCGAACCGCGTCTGGGTCACCGACTTCACCTACGTCCGCACCTGGGCCGGATTCGTCTACGTCGCGTTCATCCTCGACGTCTTCGCCCAGCGGATCGTGGCCTGGCACGCCTCGACCTCGAAGGTCACCGACCTGGTGATGACACCGCTGCGGATGGCGATCTGGCAGCGCGAGCACGAAGGCCACCCGGTGGTCGCCGAGGAGTTGATCCACCACTCCGACGCCGGGTCCCAGTACACCTCGATCCGGTTCACCGAGCACCTCGAGCTCGAGGGCATCGCGCCCTCGATCGGATCGGTCGGCGACGCCTACGACAACGCGCTGATGGAGACCATCAACGGTCTCTACAAGGCCGAGTGCATCGGCACCACGGTCTTCCACCCAGGGCCCTACCGCACGCTCGCCGACGTCGAGTACGCGACAGCCAGTTGGGTCGACTGGTACAACAACCGCAGGCTCCACGGCACGCTCGGGATGATCACCCCGGTCGAGCACGAGGCCGCCTACTACGAGGCTCTCAACCGAGAGCCGCAACCCGTATAGCGGCGGCAGAGAACCTGGGGCGCTTCA
>NZ_VHIB01000033.1 GCF_008087345.1 Nocardioides caldifontis | reverse complement strand
GGGCAGTCGCCCCGGGAAGTGCAGTTCGAACTGGTTGAGCGCGGCGGTCCAGTGCTGGCTGGCGGCGCCGCGCATGAGGAGCTTCTTCTCTTTGCCTCCTCCTCTCGTGGTGGTCCGTGATTCGATGTCGCAGATCGCCAGATAGAGCAGCTTGTAGGCGGCCTCGTCGGAGGGGAACTGGCCTCGGTTCTTGGTGACCTTGCGTAGCTGGAAGTTCATCGACTCGATCGCGTTGGTGGTGTAGACGACCCGGCGGATCTCCTCGGGCAGCTCCAAGAACGGGATGAACTCCTCCCAGGACCGCTTCATCACCTCGACCGCGGCCGGGCAGCGCTTGCCGGGGTTGGAGTCCTCGAACGCTTCGAGGGCCTGCTCGGCGGCCTCCAGGGTGGGGGCGGTGTAGATGGGTCGGAGCATGGCGGCGATGCCCTTGCGGTCCTTCCAGGACGCGAACCGCATCGCGTTGCGGATCAGGTGCACCACGCAGGTCTGCACGACCGCCTTCGGCCAGGTCGCGGTGATCGCGTCCGGCAGGCCGGTCAGGCCGTCGCAGCACACGATCAGCACGTCGCGGATTCCACGGTTGCGGAGCTCGGTGAGCACCCCGGCCCAGAACTTCGCGCCCTCGGTGGCCTCGATCCACATCCCCAGGACCCGCTTCCGGCCCGCCATGTCGACGCCCACGACGAGGTGGCAGGCCTTGATCCGGACCTGACCGCCATCGCGGATCCGGATCCGGATCGCGTCGATGTAGAGGATCGGGTAAACCTCCTCCAACGGTCGATTGCGCCACTCCTTGACGGTCTCGTTGATCGCGTCGGTGATGTTCGCGATCGTCTCGTGAGAGACCGCGGCGCCGTAGGTGATCTCGAGGTGCTCGGCGATGTCGCGGGTGGTCATCCCTTTCGCGTAGAGGGAGAGCACCATGTCCTCGAACTCGCCGAGCCGGCGGGTGCCCTTGGGCACGATGACCGAGTCGAACTCGCCGTTGCGATCCCGCGGCTTGTCGAGCTCGACCGGCCCGGCGTTGGTCTGGATCGTCGAGCTCGTGGTGCCGTTGCGGGAGTTCCCGCTGCCGCGGCCCTCGACCGCGTACTTCTCATAACCCAGATGCTGGGTCATCTCCGCGTTCATCGCCGATTCGACGGCCTTCTTGATCATCCCGCCCAGCAAGCCCTCCTTGCCGGTCAGCTGCAGGCCCTCGGCCTGCGCCCTGGCGATGATCCGGTCGATCTCGGCATCCAGCCCGGTGCCGAGTGCCTCAGGCACCCGCGCGGACTTGGACTTCGAGGTCGGCTTCTGCTCTGACATACCGGTAGGTCTCCTTCCACGAGCAGGCACAGCCTGCCCGCCGACGAGCCCGACCGTTTACACAGCTCATCTGACACCCCC
>NZ_VHIB01000032.1 GCF_008087345.1 Nocardioides caldifontis | reverse complement strand
AGTGGAGTCCAGCAGAGTGGTGTACGACGAGATCCCGGTAGCGCGTCGCTGAGAACGTGAACGCGGTCATCGGGTGATCCTTCGAGTGATCTCTCACAACCGACTCGAAGAAGGACACACCGATGACCGCTGGACCCAGTATCGACCCTGCCCGCTTCCTCCACGAGCAGCTGGCCCAAGCAAGTCCGGACTTGATGCGGGAGCTGCTCACCACGTTCGTCAACGCGTTGCTCTCCGCGCAGGCCGACGCGGTGTGCGGTGCCAGCTACGGCGAGCGCAGCAGCGGGCGGGTCAACTCGCGCAACGGCTACCGGTATCGCGATCTCGACACCCGCGTCGGGACCCTTGGGGTCGCGGTCCCCAAGTTGCGTGAGGGATCGCTCTATCCCGACTGGCTGCTGGAGCGACGCAAGCGTGCCGAGCGGGCGCTGACCTCGGTGGTGGCGACCTGCTACCTCCTCGGGGTCTCGACGCGGCGGATGGACAAGCTGGTGCAGACCTTGGGCATCACCGGCCTGTCCAAGAGCCAGGTCTCGGTGATGGCACGTGAGCTCGACGAGCACGTCGAGCAGTTCCGCACCCGCCGGCTCGAGGACGCTGGGCCGTTCACCTTCGTCGCCGCCGACGCGCTGGTGCTCAAGGTCCGCGAAGGCGGCCGGGTGGTGCCAGTGCACGTGCTGGTCGCGACCGGTGTCAACGCCGACGGACACCGCGAGATCCTCGGCGTCCAGGTCACCAGCAGCGAGGACGGCGCCGGCTGGCTCGCCTTTTGGAGGGACCTAACCGCCCGCGGCCTGTCCGGAGTCAAGCTGGTCACCTCCGATGCGCACCGGGGCCTGGTCTCCGCGATCGGGGCCACCCTTCCGGGCGCCTCGTGGCAACGGTGCCGCACCCACTACGCCGCGAACCTGATGTCAGCGACCCCGAAGGCCAGCTGGGGGTGGGTCAAGGCGCTGCTGCACTCGATCTACGACCAGCCCGACGCCGACGCGGTCCACGCCCAGTTCGACCGGGTCGTCGACGCCCTGACCGAGAAGCTGCCCAAGGTCGCAGAACACCTCGAGACCGCCCGGGCCGACGTCCTGGCCTTTGCTGCGTTCCCTAAGGAGATCTGGCGCCAGATCTGGTCGAACAACCCCAACGAGCGGCTCAACCGCGAGATCCGGCGCCGCACCGACGTCGTCGGGATCTTCCCCGACCGCGACTCGGTCATCCGGCTCGTCGGCGCGGTCCTCGCCGAACAGCACGACGAGTGGGCCGAAGGCCGGCGCTACCTCGGACTCGACGTCCTTGCCCGCGCACAGGCCGTCGACACCAGGACGACCGAGGAGGTGACCGACCAGCCGACCCTGCCGGCCATCACGGCCTGAACTACAACGACGAAGGATCAGACTTCGTACACCACCTCAGCGGACTTGACC
>NZ_VHIB01000031.1 GCF_008087345.1 Nocardioides caldifontis | reverse complement strand
GGTCAAGTCCCCGGGAGTGGTGTAGCGCTGCGTGATCCGGGTGGGGTCAGGCGGTGAGTGCTGGCATGGTGTCAGCTCCGATCTCGGTGTCGTTGGTGGCGACGATGTTGATGCGGCAGCGGGCCAGGACCTCGAGTCCGAGGTAGCGGCGGCCTTCGGCCCATTCGTCGGTCTGCTCGGCCAGGACCGCGCCGACGAGCCGCACGATGGCCTCGCGGGTCGGGAAGATGCCGACGGCGTCGGTGCGGCGTCGGATCTCGCGGTTGAGGCGCTCGGCGGGGTTGTTGGACCAGATCTGGGTCCATACGTCCTTGGGGAACTCGGTGAAGGCGAGGATGTCGGCGCGGGCGGCGTCGAGGTGGTCGTGCACGTCGGGCAGCTTGCCGTCGACGTAGTCGAGGAGCCGGTCGAACTGGGCGTGCACCGCGGGACGGTCAGGCTGGTCGTAGACCGAGTGCAGCATCGCCTTGACCGCTGGCCACATCGACTTCGGTGTCACCGACATCAGATTGGCGGCGTAGTGGGTTCTGCATCGTTGCCAGGCGGCGCCGGGCAGGTTCGCTGCGACGGCTTCGACGAGCCCGGCGTGCGCGTCGGAGGTGACCAGCCGGACCCCGGCCAGGCCGCGGGCTGTGAGGTCGGCGAAGAACTCGTTCCACGCCGCCCCGGTCTCGCTGGTGGCCACACGCATGCCGAGGACCTCGCGGTGCCCGTCGCCGTTGACGCCGGTCGCGACCAGCACGACGGCGTTGATCACCCGCCCGCCCTCGCGGACCTTCATCGTCAGCGCGTCGGCGGCCACGAACGTGAACGGTCCGGCGGCATCGAGGGGACGGTGCCGAAACTGCTCGACGTGCTCGTCGAGCTCGGTCGCCATCCGGGAGACCTGCGACTTCGACAGCGAGTCGATGCCCAGGGTCTTGACCAGCTTGTCCATCCGCCGGGTGGACACGCCAGCCAGGTAGCAGTCGGCCACGACCGTGATGAGGGCGGTCTCGGCACGCTTGCGGCGCTCGAGAAGCCACTCGGGGAAATAGCTTCCCTTGCGGAGCTTGGGGATCGCGACGTCGATGGTGCCGACCCGAGTGTCCAGATCGCGATGCCGGTAGCCGTTGCGCTGGCTGACCCGGCCCGGAGAGGGACGGCCGTACTCGGCGCCCACGACGGCGTCGGCATCGGCGGAGAGCAGGGTGTTGATGATCGTCTGCAGCAGCGAACGCATCAGGTCTGGGCTGGCCTCGGCGAGTGCTTCGCCGAGAAGGCGTGCAGGGTCGACAATCTGGGGAGCGGTCATCGTGATGGTCCTCGAGGATTCTGTGGAAGGTTGACTCGAAGGATCACGCGGTGGCCGCGCTTCGTTCCGACGTACACGCCGGCGACGATCTCGACGACCGCGCTACACCACTATCGGGGACTCAACT
>NZ_VHIB01000030.1 GCF_008087345.1 Nocardioides caldifontis | reverse complement strand
CCGCGCACAGGCCGTCGACACCAGGACGACCGAGGAGGTGACCGACCAGCCGACCCTGCCGGCCATCACGGCCTGAACTACAACGACGAAGGATCAGACTTCGTACACCACCTCAGCGGACTTGACCTGCGCTGGAAGCAGCGACTGGGTCCGGTCGAGATCGGCGACCGGCTAGGGATGCCGTCCTCGACCGTCCACGCGGTGCTGGTCCGCTGCCGGATCAACCGGCTCACCCATGTCGACCGGGTCACCGGTGAGCCGATCCGCCGCTACGAACACGACCACCCCGGCGACCTGCTCCACGTCGACGTCAAGAAGCTCGGCAGGGTCCCCGACGGTGGCGGGTGGCGCTACGTCGGCCGCGGCCAGGGCGGGAAAAACCGAGCGGCAACCGTCGCGCGGACCGGGACACCGCGCAACAAGCATCACAACCCGCTGATTGGGACCTGCTTTCTGCACACGGTGATCGACGACCACTCCCGCGTCGCCTATGTCGAGGCCCGCGACGACGAGACCAAGGAGACCGCCACCGACGTCCTCCGCCATGCCGTCGCCTGGTTCACCGAACGCGGCGTCACCGTGCACCGGGTGCTCTCAGACAACGGCAGCTGCTATCGGTCGAACCTCTGGCGAGAGACCTGTGCCGAGCTGGGCATCACGCCGAAGCGGACCCGGCCCTACCGGCCACAGACGAACGGGAAGATCGAGCGGTTCCACCGCACCCTGGCCGAGGGGTGGGCGTTCAAGAAGTTCTACAACTCCGAGTCAGCCCGGCTCGCGGCTCTGCCAGCATGGGTCCACGAGTACAACCATCACCGGCCCCACTCAGCGATCGGGAAGGCAGCTCCCATCACCAGGTTGAACAACCTGGCTGGGCATCACATCTAGGCGGCGGGCGGACGCGACGCAGCTCGTGGCACGCGCGAGGGACTCACTGCTGAGCCCAGGCTGCCTCGATCTGCGCCGAATGGTCCGGAGCGAGCCGACTCTTGTGGATGTAGTGGCTTTCTGCGATCTCACGGGTGTTGCCCATCTGAGCAGCGGCTGCCTCTGCACCGGACGCGTTGGCGACGACGGTGCCGGTCGCGGACCGCAGGAGTCGGAGCTCGAACCAGGTGCCGACCTCAGTCCCCTTGAGGATGCGGTCGCGTAGCCGCGTGTTGATGTTGTTGAGCGACAGCCAGTTCCCGGTCCTGGTCGCGAAGATCGCGTCGTTCTCGTTCGGCGCGACAGCCATGAGCCGCTCGCGCAGCATCGAGGCCACGAAGGGCGGCAGGACCACTGTGCGGTCGCCGGCGCCGCTCCCCTTAGCCTCGAACTTTCTTTTGGCTGTGGGTTGAGTCGTTGAGTGCGACGTCCGGGTCGGATCTGCGGCCGGGGCATGGATGGCCGCCGGCGCTGTAGTCGCCGGGTTCTCCGAGGCCTTGATTGTGA
>NZ_VHIB01000029.1 GCF_008087345.1 Nocardioides caldifontis | reverse complement strand
CCTCGAACTTTCTTTTGGCTGTGGGTTGAGTCGTTGAGTGCGACGTCCGGGTCGGATCTGCGGCCGGGGCATGGATGGCCGCCGGCGCTGTAGTCGCCGGGTTCTCCGAGGCCTTGATTGTGACGGCGTGGTCGGTGGGTCAGCCGGGTTGGAGGGCGGCCCAGCCGGTGTCGATGAGGTCGTTCCAGGGCCAGCCGCGAGGCAGGCGAAGGCGTCTGCGGCGGCCGGACCGGATGATGCGTCCGGCAACGCCGAGGAGCCGGAAGCGGAGTCGTTTCGGTTCCCAGCGTCGGGCGGGGTGGTCGTGCCAGGCCAGCGTCTGGGTCCAGGCGAGCAGGTCGGCGGCCAGCGCGATGATCTCGAGCCAGATCTGGTTCTGCGCGAACCGGTGGAAGGGCAGGTTCCGCAGCCCGGTGTCCTTCAGGCCGCGGATGCGGTCCTCGGCGCGGGCGCGTTGGCGGTGCCGGACCTCGAGCGCGGCGAGCGTCCAGCCCGGCCCTGTGGTGTTGGTCGTGAAGCAGGTGATCCGCCAGCCCTCGTGGTCGGTCAGCCGCAGCTGCGCTCCGGGGTGCGGTCGTTCGCGGCGAGCGATGACGCGCATCCCGGCCGGCCAGCCCTTGAGGGTGGCGGGGAGATACGCGGTGAGCTCGGCGACCTGGGCGCCTTCACGTGGCAGCCCGTCACCGTCGATCGCGGTCCGCCATGCCTGTCGGGGCACCTTCGCCAGGGCCTCCACGACCGGTGGCATGCCGTAGAACCCCACTGAGTACTCCAGACCCAGGTTGGTGATGTGGTGGAGGAAGTCCTTGACGCCGCCACCGGTGTCGGTGCGGACCACCACGTTGCCGCGCTCATTTTCGGGCAGCTGCGCGAGCGCCTGGTCCAACACCGTGATGTGGTCCGCAGCGCAGTTCGCGCCGGCTGACCCGGGGCGCAGCATTCCGGCCGCCGTCTCCCCGGAGCCGTCTTCGCCGTGGTCGACGAACGCGAACAGCGGGTGAAACCCGAACCCCCGCTTGAACGTCGGCGCCGCGAGCTCCTTCTCGCTGTGCGCGGTCACCAAGGTCGCGTCCATGTCGATGGTCACCTGTCCGCCCGGTTGCCCGGCGACCGGACGCCGTCGGCCCCAGACCCGTTTCCGGGCCTCGGCGCGGGCCCCCCGGATTGCGGCCAGAGCGGCGTCGACATCACCAGCCAGGGCAGCGACCAGCCGCGAGACGGTGGGATCGGAGGCCACCGGGCCGAAGAGTTCCGGTTGGGCGCGGACCACCGCGACGTCGGCCAGGCAGTCACCGCCGAGCGCGACTGCGGTCGCGACGTCGAGCAGCACCTTGCCCGGGTCATGAGTGGCCCGCGGTGACCGCCACGGCGACAACGCCGCCGACAGCGACCGGCCCAACCCGGCGAGCTCGATCGTCTGGCGCAGCAGCACCCCACCTGAGGAGGAGATCAGCGACTCGCGGCCGGGATCGAGAACCAACATCGGGACACCGTTACGCTTCACCTACGGAGTGCCTTTCCGCTCGGCTTCTTTGACTTCAGCAATCCAAGAATCCCGTGCAGAACAGGCACTTCCGTGCGTTACGCGCCGTACACCACCTCAGCGACGTGAAAGCGCGAGG
>NZ_VHIB01000028.1 GCF_008087345.1 Nocardioides caldifontis | reverse complement strand
AGCCCGGATCCACCGACGATCGCTCTGCTGACGGTGTCGTGGGCGTGCCGTAGCGCAAGGATGCCCTTGCGGGCTGGGAGATTGGGACTTGCGACGGTTCCAACGCTCTCAACCCGAAGGGCATCTCTGGGGTGAAACTCTCTCACACGTCTCGGTCGATTTCGGCGGTGTTCGACGAGCCGAATCTGGTGTCGTCAGCGGGGCTGGTCCCCGAGGTGGCGCTGGCCGAGGCTGCCGGGCTCCGGGGCCTCGCCGAGGAGCACCTGAGCGTGCCGACCGACAAGGGCGCGAACGCCGGGTTGAAGGTCACCTCGCTGGTGGCCGGGATGGTCGCCGGCGCGGACTCGATCGAGGATATGGCTGTGCTGCGGCACGGCGGGATGAGTCGGATCTTCGCCCACGCCTACGCGCCCTCGACGTTGGGGTCGTTCCTGCGGGCGTTTGCGTTCGGCCACGTCCGCCAGCTCGACGCCATTGCCTCCCGGTTCCTGATTGCGCTCGCCGGAATGACCCGGCTCCTGGGCGCCGCCGATTCAGCCGGTTCAGCACCCCAGACGCCGACCGAGTACGCCCTCCTTGACGTCGACGACACCGTCATCGAGGTCCACGGCCACGCCAAGCAGGGCGCCGGTTTCGGCTACTCCCGGGTGCGTGGGCTGAACGCGCTGCTGGCAACCCTGAGCACCTCGGCATCAGCGCCGATCATCGTGGCGCAACGGCTGCGGAAGGGCTCGTGCAACTCCTCGCGCGGCGCGAAGCGGCTGGTCGGCGACGCCGTGGCGACCGCCCGAAGACTCCTCGGTCCGGAACCCGTGGTCCTGGTGCGGATGGACTCGGCCTACTACGGCCGCGGCGCGATCGGAGCAGCGGTGGCTGGTGGCGCCGCAGTGTCGGTCACGGTTCGGATGAACCCGCAGATCAAGGCGGCGATCAGCGGCATCGGCGAAACGGCGTGGACCACCATCGAGTACACCGACGCGGTCTTCGACGAGGCCGGTGCGCGGTGGATCTCCCGAGCCGAGGTCGCCGAGATCGCCTTCACCGCGTTCGCCACCGGCAAGAGGTCCGAGCAGGTGGCCGGTCGACTGGTGGTGCGCCGGATCCCCGACTTCAACGCTGAGCAGAACGCCGCCGCGGGCCAGGGCACCTTGTTCGACCTGTGGCGCTTCCACGCGTTCTTCACCACCGCCGACCCCGCCGTCCTCGACACCGTCGCCGCGGACAAGACCCACCGCGCACACGCGATCATCGAGCAGGTCCATGCCGACCTCAAAAGCTCCGCGCTGGCCCACCTGCCGTCGGGGAAGTTCACCGCGAACGCGGCCTGGCTGGTGCTGGCCGTGATCGCCTTCAACCTCACCCGCGCCGCCGGCACCCTGAGCGGCGCTCAACTCGCCAAGGCAACCACGGCGACCATCCGCCGCAAGCTCATCAACGTCCCCGCGCGGCTGGCCACCTCGGGTCGACGCCTGACCATGCACCTGCCCCAGGGCTGGCCATGGCAGACCGCCTGGACCCAGCTATTCGACCGGGTCAGCGATCCGCCGGCGGCCCTCGCGTCCTGACCACCCAGCGGCGAGAGCAGCGCGACCCAACACAGCAGTGGAACGTCCGGACAGCGAGGTCCGGAGAATCCTCACGCGCCTACCCCAGCACCCGGCACCCTTCGTCGTTCACGACCATCTCAGCGGGCTTGTCGGTGGATCCGGGCT
>NZ_VHIB01000027.1 GCF_008087345.1 Nocardioides caldifontis | reverse complement strand
GAGATGCCCTTCGGGTTGAGAGCGTTGGAACCGTCGCAAGTCCCAATCTCCCAGCCCGCAAGGGCATCCTTGCGCTACGGCACGCCCACGACACCGTCAGCAGAGCGATCGTCGGTGGATCCGGGCTAAGTCATCGAGCCCATATGCCCGGACCTGCTTCCACTTGTCCTCAGCGGTCCGCTCCGTGGCCCATGTGTCCCGCTCGGTCCACGGACGCAGGATGGCTTCGACGTAGGTGGTGTCTGCCGTGGCCGTGCCGTCAGGTGTCTGATCACGCTTGGAGTAGTCCGAATCAGCCTTTGTGCCTGGGCTCTTGTCGACTGACAGCTCCCATACCGAGAGTCCTGCAGGAACAAAAGCGGTGCCAGCTTCTGTGCGAACGGAGCCGTCCCAGTCGCCAGCGGAGACCCCTTCGTCGGCCGGCATGCCGAGGCGCACGACGCCGGGCGATGTCTCCAGAATCAATCGCCTCACGAGGCGAGGCAGCTCAGCCTGTGCTTGTCGCGTGTTAGCCCACGACTTCAGTCGCTCTCGGTCTGTGTAGCCAGGCCTAGTCACATCTTCTCCCCCGTCCATCGCCGGCCAGCAGGCAGATACCAGTCGACGACCTGGGACAATCTACCGCCCTTAGGACCATGGGTGAAGAAGGCCTCACGCGCTCCCTCCGCCGTTGCCGAACGACCTTGATGGTCGATTCTGGCGGCTGAATCTGACCCTTAGGCATTCAGCTGCCTCAACACGCGCACGGATCTGGGATGTTTGATCGGCGCAGCCACTCGTGTCTTATCGCCGCGTAATCGTCCTGTCGACCTCTTTCTCGTTCGACGGCATCGTCCGCTCGGCGACGCGGTTCTTGCACAGCGGTGTTGCGCCCGTCGGGCGGGGCTGCGTCAAACGATGTGACATCACCTCGTTGCCTTCAGGGCTAGGAACCAACAGGGTCCGCTGTCCGATCAATGACCCGACTCGGCTTCGAGATATTCGAGGCATCGACTCCCGAACTGCGTCCGCTGGTAGCCGGACGCAAAGTACGTCATCGGATCATCGCTTGGCTCCGACGGGACCGGCTCGCCTTCAATGCTCCCGTACCGCTCAGCGACTTCTTTCGCGAACTGATACTTACTCAACTCTGCATAGAACTCTCCAACAACCTGAAGATAATCGTCGTCGTTGTTCTCGATTAGTCCGGCGCGTTCAAGAACAGGTAGGATGGCCAGGCTGTGCTCCACCCGCTCAATAATTGCCTTGAGGTCGGTCCACTGCGGTGAAGGCTCCACTATTGCAAGAAGTTTTATGTGCGGCTCCTCCAATTGAGCTAACGCAAAGACGAGCAGTCGATTCTCATCAATTAATGCGCCGTCGTCACGGAGACCGTTGGCGAGTGCCCGCCCCAGCGCGCGCACCTTCCTTTGATTGATGGAGTCTGATGCCGCGAGGAGGGCGTCGTTGAGCAAGTCGGGTCCGCCGTCGAGCACGAAGGCGTAGTCAACGAGCTCCTCAGGTGCTTGGTCGAGATCCTCCGCTGCCGCAACAAGCATTTGAGTCACGCTTTGTTGACGTGCAGCGCGCAGTTCCCCCCAAGCCTTCTCGGCCACACGCACGATGTACTCACTGGCCACCGCGCCGACAACGGCCCCAGGAACCCCACCTATGGACGCCCCGAGTGCGGCCGGGACGGCACTTGCCGCGGCACGAACCCCTATGGGGGCTGCGTTTGTCAGACCGCCTGAGGGCTCCTGTTCGGACACTGTCTGATTGTCCACAAGTCGCCGACCGTGTGCGAGCCGTTCACAGGGTCACGAGGGGCACCAGGGTCCGGGCGATGACGCACTCGAACGGCGCCATCCGGGCGCAGCGAAGGCATCGTCGCGGGCCTCGTAGAGCCTGGGGCCGCGCGGTCGATCGGTTCCGAGATCACGTGCAGCGCGATCCGCACGTTCGGATCTGAGGCATTCCCCCGCCCAGGGGACACGACTCCCACTCATCGTCGGCCAGACTCACCTGTATTCGCCCGCACGTCCGCGTTGCCCGACCATGCTGGTTGACGGCCGAGGGACCGGACCTCCCAAAGTCGATTCGACCGACGTGCTCGAGATAGTCGTCCCGACTCCCTCGACTTACAGGCGACGCCTCGATCTTGCCTCGACCGCCAGTTCTACGTAGGCCTGCAAAGCTGCTTGGGCGCGTTCAAAACTTCCCCCGAAAGCTCCCCCTTGCAGGGGCCACCACGAGTGACTGGCGTTTTCAAGCTCCTGCAGCATCCGCTCGGGCAGCGGACTGGTCGCGTACCGCTCGATCTTGGTGTGGCCCCCGATCCAGTGTTCGGCAAGGCCCCAAGCCGCCGTGCCACTGGCGGTTTCCCAGTCCTTGATCAGTGCGGATATAAGGATCTCAGCTCGAAAGAAGAGTTCTTGTAGTTCCGCATCGCCGATGGCGAATCGCCGAGCCGCGGGTGTGAGGATCAGTTCGAGGCTGTCCGAGGCCGGGGTGTCTTGGACTCGACTTGGCCGACCGCGGTCGTACGCAATCAGGACCTCCTCGGTCACTTCATGCCCACTGAGGACGCCTAGGAGTAGCTGGGGAAACTCCCACTCGTCGCCGAACGGCGTCCACGGCGATAGTACGCGCGGCACCGGTACGGAATGTCCATGTAGTTCCAGTTGAGTCCCCGATAGTGGTGTAGCGCGGTCGTCGAGATCGTCGCCGGCGTGTACGTCGGAACGAAGCGCGGCCACCGCGTGATCCTTCGAGTCAACCTTCCACAGAATCCTCGAGGACCATCAC
>NZ_VHIB01000026.1 GCF_008087345.1 Nocardioides caldifontis | reverse complement strand
TCACCTACGGAGTGCCTTTCCGCTCGGCTTCTTTGACTTCAGCAATCCAAGAATCCCGTGCAGAACAGGCACTTCCGTGCGTTACGCGCCGTACACCACCTCAGCGACGTGAAAGCGCGAGGTTAGTAGCCATATAACCGTGGTGTCCCAGAGTGGCGCTTTCGTGTTCGGCGTGAGCAGCACGCCGACACTCCACAGTCCGATAGGACTCTTCGCTTCCGACTGCGTCAAACATCGCTGCCCTTGAATGCAGGAGCTACGAGCGAAACTTCTCGTTGTAGCACCCGTTGAACCAACCCATGCAGGTGAATGTCGCCCCCAGCCGCTGGCCGCGAACGGCCGGTTGTTCTGGTCCGCTAGGGCGTCTTCGGCAGATGGATCCGCTCGACTGTAGGGCGGCGCTTGGCGTGCTTGCGGTAACACGCCAACTTGTGGACTCGGCCGAACCCCTGCTGGCAGTACCAGCAGCGCGGCACCTGCCAGACACGCCGTCGCAGGATCATTCGGCTCCTCATCTTTGGCTGGTCGGATCAACCGAGGCCGGTACCCCCGGTGGTTGTCGAAGATTGGCCGCGCCCGCGCCACCGTGCTAGCACTTTGGCAACTGGCTGTGCTTGGCCGCGTAGTGCTTCGGGGCCACGGTGAGCGGGTCCGCGGGGTCCGTCCACCGCGCCCAAGCACGCTTGCAGTCCGGGCACACGTGGTAAAGGCCGCCGTCGCAGATACCTGATACCTCGATGGTGACCGTGCGCAGGTAGTGAGTAGCTCCGCGGGCGGAGCGACCGGTTGCCGGCAAAGGCTCTCCCCGCAGGTCGACCCCACAGTGCGGGCACCTGTGAGCGCTGGCGTGCATGGTCGCCATGACCGCACGATACGGGCCGTGGACTGGGGCGGCCACGCATTATGGTCTGGGCACGACCAACGATCAGCTTGTGTGCCGCCGGCTGAGGTCGAGCGGGCGCCCGGAAGCTCGCGTGGAGTGGGCGGCCGTCGTGCCTCCGACTTTCTGCGATCGCGGCCGTCCGCCCTGGGGAGCGCGGAGCCGAGATCGACCGAGTGTGATTGGCGGGCCCCGGATGCTCGCACGGCCCGCGGCCGTGGGAACTTCCTTGTGGCCCGTTGGTGCACCCGGATCGAGGAAGATGCCGTAGTGAGAAGCGTCCGCCCTGCAGGGAGGTGAGAGCGTGGGTAAGTCCGGCAATCCCGCGAGACGTGCACAGCAAGAGCGGGTCAGGCGTGCCCTGAGAGATTCGCCCGGCGGCGGGGTGCGCTCCACGTTCTACTGCGACGAGAGCGGAAACACGGGAGTGCATTGGGGGGATCCCGACCAACCGATCTTCGTGCACGGGGGGTGGTTGGTGCCGGTTCGGAGCGGTTCCAGCCTTCTGAATGGCGTGACGGAGTTGCGTGGCCGCCACCGCATGGCGGCTCCGGAACTGAAGTGGCAGCATCTGGCACGCCGCAGGGACTCTGGTGCGGTATTTCGGGACTTCTTCAGCCTCATGATGGAACACGCCTGTATGCCGTTCTTCTGGGTGATGGACAAGGACTTCATCACCAGTGCCAAGGTTGTCGAGACGTTCTTCGATCCTGAGTACAACCGGAACTATCCGATGGCGTTCACGGGGGCCCGCGACATCAAGAAGGAACTTGCCGAGGCCGTGTCGCAGTCAGCTGACGTACGTCAGCGGTTCGCCGACTTGATGAGAGCGCCGGAACGGCCGTCTGCTGATGCAGTGCGCGACTTGGCCACCCGGCTGGCCGACCATTTCGAAGCGGGCAACGCGCCGGCACTGGCCGACTCTTTGAGAGACTTCTCAGACGAAGCGATCTCTTCGATCCAGGACGAACTGGGCGCAGCCACGTGGATGCGCACAACGCTGGGACATTCACTTCCGGGCCTTGTGCAGCTGCTGGAAGGCTTCATGCGCCGACACGCTCTCGAGCTGGAGATCGTGCACGACAACCTGGTCCGGTACGAGCCGGCCTTCGACTTGGTTCGCCGCATGTTTCGCCCCTCTGACGGCACGGACGTCACGATGGTCGGAGGCGAGCCGATGTTTCATGCGATGCCGTCAGTGACTGGGTTGCGCCTCGCAGATTCAAAGTCGGAGCCGATGATTCAGCTGGCGGACCTCTTGTGTGGATTCGTTCGAACCGTCATTGCGAAGGTCAAGCGCGGTGAGGAGTTGACTGCCGACGAACGCGCCGTGAGCTTTCACCTCGCCATGACACGAGACGAATGGTCGTCGTGGGATGGAAACATGCCGCAGTGGATGTGGCAGGAGTTCGGACGACTGGCCTTCGAGGGCGTCCTCAACGGAACTCTGGACATCTCTCTATAGCCGCCACCGGGGCCGCGCTGGCACCCAGGATTGCAGGAGCGTCACCGGAGCCTCTACGAAGCTCTCAACGGCGGGCCGTCACCTTGGACTTGCTGCCGTGGTCGGCAATGGACCCCACTCGCATTCGATGGAGCCGTCGCCGCGCACCGAGTAGTCGACCAAGCCTAGGTTGCGTTCGCATGACGTAATCGCTGTCCCATAAATCCCGGAGTAGTTCTTGGAGTCCCAGCGCCACGGGTGATCCTTGGAGTCGGTACTGCGAGACAGGTCGGGCCCGGTGAGCACCAGGGGCATGTTCGGCAGCTGGTTGCCCCTCGCTGTCGAAACCATCGCGGACCGCTCGACCCGCTTGCGAAGGATTGCGATCTCATCCTCAACGAGCTGATCCTTCAGGGTGGCGAAGAGCTGAAGGCATCGGACGTCCTGAGTGGAGAGCCGCTCAGTGACGAAGTCAAGATTGGTGACGTCGTTCTGGTCAATGCGGTTGGCGGCCTTCACTTCACCGATCACGGCCAGCCAGTCATAGTCCGGCACATAGATGGCGACATCTAGTTCGAGCTTCCGATCCGGGAACGCAATCTCCAGACCGAGCGTGTGAGCCAGCGGCGGCTCTTCGACATGGCGAAGCTCGCGAATGACCGATGTCGAAGCCAACGCTGGCAGGAGCGCTTGCACTTGTTTCGCGGGCAGGTACGAAGCAAGCCTGTAGTGCCACTTCGGACGCGAAAGTGCGTGGGAAAGCGCCAGCAGGAATGACTCGCCGCAGAACTCGCATGTCATCGTCGAGCTGAGCTCGTCGGCTGATGCCCATCGCTCGACCCGACAGTGCGAGCAGTGGACTCGGAGCACCGGAACGAAGAGCCCAGTGTGCAGCAGGTTGTTCACTCTCTGCTCGGCATAGTCCTTTGGCGAACTGCGCGCGAACGGACCAGGCCAGCCGCCGCGATGCCGCTCGACCACCTGCCGCAGATGGGGGAGAGGCACACCATCGCGATCTCCTGCGGCAAGCAGGACGGCGGCTCGTACGCCTGGCTGGTTGAAGAATCCACTAAAGGGACCACCGAACTTCTCGGCCGCTCGCGTCTGAAACCGGCCGACGTCTGAGTGCGAGACCTTGACAGCATCGTCGTCGAAGAGTTTGTGAAAGACATCGAGGTTGAACGCGAAGGCGTAAGGCGCATGCTCGCGGCCGGCCTGGATCCCCGCCACCTGACCGGCCATGGACACCCGGCCGTGATCGGTGTGCGACCACGCCAACGCATTCTTCAGCAGGTCCGAGTGGCGCCTGTAGGGAGGAAACGATGCGGTGAACCTCGGATCTTGGCCCTCCACTCGATGTAATCGGATTTCGGCAGCAACCACGCCTCGCGAGAAGGAGTCGGGGTCCTCAAGGAGCGGGAGATTTGTGACCGGGACATCAATCCAATGCTCTCCGGGGCGAAACTCGACCCGGATGGCTGACTTGAACGGCGTCTCGACGCCTTCGAAGATCCATGGAGGCATCGGGTTGATATGCGGCTCCACAGTGGCGAGGCCCAAGCCGCTGGCGATGCTGTTGAGCTCCGCCTGCACGTGGGATGGTGCGCGCTCCAATCCCCAGACCGACACCTCACTTGGTGGGTCAGGCTGCTCGTCGTCGACCGGCTGCGCGAAGGTGCGCATCGCGTTGCGAATGATCGGACGGATGACTTCCTCGGGCGCATCCGCTGGAAGTCCGACGAGGCCGGACCCGTACGTGCGTAGGTTCCAGAACCACACGCTGTCCTCGACACTGTCCGGACGTAGCACCGCGAACCCGCGGTAGGCGTCCATGTATCGTCGCGGCCGCGCGCGAACGTGCAAGCTCGTGAGATCGGCAGCTCCCACGATGCCCCCGGGGCGACCCTGTTCGGCCACGGCGTAGGGAAGCGGCACCGACCGCGGGCCACGTCCATCGATTGTTGGGGAGAGCTCGATGCCGATTCGGTCGCTCAGTCCCCAGATGGTGGCGTACGCGAGGTCGTTGGCGTCATCGCTGTCCCAGCGGGGGGTGTCAGATGAGCTGTGTAAACGGTCGGGCTCGTCGGCGGGCAGGCTGTGCCTGCTCGTGGAAGGAGACCTACCGGTATGTCAGAGCAGAAGCCGACCTCGAAGTCCAAGTCCGCGCGGGTGC
>NZ_VHIB01000025.1 GCF_008087345.1 Nocardioides caldifontis | reverse complement strand
GTGATGGTCCTCGAGGATTCTGTGGAAGGTTGACTCGAAGGATCACGCGGTGGCCGCGCTTCGTTCCGACGTACACGCCGGCGACGATCTCGACGACCGCGCTACACCACTATCGGGGACTCAACTCAGGCCTCTCGGTCGGTCGGCGGTGTGAGGACGACTTCAAGCGCAACCGGGCCGTCCTTGATCGGCGCAAACTCCGGGTGCGTCGACGTGGCCGCTTTAGCTGCGGCGAGCAACGCCCGGACCCGGGTGGCATCTGGATGGGCCGCGGCCAGCATCGATGTCGCTGTGTTCTTCGCCGGCGGGAAGTGGCCGTCGACGCGAAACGTCAAAGACTCGGCTAGCACCACCGTAGAGGTGTCGTCGATGGCGACGTCGCTGGTGGGCGACGAATGATCGCGAGCGGCGATGACTGCCGGACCTCTTAGTTCTGAGTCGCAATAGCCTATGACGGCGTTGTCGAGCAACTTGCTCGTCGAAGTGCGCCACCCCTGTCCGCTGACACCGCTGGCAAGATCGACCTGTAAGGCGATGTCGCGGAACGTAGCGAACATGTGTTGGAACAAGTGCTGCTGGCCACTCTGGAAGCGCGGCGGCTGGTACCCGAAGAAGAGTCCGGTCCATTCGCGGTCGATTGGGGGCACCAACTCAGGAAGCAAGTGGTGCAGTGTCTTCGTGCCGGCCACGATCTTCGCTTGATTCTTCGTGACCCCGAGTCCGCTTATCAGCGCCCAGACCAGGTCGGTGGCATGGTCGGGAAGGTTTGGGTCGTCGATTCGAAGATTCTCAACTTCGGTAAGCACGGGTATGGCGCCGACGAGCGCGGCCGCGAAGGCCGACTCCGGTACAAGGACTGATGCTCGCATCCCGAGTCCCCAAGCGCGCAGTGTGCGGTACAAGGATGCGGCGAACTGAGGATCCGAGGCCGCTGCTGCTGCAGAGCCGGCCCGACGACGGAGCTCGATGGTCTGGCGGTGCGCCGCGAGCTGGTCAGCTCGGAATGCAGGTCGACCGTCGTACACCGCGAGGTAGCGGTCGAATCCCGCTGTCAGAGCCCTGACACGGCCGGCGACGATGTCTCTTCTTGCCATCGGCCCCCCTAGTCACCGCCCACCACGCTATCGGTTGACCCACCACCAAGGCGGTTCGAATGCGGTGGAATGGGGCAGGTTCGTCCTTCAGATCCGGGCAGCAAACGCGAGAGGCTGGTGAGCTGTCCAGTACAACTGGCAACAGCCCGCCGCCCGGCGGCGCAGCATCGCATCTTCGCGACGAGGTGGGGGCGGTGAGCGGCTACTGCTCGGTGTACGACGTCCTGCCCAACGCTTCCACGTCATCGATCGTTAGGTTGCCGCGCTCGTCGATGTGCGCGTAGACAGGCTGGTTATTGAATGTCGTGGGTGTGCCGCTTATGCGCAGCATCGTGTTGCCGTGACCCGCTTCGCCTGGGACGCCGATCTCTATGAAGAGGTCTTCGTACTCAGCGGCGTAGAACTGCTCAGACATGTCTAGGTCCGACACTGACCAGAGATCCTCGAGTTCTTCGTCTAGCGCGGCGCCGACAGCAGTTCGCCGCTCGTCCCAGTACCCATCGTCGACGAAGAGGCGTAGGAATCGCGAAGGCGTCATGCCGGTGAGGAGGGCGCGGACTGATTCGCGTGAGACGACTCCAGCGCCGCAGGTAACCGGGTCGGTACAGGGGTTCGTGTCGGCAGCTGCGACCAGGATGCGCAACACCCAGTCCGGGCCAGAATCGAAGGCGACGTAGATCTGGTGCTGACGTGCGAAATCGACAACCCGGGTCAGCCACTTGATTCGCCGCATCGTCGCACCCGAGTACATGACGGTGCCTGCAGGAAAGACCGCTTGGCCCAGTCGCAGGGAGACCAACGTGTCTACTTGGTTCTGCGTGAAGTCGCTGTCAATGTGCGCGAGGCGAGAGGGTCTCGGCATCTCAACCAGGCCCTCTCCGGCGTAGGCAGCGCTCGCTTCTGAGGTCAGGCATTGGAGCAGGGAGCGGATCCAGACGCACAGAACTGCCACGCGGGCTGCAGCGAGGCTGGTTCCAGGGGTCGACTGCCCGGTGGGGTCGGTGCCGTTCGCAGCAAGGGTTGGCTTGGGCGCGTCGGCGGTACCGCGGCCGGAGCAGTCCAGCGGCAGACCGTCCGAGGTGCACCCGGCGACCGCGATCACACCCTGTGCGCATGCGAGGTCGCTCAGCGTTCCCAGGCCGGGTCCCCAGTTCCCCGCGGCCGCCACCACAATCCGGTTCCTGTCGCGCAGAAACTTGGTGGCGTGTGCCAGCGCGTCGGCCTCGGGATCACGTGACCGAGTGACGCCCAGGCTGAGTCGGTATACGTGGGCGTTGTTCGCCTTTGCTGCGTCCAGTGCGTGGAGGATCTTGAGCCGGGCGCGCGGGTAACGCGGCCAGGTTCTAAGAACCTCAAACCGCGGTTCTGGCGGATCGCCGGCGGGCCAGGCCACGAACGGGAGTCCCCGGAATACGATTCCACCTTGGGTGGTGTCATACGGGTCGCCGTCTTGCACGGCCGGGGGCTCAGCCAAGAGGTGCACGTCGAAGTACCTAGCCATAGTGCATGCCCTCCCCACGAGGCTGCCCCACTGGGCAGCGTCGAGCCTTCACTCGTCAGGCTTGAACGTCACCTTTGCGGTATGCGCCTTCGCACGGCTGGCTTCACCACCCAAGACCAAGCTGATCTTGCCGTCCAATGTGGTCTCGAATGCGACCTCGACCGTCGCCTCGGACAGCACGTAGTTGGCATCGAGGACCGCGATGGCTGCTTCGATGACAGCAAGCGCGTTCGTGAGCTCGTCGTCAACGTACGCGGCACCGACCGCATCACTGGGTTCCATCGTGAGCGAGATCGTTGTGGTGTCCTTGATACCGCCACCGCCGCCCAACTTCACCAACTTCAAGTCGATCTCGCCGGAAGCCCTCTTCTCAAGCACGGTCTCCAGATTGACGCCGAGTTCGGTGACGCGCATGCCCAGTTCCCCTATCCGACCGGTCGATTGGGCAACGGCTGCTTGAAGGTCTCGAATGACGGCTCGGACCTCTTCAGACGCACTCATTAAGTTCCCCCGGTTCTCGGAGCACCTGCGGCGGTGAACTCGCCGTTCCCGAGCGCGACGGACGCAGTCTTCAACGCTGGTCAGCCTGCTCAGGTGCCGGCACGGGCACCAGTGACGTTCGTGCGAATTAGCGTGGCGCTCGCCCCGCGGCGTCGTCAAGAGTGGTCTCTCTCAGCAGAAGGCTTGGCAACCTCTCGCGGCTGATATGACGCGCCGCTACGTCCGAGGACGCGCGGTGACCTGTTCCAGTGCTTGGCACCGGCGTGATGTGAAAGCTTCCCTACCCGGTGAGGATCGACGGAGGCAGTCGGTCCAAGCGCGTGTGGGCTTGCCGCACCGCCCGTGCGTCCTCCGGATGACAGGCGACCTCACTAGAAGCGGCTCGCAGGAACTCGGCATTAATGGCGTCGACCCGCTTTCGGGTCCTGATCAGCTCTGGGCGGAGCGGACGTGCGCTGAAACAGGCCGCGGTGGTGCGGGAGAGGGGGCCGATAATGAAGTTTGCGTCGCCGAGGGCCAGCCGGTCGCGAAACCCGTAACGGCCGCTTCTCAGGTCGGCGTGCACAACGGGGGTGTCGCCGATGACGAACCCGGGCAGCCTGGAGTCTGCAAGTGCAACCACCTGCAGATGGAAGCCGTTGAGCTTCTCGGCGATCGCGTCGTGCTGCCGGATCATCGTCATCACCAGACTCATCGGGTCCGACGCGAGCTCGTCGTATGCACGCAGGGCCAGTTCCAGCAGTTCCGCTTCAGTTGGCGGCCGGCCCTCGAATGCCTCGAACCGCTCGATGTACTCGGGGTTGTTGGCGAAGTCGGGAACGTCGACCGCGCGGAACCGGTCGCCGATGTCGCGGTGGAAGTCCTTGAAGGCTGGGCTTCGTACCAAGTGGATAGCGAAGAGATTGGCGACGTCGGCCTTCTGCTGTGGCCCGCAGCGGTTGATACCTATGCTCCGGATCTCGTTTAGGACGCGCTTTTCGACAGAGACGAAAGCTTTCTCGAGCAGATCGTTCGGGACGCCTGCCTCAAGGAAGGTTGTGAATCCCTGCTCGCGGAAGTTTGACTTGATCGGGCGACCAGCGTCGACCACTCGCCCCGAGGCGACGCTGATGACGGTCACGCGCTTGTCAGGGGACGCGAAGTTCTGTTGATAGCCGCGCGAGACGAAGTGGTCTCGTGGCAGCTCGGTTTCAGACACGGCCAAACAGTAGGGCAGGCCCGGGCCTATCGACGCCGTCGCACATCTGCGAGGACCTCATCCGATGTTGATGGGACGCAACAAGAACCCTGGGCAGGCGACGTCGTGGTCGTCGGGGTCACGAATCTGGATGATGTTGCCGTCTGGAGCCGGTTCCGGTTCGCCTGCATCGATCTGCTCGACGTTGGATCCGAGCCAAATGTGATGGCCGTTGGAGAGAGGTAGCGAGTCGGTAGTTACAAGGTCCCAATCGCGCGGCGGCTGGTCACCCTCCGTCATCAGGACGTTCACGACAGTGAGAGCGTCCCACCGATCAGGCACGACGGCGACAGCCTCTTTCTCGACGCGACGATTCTCGAGTAGGCAATTTCGAAACACACCGATCGCGAACATTCTCCGAGTCCCACCCCGAAAGTCGGTCGGTCGAAAGCGATGAACGATGCGGTCCCGGCTACTCGGCCACAGTGGACGCTCGGACCGCATGTGCTCTTTCGTGTAGGCGAGGAGCCACGGCCGTTCGTGTCGATAACGGTCTTCATCGTGAAGGGAGACCTTCAGGGTGCTGCCAAGGGACTTAGCCCGGATCCACCGACAAGCCCGCTGAGATGGTCGTGAACGACGAAGGGTGCCGGGTGCTGGGGTAGGCGCGTGAGGATTCTCCGGACCTCGCTGTCCGGACGTTCCACTGCTGTGTTGGGTCGCG
>NZ_VHIB01000024.1 GCF_008087345.1 Nocardioides caldifontis | reverse complement strand
CGGATCGGTCGGCGACGCCTACGACAACGCGCTGATGGAGACCATCAACGGTCTCTACAAGGCCGAGTGCATCGGCACCACGGTCTTCCACCCAGGGCCCTACCGCATGCTCGCCGACGTCGAGTACGCGACAGCCAGTTGGGTCGACTGGTACAACAACCGCAGGCTCCACGGCACGCTCGGGATGATCACCCCGGTCGAGCACGAGGCCGCCTACTACGAGGCTCTCAACCGAGAGCCGCAACCCGTATAGCGGCGGCAGAGAACCTGGGGCGCTTCATTTCGCGTCCTGTGCCGGCAGGCGCGCTCGGGTAACGGGTGAACCAGGGCGAAGAGTCGGCAGACCGGAGGTGCGAGCGGGCCCAGAGGGACTCTCCCGCGGGCGTCTCGGGGCGGGCGGAGACTCCCACTACGGAAGGCTGATTCGCCGAGCGCGCAGCCATCGAATCGACCCCGGTGTCGGGGGCGCTTCGGCCGACGCGGACGCCCACTAACGCGCGACCGGCGTACCAAGATAGGTACATGGCGACTCCTGATCCAGACCGCTAGTTTGTACTGGCAGTACAACATGTGATGGGGCTCAGGTCGAGACCTGCCGCCCGCCTCGTCGTGCGGCGGGGAAGAGGAGCGAGGTATGAGGAAACTCCCGGCGAAGCTGGCCAGTCAGCTGTACGGGGCAGCCGAACTGATAGCTGAACGGGGCTTGGACGCTACAAAGATCGAGGACATCGCCGAGGCCACTGGCATCCCGAAGGCGACGATCTACTACCACCTCGACGGCAAGAACGCAGTCCTCGAGTTCCTTCTCAGCGACCTGCTGGACATGATCGCCGGTGCCGTGGGAGTAGCAGTCTCGACTGCCGAGGACGCTCGCACCAGGCTTGTGGCGGCCGTCGTAGCTCAGCTCGAAGTCATGCTCGAGCACCCGTACCTGTGCAGGGCCCTTGTT
The DNA here is from genome assembly GCF_008087345.1 of Nocardioides caldifontis. Taxonomy (GTDB): domain Bacteria; phylum Actinomycetota; class Actinomycetes; order Propionibacteriales; family Nocardioidaceae; genus Marmoricola_A; species Marmoricola_A caldifontis. The sequence goes on along the minus strand of NZ_VHIB01000024.1, from coordinate 4,832 downwards.
GGTGACTTGGGGCGCGCCACCCGCCTGCCCGAACTGGCCCTAGCGCTGCGCGCAGCCTTTTATGAACCAATCGAACAGCTGTTGAACGACGGCGTCGCGGATGGGTCGCTGCGCCCGGTCGCCGACCCGGCTGCGGTGGCCATGAGCGTCTTCGGTGCGATCACCGTCGCCGGCCTCAGCGCCGCCGTCGACGGGCCGTCTGACGACCCCAACGCAGACGCGGCTCGGCTTTCCGCAGCAATCTGCGAACTGCTCTTGAACGGCTTGGCGACAGATCGCGCCGGCGAAACGCCAAATCTCAGGGCTACATGAGCGGGGCCCAAATGAACGACGACCGGGCGCGGCAGATCTAGGCGGATCGGTTCATCAACGCTCAAGCGATCCCGGGCGAGCCCACCTACTAGAGCCCTGTCTGCTTGCGCGGCGTTTCATCAGGAGACCGGCCGCGGCAGCAACGGCGATCAGGTCCTGACTCAGCAGCGCCGCCGGCATCCCGAGAACACGCTGCGGGACGGGGTGCTGGTCGTAGGGCGAGGTGCCGGGTACGAGGAGAGTCAGGTTGAACGGCGCCCAGCGGGCAATCGGCAGCAGTGCCGCGGCCGTGACCAACTGCTCCGAACCCGTAGCACTACGCCGGCCACTACGCAGCAGCCACAGGCCAATAAGTCCTTCGGTGGTAGCACTCACTACTTCCGAGGCGCCGTGCCAGCACGCGTGAGGCCCGTATTCAGGACCGAAGGTATGGCGGCGGTTCCAGTCCGCTGCCCACGGAAGCGTGGCCGAGGCGAGCAATGATCCGGTGATCAGCCGGCGGCCCCATCGGTCCACTGCACTCTCGGGCCGAACCTGTGCCTGCGTGCCCAGGCGAACCGCTGTCCGCATAGCGAGCCCCTTGTCGTCGTCGTACGGCCAGTTCACTAGGGATCGGCAGACTGCGCAATGGGCAATCTTGCCTTCTGGGCATCAAGCTGTAAGTTTCGTCGGGTGAGTCGTGCCGGGCTGCGAGAGCGAAAGCGTGAGGCGACCGCGCACGCGCTTGCCGAAGCCGCATTTGAGCTTGCCAGGGCGCGTGGTCTGGATGGTTTCGTCATCGACGACGTGGCGGAGCAGGCTGGGTACTCACGGCGTACGTTCGCCAACCACTATCCCTGCAAGGAGGCCGCAGTCGCGTCGGTCGCCTACGCCAGCATCGAGGCGGCCGCGGACGCGCTCGAGGATGTCCCGGACGCAGTGCCTCTGCTCGAGGCGATCCAGGTCGTGCTGCGTCTCCAGCTGACTGCCGCTGGCCTGTCGCGAATGCGGGAGGTGATGAACATGGCCCGCGACCATCCCTCTCTGGAGCCGCACGTCTACTACGTCCAGCATCGAATGCGGTTGGAGGCGGAGCAGCGGATGCTGGCCGTGGCGGACGGACGCTATCCGACTCCCTACGTGACGCTGCTCTGCGGCTCCGTCTACGGCATGGTCTCGGCCGCGCTCGAGGGATTGGTCGACGTCCACCTTCCCGGCGACCCGTCGCCCCGCCCAGGCGCGATGGAGTTCGACGACTTCCTGAACGAACTGTTCAAGCACCTGCGCGCCGGCTTCTGACCGCACCATCACCTGCCGAGGAGACCGCATGTCGACGTTCCTGTACCGCCTGGGCCGCGGTTGCTACGGCAAGCCCTGGCCATTCATCGTCGGCTGGCTTCTAGTGCTCGCCGGGGTGGTGGCCGCTCTGGTCATCAACGGGGTCAAGGTCACCTCGGAGATGAAGATCGACAACACCGAGGCCCAGCAGGTCCTGGACCGGGTCGCCGAGGAACTGCCGGAGGCCTCCGGTGGCCAGGCCAGTGTGGTGTTCACCGTGGCCGACGGGGAGCGGTTGGACACCCCGGAGCGGATGGCGGCGATCGCGCAGACGGTGCAGAAGGTCTATGCCCTGCAGCAAGTCGTCAACCCGGCCGATTTGACGCAAGGCCAGGGGCAGGCGGCGGGAGGACCGTGGGCGGACCAGCCGGGCAGCGAGCCGAGTGAGCCCGGCACGGCGGCGCCGCCGTACCGGCCGCTGGTCGTCGACGGGAGCCCGGTCCCCGGGGTACTGGTGTCCACCACGGCGCCGGTGGCGCTGTTCCAGTTCCAGTTCACAGTGCCGTCGACGTCCTTGACCGACGAGCAGGTCTCCTCGGTCCTGGAGGTGGTCGAGGACGCCGGCCAGGGAACCGGTCTGCGCGTGCTGCCGAGTGATTCGCTCAAGGCGATCGAGATCCCGGTCGGCGTGGCAGAAGTCGTCGGGCTGGCGGTCGCCGCGGTGGTGCTGGTTCTCACCCTCGGCTCGCTGGTCGCCGCCGGCCTGCCGCTGGTCACCGCGCTGGTGGGCGTCGGGGTGGGGGTCGGGACAGCGTTCGCGTTGTCGACCTCGGTGGAGATGAACAACGCCACCCCGGTGCTGGCGCTGATGATCGGGCTCGCGGTCGGCATCGACTACGCACTGTTCGTGGTCAACCGGCAGCGGCGACTGATCATCGACCAAGGTCTTGAAGCCCGCGAGGCCGCCGGCCGGGCAGTCGGCACGGCCGGCAGCGCCGTATTCTTCGCCGGCCTGACCGTGATGGTGGCGCTCGTCGCGCTCACCGTCATCGGGATCTCGATGCTCACCACGATGGCGCTCGTCGCGGCGGCCACCGTCCTGCTCGCCGTCCTCATCGCGCTCACGTTGTTGCCGGCGATGCTGGGGCTGATCGGAGAGCGGATCGTCTCGGCCAAGGCCCGCCAGAAGGGACACACCAGGCGCGGGGATGACGCCAGCCACAGCGTCGCCGACCACTGGGTCAAGGCCATTGTGCGACTCCGCTGGCCGGTCATCGTCGGTGTGGTCGCTGTGCTCGGCGTGGGTGCGGTACCCGCTGCGAGCATGGATCTGGGGTTGCCCTCGGGCGCGACGGCGAACACCGACACCGCTGCCCGGCAGAGCTACGAGCTCGTCACCCGTGGCTTCGGTGAGGGGTTCAACGGTCCGCTGCTGGTCACCGTCGAGTCCGCCGACGGCGCGGCCGTTGACCCGCAAACCCTCGGCGCGGTCACCCAACAGCTGCAGCAGCACGAGGAGATCGTGGCCTCGGTGCCGGTCGGCACCAGCCAGGACGGGCAGATCGCCGTGCTCAGCGTCATTCCCAGCTCGGGCCCCAACGACGACGCGACAGCGGATCTCGTCGAGGCGCTCCGCGAGCCGAGCTCGCCCGTCGCCCAGGAGCACGACGTCGTGGTCGGCGTCACCGGGTTCACCGCGATCGGCATTGACATGTCCGACCGGCTCGCCGAGATCGTCCCCTTGTACCTGGCCATCATCGTCGCCCTGTCGCTGCTGATCCTCCTGGTGGTCTTCCGGTCACTTGTCGTGCCGATCCAGGCGACGCTCGGGTTCCTGCTAAGCATCCTGGCTACCTTCGGGGTGACCACCGCGGTGTTCTCCTGGGGCTGGCTCGGCTGGCTGGTCGGCATCGACACCGGGGGCCCGCTGTTCAGCTTCGTGCCGGTCATCGTCACCGGCATCCTGTACGGCCTGGCGATGGACTACCAGGTGTTCCTGGTCTCGTCGATGCGCGAGTCCTACGTGCACGGCTACCACGGCAAGGCGAGCGTTGTGCATGGGTTCGACCAAGCCAGCCGGGTGGTGGTCGCCGCCGCGGTGATCATGGTCTCGGTGTTCGCCGGCTTCATCTTCAGCCACGACGTGATGATCAAGCAGATCGGGTTCGCGCTCGCGGCCGGGATTCTCATCGATGCGTTCCTGGTGCGGATCACGCTGACCCCTGCGCTGATGGCGATTTTTGGTGACAAGGCGTGGTGGCTACCGCGCTGGCTGGACCGGATCCTGCCCGACCTTGATGTCGAGGGCGACCGGCTCCTGCAGATGCTCGCCCGACGGGAGGACGCCCTCCAGACGTCGCGACCGGACGCCGTCGGGACGCAGTAAGACGGTCCTAGGGTCCGGGACTCGGTGGAGTCGGCGCGTTGCGTCTATTGCTGTCGCCGTCCCCAGCGGTGGCCTCGGCTGTCCCTCTGCGGCGAGTCACCGCCGTCGACGATCGTCTGGTGCTGCAAGAAGTCCTCGACGGCGCGCAAACCGCGGGCGGCTTCCTTTGCGGTGCGACGTTCCTGTCGACGTTCCTCACGACGGCGAGCCCAGTCGCGGTCCCATTCCTGCCAGGCGCGGAAACCCCCGTATCCCGCGCACCAACAAGCTCCGCAAGCGAGCAGGCCGCCGTAGAGGAACCACATCCCGTACCACAAGGCGTCCGCCACCAGATTGGCCAGACCCTGCCACGCGTGTCCCGAACCCACTGGTCACCACCTCCGGCGGGCGATGACAACCACCTAGGTGACGCCCGCCGTACTCACGTTACGTGCAGTCATGCATGTATGTAAATGCTCCACATGCTGCGGTATGCAACGGCCGCCATTCAGAGGAGCACGGGGGAAGAGCATCCGTGATCGCGAGGTCAGCAGGTATGCCGATAAACCAAAGCAAAGAGCACGCCAAGATGCCCCGGCGGGCGACGGGCGACTCTCCGACACCTCAGTCGGGGTGGCCCCGTCGTTGGGCACCGCAGCAGGCTGTGCCCTCGGCTTCGATCCCCTCGGGCTTTCACATCGGCTAGGTGTACTCGGCCGGGACGTTGGTGACACACCCGTCGGGTTGTTGACGTGAGGAAGACCTCCGGGTTGTCGACGACGCCTGAAAACTGACCCCCTATCGACGGTCGAAAACTGACCCCCTCCGAGACCCTGTGCTTAGTCATGAGACAGGGGTTGAGGAGTGTTGTCAGTGGAGGACTGGGCCGAGATCCGTA
>NZ_VHIB01000023.1 GCF_008087345.1 Nocardioides caldifontis | reverse complement strand
AGCACCAGACGCACAGCCCGCTCCTTGAGAGCAGGATCGATCTTCTTCGGCATGCTGTTCATCCTTCCGGACTCAAACAGCAGCGGCATCAAACCTGGGGCGCTTCATCTGGAGTCTTACGTTGAGGTAGGGAAGCTCGGCTATGTCCGCCCACACCATGACGGGTCGTCCATGCTGGAGTTCGCTACGGACCCATTCCCAGCCGACCACCGGATCGTCGGTTTCGCGCACATCGACCTCGGCCCCCAGGCGGGCGAGGAGGTCCACCTCGAGGTCACTGCTGCGCCCGACGAGGTAGACGGGCGGGGTGAGTCCCGCCAGCCTCAGGTAGGTAAAGGCGAGACCACCTCCCATCCCGAACACGAGCCCTTCTCCAGGCACTTCTTGCCAACCCAGCCCCGCCCATTCGAGCAGGTCACGCAGGGCTCCGGATCCGCAGTGCCCGGCCATTCGGTGTGGGTACTTCAGCAGCACCCTTCTGGACTGGAAGTGGCCATCGACGACATTCGGTGTCACAACAGATCCCGGAGCTTCTCGTCGCAGAACTTCAGCGCATCGCCCCATGTCGCGTGGCGCTTGATCATCGCACGGAGCTTCATGATCTTGCTCTGCATATTCAGGCCGAGTGCGCCGACCAAGCGGTCGTCTTCACGGTAGAGCGCAAGCCACCGGTCATCCCCGGCCTTCCACATGAGCCGCACCTCATCGCTCTGCGGGATACCGACCATCTGCAGCCGGTGCTCGTACCAGTCCGACCAGAAATAGGGCACCGTCTCGTACGTCGTCGCCTCGGCTGGGTTGGCGGCGTTGCGGCCAGCCAGAGCACCTTGCTCGGCCGATGAGGTCCAATGCTCCAGCCGCATCATCCGGTCGAAATGTTTGTTCTTCCACCGCGCCACGTCCCCCGCCGCGAAGACGTTGCCCGGTCCGGCGCACAGCGTCTCGTTGCAGAGCACGCCGTCGTCGATGCGGAGCCCGGAGCCCTCGAGCCACCCGGTCGTCGGCTCCGCCCCGACTCCCACCACGACAAGGTCGGCATCGATCGACGATCCGTCGGAGAGCACCGCACGCTCGACGCGATCGTCTCCTTCGAAGTCCTCGACGGTGATGCCGCAGCGGAGTCGGGTGCCGTGGCGCCAATGGAGCCCAGCGCAGACCCCGGCCATCTCCTCACCCACGGCGCGGGCAAGGGGAAGAGGGGCCGCCTCGACGATGGTGACGGGCAGGCCCCGTTTACGGGCAGCGCTGGCCACCTCGGAACCGATGAAGCCGCCACCCACGATGAGCACGGACCGGGCTCCATCGAGTCCGCGGCGGATACTCTGTGCGTCCTCCAGGGTGCGCAGCGGATGAACGCCGGGAAGGTAGTCATGGGGCAGTTGTCTGGCGGTCGCGCCGGTGGCAATCACCAGAGCGTCGTAGGAGAGTGTCTCCCCATTCAGTTGTAGCTCCTCAGCCTCCGCGTCGAGACCGATTGCTTGGGAGCTGAAGCGAAGCTGCACGTCAAGCTCGCCGAGTTCATCGGCCGACCGGTGCGTAACAGCCTCAGGGTCGGAGTCCGGGTCCAGGAAGCGCTTCGACAAGGGGGGACGATCGTAGGGCAGGTGGGCTTCAGCGCCGACGAGGGTGACTGGCCCCTGGTAGCCCGCCTTCCGTGCGCCTTCGACGGCACGCAGGCCGGCGAGGCTGGCTCCAACGACGACGAGACCGGCGGTCGAGCTCACTCCTCGATCCGTAAGGCAGCAGTCGGGCAGGCGGCGACGGCCTCTTCGACGAGAGCGCGGTCACCGTCCGGCGGGGTGGGCTGCGAGATCTGGAGCTCTCCGTTGTCGCCCACTTCGAAGTGCTCGGGCGCGACCGACTCGCACATGCCGAGGGAGGAACACTTGTTCTCGTCGACCACGATCTTCATCTTGCGTCCTGTCGTCATGACGCCGGGGTGAACTTCACGGGCAGATGGTTGACCCCGTGGAAGAAGGTGCTGACTGTGTAGGACGGCTCACCGCATACTTCGATGTCGGGCAGGCGGTGAAGCAGTTCACGCCACAGCGCTGCGAGCTGTTGGCGCGCGAGCTGGTTTCCGAGGCAGTGGTGGATGCCGCCTCCGCCGAAACTCACGTGCGGGTTGGGGTGCCGGGCGAGATCGAACTTCTCCGGCTCCGTGAAGACATCGGTGTCCCAGTTGGCCGAGGCGTAGAACATCACCACCTTGTCGCCTTCAGTGATCTGCTGCCCGTTGAGTTCGCAGTCACGGGCGGCAGTGCGCCTGAACGTCATGATCGGCGTCGCCCAACGGACCATCTCCTCCACGGCGCCCTTGATGCGGCTCTCGAAATCCTCCATCAACCAAACCCGCTGATCTGGGAAGTCGGTCAACGCCTTCATTGCATGGCTGGTGCTCTGCCGCGTGGTGTCGTTGCCGGCTACGGTCAGCAGCCCGAAGAAGGAAATGATGTCGTCGTCGGAGAGGCGTTCGCCGTCGACTTCTGCCTGAACCAGGGAGGTGAGTAGATCGCTCCCGGGATTCGCGCGCCGCTTCTCGATGAGGTCGCCAGCGACCTCCCGCAGGTAACCCATCGCCTCAAAGAGCCGCGGTAGAACCTCCTGATCACCCATCAGCTCGGGGTCGTTCCAACCGCCAGCGAACTGTGCCTCATATGCGGCCCTGCGTCGAACCTGCTCAGGTACCCCCATCATGTCGAAAATGTTGTGCATCGGCAGCAGCGCCGACACCTCGGACACGAAGTCGACCTCCCCCTTGCCGGCGATGTCGTCCACCACCCGCTTGGCATTGGCCCTGATTTGGTCATTGATACGGGAGATCTGTTTGGGGGTGAAGGCTGAGCTCAACAACCGCCGTACCTTGGTGTGCCGGGGCGGGTCCATGGCGATGAAGCCTTGTGCGGCGTCGAGCAACTCCTGGGGCATGGACTCCATCACGATGCCTTCTCCGGACAGGAAATCGGCGTGACGCTTGGTCACCTCCACGAGATCCGCGTGCCGAACGACGGCCCAAAAGCCCTGATCGTTCGGATCCTCCACGAGCAACTTTTCTACCGGGCGATGCCAGCTGACAGGTCGCTCCGCCCGTAGCAGCGCGAAAGTCCTCTCGCGTTCAGCAGCTGACGCTGACCAGAAGGACATCGACGACAAGTCAGCTTCGTCGTAGGGACGGGCTTCGCGAGTGGCTGCAGACGTAGTCATGGGCTCTCCGGCGTCGATTGACAGAAGAGTGCTATCTGACCATACGCTGACAGTAAGTGCAAGCGTGTAAAGCAGCGATTGGGCTTCCAGGTAAGAAATGTCAGCCGTCTGACAAAACGGGGGATGTGTAAGGTAGTTCCGTGTCCACTCCGTCGCTACGTGAGCAATTCCGCCGACAGGTGCGCGAGCGTGCCCTGGAGGTCGCGCATGCGCTGACCGTCGAACGAGGATGGGCACAGGTCCGCATGAACGAAGTCGCCGAACTCACGCGTGTGTCTCGGCCCACCTTGTACGCGGAGTTCGGTGACAAGCACGGGCTCGGCGAGGCGCTGGTCCTGCGTGAGACAGATGCTTTTCTCACCGGGATCGCCGAAGTTCTCCGTCAGCATCAGGGCGACGCTCAGGGCGCGGTCACAGAGGCTGTGCGTTACGCGCTCAAGCAGGCCGAAGCCAGCCCCCTTCTCAGGGCGATCCTGACTTCGGCGCGAGGCGTCGACCAGGACCTGCTCCCGCTGCTAACCACGGACGCCGCACCGATCTTCCGCGCCGCCTCGGAGACGCTGGTCGCTTGGTTCTCGGTCCACTTCCCGGAGTTCCCGCACGACGATGTAGGGCCAGCGGTCGATGCCCTTGTCCGGCTCACCGTGAGCCATATCGTGATGCCTGCTGATGAATCCCTCGATCAGACCGCTTCGCGCCTGGCGAGCTTGGCGTTGCGTTTCATCGAGCCGCACGCCACAAGGTTGTGAGTAGCCGTCGCCACGGACGAAGGGTCATACCGCTCCCGCGACTGCAGGGAGCTACCCAGGATTCATGGCATGCATTGAGGCGTGTGGCCTCGGGTGAAGTACCTCGGCTTCTCGCTGGCTGATCAACCGACAAGCATCTTCTTGAACCTGGCCAGCGCGCCGCACTGTTGTGGTCGCGCAACCTCGGCAGGGGGCGGTGAGACGAGGTCGTCCCGGCGGCGGGCTTCGAGTTCGAGGGCTTGGCCCACCCGGCTGGCTGCCCGGTCGAAGTCACTGGCCAGCCCAGCTGCGACGGCCATGGCCGCCCAGTCGTTGTACGTGGTGGCTCGGACAGCGTGAGCGATCGCCTCCGTAGGCGGGTGTGCGGCCAGCTCGTCGATCACCCTCCGCACGCCCCGATAGGTCTGAGCGGCCTGGCGCCACGCTTCGACGGCCGCCTCCTGGCGGTCCTCCGGGTCACCAACGAGCCCCCCTTCCAACGATGCGGTCAGCTGGGTGTGCCACCGCAGCAGCAGCGCGTCCGTGAGGTCTTCGGTGTCGTGGAAGAAGGCGTCGACGCCGTCGACGTCCGTGGGGATCCGGCCGTCGTTACGGGCCTGCATCTCCTCGATCACGGCGTGCAGCACGCTGGCCCGTGTCGGGCTGGGATGTGTCTTCACGGTGGTTCCGCTCACTCTGCTTGAGCCGGCGCGCACGCGTGCTCGATTGGCAGTGAGATGTAGCCGCGGATGGGGCCCGAGCGAAGTCGGACCGCTGAGTCCAGATCGACCTCCCAGTCGCGCCGGCTGGCCAGGAGTGTCTGGAGCGCGATGCGGGCCTCTAGTCGCGCCAAAGCTGCGCCGAGGCAGAAGTGGATCCCGCGTCCGAACGCGACCTGGCGCTCCGGCGCTCGATGGATGTCGAAGCGGTCGGCGTCGGGAAACGCGTCTTCGTCTCGGTTGGCTGAGCCGAAGAGCAGCAGCACGGTGTCGCCCGCCATCATGCGCTGACCGTGCAGATCAACCGGTTGGATCAGGGTGCGCGAAAGCCCCTGGACCGGAGAGTCGTACCGGAGAAGCTCCTCGACGGCTCCCGGGACGAGCTCTGGACGGTCCGTCAGCAGCCGTCGGCTCTCGGGATTCTCACTGAGGACGACCGCGCTGTTGGAAAGGAGGTTCGTGGTGGTTTCGTGTCCGGCGACGAGGAGCAGGAGGCAGAAGCCGAGGAGCTCCTCCTCGCTGAGGTGTTCGCCGTCTGCTTCCGCCTGAACCAGCGCGCTCATGAGGTCGTCTTGGGGGTGCGCGCGTCGCTCGGCGAGGAACGCCGAAAAATAGTCGTAGAGCGCTGCGGCGGCGTCCAGGCCAGGACCGAACTCTCCACGGGTCGGGTTGGACTGGATGAGGGTGGTGGACCAGCTCCGGAACCGGTCACGGTCTTCACGCGGCACGCCCAGCATGTCAGCTATCACGATCGCCGGAAGCGGGCCGGAGAACTCGGAGACGAAGTCCCAGCGGCTCGAATCTGCGGAATGGCTTAGTAGGTCTTCGACGATGGCGTGGACGTGCGACTTGAGTTCGGCGATCCGCCGGGGCGTGAACGCTTTGCTGACGATCTTGCGCAACGCGGTGTGACGGGGTGGATCCGTCATGATGAGCATGGGTAGGAACAGCTGCGTCATGTCCACTCCCGGCGGAGTGGGAAAGATGCCCGACGCGGAGGAGTACCGCGTCGGGTCGACGAGGGCTGCCGAGACGTCGTCGTATCGGCTGAGTACCCAGGTGTTCGCCTGCGCCGACCAGTAGGCCGGGGCGTGGTGCCGCAGCTCGCGGTAGACGGGGTAGGGGTCTTCGGTGATCTCGGGGTCGAACGGGCTATACGTCAGATGTTGGTCGTTCATCGGCATCCTTTCGGGGTAGGCGTCTACATGAGCGCGTCGCGGACGGAGCCCGCGGTTGCGTGCGGAGGTCGCGCGTTTTGAAGCGCCCCAGGTTTGATGCCGCTGCTGTTTGAGTCCGGAAGGATGAACAGCATGCCGAAGAAGATCGATCCTGCTCTCAAGGAGCGGGCTGTGCGTCTGGTGCT
>NZ_VHIB01000022.1 GCF_008087345.1 Nocardioides caldifontis | reverse complement strand
TGGCCCGCTGCCGCATCAACATCGTCGCCACCAACGACACCGAGATCGGAGCTGACACCATGCCAGCACTCACCGCCTGACCCCACCCGGATCACGCAGCGCTACACCACTCCCGGGGACTTGACCGAGGCCTGGGATGCGACGAACTACCTCGGCGGGATCGCGGACGTGCTGGAGCAGAAGACCAACCGGGGCGCCGCAGTCGAGCACCTCAGAGACTTGGCTGACGTGTGGCTATACCGCAACGACCGCCAGATCAAGCGAGTCTCCTATCGCGAGGAGACGCGGGATACCGCAGGACACGGGTACTGGGTCACCGTGAGCCACCTCCCCAGCTGACCAGTCAAACGCTGGCCTACCCACCACGAACAAGACTTCGGTGCGGAGGGTGTCCTCGAACCGCAAACGATGCCGAGCTGCTGACCGGGCGCATCGGCCATTCGTCGGGGAGGTCAGGCCATCGCCGAACCCGCGTCTATTCGCCGCCTGAGCACCTCGGCCCTTAACAGCTCCGCGCCGCTGAGGGTCTGCGCGCGAGCAACATCGGCCCTCTGGCCCAGTGTTCGTTCCAAGAGTCAGTGAAGATCACGTCGACGAGGGCACCAAGTTCACCGAAGGACGGTTCGTTCGAGAGCGTCACCTCGACGCTGTCTTCCAGTAGTCGGCCCGGAATCAAGGTGCCAAGAACCAATTCGTGCGCGGTCCCTCGCTGAGTGATCGGGTCATAGTCTCCTCGCAGGTCGGCGACCAAAAGCACGGCGTTGTCAACCGGATAGTCGCCCCCGTTCAACACGTTGTATCTGATGGTCCATTTGTCGTCACGCGACCGTCCTCGATCGGCGACGGACCAGACGGCAACCGAACGGGCTTGGGCTTCTCGGCGTTCGATCTCGGAGGCTCGGCGACGGGCATCTTCTTCTGCCCTCTCAGCAGTAGCGTCTCGGATTTGCCTTCCCGCGAAAATTAGACCGGCTGCGGTTGCCAGTCCGGCCACCCACTCGCCGACGCTCCCCCAGTGAGTGGCGAGCGGTCGCAAACTGGCTACCCAGCCTGTCGTGCTAACCACTGCGACGGCTAAGAGCGCCCAGCGGATGGGGGCTGAGCGCCATACTTCCCTCAACATGTCCACAGTCAGGAGGTTACGGCCGGCCTGCGTACCGTTACAGCGTAGGGGTGATTCCGCTGCACCACTTCGCGAAGGTAGCGATTTCGGCACCCCTAGCGGTCGACCGCCAGCGTTCCGAGCGTTGCAAACCTGCGTCACCTGTCAGCCGTCGAGGCAATGTGCGGTTGCCGGATGTATGTCACCTGGCTGGCCGCGGCACACCGTGGGCCGTCAGCCTGCATTGCCTCGCAGTCTCGGATACTCACTGGACGGCGATAACCTCGATGGGCGCTCACCCGCAGCGCAACTTCGGGCTCGTCAATGGATGCTCGGCTGAATCAAAGAACACCACGTCCCTACACTTCGCCAACCGTCCGCGGATCGCAGTAGCCCGGATTGCCAGCTCATGAGCCGCCGCATCCGGGTCGTCGATGTCACCGACGTAAACGCCGATCGCGACCTTTCGATCCGGATAGAGCTCGACCGCGTCGCGGATGTGTCCATCGACATCCATCAGCGACTGCCCCAGGACTGTCAACGGGGTGTCAGTCTCAGCCAGCACGCGCGCACAGAAAGACAAGTACTGCGACGACCGAATGCGCGTGACCTTCTCCGCCGACGATCCCTCACTGATGAACAGCGGTAGTCGATCCGGGTGTTCCACACTCGCCTTGATGACGTCGAGCAGCAAGGTGCTCGAGTTCGCCGTGTGCTTCGCCTCGACGTTCGTCGACAGCGACCTCCACAGGTGCAGCGCGCCATGCATGAAGAAGATCTTTGGCTGAGAGTTATTCGCCAGCCAGTGCTCTGCCAACCCAACGTCGAACGGGTCCGAGCTAGGGAACAGGTCCGCCACGCCGGCGTGCACCGCCGCCCAATACGAAATCACGTCGTAGTTCGAGACGAAGACCCTTGAGTACCGCGGCATGTGCTTCGCGAGGTCCTCAAGCACCTGAACCGGAACCCCGACGAAGCCGAAGTTGCCTCGAGGCTTCTGTCCGGCGAGCAGACGGTTAGCCTCGGGGTGGACCTTCCCGACGGTAGCCAAGAGCGCATCCCGGATCTGGATGGCGAGGTCGTCCACCCGCCTGAGCAACTCATCTTCGTTCGGAGCTACGACACCAACTATCTGATGCGCCGTCGATAGCTCAGCCAGCACTGTCTCGAAGTTGCACCGGTCACGGAAGACGTCCCTGGCGGGCCCAGCCAGGCCCGATCGTTCTAGCAACGTTCGGTACCCGAACTCGGACCAGACGTTCGACGAGAACCCGTTACCCAAGAGCAGCGCGCCCCCAGACCCGGCTTCGCCGTCGCCAGAGAACGAGCCTTCGATTGAGGTCCATCCGACGACCTGCACAGCTGGCATAGCTTTCGCCTCGGTCACGTCGTCACCCTCGCGTCTGAGTTCATCAGTCGGCAGCCACCATCACACAATCCCACTGACGTCCACACTTTGACCCCCGAAAGCAACCATCGGCGACATGCGTCTTGCCGCCGCCTATCCGCGCCGCTGGCCGAGGTCAATTAGCGCGGCGTCGATGCGATCCGATGCTGAACCGGAGACGAGGCGGTCGAGACGTGCGCCTCTTCGCCGCTCCGTCATGCGTCGCACCGATTACATGCGAGGTGGACCAGTCCCGACCGCCATCGCGTCCACGTGGTCGTGCCCGACCAAGTTGAGCGCCACGCGAGCTCGTCAGCGATCGCTTCTCCGTATCGGAAAGGCTTGCGAGGTTATGAAACTCTTTGAGGGTGCTACCTCGGACCGACCGAACATTGCTCGTGGCGCTACGCACCGTGCCGTCGCCTGCATCGGGACCGACGGATAATGGAAGCTGCCGCCGACGTCGATGGGCTGGCTACTGATCTGTCTCAGCGCGGAAGACACGTTGGCGCAGGGATCGAAAAGTGTGTTCACAACGCGGTTAGGACTTCGGGATAAGAGCGTGCGGTCCGTCCCTCCCTCGTTGAAGGCTACTCCGCATAGATGGGATCTAGAGCGTCCCCGGTAACCATGACTGTGTGCAGCGGAAGAAGCCTGTATTCATGGACCCACGTCCGATTGCGACTCGGCCGCACGCTTGCGCCGCGAAGCACGATCGAGACGTCAGCGTGCGAACCCCCTTTTCGGAGCGCTTCGATATGTTGTTCGACCCCTGCCATCTGCTCTGGCGTCACTTTGTCGAGTTCTCGCTCGCTGACAACTGCCGCCATCCCAGCGCGCGGATCATGTGCCACGAACTGCTTCCGCCCGTCTCTCCGGAGAACCGTTACCACGAGAGCCTCGCCATCGCTGGGAGCTTGATACGCATAGCTGTCCCGTCGGCTGCGTTGCATGGCTGCTCGCCAGCGGCCGAACGTGGCCTGCCAGGGCACTTCCGTCGGATCCCTCGCTAGGTCCTGCAGAGTCCGCGACCATCGCCCGCGCGACTCGAGGCCGGCTCGGCCTGCCGTGGCCAAAGCCGTCCTCGGTAAGGTCGCCAGACGAAGGCTGAGTCGGTCGGCGATGTACTCCTGCAACGCGCCAGCGGAACTGCGGGCCGTTCGGGCCTCGATTGTCGTTGGCTCGTAGCCGCTGTGAACGACACGGTTTCGTAGGGACGAGACGTGGATGAACCAGCCGGCTACCGCGCCTGTCGAGTCCACACTCCAGTCGCCGCCTAGTCGTTGGTGGTATTGCGACTTGACTCGCTGGACGAGGCCGGGATGAGCATCAAAGACCGCCGCTGCCTCCTCCGGACGCATGGCGGTTTCCCAGAGCACGTGCGCCAAGACCTCGTCGAGCAGCACCTCGGAGGCAGTAGCGAAAAGGATGACGGAAGCGCGGGGATCCCCGTTGAGATCGAGCGCGACCTCACCCTCTCGGACGAATTCTAGATACCTCGCCGCCAGCACGCCCTGACCCTGTGCTGCCATTGCGGCTGAGAACGTTTCAAAGTCGGAGCTCTCAAAGTCTGCGTCGCGAACGCCCTGCCACAGATTCATATTGAGCATGAAGAGCCCGACTTCGTCTCTGCTCGGTGGTTTCGCCACCTCACTGATGGACCGAAGCAGGAAGGGGATCATGTGCGGCAAGCGCTCGCGTGAGATAAGACTGATAGGCCTCCTGCGTGCGAGGAAATACGCGCGTTGAATGTCGCGGATACATGCCACGCCCTCGTCAAACGCGTCACTGAGTTCCTCTATCTCACTGCCCTCGCCGGGAGGCTCGCGGTCCCGTGCCGTCTCGGGGAGCCGAACGGGCACGGCCATCTCGACAACCGTGCGATCGCTCGTGGGAACCTTCTGGGTGGCATTAAGGCGTTTGGGCTTCGGGAGCTTGAGCGCAGTTGTCGCAACTTGAAACAGCAGGTCGACCTCGCGCACCACGCCGCCGTCGAGCTCGGCGCGATGGAAGCGCAGGGAGGCGACGAAGCGACGCTCCGCTCGGTGTTGCCCCTGCTCCTCACGCGCAAGGAACCAAGCGACCGGCGCTGGGATCGAGCATTCGACGGTGTAGCGGTCCGGGAAGCCGAGAGGCTCGGGTAGAGGGACGAAGAAGTATGCGATGTGAGTCGCATCGATGCCTGCCCCCTGTTGACTAATGAGTGTCGGGGCAGGTGACGGAACGAGTGGCACTTACTCACGCTACCCGCCCTCGACCGTCCGGTTCGCCAGGTGACGCAGGAAGATTCCGCACTCTTGTTATTTGCCACCCTGTGATGCGAACCCATGGGTGTTGAACGCTGGATCGCGCGAGAACTTCACTTAGCCGTTTCCGTCCGCCCCGTGCGAGGCGTTGCGCTACACCTCGGGTGGAGGGTTTCGCGATTGACCGCCTCGGTCACGCATAGCAATGGGTGGAAGCGACAGTGAAGCGCTCGTGCACAGTCCTCACGAAGGCGCTCGGAGAGCCTGATGTCCGGAAGTTCTGCCACAAGCGATGGGCTGAGGCGGACTCAATATGGGGCTGTGGTGAGTCGTGGGCGCAGGACTATTCGTCCTTTGGGTCGGGTACGGGGTCCAGAGCCGCGGGCCTGTCAACCCGGCGCACTTTGCGCGTGTCCCGCAACTTAGAGACGGTGTTGGTGTGAGTCTTCGTGTGACCGACCAGCTCCGCTGGCTTCGAACGTCGACGCTCCTTCCTAGTAGCGTGTATTGAATGCAGCCGGAGGACCCCACAGGCGATCTTGAGGCGATCGCTCGTCTCAAACTCCCGGGCGTCGCAGTTGGCACAGCTGACGGTGTAGCGCAGGTGCTCATGATCGACGAGGACGACGTTCAGACCTTCCCCCTCAGGCGCGCGAGTAAGAGGACGGCCCTCCGTTTCGCTGTTGGGGAGCCCGGACGCCGAGGGACGATTTGGCGACTGTGGGCCACCCGCAATACGGACGACATCTATCTCGGAAGCAGGAATACCGCGGGAGAGGTGAAGGTGAGCCTGCACCAGTCAGGTGACTGGCGGCTGCAGGTTGTGGAGCCGGACCGCCCGAAGACGGTTTGGTTTGACCGCCTCGATGGCGGTCTCGAGGGCCGAGTACTGGACCGCTGGCAGCGTCCCCAACCGAATGCTGTCGGCTGGACCCACGCCCTCAGCATTGTCCTTCCTGAACATCACTTGGTCACGATTCCGAATGACGGTGACCGCTGGGATGACGTCCGTTGGTTGCCGACCCCGCACACCGGAGAGCATGTCGCGTTCGAGGTCAGCCTTGTCACTCCTGGTCTCGGGATCATGTCCTGTCAGGAGTTGGTACTGAACGGCGGTCGGTTTGCGGTGATGGACGCGCTTGAACTGGCCAGCGGCGACGTGGCCCTTGTCCTGGCGCTGACCTTGAAGACGGACGAGGTAGAAGCCGTGGCCATCGCACGTTGCGAGGCCGTCGCCGCACACAACCTGCCATCTGCGGCGGAGTTCGACCGCTCCCCCCAACTCGGGCCACGCTACCTGGTTCATGGAGTTTCGTCGGATGGGCGGCGTCGGTACTACGACCTGGCTTTCACTCAGCGCGACTGAGGCGACCGTTTCAGGCACGACCGCGGCTCACGTGTGACCGCCGCGAGTGGTGCTGGAGGGACCTGGGACCACATCGTTGTGTGCGCCCGACGTCTCACCTATCCGTGCAGCAGCCCCGTCCTCGCGTGGGTCCGCATGGCGGCGTAGCCGGCACGGTCAGTGGTTAGCCGTCCCGCGCCGAGGACCCGCACGTGCTGATCGACGACCTCGGTCGTGGCCGACAGCTTATGGGGATCGACCCTGATGATCACCTGCTCCGAGTGGCGGCTCATGTGCTGGTCCCGCCTGTAATCGATCCGATGTGGAAGGCGAGGTGGGCATTGCTACTACGAGCAGGGCAGGCTCCCCTCTGTTGTCAACCAGCCTTGAGAGCAGCAGCCTTCCGGGGTCGGCGGGAGGGTTGTAGCGTCGGTTCTGTGGGTCCGGGAAGTGGCTGATCCGAAGTGTCGATGTGCGGGGGCAGGTCGACCGCGCTGGATTCTTGAGACGCCCCGCAGTTCCCTCCCGGACTCGCGTTAGCCGCTCGAGCATCAGCGATGAGTTGGCGGTAGAGGGCGTCGGAGATGCGGCGTTTGAGGCAGCGCATCGCTTCCATGCGGCTCTTGCCGGTGGCGAGCTTGCGTCGGTAGTAGGCGCGGCCCTCGGTGTCGAGGCGGATTTGGGTGGCTGCGGCGATGTGGATCATGTGGTTCATCCGCCGGTTGCCCGCGCGCGAGAGCCGGTGCCGCATGGTCTCGCCGGAGGAGGCCTCGATCGGTGCGGTGCCGGTCCAGGACGCGAACCGGTTGCGGTCGGCGAACCTGGTCACGTCGCCGACATCGGCCAACACCCGGGCGGCGACGATCGGGCCGACACCGTGAAGGTCCATCAGGTGCGAGCCGCTGGCCGCGACTAAGGCCCTGAGCTCGGTGCCCATCGCCTTCATCTTCTTCTCGATCACGACCAGGTCGGCGAGCTGTTCGGCGGCGAGCCGGCGGCGGGTCTTGCCGACCAGATCGCGGGGGCGCACGCTGGCAAGGATCTGCTTGGCCTGCCCGGTCGTGATGTCCTTCTTCGCCTTGCCTGGTGTGAGTTTGGCGAGCAGCCGCTGGAGCCGGTTGGCGGTCTGCGTCCGTTGCCGCGCCAACTCCTCGCGTCGGTCGACCAGCATCCGCAGCGCCTCCAGCTCCGGGTCGAGCGTGAGCACGCGCGGCTCCTTGGCGCGGACCGCGGCGACCGCGACCGAGTGGGCGTCATGAGCGTCGGTCTTGCGGCCATGGCCGGTGTCCAGCATCCGTGCCCGGCCGGCGAGCTTGGCCGGCACATCGACCACATGCTCACCGTCGGCCAGCAGGCGCTGAGCCAGCGACCGGCCGGCACCGTTGCTGCCCTCGACCGCCCAGACCGCATCAGGCCAGGCGGCGACGTGCTTGCGCATCGCGGCATAGCCGGCCTTGTCCGTGGCGAACCGGCCAGAGGCCAGCGCCTTCTCGTGATCGTCGACGACCTCAATCGTGGCCGACAGCTTGTGGGGATCGACCCCGACAATGATCTTCTCCATGAGCACCTCGCGCTGATCCGAACGGAAAGGTCGGCGAGGCGGGCATTGCTACTGCGAGCTGGGCAGACCCCTCTTGGGCCACGTCTCACCACGGTGCTCGGCGGAAGCGCAAACCGGAATAGAGCCACACCCCATAATCAGATGGGCAGCCGCGAAGAGAGCGTCCCGCCGAGCACCTGGACCGAGTCTGGCCAGACGCCGGCCCTACCGGAATCGTCTAGTAGCCGCGAGTCGGACCGTCCGGCCCTGCGTCTTCGGACATCGCCGCGGCGATCATTCCGTGATGAGCAACCACACCAAGACTGACCGACGGCGCCAACGCCGGTGCTCGTTCTAGTACTTCTTCGAGATTGGTCGTCGGGTGGATCCGAGCGGTTGTTCCTCAGACAATCGCATGACGTGCGCTTGAGCGTTTCGCTTGCGAGCCAGACGGTCTTCCTCGCCCTTTAGCCTCGCGCTTTCACGTCGCTGAGGTGGTGTACGGCGCGTAACGCACGGAAGTGCCTGTTCTGCACGGGATTCTTGGATTGCTGAAGTCAAAGAAGCCGAGCGGAAAGGCACTCCGTAGGTGAAGCGT
>NZ_VHIB01000021.1 GCF_008087345.1 Nocardioides caldifontis | reverse complement strand
CGGATCGGTCGGCGACGCCTACGACAACGCGCTGATGGAGACCATCAACGGTCTCTACAAGGCCGAGTGCATCGGCACCACGGTCTTCCACCCAGGGCCCTACCGCACGCTCGCCGACGTCGAGTACGCGACAGCCAGTTGGGTCGACTGGTACAACAACCGCAGGCTCCACGGCACGCTCGGGATGATCACCCCGGTCGAGCACGAGGCCGCCTACTACGAGGCTCTCAACCGAGAGCCGCAACCCGTATAGCGGCGGCAGAGAACCTGGGGCGCTTCACGATGACGAACGCGGTGTAGCACCAGCCCGACCACGTCGAGCAGTAGGTGAAGTCCGCAACCCACAAGCGATCCGGCGCCAACGGCGCGAAGTTGCGGTTCACCAGGTCCAGCGGCTTGGGCGCCTTCGGGTCGCTGATCGTGGTCTTCTTGACCTTCCCGCGGACCGCACCGGCGAGGCCGAGTTCGCCCATCAACCGCTCTACCGTGCAGCGCGCGATCGGCGGCTCGCCGGCGGGTCGTTCGCGGTTCAAGGTGAGCCACACCTTCCGGGCGCCGTAGACGCCGTAGTTCGCCGTGTGCACTTCGGCGATCCGAGGCTTCAACTCCTCATCACGCTGTGTGCGTGCGGAGGGCTTGCGGCTGCGGTGCTCGTAGTAGGTCGCGGGGGCGATCTTGGCGCCCAGCTCGGTTAGCTGGTCGCAGATCGACTCGACACCCCACCGCAGACCTGGCCCGTCGGCGTCCTCGTGGCGGACACCGACGTGCTCGTCGATGTAAGCCACGATTAGCGCTGTGGCCGGTCGAGTTCGGCCGCGAAGAAAACCGATGCGCTCTTGAGGATCGCGTTGGCCCGCTTCAGCTCGGCGTTCTCACGCTTCAACCGCTTCAGCTCCGCCGACTCCTCGGTCGTCATCCCGGCCCGCTGGCCGGCATCGACCTCGGCCTGGCGACACCACTTGCGCACGGTCTCGACCGTGCCGATCCCGAGCAGATCGGCGACCTTGGCCATCGCGGCCCACTCCGACTCATGGTCGGCGCGGATCTCGGTGACCATCCGCACCGCCCGCTCACGCAGCTCGGCCGGGTACCTCTTCGACGTACTCCCTGACATGACTCCAACCTTTCCAAGGAACGGAGTCTCCGGACACGCCGGGGCGGTTCAGTGGTCTAGGGCCGGGCACCGTCGGGCGTAGTCCGGTTCTTCATCAGTCGTGCCGTTCATCCCCAAGGGCGGCTGCGGGTTCTGCGGGACGCCCAAGGAATTGGCCCGCGCGCCGGCCGGCGCCGGGGGGGCCAGCGAAGGCTTGCGCCATTGACATCCACTCCGCCGCGACCGCGCCCTCGGCTGATACGTCAGTGTCACCAGGGTGACGCCTCTGCGTGACGACGAGACAGAAATCGAGTGCTGACCCGGTGACGCGGTTCTTCGCTCCCCGTTCACCCCATACCCACAACTCTCCAGAAGGGCCGGTGATCTCGACTCGGACAGGGGCCGCGGGGATCGGTCGCCCGTGCGCCCGAAAGCTGTTCGGCAGGGTCCGAACTCCGATGTCCGCAATATGTCTGAGCCTATCGGTCGCGACCGTCTCCGCACCGAGCGCGTCGCGCACGTCCTGTCCATGTGCCCATGTCTCCATCAGCCGAGCGGTGACGAAGGAGAGCACGCTCATGGGTGGCCCGAACCAAGGAACCCGAGTCTGCCGATCGACTGCACGCAGTGCGTGCACCATCTGCACCCGCGCCTGAACGAAGCCGCCGAGCAGCTCAGGTACACCGGTCGTCCGCCCGGGGATGTTCGCACGGTCTACGAAAGCGACCGGATCCGGCTGTGCCTCCGCGAGCAACTGGGTGAACGCGGCCCGGTCGGTGAGTGCGAGATACGCAGCGTTGTCTGAGAACGTCAGGTGGCTCATCTGATCTCGAACCGTCCACCCTTCCGCGGGCGTCGCCTTCTCCCAGGCGACGACGGGCAGAGGCAGCAGCATGCTCATCAAGCAGCCTGTTTCGGCGGCGACATCACGCAGCAGCAGGTCGAGCTGCACGCCTTGGTCGTCGATACCGCCGATGCTCGGGCAGCCCGTGCTCATCGGCCCTGCCAATGCGGTGGGCGCTTCTCGCGGAACGCCCGTGGACCTTCCTGTGCATCATCGCTCAGATAGACAGGCTCCCAAATCCGGTCCGCCTCATCGAGTGCGTCATGCCAACCACGATCTGCTGATGCATAAACCATCGCCTTCGATGCAGCGACGGACAGCGGGGCATTCGCGGCGATCCGCTCAGCCAGCTCCTGAGCCGCCTCGCGCAGCTGTGCGGCAGGGACCACTTCGTTGACCAGCCCGACCTCCCGGGCTCTCACGGCGTCGATGGGATCACCCGTCATAAGAAGCTGCATGGCCACGCGGGGTGGGATCAGCCACGGCAAGGGAGCGGCCCAGGGCGACCCGCGGCCGACTTTCACTTCCGTCACGGCGAAGCGGGCGTGCGCGGCCGCGACCACCAGGTCGCACATCTGCGCCATGAGGAAGCCGCCTGCGTAGGCCACTCCGTTGACAGCCGCGATGGTGGGTTTGTCGACAGTGACGGTGCGCCCGAAGTAGGGGATGAAGTTGGGCGGAGGCGGCCCCAGCCTCTGCTCGGCCATCTCCTTGAGGTCCCCTCCGGCGCAGAAGGCCGCGTCACCTGCTCCGGTGAGGATCATGACCTTCGCTTCAGCGTCGGAGTTGAAACGGTCGACGGCCTCGAACAAGCCCGCGCGGATAGCGGAGTTGATGGCGTTTCGTGCGTCTGGGCGGTTCAGCGTCACCCAGGCGGCTCCGTTGACGACTTCATAGGTGACAGCGTCCTCGTGCAGTTTAATCATCGTGAACCCCTAGTAGGAACTGGGCAGGCCGAGGCTGTGCCTGGCGACATAGTTGAGGATCATTTCTCGGCTGATCGGCGCGGTTCGCATGAGTCTCATCGAGCCCCACAAGGTGGCCAACCCATACTCTGTCGACAACCCGTTCCCGCCGTGGGTCTGGATGGCCTGGTCCAACGCTGCCATGCCCGCTTCGGCAGCCGCGAACTTCGCCATGTTGGCGGCCTCTCCGGCCAGGGGGTCTCCCTCGTCGTGCAGCCAGGCGGCCCGCTGCGTCATCAGGCGAGCAAGATCGGCGTTGATCTTCGCAAGCGCCAAGGGGTGCGCGACGCCCTGGTGGGTGCCGATCGCAACGCCCCACACCTGGCGTCCTCGGGCGTACTCCGCCGCCTTGGCCAGGGCATATCGAGCGATGCCGTTGCCCATAGCTGCCCCCATGATCCGCTCGGGGTTCAGGCCGTGGAAGACCTGGCGTAGACCATCGCCCTCCTCCCCGATCAGGCTCTCAGCAGGAAGGCGGACATCGTCGAAGAAGAGGGTGAACTGCTTGTCCGGTGCCGTCATCTCCACCGGAATGAGCGTCTTGGTGAGGCCGGCGGCATCGGTGGGTACCACCAGGAGGCTCAGCTTCCCGCGGCCCCTGTCGTCCGTGCCAGTTCGGGCGACGACGAGGATGGCGTCAGCCTCGTCCACACCGGAGATGTAGTACTTGGTGCCGGACAGCACGTAATCGGTACCGTCGCGACGGGCGACTGTCGCGATGTTGTGCGAGTTCGAGCCTGCGTCCGGTTCGGTGATGGCGAACGACATGATGGACTCGCCGGTGGCGAGACGTCGGAGCCATCGCTCTTTCTGATCCTCCGTGCCGAAAGTCTGGATCACCGAGCCGCAGATCGCAGGAGACACCACCATCATGAGGAGTGGGCAGCCGGCAGCCGTCAGCTCCTCGGCCACAATCTGCAGCTCGTAAACGCCGGCGCCCCCGCCGCCGTACTCCTCTGCCAGATTCACCCCCAAGAAGCCCTGCTGTCCCGCAGCCTTCCAGAGCTCCGTACTCTTGGCTCCGGACTTCGAGGTTTCGACGAAGTACTCGTGACCGAACGACCGTCCAAGCTTCGCCACGGCCTCTCGGAGAGCGATGTGCTCATCGGTTTCACGCAAGTCCATCTGGTGCTCCTTGTTGACGTCGGTTTAGTGGGTGCAGAAAGCGCTCGTCTGCGGCGAGGTCACCTAGTTCTCGTTCTCCTCGATCACCACAAGCACCTCGCCGTCCTGCACTGCTGACCCCTGCTCAACCGTGACTTCGCGGACGACGCCCTGATGCGGACTCGTCATGGTGTGCTCCATCTTCATGGCCTCAAGGACCAACAGCGGTTCTCCAGCAGCGACGTCGTCGCCGACAGCAACGAGCACCCTCGCGACGGTGCCCGGCATCGGCGCCATGAGGGAGCCGCCGGGGGCGGCTGACGCCGTGGAGGGGAAGCGCGGTGTCCGGGTGAAGGAGCTGTGGCCGAGGCGGCCATCCACATTGACGGTCGGTGAGTCCCCGTGACCGGAGATCTCGACGTCGAAGGTTTCGCGGAGACCGTCAATCTCCAGAACGACTCGTTGGGGCGTGAGCACACTGACGGCCAGCTCAGGTAGGTCGTCATCGTTGACGTGTGCGCGAACAGTTCCACGGTCCAGTACGTAGGCGACCCGGTACTGTGCTTCTCCGGCCTCGAAGCTGATGGTCTGCGGCTGCGAGCGGTTGTTCCGCCACCCGGAGGGAACGGTGCGCTGTACCGACGCCGCCGCCCGTTTGCGCTCAACCAGAGCCAGGGTCGCCACGACCGCATGCAGGCGCTGTGCGTCCGGTCCGGCCAGTGGTCGGCCCAGGTCGACGGCGGGGTGCCGGGTCAAGAATCCAGTGTCAGTGTGACCGGCCACGAACTCGGGATGCCGCAGGATGCGGACCAGGAGATCCCGGTTCGTGACCAAGCCGTGGATGCGGGCGTTGGCGAGTGCCGCACTGAGCTTGCGTATCGCCTCCTGCCGGTCCGGCGCCCAGGCAACGACCTTGGCCACCATGGGGTCGTAGTACTGACTGACCGACGATCCGACTTCCACGCCACTGTCGATCCGGACCCCCGGAACCTGCCCGAGGTCGAAGGTGTCGAGCGTTCCGGTCTGTGGCAAGAATTGCTGCAGCGGGTCCTCGGCGTAGAGTCTTGCCTCGACCGCATGGCCGGTGATGACAGCGTTCGACACCTCGTCGGGAAGCGGTTCGTGTTGAGCGACCATGAGCTGCAGGCGGACCAGGTCGAGCCCGGTGACCAGCTCGGTAACCGGATGTTCGACCTGGAGCCGTGTGTTCATCTCGAGGAAGTAGTACTCACCTTGACCGTCCATCACGAATTCCACGGTCCCGGCACCGACATAGCCAACGGCCTTGGCCGCCGCCACAGCGTCCCTGCCCAAACGGACGCGTAGGTCTTCATCCACCGCGGGCGAGGGGCATTCCTCGATGATCTTCTGATATCTACGCTGGATCGAGCACTCGCGCTCGAACAAGTGCGCAACGGCGCCATACGTGTCGGCCAGCACCTGCACCTCCACGTGGCGAGGGGAGACCACGAGTCGTTCCAGGAACACGGTCGCGTCGCTGAAGGCAGCAGCGGCCTCCCGCTTGGCGGCGGCGACGGCTTCGAGTAGGTCGCC
The DNA here is from genome assembly GCF_008087345.1 of Nocardioides caldifontis. GTDB lineage: Bacteria > Actinomycetota > Actinomycetes > Propionibacteriales > Nocardioidaceae > Marmoricola_A > Marmoricola_A caldifontis. The sequence goes on along the minus strand of NZ_VHIB01000021.1, from coordinate 8,094 downwards.
GGGATCCAGCACCGTGCGCATGCCACGCCCCCCACCACCCGAGGACGCCTTGACCAGTAGGGGGTAGCCGAGGTCTCCAGCCGCCTGACGGACCGCGTTCGTGTCCAGATCGGTCACGTCGGTCCATGGCAGCGTAGGGACGCCGACACTGGCCATGATTGCCTTGGCGGCGAGTTTGGACCCCATCGCCTCGATCGCGTCCGGCGGCGGACCTACGAACGTGAGTCCGTTCTCGGCGCAGAGACGGGCGAAGGCGGCGTTCTCGGACAGGAACCCGTAACCAGGATGAACGGCGTCGGCGTTCACCCTGAGGGCGGCATCCACCAGGAGATCCGGACGCAGGTAGGTCTCCGCCGGGCTCACCCCCGGCAGCCGTACGGCTACGTCCGCCTCGGCCACGTGGCGCGCGTCCATGTCGGCGTCGGAGTAGACGGCGGCCGTGCTGATGCCCATGTCGCGACAGGTACGGAAGATCCGTCGTGCGATTTCACCGCGATTCGCGACCAGGACCATGCTTATCGAAGACAAAGGTTCACATCCTGAATACGCCGTAGCCGCGCTGGCCACGGACTTCGTTGTTGTGGATCACGGACAGGCAGATGCCGAGGACGGTCCGCGTATCGCGCGGGTCGATGACGCCGTCGTCGTACACCCTCGAGCTGTTCGCCAGCGCAGTCTGCTCGCGCTCGATCTGCGACTGAACGGTCTCGCGCATGAGGACGTCGGCAGCCTCGTCGAACGGGAGACCCCTGTCGACCGCTGATTCCCTCGCGACGATGGACATCACGCCCGCGAGTTGTTGAGGTCCCATGACGGCGGTCCTGGAGTTGACCCAGGAGAAGAGGAAACGCGGTCCGAAGGCTCGGCCAGCCATGCCGTAGTTCCCCGCTCCGTAGGAGACTCCTATGTTGACGGTGAGATGCGGGACTCGACTATTGGTCACCGCGTTGATCATCTTTGCCCCGTCCTTGATGATCCCGGCTTGCTCGTAGGTCTTGCCGACCATGTATCCCGTGGTGTTCTGAAGGAACAGCAATGGCGTGTCGATCTGGTTGGCGAGTTGAATGAACTGAGTCGCCTTCTCGGCCTCCTCGTTGAGAAGCACGCCTCTCGCGTTGGCCAGCACACCCAACGGGTATCCGTGGATGGACGCCCATCCCGTGACAAGCGAGGTGCCATAGAGCGGCTTGAACTCATCGAACCTGGAGCCGTCGACGGTCCGGGCGAGGACATCGCGCGGGTCGAACGGCACCTTGGGGTCCGAGGAGGGGATGCCGAGGAGCTGTTCGACCGGGTAGAGGGGCTCGTCGGGCGGCTCGCTAGGACTCGAGCCCAGTCTGCGCCAGTTCAGACGGCGCACGATCTCGCGACCGATGCGGATCGCGTCGAGTTCATCCTCGGCCAGATAGTCGGCGAGTCCGGAGGTCCGGGCATGCATCTCCGCGCCCCCGAGCGACTCGTCGTCCGACTCCTCGCCGGTGGCCATCTTTACCAGGGGCGGTCCCCCGAGGAACACCTTGGATCTCCCGCGGACCATCACCACGTAGTCGGACATGCCGGGCATGTAGGCACCGCCAGCTGTCGCGTTGCCGAAGACGAGCGCGATCGTGGGTAGCCCGGCGGCGGAGTGATCAGTCAGGTCCCGGAACATCCGCCCGCCTGGAATGGCCACCTCGGCCTGGGTCGGCAGGTCGGCTCCGCCCGACTCTACGAGCGTGATGACCGGCAGCCGGTTCTCCTTCGCGATCTCCATAGCCCGGAAGACCTTCTTGAAGCTATGGGGGTTCAGGGTCCCTCCGCGCACGGTGGGGTCGTGGGCGATGAGCATGACCTCGACGTCCTCGATGACGCCGATGCCCGTGACCACGCTGGCGCCCACCGTGAACTCGGTGCCCCACGCCGCAAAGGGCATCAGCTCCAGGAACGGCGAGTCCTCATCCAACAGCCATTCGATGCGTTCGCGCGCGAGCATCTTTCCGCGAGCGCGTAGGCGCGCGACGGACTTCTCGCCTCCACCAAGGAGTGTCGCCGAGCGAACCTCTGCGACCTCGTCGAGGCTCAACCGCATCTGGTCCAAGTTTTGCTGAAACTCGATGGAGGAGGTGTCTACTCGATCGGGCAGTACCTGCACGGTTCTCCCTTACTTCTCAGTACGTGTTCTGTCGAATGAGTCTGGTGCGATGCTCGACGAGCGGCCATCCGCAAGGACCCCAGTGAGAAGGATCCCCATGACGTCGTCCACCACGCGCTCCAAAGGGAACTCACCGCTGGGCTGGTACCACTGTGGAACCGAGTTGAGGCCTGCGAAAATGAACTTGACCACGGGACGCACAGGGACGTCCCGGAAATCTCCCGAGGCGATGCCCGACCTCAGGATGGAGGCGAGAACGTCCTCATACCGTCGTCGAGCCGCCGCCAGGTTCGCGGGCGCCGTCTTGGACATGAGCACGTCGCTATTGTCGGCGAGAGCCTGACCCTCTACGGTCGTGCAGACACGACTGACGTGTGTGTGCATGAACTCCCGCAGCCGTTCGGCAGGTTCGCCTTCGCTCACCTCGGCTGGTTGGGAGTCGACCGCAGCGATCAAGAGCTCGGCGAGCAGGTCGCTCTTGGACGATACGTAGTAGTACAGGCTGGCCTTCGACAACCCGACCTTGTCGCCGATCCTCTGCAGGCTCGCGTCGTGATAGCCGCGGATCGCGAACTCCTCGGCCGCCGCCTCGAGAATCTCCAAACGCCGCCGGGTCTGACGCAGTTCCCTGCGTCTCTTGGCCGGCGGTTCTCCGCCGGCCGCATACTCCGGGGCCTCCGACGCGTGTGCATCGGCCTGCTCAGACATCGATCTCCATGAACAGGAGCGCCTCGCCCATGGCTTTGCCCTGAGCGTCCACCCGAAGCGAGGTCGTTCCTCCGCCGCCCAATGCGGAGGTCAGGATGAAATTGAGCGCCCCCAAGTTCGGCAGCTCGTACCGCTTCACCTCGCCGAGGCAGACTCCAGCGAAGTGATGGGCAACCCGTTCCGCCGTTACCTCCTTGACGAGCAAGGGGTAGTCCGAGCGGTCACGTGCAATGAGTCCTATGTTGACGGAGTCGCCTTTGTCCCCGGACCGTGCGTGCGCCACATCGATGAGTCTCATACGCCATCTCTCACAATCACTTGAGGGTCCACCACACTCTTGGGGACCAGGGTCGGCCAGTAGGCCATCACACGGCTCGGCCTCATCCGTCCCCCGGCCAGCAGACCGGTGAAGCCGGGCGGGCCCATCACCAGAGGTGCGATCTCGGCTGCGAACCTGCTCACCGTGTCTGGGTCGTCTGCCCAGATCGAGACCCGCAGGACGACCTCGGACTGGTCCGAGCCCGCCGGTGGAACTACCCGGCCGTGAACGGAGTTGTATCCGACGAGATCGGTGCGGATCGCTCGGAGGGGCAGGCCAAGGTCTTTAAGTCGCGTCCGCAGAACAGAGTCCGCCAGTTCGGCCTTGGCGATCGCGTCAGGCCACGCATACGTGATCATCGCGGCGCCCTGGAACCCGTCCGAGTAGGCCATCGACACCTTCAACGAGTCCGTCGGGGGCCGGCCCCGCGCGCCTGTGACTTCGACTCGGTCCGGGCCGACCTCCTGCACCTGAAGGGCGGTGAAGTCGGCCGTCACCTCGGGCGACAGGTACGTTGCTGGATCACCGAGCTCGTACAGCAGTTGCTCGGTCACGGTAGCGGTGGTCACCGCGCCCCCGGTCCCCGGGTGCTTGGTGACGACGAAGGTGCCGTCGGCGCTCACCTCGACGATGGGGTACCCGACATGCGCGAGATCGTCCATCGTGCGCCATCCACCCTGGAAATTGCCGCCGCTGGCCTGGGCGCCACACTCGATCGTGTGCCCGGCCACCGTGCCCGCCGCAAGCAGGTTCCAGTCATCCCACTGCCAGCCGAACTCATGCACGAGAGGCCCCAGAACCAATCCGGGATCCGTGCAGCGTCCGGTGATCACGACGTTCGCTCCATCGGCCAGAGCGCGTGCGATCGGTTCAGCGCCTAGATAGGCGTTCGCACTGGCGATTCGGTCTCTGACCTCGTCAAAGGACGTGCCGGTGTCCAGGTTCTGCAACGGCACGCCTTCACTCTCCAGGTCGTCCAGCTGCGCCATGATGTCATCGCCGGTGACGACGCCGACCCGCAGCCCGCTGATCCCTCTGCTCGCTGCGACATCGAGCAGAGCCTGGGCACAACCCTGGGGGTTGACTCCCCCGGCATTGGCAACCACCTTGATGTCTCGTTCCAGGCACTCCTGCATGATCTCCGACATGAGATCGACGAAATCCCGCGCGTACCCGGCATCGGGGTCTCGCTCGTACTGTTTGCGCAGGACAGACATGGTGATCTCGGCCAGGTAGTCCAAGGTCAGGTAGTCGATGTCACCACCGCGTACCTGGGCTACTGGCGCAGCGGGACTGTCACCCCAGAAGGCCTGACCGTTCGCAATCCTTACCGTGTTCAACTCAGAACTCCTTCTCGTCGACTGCTCTTCAGCTCAGGGTTCTGCAGGGTGTCGTAGAGCAGCATTCGAAGGGTGGTCACGATGTCGTCGACGCTGCACCCCCGCGATACGTCCGCAAATGGCTTCGCGAGGCCTTGTAGGAAGGCCCGTGCCCGTGCGCCCCCCAGTTGCTCCGCCACTTTGTAGGCAATGTTGGCCGAGTCGAGGCTGGGGAAGACAAGAACATTGGCCGCGCCAGCCAGTGCGCCGGTCGCGTGCTTGCGCTCCGCCACAGCCATGGAGACGGCTGAGTCGAACTGCAGTTCTCCGTCGACGGCCTCCTCGGGAAACCTCCGTCGGAAGAGAGTGACGGCGTCGCGGATGCGCTGGACGTGGGGGGACCCGGAACTGCCCCGCGTGGAGAAGGACAGAAAACCGATACGCGGCTCGGTCCTCATCAAGGCTCGCCAGGATCGGGCCGTGGCGGCCGCGATGTCGGCGAGCTGATCGACGGTGGGCATAGGGGTCACCACAGCATCCGCGAAGGCGAGCGTGCCTCCAGATCCGACGTCCGGTCGCTGAGTGTCGAGAAAGATCGCTCCACTGACGGTAGATCGTTCCGGCGCCAGCCCGATGCACGAGAGACCGGCACGGAGCATGTCCGCACTGGTGGTACGCGTTCCTCCGATGGCTGCGTCCATCCATCCGCACCGGACCAGCGTCGCACCCCAGGCAGCGGGGTTCGACAGCGTCGCGCTGCGAAGGTCGGTCGCCGGGCCCACCTGACGCTCGAAGTCGCGCACCAACTGTTCGCGGACGGCGGGGTCGTTGACATCGAGCGTGTCGATTGCACCCACGTCGATGCCATGGTCCCGGTAAGCACGCCGGATCTCCGACCGCTTCCCGAGGAGCACCGGCCGGCAGAGGCCGGTTTGCGTCGCGAGGGCCGCTGCCCGCAGCATCCGTGGCTCGTCACCTTCTATGAAGGCCACTCGCGACGACGACGAGACGTTCTCGATGTCTCTCCACGCGCCGGTACTCGAACCCGCGCTCGGAGCAAGTTCAGGCCGTGGGACCATAGCCTTTGAGGTCCATGGACTTCGTGTAGGCGTCCTGCAAGACGAACTTCTTCACCTTGCCAGCCGGCGTCAGCGGGTACTCGGTGACGAATTCGACGTATCGAGGAACCTTGAAGCTGGCAAGTTTTCCCCGACAGTAGTCGATGAGTTCGGCCTCCGTCGCCTCGTGATCTGCCTTCAACTGGACGACCGCGAGCCCGACCTCGCCGTACTTCTCGTCCGGGACGCCGACGAGATAGGCGTCCTGAACGGCCGGATGGGTGCGCATGAATGCCTCGACCTCCGCGGGGGCGACGTTCTCGCCTCCCACGATGTACAAGTCCTTGAGGCGTCCGGTGACGTAGTAGAACCCATCCTCGTCGCACCTGACCATGTCGCCTGTGTGCAGCCAGCCGTCCTCGTCGAGAACCTGAGCGGTCTGTTCGGGCATCTTGTAGTAGCCCTGCATGACGTTGGGGCCCCGGGTGAGCAGCTCGCCGCCCACACCCGGGCCCACCTCTTCTCCAGTGTCCGGGCCGATGATCTTCGCCTCGCAACCTTTCGGGCGGCCCACCGATCCCACTCGCTGTTCGAAGGGGTCTTCCCTGCGCGAGATCGTGATCAGTGGGGAGCTCTCGGTCATGCCCAGACCGATGATGATCGTCATCCCGAAGGCCTTCTCGACAGACCTGCTGACCTCGACCGGGCACGGCGCGCCCGCCATGAACGCCATCTTCATGGTGCTGTAGTCGTACTCCTGGAGGCTGGGATCGTGCAACAGGGCGATGTAGATGGTCGGAACCCCACCGGTGTGCGTGCACTTCTCCTCGGCCAGGATGCGGAGGGCCAGTGCGGGGACGAACCTGTCCATGGAGATGAGGGTCGATCCGCGTTGAAGTGCACTCAGCAGGCCCAGGACACAACCACCATTGTGGAAGAACGGGATGGGAATGAGGTACCTGCTGTCATCGTCGAGCTCCAGAGACTCACTGAAGTGCAAGGAGTTCGTCAGGAGGTTGGCGTGTGACAAGAGGCAGCCCTTCGGGTCTCCTGTGGTGCCGGAGGTGTACATGATCATGAGCGCGTCGTCGGCCTTGACGTCCGCCGTGATCCTGAACAGGTCCTCGTCGGTCAACGCTTGCCCGCCATCCACCAGGGCTTGGAGACTCAGGGCTCCCGGCAGGCCCGGTTCCTCCCCGACACAGACCACGTCGCGCAGCATGGGGAACCGGTCGAACCGGTGTGCACCGCTGCTTTCCAACTCAGGGGCAAGGTTCCTCAGAGCCTGCTCATAGTCGAGGTTGAGGAACCGGGGGGTGTACACCAGGACCGCCGCGTCCGACTGGCGCAGCAGGTATTCGAACTCGGCCTCCCGGTAGAAGGAGTTCGCCGGGACGAGAACGGCGCCGAGCATTGCGGTCGCATGCTGGAACAGGACCCACTCGGGTCCGTTCGGGAGCCACAGGGCTACGTGATCTCCGTGGCCGACACCTCGCACGTTCAACCCCTTGGCGATGGCCAATGCCTGTTGGTAGAGCTCCTCGTAGGTCAGCCGCGTCACGCGCGTGCCGTCGTCCTGATAGCAGACGAGTGCTTCCTGCTCGGGATTGTGAACCCGCGCAACCGTCAGCCGGTCCGCCAGCGTTTCCCCGCCTGGCTCGTAGGTCGCAATGGGCAAGGCACTTTCCTTCCGTAGTGGACCTTTCGACGTCGGTTCCCTCAGCAACACCGATCCGACCGAGGGTGAGACGGCAGCCCTTTCGAACGCTGGTCGATGAACCTACCGTCGGTCAGATCACGAGGTCAACCGCAGGGCGGTGAGTGGCCACGGGTGGTGAGTTCCCTCTAGATGACAAATTCCAAGGGATCGTCAGTGGCCGTAGGCGGTCAGTGATCGCCGGACGGTGAGGCCGAGTCGGTCGTTGTGCCAGATCGCGGCGGTTAGGGCGAGGACGCGTTGTGTGATGCGGGCACAGACCCCAGCGACGGTCTTCCCGCCGTGGCGTTCGAGGTCGAGCTGTCCCTTGAAGGTGGCGTTGACCGACTCGATGACTTGGCGCAACGGGTTGAAGAACCGTTGCCCAGCCCGCGGTTTCTCGCCCTTGCGTGCGGGCCGCAGCAACTCGATGCCGGCGTAATCGATGCGGGCCTCGAACACTCGCCCGTAGTAGTCCTTGTCAGCGATCGTGATCTGGCGGTGCTCGCGGGCCGCGGCCAACGCCGGAGTGCTGGCAAGGATCTGTTCGAAGACTTCGCGTTCGTCGGCCTTCGCGCCGCTCAGGGCCCAGCCGACGGGAAGTCCGTGAAGGGTGCAGACCAGGTGCAGACACAGCCCCCAGAAGAACCCGGGAGTGCGAGGCGCAGTAGCCGTATTCGGCCCATCCGGCCAGGTTGGAGCGCTGCACGGTCTCGCGCGACCGGGCGCACTCAACGGTCAAGTCCGCTGAGGTGGTGTACGAAGTCTGATCCTTCGTCGTTGTAGTTCAGGCCGTGATGGCCGGCAGGGTCGGCTGGTCGGTCACCTCCTCGGTCGTCCTGGTGTCGACGGCCTGTGCGCGG
>NZ_VHIB01000020.1 GCF_008087345.1 Nocardioides caldifontis | reverse complement strand
GTCATCGGTGTGTCCTTCTTCGAGTCGGTTGTGAGAGATCACTCGAAGGATCACCCGATGACCGCGTTCACGTTCTCAGCGACGCGCTACCGGGATCTCGTCGTACACCACTCTGCTGGACTCCACTCCGGCGCGCCACGAAGGGCGGCTCAACACCACCCACGCGCGCCACGAAGGGCGGCTCAACACCACCCACGCGCGCCACGAAGGGCGGCTCGACGCTCGGGCGGGGACGACGAAGGGCCGCCGACCCCTGGGATGGTCAGCGGCCCTTCGGGTGGCGGCCTGGGAGGGAACCGCCGTACGCCGGGGAGGTGGGAGGGCCTCCCGGCGCTGGTGGTGTCGAACGCCCCCGGACGACACCACCGGGGCTTGCAGGGTTGGACGCACGAGGCGCGTGATCGGTTCACACGTCAGGGCGACCGCCTCGCCCGAATCCCCCGGTCGGACGAGGCGGTCACGTGCAGATCAACGAGGCGTCCGGGGGGTGGTTACGAGGCGGGTGACCCGTCCGGGGCACCCGGCCTAGTCATGACAGGAGTCATGGTTTGACCCCTACGGGTCAGGTGGGAGAGTGCACAGCCGCCCCGAAGAACAGGGGCGGAGAGCCGCCTCAGCCGCCCGCGAACGGCGGCAGGAACTCGACGGTCTCCCCCGGCTCGACCGGCACCGACGCGGCGTCACCCCGGCCGACGGGCCGGTCGCCGACGAGGACCGAGCAGACGCCGAGCACCGAGGGGAGCCGTTCCGCCGCGGGGAACCGCTTCACCACCTCGTCGCGGACCCACCCGACGGTCACCGGGCCGTCCACGTCGAGCGTGACCTCGCCCACGCCGGCCGCGGCGCGGGCGCCTGCCCAGAGGTGGACGACGACGGTGGTCGACTGCGCAGCGAGAGCCATGTCCGATATCCTCCCTCAATCCAGTCCGGCTCAAGGGCGAGCCGTCGCTGCGACGGTCCGCGTACCAACGCCCGACCGTCGCGACCGGAAGGGAGGCGACGTTGAGTGCCCTGCTGATGCTGACCAGCGCGCTCCAGCCCTCCGCCGAGGTCCTCCCGGCGCTCGCCCTGTTGCCGCACACCGTACGTGTCCTCCCCGCGGAGGGGACCGCGCTCCTCGAGGCGCCGCCGGTCGACCTCGTCCTCGTCGACGGCCGCCAGGACCTCGCGAAGGCGCGCGACATCACCCGGCTGCTCCGCACGATCGGCACCACCTCGCCGGTGATCCTCATCCTCACCGAGGGCGGGCTGTCGGTCGCCGCGGTCGACTGGGGGTTCGACGACCTGCTGCTGTCGACCGCCTCCCCGGCCGAGGTCGAGGCCCGGCTGCGGCTCGCGATCGCGCGGCTCGAGCAGAAGAACGCCGACGACGACCCCGAGGCCCACGTGATCCGCTCCGGCGAGGTCACCGTCGACGACGTCACCTACACCGCGAAGCTCGGCGGCCGTCCGCTCGACCTGACGTTCAAGGAGTTCGAGCTGCTGAAGTACCTCGCCCAGCACCCGGGCCGGGTCTTCACCCGCGAGCAGCTGCTCCAGGAGGTCTGGGGCTACGACTACTTCGGCGGCACCCGCACCGTCGACGTCCACGTCCGCCGGCTCCGCGCCAAGCTCGGTCCGGAGCACGAGCAGCTGATCGGGACGGTCCGCAACGTCGGCTACCGCTTCGTGCTGCCACCCAAAGAGCCCACCGAGCAGAAAGCCGCGCCCGCGCCCTCCGCGTCGTAACCTCTGCGTCCATGGACCTCCGCCGCCTCGAGCCCGAGCACTTCGACTGGAGCACAGGCGCCGGTGGCGCGGACGCCGTACGACGGGTGGCCGAGTCGGCCGAGACCGCGGACGGCCGTGCCGCGCTCAACGAGGCCGCGGTGCTGACGCTGCGCAACCGCGGTCTCGACACCGGCATCGTCTTCCTCGCCACCGAGGGCGAGGAGCCGCTCGGCTTCGCCTACCTGCACGGGTTGTACGGCGGCGGCCGGCCCGAGCTCGACCTCGTGGTCGCACCGGCGGCCCGGGGCCGGGGCACCGGCACCGCCCTCGGCGAAGCCGTCCTCCAGGCCCTCGACGGCATCCCGTTCACCGCCTGGTCGCACGGCAACCACCCGGCAGCCCGCGCGCTCGCCGCCCGGCTCGGGCTCACCGCCACCCGCGAGCTCTGGCTGATGCGGCGCCAGGCGGCGTTGCCCCTCGAGGACGCGAAGGTCCCTGCCGGCGTGGTCCTCCGGGCGTTCCGTCCGGGGCAGGACGACACCGGGTTCCTCGGGGTCAACGCCGCGGCCTTCGCCTTCCACCCCGAGCAGGGCGACCTCGACCAGCGCGGCCTCGACGAGCGCAAGGGCGAGGACTGGTTCGACCCCGAGGGGTTCATCGTCGCCGACAAGGACTTCGAGGTCGTCGGCTTCCACTGGACGAAGGTGCACCCGGAGAAGGGCGGCACCCCGGCGTACGGCGAGGTCTACGTGATCGGCGTCGCGCCCGAGATGCAGGGCAGCGGCCTCGGCCGGGCGCTCCTCGTCGCGGGGCTCGAGCACCTCCACCGGCGCGAGCTCGGCGAGGTCGTGCTGTACGTCGAGGCCGACAACCACACCGCCGTGCGGCTGTACGAGCGGTTCGGGTTCACCCACGCCGACGTCGACACCGACGTCATGTACTCCTACGGCTGACGGCTACTCGGGCGTCCGCCGGTTCTCCACCAGCTCGGCGGCCACCCGGCTCACCTTGACGTTGCGCGACTGCGACACCCGGGCGAGCACCGCGAAAGCCTGGGTCGGGTCGATCCCGAACCGCTCCATGAGGATCCCCTGGGCCTGGCCGATGACGGTGCGGCCGTCGACGGCGACCCGGAGCTGGGCGATCTCCTGCGCGGACGCGATCGCGACCGAGACCTGGGCGGCCAGCAGCATCCCGTCCTCGACGTCCTCGTCGTCGAAGGCGTCGTGGTTGTAGGAGTACAGGTTCAGCCCGCCGACGACGTCGTCGTCGGTGAACAGCCGGAAGCACAGCATGCTCCGGATCGGCGTCTCGGCCGCGACCCTCGGCCCCCACGTGGGCCACCGATCGTCGGCGCCGATGTCCGCGCTGCGGACCACCTCGCGCTTGCGCAGGGCGTCGAGGCACGGGCCTTCCTGAAGCTCCTGCTGCAGCGCCTCGACCCGGACCACCAGGGGCTCGGTCGCCGCCGGTGTGTCGATCCGGCCGGCCCGTCGGGCGACGGTGATCCCCGCCTCGTGCGCGCCCCGCACCAGCTGCACGGCGAGACCGACGGCCCGGTCCATGGTGGTGGCCGGGTCCTCACCCTCCAGCTCCCGGGCCGCGTCGGCGACGAGCCGGCTCAGGTCGATCGTCACAGCCCCTCCTCGGCCGCCGTTCCCGACTGACGTTCGGAAACATAGTGGCCGCGAATGGGTCGCGCTACACCAGAGCCTTACGCAGTACGTCGGCCATGTCGGTGATCGCTCGCCGCGAGGGCCCGTCGACGCCCAGGATGTTCGCGAACCCGTGGATCTCCCCGGCGTACCTCTCGGCCTGGACCTCCACCCCGGCCTCCGCGAGCTTGCGCGTGTAGGCCTCCCCCTCGTCGCGCAGCGGGTCGAAGCCGCCGGTCGCGACGAAGGCCGGCGCGAGCCCCTCCGGGAGGTCGGCGAGCAGCACCGAGGCGCGCGGGTCGGAGCGGTCGTGGTCGCCCATGTAGAGCTGCGTCGCGAGCTCCATGAACCCGGTGGTCAGGTAGTACCCCTCACCGAACGTTCGCCGGCTCTCGCACTCGCCGCGCATGTCGGTGAGCGGGTAGATCAGCAGCTGGTGGCGCAGCGGCAGCCCCCGCTCTGCGGCGGCGATCGCGGTGGTGGCGGACAGGTAGCCGCCGGCCGAGTCGCCGCCGACGGCCAGTCGGTCGGGGTCCGCGCCGTACGCCGCCGCGTGGCGCACCACGTGCTCGTACGCCGCCGCCGCGTCCTCGACCCCGGCCGGGAACGGGTGCTCCGGGGCCAGCCGGTAGTCCACCGCCAGCACCCGGACCTCCGCCCGTTCGGCGAGGAACCGGCACAGCGCGTCGTGGCTGTCGAGGTCGCCGTAGATCATCCCGCCGCCGTGGAAGAACACCAGCAACGGGTCCGGGCCGGGGCCGTCGACCAGCGCGCGCGGGACGTACAGCCGGGCCGGCAGCTCACCCTCGGCCCCCGCGACCGTCCGCTCCTCGACCCGTCCGACCGGGTGCACCCCACCGACCATCGCCGCGTGCCGGCGTACCGCCGCCCGGCCCTTCGGCAGCGGCAGCGTCTCGGCACCGCGCTCCCGGGCCAGCCGCTGGAGCCGCAGCGCGAGCTGGGTGTGCGGCGACAGGGTGTTGCCGTCGATGACCACGGGGCGGCCGGCGAGCCGGCGGACCACCGGCTCCGGGAGGGACATCGCGGCCTTGAACACCGCCCCCTTGCCGCGCAGCGCAGCCGCGGCGGAGAGGGCGGTCAGCCGGGTGGTCAGCGGCAGGTCTCGGTCGGTCTTCCCCGTGGGCATGGCGGGCAGGCTACCGCCGGTCCATCTCGTGTCCTCCCGCCGTTCACCCCGCGGTGCAACCATGGGTCCATGGACGACGCCGTGGACGGTCCCGCGCTCGACACCGCCGTCGAGGAGCTGGTCGCCCCGGTGACCGACACCTACGACGTCGACCCGGAGTACGACGTCAGCTCCGGCGAGCTCCCCGACGACCGGTTCCTCGACCGGGAGCTGTCGTGGCTGCGGTTCAACCAGCGGGTGCTCGAGCTCGCCGAGGACGAGGACGTCCCGCTGCTCGAGCGCGTCCGCTTCGCCGCGATCTTCGCCTCCAACCTCGACGAGTTCTTCATGGTCCGGGTCGCCGGGCTGAAGCGGCGCATCGCCGCCGGTGTCGCCGTCCCCGGGGCCAGCCGGCTGCAGCCGCGCGCCGTGCTCGAGCAGATCTGGTCGACCACCACCGTGCTGATGCAGCGCCACGCCGCGCTGTTCAAGGACGTGCTCTGCCCGGCGCTGGCGAAGGAGGAGATCCACGTCCTCCGCTGGGCGGACCTCGCCAAGGACGAGCAGCGCCGGATGAAGAAGCTGTTCAAGGAGCGCATCTACCCGGTCCTCACCCCGCTGGCGGTGGACCCGGCGCACCCGTTCCCCTACATCTCCGGGCTCTCGCTCAACCTGGCCGTCGTGGTCCGCAACCCCTCGACCGGCAAGGAGCACTTCGCGCGGGTCAAGGTGCCACCGATCCTCGAGCGGTTCATCGAGGTCGACGCGCAGCGGTTCGTGCCGCTCGAGGACGTGATCGCCGCGCACCTCAAGCCGCTGTTCCCCGGCATGCACGTGACCGCCGTGCACACCTTCCGGGTCACCCGCAACGAGGACCTCGAGGTGGAGGAGGACGACGCGGAGAACCTCCTCACCGCCCTCGAGACCAGCCTCCAGCGGCGCCGGTTCGGGCCGCCGGTGCGGCTCGAGGTCGAGGAGACGATGGACACCGTCGTGCTCGAGATGCTCGTCAACGAGCTCGGCGTGCACCAGGCCGAGGTGGTCCGGATGCCGGGGCCGCTCGACCTGCGCGGGCTCAACGACATTGCCGACCTCGACCGGGCCGAGCTGAAGTACCCCTCCTTCCTGCCCTCCACCCATCCGCACCTCGCCGAGGTCGAGTCGGCCTCCCCGGTCGACGTCTTCAGCAGCGTCCGCCGCCGTGACGTGCTCCTGCACCACCCCTACGACTCGTTCTCCACCTCGGTGCAGCGGTTCCTCGAGCAGGCCGCCGCCGACCCCTCGGTGCTCGCGATCAAGCAGACGCTCTACCGCACCTCCGGCGACTCCCCGATCATCGAGGCGCTCATCGACGCCGCCGAGGCCGGCAAGCAGGTGCTGGTGATCGTCGAGATCAAGGCACGCTTCGACGAGGGCGCGAACATCAAGTGGGCCCGCAAGCTCGAGCACGCCGGGTGCCACGTCGTCTACGGGCTGGTCGGGCTGAAGACCCACTGCAAGCTGTCGTTGGTGGTCCGCCAGGAGGCCGACGGCATCCGCCGCTACGTCCACCTCGGCACCGGCAACTACAACCCGAAGACCGCGCGGATGTACGAGGACCTCGGCATCCTCACCACCGAGGAGCGGATCGCCGAGGACGTCGGCCACCTGTTCAACAACCTCTCCGGTTACGCCCGCGACCCGTCGTACGAGTGCCTCATGGTCGCCCCCCACTCGGTCCGCGACGGCCTCGTCGAGCGGATCGAGCGCGAGGCGTCGTACGGCGACAAGGGGCGGATCCGGATCAAGGTGAACGCCCTGGTCGACGAGGCGGTGACGGACGCGTTGTACCGCGCCTCCCGGAACGGCTGCCGCGTCCAGCTGCTGACCCGCAGCATCTGCGCTTTGCGCCCCGGGGTGCCGGGACTCTCCGAGACGATCGAGGTCCGGTCGGTACTCGGCCGGTTCCTCGAGCACAGCCGGATCTTCTGGTTCGACAACGACGGCGACCCCGAGGTGTGGATCGGCTCCGCGGACCTGATGCACCGCAACCTCGACCGGCGGGTGGAGGTGCTGGTGCCGGTGCTCGCGGAGCACGCCGTCCGGGAGCTCGACCGGATGCTCGACACCGCCTTCGACCCGGGAACGGCCGCCTGGCACCTCGGCCAGGACGGCGTCTGGACCCGGAAGCACCTCGACGAGCAGGGCCGGCCCCTGGTGGAGCTGCAGGAGTGGCTGATCCGGTACTCCACCTCCCGCCGCCGGTCGCTCGTCACCTGACGCCTGATCCAGTGCAGTTGGGCTCCACAGGCCGGGAATCCCAGCCCAACTGCACAGGATGACGGGCGGGTCGAGCGCCGTACGGCGAGCCGCGCCACCGTCCCCGCATGGACGAGCACCACTGGGCACCGCACCGGCCCCCACGCCCCTTCGTCATCCCCGTGAAGGTCGACCCGCGGGGGATCCTCGGCCCTACCCCTGGAGCGGCCCGAGGTCAGCGCTGGGAACGAGTGTGGCCGGGCTGGTACGTCCCGGCGGGCACCGACCGGTCCCTCCCGGAGCAACGGGTGGCCGAGGTCGGAGTGTGCATGCACCGCGACGGCGTGCTGACCGGCTGGGCCTCGCTGCTCCTGCGCGGTGCGGCGTTCCTCGACGGCCGGACGGCTGACGGCCGTCGACGGCTGCCGGTCGCCGTGGCGGTGCCACCGGGATGCAACCCGCGGCCGCATCGCGGGATGGCGTACCACCAGGCGCCCCTCCGCCGGCGGGACTCGGTCCACGGGCTGCTCTGCCTGCCGGCTCCGTGGGCGACGTTCGACGCGATGCGGTTGGCGCCGAGCACCGAGGACGCGGTGGTGGCGCTCGACATGGCTGCAGCAGCCGGACTGGTCACCATCCTCGACATCGAGGAGGTGCTGGCCACCCGCTCGTCGTGGCGCGGCGTGCCCGGTGTCCCTCGGGTGCGCAGCGCACTTCCCCTGGCCACCGAGGGGAGCGCCTCGCCGCCCGAGGTCCGGGTGCGGCTGGTGTGGGTGGTCGACGCCGGGCTGCCGCCGCCCCTGGTGAACGTCGCGGTGCACGACCGGACCGGCCGGCTGCTCGGGTACCCGGACCTGCTGGATCCCGTGGCCGGGCTCGCGATCGAGTACGACGGGGAGGACCACCGTTCCGCGCAGCGCCACAGCGACGACGTCGACCGGGAGGCGGGGTTCCGGGAGGTCGGCCTCGAGATGGCGCGGGTGACGAGCGGCGACCTCCGCGACCGACGTCGCCTCGTGCACCGGCTCCTCGCCGCCCGCCGGAGGTCCCGCTTCGAGCCGGAGGTCGAGCGGCGGTGGGTCGTGGGCCGTCCGCGTCGCCCGTCGTACCGCCCCGGCCGTCCTCATACCGTGCAGATGGGCTCGGGAACGGGCTCCCGAGGACCCAACTGCACTGAATGACGGGTCAGCGGACCGACCAGCCCGCCCGGTCGACCACCCACTCCATCGCCTCCCGGTCGAGGGTCGCCCCCCGCGGGTCCTCGGGCCACCGACCGACGACCTGCTCCGCCCAGTCGGCCCACTCGGCGACCGTCCGGTAGAGCTCGGTGAGGAAGGCGCCGACCACCATGTTCGTCGCGACCCGCTCCTGGAACTCACCCTCCCCCCCGAGGTACGCACGGCCCACCCGCACGTTGTCCTCGTTGCGCTCCTCAGCCCACGCACGCGCGGCGGCGATCGTGGCGAGTGCGTCGCGGGTCGTGCCGTGGTCGGCGAAGAACAGCTTGACCAGCTGCTCGGACTCGAGCACCGGCCCGGCCCCGGGCTCGGCGAGCCAGGCGGCGAGGGTGCGGCGGCCCTTCGGGGTGATCGAGTAGACGGTGCGGCGCCGCTCGCCCACCGACCCCTCGCGGGCCCGGGCCAGCCCGAGGGCGGCCAGCTTCTTAGGCTCCTCGTAGAGCTTGCTGGCGGCGCGCGGCCAGATCCGCCCGAGCCCGCGCCCCATCTGGCGGGTGAGCTCGTAGCTGCTCGAGGAGCGCACCGCGAGCAGCCCGAGGATCGCGTACGACGTGGTGGTCAGCCGTGGTCCAGTCGGCCGGTCGTCAGCCGTTGACATCCGTACCCCCTCGGCGTACGCCTTGAATAGTCCCAAAGGGAGTATAGAAGAGGTGGTCGCCGTGGGACAGGTTCAAGAGGTCGCACAGGCCAACGCGAGGCAGGCCGAGGCGTGGGACGGCGACGAGGGCGCCTACTGGGCCACGCACGCCGACGCGTTCGACGAGTCGCTGAGGGAGTACCAACCGCTCTTCCTCGCCGGCACCGGGGTCGGCCCGGGCGACCGGGTCCTCGACGTCGGCTGCGGCGCGGGGC
This sequence comes from Nocardioides caldifontis, assembly GCF_008087345.1. Lineage (GTDB taxonomy): Bacteria > Actinomycetota > Actinomycetes > Propionibacteriales > Nocardioidaceae > Marmoricola_A > Marmoricola_A caldifontis. Next base: position 10,673 of record NZ_VHIB01000020.1, on the reverse strand, counting down.
GCACGTCGCTCGACCTGGCCCGGACGGCCGCGTCGGTCACCGGCGTCGACCTGTCCACGGCGCAGCTCGAGGTGGCCCGGCGGCGGGCCGATGCGGAAGGGATCCGCAACGTCGAGTTCCTGCGCGCGGACGCGCAGGTGCACCCGTTCGACGAGGTCGACGTGGTCGTCAGCCGCACCGGCGCGATGTTCTTCGGCGACCGGCAGGCGGCGTTCGCCAACCTCGCCCGCGCGCTCCGTCCTGGAGGGCGGCTCGCGCTCCTGGTGTGGCAGGAGCTCGCGCGCAACGAGTGGCTGCGGGAGATCATGGGGTCGCTGGCCGCCGGCCGCGACCTGGCCCCTCCGCCACCGGGCGCCCCGGGACCGTTCGCCCTGAGCGACCCGGACCACGTGCGCGCGCTGCTCACCGGCGCCGGCTTCGACGAACCCCACCTGGAGCCGCTGGAACGGCGGATGTACTTCGGCCCGACGGCCGCCGAGGCGTTCGAGTTCATGGCCGGGCTCAACGGCTGGATGGTCGCCGACCTCGACCCACCGGCGCGGGCGGCCGCGCTGGAGACGCTGGCGGCGACCATGCGGGCGCACGAGACCGACGACGGGGTGACGTTCAGCTCGGCGATGTGGCTCGTCACGGCCACCCGACGCTGACCCGTCAGCAGGTCGCGAACAGCACCGGTCCCTGACCGACGTCGCCGAGGAGGCGGCCGCCCCTCGGGTCGAGGGTCAGCGTCACCACCTCGTCCTCGGCGGTCGCCGAGACCACCTCGAACCGGTCGGGGAAGGTGCCGCCCTGGCCGATCGCCTCGCCCGAGGCCAGGTCGGTGCGCGGCTGCAGGTCGGCGTCGGCGGCGCCGGAGTCCGCGAAGGCGAACCCGACCCGCACCCGCCCCGACGGCTGCTGCGCCATCACCAACCCGGCCAGCGGGTGCACGCCACCCACCGACTCCACCAGCTCCTCCGCCTCGGCCGCCGCCGCGGGGTCGGCCTGCGACATCGCGAGGTCCTCGCAGGCGAAGTCCGAGGCCCAGAGGTACGCCGCCACGGGCGACCCGGCCGCGTCGTCGAGCAGAGACACCTCGTCGGCGAGCGAGGTGTCCCCCGACAGCACCGACTCGACGTACGCCGGGTCGTCGCCCATCACCAGCAGCCGCTCGTCCTCGAGGACCGCGACGTTCTCCTGCAGCACCGTCAGCTGCACCTGCGCGACGAGCTCGGGCGTGCCGGTCCACACCCCCGACGACTCGGTGTACCCCATCTCCTCGAACCGCTCCTCGAGCTCCGAGATCGAGATGGACTCACCGAGCTTGAGCAGGTCCACGGCACCGTCGCGCGCCTGGCCGTAGGCCTCCCACTCCGCGTCCAGCGGCGTGATCCCCCACTGCTCCTCCATCGGCGCGACCGACTGCGCGAGGGCGGAGGTGACCGTCACCCCGCTGTCGTACGTCGCCTCGACCTGCGCCTCCACCGAGCCCGACGACGTCTCGAGCGACGAGGCCACCTCGGCCCAGTCGGTGAAGGACACCTTGAGCACCGAGTCGGGGAGCCGTTCGAGCGCCTCCTGCCACGGGGTGGTCGAGCGTGGCCAGACGAACCACGCGACCACGCCGACGACGAGCACCACCGCGGCGGCCACCAGCCACCTGCTGCGTCGCACGGAGCGGCACCTCCAGGGAGCGGGCGGGTCAGGGGTGGTGTGAGACTAGCCCCATGCCGCAGCCCGCCGTCGTCCCCGCGGCCGGCGCGGTGGTCCTCCGCCGGGCCACGAAGGGCAAGCAGCGCAGTGAGGTGCTGCTCGTGCACCGGCCGCGCTACGACGACTGGTCGTTCCCCAAGGGGAAGCTCGACCCGGGCGAGACCGCGCACGTCGCGGCGGTCCGCGAGGTCGAGGAGGAGACCGGCGTCGCGGTGCGGCTCGGTCCGCCGCTGCCGCCGCAGCTCTACCTGGTGAGGGCGGGGGACGAGGTCAAGGCGGTCAAGCAGGTGCACTACTGGGTCGGCCGTGCCCTCGACGACGGCCACGACGTCGCGGCGTACGAGCCGAACGACGAGGTCGACGCCGTCCGCTGGCTCCCCGCCGACCGGGCCGCCACGGAGCTCACCTACGAGCACGACCGGGCCACGCTGCGCGACGCCCTCCTCTTCGAGCAGCCGACCACCCCGCTCGTGGTACTCCGCCACGCGCTGGCCCTCGACAAGGCGTCGTGGTCGAAGGCCGACGAGAAGCGGCCGCTGAGCGAGGACGGTGAGCAGCAGGCCCGCGACCTCGTCCCGCTCCTCCGTGCGTACGGCGCCGCCCGGCTGGTGTCCTCGAGCAGCAGGCGGTGCTGGACCACCCTCAGCCCGTACGCCGACCACGCCGGCCTCGAGCTCGAGTGCACCGACGACCTCGCCAAGGGCGCCGAGCCGGACACGGTCGCGCTGGTGACCCGCAGGCTGCTCCGCGGCACGACCCCCACCGTGCTGTGCACCCACCGCGAGGTGCTGCCCGCCGTCCTCGACGCCCTGCACCTCGCGCCGCTGCCGATCGACAAGGGCGCAGCGGTCGTGGTGCACCACCACGAGGGACGGATCGCCGCGGTCGAACCCGTCTCCGCCTAGCCGGCCGGACAGAACCGCAAGCCACCGTTCACCCGGCGTTCACCCGCGTCGGGGGTTCGCTTCATCGCCCCTCCCTACGTTCACCTGTGTTCAGTCAAAGAGACACAGGAGAACATGACGTGAGGCGCACGAACATCCGCCGCGGGCTGGCCCCGGCGGTCGCCACCCTGGCCCTGGCCACCGCCCTGTCGGCGTGCAGCGACGACTCCTCCGCCGACGAGGGCGAGGGCGAGGGCAGCGGCCTCAGCGGCACCCTCAGCGCCGGCGGCGCCAGCTCGCAGGAGGCCGCGATGGCGGCGTGGCGGGCCGGCTTCCAGGAGGCCAACCCCGACGTGACGGTCAACTACGAGCCGATCGGCTCGGGCGGAGGCCGCGAGCAGTTCATCTCCGGCGGCTACCCGTTCGCCGGCACCGACTCGGCCCTCGACGAGGAGGAGCTCGCGGCTGCCGAGGAGCAGTGCACGGCGGCGCCGATCGAGGTCCCCAACTACGTGAGCCCGATCGCGGTCATCTACAACCTGGAGGGGGTCGACGAGCTCAACCTCGACGGCGCGACGCTGGCAGGCATCTTCGCCGGCGAGATCACGACCTGGGACGACCCGGCGATCGCCGAGCTGAACCCGGACGCCGACCTCCCCGGCGACCCGATCTCGAGCGTCCACCGCTCCGACGAGTCGGGCACGTCCGAGAACTTCACCGCCTACCTCGACGCCGTCGCAGCGGACGTCTGGACCCACGGAGAGGTCGGCGAGTGGCCGATCGAGGACGGGGAGGGCGCCCAGGGCACCTCCGGCGTCGTCGACGCGGTCAGCAACGGCTCCGGCACCATCGGGTACGCCGACGCCAGCCAGGCCGGCGACCTCTCGGTGGCCAACATCCAGGTCGGCGAGGAGTTCGTCGGGCCGACCCCGGAGGCCGCCGCGCAGATCCTCGAGGTCTCGCCGCGCGCCGAGGGGCGTCCGGAGAGCAGCATGGCCGTCGAGCTCGCGCGGGACACCGAGGAGGGCGGCGCGTACCCCATCGTGCTCGTCTCCTACCTGGTCGCCTGCCCGACGTACGACGACCAGGAGACCGCCGACCTGGTCAAGGGCTTCCTGAGCTACGTGGTCAGTGAGGAGGGCCAGGCCGCGGCCGCCGAGACCGCCGGCGCCGCTCCCCTCACCTCGGCGCTCACCGACGAGGCCCAGGGGCTGATCGACGGGATCAACGCGGGCTGATCCGGAGGACCTGGGGGCGACCGCCCCCAGGTCCCTGCCGGTCCCGGACGAGCGGACGAGAGACCAGATGAGCACCACCACCACCGAACGCGGCACCGGCCGCCCGGCGCGCCAGCGCGGCGACGTCGTCTTCGCGGGCGTCGCGAAGGGGGCAGGCGTCCTGATCCTGCTCGCCCTTGCCGGCGTCACCTTCTTCCTCACCTTCGAGGGGATCCCGGGCCTCACCGGTGACGACTCGGTCTACAGCGGCAAGGACGGATTCCTGTCCTACGTCTGGCCGCTGGTCTACGGCACGGTCCTGGCGGCGCTCATCGCGCTGCTGATCGCGACCCCGCTCGCCATCGGCGTGGCGCTGGTGACCTCGCACTACGCACCGGCGCGGCTCGCCCGGCCGGTCGCCTACACGATCGACCTGCTCGCCGCGATCCCGAGCGTCGTCTACGGCCTCTGGGGGATCAACTTCCTCGCCCCCCGGCTCGTGCCCGGCTACCAGTTCCTGCAGGAGCACGTCTCCTGGCTGCCGTTCTTCGCCGGGCCGACCGCGACCACCGGGCGCACGATCCTCACCGCCGGCATCGTGCTCGCGGTGATGATCCTGCCGATCATCACCGCGATCTCCCGCGAGGTCTTCCTGCAGACGCCGAAGCTCCACGAGGAGGCGGCCCTCGCCCTCGGCGCCACCCGGTGGGAGATGATCCGCACCGCGGTCTTCCCCCACGCCCGCTCCGGGATCGTGTCCGCGGTGATGCTGGGCCTCGGCCGCGCCCTCGGCGAGACCATGGCAGTGGCGATGGTGCTGTCCGCGACCGGCGTCGTGACGTTCAACCTGATCAGCAGCGTCAACCCGTCCACGATCGCCGCGAACATCGCCCTGCAGTTCCCTGAGTCCTCCGGCGAGCGGGTCAACGTCCTGATCGCCACCGGGCTGGTGCTCTTCGTGGTCACCTTCGCCGTCAACTTCGCCGCCCGCAGCATCGTCGCGCGCGGGCAGATCAAGGGCTGACATGACCGACCAGCTGACGACCACCGAGAGCCCGTCGCTCGACAGCGAGCCGCCGGTCCAGCTCACCGTCCCGCTGAGCCACCCCCGGCTCCCCCGCTGGGCACCCCTCGCCGCGCTCGCCTTCTCCGTGGCCGCCGCGGGCGTGCTCGGGATCCTGCTCGGGTGGGGGCTCGTCGCGATCGCCTCGTTCGCGACCGTGCTCAACGTCGTCGCGATCACAGGCTGGTCCCGCGCCGTCGAGAACGCACGCGCCGCCAAGGACCGGCTGATGACCGCTCTGGTCTGGACCTCCTTCGCGATCGCCCTCGTGCCGCTGCTGTCGCTCACCTGGACGGTGCTCGCCAAGGGGCTCCCCCAGCTCACCGGCGAGTTCTTCACCGGCACCATGCGCAACGTCATCGGCGAGGGCGGCGGCATCCAGCACGCCATCGTCGGCACCCTGCTGATCACCCTCGGCGCGGCCGTGATCTCCGTACCGGTCGGGTTGATGACCGCGGTCTACCTCGTGGAGTACGGCGGCGACAGCCGGCTCGCCCGCTGGCTGACCTTCCTCGTCGACGTCATGACCGGCATCCCGTCGATCGTGGCCGGCCTCTTCGCCTACGCGCTGTTCCAGCTCATCTTCGGTCCCGGGATCCGGATGGGCTTCGGGGGCTCCATCGCCCTGTCCCTGCTGATGATCCCGGTCGTGGTCCGCTCCTGCGAGGAGATGCTCCGGCTGGTGCCGGCGGACCTGCGCGAGGCGTCGTACGCCCTGGGTGTGCCGAAGTGGCGCACCATCCTGCGCGTCGTCATCCCGACCTCGCTGGCGGGCATCGTCACCGGCGTCACGCTCGCCGTCGCCCGGGTCGCCGGGGAGACCGCGCCGCTGCTCATCATCGCCGGGAAGACCGACTCGGTGAGCTGGAACCTCTTCTCCGACGCGCCGATGATGACCCTCCCGGTCTTCACCTACTACTCGTACACGCAGCCGGGGATCCCCGCGTCCTTCGGGCAGGAACGCGCCTGGGGCGCTGCGCTCGTCCTGATCCTCATCGTCATGGCACTCAACCTGCTCGCCCGCTACGTGGGTGCGCGATTCTCACCGAAGAAGGCTCGATGAAGACATTCACCCGCGTCCGCAAGCCGCACGCCACCCACCCGGCGCAGGAGCCACGGAACGCGACCCGACCGGCCGACACCTCACCCGAGCAGCGGAGGGCCGCCATGGCGAGGCGCATCGAGGTCTCGGACCTCGACATCTACTACGGCGACTTCCTCGCCGTCCGCCAGGTGTCGATGGAGATCAAGGCCAACGAGGTCACCGCGCTGATCGGGCCGTCCGGCTGCGGCAAGTCGACGTTCCTGCGCTCGCTCAACCGGATGCACGAGGTCATCCCCGGCGCCCGCGTCGAGGGCCGGATCGTGATGGACGGGCAGGACCTCTACGCACCCCACGTCGACCCCGTCGCCGTACGCCGCCAGGTCGGCATGGTCTTCCAGCGGCCCAACCCGTTCCCGACCATGTCGATCTACGAGAACGTGCTCGCCGGGATGCGGCTCAACGCCCGCCGGCTCTCGAAGTCCGACGCCGACGCCATCGTCGAGCGCTCGCTGCGGGGCGCCAACCTCTGGGAGGAGGTCAAGCACCGGCTCGACAAGCCCGGCGCCGGCCTCTCCGGGGGCCAGCAGCAGCGGCTCTGCATCGCTCGGGCGATCGCCGTCGAGCCCGCCGTGCTGCTCATGGACGAGCCCTGCTCCGCGCTGGACCCGATCTCGACGGCGGCGATCGAAGACCTGATCCAGGAGCTCAAGACCGACTACACGATCGTGATCGTGACCCACAACATGCACCAGGCGGCGCGGGTCTCCCAGGAGACCGCGTTCTTCAACCTCGAGGGGGTCGGGCTGCCCGGGCAGCTCGTCGAGATGAGCTCGACGAAGAAGATCTTCTCCAACCCTGACAACGCCGCCACCGAGGCCTACGTCTCGGGCCGCTTCGGCTGAGCCGTGCACTCTCGGGTCCCCACGGTCACGGACCGGTCGACGGCGTGGCCCGTCCCTCTGGGGTCGAGGGTGCTGGTGGTCGACTGCCCGTCGGCCGCCGCGCCCCTCGGCGACCGGCTGCGCGCGGCCGGCATGGAGGTGGTGCTCCGCTCGCGGGGCAGCGACGCCCTGGTCGCCTTCGGCAGCACCACCCCGGACGTCGTCGTGGTCGCCCCGACCCTCCCCGACGTCCCTGCCACCGAGGTCGTCCTCGCCGTCCGCCGCACCGGCCCGCAGCCCGTGCTGGTCGGGATCGGCCCCGGGGAGACCGAGTCTGTCGGCCCCCTCCTGCTCGCCGGCGCGACCGCGGCCGTCGCCCGTCCGTACGACGCCGAGGAGGTGCTGCACCGCGTCTCGGGGGCGTTGCAGGAGCACCTCGCCGACTGCCGGCTGACCGTCGGGCCGCTCACCCTCGACCCCGTCGCGCACACCGTGCACCAGGACGGCGTCGAGCTCGACGAGGTCCCGCTGAAGGAGTTCGCACTGCTGCGGCTGCTGATGGCGAACAGCGACCGGGTGGTGACGACCGAGCGGATCCAGGCGGTGCTGTGGGCGGACCGGCCGGCCTCGCGCAACGCCCTCGCCGTCCACGTCGCCAGGCTCCGGCGCCGGTTGCGGCACCCCGTCGCCGTACGCACGGTGCGGGGGCTGGGCTACCGGCTCACCGTCTCGGAGTGACCCGGCGGCCTTCGACGCAGCCCGTCAGGGGCCGTCAGGGGCCGTCAGGGGAGCTGGAACACGTAGCGCAGGACCGCGTAGCTGCCGGCCGCCACCAGCCCGGCCGCCGGGAAGGTGAGCACCCAGGCCGCCACGATCGAGCGGGCGACGCCCCAGCGGACCGCGGAGAGCCGCTTCGTCGCGCCCACGCCCATCACCGCGGAGGTGATCGTGTGGGTCGTGGAGATCGGGGCCTCGAAGGCGAACGCGGTCGTGTAGAGCACGCCCGCGGCCACCGACTCGGCGGCGAACCCTCGGGGCGGGTCGAGGTGGATGATCCGCCGGCCGAGGGTGCGCATGATCCGCCAGCCGCCGGCGTAGGTGCCGAGCGAGATCGCGGCGGCCGCGGAGAAGATCACCCAGGTCGGGAGCGGGTCGCCGTCGTCGACGTACCCGCCGGCGAGCAGCGCCAGGAAGATCACGCCCATCGTCTTCTGGGCGTCCTGGAGGCCGTGGCCGAGCGCCATCGCGGCGGCACTGGCGGTCTGCGCGAGCCGGAAGCCGCGGTTCATCTTGTGCGGGTTGGCCTTCCGGAACAGCCACAGCAGCGCGATCATCACCAGGAACGCCGCAGCGAAGCCGAAGAGCGGCGAGGCGACCATCGGGATGACGATCTTCTCGATGATGACGTCCCACTTGACCGTCGTACCGGACGCGATCGCCGCACCGACGAGGCCGCCGATGAGGGCGTGGGAGGAGGACGAGGGCAGGCCATAGTACCAGGTCAGCATGTTCCACGCGATCGCGCCGAACAGGCCGCCCATCACCACGACCATGCCGTGGGTGCTGACCCCCGGCGTGATCACGCTGCCGACCGTGTTGGCGACCTCCTGGCCGAGGAAGGCGCCGATGAAGTTCATGACCGCGGCCATCCCGAGCGCCACCCGCGGGGTGAGCGCCCGGGTCGAGACCGAGGTCGCGATCGCGTTCGCCGCGTCGTGGAACCCGTTGGTGTAGTCGAAGACCAGGGCGACGGTGACGACCGCGATGATGATCGCGAGGTCCAACTCAGGACTCCTTGACGGCGATCTGCTCGATCGTGTTCGCAACCTTCTCGAACGCGTCGATCGCCTCCTCGAGCGCGTCGACGATGCCCTTGAGCTTCAGCACCTCGAGCGCCTCGAACTCACCGCTGAAGAGCTTGGCGAGGATCCGGCGGTAGGTCTTGTCCCCGGTGTTCTCGAGCCGGTTGATCTCGATCCAGAACTCCTGGAGGTCCTTCATCGTCTGCAGCCGCGGCATCGAGCTCGCGGTCAGGTCCGCGCACCGCTGGATGACCTCGACCTGGGTGGCGAGCTCGCTGGGGAGCTCCTGCACCTCGTAGAGGAGGACCAGGTCGACGGCCTCCTCCATGAAGTCCATGACGTCGTCGAGCCCGGACGCGAGCGAGTAGATGTCCTCGCGGTCGAACGGCGTGACGAAGGTCTTGTTCACCCGCTTGATGATGTCGTGGGTCGCCTCGTCGGCGAGGTGCTCCTGCTCGCGCATCCGGTCCGCGATCGTCTTCCGGTCGGCGCCGTCGCCGAGCATCTCGGCGAGGAGGGCGGCCCCCTTGACCAGCTGGTTCGCGGACTGTTGGAAGAGGTCGTAGAAGGAGGCGTCGACGGGTCGGAACCGTATCGGCACGGTGTACTCCTGGGAGACGGGGGAAGACCGGGAGCCATGCTAGGGGCTCCCTGTGGCTACGACGTAATCGCCGGTCAGGACGGGGGCCGCTCCTCGGCGCCGGTGGCACCGGTGGCACCGGTGGCGCCGGACGTGCGGTCGTGGTCGGTGAGCCCGAGGAGCCGGTCGATCTCGTGCTCGCCGAGCTTCTCCTCGCTCTCGCTCGCGGCGATCATCAGGGCGGAGATCAGCTCCACCTCCTCGAGGAGCGCGGCGTCCTCGAGAGGGACGTCGAGATGGTCACCCGCCACCGCCGGCCACTCCTTCCTGTCTCGTCCGCGGCCGCATCTCGGCCCTGCCACGATTTTGACCCGAAGGGTGCCGGGCAAACCCCTGCCGCCTTCGGGCGGACCGGGGCCAGGGGCGGGGCCGGGCGGGGCCGGGCGGTGCCGGGACGCAGAAGGGCCCCCGCCTCGCGGCGGGGGCCCTCCGTGACGTCGTCCGTGTCAGACGGCGCGAACGTTCTCGGCCTGGGGACCCTTGGGGCCCTGGGTGACCTCGAACTCGACGCGCTGGTTCTCCTCGAGGGACTTGTAACCCTGCATCTGGATGGCGGAGAAGTGGACGAACACGTCGTCACCCCCACCCTCCTGGGCGATGAAGCCGAAGCCCTTCTCGGCGTTGAACCACTTGACGGTGCCCTGAGCCATGCTCTGCTACTCCTCTGTCGGGGCCTGGCCCGCCACCTCGGCGGACCTGCACCAGCTGCCTGACGCTGGCCCCTCTGGGAGCAACCCCGAAGGTCAACGCCGCCGGACTCACAACACTCCCGCGGGCGTCTCTTTGAAAACCTGCTGGAACTTGTGCATCTGGTGCGCCGCTGACCTTACCAACTCCTGACGCGGAAGGAAGGGGGCCGGGCTCAGCGGTGTACGACGCGCGTGCCGCGGTCGGGCATGTAGCGTGTCGCCATGCTGGTCCTGAGCCGCCGGGTGGGCGAGAGCATCGTCATCGGCGAGGACGTCACCGTGACCGTGCTCGACGTGCGTGGTGACGTCGTGCGCGTCGGGATCAACGCCCCCCGCTCGGTCACCGTCCACCGCGAGGAGCTCCTCCGCGAGCTCGAGGAGACAAACCGGGCCGCCGCCTCCGCCAGCGAGGACGCCGTCGCCTCCCTCGCCGCGAGGCTCTCCAAGCGCCCCGACTGACCCGCTCGCCGCGCCTGGGGTGTTGAACCGCCCCTCGTGGCGCGCGTCTGGGGTGTTGAGCCGCCCCTCGTGGCGCGCGCCTGGGGTGTTGAGCCGCCCCTTGTGGCGCGCGTCTGGGGTGTTGAGCCGCCCCTCGTGGCGCGCGCCTGGGGTGTTGAGCCGCCCCTCGTGGCGAGTTGAGTCCCCGATAGTGGTGTAGCGCGGTCGTCGAGATCGTCGCCGGCGTGTACGTCGGAACGAAGCGCGGCCACCGCGTGATCCTTCGAGTCAACCTTCCACAGAATCCTCGAGGACCATCACG
>NZ_VHIB01000019.1 GCF_008087345.1 Nocardioides caldifontis | reverse complement strand
ATGCGCGGCGCCGCCAGCCAGCACTGGACCGCCGCGCTCAACCAGTTCGAACTGCACTTCCCGGGGCGACTGCCCGCGGGAGCCTGAAACCCCGTCCGGCCGTTTACACAGCGAAGTTGACACGCTCCCGTCGGTATCGCATGGGTCTTTCCTCCGTGTACTCGTGCGAGCAGGCACGCCCCCAGTCCCCCGGTCAGGAAAGACCTCGAACGCCCCCAGCACCACGCTCCCCGCGTGGCAGGGCCTGCCCCCTCGACAGGACCCGAGTGCCAAGGTGGCACCCGGCCCCACCCCGACAAACTCGCAACCTAGACCGGTCCAGTGCTACCGCGCCACGTCCCGGCGTGGCACGGGACCAACCGCCCGCGACAAAGGTTCCGAGGTCACGGACGGGGGTCGGCCGGAGAAGGGGTAGGGCGGGTGGGGCTCGAACCCACGACCCAAGGATTATGAGGACTGAACCTCTGAACCCTTGTGCTACCGGCTCAGTGACGCGGAGAGGTCGATCCTTCGCAACCCGAATCCCCCTCTGTGAGGGGCACCGAAGGGATGGACCACCATGACCGCCACAGACGTTCCCGCGGCAAGCGACGTCACCCAGCCAGGCAGTCGCAGCCGCCCGATCGAGGACATCCTCGAGCCTGACGACGTCGCCCTACAGCAACGTCTGAGCGTGCGGCCCACCTACTACTGGGCCGAAGCGTCCACGCATCCGGACAAGGACCCGTGCCCGACCTGGTGCTGGACGCGCCACGGCGATGACTGGGCCCACGAAGTCGACGAAGCCGCGCCGATGGCCGCCACGCACCGACTGGAACCCGTGCCCACGACGGTGGCGAGCCTTTACCGCGGCGTGCGCAACCAACGCGAGCCCAGCGATGAGACCCCCTCCTACGTGGAGACCGCGACGGTCCGGTCCTACCTGGAACAGGTCGGTCAGTCCGAGCCGATCGTGAAGATCGACCTGTCCCACTACCCGCGTGGCAAGTACGTCCGAGAGAACAGACTCCGGCTTACCATCGCCGACACCGAGGACCTGATCGCCGTCCTGACGTTCCTGGTCAAGGAGGCGAGGGGATGAGCACCGTCGCCGGATACGTCGTGGCGGTCACCGAGCCGCCGACCATCGTCTGCCCTGAATGGTGTGTCATCCCGACCAGTGAGCATGTCGCCGAGCTGTCCAATCACGAGGGCCTCGTCATCCACTGGTCAGAAGACGCGCCGATCCGGCTGTCCCGCAGCAGCTACGTCGACGGAACCGTCGACCCGACCGACCCGCCGCTCTTGCACATCGACACGCCTTTCGAGGCGATGCCGCTCGACGAGGCTGAGGCGTTCGCGCGCCGCATCCTGGCCGCCGTGAACGAGGCCCGGTCATGACGCGGCACAGAGTGTCGCTCGCGGAGCTCGAGCGCCTGGCGGTGGAGACAGGCGGCGTGATCACTATTGGCCGGCTGCAGGCCACACTGCGCCTCAGCAGCAAGGACGAGGTCGCCGCCCCCCTCGCGAAAGACCAAGTCGCCTCGAGCCAGGACGGATCGGCATGACCACCCGCCATCGCGCCGGCCGCTCCCCACCATCACCGCCCGCCCCGGGACGCCGGGCCGGGCACATCCACTATTCCCGAATCCGGGAATAGCGCGCGCTAGTGGAGGAATCTCCATTACCGCGCCGATCTTTCGGGCCGAAAGATCGGCAATCGGCCCGCCGACCAGCAGAGAGAAACCCATGACCACCACCACCGACGCCCCGGCCGTCACCGTCGAGATCATCGACGTCTCCCCCGCCACCGCCGAGGACTGGTTGTCCCGGAACGCCCGCAACCGGAACCTGCGGAAGTCGGTCATCGACTCCTACGCGCGCGACATGGTCGCCGGCCACTGGCACCTCAACGGGGAGACGATCAAGATCGACACCCGCGGGCACCTTCTCGACGGCCAGCACCGCCTCAACGCCGTGATCGTCGCGGATGTGACGGTGCCGATGATCGTGGTCCGCAACGTCCCGGAGTCGGTGATGCCGACCGTCGACGCGGGCGCCAAGCGCACCTACGCCGACGCGCTACGGCTACAGGGCGAGGAGAACACCTCCGTCCTCGCCGCGGTCACCCGCCGGGCGCTGCTATGGGAACGCGGATACCGGACCAAGGTCGGCAGCCTCTCCCCCACCCCGCTCGAAATGAACGAGTTCCTCACCGACAACCAGCGGATCCGCACCTCAGCCGACGTCGCCACCAAGCTCGCCTCCAAGGCGATGCTCCCGGCCAGCATCTTCGGCCTCTGCCACTGGCTGTTCTCCGACCTCGACACCGACGACGCGGCCTGGTTCCTCGCCCGCCTCGCCGACGGCGACGGACTTGCAGCCGACGACCCGATCGCCACGCTCAGGGCGCGCATCGTCAAGATGCGCGTCGGCGGTGGCCGAGTCAGTGAGACCGAGGCGCTGGCGCTCGCGATCCTCGCCTGGAACGCCCACCGGGCCAGCGAGCCCCGGACGAAGCTACAGCTACCGCGGGGCGGGCTGACGCAAGCGAACTTTCCGGAGCCGCGGTAATGACGGTCGCCGCGGCCGTTGTCGGTGGTCGCGATTACGGTCGAACGCATGATCATCGAGAGCCGTAAGTGGATCGGCGGGCACGAGATTAAGACCGGCGCGCGGATCCCGGTTGCGTCGAACCACAGCGAGATTCGCTTCGCTATCTATGCGGTCTGCGAGGACGCCGGGCAGCCCGAACGGTGGCACGGAGAGGTGTTGCTCGCCGGACGCCCGGTGCTAACGACGGCGCAAGTCGCGACCCACGACGAGGCGGGCAGGTTGGCCGAGCGCGGACTCGTCGACCGACTTGTCGAACTCCTCAGTGCGAGCGTCCCAGTTTCCTAAGCACCTCTGCGAGTTGTTGCTCAAGCACCTCTACCCTGTCGTCGGCAGCCGCCCACTCAGCAGGGATCGTCGGCAGCGGGTGCCCGGGCTGGGTCGGCCGCCCCATGCCGAACTCTTTCCAGATGCGCTCGCGCTTAACGATGGCGGCATCGTGTTCGCGAGCCAGCCGGTCTGCAAACTCGTGCCAGTTTTCGCCTCTACCTCGCTCTAGGATGTGCGGCCAGCAGGTACGAAGGTGCTCCGCCGCGGCGTCGTGAGGGCCGCCGAGGTCAGCGTCCTCACGGTCTCAGGACCACCCGCACCGACAGAAGGCTCGGGTGGGCGAGACGTTGAGCTGATGTCCCGTCACCCGTGTCCCCGGATACACCTGACGCGGAGGCGGACCTTCATGAGGGGCTGACGGGTCCACGGCTACCTCCCTGGTACGTCCGGAGAGACAAAAACGGCCCCCACGAGTGGGGGCCGTCGGGCCATCACCGTTGGCGCGGTGGTGGCGGGGTTGGTGTAAATATAGGCACACCGCTCAACTGGTGTCCACCGAATGGGGCGTGTCGAAGGTCATGACCTCCGACTTAAGTTACTCGTCAGTAGCACGGGGGGTGCACGCCTTGGTACAGCGCATGACCATGTACGTCGACGGCTTCAATCTGTACCACGGATTGCATGACTGGGCGCGTTGCAAGTGGCTCTGGCTAGACCTTGAGGCGCTCGGCACGCTTTTGCGCCCTCAGGCGCAACTCACCCGGGTCAAGTACTTCACGGCCCCGGTGCTTAACGACCCCGGAGGGGCGTCACGCCAGCAGACGTACCAGAACGCGCTGACATCGCATTGCCAGAACGTCACGATCATCCAGGGCCGCTATCAATCCAAGCTTCGGACATGCCGCAAATGCGGGCACACCTACACCCTGTACGAGGAGAAGGAGACCGATGTCAATATCGCCTCAGAGTTGATCTCTGACGCCGCTTCTGGCTCGTGCGACACCGCGCTGATGGTCACCGCAGACAGCGACCTGCTTCCAGCAGTACGAGCCGCAAGGCGGATCAACCCGAAGCTGTTCGTGCTCTTCGCCTTTCCGCCGAACCGACACAGTCAAGACATCAAGACGCAATTCCCCGCCTCCTTCAGCATCGGCAAGGGGCGGATCCGACAGGCCCAACTGCCGCAGTCGGTCCCGGGCAAAGCGTCAGGAAAGTCCTTCCACCGGCCCGACAAGTGGAAGTGAGCTGCCGCTAGCCCCCGGCTCTTGTCTCAATCATGATCGACTCACCCACCCGCTTTCTCACGATCCCTCAGGTCGCCGAGGAGCACGCGCACCGCGGCAGCCTGTCCGTGTCCGGCGCGCGCCACCAGCGAGGCCCAGATCACCGCCCTCGTCCGCCGCGGCGACCTGCCGGCCATCAAGCTCGGCGGCCGGGGTCAGTGGCGGATCGAGCGATCGCCGCTCGAGGAGTTCATCCAGCGCGCCTACGAGGAGACCGAAAGGGAGTTGCGAGAGCGACGCGATGGCCGCGATGGTGAGAGCGACGAGCCGAGCGGAGGCGTCGATGAGGAACAGTGAGCCCGACGTCGACCAGCTGCTTGCTGAGGAGGGCGAGGCGTCCGAGCTGAACAAGGATGCGCCGATCACCGAGCGCACCGAGGTGTCGCAGCCGAACCAGCACGCCGCCGACGTGCTACCCGTGCGGCTTACTGCCGACGAGATGCGTCGCCTGCGAGGAGCGGCCAACCTCGCCGGCCTCCCTCCCTCAACGCTGGTCCGATCGCTGATCCTCAGAGCGCTCGACTGACCTCCGAGGACTGACTGCTTCGACATCGAACCGCTCGCGCGCGGCCTCCGCGGAGGTCCCGAGCGCGGCCCCGATCACGAGCCACGAGTCGCCGGCTTTGCGGGCAGCGATGACCGCAGACCTCAGTTCCGCGTCGGCAGTCTCCCACGACTTGCGGGCGGCGATGATGCGCCGGAAGTGGCGCGCGTCCCGACCTTGGTGCGTCGATTGAGCGAGCTCGTCGAGGTCGGCGACCTCGTCCAGCAGCTCGACGGCGGGATCTCCACCTAGTTCGTGCCCCACGCATGGAGAGTAGCCGCCGGCGTCCGTGGTCCGCCCGCCGTATGCTCAGTCGGCGAAGTCGCCGAGGTCACCACGCCGGAGACGGCGCTTCTTCCCGACCTTGCGAAGGACCGTCCAGGGTTCGCGGGCTGCGCGGCCGTTGCGGCGGTTCTTGTGGGGCTTACAGAGCTGGCAGCCCTTGCGCTGCCGGTGAGGTGAGTGAGCCATCGAAGGCGCTCTCCGTCCGTGACCACACCCGCCACGGGGGGCGGGGTGGGAGCGCTCGGAACCTCACGAGTGCATCGTTGCAGAGTGAGCGCCGATGCGCGAGGTCCGGCGGAAGCGGTTTGGGCTGGCCGCTCCGGGACACCCCTACCCCACCCCACCCACCCGGTCGACTGCCCCGGGCAGGTCCCGGATGTTCGGGACTTCGCTCCCTTACGCCGTCAGCGTGCAC
Source organism: Nocardioides caldifontis (assembly GCF_008087345.1). Classification (GTDB taxonomy): domain Bacteria; phylum Actinomycetota; class Actinomycetes; order Propionibacteriales; family Nocardioidaceae; genus Marmoricola_A; species Marmoricola_A caldifontis. The sequence goes on along the minus strand of NZ_VHIB01000019.1, from coordinate 50,978 downwards.
GGACGCAATCTCAGCGGTGTTGAGGACGACCCCTGCCTGGGGGTGAGTGGGGTGGCAGGCAGGGGTCGTCGCGCACCAGCTCATGGCGTTCCTGGTCCTCCCATGCCCAGTTGAATCGAGCAGACCGAAGCCGCCTGTGGCGCGTGTGACTGATGTTTGCGGCTACCCGTCGGTAAGGCCAGGGGGCTATTGGGCGGATCACGCCCGATGGATTCCCGCACACGGGGACCGGTGCGGGAATCCATGGCGGCTCATCCCGCTGGGAGACGCAGATGCGCCATCCCCCCGGTGGCTGCACCCGCCGAGACTCACCACATCGCCCTCTTGGGGCGCTGCCGTCATGTGTACCGAAATTGGTGGGGGTATGCAACAAAGTTCCGTTGACGGACATCAGGCGTACTCAGTTCAGGACTATCGGCTCCTAGAAGCCTGCAAGCCGGTCCTTTACCTTCGAGGTCGGAAGCGGCGCCCGACCCCCCACGGCGCTGTTCTCACGGGGGCGGACGCTTCGGCGCACCCGAGAGCGCCGAGGCGTCCGCCGACCCAGGGATCGAAGGGGAGACCCGCCTCGAAGCCGGACGCCCGCGGCGGTGACGTCCGGTCGCCATCCTCTGCGACTCAAGCAGCGAACGCCGAGGCTCTGGCGAGCTTCAAGTCCCATTGCGCGGCATCCGACACTGGACTGTGAGCCCCGCGTCGTCTCCCCCGTCGGCGTGGGGCTCGCTCATGCCTGTCTAGACGCGCCCTTTTGCACGTCGCCGCTGGTGCCACCAGTGCACTAATGCGCCGTCATTACCCCGTGCTCGGGCGGGTTGCGAGCGGTGATCCGCCCATGAAGGGTTGTTGACATGACGAGGAAACCCCCGCCCATGTGGCTGCCCGCTGAAGACCTGGCAGTGGTTCGCGACGCGCTTGCCGAAGTCCTAGCGAGGACGAGTCGAACATCTCTCACAGGGCAGAACCGCAGGCACTTCCGGGCTCGCGCCGATGCCTATCTGCCAATCGTTGTGCCTCCGCTGGCCCGAATGATCGCCGGGCGATACTCGCCGAAGCCCCCGAAGGGCGACGGAACGTGGACCCCTTGGGAGGCGCCAGACGGGGGGGACTGGCTGTGGGACGCGCACGGCTCACAGTGGTTCGGCGGCCAACCGTTCGAACAGTTGTCTGACGCAGATTTCCGCGCTCGCTACCCATCCGCTCCCAAGCACCTCTGACCGTCGAAGCTGGGCCCTACGCTCCCGCTATGACCTACGTCGACCTCCGCCCCGACAACGTCCGCCCCGTCCAGGTGCAGCTCGACGACGGCCTCTGGGTCGAGGGCACGCTCGAGGTGGAGCGGAAGGTCGAGGGCGTCTGGCAGGGCTGGGTGCGATACACAGTCGCCGTCTCGGAGACCTATGTTGGGTGGTTCGAGGAGCCGAGGATTCGGTCGGGCGCCTAGTCGTCCGGCCAAGCCTCACCCGGCGGCCACGGTTCAGGGAGCCGGAAGAAGTCATAGCCGCTTCGGGGCTCAGTCTCGGTGATCACTCCGTCAACGAGCTCGACCGTCACTCCCGGCGGGCTGAAGTCTGCAGGCAGGTCATGGTGCGGGTCGGGATGCCGCCAGAAGGTCACATCCGCACGGGGCACTGAGTACGGCTGCAGCTGGTTCACCAGCAGAACCCCCGAGACGTTCCGGTGCGCCCACATCGGAGGAGCCCCGAAGAAGCCGTTTGGCTCCCTCACCAAGCGACTAATACGGGCACCCTCCAGCGTTTCCCCGAACTGCACGCCTTCGTGGCCGTACAACGCATTGGTCGAGTGGTGGTGGTCCGTGTCCCAGATGTACATGCCCACGACGATGCAGAAGGGCGCTCCGACGTCTCCATAGGCGCTCTGCTTCGTTGCCAGCGCGTCGCGGATCGCTGGCGCGTCGTTGATCATCCGCACGGGTTCGTGCGCGTAGACACCGATGGCTCGGTCACCCGGCTCAACAGGGCCCCTTGCATGCTTCGCCTTCGGCATCGCCTTGAAGGTTGCAGCCCAGTCGTCCCGCTGCCAGCGATACTCCGGCGCTTCCTCCAAGCGCGGGTAGTCGTCCGGGTTGAGTTGACTCAACCACTTGCCGAGTTCCTGGCGGAGCTTCGCTGCCGAGGGTGGGCTGGCGCCTTCCACGAGGTCATCGAGCCACAGATTGAAGTTCGGGTCGGCGAGCCGGTTGACGGTGTCGAACAAGACACCTCGCCGAGACGCGGCAGCTTGGTCTGCCGGCGCCACGCCTGGCGCTATGGCCTCGAAGTAGATCCGCTCATCGCCGCGAACGGCGAGGAAGTCAGGGCGTCGGCTTGTGCCCTCAAGCTGGGGATGGACCGTTACGTCGTATCCGGCTTCGAGCAGGCACTCATGCACATAGAGCTCAAGGAACGCGCTGCGGAACTGGTAGTCGTCCTTCGAGCGGAGCCGGGCCCGCAAGTCGTGATAGTCCTCATCGGTAACTACGCGGTCGGCCCAAGCCTGCATGAGCTCGCGTGCGGCTGCCCAGTGCTGTCCAGCGATTCGGTCGAGGAACGCATACGTCGACTCGCTATGACGTCCCGCCTCAGTGCTGGTGCGTTCCTTGGCATCGAAGATTGGCAGTCGAGTCACGAACTGCAGGCTGCCAGGCGTGTCAAGGCAGCCGTTCGCCGCATCCGCCCGGCTCTGTCCGCTGCGCTGCCGGGGCCCCGGTCAGACGCTCATCAGCGCGACCGCGTCACGCTGCCTCTCCTCGACCGCGCGAGCAACGGCGAAGGGGTCGTAGGTCGGCCCGTTGAAGTTGTTGACCACCGACACGGGGCGCGAGTTGTCGATGGTCGACGTCGAGCCGCCCGAGATCCCGCCGTTCGCGTACCGACGAAGCCCCAGGCCGAACCACGACGCCGCCTCGTTCAGGATGGCGATGTTGCGCTCCTCCATCCCGCGCTTCGCGCTGATGTACGCCTCCTTGCCTGTCTCCTGCTCGGCCCAGAGGATGTTCGCGCCGCCCCTGACGATCTGGGGTACGCGGTCGTAGTAGCGGCCATCGGACCCCCAGCCGCCATCAGCGAACGTGCGGAGGCCGTCCTTGTAGATGCCGCCATTCGCGTTCTCACCCACGACCGGCCCTCCGATGGGGGCAGCGTTAGGCGAACCGCTCGTCGTGAAGCGCGTCTCGCGGATCGTCACGATGCGCGCCGTGGCGACGTCGCCGTCGACACGGTCCAGCGCGTTCTCGACCGCGTTGACGCTGGAGATTGCCTCCGGGACGCCCTCGACCTTCACCTTGGGCTTCGGCTTCTGGTTGCCGAGGTTCTTGAGCTCACGGATGACATCGAGAACCGCCTGCTTGGCCGGCCCGTTTAGTTGGCTCGCCATCTGCTGCAACTGGCCGACGACATTGTCGACGAACCGAGCGCGGCGGATGCCGGTCAGGTTCTGAGCAACCTGGAGCGCTGACTGCCCGATGGCGTCGAGACGCGCTTGATTCTCGCGGCCCTTCGCGGTGGTGACGTCGAACGACCGGCCAGTCTCGCGCAGCCCCTTGCGGAAGTCGTCGAGGGCGGCCTCGTAGTTGCGGATCGCAGCGCGCTTGTCGAAGAAGCCGCTCAGGGCCTCCATCGCTGCGTTCAGCGCGGCGACACGATCCCTGGCCCGCTGGGCGGCCGAACTGACCTCCATCATCCCCTCGACGGCGTTGGCCGAGGAGACGTTGACGTTGCTCGCGGAGTCCCCGGCGTTCTCGAGCGCGATGCCGTACTGCTCGAGCTGGCCCATGAGCTGCGTCGCGCTGTTGCCGCCCTCGGCCGCCTTGGAAGCGAGCTGGTCGAAGATCGCGGCGGCCTGGTCGGCGTTGCCGCCCTCGACGAGGCTGGCGAGTGCCTCGTCGAGCTTGCGGAAGTTGCTCTCGGCCTGCTCGGTGGCGGTGCCGTCGCCGGGCAGCGGACGGGCGAGGGTGTCGAAGAACCGGACGTAGTTGTTGTCGAGGGTGTCGAGGTCGTTGTTGAGCCCGGCGAGATCCGCGCCCCAGACGTCTCGGATCGTGCCGAGCACTTGGCCGCGGGCCGCGAACGCCTCGAGGCTGCGGCTCAGGGTCGAGGTGTCGAGGTCACGGTTGAACAGGTCGTCGAAGGCGTCGTCGAGGAGCCCCAGCGCCGCCAGGACACCGCCGGCCATCAGCCCCTTGCCGATCAGCGACAGGGACCGGCTCGTTCGGTCCGCCTGGGTCGCCAGGGAAGCCGCGGACTGGCGCGCCCGGTCCTGGGCAGTCGTGACCTCGGTGAGCGACCCGACGACTCTGCCGAACTTCTGACCGAAGGCAGATGCCGCGACCGCCTTGTAGGACTCGACCGCCCGGGTCAACACGCCCCACGCCAGGACACCGGCCATGATCGGGCCGCCGAGGTCGGAGTCGGCGATCGTGGCGACGACGTTGGCGACCGCCTCGAGCCCAGCGAGAACAGGTCCGCCGAGAGGGGCGGCGGCCTGGGCGATCTGGATGACGGCCTCGGCCATCGCGCCGAACGTCTCGGCCACCTGCGGACCGGTCTCGCGGACGTAGGCGACGAACTCCTGGAAGCCCTCAGTCTGCGAGAGACCAGCGGCCCACTCGTCGAAGCTGCGAGAGGCGTCGAGCATCCAGTTGGAGAAGTCGTTGTTGAGCGGCGTGAAGGCCATCCACAGTTCGGCGAGCCCGTGCGTCAGGTTGCCGATCGTCTGACCGAGCGTGGTGAGCGTGCGGGGAGCCTCGGTCGCCAGGAACTCGAAGAACGCCGTCCAGCGCTCGGAGGCGAGGTCGGCGCCCGCGTCGGCTGCGAGCTCGCCGGCCGCGGAGGCGATGTTGTGGAAGATCGCCGTGACCTCGTCGCCGCGTGTCTCGAGGGAGTCGAACATCGCGATGATCCCGGGGAACGCGCCCTCTGCCGAGGCGTCCCTGAGCGCCTGCATCGCGGGGCGGAGCTCCTGCAGGCGCGTCACGAGATCCTGCGTGGCCGGGGAGAGCTGCTGCATGGCCTCGCGCGCCTTCTCGAGGTTCTCGGCCGTCGGGTTGATGGACGCCTCGTTGACCGCCTCGAGCGCGTCTCCGACGCCCTGGAAGGCCAGGACGAGGGAACCGCCCGCCAGCGCGGCGACACCGAGCTGGTTGGCGAGCCCGGTTACGGCCGGGATCCCGACGGCGCCGATCGGGAGGAGGCCGGGGCCGAGCGCGGCCGCGGCCTGCGCCATGAAGCGGAGCCGGCCCGTGAGCTGGTTGATGCTCGTGTCGGCCTTGTTGGCTGAGCGCGCGATGCTGTCGGTGTCCCGAGCGAAGTTCTTGGACACTCGCGCCGTGACGACCGACTGGCCCGAAAGGCTGTTCAGCTCGCGGTTGAGGAGCGCCGTCTGAGCGACAGCCTTCGCCATGCCGCTACTGAAGTCGTCGATGAGGCTGAGCCGCACCGCCTCGTTGCGAACGCCCATGTCAGGCCACCTGCCTTGTTGCGGCCAACGCGTCGGCCGTGGTCACGATCTGACCCAGCGCGCCGACCATCTCGGCCGCCGGGATCTGGTCATCTGGTCCTGCGACGGCCCACTCGAGGACGAGCGCGGCGAAGAACCGGCGCGCCTCGGACTTCTCGGTAGCGCTCATGCCGGCGGCGAGTCGGGCGATCCGGTGGAGTTGGTCGAGGATGGGTTCGGGGTAGGCGCTGAGCGCCTCGAGCGGGTCAGCCATGCGCCCGCGCCCATCGTGCGTGGCCGCCTGCGCGCTGGTGGTTGATCTGGGCGCCGGTGCTCTCGTCGGGAAGCTTGAGCTGCGCCAACGTGCGGTTGAGGTGTGCGCGCTGCTGGCGAGCCTCGGACAACAGCGGGTTCTCCCGCTCCTGCCCCATCGAGCCCTTAGTGATGAGCGGCTGACCGTCCATCGCCGCCTCGAGGTCGTCGAGAAGGTCAACGGTCTTGCATGCGGTTTCGAGCAGAATCAACTCGTCGAGCCGCAGTTCGTAGGTCGAAAGGACCTGTTTCCAGAGCCTCCGACCGCGCTTCTTGAGCCCCGGCGGAGGCTGCTTCGCGCGTGAATCGGTCATGGTGGGCGCCTCCTTGGGGCGTCGAAAACGGCGCTCGGAACCTGCCTCAGTGGCGATTGCTAATCGCCCCGGTCCCTTTGGAAACGGACATAGGGGGCACTCCCCACCCCTCGCGACAGTCATCGGACGCAGCCGGGTCTAGGGCTGGAGGTCGCGTGCCTCGGCGGCTTCGATCCGGCACTGCAGCCGGAGACGTTGACGCCCGAGTGACCATCACTGCAAGCCGTTCGCGTAACGGAGCCGATCGAGGCGCTGCTGCTCCGCCTCACGCTCGGCCCTCTGTCGCTCAAGGTCGGCAAGACGTTGACGCTCGTTCTCCTTCGCCACCGCGCGGCGTCGTGCGTCATCCTCCTCGGCTTCGGCCCGATAGTCCGCATCGACCAGGCGAGACAGCGTGAACAGCCCGACGCGGTGCGGCCGGTCGGTCTTCGCCTGCTCGGCTAGACGGCTCATCTCGTGAGCGACGTCGAAGGCTCGCGGGGTGTCCACGTCCGAGGCCCCTAGCTTCTTGGCTATGCCGGCGATGGCACCGGCCTCAGCGTTGTACGTCTCCATGCCCGCCCGGAGCGCACGCAGCGCCTCGAGCGCCTTGCGGTACGCGGCCTGCATCTCGCTCAAACCGCTGGTCTGCGCAACCTCGGCCCTGCCGCGCAGCACCTCGATCGCCGCCTGTCGCTGCTGCTCGGCGGTGCGCTCCGTGGCTGCCTCAGCAGCCTGGCGCTGCAGCTCCTCGAACTCCGCATCACGTCGCGCCTTGTCGAGCTGCGCGGCGGTGATGGTGTCGTCACCGTCCAGCATCCGCTGACGGAGATCCTCGTAAGTCGTCGTCATGGTCACCTTCCGAACATCCGCGCGCCGATCTCGGCGAGGGAGGTGTCGTCGTTACGGCCGGCTGGGATCGGCATCAACTGCTCGAACTTCGCCAGGTAGGCGGCCTGGGCTTCATCGGCCAGCTTCCGCGCAGCACCGTTATTGCCCTGCTTGCGGAACGCGGCGATGCGGCTGGCAGTCGAGCGGATCGATGCCGCGAACTGCTGCGGATCCTCTCCCGCTGGAACCCGAACCTGAGCGACGTCGGAGTCGTCGGGCTCCAACCCCGCCTGCACCGCAGCGAACAGCACCTCGTCGTAGGTGTTCTCGATCTTCACGCCGGCTTCCTCTCGGTCTCGAGCCCGGCCACGTAGGCATCGAGGTCAACCACGCGAATGCGAGGCATCTCCCCGACGCGAACCACCGGCAGCACGGCCTCCTGCACCAGCCGCTTCACCGTCCGCACCGAAACCGACAGCACCGCGGCAGCGGCCTCGTACGTCAGCAGTTGCGGGCTCATGACCCGAGCCTCACGGAACTCCCACAACCGCTCCAGCGCTGTCCCGCCCTGACCCTCAGTGGCCCGCAAACTGAACATCCGCTCCACATCGAGGAAGCCTTCCGGCACACGCACCGCCTGGCGTGCGGCCCACTGCCGATGACGCCGCAGCGCAACCGCCAGGTGTCCGGCGAGTTCGCGGTCCACGCAATGCACCGAAGTCATGGGGTCACCGCCCGTCCGGGACGAGGGACGAGGTACAGCTCCTCGCGGTCGCGGCTGTCACTACCTCGTCCTCGTCCCCCCTTAGGGAGGGGGACGAGGGACGAGGGTGGGTGACCCCCGTCCGGGACGAGATGGGACGAGGTCGGGACGAGGGGACGAGGTGACGTTCTGGCCAGCGAAAGGCCCAGAAGAGACGCTTGGCCGAAAGATTTGCGGCGTAGGGCGTCGGACTCGGCTTCCACACCTCGTCCCTGCGCGGGGACGAGGTCGCCAACCGCAAGATTTCCCGTTTCACGCATCACCGATGCCACCGCCATCCCAAGGTCGCAACAGAGCGTGCGGCGACCCGTCAGACACGTAGCCGTCGACTTGGAGCAGGGTCTTGGCGGTCCTGATGCTGGACGCCTTGCCCTTGACGAGCGCCTCGATCTTGGCGCCGGAGAGCGGTCCGTGCTTCTCGAGGACCGCGCAGATCTCGCCCATGAGATGGGTGGGCCGGAACTCGGTCGACGTCGTCTCGATCGGTGCCACGATCTCCACCTCGGCGAACGCCTCACTGTGCGAGGTCAGGACTAGGTCACCCATCCAGTGCAGACCACCCGACGACGCCAGTGCGTGCTTGCGGAGCTGCCCCGGACGGTCCTTCGCGATCCGGACCGTCGAGCGGCCGGTCAGCCCGACGCCGAACGAGGTGCGGTTCTCCAGCACGTAGGCGGCGCCGTCGAGGCCGTTGAGTTTGTGCACCGCTCCGAGGCTGTAGCGGCCCCGCGTCTCGTTCGACTTGGTGACGTGGTCCAGCGACACCGACGCGGCCCCTGCCGCTGCGAGCCGGCGCGGCAGCATCCGGCCGAACTTCGCCACGTCCGAGTTGTCGTTCGGCGACCACCCATGCAGCGTCATCGCCTCCGTGACCCCGTCGACCACACCGAGTGTTGGCCGGGTGTCTCGTAGCAGCGTGACGAAGTCGTCGAGATGCACTCCCCCGCCGAGGGCGTCGTCGGGACGGACGTAGTGGAACCGCCGCAACAGGGCGTCACGGTCCGCGCCGAGGGTCAGTAGCCGCCCGACGATGCCGCCCTCGTCGTCCTCGAAGTCGACGTAGACCACGTTGTTGCCGCGGCCGAGCTCGTCGAGGACCACCGAGAGCATGAACCAGGTTTTGCCGCCCTCGGACTCGCTGGAGACGGTATGCAGCTTCCCCGGGTAGAACAGCCCCACGCCGTCCGCCCTGCGCCCCACAGTGGGCGCTGGGGGCCGCCAGGACCCCTCAAGCACCTCACCCAGGTTCACCGGACGCCAGGAGCGGCGAAAGACCGGCTCTCCCGGTGGTGAGACCTCCACGTCGGGGAAGTCGTCGTAGCCCACGCCAGTCATGCGGCATCACCCGGGCCACCGGGGACTTGAGGCACGATGGCGACCGGCAAGTTGCGGTACTCGAGCGCGGCCACGACGTCAGGCAGCCGATCGGCGTCCAACACGAACCCGCCTGCAATCCCGTTGAACACGGGACGGAGCCCGGCCTCAGTCAGTAGGTCACCGACGCGCCACCCGCGGACGACGATCGTGCTCCCGCGCTCCAGGACGGTCACTCGGCGGCGGCTCACGCGACCACCGACCAGTCGCCTGCGCGCGCAGCCGACACGAAGCGCCGGATGGCCTCAGGACTCTCCCCACGGATCTCGATCGAGAGCCGGTGGTCGTGGTTGTGGAGCCAGAGAGCAACGTCCTGCGTCACGAACTCGCGACGGCCGATATCCACCACGACGCGGGCGCCGTCCGGGCAACGCTCGAGGACGTCGAGCGCTTGGCGATCGCCGCTGCCGTAGACGTCCGGCTCGCGGGTGAGGTCTACATAGAGGCAGCCGGCGATCATGCGACCACCGCTTCAGCGATTTCGAGCCGGCGGCAGACGGGACCGACGCCCAAACGAATCGACGACTCGACCACCAGGACATGGCCGCACCGGCGGCATCGCTCTAGAATGTCGTCGTCCGCTTCGCCAGCAGTGACATCCAGCGCCTCGGTTGCCCGACCGGGGCGCTCACTGTTTCCTGGGTTCTCAGGCAACATCGGCGTCACCCGCCTCGGCGAGCTCGGCCTCGGCCGCTTCTGCAGCTTCGGTCAGCTCACGAGCCTTTCGCCGCGCGGTCCGTGCGGCTAGGGACATGCGTAGCATGTGAGCACGCACGAGCTGGTCGACGCGGCGCTCGACTTCGGCTGGATCGAGGACGCCGTCTGGGTCTATCTCTCGAGCGAACTTGGCTCGGAGGCCAGCACGCGCGGGCGCGGTAGCGGCTGTGCGGTCGTGGGTTCGCCCCCACCGCTCGGCGGCGGCGATCTGAGCAACGAGGGAGCGATCCTCGGCGGTTCGAGCGGCCATGCGGAATCAACCTCACTTCGAGGTCCTCCGTGGCGCTCATCTCCACGGTTCCGCGGCATTGCCGACTAGCCGTTGTGCCTCACACTAGTGCATAGAGGACGCGAATGCGCTCTAGGTGGATTGCGGAGCGTCGCCCGACTTTCGGAAGATCGTCATCTTGTGCGGCAAGATCCACGACACTCGTCGCTCCAGCTGCGAGAGCAGTCGGTCTCGAGGCAGAGACCAGGATCCGCATTTGCTTCGCAACCACTCTTCCCGGAAATCCTCGGGATCGTCGATATTGACCAAAGCGGCGTGAACGGGGGTCGCTCCATAGCCGTAGATGTGCCGGGGCAGGCAGAGGACCCTGTGGCCGTCGATACTGAACACCTTCGCAAGACGGTGCTTGTGGTCTGCGCACCACACCTCGCTGACCGTGGGTCGAGATGACTTCCAGAGCGCAACGGCCAAAGGGGAGTCCCCAGGGCACCCCTCGTCGCAGGTTTCGAAGCAGCCCGCGTTCACAACTGGTCCCCAAGTGCCATGCGACGGTGGGCATCACGCGCACGCTCATCCGCGGCGGACGCGGCGTAGCGGCCGACCATCTCGCGAGAGCGCCAACCGGCGAGTCGCATGAGGTCGGTTTCCTGGCCCCCGGCGGCGAGCCAGCGATGGGCCATCGTGTGCCTGAACTGGTGAGGGTGGATGGGATCGAGACCGGCGTCCTTGCAGCGCCGCTCGAGCATCTGCCGCACGCCCGAGTCGGTCATCGGTCCCTTCTTTCCGATCCAGAGCGCGTCGGCGTGCTTGCCGGCCGGGTGACGGGATCGCTCCCGGAGGTAGCGGCGCAGAGCGTCGGCGGTCTTGGCGCCGTAGGGGCAGGCTCGACCGCGGCCACCCTTGCCCATGACGAAGGCGACTGATTGTTCACGGTCGATGTCGTCCACCCGGAGTCCGATGAGTTCACCCGCGCGCATTCCCGTGTCGAGAAAGAGACGGATGATCGCGGTGTCACGGCGGTTCTCGAAGGTGTTGCCAGCCGCGCTCTTGAGGAGCTTGCCGAGGTCGTCGACGTCCAGGACCGGGACGGGTTGGTCGGGGACGGACGGCGGGCTCATGTTCTCCATCGGTGAGCGGTCGAGTTCTCCGTCGACCACGAGCCACCGGAACAGTTGTTGCAAGGAGCGGTAGTGCTTAGCGACCGTGGCGGGCGAGACCCGCTCGTGCATCTCGGCGAGGTACTGCTCGAGAGTTGCCTTGGTGATAGCGGTGTGCTCGCTCGGACGGCCGCTGACGTCGAGCCAGGCACAGAGTGCGCGCCCCACCGTCAGGTACGACTCGATCGTGCCGCGCGAGCGGTTCCGCGCTCGAAGATGGATCGCCCAGTCGTCGAGGAAGCCGCTGAGTGGTTCCCCCTCGGCGGGTGGTTGACGTGGTGGCACAGAGCCAGAATACTCCTCTGTGCCACCGTTGTGCGGGATCGAATCCCCGCGTTTCCGCAGGTAGTAGGGCGGGTGGGGCTCGAACCCACGACCCAAGGATTATGAGTCCTCTGCTCTGACCGGCTGAGCTACCGCCCCTTGTTCACTGTTTCCGCAGGTCAGGGCCGTTTCCGGCCCCTCCGAGGGGCACAGTCTGGGGAGCATTCGCGCCGTCAGTCCTCATCCAGTCCGCACGAGCTGCCAGAGCGACCTCCCCAAGCCGGTCGACGTACTCATGCGCGTCGCCCGGGTAGGGGTGACCATAGCGGTCCAGGGTGATGGCCACAGATGCGTGTCCCAGCATGGAGGACAAGACCTTCGGCGGAGTCCCGTGCTTGATGTGCAGTGATGCACACGTGTGCCTGAGATCGTGGGGACGGAGCAGGTCCCCCGGCTTCTGCTCGGCGATGCCTGCCCGTCGTACGGCTGGGTCGACGACCCTCCCTCGCCAGTTGCCGAGACGAAGCGGCCCTCCCTCAGCGGCAGTGAACAAGCGGTTCACTGGGCCCTTGCCGCCCATCAGTGGCGCCATTTCGTCGAACAGCCACGCGGGCACGGGGAAACGTACGGACGGAGCCCTCTGTCTTCGGTGGCCCTTCCACAAGCCGTCCACCAAGCTCGGACAGCGTCGCTGTCACGCGAAGCTCTCGACGCAGCATGTCGAAGGAGCGCACACGCAATGCCGCGAGTTCGCCGAACCGCCGGCAGCGACGGCGAGGATGCGCCTCTGTGCGTTCCTGATCCGCTCTGGGGCCGTGCCGAGGTGACTGGCGTCCTCCAGGAGCGAAGCGATGGTGCGGCCTGCGTAGGAGCCACTCAGTTCGGGCGAAGCGGCGTAGATCTCGGCGGTGTTGAGTCGCCGGCCGAGAACGTTCTCCCCACCGATGAAGTTGAGATAGCCGTCAGTGCGGGACTGGATGCCAGCCCTGCTGGCAGCACCCGGGATGACGAAGCGCAGAGGACGAACCAGCCCGGTGAGCCGGTCAGCTTCCTGACCGGTCATCTTGTCGATGATGTTCTCTCGAGACGCCTCGTCAAGCTTGCGATAGTGAACGCCTGCCTATAGGCCCCGGCCGCCTTGCCGATGACGATGTCGGGGTCCAGGTACCAGCGTGCGCCCAAGTCCGAGGTGCCGGACCTGAGACTCGCCAGCATCGGCGAGGACTCGCGGAACTCCTTGTAGGCGTCCGGGTCCAGCGGGTCCATCGTGCCGCCGATGATGCCGCCGACACCCCACGACTCGGCGGTGCGCTTGACCTGGCGGTTGACATCGTCGCCAGCGAGGCCACGGAAGGCGTTGGAGCCGGTGAGCGCGTACGCCTGACCCGTGCTGCGGGTCTGGGCGATCTCGTACGCCTGAGCCCAGGTCTCCTCGTCAAGCACGTGCCCGATGTTGCGGGGGTCGTAGGTGGCCTGACCAAGCACCGTGCCGGTGGTGGACAGCGACTCAGAGACACCCTCGCGGTAGAGCCACTCCAGGCCCTCCATCGTCGTGCCGAAGGTGTAGCCGGTCCAGGTCTCCTCGTTGCCGAGGGGTCCAGGATGCCGCCGCCGCGGCGAGCAGCCTGGCGATCAGCCTCCCGGGGTCGTCGTGTTGTCATCGAATGGTGCGGTGGAAAGGTCGAATACGAGTCCCGCTGGCGCCGCCACGGCGCCACCCAGGCTCATGGGGGTCTCGGAGAGACCGCGCCAGAAATCAGACATGAGCAGCCCCTCGATGAGTGGCGGGTCAGTAGGCGAAGAGAAGGCCCCTCATCATTCACAACCTCTTAGTTGATGGTTCCTCCTGGACACACGCTCCACGAGCTGCCGCTGCCAGTGTGCTAGCAGCGATCCCGATCTCGTCGCTGTGCTCTTCGACTGGACGACGGAGCCCTGGGCTGTTTCCAGCCTTCCCGTGCGCACCGATCAAGTGGCGGGACGGCCATGACTGAACGCTTCTTCCTGAGACGACGGATCTGGTTCGGGAGCGGTGCCGCAGCGGTAGCGGTAGGTGACACCTTGGTCCTGCACCACGTAGGTATCGACGTCACTGCGCAGCCAATGCAGCACCAGCAGGTCATACCGTTCAGCCAGGCGAGCCAAGGTCGCGAAGTCGACCACGTCGATGACCGGCCGCCCCGTTGGAGTCGGCATGGGACCAACTTCGACCAGCATCCGACCATAGCGACGGTCGATGGCGGACCTGTCGCTGATCGGGCGGCGGAGTCGGCCGCGCGTGACGATGAGCACCAGGCCTGCCAGGGCTGCAAGCACCAGGAGCACCGAGGCGGTGCGCGCCGATGCCACTGACAGCTGCAGACCAGCGACGTCGAGGCTTCGTGCGTCCGGAGCCGTGCTCGTGGCTTCCGTGGTGCTGGGGTTGGTCTTCTCTCCGGTCAATGAGAGCTGGAGCGGCGTCAACGTGAGGTTCATGGCTGGAGAGAAGGTCGGAAGGCCGTCGGAGGTGACCTCCGGGATGACCGCGATCTCGGTCTGGCTGGCCGGAATGCCGGTCGCAGCCGCGGCAGCATCGGCCCGGGCCTCTAGAGCGTCCAGGTCTAGGCGTAGCGTCCCGGTGTAGTCGGAGTCCACGACGTCCACGGGCGGCCCTAGAGGCACGGTGGAGTGCCATCCGCTGGCGGTGGAGAGCTTCGCGACCGGCGTAATGGTGGCGGGAGCAGCGCCCGTGTAGGTGTAGTTGATCCGGAGGGTGTCGACCAACTTCCGGAAGACGGTGTCCGGAGAGGAGACGGTCGTCCCGTCATAGGCCGGCGACCGGGGCACCGTCGCGCTGTAGGAGAAGGACATCCGCTGACCCGAGTCCTCACCTGAGCTCGCCTTCTCGGTGGTCGGACTGGCCCAGGCCGCGACGCCGAGGCTCATACCCACCAACGCCAGGACTGCGCAAGCAGCGATGGAACCCTGGACCCGTGCTGGGAGCTGGCTGAGCGAGGAGCTTGCTCGGCGGGCCACGGAGGGGGAGGACATAGTGCGTCTCCTGTGACGGTGTCGTGCGTGCGTGGTAGCGCCGCCGGCCAACAAGGCAACAGCGAACAAGGCAGCGAGGAACATCGGCTCCGTCATCCGCTGCAGCCAGTGGCCGCCTTGCGGGACGCGCAGAGCGAGCTTGCCGATGAACTCGGATCGGGTGGGGTGTTCGGGGTCGAGCCACGAGTTGTTGTCGCCGCGCAACGTGTAGCGACCGTTCTGCACCGCGACGATCCGGTGCATGACAACGGTGTCGAACATGTCGCTGCGGTAGGCCGCCACGTCGCCGGCGTTGTAGTCCTCGACCGGACGGAGGACGGCCAGGTCTCCCGTCCGGAACCCGGGCTCCATGCTCGTGCCGTGGGTGGACACGTAGGCCGTCGCACCGCCCAGCTGGGTCGGCCACAGAAAGAAACCGGCAGCCAGAAGCGCGAGCAGGAAGAATCCCAGCGAGGCGGTTCGCTTGGTGGACGCTGTCATCTGGCCTCCGAGCGAGCATGGACGGCCCGACCGGGCGAAGCCAGGCCGTCCATCGGATCCAACCCTGACGTCAGTCGACGAAGACCGCGGTCTTGGCCAGGTCGCTGACGGCGAAGCCCCCAGCCGCGCAGGTGTACGCCGTCTGGGTCTCGACCTCGTCATAGGTACCGACGCCGCAGGTGGTCGGCGCCGCGTCGTTGAAGGCGAACTCGACGGTGGCGCCGGTCGTGTCACCGTCCAGCACGAGCAGGACGTTGTCGATGCCGCTCTTCGGCACGTCGTAGTCGTAGGACAACGAGTTCACCACGGCTCCAGAAACTGTGGTCGCGCCATACCCGACCGTGTCGGTTGCGGGCAGGCCGGTGTTGCTGGCGGTGAACGCGGTGCCTCCGGCGACAACGGCGAGACCGGCGACAGCCAGGACGCCGGCGAAACCCTTGTTCGAACGCTTGCGCATGAGAAGGATGCCTCTCTATCGGGTGAGCCTTCGGGACGCCTCGGTCCCGACCGGCGCAACGGTCCGCGGATGCGGACCTATCGGAGTGATCGATAGGGATTTCGGCCCCGCAAGGGTGGGACTTAAGACCCATAAAGGACTATTTGATGTGAGCTGCGCCACCTCCGTCTCGTGCGCCAAGGCCGCCCGACTCACGGCGGCGACGACGGGGCGGACGTGGCTGCGTCTCGACTTCGGCGCCTCGCCCGGCTCAGATCGCGAAGGCCAGTTGAGATCGGATTGCAAGCCTTCGTGAGACCTCGGCCGTTCTCGACATACCGTTGGGAGTAGTACTGGCGCTTCACTCAGCGAGCTGCGTCACAGCACCAGCGCTCAAGCTTCGTCGCAGGATGCCGATCACTACCGACGAGCTTGGGTCACACCGCTCGCGTGCTCATACCGGTGGTCCTGGAAGCCGACGGATCGGCGCCGCCGAGATGGGACGACACACACAACAAAGCCCCGCGTGGTCACGACCACGCGGGGCTTGCGTCGCGGTCAGGGCGCCGCCCGGACGCCGCCACCTCCACGGGTCTGCCGGTGGTACACCGTCTGTACAGCAGGTGGATTCGGCACGCAAACGGCTTGATGCGCATGTCTCGAGGGGCGGGGGAGACTGTTTAGCACCGGAGGCCCGCGAGGATGACATCCGGTCGCCATCCTCTGTGGTTCAAGCAGTCGGACGCCGAGGCTCTGGCGAGTCTCAAGTGCGGCCGCGCGGGTGCCGATACTCGTCTCAGAGCCCCGCGTCGTCTCCCCCGTCGGCGCGGGGCTCGTCACGCCAAGACCCGACGATGACTAGCCAGCGAGGAACGGCGGCGATCCACCGCCACTGCTGTGACGAACCTCATCCGAGACGAGACCTTCTCGCTTCGCGAACCTGGAGGTTCCCATGCACCGACTCGCACCACGCCCAACCTTCGTCGGCAGCGCCTTCCTGGCGTCAGCCGCTCTGACCGTCGCCTTCCTTCCCAGCAGCGCCACGGCGACCGACGACGACCGGCACCACGAGGGAACACGAACCCTCGCCTACCTGAACTCCCTGAACAACTCAGGAGCGACCGGAATGGCTTCCGCCACCGTCAAGGGCCGCAAGGTCCGCGTGAAGGTGAAGGCCCACGGTTTGGCCAAGGGATTGCCGCACGCTCAGCACATCCACTTCGGCGAGCAGGCACGAAACGAGTGCCCCACGGCCGGCAAGGACGACAAGAACGGCGACTTCCGCATCGAGACTGGCGAAGGGCAGCCCGCCTACGGTCCGATCAGGGTGTCCTTGACTAAACGAGGCGACACCAGCCCCGCCAGTGGTCTGGCCGTGAACCGGTTCCCAACAGCACCCCAGGGCCACGTCCACTACAAGCGTTCCACCCACACGAAGCAGGACGTCGCGAGGGCCATCCGCCGCGGCGAGGCCGTGGTCGTCATTCACGGCATCGACTACAACGGCAACGGCACCTACGACTTCAAGAGCGCCGGGAAGAGCGACCTCGACCCGAACCTCCCGTCGGAGGCGACCGACCCGGCAGTCTGCGGCGTCCTTCACCGCTGACCATCCCCTGGACGGGACCCCGCGCCACCTCCCAGTCGGCGCGGGGCTCGCTCATCTTCTGGTGCCGGCCGGCTGATCGCCGTTCTACGCCCCTGCGTCTGCGGCAGCTGTCGGCAATCGCCCCGGCGCGATCAGTTCGCACTTCTCCCGGGCGCATACTGCCGCGGCGGCTTGTAGGGCGTGCCCTGTCGCACGATCGTCTGCAGCAGGAAGTCCTTCGCTTCGGACCGGCCGCTCTCGAAGCGCAGCTGGACGAACGTACGGCCCCCTTCTGAGCGGACGGTCTCCACAACTGTGCCGAAGGTGACGGGGCGGTAATCGAGTGTCAGCGTCACCGAGACCGCTACTCCGACGCCGGGTCCCTCGAACGGTGCGGCGTCGCGAGTGATGCACCCGACGGCGCTTGTGCTCAAGTGCACCGAGTCCAACCAGGCATCGTGGTGAGCCCATTGAAGCCGGGCGAAAGATCGAAATTCGACGGTGCGTGTCAATCGGCGATCGAACAGGAGCATCGAGTTGTCGCCCATCGACGCGGTGGAGTCCATCCCCAAGTCCGGCGCCGCCGCCTTGGCCATCGACACGCCGTGCGGATCGGCCGTACAGTCAGCAGCGCCCTTCGGCTCCGCACTGTCGGTCCTCCCCTCGGAAACGAAAGCTCGGAGGTCTTCCACGGACCGCCCATCTGCGGCATCAAGGTCGAGGGAGTCGGCCCCGGATGAATCCGTTACCTCATCCGGTTGCTCCTGATCCGGTTGCGCTTGGCGAGCCACACCCTCGCCGGAGGCGACCCCCGCCTCCTCTTGTTGGGGCGCAACCTCACCGGCTGGCTCGCCGACCCCGTCCGACTCCGGCGAGGCACCGCTGCGGCGCCGAAAGTGCAGCACGTAGGCGACGAGCACGAGGGCCATCATGGCGATGAGGGCGACCGCGATCAGGGTGCCGCTTACCGTCTCTGCGTTAGTGCTCCTCCGCTGAGATCCGGCCGCCCGAATTGTGCCCCCGATGGTGCCCCGCTGAGGGCCGGCCGCTGGGTGCCCGCCAGGCTGCTGAACCAGATCAGCCCTGACTGCCGGCCGCGGCTCGCTCAATCGAAGCTCCTCGCCGCCTAGCTGCGCCCATACTCCGAAGGACCACAGGATCAGAGCAGTTAGCAGGAACCCCAATTCTGCTCCCATGTGGAAGACGTCACGTTGGAGCCAAATGGATCGCGCCGCGAACAACCGACGCAGGCGGCCTTCCGACCCGCCGCTACCGCGGCCTGACAACGGCATGCCTCCCAGATCAGTCGACGGAAGTGGCGCGGGCGGAGTGGCCGCTTACGGTGTATCGACCAAACTCTGTCGGGACTTTAGTCCCGAGTCAGACATGCATTGATCAGCCGTCCGTACAAGTGCGGCTCGACGACGGTTCAGGACAGGGCCAGCAGCGCGACGTCCCGCTTCCCGACCCGAAAACCTGCGTCTGCGACCACTGCTGAGCAAGGGAACCCCCGGGGGGGCGGGCACAGGTCAACCGCAGTAGGACTCCCACAGTCCCTCAGACTTCAGGTAGTCGCGAAGCTCAGGTCCACACAGGATGCTCGTCGATTCACTTCGCCCCTTGCTCTTCCGGCGGTGCGGGGTCCCGAAGGCGCCGTACGTCGCATTCAGCTCGGCCTCGTACTCCCTGGCGGACTCCATGATCTCGTCAGGCGTCACGTAACTGTCCCACGCCCTCAGGTAGGGCCGCTCGCTTCGAGTCCCGTCCGTGCAAACGACGTCGTTGTGCCAGTCGTTGTCGTACGTGGGCGAGTAGGTGCACGTCCACAGAGAAGACATCTTGATCTTCGGCACCCGATGACGGGCCTCCCGCGCTGGGTTCACCTCGACCGGCTCTCGGATCGGAGGCTCGTTGCCATCCACTTCGCCGGTGGCGATGCACCCGCTGGTCGTCAGGGCGACGCATGCGGCGGCGACGATAGTGACGCGCAAGCCCCCGATCATGGCCGAACGATAGAGCCTGCCGCTGGACTGGTCGACCTGTGTCAGCCCCGTCCAGGTGTGGCCGTTGCTGTCCGAAACCCCGAAGGACACGCCGGAAGCGGCTCCGGCCGCGGCTACCAGGACCAGCGCCTCTCCGGGGACGGTCGTGGCAACTGCTATGGCGCGGGAACTTGTGACGCCAGCGGAGGACTCGTACTCGCAGACGAATGTCGGCGCGAAGACTGCCATCGAAGGCTCAGACGATGGCCACCGTGGCGATGCCACCGGGGGCCCAAGTGATCTGGAACGTGCCGTCCGTGGTCGACACGTCCTGGCCGAAGTCCACGTAGCACAGCAGCGGGCTGGTGGAGCTGGTGCCTGTGCTGACGTAGATCACCGCGTAGCGGGCCGTGATGGTCGAGCTCGACCACGACACGTCGGCGGCGTCCAGGGCGAGGGTGTTGGTGCTCCCGGTTGTAGGTGAGGGTGGGCGAGGTCAGCGTGGCGCCACCGGCCGTGTAGCCAGGGCCGGTCACCTCGTCGGTGACATCGTTGAAGTAGTCGTGCGAGTCCTGGTCAGGGGTGTAGGACGACGTGCAGAGCGCCACCTTGACGGTGTCGCTGTTGAAGTCCACCTCCTTGTTGAACGCCGCCTTGAAGGCGTTGCCGTACCACTTAGCGGAGACCGCCATTACTGCTCCTTCTGAGGATGGGCGAGGATCGCGGATCACCGCGACGATCTGCTCGGGGCGCTTCCCGCCGCTCCTGCGGCTGGCGCTGCGCAAGAGGGCTCTGGATGTGCCTAAGAGCGCGAGACGGAAGACCGCCTCACTTACTCAAACCCCTTTAGGTGGCACGCCCTCAAAGGTTGAGCAGCCGGGCTTCACTGGGCTGTAGCCCTGAAACCTCGACAAGAGGCAGCCGAGCGACCACCTCCGACCGACCGCTCCTCAGCGTGCCGGCACCACCCTCAACATCTCGTGCTCGAGGGCCGAAAGTGCTAGAGCCTTGAGTGGATGCTTCGCCGTGTCGTGCCCGTCCCGAGAACGTGCCGCTCGCTCGGTGAGTCTGCGGATGTTCTTGTCGGCGGTCTCCGCCTTCGTGACGAGAGCGGCCACGTTCTTCTCCAAGCGACCCTCTTCCACCACGAGCTGTCGAAGCCGCGTGTCCGAGCCAGCGTCGTCGCTGCGGAGCTCGTCCGCCAAAGTCATCGCCTCGACCACCGAGGGCAGGTTGAGTCGCGTTGAGATGGCCTTGTGGAGCACCGTCAGCGTCTCCCAGCTCGCTTCTGGGTCAGCAGTTCGTGCGCGATCACAAGCAGGCACCGCTGCCCGGTCACGGTCACCTCTACCTCGGCGAGGAGCCCCTCAAAGCTGTCCGTCAGGTACTGCAGGAAGGCGTCGGCCGCCGCTACGTAGGCGGACCGACGTGTCTGCTCGACCAGGCCCTGGGAGAAGCAGCCTCGGCACGTCTCCCGGTCACCCCTGCTTGGGACGTAGGCCCATCCGAGCTCGTCGCCGGGGCAGTCGACGTTGTGCTCGTACCGCCCGAGATCGTTGGGCCGGTCCGCCAAGCTCCCCCAAGGGTTGGCCAGCGAGGCACGGGCATCCTGCTGCGCTACAAAGGCTCGGTATGCCTCGGTGCTCCAGACCGCCCTTGCGCGGTCGCCCGGACGCGTTTCGACTCCTGCGCCGTGCGCTCAAGCCGAAGAAGACCAAGCGTTGGGTGCGGCACTACGAGCTGCTTCCGTACGGGGATGTCTACCCGGGCGACGTCCGCGAGGGTCACACCGCCGGCGTCCTCTGGTTGTTCCGCATTCCCGAGGGGCCCGAGGGGCTCGAGGGGCTCGAGGTGCTCGAGTAGGAGCAGCACCTACCGGCAGAGGGCTCAGGGCTACGACCCTGCACGGCGCTCCTTGGCCGCTCCGGTGCATCGAGAACGCCTCTTGCCGGCCAGCGGGACCTCAGTCCGCAAATAGTCCGCAGGCGCACCGGAACAGGCGCGAACGGACCGCATCGAAATCCGCACCATTCTGCTCAACTGAGGGGCCCCACGACCTCGACCTCGGACCTTCCGAGAGGACTGACGAAACTGTGAGTCCTTCGCTCTGACCGGCTGAGCTACCGCCCCCAGGTGCGGCACGACCCTAGCGGCCCCGGCCGGCGCCGCCGTCACGGGTCGCCGCGGGTGGCCACCGACGTACGTTGGGGCCCATGATCCCGACGCACACCCTCAACGACGGCCGCACGATCCCCGCCATCGGCTTCGGCACCTACCCGTTGACCGGCGACGACGGCACGGCGGCGATCGTCAGCGCGATCGATGCCGGCTACCGGCTGATCGACACCGCGGTGAACTACGGCAACGAGCGCGAGGTCGGCGAGGCGCTGCGCCGGTCGGGCGTCCCGCGCGAGGAGCTGTTCGTCACCAGCAAGCTGCCGGGCCGCCACCACGGGTACGACGACGCCGTCGCCAGCACCCGGGAGTCGCTGGAGCGGCTCGGGCTCGACTACCTCGACCTCCACCTCATCCACTGGCCCAACCCGTCCGTCGGCAAGTACGCCGAGGCGTGGCGGGCGCTCGTCGACCTGCAGCGCGACGGGCTGGTCAGGTCCATCGGCGTCTCCAACTTCACCGAGGCCCACCTGCGCCGCGTCGTCGACGAGACCGGTGTGGTGCCGGCCGTGAACCAGCTCGAGCTGCACCCCTACTTCCCGCAGCGCGAGATGCGCGAGGTCAACGCGGGGCTCGGCATCCTCACCGAGTCCTGGAGCCCGCTCGGGAAGCGGCAGGCGCCGTTCGACGAGCCGCCCGTCGCCGAGGCGGCCCGGGCCCACGACGTCTCCCCGGGCCAGGTGATCCTCCGCTGGCAGGTCCAGCTCGGCTGCATCCCGATCCCGAAGTCGTCCACCCCGGAGCGGCAGCGCACGAACCTCGACGTCTTCGGCTTCGACCTCACCGCCGACGAGGTGGACGCGATCACCGCGCTGGGTCGGCCGGACGGCCGCCTCTTCGGTGGAGATCCCGACACGCACGAGGAAACGTAGACGCGACAAGAAAGGATGCAACCTCCCGTGCAGGGGCTGCGTCTTGGGAGGGTCCGGCACTCGCCGGAGCACGGCACCACCGGTGCCCCGACCCAGGAGAAGAGACCATGCCCCGCACTGCCGGACACGCCCCTGTCGCTGCCATCGCCCTCGTCGCCGCCGGCCTCACGCTCGGCGCCGCCGTCGTCCCCGCGCACGCCGAGGCGGTCGTCTACGAGACCAAGAACGTCGAGGCCACGCACCCGGAGGGCGGTGTCGAGTGGGCCTCGCTCGACATCCCGACCGGATACGAGAAGCAGCGGCTCAACCGCCACTCGGTCGCGTTCGTCGAGCAGAACGGCGCGGGCCGGACCATCAGCATCCACCTCGACCCGAAGGTGGACACGCTCGGCGAGCTGAAGAAGGAGCGCGCCGCGCTCAAGAAGCGCTACGCCGACAGCTACCGGGAGTTCGCCTTCCGTGTGAAGGACCGCGACTCGAAGGTGCGGGCCACCTGGGTCTACACGTTCGAGGCGGAGGGCACCGACGAGACCGAGCCTTGGATCAGCGTCTCGCTGGTGCGGCACAACCAGGTCCGCGTCGTCGGCAAGGTGTCCGAGCGGCAGCACGTGCGCCGCATCCGTGACCACGTCGTGCGCTCGGTGCAGGTCCCGAGCTGACGACCTTCCCCGGACCGCCCCGTCCGGTGGCGCAGCCGGTCTCTCCCCCGAGGCCGGCCGCGCCTCATGTCCGGGTCAGCGCCGCCCGCGCCGGGCCCTGAGGTAGTCGGCCACGACGTACTCCCCCAGCCGCCCGATGTCCGGGGTGAACGTCCGTCCCCCGGCCCGGCGTGCGATCGCGTCGACGAACCGGGCCAGCCCCGGGTCGTCGCCCAGCATGAAGAAGTTCAGCGTCGCGCCCCACCGCACCAGCTCGTCGACCTGACCGACGGTCGCGCGCAGCGTCGCCGGCCGCGTCGGCCAGTCGAAGAACGGGGTCCCGTCGCTGAGCAGGTGGGCGGTCGGCTCGCCGTCGGTGACGACCATGACCACCGGTTCGGCGTCCGGGTGCCGGCGCAGGTGGCGACCCGCGATCATCAGCGCGTGCTGGAGATTGGTGCCCTGCACCCACTCGGGCTCGACCTCCGCGAGCTGCACCGGGGCGAGCCGGCGGGCCACGAGGTTGAACCCGATCACCTCCAGGGCGTCCTGCCGGAACCGGGTCTGCACCAGGTGGGACAGGGCCAGGGCGGTCTGCTTCATCGGGCCCCAGCGCCCCTCGTGGACCATCGAGTAGGAGAGGTCGACCAGGAGCGCCACCGCGGCGCTGGTCCGCCGCTCGGTCTCCACCACCTCGAAGTCCTCGACCAGCAGCGTCGGGGCCGACCCGCCCCCGGGCCGCACCCCACCCCGGCGTACGGCGTTGGAGATGGTGCGCACGGCGTCGAGCGGCAGGTCGTCGCCGAACTGCCAGGCACGGCTCCCGCCGGTGCGCTCGTCGGCCGCGCCCGTCCGCCGGTCGTCGTGGTCGCCGGTGCCGGCGGCCTGCATCTGGTCGAAGACCCGGCGCAGCGCCGTCTCGCCGAGCC
The DNA here is from genome assembly GCF_008087345.1 of Nocardioides caldifontis. GTDB lineage: Bacteria > Actinomycetota > Actinomycetes > Propionibacteriales > Nocardioidaceae > Marmoricola_A > Marmoricola_A caldifontis. The sequence goes on along the minus strand of NZ_VHIB01000019.1, from coordinate 27,475 downwards.
GGCGCACCGCCCGCGGCGTCAGCCGCAACCCGTCGTCGCCTGAGGTGACGAACCCCTGCCGCTCGAGCTCGCGCTCCAGCTCGCGCAGCGCCTCCAGGTCGGCCGCCGCCTCCCCGCCGAGGTGGCGCTCCAGGGTCTCGACGTCGACGTCGTCGAGCGGCGAACCGGCCGACGACTGGGCGAGCTGCTGCTCGAGCGCCTCGAGATCGGCCACCTCCGACACCGCCTCGACGGCGGCGCTGTAGCCGAGCTCGTCCTCGCCCTGCATCCGGACCGGGCCGCGCTCGAGCCCGGGCCGCAACGCTCGGAGGTTGTCCGAGAGCTGCGCCATCTGCGAGGCGAGGTCCGGGTCGCCCAGCGCCTCGCTCATCAGCTGGGCCAGCTCCTGTCGCTGGTCGGGCCGGAGCGAGCTCATCATCCGGTCGGCGGCCGCCTGGCGCCGGGCGAGCGCGTCGATCAGCTCGTCGACGTCCTGCGGGTCCTCCGGGAACAGGTCGCCGTGCTTGTCCATGAAGTCGGCGAACCGGTCGGTGGTGTCCTCGCCGCGGGCGTGGGCGGCGAGCAGCTCGTTGAGGTCGGCCAGCATGTCCTTGACCGCCTGCATGGCCTCCGGGTCCCCCTCCTGGAGGAACCGCTTCATCCCGGCGAACTGCGCGTCGAGGACCTCCTGCTGGAGCAGCTGCCGGACCGCCTCGAAGGTCGCCCGGGCCTCGGGCGAGCGCCACTCGTACTGGTCCAGCGCCCGGATCGCCCCTGCCGGGTCGTCCGGCACGGTGTCGAGCTCCATCTCGGCGAGCCGGGCGCCGTCGCCGTCCATCCCCGCCAGCGTCTCCCGCTCCGCGGCCATCGCCTGGTCCAGCGCCGCGCGCACCTGGTCCAGCGCGCCACCGAGGTCGCCCCGCCGCTCGGCGGCCTTGCGCAGCTGCCGGGCGCGCTGGCGCAGCGCGTCGATGCCGCGGCGACCGTCGAACCCGCGCCGCACCAGGTCACGCAGCGCCTCGCGCAGCGAGCCGCCCGCGAGGACGTCCTCGCCGACCTCGTCGAGCACCTTCCGCAGGTCGTACGGCGGCTTGAGCGGGTCGGGCCCTCCCCGCCACGCGCCGTACCGGAACCTCGGGTCGACCACGGTCAGCTCCCGTAGACCGTCCGGCCGCCGATGCTCTCCTTGTCGATCCGCCGGGTCAGGTGCATCCCCTCCAGCACCAGCTCGACGGCCGACGCGACGTGGCCGGGGCCGGCGCCGTCGGCGAACCCGAGCCGGTCGAGCACCTTGGCGAGCCCCGCCACGGTGCCGAGCTGGCCGAGCACCTCGCTCGCGGGGACGAGCTCGCCGGTCTCGACCGTGCCGCCCTCGGCGAAGACGGCGGCGAACCCGGACAGGTCCAGCCCCACCAGCCGCTCGCGGAAGGTCTCGGCCACGGCGACACGGAGCAGGTGGTGGACCACCTCGACCTCACGCCCCTCCTCGCCCATCTCGAACTCGAGCTTGCCGAGCAGCGTGGGGATCACCGTCGGGACGTCGCACACCCGGGCGACCGCCTCTTCGTCACCGGTGCGTGCGGCACGGCGCAGCGCTGACGCCGCGACCCCCTCGGCGGCCGCGATCGCGAAGCGGGCGGAGACACCGGCCCGCTGGTCGACCGACGAGGAGGCGCGCAGCCCCCGGGCCAGCCGGGCCAGGACCTCGAGGAGGTGCTCGGGGACCTCGGCGACGAGGTCGGCCTCCTGGGCGATGACCGCGACCTCTTCGGCGACCTCGACCGGGTAGTGGGTGCGGATCTCCGCGCCGAACCGGTCCTTGAGGGGCGTGATGATCCGGCCTCGGTTGGTGTAGTCCTCGGGGTTGGCGCTGGCCACCAGGAGCAGGTCGAGCGGGAGCCGCAGGCTGTAGCCACGGACCTGGATGTCGCGCTCCTCCAGCACGTTGAACATCGCCACCTGGATCCGCTCGGCGAGGTCGGGCAGCTCGTTGATCCCGAAGATGCCGCGGTTGGTCCGCGGGATCAGCCCGTAGTGCACGGTCTCGGGGTCGCCCAGCGTCCGGCCTTCGGCCACCTTGATGGGGTCCACGTCGCCGACCAGGTCGCCGACGCTGGTGTCGGGGGTGGCCAGCTTCTCGACGTACCTCTGGTCGCGGTGGAGCCATGCGACCGGCAGCGCGTCGCCGAGCTCGGCGGCGAGCCGGCGGCACCGGGTGCAGACCGGGGTCGCCGGGTCGTCGTTGATCTCGCACCCCTCGACCACCGGCAGCCACTCGTCGAGGAGAGCGACGAGGGTGCGCATCAGTCGGGTCTTGCCCTGACCGCGCTCCCCCAGCAGCACGAGGTCGTGGCCGGCGAGCAGCGCTCCCTCGAGCTGCGGCAGGACCGTGTCGTCGAACCCCACGATCCCGGGGAACGCCGGCCGGCCGGACCGGAGGGCCGTCAGGAGGTTGTCGCGGAGCTCTTCCTTCACCGAGCGCGAGCGGTAGCCCTGCTCGCGCAGCTCACCGAGAGTGGCAGCGCGCGTCATGCGCTCACTGTAGGTCGGTGCTCCCAGGGGGCTCCGCCGCCGTGGCAAGGTGACCGCAGAGCCGAAGCCACCAGGAGGTGCCCGTGGAGAAGCCGCCGCCGCTCAAGGCGTTGCCCGAGGACTGGTCGAAGGCGCTCGCGATCGTCGCCCACCCCGACGACATGGAGTTCGGCGCCGCCGCTGCCGTCGCGCGGTGGACCGGTCAGGGCAAGGACGTCGTCTACGTCATGGTCACCAGCGGCGAGGCCGGGATCGACGGCCTCGCCCCCGACGAGTGCCGCGTCGTGCGCGAGCGCGAGCAGGTCGAGTCGGCGCGGATCGTGGGCGTCTCCGAGGTCGAGTTCCTCGGGTTCCCCGACGGCACGGTGGAGTACGGCCTGCCGCTGAGGGCGGCCGTCGCGCTCGCCGTACGACGTCACCGGCCGGACGTCGTCATCACGGGCAACTTCCGCGACACCTTCGGGCCGGGAGCTCTCAACCAGGCCGACCACATCGCCGTCGGCCGCGCAGTGCTCGACGGGGTGCGCGACGCCGCGAACCGGTGGATCTTCCCCGAGCAGCTCACCGACGGGCTCGACCGCTGGGACGGCGTACGCGCGGTGTGGGCGGCCGGCTCCCCCGACGCGCGCCACGCGGTCGACACCACCGACACCTTTCAGGTCGGCGTCGAGTCGCTGCGCGCCCACCGCGCCTACATCGACGGGCTCGGGTGGGAGGACTTTGACGAGGAGGAGATGCTCGAGGGGTTCAGCCGCCCGGTCGGTGCCCGGATGGGCGTCACCTACGCCGCACCGTTCGAGGTCTACTCGCTGCGCTGGGGAGGCGGCGACGAGGACGAGCTCTGACCTCGCCTCGTCAGGCGACCGCCTCGCCGCGCGGGCCGCCACGCCCGACGTACGCTGCACGCATGACCAGCTACCTGACCGACCAGCGCGATCGCCCGGTCAGCGCCTTCGTCGCCGTCGTCGTGGCCCTCCTGACCGGCGGTTACATGCTGCCGTGGGCGGTCGCCGCCCTTCGCGGCAAGTCGAACCACTGGACGATCTTCTGGATCAACCTGCTGGGCGGCTGGACGGTGGTCCTGTGGATCGTCGCGCTCGTCATGTCCTTCAGCGCCCACAAGCCGATCTACCGCTACTGATCGCGCGCCCGCGAAGACGCTCATCGTCTGGTACGACAGCAGGGCGCACCGCGTCCCAACGATGCCCGGAGGCTCACGTGCCCCTGACAGACCTCACCAGCATGCCCACCGAGGAACCCACGACAACCAACGCGAACCCGAAACTGGTCCGTGTCCTGGACCCCGCCGACGGCAGCCTGGTCGGCGAGCACGAGGTGGCGGGTGAGGACGAGGTACGCGCCGCGGTGGAGGCCGCGGTGCGCGCGGCGCCCGGGTGGGCCCGGACGGCGCCGGCCGAGCGCGCCGCGATGGTCGCCGCGGCCGCCGACCGCGTGGCCGCTGCTGCCGACGACCTCGCCCTCCTGACGACGCGCGAGATGGGCAAGCCGCTCGCGGACGCCCGCGGCGGAGTCGACGCCGGCGTCGGAGCGCTTCGGCAGTACGCCGAGCTGGGACCGCTGCACCGCGGCCGGTCGCTCCAAGGTTCCTGGGACGCCACCGACCTGATGGTGCACGGCCCTCGTGGCGTCGTCGCCGCCATCACCCCCTGGAACGACCCGGTCGCCGTGCCGTGCGGGCTGCTCGGAGCGGCGCTCGTCACCGGTAACACGGTCGTCCTCAAGCCGTCGGAGCGCACCCCCGCCACCGGCCTCGAGCTCGCCCGGCTGGTGGCTGCGGAGCTCCCCGCCGGGGTGCTCGAGGTCGTCGTCGGCGACGGTACGACGGGCGCCGCGCTCGCCTCGTCGGAGCACGTCGACGTCGTCGCCCACGTCGGCTCCACGGCCACCGGCCGCGCGATCGCCGCGGCCGCCGCCCGCACCGGCGCCAAGCTGCTGCTCGAGAACGGCGGCAACGACCCGATGGTGGTCGATGCGGGGGTGGACCCGGAGTGGGCGGCCGAGCAGGCGGCCCTCGGCTCCTTCGCCAACGCCGGGCAGATCTGCACGTCGGTCGAGCGGATCTACGTCGTCGAGGAGGTCGCCGAGCAGTTCCTGGCCGCGCTCGTCCGTCGGGCCCGGGAGCGGGTCATCGGCCCGGGCACCGCGCCGGCGACCGAGCTCGGCCCGCTCGTCGACGAGCGGATGCGCAGCACCGTCCACCAGCAGGTCTGCGACGCCGTCGCCGCCGGCGCCGAGCTGCTCGCCGGGGGCCAGGTGCCCGAGGGGCCGGGCACCTTCTACCCGGCCACCGTGCTGAGCGGCTGTCGGTCCGGCATGGCGGTCGTCGACGAGGAGACCTTCGGTCCGGTCGCCCCGGTCACGATCGTCCACGACTTCGACGCCGCCCTGGCGGCGGCCGCGGCCGGTCGCTACGGGTTGGCCGCCGTGGTGCTCACCACCGACATGGAGCACGCGCAGCGGGCGTGGCGCGAGCTCCCGGTCGGCACCGTGAAGATCAACGCCGCCTTCGGCGGGGCACCGGGTGGGGCGGCGCAGCCGCGCGGTGCGAGCGGCACCGGCTTCGGCTACGGCCCCGAGCTGCTCGACGAGATGACCACCACGAAGGTCGTCCATCTCGGGCTGCCGCGCAGGGGCTAGTCCAGGGACCTGCGCGCGGCCTCGACGTGCGCGGGCAGCCGGCGCCGGCGCCGGAGGGCGCGGGGCAGGGCCGGCAACGCCTGGCGAACCGCCAGTCGGCCGGCACGGCCGGCGCCCAGGTCGTGCACGACCTCACGGGCGACGACGGGCCATGGGCGGCGCATCACCGTGGTCAGCAGCCGGTTGCGAGCGGCGCGTGCGCGTTGCGCCTCCGGCTGCCGAGCGGGTGAGGGATGGTGATGGGCGACCACGTCGGCGTCGTAGGCCAGCCCCCACCCCATGGCGGCGAGGTCGAGTGCCAGCCGCTCCTCCTCACCCATGAAGAAGACCACGTCGTCGAACCCTCCCGCGTCCAGGTACGCGTCCCGCCGGACCGCCGCACCGCAGGCCAAGAACCCCAGCACCGAGGGGCCGGGCAGGTCGGGCTCCCGGGCCAGCGGCGAATCCGCCATCAACGCGCAGACGGGGTCCTCGCGCTCATCGGGTCCGACGAGGATCCGGGCGGCCAGCACCGCCAGCCGCGGGTGCCGGTCGAGGATCGCCACGGCCTGCTCCAGGCACCCTGGCGCCCACCACGAGTCGTCGTCCGCAAATGCAACGTACGGTGTGGTCGCGCGCTCCACGCCGACGTTGCGGGCGACCGAGCCGCGATTCGTGCCGAGCTCGATGACGTCGACGTGCGGGAAGTGGCGCCGGACCAATTCGGGGGTGCCGTCGGCCGACCCGTTGTCCACCAGGATGACCGGCGCCGCGTGGCGTGGCAGGGTCTGCTCGAGGTCGGGCCACCGGTCACGCGTCATGACGACCACCGTGATCCGGTGGGCGCTCGGGTCGACGCGTCGGTCGGCGGCCACGTCAGCCGAGCGACCTAGCCGCTGCGGCAAGCAACCGCTCGTCCCAGTCGGCGAGGAACCGCTTGAGCCCGTACGACGCGAGGGCCGCTTCACGGGCCGTCGCTCCGACGGCACGGGCCTCCTCGGGATCAGCGACGAAGCGGCGCACCGCCGCGACCAGCTGCTCGGGACTGTTGGTGAGCACCCCGGCACCGGGTGGCACGGCTCGGGCCGCCTCCGTGACGTCGAGCGCGACCACCGGCATCCCGAGGTGCATCGCCTCGAGCAGCGACAGCCCCAACGACGTCCATCGGGCGGTGTGGATGTAGACCCGCCGGCGGGCCAGCTCGGCGTGCATCCGCTCCTGCGGGAGGTCCTCGAACGGCGTGACGCCGTCGAGGTCGAGCTGGTTGACGCGCATCCCGAAGGCGTCGACCGGAAGCGCCTCTGCGAGGACCGGAAGCAGGTCGGTGCCGACGGCCCGTCCCCTGCGCACGGGATCGTTGATGGCCACGGCAGCGTGGGGCAGCTCGCCGGTGTAGCGATGGCCCGGGTCGACGATCCCGTGTTCGACGACGTCGGTGGGGGCGCTGCCGCAGTCCCAGAAGAGCCGGTTGAAGTGGGTGACGTGGATGATCGGCACCTCGCGCTGGTCGGCCATCGGATGGCGGGAGTACGGCACGTCACCGCCAGGGGTGTTGTGCTCGACGTACACCGCCGGAACGTCGCGGCCCGGGCGCCGTCCCGTCCACCGCTCACAAAGCACGGCCTCGTGCGGCCGCTGCAGCACCACGACGTCGAACTGGGCCTCCGCAAGCCGGTCGACAGGCACCTCGACAACCGATGACGGCCAGTCCCAGGTCAGGGCCCGGCCCAGCCCGGCGGGCCCGCGGTCCGGCGTGACGGGGAGCAGGTAGTCGTGATCGCCCTGCACGAACGAGGTCGTCCAGGAACCGTGCACGTGCCACAGCAGCACTCTCACCCGCCGTCTCCCCTGCCCAGCGCGCGGAACAACCATCCCGCGGCGCGCCACTTGTCCGGGTCGAGCGCAAGCCGGCCGTCCACGACGCGCGGCACCTCGACGACGTCGGTCAGCGCCACCGGGTCGAGCCCCCGGAACTCCTCCCAGTCGGTGAGCACCATGACCAGTTCCGCGCCCCGGCAGGCGTCCTCCACCGACACGTCGACGGCCAGATCGCGGTGTTCCCGCCGAACCCGGTGGCCGGCCTCCGGGTCGTAGACGTGGACGTCGGCGCCCGCGCGGCTCAGCCGCCCCGCGATGTCGAGCGCCGGGGAGTCGCGGACGTCGTCCGAGCCGGCCTTGAACGCTGCCCCCAACACAGCGATCCTCCTACCGGCGGCGTCGCCCGACAGCAGCCTGAGGGCGAGCTCGACGGTGCGGGTCCGTTGCCGTGTGTTCACCGCATCGACCTGCCGCAGCAGACCGGCGGGCTCCTCGAGGCCGAGCTCCTCGGCACGCGCGACGAAAGCGCGGGTGTCCTTGGGCAGGCATCCGCCGCCGAAGCCGATCCCGGGACCGAGGAAGCGGTCCCCGATGCGGGTGTCCAGGCCGAGGATCGTGGTGAGGTCGGCGACATCGGCGGCGGCCTGCTCGCAGACCTCCGCAAGGAGGTTCACGAGAGAGATCCGGGTCGCCAGCATGACGTTGGCCGATACCTTCGCCAGCTCGGCGGTCGCCAGATCGGTGCGGATGACCGGGACGCCGGCATTGAGGATCGCCGCGTAGACGTCACGCAGCAGCTGGTCAGCCGCGTCGTCCTCGACCCCGAACACCAGGCGGTCCGGCCGTAGGGAGTCCTCCACCGCATGTCCCTCACGAAGGAACTCAGGGTTCCAGGCGATGCCCACATGGCGCCCCGCCGGTGCGCGCTCCCTGAGCCGGGCACCGAGTCGGGTGGCGGTTCCGACCGGCACCGTGGACTTGCCCACGACAAGGCTGTGCGGCGTGAGCAGCGGGGCCAGCGCGTCGACCACCGACTCGAGAGCGGTGAGGTCAGCGGCCTGGCTGTCCGCCCGTTGTGGGGTTCCCACGCAGAGGAAATGGACGTCGGCGTCCGTGGCGGCTTCCAGCGTGGTGGAGAAGGTGAGCCGGCCTTCCTCGACGCCATCGAGCAACAGCGCGTCGAGCCCCGGTTCGTGGAAGGGAGCGCGGCCGGTGCGGAGCACGTCGACCCGGTCCTCGCTGGTGTCGACTCCGATCACGGAGTGACCCAGCGATGCCAGACAGGCTGCATGGGTTGCGCCGAGGTATCCGGTGCCGATCACGGAAACGCGCACAGGTCAGCGGGTACCCACTTCGCTGGCACCAAATCCGACTTCCTCTTGACATTCGGAGAGCCACTTCCCTCATGCGTTTCGAAGCGTCTCTCCGCGGGAACGAGACTCGCCATGGGCTAGTACTTCTCAGGCCCGGACGAGAGGACGACGGGTGAAGGTTCTCGGGATCAACGCGCTCTTCCACGACCCCGCTGCGGCCCTGGTGATCGACGGCGAGACCGTCGCGGCGGCCGAGGAGGAGCGGTTCTCGCGGAGGAAGCACGGCCACCGCCCGGTGCCCTTCGCCGCATGGGAGCTGCCCGAGCTCGCCGCTCGCTGGTGCCTCAGGCACGTCGGTCTGGACATCTCCGACGTCGACGCGGTCGCCTACTCCTACGACCCCTCGCTCGCGCGCCCCGCCGACGAGCTGGGGCTGGACGACCCCTGGGACCACCTCCGGCAGACCTATGCCCAACGCGCTCCGGGATTCCTGGCCTCCGCGCTTCCAGGGCTCGACCCGGCCGCGGTCCGCTTCGTGCCGCACCACGTGGCGCACGCCGCCTCGGCCGGCCTCGCCTCGCCGCACCACGAGGACGCGGACGTCCTCGTCCTGGACGGGCGGGGCGAGTCGGCCAGCCACCTGGCCGGCCACTACGCGGCGGGGCAGCTCGAGGTGTTCCGCACCCAAGAGCTGCCGCACTCGGTCGGGCTGCTCTACGAGACCGTGACCGAGCACCTCGGATTCCTGCGGAGCAGCGACGAGTTCAAGGTCATGGCGTTGGCGTCGTACGGCAAGCCCCGGTTCATCGACGAGCTGCGGCGGGCGGTGTACACCACCGGCGACGGCGGCTTCCGGACCGAGCGCATCGACTGGCAGTCGCTGGTGAAGAGCCGGTCTGCCGACGAGGAGTGGACCCAGGACCACGCCGACCTGGCGTGCAGCGTGCAGCAGCGGCTCGAGGAGGTCCTGCTCGAGCTCAGCAGCTGGCTCCACGGCCAGACCGGCAGCCGCGCCCTCACGCTGGCCGGCGGCGTGGCCCTCAACTGCGTCGCGAACACCACGATCTTCGAGGAAGGCCCCTACGACCACGTCTGGGTCCAGCCCGCCGCGGGCGACGCCGGTACGGCGCTGGGCGGCGCGCTCCACGTCGCACGGGCCGAGGGGGACGTCACCGCGCCGATGCCCGGCGCCGACCTCGGCCGCGGGTGGAGCGACGACGACATCGAGGCGTGGCTCACGACGGCACGGGTCCCCTTCGAGCGGCCCGACGACGTGGCCGAGGCGGTCGCCGAGTGCTTGGCCGGGAACGGGGTGGTGGCCTGGTTCCAGGGGCGCAGCGAGTACGGCCCACGCGCGCTGGGCCGGCGCTCGCTGATGGCCCACCCCGGCCACGAGAGGAACCTCGAGCGGCTCAACGACGTCAAGGGGCGTGAGCAGTTCCGACCAGTCGCGCCGATGGTGCTGGCGGAGCGGGCGCCGGCGATCTTCTCGAGGGGTCCGCTGCCCTCGCCGTACATGCTCTTCGTCCACGACGTGGCCAAGGAGTGGCGCGACCGGATCCCCGCCGTCGTCCACGTCGACGGCACCGCCAGGGTGCAGACCATCGACGACGAGCAGGAGCCGCTGGTCGCGCGGACGCTGCGGGCGTTCGAGCGGCGCACCGGGCTCCCGGTCGTGATCAACACCAGCCTCAACACCGCCGGCAGGCCGATGGTCGACGATCCGAGGGACGCGCTGGAGTGCTTCGGTTCCGCCCCGGTGGACCTGCTCGCCATCGGTCCGTTCGTCGTCCGCCGTCCTCCGATGGTCACCCCATGAGCGAACCGCTGACCTCGATCGTCGTGCCGACCGTCGGCAGGCCCAGCCTCCGGGCCCTCCTGGAGGCCCTCACCTCGGGCACGCGGCCGGTCCCCGGCCCGGTCGTGGTCGTCGACGACCGCCGTGACGGACCCGACCTGGCCACCGAGCTCGACGACCTCGCGATCGACCTGCGCGTGGTGCGCTCGGGAGGCGGGGGGCCGGCCCGGGCGCGGAACATCGGCTGGCGCCACGCCCGCACCCCGTGGGTCAGCTTCCTCGACGACGACGTGGTGACCGACCCCGACTGGGCCGAGCGGCTCTCCGAGGACCTTTCCGCGGTGCCGTCCTCCGTCGCCGGCAGCCAAGGGCGGGTCCGCGTGCCGCTGCCGCTCGACCGGCGCCCCACGGACTGGGAGCGGACGACCGCCGGACTGGTCACGGCCCTGTGGATCACCGCCGACATGAGCTACCGCCGCGCGGCGCTGGTCGCGGTCGGCGGGTTCGACGAGCGGTTCCCGCGGGCCTTCCGTGAGGACGCCGACCTCGGGCTCCGGATCACCGGGACGCAGGGCGAGATCGTCCGCGGCAGCCGGTGGATCACCCATCCGGTCCGCCCTGTCGACGACCGGGTCAGCGTCCGCGTCCAGGCCGGCAACGCCGACGACTTCCTGATGCGCGCGCTCCACGGCCGTGACTGGCGTGCTCGGGCCTCCGCCCCCCGGGGGCGCCGCGGGCGGCACGTCGCCATCACCGCTGCTGCCGCCGTCGGGGTGGCCGGTGCGCTCACCGGCCACCCGCGTCCCGCCGTCGCCGGTGCCGCCGGTTGGCTCGCCGGGACGGCCGAGCTCGCGTGGGCGCGCATCGCCCCGGGGCCACGGGACGCCTCGGAAGTGCGCCGCATGGTGCTGACGAGCGCCGTGATCCCGGTGGCCGCCACCTACCACTCCGTCCGGGGCGCCTGGCGCCACCGCGGTGCCCGACCGTGGCACGGCGTGCCCGACCTCGTGCTCCTCGACCGTGACGGGACGCTCGTCCACGACGTGCCCTACAACGGTGACCCCGCCAAGGTCAGCCCCGTGGACGACGCCCGGCAGGCGCTGGACCGGCTCCGCGGTGTCGGCGTGCGGGTCGGCGTGGTGAGCAACCAGTCCGGCATCGGCTCCGGCCTCCTCACCCACGACCAGGTGCAGGCGGTGAACACGCGGGTGGAGGAGCTGCTCGGGCCGTTCGACGTCTGGCGGTATTGCCCGCACGACCGTGACGAGGGGTGCGACTGCCGCAAGCCCGCGCCCGGCATGGTCAAGGCGGCGTGCGATGAGCTGGGCGTCCCGCCCGAACGCACCGTCCTCGTGGGGGACATCGGCTCCGACGTGGCCGCCGCCGAGGCGGCCGGCGCCCACGGACTTCTCGTCCCGACGCCGCACACCCGGGCCGAGGAGGTGACCGCTGCCGACCACGTCGCGACCACCCTGACCGACGCCGTCGACGACCTCCTGGCGGGGAGATGGTGAGCGCCTCCCTGGTCGTCCGCAGCGACAACGCCGGCGACGTGTTCCTGGCCGGACCCGCGGTCCGGGCGGTCGCCGCCGGCAGCGACCGGGTCACGGTCCTCGCCGGGCCGCAGGGACGCGCGGCGGCGGCGCTCCTCCCGGGCGTCGACGAGGTGCTCGAGTGGCGGGTGCCGTGGATCGACGCCACCCCGGACGCGGTCCGCCGCGACGACGTCGACGCGGTCGTCGACCTGCTCGCGGGGCGCCGGTTCGACCGCGCCCTGGTGCTCACCTCGTTCCACCAGTCCCCGCTCCCGATGGCGCTGCTGCTCAGGATGGCGGGCGTCCCGTGGATCGGCGCGATCAGCGTCGACTACCCGGGTTCGCTCCTCGACCTGCGCCACCACGTCGACGAGATGCTCCCCGAGGCCGAGCGGGCGCTCTCGCTCGCCGAGGCGGCCGGGTTCCGGCTGCCGCCCGGGGACACCGGCGCCCTCGCCGTACGCCGTCCGCTGCCGGACGTGAACCACCTGGTCCCGCAGGAGCCGTACGTCGTCCTCCACCCCGGGACCTCCGTGCCGGCACGGGCGTGGCCCGCCGAGAGGTACGGCGAGGCCTGCTCGCTGCTCCTCGCCGCCGGCCGGGCGGTCGTCGTCACCGGAGCACCGTCCGAGTCCGCGCTCACCGCTGCCGTCGCCGCACCCGGCGCCGTCGACCTCGGCGGCCGCACGGGGCTGGCCGAGCTCGCCGCCGTGCTCGAACGTGCCGAGGCGGTGGTGGTCGGCAACACCGGCCCCGCGCACCTGGCTGCCGCGGTCGGCACGCCGGTGGTCTCCCTCTTCGCGCCCACCGTGCCGGCGGCGCGCTGGGCGCCCTACCGCGTGCCGACGGTGCTCCTGGGCGACCAGCACGCGGCGTGCCGCGACACGCGGTCCACGACGTGCCCCTTCCCGGGACACCCCTGTCTCTCCTCGGTGGGGGCCGACGACGTCGTCCGTGCGGTCCGGGAGGTCGCGGGCGACGAACGGTGGGGGCCGACAGCCGCCGGCACGGGTGGAAGGAGCAGTGCATGGGCTCGGTGAACGACCCGGTGAACGCCATGAACGTCGCCCTCGTCTCGGAGCACGCGAACCCCCTCGCCGCCGTCGGCGGCGTCGACGCCGGAGGGCAGAACGTCCACGTGGCCGCCCTGGCAGCGCAGCTGGCCGCACGCGGCCACGGTGTGACGGTGTTCAGCAGGCGGGACGACCCCTCGTCGCCGGTGCGGGTGGAGACCGACGGGTACGTCGTGGAGCACGTGCCGGCGGGTCCGCCGTCGGAGGTCCCCAAGGACGAGCTGCTCCAGTACATGCCCGCCTTCGCCGACCACCTCCGCGACCGGTTCCTCCAGGAGCGCTTCGACGTCGTCCACGCCCACTTCTGGATGAGCGGCGTCGCCTCGCTCGCGGCGGCCCGGACGACCGGCGTCCCGGTCCTGCAGACGTTCCACGCGCTGGGGTCCGTGAAGCGGCGCCAGCAGGGAAGCCGGGACACCAGCCCCGCGACGAGGATCCCCCACGAGCGGCGGCTCTGCCGGAGCGTCGACCACGTCGTGGCGACCTGTCGCGACGAGCTCCGCGAGCTCTACCCTCTCGGGCTCGCCCCGAGCCGGGCGTCGGTCATCCCCTGCGGGGTGGACACCTCCCTCTTCCGGCCGCTCCCCGCGCAGCGCAACGGTCGGCCCCGGCTCCTCGTGATCGGGCGGCTGGTGGAGCGGAAAGGCGTCGGCAACGTCATCGAGGCGGTCGCCGCCCTTCCGGGGGTCGAGCTCGTCGTCGCCGGAGGTCCGGCCGCCGACCTGCTCGACACCGACCCCGAGGTCGGCCGGCTCCGGCGCCTCGCTCGCGACCTGCGCGTGGCGGACCGCGTCACCTTCACCGGTGCCGTGGGCCGGGCCGACGTGCCGGCACTCATGGCAGCGTCCGACGTGGTGGTCGCGGTGCCGTGGTACGAGCCGTTCGGCATCGTTCCCCTCGAGGCGATGGCCTGCGGCAGACCCGTGGTCGGCTCCGCCGTGGGCGGCTTGCTCGACACCGTCGTACCGGGGGTGACCGGCGAGCTCGTCGCACCCCGCCGGCCCGACCTCCTCGCCGACGTCCTGCGTTCCCTGCTCTCCGACCACGCCCGCCGGGCCGCCTACGGCCGTGCCGGACGGCGCCGCGCCGTCGCGACCTACCAGTGGAGCCAGGTCGCGGCGGCCACCGAGGAGGTCTACGCCAGCGTCGCCGACCAGGTCGCCGCCACCCGACCACGTCCCACGCTGCACCTGCGATCAGGAGCGAGCCGATGAACGACAGCCACGTGCACACCACCCCGAGCTCGCGTCGCCACCTCGACGAGCTCATCGAGGCCGCGCACGCCTTCGAGCCGTGCGTCGAGGTGGCCGACTCGTGGGGGACCCGGTTGGCCAGCGTCCTCGACGCCGGGGGCCGGCTGCTCGCCGCGGGCAACGGCGGCAGCGCCGCGCAGGCCCAGCACCTCACCGCCGAGCTGGTCGGCCGCTACCGGGACGACCGGCCTCCGTTCAGCGCCATCTGCCTGACGGCGGAGACCTCCAGCCTGACGGCGATCTGCAACGACTACCCGCCCGAGGAGCTGTTCGCCCGCCAGGTCGAGGCCCACGGCCGGCCCGGCGACGTGCTGGTGGTGATGTCCACGAGCGGACGCAGCCCCAACGTGGTGGCCGCCGCCGAACGGGGCCGGAAGGTGGGCATGCAGGTCTGGGCCTTCACCGGACCGCGCCCGAACCCGCTCTGCGAGGTGGCCGACGAGGCCCTGTGCGTCGACGCACGGTTCACCGCGACGGTGCAGGAGCTCCACCTGGTCGGGCTGCACATCATGTGCGCAGGGCTCGACCGCGAGCTCGGCGTGATCCCGGCCCAGACACCTCGCCAGCGGTCGTTCGCCGCCGACGCACTCCCCGGGTGGGTGTCGTGAGCCGCCCGCTCGTCGTCGTCGGCGACGCGCTGCTCGACGTGGACCTGGAGGGACGGGCCACCCGGCTGACCCCGGACGCACCCGTCCCGGTCCTGGACGACCTCGCCGAGCGTCCGCGGCCGGGTGGGGCCGCCCTCGCCGCCGCCATGGCCGCCGTCGACGGCCACGAGGTGGTCCTCGTGACGGCGCTGGGCGACGACGACGCCGGCCGCGAGGTCGAACGGCTGCTCAACGGCGTCACCGTCCACCGGCTTCGTCACGACGGACCCACGCCGGTCAAGAAACGCGTGCGTGCGGCCGGTCAGTCACTGCTCCGGCTCGACACCGGGACCACGCCAGGCACCCTGGAGGACGACGTGACCGGCCTCGAGCCGCTGCTCCGCTCGGCGTCGGCGGTGCTCGTCTCCGACTACGGCCGCGGCGTCACGTCGCTCCCCGCGCTGCGCCGGCTGTTGACCGACCTGCCTCGTCGTACGCCCGTGGTCTGGGACCCACACCCCCGGGGCAGCGAGCCTGTGCCCGGCGTACGGCTCGCGACCCCGAACGAGGCGGAGGCGGCCGCGTTCGCCGAACGGCTGGACGTCGCCGCAGCCGGCGGGTCCCCTCTCGCGGCCGCCGGGCGACGGGCGGACGCGCTGGTGGCCGGCTGGCAGGCGCAGGCGGTCGCCGTCACCCTCGGCTCGCGCGGGGCCCTGCTGTCGTACGGCGAGGGCGCCCCCGTCGTGACTCCGGCACCGGAGGTCGTGGGGCTGGACCCCTGCGGGGCAGGCGACCGGTTCGCCTCGATCGCCGCACTCGGCCTGGCTGCCGGGAAGGTCACGACCGAGGCGGTGCAGGACGCCGTCCTCGGGGCGGCCGCCTACGTCGGTGCGGGCGGCCCCGCGTCGCTCCTCGGCGCACCGCCGCCGACGACTGACGCCGGCCGTGGCGCCGAGGAGCTGGTGGTGACGGTGGCCGCACGAGGCGGGACCGTCGTGGCGACCGGCGGGTGCTTCGACCTGCTCCACGCCGGTCACGTCGCCACCCTGCGCGCGGCGCGGCGGCTCGGGGACTGCCTGGTCGTCTGCCTCAACAGCGACGACTCCGTGCGCCGGCTCAAGGGGCCCACGCGGCCCCTGGTCCCCGCCGCCGACCGGGCCCGGGTGCTCGAAGCGCTGGAGTGCGTGGACGCCGTGGTCGTCTTCGATGAGGACACTCCGGTGGAGGTGCTCCGACGACTGCAGCCGCACGTGTGGGCCAAGGGAGGCGACTACGCCGGCGCCGACGTCCCCGAGGCGGCGGTCCTCCGGGAGTGGGACGGTCAGGCCGTCGTCCTGCCCTACCTCCGCGGCCGCTCCACCACCGGCCTCGTCGAGACGGCGGTCGCCACCCGAGCCGTGCCCGACCCCGACATCGACACCCACACCCACACCCACACCGAAACCGTCATCGACCCCGAGGAGAGCCCTGCATGAGCGCACCCGACACGTCAGCCCCGCGCACCGGTGCGCCGTCCGCCCCGCCGGCGCTCGGCACGGTCCTGGTCACCGGAGGAGCCTCCGGGCTGGGGCGGGCCGTCGCCCAGGCCGTCGCCGAGGAGGGCGGCAGGCCGGTGGTGCTCGACCGGGTCAAGGCCGACCTCGACGTCGAGCAGGAGATCGTCGACCTGACCGACCCGCGCGCTGCCGAGGAGGTCGTCCGCGGGGTCTCGCAGCGCGTCGGCGGCATCGACGCCGTCGTCACCTGCGCCGGTACCGACGCCTGCGGACGGCTCGAGGACGTGGCGCCCGAGGAGTGGGACCGCGTCGTGCAGGTCAACCTCATCGGCACGGTGGCGGTGGTCCGGGCCGCGCTGCCGGACCTCCTCGAGCGCCACGGCCACGTGGTCACCGTCGCCTCGACGCTGGGGCTCAGGGCGCTCAGCGACGCGACGGCCTACTGCGCCTCGAAGTTCGGCGTGGTCGGGTTCAGCCGTGCCCTCGCTGTGGAGACGCAGGGGCGCATGGGAGTCACGATGCTGGTCCCCGGAGGGATGCACACGGCCTTCTTCGACGGCCGCGCCGACCAGTACAAGCCGCCCGCCGACGCCAAGCTCAACCAACCGGAGGACGTCGCCCGGACGGTGCTGTTCGCGCTGCGTCAGCCGCCCGGCTGCGAGGTACGGGAGCTCGTCGTCACGCCGTCGCTCGAGGGGTCCTGGCCCTGAGCGACCCGATCACTGGCTCCGTGACGAGGACCGGCCGTCGCCGGCTGCTCGTCCTGCGCGCGCTCGGGCTGGGGGACCTCCTCGCCGGCGTCCCGGCGCTACGGGCGCTCCGCCGTGCCCACACCGACCACGAGCTGGTCCTGGCCACGCCCCGGTCGCTGGAGCCCCTCGTGCGGCTCGTGGACGCCGTCGACGTGGTCCTGGACGCCTCGGGGCTCGAGCCGCTCCCTTGGACGGGTCCGCCGCCCGCGCTCGCGGTGAACCTGCACGGCAAGGGGCCGGAGAGCCACCGGGTGCTCTCGTCCCTGCAACCGGGGCGCCTCGTCGCGTTCGGCTGCCCGGAGGCAGGGCATGCCGGACCGAGGTGGCGCGCCGAGGAGCACGAGGTGCACCGCTGGTGCCGCCTGGTGGAGGAGGCGTTGGGCGTCGACGCGGACCCCTCCGACCTGCTCCTCCCCCGGCCACCGGAGCCGGCCGTGCGATCCGGCGTGGTCGTCGTCCACCCGGGCGCGGCGTACCCCGCGCGCCGGTGGCCGGTCGACCGCTTCGGCGAGGTGGCCGCCTGGCTCGCCGAGCAGGGGTGCGACGTCGTGGTCACCGGGGGCCCGCAGGAGCGGTTCCTCGCCGAGGAGCTCCGCCGCCGTGCGGGCCTGCCGCCCGGCGCGGTGGTCGCGGGCGAGACCGACCTGGCCGAGCTCGCGGCGCTGGTGGCCGCTGCCCGGCTCGTGGTCTGCGGGGACACCGGGGTGGCCCACGTGGCCTCCGCGTACGGCACCCCATCGGTGCTCCTCTTCGGGCCCACCTCGCCTGCTCGGTGGGGACCGCCGGGGCAGGGGCCGCACACGGTGCTCTGGCACGGCGACGGCACCGGGGACCCGTGGGGTTCCGAGCCGGACGCGTCGCTGCTGCTGATCACCGTCGAGGAGGTGGTGGCCGCGTGCCGGCCGCTCCTCAGGAACCCGACTGCGTGCGGGTCGTCTGGGCGAACCACTCCAGCGTCCGCTTGAGCCCCTCCTCGAGGATGGTCCGCGGCTGCCAGTCCAGGAGCTCCGCGGCAAGCGTGGTGTCCGGGCGGCGCAGCTTCGGGTCGTCGACGGGCAGGTCGACGAACTCGAGCGGCGAGTCGGACGCGGCGAGCGCACGGACCTGCTCGGCCAGCTCACGCATCGTCAGCTCGTCGGCGCTGCCGATGTTGACCGGCCCCGGGTGGCCGCTCGCAGCCAGGGCGAGGATCCCCTCCACCGTGTCCTCGACGTAGCACAGCGACCGCGTCTGGCTTCCGTCACCGGCGACCGTGAGGGGCCGGCCGGCGAGGGCCTGCGACATGAAGGCCGGGATGGCGCGGCCGTCGTCGAGCCGCATGCGCGGCCCGTAGGTGTTGAAGATCCGGACGATGGTGGCGTCGACCCCGCGCTCCTTCCGGTACGCCGTGGTGAGCGACTCGGCGAACCGCTTCGACTCGTCGTACACGCTCCGCGGCCCGATCGGGTTGACGTTGCCCCAGTAGGTCTCCGGTTGAGGGTGTACCAGCGGGTCGCCGTACACCTCGGAGGTCGAGGCGAGCAGGAAGCGGGCGCCCCGCGCCTCGGCCAGCCGCAGCGCGTTCCAGGTGCCCTCGCTGCCGACCCGGAGCGTCTCCAGGGGGTGCTCCAGGTAGTGCACGGGCGAGGCCGGTGACGCCAGGTGCAGGACCACGTCCACCTCGCCCTCGACCTCCAGCCCGGCGCACACGTCCCGCCGGACGAGGCTGAAGCCGGGCTCGTGCTCCAGGTGGCGGACGTTGTCCGGGGTCCCGGTCAGGAAGTTGTCGACGGCGACGACCTCCGCGTCGAGATCGATCAGCCGCTCGCACACCCACGACCCCACGAACCCGGCGCCGCCGGTGACGACGACACGCCTGCCCACCCAGTGTTCTCTCATGTGGCACTCACAGGTCTTCGGTACCCAATGTCGGCGGGTTTGAGCGTCGAGTGCTGTCGGCATCAACCGGTCAGGCGGTCAGAGAACAGCCAGCCGGCAGGCGGCCAGGGAGGCATGGGAAGTCCGTGGCCAGGTCCCGCGTCGAGGCCGGATCACCGCAGCCGGACCCTGCCTGCCCCGATCGGTGTGCGGAAGAGGACGTAGGGCTTGCGGCGCTCGTCCCGTCCGGCGTGGTACCTCGCCTGCCGGTAGAGCGGGTTGGCCGTCACGTACAGGTAGCCGTCGGCGGCGACCGACATGGTGTCCGGCCAGAGCAGCCGCTCGTCGTGGACGACCGGCTCCCAGGAACCGTCAGGGAGCCGATGGTGGATGGCGTTGTGCTCGCCGTCGGTGACGTAGAGCCGCCCCTGGTCGTCGGTCTCCATCCCGTCCCCGGCGGAACCCTTGTCGCCCTCGTCCACGACGGTGGCGGCGACCTCGTCGTCCGACAGGGATCGGTCGACGAGGGCCTCCGTGGCGACGCTGTACCAACGGCGCGACGAAAGCGGGCAGTAGTACAGCCGGGAGCCGTCGGCGGCGATCGCGATGCCATCGGCGCCCATCAGCACCGGTGCGGTGGAGCCGTCCTCGGACCGTTCGCAGAAGTCGACTCCTTCGACCACCATGCGCAGGTCGGGAGGGTGCAGTGCCTTGGTGCTCGGATGGTCGTGGAGCCGGCGCCATGACTCGCCGGTGGCGAGGTCGACCACGATGATCCCGTTCGGGCCGGAGTCGGAGGAGTCGGTGATGTAGGCGATGCCGGCCTCGCCCCAGCCTTCGCCGGGGCGCAGGTCGAAGCGGACGTCGTTGAGGTACGTCGTCGGCAGCGCGACGGTCGGCGAGATGGTGATGACCTGCTGCACCGTGTCGGTGTCCAGGTCGACGCAGACCAGCTTCGGTCCACCAGGCTTCGTCTCGGCGAACATCGGCGCACCGGTGTCCAGCACCCAGAGCCGGTCGGCCGGGTCGACCACGATGCTCTGCACCGACACGAACGCCGACGCGTCGTCATCCCCGTTCGGTGAGTTCCACGCCTGGCTCGGGTACGGCACCTCCTCACCATCGCGAAGCTCCACGACCGTTGCGGCCACGTCGTCACCCCACTGGGGGAAGTTGACGAAGACCCGGCCCCGGTCCGACACGCTCACCCCGGTGGGCATCGGGCCGGTGAAGGTGTGCACGACCTCCAACGAGCCGACCGCCTCGTCGACCGCGGGCTCGCCCGGCGCGGTCACCCGCTGGTTCCGGCGAAGGCCGCGGTCAAGTGCCGAGCCGCCGCCTGCTGGGCGTCCTCGGCCTTCTCCAGAACTGCGGCGGCGCCGAAGAACTCGTGCATGACGCCGTCGTAGTGACGCACCTCCGTGGGCACTCCAGCGGCCTCGAGCCGGCGGGCGAGCTCCTGTCCCTGGCTCCGGAGGACGTCTCGGTCTGCGGTGATCACCAGCGTGGGCGGCAGTGCTGCCAGTCGCTCCACCGGGACACCGAGGAGGTCGACGCGCGGGTCCTTCGCGGCCTCCGGCTTGCCCTCGAAGGCATGCATCGCCATCCACGACAGCAGCGCCCGGTTGAGCGGCCGGCCATCGGCGGCGTCGTCCATCGAGTCGCCGTACTGCTCGGCCGTCGTCAGTGGGTAGACACAGACCTGCGCGGCAGGCAGCGGCTCACCGGCCTCGGCGAGCTGGAGGCAGGTTGCCGCGGCCATGGTGCCCCCGACCGACTCGCCTCCGATGCCGACCCGCGCCGGGTCACCGCCGAAGGAGCCGGCGTTGGCCACCACCCAGCGGTAGGCGGTGAGCACGTCGTCGTGGGAGGCGGGAAAGCCCGCTTCGGGTGCGCGCCGGTAGTCCGGTGACACGACGATCGCGCCGGTCTTGTTCGCCAGCCCCCGACAGGAGGCGTCGTAGGTGTCGATGTCGAACAGGACCCAGCCACCGCCGTGGATCCACATGATCACCGGACGCGGCCCCGGCCCACCCGACTCGGGGGTGTAGACCCGCAACGTCTGCTCGCCACCGCCGGCGTCCGGGATCCTGAGGTCGTCCACCGAAGCGACCGGCTCCGGGCCGTCGATGCCCCGCTCGGCCATCACCTTCTTCACCGCGGCGTCCGGGCCCGGCTGCCTGCGCGCCTGGTCAGGCTCCAGGATCTCGAAGGGCAACGGGCCCAGCGAGGAGTGCGCATCGACGATCGCCTGGGCCTCCGGGTCCAGCAGCCCCGAGGCGTCCGTGGCCATCTCCTTCTGCTTCCCGGAGAGCATGTCGCGGACGCGGTCGAGCGGCTTGGCGAGCATCCCGGCAATGTGCTCGGCAAGACCCTCGTCCGGCGCATGCGGATGCGGACGCGTAGGCGCTCGCCGCTTCGCGGCGAGGAACTGCTTGCCGAGCTCGGCCATCCGTTCGGCTCCCGCCTTGGCCCGGAACTCCGGGAGCTCCTCGTCCTCCTCGTCGTGGACGTGGTGGCGGACGACCTCCATCAACCGAGCGAGAGCCTGCTCGAACTCCTGCTCTCCGGGTTCCGTGCGCCCGAGCACCACCAGCAGCTCCTTGATCTGCTGGTGCTCGTGCTCGGCGTCGTCGTGCTCGTCCTCCATCCCGACCTCGGGCCAGTCCGGGTAGAGCACGGTCTCCTCCGCGAAGGCGTGCAACGCCAGCTCGAAGGAGATCTGGTCGACCAGCACCCGCCGGTTGCCGCGGCCGGCTTCCAGGTGCTGGAACTGCCGCTCGACGATCGCGTGGTCGTCGGCGATCAGATGGTCGATGTCACCCGGTCGGGTCGGGTAGGACAGGGCCACGTCGGCCTCCTCGTCTCGATGGTTCGACCACCTCAGCCGGTGGTCGCAGGGCAGTCAGCCGGCACGAGCATCGGAGTTCACCGTCTCGGCAGGACGAGTGCACGCATGCTTGGCGCGTACCCAGCTCTCGACGAGCCAACGCGTGCTTCGACGCCCACGAGCGTTTCGGCGACGACCGAGAGGGTCGACGCTAACCCCACTCCGGGATCGCGTCGCCGAGCAGGCCCCGCAGCCGATCGACGTCCTCGGCGACACGGCCCCAGAACCTCCGGCGCACTGCTGGGGCGATGGCCACGTTGCCGGATCCGACGTGGTGGCGCGCGCCGTGGCACTCCTCGTCCCAGTAGGGAGGGGCGCCGACATGGTCGTACAGCGCAGCGATCTCCCGACGCCGCTGGTGCAGCAACCTCTCCTGCACGACGATCCTGAGCGCCGCGCGGGGGAACACCTCCAGGAACGGCTGCAACCGGGAGAAGTACCGGCTGCGGGCGACGTACTGGCTGTCGGGGTCGAGGAGCGCCTCGGACATCGTCCGACGCTCCGTCCCCTCCCGCCGGTGGTGCTCGAACTGGGACACGGCCCGCTCCACGGGATCCCGGACGAGGTAGACCAGCCGCACGTCCGGGGCGACGGACGCCATCCTGCGTGCCACCTCAGGGAACGTGGGCGAGGTGTACGCCGGGGAACACTCGCCTCGGATCGGCGCGCGGTCGTCGAACTGCGCGGCGTACCAGCCCACCCCACGGTGCCACTGGCCGGACCTCCACCAGGTCTCGGACTCCCCGTGCGGAGCACGCTCGGGGCCATTGAAGAAGTTCAGCTCCTTCAACCGCGACATCCTGATGTCAGGATGGGCATCCAGGTAGGCGTGCACCGCAGTGGTCGCGCACTTCATCGCGCCGATCACGATCACTTCCGGCGGCCGGCAACTCTCCACGACACGGGTATACCTCAGGATCCGGCGTCCTCCGGGCTCGCTCGTCACCAGCCACAGCGGCCGGGTGGCTCCACCTCCCGCCGTCAGCCCCAGGTCGGAACAGGAGAACCCCGCCTGACGCGTTTCCGCAGGTCAGACGGGGTTCGGTGGCTCCCCCGGTTGGACTCGAACCAACAACCCTCCGGTCGCACGTGAGTCGCGTTCTGGCCGTGAGCAGTCGAGCGCTCCGACTTAGGCGGATGAGTGCACGGGTGCGCGGACTTGTGCTCTGACCTGCGGGAATGCCACCCACCGCGGGTGATCCCAGCCCACTCAACCGTCACTAGAATTTCCCCACCACTGGTCGCTCTTGTGCCGTCGAGCGTACGCTTCCGCGCGGCAAAGTTGTCACAAAGTTGTCACTGCTCGAGTGCCGAGCACCGCCGAACTGACGGGCAGCGGTCGTGACCGGCAACTCGAACCATCGGGTGCCTTCCCGCTGCCAGGTCCCGAGCTGGCCGCGAGGCGCATCAGAAGGCATCGCAGCGCAGCACACCCGGCTGGCCCGCCCTTGCCTACATACGTTCACGCACGCATGTAACCTCGGCACATGCCGGTGCAAGTGAGACGACAAGAGGAGCGTTCGGCCGCAACGCGCCGGGCCCTGCTGGACGCCACGGTGACCTGCCTGGCCGAGCTCGGCTACGTGGGCACGACCAGCGCTGCGGTGGCGGAGCGGGCTGGTCTGTCGCGCGGGGCGCAGTTGCACCACTTCGGCACGCGTGACCAACTATTAGTGGCAGCCGTCGAGCACCTGGCGCAGAAGCGCCTACGGCGAGTGCGAGATCAGATGTCTCGATTGGGACGCTCAGATGGCCGACAGGAGAAGTCGTCGACCACGCAGAACCCTGAAACAGCACTCAGGCTATTGGCAGAGGCCCTGTCCAACCCGCTGTACGCGGCGAGTCTGGAGCTGTGGGTGGCCGCCCGCTCACACCGCGCCTTACGGACGGAGCTAGTTCCCGCTGAGGACCGCGTCAACGCCGAACTCGCCGAGATCTGCCGCACCTACGTCACTGACGACTCGATCGAGATCAGGCTGACGTTGGACCTCCTCCTCGGTCGCGGAGTCAGCGGTCTGCTCGCGCCACATTCCAGCCGCCACCAGGCGGAGGCCCTGAACGCTTGGGCACGGCGCCTGCGCGGAGCTCCCCGTGGTTGACATGCGAGCCTTGATCGCCACTTGGGCGCAGAAGTTTGGTACGCACCCTGATGGCGCCGAGCTGCCGGCCCACCACGCCCACTGCCTGGGGTGCGGGCCCGACAATCCGCACGGCCACCGGTTGAGCGTGACTCGCCAGGGCGACGGCGTGCAGGCGTGGCACACCTTCGACGACCGTCACGTGGGCGCGCCCGGAATCGTCCACGGCGGCGCGGTGGCCACAGTGATTGACGACTTCTATGGGTTCCTCCTTTACCTTGAGGGCGGACCAGCGGTTACCCGTCAGCTGTCCATTGAATACTTGGCGCCGGTGCTCATAGGAACGACGTACAAGCTGGAAGCTCATGTGACCCGCCGTGAAGGACGGAAGCTTCTCGTGGCTGCCAGCGCGAGCGGTCCCGGTGACCGACCAGTGGTGTCCTCGACCGCCGTGTTCGTGAAGGTAGGAGTGGAACACTTCGCCCGAGCGGCGGACGCTCCGAGCACGTGAGTGGCAAGTCCACATCAACGCACTGCCCCGGAGACGCCGCCTGCCGCACGAGTCCACGTTGAGGGCGACGCTCAAGGACCGTAGGAACCCGCGGCAGGTCAGACTCAGCGCCTAGCTGTACTCGGCCGTCAGGTTGGTGACAGTCGGGTCGTCGGCGGAAGTCCGCCGAGCGCGGTGTGGCGGCGTTCAGTGTTGTAGTGCTCGAGCCAGGGGGCAAGCGCGGCGCAGCGGTCGTCGTTGCTGAGGAAGACCTCCCGGTAGGCCCACTCGACCTGCAGGGTGCGGTTGAACCTTTCGACCTTGCCGTTCTGCCAGGGGCAGTGGGGTCGGATGAACTTGTGCTTCGCGCCAAGTGCGGCGATGGCATTGCGGACGTCGGTGGAGCGTCGGTAGGACCAGTGATTGTCGGTCATCACCCGCTCGATCTGGTCGATGCCGTGCGCAGCGAACTGCTCGGCGGCGCGCAGCATGAACGCCGCGCAGGTCGGACCGGTCTCGTCAGGAAGGATCTCTGAGTAGGCCAGGCGCGAGTAGTCGTCGACCATCGAGTGCACGTAGTCGTAGCCGATCTTGGTTCGCTTGTTCCTATGGGTGCCGGTGACTTCGCGCCCGAGGGCTTTCCAACCGCCTCCGTCGGGGATCTTGCCGATCTTCTTGACGTCGACGTGGACCAGCTCGCCGGGCTGGTCGCGTTCGTAGCGCACCGCGGTGGTCTTCGAGGATCGGATCACCTCGCCGGTCAGCGGGTCACACTCGCGCAGATAGGGCAGGCCGTGGCGGCGCAGAATCCGGGACACCGTGCGGGCCGGCACGCCGAGCTCGGGACCGATCCAATCCTGACCACGGCGCTGCTCGCGGCGCATCGCCACGACCGCTTCCGCGACCTCGACCGTCGTCTGGGACGGGCAGTGGTGCGGGCGAGAAGAACGATCGTGCAGACCGGCTTCGCCTTCCTCGCGGAAGCGGTTGATCCAGCGGTGCGCACACTGCCGAGAGACACCCTGGGCCTTGGCGGCATGGGCGACCGCCCAGCCCTGCTCACAAACACGCTCGACGAGTAGTTGCCGGCCACGCACGTTCAGGCGGGCATTACGGTGGGACACGAGGACCTCCGGACGGTAGGCGACTTAGACACTCACCCACCGCACCCGTGTCAACGGCGGCTGAAAACTGACCCCTTTCCGTCGGTTGAAAGTTGACCCCCTCGGGTTCTAGTTCTCCTCGTTGACGGCCGCAGGGACGCGGCCGAGTTCTCGGTTCTTCAGCCGGTAGGAGTCGCCCTTCAGCGCGATGACTTCGGCGTGGTGGACGAGTCTGTCGATCATGGCGGCGGCGACGGTGTCGTCGCCGAAGACCTCGCCCCAGCGGGCGAAGTTCTTGTTGCTGGTGACGATGAGGCTGGCGCGTTCGTAACGTGATGAGACGAGCTGGAAGAACAGGTTGGCGGCTTCTGGTTCGAAGGGGATGTAGCCGACCTCGTCGATGACCAGGACCGGGTAGCGCACCAGGCGACGGAGTTCGTCTTGGAGTCTGCCGGCGTGGTGGGCTTCGGCCAGGCGGTCGACCCATTGGGACGCGGTCGCGAACTGGACCCTGTGTCCGGCCTGGCAGGCGCGGATCGCCAATCCGGTGGCCAGGTGGGTCTTGCCGGTGCCGGGCGGCCCGAGCAGGACGACGTTCTCCTTAGCGGCGACGAAGTCCAGGGTCCCCAGGTGGGCGATGGTCTCCCGCTTCAAGCCGCGGGCGTGGTCGTAGTCGAAGTCCTCCAGGCTCTTGCGAGCGGGGAACCGGGCGGCCCGGATCCGGCCCTCGCCGCCGTGGGACTCACGGGCTGAGACCTCGCGTTGCAGGCAGGCGGCGAGGAACTCTTCATGGGTCCAGGACTCCTCCCTTGCTCGTTCGGCCAGCCGCTGGATCGAGTCGCGCAGCGTCGGTGCCTTCAACGCCCGGGTGAGGAACTCCAGCTCTGAGGTGACGTCGCGACCGGTCTTCGCGCCCGGGGTTCGAGGGCTGATCGTGGTTCGGGTGGCCATCAGACGACCTCATCCTCGACGACGTCGACCAGCCCCAGTGCCCGGTCATAGGAGCCCAGGGAGCGGATCTCTGAATCGCCCCGGGTCTGATGGAGGCTCTCAATCCTGGAAAGGATGATGAGAGTCATGGCTGCACCGAGGAAGTACAGCGCGGAGTTGCGGGACCGTGCGATCCGGATGGCGCTCGACGCCCGACAAGACCCCGAGACCCGGACCGGCGCGATCAAGCGGATCGCCGATCAGCTGGGGATCCACCCCGAGGCACTGCGGACCTGGGTCCGCCAGGCCGAGGTCGACGGCGGTGTTCGACCGGGCACCAGCACCGATGACTCGACTCGGATCGCCGAGCTCGAGCGCGAGGTCCGCGAGCTGCGTCGGGCGAACGAGATTCTGAAGACGTCCGCAGCGTTTTTCGCCGCAGCGGAGCTCGACCGCAAGATCAAGTAGCCCGCGAGGTGC
Source organism: Nocardioides caldifontis (assembly GCF_008087345.1). Classification (GTDB taxonomy): domain Bacteria; phylum Actinomycetota; class Actinomycetes; order Propionibacteriales; family Nocardioidaceae; genus Marmoricola_A; species Marmoricola_A caldifontis. The sequence goes on along the minus strand of NZ_VHIB01000019.1, from coordinate 874 downwards.
CGGTCGCGGTGGTCGTCGACTACATCGACGCCCACCGCGACCGCCTCGTCGAAGGCAAGAAGCTCGGAGTCGAGCCGATCTGCACCGTCCTGTCCGAGGCCGGCGTGCAGATCGCTCCGAGCACCTACTACGCAGCCAAGACCCGGCCGCCGTCGGCCCGCGCGGTCCGCGACGCCGAGCTGGTCGAGGACATCAAGGTCGCCCACAAGGCCAACCTCGGTGTCTACGGCGCCCGCAAGATCCACGCCGAGCTCAACCGCGAAGGCGTCAAGGTCGCCCGCTGCACCGTCGAGCGGCTCATGCGCGCAGAAGGGTTGCGGGGGATCCCGCGGGAGAAGACCCGCAAGACCACCGTCGGCGACGGCGCGGAGACCGAGAGGCCCGAGGATCTGGTCGACCGCAAGTTCGCCGCCACGGCACCGAACCAGCTCTGGGTGGCCGACCTGACCTACGTCAGAACGCACGCCGGCTGGAGCTACGTCGCGTTCGTCCTCGACGTCTTCAGCCGGATGATCGTGGGCTGGCAGGTCTCCACCAGCCTGCGCACCGACCTGGCACTGGACGCCCTCGACATGGGGCTGTGGGCCCGGCAGCGAGCCGGGCAGGACGTCACCGGCCTGATCCACCACTCCGATCGCGGAGTTCAATATCGAGCGATTCGCTACACCGAGCGGCTCGCCGAGGCCGAGGCGGTCGCGTCGGTCGGAAGCCGAGGCGACAGCTACGACAACGCGATGGCCGAGGCGCTGGGGGTGTCAGATGAGCTGTGTAAACGGTCGGGCTCGTCGGCGGGCAGGCTGTGCCTGCTCGTGGAAGGAGACCTACCGGTATGTCAGAGCAGAAGCCGACCTCGAAGTCCAAGTCCGCGCGGGTG
>NZ_VHIB01000018.1 GCF_008087345.1 Nocardioides caldifontis | reverse complement strand
TACGGATCTCGGCCCAGTCCTCCACTGACAACACTCCTCAACCCCTGTCTCATGACTAAGCACAGGGTCTCGGAGGGGGTCAGTTTTCGACCGTCGATAGGGGGTCAGTTTTCAGGCGTCGTCGACAGAGTCGAGTCCACGATCCACACGTCATCGTCGGCGATGCTGGTCTGTTGTCCCAGGGCACCGACCAGCCACGACATCGTCGAGGCGAGCTCGCGCAACCGCTTGTTGTAGCCCGATTGCTGGGGCAGCTGCGGGAACATCTCGACCAGATTCGCTCGCGCGTAGCGCAGCCAGTGAGTCTCGCTGGTGAAGCCCAACAACGCCTGCATCACCGCCAGAGTCAGCATCTCCGCATCACTGATCCGCGGCGCGATCCCGACCTTGGGACGAGCCGGGACACGCTCAGGACGAGTGAGTAACAAGTCGTCGGTGGTCACTTAGAGTGCGGTGGCAAGGGTGTCCAGATCGGCGTCCACAAGGGCCTCCAGGGTTCACGTTGGGTTAGACAACGCCGACTCTGGACGCCCTTCATGCCTGACCACGCCTGCCACACCGGCAACATCCCTTGGACTTACTCATCTCCCGGGCCACGACCGCCTCGTGACCGAAGTCGCCGCCCCCGCGGCCGTACTCCTCGTCGATGGCGGGTTGCAGCAGCCCGGCGGCTCCGGCGTAGTCGGGGAACCGCGTGCTCAGGAGTGCGCCTCGGGAAGGGGCGGGTAGTGCGTTGCGGGCGAAGGTCTGGTTGACCCGGGGCGGCGGACGTAGACGCGCTTGTGCAGCCCTTACGCGGTCCTCGCTCCGAGGTAGACGGCCGTGGTGACGCGGAGCACGAGCTTGTCGTCCTGGTTGCCGAGTGCGCCTGCGAAGGTGACGCGGCCGCGATGCTTGTCGGGCTCGAAACGTACATCGTCGATCACGGTGTGCCCCGTGAGGACATCCCCGGGGCGAACCGGGCGAAGGAACGCCACGTCACTCATGGTGGCGCCGGCGATGACGCGCCACGGCTGCGTGCGGCTGTCCACCCACAGCCGTTGGTAGATCGAGAGGGTGTGCAGCCCGCTGGCGATGAGGCCGCCGAACTGGCTCTCGGCTGCCGCGCGCGCGGGATCGAGGTGGAAGAACTGCGGGTCCCACTGCGTCGCGAAGGCGATGATCTCGCTCTCGCAGACCGTGTGGGAGCCGAGCTGGATCACCTGGCCGGGCGTGAGATCCTCGGCGTGCACGATGTGGCTGTTGTCGTCGGCGGTCGCACCGACGTCCCGGCTCACAGTCCACCGATCCGGGCGACAGAACTCGCGGTGCCTGCGCGGATCATCGAGCTGCCATCCGCATGGACCCGTCGATGCGGACAACCTCGCCGTTGAGCATGCGGTTCTCGATGATGTGGCAGACCAGGTCGGCGAACTCCATCGGGTCGCCCAGCCGCGCCGGGAACGGCACCTGCTGGCCGAGCGACTCGCGTGCCGCGTGGGGTAGTACCTCGAGCATCGGGGTGAGGAAGAGCCCGGGCGCGATGGCCATGACGCGGATCCCGTGGGTCGCGAGCTCGCGCGCCATGGGCAGCGTCATGCCGACGACGCCCGCCTTGGAGGCGGAGTACGCCGCTTGGCCGATCTGGCCGTCGTACGCCGCCCCGGAGGCGGTGTTGACGATCACTCCGCGCTCACCGTCGGGGCCTGCCTCGCCCTCACTCAGCGCCTGGGCTGCCAGCCTGGCGACGTTGAAGGTGCCGGCGAGGTTCACCTGCAGCACCTTCAGAAACACGTCGAGCGAGTGCGGCTCACCCTTGGAGAGCACCTTGGCCGCTGCCGCGATCCCAGCGCAGCTGACGGCTCCGGCGAAGCCGCCCAGCTCAACCGCGGTGTCCACAGCGGCCTGGACCTGGGCCGGGTCCGTGACGTCGGTCGGTGCGAAGGTGGCGCCTGCGGGCGCCTCGCCCTTCAGGTCGGCGGCGACTACCTTGGCGCCGCGCTCGAGAAGCGCCAGCGTGGTTGCCCGGCCCAGTCCAGAGGTGGCGCCGGAGACGAGGAAGGTGCGGTCGACGAAGTCCATTGTCAGGACAGCCTCGCCAGCTCCGCCGCCGCTGAGTGCATCTCAGCGACTGCCTGGTCCTCGCGGGTGGGTAGCGTCGCGGCGAGCTCGTGGACCCGTCGCCAGCGCTCGCGCGTCGAACCGTCACTACGCCCCGCCGCAGCCACAGCCGACCACGTGTCGGCGCATCGCAGCAGCGCAGTGCCGGCCGCGGCCACCTCAGCGCAGTCGGTGAGTCGCGCCACCTCGAAGCAGAACGCCGCCTGCAACCGGCGGAACAGGCCACCCCCGGTCCCGGCCTTCTCCACAAAGGCGTGGAGCGCGCGGAGCGTGCCATCGAGTTCCGGTTCCGACATGACTCCCGGCCACCGGTCGACATCCTCGGCGAATGCCGCAACTCCACGGACTCCGGCGGCAGCAACAGCATCCGACGGCAGCGCCGATGTGTCCGGGATGATCGCCGTCGCCTCTGCTTGCATGTTCTCGACCGACGCCACGAGTGCAGAAGCCGCGGTCGAGCGCAGATCGGGCAGGATCTGGGGCCAGTTCACGAAGTACGTCGTGTGCCTTGTGGGCACGGGGAACGACCGCGACGCACGCGCCCGCGCAAGAGCGTCGTAGGGAACTTCTTGCACCTCGGCTCGGTCGTTGTCGACCACGAACGCCGTCTCGGTGTCGTCGTCGTAGCCGATCACCACGATGTCGTGCCGGCCCATTTGCAGGCGGACATTGAGGTAGGGCAACTCGGCGATGTCAGCCCACAACAGGACGGGACGTCCGTGCTGGAGTTCGCGGCGGACCCAGTACCAACCGGTCCCGGGATCGTCGGTCCGACGGACCTCGACCTCTGCACCTAGCCTCGTAGGAAGGTCTATCTCGAATCCATCACTGCGCCCGACAAGATAGACGGGCGGGGTGAGCCCGGACATCCGGAGATAGGTGAAGCCGATGCCACCGGCCATCCCGAAGACCAGACCTTCGCTCGGCACCTCCTCCCAGCCCAGACCAGCCCACTCCACCAGATCCCTCAGCGCTCCGGATCCGCAGTGCCCTGCCACCCGGTGGGGATAGTCCAGCAGAATCCGGCGCGGCTCCTGTGTGAGGTTGTTCTGAGTCGTCATGTCATCTCCTCCGAGCGGTTCTGGCGCTACTCGACCCGCGCGGCCGCCTGGCGGCGGAGCTCTGACCGGGCGAGCCCGTTCTTGTGGACCTCGTCCGGCCCGTCGGCGAATCGGAGCGTCCGAATCGAGGCGAACATCGAAGCGAGGGGGAAGTCCTGCGACAGGCCGCCGGCCCCATGGACCTGGATCGCCTTGTCGAGGATCCACTCGACCGTGGCGGGGGTGGCGACCTTGATGGCTTGGATCTCGGCGTGGGAGCTCTTGACGCCGGCAGTGTCCATGAGCCACGCGGTCTTGAGCACCAGCAGCCGCAGCTGCTCCACCCGCAGGCGCGACTCGGCGATCCAGTCGCGGATCGTGCCCTGGTCCGACAGCGGCTTGCCGAAGGTGACGCGGTCGTCCGCGCGGGCGCACATCAGCTCGATCGCGCGTTCGGCGACGCCGATCGACCGCATGCAGTGGTGGATCCGGCCGGGTCCCAGGCGCTTCTGAGCGATGGTGAACCCGTCGCCCTCATTGCCCACCAGGTTTCCGGCCGGCACTCTGACGTCGTCGAACGAGAGCTCGGCATGGCCGCCGTGCTCGTGGTCGTCGTAGCCCAGGACGGTCAGGCCTCGGTGGATCTCGAAGCCGGGGGTGTCCCGCTCGACGAGGATCATGGACTGCTGCCGGTGCCGCTCGGCGTCCGGGTCGGTCTTGCCCATCACGATGAAGATCTTTGCGTTGGGGTTCATCGCGCCCGTGATCCACCACTTCCGACCGTTGATCACGTAGTGGTCGCCGTCGCGGACAATGCTGGTCGCAATGTTGGTGGCGTCGGAGGAGGCGACTGAGGGCTCGGTCATCGCGAACGACGATCGGATCTCACCGGCGAGCAGCGGTTTCAGCCAGCGTTCCTTCTGCTCCTGGTTGGCACACATCGACAGGAGCTCCATGTTTCCGGTGTCCGGAGCGGCACAGTTCATCGCCGCGGGTGCAAGGTGTGGGCTGCGACCCGAGATCTCGGCCAGCACGGCGTACTGCACATTGGTGAGCCCGGCGCCTTGGTCCCCGGGAAGGAACAGGTTCCACAATCCGCGCCTGCGGGCCTCGGCGCGCAGCTCGCCCATGATCGGTGCCGAGTCCCACGCCCACCGGTTCTCGAGCGTCGCCAGCTGCTCGGCGAACACGGCCTCGGCCGGGTACACGTGCGTCCGCATGAAATCCAGCAGCTCGGTCTGCAGCTCCTCGGTCCGTGAGTCAAGCCCGAAATCCATCAGTTCTCCTTGCGTGCGTTGAGGCCTGCGTCCGTGACTGGACCATGTGCGGATTCTGGCGACGGTCGTTCATGTCTGAGGTCCTCCCGCCACATAGAGGACCTGTCCTGACACGAAGCCGGCACGCTCGCTGACGAAGAATGACACGGCGTTCGCGATGTCGTCGGGCTGGCCCACGCGGCCGACAGGGATCTCCTGGGCTGCGGCGGTCTTGAAGTCCTCGAACGACATGCCGATCCGAGCCGCTGTCGCGGCGGTCATGTCGGTCTCGATGAACCCGGGAGCGATGGCGTTGGCCGTGACGCCGAACTTGCCCAGTTCGAAGGCCAGGGTCTTGGTGAACCCCTGAATGCCCGCCTTGGCGGCGGAGTAGTTGGCCTGCCCTCGGTTGCCCAGGGCGGATGTGCTGGACAGGTTGACGATGCGTCCCCAGCCGGCCTGGGTCATGAACCCCTGGGCGGCGCGAGCCATGAGGAACGAGCCTCGGAGATGCACCTGGCTCACGGCGTCCCACTCCTCGACGGTCATGCGGAAGAGCAGGTTGTCGCGGATGATGCCGGCGTTGTTCACCAGGACCGTCGGCTCCCCCAGCCGTGCGACGATTTGCTCGACGCCGTCCTGGACGGCCTTTTCGTCGCTGACGTCGACGCGGACCGCCAAGCCCCGTCCCCCTGCCGCCTCGATCTCATCGACCACGGCCTGGCACGCCGACTCGTCGAGGTCGGTCACCGCGACAGCGAGTCCGTCGGAGGCCAACCGGCGGGCAATGCCCGCGCCGATGCCGCGAGCCGCACCGGTCACGATTGCTACCCGGTTCATGGTGGAGGATGTGGTCATATGGCACCTTCTGTGACCTTGAGGTTGACGGTGAGGACGGGAAGATCATCAAGCGCGGCTCGGACCGCGCCACGTTGAGCGTGGCTGGAGCAAAGGGCGTCGGGTCTCGCGACGGTATCGTCCATGCTCACCGGCGCCCGAGTGCTCGGCGGGCAAGCTCCAGGTACGGTTCCACCGCGTCCCCCGGCGAGTCGTGCGCCTGTCCAGGGTCGCCCGCGGCACGCAACCGGTGGTCGATGCCCGCGGAGACGACGGCGATCTTGTAGTACGCCAGCGCCATATGGAAATCCCAGTGGGCGAGGGTGACGCCGCCTGCGGCTTCATACTGCGCGGCAAGTGTGGGCACGTCCGGCAGCCGCGGGCTCGACCACGCACCCGGGGCGCCGAGAATGAGATCGAATCCCGGGTCGCGGTAGGCGCACATCATCGCCACGTCGGCGATCGGGTCGCCAAGGGTGGACAGTTCCCAGTCCACGACCGCCGCGATCCGCACCCGGGCAGCAGGTGAGTCGGCGCCGAGGTCCAAGATGGTGTTGTCGATGCGGTAGTCGCCGTGAACGATGCTACTGGCGTGCTGTTCGGGCAGGGCGGCGGCGAGCCGACGGCTCACTTCACCTGCCAGTGCGTTCAGCGGGTCGACTCCCACGATCTCCCACTGTCCGGACCAGCGCTTGAGTTGACGCTGCGCGTAGCCACCTGGTCGACCGAGCCCTGACAGGCCGACGGCGTCGTAGTCGACGCGGTGTAGGGCGGCGAGCGTCTGCACCAAGCGGTGGGCGACAGCGGAGACAGTCTCGTCGTCCAGTTCATCCAACTGCTCGCGGGTCTGGACGCAGAGTCCCGGGACGAACTCCGCGATGGCGAAGGGTGCACCGATGACGGACTCGTCCTCACACAGGGCCACCGTCGGCGCCACTGGAACGTCGGTCTGCAGCAGGCTCGACGTCACGCGATACTCCCTCGCCACGTCGTGAGCCGACGGCGTCCGACCGGAGCGAGGGGGAGTACGCATCACCCACCGCCGGTTGCCGTCGGTGAGGAAGTACGTCACGTTGGAGCGTCCACCGGTGATCAAACGCGAGCTGAGTGGACCGACCACCGGCTCGCCGGCTCCCTCGATGACCCTCGCGATGGAAGCGAGCTCGGCACTGCTCAGGACCGTCGAAGTCGCGCTCACGCGGTCTCTCGCTCTGCGGGTCCGCTGACCCAGCCGCAGTGAGGAGACATTCGCCCGCGGCGTCCGAGCGGGCCATGGAACAAGGCGAGGTCATCCTCGATGCTCGGTGGTAGGGGGGGCCGCAGATCAATCATCTACTGACTCTCGCCTGCTTCTGTGGAGCCGAACGGCAGATCGACCAGGTCCGCGAGCCGGCGCCGCTGCTCCCCCGGATGTCCGAATGCGAGCTGGTCGGTCTTGGCGCGCTTGAGGTAGAGGTGCACGGGATGCTCCCAGGTCATGCCGATGCCGCCGTGCAGTTGCAGCGCCTCCTCGGCAGCAGTGACGGCGAGATTGCCGCAGTAGGACGCAGCGATGGCGGTCGCTACCTGGGAGTCGCTGTCGTCGGCTGCCAACGCGGCAGCGGCATAACGGGCCACGGCCGTGCCCGACTCCACACCGACATAGAGATCGGCGAGCCGGTGCTTGAGTGCCTGGAAGCCGCCGACCTGCCGTCCGAACTGGCGACGCTCGCGCAGGTAACCGACCGTGCCGGCCAGACACCACGACGCGACACCGACCTGCTCGGATGCCAGCATCGCAGCACCCGCTCGGAGCGCTGCGCGCACGCTGTTGGCGGCATCACTCCGCACACGTGTGCCCGGCGCCGCGTCGAGGGTGACGTCGGCGAGCTGCCGTGACATGTCCAAGGAGGCGACTGCTTGCACGGTCGTTCCGGCGACGGGAACCGCGTAGATCGCGAGCCCGTCGGACTCCTCGACCGGGACCAGCAGCACGTCCGCTTCCAGCACTCCGGCGACACTCGACACGGTGCCGGTGAGCGCCCCGTTGGTCGCTACCAGAGCGGGCAGCGGGCCCTCCGGCGCGGTGGTGAAGGGCACTGCGAGTGCCGCTGTCGTCGCACCGGCCGCCAGGTCGGCCACCAACTCCTGGCCCGACCCCGCGACGGCGATGGTTGCGACGACGGCGCTGGTGAGGAAGGGGACCGGTGCCACCGCCCGGCCCAGCTCTTCACAGACGATGGCCGCCTCGCGCGCCGACGCACCGACGCCGCCCTCGGCTTCTGGTATGAGCAGCCCGGCGAGTCCGAGGTCCTGGGCGATCGCCTTCCACAGGGGATCGACGACCGTTCGGTCGCCGTCGTACATAGCGATCACCGCCGACGGATCCAGGCGGTCCTCAAGCAGGTCACGGACCGTACGTCGCAGATCGTCCTCGACATCGGTGTACAGCAGGTTCAGCTCGGTCACTTCGCCAGCTCCTTGAACGGGACATCACGGTCGACGCGGGGCTCCGGCGGCAGTCCGAGGACGCGTTCGGCAACGATGTTGAGCAGGATCTCCGACGTGCCGCCCTCGATGGAGTTTCCCTTCGCTCGTAGGTAGCGGTACCCAGGGCCACGTCCGAGGAAGTCGACCTCGAGCGGCCGTCGCAACGTCCAGTCGTCGTACCGCAGGCCTTCCTCGCCGAGCAGCTCCAGTTCCAGACCGCTGAGCCGCTGGGCGAGCCGTGCGAAGGTCAGCTTCATCGCCGCCCCCTCCGGGCCGGGCTGACCCACTGCCAGCTTCTGGCGCAGTCGCTGACCGGTCAGGCGAGCCGCCTCCGACTCGACCCAGAGTTCCATCAAGCGGCCGTGCAGGTCGGGCCGCCGCCGGCCGGGGTTGGCCCGCCAAGCCGCCGCGACGACTCCGACCATGCCGCTCTCTCGCGGCACGGGTCCCCCGCCGATGGCGAGGCGCTCGTTGTTGAGCGTCGCGTTGGCGACCTTCCACCCCTCGCCGACGGCTCCGAGGCGCTGGGAGTCGGGGATCCGGACCCCGGTGAGGAACACCTCGTTGAACTCGGCTTCCCCGGTGATCTGGCGAAGCGGGCGCACCTCGATCCCGGGGTCGGTCATGTCGCAGACGAAGTAGGTCAGGCCCGCATGCTTGGGCACGTCGGGATCGGTGCGTGCGAGCAGGATGGCGAGTTGGGCGTTCTGCGCCGACGAGGTCCACACCTTCTGGCCGTCGACCACCCAGTGGTCACCGTCACGAACGGCCCTCGTGGCAACGGCTGCCAGGTCCGACCCGGCGCCGGGCTCGCTGAACAGCTGGCACCAGATCTGCTCGCCCGTCCACAGCGGACGCAGGAACGTGTCGAGCTGCTCCTCGGTTCCGTACGCCATCAGGGTCGGTGCTGCCATGCCCAGCCCGATCACGTTGATCCGCGGATGGTTGTCGGGGGCACCCGCCTCGGCGAACCTGGCGTCCACCTCCGGCTGCAGCCCCGGGGGCAGTCCCAACCCACCGCGACCCACCGGGAAGTGAACCCAAGCCAGGCCCGCGTCGAAGCGAGCGCGCAGGAACTCGATGCGATCGGTCGTCACGGGATCGTGCTCGGCCAGGAAGGTCGTGACCTGCTCGGACAGCTTGTCCGCGACATCGGTCTCGGTGTTCATCGCTCCTCCGGGTCATCAAGGTGGGGGCTCGGGACGTGGTAGGAAGGTGCCGTCGAGTCCGTGCACCGGTCGAGACGCTGCTGAGCGGCCAAGAGCCTCAGGTGGGCGTCGGTCTCGAGCACCGCAAGCATGGCGTTGAAGACGTCAAGGCTGGACAACGCGAGGCCGCGGCGGGTCCACGGAATCTCCGCCGCGACCTCCGCCGCGGTGCGGCAGCCACCGGCGACCAGGTCCTCGCACAGGCCCAACCGCTCCTCGTGGTGGGCCAGCAGTTCGTCGATGCGTTGGTGCGTACTGGTGGCTGCCGGCCCGTGCGCCGGCAGCAGCATCATGTCCGGCAGTGCGCGTACCTTGGCCAGCGAAGTGAGGAAGTCGCTCAACGGCAGCGGCGACGGCACGGGCTCGAAGCCGATCGACGGCGTGATCGTCGGCAGCACGTGATCGCCCGAGAACAGCAGGCCTGAGGCGGCGTCGGCGAAGACGTAGTGACCGCGAGTGTGCCCCGGCGTGGCGAGCGCAGCGAGCGTGCGGGCGCCGACGGCGATCTCGACATCGCCGTCCAGCCACTCGTCGGGCCCGTCCCACAGTTCGGTTTCGACGCTGTGGCCGGCGGACTCGGTACGCCAGCCCTCTGCCAGGTCGGCTGCGCCAGCCTCGACCAGGCGACGATACTGTGAGTCGGCGACGCTCTTCCCGGTGTTGAAGTACTCGATGGCGTCGCGGTCTCCGATGCCCAGCGACACCCGGGCGCCGAACTCACGTCGTATGGTCACCGCTTGGGTGTAGTGGTCGCGGTGGGCGTGGGTGACGAGGAACCGGGTGATGTCGCCGACCTCGTGGCCCAGCCCGTGCAGCGCAGCGTCGAGGGCGCGCCGCGACTCGTCCAGCGCCCAGCCCGCGTCCACGCACACCGGGCCGTCGGGAGTGCGGATGAGGTAGACGTTGACCGCCCGGAGAGCGTCGTTGGGCAGCGGCAGCGGGATCCGGAACACCCCCTCGGCGACCCGCTCTGCGGTCGGCTCGGTCCATGACGTGCGGGTGCTCATCCGAGCCCTCCGACTTCATCTCTGTGGACATGGCGTGCAGGCGATGGCCTCATGCCTGCCAGATCTCTCGAGCGTCGACAAGCTGCGGGGTCTCCGCGTCGACCTCCGGGACGATCTCGATCTCGGCGCGCAACTTGATCGCGTCGCGCAGGGTGCGCAGCAGGTCCGCCTGCTGCTCGTCAGAGAGGGGCTCGACGATCTCCAGCGTCAGTGTGTCCTGCCCCGCCGTACGCCGGATCACCAGTCGCCCCGCACCGAGACCATGACGCGAGAGCGCGGCCCGGACGTGGTCCTCGTAGACGAACATTCCCCTGACCTTCACGCCGGGGCCGACCCGTCCGAGGACCCCAGCGATGCGCGCCGACGTACGGCCGCACTCGCACATCTCGGTGCTTACTACTCGTGTCAGGTCGCCGGTGGTCAGGCGCACGAACGGATAGGTGGGCGAGAATGTGGTCACAGCGACCTGGCCGATCTCCCCGTCGGGAACCGGTTCGCCGGTGGCCGGGTCCAGGATCTCGATCACCTTGTCCTCGGTGAGGTGCATGCCGCTGCGGGCCTCACATTCTCCGGCGAGATAGCCGAGATCGGCGGTCCCATAGAGTTGGGAAACACGTCCGCCGCGCGACTCCAGCACCGCGCGCTCGTCCTCGGTGAGCTTCTCCGCAGCGACGCAGGCCGTCTTGAAGCGCCAGTCGGCACGTTCGACCAGCGTTCCGAGGAACGACGGTGTGCCCATGTAGCCGGTGACCGGCAGGTCCTTGAGCAACCTCGCTTGTTGTTCGGTGTTGCCCGTGCCCGCCGGGACCACCACGCAGCCGAGCGCCAACGCACCGGATTCGAAGGCGTGGCCGGCTGGGGTGAGGTGGTAGGCGAACGTGTTGAGCACGATGTCACCGCGCGCCAGTCCGCCGGCTCTCAGACCCCGGGCGAACCCGCCGATGTCGGTGGTGCCCAGCTGTGCGTCGTAGATAGGACCTGGCGACATGAAGATCCGCGAGCTGGCGGTCAGGTCTCCGATGAAGAACCCGCCGAAAGGCGGATCCTCCACCTGCAGAGCCGCCAGATCGCTCTTGGCGATCGGTGTCAGCCGGGTCAGCACGTCGGGTGCGCCGAAGTCGGCGGGCGACACGTTCGACCCCTCGAGCCGACGGCGCCATGCGGGCGCTGCGTCCCACAGGTTAGCCAGCAGCGCGGTGACCCTCCGTTGCTGGTCCTCGCACCGCTCCTCCGGGCGGCGGGTCTCGTCGGGATCGTGGAGCGTTGAGGAGTCGTTCATCCCAGCCACCTTTTCCGGCGTCGATATGTCTTCACGTCTCGGTAGCTCTTGCGTTCGCCGACGCCGCTGAGGCCGAGGTAGAACTCCGCTACGTCCTGGTTCTCCCGCAGTTTGTCCGCAGGGCCTTCGAGCACGATGCGACCGTCTTCGAGCACATAGCCGTGGTGTGCGATCTGCAGGGCGGCCTCGGCGTTCTGCTCGACGAGGACGACGGTCACACCTTCTTCCCGGTTGAGCCGTTCCACGATCTCGAAGATCTCCGCCACCAGCACCGGCGCGAGGCCGAGACTGGGCTCATCGAGCAACATGACTCGCGGATGCGCCATCAGCGCACGGCCGATGGCGAGCATCTGCTGCTCACCCCCGGACAGGAACCCCGCCCGCTGGCTGCGGCGGTCGAACAGCCGAGGGAAGTAGCTGTAGATCATCTCCAGCTCGTTCCGGCTGCTGCGCATAGAACCCGCCGTGTACCCCCCCGAGAGGAGGTTCGCCTCGACACTGAGATGCTCGAAGACACGACGTCCCTCGAGCACCTGCACAATGCCTTGGCGCACGATGTAGTCGGGCGAACGCTCCCGTAGGGAGTTGTCCTCCCAGGTGATCCGGCCGCGGACCACCTCGCCGCGTTCGTGAGCAAGGAGGCCCGAGATCGCCCGCAGCGTCGTCGTCTTTCCCGCGCCGTTGTTGCCCAGCAACGTCACGATCTGACCCGCCGGGACGGTGAGGGACACCCCCTTCAGTACGAGGGCTACACGGTTGTAGACGACTTCGACGCCATCCAACTTCAGCATCCTCAGGCCTCCTATGCTCGCGTTACGTCAGCTGACGTCGGGCTCGTCGGTCACGGGGGGGCCGGTGACGCACTCGCCGATCCGGTCCCAACCACCGTCACGGATCTGATAGATGTTCAGTGCTCGATTGCCAGAGTGGTCCTTCTCGGTGATCGTGATCGGGCACGTGACGCCGTATCCCTCGTAATCCTCGATGGACTCCAACGCCTGCTTCATCACCTCGCCGGTGACCTCACCGTCGTCACCGACGATCTCGAGAGCCTGACGGATCGCCTCCTCTATCACCACGGCGATGTAGAGGCCGTTGCCGTACAAGGAGTTCTCGTCGAGCACGGGGTTGGGGTCGGTGCCGCTCTCCTCCCAGTAGTCGCGCAGCATCTGCACGGCTTCCGGGTCGTCGGACGGGAGCGTGGACATGGACGTGCCGAACTTGCCCTCCATGCACTCCGCGCCTGCGCCCTTGATCTCGTTCTGCGTGATGGCCCAGTGCCAAGCGCCGACCGGCAGGTCCGGAGCCTGGTCGCAGAGGCCCTTGAGCAACAGCACCGCCTGGCCGAAGATGGCGGCGTGGAGCACGACGTCGGCGTCGAGAGCGACGGTGTCGCGCACCTGGGCGTCGAGGTCGGCGGCGGCTGCGGGGATGACCACCTCGCCGGCGAACTCGGCGCCGAGGTCGTCGGTAGCATCCTTGACCCCGGCGCAGTACTCCCGGCCCGGCGGCGGCTCCCACGCGACGCACCCGATACTGATGTCGGTGCCCAGTTCCTCGACCTGTTGCTGAACCATCGCCGTCGCCTGGTGTGCGTAGAGCGGACCCGCGGGGAAGGCGTAGGGGAACGCCTCACCGTCGACCGTCTCGAGGTTTCCCTGGCCGGGGAACATGATCGGGATCTTGGACTGTTCTGACACCGGCGTCAGGGCGTCGCTCGTCGCCGTGCCCTCGACGGCGACCAGCACCGCGTTGGACTGCTGGAACCGGGCGAACGCCTCGAGTGCCGGCGGCACCTCGTACTTGGTCTCGATCTCCTCAATCTTCACCTTCCGGCCGTTGATGCCGCCGTTGGCGTTGACCATCTCGAACCAGTCAGTGACGGCCTCGCCGACACCCTCACCCACGTTGGCGATCGCGCCGACCCGAGCCCCGGCGACACCGATGACGATGTCTTCACCCGAGGCTCCCTCGCTCCCGTCCCCGCCGTCGTCCCCACCGCAGGCGGTGGCGAACAGAGCGAGCCCGAGCGCGAGCGAAACACCCTTCGCAGTTTTCCGCTTCACAACTTCTCCAATCATCGGTTGGATCGAAACTCCGAGAGTCCGGTTCGCGTGCCTCCCATCAGTAGGAGAACGGCCACATCCGGAAGTAGTCCTTGATATTCCGGAACAGCCCGTAGAGCCCACGCGGCTCGAGGACGAGGAAGAGCAGGATGGCGACACCGAAGAGCAGGGTGAGGAGGTGCACCTCCACGCTCGCCGAGAGCTCGATCCCCACTGCGGGCAACAGGTCACGCAGCCAGAGCGGCAACATGGTGATGAAGCCGGCGCCGAGGATCGAGCCGGGGATCGAGCCGAGGCCTCCCACGAGGATCATCGCCAGGTATTGCACGGAGAGCGCGAGGGTGAAGACCTCGGTGGAGACCAGGCCTGCGTTGTAGCCGTACAGCACCCCGGACAGTCCGGCGATCGCCGAGGAGATGAAGAAAGCCAGCAACTTGTAGTGCAGCGGTGAGACCGCGGAGCCGGCGGCCGCGATGTCCTGGTCGCGGACTGCGATCATCGCCCGCCCGGAACGCGATCGCATCAGGTTCTCCACAAACACGACCACCAGGGCCAGCGAGATGAAGACCATCAGGTACTTGCCCATCGGCGTCGTGGTGTCGAAGGGCCCGATCTGGATCGGCTCGAAGATCACGATGCCCTGGAAGCCTCCGGTGATCCAGGTCCAGGACGTGAGGATCCACTGCACGATGTATTGGGCCGCCAGCGTCGCGATGGCCAGGTAGAGCCCTTTCACCCGAAGCGAGGCGAGCCCGAAGATCAGCGAGAACACGCCGGCGGCCACCATCGCCACCGGAACGGCGACCCAGAACGGCGCCTCGGCGCGGGAGACGAGCAGCCCGCTGGTGTAGGCGCCGATAGCGGCGAAGGCGGCGTGGCCCAGTGAGATCTGGCCCGCGTAGCCGACGAGGACGTTGAGGCCGGTAGCTCCCACAGCAGCGATCCCGACGAGGGTCAAGACGACAAGCCAGTATGGCGACGCCACCAACGGGATCACGACGAACGTGACGACCAGGACCGCCAAGATCCAGATCTTGCGGTACGGCGTTCCATAGACCGCGATCTCCTCGGAGTACTTCTCGTGGAACCGGCCGGTTTCCATTGCGATGAGTGCCATTTGTCAAACCCTCTCGATCTCGGGCCTGCCAAAGAGGCCGTAGGGACGAACGAACAGCACGAGAAGCAACATGATCAGCGGAGCGACGGTGCTGAAACCAGCACCCAGGTCGTCATTGAGGTAGCCCGCGGACAAGCTTTCGACCAGGCCGACAGCGATCCCGCCGATGACAGCGCCGACGATCGACTCCAGACCTCCGAGGATGACCACGGGGAAGATCAGCGCGCCGAGCACGACCAGTCGATGGTCCACGCCCAGCAGCGAGCCCCATACGAAGCCGGCGAGGGCCGCGATCCCGCCGGCCATCGCCCACGACACGGCGTTGACGAGGCGGATGTTGATGCCGAGCGACTGGGCGGCGACCCGGTCGTCGGAAACCGCTTGCATCGCGAGCCCGAGACGGCTGCGGGAGAAGAAGAACCCGAAGGCGCCGAGGAGGATCAGCACCATGATCGCGGACCAGAACGTGATCGTGGGGATGGCGATGCCCAACCACTCGTAGCGCCGCTGGTCGATCAGGCTCGGGATCGAGCGGAGACCGTCGCCCCAGATCATCGGCACCAACCCGCGGATGACGGACCCGAGGGCGATGGTGGCCATCACCAGGGCGAGCATGGACTCGTTCTGCAGTGGTCGCAACGCGAACCGCTCGATGCCTGCGCCCACCAGCATCATCACCACCACCGTTGTGGGAATCCCCAGCCAGAACGGCATCCCGACATCGGTGAGCAGCCACGACATCACGAACGCCCCCAGGACGACCACTTCCCCCTGGGAGAAGTTGATGACCCCGCTGCCCTTGACGACGACGACGAACCCCAACGCGAGCAGCGCGTAGAGCATGCCGGTGAACACACCCGAGACCGTCAACTGCATGAGCTCGCTCATGAGACCCGCACCTCCTGCGCGGCGTCGACCGGGACGTCGACCAGCGTGAGCTGAGTGTGGATGTGAGCTTTGCGGCCGTCGCGGTAGGTGACCTCGGCGTCGACGTCCACTTCAGTGCGCTCGGAATAGAGACCATCGATGATGAAGGCATAGTTCTGTTCCACCTGGGCGCGACGCACCTTCCGCGTCCGGGTCATCTCCGCGTCGTCGGCATCAAGCTCCTTGTGGAGAATGGCCAGTCGGGGGACCCTCATGAAGGCGGGCATCTCCGAGTTCACCCTCGCGGTCTCCTCCCGGATCAGGTCGATGACCTCCGGGCGCTGGGACAGGTCGGTGTAGGTCGTGTAGGGGATCCGTTGATGCTCGGCCCATTTGCCGACCACCTCCCCGTCGATGTTGACCAACAGCACGGGGTGGTCACGCCCGTCCCCGAAGCAGACCGCTTCGCGCACGTAGGAGGAGAATTTCATCTTGTTCTCGATGAAGGTGGGACTGAAACGCTCTCCCGACGTCAGCGTGGCCACGTTCTTGGAGCGGTCGACGACGACCAGGTGGCCGTCGTCGTCGAGGTAGCCCTCGTCGCCCGAGCGCAGCACATCGCCGATGAAGGCCTCCTTGGTGGCCGCCTCGTTCTTGTAGTAGCCCTTGAAGACGCTCGCCGAGCGGTGGGCGATCTCACGATTCTCGGTGATGACGATCTCGACGCCGGGAACCGGGCGGCCCATCGTCTCGGGCTTCATCTTGTCCCAGTGCGTTGTGGTGATGCCGACCTCCGTCTGGCCGTAGACCTGCTTCAACGGGATGCCGAGGGCATGGAAGTACTTCATGACATCGATGCCGAGCGCGGCTCCGCCCGAGTAGATCCGCTCGGCGCGGAGCAGACCGAGATGGTCGCGCAGCGGACGGAACACCAAGAACTCCGCTACCGCTACTTCGACGCGAGTCCGCCAGCCCGCCTTCTGGCCGTGGTAGCTGCGTTCGGCGCGTCGGTGCCCCACGTTCATCCCCCAGTGGTATATAGCCCGCTTCAGCCGGGTGGCCTCGCTGATCCGGACCTCGATCCAGGAGAGGTAGTCCTCCCACATGCGCGGCGAACCGAGCAGCTGATGGGGGCCGATCTCGCGGATGTCGTTGCGCAGCGTCTCGGGTCCTTCGGCGAAGTTCAGCCGGTACCCCTCCATGATGTGGCCCGCGGTGGAGAAGTAACGCTCGCCGGCCCACGCCAGCGGCAGGAACACCAGCCGTTCGTATTCGGGCTTCATGGGCTCGGCGAGGAAGAAGTTCTTGACGCCGGCAATGACGTTGAGATGGGTCATCATCGCGCCCTTCGGCTCTCCCGTGGTGCCGGAGGTGTACATCAGGATCGCGATGTCGGAGTTCTTGCCCCGATCCACGCTTTCGCGATACTCGTTCGGGTTCGCCTCTGCTCGGCGAGCGCCCATGGCGAGGACCTCGTCGAAGGAGATCGCCACCGTGGCGTCATAGAGCGACATTCCGCGGCCGTCGCAGTAGATGATGCGCCGCAGTCCCGGCAACTCCTGCTGCATCTCGAACAGCTTGTCGGCCTGCTCCTGGTCGCGCACCACCACGACCGGACATTCGGCGTGGCCCACGATGAAGGCGACCTCTTCTGGAGACGACTCCGGATACAGCACCACGCCGGCACCCTGCAGCGACTGCGCGGCTAGGTCGGTGATCAGGTGCTGTGGCCAGTTGTCGCCGATGATCGCGACGTTCTCACCAGGCTGCAGGCCGAGTTCGAGCATGCCGAGAGCCAGGTGCTCGATGCGCCGGCCGTACTCGCGCCAGGTCATCGGCTTCCAGACGCCGCGATCCTTGACCCGCAGCGCAACCACGTCTGGGGTTTCGGCGACACGCTGCAAGAGCAGTTGCGGCATCGTCTGCTCGGGGTAGCTCACCGTCTCGGTCATCGGGCAGCCGCCTCGCCAGTAGCAGCCTCAGCGGGCGCACCGATGTAGGCGGCAATCACGGCAGGATCAGCCCGGACCTCGTCCGGAGGTCCTTGAGCGATGAACCGTCCGAAGTCGAGCACAGAGACCCGATCCGAGATGTCCATCACCACGCCCATGTCGTGCTCGATGAGGACGACACTGATCGCCGATTCCTGGCGTAGCTCGAGGATGTAGCGTGCCATGTCTTCCTTCTCCTCGACGTTCATCCCGGCCATCGGCTCGTCGAGGATCAACAGTCGAGGCTCCTGAGCCAGGGCGCGACCCAGGTCGACACGTTTCTGCAGGCCGTAGGGCAGAAGGCCCACCGGGGTGTTGCGGATGTGCGGCATGTCGAGGAAGTCGACGATGTCTTCGACGGCCGCACGCTGGCGTAGCTCCTCGCGCCGGCTGCGGCCGTAGAAGACGCCGTTGGCCAGCGCGCCACCCTTGAGATGGCGGTGCCTGCCAAGCATGAGGTTGTCGATGACGCTTAGACCCTGGAAGAGCTCGATGTGCTGGAAAGTGCGCGCGACTCCTAGCCCGGCGACGCGGTGTGCGGGCAGTCCCGTGGTCTCGCGGCCGAAAAGGGTGATGGCTCCCTTCTGCGGTCGGTAGAAGCCGGTGACGCAGTTGACCAGCGAACTCTTCCCGGCCCCATTGGGCCCGATGAGGGCGGTGATCTCTCCGGCGCCCGCAGCCATCGACACATCCGAGAGAACGGTCAATCCTCCGAAATGCAGCGTCACTCCGGTGATCTCGAGTGTTGGGCTACTCGGGTCCACAATCAACTCCTCGGCTGATTTTTGACTACGTAGTCAGTGATCAGAAGTATGGTGGCGCTTGTCACATTGCGCAAGGGCTTTGCCCAAGGGTCCCGAGAAGCGAGCAAGGACGCGCGGCCCGGACCACGGCGTCGGGTGGGAACTGGGAACTGTCGGCCCCCCAAGACCACGGGCGGTTTCGGTGCCTGGTGCCGGTTGCCGCGTGCGCGCAGCAGCCGATCCAGCGCGGATCAAGCGCACGCCGGTGCCTCGTCGGCCCAGGAGGCCAGGTGAGCCACCACCGTGAGCCACCACGGTTCGTGCCGGGTACCTCTCGATCTGGCCAGAGCCCTTGTCTGGACCAGTTCCGTCTCGGCGTCCGATCCCTCGCTCACGGGCGGGAGGCGGTCAAGCCGCGTGTGCCACGATCACGCCGCGCTGCGCTCACCACGTTCGGCGGCGTCACTAGGCCCGGACTTTTCGACTGTGCCCGGAGCTTGTCTTGCCCCGTGCACAGTGACATGCGTCGCCCGGAGGTCCGAGCGTCTAGGTGATGCTGCGGGTCACGCCCACACGCCTGCCGTCGCTCCCCACTTGTGGGAGCGACGCAGTTGCTGCGCGACGATCTTGCGCTGGACCTGGCTAGTGCCTCCGCCGATCATGAACAGGCGGGCGTCGCGGTAGAGACGTTCGACCTCGTACTCGCGGCAGTATCCGTAGCCGCCGTGGATCTGCACGGCATTGCTGGTCACCTCGTTGGCCAACCGACCGGCGACGAGCTTGCCGATCGAGCCTTCGGTGATCGACGGCCTGCCCGCGTCGGACAAGGCTGCGGCGTGCCGGTACAGGAGGCGACATTCCAGCAGCGCGGCTCCCATGTCGGCCAGCATCTCCCCGACGGGTGCCAGCTCCGCGATCGGACCACCGAACGCCGTGCGCTGGTCGGCGTACGCCGAGGAGAGCTCCAGTGCCCGCTGCGCCATGCCGGCGGTAATGGCGGGGATCGCGAGGCGCTCGTAGTCGAGCACGTCCATCGCGACCTCCCAGCCCTCACCGACCTCGCCGAGCCGGTCGGTGTCCTCGACCCGGACGTTGTCGAAGAGCAGCTCGCACGTCGGAGACGACCGCAACCCCATCTTCTCCAACACGCCGGTGACGCTGATGCCGGGCGCATCCATCGGGATGACGAACGTCGTCAGCGTCTCCTTGACCCCCGGGCCGCCGGTGCGGCACAGCAGGAGCACGGCGTCGGCGATGCTGGCGTTGGTGATGAACATCTTCGTGCCACTGATCCGCCACCCGTCGCCATCACGGACCGCCTTCGTGGTGATGTTGGCGACGTCGGAACCGGTGTCCGGCTCGGTAACGGCCCAGGAGGTGATGACCTCTCCAGCCGCGATCTTGGGCAGCCAGCGAGACTTCTGCTCATCGGTGCCGAACGACATCAGCGCCCGGGCGGTCAGGTAGGTCGGCATGGTCGACATGGCGAGGCCGGCGTTGTGGTAGGCGAAGGCGTCGACCGCCTCATGCAGAGCCAGGCTGCTCGGGCCCGTGCCGCCGTACTCCGGCGAGATCACCGTTCCATACAGCCCGATCCGACCGACTTCCAGCAGCAGGGACCTGATGAGCTCCATGTCCTGAGGGTGGGCGTCAAGTTCACTGCTGCGTGGCAGTACCTTGTCCCGACCGAACTTGTGGATCACCGCGGCCCAGTCGGACGTGGCCTCGTTGTGGGTGTGGGTGGACATCTTTGTCTCCTCGGTTCTAGTTGTCCTGCGGCGTGAAGCGCAGCTCGGTCCACGACTCGCGGTCGAAATAGGTCGCCTGGACCCGCATGCCGATGCTCACTGCCTCCGGCGGGCCCTCGATGCGGGCGGCGATCCTGGGCCCGTCCTCGAGGTCGACCACGGCGATGGCGAAGGGAAGGTCGGCCTCGAAAGCAGGGTGGAACGTGCGGTGCAGGACGATGAAGGAGTACACCGCGCCTACTCCGGACAGCACCTGCTCCTCTCCCCCCGGCTGCCCGCAGTAAGGGCAGGAATCGAGCGGGGGATAGCGGACCTTGCCGCAGGTGGCGCATCCCGGCAGCCGTACCTGGTGTTCGGCCAGACCCTTCCAGTAGGCGGCGCTGTCGGGATCGACCTGGGGGGCTGGCGGCTGGGCATAGTCGGTGGGGTTGGACACGGATCCTCCTGGCTGATCAACTGGGCTTAGCGCCCGGTGAATTGGGGTGTGCGCTTGGACTCGAACGCGTCGAGACCCTCGGGGGCGTCGGAACTAGTCAGGCAGTAGCGGGCGGTGACCTCCCGCTCCAGGCGCATGCCGCTAGGGATGCCCGTTCCCTCCCAGTACGCGGAGTTGAGGACCTGCTTGGCGTTGCGTACGGCCAGCGGCGACTTCGCCGCCACCTGCTCGGCGAAACGGAGGCCAGCCGCCACCAGGTCGTCGTTCTCGACGACCTGCGAGACCAGGCCCCACTCCAACGCCTCCTGGGGCTTGAGCATGCGTCCGGTGAAGATCAGCTCGCGCGCCCGGGCCGGGCCGACGGCGCCCGGCAGCAGGGTGAGGACGCCGCCGCCCCCCATCTGGCCGAACGGGAGGTGGGCGTCACCGATCCGCGCGGACGTCGAGGCGAGCGCGAGGTCGCACGACAGCACGAGCTCGATACCTCCGGCGACGGCGACTCCGTTGACCAGCGCGATGTAGGGCTTGGGGTACTGGCTGATGGCGGCGAACGTCTCGTGGATGTCGGCCAAGAACTGGGGAAACCCCTGGGTGTCGCGCTGAAGCTGCTGGTATTTCTTCATGTCGCCTCCGGCGCTGAACGCGCGACCGGCGCCGGTGATCGCCACGACGCGGACCTCGTCGTCGTGTCCGAGCTCGTCGAAGATGGTCCTGAGGCTCTTGACGGTGTCCCAGTCGAGCGGGTTCATCTCGTCGGGCCGGTTCAGGGTTACCAACGCCATCACTCCGGGGCCGGAACTCAACGCCATCCGTTCTACGAGCAAGGTGGACGTGCCGGTGGTCTCCGAGTGCGTTGCTGTCACTGCTGTCTCCTTTGCTCTGTCGCATCGAACCTCGACGCGACGTCTTACCGCCCTAGCGCGGGCGTCCTGCTGCGGCTAGAGTCTCAACCTGTCGGTCGAACGTCAACCCTCTGGTCGTATGGAAGGAAATGCGCGTGACGCAACCGCTGCGCTTCGGGGTAGGACTCAACAACTTCGGGTCGCCCCTGCGAACTGCGAGCGACGTGGTCGGCTCTGCCGTGTTGGCAGAGGAGCTCGGCTACTCCTCGGTGTGGTTCGGCGACCACTTGAGCTTTCACGTCCCGCTGTATGAGTGCTTGTCGATGATGGCGGCCACCGCAGTCGTGACCCGAGAGGTGACGGTCGCGTCGGGAGTGCTGCTCGGAGTGCTCCGGCACCCCGCCTGGGTCGCCAAGTCCGTGGCCACCATCGACGCACTCAGCGAAGGACGCGTCCTCCTCGGTCTCGGTGTGGGAGGCGAGAATCGCGCCGAGTTCGAACTGGCTGACGTACCGATGGCAGAGCGCGGTCGCAGGACCACCGAACTGATGGGGTCGCTGCGCGAGATGTGGCGCCCCGACAACCCGCATGGCCTCCAGCCGCCTCCAGTGCAGAGCCGCATCCCGCTGTGGCACGGTGGACGGGCGGACGCCGCCTTGGCGCGCACCGCGCGGTTCGGCGATGGCTGGCTGGGGGCCTTCGTCACGCCCGAGCGCTATGCCGAGCGATGGTCGGCGCTGCTCGCCATGGCGGCGGACGCCGGCCGCGCCCCGGAGGAGCTGACCGCCGGCTTGCACGTCTATATCCGGGTGGACGACGACGCCGACCGCGCATGGCGAGACGCCAGCGCCTTCATCGGCGACGTCTACGCCATGGACCCCAAGCCCATGCGCCGCTACTGCATTGCCGGTGACGTCGACCAGTGTGCCGAGGAGATCGCCACCTTCGTCGAGGCCGGCGTCACCGATGTGATCTGCCGCATCGCAGGCTCCGACCTGGAAGACCAGATGCCCCGGATCATGGATGTGGCCACGCTGGTTCGCGCACGATTCCAGTCGGCCGTGACCACTGAGGAGATGGTATGAACCGACGCAGCAAGGTGATCGACGTCGCTTCCGCGGCCGACCTGGTGAGCGACGGCGACCTGGTCGCGATCGGCGGCATCCATGCGCACGCGTCGCCTATGCCGATCATCCGTGAGCTCGCCCGCAACAAGCGACGCAACCTCCGCCTACTGCCGAACGTGTCGGCCGGTCTTCCCGTCGAGGTTCTTGTCGCTGCCGGGGCCGTCGCCGAGGTCTACACGGCGTACGTCGGGCTCGAGGACTTCGGGCTGGCGCCCGCGTTCCGTGCTGCCGCCGAGAGCTCCACGATCGTGGTGCACGACGTCGACGAGCCGTTCACCATCTATGGGCTCAAGGCAGCGGCGGCGAATCTGCCCTTCATGCCACTGCCGCGCGGCCACGAGGCGACCGGCACGCGCGCGTTGTCGCCGGACCTCTTCCGCACCGTGGTGGATCCCTACTCCGGCCACGAGCACGTGGCGATCCCGGCGATGCGCCCCGACGTGGGGATCGTGCACGCGCCACGCTGCGACCGCTTCGGCAACGTCTTCTTGGACGGTCCGATCTATCAGGACGACCTGATCCTGCGAGCGTCGAAGACCGCGATCGTGGTCACCGACGAGATCGTGCCCGACGACTACGCCAGGTCGGGCCGGCACAAACAGGTGACCGTTCCGAGCTTCATGGTCTCGGCCGTCGTCGCGCTTCCCTTCGCCGCACACCCCACCTCGTCGGCGGGTCACTACGGACGTGACGAGCGCATGCTGGAGGAATACGTGCGCTCCCCCGAGGAGTGGATGACGAGGTATGTGAACGAACCGCAAGATCACCACGAGTACTTGGAACGTGTAGGAGTGCAGCGTCTGCTCGGCACGCTGCGTGTCGATCCCACTGCTCACGCCGGACGGAGCGAAGCATGACCGAGACGATTACCACGAGCGAGCTGATGGCCGTCACCTTGGCGCGCGGTTTGCGCAACGAGGAGTGGGGTGCCTGTGGCGCCAACTCGCAGATTCCGATGGCGGCCTTCCAGCTCGCCCGCCTGATGCACGCCCCCGACCTCAACTGGCTCAGCGGCGGCGGCGGTGCGATCAACTCGGCGGCGCCACTGGTGAAGTCGACTGCCGACCCGGTGACCCTCGACAGCGCGGAGCACTCCTTTCGCCTCGAGGACATCGTCGACTTCGAGCTCGGTGGTTGGCGCAAGGCGCCCACCGTGGGGATCTTCGGTGGCATGCAGGTCGACCGCCACGGGAACGTGAACATGGTCGGTATCGGACGTGACTACCCGAAGCTGCGGGTCCGCGGTCCAGGAACGGTCGGGCTGGTCTTCGCGGCCTACTTCACGCGCACCATGATCTTCGTGCAGCGCCACGACAAGCGGATCTTCATCGACGAGGTGGATCATGTCAGCGCACCGGGGCGCACGGCTGCGCGTCGAGAGTTCTGCGACCCGCATTCCGACGGCCCCCAACTGGTGGTGACTCCGCTGGCGGTCTTGGACTTCGGCGATGACGACACGCTCCGGCTCAAGTCGGTGCATCCTGGGCACACCCCCGACGAGGTCCGCAAACGCACCGGGTTCGACCTGCCGTCGTCGACACCCGGCGAGGTTCCCCTGACGCCGTCGCCGACCGACGAGGAACTCACCATGCTCCGCGAACGGGTGGATCCCGGCGGTGTGCTGCGACGCCTGCGCCTGGACTGAGTCGGGATCCGCGGGGTGCTGGGGGCACCCGTCGGCGGCCGAGGGATCTGACGACGATGGGTGGTCGGGTCGCGCCGTCGCCTGTGGAGTGCGGTGGTGTCGTCACGCGATTCGGCCAGCGGCCCCCCCGGGCCGCTGGCCGAATCGTCGGATCAGCCGTGCCGACGCCCCGGCACGGGCCGTCTCCTACACCTTGAGGCCGAGGCTTCGACCGATCAGCATCTGCTGGACCTCGGATGCACCTTCACCGATGGTCATCACCCGGGCGTCTCCATAGAGTCGCGTCACCGTCGAATCCATCATGAAACCCGCTCCACCATGCAGCTGCGTGGCGTCGTAGGCCACCTTGTTGCAGATCTCGGAGGCGACCAGCTTGCACATCGCCGCCTCCTGCTCGTAGGGGTGGCCGTGGTCCATCTTCCAACAGGCGTCGTAGGTGATCGATCGGGCCGCGGCGGTTGCCGCAGCCATCCGAGCGACCTTGAATCCGACGGCCTGGTGGTCGCCGAGGCGCTGATTGAACGACTCGCGCGTCTGGACGAAATCCAGCGTGGCGTCGAGGCACCCCTGGGCGATGCCTACCGATGCCGACGCGATCGGCAGGCGGGCCCAGGTGAGGAACCCCAACGCCTCACGGTATCCGCGACCGGCGTCGCCCAGGAGCGCGTCCGGCCCCAGGTGGACGTCATCGAAGTACAGCGGATGCGTGTCGGAAGTGCGCCATCCGATCTTGTCGTAGGCGGGACCGACCTCGACTCCGGGTGCATCCAGAGGGACCAGGAAGGCTGAGACCTCCGGGCGACCGGGCCGGCCGGGACCGGTCGCGGCGAAGAGGATCACGTACTTCGATCGCGGCGTGCCCGGGTTGGTGATGAAGGCCTTCGATCCGTTCAGGCGCCACCCGTCGCCGTCCCTCACGGCGGCGGTACGGATGTTGCCGGCGTCGGAGCCACCGCTGGGCTCGGTGAGACCGAAGGAGATGAAGATCTCGCCACGCGCCGCCTGTGGAAGGATCTCCTTCTTCTGTTCGTCGTTGGCGAGCCGTTCGAACAGTGCGCAGGCGATGCCTTGTACGTGCGCGCTGGCGCCGACGCCGCCGTCGACCCGCGTGATCTCCTCGACAGCCAGGCAGAAGGAGGTGATGTCGGAGCCGGAGCCGCCGTACTCCTCACTCACGCGAAGGCCGAAGACGCCCAGTTCGCCCAAGCCATCGATGATCGATTCGTCGAACGTGGCGTCGATGGTGCGCTGCGCCACGGTCGGCGCGAGCACGCTGGTGGTGAAGTTGCGTAGCACCGTGCGCCACGAGCGGTGGTCGTCGGTGAAGCACCAGGGGACGTCGAGCTCGATCCCCTGCTGTGAACGGTCGGTGGCGGGCATAGGTCACTCCTTCATGAATCAGTCGGCTAGGGCCCAGTGGAAGTCGGTGACGAGCCCGGAGCGCTCGCCCTCGAACACGGCAGTGACGGCGGCACCGATGTGCATCCGCTCCAGCGCCACGTGGTAGTCACTCAGATCTATCCCCTGGAGGAAGTTTCCGATGGCTGTATCCGCGCCTTCGGGGCGCGCGTAGACCAGGGCATACGGCGGCTCCGGATAGCCCGGGAAGCTGGTGTAGCCGATGGTCGCCGCCTCGACGACGGCGTGTGGCCCCACGTCCGGCCAGTCGTCGGAGGTAGCAGCGAAACATTCTTCGCAGAAGTCGCGGGGGGGCACTCGGATCCGGCCGCAGGCAGGACACGGCGAGGCCGTCAACACCCCCCGCTCCCGCACAGTGGTGAGGAACCGGCTCGCCGCCGGCCCCGCCGCGTGCCGGAAGTCGAGGTGCCAGGCCCCCGGGATCACGACGTGACTGGTCAGGGCGTCGCCCATGGTCAGCTCCTCTTCACGAAGCCATCGAGTTGCTCGCGGACGTTCGGACTCGTGGTGATGTGGTCGAGGAAGAGCTCTCGCTCACGCTGCATGGCGGCTGCTGGCGGCTCGTCCTCGGCGCAGCGGGCCATCTCGCGGACTGCGGTCATCGCGACCCTGTCCCGTGAGGCGAGACGGTTGACGACCCGGTCGAGCTCGGACTCGAATTCGTCCGGCGGCACGGCCAACGCGGCCAAGCCCCATGCTTGAGCCTGGTCGCCCGAGATCATCTCGCCGCTCTGCAGGAGCCACCGGGCGTATGCCCGAGGCAGGGCACGGACCAGCCGGACCGAGCCGCCGGCACCGGGCAGAAGAGCATGCTCCAGGTGCCGGTCGCCGATGCGGGCTTCGGTCGAAGCGAGCACCACGTCGCACGCCAGCAGCATCTCGCAGCCGCCGGCGACCGCGTACCCTTCGATGGCCGCCAGACTCGCGAACGGGCCTGCTTCGATCGCGTCGAGGACCTCGCTCAGCCGCGTCACGTAGGCCTCTAGTCCCTCCCGGTCGCCGATCAGGCCACGCACGAGGTCGAGGTCGGCGCCTGCGCAGAAGTGCCCACCGGATCCACGAACGACCAGCACCGACGCGTCTGCACGCGCCATCTCGACTGCGCGCTCGAGCCCCTCGATGATGCCGAAGTCGATGCAGTTGCGCACGTCGGGCCGGTCGAGCCGCGCATGCACGACGCTACCGACGCGATCGATGAGGACCTGTCCTACCCGTGTCACGAGTCCTCCCCCCGAAGTACGGCTACGCCCGCGAACTGGATCGAGCCGCCAGCACCGGTCACGACGGCGGTGCGACACCCATCAATCTGGTGATCCCCGGCGCGTCCGCGGACCTGGAGCGCCCCTTCGGCGAACCGTACGAGGGCGCTGACACTGATGGGGGCCGCACAGAGCACGCCGCCCGAGGGGCACACAGGGATCTCGCCGCCGCGATCGAACCGGCCCTTCTCCGCGTCGGCGATGCCCTGGCCCGGTTCGGAGAACCCGAGCGCCTCGACGGCGATCGGCTCCATCGTGGCGAAGGGGATGTAGGGCTCCGCGACGTCGATCTGACGAGCCGGGTCGGTGATGCCCGCCTGGGCGTAGGCGGCCGCCGCGGCACGCGACAGCTCGAGGAACGAGCCGTGATCGTTGTCGCCGGCTGCACCCATCTTGTCGCCCAGGAAGTAGGTGTTGGAGCGGGCCGCGAACCCGTCGATCCACGCCACCGGTCGGGCGATGGTGGCTGCGCGCTCGGCCGAAACCATGACCACGGCGGCGCCGCCTGAGGTCTGGGGACAGGCCATGTCGCGCCGGATCGGTGCGAACAGCAGTGGGCTGGAGAGCACCTCGTCAGGGGTGACCGGGTTCCGCAGTTGGGCTGCGGGGTTGAGTGCTCCGTTGTTCCGCAACCTGGAGGCGATCTGTGCCCATGCCTCCTCGCCACGGCGCAAGCCGATGCCATGGCGGTGGAGATAGCGCTGGGCCTGTAGCGCGGTCATCGAGATCGTGTTCAACGGCAGGCGAGCCTCGTAGGCCGGATCCCAGATGAGGTTGAGGACGTGTTGTGCCGACTGTTGGGAGTCGCCCATCTTGTCGGCCCCGACCACCAGCGCGCATTGGGACTCTCCGGCAGCGATGGCGCACCAGGCCATCTGCGCCGCGGACGTGCCGGTGGCCCCACCGGTTTGCACCCTCACCACCCGCTTGCCGCGAGCGGCGAGCACGTCGACGAGTTCCTGTTCGGGATGTCCGATGCCGTACAGGGCGTCCGGGCCTTGCGAGAGCACTACCAGATCGACGTCGGCCATGCTCACATCTGCGTCGCCCAAGGCAGCGACGGAAGCATCGCGAATGAGTCCGAAGAGGTCGGTGTCGGGCCGGCGAGTGCGCATCGGCGTCATTCCGACGCCCACGACGCCGGGTCTGGTGAGGCTCATGACGGCGCCCCCAGCACTGTGAGCGAGTGCCCCTGTCCGGCTCGACCGTACGAACAGTGCGCAAGTGCGCTCAAGGCGCCGCGCTCGACTGCCTCGGCGGCGCACACGATCCGTTCCAGTCCGGCGGCATAGCCGGCGTTGCGGCGGAACAGCCCACCTGAGGGCTGCAGGTGCGACAACCCGCCCTCGATGACGGCGTCGGCGACCTCGCTCGGCTGCCCCAGACCGAGCGCGTTGGCGGCCATCACCAGACGGAAGACCGTCCGGTCGGTGGTCTCGATGACCTCGGCATGAGCGGGGTCGCTACCGGTGCGCGCCAGCATCCGCTGCCGCAGCCTGCCCACCGGGTCTGGATGCTGCTCGAGCGGCAGCCCGCTGTCGCTGGCGAAGTCGACAGCCTTGATCTCCGCGCGCGCCCCGGCGGCCGAGACTAGCACCGCCACTGCGGCCCCGTCGACGGGGGCGACGTGCGCCGCCCTGAGCGGGGTGAACCAGAGCCGGTCGTCGTCGGCCTTGTCGGGGGTCAGGAACGCCGTGAGGGAGTCGAAGCGGTCGGCGCTGAGTCCGTGGGCGTGCAGCCAGCGAGTGACCGCCAGGGCTTCGGCCGCCAGCGGGTGCGCGCCGACGGGTCTGGAGAACACCGGCTCGGGGTCGGGCGAGACGGCGTTGAAGGGATCGGACTCTGCGGGGCTGTGCCAGGAGACGACGAGTACCGCTCGGTCGGCTCCCGAGGAGACGCGCCACACCGCCGAGGCGAGTGCGACGCTCGGATCGTCGACGACCTTCGTCTCGTCTTTGAGGTAGCCTCCAGCCGGTCCGGCCATGTGCATCGACGAGATCAGGCGGCCGTCCAAGGCGTCGGAGCCGGCGAGCACCACCCCGGTGATGTCGGCGCGGCTCAGACCTGCGTGGTTCACGGCGGCCCGCGCCGCGAGGTGGACTCCGAGCGGCACATCGAGACGCTCCGGCCCACTTCCGAACTCCGCGACCGCCCAGCCGGCGAGCCCCACCGCTGTTATGCCGCCCCTCCGGGGGCGAGAAGCTCCATGATGGCTTCGACGTTGCCCTGCAGCTGCGCCGCATCCAAGCCGAAACTCGGGGAGTACAGCAACGTCTGCTCGTACAGTCCGTCGAACCGCTCGTGCAGCTGCTGGGCGACCTCGTCCGAGGTGCCGGCCACCGCGAACAACTCCACTACGTCGTCGGGAACGGCGGCGATCATGGCGTCCATGTCGCGTCGCGACCACGCTGCGCGAGCATCCGCCGCCATCGACTCGAGGCCGTGCACGGCGAACGCGGGCAGATAGGTGCGTACGACGGCGTAGAAGCCGATCTGCGCCTTCGCCCAACGCAGCGCCAGATCGGGATCCTCGTTGATGCTGCAGATGACGTAGCCCGCGATGGGCACTGAGCGGCTTCGGTCGGCGCGAACTGCGCCGTCGTCGAGGGCCGGACGCACGACGTCCTCCACGTAGCGGCGACTGAAGATCGGGTGCCCGACCAGACCGTCGGCCACGGAGCCGGCTGCCCGCACCATCCGCGGGTTGACGCCGGCAAGGTAAACCGGAATGTCGGCTCGCAACGGTGGGCGCACCGCCGCAGTGGGGCTCAGGGCGAGATGATAGAAATCCCCATCGTGTGACACGCCGGTGTCGTCCATCGACCACAGTCGACGCAGCAGCGGAACCAGCTCCTCCACCCTCCGTGCCGGAGCCGTCGGATCGCTGCCGTGCCAGTCCCGCTGCATCGTCCGCGTGCCGGTGCCCAACCCCAGGATCAGGCGCCCACCGCTGAGCTCATCGAGGTCACGCGCTTCGGCGGACAGCACGAGCGGCGAGCGCCCGACCGCATAGGCGATCGCGCTGCCGAGGACCACACGAGAGGACACCATCGACATGGCCGCCAGGGATACGACCGCCGTGCGCTCGTAGAACTCAGTCGTCCAGACCGAGTCGAAGCCGGCGGCCTCGGCGCGGCGGGTCACGTCCTGGACGAGGTCCAGGTCTCCCCCGAGCAGCACCAGGCCTCTGTTAGGAGTTCCAGACGCAATCGGCGCGGAATCGCCTACCACGGGAGACCGTCACACCCTGGCGGCGCTGGCGGGCGTGAGGCCCTGCACGAGTCGCTGAAGGATGTCGCTGGCATCCTGGGCCATCTGGGGGACGAAGGTGGCTACGTCGATCACGTCCTGGATACCGCTGGAGACCTGGCCCGCTGCGACAAGACCCTTCTCGAAGTCGCCGGTGGACTGCGCGAGCTGCAGGGCGTGGTCCTTCCACTCGGTCAGCTCGTCGGTCGTCATCTCTTTGTTGGCGACGATTTCCAGCAGACGGTCCGTGGCGGGGTTGCGGAGGCCGCGAGCCGGGCCGTAGACGCCGGGGAACACCAGGTCGTCACCCTCTCGCGCGTCGACGATGAACTGCGGGACGGACGGGTGCCAGTCGGTGTTGTCGGCCGAGGCGATGAATCGCGTGCCCATCGCGACCCCCGACGCGCCGAGGGTCAGCGCGGCTGCCAGGGTCCGTCCGTCGCGGGCACCGCCCGAGAGCAGCACGGGCACCGACACCGCCGCGGTGACGTTGGGCAGGAGCACGAATGTGTGGACGGGTGAGTGGTGCGTGTGGCCGCCCATCTCGTAGCCGGAGGCGATGATGACGTCGGCGCCGGCCTCTTCGGCCTTGATCGCTTGGCGCGTGCTGCCGACCTTGTGCTGGTGGATCAGGCCGGCGTCCTTGATCCGCGCCGCGAAGGCTCCCGGGAAGCCGGCGCTGGTGGTGAGCACCTTCAGCTGCTGGCCCACCTTGCTGCTGGCTTCACGTGCCTCGATCACGGCGTTGATGTAGGCCTCGGTGATTGGTAGCACCGTGCCGGTGTCGTCAGCGCCGACAGGGACGTTGACCGCGAACGGCTTGTCGGTGAGCTCGGCGCAGGCGGCGATGTGGCTGCGCATGATCGCTGCGCCCTCGCTCGGTTCCTGGGACATACCGGGCATGCTGATGGTGCCCATCCCGCCGGCGTTGCTCACCGCCGCCGCCAGGGCCACGGTCTTGAAGGGGCCCATCCCCTCTTGGATGATCGGGTGCTCGATGCCGACGAGCTCGGTGTATCGGGTGGGGAGAACGGACATTTCGGCTCCTAAGGAAAAGGAAAAGGTCAGAGGTCTAGCGGTCGGCGGTGAGGATCAGAGCCGACCCGTCGTTGAGGGCGCCGGAGGTGACCACGGCAACCTCGTGACGAGGTGCCTGACGTTCGCCACAGCGGCCCTGGACCTGCAGCACGGCCTCGGTGATCGTGTTCATTCCGTGCAGGTATCCCTCGGCGAGCAGCCCGCCGTGGGTGTTCATCGGCAGCGAGCCGTCGATCGCGGTCGCGCCGGAGCGGATGAACTCGCCCGCTCCCCCGCGCTCCGCGAGACCGAGCCCCTCGATGGTCATCAGCACCGTGCTGGTGAAGCAGTCGTAGATCTCGGCGACGTCGACGTCGCCCGGACCGATCCCGGCGCGCCCGAACAGCTCATCGCGCAGCAGGTAGCCGTAGTTGCGGGTGAAGTCGTCGGTCAGCAGCTGGTCGCCGATGTCGAGACCAGGACGAGGTCCGGCGGCGTACGCACCCGATGCGACCCGGACCGGGGGGTGCGCAAGGTCGCGGGCCCGCTCGAGCGTGGTCACGAGAACCGCGCAGGCTCCGTCGACCTCGGTGGTGCAGTCGGCGGCACGGAACGGGTCCGCGATCCACGGGCTGTTTAGGTAGGCATCCATGTCCAGCGGCTTGCGCAGGATCGCGCGGTCGTTCAACTCCGCGTACGCCCGCTGGGCGATGGCCACCGCTGCCAGGTCCGCCTCGGTCGCACCGACCTCGTGCATGTAACGACGTGCCCACATGGCGATGTACATCAGGTAGGCGTTGTAACCGATGGGGTAGCGGAACTGCGCGGCGCCGCCGGCGAAGGCGCCACTGCCGACCCGGATTCCCGAGCGGCCGTTGAGGGCGCGGAAGACCAGGACCGCCTCCGCCTGCCCGGTCGCCACGGCGATGGCCGCCTGATAGGTGATAATGCTCGGCGACTGACCGCCCTGCTGGAAGTCCAGCACGTACCGCAGCTTGGGCAGCGCCAGCGCAGTGGCCACCGCCTCGCAACTCACTGAGTCGTTGAGCACCGAGAAGCTCGCCACGCCGTCTACGTCGTCCTTCGACATGCCGGCGTCAGCCAACGCGTTGCGGGTGGCTTCGGCAGCCAAGGACAAGACGGTGCGGCCAGAGTTGCGGGATAGCGGGGTGTACCCGACCCCGGCGATGGCAACCTCACGCATGCACGGCTCCTCTCTCATGTACGGACTCTAATAGTTAGTAAATCTTCAACCGAGCAGACAGTTTACGTCTTATCGGTCAAGTTGTCTACGGTTCAGCGGCCCTCGTTCGTCCCGGGCTCCCGCCACGGCAGCGCCCCCAACGGCACCGGCGCTGCACCGGGCCGCACCACCACGGCCGTGCCGCCGGCCCCGTCGGAGACCAGTCGCGCGCGGACCGGCTCGTGAACCGCGTCGGCTCGTGCGGCCGCCAGAACCGCCGCCGCGTCCGCGTGCTGCTCGCACAGGGACAGGTGATATCGAGTCGGCGGCAGCAGGCGTGGCGTCCACTCCTCGCTATGCAGGACCTCGTTGGGGCGGACCCAAACGGAGTCGACGGCCTCACTCCGGTCGTGCTCCGAGATCTGTCCCGCCGGCGTGGCGGCGTAATAGAAGAAGGTGTCGAACCGGCGCGGTGCGCCTTCGGGAGTGATCCACCGGTCGTGGTAGACGAGGGACGCGGGATCCAGACGCAGCGCTCTCTGATCGAACGCCTCGGCGAGCGAGGCTCCGCTCGCCATCGCAGCACGCACGGCGCGGGCGTGATCGACGCTCGCAGGAGCGCCACTGCTGTCGAGGGCCAGCAGTATCAGCGCCTCCTCGCACGTTTCCCGCACCCCGGCGACGAAGACGTCGTCGACGACACCCGCGACCTGGTCGACCATCTCGGCGGGCGCCGCCGCCCGGCCACGCTCGTCCACCTGCGGCGGACCGATCAGCGGCACACGCTGATCGCTGTCGTCAACGCTGCCTCCCGGGAAGACGAACCGGTCTGGCGCGAACGCCGCCTTCGACGTCCTGCGCAGCAGGAGCACCTCGACCCCTTCGTCGCCGTCGCGGACCACGACCACGCTCGCCGCTCTGCGCGGGGTCACGACCTCACCTTCAGTGCCCACCATGTCCACTCTCCCATCCACTCAGACGGATATCGACTTATCGGTCGAAGGATTGTAGAGTCTCGCACAACCCGAAGACAGCCGCGCGAGAGATCGCGCAGAGTGAAGGAGCAGCCCTGTGAACGAGGTCGTGATCGTCGATGGTGTCCGCAGCCCGATGGGCAAGCGGGGAGGCGGTTTGGCCGGAGTGCATGCGGTTGACCTGTTGGCCCATGTGCTCGGCGCGCTCGTCGACCGCACGGGAATCGACCCGGCGACAGTCGACGACGTGATCGGCGGCTGCGTAGGGCAGGTCGGCGAACAGTCCACCAACGTCACTCGCAACGCGTGGCTGGCGGCGGGACTGCCCGTATCGGTGCCAGCGGTCACCGTCGATCGCCAGTGTGGCTCGAGCCAGCAGGCGGTGCACTTCGCCGCTCAAGGGATCGCCTCCGGCAATTACGACGTTGCCATCGCGTGTGGCGTGGAGTCGATGAGCCGGATTCCGATCGGCTCCGCTGCCACCTTCCAGGGCTCCCCCTACAGCGAACAGCT
This sequence comes from Nocardioides caldifontis, assembly GCF_008087345.1. Taxonomy (GTDB): domain Bacteria; phylum Actinomycetota; class Actinomycetes; order Propionibacteriales; family Nocardioidaceae; genus Marmoricola_A; species Marmoricola_A caldifontis. Next base: position 49,827 of record NZ_VHIB01000018.1, on the reverse strand, counting down.
GCTGGCAGCGCATTCCTTGGTCTCGCAGGGCGAGTCGGCCGAGCGGATCGCGGAGAAGTGGGGGTTCTCGCGCTCGGACCTGGACGCGCTGGCTGTGCGGTCCCACCGCACCGCCATCGCGGCACGGGAGGCAGGAGTCTTCGCGCGCGAGATCACCCCCGTCCAGGTGGGCGAGACACTGGTGGACCAAGATGAGGGGATCCGCGAACCCGACCCTGCCAGGATCGCCTCGCTGAAGCCGGTCTTCAGAGAGGACGGCGTGATCACCGCGGCGACCTCCTCCCAGATCACCGACGGCGCTGCGGCGCTGCTGCTGATGAGTGGCGAGCGGGCGCGGGAGCTGGGCCTGACCCCCCGTGCGCGGATGGTCTCGATGGCGCTGGCCGGTGACGACCCGGTGATGATGCTGACGGCTCCGGCCCCGGCCACCCGCAAGGTTCTCGACCGAGCCGGCCTCGTGGTGGACGACCTCGACGCGGTCGAGATCAACGAGGCGTTCGCGAGCGTCGTGCTGGCTTGGCGGAACGAACTGAACATCTCCGAACAGTGGTACGACGAGCATGTCAACGTGCATGGCGGGGCGATGGCCCTGGGCCATCCCCTCGGCGGCTCGGGCGCCCGCCTGATGGTCAGCCTGATGTCGGTGCTCGATGAACGTGGCGGTCGCTACGGGCTGCAGACCATGTGCGAGGGTGGCGGTCAGGCGAACGCGACGCTGATCGAGCGCTGGGGCGCCGAGCGATGACAGACACCTTCGTCGCGGGCACCGGCATCGCCGTCTTCGACCGCTCCCCCAGTACCCGGTCCGCCGACCAGGTCGAGCACGCCGTCCGTGCCGCCCTCGAGGACGCGGCCGTCGGACTGGATCAGATCGACGCCGTCTACGTCGGCAACGCTGCCAGCGGCCTGCTCACCGGGCAGGAGATGATTCGCGGCCAGGTGCTGCTGCGCCAGTTCGACCTGAGCGGTGTGCCCATCGTCAACTGCGAGAACGCCTGCGCCAGCGGCTCCACGGCGCTCCACCTCGCGGACACCGCGCTGCGCGCTGGCCGGGCCGGGACCGTGCTCGTCGTCGGAGCCGAGAAGATGGCCAGCGAGGACAAGCAACGCCCGATGATCGCCTTGGCCGCAGCGGTGGACCAAGAGCGGCTGGAGGAGGAGTCGCCCGAAGTCCGTGGCAGCGGCTCGCTGTTCATGGACATCTATGCGCAGTTGGCACGTGACTATATGAGCGACCACGAGGCACGCCCTGAGGACTTCGCCGCGCTGGTCGTGAAGAACAGGCGTCACGCCTCCCACAACCCGGTCGCTCAGTTCACGGCTCCCATCACCGTCGAGGAGGTTCTCGAGGCCAGGCTGATCAACGACCCGCTCACCCTGCCGATGTGCTCGCCCATCGGCAACGGCGCGGCAGCGCTCGTCCTCACCATCGAGCCCACCCGCGAAGCCACGGCGGTGCGGCTGCTCGCCTCCAGCCTGGTCTCCGGTCGAGGACGGCACTCCGAGCCGGCCGTCGCCCATGCGGCGCGGTTGGCCTTCGACCAGTCGGGGGTCTCACCCGGCGACGTGAACCTGGCCGAGGTGCACGACGCCACCGCGCCTGCCGAGCTCATCGCGCTGGAGGAGCTGGGCCTGCTCGCCTCGGGGGAGGGTGTCTTCGCGGTACGCAAGGGACGGCTGAGCGTGGGAGGCGACCTGCCGACGAATCCCAGCGGAGGCTTGGTCTGCAAGGGCCACCCGGTGGGTGTCACCGGCGTGGCGCAGGTGGTCGAGGTGGCCGACCAGCTCAGGGGCCGGGCCGGTGGGCGCCAGGTCGAGGGTGCCCGGATCGGGATCACCGAGAACGCCGGTGGTTGGCTGGGCGGCGACGTCGCGGCGGCCACAGTGCACATCCTGGGGCGGTGAGCGGTGAGCGACGCCGCCCGGCCGGGCGCCCACGGGATCGCCTTCGAGCGCTCCCCCCGCACCACCCGGTACCTCGACCCGTCCCAGAACTGGGCGCCTGCTCAGATCACCAGCGAGATCCGACGTGACCCGTTGCTGGGCACCACCGGTCGGCTCGCCCACTTCGTGGGATTCAAACCTCAACCGGAGGACTTCGCAGAGCTTGCCGAGACCACCCGCGAGATCTGCCCCTTCTGTCCCGAGCGCCTGAAGGTCGTGACCCCGCAGCTTCCTCCCGATGTCTTCGCCGAGGGACGTCTGAGCCGGGGGGAGGCGACCCTGGTCCCGAACCTGTCCCCCTACGACGCCTTCAGCGCGGTGACGGTGATCTGCGCCCAGCACTTCGTCTCGATCGATGCGTGGTCCCCTGACGTCCTGCGCAACGCCATCAGCCTTGCCGGTGACTACGCGAAGGCGGTACGCGAGGCCGGGAACGACCTGCCGTTCACACTGCTGAGCTGGAACTACATGCCGCCCGCTGCGTCGACCCAGATCCATCCCCATCTGCAGGTGATCGTCACCGACGAGCCGGGAGAGAACGTCAAAAGGCGGATCCGCGCGCAGCGGGAGTACTTCGAGCGTTGGGGGCGCCCCTACTTCGACGACCTGGTCGAGACCGAGCGTGCCCTGGGTGAGCGCTGGGTGTACGACAGCGAGCACTTGACGGTGCTGACCGACTTCGTATCACTCTCGGCGCTGTCGGACGTGCGCATCGTCTTCTCGGACCATCAGCTGCTCGACACCCTCGACGACGCGGCCTTGGCGGACTTCTCCACGGTCACCTCCCGGCTGCTGGGTGCACTCGGGGAGACCGGCATCTCGAGCTTCAACATGTCCTTCTTCCCGGCCACCCTGGATGCCGCCGACGGCGGGCGGCTGCACGCCGTACTCACACCACGGCTGTCCTTCTCCCCCGCACTGCACGCGAACGACATCGGCGCGCTGAACCTGCAGCTGGGCGAGCCCTACATGGCGCGTAGCCCGGAGGACCTCGCCGCCTCGCTGCGGCTCGCGTTCGACCAGGCATCCCCGGACGCCCCTTCGGGAGGATCATGATGGACTTCGCCGCATCCGAACTGCACCGCGACATTCGCGCTTCGGTGCGCGCCATCGCTGAGAAGTACGGCCATGCCTACTACCAGCGCACGGCCGCCGAGGGGTCGCGCAGTGAGGAGCTGTGGAACGAAGTCGCACAAGCCGGGTTCGTCGGGGTGAACCTTCCCGAGGAGTACGGCGGCGGCGGGCTGGGGATCAGCGAGCTGGCGATCGTCGGCGAGGAACTGGCCGCTCACGGCTGTCCGCTGCTGCTGCTGGTCGTGTCGCCCGCGATCTGCGGCACGGTCATCTCTGCCTACGGCACCTCCGAGCAGAAGCAGCGTTGGCTGCCCGACCTGTGCTCGGGGTCGGCCAAGATGGCCTTCGCGATCACCGAACCCGAAGCCGGGAGCAACAGTCACCAGCTCGCCACCCGGGCCAGCCGTGACGGCGAGGAGTGGGTGCTCAACGGCACCAAGCACTACATCTCAGGCGTGGACGAGAGCCGTGAGATCCTGGTCGTGGCCCGCACGGGGCGCACCGACTCCGGCCGCGGACGGCTGAGCCTCTTCGTCGTTCCCACGGACGCGGCGGGGCTGAGCATGCACCCGATCCCGATGCAGGTCAACGCCCCGGAGAAGCAGTTCACCCTCACCTTCGAGGACGTGCGGTTGTCCGCCGACCGCTTACTGGGCGAGGAGGGCGAGGGGCTGCGGCAGATCTTCGTCGGGCTCAACCCCGAGCGCATCATGACAGCCGCCCACGCCTGCGGACTGGCTCGTTATGCGCTGGACAAGGCCGCCCGCTATGCGCAGGAGCGGGTGGTGTGGGGCGTGCCCATCGGAGCACACCAGGGGGTGGCGCACCCGCTCGCGGAGGCCTCGATCCACCGCGACCTGGCGTGGCTGATGACCCAGAGGGCGGCTTGGCTGGTCGACGCAGGCATGGACCCACGAGAATCGGGAGTCGCCGCCAACAGCGCGAAGTTCGCCGCGGCGGATGCCGCTGGGGAGGCATTGGACCGCGCGATCCAGGTGCACGGCGGCCACGGCCTGTCCACAGAGTTCGGCCTGGCGGACCTCTGGGGCTTCGTGCGGCTGCACAAGACGGCGCCAGTGAGCCGCGAGATGGTGCTCAACCACATCGCGCAACAGGTGCTGCACTTGCCGAGGTCGTACTGATGTGGCAGTCGGCGCTGCCGGTGCTGACCGGGATCCGGGTCCTCGACCTCAGCCTGCAGCTGCCGGGGCCGTACGCGACCCGGCTGCTGGCCGATATGGGTGCCGAGGTGCACCGGATAGAGCCCCCCGGGGGTGATCCGGCGCGTGCCTTCCCCTCCCTCTACACCGAGGTCAACGCGGGCAAGAAGGTCCAGGAGGTGGATCTGAAGTCAGACAGCGGACGGCGTCGCGTGCTCGACCTCGCGCGCGAGTGCGACGTGCTGGTCGAAGGCTTCCGACCTGGTGTCCTGGCACGCCTCGGCCTGAGCTACGAGGTGGTGGCTCAGACGAACCCGGGAGTGATCTACTGTTCGATCTCGGGATACGGCCAAGACGGCGAGCGTGCCGGCAAACCCGGTCACGATCTCACCTACCATGCCGACGCCGGCACGTTGGCGCAGAACGGACCCTGCGCCGCGATCGTGCCGCCGCTGCCCATCGCCGACTTGGCGTCCGGACTGATGGCGGCCACGACGATCAACGCCGCGCTGGTCGGTCGCGCCACCAGCGGCGAGGGCGCCCATCTCGACGTGAGTATGGCCGACGTGATGGCCTCCTGGACCTTCCCCGTGGCCCTTCCCCGCGCGGCTGGGGAGGTGGACCTGTTCGGTTCCACGCCGCACTACGGCGTCTTCGACACCGCCGACGGGCACCGCATCGCGCTCGGGATCGTGCACGAGCAGCACTTCTGGGAGCGGTTCTGTGACGAGTTCGGCCTCGCTGACGAACGCAGCTCCACCTTCGAAGGACGCCAACAAGACCACCAACGCCTGCGACACCGGTTGGAAACGCTCTTCGCCGGCCTTCCAGCCGCAGACGTCATCGCCCGAACGACGCGCGTCGACGTGCCCGCTGCCATGGTGCTCCGCCCGGAGGACGTGCTCGACAGCGCTCCCTTTCAGCATCGAGGACTCATCCGCAGCAGCGGATTCGGAGCCAGATACGCTCACCCAGTGCGTTTCGCAACTGCCTCCGCCGACGCGGCCCTCGGGGGAGACTCGTCCACCACAGGAGTGACAACATGAGCGGTCCGGCGACCAAGCCCGATGACGAACAGCAGCCCCTGAGCCGAGTCGCCCGCAAGCGAAGCCAGCGCATCGATGCGATCTTGAATGTCGCCGCCCAAGTGGTGTCCGAACACGGCTACCACAACACCTCCCTGGAGATGGTCGCCGACCGGGTCGATCTCACCAAGGCATCGCTGTACCACTACTTCGACAGCAAGGACGATCTCTTCAGTGCCTGCTTCCAGGCGGTCGCGGAGAAGACCATCGCTCGTCTCGCGGCGGTCGCCAACGCGGCGCCGACCCCTCTGGACGCGTTGCGTGACCTCATCCTCGAGCAGCTTGAGATCTTCGTGCACGACGACCCCCACATGGCGCGCCTGTTCCTGCAGCACCAGGATTGGCCGGAGTCGATGCGCGAGGAGCAGCGCCACTGGCGCAGGCAACACGAAGAGATCTTCGTCGCCGTCGTCGAGGATGGCGTGGCGTCGGGTCAACTCCACCCGCGCGACCCGCGGGTCGCCCTGCATTGCATGCACGGGTCGATCAACTTCGTCCCGATCTGGTTCCGATCGCGGACGGCATCCGAGGACAGGAAGGTTCTCACCCTCGTCACCGAAAGCATCCTCGACATATTCCGATAGCAGCCTGAAAGGCCCTCATCCATGACACTCGACCAGTTGTTTAGCCTTGCTGGCCGCACCGCCCTCGTCACCGGAGCAACGCGTGGGATCGGTGAGGCGATGGCCCAGGCGCTCGATGCCGCCGGCGCCCAGGTGATCCTTGCGGGCCGAGACCGCCAACGCCTCGACCAGGTGGCCTCGACCCTCCAACACGACCCCGTCGTTCTCACCGCCGATCTGCAGGACCCCGACGGGCCGACGGGCCTCGCGGGCGAAGCCCGGGCCTCTGCCGACGCGATCGATATCCTCATCAACAACGCGGGCGGATCCTGGAACCAGGCCCTCAGTGATGTGGACGACGAGAGCTGGGCCCGCACGATCCAGACCAACCTCACCGCTGCCTTCGCACTCACGCGCGAACTGGCTCCGGCGATGGCCGAGCGTGGCTGGGGTCGGGTGGTGAACGTGGCCAGCGTCATGGGCTTGGTGGGCGACACCCACTCCAGTGCCTATGCGGCCAGCAAGGGCGGCATGATCGCCATGACCCGCTCACTGGCGGCTGAGCTGGGCCGCCGCGGGGTCACGGTCAACACCCTGTGCCCCGGTTGGGTGGAAACCGACCTCGTCAGCGACCTGCACTCCGACGAGCGGTTCCAGCAGCGCGTCGTGCGGCGTACCCCTGTCCGGCGCTGGGGCGTCCCGGCCGACATGGCCGCCGCCGCAGTCTTCCTGTCCGGCCCCGGGTCGGCGTTCATGACCGGACAGACCCTCGTGGTCGACGGCGGCCTCTCAGCGACCTGGTGAGGCGGACCACCACCCGGCCGCCGGAAGGGCTCAGCGGCCCACCGCTTGTTCTCCTCCGCCGTGCTGCTGACGCAGCAGCGTCTTGAGCACCTTGCCAGTGGCGGTGCGGGGAAGCTCCGACACGAACTCGATGCGGGTGGGGCACTTGAAGTGGGCGAGCCGGTCCCGGGTGTAGGCGATGAGCTCCTCGGCAGTCGCCTCGGCGCCTTCCTGGAACGTCACCGTGGCCACTGGCGTCTCGCCCCAGCGGGCGTCGGGGACGCCGACGACGGCCACCTCGCGGACCGCGGGGTGCCGGTAGAGCACCTGCTCGACCTCGATCGGGTAGACGTTCTCGCCGCCGGTGATGATCATGTCCTTCTTGCGGTCGACGAGCGTGATGAAGCCCTCGGCATCCATGCGGCCCAGATCGCCGGTGTGGAACCATCCGCCGCGGAACGCCTCGGCCGTGGCCTCGGGCAGACCCCAGTAGCCGGTGAACACGTTCGGTCCGCGCAGGACCAGCTCCCCCACCTCGTCGACGCGCGCGTCCTTGTCGGCTTCATCGGCGATGCGCGCCTCGACATGAAACACCGCCCGGCCGATGGATCCCGCCTTCTCCTTGACGTGATCGGCGTCCAGGACCGACACGATCGGAGCGGTCTCGGTCATTCCGAACCCTTCCTGGAAGGGCAGTCCCTTCCCCTGGTAGAAGTCGATGACCGGCAGTGGACACGGCGCTCCTCCCGAGACGGCGAGCTCCAGCGACGACAGATCGAAGTCGTCGAAGCCGGGCACCGACATGAGGGCCGCCCACATGGCGGGGACCATGAACTGCACGGTGGCCCGCTCTCGGGACATCGCGTCCAGCGTCTGGACCGGGTCGAACGCGGGCAGCAGGACGTTGGTCCCGCCGGCGTACAGCAGTGGCAGGGTGTGGATCCCCAGGCCACCGATGTGGAACATCGGCGCCACGGTCACGGTGAGGTCGCCCTCGCGCAGTCCCCGCCCGAAGGACAGACTGTTCACGACGTTCCACAGGTGGTTGTCGTGGGTCAGCATCGCTCCCTTGGGTCGCCCTGTGGTTCCGGAGGTGTACATCAAGCAGGACAGGTCGCGCCGATCGACGTCGGTGTCTATCGGACGGGACTCGCCGCTGCCCAGCACCTGGTCGTAGCGCAGCTCGCCCTGCTCGGGTTCGCCGCCGACGATCAGTCGGGAGCGGACGCGAACCCCGTCACCGCCCAGGGCCGCGCGGGCCACCGGCGCCAGGGGCGCCGAATACACGAAGGTGTCAGCCCCGGAGTCCGCCAGGAGGTAGGTGATCTCGGCCGGTGCGAGCCGCACGTTCATGGGGACGAACACCGCGCCCAGCTTGGCGGTGGCCAGCATCGTCTCGAGGAACGCGGTGCTGTTGACGAGGAGCCCGGCGACCCGGTCGCCCTGCCGGACCCCCAGGGCACTCAGTGCCCGGGCCAGCTGGTTGGTGCTGCTGTCCAAGTCGCCGTAGGTCAGTCGCCGCTCACCGTCGACGAGAGCGATCCGGTCCCCAGAGAGGAAAGCCCTCGTCGTGACCCAACTGCCGATTCCTCTGTCCATGTCCCGTCCCTTCAAAGAGGGCCCCAACTGCGGGTGACCCAGGTCACCCGCAGTTTGGTCAAACCTGACTGTGGCGTCAAGATAGGAGCGCGGCGGAACCGTCGGATGAAGGGACATCGCATGACATCGGCCGAACCAGGACCCCCGCCGGTCACCGCGCGTGGCCGGCGCACCAGGTCAGCGCTGTTGCAGGCTGGGCGGGAGCTGTTCGAGGAGTGCGGGTTCTCCGCCGTCGGCATCGATGCCGTGGCCCGGCGCGCCGGGGTCTCCCATGGGACGTTCTACACCTGGTTCGACTCCAAGGAGGCGTTGCTGCGCGAGATCGTCACCGGTGTCACGGAGGACATCTTCGCCGCGACCTCGATCGGCGCCCGCCTGCCGCCGGACGCGGCGTACGCCCGCATCGAGGCCGCGAACCGGTCGTTCCTGCGGGCCGTGACCCGGCACTCCCGGATCCTGCGGGTGCTGGACTCTCTGGCGGATGTCCGGGAGGACTTCCGGGGGCTGCGACTGGAGATCCGGGAGTCGTTCGTCCAGCGGGGTATGGAGGGCCTGATCCGGCTGCAGGAGCTGGGCCTGGCCGATCCGCTGCTGCCGCCGCGAGCGACGGCCAGCGCCCTGGGCGCCATGGTGGAGTCCTTCGCCCACCTGTGGCAGGACCCGGTGGAGCGGCTGGACGAGGCGGAGGCCGTCGACGTACTCACTCGGCTGTGGGCCGGGGCGATCGGCCTGGCGCCGCAAGCCTGGCCCGGGGGCGACCGGACGGGCCGAGCGGGCGCAGCGGGCACCGAGGCGCTCCACGAGTGACCGGTGGGCAGATCCGTCAGCGCTGCTCCCAGCGCCACGGGCTCTCGCGACCAGGCGCCACCCGTCCCCTGCTCTCCAGCAGGACCAGGTGCGCCAGGGTCTCCGCGACAGCCGCCCTGCGCATGAAACCGGAGACCTGGTCCCAGGGGCGCGACCAGGTCAACGCGGCGGTCAGCTCCCACGTCGTCGGTGCCGCCGTCAGGGCGGCGTGAATCTCCTCCAGCCGCGCGTCGTGGTGGCCCAGCAGCGTCGACACGCGCGCCGCGAGGCCGGCGAAGCGGTACTCGTGCGCGGGCAGCACCTCGTCCAGCTCGTGATCCAGCCCGGCGACGCGTGCCAGGGAGTCGACGAAGTCGGCCAGCGGACTGCCGCTCGACTGCGCGTGCACCCCGATGTTGGGCGTGATGCGAGGAAGGACGTGGTCCCCGGAGAAGAGGACGCGACGCCGGTGCTCGTGGAAGCACAGGTGGCCGGGCGAGTGGCCGGGCGTGTGGACCGCACGCAGATCCCAGCCGGGCAACGGCAGCCGGTCGCCGTCTCGGATGAGGCGGTCGGGCTCGGTCTGGCGGACGTAGGCCGCGATCGGCAGCGAAGCGCGGGACAGGGTCTGCAGCTCGTCCTCGGGTACCCCGCAGTTCTGCAGCAGCGCGGCCATGTCGTCGAGCAGGTCGGTGATGCCGGCCCCGTACCGGGCGGGCAGCAGAGCCGCGTCGTCGGGATGCAGTCCCACCCACGCACCCGACGCCTCGCGGATCCGCCCCGCCAGACCGTAGTGGTCGGGATGGATGTGCGTCACCATCACGCCGCGGACGTCGCCGATGGCGTGCCCGGCCGTGACCAAGCCGTGGGTCAGGGCGAGCCAGGCGTCGTCAGTGTCCCAGCCGGCGTCGATCAGCGCCAGCCCGTCGTCCAGCTCGAGTGCGTAGACGAGCACGTAGCGCAGCGGGTTGTCGGGGATGGGGACGGGGATGGACCACAGCCCCTGCTGGACCTGCTCCACCGGGGGCAGCACCTTCTCCGCCCACGCCCGCTTCTGGGCGGCCCCGGTGACCCGAAACGGCCGGGCCGGCTCTACGGTCACAGGCCGATCCTCTTGCTGATGACTTCGTTCATGATCTCGTTCGTCCCGCCACCGATGCCCAGGATCCGCGCGTCCCGGTAGTGGCGCTCGACCTCGGACTCGCGCATGTAGCCCATGCCGCCGAAGATCTGCACGGCCTCGTTCACCACGAAGTCGCAGGCGTAGACGGCGGTGTTCTTCGCCATCGACACCTCGGTGACGACGTCCTCGCCGGCGAGGTACCGCTGCGCGACCGCCCGGGTGTAGCACCGCGCGACGTCGACCTGGCGGGCCATCTCGGCGAGCTTGTGCCGGATGACCTGGCGGGAGGACAGTGGTCGCCCGAACGTCTCCCGGTCCCGCGCCCACCCGAGTGCCAGATCCAAGGCGCGGGCCGCGGTGGCGTAGGCCTGGACGGCAAGGCCGATCCGCTCGTTCTGGAACTGCTGCATGATCTGCACGAAGCCGGAGTTCTCCGCGCCCACGAGGTTCGCGGCCGGGACCCGGACGTCGGCGAAGGACAGTTCGGCGGTGTCGCTGCACCGCCAGCCCATCTTGTCCAGCCGGCGGGACACGGTGAACCCGGACGTGGCCTTGTCGATGACCAGCAGGGAGATCCCGGAGTGGCCGGGTCCGCCGGTGCGCACCGCGGCGGTGACGAAGTCGGCGCGGACGCCGCTGGTAATGAAGGTCTTCGCACCGTTGACCACGTACTCGTCTCCGTCGAGGACCGCCCGGGTGCGGATGTTGGCGACGTCGGAACCCCCGCCCGGCTCGGACACCGCCAGCGATCCGATCAGCTCCCCGGCAAGCGTGGGGCGGACATAGCGCTCGACCAACTCGGGGCCGCCGTTGGCGGCGATGTGCGGAAGCGCGATGCCCTGGGTGAACAGCGAGGCACACACACCGGTGGATCCGCCGCCGTTCAGGATCTCCTCGGTGATGATCGCGGAGTCGATCGCGTCGCCGCCGCTGCCGCCCACCTCCTCGGCGAACCCGACGCCGAGGAGACCGACGTCGGCGGTCTTGCGGTGCAGATCGCGCGGCAGCTCGCCGGACTGTTCCCACTCGTCCATGTTCGTTGCGATCTCCCGGGCGACGAAGTCGCGCGCCAGCCGCCGTAGCGCCACCCGCTCGGGTGTGCGCCACGGGTCGCCGGTGGGTGCGGTGATGTCGGTCGCCGTCACTGTCGTCCTCCTCCACTCGGTGCGTCCGCCGGAATCAGCCACACCGGCGGGCGCTTGTCCAACAGCGCGGCGATGCCCTCCCGCGCTTCGTCCGACGCGAACCTCTCGGCGGAGACCGCAGCCATCCGCCGGAGGTCCTCCTGCAGATCCGGGCCGGGGAGGTCTCGCAGCAACTGCTTGGTGATCGCCAGTGCCTGGGGGGCACCCTTGCTCAGCTGCCCGGCCAGCATGTCGACCGTCAGGTCCAGCTCGTCGTCGGGAACCGCGCGATCCAGCAGGCCGACGTCGCGGGCACGCAGCCCGTCGAAGTTCTCTCCGGTGAGGAACAGCTCTCGGGCGGCGCGGCGGTCCATCCGGCGCAGGCAGGCTACGGCGATGACGGCCGGGGCCACGCCGATGCGGACCTCACTGAACCCGAACGTCGCGCCGGCCAGTCCGACCGCGAGGTCACAGGCCGCGATCAGGCCCAACCCGCCCGCGCGCGCAGCTCCGTTGACCCGCGCGATCACAGGTATGGGGCTCTCGTAGATCAGTGTCAGGATGTCGGGCAGGCCAAGCGCCGACGGCGCCGCACCCGACCGCTGCTCCTTGAGGTCGGCGCCGGAGCAGAACACCGTGCCGGCTCCCGTCAGCACGACGACTCGTGTCCGATCGTCGGCGGTGACCAGCGCCAAGGCCGCATGCAGCTGTTCGACAAGGGCGCGAGACAGAGCGTTGCGGTTGTGCGGGGAGTCCAGGGTGACCTCCGCGACGGGCCCGCGGTGGTGGACGTGGACCAGCTCCTGGTCAGCCACGGAAACGCTCCCTCAGCTCGTGCTTCTGGATCTTGCCGGTCGCCGTCTTGGGCAGGCCGGTCAGGACCTCGATCCGCTTCGGGACCTGGAAGCCGGCCAGGTGCTCGCGGCACAACGCGGTCAGCCGCTCCGATAGGGCGGTGGGGTCGACGTCGGGGTCGACGGCGACGACGACCGCTGTCACGGCCTCGCCCCATCTGTCGTCGGGTACGCCGATGACCGCGGCCTCGGTGATCTCCGGGGAGCTGAGCAACACCCGCTCGACCTCGACCGAGGAGACGTTCTCCCCGCCGGTCTTCACGATGTCCTTGAGCCGATCGGAGAACCAGACCACCCCCTCCTCGTCGAGGTGCCCGATGTCGCCGCTGTGGAACCAGGCGTGAGCGAAGGCAGCGGTGTTCGCTGCGGGGTTGTTCCAGTAGCCGCTCATCACGTGCGGACCGCGGTAGACGATCTCCCCGGTCTCTCCCCGGGGCAGGAGGTCCCCGCCCGGTCCCATCATCCGGGTGTCGACGGTCACGACCGAGGGACCCCACGAGGCGCTCTTGGTGTCCTGGTGCGCCGGCCACTGAAGCACCGTGGCCGGCACGCACTCGGTCTGCCCCGAGCCGAGCAGTACGTCGGCGTTGGGGAAGGCGGCGGCTATCTGACCGATCCGCTCCTGCGGCATCAGCGCCATGGCGTACATGCACAGCCGCACCGAGGACAGGTCTCGCTCGTCGAGCCTCGGCGTGGCCAGCACCGCGGCCCACATCATGGGCAGCAGCAGCAGGTGCGTGGCCCCACTGCCCTCCACGATGTCCAGGTAGGCCTCGGGCTGGAAGCCAGGGGGCAGGATCGCGGTGCCGCCGGTGAGCAGCACGGGCAGCAGCAGCGTGTCCAGTGCCGTGGTGTGGAACAGCGGCAGCACGATCGGGGCCACGGAGAACTCGTTCCCGTGCCGGTGCCCCACCTGCAGCGCGCTGCTGAGTGCCGCCACGTGAACAGCGAGGTGGCTGGTCAGTACGCCCTTGGGACGGGCCGTGGTGCCCGAGGTGTAGAGGCAGTGCAAGGTGTCGCGGTCCTCGACCACCACCTGCAACGGGGTCGGGTCCGCGGCCACATCGTCCCAGCGCAACGCGGTGCGCCCGGCCACCGAGTCCGACGTCTCCCCGGTGACGACCACGGTGGTGACCTGCGGCAGATCGGGGAGTATCTGCTCAAGGAGCGGTACGAATGCCGGGTCGGCGACCACGGCGCGCACTCCTGCGTCGGCCAGGATCCACGCCACTTCGTCCGGGGGCAGCATCAGATTGACGGGCAGGGCGACGAGCGCGGACTTGGCGCAGCCGAAGAACGTGGCCACGAACCGCCAGGAGTTGCCCAGCAGGAAGGCCACGGGCTCCTGCCGCTGGAGGCCGGTGTCGAGCAGGCCTTGTCCGAAGGCCTCGGCGGAGGCGTCGAGGCGTGCATAGGTGATCTCCTCGTCGCCCTGCACGATGGCGGTGCGGTCGGGGAACTGGAATGCCGAGCGGGTGAGCATGTCGCCCACCGACAACCTGGTCGCCAGGTTGAACGCTAGGGGGTCGACCCCCGACAGATCAGGACGCATTGCTGTTCCCTTCCTCGGTCTCGGCGACGACGGCCAGCGTCGCGCCTGTCTCTACCTGCGCGCCCACGTGAACGTGCAGGGCCTGCACCACTCCGGCGGCGGGCGCCACCACGGGGTGCTCCATCTTCATGGCCTCCAGGACTAGCACCAGCTGCCCCGCGGCGATGCGATCGCCCTCAGCCACGGCCACCCGGGTGACCGCGCCAGGCATCGCGGCGGTGAGCGACCCGGGGGCCACCTTCGCCGTGGGCTCCGGGAAGCGCGGCTGCTCGACCAGTGTCGTCGAGCCGTCAGGCGCGTCGACGAACGAGCGGTCGCCCTCCACGTGCACGTCGTAGGTGCCGCGCAGCCCGTCGGCCTCAACCTCCAGCCGGACCCGACCCGGCTGCAGGACGTCCGTGCCGAGCACCGTCAGCGGCACCGGCGTCCCGTCGACGTCGGCGGTGAGCCCCGTCCGGTCAAGGCGGTAGCGCACCGTGCCGGCGTCGAAGACCGTGGTGTGCGGCGCTGTCGGGTTGTTGCGCCAGCCGGACGGCAGGCCGGCGAGCGCCGGCGCGGCGGCTCGCCGCAGAGCGGCGCCGGCCAGCGCCGCCACGACGGCATGCCGGCGACGCCCCTCTTCATCGGCCAGCGGCGCGGCGAGGACGTCGAGGCCGTGCCGATCCAGGAACCCGGTTTCGGTCTCGCCGGCGAGGAAGGCCTCGCTGCGCAATACGCGCACCAGAAGATCTCGGTTGGTCGTCAGCCCGTGAAGCCGGGCGCGTTGGAGGGCGCCTGCCAGTGCGAGCGCGGCCGAGGTCCGGTCCGGCGCCCAGGCGATGACCTTGGCGAGCATCGGGTCGTAGTGAACCCCGACCTCGACGCCGGGGGCGACGCCGCTGTCCAGCCGGACTCCCGGCCCGTCTGGCAGCCGGAACTCGGCCTCGGCGGGGACGTGGAAGTCCTCGAGTCGCCCCGACTGGGGCAGCCAGCTGCGGGACGGGTCCTCGGCGTAGAGCCGCACCTCGATCGCGCAGCCGGTCAGGGTCGGCGTCAGTGCCTCGGAGGGCAACGGCCGGCCCGCCGCGACGTCGAACTGCAACCGGACCAGGTCCAGCCCGGTGACGGCCTCGGTGACGGGGTGCTCCACCTGCAGGCGGGTGTTGACCTCGAGGAAGAAGAAGTCGCCCCACTCGTCGAGCAGGAACTCGACCGTGCCCGCGCCGACGTAGTCGATGGCGCGGGCGGCGGCGACGGCCGCCTCCTGCAGCCGATCACGCAGGTCCGGGTCGACCGCGGGGGACGGCGCCTCCTCGACCACCTTCTGGTGGCGGCGCTGGATGGAGCACTCCCGCTCAAAGAGCGCCACCGTGTGTCCGTGGCTGTCGCCGAAGATCTGAACCTCGACGTGGCGGGGCCGCTCGACCAGCCGCTCCAGGAACACGGTGCCGTTGCCGAAGGCGGACGCCGCCTCGCGACCGGCACCCGCGACAGCATCCGCGAGGTCGCTCGGGTCGCGTACCTCCCGCATGCCGCGACCGCCGCCACCGAAGGATGCCTTGACCAGGAGCGGGTAGCCGACGTCGGCGGCTGCCTTCTCCAGCTCCGTTCCGGAGAGGCCGGTGGCGTCCACGCCGGGCAGGGTCGGCACCCCGGCCCGCTGCATGAGCTCCTTGGCGGCAAGCTTGCTGCCCATGGCTTCGATGGCCTCTGCGCTGGGACCCACGAAGACCAGTCCCGCTGACTGCACCGCCCGGGCGAAATCTGCGTTCTCGGACAGGAACCCGTAGCCCGGGTGGACGCAGTCCGCGCCCGCCCTCAGCGCCGCGGCGACCACGAGGTCGGCATCCAGATAGGTCTCGGACGGGGTGTTGCCCGGTAGCCGGACGGCTACGTCGGCGTCGGCGACGTACGGGGCGTCTGCGTCGACATCGGAGTACACCGCGACGGTGCGCAGCCCCATGGCCCGGGCGGTGGCGAACACTCGGCGGGCGATCTCGCCGCGGTTGGCCACCAGGACGCTCCGCAGCGTGTGCTGGTCGCTCACAGGCGGAACACCCCCCATCCGTCGTGCAGTCCTCTGAGAGGTGCGTTGTGAATCACCGACAGCGCCAGCCCGAGGACGGTGCGGGTGTCGCGCGGGTCGATGATCCCGTCGTCGTAGACCCGGCCAGAGAGAAAGAGCGCTACCGACTCGGCCTCGATCTGCTGCTCCACCGCGGCCCGCATCGCAGCCGCGGCCTCCTCGTCGTAGTCGCGGCCACGGGCCTGCGCGCTGGCTCTTCCGACGATATCGAGCACTCCTGCCAGCTGCGCCGCCCCCATCACCGCGCTCTTGGCATTGGGCCAGGCGAACAGGAAACGAGGATCGTAGGACCGCCCGCACATGCCGTAGTTCCCGGCGCCGTACGAGGCGCCGATGTTCATCGTCAGGTGCGGCACCGTGCTGTTGGAGACAGCGTTGATCATCTGCGAGCCAGCCTTGACGATGCCGTTCTGCTCGTACTCGGTGCCGACCATGTAGCCGGTCGTGTTCTGCAGGAACAGCAGCGGGGTGTCAACCTGGTTGGCCAGCTGGATGAACTGCGCGGCCTTCTGCGCGTCCTCCCGGAACAACACGCCACGGGCGTTGGCCAGCACGCCGATCGGATAGCCGTGGATGCTTGCCCACCCGGTGACCAACGACGTGCCGTAGAGCGGCTTGTGCTCGTCGAAGCGGCTGCCATCGACGACCCGGGCTAGCACGTCGCGGGGATCCAGCGGCTGGCGCAGGTCCGCGGGGGCGAGGTCGAGCAGCTCCTCTGGGCCGAACAGCGGGGGGTCGGCGGGCCGGGACGGGCCGGGGCCGGCCTTGCGCCAGTCGAGATTGCGTACGATCTGCCGCCCGAGCCGGATCGCGTCGAGCTCGTCGACGGCCAGGTGGTCGGCGCTGCCGGAGGTGCGGGCGTGCATCGACGCTCCGCCGAGGGACTCGTCCTCGGCCTCCTCCCCGGTGGCCATCTTCACCAGCGGCGGCCCGGCAAGGAACACCTTGCTGCGGCCCTCGATCATCACGACATGGTCGCTCATGCCGGGCACGTAGGCGCCGCCGGCCGTGCTGTTGCCGAAGACCAGGGCGACGGTAGGAATGCCCTGCGAGGACAGTCGGGTCAGGTTGCGGAACGCGCGCCCGCCGGGGATGAAGATCTCCGACTGGGTGGGCAGGTCCGCGCCCCCGGACTCGACCAGGCTGATGAACGGCAGCCGGTTGGTCTCGGCGATCTCGTGCGCGCGCTGGGTCTTGCGGAAGGTGTAGGGGTTGCTCGTTCCTCCCCGCACCGTCGCGTCGTTCGCCGAGATCATCACTTCGACGCCTTCGACGACACCGATGCCGGTGACCACGCTGGCCCCCACGGGGAAGTCGGTGCCCCACGCCGCGTACGGCGACAGCTCGAGGAACGGGCTGTCCCGGTCCAGCAGTAGCTCGATGCGTTCGCGGACGGTGAGCTTGCCACGGGCCCGGTGGCGGGCCACGGCACTCTCGCCGCCGCCCAGGTTGGCCTGTGCGCGCAGCTCGCCCAGTTCGGCGAGGCGATCGAGGAGCGCGGTACGGTTCTCCGCGGCGCGGTCGGCGAGGATGGTCACGTTCTTCCTTCCGGTAGCAGGGACATCGGGACATCGACCAAGCGAGAACGCAGCCACTCCCCCACGGCCTTAGCCTGGGGATCGAATCGAGTGCTGGCGGCCACGCCCTCGCCGAGCAGGCCAGGCAGCTGGAAGATCAGCGCGCGGAACCCGGGCAGCAGTTCACGGGTCACCGGCAGGCCGGAGGCCTCGGGCAGCAGCTCACGCACCCGCTCAGCGGTGAGGAAACTCGACAGCCAGGCGTAACCCTCGTCGCTGCGGGCGTAGACGCCGAGGGTCGCGGCACCCCCCTTGTCGCCACTGCGGGCGCCGACGACGCAGCCCAGCGGGACGCGGCGGGTGGGTCGGGCGGGCTCCGGGCCGCCGCTGTCGCCCGCCGGCTCCACAGGCCCCGGCGGCTCATCCTCCGACGTACTTACCGGCTGCGGCCGCGTCGAAGGGACCCTCTCCGTGCCGCCGTCAGGCAGGCCAACCACTTGAGCGACGTCATCGACCCGCACCCATGCCGGCGCGTAGACGCCGTAGGCCGACGGGCTGGGCGGGGCGCCTGCGGCGAAGAAGCCGGGGACGGTGGCCAGGGCCAACTCGATCACGGGCACGGTGAACTCCTTGCCCACTTTGTTGCGGTCGGGATCCTTCACGGTCACCTGCAGCACGGCGCTGGCCTCTTCCTCGGCCTCGGCGTCCGGAGAGTCCGTGCGCGCCAGGGTCACCACCGCCTCGGCCACGTCCGCCAGCACGGGAGCCAGTTGTCGACGCAGCAGATCGGCCTTGCGGTCGACGTCCAGCCCGGCCAGCGGCAGGGTCATGGCGTTGCGGAAGCCACCGAGACGGTTCGTCGCCACCTTCAGCCACTCTCCTGGCGGCAGGCCGCGTGCCCCGGTGACCTCGACGCGGTCGCGCGCGACCTGGCGCAACCGCGGGCCGTCGAACCGGGTGACGACGTCGGGGCCGCCGTAGCGGCTGCCGGTGAGTTCGTAGAGCAGCTGCTCGGTGACCGTCTCGACGGTCACCGCTCCGCCGGTGCCGGGGTGCTTGGTGATGATCGCCGTGCCGTCGGCGGCGATTTCGGCGAGCGGGAAACCAATGTGGTCCAGGCAGCCGGGGTCGGCATCGAGCAGCTCGGTGAAGAAGCTGAAGTTCCCACCGGTTGCTTGCGTGCCGCATTCGAGCACGTGTCCGGCAACAGTGGCGCCGGCCAGCGCGTCAAGGTCGTCGGCGCTCCAGCCATGGTGCCAGGCGGCTGGGCCGACGACGAGGCTGGCATCGGTGACGCGCCCGGTGACGACGACGTCGGCACCGGCCTCCAGTGCCCGCACGACTCCCCCCAGCAGCCGAGATAGGCGTTGGCGGTCAGTACGTCGGGCAACTCCTCGTTCACCGGCCCCAGGTCACCGGCTGCCGGTGGCCGCTCGCCGACCCGCAGGCGGCCGGCGGAGCCCAGCTGGGCTAGCCGGGGCATCAGGTCGTCACCGCTGACGGTGGCGACCCGGACCGGGACCCCCAGCCGAGCGCCGAGCTCACCGACCGCGTCGGCCAGGCCCCGCGGGTTGAGCCCGCCGGCGTTGCTGACGATCCGCACCCCGCGGCTGAGTGCGTCAGCGAGGCAGTCCTCCAGCTGGGTCAGGAAGGAGCGGGCATAGCCCGCGGCCGGGTCGATGGAACGCTGGCGGCCGAGGATCAACATGGTGAGCTCGGCGAGGTAGTCACCGCCGCCGATGGAGGCCAGGCGGGTGTCGCGGAAGAACCGGGACGTCCAGGTCTCCTCCATGTAGCCCAGGCCGCCGTGGAACTGCAGGCAGGTGTCGGCCACCTCGCGCATCAGCCGGCCCGCCGTGAGCTTGGCCACCGTGGCGGCCCGGGTGATGTCCTCGCCGTCCATGTACGCCTGTGCGCAGGCGTAGTTGTGCGACTGCAGCAGCTCCACCTGAGCAGACAGCTCTGCCAGGCGAAACCCGATGTACTGGTTGGCCAGCAGCGGCTGGCCGAAGACCTCCCGCTGCCGCAGGTAGTCGCGAGTACGCTCCAGCGCCCACCGGCAGCTGCCGACCGCGCCGTAGGCGGCGAACACGCGCTCGATGACGAACTGGGCCATCTGTTGCTGGAAGCCGCGGCCGATCTCACCGATCGTGTTGCTCACCGGCACCCGGACGTCGTCGAAGAACAGCTCGGCGGTGTCGGAGGACCGGTTGCCGAGCTTGTCCAGTTTGCGAGACACGGAGAACCCGGGCGTGCTGGTCTCCACGATGATCTGCGACATCCCTCGGTAGCCGCCCTCATCAGAGGTGCGCGCGAGCAGGCACAGCCAGTCGGCTTGGGTGCCGTTGGTGATGTAGAGCTTGCTGCCGTTAATGATCCAGTGGTCGCCGTCGCGTACGGCTCGGGTGCGAAGCCCTGCCACGTCCGAGCCGGCGCCGGGCTCGGTCACCGCGATGGAGCAGACCGCCTCGCCCCGGATGGCCGGTTCGAGGTAGCGGCGCTTGAGCTCGTCGCTGCCGAACTCGTGCAGCGACGGCGTGGCCATCATCGTCTGTACGCCGATCGCCATCGGAATCCCCGCGCAACCGGACCGGTGCAGTTCCTCGGCGAGGATCACGGAGTACAGGTGGTCGGCACCCTGCCCCCCGAAGTCGGGGTCGTACTGCAACCCGAGCAGACCGAGTTCGCCGAGCTTGGGGAACAGCTCGTGCGCCGGGAACGTGCCGTCTCGCTCCCATTCGTCCACGTAGGGCGCGATCTCTTTGTCGACCACGTCGCGCACCAGTTTCCGGAAGGCGCGGTGCTCGTCAGTGAAGCGCACGGGGGCTCCTGTAGGTCACGGGCGCAGGGCCACCAAGGAATTGACAGTCCCGTCAGGTTAGCCGTCCCGAAGATGGCACGCAACCACCATGAGGACGACCGTCGCAGCCGACGGGCCTGCCAACCACACGGTCGATCTTTGACTGGTGCGTCTGATAACGTCGTTTCAAAGCAGTCGCGCTACCGCCGTCGACGAGCACACCTGGTGCTTGACCGCGGCGCTTGCAGCACGGCTTGGTTTCCATCTGTCTCAGGGAGTGGTGCTTCATGTCTTTCTTCGAGAGGTTCATCCGTCCGGCGTTGCAGGAGTTCGGCGATCGGCCGGCGCTGGTGCACCAAGGGCGGGTACAGACGTACGCCGAGATGAATCGGTCGTTCAATCGAGTAGGCAACGCCCTTCGGGAGTTGGGCCTCGACATCGGTGATCACTCGGCGATCTTGCAGCACAACTCCGATCGCTGGGTGGAGTGCGAGGGCGGTCAGGCCAAGTTCGGCATCGCCACGGTCCCCCTCAACACCCGCCTTTCTCCCCAGGAGGTGGCATGGCACCTGAACGACAGTGAGTCGCGTGCCGTCATCTTCAGGCCGAAGCAGGCGGCGCTCCTGGAGTCGGTTCGGGACCAACTCACGACCTGCACTCACCTGCTGTGCATCCCCGACGGGGACGAGGCGGTCCCCGACTGGGCCGTCAACTTCGACAACCTGCTCGATGCCGCGAGCGACGCAGAACCGGACACGGTCGTTCCGTCTGAGACCCTCTACCGGCTCATGTACACCTCCGCCACGACGGGCATGCCCAAGGGCGTGCCCATTACGCACAGCCACTTCGCGTTGCACACGGCGACCACGTTACTCAACCAACTGTCCGGCGTGTCCGAGGAAGACCGCTACCTGCCGGTCACGCCGTTCACCCACATGGCTATCGGCTTCGTGTGGCCCTTCCTCGCCCGCGGCGGCACCGTCGTATGCGTCGAAGGATGGAATCCTGCCGAGTTCCTCGACATGTGCGCCGAGAACCAGGTGACCTACAGCCTTCTTGCGCCCACCATCATCATCGGACTGCTGCGGCACATCGAGGACCACCCCGAAGCGCTCGACACGTGGCGGAGGGCTCCGATCAAGGCGGTGTGGTACGCCGCATCGCCGATTCCCGTCGAGATCGCCAAGCGCGCCGAGGCGACGCTCGGGAACGTGCTCAACCAGATGTACGGCCTCACGGAGCTGCTCGGCAACGGGACATCCATGACTTGCACCCAGCTCACCGCGGAGTGGCACTCGCGCAAGCCGGGAAGTTGTGGCCGGGTGCAGCGCAACAACGTGGTGCGTGTCGTCGACGACCAGGGAGCCCCGATGCCCACGGGAGAGCTCGGCGAGGTGGTCGTGCTGACCGAGCATCCCGCGGGCTACTGGAGGCAGCAGATGCGAACGAGTGAGACGATCATCGACGGTTGGTTCCACACCGGCGACGTCGGCCACTTCGACGAGGATGGCTTCCTCACCATCACCGACCGCAAGAAGGACATGATCATCTCGGGTGGGCTTAACGTATACCCCACCGAGATCGAGAACATCATCTACCAGCACAGCGGCGTGGAACAATGCGCCGTGATCGGCGTGGGCGACGACTACTGGGTGGAGGTCCCGTGCGCGATCGTCATCCGCAAGCCCGGGGCCGCCTTCGATGAGGCGGAGCTGATCGAGTTCGTGCGTGACCGTCTCGCCCACTTCAAGGCGCCCAAGTCGGTCGTGTTCGTGGACGACCTGCCGGTGAGCGCGGCTGGCAAGGTGCTCAAGCGCGAGCTGCGGCAGCGCTACAGAGACCCGCAGACGCCCTCTTGAGGGGGGCGCGTGAGGGTGTCACAGGCATGTGCTCCGGCCGTGTCGCGCGCCGCGATGCCATCCTGGCACTCCGCAGCGCTGAAGCGCTCAACCCGCAAGCCAGCGAGGCCAGCGACGTTGGTCTCGTCCACCCAGAAACGGTCCGGATGCCAGCCCTGGGGCAGCCAGTCCCGCATCTCCTCGGCACCGAGCCCCATGGGCCTCACACGAGAGTCATATCCGCCACGAACCCAATCGGCGAGCTCCTCGTAGCCCGCCAGGCCGCCACAATCCTCCGGCGCGCAGGCCCTCTTGCCCTTCAGACAGACCGGATCCGATGGAGGGTCGTCGAGAACCTCTTCGACCACCAGCACGTGCTCCCACCCATCGCCGAAGTCGTAGTCATAGAAGACCCGATCGCCCTTGGCAGACACCACCTGGTCGAGTCGTACCTCGTCCTCAGCGACGCCTTCGTCACCGTCGCTGAGATCGAACCCGGTGACGAAGTAGGCACGAGCACGCTGGTCCACGCCGACCCCGAACCTGTGCAGATGGCCGTCCTCCCAGCCCATCGCGACTGCAACACGACATGCAACTCCGATCGGCGGCTTGGCGTACATCAGATCGACCCTCACCCGGAAGCCCCGCACCCGCTCCGGCACCTCCCGCACCTGCGGCGTCGGCTCATCCAACATCCCCGCGAACGCATCGCGGCCGGCGTTCGCCACCAGCGCCTGGAGCAACGCCAGGTCCACACCCCCGGACCTAGACACACTGCTCTTCCTCTTCCGGCTCTTCTTCGACACACCCCCAGCCAATCACGCCGGGAGGCCGCGTTCGATCGCAACACTGACCCGACTGCCGACGGGCACCGACGCTCGCCGGACCCACGACAGTTCGCCCGGCGCCAGTAGCGCCGCCAGCGTGTCAACGACGGCGCCCGACCGTCTCGGCAAGTACAGCGCGTCGATTCCGTCGCGTGAAGTGATCGCCCAACGGCTGCCATGCGACATAGGTGACCGACAACACCCACCCATCAGCACCAGGAGGACCACGCCGCAGCAGCGGCGACAACCGAACATCGCGAGGCACCAAGCTGTTACCAAGCCCCGGCGTCTCGTTGGCCGGAATGGACGAAGCCCCGGATCCGAAGACCCGGGGCCAGCCACTCACGTACGTGCGCGAGGGGGGCGTTGAACCGTAGGGACACCACGCTCAAAGCACGCACGCACCGCCGTCCTGAGCGTGAAAGCGGTGTCCCGTTGCCTCGGGTTGCCTCCCGTTTCCTCGGGGGCGTGCGCCCCAGGGACGCACCAGCCAGTGTTCAGTTAGGTCATCGGCGAGACCGTTCGTCACCCTAGCCGTCGGCCGATCAAA
Source organism: Nocardioides caldifontis (assembly GCF_008087345.1). Lineage (GTDB taxonomy): Bacteria > Actinomycetota > Actinomycetes > Propionibacteriales > Nocardioidaceae > Marmoricola_A > Marmoricola_A caldifontis. The sequence continues at coordinate 26,583 of NZ_VHIB01000018.1, read as the reverse complement.
CGCATGCCGTGCCCTTGGGTGCCGAAGGCAGCCTCGTTCCTGTCCTGCTGGTCCGGAGCTGAACAAGACTGATTACCGTGCGGATGTGCGGATGACTTCGGCCTTCCTGGGTACTCGGGTGTGAACGCCGCCGGCGCCCGGGCCGCCACCGGAGCGGCTCGACCGTGATCGACCAGGAGGACCGATGACACATCCAGAGATGCTCAAGGCCTACTCCGGGGACGTTGGGGACTGAATCGCCCCGGGTTTCGTGGAGGCTCTGGTCTGCCCCCGGTTCCGCGGAGTCGAGATTCGTTGGATCTCATGCCACGGTGATGATGCGGTTCCTCTCGAACTCTATCGGCGTGAGCCATCCGAGTTGGCTGTGACGACGCTTCCGGTTGTGCCAGATCTCGAGGTACTCGAAGATCGCGTTTGCTAGCTCGAGCCGGGTGTTCCATGGCGTAGGAACCGCCATTCTCGGGAGACCTCGACGTCTACCCGGCCACCGGCCCCGGTCCGCTCGCTACACCGTCAACTGTGAAGAGCCAGTTAAGACTTGTGGATCGGCGGGTCATGCGACTTGCTGGTCGCGGCATCGCCCTAGGGGTTCGCACCTCACTAACCACACCACCCGGTGCTTACTCGAGACCGACGGCTTCAGGGCCTGCACCCTGGACTCGGAGAAGCCGGTTCCACGAAGTTGTGACAGAGTCTCAATCGGGAGATCGGATGATGAACCCTTCGTACGAAGCAAAGTTCGCCGGATCCAAGTGGCTGAGTCCCTCGACGAGTACCGTCAGGGCTTGGAGGGCGCACGTGGCGACCGCGACGTCGTCCGAGCGGGAAGCGCGCAGAAGTGGCTCTACGGCCTCGTTCATGGATGAGATGTCGCTCGCGTGGCCTTGGGAGGCGGTCACCGGCGTGCCCCGTCCCGGTCGGGGAACTCGATCCTGCGCGCGTCCGCGATTCGCTGAACCTTCTTGTAGGCCGCCGAGTCATTCGCGTCCGCGGGTTGGCTCTCCCTGGCTCGGGCGACGTCGATTGACACGTTCATTAGGCCGTGGAGTCTGGTGGCGACGTCCTTTTCTATCGAGCGGTCAGAGTGGCCGCTCACCCACAGGGTCAGCCCCACCTTGGTGCGGCCGTCAGCAGAAGTGCCGATCCGCATGCGGAAGTCCTTCACGCCCGGGGTCTCGAAGACGATGCTCTCGATCGCCGTGAAAGTCACGACGTTCCCCTTAATCTTGACCTGATCATCGATACGGCCGATGGTTCCCGCCTCGATACACGCTCCGGCGCGCCCGCACGGACAAACAGACTCACCCAGGTACACCGCTGAATCGCCGGTTCGATACCTCATGTAGGGCGCCGCGACTGCATCCAACGTCGTGATGACCAGTTCTCCTCTTTCTCCCGGCTGAACCGGCTGGCTCGTCCCTGGTCGCAGGACCTCGGTGTAGAACGACAACTCGTCAACGTGCAGGACACCTCTCTGCCTGCCATCGGCCGCGAGTCCCCGCTCGCAAGTCCAGGCATGGTGACCTGTAGCTTGCGTACTGCCGTAGTTCTCGTGGATCGGCACCCCCCAGAAGTCGCTCATCGCTTCCAGCCAGGCGACGGGGTACGACTCTCCAGCCAACATGATCCCTGCGAGACTCGTCAGGTCTCGGCGCGGATCGATGCCCGCATTCCGAGCCTCGATAGCCAGGACGTTCAGGTAGCTCGGAAGCACGTGTCCGAGAAAGGTCGCACGGTGTGTCACCATTTCTTCGAGCTTCTCCCGGGTGGGCAACTGCATGACCATTAGCGGTCTAGCGCCGACCTGCTTGATCCAGTCCAGGGGGAACCAGGTTCCCCCGGCGGGGCCTACCGGAAAGAGGACCGGTACCACTCCGCCGGGTCGAAGTCCCGCCGTCCAGCAGCCAGCGAAGGCCGTCCGCGCCCGGGAGGCGCGCACCACGTCGATTCTGGTGAGGGGTTGTAGCTCACGTCTGCCGCCCGAGGTACCGCCGGAACTACTGACCGCGACCAGTTCCGATTCCGCCACGCAGAGGCGACCGCCGAAAGGCGGTTCACTGGCCTGATCGTCCAAGATCATCTGTTTGGTGGTAAAGGGCATCTGTCGCGAGAACTCAGCGCCGTTCTGTAGTGAGTCGATCCAGGCGTCGTCGATTCCCACTTCACCCCACAACCGGCGGTAGAACTCGCTGCGCTCGTAGCAGTATCGGAGTCGGTGGCGCAGTTTCTCGAGCTGGATGCTGGGCCAGTCAGCTTCGCTCACCGGCGCTAACGAGATTGTCCCCTGCACGCGGGGTTGTTGCATGATGGTCAACCCTTCGGGAGTCCGTGAGGGCTCATCAGTACGACTTGGGCATCCCGAGCACGCGGTGGGAGATGTAGTTGAGAATCATCGCCTCGCTGATGGGAGCGATGCGCATAACGCGGGACTCTCGGAAGTATCTCTCGACGTGATACTCCTTGGCGTATCCGAAGCCGCCGTGCGTCTGGACAGCTCGATCGGCCGCGCGAAATCCAGCAGCCCCGCACAGGTACTTCGCGCTGTTGGCTTCCTTTCCACATTCGAGTCCTTGATCGTACTTCCAGGCCGCATGTTGCACGACCAGCGACGCAGCGTCCAACTCCATGAGTGACTCCGCAAGGGGGAACTGAATTCCTTGGTTTTGTCCGATGGGGCGTCCGAAGACCTCCCTCTCTTTGGCGTATCTGACTGCTGTTTCCAGGGCGCGGCGCCCCAGCCCAAGCGCCTCGGCCGCAATGACGATCCGCTCGGCGTTCAACCCTTGGAGCAAAGCGTAGAACCCGCGGTCGACCTCTCCAATGACTCGATGAGCTGGTACTCGCAACTCGTCGATGAACATCTCGCAAGAATCCACCGCGGCGCGGCCCATCTTGTCGATCTTTCTGGTTAGCACCCGGTCTCGGTCGATGTCGGCATACAGCATGGTCAGCCCGTCGCTGGGCCTTGTGACGTCCTCACGTGGGGTCGTCCGTACTAGGATCAGCATGGCATCAGCCATAGTTGACTTCGATATCCACACCTTCTGTCCGCTGACGACGAAATCTCCTGCCTCGTCTCGGTGTGCGAATGTGGTGATACGTGTCGTGTCCGAACCAGAGTTCGGCTCGGTGATTGCAAACGAGACGTGCGAACTCCCGTCGGCCATCGTCGGTAGCACCGCTGCCTTGAGCTCTTCTTGCCCGAAGGTAGCGATGATATTCATGGCGAAGATGGTGGGATGCATGGCCGTGCACCCCGCCATTGCGGCTCCGGAGTAGGCGACCTGCTCCATGATGGTGCAGACGTCGGCGATTCCCAGCGATCCGCCGCCGGACTCCAACGGGGCCAGGACACCCAGCCAGCCCGCATCGGCCATCGCTTGGTAGAACTCATAGGGGAACACTTCGTCACGATCGCAAGCAAGCCAGTAGTCGTCGTTGAAGCGGGCGGTAATCTCGGCCACCGCATTCCGGATGTCACGACGTTCCTGTGGTTCGTTAAAGTCCACCTCTATACCCCGATCATTCTCTATAGATGATGTTGCCGAAAGTCGTGATGGCGTCAGGGAAGGCAATGAAGCCGATCAATACAATCACCGGGACGACCATGAAGATCAGTGCGCCTTTGAAAATGTCACTCAATTCGCCGCCAGCGGCGGCGTGAGTGACGAGCACGTTCAAGCCGAGCGGCGGCGTAATAAGGCCTATCTCAACCGTCAGTGTCACGATGATGCCGAACCAAACCGGGTCATACCCCAGTTCCATGATCACCGGGAATGTGACCGGAAGTGTCATCAGCAGGATCGCTGTCTGGTCCACAAAGAAGCCCAAGATGAGGTACAGCGCAAGGAGGAGGATCAGGACCCCGATGGACGGCAAACCAGATTCGTTTATGGTCGTCACCAAGCTTTGGGCAGTGCCACTTATCGACAAGAATCGGCTGAAGACTGTTGCTCCGACAATGATCATCATGATCATCGCATTGATGGCCACGGTGGACGCAACCGCCGCGACAAATCCACGCATCCGCAATCCCCCGAAGATCACCGCGATCGCCAATGCCGCAGCTGCACCGAGAGCGCCCGCCTCCGTCGGGGTGGCCACGCCGGAGTACAAGACGAAGAGGACCAGGGCAATCAGGGGGATCGCGGGGAGTGCCGGTACAGTCGCGGCCAGTTTCTCCCTGAATGTGTAGCGCTCTGCAGGCGGCGCGCTCGAGGGCGATACGAAGACCCACGCCAGGACGAGAATGGCGAAGCCGACCGCCACAATAAGGCCTGGTATGAGGGCTGCGGCAAATAGGCGGCCGATGGATACCTCAGTGGCGACGCCGTACACGATCAGCGCGATGCTGGGTGGAATAAGCACTGCGAGGGTCCCAGAAGAGGCAACGGTTCCCAAGGAGAGGCGCTCGTCGTATCCATGCTTCCGCATTTGAGGGACCGACACACGGCCCAGGAGTCCGGCGGCAGCAACGCTCGACCCGGACATCGCCCCGAACACAGCATTGGCTGCCACGGTCGAGGCGGCCAAGCCACCGCGCACTGACCCCAGCCAGCGCGCAATGGCGGTGAACATGTCACCAGTCAACCGGCTCTGTGACAGAAATTCTGCCATGAGGATGAACATGGGCACGGTTGATAGGGTGAAACTCGCGGTTTCAGCGTGGGAGATTGAAAGCACAGTCGCTGTCAGCGAATCCCATCCCACCTCGAGCCAAAGGCCGAGCGTCCCGGCAAGGAGGAGCGCGTAGGCGATGGGCGTTCCCACCAGGAGCAGGATGAACAAGAGTCCGAGAGTCAATACGATGACCATCGGATCACCGCAACTTTCCTGGCGCATGTGCCAAGTCGGCTTCATCCGCCGTGGCGACAGGTAGCAATACGCTCGCGACGCTCTGGAGGCACGTCGCCGCGAGACCGAATCCCATCATGAGCCAGGAGAGCCCTAGCGAAAGGGGGATCACGGTGTTGTAAGTCGTCTCCCCCCACAGGTCAAAGCCCCGCTCCAACGCCGCCCAGGCGAGTCCCCCTAGTGTGACCGCCACCGCCGCATTGGGTGCAGCGGCGAGCCAGTACCGGCGCCTGGCGGAAAACCGGTCCACGATGATCCCGACGCGGACATTGCCGCCGGCTCGCTGGACGGCCGGTAGACAAAGCCATGCGAGGCCGACCATCAAGAAGTCTTCGACCGTCTCGTAGGTGCCGCTCAGTGGTGAGTCTAAGTAGCGTCGGCCGACCACATCGACAGTGATGGCAAGCATCATCAAGATGACGATGACGCCTCCGGCGGCGGACAAGAGGACTTGCGTGCCGCGAAGGGCACGGTCGAATCCTCGGAGGAAACCATGACGTCCGTGCGCATCGAATGGGCGCAGTTCCGGCTCAGCCGGCATGGCCGTCTCGGGCTGCGCGGCGACTCGTCATAACCGGGTCTCACTCCGCACCTGTGATCTCCCGCCAAGCGTCGAGCGTCGCTGTCCCTTCGTAGCCCTTCGAGTCCGCATCCGATGCCCACTCCTCCGCAACGCTCCCCAGACGCGCCTCGAAAGCCGCCACATCGGGTACCTCGTAGAGCTCAACACCGCCTTCGGTCAGCGCGTCGGCCGAGGCCACGTCGGCCTCGTCCATCGCCTTCCCGATGTCTGCTTGGGTAAGCTCCGCCGCTTCGACAATGGCGTCCTGCGTGTCGCTGGAGAGGCCGCCCCACACCTCCTCGTTGATGAGCCACACGGTGCAGGCGCTGCCCAGCGCAAGATTGGTGGTCGTGTAGTCGGCGACCTCCTCGATCTTGTAGGAGGGCAGACTGGAGATCGGTGCGAGCGCTCCTTCCACGGTGCCGCGTTGCATGGCCAGGTACATCTCGGGCGCCGGCAGCTCCACGGGGGTGCCGCCTAGTTTCTCGATGGTCAGCGTCACCGCACCCCCCGAGCTCCGAAGAGGCATTCCCTCTACATCGGCGGGATCGCCAAGCTTCTTCTCGGTGGTGGCGATCTGGTAGGGAGGAAGGCAGGTGCCAAACAAGGGCCGTGTGCCCTTGTCAATGAACTTCTCCTGCAGGGGTCCGTTGACGAGTTCCCAGAAGGCCTGCGCGCCCTCCTCGGCGGTCCCGAAGGCCCCGGGAAGTTGGGCGACCTCCGCCTCCGGGATCTCTGTCGTCACGTACGACATGACCGCAGCAGCGATGTCGGTGGTGCCGTCGCGCACGGCGTTGAAGAGCTCGTCGGCCCCAGCCAACTGCTCTGCGCCTAGATACTGGACCGAAAGGTCCACAGACTCTGGAGCAGCCCCTTCAAGGTGGTCGATAAACGCGAGCGAGCCGTCTGCGGCGTGAGGGTTTGATTCGGGGAAGTGGTCGGCGACTTTCAGCTCGACCGACTCGCCACCTTCCCCACCTTCCCCCCCGGCGTCGTCGTTACCCCCGCAAGCTGACAGCAGACTTGCCGCGGCGATGGAAAACGCAACTGCTTGAACTGATCTCTTCACTTGGTGCCTCCTCATTAAGGTCGACTTATCGGTCTGATCATTCGGCGTGTTTGAACGCCAAGGCTTGGGCCATGCCCTCAACGGCTTTTCGAACGGGATCCTCGTGAACGAAAAGCCGCTTCATAAGAAGCACCGTTTCTGGGCCAGCCTCGGCCAAGGAATCGACCGTCTGGTTCACGGTCCGGTCCAGCTCGTCGCGGCTGCACACCTTGTCGACTAGACCAAGAGTCATCGCCTCGTCCGCGGTGAGGTTCTGCGAAAGCAAGCTCAAGGAGAGCGCCTTGCGCGCGCCGACTGCTGAGATAAGCAAGTCGGACAGGGCCGCGTCCGGCACCAGATGCCGTTGCCCGAAGACGAGCCGAAGAGAGGCATCTTGCGAGGCGAGGACGACATCACCTGCGAGCGCCAGGGCCACCCCTCCTCCGGCGGCTACACCGTGGATGACGGTCACGATTCCGAGGCGGCTTCGCCGCACGGCCTGTACGACCGCCTGAGTGGTCTCGAGACGTCGAAGTGAACTGACAGTGTCCCATTGGGCCGTGTTGTCAAGTTCGCTGAGATCCGCACCTGAGCAGAATGCCCGCCCTGCGCCTCGGAGTACCAAGACGGTGAGTGAGGGGTCGCTCTCGGCTTCGGCGACGATCTCGAGAAGTCGTGTCTTCATCGACGACGTTATTGCGTTCAACGTCTGTGGTCGATTCAACGTCACGTTCACGAACGCTCCATGCTTCGTGACAAGAACCTCGTCTGGGCTCAGCGGGCCCCCCGAGAAGTCAGGACGCAACTAAATCACCGACAGCGGGCACGATGTCCCATAGGCTGCCGACCACCACGGCGCCTGCTTCCCTGAACTGGTCCGCCTTGGCCTGGGCCGACGTGCCTCCACCCGTCATGAGTGCACCGAGATGGCCCATGCGTTTGCCCTCGGGTGCACAGAGCCCGGCCACGTAGACGACCACCGGCTTGCTCATCGACGGGATGAAGGCCGCTGCCTGCGATTCCATGCTGCCGCCTGGTTCCCCGATGAGGACAACGGCACTTGTGTCGGGATCGTCCTCGAACTTGGCCAGATACTCGCTCTGGGTGAGTCCGACCACCGGATCCCCTCCCATCGACACGATGGTGCTCTGTCCCAGCCCGGCTGCGGTCAGCGACCGATGAGTCTCCAGCGTGAGGGTTCCGCTCCGGGATACGACACCAATGGGGCCAGGGAGCGTGAAGGATGTGGCGACCATTCCCAGCAGACATTGACCGGGAGAAGCGGCACCTATGCCGTTCGGCCCGATGACTACGGTTCCCGCTGACCGGGCTGATTGGACTAGCCGCGTTGCCTCGAGGACAGGAATCCCCTCCGGGATTGCCGCGATGACTGCGATGCCGGCCTCCACCGCTTCGAGACCAGCGGAGAGCGCCGCACCCTCGGTTGGAGGGACATGCAGGATTGTGGCGTCGCACCCTGTCGCCTGTACCGCTTCGGAGACCGTGTCGAACAGCGGTGTTCCGAGAACCGTGTCACCGCCTCGTCCAGGGCTGACGCCCGCGACTGCGGGGTGACCTGCCTGCTGCAGAACCGATAGTTGGCGCTGACCCTGTCTACCGGTGGCTCCTTGCACCACGACCTTGGTCTCGGGCCCAATCAGGATGCTCATGCTTCTACTGCCCCCAACACCGTTGCTCGCTGGACAGCTGCTTCTGCTGTCTCGACCAGCTCGATGCCCATGGCCTCGAGGGCTCCGGTGAGCCGCTGGGCTTCCTGCTCGTCGCCTGGTATTGCACCGGAGAGGAAGGCGACCGTCGGGACGCGGACCTCCACACGCGACAAAGCGTCGTGGAGCGGCCGAAGGACGCGTTCGAGGGGGGTATGACTAAGCGAGAACACAATGAGCATCGCGCGTACGTGTTCGGCTTGAGTCCGCTCGGCGACGCGGGTCGCTAGCGCCTTGACGCGCTCGTCAGAAACACCTCCCGCGATGTCGGCGAAGTTGGCCGGACCTGGGCCGGCGGCGGTCAAGGCGTCACCGATGGCCATTCCGAGGCCCGCCCCGGCTGACAGGACAGCGACCGCACCTTCGCGCTCGAAGAAGACCAGGCCATCGGTGATATCGCCTGCGTAGGTGAGGAGCTTGGCGTCAGCAGCCACAAAGTCAGAACCAGTCCAAATGCAGGGGTTGACCTCCACCAGCTGGGCCTCCGACGCGAGAAACGCCCGCCACAATGCTGCGCAAACACCGCCGACGCGCTTCAACTCATCACGCGTCCAGCCGAGTGCCTTGGCGAGTCGGACCCCGTCATGGGGCAGTACGCCTCGAGACAGGTCGACCTGCAGCGTGGCCAGGGTGCCGGCCTCCGCCTCCTCGACGTCGACACCGCCACGACTGCCCAGGACCAGCACCGGAGAGCAGGCAGCAGCATCCATGCCGATGGCTACATATCGCTCCACGCCTGCAACGGCAGCCTCCACTAGCACCGGCACGCCGCCGCCCATGGCCCCAAGGTGAGCGACCTCGGCTTGCGCGAGGTCTCTGTCACGAATCTTGGTGACCAATCCCGCCTTCCCGCGTCCGCCGCGGCGGACTTGTGCCTTGACGAACCACGGACCGTCCCCAGTCGGAACCGCGAACGCGTCCGAAGGCTGGAAGACCGCTCCGTCCGGGATCTTGACTCCGTACTGCCGAAGAACACTCTTCGCTTCGACCTCTGACAAGAACATCAGCGCCTCAGCATTCCCATGGGGTCTACGACCTTGCGCAACAGCGTCAACTCCGCATCCTCGATCGGGTCGAGAGTGGGCACATCCGCAGGTCCCAACTCCCATCCGGTCGCTGCCGAGACGGATGACCAGTCCGCTGATCCGTGGATGCCGACTGGTTGCAACAGCCCTTCGTGATCAGGTCGAAAGAGGACTTCCGAGGTCACGAGGATTGTCGGTCCTTGATTCGGCAGACCCAACTCCTGGCGTGTCAATCCCTTGTATCGATGTCCTGCAACCGAAACGAAGTCAACGTTTTCTCTCAACGTCCTGGCGTCGTGTCTTTCCGTCCACAGGAATACGCGACGTGCAGTGTGGCCAAAACTAGTGTTGGCGATTCCGGGGCCGCGAAGGACGGAACCGCTACTCATCTTCACCCGATGCAGGTTGATGTTCGCGTGGTGATCAATCTGCATTCCGCTGTAGAAGATGACGTCGATGCCAAGTTCCGTAATTGCAAACAGGTCAGACATGTCGGCGATGTGTTCGGGCTGAGCATCGTATCCGGCGCAGAACTCCGGGACTAAACGCCTCGGATCGACGAATATCCCTCCAGCGAGGACGGTCAGGGACGGAGCGTGAGCCGCTTGGGCCAGCATGCAGGCGGCGAGGGGGATGGTGGATCCGACCCCCGTGCAGGCGACCCAGTCGTCCTCCAACTCGCGAGAGAGGAGGATTGCGATACGCTCCTTTACCGAGGCCTCAGGCGTGGTCATGCCGCCAACCTGGCCAAATGCTCGAGACGGGCCTCCCCGACCTCGGCGATGTAGGCGTCAACGGATTCGTGATTACAGAACCGCTTCAAGTACTCGTCCACGTCCCCGGCAGTGACCTGGGACCGATATCCATCAAGGTGATCCATATCCGCGACGTACGCGCCAGCACTGCCGGTCGGATGCGCACCATAGGGTGCCTCAAGGATGGCGTCGACTAGATAGCCTGGCACGGATATCCCCATCCTGGCGGTCGTCGTCCGCGGAACTATTCGGTCCACTTGGGCAACAACGACGCGGGCGGATCGGGCCATGAGAAGGTCGGCGTAGCGACTCCCGAAGTGGCATAAGTTTCCGGACGCGTCGCCCAATGGCGCATGGATAAGGGCGAGGTCGACTCGGAGAGGTTCCACGCCGCGGAGCCCCCCCGATTCGACGATCAAGGGGTTGCCGTCTAGAACATCATTGCGACCGAGGTGGTCGAGGACTTGCAACCGAGAGTTAGCGGCTGCCGCCATGTAGCCACCGATTAACGTGGCTTCATCGACCTCATCGATGGTAAGGCCCTGACCAACGGCCCGACGGAGGCCAGGGGCTAAACCAAGGGAACCCAGCGAGATATGCGGTATTCGGATTCTGGCCACTCTCTCCGTCGCTAAAAGGATATCCGCATCCCACGAGGCGGCGGGGGCGGAGGTTACAAAGAGGTCCTTCACGCCCTCCCGCAGGAGCGCGCGCACCAATGTAGCTGGGCGGTTCTCCAGGAGCATTCCCCCCAATGTGACGCTCCGAGCGCCGGAGAGAAGTTTTGGAACCTCGGAAAAGGTGACCAAGCGATTGCCCACTAATGCACCCCTGACATGAATCTAGGTCGGCCGACAGGCGCCGCGGTCGGGATGAATCCCATGAGTTCATCCCTCCGGTAGGTTGTCGACCGTGCGGCTGAGCCGCCACGTTAGTTCCGATGAACTCACCCGTCAATGGGGCTCTTCACAGTTGACGGTGTAGCGAGCGGACCGGGGCCGGTGGCCGGGTAGACGTCGAGGTCTCCCGAGAATGGCGGTTCCTACGCCAGCCACCTGGAAGACCTCGACTTGTCTGACGCTACCTTCGCGCGCCCTGACCTGACCACGTTCGCCCGGCTCGATGACCTCGGCCTTGAGGTCACTGGCCAACGGCTCGAACCGGGCCGCGCGGTCCTCGCTTGTCGGGTTGTTGAACCCGATCAGTGGTGCCGCCGCTGTGGCTGCGAGGGCGCCCCGCGTGACACCGTCCAGCGGCGGCTGGCACACGAGCCGTTGGGTTGGCGCCCGACCACGCTGGTCATCACGATCCGGCGCTACCGATGCACGGGCTGCGGGCACGTGTGGCGCCAAGACACCACCCGCGCCGCCGAGCCGCGAGCGAAGCTCTCGCGCCGTGGCTGCGGTGGGCGCTGGAAGGGATCGTGGTCGCCCACCTCACCGTCGCTCGGGTCGCCGACGGGCTCGGTGTCGCGTGGAACACCGCCAATGACGCCGTCCTCGCTGAGGGCAAGCGCGTCCTGATCGACGACGCGCACCGCTTCGACGGCGTCAAGGTCCTCGGCGTCGACGAGCACGTATGGCGTCACACGCGGCGCGGGGACAAGTACGTCAAGGTGCTCATCGACCTCACGCCCATCCGTGACGGCACCGGCCCAGCACGCTTGTTGGACATGGTCGAGGGCCGCTCCAAGGCAGCGTTCAAGACCTGGCTTGCTGAGCGCCCGCAGGCATGGCGCGATCAGATCGAGGTCGTCGCGATGGACGGGTTCACCGGCTTCAAGACCGCGGCATCCGAGGAAGTCCCCGACGCGGTCGCGGTGATGGATCCCTTCCACGTGGTCCGCCTGGCCGGCGACGCATTGGACCGCTGCCGACGCCGTGTTCAGCAGAACCTGCACGGCCACCGTGGCCGCAAGGACGACCCGCTCTACAACGCACGCAGGACGCTACACACCGGACGTGCCCTCCTCACCGACAAGCAGAAGGACCGGCTCGAGACCCTCTTCGCCACCGACGCCCACGTCGAGGTCGAGGTGACCTGGTGGATCTACCAGCGGATGATCACCGCCTACCGGCACCCAGATCGCGCCCACGGTCGCAAGCTCATGGTCAAGCTGATCGAGTCGCTCAGCCACGGCGTCCCGCGGGCGCTGGCCGAGCTCGTCACGCTAGGGCGGACGTTGAAGAAGCGCGCAGCTGACGTGCTGGCCTACTTCGAACGACCGGGCACCAGCAACGGTCCGACCGAGGCCATCAACGGTCGCCTGGAACACCTCCGCGGCTCCGCCCTCGGGTTCCGCAACCTCACCAACTACATCGCTAGATCGCTGCTGGAGTCCGGAGGCTTCAGGCCACGACTACACCCTGGATTGTGAAGAGCCGTCAATGGGCCAGTCGACGTGCCGGCGTATGGATACGCGTATTGACAAGCCGGACCCGTTGTTCGCGGGGCACGCCGACCGAGATCGACTACGGGCACCGTAGGCACGAGACCGGTAGGCCAACGTGGCTCTATTGGGAACCACGTCGCCGAGCTGCCTCCGGCCAGGGAGCCGAGACGTGCGGTAGCCGAACGGCTACGGCGAAGGCGGCTCGATCTCAGGGCCCTGACGCTTGCGTCCGGCGGAGGGTTACCAGTCGGTGGAGGGCCCTGGCCGTTCGCCATGATGGATTTGCCATTGACGGACTGACGAGCGACGACGTCATGATCGGTGTCTTTGCCAACCGTAAAGGCGGCATCGATCCCGGGGAGTGGGAAGCGGCACGCGCCGAGTTCTTCTCAAGTGACAGCCCTGCTTGCGGACGTCCCGTTGGTCATGAACTGTAGTGAGGTCGTCCGTGCCAAATGCAGAGGCCGCGTCGCGCTGGTGCCGGTTGCTTCCAGCAGGGACGACGATGCGACGAATGACGACGCGATCGTCAAGCGGGGCGGCCATCAACACATCTAGTTCTAGGGAATCGGCGAGGCTGTCCGTGACTCGACCGCTTGAGGTGAGCGCGGATCCGAAGCTACATGGTTACGACGTGGTCATGGACGCCATGGCAATGGCAGCTCCCGAGCGGACGACATGGCTGACTTCCTCGAGTCGCGTTGGTCGAGCAGTGGGGGTGCCCAGCCTTTGTGCGGGTCGGCGAGTGCGAGACGTGGCCGCGCACGTCATCAGCTATTGTCCGCGCAGCCGCACCGAGGTCCTCGGGTTGTTGTTTACCCGGCGGGCTTTCGGCCCGCGAGGCTCGACACTGAGGCCATGGTCGAGTACCAGCATCGCGGTCCGGCCGACTTGGTCGCGTTGCTGCGGGCGCAGCTGGCAACGCGCGGCACGACCGCAGCCTGGGGTGGTGGCGTCGGCTTGGTCGGCAGCCTCATCCACTACCAGGACTTGCGCCGGCTCTGGCCGGGCGGCGCGGTGTCGCAAAGGAGCTTGTCGGCCCCGCCGCGTCCCAGGACCGTCTGGGCTGCCGACCGTAACGGACGGCAACGCCGTTAGCTATGTCCCGCGGGCGGATGGGCTCGCGGAGCGTGACCACAGCCGGATCCCTCCTCCGACAATCGCGTCGCCCCTACGGGAATCACCACTATGCTCGGGCCTGAACCCCGGTTTCTGGCACAGCCACAGGGCCAGGGCGGTGTGGGACTCGAGGCGGCATCGGTGCTCACGCCGCCGGCCGGGTAGGCGGGGACCGGCGCCGCAGCAGGGGGCCGATCAGCGGCGCGCACGCCAGTGCGACGAACACCCGCAGAAACTGCATCGTCAGAATGAGACCGACCTCCTCACCTGAGTCGACCGCCACCGCGACCACAGCCGGCAAGCCACCGGGGCTCGTGGCGAGGTAGCCATCGATGCGCGCGATCCCGATCGCGTCGGCAAACACAATGCCCACCACGCCACAGGCCACGACCCCGACCAGGATTTGCCCCATCGCCAGCGGGAAGAGCCGGGCGAGCCGCCGCAGTCGCTCGCGGGTAAGGCCAAGACCCACGTTGGCACCGACAATCGTGTATCCGACGGCGAGTGCCCAGCCGGGCACGCCGGGGTTCGCGAAGACGCCCGACAGTGCGAGTGCACTCGACACGACTAGCGTCAGCAGGATCGCCGAGGCACTGAACCGCAGCACACGCGCCAGCCCCAGACCGATCCCCAGGGCCGCGAGGGTGTAGACGTGCTGCGACAGCGCGTCGCTCGCGCCGGGCGCACCGAGGTGGGCCCCGCCCGCGTCGCCCAGCATCGGCGCAACCACCGGCACGCTCACCAGGACGAGCACCACCCGCAGATACTGGATGGACATGACGACGGCGTCGTCCGCCCCGAATTCCCGGGCTGCGAGCGACACCCCCGACGCCCCGCCGGCGATCGAGGCGAAGGCCGCGGTCGGGCCGTCCACCTCAGGGTCGAGTCGTAGCAGCTGTCCGACGAGCATTGTGATCACCAGCGTGGCCGCTACCCCTCCCACCACCGCAACCGGCTGGTCGACGATGGTGTCGAGCACGTCGCTGTCGACGTTGGCGCCTGCAGCGGCACCCACCAGGCCCATGCCGAGGTCACGCATCGGCCCCGGGAGTTGCGGCTGGTCGGGCAATCGCCGCGCCGCGAGGCAGCCCGCGACAATGGCGGCGAAGAGTGGCGGTGACGGTGCGCCGAGGGCCGTCAAGGCCAAGATCGTTACGACGTAACTCGCGAAGGCCAGCAGCCAAGGGCGGATCGGGCCGCTTCCGGGCATCCGTCGCACGATCCCGGTCAGCACGGCATCTCGTCGGCAGCAATCAGCTCGGAGCCCCACGGCAACACCAGGCACCACACCCACGGAGCGACCCCATCGATGGAACCGGCCGCCTGGGAGACGATCCCCCACACCTATAAAGTCCTACGACGGGGATCATCCGCCCACGCACCGTGCCGGGGCCCTTCGAGTGGTCGCCGTGCAACCGGCCCGGTGACTGGTGGTGGGGCTCCTCGCAGGGTCGGCGACCGCAGCCGGCAGGAGGCAGGCCGCCCGCATATTAGCGAGCGGCCGGTGGGACGAATCACCTCCGCAGGACGCCTGGCCAGTGGCGAGGCGGTGGTCCGATATCAGGTCCAAGTGGCACGTTCCTCCCGGCTGATCGGCTACCCGCCGCGTCTCCCAGGGAAACCTCGGAGAGTGTGACCTGCGACAACTTCCCTCTTGCGGGATCCGTCAGCCAGTTGAAGTCGGGTAGCAAGGGCGCAGTCGAACGGCTCGATTCGTTACCGCGGTCCCTCCGACGGGCCCGAACCTGTTGGCACGCCTCCTTTCCGGCATTGGGTGGCGACAACAAGCATGGGACAAGGGAGAGTCCAAGATTACCCCCGGAGGCGTCGAACTGTTCCGCATACGGGGATCGGCATCCGGTGACGTGGCCGCGGCGCATCGCACAGACCTCGAGGAGCCTGAAGCTTTGTGGACCGGCATGCCCAGTGAGGAGGACGCGGTCCGGACAGGGCGTCTCCCAATAGGTGGAGCCAGCGGATGCAGCCCTCGAGCACGGCTGCGGCCCGGTAGGTGAGATGGCGAGCTTGTCGTAGCGGGTCGCCAGGCCCCGCCGCTGCTTCGACTGGTTGAAGGAGCGATCCACGACGTTGCGGCCCTTATAGATCTCGGGATCGAGGGCGGGCGGTCTCCCGCCGGCCGAGCCCTTCCGTGTCGGGCGGCGATCTCGGTGGCCTTCTGTGGGATGACCGTCTTGACGCCGCGCGCGGCCAGCATGCGCCGGTTGACGCCGTTGGTGTAGGCGCGGTCGGCCACGACGACATCGGGACGCCCTCGTAAGCCTCGAACGCCGCATTGTCGCCCACCGAGACTCGATCATCGCCGCGATCGAACGCGGCCTGTCTAACGGGCGCATCGAGTCGGTCAACACCGAAGATCTGCCTGATCACCCGGGGGGCCTTCGGCTTCGCTAGCCCCGACGCCCTCATCGCCCTGGCCATGCTCAGCGACGGCCGACACCGCCCGGTCCTCCCGGGTGGATGAGAACCCACGGATGAGTCAGGAGAGCCCAAAAGATGTCGCACAGGTCTCGCGCAAGCCCTCGCAGGGTCGAGTAGTCCAGGTCGTGGCTGCGGCGGGTCAGGTAACGGGTCAGCATCTCGGCGACATCCTGGTTGGCCAGGTCATAGGAATCGACCAGCTGAGCCGGCGTCATCGCTGGGGCGCGCATCGCGCCACGCAGCGTGGCGGGGACACCGGGACCGAAGTGCCCGCACCCGTGCAGAACCTGCCAGGCGAGGTGTCCGATGTGGTGCTCGTAGCCGGCGCCGTAGCGCCCGCGGCGGGTCTCGACCGCATGGTGCAGCAACCCTTCGGCGGTCAGGTCGGCCAGCTCGATGCCTTGGGTAGTCAGCGCGCCGGCAACATCCATCCTCGCGCAGCGCTTGTAGTGGAGCGAGGTGTTCGTCTGATCAACCAGTGTCGAGAACCGCTCGAGGTCCGGATCGGCTTGGGCGGCCTCGAAGTCCTGGAAGTAGTGTTTGAACCTGTTTCTGCGGAATGCAGGAAGGGACGGGTGAATCACCCGCAGGCAGAACAGCATCTTCAGCGCGTGGCCGGCGTGCTCGCGGTGCGACGGCAGCGTGAAGAGGTCGCGAACCTGGGTGATGCCGGCGTCCAGCCCGGATGCGAGCCACTGCTCCTGCCAGGTCCCGCCCGGGTACTGGGCCAGGTATGCGAGCAGATGACGCAGCCCAGCGCGGCGTTCGGAGGAGCGCGATTGGCTGACCGGCCAGATCTCGTCGGCGATCGCAGCGATCTGTTCCGCGGTCGCGGTGTCCAGGTTCCCGTGGGGGCGGGGTGGGACCGCGGGGGCCGGGGATGGTGACGGAGTGATCACCTGCCGGGCAGTCAGTTGCCGACGTGGGCGCGGCGGGGCTTCGGGGTGCAGCGCGCGTTGCTTGGTGTGTCGTCGCTCAGCCATCGACCTCACCCGCCGAACTGCCGCCACCGAACACGGTCTTGAAGTCGGCGTGGTCGTATCCCGGCGTCGGCGTGGTCGCCGGTCGGGGCGCGGTGTAGTGCTGTTGGAGCCGGTCGAAGACCTCCTCGACCCGGGGCCGCAGGTACGGGTCCAGGGAGGCCACATGCTGGTGCCTGGTGACGGTCATGACGTCCTCCAGGGTGAGGTTCGGGTCGGCGGTCATCCGTTCGATCGTGGTGTGCCGCAGATCGTGCAGCGTCCAGTCCGTGCCCAGCTGATCGTTCGCGCGTTGCACCACCCTCCGTGCGGCGAAGTACGACAGCGGCCGTGGCTGGCCGCGCAGGGCGCGCCAGATGACCTCGTCGCCGGCGGGTGTGCCGCGCTCGTCGAAGTAGACCGCCAGCAGGCGCAGCGCCTCCGGCGAGCTGGGCACTGGCTGCAGGGCGCGGGTGCCCTTGCTGATCACCCAGAGCTGCTGTCGGGTCCAGTCCACCCGGTCGCCGGTGACGCCGAGCAGTTCGCTGGCCCTGGCCCCGGTGGAAAGGAACGAGGCCAGCAGCGCCCGGTCGCGCGTGTTGCGCATCGCAGCGAGCAGTTCGGCGGCCAGCTCGTCTGGGAGAGAACGGGGGACCAGCGCCGGTGGCTTCTGTCGCAGCGGCGCGCGGCGCTGTTGCGGCCGTGGTTCGAGCGGGCTGCGGTGCGCCAGTCGTGCGCGGCGAGTCGAGCTAGCCGGCACCGGGTTCCTGGTTTGGCCGCGGCCGAACTGGGCGTGGAAGATGTAGAACGAGGACAGCACCGAGAGGGTGTGGTTGATGGTCGCCGGGGCGTACCCCGACCCGAGCGCGCGCTTGCCGGTGCGGTGGTTGACCGACGCCGTCGACGTCGATGTCGACGGCCCGCGCCGTCGTTGCGGGTTGTCGGCTGTTCGCATCCAGCCGACCAATACCTCGACGTCGGCGCGCGTCGCGCGATCCCAGTCGACCTCAAGCGCGTGAAGCAGCCGCCACCAGCGCAGCAGGTCCTGGGCGTAGGAGCGGGCGGTGAGCGGGCTCATGTCGGTAAGCATCAGGTCCCGCAAGAACGCCGAGAACGGCTCGACCTCCTCGCCATGCGCGTCGACCACCACGAACGGCAGCGACGCCGTCTCGCCGGCGCGTACGGCTCCCGTGCGAGGGAGCTGCTCGCCCCCGTCCATCAGAGCCCGTCGAATCTCGCCCACCATGGTGTGCAGCGCCTCCGCTCAAACCCGCCTGCGCGGGTGTCCCTGCCGGATGACGCCTGCCCTATGGGGAACCGGCCCGGGGACAACGGGGGCAGTACACTCGGCAACTTCTGGGCGGGTTCCGAAGTGCAGTCAACAGGACCAGTTCGGCTGGGAGTGGTTGCAGGCCTACCCGCAGGCCCGGATTCTGACGTGCGGCACCGAGGACCTGGTCAAGGACAAGCGCCAGCTGTTCGTCGCCCGCGCCGCGACCGGTGAGTGGGACGCGGTCATCATGTCCAGGTCGGCGTTCGAGAAGATCCCGGTCTCCAGGGACACCGAGGAGGCCTACCTCGACGAGCAGCTGACGCAGTTGCGGATGTGGCTCGCAGCCTCGAAGTCCGAGCGCGGCCTGTCGGTGAAGCGGCTGGAGGGCACCCTCGCGCGGGCCGAGGAGCGGTTGAAGAAGCTGCGCGACGTCGAACGCGACCCGGCGATCACCTTCGAGGCCACCGGGATCGACTACCTGTGCGTGGACGAGGCGCACGGCTACAAGAACCTCCGGCTGGCCTCCAACATCCCCGGTGTGGCCGTGGACGGGTCGAACCGGGCCACCGACCTGGACTTGAAGATGTCTTACCTACGCGGCCGCCACGGCCGCCGGGTCGCGACGTTCATGACCGCCACCCCGATCGCCAACTCCGTGGCCGAGGCGTACACGATGCTGCGCTACCTCGCCCCCGCTGACCTGGAGGCGGCGGGGATCAGCGACTTCGACACCTGGGCGGCCACCTTCGGGCAGGTCGTCACCGACCTCGAGCTCTCCCCGTCCGGGACGGGGTTCCG
This sequence comes from Nocardioides caldifontis, assembly GCF_008087345.1. GTDB lineage: Bacteria > Actinomycetota > Actinomycetes > Propionibacteriales > Nocardioidaceae > Marmoricola_A > Marmoricola_A caldifontis. The sequence continues at coordinate 7,632 of NZ_VHIB01000018.1, read as the reverse complement.
GATGAAGGCCCGGTTCGCGAAATTCAACAACGTCCCCGAACTGCTGCGGCTGTGGAACCAGGTCGCCGACGTGAAGACCGCAGACGACCTCCACCTGCCCACCCCCGACCTCGAGGGCGGAGCGGTGGTGGTGCCGCCGAGCCAGGAGCTGGTCGACTTTATGGCGCTGCTCGCCAAGCGGGCCGACGCCGTCTCCTCGCGGGCGGTCGATCCGAGCGAAGACAACATGCTCAAGATCAGCGGCCACGGCCGCGCTGCCGCGCTCGACCTGCGGCTCATCGACCACCAGATCGACGGCCTGGGGGCGTACTTGGACCGGGAGCCCTCGAAGGTCGACGCGGTCGCCGAACGTGTCGCCGGCATCTACCACGACCACGCCGACATCGCCTTCGGCAACGACCCGGAGCCAGGCGCCCTGCAGCTGGTGTTCTGCGACCTGGGTACGCCGACCGGGGCAGGCTGGAACGCCTATGAGGAGCTCAAGGCCCAGCTCGTCGCCCGTGGCGTACCGGCGCCGAAGGTGAGGTTCATGCACGAGTCCAACAACGACCGCGCGAAGGCGCGGCTGTTCGAGCAAGCCCGCACCGGCCACGTCGCGGTGCTCATCGGGTCGACCGAGAAGATGGGCGTCGGCACCAACGTGCAGCGCCGCGCGGTCGCGTTGCATCACGTCGACTGCCCGTGGCGGCCCGCCGACCTGGCGCAGCGCGACGGCCGCATCATGCGGCAGGGCAACCTGAACGAGTCCGTCCGGGTGTACCGGTATGTCACCGAGTCGAGCTTCGACACCTACCTGTGGCAGACGGTGGGGCGGAAGGCGAAGTTCATCAACCAGCTGATGCGCGGCCGGCTGGATGTGCGCGAGATCGAGGACATCGGCGACTCTGCCCTCTCCTACGCCGAGGTCAAAGCCCTCGCATCGGGTGACCCGCGGATCATGGAGCTGGCCAAGGCCGAGACGGATGCGACCAAGCTGGAGCGCCTGGAGCGCGCCTGGGCGGCAGCCCAGCGCAGTCTCGCGGCGACGATCCGGGAGGCCAAGCCGCGGCTGGAGCGGCTGGCGACCGACCGCGAGCAGCTGATCGCGGCGCTGCCGCTGCGCCGCGACACCGACGGGGATGCGTTCTCGATGCGGATCAACGGCGCGGCGTACGACAAGCGTGCAGATGCCGCCCCTGAGCTGCAGCGGGCCCTGCTAGCGGTGCAGCCGTACCAGCGCGACCCGCAACCGCTCGGCGACGTCGGAGGCCTACATCTGCAGGTGTCCGCGGACTCGTGGATGGGCCAGCCCAGGTACGTCGTCTCGCTCGTCGAGATCCCGCGAGTGCATCTGCTCGTCGAGGCCGGCGACGTGCGCCAACCGAGCATCGGCCTGGTTACGCGGGTCGAGAACCTCCCCCGGCGCCTGGAGCGGGTGCTCGACGACGTCGAGATGGACACAGGCAAGATCAACCGCGACGCAGAGCGTGCCCAGGCTGGGCTGGTCGATGTCTTCCCGCGTGCCAGAGAGTTGACCGAGGTGCGCGCGACGCGGGACCGGCTCTCGGCCGAGCTGGCCGCCGACAGCGCCGAGAAGGCCTCATTCGTGCAAGCCGCTGAGCAGCCCTCCGCGCCTAACGGATCCCAGCCCCGCACGCCCACGACGGTGCCCGAGCCGGCTGGCCAGGCGGGGCGGCCCGCGATCGCGCCTCCACCCGCTCCCCCACGGCCGCGGCCGGACGAGGACCCTCGGCCGCCCGTCCCTGTGGGGTGGTCGCGATGAGCACGGCGCAGATCCCAATCCTCTCCACAGGCCGTGCTGCGCGGCTGTTCTCCACCGGTTCGGGCGCGCCGGATGCGCCGTGCTGGCGGACTCTGCTCCACTGGTCAGCGGGGTCGAACCTGCTGGCGACCTCTCTCGAAAGGACCACGCCCGATGACTAGTCCCGCCACCTATCGCACCAGTGAGGTGTACGACGCGTCCCCGGACTTCGTCTACGCGGTCTCGCTGCTCGCCGCGCTCGAGGACGCGACCGGGCAGGAGGGGCACGCCATGGTGTTGCCGTTCCTGGGCATGGCCCGTGCCGAGCTCACCGACTTCGGGCAGCGGCGTCCGGCCCGCTACGTTCCGGTGCAGATCGGCGACCTGCGGTCCGGTCTGGCCGACCTCGAGCAGCGCCTCACCGTGCTCCTGGCGGACTCGCAGGTGCTCCAGCACACGCTGCGCCTCGACTCAGCCCGCCGGCTGCTGCGCCGCGGCGTTGCCACTGTCACCTAGGAACCCTGCGATGACCGCGGCCGGGTCCGCGAGGTCACCGGCAACCTGCTCGACCAGCCGGTCGGGGCGCTGGTAAAGCCGGTGGAACCGAAACTTCGTTCCCCACGGTGGTACCACGGCGCAAACGTGAAGCGGTGGACCGAGCCCGCTGGTCATCAGGTCCACCAGCCGATCGCGACCTTGTCCAGGCCTTCACAGGCGCGGCATCCTGACCGCGGCCGCGGAGTTGTATCGGACCTGTCGGGAACACTCAGAAGCCAACCAAGGAGGCCGACCATAACCAGCACGGCCACCCGACGGCTGCGCCTCGCCTGGCATCACGGCCGACGACGGCGCGACTATCTCTCGCTGCAAGCCACGACCACACCTTTGGCGACCGACGAAGATCACACAGTCCTCGCCAACGCGATCGTCGCGGAAATCGAAGAGTGCCTACCCCGCGACGTCGGCCCGACGGGCACTCAGCCCTCCTTCTTGGAGACTGGGAGGAGATCGACGGGCTCCCACTCCAGTACCCGAAGTACCGCCACCGACCTCGCCCCTTGGCATCAGGTCGAGTACCAGTTGCTCACCCAGCACGGCCTCAGCCCGGACGACATCACCGTGGTCGGCTACGCCCGACCCCGCTGGTGGAAGCCCGCCACGGCATGGGAGACGCGCGTCGCGAAGAGCGAGCAGTAGGCGGAGGGGGGCACGGCCACCTTCCCCCACCGCCTCGCTCACGGCGGTCCGCCGCGGCCTCGACTGTAGTCACGTCAGGATCAAGGTGTCCGATACTGCACGTCGGAGGTTGCTTCTTCGGACATGACCAACGCGCTGCCCAACGATGCGACCTGGACCGACTATCTCAACGCGCACGGCGGCCCCGAGGCGTCGGGATGGTGGGTGACCCTGGGCTGGCTCGCCGACTCCGTGCACCCGCGGCCGGAAGTCGTGGGCCCGTACTCGTCGTACGAGCAGGCGGTGGCCGCCATGCAGGACTCGACCACCCCCTCCCTGGTCGGCCCCCGCCTCGACGGGCGCGACGGGCGGGCCGGCCCCTCATCGACGGCTTCGCCGAGGACACCAACCGCAACGAGTGGCTCGATGACGTGTACGTGGCCACAGATCCGGCCTCGATCGCCAAGATGTACGCCGACTACGGGCACCGGGTCACGCTGATCGACCCGGGTGACCCGAGCCATTTCGGGGACCCCGACCCCACCCCGGCGCGCAACGCCGCCTCAGTACGGCCCGTCGCGGGCTGCTGCAGGCCGGCGCACTGCACCCGCCCGGCTCGGATGAGAGCCGGCCGGACGCCGAGGGCATCGCGGAGCCGGTAGACCGCTCCCCGGACCGCCGGGTAGGTAGTCGGCCGTCTCCACAAGCATTTCCCGCCGCGGTGTCCGATCCGACACCTCGGCGGTTGCTTCTCCGGGCATGGCAACGACTTGGCCCGTACGGTGCCCGGCTGGTGACCCGCGATGACGGTCTCCACCTATGGCGAGCACACCGAGAACGCGGCGCAGGCGCTGAACAACCTGATCCGCGATGACGTGATCCCGGCCGACGAGGCCGCGGTCGACCGGCTGCTGCATTGCCGCGAGGCAGTGGTCGACGCGCTGCGGCAGCGGCTTTACGACGTCGGCCAGGACAGCTGGTACCCGCCGCCGGACCACCTGCCGGCCCGTACGCCGATGCCGACACTGGCTGGGCTGGACGAGAAGCTGGCGACGCTGGTGGACAACATCGCCGTCGCACTCCCCACGCTCCCCCTCGACGAGCGCCGCTCCCCAGCCGACTACCTCGCTCCCGCCTCGACCGATCCGACGGTCGAGGCGTGGCGAGCGGCGGCCATCGAGCTGCTTGCGGCCTCTCATGCGCTCTCGGCGGCCGCCGAGCAGCCTTGGCGCACCGATCCGGGGGCCGGCTGGTGGGTGATGCGCGACGTGTCGGTGGCCCTAGAAGCGGTCGTCGTACTCGATTCCCGCCTTGAGGAGGTCGGCCTGCTGGCTGAGCATCAGCGACCGGATGACGCGATGAGGCTGGACGAGAAGCGCATGGTGCTCTCCCAGACAGCCCGGGTCGCGACGTGGCATGCCACGACCGCGAGCCCCGAAGAGGCGACCCCTCGCGTGCGGCAGGCGGCGCCGTCGACGGTGGTGGAGCCGGTGTCGCTGGTCTCGACACCTGACGACCTGGCGGCCGCACAGCAACGCCTGGCCCGGTTCCTGCGCCCACTCCATGCCTCCGACGCGTTCTACGCCGCTGAGCCTGAGATCACCGCCGACTCCGCGCGGCAGGTTACGGCCAGCCAGCTGTCCCGTGCCGGGTCTAGTGGAGACTCCCAACTGACGCCTCGACGGTAGCCGGGGCGGTGTTGTGCCGGTAGTAGTCGTTCTCGAGTTCGACGGGTGGGACGGTGCCGATCTCGCCGTGGAGGCGTCGGTGGTTGAACCAGTCGATGTACTCCGCGACGGCGATCTCGAGGTCGTCGATGGATCGCCAGGGTCCCTTGTTGCGGACCAGCTCGGCCTTGAACAGGGAGTTGAACGCCTCGGCCAGGGCGTTGTCGTAGCTGTCGCCGGTGGATCCGACCGAGGCGACGGCGCCGGCTTCGGCGAGCCGTTGGGTGTAGCGCACCGCAAGGTATTGGACGCCCTTGTCGGAGTGCGCAATGACGCCGGTGGTGTCGTGGCCGGCCCGGGCGCGGGTCCACAGCCCCATCTCCAGGGCGTCGAGAGCGAGGTCGGTGCGAAGGTTCTTCGCCAGCTGCCAGCCGACCACGCGGCGGGAGAAGACGTCGATGACGAACGCGGCGTAGACCCAGCCGGCGAAGGTCCGGCAGTAGGTGATGTCGGCAACCCATAAGTGATCCGGCGCGGTGGCGGTGAACGCTCGCTGCACCAGATCGGGACGGGTGTCCGGACCCGTGCCGGGGATGGTGGTGCGCGGTCCCTTCGCGCGCGAGATCCCGCGCAGCCCAGCGGTCCTCATCAGCCGCGGGACGGTGCACCGAGCCACCTGGTGACCTTGGCGGTTGAGCTCGGCGTGCATCTTGCGCACCCCGTAGACCCCGTAGTTCTCGGCATGGACCTGGGTGAGGACCTCGGTCGTGGCGGCGTCGCTGACGCTCCTGGCCGAGGGTGGCCGCTTCTTGGCGGCGTAGTAGGTGCTCGGGGCGATCTGCATACCGGCCTCGGTGAGGACCTCACAGATCGGCTCGACCCCGTGCTGGGCGCGGTGCTCGTCGATGTAGTCCACGACCACCGCCGTGCTCACTTGATCTTGCGGTCGAGCTCCGCCGCGGCGAAAAACGCCGATGCCGTCTTCAAGATGTCGTTGGCGCGACGAAGCTCCTTGACCTCGCGCTCCAAATCGGCGATCCGCTTGGCCTCAGCGGTCGTCGTGCCCGCCCGCTCGCCGGCATCGATCTCGGCCTGCTGGACCCAGTTCCGCAACGTCTCAGGGTTGATCCCGAGCTGGTCACCCACCCGTCGCAACGCCCCGCTACGAGTCGCTGGATCACGCCGCAGACTGACCGCCATCTCGATCGCCCGCTCCCGAAGCTCCTCGGGGTACTTCCTCGGTGCTGCCATGACTCTCATCCTCTCGTGGAATGAGAGCCTCCATCAGACCCGGCACGGGACACGGTGTTGTGGTCGAATGCGTTCACGGTCGAGCCGAACAGGGGCGGCTCGAAGAGCAGGAGGAACCCCATGACTAGTACGCCGGCGAACTGGTACCCGGATCCGCACGACGCCCGGCAACTGCGGTATTGGGACGGCAGCAGCTGGACCGACCACCGCGCATCCAACCCTGCGGTGCAGGGTCAGCAGACGGCTGCGCCGGCGACACCGACGGCGGGGGCATCGGCACCCGCTCCCCAGTCAGTTGCTCAGCCAACTGCCCAAGCGGCACCAGCGGCGTCTGAGTCCAAGGTGCCGTTGTTCGGGGCACGCAACGTCGCGAAGCAACAAGCTGAAGAACTGGACCGATTGCGCGCCGACATGGCACGGCTGGGCGTCCTCGATGTCGCCGAGCTGAGCCGGCAACGCGACCAGCTGCGCGTCGAGGTCGACGCGCAACGTGCGCGCCTGACCGCCGAGCGCACCGAGATGGAGCGGCAACTGGCCGATCTCCGCCAGCGGGTTGTTGTCACCCAGGAGGACGAGATCCTGCAAGAGGTCGGCGTCTACCGGTACCGCCATCCGCTCAGCGACTCGGTCGCCTTCAGGGACGCGTTGGCGCGTGTCCAGGGACAGATCAAAACGATGGTGCGCGCTGACGGCGGAGCCATCGAGGCGACCACTAGTTGGCAGGTCAACGGGTCGGCCGCCGAGGGCCGCAAGATGGTCCGCGACATATCCAAGCTCATGCTGCGGGCCTACAACGCCGAAGCTGACAACCTCGTCCGCGGCCTCAAGCCGTACAAGCTCCCCACTGCCATTGACCGGTTGGAGAAGGTCGCGTTCACGATCGCGAAGCTTGGAGCCTCAATGTCGATCCGGGTCTCCCCGGCCAACCACCGGCTCCGAGTCCAAGAGCTCGAGCTGACCGCGGACTACCAGGAGATGCTCGCCCGCGAGAAGGAGCAGGAGCGCGAGGAGAAAGAACGGCTTCGCGAAGAACGCAAAGTGCAGCACGAGATCCAGCGCGAACGGGAACGGCTCGACAAGGAGAAGCAGCACTACCTCAACGCCCTCGCCGCACTCGAGGTCAAGGGCGACGCCGAAGGTGCCGCACGGCTGCGCACCCAGCTCGCCGACGTCGAACAGGCGCTGTCCGACGTCGACTATCGTGCCGCGAACATCCGAGCCGGGTACGTATACGTCATCTCCAACATCGGCGCCCTCGGCAGAAGATGATCAAGGTCGGCATGACGCGCCGCCTCGAACCCATGGACCGCATCCGCGAACTCAGCGACGCCTCCGTCCGTTCAACTTCGACGTCCACGCGCTTTTCTTCTCCGAGGACGCCGTCGCCATCGAATCCCAAATGCATCAACGCCTCGCCGACCGACGCGTCAACCGCGTCAACCCGCGTCGCGAGTTCTTCTACGCCACACCCGCCGAAGCTCGGGACCTTCTCACCGAGCTCACCGGCGAATTGCTTCAGTTCGACGAACTGCCCGAGGCCGTCGAGTACCACCAGAGCCAGCAAGCCCGATAGCTACGCACGCAGTCGTCGTAAGCACCAGGACCGCGCCACAGCGCGCGCCTACAAACCGGTCATCTGCCCTTCCTTCGCCGATCTGGCAGCAGAGGTCAGTGGAGTCCAGCAGAGTGGTGTACGACGAGATCCCGGTAGCGCGTCGCTGAGAACGTGAACGCGGTCATCGGGTGATCCTTCGAGTGATCTCTCACAACCGACTCGAAGAAGGACACACCGATGAC
>NZ_VHIB01000017.1 GCF_008087345.1 Nocardioides caldifontis | reverse complement strand
CCCAGACCACGATTGCGTCGGCGGTGGAGGAGCAGACCGCGACGACGAATGAGATGTCGCGCAACGTGGCGGAGGCGGCGACGGGGTCGGCGGACATCGCGGTGAACATCACCGGGGTGGCGCGGACTGCGGCGGACACGGGGGCGGCGGCGCAGTCGACGAACCAGGCTGCGGACGAGCTGGCCCGGATGGCTGCGGAGATGCAGGCCCTCGTCGGCCGGTTCCGCTACTGAGCACCCCTACCCACCCACCGCAGAGAGAGGCGACCAGATGGCCGGCAACGTGTCGCGCATCCGCGTGCTCGTCGTGGACGACTCGGTCGTCGTGCGCCGGCTCGTCACCGACATCCTCAGCTCCGACCCCCGGATCGAGGTCGTCGGGACGGCGGCGAACGGCAAGGTCGCCCTGGCGAAGATCCCTCAGGTCAACCCCGACCTGGTGACCCTGGACGTCGAGATGCCGGTGATGGACGGGCTGACGGCCCTGCGCGAGCTGCGCAAGGACTATCCGAAGCTGCCCGTCATCATGTTCTCGACGCTCACCGACCGCGGGGCCTCCGTCACCCTCGACGCCTTGGAGCGGGGTGCCAACGACTACGTCGCCAAGCCGGCGAACGTCGGGAGCGTCACCGCCTCCATGGACGCGGTGCGCAGCCAGCTGGTGCCGAAGATCGTGGCCCTCTGCAGCCGCTTGCGGCCCACGGCTCCGGCGCTGCCGCCGGTCGCCCGGCCCGTGGTGGGTGCCCGGCCGTCGCCGGTCGACACCGGACGCAAGGTCGAGCTCCTCGCGATCGGCGCCTCGACCGGGGGGCCCGACGCCCTGTCCACCGTGCTGTCGGCGCTGCCCGCGTCGCTGCCGGTGCCGGTCGTCGTGGTGCAGCACATGCCGCCCGTCTTCACCCGCCAGTTCGCGGCCCGGCTCGACGGCCGGTGCTTGCTGACCGTGCGTGAGGCCGAGGCCGGCATGGCGCTGCTGCCGGGGCACGTGCTGGTCGCCCCCGGGGACTTCCACCTGCGCGTGCGTACGACGGGCGGGCGGGTGCACGCCTTCCTGGACCAGGGCGTCCCGGAGAACTACTGCCGCCCGGCGGTCGACGTGCTCTTCCGCTCCGTCGTCGAGACCTACGGCGGCGGCGTGCTCGGCCTGGTGCTGACCGGGATGGGTGCCGACGGCGCACGGGGTGCGGCGGAGATCGTCCGCGCCGGCGGCTCGGTGTTCGTCCAGGACGAGGCGTCCTCCGTGGTGTGGGGCATGCCCGGCGCGGTCGCGGCCGCAGGACTCGCCGCGCGTCAGCTGCCCCTCGGCGAGGTGGCCGCTGCGGTGTCGGCCCGGATCCTCGGCCGCGGTTCCGGCCACCGTCCCGTCTCCCTCCCCACGACCGGCACCGCTCCGGCCCGCACCCCTGAAAGGACCGCCCTGTGACGCTCAGTCCGCAGGCGTTCGCCTACGTGAGCGACCTCGTGCGCCGGGAGGCGGCGATCGTCCTCGGCCCCGGCAAGGAGTACCTCGTCGAGGCCCGGCTGCTCCCCCTTGCCCGCGCGGCAGGTGCGGCCGACGTGTCGGCGTACGTCTCCTCCCTGCAGCGCAGCGGCAACCCGACCCAGCGGATGGCGGTCGTCGAGGCGCTGACGACCAACGAGACGTCGTGGTTCCGTGACGGCGAGCCGTTCGAGGTGTTCCGGTCGACGGTGCTCCCCGAGCTGCTGAGCAGCACCCCGCCGACGCGGCGGCTGAACATCTGGTCGGCGGCATGCTCGAGCGGCCAGGAGGCCTACACGATCGCGATGCTCCTCGCCGACCACGGTCAGGGCCGCAAGGCGGAGATCCTCGCCAGCGACCTGTCGACGGAGATGCTCGACCGGACCAAGGCCGGCGCCTACAGCCAGCTGGAGATCGGCCGCGGGCTGCCCGCGCCGATGATGGTCAAGCACTTCCGGCGGGCCGGGACGCAGTGGCAGGTCTCCGACCAGCTCCGCGCGATGGTGCGGACCCAGCGGATCAACCTGGCCACGCCGTTCCCGCCGCTGCCGGTCTTCGACGTGGTGTTCCTGCGCAACGTGCTGATCTACTTCGACGCCCCGACGAAGAAGGCGATCCTCCAGAGGGTCCGCCAGGTGCTCAGCCCGCAGGGCTACCTGTTCCTCGGTGGCGCCGAGACCACGCTCGGCATCGACGACAGCTGGGGCCGCACCACGATCGGCCGCTTCACCCTCTACCGCCCCCAGGCGGCGACCCCAGGCGCGAACCCCCCGGTCGCGACCGCTCCTCTCACGACGACCGTGCTGCCCCCGAGGTGGGCAGCCGCAGCAGAAGGCAGGTGACCACGGTGCGCGCACTCGTGATCGATGACTCGCGGACGATGCGTTCGCTGCTGAGCCGACAGCTCGTCGCGCTCGGCTACGAGACCCTCCAGGCCGGCAACGGCCAGGAGGCGCTCGAGGTGATGGATCAGGCCGGCGCGGACGTGCCCGTCCTCGCCACCGTCGACTGGAACATGCCGGTGATGGACGGGCTGACCTTCGTCCAGCGGGTCCGGACGCGCCAGGAGTGGCGTTCGATGTCGCTGATGATGGTCACGACCGAGGCGGAGTACGACCAGATCGTCCGGGCGCTCGCCGCCGGGGCGCACGAGTACCTCATCAAGCCCTTCACCCCGGAGGCGTTCTCCGACAAGCTCCAGCTCCTCGGGCTGCTCCCGGAGAGGGCCGCGCAGTGACCACCACCCTCGACCTCCAGCTGGAGGACATCCGCGTCGTCACCGACGACGTGTGGACCTCCTTCCTCGCGACCTACGGGCCGCTCGAGTGGTCCCCGGTGACCCTCGAGGAGGCCTCGCCCACCGACGAGCTCGTGCAGGCCTCCGTCGCCATCCACGGCGACTGGACCGGCACCGTCACCCTCGAGATGGCGCCGGCCACCGCGGAGACCGCCGCCCGCACCATGCTCCACCTCGACGCCGTCGAGGAGGTCGACGTCACCGACGCGCTGGGTGAGCTGGTCAACATGATCGGCGGCAACATCAAGTCGCTCCTGCCCTCAGGTTCGACGCTCGGGCTGCCGATCGTCATCAGGGCACCTCTCTGCACCGCCGGTGCCTCGACCATCGAGCACTACCGGGTCGAGCTGACCTGGGCCGGCACCCCGATCCGGATCCGGGTCTGGTCGACCGCGCGCTGACCGGCCCGGTACGAGTACGAGCAGCAAAGGAAGTTCGCACCCCATGAGGATCCTCATCGTCGACGACAGCCGTGTGATGCGGCAGATCGTGATCCGCACCCTTCGCCAGGCGGGGCTCGACGGGCACGACGTCGTGGAGGCCGCCAACGGCCGCGAGGGGCTCTACGCCGTCGCGCAGCACGCGCCCGACCTCGTGCTCTCCGACTGGAACATGCCGGAGATGACCGGCATCGAGTTCCTCACCGCGCTCCGGGCCAACGGGCAGCAGGTGCCCTTCGGGTTCGTCACCTCCGAGGGCACCCCCGAGATGGTCTCCCGGGCCGAGCAGGGCGGCGCGCTCTTCGTGATCACCAAGCCGTTCACCCCCGAGTCGTTCCGCGCGCAGCTGGACCCGGTGCTCGTCTGATGTACACCACCACCAGGCCCCGGGTCCCGGTCCCCAAGCCGGTGCGGGACATGCTGGCCGACCTCCTCGGCCGCAACGTCGACGTCTCCACCACCGCGCCGTACGCCCCGCAGCACGGTGACGCCGGCACGTTGGCGGTGTACGTCGACGACGCCACGATCGTCCGCGCGGTCGTGGTCGCCGACCTGCCGTTCTCGGCGTACGCCGGCGCAGCGATCGGCCTCGTGCCGGCGCACGCGGCCGAGGCGGCCCTCGAGGAGAAGCTGCTCCCGCAGACGCTGGAGGAGAACCTCTACGAGGTCCTGAACATCTCGGCGTCGCTGCTCAACGCCGAGGGGATGCCGCACCTGCGGCTCTACCAGATGTACGCCCCCGGGAACCTGCCGCCGGTGGAGATCTCCAACTGCGTCCGCTCGCTCGGCGGCCGGCTCGATCTCGCCGTCGAGATCCAGGGGTACGGCGGCGGCCGGCTCTCGTTCGTCGTCCTCGGCTGAGCTGTCCCTCCTAGGTCGAACCGCCCCTCGTGGCGCGCGTGGGTGGTGTTGAGCCGCCCCTCGTGGCGCGCGTAGTTGCGTTGAGCCGCCCCTCGTGGCGCGCGTGGGTGGCGTTGAGCCGCCCCTCATGGCGCGCGTAGTTGCGTTGAGCCGCCCCTCGTAGTGCCGGGTTCCTCCCGTTTTCCGGGACTCCCGGGACTTCCGGTCCAGACCACCGTTGTGCATGCTGGTCGGGGGATCGACGAGGGGGAGTCATGTACACGTTGCTGGGGGCCTCGGTGCTGGGGTTCGACCTGGTACGCCGGTCCGGGGGTGGGGCGGTCGCGTCGCTGCTCGTGGAGGCGATGGCGCTCACCGCGGACGACCTGCCGCTGCTGGCCAAGGCGCAACCCTTGGGGCTGCTGTCCGGAGCCGACCGCGCCGAGGTCTCCGACGCGCTGGAGCGCTCGCCGATGGTCGCGGCGATGGGGGAGATGTCGCGGCTCGTCGCCGGCGGACGGGTCACCGAGGCGCTGCACCTCCTCGAGACCGCGCCGATGGCCGGGCTGCCCGAGCTGATGACCTTCGTCCGGGACGAGGTGCTCGAGGTCGGCGCCGACGAGGTCGCGGCGGCCGCCGCCGAGGTGGTCTGCGACGCCGTGGTCGCCGCGTTCCACGCGCCGACCCTCCGGTCCGGTCTCAGCGAGCAGCTCGTGGAGCCGTGGGCCGCGGCGCAGCAGCTCCTGCCTCGACGCGCCCTGGGGCTGGGCCCCTGCGAACCCGAGGTGGTGGCTCTCCTCGACCGGCTCTCGAGGCTCGACGACCGTGGTTGGGCCCGGCTGCAGCAGGCCGCGCAGGACGCCCGCGCCCTCGGGGGCTGGGCACCGGCAATGCACTCGGCCACCTGGGCGGTCCAGCTCTCCGGCCGGGTGCGCGAGGCCGCGGCGGCCCAGCTGCGCGCCGTCCGGGTCCTCGTGGACGCCGGTGTCACCCCGAGCGAGGCCGCCCGTGGCCTGTGGAACTTCGTCAGCGGCGCGCTCCAGGCATCCGTCGCCGGCGACCTGGTCGACGAGGACACCGAGCTCCGGCTGGTGCTTCCGCTGACCTCCGCCCTCCCGACCCCCTGACGCCGAGTCGTCGCATCTTCAAGCCCGAACGGGCTCGAGTCGTCGCATCTTCACGGGTAAGACGCGCCGGTTCGGCGTCGTACGACAGGCAGGACGCGCCGGCTCGCGACGGGTGACAACCCCTCAGGCCTCGGGCGCGGCTGCCGACGGGACGCGCGACGTCTTGCGCGCGTGAACCCGGAGGAGCCCGTGCCGCTTGCCAACCGCCGATCGGCCGCCGTCTCGGCCTCGGATTCCTGGTCGTCGTGTTCATCATGCTGATCGTCACCGGGCTCGGCATCGTGCTGGTGGAGTCCATCGGGACCGGCTCACCGCGATCAACGACCTGAACAGCGTCAAGCAGCGGTACGCGATCAACTTCCGCGGCAGCGTGCACGACCGGGTGATCAGCTTCCGTGACGTCTCGAAGGTGTCGACGGTGATCGTCACCATGAGCGACTACCAGACGACGATCGCCTCGGCGGTCGAGGGGCAGACGGCCACCACCGCAGAGCTGAACCGCAGCATCGCCGAGGCCGCGACCGGCTCCGAGCAGATCGCCGAGAGCATCGGCGCCGTCGCCGCGGCCGCCCGGTCGACGAGCGAGTCGGTGGACGACTCCCGGCAGGCCGCTGCCGACCTCGCCGAGGTCTCGTCCCGGCTCGAGGGGCTCGTCGGGCGCTTTCGGTTCTGTCCGCGCTCAAGGCCCCGCCGTGAAGATGCGACGGCTCGGCGGGGCCCGGGCATGAAGTTGCGACGGCTCGGCGGGGTCCGGGCGTGAAGATGCGACGGCTCGGCGGGGTCCGGGCGTGAAGATGCGACGGCTCGGCGGGGGGCCGATCAGGTGATGGTGAGCCCGCCGTCGACGGCGAAGGTCTGGCCGGTGACGTAGCCGCCGGCGGGGCTGGCGAGGAAGACCAGGGCGGCGGCGAGCTCCATCGGGTCGCCCTTGCGGCCGGCGGGGATGCGGGGCTGCTGGGCGTCGAGGTAGCCGGGCGGGTACTGGTCGGTCATCTCGCTGGTGAAGAAGCCGGGCGCGAGCGCGTTGACCCGGATCCCCTTGCGGCCGGTCCACTGCTGGGCGAGGTCGCGGGTGAGCCCGATGACGCCGGCCTTGGAGGCGGCGTACGCGGCCTGGGGCAGCCCGGCCGTGGTGATGCCGAGCACCGAGGAGATGTTGACGATGCTGCTGCCCGGCTCCATCACGCGGCCGCAGGCCTGCGCCATCCAGTAGGAGCCGTTGAGGTTGACGTCGATGACCTGGCGGAACTGCTCGGGCGTCTCGCGGGTCGCAGGCACGGCGGTGCCGACGCCGGCGTTGTTGACCAGCACGTCGACCCGGCCCAGCTCGGCCATCGCGGCGTCGACCAGCGCCTGGCAGTCCTCGGGGGAGGCGACGTCGGTGGCGACCGTGACCGCACGTCGGCCGGTCCGCTCGACGAGCGCCTTGGTCTCCTCGAGCCGGTCGACCCGCCGCGCGCCGAGCACCACGTCGGCACCGGCCTCGGCGAGCGCCTGGGCGAAGGTCACCCCGAGACCGGACGAGGCGCCGGTCACGATCGCCACACGGCCGTCGAGGCGGAACATGTCGAGCACGGTCACGGAGGGCTCCTTCGGAGGGTCGGTTCAGAGGTGGGCGCGGCGGGCGGACCAGGCGCTGGCCACCATCGCGTCGATGTCGTGGCGCATCTGCCAGTCGAGGTCGCGCGCGGCGAGCTCGCCGGAGGCGACGATGCGCGCCGGGTCGCCCGGGCGGCGTGGGTGGACCTCGGGCTCGAAGTCGACGCCGGTGACCCTCGCCATCGCGTCCATCACCTCGCGCACCGACAGCCCGCTGCCGCTGCCGAGGTTGTAGACCCGCTCGAGCGTGCGCCCCTCCTCGAGGGCACGCGCCGCGGCGACGTGGGACACCGCGAGGTCGGCGACGTGCACGTAGTCGCGCACGCAGGTGCCGTCCGGCGTGGGATAGTCGGTCCCGTTGATCCGCGGGGTGCGCCCCTCGAGCAGCGCCTCGATCACCAGCGGGAACAGGTTGTGCGGGCTGCTGTCGTAGACCTCGTCGGTGCCGGAGCCCACCACGTTGAAGTAGCGCAGCGAGGTGTGCCGCAGCCCGACGGCGCGCTCCTGGTCGGCGAGCAGCCACTCGCCGACCAGCTTGGACTCGCCGTACGGCGACTCCGGGATCGTCGGGCTCTCCTCGGTGACGAGGTCGGTCGACGGGGTGCCGTACGTCGCGGCGCTGGAGGAGAACACCAGCTTGTCGACGCCCACGTCCTGCATGGCCTGCAGGAGCGAGACCGTCCCGGTGACGTTCTGCTCGTAGGTGTGCAACGGGCGCGACACCGAGACGCCGGCGTACTTGAACCCGGCGAGGTGTACGACGCCGGTCACCCGGTGCTCCTCCAGGCAGCGGCGCAGCGCGTCGGTGTCGAGGATCGTCGCCTGGACGAACGGGACGTCCTGGGGCACGAAGTCGCGGTGGCCGCTGGAGAGGTCGTCGACGGCCACGGCGCCGACACCGGCCTCCACGAACGCGCGCACGACGTGCGCCCCGATGTACCCCGCGCCTCCGGTCACCATCCACGTCATGGTGCGGAACCCTAGCCGCCGCGGCAGCCGGTCACGCGGCGGCGTGCGTTACCCTGGAGCGGTGCGGACCACCCTGCTTCTTCGCCAGCCGCTCTGAGCGGTCGGCCACCGCCGACTGCCGCGGAGCGGCGACCCTCCTGCGTGGAGGGTTTTTTTGTGCCTCGGAGAAGTGACCCGCCAGCAACCAAGAGACGAGACCGAGAGACAGCCGGAGACATGGACGAGCAGCGCGAGCGTGCGGCGTACGACGTGGTCGCCGCCCAGGAGAAGTGGCGACCGGTCTGGGAGAAGCTGAACCCCTTCCAGGCCGCGGACGACGGCTCGAAGGAGCGTCGCTACGCGCTCACGATGTTCCCCTACCCGAGCGGCGACCTGCACATGGGCCACGCCGAGGTGATGGCGCTGCACGACGTCGTCGCGAGGTACTGGTGGCAGCGCGGGTACGACGTCATGAACCCCATCGGGTGGGACTCCTTCGGGCTGCCCGCGGAGAACGCCGCGATCAAGCGTGACGAGCACCCGGCGACGTACACCTACGCCAACATCGAGACGCAGGCCGAGTCCTTCCGGCGCTACGGCATCTCGTTCGACTGGTCGCGCCGGCTGCACACCTCCGACCCCGAGTACTACCAGTGGACCCAGTGGCTGTTCCTGCGGTTCCGCGAGCGGGGGCTGGCCTACCGCAAGCACAGCCCGGTCAACTGGTGCCCCAACGACCAGACCGTGCTGGCCAACGAGCAGGTCGTGCAGGGGATGTGCGAGCGGTGCGGCGCCGAGGTGACCAAGCGCGAGCTGTCGCAGTGGTACTTCAAGGTGACCGACTACGCGCAGCGGCTGCTGGACGACATGGAGCAGCTGGAGGGACGCTGGCCCGAGCGGGTGCTGGCGATGCAGCGCAACTGGATCGGCCGCAGCGAGGGCGCGCACGTCGACTTCGACGTGAAGCTGCACCCGGGCACCGACGGCACCACCGAGCCCGACCCCGTGCGCACGGTTCGCGTGTTCACCACTCGCCCCGACACGTTGTACGGCGCCACCTTCATGGTCGTCGCCGCGGACGCGAAGCTGGCGTCCGAGGTGTGCGCGCCGGACCGCCGGGAGGCCCTGGAGGCCTACCTGGAGGAGGTCCGCAAGGAGACCGACATCGACCGGCTGTCGACCGAGCGGCCGAAGACCGGCGTGGACCTGGGCGTGGTCGCGGTCAACCCGGTCAACGGCGAGGAGCTGCCGGTGTGGGCGGCCGACTACGTGCTGGCCGACTACGGCACCGGCGCGATCATGGCGGTCCCGGCGCACGACCAGCGTGACCTGGACTTCGCCCGCGCCTTCGGGCTGCCGGTGCGCCGCGTGATCGACACCGGCGAGGACAACCCGGAGGAGTCCGGCGTCGCGACCACCGGTGACGGCGTCTACGTCAACTCCGGCGACCTGGACGGGCTCACCGACAAGGAGTCCGGGATCGGCCGGATCATCGAGCGGCTGGAGACCGACGGGCGCGGAAAGGGCACGGTCAACTTCCGGCTGCGCGACTGGTTGCTGTCACGGCAGCGGTTCTGGGGCTGCCCGATCCCGGTCGTGCACTGCGACTCCTGCGGCGAGGTCGCCGTGCCCGACGACCAGCTGCCGGTCGAGCTGCCCGACCTGCGCGGCGTCGACCTGAAGCCCAAGGGCGTCTCCCCGCTGGCCGCGGCGGAGGAGTGGGTCAACACCGAGTGCCCGCAGTGCGGCGGGCCGGCGAAGCGCGACAGCGACACGATGGACACGTTCGTCGACTCGTCGTGGTACTTCCTTCGCTACTGCTCGCCGGGGCTGACCGACGGCCCGTTCGACCCCGAGGACGTGCGGCGCTGGATGCCCGCGCACATCTACGTCGGCGGCGTCGAGCACGCGATCCTGCACCTGCTGTACAGCCGGTTCTTCACCAAGGTGCTGCACGACATGGGGATGGTCGACTTCGTCGAGCCGTTCTCGACCCTGATGAACCAGGGCCAGGTCATCAACCGCGGCAAGGCGATGAGCAAGTCGCTGGGCAACGGCGTCAACCTGGGCGAGGTCATCGACGAGTACGGCGTCGACGCCGTCCGGCTGACCCTGGTCTTCGCCGGGCCGCCGGAGGACGACATCGACTGGGCCGACGTGTCCCCGGGCGGCTCGCTGAAGTTCCTGCAGCGCGCCTGGCGGCTGTCCGGCGACGTGGCCTCCGCGCCGGGGGTCGACCCGACGGCCGGAGACGAGGCGCTGCGCCGGGTCACCCACCGGACCGTCCACGAGGCCGCCGAGCTGGTAGAGAGCCGCCGGTTCAACGTGATGGTCGCGCGGATCATGGAGCTGGTGAACACCACCCGCAAGGCGATCGACTCCGGCTGCGGCCCGGAGGACCCGGCGGTGCGGGAGGCGGTCGAGGCGGTCGCGATCCTGCTGTCGCTGGTGGCGCCGTACACCGCGGAGGAGATGTGGGAGCGGCTGGGCCACCAGCCCACCGTGGCCCGCGCGGGGTGGCCGCAGGTCGACGAGTCGCTGCTGGTCGAGGACACCGTGACCGCCGTGGTGCAGGTGCAGGGCAAGGTCCGTGCACGGCTGGAGGTCCCGCCCTCCATCAGCGCCGCCGACCTGGAGCAGCAGGCCCTGGCCGACCCCGCCGTGGTGCGGTTCCTGGAGGGCAAGACGGTGCGGAAGGTCATCGTGCGCGAGCCCAACCTCGTCAACGTCGTCGCGCCATAGGGCTCGTATCCTTCGCCCATGTCCGAGTCGTCCGGAGCGTCGCCGAGGGTGGCCGTGGTCACCGATTCCACGGCGACCCTGCGGCCGGAGGTCGCGGAGCGGTGGGGGATCACGGTCGTGCCCCTGCAGGTCGTCGTCGGCGCGCACTCCTACGACGACGGCGTCGACCCCGAGTGCGCGCCGGACCGGATCGCCGAGGCGCTGAAGCGGTTCCTCCCGGTCAGCACGTCGCGACCGAGCCCCGCGGTGGTCCTCGAGGCGTACGAGCGGGCGGCCGAGGCCGGCGCCGAGGAGATCGTCTCGGTCCACGTCTCGTCGCAGGTGAGCGCGACGCTGGAGTCGGCGCAGCTGGCGGCCAAGGAGTCGCCGGTGCCGGTGCACACCGTGGACAGCTGCCAGATCGGCGCGGCGACCGGGTTCGCGGCGGTCAGCGCGGCGGCAGCGGTGGCGGGCGGTGCGACCGGCCTCGAGGCGGCCGACGTGGCCCGCCGCCGGGCGCACTCGGCGGTCTCGCTCTTCTACGTCGACACCCTGGAGCACCTCCGTCGCGGCGGGCGGGTCGGCGCGGCCTCGGCGCTGCTCGGCTCCGCCCTGGCGGTGAAGCCGATCCTGCAGGTCGTCGAGGGGCGCGTCGCGCCGCTCGGCAAGGTACGCACGGCCGGGCGGGCGCTGGCGCGGCTGGAGGAGCTCGCGGTCGACGCCGCGGGCGACCAGGAGATCGACCTCGCCGTCTGCCACCTGGCGGCCCGCGACCAGGCGGAGGCGCTGGCCGGCCAGCTGGCGACCCGGCTGGAGCAGGGGCTGGGCGGACGGGACGTCGAGCTCACCGAGGTCCCCGCCGTGCTCGGGGCCCACGTCGGGCCGGGGCTCGTCGGGGTCGTGGTCGCGCCCCGCTGAACACCCGGTGAGCCCCCGACGGGACGACCCGCCAGGTTCTCCACAGCTCGCGCCCGGCCGTTGGCGGACCGACCGCCGACCTTCCTAGCGTGCGCCCATGCGCCGCCGAGACCCCGTGGACGACCGCGCCGCCGACGTCGCCCGACGCCGGCTCGCCGCCCTGAGTGCCGAGCTGGCTGCCGCGCGCGGTGAGCCGGTCGACCCCGTGGAGACGGCGGCGCCGACGTCGCCGGAGCCGGCGCCACTGCCTCGCGTGGAGCCGCCGCGTGCGGAGCCGCACGAGGTGCCCGAGCCGCCCGAGGTCGGGCGCCACGCGAGGCGCCCGCTCGGCGCCGGCGACCGGCTCGTCGGGTGGCTGGGGGACCGGCTGCCGGTCACGCTCCGCGCGAGGCCGCACCTCGGGGCGGCGCAGATGGGGGTGGTCCTCGTCGTGCTGGCGCTCGGGCTGCTGGGCGGGGCGTGGTGGCTGGTGCGCTCCTCGGGCGCCGGCGGCGAGGTCGTGGCGCCTCCGGTGGTCGCGTCGACCGGCACCCCCACCGCGAGTGCACCGCCGACCCCGTCGGCAGCCCCGTCGCCGGGTGCGGCGGAGACCCCGGTCGCGGCCGGCGGGGAGGGTCAGCTCGTGGTCGACGTCGTCGGGAAGGTACGCCGACCGGGCATCGCGGTCCTGCCGGCCGGCTCCCGGGTGGTGGACGCCGTCCGGGCCGCGGGCGGGCTGCGCCGCGGCGTCGACCGCACGTCGCTCAACCTGGCCCGGCTCCTCACCGACGGGGAGCAGGTGCTGATCGGCGTGGCGGGAGGGACACCGCCCCCGACGGGCACCGGAACGACGGGATCGGCGCCACCGGGCACCACGACCGGCGGCACGACGCTGGTCAACCTCAACACCGCCGACCAGGCCACGCTGGAGACGCTGCCGGGGGTCGGGCCGGTCACCGCGGCGGCGATCCTGCAGTGGCGGACCGAGCACGGCGGCTTCACCGCCGTCGAGGAGCTCCTGGAGGTCTCCGGGATCGGTGAGGCGACGCTCGCCGAGCTCACTCCGTTCGTCACCCTGTGACGTCGCCCGGCCCCGAGCCTGCGGCGATCACCCCGGCCGACCTGCGGACCTCCGTCCTCGCGGTGGCCGCCTGGGGCGGCGCCCTGGCGGGGCTCCATGTCGGGGGCTGGTGGCTGGTGGGAGCCCTCGTGACGGTCACGGTGTCCGCGGCCGTCGCGCTCGTCGCCGGGGCGCCGCGGATGGTGCTCGCGACCCTCCTCGTGGCCGTCGTGCTCGCCGGGTCGGCCGGGCTGCGGGTGGCGGCCACGGCGGCGAGCCCGGTGGCTCGCTGGGCCGAGGACCGGACGGTGGTCACCGGGACGGCGACGGTGCGGACAGACCCGGTGCTCCGCGAGGGGCAGTTCGGCGACTACGTCGTCGCCGAGGTCCGGATGAAGGAGGCCACGTCACGGGGAGAGACGCGGGCCACCGGGGCCACGGTGCTGGTCCTCGCCCGGCCCGGGTTCGAGCAGGTGCGGCTCGGGTCCGTCGTACGGCTCACGGGGCGACTCGCTCCGGCCGACGACGCACGGCTCGCGGGGGTGCTGAGCGTGGGCAGGGAGCCGGTGCTGCTGGCTCCGCCGCCGAAGCCGCTCGACGCCGCCGAGGCGGTCCGCGCGTCGGTGCGCCGGGCGGCGTCCGACGGCCCCGACGACGCCGCCGCGCTCGTGCCGGCCCTCGTCACCGGTGACGACGCGGCCCTCGACGAGTCGGTGGTCGAGGACTTCCAGGATGCCGGGCTGACCCACCTCACCGCGGTGTCCGGGACCAACCTGACGCTGCTGCTGGCCTTCCTGCTGCTGCTCGCGCGGTGGTGCCGGGTGCGCGGCCGCGGGCTGGTGGTGGTCGGACTGGTCGGCGTGGTCGGGTTCGTCCTGATCGCGCGCACGGAGCCGTCGGTGGTCCGTGCGGCGGCCATGGGCACCGTCGCGCTGCTCGGGATGGGCTCCGGTGGCCGTGCGGCCGGCGTCCGGTCGCTCGGGGCGGCGGTCCTGCTGCTCCTGCTCCTCGACCCGTGGCTCGCCGGGTCCCCCGGGTTCGCGCTCTCGGCGCTCGCGACCGGTGGGATCCTCTTCGTCGGCCCCGTGCTGCGCGACGCCATGGGCGGCTGGCTCCCGCGCCCCGTGGCCGAGGCCGTGGCGGTGCCGCTGGCGGCGCAGCTCGCCTGCACGCCGGTGGTTGCGGCGCTGTCGGAGGAGGTCAGCCTGGTCGCCGTGGCGGCCAACCTGGTGGCCGCCCCGGCGGTCGGCCCGGCCACCGTGCTCGGGCTGGTCGGCGGGGTCGTGGGGCTCCTCGTGCCGCCGGTCGGGGCGCTGCTCGGCACCGTCGGCTGCTGGTCGGCGCAGGTGATCGTCCTGGTCGCCCGCTGGTCCGCGGACCTCCCGACCGCGTCGACCGCGTGGCCGGCCGGCCCCGCGGGGCTGTCCCTGCTGGTGGTGCTCACCGTCACCGCGACGCTCCTCGCACCGAGGGTGCTGCGCAGCCGGCGCGCCTCGTCGCTGGTCCTCGTCCTGCTCGCCGCCGTCGTGGTCCGGCCGCTGCCGGCGCCGGGGTGGTGGTCGGGGTGGCCACCCGACGGGTGGGTGGTGGCGATGTGCGACGTCGGCCAAGGAGACGCCGTCGTGGTCGCGGCCGGGGACGGGGCCGCCGTGCTGTTCGACGCGGGCCCGGACCCGCCCGCCGTCGACCGGTGCCTCGACCGGCTCGGGGTGCGGCGGCTCCCCGCGGTGGTGCTCACCCACTTCCACGCCGACCACGTCGACGGGCTCCCCGGTGTCCTCGCGGGCCGCCAGGTCGGAGAGGTGCAGGTGACGGGGCTCCGGGAGCCCGAGGCGGGTGCCGCCCAGGTGGAGCGGTGGGCGGCCGCGGCGCAGGTGCCCCTCCGGGTCCCGGCGTACGGCGAGAGGGCGGGTGTCGGACCGGTGACCTGGCAGGTCCTGGCTCCGCGACGGGTGCTCTCCGAGAACCCGAACGACGCCTCGCTGGTGCTGCTCGTCGAGGCCCACGGCGTCCGGCTGCTGCTGACCGGCGACGTGGAGCCCGGCTCGCAGGCGGCCCTGCTCCGCGAGCCGGTCGGCAGGATCGACGTGCTCAAGGTGCCGCACCACGGCAGCGCCCACCAGGACGCCCGGCTGCTCACCGGGCTCGGCGCCCGGGTCGGGCTGGTCTCGGTGGGGGAGGACAACGACTACGGCCATCCGTCGGGGCGGACGCTGGAGCTCCTGGAGGAGGCCGGCGTCCGGACCTGGCGCACCGACGAGCGGGGCGACGTCGCCGTGGTCCTGCGCGGCGACGAGCTGCGGGTGGTGACGAGCCGGTGACCGCCGGTGACCCGGCGGTGACAGGGCCGCCCATGGTCAGGTCAGCCGGCCTGCTCCCGCAGGACCCGGAGCGCGGCGTCGACCCGGGCGACGTCGTCGAGCAGCGCGGTCGCGGCCTCGTCCATGAGCTGCGTCGCGTGCAGCTCGCCGTCCTCGTCGAGCAGGTTGGTGACCATCGGGATGCTCACCGCGGCCTTGACCGGGTGCATCTGCAGCGCGGTGAGCACGCTGCGGGTCATCTCCGCCGAGCGCAGCCCGGCCGAGACGCCGCCGTACGACACGATCCCGGCGGCCTTGTGCGCCCACTCGTGCACCAGGTAGTCCAGCGCGTTCTTCAGCGGCGCCGGCATGCCGTAGTTGTACTCCGCGACCACGAAGGCGAAGGCGTCGGCGGCGTCGACCCGGGCGCTCCACTCCTTGGTGTGCTGGTGGACGTACTGCCGCAGCCGCGGGTGGTTCGGCTCGTCCATGAACGGCAGCCCCACCTCGGCGAGGTCGACCAGGTCGACCTCGAACCGGCCGTCCTTCCGTGCCTGGGCCTCGAACCACTCCGCGACCTTGAGGCCGACGCGGGTGGGGCGGGTGCTGGCGACGACGACGGCGAGTCTCTGCATGCGGAAGGGCTCCTCGAGAGGCGGGTGCGATCGGTTGACCTTTCAATAATACCCGCGCCCTGGTCGCCCACACCCGCCAGCGTGAGGCTGTCGGAGCCGTGTGGAATCCTGACGCCACCATGGCACCCCGACAGGCACCTCGCTCCGCCCCCGCCCCGAGCCCGTTGGGCTCCGTCACGCTGGTGACCGGCCCGGAGGAGCTCCTCAACGACCGGGTGGTGCGGGCCGCGCGTAACGCGGTGCTCAAGGCCGACCCGGAGGCGGAGTCCCACGACACCGCGGGCGAGCAGCTGACGATGGCGACCCTCGGCGAGCTCGCCGCCCCGTCCCTCTTCTCCAGCACCCGCTGCGTGGCGGTCCACCGGCTCGAGGACGCCCCCGACGAGGTCCACGACGGACTGGTCGACTACGCCTCCTCGCCCGACCCCGACGTCGCGCTCGTGCTCGTCCACTCCGGAGGGCAGCGGGGGAGCGGGCTGCTCAACCGGCTCCGCAAGCTGCCCACCGTCCACGAGCACAAGTCCGAGGCGGTCAAGGGGCGCGGGTTCGCGCAGTTCGCGGTCGACGAGGCGGGCACCCACCGGGCGGTCCTCGAGCCGGAGGCCGCGGACGCCCTCGTCGAGGCCGTCGGGGGCGACCTGCGCGCGCTCGCCGCCGCCGTCGACCAGCTGGCCCACGACTTCCCGGGCCGCCGGCTCGACCTCGACCTCGTCCGCCGCTACTTCTCGGGGCGGGCCGACGTGAAGGGGTTCGAGATCGCCGACCACGCCCTCTACGGCCGGACCAGCCAGGCCCTCGAAGAGCTCCGCTGGGCGCTCGACACCGGCGTGGGCGGCCCCTACGTCACGGCGTCGTTCGCCTCCGCGGTCCGGCAGCTGGCTCGCTACAAGGCGGCCGCGCGCGGGCTGCGCGACGCCGACCTCGCCCGCGAGGTGGGGGTGCCGCCGTGGAAGCTCCGGACGCTGCGCGACCAGGCGAAGGCGTGGGACGAGCAGGGGCTCGCGACCGCGATCCGGGCGGTCGCCTCGGCGGACGCCGACGTCAAGGGGGCCGGTGGTGACCCGGCCTACGCGCTCGAGCGGATGGTGCTGACCGTCAGTCGGGCCCGGGTCGAGCGCTGACCGCGCCCGGCGAGGCCGGTCAGGCCCGGAATTGACGAAGGCGCCTCGACCCCGGAGGGGAGGCGCCTTCGTGGCTGCGGGCCGGCGTCAGAGCGCCGCGGCCCGCTTGGCGATGGCCGACTTGCGGTTCGCCGCCTGGTTCTTGTGGATGACACCGGCGGAGGCAGCCTTGTCGAGCTTGCGTCCGGCCACGCGGGCCAGCTCGCGCGCCTTCTCGGAGTCGCCGGCCTCGGCGGCCTCCCGGAAGCTGCGGACCGCAGTCTTGAGCGCCGACTTCACGGACTTGTTGCGCAGGTGCGCACGCTCGTTCTGCCGGTTGCGCTTGATCTGGGACTTGATGTTCGCCACGGGGCAGGCCTCGGTGTCTCTCGGATGCGGTGGTGTCAGGATCGGGAAGCGGGCAGGCCGGAACGGCAGCCACGCGACGGACCACTCTACCAGCGGCGGTCCGGCCCGCCCAAATCGTGCGACGGGGCCCATCCGCGACGCTCGGCGAGCCAGTCCCAGAGTGCCGCGGCCTGCCACCGGCGGTGCACCCCGAGGTACGGCGAGGAGGTGGGCACCGGCCTGAGGTCGGACTCGACCGTGCACCCGCACAGCGCTGCCAGCCAGGCATCGACGTCCTCCGCCGGGACCCCCGAGGTCAGGGGGTGCTCCGCGAGCACGGTCCCGGCGTCGACCCCCTCGGCCCGGGCGCTCGCCAGCAGCGCCACCGCGTCGACCCACCGGGGGCCGAGCCCGGGCCATCCCCAGTCGCAGATCACGGCGCCGCCGTCGTCGGTGAGCAGGAAGTTGTCGTCGCGGGCGTCGGCGTGCACGAAGTGGTCCGCGTCGGGCAGGGCGGCGAACGCCCGGGCGAGCTGGCGGAGCTCGGCGAGGTGCGGCCACTCCGGGGCCGCGGCGGCCACCTCGTCCCACCCGGTGACCAGCGTCGGCACCTCCTCGTGGAGCGGCGCCAGCCCGAGGTCGCCCGCGGGGGCGCCGCTGGTCGCCGCGTGCACGGCCGCCAGGGCGTCGAGGCACCGGCGCAGGTCGTCCTCCACCCAGGGGCGGCGTGGCGGGCGCCCCTCGACGTCGGCCAGCGCGACGACGTACCACCCCTCGACCTCCTCGCACCACAGCAGCGGCGCGAGCGGCAGCCGCTCGGCGGGGAGCAGCGCGAGCGTCCGCGCCTCCCGTGCGTACGACGCCGCCGACCGGCGCTGCGCCGTCAGGCTGGCCGCCTTGACGAAGACCCGGCGGCCGTCCTCCGCGGTGAGCCGCGAGGCGAAGCCGGGGGTGAACCCCGAGTCCTGGGTGCGTGCCTCCGCCACCGGCGATCCCAGCCGCTCCTCGATCCGGCGCCGCACGACGACCGGGAGCTGCGGCCACACGATCCGACGGGCGGTCGCCCCGTGGGGGACCGGGCGCGCCTCGGAGAGCGGCAGCGGCTGGTGCATGCGCGTCATCGAACCACGCGCCGGCCCCGAGGCCGTGGAGGCCGAGCAGGGCCCGGGCGGCGGGCTGATTAGCCGGACCTCGGGTCGGCTGGGAGAATGGCCGGCACCATGTCGAAGCCCCTCGCCCCTCAGCCCGGCAGCACCGACCCTTCGGTGATCCGGAACTTCTGCATCATCGCGCACATCGACCACGGCAAGTCCACGCTGGCCGACCGGATGCTGCAGCTCACCGAGGTGGTGGACGAGCGCAGCGCCCGCGCGCAGTACCTCGACCGCATGGACATCGAGCGGGAGCGCGGCATCACCATCAAGTCGCAGGCGGTGCGGATGCCGTGGACCGCGCGCTCGGGCGACGAGGCGGGCAGGACCTACGTCCTCAACATGATCGACACCCCGGGCCACGTCGACTTCACCTACGAGGTCTCCCGGTCGCTCGAGGCGTGCGAGGCGGCGGTGCTGCTGGTGGACGCCGCGCAGGGGATCGAGGCGCAGACCCTCGCGAACCTCTACCTCGCGCTCGGGGCGGACCTCCACATCATCCCGGTGCTCAACAAGATCGACCTGCCGGGCGCCGAGCCCGAGAAGTACGCCGCCGAGCTGGCCGGGATCATCGGCTGCGACCCCGAGGACGTCCTCCGGGTGTCGGCGAAGACCGGCGAGGGGGTCGTCGAGCTCCTCGACGAGATCGTCCGGCAGACCCCGCCGCCGGTGGGGGTCGCCGACGCACCCCCGCGGGCGCTGATCTTCGACTCGGTCTACGACACCTACCGCGGCGTCGTCACCTACGTCCGGGTCGTCGACGGCAAGCTCACGCACCGCGACCGGATCAAGATGATGTCGACCGGCGCCGTCCACGAGATGCTCGAGGTCGGGGTGATCTCGCCCGAGCCGATCAAGTCGCAGGAGATCGGCGTCGGCGAGGTGGGCTACCTCATCACCGGCGTGAAGGAGGTCCGCCAGTCCCGCGTCGGTGACACGGTGACCTCCCAGACCCACGGCGCCACCGAGCCGCTCGGTGGCTACAAGCACCCGAACCCGATGGTGTTCGCCGGGCTCTACCCGATCGACGGCGACGACTACCCGACGCTGCGCGAGGCGCTGGACAAGCTGCAGCTCAACGACGCCGCGCTCACCTACGAGCCGGAGACCTCCGGCGCGCTGGGGTTCGGGTTCCGGTGCGGCTTCCTCGGGCTGCTGCACATGGAGATCGTGCGGGAGCGGCTCGAGCGCGAGTTCAACCTCGACCTGATCTCGACCACCCCCAATGCGGTCTACGAGGTGACCCTCGACGACGGGACGCACCTGACCGTCACCAACCCCAGCGAGTTCCCCTCCGGCAAGATCGCCGAGGTCCGGGAGCCGGTGGTGCGGGCGACGATCCTGAGCCCGAGCGACTACATCGGCACGATCATGGAGCTCTGCCAGGCCAAGCGCGGGCAGCTGCAGGGGATGGACTACCTCTCCGAGGACCGCGTCGAGATGCGCTACGTCCTCCCGCTCGCCGAGATCGTCTTCGACTTCTTCGACAACCTGAAGTCGCGGACGAAGGGCTACGCCTCCCTGGACTACGAGCCCACCGGCGACCAGGCGGCGGACCTGGTCAAGGTCGACGTGCTGCTGCACGGGGACACCGTCGACGCCTTCAGCGCGATCGTGCACAAGGACGCGGCGTACAACTACGGCGTCGCGCTGGTGAGCAAGCTGAAGGAGCTCATCCCGCGCCAGCAGTTCGAGGTGCCCATCCAGGCCGCGATCGGCTCCCGGGTGATCGCCCGCGAGACGATCCGCGCGATCCGCAAGGACGTGCTCGCCAAGTGCTACGGCGGTGACATCAGCCGCAAGCGCAAGCTGCTCGAGAAGCAGAAGGAGGGCAAGAAGCGGATGAAGATGGTGGGGCGCGTGGAGGTCCCCCAGGAAGCCTTCATCGCCGCGCTCTCCACCGGGGAGTCCGGGGGCAAGGACAAGAAGTAGGCCGCCCTGCTGCGGTGGTAGATTGCAGCAGCCGCCGACCGGCGGCGAACCACTCTTGCCCAGCGGACCAGGGGAAGCCGGTCGAAGTCCGGCGCTGACCCGCAACCGTAGCCCTCCTCCGTGAGGGGAGCCGGAACGCCTGCTGCTGGGCGACCTGACACCACGCTGTCGCGGAACACAGGTGGGTCTCCTCGCGGAAGCCCTCCTGTCTAGCAGCAGGGAAGGAACCGCATGACTCCGTTCAGCCGCCGGGTGCTGCTCGGCCTTACCTCGATCGCCACGTCGGCCACCATGGTCGCAGGCACGGTCGCTCCGGCCACCGCCGCCGTCTCGCCCCAGAGCAAGGCCGCGGTCGACTGGGTGGCCCGCGAGCTCGACAACGGGATCGTCCACAACGACCAGTTCGACTTCGACGACATCGGGCTGACCCTCGACGTGCTGCTCGGCTACCAGGAGCTCAAGGTGCGGCCCGCCGTCCGGAAGCAGATCGTCGACGCTGTCGAGCCGCTCGCAGGCAGCTACGTCGGCACCGGCAAGGAGTCCTACGCCGCCCAGCTCGGCAAGCTGCTCACCGCCGTCCAGCAGGCCGGCGTCCGGCCGTCGCAGTACGGCTCGGGGAAGTACCTCAAGCGGCTCCAGGACCGCATCCGCGTCAAGGGCAAGCAGGCCGGGCGCGCCGTGGACCGCAGCCAGTACGGCAACTTCACCAAGACCATCGGCCAGTCGTACGTCGTGCAGGCCTTCGCCCTCGCCGGGCGTGGCAAGTACCTCCGACCCACCACGGCGTTCCTGCTCAAGCAGCAGTGCAAGGCCGGGTTCTTCCGTGAGGACGTCGTGTCGTCTGACTTCACCTGTCAGGCCGGGCGCGGAAAGGGGCAGAGCGCCCCGTCGGTGGACGCCACCGCGATCGCGGTCATGGGGCTCGAGGCGGCACGTCGTGCCGGCGTCAAGGGACTCGGTGACGACATCCGGGACGCTCGGAACTGGCTGGTGAAGCGGCAGCGCCCGAACGGCGCGTTCGTCGGCAACGGGGTCGCCAACACCAACACCACGGGGCTCGCGGCGTGGGTCCTCGCTGACAGCAAGCAGAAGCCGCACCGGCGCGCCGCGCTGAAGGCCGCCCGATGGATCCGTGGGCACCAGGTGACTGCGGCGAAGGCCGACGGCACGCCCCTCGCCGGCGACACCGGAGCTGTGGCCTACGACGCGGCGGCGTTCCAGGCCGGGCGGACCGACGGCATCGTGGCCGAGACCGCCGACCAGTGGCGTCGGGCGACGGCCCAGGCGATGGTCGGGCTGGACGCTCTGCGCACGGCCCGGCGATGACGCTCGTCGCCCGGGAAGGCAGCATCCGGGCCCTCCGGGCCCTCGGGGTGCTGCCGGCAGCCGTGCTGGGCGCCGCCGCCACGGTCGCGTTGCCGGCCGCTCCGGCGCACGCCGCGGCGTGTGAGCCGGGGACCGGTGTCACCGTGGTCGTCGACTTCGGACCGCTCGGTGGCGGCACCAAGGTCGCTTGCGACGCCGGCGGCGCGGGGAGCCGGGCCAGCGACGTCACCGAGCGGGCGGGCTTCTCCCTGGACTTCGTGGCCAGCCAGCCCGGCTTCGTCTGCAAGGTCGCCGGCAAGCCCTCGTCGGAGCCGTGCCAGCGCACGCCTCCGACGGACGCCTACTGGGGGCTCTTCTGGTCCGACGGCGACGGCGGCTGGACCTACTCCAGCCTCGGGGCGAGCAGTCTCAAGGTGCCGGCCGGCGGGTCGGTCGGCTGGCGCTGGCAGAACGGCGGGTCGCGCGACAACCCGTCCGCCGCCCCGAACGGCGGCTCCACGTCCGAGCCGGCGCCGGAACCCTCGCCGAAGCCGGACCCGAAGCCGGAGCCCCAGCCCGACAAGGACCGGACGCCGGGCAAGGGAAGCGGAGGCGGAGGCGGAGGTGGCGGCCAGCAGGACGACGCCGTCGAGGTCCCGCCGTCGAGCACGCCGTCTCCCGACGCTTCGAAGACGCCCGAAGCCGGTAGGCCCTCGGTCGAGCCGTCCCCGAAGGCCGCCGGGCGTCAGAGCGACCGCGAGGAGCGGGAGAAGAACGACGCCCAGGGCGGGAAGCGGCCGGACGACCCGCCGAGCGCCAGTGCGACTCCGGAAGCGGAGGAGAGCGACGAGCTCAGCGACGCGGCCGCGCCGGTCTCGGACGACGTGGACGGCGGTGGCGGCGACACGTCCATGCTGCTGCTCGCTGGTGCGGCGGTGCTCGTCCTCGGCGCGGCGGCAGGTGTGACCGCCTGGCGACGGAGGAGCTGACGATCGCTGTCCTCCCGCGCGACCTCCACCCGGGGGCCTGGTGGATCTGGGCGCTCGGGCTGGCGGTCGCTGCCAGCAGCACGACGAACCCGGTGCTGCTCGTGCTGCTGACCCTCGTCGCCTGCCTGACCGTGGTGGCGCGGCGCTCCGACGCGCCGTGGGCGCTGTCCTTCCGGCTCTACCTGGTGGTCGCGCTGGTCGTCGTGGTGCTCCGCGTGGTCTTCCGGGTCCTCCTCGGCGGCCAGTACGGCGACACCGTGCTCCTCGACCTGCCCGAGATCCCGCTGCCGGACTTCGCGGCCGGCATCACCCTGCTGGGGCCGGTGACCAGCGAGTCCCTCCTCTTCGGGCTGTACGACGGGATGCGGCTCGGTGCCCTCCTCGTCTGTGTCGGGGCGGCCAACTCGCTGGCGAACCCGAAGCGGCTGCTCGCTTCCCTCCCGCCGGCGTTGTACGAGGTCGGCACCGCGGTCGTCATCGCGCTCTCGCTCTTCCCCCAGCTCGCCGAGAGCGTCCAGCGGGTGCGCCGGGCCCGGCGGCTGCGGGGGGACCCGGGCCGCGGCATCGGGGCGCTGCGGCGGATCGTCGTACCCGTGCTGGAGGACGCGCTGGAGCGGTCCCTCGCCCTGGCCGCGAGCATGGACGCGCGCGGCTACGGCCGCAGCGGGAACCTGTCCGCACCCTGGCGCCGCGTCACCGGCACGCTGCTGGTCGCGGGGCTCGTCGGGCTCTGCGTCGGCAGCTACGCCTTCCTCGACTCCACGGCGCCGCAGGTGCTCGCCTGGCCGATGCTGGTCGGCGGCGTCGTGCTGGCGGTCGCGGGCTTCGTCACCGCCGGGCGGCGGGTGACCCGGACGAGGTACCGCCCGGACCGCTGGCGCCCGGCCGAGCTGCTCACCGCCGGCACGGGCATCGCGGTCGCCGTGCTGGCCACCGTCGCGCTCCGGCAGCGCCCCGACGTCGCCTACACCGACCCGGCCACCTGGCCCGCGCTCTCCGGCCTCGCCCTCGTCGCGGTGCTCCTCGGTGTGGTGCCGGCCTTCGCGACCCCGCTCCCGGCCGACCAGGCCCGCACCGACGCCGCCGACGAACCGGCCGCTCGCGAGGAGGTGGCCGCGTGACCACGATGGTCCGCTGGCACGACCTGACCTTCACCTACGAAGGCGCCCCCGAGCCGACGCTGCGCGGGGTCGATCTCGAGGTCGCCGAGTCGGAGCTGGTGCTCGTCGCCGGCCGGACCGGCACCGGCAAGTCGACCTTGCTGCGCACCGTCAACGGCCTGGTGCCGCGGTTCACCGGCGGGCTGCTTGAGGGCGACGTGCTCGTCGGCGGGCGCAGCGTCCGCGACCACACGACGCGCGAGCTCGCCCACCTCGTCGGCTACGTCGGCCAGGACCCGCTGCGCACCTTCGTCACCGACACCGTCGAGGAGGAGCTCGCCTACGGGATGGAACAGCTCGGGCTGGAGCCGCAGACGATGCGGCGCCGTGTCGAGGAGGTCCTCGACCTGCTCGGCATCGCCGACCTGCGCCACCGCGCGCTGCGCACCCTGTCCGGCGGCCAGCAGCAGCGGGTGGCGATCGGCTCGGTGCTCACCATGCACCCCCGGCTCCTCGTGCTCGACGAACCCACGTCGGCGCTGGACCCGACCGCCGCCGAGGACGTGCTCGGGACCCTGGCGAGGCTCGTCGAGGACCTCGGGCTCACGGTGCTGATGGCCGAGCACCGGATGGAGCGTGTGATCCCGTTCGCCGACCGGCTCCTGGTAGTCCAGGACGGCGAGGTCACCGCCGGCCCGACGAGGGAGATGCTGCTGACCTCCCCGGTGGCGCCGCCGGTCGTCGAGCTCGGCAGGCTCGCCGGCTGGGCGCCGCTGCCGGTCACGGTGCGTGACGCCCGCCGCCGCAGCCGGGCGCTCGCCGAGGCGCTGGGCTCGCCTCCGGCGGCGGTGCGGCCGCCCGCCGGCCGGCCGCTGCTGCGCGCGGACGGCGTGACCGTCCGCTACGGGCGGACGGTCGCGGTGCGGGAGGTGTCGGTCTCCGTGGGCGCCGGCACCGTGGTCGGGGTGATGGGGCGCAACGGCTCCGGGAAGTCCTCGCTGCTCTGGGCCCTCCAGGGCACCGGCCGCCGCGACGCCGGGACGGTCGAGGTGCTGGGGGAGGACCCGGGCGGTGCCACGCCGGCGCGAGCCCGGTCCTTGGTGGGGCTGGTGCCGCAGACCGCCGCCGACCTGCTCTACCTCGAGTCGGTCGATGAGGAGTGCCGCGCCGCGGACCGGCAGTCCGAGGCGCCGGACGGCACCTGCCGTGACCTCCTCGACCGGCTCGCGCCCGGGATCGACGGGGACCACCACCCGCGCGACCTCTCCGAGGGGCAGCAGCTCGCCCTGGTGCTCGCCCTCGTGCTGACCGCCCGCCCCCGGGTCGTCGCGCTCGACGAGCCGACCCGCGGGTTGGACTACGAGGCGAAGGAGATGCTCGGCCGCATCGTGCGGCAGCTGGTGGCGGAGGGGCGTGGCGTGCTGGTCGCCAGCCACGACGTCGAGTTCGTCGCCCGGGTCGCCGACGAGGTGGTCGTGATGGCGGGCGGCGAGGTCGTCTCCGCCGGTCCGGTCGACCGGGTGCTCGCGGAGTCGCCGGCGTTCGCGCCGCAGATGTCGAAGATCCTCGGGCCCGGGTGGCTCACCGTCGACCAGGTCCGGGAGGTGCTGGTGTGACCACGCTCGTGCGCCCGAACGACAGCGCGGTCCGGGTGGGGCCCCGCTCGGCGCTGGTCCTGGCGCTGGCGTCCCTGGCCGGGCTGCTGATGTTCGCCTGGCCGCTGCTCCTCGTGCCCGAGGAGGGCGTCGACACCGTCGCGCCGCCGTTCCTCTTCCTCACCCTGCTCCCGGTCGTCGTGCTCGTGGTCCTCGTCGAGCTCACCGAGGGTGGCATGGACGCCAAGGCGCTCGCGATGCTCGGCGTGCTCACCGCCGTCAACTCCGCGATGCGCACCCTCGGCGGCGGGCTCGCCGGCATCGAGATGGTGTTCTTCCTGCTGGTGCTGGCCGGGCGGGTCTTCGGGCCGGGGTTCGGCTTCGTGATGGGGTGCACGTCGCTGTTCGCGTCCGCGCTGCTCACCGCGGGCGTCGGGCCGTGGCTGCCCTACCAGATGCTGGCCTCCGCCTGGATCGGCCTGGGGGCCGGCCTGCTGCCCCGCTCGTTCGCGGGCCGTGCGATCACCGGTCGCGCGGAGATCGCGATGCTCGTCGTGTACGGCGTCCTCTGCGCCTACCTCTTCGGACTGATCATGAACCTCTCCTCGTGGCCGTTCCTCCTCGGCATCGAGGTCCCCGGCCACGAGGGGTCGCTGTCGTTCGTCCCGGGCGCGCCGCTGCTGGAGAACCTGCACCGCTTCGGCATCTTCACGCTGCTCACGTCCACCGGCGGTTGGGACACCGGCCGCGCGATCACCAACGCCGTGGGGATCGTGGTCCTGGGTCCGGCCGTCCTCGCCACGCTGCGGAGGGCGGCGCGGCGGGCGTCGTACGGGCGGCAGGGGGAGTGAGCTAGCCCTCCGGCGCCGGCTCCACCAGCGCGCCGTCGCCCCACAGGCGCCGGATCCCCTCCCAGGGTCGGGCGTGGCCCTCCTCGGTGTCCATCCAGTCGACCTTGAACCACGCCGCGTCGTCCGTCGGGTCGCCCGTGCGACCGGGCGGCAGCACGTCCCGCAGCCCCAGCGCGCCGGTCACCGACCGCGACAGCTCGAGCTGGGTCATCCGCGTGGAGTCGTCGCCGGCGACGAGCAGCGTGCGGTGGCTGCACGGGGCGTCGACGGCACGGGAGAAGGCCAGCCCGACGTCGCGGCCGTTGACGGCGTGCGGGTTGCGGGAGCCGTAGACGGCGACGCTCGAGGTGACCACCAGGCGGCACGGCCGGTCGAGCCGTCCGACGGCGGTGACCAGCCCGGCGGTGGCCCCGAGGTTCACGCGGCGGCGAGCTCCGGGCGCAGGTACGTCGCAGGCGGGATCATCGCGGCGAGGTGGAGCACCGCCCGCGGAGCCACCGACGACACGAGCTCGTCGAGGGCGGCGGCGTCGGCGAGCAGCGCGCGGAGGGTGTGGCGGCCGACGTTGCCGAAGGCGCCGGTGACCAGCACGGGACTGTCGTCGGTCACGGCGGCTCCTCGGGGTGCGGGTGGACAGGAGCGGCGCCCATGAGGGAATGGGCGGCATGACGACAGTCGGCGGGCACCGGTGAGCGCCGTGACGCTGCCCTCGGGCGTGCTCGCGATGGCTGACCGCGGAGAGGCGTGGGCCGCCTGGGTCGCCCGGCTCCCGGCGCTGGTCGGCGAGCTGCTGGAGGAGTGGGAGCTGCGCCCGGACGGCGGCACCGCCCACGGGCACTGCTCGCTGGTCCTGCCGGTGGTCTCGGCGGGGGAGCATGCGGTGCTCAAGCTCGGCTTCCCCGACGACGAGTCGGCCCACGAGCACCTCGCACTGCAGCACTGGCACGGTGAAGGGACCGTGCGGCTGCTGCGTGCCGACCCGCACCGCCGGGCGCTCCTGCTGGAGCGGGCCGGCCCTGACGACCTCATCACCGTCGACGACGTCGAGGCGTGCGAGGTGGTCGCCTCGGCGTACGCACGGCTGCACCTCGCCCCGCTGGCGCGCCTCCGGTCGCTCTCCCGGCTCTGTGCGCGCTGGGAGGAGCGGCTGCGCGCCGTGCCGCGCGGGGCGCCCGTCCCGCACCGGATGGTCGAGCAGGCGGCGTCGCTCGCCCGTCAGCTCGCCGCCGACCCCGACACGGACGCGCGGCTGCTCCACGGCGACCTCCACTACGCCCAGGTGCTGCGCGCCGATCGCGAGCCCTGGTTGGTGATCGACCCCAAGCCGCTCAACGGCGACCCGCACTTCGAGCCCGCGCCGATGCTGTGGAACCGGTGGGACGAGGTGGTCGCCTCCGGAGACGTCCGGGGCACGGTGCGGCGGCGGTTCCACACCATCGTCGACACCGCCTGGCTCGACGAGGAGCGCGCCCGCGACTGGGCGGTGCTCCGCGTGGTGCTCAACGCCGTCTGGGAGCTCGACGAGCGGGCGCCCGACCGCGGCTGGATCACGGCCAACGTCGCGGTCGCCAAGGCGGTCCAGGAATGATGGACGCCATGGGCTACCCCACCGTGGCGTCGGTCAACGTCGGACGCGCCAGGACCCTCGAGCAGAAGCCGCTGCTGGTCTCGGCGATCGACAAGCTCCCGGTGCACGGACCGGTGCTGGTCGACGGCCGCTCGCTCCAGGGCGACGAGGTCGGCGACCAGCGGAACCACGGCGGGACCTACCAGGCTGTCCACGCCTACGCGCTCGAGGACCTCGAGTGGTGGGGCACGGAGCTCCACGGCACCTCGGGGCGCGGCGTGCGGCCGGGGCTCTTCGGCGAGAACCTCACCACCCGCGACCTCGACCTCAACGGCTGCGTGATCGGTGAGCAGTGGCTCGTGGGCACCGTCCGGCTCCAGGTGACCTCGGTCCGGGTGCCGTGCGAGACCTTCGGGCGGTGGATGGGGGTCAACGGCGTCGACGCTCGAACCTGGCCCGAGCGGTTCGTCGAGCGCGGCCGCCCCGGCGTCTTCCTCTCGATCCTCGAGCCGGGCTGGATCGCGGCGGGGGACCCGATCGACGTCGTGGACCGCCCGGACCACGGCCTGACCGCGGCGGCGATGTTCGGCGCCCTGACCACCGAGCCGGCGCTGCTCCCGTTGCTGCTCGAGGTCGAGGGGTTGCCGGCGCACGTCTACGACCGCGCCCAGGCGTACGTCGACGGCCGGACCTGAGAGTGACCTGAATTCGTGACCTGTGACACGGGTGGGAGTACCGACCGGTAGCGACGGCGGCTAGGTTGATCCCCGAATCCGTGACCACGGGCCGATCCGGCCGTGGCGCGAGCGAGGTGGAGGTGGCACGTGTCCCCGGTGGTGAGAGATATGAGCGCTGTCGAGAACCGTCCCATGACGGTCAGCCAGCAGTTCATGGAACGGGTCGCGAAGAGCGGGAACCGTGAGGCCTACCGGTTCCCGGTCGGGGACCAGTGGGAGTCGATCACCTGGAAGGAGACCGGCGACCGCGTCAAGAAGTACGCCGCCGGGCTGATCGCGCTGGGCGTCGAGCCCCAGCAGCGGGTCGGCATCGCCTCCGGCACCCGCTACGAGTGGATCCTCAGCGACCTCGCGATCATGTGCGCCGGCGCCGCGACCACGACGGTCTACCCGACGACCCTGGGCGAGGAGGTTGCCTACATCCTGGCCGACTCCGAGAGCCGGGTGGTCTTCGCCGAGGACGACGTCCAGATCGCCAAGCTCAAGGAGCGGCGCAGCGAGCTGCCGCTGCTCACCAAGGTCGTCACCTACGACGGCGCCACCGACGGCGACTGGGTGATCTCGCTCGCGGAGCTCGAGAAGCTCGGCGAGGAGCGGCTCAACGAGAACCCCGAGGCCGTCCAGGAGCGCATCGACGGCACCGACGGCGACTCGCTCGCCACCCTGATCTACACCTCCGGGACCACCGGCCGGCCCAAGGGCGTCCGGCTGAAGCACAAGTCCTGGACCTACGAGGGCGCGGCCATCGAGGCGCAGCACATCCTCAGCGAGGACGACCTGCAGTTCCTCTGGCTGCCGATGGCGCACTCCTTCGGCAAGGTGCTGCTCTCCACCCAGCTCGCCTGCGGCTTCGCGACCGCGGTCGACGGTCGCGTCGACAAGATCATCGAGAACCTCGCCGTCGTGAAGCCGACCTTCATGGGCGCGGCCCCGCGCATCTTCGAAAAGGCCCACGGCCGCATCGTCACGATGCAGGCCGAGGAGGGCGGCGCGAAGGAGAAGATCTTCAACAAGGCCTTCGAGGTCGGGCTGAAGGTCGACCGGCTCAAGCGCGAGGGCAAGTCGGTGCCGCTGCCGCTGAAGCTGCAGCACGCGCTGTTCGACCGGCTGGTCTTCAGCAAGATCCGCGAGCGCTTCGGAGGCCGGGTCCGGTTCTTCATCTCGGGCGCCGCCGCGCTCAATAGCGAGGTCGCCGAGTGGTTCCACGCCGCGGGCATCCTCATCCTCGAGGGCTACGGCATGACCGAGACCTCCGCGGGCGCGGTGGTGAACCACCCCGACGACTACAAGTTCGGCTCGGTCGGGATTCCGTTCCCGGGCACCGAGGTGAAGATCGCCGAGGACGGCGAGATCCTGATCAAGGGCCCCGGCGTCATGGAGGGCTACCACAACCTCCCCGAAGCCACCGCCGAGACGCTCGTCGACGGGTGGATCCACACCGGCGACATCGGCGAGTTCGACGGGGAGCACCTGCGGATCACCGACCGCAAGAAGGACCTGTTCAAGACCTCCGGCGGCAAGTACATCGCCCCGTCGGCGATCGAGTCGCAGTTCAAGGCGATCTGCCCCTACGCCAGCCAGTTCCTCGTGCACGGGGCGGAGCGCAACTACTGCGTCGCGCTGATCACCCTCGACCCCGACGCGATGGCCGGGTGGGCACAGCACAACGGCAAGTCCGGGCTCTCCTACAGCGAGATCGTCAACCTGCCCGAGGTGCAGGAGATGGTCGGCGACTACGTCGACGAGCTCAACCTGCGGCTCAACCGCTGGGAGACGATCAAGAAGTGGGTCGTGCTCGACCAGGACCTCTCGGTCGAGTCCGGCGAGATGACGCCGTCGATGAAGGTGAAGCGCAAGGTCGTCGAGCAGAACTACAAGGACCGCATCGAGGCGCTCTACTCCTCCTGACGCAGACTGGGGTGCGTGCCATCCGCCCCTCCTGACGGAGACCCCGCGCCCCCCGACGGTGCCCTGCCCCCCGAGGCGGTGGCCGCCGCGGGGGAGCGGGGTCTCGGCGTCTACGTCCACGTCCCGTTCTGCGCGGTGCGGTGCGGCTACTGCGACTTCAACACCTACACCGCGGCCGAGCTCGGCCGGGTCGGCGGACCGCCCGGCGCCTCGCGCGAGACGTACGCCGAAGCGGCGACCGCCGAGCTCCGCCTCGCCCGCGAGGCGCTCGCCGGGGTGGACCGCCCCGCCGAGACGGTGTTCTTCGGCGGCGGCACCCCGACGCTGCTCGCCGCCGGCGACCTGGTCCGGCTGGTCCGGGCGGTCGACGACCAGTTCGGGCTGACCCCCGACGCGGAGGTCACCACCGAGGCCAACCCGGACAGCGTGACCCCGGAGTCGCTCGCGGAGCTGCGGGCCGGGGGGATCAACCGGATCTCGTTCGGCATGCAGTCCGCGGTCCCCGGCGTGCTGCGCGTCCTCGACCGCACCCACGACCCGGAGCGGGTCCCGCGGGCGGTCGGCTGGGCCCGGGAGGCCGGGTTCGAGCAGGTCAGCCTCGACCTGATCTACGGGACGCCGGGCGAGAGCGTGGACGACTGGCGGACCTCGCTCGAGGCCGCGCTCGCCTGCGAGCCCGACCACGTGTCGGCGTACGCCCTGATCGTCGAGGACGGCACCGCCCTCGCCCGGCGCGTGAACCGTGGAGTGGTGCCGGCGCCGGACGACGACGACCTGGCCGACAAGTACCTCATCGCCGACGAGCTGCTGAGCGCCGCCGGGTTCTCCTGGTACGAGCTCTCCAACTGGGCCCGCGACGAGAAGGCCCGGTGCCGCCACAACCTGCTCTACTGGCGCGGCGGCGACTGGTGGGGGGTCGGCCCTGGCGCCCACTCGCACGTCGCGGGCACGCGGTTCTGGAACGTCCGCCACCCCGCGGCGTACGCCGAGCGGATCGCCTCGGGCACCAGCCCGGCCCTCGGCCGCGAGGTGCTGGACGCCGAGACCAGGCGGGTGGAGCGGGTCCTCCTCGAGAGCCGGCTGGTGGAGGGGTTGTCCCTCGAGGTGCTCGACGACGCGGGACGCGCGAGGGTCCCGGACCTGGAGGCGGACGGGCTCGTCGAGCGCCACGACGACCGGCTGGTGCTGACCCTCAGGGGTCGGCTGCTCGCCGACGCCGTCGTGCGCGACCTCCTGCCCTGACCACCTTCCCCGTGTCGAACCGCCCTTCGTGGTTGCGCGATCCGTGTCGAACCGCCCTTCGTGGCGCGCGATGGGCGCCTCCGCGACGCCAGAAGGGGCGGCTCAACACAGTCCGGCGCGCCACGAGGGGCGGCTCGACACGGTCAGGGGGCGGTGACGAAGTCGATGAGCTCCTCGACGCGGCCGAGCAGGGCGGGCTCGAGGTCGTTGAAGGAGCTGACCTTCGACAGGATGTGCTTCCAGGCGCGGGCGATGTCGGCCTGGTCCCGGTGCGGCCAGCCGAGGCTCTGGCAGACGCCCTTCTTCCACTCGACGTTGCGGGGGACCGTCGGCCACGCCTTGATGCCGAGCCGCTCGGGCTTGACGGCCTGCCAGACGTCGACGAACGGGTGGCCCACGATCAACACGTGCTTGCCGATCGGGCTCTTCGCCACCGACGCGGCGATCCGGCTCTCCTTCGACCCGGCC
This sequence comes from Nocardioides caldifontis, assembly GCF_008087345.1. Classification (GTDB taxonomy): domain Bacteria; phylum Actinomycetota; class Actinomycetes; order Propionibacteriales; family Nocardioidaceae; genus Marmoricola_A; species Marmoricola_A caldifontis. Next base: position 54,359 of record NZ_VHIB01000017.1, on the reverse strand, counting down.
ACCAGGTGGTCGACGAGCACGCCGACCTTGCGCTCGGCGGCGGGGCGGAAGTCGCGCAGGTGCTCGGAGAGGTCGTCGATGCCGTCGAGGTACTCCACCACCACGCCCTCGATGCGCAGGTCGTCGCCCCACACCTTCTCGACCAGCTCGGCGTCGTGGCGCCCCTCGACGAAGATCCGGCTCGCCCGGGCCACCCGTGCCTTGGTCCCCGGCACCGCGACCGAGCCCGAGGCCGTGCGCGTGGGCGCCTTCGGCCCCTGCCGGCTCGGCGGCCGCAGGATCACCGGCACCCCCTCGAGCAGGAACCCAGGGCCCAGCGGGAAGGTACGCCGACGGCCGCGCCGGTCCTCGAGCGTGACGGTGTCGAGGTCGCGCTCGACCGCGACGATCTCGCCGCACCAGTCGGTGGTGACCTCCTCGACCACCAGCCCCTTGTCGGCCTCGATCTCGACGGCCCGGCCCCGCTTCGGCGCCCGCCAGTCGGTGTTGAGGACGTCGCTGCCGTAGCGGTCGAAGGAGCCGGACACCATGGCGGAAACCGTACGGGCGGCCGCGGATCCGGACCTCCCCGGCGCGCCGGTCCAGACGAGCGTCACAACCCTCTGGCCGGGCCGACCATCGCGATATATCGTCTTGTTACGGATCGATCGCCGGAGGTGCTCGGAATGACGCGACGCGGACCTTGGGACGCCGGCTGGGGCGGAGGCTCCGGTGGCCCGCAACCGTGGAAGCACGGCTCTCCGCCGCCGTGGGTGCTCGGACTGCTCGGGATGGCGCAGGGCGCGACCCGCACCCCCAAGGTACGTCGGGGCGACGTGCGCAGCGCGATCCTCGACGTGCTCGCGGTCGAGCCGATGAACGGCTACCAGGTCATCCAGCAGATCGCCGAGCGCTCCGGAGGTGCGTGGAAGCCCAGCCCGGGCTCGGTGTACCCCACGATCCAGCAGCTCGAGGACGAGGGGCTGGTCGAGGGCACCGAGGGCTCGGGGCGCCGGCTGCTGACGCTGACCGAGGCCGGCGTCCGCTACGTCGAGGAGCACCCTGACGAGCTCGCGGCGACCTGGCGCCCCTTCGAGGAGGAGCCGACCGCCGACACCACCCCTGACCTCAAGCCCGTCGCCGGCCAGGTGATGGCCGCGGTCTGGCAGGTCGTCACCTCGGGCACCCGGCAGCAGCAGGCGGAGGCGGCCGAGATCCTCGCCGAGACCCGCCGCAAGCTCTACGGGCTGCTCGCCGACGGGGAGCCGGAGTCATGAGCTGCGGGGGGAAGCGCCACTCGGGCTCCTGGGCAGGCTCGTGGACCGGCTCGAGCTACCAGGGCATGCCCCGGATGTCGGGCTTCGCCGCCGACCTGACCGCCTGGGCGCGCTCGTCCCAGCTCCGGGTGGGTGACGCGGAGCGCGAGTCCGCGGTCCAGGCGCTCGGCGACCACTACGCCGCGGGACGGCTCAGCCAGGAGGAGTTCGACGAGCGGTCGACGGCCGCCTGGTCGGCCCGCACCGCGGGCGACCTCACCGTGCTGTTCGGCGACCTGCCGCGGCCGCACGCCACGCTCGGCCCGCCGGTGCAGCCACTGGCGCGCCGGCCGCGCCGCCCGCGGTTCCCGCTGCTGCCCGCGCTCGCGCTGTCGCTGGCGGTGGCGCTGCTCACGCCGGTGCCGTTCTTCGTCGTCCTCCTGCTCGCCTGGGTCGCCTTCGCCTGGATGGTGCGGCCGGCGCTGGTGCGGCGCCACGCCTCCGCGGACCACGGCTGGGGTCAGACCAGCGGCAGCCGGCGGGCCGCGCGGGGCACCTGGTCGTAGCCGCGGCGCAGCGCTTCGAGCACCGTCCGCTCGGGGAACGGCCACTCGCCCTCCCGGGCGGCCTGCTCGACCGGCACCGAGCGCGAGGCCGCGTCGAAGATCGCCTCGGCCACCATCCCCACGTCACCGCGCTGGTCGGCGACGAACGCCTTGTCGACGAGCGCCCCGTGGCCCGGGACCACCACGGTGTCGGGCGTCAGCAGGTCGGCGACGAAGTCCAGCGCCGCGGGCCAGTCGAGCGGGTAGGAGTCCGGCCCGTACGACGGCGGCGCCGACTCCTCCACGAGGTCCCCGGCGAGCAGCACGTCGGCGTCGGGGACCCGCACCACCACGTCACCGGCGGTGTGGCCGCGTCCGGGGTGCACCAGCTCGACGACCCGGTCCCCGAGGTCCACCACGGCCACGGAGGAGAACGTGACGGTCGCCGGGACCGGCTCGGTGGCGAGCACCTCGTCACGGTGCTCGTCACGGTGCTGGTCACGGTGCTCGTCGGTGCCGTCGTCCTGTCCGGCGTACTGCTCCTGGGCGGTCCTGCCGGAGTCCACCGTCCGGGCCGCTGCCTCCTCGTGGGCGTGGACCGGGACCCCCGGCCAGCGCGCGAGCACCGCACCGTTGCCGAAGGTGTGGTCGAAGTGCTCGTGGGTGTTGACGACCGCGACGACGTCGCGCGTGGTGACGCGGCGCACCTCGTCGAGCATCCCGCGGGCGGCGCGCTCGGAGCCCAGGGTGTCGACGAGGAGCAGGCCGCGGTCGCCCTCGACGAGCGTGACGTTGACGTCGAGCCAGGCGTGCCGGGCGACCCAGGTGCGGTCGGCGACCTCGGTGAAACGGCCGTCAGGACCGGGGGCGGAGGCGTGCATTCGCACCAGGCTAGCCGGGCAAGGTGCTTGTACCATTGGCACTCCGGTCGACAGAGTGCCAGAACGCGCGGAAAGGAGCAGGTCGTGGTCGAGGAACGCAAGATGGCCGTGCTCCGCGCGATCGTGGAGGACTACGTCTCCACCCAGGAGCCGGTCGGGTCGAAGGCGCTGGTCGAGCGCCACGCGCTGGGCGTCTCGCCCGCCACGATCCGCAACGACATGGCCGCGCTGGAGGAGGAGGGGCTGATCCACCAGCCGCACACCAGCGCCGGCCGCATCCCCACCGACAAGGGGTACCGGCTCTTCGTCGACCGGCTCAGCCAGGTCAAGCCGCTCAGCGCGGCCGAGCGGCGGGCGATCACCACGCTGCTCGAGGGGGCCGTCGACCTCGACGACGTCGTCCAGCGGTCGGTCCGGCTGCTCGCCAGCCTCACCCGCCAGGTCGCGATCGTGCAGTACCCGACCCTCTCGCGCTCCACTGTCCGCCACGTCGAGCTGGTCACGCTCGGCACCACCCGGCTGCTGATGGTCCTGATCCTCTCGACCGGCCGCGTGGAGCAGCGGGTCGTGGAGCTCCCCGAGGCGCTCGACGAGGAGCGCGTCGCCGCCTTCCGCACCGCGGTCAACCGGGCGGCGATGGGGGAGCGGATCGCCGAGGCGGCCGAGCGGGTCGCCGAGGTGCCCGAGCAGTTCGAGCCGCACGAGCGGCCTGCGGTCTCCCTGCTCGTCGCCGCCCTCGTCGAGGCGATGTCCGACCACCGCTCCGACGAGCGCGTCGTCGTGGGCGGCACCGCCAACCTGGCCCGGTTCGGCGACAGCTTCGAGGTGACGATCCGTCCGCTGCTCGAGGCACTCGAGGAGCACGTCCTGCTCCTCAAGCTGCTCGGTGAGGCGACCTCGCCCTCGGCGCTGACGGTCCGGATCGGCTCGGAGGTCCCCTACGAGGGGTTCGCGTCCACCTCGGTCGTGGCCACCGGCTACGGTCCGGGAGCGGAGGCCCTGGCCAACCTCGGCGTCGTCGGGCCGACCCGCATGGACTACCCCGGAGCGATGGCGAGCGTGCGCGCGGTGGCCCAGTACCTGTCCAAGATCCTCGACGAAGGATGACGAGAACACACGTGAGCCACGATCCCTACGAGATCCTGGGAGTTGCCCGCGACGCGGACACCGACACGATCAAGAAGGCCTACCGCAAGCTCGCCCGGCAGCTGCACCCGGACGTGAACCCCGACCCTGCGACGCAGGAGCGGTTCAAGGACGTGACCCGGGCCTACGAGATCCTGTCCGACCCCGAGAAGCGGCGCCGCTACGACATGGGCGGCGACGCGTTCGCGTCGGGCGGGTTCGGCGCAGGCGCCGGTGCCGGGTTCTCGTTCACCGACATCATGGACGCCTTCTTCGGCGGCGGGGCCGGTGCGTCCCAAGGACGCGGGCCGCGGCCGCGCGTACGCCGGGGGCAGGACGCGCTGATCCACCTCGAGGTGTCCCTCGCCGAGGCGGCCTTCGGGACCACGCGCGAGCTCAAGGTCGACACCGCCGTGCTCTGCACCACCTGCCACGGCGAGGGCACCGCGCCGGGGACCCACCCGGTGACCTGCGAGACCTGCCAGGGCCGTGGCGAGACCTTCCACGTCCAGCGCTCGTTCCTCGGCGAGATCCGCACCATGCGGCCCTGTGCCGCCTGCCGCGGCTTCGGGCAGCTGATCCCCGAGCCGTGCCGCGAGTGCGCCGGCGACGGCCGGGTCCGGTCGCGCCGCACGCTGACGGTCAAGATCCCGGCGGGCGTCGACGACGGCACCCGGGTCCAGCTGTCAGAGCAGGGCGAGGTCGGGCCGGGCGGCGGCCCGGCTGGGGACCTCTACGTCGAGCTGCACGTCGCCGACCACGAGGTCTTCGTGCGCAAGGGGCGTGACCTGCTGTGCACGATCACCCTCCCGATGACCGCCGCGGCGCTCGGCACCACGGTCGTGCTGCCCACGCTCGAGTCGGACCTGTCCGAGGCCGCGGCGACCGAGGCCGGCTTCGTGACGCCGCCTCCCACCGAGGTCTCGGTCGACATCGCGGCCGGCACCCAGTCCGGCGCGGAGCTGACCCTGCAGGGGTGGGGCGTCCCGTCGCTGCGTGGAGGCTCGCGCGGCGACCTCGTCGTGCGGGTGCTGGTCGAGACGCCGACCCGGCTCGACGACCGCCAGCAGGACCTGCTCCGCCAGCTCGCCGCACTCCGCGGTGAGGAGAAGCCGAGCGGCCAGGTCTCCACGCACCACAAGGGTGTGTTCACCCGGCTGCGCGACGCCTTCGGGCAGCGGTGACCGCGGTGAGCCTGGCGATGTTCGTGCTGCCGACGGCCGGTGAGGCCACGGTCGGCGCCACGGTCCGGCTCGACGGCGACGAGGGGCACCACGCCTCGGTGGTCCGCCGCATCGAGGTCGGCGAGGAGCTCCTGCTGACCGACGGCGCCGGCACCGTCGCGCGGTGCCGCACCGAGTCGGTGGCGAAGGGATCCCTCGAGGCGACCGTGCTCGCGGTCGACACGCACCCGGCCGAGCCGCCGCGGCTCGTCGTCGTGCAGGCGATCCCCAAGGGCGACCGCGGTGAGCTGGCCGTCGAGATGCTGACCGAGGTCGGCGCCGACGCCATCGTCCCGTGGGCCGCCTCCCGGTCGGTCGCCCGCTGGAAGGGAGACCGCGCGGCGAAGTCGCTCGAGAAGTGGCGCACCACCGCCCGAGAGGCCGCCAAGCAGGCCCGGCGCGCGTGGTTCCCGACGGTCGGGGACATGGCGACCACCGACGACGTCGTCGCGCTGCTCGAGAAGGCCTCGGTCCCGGTGGTGCTCCACGAGGCCGCCTCGGGGCCGCTCTCCGACGTCCCGGTGCCCGGCCGCGGCGAGATCGTGATCGTCGTGGGCCCCGAGGGCGGGATCAGCGACGAGGAGCTCGAGGCGTTCGCCGCCGTGGGGGCCGAGCCGCTGCGGCTCGGCTCGTCGGTGCTCCGGTCCTCGACGGCCGGCGTGGCCGCGGCGGCCGCGCTGCTGGCCCGGACCCGCTGGCGCTGACCGCCCTCACTCCACGACGGTGATCCGCTTGGTGTCCTCCGGCGAGCCGAACCCCTCGGTGCCGCCGGACATGTCCTCCTCGAACACCCGCAGCACGTAGTCACCCGGCTCCGCGGTCACCTCGAAGCTGTACGGCGACAGGGTCATGCCCTCCTCGGACATCGTGAACCCCTCGTCGACCACCTCGCCGTCCTTGAGCAGCTCCCAGTTGACCGCCGCCTCGAAGAACGCGCCGCGCCCCTCGACGGTGAAGGTCGTGGCCACCTCGGAACCGTCCTGCGGGTTGATGATCCAGACGCTGGACTGCACCTCCATGGGGTCGGCGGCCTGGACCAGGCCGGTGGTGCCGAGCCCGAGGACGGTGGGGCCCACCTCGCCGTCGACGAGGAAGCCGACCGGCTGGCGCTGCTGGAGGACGCCCTGGGCGGTGTGCACCAGCTGCTGGAGCGCGAGGGTCGCCTCCTCCTCGCTCATCCCGCCAGGCCGCCGCTCGACGTCGTCGCCGGAGAGGTCGATCCAGACCGCGTCGTCCTGCCCGGTCCCGTCGATGGTCACGCCCCTGATCTGCGTGCCGGCGGGCCAGGGGGTGCGGTAGTCCGGGTCGAGCGGCTCGGTGCCCACCGCGGCGCGCAACGCCTCGGCTACCTGCGCGGCCGCGACGTCCTCCTTCGGGACCTGGCGGAACTCGCGGAACAGCCGTGGCCCGGCCCCCTGGTCGCCCACGTAGTAGACCGGCACCGTGGCCTGCTGCTCCTCCGACCCGGTCGGGTCGGAGGGCGACTCCTCCGACCCGCCGTCGGGCTCCTCGCTCGGCTCCTCGGTCGGCTGGGAGGCGACCGGCGTGCGCTCGGGGTCGTCGCCGGTCACCGCCGCGACGACGCCGACGGTGGCGGCCACCGCGACGACCGCTCCGGCGGCGGCGAGGATCCAGGGGCGCTTGCTGCTCATCGGGGTCACCTTCGTTCGGGCCTGGACGGCGTCCAGGGCGGGGCGGGGCTCCACGTCCGCGACGGCGTCGTGGAGGGTGGCTCTCAGGAGCGCGTCGTGGTCGGTCCGGCCGTCGTACGGGTCAGTCATGCGGGGTCTCCAGGAGGGGGCGGAGCGCGGCGGCGCCTCGCGAGGCGTGGCTCTTCACCGCGCCGCGGCTGATGCCGAGGGTCTCGGCGATCGACGCCTCGTCGAGGTCGAGGTAGTAGCGGAGGACCAGGACCTCGCGCTGACGGCGTGGCAGGGTCTGCAACGCGTCGAGGACGTGGGCACGGCGGAGCCGCTCGGCGACCTGGTCGGGTGCCTCGGTGCCGGTGGCCAGCGTCGGGGCGTGCTTCGCCTCGACGCCGCGGTGGCGGAGCACGGACCGGGAGCGGTTGACGACCGACTGGCGCAGGTAGGCCAGCGCCTTGGTCGGCTCGCGCAGCCGCCCCCAGCGGCCGTGCATCGCGACGAAGGAGTCCTGCACGACCTCCTCGGCGGTCTCCTGGTCGCGCACCAGCAGCACGGCGAGCCGGACGAGCCCCCGGTAGTGGGTCGCGTAGAGCCGCTCGACCGCTTCGTCGGGGTCCCACCTCTCGGTGGCCCCCGCCGAGGCGCCCGCGACCGTCATCACTGGCGTCACGGTAGTTCCACGCGCACCGGGGCTCCGAGGTTCACACGCCGACTAAGGTGCCCTGACATGAGTGACGACTGCCTGTTCTGTGCGATGGTCGGCGGCCAGGTCCAGGCCGACGTAGTCCACGAGACCGACACGACCCTGGCCTTCCGCGACATCAACCCGCAGGCGCCCACCCACGTGCTGGTGATCCCCAAGGTGCACCAGCCCAACTTCGCCGCGCTGGCCCAGCACGAGCCAGGCGTCGCCGTCGACCTGGTGAACGCCGTCGCCGCCGTGGCCGCGCAGGAGGGGCTGGGTGAGAACTACCGGCTGGTGTTCAACACCGGCCCCGACGCCCACCAGACGGTGTTCCACGTGCACGGCCACGTCCTGGGCGGGCGGCCGATGGGGTGGCCCCCCGGTTAGTCAGGGGCGTCCCGTGGCCGCCTCCCGTAGCATGGAGGCGTTCCGCTCACCCACCAGGAGGCCGGCCTCCGGGCCGCTATGTCAGAGACCACGAACCGTCGCGACCGCTCGGACCAGCCGCAGCACATCGTCGACGTGCCCAACAGCATCAACATGATGGCGCTGCTCGGCCCCAACGACGAGCACCTCGCCCTCATCGAGAACGGCTTCGACGCCGATGTCCACGTCCGCGGCAACCGGGTCACCCTGCGCGGTGAGTCCGCCGAGCTGGCCCTCGCGGAGCGGCTGATCGACGAGCTCGTCGCGATCCTGCGCACCGGTCAGGGGCTGACCCCCGAGACGGTCGAGCGCGCGCTCGCGATGCTCCGCGCGGAGTCGCAGGAGCGCCCGGCCGACGTGCTGAGCCTCAACATCCTGTCCAACCGCGGGCGGACGATCCGCCCGAAGACGCTCAACCAGAAGCGCTACGTCGACGCGATCGACAAGCACACGGTGGTCTTCGGGATCGGCCCGGCCGGCACCGGCAAGACCTACCTCGCGATGGCGAAGGCCGTGCAGGCGCTGCAGGCGAAGAACGTCAACCGGATCATCCTCACGCGTCCTGCGGTCGAGGCGGGGGAGCGGCTCGGCTTCCTGCCCGGCACGCTCAGCGAGAAGATCGACCCCTACCTCCGGCCGTTGTACGACGCGCTCCACGACATGATCGACCCGGAGACGATCCCGAAGCTCCTCGCCGCCGGGACGATCGAGGTCGCGCCGCTGGCCTACATGCGCGGCCGGACCCTCAACGACGCCTTCATCATCCTCGACGAGGCGCAGAACACCTCGCCGGAGCAGATGAAGATGTTCCTCACCCGGCTCGGGTTCGGCTCGAAGATCGTGGTCACCGGCGACGTCACCCAGGTCGACCTGCCGAGCGGGATCCGCAGCGGGCTGCGCGTCGTGGAGGAGATCCTCGACGGCGTGGAGGACGTGTCGTTCAACCGGCTCACCAGCCACGACGTCGTACGCCACCGGCTGGTCGGCCGCATCGTGGCGGCGTACGACGCCTTCGAGGCGCGCGACGAGCAGGACCGCCCTGGTCCTCGACGCGGACCGCGACCGACATGAGCATCGAGGTGCTCGAGGAGGCGGGCCACGACGTCGATGTCCGCCGCCTGGTGAGGCTGAGCCGCTTCGTCATGGACCGGCTCCGGGTGCACCCGCAGGCCGAGCTGTGCATCAAGCTCGTCGACGAGGGGACCATCGCCGAGCTCAACGAGCGGTGGATGGAGAAGCAGGGGCCGACCGACGTGCTGGCGTTCCCGATGGACGAGCTCCGTCCGGGGCTGGCCGACGAGGACCCCGAGGAGGGCGTGCTCGGCGACCTCGTGCTCTGCCCGCAGGTGGCCGAGCGCCAGGCCGCGGAGGCCCGCGAGAAGGGGCAGGCCGGCCACAGCGCGACCGACGAGGTCGACCTGCTGACCGTGCACGGCATCCTGCACCTGCTCGGCTACGACCACGCCGAGCCCGAGGAGCACCGTGAGATGTTCGGGCTCCAGGCCCGGCTGCTGGCCGAGTGGCAGGCCGTCCTGTCGGGCGAGACCGTTGAGTAGCACCACGCCGCCCGCCGGGGGGACCCGATGACCCACAACGACCCCTGGTTGCTCGCCGCCGCCGCGGTGCTGGTGCTCGTCGCGGGGTTCTTCTCGTCGGTCGACGCCGCGCTGGCCTCGCTCTCCAAGGTGCGCGCCGAGGAGCTCGTCGAGGAGGGCAAGGGCGGCGCGAAGCGGCTGCTGACCATCGCCGAGGACCCCTCCCGCTACCTCAACACCGCGCTCTTCCTGCGGATGCTGTGCGAGATCACCGCGATCGTGCTGGTGACCGAGGTGCTCATCGGCGTCTTCGACAACAACCTCGTGGGTGCCCTCGTGGCGGCGGGGACGATGCTCGTCGTCGAGTTCGTCGTGATCGGCGTGGGCCCGCGCACGATCGGCCGGATCCACGCCCAGCGGGTGGCGCTGCTCAGTGCCGGCTTCGTCGTGCTGTTCACCCGGATCCTCGGGCCGCTGCCGCAGCTGCTGATCGTGCTCGGCAACCTGATCACCCCCGGCAAGGGGTTCAGCGAGGGGCCGTTCGCCTCCGAGGCGGAGCTCCGCGAGCTGGTCGACCTCGCCGAGGCCAGCCAGGTGATCGAGTCCGGCGAGAGGCAGATGATCCACTCGGTCTTCGAGCTCGGCGACACCATCGTCCGCGAGGTGATGGTGCCGCGCACCGACGTGGTCTTCATCGAGCGCCACAAGACGCTGCGCCAGGCGATGTCGCTGGCGCTGCGCAGCGGGTTCAGCCGCATCCCGGTGGTCGGCGACAACCTCGACGACATCATCGGCGTGGCCTACCTCAAGGACGTCACCAAACGCGTTTTCGACAAGCACGAGGCCGAGACCACCGAGCGCATCGAGACGGTCGTCCGGCCGGTGATGTACGTCCCCGACTCCAAGCCGATCGACCAGCTCCTGCGCGAGATGCAGGCCGAGCGCAAGCACGTCGCGATCGTCGTCGACGAGTACGGCGGCACGGCCGGCCTGGTCACGATCGAGGACGTCCTCGAGGAGATCGTGGGTGAGATCACCGACGAGTACGACCAGGCCGAGGTCGAGGTCGAGAAGCTCGCCAACGGCTCCTTCCGGGTGAGCTCCCGGTTCCTCGTCGACGACCTCGAGGAGGTCTGCGGCGTGGCCGTCGAGGACGACGACGTCGACACCGTCGGCGGGCTGATGGGCAAGCACCTCGGGCGGGTGCCGATCGCCGGCTCCGTCGTCGAGGTGCACGGGCTGCGGTTCGAGGCCGAGGGACCGGCGGGGCGGCGCAACCGGATCGGCACCGTGCTCATCACACCGGTCGAGACCGAGGCGGTGGAGCCGGAGGCGGAGACCGACTCCTACTCTGACTCGCATGCCTGACCTGTCTGCCGAGGACGCCAAGCTCGTCACGCTCGCCCGCTCCGTCCGCGCCCGCACGCGCGCCGCCGAAGGCGCCTGCGTCCGCGACCAGGACGGCCGCACCTACGCCGGCGCGACCGTCGCGCTGCCGTCGCTGCAGCTCTCCGCGGTGGCCGTGGCCGTCGCGATGGCGGTCTCGAGCGGGTCGGCCGGCCTCGAGGCCGTGGCGGTGCTCGGCGACGCGGACGCCGTCGCCGAGGACGACCTCGCCGTCGTGCGCGACTTCGCGGGCACCGGAGTCCCGGTCCTGCGCGGTGACGCGCGGGGCCAGGTGCTCGAGACGGTCCGGTCCTGACCGCGTCGCCCCACGGCCTGCTGGCTGCGCGCAACGCCGTCGGCTGGGCCTTCTTCCTCAACGGCTTCCTGTTCGCCAGCTGGGTCTCGCGGATCCCGGAGGCCCGGGAGGCGCTCGACCTGGGCAACGGCCAGCTCGGGCTGCTCCTGCTGGCGATCGCGGCCGGGTCGGTGCTCGCGATGCCGTCCACCGGGCCGGCGATCGAGCGGTTCGGCACCGTCCCGGTGATCCGGGCCGCCGGCGCCAGCGCGCTCGTGGGGCTGACGCTGGTCTCCGTCGCGCTCGCGACGGGGACGGTCGCGCCCGCGGTCGTCGGTCTCTTCGCGTACGGCGTCGGGACCGGGGTGTGGGACGTCGCGATGAACGTCGAGGGCGCCGCGGTGGAGCAGGGGCTCGGGCGCACCGTCATGCCGCGGTTCCACGCCGGGTTCAGCCTCGGCACGGTCGTGGGCTCAGGTGTCGGCGCGGCCCTCGTCGGGCTGGGCGTCCCCGCGGCGGCGCACCTGGTGCCGGCGGCGGTGGTCGGGTTCGCCGGGCTGCTCGTCGGCACCCGCGCCTTCGTGCCGGACGTTCCGGTGGACCACGCGGAGCCGAGGCCGTCCGCGTGGGGCGCCTGGACCGAACCACGCACGCTGCTGATCGGGCTGATGGTGCTGGCGCTCGCGCTCACCGAGGGCACCGCCAACGACTGGCTCGCCCTCGCCCTGGTCGACGGCTACGACGTCGAGCACTGGGTCGGCGTGGCCGGCTTCGCGGTGTTCGTGACCGCGATGACCGCCGGGCGGCTCTGGGGGCCGGCGCTGCTCGACCGCCACGGGCGCACCCGCGTGCTCTGGGCGACGATGGCGGCCGCCGCCGGGGGAGTGGTGCTGATCGTCGTCGGCGACCACGTGGTCCCGGTCGTGCTCGGCATCGTCCTGTGGGGGCTCGGCGCGTCGCTCGGCTTCCCGGTCGGGATGAGCGCGGCCGCCGACGACCCGCGTCGTGCCGCCGCCCGCGTCAGCGTCGTCTCGACGATCGGGTACGCCGCCTTCCTCGCCGGCCCGCCGCTGCTCGGCTTCGTGGCCGAGCGGGTCGGCACGCTCGAGGCACTGCTGGTGGTCGCGGTCGTGCTCCTGCCGTCCGCCGCCGTCGTGCCCAGCGCGCGCGAGCCCGGCACCCGGTAGGTTCCAGCCGACCCAGCCGAGTCCCGTCCACGAGGGAGGCCCCGATGCCCGGTCCCGCAGCCGCTCCTGCCCAGCGCCCGCTGGCCGTCGTCCTCCTCGCGGTCGCCGGCTTCCTCAGCCTCCCGGTCGTCGCGACCTTCCTCGACGGCGACGCGACCGAGGGCTGGGTGGTCCCCGTGCAGCTGCTGCTGATGGCGCTCCTGGGCGCGGTCGTCGGCCGGCTGCTGCCGGGGATCGCCGGCGCGGACGCCAGCCCGGCCCGTGCCACGGCGGTCGGCGCGGCCGTGGGCGTGGCCGCCGGGGTGGTCGCTGCGGTCGTGTTCATGGTGCTGCTCGGCGGCCCGTGAGCCGCCGCCCGGCTACATGTCGTTGCCCATGAAGAGCGGGTCGCCCCCGACCATCTCCATCTCCCCGATCTGCTCGCACCGGCCCGAGGGCACCACGCAGTCGTAGAACCGGGCCGGTGACCCCGTCGTCGCCGCGAGCACCGATCCGTCGGTGTCGAAGGTGAAGAAGATGACGTCCCGCGGCACGTCGAGGACGACCGGCCGGCCCCCGCCCGTGGGCTGCAGGGTCGCGGACCAGTCGAGGACGTGCCGGCCGTCGAAGGTCAGCTGGGCGTCGACCGCGCCGGCGACGTAGCGCCAGGCGCTCAGCGGCAGGGTCGGCCGCGGCCCGTCGTACAGCAGGACGCGGTTGCGGACGTCCGCAACCCGGGTCGCGGGCCCCGCGAGCTCGGTGAAGGTGCGTTCCTCGATGCTCCACACCCACGTCGCCTCGGCGTTCCGCACGAAGACCACACCGCTGTCGATGCCGTCGACGACGACGTCGCTGCAGTCCTCCTCGCCGCAGGGCACCTCGTCCGAGGCGACGACCTCGCGCCGCTCGAGGTCGTAGACCTGCAGCCGGGCGTCGCCGTCCTCCATGACGACCCACGCCACCCGCGGCTCGACGGCGTCCGTCTTCGCGGTGGGGTGGAAGTCGCGGGGGGCCGCCGGAAGCCCCGCGACCAGCGGCTCGGCCGTGCCGTCCTCGCCGAGCAGGTGGGGCCGGCCGCGGTCGAAGAAGACGACGCCGTACGCCGTCGCCGCCGCGTCGGTGTCGAGGTCCTCGGCCTGCTCCAGGTCGACGGTGCGACCGCCGAGGGAGAGCCGTCCGTCGGGGGAGCCGTAGGCCCGCAACCCGCCGGAGAGGTCGAGCGCGCCGATCGCGAGGTCCGGTCCGTCGGGTCGGCCGGCCGGATCGTCCTGCCACGGCGCGGTGGCGACCAACGCCGCGGCGCCGAGCCCCACGGCCGCCACCGCGACCAGCGAGGAGACCCGACGTCGCCCCCGGGCGGCACGGCCGCGCCGCCGGACGGCGTCGAGGTCGGCCGGCGGTGCCGGGGTGGCGTCGAGGTGGTCGGTCAGGTGGCGGGCTACGCGCTCGGCGAGCAGGGTGTCGGGGCTGCGGTCCTGGCTGCTCATGAGTGCTCCCCCTTCAGGTCGGAGAGGTGGGTGGCGCGGAGCGCGGCGAGCGCGGCGGAGGCCTGCGACTTCACCGTGCCGCGGGTGACGCCCAGGGTCTCGGCGATGTCGGCCTCGCTCAGGTCCTCGTAGTAGCGCAGGACGAGCACCGCGCGCTGCCGCGGCGGGAGGCTGAGGACGGCCCGCCACACCACGTCGCGCTCGGTGCTCGACACCTCGGGCGAGGCGGCGTCCGGCGGCCGTTCGTCGTGGAGCGGCCGCTCCCGCCGCCACCACCCCTTGCGCCGGACGTCGAGCACCTCGTTGACGACCATGCGGCGGACGTACGCCTCGGGCCGGCCCGCCGCCCGGACCCGGCCCCAGGAGGCGAATGCCTTCGCGTACGCCGACTGCAGCGCGTCCTCCGCGGTGGCCCGGTCCCCGGCGACGCCGTACGCCGTCCGGAACATGCGGGCCCACGTCGCGCGGAAGAACTCGTCGAACTCCGCGTCCTCGTCCTCGTGAACCACGACCGCCTCTCGAAGGGGCTGCGCTGCGTGCATGCACCGTAGACGGACCGGGGGCGCCTGGCGGTTGGGCGGGCGGGGCCACTTGTGCCATGGCGTCGTGCACGAGGGGCCGAGGAGCGCCGGGACCCACGGGCGGTAAGTTGAGGGCCGTGACTGGCGTGGTGGGGTGGGAGACGCACGCGGAGGGTGTCCGGCGGCTGGTGGACTCCTACGCCGCGATCCCGGAGGACGCCCCGGTCCGGCTGGCCAAGCGGACCTCGAACCTCTTCCGCTCCGGCGCGCACGACCGCACGCAGGGGCTCGACGTCTCGGGGCTGACCGGCGTCATCGAGGTCGACCCCGCCGCCGGCACCGCCGACGTGCAGGGGATGTGCACCTACGAGGCGCTCGTCGACGCGACCCTGCCGCACGGTTTCATCCCGCTCGTCGTCCCCCAGCTCCGCACGATCACGCTCGGCGGCGCGGTGACCGGGCTCGGCATCGAGTCCACCTCGTTCCGCAACGGGCTGCCGCACGAGTCGGTGCTCGAGATGGACGTGTTCACCGGCTCCGGCGAGGTCGTCACGGTGAAGCCGGGGGACCGGCTCTTCGACGCCTTCCCGAACTCCTACGGCTCGCTCGGCTACGCCACGCGGCTGCGCATCGAGCTCGAGCGCGTCCCGGCGTACGTCGAGCTCCGCCACCTCCGCTTCCGCGACCTCGACGAGCTGACCGCCGCGGTGGAGCGCATCACCGCCGACCGGGCGTGGGAGGGGCAGCGGGTCGACGGGCTCGACGGCGTCGCGTTCTCGCCGCAGGAGAGCTACCTGACGCTGGCCACCTGGTCCGACCGACCTGGGGCGACGAGCGACTACACCGGCGAGCGGATCTACTACCGCTCGCTCCAGGAGCGCGACCGCGACCGGCTCACGATGCACGACTACCTCTGGCGCTGGGACACCGACTGGTTCTGGTGCTCCGGAGCGTTCGGGTTGCACCGCCCCGGCGTCCGCCGGCTCTGGCCCCGGCGCTACCGGCGCAGCGACGTCTACCACCGGTTGATCGGGTTCGACGCGAAGGTCGGGTTCTCCGCCTGGCGCGACCGGCGACAGGGGGTCCGGCGCGAGCGCGTCATCCAGGACATCGAGGTGCCGGCCGACCGCACCCGCGCCTTCGTCGAGTGGTTCGACGCCGAGGTCGGGATGCGACCGGTGTGGCTCTGCCCGCTGCGGCTCCGTGAGGCCGAGGGCCCCGGCGGTGCGCGGCTCGCGGCGCGCACGTGGCCGTCGTACCCCCTCGACCCGGGCACGACCTACGTCAACGTCGGGTTCTGGGGGACCGTGCCGATCGCCGATGGGCGCAGCGACGGTGACGTGAACCGCATGGTCGAGCTGAAGGTCAGCGAGCTCGGCGGCCACAAGTCGCTGTACTCCGACGCCTACTACGACCGCGCGACGTTCGACGCGCTCTACGGCACCGCCAACCTCGACGAGGTGCGACGCGAACACGATCCGGACGGACGACTGACGGGGCTCTACGAGAAGGCGGTGAGGACGCGATGACCTCTGGGACCACCACGCACGACATCACGATCGCGGGCGCGCTCGAGACGCTCTTCGAGCACGGGATCCCGTTCCGTTTCACGGCGTACGACGGGAGCTCGGCCGGCCCCGAGGACGCGAAGGTGCGGGTGCACCTGCGCAACGAGCGCGGCCTCTCCTACATCCTGACCGCGCCGGGCGACCTGGGCATGGCCCGCGCCTACGTCGCCGGCGACCTCGAGCTGGAGGGCATCCACCCCGGGGACCCCTACGAGCTGATGGAGCTGGCGATGAGCCGCTTCACGCTCAAGGCGCCGTCGCCGGCCGAGGCGGTGCGGTTGCTGCGCGGGCTGGGCATCCGCCACCTGGTCCCGCCGCCGCCGCCCCCGCAGGAGCACCTGCCGAGGTGGCGCCGGCTCGTCGAGGGCGCGCGGCACAGCCGCACTCGCGACGCCGAGGCGATCCACCACCACTACGACGTGTCCAACCGCTTCTACGAGCTGGTGCTCGGGCCGTCGATGACCTACACCTGCGCCTGCTACCCGCACGCCGGTGCGACGCTGGAGGAGGCCCAGGAGTTCAAGCACGACCTGGTGGCCCGCAAGCTCGGGCTGCGCGAGGGGATGCGGCTCCTCGACGTCGGGTGCGGCTGGGGCGGCATGGTCCTCCACGCGGCGAAGCACTACGGCGTCAGGGCGCTCGGGGTCACCCTGTCCCGCGAGCAGGCGACGTGGGCCCAGGAGGCGATCAAGCGCGAGGGGCTCGACCACCTCGCGGAGGTCCGGCACATGGACTACCGCGACGTGGCGGAGGGTGACTTCGACGCGATCAGCTCGATCGGGCTCACCGAGCACATCGGGATCAAGAACTACCCGGCGTACTTCTCGTTCCTGCGCGACAAGCTCGTCCCGGGCGGGCGGCTGCTCAACCACTGCATCACCCGGCCGCACAACCGGTCGGTCAGCGCGGGCGCCTTCATCGACCGCTACATCTTCCCGGACGGCGAGCTCACCGGCTCGGGCAGGATCATCACCGAGATCCAGGACGTCGGCCTCGAGGTGCGCCACGAGGAGAACCTCCGCGAGCACTACGCGCTGACCTGCCGTGCGTGGGCCAGGAACCTCGCGGCGAACTGGGACGAGTGCGTCGCCGAGGTGGGCGAGGGCACCGCGAAGGTCTGGGGGCTCTACCTCTCGGGCTGCAGCCGTGGCTTCGAGATCGACGACATCCAGCTCCACCAGGTGCTCGCGGTGAAGCTCCACGAGGACGGCCGCTCGGACTTCCCGCTGCGGCCCGACTGGTTGAGCTGAGCGGCGTGGCCGACGAGCAGCCATTCCGGAGCGGGTTCGCCTGCTTCGTCGGCCGACCCAACGCCGGGAAGTCGACGCTGACCAACGCGCTGGTCGGCTCGAAGGTGGCGATCACGTCGTCGCGGCCCCAAACCACGCGCACCGTGGTCCGCGGCATCCTGCACCGGGGCGACGGCCAGCTGGTGCTCGTCGACACCCCCGGGCTGCACCGGCCGCGCACGCTGCTGGGGGAGCGGCTCAACGACCTGGTGACGACGACCTGGGCCGAGGTCGACGTGGTCGCCGCCTGCTTCCCCTCGGACCAGAGAATTGGTCCGGGTGACAAGTTCCTGGTCGGCGAGCTGGCCAAGGTGCGCCGGTCGACGAAGTTCGCGATCGCCACCAAGACCGACCTGGTGCCGAAGGACCGGTTGGCGCAGCACCTGCTCGACATCGCCGCGCTGGGACGCGAGACCGGTGTCGACTGGGCCGAGGTCGTGCCCGTCTCGGCGGTGGCGGGTGACCAGGTGGAGCTGCTGGCCGACCTGCTGCTGGCCCGGATGCCCGAGGGGCCGGCGCTGTATCCCGAGGGCGAGCTCACCGACACCCCCGAGGAGGCGATCGTCGCCGACCTGATCCGGGAGGCGGCCCTCGAGGGAGTCCGCGACGAGCTGCCGCACTCGATCGCGGTCGTCGTCGAGGAGATGGGGCTCCGTCCCGACCGCCCCGAGGACAAGCCGCTGCTCGACGTCCACGCGAACCTCTTCGTCGAGCGGTCGTCGCAGAAGGGGATCGTCATCGGCCACAAGGGGTCACGGCTCCGCGAGGTGGGGACGCAGGCCCGGCGCAGCATCGAGGCGATGCTGGGCACGCCGGTCTACCTCGACCTCCACGTCAAGATCGCGAAGGACTGGCAGCGCGACCCGCGCCAGCTGCGCCGGCTCGGCTTCTGAGCGCTCGGCGCGCGGCTCAGGCAGGTGCCCAGCAGAACCCGTGGCGCTGCCCGGCCGCCCACTGCTCGGCGGTCGGCCACTCCCAGCCGTAGCGGAACTCCGTGGGGAACCCCTGCCGCTCGCGGACCCGATCCGCGCAAGGCTCGTCGCCCGCCTCGCGCACGGTCGCCACGCCGGGGTAGCGGCGCCCGCCCTCGAGCGGGATCGTGCCGATCGCGACCCAGCTGTGCCGGCGCGCGCACGCCACCCGCTCGAACCCGCGCTCGCCGGGGGCCGCGGTGCCGCACAGCCCGAAGGTGCCGAGCCCCCGGGGCCGGTCCAGCACGCCGCGCAGCCGGCCCGGCGGTGGAAGCCGCATCAGCCGCTCGCCCCGGTCGAGGGCGAGCACGTCGCAGCGGAACCAGTCGGCACCGGCCTCCTGCTCCTCCGCCGTGGGCAGGAACCAGACGACCTGGAACCGGCTGAGCGTGCGGGTCTCGTCGTCGCCGCCGAGGAAGCGGGGCAGCTCCCCGCGGCACCGTCCGGCGACCCGTCGCTGCACGGGCCTCGCCTCGACGTCGACCTCGCCGCCCCGGCCGCGCGCCACCGAGGCGAGGTCCCCGACGAGGACGGTGACGGCGGTGTGTCGCCGGTGGCAGACGACCGGTTCGGCGTCGTTGCTGGGCAGCCCGGCGTCGTCCAGGGTCAGCCGGCGGCACTCCCCGACCCGAGGGGGCTCGGGCGGGGGCGTGCGGGTGGCCGTCGGGGTCGACGTCCGGTCCTCGTCGGGGCCGGCCTCGTCGTCGCCGGTGCACGCCACGAGCGTGACCAGCAGCGCGGCGGCGACCAGCCGGCCGGCCGCCCGTGCCCCGGCCCTCATGCGAGCCTCACTGGTCGGTCCTCGCCCAGCACACGCTCCTCCGGTTCCCCGCGTCCCACTCGGCCTCGCCGAACCAGGTGTACGCGTACTCGTAGTCCAGGGGATAGTGCAACCAGGCTCCCACGGAGTCCGAGCAGTAGTCCCGGCTGAGCACCTCGACGACGCGGTCCCCGGGATAGGGGTCGCCCTCCTTGCCGACGACGATCGTGGTGGCGGCCCGCCAGCCGTGCGGCTCGGAGCACGGCACCGGCACGGCGCCGACCACCTCCTCGTCGTCCACGCACGCCATCCACCGGTCGGCCGGGATGCCGAGGAGCACCCCCTCGGCGGTGCGGGGGAGCCCGACGAGCGAGGCCGACTCCTCGGTGCCGCCGACGACGTCGCAGCGGTACCAGCGGGCGCCCGCCTCCCACTGCTCCTCCGACGGGCGGAACCAGGCCCACGAGAGGACGGTGCGGAGCGCGAGGCTGTCGTCGGCCCCGGTGAGCTTCCGGAACCCGCGGCTGCACCGGCGGTAGGCGTCCTGCGCGAGCCGCGGGTCGTCGCGCCCGACGTCGGCGAGCGGCGGCTCGAGGGCGGCGACGAGGAAGGTCTCGGCCGTGTGCGCCTGGGTGCAGGGGACGGTGGGGGAGTCGTCGCTGCTCGCCCCGACGTCCTCCGGTTCCAGGGCCCGGCAGGCGCCGGGCTCGGGGGGGTCCAGCGAGAGCTCCTCGTCCTCGCCGTCGGCGGTGCCGGTGCACCCGGCGAGCAGGACGCAGACCAACGCGCCGGTCACGGCTGCCGCTCGGAGCACCGGCCACCCCTCAGGTCGGGAACCCGCTCACCGTACTGGTGCCCCGGGCGCGGCGACGGAGCCGCGGCGGGCGGGTCACGAGAGAAGTGCTGCCAGCGTCCCGCCGAGCTCGTAGGCCGCGTCGCGGTGCTCCTCGGTGACGTCGCCCCGCACCTCGAGGAGCTCGGCGGACTGCCGCCAGCCGAGCGCGCCGACGATCGACTGCACGCTGCGCACCGCGCCCGCGGTGTCGTAGCGCCCGTGCACCCACAGGCCGTACGGGCGGCCCGCGGTCCGCCCTCCGGAGCCGCCGGCCGACCCGTCGTCGGACAGCGCGCCGCCGACCGCCAGGAAGGTGGAGTCGAAGAAGTGCTTCAGGGCGCCGCTCATGTAGCCGAAGTTGGCCGGGGTGCCGAGGAGGTAGCCGTCGGCCGCCAGCACGTCGTCGACGGTCGCCTCGAGCGCCGGGCGAGCCGTGACCTCGACCCCCTCGATGGCGTCGTCGCGGGTCCCCTCGAGGACCGCCTCGAGCAGGGCGGCGGTGCCCCGGGTCGGGGAGTGGTGGACCACGAGCAGCTTCGCCACGTGGCCAGTATCACCGCCCCCGCGTGCGCGTCACCGCCAATAACGCCAAAACGGACATGGGGGACGGCCGTTTCCCTACGCTTGGACCCATCATGAGCGCCCCCGCTCCGGCCCTTCATTCGCGCGCCTTCCCCCTTGCACTGGGGGCGGCGGTGGTGCTGTCTGCCGTCTTCGCGCTGCTGCTCTCGAGCCCGCTGCCGCACTCGACGCGCGAGACCGTGAGCGCGATGGGGTTCCTCTTCGGCGGGGTGTCGATCATGGCCAGCGCCGCGGTCGCGGCGCGCAGGGCCACCGGCCGGCGACGCCGGAAGGCGTGGCGGGTGCTCGCGACCGCCGCCGCCATGGTGCTCGCCGGCAACGTGGTGACGAGCCTCTTCGGCGGCGACGCCGTCGCGGACCCCAGCCTCGCCGGCGACGCGCTGATCGCCGGCGCCTTCGTGGTCTGCGTCTTCGGCCTGCTCAACCTCTCCGACACGCCATTCGGCGGAGCCCGGCTCGTCGTCAGCTGGCTCGACGGGATCGTCACCGGCTGCGCGGTGCTGATCATCGCGCTGGTGCTCGTCTTCTCCCGGATCGTCGAGTCCGGGGAGGTCGCGGAGCGGCCGGGCGCGCTGGTCTTCCCGGTCCTCGACGTGGCGGTGGCGACGGTCGCCCTGCTGCTGGTGATCCGCAGCCAGGGGAACCGGTCCTTCTACGGGCTCGTGGCGTTCGCCTACGTGCTGTGGGCCGCCAGCGACCTCGGGTTCGCGGTGGCCAACGTGCAGGACGCCTACACCGCGGGCGGTCTCCCCGACGTGCCGTGGATCTCGGCGTACCTCTTCCTCGCCGCCTGCCCCTGGCACCCGGCGGCAACCCGGGACTCCGCCCCGCGCCCGGCGAGCGGCCGGGTCGACGTCCAGGGCACGGTCCTCGTCTTCTCGCTCTTCCTGGTCGCCGCGGCGGTCCAGGCGCTCTCCCCGGGCGGCCCGCTCACCGAGACGCTCGCCGCGGTCTGGGTGGTGCTCGTGCTGGCGGTCGGCGCCCGGCAGATCCTGCTCGTCATCGACAACCAGCGGCTCCGCGGCGGGCTCGAGCAGCGGGTCCGTGAGAAGACCAAGGACCTCAGCCGGGTCACCCGCCAGCTCGAGGTGATGCTCAACTCGGTCGGCGACGGCATCTACGGCGTGGACCTCGAGGGGCGGGTCACCTTCGCCAACCCGTCGGCCGCGCTCGCGCTGGGATTCCTACCCGAGCAGCTGCTCGGCCACGACGCGCACGAGCGGCTGCACGGCGCCGAGCCCGGCGACACCGGCCACGAGCGGCACTCGTGCTACGTCCGGCACGCGATCGCGGAGGGGCGCGTGGTCTCCTCCGAGGAGGACGTCTACCGGCGCCGCGACGGCTCCACGTTCCCGGTCGAGGTGACCGCCAGCCCGCTGCTCGACGAGGACCGCATCTCGGGTGCAGTGGTGGCCTTCCGCGACGTGACCCAGCGCCGCGAGGTCGACCGGATGAAGGACGAGTTCCTCTCGATCGTCAGCCACGAGCTGCGCACCCCGCTGACCTCGATCCGCGGCTCGCTCGGGATGCTCGGCAGCGGGACCTTCGTCGAGCTGACGCCGCAGGCGCAGCGGATGGTCTCGATCGCGGTGCAGAGCAGCGACCGGCTCTCCCGGCTGATCAACGACATCCTCGACGTCGAGCGGATCCGCTCCGGCAAGCTGCCGATGGACATCGCGCCGAGCGAGGTCGGCGTGCTGATGCGGACCACGGCGAAGGAGATGGCGCCGCTCGCCGAGTCCGAGGGGGTCCGCCTCGTCGTCGGTCCCACCCCGGGCCGGGTCCTCGCGGACTCCGACCGGATCGTGCAGACCCTCACCAACCTCGTCGGCAACGCCATCAAGTTCTCCCCGGCCGGCGCAACGGTCAGGCTGGAGTCGATCGAGAACGACGAGCACGTCACCTTCGTCGTCTCCGACCAGGGGCGCGGCATCCCCGCCGACAAGCTGCTGTCGATCTTCGAGCCGTTCGAGCAGGTCGACTCCTCGGACTCCCGGGAGAAGGGCGGCACCGGGATCGGGCTCGCGATCAGCCGCGGGATCATCGAGCGGCACGGCGGCCGGATCTGGGCCGACAGCGAGCTCGGCCGTGGGACGGTGCTGCGGTTCACGCTCCCGCGCGCCGAGCCGGCGCCGGTCGAGGCACCGTCGGACGGGGTCGCGCCGCGCCCGGTGTGAGGGACGAACGGGACACACGGTGTGACCACACGGTCCTACCAGTTGCGTTGTGCACCCTTTAGGGTGACCCGCAGGGGGTCGGGAGCACACGGGATGGGAGCCCCATGGTCGGATCACAACGCACCGCAGGGATGTCCGTCGACGTCGTCCGTCGCATCGACGCGCCGACGGCGGAACGGCTCTACGAGATGTACCTCGAGACCTTCGGCGACATCGCCATCCGGGCCGCCAACCGGCACCTGTTCCACAAGGACGAGTTCCTCGAGACGATGTACGACGAGCGCGTCGACAAGTACCTCGTCCGCGACGACGACTCCGCCGAGCCGCTCGGGCTGCTGACGCTCACCAACGACCTCGAGACGGTCCACTGGGTCAGCCCGCAGTTCTTCGCCCACCAGTACCCCGAGTTCGCCGAGCGCGACGCGATCTACTACCTCGGCTTCACCATGGTCGCCCCCGGCCGCCGGCGCACCCACGCGTTCAGCCTCCTCGCCCGGCAGATCACCGAGGACCTGCTGGCCAAGGACGCGATGTGTGCCTTCGACATCTGCGCCTACAACGACGAGGTCGTCGGGCTCGCCGACGTCGCCCAGCTGATGCTGGGAGAGTTCGGCAAGGTCCGCCCCGTCGACACCCAGACCTACTACGCCGCCGTGCCGTTCCAGCGCGAGAAATCTGGAGAAACCCGGCGCGTGCCCGAACAAAGGCCTACCGTGGAAGGGACACCCTAGGGGGGAGGCTCCCGTGCCCGGACGCAAGGTCCTGGTCGTCGACGACGACGACGACATCCGTGAGATCACTGGCGTTGCGCTGGAGCTCATGGGTGGCTGGAGCGTCGTCGACACCGACCGTGGTGCGACCGCCGTCCGGCTCGCGGTCGAGGAGCAACCCGACCTGGTGCTGCTCGACGTGATGATGCCGGACCTCGACGGTCCGGGCACCTTCCGGCTCCTCCAGCAGGACCCCCGCACCCGGGACATCCCGGTGATCCTCCTGACCGCCAAGGTGCAGGTCGGCGAGGGCCGGCTCTGGGACGACCTGGCCGTGGCCGGCGTCATCTCGAAGCCGTTCGACCCGATGGGCCTGGTCGAGCAGATCGACCGGCTGCTCGAGCGGCACCGCAGCGCGGCGCGCTCCCGTCTCTCCGCCTGACCCACCTCCGACCGCCTCCTCCGGCCACCATCGCGGGACCGATCCTCGGTCGTACGCATGCGAATAGTCCGTTTCGTGACTCGAGTGGGTATTGTGACAACAGACACGATCATCACGGGGAGGGCCCTGAGGGCTATGGATGCGTCGCGCGCTCCCGACTCTCGGGGGGAGAGCGAGCCGGCCGGGTCGCCGGAGCAGCCCGGTGTGCCCAGCCACCGGGCCGAGCGGCAGCTCGAGTTCTGGGAGAGCCTCCACGAGCTGAGCACCGACGTGTCGGTGGTGATCGACGGCGAGGCGCACCTGATCTACGTGGCGCCCAGCATCGAGGAGATGCTCGGGTACGCGCCCTACGAGCTCCTCGCCCGGGTCGGGTTCGACTTCGTCCACCCCGACGACCGCGACGAGATGCGCCAGGCCCTCGAGGACGTCGGCGCGTCACCGGCCCGGGTGGTCACCGTCCGGCTGCGCGGCCTCGACGCCAAGGGCGACTGGCACTGGCTCGACTGCACCCTGACCAACCGGCTCCACGACACGGTCATCGGCGGCTTCGTCGTCACGGTGCGCGACGTGACCGCCGAGGTGCAGGCCCAGGAGGCCGCGCGCGACTTCGAGACCCGGCTCCGCACCGTCGTCGACGCCGCCCAGGAGGGGATCCTCGCGGTCGGCCACGACGGCAAGCCGCTGTTCATCAACCGGCGCATGGGCGAGCTGCTCGGCCGCCCCGTCGAGGAGCTCGAGAACCTCTCCGTCCCGGAGCTGTTCGAGCCCGCCGACGCCGAGCGCAGCCGCGCCGGGCTGGCCGAGCGGCTGCAGCGCGGCCCCGAGAAGTACGACGTCCACTACCCGCACCCCGACGGCTCCCGTCGCGTGCTGAGCATCTCGGCGAGTCCCTACGTGACCGCCGAGGGCGAGTTCCTCGGCTCGCTCGGGATGTTCAGCGACGTCACCGTCGAGCGGCGAGCCGAGGCGGTGCTGCGCCGCCAGGCCCTGGAGGACCCGCTCACCGGGCTCGGCAACCGCCGGGTGCTCACCGAGCGGCTCGCCGAGGCGGCGCGGGACCGCGACCGCGGCCGGGTCGCCGTCGTGATGCTCGACCTCGACGACCTGAAGTCGGTCAACGAGGCCCACGGCCACGAGGGCGGCGACCGGCTGTTGATCGAGGTGGCCGAGCGGCTGCGCGAGCTGGCGGGGGACACGCACGCGGCAGTGCGGCTCGGTGGCGACGAGTTCGCGCTGGTCCTGCACGACCTCACCCTCCCCGAGGTGGAGCAGGTGACGGCCCGGGTCCGGGCCGCGCTCCGCGGCCTCCAGGTGGCCGTCGAGGGGCACCCGCTCTCGGCGACCGTGGGGATCGCGATCTCGCCGCCGCACGCGCCCGAGGAGCTGCTCCGCTACGCCGGCATCGCGCTCGACGAGGCGAAGCGGTGCGGGGACGACGGGGTCCTGGTCTTCGACGACGAGCTCGACCGCCGGCACCGTCGCCGGAGGGCGATCGCCTCGCTCGCGAGGCGCGACGTCCCGTCCGACCAGATCCGGCTGCACTACCAGCCGCTGATCGACATGACCACGGGCACCGTGAAGGGGTTCGAGGCGCTGCTGCGGTGGCACCACCCGACGCTCGGCGCGATCCGGCCCGACGAGATCGTGGCCGCCTTCGAGGTCACCGGGAATTCCTCCCGGCTCGACGAGCTCGTGCTGGGCCGCGCGTGCGCGGACATGCGGGCGCTCCGCGACGCCGGCGTGGTCTCCGCCGACGCCTACCTCTCGGTCAACGTCTCCGCCGCCACCCTCGACCTGCCGGGCGGCTTCCAGGCGGCCCTCGAGTCGGCGCTCGGCGACGGGTGCGTGCCGCCCGACCGGCTGGTCCTCGAGGTCACCGAGAGCGCGGTCATGCGCGATCCGGAGCGGGTCAGCCGCATCCTGCACCGGCTGACCGACGAGGGGCTCCGGCTCGCGGTCGACGACTTCGGCACCGGCTACAGCTCACTGCGCTACCTGCAGACGCTCCCGCTGTCGATCCTCAAGGTCGACCGCTCGTTCGTGGCGCCGCTCAGCGACGAGGACGCCCGGGCCCGGACGCTGGCCAGCTCGATCCTGACGCTCGCCGAGACCGTCGGCCTCGACACGATCGCCGAGGGTGTGGAGACCGCGAACCAGCAGGACATCCTGCTCGACCTCGGGTGCACCACCGGACAGGGCTACCTGTGGAGCCCGGCGATCCCGCCGGCCGAGGTGGGCGACCTGATCAAGCGGCTCTCGGTCGGCGCCGGCTCCTGAGGGTCAGGAGCGCGCCTTCCGGGTGCTCCGGGCGTTCGCCTTCCGGATGGCCTCGACCAGCTCGGCCTTGGTCATCCGCGACCGGCCGGTGACGTCGAGCCGCTTCGCCACGTCGAGGAGGTGGCTCTTGGTCGCGTTCGCGTCGACCCCCTCCGACGTACCGCCTCCCTTGCGGGCCGGTCCGCCCTTGCGGGCCGCCTGGGCATCCGAAGGGCCCTTCTTGCCGCCCTCCTTGCCCTCCCATCGGTCGCCGACCTTCTCGAAGGAGTGCTTGAGGGCACTGAACGCCGTGCGGTGCGCGCGCTCGCCCTCGCCGTACTCCTCGACGGCGGCGTCGTGCGCCTTGCTCCACGTGCGCTGCGCCTTCTTGGGCGAACGCTGCACGGTCGAGGGCATCTCGTCCTTCGCGGGCATTCCTGCTCCTCCTGTGAACGGGTACGGGTGCCGGACGCGTCGCGCCCTGGTGGAGCCGTACCCGCCCCTCCGGCGGACATGCCGGGCCGGACCCGGTATGGTGGCCCACGATGATGCGTCGCAGCCTCCTCCTTCGCTGCCGCAGCGAGGTCTGACACCGACCGGACCCCCTCGCTGCGGAGTTCGTGGTTGCTTCCGGACACCCCAGCCAGCGAGGAGAACCTGAACCATGGCCGACCGCCACCACACCACCCAGCGGCCCAGCGGCATGCCCTTCGAGCGCTACCGCCCCTTCCCGCCGGTCCAGCTGCCCGACCGCACCTGGCCCGACGCCACGATCACCAAGGCCCCGCGGTGGCTCTCCACCGACCTCCGCGACGGCAACCAGGCGCTGATCGACCCGATGTCGCCCGCACGCAAGCTGATGATGTTCGACCTGCTGGTGCGGATGGGCTACAAGGAGATCGAGGTCGGCTTCCCGTCCGCCAGCCAGACCGACTACGACTTCGTCCGGCAGCTGGTCGAGGAGGACCGGGTCCCCGAGGACGTCACGATCTCGGTGCTGACCCAGGCCCGTGAGGACCTGATCGAGCGGTCGGTGCAGTCGTTGGTCGGCATCCACCACGCGAACATCCACCTCTACAACGCGCTCGCGCCGCTCTTCCGCCGCGTCGTGTTCCGCGCCAGCAAGGACGAGGTCAAGGACATCGCGGTGCGCGGCACCGAGATGGTCATGAAGTACGTCGAGTCGCACCTCGACGCGACCGTCATCGGCTACGAGTACTCACCGGAGATCTTCACCAGCACCGAGCTGCCGTTCTCGCTCGAGGTCTGTGAGGCGGTCAGCGACGTCTGGCAGCCCGAGGACGGCCGCGAGATCATCCTCAACCTGCCGGCCACCGTCGAGGTCGCGACCCCCAACGTGTACGCCGACCAGATCGAGTGGTTCTCCCGGCAGCTGACCCGCCGCGAGCACACCACGATCAGCCTGCACCCGCACAACGACCGCGGCTCCGCCGTCGCGGCGACGGAGCTGGCCCTGATGGCCGGCGCCGACCGTGTCGAGGGGTGCCTGTTCGGCCACGGCGAGCGCACCGGCAACGTCTGCCTGGTGACCCTCGGCATGAACCTCTTCAGCCAGGGCATCGACCCCCAGATCGACTTCTCCGACATCGACGAGATCCGTCGCACGGTGGAGTACTGCACCCAGCTGCCGGTCCACCCGCGCCACCCGTACGCAGGGGACCTGGTGTACACCGCCTTCTCCGGCTCCCACCAGGACGCCATCAAGAAGGGGCTGGAGGACCTCGACCGCCAGGCCGCGGCGAAGAACGTGCCGGTCGCGGAGATCCCGTGGGAGGCGCCGTACCTCCCGATCGACCCGCACGACGTCGGCCGCAGCTACGAGGCGGTGATCCGGGTCAACAGCCAGTCCGGCAAGGGCGGCGTGGCCTACATCATGAAGACCGACCACAAGCTCGACCTGCCGCGCCGGCTGCAGATCGAGTTCTCGAGGGTCGTGCAGCAGCACACCGACGAGGAGGGCGGCGAGGTCTCCCCGGACGCGCTGTGGAGGTACTTCCGCGAGACCTACCTCGACCGCGAGGCGCCGCTGAAGCTCAACTCGGTGCACACCTCGTCGGCGGCGGGGGAGAAGGACCAGCTCACCGTCCGCGTGTACGTCGACGGGGAGCCCCGCACCCTGGTCGGCACCGGCAACGGGCCGCTGTCGGCGTTCGTGGAGGCGCTGACCGACGAGCTCGGGTACGACGTCCGGGTGCTGGACTACGCCGAGCACGCACTTTCCTCCGGAGGTGACGCGATCGCCGCGGCCTACGTGGAGTGCGCCGTCGGGGACCAGGTCCTCTGGGGCGTCGGGCTCGACCCGAACATCGTCACGGCGTCGCTGAAGGCGGTCGTCTCGGCGGTGAACCGCGGCTAACTGGTCCAAACCGCTCCGGAGAACCGCGTGCTCTGGGACCATGGGACCCGGGGGCAGCGAGCACAGGCGATCAACGGCGATCGAAGCGGCGATCAGAGCAGCGATCACGAGCAGCGGCACAGGGGCGGCAGGGTGCAGGCGACGAACGAGCCGGAGGGTGTCCGGCAGGCGGTGATGGCCGTGCCCAAGGTCGTCATCCGCCAGCTCGTGCTGCTCGTGCCGCTGCTGGCGAACCTGGCGCTGCTCGCGGGGTGGGCCGGGGTCGGGCTGACCGACACGTTCGTGATGGCCGGCCTCGGTGTCGTCGCCGTCGCCACGCTGCTCGCGCTCGTCGGCGGCCGCGCGGCGCCGCTGTGGCTGTTGACCGCGACCCTCATGCTCGACCTCGTCGGCATCGGGCTGATGCGGCTCACTCCCGACGGCAACGGCTTCGGCCCGCTCGCCGTGCTCCCGGCGATGTGGCTCGCCGCCGACCACCGGCTCCGGGGCGTCGGGTTGGCGTTCCTCGGCACCGCCACCTTCGTGGTCGCCCCGACGTTGGTCTACTACGGCCCCGAACCGGCCTGGTGGTCGCGCGGGCTGGTGCTGAGCATCCTCGCCGTCCTGTGCGCGTTCATCGTGGCCGGCACCGGCCAGGTCTGGGTGCGGCAGAACTCCGAGCTCGAGGAGCAGGGCACCCGGCTCGCCCGCGCGCTCGACGACGTGCTCGCCAACCGGGCCCTCAACGACGCGATCGTCGGCACCGTCGACGTCGGGCTGGTCGCGCTGGACCGCGACGGCACCTACCAGTCGATCAACCCTCGTCAAGCGGCCTTCATGGCGCTCGCCTTCCCCGCGGGGCACGCGGGCCGGGCCGGCCAGCTCGGTGACGTCTTCGCCGCCGACCGGGTCACCCGGCTCACCACCGAGGAGATGCCTACCTCCCGCGCGCTCCTCGGCGAGGAGTTCGACGACCACCGGATCTGGATCGGAGCCGAGCCGAGCAAGCAGCTCGCGCTCTCGGTCTCCGCGCGCTCGGTGCGGGACGGCTCCGGGGAGCGGGACGGCGCGGTCCTCGTCTACAAGGACATCACCCCGCTGATGGCCGCGTTGAAGGTGAAGGACGACTTCGTCGCCTCGGTCTCGCACGAGCTCCGCACGCCGCTGACCTCGATCATGGGGTTCCTCGACCTGGTCCTCGACGACGAGGAGGGCGTCGACCCGGGCGTCCGCCGCAAGCTCGAGGTCGCCAAGCGCAACTCCGAGCGGCTCCTCGACCTGGTCAGCGACCTGCTGCTCACCGCGCAGGTCGACGACGGCTACGTCGCGCTCGACGTCGAGCCCACGGACCTCTCGACGATCGTCCGCGAGTCGCTCGCCCACAACGCCCCTCGCGCCGAGGCGCAGGGGCTGGGGCTGCGCCACTCGGTCCAGCCCGGGCTGGTGGTCCACGGCGACCCGGTGCGGCTGCGTCAGATCGTCGACAACCTGCTGACGAACGCCGTGAAGTACACCCCGAGCGGGGGGAGCGTCGCCG
This sequence comes from Nocardioides caldifontis, assembly GCF_008087345.1. Classification (GTDB taxonomy): domain Bacteria; phylum Actinomycetota; class Actinomycetes; order Propionibacteriales; family Nocardioidaceae; genus Marmoricola_A; species Marmoricola_A caldifontis. Next base: position 24,720 of record NZ_VHIB01000017.1, on the reverse strand, counting down.
TCGAGCTCGAGGGTGGCGACGAGGACCTCTGGCTCAAGGTGAGCGACACCGGCATCGGCATCGCGCCGGAGGACCTCGGCCGGCTCTTCATGCGGTTCTTCCGCAGCCAGGAGGCCGAGGACCGCGCCATCCAGGGGATCGGGCTCGGCCTCGCCATCACCCGGTCGATCGTGGAAGCCCACGGCGGCACCATCCTGGTCGAGTCCGAGCCGGACCGGGGGAGCACCTTCATCGTCCGGCTGCCGCTGGACGGACCGCGGTCGCCGGGGACGTCCGGCGGCCACCACTGGGCCGCCGACGCCGGCTGAGCCCGTCCCCCTCAGCCGCCCAGCACGAGCAGCGACTTGGTCAGGGTGGCCCCTGGCCGGATCGGCGCCTGCTCCCCGGTGGGCGTGAACCCGGCGCGCTCGTACAGCCGGCGGGCGGAGCCGTTGCCGTCGGCCACCCACAGCCGGGCGCGCAGCCCGGCCGCGCCGATGTCGGCGACGACCGCGTCGAGGAGCAGCCGGCCCAGCCCCTGGCCGCGGTGGGTCGGAGCGACCCACATCGCGACGACGTCGCCCCAGCCGGGCTCCCGGACGAACCAGCCCGCGGTCGCCGCCGTGACCCCGTCGACGCGGGCGACCAGGTCGCGTCCGCCGGCGAGCCGGCGGCGCCAGTCGGCCTCGCCCCACCCCTGCTCGCGGGAGAGGGCCGAGCCGAAGGCGTCGGGGTCGGCGGTGAGCGCCCGCAGCCGGACCTCCCGCCACTCCTCCCAGTCGTCGGGGGTGACGCGCACGAGCTCGACCATGCTCCCGTTGTAGCCGGTGGCGCCGCGGCTGCGCACCCCGCCCCGTGCGCTCAGAGTGGGCGCATGACGACCTCACGGCTGGTGTCGGAGCGCGTCGGCCAGTTCTTCATCGACGACGACCGGTTGGAGTACACCGCGTTCGGCGGCGGCGACCGTTGGGTGGTGCTCCTCCAGAGCCAGCTGGTGCCGCGGACCATGCACGACCGGCTCGGACGGGTGCTCGCCGCGGCGGGGATGCACGTGGTGACGCTGGACCTGCTGGGCCACGGCCGCTCGGACCGTCCCGAGGACCCCAAGGAGTACTCCGTCCCCGCCTGGGCCGAGCAGGTCGTGGCGCTCCTCGACCACCTCGGCGCCGAGCAGGCCGTCGTCGGTGGCACCTCGCTCGAGCCGGCAGCGGCGGACGATCGACGCGCCCGCGCTGGTCGTCGGCCACCCGCGCGCCCCGGTGCACCTCGCCGCCGACGCCCGGATGCTCGCCGAGGAGCTGGCCGGGGCGCGCCACGTGGCGGCCCGGCTCCGCCACGCCTGAGCGGGCACAATGGGTCGGTGCCCCTCTACCGCGACGAGGCGGTCGTGCTGCGCACCCAGAAGCTGGGCGAGGCCGACCGCATCATCACCCTCCTGACCCGCCGGCACGGCCGGGTCCGCGCGGTCGCCAAGGGGGTACGCCGGACCTCTTCACGGTTCGGCGCCCGGCTGGAGCCGTTCAGCCACGTCGACGTGCAGCTGGCGGAGGCGCGGAGCCTCGACGTGATCACCCAGGCGGAGACGCTGGAGCCCTACGCGAGCCGGGTGGGCGCCGACTACGCCGCCTACACCGCCGGCACCGTCATGCTCGAGACCGCCGAGCGGCTGGTGACCGAGGACAAGGAGCCCGCGGTCCAGCAGTACCTCCTGCTGGTCGGCGCGCTCCGGGCCATGTGCGACGCCGGCCGCCCGCCCGCGCAGGTGCTCGACGCCTTCCTGCTCCGCTCGCTCGCGGTGGCCGGCTACGCCCCGTCGTTCGACGGGTGCGCCCGGTGCGGCCTCGAGGGGCCGCACGTCGCCTTCAACCCGTCGGCGGGCGGGATGCTCTGCAGCGACTGCCGGCTGCCCGGCTCGGCGCGCCCCGCCTCCGAGACCGTCCGCGTCCTGGGGGCGCTGCTCTCCGGCGACTGGGCGACGGTCGGCGCCACGGAGGAGCGCCACCTGCGGGAGGCCAGCACGCTGGTCGCGGCCTACCTGGCGTGGCACCTCGAGCGAGGGCTGAAGTCGCTCACCCACCTCCAGCGTTGAAGCCGGAGCCGACTCAGGCAGGCGCGCCGTTCTGGTTGGTGCCGTTCTCCCAGTCCTCGACCACCCGCTCGATGGAGCGGTTGAACTTCTCGATCAACCGCCCGAACTCGTCCATCTCCTCCGGCGTCCAGTCGCGCAACGTGAACTTCAGCCACTCCCGCCGCCGGTCGCGGGTGGCGACCAGCACCTCCCGGCCCTCGTCCGTGACGTCGAGGAGCGAGGCCCGCCGGTCGGTGGGGTCGGCGTGGCGGGCGACCCAGCCGGTGTTCTCCAGCGACTGCACCTGCCGGGTGATCGTGGACGGGTCGAGCCCGAACGCGTGGGCGAGGGAGCCCAGCCGCTGCGGCCCCTCGTCGACGAGCCGGCACAGGATGCCGTACGCCGAACGGTCCATCTCGACCTCGCCGCCCGACGTGGTGAAGTGGATCCGCTGGACGCGCCTCAGGAGGATCGTGAGCTGCTGCTCGATCTGAGTGGTGTACATCTGATCCCTCCACCCTTCCCCGGTGGTCGGAGTGTAGGTCGGAATCGACGAGAGGAACGGGTGACATGCGCAGTCGGTCGCGAGGGGCTCGGAGCCGGCGGACCGCCGTACGCCCTCCGGAGCCGCACCCGAGCGGAGCGCGGCCGCCTGCCTTGCTGCCGGAGCTCGTGCCCCGGCACGTCGCGGTGATCATGGACGGCAACGGCCGGTGGGCGAAGCAGCGGGGGCTGCCGCGCACCGCCGGCCACGAGCGGGGGGAGCACGCGCTCTTCGACGTGGTCGAGGGGGCGATCGAGATCGGGGTCAAGGCCGTCTCGGCCTACGCCTTCTCCACCGAGAACTGGTCGCGGTCGCCCGACGAGGTCCGGTTCCTCATGGGGTTCAACCGGGACGTGATCCGGCGGCGGCGCGACGAGATGCACGAGCTGGGCGTCCGGGTCCGGTGGGCCGGGCGGGCGCCCCGGCTGTGGCGGTCGGTGATCAAGGAGCTGCGGGTCGCCGAGGAGCTGACCGCCGACAACGACGTGCTGACGCTGACGATGTGCGTCAACTACGGCGGCCGGGCCGAGCTCGCCGACGCCGCGCGGGCCCTGGCCAAGGACGTCGCCGCGGGACGGGTGAACGCCGACCGGGTGGACGAGAAGACCTTCGCGCGCTACCTGTACGTCCCGGAGCTCGCCGACGCCGACCTGGTCTGGCGGACGTCGGGGGAGCAGCGGCTGTCGAACTTCATGCTCTGGCAGGCGGCGTACTCCGAGATGGTCTTCAGCGACGTCCTCTGGCCCGACGTCGACCGGCGCCACCTGTGGGAGGCGATCGACGCCTACGCGCGCCGGGACCGCAGGTACGGCGGGGCGCTCCCGAACTCCTGAGGTCGCGTCGCTGGCTCAGACGCTCCTGCGCTCGCCGCTCTCGGTGTACTCGACGTTCTCGAAGTTCACCACGCGCTCGGCGTTCGCCAGCGACGTCACCATCGAGGAGCCGAGGACTCCGGCCCGGTCGAGGACCGTCGCCGTCCCCACCGCGACGCCGTCGTGCTCGATCCGGTCCGCGGCGACCAGCCCGACCTCGAGCCCGACGGCCGGTCGGGACAGGGCGAGGGTGATGTCGGTGTTGATGTACTCCACGCCGTTGGCGCCCCAATTGGTGACCATGCTGGTGGCGTCGGCGACGCTGGCCACGACCTGGAACGCGGTCGGCCGCTCGCCGACGACGATCGGCAGCCCGGTCTGCCAGGTCTGCTTCCGTGAGGCGTTCTGGTGGTCGGAGAACCGCTGCGACCACCCGTTCTCCTCGCTGTGGAAGAACGGCACCCGCGGCTCCTCGCTGGGTGGCACGACGTCCTCGGGCGGCGGCGACGGCCGCTCGGAGGGGGTCCACACCTCGCCGGGGGCGGAGCGGGTCTGCTTGAGGAACGTCGCGCTCGCCCGGGCCACCCGCCGACCGTCCTGCTCGAGCAGCACGTCGACGAGGCAGATCCGCGGACCGTCGCGGACCACCTCGGCGGAGAGGTCGCACCGGACCATCGACGCGGGCCGGAAGAGGTCGACGGTCCACCGCGCCGGGCTCAGGTCGTCACGCCCGGCGTCGTGCGCGCACCGCTCGGCGGTCCGCGCCAGCGCGCCGGAGAGCGCGACGCCGTGCATCTGGTCGTCCTTCCACATGCTGCGAGCGATCGGGGTGGGCACCAGGCCGTCGCCCTCGACGGTGAAGAACGCGAGATCCATGGGCCGAATCCTGGCAGGTGGTCCCGGGGAGCCGGCCCCGGGCGGTCAGGCGCAGTCCGGGCAGTGCCCGAAGATCTCCAGGGTGTGGCTGACCTCGGCGAAGCCGTGCTCCTCGGCCACCTTGGTGGCCCACCGCTCGACCGCTGGCCCCTCCACCTCGACCGTGTGCCCGCAGCCGCGGCAGACCAGGTGGTGGTGGTGGGTGTCGCTGCACCGGCGGTAGCGGGCCTCGCCGTCCTCGGCGCGGAGCACGTCCACCTCGTCGGCGTCGGCCATTGCCTGGAGGGTGCGGTAGACCGTCGACAGCCCGACGTTGTCGCCGCCCTGGCGCAACAGGTCGTGGATCTCCTGCGCGGAGCGGAAGTCGTCGAACCGGCGCAGGCACTCGGCGACCGCCCGGCGCTGCCGTGTGGGCCGCGCCGTCCGTGCGGCGCCGGCGTCAGTGCTCGTCATAGTGACCTCCGTGCGGTGCGTGCCGGTGCCCGTCGTGGACGTAGTCGACGTGGTCCCCGTGCACGATCGCGGGGTGGCCGCAGTCGGGGCCGTGCGCGTGCTCGTGCTCCTCGGGTACGACGGTGTGGGGCTCCTCGCGCGCCAGCACCGGTGCCGCGAACGGCGCGGTGACCCGGCGTCTCCTCCGCAGCCACGCGCCCACCGGCCAGGCCGCGGCGAACCCGGCGAGGGCGAGCAGCACGATCGTGGCGCCGGGCGCGACGTCGATCTCGGCCGAGACCAGCAGCCCGCCCACCGAGGCGGCGGTGCCCAGCGCCATCGCGAGCAGCAACGTGTCGCGGAACGCGCGGGTGAGCTGCTGCGCGGTCGCGACCGGCACCACCATCAGCGCGCTGACCAGCAGCAGCCCGACGGTGCGCATCGCCACGGTCACGGTGACGGCGGCCAGCACGGAGACGAGCACGTTGTAGGCGGTCACCCGGATCCCGGCGACCTTGGCGAACTCCGGGTCCTGCGCCACCGCGAAGAGCCGCGGCGCCAGCCCGACGGCGACGGCGACCACGACGACCGCGAGCCCCCCGGTCACCCACAGGTCGCCGATGTCGACGGTGGTGATCGAGCCGAACAGGTAGGTGTTGAGCGTCGTCGCGCTCTGGTCGGCGAGCCCGGTGAGGAACACCCCTCCCGCGATCCCGCCGTAGAACAGCAGCGCGAGGGCGATGTCGCCGCTCGCGCCGCCACGTTGGCGGACCACCTCGATCACCAGGGCACCTGCGATGGCCACGACGACCGCGGTCACGGTGGGTGAGGTGTTCGTCACGAGGCCGAGGGCGACGCCGGTCACCGCCACGTGGCCGATGCCGTCGCCCATCAGGGCCTGGCGCCGCTGCACCAGGTAGGTGCCCACCGCGGGGGCGGCGAGCCCGGTGACGAACGCCGCGATGAGCGCGCGCTGGACGAAGTCGTAGGCGAGGTAGCTCACGACGGGTGCTCCTCGTCGGGAGAGGTGGCGCGGTCGAGCGGCACGGCGAGCGCGGGGGAGTAGTCGACCGCCGGCCTCGGCGGGTGGTGGGCGTGCGCGTGGGGGACGTCCTCGAAGGACTCCAGCGGTGCGCCGTCGTAGGCGATGCGGCCGTCGCGCATCACGACCGTCCGGCCGACCAGCGGCTCCATCGGCCCCATCTCGTGGGCGACGAGCACGATGGTGGTGCCCCGCTCGACCAGCCGCCCGAGGATGCCGGCGAAGGCGTCCTGCTGGGCCAGGTCGACGCCGGCGGTCGGCTCGTCGAGGACCAGCAGCTCCGGACGGCCGGCGAGCGCGCGGGCGATGAGCACCCGCTGCTGCTGGCCGCCGGAGAGGGTCGCGACGCCGTCGCGGGCACGGTCGGCCAGCCCCACCGCCTCCAGGGCGTCGCGGGTGGCCTCGCGGTCCCGGCGCCGCATCGGGCCGACGAGCGGGCGGTGCGCCAGCCGCCCCGACGCGACCACCTCCCACACCGACGCAGGCACGCCGGCGGTCGCGGTCACCCGCTGCGGGACGAACCCGACCCGGCGCCAGTCGCGGAACCGGTCGACGGGAGCGCCGAAGAGCTCGACGCTGCCCCGACGCAGCGGCGCCAGCCCCAGGACGGTGCGCACCAGGGTCGACTTGCCGGAGCCGTTCGCGCCGAGGACGGCGACCACCTCGCCGGCCGTCACGGTGAGGTCGACGCCACGGAGCACCGGCCGGCCGCCGAGCTCGACGCAGCCGTCGGTGACGCGGAGGACCACCGGGTCCACCTCCGTGGCCATCACCGGGTTCACCTGCATCCGTTCGCCTCCTGCAGCGCCTCGACGTTGCGACGCATCAGCGACAGGTAGTCCTCGTCCTCGGTGTCCTCGGTCAGCCCCTCGACGGGGTCGAGCACCGCGGTGGCGAGGCCGAGGTCGTCGGCGAGCGTCTCGGCCATCTTCGGGCTGGCGAGCGTCTCGGAGAAGACGGTGGTGATCCCTTCCTCCTCGATCAGCTCCTGGAGCTCGGCGAGGTGCGCCGGGGAGGGCTCGGCGTCGGGGGAGAGCCCGGCGATCGGCGCCAGCTCGAGGTCGTAGCGGCGGCCGAGGTAGCCGAACGCGTCGTGGCTCACCACGACCGTGCGTCGCTCGCAGTCGGCCAGGGCGGCGGAGGTCTCCTCGTCGAGCGCGGCGAGGTCGTCGACGAGCGCGTCCGCGTTCGTCCCGTAGTCCGTGGCGTGGTCGGGGTCGAGCCTGCTCAGCTCGTCCTGGACCGCCCGGGCGAGCAGCGCCATCGCGTTGGGGTCGAGCCAGAAGTGCGGGTCGTCGGGGGCGACCTCGGTGGGCGCCCCGTCGGGGAGGGCGATGCCCTGGGTCTCGAGCAGCTCCATCGCGTCGACCACCGTGCCCTCGGCGTTCTGCTCGGCCGCCTCGTCGACGGCCGGCTGGAACCCGCTGCCGTGCACCACAAGGTCGGCGTCGGTGAGCTCGGCGGTCTGCTCGATGCCGAGCTCGAGGTCGTGCGCCTCCTGGCCGGGGGAGGTGAGGTTGGTGACCGTCGCGTGCTCGCCGGCGACCCGCTCGACGACGAACTGGACGGGGTAGATCGAGGTCACCACCGAGACGCCGCCGTCCCCGGACGTGCCGTCGTCGCCGCACGCGGTGAGGGGGAGGGCGAGCAAGGCGAGGGGGAGCAGGAGTCGTCGCGTCATGATGAGAACGATTCTCAGCCGGAATGAGAACCGTTGTCAAAAGGTGCGGGCTAGCCTGTCGGGGTGCTGGTGGTGACGCGGTTCCGTGGTGACGTCGGCGACCTCGCCCTCGGCGAGCAGCTCGCCGAGGCGCTCCAAGTGCTCTCCACCCAGCGCGGCTACGTCCGCGGAGTGGTGGGCCGCAACGTCGACGACCCGACCCTGTGGGTCCTGCAGACCGAGTGGGTGGGGCCCGGTGCCTACCGTCGCGCCCTCTCGTCGTACGACGTGAAGATGCGGGCGTGGAGCCTGCTGGGGCAGGCGATCGACGAGCCCAGCGCCTACGAGGTGGTGCGTCCCGGGGAGGAGCTCAACCGGTCAGAGCCGCGGCAGAACGGCTGACGACCCCCGGATAGTCTTGACCCTTCCGCCGCCAGCCAGTCGGTGGACCGTGTGCAGATCAAGGGAGAGATCGTGACCACCAAGCCAGGGGCCAAGGTCGACAACGTCGTCAGCCTCGCGAAGCGTCGAGGCTTCGTCTACCCGTGCGGCGAGATCTACGGCGGCACCCGGTCCGCCTGGGACTACGGGCCGCTCGGTGTCGAGCTGAAGGAGAACATCAAGCGCCAGTGGTGGCGCTCGATGGTGCAGCAGCGCGACGACGTCGTCGGTCTCGACTCCAGCGTGATCCTCCCGCGGCAGACCTGGGAGGCCAGCGGCCACGTCGACACCTTCACCGACCCGCTGACCGAGTGCCAGTCGTGCCACAAGCGGTTCCGCGCCGACCACCTGCAGGAGCAGGAAGCGGAGAAGAAGGCCAAGAAGAGTGGGCACCGTGACAACCCCGACGACGTCGACCTGACCACGGTGGCCTGCCCGAACTGCGGCACGCGCGGCGCGTGGACCGAGCCGCGCCAGTTCTCCGGGCTGCTCAAGACCTACCTCGGCGTGGTCGAGGACGAGTCGGGGCTGCACTACCTGCGCCCGGAGACCGCGCAGGGGATCTTCCTCAACTTCAACAACGTGGTGACCAGCGCCCGCAGGAAGCCGCCGTTCGGCATCGCCCAGATCGGCAAGAGCTTCCGCAACGAGATCACCCCGGGCAACTTCATCTTCCGCACCCGCGAGTTCGAGCAGATGGAGATGGAGTTCTTCGTCGTGCCCGGCACCGACGAGGAGTGGCACCAGCACTGGATCGACGTGCGGACGCAGTGGTACGTCGACCTCGGGATCGACCCGGCGAACCTGCGCCACTACGAGCACCCGCAGGAGAAGCTGTCGCACTACTCCAAGCGGACCGTCGACATCGAGTACCGCTTCGAGTTCGCCGGCACCGAGTGGGGCGAGCTCGAGGGCATCGCGAACCGCACCGACTTCGACCTCTCGACCCACAGCAAGCACTCCGGGCAGGACCTGTCGTACTTCGACCAGGCCAAGAACGAGCGCTACACGCCCTACGTCATCGAGCCGGCGGCCGGGCTGTCCCGGAGCCTGATGACCTTCCTGGTCGACGCGTACGCCGAGGACGAGGCGCCGAACACCAAGGGCGGCGTGGACAAGCGGACCGTGCTCCGGCTCGACCCGCGGCTGGCCCCGGTCAAGGTCGCGGTGCTGCCGCTGTCGCGCAACGCCGACCTCACCCCGCGGGCCAAGGACCTCGCCACCGAGCTGCGGAAGTACTGGAACGTCGAGTTCGACGACGCCGGTGCGATCGGCCGCCGCTACCGCCGCCAGGACGAGATCGGCACGCCGTACTGCCTGACCGTGGACTTCGACACCCTCGAGGACCAGGCCGTGACGGTCCGCGACCGCGACACCATGCAGCAGGAGCGGGTCTCGCTGGACTCCGTGCGCGGCTGGATCGCCGAGAGGCTGCCGGGTTGCTGAGCAGGATGCCGTGCCGATTGCCGGGCTCCCGTGGCTCCGCACGGCACAATGGAGCGGTGTCCGAGATGCCCCGCTTCCGTCGCCTCGTCGTCCCTGCCGTCGCCACCGCCGCGCTGGCGCTGGCCGGCTGCTCCGACGATGCCGGCGGTGAGGACGGCGGCGACGGCGCCGAGGCCGACGCGGCGAGCGCGTCGCCCAGCCCCACGACGACCGTGGACGTGCCCGACGACGTCGAGCTGACCGAGCCTGGCACCCAGCTGCAGTTCCGCCAGCCGGCCACGGTCGCCCACGAGGCCGGCCGCCAGGGCGGGGTGCTCCGGATGCGGGTCGACTCCGCGGTCCAGGGGACGATCAAGGACTTCGCCGGGTTCGAGCTCGACGACCCGTACAAGAAGCGCGGCAACTACTTCTACGTCCGCGTGACGGTGAGGAACGCCGGCGAGGAGCCGTTCGGCGACGTCGCCGTGCCGCTGTGGGGGATCAGCGGGGAGAACACCCTGCTCCAGGCGGTGCAGTTCACCTCGGCGTTCAACAAGTGCCCGACCGAGAACCTCCCGGCCGCCTTCAAGCCGGGCGACACCTTCAAGACCTGCCTGGTCTTCCTGTCGCCGAACAAGGGGTCGCTCGAGGGCGTCTCCTACCGTCCCACCGAGGACTTCGTCCCGATCGAGTGGCGCGGTGAGGTCACGACGCCGAAGGAGAAGAAGGGCAAGCGCGGCGGGAAGGGCCGGGCCGCCTCCGGATGAGCGCGACGCCCGCTCTCCCGCACCCGGGGCTGCGGCTCGGCGACCTCCGGGTGGCCACACCCGTGGTGCTGGCCCCGATGGCCGGGATCACCAACGCGGCGTACCGGCGGCTCTGCAGCGAGCAGGGCGCCGGGCTCTACGTCTGCGAGATGATCACCAGCCGCGGGCTGGTCGAGGGTGACGCCACGACGTTGCAGATGCTCGTCTTCGACGAGCGGGAGACCACCCGGTCGGTGCAGCTCTACGGCACCGACCCGGCGTACGTCGGGAAGGCCGCCGAGCTCCTCTGCGCCGAGCACGGCGTCGACCACATCGACCTCAACTTCGGGTGCCCGGTGCCCAAGGTGACCCGCAAGGGCGGGGGCGGGGCACTGCCCTGGAAGCGCAGCCTGCTCGCCGCCGTGCTCACTGCCGCGGTGCAGGCCGCCGAGCCGTACGGCGTGCCGGTGACGATGAAGACCCGCAAGGGGATCGACGACGACCACCTGACCTACCTCGACGCCGGCCGGATCGCGGAGGAGACCGGCGTCGCGGCGATCGCGCTGCACGGCCGGACCGTCGCCCAGGCCTACTCGGGCACCGCCGACTGGACCGCGATCGGCGAGCTCGTCGCCCACGTCTCGATCCCGGTGCTCGGCAACGGCGACATCTGGGAGGCGCGCGACGCGCTCCGGATGGTCGGGGAGACCGGCGCCGCAGGGGTCGTGGTCGGCCGCGGCTGCCTCGGCCGCCCGTGGCTCTTCCGCGACCTCGCCGCCGCGTTCGCCGGCGAGCAGGTGGCGACCCTGCCGGACCTCGGCGAGGTGGCCGCGATGATGCGGCGCCACGCGGAGCTGCTCGTCCACCACATGGGGGAGGAGCGGGGGTGCAAGGAGTTCCGCAAGCACGTGGCCTGGTACCTCAAGGGGTTCGCCGCCGGCGGTGACCTCCGTCGCGAGCTCGCCCTCGTCGACACCCTGGAGACCCTCGACCGGCTGCTCGCGCAGCTCGACCCGACGGCGCCGTTCCCGGTCGCCGAGCTCGGGACACCGCGCGGCCGGCAGGGGAGCCCGCGGCGGGTGGTGCTGCCGGAGGGGTGGCTCGCGGACCGCGACGGCGTGGGGTGCAGCGCACCCGAGGACGTCTGGTCGGGTTCCGGCGGCTGACCGGCCGATCGCTACCGATCCGGTAGCGCAAAACGGACGTTCCTGCGGATACGTGGTAAGGCGCTGTGACGCTGTCCACAGGGCTGGACCTGAATGCGGCTCAGAGTGGCCTCGTGTGTTTCACTGCCGGACTGAAGTCCTGAAGTCGACACGTAGGAGCACCCCTATGCCTTCAGCGCGACACCGGGCCACGGCCCGACCCGCCGCGCTCCTCCGCAGGACCAGCCTCGCCCGGGTCACCGGGATCGCCTCCGTGGTCACCGCCATGGTCGTGACGGTGGGGCTGGCGACCGGAGCCTCGGACAAGGACCTCGCCCCGTCGGGCGACACGGCGACGAACGCCGCGGCCTCCGCGGGCGCCATCGAGGCGCTCCAGGCGTCGCGCGAGGAGCAGCGCGTCTCGCGCTCCGCCCAGCGCACCGCCGGACGGGTCGCCCTGGCACCGAAGCCGGTGGACCACAAGTTCGCGAGCGAGCCCCTCAACATCTGGAAGCAGCCCCGGGAGAAGGGGCCCAAGGTGGGGGTCCTCGAGGAGCGCACCAAGGTCGCGGTGACCGGGCAGGTCGTCGGTGGGTGGGCCGAGGTGCTGCTGACGGGGCCGAAGGGCAAGGAGCTCGTCCGCTGGGTCAACGCGGAGTACCTCGCCGACGAGAAGCCGAAGCCCGAGACCGGACCGGAGGCCGGCGTCTCCAGTGCGCCGTGCCCCGACGGCTCCGAGATCGAGGGCGGCCTGACCTCGACGGCGACGGTGGTCTACCGCGCGGTCTGCGCGGCCTTCCCGCAGCCGACCACGTACGGCGGCTTGGACCCGCACGGCGAGCACGTCGACGGGCGGGCGATCGACATCATGATCTCCGGCGAGGTCGGCTGGCAGATCGCCGAGTGGCTCCGTGCCAACGCCTCCCGGCTGCAGATCCGCGACATCATCTACTCGCAGAGGATCTGGACCCCGGACCGGGCGTCGGAGGGGTGGCGCTACATGTCCGACCGTGGGTCGGTCACCGCCAACCACTACGACCACGTCCACGTGGCGGTCTACTGACGCTCCCGGCGCCCAGCGCCTGCGTCGAGCCGCCCCTCGTGCCGCACCGAACCGCCCCTCGTGCCGCTCACGAGGGGCGGTTCGTCGGTCCTGGTGGCTAGGGTCGCTCCCGATGGGGTCGACGGAGAGGTACGACGACGCGGCGCGCGCCCGCTTCGTCGACGAGCCGCGCAAGCACTCGACGCGCACCCCCTTCGAGCGTGACCGCGCCCGGGTGGTGCACAGCGCCGCCCTCCGCCGGCTCGCTGCGAAGACCCAGGTGGTCGGCCCGCAGAGCGACGACTTCGTCCGCAACCGGCTCACCCACACCCTCGAGGTCGCGCAGGTCGCCCGCGACCTGGCCCGCCAGCTCGGCTGCGACGCCGACGTCGTGGAGACCGCCGCGCTCGCCCACGACCTCGGCCACCCGCCGTTCGGCCACAACGGGGAGCGGGCGCTCGACGAGGTCTCCGGCCCGGCCGGCGGGTTCGAGGGCAACGCCCAGACGCTGCGGCTGCTCACGCGGCTCGAGGCGAAGAGCACCACGCCGGACGGCCGCAGCGCAGGGCTCAACCTGACCCGGGCCAGCCTCGACGCGGCGACGAAGTACCCCTGGCCGCGCCGCGACGCGGCACCCCCGGTCGGGGCGCATGCCGACGGCACCCCGCGCTCGGTCGCCAAGTTCGGGGTGTACGACGACGACGTGGAGGTCTTCGCCTGGCTGCGCGAGGGCGTGCCGCCTCGGAGGCGCTGCCTCGAGGCCCAGGTCATGGACCTTGCCGACGACGTCGCCTACTCGGTGCACGACGTCGAGGACGGTGTGGTCGCCGGCCGCGTCGACCTGCTCGCCCTCGGCGATCCCGGGCTGCGGCGCGACGTCTGGCGGACCGTCCAGGAGTGGTATCTCCCGTCCGCCGAGCCCGCCGCCCTCGACGCCGCCCTCGACCGGCTCGCCTCCGAGCCCGGCTGGCCCACCTCGGCGTACGACGGGAGCCGCGGCGACCTGGCCGCGCTGAAGAACCTCACCTCCGACCTCATCGGCCGGTTCTGCCGGGCGACGACCGAGGCCACCCACGAGCAGTTCGGGGGCGACCCGCTGACGAGGTACGCCGCGGACCTCGTCGTGCCCCACGAGACGCTGCTGGAGATCACCGTCCTCAAGGGCGTCGCCGCACACCTGGTGATGCGCGCCGAGGACCGGATGAAGCTCCTCGCCCGCCAGCAGGAGGTCGTCCGGCAGCTCGTCGAGGCGCTCGTCGGCGGCGGGCCGGAGCTGCTCGAGCCGCGGTTCCGCCCTGACCTCGAGGAGGCTCCGGACGAGGCGGCCCGGCTCCGGGTCGTCGTCGACCAGGTGGCCAGCCTCACCGACGCCAGCGCCTGGGAATGGCACGCGCGGCTGTGTCGACCAGCGGGCTGAACGCCCGGACCGCACGCCCTGTTGAGGGGCGGCGAGCCGCTCCCCGGCGCGACATAGACTGCGGCCCGTGGCTGGGCTGATCCGCGAGGAGGACATCGCGCTGGTGCGCGAGCGCGCCGACCTCGTCGAGATCGTCCGGCAGTACGTCACCCTCAAGCCCGCCGGCGGGGGAGCGTTCAAGGGGCTCTGCCCCTTCCACGACGAGAAGAGTCCGTCCTTCCACGTCCGTCCCGGTCGCGGCTTCCACTGCCTGGCTGGTGAGACGCGGGTGATGACCTGGGAGGGCACCAAGCCGATCCGCGAGCTTGCCGGAGGCGTCCACCGGATCCTCGGTGTGGACGCACGGTGGCACTGGGCGCCCTTCAAGTCGTACGGCGTCCAGCGATTGTGGAAGCTCACCCTGACCCGGAACCGACAGGTCAAGGAGATCTACGCGACCGACGGCCACCGTTGGTTCGTCCGGGCGGGCAAAGACCAGTCATCGCGGCGTGAGGTCGTGACCACGGGGCTGAAGGCGGGCGACCGGCTCTGCTACGTCTTCCCTGGCTCCCGCATCTCGCAGACCGTCGCATCGCCCTTCGGCGTCGCCCACGGGTTCACCTTCGGAGACGGCACCAGGACTCGGCACCGCGGCTCGATGGCGTTGATCTGCCCTCCGAAGGACGAGGCGATCCTCAAGTACTTCCCCAACAGCGTCACGTCGGCATCCGGGCCCAACCTCCTGGTCCACCACCTGCCGGGGTTCTTCAAGGAGCGCCCGCCGCTCGACGAGTCGGCGTCCTACCTCCTCGGATGGCTCGCCGGCTACTTCGCGGCGGACGGTTGTGTGGCCAAGGACGGGACGGTCATCCTCAACTCGGCGTCGCGCGAGGACCTCGAGTTCGTGCGACTCCTGTGCACACGCCTGGGCATCGCCACTTACGGGGTCACAACGCAGTCGCGGGTCGGGTTCGAGGGGCGCGAGCCGAGCGACCTCCACAGGATCCACTTCGTCAACGACGACCTCCCACCGGACTTCTTCCTCATCCCCGAGCACCGCGAGCGCTTCGTCGCTGCTCAGAAGAAGTTTGCGCGACGGGGATGGGTGGTGCAGTCGGTAGAGGAGACCGAACGCGAGGAAGAGGTCTTCTGTGCGGAGGTCGAGGAGGGGCACGCCTTCGTCCTCGAGGACAACATCCTCACGGGTAACTGTTTCGGCTGCGGCGAGGGGGGCGACGTCATCTCGTTCCTGATGAAGCACGACGGGCTGGCGTTCGCCCAGGCGGTGGAGTACCTCGCGGACCGCACCGGCGTGCAGCTGCGTCGTACGGAGGAGGACGACCACACGCCGCGGCCGAAGGGGCCCGGCCGCCAGCGGCTCGTCGAGGCGCACAAGCTCGCCCAGGAGTTCTACGCCGACCAGCTCGGCGGCCCGGACGCGGTGGCCGCCCGCCAGTTCCTCTCCGAGCGCGGGTTCGACCAGCAGGCAGCGCTCACCTTCGGCCTCGGCTTCGCGCCACGGGACGGCGAGGCGCTCTACAAGCACTTGCGGCAGAAGCGGTTCAGCGACGCCGAGCTGGTCACCGCCGGGCTCGTCGCCCAGGGCCAGCGAGGCCACTACGACCGGTTCCGCGGCCGGCTGCTCTGGCCGATCCGGGAGACCTCGGGGGAGACGATCGGGTTCGGGGCCCGGCGGATCTTCGACGACGACCGGATCGAGGCGAAGTACCTCAACACCCCCGAGACGCCGATCTACAAGAAGAGCCAGGTCCTCTACGGCATCGACCTCGCGCGCCGGGAGATCGCCAGGTCGTCGCAGGCGGTGGTCGTCGAGGGCTACACCGACGTGATGGCCTGCCACCTCTCCGGCGTCGGCACGGCGGTCGCGACCTGCGGGACGGCGTTCGGCGAGGACCACGGCCGGGTGCTGCGGCGGCTCCTCCACGACCACGAGGAGTTCCGTGGCGAGGTGATCTTCACCTTCGACGGCGACGAGGCGGGGCAGAAGGCCGCGCTGCGGGCGTTCGGCGGCGACCAGCAGTTCGTCGGCCAGACGTACGTCGCGGTGGAGCCGGACGGGCTCGACCCCTGCGACCTGCGGCTGAAGTCCGGGGACGCGGCCGTCCGCGAGCTGGTCGCCCGGCGGATCCCGCTCTACCGGTTCGTGCTCGGCAACGTGGTGCAGCGCTACGACCTCGATCGCGCCGACGGGCGGATCGACGCGCTCCGCGAGGCCGCGAAGCTGGTCTCGAGCATCCGGGACCGGTCGAAGGTCGACGCGTTCGCGCGCGAGCTCGCCGGCATGGTCGGCGTGGACATCGAGGAGGCGCGCGCGGAGGTACGCCGAGCGTCCGGGCGGGCGCCGTCGGGACGTGAGCCCGCCGCACCCGCAGCCGCCGCGCCCAGGCGGACCGACCTGCCCGACCTCCGCGACCCCCGGTTCGCCCTCGAACGGGAGACGCTGAAGCTCGTCGTCCAGCACCCGCAGCTGGTGGCGCCGATCTCGGCCGACCTCGGCGGCAACGACTTCACGCATCCCAGCTACCGCGCGGTGTGGGACGCGGTCGCCGCGCACGGAGGCCCCGCCGGCGCGCCGGAGCCGGAGGTCTGGGTCGGCAAGCTGCGCGACGCGCTGTCCGGTGCGGGCCAGGACCCCTCCGCGGCGCAGGTGCTCAACGCATTGGCGGTGGAACCGGTGCTGAGCGCCCGGGACCCCGATCCGACCTACGCCGCGGCGAACGTCTACCGGCTCCTCGAGCTGACCGCGATGCGCCGGATCAACGACTTGAAGTCGAAGCTGCAGCGGACCAACCCGGTGGACGAGGCGACCGAGTACAACCGGATGTTCGGCGAGCTCGTCGCCCTCGAGAGCCACCGGCGGACGCTGCGGGAGAAGGCGATCGGGGCCGCGGGCTGATGCGGCTCTTCGGACGTGGCGCGGAGCTGCCGGCCGAGGTGCGGGCCGCCGTGCGTGGTCGGCCGCTGGCGTCGGCGCGGGCGGAGGACGGGACCTGGCTGGTCGGCACCCGGGACGCCCTCTTCGTGGTCGGGGACGACCCGGTGTGCCTGCGCTGGGAGCGGGTGCTCCGTGGGGACTGGGACCAGGACACCTCGACGCTGACCGTCGAACGTGTCGAGGAGTACGGCGAGCCGACCACCGCGTGGTCCTTCGTGCTGCCGGAACCGGGTGGTCTCGTGCCGTTGCTCCGGGAGCGGGTAAGCGCCTCCGTGCTGCTCCAGCGGCGGGTGCCGATCGAGAAGAAGCGCGGCCTGATCGTCATCGCCCGCCGGCCACCGGCGGGCGGCACGGTGACGTGGGCGTACCAGTTCGACCGCGGCATCGATACCGCCGATCCCGACGTGGCCGCCGCCGCGGAGGAGGCGCTGCGCGACGCCCAGGAGTCCCTCGGGCTGTTGTGACCAGAGTTCGGGGAGCCCTTGACCTACCAGGTGCGTCACGGTTACCCCGATCACGTGTCACCCCTTCGATGTGCGTCGTTCCGGGGCAGTTGCTAACCTGTCGGGGCTGCGGCTTCGAGCCGCGGCCGATCCCCTGTAGCTCAATTGGCAGAGCATTCGGCTGTTAACCGGAGGGTTGTTGGTTCGAGTCCAACCGGGGGAGCCACGGAACCCCGCCTGGCCTGCGGAAACGCGTCAGGCGGGGTTCTTCTGTTTCGACCCAAAGCCCCGCTAATGACAACTTTGCGACAACTTTGGGGCTGCGTAGGGCCCTGACGGAGCGCCGTCACAGGGGTCTCAGGCGTACCTGGCTTGCGCCATGTCCAGCCACATCGCTCCTTCCGCCAGCGGCCTCCCGGAGGACCTCGCCGCCTACCGTCTGCTCACCTCTGACGAGGCGGCCCTTGTCCTCTGCGTCCCGGTCGCCACCCTCCGGATGTGGCGCTCCCGACGCCGCGGCTACGGCCCGCGAGCCGTCCAGGTCGGCGGCAGCGTCCGCTACCGGTTGGTCGACCTCCTTGCGTGGATCGACGACCACACGGAGACCGACGACGGCCACCTTCCCGATGGGGTGGAGGCGTCCAAGCGCGGCAAGGGCTCCCCGGCCGAGCTGCCGAGCCTGACTCGACAGCGTCGACCAGCTCAGATCGCTCGCCAGCGCTCTCATACAGACCAAGCAGCGCCCTGACGGCGGCATCCGAACGGTTGCCGCCCAGCCGGCGCCCGTGATCCAAGGACCACCGCATGGCACGAACGTCTCTCTACCCCGGCGAGATCGGGAAGATCACCGCCACGCAGCTCGGACCCGGCCGATGGGAGGCCGGTGCCGTCTACCGCGACCACGCGGGCGTGCGGGCCAGGTGCCGCAAGAAGGGGCGCACCGCGGCTGCAGCACGACAGGCACTGATGGATGAGCTGAGAGAACGGCTCGAGGCCGAGACTTCCGCCGGTGAGGTCGGGCCGAGCACCTCTGTGCGTCTCGCGATCGAGACGTACCTCGAGCGCCGACTGGAAGATGCCCGGAACGGCGTGGGCCGGGCGAACCCGCGCAGCATCAAGATCTATCGCTCGGTAGCGACCAACTGGATCGTTCCGATCCTGGGGGAGCTTCAGGTCCGCCACCTGACCCCGGGGCGGCTCGACGGGTACTTCCGCAGGGACGTGCCCCCAAGCCGCTACCCCGACGTCCGCAAGGTCCTCCACGGCTTCCTCGGATGGCTCGTGGTCCAAGGGGCGCTACGAACCGACCCCCTTGCGAACATCCAGAGCTACCAGCGAAAGGACGTGCAGCGGCGGTCCAAGGATCGAGAAGTGACGGCTTCCGACCTGACCGCCGTGTTGGAAGCAATAGAGGCGTGGATGACGGCGGAACGGCCAGGGCCGCGACCCAGCACGGTGTACCGCGACCTCGTCCTGTTCATCGCTGGTACCGCCTGCCGTCCCGGTGAGGCGCTCGCCGTGCGACATGAGGACGTCGACTTCGCCTATCCAGTAGAACCCGGCGTGACCAGGCCGGTCGTTCACATCACCGGAACCGTCGTGGTTGACGATGCGACCGGCAAGCTGACCCGCCAGCCGCACACGAAGGGGAGCGGCGCCGGCGACCGCACCCTGGTTGTCCCGTCCTTCGTGGCCTCGATGCTGCGAGAGCGGCTAATGGCTGCCCCGCCGAACGAGAACGACGCCGTCTTCGCCACCCGGACCGGGAACTGGATGTCGCTCAACAACATCAACACGCGGCTGCGGGACCGCATCTTGAAGGACACTGAGGTCGGCACGTGGTTCGAGCTCCGACTGCTGCGGTCCGCGACCGGAACCGTCGTCGCCAACGCTGCCGGCGCGGAGGCAGCCGCTGCCCAGATGGGCAACACACGTGAGATCGCCGAGAGTCATTACATCCACAAGAGCCGGCTCGCCCCGGACCACTCGGCTCATATTGAAGCTGTTTGGGCTCGGACGTGACCGGCTCTGGGGCAGGCCGCCGCGACTCGTCCCGCCCGTGTTCCAGCGTCACGTAATCTCACGGGGAGAGCCCGGGCTCGGCGGGCCACGACTGGGGAAGGAGCGTCGGATGCCGCCCCGCCCACGCTGGTGGCACATGCTGCAAGCCGCGAAGAATGAAGCTCGGTTGGCCGTCGATCTCTACAACCGTCAGGGCAACGAGCGGCAGTTGGAGGCGTTCCTCGTCCATATGGCGATGGCTTGGCTCAAGCTGATGCAGGCACACACTCAGAGAACCGGCGGCGATCTGTTCATCCGCGACAAGTCCGGTCGGCGCGTCCGGCACGAGGACGGGGACTGGCGGTACAAGGCGTCGAATCAACTGCTCAAGGAGCACTTCGCCGACAACGACGCCCGCAAAGTCAACATCGAGTTCTTCACCGGTCTAAGGAACCGTGTGGAGCACCGCCACGAGAACAACATCGCCGCTCTGGTCGCCGGACGCACCCAGGCGCACCTCCTGAACTTCGAGCGAACCCTCGTCGAGTGGTTCGGTGCCGACGAGGCCTTGGCATCCGAGCTGCGCTTTCCCCTCTTTGTTTCCTCGATCACGCAGGACGCCGTCGCGGCCGTGAAACGCGTGCGCAGTCACGTGCCGGTGGCGGTGCTCGAATGGATCCAGGACTTCGACGCCACGATCGAGCCGAGCATCGCCGAGGACCAGGCTTTCGACTTTCGGATCTACCTCATACCGCACAAGGGGCCGAAGACCGAAGCCGACGCGGCGATGACCTACGTGAACGCCGGCGATCTGACCGATGAGCAGAACGCGGTGGTGGACCAGGTGCGCACCATCATCCGTGAGAAGCAGGTGCCGGTCGCGGATCTCGGGAATCTCCGCCCCGCGCAGGTGGTGACGAAGGTCGCCGAGGCCATCGCTCGCCCGTTCACGATGCACATGCACACACAATCCTGGCGCTTCTTCAAAGCCCGTCCACCGAGCGGTGCAGCGGATAAAGCGGCGACACGAGCCGACTTCTGCAGGTGGAACCCGGCCTTCGAGCAGTACGTCTATACCGAGGCATGGGTGAGTTTTCTCGTTCGCAAACTGTCGGACGAAGCCACGTACGATGCGGTCGCCGCCTACGACCCCAGCACTTCGTCGGGCGGCGCGTGACCCTCCACTGAACGGCCGGACTTACGATGCGGGCGTCGGCTCCGGACGTCGGTTGCGCCAGCTGGTCGCAGTTGCGGAGGCGCGAGGTAAAGACCCAACCGTGGCTCGGCACGCTATGCGGAGGCGTAATGGCAGGGCTGCTCTGGCAGGCCTACCCCCAAATCATGTCCCAGCGCAGTGATCGGGGACGACCGCACCGACCACCTGCGGCACTTGTAACGCCCAGTCAGCACGGCCGCGCCCTCGCCGACTAGTCGGTCAGGAGCTAGCCGCTGTCTCCATGGCCTGCGCCAGCTGGTGGAACGGTCCGCTGACCACGCCTTATCGACGGTCGGCCGGCGCACGCGGGAGATGAAGTGCTCGTCCCTCATTTGAATATCGTGACCAACGCTTGCGACGATCCGTGCTGGCGACGACCGCCGAGGAATGACGATCGAGCTCGGCGGTCGCACCGTTCGCGCGCAGCGACCCGCCCGCAACGGTGTTCGCCGGGGTCACGGGACCAGGCGGCCGCCGAGACGGGTGCCGCGGCACGTCGGCTTCATGAGGGGCCACAAGCGGGCGGGCGAGTCCGGCCTACGGTCTTGACCATGACGAACGAGTACTGGACACCCGGTTTCGAGTTGATGCTCGAGGAAGCCCGTCGATCGATCGACCGACAGAGTGAGCGCGTGCACAATGTCCGGGACCGGGCTATTGGGCTTGTTGGGTTCGGATCGATCGTAGCGGCGTCTTTCGGATTCGTGGGGGATCGGGCGCTCGATACGACCGGCTACGTGGCCGCGCTAGCCTTCGTGCTTGTAGCGGGGGCGGCACTCTTCGTACTGTTCCCGCGCAAGTTTCACTTCGAGCTCAGCGCTACGCGAATCGACGCTTGGTTCGACGATCGCCACACTCAGAGGCTAGGGCCCGATCACATGCTCTACTCCACAGCGATGAGCCACCAAGCCAACCACACGTATAACTACGCCAAGCTGGCCCGCATGCAGACAAGCATTGCGATAGGTGTAGCGGCCTTGGCCGTCGAGTCTCTGGCTCTGTTGGCTCGACTCGTGTTGAAATGACCTTGTGGCCGACGAAGATCAAGCTCCTCCGCCACCGCCCGAGCGGCCGGAGCCCCTGCCCAATCCTGTGATTCCGGACATCCGCGAGAACCAGCCGCCTCCGCCTCCACCTCCGCACGACGTTGAAGTCAAGGGCGACTAGTCGCAGCGACGCACGTGCCCGATCCCGCCCGATGCGGAACGCCAACCGGGCTCAGCGCGTACTAGCACGACGCAACAGTGACGCGACAGCACGGTGAAGGCACCGTCGCCCGAGTCAAAGGCTTCAGGGCCGCGCTCAGCTGCCTGCCAGCGATGGGAGCAGCGTGGCGAGCGCGCCCGCGTGCATCGGGCGACCAATTCGGAGGAAGCGTCGGTCTCAGCCAGCGGAAAGGGGCAGGCGCTAGCGACATGTGCGGCAGACGTCTCCACGCCCCGCCAGCAGGTTCTCGCCGTGGCGGACGAGACGTCAGGAGCTAGCCGTCCCTCGATCGCAATGCCGCGAGCTGCTGCCACGGACCGACTGACCACGCGTGGTCGATGATCGGGTTCCGTCGATGCTTGCGCCCGTACAGTTGCTGCTTCAGCGCGACGCCGGCGCCCATCGGCCAGGGGTATTCCTCTTGCTCGGCGCGGGCATCGAGGATGACTTGACCAGGCGCCAAATCTTTCACTGTCACCCAATGCTCGACCTCACCAGCTGAGGTCACCCCGATCGGAAAATCTGGGCGCTCGCGGTCGAGCAGCGGTCGGTGGAACGCGCTGTTGAGGACGTGGAAGTCCTCGAGGGTCACCAGCAGCCCGACGCGAGGGCGGTCTCGAGGAATGTGGGCGAAGGCGGGGTGGTGCTCGTCGATCAGCCGGTCGGCTCGCTCGAGTTGCTCGACGCCCTTGTTGAGCATCCGCTTTAGCTCTGCTTGCGCATGCTCGTTGCCTGCCCGGACGGGAGCCGTGGGTCGAACCGATTTCACCTCGACCAGGACGACCACCTCGGGCAGGGTGGCGATGAAGTCCACTGTCTCGTGGTTGTCGCGACCGTAGCGAAACCCGGGCTCGACCACATCGGGTCCGAGGAGGCGCAGGTGTGAGCCGATGTATGGCTCGAATAGGTCGCCGAGATCATCCGCGAAGGCCTTGTCCCATCGTTTGATGCCGGCGTAGTAGAGGCCGAGTGGGCTCAGACGGCGCACGACGAGGGCGGGAACGGGGATGAGCCAGTCCTCGTGAAGTCCGCTCACTGCGGGCCGGCTCAGCAGCGGGTTGTGTCCGTAACGGCGCCACACTGATGGGCGTGGCCGACCGTTCTGAGCGGCGAACTCGGAAGCGTCGATGACGTAGCTACGGGTCCAAGCGGCCCGCAAGAGATCGGGGTCGGTGACGTCGCGGAGAAAACTGAAGTTCGGCTGGTCGAGCCACTTGGGATTGAACCGGCCCTGGTTTGGCTTCGCCGCGATATGCAGCATCTCCCCGGCGGCGATGAAGGTGACTAGGTCGGCTCCGAGGAGCTCGGTGTCCCACCCGTTGCGGATCACCCGCAGGGGCCGCTTTGGCTCCGTGTAGTTGAAGAGTGCGATAGCGCGCGTCATCTCGTGGCGGAGCGGAAGTTGATACTCGAGTTGCTCGGAGATCCGCAGGAAGAACCCAGCCACGAGACCGTTGAACCCCTCAACCATCTCCGGGTCGTCAAGTTCGTTGTAGGCGTCGTTGCACGCGACCAGGTCAGCGAACGTCGCGTCCTTCCGGTGCTGATTGCCGTAGGCCAGGCAAACCCGAGCAATCTCTGCGAGGGCCCAGGGCGAGCCGAGGCCGCGTTGCCCTTCCTTCATCCAGTCGTCCGGTTGCATTCGCGTCGAGGCGAAGCGCGCGATCAAGGGCAGTAGAGCGCTTGGCTTGTGCCGGCGCACGCGGGCGATGAACTCCTCGTCTCTCACGGTGTCATCGTTACGGACGGCTCCGACGGTCCCCCGTTCAACGCAGCTACACGGCCTCGGCGCTGCTCGCTGCGAGCGTCCGCCCAGGCACCGCTGCGAACGGCATCGTCGCTTAGGCGCAATGCGAGCGCGCCCGACTGGCGGCGGTTAGACGCAATGCTGTTCCGCCTCGTGCCGAGGCGTTCTGCTCATCCGGGACGGGTATGGGCGCGCGACCTCTAGACGCCGGTGCAGAGTAGTTCGGGTTCTCCGATGACGGGCCAGGACTCGATCGCATCCGGTGACGTGTCGAACAGCTGGATCCCAATCCGGTAGGGCTTGGAGAGCGGGATGTGCACAGGCAGGTCCATCCCGGGCGTCAGCGGGGTCGACTCGTAGATGACCTGGTCGTCTGCGGTGAGCTTGACGGTGCCGCTCGAGCCGTCGTCGGAGACATCAGCGACGCCGAGGACACCGCTGAAGGCCTTGCAGTGGCGCCCGGGGGTGAACCTGGCTTCCCAGGTGCCGGCGTGGGAGAAGTAGGCAGCACCCCAGCCGACGTAGCGGATGCCGTTGATCGCGGCCTCACCAAAGAGAAGCCCGCTGGTCTCGTAGTACGGGTCGTACTCGGAGAGCGGGATCCAGCGCCAGATCGTAACGGCGGTGGCGTTCGACACGAAGCGCTTTCTGTTGTCCCTGTACTGAAGAGAGACGCGGTACCGCGCGTCGTTGAGGTCGGTGGCGACGGCTCTGAAGGTCACCTTGCTCTTGCGCTTTGCCCGAAGGGTCTTCACGGACTGCCACGACGGCTCGCCAAAGTAGGGGGGAACATGCCACCTCTGAAGCGTCACGGTTGCAGCCTTGGCTGGGGACTTGATGACGGCGGTCAGGGCGAATCGGTCACCCTCCTCGACTTGTTTCGCCGAAGCGGTCAGGGTCACCCCGCGCGAAGCCGCCATCGAGGAGGGCTTGGCGCTCACGTTGAACGAGGAAGCGGGCTCGGCTGCATCCGCGCCGGTCAACGCCCACATCGAGCTCACCGCAAGCGCGAAAAGGGTCGTGACAGCGCGGGCCCGAAACCTTTTCGACATGGCACATCCTCAACTACGGCGATTGGGGGGACTGTCGGCGTCCAATCGGCCTCAACTCCTCAGATCTGAGGGACATGAACGCGACACAGACGCCTCGGCATCAGCAGGGCGAAAGAGTCTCCTAGCTGGCCCCGGCTGAAGGCTCCTCCGAAGACAACGCGCCAGTACCCCGCGCTGACAAGCGGCGGAAGGAGCGTCGCAACCTCACGAGACGCCCCGGCTCAACGGCCGATGCAATGCTCCTCGACTACCCTTCCTGTCATGGCAGATGCGACGCCATCGGCTGCAGGGGATCCCGACGCGCGTAAACGAGAACTGCGCGCTGCACGACGGCGTGCGCGCAAGGAGCGGCTCCGAGAACTAACCTCGAACTTTCTTTTGGCTGTGGGTTGAGTCGTTGAGTGCGACGTCCGGGTCGGATCTGCGGCCGGGGCATGGATGGCCGCCGGCGCTGTAGTCGCCGGGTTCTCCGAGGCCTTGATTGTGACGGC
>NZ_VHIB01000016.1 GCF_008087345.1 Nocardioides caldifontis | reverse complement strand
TGGCCCGCTGCCGCATCAACATCGTCGCCACCAACGACACCGAGATCGGAGCTGACACCATGCCAGCACTCACCGCCTGACCCCACCCGGATCACGCAGCGCTACACCACTCCCGGGGACTTGACCGTAGTTCCACGCGAGGATCGGCGACGAAAGCTCGCAGCATCCGCCCGTTGCGTGTCGCGGTCGCGCCAACGGCTCCCGCCAAGAGCACCGAAACCGCCGGAAGTTTGCGCAACGCGAGGAGTCTCTCGACGCCACCCCGCGTCTTACTGCCTTCCCGGGCAAGGCTGGCCACCAACTGCGTAGCGAGCATCTCTTCCTCAGCCCGACCCCGCGCGCCGAGCTCGCAGGATGCCTCGACGAGGGGGCCCGTCAGGTCGGTGAGGCCACGAACTCGAGCGACCCCGGCTTGAGAGAGGCTGCCCTCGGGCGGGCCGAGCGGGAAGCGCGCCGCGTCGTTCAACGCTGTCGATACTCGCCGGGCCTCTGCGATAACGAGCTCTGCAGCATCGGCTGCCCGCGCTGGGTTGCTGACGCCCTCTCGGATGGCGCTGACCAGCAGGGCACCCCTCGCGTCTTGGCTGGCGGTGGCAGCGACGTCGGTAGGCCTGGCGGTAAAGCGTCGGTCGCCCAGAAGTTGCTGAATCCGGGCCACAAGACGTGTGGTCTCCTCGGTCTTGGTCGGGCCGAAGAAGTTGGTCCAGTTGAGATCCGTCAGAACCCGGGTTGGGGTGATGTCGTATGCCGGCACGCTAACGTCATCCAGTCGCACTGAGAAGATCCAGGACTGATCCGGATCCATTTTGCGAAACTCCTCGATGGCGAGTTGAATTTCCTCCCGCATCTGCGACTTGTGTCGCGACTCGCTTGCAGTCGAGAAGACCGGCAGGAAGGCAAGAGCATCCCCCTGTATTGCCTCTTTGATTCTGCGCTTCCATGCGTCACCAGGAAAGAGGCTGTGCACGTCCCTCCATACCGGGATGCCAGCGGCAGAAAGCACGCGCTCCAGTTCATCCACGGCAACGGTGTCCTCGCGGACGTACGAAATGAATGCGTGTGGAGTTGACTCTGGCACACGGCTAAGGTTACGAGACCTAGCAGAAACCTGCTGGCCGCGGGCGCCTGCCGGGCCGGGAGAGGGCGCTAATAGGTCTGGGCCCGATCCGGCCGCAGGGTCTCTACGCGTGCACCGGCGATGCCCGTGCCGTCCTGCTGTTCCGACTGGCCGCTTGGGCACGTCGGGTTGTTTCGAGGCTGTTGTGCCGCGCCATTTGACGGTCGGAGTTAAGCAACTAGGCAAGTGAAGTACCAAGGCGACTGCCCCTCGGCGGGTAGCGACATACCGCCGCCTTTGACGCAGCAGCTCGCGCCACGCGATCGTTCCCTTCCGCCGTTGTGCGGGTCGACCGCTCCTGCCGCCGGTCAAGGCGGCCTGCTAGTCGGTGGATGAGGCCTGGGCTGCTGGGGTAGAGCCAAACTGAGGACCAAGGAGGTGCCGCGATGAACCCGTCCCAGGCATATGACCGCGACCTGCACGACGATGACTCGCCCGCCGCTCAGGGTCGCTGTTCCTACCACCCGTCAGGAGATTCGGCGTGCACCGGCGAAGCCGTGGTGTCATACCAGGACTCGGCTGGCGCGTGGCAGGCCGGCTGCTCGCGCGCCCTTGAGCAACTGGTCGAGCGGGGCGAGATCGAGCCCCTTGGGCAAGGGGCATGAGTCGTCCCACCCGACGCGGTCCACAGCTTGACAGTCGGTCAACGCTGTAAATCATGGGTGCCTCTCGACCGGGCGCCCTAAGACGGGCGCGAGATGTCGATCGACCGCTTCCGAAAAGGCTCAGGTGGCCGTCACTCCAGACTCCGCGCAGAGCGGGGCCGAGTGGGCGGTGAGCCCTATTGGTCGCTTACGACGGCTAACGCCCGCTGCCATCACCGGCGAGTTCTGGAGTCGGCTTGTTGGCCGTGGTCAGTCACACGCACGCAAGGAGGCTGCAGCCGAACTCCGTCGGCAACGCCACAAGGGGCGCCCGCGATGCGCGACGCCGGTCGTCCGGCGCCGCGCCCCGCGGTCGGGCTCAGCAGCCCGGGACGTTCTTCGCCTTGAACGAGGCGCCGTTGCCGGCGTTGGTGCCGCCGATGCCGGCGTCCAGCGTGTAGGCCTTGCCGCGCGGCAGCTTCACGGTGCCGACCGAGGAGACCTTGCCCTTCTTCACCCAGCCCGAGGTCCAGTTGGCGAGCTCGTCGCCGTTCTTGGTCACGTAAGCCATGCCGGTGACCTTCGACTTCGCCTTGCGCGCGTCGACGCGGAGCTTGACCTTCCAGTCGCCCGACTTCGTCGCCACCTTGCAGGCCTGCACCTTTCCGCCGTCGAACGTCGACAGCGTCTTCCAGTCGTTGCCGGCAGCCTGGGCGGCGCCGAACGACGGGACGGTGATCGCCACGGTGGCAGCGGCGACAGCAAGGGTGCGAGAGAGGTTGCGCATGAACGTCCTTCACGGAGGGGTGGGCGGCGCGAGTTGGCCGGCGCGCCACGCTAGCCCGGTCCGTGGGTGGTTCGTGGTGCTTTGCGCGAATGCGGTCAGCGCCCCGCTCGGCCGGGGCCGCCCACGAACGTGCCGGTCCGGGCGTCGGCCGGCTTCCCCTCCTCGGCCACCAGCTGCCCGCGCAGGTACGTGCGGACCACCCCGCCCGTCACCTGTCGTCCGTCGAAAGGCGTCCAGCCGGCCTTCGACAGCACCGTGTCGTTCGACAGCGTGCGGGTAGCCGACGGGTCGACGAGCACCACGTCGCCGTCGGCGCCCGGCGCGATGCGGCCCTTGCGCGGCCACAGCCCGTACGTCTTGGCGGGGGTCTCGCTGTAGGCGCGGACGACGTCCTCGTAGGCGAGGTGGCCGCGGGCAGCGGCGTCGAGCATCAAGGCCATGGTGCTGTCGAGCCCTGGCAGCCCGAAGTGGACGTTCCAGATGTCGCCCTGACGCTTCTGCTCCAACGTCGAGGGGGCGTGGTCGGTGGACATGTGGGTGAGGGTGCCGCGCCGCAGCAGCTCCCACATCTCGCGCTCGTCCTCGTCGTTCCGCGCCCGCGCCGGCGGCGTGAACTTCCGCAAGGACCCGTGCTCGTGCACCTCGTCCTCGCGGAGCAGGAAGTACTGCGGACACCCCTCGGCGGCCAGCGTGGCTCCTCTTGCTCGCTCGGCGGCGATGTAGCTCGCCACCTCCGGGCTGCTGACGTGCGCGACCGTCGCGCGGGCACCGGTGCGGCGTACCAGCAGCGTCGCGACGGCCACGGCGACCAGCTCCGCGTCGCGGTTGCGCCAGTCGACGAGTACGGCGTTGTCGTCGCGCCCGAGCTCGTGGAGCATCGACTCCGCGCTCGCGGTGAGCGACTCGTCCTCGCAGTGCATGAGGCTCACGGCGCCGGTGAGCGCGGTCATCTCGAGGTGCGCCTTCAGCGCCGCCGCGTCGTGGCCCGGCACCCCGTGCGTCGTGCAGGTGAAGACCTTGAAGAACGAGACGCCTGCTCCCCACAGGTCGGCCACCACCTTGCTGTGACCCGGCCAGGCGTGGGCCGCCAGCCCGAAGTCGACGTTGGCCCGGTCGCCGAGGTGGTCGAGCTTGCCGCGGAGGTCGTCGACGCTGCGGACGGGCTGCCCGTGCGAGTGCTCGATGATCGTCGTGACGCCCGAGGCCGCAGCAGCGTTGGTGCCGGTCGGGAAGTCCTCGCGCTCGGTGCTGCCCGGATCCATCAGGTGCACGTGGGTGTCGACCCCGCCGGGCATCACCAGCAGGCCGCTCCCGTCCACGGTCTCCCGGGCGTCGGGCCGGTCCGGCCCGACGTACGTCACCACGCCGTCCGCGATGGCGACGTTGAGGCGGCGACGACCGCTGGGGGAGACGAGGGTGCCTCCAGCGATGACCAGGTCTGCGTCCGGCACGAGCGCTCCTTCGGTGAGTGGCTGTCCGCGACCCTGACCACTCCGCCGCGACAGATCGTGCATTTTATAGGATCCTTCTCCGAGAGTTCCACCCATCTGTCCGAGGAGCGATGGCATGACCCAGTCCCGCGTGGCGATCGGCTCGCTCGGCGGCACCATCACGATGACGTCCGAGTCGGAGGCCGGCGTGACGCCGACGCTCGAGGCGGCCGACCTGGTGGCCGCGGTCCCGGCCCTCGCCACGGTGGCGTCGCTCGAGGCGAAGACACTCGCCGTTCTGCCCAGCGCATCCCTGCGTCCCGAGGACTGCCTCGCCGCCCTGGCGTGGGCGCGCGCGGCCGTCGACGGGGGAGCGGCGGGTGTGGTGCTCGTGCAGGGGACCGACACGCTGGAGGAGACCGCCTACCTCTTCGACCTCTACTGGGACCGCGACGAGCCGCTCGTCGTCACCGGCGCCATGCGCGCCCCGCAGCGCCCCGGCAGCGACGGGCCCGCGAACCTGCTCGCCGCCGTCGTGACCGCCGCAGCGCCGGAGTCCCGGGGGCTCGGCGTGCTGGTCGTGATGAACGACGAGGTCCACGCGGCCGCGCGGGTCGTCAAGGCGGACTCCATGGCGGTCGACGCCTTCCGGTCGCCGGTGTTCGGCGTGCTCGGCCGGCTGGTCGAAGGGGTCCCGGTGTTCGGCAACCGGCCTGCCAGGGTCCCCGCGCTCGACGACCCGGCCGGCGCCTCGCCCCGGGTCGCCCTGCTCGCCACCCATCTCGACGACGACGGCGAGCTGCTGCGCCAGGCGGTCGCGGCGGGGTACGACGGCGTGGTGATCGCGGCGCTGGGCGTGGGGCACGTCCCGGCGGCACTGGCGGAAGAGATCGCGGCCGCAGCGTCGAAGGTCCCGGTCGTGTTCGCCACCCGTACCGGAGCCGGGACCACCGCCCGGTCGACGTACGGCTTCGTCGGCTCCGAGAGCGACCTGCTGGCGCGCGGTGCGATCGCCGCCGGATGGCTGACGCCGGTCAAGGCACGGCAGCTCCTGTGGGCGCTCCTCGCCCAGGGGCTGGGACCCGAGGACGTCGCGCGGCAGTTCGCGGCGCGGGGAGGGGCGGTCGCGTGACCCGCATCGCCGCGCCGCGGGAGACCCGCACCGCGCACGAGTTCGTCTACAACACGCTGCGAGCGGCGGTGCTGAACGGCACGTTGGCGGGTGGCGCTCGGCTCGTGCAGTCCGAGCTCGCCCAGCAGCTCGGCGTGAGCACGACGCCCGTGCGGGAGGCGCTGCGGGACCTGGCCACCGAAGGGCTCGTGGTGCTGG
The DNA here is from genome assembly GCF_008087345.1 of Nocardioides caldifontis. Lineage (GTDB taxonomy): Bacteria > Actinomycetota > Actinomycetes > Propionibacteriales > Nocardioidaceae > Marmoricola_A > Marmoricola_A caldifontis. Next base: position 94,773 of record NZ_VHIB01000016.1, on the reverse strand, counting down.
ACCCGCACCGCGGGGCGGTGGTGCGCTCCCTGGACCTCGAGGAGGTGCGCGAGGTCTACGAGCTGCGGATGACCCTGGAGCCCCTGATGGTGCGGCGCGTCGCCGCCTCGATGACGGACGAGAAGCTCGAGCGCGCGGCCGAGCTGCACCGTCAGATGGCGGACCCTCGGGACCCGCAGACCTGGTCCCAGCTCAACCGTGACTTCCACGCGCTGTTCAGCGAGAGCGCCGAGAACTCACGGCTCGCCGGCATCCTCGCGAGCCTCCGGGACAGCGCGGCGCCGTACGTCGCCATGTCCTTGGTGGCCCGGCCTGAGCAGGCGGCGCAGGCCAACGCCGAGCACGCGGAGCTGCTCGACGCCTACCGGACCGGAGACGTGGACCGCGCCATCGAGCTGACGCTCGACCACCTCCGCGCGACGTTGCGGGTCATCGAGGAGCACTTCCCTCCCCGGCCCTGACGGCAGCTGTCGTACGACGGGACAAGAGCCACGGGTCGCGGAGGTCCAGGAACTCCATCGGCCCGACGAGGAGCCGCAACGCAGCCTGGTCGCGCCGGCGTACCTCGGCCGGCATCGAGCTCTCACCGGCCCGCGCCTCTGCCTCCGTCGAAAAGTAGAGGACCCTGGTGAACCGGTTCCCGTCCTGCTCGACGGTCAGAGTGCCGAGCAAGCACGGCAGGTGCGTCGCGAGCTCGACCTGCAAGGCGTCCTTGTGGCGGCGGGCCTCGCAGAGGTCGGTGACCTGGCCCCGCACGACCTGCACGAACCGTGCGCCGGCGGTGTCACCCGTCGTGAAGACGTCGGTCCGCGTGCCGTCCTCGACCGCGAGCCCGTCGAGAAGGGCTTGCCAGTCACCGCCGGCCGCTCGCGCGGACTCCTCGGAGTCGCACGTCGTCACGGCGATGAACGCGCCGTCCTCGGTGACCCCGGCGGTGAGGTCGATGGCCTCGGCGGCGGAGGCCCAGCGTGCTAGTGCCGCTCGTACGGCGGAGAGGTCGTCCGCACGACCGCGGACGACCTGGCTGAACATCAGCTCAGCCCTGACGTGCGCAGGGCGGGGTCGCGGCCGAAGATCCGGAGCAGGATGCCGGCCGCGGGCTCGCGCACCTCGGTGCCCTCGCCCCACGCCCAGTCCGCGTCGGTGGCGACGAGGCGGGTCCCGCGCAGCCGCTTGCGTGGGCTGCCGCCGACGGGGATGGTCATCGGCCAGCGCGAGGCGAGGGTCCAGTCGGCGACGAGCCGGAACGCCTCGGGGTCGACGGCGTGGTGGCGCCCGAGGGGGACCCGCACGTCGAGCCCGTGGACGACGGCGTCGGCAAGTGCGCCCACCATGGGTACGCCGGTCGGCCTTGCGCCGCTCTCGGCGTTCTCGCGCAGCTGGGCGAGGATCGCCGGCCGACCCCGACGGGTCCAGCGCAGGGCGGAGTCGGCGATCAGGCGGTTGACGCTGAACCCCGCGCGCACGGCCGCTTTCGACATCTCGGTGGCACCGGCCACCGGTGCCCAGGCGAGGTGGGCGGCGACGTTCTCCACCGTCCAGGCGGTGCAGAGGGACTGCGCGGTCCACTCGTCTTCCGACAGTGACTCCAGCAGCTCCACGAACGCCAGCCGTTCGTTGCGTACGAGGTCGGTCAGCTCGGTCATGGTTCCTCCACGAGGATGTCGATGAGCTCGGTGATGCGGGGCGTGGGATCGAAGTCGTCGGTCGGGTGGGCGAGCTCGTGGAGCACCAGGCCGGTGACGAAGTTGGCGAGCACGACCCAGTCGCGCTCGGGATGAGGGGACCGGACGGCGCGGAGCCACTGCAGCGCCCAGGCGTTCACGTCCGCGCCTCCCTCCCTCATCGTCTGCTGCAGCGTCGGGCGCATCGCCGCCTCCACCAGCAGGGAGTAGCGCGCCAGCGTGAGGCTGCGGTTCTCACGGGTCGACGCGATAGCGAACCGGCCGATCGTCCGTCCCAGGTCCTCCGGGGTGACGACGACCTCCGTCCGCGCGATCGCCTCGAAGGCGGCTCGCTCACGTTCGACGAAGCGCTCGGCGACCCCGATCAGCAAGGCGTCGCGCGACCGGAAGTGGTTGGACGTCGACCCATGGGCGAGCCCGGCCGCGTCGTCGACGGCGCGGTGGGTCAGCCCCCGCAGGCCGATCGTGCCGATCGTCTCGATCGCTGCGTCGAGGAGCTCCGCCTGCCGCGGGGTCATCCCGTGAGACTACACCTGTTGTTCTGATCACGACAGATGTAGTCCTGCGAGATCAAGACGGCTGGGTCGGCCACCCGCCCGAGAAGCTGAAGGCGATGCGCGACGGGTTGGCCGGGCTACGGCGGCGGGGCGCGGCCGTCATCGAGACTGCGCACAGCCCTCACGGCCAGCCGCGCGTCTCCCCCCGAAGACGGTCGGCACGGCCGAACCACCACGCCGCGAGCCCGCCTCCGACGGCGCCGAAGAGGTGACCCTGCCAGGAGACCCCCGGCTGTCCCGGGAGGACACCCCAGAGCAGCCCGCCGTACACGAGCAGCAGGATGACGCCGAGCGCCAGCTGCCCGGCGTTCCAGGAGAAGAGCCCGCGGAGCAGCAGGTAGGTGAGCCAGCCGAAGACCAGGATCGAGGCGCCGATGTGGATCGTCCCGGCCCCGCCGGTCAACCACACGCCGGCCCCACCGACGAGCCAGACCGCAGCAGTCACGGCCAACCACCGCCGGACTCCCGCGAGCAGCACCAGGAACCCGAAGACGAAGAGCGGCACCGTGTTGGCCAACAGGTGCTCCCAGGTGCCGTGCAGCGCCGGCGCGAAGAGGATGCCGTCCAGGCCGTCGTTCTCGAGCGGCTCCACGCCGCCGGCTCGTTCGAGCCGGCTCCCGAGCGCCTGGTCGAGGAGCTCGACGGCGTACAGGCCACCGATGAAGAGCAGGGACACTCGCAGTGCCGTTCCTGCGGCTGACCGCCGGCGGACCGGAGCGGACGCCTGCTGCCAACTCATGCGGCAACGGTAGCCAGGCGGGAGAACCCGCGCACTGCCGCTGCGGACGAGGACCAGCCTTCGCGGGGATCAGGTCGAGGAGAGGCCCCGGTTCGTCTCCGCCCGACGCCGCAGCAGTGCCCGCTCGCTCGCGTTCCTCGTCAGTGCGGCCGCCTCGGTGAACGCCTCGCTCGCCGCGGCGTGCCGCCCCGCCCGTTCGAGGAGGTCGCCTCGCACGCTCGGCACGAGCGGGGAGGTGGCGAGCGCGTCGACGTCGAGCCGTGCCAGCACGGCGAGCCCTGCAGCGGGGCCGAACGCCCGGCCGTGCGCGACCGCCCGGTTCACCTCGACGACGGGGCCCGGCGCGGCCTCGGCCAGGACGTCGTACAGCGCCGCGATCCGGCGCCAGTCCGTCTCCCCGGCAGACCCGGCACGGGCGTGCTGGGCGGCGATCGAGGCCTGAAGGAAGTACTTCCCGACCGGCTTCCCGCGCGCGCCCAGCGCCTCGGCCCGGTGCAGTGCCGCCATCCCGCTCTCGACCAGCCGCTGGTCCCACAGCGTCCGGTCCTGCGCCTCCAGCAGCACCGGCGCGCCGTGCTCGTCGACCCGGGCCGGCATTCGCGAGCCCTGGAGCTCGAGCAGGGCCTGCAGCCCCAGCACCTCGGGCTCGTCGCCGGCGAGGTCGGCCAGCATGCGGGCGAGCCTGATCGCCTCGCCGGCGAGGTCGGGGCGCATCCAGTCGTCGCCGGCGGTGGCGGCGTACCCCTCGTTGAAGATCAGGTAGATCACGGCCATGACGTCGTCGAGCCGGTCCGCCCGCTCGGGCCCGGTCGGCAGGTCGAACTCGGCGTGCGCCGCGGACAGCGTCTTCTTGGCCCGCGAGATGCGCTGACCCATCGTTGTCTCTGCGACAAGAAACCCCCGTGCGATCTCGGCGGTGGTGAGCCCGCCGACGAGGCGCAGCGTCAACGCGGCTCGCGACTCGGGGCTGAGCGACGGGTGGCAGGACAGGAAGATCAGCCGCAGGACGTCGTCCTCGATGTGGTCGACGTAGCCGTCGAGGTCGGGCATCACCGGCTCCTCCTCTCCATGGGCATGGCCGAGCTCGGCGACCCGACGGCGCAGGTTGTCCGCACGGCGGAAGTGGTCGACGCCGCGTCGCTTCGCGGTGGTCATCAGCCAGGCGCCCGGGTTGGTCGGTACGCCGAGGGTGGGCCACTGCTCCAGCGCGGCGACGAGTGCGTCCTGCGCCAGGTCCTCGGCCAGCTCCAGGTCCCGGGTCATCCGGGTGAGAGCGCCGACGAGGCGGGCCGACTCGGCCCGCCACGCGGCGTGCACGACCCCGTTGACGTCATCCGCAGGGGTCGCCGCCGGCACCAGGCCAGCGTAGTGAACGGCGGTCAGGCGCCGGGCTCCTCCGGCCCCTCGGAGATCTGCCGCAGCGTCGCGACCACCGTGACCTCGGGCCAGTGCTTCGCGTGCAGCTCGGCGAACTCCTGCTGGTCGGCCACGGCCTCCTCGACGGTGTCGTACTGCAGCAGCGCCCAGCCGCCGACCACCTCCTTGGCCTCGGCGTAGGGCCCGTCGACCCGGCTGACCTCGCCCTTGCGCACGACGAAGTTGACGGCGTCCTCGGTCCCGTAGAGGCCGCCCCCGTCGAGGAAGATCCCCTTGGCGGCCCGCTGGCCGATGTAGTCGTCCATCGCGTCGAACAGGGACTGCGGCGGCGTACCGACGCCCTCTTCCATCCTCACGAGACCCATGAATCGCGGCATGTGGATCACTCCTCCTGGTTGCCGGTGGCTTGCTTCTCGCGCATACGTCGAACGAGTCTCGACCTTTTCGACATCGACCCTCGAACTTTCTCGTCGCGCGCGGGCCTTCGGTGCGCCGGAGCCGTGACCGGGCTCAGTACCGGTAGCCGGCCACGACGCGCCCGCCGGTCTTCCGGGCAGCGTAGGACGCCGCCTGCTTGGTGTAGGAGTCGCGAGGGGACTGGTCGATGATCAGGACCTTGCCCTTGCGGGCCATGTACCCGGGCTCGCACGAGTCCTCGAAGTCGCTGCTGCACGACAGCCAGTCGCGCCACTCGTCCAACGCCCGACTGGTGCTCACGTATGTGGTCAAGTAGTACTCGCGGCGGTTCTTCGTGCCCGCACCGACCACGCAGTGCCACGACTTCTTGACGCGCGCGTCCGTCGCCAGCCCCTCGCTCGTGCCGTACTTGCACCGCATCTTCTTGGCCAGCTTCTTGATGTACGGCGTTGCGGTGTGGGCGTTCGCCGGGGTGAACGAGGCGGTCGCCATGACCAGCCCGAGAGACAGCAGCAGCGCTGCCACGACCTTCTTCATCCGCTTCTTTCGATCTCGCAGTGACGCAGGGCGCCACCCTAGGCAGCGGTCCCGGTCGGCGTCCTGGGAACGGTCGAACTGCCGATCCCTCAGCGGACCGCTGCATAGGCCTTGCACCCCAGGCACACCCCGGTCGAGGCGTCGAGGACCGCGGCGCCCAGGGCCAGCGAGGTGAGCACGTAGCCGAGCACGTCGACACCCACCACGAAGGCGACCAGCCCGAGGGCGGTGAGGACGAAACCGACGACCTGGCCGAACCTCGGCGGTCGGGCGTCGACCAGCTCGGCGGGGGCACCGAGCCGCGGCCAGACGACGCGCGCGAAGAGCTGCGCCCACACCGACCACTGGAAGCTCACGAACCCGGTGAAGCCGAGCACCGCGACCTGGGACGCGAGGAGGCCGATGCCCAGCGGCCGGACGAGCCCGACCACAATCAGCGAGACAGCGAGGACGAGAGCAGTGGCACCGGCGGTGAACCGCAGCAGCCGCGGGTCGACCCGGGTCCGGAGCGGGCACGCGGAGACACTCGTAGGGGCCATCGGCTCACCGCGAGCGGACACCCGACGGCGCCTCGTCCCGTCTCACTGGACCGGCACGTCGCCGGCACCGACGAGCGGCGGTGCCAGCTCCGGTGCCGCGGCGATGGTCGGCAGGGTAGGCACCGTGAGCACCGGGAGCGGCACGACCGGCACGACCGGGGTCGCGGTCGGCTGCGGCGGCTGCGCCGTCGCGGTCACCGGGCCTGGGGTCTCGGTGGGAGACGGCGACGGGGCTGCCGACGGGGACGGCTCCGGCTCCCCGGACGGGGATTCCTCGCCGGCGTCCGGCGGAGGCTCGACGTCGTCGGGCGTGGGCGAGGGCGTGGGAGTGGGCGCAGGGACCGGCTCCGGCGCGGGGGCGGGTGCCGGCTCGGGTGCGGGGTCCGGCACCGGCTGGGGTGCCGGGTCGGGCGTGTGTGGCGTGGTGGTCCCGCCGGTGTCACCGGTCGGCTGGTTCGGCTTGTCGGTCGATCCGCCGGAGGTGTCGACGGTCACCGTGGTCGAGCCGTCCGGGACGACGGCTGGCACGAGGACGGCGGGCAGCAGCTCGGGAGGCAGCCCCTGGGTCGCGACCGGGTCCGCCGAGTCGGCGACGACGGGATCGGCGGCGGGGTCCGGACCAGGGGCGGGCGCGGTGACGGTGACGCTCTGGAGCGTCGTCGGCGGCATCTCGGCGGCCCGCTGGGGGTCGCTCGCGACGCCGAGGGTGGCGGCAGCGGTGCCGAGCGCGACCATCGCGACGCTCGCAGCGCCGATGCCAGTCCCACCGGTCACGGCACCCGCCGCGGCAGCGCTCGCGACGACGCCGGCCGTCGCCCCGCCCGCCACCGCGGACACGGCCCCGCCGGCCGAGACCCCGGCCGCCGCCGTCGCTGCTGCGGTCGTCGCCCCCACCGTGGTCGCCCCCACCGTGGTCGCCCCCACTGTGGTCGCCCCCACCGTGGTCGCCCCCGCCGTGGTGGCCGCCGCGGTGCCCGCCCCGGCCGCACCCACGGCACCCGCCGAGGTGCCCGCCGTGGCTCCGGTGGCGGTGCCCGTCGACGTGCCGGTGGCGCCGAGGAGCGCGTCGCGGACACGACCGACCAACGCGACGAGCGCGGAGACCCCGAGCCCCGAGCCGGTCCCGGCGAGGTACGCCGCCGCAGTCGCCCCGAGCAGCAGCGGCGCGAGGACACCGCGGAGGTTGGTGTTGATATCGGTGAGCTCGAGGTGCATCGCGGTGCAGGAGCGGCACGTCTCGAGGTGGGCCTGCACCTTGGCGCTGTCGCGCTTGGCCAGCCCCTTGCGGACGTACCCGCCCAAGTGCTCGACCGTCCACCGGCAGTCGGCGTCGCGGGTGGTGGCGAGGTGCTCGGTGAGGAACGCCTGGCGGAGCCCCTCCCGGGCGCGGTAGGCGAGGGCGCACACCGAGTTCGGGGTCATCCCGAGCAGCGGGGCCACGTCGGCCGGCTTCTGGTTCTCGACCTCGAGGTGCCACAGGACCAGCTGCCAGCGTTCCGGGAGGCTGGCGAACGCGCGTGCCGCCGCCTTCGACTCGAACTCGTTGACGACCGTGTCCTGGAACTGGACCCCGGAGTCGTACGCCGTCATGTCGTCGGTGTTCGTGAGCCGCGCGCTCCGGCGGACCCGGTCGACGTGCAGCCGCCGGACCGCGGTGAGCAGGTAGGCGCGGAACGCGACGTCCGGGCCGCCCCCCTCGGTCAGGGCCCCCATCACCTTCGTGAACGCCTCCGAGACGAGGTCCTCGGCGTCGGAGCCGCGGGTGAGCTGGCGTGCCAGCCGGTGGGCCGCGTCCGAGTGGCGGGCGAAGAGCTCGCCGTAGGCGTCGAGGTCACCGTTGCGCACGCTCGCGATCAGCTCCGCGTCTGTCGGCGGGTGGACGACGTCGAGCATCTCGGTCATGGTGGCTTCCCCGGATCACCGCACGGACCCACGTGCGGTCCTTGAGGCTAACCCCTTCGCTGGGCCAGACCGCTCGTTCCGACTGGCCCGCACAGCGGGCCGATGGTCCCGACCTGGGGCTGCGTCGGGGAGCGCCGATACGGTGGGTGGGGTTGCCCATGGAACCGAGGAGATGTCATGGACCTGTTCGAGATCGGTGAGCCCGAGCGGGTGAGCCGCGAGGAGGCGGCCGCGCGGCTGCACGCACTGGCCGACTCGCTGGCCCGGAACAACTCCGTCGAGCTCGAGCAGGACGGTCGTCGGATCACCGTCCGCGTGCCCGCCGAGGTGTCCCTCAAGGTGGAGGTCGAGATCGGCGACGAGAACGAGCTGGAGGTCGAGCTCACCTGGTGACGTCCCGCGTCGGCGGCTGCAGCGGCGGGAATCCAGGGTGTCGCGTCGTGGTTGTGGGGACGTGGCCAGCGACTCCGACGCGGAGCGCGGCGAGTCGGCAGGCTCGGCCGTGGTCCTGACCGACGAGGGCCACCTCGTCACCAACTCCCACGTGGTCGCCGGGGCCGGAGGCGGGACGGCGACGCCGACCAGCTCCTCGTCGGCTCGCTCGTCGTCGCGGTCGGCAACCCGCTGGGGCTGGCCGGATCATCGAGACGCTCAAGGACCACGGGCCGGTGCGTCGCGCGTTCCTCGGTCTCGTGACCACCCCGCTCCCGCTCACGCCGGCGCAGGTGCAGCGGGTTGCGCGCCGGCGACGTGGTGCTCGCGGTCGACGGCGTGTTCCTCGACGACGCGCAGTCCCTGCAGAAGCGGCTCTTCGCCGACGCGATCGGCCGGCGGATGGAGATCACCGTGCTGCGCAACGGCGCCCTCGTCGACGCAGTCGTCGTGCCGGGCGAGCTCACCGACTGACGCCCGGCCTCACCAGAGGGTCGGGATCGACAGCACGGCAAGCGCCGCCATCAGCCGCATGGCCCGGCGCCAGGAACCCGGCGCAAGCTTGGCTCGAAGGGCTGCTCCGAAGAGCGTCCACAGGCTCGCCGACGCGCACACCACCGCCAGGAAGCAAGCCGCGCCGAGCAGGTCGACGGCCACCCCGCCCGGGCTGCTCGGCCCGAGGAACCCGGTCACGAAGGTCAGGACCGCCAGCCACGTCTTGGGGTTGGCGAGCTGGAAGAGCGCCATCTGCCACCAGGCGAGCAGTGGTGCCGTCTCGCCGCCGGTCGGTGGCGTGGCTCGCCAGAGCGCGACGGCGAGGTACCCCATGTACGCCGACGCCCCGGCCGTCATCGCCAGCCGGCTGCCCGGCACCGCCTCGACGACGCCGCCGACCCCCGCGAGACCGGCGCCGACCAGGCCGACGAAGCCGAGCAGCATCCCGCCCAGGAGGGGGACGGTCCGCAGGTACCCGTTCCGGGCACCCGCTGCCGCGAAGATCAGGTTGTTCGGCCCGGGCGTCGCCGCCATGACGAACGCGAGGACGGCGATCGAGCCCAGCCACGCGGTCACGACGTCAGCGTGCGCGAAGCCGCTGACCATCGGCTGACAGGACAGCGGGTGAGCGGGACCGGCACTCGCGCGCGTCGTACCTCAGCCGTCAGGGTGGTGGCTGTGGCTCGCACCCCGCCCTTCTGGCCCACGGTGCTGACGTGCGGGTTCGTCGAGCTGTTCAGCTGGGCCGCGCTCTACTACGCCGTGCCGGTGCTGATGGACCTCGCGGCGCGCGACACCGGCTGGTCGCTGGCGTCGATGACCGCGGCGTACTCCGGGTCGCTGGTGGTCTCCGCGCTGGTGAGCCCACGCGTCGGCAGGCTCGTCGACCGGCACGGGCCACGCATCCTCGTCACCGTCGGATCCTTGGTCGGCGGTGTCGGCCTCGTCGCCGTGGCGGCTGCTCGCCACCCCGCGGCCGCCCTCGCCGGGATGGCGCTGGTCGGGCTCGGCCAGGCGGCGACCCTGTACCCGCCGGTGTTCGCGGCGCTGACGATCTGGCACGGCGAGCGGGCCGCGTCGGCGCTCACCGTCGTGTCGCTGTTCGGCGGCGCCTCGTCGGCCCTCCTCGCCCCGGTCCTGGCTCCCGTCGCCGAGTCCGTCGGGTGGCGGGAGGCGCTGCTCGGGGTCGCGGTCGGATACGTCGTGCTGACGATCCCGCTCGCCTGGTGGGGGCTCGCGGCGCCGTGGACCGCGCACGCCGAGCCACCGCCGCCCGGCCACGACGTGGGGGAGATCGTGACGTCGCGACGGTTCCGCGCGACGCAGGCGAGCATGTTGCTCGTCGGCCTGGCGTTGTACGCCGCGACGCTGAACCTCGTCCCGCTGGCGCGCGAGCACGGCCACTCCTACGCGACTGCCGCTCTGGCCTTCGGGCTGGTCGGCGCCGGCCAGGTGGTCGGGCGGCTCGCCTACCTGCCGATGGCCCGGTTCGGTGACCCGCGGCTGCGGACACTGGTGCTGGTCGCCGCGGCCGTGGTCGTGGTCGGCGGGCTGGCGCTGGCCCCCGGGACGGCCGGCCTGATGGTAGCGGCGCTGCTCGCTGGAGCCGTCCGCGGCGCGCACACGCTCACCGTCACTCTCGGGGTCGCCGACCGTTGGGGGCGGACGACCTTCGGTGAGCTGAGCGGCACGTTCCAGAGGCCGGTCGCCCTGGCCATCGCGGCCGCGCCCTTCACCGGCGCGCTGCTGGCCTCCGGCGTCGGCGGGTTCCGCGCCGCGGCGCTCGTCTTCGCGGCGCTCGCCCTGCTCGCCGTCGTCACCGCACGCGCCTCATGACCGCGTGTGCTCGGCGGGGCCGAAGACGACCACCACGCGCAGCTCCTCCTCGATGTCGACGAACCGGTGCTCCTCTCCGGCGGCGACGAACACGACGGACCCGGCCGTGACGGGGATGCTCACGTCGGGACCGGCGAGGCGGGCCCGACCGGCGAGCACGACGTACACCTCGTCCTCGGTGTGCGGCGACTGCGGGTCGGTGCCCCCGGCCGGCAGGACGTAGCTGCCGATGCTGAGGTCGGCGGACCGGTGCAGCTCGGCCCAGTCGGGTCCCGGGCCGTCCGCGGGTGGGGGGACGAGCTCGATCATCGGTGGCTCCTTCGGTGGATCAGGACAGCAGCGGCATCGCCGGGTCGTCGGTCGGCGTACGTCCGGTCGCGACGCGCACCAGGTCCAGCCCGGCCCACCCAGGCGGGCGACCGGTGACTTCGCGGTACCCGGCCGCCAGCACCGCGGCGACCCGGTCGACCGCGGCGGGGACCAACGGCGACGGGCGGCCGGGGCCGAACCCGCGGTGCAGGTCGTCGCCGTGGGTGACGAGCTCGATGAGCCTGGTCGCCAGGAAGTCGTCGCGACGCAGCGGCCCGCGGCGGCCGAGCACCACCGGCGGCAGGCCGGCGTCGAGCGCCCGCCACGCCTCGTCCGCGAGCTCGTCGATGCCGGCCAGCTCGCGGCCGCGCAGCGGCTCCGCGACGGTCTCGGTGTCGGCCGCGATCTGGCGGTGGGCGGGGGAGTACCCGGCGACGTAGGCGGCCAGGGTGATCGGCTCGAGCTCCGTCGCCTCGAGCTGCGCCACCATGCGCAGCCCGTAGCCGAGGTGCACGACCAGGTCGGAGACCGTCCAGCCGCCCAGCCCCGACGGCTCGTCCGCGTGGTCGAGGACGCCCTCGCCCTCGACCCAGGCCCGCAGCTGGTCCCACTGGTCACGCAACAAGTTCGTCGTGGTCACGGGGCGACGGTAGGGCGTCGCGCTGACAGGGTGCTGACGCCACGAGCGGCTGCCCCGTCGGCCGGTCAGCCGGCTGTCAGCGACGGACGCGATCCTGGGGCTAGTCTGCGAACCCGGCACGCCCGGCGTGCCCTGGAAGTGAGGCAGGTGGCGATGGCCGAAGCCGACGGTGTCGCGGCCCCGTCCCGACGTGCCCGTGAGCGTGCGTTGTGGCGGCTGGTCGAGGCGTACCACGCGCTGGTCTACTTCGCCCCCGAGCGGCCGGAGGTCTACACGGCGCTCGGGCTCAAGGGCGGCTGGATGGGCTACTTCGCGAGCCGGTCCGCGGCGCTCGGCGTCGTTGCTGCGGACGTGGTGACCGCCTGCTTCTACGGCTTCGCGCCGCGGATGGTCGAGCGGGCGCTGCCGGATGCGTGGCGGTACACGACGCCCGAGCAGGCGGCCGCGGCCCGGTTGCGCGTCTTCGACCGGGCGGTACGCCGGCACCTCGGCGACCGCGTCGAGGACCCCGTCGTCGCGGGGCTGGCCGGCCGGCTGGGCCAGGTCGTCGAGGCGCTCCCGTCCGCGGGCGCGCCACTGTTCGCCGCCCACCGCAGCCTGCCTCGTCCGGCCGAGCCGCACCTCGCCCTGTTCTGGGCGACCAGCGCGCTGCGCGAGCTCCGCGGCGACGCGCACATCACGGCGCTGCGCGCCGCCGACCTGGGGCCGGTCGAGAGCAACGTGGTCATGGTCGCCCTCGGGCTCGTCCCCGAGGACCAACGCAGCTACCGCGGCTGGACCGAGGACGAGTGGGCGGCCGCGGCCGCGTCGCTGACGGCGCGAGGCTGGCTCACCGAGGACGGCCGGATCACGCCGCACGGCCAGCGGGCCCGGGCCGAGGTGGAGGAGCACACCGACGCCATGACGGCTCTCGTGTGGAGCGGCTTCGACGACCAGGCGCTGGCCTCGCTCACCGCCGACCTGTCCGGGGTCGTCGAGCCGATCGTCACCGCGGGCGGCGTGCCCTACCCCAACGGCATGGGGATGGCGCCCACCTCCGAGCTGGCGGTCTCGGGATGAGCGACCCGCTGGTCCGGATGCTCGGCCCGATCACGATCCGTCAAGGACGTGGTGCCCCGGTGGCGCCGGCGCGGCTGGACCGCGTCGTGCTCGCGCACCTCGCGCTCGCCGAGGGCAGGGCGGTGTCGACGACCGAGCTGGTCGACGCGGTCTGGGGCGCCGAGGTGCCGGACGGTGCACGGAACGCCCTGCAGGTGAAGGTGTCCCGGCTCCGGCGTCACCTGGGGCCGCGCCGCGATGCGCTCCGCCACGACCAGGGGAGCTACCGGCTCGACCTGCCGGCGTCGGAGGTCGACCTGCGGCTGTTCGGCGAGCTCGCTGGTGCGGCGGCGGAGGCGCTGGCCGACGGCAGCGCGGACGATGCCCTCACCGCGGCGGAGCGGGCGCTCGCACTGTGGCAGGGTCCGCCGCTCGGCGAGCTGGACGACCACCCTCGGCTCGTCGCCGCGCGATCGCGCGCAGCCGAGCAACGCGCCGCGCTCGTCGAGGTCGCGGCCGAGGCGATGCTCGCGACGGAGAGCCGCGGGCCGCGGGCGGTCGACCTGCTCCGCGGGCTGCTGGCTGAGGACCCGCTGCGCACCCGCGCCCGGCTGCTGCTGATGCGGGCGCTTGACCGGGCGGGTCGCCGCGCCGAGGCGCTCGCGGTGTACGACGTGGGGCGGCGCGTGCTCGCCGAACACACCGGCCTCGCCGTCCCCGAGGAGCTGCAGCAGGAGTTCGACCGGCTCCTCGCCGCCGAGCGCACCGCCACCCGACGCGAGCGGGACCACGTGCGGGTGCACGCCGTCCCGGCGGGTGCGATGGACACCGCGCGTTGGCTGGCGAGCGAGGGCGCGGTCGAGGCGGCCCTGGAGCTGGCGCTGCGCGGCTCCTGGTGGTGGTGGCTGGGCGGTCGCCGCTCGGAGGGGCGGGACCTGCTGGAGGAGCTCGTCGGCGTCACCTCGAGCCGGAGTGCGGACGGGCCGGCGGTGCTCGGGGCGACCGCGTGGCGGGCGGTGTTCGACTCGGCGACGGCCTGCGCCGAGGAGGCGATCGCCGCCGGGGAACGAGCCCTGGAGGAGATGCGGGACGTCGGCTGGGGGCGGCACGAGTCCGTGGCCGGCGTACTGCTGGCCGAGCGGTTGCTGCAGCGCGGCGAGCCTGGTCGTGCGGCGCTGCTGCTCGCCGGCAGCCGCGCCGGCTTCGCGCGGACGCAGGACCGGTGGGGCCTCGCGCTCGTCGGCCTGACCGAGGCGAAGGCCGAGCTGCAGCGGGGCCAGGTCGCCCGGGCAGCAGCGGGCGGCCGTTCGAGCCAGCGCGCGTTCGAGGAGCTCGACGACGCCGCCGGCCAGATGATGGCGATGGACCTTCTCGGGTACTGCGCCGAGATCGTGGGCGACCTGCCGACGGCCGCGCGGACCCACCAGCGGGCGCTGGCGCTCGCCCGGGACGTCGACGCACCCGAGTGGCAGGCCACCCAGCTGACCCGGCTCGGGTCGGTGCAGGCCCTGCTTGGGGCCGAGCCGACCCTCGGCACGCTCCGGTCGGCGGTCGAGCTGGCGCGGTCGATCGGTTCGGCCGCCGGGGTTGCGCTGGCCCAGAACTCGCTCGGGCTCGCCCGTGGGCTCGGCGGCGACCACGACCGGGCAGCAGAGCTCCATGCGGGGACCCTCGACTGGTACGAGCAGCAGAGATCCAGTGCCGGCATCAGCTACACCACCGGCCGGCTCGCCTCCGAGCTCGCCGCCACCGTCGGCGACGAGGCCGTGCGGCTCGCGAACCGGTCGGTCGAGCTCGCCCACCGCACCGGCGACCCCCGCGCGGTCGCGCACGGGCTCGAGGCCCTCGCGCTCACCCGTGCCGACGCACCGACTCGCGCCCGCGCGCTCGGTGGCGCACGAGCCCTGCGGCGGCGGACGAGGTCGCCGCTGCCGCCGGTGGTCGCGAGGTCGCTGGGGCAGGCCCAGCGTCAGCTGGCCGACGAGCTCGGGGACGAGCTGCTGCCCCGGATGCGCGAGGGCGCCCGGGAGGTCGCGACCGCGCCCGGGTAGTCAGGCGGTCGCATCCTCGCCGGCGCGGCGCGGCATCAGCGCCCCGGAGAGCAGCAGCGCGAGCGCGACGACCGCGGAGCCGAAGAAGACCGCGTGCACGGCGGGCGCCAGCACGTCGGCGGGCAGGTGCTCGAGGTCGGTGGACCCGGACGATCCGCCGGCGATCCGGCTGTTCACGACCGCGCCGAACACGGCGACGCCGACGGCGCTCCCCATCGACCGGGAGAACATGTTGGTGCCGGTGGCCACCCCGCGGTTCTCCCAGCCGACGGAGGACTGGGCGACGATGACCCCGGGGGTGGCGACGTACCCGAACCCGATGCCCATCACCAGGCAGGGAAGGGCCAGCTCCCACAAGGCGCTGTCGGCGTCGACCGGGAGCAGCAGCGCCGCGCCGGCGACCACGAACAGCGCACCCATGAGCACCGTCCGGCGGAAACCGATCGTCAGGTAGAAGCGGCCGCTGGTCGAGGCGGCGAGCGGCCATCCGATGCTCATCGCCGCCAGCGTGAGTCCGCCCAGCAGTGCACCGTGGCCGAGGACGCCCTGGGCGTAGAGCGGGATGTAGGAGGTCAGCCCGAGCAGCAGCACGCCGACGACGAACGCCCCGGAGTTCGAGGCGTTCAGCACGCGCCGCCGGAAGATCCACAGCGGCAGCACCGGCTCGGTCGCGCGCGCCTCGACCGCGACGAACGCGGCGAGCAGGACGGCCGCCGCGGCGAAGATCCCGAGGCTCGAGGCGGAGCCCCACTCCCAGCGGACGCCGCCCTCGAGCAGCGCGAGGAGGAGCAACGAGCCACCGGCGGCCAGCAGCACGGCGCCGAGGTAATCGATGGAGTGGTTGCGCGACTCGACCTTCTCCTCGTAGCGGCGCCACATCACCCAGCCGGCCGCGATGCCGACCGGCAGGTTGACGAGGAAGATCCACCGCCAGGTCAGGTAGTCGGCGAAGAGGCCGCCCAGCGTGGGGCCGACGACGGAGGACATGGCCCAGACGCTCGCGATGTAGCCCTGCACCTTCGCGCGCTCGGCGAGGGAGTAGATGTCGCCGACGATCGTCATGCCGATGGGCTGCACGGCGCCGGCGCCGAGCCCCTGGACGAGCCGGAAGACGATCAGAGCCGGCATGTTCCAAGCGATGCCGCACAGCAGCGAGCCGACGACGAAGAGCCCGATGCCGACGAGCATCACCGGCTTGCGTCCGTAGAGGTCGGCGAGCTTGCCGTAGATCGGCACCGACACCGCCTGCGCGAGCAGGTAGATCGAGAACAGCCACGGGAACGAGGTGAAGCCGCCGAGGTCCTCGACCACCGAGGGCACCGCGGTCGCGAGGATCGTCGCGTCGATCGCGACCAGCCCGGTGCCCAGCATCACCGCCACAAGGATCGGCCCCCGCTCGCTGCGGAGGCCGACGCTTGCTCTGGTGATCTCGGGCGCGCTCACGGGTCACGTCAACCGACGGCAGCCGTGCTCTGTTCCCGCGGACGGCGCTTGCTCCGACGAGGGTCCTCCGGCCGCACGGTCCCGACCGGCCACTGCGCCACCGTCGGCACCTCCGGCCTCACGCTCGGCCGCGGGAACTTCGGTGTGGCGACCGAGTCCACCTTCGCCACCAGCGCGGCGGCTTCCGTCGGCTACACGGTCCTGCGCTGGGCGGACAAGGACACCGAGGCGGTCATCGCCGGTTGGCAGCAGTGGACGGCGCAGGACCCGGCGACCAACTGGGCCGTGCTCCACCTGTCGACCGCGTCTGACCGGGTGATGCCGAAGGTCATCGTGTACTGCCTCTCCGGCAGTGACATCCTCCGCCGCGCGTTGACCGGCAGCGAGATCGCCGCGATCTCCATGTACCTGCGGCGGTGGGCGAGGACGAACGCGTCGACGACGTTGTCCGGCTCTCAATTGGGAGGGCGGTGTGGTCAGTTCTGGGATGACGGCGAATCCGTGTCGAAGGTCCCTCGCGCGGTTGGACCGACGGTGCTCCGCTTGAAGGATGACGGCGGGGGACGGTGCGACCACCCAGGTCACGAAGGACGCGCTCGTCGCGGCGGTCGAGGCGGGACGGCCGATACCTCCCGGCCACGTCACGGGTGAGGAGCTGAGCTCGGTCCTCCAGGAGCTCCTCGCCGGCGACCGGCGTCAGCGATGGGTCAGCAACGCCGACATCGTCCTGCGCATCAGTGACACCCTCGTCGAGGGGGACGTGCGGCTGCTGCGCCGTCCCCGGAAGGAGCCTTACGCGGAGCGCGAGGCGCGGCCCGCGTTGCTGCTCGGCGGACCCCCGGTCGAGGAAGCTGGCAGTCCCGACACCGTTGACGTCGAGGAGTCGACCGATGACCCACCAAGGGTGGTGGAGGGCGATCTCGTGCTGACGGTCGGCGGACGTCCCGTCGTCCTGGAGCTCGACCGATGCGTCGTCGCCGGCACCGTGGAGATCGTGGGTGTGTGGGCGCGTCGCCTCGCGATCACCAACTCGCGGCTCCGCGGCCGACTCCTGGTGAGACGTGCCCACGTCGACGGCGACCTCGATCTCACCGGCACCACCAGGCCATTCATCGATACGGCGACCAGCACGATCGAAGGCCGCGTCCTCGAGGGCCTCGAGGGCGCGGCCGACGGGGACGTCGGGGGCGAGCCGATGCCCGTCGCACCCCGCGATGCTGAGTCACCGAAACCCACCTCCATCGACGCGGGTGAGGATCGCGGCGACAAGCCCTTCCCGTGGGACACGGTGACGCAGGTGGTCGGGCTGGCCGCCGCGCTGGCTGCGTGGATCGCGGTCATCGGCGGCGCACGGTTCTGGGCGAGGGCCGACAACATGGAGGTGCCGCCCATTCCGCTGCTCGCGGGCGCGGGTCAGGAGTGGCTGCTCACCGAGGGCCTCCAAAGCCTGACGCTTCCTGTCGTGCTCGCCGCGGTGGTGGCGCTCGGGGTGTACTTCGCGATCCCGGACGAGCCGACGAGGGACGAGACGACGAGGCTCCGGGGCGCCCTGGTCAGGAAGCTCCGGCAGTCGCCCGACCTCTGGCTCGTGGTCACGGTCGTTCTCGTCGCGCTCACCGTCGCAGCCGCCTGGCAGGCGCTCGTCGATCTAGAGGGTTGGTGGAAAGTGGCGAGCGTGATCCTCGCGGCGGTCGTGGGCACGACCATCGCTGCGGCGATGTCACGACGGCTTCAAGGGCGCATCCCATTCATGGTGTCGCTGGCAGGTCTGTGGCTGGGGTTCACCCTCAGCCTCGGTGCTTGGGCCGTCACCATCGGCTGGCTGACGGTCATGGCGATCTTCACCGCGGTCGTGGTGCTGGTCGCTGCGCTCGCCCTCACCCAGTCCGGGCGGCGCGGCACTGCGCTCACGATCTTCGCAGCCATCGTCATCTGGAGCGGTGCCCTCAGCTTCTTCTACGAGGCCGGCGCCCGCGACCCCGAGGAGACGTACGCGCGCGTGACGCTCACCGACGCGACGGTGGTGGACGGCAGGTTGGTGGCTCGCTCGGGTTCGCGTCTCTACCTGGCGGGGGACTCCCCTGCCACCTCCGGCGGCGGCGGGCCGGTCGTGGAGGTGTTCGACAACGACAACATCGCGGCCCTGGAGCTCGCCGAGACCGACGTGTGGCCGGGGAGGCCGGGTGACGAACCCAGCGGGGACAGTGGCTTCAGCGGCGGCAGCCCCTCCGGCGGCGACGGCGGCGAGGACGGCGGGGCCGGCGAAGAGGACGGCGGGGCCGGCGGCGAGGACGGCGGGGGCGGTGGCGGAAGCGTCAGCGAGCCCGTCCCCGTGGATCCGGATGGACGTGGGGTCGCGATGGCGGCTGAACTGGGCGGCTCACCCCTGCACGTGGAGGCGCGGCGGCTCACGGTGCGCGATCGCTTCGTCGCCTTGGACCTGGCCGTCTTCAACCCCTCCGACGCGCCGGTCACCATCGGGAACCAGCTCAGCGACGACGAGGAACCCGAGCTGAGCAGCATCCGGCTCGTCGACACCCGGAACCGTTGGGCCTACCCCGTGGCACGCCACGACGACGGGTCCTGCGTCTGCTCCGGCGGTCTCGATCGCCCGCTGGAGCCACAGCAGTGGCGCAACCTCACGGCGCTCTTCATGCGACCCGATCCGCTTCCCGCGGCGGTCGACCTCCGGATCCGCGGTGTCCCGTGGATGAGAAGTGTCCCCGTCGACTAGGAAGCAGCTGGTGCTGCTGGTCACCGGGCTGATCGTCTTCGCCGGCTGCCAAGAGGTGATGGGCAGGTTGGCGCCCACCCTCGACACCGTGACGACCGACGCGGCCGGGAGCCGCCAGGCGATCGATGCGGACTCAGGGCGGATCCGCACGCGCGACGGAACGCCGGTCCGAGCGAAGCGCCTCGCCATCAGTGCCTCGCGGCTGCGCATCACGGGCAGCCGGCGACATCCGGGGGGCCATCCACCGGTGCTGATCATCCGATTTCCGTACGGGAAGGCCTGCCTCAGCCAGGCGGGTGCAGAGAAGGTCCGCCGATGGGCCGAGTTGCTCGCCCCGGTCACCGAGCTGTCCGTCGAAGGACACACGGACTCGCGCAACACCAAGCCGTTCAACCTCGCCCTGTCCCGGAAGCGGATCGCCACGGTCGTCCGCCTGCTCGACGGCCGGGTCATCCGGCGCCACGCGTACGGCGAGACCCGCCCCGTCAGACCCAACCGGATCGGCGGGTACGACAACCCGCGCGGCCGGATGCACAACCGCCGTGTCGAGGTGAGGCTGGTCGACGGCGCAGCCGCACGCGAGGCACTGGCGACGATCGCGCACCGCACCGTGGTCGGCCCGGACGCCTGTGATGGCTCCGGCTCATAGCCGAACGGGCAATGGTCAACCTGCGCGTCGTGGCACACGCTTGCCTCAACGGTCCATGCGACGAGGAGCTGCGGCCGCCAACGGGAGGAGCGCGAGCATGAACAACCCCGGCAGCTACGAGAAGAGACCACCCGACCTCGGGCCGGACGCCGAGCTCGGAACCATCTCGCCGGGCGGCGACTGGGTCTGGGTCGGGCCACCGAAGGGTTGGGAGCGTGCTGATGAGCCGCAGGCCGACGCCGTGCGTCCCATGGACCTCTAGGTCCGGTGGACGCAGATGAGCACCGACGTGGCGCCCCCGCTCACTCCGGAGGCCACCGACCCGCAACGCTGGGTCACCGCCAGCACCGGGGTGCGGGAGGCAGCGAAGTGGCTCGCCGGCTCGATCGGCTCGATCGCGGCCGTCGTCATCGGCGCGGGGCCGCTGATCGACGGCGACGTGGACGCCTCGACCTGGGGATGGCCCCGCTGGCTGCTGGTGCTCGCAGCTGCGGCGGCCGCAGCGCTCAGCGTGCTGGTCATCGTCAGCCGGTTGCTGCGGGCGATGGTTCCGGTCGAGATCACGCTCGACGCCCTGCCGAAGAAGCTCAAGAAGCGGATCGAGACCAACCTCCTGCACGAGTACCTCCCAGGTGACGCCCAGACGCTCGAGGAGTTCAAGGCGCGGCTCGTCGCCTACACACGTGCAGCCTCCACCTACGAGGTCATGGCCGAGCGAGCGACGACGAAGGCCGACGAGGAGCGGTTCGCCCTGTGGGCCAGGACCAATGCGCGGAAGCGTGACGTGTACCTGAAGAAGCGGGCGGAGCTCTACGCGCTCGCGAAGTACGAGCTGGAGGCCGGGCGGCTCGGGAGCAAGCAGGACCGCGGTGTGTTCGCGCTGTCGGTGGTGCTGGCGGCTGTCTCGTTGACCGTCTTCACGCTCGTCACGTCCGCGCCGGACGACGAGGACGAGGCGGGCACGAGCGTCGCGCCGACGGGTGCGGTGCTGATGTCCACACCTGGCTCGGAGGCGCTGTGGTCCGCGCTCTCGCTCGACGAGTGCGAGGTCGAGGTGTCAGGCGGCGTTCCCGTCCTGCTCCTCTCGGAGCCCTCCGACGACAGCTACCGCGTCCAGACGCTCGGCACCCCGCACGGTTGCGGTCGCCACGTCTTCACCGTCCCGGCTGACCACGTGACCGCCATCGTCGTCGACCCGATCGAGGTCGAGGTCACGGTCGAGGAGGAGCCAGCTCGACGATGACCGGCACGTGGTCGGAGCGGCCGGAGGCGACCCGCTCCGTGTGGCTGCCGACGGTCGTCCGGATCCCCGACGCCCAACCAGGAGCGGTGCTAGTTGAGGACGCGCATGTTCGACGGCACGCCCTCGCCGCGCTCGACGACGCCCTCGGTCAGCTCCTGCAGCGCGGTGAGCGCGACGTTCTGCGACAGCGGACCGAAGGAGACCCGGGCGACGCCGAGCTCCTCGAGGCGGCGCAGGGCAGGGGTCCCCGGGATCGCGATGAGCGTGAGGCGTTGCGGGCCGAACGCGTCCACGAGCGTGCCCACCTGCTCCTCGTCGAGGAAGGCGGGCACGAACACCACCGGCGCGCCGGCGTCGAGGAAGGCCTTGCCACGCTCGACAGCGGCCGCCAGGTTCTCGGCCGGGTCCTTGTCGCGGCCGAGGTGGAAGGCGTCGGTGCGGGCGTTGAGCACGAAGTCGGGGACGCCCTCGGCCTCGGCTGCCTTCATGATCGCCTCGACCTGGCGGGCGGCCTCGGCGACCGGCTTCATCTGGTCCTCGATGTTGGCCCCCACAACACCGACGCCGATCGCCCGGCGGATCGTCTCGGCCGCGTCGCCGTACCCGCCCTCGAGGTCTGCACTGACCGGCAGCTCGGTCGACGCCACGATCCGGCCGACCGCCTCGAGCATCAGGTCGAGCGGGATGTTCTCGCCGTCCTCGTAGCCGTACGACGCCGCGATCGAGTGGCTTGCGGTCGCCAGCGCCGTCGTGCCCGGCACGTCCGCGACGACCTTCGCGCTGATGACGTCCCAGACGTTCACCACCGTGAGCAGCTTGGCGTCCTGGTGGAGCGACAGCAGCTCGGTGGCGCGGGAACCGGTGGACTCGTTCGACATGCGTGCCGCCCTTCGACGTGGAGACGTGAGCCGACCCTACGGCGAACGGTCTAGGAGCGGGACTCGAAGGAGATCGCCGCCGCGGCCTCGCGGACCAGGGACGCGGCCAGGTCGACGGACTCCGGCACTCGACGGCCCTCGTAGCGCCGCAGCACGATCCGTCGGTGCCCGATCCCCGGAAGGTCCAGGGTCTCGATCCCCGGCGGGGTCGGGCCGCGCAGCGCCAGCGACGGGATCAGCGCGGCGCCCTCCCCGGCGGCGACGAGCGCCAGCGCGGTCTGGGTCTCGACGTAGGCGTGGACGGTCGGCTCGTCGTTGCCGGTGGCGCGCCGGACCCGGCGCAGCGCCTGGGCGCCCGCGGCCGACGGGTGCACCCCGAGCCAAGGGAGCCCCAGCCGGCTCAGGTTGACCGGGTCGGCCGCGGCGACGGCCCCCGCCGGGAGGACCACCTGCCACGGCTCGTCGAGGAGCGGGATCTCGGTCATCCGGGACGGCAGGGCGCGCGGCGTCTCTTCCGCGTCGAGCTCGAGGACGGCGACGTCGATGTCCCCGGCGCGCAACCGACGCAGCAGCTCGTCCTGGTCCTCCTCGACGAGCTCGACCTGGAGCCGCGGCATGCGCTCCCTCCACTCCGGGAAGGCAGGCAGGAGGACGACCGCGAAGAAGCTGTAGAAGCCGCCGATCCGGATGGTCCCGGCCGGGCCGGTGTCATCTGGCATCAGCCGCGTCTCGGTCTCCTGGAGGAGCCGCTCGATGTCCTCGGCAGCCTCCACCAGCAGCCGTCCGGCGTCGGTGAGCACCGTGCCGGTCGGCGTGCGACGGACCAGGCTTCGGCGTGTCTCGGCCTCGAGCTTGGCCAGCTGCTGCGACACGGCGGAGGGGGTGACGGCGAGCTCGTCGGCTGCCGCGAGGACCCCGCCGGCACGGGCGACGGCGAGCAGGAAACGGAGCCGGCGAGGGTCGATCGACATGTTCAGCGATCCTAAATCAGGAATGCAGGAAAGTGCGTTTGATCTGAAGGCTTTCAGACCTCATCCTTGCTGTCGCCCCACCCCTCCGGACCACCCAGAACAGGACCAGCATGTTGATCGCGACCCTCGGGTGGTTGGGCACGTTGGGCACCTTCGGTGCCTACCTGCTGCTGTCGCGTGGCTGGCTCGCGTCGCACTCCCTGACCTACTCGCTGCTCAACGTCACCGGCGGCGTGCTCGCGGGTCTCGCGAGCATGGCGTACGGCGCGTGGCCGAGCGTGGTGTCGAACATCGTCTGGGCCGCGGTGGGGCTGCACGCCGCCGGCAGGACGCTGCTGGAGATGCACCGGGCCGGGCAGTTCGAAGGTCGGGCGGTGCTCCCCGAGCCCTGCGAACCGGCGCCCGAAGACTGCCTGGTCTGACTGAGAGGCGCCCGAGTCGTCAGCGGGCGGCGACGACCGAGGCGGCGACCTCCTCGAGCACCGAGACCGAGCCCGCGTAGGGCTCGTCGGCGCGTGGCCAGTGGGTGACGACGTCGGTGAAGCCGAGCTCCTCGGCACGGCCGACCATCTCCTCGAACACGCCACGGCTCTCCAGCGAGAACTGCGGCGTCGAGTCGAGGTTGAGGTAGCACGGGAACGACGCCGGGTCGCGACCGGCCGAGACGAGCGCCTCTTCCAGTGTCTGCCGCGCGGTGTCGAGCCCGGCCCACCACTTCTCGAGGTCGTCGGTCCGGGGCCCGATCGTGATCCAGCCGTCGCCCGCGCGGGCGGCGAGCCGCAGCGACCGGGGGCCGTTGGCGGCGACCAGCAGTGGCACGTCGCGCAGCGTTGGGAGGGTCCGGGCGTTGCGGGCGGAGAACCAACGGCCGTCGGCGTCGACGTGGTCCTCCGTCCTCAGCCGCACCAGGAGCCCGACGAACTCGTGGAACCGGTCGACCCGCTCGCGCGTGCTCAGCTCGGCACCGCCGAGGATCCGCGAGTCGAGGTCGCCGCCGGTGCCGACGCCGAGCAGGAACCGGCCGCCGGAGACGTCGTCGAGCGACTGCACGTCGCGGTGCAGCACGACCGGGTGGCGGAAGTTCGGCGACGACACGAAGGTCCCGAGTCGGATCCTCTCGGTCACGAGCGCAGCGGCCGTGAGGGTCGGTGTCGTGCCGTACCACGGCGACTCGGGCAGCCCGCCCCAGACGACGTGGTCGTAGGTCCAGGCGTGGTCGAACCCCATGGCCTCCGCCGCCTGCCACCGCGGGCGGAGCTCGGCCCAGGGCAGCTCGGGGAGGATCGTCAGTCCGAAGCGCATGACGTGACCGTACGACGCCGCCCCGACAGGTTCCCGCCGTCACGAGTGCGAGCGGGGGTCGTGCGTCGGGTCGGCGTACGGCGGAGGGCAGCCGTCCTCGACCGCCTCCGGACGGAGCTCGAAGTGCCACGGCTCGTTGCCGTACACCTGGCACAGGCCGTAGCCGGCGCCGAACCGCGCCAGCCACGCCCGTGCCTCCGCGCCGCCGATGTCGACGGCGTCGCCCGTCACGTGCGGCGAGGTGTCCGGGGTGGGCACCCAGCGCGCTGCCTCGGCCTCCGACCCGTGCTCGGCCACCGCCTGCTCCAGCAGCTCCTTCTGGTGGCTCGCGGAGCGCCAGCCGCTGGTGACGCGGACCTCGATCCCCTCCTCGGCTGCGTCGGCGGCCGCTTCGCGGAGGGCGTCCCTGAGGTCGTCGTCGAGGTTCTCCACCGCAGGCACGTCGGCGTCGACCGTCGTGCCGCCTGACACGCCGCCGTCGGCGGGGTCGGTCGAGGAGCTCCTCCACCAGTGCAGGGCGGCGGCGATGACCGCCGACGCCAGCACGAGGACCAGCAGGGACCGGGCGCCCGCCAACCGTCGACGGACAGGGAGGTTCGAGAGCATGGACCGAGTGAAGGCGGCGCCGTGTTGCCGGGGTGTCTGCGGTTTTCGATATGCCGGCGAAACACCGCGGCTCGTAGCATCGCGACTGCTATGCGCGTGCTGATCGTCGAGGACGAGCCCTACCTGGCGGAGGCCATCCGCGACGGCCTGCGCCTGGAGGCGATCGCGGCCGACGTCGCCGGCGACGGGACCACGGCACTGGAGCAGCTGGGGAGCAACGACTACGACGTCGCGGTGCTCGACCGGGACATCCCCGGGCCCTCCGGCGACGAGGTCGCGCAGCGGATCGTGGCGTCGGGGACCGGGATGCCGATCCTCATGCTCACCGCCGCCGACCGGCTCGACGACAAGGCTTCGGGGTTCGAGCTCGGCGCGGACGACTACCTCACCAAGCCGTTCGAGCTGCGCGAGCTCGTCCTCCGCCTGCGTGCGCTCGCCCGCCGGCGGGGCCACCCCCGTCCACCCGTGCTCGAGGTGGCCGGGCTCCGCCTGGACCCGTTCCGCCGGGAGGTCTACCGGGACGGGCGCTACGTCGCGCTGACCCGCAAGCAGTTCGCCGTGCTCGAGGTGCTCATGGCTGCCGACGGCGGAGTCGTGAGCGCCGAGGAGCTCTTGGCCCGTGCGTGGGACGAGAACGCCGATCCGTTCACCAACGCCGTACGCATCACGGTCTCGGCCCTGCGCAAGCGGCTCGGCCGACCGTGGCTGATCTCCACCGTCCCCGGCGTCGGCTACCGCATCGAGCCGATGCCGGCGTGCGCCGGAGAGCCACGTGGCTAGGCAGCCGGGCCTGAGCGTCCGGCTCAAGCTCACCCTGAGCTACGCCTGGTTCCTGATGGTGGCGGGTGCCCTGCTGCTCGCGGTCGTCTACGTCTTCCTGCTGCGCTACGTGCCCGACGAGGTGAACCTCGGCTCCGACCCGGCGGGACGGCGGCCGCGGCTCTTCGTCCCCAACCGGTCGGACCTGGAGCGTGCGTTCCTGCCACGGGCCTCGCTGGCGCTGGGAGCCCTCCTCGTCCTCGGGCTCGCCGGTGGCTGGTTCCTCGCCGGCCGGGTGCTCGCTCCGCTGAACCGCATCACGGAGGCCACCCGTGCCGTCGCGGGAGGCTCGCTCTCGCACCGGATCCGCCTGCCCGGGAAGCAGGACGAGTTCCGTGAGCTGGCGGACGCGTTCGACGCCATGGTCGGCCGGCTCGAGGCCCACGACGCCGAGCAGCAGCGATTCGCGGCCAATGCCTCCCACGAGCTGCGGACGCCGCTCGCGGTCACCCAGACCCTGCTCGACGTGGCCCGCAGCGAACCGGACCCGGACACCAGCCGGCTCCTCGAACGGCTCTGGGCCGTCAACGCCCGCGCGATCGACATCACCGAGGCCCTGCTGGTCCTGAGCCGCGCCGACCGCGGTTCGTTCGAACGCGAGGAGATCGACCTGTCGCTCGTCGCGGAGGAGGTCGCCGAGACGCTGCTGCCGTTGGCGGAGGAGCGCAGCGTGACCCTGACGACCGCGGGTGACCAGGTGCGGGCGGTCGGCTCCCATGCGCTCCTGCTGCAGCTGGCCACGAACCTGGTCCACAACGGGATCGTCCACAACCTGCCCGCCGGCGGAGGGGTGCGGACCAGCACCCGCGCCGACGGAGGCGGTGCCGTCCTGGTCGTCGAGAACACGGGTCCGGTCGTCGACCCCGTGCTGCTGCCGACGCTGGTCGAGCCGTTCCGGCGCGGCACGGATCGCGTCCGCAGCGACCACCCGGGCGTCGGGCTCGGCCTGGCGATCGTCCGGAGCATCACCGAGGCGCACGACGGTTCGCTGACCGTGCAGCCTCGCGACGGCGGCGGCCTTCGCGTCACCGTGCGGCTCCCGCGGTCCTGAGCACGGGACGGCCGGAAACCGCGCCGCGTTTGTCGCGCGCGCCGAGGCGGTATCTCTCCCGCAGGGTGGTGGCGCACCACCGGTCCGGCCGGGGGTGGAGGAGAGGGACGTGGGCACGGTCGAGCAGGTCGCAGGAGCACCGCGGAACAGTGAGGGGCTCAAGCACGGGGCGCGCGTCGGGCTGGTGGCGTACGGCGTGGTCCACCTCGTCATCGCCGCCACCGCACTCCCGCTGGCCTGGGGCGACAACAGCGAGGGACGGGCCGACCAGACCGGCGCCCTCGCCCAGCTCGCCGAGCAGCCGTTCGGCGACCTGCTGCTCTGGGTGATCGTCGCCGGGATGGCGGCCCTGGTCGTCTGGCAGGGTGCCGAGGCGGTCGTCGGGCACCAGGACGAGGACGGGGTGGAGCGCCACGCGAAGCGAGCCGTCTCCGCCGGGCGTGCCGTCGTCTACGCCGTCCTCGGGTGGACCGCCGCCTCCACAGCCACCGGGTCCGGCTCCAGCGGGGGCGGCACCGACTCGACGACGGCGCGGTTGATGTCGGCGCCCGGCGGCACGTTCCTCGTCGGGGCGATCGGCCTCGGCATCGTGGCCGTCGGCGTCGTCCTCGGCTACCGCGGCTGGGCAGAGAAGTTCACCGACCACCTGCAGCCGCAGGCCACGAGCGGCGGCACCCGTGCGCCGGTCATCGTCGCGGGCAAGGTCGGCTACCTCGCCAAGGGCGTCGCCCTGGCCGTGGTCGGGGTCTTGTTCGTCAGCGCCGCGGTGCAGCACGAGCCCAAGGAGTCCGGCGGTCTCGACGTCGCGCTCCACCAGCTCCTGGCCCAGCCGCTGGGCCCGCTGCTGCTCGCCGTCGTCGCGGTGGGGCTCGGGTGCTTCGGCGTCTACTGCTTCTTCTGGGCGAGGTACCTCCGCCGCTGAGGTGTTGGTCCGCAAATGCGGGGATCGGCCCGGTCCCGGGCCATGTGGTCCTGTGGGCTCCCGACCTGCGGGCGTTGCGTGGGTGGCAGGAGCCCGGGAATGGCCCCGGGCGCTTTCTGAGGAGGCCGCATGCGACGCAGCTACGGGGCAGCAGCCCTGACAGCCGTGGCTCTCGGGGCAGCGGGGTGGTGGATCCTGCCGGCAAGTGCGGGAGGCGGTGGTGGCGGCCACGACGACCGGGGCGACACCTTCCGGGTGGAGGTCCGTGAGGTCGACGCGGTCGACCTCGACCTGGGGGAGCGCGGATTCGGGATCGGCGACCGGTTCGTGTTCACCGAGGACCTGGTGAAGCACGGCAAGGTGGTCGGCTCCGACCACGGCGAGTGCACGCTCACGCGGTTGCACGGTGCCGGCGGTTGGTTCCAGTGCACGGCGACGGCTGTCTTCTACGGCAAGGGCCAGATCACGGTCCAGGGCGCCTTCCGGTTCTCCGAGGGCGCGGAGAGCCAACGGTTCGCCCTCCCGGTGACCGGGGGAAGCGGCAAGTTCACCGGCGCCGACGGCGTCGTGATCGTCGACGAGGACGCCGATTCCTCGTCGCTCACCTTCAAGCTGAGGTGAGGCCGCAGGTGGGGACGGCGCCCCTCCGCCGCCCCCACCGTCCCGGCGCGGACCGGTCGGCGGGTCCTGCCCGGCCACCCGGAGCTCGGCGCCATCAGCTCGCTCAGCACCTCGCTCAACGGCCGGCGGGGAGGACGACGACCTTCCCGAGCGCCCGGCCCTCGCCGACGTGGGCGAGCGCCTCGGGGACCTCGTCCAGCGTGAAGGTGCGGTCGACGTGGATCCGCAGCTCGCCCGTCGCGCAGAGCTCGGCGACGGGGCGGAAGTGCTCCGGCCCCTGCTCCACGACGAGGACCCCGATCGAGCGGCCGGTGGCCAGCCCGACCGCCGTACCGGCGGTGAGGACGCGGAGCAGCGTCCGCACCGAGCCGCCGACGCAGCGGTAGCTGCCGCCGCGGGCCGTGGCGCGCCGGTAGGCGAGCACCGACCGGTGGGCGACCAGGTCGAGGACGACGTCGTAGGGCCCGGTGCGGGTGTAGTCGACCCGCTCGTGGTCGAGGACCTCGTCGGCGCCGACCGCGCGCATGTGCTCGAGCTTGGTGGAGTTGTCCACGCCGGTGACGTGTGCGCCTCGGCGTCGGGCCAGCTGGAGCGCGAAGGCGCCGGTCCCTCCGCCGGCGCCGTTGACCAGCACGCGGTCGCCTTCCCGCACGCGGGCCGTGCCCTGCACGGCGATCGCTCCGGCCTGCGGGATGGTCGCGGCCTCGACGAAGCTCAGCCCGGGTGGCTTGTGCGCGAGCGCGGTCGCCGGCGCGACCGCCAGCTCGGCGAAGCCGCCCTTGAGCGCGAGGTTGTCGCCGTACACCTCGTCGCCGGCCCGGAACCCGCTGACCCCCTCGCCGACCTGCTCGACGACGCCCGCGACGTCGGAGCCCAGCGTCGGGCGGGCGGGGGAGCGCAACCCGCCGATCCGTGCGTACGCCGGGGAGCCGCGCAGGCACTCCCAGTCGCTCAGGTTCACCGACGTCGCGACGACCCGCACCAGGAGCTGGCCGGGCCCCGGTGCCGGCGCAGGGACGTCCGCCAGGCGGAGCACGTCGGGAGAGCCGTATCGGTCCTGGACGACGGCTCTCACCCGTCCCACGCTAGGCGGCACGGGCCGGTTCGCGCACCACCTCGAGTGTCGCGGTCCGCCCACGCGGCCGCAGCTGGACCAGGGCGACCGAGGCGAGGACGAGGATCCCGCCGACCAGCTGGACGGGCGTGAGGAGCTCGCCCAGCGTCACCGCGGCGAGGACCGTGGTGGTGACCGGCTCGAAGGCGGAGAGGATCGACGCCGTCGAGGGGCCGACCAGCTTGAGGCCGGCGAAGAACGCGAGCATCGCGCCCACCGTCGAGACGACCGCGATGAAGGCGATCCAGAGCCAGCCGGCGGACTCGAAGTCGAGCCGCACCCCGCCCGTCAGCGCGGCGCGGAGGGCGAGGGCCGCCGCGGCACCGGTCATGACGAGCGCGGAGAGCGGGATCGGGTGCAGCTGGTGGACCGTCGTGTCCGCGACGAGGATGTAGACGGTGTAGGTCAGCGCGGCGCCGAAGGCGAAAGCGACCCCGGCCGCCTCGAAACCGACCGCACCGGCGCCGACCAGGACCAGCAGCGTCCCGGCGGAGGCCGCGACCAGGGCGGCCACCCGGGGACCGGAGAGCCGCTCGCGGCCGAGCAGCACCGCGGCCACCGTGACCAGCGCCGGGTAGGTGTAGAGCACCAGCGACACCATCGGGGCGTCGACCCGGTCCAGGGCGGAGAAGAACAGGCTCGCCTGCAGGGCGTAGCCGAACGCCCCGAGACCGAGTGCGGTGACGACCGGTCGCCAGTTCCTGACGGCCGAGCCGTCGATCGTCGTGCCTGGCCGGAGGGAACGACGGTCCCTCGACACCGCATGCAGCAGCCACAGCAGCGCAGCCGCAATGGTGAACCTGACAAGAACCAGCTCCTGCGGCGTGACGTCGGCGTCGTACGCCAACTTGCCGAAGATCGCCATCGCGCCGAACAGCGCGGCTGACAGCAAGCACAGTGCGGGTCCCATGGGTCAAGGATGCGGCGAGGGAGTCGTCAGCACCAGCGAACGTTCCTGTACCTCACCGGTTAGCATCGCTGAATGGTTGGATTCGACCTCACCCGGCTCCGGATGCTCCGCGAGCTCGAGGAGCGCGGGACGCTGGCCGCGGTGGCGACCGCCCTCGGGTACACCCCGTCGGCGGTCTCCCAGCAGCTCGCCGTCCTGGAGCGCGAGGCCGGCGTGGCCCTGCTGGAGAAGGCCGGCCGGGGCGTCCGGCTGACCGACGCCGGACGGCTGCTCTCCCGGCACGCCGAGCTCCTGCTGTCGGCGGCGGAGGACGCGCGCGCCGACCTCGCCTCGCTCGCCGGGGAGGTCCGCGGCACGGTGCGCGCGGGCGGCCTCCAGTCGGCGACCAAGCACGTGCTGATCCCAGCCGTGGTGCGCAGCCAGGTCGACCACCCGCAGGTCCGCGTCGAGCTCACCGAGATCGAGCTGGAGCAGGCGCTGCCCGAGCTGCGGCTCGGGGCGCTGGACCTGGTCGTCAGCGACGAGTACGACGGGCACCCGCGCCCCCGGCCGGCGGGACTGACGTTCGAGGTGCTCCACGAGGAGCCGCTCCGGCTCGTGCTGCCGCCGGCCAACGCGATGGCGCGGCGGAAGGGTCCGGTGTCGGTGGCCGCCCTCCGCGAGGACGTCTGGACGGCCTCCGAGAGGGGCACCGGCCACCTCGCCGTCGTGGAGAGCACCTGCCGGGCCATGGGCGGGTTCGACCCGGACGTGCGCCACCGGTCGAACGACGCCGACGTGCAGCTCGAGCTGGTCCGCAGGTGCGGCGCGGTGGCACTGCTGCCCGCCCTTGCGCTGCCCGCCGCGGACCGCGGGCTCGTGATCCGCCCCGTGGCCGAAGGGTCCGTCGGGCGCCGGCTGGTCATGATCACGCGGGAGGGGTCGAAGGCGCCCGCGCTCGCCGGCTTCCTCGAGGCGGTCCGCGAGCAGGCTGCCCGGCTGCACGCCTGAGTGCGCCACAGGAGATGGCGTCAGACTGTCATCGATTGTCCGCGGTCGTCGAGGGGCGCGAACCGATCAGCTGTCCGGCGCGTTCGATCATGTCGGTGGCGAAGCGCTCGCTGAAGCCGGCGGCGAATCCCAAGAAGGCGAACAGCGCGAACGAAGACGATCCGTTCTCGGCCTCCGCTCCGCTGGCCAGGATTCCCGTCACCGTTGCGAAGTACGCGACGGCGCCGAAGACCGCACCGACCACGGGACGCAAGGCTCCCAGTGCCACCCGCTGGCCCCGGGGAGCAGTGAAGTCGACGACGAGGTCGCCTGAGGACATCCGTTGCACGACGCTGATGACCGACCCGAGCGTCGCCATGGTCATCGCACCCACCAGGTGAGGGGCCGAGATCACCTCGTCCCAGCGACGTGTCGAGACGAGGCCCAGCAGGCAGATGATGAGCAGCATCGGCAACACGCCAGTGAGGACCCCGAGGAAGTACTCGTAGCGTGCCTGCCGCTGCAACAGCGCACCGACGCGGCCCCGTGCGGTGGCCACTTCTTGGCTGGCTGTCGTGAGGGCCTGTGCCTTCTCCTGCTCGCTCGCGTCGGGGTCCGCGAACGAGTTCGCAGAGGCAAGAACGCGCGTCAAGGCCGAGTACGCGTGGTCGACGGCTTCGTGGAGCTGTGGCTCCAGGCCGGAAGCGGCGAATCCCAACCCAGCTTCGCGGACCAAGATCTTGCACTCGATCTCGAGGTTGACGTGGTCGGCGGATGCGGAGTTCAGGATCGAGTGCAGTGTCGCGTCCTCGCCCAGCAGGCACCCTCCGACGACGTGCTGGCAGTAGTACTCCTTCGCGATGCCGCCGTGATCGGCAGCGAACCGCTCCCGCACGCGAGGCAGCAACCACTCGGCG
This sequence comes from Nocardioides caldifontis, assembly GCF_008087345.1. GTDB lineage: Bacteria > Actinomycetota > Actinomycetes > Propionibacteriales > Nocardioidaceae > Marmoricola_A > Marmoricola_A caldifontis. The sequence goes on along the minus strand of NZ_VHIB01000016.1, from coordinate 63,070 downwards.
GCCTCGATGTCACCCTCCGCGTGGGGTTGCTCCATGAGACGTCGCGTCTGCACCAGGTGCTTGAAGGACGGCGGCCCGACCGTCGCAGCCTCGTAGAGCTCGGGATAGGCGCGTGCATGGGTTGCTCCCACGTCGTCCGATCGCTCGCCCGCACCGGAGATCGGGATGGGTTCCGGCGACATCTCGGCCATGGGTCTTCCCGGGGAGGGACGGCTTCGCTCAGGTGGTGCCGAGCGGGTCAGCCCGGGTGATCTCCTCCGGCACGAGGGGCTCGTCCGATTGCTCGGTGGGGCTCTGAGACGGACCGGGAGCAGCCACAGGTGGCATTCGGAGTGGTGGATCAGCCTGTTGCGCATCAGCGGCTCCCTCGAGCCGAGCACGAAGCCGGGGATTGCGCAGGGGTACCTCTTCCGCACTCATCTTTGGACGGTAGACCTGCCTGTGCCCGGAGGGCAATGGCGGTCGAGCGGTGTGGACCCGCCCCGATGACCGTGCCGGATCGCTTGGGCCGGGTCCCTCGTCTGGACCAGCGGCGGTCGCCCGTCCTGGTGGGTACACCTCCACCAGCACCGAGGTCGCGTACCGGACCTCGACGCCCCGTCGCTGGAGGTTCCTTGACCCGTCTCCGCACCCTGGCGCACTCGCGCGCGCTCATGGTCGTGGGCATCCTGGTCGCGCTGGCCGTCCCGGCGCTGACCCTGCCGACCCTGCCGGACGTGAGCGTGGTGCCGGTGCTGCTCGGGCTGCTGCCGTGGGTGGTCGGCAAGTACGTCCTCTGCCCGCTGCGATGGCGGGCCCTGACCGATGCCGGGCTGAGCCGCTGGTGGCACGTCCGTGCGTACGCCGAGTCCGAGCTGCTCGGCCTGTTCACCCCCGGCCACGTCGGGGCGGACCTGTGGCGGATGCGCCGGCTCACCACGAGTGGGCTAGGGCGGTCGGACGCCGTGGCCAGCGTCGCGCTCGACCGGTTCGTCGGCGCCGTCGGGCTCACCCTCTTCGTCGCGTTCGCCGGCGCCGCGCTCCAGGTCCGCATGGTCGTCGTCGCGCTTGCCGTGGCCGCCGCGGTGCTCCTCGTCCTCCTCGTGCTCCGGTGGTTGCGTCCCGACCTGATGCCGCGACGCCCGCTGCCCGGTCCGAAGCCGCTGGCCCACGGGCTGCTGCTGTCGGTCGGCTACCAGGCGACCACCGCGGCGCTCCTGCTCGGGTCGCTCGCCGCCACCGGCCACACCCTCGCTCCGCTCGAGGTGCTGGCGGCCTTCGGAGCCAGCCAGGTCGCCGGCGCGGTCCCGGGTCCCCACGGGGCGAGCCCACGGGACGGTGCCCTGGTCGTCGGCCTGGTGGCGTTCGGGGTCCCGTGGGTGGCGGCCGCCGCCGCGGTCGCCCTGAAGGCGGCGGTGGCCTGGCTCCCGGCGCTGCTGCTCGGCGGCACCAGCCTGCTGCTCACCCGCCGGGAGGTGCGCCGCCGGCTCCTGCCCGCCGGCACACCGGCCTGAGTCAAGGCCGATGGTCCGTTGGAGGGCCGCTCCCGCCGTTGAACACTGGCGGTGTTGGAGGGAGTGCCCATGCTGCGTCCACGGCCTCGGGACGACCGTCGTACCCGCCTGATCTGGGGGCTCGGGCAGGCGGCCTTCGTGGTGTTCTGCATCTACCTCTACTTCCGGATCCGGAACATCACCGAGGGCTCCTACGACATCGCCGCCGCCCACGCCGACCAGGTGCTCGCGCTCGAGGGGCAGCTCGGCATCGCCGTCGAGGACACCTTGCAGCAGCCGTTCCTGGAGTCCGACGTGCTCGCCCGGATCGCCAACAGCGTCTACATCTACGGCCACTGGCCGGTGATCGTCGCCACGATGATCTGGACGGTGTGGCGCCACCGTGCGGTGTTCCTCCGGCTCCGCGACGGGATGATCGTCTCCGGGCTGATGGGGATGACGGTGTTCGTGAGCTGGCCGCTCGCGCCGCCGCGGCTCGCCGACAGCGGCATGGTCGACACGATCACCCAGGACGACCCGGGCTACCGGGTGCTCCAGCCGTCGCAGTTCACCAACCAGTTCGCCGCGATGCCCAGCCTGCACGCCGGTTGGGACCTGCTGGTCGGCATCGCGATCGTCACCGCGGCGAGCACCGCGCTGCTCAAGGCCGTCGGCTACGTCCTGCCGGTGCTGATGACCGTCTCGGTCGTGGTGACCGGCAACCACTACGTGCTCGACGTGGTCGCCGGCATCGCGTTCGTGCTCGTCGCCCACGCCGTGGCGCTCGGGCTGGAGCACAGACGGCTGCGGCGCGCGGCGGTGCACCGATCGCCGGCCGTGGCCGAACGGGTCGAGGTCGCCGGTCGCGCCGGGTGAGGCCGCCGCTCGCGATCGCGCACCGGGCCGGCAACTCGCTCGCCGGGCTGCGACGCGCGAACGAGCTCGGCGTCGACGTCATCGAGTGCGACGTCCACGCGGGGCGCGACCACCTGGAGGTGCGCCACCTCAAGACCGCCGGCCCGTTGCCGTTCCTCTGGGACCGGTGGGAGCTCGCGTCGGCGTCGGCACCCCGGCTCGGCCTCCACGAGCTCCTCGAGGCCGACCAGCACGGCGCCGTGTTCATGCTGGACCTCAAGGGCCGCCGCGCCGGGATGGCGGAGGCCGTCGCCGACCTGCTCCACGAAGGACGCCGGGAGGTGATCGCCTGCGGACGGTGGTGGCCCGCGGTCGACCGGCTCGCCCGGCTCCCCTTCGTCCGTCCGGTGCTCTCGGTCCGCAACCGCGTCGAGCTCGGTCGGCTGCGCCGCCGGCTCGCCTCGCCGAGCACGACCACCCCCACGCCGTACGGCGTCTCGGTGCACCGCACCCTGCTGACCCCGACCCTCGTGGCGGAGCTGCACGACGCCGTCGAGATCGTCATGACCTGGCCGGTGAACGACGTGGCCGCCCTCGACGCCGTGCTCGGGCTCGGAGTGAGCGGCGTGATCAGCGACGAGGCCGACGTGCTCGCGGAGCTGCTCCTTCGCCGGTCGTGACGCGCCGCTCCGGACGTGCCTATCGTGGGCGGGAAGGAGGAGCCATGGCTGCTGCGAACGAGATCGTCGTCCTCTCCCGCGCTCTCGACCAGGCCGGTGACGTGCTCGCCGCCGTGCACCCGGACCAGCTCGGGCTGCCCACCCCCTGCCGTGACTGGACCGTCGGCCAGCTGGTCGGCCACCTCGTCCGGACTCCGGTCAACTTGCTGCAGATGGCGCGCGGCGAGCAGCCCGACTGGTCCGCGGAGCCTCGCCCCGCCGAGGGCGACTGGGCCGCCGACTTCCGCTCCCACGGCGACGACCTGCTCCACCACTGGCACCAGGTCGGCGACGCCGCCGATCCCGGCCAGGTGGACTGGCAGGTCGCGGAGCTCGCCGTCCACACGTGGGACCTCGTCCAGGCGACCGGGCAGGACCGCGCCCTGGTGCCCGAGGTGGCCGAGCGCGGACTGGCCTTCATGTCGTCCGCGCTGACGCCCGAGAACCGAGGGGAGGCGTTCGGCCCCGCGGTCGAGGTGCCGGACGACGCGCCGGTCTACGACAAGCTGGCCGCGTTCGCGGGCAGGGTTGCCCCATGGAGCACCGCTACGCACTGACCGTCACCTGGACCGGCAACACGGGCGAGGGGACCGCCACCTACCGCGGCTACCGCCGGACCCACACCGTCACCGCCGAAGGACCGCCCGAGCTGCTCGGCTCGGCGGACCGCACCTTCCACGGTGACCGCGACCGGTGGAACCCGGAACAGCTGCTGCTGGCGGCGCTGTCCCAGTGCCACCTGCTGTCCTACCTGCACGTCTGCGTGGACGCCGGGGTGGTCGTGACGGAGTACGTCGACCGGGCGACCGGGTCGATGCGGACCGAGCGCGACGGCAGCGGCCGGTTCACCGAGGTGGTGCTCAGCCCCGAGGTCACCGTCGCGGACGCGTCGATGGTCGAGGCGGCGACGGCTGCCCACCACCGGGCGAACCAGCTCTGCTTCATCGCGAACAGCGTCAGCTTCCCGGTGCTGCACGAGCCGGTGGTGCGCGTGGGGGCACCGGGGCCGACTGACCCGACCGGTCAGGTCACAAGAGGAAGATGAGCAGCAAGACGACCGCGATGACGAGTGCGGCGATGGCGATGGTACGAGTGTTCATGGCGCCCTCCCTGGAACCTGGTGTGAACCCTGGCGCACGACTTCTACCCAGGTTGACACGAAATCGACCACCGGGCGCCTGCGAGGTCACTCACGGGTCACGAACTCGGCCACGACCTCGCCCAGCCGCGTCCCGGCGTCCTCCTGCAGGAAGTGGCCCGCACCCGTGACGACAAGGTGGTCGAGCCCCGAGGCGCCGGGCACGAGCTTGCGGAACACCGGAGCCATCGCGCCCGTGACCGGGTCCCCGTCGCTGAACGCCACCAGGAACGGCTTCTCTCAGCTCTGGAGCGCCTCCCAGGCCCGCCGGTTCGCCTCGGTCGCCGGGTCGTCCGTCGCGGTCGGCACCAGCGTCGGCATCACCCGCGGACCCACCTTCGACGCCTCGTCGGGGAACGGGGCGTCGTACGCCGCGCGCGCCGAGGTGTCGAGCTCCGACAGGCACCCGGAGGCAACGAGCCGGGCGATGTCGAGCACCGGCGCGGACTCCACCGCCCGGCGGAACTCCCACCACACCTCCGGCATCCCGAAGTCGCCGGCAGCCCGGTGTTGGCGGCCACCACGCGCGCGAAGCGGTCAGGGTGCTCGGCGACGAGCCGCAGCCCGATGAGCCCGCCCCAGTCCTGGCCGACGAGCGTGATGCCGTCGAGCCGCAGGTGGTCGAGCACCAGCGAACGGACCCACTCGACGTGCCGCGCGAAGGAGTGGTCCTCGAGACGTCTCGGCTTGTCGGAGCGCCCGAAGCCGAACAGGTCCACGGCCACAGGACGACCTGCCCGTCAGCCGGCTCCCGCCTCTCCGTCAGTCCGCTCGGCGCCCCTTCCGCAGCGCCGTGGTCAGCGCGTGCGCCTCGTGGAGCAGGCGGGCGCCGAGCTCGGGGCGGCGGGCGGCGGTGAACCGGTGCTCGACACCGGTGAGGCTCAGCGCCCACTGGGGCCGCTCCTGCTCGTCGAAGACGGCGGCAGCCATGCCCCAGCTGCCCTGGACGACGAGCCCAGGGTTGACCGAGTAGCCGGTCCGGCGGGTCCGGGCGACGTGCTTGCGCACCTTGTCGGCAGCGTGCTGGGAGCCGTGGCGGGCGGTCAGGTCGGTGCGGTCGAGGTAGTCGTCGATCTCGCGCGGGGACAGGTGCGCGAGGATCACCATCCCGGCGGAGACCACACCGAGGGGGAAGCGGGTGCCGACGTCGAGGACGTGGCTGCGGAGCGGGAAGGCCCCGTCCTCGCGCAGGAGGACGACGGTCTCGTCGCCGCGTCGTACGGAGAAGAAGGCGCTCTCGCCGGTCGCCTGGGCCAGGCGGCGGACGACGGGCTGGGCGAGCTCGGTGACGTCGTAGCGGGCCGCCGCCGAGGTGCCCAGCAGGTAGGCCTCCGGGCCGAGCACCCACCGTCCGTCGCCGGCCAGCCGCTCCGAGAGGCCGTGCTCGAGCAGGGAGGTGAGCAGCCGGTGGGCGGTCGGCCGCGCCAGGGAGACGGCCCGGGCGAGCTCGGAGGTCGTCAGCCCGTGGGGCTCGGCGCCGGCGAGCGCGCGCAGCACGGACGCGACCCGTCCGACCACGTCGACGGGTGCGGAGCGAGGGGCAGCGACGGCGTTCACTGGATGGACGCTACCTCGCCGCGGCGGTCATTGGGCGACCAGATGACGGTGACACGGGCGTCCACTGGTTGACCGCAGGGGCCCGGTCGTCCTTGCATGGCTCCATGGACAAGGTGGTCGCATCGGCGGCGGAGGCCGTCGCCGACATCCCGGACGGCTCCCGGCTCGCGGTCGGGGGGTTCGGCCTCTGCGGGATCCCCGCGATCCTGATCGAGGCGTTGCTCGAGGCAGGCACCTCCGAGCTCGAGGTCGCCTCGAACAACGCGGGCGTGGACGGCTGGGGGCTGGGGCAGCTCCTCGCCGCCGGGCGGCTGCGGAGGGTCATCGCGTCGTACGTCGGCGAGAACAAGGAGTTCGCCCGCCAGTTCCTGTCCGGTGAGCTGGAGGTCGAGCTGACCCCGCAGGGCACGCTCGCCGAGCGGATGCGGGCCGGCGGCTGCGGCATCCCGGCCTTCTACACCGCGACCGGCGTCGGCACCCAGGTCGCCGACGGCGGGTTGCCCTGGAGGTACGACGCCGACGGCAACGTCGTCAAGGCGTCGCCGCCCAAGGAGACCCGGACCTTCACCACCGCCGAGGGCGAGCGTGAGTTCGTGCTCGAGGAGGCGATCGTCGCCGACTACGGGCTGGTCCGCGCCTGGAAGGGCGATCGGCACGGCAACCTCGTCTTCCGCCGGGCCGCCCGCAACTTCAACCCGCTCGCCGCGATGTGCGGCCGCGTGACGATCGCGGAGGTCGAGCACCTCGTGGAGCCCGGGGAGATCGAGCCCGAGGAGGTGCACACTCCCGGCATCTACGTCCACCGGGTGGTGGCCCTGACGCCCGAGCAGGCGGCGGACAAGCGCATCGAGAAGCGCACGACCACGCCGTGAGCGGCACCCCCTCAGCAGCGATTCAGGAGGAGCGAGGATGAGCTGGACCCGTGACGAGATGGCGGCGCGCGCCGCGGCCGAGCTGGAGGACGGCATGTACGTCAACCTCGGGATCGGGCTGCCCACCAAGGTGCCCGGCTTCGTCGCCGACGACGTCGAGCTCGCGCTGCACAGCGAGAACGGCATCCTCGGGGTCGGTGCGTACCCGGCCGAGGACCAGGTCGACGCGGACCTGATCAACGCTGGCAAGGAGACCGTCACCGTCCGTCGCGGCGCCAGCTTCTTCGACTCCGCCACGTCCTTCGGGATGATCCGCGGCGGCAAGGTCGACGTCGCGATCCTGGGGGCCATGCAGGTCTCGGAGCGGGGCGACCTGGCCAACTGGATGATTCCCGGGAAGATGGTCAAGGGGATGGGCGGCGCCATGGACCTCGTCCACGGCGCGAAGCGGGTGATCGTGCTGATGGAGCACGTGGCGCGTGACGGCTCCCCGAAGATCCTGCGTGAGTGCTCGTTGCCGTTGACCGGGCTGGGTGTCGTCCAGCGCATCATCAGCGACCTCGGGGTCATCGACGTGACGCCCGACGGGCTCGAGCTCGTCGAGCTGGCGCCGGGCGTGACCGTCGAGCAGGTGCAGGAGAGCACCGAGCCCGAGCTCCGCACCAGGTCGCTCGTCACGGGATGATGCGGCGCCCGGGCCGGCCGGGTCCTGCGTCGGGTCAGCGGTCCGGGCCGTACAACCCGAAGTGCAGCGCGGGGTCGGCCGGGTCCCACGTGTTGGTGAACTGGGACCGGGCACCCATCTGGGCGACCCGGCTGAGCAGGTTGTTGCCCAGCGCCAGCCGGTCCGGCTCCCACTGCGCGAGCGCCGTGGGGATGTCCGGCTCGGCCGCGAGCGCGTCGACCAGGGACCACGCGTCCGCGGCGGCCTTGGCCGTGCCGGCCGCCGCGTGCGGCCTGGCCGCGAATGCCGCGTCGCCGATCAGCGCGATGCGGCCGAACGCCATGTTGCGCACCGCGATGTCCAGCAGCACCTGGATGTAGGGGTGCTCGGTCCGCTTGACCAGCTCGGCCGCGGCAGGTGGCAGCAGCTCGGAGGCCTCCGCGCGCATCTGGTCGACGTAGCGCTGCTGCACCTGGCCCGGGTGGACCGAGACCGGCGCGGTGAAACCGCGCAGGTCGGTGACCATCTCGTCGAGCTCGGGGCCTTCGGGGACGTTGCGGTACCAGATGTAGTTCAGCTGCCGGTCCCCGCGGGCCAACCCGCCGTCGACGGCCGGGATCGGGTACATGCACATGTGCGAGTTCTCGATCACCGCGTAGGCGGTCGCGTCGTCGATGAGGTCGGCCGTCTCCACCGACACCTCGCGCTCCGGCACGGTGCCCCGCCAGCCGATGTAGCCGGCGTAACGCGGCTTGGCGCGCGGCTGGAGGCGCCGTCGGCCCACGGACGAGATGCCGTCGGCGAACACGACGAGGTCGGCGCGCTCCGTGCGGCCGCTGAGGAACCGCACCTCGGCCTGGTCGTCGTCCTGGCCGACGCCCACGGCGAACTCGCCGAGGTGGTAGTCCTCCAGGCCGAAGTCGTCGAGGAGGACCCGGTACATCGTCGTCCAGGAGCTGAACCGCCAGGCGGCGGGCTCCTCGTGGACGACGCAATTGTCAGGGCCGAGATAACGGGTGCACGACGAGCCGATGCTGACGTCCTCGAGGCTGAACGGGTGCGGCCGCTCCACGATCCAGCGCACGGTGTCGGGCTGCAGCACGATGCCGCCCCCGCGGCCGTTCAGGTGCTCGGGCGACCGCTCGAAGACGCTGACGTCGAACCCCTGCTCCCGGAGCAGCAGGGCAGCGGTGAGGCCGGCGAAGGAGCCGCCGACCACGAGGGCCCGGCGGGCCTCAGTCATGGTCGTACCTCTCGCGGTCGAGCACCGGCGCCTTCGGGTGGTCCTCGAGGTTGACGACGATCGCGTCCTGCGTCGTGCGGGCGACGATCATCTTCACCGGCTCGGTCTCGCTGGCGTTCTCCTCCCAGTGCACGACGTGCGGCTTGATGAAGACGAAGTCGCCGGGGTGGGCCTCGCGCACCTCGTCGAGGTCGTCGCCCACCCACCAGCGGCCGACGCCACTCAGCAAGTAGAGCCCGGTCTCGGAGTGGCCGTGGTGGTGCACGCCGGTCTTGCTTCCGGGCGGGAGCACGGAGAGCCCCATCCAGAGGTCCTGGGAGCCGAGCCGCCGGGCGGAGATCGCCTCGAACCGCTTCAGCCCTGCGGTCTGCGGGGTGTCGTCGGAGAGGTCGCCGGCCCGGACGACGTGCACGTCCGGCTCCTGCGCGCCGGGTGCGGGTGCGTCGGGTGCAGATGGCTCAGGTGCGTCGGTCATGGCGCCAACTGTGGCCGCAGCCCCGCCGGTCGGCCCATGTGTCGCCGCACAGGAGTAGCGCGGACTCAAGTGCCGTGGCACAGTGCTGCCCGTGGGGGTCATGGACACCGTGGGGAGCGTGGACACCGTGGACACCATGGACGGCATGGACGCCGTGGACGCCGTGGGCACCGGGGACGACGCCACCGGCACACCCGACTCCTCGGGGGCCGACCGGCTGAGGCCGTGGCTGGAGGCGATCGCGGACATCGCCACCGCCCTCAACGGGCCGGCGTCGCTGCCGGAGGTGCTCGACCTCGTCGCCGAGACCGCGGCGAACCTGCTCGGCTACGACTTCTGCGCGGTCCTGCTCCCGGCTGAGGACGGCGAGTCGCTGCTGATCACCGGGTCCCACGGGTTGTCCCCGGACTACGTGCGCCAGGTCAACGCCGACCGTCCGGTGGTGCTCACGGTCGAGGAGGGGGTGCAGGCCCCGTCCAGCAAGGCCTTCCTGACCGGCGAGTCGGTGCAGGTGCCTGACACCATCGCCGACGCCGAGTTCCTGCCCTGGGGCGGCGTTGCGCGCGAGCAGGGGTACCGCTCGATGATCTCGGTGCCGGTCGAGGCTTCCGGGGTCCGGGTCGGGACGCTCAACTGCTACACCCGAGTCCCGCACCTCTTCGGCGAGGAGGAGCAGGAGCTGCTCGCCTTGCTCGCCGACCAGGCCGGCGTGGCGATCCAGACAGCGAGGCTGCGGGACCGCGAGGCCAGCACGATCGAGGACCTGCTCACCGCGAACACCACCCTCGCCGAGCAGCACGAGCTCCTCCGCCGCGGTGAGGCGGTCCACGAGCAGCTGACCCAGGTGGCGCTCCGCGGCGGCGGTGTCACCGGCGTCGCCGCCTCGCTCGCCGACCTCCTCGGCACCACCGTGGTGGTGACCGAGGAGCCGTCCGGTGTGGAGCTCGCCCGTGCGGAGCGCAGCGACGTCCGGTTCGTGCCACAGGACGCCGACGCGCACTCGACCCCGGTGCTGCTCGGCCAGGACACCGTGGCGAGGATCTGGGTCTCGCGCAGCGTGCTGCCGTTGTCGGCGCTCGACGTGCGCGCACTGGAGCATGCCGCCACCGTCTCGGCGCTCGAGGTGCTGCGCGCCAGGACCGCGCTCGAGGTCGAGTGGCGGCTCTCCGGGGAGATCGTCACCGACCTCCTCGCCGGCAACCCGATGGGGCTGGTGACGGCGGGGGAGCGGGCGGCGCGGCTCGGCATCGACCTCGGCTCGGCGCACGCGGTGCTGGTCGTGCAGGGCGGCGGCCGCCGCTCGGCCGCCGCCCGCGTCCTGTCGGTGGCCCGGTCGCACGCCACCCGTGCGCAGCCGCCGGCGCTGGTGGGGACGGTCGCCGAGGACGTTGTGCTGCTCTGGCCAGGCACCGAGGTCGACGAGGTGGTGCGCAGCGCGGGCGAGCTCCAGCGCCAGCTCGTGCGGCTCGACCTGGGGACGGAGCTGGCGTTCGCCGTGTCGCCGCTCTGCACCTCGCTCGGCGACTACCCGGCGGCCTACCGCCGGGCTCGCGGAGCCGCCACGGTCGCGCGGTTGCGCGGCCAGGCGGCCACGGTCGCCAGCTTCGGGTCGCTCGGGCTCTACGGGCTCCTCCTCCAGCTCGAGGACGTCGCCGAGCTGCGCCGCTTCGCCGACGAGGTGCTGGCGCCGGTCCGCAACCACGACGCTGCGCGCGGGACCGCGCTCGAGGAGACGCTGAGGGCCTACCTGGCGCACGACCTCAACACCGCGGCCACGGCGGCCTCGCTCTTCGTGCACCCCAACACGGTGGGGCTGCGGATCCGCAAGGTCGAGCAGCTCCTCGGCATCTCGACGACGCACGTGCGGTCGCTCGCCGAGCTGACCGTCGCGCTCGGCGCCGACGAGGTCGCCGACGCCCTCGCCGGACCTCAGGCGGGAACCGGGGCCGGCTGACCGGGCCGGCGGGGCAGGGACAGCAGCGGCAGCAGCCAGACGGCGCCGACGACGACGAGCGTCGTCGAGGCGTGCCCGTGGTCGACCGCCCACCCCACGGCCGGCGTCGCTGCCACCACGAGCCCGAAGGCCAGCGTGTTCATCGCGCCGACAGCGGCGGCCGGCCGGTGCGGCTGACGGGCCTGACCCGCCTGCACGACGCTGGCGAAGGGGAGCCCGCTGCACATCCCGAGCACGGCGACCGCGAGGACCGCGACGACCGGCGTGGAGCGCCACGCCAGCGCGAGGGTGGCGGCCGCGCAGGCGACGAGCGCGAACACCCACAGGGTGCGGCTCCGGTCCGGGCGTACGGCGGCGAGCTGACCGCCCAGGGGCCGGCTGAGCACGGACAGCCCCAGCACGCAGGAGCCGACCACGGCGGCCGCCGCCGGGCCGAAGGACCAGATGTCCTCGAGCAACGTCGTCGCCCACGAGGAGAGGATCAGCCCGAGCCCGAGCGTCACGCCGTGGACGGCGGCGAGCCGGAAGAGCTGCCCGTCGCGGAGGATCGCCGGAGGAGGGGACCCCCCGGTGTGCACGGGTGCCGCCCGGGTGCTCTGGCCCAGCTCGTCGGGGAGCCGCAGCGCGAGGGCGAGGGCCAGCGCGGTGACGACGAGGGTGGTCGCCCACGGCGACCGCCACCCGACGAGGTGCTCCGCGAACGGGACGGTCAGCACCGCGAACCCCGACGCGGCGATGGCCACGCCGCCGAACACACCCATGCCGCGCGCCCCGCGCCCGCTGCTCCGGGCCAGCTCCGCCCCGGAGACGAAGCACACCGCGTAGCCCGCCCCGGACAGGGTCCGGGCGGCCAGGGCGAGCCACGGGACGGGCGCGACCAGCGCGGCCACGTGCGCGAGCACGACGAGGGACAGCCCCGCGGAGGTGGCGGTCCGGACGCCGAGCCGGTCGACGAGCACCCCGGCGGGCAGCTGGAGCGCGGCGTACGGCGCGGCGAGGACGGAGGTCAGGAGCCCCACCCACAGCAGGTCGGCGCCGTACGCCTCCGCCGTCGGGGCGGCGGCCGCGCCGGGGGCGGTGAGCGCCCACCCGGCCGAGCCACCGAGCAGGCACGCCACGAGCAGCCGTTGCGCCGGTCCGGCCGTCCCACGACCGGCGGCCGGCCCCGGGCGTTCGGGTGCCTCCTGGCCCGTCACCCCTCGACCTGGGCGAGGAGGCGCGAGAGTCGGAGCGCCACCTGGAGCTCGGTGCGGCGCTCGGTCAGCGGTCGACCGAGCAGCTCGGCCGCCTTCTGCAGCCGGTTCCGCACGGTGTGCTCGTGGAGGTGGAGGTGCTCCGCGGTGACGATGTGGGAGCCGTAGCGGTGCGAGGCCTCGACCGTCTCGCGCAGCCGCGCGGCGAGCGGGTCGTCGGCACCGAGCGGCCCCAGCTCGGCGCGCACGAAGGCGCGGGCCCGGTCGAGGTCGGCCATCAGCAGGATCTCGAGGCTCACCTCGCCGTGGCCGAGCTGACGTGGCGCCTCCGAGACGCCCCAGGCGGAGCGCACGCGCTCGACCTCCTGGACCTGCTGCCAGCCGCGGCGGAGCCCGGTCACCCCGACGAGGGGTTGGCTGACCGAGGCGAGCACGTCGTGGCGGCGCAGCCACTCCACGAGACGTGTGGTGGCGGCGGGGCGCCAGCCCGGGGTGCGCGGCTGCGCGAGCCAGACGACGGTGCTCGTCAGGTCGAGCGGGTGCACGAGGGAGTCGCGCGTGTGGGTGACGTCCCGCAGGGAGGAGAGCAGCTGGCGGGCCGCGCTCTCGGACAGGTCGGGGAGGAGCACCGCGACGTGCTCGGCGTCGAGCGGGTAGTCGAGCAGCACCAGGTCGGAGGCGGGCAAGGGCGGGGCGTCCTCCCGCAGCAGGTGGCGGACGAGCCCGTTGCGCACGTGCTCGCGCGAGCGGCTCATCGCGTCGTCGGTGCGCGCGAACGTGTCCGCGACCTGGCTGGCGACGTGGTCCTGGTAGCGCAGGAGCAGGGACGTCATGCCCCGCAACGCCTCGAGCGCCTCGACACGGGAGACGCCGAGCAGCTCCGCCTCCTCGACCAGGTGCGCGCTCCAGGCCTCCCACATGGTCATGAAGCCCACGCGGTAGCTGCGCTGCATCGCTGTCTGGGGGAGCCGCAGCCGCGCCTGGAGCCCCGCGAGCGCGAACGGCTCGTGGAGCGTGACCTCCTCGAGCCGGGCGGTGCCGGCGAGCACCTGCTGGAGGTTGACGAGGTTCTCCTGCACGCTCGCGCGCAGCCGCTGCACGAACTCGGTGTTGCCGCGCAGCTCGTCGAACGCCGCGGACAGGTCGGCCTCCAGCACCTGCTCGCAGAGCTCCGACAGGTCCAGACCACCGCAGGCGGCTGCGGCCCAGCGGGGGAGCCGCGCCGGCTCGTCGAAGCGGAACGGGGCAGCGCCGTACGGGCGGTCGAGCGAGGCCGAGGTCATGGGGACAACGTTCGCCCCCGGACGACGCGAGCACCGATGTGTGGCGCACCACGTCGGCGCACCAGAAATGGGTGGTCACACATAGTGGGTGCCGGGGCGCGGCGTGAGGCTGTGACGCACAGCACTGGTCGCGCCCGGCGGCCGGTCCGAGGTCGGGAGGCCGCCCGTGGATTCAGCTCCTCGGCGGCTGTGTCGTCGAGCGCCTGACGAGGCTGGTGGCGAACAGCCGCTCGCGTCCCTCGCCCAGGTCGCCGTCGTACTCGAGCCGCTCGACGAGGAGCCGCGCCGCGGCGCGCGCCATCTCGTCGAGGGGCTGGCGCACGGTGGTCAGCTGGAAGACCTCCCACGATGCCATCGGGACGTCGTCGAAGCCGACGACCGAGACGTCGCGCGGCACCTCGAGCCCCAGCGACTTCGCCGCGTCGATCGCCCCGAAGGCGATGACGTCGTTCCCGCACACCAGCGCGGTGGGCGGCTCCGGCAGCCGCAGCATCTGCAGGGCGTGCTGGTAGCCCGACTGGTGGGAGAACGGCCCCTCGTGGACGAGGCGGTCGTCGAGCGTCAGCCGCGCCTGGTCGACCGCCGCGAGCAGGCCGGCGTGCCGGTCCCGGCTCGTGGAGGTGTTCGCCGGCCCGCGGATGACGCCGATGCGCTCGTGGCCGAGGTCGATCACGTGACGAGCCGCGGCGCCACCGCCCTTGTGGTTGTCGGCCACGACGCGGTCGACGTCGAGCCCGTCGACGTACCGGTTGAGCAGCACCAGGGGCCGGTCCCGCTCGCCGAGGGCCTCGGTGAGCCGCGAGTCGAGCGTCGCCGTCGTGGCGAGCACTCCGTCGATCGAGTGGTCGAGGAGGTTGTGCAAGGCCTGCTGCCCGGTCGGGATGTCGGTGCGCTCCGCGAACAGTGCCACCCGGTAGCCCAGGATGCGCAGCTCGTCGTGCACGGGCGTGAGCAGGCTCGGGAAGAACGGGTTCGTCAGGTCGGAGACGACCACGCCGATCGTGCGCGTGGGCGACGGCTCTGTCGACGTGGCCCAGGTAGGGCGGTACCCCAGCCGTTCGGCGGCCTCGGCGATGAGCCGGCGGGTCTCCTCGCGGACCCGGGGATCGCCTCGCAGTGCCCGCGAGACCGTCGACTGGGAGACCCCGACGGCCTCCGCCACCGTGGTGCTGGTGGCCGCGCGCCGCGCACGGCGAGCCCGCGTGGTGACGACGCCGTCGGCGCCCGCCGGAGCATGGCCCGGGTTGACCATGAGTCCCCCTCGCTCCAAGACAGAGGGCCGAACCGCAGACCCTGGATGCATAAGTTATGCACAGGGACGCTAGGCGGTGGGCTCTCGCGTGTCAACGAGATCCTGCACCTCGATAGGGTGCAAACCCCAGTTCTTGAGCCCGTTCTGGAGCTCGCGCGACCGCGCTCGACGACCCCGAGGATCTCGGGGGAGAGCCCGGTGGGCCGCGTTCTGATGCAAGAAATGCTCAGAATGCTTGACTCTGCACAACGCCAACCGGCAGTGTCACGGGTCACAGCCACCCACAGTCTCGGACCTGTCGCATCCGCCCCGCACAGCGGGACCCCCGTCAGCAACAACTCCTGAGAGGCGTGCCATGACCGCACATCGATTCAACACCCGCTCGAGCCGCCGCCTGGTGGCGGCCGCCGGCGTCCTCGCCCTGCTGGCGTCGGGCTGCGGCAACCGGCCCGGCGCCGCTTCCGAGGGCGGCGGTGAGGCCAAGGACGCCAACGGCGTCGTCAACATGGTGATGGCACCGGACCCCGTCTGGAAGTGGCTCGAGGCCCAGGGCATCAAGCAGGAGATGGAGGAGGAGGCCGGGATCCAGATCCTCACCTCGTCGTCCTGGGACGAGTTCGGTGTGTACGCCGGCGGCCACGCCGACGTCGTCTCCGCCTCGTCGTACGAGGTGCCGGACCTCGAGGAGCAGACCGGCGACGAAGCAACGATCTTCGGCAAGTTCAACTCCGACCGCAGCATCCTCGCGGTGGGCAAGGACAGCGACGCCAAGGACATCTGCGACCTCAAGGGCAAGAAGATCGTGACGCACAGCGCCGTCTCGATCACGATCATGTGGGGCGTCTACGCCCGCGAGTTCTGCGACCTGGACCTGCGCGCCGGTGGTGGTGACTACGAGCTCGTCGTCACCGACCCGCAGAACGCGGCGTCGCTCATCGAGCGCGGCGACGCCGACGCCGGGCTGCTGCTCCCCGACTTCTCGATCAAGCAGCTCTCGAGCGGCGCGGTGAAGCCGCTGTACGACGCCAAGTCGGTCTCCCAGATCTACGCCGAGAACTTCTCCAGCGACCCGGAGAACGTCACCCACCCGCAGAACAACGTCTTCGTGGCCCGCAAGGCCTGGGTGGAGAAGAACCCGGAGGAGGCGCAGTTCCTCATCGACGTCTGGGACCGCGGCGTCCAGGAGTGGGCGGAGCACCGCGACGAGATCATCGAGGCCTACCCCGAGGACTTCGCCGCGGAGACCCCCGAGGAGAAGACCTTCATCAAGAACTGGCTGAACGACAACTACGACTGGTTCGTCGACACGACCTACATGGACCAGGCCTGGGTGGACAGCGAGACCGAGCTGTTCGACCTGATGAAGGAGACCGGCTACATCGACGAGGACATCGACGCTCCGCACTTCACGATCTTCGAGAAGTGACCCGTCGCGCCCGATCGAGGAGAGACGATGACTGATCAGATGGTGGTGGGCGCGGCACCGGCCGCGCCCACCGGCCCGGCAGACGACCGTGAAGCGGACGCGCGCCGGACAGCGAGGTTCCGGCGGTGGCGCCGCAACGCGCTGCTCGCGCTCGGCTGGGTGGCGATCTACCTGGTGTGGGAGTTCGGGTCGTGGTGGTTCGGCTCCCGGCTCCTGCCCCGCCCGCACGAGGTGTTCGCGTCCGCGGTCGAGATCGTGGAGAGCGGCAACTTCGTCACCGACTTCAGCGCGAGCGTCCTGAAGACGTTCGCCGGCTTCGGTGTCGCCGCCGCCGTCGGCGCGCCGATCGGCTACCTCATGGGCCGCTACAACTACTGGCGGGCCTTCTTCCACGACGGGGTGACCATCGCCGGCACGATCCCCGCGATCGTCTACGCGGTGATGTCGCTGATCGTGTTCGGGCTCTCCAACTTCGGCCCGATCCTCGCGGTCGCCCTGGTGTCGGCGCCGTACGTCGCGCTCAACGTCGCCGAGGGGATCCGCGGCGTCGACAGGCAGCTCATCACGATGAGCGAGGCCTTCGGGCGCACGCCGGCCCAGATCCGGCGCCAGGTCCTGATCCCGACGATCGTGCCGTTCGTCTTCGCCGCGATCCGGATGTGCTTCGCGGTCGCCTGGAAGGTCGAGGCGCTCACCGAGGTCTTCGGCGGCCGCAACGGTGTCGGGTTCCAGATCCGCACCGAGTACCAGCTCTACGACATCAGCGCCGTCCTGGCGTGGACCGTCCTGTTCATCGCATTCATGCTCGTCATCGAGCGGCTGGTCCTGGCCAAGGCCGAGGCCCGGCTCCTCTCGTGGCGTCCGGAGGAAAGGGGGGCCGCGCTGTGACCACCATGCAGCGAAGCGCCGTCACGAAGCGGCGCTCCACCACCGAGATCGAGCAGAGCACGCCGGAGTGGCAGAAGCGCCTCACCTCCGAGACCGCAGCTCGCGTGACCGCCCTGCTGGCGTTCGTCGTCATCTGGGTCGTCATGTCGTGGCTGTTCAGCCGGGTGCCCGGTCCGGTCGAGGTGGGCGAGCGGCTCGTCGACGAGTTCTCCCGCGGTGAGGTGTTCGGGAACTTCGGCATGACGCTGTACCGCTTCTTCATCGGCGTCGGCCTCGCGACCGTCGTGGGGATCGCCGTCGGCGTCGTGATGGGGCTCTCGCAGCTCTCCCGCGCCTTCCTCGAGAGCCCGGTGCTCGTCGGCCTCTCGATCCCCGCGATCATCTGGTCGTTCCTCACCGTCATGTGGTTCGGCTTCGGTGACATGAGCCCGATCATCACGACGTTCCTGACCGCGGTGCCGTTCGTCGTCATCAACGTGGCGCAGGGCGTGCGAGGCGTCTCCCGCGACCTGCGGGACATGTCCGAGACCTACAACGTCCCCTTCGGGCGCCGGGTCCGGCACCTCGTGCTCCCGGCGGTCACCGGCTACGTCGCTGCCGGCGTCCGGTTCGCCATCATCATGGGTTGGAACGGTGTGCTGCTCGCCGAGTGGTTCGGCGGCGGCGGTGGTGTCGGCTACCGGGCCCGATTCTGGTACGACGCCAACCGGTACGGCGGTTTCGCCGCCTGGGTCGTGCTGTTCGTCGGGTTCATCGTGATCCTCGACCGGTTCGTCCTCGACCGCGCGATCCAGCGCTCCTTCCGCTGGCGGGACAGCCGATGAGCGCCCGCCCCCACTCCACCTCGTCCGCTCGCATCGCTAGGGAGCTCCCATGGCTGTCCTGACCGTCCAGAACCTCTCCAAGACCTTCAACCTCGGCACGGCCCGCGAGAGCCGGGTCCTCGACGACATCTCGTTCGAGGTCAAGGGCCAGACCTTCGTCTCGATCGTCGGCCCGTCCGGCTGCGGCAAGAGCACGCTGCTCAACATCATCTCGGGCGTCGAGGAGCACACCTCCGGCGACATCAGCCTGACCAGCGACGCCGGAGGCCCGGCGCGGATGGGCTACGTCTTCCAGGACCCGCGGCTCCTCCCGTGGCGCAGCGTCATGCAGAACATGATGTACGTCCAGGACGACCAGTCGCCGGCGACGGTGTCGCGGGCCAAGGAGTACCTCGACATGGTGGGGCTGGCGAAGAACGCCGACTTCTTCCCCGGACAGCTCTCCGGCGGCATGCAGCAGCGGGTCGGCATCGCCCGCGCGTTCGCGGTCGAGCCCGACCTCCTGCTGATGGACGAGCCGTTCAGCCACCTCGACGCGATCACCGCCCGGGGGCTGCGCGAGCAGCTCCAGGACATCTGGGCGCAGTCGAAGAAGACCGTCGTGTTCGTGACCCACGACGTCGTCGAGGCCGTCGAGCTGTCCGACCGGATCATCGTGCTCCAGCCCGGTGGTCTGATCTACGAGGACATCACGATCGACCTTCCCCGACCGCGTCGTCAGACCGACAAGAACGTGGCCACCCTCCAGGCCGAGGTGCTCGCGCGCCTCGAGAAGCTCAAGGCGATGAGCGTCGCCGAGCCCGTCGCCTGACCCGTCCCTTCCAGCACCAGGAGCACCCACGTGAGCACCCAGCTCAAGAGCCCGACCGGCGCTGCGCCCGCAGCGCACGGGAACGACGCGGTCTCGGCGGTCGTCCGTGACGTCATCGAGGACATCCGCACCAACGGTGACGACGCCGTCCGCCGCTACTCCGAGAAGTTCGACAACTGGTCGCCCGAGTCCTTCCAGCTCGACCGGTCGCAGATCGAGGGGCTGGTGGCGTCGCTCCCCACGACCGTCGTCGACGACATCCGCACCGTGCAGGCCAACGTGCGGGAGTTCGCGCAGCGGCAGCGGGAGTCGATGCTCGACGTCGAGGTGGAGACCGAGCCCGGGGTGTTCCTCGGGCACAAGCACCTCCCGATCGTGGCGTCCGGCGCCTACGTGCCGGGCGGCCGCTACCCGCTCACCGCGTCCGCGCACATGACCGTGGTGACCGCCAAGGTCGCGGGCGTGGAGCGGGTGACGGCGTGCACGCCGCCGCTGCGGGGCGAGATCCCGCCCGCGACGATCGCGGCGATGCACCTCGCCGGCGCGGACGAGATCTTCGTGCTCGGCGGCGTCCAGGCCGTCGCGGCGATGGCGGTCGGCACCGAGTCGGTCGGCCGGGTCGACCTGATCGCCGGACCGGGCAACGCGTACGTCGCCGAGGCCAAGCGGCAGCTCTTCGGCGAGGTCGGCATCGACCTGTTCGCCGGCCCGACGGAGATCCTCGTCGTGGCCGACGACAGCGCCGACCCGTTCGTCGTCGCGGTCGACCTGCTGAGCCAGGCCGAGCACGGCCCGGACTCGCCGGCGGTGCTGATCACCACCTCGGAGCGGGTGGCCCGCGAGGCCATCGCCCACGTGGAGGCGGTCCTCCCCGACATGCCGACCAACGACATGGCAGGTCCGGCGTGGCGCGACCACGGCGAGGTGCACGTGGTCGAGGACCTCGACGCGGCGTACGCCCTGGCGGACACCTTCGCCAGCGAGCACGTCCAGATCCTCACCCGCGAGCCCCGCGAGGCACTCGACAAGATGCACCACTACGGCGCGCTCTTCCTCGGCGAGGGCACCTGCGTGTCGTACGGCGACAAGGTGATCGGCACGAACCACGTGCTGCCGACCCGTGGCGCCGCCCGCTACACCGGCGGCCTCTGGGTCGGGAAGTACCTCCGCACGGTGACCTACCAGGAGGTCACCGACCAGGCCGCCAGCGCGAGGCTGGGGGAGCTGTGCGGGCGGACGGCCCGGGTGGAGCTCTTCGAGGGCCACGCCCGCTCCGGCGACGTACGGGCGGCGAAGTACGGCGGCGCCGAGCTGCCGTGGGCGCCTGCCACCCGCTGAACCCCATCTCATCGAACTGACAAGAAAGGCACCCATGGCCACGGGAACGCCCCGCACCATCGACATCCACGCCCACGTCATCCTCCCCGACTGCATGCCCAAGGTCGAGGGACTGATGGCGCCGGAGATGGAGCCGTTCAGCTACTTCGGCGGCGACGAGACGAACGCCTACCAGGTCGAGCACGTCAAGGCGATCATGCCGCAGGCCACCGACCCGGCGACCCGCATCGCCGACATGGACAGGATGGGCATCGACGTCCAGGCGATCTCGGTCGCGCCGGCGGGCTACTTCTACTGGGCCGACCCCGGGCTGGGTCGTGAGCTCGCCCAGATGCAGAACGAGAACCTCGCCAAGATCGTCGCCGACCACCCCGACCGGTTCGTCGGCCTCGCCACGGTGCCGATGCAGGACGTGCGTGCAGCGGTCGAGGAGCTCGAGCGCTGCGTGAAGGACTACGACTTCCGCGGCGTCGAGATCAACACCAACGTGATGGGGATGGACCTCGACGACCGTCGTTTCCGTCCGTTCTTCGCGAAGGCGGAGGAGCTCGACGTCCCCGTCCTCCTGCACCCCAACGGGTTCACCGGCGGTGAGCGGTTCCGCAAGTACTACCTGACCAACGTGATCGGCAACCCGCTCGACACCACGGTCGCGCTGACCCGCATCATCCACGGCGGTGTCCTGGAGGAGCACCCGAACCTCAAGCTGGTCGCGGTGCACGGCGGCGGTTACCTGCCGTTCTACTCCTCGCGCATGGACCACGCCTACGAGGAGCGGCCGGAGGGGCGCCACCACATCACCCGCCCGCCGAGCACCTACCTGAAGCAGATCTACTTCGACTGCCTGGTCTTCGACGCCCCGCACCTGGAGTTCCTGGTGCAGCAGATGGGCGCCGACCACGTGGTGATCGGCACCGACTACCCGTTCGACATGGGCCACTACGACCCGCTGGGCCAGATCGAGTCGACCTCGCTGAGCGAGGACGTGCGCGACAACATCCGCAGCCGGACGGCCGCGAAGCTGCTCAAGCTCGACGCCTGAGCGTCGCACCCCCGAGCCTCCCGGCACCGACCCGCGGTCGGTGCCGGGAGGAGCGGCGGACGCCGGAACGGGGAGACCTTGGTGCACCCAGCGCGTCACGGGCTCCCCGACGACCGCCGGATCGATCGCTGGAGATCAGGGAGCGGCTGCTACGCCCCGGCGTCGAGCCCCGCGAGCGCCTCGTCGAAGGCACGGGCGGCCGCGCGCCAGGGGCCGGAGGGGCCACCCTCCTCGGCGAGCCCGATCAGGTGCGGGGTCAGGTCGGCGCTGAACCCCTCGCTCGCCTCGCGCGGCAGCAGCGACGGGAGGTTGTCGATCGCGATCACCTCGAGCGGCGCGCTGCCGTTGCCGACGTCGCCGCCGTGCAGCCGCCGCACCGGCTCCTCCCAAGTGGTGATCTCGGTGTTCACCGGGAGCATGTTCGTTGGTCCGGTCACGTCGCAGGTCACGTCCGCCAGCACCCGCAGCCGGCGCTCGTGGTCGAGGTCCGCCTGCTCGACGAACGGCTTCGTCGGAGTGTGGGTGACCACGCAGTTGACGAGGATGTCGTGGCCGAGCAGCGCCTGCTTGTGCAGGTCCCGCGTCTCCTGGCGGTCCCACCGCGTGATCGGCAGGCCGGCGGTCATCAGCGCCCGCTGCGCACCGCGTCCCGAGCGCCCGCGGGCCCCGGTGACGAGGGCGAGCAGCTCGTCGGCGCCGTCCTTGCCGGCCCGCTCGAGCTCCGCGTCGAGCTCGTGCTTGGCCATCGGGGACAGCGGCGCGGTCAGCCGCCCGGCGAGGTGCAGCACCCCGAGCGCCGCACCCACGTAACCGGCCCAGTAGCCGAAGGCGACGACCCGCTTGCCGTCCTCGCCGGTGAGGTACTCGATGTCGAACAGCCGGCCGCCGCCGCGGCGGAACCGCTCCAGCGTGCGGCGGGCGTCCTCCTGCCCCTTGAAGGCGTGTGCGAAGTAGATGTGCTGGTGGCGCAGCGAGGCCGGGTCGTCGGGGAGCTCCTTGATGCCGAGGACATAGGCGTCGTGCGGTGCGTCGGGCCAGGTGCCCTCGCCCACGACGGACGCCCCGGCGGCGGCGTACTCGTCGATGGCGAAGATCCGCTGCGGCGACTCCTCGACCGTCACCTCGAACCCGGCGTCCAGCAGCAGCGGGACGTCGGCGGGCACGACGGGCGCACGCCGCTCGGTGCCGCGGGACTCGGAGCGGATCCATACGTGGACGGGCTGCATGCGGCCCAGGATGTCACCCCGGTGCGCGGACGACGGGAGGGCGTCAGCGCAGGCCGGCGGCCTCGATGCCGGCGAGCACGCAGCCCTCGTCGACGTCGGAGGTGTCGCCGCTGACGCCGACGGCGCCGAGCAGCGTCCCGTCGGCGCCGTGCACCAGGACCCCGCCGGCCGCGGGTGCCAGCCGCCCGTCGGAGACCGAGGCGAGGGTGCCGAAGAAGGTCGGCTGCTTCTCGGCGCGCTCGCCGATCGCCCGTGAGGACATGCCCATGCCGAGCGCCCCGTACGCCTTGGCCGTCGCGATCTCGATGCGCAGGATGCCGGCGCCGTCCTCCCGCTTCGCGACCACCACGTGGCCGCCGGGATCGAGCACCACCACGGCCAGGGGAGCGGCGCCGGAGGAGCGCCCCTGGGCCAGCACCGCGTCCGCCAGCTCGTCGGCCTTGACCAGCGTCAGCGCGGTCACGCGCGTCCCCCTTCCTCGAGGACCTCGAGGAGGGCAGCCGCGTCCGCGTCGGCCCACCCGGTCTCGGCGGCGCGGTCGTAGAGCGGGACGGTGGCGTCGAGCACCGGCGTCGGTACGCCGACCGCGGCGGCGAGCTCCCGGACCAGCGAGACGTCCTTCTGGAACATCGACACCTTCGCGGTCGCGGGACGGTAGCTGCGGCTCGCCATCAGCGGTCCACGCTTGTCGAAGATCACCGACCCGCCGGCGCCCTCGCGGATCGTGTCGTAGAGCACGTCGGGGTCGAGCCCTGCCGCCACGCCGAGGGCGAACGCCTCCGCGGTCGAGGCGTTGTGGATCGACACCAGCAGGTTGGCGACCAGCTTCATCGTCATGCCGTTGCCGAAGGCGCCGACGTGGCGCACCGACCTGGCGAAGGCCTGCATCACCGGGCGGGCGCGCTCGAAGGCCGCCTCGTCGCCGCTGCCGAGCACGACGAGGTCGCGCTCCTTGGCCTGCGCGCCGGTGCCGCTGAGCGGACAGTCGAGGAGCGTGCCGCCGGAGGCCGCGAGCAGGTCGCGGCACTCCTGCTTCACCTCGACCGAGAGCGTCGAGGTCTCCACGACCACGAGCCCGTCGTGCCCGGCGGAGGCGAGCTCCCGGCAGACCTCCAGCGCGGCAGTCGGCGAGGGGAGCGAGGTGACGACCACGTCGGCCTCGCGCGCGACCGAGGGGACGTCGGGGGCGGCGCGTCCGCCCTGGCGCACCAGCTCCTCGACGGCCGCCGGGGCGACATCGCGTCCGACGACGTCGAACCCGGCGGCCACCAGGTGCGCCGACATCGCCGAGCCCATGATGCCGAGCCCGACCACGCCGACGGTGGTGGTGGCTGCGGAGGTCGGGCGGGGGGTCGCGGCCTCTGTCTGTGCAGTCTCCATCGGGTCACAGTAGGTCCGGACCCCGGTCCGTTCCGCTGTCGTCCGGCGTCACTCCGGCGGCGTCGTACTGCTGGCGGACGGGAATCAGGGGGAGGGTCGGCGCAGCACCAGGTCGCAGGCGATGCGCACCTCGGGCCGGTCGAGCCGCAGCCCCGAGACGGCGGCGATCCGGTCGAGCCGGTGCCGCACGGTCGTGACGTGCACCCCGAGCTCCTGGGCGGTCGCGGAGGCGCTGCCGCACGTGGCCAGGAAGGCGCGCAGCGTGCGCTCGAGCTCTCCGTTCCCGCGGTCGGCCTCGCGCAGCCGGTCGAGGCCGCTCAGCCGGAGGTCGGGCGGGAGCGCGGCGACGACGTCGGCGACCAGCGCCTCGGCCTCCACGTCGCGGTAGCTCACGAAGCAGCCGTCACCCGGCGCCACCACGGCCGCCGCGCCGGCCTCGTCGCGGAGCCGGGGCAGCGCCGCCAGGCCGGTGCCGACCGAGCTCGCCGCCACGCGCATGGTGCGCAACGGTCCGGCGCCGGCGAGCCGGAGCACCTCCTGCCCGAGCCGGGCCGCGGTCTCCTCGACCTCGTCCGGGCCGAGGGCGAGCACCGCCAGCGCGCCGTCCCCGCGTGGCGTCGCCGCACCCCGGCGGCGGAAGGACTCCAGGCACCGCCGCAGGTGCTCGACGACCCGCTCCGCCGGTGCCGGCGCGTCGCCTGTGGCGCCACCGGGGACGGCGACCGCGAGGACCACGAACCGCCCGTCGCGCTCGAGGCCGAGCCGGTCGGCGGCCGCAGGCGCGCCGGGCAGCCCGTCGAGGAGTGCCGCAGCCAGCCGGGACCGGTGCTCCTCCTCGGCGTCGAGCCGCTCGAGGTGGCGCAGCATCACCGGCGTCGTCTCGTCGACCGCCCGCCGGAGCGCGGCGGCAGCCCCGTCGCCGAGCGGCTCGTCGCCCTCGGCGACCCAGGCGAACCCGAGGAGCCGGTCGTCGGCGCGGAACGCCGTGATCAGCCGTCGGTGCGCCTCCCACGGACCGTCCTGGAGGTCCACGACGTCGCGGCTCCGGCGCAGCCGCTCCACGCTGCCGGTGCTGGTCAGGTGCTCGAACCACGCCTCCGGGATCCGTCGCCCCAGGATCGCCTCGACCCGCCCGCGGTCCATCGGTCCGACGAACGCGGAGTAGCCGAGGACCCGGAACGACGCGTCCTCGACGATCACCGGCCCGCCCACCGCGGCGGCGATCCGGTCCGCGACGTCGAACGGCGGAGCGGTCTCTCCGATCGAAGCGGTCATACGGCGGAAGATACTCCGAACCGAGCGCGCTCCGCGGCGTCCCACCGACCACGATGAGCGGAACCACCGACCACGGGCGGGCCGACGTCCGCCGTACCGAAGGGAGCGACGCCGTGCAGCTCGTCGACCTGTCGCAGGACATCTACCAGGGGATGCAGGTCTACCCCGGCCACCTCAAGACGGTGGTCTTCGACCACGCCTCCCACGAGGAGACCGCGCTCCGGTTCGAGGGCGGGTTCTCCTTCCAGACCAAGGGGTTCATGATCAACGACAACGGGCCCACCCACGTGGACTCGTTCTCCCACCTCGACCCCGACCCGTCGGCCGAGACGATCGACCAGATGTCGCTCGACCTCTTCTACGGTCCCGCCACCTGCCTCGACGTCTCGCACGTCGGCGCCCACCAGGACATCACCGCCGAGCACCTCGACGCCGCGGAGGAGGCGGCCGGCGTGAAGGTCGAGCGCGGCGACATCCTGCTGCTGCACACCGGCACCCACGGTCGGTACGCCGGCAAGCCGGAGTACCTCTCCGAGTTCCCGGGGCTCGGGGAGACCGGTAGCGAGTGGATCGTGGAGCACGGCGTGAAGACGTTCGGGGTCGACAGCCCGACTCCGGACAACCCGACCAGCAAGTTCTACCCGTGCCACATGATGTGCCGCCGCCACCACATCACCCACTACGAGAACCTCACCAACCTCGACAAGCTGATCGGCAAGCGGTTCACCTTCGTCGGCTTCCCGCTCAAGGTGATCGGCGCCCACGGCGGCCCGACCCGCGCCGTCGCGCTGCTCGACGCGTGAGCGCCGCGTCCGCTCCGTTCCCCGGTGACCGCGTCGCAGGGCGCACCGCCGTGGTGACCGGGGCCGGCAACGGCCTCGGTCGGGCGATCACGCTCGGGCTCGTCGCCCGAGGCGCCCGGGTGGTCGCCGTCGGCCGCACCGAGGAGCGGCTCCGCGAGGTCGCCGCCGAGGCCGGGGGGCTGGCCGGGAGCGTCCGGGTCGAGACCGTCGACGTCGCCGACCCGGTGAGCGTGACCGCGCTCGCGGAGGCGCTGAGCGACGAGACCGTCGAGATCCTGGTCAACAACGCCGGCGTCCCCGGCCCGGTCGCCCCGCTCGTCGACATCGAGCCGGACGAGTGGGACGAGGTCTTCGCGATCAACGTCCGCGGCACCTACCTGATGTGCCGGGCGTTCCTCCCGCAGATGGTCGAGCGCGGGGCCGGAGACGTCATCAACCTCGCGTCGGTGAGCGGGAAGCGCCCGCTGACGCGGCGGACGCCGTACACCGCCTCGAAGCTGGCCGTGATCGGGCTGACCACGACGCTGGCCTACGAGGTCGGTCCGGCGGGGGTGTCGGTGAACACCCTGTCCCCGGGTCCGGTCGACGGCCCGCGGATGCAGCGCAACTTCCGGCTCGAGGCCGAGCGGACCGGCACGACCTACGAGGAGGCCGAGGAGGCCTACGTCTCGCGGGCCGCGTTGCACCGGATGCTGACCGAGGACGAGGTCGCCGCGGCCGTCGTGGCGATGCTGCACATGCCGGGGCTGTGCGCGGCCGACATCGACCTGTCCGCCGGGATGGTCGCGCGCTAGGAGGCGCGCCGGCAGCAGCGGGAGGAGGAGGGCGACCGGCTCAGCCGGTGCCCTCCTCCTCGTGCGCGAGCAGGTAGTCGAGCACGACCGCGTGCGACGACGCGAGGTGGTGGCGGGTCAGCTCGGCGGCCGCGGTCGCGTCCTGCGCCCTGACCGCGTCGAGGATCTGCCGGTGCTCGTCCTGGAGGTGCCCGGCCTTCCCGACGACGTCGAGGTGGAAGTAGACGTAGCGGTCGGTGAGCCGGCGCAGCTGCTCGACCATCGCGATCATCCGCGGCCGTCCCGCCAGCGTGTAGACCTCGGCGTGGAAAGCGGCGTTCGCCTCCACCCAGGTCCCCGGCGGGATCGTCGGGTCGTCCATCGTCGCCAGGAGCCGCGTCATGCGCGCGACCCCGGCACGGCCGACCCGGGGGACGGCAAGCCGGGTGGCCACCGGCTCCACCGCCTCCCGCAGCTCGTAGAGCTCCTGCAGGTCGTCGACGGTCAACGGAGTGACCACCGCCGTCGAGCCACGGAGCTCGACCAGCCCCTCGGAGGCGAGCTGCTGCAGGGCGTCGCGGACCGGGATCCGGCTCACGCCGTACTCCTCGGCCACGCCGGCCTGCGACAGCGCGGTGCCCGGGGCCACGAGACCGCTCGAGATGCGGTCCCGCAGCTCCCGGGCGACGCGTGCGGCGGCGGACTCCTGGGACACGCGAGCAGTCTCGCCCACCAGCACCGTGGTGCTCCTCAGCCCTCGCCGCGACGCAGCGAGCCGACCACGAGCTTGTCGAGGCTGACCTCGAGGGCGCGCTCGTCGCCGAGGTCACCGAAGACGCGGAGCATGTCCTTGATGTCGGCGTGCACGCGCGGGCTGCGGCTGCGGAGGGCGTCGACCATGTCGTCGACGCGCTTGACCAGGTCGTCGCGGGTGTCGACGACCTCGTTGAGGAGGCCGAGCTCGGCGGCGCGCTCCGCGGCGAGCGGGGACGCTGTCGCGGTGAGCCAGAACGCCTCGCGCCGGCCGACGACGCGGGGCAGCCAGGCGAGGACGAGCGCCGGGGCGAGCCCGATGCCGACCTCCGGGAACCGGAAGGACGCGTCACGCACGGCCACCGACACGTCGAACGCGGCGATGAGCCCGACCCCGAAGCCGGCCGCGTCGCCCTGCACCTCGGCGACCGTCACCATCGAGGAGCGCTGCACGGCGGTGGTGAGCCGGACCAGCGCCTCCGCCTCCGCACGCACCTCGCCGGGCGACAGGGCGGTGCTGCCCCGGTCGCGGCCGAGGCAGAAGGCGTCGCCGTCCGCGCGGAGCCGCAGCACGTGCGCGCCCTCCGGCGGGGCCTCGAGGAGGGCCGAGAGCCGGTCGCACATCTCGATGCTGAAGAGGTTCTCCGGCGGTCGGGACAGCTCCGCCAGGATCACGCCGTCCTCGACGGGGTGCAGGGTCAGGTCGCTCAATTCAGTTCAGCCTTCCGGTTGCCTTGCCGCCGTACCAGTCGACGTCGTCCGACGCCGTCCGGACGGTCACCGCACGGACGTGGGTGAAGTCGTGGAACGACTCCCAGCCGCCCTCGCGGCCGATGCCGCTCTCCTTGAGCCCGCCCCACGGGGAGGACGGGTCGAGGCGGTGGTGGTCGTTGACCCAGACCATCCCGGCCTCGAGCCGGGAGGCCACGCGGTGGGCGCGGGCGACGTCGCGGGTCCAGATCGCCGAGCCCAGGGCGTACGGCGAGTCGTTGGCGATGGAGACCGCCTCGTCCTCGGTGTCGAAGGGGATCACGACGACGACCGGGCCGAAGATCTCCTCGCGGGCCACCGACATGTCGTTGGTGACGTCGGCGAGCACGGTCGGCTGCACGAAGAAGCCGTCCTCGAGGCCGGGCACCGTCGCGGGCCCGCCGCCGGTGACGACGCGGGCACCCGCGTCGACGCCCTCCTGGATGCGGCCGAGGATCCGGTCGCGGGCCCGCGCCGAGATCACCGGGCCCAGCTGGGTCGCCGGGTCGTTCGGGTCGCCGATCCGGATGCCCTCGGCGACCCCCTTGAGCGCGTCGAGGAACTCGTCGTGCATAGAGCGTTGCACCAGCAGCCGGCTGCCGGCGATGCAGGTCTGGCCGGCGCCGATGAAGCCGCCGAACGCCGCACCACGCGCGGCGACGTCGACGGGGGTGTCGTCGAAGAAGAGCACCGGGGACTTGCCGCCGAGCTCCAGGGTGGTCTTGGCGAACCGGCGTGCGGCCGCGACGGCGATCGAGCGGCCGGGCTCGGTGCCGCCGGTGAAGACGACCTTCTTGACCAGCGGGTGCTCGGTGAGCGCCGCGCCCACCACGGGGCCGAGCCCGTTGACGACGTTGAGCACGCCGGCGGGGATCCCGGCCTCCCGCGCGATGTCGGCGAGCAGGAAGGCGGTCAGCGGGGTCTGCTCCGACGGCTTGAGGACCACGGAGTTGCCGGTCGCGAGCGCGGGGGCCAGCGACTTGGACGCGATCATCATCGGGTGGTTGAACGACGCCAGGATCGTGACCACGCCGAGCGGCAGCCGCGTCGTGTACGAGTGGTAGGGCCCCGGCATCGGCGCGACCGCGTCGCGGTCGGCGAGCAGCAGGGAGGCGTTGTAGCGGTACCACTCCGGGAGCCGGGTGATCTGCGCCTTGGTCTCGGTCAGCGGCCGGCCGTTGTTGGCGGTCTCGAGCCGGTAGAGGTCGTCCATCCGGGCGGCGATGCCGTCGGCGAACCGGTGCAGCACCTGGGCCCGCTCGTGGATCGGCATCCGGCTCCACACGCCGGAGTCGAAGGTCTCCTGTGCGATCCGCACCGTTTCCTCGACGTCGGCTGCGCTGGCGGTGTCGGCGACGGCCAGGACGGCGCCGGTCGCCGGGTTGACCACGTCGAGGGCCGGGCCTCGGCCGGCCACGACGCGGCCGCCGACGCGGAGCCCGGTGGGCAGCGGGCCGGTGGAGAGCTGGACCGTCGGACGGTCGTCGGTCATGGTCATGGGGCTCGCTCCTTGGTATACAGAGTGCTATGACGGTATACACAACGGCCGAGGGCGTCAACGCACCGCGCGTCGCCCTGCTCGGCACCGGGACCATGGGCGCCGGCATGGCGCGGAACATCGCGACGGCCGGGCTGCCCCTCGCGGTGTGGAACCGCTCGCCCGAGCGCGCCGCCCCGCTCGCCGAGGCCGGGGCCCGGGTCGCCAGCGACGTCGCCGACGCGGTGCGCGACGCCGACGTGGTCGTCACGATGCTCTGGGACGCCGACGTCGTGGCGGAGGTCCTGCAGGAGGCCCGGGGGCGGTTCGCCGAGGGCGCCGTCCTGCTGCAGACCAGCACCGTCGGCATCGAGGGGCACGCGGCGCTGCGCGACGTCGCGGGTGACCTCGGCCTCCGGTACGTCGACGCGCCGGTGCTCGGCACCAAGCACCCCGCCGAGCAGGGGACCCTCGTCGTGCTCGCCTCCGGGCCCGACGACACCCGTCCGGTCGTGGCGCCCGTCCTCGACGCGATCGGCTCCCGCACGGTGTGGCTCGGCGACCGCGGCGACGCCGCCTCCCGCCTGAAGCTGGCCGCCAACGCGTTCGTGCTCAACGTGACCGCGGCGATCGCGGAGTCGAGGGCGATCACCGGGGCGCTCGGGCTGGACCCGGACCTCTTCCTCGAGGCGATCCGGGGTGGCCCGCTCGAGTCGCCGTTCGTGACCGCCAAGGGGAGGCTGATGACGGCCGGCGACTACCCGGCGGCGTTCGCCGTGGACGGCGGGCTCAAGGACGCGCGGTTCATCGTGGGGTCGGCCGGAGCGACCGCTCCGCTCACGGCCGTGACCGTCGAACGGCTGGCCGCGCTCTCCGCAGCCGGCCACGGTGACGAGGACATCGCCGCCCTCGCCCGCCCGGTGGGCCCGTGATCGACCTCCACGAGCGACGCTCGCGTTGACGGCGGACGTCATCGCGGACGGGGAGATTCACCCTCGGCGCCACTGTCCCGCCGGCGGCTGCGTACGAGACTCCCGGGTACGCCGGGCGAACCGTCCCGGGGGAACCGGACAGGAAAGCGAGAGCACGCCGTGAGACTGGGCTACTTCTCCATGCCTCTGCACCCGCTCGGCCGGACCTG
The DNA here is from genome assembly GCF_008087345.1 of Nocardioides caldifontis. Classification (GTDB taxonomy): domain Bacteria; phylum Actinomycetota; class Actinomycetes; order Propionibacteriales; family Nocardioidaceae; genus Marmoricola_A; species Marmoricola_A caldifontis. Next base: position 32,486 of record NZ_VHIB01000016.1, on the reverse strand, counting down.
GGCCGAGACGCTCGACGAGGACCGCAAGGCCGTCATCCTGGCGGACGAGCTGGGGTTCCACGACGCGTTCATCGGCGAGCACCTCACCGACCAGCACGAGAACATCACCAACAGCCTGCTGTTCCTCGCGACGCTGATCCACGAGACCCGGCAGATCCGGCTCGCCACCGGCACCACGAACCTCTCGCAGCAGCACCCGGTTCTGGTCGCGGCGAACTCCGCGATGTTCGACCACCTCAGCGGTGGCCGGTTCATCCTCGGCATCAGCCCGGGGGCGCTCACCTCCGACGCGGAGGCGCTCGGCATCCTCAAGGAGGACCGCAACAAGATCTTCGCCGAGGCGATCGACGTGATCCTGAAGATCTGGGAGCTCGACCCGCCGTACGCCATCGACCTGCCGGACAACCGGTTCAAGGTCACCACCGAGTCCACCATCGACCTCGACTTCGGGGTGGGCATCCTGCCCAAGCCGCTGCAGCAGCCGCGGCCCGAGGTCGTGGGCACCGTCGTCGCGCCGTTCTCCAAGGGCGTCATCGCGATGGGCCAGCGCGACTTCCACCCGCTGTCGGCGAACTTCCTGCTCCCGCAGTGGGTCGCCACCCACTGGCCGAACTACGCCCAGGGCAAGGAGGCCGCCGGTGCGGTCGCCGACCCGGCCGACTGGCGTGTCGCCCGCACGGTGTTCGTCGCGGACGACCCCGGCGTGGCGGAGGCCTACGGGCGTGACGACGAGAACAGCCCCTACCGCTTCTACTACTCGCAGATGCTGAAGAAGATGCGGAAGCTCGGCCGCCTCGAGCTCTTCAAGACCCACCGCGACCAGCCTGACGACGAGATCACCCTCGACCACGTCCTGGACAAGCTCGTGATCACCGGCACGCCGGCCTCGGTCACCGAGCAGCTCCTCGCGTTCCGCGAGGAGGTCGGGGAGTTCGGCGAGCTCGTGTACGCCGGCCTCGACTGGGTCGACCCGACGCTCGCGCGCCGCTCGATGGAGCTGATGGCGCAGAAGGTCATGCCCGACGTCAACGCCGCGTTGGGGGAGCAGGCGTGACGGACCGGTTGCCGCTGCCCGCACCCGACGAGCTGACCGAGGAGCAGCGCGCCGCCGCGGAGCGGATCGCCTCCGGGCCGCGGGGCGCGATCTTCGGGCCGTTCGTGCCGCTGCTGCGCAGCCCGGAGCTCATGACGCGGCTCCAGCTGGTCGGCGAGTTCCTCCGCTGGGACAGCGCGCTCGACGACGACCTCGTCGAGCTCGTCATCCTGCACGTCGCCCGCTGCTGGGACCAGGACTTCGAGTACGGCTTCCACCACCCGCTGGCGCTGAAGGCAGGGCTGCCCGAGGAGGTCGTCGACGCGGTCGCCCGCGGCGTCCGTCCGGTCGGCGGCCGGCCCGAGGTGGCGTTGGTGGTCGAGCTGCTCGACGAGCTGGAGGAGACGCGCCAGGTCAGCGACGCGACGTACGCCGCCGCGGTCGCCGCGCTGGGCGAGACGAAGGTGGTGGAGGTGGTCGGGACGGCCGGCTACTACACCACGCTCGCCATGACGATGAACCTCGCGAGGACGCCACCGCCGGAGGGTGCGCCCCGCCTGCCCGTCCGGGAGCCGGTGTGACCGCCCGGCCGCTGCTCCTCCTGCACCCGTTGGGGGTGGACCACCGGTTCTGGGACCCGGTGAGAGCGTGCCTCCCCGACGCCATGGGTGACGTCGTCGTGCCCGACCTGCTGGGGCACGGCGGCGCCGCCCTCCCTCCGGAGGAGCCTTCGGTCGAGGCGTTCGCGGACGCCGTCGAGAAGGAGCTCGACGGCGCCGGACAGGTCGACGTCGTCGGCGTCTCCCTGGGCGGCCTGGTGGGCCAGGTGCTCGCGGCCCGCCGCCCCGACCTGGTGCGCCGGCTGGTCGTCGCCGACGCCGTCGCGGTGTACCCCGCGCCCATGCAGCAGATGTGGCGCGAGCGTGCCGCGACCGTACGCCGTGAGGGGCTGGCCGCGGTCGCCGAGCCCATGGAGCAGCTGTGGTTCACCGAGCCGTTCCGGCGCGACGCAGCGGACCAGGTGGCGGCGGTCCGCGAGGTGCTGCTCGCCGGTGACCCCGAGGGGTACGCCCGGACCTGCGAGGCGCTCGCGACGGCAGACACCTCCGAGGCAGCGCGGTCGATCGCGGCCCCGGTCCTGGTGCTCTGCGGCGAGCAGGACGCACCGCCGTTCCAGCAGGCGGTGGAGTGGTTCACCGCCGCCCTGCAGGACGTCCGGGCCGAGTGGCTGCCCGGCGGCCACGCCGCGGCGTACGAGAACCCACAGCCCTTCGCCGACGCGCTGGCGCGCTTCCTCGCCTGAGGCCGGTGCGCGCTCAGCCGTCGCCGAGGAGCCGGACGAGCCGGATCGCGACCTGGAGCTCGGTCCGGCGCTCCTGCAGCGGGTGGCCGAGCAGCTCCTCGGCCTTGTGCAGCCGGTTGCGGACCGTGTGCTCGTGGAGCTGCAGGTGTTCCGCGGCCGCGACGTGGCTGCCGAAGCGGAAGGACGCCTCGAGGGTGTCGCGGAGCCGGGTCGCCTCGTTCGTCGACCGGCCGAGCGGTCCCAGCTCCGTCTCGACGAACGCCCGCGCGAGCGCCTCGTCGCGGAGCAGGAGGATCTCGAGGTTCGCGTCGGAGTAGCGCACCACCGCGGGCGACTCCTCCGGCGGCCAGGCCTCGCGCACCCGCTCGGCGTCACGGGCCTGGCGCAGCGCCGTGACGAAGCCGTCGGCCCCGCGCGCCGGGTTGCTCACCGTCGCCACCGCCCCGACCCGCTCGAGCGCCTCGACGACCGCCGTCAGCGCGGCTTGCGGCCACGGGTCGAGCCGCCCGAGCCAGACCACGGTGCTGCCGAGCGTGAGCGCGTAGGTCAGGGAGTGCGGGCAGCGACCGGCGGAGCGCAGCCCGTCGGCGAGCTGGGAGGCGGCGCCCTCGGGCATCTCCGGCAGCAGCACCGCCACGTGGTGGGCGTCGAGGGGGTAGGCGAGCAGCGCCAGGTCGCTCGCCGAGAGGGAGCCGGCCTCGCCGCGGAGCACGTCGCGGACGAGGTTCTTGCGCACGTGGGCGCGCGACCTGTTCAGCGCGTCCTGGTCACGGGTGTAGGTGTCCGCCACCCGGGAGGCGACGTGGTCCTGGTAGGTGAGGATCGCGCGGGTGAGCCGGGAGAGCAGGTCGAGCGCCTCCTCGGTGGACACCTCGGTGCCGACCAGCGCGTCGCGCAGGTGGTGCGCCCAGATCTCCCACTGCGACAGGAAGCTGACCCGGTAGGAGCGCTGCATCGCCTTCTGCGGGATCCGCAGCCGGGCCTGGGTGGAGGCGAACTCCAGCACCTTGTCGAGCTCGACCTCGTCGAGCGAGGCCCTGCCGACGAGCACGTCGCGGAGCGCGTAGGCGTTCTGGGAGATGCTCGCCCGGAGCCGCTCGACGAACTCGGCGTCGTGAGCGTGCTCGGAGAACGCGGCGGCGGTGCACCGCTGGAGCACCTCGTCGACCAGCCCCTCGATCGAGAGGCTCTCGAGGTGACCGCGGAACCGCTCGGGCATGGCCCCGCAGGCGTCCGTCACCTGAGGGGAGAGCTCGACGGCTCCGTCGACGGTCATGTCGCGGCGGGCACCTGCTCCACACGGCCGGTCCGTGCCGACCGGGTGATCGCCTCGAACGCGTCCACGTTCGCCAGCATCTCGTCGTAGGTCACGGGGTAGGGCGTCCCGCCGGCGGCGGCACGGGCGAACGCCTCGAGGTTGTCGCGCACCGTCGGGTGCGGCGGCGCGAACGTCGTCTCGGGCTCGCTGCCGCGGAGCACCGTGGTGACGTCCCACCCCCGCGGTGCCTCCGGGTGGTTGCGGTCGCGGATCTCCATCCAGCCCTCGGAGCCCAGCACGGTCACCCGACCGGCGAACGGCGTGGTCAGGATCGCGGTGATCATGGCGGTGCGGCCCTTCTCGAACCCCATGGTGATCGTCAGGGTATCGCCGTTCTCGAAGGTCGTCGCGTGCGTGCCGAGCCGCGCCCAGACCTCGGTGGGGCGGCCGAAGACCGCGATGGCGAGGTCGACCAGGTGGATCCCGGTGGCCGACAGCGGGCCGACCGGAGCGTGCTCGTCGGAGAGCCGCCAGTTGTCCGGCGGGAGGTCGAGGAACTTGTCCTGGCTGAAGTTGCCCTCGAGCACCAGGGGCGTGCCGAGCTCGCCGCTGCCGCACATCTCGCGGAGCCGGAGCATCGAGGGCTCGAAGCGTCGCTCGTGGCCGATGCCCAGCTGGACGCCGGTCGCGCGCACGGCCGCGATCGCGCGCCGGGCCTCCTCACCGGTGGTCGTGAGCGGCTTCTCGCAGAACACGTGCTTGCCGGCGGCCGCGGCGGCCACGATCTGCTCGGCGTGGAACCGGTGCGGCGAGCAGAGGACCACGGCGTCGACGGCGTCGTCCGCGAGCGCGTCCTCGATCGCCGACGCGGTGCGCACCCCCCTGTCGCCCACGCGCCGGCGCGCGCCCTCGTCGACGTCCACGCCGACGGCCACGCGCATGTGGTCGCTGTCCTCGAGGTCCGACACGATCTTCTGGCCCCACCATCCGAGGCCCACGACTGCTGCGTTGATCACCCCCGCAGTCAAGCCACCGGACCCGGGAGCGGGGAGTGGCCGCTGGCGTCAATCTGCGGTCCCTGATTCACGGTTCACGTGAGTGGGCACCTGTGCTGCGGTGCAGGTGTCCTGCCGGGCACGGACCCGTTACAGGCACCGGCACCAGGGCGGAAGCATTTTGACGGGGGACGTCAGTGCGTCGGCGCGACCGGGTTTGTTCAATGAGGCACGCCCACGAACCGGACAGGCCCCTTGCCTGCACGCCAGGGACCCCAACCACGGAGGTAGGACATGGAGCCGACCACGACCGCGTCCCCCTCCGTCGATCCCGGGCACTTCCGCCACGTCGTCAGCCACCTGGCCAGCGGCGTCACGGTCGTCACGACCGAGGTCGACGGCAAGCGCCACGGGATGACGGCGAGCTCGGTCACGTCGCTGTCCCTCGAGCCGCCGATGATGCTGGCGTGCATCAACCGATCGGTGCCGACGGCGGCCGCGGTCGAGGCGGCGGGGTGCTACGTCGTCAACGTGCTGGGGGAGTCGCAGGGCGACCTGGCCAACCAGTTCGCGGCACCGAGCGCCGACAAGTTCCGCGGCGTGGACGTGCGCACCGGGAGGACGGGGCTGCCGCTCCTCGGTGACGCGCTCGCGCACATCGAGTGCGAGGTCGTGGAGACCGTCGTCGGAGGCACCCACTCGATCTTCGTCGGTCGGGTGGTCTCGGCGACCGCCGCGGACGGCCAGCCGCTGACCTACTTCCGCGGCGGGTTCGGCCGCTTCGAGTTCGCCCGCGACGACGAGATCTACGGTCGGGCCCGCGACCTGGTGCTCAGCCGGGTGTTCCCCGCCGACCACGCGCTCGCGCTGGAGGACCTGGCACGGCAGCTGGAGGTCGACCCCACCGCGGCGTTCTACGCGCTCACCCGGCTCTCCTCCGACGGGCTGGTCCGCCGCGACCCCGAGCGTGGCTACGTGATCGCGCCGTTCGACGTGCGCACCTCCGACGAGACCTTCGACGCGCGGCTCGCGATAGAGCTCGGCGTCATCCGGATCGCCATGCCGCGGGTCACCGAGGAGGAGGTGCGCGAGCTGCGCCGCCGCTTCGACGAGATGGCCCGGCTGCTGGTGGGCAACCGGTTCGTGGACTTCCACGGCTACCTCGACGCCAACTACTCCTTCCACGAGCACCTCGTGTCGCTGGCCCACAACCCGCTGCTCACCTCGACCTTCGGGCGGCTCAGCATCAAGAGCGTGATGACGCGGTCGTTCGGCTCGACGCCGGTGACGTCGCAGAAGTTCGTCGAGGTGCAGGGGCGGCTGGTGGAGGCGTTCGAGCGGCGCGACCAGGAGGCGGCGGAGCGGGCCGCGTCCGACTACTGCGCGGCGGCGAAGGAGCGGGTGCGCGAGATCCTCGCGCTCACCGGCGGCAGGCTGTAGCTCGCCGTCAGCCGGCGGACGGGTGCTCCGTGGCGACCTCGACGTGCGGCCGTGACTGCCACAGCGCCCACTCGGCGCTGACCTCGCCGGCGGTGCGGAGCAGCCTCGGCAGGTGGTCGCCCAGCAGCGTCTCGGTGGAGGTCTCGGCCGCGTGCACGGTCACGTTCATCGCCGCGCGTACCGCACCCGTGCCGTCGCGGACCGGCACGGCGACCGACCGGACGCCGGGCGCGAGCTCTTCGTCGGCCAGCGCCCAGCCGCGGGCCCGGACCTGGGTGAGCTCCTCGGCCAGCTGCTCCGCCGAGCGCCCGATGTACGCCGGCAGCCCCGACCGGCTCGGCTGCGCCAGCGTCTCCTCCAGGGCCGCGGGGGAGAGCGCGGCGAGCAGCACCTTGCCCTGCGAGGTCTGCGCGGCCGGGAACCGGGTGCCGATCTCCACGCGCAGCGCGATGATCTTCGGCACCGACACCCGCGCGACGTAGACGATGTCGGAGCCGTCGAGCTGCGCCATCGACGACGACTCGCCGGTCTGTGCGACGAGCCGCTCGAGGTGCGGCCGCGCGATGTCCCACAGCCCCAGCGAGGAGACGTACGCCGTCCCGAGCGAGAGCACCCGCGGGGTGAGCTCGAAGAGCCCGTCGACCGAGCGGACGTGGCCGAGCTCCTCCAGCGTGAGCAGGAGCCGGCGTGCCGTGGGTCGCGCCAGCCCGGCGACCGACGCGACCTCCGACAGCGACATCCGCCGGTGCTCGGCGTCGAACGCGGTGAGGACGTCGAGCCCGCGGGCCAGCGCCTCGACGAAGTCCGGACCGCTGCCTCGTCCCGCCATGCGTGCCTCCCGAGGTCGAGCCGAGCCGTTCCGGAGAGCAGACTAGGCGGCGCTCACCGCGCGCCCGTCGGCTCCCCGAACACCGTGCCACGTGAACGACGCGTGGACTCGGACTTGTAGTCGGTGTACTGGTACGGGTTGTCCAGCACCTCCTTGTCGTCCGCGGGCAGGTCGGGGTTCATCCCCTTGAGCCAGACCTCCTCGCCCATCGTGGCGCGGAGGTGCTCGACGGTCGCCTCCACCTCCCGGCGTACGGCGGACAGGTCTGCGCCGACGAGCCGGTGCTCGTGCTTGACGACGCGGCCGTCGACGAGCACCGTGTGCACGTCGCCGCGCTGTGCCTGGAACGCCACGTGGCCGTAGGGGTTGAGCACCGGGAACATCACCGGCGAGGCGTCGTTCTTGATCAGCACCACGTCGGCCTTCTTGCCGGGCTCGAGCGAGCCGAGGTCGTCGCGGCCGAGGGCCCGGGCGCCGCCGCGGGTCGCCCAGTCGACGACCTGCTCGGCGCGCAGGTGCACGTGGGTGACGGTGTCGCCCTTCGCGTGCGCCTCGAGGTGTTCGCGCGACCGGTCGGCGCCGAGCGTGGTCCGCATCGCGCAGAAGAGGTCGCTGCTCCACCAGACGCTGGTGTCGTGGGAGAGCGAGACCGGGATGTCGTGGCGCCGGACCTGCCAGGTGGGCGGGTAACCCTGGCCCGCGCTCTGCTCGGACTCGGTCGAGACCGAGATCGAGCCGCCGGTCGCGGCGATCCGGTGGTAGGAGTCGGCGGTGAGCGTCGCGGCGTGGACGAACACCGTGGACTCGTCCATGAAGCCGTTCTCGTGCATCAGCCGGATGCCGTCGTCGTTGGTGGCCCCCCACACGCCGGCGTGGGTGGTGACCGGCATCCCGAGCTCGCGGGCCGCCTCGAACGCCGCCTTCTCCGGGAACGCTGGGTCACCGGTGACGTCGAAGGCGAGCTGGAAGCCGATGCGGTCGTCGGCCGCGTCGCGGCTGCGCTGGAGGAACGACCGCACCGCGGGGTCGGCGGTCCACTCCCAGGGAGCCGCCTGGATGTTGCCGTAGGCGAGCACGAACCGCCCCGGGACCGCGCGGAGCGCGTCGACCGCCGCCTCGGCGTGGCCGACCGTCTGCAACCCGTGCGACCAGTCCACGGTGGTGGTGACGCCGGCCTCGAGGGCGTCCCAGGCCGAGAGCAGGTTGCCGGCGTGGATGTCCTCCGGGCGGAAGGCCGCGCCGTGCTCGAGGTAGTACCAGACGAAGTACTGCGTGAGCGTCCAGTCGGCGCCGTACCCGCGCATCGCGGTCTGCCACATGTGCCGGTGGGTGTCGATCATCCCGGGCATGACGATGCCCCCGCGGGCGTCGATCTCGAGGGTGCCCTCGGGAACGTCGAGCGCCGGGCCGACCGCGGCGATGCGGTCGCCGACGACGAGGACGTCCGCGGCGGCCAGCACCGTGTGCCGGTCGTCCATGGTCAGGACCGTGCCGCCCCGGAGGACGACGGGACGGCCACTCTCGATGGCGATGGGTTCGGTCATGCGTCCTCCCGGAGGTTGGTGCGGACGTCTGTCCGCTGCACGGTCAGCCCAGGTGCTGCGGTCATGGTGAAGTGACGGCGGTCACGATGTCAACGGCTGGACCAGCCAGCGGCGCGCCTGTTGACACCCGTGCGCACTCTGACGACACTGACGGACACCTGTCCGCAAACGAGCGTCGAGGAGCTGCCCGTGGCCGAGGTCGCCGAACCGCGAGGGCCGCTCGCCGGCCTGCTCGTCGCCGACTTCTCGCGGATCCTGGCCGGGCCCTACGCGACGATGCTCCTCGCCGACCTGGGCGCCGAGGTGGTGAAGGTGGAGGGGCCGCAGGGGGACGACACCCGGTCGTGGCAGCCGCCGGTGCGGGACGGGATCTCGACCTACTACCTGGGGGTCAACCGCAACAAGCGCTCGGTCGCGCTCGACCTCAAGGACCCCGACGACCTCGCCGCCGCACAGGAGCTGGCCCGGCGCGCGGACGTCCTCGTCGAGAACTTCAAGCCGGGCGGGCTCGTGCGGTTCGGTCTCGACTACGACTCGGTCTCCCGGAGCAACCCGCGGGTCCTCTACGCCTCGATCAGCGGCTTCGGCAGCGGGCCCGGCGGGGCGTCGCTCCCCGGCTACGACCTGATCGTGCAGGCGATCTCCGGGCTGATGAGCCTCACCGGTCCACCCGACGGCGAGCCCTACCGCGCCGGGATCTCGGTCTTCGACGTGATGGCCGGGCTCCACGCCACCATCGGTGTGCTCTCCGCGCTCCACGAGCGCGACGCCACCGGCCGCGGCCAGCACGTCGAGGTCAACCTGCTCTCCTCGGCGCTCTCCGGGCTGGTGAACCAGTCCAGCGCGTACGTCGCGGGGGGCGTCGTGCCCTTCCGGATGGGCAACAGCCACCCGAGCCTGTTCCCCTACGAGCCGTTGCCGTGCGCCGACGGCGACCTGATCATCACTGCCGGCAACAACAACCAGTTCCGGCGGCTGGTCGAGGTGCTCGGCGCGCCCGAGCTCGCCGACGACCCGCGCTTCGGCCGCAACGAGGACCGCACCGCCAACCGCGACGAGCTCCGCCCGCTGCTGGTCGAGCGGCTGCGGACCCGCACGAAGATGGAGTGGTTCCGCGACATCATCGCGGCCGGCGTCCCGTGCGGCCCGATCAACACCGTCGACGGCGGCGTCGCGTTCGCGGAGGAGGTCGGGCTCGACCCGGTCGTCGAGGTCGGGGACGGCGAGGCGGCGGTGCCGTCGGTGCGGAACCCGATCCGGTTCTCCCGGACGCCCGCGGAGTACCGCCTTCCTCCGCCCTCGCTCGACCAGCACGGCAAGGAGATCCGCCGCTGGCTCACCCAGGACCCGGCTGCCGCCGGAGAGGAGCACACCGCATGACGAAGGACGTGCCGGAGTTCCCCACGTCGCTGGGGACGAGCACCGCCGACGAGATCCGGCTTCTCGGCCAGGACCTGACCGCCGACCTGATGGGGAAGGTGGGGTTCGGCGAGCTGGCGTTCTGGCTGGTCGCGATGCGGCGGCCGACCCCGTCGGAGACCCGCGTCTTCGAGGCGGTCCTGGTGGCCCTCGCCGACCACGGGTTCACGCCGACCGCGATCGCCGCGCGGCTGACCTACCTCTCCGCACCCGATTCCTTGCAGGGCGCGATGGCCGCCGGGCTGCTGGGCGGCGGCTCCCGCTTCCTGGGCGTCACCGAGGACTGCGGGCAGTACCTCCACGCGGTCCTCGACGGGCGCGACCTGCCCAGCGACGACGCCGGGTGGGACGCGCTGGCGGTCGAGGCGGTCGCGGCGACGAAGCAGGCCGGCCAGTTCGTCCCCGGGATCGGCCACCCCGTGCACAAGGTCCAGGACCCGCGCACCCCCGTGCTGATCGGCATCGCCGAGGAGGAGGGGCTCAAGGGGCCGCACCTCCGGCTCTTCGAGGCGATCGGCCGCACCCACGAGCAGGTGCTCGGCCGCCGGCTGCCGCTGAACGGCGCCGGGGTGTGCGGAGCGGCCCTGGCCGACCTGGGGCTGCCCGTCGAGCTGCTCCGCGGCTTCGCCCTGCTGGCCCGCGCCGCCGGGCTGCTGGGCCAGATCGCCGAGGAGCGCCGCAGGCCGATCGGCATGGACACCTACCTGACCGTCGACCGCAACGCGGTCTACGTCGACCCGACCACGAGGAGCTGACGCCATGGCCACAGTCGCCGCGGTCATCGCATCGACCCACCACCCGTTCTACTACCGCGCCAGCACGGCGACGGGTAAGGACCGCCCGCCGTTCGCGGACGAGTGGGTGAGCAAGATCGAGACGTTCCGCGAGACGCTGACCCGCGCCGAGCCCGACGTCCTCGTGATGGTCGGCAGCGACCACTTCCACCAGCTGTGGTTGGACAACATGCCGCAGTTCCTCGTCGGCAAGGCGCCGAAGTTCGACGCCAATTGGTACAACGAGGAGCGCGAGTTCGGGCTGCCACGGATGACCCTCGACGGCGAGGAGGAGCTGGCGGCCCACATCCTGCGCAGCGGTCTCGACGCGGACTTCGACCTGGCGTTCAGCAACGAGCTGCGGATCGACCACAGCATCACCTGCCCGATCATCACGCTGCGCCCTGAGGCCGACCTGCCGATCGTGCCGATCTACACCAACATCTTCGCGCCGCCGCTGCCGCAGCCGAAGCGGTTCGTCCAGCTGGGCAAGGCGATCCGCGAGATGGTCGAGGCGTGGCCGGAGGACAAGCGCGTGGCGATCGTCGGGACCGGCCACCTCTCGCTCGAGCTCGGCGGCCCCCGCCAGTTCGGCGAGCACGGCCCCGACCCCGAGTTCGACCGCAAGGCCGTGGAGTGGATCGCCACCGGCGACATCGAGGGGTGCCTCTCCGAGGTCTCGCTCGAGTCGCTTCACCAGCCCGGCAACGCCACCCACGGGTTCATGGACTTCATGCTGATGATGGGCGTCGCCGGCGAGGGACAGAAGGCCGACCACGTCGACTCCCTCGACCTGTTCCACACGATGGAGGCCTACTTCACGTGGTACCCGGAAGGAGCGCCGGCGTGAGCAAGTACCTGCTCGACAAGTTCCTCTACACCGTCGACCGCGACCCCGAGCTCGTCGAGCGCTACCGCGAGGACCCGGCCGGCACGGTGGCGTGGTGGGAGGCCGAGATGGCCAACCGCATCCTGAATTGTACGACTGACGAGAAGTCGACGTGGCTCGCGTTCACGGAGGACGAGCGGAGGGCCCTCCGTGAGCACGACCACGTCGCCCTCTTCGAGATGGGCGCCCACCCCTTCCTGACGCTCACGCTCTTCATCGCCTGCTTCGAGCGCGACCACGGGCCGCTGGAGTACCAGAAGGCGTACGGCAAGGCGATGGAGCACCTCACCCTTCCCTACCCCGACATCGCCACCTGAGGAGCAGCCGGTGCACGCCGCCGTCGTCCGCACCGCCGGGACCCCGCCGGAGTACGCCGAGCACCCGACGCCGCTCCCCGCCGAGGGCAGCACCGTCGTCCGGGTGACCGCCGCGCCGGTCGTGCCCCTCGACCTGCTGTGCGCGTCCGGGAGCTCGTACTTCGGCGTGCCCCGGACGCCGTACGTGCCGGGGGTGCAGGGCGTCGGCGTGGCGGAGCGCTCCGAGGTGCTGGAGCCCGGCACGCGGGTGTGGTTCGCGACCTCGGCCGGGATGAAGCCGTGCGACGGCAGCCTCGCCGAGCGGTGCCTCGTGGTCGACGACGACCTCGTCCCGCTCACCACGAGCGTCGACGACGTGGCCGTCGCCGCCCTCGGGCTCTCGGCCGTCGCCGCGTGGATGGCGCTGACCTGGCGCGGCGGGTTCCGCGCGGGGGAGACCGTGCTGGTGCTCGGCGCCGGGGGCGCCGTGGGCCAGGTCGCGGTCGGCGCGGCCCGGGCGCTCGGGGCCGCGCGGGTCGTCGCCGCGTGCCGCTCCGAGGCGTCGGCCGACCGCGCCCGCGCCGCCGGCGCCGACCGGGTCGTGCTGCTGACCGACGACGAGGGGCAGCTGGCCGCGCGGTTCGAGGCGGCACTGGGCGGGACGGCCGACGTCGTCGTTGACCCGGTCTTCGGCACCCCGGCGTCCGCCGCGGCGCGGGTGCTCTCGCCGGCAGGGCGGCTGGTGAACCTCGGTGGCTCGGCCGGCGACCGGGCGACGTTCTCCTCGGCGATGCTGCGCAGCGGGTCTCTCGACCTGCGCGGCTACACCAACAACGCGCTGACCCCCGCCCAGCGGCGGGAGGCGCTCACCGCGCTGCTCCGGCACGCCGAGGACGGTGCGGTCGCGGTCGCCCACGACGCTCGGCCCCTGTCGGAGGTCGCCGACGCCTGGCGGGTGCAGCAGGCGCAGGACGCAGGGGTGCGGCTGGTGCTCGTCCCCTGAGGATGGGAATCCAAGGAGTCACCGGTGGCTCGCCCGCGTCCACGCCGCTCGTCGAGCGCTGACGTGCTCAGCGGCGGAGGTCCGCCAGGTGGTGCTCGACGTCGTGGAGGAAGTAGACCGCGAGCGTGCGCACGGTGAAGGCCGAGCCGTTGCTGCGCCGCCCGGTCCGCTCCCACTGGTCGTCCCGGACCTGGTCGAACGCGGCCGCCGACGCAGCGGCGGCCTGCGCGAGCTCGTCGGCGACCGTGGCCGGGTCCTGCTCCCAGTACCTCTCCGCGACCGCGGTCTCGTCCTGGTCCCAGTTGGCGAAGAGCGGGTCGTCCTGCTCCAGCATCAGGGTCAGCCGCTGCTGGAACAGCCGGAAGACGTCGCGGACGTGCGCGGCGTACTCCAGCGGCGACCAGACCGTCGGTGCCGGCCGCTCGGTGGCGTCCGGGCGGGCGAGGGCCGCGGCGTAGCCGGGGACGGTGGCCCGTAGCCGCTCACCGGTGCGGGTCACGTCGTACGCCGGGTCGAAGCCGCACTCGGCACACCCGTCGGTGATGGTCGTGGTCCAGTCCTTGGTGTCCGGCTCGATCGGCGGCGGCTGCATGGCGGCAGGGTACGGCGCTCAGGCCGGCCGTCGTCCGGAGCCCTGCGGTGGCTCCTCCTTCCCGGCGCGGCGGGTCCGGCGCCCGCGCGCGACCTCCGTGGCCAGGGCGTCGAGCGGCTGGGCGAAGGGGGCCAGCGGGTCGGCGAGCCCTGCCAGCCAGGCCAGCGCCACCTGGAGCCCGTCGGGGTCGAGCGCGTAGAACCGTCTCGTCCCCTCGGCGCGGACCGTGACCAGCCCGGCCTCGCGGAGCACCTTGAGGTGCTGCGACACGGCGGGCTGCGAGATCGGCGCGCGCTCCTGCGCCGCCGCCACCAGCGCCCCCGCCGGCTGCTCGCCGGCCGAGAGCAGCTCGAGCAGGTGGCGGCGGACCGGCTCGCCGAGCGCGTGGAAGATCCCGTCCACTACGCCTCGGGGGCGTCCTCGGGCACGGTCGTGTAGAAGGCGACCGCTCGGTTGGCCGCCTCGCGCGCGGCCGTCGCGTCGTCGCCGTCCGCGATCGCCGCCTCGGCCCATCCGTGCGCAGCGTGCCGGACGAGCTCCGTGCCCTCGGGGGTGACCGCGTAGCCCGCGCCGGCCTCGGGGTCGATCGGGGCGCCGGTGTCGAGGTGCACCCCGAGCCCCATCAGCGCGAGGTCCCAGCCGACGCCGACGGCGCCCGGGCCGAACTGCTGCCACATCTCCGGGTCGACCGGTGCCTCGTGGACGAGCTCGAGGACCGTCCGGTCGCCGTCGGGGTGGAGGGTGACCTCGAGCCACGAGACCATCTCGCCGTACTCCCACGTCACGCCCAGCAGCGCGGGCGCCTCGCAGCGCTCGATCGTCCCGCCGGCGTTGCCCTCCAGCTGGTAGCGGCCGCCCGGCTCGAGGTCCCCGCTGATCGGGAGGAACCAGCGGGGGATCCGTGCGGCGTCGGTCAGCGCGGACCACAGGTCCGACTGGTCCGTGGGGTAGCTGCGGCGGGCCACCGCGATCCGCGTCGGGGTGCCGTCGCGGCTGCCGCTGCGCACCTCACGGGTCACCAGCCCCGCTGTCGCCACCGGGTCGATGTCGATCGTCGCCATCCGTCCTCCTTCATAAGGTTTGACTTATAGAGAACCACCTGGTCCCGACCGGCGCAAGGGCTAGCGTGGGCACGTGACCTTCGACGTGCTCCCGGCCACGGCGGACCGGTTCGACGACGTCGCGACGATGCTCGGTCCGAAGAACCCTGCTGCCAACGTGTGCTGGTGCCTGAGCCACCGGCTGGACTCGCGGACCAACCGGGAGCTGGTCGGCCCGGCCCGCCGCGAGCACGTCAGGATGCTCTGCGAGCGCGACGTCGCGCCGGGCGTCCTCGCCTACGAGGACGACACGGTCGTGGGGTGGGCCGCCGTCGCGCCGCGCTCCGAGCTGCCCTTCGCGAAGTCGCGCAAGATCCCGCACGTCGACGACCTCCCCGTGTGGTCGCTCTGGTGCGTCAAGGTCCGTCCCGGCCACCGGGGCAAGGGTGTCGCGCACGCGCTGGTCCGTGGCGCCGCGGAGTACGCGGCGTCGAAGGGCGCGCCCGCGGTCGAGGGGTACCCGGTCGAGAACCAGGGGCAGAAGGTCGACCTGACGATGGCGTACGTCGGCACGCGGTCGCTCTTCGAGGCCGCGGGGTTCATCAAGGCCGCGGACACCGACGCCGTCTCGGGAGGGTTCCCGCGGGTGGTGATGCGGCGGTCGCTCGGCTGAGCGACGGCGTCACGGCACCAGCAGGAGCGAGCCGGTCTTGCGGCGCGTCTCGACGTGGCGGTGCGCGGCGGCCGCCTCGCGGAGCGGCATCCGCCGGTCGACCACGGGCCGGAGCCGCCCTTCCGCGGCGAGCTGGAGGAGGTGCCGCATGTCGGCGACCTTCGCCTCGTCGCGCCGCAGCCCGGTGAAGGCCAGTGCGGCCCGCTTCCCGTGGCCTCGGCGGGCCAGCGGGGTGCGCACGAGCGCGTCCACGTCGGGAACGGTCGTCAGGTAGATGCCGTCGGCGGCGAGCAGTCGCCGGCACCGGCGGAACGACGCCGCGCCCACCGCGTCGAGCACGACGTCGTGGGGGCCGGGCCACTCCGGCAGCGCGACCAGGGTCCGGTCGACCACCTCGACCGCGCCGAGGGTGCGGGCCAGGTCGACGTGGTCGGTGCTGCACACGCCGGTGACGACGGCACCGAGGTCGGCGCCGAGCTGCACGGCAGACGACCCGACGGAGCCGGCCGCGCCGATGACGAGGAGCCGGATGCCCTCGCCCACGGCGCCGTGGTCACGGAGGAAGGGGAGGGCGGTGAGGCCGCCCTCGACCACTGCGACGGCGTCGACCAGGTCGACCCCGTCGGGGACCGGTGCCGTGGCGGCCGCGGGGACGGCGACGTACTCCGCGTAGCCGCCGGCCCGGACTCCGGTGGCCGTGACCACGCGGTCGCCGACGCGGAGGTCGGTCACGTCGGGAGCGACCTCGACGACCCGTCCGGAGAGCTCGCTGCCCGGAACGCGGACGCGAGGGCGGCGGAGGCCGGTCGCCAGCCGCGCGACCGGCGGGTCCGCGGCCCGCATCGCCGCCTCCGCCGAGGAGACGGCGACCGCCGCCACCTCGAGGAGGACGTGGCCGGGAGCGACCTCGGGAACCGGGAGCTCCGCCGGGTGGAGCACCTCGGGCGGTCCGTAGCGGTCGTAGGTGACCGCGGTCATCGTGCGTGGTCGGCTCGGCTCCATGAGGCCTCCTGGGCGCTCGTCAGTCGTCGGGGTACTGGAAGACGTCGTCGAGCGGCACCTCGAGCGCTCGCGCGATCCGGAACGCCATCTCGAGCGAGGGGGAGTACTTCCCCTGCTCGACGGCGATGACGGTCTGGCGGGTCACGCCGATCCGCTCGGCCAGCTCGGCCTGCGTCATCTCGCCGCGGGCGAAGCGCAGGGTGCGGATGCGGTTGGTGACCCGCGTGGGACGGCTCGGGCTCACCTCAGACCCCTCGCCGGTAGCCCACGAGCTTCACCGACGACCCGACGACGGCGGAGAGGACGTAGGCGGCGTAGATGGCGTTGGCGATCCAGAAGTGCTCGGCCTCGGTGAGGGCGAGCGCCAGCGGGCAGACCACGGCGACGCCCAGCACGATCCCGGCGACGTGCTCGCCGCGGCGGTCGATGTCCCTGTCGCGCTCGTCGGCGAGGTGCGAGTCGCTCGGCCGGACGACCTCGAACAGGACCCGCCCCACGGTGCTGGCGAGCACCGAGATGCCGACCGACCAGAGCAGCGGGCCGACGTACGCCACCTCGTCGAGCGGCCCGCCGTCACGGCGCTGCAGCAGGAAGGCGACGTAGCCGAGCCAGACGCCCAGCGACGCGAGGAGGTACACCCACGTGCCCTTCTCCGTGTAGGACATCCCGGCCTCCGATGTCAGAAAGTTTTGACATCGACGACCGTAAAGCACCACTGACATGGTGTCTAGTATTCTTTACCCGGTCTCGGTGCGCTGCTCCTCGAAGAGCCGGTTGACCGCACGCGCGAGCCAGAGGTCGCGCTCGGAGAGGCCGCCCACGTCGTGCGACCACGTGGTCACCCGGAGGACGTCGGGGTAGCGGACGTCGATCTCCGCGTGGTGGTCGAGCTCGTCGCACGCGGCGGCCACCCGCGCCGCGAGCTCGCCCGCCGCGGTGAACGTCCCGCAGCTGATGTCGGTGCGGGCGGTGCTCTCCCGCACGTACCAGCCCTCGATGCCCTGTGCCGCGAACCGCTCGGTCCAGTCCTCGTCGCCCATGCGACAGCCTTACCCCATCGGGTCGGCGCCGGACAGCGGCCGCACCGAGTTGATCCGGTGCACCGCGAAGGACCGGACCTCCTCCGAGCGGTGGTCGTAGGCGCGGAGCCGGCCGCCCTCCACCCGCTCGGGGTCGACGACCCGCTCGTGGCTCGACCCGTCGTTGTCGACGTAGCCGATCCACACCGTGGTGCCCGACTCCGCGGCCTCGCGGAGCACCGCCAGCGCCGCGGCGGGGGACTGGCGCGCCGCCGGCGACGCCGCGGGGCGCACCGCGTTGGCCCGGTCGCCGGCGCGGATCGCGGTGACGGTCGCCGCCGACCGTGCCGTACGCCGGGCCGCGGACTCGGCCTCCTGGGCGGGGCCGGCGATGCGGGGAGTGCGGGCCCGGTGGGCTTCCTTGCGGGACAGGTGGACGACGCCGTCCGGCCCCTCGACGACCGGGGCGACCCCCAGCTCGCGGAGCCGGGGGACGAGGAGGTCGGCCGGGACGTCGGTGATCAGCACGGTCGGGGCGATGCGGCGCAGCCGCAGCCCGGCCGCGCGCGGGTCGTGGACCAGCGCCGCCAGCGCCGTCTCGTCGTCGCTGCGCAGGAACGCCTCCGCGACCCCGACCCGGATCGAGCCGTAGGTCCGGGCCACGTCGTCGATGAGGTAGTCGAGCGGCTGCGGCATCTCGGTGCGTGCCGCGCGGCGGATCGTCTCCCGGACCTCGGCCGCGGTCCACCCCACGTCGAAGGCGTGGCGCACCGACGACTCGGTGAACCGGTAGACCGTCGCCCCGCCGCGGGACTCCACGTGCGCGACCGTCGCGAGGGCACGCGCCAGCCCTTCCTCGAGCGGGCCGGGCGCGACCGCGGTGAGGTCCGCCTGGAGCAGCACGTGGTCGACCGGCGCGGGCAGCAGCGGCTCGACCGCCGCGGCCGCCGCCTCCACGCCGTCGTCGAGCAGGGCCCGGCCGGCGGTGGGGACGCCGCCGAGGCCGACGAGCCCGAGCGCCGCGGCCTCCTCGAGTGCCCAGGCGACCGCGTCGACCCGGGTGCTGGGGCGCCGCGGTCTGAGCCACTGCAGGCGGGCGACCAGCGACGGGACGCCGGTGCTCGGGGCGAGCACGCACCCCGGGTCGAGGGAGGCGAGTTCCGACAGCGCGACCCGGCGGGTGTCGACCAGCCAGCCGCGCTCGAGGTCGGGGGCGAGGGCGTTGACGCTCTTGCCCTGCAGCCGCGCGCCGACCAGCCCGGTGAGCCGGGGGTTGTGCAGCCATGCGACCACGAGCCGTGCCCACCGCAGGGCGGCGGTCGAGGAGCGCCACTGGTCGAACGCGTCGGTCGGGAGCCACGCCGCGTCGCTCTCCACCGTCTCGCCCTTCGCCAGCAGCCCCGCCGCAGCAGCCACCTCGACCAGGAGCGCGGCCTGGCGCTCGTCGGTGTGCAGCAGCGCGGCGGTCGCCTTCAGGTCACGGACCGAGAGGCCGCCCTGGCGCAGCACCGCCGGCGGCTCGGCGCCCCAATGGTCCAGGAGCAGCTCGATCCGGTGCACGGTCTCGTGGGCGGCGCCGGCCGCCGCCTGGTCGACGAGCCGCGCGCTCCGCTCGGTCGTCACCAGCGGCGGCGGCGTGCCGACGGCCTCGCGCGTGGTGCGGCCGCCGCGGAGCACCAGCCCCACCTCGCGCGGGACCACGACGTGCCTGCGGTCCTTCGGCAGCAGCAACCCGCGCGCGAGCAGCTGCTCCACCGGGGTGGTCGCGGACGGGACGTCCACGGGGCGGCCGGCGCTCTCCGAGGCACCTTCCGAGCCGGTGCGCTCGAGGTGGTCGAGCATCGCCCGCGCGGGTTCGTCGCACTGGGCGACCAGCTGCTCGACGCACGCGTGGTCGGCCAGCATGGCGGCCAGCCGGACGACGTCGGCCCCCTTGTCGCCGGTCGAGCGCTCGCCCAGGGCGGTGAGCAGCTGCGCGAGCCGGTCGGGGCCGAACCCGGCGAGGAGCTGGGCCGCCGGGGGGCCGAGCCGGCTGACCGTCGTACCGACGGTGTCAGGCACGGCGCTGACCACCCGCAGCTCGTCGTCCCCGCCCCACAGCAGCGCGAGGTCGCGCAGCCGGACGAGGGCGACGTCGACCTCCTCCGCCGCAGCGTGCACGACGTCGTGGAGCTGCGCCACCGACGCGCGGCTGCCGAGCACGACGGCCGCGTCGAGCACCACCAGCTCGAGCCGGGTCAGCTGGTCGAGCGCCCGCAGCACCGACGCGCGTGTGCTCGCCCGCGAGGCGAGCTGGGAGGAGTCCTGCGGCGCCGGGTTCGCCAGGTCGGGCCGGGCCTCGAGCAGCGCGGCGAGCCGCGCGTCCGGCCAGCCGCGGAGCTGGTCGGCGAGCGTGCGGGGCGCCGTGGTCGAGGGCATCCGCTCCACGATACCGACGGGACCGGGGCGTGCTCCGCTGCTCCGTAGGATCGGGGCGTGACCACACCGGCTCCCCTGGTCGTCGGCTTCGACCTCGACATGACGCTGATCGACACGCGTCCGGGGTTCGCCGCTTGCCTCGACGCGCTGGCCGCGGAGGCCGGGGTCACCTTCGACACCGGCGCGCTGGTGGAGAGCCTCGGGCCGCCGCTCGACCTGATGCTGCGCCCGTACCTCCCCGACCACTCGGTCGACGAGATCGGCGCGCTGGTCCAGCGGTTCCGGGCGCTCTACCCCGGCACCGCGGTCGGCCCGACGCTGGCGTTCGCCGGCGCCCACGACGCGCTCGCCGCGGTCCGCCGCCACCGCGGCCGCAGCCTGGTGATCACCGGGAAGTACACCCCCAACGCCCGGCTGCACCTCGACGCGCTCGACTTCGACGTCGACGTGCTGGTCGGGGAGGTGTGGGGCCGCGGCAAGGGGCCCGTGCTCGCCGCCCACGGGGCGTCGGTCTACGTCGGTGACCACGTCCACGACGTCGAGGGCGCCCGGGCCGCCGGCATCCTCAGCGTCAGCGTGCTCACCGGCGGCTGCACCGAGGCCGAGCTCCGCGACGCGGGCACCGACGTGGTGCTGGGGTCGCTCGAGGAGTTCCCCGCCTGGCTCGACGGGCACCTGCTCGAGACCCGGCTGGCGGCGCTGGAGGAGCAGCTCCGCGGGCTGGGCTCGGTGCTGGTCGCCTTCAGCGGCGGTGCCGACAGTGCGCTGCTCCTCGCCGCCGCGGTCCGCACCCTCGGCGCCGACAACGTCGCGGCGGCCACCGCGCTCTCCGACTCGCTGCCGCACGCGGAGCGCGACCCGGCCCGCGAGCTCGCCGAGTCGCTCGGGGTCCGCCACCTCACGCCGCGGACCGCCGAGATGCAACGGCCCGGCTACCGCGCCAACGACGGCGACCGCTGCTACCACTGCAAGGCCGAGCTCCTCGACGTGCTGCGCCCGCTGGCCGCCGAGCACGGGTTGGCGCACGTCGCCACCGGCACCAACGCCGACGACCTCGTGGCCGGGTTCCGCCCGGGCATCCGTGCCGCCGCCGAGCGCACCGCGCGGACCCCGCTCGCCGACGCGGGCCTCACCAAGGAGCAGGTGCGCGCGCTTTCGAAGCGGTGGGGGCTGCCGACCTGGGACAAGCCCGCCGCCGCGTGCCTGAGCTCGCGGATCGCCTACGGGCTCGAGGTCACGCCGGCCCGGCTCGGCCGGGTGGAGCGCGCCGAGGAGGCGGTACGCCGGGCGCTGGACGCCGCCGGGCTCCGCAGCCGGGACCTCCGGGTCCGCGACCTCGGCGACCGGGCCTCGGTCGAGCTCGACCCCGCGGTCGTCGCGGAGGCGGCCACCCGGGTCGAGGTGGTCGAGGCGGTCCTCGACGCCGGGTTCGAGGCGGTCGAGATCGACCCCCGAGGCTTCCGATCGGGGTCGATGAACGAGCGGTTGCCGGAGCCCGAACGGTTCCGCTAACCGGTTGGTGGCGCCGGCCACCACCTGTCTAGGCTGGAGGCCGGATCAGGCGATCCGGCGAACACACGGGGTCGCGACGGCGCGGCCATGACTGGCGAGGAGCACCGGTGCCAACGGGCAAGGTGAAGTGGTACGACGTCGAGAAGGGGTTCGGCTTCCTCTCGAAGGACGACGGCGGTGACGTCTACGTCCGCGCCTCGGCGCTGCCCGAGGGTGTCCCTGCCTTGAAGCCCGGCATGCGCGTGGAGTTCGGGGTCGCCCAGGGCCGCAAGGGCGACCAGGCGCTCCAGGTGCGCGTGCTCGACGCTCCGCCGTCGGTCTCCAAGGCGCTGCGCAAGAAGCCCGCCGACATGGTCAACATCGTCGAGGACCTGATCCGGCTCCTCGAGGGGCTCGAGCGTGGCTACCGCGCCGGGCGCCACCCCGACCCGAAGGCGGCCCGGCCCACGGCGAAGCTGCTCCGCGCGCTCGCCGACGAGCTCGAGCTCTAGCCGGCCGTCGGGTCCTGCGTCCCCGCGCGCACCTGCGAGATCACCCAGAGGCTGATCGCGAGCAGCAGGGCGCCGGCGACGCCGAGCCCGACCTGGGGGACCAGCGGCAACGCGATGCCGAGGAAGCCGCCGACCACCCACGAGAGCTGGAGCAGGGTCTCGGAGCGCGCGAAGGCGCTCGACCGGGTCCGGAACGGCACCTCGCTCTGGATCAGCGAGTCGAGGGAGAGCTTGCCGAGTGCCTGGCTCACGCCGGCCACCAGCCCCAGCACCAGCACCGTGGCGAGCCCGTACAAGAGCGCCGCGGTCAGAGCGGCCGCGGTGTCGGCGAGCAGCACGACGACGACGACGAACTGCGGCTTGACGTTGCGCAGCACGTTGCCGAGCCCGATGCCGATCGAGTTCCCGAGCCCGGCGGAGCCGATGACCAGCCCCAGCAGCAGCTCGGGGCGGTCCTCCCAGCCGGGGATCGGCTCCTCCCTCAGCAGGAACGCCATGAAGAGCGTGAGGAACCCCGACAGCAGCCGGAGCCCCGCGTTGCACCGCAGCGCCCGCACGACCAGGGGTGGCACCCGCGCACGCCGCGGACCGCCGGCGAGGCTCGCCTGCTCCTCGCCCGCGCTGTCGTCGACCTTGGCCGGCAGCAGGATCGCCAGCACCGTGCCACCGGCGAACACCAGGAACGCGTAGCGCAGCGACCACTCCGGGCCGGCGAGGGAGGCCAGCAGGGCGAGCGGCGCCGAGACGCCGGCCCCGACGATGCCGGCGAGGGAGATCCGGGAGTTCGCCTTGACCAGCCCGAGCTCCGGGGGAACGACGCGCGGCACGGCGGCGGCCCGCGTGACGCCGTACGCCTTGGACGCGACGAGCACGCCGAGGGTCGCGGCGAACATGCCGATCGACTCGTCGACCACCTGCCCGGCGAGCACCCAGCAGAGGAAGCTGCGGGCGGCCATGGTGAGCCCGATCGCCCAGCGCCGGCCGTGGCTGAACCGGTCGAGCACCGGCCCGATCAGCGGGGCGACGACCGCGAACGGCACCATCGTGATCGCCAGGAACAGCGCGACCTGGCTCCGCGCCTCCGCCGTGCCGACGGAGAAGAACAGGGTGCCGGCGAGGCTGATCGCCACGGCCGCGTCGCCGGCGGCGTTGAAGGCGTGGAGCTCGATGATCCGCGAGAGGCCGCTCTGGCCGGCGCCCTCGGCGTGCGAGGCACGGCGCGCCTGACGGAAGAGGTACGACGCGGCGCGGGCCCCTCCCGCGCCGGTGCGCCGCAGGGTGCGGCCCGTGGCGGCGCCGGCCCGCCGGGCGCGGTGGCCCTCGTCCGACGAGGACGTCGCGGGCGGGTCCTCCTCCGTGGGGGGACCGGAGGTGGAGCCCCGCGCGCTGCCCCACTCCGGGGGCGGCTGCGGCGGCTCCTCCACGTGCATGGCCCCATCCTGCCGAACGGGTCCCCCGAGAAGGCGGGCGGTCCACGGGGCGCGTTGGGATCACAGCGGATTCTTTGGGATGATCGCCCGGTGATCCGTGCGACCAAGCCACCCAAGCTCGACGAGGTGGGCGCCGAGGCGGTCGACGCCGCCCGCGCCGCCCTGCTCGAGCTCGTCCCCGCGGAGGACGTGGGTGAGCACCTCGGCGTGCAGCCCGAGGAGAGCAAGGTGGTCACCCACCTCTTCGAGTGCACCCGCCGCGGCTACCGCGGCTGGCGCTGGTCGGTCACGGTTTCCCGCGCACCGCGACAGAAGACCGTGACCGTCGACGAGGTCGTGCTGCTGCCCGGCGACGACGCCCTGCTGGCGCCCGAGTGGGTGCCGTGGCGGGAGCGGATCCGCCCGGGCGACCTCAGCCCCGGCGACCTCCTCCCGACCGAGGAGGACGACCCGCGCCTCGCCCCGGCGTACACCGCCGCCGACGAGGTCGTCGACGCCGACGCGGTCAAGGAGGTCGCCGACGAGCTCGGTCTCGGCCGGCCGCGCGTGCTCTCCCTCGAGGGGCGCGACCTCGCGGCCGAGCGGTGGTACGACGGCACCCACGGCCCGGACGCCCCGATCGCCCAGTCGGCGCCCGCGCAGTGCGGCACCTGCGGGTTCTTCGTCCGGCTCGCCGGTCCGTTGGGCCGGCTGTTCGGGGCCTGCGCGAACGCCTATGCCAACGACGACGGCCGGGTCGTCTCGATCGACCACGGCTGCGGCGCGCACTCCGAGGTGCAGCTGAGCAAGAAGAACCTCCCGGCCCCGCTGCCGGAGCCGGCCCTCGACACGATCAAGATCGAGGACCTCGAGACGTTCTGAGCCGCGGCCGCCCCGCTCAGCTCCCGTCGCCGGTGTGGCAGACCGCCTCGACGTTGTTGCCGTCGGGGTCGCGCACGAACGCGCCGAAGTAGCGGTCGTGGTACTCCGGCCACAGCCGCGGCGCGTGGAGCTCCTCGGCCCCCATCTCGAGCGCGGCGGCGTGGAAGCGGCGCACGGTGTCGGCGTCCGGCGCGGTGAACGCGACGTGGATCTCGCGGTTCGGCTCGTCGCCCTCCCACGCCGCGATCCAGAAGTCCGGCTTGCCGTCGGAGCCGTAACCGAGGGCGGTGCCGAAGTCCAGGAGCCGCTCGTGGCCGAGGACTCCGAGGACCCGGTCGTAGAAGGCCGCCGACCTCGAGAGGTCGCGGCAGTTGATGCCGAGGTGGTCGATCATGTCGGGCACCCTAACGGCGGGGTGTGACATGCGCCGCACCCTGCGGTGCCCGACCACCCGCACCGTCCAGACTGAGCCCAGCCGATCGAAGGAGACCCACCCGTGACCGAGCCAGCCGAGAACCCGATCACCGGGCGCACCGTCGCCGTCCTCGGAGGCACCGGCCCCCAGGGGAGAGGGCTGGCCCGACGGTGGGCGGCCGCCGGGCTCCGCGTCGTGATCGGCAGCCGGGACGCCGAACGGGCCTCCGCGACCGCCGCCGACCTCGCCGAGGCGACCGGCGGCGACGTCACGGGCGCCGACAACGCCGGCGCCGCCGCGGCGGGCGACGTGGTCGTCGTCGCGGTCCCGTGGGACGGCCACGGCGAGCTGCTGAAGAGCCTCGCCGAGCCGTTGGCGGGGAAGGTCGTCGTCGACTGCGTGAACCCGCTCGGCTTCGACAAGCGCGGCGCCTACGCGCTCCCCGTCGAGGAGGGCTCGGCCAGCGAGCAGGCCGCGGCGCTGCTCTCCGACAGCCGGGTCGTCTGCGCGTTCAACAGCGTGAGCGCGGTCGTGCTCGAGGACCCGGAGGTCGCGTCGGTCGACACCGACGTGCTCGTCCTCGGTGAGGACCGGGAGGCCACCGACCTGGTGCAGGCGCTGGCCGACACGATCCCGGGGGTCCGCGGCCTCTACGGCGGCCGGCTGCGCAACGCCCACCAGATCGAGGCGCTGACCGCGAACCTGATCAGCATCAACCGCCGTTACAAGGCGCACGCCGGGATCCGGATCACCGACGTCTGAGCCGGCGTCAGAGGGTCTGGAACGCCACCCAGACCACCATCAGGACGGTCACGGCGGCGAGCGCCCCGTGCAGGTGGACGACGGTCGAGGGGATCTGCTGCTCGGCGAGCCGCGGCACCCCGTCCACCAGCTCGGGGCCGCCGCCGGACCGGTCCTTCATCCAGCGCAGGAACATCAGCGTCCCGCCACCGAGCACCAGGACCAGGGTCGCCACGCTGAGCCAGGCGGTCACCGCCTCGTCCATCGCCATGTGCACCGCCCACAGCGCCAGCCCGATGGTGGCCAGCGAGCCGTGGCCGAAGACGAGCATCGGCGACAGGTTGCTCTCGACCGCGGCGGACTCGTCCCGCCCGGGACGCAGGGTGATGCCCATCATGTACAGCCCGCCGGTGGCCGTCGCGATCCAGAATCCGAGTGCGGCCAGCTCCATGGGTCCTCCGGGGTGGTCGGTCGGTCGGTGTCTCCTGGCCGACGTACCCCGTCCTCGGGCGGCTAAGCCGCCCGCCTCACTGCCCCGACCTCACTGCGCCGACCTCACTGCGCCGGCCTCACTGCGCCGGCCTCACTGCGCCCGCCTCAGTGCGCCGACCTCACTGCGGCGGGCGCGCCATGCACTGGGTGAGGTACAGCTGCTCGCCGATCTTGTCCATCAGCTCGAGCTGGGTGCGCAGGTAGTCGACGTGGTGCTCCTCGTCGTCGAGGATCTTCTCGAGCAGCACCGCGCTGATGTGGTCCTGCTTCTCCCGGCACATCGCGATGCCCGGGCGGAGCCGGTCGATGACCTCGACCTCGATCGCGAGGTCGGCCTCGAACTGCTCGCGGAGCGTCTGCCCGACGCGGAGCGAGAAGAGCCGCTGGTAGTTCGGCAGCCCGTCGAGGAGCAGGATCCGGTCGGTGAGCGCCTCGGCGTGCTGCATCTCCTCGAACGACTCCTTGCGGGTGTACGCCGCAAGCTCGGTGAGCCCCCAGTTGTCCTGCATCTTCGAGTGCAGGAAGTACTGGTTGATCGCGGTGAGCTCGCTGGTGAGCTGTTCGTTGAGGAGCTTCAGGACGTCAGGATCTCCAGCCATGAGGGCCACTATGTCGCACTCCGCCCGGGTAAGGACACGCTGACCCCGCGCGCGCCGGGGCCGCGCCCGGGGTGCGGTCACCTCGCCGGGCGGCTCCGGCCGTCTGGGAGGCTGTGCCGCATGAGTGACCGCCTTCCGATCGACCTGGAGCTGCGCGACGGCGCCGCCTGGATCACGCTCCCCAACGGGGACCGCGGCAACGCTGTCGACCAGCAGCTCGTCGACGAGCTGCTGGCCGCCGTCGCCCGCGCGCGCCGCGAGCAGGCCCGTGTCGTCGTCCTCCGCGCCACCGGCCGCTTCTTCTGCGTCGGCGGCGACATCCGCTCGTTCGCGGACGCGCCCGACGTGGGGGCGTACGTCGACGACCTCGCCGACTCCCTGCACCGGGTCGTGGCGGAGCTCCAACGGATGCCCGCCGTGGTGGTGTCGGTGGTGCACAGCACCGCGGCCGGGGCGGGCTTCCCACTGGCGGCCGCGGCCGACGTCGTCCTCGCGGGGCGGTCGGCGAAGTTCACCCTCGGCTACTCGAAGATCGGGCTGAGCGTCGACGGCGGCACCAGCCTGCTGGTCCACTCGCTGGGGCTCCACCGGGCGCTCCGGCTCGCGCTGCTCGAAGACGTGCTGACCGCCGAGGAGGCCCAGCAGGCCGGCCTCGTCGCCCGGGTGCACGACGACGAGGCCCTCGCCCCGGAGGCCGAGAAGCTGGTCGAGCGGCTGCTCGCCGGTCCTCCCGAGGCGCTCGCCGCGACCAAGCGGCTGCTCCGCGAGACCGCCGACCCGGCGCCGGAGCGGGCCCTGCAGGCCGAGACCCGGTCGATCCGCGAGCGCTCGGTCAGCGCCGACGGGCGCGAGGGCGTCCGGGCCTTCCTGGACAAGCGGGCGCCGCAGTTCGGTGGCTGACGACGCCGCAGCGCCGGACCACGGGTTCGCCGCCCGCACCCACCACTGGGACGACTGGTCGCTCGCCGACCTGGTCGCGCTGAAGGCGTCGGCCGGCACGACCGTCAGCCTGGTGGTGCCGGCCCGCAACGAGGCGGCCACCGTCGGGGCGGTCGTCTCGCGGGTCCGGGAGGCGCTCATGGACACCACCGAGCTGCTCGACGAGGTGGTGGTGATCGACTCCGACTCGAGCGACGACACCTATGCGGTCGCCGAGTCCGCGGGCGCGACCGTGCACCGCTCGGCCGCGATCCGTCCGGACCTCGGCTCCGTGCCGGGCAAGGGCGAGGCGATGTGGAAGTCGCTCTTCGTCACCTCCGGCGAGCTCCTGGTCTTCATGGATGCCGACCTCGTGGACTGGGACACCCACTTCGTGCCCGGGCTGCTCGGGCCGCTGCTGACCTCGCCGTCGGTCAGGCTCGTGAAGGGGTTCTACGAGCGGCCGATGCTGACCGGAGGGGCCGCCGGCGCCTACGAGGGCGGCCGGGTCACCGAGCTGGTCGCGCGGCCGCTGCTCGCGCTGCTCTTCCCGGCCCTGACCGGGCTCGTCCAGCCGCTGGCGGGCGAGTGGGCGGTCAGGCGCGACCACTTCGCGTCGCTGCCGGTGCCGACGGGGTACGCCGTCGAGCTCGCCGCCCTCGTCGACACCGTGGCCGCGGCCGGCGTCGAGGCGATCGCCCAGGTGGACCTCGGGCGCCGGGCCCACCGCCACCAGGCGCTTCGCGACCTCGGGGCGATGGCGACGCAGATCCTGGCCGCCGCGCACGCCCGCGCGGGGCTGCCGGTGGACGAGCCGGTCGGGCTGACGCAGTACCACCACGACGGCGTGGGGCTCGGTGCGGTCGTCCGGGAGGTGCCGGTGTCGGAGCGGCCGCCCGCGGCGTCGTACCTGGGGAGCGCGGCGTGACCCTCAAGCTGGGCAGGCGGGAGTTCGCCGACGACGCGACGCTGATGATGGCGATCGTCAACCGGACCCCGGACTCGTTCTACGACCGCGGTGCCACGTGGGCCGAGGACAGCGCGATGGAGCGCGTGACCCAGGTGGTCGAGGAGGGCGCCGACCTGGTCGACATCGGCGGGATCAAGGCCGCGCCGGGGGACGAGATCGACGTGGCCGAGGAGCTCCGCCGCGTCGCGGGGTTCGTCGCGCGGGTCCGGGCCGCGCACCCGTCGCTGGTGATCAGCGTGGACACCTGGCGCGCCGAGGTCGGGCGCGCGGTGTGCAGCGAGGGGGCCGACGTGCTCAACGACGCCTGGGGCGGGGCCGACCCCGCGCTGGTCGACGCCGCTGCGGAGCACGACGCGGCGATCGTCTGCACCCACACCGGCGGTGTGACGCCACGGACCAGGCCGTTCCGCATGGAGTACGACGACGTGGTGGCCGCGGCGGTCGCCGACACCACCGCGTACGCCGAGCGGGCGTTGGCCGCCGGGGTCGACCGGCGCAGCATCGTCATCGACCCGGCGCACGACTTCGGCAAGAACACCTTCCACTCGCTCGAGGTGACCCGGCGCCTCGGGGAGCTCGTCGACACCGGCTGGCCGGTGCTGGTGTCGCTGTCCAACAAGGACTTCGTCGGGGAGACGCTCGACCTGCCGGTGGGGGAGCGGCTCACGGGGACACTCGCGGCGACCGCGGTCTGCGCGCTCGCCGGCGCCCGGATCTATCGTGTCCACGAGGTGCGGGAGACGCGCCAGGTGGTCGACATGGTCTGGTCGATCGCCGGCCGACGACCTCCGCAGCGGGCGATCCGGGGGCTCGCGTGATCGTTCTGGTGCCCTCGACAATTGCGCTGCTCCCGGAGTACGCGGGGATCGACGACCCGGTCGCGGAGCTGCGGGCCGCCTGCCTCGACGCGGTGGCGCCGCTCGCGTCCGTGGCGTCGGTGGGCGTGGTGTGCGCGCCCGCCCGGCCGGACAACGTCTCGCGCGGCATCCCCACCCCCGCGGGGCTGCGGGTCGCCCGGCACCTGCTGGCGTCCGTGGGGTTCGAGGGGGCGGTCACCGAGGACGTGACGTCCGCCGATGCGGTGCTCGCCGTCGCGAACGGCTCGGCGACACGGTCGGAGAAGGCACCGGGGCACCTCGACGAGCGCTCGTCCACCTTCGACGAGTCGCTCGAACGGGCGCTCCGTTCCGGCGACACGGAGACACTGGCTGCGGTGGACGCCGAGCTGGCGGTGTCGCTCTGGTGCCACGACGCCGAGGCGTTCCACGCGCTGGCGGCGGTGCTGCCACCTGGCACACCGGGCGAGGTCTCCTACGCAGGCGACCCCTACGGCGTGCAGTACTGGGTGGTGACCTGGCGGTGGTGAGGCTGCTCCTCGACGAGCTCGGCGGCCGACCGGCGGGGCAGGTCGAGCCGGCGGAGCTGGCCGACCTCTACGCGCCGCCGCGGCTCCCGTGGCTGCGGGCCAACATGGTCTCCACGCTCGACGGCGCCGCGACCGGCCCCGACGGGCGGAGCGGGTCGATCAACAACAACGTCGACAAGGCGGTGTTCGACACGTTGCGGCGGCGTGCGGACGCGGTGGTGGTCGGCGCGGGCACCGCACGTGCGGAGGGGTACGGCGAAGCCGGGTGCCCGCTGGTCGTCGTCAGCCGTCGTGGCGAGCTCCCGCCGGGGCTGCGGTCGGCGACATCCGGCCGCGTGCTGCTGGCGACCTGCGCCGCCGGTCGGGACGCGGCGCTGGGCTCCCTGGCCGACGAGCACGTGGTGGTCGAGGGGGACGACGAGGTCGACCTCGCGGCCGTGGTGCGGTCGCTCGGTGAGCGCGGGTTCCGCGAGCTGCTCACCGAGGGAGGACCGAGGCTGCTCACCGACCTGCTCGCGGCCGGTCTGGTCGACGAGCTCTGCCTGACCACGACCCCCCGGTTGCTGGCGGACGACCTGCCGCGGATCACGAACGGGCCCGCGCTCGACGTACGGCTGCGGGCGGGGGTGCTCCTCGAGGAGGACGGCACCCTGCTCGGCCGCTGGCTGGTCGACCGGGGCTAACCGCCGGCGCCCTCCTGGTCCGCGGTGGCCGCCGCGGCGAGCTGCATCGCCTCGAGCGCGATCGGCGGTGGAGCGTGGAAGTCGAAGGCACGGAACAGCACGGCGTGGGGCACCCCCATCCGGCGCCCCTGCAGCGCGGTGATGCCGGTGATCATCAGCCGCGGCGGAGGGTGGCCGGGGACGCCGGCGAGGTACTCGCGGTGCGCCTCGAGCGATGCGATGCCGCGCTGCAACGGCTCGCCGGTCACCTCGACGCCGTGGGTCGGCCGGTCGTCGCCGGCCACCAGCAGCCACCGGGGCGACCACGGCTCGAGCCCCTCGTCGGTGAGCTCGGTGAACACCCAGCGGTTGCCGGCGTCACGCACGGCGTCGACGGCGGCGAGCCCCGCGACGCGGTGGTCGGCCTGGTTGAGCCCGGCCACGAACTCGACCTCCCAGCTGCCGACGACCACCGCGTCGGGGCGACGCTTCCGGATCGCGCGGGCGATGTCGCGCCGCAGGTCGAGGGAGTAGACGAGGACGCCGTCCGGGTGGTGCAGGAACTCGACCTCCGAGACCCCCACGGCGTTCGAGCCGGCGACCTGCTCCTGCATCCGCAGCCCCGCCGTCTCGTCCGGCGCGAGGCCGTCCATCCCGGCCTCGCCGCGGGTCAGCAGGAGGTAGGAGACTTCGATGCCGCGGGCGGTCCAGGCGGCGACGGCCGAGGAGGTGCCGTACTCCACGTCGTCGGGGTGGGCGACCACGCACAGCACCCGCTCGAAGGCGTCGTCGGGGAAGGGTGGCACCGCTTCCTGGCTCATCGTCCGACGGTAGGACGGCGAGCGCCCGGCGTGAAGGGCCGGGAGTCCGGACCTGTCATCGCTTCGTAGGCTTCCGTCCCGTGGGTGAGGCTGACGGCGACGTGCCGGCGTACGAGGTGCGGCTGGCGCGGATCGGCGAGGAGGACGCGATCTGCGCCGTGTGCCGCGAGGGGTTCGCCGCCTCGTCCGAGGGGTTGTTGTCGCCGGCGACGATCGGACGCCAGTCGGCGCTGTACTACGAGCCGGCGCGCGTGCGCCGCGAGATCGCCACCGCCGGGGACAGGCGCGAGTGGCAGGGGTACGTCGTCGCGGTCACCGCGTCCGGCCAGGTCGTCGGTGCCGCCGGGGGAGGGATGGCCGGTCCGACGGTCGGCCTGGTGCTCGTGCTCTACCTCGACCTGGCGCTGCGCGGACGCGGGATCGGCAGCGCGTTGCTCGACTTCGTCACCACGCAGCAGCGCGAGACCGGCGCGACGGAGCAGTGGGTCACCGTGACCGAGGGAAACGAGCTGGGGTTGCCGTTCTACCGTGCTCGCGGGTTCGTGGCGCGCGAACGGTTCCCGCACTTCGTCGCCGACGACGGGACCGTCGAGGCGCACGCCCTCCGGATGAGCCGCCCCTTGTGACGTCGTGGCTCCTGGGCGAGCGCAAGCGTTCCTGGGTGGGCGTAGCCTCGCCCGGTGCCGGTCGCGTTGAAGTACGCCGTCGTGGAGCGTGAACGTCGCTACCTGGTCGCGAGGCTGCCCGAGGGCGTGACCGGCACCCGGGAGATCGTCGACCGGTACGTGGACGGCACCCGGCTGCGGCTGCGGGAGGTCCGCGAGAGCGACGGCACGGTCGTCCGCAAGCTGACCCACAAGGTACGGCTCTCCTCGGGGCCTGGGGAGGTCGCGTGCACCAACCTGTACCTGGACGAGCAGGAGTGGGCCCTGCTGGCGGCCCTTCCCGGCCGGACGTTGCGGAAGAAGCGGCACGTCGTGGTCGCTGACGGGTGGACCGTTGCTGTCGACGAGCACGAAGACGGGACGCTGGTCGCGGAGATCGACGACGGCGACGCGCCGTCCGACCGGCTCCCGCCCTGGCTCGACGTGGTCAAGAACGTGAGCGACGACGAGGCGTGGACCGGCGCGGGGCTGGCACGCTGACGCTGTTGCGGGCATGCCGGTGGCCCGCACTGCCTGTCTGCAGTGCGGGGCTCGGCTCGGGTCGGTGCCCGTCGCGCTAGTCGGGCTGGTCGGCGCCTGGGGCTGGCCCTGGTGAGGGCAGGTCGGGGATGCGTTGGGTGCCGGTGTGGTCGACGGTGTATCGCTTGCCCAGGGGTGAGGTCCAGGTGAGTGACCGGTCGGGTTCTCGCCGGTACGCCCAGGCCGTATGTGTCTTCACTCGGTGGTGGTACCTGCAGAGCTTCCCGAGGTTCTGGCTGTTCGTCTGCCCGGGCGGCCCGCCGTCCGCGGGATCTGCATATTCGGTGATGTGGTCGAGGTCGTACCTGCCCTGGCTGCCGCACCAGGGGAACACGCAGACGGTGTCGAGGTGGTCGATCTGGGCCCTGAGTCGGGGTGGGGCTTCGTGAGCGTCGACGCTGATCCGTTCGGCGAGGTCGACCACCGGCGTCACGGTGACCTGCGCTCCGGGGGCGAGCTCGGCCAGCCACTGCTGCACCGCGGCGGTGGGCCGAGGGC
>NZ_VHIB01000015.1 GCF_008087345.1 Nocardioides caldifontis | reverse complement strand
CTGGCCCGCTGCCGCATCAACATCGTCGCCACCAACGACACCGAGATCGGAGCTGACACCATGCCAGCACTCACCGCCTGACCCCACCCGGATCACGCAGCGCTACACCACTCCCGGGGACTTGACCTCGTGGCGCCGAGCCGACACCCCGAGGAGCGTCGTACGGCGTCAATGCTCGTTCATGTGCGAGACCTGCACCCGGCGCGCCACAAGGGGCGGCTCGACACCACCCCGGCGCGCCACGAGGGGCGGCTCGACACCACCCACGCCGCGCCCGTCGTACGACGTGCACCTGAACGAACTCTCAACCGTCCTGCGTCCTACGGCGTCAAAGCTCGTTCATCTGCGCGACCCGCAAATGGCGCGCCACAAGGGGCGGCTCGACACCACCCCGCCGCGCCACGAGGGGCGGCTCAACACCACCCCAGCGGCGCAAGACCGTCAGCCGAAGAGGGGCGCCCTCAGGGGGAGGTCCTCGTCCAGCACCACCTGGGCCGCCCGGCCCGAGGAGACGTCGACGACGACCGGAGCGAGCAGGTTCACGGTGGCCGCGGTGACGGACTCGCCCGGGTTCACCACGCCGAACGTGATGACCTCGGACTCCGGGGTGATCCCCAGCGCCGCGACGGTCTCGTCGGAGATCTCGGGGGCGTAGTCCGGGAAGAACCGGTGCACCGGGACCACCAGCAGCCGGATCGCCGGCTCGACGACCGACCGGAGCGCGAAGAGGATCCCCTCCACGTCGAGCCGCTCGAGGTGGAACTCACGGAGCTCGGGGAAACCGGGCATCGGCTCGACCATCGAGAGGACCGGGACCTCCTCGACCTCGGCACCGGTGTCGGTCACGCTGCTCCTCGCCCTGGGGGCCTCCATGGTCCCGGCGCTCATCGGAGGAACTCCGCGAGCGACGGCTGGACCAGCCTAGCCGTGGCGGACAGCGCCGCCTGGTAGGCGACCTCCTGCGCGGTGAGGTTGATCGTCGCCTTCGCGAGGTCGACCTCCTCGATCTCCGACAGGGAGGTGGTCAGGTCGAACACCGCGTTGGCGGCGGCGGTGGCCGCGCGCTCGACGCGGTTGTACCGGGTGCCGGCGTCGGAGACGACGGCGGTGATCCGCTTCTGGGCGGCGTCGAGCGCGTCGAGCTGGGTGCCGATCTCGGTGGTGTCGCCGGCCCGGAGCGCGTCGGCGAGCCGCGTGAGGCTGTCGAAGAGGTTGTCGCCGTCGGGGCCGAAGACGTCCGGCCCGTTGACGTTGACGTCGACCTTGACGTCCTTCGCCACGGTCCGCTTGACGTCGCCGGCCTGGCCGACGAACGCGCCGTTCTCGTCGTACGCCGTGGAGCCGTTGGTCAGCCCGCCGAACACAGGGCGGCCGAGGTAGGTGGTGTTGGCCACGCCGACCAGGCTCTCGCGGAGCTGCTCGACCTCGACGGCGAGCGCCTCGCGGGCGCCGGCGCCGGCGTTGGTCGCGTTGACGCCCTGGATGCCGAGGTCGCGGGCGCGGCGGAGCTGGTCGAGCGAGGAGGTCAACGCGGAGTCGATCTGGCCGAGCCACCCCAGCCCGTCCTGCGCGTTGCGCTGGTACTGGGTCTCGTCGGCGATCGTCGCGCGGATCCGCATCGCCGACGTGGTGCCGGTCGGCGAGTCCGAGGGCCGGTTCAGGACGCGCCCGGTCGTGAGCTGCTCCTGCGTCTTGGCCAGCCGGCCCTGCACGGTCTGCAGCGTGAGGTACGACCGGTCGAGCATCATGCTCTGGGTCATGCGGGTGATGGCCATCAGCGCGTCAGCCCCGTCCTGTTGATGAGGGTGTCGAGGATCGAGTCGATCGTGGTGAGGACGCGGGCCGCGGCCTCGTAGCCCCGCTGGTACTCGACCATCGAGAGCATCTCCTCGTCGAGGCTGACCCCGGCGAGCTGGTCACGCGCGCCGTCGACCTGCTGGGTGAGCATCATCTGGCTGTCCGCGAGGCGGCGGGACGAGGCGACCTGGGTGCCGAAGCCGTTGACCAGCTGCTGGTACGCCGTCTCGGGCGAGGTCATCTCGGCGAGCGCGTCGGCGACCGAGCCCTCGACGGCCCCGCCACCGACGGAGGAGGCGGCGACGGCGGCCGGGTCGGTGATCGCGACGGCGAGGCTGCCTGCCGGGTCGGCGGGGTCGTAGGTGAAGAACGGCGCCCCCGGGTTGCCGGCCGCGTCGTACCCGCCCTGGTGCAGCGCGTTGACGGCGTCGGCCAGCCCCTTGGCCACCTGGCCGAGGCTGGCGAGGTAGCCGGGGATCGTCACGTCGAGGACGTCCCGCACCGCGCCCAGCTCGCCACCGACGCCGTCGCCGACGTCGGAGGTGCCCTCGACGGGGTGGACGACCCGGAAGGTGACGGGGTTGCCGTCGGCCTCGCCAGTCGGGGTGACGCCGGAGGCGACCTCGAACTTGCCGGCGATGCCGCCGGTGACGAGGTTCACGCCGTTGACCGCGACGTCGAGCCCGCCGGTGCCGTTGGCCTTGGTGGTGCCGCCGGTCAGCTCGGAGAGCCGCAGCGCGAGGAGGTCGCGCTGGTCGAGCAGGTTGCCGGCGTCGGAGCCGTCGAGCTGCGCGACCTGGATCGCCTTGTTGGTGGCGGCGAGGTCGGAGGCGATCGTGTTGACCTCGGCGACGAGCACGTTCACCCGGGCCCGCTGGTCACCGGCCTCGGTGGTGAAGTTCCGCGCCTGGATCTGCACCGCGTCGGCGAGCGAGGCGCCGCGGGCCAGCACCTGGCTGCGGGCGGCGTCGCTCGAAGGGTTGTTCGCGAGGTCGGCCCAGCCCTGGCGGAACTCCGCCATGACCGCGGAGAGCCCGTTCTCCCCCGGCTCGCCGATGCCGGTCTCGAGCCGGTCGAGGATCGCCTGGCGGGTGTCGAGGTAGGACTGCTTCCCGTGCTCGGTGCGCACCCGGGCGTCGAGGAACGGGTCGGTCATCCGCGTCACGCCGGTCACCCGCACCCCGCCACCAGGGTGCTGGTTCCGCGACCACATCGCGGTCGTGGTCGGCGTCCCGGCGCTTGTCGCCTCGACCCGGCGCCGGGTGTACCCCTCGGTCCCGACGTTCGCGATGTTGTTGCTCGCGGTGTCGAGCGCCGCCTGGTTGTACCGGAGTGCCGAGAGTGCGGTGTTGATCGACGAGAAGCTCATGACGGACCCGGGTCAGATGCTCTGGTCGACGAGGCGACGGGCAGGGTCGTGGGCGACGGCGCTGCCGTCGTGGGAGTACGTCGAGGAGCCGCCCTCGGTCAGCCCGAGCAACGTCTCGCGCGCCGCCATCTGGCCGGAGGTGAGGAGCTCACGGTTCGCCGCGGCGATCGCGGTGATCTCCTGCATGTAGTTGACGAACGCCTCCCGGTGGTCGAGCAGGATCGAGCGCCACGGCTCGTCGACCGCCTCGGCAAGGGCTCGCAGGCTGGGGTTCGAGGCCATGCCGATGGTGGCGGCGGCTTCGTCGGCGGCGACGGCGCGGACCAGCTCGGTCTCCCGGAGCGCGTCGAGCACCTGCTCGACCTCCCGGGCGGAGGTGGCCAGCCAGCGGCTGCTGCCGCTCGCGAGCACCAGCTTCTCGACCTCCAACCGGTACAGCAGCGTCTCCAGCAGCTCCCGCTCACGCCACAGGATCAGCGAAAGGTCCTCCATCGGCCGGCCTCCTTCCTGGGCAGTTCGGACTCGGGATCACGTCGGGGTGTCGGGTCAGCGGCTCGTCATGGGTCGTCGCCGGTGACCGACAGGGGAAGGATCGGCAGCCGGACCGCAAGGCTGAGCGGTTCGCCGGAACTTCTCTCCCGCACACGCACGTCGCGCGCGGTTCCCGCAGCGGAACGGCGAGAGATCAGCCGTTCGGACCCCTAGGGACTAGTCCAGGAGGCGCAGGGGGACTACGCGCCGAACTACCTGGAAGGCCATGACCTATGTCCTTTCTTGCCATATCGCCCGAAACGGGTAAAGCGCGGCTTTCAGCGCCACGAGAGTCGTCCTCGTGACCCAGCCGAGCAGCATCCACGACGCCGACCACCTCGTGACCAGCCACATGGCCCTGGTCGGCCACCTGGTCCGGGAGTCCCTGTCCCGGCTCCCCGGGCACGTCAGCCGTGACGACCTGACGTCCGCGGGGCTCGCCGCCCTCGTCCAGGCCGCCCGCTCGTACGACGAGTCGCGGGGCGTGCCGTTCACCCGCTACGCGACCACCCGGATCCGCGGCGCGATCATCGACGAGCTGCGCGGGGTCGACTGGGCCAGCCGCTCGGTGCGCCGCCGGGCCCGCGAGCTGGACGAGACCCGCTCGCGGCTCGCCTCCGAGCTGGGCCGCCCGGCCACCGACCAGGAGCTGGCCGCCGCCACCGGTCTGTCGGTCGACGAGATCGCCGGCAACGCCGACGACGTCTCGCGCGCGTCGGTGATGAGCCTCCAGGGGTTCGGCGAGACGCCGATCGACGAGGTGCTCCCCACCCGGGTGCCGAGCCCGGAGGAGCGCGTCGAGCACAACGAGCGGGTCGCCTACCTCGTCGACGCGGTCGCGCTGCTCCCCGAGCGGCTCCGCGCGGTGATCGAGGGGTACTTCTTCGCCGAGCGGCCGATGGCCGAGATCGCGGCGGAGCTCGGGGTCTCCGAGTCCCGGATCTCCCAGATGCGGGCCGAGGCGCTCGTGCTGCTCAAGGACGCGATGAACAGCGCCCTCGACCCCGACCTGGTCGCCCCGCACGCCCGTCCCGACGGCTGCGCGGCCCGGCGACGTGACGCCTACTTCGCCGCGGTCGCGTCCCGGCGTACGGCGTCCGCCCGGCTGTCCGGGGCCGGCTCCGGCTCCGGCTCCGGAGCCGCCGGCCTGCGCTCCGCCTGAGGGGAGCCCTGCGGACCCGGTTCATGGAGCCGGAGAAAAAGTCCGAGGAAAACCTCAGACCACGATCCCGGGGGCCGATCAGTACCCCCGACGGAGTCCACGGACGGACTCCAGAACACCAGACCTAATCATTCCAGGAGGGAACCACCATGGGTCTTCGCGTCAACACCAACACCGACGCCATCAACGCGTACCGCAACCTCAGCACCACCCAGTCGCAGATGTCGAAGTCGCTGGAGAAGCTGTCCAGCGGGTTCCGCATCAACCGCGCCGCCGACGACGCGGCCGGCCTCGCGATCTCGGAGGGGCTGCGCTCGCAGATCGGCGGCCTCAAGGTCGGCGTCCGCAACGCCCAGGACGGCATCTCCGTCGCCCAGACCGCTGAAGGTGCCCTCACCGAGGTGCACGCGATGCTCCAGCGGATGAACGACCTCGCGGTGCAGTACAACAGCGGCACCCAGAGCACCGAGTCCCAGGACGCCCTCTCGGCGGAGTTCGACCAGCTCCACACCGAGATCACGCGGATCAAGGACAACACCAAGTTCAACGGTGTGGAGCTCTTCGGCGGCGCGGCCCTGACCTTCCAGGTCGGCTACGACAGCGCCGACACGATCGAGGTCTCGGCGACGGCCCTGGCGGACTTCGACGTCTCGTCGGCGGTCATCACGGACAGCAACACCGTCCAGGCCGCGATCACCACCATCTCCACGCAGCGCGCGGAGCTCGGTGCGATCCAGAACCGCTTCGAGCACACCATCAACAACGTCAACGTCGCGGTGGAGAACCTGTCCGCGTCGGAGAGCCGGATCCGCGACACGGACATGGCTCAGGAGATGGTGAACTACAGCCGCTCGAACATCCTGCAGCAGGCCGGCACCTCCATGCTGGCGCAGGCGAACCAGGCCACCCAGGGCGTCCTGCAGCTGCTCCGGTGACCTGAGTACCGCTCAGCACCACCACTAGCAACACCCAGCACCACCTTGTGATCCGGGCGGAGGGCGAGCCACTCGCCCTCCGCCCGATCCGTTCCACCACCTGAAGGGAGCTCCGCCGTGGCGTTCGTCAGCGGGCTGGCCAGCGGCCTCGACACCAGCACGATCGTGTCGCAGCTGATGGCGATCGAGCGGAACTCCCAGACGCTCCTGAAGACCAAGCTGAGCACCGAGCAGTCCAACGTCAAGACGCTCCAGGAGCTCAACACCAAGACCTCGTCGCTCGCGACGCTCGCCGAGAAGCTGTCGAAGCGCGACGCGTGGAACCCGGTCACGATCACCAGCTCCTCGGAGAAGGTGACCGCCACCGGCACGGCCAGCGCGACGACCGGCCCGATCAGCTTCACCGTCGACCGGCTCGCCGCGGCCCACTCGGTCTCCTTCGCGACGACCGCCGCCATGACCGACGTGGTCGTGGGCGGCGACCCGACCAAGGTGCAGCTGACCCTCGTCGACGGGACCGTCAAGGAGATCAACGCCGGCGACGGCTCGCTCGGCCAGCTCGTCGGCGGGCTGAACGCGGCCGGCACCGGCGTCAAGGCGGGGCTCGTCAAGCTCGACGACGGCACCTACCGGCTCCGGGTCACCTCGACCTCCACCGGCCAGGAGAGCGCCTTCACGCTCGCCGCCTCCGACGGCAGCACCATCCTGGGCGGCTCCACGGTCCTCGCGCAGGGCCAGGACGCCCAGATCACGGTCGGCGGCGACGTCCTCACCTCGAAGAGCAACACCTTCGCGGGCGTCGTCACCGGGCTCGACATCACCCTCCAGCAGGGCGTCGAGGTCGGCTCGACCGTCGACCTCTCCGTCGCGCAGGACACCGACGGCATCGTCACGGCCGTGAAGGAGCTCGTCGACGCCGTCAACGCACTGATCGGCGACATGGACAAGGCGACGGCGTACGGCGCGGCCGGGACCACGACGAAGTCCGGGACCCTGGCCGGCGACAGCCAGGTGCGCAGCGTCCGCAACGCCCTGCTCAACGCGATCTACCCGCAGGACGGCACCTCGATGGCCGCCCTCGGCATCGAGACCGACCGCTACGGCAAGCTCGTCCTCAAGGAGGACAAGCTCCGGACCGCCCTCGCCGACGACCCGGCCGCGGTCTCCGCCGCCTTCACCGCCGGCGCCAGCGCCACGAGCCACGGTTTCGCCGAGCGGGTGCGGTCGGTCGCCAAGACCGCCAGCGACCCCGTCGACGGCACCTTCACCTCGGCGATCAAGGGGCGCACCAGCACCATCGACCGGCTCCAGGACAACATCGACGCCTGGGACCTCCGGCTCGAGCTCCGCGAGAACACCCTGATCCGCCAGTTCACCGCGATGGAGACCGCCCTCTCCCGGCTCAACAGCCAGTCGACCTGGCTCGCCGGCCAGATCTCCTCCCTGCCTTCGTACAGCGACAGCTAAGGACCCCTGATGTACGCGAACAGCGCCAAGAACGCCTACGTGCAGAGCTCGGTGGAGACCGCCAGCCCTGCGCGGCTGCTCGTCATGCTGTACGACCGGCTCGTGCTCGACCTCCAGCGCGCCCTCGCCGCCCAGCAGGCGGGCAACGTCCCCGAGGCGCACGCCCAGCTCGTGCACGCCCAGGAGATCGTCATCCACCTCCGCGGCACCCTCAAGGTGGAGGCCTGGGACGGCGGCCCTGCGCTCGCGTCGGTGTACGACTGGCTCCACACGCAGCTGATCCAGGCCAACATCCGCAAGGACGCCTCGATCACCGAGTCCTGCCTCGGGATGGTCAACGACCTCGCCGACGCGTGGCGGCAGGCGGCCCTCCAGCTCGCCGGCGCCCCGCTCGCCGGGTAACCGGTGGACACCCCGACCCCGGGCCAGCCCGGCGCCGACCTCGAGGCCGCCGACTTCCACGCGGAGTGGGTGGCGGCGCTCGAGCAGCTCGAGGTGGACGTGGAGACCGCCGAGGCGCTCCTCGCCGCCGGCCAGGAGGTCCTCGAGCCGCCCGCGCCGTGGACCCCGCCGGTGATGCGGAGCCCGCTCCCCTCCGACCTGCAGCCCCGGGCCCGGCTCGTCCTCGAGCGCCAGCTCGCCGTGGCCCACCGGCTCTCCGAGCGGCTCACCGAGAACGGCCGGCACCGCCGCTACACCACCGCCGTCCGGAACAACGCCGCCGTCGACATCCCGGTGTACGTCGACCTCCGCGCCTGACCCCTGTCTCCTCGTCGAGCCGCCCTTCGTGGCGCGCCTTCGTGGTGTTGAGCCGCCCCTCGTGGCGCGCCTTCGTGGTGTTGAACCGCCCTTCGTGGCGCGCCCAGGCGACGTTGAGCCGCCGCTTGTGGCGGCGGCCGGGGCTGGCCGGGCGAGAGACCGCCACGAGGGGCGGCTCAACACCCCAGACCCGCACCACGAGGGGCGGCTCAACACCCCAGACCCGCACCACGAGGGGCGGCTCGACACGCTCCGGGGACAGCTCGGTAAAACCGGGCAGAAGTCCTCAAGTAGGGCCTTCGGATGCCGACAACTCTTCCGAGCAGGGACAGCTCACCTGGGAGAAACCGCCGATGGACCGGCACCCCCTCTGACCTTCGGCACCGGCCACGCCTCGGCGTGCAGGAGACCGACGGTCACCTGAAACGGGAGACGGTCTGTTGTCCATCTTCGCCACCGACGGCGTCGGGTCGGTCCTGCACCGGGCCCTGAACGGCATCACGTTCCGGCAGAACGTGATCGCCGACAACATCGCCAACGTCGACACCCCCGGGTTCCGCACCACCAGCGTCGACTTCGAGACGCCCCTCCGCGCCGCGATCGCGAGCGGGGACGTGACCGGCGCGTCCGCCGAGTTCGTCGCCACGCCGACCGAGACCCCCGTCGGCGTCAACGGCAACAACGTCGACCTGCGCAAGGAGACGTTGGCCGCGATGCAGTCGCAGTACCAGTTCCAGATGGTCAGCCGCTCGGTCTCCGACCGCCACGAGCGGATGCGCACGGCAGCGGGTGCCTTCTGATGGGCGCCTTCGAGATGCTGCGCATCGCCAACACCAGCCTCGGCATGCACCAGACCTGGCTGGACGCGCTCGCGCACAACATCAGCAACGTCAACACGATGAAGAGCACCGACGAGGAGGCGTTCCGCGCCCAGCTCGTCCGCGCCCAGTCCCGCGCCGACGGCGGCGTCGACGTCGACGGCATCGAGCTCAGCGACGGCGAGGGCCGGCTCGTGTACTCCCCCGACCACCCGCTGGCCGACGAGGACGGGATGGTCCGCGGCCCGGACAT
This sequence comes from Nocardioides caldifontis, assembly GCF_008087345.1. Classification (GTDB taxonomy): domain Bacteria; phylum Actinomycetota; class Actinomycetes; order Propionibacteriales; family Nocardioidaceae; genus Marmoricola_A; species Marmoricola_A caldifontis. Next base: position 98,450 of record NZ_VHIB01000015.1, on the reverse strand, counting down.
GGACCTCGGCAGCCAGATGACCCAGCTGGTGATGGCGCAGCGCGGCTACCAGGCCTCCGTGCAGGTCACCAAGAACGCCCAGGACACCTACAGCAGCGCGCTGCAGATCGGAAAGTGACGTGAGCGTCTCCGGTATCGAGTCCCTCGGATTCACGCCGTACGTCGCGCCCACCGCGACCGCCACTCCCCCCGCCGCCACGGAGGGTCCCTCGGGGCCGTCGTTCGGCAAGCTGGTCGTCGACGGCCTCGAGCAGCTCGAGGCGATGAACGACCGGACCGACAACCTCGCCGTCCAGGCCGCCACCGGTGACCTCGGCGCGATCCACGACTACACGATCGCCGCGAGCGAGACGAGCGTCGCGACGCAGCTCACCGTGGCCATGCGCAACAAGGCCGTCGAGGCGTTCACCGAGATCATGCGGATGCAGGTCGGCTGATGAAGGACAACGTCACCCGGGTGCTGGGGCGGCTCCAGAGCACCTTCCAGGGGTTCACCAGCGGCCAGAAGTTCGTCGCCGTCATCGGCACGGGCGCGCTGCTGCTCGCCGGCTTCATGGTGTTCAAGTGGGCCGCCACCCCGTCGTACGCCCCGCTCTTCAGCAACCTCGCGGCGGCCGACGCCAGCGCGATCGTCGAGGAGCTCGACGCCCAGGGCGTCCCCTACGAGCTGAGCAACGGCGGGGCCACGATCATGGTGCCGCGCGAGCAGGTGTACTCGACCCGGATCAGCCTGAGCGGCGAGGGGCTCCCCACCGGCAGCGAGAGCGGCTACTCGCTCCTCGACGACCAGGGGCTCTCCACCTCGGAGTTCCAGGAGCAGACCAGCTACAAGCGGGCGATGGAGGGCGAGCTGGCCAAGACCATCGAGGCCATCGACGGCGTCGAGACCGCGGTCGTCCACCTGGCGATGCCGCAGAAGGAGGTCTTCTCCTCCGAGCAGGCCCCGACCACCGCGAGCGTCATGGTGAAGACCCGCCTCGGCTCGACCCTCGCTCCGGAGCAGGTCCAGGCGGTCGTCAACATGGTCTCCTCCTCCGTCGAGGGGCTCACGACCGAGAAGGTCACCGTCACCGACTCGACCGGCAAGCTGCTCTCCGCCCCCGGGGGCGAGGGCGCGGCCAGCACCCGGACCCAGCAGGTCACCGACTTCGAGAACCGGCTCAACACCCAGGTGCAGAGCCTGCTCGACCGCGTGCTCGGCCCCGGCAACAGCGCGGTGCAGGTCCGCGCAGACCTGTCGTTCGACAAGTCGGTCACCGAGACCACCCGCTACTTCGGCAACGCCGACACCGCGCTCTCGGAGAGCGAGACCACCGAGATCCTCGAGGGCGGTGACCCGAACGCCGGTGCCGGCGGCATCGTCGGCCCCGACAGCGAGATGGAGACCGGGACGACCGGCGGGACTTCTGGTCAGAACTACGAGAAGTCCAGCCGCACCTCCGACAATGCCGTGAACAAGGAGGTCTCCACCGTGGAGGCGGCCCCGGGCGGCGTCGACGGGATCCACGTCGGCATCGTGGTCGACCCGCGCTCCCCGAGCGCCGACGCGGCCGAGATCCAGGACCTCGTCACGGCCGCCCTGGGCATCGACGCCGAGCGCGGCGACACCATCGAGGTGAGCCAGCTCGCCTTCGACCGCACCGCGGAGGAGGCCGCCGCGGCCGAGCTCGAGGCCAGCGAGAAGGCCGAGAAGAGCGCCGCCACCTGGACGCTGATCCGCAACGGCGGCCTCGCCGGACTGCTGGTGCTCATCGCGCTCGTCGCCTGGATCCAGAGCCGCCGCCGGGCCAAGGCCCGCGCCCAGGCCACGGAGTACGTCGTGGAGCAGCTCCGCCAGGAGCAGCTCGAGCGGCAGCAGCGCGCCGCGCTCGAGGCGCCTGCGATGCTCGCCCTCGAGACCGCGGAGGCCTCCGAGGAGGATCTGGTCCGCGAGGAGATCTCGTCGCTCGTCGAGCGGCAGCCCGAGGACGTCGCGGCCCTGCTGCGTGGCTGGCTGGTGGAGAACCGATGAGCACGCTCACCGCCAACATGGGCGTCCGCAAGGCGGCCATCCTCATCATCCAGCTCGGCCGCGAGAAGGCGGCCTCGGTCCTCAGCCACCTCTCGGAGGCGGAGGTCGAGGCGGTCTCCTCCGAGGTCGCACGCCTCGAAGCCGTCAGCGGCGCCGAGTCCGACGCGGTGCTCCGCGAGTTCCGCGACATGATGACCGCGCGCGCCCACATCGCGCAGGGCGGTCTCAGCTTCGCCCAGCAGCTGCTCGAGGAGAGCCTCGGGACCGACCGGGCCGCGGAGATCATGAGCCGGCTCAACGCGGCCGCCGTGCAGATGCCGTTCCAGTTCCTGCACCGCGCCGACCCGGCCCAGCTGCGCTCGTTCATCATCGACGAGCACCCGCAGGTGATCGCGATGGTGCTCGCCCACATGACCGCCGACAAGGCGTCGCTGCTCCTCTCCGGCCTCTCGCCGGAGATGCAGGCCGAGGTCGCCCACCGCATCGCGGTCATGGACCGCACCTCGCCCGACGTCGTCCGCGCCGTCGAGAGCACCCTCGAGCGACGGCTCTCCTCGATGCTGATGCCGGCGGAGATGAAGCAGGTCGGCGGCGTCGACCCGCTGGTCAACATCATCAACCGCTCCGACCGGTCGACCGAGCGTCAGATCGTCGAGGGGCTCGAGGCGCTCGACCCGTCGCTGGCCGACGTCATCAAGAGCAAGATGTTCATGTTCGAGGACATCGTGAACCTCGAGGACCGCTCGATCCAGCTGGTCCTGCGCGAGGTCGACACCGCCGAGCTGGCACTGGCGCTCAAGGGCGTCGCCGACAACGTCCGCGAGAAGATCACGAAGAACCTCTCCGAGCGGGCCGGTGCGAACCTCCTCGAGGAGGTCGAGCTCCTCGGTGCCGTGCGGCTGAGCCAGGTCGAAGAGGCGCAGCAGAACATCATCCGCGTGATCCGCCAGCTCGAGGAGCAGGGTCAGATCCTGGTGCGACGGGGCAACGATGACGACTTCGTGGTCTGAGCCCGACGTGGCGCCGGTGGTGCGCGAGGTCGCGTTCGCCGACCGTGAGCTCCGCGAGGGCGGCTGGACCCGCCTCGCGGGCGGCTCCGTGCTCGGCGACCGCGTCACCGAGCACGCCCTCTCCGGGCTCGCCGCCCAGGCCGAGAGCGCCGCGCGCGCCAAGGGCTACGCCACCGGCTGGGCCGAGGGGCGCCGCGCCGCGGAGGAGCGCGCCGCCGTCGAGCGGGCGGAGGTCGCCACCCACATCGCCGCCGAGGAGCAGCGTCGCGAGGAGGAGCACCGCGCCGCCGTCGCCGCGCTCGTCCGGGCGACCGTGCAGCTCGAGGAGGCGCTCGCCGCCGCCACCGAGCGCGTCGAGTCGCAGGCCACCACGGTCGCCCTCCAGCTCACCGAGGCGCTGCTCGGCCACGAGCTCGCCGTCGCCGAGGCCCCGGGCGTGGACGCCGTACGACGGGCGCTGGCGCTGATGCCCGGCGAGCCGGTCGTGAAGATCCGCGTCACCCCCGCCGAGGCGAACCACCCGGAGCTCGCGCGGCTCGCCGGCGCCGCGGTCGTCGTCCCCGACCCCACGCTGCACCGCGGCGAGGCCCTCGTGGAGACCGACACCCGCGTCGTCGACGTCCGTGCCTCGCAGGCCCTCGCCCGGGTCCGGGAGGTGCTCGCCCCGTGACCACGCTGATCGACCCCACCCTGGTCTCCCGCGCGCTCACCGAGGCGCAGCCCCGCGTGCTCGGCACCGTCGTCGAGCTCCTCGGCCTGCACGTGCTCGTCCGCGGCGTCGACGCCGCCGTCGGCGACGTCGTCGAGGTGCTCGCCCCCACCCCCGTCTTCGCCGAGGTCGCCGCGAGCGGCCCCGACGGCCTGGTCTGCCTCCCGACGGGCGCCACCACCGGGCTCCGCACCGGCATGCACGTCCGCGGCACCGGCGGCCCGCTCGCGGTCCCGGTCGGCCGCGAGCTGCTCGGCCGGGTCCTCGACGGGCTCGGCCGCCCGATGGACGGCGGTCCGTCGCTCGACGCCCTCCCCCGGGTGTCGGTCGAGAACACCGCCCCGCCGGCGCTCAGCCGCGCGCGCATCGACCGCCAGCTCGGCCTCGGCGTCCGCGCCCTGGACTCGCTCGTCCCCTGCGGCCGCGGCCAGCGCGTGGCGATCATGGCCGGCTCCGGCGTCGGCAAGTCGACGCTGCTGTCGATGATCGCCCGCGGCACCGAGGCCTCGCTCTCCGTCATCGCGCTCGTCGGTGAGCGTGGCCGCGAGGTCCGCGAGTTCATCGAGAACGACCTCGGCCCGGAGGGGCTCGCCCGCTCCGTCGTCGTCGTCGCCACCTCGGACGCGCCGCCGGTCGAGCGGCTGCGCGCGGCGTTCGTCGCCACCCGCATCGCAGAGCACTTCCGCGACGAGGGCGAGGACGTCGTGCTGATGATGGACAGCCTCACCCGCGTCGCGATGGCGCAGCGCGAGGTCGGCCTCTCCGCGGGCGAGCCGCCGGCGACCCGTGGCTACCCGCCGAGCGTCTTCGCGCTCCTCCCCCGGCTGCTCGAGCGCGCCGGCAACTCCGACGTCGGCAGCATCACCGGGCTCTACACCGTGCTCGTCGAGGGCGACGACATGCAGGACCCGATCGGCGACACCGTCCGCTCGATCCTCGACGGCCACGTCGTGCTGAGCCGCCGGCTCGCCACCTCGGGGCACTACCCGTCGATCGACGTGCTCGAGTCGGTCTCCCGCGTCACCAGCGCGGTGACCACGCCCGAGCAGCGCGCCGCCGCCACCCAGCTCCGCCGCCTCCTCGCCGCGCACCGCGACGTCAAGGAGCTCGTCGAGATCGGTGCGTACGCCGCGGGCAGCGACCCGACCGCCGACCGCGCGCTCGCCCTGATGCCGCAGATCGACGGGTTCCTCCGCCAGGACGTCGACGCCCCCAGCGCGCTCGATGAGACCTGGCAGACCCTGCAGGAGCTCGCCTCATGAGCCGCACCACCACCGACCGCGGGATGAACGCGGTGCTCCGAGTCCGCGGCGTCCGCGAGCGCGACAGCCGCATCACCCTCGTCCACGCGCTCGACGCCGTGCGCCACCACGAGACCGAGGTGGCCCGGCTGCAGCACGCCCTCGAGGAGGCCGCCCGTCCCGCCGACGGCACCGTCGCCGACTTCGTCGTGTCGCGCCAGCTGCTGGCCGGGATGGCCGCCGCAGTCCGCGCCGAGGAGCTCCTGCTCGCCGAGGCCCGCACCGCCGCCGCCGAGGCGCACCGGCATTGGCAGGACGACAAGGCGAAGGTCCGCGCTGTCGAGCTGCTCCTCGAGGAGCGCGCAGCCCGCCGCGCCGAGGAGCGCCGTCGCGCCGAGGTCCGCGAGGTGGACGACGTCGTCGGCGCCCTCCACGCCCACCGTTCTGGTCAGTCGCACAACAAGCAGGAGAGGAGTGCCTCGTGAGCGTCACCGAAGTGCAGGCACGCATCTCCCAGATCAACTCGCAGCTGGCCATGCTCACCCCCGCCGTGGCAGGGTTCCGCACCGCCGGCACCTCCGGCACGGCAGCCGCCGGCTTCGCCAAGGCGCTCGCGGACGAGACCGCGACCATCGCCGGCAGCCCGGTCGGCGGGGACGCCGTCGTGGCCGAGGCCAAGAAGTACCTCGGCATCCCCTACCTCTGGGGCGGCACCGACCCGAAGAAGGGGCTCGACTGCTCCGGGCTCGTCCAGCTGGTCTACAAGAACCTCGGCTACGACCTGCCACGGGTGTCCTACCAGCAGGCGGCGGCCGGTCGGCCGGTCGCGAGCATGGCGCAGGCGCAGCCGGGCGACCTGATCGCGTGGGACAACTCCAGCCGGAACAACGGGGTCGACCACATCGCGATCTACATCGGCAACGGGAAGATGATCGAGGCACCGCGCACCGGGCTCGACGTGCGGATCATCGACGTCCCCTCGACCCCGGACGTGATCCGACGGATCCTGCCCGAGGGCAGCACGGTCAGCTCGGTGGCGTCGACCGGCGGCGCGCTGCCGGCGGACACCCCCTACAAGAACCTCTTCGAGAGCGCCGCCGCCAAGCACGGTGTCTCCGCCAAGCTGCTCGCCGAGGTCGCCCGCGCCGAGTCGGCCTTCAACCCGCGCGCGGTCAGCCACGCCGGCGCCCAGGGGCTGATGCAGCTCATGCCGTCGACCGCACGCGGGCTCGGCGTGACCAACTCCTTCGACCCGGCACAGGCCGTGGACGGTGCGGCCCGGCTGCTGAAGAGCCACCTGCAGCAGTTCGGGAAGACCGAGCTCGCCCTCGCGGCGTACAACGCGGGGCCGGGTGCGGTCAGCAAGTACAACGGGGTGCCGCCGTACTCCGAGACCCAGAACTACGTCCGCAAGATCATGGCCGCACTGGGAGGTGCCGCATGACCGTCTCCGTCCTCCCCACCCTGCCCGGGCTCCCGGGCACGGCGACGCCGGGCGGCGACGCCGCCGGTGCCGGCGCCGGTGCCGGTGCCGAGGGCTCGGCCGACGCGTTCGCCGGGCTGCTCGGCGGGGCCACGGGCGAGGCTGCCGCCGGTACGCCGGACGGGGCGCCCGCTGCGGTGGTCCCCGCCGTTCCCGCCGACGTGCCCGCCGACGTGCAGGCCGGCCCGCTCCCGGCCGGCGTGGCTCAGCCGGGCACCGTGCCGGTCGAGTCGCCGGCCATCCCGACCCTGCCGGGCGAGGACGGGCTCTCCGAGGGCGAGACGCCCGAGGCCACCCCCGGCTCCGCGAGCCCCGTCGTGTCGGCGGCCCAGATCATCGCCGCCGCGCAGGTCACCCCGATCGCCCCGCTGCTCGCCGCCGCGGCCGCGGTCGCCGCTGCCGCCCGTACCGCCGTCGAGGGCAGTGCGGACGCCGACGCCGGCGTGACCGGCGTGACCGGCACCGCTCCGGGCGTCCAGCCGGCCGAGGCCGTCGCGAGCGCCGAGGCCGCGGACGTGCAGCCGCTCCCGGCCGCCGAGCGCGCGGCGCTCCCGGCCGCCCCTGTCGCGGACGGCGAGCCCGTCGCGCAGCCGCCGGCGACCGCCGCTCCGCGCGACGACGCCCCGGCCACCCGGCAGGAGGCCGCACCGGCTCCGGCCGCCCCCGCGGTCGCCGGTACCTCCGCGGTGACCTTGTCGTCGACGACCGCCCCGGCCGCCGCGTCCGCCTCGGGCGCCGAGGGCAGCAGCCAGGTGACCGGCCAGGTCTTCCCCGAGGTCAGCCGGCTCGTCAGCCGCGGCGACGGCACCCAGCGGATCACGCTGAAGCTGAGCCCCGAGGCGCTCGGCGACGTGCGCGTCGTGCTCACCGTCCGCGGCGGCGAGGTCCACGTCCGGATGGCCGGCGGCGAGGCCGCCCAGCAGGCGCTCCTCCAGGGCGCCCCCGAGCTGCACCGCCTTCTCGAGGCGACCGGTGCGACGTCGAGCCGGCTGGAGATCGGCGACGCGCGCAGCACCTTCGACGGGGGCCGTCGGGACCACGCCCCCGACCTGGCCCAGGAGCAGGGCACCCATGACCACCAGACCGCACGGAAGCGGGCTGGCGAGAACCCCATGGCCACGGACGGCGCCACCGGAGGAGTGCGGACTCGGTCGCACGGCTCCACGGAACCCGCCACGCGCACCCGCCCGGGTGTCGACGTGACCATGTGAGGAGAACGAGTTGACAGTCTCCGCTGTCGAGTCGAGCTACGGTCCGTTCCGCGGAAACGCGGTGACGGAGGTGACCGACAAGCCGACCACCACCACGAGCACCAGCGCTGACAAGGACCTGTTCCTCCAGCTGCTGGTCGCCCAGATGCGCTACCAGGACCCGTCGAACCCGACGGACTCCAGTGAGTTCCTCGCCCAGACCGCGCAGTTCACCGCGCTCGAGAAGATGCAGGCGGTCGCCGACCAGACCCAGCAGCTCGTCGGGCTCCAGACCGCCTTCGGCGCCGGCGGCATGGTCGGCCAGACCGTGTCGTACGCCGACGCCACCGGCGCGACCCTCACCGGCGTGGTGACCGGTGTCCGGTTCGACGCGACCGGCCCCGTGCTCACCATCGACGGCACCGACGTGCCGCTCGGCCTGGTGAAGAGCATCGGCGAGGCGAACGCCGCCCCGGCCGGCTCCGACACCTCGACGGGCGACTCCACCGGGACGCCCACCGGCTCGACGACCGGCTCCACCACCGGCTCCACCGCCGGCACTGGCACCGGCACTGGCACCGGGTCGACCGGGGACTCCGAGTCCTCCGCCGAGCTCTCGCCCGAGCTGCGCAACCTCCTCGACTGACCCCTTCCCCACCTAGAACCCCAAGGACCCACCATGCTTCGTTCGCTCTTCTCCGGCATCAGCGGCCTCCGCGTGAACCAGACGATGCTCGACGTCACCGGCAACAACATCGCCAACGCCAACACCATCGGCTTCAAGGGCAGCACCACCGTCTTCCAGGACACCCTCAGCCAGATGCTCACCGGCGCTGCGGGCGCCAACGCCAACACCGGCGGCACGAACCCGCTCCAGGTCGGGCTCGGCGTGCAGCTCGCCGCGACCTCGACCAACTTCAACCAGGGCTCGGCGCAGACCACCGGTCGCGCGACCGACCTGATGATCCAGGGCGACGGCTTCTTCGTCGTCCGCCAGGGCGGGGAGAACCTGTACACCCGCGCCGGCTCGTTCACCTTCGACGAGGAGGGCACCCTCGTCACCCCGACCGGCAACCGGGTCCAGGGGTACCTCCTCGACGCCGCGGGCAACGCCACCGGCGGCCTCGTCGACATCCAGCTCGACGACGCCAACGCGGTCCCGGCCGTGCCGGCGGGCGTGGAGATGACGTCGTACAACATCGGTGGCGACGGCAAGATCCGCGGCATCTACAGCGACGGCGTGCAGCGCGAGCTGTGCCAGCTGGCGCTCGCGGACTTCTCGAACCCGATGGGGCTCGAGAAGGTCGGCGAGACCTCGTTCCGGGAGTCGGCGAACTCCGGCAACCCGGAGCTCGGCGTCGCCGGCGAGGGCCGTCGCGGCAACCTCATGGGTGGGGCCCTGGAGATGTCGAACGTCGACCTCGCGGCCGAGTTCACCAACCTGATCCTCGCGCAGCGTGGCTTCCAGGCCAGCTCGCGCGTGATCACCACCTCCGACCAGGTCCTCGAGGACCTCGTCAACATCAAGCGCTAGTCCGATGAGGCGAGGCCGGCCCTCCGTTGCTGGTGGGCCGGCCTGGTGGCGCGCGTCAGACGGTGTCGAACCGCCCTTCGTGGCGCGCGCCGGGGTGGTGTTGAACCGCCCTTCGTGGCGCGCGTGCTCGTTCATACCGTGCAGTCGGGCTGAGAACTGGCCCGCGGAGAGCCCATTTGCACTGGATCACGCGCCACGAGGGGCGGCTCAACACCGCCCCCGCGCGCCACGAGGGGCGGCTCGACACCAGCCCCGCGCGCCACGTTCCCCTAGCAGAGTCCGGGAGGCGCGGGTCGAAGTCGCCGTGATTCGGCCCCCGAACCGCCTCAGGTCCAGACCTCCCCTGCCGATCTGACAACCCGACGGACCACGGACGGTCCGCCACGAACCCGCACAAGGATGGTGCACCCGTGATCACGCTCACCCGACTCAGCGGGTCGGTCTTCGCGCTGAACTCCGACCTGATCGAGCGCGTCGACAGCACGCCCGACACCGTCATCACGCTCGTCGACGGCACGAAGTACGTCGTCCTCGAGGAGCTCTCCGCCGTCGTCGCCGCGATCCGCGCCTACCGCGGCGCCGTGATCGCCGAGAGCGCGCGGGTCCACGTCCACGACGAGCCCCCCGCCCCGGTACGCCGCCTCGCGGTCGTGACCGAGCTGGCCAACGACGTCTCCAGGGAGCAGTGATGGACCCCATCACAGTGATCGGCGTCGGCGGCGGTCTGGCGGCCATCCTCGTGGCGAACGTGATGGAGGGCGGCAGCCCGATGAGCCTGCTGCTGATCCCTCCGATGATCCTCGTCTGGGGCGGCACGATCTTCGTGTCGTTCGCCGGCGGCACGATGGCCGACGCGAAGGCGGTCCCGAAGTCGCTGGTCAAGGCGTTCTCCGGCAAGGCGGAGTCCTGCGCGGACGTCGTCCCGGTCGTCGTGTCGCTGGCCGACAAGGCCCGCAAGGAGGGGCTCCTGGCCCTGGAGGACTCGCTCAAGGAGATCGAGGACCCGTTCCTGGTCAAGGGCGTCACCATGGCGGTCGACGGCACGGACCCGGAGGAGATGCGCGAGATCCTCGAGGGTGAGGTCGTCGCCAAGAAGGCGGCCACCAAGCAGGGCGCGAAGTGGTTCGCGGACGCGGGCGCCTACGCCCCCACGATCGGCATCGTCGGCACCGTGATGGGGCTCGTGCACGTGCTCGAGAACCTGTCGGAGCCGGAGAAGCTGGGCCACCTCATCGCCGGCGCGTTCGTCGCCACCCTCTGGGGCGTGCTGAGCGCCAACGTCTTCTTCCTCCCGATCGCCAGCCGGCTGAAGCGGCTCGGCGAGCTCGAGGTCGCCCGCATGGAGGTCGTGATCGAGGGCGTCCTCGCGATCCAGGCCGGCGCGAACCCGCGCGTGGTCGCCGCGAAGCTCTCCGCGCTCCTGCCCGTCCACGAGCAGCAGCAGGCCGAGGCGGCCTGACATGGGCAAGAAGAAGCACGAGGAGCACGAGGAGCACGAGAACCACGAACGGTGGCTCGTCTCCTACGCGGACATGATGACGCTGCTCATGGTGCTCTTCGTCGTCATGTTCGCGATGAGCACGGTGGACCAGAAGAAGTTCAACGCGCTCAAGGAGGGCATGGCCGCCGGCTTCGGGCAGTCCACGTCGGTCCTCGACGGCTCGTCGTCGATCCTCGAGGAGCCGGGCACGTCGGCCGCCGAGCCGATCAACCCGAACCGCGTCGAGGACAGCCCGGAGATCCAGGAGCTCAAGGTCCAGGCCGCTTCACAGGCGATGCGCACCCGCAACGCCCAGGAGTACGCCGAGGCGGCCGGCGAGGCCGACCGGCTGGCCGCCCTCGAGGACAAGGTCCACAAGGCCCTCGAGAAGGCCGGGCTGGCCGACGACGTCCGGACCAAGCTGGACGGCCGGGGGCTCACGGTGAGCCTGGTCTCCAAGCACATCGTCTTCCAGGCGAACCTCGCGGAGCTGACCCCCCGCGGCCGCCGGGTCGTCGACACGCTGGCCCCGATCCTGGCCGGCATCGACGACAAGCTGCAGATCGAGGGCCACACCAACCAGGCCCCCGGGAAGCCGAAGTACTACGACAGCGACTGGGACCTCGCCGCCGCCCGTGCGGTCACCGTCCTGCGCTACCTCGACGAGAGGCGGGGGCTCGAGACCGACCGGCTCGCCGCCGTGGGGTACGGCCACGTGAAGCCCCTGGTCGACCCCTCGGAGCCCGGCTCGCAGGAGCTGAACAAGCGGGTGGACATCGTGGTGATGTCCCGCCTGGCCGCCGGCTCGAGCTCGCTGCTCGACCAGGTGTTCTACGAGCGTGAGCGCGCCGGCCGCGGCGGGGACGCCGGCCGGACCGGCGGCACGTCCGGCAAGACGACCAGCAACCACAGCGCGTCGGGGACCGTCACCGACGCAGACCAGGAGACCGCGCACGACACGAGCGCGGGAGAGGACCACTGATGAGCCTGTCGACGATGGCGGCGCCGGCCGCCGCGGCCGCCGAGGCCGCCGCCCCCGAAAAGGGCGGGAAGAAGAAGCTGATCATCATGCTGGTGGCCCTGCTGGCCATCGGCGGGGGCGCCTACTGGTTCTTCCTCAAGCCCGCCCCCGGCCCGGTCGAGCCGGAGCCCGGCGAGGTCGTGACGATGGAGCCGATCCAGGTCAACCTGGCCGGTGGGCACTACCTGAAGATCGGGATCGCCCTCCAGCTGACCGCCTCCGCCCATGAGGCGGACGGCTCCGCCGCCCTGGACGCCACGATCGACCTGTTCAGCGGCCGGGAGATGTCCGAGCTGACCCGGGCTGAGTCCCGCGAGAAGCTCAAGCACGAGCTCGAGAAGGAGCTCGAGCACGCGTACCACGGAGACGTGATGGGGGTGTACTTCACCGACTTCGTGACGCAGTAGCGGAGCGCCCTCCAGCCGACCTGGGACCGGCTGGGAAGAAAGTAAAGGCGTTTCCCTCAAGGGTCCCGTCGCGTGGCCGATACCTGGCTACGTGACGGGACTCGGACGCGGCCTCATGGAAGGCCCTCGCACGCGCAGGCGTGCCCAGGCGGCACCCGTGCCGTACGACTTCCGGCGACCGATCCAGCTGTCGCGCGAGCACTCGCGGACGCTCCAGATCGCGCTGGACGGCTTCGCACGCCAGGCGACGACGGTGTTCACCTCCTCGCTGCGCACGGTCAGCTCGCTGACCCTCGCCCGCGTCGAGCAGCGGTCGTACGGCGAGTACGTCCAGTCGCTCGGCAGCTCGACGTACATGACGCTCTTCTCGGCCGAGCCGATCAGCGGCTCCGGCATCCTCGAGGTCCCGATCCGGGCCACGATGGAGTGCATCGACCACATGCTCGGCGGCCCCGGCGGTCCGTCGCAGCCCGAGCGGCCCCTCACCGAGATCGAGTCCGTGGTCGCCCGCGGCCTGGTCGAGCGGCTGCTGCGCGAGCTGCGCTACTCGCTCGAGGAGGTCGTCTCCATCGAGCCGCTGGTGACCGGCGTGGAGTACAGCCCGCAGTTCGCCCAGGCCGCCGGCTCCGCCGACATCATGGTCGTGGCCACCTTCGACCTCCGGGTCGACGACGGCGCCCACCAGCTGACCCTCTGCCTGCCGTTCTCCGGCCTCCACCCGCACCTGGTCAAGGCCTCGGCCCCCGTCCCCGCCTCCGACCGCGAGCGCGCCAAGCGCGCCATGGCCGCCGAGCTGCTCCAGGAGCAGTTCCGCGACGTGCCCGTCGAGGTCAAGGTCGTCCTGCGCCGCACCCCGATGGCGCCCGAGCGCATCGGCCGCCTCGCCGTGGGCGACGTGCTGCGCCTGTCCCACCCCGCCGCCGCGCCGCTCGACGTCACCGTCGACGACGAGGTCTTCGCCCACGCCATGCCGGGTGCCCACGGCAAACGCCTCGCCGCCCAGATCGTCGCCACCCCGCAGAAGGAGCTTCCATGACCATCCTGCCCGAGCCGCTCTCGCCGGTCGCCCAGGACGCGACCGAGTCGCTCCTGACCGCCGCGAGCGCCGTGGCCGGGGTGCTGCCCTCCCCCGCCGCGCTCACGCCGGCCACCCCCAAGCCGGGTGACCTGGGCTCCACCGCCGGGTTCGCCGGCGCGGCGATGGCCGACTTCGGCGGCACGATCCCCGGCGCCGTCGCGGTGCTGGTCGGCCCCGAGCTGGTCACCGCGCTGGAGTCGAGCCCGCTGGGCTCGCTCGACCTGGCCGCGGCAGCACAACCCGCGCTCGACGCCGCCGCGAAGGCCCTCGGCGGCCACGTCGGCGCCGCGCGCTCCGTGCCGGTCGACCTGGTGATCAACGACCTCGGCTTCCCGTTCACCGTCGTGCCGCTGGTCGGCGCCGGTGCCGCGGCCGCGCTGCTCGTCCTCGACGAGTCGCTCGGCGCCCTCGCGGCCCAGGCGAGCCAGCCGGAGCCGGTGGCCGCGCCGGACGCCCCGGTCCCCGCCTTCGGCGGCGCCCCGAACTTCGCCAACGGCCAGGGCGCCCCGAGCGCGCCGATGGGCTCCCCCGTGGTCAGCCGCGGGCTCGAGATGCTCCACGGCGTGATCATGGACGTCACCGTCGAGCTCGGCCGGACCCGGATGAGCGTCCGCGACCTGCTCGCGCTGACGCCGGGCACCGTCCTCGAGCTCGACCGCGCCGCCGGCAGCCCGGCCGACCTGCTGGTCAACGGCCGGCTCATCGCCCGGGGCGAGGTCGTCGTGGTCGACGAGGACTTCGGTCTCCGCGTCACCGAGATCGTCGACGACGCCTCCGCAGCCTGACAGGAACCCCCATGGTCGAGCTCGTCGTACGACTGGTCTTCTCGCTGGCCGTCGTCATCGGGATGCTCCTGCTGATCGCGCGGTTCAGCGCGAAGCGGTTCAAGGGCGGCGCGAACGCACCGATCAAGGTGCTGCACCGCCAGCCGCTGTCGCGCAGCTCGTCGGTCGCGGTCGTAACCGTCGGGTCGCGGGTGCTGGTCCTCGGCACCACCGAGCAGCAGGTGCAGCTCCTCACCGAGCTGGACCCCGAGGAGCTCGAGGTCATGGACCCGACCCTGGAGTCCGAGCTCGACCAGCTCGCCGCGCCGGTGGTCGCCGCCCCGGCCGCTGCCCCGGCCCCCGTCGCCGCTCGGACCTTCGAGCCGGCCACCTTCGCGCCCGCAGCCGCGCTCGCGGCGTCCGTCGAGGACGCGCCGGTGCAGCGCAAGGCGAAGGTACGCCGGAAGCAGGCCGCCGCTCCCCGTCCGGTTCCTGTCACCGACGGGCCGCTGGCCGGCTCGCTCCTCTCTGCCCAGACCTGGAAGCAGGCCCTCGCCGCGGCGACGGGCCGCGGGATGGATCTTTCGTGACCCTCAGCCACCGTCCGCTGCGACGCGGACCGGCGCTGCTCCTCACCGCGCTCCTCGCGGTGGCGGGCTGGCTCGTGCTCGGCGCGCTCCTCAGCGCGCCGGCCGAGGCGGCTCCCCTGGAGCAGGTGGCGTTCGCCGCCGACACCCCCGGCCCGGAGGGCCCCGAAGGGCCCAGCAGCCCGGACACCGTGACGGTCGAGCTCGAGGGGCTCACCGACAAGCCGAGCACCCCGGTCGTCACGATCCTCGGGCTGACGCTGCTCTCGCTCGCGCCGGCGGTCCTGCTGACCTGCACCAGCTTCACCAAGATCCTGGTGGTCCTCGGGCTCACCCGCAACGCGCTGGGGCTCCAGCAGACGCCGCCGAACCAGGTGCTCGCCGGGCTCGCGCTGTTCCTGAGCCTCTTCGTGATGGCGCCGGTCCTCGGCCAGATCAACGACGCGGGCGTCCAGCCTTATCTCAACGGTGACAAGAAGGCGAGCGTCGCCTTCGACGACGGCATCGAGCCCCTCAAGGAGTTCATGCTCGACAACACCGACGACGGCGAGCTCGAGCTGCTGACCAACGTCGCGGACCGCGAGCTCCCGGAGACCCGTGCCGACGTCTCGATGACCACGCTGGTGCCGGCCTTCATCCTGACCGAGCTGAAGCAGGCGTTCATCATCGGCTTCATCATCTTCGTGCCGTTCCTGATCATCGACGTCGTCGTCAGCGGCGCGCTGATGGCGCTGGGCATGATGATGATGCCGCCGGTCATGGTCTCGCTGCCCTTCAAGCTGCTGCTGTTCGTCATGGTGGACGGCTGGGCGCTCGTCATCAGATCCCTCGTCTCGAGCTACGGGTAGGCCGACATGACCGACTCCGCCATCCTCGACATCGCTCGACAGACGATGTTCGTCGCGCTGCAGCTGTCGGCGCCGATCCTCGTCACCTCGCTCGTGATCGGGTTCGCCATCTCGCTGTTCCAGGCGATGACGCAGATCCAGGAGTTCACGCTCTCCTTCGTCCCCAAGGTGATCGGTGTCGGCGTGGCCCTGATCGTGTCGGGCAACTGGATGCTGCACACCCTCATGGACTTCACGGTCGACCTCTTCGACCGCGTGCCGTCCCTCCTCTCCTGACCCTTCGGACCCCCGGGCAGCCCTGTGACCATCTCGATCGCGGCGGAGCCGGCCATCGGCTACCTCCTCGCCTCGCTGCGCATCGTGGCCTGGCTGGTGGTGGTCCCGCCGTTCGCCGGCCGGACCATCCCGGTGATGGCGAAGGTCGTGCTGTCCGTCGGGCTCTCGTTCGCGATCGCGCCGTCCGTGCTCGAGGCCGGCGTACCGACCGGGACCGTCGAGCTGATCACCTCCGCGGTCACCCAGGTGGCGATCGGGCTGGCGCTCGGATTCGTGGCGATGCTGCTGCTCGCGGCCATCGCAGCGGCCGGGTCGCTGATCGACGTCTTCGGCGGCTTCGCCATGGCCCAGGCGTTCGACCCGCTGGCCATGCAGATGAACACCGTCTTCGGCAAGTTCCACTCGATGCTCGCCACGATGCTGCTCTTCGCGACCGGCGGCCACCTGCTCGTCATCGGCGGGCTGCTGAAGACCTTCGAGCTGCTGCCCCTCGGCGGGAGCCCGTCGCTGGACCTCGGTCCGGAGATGCTGATCACGGCGTTCACGAAGTTCTTCATGACCGCCCTCCAGATCGCGCTGCCGATGATCGCGGTGCTCTTCATCGCCGACATGGGGCTCGCGCTGCTGACCAAGGTCGCCCCGCAGCTCAACGCGCTCAACGTCATGTTCCCGGCCAAGATCGGCCTCACGCTGCTGCTGGTCGGCCTCTCCTTCCCGGTTCTTCCCGAGGCCACCGAGCGGCTCGTGGACCTGGTCAACCAGTCCGCGGCGGCGATCGCTGGGGGAGGTGGCTAGGTGAGCGAGGAGAAGACAGAGGCTCCGACAGCCAAGAAGAAGAAGGACTCCCGCAAGGAAGGGCAGGTCCCCCGCACCCAGGAGCTGGGCGGGTGGTCGACGATGCTCATCTTCGCGCTGCTCCTGGACCTCGCCGCGAGCCGTGAGCTGACGTCGCTGCAGGAGTTCATGGGCGGTGCCCTGCGGGCCGCCCAGAACCCCACCCCCGCCGCCGCGATCGAGGTGCTCGGCCAGGGGTTGACCCACGCCGCCCTGGTGACCGTCGTGCTCGGCAGCGTGATCATGGTCGTCGGCGTCGCGGCGTCGCTGGCCCAGGGCGGCTTCTACATCGCGTCCAAGGCCGTCAAGCCGAAGTGGTCGAAGCTCAACCTGATCCAGGGAGCCAAGCGGATCTTCGGCCCGCAGGCGCTGTGGGAGGGCACCAAGACGCTCGTCAAGGCCTCCGTCGTCGCCCTGCTCTGCTACTCCGCGATCAAGGCCGTCGTGCCGCTCATCGGAGGGTTCGTCCCGCTGGGGGCGACGCTGGAGATCGCCCACGAGCGGATCTCCTCGCTGCTCCGGGTCGTCGCCCTCGCCGGGCTGGTCATGGCCGGGGCGGACTACGCCTTCCAGCGGCGGAAGGTCGGCAAGCAGATCAAGATGACCAAGCAGGAGGTCAAGCAGGAGCACAAGAACAGCGAGGGCGACCCGTTGGTCAAGAGCGCGATCCGCTCCCGCCAGCTAGCCGCGGCCCGCAACCGGATGATGGCCGACGTGCCGCAGGCCGACGTCGTGCTGGTCAACCCGACGCACGTCGCCGTGGCGCTCCGCTACGACCCGGCCGCGGGTGCACCCCGGGTCGTCGCCAAGGGGGCCGGCGCGATCGCGCAGCGGATCAGGGAGGTCGGCGCCGAGGCCGACGTGCCGCTGGTCCGCGACGTGCCGCTGGCCCGGGCGCTCTACACCTCCTGCACGGTCGGACAGGAGATCCCGGCAGAGCTGTTCGCCGCGGTGGCCCAGGTGCTCGCGTTCGTCATCGGCCGCCGTACGCACGGCCAGCGCGGCGGCACGCACGACACGCCCCGCAAGAGCGTCGAGCTGCCCGCCGTACCGCGGGTCAGGCGGCGCCGCCGCGCGACCGCGTGACCCGAGCCGGCGCGTCCGGCCGGCCGAAACCCCTCAAGTCGGGCACCCCACTGCCGATGACTTCCCAGGACACCAGGACGGTGCCCTTCACCTCGCCACGGACGGTCGAGCCTCGCACGTACCCGGAAGGACCGTCCACGTGTCCATGAAGCGGATGACCCAGCTCGGGGTCCCCGTCGGCGTCGTCCTCATCGTGGTGATGCTGGTCGTCCCGCTGCCCGCGGTGCTGCTCGACCTGCTGCTCGCGTTCAACATCAGCCTGTCGGTGCTGATCCTGCTGACGGCGATGTTCGTCAGCAAGCCGCTCGACTTCGCGGCGTTCCCCGCGGTCATCCTGGTGCTGACGCTGTTCCGGCTGGCGCTCAACATCAGCTCGACGCGGCTGGTCCTGACCGACGGCTACGCCGGCAAGGTGATCGAGACCTTCGGTGGCTTCGTGGTCGGCGGCTCGCTCGTCGTCGGGCTCGTCGTCTTCCTGATCCTGGTGATCATCCAGTTCGTCGTCATCACCAACGGTGCCGGCCGCGTCGCCGAGGTCGGCGCGCGGTTCACCCTCGACGCGATGCCCGGCAAGCAGATGGCGATCGACGCCGACCTCAACGCGGGCTTGATCGACGACGAGGAGGCGCGCCGCCGCCGCAAGGAGGTCGCCGCCGAGGCGGACTTCTACGGCGCGATGGACGGTGGCACGAAGTTCGTCAAGGGCGACGCGATCGCCGGCATCATCATCACGCTGATCAACCTGATCGGCGGGTTCGCGATCGGCGTCGCGCAGAAGGGCATGACCCTCAACGACGCGATGCACACCTACAGCCTGCTCACCGTCGGTGACGGGCTGGTCTCCCAGATCCCCGCGCTGCTTCTCTCGGTGGCCACCGGCCTCGTCGTCACCCGCTCGGTGTCCGAGGGCGACATGGGCTCCGACATCATCCGCCAGCTCGGCCAGCACAAGCTGCCGCTGCGGGTCGCCGGCGCCGCCGCCATCGGGCTCTGCCTGATCCCGGGACTCCCCAAGCTTCCGTTCCTCGTCGTCGGCGGCGCCATCCTGCTCGCCTCGTCGCGGATCACCGAGGACGGCGAGACCCCGTCGCCGGAGGCCGTCGCCGCGGCCGAGCTGACCCCGCCGGCGGAGACGCCGGAGGACATGCTCGCGGACACGCTGCTCGACCCGATCGGTCTCGAGCTCTCCGCCGACCTCATCGACCTCGTCGACCCGGCCACCGGTGGTGACCTTCTCGACCGGGTCAAGGCGCTGCGCAAGAAGGTCGCCTCGGACATCGGCATCGTGATGCCGCCGGTGCGGACCCGTGACAACCTCGAGCTGCCGCTCCGCACGTACGCCATCACGCTCTTCGGCGTCGAGGTGGCGCGCGGCGAGGCTCCGCCCGGCACCGTGCTCGCGATCGGCGAGTTCCTCTCGATGCTCCCCGGTACGCCGGTCAAGGAGCCGGTCTTCGGGCTCGACGCCAAGTGGATCCCCGCCGAGCTCCGGGCGCAGGCCGAGATCAGCGGGATCACCGTGGTCGACCGCAGCTCCGTGGTCACCACCCACCTCGCCGACGTCGTCCGCCACCACGCGGCCCGGCTGCTCAGCCGCGAGGACGTCAAGCTGCTCACCGACGTCGTCAAGCGCAGCCACCCCGTCGTCGTCGAGGAGCTCACCGCGCAGCTCAGCCTCGGCGAGGTGCAGCGGGTGCTGCAGGGGCTGCTGGACGAGCAGGTACCGATCCGCGACCTCGTCCGGATCTTCGAGGCGCTGTCGCTCAAGGCCCGCGAGACCAAGGACCCCGAGTCCCTGGTGGAGTTCGCCCGCGGGACGCTCGGCGCCGCCATCGTCCAGCCGCACCTCAACGAGGGCGCCGTGCACGTCATCAGCTTCGAGCCGCAGCTCGAGCAGCGGATGCTCGAGGCGCTGCGCCCGACCGAGGAGGGCAGCGTCGTCGCGTTCGACATGGAGACCGGCCAGGTCGTCCTCACCGAGCTCGCCCGGATGATGGCCGAGGCCGAGAACCGCAACCTCACCCCGGTCGTCGCCTGCGCCCCGCAGCTGCGGCCCGCCGTGCGCCGCATGGTCCAGCCGTCGCTGGGCCGGCTCCCGGTCGTCTCCTACCGTGAGCTCTCCGGCACCGCGCAGGTCCGCTCGGTCGGCGTCGTCACCGGTCGCCTCGCGGCGGTGTCGCTGTGAGCAACCCGTTCTCCGGACTCGTCCTCCTGGGCGCCGGGCTGGTCAGCTCGCCGGCGATCTACGCGGCGGTCGTGGACGGCACGCTGGCGCTCGAGACCGCGCTCGTGCGGTTCCTGGTCGCCTGGGCCGTCGTGTGGGTGGGGTTCTCGGTGCTCGGCTCGATCGGCGACACGTCCGGCTCGGCACAGCCCGAGGTGCCGCGGTCGTTGCCTGCCGTGGACGGGCCGGTGCCGGTGCGCCCCGCCGAGCTGCGGGACGACCCGCCCACCGCCGTCGGCTGAGGCCTGTCGAGCCGCCCCTCGTGGCGCGGAGGCTCAGCCCCGCCGGTCACTCCGGGGCCGGCGTTCTCGTTCCAGCAGGTCCTGGCCGCAGTACCCCTCGTCGTGGCGCTCCTTCAGGTAGTTGCCTCGCAGGTGGTAGTTCTCGAACCCGGGTGCGCACTCACGCTCGTCGAGGTCCGGGAGGGGATCGGCCGAGCTGGCGGCACCCCCCATCCCGCCATCACCAGGATCCCTGCCGTCGTCCAGGCCGCAGTCGCATGTCGTCGCATGACCATGCCTCTCGTCGGTGCTCAAGCAGACCGTCGACGCTAGGTGGCAGATTGTGCACTCGTCCGTGCCGGAGTCCCCCGTCCAGACCGACGTTGTCGCGACGGCAACTCGGTCCGATCGAGTTCTTGGCGGATCAACAAGAACTTGTGGTTTGCCGGATCGGCAAAGAGGTTTGCTATGCGCCCGGCGGGCGTCCACCCTGGTCACATGACGCACATGCACACCCGCGAGGACCCACCCCACGAGCAGCCCGAGATGTTCGAGCCGGACGCGTGGGACGAGCGGTACTCCGGCACGGGATCGATCTGGAGCGGCAACCCCAACCCACAGCTGGTCACCGAGGCGTCCAGGCTCACCCCCGGCACCGCCCTCGACGTGGGGTGCGGCGAGGGCGGCGACGTCATCTGGCTGGCGCAGAACGGTTGGCGGGTCACCGGCGCCGACTTCTCGAGGGCCGGCCTCGACCGCGCCGCGAAGCACGCGGACGACGCCGGGGTCGCCGACAGCGTCGACTGGTGGCAGGTCGACGCCCGGAGCTTCGATGCGGAGGGCCGCGAGTACGACCTCGTCACCACGCACTTCCTGCACCCGCCGGACGGCGGCATGGTGGAGGTGACTCGCCGGCTCTCCGCCGCCGTCGCGCCCGGCGGCCACCTCCTCGTCGTCGGCCACTCACCGTCGGCGCACCACACCCAGCTGAGCGAGAGCCACCGGCGGGCGATGTTCGACGCCGAGGAGCTGCTGCCGGGGCTGCCCGACGACTTCGAGCCG
Organism: Nocardioides caldifontis; assembly: GCF_008087345.1. GTDB lineage: Bacteria > Actinomycetota > Actinomycetes > Propionibacteriales > Nocardioidaceae > Marmoricola_A > Marmoricola_A caldifontis. The sequence goes on along the minus strand of NZ_VHIB01000015.1, from coordinate 77,384 downwards.
GTGGTCGTCGAGCAACGCCCCCGGACGGTGGTCCGCGACGGCCGGCACATCGACATCGCGGACTCGACGCTGCTCGCCCGCCGCAAAGCGTGATGCGGTCACGCCCGGCGAAGCGCAGCCGCTGATCCGGGCGTCGGGAACCACCGCCACACGACGGCGGACTGGCCGAGTGTCCAGGTGGCGCTGAAGACCCAGTAGGTCAGCAACGCCACCGGCACCGCGCCCGCAGCCAGCAGCATCCCGCCCGCGGAGAGGAGCGGCACCAGCTCCTGCGCCCGCAGCATCGCGTCGGGCATGCCGTCGCGGACGGTGTTCGGCGCCACGAGGTACCGCTGCGTCACGTAGTTCAGCGCCGCCGCGGTCACCGCCAGCACCAGGACCACGCCGACGCCGGAGCCGGCGAACCCGCGCGCGGCCAGCTGGACGCCGAAGACCGTCGCGCCGGCGAACGACGCCACCAGCCCACTGTCCATCGCGCCTACCGGTTGACCGGCGGCGGCGTCGGAGAGCAGGTGGTACAACGCGAACCAGATCGGCAGCTGCACCAGCATCGGCAAGCACCCCCACCGCGACAGGCCGTGCTCGGCGGAGATGCGGCGGCGCTCCTCCATCAGCGCGCGCATGCTGTCCTGGTCGCGCCTGCCACGGTACCGCTCGGTCAGAGCGCGCATCGCCGGCCGCGCCCGGGCCGACGCGTGCGCCTGCTTGACGCCGTGGACGACGAACGGGAGGAGAGCGAGGCGTACGGCGACGACGACCGCCGCCACGGACAGCAACCACGTCGAGCCGCTCGAGGGGTCGAGCCCGAGTGCGGTGAGGGTGGAGTGGGCCGCCCAGACGACGGCGGCGAGGGCATGGGAAATGGGGTCGAGGACAGACACGGGTGCTCCTGGGTGGGATGAAGAAGGGAACGCCGTCAGCTCGCAGGTGCGAGCGTCAGGCGAGCCCAGGAGCGCGCGGACGCAGCGGGTGGTGGACCGGGTCGGTGGCCTGTTCGCTCGGGCGCGGCCACACCTCATCCCCGGTCATCGGACCGACGGCACCGACCCGCAGCACCGCCGACGCGGAGAAGTGATGCCCCAGCGGGAGCAGGGAGAGTGCCAGGACCACCAGCGCCGTACCGCCCGCGCTCGTCGACCCCTCGGCCGCGAGCATCGGCGGCAGGAGCACGGCGAGCACCACGCCGACCGTGCTGACCAGGGAGACCCAGACACGTGCGAGCACGTCGTCGTGGGTGGTGGTCATGGCGCCACTGTACGACGTGGACGTGGTCGGGCCCGTCGTACGTCGAGGTCCGTGCAGGTGCGCGGATGTCGACGCCGAAACCGCCGGATCACGTCGAAGCTCGTTCACGTGAACGGCCCGCCGCGCGACGCAGGGCCGTTGCCCTAGTCCCTCGCGCCGAGGACGCGGAACCGACCGGCCCCGTCCGGGAACATGTGCAGGTTCGGCTTCGCCCACGTGTCGACCCAGTACCCGTACCCCTCGGACGCCATCCAGAAGTGGCGCTGATCCGGACGGGCACGATCCGCCATCACGACCGCGACGTTCCACACACCGCCGGCTGCGCCTCGAGGCACCGCGACCTTCGCGTCCCACCAGCCGTCATAGCGGCTGCCGCCACGCCACGACCCGACGACCGAGCAGGAGGGGAATGAGTAACCGGTGGCCGTGGGTTGCATGAGGCAGACATCGACGCCGCCCACACCGGATCCGACGTCCGAGAGCCGCATCCGCACGTACAAGGCCTGGCGCGATCCTCGTGCGTCGACCACGGTCGACATCAGCGGCTCGGACAGCTCCTCGACCACCGGCGGCGCGACGTCAGGCTCGCGGTCGACGACCTGCAGGCTCGGCGACTCCCAACCTCGCCGGACGGTCTTGTGCTGGCGATCGCGGACGGACAGCTGCACGGTGTACTCGCCCCCCTGAGCCCATCGCGGCACGGTCACAGTCGTCGCCCACCACCCGTTGCGGGCAGTGCCACCGTCCAGCGCGAGCACGCCGTCCCCTGCCGCACGCCCCAGCTCGCTGGGCCCTGCAACCGAGAGCTCGGCCTTTGCCACACCTGTGTCGTCGGTGAGGTGCACCCGGATCCGGACGGTACGGGCGGCGTCGGTGATGTCGACCTTCCCGGCGGACAGCGAGAGCTCGTGGATGCCGGGCGGAGCCACGTCCGCGACGCATCCCCGGACCACGTCCCGGGAGTCGACGCTGCACCAGTTGGTCCCGCTGCCACCGTCGAGGAGGTCACCGCCACCGTCCCCGACCAGGTCGTCGTTCCCGGGGCCACCCAGGAGGGAGTCGGCCCCGGAGCCACCCACGAGCACGTCGGCGCCCGGCCCTGCGAGGACCCGGTCGTGCCCGTACCCACCGTCGAGGTGGTCGGCGCCGGGACCGCCGAGGATCAGGTCGCGCCCCATCGAGTCGGTCACGGTGTCACGCCCGGTCCCTCCGGCGATGCGATCGGCGTCGTCGCCCCCGAGGACGGTGTCATCACCCGCACCCGCTCGTACGACGTCCTTGCCGCTTCCTGCGTCGACGACATCGTCGCCACCACGCGCGACGATCACGTCGTCGCCACCCAGCCCGCAGATGACGTCCCGCTTCTCCGTGCCCACCAGCCGGTCAGCCCGGGGCGTGCCGAGCACGGTGCAGCGGAACCCGTTCGAGGTCTCGGTCGGGCGGGAGGCCGCGTCGGCGCCGACCGCCGGCGGACCGGCCGTCGCCATGCCGGCGGAGACGAGAACGGCGGCGGCGAGCAGGCGCGCAAGGGCCATGGGATGACTCCGGGGTCGAGGTCGCTGTCAGGTCAGCTGGGCTTGGTGACGCCGATGGGGTTGTAGGAGATCCCGGGGAAGACCTTGGTGACGTCCTTGTCGGGGAAGCGGGTGTGGATGAGCTCGGCGAGGACCTGGCGGTAGTCGGTGGTGACGGTGAGGTCGGCGTCGCCGCCGGTGGTGAGGCCGGGCCAGGTGGCGTGGTACTTGCCGCCGTCGATGCCGGCGCCGGCGAGGAGCATCATGTTGCCCCAGCCGTGGTCGAGGCCGCCGTTGCCGTTCTCGACGGTGCGCCGGCCGAACTCGCTGATCGTGGCGATGGTGACCCGGCTCCGCAGCGGGCCGAGGTCGGCGAGGAACGCGGCGAGCGAGGTCGCGAAGGACTCGATCATCCGCTGCATGTTGCCGGAGTCGATCTTGCCGTAGCCGTCGTGGAAGTCCCAGGTGCCGAAGTCGATGGAGACGACTTCGGTGCCGATGTCGGCCTTGATCAGCTTGGCGGTGTCGCGCAGTGCTTCGGCGAGCCCCTTGGCGGACCAGTCGTCGGGGTAGGTCACCCCGTCGGCGGGGGTGTAGGGCTGCTTGCCGAGGGGGGCGAGGGTGTCGACGGTGGTCAGCGCGGACTTCGCGGCGGCGCCGGCGGGGCCGGTGACGCCGGCCCAGGAGCGCTGCAGGTGCTTGACCCGGCGGGCCTGCCACTGCTTGCCGTCGAAGGCGGAGAGGCTGATGTCGGCCAGCGACTCGGTGGCCACGCTGGGGGTGGGGCCCTCGACGAGGGTGGGCGGGGTGGAGGTGCCCAGGTGCACGGTGTCGGAGGCGGTCGGGTTGCCCGAGAGGCCGACCATCCGGTTGACCCAGCCCTGGCGGAGGCTGGAGCCGGGGTCGGCGTCCTCGATGAGCTCCATGGCCTCGAAGTGCGAGCGGTTGGGGGTGGTCATCCCGACCGCGTGGACCGCGGCGAGCTCACCGGAGGCGAAGTACGGCGCCAGCGGCGCCATCTTCGGGTGCAGCCCGAAGTAGCCGTCGGCGGCGACGAGCTGGTTCTTCGGCACCGCGATGGTCTTGCGGGCGGTGGCGTAGACGGGGTCGCCGTGCGGGACCACGACGCCCATGCCGTCGATACCGCCGCGGAAGGAGATCACCAGCAGCACGTTGCCGCCCCGGGTCGCGGCGAACGAGGCCGAGCGGACCGCGTCGCCGAACACGCTGGTGGACACCCCGACCGCGCCGGCGGCCGCGACGCCGCCGAGGAACCGGCGCCGCGAGAGCCGCGCAGCCTTGGCGAACTCCTCGCAGCAGTCACCAGCAGCAGAAGAACCAGGAGAAGTAGTCATCACGTCAGTCATCGGTCTCTCAACGCTCTCGCTTGAAGCGGCGGGGGTCAGCGGTGCAGGTGCTCGGGGCCGTCGAGCAGCACGGCCAGCAGCGGCGGGAACTCCCAGCGGACCAGCCCGCTGTCGGCCGTGATCACCTCGTCGGCCGGCCGGCCGATCGCGTCGACGGCGGCCTCCAGCACGGTCGCCGAGGCGGGGCGCCCGAGGATCGTGCGGGACAGGTGGTCGACGAGCGCGTCGAAGCGGACCGCCGGTGCGGGGAGGTAGGACTCCGGGGTGCGGAAGGTGGCCCGCTGGTTCGGCCACCAGCCGCCGCCCATGTTCCAGTGCATCGCCCAGGAGTTGAGCAGCCGCGTGGTCGTCGCCCAGGTGGACGCCCGGTCGGGCATGCCGTCCGGCCGCGGCCACTGGTAGAGCAGGGTGCTGCTCAGCGTCCACGACAGCGCGTTGGCGAAGGAGGTGTTGCTGGTCGGCGCCTTCGCGACGACGCCCAGGGCCCGCGCGGTGGCGACGACGTCGTCGGCGGGGGTGCGGAACTTCTGCCCGGCCGAGACCTTGAACTCGTCGGTCGCGACCAGCGCCCGCAGGGTCGCCTTGATGTCGGTGTCGTTGTTCAGATAGGCCTGCGCGACCCGGTCCAGCAGCGAGTCCGAGGGGTCGTCGGAGACGAACCGGACCGCGAGCTTGCGGGCCACCCGCCGCGCGGTCGCCGGGTGCTTGGCCAGGTGCCGCAGGTACCGCTCGGCCAGCCCCTCCGCAGCCGCGGCGTCCTTGTTGGCGTCCGTGAACCCCAGCACCGACACCGCGCCGGTGGTGTGCCGCGTCGGGTCGTAGGAGTACTCGAACGTCATCGGCTTGTTCCAGTGCGCCGCGACCGTGTGGCCCGACAGGATCTTCGCCGAGTCCTTCACCATCTGCTCGGTGTAGCCGGCCCCGACACCGACGGTGTGCAGCTCGAGCAGCTCACGCCCCTGGTTCTCGTTCGGGGCGTTCTTCACCGACCGGTAGTTGTTCAGGTACAGCAGCATCGCCGGGTGCAGCGACACCGCGACCAGCAGGTCGGAGAACTTCCCCAGCGCGTGCTGGCGGATCGTCGCGTCGTAGCCGGGGCGGTGCGCGAACGTCGGGAAGTGCTCGGCCTGCACGTGGAAGTGGTTGCTCCACAGCTCGACCATGTTCTCGAACACCGTCCGGCTCGAGTAGATCCGCCGCAGCAGCGAGTAGTTCGACAGGTCCCGGGCGACCTCCCAGGCCGGGTACTCCCCCGCCTGGTCCATGTCCCAGATCTGCTTCGCGGGCCGGAACAGCGACGGGAACCAGTTCGGCACCGCCTTGCCGGTGGCGCTCTCCGGCACCGAGCCCGGGTCCAGCTGCTGCTCGAACCACTCGTCGGCACCGCCCGCCGCCTGCAGCTGCGCGAAGGACTCCGTCGAGAACCCCGTCCCGAGCCGGTTCAGGTAGTGCAGCTCGCGCGCCGTGGGCGTCGTCGACTTCGGCACCTTCACCGGCTTCGGCGGCTTCGGCTTCCTCGTCTTCTTGGGCTTCTTCGGCTTCTTGGGCTTGCGACCCCGGACGACCTTGCCCTTCTCGCGCCGGCGCTGCCGCTTCTTGCCGCGGCGCTTGCGCGGCTTCAGGCGGCTCGCGAGCGGGCGGGCGAGGGACACGATCGTCTGCGTCATGGTCTCTTCATCGGCGTCGGGAAGCGGTGGCTTCAGCGGGTCGTGTGGGCCGGGGAGTCGAGGAGGACGGCCACCAGGTCGTGGAACTCGGTGCGTACGGCGGGGTGGTGGCGGGTCACCACGTCGTCGGGGGTGACGCCGCAGCTGCGGCAGGCCTCGGCGACCAGCGCCTCCGTGGCGGGCCGGCCGAGGAGCCGCCGGCTCAGGTGGTCGACGAAGACGTCGAACCGCAGCCGCCGGCGGGGCAGGAAGTCGGTCGGCTCGAGGAACCGGACCCGGCCGTCGGGGTGGGCGTCGCCGGCCCTCCCCCAATGCAGCCGCCACGAGCTCGGCGTGCGGTTCGCCGACCCCCAGGAGCCGGCGGTGTCCGGAGCACCATCGGGGCGCGGCCACTGGTGGACCGGGATGCTGCCCAGCGACCACGACAGCTCGTGCGCGAAGGAGCGGGGGCCGGTGGGGGCCTCCGCGCGGACGCCGAGCGCCCGGCAGGTGGCCACGACGTCATCGGCAGGGGTGCGCACCTTGCGGCCGGCCGACCCCCAGAACTCGTCCTCGTCGGGGAGCGCGCGCAGCACCGGCCGTACGTCGGTCCCGTTGGCGAGGTAGACCGCGGCGAGCCGGTCGACGAGGTGGCCGGAGGGGGTGTCGGAGACGAAGCGGACCGCGATCCGGTGGGCCACCCGGCGGGCGGTGGCGGGCAGGCGAGCGAGGTGGCGCAGGAACGCCCGCGCGGTCTCCGGGTCCGGCTCCCCGCCCTGGTGGCGGAACCCGAGCACCTCGACGGGACCGCGGTCGGCGGAGCCGGCGTCGAAGGTGGCCGTCCAGGTCGTCGGGACCACGGTGTGGCCGGAGAGCAGCCGGGCCGCCTCGCGCACCGCCGCGGGGGTGGTGGGACCGGCACCCACGGTGTGCAGCTCCAGGAGCGCGCGCGCGTGGTGCTCGTGGGCCTCGCGGGCCGGCGAGCCCCACCCGTCGAGGTAGAGCAGCATCGCCGGGTGCAGGGCGGTGGCGACGAGGAGGTCGTCGAACCGGCCCAGCGCGTGCGCGCGCACCACGTCGTCGTAGGCAGCCCGCTGGGTGAAGGCGGGGATCGAGGTGGACTCGACGTGGAGGTGGTTGCTCCACAGGTCGGTCAGGCTCTCGAGCACCGAGCGGGTGGAGTAGATCCGGCGCAGCAGCGTGCGGTTGGAGAGGTCACGGGCGTGGTCGGTGGCCCGCCGGCAGCCGTCGTGGTGGCGGCGCCAGACGACCGCGGGCTCCTCCTGGAGCGCCGGGAACCACGAGTCGAGGGCCTCGGCGCGGGAGCTCTCCTGCACCGACGCGGGGTCGAGCTGCTGCGCGAACCAGTGGACCGCGCCGCCGGCGCGGCGGAGCTGCGCGAAGGAGGAGGCCGAGAACCCCCACCCGAACCGGTTGAGCAGGTGCAGCTCGCGGGCGGTGGGAACCGGGGTGGAGGCGTGGCCGCGGCGGCCGCGCGCGGGCGGTACCCCGGGCCGGCGCGCGCCTCGGGCGAGGCTGCGCGGAGCGGGACCCGCGATCGCCATGGCGCCCTCCCGTTGCGCGGGGTCGGGCCACCTCCCGGGACCGACCGACGCAGGACATTCTGCCGGGGTCGCGGGACTTTGTACCTAAAATTCCGATTTTGCCGAGGACGGTCCCGGGTGAGGGTTCGCCCGGCGTGTCGCGGGGGACCCTGCCCTCAGCCGTACGCCGGGAGAAGGGACTGTCATGGGGCTCGGACTGGGAATCACGCTGATCGTGCTGGGGCTGGTCTTCGTCACCGGCGTCATCGAGTACGACATCAGCTTCGTCGAGGACCAGACGCTCGGCTGGATCCTGCTCGCGGCCGGCGTCCTCACGCTCGTCCTCGGGCTGGTCATGAACCAGCAGCGCAACAAGACCCGGCACGTGGAGGAGCACCGGCAGGTGTGACGGCGGCCCCCCGGGGCCGCGCGGTCATGAGGCGGGCACCGGAGCGCCCCTCGGGGGCGCGGTGGGCGCAGTCGGCTCGGCGGGCACGGGGTCGCGGTCCCCGCGGACCAGCCCGAGCGGGTCCTCGTAGACCGGGCCGAGGGCTACCGCGCCCGAGGCGGCGGCCTGGACCCCGGCACCGAAGCGGGTGAAGGAGATGTCGACGAGGCCGAGAGTCGTCGTGCGGAGCAGCGCCTCGCGCACGGCGTCCATCCCCTGCGGGTAGCCGGTGAACGCCTGGCCCACCAGGACGACCCGGTCGGGCGCGACCATGTCGCGGACGATCGCGGCGGTCCGGCCGAGCACGGTGGCCCGGTCGAGCAGCAGCCCGTGGGCGGCGAGGTCGCCGCGCCTCGCGGCGACGCGCACCGCGTCGATGTCGGGCTCGGTGACGACGCCTTGGTCGAACGCGCGGCGTGCCAGGGCCTCGTCACTCGCGGTCGCCTCGAGGCAGCCCGTCGCTCCGCAGTGGCAGGGCGTGTCGGAGCCGGTCGGGAAGTGGGCGAGCCGTCCGACCCGCGAGATCTCGGTGCGCAGCTCCTGCTCGTTGGCGAGCGCGAAGCCGGCGGTGTCGCGGGCGTAGACGTACATGGTGCAGCCCGGGAGGTGGGTCCCGCGGGCGACGTACTCCGCCGCGGCGACCGCCGCCACGTGGTCACCGGCCGCGACCGGCAGCCCGGTGGCGAGCTCGAGGCGGCGCCGCGTCTCCTCCATCGGGAGGCCGACGTCGAACCAGGGTGCGACGATGCCGGCGCTCAGCACCGTGCGACGCGGGTGGCGGCGCACCAGCTCGGCCGCCGACCTGCTGACCGCGCCGACGACGTCGTCCGGCGTCGCGCCGCACGCGCCGACCGGGGTCGGCAGCCGGAGCTGGGCGACGGGGCGGCCGGTGAGGTCGACGAGCGCGACGGTGGTCGCGAGCCGGCCCACGTGCACCCCCAGGGAGCTGTAGTGCACCGGGTCGACCTCGACCGGCACCCGGGGCCTCCCGACCGCCCCGGGCTCGACGAGGTCCGGACGCTCGCGGACCAGTCCCTCCTCCACCAGCACGGCGACGGTGCGCGCCACGGTGGCGACGCTCAGCCCGCTCTGCTGCGCCACCTGCTCACGCGGGAGCGGGCCGTGGACCCGGAGGGGCTCCATGACCCGGGTGGCCGTCGGGCCGAAGCGACCGCGGGCGAGGAGGATCATCGGCGTCTCCTATGAAGTCGAGTTAACTACTTGGGTTTCGAACCCTAGACGTTCGGGGCACGGATCGTCCTGCGTGTCCGCGACACGCACCGGGTTTCCTTCTGCGAGCGAGAAAACCTTCCTCGTCACGCGGGCTCCTGTTGTTGAACCGCCCTTCGTGGCGAAGGCAGCCGTTCAGGTGAACGGGCTTTGACGCGATCCGACGGTTTTCGCGTCGACAGCTGCGCACGTGCGCGGACTTCGACGTACGACGCGCCGGGGCCTCGGCCTGGCGCCACGAGGGGCGGCTCAACGTCTCCCGCGCGCGCCGCGAGGGGCGGATCAACGTCTCCCGCGCCCGCCACGAGGGGCGGTCAACGTCTGCCGCCACGAGGGGCGGCTCAACCAGATCCGGCGGTTGTCCGGTCCAGGGGTTGAGCAGAGCCGAAAGACGAGCAACGCTGTAATCATGATTACAAACGAGGCGCGGGAGCGGCTGCGCGGGTGGTTCACCGGCCGGCTCCCCGAGGAGTGGCAGGCGGAGCAGCCCGAGATCACCGTGGACCGCGAGGAGATCACCGTGCTCCTGCACCTGCCCGACGTGGAGCTGCCCGGCGAGGCGAGCGAGGTGGAGCGGGCGGAAGCCCGCGCCGGCAGGGCGAAGGCGTTCCGGGAGGAGACCCGGGACCGTCGCGTGGGCATCGCCCGCGAGGCCGAGCACCGCTACGACCGCAAGGTGTCCTGGGGCGCCGTCCTCGGCAGCGGCGACGACGCCCACCGCGAGCTGTTCACCCACGTCGCGGCGCCGGTGATGACCCGGCTGCGCCAGCCCGAGCGGCTGGTGCTCGACACCCTGGTCGACGCGGGCGTGGCCCGCTCCCGCTCCGAGGCCCTGGCCTGGTGCGTGCGGCTGGTCGGGCGCCACGAGGGTGACTGGCTGGCCGAGCTGCGCGAGGCGATGGGCGCGGTCGCCGACGTACGCCGGAGGGGCCCGGCGGCCTGACCGGGACCCGGTTTCCTGGCGTGGGCACCGGGTAACGGCCCAGGCATGGAAACCGCACCGCTCACCGACGTCTTCAACGCCCCCGGCCCCTTCGCGACCGTCCTCGTGGACGTGAGCCACGAGAACGAGAACGCCGAGCAGGAGCATGAGCTCCGGGTCCGCGCGGCGGTCGACGCGCTGACCGAGCAGGGTGCCGACGAGGCGGTCGTCGGACCGCTCCGGGAACGGCTCTCCGACCTCGTCCACCGCCCCGCCCCCGTGGCCCGGTTGGTGGTGGCGAACGCCGGTGGGGTCCTCCTCGACGAGGTCTCGGGGTTCCGGGTCGAGCAGCCCGTGGCGTCGTACGGCCCCCTCCCCGACCTCGGCCGGTGGATCGACCACCGCGACGGCGTGACCACCTTCGTGCTCGCGCTCGTGGACCACGAGGGCGGCGACGTCGCGGTCTACGACTCCGACGTGCCGGAGCCCGAGGAGGAGACGAGCGCCGGGGGCGAGACCCACCACGTCCACAAGGTGCCGGTCGGCGGCTGGTCGGCGCTGCGCTACCAGCACGTCACCGACAACGTGTGGATCCGCAACGGCAAGGACGTCGCCGCGAAGGTCCGCGAGCACGTCGACCAGGGGATCGAGCTGGTCCTGCTGGCCGGCGACCCGCAGTCGATCGGGATCGTCCGCGACGAGCTCGCGGACGTCCAGGGCGCCACGGTCGTGGTGCTCGAGACGGGCACCCGCAACGAGGACGGGGGCGACGAGGCCCAGCAGCAGGCGGTCCGCGAGGCCCTGATGGCGCAGGTGGTCGAACGCCGCCTCGGGTTCCACCACGAGCTGAAGGACCGGCTCGGCCAGGACCGGGCGGTGGCCACCGGCGTACGCGAGGTCGCCGACGCGTTCGTCCGCGGGCAGGTCGAGACGCTGCTCCTCGACACCGCCGCCACGGCCGAGCTGACCCTGGATCCCGGGCAGCATCCGGGCCTGACACTGGGCCCCGAGCTGCCCTCCGGGCCGGTGCGCGCCGACCAGGCCCTGGTCGCGGCCGCGGCCCTCACCAGTGCGGCCGTCGCCGCGGTGCCGAGCGCGGTTCTCGGCGGCGCCGCCGCCGCAGCGCTGCTCCGGTGGGACCAGTGATGGGGAGCCAGACGCCGGAGTCCACCGACCCGCACGAGCTCCACCAGCAGCCGGACACCGAGGGCGAGCAGCTGCCCGCCCCGGGGTCCCCCGGCTCGGTGACCCCGCGCATGCGCGACGAGCCGGACCACGGCGAGGAGAGCTACCGCGGCACCGGCAGGCTCGCCGACCGCGTCGCCGTCGTCACCGGCGGCGACTCCGGCATCGGCAGGGCGGTCGCGCTCGCCTTCGCACGCGAGGGCGCCGACGTGGTGATCGCCTACCTGCCCGGTGAGGACGAGGACGGTCGGGTCACCGCCGAGCTGGTCGAGGGGGCCGGCCGTCGCGCCCTCACCGTGCCGACCGACCTCACCGAGGAGGCGTCCTGCCGGGCGCTGGTCTCGCGCACCGTCGACGAGTTCGGCCGCATCGACGTGCTGGTGAACAACGCGGCGTACCAGACGGCGCAGCCGGGCGGCATCCAGGACATCACCACCGAGCAGTTCGACCGGGTGGTGAAGACCAACCTCTACGCGATGTTCTGGCTCAGCAAGATGGCGCTGCCGCACATGCCGCGGGGGTCCAGCATCATCAACACCTCGTCGGTGCAGTCGTCCTCGCCGTCACCGGAGCTCCTCGACTACGCCACCACGAAGGCCGGCATCGTGAACTTCACGCGCGGGCTCGCGCAGATGGTCGCCGAGCAGGGGATCCGGGTGAACGCCGTGGCACCGGGGCCGATCTGGACACCGCTGATCCCGGCGACGATGCCGGAGGAGAAGGTCGAGTCGTTCGGCACGCAGACACCCCTGGGTCGCGCCGGCCAGCCGGCCGAGGTGGCTCCGGCGTACGTCTTCCTGGCCTCGGCCGACGCCAGCTTCATCACCGGCGAGGTGATCGGGGTGACCGGCGGGCAGCCCGTGACGATCTGAGCCGGTGCGGGCACCGCCCGCGGTGGCTACCCTCGGCCGATGGGACCGGTCCGCTTCTCGATCAACGTCACCCTCGACGGGTGCTACGACCACACCGCGATGGTCGCCGACGCCGATCTGCACCGGAACGCGACCGAGAGCCTGCAGCGCGCGGACGCCCTGCTGTTCGGCCGGGTGACCTACCAGATGATGGAGGAGGGCTGGCGGTCGCCGGACCCGGCGCTGCCGGAGTGGACGCTGCCGTTCGCCCGGACGATCAGCGCCGCAAAGAAGTACGTCGTCTCCAGCACGTTGGAGGAGCTTGACTGGAACGCCGAGGTCGTCAACGGTGACCTCGGCGAGGTGGTCGACCGGCTCCGGCGCGCGCACCCGGGCGGGATCTTCGTCGGCGGCGCGCAGCTCGCGCAGGCGCTGACCGAGCGGCGGCTGATCGACGAGTACGAGATCGTCGTGCACCCGCGGCTCGCCGGCCACGGCCCGACGCTGTTCGCCGGGCTGTCCAGCCACGTCGACCTGGACCTGGCCGAGCGGGGCGAGCTCTCCTCGGGCGCGGTGGTCCTGCGTTACACGACCCGGCGCTAGGTCACCCCCGCCACGAGGGGCGGCTCAACACCTCTCCGCGCGCCACGAGGGGCGGCTCGACACAACCAGGACGCATATCTGTTCCAGGATGTAGCAGAAGTGCTACATTCCGACGATGGTGTCGGACGACCCGGTGATCGAGGTCCACGACCTCCGCATGCGCTACGGCTCCGTCGAGGTGCTCGACGGCGTCTCCTTCCACGCCAGCAGGGGCGAGGTGCTGACCGTGCTCGGCCCGAACGGCGCGGGCAAGAGCACCACGATCGAGATCCTCGAAGGATTCCGGATCCGCTCGGCCGGCGACGTGCGGGTGCTGGGCACCGACCCGGCACGCGGCGACGAGGCCTGGCGCGCCCGGCTCGGCGTCGTGATGCAGTCGTGGCGCGACCACGGCCGCTGGCGGGTGCGCCAGCTCCTCCAGCACCTGGCCGCCTACTACGTGCCGTACTCGACCCCGGGGTCGCCGCGCCCCATGGACGTCGACGAGCTGCTGGCGCTGGTGGGGCTCGCCGAGCACGCCGACAAGAAGGTCGGCTCGCTCTCCGGCGGCCAGCGGCGCCGGCTCGACGTGGCGATCGGCATCGTCGGCCGGCCGGAGGTGCTCTTCCTCGACGAGCCCACGACGGGGTTCGACCCGCAGGCCCGGCGGGACTTCCACGACGTGGTCCACCGGCTCGCGGACCTCGAGGGCACCACGATCCTGCTCACCACCCACGACCTGGCCGAGGCCGAGAAGCTCGCCGACCGGATCCTCATCCTGGCCGGCGGCCGGATCGTCGCCGACGGCAGCGCCGCCGAGCTGTCGCGCCAGGTCGAGGGGCGCACCGAGGTCCGGTGGAGCCGCAACGGCGAGTTCTTCGTGCACGCGACCGACGCGGCCACCGCGTTCGTCCGCGAGCTCTTCGCCCAGTACGGCGAGGAGGTCGCCGACCTCGAGGTGAGACGGGCGACCTTGGAGGACAGCTACATGGCCCTGGTGCAGAGGTTCGAGTCCGGCGAGCGCGATGCGACCGCCCAGGGCTTGGAGGTGGTCCGATGAGGAGCCCGACCGCCGACCCGGTCGTCGTGGCCGCCCGGCTCGGGGTGCGCCGCGGCTTCATCGAGATGGCCCAGAGCCTCACCAACCGCGCCGACCAGGTCTGGATCGTCACCGTCAACGCGGCGTTCGTCGCGGTCCTGTGGTTCCAGCGCGACTCCGACCTGTCAGGCACCGGGTTCTCGCTGGCGCTCGCCACCGTCCCCGGGCTGATCGGCATGAACGTCGCGATGGGCGGCTGGATGGCCACCGCCCAGACGCTCGCCGTGGAGCGGGAGGACGGGACGCTGCTCCGGGCGAAGTCGACGCCCAACGGGATGGTCGGCTACCTCGTCGCCCGGGTGGTCCTCGCGATCCTCGGCACGCTGCTGGGGCTGGTCATCTTCGTCGTCGCGGGGCTGTTCCTGGTGCCCGGGGTCGCCGACGTCCCGCTGCGCGGCTGGCTGATGCTGCTCGCGGTCTTCCTGCTGGGGATGGCGGCCACGATGCCGTGGGGCGCGATCGTCGGCGCCCTGGTGAAGTCGTCGGGCGCGGGGTTCGGCCTCAGCTTCCTGCCGATGGTCGTGCTCGTCGCGATCTCCGGCATCTTCTACCCGATCACCGGGATGCCCGACTGGGTCCAGCCGATCGCGCTGGTCTTTCCCGTCTACTGGTTGGGCGCGGGGATGCGCGACGCGATCCTGCCCGAGTCCGCCGCTGCGGCCGAGCTCGGCGGCGAGTTCCACACCTGGGAGACGTTCGCCGTCCTCGGGCTGTGGGGCGTCGTCGGCCTCGCGCTCGCCCCACGGATCCTGCTGGCGATGGCGCGCAAGGAGTCCGGCTCGGCCGTCGAGAGCCGCAAGCAGGCCGCCCTGCAGGCGTGGAGCTGACCGGTGGCCCTGGGCAACGACACCGTCTACAACCGCATCGCCATGCTGCGGGCGGAGCGCGGGATCTCCCGTCGCCAGCTGGCCGACGCGCTCGACGTGCACTACCAGACGATCGGCTACCTCGAGCGCGGCGAGTACAGCCCGAGCCTGCACCTCGCCCTACGGATCGCGGAGTTCTTCGAGGTCCCCGTCGAGGTGGTCTTCTCGCTGAGCCAGTTCCCGCGGCTGGGCGGCCGGACCGCCTGATCCCTGGAGGAAGTCGGCGACCGCCTCCGGCTGCGCGAGCGCGAGCAGGTGGCCGCCGGGCACGACGGTGAGCGCGAGCCCCAGCCGCTCCCGGGCCACGCGCTGCTGGAGCTCCGCGGGGAAGAGCCGGTCGTCCGCGCCGGCGAGGCCCCGGGTCGGCACCTCCGGCCAGCGCTCCAGCGGCCAGGGGTCGCCGAAGGGGCGCTCGGCCTGCCGCGGCTCGCCCCGCCGCATCGCCTCCTCCACGACCTCGGCGGGCACGTCGTGGAAGAAGTCGCCCATCGGGTCGAACTCCGGCGGGCGCCCCTCCGCCGCCGCATGCCGGGCCGCGGCATCCTCCTGCCCGACGGCGTCCCACCACTCCCCCGGCGTCTCGCCCGGCGCCGGGACCATGGCGTTCACGAGCACGAGGTCGACTACGTCGAGCCGTGTCGCGGCCATGCTCGCGGCGTAGGCGCCCATCGACTGGGCGACCAGGGTCACCGGTCCGTCAGGCGCCGCGTCGACCACCGCTGCGGCGTACTCCTCGAGCCCGGCGCCCTCGTCACCTGTGGGCAGCGTCACCGCGACCGCGCGGTGGCCGCGCCGCTCGAGCAGGGGTACGACGCGGCTCCAGTACCACTGGTCCCCGCCGGCGCCGGGGACGAGCACGAAGGTCCTCATGCGCTGTGGACGTGCCGGCCGCCGCGGAATCATCGATCAGCTCGAGCTGCACCTCGGCGGCGCCGCGAGGGTGCCGTTCGAACTGATCCGGCACCGCGAGGTTGTCCGCCACGTCCCTGGGTAGCTTCGAACACATGAGCGAAGCGAACGAGAACCCGAAGACCTCCGGTGCGGCCGCGAAAGACCCCGACCAGTGGGTGACCGGCGACGAGCCGGCCACCGCGAGCCAGCTGTCCTACCTGCAGACGCTGGCCACCGACAGCGGCACCGAGGTGCCCGAGCGGCTCAGCAAGGCCGACGCGTCACGGCTCATCGACGAGCTCCAGGACGCCTCACCGCGCGTCGAGGGTGGGTGACCCCTCGACCAGCCCGACCCGGTCGTGCAGCCACCGCAGCGGCCGGGGGGCCCACCAATTCCAGCGCCCCGCCATCGTCATCACCGCCGGCACCAGCACCAGCCTGACCAGGGTCGCGTCGACCGCCACGGCGACCGCGAGCCCCAGGCCGACCTGCTGGACCGGGGCGAACCCGCCGAGCAGGAAGGCGCCGTAGACGACCACCATCAGCAGCGCGGCGGCGGTGATGATGCCGGCGGTGCGCTGCAGCCCCTGCTCGACGGCCAGGTCGGTGTCGCCGGTCTGCCGGTGGGCCTCGCCGATCGCCCCGAGCAGGAACACCTCGTAGTCCATCGAGAGCCCGAAGGCGATCCCGAGGACGAGCACCGGGGTGGTGATGCTGAGGCTGCCCACCGCCTCGGTGCCGAGCAGCCCGGCCAGGTGGCCGTCCTGGAAGACCCAGACCAGCGCGCCGAAGGCGGCCGCCAGGCTCAGGGTGTTCATCAGCAGCGCCTTGACCGGCAGCAGCACGGAGCCGGTGAAGAGGAAGAGCAGGACGAACGTGCCGGCCCCGAGCACGACGAGCATCAGCGGCAGCCGGTCGCGGACCATCGCCCCGTAGTCCACGAGCTCCGCGGCGGGGCCGGCGACCAGCGTCGTCCCGGGCGAGGGCAGCGACCGGACCTCCTCCACGACCTGACGGGCGACGGCTCCCTGGGTAGGGCCGGACGGCAGGAGGTCGACGACGGTGAGCCCCGGAGTGCCCTCGCGCAGCCGTGCCGAGGCCACCCCGTCGACGTGGGCCAGCCGGTCGGCGTACGCCGTGGCCTCCTGCCGGCCGAGCTCCTCCCGGACCACGACCGTGACCGGCTCGGTGGTGACGCCGGGCAGGTGCCGCTCGGCGGTCTCCACCAGCTGGCGCGAGTCGGAGGACTCCGGCAGGGACCGGGCGTCGGGGTCCTCGAACGTCGCGCCGAGGAAGGGCACGGCGGTCAGCCCGAGCACGGCGGCCGCGGCGAGTGCCGCCACCACCGGGGTACGCCGGACCCGGCGCGCCCACCCCGCCCAGCGGCCCGCACCGCGCGGGGCCGGGGCGGCCTTGATCCGGCGGCCGAAGACCCGTAGCAGCGCGGGGACGAGCGTCGTCGCCGCGGCCACGTCGAGGAGCACCACCGCCAGGCTGGCCGCGCCCATCGAGCTGAGGAACGGGTCGGCGAAGACCAGCAGCCCGGCCAGCGAGACCGCCACGGTGAGCCCGGAGAAGACCACGGTGCGGCCGGCCGTCGCGAACGTCGTGCCCACCGCGTCGGCCGGCGACGAGCCGAGCCCCAGCTCGCGCCGGTAGCGCGAGACCACGAGCAGCGCGTAGTCGATCGCGAGCCCGAGCCCCAGCATCGTGACCACGTTGACCGCGTAGACCGAGACGTCGGTCAGCGCGCTCACCGCCAGGAGCGTCAGCAACGTGCCACCGATCGCGGTCAGCGACGCGAGCACCGGCACCGAGGCGCCGGCGATGCCGCCGAACAGCACGACCAGGATCAGCAGCGCGACCGGGAGCGAGACCGCCTCGGCGGTGGCGAGGTCCTTCGCGGCCTGTTCCTCCATCTCCAGGTCGAGCAGCGGCCCGCCGCCGACCTCGACGGAGCCGACGTCGGCACCACGCAGCAGCCCGGCCGCCTCCTCGGCGACCTCCTCGACCTCGGCGCCGCCGAGCTCGACCGAGACCAGGGCTGCGGTGCCGTCCTCGGCGGCCGGGAGCCGGTCGGCGCTCCACGGGTGGGCGACCCCGGCCACGCCCGGCAGCCCGGCGACCTCGGCCGCGACCCGCTGCACCTCGCCGCGGAGCTCGGCGGGGTCGTCGTCGACGAGCACCGCGCTGATCGTGTCGCCGGAGGGCGAGGCGGCGTCGACGAGCTCCTCGGCGCCGGTGGCCTCGCTCCCCGGCAGGTCGCCGGCGTCGGAGGAGAGCCGCTCGAAGAGGGCGGGCGCGGACAGCACCCCGCCGACGAGCACCGCCACCCAGCAGGCGACCACGACGACCGGGTGCCGGTGGCACCAGCGGGACAGGCGGGAGAGGACCATGGCGGGCTCCTTGGATCGGACGGACGGCCCGACGCTAGGTGCGCGGCGCACCCCGGCGACTCCCCCGCGGTGACGGTCTCCGGCCTCGTCCTCACGGGTGAGGACGCCGAGCGCTCGCCCCTCAGGAGGAGGTGCCGGGGCGGACCAGCCCGTGCTCGTAGGCGTAGACGACCGCGTGGACGCGGTCGCGCAGCCCGAGCTTCATCAGCACGTTGCCGACGTGGGTCTTCACCGTGTTCTCGCTGACCACGAAGCGGGCGGCGATCTCTGCGTTCGACATCCCGCGCGCCAGCAGCTCGAGCGTCTCCTGCTCGCGCGCGGTCAGCCCGGCCACGCCGGGGGAGGGCGTCGGCGCGGCGGGTGGCCGGCTCCGCACGAAGTCGGCCAGCAGCCGCCGGGTCACCGTCGGCGCGAGGAGCGCCTCGCCCGCGGCGACCACCCGCACCGCGCTGACCAGCTCGTCGCGGCTCACGTCCTTGAGGAGGAACCCGCTGGCACCGGCGAGCAGGGCGTCGTAGACGTACTCGTCGAGGTCGAACGTCGTCAGCACCAGCACCCGGCTCCCCGGCTGCGACGCGACGAGCCGCCGGGTCGCCTCGATCCCGTCGAGCACCGGCATCCGGATGTCCATCAGCACGACGTCGGGACCGTGCTCCTCGGCCAGGGCCAGGGCCTGCGCCCCGTCGGCCGCCTCCGCGACCACCTCGAGGTCGTCCTGCGCCTCGAGGATCAGCCGGAACCCCGCGCGTACCAACGCCTGGTCGTCGACCAGCAGCACCCGGGTCACCGGTGCTCCTGCCGGCCGTGCGGCAGCCGGGCGCGGACCGCCCAGCCCGGGGGCGCGGGCCCGGCCTCGAGCGTGCCGCCGACCGCGGCCGCCCGCTCGCGCATCCCCGTCACCCCTCGTCCCTCCACGCTCCCAGGCCGCGGCGCTCCGGCGCTCACCACCTCGACCTCCAGCTCGACCTCCAGCCCGTCGCCGTCGAGCCGGAGAGCCACCGACGCACCGGAGCCGTCCCCGTGGCGCAGCGCGTTGGTCAGCGCCTCCTGCACGATGCGGTACGCCGCCACCCCCGTCGAGGGCGCCGCGCCGGCGAGATCGCCCTCGACCTGCAGAGAGACCGGGAGCCCGGCCGCGCGTACCTCCTCGACGAGGGCCGGCACCTGCTCGAGCGTCGGCTGCGGGGCCAGCCGCGCGGCCGGCTCGCCGTCGTCGCCGCGCAGCACCCCGAGCAGCCCGCGGAGCTCGGTCATCGTCTGCCGGGCGCTGCCGCTGATGGTCTCGAACATCGCCGCGGCCGCCTCCGGGTCCTTCCGCGCGACCAGCGGGCCGGCCTCGGCCTGCACCGCGATCATGCTCACCGAGTGGGTCAGCACGTCGTGCATCTCGCGCGCGATCCGCTGCCGCTCCTCGAGCGCCTGCCGCCGCGACTCGGCCTCCAGGGTGCGCTCCAGCTCGCGGGCCCGCTCCTCGGACTCGGCGATCCGCTCACGCCGGGTGCGAGCGCTGTAGCCGAGGAGCCAGGCGGTCGCGAACGTCAGGTAGAGGACCAGCACGTCGTCGCCGACGTCGTTGCCGCGGTCGACGAAGAGCACCACGGTGAGCACCAGGACGACCAGCACGGCGGTCACGTGCACCGCCCTTCGCCCCGCCCAGGCGGCCGTGCTGTAGACCGCGACGAGCGCGCCGAACGGGACCGCGGGGTCGGGCAGGTCGGTCAGGCCGTACGCCGCGGAGGGTGCCGCGACCAGCAGGTTGGCGACGACCGGGAGCTCCCGCCGGCCGAGCAGCAGCACGCTCTGCGCGGCCACGAGGGCGTACCCCCACCACGGCGCGTCCCCCTCCAGCACCAGCGGCTGGCAGCAGAGGGCGAGGACCACGAGCGCCACGGCGGCGTCGAGCAGCCGCCCCTCGGGGGTGCCCGGCGGCGCAGTCGTCCTCACGGCTGCATCGTCGCAAGCCGGCTCGGCGGCCGCCTCACCCGAGAGGACGAGATCGGCGCGGCGCGGCGGTCCGCGGCGGCAGCCGGTGCAACCGTACGTCGGACAGCCGACCGTCCGCGGCGGTGGCCGTCATGTAGGTGCAGTGCGGCTGGCGTCTCCGGTCCGTCGGCGACCCGGGGTTCAGCAGCCGCAGCCCGCGCGGGGTCGTGGTGTCCCACGGGATGTGGCTGTGCCCGAAGACGAGCACGTCGACGTCGTCGTACTCCTCCTCGCAGCGGCGCTCCCGGCCCTTGGCGTCCCCGGTCTCGTGGACCACCGCGAACCGCACCCCGCCGAGCTCGGCCCGGGCCACCAGCGGCAGCCGGCGCCGCAGCTCGGCCCCGTCGTTGTTGCCGTGGACGGCGACGAGCCGGCGCGAGCGGCGCTCGAGCTCGTCGAGCAGCGCGGGTTCGACCCAGTCGCCGGCATGGAGGACGACGTCGGCCTGTTCGACGGCAGCCCACAGCTCGTCCGGCAGGTCGCGTGCCCGTTTGGGCACGTGGGTATCGGCGACGAGCACCAACCGCACCATCGACCCCCCCTGCGCTCGTCCGCACCAGATCGGTGCAGATCAGTGTCCACCCCTCGTACCCGGACTTGCCGGACCGGAACGGTCCCGTGGAGAATGCGCCACGGAGCGTGCCGGCTCCCATCGTGGGGGTGGGGCGGGGCGGCACGCGAGGGGTGCGGGGTCATGTCATCAGCGTCATCTGCTGTGCCGTCCGTGCTGCGCGGGGGCGCGGCACTGGCTACCGTCGGCGTGCTCGCGCTCGCCGGGAGCTCTCCGGTCGCGGCGTCGACGACACCGACCGACGCGTTGTGCGAGGCGGCGCGCACCCAGCTCCTCGACGACCGACCGCAACGCGCGCTCGACCTCGTCGTCGCCGCTCGGAGGGCCACAGGCCAGCCGCAGCTCTGCTACGACGAGGGCGCCGACGCCGGGCTGGCGATGCGCATCGCGTCCAACGCGCTGGCCCGGGCCTCGCTGGAGGCCGACGAGCACCTCGCGGACTGGGAGTTCGTCCGGCGCAACGCCGAGGCCGCGCTCGCCGCGGACGCGGACACCGAGGAAGCCCAGGCGCTGCTCGAGCGGGCCGCCCGCCACCTCGACGACGACACCCCGCTGGACGACGCGGGGCGTGAGGAGAGCGGTTGGGCGGAGTTCCGCGACGACACGCTCGAGCCGCTCGGCCGGCTGCTGCTCTCGGGGCTGGCGATCGCGGCGGTGCTGCTCCTCCTCGCCCGGCTCCTGGTGCTGCTCTGGCCGGCCCCGGTCCCGCGCACCTCGCGTGCGGCGCGGGTCGCTGCGGGAAGCCTGGCCGCGGTCGGCCTCGCGACCTCCGTCGCCTCACCGCTCTGGCTGGCGACCGCCTCGACGACCGGGCTGGTCGTGACCGGCTCCGTGTTCCTGCTGACCGCCGGGTGCGTCGCACTGCTCGCGGCCACGCGGCTCCGGCTCGCGGTCGAGGCGAGCCGGGCGGACGGGGTGCCCGACGAGGCCGCTGCCGCCGCCGTCGTCGCCGCGCTGCGCGAGCTGGGCGCCGAACCGCCGCGCGGGACCGAGCTCCCGGGTGGCACCGACGTGCGGGCGCTCGCCGCCGCCGGCATCACCGTCGGCACGGCACGCCCCCGTTGGCTGGCCTCCCTGCGCACCCTGCTCGGGCTCACCCCGTGGCAGGTCACCGTGCACGCCCACGACCCCGAGGAGGGCGACGGGCTCCGCGTGGTGGTCACCCGCCACGGCCGGGCCGTGGGCGCGACCGTGGTCTCCCCCGCGCCGCTCGGCCCCACCGGCCCCACGCTCGACGCGCGCACCCTGGCCGCGGCCTTCGTGCTCCACGTCGTCTCGCGCGGCTACTCCTCCGGGTTCGAGCCGGTCGCACCCGTCACCGACTGGCTGAGCCTCGGCTGGACCGTCGCCGCCGCCGACCTCGACGACCCCGCGGCGCGGCGGTCGCTGCTCGGCGCCGCCGTCGATCGCGACCCCGGGAACCTGCTCGCCCAGGTGGCGCTCCGCCACGAGCGCGACCGGCACACCACCGACCTCCGCCGGCTCGAGGGCTACGTGCACTGGCTGGGCGAGCGCGCCCGGGCGCTGGGCCGCGGGGGCCGGAGCCTGGAGCCGCTGCGGGCCCGGTTGCTGCTCACCGCGACCGCCGTGGAGCTCGACCGGCAGGTGCTCCTCCACCCGCCCGCGAAGCGGGCCCGGGGCGCGGCCTCCGAGGGCGACGCCCGGACCGCTCCCGCGCCTGGAGGTGAACGAGAGGTCGCCCAGCGGCTCGCCGTCGAGCTGGTCCGGGCCCTCAACGAGCGCGACCTCGACCACGGCTTCGCCGCGCGGCTCCGTCCCGTGGCCGCGGTCCTGACCCTGGCCGCCTTCGGCGCGGCCGCACGGACCGCGCCGAGCGCCCAACCCTTGCTGGACCTCGACGTGTTCCCCGACCACCTAGGCCTCGACCGGCTGCAGCAGCGGGTCCTCGAGCTGGCCCGCCGCTGGCACGCCGGGGTCGACCGGGACCCGGACGCCCGGTTCGTCGAGGCGTGCCGGCTCGTCGAGCTCGCCCGACCCGGCAGCGACCGGCGGCTGGTCACCAGGGCCCTGGAGCTGCTCGCCGACGAGGTGCAGCGCCCCGGCGGTCGCGAGCGGATCACCCGGGACCCCGTCCTGGGGCCGCTGGCCGCCTCCGGCCGGTTCCGCAAGCGCCACCCCGCCGCCCCGCGGAGCGAGATGGTCGAGCTCGCGCCGTTCTCCCGCCACGCCGAGGAGCTGCTCCGGCTCGGTCTCGACACCCCGTCCGCGCTGTGGGAGGCCACCGAGGACCCGGCCACCGCAGCCGCGCTCGCCGACCACCTTCGGGTGCTGCCCTCGACGGTGCGGCAGCTGGGCGAGGCCGCGGCGCTGGCCGCCGACGTCCCGGAGCACCTGGTGGCCCACCGCTACGAGGTCTTCGACGCCCTGTGGGAGTGCGGGGTGCGCTCCACCGACGACCTGCGCGCCCTCTCCCCGACCGTCCTGGCCGAGGCGGTGAAGGACGCCGGCCACCGCCGCGGGCTGTGGTACGCCACCGAGCCCGACGAGGACCGGCTCCTCCTCGACTGGTTCGTCTCCCACGGCGCCACGTCGCTGCGGGTGCCGGCCCAGCGTTCGGGCGAGGCCGACCGCAGCCGCAGCAACCGGCGCTGAGCCCGCTGGTCCGGACCAGCGACGGCCGGCAGTCACTAGCATCGGTCCGTGGCACCGGCCCCTGCCCCGAGGGTGGCCGACCGGCTCGCCCGGGCGGCGGCGACGGCGCTGGTCGGCCGGGAGGCGGAGCGCCGCCGGCTGGCTGCCCTCCTCGACGACCCCGAGGTCGTCGCCGTCTTCGTGCACGGCGCCGGCGGCATCGGCAAGAGCGCGCTGGTGTCGGCGGTGCTCGACGAGCCCGGCCGCCGCGCGGTGGTGCTGCCCGGCCGTGACGTGGCACCGACGGCGAGCGGCTTCCTCACCGCCCTCGGTGCCGCCCTGGGCGCCGACACGACGCTCGGGAACGCCGACGAGGCCGGCGCGGCCCTGCTCGCCCACGGCGCGACCGCGCTCGTCGTCGACGGCTTCGAGCGGCTCCACCTCCTCGACGGCTGGCTCCGCAACGAGCTCGCCCTGGCGCTCCCGGACGGCGTGACCCTGGTGCTGGTGACCCGTCAGGGACCCAACGTCGCGTGGCGCTCGGCGCCAGGGTGGCGCCCGTTGCTCGCCGAGCTCCCGGTGGGACCTCTCGCGGACGAGGAGGCGCAGGAGCTGCTGCGCCGCCGCGGCGTCGACCCCGGGGCCGCCCGCCGGATCGCCGCCTTCGCCGGAGGCCACCCGCTGGCGTTGGAGCTCGCCGCGGCGGCCGAGCGGCGGCACCCCGGGATCTCCGTGGACGGTCAGGGCGCGCCGGACGTCGTGGAGGAGCTCTACTCCGTGCTCCTCGACGACCTCGCGCCGGTCGAACGGTCCTCGTCGAGCGGGCGTCGGTGCTGCGGCGGCTCACCCTCCCGGCGCTCGCCGCCGTCGTCGAGGACGACCCGGCGCTCGACGCCGAGGGCGCCTGGCAGCTGCTCCAGGGGCTGCCGTTCACCCGGCGGGTCCCGGGCGGGCTCGTGCTCGAGCCGGTCGCCCGCGCGGTCGTCGCCGACGCCGTGGAGCTGCGCGACCCGCGCGCCGTGCGGGCGACGCGTGGGCGGGTGGCCCGGCGGCTGGTGCAGGAGCCCGGCCCGCTCGACTGGGGTACGACGGCCGACCTGCTGCACCTCGTGCAGAACCCCGTCATCCGCCACGCCTACGAGCCGGCCGCCGGCGTGCAGCACCCCGTCGAACGGGCGACCCCGGCCGACTCCGACGAGCTGCTCGGGATCGTCGCCGAGCACCAGGGCCCGGCCGCCCGGCGGGTCGTCGAGCAGTGGTGGGCGGCAGCGCCGTGGGCCTTCGCCGTCGCACGCGGCGAGTCGGCGCAGGTGCGCGCGCTGAGCATCACGGCGATGCTCGACGAGGTGCCCTCCGAGCTGGCCTCGGGCGACCCGGTCGTGGTCGCGTGCCACGCGTACGCGCGTCGGCGGCCGCCGGCGGCGGGGACGCGCACGCTGCTGTTCCGCACCGCGCTGGGCCGGGAGCGCGGCGAGCAGCCGGGCGTCGAGCTCGCGACGATGGTCGTGGAGCTGAAGCGGCACTACTTCGAGCACCGCCACGAGCTCGGCCGGGTGCTCACCGACGTCGGCACCTGGGACGAGCAGGCCGACGCCCTGCGCACGATGGGGTTCGAGCCCGTCGGCCCCGTCCGGCTCGGCGGGCGGAGCTCCACGTTGGCGGTCCTCGAGTTCGGCTCGGGCGGGGTGGAGGGGTGGCTCGCCCGGCACGTGCTGGCGGAGTCCGGTGCGGGCCGCCCACGGGGAGCCGGACCGGCCGCAGCGCGGGACGCCCCGCCCGCACCGCCGCCCGGGCCCGTGGCCCGGCTGAGCCCCCGGGAGCTCGAGGTGCTCCTCCAGCTCGCCGAGGGGCGCACCAACCGCGAGCTCGCGGACGCCCTCTTCATCAGCGAGCGGACCGCGAACCGGCACGTGAGCAACATCTTCCAGAAGCTCGGGGTGCGGAACCGGACCGCGGCGGCGCGGGCGGCGGTGGCGGCCGGCCTCGTCAGGTGACCCCGGCGATGCGGGCCAGCGGGTGCGGCCCACCGGGTCTCGCCGGCGAGGCGTGCGGGGCGGTCACCGCGGTGGGGCCGGCGAGCACGTCGTACTCGCTGATCTCGAGCTCCGCGAGGTGCGGGTTCGAGGCCATCTCGCGGAACAGCGCGGTCTCGCGGCTCGCGTCCGCGTCGGCCCGGGAGCCGAAGAGGTAGACCCCGCCGAAGCGGCCCCGGCCGGCGTCGGCGAGCCAGAGCTTGGCGTCGAGCCCCGGCCACTCGCGGAACAGCGGCGCGACCTGCATCGCGTGCTCCTCGTAGGCGGGGGCGGGAAGGTCGGTCCGGAAGGTGACGATCCTGAGGTGCATCGCAGCTCTCCTTGTCGTGTCGTCGATGTCGACTGCGGTCGTCGACGACGCTAAGAGCGCGGGTACCTGCCGCTCATCGGCACGATGCTCCAAACCGAGGGCGGGCGGCATGGAGCGATCGCTCCACGCCGGAGCGGGTCAGGCGACCTCGGCGGGCACCCGGAGCTGCCGGCGCTGCCGGGCGTGGTCGGCGAGGACCTCGTCGAGGGTGCGGACCAGCTCGGCCTGGGCGAAGGGCTTGACCAGGTAACCCTGGGCACCGCCGCGCACGGCCTGCTCGACGTTCTCGCCGAGCCCGAGGGCGGTGGCCATCACGACCGGGACGTCGGCGGTGGCGGGGTGGGCGCGGAGCGCCGCGAGCGCCTCGATGCCGCTCATCCCCGGCAGCATCCAGTCGAGGACCACGACGTCGGGCGGGGTGGCGGTGCAGGCCGGGAGCGCCTCGCGCGCGTCGCCGTACGACCGGACGGCGTAGCCGGCCCGGGTCAGCATCAGCGTGGTCAGCAGCTGCAGGTCGGGGTCGTCCTCGACCACCACGACCGTACGCACGGGCTCCGTCCTGTCCATGCTCTCCCCTCCCTCCGCTCCGCGGACCGGGGACAGGTCCGCACCCTCAGGCTCGCGGCTGAGCCTGGCTGTGACGACGGCCACCCGACGGGGGGTGGTACCTGAGTTCTGCGGCGCCGAGACCTGAGGCATGGAAGAATCGCGACGTTCGACCCACATGACCGAGAGCCGCTGGTTTAGTCCAGTCGGGACCATTTCCCGAGAAAGTGGCCCGAAGGTCCCGAACCTTCGCTTTCCTAGACACATGCGACGTCTCGGAAACCGAATCGGGTTCGCCTTCCTGGCCTCCACCGCGATCGCGGCCCCCCTGTTCACGACCACGACCACGACCAACGCGGACGCTCCCGTCGACGCGGAGTACCGCATGGTCCTCGAGGGCAAGCCCACCAACGCGGCGAAGATCTTCCGCTGGGGGCTCTCGAAGTGGGAGGACGAGTTCATCCCCGACCGCCTCCACCCCCGCTGGAAGAGCAGCTCCCCGAGCCAGGTCGGCTCGCAGGTCGGGATGCTGACCCTCAAGGCCGGCCCGGGCACCGACACCCTCTGGACGATGCCGACCGACATCAAGCGCCGCTACGGTCGCTGGGAGGCGCGCGTCCGGGTCAAGGACCCCAGCCCGCGCACCCGCTACGCGATGCACAAGGCGTTCTTCGAGCTGATCCCCTCCGGTGACTACCGGTGCGGCCGGCGAAACCTGACCATCGCGTCGTACACCCCGCGTGTGGACCAGGTCGTCCGCGGCTCGGTCCGCCGTGACGCCGGCGGCCAGCAGTTCAACTTCCAGCGCGACCCGCAGGGCACCACGGAGGAGTTCCACACCTTCGCGGTCGAGATCGCCCGGGACCACGTCACCTGGTTCGTCGACAAGGTGCCGGTGGCCACTGAGCGGCGCAAGGAAGCCCTGAACCTCGGCTACTACTACCGGCCGCGGTTCCGGCTCCAGGCCCAGGCCGGGAAGCACATGGACGAGACCTGGATGCAGATGGACTGGATCCGCTTCTACAACCTGAAGCGGCCCAATGCGAAGTCGATCGCGGCCCCGCCGATGGAGCAGTCCTACACGCAGGCCTCGAAGTGCTGACCCACCTCGGCTGAACCTCGGCCCGAGCCCCGCAAGCAGCGCCCCGGACTCCCCGACCGGGGCGCTGCTGCGTGTCCGCGGGTGTCGAGCAGCACACCTCCGGGCGGCCGCGGCCTGGGTTGCCTCCGACCCGGCGCGGGTACGGCGACCCGGTGGAGCTGACCCGTCGCAAGTCCGTCGAGGAGATCCTCGCGCATTCCGCCGCCGAGCCCGGCCACGAGGGGACCGGGCGGCTCCGCCGACGGCTCGGCGCGCTGGACCTCATGGGGTTCGGCATCGGCATCGTGGTGGGCACCGGGATCTTCACCCTCACGGGGGTGGCGGCCACCGAGCTCGCCGGCCCCGGCGTGGTGGTCTCCTTCGCGCTCGCCGGCCTGGTCAGCCTGCTCGCCGCGTTCTGCTACGCCGAGCTCTCGTCGGCGGTGCCGACGGCCGGATCGGCGTACACCTACGCCTACGCGACCATCGGCGAGGTCTTCGCCTGGATCATCGGGTGGGACCTGATCCTCGAGTTCGCGCTCGGCGCCGCCGTGGTCGCCCGCGGGTGGTCGGGCTACCTCGCCGGGCTCTCCGACGCGGTCCCCACCTCGCTCTTCGGCGAGGACGCGCCGGTCAACGTCGGGGCCCTGCTGATCACGCTGGTCCTCGGCGCGGTCGCCTACGTCGGGATCCGCGAGGCCAAGTGGGTCACCAACACCCTCGTGGTGGTCAAGGTACTGGTCTGCCTCTTCGTGATCCTGGTCGGCGCGTTCTTCGTCAAGGCCTCGAACTGGTCGCCGTTCGTGCCGGGCAGCGAGCCGCCGGAGGACACCACGAGCGGGCTGACCCAGCCGCTGTGGCAGGCGCTGGTCGGGGTCGAGCCCTCGATCTACGGGATGGCCGGGGTCCTCTCGGCGGCCGCGATCGTCTTCTTCTCCTACACCGGCTTCGAGGCGGTGGCCAACCTCGGCGAGGAGACCCGCAACCCGCGGCGCGACCTGCCGCTCGGGCTGCTCGGCACCCTGCTCGTCTGCACCCTGCTGTACGTCGGGGTGGCCGGCGTGCTCACCGGGATGGTCGACTACCGCGAGATCGACCAGGGCGCCCCGATCTCCGAGGCGTTCGACACCGTCGGGCTCGGGTGGGCCGCGATCCTCGTCGGCACCGCGGCGGTCGCGGGGCTGAGCTCGGTGATCCTCGTCGACATCGTCGCGATGGGGCGGATCGGCTTCGCGATGGCTCGCGACGGGTTGCTCCCCGGCCGCCTCGCCGAGGTGCACCCGAGGTTCGGCACGCCGAGCACGATCACCCTCGGCACGGTGGCGCTGGTCGCGGTGCTGGCGACGTTCGTCCCGCTCGCGGCGCTCGCGGAGATGGTGAGCATCGGGACGCTGTTCGCGTTCACGATCGTCTCGCTGGCCGTCCCGGTGCTGCGGCGCACGCGTCCGGAGCTGCCGCGGCCGTTCCGGACGCCGTTCTCACCGGTGCTCCCGCTGGTCTCGGCGCTGCTCTGCGTGGCGTTGATGGCCAACCTGTCGATCGAGACGTGGCTGCGCTTCGTGGCGTGGCTGGCGATCGGGTTCGCGATCTACTTCGGCTACGGCGCGAGGAACCGCAGCCGGAGGCTGGAGGCCGGGGCTCCGGCCCGGCGCTAGTCAGCCTGCCGTCAGGCGGGCTGCAGCGGGACCGGCTCGATGTGGCCGTCCGGGGCCAGGTAGAGCCCGTCGTCGAAGAGGATCACCCCGTTGCAGAGCCGGCACCAGCCCTGCTCGAAGTGGTCCGCAGCGATGTGCGCGCTGCAGCAGTTGGCGTCGGACGCATCCGGACACCGCGGGGTGTGCTCACACTTCATCGTGCTCTCCCAGGTCGGTCGTCAGGCGGTGGTTGCTCCGGGCCAGCCTCCTTGTGGCGAGTCCGGCGCACCGCCCGGCAATGTTAGATCGATCAAAGGTCCCGGCCAAGGGGTGACGCACGAGTAGCTGCAAACGACTGCGGTCGTCACTCCGCGTCGAGGTCGGGGAGGGCGAGCCACTCGTCCCAGGACAGGTCACGGCCGATGTACCGCGGAGCCCGGAACGGCCACACCTCCTCGATCCACCGCGGCACGAACCGGTCGAGCTCGGCCTCCAGCGGTGACCCGGCGTGCTCGTCGCGGACCCACCAGGAGAGCTCCGCGTCCGCGCCCGGCTTCTCCGGCGGGTCGATGTAGACGCAGCCGATGAGCTCGGTCTCGCCCTCGTCGAAGAGCGCGTAGTTGAACGACTGGTGAGCCTCCGCCTCCGCCTCGTGGCGGGCCAGGTCCTCGCGGTCCTGCTCGGCGGTCATCGTCGCCGGAGGCCACCCCCACGCCTCGCCGTAGATCGACCAGAGCCGCTCCTGCGACCCCATCACCGCCGGCATGTCGAGGTCGACGTCGTCGGCGCGGATCGGACGCAGGTGGTGCCCGGTCGGCAGCAGGACCACCCGCGGGTGTTCGAAGTCGTCCGGCAGCCAGCCCATGGCGCCTCCTCGTCGTCGGAGTCAGGCAGTGTGCCAGAGCACCAGGTTGTTCACCGTCATCGCCACCTTGCCGAGCGCGACGAGGAGGAAGAACCAGACGAAGCCACGGGCCACCCTGCCGGCCGGGCGCCCGGTGCTGACCACCGCCATCAGCAGGCAGACCACCGACGCCAGCACCGTGTAGCCGGTCGTGCCGAGGGCGTCCATCCCGAGGGCCGCCCCCGGGTTGCCCTCCTCGAACCGGTCGTCGCGGAGCATGAACCCGGTCGTCCAGGCGTCGCCGGCGATCCCGAGGAGCCACAGGCACCAGATCGCCGTACGCCGTGGGGAGTCTAGGGTGTGCGGGAGCCCGGCGACACCGTCCTTGACCAGCGCGACGAGCTGGCCGAGCCCGTCCGGCTCGGCAGCATGTCGAGACCCCGTGCGCGGCTCGACCGGCGCGCGCTGCGTCGGGAACGGAGCGGCACCGGCGCGGGTGGTCGGCTCGGTGGTCATGTGGCCCCCGGTCTACCCCGGAACCGTGCTCCGGGGCGAGAGCCGAGGCGCCTTCTTTACCTTGCGCCAGGTCACCCCAGCCCCCGGAACGGGAAGTACGCCGCGAACCCGAGGACCATCGCGGCGAGGAACCCCCACCGCGGCGCCCTGGGAAGCCCCTCGTGCCAGAGCAGCAGCGTGACCGCGACGCCGTACGCGGGGACGAGCGGGAGCGCGTAGAACAGGTAGCTGATCCGGTGCGACACCGTGGCCAGCACGAAGTAGGGCGCGAAGATGCCGACCGCCCAGGCCACGCTCCACAGCGCCAGCGGGTCCCGCCGGCGCACCCATCGCCACCCGGCGTACGAGATCGCCATCAGCGCCACCCCGACCAGCGCCGGGCTCAGCGCGCCGCGGAACCAGACCTCCGGCCGCGTCGTGAGCACCTCCTCGCCGGCCATCTCGTTGGTGTCGACGCGCAGGTAGGTCAGCTCGGTCTCGCCGCTCAGCCACTGCCACGGGGTGCTCTCGCTGTCGACCGGCCCGCCGGTGCGGGACACGTCGAGGCCGTACGACGTGATGTGGCGGGCGTGCGAGACCGGGTCGTCGAAGGTCGTGTACCGCAGGTCCAGCGGCCACATCAGCGCGAGCGCGACGACCGCCGTCGAGGTGCCGAGCAGCAGCGCCTGGCGGAGCCGTGCCCGGAGGGTGTCGGACCCGGGCACCAGCAGGACGACGGCGAGCAGGGCGAGGACGCCGAACGCGGCCGGCGTCTTCACCACCAGGGCGACGCCGCACGCCACGCCCGCCCAGCCCCAGTGTCTCCGCACCACCAGGACGGCGCCCACCAGCAGCGGCGCCAGGAAGAGCACGTCGAGGGTGGCGATCCGGCTGTGGACGAGGAGCAGGTTGTCGAGGGCGACGACGGTGGCAGCGTAGACGGGCAACCACGGGTCGCGGGTCAGCGACGCGGCGAGGAGGTACACCGCGACCACGACCACGAGCCCGGCGACGATGCTCGGCAGCCGCCATCCCAGGGGGTCGTCCCCGAACAGCCGCATCGAGCCGGCGAGGAGGAGCTTCCCGAGCGGCGGGTGCTCGGTGTTCGGGTCGAGCCCGGCCGGAGACTCGGCGTACGGCTCGTCCTCGGGCACCGCCCAGCCGAGGATCCGGCGCGCGGCGTTGACGTAGTACGCCTCGTCGAAGACGAGCGAGCGGTCCGGCTCGCCGAGCTTGAAGACCCGGGTCAGCAGGGTCGCGAGCAGGACCAGGAGGAGGGTCAGCCGAGGTCCGGGGAGCAGCTCACCGAGCCTGGACCAGCGGTGCGGTGCCGGGTCCGTGACGTCGGGAGGAGGGTCGGCCTGGGTGGCCGGTCGGTCGGCCCCGGAGGTGGGGCCGGCCGGCCGTTCCGTGAGCTCGCCGAGCGCGGAACGGCCGACCGCATCACCCGCCGGCGCGACCCCCATTCGCGAACCCCCCAGAACTCGCCGACGGTCAGAGTGGGGCCAGTGTCGAGGTGGTGTAGGTGTCCGTCACCGTCACCGTGTGGCACTTGTGGACGGTCTTCCACCTGGTCACGGTCTTCGTGACGGTCTTGGTGCGGGTCACCGTGACGGTCTTCGTCTTGTGCTTCGGCTTGCCGAGGTACACGCCGGCGCGGGCCGCCTGCTCGAGCGTGAGGGTCTGGGTCGGGCCGCCGCCGCACTTGCCGCCACCGTTGGGCGTGAGCGCCGACGCCCCGCCGAGCTGGGTGAAGCCGACCCCCATCGCACCCACCATGGCCAGCGCGGTCACCGCCGGAGCCAGCCGCCGTCCGTTCTTGAGCTTCCGTGTCTGCATGTGCACCACACCCTGGAAGAGAGGATCAGCCGTTGAACCTTGATCCCACCGGAGCCCTGTGTGGTCAAGGGATGTGACAACGAGAAGCGCCTCTCGGCTATACCGGGACCGTCGTCCCGAAGTCCTAGGTTTGCCGACACTCGGGGCAGGTTGGCGGGGTGATTTGCCCTGCCCTGACAAGAAGTGGTCCGGAGTTCCCGCCTGATCCCGGATCCGATCCCCCGGTATGGGCCAGTCAGGGACCGGCACGGGGTGGGCCCCGTGGGGGTCGAACCCACAACCCGCGGATTAAAAGTCCGCTGCTCTGCCATTGAGCTAGAGGCCCGGGACGCGGGAGCCCGGGCCCGGAGGAGCGCCCGCCCACGTCAGGGCGAGGGTAGCCGGAGCGGCCGCCGGTGCCGCGGGCGACCTCCGGCAACGCGGTGGCCACGCTCCCGGCTACCTCCAGGACCAGGAGCTGTACCAGTGCCCGTGCGCGACCGGCGTGTCGGGCAACGGCGCCAGATTCGAGGTCTGGGCGGCCTCACGGTCGGGGTGCCGATCGCTGGATCGACGATCCATGGACGCGCACCGGGTTGCTCGGAGAACACGAGGAGCGACCTTCCGTCCGGGGACCACACCGGCTCGCGGAACCGTTCCTTCGACATGCCCCACCTGGGGTCCTCCACGACGCCGGCCGGCTGCTCCCCGTTGGGTCGGACGCGCCACACCCGGACGGCGTGGTCGTCAAAGGCGAGCCAGTTCCTGCTCGACCCAGTCGACGGTGGTCGCCGACGCACGCCGGTGGATCGGCACCGACACCTTCGGGCGGCTGGTCGAGGTCGACGGCGAGCTGATCGAGGTGCGCGACGTTTCCGTCCGCCTCGTCGAGGAGTACGCGCGACACTGCGGCCACGCGGACCTGCTGCGCGAGTGCATCGACGGCGAGACGGGGCACTAACCAGCGGCTCAGGGCGTGACCATCACCTGCGCCGAGGACTCCTTCACCTTGGCATTGGCCCACCGCATCTGGCGCAGCGTCTCGGGGTGGCACCGCTCGGCGAGCTCGAGCAGCTCGGTGTCCTTCAGCGCCTGCGCGGTCTGCGCGAGCACCTCCCAGTCGAGCGAGACCCCGGCAGCCTCCTTGTGGACCTGGCGCAGGTCGGCGAGGAGGAGCAGCGACGTCTCGTGGTGGCGGCCGAGCAGCTCGTCGCCCTTCTGGCGGACCTTGGCCAGCAGGCTGGGGTCGTGCGCCGGCTCCGGGTCGAGCGTCAGGTCGTGGTCCCGGGCGATCCTGGCGAGCTCGCGGACGTGCTCCTGCGACCACCGGGCGATGTCACGGGCGACGTGGTGGACCTCGTGGTCGGCCTTGTGCCGGTCGGAGATCCGCAGCAGCTCCGCGGCGAGCTGGTTCTCGGAGCGGTGCAGCTCCTCCAGCGCCATGGGCACCTTGCTCATCGCGCACCTCCCTCGGCGAGCACCGCGTGTGCGGCCGCGGTCTTGAAGAGCGGCTGCTTCGACGCCGGGTCCCAGTCGGTCATCGTCAGCTCGTTGGCCGCCCTACCGTGCTCGGCCGGTTCGTGGCCGCCAGGCTCGTCCCAGTAGCCGTAGTGGAACGGCAGGAACAGCACCCCGCGCCGTACCCCGGTGATCCGCAGCCGTGCGGCCACCTCGCCGCGCGAGGTGGTGATCCGCAGCTCGTCGCCCTCCTGCCAGCCACGGTCGGCGGCGTCGGACTCCGACACCTCCACCCAGACCTCGGGTGCTGCCGCGCGCAGCTCCGGGGCGCGGCCGGTCTTGGTGCGGGTGTGGAAGTGGTAGATCGTGCGACCGGTGATCAGCTGGAACGGGTGCTCCTCCGAGACGAGCTCGTGCGGTGGGAGGTATTCCGCTGCCTTGATGACTGCCTTGCCGTCCGGGTTGAGCGCCTTGTACTCCTGCGGCTCCACGGGGGCACCGGTCACCAGGTCGCGGCCGTACGACTCGCAGTAGTCGGGCGCGGCCCAGAACCGCCCGTCGGCGTAGAGCCGCTCGATGCCGTCAGGGTTCTCGTCGTTGCACGGCCACTGGACACCGCTGCCGCCTCGCAGCTTGTCGTAGCTCAGCCCCGTGTAGTCGCAGGGCCGGCCACGGGTGCACTCCTTCCACGCCTCGAACGCCTCCTCCGGCGTCGACCACTTCACCAGCGGGGCACCGTCCTTGTCCTTCAGCCCCAGCCGGTGCGCGTAGTCGATGAAGATGTCAAGGTCCGACCGCGCCTCGCCGGGTGGCTCGACCGCCTTCTCCGACAGGTGCACCGTCCGGTCGGCGTTGGTGAAGGTCCCGGTCTTCTCGCCCCACGTGGCGGCCGGGAGGACGACGTCGGCGAGCTGCGCGGTCTCGGAGAGGAAGATGTCCTGCACGACGAGGAAGAGCCGCTCCTGGGAGAGGATCGACCGGATCCGCCGGAGCTCGGGGAGCGACACCGCCGGGTTGGTGCAGGAGACGTAGAGGAACCGGATCGAGCCGTCCTCGACGTACCGCATCATCTGCATCAGGTGGGTAGGCGCGGTGTAGTGCGGGATCTGCATCGGGTCGATGTTCCAGACCCGTGCGAGGTCGTTCACGTGATCGTCGTTGGACCAGTTGCGGAACGCCGGCAGGTCCCCGTCGGCGCCGCACTCGCGGGTGTTCTCGGCGGTGGGCTGGCCGTTCATCTGCAGGAGCCCGCACCCGGGCCTGCCGAGCATGCCACGGACGATGTGGATGTTGTTGACCTGCACGGCGGCCGCGGTGGCCTGGTGGGACTGGTAGAACCCCTGCAGCACCGTGGAGAGCAGCCGTTCGGCGGTGCCGATCAGCCGGGCCGCCCGCCGCAGGTCGTCCGCGGGGACGTCGCAGACCTCCGCCGCCCGTTCGACGGTGTAGTCGGCCAGCTGCTTCTCGAGCTCGTCGAAGCCGACGGCGTGCGCGTCGACGTACTCCTGGTCGACCCAGCCGTTGTCGAAGAGCTCGCGCAGCAAGGCGTTCATCAGCATCACGTTGGTCCCGGGCCGCGGCGCGAGGTGCACGCCGTGCTCCCGCGCGGCGCGTGCGACCGGCGTGAGCCGCGGGTCGACGCAGACGAGCGCCGGCGGGTCGGACCCCTCGAGCCGGTCCAGGATCCGGGTCCACAGCACGACCTGGGTCTCGGCCATGTTGTGGCCGTAGAGGGCGATCACGTCGGCGTGGTCGATGTCGGTGTACGAGCCCGGCTGGCCGTCGCACCCGAACGACTCCTTGAGCGCCTCCGCGGCGGTGGCGGTGCACAACCTGGTGTTGCCGTCCATGTGGTTGGTGCCGATGCCGCCGTGGCCGATCAGCCCGAGCGTGTAGTACTCCTCGAGGAACAGCTGACCGCTGGTGTAGAAGCCGATCGAGCTCGGGCCGTGCTCGTCGAGGAGCTCACGGGTGCGGCCGGCGACAGCGTCCATCGCGGTGTCCCAGTCCGTCTCGACCAGCTCGCCGTCGCGGCGGACCAGCGGGCGGGTGAGCCGGTCTGCGGAGTGGTTGGCCTGCCACCCGTAGAGGTCCTTCGGGTCGAGCCGCCCGTGGTTGACCCGGTCCACCTCGCGACCGCGGACGCCGACGATCCGCCCGTCCTTGACGGCGATGTCGATGCCGTCGCCGTTGGAGTGCAGGATGCTCGCCGTCTGCACCCACCGGTCGACGTCACCGGGAGCCACCCCGTCCTGCAGGTGCTGGTCGACCCGGGCGGGCCACCGCTCCCCCGCGTCGTACGGCGTCCGCGTCCCCCACGGCTCGGCGATCCGGTCGACTGCATCCGGTGACGTTGCCATGGTGGAGCCGTAACCGTGCACCGCGGCGGCAAACACGAGCGTGCCGTGTGCCGGCCTCCTGTGCGGGGTACGCCGAGGCACGGAGGCCGACCACCACAGGAGGGACCACGCCGTGACCAAGACCGTGACCGGGATGCTCGACAGCCACCCTGCACCGACCGTCCTCGACCGGGACGCGCTCGTCGAGTGCATCACGGCCTGCATCGAGTGCGCCCAGGCCTGTACGGCGTGCGCCGACGCGTGCCTGTCCGAGGAGATGGTCGCCGAGCTCCGCCGGTGCATCCGCACCGACCTCGACTGCGCCGACGTCTGCGGGGCCACGGGGCGGGTGCTGTCCCGGCGGACCAGCCACGACGCCGCTCTCGTCCGGTCGGTCCTGCGGGCCTGTGCCCAGGCGTGTCGTACCTGCGGGGACGAGTGCGAGTCCCACGCCGAGATGCACGAGCACTGCCGGGTCTGCGCCGAGGCCTGCCGCCGCTGCGAGCAGGCCTGCAACAGGCTCCTCGAGCTCGTCGGCTGACCCGTCCACCGCCGCTACATCCCCCACCTGGTCGACCTGGTCCGCACCGGAGCGGTCGATCCCGCCACCGTCCTCACTGAGGAAAGGCAGCTGGTGTCCGCGGTCGAGGCGCCGGGTATGCCGCCCTCGTGGCGCACTTCGTCCTCGACGTCAACGAGACCCTCTCCGACATGGCTCCGCTCGGCAGGGCCATCAGTGGCCACGGCCCGCCCGCCGAGCTGGCTCACACCTGGTTCGCCTCGGTGCTCCGTGACGGCTTCGCGCTGTCCCTGCAGTCCCGCGCCCCCGCCTTCCTCGACCTGGCGGCCGAGGAGCTGCGAGCCTGCCTCGCCGGCGCGTCCCTGGACGCACCGGTCGACGACGTGGTCGACGAAGTCATGACCGTGCTGGGCGACCTGCCCGTCCACCCCGACGTCGGTCCAGGGCTGCGGTCGGTGGTCGACGCCGGACACCGGGTGTCCCCCTTCTCCAACGGGTCGACGGCCGCCACCCGTGGCCTCCTGGAACGCGCTGGACTCCTCGACCTCGTGTCGCCGGTCCTCAGCGTGGAGGACGGAGACGTCTGGAAACCGCACCCCGACTCCTACGCCGCCGCGGCGGTCGCGCTGCAGGCGTCACCCGAGCAGCTCACCATGGTCGCGGTCCACCCGTGGGACCTGGACGGCGCCGGCCGCGCCGGTTACCGCACCGTCTGGATCAACCGCCACGGCAGTGCATGGCCCGACAGCTTCCGTCGTCCCGACCACGAGGTGCCCTCGCTCACCGAGCTGGTCACCGTTGCCTGACCGCCCGAGCGAGGACCTAGCGGCCTGTGCCGGAACGTCAGGCCCTGTGGAGCCGAGGGTCCGCCCTGCTCCGCCTTGAGGACGAGGTGGACCCGCCCGGTCCTCTCGGTGACGGCGTCGAGCAGGCGGTCCTGCACGCACGGAACGACCTCGCGCCCGAGGAAGATCCGGGCCCCGTCGCGCTCGACGAGCTGGCTGACGTTCGTGCGCGGACCGTCGCCCGACGGTCATCCCTCGGTCATGTACCGGTCGGGCCGGCACACGAGGGTCACGAGACTGCAATGACCGTGACCGGTGACCGGTCATGCGCGGATGGCAGCGTGGTGCCCGTGAGCACTGGTGAGGACGCGGTCGTGGACGGATCGTCGATGCACGTTGTCGAGCCGTCGTGCGCGTCCGGCGGAGGTCACGAGGTGGTGCTGCACCTCAGCCACGCCGGCCCCGGACCGGCCCGTCGCCCGCTCGCGACGTGGTTCCCGCCGATCCTGGACGAGGGACCGACGGCGTTGGTGGTCGACCTGTCGGGGCTGACCAGGATGTCCTCGAGCACCGTGACGACGCTTCTGTGGCTGACCCAGCACTGCCGGGCCCGCGGCATGCGGATGAGGCTGCGAGGACCGTCGTCCCACAGCAGGTCCACTCTCCGCCGCGCGGGGTTGCTGGGCATCCTCCCGGTCGAGCGCCCGGACCACGGGTCGTCTCCCGCTCGCCGTGTGGAGGTGCCGGGAAGGCACATCCGATGATCCGTCGGCCCGCGGTCGGCGCGCAGCCGGCCACGGTGGACGACGGCCCCGGGGTGACCCATGTCGA
Source organism: Nocardioides caldifontis (assembly GCF_008087345.1). Classification (GTDB taxonomy): domain Bacteria; phylum Actinomycetota; class Actinomycetes; order Propionibacteriales; family Nocardioidaceae; genus Marmoricola_A; species Marmoricola_A caldifontis. Next base: position 39,758 of record NZ_VHIB01000015.1, on the reverse strand, counting down.
GGTGCCGTGCGATCGTCGCCCGCCTGAAGCGACGGAAGCGCTCGTACGCCGGTGGGGGCGGGACCGTGCCTTGCCGGCACCTGCGGTGGACGACCTGTGCCGGGTGGCCCGTGAGGCGCTGGTTCCGGACCTCCCCGAAGGGGCGCACCACCTCACGCTCTCCCTGCGCTGGGTCGACCTCGACCGGGTCCGCGTCGACCTCAGGTGGCACGGCCCTCCAGGCGCGCTCGCCGGTTCGGCCCCCGAGGCCGGGACGGCCACGGCCCCGGTCCTGGACGAGGTCGCGGAGAGCTGGGGTGCCGCCACCGACGCGTCGGCCCAGTGGGTGGTGGTCGACACGTCGCGACGCGCTCGCGTCGGCACCTCAGGACGTTGACGGACGTGGCGGGCATCCGATCGCGGGGAAATCACCTCGGGGCTGCCGCCGTACCCGTTGGAGCCGCTCGGGCAGGTAGTCGGTGTAGTCCTCTGCCGATACCGGTCGGGACGTGAGCTCCCCGCCGGGCAACGGGGCCTGGACGACCTCTCCGGCGCTGAGGATGCGCACGCGGTCGACCCCGGGCGCAGACGTGACCGACAGCACCACCTGTCCGATCGCGAGAGGCAGTCGTTCGGCGCCGATGGGCACCGCGGCGTCCAACTCCACGGTGGCCGTCCCGGCGTCGATGTCCAGCAGGGAGAGCTCGGACGCCGGCGGTATCGCGGTCGACCAGCCGGCCGAGCGGGCCCTGTCCCCCGGAGCCGCCAGCAGCACGGCCAGCAGCCGTGCGACCAGGTCGTCGTCCGACTCGGAGCACGGCGCGTCGACGGGTTCGGGAGCGAGGACGTCGTCGTCACTGCGCAACCAGAACACCACGGGAGCGCCACGCTCCGAGGTCGCGTCGGAGGGTTCGCTGCCGGAGGGCGATTCCCCCTCGAGGAGGTGGTACGGCACCGCCTCGTCGTCCACCGTGCGCACGTCCCCGTCACCGGGAAGGCCGCACCCGGCGAGCACCAAGGCCACGAGCACGGCCGGCGCACACCGGCCGCCCGCTCGCCGCGACCCCGGGGTCACCGGGTCGCCGCCCCAGGGTCCGCGCGCGGCAGCCGGACGACGAACTCCGCGCCTCGCGTGACGTGGTCGGCGCACCACACCCCTCCACCGTGGTTCCTCACCGTCTGCGCGACGATGCTCAGCCCGAGACCGCTCCCGGTTCCCGCCCTCGCACGGCCGGACCTGGCGAAACGCTCGAAGATGCGTTCGCGGTCGGCGACAGGCACTCCGGGCCCCTCGTCCGCGACCCGCAGCTCGACGTGGTGGCCCTGGTCGACGACCGTCACTCGTGCGAGCCCACCACCGTGGACGTCGGCGTTGTCGAAGAGGTTGGTCAGGACGCGCAGCATCTGGGACCTGTCGACGCTCACCAGCGGAGCCCGTCCGGGGTGGCACTCCGTCGTGAGCAGGTGAGCCGGCCGGCCGCTCACCGCCAGCGCCTGCCTTGCGAGCTCTCGGGCATCCGTGACGAGCAGCTCGGCCTCGTTGACCGAAGCGTCCAGGCGGCCCAGGGTCAGCAGGTCCTCGAGCGCCCGCCGGAACCTGGCCAGCTCGTCCGCCATGAGCCGTACGGCGCTCTGGGCTTGCGGTCCGAGCCCGGGCGACCTCTGCAGGAGCGTGAGGCTGGTGCTCAGCGTCGTGACCGGCGTCCTGAGCTCGTGGCTGACGTCTGCGGCGAAACGCGCGTCTCGCCGGATGCGTTCGTCGAGCGCGTCCACCATGTGGTTGAAGGCACCGACCAGGACGGAGAGGTCCGGGTCGTCGGTCTCCCGGAGCCGTGTGTCGAGGTCGCCCACGGACACCCGGACGGCGGCGCCCGTCACGTCCAGGAGGGGAGCCAGGGCACGACGGCTCAAGGCCCTTCCGAGCAGCCCGCCCGCCAGTGTGGTGAGGGCCGCGCCGACGCCCAGGGCCAGCGCCAGCGTGCGCAAGGTGCCGTCGAGCTCCTCGGCCACCGAGACCTCGTAGTACTCGGCTTCGACGGCGGGCAGCGGGATGCCGACCACGAGGGAGCTCGGCTCGGTGAGGGAGCTCCACGCGAGTCCGACGGAGCCGTCCGCGACGGTCGCCCTGACCGGGGCGGTCAGCCTCTCCCCCGGCCGGTCCAACGACGAGGAGTACCAGGAACCCGCGCGGTGCACGTACATGGTGGCGCCCGCCGGCGGGGCGATCGATCCGAGCACGTCACTGACCTGGTTCTCCGGCGTCCGGAGGCTGTCCCGGACCAGGGCGGCGTCCGCGAACGCTTGCCTGAGGGCGGTGCGTTCCCTCTGCTCCACCAACAGGTGACGCGCCGAGAAGTAGGTGCCCGACGCCAAGGCTGCGGAGAGGACGAGCGCCAGCACGGCGAACGCCATCGTCACGGAAGCCCGCACTCCGCGGGGCCCCCACCACCGGGTCATCGAACGTCGAGGCGGTAGCCGAGCCCCCGCACCGTGACCAGGGTCGAGGGATCGCTCGGATCCTGCTCGAGCTTCTTGCGCAGCCGGCGCACGTGCACGTCGACGATGCGTTCGTCGCCGAAGAACCCGCCCTCCCACACGTGCTCCAGGAGGGAGGCGCGGCTCAGCACCCGTCCGGAGTGTTCGGTCAGCACCGACAACAACCGGAACTCGGTCACGGTCAGGTGGATCGGCTCGTCCCCGCGGGTCAGCTGCGCACCGCCGCGGTCGAAGACCAGCGGGCCGTTGGCCTGGTCGAGCACGAAGACGTCGCGACGTGTGGTGCCGTGGTCGCGCTTCTCGTCGTCCGCCGGGCCGGGGTGGGCAGCGGACAGCGTCGGTCGCCGCAGAAGGGCACGGAGTCGAGCTAGGACCTCCTCCACGTCGAAGGGCTTGGTGACGTAGTCGTCGGCCCCGGCTTCCAGCGCGGAGACGATGTCCTCGACCCCTTCGCGGGCACTGATCACCACGATCGGTGCCTCCGCGTGGGCTCGCGCGCGCCGGATGAAGGTGAACCCGTCCATGCCCCCGAGCATCAGGTCGACCAGCATGAGGTCGACACGGTCGTCGCTCACGACATGCAGTGCGGCTTCCGCGTCGCCGGCCTCCACGACGGAGAAGCCGTCGTCCTCGAGCACCAGCCGGAGCGACGTACGGAGTCCGTCGTCGTCCTCGAGCACCAGCACCCGGGTAGTCATCCCCGCCATGATGTCCCGCGCAGCAAGCAACCGACCGCGATCACCTGCTCTCCGCGACGATATTGTCACGGGATTGCAATCCTCGTCGACGCCTGGTCGTCACATGCGGACGCCAGGCTTGCACCTCGTCGACCACCCACAGCGGAGTGGCCCGGCACTGGCTCGCACCTCGCCGACCCAGCGGCGGTGAGCCGTGCCGACGGACCACCTCGGCGCGGGGAGGGGACTGCGTCGGCGAACGCGGTGGTCACCGGATCGACGATGCGGGGGACATCGTCGCCGACAGGGGGGCGGCACCGCCGCCCTCCTGTCGAGGCAACGGGTGGAGCTCGGTCGACGAGGTTCGCCGGAAGCACGAGCACGGCCGTACGGCGTGCTGCTGCGACGGACGGCTCTGGCTCGACCACGTCCGCGTCGTCGAGCACGACGGTGGCGATGACCAGTGGGTCGTCAACGAGTCGTGGACGACCAAGGAGGACGGCCGGCTGTTCCTCAACCGCGACGACAGGCGCGCCGGGACCCACCAGGAGAAGGAGGGCACCCGTGAGCCGGCGTTGCTCGAGCGCCACCGCGAAACCGCCGTTCCGGTTCGGCGACTACGCGTCGCTCTTCCGGGTCGACCGTGACCGCAGCACCGAGGAGCAGGACCCGGGTCGGCTACGGACGCCGCCCGGCGCACGCCTGTCGTCTAGGCCCTCAGTCAGCCGTGGTGGACCTGGCCGCGCAGGAGCTTCGCGCCCAGCTTCGCCGCCGGCTTGTTGAAGTTGCGACCTGCGATGAGGGCACCGCGACCGCTCGCCCAGTGCTCGCGGGGCTTCGCCCCGATGTAGAAGAACATCTCGAGTGTCTTCTGCTTCTTGGGTCCGCTGAACGTGAAGATGCCGAGCGGACGGCCGTTCTTGACGCAGACTCCCACGCTCTTGACGTAGGGCTTCAGGTCCTTGCCCACGCGCTGCGCCTTGAACTTCTTGCAGCCGATCTGCTGGGCGACCTGGCGCGCGGTGTCGCCGTAGTACCGGTGGTCGCGGGGCGCGGCGGTGGCGGGCCCGGCGGACAACGCCACCATGACCGCGACGACGAGCCCGATGATGAGTCTTCTCAATGCTCCTCCTTGGGTGCGAGGAGGCGGACTGTGCCGCGGCGCGGCCCGAGACGTCCGCCCGAGAGCTCCTTTCGGCAGCTCCGGCGGCAACCTGAGAGAGACGCGGCTCAGACGCAGCGCCCCTTGCCCCGGTCGGGCCGCTCCCCGTCGAGGGTCACGAACGCGAACCCGTAACCACCGTCGCGCAGGCTCAGCCGCAGCACGCCGAAGTTCTCGTCGTCCTGGTACTCCGACCCGGTGGCCGGCCCCACCAGCTCGCGGTGCGACGCGCCGCCCGAGCCGACGACCAGCTGCACGAACCCGTCCTTCGCCCGCCGGCCACGGGCGTCCAGCTTGCGGAACCGTTCGTAGCTGTGCTCGTGACCGGAGAGCACCAGGTCGACGCCCCGCCGGTACGCCACCCCGGCGAGCTTCGCGACGCCCTTCCCCAGGGTGGCGCCGAGGCTCGAGGTGTAGCGGGGGTGGTGCATCGCCACCAGCGTGCAGCGCGAACGGTGCTTCTTCAGCCCCTGCTTGAACCACTGCCGCTGCCGCGCGCAGTCGATGTAGCCGCAGTTGCTGTTCAGCACGAAGACCCGCCAGGTGCCGTACTTCCGGGTGTAGTAGCCGGGCGGACCGGGTTGGCGGTTCCGGAAGTACCGGTAGTAGCCGAGCGCGTCGGTCGTCTGGTACTCGTGGTTGCCGAGCACCGGGTGGGTGATGCTGCGGAGCCGGCCCCACGTCGGGCCGTAGGACTTCTGGAACGCGGTCAGCGAGCCGATCGGGTACTGCAGGTCGCCGAGGGCGAGCACCCGGTGCGGCTGCAGCCGCCGAGCCAGGTCGGAGGTCTCCTCGTGGCGGCACCGGGTCTCGGTGACCGTCGACCCCGGCGCGCAGGCGATGTCCCCGACCGCGACGACGCGCACGACCTCGGGCCGCTTCGGCCTCTCGACCGCGGCGGGCGGCGGCGCCTCCGACGTCACCGGATGCGACGCGGCCGGCGTCGCGGCGAGGGCGAGCACCGCTCCGAGGACCGCGGGTCCCCTGCGACGTGACCAGCTCATGGGGGACTCCTGACGTCGCAGCGCCACCCGGAGCGGGGCGGCGGGCGACCAGTCTGGCGCAGGGAGCCCGCGCCGCACAGGGCCGGGATCAGCAGCTCGGCGGCGGCTCGGTGCAGGACTCCGCGGCAGCGGCGCCGATCGCGGCGGTGATCTTGCGGGCGGCCGTCCCGAGGGTCGCGAGCTCCTCGGGGGTCAGCACGTCGAGGACCAGCCGGCGCGCCTCACGGACGTGGCCGGGCGCGATCTCCTCGATCTTCGCCATCCCGGCCTCGGTCAGCCGCGCCTCGGTCCGGCGGCCACCCCGGTCGACGAAGGTACGACGCTCCACCCAGCCGGCCTTCTCGAGCCGCGTGACGGCGTGGGAGAGCCGGGAGAGCGATCCCCGCGAGAGGGCGGCGAGCTCGCTGAGCCCCATCGCGCAGTCGTGAGCCTCGGAGATCCCGGCGAGGACCTGGTACTCGAACACGTTCACGCCGGCGTCCCGCTTGAGCTGCGCGTCGAGGGCAGGCATCAGCGTCATCAGCAGGGCCATCAGGGCCCGCCACTCCGCCTGCTCGCCGGCGGACAGCCAGGGGACCTCGCCCTCCACCTCGACCTCAGTGCTCATGGATCCAGCCTAACCACCGACTTGAACATTCAAATGAGTCGGCGTACGGTCTTCTTGAACATTCAAGTCGCGCCCTGAAGGGGTTCTCATGACCGTTCTCCGCATCGACGCCTCGATCCAGGGCGACCGCTCCGCGAGCAGCGCCCTCGCCGACCTCGTGCTCGAGGAGCTCGTCGCCACCTGCCCGCACGTGCCCGTCGTACGCCGCCACCTCGGCGAGCAGCCGCTCCCTGCGGACGCCTGGCAGTCGGCCGTGACCTGCGGCTTCGTCCCGGAGGAGGAGCGCACCGACCGGCAGCGCGAGTCCCTCGGGATCGCGCAGACCGTCGCCGGCGAGCTGCAGCAGGCGAGCAGCGCGGTGCTCGCGCTCCCCCTCTACAACTTCGGTGTCTCGCAGCACGTGAAGACCTGGATCGACCTCGCGCTCGCCGGCGCGCCGCAGGGCACCCGGCTGCTCGAGGGAACTCCGACGGTCCTGGTCACGACACGCGGCGGCGCGTACGGCCCGGGCACCCCACGCGAGGGGTGGGACCACAACACCGACTACCTGCGGCGGATCCTCGTCGACATCTGGGGCGCGGAGCTGACCGTCGTCGAGCGGGAGTTCACCCTCGTCGGCGTCAACCCGGCGCTCGACGAGTTCACCGAGCTCGCGACGTTGATGCGGAAGACCGCCGAGGAGTCGGCGGCCGAGGTCGGCACCGCGCTGGCCGCGCGCTACGCCGCCTGAGAACGCGTTGAGCCGCCCCTCGTGGCGCGCCACGAGGGGCGGCTCAACACCCTCACGCGCACCACGAGGGGCGGCTCAACGCCCTCACGCCCGCCACGAAGGGCGGTTCGACAAGAGGTCAGGAGACCTCGAACTCGCCGAGGCGGTCCCAGTGGTCGCCCTCCATCTGCACGTTGCGGATCTTGGGGGTCTCCTGGACGTACTGCGGGAGCTCGGCCTGCGCCTTCTTGAAGTGGTCGGAGGTCACGTGCGGCTCGGCGGCGTCGTCCTTGAACGCCTCGATGAGGACGTACTCGTTCGGGTCCTCCACGCTGCGCGACCAGTCGAAGAACAGGTTGCCCGGCTCCGCACGGGTGGCCTCGGTGAACTCCCGGGTCAGCTCGATCCAGTTGTCGGCGTGCTCGGGCTTCACCTTCCACTTGACGCAGATGAAGATCATGGCGCGGCTCCCTCGGTAGGCGCAGGACGGACGGCCGCGATGCTGTCACGGGCCCACCGGGCTCCCCAAGGGCCGCTTCTCGCCCGGTGAGAAACGGCGACATACAGTCGCCGCATGACGCACGCCGAGGTGGGGGCCGCCCGCGCCGGTTCGGTGCAGCGCACCCTCGAGATCCTCGAGGTGGTCGCCTCCCGCGGCGGGGCGACCGCGAAGGAGATCTCCGACGCGACCGGGCTCCCGGTGCCGACGGTCTACCGACTGGTGCGCGAGCTGCTCGACAGCGACTACCTCGTCCACATCCGGCAGGAGAAGCGGTTCGAGCTCGGCTACAAGCTGCACCGGCTCGGCGTCTCGCTGCACCAGCAGATCGGGGTGCCGCGAGAGGTGCGGACCGCGGTGACCGCGCTCCACCAGGAGCTCAAGGTCGCGGCCTACCTGGCGCTGCACCGGGGGTCGCAGATCGTGGTGGTCTTCACCGCCGACTCCCCCGAGCACCCGCGGCTGCCCCCGATCGACTTCGGGTTCCACGAGGCCGCCCACGCGACCGCCTTCGGCAAGATCCTGCTCGCGAACATGGACGCCGACCACCGCGCCCAGCACCTCGACCCGGAGCCGATGCCGCAGTACGGCCCCGGAACGATCACCTCCCACGCCGAGCTCGAGGAGCAGCTCAGGCGGGTCGCCGACCGCGGGATCGCCTGGGAGTTCGGCGAGTTCCAGGCCGGGGCGACCTGCGCGGCGGCCGCCGTCCGCAGCGCCCGCGGCGCCCTGCTCGGGTCGGTCGCGGTGTCCGGACCGGACGCCCGGTTCCGCGCCGGGCGGGGTGAGGTGGAGACCGCGCTCCGGGCCACCGCGTCGCGGATCGGCCGGCTCCTCCCGGCGTGACGGCGACCCTGCCTGCGCGCATTCTCACCGGACGAGAAGGAGCCTTCCTCGTCCGACTCCGCGCTGCCTAGCGTGACGGCCCTCACAACGCCTCGACCCTGGAGGGACCGTGCCCGACAACCCCACCACCGACGCGGACCGGCGGGCCTCGCTCGTGCGGCTGCTCCGTGCCGCCTACCCGCACCCCAAGTTCCCCGACGGCCCCTACGAGCGGACCGCCGACGAGATCCTCTCCCAGAGCCAGGCGACGCTGTGGCACCAGCTCGCCCTGACCAACGGGCTCGACGCCCTCGACGCCCGCGCCGGCGGCTCCTTCGCCGACCTCGACGACGAGGCCGCCCTGGCGCTGCTCAAGGAGATCGAGGACGCGGAGTTCTTCGTCTTCATCCGCGGCGTCGCGGTGGTGACCCTCTACAACGACCACGAGACCTGGGAGCTGCTCGGCTACGAAGGCCCGTCGTTCGACAAGGGCGGCTACCTGCACCGCGGCTTCGACGACCTCGACTGGCTGCCCAGCCCCCGCATCGAGGAGTACGACGGCCCCGAGCAGCTGGTCGAGGTGGCCCCCGACGACATGCCCGCAGCGACGGCAGGAGACCAGCGATGAGCGAGAACAGCCTGGGACAGCCGATCCCCCACGACGAGGAGGCCGTGGTCATCGTCGGCTCCGGCGCCGGTGGCGGGACGCTCGCCTACGAGCTCACCGCGAAGGGGATCCCGTGCGTGGTCCTCGAGGCCGGCCCGTACCTCAAGCCCGAGGACTACGAGAACGACGAGTGGGCCGCGTTCAACCAGATGGCGTGGCTCGACAACCGCACCGCCTCCGGTTCCTTCCGCGTGGCGCGCGACTTCCCGAACCTGCCTGCGTGGATCGTCAAGGCCGTGGGAGGCTCGACGACCCACTGGTCCGGTGCGACGCCGCGGTTCCGGGCGTACGAGTTCCAGACCCGCACCTACTACGGCGAGATCGAGGGTGCCAACCTCCTCGACTGGCCGATCACCCTCGACGACCTCGCGCCGTACTACGACCGCGCCGAGATCGCGATCGGCTCCACCCACCGCCACGGTCGGCCCGCGCTCCCGGCGAACAACAACTACAAGGTGTTCGCCAACGGCGCGGAGAAGATCGGCTACCGCTTCTACGCCACCGGCCCCTACGGCACCAACGCCGAGCCGTACGACGGTCGCCCCGCCTCGGTCCAGGACGGCTTCAACTTCCAGGGCGACAAGAGCACCGCCAAGTGGAGCACCGCCGTCCGGGAGATCCCGCGGGCGCTGGAGACCGGCAAGCTCGACCTCCGGCCGGAGAGCCAGGCCGTGCAGGTCACCCATGACGCCCAGGGCCGGGCCAACGCCGTGCTCTACCTCGACAAGGACGGCAACCTGCACCGTCAGGCCGCGAGGATCGTCTGCGTCGCCGGCAACTCGATCGAGTCGCCGCGGCTGCTGCTCATGAGCGCCAGCGCCCTCCATCCCGACGGCCTCGCGAACTCCTCGGGCCAGCTGGGCCGCAACTACATGCGGCACACCACCGGCTCGGTCTACGCCCGCTTCGACCGGCCCGTGCGGATGTACCGCGGCGAGACGATGGCCGGGATCGTCGCCGACGAGGCGCGGCAGGACACCTCCCGTGGGTTCGCCGGCGGCTACTACATGGAGACGCTCTCCCTCGGCCCGGCGTTCCTCGCCGCATTCGTCGACCCGGGCAGCTGGGGTCCCGGCTACACCGAGGTCCTCGACGCCTACGAGAACACCGCAGGGCTGTGGATCGTCGGCGAGGACATGCCTCAGGAGACCAACCGGGTCACGCTGAACACCGCACTGAAGGACCAGTGGGGGCTCCCCGCTCCCGATGTCCACTTCGACGACCACCCGAACGACGTCGCGATGCGCGAGCACGGCTACAGCCGCGCGGACCTCATGTACGAGGCGGTCGGCGCGGTCGGCACCCACCACACGCCGCCCTACCCGGCGACGCACAACCTCGGCACCTGCCGGATGAGCGCGCGTCCCGAGGACGGGGTCGTCGACAAGTGGGGCCAGGCGCACGACGTGCCGGGGCTCTTCGTCAGCGACGGCTCGGTGATGACGACCGGTGCCGCGGCGAACCCGACCCTGACGATCGTCGCGCTGGCGATCCGCCAGGCCGAGCGGATCGCCGACCAGCTGGGGAAGGGCGAGCTCTGAACGACCTCGCCACGAGGCTCGCACGGGCGCTCGGGGACTCCGGTTGCGGGGTCCTCGAGCGCCCGATCGACCTGCTCGCCCGCGCTCACGACGCCTCGCACTACCTGCTCCACCCGAAGGCGGTCGCGGTCCCTCGCGACGCCGGCGAGGTGGCCGAGGTGATGCGGGCGTGCACCCGGCTCGGGGTGCCGCTGACGTTCCGGGGCGGCGGCACGTCGCTGTCCGGGCAGGCGCTCACCGACTCGGTCCTCGTCGACACCCGCACGGCGTTCAGCGGCGTGGAGGTGCTCGACGAGGGCCGCCGGGTTCGCGTGCAGCCGGGCGTCACGGTCCGTGCGGTCAACGCCCGGCTGGCGCCGTACCGCCGCAGGCTCGGGCCCGACCCGGCGAGCGAGGGGGCCTGCACGCTCGGCGGCGTGATCGCGAACAACTCCTCGGGGATGCAGTGCGGCACCGAGCTCAACGCCTACCGCACGATCGAGTCGATGGTGGTCGTGCTGCCGTCGGGCACCGTGGTCGACTCGTCACGCCCCGACGCCGACCGGCTGCTCGCCGAGCGCGAGCCCGCGCTGCACGCGGGGCTGCTCGCGCTGCGGGACCGGCTCCGCGGTGACGCCGAGTCGGTCGCCACCCTGCGCCGGCTCTTCTCCATCAAGAACACGATGGGCTACGGGCTCAACGCGTTCCTCGACCACGACGCCCCGGTGGAGCTGCTGGTCCGGCTGATGGTCGGCAGCGAAGGCACCCTCGGCTTCGTCGCCTCGGCGGTGTTCCGGACCGTCGAGGTGCTGCCGAGCACCGCCACCGGGCTGCTGGTCTTCGACGACGTGCACGTCGCCTCCGCGAGCGTCCCCGCCCTCGAGGACGTCGGCGTCGCCACCGCCGAGCTGCTCGACGCCGCCTCGCTGCGCGTCGCCCAGGCCGACCCGGTCGTCGCCGAGCAGCTGCGCCGGCTCGAGGTCGACCGCCACGCGGCGCTCCTCGTCGAGCTCCAGGCGACCACACCCGACGAGCTGCGGGGGCTGCAGGACGACGCGGCACCGCGGTTCGCGGAGCTGCCCCTCGCGACCGCCGCCGACCTGACCACCGACCCCACCGAGCGCGCGCTGCTGTGGCGGACCCGGAAGGGGCTCTACAGCGCGGTCGCCGGTGCGAAGCCGACCGGGAGCAACGCGCTGCTCGAGGACGTCGCGGTGCCGGTCGACCGGCTCGGCGACCTCTCCACCGGGCTCGCCGAGCTCTTCGCCACGCACGCCTACGACGAGCCCGTCGTCTTCGGCCACGCCCGCGACGGCAACCTGCACTTCATGCTCACCGAGGACTTCTCGTCACAGCACCATCTAGGCCGCTACGAGGCGTTCACCCACGACATGGTCGACCTGGTGCTCGACCTCGGCGGCACCCTCAAGGCCGAGCACGGCACCGGCCGGATCATGGCGCCGTTCGTCGAGCGGCAGTACGGCGCCACGCTGACCGGAGCGATGCGCGAGGTGAAGCAGCTCCTCGACCCGGCCGGGATCCTCAACCCCGACTCGGTCCTGACCGACGACCCGGGTGTCTGGCTCCGCGACCTGAAGACCGCGCCAAAGGTCGAGCCCGAGGTCGACCGGTGCGTCGAGTGCGGTTTCTGCGAGCCGGTCTGCCCGTCCCGCACGCTCACCACGACACCACGGCAGCGGATCGTGCTGCGGCGTGAGATGGTCGCCGCCGCCGAGCGCGGCGACACGGCGCTGCTGGAGTCGCTCGAGCGCGACTACGAGTACGACGCGGTGCAGACCTGTGCCGCCGACGGGATGTGCGCGACCGCCTGCCCGGTGCTGATCGACACCGGCGACCTGACCCGGAGGCTGCGTGCCGACGCGACGTCCCGGGCCGCCGACCGGGGTTGGGCGCTCGCCGCCGACCGGTGGAGCACGGCCACCCGGCTCGGCTCGGCGGCGCTCACCGCCGCGGACCGGCTGCCGTCCTCGGTCCCCCGGCGGCTCGCCGGGGTGGCCCGTCGGGTCGCCGGCACCGAGCACGTGCCGGCGTACGACCCCGTGCTCACCTCGGGCGGCCGGAAGCGCCCGGCGCTCGACGACCCCGACCCGCAGGCGGTGCTGCTCGCCTCCTGCACCGGCACGCTGTTTGGCGGCGGCGCGACCGCGGCGTTCGTCCGGCTCTGCGAGCGGGCCGGCGTCGGGCTGCGGACCCCGCCGGGGCTGGACGGGCTCTGCTGCGGGACGCCGTGGAAGTCGAAGGGGCAGCTGACCGGCTACGAGCGGATGCGTGACCGGGTGCGGGAGGCGGTCGACGTCGCCACGGAGGGCGGCCGGCTCCCCGTGGTCGTCGACGCGAGCAGCTGCGCCGAGGGGCTCGCGCTGCTGCTCGCCGAGGCCGACGTGCGGGTGCTCGACGCGCTGGACTTCACCGTCGGCCACGTCGCCGAGCGGCTCCCTCCCGCCCGCCGGCTCGACCGGGTCGTCGTCCACCCCACCTGCTCCACGACCGCCACCGGCGCGACCGCGGCCCTCGTCGCGCTCGCGGGCAAGGTCGCCGACGACGTGGTCGTCCCCGTGGACTGGGGGTGCTGCGCGTTCGCCGGCGACCGGGGGCTCCTCCACCCGGAGCTCACCGCGGCGGCGACGGCGAAGGAGGCGGCGGAGGTCGTCTCCGTCGACGGCGGCTCCACGGCGTACGTCTCCAGCAACCGGACCTGCGAGATCGGGATGACCAAGGCGACGGGGCGCGCGTACCGGCACGTCCTGGAGGTGCTCGACGAGGCGACCGAGCCTCCGTCCGTGTGACACGGCGTCGCAGGCCGGGCCGCGAAAGCAGCGGTGGCCACCGTCACCGGCGGCCCCGGAGTCAGACGTGCAGCCATGCCAGCACCGCACGCACCCTTCGGTGGTCGTCCTCGTCGACCGGCAGGTCGAGCTTGGCGAAGATGCTGCTGACGTGCTTGAGCACCGCCTTCTCGGTGACGCCGAGCCGCGCCGCGACGGCGGCGTTCGAGCGGCCTTCCGCCATCAGCGCGAGCACCTCGCGCTCGCGGGGGGTCAGCCGGTCCAGCGGCTCCTCCCGCCGGCGCGCCATCACGGTCGAGACGACCTGCGGGTCGAGGACGGTCCCGCCCGCGGCGACCCGGCGGACCCCCTCGACGAATTCGGTGACGTCGGAGACCCGGTCCTTGAGGAGGTAGCCCACGGCGCCGTCGCCGCTGGCGAGCAGCTCGCGGGCGTAGAGCTGCTCGACGTACTGCGACAGCACCATCACCGGGAACCCCGGCCGCTCCTGGCGGACCGCGATCGCCGCGCGGAGCCCTTCGTCGGTGTGCGTCGGCGGGAGGCGTACGTCGAGCACGGCGGCGTCCGCCGAAGGATCCCGGAGGGCACGCTGGAGCTCGGGCTCGTTGTCGACGGCGTGCAGCACCGTGAAGCCGGCGCCCTCCAGCACCTGGGTCAGCCCGGCGCGGAGGAGGGCGTGGTCTTCGGCGAGGACAAGGCGCACGGGACCTCCAGGGTGACCAGGGTCGGCCCGCCGACCGGGCTCGACACCCGCATCGTGCCGTCGAAGGCCGCGAGCCGTCTCCTCACCCCCAGCATCCCGGTCCCGGCGGCCGGGTCCGCGCCGCCCTTCCCGTCGTCGCCGACGGTCGCGACGAGCACCCCGCGCTCGTGGCGCAGCCCCACCCAGGCGTGGCGGGCACCGGCGTGCTTGCCGACGTTGGCCAGGCACTCGGCGACCGCGAAGTAGAGCGCCGACTCGACCGGGGCGGGCGGCCGCCCGGGCAGCCGGACCTGCACCTCGACCGGGATCGGCATGTCGAGCGCCACCGCCTGCACCGCCCCGCCGAGCCCGCGGTCGGCGAGCACCGGTGGGTGGATGCCGCGGACCACCGACCGGAGGTCGCCGATCGCGGCCGCGGTGGTCTCGCGGGCGTCGCGCACGAGCCTCCGCGCCGCCTCGGGGTCCTGGTCGAACGTCGCGTCCGCCATCCCCAGGCTCATCGAGAGCGCGACCAGCCGGGCCTGGGCGCCGTCGTGGAGGTCGCGCTCGAGCCGGCGGAGCTCCGCGGCCGAGTGGTCGACGACCTCGGCGCGCGACTCGGTCAGCGCCTGCACCCGCTGCTCGAGCCGCTCGGTGCGGCTGTAGGCCAGGAAGAACCGGTCGACCTGCGACCGCAGCCGCATCAGCGGGGGCGCGGCGAACCACCAGACGGGCGCGGTGACGACGACGAGGAGGAGCAGGATCACGAGCAGCGAGACGGCGAACCCGAGCGTGGTGGCGACCAGGATCCACCCGAGGTCCCGCCAGGTCATCGGGTCCGAGACCACCGGCCGGACCCATGCCAGGGGCCCCGGGGGCACCGGGGCGTAGGGCTCCGGCAGCGGCGTCCCGAGCACCCGGCCCGCCATCCGCCGGTGCACCCCGACCAGCCAGCGGGTCGCCGGCACCGCGACGGCGAGGATCGCGAGCCCCGCCCAGACGAGGACCAGCGCCGCCCCCAGGATCCAGAGCACGAGCAGCACGATCAGCGGCACCACGGACAGCACCTGCACGGCGGCGTACCCGGTCAGCCGCCAGGGCCCCGGGCGGCGCTGGGCCGGTGTGCTCGTCTCGGTGGTCACGGCGTCCATCCTCCCTGGCCGGACGCCGTCGCGGGGTGGTGCTGGCACCACCACCGGCCGGGTGGCCGCCCCCCTGACCGGCCGGCCACGCGGCTCGACGCTGGACGGGCCGGCCACCGGGGCCGGCCCGGAGGTGAGGAGCGAGCCGTGGGCAACCCGTTGACAGCGATCCCGATGCGAGCAGCGACCTGGTCGGCACGCCATCCGTGGCGGGCGATCCTCGGGTGGGTCGCCCTGGTCGCGGTGGCGGTCGGGCTGGCGGTCTCGATCCCGACCGTGCAGACGACCGACGCGGACTACCGGCTCGGCGAGTCCGGGCGGGCCGACGAGATGGTCGAGGCGGGTGGGCTCGAGGACCCCGAGACCGAGAACGTCCTGGTGACCGGTCGCTCCGGCGTGCCGGACCGGGCCGAGGCCGAGGAGGCCGCGGAGCAGGTGGCCGCGGCCGCCGCGGACGCCGACGGGGTTGCCCGGGTGGGCGACCCTGTGTGGAACCAGGACCGGTCGGCCCTGCTCGTGCAGGTCGAGCTGGCCGACGAGGACGCCGACGGCCTGAGCGAGGTGACCCGCCAGGCGCAGGCCGACCACCCCGGGCTCGAGGTCCGGCAGGCCGGGAGCGTGACGGTCGACGCGGGGATCGACGAGCAGGTCGAGCAGGACCTCCGCGCGGCCGAGGGGATCAGCCTGCCGGTCACGCTCGTCCTCATGCTGCTCGCCTTCGGGGCGCTGGTCGCCGCGGGGCTCCCGGTGCTGCTCGCCGCCACCAGCGTCGCCGCCACGATCGGCGTGATGGCGCCGCTGTCGCACCTGGTCCACGCCGAGGGGACGGTCAGCAGCATGATCGTGCTGATCGGGATGGCGGTCGGCGTCGACTACTCGCTGTTCTACCTCAAGCGCGAGCGCGAGGAGCGGGCCGCCGGCCGCAGCACCCGCGACGCTGTCGAGATCGCCGCCCAGACCTCGGGCCACTCGATCCTGGTCTCGGGCGGCGCGGTGATCGCCGCGATGGCCGGCCTCTTCGTCGTCGACGACGCCACGTTCGACTCGCTGGCGGTCGGCTCGATCCTCGTCGTCGCCGTCGCGGTGCTCGGGTCGATCACGGTGCTCCCCGCACTGCTGGTCAAGCTCGGCCGGTGGGTCGACCGCCCCCGCGTCCCCGGGCTGTGGCGGCTGAACCGACGGATCGGCCGCGGCGGGATCAGCTCGCGCGTCCTCGGCCCGGTGGTCCGTCACCCGCGCGTGGCACTGGTGCTCTCGGCGGTGGTCGTCGCGCTCCTCGCGGCGCCGGCGTTCGCGATGCGCACCCACTCCGCGACCCTCGAGACGCTGCCCGCGTCGATCGAGGAGGTCCAGACCCTGCGAGCGGTCGAGGAGCACTTCCCCGGGGACGCCGGCGCCGCCGCCGAGGTCGTCGTCCGGGCCCGCTCGGGGGCCGACCGCGACGCCGTCGACGCCGCGCTCGCCGACGTCGCCCGTCAGGCGAGCGCCACCGGCGAGTTCGTCGTCGGCGACGACCCGGTCCGTACGTCGGACGACGGGCTGACCTCCGTGCTGACCCTCGGGATGCCGTTCGAGGAGTCCGACGAGCGGGTCGACGACGCGATCCGGACCCTCCGCCAGGACGTGGTCCCGGCGACCCTCGGCGGTGTGGACGCCGTCGCCGAGCACGCCGTCGGTGGCGGTCCTGCCGCGAACCTCGACTTCGCAGACAACCAGGACGGCCGGCTCCTGCTGGTGGTCGGGTTCGTGCTTCTGCTCACGATGCTCATCATGGTCGTGACGTTCCGCAGCGTGGTCCTCGCGGTCGTCTCCGGTGCACTGAACCTCGCCTCCGTCGGCGTCGCCTTCGGGGTGCTCACCCTGGTCTTCCAGGAGGGCTGGGGCAGCGACCTCCTCGACTTCACCAGCCCCGGGTTCGTGATCGACTGGCTGCCGCTGTTCGTGCTCGTGGTGCTCGTCGGGCTGTCGATGGACTACCACGTCTTCGTGCTCAGCCGCGTCCGCGAGCACGTCGCCCGCGGGCTGCCGACCCGGCTCGCCGTCGAGAAGGGGATCGCGGACACCGCCGGGGTGGTCACCAGCGCGGCCGCGGTGATGGTCTCGGTCTTCGCCATCTTCGCGACGCTGAGCATGCTCGAGATGAAGACGATGGGCGTCGGCCTCTCGGCGGCCATCCTCCTCGACGCCACGCTGATCCGGCTGGTCCTGCTGCCGGCGCTGCTGGTCCTGCTCGGCGAGCGGTCCTGGTGGCCGGCGCGCCCGCAGGCCTCCAGGGGCGAGGTGGTGGCCGAGCCCGAGCCGGCGTACGCCCTCACGAGTCGGTAACGCGCTGACCTGGGACGACGTGCCCGTGTCCATGGGGTCCTGCACCCCTTGTGGCCCACGACGCGGACCAATAGGTTGCGAACCCTGTGGGCCAGATCACGTTCTAGCGAAGGGCGAGAGATGACGCAGCTGGATCGGCAGGGCACGTCGGACCCGGTCGCGGTCCCGTTCACACCGGGCATGCGCGACAACCCGGAGGAGCTCGCGCTCATCCCCGACGAGATCGCCCGCGAGCACGTCGTACCACCGAGCGACGACCCGACCCCGACCGAGCAGTTCACCGAGCAGTGGCGCAACGCGTCGTACAACTGCTTCTCCTCCGGCCACAAGTTCTGCCGCGAGGTCTGCCCGGTCACCCAGGTGACGCGCAACGAGTCGTGGACGCCCACCGCGTTCCACGCCAACGTGGTCGCGATGGACAAGGGCGAGCTGACCATCGAGGACGTCGCCGCCGACTACGTCAACTGCACCCAGTGCGGGGCCTGCGAGCTGCGCTGCCCCAACTCGCTGTTCACCGGCGACTTCTACCGGTTCCGCACCCGCACGGTCGACGTGGTCAAGGCGGTGCGCGCCTTCGCCGTCGACAGCGGGGTCCACCAGCCGCAGTGGCGGACCTGGAACGCCCGCACCGACGAGCGCACGCACGAGCCGGTGCTCGGCGACACCCCGGTCAGCCAGGACCACGTCCGCGACTGGTCCGAGGGGCTCGACATCCCGATCGGCGGCGAGACGGTCCTGTTCGTCGACTGCGAGGCCGCGTTCTACCGCACCTCGGTCCCGCGGGCGGTAGCGCAGGTCCTGCAGCTGGCCGGCTACGAGTTCGGGCTGATGGGCGAGCAGTGGTGCTGCGGCGGCCCCGCCGCCGAGATGGGGTACGTCGACCAGGCGAAGCGGTTCGCCCAGCACAACCTGGACAACTGGCGTTCGACCGGCACCAGGAGGGTGCTCGTCCTCGACCCGCACGACTACATCTCGTTCACCGAGGACTACCCGAAGTACTTCGGCGACGACTACGACATCGAGGTCGTCCTCGTCGTCGAGCTCTTCGCGCAGCTGATCCGCGAGGGGCGGCTGACGCCGTCGGTCCCGATCGAGCGGTCGATCACCTACCACGACCCTTGCCGGCTCAACAAGCGCAAGGGGATCTGGAAGGAGCCGCGCGAGATCCTCCGCGCGATCCCGGGGCTCGACTTCAAGGACGTCGACCGGGTCACCCAGTGGTCCTACTGCTCCGGTGGTGGCGGCGGGCTCCCCGTCGAGAAGCCCGACCTCACGGCGGCGATCTCGGCGAACCGGATCCAGAAGGCCTCGGCCCTCGAGGTGGACACGCTGGTCAGCGCCTGCCCGTGGTCCGAGCGCCCCCTCGGCGAGGCGGGCCGCAGCGAGAGCATCGACGTGGTCGACATCCACGAGCTGCTCGCCGAGTCCCTCGGGATCGTCGTCGGCGGCTCGCGTGGTGGGGCCGACGGGGCGGACCCGTCACGGGTCGAGACCGCGAACGACGAGCCGGTCGGCAAGCGGGGTGAGTGAACGATGACCCTGGTCGCCGAGCGGCTCGACGAGCTCGTCACCGCGCTGCGCACGGTGCTCCGTGACGAGCAGATCCTCACCTCGAAGCCCGACCGCTACAACCGGGCACGGGTCCCCGCGCCGTTCCCCGTGCACCGCTGGTCCGAGCGGCTCCCCGACCTCGCCGTGCTGCCGACCAGCACCGAGGAGGTCGCCGGGGTCGTGCGGATCGCCAACGAGCTCCGGGTCCCGGTCGTCCCAAGTGACGGCGGCACCGGGCTCACCGACGGTGCCGTGCCGCTGCACGGCGGGATCGTCCTCGACGTCAAGCGGATGAACCAGATCAAGGAGCTCGACCTCGAGAACCGCACCGTCACGGTCGGCACCGGCATCAACATGCTCAAGCTCAACGAGGAGCTCGCCCGCCACGGGCTCTTCTACCCCGACGACCCCGCGTCGTACCCGTGCTCGTTGGTGGGCGGCCGCATCGGCACCAGCGGCTGGTCGCTGATCGGGGCGCGCTACGGCCACACCCGCGACCTGGTGCTCAGCTTCGACCACGTCCTCCCCACCGGGGAGGTCATGCACGTCGGCGACGGCATCGGCCGCAAGATCAGCAAGTCGTCGAGCGGCTACCAGCTCAAGCACCTGTTCATGGGTCACCAGGGGACGCTCGGGGTCGCGACGGAGGCGACGCTCAAGCTCTACCCGAAGCCCGAGGCAGAGCTGTCACCTTTCTGGGCGTTCGACAATTACGACGACGCCTACCGCTGCGTGGGTGCGCTCGCGCGCGCGGGGGTCGCGACGTTCGCGGGCGCGGTGCTCTTCGACGAGTGGAAGGTCGCCTACCTCCGCCGTGACGACGAGGCCTACATCCCCCAGCCGGCAGATGTGCGCGCGCTCGTGTGCGCGGTGCTGTACGGCTACGAGGACGAGGTCCGGGTCGGCGGCAAGCGGCTGTTCCGGATCGCCAAGGAGCACGGCGCCCGCTACCTCGGCGACGAGATCTCTGAGGGCGACTGGGCGGCACGGCACGACCGCTACGCGACCCCGCTGCACGGCCGCACCAAGGCCGGCCAGGTGGTGCCGATGAGCTGGCACTGCGAGGACGCCGCGGTCAACTACACGAACCTCCCCGCGGTGTCGAAGGCCTGGCACGAGATCGTCGCGGACCTCCGGCGACGCACGGACGTCTTCGACGACTGGGGGATGTTCGCCTACACCTCGGCCGACACCGGCGTCGACTACCTCACCGAGATCGACGTCGGCATCTGGGAGCAGCAGCTCGACGACCGCGCCTGGGAGATGTGGGTGAAGGCGAAGCGGGACATCGCCGCGGTCGCGATCGCCCACCAGGGCTCGATCAGCGCCTGCCACGGCTCCTGCCGCGAGGGCGAGGTCGACCTGGTGCCCGAGGAGCTCGGGCGCGGCTACGGCGTGATGCTCGACCTCAAGCGCACCCTCGACCCGAACAACATCATGAACCCGGGCAAGTACCTCCTCGACCAGGCCTACGACGGGAGCCAGCGATGAGCGACTCGCCGAACAGCGCCACGAACGGACGCATCGGGTACCGCTACGCCGAGCAGATGACCCCGCCCGAGCCCGAGCGGGTCACCGACGTCGCGATCACCACGCACCCCCACGTCTTCGAGGTGGACCCCCGCCTCATGGAGCGGTGGGTACTGCAGCAGCAGTTCCCCAACTGGGACAGCCTGCGGATCATGAACAGCCGCGCCGACCACCTCGCGTGGATGCACCGGCACTTCGCCTACTCCGTCGTCACCGGCTCCGAGCTGCTGGCCGAGGTCGAGGCGGAGTCATCGTCGGGACCGGGCGGCGAGGGTCCCACCGGAGTTTGACCACCAACCGGGCTCCGGCCCGTTCGAGGAGGAATGAATGAAGTTCAGCTACGTGATGCTCCCGGACTACCCCCTCTCGGAGTCCCTGGCCTCGATCAAGAAGGCCGACGAGCTCGGCTTCCACGCGGTGTACGCAGCCGACGAGACCTGGCACAAGGACCTCTGGCTGCTCTTCGCCGCCGCCGCCGCGGAGACCTCCCAGATCCGGATGGGGCCGAGCGTCTCGGGCGTCGTGCTGCGCGAGCCCACGCTGATCGCGCAGGCGGCGGCGACCCTCGACGAGCTGACCGGCGGGCGCGCCGAGGTCGTCCTCTCCAGCGGCAACTTCGGGCTCCTCGCGCAGTACGGCATCGACTGGGCGAAGACCAAGCCGCTCTCCCGGGTCAAGGAGGGCGTGCAGGTGATCCGGACGCTGCTCGACGACGGCGTGATCACCTTCGACGGCGAGTTCTTCAACTACAACGGGCTCTTCACCTTCGCCCGCCCGGTCCAGGAGCGGCTGCCGGTGAAGATGGGCTCGATGCGCGGGCCGAAGTCGTTCGAGGTGGCCGCGGAGTTC
This sequence comes from Nocardioides caldifontis, assembly GCF_008087345.1. Lineage (GTDB taxonomy): Bacteria > Actinomycetota > Actinomycetes > Propionibacteriales > Nocardioidaceae > Marmoricola_A > Marmoricola_A caldifontis. Next base: position 18,727 of record NZ_VHIB01000015.1, on the reverse strand, counting down.
TCCGACGGTTGCCACCACGCGCTCAGCTACACGCGCGAGGCGTACGACTACATGATCGAGCACTGCACGGTCGGCGCGGAGCGCGCCGGGAAGAACGTGCAGGACCTCGACCTCGGCGCCTGGGTGGTGTTCTCGGTGGCCGAGGACTCCGCGATCGCGAAGGACGCCGCGCGCAGCATGGTCGGCCTCTACGCCTCGTCGATGCCGCACGAGCAGCTCCAGCGCAACGGCGTCGACCCCGAGCAGCTGCAGCCGATCATCGAGGCGATCGGGGCCGGCGACATGGCGAAGGGGATCGAGCTGACCTCGCCGGAGCTCGCCGACCGGCTGTCGGTCGCCGGCACGCCCGAGGAGTGCGTCGAGAAGCTGCAGGAGATCGCGGGAGCCGGGGTCAACCACATGATCCTCGCGATCACCGACGCCTCGCTGGTCAAGGCGCTGATGGGCCGTGAGCTGGAGGGCGTCCCGGACGTCAACACCCAGCTGCAGCTGATCCACGACAAGGTGATGCCCGCCTTCGCCTGAGGTCACAACTCATCGCAAGCCGCGCCCTTCTCCTGCTGCCCGGAGCAGGGCGCGGCCGGTGAGAGTCTCCCGTGAGGCACTAACCGGCTCGACACCTTGTCCGCGTCCATCCCCGGAGGAGAAGGAGGCGACTGCGATGGCAACATCGACGACGCACAGGCGCCAGGATCCTGACCGCAGGGGCCGCCGCTGAGCACATCTCCGCCGGGTCCGCATGTCCTTGCTGACGTACGGACTGGTCTTCGGTCCGGCGATCAGCATGCTCATCGCCTTGTTCGTCGGCGAGGCCCTCGCTGCAGGGTTGTTGCTGGGCGCGGGGCTCGGTGTCACCGCGGGTGTCCTGCTGGATGCCGCTGGGGGGCACGAAGGGCTGATGGCTGCGGTCAACCGCGGCCGCGGCGCTGCCTCCAGCGGTTCCTCACACCGAGGAGCCCGGACGCCGCGACGTGGGCGCCGAGGACCACCGCCGGGCCGAGCACCACCGCGGCCGGCGGGATCGTCGCGATCGGCACACCGGCCCTTCGCAGCTCCCGCCAAGCCCATAGGGCGAATGGCCCCACCACTGTCGGCGCGGTCACCACCCCAGGGGTGTAGCCGCGGGTGAGCGCCGCCGACGCCACGTGCGGGACGGCGTGCAGCCCGAAGCCGGCGAGCACCGCCTGGAACCAGGGACTGCGGCCTCCCGTCCTCGCGCCACTCGCCGATGCCGACGCCATCACACCGCCCATCACCGCGATCGCCAAGGTGGCGTGCTCCTGGGTCACCGACATCCGGCGCCAGACGGCCGGAGGCACCCAGGCCACGTTGCGCTCCAACCGGGGACGGGCCCGGTCGCCCCACCCCGCCATGGTGCACAGCTCCTCGAGGTCGTGCACCGCCCAGGCGGCGAAGAGCCCCCACGTCACTGCGGGCGGCAGCAGCCCCGGCTCCCGGCCGCTGGCGAGCGCGCTGTCGTTCACCGGTCGTCCCTCCCTGATGTCCCTGGCTCACGGCGCATCAGCCACGTGCGCGGTCCACCTCCGGGGAGCTCGACGGCCTCGACGACCCCGAACCCGAGCCGTCCGTAGAAGCGCACGTTGCGCTCCGAGCTGGTCTCCAGGTGCACCGGAAGCTGCTCGAGGTCCGCGCGCTCCAGACCGGGGGCCAGCGCCCGGGTGCCGAGCCCCGTGCCCTGGCGTTCCGGCGCGACCGCGACGCTCGCCAGGAGGAGGTGCTCGTCGGAGGGGCGGTACGGTGCCAGTGCCGCATCGGCAGCGGCAGCGGCCGCAGCACGGGCGCCGGCGAGCTCGACGGCGGCCGGGGCGATGTCGGCCCACACCTCGGCGGGCACGTCCGACGCCCGCAGCCAGACCGCGACGGCCGCGACCTCGGAGTCCACGACCCCGAGGTCCACGTGGCCGAACGGCACACCGACCCGCGAGAGGTAGAGCCGGTGCAGCGCCCTGAGCCGCTGCTCGCGGTCCTCGCGGTCCACCGTCCACGCGGTCCAGGGATAGTCCAGGAACCCCGCCGTCAACACCTCGGCCGCAGCCTCGACGTCCGCCTCGACCGCCGTACGGACCTGGACCACGCGCGTGCTCATCCCGGCGTCACGAGGCCGGACTCGTAGGCGTAGACGACCGCCTGCACCCGGTCACGCAGCCCCAGCTTGGCCAGCACGCTGCTCACGTGGGTCTTCACCGTGGTCTCGCTGACGACGAGGGCCTTCGCGATCTCGGCGTTCGACATGCCTCGGGCGACGAGCAGCAGGACGTCGCGCTCCCGCTCGGTCAGCTCCTCGGCGACCACGGCCGCGGGGAGCCGGGTGGTCGGCAGCAGCTTGGCGAACCGGTCGAGCAGCCGCTTCGTGACCCCTGGCGCGACCACGGCGTCGCCCTCGTGGACGAGGCGGACGGCGTCCACGAGGTTCTCGGCGGGGGTGTCCTTCAGCAGGAACCCGGAGGCGCCGGCGCGCAGCGCCTCGACCACGTACTCGTCGAGGTCGTACGTCGTCAGGACCAGGACGCGCGGCGGACCCTCGCCGCCTCGCGCCTCGACGATGCGCCGCGTCGCCTCGACCCCGTCGAGCCGAGGCATGCGGATGTCCATGAGCACCACGTCGGGCTGCAGCGCCTTGACCTGGGTCAGCGCCGTCTCGCCGTCGGCGGCCTCGCCCACCACCTCGATGTCGGGCTCCGAGGCCAGGATCAGCCGGAACCCGGTCCGGAGCAGGGGCTGGTCGTCGACCAGCAGCACACGGACGGTCATGCGTTGATCTCCTTCGTGGTGAGGGGGAAGGACGCCTCCAGCCGGAGCCCGCCGTCCGGGTGCCAGGACACGTGCAGCTCCCCGCCGTACAACGCGATCCGCGACCGCAGGCCGTCCAGCTCGTCCAGCTCGTTCGCGTCGTCGCCCGCGCCGTCGTGCCACCGCACCCGGCTCCGTTCGCGGCCCGCGACGACGAGCCCGAGCCGCGACTCTTCCCACCTCACGCGGACCTCGCCGCGTGAGGCACCGTCGTCGCGCAGGTGCCGGAGGGCCTCCTCGACGAAGCGGTACGCCGTGAGCCCGACACCGGCCGGGGCGTGCACGGGGTGCCCCTCGGTGCGGAGCACGACCTCCGTGCCCGCGGCGCGCTCCCGTTCGACGAGCCGGTCGAGCTCGTCGAGGCCTGGTTGCGGACGCAGGTCGGCGCCCGCGCCCGGGGTGTCCAGCACTCCCCCGGCCCGCCGCATCTCCTCGAGGGCCGCGCGCCCGGTGCTCTCCGCGCCGAGCAGCAGCTCCTCCGCGGTGGCCGGGTCCCGCCGCACCATCCGCCGGGCCGCGGCGACCTGCACACCCACCTCGGTCAGGTGGTGCGCCACCAGGTCCTGCAGCTCCCGGGCGATGCGAGCGCGCTCCTCGACGACCAGCCGCTGGGTCTCGGCGTCGCGCGCCTCGAGCAGCGCGAGGTTGCGCTGCTCGAGGTGGTGCTGGCTGGTCCGTCGGCTCCGCACCGACCGGCCGATCGCCCAGGTCGTGGCCACCACGAAGAGGTTCGAGGACCAGTCACCGAGCCCTGGCTCGAGCGGCCCCGTCGCCAGGAACACCGAGACGAGGGCCATGGTCGCCAGCGCCGCCGCGCCGCTGACCCGGAACGACCGGTGCGCGGCCACCGTGTAGAGCGGGAGCAGCGGCGCGAAGCTGCCGAGCCCCTGGCTGTAGCCGAGCTGGGCGTGGAGCAACGACGTGACGGCCGAGACCACCAGCACCGCCAGCGGCCACCGCCCGCGGAACGCCACGGCCAGGGTCGGCACGACCGCCAGGAGCACCCCGAGCAGGTCGGGGTCCCGGAAGTCGTAGTCGACGATCGGCGACGGGTTCCAGAGCGCGTGGACCGCCGAGAAGGTCAGCACCGCGGCGATGAGGGGGTCGAGCACCTCGGGGCGGCGCAGGGCGCGCCACAGCGGGAGCTCGGCCTTGATCACGCGCCCACGGTAGGCGTGGGGCTGCCGCCACACCTCGGCCGCCGGGCGGAACTTCCGGAGCCGCCTCCTCCTCGAGGAGGAGGGGTTGGGACACTACGCCGGTGACGGACAGCGGTCGGGAGGTGCTCCGCTCCCTCGGCATCGAGGCGCTCCTCGACATCCTGGAGACCACGTCGTACGGCGTGGCGGTGACCGGGCCCAACCACAGCTGGGTCTACCTCAACCCCGCCGGGGAGCGGCTCTTCGGGCGGAGGTTCGACGAGCTCCGCGGCCGCGACTACCTCCAGCACTTCCCCGACCACGAACGCGAGGTGCTCCTCCGGCTCGAGGACGAGCAGCGCGAGGGCGACACGGAGTTCTACACCAACACGGTCCTCCGGCCCGACGGCACCGAGCGGCGGATGACCTGGTCGGGCACCGCGGTCGAGGTGGACGGCGTCGAGCTGGCGCCGGCGATTTTCCACGAGACGACGCCGCTCCCGCTGCCCCGACGCCCGGCCCCGTCGACCGGGGACCGCGCCGTCCCGCTCGCGTCGCTGCTCGGGGACGCCGTCGCGGGCACCCGCGCCACGGCGGCCGCGCTCCTGCTCGAGGGACCCACCGGCGAGCTGCAGGTCGCCGCGGCCGCGAGGTGCGAGGCGGGGTTGGCCGACGCGGTCGCCGCGAGCGGCGCCCTGCTGTCGGACCTCCCCGGGACCGGCGACCTGGCCCGCGGACGCAGCGTCTACCTCTCGGACGCCGCCGACCGCTTCGCCGCCGGTCCTCGCACCGCGGGGTGGGCGCCGCTCCTGGCGGACGCGTGGAGCGGTGCGGTGCTGTTCGGCGTGCGCTGCGACGACCGCACCGCCGGGTGCCTGGTCGTGGCCCTGCCACCGGCCCTCACCTCCCCGTCGGAGTCGGAGGTGGCGCACTGGTCGTCGGTGGCCGACCAGGTTGGGGTGGTGATCGGCGCGGAGCTGGTCCGCGAGCAGGTCTCCCAGCACTCGGCGCTGGTCGAGCGCAACCGCATCGCCCGGGACCTGCACGACTCGGTCAGCCAGGCGCTGTTCTCCGTGCACGCGCGGGCCCAGGTGATCCGCAGGGCGCTGGGCGCCGACGACCGCGACCTGGCCCTCGAGGCGGCCGAGGACCTCGAGCTGCTCTCCCGGCAGGCGACCTCCGAGCTGCGCGAGCTCGTGGGTGAGCTGCGCCGGTCGCAGGACGTCGGGAGCGACGTGGGCGAGTCGCTGCGCGCGCTGGCGGCCGAGATCACCCGCCTGGAGGGGCTGCCGGTCGAGGTGTCGTTCTCGCCGGCCAACCTCCCGCTCCTGCCGGCACCGCTCGGGGAGCACGTCCCCCGCATCGTCCGCGAGGCGCTGCACAACACGGTGAAGCACGCCCGGGCCTCGAACGCGTCGGTCCACGTGACCGCGGACCGCGACCGGGTGTCGGTGCGGATCCACGACGACGGCCTCGGGTTCGAGCCGGGGACGACCGACGGGTTCGGGCAGCACACCATGCGCGAGCGAGCCGAGCTGTGCGGCGGCACGCTGTCGGTCCGCAGCCGCCCGGGCGAGGGGACGACCGTGTCCCTCGACGTGCCGCTCGGCTGAGGGGACGCACCGACGGGCAGCTCCCCCGTCCGGGACCGTTTCGTGGTCCCGGTCCGGGAGAGCTGCCCGTCCGAGTGGCCCTGCTGCCGGCGTCAGTCCGTCGCGATCGCGTCCAGGACGTTGAGCCGCCCGGCCCGGCGCGCGGGGAAGGCGGCCGCGACCACCCCGATCACCGCACCGAGCACCAGGAAGAGCGCCAGCTGCCCGCCGGGCACCGCGGTGACGGTCAGCCCCTGGCTCCGGAGGAACCGGGTCAACGCCAGCCCGAGCACGCCGCCGAGCCCGAGCCCGAGGGCCGCGCCGTAGACCGAGATCACCACGGACTCCAGCCGGACCAGCCGGCGGACCTGCCGCCTGCTCATGCCGAGCGCCCGCAGCAGCCCGAGCTCCCGGGTGCGCTCGATGACCGACAGCACCAGGGTGTTGACCACGCCCAGCACCGCGATGAGCACCGAGAGCGCGAGCAACGCGTTGATCAGCATCAGCATCTGGTCGATGGAGCCGCGCTGCTCGTCCTTGAACCCCTCGATGTCCTTCAGCTCCACGACCGGGTAGGTCGCGACGACGTCCTCGATCCCGGCCTCGACGGCCGACGCGTCCACGCCGTCCTCCACGCCCACGTAGACGTACCGGTCGAGCGGGGCCCCGCCGGTCGCGGAGTAGGTGTCCATCGAGACGAGGTAGGGACCGAGCGCGCTGTTGTCCTCGAAGACCCCGCCGACCCGCAGCTCGCGCGACTCGCCGTTCTGCACCAGGAACTCCACCTGGTCGCCGACCGCGAGCCCCTGGGTCTCGGCGGTCTCGTCGGAGACGAGCAGACCCTCCCCGGCGAGCCCCTCGACCGCACCGTCGACGAAGGTCACCTCGAGCGCGTCGGCGAGTGCGTCCGGCTCGTAGGCGACGAAGAACGACTCCTCGCCGTCGAACCTGGCGGTGCCGTACCGCTCCTGGGTCACGGAGGCGACGCCGTCGACCTGCGCGAGCTCCTCGGCGACCGCCGCGGTGAACGGCTGCCCGACCGAGGTCGAGACCACGTAGTCCGCCTCCAGCACGTCGTCGACGAGCTCGTCGATCGACGCACGGGCCGACGCCCCGATGATGCTGAACCCGGTGACCAGCGCGAGCCCGACCATCAGGGCCGACGACGTCGCCGCGGTGCGACGCGGGTTCCGGAGCGCGTTCTCCCGGGCGAGGTGGCCGGTCCTCCCGGCCAGCCGCGGCAGGACGGCGCCGACGAGCCGGATGAACGGCACGGCGAGCACCGGGCTGAGGGTGATCACGCCCACGAGAAGGGCCAGGGCGCCGAGCCCCACCAGCCCACCGACGCCGTCACCGAGCGAACCAGCGGCGAGAGCTGCCAGGCCGGTGGCCGCGAGCACGGTGCCCACCACCGTCCGGACGAGGAGCGGCCGCGCGGTCCTGACGAGGTCGGCCCGCATCGCCGCGACCGGAGCGACCTTGGCCGCCCGACGCGCCGGGAGGTACGCCGCCAGCAGGGTGATCCCCACGCCGACGACGTAGGACCAGGTCACCGTGCCGGCGCTCAGCACGAGCCCGCCGTCCAGGGTCACCCCGAGCTGGCCGAACAGGGCCTTGAGCCCCTGCGCGAGGCCGAAACCGGTCACCAGCCCGGCGGTGGACCCGAGCAGCCCGAGCACCAGCGCCTCGACGAGCACCGACGCGGTGATCTGCCGGCGACCGGCGCCGAGGGCCCGGAGCAGCGCGAGCTCGCGGGTGCGCTGGGCGACCAGCATCGAGAAGGTGTTCAGGATGATGAAGCTGCCGACGAAGAGCGCGACACCGGCGAAGACCAGCAGGAAGGTGTCGATGAACGACAGCTGGTCCTCGAGGGCCGCGGCCTGGTCGGCCGCCTGCTCGGCCCTGGTGGCGACGTCGTAGTCGTCCCCGACCACTGCCTCGATGCGGTCGGCGAGCTCCGCGTGGGTCACGCCGTCCTCGGCGGCCACGCTGATGCCGGTGAACCGCCCGTCCTCGAGCAGCAGCGACTGCGCGGTGGCCGGGTCGAAGGCGGTCATCGAGGCACCGGCCAGGCCGCCGTCCTCACCGAAGCGGAAGGTGCCGACGAGCTCGGCCTCCACGCGAGGGCCGGTCGTGAGCACGGTGATCTTGTCACCGACGCGGTGACCCAGCTCCTCCGCGGTCGCGCTGTCCAGGGCGACCTCGCCCGCTGACGCCGGGGCGCGGCCGTCGGCCAGGGTCACGGCGCTGAGCGCGTCGTCGCCGGGCCAGCTGATGCCGATGCCGGGGGCGCCACCGGTGTCCGCCACGTCGCCGCCGGCGTCCAGGACGTAGACCCCCTCGGCCTCGACGTAGCCCTCCGCTGCCGCGACACCGTCCACCGCGCCGACCTCCTCGACGAGGTCGGCAGGGACGGAGGACAGCGCGGAGTCGATCCCGGTACCGGTCATCCCGGCCCCGAAGGCCGACGCCGGCTCGACGTTGACGTCCGCGGCGGCGTCCTCGAAGAGGCCGGTGAAGGTGCGGTGCAGCGTGTCGGTGAAGGTCATGGTGCCGGAGATGAACGCCACCCCTAGCACGACGGCCAGGCCGCTGAGGAGCAGCCGGAGCTTGTGGGACAGCAGGTTCCGGATCGCGGTGCGCAGCATCGTCAGCCCTCCTGCTTCCGGTCGAAGGCCACCATGCGGGCGAGGACGCGCTCGGCGGTGGGCTGCTCCATCTCGTCGACGATCCGGCCGTCGGCGAGGAACAGCACCCGGTCGGCGTACGACGCGGCGACGGGGTCGTGGGTGACCATCACGATGGTCTGCCCCATGGTCCGCACCGACATCTGCAGGAACGCGAGCACGTCGGTGCCGGTGCGCGAGTCGAGGTTCCCGGTCGGCTCGTCGGCGAAGATGATCTCCGGCCGGCTGGCGAGCGCCCGGGCGCACGCCACCCGCTGCTGCTGACCGCCGGAGAGCTCGGCGGGCCGGTGTCCGAGGCGCTCGCGCAGCCCGACGGTCTCGACGACCTTGTCCAGCCACTCCTGGTCGGGCTTGCGGCCGGCGATGTCCATCGGAAGCGTGATGTTCTCCGCGGCGGTCAGCGTCGGGACCAGGTTGAACGACTGGAAGACGAAGCCGACCTGGTCGCGTCGCATCCGGGTCAGCCGCTTGTCGTCCAGCGACGTGAGCTCGGTGTCGCCGATCCAGGTGCGCCCGGACGAGGCCGTGTCCAGCCCTGCCATGACGTGCATCAGCGTCGACTTGCCCGAGCCCGACGGGCCCATGATGGCGGTGAACCGCCCCTTCGGGAACGCCACCGAGATCCCGTCCAGCGCGACGACGCGGGTCTCTCCGTCGCCGTACACCTTCGTGAGCCCCTCGCATCGCGCGGCCACGGCCCCCGTGCTCGTCGCCTCCCGCGTCTCCTGCTCGACCGTGGTCACGGTCCCTCCTCAACGTCGTCTGCGCCGCTCCTTGCGGCACCGACGACGCTAGGGAGAGCGCGGCTCGCCCGCCTCGGCCGACGGAACGGTTCTCCCGCTGGCACCAGCCGCCGAGGAACGGCAGCGACCTCCCCCTGCGGACGACCGCCGTCTCCTCCTCGAGGAGGAGGACCTTCAGCCCCGCCCCGGCACGGGGCGGGCTTCGAACGTCAGGTCCGGTCCCGCCGCTCCTCCGGCGTCGGGGCGCCGAGCACCGGGTCGACCTCGACGACCCTGACCTCGACGTCGTCCTCGCCCTCGTCGGAGCCCGAGCCGCCCTTGCCGGCCGCGGCAGCGGCAGCCGCGACCCCCGCCACGGCGGCAGCGCCTGCGGCAGCGGCCTTCGGCGAGACACCGGCCTTGCCGCTGTCGCCCTGGGACTCCGCCATCTCGACGCCGGGAGTGCCGACGGCCGGCGAGCCGACCGCGCCGCGCCAACCTCCGCTCTCGGCGCCCCGGGCCTCGATGAACTCCTTGAACTTCTCCACGTCGGCCTGCGCCTGGCGCTCGATGACGCCGAGCGCGTCGCCGGCCTTCTCGACGAGCCCTTCCGGGTCGTACTCGAGCTCGAGCGTGACCTGCGTCCGGTCGGGTCCGGCGGCGATGAAGTACACGGCGCCGGCGTTGGTGGCCCCTTCGACGGCGGACCACGCGATCTTCTCGTCGGGCCGCTGCTCGAGGATCTCGGCGTACCACTCCCGCCGGACGCCGGCGATCTCGGCGACCCAGTGCAACCGCTGGTCGTCGAGCTGCTCGACCTTCTGCACCCCGCCCATGAACTGCGGGAACTCCTCGAACTGCGTCCACTGGTTGTACGCGGTGCTGATCGGCACGTCCACCGTCACCGTCTTCTCGACCTTCGTCGTCATCTGGGTCCCTCCCTCGCATCGAATCCGTGGTCTGCACCCCGGTGCCCGCCGGTGGGTCCGCGAAACGGGCTTGGCCGCGCGCGGTCGGGGTACGGCCGGCCCATGGGCGAGCCACATGTCGTGCACGAGGCGGACGTTCCCCCTGAGAGCTGGTCAGACCCGGTCCGGGGCGAGGTCGCGTTCCGCACCCTCGTCGGCGCGGCGGGGAAGAAGGGTGACTTCACCGCCGGGGTGGCGGAGCTCGAGCCCGGCGGTTGGCTCGGTCGCCACCGGCACGATCCGGCCGAGCTCTACTTCGTGCTGAGCGGCGAGGGGGTGCTCGTGGTCGACGGCGTGGAGCACCCGGTCAGCGGCGGTACGGCGGCCTCCATCCCCGGCGGCGCCGAGCACGGCATCCGCAACAGCGGAGCGGCCACCCTGCGCATCTTCTACGCGTTCGCGGTCGGGTCGTTCGACGAGGTGGAGTACGAGTTCAGTCGCGAGGACCGGGCGTGACCCAGATCGGCGAGGACCACGCCATCTCGCCGTCGACCAGGAAGACCCGGGCGTAGTAGAAGGCGGTGCGGTCCGAAGGCGGCTCGGAGTCGGTCCAGCTGACGTCGACGGTCGTGGCGCCCAAGCCGGTCAGCCCGCCGATGCCGGGCTGCAGCCGGAGGTGGCCGTGCGGCACCGGCAGCGATCGGGCCTGCCCGCCGGTGAGGTCGCCCAGCCGCACGTCGTACGACGCATCGGCGACCTGCACGGTGACGACGGCGTCCGGCGGCCCGACCACGGTGAGCTCGACGCCGTCGCGCTGCGATCCGTACGGCTCCCCGAAGCTGTACGTCGTGCTCGCCCACGTGACCCCGCCCGGCTCGGCGGAGGTGATCGCCGGGCTCCAGAACGGTGTCTGCACGACCTCTCCTCCGCTGACCGAGAGCCGCCCGTCCCACCGGGTCGCCTCGTCGGCCCCGCCCCACTCCACGCGCAGCGCCACCGAGACGTGGCCGTCGGGCACCGGGTGGGCGGGCTCGGTCGCGGCGAGGACGACACCGTCACGGAGCAGGTCGACGCGCGCCACCTCGGCGTACCCCTCGGCATGGACGTCGAAGGTGAGCGGTCCGCCGCGGGTGGCCTCCTCCCCCATCAGCACGTCACCGAGCCGCACGTCGAGGAGCACGTCACGGGTGGTGGCGGCGAAGGTACGGCGGCGGTGCAGGGCGTCGAAGACGGAGGCCCGGTCGAGCGACTCGGCGTACGCCCCGACGTAGCTCGCGCCGTGGCCGTGGTCGGAGGAGGCGATGAAGCCGAACCGGTGGCCGCGCAGCAGCCCGTCGAGGGCGAAGGTGCCCTCCTTGGTGGCGTCGGTGTACTGCCGGAACGCGCCGAGCGCCTCGTAGTTCCCCCGGCAGGCCTGGAAGATCTCGACGAGCCGGCTGTACTCCGGGTGGTGGTAGTCCCAGTCGTTGTAGACCATCGCCGAGCCGGGGTGGTGCGGGATCGTGACGGCCGGGTAGTCCGGGTGCTCGGCCAGGTGGTCCCACAACCCGGCGGGGTCGGTGGTCCCCTCGGCGAACGCGGAGAAGATCGGGGCCCCGCGCTCGACGTCGCCGTAGATGACGTTCTGGTGGCCGGTGTCCGCCGAGGTCCACTCGAAGCCGTAGAGCGGCACGAACCGCTCGTCGACGTGGAACAGGTCGGCGATTTTCTGGATCGACCACCACTGGTGCTCCGAGGAGTTCTCGGAGTGGTCGGTGACCGCCCAGAAGTCGTACTCGCACACGTCCCAGGCGTAGCGGTAGAAGTCCTCCAGCGACGGCTCGTCACCCGAGGTGCAGCGGCTCACCAGCGAGTGGCGGTGCAGGTCGCCCCAGTAGAGCGTGAGCTCCTGGTCGCCACGGCGGATCGTGTACCGCTCCTCGCGCCGCTGCTCGGTGTCCACCCAGCGACGGGCGCCCGGACGGTCGCCGGTGTGCACGCGGGGCGACCGGGTGCCGACGTACGCCGAGGCGACCACCGGCCCGGCACTCGCCGCCCGGGCGAGCACGACCGAGCCGACGCCGTGGACGCCGTGCCACACGACCGCCCCGTGGTGGTCGTGGAGGTAGGGACACTCGCGGCCGCCGAACCCCTCGGTCCAGTCGAGGGCCACCTGAAGCCGCGCGTCGGTCTGCGCCGCGACGACGACCTCGTTGCCGGAGGCGGCGACGCCGACCTCCTCGAGGGTGCCGTCGGTGCCGCTGTACGTCGTCGGCGGGAGCCAGCCGCCCTCGGCGAGCACCTGGGTGGCGACCTCCCAGTAGTAGGTCATCAGCGGCAGCCGCCGGTGGATCCGGTAGGCGACCACGAGCCCACCGTCCTCGGTCGCGACGAGCTTCGGCAACCCCGACGGCACCACGTCGAGCCGGTCGCCCAGCTCGCCCGGGGCCTCCAGGATCCCGGTCTCGGTGACCGCGACGACCCGGATCGACGCGGAGACGTCGGGGAGCAGCTCGGGCGGCACGCTGTCGCCGCCGGGGCGCACGCCCTCGACCACCGCCGGGTCCGCGCCCAGCTCGGCGGTGGGGCGGAGCTTCGTGGGGCCGCTGCCGGCGTGGCCGGTGACGGTGATCAGGTCGAAGGCGCACCAGAGCTGCTGGTCCTTGGTGACCGCGAGGTGCGGGTGGAGGGCGTAGTCGCTGCCCGAGGTGAGGTCCCGCGGCTCGCCGAGCGTGCCGTCAGCCGCGCGCTGCCGCACGACGACGCGGTAGGAGCCGTCGAGGTACTCCGACCAGCCGTACGCCGTGCCGCCGTCGGCGAACACCGCGATCGTCGGGTCCCACACGTTGGCCTCGACGCCGACGGTCACCGACGCGGTGGGACCCCAGGCGCCGTCGACGTGGCGACGGGAGAAGATCGCGAACCGGCCGCCCTGCCGGCCCTGCCAGCAGAGCTCGAGCCCGCCGTCGGGGCGTGCGACCGCCTCCTGGTTGAACGACGGGTGCTCGGTGTCCGAGACCTGCTCGGGCTCGCTCCAGCCCGTCGCGAGCTCCCACCGCGTCGCCCACACGGAGACGCCCGCCTCGGTACGCCGGCCGAAGAAGACCCACGGAACGCCCTCGGTGGTGATCAGCGCGGTGGGCCGGAAGACGTCGGTGGTGGCGCCGGAGACGTTCGCCGGCTCTGTTCCGGCGGTGTCGCCGGCGCTGCCTGTGTCGCCGGTCAGGACCGCGCGTACGACGTCGCCCTCGTCGGGGACCCACTCGACCCAGGTGACGAGCGTCGTACCGCCACGGCTCGCGACGCTCGGCCGCGCCGCGTTGACGGAGCCCACCACCGGCGTCACGCCGGCGCGGCTGTGACCGTCGTGCTCGGGCGACTGCTCCAGCACCACGTGGGCGGCGGCCATGATCTCGCCGAGCCTGCCCTGGCCCTCGTCGACCCACATGTACCGCAGGGGGTCGGGGTCGAGGAACGACTCCACCGCGCTGACGTCACGCCCCTCGTTGATCAGGTCCGACATCCGCCGGTTGAACGCCAGCACCGTGTCGAGGTCCGCCCGCTGCTGCGGGGTGTAGTCGCCGCGGTGGTGGTCGGGACCGCCGCAGACGTGGTGCCCGTGCCCGTGCCCGTGGCCGTGTCCGTGTCCGTGGCCGGTGGTGGGGACGGTCTGGGTCATGGGGCTCCTCCCGGTGCTGGCTCTCCCCCGCAGTGTGGCTGTGCCGGTGCGGTCCGTCCAACGCGCGCGCCGTCCGCACCGGGTCGCTCGACCCTGTCCGCACGGCGGCGCCGACGGTAGGGTCCGTTCGCCAGTGCTGCCGGCGAGAGGGTGGAGCGGATGGCAAAGCCGGTGATCCTCGCGGTAGACGACGACGCTGCGGTGGCGGCCGCTGTCGTGCGCGACCTGCGGACGCAGTACGGCGCCGACTACCGGGTGGTGCGGGCAACGTCGGGACCGGAGGCGCTCGAGCTGCTCGCCGACCTGGTGCTCAAGGACCGGCCGGTGGCCGCGGTTGTCACCGACCAGCGGATGCCGGGGATGACCGGCATCGACCTGCTGCAGGAGGTCCGCCGGCAATCGCCGGAGTCCAAGCTGCTGCTGCTCACGGCGTACGCCGACACCGACGTGGCCATCCAGGCGATCAACGACATCGCGCTCGACTACTACCTGATGAAGCCGTGGGACCCGCCGGAGGAGCGGCTCTACCCGGTGCTCGACGAGCTGCTCGAGGACTGGCTCCGCGCGCACCCCGACCGTGAGTCCGAGGTGCGCGTCGTCGGCCACCGGTGGTCGGAGCGGACCCACGACGTGAAGTCGTTCCTCGCCCACAATCACGTGCCGTACCGCTGGCTCGAGGTCGACCACGGCGACGAGGCCGACCGGCTGCTCGACCTCGCCGGGGCAGGCGTGGACGACCTCCCCGTGGTGGCGCTCCCCGACGGCACCCTGCTGCGGGCGCCGACGCCGCTCGCGCTCGCCGACGCGCTGGGGCTTCGTACGACGGCGCAGCGGCCGCTCTACGACCTGTGCATCGTCGGCGCCGGCCCGGCGGGGCTCGCCGCCGCGGTGTACGCCGCCTCCGAGGGGTTGCAGACGGTCGTCGTCGAGCGCGACGCCCCGGGCGGCCAGGCCGGGCAGAGCGCGTCGATCGAGAACTACCTGGGGTTTCCCAAGGGGCTCTCCGGCGCCGACCTCACCCACCGCGCCGTCGCGCAGGCGTCGCGGTTCGGCGCCGAGATGGTGCTCGCCCGCGACGTCATCGGGTTCGAGCCGCGCGGGCCGGTGCGCGCGGTCCTGCTGGACGGCTCGGCCGACATCGAGGCCCACGCTGTGCTGGTCGCGACGGGAGTGTCCTACCGGCGGCTCGAGGCCCCGGGGCTCGACGGTGTCGTCGGCCGCGGCGTCTACTACGGCGCCAGCGCCAGCGAGGCGAGCCAGACCCTGGACGAGGACGTCTACATCGTCGGGGCGGCGAACTCCGCCGGCCAGGCCGCGCTCAACTTCGCCCGGTACGCCAGGCGGGTGGTGCTCCTCGTCCGAGGCACGCGGCTCGAGGCGTCGATGTCGCAGTACCTCGTCACCCGGATCCGCGCCGCCGAGAACGTCGAGGTCCGGCTGTGCACGCGGGTCGTCGCGGCGAACGGTGGGGAGCACCTCGAGTCGATCACCCTGGCTGACGCGGCCACCGGCACCGAGGAGGAGGTCGCCACCAACTGGCTGTTCGTGTTCATCGGCGCTGCGCCGCGCACCGACTGGCTGGGCGACGAGGTCGCCCGGGACGCCCACGGGTTCGTGCTCACCGGGCCCGAGCTGCCGCCAGCCCCGGACATCGGGTGGCCGGTCGACCGGAGCCCCTACGCCCTCGAGACCAGCGTCCCCGGCGTCTTCGCCGCCGGCGACGTCCGGCTCGACAGCATGAAGCGGGTCGCCTCCGCCGTGGGCGAAGGCGCCATGGCCGTCTACCTCGTCCACCGCTACCTGGCCACGGTCTGATGCTGTACGACGAGCTGCGCGGCCTGGTCCTCCTCGACGGGTTCACCGACGAGCAGGTCGCCGAGCTCGTCGCCGTCGGGGAGGAGCTCCACCTCGAGGTGGGTGACCGGCTCTTCGACGAGGGGCGCCCTGCCGACCACTGGTGGCTGCTGCTCGAGGGGAGCATCGACCTCGTGCGGCGGATCGGCCACGAGGAGAGCGTGCAGGCCACCATGCAGGTGCCGGGCCAGTGGGCGGGCGGTTTCCGGGCCTGGGACGAGCACGGCGTCTACATGGGCAGCGGCCGGGTGGTGCAGCCGAGCCGGGTGTTCCGGGTCGCGGCCGAGGAGCTGCGCACCCTCACCCAGAGCTGGTTCCCGTTCGCCGTCCACCTCCTCACCGGGCTCGTCGGCACCGCCCGCCGGATCGAGTCGAACGCCCGCCAACGCGAGGCACTGGTCGCGCTCGGCACCCTCGCGGCCGGGCTCGCCCACGAGATCAACAACCCGGCCTCCGCAGCGGTCCGGGCCGTGGGTGCCCTGCAGGAGAGCTGCGACGACCTGCTCGACTCGCTGCACCGGCTCGCCGCCCGGTCGATCTCCGCGGAGCAGTTCGTCGCCCTCGACCGGCTGCGGCGCGAGCTCGGCCAGGCACCGGCGCCGGCCGGGGTCGCGCTGGCGTCCGCGGAGGACGAGCTGGCCACGTGGCTCTCGGACCACGACGTCGACCGCGACTGGGTGATCGCGCCGGTGCTCGCCGCGGCCGGCGCCGACGTGGCCTGGTGCGAGCGGGTCGCCTCCGTCGTCGAGGGGCCGGCGCTGCAGGCCGGGTTCGACTGGGTGTCCGCCGCCGCGACCACGACCACGCTGATCGGGGAGGCCCAGGACTCGACCCGCCGCATCTCCGACCTGGTCAGCGCGGTGAAGTCGTACTCCCAGCTCGACCGGGCCACGGTCCAGCGGGTGCAGGTCACCGAGGGGCTCGAGAGCACGGTGGTGATGCTTGGCCACCGGCTGGGCGGCATCACCGTCGAACGTTCCTACGCCGACGACCTCCCCGTCGTCGAGGGGTCACCCGGCGAGCTCAACCAGGTGTGGACGAACCTCATCGACAACGCCGTCGACGCGATGGGGGACGCCGGGACGCTCCGGGTACGCGCGTACGCCGACGAGCACGGGGTAGTCGTGGAGATCGGCGACACCGGCCACGGGCTGACCGAGGAGGTGGCCGCCCACGCGTTCGAGCCGTTCTTCACCACCAAGGAGGTGGGCAAGGGGACCGGGCTGGGGCTCGACATCTCGCGGCGGATCGTCGTCGAGCGGCACGGTGGGGAGATCGAGCTCGACTCACGGCCCGGCGACACCGTCGTACGCGTGCGGCTGCCGTTGCCCGGCGGCCGGTGATGCGGGCTGCCGCTACGTTGGCGGGATGACCACGGACCCGCACGCCGAGGCCACCTCCGGCGGGCTGCCGGACCTCCGCGCCGAGCTAGACCGGCGGCGGGAGAGCTGCCCCGTGGAGCACGACGGCGCGGGCACCTGGGCGCTGCTGCGCCACGCCGACGTGCTGGCCGCGGCGCTCGACCCGGGGACCTTCTCAAGCGCGGCCGGCTCGCATCGGGCCGTGCCCAACTCGCTGGACGGCGCGGGGCCACGGTCGACGCGATCGCCGACCTCGGCACGCCGTTCGCCGTGCGCACCCAGTGCACGTGGCTGGGATGGCCCTCGTCGCTGAAAGACGAGCTCGTCGCGTGGATGGCCGACAACTTCGAGGCCACCCGTTGTCCGACGAGGACGTCGTCTCGATCCTCCGCAACTGGACCGCCGGCGACCTCGGCTCGCTCGCCGCCTCGCTCGGCGTGCTGGTCCACCGGCTGGCAACCCACCCGGACCGCCAGGAGGTCACCCGTGCGCAGGTGGCGAGGGGCGAGCACGACGCGGTCGAGGCCGCGATCGAGGAGGTGCTCCGGATCGACGACCCGTTCGTCGCCAACCGCCGGCGCACCACGCGCGAGGTGGAGGTCGGCGGGCGGACCATCCCGGCCGGCGACCGGGTGCTGCTCAGCTGGACGTCAGCCAACCGCGACCCGCTCGTCTTCGGCGACCCGGACGAGTTCCGCCCCGAGGAGAACGCCGAGCAGAGCCTCGTCTTCGGTGCCGGCCCGCACGTCTGCCCGGGGCGGGCCCTGACGCTGATGGAGCTGCGGGTGGCCGTCAGCGCACTGCTGTCCCGTACCGACCAGCTTTTGCCCACTGACGAGCCCCCGGTGCGGGAGCGGCCGCCCGCCAGTGGGTGGGCCCGGGCGCCGGTCGTGCTGGTCTGAGCCTGGTTCCGTCGCTACGTCAGGGTCGAGGCGTGCCGGTAGCCCGCATCGCGGATCGCGGTGCGGGTCTCCGGGCTTGGTCCGGGACCGGCGGTCAGTCGGGCCGGTCGCTGGCTGGGCCTGGCAGGTCGGGGAGTCGTCGTGTGCCGGTGTGGTCGACGGTGTATCGCTTGCCCAGTGGTGAGGTCCAGGTGAGTGACCGGTCGGGTTCTCGTAGGTAGGCCCAGGCCGTATGGGTCTTCACTCGGTGGTGGTACCTGCAGAGCTTCCCGAGGTTCTGGCTGTTCGTCTGCCCGGGCGGCCCGCCGTCCGCGGGATCTGCGTATTCGGTGATGTGGTCGAGGTCGTACCTGCCCTGGCTGCCGCACCAGGGGAACACACAGACGGTGTCGAGGTGGTCGATCTGGGCCCGGAGGCGGGGTGGGGCTTCGTGAGCGTCGACGCTGATCCGTTCGGCGAGGTCGACCACCGGCGTCACGGTGACCTGCGCTCCGGGGGCGAGCTCGGCCAGCCACTGCTGCACCGCGGCGGTGGGCCGAGGGCCGAGGCCGTCGATCCGGGCGACCGGGCTCAGCGTTCCCACGCCGCCGGGGCTCTCGAGGTTGCCGATGGCCGCGGTGTGCAGGTGGATGTGGATGGTCGTGCCACCGAGCCGCTTGCGTTGCCGCATCTTGGGTCGCATGGACGTGCCCGAGCTGCCCGCCTCAGCGTTCTCCGCGGCAGCGGCGGTGATGTCGAGGGCGTGCTGCGGGTCGGCGAGCACCCCGACGGCCTTCGCGCGGCGGGCGTCGAGGGATCCTTGGTGGCCGAGGTCGCCCAGCGCGGCGGCGAGGGCGGTGATGGCGTCTTCGAACGCGAGTGCGTCGGGGGTGTCGACGGTGGCCTCGATCCGGCTGGTGCTGTCGGCGACCGGAAGGTCGGCGGGGCCGTGGGGGCCGTGGTCGACCCAGACACCCCGTTCTTCGGCGGCTTGGGCGGCGAGCAGTGCGGCGCGGTCGGGGTCGTGGTGGGTGATCGCGGTGTCGACGGCCTTGAGGATCCGCCAGATCGACAGCTGGTGCGCGAAGGGGGCGAGGTGGGCGTCGACGTAGGC
>NZ_VHIB01000014.1 GCF_008087345.1 Nocardioides caldifontis | reverse complement strand
ACGCTTCACCTACGGAGTGCCTTTCCGCTCGGCTTCTTTGACTTCAGCAATCCAAGAATCCCGTGCAGAACAGGCACTTCCGTGCGTTACGCGCCGTACACCACCTCAGCGACGTGAAAGCGCGAGGTTAGTGTGCGGCTGGCGCGTCAGATTGCCGGTCGCATCGTCGATCACCACTGTTCCGGTGATGTGGACGACCGGTCTCGTCACTCCGGGCTCCACCGGGTATGCGAAGTCGATGTCCTGACGTCGCACGGCGAGGGCCTCGCCGGGACGGCAGGCGGTGCCGGCAATGAACACGACGAGGTCGCGATACACCGAGCTCGGTCGCGGCCCTGGCCGTTCCGCCGTCATCCACGCCTCGATCGCTTCCAACACGGCAGCCAGGTCGGAAGCCGTCACCTCTCGATCCTTGGACCGCCGCTGCACGTCCTTTCGCTGGTAGCTCTGGACGTTCGCAAGAGGGTCGGTACGTAGCGCCCCTTGAACCACGAGCCACCCGAGGAAGCCATGGAGGACCTTGCGGACGTCGGGGTAGCGGCTCGGGGGCACATCCCTGCGGAAGTACCCGTCCAGGCGTCCCGGGGTTAGGTGGCGGACCTGAAGCTCTCCCAGTATCGGGACGATCCAGTTGGCCGCTACCGAGCGATAGATCTTGATGCTGCGCGGGTTGGCCTGACCGACGCCATTCCGAGCATCCTCCAGTCTGCGTTGGAGATAGGTCTCGACCGCTGTGGCCACTAGCGTGCTCGGCCCTACCTCGCCGTGAGAAGAGTCGGCCTCGAGTCGTTCCCTTAACTCGTCCATGAGTGCTTGTCGCGCCGCAGCGGCGGTGCGGCCCTTCTTGCGGCACCTGTTCGTGACGCCCGCGTGGTCGCGGTAGACGGCACCGGCCTCCCATCGGCCGGACCCGAGCTGCGTGGCGGTGATCTTGCCGATCTCGCCGGGGTTGAGAGACGTACGTGCCATGCGGTGGTCCTTGAGTACGGGCGCCGGCCCCGCGGCAACCGTTCGGATGCCGCCGTTAGGGCGCTGCTTGGTCTGTGTGAGAGCGCTGGCGAGCGATCTGAGCCGGGCGACGCCTTCGGGTCAGGCTCGGCAGATCGGCCGGGGAGGCCTTGCCGCGCTTCGACGCCTCCACGCCATCGGGAAGCTGACCTTCGTCGGTCTCCGTGTGGTCGTCGATCCACGAAAGGAGGTCGGCCAGCCGGTAGCGGACACTGCCGCCAACCTGGACGGCGCGCGGGCCGTAGCCACGGCGTCGGGAGCGCCACATCCGGAGGGTGGCGACCGGGACGCACAGGACCAGGGCCGCCTCGTCCGAGGTGAGCAGACGGTACGCGGCGAGGTCTTCCGGGAGGCCAGGGGCGGACGGCGCGAAGTGGCTGGACATGGCGCAAGCCAGGTGCGCCGGAGCCCCCTGCAGCGGCCCTCGGTCAGGGCGCTTCGCGGCCCCAAAGTTGTCGCAAAGTTGTCATTAGCGCGGCTCTGGGTCGAAACAGGAGAACCCCGCCTGACGCGTCTCCGCAGGTCAGGCGGGGTTCGGTGGCTCCCCCGGTTGGACTCGAACCAACAACCCTCCGGTCGGACGTGGGTCGAGCGGTACTCCGTGGCGAAGGCTCGGACAGCCTTGGTCTCCAGGCTGCTCGCATCGGCAGACATGTGCGCTGACCTGCGACAACGCTGCATTGGCACCCTGCTCCGATGCCCGGACACCCTCACACCAACCGCCTCATACATAGTCGCTTTCGTGCAGCCAAGCACACACTTGTGCGCGGCAAAAGTGTCACAAAGGTGTCACTGCTCAAGTGCTGACACTGCGTTGGCAACTCTCGACGAGCAACCCAGCTTCGATGTCGCTGCGCGACAGAAGTGCGAGACCGAGAACACCCATATCCGGGCGCCTCAACGCACGGATCTGGCTCCCCTCTGTGTCAAGACACCTTCGGGAGTGCGGGCTTAGAGTGCTGAGAGGCGGGCCCCGGAGTGGCTTGTCCGAAGAGCTGGTGTTGGGGTTGTGAGCCGGCCGCGCTGGAGTCAGAGACGTTGCCCCGTTGCCCTCCCGGGCCCGTCGCCATGTGCCTCGCGGCATCGTTGACCATCGTGCGATAGACGATGTCGGAGAGCCGTCGTTTGAGCAGTCGCATGGACTCGTTGGAGGTCTTGCCGCGCGCTTTGGTGCGGTCGTAATACGCGCGGCCTTCGGTGGCGTGACGCAGCTGGACCACGGCCATGATGTGCAGCACGCGGTTGATCTGGCGGTTGCCGCCACGGGAGAGACGGTGCCGGACGTTCTCGCCCGAGGACGCGTCGATCGGGGCGGTGCCGGTCCAGGAACCGAAGTGGTTGCTGTCCGGGAACCGGGTGATATCGCCGACCTCGACGAGCAACCGCGCGGCCCCCGACGGGCCGATGCCTTCGAGCCCGAGCAGGCTGGTGCCGGTCGTGGCGACCAGCTCGGTGAGCTCCTTGTTCGCGGCCTTCTTGCGCAGGTAGATCCGCTCGAGGTCGGCGATGAGTTCGGCCGCCACGCGCCGCCTTGTCTTGCCGGCGATGTCGCGCGGCCGGACGGTGGCCAGCAGCGCCTTGGCCTGGGCCGCGCTGAGGTCCTTCTTCGCCCCGCCAGGGATCAGTTCCAGCAGCAGATGGTGGACCTGGGACATCTTGCGCGTGTGCTCATCACCCAGTGATCGTCGGCGATCGACCAGGATCCGCAGCACGGCGAGTTGCTCGTCGTTGACGACCGGACGCAACCCGCTCATCCGCGTCCCGACCAGGGCGACCGAGTGGGCATCGGTCGCGTCGGTCTTACGGCCCTGACCGGTCGCGAACACACGTGCCCGAGCAGACAGCTTGGGCGGAACGTCGACGACCTTCTCGCCGTCGGCGAGCAGCCGGTTGGCGACGTGGCGGCCGATGCCCTGGCATCCCTCTATCGCCCAGACCCGGTCGGGCCATGCCTTCACCTGACGCAGCATCGCGTCGTGTCCTGCGCGGTCGGTGCCGAACCGGCCCTTGCTGACGATGGACTCGTCGCTCGTCATGACCTCGATCGTCACCGAGCGTTTGTGGGGGTCCATTCCGATGACCACCCGCGGCGTCTCGTTCATGTGTCCTCCGAACTCGAACCAAATGGAGCTGTCGAGCTGGGAGGGCAACGCTACTTAGAGCTAGGGCAAACCCCTCTTGAGCCTCTCCCGCCCTGGCGACGTCCGGGGATGCGCAGGCCAAATGAGAGCCACACCAACGTGAGCAGCCGAAATGAGAGCGACAACCCCGGACGCCTGAACCGAGCCTCGCCAGGCACCGGTCCTGGGGTCAATGGAACAAGTAGCCGATGAGCGGTAGTTGCTCACTGCTCCGAACTGTCTGCCCGTCGTGGCAGCATTCGGAGAGTTCAGTCCAGGGTCAGCAAACAGGGGAGTGCCACATGGCCAAGAAGGTCTTTCTGAGTTTTCACTACGACGGTGACGTGACGCGCTGTCAGCGCATCCGGAACATCGGCGCGATTGAGGAGGACCGGGAAGAGGTCAGCGCCCAGCGATGGGAAGCGATCAAGGGGGAAGGAGACCAGGCGGTCAAGAACTGGATCGCGAGGGAGATGGCCGGCAAGGACGCAGTGGTCGTGTTGGTCGGCGGTGGAACCGCTTCACGCAAGTGGGTCAAGTACGAGATCGAGAAGGCGTGGAAGGACAAGAAACCCCTCGTCGGCATCCGTGTGCACGGGATGCTCGACTTGCAGGGCAACAAGGGGACCTACGGCGACGACCCGTTCGGCAAGGTCTTCGACAGTGACGGCACGCCGCTCAGCCGCTACGTCACCCTCCACAATCCCAGCGGAGGCGACAGCAAGGCTGTGTACGCCACCATCCGGGACAACTTTGAGTCCTGGGTAAACGGCGCGGTCAAGCGGTCCTGGTGAGCCCGACTCGCGAGCCGGGGTGCGCCTTCTGCGACATCATCGCGGGGGACGCGCCGGCTCGGGTCGTCTCGCGGGCACGCGGTGTCACGGTGTTCTTGCCGGATGAGCCGGCGACCCGCGGGCACGTTCTATTGGTCCCGGACGATCACGTCTCCGACATCTGGGCTCTGTCTCAGGGAGCGGCCCGAACTCTAGCCTCGGAGGTCCTGCGCGTTGCTGGCGCTGCCCGCGACGCCATGCAGCCCGAGGGTCTCAATGTGATCCAGTCCAATGGGTCGGCGGCCACTCAGACCGTCAACCACCTGCACGTGCACGTCCTGCCTCGATGGGCGAATGATGCCGTGCTCGACTTCTGGCCAACGCCGAACCCCACGTGGTCGACAGCAGAACTGGATGCGATGCGGTCGGCCCTTGATGCAGCCGTGGCGACCTCCAAGCCTGCCGGGTATGACATGACCAGCGAGCAGGACCGGGAGGATCGACGCAAGCATGTCGACCTGATCTCGGCAGCCATCGCGCGGATGGCGGCCTCGTCAGCCGCAGCGAAGGGATGGTCGGTCACGCTCGCTGGCGCCGCATTCGGCGTGGCTCTAGTGAGAGATAGTTGGCCCTTCATCGCCCTCGGCATCCTGGTCCTAGTGTCGTTTGCAGCTCTAGACGCCAGATACCTCAACGCCGAGCGTCGTGCTCGAAAGGTTTACAACTCGATTGCCGACGACAACACAGTTGTCCCGTTGTCTATGAAGGGCCTAGCCACCGAGGGTCGTCCCTCACGGTGGTGGTGGCCGAATCACTTCCGCAACTGGTCCATCTGGCTCTTCTATGCTCCGCTCGCCGTCGTCGGCGGCGTGCTCTTGGTCATCGCACTGATTGCGGGTCCGGAAGCACAGCCTGCGGATACGAAGTCACCCACAGAGACGCATAGTCAGAAGCCATGATCGCGTCCGGATCTGCCGCGTTGAGGGCGGCTACGCTCGCCCGGATCTGCCGCGTTGAGGGCGGCTACCCGTCCCGATCGTGATCTACGGCGTGATGCCGCAGATGCACCGTCTTAGGGCACGACTTCTCTCGTAACTCGCCGAGTCGCCCCGCGCACGAGTTCACGTGCGCGGGGCGAAGATCAGGACTTGGCCGTGGGGACTGCGGGTCAGTGGTGTATTGAGACCTTCGCATCGGCGGCAACTTTCATGGCGGACATGCGGAACAGCGCCACCAAGCCCACCAGAACCGCCATCATGGCGGCGCCGAGCATTCCGCGAGAGAACGCGTCGGCGGCGCCGGCTGGGCTCGTCAACGTCCCGGCGGTGCTGGCGACCGCGGAGAGGACGGCGACCCCGAGGGCCGCGCCCACCTCGTGCCCGGTCATCAGGAAGCCGGAGGCGACCCCGGCGTGGGAGGTGGGGATGCCGGTCATGGAGGTCACCGAGACCGCGACGAACACCATGCCGACACCGAGACCAACGATGGTCAGTGCCGGAAGCAGGTCGCCTGCGTAGCCGGCGCCGGTGCCGGCGGTGGAGAACCAGGCGGCACCGGCGGCGGCGAGGAGCATGCCGCCGGCGGCGATGGCCCGCGGGGAGGCGTGGCCGAGCAAATGCCGGGCGACCACAGTGCCGAGGGTGATCGCGAGGGCGAACGGCAGGAACGCGAGGCCGGTCTCCAGCGCCGAGTAGCCGAGCACGGTCTGGAAGAAGATGGAGGCCAGGAACACGACACCGACGAGGATGCCGGTGACTCCGAGCATCACCGCGGTGCCTGAGACCAGCGGCTTGAGCTTCCAGATGTGCGGCGGCAACAGGGGGCTGGCGGCTCGCTGCTCGAGCTCGAGGAACCCGACCAGCAGCGCGGCGCCCACGGTGAGGGCGGTGACGGTGTGTACCGACCACCAGCCGTGGGTGTCGGTGGCGCCGAGGCCGTAGACGAGGGCGCTGAGCCCACTGATGACCGTGACGGCTCCGGGGAGGTCGAACTCGCCGACCGTGGGGCGACGCTCGGGAGTGTCGTTGGTGATGACGCGGCGGCCGACGACCAGGGCGAGCACTCCGATGGGGACGTTGATCCAGAAGATCGCCTGCCAGCTGGCCCAGCTGGTCAGGGCGCCGCCGAGGAGCACGCCACCGGCGACGCCGAGGCTGCCGACCGCACCCCAGAGTGCGAGCGCGGTCTTGCGCTGGGTGTCCTCGTAGCCGGTCATGATCAGCGACAGCGCCGATGGGGTGAGGAGCGCGGCGCTGAGTCCCTGGACGGCGCGGGCGGCGATGAGCTGGCCGCCCGTGTCGGCGAAACCGCTGACCAGAGAGGCGAGGGTGAACAGGGTCAGACCGGTGAGGAAGACCCGTCTGCGGGAGAGCAGGTCGGCGATACGGCCGCCGAGCAGCAACCCTCCCCCGGACATCATCAGGTAGGCCGTGACCAACCACTGCAGCTCGCCGCCGCTGAGCCGCAGTGAGTTCCCGATCGTCGGCAGTGCGGTGTTGACCACCGAGATGTCGAGCACGACCAGGATCTGGGCGGCCAGGGTGACCATGAGCAGCGTCCATGGCCGCCGTGCGGTGACCGCGTCGGTGGCTTCGTCGGCGGCATGCGTGGCGCTCATGTGGGACGCGGGGATGGAGGGGTGGGCGCGGGCCGGGCCGGGTTGTGCCGGTTCCGGGTGAGTGTCGGTGGCGGACATCGGATCTCCTTCAGGTGTCGGTCTGGACGGCCACGGCGAGGTCATTGCTTGTGAGCTGGTGAGGCAGTGCTGTTGAGCGTGGACGCGATCGGCGTGGTTCACCCCGGTCAGATGACCGGGATCGCGCGCGGCGCCCTGTGGTGGCGTCGGCAGCGGTGGCGCAGGGGCACCCGCGCTGAGCAGTTGCGCTGGCCGTCGGCATCGACCCCACCCCGGCGGGACGCTGGTCCTGGGATCGTGCGGCGGCGGGCGGCGGAGCCCTACGGTGGGGTGGTGCTGCATGGTCGTGACGCGGAGCGGGCGTACCTGGCCTCGCTGCTGGCCGCCGCTAGCGAGGGCCGAGCCGGGATCGTGCTGGTGCACGGTGAACCCGGGATGGGCAAGTCCGCGCTGCTGGATGACGCCGCGGCCCAGGCGGCTGATGTCCGGGTGTTGCGGACCGCGGGGTTGGAGGCGGAGTCTGCCTTGGCGTTCGCGGGGCTGCATCGGCTCGTGCGGCCGGCGCTGAACGGTCTCGAGGCGGTGCCGGCCCCGCAGCGGCGGGCGCTGCGGGTGGCGTTCGGCGAAGAGGAGGGTGACCGGATCGACCCGTTCCTGGTCGCGCTCGGGACGCTGACCTTGCTCGCCGAGCTCGCCGAGGCGCAGCCGGTGCTGTGCCTGGTCGACGACCTGCAGTGGCTCGACGCCGCTTCCCGTGACGCGCTGCTGTTCGTTGCCCGGCGGCTGCTGGCCGAACCGGTGACGATGGTGTTCGCGGCCCGCGACGACGAGACGCACCCGGTGCCGGGCCTTTCCGACATCCCCGAGCTGCCGCTCGCGGCGCTGTCACCGACGGCGGTGCGGTCCCTGGTCGAGGAGCGCACCGGGACTCCCATCGCCGACCACGTGCTGACCGAGCTGACGGCCCGGACCGGCGGGAATCCGCTCGCGGTGGTCGAGGCTCCGGCCCAGCTCGCGCCTGGTCAGCTCACCGGGACCGAGGTGCTGCCACAGGGCCTTCCGCTCTCGGCCCGGATGGAACGGACCTTCCTCGACCGGTGTCGTCGACTGAGCCCGGAGGCGCAGACGCTGATGCTGCTGGCGGCCATCGACGACTCACTTCGCCTAGCTGAGCTGATGCGCGCCGGCCGCGCACTCGGTGTCGCCGACGTTGCCTTCGCTGAGGTCGAAACCTCCGGGCTGCTGCTGGTCGACGGCGACCTGGTCCACGTGCGGCACCCCTTGGTCCGCTCAGCGCTGTACCAGTCCGCCACGGCGTCCGAACGCCGTGCCGCCCACGTTGCCCTTGCCGACGCCCTCGCCCGGGTCGACGCCACGGTCAACGGGACCGGTCCCGGTGACGACACGGACCGTGGTACGTGGCACCGCGCGGCAGCAGCCGACGGTCCGGATGAGGCCGTGGCGGCGCAGCTCGCCGCGCTCGGGGCACGTGCCGAGAGTCGCGGTGGCAGTGCGGCAGCGGCTGCTGCCTACGAGCGTGCGGCCCACCTCAGCATTCGCGACGACGCACGGGCGCAACGGCTGTTCGCCGCGGCCCGCAACGCCTACGCCACGGGCCGGATCGAACGCACCGACGCGCTGCTCAAGACTGCTCGACCGATCGCCGACGACCGGCCGCTGCGTGCCGCGATCGACCGGCTCCGCGGCCGCATCGAGGTGGCCGCCGGTTCCGCGATGGACGCGCACCGGTTCTTCATCATCGCCGCCCGCGACGTCGCTGCGGAGAGCCCCGTCCAGGCACTCGAGATGGCGGCGTACGCCGGAGTTCTGCACAGCCATGGCATCGACAGCGGTCTGGCGTTGCCTCCCGGCACACTGAGCACCCAGCCCACGCCGGACGACCCACCACGTGTCCGCTGCCTCAAGCTGCTGCTGGAGGCTACGCGCAAGGAAGCAGAGCACGACTGGGGCGGCGCGATCGCGGTGCTGCGCACCGCGTTGGGTGACGGGATGGCGGCCGAGGACCGCGACGTGTGGGCGAACCTCGGGAACATGGCGCTGCACCTGGGCGACGACGCGGCCCACCGGTCGTACTTCGCCGCGATGCTGGCAGCGGCACGCACCGACGGTGCGGTGATGGAGGTGCTGTACGCGCTGCACCGGTTGTGTTTCAGCCAGTACGCCGGCGGCGACTGGGCGTCGGTGCGCCGCTCGGCGGACGAGGCAGTGTCCCTGGCCCGCAGCATTGGTCAGCCCGCGCAGACCGGGACCCCCTTGGCGTGGTTGACGATGTTGGCCGCGTTGCAGGGCCGCGACGACTACGACGAGCTCCTCACTGAGAGCACCGGCCTGCTGACCGGGCGCCACCTCGGGGTGATGGACGGCTTCGTCGCCGACGTGCTGCGCTGGGCTCAGGCGACCCGCGCGTCGCACGCCGGTGACCACGCCGAGGCGCTGCACCACTTCACCAAGATGCATGACGGGGTGGTGACCCGGCTTGCGGCGGCGCCACGGATCCTCGCCGCGGTGCAGGCCTCCGATCCAGCTCAAGCGCAGGTCTGGACCGAGGAGATGGAGCGGTTCGCCACCGCGAGCAGGTTGCCGTGGGCCCAGGCGGTCGCCTGCTACGGGCGGGCGCTGCTTGCGGATACACCCGAGGCTGTTGCTCTGTTCGAGGCGTCCCTGCGGCACCATGAGGCCGCTCAGCGCCCGTACGACACCGCGTGCGCGCAGCTGGCCTTCGGCGAACGCTTACGCCGCGCCGGTCGACGCATCGAGGCCCGGCAACATCTGAAGAGGTCGTTCGACACCTTCCGCGACCTCGCCGCGGAACCGCTGGCGGAGCGGGCAGCCACCGAGCTCCGCGCCTCGGGCGAGACCGCCCGCAAACGTGACCCCTCGACACTGGTTCAGCTGACCCCTACCGAGCTCCGGATCGCCCAGCTCGTCAGTCAGGGCATGAGCAACAAGGAGGTCGCCGAGGTGTGCTGGATCTCGCCGCGGACGGTCGCGTTCCACTTACGCAACGTGTTCAGCAAGACCGGCGTCACCTCCCGCGGCGAGCTTGCGCACCTCGGTCTCGGCGAGCCGGAGGTGGGGGGTCCAGCCGAGCCGCAGGCGGCCCCGGCCAGCTGAGCGTGCAACGCACGCGCGGGTGGCCCGCACCTGTCGGTGCGGGCCACCCGTCCCGGTCGATCCCTGTTGGCGGGTTCAGGTCAGTGAACGTGCACCGCCGGGGTGTCGTGGTCGTGATCGTGCGCGTGCGGTCCTGCGTGGTCTACCTCATGGGTGGGGTCCGCGGTGTTCTGCTGCCCTCGCAGGCTCAGCGCCGCCAGGGCCAGGCCGGTGGTGGTCATCAGGCCGCCGATCCAGTTCACCGACAGTAGGCCGAGGCCGCCGTCGATGGCGGCGCCGCCGAGGTAGATGCCGATCGCGCTGCCGAGGGTGAACGCCGAGATGTTGGCAGCGCTCGCCACGTCCGGTGCGTGCCCAGCTGCTTGCATGACCCGCAGCTGGAGCGGGGCCACGACCGCGAACGCGGCCGTGCCGAACAGCAGCATCCCGGGAACGGCGGTGACCGCGGACTGCATCGCGAAGGTCATCAGGAACAACGTCGCCGCGAGCGCGGTCAGGCTCCCGACCATCGTGGCCGGCAGGTTCCGGTCGGCGTAGCGCCCACCCAGGTGGTTGCCGATGAAGAGCCCGACACCGAACAGCAGCAGCAGCGGGGTGATCCACTGCGGGTCGAGTCCGGCTTCGTCGGTGATCTGCGGTCCGATGTAGACGTAGCTGGTGAACACTCCGCCGTAGCCGAGGAGGGTGACCAGCAGCGCTCCCCAGACCGTAGGCCGCCGGAGCGCCTGCACCTGTTCGCGCATCGTGGGGCCGTGGCCGGCGCCGCCGAGGTGGGCCAGCGCATGCGCGTCGAGCCCTTCGGTGTCCGCCTCGTGTCCGTGGCCGTGCTCGCCCTGGGCGTGGTCGTGCTCAGCGCCGTGCCCGTGTTCGTGCCCGTGGGCGTGCGCTTCAGTGGGCTGCTGGATGTGCTCGTGGCCATGGCCGTGGTCGTGGGCTTCTCCGTGGCCGTGAGCGGCCCGCCGGTCCCTGGGCAGGGTGGCGACCAGGCCCAGCAGGGCCACTCCGCCGAGCACCACCAGCGTCCAGAAGGTGTAGCGCCAGCCGAGTGCCTGCCCGACCGCGGAGCCGATCGGTGCCCCCAGCACGGTGCTGGCGGTGAGTCCGGAGAACACCACCGCGATCGCCCGGCCTTTGCGGGCCGGCTCGACGAGCTCGGCGGCGAGCACGGCCGCGATGCCGAGGAAAGCGCCGTGCGCGGTGGCCGACACGATCCGGCCGGCCATCACCCACTCATACGTCGGCGCGAGCGCGGACAGGACGTTGCCGGCAAGGAACACCAGCACCGTGGTGAACAGCATCGAGCGGCGGCCCAACCGCAGGCCGATCGCGGTGAAGACGGGGGCGCCGATCGCCACGCCGAGCGCGTAGACGCTCTCGAGGTGGCCGACGGCGCCGATCGAGATGTCGAGGGCATCGGCGATCTCGCGGACGACGCCGGCGACGATGAACTCGTCGGCGCCCATCGCGAAGGCTCCGACGACCATCGCCCAGATGGCCAGAGGTAGTCGTTTCATCGTTCTCTCCTTTGTGGTCGTTGGTGATTCGTGGTTGAGAAGCTGGTGCTGAGGGGCTGCGGGTCAGGACGCAGCGGCGTCCGTTGGGCGCGTGCGGACGGCTCTGCGGACAACGGCGAGGGTGGCGGCGACGGCGACGACGGTGAGCGGCCAGCCGAGGGAGACCTTGGCGATCGCCATCAGCACCGGGGCGTCCTCGCGGTACAGCACCCACTGGGTGCCGGCCCGCACGGCGTAGACCGCCGACCAGCCCAGGGACGCCGCAGCGAAGACCCGGCGCAGCCGCCGGTCCAGCCTCCAAGCGGGACCGGTCTGGAACAGCGCCGCGTACACCACGCCGGCGAGCGGTCGACCTACGGCAACCGAGGCGGCGAAGAGCGCCGCGTAGGCGGCATCCACCCAAAGGCCGGGCAGGAAGAACGCCCGCGCCTCCCCAGACAGCAGGACGAAGACCACCGCCACGGTGAGCCCGACGAAGCCACGCACGACCTGCTTGAGCGGTTGCCGTTGCAGCAGGCGCCAGATGCCCAGGCCGACAGCGGTGCCGGCAGCGACCGCGACGGCGGTACCGATCGCGGTCGGACGGGACACGACGGTGCCAGCCAGGGCGGAGGTCGCGACGAACAGCGCCGGCGGGAGGGCGCCGTCGACCATGCCGCGTCGGCCACCGACCAGGCGGGCGACCGCGGGATGGAGGTTGGGGCCGAAGAAGGACGGGATCTCGAGAGACCTGTCAGCGGCCGTGGCTGCGGGTGAGGTGATCTGGGACATGCGGTGAGATTGCGGCGGCCCGCTGTCCGACTGCTGTCCACCCGCTTGCCGGCGTCACCCACCCCCATATCTGCCCGGAGTCCGGTCGGTGTCCGTCTGTCTCCGCGTGGCCGAGCAGGGGTATGGGAGGAGCATGACTCACCACATCGGCGCCATGCTGGAGGCGCATGCCGGACAGATCGACCTCGACAAGGACGCACTCGCCGAGTGCATCGCGGCGTGCTTCCAGTGCGCGCAGGCGTGCACCGCGTGCGCCGACGCATGCCTGAGCGAGGAGATGGTCGCCGAGCTCCGCAAGTGCATCCGCACCGACCTGGACTGCGCCGACATCTGCGGCACCTCAGGGCGGGTGCTGTCGCGGCACACCGCCTACGACGCGAACCTGACCCGGGCGATGCTCACCGCGTGCGCGCAGGCATGCAAGGCGTGCGGCGACGAGTGCGCGGGGCACGCGGAGATGCACGAGCACTGCCGGATCTGCGCCGAGGCCTGCCGGCGCTGCGAGCAGGCGTGCAACCGGCTGCTCGAGCAGATCGGCTAAACGCCGCCGTTCGAGCCCCTGGTTCTGCGCCGCGCTCGATGCCGTGGCGCCCCGACGGCCCCCCCGGGCGAAGGGGTTAGTCGGCTACAGGTGCACGCCTTGCCCGGCGAGCGCCGCCACGGGGTCGACCGGTTCACCGCCGGTGGGTCGGACCTCGAGGTGCAGGTGTGGGCCGGTGACGTTCCCGGTGGAGCCGACCGGGCCGACGACGGTGTGGTGGCTGACGACCTCGCCGACGTTGACGCTGAGCGAGGCGAGGTGCGCGTACCAGGTCGCGGTGCCGTTCTCGTGTTCGACGACGACCTTGTACCCGTAGGCGCCGTCGTACCCGGCGAAGGTGACGGTGCCTGGCGCGGTCGAGGTGACCGGCATCCCCGATGGTGCGGCGAGATCCACCCCGGTGTGCACCGTGGACCACAGTGAGCTGGACTGCCCGAAGGTGGCGGTGATGTCGTATCCGGTCAGCGGGGGCCGCCAGGCGCGGGCCTCGGCGAGTGCCTGGCGCCGCTCCCGTTCCGCGGCCCGCCGCTTCCGCTCCCGTTCCCGCCGGGCCTGCAGCCGCTCGGCGCGCGCCTCGAGTCGGGCCACCATGCGAGCGTCGCGCTGCTCCACCTCGAGGACCCGTCGGCCGCCGCCACGGGAGAGCTGCTCTTGCCGGGCAGCGTCGAGCTCGGCAGCGGTCAGGACGTTGCCGCCGGACGCGGCGCCCAACGCGTGGGCCGGGTCGCTGGTCGCCGAGTCGCCGAGCTCGGCGGCCAACGCGCCGCCACTGGCAAGCACGACGCCGGCCGCGACCAGCGGGACGAACCTTCCTAGCGCTCGGGCCGGTTTGCGGTGGCGCGGCCGGGGCCGGTCCGGTCGAGTTCCGGTGCGTGGGCGGGGCTCATGGGTGTCCTCGGTGCGGTGCTTCGGCACGCGGTGCGGCCCTCTCCTCTGGTTCTCCGTCCACGGTTCGTCGACGGTTCATGGATCTTGACGAGTCCCCCACCAAATCCCGGACCCTAGCCCGAGTCCGAGACAGATGCCCACCCCGCACTAGGCCGCCGTGCCCGGTGCCGGTGCGGAACAGCGCCACCACACCGAGGAACACCAGGCCCCAGAACGCGAACATCGTCATCGTCATCAGCAGCCAGCCACTCCAGCCGGGGCCATGGTCGTGCCAGCCGCCCACTAGCGGCCTCCCCTTCGTTCTGCCCGACGCGGTGCGCCCCAACGTCGGC
The DNA here is from genome assembly GCF_008087345.1 of Nocardioides caldifontis. Lineage (GTDB taxonomy): Bacteria > Actinomycetota > Actinomycetes > Propionibacteriales > Nocardioidaceae > Marmoricola_A > Marmoricola_A caldifontis. Next base: position 122,619 of record NZ_VHIB01000014.1, on the reverse strand, counting down.
CATGCACCTGGGCTGCAGCGTGGAGATCGTATGAAGATCCGCTCAAGATTTTCAGCGTCCCACCGGTCAGCCGCCAGCGGAACGGGCCGCGGCTGCGACGATGTAGGTCATGGCACAGACCCGTCCCGCGAACGCCGCCACAGCCACCGGTGCGGGCCGCCCTACTGGTGTGCCACTGCGGCGCGCCATGGTCGTGGAAGACGAGGTGCCGCTGGCCACGCTCGTCGGCAGCTATCTGGAACGGGCTGGGTTCGAGGTGACCCTGAGCCACGACGGCGCCCGAGCGGTCGGCACTGCTCGCGAGGTGGACCCGGACGTGGTGGTGCTTGACCTGGGGCTCCCCGGGCTCGACGGGGTCGAGGTGTGCCGGCAGCTGCGGGCCTTCAGCGACTGCTACGTGGTGATGCTCACCGCCCGCAGCGAGGAGGTCGACACCCTCATCGGGCTCTCGGTAGGCGCCGACGACTACATCACCAAGCCGTTCAGCCCCCGAGAGCTCGTCGCCCGCATCCAGGCGATGCTGCGCCGCCCCCGCACGACCCCTCGCCCGGCTTCGGAGGACGCGGACGGGTCCGAGCAGCACCGCACCTTCGGAGCGCTGACCATCGACCCTGTCGGCCGCGACGTGTGGTGCGACGGTGAGCCGGTCGCGTTGACTCGCACCGAGTTCGACCTGCTCGCCACCCTGTCGACTCGGCCTCAGATGGCGTTCAGCCGCAGCCAGCTCATCGAGACAGTCTGGGGGCCCACCTGGGTGGGCGACGAGCACCTGGTCGACGTGCACATCGGGCACTTACGCCGCAAGCTCGGCGACGACGCGAACCAGCCCCGATTCATCCGCACCGTACGGGGCGTCGGATACCGGATGGGCACCGGCTCATGACCACCTCCAGCGGCTCCCCGCACAGCACCCCTCACAGCACCCCTCACAGCACCCAGCACGGCACCGTGTCCGACAGCCCATCCGGTGCGTCCCGCGGCAGCCTGCGCGGCGCAGCGTCGTCGCCGTCGCCGGCGGTGCGCAGACCGGCTGGGTTCGCGGTCCGGCTGATGGTCGCTCAGGCCCTGGTGCTCGGTGCCGGCGCCGTCACCACCTGGGTGGTGGCCTCCGTGGTCGGCCCGGGACTGTTCCATGACCATCTGGCGGAGGCCGGCGACTTCCACACCCCGACCGAGGTGGCGCATATCGAGGAGGCGTTCGGGTCCGCGCTGCTGATCTCGGTCGCGGTGGCGCTGCTGGCCTCGGTCGCCGCGGCCCTGGCGGTGTCGTGGTACTTCAGCCGCCGGGTCCAGCGCTCCATCGGCACCGTGACCGACGCGGCCGCTGAGATCGCCGCCGGCCGGTTCGACACCCGGGTTCCTGCGCCCGGCATCGGCGCGGAGTTCGAGACCCTGGCCGGCAGCTACAACACGCTCGCCAGCCGGCTGGAGACGGTGGAGACGACACGACGGCGGATGCTGGCCGACCTCGCGCACGAGATGCGCACCCCACTAGCCACCGTCGAGGCGCATCTGGAGGCGATCGAGGACGGTGTCCGCGAACTCGACGCCGACACGTTGGCGGTGCTGCGAGCCAGCACCGGACGGCTGCGCAGGCTCGCCGAGGACGTCTCTGCGGTCTCTCGCGCCGAGGAAGGCAACCTCGAGCTACAGTTCCGGCGCCTCGACGCCGCCGACGTCACCCGGTCGGCCGCCACTGCCCTCGAGAGCAGGTACGCCGGCAAGGGCGTCGAACTCCGCACCGACCTGACCGCAGCCGCTGTCGTCGGCGACGCCGACCGGCTGGCGCAGGTACTGACCAACCTGCTCGACAACGCGCTCGCGCACACTCCCCCGGGCGGCACCGTGACCGTGACCTGCCAGCCCATGCACGCCGGCGACACCACCTGGGTGCAGTACTCGGTGACCGACACCGGCGACGGGATCGCGGCCGAACACCTGCCGCACCTGTTCGACCGGTTCTACCGGGTCGACACCGCCCGCGACCGCGGCCACGGCGGCGCCGGCATCGGGCTCGCGATCACCCGAGCGCTCGTCGAGGCCCACGACGGCATCATCACGGTGGCCAGCGACGGCCCCGGTCACGGTGCGACGTTCACAATGCGGCTGCCAGCCTCCACGACTCCCTCGACGCGCGGCTGATCCCCCAACATCCCAGCAGGACCATGTTCATGAAGGTTCCATGAAGACATCGCCCGCGTCATGGTCCTCATACCCCAGGGGGGTACGGTGAAGGCGTAGGACAGGTTCCGGCGGACACGGAAGGGCAGAGCGGTGAGGGCCACGCAGCCGGGTATGGGCAGCCCGTCACGCATGCCGAACTCCGCTCCTCGCCGAACGGTCCGAACCCTCAACCTTGAACTCGACTTGGATAGGGAGAACGACGTGACCGAGCAGGCCAGCCAACACGTTCAGGCGTTTCAGGTGACCGGGATGACGTGCGGCCACTGCGCCGGCGCCGTCACCGAGGAGCTGAAGCAGCTCCCCGGAGTGGTCGACGTCAGCGTCGACCTGGTTGCCGACGGCACCTCGACGGTCAAGGTCACCGGCACCGAGGCGTTGAGTGATGATCTCGTCGCGACCGCGCTCGAGGAGGCCGGCGACTACCAGCTGGCCTGACTTCGGGCTGGCACCCCTGAGCGGAGGGGCGTCCGACACCCCCGACGGGCGTCCCTCCCCCACCCACAGACCACCAGATCAACTCCGCGACTGCCGCCACCGATCGCCTCATCCACCGCCTGCACACCGCCCACACCGCGCCATCGTGAGGAGGGCAGCACCATGAATCAACACCACCCCCAGCACGAGCAGAAGCGCGAGCACCTGGTCGGCCAGCAGACCGGCCAGCAGACCGGCGGCCAGAAAGGGCAGTCAGCGACCGCGGTGCTCGAGGTCGGTGGTCTGCACTGGGCGACCAGCACGAACGTCGCCGAGGCCGTCCTGTCCCGCCGCCCCGGCGTGCTCGCTGTCGCGGCAAACCCGGTCGCGCAGACCGCGACGGTGACGTACGACCCAGCCACCACCACCGTCGCGAAGCTGGCCGACTGGGTTCGTGACTGCGGGTACCACTGCAACGGCGCCTCGGTCCCCAACCACCTCTGCGACCCGATGGCCGACCCGATCGCCGCCAGGCACGACACGGCTCACGACATGGCGCACGATGAGGGTCACGGGGCTGTCCACGATGTGGGGCCGGCGATGTCGCCGCACGACGCCATGGGGCACGGCGGGCACGGTTCGATGTCGATGGCCGAGATGGTCGCCGACATGCGGAACCGGTTCGTGGTCGCCGCGTTGCTGTCGCTACCGATCATGTTGTTCTCCCCGATGGGGCGCGATATGTTCGGGTTCACCGTCGCGACCCCGTTCGGGCTGCGTGACGACGTTTTCGCTCTCCTCCTGTCGTTGCCGGTGGTGTTCTACTCCGGCTGGATCTTCTTCGACGGCGCCTGGAGGGCGTTGCGTGCGAAGACGCTGGACATGATGGTGCTGGTCGCTGTCGCGATCGCGGCCGGCTGGCTGTACTCGGTCGGGATCACGCTGACCGGTGGCGGTGAGGTGTTCTACGAGGCCGCCACGATGCTGACCGCGTTCGTGCTGCTGGGCCACTGGTTCGAGATGCGGGCCCGCGGCGGCGCGAACGACGCGATCCGCACCCTGCTCGACCTCGCCCCACCGAAGGCGCTAGTGCTCCGCGACGGCGAACCGTTCGAGGTTCCCACCTCCGACGTCACGGTCGGCGACCTACTGCTGGTCCGCCCCGGCGCGAAGATCGCGGTGGACGGCATCGTCGAGGACGGCGAGTCCGAGGTGGATGAGTCGATGGTCACCGGCGAGTCGCTGCCGGTGCCCAAGGCACCCGGGGACGCGGTGATCGGGGCCACGGTGAACACCACCGGCACCCTGCGTGTGCGGGCCTCCAAGGTCGGTTCCGAGACCGCGTTGGCGCAGATCGTGGCGCTGGTGCAGCAGGCGCAGAACTCCAAGGCTCCCGGCCAGAAGCTCGCCGACAAGGCTGCGTTCTGGCTGGTGTTCGTCGCTTTGATCGGTGGCGCCGCGACGTTCGCGGTGTGGCTGCTGGCCGGCGCATCGGTCCCGACCGCGCTGCTGTTCGCGATCACGGTCGTGGTGATCACCTGCCCCGACGCCCTCGGGTTGGCGACCCCGACCGCGATCATGGTCGGCTCCGGGCTCGGGGCCAAGCGCGGCATCTTGTTCAAGAACGCCACCGCACTCGAGGACGCCGCGCGCATCGAGGTCGTCGTGATGGACAAGACCGGCACCCTGACCAAGGGTGAGCCCGAGGTCACCGACGTTGTTACCGCCAAGACCCCGGACGCGCTGGCGATCCAGCGCGTGCTGGCGTTGGCGGCCGCAGTGGAACGCGAGTCCGAGCATCCGCTGGCCCAAGCAGTCGCCCGCGCCGCCGACGAGGAGGGCGTGGAGGTCCTGCGCGCGGTCGGGTTCCGCAACGTCCCCGGCCACGGCGCGATCGCTGAGGTCGACGGGCACCGGGTCGCGATCGGGAACCGTCGCCTGATGGACGCCGAGGGTGTCGACCTCGGTGCGCTCACCCAGCGGCGCGAGCAGCTCGCGGCCGGCGGGAGGACCGCGGTGCTTGTTGCGGTGGACGGTCGCGCGGTCGCGGTGCTCGGCATCGCTGACGCCGTCCGCCCCACCTCCGCCGCCGCCGTCGCTGCCCTGCACGAGGCCGGAGCGCGGGTCGTGATGCTGACCGGCGACAACGAGGCGACCGCGCGACGCATCGCGGACCGGCTCGGGATCGACACCGTGATCGCCGAAGTGCTGCCTGAGGACAAGGCCCACCACATCCGCCGCCTCCAGGGCGAGGGCCGCAGGGTCGCCCATGTGGGCGACGGCATCAACGACGCTCCGGCGTTGGCGACCGCCGATGTCGGGATCGCGATCGGTGCCGGTACCGACGTCGCGATTGAGACCGCTGATGTGGTGCTGATGCGCTCGGACCCACTCGATGTGCCGACCGCACTCACCATCGGCCGCGGCACACGCGCCAAGGAAGTGCAGTCCCTGTGGTGGGCCATCCTGTACAACGCCGCCGCGCTGCCGATCGCGGCCGGCGTGTTCGAGCCCGCGTTCGGGCTCACACTGCGGCCCGAGATCGCGGCGCTTGCGATGTCGGGGTCGAGCTTCATCGTCGCGATGAACGCCCTGCACCTCAAACGGCTCCGCCTCCCCGAATCACCTCCCACTACCGAAACGCAGCCAGCACCGCGGCCGCTCCAACCCACCGCCTGACCAGCCAAGCAACCGCACCCAACCCTGCCCGAGGAGTCCACCCGATGCGCAAGTCGCTCACCCCGATCGCGCTGCTCACCGCAGCCCTACTCGCGCTCACCGCGTGCGGAGACGACAGCTCCGGCAGCAGCGCCGACACGAGCTCCGATAGCTCGGACAGCCCGAGCGCGGCCGCGGAGTTCAACGACGCCGACGTCACCTTCGCCCAGGGGATGCTGCCGCATCATGCGCAGGCTGTCGAAATGTCGAGGCTCGCGGCAGATCGCGCCGAGAGCGATCGGGTGAAGCAGCTCGCCGCCGACATCGAGGCCGCCCAAGCACCCGAGATCGAGCAGCTAACGACCTGGCTCGAGGCGTGGGGCGAGGAGGCGCCCTCCGGTGAGATGGACCACGGCGACATGGGGCACGGCGACTCCGGCTCCGACATGAGCGGCATGATGACCGAGGAGGACATGACCATGCTCAAGGACGCTTCCGGGGCGGAGTTCGACCGCACGTTCCTCGAGATGATGGTGGAGCACCACCGCGGCGCGGTCGAAATGGCGGAGTCCGAGGTTGCCGAAGGCGAGAACCCGGACGCGATCGCGATGGCGAAAGACATCATCGCGACCCAGAACGACGAGATCGAGCAGATGGAGCAGCTACTCGAGCAGTCCTGACTCCGGACCCGGGTGGCCGGCAGCGCACCATGCGTGGCGCGACCGGCCACCGGTCACGCCTTCGACGCCCCTCGCTAGCCACCACGCCCGCCGACAGGAGCACCTCGTCCGCATGATCACCCGCCCCCCAATCCTGAGGCCTCCGCACCGCTCCTCCGGGCGGCGCGTTGCCCGACGCTGGGCAGCGGCTGCGGTGGCGGCCACCGTCGCGCTGGGTATGGCAGGCTGTGGCCCCTCATCGGGCGGCACGGCAACCGGTGCCCACCCCGATGCCGGGGAAGGTGCCGGCATGGGTGGGCTGTTGGGGCACGTGCACGGCATCGGGACCGACCCCGCCGACGGCACCGTGTACGTCGCCTCCCACTTCGGTGTCTTTCGCTTGCTGAGGACGGTGAGCCGCACCGGGTCGCGGACCGCTGGCAGGACACGATGGCATTCACCGTCGTCGACCCGGCCACTTCCTCGCCTCCGGCCACCCGGACCTGCGCGAAGACCTACCCACCCACCTGGGGCTGATCGAGTCCACCGACGCCGCTGAGACCTGGAGACCGGTGTCGCTGACCGGCAGGGCTGACTTCCACTCCCTCGAGGCCACCGAAGGGCGGCTGTACGGGTACGACGCGACCAGCAGCCGGCTGCTGACCTCCACCGACCGGGGCCGCAGCTGGGAGTCCCTTGGCCGTCACGACGTTCTTGACCTCGCCGCCGACCCCCGTGACCCTCACCGCCTGCTCGCCACCAACAGCACTGGCACGCTCACCGTGCTGGACGCCTTCGGTGCGTCGGCCCAGTCGGTCGACGGGGCACCGCCCCTGGCCCTGATCGACTGGCCGGCCGCCGACCTCCTCGTCGGTGTCGACCCGGGTGGGGTGGTGTACTCCAGCACCGACGGCGGCGGCAGCTGGGACCGCACCTCGAACGTGCCCGGGGCCCCGCACGCGATCGACGTCGATGAGGGGGCGTGGCTCGTCGCGACCGACCGTGGCATCTACCGCTCAGAAGACGACGGCCGCAAGTGGGACCCCCTCCTCACCTAACGCGCATCAAGCAGCCAGGCGGTCCCCACACATGCTGCGGTCGCGGTCATCCGGGCGGGGTTTCCGTGGTGTTCGCGCCCTTGGGACCGTCGGGTTCCGCGGCGGGCTCCTCGAACAGGGTGAGCTGGAGACCGGCTGGGGCTGTGAGCCGTGCGTTACGCGACTGCCAGGGCGTGAGAGTGGGTTCGGCGATCATCGTGGCTCCGGCGGCCTTCGCACGTGCACTTGCTTCGTCGACGTCGTCAACCTCGAACGCCACCCTCAGGTGCGGCGCCACCCGACGGCCGACCTCGAACCGGTCGATCATCGCGACCTGTTCGGGGTTGGACAGCTCGAGGGTGGCCCGTCCGGCGTCGAGGATGGTGACCTTCTCGCCCTGATCGCCGTGGATCTGCAGTTCCACCGGTGCGCCGAGTACGTCCCTGTAGAACCGGAGCGCCTCGTCGTACTCAGCCGCCTCGACGACCAGGCGCATCTGCCGGACACCGGGCGTGGGTGGCACGTCGTACGCGGAGGTCACGTCTGGTTCGGCCGTGGGCCTCGGCATCTGCGGCGTACCTCCCGTGGTCAGGAGGTCGGTGCGCCGCTGGATGGCCTCTTCCCATCCGCTCGGAGTCACCAGGAACTGGCCTGCGCGGGCGGCGGCGAGCGCGTCGGCGGCCACCTCGGCGGGGTCGTCGCCGATCTCCGACATGCGGGTGCGCACCAGCGCCGGGCAGAGCACGGTCACGGTGACGTTCGTGTCGGCCAGCGCCAGTGCGGCCTGCTCGGCGACGGCGAGGACCGCGTGCTTGCTTGCGGCGTACGCACCGCCGCCGGGGAAGGTGAGGAGACCGGCGAGGGAGGCGGTGATGACCAGGTGCGCGGGGTGACCGTACTGCAGCAGCCCGGGCACGAAAGCGCGGAGCCCGTTCACCACGCCGCCGAGGTTCACGCGCAAGACCCGGTCCCATTCGGCGGGGACGGCTTCCCAGGGAGCGCCGGTGGTGGGTCCGACGATGCCGGCGTTCAGGCAAACGATCGCGGCGTCGGCTGCGTTGTCGGCGAGCCGTTGCATGTCCTGTGAGTCGGCCACGTCGACCTGGTGCGGCACACCGCCAAGCTGGGCGGCGAGCTCGGCAGTCGGCGTGACGTCGGCGAGGTGGACGAGGTGGCCCTCGCGGGCGAGCTGCGAGGCGAGGGCGTGGCCGATGCCGCTGGCGGCCCCGGTGACGACGGCGACGGTCATGGCCTCATCCTGATCCGCCGAGAGCCGGCCGGGAAGGTGCGGGGCCGGGGCGCCTGGACACGCACTCTGGGTTTAGCTGCCTCACGTCCCCGTCGGCCGGGCCAGGTCACCGCAACGCCAGTCGGTCGAGTGCCTGGGCCGGCGTGTCGTGGCTCGACCGGCTGGCGTTCGGGTGCATGAACGCGGCGAGCCATGCCGCGTCGTGCTCGACGAAGCCGAGCAGCGCGGAACCGCGGGTGTGCTGCCACGTCAGGCCGAGGAAGTACAGACCAGGAACCCCGGTGACACCGCGCTGGTGCACCACCTGCCCGTCAGCGAGCAAACCGGGGACCTGGATCCAGGAGTAGTCGGACCGGAACCCGGTCGCCCAGATCACCGTGGTCGGCGCCTCGCGATGGCCGTCGGCGAAAAGCATGCCGTCCCGCGTGGTGCCGGTGACCCGGGGTCGGATCGAGACGCCCCGGCGGCGCACCGCCTTGAGGGAGGACCCGATGACCAGGTCGCCGCCGGCCTGCATCCGCTTCGCCAACCGGGAGTCGGCGGTCTTGGCGAGCAGCTTCAGCTTGGTCAGCCACCAGAACAGGTCCCGGCCGAGGAGCCGTTGCGGCAAGGCGAGGGCTGTGGAGCCGACGGCCAGGGTGACCTCGTGGTCGCCGGCGAGCTCAGCGGCGATCTGCAGGCCGCTGTTGCCGGCGCCGACCACGACCACGGGCCCGCGGGGGATCTGGTTGGGGTTGCGATACTCGGCGCTGTGCAGCTGCACCACCCCGGAGGCCAGCTCACCGGCCATCGTCGGCACGACCGGGCGCTGGAACGGCCCGGTTGCGACCACGACCTGCCGGGCGTGCAGCACGCCCTGGGTGGTGTGCACGGCGAACCGGCCTTGCTGCTGCTCGAGCCGGGTGACGGCGGTGCCGAGGAGCACGGGCAGCTCGAAGCGGGCAGCGTACGCGGCGAGGTAGTCCGCGACATGGTCCTTGGTCGGGTAGGTGTCGGCGGCGGCGGGGAACGCCATGCCGGGCAGGGAGTCGTACTGCGCCGGGGAGAACAGTCGAAGGGAGTCCCACCGGTTGCGCCAGGTGTGGCCGAGCTCCGGGGCGGCGTCCAGGACCAGGAACCGGCGACCCTGGTGGGCCAGGTGCCAGGCAAGCGCCAGCCCGGCCTGCCCGGCTCCGATGACGATGACGTCGAGCGTGTTGTCGCCGGCGTCGGCCGTCCGGCCGTAGTCGCTCGGTGCGTCGGATTCGGTGTCGGACGTGGCGTGGCGGGTGGCGTACAAGGTGGGGCTCCGTGTGAGTTGGGGCGGCGTTGGGACGTGGGGCGGGGCCGGCTTGATCAGGTTGCGCGGAAGCTGGGTGTGTTCACCGAGGGACTGAGCTGTGGTGGTGGGTCGCGGCGGACCGGGCGCGCCGGTGCTAGGCAGGTCGGTCATCCGTAGGCCTGCTCGGCGTCGGTCTCGCCGGGCCGTGCTCGGCTTCGGGCGGCTGCGCTGGCTGCAGCGGCTCCGTCGACGCCGTCCCCGGCATCGAGTCTGGTCAAGTGGCCGCCGGCGCCGGGGAGGGCGGCCAGGGCGTCGGCTGCGGTCATCGTGCCGGTGAGCGTGACGTGGGACCGGGCCGCGTCCACCGTCACGGTCTGCACGCCGGGGACATCACGCAGCCTGGCCGTCACCTCGCGAACGCAGCGGCGACAGCCCATGTCGGGTACGAACAATTCCAGGACCGTCATGGCGGCCTCCTTCGCGGCTCGGGCTGATACCCGCAGCCTGCGACGAGCCGCTGTCCACTCGCTGTCCGCTCGCCGGTAGACCGGCATGGGGACGGCGGCGTTGGGGTCAGGCGGTGACCTCGAAGTTGAACATCATCCCGTTCTCGTGGTGCTCGGCGATGTGACAGTGAGCCATCCAGTGCCCGGGGCTGGTGACGTCGAGCAGGATGTCGACGGTCTCCCCCGTCCTGAGGAGCACGGTGTCCTTCCACACCAGGTTCGACTCGATCACCCCGTCCCGGCTGAGGATTAGGAAGCGGCCGGCGGCGTGGATGTGGAACGGGTGGTGCATCGGGTGGTCGCCACCCATCTCGTTCACCAGCCGAATCTTGACCTGGTCCCCGACTCGGAGCGTCCAGTTGATGTCGTGGTTCACCGCGTCCGTGGCCGTGTCGATGATCTTCCACTGCATGTTCGCCTGAGTGGTGATGCGGTTGACCTCGACCATGTCGTCTTCCCACTCGATCCCGTCCGCGGCCCCGTGGCTGTGACCGTGGCCGTTCCGCTGGGCGTCACCGTGGACGTGCCCATCGCCGTCGCCCGGGCCATCCCCCGAGCCATCCCCCTGGTGGTCCCCGTGCTGGTGGCCATGTGCACCGGCATGCGGGTCGCCGTGTGCTTCGCCGTGCATCTCGCCGTGCGAGCCGTCCGCGTGATGGTCGTGGCTGTCGGTGGGCCCGTCGCTATGGGAGTCGCCGGTGACCTGGTTGATCAACTGGAGCGGGAGCAGCTTCATCGCGCACTTGGGACAGTGCCCGGGCGTCTGGCTGACCACCTCAGGGTGCATCGGGCAGCCGTACAGCACCACATCGGTGCCCTCGGGTGGAGCGAAGTCCATGACCGCGGTGAGCACCAGCGTCTTGTCCGGGGGAGCGGCGAGGTAGGGCTCAACATGGGCGCGTAGCGCGACCATCTCCTCGTTGGTCCGCAGCTGCCCGAACTCTCCCTCAAGTGCGGGCCGGGCGGGATCGCCGGTCACTGTGATGGTCGCGAGCGGGAAGGTCCGGTCCGGAGTCCGGTGCTCCAGCGTCAGCGCCCCGGCGTCCGCAAACAGTACGTCGACCACGGCCCGTTCCGAGGGCCCGAGCACGACGTCGTCGACGAGTTCCTCTTGCTCGACGCGTCCGCTGTCGCCACCGACGAGCTTCATCCGCGCTCCGGGCACGGCGACCTTGAACACGCGGGTGTTTGCAGTGTTCACCAGGTAGAACCGCACCACTTCACCGGGGGCAGCGGTCAGCGTCAGCTGGTCATGGCCGTTGATCAGCATGACGTTGCCGAACCGGCCCATCGCCGCATGAGTTGGTTCGTTGCGGTCGAACGGAGCCACCGCGCCGTCCTCGACCAACAGGTCGTCCAAGGTGAGCAGCAGGTCGCGGTGGCAGGCGGGCCAGTAGTCGGGGTCGGGCGGGTCGACGATCACCCCGCCGTACAGCCCCATCTCCAGGCCGTAGTCGGTGCGGATGTGGGGGTGGTACCAGTACACGCCAGGGTCGGGGAAGGTGATCCGGGCCTGGTAGGAGTCGCCGACCTCGACGGGGTGCTGGGTCAGGTCGGTGCCGTCGTACCGGTTGTCCAGGCGCAGCCCGTGCCAGTGCACGGTGGTCTCCAGGTCGCCACGATTGGTGATGTCGACCAGCACCTCGGCTCCCTCCTGGACGCAGAGGGTGGGCCCGGGCACGGATCGGTTGTACGCCAGCATCCGCAGCCTGTTACCTGCGACCTGCTTGGCCACCGGTTCCACCGTCAGCGCGAAACGGTCACCCGGTTGCAGCCGCACCAGCTCCGTCGCGCCGGCCTCGGGCAGGCCGGCCAAGTCGCTGCTGAACACGTCGTTGGTCGATGCCATGGCGTACCTCCACAGACGAGAGACACCCAGCACAGACCGCCTCACGCACGCTGCACAAGGGCCCAACGGCGCCTCACGCGAAAGGTGAGGGCACAACGAACGCGAAGCCGGGTTTCGCCGGGCAGGGGGCCCTTCGGCCTGCGTCTTCCTCGGGCGTGCGACGTCAGACTCGGTGGTACCGGCAGACGTGCCGGACGGTCGCCGCCCGCAGCCGGCCGACTTCCGGCAGGAGACGCAGATGAAGGATGACGACGTCACGATCGGGTCCGCCGCTTGGGTGCAGCGGAGCAGCGGCCGGCTCACTCCTGCTGAACGCCGAGGGCTGATGCTGCCGCTGGCCCGCACTCACCTCACCAACGCAGCGGGACGATTCCGGCTGGCCGTGGGCCTGCATTCCGGCCGTCACGCTCACCTGCCTCCGGCGCGTCTCGCGCCGCCGACCACGGTGCTCACCCGCGCTGCGGAGCAGCGTGCCCGCGAGGTCCTTCCGGTGGTTCTGCTCAACCACAGCTACCGCACCTACGTCTTTGGACGTGCGCTCGGGGAGCTGGAAGGCGTCGACGTCGATGCTGAGCTGCTGTTCGCTAGCGCGCTGCTGCACGACGTCGGCTTGGTGGACCCACCGGAGCGGGCCGACTTCACCTTGACCTCGCTGCGTGTCGCGGGCGAGGTCGCCGAGCAGGTCGGCTTGTCGAGCGCGGCAACCGAGACTGTGCAGACCGCCATCACCATGCACTACACCCCCGGCGTCACCCGCGACGTCGGCCCGGTGGCCTACCTCCTCGCGTCCGGTGCGGGTCTCGATGTCGCCGGGCTGCGGTCGTGGGAGCTGCCGTCGGCCACCATCACGGAAACGGTGCGCGAGCACCCCCGCGCCGGCTTCAAGTCCGCATTCACCGACGCGTTCCGCCAGGAGGCCGCCCGGGTTCCGGAGGGCCGCGCCCAACTGCTGCACCGTTGGGGGGCCTTCGCGGCCGCGATCCGGTTCGCTCCGTTCACCGAGTAGCTCTCCACAACGCCACCCGGGCGCACGTCCGCGGGTGTCGCGAGGGGCTCAGATGGGTCATCGGGGGCAGAACGGCCTGGGCGGTTGGGCGGGGCCGCAGTCAGGCCGGTGGACAGCGGACGGACAGCCGACGGCCAGCGGGCGCCGTGACGCTCGTTGCACCCGCCGGCTCCGCCGGTCCCGCCCTTGATGGAGGTCACCATGTCGACGCAGGCCCACACCCGTCCGTTCCGCACCAGCCGCACCCGCCAGATCCCAGCGGCGGCCCGGGGCACCCTCAGCCGATACGGGTCACGGCGCCGCGATGCCGCCTACGCCGCCCGCGTCGACTACACGGCCGGCCTGGTGTCCCTGCGCAGCCGCTGAACCGACGAACAGTCCACGTCTCGCTCTCACTGGGATCCACGCCGGGTCGGTGACCCCTGCAGCAGCGACCACGGCGAAGACGCCGCCACCCCAACGACGATCACGCGCGGGCGGACGCCGGCCACGCTGAACCCGACGTAGACCGCGGCGATGAACGCCAGCCCCACTGCGCACACGGTCGCGGCTGTCAGCCACCAAAGCCGGGGGAGACAAGACCTGGAGCGCTCCGCCCACCCGCTTTCCAACCTCTCCAGCAGGCGTGATGATGGGCGGAGTGAGGTGGGGGCTGTCGACCTGAAGGGCGGCGCTATGACCAATCGAAGTTCCGACGCCCCCCGGAGTCCCGTGACTCTGCGCCGCTTCGCCCGGGGCGTGCGCGGCGTGGGGCTGTCAGGCGTGATGGTGGCGGGGACGGCCGCCGCCGGGATGTTCACCTCGATGCGGACGGCGTTCCCGCGTCCACCCACCCTGGCCCCGGCCGAGGGCTGGCCGCCGGCCAGGCCAGTTCCGGAGGGTCGGCTGGCGGTCGCGGTGGTGCTGGGGGCGAGCGGGTCGGTCATCACCGATGCGCTCGGGCCCTACGAGGTCTTCGCCCGCTCAGCCCGGTTCTTCGTCTACGCGGTCTCGGCCAGCCAACCGACCGCGATGCTATCGGGTGGGCTGGCCGCGGTCCCCGACTACTCGCTGGACGACGTCGACGCGGGCGTCGCGCCCGAACCCGATGTGGTCGTGGTCCCGGCCGTGACCGCCCCCAACGGCAACGGGGAAGCAGCCCTGCGCGAATGGCTCAGCCGCCGGGTCGACCAGGGAGCCCACTTGCTGGGAGTGTGCAACGGCGGCCGACTGCTGGCAGCCGCGGGCCTACTTGATGGTCGCCGGGCGACCGCGCACTGGTCGGCCATCAGCGGCCTGCAGCGGCGTCGTCCTCAGGTGGATTGGGTCCGCGGCCAGCGCTATGTCCATGACGGCACCCTCACCACCACCGCCGGAGTGACCTCGGGGGTATTCGGCGCCCTGCGGCTGGTCGAGCAGATGGCCGGGTCCGACGAGGCCCAACGGGTCGGCCAGGAGCTCGGCTACCCGGGCTGGTCGCTGCACGGCCCCACCGGCATCCCCGCGCAGCGCTGGGCGCCGCGGGATCTGGCGCTTGTGCTGGCGGTGGTCTTTCCGTGGTTGCGACCAACGGTCGGTGTCGGCCTGGTCGAGGGGGTCGGCGAGCTGACGGTCGCTGCCCCCTTCGAGGTTTACTCCGCCTCGTTTGTCGCCCGCACGGTCCCGATCGCCGCCACCGCCACCGTTTCCACACGTCATGGGCTGCGCGTGGTCGCGGCCCCCGCCGACGCCGGCGCCCCCCGGATCGACCGGCTGGTGGTGCCTGGCGTCGCCTCCATCGAGGAGGTCGACTCGCGGCTGCTGGAGTGGGCCGCCGAGCGTGGCCTCAACGTCGAGCTCCCCAACGGTGGGCAGGCGGCGGGCCAGTTCAGCTACGACGCGATGCTGGCTGATCTGGCCGGTCACAGCGACCAGACCACCGCGCGGGTCACCGCCAAGTCCATCGAGTACCCCACCGAGCAGCTCGAGCTGGCCGGGACCGGCTGGCCGTGGCGGCCAACCACCCTGCTGGCCCTCAGCGCCACCGCCAGCATCGCCGTTGCGGTGCTGCCCGCGGCCGCCGCCCGGCGAAGCCGCCGATGAGGCGCCCACCGGGCTCGATCCTTGCCGCCGGGCGCGGCCGCACCGCTCAGCCGTCCAGTCCCGCGCCCGTCAGGAGGGCGGCCGCGATCGAGGCCGCCACGACGATGTCGACGACGGCGCAGAACGGCGGCCACCAGCGGGTGTTGTCGACGTAGCGGGTCCGGTGTTGCCAGAAGTCCTTGGCCGCGTGGCCGGCGAACCCGGCCACCAGGATCCACACCGAGCCGGTGACTCCTGCTGCCGCGACGACCGTGAAGGCTCCGGCCACGACGCATTCGACGGCGATCACGCGCGGGCGGCCATCGGCCACGCTGAACCCGACGTAGACCGCTGCGATGAACGCCAATCCCATCGCGTACACGGTCGCGGGCGTCAGCCACCACAAGCCGAAGGGCGACAAGACCTGCAGCACTCCGACCACGAACCCGGCCAGAAGAGGACCGCGCAGATCACGCACACTGCCCACGCTGTGGCCGTTGTCCCGGTCCTCGTGCCGCTCGTTGCGCACAGCCATCAGGCGTCACCTCCGCACGCCTGCATGCTGCCACCCCGGCCGCCATGACGTCGGGCTACCGCTAACACCCCGTGGCCACGCATCGGCGGCCAGCACGACCTTCACTGGTTCCTGCCCTTGCTCCCAGCCGCGGGCTCGTTCGCCGGTCCCTCGAGGAACCGGATGAGCTCACCGACGGTGTGGTGCCGGTGGAGCGGGTGCCGCAGCGGGAGCTCGTCATGGACGACGTAGGTGTTGCGGCGCCCGACCCGAGTCCTGGTCAGGTAGCCCGCGTCGACCAGGTCGTTGACGATCGACGCCGCAGCGCGCTCGGTGATCCCAACGTCGGCCGCGATGTCCCGCAGCCGCAACGTGGGGTCCGCGGCGATGCGCTCCAGGACATGTGCGTGGTTGGTGAGGAACCGCCACCTGAAGTCCCCAATACCTACGGGTTGTTGCATGAATCAGATGGTAGTAGTTTCGGTGGGTCACCGGTACGCCGTGGCAGCCGTCACGACCTGCCGATGTCGAAAGGCGAGGTCGGCACGGGGGCGGGGCTCGCCACCACGCCAACGCGAAGAAGCGCGCCATGACTCTCTTCTCCCGAGACCCGTCCTCGCCGGTGCTGTCGGCGACGACCCCTACCGCTCCGGCCGCCGACCAGCACCCAGCCACGGACCCGCGCCCCGCGCCTCGAGGGCGCCTCGGCTGGATCGTGGCCGCGTCGTTGACGGTCGGGGTCCTCGCCGCGATGCTGCTGGTCGCCGCGCCGTTCATCCCGGTCACCGAACCGGCGATCACCGGCGCGGTCCTCATCGGGTTCGCACTCGGGTGGACCCTGCTGTGGCTGCTGTCCCGCCGGTTCACCGACCAGCCGCAACACTGGGCCGCGGCCCCCGCCCTGTTCATGGGAGCCGGCGGGTTGCTGCTGCTCGCGTTCGGCTCACCGATGCGGCAGGTGCTCTCCTGGATCTGGCCACCGGTGCTGCAGGCCCTGGCGGTCTGGATGGTGATCCGCGTGCACCGCGACATGCGCAGCCGCGCCGGCCGGGTCCAGCTCTACGCCGTGTTCACGATCCTGGCCGTGTGCGCGGTCGGCGGTGGCTGGCAGACGGTGAGCTCAGCCACCGAGACCAACCCCTATCTGACCTCCGGTCGCCTCATCGACGTCGGCGGACACCAGATGCACCTGAGCTGCACCGGCTCCGGATCCCCGACCGTCGTCCTCGAACCCGGCGCCGGCGGCACTTCGGCGAGCATGGGATGGGTCGCCCCCGCCGTCGCGAAACAGACCCGGGTCTGCGTCTACGACCGCGCCGGCCGCGGGGGAAGCGAACCCGCCGGCGTCCCTCAGGACGGCGCCCGGGTCGCCACCGACCTGCACGCGCTGCTCCACGAGGCAGGCGTCCCCGCCCCCTACGTGCTGGCGGGGCACTCCTTCGGCGGGCTGTACGTGCGCACCTTCGCCGCGCACTACCCCGACGAGGTCGCCGGCCTGGTCCTCATCGACTCCACCGCCTCCCAAGAGCCGGCGAAGTCCGTCATCCCCGCTGAGGACGACAGCTCCTATGACGGTGTTGGCCGGTTCGCCACCCTGGTGTCCCTCTCGGCCCGCATCGGGCTGACGCAGCTGTACGGCGAACTGGTGCCCGGCACCCTCCCGCCCCGCTCCGAGGAGATGCTGAAGTACGACACCGCGCAGGCGAGCACCGTGCGCAGCGTCGTCGAGGAGTACCTGCGCGGCGGCGGGGCCCGGGAAGCCGCCACGCTGACCGACTTCGGTGACAAGCCGCTGTTCGTGCTCACCGCCGGGGAGGGGCACCCGCCGTCATGGTTCACCGACCAGGAGGAGTCGGCCACGTTGTCGACCAACAGCGTGCACGAGGTCGTCGAGGGCGCCACCCATCAAGGGCTCGAGGACGAGGAGCAGTATGCCGCCCACGTCACCCAAGCCGTCCGCGACGTCGTCACCTCCGTCCGTACCGGCCAGCAGCTGAACACCGACGGCCGAGGAACGTAATCACCGCACCCCGGACCGGCGACCGAGTCTGAGAACCGAACCACCACCAGGAGGGAGTTCCTCATGAACGCACGCAGCAACGTCGCCGCACCGGACATCGTCATCACCACCGGGATCCGATGCGGAGCGCGACGATGAGCGCCGGGAACCCACCCGTCGGCCCCGGCGCCGCGACCGGCACGGACCGGCGCACGATGCGAGCCATCACCCAAGATCGATACGGCCACGCGGAGGTTCTCCGGCTCGCTCAGGTGCCCAGGCCAACCGTCGGCGACGACCAGATTCTGATCCGGGTGCACGCGGCGGGCCTCGACCGCGGCACCGAACACTTGATGACCGGCAAGCCCTATGCGGCGCGGCTCGGGTTCGGCGTCCGCCGTCCGAGGAATCCGGTGCCCGGCCGTGACGTCGCGGGCACCGTCGTCGACGTGGGCGCCGGGGTGCCCCGGTTCTCCCCGGGCGATGAGGTGTACGGCGTGGCGCCGGGCGCGTTCGCCGAGTACGCCGTCACCACCCCCGACAAGCTCGCACCCAAGCCAGCCAACGTGAGCTTTGCCGAAGCGGCCGTGGTGCCGATCTCGGCTGGCACCGCACACCAGGCGCTAACCCGCGCCAAGGTCCAGCCTGGCCAGTCGGTGCTGGTCACCGGCGCCTCCGGCGGGGTCGGCAGCTACGCCGTCCAGCTCGCCCGCACGTCGGGCGCGGAGGTGACCGGCGTGTGCAGCAGCGCTAAGCTCGCCTACGTCACCGGACTCGGCGCGCATCACGTGCTGGACTACACGACGCGCGACTGGGCCGACGGCACCCGCCGGTACGACGTCATCCTGGACATCGCCGGCAACCCGCCCATCCGTCGCCTGCGCCGGGCGCTGACCCCGAAGGGGACGGTCGTGTTCGTCGGCGGCGAGCGCGCCGGCAACGTCACCGGCATGAGCCGGCAACTACGCGGCGCACTCCTCTCACCGTTCCTCGGCCAACGCCTTGTGCTGTTCCTGGCCCTTGAACGCGGCGCTGACTACGAGCACCTCACCCGGCTCATCGAGACAGGCCAGCTCACCCCCACCCTCGACCGCACCTACCCGCTCGACCAGGCACGCGACGCGATGCGGCTCCTGGAGGAAGGAGAGATCCGCGGCAAAGTCGCCATCCGCGTGTGAGCGACGACCTCCCTGCCCGGCGTGCACGTCAACCGGGAGAAGCGTCCATCAACGCACCCCGCCCAGCTCACCGAAACACCCGATCACCCCATCACGGCTGAGGATCAGGAAGCGGCCAGCAGCATGGATGCGGAACGGATGGTGCATCGGGTGGTCGCCGGAAGGTCCAGTCGATGTCGTGATTCACGGCGTCGGTCGCCGCGTCGATGAGCTCCCACTGAGGGAGCCAGATCCGGTGAAGGTAGCTCTCCGACGCCCGGCCGCCGAGTACGGACACACCCAGTCATGGCCCCGCCGATCGAGCCAGTGCGCCCGCACATGGCGGTCAGACAGTGCCGGCGACAGCGTCCACGTCGCGGCGTTCGTGCGGCGGTGCCGGCCGGTGGGATCGCGTCCGGATGTCGGTCGCCCCAGACAGCAGTTCCACGCCCCGAGGCCGGTCGCCCCGGGCGGCGGCGATCTGGGCGAGCCCCTCGAGGGCCGAGGCCGTCACGGCCGGCTCCCCGGTCCGCCGACCGATCTCCAGTGCCTGCTCGTAGCCGGCGGTCGCAGCCTCCAGGTCACCGTCGGCTTCGTCGCAACGCGCCACCCCGTTCAGCGCCACCCCTTCCATCACCGGGGTCGCCAGACCGTGGAACCCATCCACCGCGGCGGCGTAGTAGCGACGTGCTGCCGCCCAGTCCCGGCCGACGTGAGCAAGGAGGCCGTAGCCGTATCCGGCGAGGACCTCCCCAGCGCCGTCACCAACCTCGACGGAGGCGGCGGCGGCCTCGTCGAAGAGGCGTTGGGCGGCGTCGAGCTCACCCAGGTGCACCTTCTCGATGCCGAGATCGGCCAACGCCCACTGCACGGTGTTCCACAACCCCGCACCTCGGGCGACGTCGATCGCCTCCTCCAGAGCGCGGGCCGCTTCGTCGAACCGGCCGACCTGCCGCAGCCCCCACCCCAGGTGGTACAGGGTGGCGGAGAGTCCCCACGGGTCATCGAGCTGGCGGAACGCGGCGGTCGTGGTCCGGCTCAGGCGGACGGCGGTATCGACGTCGCCGGCCTTCATCGCGGTCTCCATGCGGATGAACCCGATTACCGCCGGGCCCCACGGGTCTCCATCGCGGCGGAACTGCTCCTCCGCCGCGGCCAGCAGGCTCCGGGACCGGTCCGGCTCGGCTCCGGTGACTCCCTCGACCGCGAGGAGGACACGGGACAGGGCGGCGTGCCAGTCGTCGCCCAGCTCCTCGAACAGGCTCAGGCTCTCGGCCGCGGTCTCGGCGCACCGAGGACTGGGATGGGCCAGGCACCCGCGGGGCCGTTCGACGATGGACACCGCCTGCAGCGCCAGAGCGCGCGCGGCGGGTGAGCCGCCTCCCCCGGTCACCAGCCGGGACAGCACCTGCCGTCCTTCGAGGTGGCGGCCGAGGTGCCAGAACATCCCGAGGGAGCCGGCCATCGTCAGCGCCGCGTCCCGGTCCCCGTCGGGTCCGCTGAAGAACGCCAGGGCGGCGTGGATGTTCGGTTGTTCCTCGCGCAGCATCCGCAGCGTCTGGCGTTGCTCGTGGCCCCGGAGTGCGACCTCGGCGCGTGCGACGACGTCGCGGAAGTAGTTGGCGTGCCGACGCGCCACCTCGCTGACCTGGCCGGACGTGGCGAGCCGTTCGGCGGCGTACTGGCGCAACGTCTCCAGCATCCGGTACCGGGTGGTGGGGCCCGGTTCAACCACCAGCATCGACCGCTCGACCAGCCGACCGATGGTGTCCAGGACCTCACCGGGCCGCGACGCCTCGTCACCAACGACGGCCTCGGCCGACATCAGCGTCCATCCCCCTTGGAAGATGGAGAGCCGGTCGAAGACCTGTTGCTCGGTCTCGCGCAGCAGCTGGTAGCTCCAGTCGACCGCGGCGCGCAGGGTCTGCTGCCGCGCCTCGGCGGTACGCGCCCCGGTGGTGAGCAGCGCGAACCGATCGGCGAGCCGCTGCGACACCTCGGTCGGCGACATCGAGGAAACCCGGGCGGCGGCGAGCTCGAGGGCCAGCGGGATGCCGTCGAGGGCGCGCGTGATGTCCCCGATCGCAGCAAGGTCGGAGACGTCGAACACCAGTCCGGGCCGGACCGCGCGGGCCCGTTCGGCCAACAGCTGCGCCGCCGGGTAGCCGAGCACCCGCTCGGGCCGGGTCTGTGCCGGCGGGGTTTCCAACGGGCCCACGGTCACTTGCACCTCGTCGGGAATGGCGAGCGCTTCGCGGCTGGTCGCCATCACGGTGACGTCGGGGCAGCGGCTGAGGATGTCCTCGATCAGCGCTGCCGCGGCGTCGACGACGTGCTCGCAGTTGTCGAACAGCAGCAGCATGCGCCGCCGGCTCAGGTAGGCGATCAGCCGGTCCCGGAGGTCGCGGATCGCGGCGGCCCCGTCCATCGGCATGCCCACCGCGTCGGCGACCGCGACCGGCACCTGCTCGCCGGTGTTGACCGACGCCAACCGGACCCCGTACGCGCCGTCGGGGTAGGTGCCGGCGGCGCGGACGACGGTGGCGAGCGCCAACGACGTCTTCCCGGCGCCCCCCGGCCCGATCAGCGACAGCAGCCGCACACCGTCGAGGAGCTCGGCGATGGAGTCCAGCAGCTCATCGCGGCCGATCAGCGGCCGGAGCACGGTGGGCAGGTTCGTCGACGCCGTCCGGTCCTCCGCGCCGCGCGGCCGGTGCCCTGGCATCGAGGGGGGGACCGCCGCCGGAGCGCTGGAAGGGACACTGGCCGCACCAGTGGGAGACGAGGTGGACGGCCCCCCGGGTTGAGCCGGTGGCCCGGGTGCCGTGATGGTCGCGGGCGCGGCGGGGGTGGTCGCGGCGCCGAGGGTGCTCGAGGCCGGGCCGCCGGTCGTGGTCTGCGCAGGTGCGACGTCGTGCTGACCACCGAGGGTGGCATCTTGACGCAGCACCCGTTCGTGCAGTGACCGCAACGACACCGACGGCTCCAGACCCAGGGACTCGTCGAGAACCTCCCGGGTGCGGGTGTACACGTCTAGGGCATCGGCCTGCCGGCCGCTGCGGTACAGCGCCAACATCAGCAGCCCCGCGAGCGACTCCAACGTCGGGTCCTGGGTGACCAGAGGTTCGAGGTCACCGATCACTTCCAGGTGCCGCCCCAACGCAAGCGCCACCTGCGCGCGTTCGGTCAACGCCGAGAGACGAAGCTCGGTGAGCCGGGCGGCTTCGGCGGTGGCCCACTGCTCGGTGACGAAGTCGCTGAGCGGCTCACCGCGCCACAACGCGAGTGCCTCGTCGTAGGCCTGCATATGCATCGGGTGTATCCCGCCGTTGTCGGCGGCGTTCGCGGCGGCGGCCCGTGCCTCCCGGACCTGCTCGGCGAAGGCCACGGCGTCGACCGACGAGGGGTCGATGGTGGCGCGGTACCCGACACCTTCGCGGGTGACGACGTCACCCACGTCGATCGCCTTCAGCGCCCGGCGGAGCTTAGAGACCCGGATCTGCAGCGCGTTCATCGGGTCGACCGGCAGCGTGGACTCCGACCACAACCGGTCGACGAGCATCGTGGCCGGGATGGTGCGCCCGGGGTTGAGCAGCAGCTGGGCGAGCAGAGCTCGTTCCGCGGTGCCGGGCAGCTTGACCGGCGAGCCACCGACGGTGACCTCCATCGGCCCAAGCAGCCCGTATCGCACGTCGTTCACGGCAGTCCCATCCGCAGGTCGACTTCATCGTGCTCCGGGGCCAGCTCGTGGAGCAATGCCCAGACGTCTACGCCGCGCCATCGTATGGCCCACGATCCCGGGACTGCAGTCACAAACATGTCGGTGCCGCCTGCCGGACCGACGAAATCGGGTTGCTGACGAAGGCCGGGGAGTCCGTCACGCCGCCGGCCCGCCCACGGGTGGGCGGGCCGGCGGTGTGTCTGCGGCGGCGTGTGGGGGCCGGCGCCGTTGCCGACCCCCACGAGGCTCAGGCTGCGGCGTGCTCCGGCTCCCCGGTCGCGTCGGGCGACTGCTCGTCGGGCTGCGGCGGGGTCCGCAGCCACACCGAGGACAGGACAGCGCCGGCGGCGGCGATCCCGGCGGCGCCGAGCAGCCCGGCGGAGAACCCGTCAGTGAGAGCGACGGTGTTCCCGGCTTGGTCGGCGCCGAACGCGGCCGCAAGTGCGGTCATCGCGGCCAGCCCGAGCGCGGAGCCGACCTGGTAGTTGGTGCTCACGATGCCCGAGGCGAGACCGCCCTCCTCGGGGGCGGCCGAGGACAGCGCCGTCCCGAGGGAGGGGATGAACGCCATCGCCATGCCGGCCGCGGCGAGCAGGCTGGCGGGCAGCACGTCGACGCTGAAACTGCCGTCCGGGCGGATGAGCGACAACCAGAGCAGGCCGCCGGCCAAGGTCGCGTGCCCGGTGACCGTCATCGTCTTGGGGCCGAAGCGAGCGATGAGGCGCGGGGCGGCACCGATCATGCCGACCATGATGGTGACTGTCAGCGGCAGCAGCGCCGCGCCGCTGGCGAAGGCGCCCAGTCCGAGGACCTGCTGCAGGTACAGGTTGAGGAAGAAGAACATCGGGATCCACGCCGCCCCGAGCAGGAACTGGGCGGCGTTGGCGGCGGCAAGGTTCGGTGCGGTGAAGATGCCGAGCCGCATCAGCGGCTCCCGCAGCCGTGCCTGCAGAGCAACGAAGATCCCGAGCAGCGCCAGCCCGCCGAGCCCGGCGGCCAGGGTCGCCGCGGAGGTCCAGCCGGCCTGCGGGGCGCGCACCACGGCGAACACCACCGCGGCGAGCCCAGTGGTGACGGTGGCGGCGCTGGTGAGGCTCAGGTGACCGTGGCGCGTCATTCCGGCGGGGAGCACCGCACGGGTCACGCCAAGCACGATGACGGCCAGGGGCACGTTGACGAAGAACACCCATGGCCACGAGGCGTACTCAGTGAGCAGGCCGCCGAGGAACACCCCGGCCGTACCTCCAGCGGGTGCGGCGGCGCCGTACAGCGCCAACGCTCGTGTGAGCTCCTTCGGCGAGGACCCGAAGCACATGAACAGCAGCGTCAGCGCGGCCGGTGCGATCAGTGCAGACCCGGCGCCCTGGACGGCGCGGCCGGCGAGCTCGACGGGGACGTTTCCGGCGAACCCCGCCATCAGCGACCCGGCGGCCAGGATGACCCACCCCAGGGTGAAGATGCGGCGGGCGCCGAACAGGTCCGAGAGCCGACCGCCGAGCAGCAGCAGCCCGCCGAACGCGACGACGTAGGCGTTGAACACCCAGGAGAGCCCCTGGGGGGTGAACCCGAGGTCGTGCTGCATCTTCGGCAGCGCGACACCGATGATGGAGGTGTCCATGATGACCATGAACTGCGCTGCGGCGATGACCCCGAGAGCAAGCCAGCGGCGGCTCCTTCGGGTTTCTTCGGTGGGATGCGTTGTAGACATGAAGTGCCCTTCTGTGGTGACGACCCAGCCTTCGTCGGCTGGGCGGCCAACCTCAGGGCAATGACTTGCCAACCGCTGTCCTACCGCTGTCGTCGTCGTCGGTGTCGCCGCTCGCGTTGTCGGTGGCGAACTTCAACTCGGGTCGGTAGGTGGTGCCGGTGAACGCGGCCACCACGTCGGCGAGCCGCATGGAGCCGGAGAGTCGGACCATGCAGTCGCTCGGGTCGGCGGTGACCGTTTCCACCCCGGCGACGTCGCGGAGCCGCGCGGTCACTTCGCGCACGCAGCGGCGGCGGCTCATGCCGTCGACGAACAGGTTGAGCTGACGCATGACGGGCTCGCTTTCGGCACTTCTTCGGCTCTGATGCGCTTCAGGCTGCGCGGCCGTGCTGTCCGCACGCTGTCCGGCCCCAGCGATGCAGCTCCTCCCTGACTGACGTCAGGCCGACTTCGGTCGCACCTGGTTTCGGTTGCCCGGGTGGCAGCAGCACTCGCCGTCGCGTCATGCGGGTGGGCCGCCAGGTGCTGGCCGGCAAGTGTCGCGACGCCGCTGTCCGACCCCTGGCCGGGGTGGACAGCGGCTGGACAGGGCGGGGCAAGGCCGCTGGCTGAGCGTGAGGTCATCACCCAGCGGCCCGGAGCCTCCGGACCAACCGACAAGAAGTAGATGAAGGAAGTGTTCGAGATGGCGGCCTCACGGTTCATCGAAGAAGAGTCCGGCAGCTACACCAACCGGATCCGGCACCCGCACAACGGCTACTACGCCGGCGACTTCTCGCAAATGTTCCGCTCTGGGTCCGAACGCAGAGCCCATGTTGTGACCGTCTTCTCCGACGCGATCCCGGCCATCTGACCGGCGTGGAGGACCGCCGTCTGCGTCCACGCTCGACAGGCCAAGCAAACCAACCGATCAAGGAGACGCGATGAGCGCCCAGACCCAACCGACCAGCCACCCGCACGACCCAGCCCACACCCCTGACGGGCCAGGCACACCTCGGACGACCCCGGCCACCGGACAGCGGCGCTCGGCTGGGCGCACCATCGTCGCCTCGATCGTCGCCGGCGCCGCCGCCGCGCTGCTGCTCGCACTCGTCGTGTTCGCAGGCGGCACGGAGGCCACCATCACGGGGGCGCTGCTGCTCGGGTTCGGCCTGGGTTGGACGCTGCTGGCCACTCTCACTGTGCGCCGCACCGGGCAGCCGCAGCGGTGGGCGGCCGTCCCGGCGGTCGCGATGGGGGCCACGGGCGCCGCGCTGGTGGCCTTCTCCCCCGGTGGGCAGACGATGACCGCGCTGAACTGGGTCTGGCCGCCGCTCATGCTCGCGCTGACGGTGTGGATGGTCGTCCAGATGCGCCGCTCGGTGACCAGGAAGGCGCGCTGGGTGCTCACCTCCGTGCTTGCGGTGCTGGCCCTTGCCTCGATCGGCGCCAGCTACAACAACGTCGCGGGCACCACCAACGAGCTGGCCGCCGCCCCGGGGACGTTGTACGACGTCGGCGGTCACCGGCTGCACCTGGACTGCTACGGCGAGGGCTCCCCCACCGTGGTGCTCTCCAACGGGCTTGGCGGGTCCTCGGCGTCCTGGGCACGGATCACCGGCCCCGTGGCGACGACCACCCGGGTCTGCGCCTACGACCGCGCCGGACAGGGCTGGAGCGAGGAGGCTGCGAGTCCCCGGGACGGCGTCCAGTCGGCTGAAGAGCTGCACACCCTGCTGGCTGAGGCCGGTGAGCGCGGCCCGTACGTGCTGGTCGGGCACTCCACCGGCGGAACGTACGCGATGACCTACGCCGCCCAGTACCCCGAGCAGGTGGCCGGTCTGGTGCTGCTGGACAGCTCGAGCCCGGACCAGTTCGCCCGGATGCCCGCCTTCTCCGGCCAGTACGCCATGATGTGCCGCGCGTTCTCGCTGCTGCCGACCCTGAGCCGGCTGGGCCTGGGGCAGCTAGCCCCTGGAACCTCCCACCTGCCGGCTGCGGACGCCGAGATCGTCGACGCGCTGTCGTCGGCGCCGAAGGCGTACCGGAACCAGCGCGACGAGGTCTCGGTCATCCCCGAGGTGTTCTCCCAGGCCCAGGCGCTCAGCACGTTCGGTGACCGGCCGCTTGCCGTGTTGACCGCGTCCGCGACCAGCACGAACACCGAAGGGTGGGTCGCCGCCCAGGACGCGCTCGCCGCGCTGTCACCGAACGCGATCCACAGCACTGTCGACTCCAGCCACGAAGGGCTGCTCGAGGACGTCGACCCCGCCGCCGCGTCGGTCCGCGCGATCACCGAGGTCATCTCCTCGGTCCGCACCGGGACCCCGCTCACCTCCCGCTGAGACGACAGGAGCGTCCGATGACCGCCCGCACCGTCCCCACCGCCTTCACCGGGTTCACGGTCGCAGCGGTGCTGGTGCTGGTGCATGTCGTCGACGAGGCGCTGCTCCGGGTTCCGGCCGGTGTCGGGTGGCAGCCCCGCGTCGCGAGCTCGGCGGTGCTGGTCGGGCTCGTCGCTCTCGGCACCGCGGCGTTCCGCAGCAGGCGGCCATGGCTGTCCTCGCTGGTCGCCTCCATCCTGGGAACCGTCGCGTCCGCGCACGGCGCGACCCATCTGCTGCACGCGACGCAGACCCACGTCGACGGGGCCGACGTGACCGGCACCGGGATGCTGCTCGGCGGCGTCGGGCTCCTGGTGCTTGCGGCCGCAGCACTCGTGCGGCGCCCTCGCTCAGCGGGCGGTCGCGCCGCACGCGTCGTCCGGCACGGGGTCACCGCCCTGGCCGCGGCGACGGTGAGCCTCACTGTTCTGGTCCCGGTCGCGGTCGGCACGGTGCAGGTCCACCTCCCGCGTCGAGCGCCGGCCCCGCCGCCCGCAATCTCGTTCGGTCGGGTCGAGCTGCACACGACCGACGACGTCCGGCTCGCCGCCTGGTACCACCCGTCGGCGAACGGCGCGGCCGTCGTGCTGCTCAGCACCGCGCGAGGCGACCACCCGGCCGTGGACGCCCACGCCCGGATGCTCGCCGACAACGGCTACGGCGTCCTGGTCTACGACGCCCGGGGCACCGGCGCCAGCGATGGCGTCCCCAACGGGTGGGGCTGGACCTGGGGACCGGACGTCGACGCCGCCCTGGACTACCTCGCGGCCCGCCCCGACGTCGAGAACGGCATCGGGCTCCTGGGACTCTCCACCGGCGCGGACGTCGCCCTCGAGGTCGCCGCCCACGACCCCCGCGTCGACGCCGTCGTCGCCGACGGCGCAACCGCACAGGGGTTCGCCGACCGGCCCGACGGCGCACTGACCGCGCTCTCGTTGTTGCCGATGTACGCCACCGCCCGAGCGCTCACCGGCGAGCACGCACAGCCACCGCTCACCCACGCCGCCACCGCCATCGCACCCCGCCCGGTGCTGCTGATCGCCGGCGGCTCGATCGAGCAGGAGCTCGCCCTCAACGCCAGGTACGCCCACGCCGGAGGACCTACCACCACCCTGTGGCCACTCCCCGACACCGCCCACACCGCCGGACTCGCCGAACGGCCCACCGAGTACACCCGGCGGGTCCTGACCCACTTCGACGGCGCCCTCCTGCCCGCTCCCAGCCCGGCCGGGTGAGCAGCCGCCACCCTGCACACCCCTGCAAGACCGCACGACCGCACAAGAAGCACCACCACAGATGAATCACTCACCCGAAGGAGCACGACATGTCTGCACTGCTGTACCGCATCGGACGTGGCGCCGGGCGCCACCCGTGGCGGGTCCTCGCCCTCTGGTTGGCCGCCGCCCTGATCGCGCTGGCCGCCAACTCCGCGATCGGTGGCGACACCGACGACACCTTCCGCCTCCCCGGTGCCGAGTCCCAAGTCGGCGCCGACCTGCTGAAAGACCGGTTCCCCCAGCAGACCCTGTACACCTCCAACGTCGTCCTCCACGACGACCGCGGCCTGGACCGCCCACCGGTGCGCAACGCCATCGAGACGGCCGTCGCGGCGCTGGCCGACGGGCCGCACGTCGTCTCGGTCACCAACCCGTTCGACCCACGTGGACCCACCCTCAGCGAGGACGGGACCACGGCGATCGCGACCATCGGGTACGACACCGAGACGACCGGCGCCGAGGCGCTGGAAGCCGCCGACGACGCGGTGGCGCCGCTGCGTGAGGCCGGCGTCCAGGTCGAGTACGACGGCGCCCTCGGCTACGCCACCGCCACCGAAGAGGAGGGCAGCGAAACCCTCGGCCTCCTGATCGCCGTCGTCGTCCTCGTCGTCGTGTTCGGTTCGCTGGTCGCGATGAGCCTCCCGATCGGCGTCACCCTGCTCGCCACCCTGATTGGCACCAGCGTCCTGGGCGTCCTCGCCGGCGCCTTTCCCGTCCCCGAGATCGCGAACGTCATCGGACTGATGCTCGGCTTGGGCGTCGGCATCGACTACGCGCTGTTCATCCTCAGCCGGCACCGGCAGAACCTCGAGGCCGGCATGGGCGTGCCGGACGCGATCGGCCGGGCCAACGCCACCGCTGGGCTCTCGGTGCTGTTCGCCGGCAGCACCGTCGTCCTGGCCATCGCCGGCGTCCAGGTCTCGGGCATCCCGATGCTCGCCATGATGGGCTGGGGCGCGGCGATCATGGTCGCGGTCACGATGCTCGCCGCGCTGACGCTGCTCCCGGCGCTGCTAGGCATCCTCAAGACCCGGGTGAACAGCCTCAAGGTCCCGCTGCTGGGGCGTCACACGACCCGCGAAGGCGTCACGGTCCGGTGGGTGCGCGCCGTCGTCGCCCGGCCGGTGGTCTTCGGGCTCGCTGCCGCCGCGATCCTGGTCACCCTCGCGGTGCCGGCTCTCTCGATGCGGCTCGCGTTCCCTGACGCCGGCAACGACCCCGAGCACGCCACCACCCGGCAGGCCTACGATCTCATCGCCGACGCCTACGGTCCCGGCACCAACGGTCCCCTGCTCGTCGTCCTCGACGGCGACGACCAGCCGGTCCCCGCGACGGTTGCCGACAACGTCCGGGCGACCACCGCCGCACTTCCCGGGGTCGCGGCGGTCTCCGCCCCCGTCCTCAACGACGCAGGCGACCTCGCCGTGCTCACCCTGACCCCGACCACCTCACCCCAGGACGAGGACACCGCCCTCCTGCTGGACCAGCTGCGCGACCGGACGTTGCCCGACCTGACCAATGAGCACGAGGTGACGGCCTTCGTCACCGGCGGCACCGCGCTCACCGTCGACGTCTCCACCAGGCTGGCGGACCGGATGCCGTTGTTCCTCGCCGTGGTCATCGGGCTCTCGTTCCTGCTGCTGGCCATGGTGTTCCGCTCGATCCTGGTGCCGGTAAAGGCTGCGGTGCTGAACCTGCTCGCCATCGGCGCCTCCTACGGCGTCGTGGTCGCGATCTTCCAGTGGGGCTGGGCCGCCGACCTCATCGGCGTCCACAGCGAGATGCCGATCATGCCCTTGGCGCCGATGCTGATGTTCGCGATCCTGTTCGGCCTCTCGATGGACTACGAGGTCTTCCTCCTCAGCCGCGTCCGCGAGCAGTACCAGCGCCATCACGACGCCCACCGCGCCGTCCTGGAAGGAGTCGGCGCCACCGGACGCATCATCACCAGCGCCGCGGTCATCATGATCGCGATCTTCGCCGCCTTCATCCTCGCCACCGACGCCACCACCAAGCTCTTCGGTGTGGGTCTGTCGATCGCGGTGCTGCTCGACGTCACCCTCGGCCGCATGGTGCTCGTTCCCGCCGCGATGGCGCTGCTCGGCGACCGCGCCTGGTGGCTTCCCCGGTGGCTGAAGCGGTGGATGCCGGCAGTCGACCTCGACCCTCACGACGATGCCGAGCCGGACAACGGCCGCTCAACCGAGCCGCTCGCCGGGGGCCCGGCCATCGGCCACTACCACCACGCCGGGCTCACCGGAGGGGCGCACCGATGATCGAAGGGACTGAGGACTGACCTCTATTTGGGTCGCTGCCGATGCACCAGCATGTTGATCTCAGGCCGTCGGCGCACGTGTGGTGGCGCCTCCGGAAGGCACGCCGCCAGCCCCAGGAGTGACGGGGCTGGCGGCGGTGTCTGCGGCCTGCGCCGTGATGGGGAGCGACTCGTGAGGTCGTCGGCGCACGTCATGGTGCCCACGGTGGCGAGTGGCGGCTTTTCCGAGGCAGGCGAAGCGGCACCACGGTTCGGCGTCCTTCCGGTCCGCACAACTGGCCTGCGCCGGTCGGAGGCGCCGGCCGCGGCATCGCCCCCAGCGCACGTTCCAAGAGTTCTGGAGACGGTCACGAACTCGGACCAGGCAATTTCTCGTGCCCAGCTTCGGGCTGCCTGCGCGTGAAGATGTACACACGGTTGCGGCCGTTTGGAAGCACCAGCCTTGACATGCGCCGGTCGAAACGCATGACGAAGTCACTCTGATTCTGATACGCCTGCCAGTCGCTGGCGTCAGCGTCTGCGCTACTTGTGATGACGACGAACGATTGTACGGAATCCGTCTCGAAGACGTGCCGCTCGAAATCATTTCTGGCAGGGGGCCACGAACATATCACCACCTCTGGGGCGTGACGGCGAAGTGCCCTTCGGGCGTCGAGTCGGTCGACAAGCGTCGCGTCGAAATCCACATGTGCAGACCAGCTGAAGTCGTCGGTTGCCGTTACTTCGACCCCCCGAGCACGGAGAAGACGAGCGAGGGTTCCGTCGCCTGCGCCGATCTCGAGACACTTTCGGCCGCCAATGATCCGATCGAGACCCGCGAGGAACGGGCGGCTGTAGAAGCAATAGATCCCCTGACGACGTACCAGGGGCAGCAACAGGGAGCGCTGCGGAGTCAGCGGCCACAGAAGTCGATAGGCCGCCATCGATACAGGCTTCCGCCGGAGCCCTTCCTCGAAAAAGAGGCGTTGAAGGATCCAAGCGTTCATGCGGTTGAAGCGGAGAGTTCCGCTGGCACGTCCGGTCTCGGCTCTGAGATTCTCCTGCCTCAGGATCTCGAGGAGCATCCGCCGACGCACCTCCTGTGCGACGAGGACGTGCTGGGGAGGCGCATGGCCACGCGTTGGGCGGACCGGCTTGAGCGAGTTGTGAATGTACTCGCGCAAACCTTCGCCGCCGGATCTTCCTTGCGCGGCGGCCTCCGAACGCAGGCTTTGCCACTCCCCTGGGAACCGCTCGATCAGCTCGTCGATTCCCGGCTCGGTCTCCAGCCAGGCCAGGATCTCGCCGTACCTGCGGTTGGTCACCCTCGCTCCTGTAGTGGTGTGAGTTGCTCACCGAAGTTGGCACCAATCGCGATGTCTGCTGCGCACCGGCCCGTGGCATTCACAAGACTTGCGACTCCAGATGCGGGTTGGGGTTCTGCCCTGGATCGTAGATGCGACCGGTACTCTCCTGTGCGGCCCTCGTCGTGTCGATCGTCATGCCCGCTGACGCATCGACCAAAACGATCGCGCTCGAGCACCACAGCGCCTCCGAAGGATGAGGGCCAAGTGGTCCCCGGTCTCAGACACGACGAGCCAATGTGAGAGCGCACCAGAGGCTCGGAGAAATTCGGCGCTCACATCGGGACATCTCAGCGGGCGTCCACCGAACGTGGGCACTTTGCCCTGCTGAACGCGCTCTGCGCCGCACCAGTGCCTGCACGCTAAACGACGCTCCTGGTGCTCGATGAGCAACCTCCCCCGGCCTCGTGCGATTCTGGGATTGGCTGCCGACACACCCTTGGCCGCGTCTGCCAACCCGCGGGCGTAGTGGCGAAGTCCGGGCGCAATCGGGGGTCGGTCCGCTCTGCCAGCCTGGTTCGCAACAGCTCAGCGCGTACACGTCCCCAAGGAGCCGGCGACCCACGGCCACGGACCCGGCAGAGAGCGCCGCGTACGTGGCGTCCACTCAGAGCTCTTGGTTGGAAACACTCCCGGGTCTCCCCGGACACAGGCACGATGACCACCGCCACGGAGCGCCCGGCGAGCCCTGGTAGGACCTGTCAAGCGGCTCGTCCGGCAGCAAGCACCGGGTGCCCAGGCCGAAAGCGGCTACGGCGGCGACCGCGACCGCGGAACCGATCGCGATCGAGCGCGACATGTCCATGCCGGCCAGGGTGGAGGTCGCGACGAACACCGGCGACGGCCGGGCGCAGCCGACCCTGCCGCGCGCCCTCCCGTCTTGCTGCGCACGCGTGCTTGACGCGCGCTCGGGCACCGCCCGCAACCTACTCCTAAGCGGGATAGTAAGTTGGTGTCCGGCGGTGTTCCATGGTGCCCGCCTAAGCGGGCGCCGCTTGCGCTGCCCGGGTTGTGCCGCACCTGCGGGACTCACTGGGCCTACAGGTCGTCGTCGAGGAAAGGGTGGAGTGTGGTGGCCAAGTACCAAGACGACTCGCTTCCGGTGGTGCGTACGACGACATCCAAGGACGAGCCGACCCGCCTTCAGAACGAGCAATCACCGTCCGACGACCGGACCGACGACCGAGCTGATGACCCGACTGACGAGGCTCCCGGTGGGAGCGAGGACGTCGGTGATGCCCCAGCCGGGCTGGCGGCCGGCTCGTGGGTTCCGCTGGTGATCGCCCTGACCGTGGGGGTCCTCATCGTGATCGGGATCGGTCTGTCGTGGCTGCTCTGATCCGCTCCGACCACCCCTCCTACCGCCGTGCTGGGCACCGCGCCGGGCGCGGGAGCCGGGCTCTCGTGGCCTCGGGGCGCCGGCGCCGACCGCGTTCATGCGGCACGCGTGGTCGCCCGCCCTGTCGGTCATGGCGAGGTTCGCCGTGGTCGTGGTGCTCGCGGGCGTTCTGGCCGCCGGCTTCTGGAGGCACCCGGCGAGCTGCGGCCGTGGTTTACCGAGTACATCCGCTGAGTTCGCGCAGGTCTCGCTGACCCGGGGCGAGGAGCCGCCGCGGCCCTTGTAGACGTCGGGCGTCGGACCGACTGTGACGCGCTTGTCCCACCCCGGCTTCCAGCGCCGACAGCGAGAGGGTCAGTTGGGAGGTGGGGTATCGGGTGGTCTCGGCCGACGGCCACCCGATCACCGGGACGGTCGCGATTGCGGGGATGGCGGCCGCGGCGTTGCTTGTGACTGCAGCAGCGGTGCTATTCGCGGCCGACGGCGAGCGGGGAGCTCCTCGCCATGATCAAGAGTGCCGAGGCGACGGGCGACGGCGACGGGGAGTCCGGTGATCGGCCGCCGGCACGGCGCCGCGTTGGTCGTCGGCGCGCCGGTTGCTCGCAGTGCTCCGCGAACGGTCGCTTGCTGCGGCACCAGAGCCGGCGTTCACCAATACCGGGCGTTGATTCGGTACGGGCTTCCGACCGCGCGTGCGCTGTGCGACCTGGGAGCTGCGGTCACGATCGATGCTCTGGTCCTCGCTGCCACCGATTGCCGCCGCCGTTGCGTGGGGAAGAGGCCGTGCCGACCGGGGTCCATGGCCGGATGCTAAAGGTGAGACTCTCCTCAACGTCGTCCGCTGTCAGCGGGGGTTGGGCGATTATCCGGTTGGCCGTTATCATCGGGGTATGCCAATGACAACGGCCAATGCAGACCCGGCGCTGCGGCGCGGCGCGGCACTGTTTCACGGACTTGCGGACCGGAACCGGCTGGCGATCGTGCACCAGCTCGCGCATGGCGAGCGCCGAGTGGTGGACCTGACCAACACGCTCGGCCTGGCCCAAGGCACCGTCTCGGGGCATCTGGCCTGCCTGCGCGACTGCGGCTTGGTCGTCGGCCGACCCGAAGGTCGGCAGATGTTCTACTCCATCGCCCACCCCGAGCTGATGGACCTCCTCGCGGCGGCCGAGCAGCTCTTGGGCCTGACCGGCGAGGCCGTGGAGATCTGCCCCCGCTACGGCCCATCGGATACCACGGGCCCTCGGACCGAGACCATTCCCACCATGACGGAGGAAGTAGCACCGTGACGGACGCCTGCGGCTGCGGCCACGACGAGCCCAGCAATGACGGCGGCGAGCTGGAGGAGCACGAGCCAGAGCGACTTTGGGAGGTCACTGAACTCCGCTTCGCCGCGCTCGCCGGTCTCTTCCTGATCGCCGGGTACATCGCCGACCTCAACGACTCCAGCCAGGGCGTGGTCACCGGGCTGAATGCCATCGCGCTGGCGCTCGGCGCGTGGACCTTCGTCCCCAGCACGTTGAGGCGACTGGCCAAGGGCAAGATCGGCGTCGGCACGCTGATGACGATCGCCGCGATCGGCGCGGTCATCCTCGGCGAGGTCGCCGAAGCCGCCATGCTGGCCTTCCTCTACTCCATCAGCGAGGGCCTGGAGGAGTACGCAGTCGCCCGCACCCGCCGGGGGCTGCGCGCCCTGCTGTCCCTGGTCCCGGCCGAGGTCACCATCCTTCGCGCTGACGCCCAGGTCACCGTCTCCCCGGCCGACCTCACGATCGGCGACCTGCTCCTGGTCCGCCCCGGCGAGCGGGTCGCCACCGACGGCGTCATCCGCACCGGCCGCACCGCACTGGACGTTTCCGCCCTCACCGGCGAATCGGTCCCCGTCGAGGCCAGTGTCGGCGACACCGTCTACGCCGGCTCCATCAACGGCACCGGCGTCCTCGAGATCGAGGTCACCACCACCGCCGAGGACAACTCACTGGCCCGGATCGTCAACATCGTCGAGGCCGAGCAGTCCCGCAAGGGCAACGCCCAGCGCCTCGCCGACAGGATCGCCCGGCCGCTGGTGCCCGGGATCATGGTTCTCGCCGCCCTGATCGCCTTCGTCGGCAGCCTCCTCGGGGACCCGGCCACGTGGATCGAGCGTGCCCTGGTCGTCCTGGTCGCCGCCTCCCCGTGTGCGCTGGCGATCGCCGTCCCGGTCACGGTGGTCGCCGCCATCGGCGCCGCCAGCCGCATCGGCGCCCTGGTCAAGGGCGGCGCCGCTCTGGAGGCGCTCGGCCGGATCGAGAGTGTCGCCTTGGACAAGACCGGCACCCTGACCCGCAACCAGCCGGCCGTGGTCGACGTCGCCACCGCGCCTGGCCACAGCCGCGAGCAAGTCCTCGACATCGCCGCCGCCCTGGAGTCCCGCAGCGAACACCCCCTCGCCCGCGCCATCCTGGCCGCCGTCCCCGAGCACCGCGACGCCGACGACGTCGAGGCCGTCACCGGCGCTGGCCTCACCGGCACCGTCAACGGCCGCCCGGCGCGCCTAGGGCGCCCCGGCTGGATCCCGACCGGCGAGCTCGCCGGAACGGTCACCGCGATGCAGGAGGCCGGCGCGACCGCGGTGTTGATCGAGTACGACGGGGCCGTGATCGGCGCCGTCGCGGTCCGCGACGACCTTCGACCCGAAGCCGTCGAAGTGGTGCAGCGGCTGCGGGCCGGCGGCTACCAGGTCGCCATGCTCACCGGCGACAACGAGCGCACCGCTGCCGCACTGGCCGCACAGGCCGGGATCAGCGACGTTCACGCCGACCTGCGGCCGGAGGACAAGTCCGCCATCATCGCCCGGCTCCGCGAGCACCGGCCGACAGCGATGGTCGGTGACGGCGTCAACGACGCGCCAGCCCTGGCCACCGCCGACGTCGGGATCGCCATGGGCGCCATGGGCAGCGACGTGGCGATCGAGACCGCCGACGTCGCACTGATGGGTGAGGACCTGCGCCATCTGCCGCACAGCCTGAGCCACGCCCGTCGCGCACGGGCGATCATGCTGCAGAACGTCGGCCTGTCCCTCGGCCTGATCGCCATCCTGATCCCGCTCGCCGGGTTCGGGGTGCTAGGGCTGGCCGCGGTGGTGCTGTTCCACGAGGTTGCCGAGATCCTGGTGATCGGCAACGGTGTGCGCGCCGGCCGCACCCGACCGCTACAGGCTGCGCCGCCCACCCAGCCCACGCCGGCCCCCGTGCCGGCGGAAGCCGCCGCAAGGTGACCGCCGGTTTGAGCCAGGCCCCGACGCGACCGAGAGCCGGGCGCGTCGCAGTGCTGCTGGCGGCCGCGACGGTGGCTGCGGTGGACCTGGCCGCCAAGGCCGTCTCCGAGGCCCGGCTGGCCGACTCGCCGCTCGACCTCGGCCTGATCCAGCTGCAACTGGCCTACAACCCGGGCGTCGCCTTCAGCATGGGCGACAAGCTGCCCGCCGGGTGGATCGTGGCGGTCACCGCGACGATCTCCGTCGCGTTCGCCGTCTATGCCTGGCACCGGGCACCCCAAGCGGGGTGGGTCGAGCGGATCGCCGGCGGCGCCGTGATCGGCGGCGCGGTCGCCAATGTGGTCGACCGCGCCCGCGACGGCGTGGTCACCGACTACCTGCACACCGGCTGGTGGCCCACCTTCAACTTCGCCGACACCTTCCTGGTCACCGGATGCTTCGTGATCGCCCTGCTGCATGCCCGCCGAGAACGCGTCACGAGCACGGCGGAGTCTGTGAAAGACAATACGGGCGCCCCGACCATCACCGGGCTGTGACAGGCATTCGATAGCGCCCCCCTCGCTGCGCTGACTCCCAGGCTCCGCCCAGCGTCACCCGGTCACGAAGGTCGTGGACGGCGAAGGCAGCGGGGTGCTCTCGCGAGACGAGACGCCCCAGCGCGCGACACCCACAAGGAGACATGGACATGATCAGCTCCACGTTTCAGGCGATGGGCCTGTTCCTGGTCACCAACATCGACGACATCATCGTCCTGTCCCTGTTCTTCGCACGCGGAACCGGGCAACGAGGTACCACCACCAGAATCATCGTCGGGCAGTACCTCGGATTCGGTGGCATCCTGCTGGCATCCGTCGCGGTGACCTTCGGCGCGGGACTGTTCCTTCCCGACGAAGCCATCCCGTACTTCGGCCTAATACCACTACTCTTAGGTGTCTACGCGGGCTGGCAGGTCTGGCGAAACGGGGACGATGACGACGACAGCCTCGCCGACAGGCCCATCAGTGCCCTGGCGGTAGCCGCGGTCACCTTCGCTAACGGCGGAGACAACATCGGGGTCTACGTGCCGGTCTTCCTCGCCGTCGGCACCGGGGCACTCGTGGCCTACTGCGTGGTATTCCTGGCCCTGGTCCTCGTCCTGGTCCTCGCCGCGAAGTTCGTGGCCACCCGCAAGCCGATCGCAGACGTGCTCGAGCGGTGGGAGCACATCTTGTTCCCACTCGTCCTCATCGTGCTCGGCCTTGTCATCTTGATCGAGGGCGGCGCGTTCGGCTTGTGACTTCGGAGTGAGTCCGGCGACCCGGCGCAGACTAAGCGAATCGAAGCTTCACCCGTTCGAGCTCGGCTGGGATGGACGTCTCGGCCGCCGTTGCGGTGTCGCCAAGGTGTGCTTGGCCGCCGGCGGAAGCCGCGTCGTTTCAGACCCAGCCCATGGGGTCGACGGGAGTGCCGTCTTTCAGAACCATGAAATGGAGGTGACACCCGGTGGACGCGCCTGTCGTTCCGGCGTACCCGATCACGTCGCCGCGCTGCACCCATTGGCCCTTTGATACCGCGAACTCACTGAGGTGGTTGTAGGTGGTTCCTACTCCGACGCCACCCTGGTTGCCGTTGTCCATGATGATTCGGTTGCCATAGGCGCTGTGGAAGTAGGCCTCGAGGATCCGACCGCCCGATGCCGCCCGGACCGGCGTCCCGCAGGCCGCCGCCATGTCGGTGCCGTCGTGGAGTTTCCACTCCTTGTAGATGGGGTGCATGCGCATCCCGAAGGGGGAAGTGACCGACCCGTCAACCGGCCGCATCATGGGACCTGAGTCCGCGGGGAAGGCGCCAGCGGCTGCCCCGTCGCCGCCTCCGGGAAACAGTAGCTGCGCAACACGGTTGCGTTCGCGCTCAAGGTCCTGCAGGAGTGCGGAGTCCCGCGCCTTGGCTCGGGCCGCCGCGACGCGCTTTGCCTTGAGGGTCTCAGTGAGGTCGGCAACCTCCGCCTCCGCCTTCTTGGCACGTCGCAGTAGCTCAGTCTGCTCGAGCACGACTTTGCGGGCGGCGATTTCCTGTTCCGCGACGCGAGCCTCAGCTTCTGCCAGCCGTTGTTCCTGCACCTGAAGCACGGTCCGCGCCGCCTCGAGGCGCTGCACCGACGCAAGCTGTGCATCGGCAAAGGCCTGCGAGGCACCCGACTGGCGTGTGATGTCTTCTGGGGTCTGTGAGTTGAGCAATGCGCCGAGCGCCATCACCGACGGACTGGCACCCTGAACGGAGTCGATGACCGCGGCGCGCAAGACTGCCATCTCCTCATCGATCTCTTGCTGGGCGCGACTGACAAGTGCTTCGGCCTCACCGGAGGCGCCTTCTGCGGACCGCAGCTTCGCCTCGATCGGCTCATGGAGCGCGCGCGCAGTAGCGACCGCCGTCTGCGCTTCAGCAAGCCGCTGGTGTGCGGCGGCCAACTCGTCCTCGGCGCGCTCCATAGCGCCGATTGCCTCCAGCCACTCCGCGGTCGACTGGTCGAGGTGGCGCCCTGCTCGGTCGATTTGGCCGTTGAGCTCCCGTTGGCGGTCCTCAAGGTCCGCAGCGTCAGCCAAGGAAACCGGGAGAAGCATGCTGATCAGTGCTCCCATGACAAGCGTGGCGACACGCCGCCGACTGTTTGTCACGGACATGACCAGCACCATGGGCGCCCCTTCTTCTGCGTACCGCGAGCGTCTGAGTTCGTGTTCGCGCTGTGATCGGTATCGGACCGGGACAGGTCCCGATTGAGGGGTCACGACCACTCGCCCGTCGGCATTCCACGCAGGCCGATTCCATCTGTCCGGGAACCTTGAACGACAGGCGGCTCAAGTCGGGCTCAGTCCGGCCGATGGCATTGGCCGACAGCACTCGGCCGCAACACGGCGGCCGCGCAACGAATCGAGAAGGACCCGTGGCGACCACCCAACTCAGCGCGCAGGCCTCAAGCTCTACCCCGGCCCAGGCCCCGGCCAAGGGCAGCAAGAAGAAGCTCATCATCGTGGCCGCCCTGCTCGTCGCGATGGCGGGTGGCGCGTACTGGTTCCTCCTCAGGCCGGTTCCAGAGAAGGAACCCGTACCCGGCGAGGTCATGACGCTAGAGCCGATCCAGGTGAATCTGGCCGAGGGGCGCTATCTGAAGGTCGGTGTGGCGTTGCAGCTCACCGACGCCGTCGCGGAAGAGCCGGACGGCGGCAAAGCCCTCGATAGCCTTATCGCACTCTTCTCGGGCAGGGACCTTGAAGAGCTCGCCGACAAGGAATCCCGGGCCAAGCTGAAGAAGGAGCTGCAAAAGGAGCTGATCGAGGAGTACGAGGGCGAGGTCATGGCCGTGTACTTCACCAACTTCGTGACACAGTGACGTCAACGCGACTGGTGCCGCGGGCGCACGGTCGGTGCTGAGCTGACCCTTTGCTACGCCGAGAGCTCCCGCCCCTTACAGGGACACGCGTTCGCTCTGCCCTTGACGCGCCAGCAGCGCTTCCGGTCTGTTCGCGGTGGACTCGGCAGTCGTCACAGACCGGTGCATTGGTCGGCGGCCTCGCCAAAGCGAGGACGGCAGCCAGGTGGCCCGTGTCCGCTGACGCGGTCGCGCAGCGGCGACCATTGCATCGGTCACCGTGCGTGCCAACCTACGCGTCTCACGTGAACGTACTGCGTCCAGGCCACTTCGAGAGTACCGCGCTCGCTCGACGAGCAGCACGAGCGACTCCAACGCTAGGAGTGGGCCCCCATTGTCCGACGCTCCGACATTTGGAGCGAGGTCGTGGGCCCGACGGCGCAGGGTGGCGCCGTCATCCCAGCCGTGTCCCAAGTCCACCGCTGTCGCGCGGACCTCGCTCCATGCCGCCTCGACTCCGCCGCCACCGTCCTCGTCCAGCCGCCGGCGGCGCAGCCATCCGCGCACCGCACGAGGCAGACACGCAAGCAACGTGACAGCCGCAGCGCCTCCAATCCAACCCGTCCAGCGTGCCCAGGCCGGCATCGCCGGCTCGGT
Organism: Nocardioides caldifontis; assembly: GCF_008087345.1. Classification (GTDB taxonomy): domain Bacteria; phylum Actinomycetota; class Actinomycetes; order Propionibacteriales; family Nocardioidaceae; genus Marmoricola_A; species Marmoricola_A caldifontis. The sequence continues at coordinate 82,801 of NZ_VHIB01000014.1, read as the reverse complement.
GACTACTCCCTGGTCGAGGGCCGGTGACTCATTCGGCGCCGGTTGCGGCGACGGCACTGCCTCGCTCGGCGCCTCATTTGGCGTCGGTCCCGCTAGCGGCGCCGGGACGGCTCCGGCTGTGTACTCGGGCACTTGGCTTGCGCGTTGTGGCGGCGTCGGCTCGAAGCGCAGCCACCCCACTCCGTCGAAGTACAGCTCGGGCCAGGCGTGAAGGTCGTGGGCGCTGTACACGTACGTGTCATCGACGAGTTGTGGCTCGAGGAAGCCCACAGCGACCCGCGCCGGGATATTGAGGCTGCGCGCCATCGTCGCCATGGCGGATGCGAACTGTTCGCAGTAGCCGACGCGGCTCCCGGGGCCGGTGCCGAGGAACAGCTCAAGCTGTTCGATGCCATTGCCTTCCTCGCGGTCGAGGGAGTACGTGAACCCGCCGTCTTCACGGAACCAGTTCTGGAGCATCACTGCGCGCTCGAACGAGCTGTCCGCGCTCGCGGTGACCTCCTCGGCCAGCTCCTCGAACTTTGCTGGGAACGAGTCCGGGACCACAGTGTTCGAGGACCGGATGCTGAGCGGCGCGGGCGCCGCGGCGACGAGCGCCTGCTGATCCGGCGACGGCTCCAGTCCGACAACGTCGTACTGGACACCGGCGCCACTCATTTCTCCCCCAGGACTGGTCAAATCCATGGTCTCGAGGTCGTAGCGCCAATCACCGTCGACGGTGACTTCGGTGTACGGGTACGGCGTCGGCAGCCACGCGGTGTCGAACGCTTCGAGCACCTCGATACTCCAGCTGAACTCCCGCCGTGGCGTCGCCGCCTCGAGCCCTTCAGGGGGCGGCACGTCACCGATCGCCTGGTTCTCGGAGGGGAGGTCGCGCTCGGAAGGTCGCCAAGTCATCCCGTCGAACTCATCGAGCACGCTGAGTCGGAGATAGGTGGGGTCTGGATCATCGGTGCGCACGACTACGAGAGGCGTGTCGGCACCGCGGGTGAGATCCCGTTTTATGTCTACCAACGGGTTCTGTAGCCGAACACCGCCCCCGGCGCCGGCGATACGCGGCTCGAGGCTCTGGCCCAGGATTCCATCACCGAACGGCAGAAGCACGGGAGCGGCGACGGCGACACCGATGCCGAGAAGGCCGATGCGGCTGGCATTGCTCCACTGGGCTCGCAGTCGCGGTGGCCGAGATTGCGCACTGGTTTGCGCTGTGCCCCTGGCCCCGGCGAGGGGCTCGCTCCAGTTGCCGATGACGTCGACCTGCTCCGCAGCCATCAGGAGGAGGAAGCAGCTGGCAGCAAGTCCAAACGTCACCCAGGAGACGCCGCCGAGTATTGCCACGGGCACGGTGAAAGCGGCGAGGAGCGGTAGGCCCGCCAGCGGAACCCGCCTGAATGTGCAAGCTAGCGTGTCGACGGAGACAGCGACCGCGGCGCCGGCGGCCACCATGATCGGAGCGAACCCGGTTTCGCGGGCGGGAACCGGCGCGGCGTAGCGCTCGGTGGCCTCGGCCGAGCGCCTGAGCACCTCGAACGCGGCCCCGGCCGAGTCTCCTGTCGGGACGAGGCCTGCGAGTGCGAACTCTGAGGCCCACCACCAGTGCAGAACCAACCCGATAATCAAGAGCTCGGTCAAGGGGACCAGCGGCCGCGGTAGGCGCAGCGCCCGAAGCGCCAGCCCCATGGCCCCGACGCTAAGGCAAATGAAGAACAGCGGCACCAGGTAGCCACTCGCGTCGTCCGAAAGGCCGTCCCACGCAAGCAAGGTGAAAAAGGTTGCTCCGGCGGCCAGCAGTGCGGTTGCCACAGCTGACGAAGAGGGTCGGCGGGCGCTGGACCTCATACTCGCATCTTCGCAGGTGAAACGAAGCACGCCAGAGGTGAGCATGGTCCTGGTTCACGGATACGTGACGCCCCGGATCACCGCCCGACATGCACGAACGGAAGGGCGAGTCGCGGCGCGACCTCGACGCCGGTGCGTGATGTGGTCCGGTTCGTAACTGCTACAAAGCCCGCGCCTCCCCCGCCGTCGCGGAGCGATCGAGCATGCCCGATCGGAGCTGACAACCTCATCGACACCGTGCCACTATCTATGTACCATCTCTGATGTCACATTCACGATGTCACGTTTTGGAGACGAGCTGATGACCGAGGCCAGCGCAAACGTCGCCCAACGGCTGCTGCACTCGACCGAGCAGCTCTCGCTCGACCCCATGACCGAAGTGGATTGGGACAGCCCGCTCGATCACGCTGACCACGGGGCGAGCCCGGAGTGGAGCACCCTCTTCGGAACGAGCTGCTGGGCGGAGATGAGCGAGCACCAGCGCGCTGCCCTCACCCGGCAGGAAGCGGCGTCCGTCGCGAGTACGGGCATTTGGTTCGAGATGATCCTTCAGCAGATGGTGCTGCGGGACATTTACACCAAGGACCCGACGTCGCCTGAGTTTCAGTGGGCACTCACCGAGGTCGCCGACGAGTGCCGCCATTCGGTCATGTTCGCGCGCGGAGCATCCAAACTCGGCGCCCCCGCGTACCGGCCCAGCCGAACCGTCGTCGAGCTCGGACGAGCGTTCAAGACTCTCGCCTACGGTGAGACTGCCTACGCCGCCATCCTGGTCGCGGAAGAAGTCCTGGACGTCATGCAGCGAGACTGGATGCGCGACGACCGAGTCGCGCCCTTCGTCCGTACGATCAACAACATTCACGTCGTCGACGAGTCCCGGCACATGGCATTCGCCCGCGACGAGGTTCGTCAGCGACTCGCTGGAGCCGGGCGCACCCGCCGCGCCGTCGACGCGCTCATCGTCGCAATCGTGTCGTACTTCATCGTGACGAGCATGGTCAACCCGAAGGTGTATGAGAACGCCGGGCTCGACCCCGAACGAGCCGCCCGCGAGGCCCGGGACAATGAGCACTACAAGGCAATGCTCCGCTCGAGCTGTTCGGGGCTCATGGACTTCCTCGCCGAGGTCGGCCTGCTCACCAAGCCAGCCATGCGGATCTACCGGCGCGCAAACCTTATCTGAGACAGGCTCGACATCATGGCCTTCGCCATCACCCAGAACTGCTGCAACGACGCTACGTGCGTTTCCGTCTGCCCCGTGAACTGCATCCATCCCACGCCGGAGGAGCGTGAGTTCGCGGAGAGCGAGATGCTCTACATCGACCCGAAGACGTGCATCGACTGCGGGGCCTGCGCCGACGCGTGTCCCGTCGAAGCCATCTTCCCGATTCAGCAGTTGACTGGCTCCGATCAGGTTTACGCCGACATCAACGCGGCGTACTACGAGAACCCCACCGACTCGGGGGCGGAGGAACGCGCATCAAGTGCCGCAGACGCGGGGCCCAATCTGCATCATTGGGACCCACCGGTGTTCGACCGGATCCTGCCGCCCGACTTCCGCGCCCCACGGGTAGCGGTCGTCGGCACGGGACCGGCCGGCATGTACGCGACCCAAGACCTGTTGCTCAACACCAACGCCGAGGTGACACTGGTCGACCGCCTACCTGTCGCCGGCGGCTTGGTCCGCTACGGGGTCGCTCCTGACCACCCCTCCACCAGAGGCGTTGGAGAGACCTTTCGACGCCTGCATGACCACCCCCGGACACGGCTGTATCTCAACCTCGAGATCGGTCGAGACGTCACTCATGAGGAACTGGCGGAACATCACGACGCGGTGATCTACGCGGTCGGCGCCACGGAAGACCGATGGCTCGGGATCGACGGCGAGCATCTGAAGGGAAGCATCTCAGCCCGCCGCTTCGTTGCCTGGTACAACGGTCATCCGGACGCGGCCGACGACGACTTCGACTTGTCCTCGGAGCGCGCCGTGATCGTTGGCAACGGCAATGTGGCACTCGATGTCGCCCGGATCCTGCTCTCAGATCCCACGGAGCTTGCAACCACCGACATCGCCGATCACGCCCTGGCTGCGCTGCGCAGGAGCAACGTCCGCGAGGTAGTGCTTCTCGGTCGGCGCGGACCCACGGAGGCCGCCTACACGTCGCCGGAACTGCTCGGCCTCAAGCAGTTCGCGGGCGTGGAGCTAGTGCTGGACGACCACGACCCAGCAGTCTCCGACGCCGTCCGCTCAGCTGGCCCACGAGACAAAGCGGCGCTGCTTCTCGACGTACCTCACAGCCGCATCGACTGGAGCAAGCCGCCGGAACCGGGACGGCGCATCGTGCTTCGGTTCCATAGTGCCCCGACCGCGCTCCTGGGCGACGGCGAGGTCGAGGCCATCCGGGTCGCCACGGGTCAGGTCCACACGGACCTCCGCACCGGCATGGTGGCGCGGGCGATCGGCTACCGAGGCGCACCCCTTCCCGGACTGCCCTTCGACGAGCGCAGCGCCACCCTGCCGCACGATCGCGGCCGCGTGCTCGACCACGTTGGCACCTACGTTGTCGGATGGGCGAAGCGCGGGCCCTCAGGAGGCATCGGCACCAACCGCAGTGACGCACACGAAACAGTCGGCACACTCATCGCCGACGCGATCGACGGACGACTCAGAAGCCCCTGCCAGGGTGCTCGAGCCTTCGACCGCCTGGTCCACCGCCGCGTCCCCCAGACCGTCGACTCCCGAGGACTTGCAGCGATCGAGCGGCGCGAGCGGGACGGCGGACTCGCCGAGGGCCGACCACGCGTGAAGCTCGCCAGCGTCGATGAACTACTTGCCACAGCCCGTCGTCGGCGAAACTCATATCGCTGAGTCCGGCGGCAAGGTGTGACAGATGGATCGGCGGGCTGATCCCACGGTCTGATCTGAAGTCGCCACCCCAAGCCCCCGCGTGTTTGGTGTTGGGGTTGTGACCAAGGAGCGTCGGGTCTGACGTGTGCCGTAGTTCCGGCACTGTCGCCCTCAGCGGCACCAGCGCCCGGCGCCGTACATGACAGAGTTGGAGGAAGACCAGTCCCAGTGCAGGAGGGAGCCGGTGGTGCGAGTCGAGCTGTTGTACTTCGGCGGCTGCCCCCACTGGCAGGTCGCCGACGACCGGCTTAGTCAGGCGCTGGCCGAACTCGGCGGCGCCGACGTCGTGGTCTCGCGGCGCCTGGTCGAGACTCCCGAGCAGGCCGAGGAACTCGCGTTCCTCGAGTCGCCCACCATCCGGATCGACGGGACGCATCCGTTCGCGACCGGCGACGAGATCGTGGAGTTGACATGCCGGGTCTACGCCACGCCCAGCGGGTTGAGCGGGTCCCCCCACACCGCGCTGCTCCTGGAGGTGCTCTCGTGAAGCGGATCTTTCTACTGCTCGTCGCCGGCTACGTGCTTATGGCGGCCGGGAACCGGGTCGCCGAGCACTTCGGCATGATGCGGTGCGGCTGCGCGAAGGGCTGCTGGTGCCACCGGCCCGGGCTGAGCCTGTTCCGGTGGGTGTTCCCGTGGGGTCACCGGTCCGCGCACTCGGCCGAGGAGAAGGCGGACCTCGACCTCGCGTAGGCGCACCGGACGCGGGGTGAGTGGGCCAGGTGCTCGGTCGGCAAGGACGCCCTACGGGACAACTACCCATGGAGACACAACTTGCTGCCGAACCGGTCTCAAGCTGATCAGCAAGCCGCTGCCTCGCCGGTTCTTGACATCTTCACGCAATGACGCCCAGATCCGACGGGGTTTCGCCGAAGCGCTCAGCGCGGCGATCGGTCGGGACCGCAGCCGCACCTACGATGACGGCTAGTAAACCGGTCCACGGGCCGGTCGATCGCCGATCGGAGGCTAGATGGGAAGGCGCGACATCGGGGGCACTGCACACTCGGCCTCCCCGGCTGCGGCCTCGACGCAGGTCAGCTCACCTGCGCGAGCATCCGCTGCTCCGCTGCTCCGCCTTTGGTGGTCACCACGTGACCTGTGCCTGCCGATCACGATCGTAGGCTTGCTCGGAGCGGCAGCAACGGTCGCCTTAATGTCCGCCGGCGTGCCCGTAGTGAACCTGCACGGGCCGTGGCACGAGGTCGGCATCGTGGATCCCCTTTGCGGGGGCACTCGTGCCGCCTACTACACCGCTCGCGGCGATCTCTCTGCAGCATGGCGGTACAACCCCGCGGGGATCCTGGCGGTGCTTGCTGCGGCACTGGCGTCGGTACGCGCCGCTGTTGGAATGCTGGTCGGCCGATGGGCCACGGTGTCGATTGCGTGGACGCGGCGACGCGCGGCGGTGATGGTCCTGCTGCTCGTCGCAGCACTGGTTGCACTGCAGGTAAGACAACAGATGCAGGCTGAGATGCTCCTCGCGCCATGGTCGGGGCGGTAGGAAATCAGTCGGCGAGCCCAAGTGTGACCGACTCGGGCGAGCCGTATTTGCTGCGACGCGTCTGCGAGGGTGACTCCACGTGCAGTGTGGTGACGCCCCACGCGTGAACCCGTGACGCTGCGGTGGCGGGCGAGTGACGCTCAAGGGGCACCTCCTCGATCCATTGGGTGCCGTACGGGCTTCGTTGCCACCACCGGCGGTTCTATAGAGCCATCCAGACACCTGGGAGAGACCGATGCACATGGCGGCCCCAGGCACCGCGCCACGCCGTCAGCGGCTGCAGCAGCGCCTGCTCCCGGGAGGGAACGGTGGCCGGCGGTCATGGCGTCAGACGTGGCCGCTGTTAGGTCCGGCCTTCATCGCGGCGATTGCGTACGTCGACCCAGGCATTCGCGACCGACTTCTCGGCCGGCGCCAGTTATGGATACCCACTGCTCTGGGTGATCCTGGCAGCGAATCTCATGGCAATGCTCATCCAAGCGCTTACCGCCAAGCTCGGTGCGGCGACCAGTCGGGATCTGGCGACTCTCTGCCGCGAACGGCTTCCTCGGCCGGTCGTTTGGGGCTTGTGGCTCCAAGCCGAAGCGGCGGCAGTCGCCACCGACCTCGCCGAGGTTGTAGGAGGCGCCATCGCGCTGAACCTGCTGTTCGGAGTGCCGCTGCCTATCCGAGAGGCCCTCACGGCGATCGTCGCCTACTTGAACCTCGCCGCGCAGTCCCGGGGATACCGGGCCGTTCGAGGCGATCATTGCGGGCTTGCTTGCTGTCATTGGTCTTGGCTTCGCCTACACCCTCGTGCGTCAGGAGCCGATGCCGGTTCGCTGGCGACCGGCATGGTGCCGGGGTTCGCAGGAACCGACAGCACGCTACTTGCAACGGGCATCCTGGGCGCAACTGTGATGCCGCACGTCATCTCCGTGTACTCCGCGCTGACTCCTGGCCGCTACTCTCACCCAGAATCGGGCGGCGACCTTGAAGCGGCTCCCGCCGCGATGATCGGGGTCGGCAAGATGATCCGCCGACGGCTATTCCGCGCACAGCGCCTCGACGTAGCTCTCGCGATGGGATAGCCGGCATCGTCAACGCCACGATGCTCGTCATCGCCGCCCAGTTGTCCTCCTCGAACCGATTCAGCGGAAAACAGTCCCTTCACGAGGGTGCATAGAGGTCTGGACACTCAGCTCGGCTCTTTGCGATGGCTCGGTTGGTCTCCGGTGTGGCAGCCTCGGCCGTCGGCAATCACGCGGGCCAGGTTGTCATGGCCGGCTTCCTTCGCATGCACGTCCCGGTGCGACTCTGCGCCGAGCGATCGCCATGGCCCCCGTGCTTGTCATCCTTCCGCTGGGCGCTGATCCGACCATGGCACTGGTGTGGTCGCAGGTCGTGCTCTCTTTCGGGATCCCGTTCGCACGTGCACCCCTCGTGTGGCTGACCGCGCAGCGGCGGCTCATGGGTCCGTGGGTAACCGGAAGGCGACGACCGTCGCTGCTGGGTGCGTGGCTGGCCTCATCGTTGCTCTCGACACATTCCTGCTCTTCTGCCTTGTGGCGGGGTAGCCGTCGGGCCAAGGAGTGCGGTGAACAGATTTCCTTGGAGACGCCCCTCCTACCAGTCGGTGTCGCGGCAGTCGTCGGCGTGCTGTGAGGTCTCCACCTGCAGAGTGGCGTGCGCGATCCCGTGTCGCTGCTTCAGCATGGTGCGCGCCGCCTCCAGCACCGCCGGAGTCGTCGAGGTCGCCGGGGTGACCAGGTGCGCGGTCGCAACGTGCATCCCTGAGGTGAGCGTCCAAAGGTGCAGGTCGTGGACCTCTGAGACGCCGTCGAGCGCCCCAAGATCGCTCTGTACTTGGTCGACGTCAATTCCGGCCGGGGCGTGCTGGCCGAGCACGGCGAGCACTTCGCCGCCCAGGATCAGCGCCCGCACGGCGATGTAGGCACCGATGGCGAGGGCTACCACGGTGTCCCAGTAGCCGTCGCCGGTTGCGGCGACCAGCCACCCGGCTAGCAGCACGCCGACCGAGCCCGCGGTGTCGGCGACCACCTCGAGGTAGGCACCCTTGACGTTCAGGCTTTCGGCGGCGCCGCCGCGCAGGAGCAGCATCGCGATCACGTTCACCACCAGCCCGAGGGCGCCCACGACGAGCATCGGGCCGGTCTCGACCATGACGTCTTCGCCGAGCCGGCCGATCGCCTCGATCACCACGTACGTCGCCGCACCGAGCATGAGCAGCGCCGCGAGGCCGGAGGCGAAGACCTCCGCCCGGTAGGAACCGTAGGTGCGGCGGCCGGTGGTGTCCCGGCGTGTCGCAACCTTCGTCGCCACTAGCGCCGCACCGAGGGCCACCACGTCGGCGGCCATGTGACCGGCGTCCGAAAGGAGCGCCAGCGACCCGGTGAGCAGCCCGTAGGCCAACTCGACCCCGAAGAACCCAGCGATCAGAACAAAGGCGGCAGCGAGCCGCCATCGGTGGCGGCCACCGGCGTGACCGCCGACTCCGTCTGAGTTCGCTCCCCGGCCCTGGTCCGCGCCGTGTCCGTGTCCGTGTCCCGCACCCATCACCGGGCTCCGTTCTTCGAGTGCTCGATCACCTTCGTGCCAGCCGCTTCGCCCAGACCGGACGCGACAGTGGAGACGCGGTAGCGGCCGATACCGGGCAGGAACCGGCCCGTCGTTCTGGCATATCGAACGTAGTCCGCACCGTGGGTGAGGCGAAGGTACGGCTCCTCGACGACCCTGACCTGCAGCTGCAACGCCACGAGCAGCAGCACGAACCCGCCGACGGCGACGACGTTGGGCACCATCAGCGCCAGCCCGGCGCCGGTGGCCGCCATCGCGGTGAAGATCGGGTTGCGCACCACCGCGAAGGCGCCACCCGTGACCAGCTCGGTCTTTTCGGCGTCGTCGACCCCGATCCGCCAGCTCGTGCCCATGTCGAGCTGGGTGATGAAGGTGCCGGCGAGCCCGGCGACCGCGACCACCGTCCCGATGATCTGCAACCGGTCCGTCTGCAGGTAGGGCAGCGCGTCCAGGCCCAGCAGCGCGGCGACCGGGCCGGCGACACCGGCCACCAGAGCCACGACGAACAGCACGCCGGCCCACCAGGGCGCGGAGCCGGGACGTCCGGAGATACCCCGGAACCCGCTGTCACCGGTACGGCGCCACTGCAGGAGGGTGCGCAGCACGAACCCGACCCCGAGGTAGAACCCGAACAACACCAGCGCTGCGACCGTCATGACCCTGCTCCTTCTCCTTCGCCTCGGGTGCGTCTCCCGCACCGACACCCCGACAGCACACCACATGAATACGTGTTCATGCAAGTGTGGCTAGGATGTGTGGCATGGGACACCGAGCGGCTGCGGCCGGCCACCGCCACGAGCTCGATGCGTCGCAGGCCAAGGCGGTCGCGACGACGCTGCAGGCACTGGCCACGCCGAGCCGACTGATGCTGCTGGCGACGCTGTGCGAGGGGCCGGCGACCGTCGGTGAGCTCGTTCAGGCGGTCGCGATGGAGCAGTCGGCGGTGAGTCAGCAGCTTCGGGTGCTGCGCAACCTCGGCCTGGTGGAGGCGCGAAGAGAAGGTCGACACGTGCAATACCGCCTCTTCGACGACCACGTCGCGGAGCTGATCGACCAGGCGATCTACCACACCGAGCACATGCGGCTGGGTTCCACCCAAGCCGCGGAGTGACTCGGGGCCGTCGCCGATCGGGTCCGCGTTCCATGCCGGCGCCCTGCTCATCCACGCCTGCTCCCCCACGCCCTGACCCACGCCCCGCCCCACGCTGGCGTCATCGCCGTCCGCGTCGCCGACCATGGGATGACGGCTCCTGCCAGGGCGGTGACCCCGGCCAGCGTCAGCAGCCCCTCGGGGACGGGCCCGAGTCGGTCGGCGACCGTGAGCTCGGAGCGCAGCGGCACCCTCGCGACCAGGGTCGCCGGCTCGAACATGCCGCTGGAGGCGACGACGTTCCCGTCGGGGTTGATGATCGCGCTGACGCCGCTCGTGGTGGGCACCACGACCGACCGGCTGTGCTCCACGGCTCGGAACCGGTCGATGGCCAGCTGCTGGTGAGTCATGTCGGTGTAGCCGAACGTAGCGTTGTTGCTGGGCACCGTGAGAAGGTTCGCGCCGCCAAGGATGGAGTCCCGTACGGTGCTGTCGAAGATCACCTCGTAGCACAGCGTGATCGCCACCCTGACCGAGCCGGAGTCCCCGGCCGCGATGTCGAACACCGTGGCCTCGGTGCCGGACGTGAAGCGGCCGGCTTCGTCGACCTGATCGGTGAACAGGCGGAAGAAGTCCCGCATCGGCATCGTCTCCCCGAAGGGCTGCAGCCGGCGTTTCGCGTACTCCGCGACCGGCCCTGCCGCGGGGTCCCACTGCAGCACGGTGTTGCGGGGCGCCGGCCCGTCGCCGCCGACGACGGCACCGACCAGCACCGGAACCCCGACCGCGTCGCTGGCCCTCTCGATCTGGGCGTAGGCGTCAGCGTTGGCGTAAGGGTCGATGTCGGAGGAGTTCTCCGGCCACAGCACCAGATCCGGAGTCGGAACCCGGCCGGCGTCAACGTCGCCGGCGAGCCTCAGCGTCTCGCGGACGTGGTTGTCGAGCACCGCACGCCGTTCGGCGTTGAACTCCAGCCCGGCGCGTGGCACGTTGCCCTGCACCGCAGCCACGGTGACGGTGCCGTCCTGCGGCGAGGTGCTCACCAGTGCGCCCGCCGCCACCCCAGCCCCCAGCGGAACCAGGACGCCGGCCACCAACGCCGCAACGGCGACGGTGTGTCGGGCGCCGCCCGGCCGCCGCGACCGCCACACGGTTCGCATCAGCATGATGAGGCTGAACCCGCACAACGCGACCGCGAAGCCGACCAGCGGGGTGCCGCCGACCGCGGCCAACGGCAGCAAGACGCCGTCGACCTGCCCGAACGCCACCTTCGCCCACGGGAACCCACCGAACGGCACCAGCGACCGCAACGTCTCACCGGCCACCCACAACGCCGCAGCCCAAACCGGCGCAGCCCGGCACCGGGAGACAACCGCGATGCCGGCGGTCACCGGGGCGACCAGCAGCGCCTGCAGGGTGCCGAGCGGGAGCGACCCGACGGGGCCGACGAACTCCCCGGCCCACCACAGCAGCGGCAGCATCATGCCCAGCCCGAAGAGCAACCCGTACCCGAACCCAGCTCGCGCCGAGCGGCCGTGCAGCACCCCGAACAGGGTGGCGAGCCCGATCGGGCCCAGTGACCACAGCCCGTGCGGCTCGAACGTCAGGTACAGCGCGAACCCTGCGGCGACCGCGAGCACCACCCGAGCCAGCACACCCGTTGCCGGCGTCCGGCGCAGCAGCGACCTCCCGTGCCCACGGGAACGGGAGGTCGCGGTCGTGGCGTCGGCAGCCCTCGCGTCGGCAGCATCCGCGCCGGCATTTCCGTCGGGGGCGTACCGGGTCATCGGCTGTCGTACTCCCAGTGCCACGGCTCAGGCCGCGACCCGCCGGCCTGCGCCCAGCCGGGGTTCACCCAGCCGAACCGGGCGCCGTTGCGGGCCAGCCACTGGTGCTGCGGCGAGGTGTAGGACTCCACGCCGCCGCACCAGTCCATCGCGACTCCCCAACCGTGGTTGCTGGTGCCCGGTGCGGCCGCGAGTCCGGGTTTGGAGGCGTACACCGACGCCTGTGCCCCGTAGCTGCGGTAGGAGTCGGTGATGCAGACCCCGGCGCCGAACCGACGAGTGAAGGCGACGTTGAGCCGCCACCATCCCGCCGCGGCGTCGCCGTGCAGCAGATGGCCGGATTCCGGAAGCGCACACAGCTCGCTGGACGGAATCTGGCCGTTGCTGTGCCACTGGGCACGATCCGAGCTCCGCTGCATGCACTCTTGCAACCACGGGGGCGGCGCCGACCCCTGCGTACGGCGGCCGTCCTCACGCCGCGTGCCGGGGTCGGAGCGGCGGTCGTTGTCCCGGCTCGGGCGCGTCATCGCCGCCATGCGCTCGGCCTGCATCCGCTTCGCCCGCTGGTATCGCTCCCGCGCAAAGCCGTCGAGGGCATCGCCGCCTCGAGGGGCCGACGTCTGCGGCTGCGCTGCGACGTCAGAGGCGCCGAAAAGGGCATGGGCGATCTCCAGTGACGCACCGGGATGGGCTGCCTGCCCGGCCTGCAGCACCACAGTCGTGACTAGCACCGCGCCGGTGAGCGCCATGGAGCCCAACACCGTGGCCAACGCTGCAACGGTGCCGGGGGTGCCCGGCCGGCGTCGGCGAATCCCCTTGTGCGCTGGTTGCCGCGCCCTGCCGGGGGCCGCGGGTACTCGATGCTGTGCGGCTGAAAGTCTTCTCATCATCAGCGTCGTCTGGGTCAGATGCCGGCGTAGGAGTGCAGCCCGGAGATCCACATGTTCACGCCGAAAAAGTTGAACACGAAGGCGGCGTACCCCAGCAGTGCGAACCACGAAGCCTTGGTGCCCCGCCATCCCGCCGTCGCTTCAGCATGGAGGTATGCGGCGTACAACACCCAGGTGATGAACGCCCATGTCTCCTTCGGGTCCCAACCCCAATACCGTCCCCAGGAATTCTCGGCCCATATGGCGCCCGCGATCACTGCGAAGGTCCAGATGGGGAACGCAAAAAGGTTGGCAGTGTGTGCCACCCGGTTCAGCGTGCTGGCGGCCGGCAGGCGGCCGGCATATCCAGTGTGGGCGGGGCCTCGGCGTTCGGCTCGAAGTCGAAGGCGGTATAGCAAGATGGCGACCGCACCGATGGTGAAGACGCCGCCGGCCGTGATGGCCGCGGCAACGTGGATCACCAGCCAGTACGAGTTCAGGACGGGCACCAGCGCACCGGCCGGGGTGTAAAGCACGGTGACGGACAGCCCGAGGGTGAGCACGACGATGGCGGTGATCCACACACCAAGGGCGCGGACGGGTTCCCGGCGCAGAAACACAAGGAATGCCGCCGCCGCGGCGAGCGCCGCGACCACCGCGAACTCGTACATGTTGCCCCACGGCGCCCGCCCCGCAGCGAAGCCTCGGGCGACCACGCCACTGAGGTGAAGCAGGAATCCGAGGATCGTCAAGGCAGCGGCGATCGCGCTGAGCCGGTCCACGGCGTTCACGGAGGCATCAGTGTGCGGCGCGGGTCCGGTCGCATCGCGAGCCTCCTCTCCAGGAGCTCCGACGGAGCGGCGGCTGCCAGGGTCGGCACGCGCCCCGATCGTGGCCTCGACCGCGGGCGCTGCGGCCGGTTGCTGGCGGTGCGCCTCGGGTCGGCGTGCGCTCAAGGCGGCGTACGCGAGCATGGCCAGCGCGTACACCGCGATGGCGGAGTACACAAGGTTGTCGCTCAGCTGCGCCAGCGTCTCCATCGACGGCAGGGTCACGTGATCACTCCTTCTCGGGGCCAGCGGCTCGCTCGGTGTCAGGCCGGTCCGACGACTTCTCGCGTTCATCACTGACAGCGGTGAGCACCGCATCGATCTCCCCCGTTATGCCGCCCCTCCGGGTCAGAGGCAGCGCGCCGGCTTCGAGGCGCGTCCCGTCGGGGCCGGACGCCACCACGCGCACCCAGACTCGTCGACGTCGGATCAGCAGGGACGTCGTCACTCCGAGCAGCAGCAGTGCCGCGGCGACGAGCGAGACCTCCTTGCCCGGGTCGTACGCGATCTGGAAGTTCGCGAACCGGGCGACGCCGTCGAAGGTCAATGACCCTTCTCCGTTGGGCAGCCGCATCGTGTCGCCGACCGACAGTGCCTTTGCAAACGGACGGCCGTCGGCGCGGACCTGCTGTAGGTCGTCTTTGACCAGGGTGTACACCGACTGCGGTGGGCCGTCCGACATGCCGAGGTCACCGGTGAAGGCGGTGAGGAAGAGCTGTGGGTTCAGCGCGTCCGGGAAGGCTGAGTACGGACCCCGGTCGCCGACGGCGGCGGTCGGGAGGAAGAAACCTTCGAAGCCCAGCTCGGTCGGCCGTGCATCCGGAGCCTTGACGACGCCGTCGGAGGCGTAGCTGGCATCGTTGGGCAGGAAGATCACCGGGCCGGTGAAAACGACATCCCCGCGACCATCGCGGACCGTAACCTTGGGGGCGTACCCATGACCGGTCAGGAACACCTTCGTCTCGTTGACATCGAGCGGGTGGTTCGGCTCCACCTCGACTGCTTTCGATGTGGAGCCGTCGTCCGGGCGGTACTCGAGCTCGGCCCGGAACTGGCGCGGCTCCCCCCGTTTCTCATCTGCGGTCTCGAAGCTGGCCTCGAAATCATTCAGCGTGAAGGAGAACGGCTCCAACCCCTCAACGTCGGTGAGCGCGCGCGGGGAGAACTCGTCGTATTGCGACACTACGTTCGAGAACCCGGCTCCCTCGACAAGCGCGACGCGGCCCTCGAAGCCGAACAGCCGCCCCAGCGCGATGCCGGCCAGGAGCACGAGGAGAGAGAGGTGGAACAGCAGGTTGCCGAGCTCTCGGGCGTACCCGCGTTCGGCCCTCACCTCGCCGCCGGTGGTACGGACCCGGAATCCCCGGCTCTTCAGATCAGCGGCGATCGCACGGAGTGCCTCAGAGGGGCACTGCGCCGCGTGCACCTCTCGACGTTCGGAGAGGCGCACGAAGCTGCTCGGCGCCGGAGGCGGGTCGGCCCGTACCGCTCGCCAGAGGCGGAGGCAGCGGGGGATGACGCAGCCGGTCATCGACACCAGCAGAAGGATGTAGATGGCGGCGAACCACGGCGAGGCGTACACCTCGAATAGCCCCAGCCTGTCCAACCACGGCGCCAACGTCGGGTTGTCCTGAGTGAACTGAAGTACGGCGTTCGGGTCGCTGGCAACATTCCGTTGAGGCAGCAGCGAGCCGGGCACAGCAGCAAGCGCCAGTAGGCCCAGGAGGATCACGGCTGTCCGCATCGAGGTTAGCGATCGCCAGGCCCAACGACTCCAGGCCCACCCCCCACGCGGCGGCGCAACCCCAGTGGTGATCGGAGCCCCTCCGGCAGCGCCCCAGCCGTCGATGCTCGACTCACTGGTGTTGCGGTCCGGTCCGCTGGTGACCGGACGTTGGGTGTTCGTCACTGGAAGCTCCGAAGCATGCCGATCAAACCCCGGGCACGGGTCCACCGCGGGCGTCGAGCATCGACTGCAACACCTTCAGTTCCGAGGTCTGCGCTTCGACGATGCTCTGCGCGAGTCGCCGTACCTGAGGTTGGGAGGCGTTTGCCGCGGCGTACTCTGCCATTGCGACGCCGGCCCGGTGATGCGGGATCATCAGCTGCAGGTACAGCCGCTCCGCCCGGACCCCGCGTGACCGGTCGAGCTCCTGCAGTTGCGCCGCGGTGGCCATCCCGGGCATCGAGACGTCCTCGGATCCTTCGGTTTCGGCGTCCGCCTCAGAACCGTGCTCCATGCCCTCCATGCCGGGCGTGTCGCCTTCGCTTGAGGCGACGTCGCCTTGGGCGGCCGTATTGGCGGATGCAGCCGCATCATCGGTCATCCAAGCCATGGGTGGCTCCGAGCCGACCTGCGGCTCGTCCCACGTGGCGAGCCACCCATACATCTGGCCGAGTTGCTGCTGCTGGGTGAGCAGCACGTCCAACGCCAAGGTCCGGACTTCCGGGTCCTCGGTCGCGTCCCGCACCATGACCGACATCTCCACCGCCTGGGCGTGGTGGTCGCGCATGTCGCGCGCGAAGCCGACGTCCAGCGAACCGGGCTCCGCCATGCCCGTGGCGTTGGAATCGCCGCCGTGGCTGGCGATCCCGATGAAGACGCCTGCGCCGAGCGCGACTGCGGCAGCAGTGAGGGCAGCGGCGACCGCTATCATCCGCGATCTCGGAAGCGCCGCGACCGGTTCTGCCTCCTTGTCCGAAGCGTCCGGCGCCGCTGCGGTGGCGCCAGTCGCGCGCGTTTTCGCCATCACATGCCGCCGCTGCCGCCGGTGCAGGGGGCGCCGGGCTCCGGCGTCTGTTCTCCCTGCTGGTACTTCTGCACGAAGACTTCGAGCCGCGGGTCGTCGGGGCTTTCCAGTTGCAGCTGGTTGCCCCAGGCGCTGACGGTCACCGGCGCCGGTACGTCCTCGACCGGGCTCAGCAGAACGTAGTTGTTCGCCTCGGCGATCCCGACGAGCTTCTCGACCTCTGCCGCTTCGAGGCTCGGGTCGTAGCCGATCCACACTGCCCCGTGCTCGAGAGAGTGTGTCGCCTGCATCGGGTCGATGGCGGACGTGTACGTACCGCAGTTCACCCACACCGAGCTGTGGTCCCCTCCGACTGAGGGCGTCTGTGGATAGTCGACGGCGGTCTCGACGTGGTTGCGGGACAGGTCCGTGAACTGCTCGACTCCTTCGATCGACTCCGAGGCTGCGGCATCAATCTCGTCTCGTTCCCGCTGCTGGTTCAGCAGCGCGATGACTGCCATTCCGATGATCACGACCGCGACGGCGGCGCATGCGCCGACGATCAACACTGTGCGGCGGCGTTCGTCGCGCCTGTGCTCCGCCTGTAACGCGGCGGCCCGGGCGCGTCGGTCCTGGGCCTCAGGTCGTTTCGCCATGCCTGTGTATCTCCTCGGTCGGGCGGTCAGCTGGTGGAAAGGTCTCTCGCTGGTTCGGCGATCACCGTGTCGAGCAACGCGTCGAGGGTGGCGCGCCGCAGTTCGCCGAGCACTCGGGCGGCGACTCGGCCGTCGCGGTCCAGGATGACCGTCACCGGGACGGCGCTGGCAGGAACATAGTCGTTGAGGCTTAACAAGGTGCGACCGTCGAAATCGGCGATGCTTGGGTAGCGGATCGAGTAGCGGTCCTCGAATGCCTTCGCCGCTGCCTCATTGTCACGCACGTTGATGCCTAGGAAGGAGACTCCTCGGGGTTGGTAACGGCGGCTGGCGTCGGCCAGAATCGGCGCCTCAGTTCGGCAGGGAGCGCACCACGACCCCCATACGTTCACCACCACCACATCGCCGCGCATCTTA
This sequence comes from Nocardioides caldifontis, assembly GCF_008087345.1. Taxonomy (GTDB): domain Bacteria; phylum Actinomycetota; class Actinomycetes; order Propionibacteriales; family Nocardioidaceae; genus Marmoricola_A; species Marmoricola_A caldifontis. The sequence continues at coordinate 65,598 of NZ_VHIB01000014.1, read as the reverse complement.
TCGGTGGAGATTTGGCCTCCCTGCAGGGTCGTTCCGCCCACCACCACGCTGCCGCCTCGCTGCGTCGGTGGGTACTCCGCCACGACACCCCCGCGGCCTTGCCCGGCGGTGTCGCTAGGTGCCGCGATGCCCGACTCATCTCCTTTGGCCGCCTGCAAGTACAGCTTTCCCGCCATCAGGCCCACGAGGGCGCTGCACACCAGCACCGTGACGACGTGCTTCCACGTGCGCCGGTACCACGGCCGCTGGATTCGGAGGGCTGCGGCTTCCCGAGGTCGTGGCTGAGGTGGATCGGACTCCGCGGCATTGGGACCACCGGGCATGCTCAATCCTCCTCCCATGGTTTCTGCCAGACCCGGACCAGATGCGGACGTGTGTGCACCGGCTGCTCGAGACGGGCGCCGGACGTGGTTCGAGGCCGACACCTACGATACGGCATAGTAGTTGACGCGCCGCTCTGCACCGAGGCTGCGATCGGTGGCGGACAGCGGGTCAGGCGACTACGCAGCAGTGTTCAGCAACCGCCATGCCAGCCGGCAGTACCGCAAGCAGAACTGGGATCACCACAGTCGCGAGCGTCAGGGCCAGGATCGGCCATCGGGCCTGTGAAGGCAGGGGGGCGCGGGGTTGAGACAGACGAATGATCCGAGCGACGGCAGTAGCGCCGCCGACACCGAGCGCGCCCGCGGGGGCAGCCGCACCAGAGAGCCTCAACAGCGCCGAGGCCAGATCACGACGCTGCGACCCTGACACGGCGTCATCGGCGTGCATCTCGACCAGCTCGACGACTCGTTCGGCCGCGGTACGGAACACGCCGAGCCCGAAGAACGCCTGACTCAACGCCGTCGAGGCAACGATCGCCAGATGGTGACGCGCTCTCAAATGCACCCTCTCATGCGCGAGGACGCCCCGGAGTTGGCGTTGAGTCAGAAGACGCTTCGCGCCACTGGTGACGACGACTCTGCGCCTACGCCCGGGCAGGCAGTACACCAGTGGCTCCTCATGGTCCACGAAGGCGACCGCGTCGGGCGAAGTGCTGTCGGCGATGAGCCCCAGGCCGATGAGATGGCGCCGGCGCTGTCGACCTGCGGCAAGCGTGGTCGCCGTCCAGGCGTGGAGGAGGCGCGCGGAAACCCCCAGCGCTAGGCAGGCTCCGGCGACGCCGAGCATTGAGCCAACCGGCGTGCTGTATCGGTGCTGCAGTTCGATCAGGCAGGTCCGCAGCATCTGGCTGACGTTGCCGCTGAGATGGAGCTCCGGGAGAGCCAATGACACACCCGTCAGTACCACTGCAAGCGCTACCGCCGCAGTCAGAGCCTGCCAGGCGAGGATTCCCAAAGCCGGCGCCCTTGTCGGCCACGTAGCACGGTCGAGCAGCCGCCCCCCGAGGATTGCCATGACGACGAACAGCGCCAAGAACGAAGCTGCGATCACGGCTCTATGCCCCCCGACTCGCCCAGGCGCTCGAGTGCAGCACGCAACTCGCTCTGCTCCTCGGGCGACATGCGCCGCACGAAGTGCAGAAGTGCAGCTCCTGGGTCGTCCGTTCCAGCGAGCACACCGCCCATCAACTCGGCGGTGTGCTGCTCGCGGGTGACCGTCGAGGTATAGCGGAAAGCGCGGCCAGCCTTCTCACGCCTGACGAAACCCTTGCGGTGAAGGTTCTCCAGCACGGTCATGACCGTGGTGTAGGCCAGGGGCTTGTCTCGATCCAGCTCCTCGAGGACCTCACGAACGGATCGTGAAGTCGGCGCGGACCACAGGCACCGCATGATCTCACCCTCTAGCGCTCCCAGACTCCGCAACAGCTCCTCCTCGGCGCCGGACTCCGCGTGTGATTGTTCTATCCCACATAGTAGATTGCTCCCGGCGCGCCGTCGATCGGAGCGCCATCGTCTCATTCACATTGAAGCTGAGCTCGCGCCAAGGAACTTCTCGCAGGGGCCAGCGGCAGGTCGTCCAAGGAGGAACGCCATGGCGGAGAACCCTGCGTCCGCACGCAGCCACCCGCTCCCGGAGACGGCGGTGCCCGTCGAAGAGCCGCCGCACGTTGCCCCTGACAAAGTCACAAGAGCGCACGGCGAGCAGCAGGTTGACGCTTCCAGGTACGCCGCCGCGGATACGGTGGGGGATGCGGACGGCGAGGTGGCTCGGGACATCGATAGAGTCGCTGCCCAGACCGACGTCGAGAACGGCGTCACGGACGAGGGCGAGCACACGGAGAGCGGCTCTTGGTTGCCCCTCGTCTTCGGCGCGGTGGTCGCACTTCTCATCAGTCTCCTCATCGCAGGGACATGGCTGATCGGCGAGATCCGGTCATGAGGGTAGCCCTGCGGCCTTGGGGCCGCCGCCGCTTCGCTCGGCTCACGTCAACGCTCGTGACTATCGCAGCCACTGGTTTCGCGTTGGTCGCCCTCTGCGTGGCGCCAGCGTCGGCGCACACGGGCTTGGAGAGCTCGGCGCCGGCCGACGGTGCCCGCGTGAAGGGGGTTCCCACGACGATCCAGCTCACCTTCACGGAGAACATCTCTCCCGAGTTCGCTCAGGTCTCCCTCACGATTGGCGAGGACGAACCGGTGAGGTTGGACACCGCGGTCACTGGCCAACAAGTCGTTGGGACAGTCCCGGACGGCGCCGCGGAGGAAGAACGGACGGCCTGGGTGGTCGGATACCGCGTGGTGTCGGCCGACGGGCACCCCGTCACCGGGACGGTCGAGTTCACCGCCGGAACCCGTAGCCCTTCCTCCCCGTCACCGACACCAAGTTCGACGCCGTCACCGGATGCGGCGACCAGGTCGGCCGACCAGCCATCTTCAGCCCCAGGTGAGTCCGCCAGCGGAGAGAACAGCGACTCGTTGTGGGGTTTGGTGGGCGCTCTGATCTTGATACCCGCCGCGGTCGTGGTCCTCTTCCTCGCGGCGCAGCGGAACCGGTCGGCGCGGCGCGAGCCGTGAAGACGGTGCTCCCGCGACTCTACGCGGTCGCGCTGATACTCGGCGTGCCTCTGCTTGCGGTCCTGCTGCTGCGGTGGAACGGTGCCCTCGCTCCCCCGGCCGAGACAGGACTCAGCGATCCCGGGAACGCGGTGCGGTACGGGTTGCCGATTTCGCGAGCGATCCGCGACCTTAGCGCCGCACTGACTGTTGGAGCCCTGACCCTTACCGCCACGGTGCTGCCGCCCAGCAGTCACGACACTCGGCGCCTGGTTACAGGCACGCGGGCACGCGGCCTCGCCGTCGCTTCGGTTGCCGGATCGTTGTGGGTGTGGAGTGGACTCGCCAACGTGGTGTTCACCTACGGCGACGTCGCCGGTGTCGATCCGCTTGCTCCGGGCGGCATGCAGTATCTAGGCAGTTTCCTCACCGACGTCGAGCTAGGGCGCGTGATGCTGCTCAGCTCCACCCTCGCCGCGGTCACCGCTATCGGCACCATGTTCACGCGGAACCTGACGACCACCGCTGTGCTGGCCGTCGTGTCCGTGGTGGCGCTGTGGCCGCTGGCGACCACCGGACATGCCGCCGGGGACCTCAATCACGACGTCGCGGTGAACGCTCAGATGGCGCACCTGCTCGGCATCAGCGTGTGGGGCGGCGGGCTCGCGGCTCTGCTGCTGGTGCGCCGGCATCTGAGTGATGAGCAACTCCCGCGGGTGGTGAACCGCTACTCGACCCTCGCTGGCTGGGCGGCGGCGCTGGTTGCGGTCTCGGGAGTGACAGCCGCTTGGCTTCGGCTCGGCAGCTGGGCGAACCTGTCCACGTCTTACGGGGTCCTGCTCGTTATCAAGGGTGGTGCCTTGGTGACTTTGCTGGGCGCTGGCGCTTGGCATCGCCGTCAAACGATTCCTGCGCTCAGCGGCTCAAGCAAGGGTGGAGCCTCAACGTCGTGGTTCCTCCGCCTCTCCGGAGCGGAGCTCGGCGTCATGGCCGCGGCCATGGCTGTGGGCGTCGCGTTGAGCCGCACCCCAACGCCACCGGGACGGGAGGCTGCGACCCCGGCCGAGGCCCTGTTGGGTTTCTCCATGCCGCCTTCGCTCGACATGGGTACCTTCTTGACGCAGTGGCGCGTTGACACGTTCTGGACACCCCTTTCCGTGCTCGCAGTCGGTGTCTACTTCGCGGGGGTACTCAAACTTCACCGACGCGGCGATGCATGGCCGGTGGGGCGAAGTGCGGCTTGGCTCATCGGTGCCGCCATGCTGATCTGGGCCACCAGTGGCTCGCCGGGGGTGTACGGCGACGTGCTGTTCAGCATGCACATGGTGCAGCACATGACCATCGCGACGGCAGCGCCCACGTTTCTGGTGCTGGGGGCGCCGGTGACGTTGGCGCTTCGAACGCTGCGAGCTCGCAGGGATGGCTCTCGGGGTCCTCGCGAGTGGCTGTTGCTGGCGATTCACTCCTGGTACCTCCGGGTTCTAGGGAACCCGGTGGTCGCGGCGGGGCTCTTCGTGATCAGCCTGGTCGTGTTCTACTCCTCGTCGCTGTTCGAGCTCTCGCTACGCAGCCACACCGTCCACCTGTTGATGGTTTTCCACTTCCTGGCGACCGGCTACCTGCTGGCCTCGGCCATTTGCGGTATCGACCCCGGTCCAGCCCGACAGCCGCATCCGCTGCGGCTCGTCACTCTTCTCGTGACGTTCGGGTTCCACGCGCTGTTCTCGGTGTCGTTGATGAGCAAGACCCAGGTACTCGCCGAGGACTGGTTCACCGCTCTAGGACGTGAGTGGGGCAACTCACCAGAGCGGGATCAGTACATTGGCGCCACCCTGGGTTGGGTGCTGGGCGACTATCCGATCGCGATCCTGGGATTCGGATTGATCTGGGCGTGGGTACGCTCGGACATGCGCGAGGCGAGGCGGTACGACAGGCGCGCCGCGCGTGACAATGACGAGGAACTCCGGCGCTACAACGAGGAACTACTACGGCTCCACGAACGCCGATGAGCCCCGCACGCACCCCACGGACAACTGGCCGGCGTCGCCTGGACCGGCTCCGACAGCGTGACCGGCTCGCTTGGACACTCGGAGGGCGCAACGGCCATCTGCTTGTGTCCCGCGTCGGCAAGCTGTACCAGAGCGATTCGCGAAGTCACTCGCTAACGTCCAGCCCGCGGCAGGCGCGGGCGGCCATCGAGATCGACTCGTGATCAGCCGACGCGCTCAACCTTCACGTCGAGTAGCCGAGGGAGGCCGTCGCGCCGGGCCAGCCCACGGCGGATGCCTGTCGTGCCGGCGGGCGCCATGAGCAATGACCTCTTCAGGCTCTCGCTGCACAATCACCCCGACGCTGTGGACCGCGCACGACACCACGTGCTTCTGTCTTGCAGCGGCATGCCTCCCGACATCTCCGCGATCGCCCAACTGCTTACTGCAGAGCTGGTGAACGCTGCCTTCGACGCTGGCTCGGCCGACATCCTCCTCGCCGTGACGACCACGGAGGAGTCACTACGTGTCGAGACAACCCACACATCGGCTCCGACCCCGTCGACTTCCTCCGCGGGAGGCACCGGAGAACCCGGACGCCGACTGATCGTCGTTGAGGCCTTGGCGCGGCGGTGGGGAGTAGAGCTCCACCACGCGGACGGTGCACGAACCGTGTGGTTCGAGCTTCGCACGCGCCGCTGAAACGGCGCATCGCAGCGACATCCGCGCACAGAGCACCCTCGCTCCTCGAGATCAACCTGCATCTTTTCCATCGTTGTGCAGCGTCGCTGTCCCCTCGGGAAGTGCGTGCCATTATCGTCAGGCGCTCGAGGAGGGCACGACGCGCGAGCCCGCACGCGTCGTCTGACGTCCTGAGGCCTGGCGAGGCCACCAGTGCGGAGAGGAGAGGTCAACTGAACCCGCGACCACGTCGACCGCCATTCGGCTCTGGGCGGAGTGCGGGGTGGCAAATTGTCGCAGGCGTGATCCGGGTGAAACGCGTTGTTCCTCCACCCAACCCTCCCACCCGAACGCAAGGAACGTAGAGGATGGTCTTCGCGCACGGCATCGGAGGAACGGCGGACCTGCCGATCCCGCTCCCCTATGCGCTCTCTGGCGCCGCCGCAACCCTCGCGGTGTCGTTTCTCGTCCTGGTCTTGGCCTGGCGCTCGCCGCGCTTCGACGCCACAACTCAGGGGCATCCCCTCCCCCGACACGTGACCGCCGTCGTTGAGAGCGCGTGGTTCAGCGCCGCTCTGCGCCTGCTGGGGTTATCTGTGGCCGTGTACGTCGGCTGGGCGGCGCTCGCTGGACCGGACAGCTTGGCCAACCCGACGTTCGGGGTGGTTTACGTCCTGCTGTGGGTGGGACTCGTGCCCGCGTCCCTGCTGTTCGGCCCCTTCTACCGGGCTGTCAACCCACTGCGGACACTGCACTGGTTGCTGTCAAAGGTCACGGGAGGCTCGGCGACCACGGGCATGTTCCAGTTGCCGGCATGGATCGGGTTATGGCCTGCCGCCCTCGGACTGTTGGCGTTTGTGTGGCTCGAGCTGGTCTACCCCGAAGCGAACTACCTGTACGCAGTGCGGCTCTGGTTCGCCGTGTACTTCGTCGTCGTCATCGTTGGCGCCGCCGTGTTCGGGGAACGTTGGATCGCCGCCGCAGATCCCTTCGAGGCTTACTCCACGCTCGTAGGTCATTTGTCCCCCTTCGGCCGACGCGGCGACGGAGCGTTGGTGGTCCGCGCCCCGATGCGCAACCTCGATGGATTGCGCCCCACCCGAGGGCTGTTAGCCGCCGTCTCCGTGCTGCTCGGCAGCACCGCCTTCGACAGCTTCCAGGACTCGCTGGTCTGGATCCGGTTCAGCACCGACGCTGACGTCGCCGCAGTGGCCCTAGACACGGTCGCCCTCATGTTGTTCTGCCTGCTCGTCGGCGCCTTCTTCGCGATCGCGACGATGTCGGCGCCCTCCGATGAGGCTGACCGTTTGGCTCTCCCGGGCCTTTTCGCTCACTCCCTGGTGCCCATCGTAGTCGGGTACGTCGTCGCTCACTACCTCAGTTACTTCGTCGAGGTCGGCCAGCAGACGCTGATCTACCTCAGCGACCCCCTCGTCAAGGGCGCTGACTACCTCGGCACCGCCGACGTACAAGTAAACTACTGGCTCACGTTGCACCCCACATTCCTGGCGGCGAGCAAGGTGGTCGCTATTGTTGGCGGGCATGTCCTCGGGGTCGTTGCCGCTCATGACCGCTCATTGAAGCTGCTGCCCGTACGGCATCAACTCGTTGGCCAGATCCCGCTGCTGCTCGTCATGGTGGGCTACACGGTTGGGGGCCTCTACTTGCTGCTCACCGTCTAGCGATGACCGGGGGTCACCGCATGCAGCCCTCGGCAGCGACGTCGCACAGCCCCAGCGGCAGAACTTTTGAGGTCGGCGCCAAGTCCCTTGTAGCCCACGGACCGCAGGGACATTGCCGTCAGAGGTCGGGCCTCGGCTGCGGCACAAGAACCCCGCGGATCCAGGCGTAGGTCGTGGCTGCTTCGGGCAGTCCCGATTTCGGCGACACTCGGCAGAAGACGCGTGACGGCGCCCGGGGACCCAGTCGCTACTTCGCGGCGTCCACCTTCGACGGGCTCGACGGCTTCCCCGAGCGATGCGTAGACGCCGCGAGGCGGCCGGTTCGTTGAGCCCATAGCTCGAAGGCAAGGGTGGCGAACGGTGGCACCGAGCAGATCAGGCCACCCAGCGTCGTGCGCCAAGACCAACTGAGCGACCTCGCCACCACCACCGTCAGTGCGAGGTAGGCGATGAATATGGCACCGTGGACGGGTCCGAAGACCTTCACGCCGAGATCGCCAGCGTCGGTCATGTACTTGAAGTACATTCCAGACACCAACCCCACCCAGGAGAGGGCTTCGGCGACGGCTATGAAGCGGAATAGCTGTACCAAGGTCCGAAACGACACTGCTCCAGGGTAGAGGGGCGAGGATGAGGGCTTGACGCCGCCCTTGTGGGTGTCTTGGGCGGCGTTCGTTAGCGTGCGGGCCCATACCTACAACGCTGCTGTCGAGGCGGCCCCACAAAGTGCGCAGCCACGGCGCTCGGTAGTCCGGTCCTCGACCTCGACCGTGCCCGGGGGAACTATTTGTCAGGGCTCCCTACGGCGAGCCGATCGCGGGAAGCTCCCTTCCGTTCAGCGCCTTGATTGAGGAGCCAGGCGCTCGCAACGCGCAAGCCATGAGATCCTCGAGCCGTGAGCACGCGTCGCATCAGTTGGTCCCTGCTAACGCTCGTCCTGCTCTGTCTGGTCCTAGTCGCCGGCGGCGTCGCCTTGGTGTTGTCGGATTCGGAGGGCAGTCAGGCGCTGGGGTGGGGATTGGTGGGCTTCTTCGGCTCCGGCGTCGTGGTCTTGACCCGCAAAGCGCTTTCGGGCCGTTGACCGAGACCGGCACGGCCGACGGCGGGTGCTGTCGGGTGCCCGGACCACGTCTCGGTTTGGGTGAGCCGATAGAGGTAACCCAGCGCGGGCAGCACGATGACCGCCGCCAGCCCGACGGCGACGAGCAGCGCCCGGAGGGTGGCCGGCGCGCCGGCAGCCTCGACGATGGTGGCGCGGTCGACGAGTAGCCAGGGGTACTGAGCGATTCCCCACCCGGTAACCACGGCGGCGACCGCTGTCACTGCCGTGAACCGCGCGCGGCCGAAGCGCCTGGTCGCGAGCAGCACCATCGTCGCGGCGCCGGTGAGGCCGGACGCTGCGATCAAGGGCGCCGCCCGCGTCTGCAGTCCTTCGGTCAGCGTGGGGGCGTCGCTCTGCAGCGAGGGCAGGGCCGCGAACACGACCACGCCGGTGACCGCTCCAACCACGAGCGTCCGCCTACGCAACTGCTCGGCGAGGGTGCCTTGACGGGACCTGCAGGCGTCGGCGCAAAGGAAGACACCCGCCAGGAAGGCGCAGGTCGCGGCCGCGATCGCTCCACCGAACACCGAGGTCGGGTTGAGCCAGGAGCTCCACAGGTCACCGCGGCCGGTTGCGGGCACCCGTCCCGAGGCGATGCCACCGGCCACCGTGCCGAAGAAGAAGGGCGTGATGACGGAGGAGATGGCGAACACGGCCCCGAACACCCGCGCCTGGTTCATCGTCGCGGCGTACTTGCGGAACGCGAAGCTCGCCCCGCGTAGAACGATTCCGAGCAGCGCAAGAAGCATTGGCAAGATGAGGGTCGACATCGCCGACGCGAACGACTCCGGAAACGCGGTCCACCAGGTGACGAGCACGTAGATCAGCCAGACGTGATTGGCCTCCCAGACCGGCCCGATGCTGTGATCGATGAGCGTGCGCAGCTCGGCGCCCTGTCTGCTGCCGCCGGCGGTGAGGTCGTAGAAGCCGGAACCGAAGTCGGCGCCGCCGAACAGCGCGTAGGCGATCACCCCGACGAACATTGCCACGGCCACGGCCACCGCCAGGCTCACCGACCGGATCCGTCCGCCGCAGGAGATGACGAGCGGTTCCGGCTTTGCGCTTCAGGTCCATACGGACTCGGTAGATCGACCTCGCCGGCCCGCCACCGCCGCGCCATGGAACTGAGGACGATCACAGCGCCGATAGTCATCGCGGCGTAAACAACGGTGGTCGCACCCAGCAGCCACCATAGTCCCGAGTTCTCGCCGGCCGCCTCGGGGGTCCGCATCACTTCGTACACGATCCACGGCTGCCGCCCGACCTCCGTGGCGATCCACCCGGCCTCCATGGCGAGTACCGCCAGCACCCCGGAAGCAGCGGCGAGCCGGAGGAACCACCGGTGTCGCAACAGGTCACGGCCGCGCCAGCGTGCGGCCCAGAAGCCGACCGCAGCGAGCATCAGCAGGAACCCAATGCCGACCATGCCCTGGAACGCCCAGTGAGTGATGTTGACCGGTGGACGGTCCTCGACCGGAAAGCTGTCCAGCCCCTCGACCGGCGCGGTGAACGAGTTCCGGGCGATCAGCGAACCGAGGTAGGGGATGTCGACCGACCACCTCACCACGCCGTCGACCAGGACGCCGCCCAGTCGCAACGGCGACGGACTCTCTGTGTCGGTCGCCAGCTCGAACGCGGCGAGCTTGGCCGGCTGCGTCTCGGCGAGACGACCACCGAGCAGATGTCCCACGAATGGCTGGAGCACTGCCGAGACGCTCGCGAACGCGAACGCGACCCGGAAGCCAAGGCTGTGCGGACGATCACCGCGCCCACGCAGGAACCCGACCGCATACACCGATGCGAGCGTGAACCCCGCCACCATGTAGGCCGCCACCCACATGTGCAGGAACTGCCAGAAGGCGTCCGGGTTCAGCAGCACCGCCCACGGGTCGATGTTCGTCACCTGGCCGTCGACGAGGTCAAAACCCACCGGAGCGTTCATCCAAGCATTGACCGCGATCACGCAGAAGGTGCCGACAATGCCGGTGAGTGCCATTGGCAGCACCATCATCAGGTGCTGGCGGGAAGGCATCCGGTCCCAGCCGTAGAGGTAGATCCCGAGGAAGATCGCCTCAACGAAGAACGCCAGCCCCTCGAACGCGAACGGCAGGCCCAGGACGTCGCCGTAGGTCGCCATCAGCCCCGGCCACAGCACCCCCATCTCGAAGCTGAGCACTGTGCCGGAGACGGCGCCGATCGCGAACAGGACCGCCGAGACCTTCGCCCACTTGCGTGCCAGGAGCAGCGCATCCTCGTCGTTGCGCCGTATGCCGATCAGGTGCATCACAAAGATCATCGCGGGAAACGCGACGCCGAAGCAGGCCAGGACGATGTGCCAGCCCAGCGACAGTGCCATCTGCATCCGAGCAGGAAGCAGACCCGCTGGTTCGACCTCCGCGAGCACCTGCACCGCGTGTGGCATCTCGCCAGCGTGGGCGGTCAGGGAGAGAGCAGACTCGAGCACGGCATTGACGCTAAGCACTCGGGACGAGGTTTTGGAGACTTTGTGAAACTTTTCACGAGCGGTGTAAGCGAACTAGATGGCTGCGTCGAAGAGCGACCCTGCAGGAACCCGGAGGCGGACCGCCGACGTCGCCCGTAGGCGGACGTCCTATCTAGTACACGGAGGCGTGCACGTGGTCGTAATGATTCGCGGTCGCCGACCCGCGGTCTTCCATGTAGCGCCATCCCTCTCCCGATCGGTCGACCGACCAGATCTTCTGGGCATGGATGACGTAGTTGAGCCCGAACTCGTTGTAGTTCGCGCGGAGGAACTCCGCGACCTGCCATGCAACGGATCCGCTGACCATGATGTCCACGGCGCGGCCCGAACCGTGGTCGCCATCATCACCCTCCCGGAACGTCCCGTAGCTGGTGATCTGGGGCCAGTTCGCGCAGACCGCCTGGTGAATCGCCGCGATGTTCGAGCTCACGCCCGACGGGACCGTGGTGCCGTTGCTGCACGGCGCTCCGACGCCCGGGGCTGCCCCTGACTGCGCGTCCGTCGACTCAGTCGGGCTGTCGGTGCTCTCATCCGGCAGGGGGTCGGGCTTGGGCTTGCGGTTGGCGAGGTAATCGGCATTCACCCACCGGGTGGCTTGTTGCTTGCCGCGCGGCAGCAGAACCTCGGCCCAATGCCCGACGACCTGACCGGTGACGGCGATCCTAGTGCCCCATTCGATAAGACCTAGCCGCTTGCCCTCCTCTCGCGGAGCTTTCCAGATGTTCAGCGGGGCGGTCGCAAACTTGTGGTCGGTGGCCCTCGGCTTGAGCGCGATGCGCGGCTGCATCCGGGGCGCCGCGCGGCTGACCCGCTCCTCACGCCGACTCGCAAAGGTCCTCGCGTCCAGGGACACAGCCGAGGAACCGGCCGAAAGGGTCTGCTCCATACCGGCATCGGAGCCTGACGTGTCGGCGGTGACACCGACGGCAACAACCGCAGAGGTGACTAACAGGGCAACCAGTGCGAGGACGAAGAGCTTGCCGAACCGCCGGGCGAGGCACGCGGCGGCTCGGTGTCGCATGGTGGTCATACGGATCCATTCGAGGTCGACGCCAGGACAACAGTCAGCGAGTCAAACACAGGCGGTGCCTGACGTCACATCGTGTCGGCTTCAGGCTCCGGATCGACCATAAACTTGTTGAATCGGCCCCGGCGGAGCGCTACAGCCAACCCTTGGGATCGACCGCCAAGCCGTTCTGCAACACAGTCCAGTGCAAGTGGCACCCCGTGGACCAGCCGGTCGTGCCCACGTACCCGATGATCTCGCCTCGCTCGACGCGCTCTCCTACGTCGACTGCGTACCCGCTCATGTGGTTTGCGATCGTAGAGACCCCAACACCCCGACGCGTTCCGTGATCCACAATGATCCGGTTGCCCCATACGGAGCTGTAGTACGCCGAGAGCACCACTCCGCTGGCGGCCGCCCGGATCGGCGTGCCGCAACCCGCGCCTACATCGATCCCGTCGTGGAGTGAGCGATAGCCCCAGATGGGATGCGTCCGCCATCCGAACGGGGAGGTGATGCTCCCATCGACTGGCATACCCAGGACACCGTCGCCATCGACGGCGCCGGTGTAGGTGGTGCTTGACGCCTGATCGAGGATCAGCTGTTGGATGCGGTCACGCTCGGCTTGTAGCCGCTTCAGTGCTGCCAGGTCGGCGCTCTTCGCTTTCAGTGCGACCGAACGAGCCCGCTGGCGAAGCATCACGAGCTCCTCCACGTTCGCCTCGGCTTGCCCGGCCCGCAGCTCGAGGGCCTTCTTGATCCGCAGGTTCTCCGCGGCCGCGCGGCGACTCGCGGCGACGTACTGCCTGGCTGACTCGAGCTCGTCCTCCTTGACCCGGAGCATGACCTCGGTCGCTTCGAGCTGGTGGAGGATCGTGGACTGGACGTCGAGGACGGTGCTCTGAGTGTTCAGGTTTCCTGCCAGCGCGGCGGGATCCTGGGTCGTGAACACCATCGAGAGACCCATGAGAGCTGGATCACCCTGCTCGTACGTCGACACGACGAGTGACCGCAACTGCTGCTCCTGCTCGGCCACCTGAGCGCGGCCCGTGGCCAACCCTGTCCGAGCCTTACGTAGCCGCAGGATCGCGGTTTCCAGCTTGGTCTGCATCCGGGCGTCCAGCGCGGTGGCAGCTGCGAGCTCACTCTGTGTGGTGGCTAGGTGCTCCCGCGCTTGCCGCAGGTCGTCCTGAGCCAGGATCAGCGCGTCGGTGGCGGCTCGCAAGTCGGCGCTGGACTCGTCGAGGCGCTCGTCGGCCATACCGATTCTCTTCTCGACGCGGTCCTTCTTGTCGTCGAGGTCGTCGGCGAACGCTGCGGGAAGGCTTGTAAGAGCCAAAATTGCCGCCGTCAACGCAGCCACACCGGACCGACGCGCGTGCGAGCGTTCGATGGCATAGTGCGGACGTATCATGGAGCGGCCCTCGTGTTCTCAGGCGCTGAACTCGACTCGACCGCCCGGACATTAACTGACATGGCCAACGGCCGGCGGCATTTCGAGCTTCTAGGTGCGTCGGTGTGGCGCCATTGATGTCCTTGCGAACGCTACTTCCCGACAGCGGCTCACAACCGGCCGGCGAGGTCAATGTGCGCATTCACCCGGGAAGCGTCGTCGTCAGGACGGGAAAGCGACCGCTTACGGCGCGTGGAAGGCGCGCGACAAAGGGCAACGGTGATAGCCGTGAAGGTGAACTTGAACGCGTCCCAGGTCGCGATGATGATGACCAGATTCATCGAGCCCGGACCGCCGTTGACGACCCACTCGGTGAGTGCGAACGCGCTGGCCGCGAGAGCCGTCGAGAGGGCGAAGAGCCCCGCGGCGACGCGCAGGCGCGGGCGCGCGCGCCGCGCGTGAGCGACGACGACGTTCGAGGGGGCATATACCTGCAGGTAGCGGTGAGCCAGCGCAGCGCCGCTCACGGCGAGGAGGAAGAGCAACATCACGGTCTCCGTCGGGTCGAGGTCCTTGAGCCTTACGTCCGATCGACACTGGGTCGCTCCTGGGATAATCGCGCCTGTGGATGCGGGTTCAGGAGGGTGGCTGTGGACTAGCCGATGGCCACTTGGTAGGCGGCGAGCGACTGGGGCTCGCAGCCGGAGTGCCCGCCGGCGAGCCGCTGAGCTCGCCGGGCTGCCGTGTTGGCACGCCGCCGCTCGTTCCTTTGGATGTCACTCCGGCTTGGGCCTCCAAGTGGCTGCTCTGAGGTGATGTTGTAGCGATCTCGGTAGGCGGCGACGGTCGCGACCTCTGTCATCCACTGACTCTTCGCGGACGCATTCGGGGGTTCCGTTCCGAGGCGGTTGAGCCACGATGCTCGCGACGCGACGGCACCTACCGCCAAGGCTCGCGCCCTGCTGACGATGAGGTCCTTCCGTTGGTCGAGTGCTTGCCGGTTCTCACAGTCCATCGATCCGACCGCCTCAGGGATCAGGCCGGCAATCAACATCGGCGAACGGGACAGTCCGGCGCCAGGAGTAGCACCAGAGAAGGCCTCGATCCTGTAGCGGAGCACAGCGGCGACGTCGGCGGCATCTTTGAGTGGGTGAGCGGCGACGATTCGCGGAAGAAGACGTTCCAGGTCGTGCCGGTTCGCCTCTGCCAGGCGAAGTGCAGCCGTGAGCGGCCCAAATGCGGCCGAGGAAACCGCCTCGTGGACCTGCTCGTCGGTGAGTCCCGAGCGCTGCAGGAGGTCGGCGAACCGGTCGCGTTGTGCCGCGGCTGCGATGGTCTCGTACTCGGCGGCGAGCTGGGCGATCGATGACCATGTCTCATGCTCGGTCGTGATCGCCTGGTGGGCGGAGGGCTCGGCTCCCGAGTGTTGGAGGACTCCGTGGAGCACCGTCCGCGCGGTCTCGTCCCCGACTCGCGGAGTCGCGTGGCTGTCGTCGGGCTGGTCGAGCGCGACGTAGGCGATGTTTGAGTCACGGCCGCGGGTCATCGAGACGTAGAAGTTCTCGCGCGTCGTCGAGGCGGATGCGACGACATGCGATGTGTCGACGGTGATGCCTTGAGCTCGGTGTGCGGTGACGGCGTAACCAAGGTCGACGTGGTGGGCGACGTACTCAGGCGGCAGCATAAGCGTCGCCGCTAGGCGGCCTCCCGCCCTACGGACCGTCATCGCGCCGTCGCGGCGTACGTCGAGCACGAGCCAGCGGTCGCCGTTGCGAACCCACCCCCCGTTGAGGGCCCGTAGGCGCCGAGCGTTGCGGCGCGTGATGACGATGTCACCAGCCGAGGCGCGTGCCCCGTCGACTAGCTCGACTTCGGGTCCGGTGTCGTCGTCATGAGCCAGGATTCGCTCGGCCCGCGCGCGTGCGTTGAGGGCATGGACCGAATGCGCGGCTTCGGTGACCAGGACGCTGTCGAGGCCGCGTCGCGTATCTTCGCGCCAGGCGGCATACGCGGCGTCGAGCATCTGATCCGTCGTGCCCTCGCGTAGCCGGTCGTGCCGGGCGTAGGAGTCGATAACCGCGGCCTCTCCTCCACGCAGACCGGCCGTCGCCTGCCTCTCCCATTCCTGGTTGAAGCGGAGGATCTCGGTGAGCTCGGGAAGGTCGCTGCCGCGCGCTTCGGCGAGCATCGAGAACGCGCCACCTGCGTCGACGGACTGCAGCTGCGCGTCGTCGCCCACCAGTAGGACCTTCGCACCGGCAGCCGCGGCTACCTCAGTCAGCCGATCGAGCGTGCGAGTATCGGCAAGGGTCGCTTCGTCGATGATGACCAGCTGGCCCGAGCCGAACGTGACGTTGCCGCGGGCGTGCTCATGCAGCCACTTGGCTGTGTTGTCGCACGCGATGCCGAGGTCTTCCGCCAACGCTCTAGCCGCGGCCGCTGACGGCGCAAGACCAACCACGCTTCTCGGCCCACACTCACTGACCCATGCTCTGCGCAGGCCACGCATCGCGGTGGTCTTGCCGGCCCCAGCCGGACCCACCAGCAGGTCGAGGCCTCGTCCCGAACTCGCGACCCTCCCGATGGCATCCGCCTGTTCGGCGCTCAGGCAGCCGCTGGCGACATCGCCCGCCAGGGCCAACGTGACAGCTGCCTGCTCGATGGCCGGCGCGGCGCGAACCTCCGCATGAGCGAGCAGCCGGTCCTCCGCAGCCAGGACGTCGGTCGAGGAGTAGACCGTGGCGTGACGGGGTCGGAAGACGGACGTGCCGTCTTCGCGGCAGAACGCGCCAGGGCTGACCGCGAACTCAGGTGGAGTGAGAGCCACCGAGAGCCCCTGAGCGGCGTCGACGATCAGACCAACGACCGCCTCCCGGTCTGCAACGGTACGAAAACGCCACCCCATCGTCTGCTTCGACGCGGACGCCCAGAGGTTCCAGGAGCGCCACGTCGACCGCTTGGTGCTCACCTCATCCACCACTTGCCTGGCCACCACCTGGATCAGGTCGAGCGATACAGATGCAGCGTCGGCCGCCTCGGGGACGCCGACCGACAAGACCGCACGCGCCCACCGACCCGCGTCACCTCCGGTGATGCGACCTGCGCGCCGGCGCCACTCCCCGGTCAGGTCCGCCAACGACCGGACCTGCTTCTCCGGCCTGGTCGCCAACGTCGCCTGCGCACGCAGCTGAACGATCGTGGCCCTCGACGGCCGGCGGCCGTGCCGCGCCACGTACGCCTCGACCAGCCGGTCCTTCTCCGCCTCGATCTCGCGCGTCCGGCCGGAGAACTCGCGGATGAGCTCCTCGCTGACGCCGGCGATCTCCCACTGGGGGTTCCGGTCCGGCCCACGCTCCCGTGCCTCCCAGCGAAGGCCGAAGGTGCCTGAGAGGCGATCGGCGAGCACCGCGTTGTAGTGGGCGGAGATCGCAGTGACGGCCGCGTGTATGGCGCGGCTGTCGAGGCTGCGCCAGCGGCCGTCGAGGAGCGTCTTCACCTTGTTCGCGATGACGACGTGGGTGTGGAGCTGCGGGTCGCCGGCGCGCGAGTCGTAGTGGTCGAACGCGGCGGCGATGACGCCGGAGACGCCGACCTGGGCGACGGCACCATCGTGATTGGAGATGCCCGTGCGGGTGGCCGCCACCTCCCGCTCGAGGTAGTCAATGACTTCGGCGACGGCAGCGTGGTGAGCCTCGACGATCATCGCTTGGAGGTCGGCGTCAGCCACACCCCACAGGACCGAGACCGACTTGGGCACGCTAAACGTGAAGTCGAAGCCTGCGACCGCTCTGCGGTTGCTCGCGACGCTCTCCTCCGCCTCAATGCGGGCGATCATGTCGTCGCGGTCCTCGCCGCAAACGTCGGCGGGAATCGCGGCCGTGCGGACAGCGATCCTCGCTTCTACGCCCTGGTACTCGGGGAAGGCACGACCGAGCTGGTCGCCAGTGAGCGGATCGCGCCCCAGCCCGATCAGCAGCGCGAGCTGTGCCTCGTGAACCCGGTCTCTCGGTCGGAGTTCGCCCCGGCCGAGCGCGCAAAGGCCCGAGCCGAGCCAGCGCCCGGGCGGCGTGCCGACCTCGGCGTAGTAGCGGGTCAGCGGCGTGGAGAGCGAGCGGTTGCCGTCGCCGGCAGCGACGGTGCGCAGAAGGTACTTGTAACCGTCGCCAGGCGACATCTTCCGGAGCGACACCGTCACGGCAGTACCTCATCCACAGGGCCAAGGTGCGCCTACTTCTCCACAGCCCTCGATCTGCCAGTCGTGTGGCCCCCGGTGGGGAGGTATGGGTGAGCTGAGGCGGCGCGCGGAGAGCCGGTCGTGAGCGGGCGGGTAGCGCGGTGCACCTGGAGAGGGAAGCGATAGGTGGCGGGCGAAGGACTGGAAAGCGGCGATGTCCAAGCGACGAGATCGGGGTTAGCATGCCGAAACAGACGGCGTTCCGGACCGTCCGCGGCGCCATCTACCTCCTCGAGTGCCCGTCGGCTCGCGAGGACAGCAGGACGCGCGCATGACCAGGACACTCGGGGTTAGGGCATGGGCGACCAGCGCCGCGGTGCTGGTCGCGATGACGGCGTGCTCAGGATCCGATGCCGATCCACCGCCCTCGTCCGGCGAGAGTTCCTCGTTGCCATCGACGGGGTCTTCAACTCCTACCCCCTCTGAGTCCGAGCTCGCATCGGCAGCTGCCGAGGACGTCGTTCGCCGCTACTTCACCGTCCTCGACAACCTCCGACAGAACCCGACCGAGCCCTTGAGGCCGCTGTCCTCCGTCGCGACAAGCACGCAACTCGCGGCACAGAAGCGGCTCTTGCAGAGGGAGCGGGGCGAGGGGCTTCGCCAGGTCGGTACGACCGCGGTCGCTCAGCTGACGGTGCAGTCGGTCAATCTGAAGGGCTCGAACCGAGCGGTTGGCGAGGTGCCGATAGTGACGGTGGACGTCTGCTGGGACGTCAGCGGGGCTGACCTGGTCAATAAAAGCGGCAAGTCCGTGGTGAGTCCCGACAGAGAGACGACGGGTTGGACTCGGTACACCGTGGCCAACTATCAGCGGTCGAAGGATTCCGAGGGCGACTGGCGCATTGCCACGAGCCAAGATCTCAGGCAGACGCCGTGCTCGGCCGCTTGACCCGCTTCCTCGGGGGCGTGTTGATGGTCGCCTACTTGAGCTCGCTCACTCAAAGTCCGGCGGGCGCAGCACCGGTATGCCAAGTCACGGATCCGTTGACTGGTCAGTGCACGGTGTGGGTCGAGGCCCCAAGCGCTCAACCAACGCCCGGTGGGACCGACGAGCCCGCAGACAGTGGGTCTGGCGCTGCCTGCTACTGGGACCCAGCCAAGCAGGGGCTGTCCGGTCCGCCGGCGGGACCGGTGGCGTGCTCCTCGGAGTACGGCTACTGGTCGAACCAATACAACTGTTACATCTCCCCGCTGAGGCCGCCGCCTCCGGCAGACGATCCGGCCTGGCAGGGGCATCCGCCAGGGGAAGGCGCGGTCTACCAGTGCTTCCAGCCGCAGACCGGCATCCTCGTGCCCGTCTGGGCGGCTGACACCCCTCCCGGATCCGACGCCGGCCCGACACCGGGTGAAGTCGCTCAGCTCGCTGTCGACCAAATGAACCTGACGGCCATCAACATCGGGATCACCCCAGAGCCTGGGCCTAACAGCGTGGGCATCGTCGGGATGCCGGTCTGGCTCTGGGCAGAGGCGCCGGATGCTCAGACATATGGGCCTGCCACGGCAAGCGCGACCGCGGGCGGCATCACCGTCACTGCCACGGCGAGGGTTCAACAGATCACTTGGGACATGGGCGATGGCACCCAGGTCGTGTGTCAGACAGCCGGGACGCCGTACCAGCCGTCGTACGGCGACCGGACGTCACCGGACTGCGGCCATCTGTACACCGAGTCCAGCGCAGATCAGCCCGGCGGGAGATACACGGTGACGGCGACCTCGGACTGGGTCGTCACCTGGCAGGGAGCAGGACAGACGGGAACGATCCAGCTGGACGGCTTGGCGAGTTCGGTGCAGATCACGGTGGGGGAAGGCCAGGTGCTCGTGCAGTAGCGAGCCGACGCGTGTGAGGGGCAGCGAGATGACCAGTACAGCCGCACGAGACGACCGCCTGGCCGTCACGGACTCGCCGCCGCCTGCCCCTCCGCTCGTGCCGCCACCGAAGCTACGACGCCGACCCGCTTTGATGGCGGCCGCTATCGCAGCGATCTGCCTCGGCGCGCTGCTCGCCGCCTGGGCATGGACCTCGACCACGAACACCCAGGAGGTGCTCGCAGCACGCAACACGATCCCGCGCGGTTCGGTGATCACCGCCGATGACATCGAACGGGTCCGCATCAACGCCGACCCTGCGCTCGAGCCCCTTGCTGCATCGGAGTACGACGCCGTGGTCGGCCGGCGAGCAGCCCTGGACATCGCGGCTGGAGGGCTGCTCACAGCCGAGGCGACGACATTGGTTGTGCTGCCGCCCGAGGGACAATCGATCGTCGGAATCGCTCTCACGCCCGCCCAACTGCCTGGTCTGCCGCTCCAGAGCGGCGACATCGTGCGGGTGATCGTCACCCCGGGCCTCGACGGCGAGGCGCCGTCGGGCAATCCGGCGTTCACATCGGCCGAGGTCGTGGGAACCAGACCGGACGAGGCCACCGGAACAACAGTGGTCGATGTCCTGGTCCCGTACTCGGACGCCACCGTGCTCGCCGCGCGTGCCGCGACCGGCAGGGTCGCACTCGTGCTCGACGCTGCGGCATCAGGAGACCAGTGATGGCCGTCGTGGCGTTCTGCTCCGCGTCGGGCTCCCCCGGTGTCACCACAACGGCTCTCGGGCTGGCACTGCTGTGGCCGCGCCCGGTGCTCCTGATCGAAGCGGATCCGACCGGGGGATCCGGGATCCTGGCTGGTTTCTACCGTGGAGCCACCGAGTACCGGGCCGGGCTGATCGAGCTGGCCCTGTCACCGCTCGACGTCGCCGAGGCGCTACCGGACGTCGCCACACCGATCGAGGGATCGAAGGCGTCGTACGTCGCCGGCACCCGCTCGCACACGCAGGCAGTCGGGCTCCGGGAGCTGTGGGAGCCACTCGCTGAGGCCTGCCACGACCTGGAGGCAACCGGCCAAGACGTTCTCGTGGATGCTGGTCGACTCGGGTTGCTGGGGTCACCGGAGCCACTCCTGGCGGCTGCGGACCTGACCCTGCTGCTGACCCGCACGACGCTTCCAGCCCTGGCCGCCGCGCGATCGTGGGCAGAGTCAGTAAGCCACCGCCGGGTGGCCTGGCGGCAGGCAGGACTCCTGCTCCTGGGCGAGGGCCAGCCGTACCGCGCGTCCGAGGTCGGGAAGGTAATCGGCCTTTTGGTGACCGCGAGCCTTGCGGACGATCCCGACGCGGCGGCCGTCTACCACCGCGGCGCCACGCCTCCCCCTCGCTTCGCTAGCGGCCCCTACATCCGTTCCCTGACAGCGGCAGCCGAGGCGATCCAGGCACAGGTCGCGCGGGGCCGTACCGAACTCCTGGAGGAGGTGAGCCGATGACCGAGGCGCCCGCTGACCATCTGGAGGTCAACGACCCGGCCGGCCTTCCGATCTTTGCTCCGCCATCCGCGAACTTGCACCCGCTCGTTCCGGCGACTGCTCGGCCTACTCAGCCACAGACCACAGCAGTAGCGGCCGTGGACTGGACACTGGTCGCCGCACTTCGCGCGCAAGCCTCAGAGCAACTCAGCCGAGCTGTTGCCGCTGACCGGGGACGGCTCGATCGACAAGCGCAGGAAGAGCTCGGTCGGTCGATCGTCCTCGACCTGATCGAGTCGACGATGGCCGACAGGATCAACGCCGGCGAGAGCACGTGGACGCTTGCGGCGCAAGAGACCCTCGCGCGTGCAGTCTTCGACTCGCTCTTCCGGCTCGGAAGGCTGCAGCCACTGGTCGACGACGACCGAGTCGAGAACATCATCATCGCCGGCCATGACAACGTGATGCTCGAGCTCGTCGACGGCTCGCTGATCGATGGCCCGCCGGTCGCGGACTCAGATGAGGAGCTCATAGACTTCCTGGTCTTCCTTGCTTCGCGCAGCGAGGTAAGCGCCCGTGGGTTCTCCGAGGCCCAGCCGCGTCTGCATCTGCGGCTCGACGGCGGCTCCCGGTTGGCGGCAGCCGCGTGGGTGACGCCACGCCCTTCGGTCGTGATCCGGCGGCACCGGCTGATGGAGGTCACTCTGGAGGACCTCGTCGTTCGCGAGATGCTCACTCCTGTTGCCGCGACATTCCTGGCTGCCGCCGTCCGCGCCCGCAAGTCGATCGTCGTCTCGGGCAGCCAGGGTGCAGGCAAGACCACGCTGGTGCGCGCCCTGTGCGCCGAAATCGACCGGCTGGAGGCCATCGGCACCTTCGAGACCGAGTACGAGCTGCACCTGCACGAGCTCAAGCGCCACAAGATCGTGCACCCCTGGGAGGCACGTCCGGGGTCGGGAGAGCGCGCGCACGACGGTCGGCTCGCAGGCGAGTTCACCCTCGACGACGCCCTCGTCGACTCGTTTCGCTTTAACCTCTCCCGCCAGATTGTGGGCGAAGTCCGAGGCAAGGAGATCTGGGCGATGATCAAGGCGATGGAGTCGGGCACCGGCTCCATCTCGACCACTCATGCCTCCGACGCCGTCGCCGCCGTCCGGAAGCTGGTCACCTGCGCCATGGAGGCTGGCCCGCACGTCACACAGACGCTAGCCACCAGCAAGCTCGCCGCCACGGTGGACCTCATCGTCCATCTCAGCATGGAGACCTTCCACCGCTCCGGCACGATGCAGCGCCGACGGCGAGTCGCCGAGGTCATCGCTATCGCACCGGGTGAGCGCGAGACCGGCTACGCCACCACCCACGTCTTCGCCCCAGATCGCAACGGCATCGCGATGCCGGCCGTGCTCCCCGACGAGTACCGCTCGCTGACCGCCCACGGGTTCGACCTGCCCGGCTACCTCGCCGGTCAAGCGGAACGGGGGCAGAGGCGATGACTGCACTCGTCCCAGCACTCGCCGGCGCACTCGTCGTCGCGGGCATCATCGGAATCGTCGTCGGCGCCCTCCCTTCACCAGTTCCCGAACCGGGCTCGCCCCGCTCGGCCACATTCGCTCGCCTGGGTGCCACGTCGCGTCGCACCCGGCTGTTGCTCCTGGCCGGCATCGGGCTCGGGGTCATTGCCTGGGTCGTCACGGGCTGGGCACTTGCGCTGATCATCGCGCCGGTCGCCGTGATCGGGCTACCCGTTCTGCTCGCCCCTCCCCCGGCAGCTGCACGCATCGAGCGGCTCGAGGCCATGGAGGAGTGGACCCGATCGCTGTCGGGCGTCCTGACCGTCGGACTAGGGCTCGAGCAGGCATTGGTCGCAACACTGCGGTCGACACCAGCACCGATCGCATCCGAAGTGAACCGACTCGTCGCCCGCCTCCGTGCGCGCTGGCAGACCGAGGCGGCACTTCGCGCGTTCGCCGACGAGCTCGACGACTCCACGGGCGACCTGGTGGCTGCCAACCTCGTTCTCGGCGCACGCCGCCGCGGCGCCGGCCTCGCCAGCGTGCTCGACGGACTCGCCGAGTCCGTCGCCGCCGACGTCCGCGCCCGCCGACAGATCGAGGCCGATCGCGCCAAGCCCCGCGCCACGGCCCGCTGGGTCACGATTATCAGCGTGGCCGCGCTGGTCGTCTTGACCCTCTCGGGCACCTACGTCGAGCCGTACCGAAGCCCTCTTGGCCAGGTCATCCTCGTGATGCTGCTCGCTGCATACATCGCCACGTTGATCTGGATGCGTCAGATGGCCATCGGTCGCCCCCAGCCACGATTCCTCGGCGCGCATGCGGCCGGTCGCGCATGACTACCGGGCTCCAGCTGATGATCGTGGCCGGCGGGCTCGTCGGGCTTGGCGTTGCGCTTCTAGCCCTTCGGCTGCTGCCCGCTCAACCCGACCTGGCTGACGCCCTCGAGCGACTGACCCCCGGACGCACCGCTACCCGTAGCGTCACCACTTCGGCGACCACGGGCAAGGAACGCGTCGGGCTCTGGGCCATGCGCGCCCTACCGCCCGGCCTATGGATCCGAACCCCGACCCGCGAACTCGCGCTGCTGCGGATTCCAGTTGCCCGGTTCTACGGGGACAAGCTCACGTTCGCCGGGCTGGGACTGCTGATCCCGCCGTTGCTTGCATACTTCTTCGACGTCATCGGTCTGGGCTTCCCGGTTGCTCTTCCGGCGGTCGCCTCCCTGGGGCTCGCCGCCGTGATGTTCTTCCTGCCCAACTACAACGCCGTCGACGATGCGAAGCGGGCTCGGCTCGAGTTCAGCCGTGCGCTGGCGGCCTACATCGACCTGGTGGCGTTGGAGCGCAACAGCGGCTCTGGCGTGCGTCAGGCCATGGAATCCGCCGCTGCGGTCGGCGACTCGTGGGTCTTCACCCGGCTCAGCGAGGAGCTCACCCGCTCCCGATGGTCGGGCCAGCCGCCATGGGACACGCTCCACACGCTGTCCGACGAGCTCGGACTGCCCGAGCTCGACGACTTCGCCGACATCATGCGCCTCTCCGGCGAGGAGGGAACCAGCGTCTACACCACGCTCCGCGCTCGGTCAGCAGCGATGCGAACCGCCTTGCTCAACGACGAGATCAGCGAGGCCAACGCGATCGGCGAGCGGATGACGATCCCCGGCTCGCTCCTTGGCGTGATCTTCATGGCCTTGCTGGTCACGCCCTCCCTGCTCCGCATGTTCGGCGCCGTCTGACGATAGAAGTTCCGAAGGAAGGACACATCATGGTCGCACTCTTCGCACTACTGGAGGCCTGGAGGGTCGGTCTCGAAGCGCGCTCCCGCTCCCGCGATCAGCGAGGCTCGGTCACAACCGAGCACGTGCTCTGGGCGGTCGCTGTCATCGCGATCGTGGGCATTGTGGTCGCGGCGGTGAGGGCCTATGTCACGAGCCAGGCCGGGCAGATCAAGTAGCGAGCGCGGCTCGGCCTCCGT
Source organism: Nocardioides caldifontis (assembly GCF_008087345.1). GTDB lineage: Bacteria > Actinomycetota > Actinomycetes > Propionibacteriales > Nocardioidaceae > Marmoricola_A > Marmoricola_A caldifontis. The sequence goes on along the minus strand of NZ_VHIB01000014.1, from coordinate 41,303 downwards.
CCAGCTCGTGATCCTGCTACCCGCGCTCTTCGCGGTCATGTTCCTCGGCATGCAGGCTGCGCTCTACTACCACGCCCGCACAGTCGCGATCGCGGCCGCGCAGGAGGGAGCGCGTGCCGCCGGCAACGAGCAGGGCCAGGCATCCGACGGACACCGCGCCGCGAGGAAGTTCGTCGCTACCGCCGGCGGCGACAGCGTCCTCCAACGCAGCCGGACCAGCGTTGACCTAACCACGACCACCGCGACGGTGACCGTGCAAGGAGTCAGCCTGAGCGTCATACCCGGCTGGGAGCCGGCAATCCGTCAGAGTGCGTCTGTCCCAGTCGAGAGGCTGACGGCACCGTGAGCTGGTGTGCACGCGACGAGGCGGGCTCGGCGTCGATCGAGGCAGCGATCGGCGTGACAGCCTTCGCGCTCTTCGTGGGTCTCATCATCTTCGGTGGCCGGACGGCCATCACCCACCAGTCGGTGGAGGCGGCCGCCGCCGATGCAGCGCGATCGGCCTCCATCGCCCGAACCGCTGGCCTCGCCGAGGAGGACGCCCGGCAGGCGGCGACCTTGAGCCTCGCCGCTCAGGAGATCCACTGTCTGAACGTGGCAGTTCACGTCGATACAGGCGGCTTCGGCACATCGGTGGGGCAGCCAGCCACCGTGGCCGTCACGGTCAGCTGTCGGCTCAATCTCTCCGACCTCTCGGTCCCAGGGGTGCCGGGGAGCCGCCTCATCCAGGCCACGATCACGAGCCCGCTCGACACCTGGCGGGAGCGGTCATGACCCGCCGAAGAGACGAGCGTGGATCGGTGACGATCTGGTTGGCCCTCACCAGCTTCGTCATGATGATGCTCGTCGGACTGGCCGTCGACCTCGGCGGGCAGGTCCGCGCACAGCAGCGCGCTCACGACCTTGCCACCCAAGCCGCCCGCACCGGCGGCCAGCGCGTGCAACCCGCACCAGCGATTCAGGGGCACTACCTCCGCGTCGACCACGCCGCTGCCCGCGGGGCCGCACAGCAGTACCTGATTGCGACCGGCGTCTCCGGGACGGTTGACGTCTCGGCCGACACGATGACAGTGACGGTCGCTGACACGTACCGGCCGCGGTTCCTGTCGCTCCTGGGCATCAACCGGCTCGAGGTCACCGGCACAGCGACGGCCCGCCTCATCCGCAGCGTCGGAGGAACTGAACGATGACCGCACTCAGGAACCGACTCGGAGCTCGCCTGCTCGGGCTCGCCGCGACTATCACGCTGATCGTCTCCGTGCTCGGAACGCCCCTCCTTCTGATACTCATCGACGCCGTTCCCTCACTCGAGGCCTTCAACTGGAACCGGCTCAGTAGCCGCGACGACGGCACGCTTGCCCTCGCCGTCATCAGCCTCGTGGCCTGGGTGGCGTGGCTGATCTTCACCGTCTCCGTCGTCATCGACGTCGCGGCACGACTCCGAGGCGTCCGACCCCCACGCCTCAAGGGGCTCGCGGTGCCACAGCTGGCCGCGGGCCGGCTCGTCGCCACCGCCTCCCTCCTTCTCATCGGCGCTTCGATCGCTGCGCAGACCATCCCCATGCCCAGGGTTGTCTCGCCGCCAGCCGTCGCCGCCCCGACACGTGTGGCGGACGCTCCGGTTACCGAACCTGCGACCGGCGTGGACACCATGCCGGCCGTCCGTCAACAGGCCGACGCACCTAACAAGCCCAACCGCGCCACCACGACGCGGTACACCGTGAAACGCGGCGACAGCCTGTGGAAGATCGCCCAGGAGCGGCTCGGGGACGGCAGGCGGTACGTCGAACTCGTCGAGCTGAATACGGCCATCCTCGACGGCCGCGCAGACTTCATCACCCCCGGACTCGTCCTGCGGATCCCCGTGGACCACCGCGATTCGGAGCAGAGGACGCCGGCCGAGGATTACATCGTCGAGGCCGGCGACACGCTCTCCGAGATCGCCGAGGACGAGCTCGGCCAGGCGACGCTCTACCCCAGCATCTTCGAGGCATCACGCGGGGCACTGCAGCCAGACGGCGGCCGGCTCACGGACCCTGACCTCATCCGGCCAGGATGGTCGCTGACGATCCCGGACGCCGAGCAGCCACCAGACACGAAGCGGCATCGCCCCGAGGAGGTGGCGCGCCCCAATCTCGAGGTTCCGCGCCGGCCCGTCCCCGAGGACGATGCGATTCCCTCGCCCAGCCTCGGCCCGCAGGAGCCCGTCCGAACCGATCGAGCCGCAGCTAACGACGAAGCTGGCTTCCAGGGATGGCCATGGCTGCTGCCAGGACTCGCAGCTTCCGGATCACTGCTCGCCGGCACGCTCTTCCTCGTCGTACGCCGACACCGGCGCACCCAGCTTCGCTACCGCACGCCCGGCCACATCATCGCTCCCCCGCCACCTGAACTGCGGCAAGTCGAGAAGTCGCTCCAAGCCACCGGGCAACCGGCCGCCGACGCCATCGAACGACTCGACCGTCTGCTCCGCTCCCTCGCAGCCGCCACCACTGACTTGCCACTACTCCTCGCGGTCGAGTTGGACGCTCATCGCGCGACGCTGCACCTAGCGGAAGCGGCCGACCTGCCGAGGCCCTGGAACGGAACCGAGAAGCGTTGGTCCGCGGACCTGACGGAGGCCGACAACGCGCCGGACGAGCTCGCGCCGTACCCCCTCCTCGCCTCAATCGGCCAGAGCGAAGACGGCCACATCTGGTTGCTCAACTTCGAGCAGCTCCGGACGGTCGGGCTCAACGGTGACCACGAGAGCGCAGAAGCGCTCGCCCGCCACCTCCTCGCCGAGCTCGCGACCAGCCCGTGGTCCGCGCTCGTCGATGTCGATGCGCTCGGCGTGGGCGCAGAGCTCGCCGAGATCGACACCCTGCGCTTCCACAACCATGAGCGAAGCGACGCGTCACTGCTCGATCGGCTCGAGGTCGAACTGGACCCTGGGCGACGCCTCCCCGGTTTCGACCCAGAGCGGTTCCGAGCCATCGTCGCCGACCGGATGGACGACACGCTTGAGCGGGTCGCCGAGATCATCCTGTCCGGACCCGCGCGAGTCGGCGCCGCACTCATCACCATCGACTCCCCCGCGACCACCGAGCTGCACATCGACCCGCACACGCGCATCCGCCTGCCCGAGCTCGACGTCGAGGTCCACGCGGCCGGACTCACACCCGACGAAGCCACGGCGTGCGCGGCCATCATCTGCGTCACCCGACATGCCGACAACGTCCCGATGCCGTGCCAGGAAGCCGTCGACAGCGAGCTGGAAACATTGATCGACGCCAGCGGCGCCATCCGCCCGGACCTCGTCGAGCCGCGCCCTCAGGGCCCCGCCGGCCAGCAGTCCCACCTTCCGATGGCCCCCGCCGCCTACGAAGCCGACACCGCTGCGTCCGATGCGGATCTCAACCAGCTGGCGCCGGTCGCTCCGCTGCCAACCCGGAGGCGGGTGGAGGACGCCGATCCGACACTCGATGCAGACCTTGCGGCCTGGCACGACGAAGCGCTGCGGCGGCCGCGCCTACACCTGCTTGGACCGGTATCCGCCCGGGCGTACGGGAACCCCTTAGCCATCGCCGCGCGCCGGGCCTTCTATGTCGAACTGCTCGCCTTCCTCCACCTCCACCCTGCCGGCGTCACCGCCGACCAGATCGCTACGGCCTTCGGGCTCCGCAAGGAGCGGGTCTACACCGACCTAGCGACTCTGCGGACCTGGATGGGACCGGACCCGACGACCGGGGAGGAATACCTGCCCAAGCTTCGACGCGGCCGCGGCAGCTCAGACGCGGAGCACTCTCGCTACCGACTGCGCGGCATCCTCAGCGACTACGACCTGTTCCGACGCCTACGCGCGAGGGCACAGGCCCACGGAGTCGACGGCATCCCCGACCTCGTCGCCGCTCTGGGACTGGTGACCGGGGAGCCATTCACTCAGCTACGCGTGACCGGCTGGACTTGGCTTCTCGACGGCGAGCGCTCCGACCACGTCATCACCTGCGCCATAGTCGACGTCGCCCACGTCGTCACAACCCATGCGCTTGCGACAGAGGACCTCGAGCTCGCGGAGCGCTCCGCGACGATCGGTCACCTCGCCGCACCGTACGACGACATCGCGCGCCTCGATCTGATCCAAGTCGCCGCGACCTCAGGGCACCCAGAAGTCGCCGAGCGACACCTCATCGAGGGAGTGCTCAACCGGAGCGACGACGACCGAGGACCGATCGAGCTACCCGAACGGACTGCCGAAATCGTCCGTCAGCGGGGTTGGGAGAGGCGACGTCGAGCCGCGTCGTCATGATCGCCGACGCCTCCGCGCGCAGCAAGACGGTGCAGGGGCCGCCCCCCACGACAAGTCACCCTTGCCCACGCAAAGCGTCGGCACGAGTTTCGACGTGAGGAAACCGCCCCGGTGCTTCTGTACGGACGAGGCGGCTTCGCTTCCTACTACCCGCTCGGTGAGTACCTAGGCATCAAGTGGCGAGCGCCTCGTCGACTGGCGCGGCGCGTTGCTCCGGACATGGTTGCATCGGGCAACCTACTGGGTGTAGGAGTTCGAGGCATCCTTCAAGGACGGGGGCCGATGTTGGAGACCGACGAACATCTTCGCCTCGCGCGACACCCGGCTGAGGCCGAACGCGCTCGGCGTCACGTCGCGGCCTCTTGCCGAGACTTGCACCGTGACGTGGCGATGATCGCGCAGCTGCTGACATCGGAACTCGTCACCAATGCGCTGGAGCACGGCGCTGGCACGATCGAGTTATCGGTGACCCGCTCTCCTGGTGAACTGCGCATCGACGTCTTTGACGAGTCCAGCGAGAAGCCCGTTTCCCAGGCGGCAGGTGCCGCCGAGCTCAAGGGCCGGGGCATGCTGATTGTGGAAACGTTAGCTAGTGCTTGGGGGGTGCAATCACGCCCGGACAGACAGGGCAAGTCAGTGTGGTTCATCCTCCGAACGGTGACGTGACTCTCCAGCAATGCCCCGCAGCTCGACGAGCTCCTTAACGCGGACGCCTCATTCGTGGGGTTCCAGCCATTCGCAGGCGCCAACTCATCGAACCGGCTGGGGCGCTCGCCGGTATCCGCGTGGTCGGTCGAGAAGCTCTTCACGGCTCGGTAGGACCGCAGCATGAGTGAGCGATTCCAAGCATCCCGTTGTCTGAGGAAGCGGTCTGACCTCGGCGAACGCGACCTTCCCCCTCGCTTCGTGATCGGTGGAGGTAGAAAGTCGGGGAGGTATCACCGCCAGCGTTGCCGGCATGAACCAGTCGACAACGACCAAGCCGCGCTGGTCACTGACGACGATGCTCCGAGCGTCCGGGGCCGGCGACCTTCCCACCGCCGCCGAGCATCTCGCCACGAACGGCATTCCCATCTTCCCCTGCGTCCCCGGCGGCAAGCAGCCGTTGACGAAGCGCGGATTCCACGACGCGACAGGGGACGTCGACAAGGTCCACACATGGTGGCGCCGCTCCCCTGACGCGAACATCGGGATCCCGACCGGCGAGCTCTCGGGGGTGGTCGTCGTTGATGTCGACGTACACGAGTCCGGCACCGGCTATGCGGCCTTCGAGCGCGCCCGCGCGGCAGGCCTCATCAGCGCGTGGGGCTGGCTGGTGCGAACGCCATCGGGCGGCATGCACGCGTACTTCCGACCGGCGAGCCTCGAGCAGCGGTCCTGGCAGGCGCCCTCACATCATGTCGACTTCCGGGGCGATGGCGGCTACATCGTGGCTCCGCCCTCCAGGATCGCTGGCGCTGATAGTCAGAGCCGCGCCTACCAGGTCATCGCGGTCGCACAGCATCGACCGCGACCCCTCGACGCCAACGCACTCCGAGCCTTCCTCGAACCGCCTCGGCCGGCCCCACCATCAGTCTCGCTCCCAGCACTCAGCAGCCGTCCGGACAATCTGGCGGCTTGGGTCGCCAACCGACCCGAAGGCGCGCGCAACCGCGGCCTCTTCTGGGCGGCGTGCCGGATGGTCGAGAGCGGGCACAGCTTCGCGGAGGCTTGGTCCCTGCTCGGCGACGCGGCTCAGGTCGCCGGGTTGTCCGAGCAGGAGGCGTTGACGACGATCCGGTCCGCGTACCGCTCCGCCTCTCACCTCGGCCCGGAAACCATCTCCCGCCCTACCCCGGCGGTTGAGGCGGTGGGGATGTGAACACCGAACCCCTCTACCGGCGTCAGGAAGCTGCCGTTCCTCAGCGGCCGCTCACGGAGGCCGTTAGCGAAGGAGTTTCGCAACTGGCTCTGCACGGCGATCCGTCGAGGTCCGTGCCGAGCAGACCTCCGCTCCCGACTCGGTCGATCGCCTGGGTCAGGCCCAGCGACCTGCCGACCGTCGTGGCCGGCCCCCTCGTGGGCCGAGGCATCGACCTCCAGGCCGAGCTCCTCCGCCGCACACGCCGTGCGCCCCTCACTTCCAGCGCACGCAGGCGCATAAGCCGTACCTCCATCGCTCGGCCGCCGTCAGCAACTACGACCACCGAGCCCGAAGGCATCTCGATATGACTCACTCGTTCACCACGTCCGACGGACTCCGCGCCGCGCTCGACCGTCTTCACCGCACCGGTGGATGGGTCAACGACCCGGAGGCCGAACAGCTGATGCGCTTCGCGATGCACAAGTACGGCGCCCTCGCCCGGAAGCACCGCCTCGAGCCGGAAGATGCCGCGGCCGCAGCCTTCGAGGTGATGCGGACCCGAGCGGCCCGGACCGCGCGGGATCCGTGGGGTGTGGTCACTCGCGCGGTCCAGGTCACCCTCATCGCCGAGGACCGAGCCAATGGATTGCTCTGCTCCCCCTCCCAGGCTCGACGAGCACACATCTCGGCCCACCACGACGCCCAGCGTTTCAGCGACCGCGACGCGGCCCTCCTCGACTATCACCCAGCATTCCGCGTCGCGGCCGAACAAGACCATGTCGACGGTCCGACGCACATCGAGCCAGAGCCGACCGGCGCGTACGTCGCCGTCGACGCGATCGTAGGGATGTTTGCCGCCCTGGGTTGGCCGGAAGACACGGCACGGGCCACGATGGAGTACGTCGCCGCCCGACTGATCGAGTGCGGCTCACGCTCCACGGCGCACGAGTCGCTCCGGCGCGATCACCATGCCCGAGCGCTCCTGGACCTGGACCGTGCTACCTGGTCAACGACGCTTCGTGTCGTCCTCGGCAATCCGCACCAGGACGTGAGGTTCACTTCCGCCGGTCACGGGATCCTGCTCCGGCTGCTGGTCGGGCAGTCCGTGGCCGAGCTGCTGGAGGATGACCACCTGGTCGACGAGATCAGCTGCGTGGCACCGAGGAACGTGGGTGCGCGCCATGCCTGACGACCGCGGCCACATCGAGCTCGACCGCCGAATCGAGTCGATCACCGTCGGAGCGCGCCACCGCCGAAGCGTTCAGGACGACCTCGAGCCACTGATGCGCTCAATCGAGAAGCTCGGGCTGCTCCAACCGATCACCATCACCCCGGACGGGCTGCTCGTCTGCGGCGCCCGGCGCCTAGAAGCCGTACGACGGCTGGGATGGCGCACCTTGAAGGTATGGGTCAGGTCGGGGATCTCCGACGAGCTGTCGCGACTCCTCGCGCAGCAGGACGAGAACATGCTGCACAAGCCGCTGTCGCCCATGGAAGCGGCGTCGCTGTACCGGGAGCTTCAGCGGCTGCTCGCCGAGGACGCTGCCCGGCGCCAGGCAGCGTCGCGCTTCGGCGCTGCCGAGCCTCCGGACGGAGTGAGCGGTGGTGCCGACGCGGCACCACCGCCGGGCAAGCGCGGCAAGACGCGTCGAATCGCCTCCGAACTCGTGACTGGCACCGCGTCCTACAACAGGTTGGAGCAGATCACCGAGCTTGAGCGGATCGCCGGGGACCTTTCGAGGCCGCAGGCGATCCGCCAGCTTGCCCGTACCGAGCTCGCCGCGATCGAGGCCGGCGCACCGGTGAAGCCAGCGCACGGACGGGTCATGGCCGCCATCGAGCTCGACAACGCCGGCGACAGGCCGCTGTCCAACGACGAGCTCGAGACGCTTGCCGCAGACGCCCTCGCCCGGGTGCGGCAGTCGGAGTCGCGGAAGGGTCTCCGTGCACTCAAGCGGAAGAGCACGCCGACCTACCGGACGGTGCGGTCCTTCATCCTGACCTGGACCGAGCTCGAAGGCTGGTCCGCGCTGTACGACGTCGACGAGATCGCACGCTCGCTGAGTGAGGAAGAGTGGACCCGCTTCGAGCGGGTGGTCGACGAGACCGTCGACTTCCGAGAGCGCCTCGCCGCGGCCCTCGGCTCCGGACACTCCGAGACCGCCTGACCCGGATCGAGTGGGACACCTGTCCCGCATCCGACTCCGGAAGGTGCCCTCCATGCTCAATCGCGTCGACACCCCGCGATTACGACGGCCAAGGATCCTCCTGATTGTGGCGACTCTGGTCCTGGCGCTCGTCGCGATGGGGACCTATCTGGCGTCGGCTACGACCAGCCGCCACGTCGAGGCACCACCCACCGGGCGCCACACCGTCGTCGGGCCTCGCGAGCCTGCCTCGACGGGACCCGTGATCCGAGAGCTCAGCCCGATCCGACCAAGCAGCGATCCCGAGGCCTTCGCGATCGCGGTCGCTGAGGCGCTGTTCGAGTGGGACACCGCGGAGCCACTCGCCCAGACCGACTACATCGATCGCGTGCTGGCCGTTGCGGATCCCACCGGCGAGGCATCGCCAGGCCTGGTCAACGACATCGCCAACTACCTGCCCAGCCCGGCTGCCTGGGGCGAACTACGCCAGTACCGCACTCGCCAGTGGATCGACGTGACCTCCTCCGAGGTGCCAGATCTGTGGCCGCAGGCGCTCGCGGAGGCTGGCCGCGACGGTCTGTTGCCGGGCACAGCGGCTCACACCATCGAAGGGCTCCGTCACCGAGCCGGCGTGTGGGGGGGCGAGCCGGTCAGCAGTGAGCACGACGTGGCGTTCACCGTGTTCGTCGTGTGCGGGCCGTCCTACCGCACGTGTCACCTGCTCCGGCTGTCGCTCCCCGACCAGCCGCTCGAGTAGCCAAACCACGCCATGGGCAAGACCGTCGTCGCTGCTTTCGTCGCTCTCCTCGTCTTGCCCTCGGCAGCGCTGTTGGGCGTCGCGGCGCTCCTCAACCCAGCAGCCGAGGCGTCATGCCTCCCGGCGACCGACACCACCGAGTTTGTGCCGAGCGAGGTGGGCAGCCCGCCGGGGGCCGGTTCACCGACCCCCGTGGTCTTCCCCCTTCCAACCGGAACCTGGGTGCCCACGAGCGGCTTCGGCATGCGCGTGCACCCGATCACCGGCGTCGCAACGCTCCACACCGGTGCGGACTATGCCGCACCAGCAGGGACACCCATCCTCGCCGTCGCTGACGGCCGGGTGGCGTACTCGGGCCCGTCCAGTGGCTACGGCAACCTCATCCTGATCGAGCACACCGTGAAGGAACAGCAGCTCACCTCGGGGTACGCCCACATGGAATCGGCTGGACTCCACGTGACCCGTGGCGACACCGTCACAGCCGGGCAGCACATTGGTGACGTCGGCTCGTCCGGCTACTCGACCGGACCTCACCTCCATTTCGAGGTTCGCCCCGGCGGCCCCGACGGGGCCCCGGTCAACCCAGAGCCGTGGCTCGCGTCCCGCGGCGCTTCCCAACTCGAAGGCGGCGAGATCTCACCGCCCGGATGCGCTGGTCAGACCGGTGCCTCGGCAACGCCGTACGACGGCGCGGCTGCGAACGGGCTCGTCGACGACCCCACCTCCGACGGCCGGATCACCAAGCGGACCGCGCATGTGCTCGCGGCCATCCAGGAGCGCTTCCCCGGCTCCGGTTGGGCTTGCTGGTCCCCCCGCCCCGGCACCAGCTCAGAACACCCACTGGGCCGTGCATGCGACGGAACGTTCGGCAACTCCATCGGCACCCCGGCCACCGGCGGCGTCCTGACCCTCGGCTGGCAGGTGACGAACTGGCTGAAGGCCAGCGCCAGAGCGCTGGGCGTCGAGTACCTCATCTGGCAGGGACGGATCTGGTCCGTCGCCCGCAACGCCGAGGGCTGGCGTCCGTACGACGGCGGAGGGATGCACGACGCCAGGAGCGTCACCGGGGGGCACTACGACCACGTCCACTTCACGGTCATCGCCTGAAGGCAACCTTCGTCTGTGGCGGGGCGGGACGCGGCGAGCACCTGCTGCACGTGACCACCATGCCGAGTCTCGTCCCTCTCATCGGCCCGGACTTCGGTGCTGTTGCGGGTTCCGGTCAGCTGCGCCGGGTCGTTGGCGCCTTGCTGACCTACGGACTGATCGTGGCGGCACTGATGCTCATCACCTGCGTCGTCGCCTGGGCCCTTGCCTCTGCCGGCGGCAGTTGGCACACCGCCACCAAGGCCAAGACGGGTGTGTTCGTCGCGCTCGGTGGTGCGGTCATGACGGGCGGCGCGCTCGCGTGGGCCGACTGGCTGCTCGGCGTCGGTGCCTCCCTGTAGCGGATCACCAAGACCGTCACTCAGAAGTCACTAGGAGGCTGCATGCCCACGATGCTCGGCTCGATCGTCTCGGCAGGGCTCCTGCCTCTCGACATCAACATCAACCCGAACTCTGACGGCCTCCCCGGCATCGGGCAGCTCAAGTCCGTCGTCGGAGCTTCCATGACCATCGGGCTCATCCTCGCCGTCCTGGCCCTGATCGTCTCCGCCATCGTGTGGGCGATGGGGGCCAACTCGTCGAACCCACACCTGGCGGGGCGCGGCAAGTTCGGCGTCCTCGTCGCGCTGGGTGCCGCCATCATCTGCGGTGCGTCGGTCACCCTCGTGAACTTCTTCTGGAACGTCGGCCAGTCCGTCTGACAGACCGCATTGGAGGGAGGGCACCAGCGATGGTGGATGTGTGCGACGTGCCGGTCATCTCCGGCGTCTGCGACACGGCCGGCGAGGCGGCCGGCAGTCTGGTCACGGCGCCGTTCGACTGGCTGGCGCAGGCCATGGGAGGGGCGGCGCAGTGGATGTTCGAGTCGGTGTGGGCCGTCTTTGACTCCACCACCGCCGTTGACGTCACCAGTGGCGAGTTCAGGGAGGTCTACAGCATCCTGTTCGGCGTCGCGGTCTGCGTGATGCTCGGGTTCTTCATGCTCCAGGTCATCGGGGGGATGGTTCGCCGGGAACCGGCCGCGTTGACCCGAGCGGCCCTGGGTCTCGCGAAGTCAGTGTTGGGTTCCTGTGTCGCGCTGACGCTTCTCGCGGCCGCGCTGGAGGTGACCGACCGACTGTGCATCGGGATCGTCCACGCAGCCGGAACCAACATGAACGAGATGGGCGGTCGCATCGCTCTGCTCGCCGCCGGGTTGAGCTCACTCAACGTCGCTGCGCCAGGGGCCGGCGCGGTCATCACCATCTTCGTCGCCGGCCTCGCGATCGGAGCGGCAACACTGGTGTGGATCAGCCTGCTCATCCGCAAGGCGCTGCTCCTCATCGCGATCGTGTTCGCTCCGATCGCTCTTGCCGGCGCCAGCTGGGATCACACTCGAGGCTGGGTGAGCAAATGGGCCAGCTTCGTCCTGGCGCTGATCCTGTCGAAGGTCGTCATCGTCGTGATCTTCCTGCTGGCAACCGCCCAGGTCTCAGCGCCGATCGACGCCGACCTGAAATCAGTCAGCGAGCCGATCGCGGGCGTGGTGCTGATGCTCATCGCAGGGTTCGCCCCCTACATCGCCTACAAGGCGATCAACTTTATGGGCTTCGACATGTACCACGCGATGTCGGCCGAGCAGGAGGCGAAGGCCGCGGTGAATCGGCCGATGCCGATCCCCATCACGCGGCTCGGTGGCAGCGAGCCGCCCAAGGTGCTCGGGGGCGGCACACCAGGTGGAACGGCCAGTACCGGCCAGGGACCTGTCTCCTCTCCGCCGATGTCAGCGGGCGGGGGCGGTGGCGCCGGTACAGCGGGTGCGTCGGCCGGCGGCGCTGCCGCGGCAGGCGGTATCGCTGCAGGGGCGGTCGTCGCGAGGGAGGCTGCATCCGCGGGGCCCCGGGTGGGAACGTTCGTCGGCTCAGCAGCGACCGGTCACAGTGACACCGCCGGCGAGGTTCAGCCTGCACCCACACCGCTTCCAGGGGTCGCTGACCCGACACCCGCAGCCCCGGGCGGCAGCGCCAACGGGACGGAATTCACGCGATGACCCAGCCGACATCCCCGGTCGCGGATCTCGGACCGACGCCCGTCAAGTTCTCGCGCCTCGCCCGTCGTGGGGTGATCCTCGGCCTCTCCGCATCCCAGCTGGTGGTCGCGGGGATCGGAGCCGGAGCGTTGGTGCTCGCCCTGTACGCCGGCGGCTCCATGCTGCTGGTTGCCGTTCCGTCAATGCTGGCGTGCGTAGCGCTCGGCTGGGTGCGTGTCGGCGCCCGGAAGCTGATCGAGTGGCTTCCGATCGCCCTCCGTTGGTGCTGGCGCTCGACCGGCGGACAGCTGGTGTTTCGGCGGCGGATCGCGAAGCCGAGGCCCGCGGGCACCCTCGCGCTCCCCGGCGATGCCGCGCGGTTACGGCAGTGGCTCGACCCGGAGACGGGCGCGGTCATGATCCACGACCCTCACCAAGCGACACTGACGGCGGTCGTGGGCGTCGCCCACCCCGCGTTCGTCCTGCTCGACCCCGGCGAGCAGGAACGCCGGGTGGTCGGCTGGAGCCGGGTCCTGGCCACCGCATGTCGCTCCGGCCGGATCGCCTCCCTGCAGGTCATGGAGCGGACCCTTCCCGAGTCGGGCCGGGGCTTGGCGGAGTGGTGGTCCCACCACGGGCGAGATGACGGCACGTGGGCGTCCTCGACGTACGGCGAGCTCATCAAGCGCGCCGGCCCCGCCGGCGAACGGCACGCCAGCACCGTCTCGCTGTCCCTCGACATGCGCTGCGCCTCCCGCGCGATCCGGGCAGCGGGAGGCGGCATCCGTGGCGCGGCCGCCGTCCTCCGTCAGGAGATGTCGACCCTCATCGCCGCGCTCCGATCCGCAGACCTCTCGCCGAGCGGGTGGCTCGAACCGGGCGATCTCGCGCTGATCCTGCGCACCGCGTACGACCCCGCCGTTGCCGGCGCACTCGAACGCCACGGCGACCTCGGCCGCGACCTGGCGACCGCCGGACCCGTCGCAGTCAGCGAGAGCTGGAGTCGCGTGCGCAGCGACTCCGCCTACCACTGCGTGCTCTGGGTCAGCGAGTGGCCACGGTCGCTCGTCTTTCCCGGATTCCTCGGCCCCGTACTGCTCTCTTCGGGCGTACACCGAACGTTCTCACTCCTTTACACGCCAGTTCGCGCCGACCAAGCTGCCCGCGACATCCGCAGGAAGAAGACCGAGTACGTCTCCGACGCCGCGCAGCGACAGCGGATCGGGCAGATCGAGGACGCCCGGCAGTCGGCCGAGTTCAACGACGTACTCCAGCAAGAGGCCGACCTCACCGCCGGCCACGGCATCCTCCGCGCCACTGGCCTTATCGCGATCAGCGCCCGGGATCCCGCCGAGCTCGAACGGGCGGTCTCCTCCCTCGAGCAGGCGGCGATCCAGGCCTCCTGCGAGACGCGGCGGCTGTGGGGCCAGCAGGCCCAGGCGTTCTGCGCGGCCGCCCTCCCGCTCTGCCGACCACTCTGACCCGAACCGGCTTCTCGTCGCCTCGCGCGCACCTGACTCAGAAGTCAGCGCGAGGAGGATCCGATGCCCACCTTCGAGAAACCGTCGGTCGATGCAGATGAGGCACAGCAGGCGTTACGAGGACTCGCGCATGCGACCCGGTCGATCAAGGACCCGCAGCAGCTCTACCCAACACTCGGGTCAGTGGCCGCGGCGGCAGCCTCGATGAGCCAGTCGCTCCACCAGTTGGCGTCCTTTCACGACGGCCCGGCGCGGCGGACCGGCTGGGCGCCCGGCGATTCAGCCGGCGACTCGGCCGGTGCCCGCGCAGCGTCCTACCGGGTCTCATGGGAACTGCATCGCGCGGGCGAGATCCTTCGGTACGTTTCCGAGGCGATCAGCCACGCCCAGGAGGCGGAGGCCACCCTCGTCTACCACCGGGAGCTGCCCGACCCAGGCCCAGTGACGGGCCGCGCGGCCGTGAACGGAATCGACCTGTGAGCGAAAGAGACGTGACTCGACTCCACAGCTCCGTCCTGGTCACGCCGGGCCGCGAGAGGCGACGTGACCGCAAGGCGCGCAAGGCCGCTGCCGCCGCGCTGCTCGCCGATGATCGAACCGCCCGCCGGGCGGCTGCACGAGCGAAGGCAGCAGAGCTTGCCGCGGAACGACGGGCGACCGTTGTCCTGCCGAAGTCCGGCGAGACGGGACTGGCTGCCCTGCGAACGCCCGGACGGCTGCGACTCCCCCGCCATCAGGACACCTCCGCGACTCTCGCCGGCGCCTACCCCTTCCTGGCGGAGGGCGGACTCGGCGCCGACGGGGTCTTCGTCGGTCAGGACCTCTACAGCGGGAGCTCGTTCGTCTACGACCCGTGGGTCCTGTACACACGCGGTCTGATCACCGCCCCGAACGTGGTGCTCGCCGGCATCGTCGGCTCCGGCAAGTCTGCGCTGGCGAAGAGCCTCTACACGCGCTCGATCCCGTTCGGCCGACGCGTCTACGTCCCTGGCGACCCCAAAGGCGAGCACACCGCCGTCGCCGAAGCCGTGGGCGGGAAGGCAATCGCGCTGGGACACGGCATGGCGGCCCGGCTCAACCCGCTGGACGGGGGCCTGCGGCCAGGAGGCGTCGACGACACCCAGTGGGAAGCACAGGTGACCGCCCGCCGCCGTGACCTTGTCGGCGCACTCACCGAGACCGTCCTCGACCGAGGGCTCACCCCGCTCGAGCACACCGCGGTCGACGTCGCCGTCGCCCATACCCTTCGGACCAGCGAGACCCCGGTGCTGCCGTTGGTGGTCGACCGCCTCCTCTCCCCCGACCTCATCGACGACCCGGACGGCCGACTCACCGACGACGGCCGCCTCGTCGGTCACGCACTTCGGCGCTTGGTAGCCGGTGACCTAGCCGGACTCTTCGACGGCCCCAGCACCGTGCGCTTCGATCCAGCATTGCCGATGATCTCCCTCGACCTCTCCCGCGTGACGGAGAACGCCACCCTGATCTCGGTCCTGATGACCTGCGCATCAGCGTGGATGGAGTCAGCCCTCCTCGACCCCTCCGGCGGCCAGCGGTGGGTGGTCTACGACGAGGCGTGGCGGCTGATGTCACACCCGGCACTGCTGCGGCGCATGGATGCCCACTGGCGCCTCGCACGGCACTACGGCATCGCCAACATGCTGATCTTCCACAAGCTCTCCGACCTCGAGAACGTCGGGGACCAGGGTTCGGCCATGCGCGCCCTCGCCTCGTCGCTGCTCGCGAACGCCGAGACCCGCATCGTCTACCGCCAGGAGTCCGACCAGCTCGGCTCGACTGCCTCAGCGCTGGGACTGACCCGTACCGAGCAGCAACTGCTTCCGACGCTCGGCACCGGCCAGGGGCTGTGGCGGCTCAAGAACCGCTCGTTCGTCGTCCAGCACCAGCTTCACCCCGCCGAGCTCGACCTCTTCGACACCACCGGGCGCATGACCGGCGCTGGCTAGAAGCTCCAACACATTTTGACGGTCTGGCCCGGAACCTGAGCACGTTCGCGATCGGCCTAGCGCATAGTCGCTTAGGGTGACACGAACTCTCGGACTCGCGGACGTGCTTCGGCGAAGGCCCGCGTCCCGGTTACGACGTCCGGGCGGGTCTTGCGAGACGCCGAGCGGATAGCCCGGTTTCCAGACCTGCACTTGTTCGCTCTCGCTGCTCACTTGGGGCGGGCGCGATTGGGCGGAGGTCCCGGTCGAGGCCGCGTACATAGGGTCCGCGCGAGAGGGGGTCCATTTGCGGTCCTGGGCGCTATCGCGTCCACTCCGATACGTGATCGCCGAACGACACGCCCTCGAGGGACTTTACCTGGATGCGACGGGCCCCGAGCAACTGGTGCGTCAGCGTGGCGAACAACCAGGCCTTGTACGCCGAGACCGTCCAGCCGGTTCCCTCGACGAGACCGGTGTAAGTGTCGTGGCCGAAGAGCACGACCACCAAGTCTGTGCCGCGCTCCACATCGAGCCCGGGACGGAGCCCGCCGAGTTCGGCCAGTCGCGTGACCAGGGCGTGCTGGCCGGCACGTCGGCCGGCGGTGACCCGAGTCCAGTACTCACCGATAGTGGGGTCGGCTGCGGCTGCCGCGTTCATAGCCGGCCAGAGCGGGGCTGCGCGCTCGAAGATGGCCGTTCCGTGTTCGATCGCCAAGGCGAGGGCTCGCTGCGGTGACGGACTGGTCATCGCCTCGCGTATCCACGCGCGCTGAGCCACCGGAGGGGCCGACTCGGCGCCGGCGGCGGTCACCTCCATCACCTCGCAGAGCAGTGCCCCCTTGGTGCGGAAGGTGTAGTAGACCGTCTGCACCGCGACTCCGGCTTCCGAAGCGATCTCGTCCATCGTCGTGGCGGCGTAGCCCTGCCTCACGAACAGCTCCCGGGCGCTGTCGCGCATCCGTTTCCTGGTTCCCCGTGCTCGCTCGGCGCGGGACGGGGTCTTGACGCCGGCCATGCCGCGGATTCTACTAGAGGCAGCACTAGTTGAATCTCTAGTCAGGCGTCCCGTGGCAGTCCTCAAGAACTCGGTTGTGATCGGGTGCACGGCCGAGGATGCCTTCGACTATCTGTCCGACCACCGCTCCGAGTTGGAGTGGAACCCTGCCTGCCGGGAGATGGAGAAGCTCACCGAGGGTCCGGTCGGCATTGGTACGAAGTACCGCGCCAAGTGGAGTAACAGCCCGTATGTGGAGCTGGAGACGGTGGCCTATGACCGGCCGCGCACCTGGACCATGCACAACGGTGGCCCGATCGAGGTGAGGTTCACGTGCACCCTCGAACCAGTGGCGGAGGGCACTCGGCTCACGAGTGACTTCGCGCCGACCCCCCACGGCTGGTTCCGACTGGTGTTTCCCGCGTTCTTGAGGGTCATGCGGCGACAGGAGAAGCGCAACATGGACTTGATCAAGAGCGCCTTGGAGCGCCGCGTCCAAGCGGGACCAGCCTGACGATCCGGCTCGCGGGGGGCGTCGGCGCTGCTTTCGGGCGTGGGGTTGGGGACTCACGGCGTGTTCGCGTCCGACACTTCGCCTCGACCGGCCAGGTCTGGAAGTCATGGGCTCACCCTCATGGTCTGCGGCCGATCCGAGTTGCGATGCGCGGCGCGGCTCACCTTGACCGCCGATTCCTTCCTGGCGTCGCGGCAGTCGTCCGACGGCGCGAACCGGAGTGCTCCGGCCACGCCAGAGCCACCAGCGCGACTCTCGCGATCCCGAACAGCCAGGGAACGGGGAGGGCGAAACCGATCCAGAAGACTGCCTCCACCGGGAGCAGTCCCAGGTTGAGCACCGCGCCGGGCTTAGGCATCCTCCACAGCAGCCAACCCGACAAGACCGCGGCCAGCACAACACTGGCGTACGCCAGAAGCAGCGCGATCACACGGTCGTTCAAGAACCGCGCGGACCAGGGACCGGCGTACATGTCGAACAGGCCCACAGCGAAGGGAGCCTGCGCTTCTCGGCGAGGAAGATCGCGACAAGCACGGCCGGCGCGCCGAACATGGCGGCATATGCCCAGGTCACCAACGCTGCCGTCCGTGGTCGGTTCATCGAGGTTCTTCCCTCGATCGCTGCTCATCTGCGCGCGTAGACGCCTGGGGCGCCGAAGCCTCGCATATCGGTTGCCGTGAGCGCGGTACGGCCGCCGAGGGGCGCACCGAGTTACTCGTCACTGCAGTGGCTCCCGTCCCAGGCCCTCCTGGATCATCGCTAGCCCGAGGGCCATGACGGCGAGCGCATACATCCCAACGGCGACCGGGAGCGCCGGCGTGAACTGCAGCGGCACCATCGCGACCATCCAGACTCCTAAGACAAGCGCCGAATAGCGGCGCCAGCCCGACCAGACTCCCGACCGCAGTGCGGCTGTGCCAGCCATGATCAGACCCACCGCGGTGACCAGCGTGCCGACGCCGAAACACGACAGCGCGGCGACGGAGACTGGGTCTTCGAGAGCCCTGTCGTACGCGAGCAGCGACAGCGCGTGGGCGACGACGTACAGCGAGGCGCCTGCAACGGCGAGCCGCCCTCCGACGCGGCCGGCCGCTGTGGGCGCGGCGCCGCTGCGCGCGAACGCGATGAGGCCGACCACGATCAGCACCTGGGTGATCCCCCAAATCAGTGACGTGGTGATCGCGGTGGCGCCCGCCCACGGGTAGGACAACTGCTCGTCGGAGATCGGCGAGGCGTTGCGGTGGGCCGCGGTGATGAGGGCGCCGTCGCCCTGCACGGCGCCGGCGATGATGGTGAGCAAGCCTGGTGCCAGGGCGGCGCGCAGGTTGGGGCGCAGGTCGGGGCTGAACGATTGAGTCGTGGAGGTCGGCTGCACGGAGTGGGTCGTCATGGTGGTCCTCCTGGGACGGCACTGTTGGGTGCTGTCGACGTTAGGAAGACCCGCCCCGGGTGCACATGAGGGGAACCACTCAAGAGTGCGACCCTCGAGACGGCGACAGTCCAGCATCGCGCGCCCTACCGTGGTGCGCGTGGACGACGATCTTTCCGACCAGCTCGGCCGGGCTCGTGAGCAATACGCCGCGGGCGCCGTGGCAGACGCCGTGCGCAGCTGCGTTGCCGTTGTCGAGGGCTGCACCGAGAACACCGACCCGGCGCTGATTGCGGCTGCGGCCACGTTGGTCCGCCGGCCAGTCGATCCCCTCCTACGCGCGCGAATGCACGCGTTGGCCAGCGACGCGCTCGCACTATTGAACCGCTCGGGGCCCGCAGGCCGGGAGGCGGCAGCACCGGTGCTGGCCCAGGTCGAGGCGACCCGCGACGTGTTCCGCGGAAGCGACCTAGCCGACGTCGACGGCGAGACCGATGCGGAGATCGAGTTCGCCGAGATCCAGGCGCGCGTCGCCGCCCTGCAAGACCCACTGCTCGCGCACGACCGGCTAGCGTTCGCACGCCGCGCGGTTGCGCTGGGCCTTACCGTCGGCGACCGGGAGATGCAGGCTTGGGGCCGGCTGTGGTCGATGGACGTTCACGCCGCCAACGGTCGACGCGTGGAGCTCTTGGGTGAGCTAGCAGCGCTGACTGTGCTCGCCGAGCAGTTGGGTCCGGCATGGCAGTCGCGGGTGCTCCTGGTGCGCGCCTCACAGGCACTCTTAGATGGCCGGTTCGACGACGTCGTACCCCTTGCCGAGGACGCTGCCGGAATCGGCGGAGAGCACAGCGACGCGGCGTTCCTGCGGCTCCCGTTCGCGTTCGAGGCCGCGCGTCACCAGGGCACTGCGAAGCCTCTGCTCGAGGCGGTGCGCGAGGAGGTCGAGCACCTCCCCTTCGTCGCACGCACCTGGCTGTGTGTGGCGCTTAAGAGTGCGGGCCTCCGCGCGGACGCTGCCGACGAGTGGCGAGCGCTCGCGGGTCATGTCGCGGCTGTGCCAGTGGAGGCGCCGGAGTTCTTGATGGCGATCGCAGACGGCGCAGATGTCTGCGCCTGGCTGGGTGACGAGGCCACCGCGGCGAAGCTGTACGCCACCCTCCTGCCTTACGAGCACCAGCACGTCATCGCTCACGCCCATGCGCCTTACCAAGGCCCCGTCGGCCTGGCTCTCGGCCGCCTGGCTCGAGTGCTCGGCAACCTCACGGGGGCGGAGGGCCATCTGCGGTCCACGTTGGCGAGTACCGAGCAAGTCCACGCCCTCCCGTCAAAGGCGTACGTGCTCGCCGAGCTCGCCGCCGTCGAGCCGACCCGCTCGCGCGCCCGCCGCGAGCACGCCCACGGCGCCCTCGAGCTGGCGCGGCGACTCGGCATGGCGCCGCTGGTCGACCAGCTCGACGCGCTGCTCGGGTCAGGCGAGGGAGACCCGGTGCTCACCCCTCGCGAGGCCGAGGTGACGGCGCTGGTCGCGCAGGGCATGAGCAATGCCGCGATCGCTCGGCAGTTCACCTTGTCGGAGCGCACCGTCGAGAACCACATCAGCAGGATCCTGTCAAAGCTCGGCCTGACCTCGCGCACCGCACTGGCTCTCTGGCACGAGCGGCGCTGACGACCACCCTCCCCCTGAGTGAGACAGACGTCAGCGGCGGGACCAGCGCGTGAGCAGCGCAGCGTGCCTGCGCATCCTGCCCCGGGCTGAAGCGCGGAACACCGCACGAGGAACCATTAGCGACACGAGTGCCACGGGGCTCCGCGTCGGCGTCGCCGATCCCGAGAGCGGATCCTGCACTAGCGTGCTCCGCGAGCCGAACCCATCGACTTCAACGGGGGCCATGGGCCTGACGGCCTGATGCGTACCGAGCAGCAACTGCTTCCGACGCTCGGCACCGGCCAAGGGCTGTGGCGGATCTAGAACCGCTCGTTCGTCGTCCA
The DNA here is from genome assembly GCF_008087345.1 of Nocardioides caldifontis. Classification (GTDB taxonomy): domain Bacteria; phylum Actinomycetota; class Actinomycetes; order Propionibacteriales; family Nocardioidaceae; genus Marmoricola_A; species Marmoricola_A caldifontis. The sequence goes on along the minus strand of NZ_VHIB01000014.1, from coordinate 20,857 downwards.
GCACCAGCTGCACCCCGCCGAGCTCGCCCTCTTCGACACCACCGGGCGGATGACCGGCGCTCTTTAGAAGTTCGCGCGAATATTGACGGTTTAGCGACGAACCTGAGCGTCCAAGCCAGTCCTTGATCGGGCGCGGACCCTCAGGTTCAGTGAGCAGTGGGCGCGATGGGTGTTGCGTGCTTTCTGGTCCCGTGGCCCGGACTAGCGGTGGCCGATCGGCAGCACCCAACGGAAGGCGCTCAGCAAGGGCTGGCGGCACCAGCACGCCGCCGAGCAATGGCACCGTTGAAAGCCCGCCGCTTCGGCGGCCCGACTCCCCAGCGCCGCAGCAAGGTAGAGCGTGACCGGCATGATGATGCGGCGCCTCATGCCGGTGAACCTACCTCTGGGCCCACGGCATCCTTGCGTGGTCGTGAGGCAGGCGGCTGGGCGATGATGTGGCAGATCGCCTCGTGGGAGCAGTCGGCCGGGTCGAGCCGACCGCTGAGGCTGATCAACTGGCCGAGCTCCGCTTCGAGGGTGGCCAGCTCGCGTTGCCGCTGCTGCACGTCGAGCAACTTGGCGGCGAGCAGCTCGTCCACGTGTCCGCACGGAGCGGCGCCTTCGCGGCGCAGGTCGAGGATCGTGCCGATCTCGACCAGGGTGAGGCCGGCGGCTTGGGCGTTGCGGATGAAAGCGAGCGTGGTGAGTGTCGAGTCGTCGTACTCGCGGTAGCCGTTGGGGCCTCGATGCGGTTGCGGCAGCAGTCCCCTGCGCTCGTAAAAGCGGATGGTGGCGGTCGGGACCCCGACCGCCTCGGCGACTTCTCCGATGCGCACGATCTCACTTTACCGCTTGACCTTGCACCGCGGTTCAAGGTTTAGCGTCTGGGCATGGACATCACGCTGCTCTACTTCGAGGACTGCCCGAACTGGAAGGTCGCGGACGAGCGCCTGGCCGTGATCGCAGCCGAGCGCGGCGACGTGACGGTGACTCGCCGACTGGTTGAGACCCCAGAGGACGCCGAGCGCCTCGGGTTCCTGGGCTCACCCAGCATCCAAATCGACGGCGTCGACATGTTCGCCGAGCCCGGCGCACACGTCGGGCTGGCCTGTCGGAGATACGCGGTCCCCGGTGGCCACGAAGGCGCACCGACACTCGACCAGCTCCGCGGGGCGCTCGCCGATGCGTGACGGGGTGGGCGCTGTCGGACCAGTGGCCGCCGTCGTCGGCGCAGTCGGCATCTGTTGCGGACTGCCGGTGCTGCTGTCGCTGGGGGTGCTCGGTGCGGTGGCCGGCATGTCCCTCCAGAGCTGGGCCCTGATCGGGGGCGGCCTCGTGCTCGTCGTCCTCGGGTGGGTGACGCGGGTGCCACGCCGGAGATGTCCCGAGTCAGACGTCAACGAGACCGCCAACAACACGTTGAAGGAGAACCGCCGATGAGCGAAAGCTATGACTTGATCGTCCTTGGCGCCGGGATGGCCGGTGTGGCGTCTGCGAACAAGTGCGCCAGCCAGGGCTGGCGCGTCGCGATCGTCGACCCGCTGCCCTACGGCGGCACGTGCGCGCTGCGGGGGTGCGACCCGAAGAAGATCCTTCGCCGCGGCGCGGAGATCATCGACAGCGCCCGCCTGATGGAGGGCAAGGGCATCGACGCGGGCGGCCTGTCGATCAATTGGGGCGACCTGATGAAGCACAAGCACGGATTCACCGACCCGGTGCCGGAGAACATGGAGGCCGGTCTGAACCGCAACGGCGTCGAGACGCTCCACGGCCCGGCGCGTTTCACCTCTGAGCGACAGGTCGACGTCGGCGGCACCCGCTACGACTCCGACCGCTTCCTGATCGCCACCGGCGCCAGGCCCCGCCCTTTGGATTTCCCGGGACACGAGCACCTGATCGACAGCACCGGCTTCCTCGACCTGGACGACCTTCCGTCACGGATCCTGTTCGTGGGAGGCGGCTTCATCTCCTTCGAGTTCGCCCACATCGCCGCCCGCGCCGGCGCGTCACCGGTCATCGTGGACCGCGGCGAACGACCCTTGAAGGGATTCGACCCCGACCTCGTCGAGATGCTGGTCGCCCGTGGCGCCGAGATCGGCGTCGAGCTGCGACGCTTGGCCGAAGTCGTGGCTGTCGAGCCGAACGGCCGTGGCTACATCGTCACCCTGGACCGGGCCGGAGTCCGCGAGAGCATCGAGACCGACCTCGTCGTCCACGGCGCGGGTCGTGTTGCGGACCTGAGCGGCCTTGCCCTCGACGCCGCCGGGGTGGAATGGGGCGAGCGTGGCCTGAGCGTCTCCGATCACCTCCAGAGCACCACGAACCCGGCCGTGTGGGCTGCCGGTGACTCCGCGGACACCGAGGGGATGCCGCTGACGCCGGTGGCGGTCATCGAGGCCAAGGTCGCCGCCTCCAACCTGCTCAAGGGCACCACGACGGCCCCCAACTACAGCGGCATCCCTACGGCGGTGTTCACGATTCCCGAGCTCGCCGGTGTCGGCATGCTGGAAGCGGAGGCTCGCGAGCAAGGCATCGACCTGACCGTCCGTCGTAGCGACACCAGCGGCTGGTACTCCAACTACCGCGTCGGCGAGACCACCGCGGCCGCGAAGGTCCTCATCGACCGGTCCACTGACCGGGTCGTGGGCGCCCATCTGCTGGGACCCGAGTACGGCGATCTCATCAACACCTTCGGCCTAGCCATCACGCTCGGGCTCACGACCCGTCAACTCAAGTCGACGACGGCCGCGTACCCGACCGTGGGGTCCGACCTGGGGTCCATGCTCTGAGAGCATCGCTCCGGCCCAGGCACCAACGTAGGCCTTGTAGTGCCACGCTCCGGGCGACGATCCGGCTCAAGTAGTCGCGTTCCGGGTGACGACGGGCAAGTGCTGTAGCCCCTGTCCGTAGGCGAATCGGCTTGCGGATTCCATCGCCCGAGCCGCAAGCCCCTCAATCTCGTTGATTTTTTGGGGGGACGCTGGTTGACCTGCGCAAACGCTGGGCGATGTGTGGCGTCCCCCCGCGACCTGGGGCGTTGGGGGGACGGATGCGGGGACGCTGAGGCGCCACGCTTCGGCCCGTGACTGAAGCCAGCCGCTGTGCAGTGTCCGAATCGTGCGCGTCATGGTTGCTTATCCGTGGTGTGCGGATGTTGCGAGGACTCTCGACTGGTGCCGCGTGGCTTCCGAGGACGTGGTCATCGCGGGGTGTCCTGCTGGTCCACGTCTCTCAGGTCCGGATGCGCGACGGTCTTGAGGTAACGGGTGGCGCCTTCGACGCTGAGTCCGAAGAGATCGTATATGCGGCGGACGTCGCCGCCGGTGGCGTGGATCTCGTGAAGGATGCGGTCCTCGCGCAGCGCCCGCGGGCGTACGGCGCTGTCCTTCCAGGGAAAGGACGGGCCGCTGGGGACGAGCCGCGGCGCGGTGCGCCGGTTGATGAGCAGGTACGGGTTCGCCGTGGCCGGCCAGGTCCGGTTGCGGTGGTCGAGCCAGGCACTGAGCCGCGTCCGCACGGGGACTGCGAGGGGGATGTCGCGACCGTCGAGGTGGAGACGGCCGTCGACGATGTCGGTCAGCTGGAGTTCGCGAACCTGCTTGCCGGTCAGGCCGTGGAAGGCCACCAGGGCCACGGCGAGCGCGACGGCCGGGTTCAGCGAGTCCAGCTCGGCCCGGATCAGCGCGGGGTCCAGCGGCATCGGAAGATTCGTCGGCACGCGGGTCAGGTCGATGCCGCGCATGGGGTTGGTGAAGACGAGTCGGCGGCCCTTGAGGATCTTGAACAGCGACTTCAGGCCGTTCTCCGCGAAGTGGCGTCGGCTGGTGTCGGCGGGCAGGGCCGCGAGGGCGGTCAGGATGTCGTCCTGGCTGATCTCGGCGAACGACTGGCGCCCGGCTTCGACCCACGTCTGCACGACGGGTGCGAGTCCTTGGATGTGGATCTCGACGGTCTCGGGTTCGCGGGGCAACTGGCGAGGTGCTTGTCGGGATCCGCCGAGCATGATCTGAAGCCACAACTGGAGGTGCTCGCGAATGGCGTCCGGGAGGGCTCCGGACTCGATGAACTTGGCGTTGAAGTACCGCTCAACCCGGGTCGGGACATCGTCGATCAGAAGTCCGGCTTCCGCGAGGACGTCGAGGGTGGAGGTGATGGTGCCGTCGTAGCGGCGCAACGCCACGACGTCACGGGCGCGGACCTTCGCGGTGGGAGTAGGCCGCAGGATCTGGAGCAGCCTCAGGGACTGGATCACAGCATTGCGCTGCTTGACGCTCCAGCCATAGCGGCGGGCGTGATCGGCGACGATGGCCGCGCAGTACCGGGTCAGCTCGCTGTCCTCGACCAGGAGGCGTTGGCGCAGCACCTCAGGGTCGGGGTCCATGTCGAACAGGGTCAGCTGTTCGAGCGCGTGGTCGTCGAACCTGGTGCCCGTTTGGTAGGGCAGCTGGTTCTTGTTCTTCTTCGACCAGCGGCCGTCCCAGCGGACGTAGTCGGGCACCGGTGTCACGCGCCGCTTGAAGACCATGTTGGCGAAGAACAACTGTTGGCTGTCGTTGTTGGCGCTGGCCAGGTCGGGGGCACGGGCGGGCCCTTGCTCAAGGCGGGCATTCTCAAGGCAGAGACGACAGGCGTGGCGGTCGCTGACGTGACTGTCTCGGCCGCAGTAGGCGCAGGTGCCCTTCGGGTAGTGCGTCTGCCACCAGCGGCACGACCAGCAGGTCCAGTTGTGGCGTGGGTAGACACCCCAGGCCAGACACCCCTTGCAGGCGCCGATGTGCTCGGGGCTGCGGGGATGGCACCGGCTGCACAGCCCCTGACTGAAGTAGTCGGTGCGGGAGCGGCAGCGGTTGCACGGAGGCGCCGCGAACGGGCCGCCGGGCAGGCACTGATAGCAGAAATCGACCCTGGGGCTGGTCCACGCGACTCGCTTGGCCTGGCAGGCGTTGCACTTGGGCGGCAGCCGCAACGCCGCGTGGGGGCCGGGCGCGGGCATGCAGTGCTCGTCGATTCCGTCGTCGATGTCGGTGCGGACTACAGCGGTGGGGTCGAGCGCGGCTTGCCGAGCCGCGGTGTGACCGCCGGCGGCGTGCCACCGCTGCCGTTCGGATCGCCATTCCCGTTTCCGCCGTTGCCGTTGGCGGCGTCGGTGTTGCGGGGACGACGCGCAGCGACCTTGTCCGGCTCGGGTGTCATCAGGTCGTTCGGCGTGCACTCGAGCACAGCGCACAGCACGTCGAGCTCTTCGAGGCGCATCGTCGGCGGAGTCCCGGCCCACCACGACGACATCTTCCCCGCGGAGATCTCGAGCCCGGCATCTGCGAGCATCCGCCGCAGTTGCGCGGACTTCCAGATCCCTCGTTCGGCGGCACGGAGCCGCAGGCTCCACTGCATCTGGATCCTCTCCTTCGGTTCTTCGGTCGGGTCAGTTGTTGCGCATGCCCAGGCGGGCTTCGATGCGGTCGCTCGCGCTGTTCCACGCGCGTTCGATGTGGTCACTGCGGACGTGGAGGTAGCCCGACGTCGTCGCCAGCCACTGGTGGCCAAGGAGCTCTTGGAGCGCCTTGATGTCCATACCGGCCGCGTACAGCGACGAGGCGCAGTAGTGCCGCAGCACGTGTGGCGTCATCCGACCCGACCACGCCGGCAACCACTCGTCGACCTGGATTCCCAGGGCGGCGCAGCGCGTTCGCGCCGACACGTCCGCACCGATCCAGATCGCGGTCGAACCGCTCAGAGGGCAGCAGCGGCGCGTCCGGGTCGGCCCAGTCGTGGCCATACTGCGGGCGGACCTCGGCCAGCCACCAGTCGATCAGCTGGTTTGCGCCGTTGATCGCTGGCACCAGCCGTGGCTTGGGTCCGCGGCCGCGCGAGCCTTTGCCGTGGCGGACGTGGAGCTTGCCGAACTCACCCAGATCGGGACGCCAGTCGCGAATGTCGAGCATGACGGTCTCATTGATCCGCAGCCCGAGTCGGCGCCACAACGAAGCAGCAAAGTAGTCGCGGGCCGCCGGGAGGTACTTGCGTGCCTGCGCAACCGACCCGCGCCATGCGGTGAACAGGGAGTCGATTTCCTCATCGGATGGCGGCACCCGGACCTTGCCCAGCGATACCCCGGACTGGCGGTTGAACTCATCGATCGGCTGCTCGACCAAGACACCAGTCGCGCGACGGATCGTGCCCTCATAGCGGGCAATCACGAACTCGTAGAAGCCCGCCAGCGCGCCAGCCTTGCCCGCCCGGGTCGACACGCTGAGCCCCATCCGGCGCTGCTGTGCCAAGAACACGTCAGCGTCCGCACAGGTGGCCTCCCACAGCGGAGTCGACAGAGACCGGGCGAACTCGATGACGATCGCCCGCGTCCCGCCGATATGGCGGTCAGTCAAACCTGCCGCCGACATCGCCAGCGCGTACTGGTCAACCAGCTCCTGCTCAAAGTCCTGGATCGCCTGCGCACCTATAAGTGCCGGATCAACAGCGCTGCCACCCGGCAACGCCACCAAGCCCATCAGCCACCGAGTTCAAGCGAGGCGATCATGCGTCAAGAGTACAACGAAACGGTCAGCCACAGTGACGGATCATCACTCTTGACCCTACTCGGCGTGAAACCGGCGCCACCTGCACGAACACCATTCGGGGCGCATAGACGTACGAACGAACCTGAGCCCCTAGAGATTAGCTGACGTTCACCTAGCCCGCGAGGAGGTTGACCAATGACCAACGACCACTCGCAACGCGCAGCCAAGCTCGATGCGCTGCACCAGCGCCTGTCCGAGGCCGTGGCCGGACTCGTCACGGGCGAGGACTGGAAGCGTGCCATGGAGTTCGCAGCACGTTTCCGCGCCCGCTCGTTCAACAACACCTTGCTGATCTACGTTCAGCACCACGCTGCCTACGAGGCCGGCAAGGTTCCCCAGCCGACCCCGACGTACGTCGCGGGGTTCAAGCAGTGGCTGGCTCTCGGCCGGACGGTCAAGAAGGGCCAGTCTGGGTACCAGATCCTCGCGCCGGTGACCGCGCGATTCGCCTCGGCCACCCCAGGAACCGAGGGTTCGTGGCATCGCCTCGCGCGCGGTGAGCGGCCCAGTCCCGGGGAGACGGTGCGGTCCCGGATGATCGGGCTGCGACCGGCGTACGTCTTCGACGTCTCGCAGACCGCTGGCGACCCGATTCCCGAGACGCCCAAGCCGGCTCTTTTTCGCGGGCAGGCGCCCGAGGGCCTGTGGCAAGGCCTGGCCGACCAGATCGGCGCACGTGGCTTCGAGCTGCGGCTGGTTTCGAACGCGACCGTGCTCGGCGGAGCGAACGGGCTGACCGATTACCTCACCCGCGAGGTGTCGGTGCGCATGGACATGGACGACGCCGCTCAGGTCAAGACTCTCGCCCACGAGCTCGGCCACGTCATGCTCCACGGCCCCGACAACGTCGACGCGGTTCTCCATCGCGGCATCGCCGAGGTCGAAGCGGAGTCGACGGCGCTGATGGTTGGCGCTGCCCACGGCCTCGACACCGCGTCGTACACCGTCCCCTACGTCTCTACGTGGGCGAGCAGCGTGCCGGGTAAGGAACCGGTCGAGGTGGTGCAGCAGACGGCCGAGCGGGTGCGTGGCGCGGCGCTCAGCATCTTGGACGACCTCGCGACGCAGCAGATCGGCGTGGGCGACCCACCTGGGTTCGATCGCGAGCCTCCCGGTGCGGGCCGTGCTGTCGTCACCGTGGCGACCAACAGTGAGTACGTCGGGGTGCGGCTGTGACTCTCCTCGGCAACGCGCCGTCCCGTCCTTGCCGCGTCCCCGTCGTACTGCCGCTCGTCACAGTGACGGCGCAGTCCGACGGCACACTCCGCATCGAGGTGAACGGCGGCCAGTACGGCGGCGCCGTCGCCCGCGCCGACCTCGGACCCGTGCTCGACCGGATCACCGATGTGTTCGACTCCCCCGTCCGAGTGGAGGTGCATGAGCTGGATGGGTCGACGTTCGTCGACGTCCTCACCGCCAGGACCGACAACGTCCCGGACGCGCAGATGTTGTTGCCGGCAAACACAGCGCCGGTCCTCGGCGAGATCGGCGGTGCCGGCTTTGCACCGGGCGAACCCGTTGCAGTGGCGGTCGTCGTCGCCGACCGGACGGCCGACGTGAATGGATCCGTTTCGTTCAGGGTGCCCCCGGCGCTGTTGGCCGGGCGGATCGGTGACGTCGTGCTGTTGGGCCGCAGTTCCGGGCTCGCCTCGATCCGCATCGACCACCCGTGAATCCGCAGGCGCGTCCGGTTGACGACGCGCTGGTCAACCTGGGGTTGATCCTCGTCGCGGCCGTGTGCGCGCTCGCCGGGCTCCTGTGGGCAACAGGCCTCCTGGCGGCACTGCTGGTCGGGGCTCCGCGGCCGACCGGCGGCATCGAGACAGGCGCCAGAGTGCTCGCCACTCCTCAGTCGCCCGGCGCCGCGTTGGGGAGCCCATCCGTCTCCGCTGCGGCGTTCTGGCTCGTCTTCCTGCTCATCGCAACGACGACCGCGGTGATCGGGTGGTTCGGCTGGCGCAGGTTCGCCCTCGCTCGCCAGCGTCACCGGCGCGATCCGCGGCGCCTTGCCGGAATCGCCACCGCTCACGACGTCCGGGCTACCGCGTCCAGTCGAGCACTGCTCAGGCGAGCCGGGACCCTCCGGCCCGCTCTCGCGAAGGCAGTCGCAACAGACGTCGGCTACCTGTTGGGACGGTCTCGGGGTCAGGAGGTCTGGGCTTCCGTCGAGGACTCGATGCTGGTGATCGGGCCGCCCCGCTCGGGCAAGGGGCTGCACTTGGTCATCAACGCGATCCTCGACGCGCCCGGTGCCGTGGTCACTACCTCGACACGGCCGGACAACATCGCAGCGACCCTGAGGGCCCGCCAATCCCGTGGGCCGGTGGCGGTCTTCGACCCGCAGCGCCTCGCCGCCGGACTCCCGACCGGGTTGCGGTGGTCACCGATCCGCGGCTGCACCGACCCGCTGACCGCGATGATCAGGGCACGGGGCCTGGCGTCGGCCACCGGCTTGTCCCGCGGCGGCGTCGAGTCCGGTGGATTCTGGGAGGGCAAGACAGCGGCCGCTCTCCAGGCACTTCTCCACGCCGCGGCGCTTGGCGACCGAGCGACCCGCGACCTGTTCGACTGGTCCCTCTCGCCGGCCGCCTCCAGGGACGCGGTGGCGATCCTCTCCAGCCATCCCGAGTCGGCCACCAGTTGGGCCGATTCGCTGGACTCGATGATCAACAGCGACCCCCGGACCCGCGACTCGATCTGGATGGGCGTCTCTCAGGCACTCTCAGCTCTTGCCGACCCACGCGTGCTCGACGCCGTCAGTCCCCGTCCGGGCGAGGACTTCGACCCTCACCGTTTCCTCTCCTCGAACGGGACCCTCTACCTGCTCGCCACGGGCGCGGGCGCCGGCGCCTCGTGGCCGTTGGTCGCCGCCTTGCTCGAGGACCTTGCGGAGACTGCCCGGCACCTCGCGGCGAGGTCACCGAGAGCCCGCCTCGACCCGCCCCTCCTCTTCGCGCTCGACGAGATCGGCAACCTGTCACCTCTTCCCTCCCTACCCGTCCTGATGGCGGAGGGAGGTGGCACCGGGATCACCACCATGCCCGTGCTCCAGTCGCTGTCCCAGGCCCGGGACAGGTGGGGCGACCACGCCGCCGGCGCGATCTGGGACGCCTCCATCGTCAAGATCGTCCTCGGCGGCGCCTCCGCGTCGCGCGACCTGCAGGACCTCTCCACTCTCATCGGCGAACGCGACGAGCTCACGGACACCACCTCCGTTGGCGACTACGGATCCCGGTCCCTCCAGCGCTCAACACGACGCGTCCCCGTCATGCCGCCCGAGGCCATCCGAACCCTGCCCTTCGGCACCGGCATCGTTCTGCTCCGCAGTACCGCGCCCCTCGTCGTCGACCTTCGCCCATGGACCAGCCGCCGCGACCACGCACGGCTCCGTGATGATCGCGCCGCCGTCGAGGGCGAGCTCCAGGGACGGTGATCGATCGGTACGGCGGTGCGGGACCGACGGCGCACCTCACTGTCGAGAGCGAGCGCCGGCAGTGGCGCCGTCGAACGATCGGGAGCCAGCATGACGATTCCGACCCAGTTGAGCCTCGTGGCCTTCATCGCCTCCACACCTGAGCTGCACTTCCTGAGCGACGGCAAGGCCCGGTTCTACGCCCGCATCGGCGTCGAGCACTTCCGCAAGGAGGTCGACGGCAGCTTCACCAAGCTCGACCCGAGCTTCCACGACATGGTCATCTTCGAGAAGACGGCCGAGACGGCGTACGCCCGGCTCCGCAAGGGCGACGTCTTCGTTGCCAGCGGCTACATCCACGAGTACGACGGCAGCCGGAACGGAGAGACCATCATCCGGGAGGAGTTCGTCGCCCGCCGCATCGGTCACGACATGCAGCGATGCGCCTATGAGGTGGCCCGCCGGCAGGTCGAGGCGCCTGACTCGGTCCCGACGCCTGCCCCGCAGCCTGCCGTCGGCATGTGACCGGAGCGACGCCTTGAGCGAGGTCGAGAAATTCGGTCCAAACGACTACGCCAACTTCAGTGGTACACCTCAGGAGCCGGCGCGGCCCGTCAACTGGAACCTGCTGACCGCCGTCGAAGCCGAGGTGGAGTGGCGCGACCTCGATCGATGGGTGAAGTGGCTGAAGAACACGTTCGGCCTCCCGCCGGCGATCGTGCCACCGCTCTGGCACCGCCACGACGAGCTGATCTGGGAGCTCTCCGCCCTCCACACCCACTTCCTCAACTGCTACGACCCGGACGCCTCACCCTCCGCCCCGATCGGGTGGCTACGCGACTTCGCCGACGCCCGCAACCGCCTACGGGACTGGGTGTCGACCTGCGGCACGCGACTCGACCGAGACCGGGCCAGCCGGATCACCACCTGGCCCGGCGAAACACCACCGGCGCAGGCTCCCGAGATCCCCATCGTGGACCGCGACGAGGACTTCGAGGACTTCCTCGACGCGGACCTCTCAGCCCGCCGGGACGTCGAAGCCGCAGCCCTCGAACTCGTGGGGCAGCCACGGCCGCTGCGCGACCCGTTGTAACGAGCGGCTCTCCACAGCGTCCGCTGCATCCGACACCGACTCGCCCGCGGAGGCCGATCATCGCAACCACAGGTCTGTGAAAGGACACCGCCGATGCTTGTCTCGCACGCCCCGACACTCGCCGACGCCCGGTCCTGCGTCGCGGCCCTATCTGACCAGGCCAAGGACGCCCATGCCTCGTCAGCTTACGAACGGGTCATCCTTCAGCTCGACCGGATCCACGACGACGACGTACCGGCGGTCGACAGCGAGGAGCTTCCCGAGGACCGTGAACTTCTCCTCGCCGGCGCGACCACGGCGATCGAGCAGCTCAGCGGCCACGGCGTCGACGCGCTCGACATCGAGCTCGTGCTCGCCACGCTCGACGACGCCCAGCAGATCGACGAGCTGTGATGTACGGCGAGAACGGAGGGCGACTCCGCGCCGAGCTCGCCCAGCTCCTTCGCCAGCACCGCATCCAACAGCGGCTCGGAGGCGCGGGCAGCCACACCATGCCGGTCACGACCTCGCCTGCCCAGCGCACAGAGTTCGGACGCCAGATGAACCGATTCCGACTCTCCGCGTTGGTCTGGTGCCGGCAAACGGCCGTCGCGGTAGGCCCGTTCGCCACCAGCAATCTCGCGAAGCCACCGGCCAATCCCTTCCGCACTCCCAAGCCTGACCCGGGGCCACTCGCCGCTCTCCACCAGGCTCTGGACGAGGCGGCCGCGGCATCCACCGCCCGTCTCCCACATCTCGAGGAGTTGACGACCCCACACGACGTCCCGATCGTCGAGAGCTGGCGGCAAATCGCCCGCGCGGCCGCGCTCGGAGAACACGACTTCGGGGCCGGGCTCAACGATTCACTCACGGCGCAGCAGTGCCAAACCGTTGTCGCCGACGTCGCAGCCATCACCCAGGCCCTGGTCACCCTCGACCGCCGATACCTCCGCATCCCCGGTTGGGAATCCCTCGCCAACGCGCCACGCCTCGGATGGGCAGCCCTCGCCTGCGCGCTCGACTCGAGCCTCGAGCCGCCTGACTACTCCGTCGACCTCCGCGGTTGGAGACCACCAACCAAACTCATCAAGGGCCCCGCCAGGCCGGGACTGGTCGGCGTCCTGCAGGCCGAGCACAACCTCGTGCTCCGGATGCGGTCCTTCCCTTCCGCTATCAACCTTCGCCTGGTCGTGGACTCACAGAAGTTGCTCTCAGCCGGCCTCGCGCGACTCGCCGCCCCGGTCGACCGCAGGCTGGCAGACAAGTGGCTCACGCGCGCGACGACGTACGCAACATTGCAACGAGAGCTCCGCGACGTGGGTGGGCGGCTAGGCACTGGCGGACCGGCCGTTCTTGAAGGCGCCAACGCCGTCAGTCGCCTCAATGCGCTACCGGCGGACACCTCGGTGGATCCCCGTGTGCTTCATGGGTTCGACGTCCTGTTCACCAGCCTCGACACTCGGATTGCCGACGTCATCGAGCAGGGCATCAGCCGGGACGCCTACTTCCTCCGCGTCAAGGTTTCGCGGGTCGTCGAGAACAGCGGACAGATGGTTGCTCCGACCCAGGAGCGGTTCATGCCACTGGCCGATGCACAGCATCCCGCCCTCGATGAACTCGTCCGCTCGAAGCTGCGCCCCGCCCCGGAGGCGCCGACGCCGCCGACTGGTGCGGCGCGCAGCCGGGCCGAGCTGCATGCAGCGATCGTCCACTCCCCCGATAAGCGTAATCATGGTCTGTCGGCTTAACGCTGCCACTCATCCGTTCGAAATCTGTTTGTATAGGGACGTGCTAGGCATCTAGCGGAAGCCCTTCGAGGCGCCACGATTCGGCTCCCTTCTGTTGTCAACCGGCTGCGGTGAGGACTCTGTTTCGTCGGGACTTCCGGGAGGTCGATGCCGCGCGTAGCGTCGGTTGTGCGGGTCCGGGAAGTGGCTGATCCGAAGTGTCGATGTGCGGGGGCAGGTCGGCCGCGCAGGATTCTTGAGACGCCCCGCAGTGCCCTCCCGGACCCGCCTCGGAGTTCGTGCCGGCGGCGAGTTCGGCGTCAGCGACGAGCTGCCGGTAGATGACGTCGGAGAGCCTGCGCTTGAGGCAGCGAAGCGCCTCGAGGGGCTTCTTGCCCTCGGCTCGCTTGTGTCGGTAGTAGGTCCGACCGTCGGTGTCGATGCGCAACTGAGTGACCGCGGCGATGTGGATCATGTGGTTCATCCGGCGGTTCCCGGCTCGCGACAGCCGGTGACGGTCGTGCTCGCCGGAGGATGCGTCGAGCGGTGCAGTGCCGGTCCAGGAAGCGAACCGGTTGCGGTCGGCGAAGCGCGCGACGTCGCCGACGTCAGCCAGGATCCGTGCGGCAACCACAGGACCGACGCCGTGGATGTCCATCAGCCTCGAGCCCCGGGCCAGCACGATGGCCTTGAGCTCGGCGGTGGCCTTCTTGATCTTCGCCTCGACCGCGATCAGTTCGGCCAGCTCGTCGGCGGCGATGCGGCGACGGGTCCTCCCGGCGATGTCCCGCGGACGGACAGAGGCGAGCATGGCCTTGGCCTGGCCGGTGGTGATGTCGCGTTTGGCTTGTCCGGGCAGGAGTTCGGCCAAGAGCGCCTGCAGCCGATCGACGGTCTGGACCCGACGCCGAGTCAGCGCCTCGCGGCGGTCGGTGAGCATCCGCAGGGCCTCGAGCTCGCCGTCGACCTGCAGCAGCCGCAGAGTCTTGGTGCGGACAGCGACGATCGCGATCGAGTGGGCGTCTCGGGCGTCGGTCTTGCGGTTGTGCCCGGTGTCGAAGAGCAAGGAGCGCCTGGCGCTGCGGCCCGCGTGGCGGGCGCCGGATGCGGGCCGCGAGCTTGGCTGGAACATCGACGACCTGCTCACGAGCCTCGAGCAGCCGCTGGGCCAACGGGCGTCCGACACCGTTGGCGCCCTCGACCGCCCAAACCCGGTTCGGCCATGACTTCGCGTAGGTCCGCATAGCTCGGTAGCCGGCCCGATCGGTGGCGAACCGACCAGAACCCAGCAACGGTTCGTGGTGGTCGACGACCTCGATAGTCGCTGACAGCTTGTGAGGATCGACCCCGATGATGACCTGCTCCATGGCTGCTCCCGCCTGTGCTCGTACCGACGTGGACGGCGAGGTGGGCATTGCTACTACGAGCAGGGCAGTCCCTTCTTGAGCCACGCCTCGTCAGCGGTGCCCGGCGGACTGCAGACCGGTTGCGAGCCACACCCGCGCACAGGTGGGCAGCCCAATAGAGAGCGAACCCGCCGAGCACCTAAGCCGAGTCTGGCCAGACACCGGCCCTACGGGAATCGGCTAGTAGCCCACTATGACGCGGGCTCTCCGCCCTTCGACAGGAGGTCGATCAGGCCCTGGCGTTCGCCCGAGCGCCCGATGTTGGTGGTTCCGGATCTGTCCGAACCTGCTGGCTGCCATTGTGCTTGCTCGCCCGGGGTCGTCAGCGCGGCCGCCGTGCCGGCCGAGTCAGCAGCGTCGTGTTCGTGACTGCCGGAGCCTGGCAATCCCCCACGGGTGCTCGAAATATACTCGTCTGCGTTGCGATCAAAGTTACAGGCATGTAGTTTGTGATCGAATCGAAAGTTCGACCTGGCTTGGCAGCTGGAGGGGAACCGGCGTGAGTGATGGCAACGGGGGCAGTCCCTGGGCTCGAAGGCGGCTTGGGATGCAGAGCGCAAGGATTCAGCACGAGATCTCACTCGCGATGCGCGATGCTCAGGCCGACGCCGTGCGAGCACAACTGGCGCAGTCGTCGACGTCCAAGGACGCTTACGGGCACACCCTCTTCGTGGCGCAGCACGAGATGCTCAATGACAGGCTCCGCAAGATCCCGGGCGTCGTTCTGCGCCGTCCGGCCGGGGTCCGCAGTCGCTTCGAATTCCCAGTCATCGACGAGACCAATGTCGTCCTCGTGCCGCTTCGAGTGTCGTCGGACCCGCGCAAGCGCAGGCAGGAATGTCGGATTGACATGTCGCAGCTGCGCGTGGCGATCCTCGGGGTTGCTCCACGCCGTCCCGACGACCAGCGCAGTATCGACGATATCGAAGACCCCGACGCTGCTGACCAACGCTACGCCGAGGAGATGGAGGCGTTCGAGGAGATGTCTAAGGCCGGCTGCGCCGTCGTCATCGGCTTCGGTTCGACCGTCGACGGCATCTTCGAGCTCGGCCTTGGAGAATTACTGATCGAGGATCACGTCATCGGCGAGGTGTCCTGGCCGCACTGGCAGCCTCTGAGGATCCTCGACTTGGACCAGCAGGAGCCCATCGCGCCTCCGTTGCATGCCGTCCGCAGCGCTTCGAATGTCGAGCGGTTCGACGCGATTGGTGTGGATGACGACCTTGGGCTGAGGCTGCGCCCGCAGCGCGAAGAGTCTCCTTCCGCTGAGGAAGAGGTCGAACCGCTCGCGGCTGGGAGTGAGGCTGAGGGCGAGTGACACGTCGCAAGGACGTTGCCTCCCATCTGACGCTCTTTCAGGAGCCTGTTTCGACGAGCGGTGGGGCCGCGCCTGGAGTATTCGATCCGGCGAGGCTTACCCAGGCGCGGCGCTTGGCTGCGATGACGAAGAAGGGTGCCGCCGAAGCCTTGAAGGTGTCGGCCGTTGCGGTCGGCCAGTGGGAATCGGGCTCCCACCCTCCTCGGCCTGACCACCTGCGACGCCTGGCGGAACTCTTCGATCTTCCGCCCGAATTCTTCATCGCGGGGCGTCCGTACGCACGTCTTGAAGGTTCGGCGGCACACTTTCGCAGCCTCCGGCGAACGCCAGCTCGCGAGCGCGAGCGAGCGCTCGCATTCACCGAGCAAGTCTGGGAGCTCACCCATGCCCTCGAGCGACTCGTCCAGATCCCTCCTGTCGACCTGCCCGGCTTCTCTGCGGGCGAAATCGACCAGAGCATCATGCCGTGTGATCCGGTCAAGGCCGCCCGCGAACTGCGACAGCGCTGGGGCCTGCCCCCGGGACGTATTCCGCGGATGGTGCGGCTCCTAGAGCAGCACGGAATCATCGTCACGCTGACGCCGTTCGCGGGTGATGCCACTGCCTCGGTCGATGCGTTCTCTACCTCGCACCTGCCACGTCCGATCATTGTTCTCACTCCCGATCGCGCCGACGACGTCTACCGGCATCGCTTCACTGCTGCACACGAGCTCGGGCACCTCATCCTTCATGGGGACGCAGAGCCCGGGGACGCCGAGCAAGAACGTCAGGCAGATCAGTTCGCGGCGGAGTTCCTAACCCCAAGCGCGGAGGTCCACCCGCTTCTTCCACGCCGGATGGACCTCAACGCACTCGCCAAGCTGTCGGCCGAATGGGGGGTAAGCGTCAGTTCCATGATCTACCGCTGCCGCGAGGTGGGCCTCATCTCTGAGGCCGCCTATCGCCGCGCCTTCCAGAGACACAGCCAGCTTGCCGGTCTCGGCTTGTTCCATCCGCAACCAGTGGCTGACTACCCCGGGGAAGTGCCGAAGCTGCTCACCGCCGCCGTCGCGCTCGCAGGCCAGCACGGCGTCACTCTCGGCGATCTCGCAGACGAACTGCGCCTATCACCTCAAAGGATCCGCAACCTTGTGGGGTGGCGCGACGAGAAGCCGGTGCTCAGGCTCGTGGACTGAGTTTGTGCCGTTGCCGGATGCCGCGGCGCGCGCATGGATCGAGCGGCCCCGGGCCCGCCCCGCTTCGTTCCGTGTCGAATGGCGGCAGGGGAGCCACCGATGTGGCATGGTTCTGCCGCGAGCCGGCCGATCGGGGGACGGCGCACACTCAAGGGACGGGCAAGGCGTGCGGGTTCGACGCATCCGGATCAGGAACTTTCGCGGCGTCAAGGAGGGCGAGCTCCTCCTCGACGGGCACACCTTGCTTGTGGGCGCCAACAGCATCGGCAAGTCGACGATCTGCGAGGCACTCGACCTGGTCCTCGGCCCAGAGCGCATGCTCCGCCGGCCGGTTGTCGACGAGTACGACTTCCACGACTCGCGCTACCTCACGGATGACGACACCGGCGACGACCCGAGCATCCTCATCGAGGTCGTCTTGGTCGACCTGTCCGCCCGTGCTGAGCGGCGGTTCGGAGGCCACCTCCGGAAGTGGAACCACGAGCTCAACGACTTCGCGGACACCCAGCCGGACACGATCGACCTGGCTGACGCGCACCCATGGTGCCTGCCGCTGCTCTTCTGTGGCCGGTTCAACCCGGCCGAGGATGACTTTGAGGGGGGCACCTTCTTCGCCCACCCCGAGCCGGTCGTTGACGACCTCGCCACCGAGACCGACGAGCTCGGCGGCGGCCGTCGAGTGTTCACCAGGGATGACAAGCGGCACTGCGGATACCTCTATCTACGGCCCAATCGCACCGGCTCCCGAGCCCTCAGCTTCCAGCGTGGCTCGCTGCTCGACACCATCATCCGGCTGGAGACTGACACTGGCCTCGAGCTGTGGGAGAAGGTGCGCAAGGACCTCGCTGAGGTCGACCTCGCGGCCGGCTCGAGCCTCGAGAGCACTCTGGACGGTGTGGAGGACCGGATCGCGAGGTTCCTCTCACTGAGCGCCACTGGCGAGGATGTGCAGGTCCACCCCTCCGATCTGACTCGCGAGAACATCCGCGAGACGCTGCGGGTGTTCATCGCCAGCAACCCCGGATCGACCCCGGTTCCCTTCAACCGGCTGAGCACCGGATCTCTGAACCTGCTCGTCTTTGCACTACTCACCTACATCGCCGAACTCAAGGGCGACGACTCCGTCATCTTTGCGATGGAAGAGCCCGAGATCGCCATTCCCCCGCACGCGCAGCGGAGGTTGGTCGACTTCGTCACCCGCCGCATGGGACAGGCAATCGTGACGTCACACTCGCCCTACGTCATCGAGCGCTTCACCCCGGAGAGCCTCCTGGTGGTCTCCCGCGACCCTTCCGGGAAGCTGTCCGGCCGGCCGATCGAGCTCCCGACCGACTTCAAGGTCAAACGGTACCGAGAGAACCGGCGCCAGTTCGCCGAGGCGGTCCTGGCGCGGGCCGTCCTAGTGGTCGAAGGCGCCACCGAGGCGGCGCTGATTCCGGTCGTCTCCGACGTGCTCGACGCCGACTCTTCCCTCGGATACACCCACCTCGACCTAGCCGGCATATCAGTCTTCGACGCCGGCAACGACAGCTCGGTTCCCCTCTACGCGCCGTTGTTCAAGAGCCTCGGCAAGCCCGTCTACGGCATCCATGACACACCCACCACCCCCTTCGACGAGGACCGGGTCCAAAAGACCGACGACTTCACCCACTACCAGGAGATCCCGTACGCCGGAGTCGAAGACCTGCTCGTCGCCGAAGTTCCGGCTGCCGTCAAGCGGCGATTCCTGGCCACGGTCAGCACCAGGGAGGACTACCCGGTCCACTGCGGCTACCTAGCCCCGGGCAGTGACGACGATGCGGTCGACCACCTCGTGCGGAAGGTCCTGATCGCACGCAAGGGCGCCAACGACGGCTACGCGCCTCTGCTCGTCGGGGAGGCCCGTGACATGACCGAGCTGCCCGCCTCACTGGTTGCGTTCCTAACCCTCATCGATGCTGACCTGGCGCCAGCAGCTGTACCGACAGCATCCACCGATCTGGCCGGCGACCCTTCGGCCGCGGCCTCCCCCGGCGAGTCGCAGCCGACCGATGAGCCTGCCAACTCAAATGCCGATAGCTCCGGCGCTGTCGCCCCGAGCGCGGGCGGCGGAACTTAGGTGGGACAGCTCCAGCTCGACGAGACGCGACGGGCCATTCTCGACGCCGTCGGCCACGTGCTCATCGAGGGCGGCCCGGGATGCGGCAAGACGACCATTGCGCTGTGGAAGGCACGTGAGAGCCTGCCCCAGCTGCAGCTGGATCAGCGAGTTCTGTTCCTGTCCTTCTCTCGTGCTGCCGTACGTCAGGTCACCGACCGGATGGTCGGCGTCCTGAGTCGCGGCGACCGCGAGCGGATCGAAGTCCGCACCTTCCACGCGTTCTTCCTCGACGTCGTCAGGTCGCATGCTCGGCTCCTGACCGGGAAACCCGCCAGGTTCATCACACCCGAGCGCGAGTCCCAACTCCGCGCCGACCACGTCGGTGACTGGCAGACGGAAACGATCCGATTGGCACGAGAAGAGTCGGTCTTTGTCTTCGACACCCTTGCGCCTACGGCCGCGAGCCTGCTCGAGGGCTCGGACACCGTCCGTTCGCTCTACAGCGCCATGTACCCGCTCGTGATCGTCGACGAGTTCCAAGACACCAACCGTGACCAATGGCGGGTCGTCCAAGCGTTCGCCAGCGAGAGCACCGTGCTGTGCCTCGCCGATCCCGACCAGCGGATCTTCGAGCACCTCGACGGAGTCGACGAGCACAGGTTGTCCGAGGCCAAGCAGTTCCTGCGCCCGACGACCTTCGACCTCTCGGCCGACAACCACCGAAGCCCCGGCGGCGGGCTCCTGGACTACGCAAACGCCGTCCTCCGGAACCGGCCCGCTACGCCGCCAGAGGACGTGCGCTTCCGTTCGTATCGCCGCCTGCCGCCAGAGTTGATGGCGCACTGGGCGGTCGCTGTGGTGGCGCAGGCCGCCAGCCAGCAACTCGGCCCGACGCCGACGATCGCTGTTCTGACAAGAGCCAACTCGCTCGCGGCCCGGGTCTCGGAAGCACTCGAGCACGAGCAGACGATGCCCAACAGCTCGGTCCTGCCCCCGGTCGAGCACGTCCTCCACTGGGACCCCGAGCTTGCCGCCTCCGCTGGGCTCGTCGTCGCCAGTGTTCTCGAATGGCCCCACCTGAGCACCGCAGAGGCAGTCATCCACACGCTGACGCAGATCGCCGAGTACTACCGAGTGAAAGTTGGTCGCGGCACGCACGGTGCACGCCGCACAATCGCGACCACGGACCGCGCTATCGAGGCTGTCCGCGCCGGACGTGCGCCGTCCTCAAAAACGGCGAAGATCCTCATCGAGCGCGCCGGAGACTCAACTGAGTTCACAGGTCAACCAGTCCGCGACTGGCAGGCAGCGCGCGCCCGGCTCGCCGGATCGACCGAGC
The DNA here is from genome assembly GCF_008087345.1 of Nocardioides caldifontis. Taxonomy (GTDB): domain Bacteria; phylum Actinomycetota; class Actinomycetes; order Propionibacteriales; family Nocardioidaceae; genus Marmoricola_A; species Marmoricola_A caldifontis. Next base: position 771 of record NZ_VHIB01000014.1, on the reverse strand, counting down.
TCAACGAGGTCTTCAAGCAGGTCAGGCTGTTGCGGTTACTGCACGCGACCGACGCGCTCGCCTGGGCACTGCTCGACGCATGGGACGGTGACGTCGGGTATCGGGACGCCGTCGGTTCAGTCCGAGTTGCCCTCGCAGAGGAAGCAGTCAACGCCGCCCGACAGGATCCGCCGGCGGTAAGTGTGATGACGATGCACAAATCGAAGGGTAAGGAGTTCGACGCCGTCGTCATCGTTGAGGGCCGCTATGACGGCCCTCTGATCAGCGGAGATCCCCGGCAGGCCGATGCTGACCGCCGGCTCCTTCGGGTTGCGATCACCCGGGCCCGGCATTGGGTCGTATTCATCCGCCCCGAGGGCGCGACTCCACTGACACCAGTCGAGCCGCGGTCTTGAACACATGATTCGACCAAGGATCGCGACTCTCGACATCGGGTGCGTTGTGCCGCTTTCACTAAGCGTCATTCCGGCGCTGGCGCTGGCAACGTAGATCTGAGCGAAACCGCCACACAACTGAGGGCTAGATGGGAAAGAAGACCGTCCTACGATTCGCCTTCGAGCTCGATGGTGACGATCGAAGCCTTGGTCTCCGCCTCCCTGGCTGGCGGGTGCTCTCCAACGGCAACGACGTCTACGTCACTACTAAGCCCGGATCCACCGACGATCGCTCTGCTGACGGTGTCGTGGGCGTGCCGTAGCGCAAGGATGCCCTTGCGGGCTGGGAGATTGGGACTTGCGACGGTTCCAACGCTCTCAACCCGAAGGGCATCTC
>NZ_VHIB01000013.1 GCF_008087345.1 Nocardioides caldifontis | reverse complement strand
GCACCCGCGCGGACTTGGACTTCGAGGTCGGCTTCTGCTCTGACATACCGGTAGGTCTCCTTCCACGAGCAGGCACAGCCTGCCCGCCGACGAGCCCGACCGTTTACACAGCTCATCTGACACCCCCACCGACGGCGCCACACCATGCGCAAGCGCTCCGGAGCGGCGTCCCTGCTGGCTCTCACCGTCGCGTTGGGCCTGGGCGTCAGCCTGGCACCTGCGGCGCAGGCGGGGACGACGATCCCGCGCCTCCCGCAGACCAACGCGGCGGACTGGACCCCTCGCGTGGTCGACGACGGCACCCGCACCGACGCCGGGGTCTACGAGCTCCGCCAGATCGGCAACACCATGTACGCCGGCGGCGACTTCACCAGCGTGCAGAACGCGACGGGCACCGTGACCTACCCGCGCACGCGGCTGTTCTCCTTCGACGCCACCACCGGAGCGGTGTCCGCCTGGGCGCCGAACGTGAACGGCCAGGTGTGGGCGATGGAGCCGAGCCCTGACGGCCGCTACCTCTACATCGGCGGCGAGTTCACCCGCTTTACCGGCCGCGCGGTCAACCGGCTCGTGAAGTACGACCTGCTCAACCAGCGGGTCGACACCGCCTTCAACTTCCCGACCTCGATCCGCAAGGTCACCGACCTGCAGCTGGTCGGCAACCGGCTCGTCGTGGCGGGCACCTTCCCCGGCGGCATCGTCGGCGTGAACCCCACCACGGGTGCCCCGGACGACTACTTCCGCAACACCCAGGCGACCGGTCAGGAGCAGGGGTACAACACGCAGGTCTACCGGTTCTCGGTCAACCCGGCCGGCACCCGCATGGTCATCCTCGGCTCGTTCACCGCGATCGGCGGCCAGCCCCGCCAGCAGGCCGCGATGCTCACCCTCGGCTCGACGTCCGCATCGGTCTCCGGGTGGTACTCCACGCGCTGGAACGAGGACTGCTCGACGACCCTGCGCCACTACACCCGTGACGTCGACTGGTCGGTCGACGGCAACAACTTCGCGATCGTGACCACCGGCGGACCGGCCCCGAACAGCCGACGGCTCTGCGACACCGTCACCTGGTGGCGCAACACCGACTCGGCCAACCAGGAGCCGGTCTGGATCAACTACTCCGGCGGCGACACCTTCCACTCCGTGGCGGTCACCAACCAGGCGGTCTTCGTCTCCGGCCACTTCCGGTGGCTCGACAACCCGCAGGGCCGCGACACCCCGGGTCCCGGGTCGGTCTCCCGGCAGGGGCTGGGGGCGATCTCGCCGACCACCGGCCGGGCGCTCTCCTGGAACCCGACGAAGAGCATCGAGGGTGGCCGCGGCGGCTACGACCTCTACTTCACCGGGGCCGGGCTGTGGATCGGCCACTTCGAGCAGCGGCTCACCCGTGAGCTGCACCCGGGGCTCGGGCTGCTGCCCTACTGAGCGGCCCCCTGAACGACACAGGACCCCTCCGGCTGGAGCCGGAGGGGTCCTGTCGTCCTGGGGTCAGCTGCGGGTCCAGGTCCGCACGTAGTCGATCTTCATCGCGGTCCGGTCACCCCAGCGGGTGGTGGAGTCCGGTGAGCCGCGGTGGCCGCCGATCTGCAGGTTCATGATCATCGACCAGCGCTTGCCGGCCTCGAAGATGCTGTTGAACCAGGTCGGGTCGCCCTGCTGCCACAGCCCCTTGCGCTGGCCGTCGACGAACATCTCGATCTTGCCCTTGGTCTTCTCGATGACGTAGGTGTGCCACCCGCGCGGGTCGCCGGGAAAGACCTTCTGCTTCTGGTTGGTCTGGTGACCCTTCCCGTAGGCGTTGTGCACCGTGTGGTGGACGCGGTACTCGCCGAACTTCTTGATGTCGTGGCCGTAGGTCTCGACGAGGTCGATCTCGCCGCCGGACCCGTCGGCAGGGCGGAACCACATCGGAGCCGCCCACATCCCGAGCTCGAGCGGCACCTGGGCGCGGATCTCGACGCGGAAGTAGTTGGGAAGCGTGTACTTGCCGCGGCTGTGGACGTAGCCGGAGGTGTACTTCCGGCCGCCCATGCTCTCCTTCTTGCTCTGCACCTTGAGGATGCCGGAGGAGACGGTGACGTTGCGGGACAGCAGGTAGCTCTCCTCGTTGCTGTGCGCGGCGTTGTTCTTCACCGTCCAGCGGGAGGTGTTGATCGAGCTGAAGCCGTCGTCGAGGTCGAGCTTCCACCCCGACAGCGAGGTGGAGCCGGTGCTCGTCGTGGTGCCGGCGACGCCGGGCGAGGAGAGCCCGCCGACGAGGACCGGCCCGGCGAGGGCGAGGACCGCGGTCGCGGTCAACGCCGTACGACGGCGCGAGCGGAGCACGGAAATGCGGGAGGAGCTGGATTCGGGCAGGCGCATGCGTCTGGTCCTTTCGGACGCCGACCGGGTTAGCTGACGGGTTCGGGCCGAAAGGTGGCCCTACGACCTGGTGGTCGATTCACCCCGGGACTGCGGTGGGTCCCCGGCTCCGGACCTGGTCCGGACTAGGCGTGAGGGTGTGTGGGGGCGTCCCCTGAACGGATGTTCGGGGGCCGTGGTGCGGACGGAAATGTAACCGCACCTCGGGCCCGAAAGGTAAAGGGGGTCGAAGTTCTCCAGGCGCATTAGGGACGCCATTTCTTAAATCGCCACATAGTGCGACAGGAGTGGCTTAGACCGTCGACGGTATTTGCCTGGACCGTCCAGCTCCGCGCTGGCACGCCCCGTCAGCGCCGGGTCCAGACCTTCACCCAGTCGACCGACATCGTGCTGCGGTGCCGGCGCCAGTCGGTGGTGCGGTCGGGGAGCCCGCCGTAGTCGCCGCCCACCTGGAGGTTGATCCGCATGCTCCACCGCTTGCCGGCCTCGTAGTAGCGGGCGAACCAGCTCGGTGAGCCCGTGCGCCACGTGGCCGTCCGCTTGCCGTCGACCTTCATCACGATGCGTCCCGGCGTCTTGACGACGGTGTAGACGTGCCACTTGCGGCCGGTCCGGTCACCCACGCGCTCGAACGGCGTCGGTCTGGCCGACTTGCGGTGTCCCGGTCCGTAGTCGGTGTGGATCGTCTGGTGGATCAGCGGCCGGCGCTCGAAGCCGTAGGTCTCGACGAGGTCGATCTCGCCGCCGGAGAAGTCGGTGGGCCGCAGCCACAGTGGGGCGGCCCACAGCCCCTGCTCCATCGGGACCTTCGCGCGCACCTTGACCACGAAGTAGTTGGGCAGCGACACCTTGCCGATGCTGTCGACGTAGCCGGAGGTGTACGCACGGCCGCCGGCGCGCTGCTTGCGCGCCTGGACACGCAGGGCGCCGCGGTGCACCCGGACGTTGCCCTGCAGCAGGAAGCTGTCCTCGTTGGCGTGCTTGGTGTTGTGACGCCGGTTCCAGCGCCGCGGGTCGAGCCGGTCGAACTCCTCGACGAAGCTCACCTTCCACCCCGACGGGGACCTGCCCGGCTGCTTGGGCTTCTTCGGCTTCTTCGGCTTGGCGACCTGGGCGACCTGGGCGACCTGGGCGACCGCGGGGATGGCAGCGGGGGTGGCAGCGGCCGGCGAGGCGGGTGCGGGCACGGTCCAGCCGGCACCCACGAGGGCGGCGACGGTGGCCACGCCCACGGCGAGACGCGGTTGCACTCCCACTGCCTCCCAACAGCTCCGACGGCCCCCATCCTCCGCGCGGATCCGCCTCCAGCAGGGTAGTCGACCTCAGGACACCCCGCCGCCGAACGGCTGCGAAGGGGCCGGACATGGGCGAGTGCTCAGCCGACGGGGGAGACGACTGAGCACCCGCGGGAGGAAGCCTCTTGCATCCGGGGGACGCCACGCAAGGGACGAACGTCTGCGCGCGCCAGATTTGACCCACCGCCCCGTCACCGGCGGAGGCCGAGGAAGCCCAGGCCGCACGTACGCTCGATGGGGTGAGTGTCGCCCCGTCCCGCACCGTCGCCCTCGGCAACCGCTTCGCCACCGAGCTCCCCGAGCTCGGGATCCCGTGGAAGGCGCAGCCCGTCGCGGACCCACGGCTGCTCGTGCTCAACGAGCGCCTCGCGCAGTCCCTCGGGCTCGACGCCGAGTGGCTCGCCGGGGACGAGGGGCTGCGGTTCCTCACCGGTGGCGCGGTCCCGCCGGACGCGACACCCGTGGCGCAGGGCTACGCCGGCCACCAGTTCGGCTTCTACTCTCCGCGGCTCGGCGACGGTCGCGCGCTCCTCCTCGGGGAGCTGGCCGGCGCCGACGGGGAGCTGCGCGACCTGCACCTGAAGGGCTCAGGCCGCACGCCGTTCGCCCGTGGCGGCGACGGGCTGGCCGCGGTCGGCCCGATGCTGCGCGAACACCTGGTCTCCGAGGCGATGCACGCTCTCGGCGTCCCGACGACCCGCTCGCTCGCCGTCGTCGCCACCGGCCGCCAGGTGCAGCGGGAGACCGTGCTGCCCGGGGCGCTCCTGGCGCGGGTCGCGAGCAGCCACCTGCGCGTCGGGTCGTTCCAGCTCGCCCGGGCGACCGACGACCTCGACCTCCTCCGCCGCCTCGCCGACCACGCGATCAGCCGCCACCACCCGGAGGCCGCCGACGCCGAGCACCCCTACCGGGCGTTCTTCGCCGCGGTCGTCTCCGCCCAGGCCCGGCTCGTCGCGCAGTGGATGCTCGTCGGCTTCGTGCACGGCGTGATGAACACCGACAACATGACGGTCTCGGGGGAGACGATCGACTACGGCCCCTGCGCCTTCATGGACGCCTTCGACCCCACCGTCGTGTACAGCTCGATCGACGAGGGCGGCCGCTACGCCTACGGCAACCAGCCGGTGGTCGCCGAGTGGAACCTCGCGCGGTTCGCCGAGTCGCTGCTGCCCCTGCTCCACGACGAGCAGGACGAGGGGGTGGAGATCGCCGTCGAGCTCCTCGGGGCGTTCCGCCGGGAGTACAGCGCGGCGTGGGTGGCCGGCATGCGCGCCAAGCTCGGCATCCCGGAGACCGCGGACGAGGCCGTCACCCGGCCGCTCCTCGACGACCTGCTGGCGCTGCTGCGCGACAACCACGTCGACCACACGTCGTTCCACCGCCGGCTCTCCCGAGCGGCGCGCGGCGACTCCGAGCCGGCGCGCGCCCTGGTGCTCGACCTCGCCGGCGTCGACGCCTGGCTGGACCGGTGGCGCGCGCTGGACCCGGACCCCGACGCCATGGACCGGGTGAACCCCGCCTACGTGCCGCGCAACCACCTCGTCGAGGAGGCGCTCGAGGCCGCCACGGCCGGTGACCTGGCACCGTTCCACCGGCTCCTCGACGTAGTCACCCGCCCGTTCGAGGAGCGGCCCGGGCTGGAGCGGTACGCCGAGCCCGCGCCCGACAGCTTCGGCCCCTACCGGACCTTCTGCGGGACCTGAGCGGCTAGCGCCGCCGGCTCTTCGGGTAGACCACCTGCGCCTCGCGCCACTTGTCCTGCGCGAGCTGCTTGGCCCGCGCGGCGAACGACGGGGCGAGCGAGGGGTCGGGGAGCACGGTCGCACCGGCGGGCGCGACCGACCAGCCGGTGCCGGCGTCGAGCAGCGACTCGTGCTTGACCCGGTAGTAGTCGCGGCTCACCTCGATCGCCACCCCCTCCGCGCCGCAGGCCGCGGCCAGCAGGTGGAGGTGGAACCGCGACGTCAGCCACGTCTGTCCAGGACGGGCCGGGAACTCCTGCTCCCACAGCCCGAGGAAGGGGACGAAGTTCTCGCGGGGGATCAGGTCCTCGAGCCGCTCGTACGCCGCGTGGTCGACGCCGGGGATCGCCTCGACGTACCTCACGGTCCGGCCCTGGAACGCAGGGCTGGTGAGCGTCGTGCGCAGCCCTTCGACCGCCGCCTCGAACACCGTCTGGTCGGACATGTCGCTCTGCAGGCACACCCACACGTCACCGGGCTCGGCAGGCCGCTTGTCGGCCACCTTCATCCGGGCGACCTCGAGGAAGGCGTCGTCCGCGCCGAGCTCGGCACCGGCGAGCTCGGCGCTCGGGCGGTCGCGGACGCCGACGTGGTCGAAGGCCTTGAGGGACTCCAGCAGCGACGGCTCGGTCGGCGCCGGCACCAGCCCGAGGCCGGTCGCGGCGAGCCGGGCCCCGGTGTGCTCGCGCAGCGCACGGGCCGCGCGGAGCAGCCCGGCGTGGTGCGGCCAGATCGCGTTGATGTAGCCGCCGCCGAGCACGTGGATCGTCGTAGCGTGGCGCGCCGCCTGGAGCCCGATGTCGTAGCGGGGCGTCCCGAAGTGGGCGACCCGCTCGTCGATGAGCTGGTCGGCTTCCGCGCGCTCGAGCGAGGCGGTGTCCCAGACCAGCCGCCACAGGGTGTCGGTGAACCGGACCCGGGGGTGCATCCCGCCGAAGAAGTGGGCGGCCTGGCCGGGCACGGGGCAGTCGAGCCAGACGTCGGCCTGCGGGCGCACGCCGGCGAGGAACTTCAGCCAGGCCGCGGTGATGAACTCGTCGCCGAAGTTGGGGTGACCGCTGGTGCCGACCAGGTAGATGGTCTCCCGTCGGGAGCCCCGCGCGGAATGGTTCACGGCCGCAGATTACTCAGCACGAGCGCCCTTCTGGCGTTCCGCCTCGGCGAGCAGCTCGACGACCCTGACACCGAGCCGGAGGTCGGCCGGATGGGGCTCTCCGGTCGTGGCGCTGCGGACCAGCGCGTCGGCCGCGCGGCCCAACGCCGCGGGCGCGTCGGCGCCGGTCTGCCCCGGCATCGTGGTCAGCCCGTGGTCGCCCCAGAGCCACACCTCCTGCGTCTCGGCGGCGGCCGGGGTGAAGATCCCGAGCGTGGCGGTACTGGTCGCGCCCGAGCGGTGGGTCAGCACGAGGTGCACCAGGTCCTCCTGCCCGGCGACCGCGACGATCCTGTCCACGGGGCCGAGGAGCGCGATCATCGTCGAGAGGGCGTGCGGCCCGATGTCCCACAGCGCTCCGCGGTCGAAGCGCCACGGGGACTTCGGGTAGCCCTGGCCGCCGGGCTCGGCGAGCGCGGCGAGCCACCGCATCTCGCCACCCCGCCACCCACCGGTGCGACGGGCCTCCTCGATCCAGGCGGAGCCCACCTCGGAGAACCGGTCGGTGAAGAACACCACCGAGGCGACCCCCTGTTCGGTCACCACCTCGGCGAGGGCCCGGGCGGCGGCCACGTCGGTGGCGACGGGCTTGTCGAGCAGCAGGTGCTTCCCGGCACGGGCCGCGCGGAGCGCCAGCTCCGCCTGGACGGACGGGGGCACCGCGAACGCCACCGCGTCCACGTCCGCCAGGAGGTCGTCGAGGTCGTCGTACGGGCGGACGCCGAGGGCGTCGGCGAGGGCGCGCGTCCTCTCCCCGTCGCGCCCCCAGACCCCGTCGAGCGTCGCGTCCCGGGCAGCGCGGAGCCCGGGACCGTGCACCCCGGTGGCCCACGGGCCGGTGCCCACCAGTCCGAACCTCATGGTGACCTCCTGGAGGCACCGTAGTGCCGATCGTTTGTTGTGAGCCACCCCAAACACACCTCCGGGGAGGATGGACACGCGCCGGAAGGCCGACTAAGTTGTCGGCGACAACATTAGATGTGACGCCGATCACGGGCGGTCACGACGTAGGGAAGGGTGCTCCCTCATGACCAGACGCAGGATCAACCGCGCCGTCGCGCTCGGCGCGACGACGCTCCTGACCCTCACCGTCGCCGCGTGCGGCGACGACGACGGCGGTTCCTCCTCGAACGGCGGCGGCGGCGGGGGCGGAGGCGAGTCGACCGGCAGCGTCGGCGTGATCCTCCCGGACTCCGTGAGCTCGCCGCGCTGGGAGGCCAACGACCGGCCCAGCCTCCAGGCCGCCTTCGACGAGGCCGGCATCGAGTCGAACATCCAGAACGCCGAGGGCGACGTCGCCAAGTTCGGCACGATCTGCGACAGCATGATCAACGAGGGCGTCGACGTCCTGATGATCGTCAACCTCGACTCCGAGTCGGGCCGGGCCTGCCTCCAGAAGGCCACCGACGCCGGCATCGTCAGCATCGACTACGACCGGCTCACCCTGGGTGGCGGCGCGCAGTACTACGTGTCGTTCGACAACGTCGAGGTCGGCCGGTTGATGGGGCAGGGGCTGCAGCAGTGCCTCGACGACGCCGGCAAGACCAAGGCGAATATCGCCTACATCAACGGCGACCCGACCGACAACAACGCGGCGCTCTTCAAGGAGGGCTACGTCGAGGCGCTCACGCCGAAGATCGACACCGGCGACTACAAGCTCGTCGGCGACCAGACCGGCGAGTGGGACGCCGACAAGGCGGCCGACGCCTTCGACGGGATCTACACCAGCAACGACGGCAAGGTCGACGGCGTGGTCTCTGCCAACGACACCATGGCCGGCGGCATCGTCGCCCGGCTCAAGGCCAACGGCCTGGCCGGCAAGGTGCCGGTCACCGGCCAGGACGCCAGCGTCGAGGGGCTCCAGCGGGTCCTCGCCGGGACGCAGTGCATGACCGTCTACAAGAACACCGCCCTCGAGGCCAAGGCGGCTTCCGACCTGGCGATCGCGCTGATCAACCAGGACGAGGCCGCGGCCGACGAGCTCGCCACCGGTTCGGTGCCGGACACCGAGACCGGCGAGGACGTGAAGTCCGTCCTCGCCACCCCGGAGGCGATCTTCAAGGACGACGTCAAGAAGGTCATCGACGACGGCTTCCAGTCCGCGGAGGATGTCTGCACCGGTGAGTTCGCGAAGTTCTGCGAAGAGGCCGGCATCCAGTAGCGCCGGGAACCACTGCCGGCACACCGACCGAGGGGACCGACAGAGGTGCCCGTCCGCGACTGCTCGCGGGCGGGCACCCCTGCCCCGCACCAGGACCAGGAAGACCATGGCCACCACCTCCACCGAGCTCCCGCAGCCGACTGCGGGGACCGGGCCGCTGCTTCAGCTGCGCGGCATCCAGAAAAGCTTCGGAGCCGTGCACGTGCTCCGCGGCGTCGACTTCTCCATCACCCCCGGGCGGGTCACCGCGCTCGTCGGGGACAACGGCGCCGGCAAGAGCACCCTGATCAAGGGGATAGCCGGGATCCACGCCTTCGACGAGGGCGAGTACCTCTTCGACGGCCGGCCCGTCACCGTGCACGGGCCCAAGGACAGCAGCGCCCTCGGGATCGAGGTCGTCTACCAGGACCTCGCGCTCTGCGACAACCTCGACGTCGTCCACAACATGTTCCTCGGCCGCGAGCTCACCAGGGCCGGACGGCTGGACGAGGCGGCGATGGAGACCCGCGCCAAAGAGGTGCTCCAGGGGCTGTCGGTGCGCACCCTGAAGTCGGTGCGCACGGTCGTCGCCAGCCTCTCCGGCGGCCAGCGGCAGACCGTCGCGATCGCCCGCGCGGTGCTGTGGAACTCCCGCATCGTGATCCTCGACGAGCCGACCGCGGCCCTCGGCGTCGCCCAGACCGAGCAGGTCCTCAAGCTCGTACGTCGGCTCGCCGACCGCGGCCTCGGCGTGGTGCTGATCAGCCACAACCTCAACGACGTCTTCCAGGTGGCGGACGACATCGCCGTGCTCTACCTCGGCCAGATGGTGGCCCAGGTGGACGCCCGGTCGGTCAACAACAGCCAGGTGGTCGAGCTGATCACCACGGGTCGCTCCGGCGACCTCGGCATGCAGGGAGGGGCGGCCTGATGAGCACGTCGACGACGGCGGCCTCGGGCCAGCCCGGTTTCGAGGAGTACCACCCCGACGAGGAGGACGACAGCCTCGCCGGTCAGGCGCGCGCCTACTTCGCGCGGGTGCGGGGCGGCGACGTCGGCTCGCTCCCGGCCCTCTTCGGACTGGTCTTCCTCTGCATCGTCTTCGCCAGCCTGAAGTTCGACGCCTTCACCAACGCGTTCAACTTCGCGAACCTGATCAACCAGGCCGCCGGCGTCACGGTCATCGCGATGGGGCTGGTCTTCGTCCTGCTCCTCGGCGAGATCGACCTGTCGGCGGGGTTCACCGCCGGCACCGCCGCTTGCATGCTCGCGATCGTGCTGACCGACCACGGGTGGCACTGGTTCCCCTCGGTGCTCGTCTGCCTGGTCACCGGGGCGGTGGTCGGCACCTGCATCGGGATGCTGGTCGCCGGGCTCGGCATCCCGTCGTTCGTGGTGACGCTGGCCGCCTTCCTCGGGCTGCAGGGCGTGATGCTGGTGCTGATCGGCGAGGGCGGGACGATCCCGATCCGCGACGAGACGATCCTCGCGGTGATGAACGACAACCTTCCGCTGTGGCTGGGCTGGCTGCTGTGCGCCGTCCTCATCGCCGGCTACGCGGCGAACACCTTCCTCACCGCGTCGGCCCGCCGGCGGGCTGGGCTGAAGGGGCAGCCACTCTCGCTGTCGCTGCTGAAGATCGGGTCGCTGGCCGTGATCCTCGTCGCCGCCACGGCGTACCTCAGCAAGGAGCGCAGCCGCAACGTCATCATCGCCTCGCTCAAGGGCGTCCCGGTCGTCGTCGTGGTCCTCGTCGTGCTGCTGGTCGCCCTGACCTGGCTGCTGACCCGGACCGCGTGGGGCCGCCACGTCTACGCCGTCGGTGGCAACGCCGAGGCGGCGCGGCGCGCAGGCATCAACGTGTTCCGCGTCCGGCTCTCCTGCTTCGTCATGTGCTCCACGCTGGCCGCCGTCGGCGGGATCCTCCTCGTCAGCCGGACCAACTCGGTGTCGCCGTCGACGGGTGGGTCGCTCACCCTGCTGTTCGCGGTGGGGGCAGCCGTCATCGGCGGCACCAGCCTCTTCGGCGGCAAGGGGCGGGTGGCCAACGCGGTGATGGGCGGCTTCGTCGTCGCGGTGATCGAGAACGGGATGGCGCTGCTCAACCAGCCGTCGGGGCGGGTCTTCATCGTCACCGGACTGGTGCTGCTGCTGGCGGCCAGCGTCGACGCGGTCAGCCGGCGCAGGGCAGCGGCCACCGGGCGGGTATGAGCGGCCCCACGGTCCGCGGCCTCGGTGGTCCGGGGTCGCGGGCCGCTCGAGGCCAGGAGGTGGTCCGGCGGTCCAACCGCAGCGCCGTGCTCAGCCACGTGCACGTCGCCGGCCCCACGAGCCGTGCCGAGCTGACCTCGAAGCTGGCGCTGAACCGCAGCACCATCGGCGACCTCACCGCCGAGCTCGTCACGATGGGGCTGGTCACCGAGGAGCCCCCGGAGGAGCAGCCGGCTCGGTCGGCCCGACGCACCGGGCGACCCTCCCTGGTGGTCCGTCCCCGCCCCGACGTCACCGCGCTCGCGGTGGCGCTCGAGGTCGACCGGATCACGGTCGCCCTCGTCGGGCTGGGCGGGGTCGTGCTCCGGCGGACCTCGCGGCGCCACCGGCCCGGGCAGCACGACGTGCGCCACGTCGTCGATGCAGTCACCCGGCAGAGCGAGGAGCTCCTCGAACCGGGCGGATACACCCGGTGCGTCGGCGTGGGGGTGAGCATCCCCGGGGTGGTCCGCCGCACCGACGCGCTGATCCGCTTCGCGCCCAACCTCGGTTGGGTCGACGCTCCCTTCCCCGAGCTGCTCTCCAAGGAGCTCGGGATGAGCGTGGTCGCCGACAACGACGCGACGCTGGGCGTGGCCGCCGAGCACCTGCGGGGTGCTGCCGTCGGCGTCGAGGACGTCGCCTACGTGCGCAGCGACATCGGCATCGGCGGTGGAGTGATCAGCGGCGGGAAGCTTCTCCACGGCGCCCAGGGCGGGAGCGGCGAGGTCGGCCACCTGCTCGTCGACAGCCGCGGCCTCGAGTGCCGCTGCGGCGCCACCGGCTGCTGGGAGACGAAGGTGGGCGTCGACCGGCTGCTCACCAGTGCCGGTCGGCTCCCCGGCGGCGGGTCGCACGCGGTCGAGGAGGTGCTCCGCGCGGCCGAGGCCGGTGACGAGCGGTGCGCCGAGGCAGTCGACGAGGCGGCGTACTGGACCGGCGTCGGGCTGGCCAACGTGGTCACCGCCTTCGACCCCCGGGTCATCGTGGTCGCCGGGGTGCTCGACCAGGTCTGGCGGGCGCGCCCCGACGTCGTCCACGACGGCATCGGCCACGCCTCCCGCATCGCGCTCCTCGAGGAGGTCGACGTGCGCAGTGCGGGGCTCGGCGAGGACTCTCCGCTGATCGGCGCCGCGGAGCTCGCGCTCGCTCCGTTGCTCGCCGACCCGGTGGGGGAGGACCCTGCCTGACATGGGCGTGATGGACGAGGCCGAGCTCTTCGAGCCGGCGTCGCTCGAGGAGTGGTCGTCCTGGCTCGAGCGCCACCACGCCGTACGCCGTGGCGTGTGGCTGGTCACCGCGAAGCGGTCGACCGGGCGGCAGCCGTTCGACTACGAGGACGCCGTCGTCGAGGCGTTGCGTTTCGGCTGGATCGACGCGACCCAACGCACCCTCGACGAGGAGCGGTCGATGCTGTGGTTCGCCCCGCGGAACCCGCGCAGCGGCTGGTCGGGGACGAACAAGGCGCGGATCGAGCGGCTCGTGGCCGAGGGGCGGCTCGAGCCGGCCGGGCGCGCCGCCGTCGAGGTGGCGCAGGCCAACGGCTCGTGGTCGCTGCTGGACGACGTCGAGGCGCTCGTCGTGCCGGACGACCTGGCGGTGGCGCTCGAGGCGGCAGGTGTCCGCGAGAGGTGGGAGGCGATGGCTCCCTCGCGGCGGCGGCAGCACCTCCTCGCGCTGGCGCAGGCCAAGCGGCCCGACACGCGGGCACGACGGGTGGAGGCCGCGGTGGCGGATGCCGCCCCGGGTGGCGCCGCCGGTTGACCCTCGGCTTCGATGGGCGGGTGCAGCTCCTCGCCCGCTGGCCCCTCGACGAGGGGGACGACCTGGCCGCGCGGCTCGTCGCGGCGTACGGCGAACCGCGGCGCAGCTACCACGACCTGCGCCACCTGGTCGAGGTCCTCGACCGGCTCGACGAGCTCGCAGAGGCAGGGACGCCCTTCGACGCCGTCCCCGTCCGGCTGGCCGCCTGGTTCCACGATGCCGTGCACGACGGCCGGCCCGACGACGAGGAGCGCTCGGCCCGGTGGGCCGAGGAGGCCCTGGCCGTGGTCGACGTGGACGCCGGTGTCGTCGCCGAGGTCGCGCGGCTGGTGCGGATGACCGAGCACCACGACCCCGCCGGCGCCGACCGCAACGGGGCCGCGCTGAGCGACGCGGACCTCGCGGTGCTCGCGCGGCCGCCGCAGCGCTACGCCGACTACGTCGCGGCAGTGCGGCGCGAGTACGCCCACGTCCCCGACGACCAGTTCGCGATCGGGCGGGCGGCCGTGCTCCGGGAGCTGCTCGCCGCCGACCGGCTCTTCCGGACCGACCACGGCCACGACCGTTGGGAGGACGTGGCGAGACGCAACGTCGAGGCCGAGCTGGCGGGGCTGGAGCCTCGGAGCGGGCTCAGCGGAGGCACGACCTGACGGTCAGCCGGCCCGCGCGCGCGTCGAGGGTGGCCGCCGCTCCGAGCGGCACCGGTCGGTTCCCGGGCACGTGGCCGAACGGCAGGTCGTGGACGACCGGCACCCCCAACGTCCCGAGCCGCTCGTCGAGCACCTGTCGGACGAGCGCGGGGTCGCCGCACCGGGTGAACGCCCCGAGCGCCACGCCGCGGACCCCCTGGAACCACCCGCTGCGGAGCAGCTGCGTGAGCGCCCGGTCGATCCGGTACGGCGCCTCGCCGACGTCCTCGAGCACCGCGATGCCGCCCTGGGCCGGGTGGACGAGGCCGGTCCCGGCCGAGGTCGCCAGCAGCGTCAGGTTGCCGCCGACGACGACGCCCTCGACGGTGCCCCCGCTCGTCCCGTTCGGGGTGCCGACGAGCTCGACTGCCTCGCAGCCCATCACCGCGCGCCGCACCTGGTCACGGGTCGCCTCGTCGGCGTCGCCGAGCGCCGCGATCCCGGGGGCGTGCAGGGTCGCGGTGCCGAGCCGCGCGGCGACCGCCTGGTGGAGGGCGGTGACGTCGGAGAACCCGACGAGGAGCCGTGGTGACGAGGCTCCGAGCAGCTCCCAGTCGAGGAGGTCGAGCAGCCGCTGGGTGCCGTAGCCGCCGCGCGTCGCCCACACCGCCTTGACGTCCAGGTCGGTCCAGGCGGCGACCAGCTCGGCGGCGCGGCGGCCGTCGTCGGCGGCGAGGTAGGGGAGCGGTGGGTCGGCGGGTGGCTCGGTGAGCTGCCCGGTCGGGCGTACCTCCAGGCCCCAGCCGCGCAGCACCTCGACCCCGGCGGCGAGCCGCGCCGGCTCGACCGGCCCGGCCGGCTGCACGACCGCGACGACGTCGCCGTCGCGGAGCCGCGGGGGCCGGAGCAACGTGGCGCCGGGGCGTCGGGGGACCGGGGTCCACATCTTCGGGCGACGGAGCCCGGCCTTCCGGAGCCGCTCGAGGAGCTCGCGGGAGGACACCGGCACGGCGCCGGCGGCCAGCAGCCGCTCGTACCACTCCGCCGGCACGTCGTAGTGGTCGCGGTCGAACCCCCGGCGGGGCACGCCGAGCGCCGCTGCGAAGGCGTGCAGCTCCTCGAAGGACTCGTCGCTGGCCACGTGGGACCAGAGCCGCCCGTGGCCCGCGGCGTTGGGCGGGTCCACGAGCACGGTCACCGCCCCATTGTCCCCGGAGCCCGGCGAGGTTTGCACAAACATGCAGTGCGATGACCTGTGTCCGATTTGACTGGTTCTCGGCGCCGAACTTTGGCACAGTCGTGGTGTCGGGACGATCGGCCGCGAAGCTTCTCTCCCAGGTTCCGCTCCGCACCGTGCCACTCCCAGTTCCTCCCGGCGTCTCCCAGGATGCGGAGGGCCCCGTCAGGGGCCCTCCGTCTGAGGTTTTCGAGCTCTTCCTCCTGGAATGGCCGCCTCCGCCACGGCGTTCTCCTCCTGTGCGTACCGACCTCGCCGACCGACTCCTCGACGTCCGGACGATCTACCTCGAACGCGGGGTGGAGGAGCTGCCGCGGGCCCGGCAGGTGCTCGAGCGCCACCCGGACGCGGAGCGGATCGAGGTGCTGTCGCACCAGGCGATCCCGGGGCTCTACGGCAACGAGGGAAACGTCTCCGAGTGGGTACGCAACAAGCGCGAGGTGCTCGTCCTCGGGGTGAAGAAGTCGCTGACCGCGCGCCGCAACGAGCGGTCGAGCGACTTCATCGCGCCGTCGACCTCGAACGGCTGCGCGATGGCCTGCTCCTACTGCTACGTGCCGCGACGCAAGGGGTTCGCCAACCCGATCACGGTCTTCGCCAACATCGAGCAGATCACCGGCTACCTCGAGCGGCATGCCGGCCGGCAGGGCGCGAAGCCCGAGCCCAACCAGTGCGACCCGGTCGACTGGGTCTACGACATCGGGGAGAACGGCGACTGTTCCGTGGACGCGATGGTCTCCGACAACGTGCGCGACCTGGTCTCGCTGTTCGCTCGGCTGCCGAACGCGAAGGCGAGCTTCGCCACCAAGCTCGTCAACCGCGACCTCCTCGACTACGACCCGCGCGGCGGCACCCGGGTGCGGTTCTCACTGATGCCCGAACGGATCTCGAAGCAGCTCGACATCCGCACCTCCAAGATCACCGACCGGATCGCAGCGATCGACGACTTCGTCGAGGCCGGCTACGAGGTGCACCTCAACTTCAGCCCGGTCGTCGTGCACGAGGGGTGGCTCGAGGAGTGGGCCGAGCTCTTCGAGCAGATCGACGCGGGCACGAACGCCGCGTCGAAGGCGCAGCTCGCGGCCGAGGTCATCTTCCTCACCCACAACGAGGGGCTCCACGAGGTCAACCTCGGCTGGCACCCGCGCGGCGAGGAGCTGCTCTGGCGGCCCGACCTCCAGCAGGCGAAGCGGAGCCAGAGCGGGCAGTGGAACGTGCGGTACAAGTCGCCGTGGAAGGGCACCTGGGTCAGCCGGCTGACCGACCTGATGGCGGAGAAGGTGCCGTACTGCCGCGTCCGCTACGCCTTCTGACGCACCCGCTCGAGCAGCCCCACCGCGTCGTGCGGTGCGAACCCCTTCGCGTCGTTGTCGAAGTAGACGTAGACGTCCCCCTGACCGGCCCACCCGAGGCACTTCCCGGCCCACCGGTCGAGCGCCTCGGGGCTGTAGCCGCTCGTGTAGAGCTCGGTGTCGCCGTGCAGCCGCACGTAGACGAAGTCGCTCGTCACCGCCTCGGCCATCGGCCACTTGCCGGCGGTGTCGGCGACGACGCAGCCGATGTCGTGGCGGCGCATCAGGTCGAACGCCTCGTCGGTGCAGTACGTCGCGCTCCGGAACTCCAGGCAGTGGCGCAGCGGCCGCTCGGCGTCGGCCTCGGTGTGCGCGCGGTCGTCGGGCACCTTGGCGTCGTGCTCCTTGGCCAGCACGGCGGCCTCCGTGGTCGTCCGGGGGAGCAGCGCGAAGAACGCCTCAAGCCGCGCCTCGTCGTACGGCAGGTTCTCGGGGAGCTGCCACAGGACCGGCCCGAGCTTGGGGCCGAGCGCGAGCACGCCCGAGGCGAAGAAGTTCGCGAGCGCGGTCTCGACGCCGCGGAGCTTCTTCATGTGGGTGATGAACCGGCCGCCCTTGACCGCGAAGACGAAGTCGTCCGGCGTCTGCTCCCGCCAGGTGGTGTACGACGACGGCCGCTGCAGGGAGTAGAAGGACCCGTTGATCTCTACCGACGTCAGCCGCTCGGCGGCGTACGCGAGCTCCTTCTTCTGGGTCAGCCCCTTCGGGTAGAAGTCACCTCGCCACCCGGCATACGTCCAGCCGGAGATGCCGACTCGGATCTCACCCATGCGGAAAGCGTGCGCGCTGCCCGGCACCTCGAAACCCTTCGCGGGTCAGGCTGCCTGGTCGGCGACCCAGCGTCCGAAGTGGCGCTCACCGGGGCAGGACGTCGCCGCGCTCCTCGAGGAGGAGGGCCGGGGCGGTCAGCCGCCACGCCTCGAAGGTGAGCTCGGCCAGCTCGTCCCGCTCGACTCCCTCCAGGTGCACCACCACCCAGCCGAAGGCGCCGGAGGTGAACTGCACCTCGAAGGTCTCCGGCCGCTCGGCGACCAGGGCGAGCTGCTCGGCGAGGGTCTGTTTCAGCCCGACCGTGCGCGTCGGCTCCCAGAGGTACCCGAACGTGCGCCCGGTGACCGCGAGCCGCCAGTAGCGGCCGTTGTCGTCCCTGGTGACCTGCGGCAGCTGGTCGGCGAGGTCGAACAAGTCGGCGATCGAGCAGCCCGTCACCCGTCCATGGTCGCAGCCCCCGCCGACAGGCGACACGGCGAATCGGTCGCGCGACCGATGCCGTCATGGGGTCCGGTGGCCTAGCGTCACCCCGTGCAGCAGCAAGTGACCGAGCGGGCGGCGGCGGACGACCCGCGTCCGTGGTGGTTCCCGCGCCGCCCACCGCACGTGGACGTCGCGATAGCGCTCGTGTTCGTGACGCTGGCCGTCTCGGAGCTGGTCACCTACGACACGATGGAGTCCGCGCTCCAGCACACCCTGCTCTCGGCGCTGCCGCTGGCGACGCTGGCCTGGCGACGGCAGTACCCCGAGCTGGTCGCCGGGCTTGTCGTGGTCTCCAACATGGTCAGCAACCCGACCTTCGAGTTCACGATCGTCCTGTCGCTCGTGCTCTGCAGCTACACCGTGGGCGCCGAGACGGATCCGCCGCGCAGCTGGTCGGGGCTGGTGGTCGTCCTGACCCCGTTCCTCGGGACGTTGTTCTTCCAGAACGGCTTCCTGCCCAGCGACGTCGCCGCCGCCGCGGTCTTCATCGTGGGCCCCTGGGCGCTGGGGGTGGGGTTGCGGCGACGCACCGCGCTCGCTGAGGCCGCCGTCGCGGAGGCCGAGGAACGGGCGAGGGTGCAGGAGCAGCAGGCCCAGGAGGCCGCTGCGGAGGAGCGAAGCCGGATCGCGCGCGAGCTCCACGACATCGTGTCCCACTCGATCAGCGTGGTGACGATCCAGACCCAGGCGGTACGCCGCAGGCTGGGGCCCGGTCAGGAGCAGGAGGCACGTGACCTCGCGATGGTCGAGGCCACGGCCCGGGAGGCGCTCGCGGAGATGCGGAGGTTGTTCGGCGTCCTCCGCACGGAGGGGCAGAGTGCCTCGCTGGCGCCCCAGCCCGGGCTGGGCGAGCTGCGCCGGCTCGTGGCGTCGGTCGGGACCGGGGGACCGGGGATCGAGGTCGTCGAACGGGGGCGGCCGGTGCCGTTGCCGCCCGGGCTGGACCTCGCGGCGTACCGGATCGCCCAGGAGGGGCTCACCAACGCGCTGCGCCACGCGGACGCGACCATGGTGACGATCACGATCGAGTACGGGGAGAGTGAGCTGACCGTCGAGGTGCGTGACGACGGCCGGGGGCCGTCCACGGTGGGTCGTACGCCGGGGCACGGCCTCGTCGGCATCCGCGAGAGGGTGGCGCTCTACGGGGGCCGTGTCGAGCTGGAGCACGCCGGACCGAGGGGTGCGCGGCTGGTGGCGAGGTTGCCGCTGGGGGAGGCAAGGGGACGGTGACCGGTCCGACGACCGTGGTGGTGGTGGACGACCAGGGGATGGTGCGCGCCGGCTTCCGGTCGTTGCTGTCGACCGAGCCTGGGCTCGAGGTGGTCGGCGAGGCAGGCAACGGCGAGGAGGCGGTGGAGGTCGTGGCCCGGCTGGCGCCGGACGTCACGCTGATGGACATCCGGATGCCGGTGCTCGACGGCATCGCCGCGACCCGTCGGCTGCTGGAGGGTGGTGCCACGACGCGGGTGATCGTGCTGACCACGTTCGACCTCGATGAGTACGTCTTCGAGGCACTGCGTGCGGGAGCGTCGGGGTTCCTCCTCAAGGACGCACCTGCGGAGGAGCTCGCCGACGCGATCCGGGTCGTCGCGGCCGGCGATTCGTTGCTGGCGCCGCAGATCACCCGCCGGGTGATCGACGCGTTCGTCGACCGCGCCGCCCCTCGCCGGAACGCGCCGGACGCGCGGCTGCAGCACCTGACGCCGCGCGAGCTGGAGGTGCTGAGGCTGCTGGCCCGCGGGCTCTCGAACCAGGACATCTCCGAACGGCTCTTCGTCTCCGAGGGCACCACCAAGACCCACGTCAGCAACGTCCTCGCCAAGCTCGGGCTGCGTGACCGGGTGCAGGCCGTGGTGTTCGCATACGAGAACGGCGTCGTGGTTGCCGGGGAGCAGGATCCGTCGTACGGCTGAGCCGGATCTCTGTCCTGCGCCGGATCCGGTTGAGGCGCCGCGACGGGAGCCTTGGGACATCGCTACTTCGTCCCAAGGAGACAAGAAATGACGACCGAGACCGTCACCCCGCCACCGGCCGCTGCTGCCGCGCCCCGGTCCGGTGCCCTGTCCGTGCGGAGGTGGTTCCTCGTTGCCTCGCCGGTGCTCGCCGGCCTGTTCGCCGTCGTCGGCGCCTACGCCGACCCGGCGGTGGGGCTCGACGGCAAGGAGCTGTTCCGGCTGTACGCCGACAACCCCGGCCCCCTGCAGTGGAAGTCACTCGGGTTCCACTGGTCCTACGCCTTCTGGATGGCCCCGGCGCTGCTGGTCGCGCCGTACGTGCGGGGCCGCGGCGCCTGGTTCGCCAACGTGACGGCGTTCGTCGGCTTCGCCGGGATGACCACCCTCCCCGGGCTGCTCTTCAGCGACTGGTACGACTCCGCCATCGGGCAGAGCTTCGGTGCCGAAGGCGTCGAGCAGGTGCAGCAGACGATGGAGGGGATGTGGGGTGTCCCGGTCTTCACGATGCCCGGGATGATCGGGCTGATGCTGTCCCTGCCGCTCGCCGCGCTCACGCTCTGGCGTGCTGGACGGGCGCCGGCATGGGGGCTCGTCGCGGCGGTCGCGGCGTTCGTCGCGTTCGCGGTCAGCGGCATCACCTGGTGGGGCTGCGCCATCGCCACGGTCTTCCTCGCCGTCGTCTCGATCGCCCTGCACCGGGCCACCGCGGAGGAGCCCGCGGCATGGAACCGCTGACGGACCCGCTGGAGACCCGCACGGTCCGGCTCACCGCCGGGCCGTGCGGCCGTCGGTCGTCGACCCACGGAGCAGCGTCACCCCGGCCGTGACGGTCCACGCGAGCTGCAGCACCAGAACCAGGAAACCGAGGTCGCCGTGGGGCGACAGCAGGCCGTCCGTCGCGAAGGCCACCGACCCGACGGCCGCGGCGCAACAGGTGACGACGCTCCAGGCGGCGAGGACCGGGCTGCCCCGCAGACCAGCCGCCGCGACAGCCCCGGTGAGCAAGGCGAGCCCCGCGGAACCCACGACGAACAGCAGCGCCGAGAGGTCGTGGATCGCGGTCACGACGTCGTTGCCGGCCGACTCGGCGGCGCCCTGGGCGAGGGTCGCGATCGCGGCGTATCCCGCCAGCTGGCAGGTCACCATCACCACGCCACCGGCCGCGACGGCGAACGCGGCGACGGGTCGTCGAGGGAGCAGCCAGGCGGCCAAGCCGGCGACCAGCAGCGCGCACAGCGCGGTCGAGAGGGTCTCCAGCGCCGCTGCCCTGAGGTATCCCGCGCTGCCCTCGGCGTAGCGGGCGGCGATGTCTTCCGGCGAGGTCCCTCCGCTGTCCGGGGGCAGGACGAGGAAAGCACCCAGCATCACCAGCGCGCTCAGGACCCCGGCCGCGCCGGCTGCCTGGAGCCCCGAGCGAGCGGTGCGCGGTCGTGGTAGCTCGGTGGACACGGTCGTGGTCATGGTCGATCCCTTCCGGCGGTGAGTGGTCCGACCCGACGCTAGGGACGGCGGCGAGCCGCTGTCGTCGACCGCCGGGCCGCTCGTGCTGCACCCAAGGGAGGAGGCGCCTCAACCCTGGGGGTGGAACTTCGTCGCGACGCTCGGTCCCGGGGCAGCTGTCGTTCTACGGTGTGCTCGTGTCCACGACCGCTCGCTCGCGTCGGCCTCGCTCCGCGGGTGACGTCGCGCTGGCCGTGGGGATCAGCGCGCTGGCGCAGACCGACGTCTGGGCCCCGGACCTCGCCGTGTGGGGTGACGACCCCGTCCCTGGTTCGCAGCCGCTCAACAGCGTGTTGTTCCTCCTCGTCACGGCCCCCGTGGCGTGGCGCAGGTCGGCTCCACTCGCAGCGACGTGCGTGGCGATGGCGGCGGTGGCGGTGCAGGCCGTGACCAGCCAGGACGCGCCGATCGGGCTGCTGCTCGTCGCCCCCGGCCTCGCGCTCGTCTATGCCGTGGGGTGCTACGCGGACCGCGTCCGCGGCTGGATCGGGCTCGGCGTCACGGCCTGCGCGACGGCCGTGCACGACGCCTTCGACGCCCAGATCCGCACGGCACAGGACGTGGGCGAGGCGTCGTACTGGTGGTTGGTGCTGGGCTCGACCTGGCTGGCCGGCAGGTACGTCGCCTCCCGGCGCCGCACCCGCGAGGCTCAGGAGGCGGAGGCGGAAGCGGTGGCCGCGGAGAGGCTGAGGATCGCCAACGAGCTGCACGACGTGGTGGCGCACGGGGTGAGTGCCATCGCCCTGCAGGCGGGGGCCGCGCTGGAGCTCCTGGACCGATCGCCGGAGCGGGCCCGGGCGCCGTTGGAGGCCATCGAGCGCACCGCTCGCGAATCGTTGGTGGAGATGGGAGCGCTGGTCGGCATCCTCCGGCAGGGGGAGGAGCCGGCTGCGGCACAGCCGTCGCTCCGCCAGCTCCCGGCGATGGTCGACCGGGCGCGCGCCGCCGGCCTCGCGGTCGAGGTGCGCACCGTGGGCGAGGCGCGGACCTTGCCGCCGGGCATCGAGCTGTCGGCGTACCGCATCGTGCAGGAGGCGGTGACCAACGCGTTGAAGCACGCCGGCCGCGGCGGCCGCGCGGTGGTCCTCGTCGAGCACCGGTCCGACGAGCTGAGGCTCACGGTCACCAGCACCGGAGAGCCGTCCGGCGTGACGGAGGGTCGGGGACACGGCCTGGTCGGGATGCGCGAGCGGACCGCGCTGTACGGCGGGACCGTGCACGCCCGACCGACCAGCGACGGCTTCGTCGTCGAGGCGACGTTGCCGCTACGGGGCGAGCCGACCCGCAGGGCGGTGCTGCCGTGACCGTCAGGGTGCTGCTGGCCGACGACCAGGCGTTGGTGCGGACCGGGCTCCGACTGATCCTCGAGGCTCAAGAGGGGCTCGACGTCGTCGGCGAGGCGGAGGACGGCGCGGTTGCGGTGCAGCTGTGCCGCGAGCTGCGGCCCGACGTCGTGCTGATGGACCTCCGGATGCCCGGCACGGACGGGGTCGAGGCCACGCGCCAGGTGACGAGTCTCGGGTTCGAGCCGCTCCCGAAGGTCGTCGTGCTCACGACCTTCGACCGGGACCGCCACGTCTACGACGCCCTGCGGGCGGGCGCCACCGGCTTCCTCACCAAGGACGTCGCCCGCGACGTCCTCGTCGACGCGGTGCGCCTCGCCGCTGCCGGCGAGGCGCTGCTCGCGCCCGCGCTGACCCGCCGGCTGATCGAGCAGTTCGTCACCATGCCCCGTCCCGGTCCCGAGCGCCCGGCCGAGCTCGAGCCTCTGACCGACCGGGAGGTGGACGTGCTGCGGCTGGTCGCGCGAGGACTCTCGAATGCCGAGGTCGCGGAACGGCTCGTGCTGGGAGAGGCGACGGTCAAGAGCCACCTCAACCGGATGCTGGCGAAGCTCTCGCTGGCCAATCGCACCCAGGCCGTGGTCCTCGCCTACGAGTCGGGGTTGGTGCGACCCGGCGAGCCGGACGTCAGCTGTCGAGGTGCTCGACGTCCTTGAAGCCGGTCTCCGTGTGCCGGATCCGGCGGTTGACGAACCAGGTGAACAGCCAGAGCGCGACGCCGACGAGGATCATCACGCCGGCGATGCGGTACTGGATCATCTGCTCGTCGGTCCGCGCCCAGGGGCCGATCAGGTAAGCACAGAACACCGCACCCAGCACCGGCGCGAACGTGGGCGCCCGGAACGACTCCCGGTGCGGGTCGTCCCGGCGGAGGACGAGGGCGGCGACGTTCACCACCGTGAACACGCACAGCAGGAGGAGCCCGGTCGTCCCGGACAGCGCGGTCACCGAGCTGTCGGCGAGCTGGCTCACCACGACGATGAGCACCAGCGCGATGCTCGTGGTGAACGCGATCGCGGTCCACGGCGACCGACGGCCAGGAAGAACGGAGCCGAGGTGGCGCGGCAGGACGTCCTGCCGCGCCATGCCGTAGATCAGCCGGCTCGCCATCAGCATGTTGATCAGCGCGGTGTTGGCGACCGCGAAGACGGTCAGGAACGGGAAGATCGTGCCGGCGGGGAAGTCCGGCAGCCCCTGAGTGACGACCGTGAGGAGCACGCCCTCCTCGGTGCCGGCGCCCTCGGCGATCTCGTCCAGCGAGAGCACCATGACGACGGCGACCGCGACCAGCATGTAGATCACCACCGCGATCCCCAGGCCGGTGAGCATGGCGCGGGGGAACACCTTCCGTGGGTCCCGGGTCTCCTCGACCATGTTGACCGAGTCCTCGAACCCCACCATCGAGAAGAACGCGATCGCGGTCGCGATGGTCACCGCGACGATCGCGCTCACGTCGCCGGTCCCGGTGAACTCCACGACCCGTGAGGGCTCGGCTCCGTTCCGGGCCATCGCGTAGAACCCGATCGCGATCACGATGGCGAGCGCGAGCAGCTCCACCAGGGTGAGCACCACGTTGAACTTCACGCTCTCGTTGACGCCGCGCAGGTTGATCAGCGCGAGGAGCAGGATGAACAGGAGCGCCACGACCACGGCGGTGGTCTCGCCGGTGGGCACCGAGAACCACTCGAGTCCGCCGTCGTCCCCGACGGTGCGGTCGAGGCCGATCAGCAGGTTGCTGGCCAGCAGCCCGGAGGAGGTCGAGGCGCTCGTGATGCCGGAGCAGACCACCGCGAACGCGACCAGGAAGGTGACGAAGTGGAGCCCGAACGCCTTGTGGGCGTAGAGCGCGGCGCCGGCGGCCTGGGGGTACTTGGTGACCAGCTCGAGGTAGGCGAGCGCCGTCAGCCCGGCGACCGTGAAGGCGAGGAGGAACGGCAACCAGGCCATCCCGCCGACCTGCGCCGCGATGTCGCCGGTGACCGCGTAGACACCGGCGCCGAGGATGTCGCCGACGATGAACAGCAGCAACAGCTTCGGCCCCATGACGCGCTTGAGCTCGGAGGTGCCTTCCTCCTTCGGCACGTCGGCCGCTGCGGTGTGCTCGACCATGACCCGCTCCTCACGTGAGTCCCCCGCGGGAAGGAATGCCCCGCTCGCTGACGCTTCACACAGGCTGCCCGCCCACGATCGGGTGCAGACTGGGGTGGTGAGCACGTTCGACACCGACCACGACGTCCTCGAGCCCCGCGACGTGCTGCTCGGGCGCACGACCCACGTCCGCCGGCTGCTCCCGCACAAGGTGCGCCGGACGGTGGGCGCGTGGTGCTTCCTCGACCACTACGGGCCCGACGACATCAAGGAGGTCGGGGGGATGTGGGTGCCGCCGCACCCGCACACCGGGCTCCAGACGGTGACCTGGCTCTTCGAGGGGCTCGGCCGGCACACCGACAGCCTCGGCTCCGACCAGCTGATCCGGCCGGGCCAGCTCAACGTCATGACCGCGGGGCACGGCATCTGCCACGCCGAGGTTTCGCCGGAGGACGCCCCGCGGCTCCTCCACGGCGTCCAGCTGTGGGTGGCGCTGCCCGACGAGCACCGGGACTCCGCGCCGGCCGACTTCACCCACCTGGCCGAGCTGCCGTCCTTCGCCGAGGACGGGGTGCGGGTGACCGTGATGGTGGGGTCGCTCGCGGGTCACGCGTCCCCGGCTCCGGCGTACTCCCCGCTGGTCGGTGCGGAGCTGCGGATGGAGCCGGGCGCCTCGGTCACGCTGCCCGTCGAGGCCGGGTTCGAGCACGCCGTGCTCGCCGTGGACCACCCGCTCGAGGTGGCCGGCGCCCCGCTGGAGCGCCACCGGCTCGTGCACCTGCCCGAGCGGAGCGCCACGCTGACCGTCGGCGCCCCCGAGGGCGGCATCGCGCTGCTGCTGGGCGGCGAGCCCTTCCAGGAGCAGCTGGTGATGTGGTGGAACTTCATCGGCCGCAGCCACGAGGAGGTCGTCGAGATGCGGGAGGCCTGGAACGGCTCCGGGGTGGACGACGTCCCCGAGCGGTTCGGCCAGGTGGCCGGGTTCGACGGCCCCCGGCTGCTCGCCCCGCCGCTCCCGAACACCCGGCTCAAGGCGCGCTGAGGCGGAGGAGTGACTGGACAACTTCTGGGAAACCTGTGGCAAAAGCGACAGAAGTGCCGCACAATAGAGCCCACAACTGCAGACCGCTGACCGTGCTCCCGGTCGGGATCCATCCGAGATCGCTGGGGAAGGCGTACCTCGCGCCGGATCACCATCAGGGAGGCCACGGTGACTTCACGTCAAGCGACCAGAGGCGTCATCTACGTCCACTCGGCGCCGTCCGCGCTGTGCCCGCACATCGAGTGGGCGCTCGGGGGCGTGCTCGGCAATGCCGTCAGCCTGGAGTGGACGCCTCAGCCTGCCCAGGCGGGGGCCTACCGGGCCGAGTACTCCTGGGTCGGTGAGGTGGGCACGGCCGCAGCGATCGCCTCCGCGCTGCGCGGCTGGAACCACCTCCGGTTCGAGATCACCGAGGAGCCGACGACCTCCACCGAGGGGTCGCGCTACTCCTACACCCCCGAGCTCGGGGTCTTCCACGCCGTCACCGGCATCCATGGGGACATCATGATCCCCGAGGACCGGCTCAAGGCAGCGGTCGTCAAGGCGACCCTCGGGGAGTCCACGTTGGAGCTCGAGGTCGAGCGGCTGCTCGGCAAGCCGTGGGACGACGAGCTGGAGACGTTCCGCCACGCCGGGGACGGCGCGCCCGTACGCTGGCTGCACCAGGTCGTCTGAACCACACGCCGGGGGAGATGTGCACAGCCTCGTCTACGTCAGCTCGGCCACGGAGCTCCTCGACCGTGACGAGCTGGAGCAGTTCCTCGCCGTGAGCCGGCGCAACAACGCCGCCGCCGGCATCACCGGGATGCTGCTCTACAAGGACGGCAACCTCATGCAGGTGCTGGAGGGCGAGGAGCCGGCCGTCCGCGAGACCTACGCGCGCATCGCCCTGGACGCGCGCCACCGGGGACTCCTGGTGCTCCTCGAGGACACCGTCGACCAGCGGCAGTTCGAGGACTGGACGATGGCCTTCCGCGACCTCGAGACCGACGAGGCGAAGGCGGCGCCGGGTTACAGCGCGTTCCTCAACACCCCGCTCGACGGACCGGAGCTCACCGAGGACCCGGGTGCGGCCCGCCGCCTGTTGACGACGTTCAAGGAGTCGATGTAGCGCGCAGCTCGCGCTCCAGCGGCGTGGGGAAGCTCGGCACCACCGCGGTGCCCCCGAGCGTCTTCTCGAGCCGCACCCGCTCCGCCTCGACCGCCTCGACGGCCTCCGTGCCGCGCTCGGCCAGCAGCCGGACGGCGACCGTCCCGTCGGCGCGCACCGCCCAGCCGCCGACGACCTCGCCGCCCCACCACACCGTGGGGCCGATGTTGCCGAAGGTGTCGTAGAGCGGCCGGCTGTCCTCGGGGAGGAACCACTCCCGCTGCTTCCACCCCATCGGGGTCGCGTCGAGCGCCGGCAGCAGCGCGGCGGTCGGCGCCGGGGGCTCCACCGGGTCGGCGTCGTCGGCCAGCACGTGGCCCGCCTCCGTGGTCACGACATCAAGTGCGGCGAGCGCCTTGCGGGTGGTTCCGAGCGGCCACCCCGTCCACCAGGCGACGTCGGCCTCGGTGGCGGGCCCGAAGCACCGGAGGTACGCCTCGGCCAGGGCGGCCCGCGCGTCGCCGGGCTCGGCGATCCCGTCCGGCCAGCACGTCGACGCTGCCGTCCAGGTGTGCTGGCGGGAGGTCCAGGAGCCGAGCGGACGGTGGCGCACCAGCCGCCCCTCGGTGCCCATGAGCACGAGGACCTGCGAGGTGACGGCCCGCCGGACGTCGTACTTCTTGGTGGTGCGGGGGAGCAGCGCGGTCCGCAGCCCGGGGACCGCCTTGGCCAGCTGCGCGCCGGAGGCGGTGCCCAGCTCGCGCACCGCCTGCTCGACCTCGCCCTCCAGCGCCCTCAGCCAGCCGTCGACGTCGTCGGGCAGCTCGGGGTCGGTGGGTCCGGTGGTGAGCTCCTTGACGAGCCGCCGGCGCAGCGTCGCGGCCACGTCGAGCGAGGCTCCGTGGTGCACCACCGGGACGTGCTCGGCGGGGACCACGAACATCGTGCGGCGCATCGCCATCATCCGCACGAGCGAGCGGGCCTCGTAGAGGGCCTCCGCCACGTCGTCGTACGACGCGGTGCGGCAGCGGCTCAGGACCGAGAGGTACACCGTCGCGGGATCGGTCGCGTGGAGCGCGAGCACCGCACGCGCGGCAGCCACCGGGTCCGCGGCGTCGCCGCGGAGGTGGTGCCGGACCACCAGCCGTGCCCTGCGCTGCTCCACGCTGCCGACGTCCACCCGCCCATCATGGCGGAGCAGCGGCGGCTCAGAGCGGGATGTTGCCGTGCGAGCCGCGCGCGCCGGGGTGCGCGGTGAGCGCCTCGGCGATCGCGTCCGCCAGCGCCTGCCGGGTCTCGGCCGGGGAGACGATCTCGTCGACGACCCCGATCTCGACCGCGGCCTCGACCCCGCCGGCGATCCGCTCGTGCTCCGCGGCCAGCTCGTTCTCCACCTGCGTGCGGAGCTCCGGGGCGACCTCGAGGAGCTTGCGGCGGTGCAGGATGCGGACGGCGGCGACCGCGCCCATCACGGCGACTTCCGCGCCGGGCCAGGCGAAGACCTTGGTGGCGCCGAGCGAGCGTGCGTTCATCGCGATGTAGGCGCCGCCGTAGGTCTTGCGGGTCACCAGCGTCACCCGCGGCACCGTGCACTCCGAGAAGGCGTGCAGGAGCTTGGCGCCGCGGCGGACCACACCGTCCCACTCCTGGCCGACGCCGGGGAGGTAGCCGGGCACGTCGACCAGCACGACCAGCGGGACGCCGAAGGCGTCGCACATCCGCACGAACCGGGCTGCCTTCTCCGCCGAGGCGGAGTCCAGGCAGCCGCCGAGGCGCAGCGGGTTGTTGGCGACCACACCGACGGTGCGTCCGCCGAGGCGACCGAGGGCAGTGACCACGTTCGGCGCCCACTTCGCGTGCAGCTCGACGACGGTGCCCTGGTCGAGGACCCCCTCGACCAGCGGGTGCACGTCGTAGGCCCGCTTCTTCGACTCCGGAAGGAGCGTCGCGAGGTCGCGCTGCTCGACCTGCTCGGGCGTCATCACGCCCTGGCTGCCGAGCAGGGCCGCCACGTCTCGGGCGTTCTGCAGGGCCTGGGCCTCGCTGTCCGCGAGCAGGTGGACGACGCCGGAGCGGCGGCCGTGCGGCTCGGGGCCGCCGAGCCGGAGCATGTCGACGTCCTCACCGGTGACCGAGCGGACCACGTCGGGACCGGTGACGAAGATCCGCCCCTCGGGACCGAGCACGACCACGTCGGTCAGCGCCGGGCCGTACGCCGCGCCCCCGGCCGCAGGACCGAGCACTACCGAGATCTGCGGGATCCGGCCGGAGGCCAGCGTCATCGCGTGGAAGATCTCACCGACCGCGTGGAGGGAGCGGACCCCCTCGGCGAGCCGAGCGCCGCCGGAGTGCCACAGCCCGACGATCGGGACCCCGTCGGCCATCGCCCGTTCGTAGGCACGGACCACGACCTTGCAGCCGACCTCGCCCATCGCGCCGCCCATGACGGTGGCGTCGGAGCAGAAGGCGACCACCGGGGTGCCGGCCACCGTGCCGACGGCGGCGAGCATGCCGCTGTCGTCGTCCTCGCTGATCAGCCGCAGCGACCCCTCGTCGAGGAGCGCGGCGAGCCGGAAGTTCGGGTTGCGCGGGTCCTGCTCGCGGGGCAGCTTCGGGCGGCGTGCCTGCGCGGGCGGGGCCGCGGGCGCGGTGGTGGTGGTCATGCGGTCTCCAGACGTCAGACGCTGCGGAAGGCGATGGCGACGTTGTGGCCGCCGAAGCCGAAGGAGTTGTTCAGCGCCGCGAGGTCGCCCTCGGGCAGGTCGCGCTTGGTCGACGCCAGGTCGAGCCCGACCTCCTCGGGGTCGTCGAGGTTGATCGTCGGGGGGACGACCCGGTCGCGGAGCGCCAGCACGGTCGCCACCGACTCCAGCGCCCCGGCCGCACCGAGCAGGTGGCCGGTCATCGACTTGGTCGAGGTGACCACGACCCGCTCGGCTGCGGCGCCGAGCGCCTCGCGGATCGCCATCGCCTCCGCGACGTCACCCAGCGGGGTCGAGGTGGCGTGCGCGTTGATGTGCGCGATGTCGGACGGCTCGAGGCCGGCTTCGACGAGCGCGCGCTTCATCGCCCGGGTGGCGCCGAGCCCCGCGGGGTCCGGCTGGGCGATGTCGTGGGAGTCGGCGGTGATGCCGGCCCCGGCGGCCTCGGCGTACGCCGTCGCGCCGCGCGCCTTGGCGTGCTCCTCGGACTCGAGGACGAGCACCGCGGCGCCCTCGCCCATGACGAACCCGTCGCGCCCCTTGTCCCACGGACGGGAGGCCTTGTCGGGCTCGTCGTTGCGCTTCGACAACGCCATCATCTGACCGAACGCGGCCATCGGCAGCGGGTGCACGGCCGCCTCGGTGCCGCCGACGACGACGACATCGGCGCGGCCGAGCCGGATCAGGTCGATGCCCTGGGCGATCGCCTCGTTGCCGGACGCGCAGGCCGACACAGGTGTGTGGACGGCGGCCTTGGCGCCGATCGCGAGACCGATGCTCGCGGCCGGGCCGTTCGGCATCAGCATCGGGATCGCGAGCGGGGAGACCCGGCGCGGGCCCTTCTCCTTCAGCGCGTCGTAGTTGGTGAGCAGCGTCTGCACCCCGCCGATGCCGGACGCGAGCGCGACCGCGACCCGCTCGGGGTCGGTGCCGTCGCCGTCGCCGTCACCGAGCGCGAACCCCGCGTCCGCCCACGCCTCCAGCGCCGCGACCAGCGCGAGCTGGCCCGAGCGGTCGAGGCGGCGGGCCTTGACCCGCTCCAGCACGTCGGAGGGGTCGACGGCGACCTCGCCGGCGATCTGGGTGCCGAGGTCGCCGGCCCAGTCGTGCTTGATGGTGTCGATGCCGGACTGCCCGGACAGCAGGGCGGACCAGGTGCTGGTGACGTCACCACCGACCGGGGACGTGGTCCCCAGGCCGGTCACGAGGACGCGGGTGGTCATGGAGGCTCCTCAGGAGGTGGGGCGGTGGTGCAAGGACGGCTCAGGAGGGCGCCGGCAGGTGCGCCGGCGCGGGCTCAGCCCTGGGCCTTGTCGATGTAGTTGACGGCGTCGCCGACGGTCTTGAGGTTCTTGACCTCGTCGTCGGGGATGCGGACGCCGAACTTCTCCTCGGCGGCGACGACGATCTCGACCATCGAGAGCGAGTCGACGTCGAGGTCGCCGATGAACTCCTTGTCGAGCTGGACGTCGGCGGCGTCGACGCCGGCGATGTCCTCGACGATGGCGGCGAGGTCGTTGAGGATGTCGGTCTGGGTGGCCATGGGGGCTCCTCCGTGGGTTGGCTGCGTGGGTTGTTGTGAGTTGTCGCGTGCGTTGTTGCGGGGGTGGTGCGTGCCGGCGCTTCGTCGCGCGGGCGGTCAGGGGACGGTGACGACCTGGGCGGCGTAGGCCAGCCCGGCACCGAAGGCGATGAGCAACGCGGTGTCACCGCTCTTGGCCTCGCCGTCCTCGATCAGCCGGTCGAGCGCGAGGGGGATCGAGGCCGCCGAGGTGTTGCCCTGCTCGGCGATGTCGCGGGCGATCGCGACGTGGTCCGGGAGCTTCATCGAGCGGGCCATCGCGTCGATGATCCGCATGTTCGCCTGGTGGGGCACGAACACGTCGAGGTCGTCCACGGTGATGCCGGTGCGGTCGAGGGCCTCGTGGGCGACCTTCGCCATCTCGAAGGCGGCCCAGCGGAAGACCGCGTTGCCCTGCATCGTCAGGTGCGGCATGCGCGGGTTGTCCGACGCGATCACGTCGCGCCAGTCCTCACGCTGCCGGATCAGGTCGGACTGCTCGCCGTCGGAGCCCCAGACGACCGGGCCGATGCCGGGCTCGTCGGAGGGGCCCACCACGACCGCCCCGGCGCCGTCTCCGAAGATGAACGCGGTGCCGCGGTCGGTGAGGTCGAGGATGTCGGAGAGCCGCTCGACGCCGATCACCAGCACGTACTTCGCGCTGCCGCCGCGGATCATGTCCGAGGCGAGCGCGACGCCGTGGCAGAAGCCGGCGCACGCGGCGCTGATGTCGAACGCGGCCGGCCGGTCGAGGCCGAGCTCGTGGGCGATCAGGGTCGCGACGGCGGGAGTCTGCATCAGGTGGGTGACGGTCGCGACGACGACGCCGTCGACCTGCGCCATGTCGAGCCCGGCGCGTTCCACCGCCGTGCGGGCGGCGGCGACGGACATCATCTGCACCGTCTCCTCCGGGGTGGCGAAGCGGCGCTGCTTGATGCCCGAGCGCTGCTGGATCCACTCGTCGGAGGAGTCGATCGCCTCGATGATCTCGCTGTTCGGCACCACCAGGCTGGGGCGGTAGACCCCGAGCCCCAGGATGGCGGTGTGCTGCGCGCCGGTCGCGGTGGGGGGCAGGCTCATGCGGGCACGCCCTCGGGGTGGAGCCGGATCAGCGGCTGGCCGGGAGAGACCAGGTCGCCGTCCTCGACGAGCCACTCGACGATCGTCCCGCCGTGCGGGGCGAGGACCGGCGTCTCGGCGCGGGAGCTGGCCACCGCGCCGATCGTGGCCTGCGCGGGGACGGTGCCCCCGGCGGCGTACGCCGAAGCCTGGCGGAAGGTGCCCTTGGACGGGGCCACGAGCATGCGCCAGGTGGGCGAGGTGTCGATCGCCGACGGCGAGCCGTGCTTGTCGACGAACGCACGCGCGTCGTCGAGCTGGTCGGGGGTCTTCAGCGCGAAGGTCTCGACGCCCTTCATCGCGCGCTTGGCGATGCCGGTGAGGGTGCCGGCGGGCGGCATCTCGAGGATCCCGGTGACGCCGAGGTCGAGCATGGTCTCCATGCACAGGTCCCACCGCACGGGGTTGGCGACCTGGGAGACGATCCGGTCGAGCACCTCACGGCCGTCGTGGACGACGTGGCCGTCGCGGTTCGAGATCACCGGGGTGCGCGGGTCGTGGGTCGACACGGCGGCGGCGAGCCCGGCGAGCCGGCTGACGGCCGGCGCCATGTGGGTGGTGTGGAACGCGCCGGCGACCGAGAGCGGGGTGAGCCGGGCGCGGGCCGGCGGGTCGGCGGCGAGCGCGGCGAGCTGCTCCACCGTGCCCGCCGCGACGACCTGGCCGGGGCCGTTGTCGTTGGCCGCGGTCAGCCCGTGCTCCTCGAGCTTGGCGAGGACCTCCTCGCGGACGCCGCCGAGGACCGCGGTCATGCTGGTGGGAGTCGCGGCGGCGGCCTGGGCCATCGCGCGGCCGCGCTCGCGGACCAGGACCATCGCCTGCTCGGCGGTGATCGCGCGGGCACCGGCGGCGACGGCGAGCTCACCGACGCTGTGACCGGCGACGGCGCCGATCTTGCCGAACGCGTCCGCAGGGTGCGGGAAGAGCTCCAGCGCGGTCACCAGCGCGGTCGCGACCAGGAGCGGCTGGGCGATCGAGGTGTCGCGGATGGTCTCGGCGTCGGCCCTGGTGCCGTAGTGGACCAGGTCGAGGTCCGCGACGGCGGAGAGCCAGCGCATCCGCTCGGCGTACGTCGGGTCCTCGACCCAAGGCTGGAGGAAACCGGGCGACTGGGCGCCCTGTCCGGGAGCGACGATGACGAGCATGGGTTCAACTGTGCCCGGCACGGACCGCAGATTCTGCTCAGCCACGCACGAAGAATGCGGGCGCGCCTTTGTAGGAACCCTACAAGTGGACTACGGTTGTTGCTCGGTTGCCCGCTGCGCCTCCAACCGGCCGAGCGCCAGCGCGATGCGCAACGTGAAGGCGTCGCGCGCCTTGTTCGGCGCCAGCCCCGTCACGTCGTGGATGCGCCGCAGCCGGTAGCGCACGGTGTTGGGGTGGACGAAGAGTGCCCGCGCCGTTCCTTCGACCGAACCGCCCTGGTCGAGGAAGGCCGTCAACGTCTCCAGCAGCTCGTGCCCCGCGCCCTGCAGCGGAGCGTAGATCCGCACCACCAGGTCGCGCCGGGCGATCGGGTCGTCGTCGAGCGCGCGCTCGGCGAGCACGTCCTCGCTGGTGACCAGCCGCGGGGTCGCCGGCCACCCGGTGGCGGCCCGCAGCCCGGCCACCGCGTCGGCCGCCGAGCGGTGGGCCTGGAGCAGGTCGCTGACGAGCGGTCCGACCACGACCGGGCCGTCCCCGAAGTGCCCCTCGACCGCTGCGCCCGCCTTGTCCGGATCCGACACCCCGCCGAGGATCACCACGAGTCGGTCGCCTTGCACCGAGCCGAGGGCCTCGAGCCCGGCCTGGTGCGCCGTGGTGCGGAGCTCGTCGACGACGCCTTCCCGGGCGGGCTCGGGCGAGGGTGCGGGCCCGACGACCACGACGACGTCGCCGGACTCCCGCCACCCCAGCGCGCTCGCCCGGGTGCGCACGGTGTCGGCGCCCTCGCCGCGCATCACCGAGTCGACGACGAGCGCCTCGAGCCGGGCGTCCCACGCCCCCCGCATCTCCGCCGCGTGCGCGTAGACGTCGGCGGTGGCGAACGCGAGCTCCCGGCCGTAGCGCAGGACGCTCTCGCGCACCTCGGCGGCGTTCTCCGGCGCGACCGCGCGGGCCAGCTCGCTCTCGGCCACCTCGATGCTGAGCCGGACCATGGCGACGGTCTGCTGCAGCGTGATCACCCCGGCGAACGAACGGGGCGCGTTGCCGAACACCTCGGTGGTCAGCGGCGGAGGGGTCTGCTCGGGGGAGCGGTACCACCCGATGAAGCTGTTGTAGCCGGCCTGCAGGATCATGCCGATCCAGGCCCGCTGCTCGGCGGTGAGCTCGGCGAACCACGGCATCTCCCGCTCCATGCGGGCCAACGAGGTCTTCGTCAGGTCGCCCACGGCGCGCTGCAGCTGCTGCGCGACGCGCGAACGGGATGCCGTCTTGGCCATGGCTCCAGCGTAGGGGGAGGATGGGGTGACGGCGGTGGTCCGACCGCCGGCGACGACCGGGCCAGGGGGTGGTGGCGATGGCTGACCCGCTCGAGGTCCGGCACGTCACCATCCACGGGCACCGGCGCGCCTACGTCAAGACCGGCAGCGGCCCTGCCGTGCTGCTGCTCCACGGCATGGCCTGCGACCACACGACCTGGGCTCCGGTGATCGAGAAGCTCGCCCGGCACCACACCGTGATCGCCCCCGACCTGCTCGGCCACGGCCGGTCCGACAAGCCGCGGGCCGACTACAGCGTGGGCGGCTACGCCAACGGCATGCGCGACCTGCTCACGGTGCTCGGCGTCGACAAGGCGACGGTCGTCGGCCACAGCCTCGGGGGCGGGGTGGCGATGCAGTTCGCCTACCAGTACCCCGAGCGCACCGAGCGGCTCGTCCTCGTCGCCCCGGGCGGGCTCGGCTCGGAGGTCACCCACCTGATCCGGGCGGTCACCCTCCCCGGGTTCCACCAGGCGCTGGGGGTGCTGACCCTGCCGGTGCTCCGGCACGCCGCCACCGGCGCCCTGCGCGCCGCTGCTCAGCTTCCCCACCCGGCCGTCCGCGACCTCGACGAGATCGCCGCGATGGTGGAGGCGCTGCGCGACCCGAGGGCCCGCCGGGCGCTGCGCCACGTGGTCCGGGCCTGCGTCGACCTGCGCGGGCAGGTGATCACGATGGTGGACCGGGCCTACCTGACCGAGGAGCTCCCGCTGTGCGTGGTGTGGGGCACCGCCGACCCGGTGATCCCGGCCGCGCACGCCGACACCGTGCGGCAGATCGCCCGCACCGCCCGGGTCGAGCTCGTCGAGGGCGCCGGCCACTTCCCGCACAAGGCCGACCCCGACGCGTTCGTGGCGCTGGTCGAGGAGTTCATCCGCACCACCCGCCCGGCGAGGTACAGCCGGGCGCGGTGGCGGGCGCTCCTCCGACGAGGAGCGCCCACCGAGGTCGCCGTCCCGGACAGCCGGGTCGTCACCTCGATCGCCTGAGCGGACGGTGGACCGGGTGACCGGTCAGGCGTCGCCGCCCTCCTGCTTGACCCCGGCGACCGCGGTCGGGTCGTCGATCCGGTAGGTGTCGAACGCCTTCTGGACCGTCTCGCGGTCGACCTCGCCGCGCTCGGCGAGCGCCGCGAGCGCCTGCACCACGACCGACTCGGCGTCGACGTGGAAGTAGCGCCGGGCCGCCGGCCGGGTGTCGGCGAAGCCGTACCCGTCCGTGCCGAGGGCGTGGTAGTCGCCGGGCACCCACTTGGCGATCTGGTTCTGCACCGCGCGCATGTAGTCCGAGACCGCGACGAAGGGGCCGTCGGCGCCCTGCAGCTTCTCGGTGACGTACGGCGTGCGGGGCGACTCCGACGGGTGCAGGAGGTTCCACTCCTCGACCGCCACGGCGTCGCGGGCCAGCTCGTTCCAGGAGGTGACCGACCACAGCGAGGCCGCCACGCCCCAGTCCTCGGCGAGCATCCGGGCGGCGTCGCGGATCCACGGGAACCCGACGCCGGAGGCCATCAGCTGCACCTCGGGGGCGCCGTCGGGGGCGTTCGAGGGCGGACCCTCGACCTTGTAGATCCCCTTGAGCAACCCCTCGACGTCGAGGTTCTCCGGCTCCTTCGGCTGGACCAGCGGCTCGTTGTAGACGGTGAGGTAGAAGATCACGTCCTCGCCGTGCGGGTGCTCGTCGGTCGAGCCGTACATCCGCTCGAGGCCGCTCTTCACGATGTGGCTGACCTCGTAGGCCGCCGCCGGGTCGTAGTGGACCACCGACGGGTTGGTCGCCGCGAGCAGCGGCGAGTGGCCGTCGGCGTGCTGGAGCCCCTCACCGGTCAGCGTGGTGCGACCGGCGGTCGCGCCGATGAGGAAGCCGCGGGCCAGCTGGTCGCCCATCGCCCACATCCAGTCGCCGGTCCGCTGGAACCCGAACATCGAGTAGAAGATGTAGAACGGGATCATGTGCTCGCCGTGGGTGGCGTAGGCCGAGCCGGCGGCGATCGTCGAGCCCATCGAGCCCGCCTCCGAGATGCCCTCGTGGAGGAGCTGGCCCTGCGGGGACTCCTTGTAGGCGAGGAGCAGCTTGCGGTCGACCGACTCGTAGGTCTGCCCGTGCGGGTTGTAGAGCTTCTGGTTCGAGAACATCGAGTCCATGCCGAACGTGCGGAACTCGTCCGGGGCGATCGGCACGATGCGGTGGCCGATCTCCTTGTCCTTGACGAGGTCCTTGATCAGCCGGACCAGCGCCATGGTGGTCGCCACGGGCTGCTTCCCGGAGCCCTGCTTGAGCTCGTCGTACACCTTGTCGCCGGGGAGCTTGAGCGGCTTGGCGCGCACGACCCGCTTGGGCAGGGAGCCGCCGAGCTGCTGGCGCCGCTCGAGGAGGTACTCCGTCTCCGGAGCCTTCTCGCCGGGGTGGAACAGCGGGGGAGCGCCGGTCCGCTCGTAGGCCTCCTCGATGTCGCGGTCGCTGATCGGGAGGTAGAGCCGGTCGCGGAACCGCTTGACGTTGTCCGGCGTCAGCTTCTTCATCTGGTGGGTGGCGTTGCGCCCCTCGAGCGCCTCGATCGTCCACCCCTTGATGGTCTTGGCCAGGATCACCGTCGGCTGGCCGACGTGCTTGGTCGCGGCGTCGAAGGCGGCGTAGACCTTGCGGTAGTCGTGGCCGCCGCGCGGGAGCTTGCGGATCTGCTCGTCGGTCATGTGCTCGACCATCTTCCGCAGCCGCGGGTCACCGCCGAAGAAGTTCTCGCGCACGTAGTCGCCGGACTCGACCGAGTAGGTCTGGAACTGGCCGTCGGGCGTGGTGTTCATCTTGTTGACCAGCACGCCGTCGACGTCCCGCGCGAGCAGCGGGTCCCACTCCCGGCCCCACACGACCTTGATGACGTTCCAGCCGGCGCCGCGGAAGAACGCCTCGAGCTCCTGGATGACCTTGCCGCTGCCGCGGACCGGGCCGTCGAGCTGCTGGAGGTTGCAGTTGATGACGAAGGTGAGGTTGTCGAGCTCCTCACGGGCGGCCAGCCCGATGGCGCCGAGCGACTCGGGCTCCCCCATCTCGCCGTCACCGAGGAACGCCCAGACGTGCTGCTGGCTGGTGTCCTTGATGCCGCGGTTGTGCAGGTAGCGGTTGAACCTCGCCTGGTAGATCGCGTTGAGCGGCCCGATGCCCATCGAGACCGTCGGGAACTCCCAGAAGTCCGGCATCAGCCGCGGGTGGGGGTACGACGGGAGCCCCTGGCCGGGGCCGTGCTGGACCTCCTGGCGGAACCGCATGAGCTGTTCCTCGGTCAGCCGGCCCTCGAGGAACGCGCGGGCGTAGATGCCGGGGGAGGCGTGGCCCTGGATGAAGACCTGGTCGCCGCCGCCGGGGTGGTCCTTGCCGCGGAAGAAGTGGTTGAAGCCGACCTCGTAGAGCGAGGCGGAGGACTGGTAGGTCGCGATGTGCCCGCCGACCTCGAGCCCCTTGCGGTTCGCCGCGGAGACCATGATCGCGGCGTTCCACCGGAGGAAGGCGCGGATCCGCCGCTCGACCTCCTCGTCGCCGGGGAACCACGGCTCCCGCTCCGGCGGAATGGTGTTGATGTAGTCGGTGCTGCGCAGTGCCGGGACGCCGACCTGCTTCTCCCGCGACCGCTCGAGCAGCTTCAGCATGACGTAGCGGGCGCGCTCGCGGCCGCGGTCGTCGATCAGCTCGTCGAGGGACTCGATCCACTCGCGGGTCTCGTCCGGGTCGATGTCGGGTAGCTGGGTCGGGAGGCCCTCGTGGATCACCACCGGACGCTCGCGCTCCTGGGACGGGTTCTTCTGGGGGTTGTCAGTCGCCACGGCTCCATCCTGTCAGCCTCTGTGAAGTACTCGCGAGTAGTGACGTTGGTCGGCTGCCGGGGGACCGGGACGGGCCATTCCCGGGGTGCCTTCGGGCGTACCGGTTGCACCGGCGTGTCCTTTCCGGTGGACTACGCGCACACACGAGACACGTCAGGTGGGGCCGCCCGGGTTCCGCCCGAACAGAGTGGAGGACCACACCGTGAGCGCGACCCCCGGCGGGGCGGACACCGGCAAGGCGCAGGGCGTTGGCGCGCGGATGGGGCTCGGCCCCGGATCCGTCGTCCAGGAGCTGGGGTGGGACGAGGACGTCGACGACGAGCTCCGCATCCAGATCGAGGACACGATCGACGCGGACATGGTCGACGGCGACTACGGCAACGTGGTCGACGCGGTGGTCCTGTGGTGGCGTGACGGTGACGGTGACCTGACCGACGCGCTCATGGACGCGCTCACCGACCTGACCGGCGGCGGTGTGATCTGGCTGCTGACCCCCAAGGTCGGGCGGCCGGGCGCGGTGGACGCCGCCGACATCACCGAGGCGGCCCCGATCGCCGGGCTCGCGGTGACCACCACCACCTCGATCAGCAAGGACTGGACCGCCACCCGACTGGCGGCCCCCAAGTCGGCCGGCCGCTGACGCTCCCGGCCCGTGTCCGGGCCCACTGTCGAGCCGCGGTCGAGCCGCGGTCGAGCCGCGGTCGAGCCGCGGTTGGGCCCGCGGCGGGGTGGGCATCAGACCGGGGAGTAACCAGGCGGCCACCGGGTGCGTTGGACCGAACGGGTCCGGTCGACCGACCGGACCACGTCCACCTGAGGAGCACCTGTGTTCAACGCCGGCCGATCGACAGGCGTGGTCAGCGAGAGCATCACCAAGCTGCGGGTGCTGGGGAGCACCGGCATCGTCCGCCCGTACTCCCCGGTCACGCTGGCCCGGCTGGGCCGGACCCTGCAGCAGTGGGGGGTGGGGCCGGCGGGCGGCTTCGCCGCGCTCGCCGTGCGCAACCCGGACGGCGTCGCGCTCGTCGACGAGCTCGGCGAGCTGACCTACCGCGAGCTGGACGAGCGGGCCACCGCGCTGGCCGACTCGATGCGCCGCCTCGGTGTCGGCCCGGACAGCGGGGTCGCGCTGATGGCGCGCAACCACCGCGGCTTCGTCGAGGCGACGGTCGCCGCGGCGAAGCTGGGGGCGGACCTGCTCTACCTCAACACCGCCTTCGCCGGCCCCCAGCTCGTCGAGGTACTCGAGCGGGAAGGGCCCACCGTCGTGATACACGACGAGGAGTTCACCGGCATGCTCGAGGATGCCGCCGACGTCACCCGGGTCCTCGCCTGGGTCGACAGCGACCCGGGGGCGCTCGGCGGGACGCCGACGCTCGAGGGGCTGGTCGCGGGGGGCTCGACGTCCGCGACGTTCTCCCCGCCGGAGAAGCCGAGCCGGATCATCATCCTGACCTCCGGCACCACCGGCACCCCGAAGGGCGCGCCCCGCAACAAGGCGGGCATCGACGACGCGGTCGCGCTGCTCTCCCGGATCCCGATGAAGCGCGGCTGGACCTGCCACATCGCGGCGCCGCTGTTCCACACCTGGGGCTTCGCGCACATGGCGCTGTCGATGTTGCTGGAGACCCGCATCGTGCTCCGGCGGAAGTTCGACCCGGAGGGGTGCCTCGAGGCGTGCGCGGAGAGCCACGCCGACTCGCTGGTGGTCATCCCGGTGATGTTGCAGCGGATCATGCGGCTGTCGTCGCAGACCCTCGACTCCTACGACCTGTCCACCCTCAAGGTCGTCGCCGCGTCCGGGTCGTCGCTCCCGGGTGACCTCGCCCAGCAGTGGATGGACCAGTTCGGCGACAACCTCTACAACACCTACGGCTCGACCGAGGTCGCCTACGCCACGATCGCGAACCCGCAGGAGCTCCGCGAGGCACCGGGCACGGCCGGCCGGCCGCCCCACGGCGCGGTGGTCAGGATCCTCGACGAGGACGGCAAGGAGGTGCCGACGGGGGAGACCGGCCGGATCTTCGTCGGCAACGGGATGCTCTTCGAGGGCTACACCGGCGGCGGCAACAAGGACATGGTCGACGGGCTGATGAGCAGTGGGGACGTGGGCCGGTTCGACGAGGCGGGCCGCCTCTTCGTCGAGGGCCGGGACGACGAGATGATCGTCTCCGGCGGCGAGAACGTGTTCCCCCAGGAGGTCGAGGACTGCCTGACCCGCCACGAGGCGGTCCACGAGGTGGCCTGCATCGGCGTCGACGACGAGGAGTACGGCAAGCGGCTCAAGGCGTTCGTCGTACTCGAGGACGGCAAGGACGTCGACGAGGACACCCTCCGCGAGCACGTGAAGTCCAACCTGGCCCGGTACAAGGTGCCGCGCGAGTTCGTCTTCATGGACGAGCTGCCGCGCAACGCGACCGGGAAGCTCCTCAAGCGCACGCTCGAGGAGGAGGGTGCCGACGCGCGGAGCGAGGGCACGGGGGATGATGGCTCCGACGGCGCCGCAGCGGGGGACGGCGGGAACCAGCAGGAAGAGCAGGACGTGAACGCGTGACGGGACTCCCGGACGGCACTGCCGCACCGGACTTCGCCCTCCGGGACCAGCACGGCCAGCAGGTCGCCCTCAGCGACCTGCGGGGGAGCCGCAAGGTCCTGCTCGTCTTCTACCCCTCGGCGTTCTCCAGCGTCTGCACCGGTGAGCTCTCCGAGCTCCAGCAGGCGTGGACGACCTTCGCCAGCCACGAGGTCGAGATCCTCGGGATCTCCTGCGACCCGATGTTCTCGCTGCGGGCGTTCGCCGACTCCCACGACATCCACTTCCCGCTGCTCTCCGACTTCTGGCCGCACGGGGCGGTGGCGTCGGCGTACGGCGTGTTCAACGAGGCGACCGGAGCGGCGCTGCGCTCGACGTTCGTCATCGACCGGGCCGGCACGGTGGCCTGGTCGGTCCACAACGCGATGCCCGACGCACGCAGCCTGAAGGAGTACGCCGAGGTGCTCGACCGGATCTCCTGACCCGCCGGTCAGCAGCCCCAGGCAAAACCTCTGAGCAATTCTGCCCGTTCGACTGACAACGGGTGCCTTCGTTGTGCAGAATGCTGTCTCAGCGGCCGCTGGTGACCCGAGACGCCAGCGGTCGCCCTATTTTTCCCTGCCCTCGGAGCGGTTTCTTCGGGTCTGTGCAGACTTCGCCGTTTCACTCCCCGGCCCGAGTCGCTGGGCTACCGTCGATGCAATGCCCGGGTGACCTCGTCCACATCGCGGTGAGCCCCACGGGCAGGCGGCGACGACCGACCGGACGGGGAAGGAGCTCACGTGTCCCGGTGGCATCTCGGTGAGCTCGGCTCGCGGGTGCGTGACGCGTTCCCCCGTGGCGGCGCCCTGCCGGCGCACGTGTGGTCGGCGCGGCACCGTGGCATCTGCGTCCTCCTGTGGCTCCACGTCGGGGCGCTGCCGCTGGTCGGGACCATCCGCGGCGACGGGTTCGTGCACTCCCTCCTGGAGACCGCACCGGTCGCGGCCCTCGCGCTCGGAGCCTGCCTCGAGGTGTTCAGCCGCGGCACCCGCTCCTCGCTGGCGACGGCAGGGCTGGTGGCGAGCTCGGCGGCCCTCGTGCACTTCTTCGACGGCCTCATCGAGATGCACTTCCACTTCTTCGTGATGATCGCCGTCGTCTCGCTCTACCAGGCGTGGCGCCCCTACCTGATCGGGGCGGGGTTCGTGCTCGCCCATCACGCGATCGCCGGCCTGCTGGCCCCGGAGAAGGTCTTCAACCACAGCGCTGCGGAGTCGAACCCGGCGCTGTTCGCCCTGGTCCACGGCGGCTTCGTCCTCGCCGAGAGCGCCGCCTGCCTGGTCTTCTGGAGGGTCACCGAGGACGCGCTCGATGCCGAGCGGGCGCGGCACGAGCAGCTGCAGGAGGCCAACGTCGCCCTCTCGCGGGCGAACCAGGAGATCTCCGACCTGGTCGCGATGCTCTCCCACGACCTGCGCACCCCGCTGGCGGTGGTCAACGGCTTCGCCGAGATGGCGATCGATTCCTGGCCGCACCTGAGCGACGACGAGCGGCTGGAGTTCATGCGCCGCGTCGAGCAGTCCGGGCGCCAGCTCCAGCAGATGGTCGACGACACCTTGACGGTCTCGGCGCTCTCGGCCGACGGGATCCAGCCCCGGGCGGTCGCGGTGCGGGTGGACCAGGAGGTCCGCGACCTCCTCGAGGCACTCCAGCGGCCGCTCCCCGGCGTGGACCTCACCGGGCTGGGGGCGGCGTCGGCGATGGTCGACCGCGGGCACCTCTCCCAGGTCATGACGAACCTGATCACGAACGCTGCGAAGTACGGCGAGGCGCCGTACTCCATCGGCAGCTGGCGGGTCGGCGACGAGGTCGTCGTCCGGGTCAGCGACGGCGGACCCGGGGTGACCCCGGCGTTCGAGCGCCGCCTGTTCGACCGGTACACCCGCTCCGACGAGGCCCGCGCAGGTGAGTCGAAGGGCACCGGGCTCGGCCTCTTCATCGCCCGCAGCCTGGTGGTCGCCAACGGCGGCGAGATCAGCTTCGCCCGGCCGCCCGGCGGCGGGGCCGCCTTCTCGATCGTGCTGCCGGCTGCGCAGCTGGCCAGCGAGGACCGCGCCCGGGGCGAGCCGACGGTCACCCTCGCCGGCAGCTGAGCGGCGACCCCCGGCCTCAGCTGCGGTGCGCGGGCGCGCGGGCCGCGCGGCCCTGCGCCGAGCGCCGCAGCAGCGGCATCACCCGGGGCGCCACCAGCTCGGACAGGATCACCACGCTGGTCGACCGACGGACCGCCGACAGCCGGGTGAGGTGCAGCAGCGTCTCCTGGAGCTGCTGATGGGAGTCGGCCGCCACCTTGCACAGCACGTCGTAGGTGCCGGTCGTGACGTGCGCCTCCAGCACCTCGGGCAGCGCCTCGAGGTCGGCGGCGAGCTCGTCGAGGGCACCCTGAGCGATCTCCAGCGTCACGAAGGCGGAGACCGGGAAGCCGGCCGCCTCGAGGTCGATGTCCGGGCCGTAGCCGGTGACGACGGCCTCCTCGAGCCGGCGGAGCCGGGCCTGGACGGTCGCGCGCGCCACGCGGGTGATCCGCGAGAGCTCGAGCGCCCCGGCCCGCGGG
The DNA here is from genome assembly GCF_008087345.1 of Nocardioides caldifontis. GTDB lineage: Bacteria > Actinomycetota > Actinomycetes > Propionibacteriales > Nocardioidaceae > Marmoricola_A > Marmoricola_A caldifontis. The sequence goes on along the minus strand of NZ_VHIB01000013.1, from coordinate 104,798 downwards.
TTCTCCTTCAGTGCCTCGAGCAGCGCCAGGTCGAGCCGATCGATCACGCCGTCGGTCACGGCCCCTCCTAGCTAGTCGCAGCGACCAGTTTATCGCTGCTCGTGCCGGTCGAGATGGCCGTTCTGACCACCTCGTGGTGTGCATCTTGCCTCGTCGGACCCGCGATGGGTATGCCTGCAGGATGACCGGCGCACCGATGACGAGCTCCACCGAGCGGCTGATGGCCCTGACGTCAGGATCCCGGGAGGGCGCGCTGCTGCATGCGGCCGCGATCGTGACCCGGGCCTGGCGCTCCTTCGACGCCCCCAGACCGGGACAGCCCGCGACCAGCCCCGAGACCGAGCGGCTCACCGGTGAGCCGCTGCCGGGGGCGCCGTCGGACGCGATCGAGGTCCTGGGGCTCGCCGAGAAGGTACTCGATGAGAGCCTGTCGCAGAGCCGGCCGCGCTACTTCGCGTTCATCGGCTCCTCGGGGCTGGAGGTGGCGGTCCTCGGCGACCTGCTCGCCGCCTGCCACGACGTGAACATGGCGGTGACCGCGCACGCCGCCGACCTCGTCGAGGCGCAGACCGCCCGCTGGGTCGGCGAGTTCATCGGCTACCCGGCCGCTGCCGGCTACTGCACGAGCGGCGGGATGGTCTCGAACCTCACCGCGCTCAACGCCGCCCGCGAGCGCGCGCTGCCGGGCGCCCGGGCGCAAGGGATGGGCGGCCACCGGGCCGCGGTCTACGTCGGGGCCGAGGCGCACGCCTCGGTGACCCGCGCCGCCGAGGTGCTCGGTGTCGGGGCTGCGAACGTGCGCCGCATCCCCGTCGATGCCGCCCACCGGATGGACGTCGAGGCGCTCCGCGAGGCCCTCACCGCCGACCGCGCCGAGGGGATCACCCCGGTCGCGGTCGTCGCCACCGCCGGGACCACCCTGACCGGTGCGGTGGACCCGCTCGCCGCCATCGCCGACGTCTGCGCGGAGCACGGCGTGTGGATGCACGTCGACGGTGCGTACGGCGCTCCCGCGGCCGCCACCCAAAGCGCCGGGCCGCTCTTCGAGGGGCTGGCCCGGGCGGACTCGGTCTCGGTCGACGCCCACAAGTGGATGTACGTCCCCAAGGCGTGCAGCTGGCTGCTGGTCCGCGAGGGCGCGTCGTTGGGGGCGGCGTTCGCCCACGAGTCGGCGTACATGCTCCACGACGACGAGGCGCCCGAGCCGCACGCGGTCGACAACACCCTGGAGTACTCCCGGCCCTTCCGGGCGCTGAAGCTGTGGCTGGCACTGCGGGTGCACGGCGCCGACGCTTTCCGGGTCGCCATCGAGCGCAACCTCGAGGAGGCCCGGCTCCTCGCCGACCTCGTGCGTACAGCGCCCGACCTCGAGCTGCTGAGCGAGCCGATGCTGAGCGTCGTGCCGTTCCGCCACCTGCCGCGCTCCGGCGACGTCGACGTGCACAACAGGCGGCTGGTCCGCGCCCTCCAGGAGGACGGCAGCTTCTGGGTGAGCGACGCGGTGGTGGACGGCAAGGCGTGCCTGCGGCCGTGCTTCACCAACTACCGGACGCGCGAGGACGACGTCCGGGCGCTCGTCGACGAGGTGCGGGCGATCGGGGAGCGGCTGCAGGCCGGCTGAGCCGACCTGTACCCTCGTCCGGTCGTGCGCCCCTCCGGGCGCCCCGGGCGTATAGCTCAGCGGTAGAGCGCTGGTCTTACAAACCAGTGGTCGCAGGTTCGATCCCTGCTGCGCCCACCCCTCCTCGTCCCGTGAGAGCCCTCTCATCCGTCGCTCACGGTCGCCTCATCGAGCCGCCCCAACCTGGTTGTCGTCAACGAGAACGACAGGGCCCCCAGGGCGCCCGAGGAGGACACCATGAGGATCATCCGAGGAAGCATCGTCGGACTCGCCGGCGCCGTGGGCGCCGGTGTGCTCGCCTGGCCGGCCGTGGCCGGGCCGGACACGAAGGCCGACGAGGTCTACCTGAAGCGCAACGAGCAGGCCGGTGAGCTGGTCACCGTCGACGACGACGAGCTCGACGACGACGACGAGCTGCAGCTGGTCGCCGACACCCGCAGCAAGAACACGCGGAGCAAAGCCACCCGTAGCCGGGCGAGCCGCGACAACACCCGGAGCAACGTCACCGAGGTGAGCCGCGACCGGGACCGCAGCCGCGGCGACAAGACCCGTGACTGGACCCGCGACGGCGGCCAGAAGAAGCGTGACCTCTCGGCGAACAAGACCAACGACCGCAGCCGCAACGACACCCGAGGCCGGCGCTGACCGGCGCGACCGACCGACCACCGAGGAGCGACGGATGACGCGCGACAGCTGGGGGTTCCAGGCGGGGGACCCCCTCACCGACGACCTGACCGCGATGCGGCTGCTCGGCGGGGGCAACGCCTACGAGGCCTACCTCGCCTTCGACGAGGTGACCTACTCGCCCGTGGTGGTCAAGGTGGTGCGGCCCGCGCAGGTCTCCGACGAGGGGACGCTGCGCGGGCTGCGCCGCGAGGTCGAGGCACTCGACCGGACCAACCACCCAGCCCTGGTCCGGTCGCTGCGCGCGGAGACCGGAGGCGAGCGGCCGCACGTCGTCCTCGAGCAGCTCGACGGGCCGCGGCTGTCGACCCTGGTCCGCAAGTACGGGCCGCTCGAGCCCGCGCAGTACCTCGCGCTGGGGCTCGAGGTGGCCGCGGCCCTGCACTACCTGCACCGGCAGGGGTTCGTGCACCTGGACGTGAAGCCCAGCAACATCATCGTCGGTGCGCCCGCGAAGCTCATCGACCTCAGCGTCGCCCGTACGGTCGAGGATGCGGCGGCGCTCCGGTACCCGATCGGCACCGACGCCTACATGGCCCCGGAGCAGACCGACCCGCCGCGCACCGGCTCCCCGGGACCGGCCTCCGACGTCTGGGGGCTGGGAGCCGTCCTGTTCGAGGCCGCTGCGGGGTTCCCGGCCTTCGACGACGGGGACCCCGACCACGACGACGTGGAGGAGCGGTTCCGGCAGCTCGTCGACGAGCCGCGGCTGCTGCCGGAGTTCGTGCCCGACGACGTGGCCAAGCTGGTCGGGAGCATGCTCTCGCCCCGGCCGGAGGAACGCCCGACGCCGGCGGAGGTGGCCGACGCGCTCGGGCCGATCCTCGAGCGGCAGCCCCGCGGCGCACTGGGCGGCTGGAAGGTCGCGCTCACCGCCCGCTGATCCCGCAGGTTCTCCACAGCGGCCGACCACGCGGGTGCGGGGACGTGTGGCCGCAGGCCACGATGACGCCGGCGCCCGGGCACGCGGTCCGGGTCTGACGCTCACGGAGGCTTGCGGTGCGGTTCCCGACCCGGCAGTGGTTCAGGACGACGAAGGGTGCGCTTCCCGTCGTGCTCTCGCTGCTCCTCGTGCTCGCCCTCCTCGCGCTGTTCCTGGTCGCCCAGGCGAGCGGCGAGGACGCCGACAGTGCGCCCCTGGTCGAGGACGAGCTGCAGCTGGTCGTCTGGCCGACGGACGCGCGCGGCTTCGTCAAGGGGTTCAAGGCCGGCCGCTACGGGCGGTTCGAGCGCGACTTCAGGTACAGCCGGTCCTTCAAGCGGATGTACCTGCGGAAGGCCGAGGCCTCGTGGGCCCGGCAGCGCAGGTCCGCCAGCGCGTCGGGGAAGCCGGCGATGCCGACCGACGGGCAGGGGCGGTTCGACCCGGAGGTCGCCTGGCAGCTCTTCACCGCTCGCGACACGTGCGCGTCGAACACGAGCCACCTGTCGAGCGTCGCCGACTGCACCGCCATCGAGGCCTCGAGGAAGCTCCTCAGGTCCGACTACTGGCAACGACGGTCCGACGCGTTCAACCGGTGGACCGCGCGGGTGGTCTGGTGCGGCGGGGTCGGGCTGATCACGTTCTACAGCGGCGGCACGGCGGCCTCCGCGATCGGGCCGGGGTCCTCGGGATGTCTGGGGAGCTTCCTCGTCAAGTGACGGTCAGGAGCGACCGCCGAGCGCGAAGCGGTACCCCATCCCGCGGACCGTCACGATGACGTCCGACCCGAGCTTGCGGCGCAGGTAGCCGACGTAGACGTCCACCACGTTGGAGCCCGGGTCGAAGTCGTAGCCCCACACGTGCGAGAGCAGCTGCTCCCGCGACAGCACCTGGCCGGGGTTGAGCATGAAGAGCTCGAGCATCTGGAACTCGCGCGCGGAGAGCTCGATCTCGCGCCCGTCGCGGGAGACCGTGCGGCGGCGCAGGTCGAGCTCCACGGGACCGGCCGCGAGGGTGTCCTCCGCGACCGGTGAGGAGTCGTTGGCCTGGCGGAGCCGCAGCCGCACGCGGGCGAGGAGCTCGGCGAAGCGGAACGGCTTCGGCATGTAGTCGTCGGCGCCGCCCTCGAGGGCGTGGACGGTGTCGGTCACCGAGTCGCGGGCGGTCAGCACGACCACGGGGACCCGGCTGCCCTGGCTCCGGAGGCCGTCGAGGACGCCGTACCCGTCGAGGCGGGGGAGCCCGATGTCGAGGATCACCAGGTCGAACTCCCCGGAGAGCGCGAGGTCGAGCCCGGTGATCCCGTCCTCGGCGACCGAGGTGGTGTGGCCGTCGGCCGCCAGCCCCTTCGCCATGAACGACGCGATCCGGGGTTCGTCCTCGACGATCAGGATGCGGGCCACGCGACCTCCTTCCGCTCCCTCGGGAGCGTGAGCACGAACCGGGCGCCGCGGGGTGCGGCGTCCTCCACGTGGACCGACCCGCCGTGGGCAGCAGCGATCGCGGCCACGATCGAGAGCCCCAGCCCGACCCCCTCGGTGCCGCCCTCGTCGGCGCCGCGGGCGAACCGCGCGAAGATCGTCTCCTTCTCCGCGTCGGGCACACCGGGACCGGTGTCGCGTACCCAGAGTCGCACGTGCGCCCCGGCGTCCTCGGCGCCGAGCGCCACCTCGTCCTCGGGCGAGGTGTGCTTGACCGCGTTGTCGGCGAGCTGGAGCAGCGCCTGGGTGATCCGTTGCTCGTCGAGCCACGCGGCGCCCCCGGCGTGCGCCTCGACGCGCCACCTCCGGTCCGCCAGCCCGCGCGTCTTCCCGAGCACGTCCGCGACCAGCTGGTCGACCACCACCAGGTCGGGGGTGACGAAGCCCGGGCGCTCGGCCTTGGTCAGCAGGATCATGTCTTCCACCAGCCGGGCCATCCGGTCGACCTCGTCGACGAGCAGGTCGCGGGTGCGCTCCACGTCCTCGGGGTCGCCGGGGTCCACGAGCTCGAGGTGGCCTCGCAGGATCGTCAGCGGCGTGCGCAGCTCGTGGCCGGCGTCGTCGAGGAAGGCGCGCTGCCCCTGGAACGCCCGCTCGAGGCGCCCGAGCATCGCGTTGACCGTGCGGGTCAGCTCGGTGAGGTCGTCGTCGCCGGTCTCCTCGATGCGCAACGACAGGTCGGTCTCGGAGATCTCCTCGGCGGTCCGGCGCAGGCTGCGCAGCGGCGCAAGGAGCCGGCCGGCCTGCCAGCCGGCGACGCCGGTGACCACCAGCCAGGCCAGCGTCGCCCCGATGGCGTAGCTGCGGAGCGTGTCGTGCAGCGGTCCCCGCTCGTCGTCGACGAAGAAGGCGACCACGAAGGCACCCGTCCGCTGCGCGTCCTGCAGCGGAAGCACCTCGAGGTAGACCTCGCCCCACTGCGTGCCGACGGTCGCCGAGCCGCCGCTCTCCAGCCGTGACCGCACCGCGGAGACGAAGCCGTGGTCGTCCACGAGCTCGCCCCGGCTGGAGGCCGACCGGGTCTCGAAGTCGCCGCCCCAGTAGCCCGCCATCAGCTCCGACGGGGCGGGCACGTTGCGGAGCAGGAACTCCTCGACCAGCCGCTCGATCGAGGTGAACGCCCCGCCGCTCGCCGGGTCGACGCCCTCCTCCTCGAACGCCTCGAGCTCGGCGATCTCCTGGGCCGTCGCGGTGCGGACGGTGTCGTGCACCCGTTCCAGGCCGAGGAGGTAGACCAGCAGCCCGGCCCCGGCGAGGGCGAGCGCGACGCAGAGCCCGACGGTGGCGGTGATGCGGGCCCGGACCGACCAGCGGAAGGCCCGGAGCGCGCCGCTGTGCCCGGCCTCGCGCGGCTCAGCCGTCGTCGCGGTCGTCGTCCCGGTCGTCCCCACGGTCGCCCCGGTCGTCGTCCCGGTCGTCGTCCCGGTCGCCGGCGTCGTCCTGGTCATCGTCCTGATCATCTCCGATGTCCTCGGGGCACGGCCGGACGACGACCACGCCGTCGTCGTCGTCGTCGGGGTCGTCGTCGCACGCGGTCCCGCTCGGCCGTGGTGACGAGCTCCCCGACGGTGAGGACGGCGGGGACGACGACGGTGACGACGACGGTGACGACGACGGTGACGACGGTGTCTTCGACGGCTTGCCGGACGGCGTCGCGGTCGGCAGGACGATGGGGTCGTGGCCGGGGACGGGCGCCGGGTCGGACGTGACCGCGCCGACGGCGTACGCAGTGGGGAACGCAAGCACGGCGAGCAGCAGCAGCACCTTGAGAGCACGGGACCCGGGCATGGCGACGATCCTGCCGCAGCCGCGTGCGCCGATCGTGAGAGCGGGATGAGAGTCCTCTCATCCCGCCCTGTCGTCGGTCGTGTGGCCGGGGTCTACGCTCCGGGCCATGCGGCTGGCGGAGATGGTGCGGCACATCGAGGGCTGGTACGACCCGGCGTGGGCGGAGCCGTGGGACGCGGTCGGGCTCGTCTGTGGCGACCCGGACCAGGAGGTACGCCGGGTGCTGCTGGCCGTCGACCCGGTGGCCGCCGTCGTCGACGAGGCCGCGGAGTACGGCGCCGACCTGCTGATCGTCCACCACCCGCTGCTGCTGACCCCGGTGAGCTCGGTGGCCGCCACCACGCCCAAGGGTCGTGTCGTGCACCGGCTGCTCCGGGCCGGCACCGCGCTGTACACGGCCCACACCAGCGCCGACGTCCCCGCCGACGGGGTCAACGACGCCATCGCCCGCAGGCTCGGGCTCGTGGAGCCGCGGGTGCTCGTCCCCACCGACGGCGGCGGCCTCGACAAGCTGGTCGTCTTCGTGCCGGTCGGTGACGCCGAGCGGGTGCGCCGGGCGGTGACCGACGCCGGCGCCGGCCGGCTCGGCGCCTACGACTCGTGCACGTTCACCACTCCGGGCGAGGGCCGGTTCCGCCCGCTCGAGGGCGCCTCCCCGACGCTCGGCCGGGTCGGCAGCGTCGAGGTGGTGGAGGAGGTCCGGGTCGAGACGCTGTATCCGCGGCCGTTGCGCCGGCAGGTGGTGGAGGCGATGCGCGCCGCACATCCCTACGAGGAACCCGCGTTCGACCTCCTCGAGCTCGCCGACGTCCCCGGCGGTCCGGTGACCGGTTCGCTCCCGCCGGCGACCCGCGGCCACGGCCGGGTCGGGCGGCTGGCCGAGCCGACGACGTTGCGGACGTTCGCCGAGCACGTGGCCGCGAGCTTGCCCCGGACCGCCCACGGGGTGCGCGTCGCCGGCGACCCGGACCGGGAGGTGCGCACCGTCGCGGTGGGGGCGGGGTCGGGGGAGTCGCTGCTCGAGGCCGCCCGCCGCAGCGGCGCCGACGTCTACGTCACCAGCGACCTCAAGCACCACCGGGCGGGTGAGTTCCTCGAGGGCGGAGGGCCGGCGCTGGTCGACGTCGCGCACTGGGCGGCCGAGTGGAGCTGGCTGCCCGTCGTGGCGGCGAAGGTGGAGCAGGCGGCGGCGTCGGCGGGCGCTACGGTGGACACCCGCGTGAGCACGCTGGTGACCGACCCGTGGACCTTCCGGGTCTGAGACGCGAAGAAGACGACCGAGGAGCCACCCTGAAAGCCGACCCGTTCGCCCAGCTGAAGCTGCTCGACGTGCAGGAGCTGGACAGCAAGCTCGACGCGCTCCGCCACCAGGCGGCGAACCTTCCGGAGGTCGCCGAGCTCAAGGAGCTCACCGCGACGCGGGGCGAGCTCGACGGTCGTGTGCGCGACCTGCGGGTGCAGGTCGACGACCTCACACGTGAGCAGCGCAAGGCCGACGCCGACGTCGAGCAGGTCAGGACCCGGCGGGTCCGCGACCAGCAGCGGCTCGACAGCGGGGCGGTCTCGCACCCCAAGGAGCTGCAGCGGCTGCAGCAGGAGATGGTCTCGCTGGACCGGCGGATCGCCGAGCTCGAGGACGTCGAGCTCGAGGTGATGGAGAAGCTCGAGGACGCGCAGCAGGAGGTCGCGACGCTCGAGGAGCAGCTCGCCGAGACCGACCGGCGGATCGCCGAGCTCACCGAGGCCCGCGACGCCCGGATGGCCGGGCTGAGGGAGCAGGCCGGGACCATCCGGACCGACCGGGCGGCCAAGGTCGGGGACATGCCCGCCGACCTGCTCGCACTCTACGACCGGCTCCGGGAGCAGAAGGGTGGCGTCGGTGCCGCGCTGCTCCGCGCCCGCCGGTGCGGGGGGTGCAGCCTCGAGCTCAACAGCGCCGAGCTCGCCGACGTCGCGAAGAAGCCGTCCGACGAGGTCGTCCGGTGCGACGAGTGCGGCCGGATCCTCGTCCGCACCGGCGAGTCGGGGCTCTGATGGCGGCCTACCGCGCCGTCGTCGCGGAGGCCGACGGCGGGTCACGGGGCAACCCCGGCAACGCCGCGTACGGCGCGGTGCTCAAGGACGCCGACACCGGCGCCGTCATCGCCGAGCGTGCCGAGCGGATCGGGGTCGCCACCAACAACGTGGCGGAGTACCGCGGCCTCATCGCCGCGCTCGAGCTCTACCACGAGCACGCCGAGGGCGCGGAGCTCGAGGTGCGCATGGACTCCAAGCTCGTCGTCGAGCAGATGCGCGGCAACTGGAAGATCAAGCACCCCTCGATGAAGCCGCTGGCGATCCAGGCCAACCGGCTGGTGCCTCCGGTGACGACGTTCACCTGGGTCCCGCGCGAGCGCAACAAGCACGCCGACCGGCTCGCCAACGAGGCGCTCGACGGTCCCGAGGGCGTCGTCATCGGCGGTCACGTGCCCGCCGACACCGTCACCGTCGCCGCGGCCGAGGAGGCGGACCGGCAGCAGGAGGACACGGGGGAGTTCACCCCGCCCTGGGAGCAGGGCTCGCCGACGACGTTGGTGCTGGTCCGGCACGGCGACACCGCGGCGACCAAGGCGCGGGTGTTCAGCGGCCGCACCGGGGCCGACCCGGGGCTCGACGACGACGGCCGCGCCCAGCTGCGGGCGACGGCGGACTGGCTGGCACCGCTCGCCGAGCGGTCACCGGTGCTGCTCAGCTCGCCGCTGCGCCGCACGCGCGAGAGCGCCGACATCCTCGCCGCCCGGTTCGAGCTCGGCTACGAGGTCGACGACGGGCTCGTCGAAGCCGGCTTCGGCGCCTGGGAGGGGCTGACCTACCAGGAGGTCGTGGAGCGCGACCAGGAGCGGTTCCTCGCGTGGCTCGCCGACCCCGGGCTCCCTGCGGGCGGCACCGGCGACTCGTTGACCGGCATGGTCGCGCGCATGGCGGAGACCCGCGACCGGATCCTCGAGAAGCACCGCGGCCGCACGGTGGTGGCGCTGACCCACCTGACGCCGATCCAGCTGCTCACCCTCGACGTCCTCCAGTCGCCGTTGAAGGCGGTCTTCCGGACCGAGGTCGCCCCGGGGTCGGTCACCGTGCTCGCCTGGTACCCCGACGGCCGGCCCGTCGTACGGCTCCTCAACGGGCAGCCGGGACCTATGTCCTGATCCGGGGCCGACCGCTCAGCAGGGGGAGGTTCGCGCCGATCGAAGCGGCATGAGTGATGTCGAGACGACGGCGGCGTCCGGGTCGCTGGCGTGGGTCCCCCGCGGGGTCCGGCTGGAGGAGCACGCCTTCGTGGCGCGCCACCGGATGCTCACCCTGGTGGCCCTGGCCCAGGTGCCGGTGCTCGTGGTGCTGTCGGTCGTGCTCGAGGTCGGCGGTGCACCGATGTGGGGTGGCGTGGCCGTGATCGTCGCCGCCTGTGCCCTCGGCCAGCTCCAGCTGTCGCAGTCGGCGCGGGCCAGCCTGGTCGGGCTCGCGCTGATGATGGTCTCGACGGTGCTGGTGCACCTGACCGGCGGGCTGACCGACATCCACATCCACTTCTACGTGATGCTGGCGCTCGTCGCGCTCTACCAGGACTGGTCGCCGTTCCTGCTGGCCATCGCGCTCGTCGCCGGCCACCACTTCGTGCTCGGCTCGCTCGACGCCGACGCGGTGTTCTCCGACGCCGGTGCGCAGGGCAACCCGCTCGGGTTCGCCCTGCTGCACGCCGGCCTGCTCCTCGTGATGGCGGTGGGGCTCGCCCTCGGGTGGCGGTTCACCGAGGAGGCCGAGCGGCGACGGCGCGCCGAGCAGCGGCGGGCGGAGCAGCAGGCCCTCGCGCAGGCCGAGGCGCAGGCCGCGCTCGCCGACGAGCGGGCGCAGGCTGCCGAGGACGCCGCCCGCCGGATGGCCGAGCGGGAGCGGACGGCCGCGGTGCTGGCCAGCCGGCTCGCCGAGCTCGAGCAGGCCGGCGACCGGCTGCACGGCAACGTCGGCACCGCGACCGACGAGATGGAGTCGCTGCTGCGGGTCATCCGCGAGGTCGCCACCGCCGCCGCCCAGGCCTCGACCACGGCTGCCGAGGCGGACACCGAGATCCACACCAGCGTCGCGCTGATGGACCGGCTGACCCGGACGATGGCCCGGGTCGAGCAGATGGCGCAGACCATCACCTCGATCGCCGACCAGACCCACGTCCTCGCGCTCAACGCCACCATCGAGGCGGCGCGCGCCGACGAGGCGGGCAAGGGGTTCGCGGTCGTCGCGAGCGAGGTGAAGAAGCTCGCCCAGGAGACGCAGAACGCCACGGAGGGGATCCGCGAGGTCGTCGGCTCGGTGCACACCGACACCGCCACCGTCACCGAGTCGATCGGCCGGATCCGGCACGTCATCACCCAGGTGGTCGAGGCGCAGGCGACGATCTCCTCGGCCGTCGAGGAGCAGACCAGCGCCACCGTGCAGGCGCGCCAGGCGATCGCGAGCGCGGCGGGGGAGTCCGACCGGATGGCCAGCGACCTCCGCGAGATCGCCTCACTCCGAGGCTGACGCGGCGTCCCCGGGGGCGAGCAGCAGCGTCATGCACGTGCTGTTGCGGCTGCCCGGGTAGTCGCCGAACGGCGGGCAGGGGACGAACCCCGCGCCCGCGTAGAGCGACCGGGCCGCCTCGAACGCCGTCATGGTGCCGGTCTCGAGGCTGACGCGCCGCAGCCCTTCCTCGCGAGCCACCCGGAGCAGGTGCTCGAGCATCGCCCGGCCGTGGCCACGCCCGCGAGCGGCCGCGGCGGTGTGCATCGACTTGAGCTCGGCATGGTCGCGCGCCAGCCGGCGCAGCGCGCCGATCACGACCAGGGTGCCGTCAACCCGCCCGCCGAAGAGCGTCAGCCGCGGGTCGAGGAGCCCCTCGACGTCGAGCGCGTGGACGTCCTCGGGAGGGCTGTGCTCGTCGGCGAAGGCCAGGTGGACGGAGAGCAGCGCCCGCACGTCGTCGCGGCGCGGGTCCTCCGCGGCGATCACGAGAGCCGGACCCGGCTCCTCGCTCACAGCTCGGTCACCACCACGTCGAGACGTGTCGGCGAGCCGGCCTCCTCCACGTGCCACCCGAGGTCGCCGAGCGCCTCCCGGAGCCCGGCGGGCCGACGCGGCGCCGCACCGTCGAGGAGCAGGTCGCGCACGAGCCGCCCCTTCGTCGCCTTGTTGAAGTGCGAGACGACCTTGCGCCGGCCGTCGGCCTCGTGGAGCACCCGGACGGTGACGACGCGGTCGACCTCGTGCTTGGCGGGCTTCCAGAACGGTGCGTATGCCGAGGAGCGCAGGTCGACGACCAGCCCGTCGCCCGCGGCCTCCCCGAGCGCCGGCGCCAGCCGCGCGCCCCAGTAGCGGGCCACCGAGCCCACGCCGGGCAGCGTCACCTGGCCCGAGAGCCGGTACGCCGGGATCCGGTCGTCGGGGCGGACGATCCCGAACAGCCCGGAGGCGATCGCGAGCCGCGCCGTGGCCCGCCGCTTCGCCGCCGCCGGCAGTCCGGGCAGGTCGAGCGCCTCGTAGAGGACGCCGCTGTAGACGTGGTCCGCACGCGCGGTCGGCGCGGTCGCGAGCCCGGCGTCCCGGTCGACCTCGGCGAGCTGGGTCGTTCCGAGCCCCAGCGCTTCGGCGGCCTTCTCGCGGTCGCCGGTGCACAACGTGACCAGCGCGTCGAGCAGCTCGGCGCGGGCCGGCTCCAGGGCGGGGAAGGCGAGCCCCGACAGGTCGAGCGCTGCCCCCCGGCGCGGCGCCCTCTTGCCCTCCGACGGCGGCAGCAGGATCAGCACGGCGACCACCCTAGAGTGGCCGGGGCGACGTGCAGGAAGGGGCACCGCAGTGCCGAGACGGGTGGTGAGGGTACGGCGCGGAGGGGACGACGCCGCGCTCGCAGAAGGGTTGGCGAGGCTCCACGAGGAGCTCGGCACGCCGGGGGAGTTCGCGGCGGAGGTCCTCGCGGAGGCGGAGGAGTCGGCCGCGGCGCCCACGCTGCCGCCCCTCGACCGGACCGACCTGCCGCTCGTCACGATCGACCCCGAGAGCGCCCGCGACCTCGACCAGGCGCTCCACCTCGAGCGCCGGGGGAGCGGCTACCGGGTGCACTACGCGATCGCGGACGTCGCCTCGTCCGTCCACCCCGGCGGAGCGGTCGACCAGGAGGCGCACCGGCGTGGGGAGACGCTCTACGGCCCCGGGTCCAAGGTGCCGCTGCACCCGCCCCGGATCTCCGAGGAGGCGTGCTCGCTGCTGCCCGACGGCCCGCGTGCGGCGCTGCTGTGGAGCATCGACCTCGACGAGGCCGGCGAGCAGACCGCCGTACGGCTGGAGCGGGCGGTGGTGCGCAGCCGCGCCAAGCTGTCGTACGACGGGGTGCAGGCCGCGCTCGACGCCGGGACCGCCGACCCCGCGCTCGAGCTGCTCCGCGAGGTGGGGGAGCTCCGGCTCGCCCGCGAGCGTGACCGCGGTGGGGTGAACCTGCCGCTGCCCGACCAGGAGGTCACCCGGGTCGACGGCCGGTGGGAGCTCGGCTACCGCGAGCCCCTTCCGGTGGAGGGGTGGAACGCGCAGATCTCGTTGCTCACCGGGATGGCGGCCGCGGCGCTCATGCTCGACGGCGGAGTCGGGGTGCTGCGGACCGTGCCACCGGCGGACCCGCGCGACGTCGAGCGGCTGCGCCGGGTGGCGGGCGCCCTCGGGGTCCACTGGCCCGTGGAGGAGCCGTACGCCGAGCTCATCCGTCGCCTCGACGCCACCCGGGCCGACCACGCGGCACTGCTCAACGAGGCGACGTCGCTGCTGCGGGGCTCCGGCTACGTGGCGTTCGACGGGCCGCTCCCCGAGCAGCCGCTCCACTCCGCGATCGCGGCGCCGTACTCCCACGTCACGGCGCCGCTGCGCCGGCTGGTGGACCGCTACGCGCTCGAGTGCTGCGTGGCGCTCTGCGAGGGACGGCCGGTCCCGGAGTGGGTGCGCGAGCGGTTGCCCGGGCTGCCGGCGACGATGCAGGAGTCCGGCCGTCGGGCGAACGCGTACGAGCGCGGCGTCCTCGACCTCGTCGAGGCGGTGCTGCTGCGCGACCAGGTGGGCCGGCGGTTCCGCGGCTCGGTCGTCGACGTCGAGGAGAAGAAGCCGGACCGCGGGCGGGTCGTCGTCGCCGCGCCTGCGGTCGAGGCCCGGGTGAGGTCGGCGTCCGGGGAGCCGCTGCCGCTCGGGACCGAGGTGGAGGTCGTGCTGGTCTCCGCGGACCCGGACGACCGCCGGGTCGAGTTCGAGCTGCCCTGACCCCGGGCACGGCCGAGTGCCGTGGAGCGCCCCACGGGGGGTCAGGACTCTCCACGGCACACGGGCACCGAACCGGACCGCCGCCGCTCCCAACCTGTGGCGGTCCCTGCCAGCGCTTCCTCCCACCCAGCGGCTGACATCGACGACGATGCCACCGCGACGAGGCAGATACGACGGGGAAGTGACCCGTCCGCCTACCTGAATTCCCGCCCGGTCCTACACTGACGACTGCGGATGAGCTGACCGGGCGACCGCGGTCCTCGTGGCGACACGGGGGTCGAGGAAGGTCCGGGCTCCACAGGGCAGGGTGGTGGGTAACACCCACCCGGGGTGACCCGCGGGACAGTGCCACAGAAAACAGACCGCCTCCGGGCTCCGGCCCGGCGGTAAGGGTGAAACGGTGGTGCAAGAGACCACCAGCGTTCCGGGTGACCGGAGCGGCTCGGTAAACCCCACCCGGAGCAAGATCAAGAGGACGCCGTACGGCGTCTGCGCGAGCGTTCGAGGGCGGCCCGCCCGAGCTCGCGGGTAGATCGCACGAGGCCACCGGTGACGGTGGTCCCAGATGGATGGTCGCCCATCGCAGGCACCGCGAGGTGCGCGAGGACAGAACCCGGCCTACAGGTCAGCTCATCCGCTCACCCACGCGCTCACTTCACAGAGCCGAACCCCGCGCCGGTCTGGGAGGTCCGGCGCGGGGTTCGGCATGTGATGGGACGCCCACCCCCGGCGGCCCTGCCCCCATTGCAACGCTCGGACCTTAAGAGGCCGCTCCGACAGGACGCCAGAGTTGTCAGAAGCAACGGCGACCGCCAGATTGACGCCGTCCCTCGGACGTGAGCACTGATTCATGTCCGTTGACATCCCCAGACGCTCGGAGAGCTGCCGACGGACATGATCGGAGCACCCATGACCGGGACTAACAAAGAGGACGAGCCCCGGTCGACGTGGGAGGTATCGACCGGGGCTCTTCGCACGGGCCTGTGGGAGGCAGGCAGGCGTGCGCGTCGTCGCGGAGTTCCCCCTGTGGGTCCTGAAGTCCCGAGAGCCCCCTGACGACCTTGTTGTGCCCGTTCGTGCAGTTCTTACACCTCGTGCGTAGTCACAGTTGACCAAGAACTAGGTACCCGAACGGGTCAGACAGACGCTTCCACGAGGTCGGTCCGCTCCTAGCGTGAGAGGTGCCCCCCCGGGCTCGAGGGCCCATCCGTCGGTCCAGAACCGGTCGACGGGTGGGCTCGAGCCGGCTGTGGCGGTCCCGCGCCGTGACGAGGGTCGGTGCGGGGCTCGGCATCGCCGGCCACGCCGGAACGCGAAGGCGCCCCGAGGTCAGAGCCTCGGGGCGTCGTTCGTCGTCCGGGGTCAGCCGGCCTTGCGGGCGGTGACCAGCAGGTACTCCCACTCCATGACGCCGTCGTGGAGGTGGCGCTCGCCCAGGGCGGCGAGCTCCGCGTCGAGCGCCTCGACCTTCTGCGGGTCCTCGGCGATCGCGCGGTAGGTCACGATCGTCGGCCCGTAGGTCCGCTTGAAGAAGTCCCGGAACTCCTCGCCGCCGGCGAAGCGCGCCACCCGCACCACGCGCCGCTCGGTGCGCAGGTCGGTGACCTTCGCGCCGAGGAGCTGCTCCACGTGGTCCGGACGCCCCCACAGCGGCGGGGGCTGTGCCCCCGGCGGAGGAGCCGGCGCGTACGGCTTCATCGTCGCGAACATCTGGCCGATGAACCCCTCCGGCGTCCAGCTCAGCACCGCGATCCGCCCGCCGGGGCGGGTCACGCGGACGAGCTCGTCGGCCGCCCGCTGGTGGTGCGGCGCGAACATCACGCCGACGCAGGAGGTGACGACGTCGAACGTGTCGTCGGCGTACCGCAGCGCCTCGGCGTCGTCGACCTGCCACTCGACGTCGACGCCCGCCTCCTCGGCCTTGCGGGCGCCGACGGAGAGCAGCTCGGGGGTCAGGTCGCTCGCGGTGACCCGGGCACCCCGCCGGGCGGCGGGGATCGCGACGTTGCCGTCACCGGCGGCGACGTCGAGGACGCGGTCCCCGGACCCGATCCCGGCGGCCTCGGTGACGACCGGGCCGAGCTCGCTGATCACCTCGCTCACGACGGCGGGGTAGTCGCCGGAGGCCCACATCTTGCGGTGGCGCTCCTTGAGGGCGCGGTCGGCGGAGCCGGCGGAGGTGGTGTCGATGTCAAGGGTCATGGTGGTTCTCCTCATGTGGAAGGGATGGGTGCCGTTCAACGGGTGCTGAACGACCAGGTCTTCGGGGTGACCCCGGGCGAGCCGGGGTCCTGGTCGAGCGGGTTGCCGGCGTGGTCGCGCACCTCGTCGGTGACCACCACGACGTACGGCGTCCTGCGTGCGAGGTCGTCCACCGGGTCGATGCGCACGGTCCTGGTGTCCCCCCGCCAGGTGACCGCGGCGTGCACCGGGATGCCGGTCGAGCTGTCGACGAGCTGCACCGACGACGAGGTGACGGTCGACGGGCGCACGGCCTCGCTCAGGGTGAGCCGGAGCTCCGAGCCGGGGACGACCTGTGCAGGGGCCGTGGCCACGACGCGGGGCGGCACGCCGTCGCCCGGGCTGTGGCTGGTCACCTGCAGGGACCAGCCCTGCAGGCTGCCGCCCGAGCCGGCACCGTCGTCGACGTGGAGCCGCCAGGTGCCGTTGGGATTGGTGCCCTCGAACACCGCCAGGGTGCCGGCGGCGGGGGACGGGTCGGGCGCTGCGCCGTCCTCGAGGACGGTGGCCCGCTGGCCGTCGGGACCCACGAGCACCGCGTCGACCCGGTCGTCCCCGGCGACGGAGAGACCGGTGAGCGCGACGTCGACGTCGATCACGCGCGTGCCGGCCCCGGCGACGTGCAGGGGCGAGGGGGCGCCGGTGCCCTCGGGGCCACCGAAGACGAGCGGGGTGGTCGTGGTGTACGTCGTCGTGGAGCCGGCGGGCTCCCCGGAGCTCGCGGCGGCGGCCGCGGCGGCGACGGTGATCCCCGCCAGCACGGCTCCGGCGGCGGCCACGGGTACGGCGGTGGTGGACACGGACATGGGAGATTCCTTCGGAGCGGTCTTCGGGCCGGCGTGCGCCGACCACGACCACGAGGCTCGCCCCCGAACCCCCTCACGGGCATCGGGGAGAGCTCCCCATCTACGGGGGAGCGGACGGGTGGGACCTCCCTAGGGAGCCCAGAAGGGAGCTCAGAGCCCGATCTCCTGGGCGACGAGCACCACCTGGCGCCGGTTGGGCACACCGAGCTTGGTGAGGACCGCCGAGACATGGTGGTCGGCGGTCTTCGGCGAGATGTAGAGCCGCTCCGCGATCTCGGCGTTGGTCAGCCCCCGGGCGACGAGCTTGGCGACGTCGAGCTGGCGGTTGGTGAGCCCGCTCGGGTTGGCCGCGGTGCTCGACCGGGGCCGTGGCGGCACGCTCGGCACCCCCTGCCGCCGCATCTCGAGGCGCAACCGGTCGGCGACCGCGGCGGCCTGCAGCTGGTCGAGCCGCTCGAGCGCGCGGAGCCGGTGCTCCGGGTCGGGGGAGGTGGCCAGTGCCAGTGCCTCGTCGTAGACCGCACCCGCGCTGCGCCACCACTCCGCCGCGCCGACGTGGTCGCCGTCCAGCACCATGCGGTACGGCGGTGCCACGACCGCGGGGGGTCCGTCGAGGAGCCCGAGCCGCTGCAGCCACACCGCCATCTCGCCCGCGCCCCACGCCCCGGCCGGGGTGGCGCCGGTGCTCCTCATCAGCTCCGGCGCCAGCGTGGTCAGCCGTTCGTCGTGCTGCCCGGTGAGCCAGGCCCGCTCGGCGAGCGCGGAGAGGACCGCGAGCCGCCGCAGGGGTTCGTCGAGCCCCTCGGCCACCTTCCAGGCCGCGTCGACGTGGCCGTGGTCGCTGCCGTGGCGGCGCAGGTCGACGAGCCCGAGGACCAGGTGCGGCCACAGGTTGGCCAGCGGCATGCCGGACTGGGAGAGCACGTGTCCGGCGTCCTCCGACGACGCCTGCCAGCGGCCCTGCAGCAGCCGCATCCGGGCCCGGACGCCGGTCTGCCAGTAGCTGCAGATCGGCACCCCACGCTCGACGGTGTGCGCGATCGAGCGCTCGAGCACCGCCTGGGCGTCGGCCAGCCGCCGGTGCTCGACGTCGAGGTCGGCGAGGTTGGAGAACCCGGTCGACGCGAGCTCGTCGAGGTCCGCGGCCAGCGCCTCCTGGATGTCGTCGACCAGCCGCTCGCGCGCGGTCTCCTGGCCCAGGGACAGCTCGGTGAAGGCACCGAAGATCCTGCTCCGCAGGGCGACGGCGTCGTCCTCTGCCTGGCGGGCGATCCGCGCCGCCTCCGCGAGCAGCGTGGTGGCGGTGTCGAACTCGCTGCGCTGGAAGGCGAGGAAGGCGCGGGTGGCCAGGGCGGAGGCGTACTCGAGCCCCCGTTCGCCGCTGACGATCTCGACGGCGTGGTCCGCGTGCTTCTCCGCCTGGGTCCGCTTGCCGTTGTAGTACTGGAGCACCGCGACGGTGTCGTGCGCCGAGGCGAGCCCGGCGGCGTCGCCGACCTGGCTCCAGAGCGGGAACGTCGCGGTCACGTTGGCGATCGCCGACTCGAGCTCGTCGGTCATGTACTGCTCGAACCCCAGCCTCAGCAGCAACGACGCGCGCTCGCGGAGCTGTCCCGACGGCAGGCTGGCGAGCGCGGTCCGGAGGAACTCGACCGCCTCGGTGTGCGCGCCCGCGCGGGCCGCCTCGTCGGCGGAGGCCTCGGCGTAGCGCACGGCGCGCTCGGGGTCGCCGGCCCGGACCGCATGGTGCGTCAGCGCTGCGGAGTTGCCGGGGTCGACCTTCTCCAGCGTCGCGAGCAGCCGGGCGTGGAGCTGCGCGGCGCCGCCGGCCGGGATGGTGCTCTCCACGGCGAGCCGCGCCAGCTCGTGGCGGAAGGCCAGCCCGCGGTCGGTGCGTGCCAGCAGCCCGGTGGCGTCGAGCCGGCCCAGCGTCGCGAGGTCGACACCGAGGACCGGCAG
Organism: Nocardioides caldifontis; assembly: GCF_008087345.1. Classification (GTDB taxonomy): domain Bacteria; phylum Actinomycetota; class Actinomycetes; order Propionibacteriales; family Nocardioidaceae; genus Marmoricola_A; species Marmoricola_A caldifontis. Next base: position 85,991 of record NZ_VHIB01000013.1, on the reverse strand, counting down.
CACCCGGTCGTCGAGCCGCTCCGGCGCCGTGGCGACGAGCTGGAGCAGCTCGAAGTCGTCCGGCGCCATGTCGGCGGTGCGGGCGAGGACCGCGTCGCGCACGCTCGACGGGAGCGGACGGTCGGGGTCCTTGGCGACCTCGGTGACGAAGAAGGGGTTGCCCCCGGTCAGCGCGTGCACCTGCACGGGGTCGAGCGGCGTGCCGGCCAGCAGCCGCGCCACGGCGTCGACGCTCAGCGGCGCCAACCCCCACGACTCGAGCCGGTCCAGCACGGCGAAGTCGCCGAGCAGGGCACGGGCCGAGTGCTGCCCGAGCTCGTCGCCGCGGTAGGTCACGAACAGCGCCAGCGGCATCGCCTCGATGCGCCGGGCCACGAAGCGCAGCACCTCGACGGAGGCCCGGTCTGCCCAGTGCAGGTCCTCGACGACCAGCACCGTCGGCTCCTGCGCGAGCGCGTCGTACACGATCTCGCAGAGCTCGGCGAGGGACCGCTCCCCGGGCCCGGCCAGCAGCTCGAAGCCGGGCTGCCGGGCCAGGTCGCGGAACGGCCCGAGTGGCCGCGGCGTCCCCAGCGGGTCGCACGCGCCCCGCAGCACGCGCATGCCCACCACTTCGGCGCACGCGGTCTCGACGAGGGCCGACTTGCCGGCTCCGGGCTCCCCCGAGACAGCCGTCCCCGCGCCGCTCCCTTCGGCCGCGCCGGCGATGCAGCTCCTCAACCTGGCCAGCTCGAGATCACGCTCGAGGATGTCCACGAAATGACAATAAAAGCCGCCTGACGCCCGGGCACAGGACACAGGTCCCGCTGGCTTGGAGCCGTGCAGGACGGGTACTGACCCCATATGTCATGGATGTCGCGTGCTGCCGCGCCGTGCCTGGCCGTGCTGCTGCTGTCCGCGTGCTCCTCCACCGCGGAGAGCGACGCGGGGGAGGCGGCGACCGCCTTCTACGCAGCCGTCGCCGCCGACGACGGCGCGGCCGCGTGCCGGCTGATGACGCCCAAGACCCGTTCGGAGGTGGAGAAGTCCGCCGGGAAGCCGTGTCCGCGTGCTGTGCTCGAGGAGGACGTGCCGTCCGTCGGTGCTGCGGTGCGGGTGGAGGTCTACGACACGATGGCGCAGGTCCGCTTCGCCGAGGACACCGCGTTCCTCACCCGGATCGAGGACCGCTGGCGGGTGGTGGCTGTGGCCTGCACGCCGCAGCCGGGGGACCGTCCGTACGACTGCCAGGTCCAGGGAGGCTGACGGTGCGGGCGATGTTCGTGCTCTACCTGCTCATCATCTTCGGCGGGCTCCTGTACCTGCTCCTCGCGGCGGTCGGGCAGTGAGCGGCATGCGGAAGTTCGTGCGGGAGTCGTCGCTGAGCATCTTCTTCCTGGGGCTGTTCGTGGCCAGCCTCGTGGGGCAGGCGTACGCCGGGTGGAAGCAGCTCAACGCCCAGCAGGTCGCCGACGGGCTCGGTGCCGTGACGCTGGGGGAGTACCTCACCTCGGCCGACTTCGCGGTCGACGTCACGGAGAACTGGCAGAGCGAGTACCTCCAGTTCTTCTTCTACATCCTGATGACGGTCTGGCTGGTGCAGAAGGGGTCCCCGGAGTCGAAGGAGCTCGACCGGACGGGCCGCGAGTCGGACGAGGACCAGAAGGTCGGGGAGCACGCCGACGAGAACTCGCCGGCCTGGGCGAGCGCGGGCGGCATCCGCCAGTGGGTCTACTCGTCCAGCCTGCTGCTCACCATGGGGGTGGTGTTCCTGCTCTCCTGGGGGATCCAGTCGGTCGCCGGCTGGATCGCGTACGACGAGGAGCGGCTGCGCAGCCTCCAGGAGCCGATCTCGTGGTCGGCGTACCTGGTGAACGCGGACTTCTGGGCCCGCACGCTGCAGAACTGGCAGTCGGAGTTCCTCGCGGTTGGGTCGATGGCCGTGCTGGCGATCTACCTCCGCGAGCGCGGCTCCCCGGAGAGCAAGCCGGTGGGGGCGGCGCACGAGCACACCGGCGTCGAGGGGTGATCCGCGCACCCTGTGTCGGAGGTCATGACGCCAGAGTTTGGATCGTTCCAAGGAACGCGCGACAGTAGAGGTGTCGAGGGAGGAGACACGCCATGACCCACGAGACCACCACCCGGCTCTACGACGAGCTCACCGAGCTGCACGCCGCCTACGCGACGGCGATCAACCACGCGCTCGAGGACAACGACGTGACCGCCGCCGAGGAGCTGGCCAAGGCGTACGACGACGACGCCTGGGAGCTCGTCGCGAAGCGCGAGGGGCGCACCCACCAGCTGAGGCAGCTGCGCCGGCCGGCGTACGACACCCCGCTCCGGCGGCTGGTGCGCTGGCTCGACGACTACACGCGGTGGGCCTTCAACCCGCAGCCCCCGCTGGACCCGCGGAGCGGGGAGCGGGTGCCCGCCGGACGCTGAGCGACCCTGAGCGACCCTGAGCGACCCTGAGCGACCCTGAGCGACGCTGAGCGACGCTCAGCCCGGCTCAGTACTGGTGGAACCAGCGGAACATCTGCCCCTCGGTCCCGGGGCACGTGACGTTGAGGTCACGCTGGTCCTGGACCCACTGTGCGATGACGCCCTGGCCGCCCTGGAACATCGCCTCCTCGCCGCAGCGGCGCAGCGCCTCCTGGCGCGAGGTCTGACCGGCCGCCCGCCATTCGGGGATCCCCAGGGCGAGGTCGCCCACGACCGCCCGCCACAGCGCCTGTGTGGAGTAGGCACCGATCTGGTGGCCGCGGTCGGTGTAGCCGCGGGCCGCGCCCTCCACGACCGCGGCGTTCGCCTCCAGGTCGTCGCTCCACTCGAAGACCGGCACCGGCTCGACGTCGATCCAGACCACCGGCGACCGGAGCCCGGCAGCCTCCATGGTGGCCAGGTTGAACAGCGCCTGCTGGTAGCCGACGTTCCGCAGCGCCCCGAGCTCGCTGCTGCCGTCGTACGGGCCCTGGTCGCGGTACTTCTCCAGCGTGGCGTCGTCCGGGTAGCTGGTCACCGCGTACGCCGCAGCCATCAACCCGCGCTCGGCCACCCACCGCACCTGGTCCGCGAGGCACGGGTTCGGCGTGAACCCGGGGCCGTTGGTGAGCCCGAGGATCACGAACTTCGCCGACGGCAGCGGCATCGGGAGCCCCAGGGACCGCTTCTCCGGGATGCCCATGCCCTCCGGGCACTGCGGCCAGCTGACGTCTCCGCCGAGCACCGCGCCCGAGAAGCTCGGGGGGACCTTGAGCTCGGGGACCGTGATCGGAGTCCGCGTCCCGGTGGCGGACGGGGTCGGCGCCGGGGTGGCGCTCGCCGACGGTGTGGGGGAGCCCGCGGGCGACGCGGCGCTCGTGCGCTCTCCCGAGACGGATCCCGACCCCGCGCACCCGGTGAGCCCCAGCACCACCGCGAGAACCGCGCCCGACGCGGCAGGCCGCACCGCACGGGCCGCGGCCGCAGAGGCCGCTCGGCTGCGAGGTGACATCGACCGCTCCGCTCGACGGGACGGGGTCATGGTGCCACGGGTGGGCCGGGCCGGGGCTGTGGCTGGGATCACCGCCGACGCCCGAGTCGCGTCGTGACTCGTGGGTAGGCGTCTGTGTGGCTGCGTTTCGCCTTGCACCACTGGGGATCCGTGGTCACGGGGGACAAACGAACCCGTCACGACCGACCGGCACCCGACCGGGACCGAGAAGAAGGAGAACGGGATGGCCAAGACGAAGTTCGACATCAGGACCGAGGCGACCAAGCCGCTGTACGCATCCGTGGGCGTCGTCGACCAGGCGGCCGAGCTGGTGCGCGGCTCCGTGTCCGACGTCCAGCGCAGGATCTCCGAGGTGCGGGCGAGCATCCGCGGCCTCGACTACGACCAGCTCGCCACGCGTGGCGAGGTGCTGGTGGCCCGGATCCGCAACCAGGAGACCACCAAGCAGGCGACGCGCCAGGGGAAGGTGACCAGCGTGAAGGCCAAGACCACGCGGACCCAGACGGCGAAGGCGGGCGATACCACGGCGAAGACCGCCAAGCGTGCGGCGCGGACCACCTCGGCCACCGCGAGCCGCCAGGCGAGCCGCCCGAAGAGCAGCGCCAAGGCGACCGGCACGGCCGCCCGGAGGTCGGCCTCCGCCGGCACCAAGGCCGCTTCGCAGGCCGCGAAGAAGGTCGGCGACTGACGCCAGGCAGGAACAGGGGAGCCCCCGAGAGCCGTGCTCTCGGGGGCTCCGTCACGTTCGGCTCGATCAGGACACCCCAGCCCGTCGACACCCCGACGCTGGGCAACGTTGGGAGAACCGCTGCCCATCCCCGCGCAGGATTCTAGGACCAGCCTCCGGCGCGCAGGTGTGGTCGTGACCACATCTTTACCGACTCTTCAGGAAAGGGCATGGGCACCGTGGCCAAGGGAACGGTGGCCACGGAACGACAACCCCGAGCCCGAGGAGGAACCGATGGCCACCGACCACGTGAGCGACGAGCTGTGGGACGAGTTCCACCGGGTGGTGAACATGACCTCCCGCGAGCTGAACGAGTGGATGCGCACCGAGTCGGCGGGCGAGGACGCCGAGACCTTTCCCGACCAGTCGGGCCGGTCCCTCGGCCACCGCGTCGCCGCGATCCTCGCCAAGCGCAGGTCCGACCTCACCGGAGACGACGTCGCGGCGATGACCAAGGTCGTCGACATCGTCCACCAGGAGCGTCGCGAGGACCTCGAGCCCACCGCCGGCGACGACCACTGGCGGCGGAAGCTCATGTCCATCGGCCACGACCCGCTCAAGCCGCCGCGGTCGCCCGACGTCACCTGAGGCCGGTCCACCGGTCGGGCGTCACCGGCTGCCGAGCACCCGGGCCTCCCAGGGCGCCAGCTCGCCCGCGTGCGCCGGGTCGGCCGCCCGCTCCGGCAGGTTCGCGAGGAGCAGCTCCCCGTCCGGGCGTACGACGGTCGAGGGGAGCGTCAGGGGCTCGTCGGACCAGTTGACGAGCACCTCGACCCACCGGTCACCCAAGGTGCGCCGGTAGGCGTAGAGCCGCGGGTGGTCGGGCTCGAGCATCGTGAACGATCCGTCGACCACGACGGGGTTGCCGTGCCGGAGCTCGACGAGGGCGCGGTAGTAGGAGTACACCGACGTCGGGTCGCCGACCTGCGCCTCGGCGTTGAGCCACCGGTGGTTGGGGTTCACGTCGATCCAGGGCGTCCCGGTGGTGAACCCGGCGTGGGGGCCGGACGTCCACTGGACCGGGGTCCGCGCGTTGTCGCGGCCGATCCGCCGGATGGCGTCCAGGACCTCCTCCGGGTCCTGCCCCACCTCGTCCACAGCGACGCGGTAGTGGTTCAGCGACTCGATGTCGCGCAGCTCCTCGACCGAGGCGAACGGCGCATTCGTCATCCCGAGCTCCTCGCCCTGGTAGACGAACGGAGTGCCGCGCTGCAGGTGGAGCACGGTGGCCAGCGCCGTCGCCGACTCGCGCCACCACGCGCGGTCGCCCTCGACCCGGTCGTTGCCCCAACGGGAGACCGGCCGGGGCTGGTCGTGGTTGGAGAAGTACAGGCTGTTCCACCCGCGTTCGCCGAGCTGCTCCTGCCAGCGCCCCAACGAATGCTTGAGGACGGTCAGCGGCATCGGCCGCGGCCGCCACTTGGACCCTTCGTGGTCGAGGTCCACGTGCTCGAACTGGAACACCATGCTCACCGACCCGGTCTCCCGGTCGGTCAGCCGCAGTCCCTGCTCCGGGGTGGCGCCGGGCGCCTCGCCGACCAGCAGGTAGGTGCCGGGACGAGGGTCGAAGACCTCGCGCTTCATCTCCGCCAGGAACTCCTCGAGCCGGGGCCCGTGCACGCAGCTCGACAGCCCGGCGCCGAGCCCGGTGGCGTCGACCGGCCCGTCCGGGAGCCCGGCCGGCTTCGAGATCACGTTGATGACGTCCATCCGGAAGCCGTCGACACCGCGGTCGAGCCACCAACGCATCATCGAGTGCACGGCCGCGCGTACGTCCGGGTTCTCCCAGTCGAGGTCGGGCTGCTTCCGGGAGAACAGGTGGAGGTAGTACTGACCCCGCTCGGGGACCCACTCCCAGGCCCGTCCGGAGAAGACCGAGCCCCAGTTGTTGGGCTCGGCCCCCGGTGTGCCGCCGACGGTGCCGGGCCGGGGGTCCCGCCAGACGTACCAGTCCGCCTTCGGGTTCGTGCGGTCAGCACGGGACTCGACGAACCAGGGGTGCTCGTCGGAGGTGTGGTTGACCACCAGGTCCATCACCAGCCGCATCCCGCGGCGGTGCAGCTGGTCGACCAGCTCGTCGAGGTCGGCGAGGGTGCCGAACGTCGGGTCGATGTCCTGGTAGTCGCTGATGTCGTAGCCGTTGTCGTCCTGCGGCGACCGGTAGACCGGCGAGAGCCAGACGACGTCGCAGCCCAGCCCGGCGATGTGGTCGAGGTGCTCGATCACGCCACGCAGGTCGCCGACACCGTCGCCGTCGGAGTCCGCGAAGCTGCGCGGATAGACCTGGTAGACGACCGCGGCCTTCCACCAGGGGTCGTACGTCGGGCGGCTGCTCTGGGTCGTCACGCCACCGACCTTCCCCGATCGGTCCTACTCGAAGCGGGTCGGGTCGCCGGCCCCGACGCGGACGACCTCCGGGGAGGCGTCGGACCAGTCGACGACGGTGGTCGGGTCGGGGATGCAGTCACCGGCGTCGATCACCACGTCGAGCTCGTGGTCGAGCGTCTCCTTGATCTGCCAGCCGTCGCTCATCGCCTCCTCCGCGCCCGGGAGGATCAGGGTGCTGGAGAGAAGCGGCTCACCCATCTCCCGCAGCAGCGCCTTGACCACCGGGTGCTCGGGGATCCTGACGCCGACGGTGCGCTTCTTCGGGTGGGCGAGCCGGCGGGGGACCTCCTTGGTCGCCGGGAGGATGAACGTGTAGGGCCCCGGGGTCGCGGCCTTGACCGCGCGGAACGCCGCGTTGCTGAGGTGCACCAGCTGGCCCAGCTGGGCGAAGTCGGCGCACACGAGCGTGAAGTCGTGGCGGTCGTCGAGCTGCCGGATCCTGCGGATCCGCTCCGGCCCCGTCCGACTCTCCAACCGGCAACCGAGCGCGTAGCCGGAGTCGGTCGGGTAGGCGACCAGCGCGTCCTCGCGGAGCATCGCGGCGACCTGGGCGATGGTCCGGGGCTGCGGGTCGACGGGGTGCACGTCGTAGAAGCGGCTCATGCCTGGCGAGTGTAGGTTCGCTCACGGACAGTCGTCGGGACGGAAGGACCGGGTGATGGCAGAGGAGTACTGGTACTGCCTCAAGCACAAGGCCGTGGAAGGCCCCGACGGTTGCAAGGCCGCCGACCGGCTCGGTCCTTACCCGTCCGCCGAGGAGGCGAGCCGCGCGCTGGAGAAGGTCGCCGAGCGCAACGAGGCGTGGGACAACGACCCTGACTGGAACGACGAGGCCGGCCCGGCGCCCTCCTCGAGCTGACCGGACCGGCGCCCGCGCCGCTCACTTGTCGGGGTTGACCCCCTCGGCATTCGCCTCGGTCACGCTGTCCACCGTCGGCGTCATCGGACCGGAGTCCTCGGTCGTCGGCTCCTGCTCGTCGCTGTCCTCCGAGACGTCCTTGCTGATCGCCTTCGCCGCGGCGTCGAGCTCGACGTCGCGCTTCTCGCGCCCCGAGCTGGCCGTGGTCCCCGTGTCGTCCGTGCCGTCGTCCATGCCGTCCTCCCTCGTGGTCGGTTCCCTGTGAGCGTGCCTCCACCACCTCCCGCCAAACCCGCGTCAGGGGGCTCCCGGCCGTCGCCGGGAGCTGTCACGAAACGGTTCGCGAAACGCCCTTAGTCGGAAGCACGAGCCGGACGAGGGTTCCGCCCCGCGGAGAGCGGCCGATGCTCACCCGACCTCCCGCCGCCCGGACCGCCTGTTCGGCCTGGCGGAGGCCGAGGCCGAGTCCGCCTTCGATCTCGCCGAACCCCGGCCCGTCGTCGTCCACCTCGACGAGCGCCGTGCCGCGCTCGTGACGGACCCGCACCACCACCGGCCCTGCGACCGAGGCCCGAGCAGCGTTCGCCAGGACGTTGACGATCGCACGCCGGAGCGAGGTCGGCTCCGCGTGCACCACGGCCCTGCCCTTCGTCCGGACCTCGACCTCGACGCCGTGCGCGATGCCGACGGTGCGCGCTGACGCCTCGACGAGCTCGGTCACGTCCGTGCGCACGCGCGCCGATGCCTGCTCCGGCAGCTGGGCCGACACCAGCGCCGAGAGCACGGCGAGCTGCTCCCTCAGCAACGCGAGCCGATGACGCACCGCTTCGGGCAGCTGCTCGTCAGCCTCGCGGGGCGACGCGAGCGTCGCCGCGGCCGCGATGTGTGAACGCAGGTCGTTGCAGAAGGAGGTCAGCCGGTCACCTGGCGCCCCGTCCGGCGAGCCTTCACGCATTGATGCCCCTCGAGAACCCCTCTCGGGGCCCGGCACCCAGGTCGCCGCTGCGCAGGCAACGGTGACGACAGGTGCCGTGGCATCGCCCGAGATCCCATCACCCGCCTTCGAGCGTAAGGGCGTGGGGCGGCTTGCCAAGTCCTGTCTAAGCCGGGACCCTTCGGGTGCTCGTCCCTGTCCAACGTCCAGCCGGGACGCCGGTCCCCGACGTCTGAGGAGCACGTGTGAGCAGCTCGCCCGAGCCGGGCCGGACCGACGCCCGGCAGGTGCTCGGGTCGTTCCTGGGGATGGGCGGGATGGCCTGCGTGCTGTTCCTCGTCCTCGCCTCGGGCCTCGTCGCCCCGTGGTACGGCGTGGTGCTGCTCGCCCTCGTCTGGCTGGTGCTCTTCGGGGTCGGCGTCCGGTGGTTCATGGCCCACCCGTGGCGCGTCGCCGCCCTGCCGGTCGTGATGGTCGTGGTCTGGTTCGCGACCGTGATGGCCGGGGACGTGCTGCTCGACTGGAACGCCTAGAAGGTGTGCTCCGGGCCGGGGAAGGTGCCGGCGGCGACGTCGGCCGCGTAGGCACGGGCGGCCTCGACCATGACGCCGTGGAGGTCGGCGTACTGCTTGACGAAACGGGGGAGCCTGCCGGTGCGCAGCCCGAGCATGTCCTGCCAGACCAGCACCTGCGCGTCGCAGCCGGCACCGGCGCCGATGCCGATGGTGGGGATCGCGAGCTCTGCCGTGACCTCCGCCGCCACGTCGCCCGGCACCATCTCCATGACCACCGCGAAGGCTCCCGCGGCCTCCACCGCCTTGGCGTCGGCGAGCAGCTTCTCCGCGCCTGCGCCGCGACCCTGGATGCGGTAGCCGCCGAGGTTGTGCTCCGACTGTGGCGTGAACCCGATGTGCGCCATGACCGGCACCCCGCCACGGGTGAGCAGCTCGATCTGGGGCGCCATCTCCGCGCCGCCCTCGAGCTTCACGCAGTGCGCCCCGGCCTCCTTCATGAACCGCACCGCGGTGTGGAACGCCTGCTCGGGCGAGGCCTGGTAGGAGCCGAACGGCAGGTCGGCCACCACCAGGGCGTGCTTCGCCGACCGTGCCACCGCACGGGTCAGCGGGATCAGCTCGTCGACGGTGACCGGCAGGGACGTCTCGTTGCCGTAGACGTTGTTGGACGCCGAGTCCCCGACGAGCAGCACCGGGATTCCGGCCTCGTCGAACGTCGCGGCGGTGTACATGTCGTAGGCGGTGAGCATCGCCCACTTCTCGCCGCGCTGCTTCATCTCGCGCAGGTGGGGGATCCGCACCTTCTTGCGGGCCGGAGCAGAGCTCGGCTGGTCGGTCGACGCGGACGGGACACCGCCGTACGGCGCGGGCTGGTCGCTCATCGCTCCAGGCTAGCCCCGGGCGCGGGTGCGGGATCCTGTGTCGAGCGCCACTCCTCGCGACGCAACCGGTAGAGCACGTGGCGGCGCAACGGGTGGCCCTCGGCCAGCCGTGGGTGGTCGAAGTCGTCGGCCGGGTCGTGGTGCATGCCGAGGCGGCGCATCACGGCCCGGGATCGGTCGTGCCCGACGGAGGTGAACGAGACGAGCTCGTCGAGCCCCAGCGTCGTGAAGCCGTGCTCCACCGCGGCCCGCGCCGCCTCGGTCGCGTAGCCGTGGCCCCAGGCGTCGCGACCCAGCCGCCACCCCACCTCGACACAGGGGATGAAGGGTGCCTCGAACGAGGGCCGGGCGAGGCCGACGAACCCGAGCAGCCGCCCGTCCTCGAGCCGCTCGGCGGCGAAGAGCCCCGGCTCGCCGGCGGCCAGCCGGCGGCGCTGCCGGTCGAGCAGGGCGACGACCTCGTCGCGGGTGTTCGGCCGCGGGAAGAACCGCATCACCTCCGGGTCGGTGCAGATCGCCACCATCGGCTCGAGGTCGTCGTCGGTCCAGCTGCGCAGCCGCAGCCGCGGCGTGACCAGGCTCGTCACCAGGTTTGTCAACGCAACCTCCCTGAGAGGATCCTCCCGTGGACTTCACCTCGGCCTACCGCCACGGCTTCGCCCGCATCGCCGCCTGCACGCTTCCGATCTCGATCGCGGACCCCGAGACCAACGCGGCCGCGGTGCTCGAGGAGGCGCGCGCCTGCCACGACGAGGGCGTGGCCGTCGCGATCTTCCCCGAGCTCTGCCTGACCGGCTACTCCCTGGAGGACCTGGTCCTCCAGGAGCCGTTGCAGGACGCGGTCCGGGCGGCGATCACCACGATCGCGGAAGCGAGCCGCACGCTGACCCCCGTGCTCGTCGTGGGCGCGCCGCTGGTCGACGGCAACCGGGTCTACAACTGCGCGGTGGTGATCAAGGGCGGCGAGGTGCTGGGCGTGGCCCCGAAGTCCTACCTGCCGACCTACCGCGAGTTCTACGAGCGGCGCTGGTACGCGCCCGGCGACGACCGCCGCGGGCAGACCATCACCCTCGACGGGCGCAGGGTCCCGTTCGGCCCCGACCTCCTGTTCTCGGCGACCGACGTGCCGGGGCTGGTCCTCCACGTCGAGGTGTGCGAGGACATGTGGATCCCGGTGCCGCCGAGCTGCGAGGCGGCGCTCGCCGGGGCCACCGTCCTGACCAACCTTTCCGGCAGCCCGATCACGGTGGCCCGCGCCGAGGACCGCAAGCTGCTCTGCAGGGGCACCAGCCAGCGCTGCCTCGCGGCCTACGCGTACGCCGCCGGCGGCGAGGGCGAGTCGACGACCGACCTGTCGTGGGACGGCCAGACGATGATCTGGGAGGTCGGCGATCTCCTCGCCGAGACCGAGCGGTTCCCGCAGGGCTCCCGCCGCTCCGTCGCCGACGTCGACCTCGACCGGCTCCGGATGGAGCGCATCCGCATGGGGACCTTCGACGACAACCGGCGCACCCACGAGAGCCGGGTCGCTGAGTTCCGCACGGTGGAGTTCACCCTCGACCCGCCGTCGGGCGACCTCGGGCTGCTCCGCAAGGTGGACCGGTTCCCGTTCGTCCCCGACGACCCCGCGCGGCTCGCGCTCGACTGCTACGAGGCCTACAACATCCAGGTCTCCGGGCTCGAGCAACGACTCCGGGCGATCGGCAACCCCAAGGTCGTCATCGGCGTCTCGGGCGGGCTCGACTCGACGCACGCCCTCATCGTCGCCGCCCGCGCGATGGACCGGCTCGGCCGGCCGCGCAGCGACATCCTCGGCTTCACCATGCCGGGGTTCGCCACCGGCGAGAGGACCAAGTCCAACGCCACCCGGCTGGCCGAGAGCCTGGGCATCAGCTTCGAGGAGATCGACATCAAGCCGGCGGCCCAGCAGATGCTGGAGGACATGGGCCACCCGTTCGCCAAGGGCGAGCCGGTCTACGACGTGACGTTCGAGAACGTCCAGGCGGGGCTGCGCACCGACTACCTCTTCCGGCTGGCCAACCAGCGCGGCGGGATCGTGCTCGGCACCGGCGACCTCTCCGAGCTCGCGCTGGGCTGGTGCACCTACGGCGTCGGTGACCAGATGTCCCACTACGCGGTGAACACCGGCGTCCCGAAGACGCTGATCCAGCACCTGATCCGGTGGGTGATCTCCGAGCAGCTCTTCGAGGAGCAGACCAACGAGATCCTCCGGGCGATCCTCGAGCAGAAGATCACCCCCGAGCTGGTGCCGTCGAAGGGCGAGGAGCTCGAGCAGGACACCGAGGAGTCGATCGGCCCCTACTCGCTGCAGGACTTCAACCTCTACTTCACGCTGCGCTACGGCTACCGGCCCAGCAAGATCGCGTTCCTCGCGATGCACGCGTGGAGCGACGTGGACCGGGGGGAGTGGCCGCCCGGGTTCCCCGACGAGCGGCGGACGGCGTACGACCTCGCGGAGATCCGCCGCTGGCTCGTCGTCTTCGTGCAGCGGTTCTTCGCGTTCAGCCAGTTCAAGCGCAGCGCGCTGCCCAACGGGCCCAAGGTCGCGGCCGGTGGCTCGCTGTCGCCGCGCGGCGACTGGCGGGCGCCGTCGGACGGCAACGCCCGGGTCTGGCTGGAGGACATCGAGCGCAACGTGCCCGGCGCGTGACCGCGACGGCGCATACGGGATAGTGACCCCCATGGGCAAGCAGGAAGACTTCGTGCTCCGGGCTCTCGAGGAGCGTGACGTCCGCTTCGTGCGGCTGTGGTTCACCGACGTGCTCGGCTTCCTCAAGTCGGTGGCCGTGGCCCCCGCGGAGCTCGAGGGGGCGTTCGCCGAGGGGATCGGTTTCGACGGCTCGGCGATCGAGGGGTTCGCCCGCGTCTACGAGGCCGACATGCTCGCCAAGCCCGACCCCGGCACCTTCCAGATCCTGCCGTGGCGGGGGGAGTACCCCGCCACGGCGCGGATGTTCTGCGACATCGTCATGCCGGACGGCTCTCCGTCGTACGCCGACCCGCGCCACGTGCTGAAGCGCATCCTGTCGGAGGCGGCGTCGAAGGGCTACACCTTCTACACCCACCCCGAGATCGAGTTCTACCTGTTCAAGGACCAGCCGGAGTCGGGCGTCGAGCCGGTGCCCGTCGACCGCAGCGGGTTCTTCGACCACACCGCCACCAGCAAGGGCTCCGACTTCCGCCGCGAGGCGATCACGATGCTCGAGCAGATGGGCATCTCGGTGGAGTTCAGCCACCACGAGGGCGGGCCGGGCCAGCAGGAGATCGACCTCCGCTACGCCGACGCGCTCACCACGGCGGACAACATCATGACCTTCCGCACGGTGGTCCGTGAGGTCGCGCTGGGCCAGGGGATGTGGGCGAGCTTCATGCCGAAGCCGTTCACCACCCACCCGGGGTCGGGGATGCACACGCACGTGTCGCTCTTCGAGGGCGACCGCAACGCGTTCTTCGAGGCCGGCGCGCAGTACCAGCTCTCTAAGAGCGGCCGGCAGTTCATCGCCGGGCTGCTCCACCACGCCTCCGAGATCACCGCCGTCACCAACCAGTGGGTGAACTCCTACAAGCGGCTGATCGGCGGCGGCGAGGCGCCGTCGTACATCTGCTGGGGCCACAACAACCGCTCGGCCCTGGTCCGGGTGCCGATGTACAAGCCCAACAAGGGGCAGTCGACCCGCGTCGAGCTGCGCACGATCGACGCGGCCTGCAACCCCTACCTCGCCTTCGCGGTGATCCTCGCGGCCGGGATGAAGGGGATCGAGGAGGGCTACGAGCTCCCGCCCGAGGCCGAGGACGACGTCTGGTCGCTGACCGACCGCGAGCGCCGGTCGATGGGGATCCAGCCGCTGCCGAAGACGCTCTACGAGGCGATCAACGTGATGGAGGAGAGCGAGCTCCTCGCCGAGACGCTGGGGGAGCGCGTCTACGACTTCTTCCTGCGCAACAAGCGGGCGGAGTGGGAGGCCTACCGCGGCCAGGTCTCCGCCTGGGAGCGCGACCAGATGCTCCCCGTCATCTGACGGACCGGAGGCCGCCGTGAGCCCCGAGGCCCGTCCCTCCCGCCGGACCCAGCTCTTCCGGCAGGGGTTCGTCGACGTGGAGCGGGCCGAGCAGCTCCTCGAGCGGCTCGACGGTGACGCCGGCCGGCTGCTGGCGCTGCTCGCCCGGACCACGGACCCGGACGCGGCGGCCGGGCGGCTCGTCGAGCTGGCCGAGCGCATCGAGCAGCGCGACGGCGCGGACGCCCGGCAGCGGTTCCTCGAAGCCCTCGCCGACGACGAGGGCACGGCGATGCGGCTGCTGACCGTCCTCGGCGCGAGCGTGGCGCTCGGCCAGCACCTGCTCCGCCACCCCGAGCAGTGGGCGGAGCTCACCGACCCGACGCTGGGCAGCACCCGCCCCGCGGCGTACTGGCTGCGCGGCGAGCTGCTCCGCGCCGTCGGTGCCGACCCGGACGACCAGGACCCCGTCGCCACCCTGTCGGACGCCGAGGCCGTCGACCGGCTCCGGGTCGAGTACCGCCGGCTGCTGCTCCGGCTCGCCTCCCGCGACCTCGCCCACGAGCTGGGCGTCGACGACGTGGCCGCCGAGCTCTCCGACCTCGCCGCCGCGACGCTGGAGGCGGCCCTCGCAGTGGCCCGCGCCCGGGTCGGCGAGCGTGCCTCGGGGTGCCGGCTGGCGGTCATCGCGATGGGCAAGTGCGGGGGCCACGAGCTCAACTACGTCAGCGACGTCGACGTCGTCTTCGTCGCCGAGCCCGCCGAGGGCCACGACGAGCAGGAGGCGGTGCGGGTCGGCACGAAGCTCGCCTCGAACCTCATGAAGGTCTGCTCCGACCACACCGGCGAGGGGACGATCTGGCCGGTCGACGCCGCGCTGCGGCCCGAGGGCAAGGCCGGGCCGCTGGTGCGGACGCTGGCCAGCCACGTCGGCTACTACGAGCGCTGGGCGAAGACGTGGGAGTTCCAGGCGCTGCTGAAGGCGCGACCGGTCGCCGGTGACCTCGAGCTCGGCCGCGAATACGCCCGCTCGATCGCCCCGATGGTCTGGCAGGCCGCCGAGCGCGAGGGATTCGTCCCCGAGGTGCAGGCGATGCGGCGCCGCGTCGTCGCGCACATCCCGGCGAAGGACGCCGAGCGGCAGATCAAGCTCGGCAGCGGCGGGCTCCGCGACGTCGAGTTCGCCGTCCAGCTCCTCCAGATGGTCCACGGCCGGTACGACGACGGCATCCGTCAGCCCACCACCCTCTCCGCCCTCGCCGAGCTCACCGCCCGGGGGTACGTCGGCCGGGACGACGGGGCCTCCCTCCACGACGCCTACCGGTTCCTGCGCACCGTCGAGCACCGGATGCAGCTGCACCAGCTGCGCCGCACCCACGTCCTGCCCGACGACGAGGTGGCGCTGCGCAGGCTGGGCAGGTCGCTGGGCTACCTCAAGGAGCCGGTCGACGAGCTCGAGCGGGTGCTGCGCCACCACCGCCGCGAGGTCCGGCGGCTCCACGAGAAGCTCTTCTACCGGCCGCTGCTGGAGTCGGTGGCGCGGATCCCGGGGGAGGCGGCCCGGCTGACCCCCGAGGCGGCGCGGACCCGGCTCGCCGCCCTCGGCTACCTCGACCCCGACGCGGCGCTGCGCCACCTCGAGGCGCTCACCAGCGGGGTCTCGCGGACCGCGGCGATCCAGCGGACGCTGCTGCCGGTGATGCTCGAGTGGTTCGCCGACACCGCCGACCCGGACGCCGCGCTCCTCGGCTTCCGCCGGATCAGCGAGGCGCTCGGGCGGACGCACTGGTACCTCGCGCTGCTCCGCGACGAGGGCGAGGTCGCGGAGCGCATGGCCGTGGTGCTCGGCAGCAGCCGGTTCGCCACCGACCTGCTCCAGCGCGAGCCCGCCGGGGTCAAGCTGCTGGCCAGCGACGAGCTCGTCGTCCGTGGCCGGGACGAGCTGCTCGCCGAGATGTCGGCCAGCTGGCAGCGCCAGGACGACCGGGCCACCGCGATCCGGCAGATCCGCGCGATCCGGCGCCGCGAGCTCTTGCGCGTCGCCGCCGCCGACCTCTCCGGCCTCCTCGAGGTCGAGGCCGTCGGGCGGGCGCTCACCGACCTCACCTGCGCGACGCTCGAGGCCGCGCTGGCCGTGGCGGTCCGGGCCGTCGAGTCCGACCGCGGCCGGCCGGTGGCCACGCGCATCGCCGTGGTCTCGATGGGGCGGCTCGGCGGCCACGAGACCAGCTACGCCAGCGACGCCGACGTCATGTTCGTCCACGAGCCGCTGCCGGGGGCCGACCCGCAGGAGGCGGCGCGGGGCGCACAGGCCGTCGCCAACGAGCTCCGCTCGCTGCTCGGCGCCGCAGGGTCCGACCCGCCGCTCGTCGTCGACGCCGACCTGCGGCCCGAGGGCAAGCAGGGGCCGCTGGTCCGCACCCTCGACTCCTACGCCGGCTACTACGCCCGCTGGTCGGCCGTCTGGGAGGCCCAGGCGTTGCTCCGGGCCGAGGCCGTCATCGGCGACGAGCAGCTCGGCAAGGCGTTCGTGGCGATGATCGACCCGCTCCGCTACCCGGCCGACGGGCTCGGCGAGGCCGACGTGCGCGAGGTGCGCCGGATCAAGGCCCGGGTCGACGACGAGCGGCTGCCGCGCGGGGCCGACCCGGCGACCCACCTCAAGCTGGGCAGGGGCGGGCTCTCCGACATCGAGTGGACGGTCCAGCTGCTGCAGATGCGCCACGCCGGGTCGCACCCCGAGCTGCGGACCACCGAGACGCTGCGGGCCCTGGAGGTGGCGGCCGGGGCCGGGCTGCTGGAGCAGGCGGACGCGGAGGTGATGGCCGCGGCCTGGCGGCTGGTCAGCCGGGTGCGCAACGCGCTCACGCTGGTCCGCGGCAAGCCGCTCGACCAGCTGCCTCGCGACACCCGCGAGCTGGCGACGACGGCCGCGCTGATGGGGTACGAGGCGGGGGAGACCGACGCCCTGGTCAACGACTACCTGCGGTGCACGCGACGGGCCCGGTCGGTCGTGGAGCGGCTGTTCTGGGGCTGATCCCCGGCTGCTCGTTCCTGTTACCGAGCTGTGGGGATCGGTTGTTCTCCGTGTGGAGCTGTCGTGGTCGGGCGGCTCCTAGCGTTGAGGTCAACAACAAACCAACTCAGATCGCCCCAGATCGCACCCCTGAACCAGGAGCCACCATGGCCGCCAACCGCCGCAAGGTCCTCGTCCCGCTCGCCACCCTCCTCGCCGCCGGCGCGGTCGCCGTGGGCTCGGGCGCGACCTTCACCTCCACCTCCGGCAACACCCTCTCCACGGTGGCCTCCGGCACCCTGTCGCAGTCGAACTCGAAGGCCGACAAGGCGATCTTCGACCTCAAGGACATGAAGCCGGGCGACACCCTCAACGGGTACCTCAAGGTCACCAACACCGGCTCGCTCCCGGCGAAATTCATGCTGACCGAGACCGCGTCGACCAACACCTTCACCGGCAGCAACCTGTCGCTGACGATCACCAACACCACCGCCGGCACCCAGGTCTACAGCGGAACCTTCGGTGGCCTCGAGGACGGCCTCGCCAAGGACCTCGGCGCCGTCGAGCCGGGCGTCGCGACCGAGTACAAGTTCGCCGTCACCCTCGCCGCGAGCACCCCGAACAGCGACCAGGGCAAGACGGCCGGCGCCACCTACACCTGGAGCTCGGTGCAGACCGACGCCACCAGCACCGACCAGCGCTGACCCACACGCCGACGGCAGACGGAGGACCCATGGGCACGGACGAGCGGGACGGCCGCACCAGCAGCCGTCCCTCGCCGCTCCAGCGGCTCGGGAACCTCGCGATGGTGCTGGTCATCCTCGGCTGCGCCGCCTGGCTGGCGCCGAGCCTCCTCGGCTACGACCGCTACGTGATCACCGGCGGGTCGATGTCGGGCACCTTCGAGAAGGGGTCGGTCGCGTTCGAGCGCCAGGTCCCCGTCGAGCAGCTCGAGGTCGGCGACGTCATCACCTACCTCCCGCCGGCCGACTCCGGCACGACGGACCTGGTGACCCACCGCATCGTCTCGATGGTCCCCGACGGGACGGGCCGCCTGACCCTCCGCACCAAGGGCGACGCCAACGCCTCGGTCGACCCCTGGACCTTCAGCCTCGACCGGGCCACCCAGCCGGTCGTGGTCACCACCGTCCCGCACGTCGGCCACCTCTTCATCGCGCTGGCCGACCCGCAGCTCCGGATGCTGGCGATCGGCGGCCCCGCCGCCGTCATCGCCCTGCTGGCCCTCGGCGAGCTCGCCGGAGCGCTCCGCGAGCGACGCAGGGACGCCCGCCGGGCCGGGCACATCCCCGCCCAGGCCCGGGGCGACCGCGGTGCTCCCGTGCACGCCTGAGCTGTTACCCCGCCGTGGACTCCGTGTGGAAGTCCTGTGGGCCGCTCCTCCGTAGCGTTGACGACGCCCCCGAAGCCCGATCCCCAGGACGCCACATGCCCCGCCGCCTCACCGCCGCCCTCGTCGGCGCCGTCGCCCTCGCGACCGCGCTCGTCGTCGGCGGGCCGCAGCTGGCCGGGGCGACGTTCGTGTCCGCGACCACCGCCACCGCGACCGTCCGTGCGGCCTCCGACTGGACGCCCCCGACGGTCGTGCTCACCGCGCCCCCGGCCGTCGTGCAGGGCACGGTCACCCTCACCGCCACCGCCGCGGACGCCGACAGCGCGATCGCCTCGGTCGCCGTGCAGCACGCCGGCTCGGGCGGGACCTGGACCACGCTCTGCACGAGCACCACCGCGCCGTACACCTGCGCGTGGGACAGCCGCACCGTCGCCGACGGCAGCCACGAGCTCCGCGCCGTGGCGACCGACACCGCGGGGATCAGCGCGACCTCGGCGACCCTCACCACGCGCGTCGCCAACACCGCGACGGTGGTCCTCGCCGAGCCGACGGACGTGCTCCGCGGCACCGTGCCGCTCGCGGTGACGGTGACCGGGGCCGGTGCGTGGTCGGTGAGGATCGAGCACGCCACTGCCGGCAGCACGACGTGGAAGCCGATCTGCACCGACGCCACCGCGCCGTACGGCTGCGACTGGAGCACCACCGGCGTCGCCGACGGCGACTACGACCTCCGCGCGGTCGCCACCGCGGGCACGGTCACCCGCACGTCCTCGCTGGTCGAGGACGTCACCGTCGACAACACCGCGCCCGCGGTCACGATGCAGAACCCGGGCAGCCCCCTGCGCGGGACCGTGCTCCTCACCGCGACCGCCTCCGACGCCACCTCCGGCGTGGCCGCCGTGACGATCCAGGTCGCGGCCGGCGGCACGACGGTCTACCGGGACGTCTGCACGGTGACCGAGGAGCCCTACGGCTGCGCCTTCGACACCACCAAGGTCGCCGACGGCAGCTGGTCGTTCCGGGCCCTGGCCACCGACGAGGCCGGCAACGCGTCGACCTCCGCCGTGGTCGCCGGCCGGACCGTCGACAACACCGTCTCGTCGGTGTCGGTGACCGACCCCGGCAGCAACCTGCGCGGAACGGTGACGGTCGCGGCCAACGCCAGCTCCACCGCCGGTGTCACCTCGGTCCGGCTCCAGCAGGCCGCGACCGGCACCACGGGCTGGGTCGACATCTGCGCCGACACCACGGCGCCGTACTCCTGCACCTGGGACACCACCGGCGTCGCCGACGGCGGCTACGACCTGCGCGCCGTCCTCGTCGACGGGGCCGGGAAGAGCACCTCCTCGACCGTCGTGACCAACCGTCGCGTCGACAACAGCCCGCTGCGCGCTCTCGGGGTGCAGACCGCCAACGGCGGCGGCACCCCCGGCCGGCTCGACGCCGGTGACACCGTCACCTTCACCTACAGCGGCCAGGTCGACCTGGCCAGCATCACCCCGTCGTGGAACGGCGCGGCGCTCCCGGTCACGGTCCGGGTCCGCGACGGCCTCCTGCTGGGCACCGGTAGCAACGGCGACGTGCTCGACGTCCTCCGCGGCTCCGCCGCGGTGCGCCTCGGGTCGGTGAACCTCAAGCAGAACTACGTCGGGTTCCTCAAGACCGTCCAGTTCGCCGCCACCATGACGGCGACGACCACGACCGTCGAAGGAATGCCCGTCACCACCGTGACGCTGGTCGTCGGCGCGCAGACCTCGGGCAACACGCCCCGTCAGGTCACCACGGCTTCGACGACGGTGTGGACGCCCTCCGCCGGCGCCACCGACCTCGCCGGACGCCCCACCTCGACCGCCGCGGTCGCCGAGCCCGGCGTCCTGGACCGGGAGTTCTGATGAGCGTCGCGCACGAGCTCCCGGACCTCGGGGGTGGCGACCCTATCCTCGGTGGGATGGCGCACCAGATCCTGATGGTCGAGGACGACGACGGCATCGCGCTCCCGCTGCGCCGCACGCTCGAGCGCGAGGGGTACGACGTGGACCGGGCCGCGACCGGCGGCGACGGGATCTCCCGGGTCGGAGCCGGCGGTGTCGACCTCGTCGTGCTCGACCTCGGGCTGCCCGACATGGACGGGCTCGAGGTGTGCCGCGAGCTGCGCGGCCAGGGGTTCGACGGCGGCATCCTGATCCTGACCGCGCGCGGCGGGGAGCTCGACCGGGTCGTCGGGCTCGACGTCGGCGCGGACGACTACCTCGCCAAGCCGTTCGCCCTCGGGGAGTTCCTGGCCCGGGTGCGGGCGCTGCTCCGACGCGCGGTGCGGGTGACGCACGCCCCCGCCGCCGAGGGCGCGCCTGCCGCCACGGGCCCGGCCCCGTCCGGGCTGCGCGTCGACCCCCAGGCCCGCCGGGTGTGGGTCGGGGAGGAAGAGGTCGCGCTGACCTCCAAGGAGTTCGACCTGCTCGCACTGCTCGACGAGGAGCGCGGCAACGTCCTGACCCGCGAACGGCTCATGGACGAGGTCTGGGACGAGAACTGGTTCGGCTCCACCAAGACCCTTGACGTCACGATCGGGAGGCTGCGGCAGAAGCTCGAGAGCGCCTCCGCGCCCGTCGCGGTCGTGACCGTGCGCGGCGTGGGGTTCCGTCTCGAGGACAGGCCGGGCGATGCGTAGACGCCTGGTCACCGCCTTCGTCGGCATCGCGGTCGTCCTCGTCGTGCTGTACGGCGGCCCCCGGTTCTTCATGCTCACCTCGCTCGTCGAGTCCGAGCAGCAGGACCGGGTCGACCGCGCAGCCGACCTGGTGGCCCTCCACCTCGAGACCGGCGTCGGGGACGGCGAGCCGATCACCTCGGAGACGCTCGAGCGGCTCGTCGGTGAGGACGAGCGGCTGACCTACACCTCGGGCGACGGCGAGGACGTCTCCGTGCCGCCACGGGCCTGGCCCGACGCCGACATCTCGGCGAGCCGCGAGCTCGACGGGGGCGGGACGGTCACCCTGACGCTGTCGGACGAGGTGGTCGACGACGCGGTCCGCTCCGCGGTGCTCCCGCTCCTGGTGCTCGGGGTGCTGCTGATCGTGGTGGCCGGCGTCGCCGGGCTGCTGCTCTCCCGCCGCCTGTCCCGCCCGTTCACCGAGCTGGCGTCCGTCGCCGAGGAGCTCGGACGGGGGCGGCTCGACCAGGAGGTGCCGCGCTACGGCGTACCGGAGGCCGACGCGATCGGTCGTGCGCTCCAGGACAGCGGGCAGCGGCTGGAGCGGATGCTCCGACGCGAGCGGGACGTCGCGGTCTACGCCTCCCACGAGCTGCGCACGCCGATCACCGCGCTGCGGCTCACCCTCGAGGACCTGACGATGTGGCCGCAGACCACTCCGGAGGTCTCCGCCGAGCTGCACCGCATCATCGGTGAGGTCGACCGGTTCTCCGCGGCCGTGACCTCGCTGCTCGAGCAGTCGCACGACGAGACGATGCACCGCGCCGAGCCGCTCGACCTCGCCGACGTGGTCGCGGAGTGCGTGCGCTCCGCCGAGCCCGCCGCACGCAGCCGGGGCCAGCGGTTCGCCGTCGACGGGGCCACGTCGCTCCCGGTCCGGCTGCCGCGCACCGCGGTCGTCCGGGCGGTGGACCTGCTCCTCGAGCGGGCGGCGTCGGAGGCCGAGGGACCGATCACGGTCCGGCTGACGCAGGAGACGACCCACGACGCGGTGAGCTTCACCTACGCGACCGCCTCCGGTGGCCCGACGGTCGCCGTCGAGGCGTCCGAGATCGCCAGCGCGCTCGGGGGCCGGGTCGTCAACGACTGCGGCCCGCCGCCGCGGCTGGTGCTGATGCTGCCCCGGGAAGACGTGGTGGCCGGGCTCGGCATGCAGTGACGCGCTGACCCGGGGCGCCGGTCGCGCCGGGGACGTGGACTTCCCTGGCGCCTCCAGCGCGCCAGGGAAGCCCACCGCGAAGGATCCATGTCCTCCGCTCCTCGCACCGGGGCGCGCCCTGTGGGGGAGGGTCTCGCTGGGACCGAGGGGTGGGTGGGGTGGGGGTCACCAGCGGTGCGTCCCGGTAGTTGCAGTATGGCGAGGCGTCCAGGCCCCAAACAGAGCGCCGCCGTGCGCGAGGGTGTAATGCAACTTCCTGCAATCCCGGGCGTGTCGTGGGTCTGTCGAACCGCCCCTCGTGGCGGCCGGGGGGTGTGTTGAGCCGCCCCTCGTGGCGCGCGTCTGGGTGTTGAGCCGCCCCTCGTGGCGCGCGTCTGGGTGTTGAGCCGCCCCTCGTGGCGCGGGTCGGCCGCGGCCCGAGTCGCATCTAGTTCGATCCGCACAGCTCGGACGTCGATCCGGTGCTGATCGAACTTACTGAGCTCGTTCGCGTGCCGTCGTACGACGCAAGGGGCGGTTCAACGCGAAGGGGCACGCCACGAAGGGCGGTTCAACGCGAAGGGGCACGCCACGAAGGGCGGTTCAACATGGAAAGGTCAGGCGGCGGCGGGGCCGTGGTGGCGGCGCTGCTGGGGAGCGGTCGGAGGAGAGTACGCAGGCGCGGGCACGTGCGCCGGGTCGGCGGGGCCGCCGGGGAGGCGGGTCTGGTCGGAGCCCAGACGGGCGGCGCGGCCGAAGGCCAGCGCGACGACGAGGCTCAGCACGAACCAGCCTGCCAGGATGGCGATGACGAGCGACATCCTGCACCTCCCCGAGTGTGTGTCAGGTCCCTCCCGACACGGACCCAGTCTGGATGGGGACATAGGTCCTGAACAGTATCGAGCGCGACTTTTTACTTTTCGTTTCGCCGGGTGAGCCGGGACCTTCGGCAACGGGGTGGGGAGACGGTCCGAGGGTCCCGCCGGAGGTGCCGGTCGGCCCTTGGGAGGTACAACCACATCTCCCTACCGTGGAGGCTGCGGACGGACTCGTCGCTTGGGAGGCTGCGCCTTCGTCCGCGCTGGGAGGAACGGTGTCTGGACGACACGCGCCGCCGCCCTCGGGGTCCCGACGACCCCTCCGGGTGACGGTCGCACACAGGGATGACAGTGGTGCCGACGTGGTGGTGGCCGGAGACGTCGACGTCGCGGGCACACCCGACCTCGTGCGGTGCCTGGACGAGCTCGTGGCCGAGGGGCGCACGGAGCTGGTGGTGGACCTCAGTGGGGTGACCTTCGCCGACGCGTCCGGGCTCGGGCTGCTGCTGCGCACGAAGCGGAAGGTCGAGGCCGAGGAGGGCTCCCTCCGGGTTCTCTACGACCGGAACCCGTACCTCGACCGGCTGCTCGCCGTCACCGGGCTCGACGCGCTGCTGCGCTGACAGCTCCGGGGTTGACCGCACGTCACCCCCGTGGTGGCGTTGCCCCATGGACGGCGCAGGGCCCGAGCGTCCTGACCCCGAGCGCCACGACGTCGAGTGGCTCGACGACGAGCGTGCCCCTGGCCGCGTGCGTCGCCTGCTCGCCGGTCGGATGGCGTCCGTCCCCGCCCGGGTCGCGGTCGCCGTGGTGGCGGTCGCTGCCGGGGTCACCGCGGTCGTCAACTGGCCCGGGCAGACCGAGGCCCAGCCGGACGCCGCCGCAGCGGACGCCCCCGCCCTCTCGGAGCCGCTGGCCCGGTCGATCGACGACGCGGCACGCGACGACGGCGAGCGGCCCGACGTCTGGCGGGTCGTGGGTCCGGTGCGGGTCGCGAGGACCACCGACGGCACCCGGACGTGGTTCCGGCTCGTCAACGGCGGCGCCGGCGCCCAGCGTCCGATCGGGGTCACGGTCACCGGCACGTTCCGCGGCGCCACGGAGATGGGGTACCGCGCCCGCTGCCGGTCCGCCGGCCCGGCCGGTCGGCTCGTCGAGCCCGGCGAGCGCGTGGTGCTCCGCTGCCGCGACGTGACGAGGTACGCCGGCACGCCGCCCCGGCTCGACCGCCGCTCGCTCCAGGTGGTGTTTCCTGGGCACGAGTGCGAGTCCGAAGGCCGGCAAGGGCCTTCCTGACGCATCGGGAGGGCACGTGGCAGCAGCACCTGCACAGGCGTCGATCGACCTGCCGCCCCCGTCGTTGACCGAGGTCGAGGTGGCCGCGACGCCTCTCGACCGGCTCTTCCCGCTCGTCGGGGAGGAGCGTGCAGCGCGGCTGGTCTCGGCCGCCGGCGCCGCGCGTACGCTGCTCGGCGATCGCACCGTCTGGAACGTGAACGCGACCGCGAGCGGCGGCGGCGTCGCCGAGATGCTCGGCACCCTGCTCGCGTACACCCGCGGCGCCGGCGTCGACTCCCGGTGGCTCGTGCTCAGCGGCGAGCCGGCGTTCTTCACCCTCACCAAGCGGCTGCACAACTACCTGCACGGCTCGCCGGGCGACGGCGGGCCGCTGGGGGAGGAGCAGCGCGGTGAGTACGAGCGGGTGCTGGCAGTGAACCTCGAGGCGTTGCTCGAGCGGGTCCGTCCGGGTGACGTGGTCCTGCTCCACGACCCGCAGACGGCCGGGCTGGTGCCAGGGCTGCGCGAGGCCGGCGCCCGGGTCCTGTGGCGGTGCCACGTGGGCCGGGACACTCCCGACGAGCACACCGAGGCGGGCTGGGCCTTCCTCCGCCCGTACGTCGAGCAGGCGGAGGCGACCATCTGGTCGCGTGCGGTCTACGCGCCCGACTGGGTCGACCCGTCGACGGTCCGGGTCATCCCGCCCTCGCTCGACCCGTTCAGCCCCAAGAACCTGCAGCTCCCCGAGGCCGACGTCCGGGCGACCCTGCACCGCTCCGGGCTGCGCGCCGACGGGGACGCCGGGGGCAGCGCGACCTTCGGCCGCCGCGACGGCTCCACCGGAGTGGTCCGTCGCCACGCCGGGCTCTTCGCCGCGGGCGCACCGCCGCGCCCCGGGGCGAAGGTGGTGCTGCAGGTCAGCCGGTGGGACCGGCTCAAGGACATGGCGGGCGTGCTGCGGGCGTTCGCGGACCACGTCGACCGGTTCCGCGACGACGCGCACCTGCTCCTCGTCGGGCCGGAGGTGGCGGGGGTCGGCGACGACCCCGAGGGCGCCGAGGTGCTGGGGGAGTGCTGTGCGCTCTGGGAGGAGCAGCCGTCCGCGGTCCGCGAGCGGATCGGGCTCGTCGCGCTCCCGATGGGCGACCTCGAGGAGAACGCGCACCTCGTCAACGCCTTGCAGCACGACGCCGCCGTGGTGGTGCAGAAGAGCCTCGTCGAGGGGTTCGGGCTGACGGTGACGGAACCGATGTGGAAGGGGCGCCCGGTCGTCGCGTCCCGCGTCGGCGGGATCGCGGACCAGGTCGAGGACGGCCGCAGCGGCCTGCTGCTCGACGACCCGCGGGACCTGGGCGCGTTCGCCTCGCTCGTCGGCGAGCTGCTGGCCGACGACCAGCTCGCCGCTAGGCTCGGGTCTGGAGCCCGGGAACGGGTGCGGACCACCTACCTCGGCGACCGGCACCTCATCCAGTACGTCGAGCTCCTCGGCGAGCTGCTCGGGTCATGAGCCTGCCGACCGCCGTGACCGACGACGTCCGCGTCCACCGCTCGCTCGCGGCGCGCGTGCTGACCGGCGTCGGGGCGCGCCACCACGTGGTGGACGAGGTGACCCGGATCGGCGCCGAGCGGGTGCTGCTCGTCGCGACACGCTCGGCGTCCGCCGCCGCCGACGAGCTGGCGACCGAGCTCGGCGGGCGGCTGGCCGCGAGGTTCGACGGCCCGGTCGTGCACACCCCGGTCTCGGTCACGGCCGAGGCGATGGAGCTGGTGGCCGCGCGGTCGGTCGACGCCGTCGTCGCCGTGGGGGGCGGGTCGGCCGTGGGGCTGGGGAAGGCGGTCAGCGCCCGCACCGGGGTGCCCCAGGTCGCGGTCCCGACCACCTACGCCGGCTCGGAGGTCACGCCGGTGCTCGGGGAGACCGACGAGGGGGTCAAGACGACGCGACGTGACCCGGCGCTGGCCCCGGGCACCGTGGTCTACGACCCCGAGCTCACCATTGCGATGCCGGCCGGGCTGACCCTCACCAGCGCCTTGAACGCGGTTGCCCACGCCGTCGAGGCGCTCTGGGCGCCCGATGCGGTGGCGGTCACCGACGCCCTCGCCACCGAGGCCGTGGGCCACCTCCTGGATGCGCTCCCGGACGCGCTCGAGGCTCCCGGGGACATCCACGCCCGGAGCCGGCTGCAGTCCGGGGCGTGGCTCGCGGGGCTCTGCCTGGCCGGTACGACGATGGGGCTGCACCACCAGCTGGCGCACGCCCTCGGCGGCACCTTCGACCTGCCGCACGCCGAGCTCCACGCGCTGCTGCTCGCCCACGTCATGGAGCACAACCTCCCGCACGCGCCGTCCGCCGCGGAGCGGCTCGCCTCGTGCGTGGACGGTGACCCCGTCGCGGTGGTCGCCCGGCTCGCCGGCAGCCACGACGGGCCGACCCGGCTCCGTGACCTGGGGGTGCCGCGCGAAGGGTTGGCCGGCATCGTCGAACGGGTCGTGGCGTCGCCGTACCCGAACCCCCGGCCCGTCGACGCGGCGTCGCTCGGGGAGCTCCTGTACCGCGCCTGGTGACGGGGCCGCGAGCGGGCTCAGACACCGCGACGGGGCTGTGGGCCGCGCGGATGACCGCGTTGCTGGACCACCAGCCGACCTCGACGTACATCGCGCGAACCTCCGGGTGCTCGGGTCCCTCCCGTCGTCGCAGGCCCCGGTGTAATTGTCTGAGTCACAATTCGCAGCAGGCGACCCGGCCCCACAAGAGGCGGTCGCACCGCAGCCGGGGGTCGAACGTCCTGTCGAGACGAGGCTGCCGAGCTTCCTCCGCACGCGGAGGAACAGGGCCTAGATCACAAACGGGTGTCTCTGCGGCGGGTTCGTTGACCTGCCAACCTAGCCCGCCCTATGTTGCGCAGACCACGCTCAGCCCATCTCACGTCGGCAGCAGGGAGCAGCACAGTGAACCGGAACCAGCGCCCGAACCCCGGACTTTCCCGCCGTCAGCTGCTCAGGTACTCCGGGCTCGGGGTCGCCGCGGTGGCCGGGAGCGGCTTCCTCTCCGCCTGCGGCGGTGACGACGGCGGGGGCGGCGGTGGTGGCGGCGGCGGCGAGCAGCGCACCGGCGGCATCCTCATCCACGGCGCGACGGGCGGTGGCAGCAAGGACACCCTCGACCCGCACCAGCCGGTCCAGGCGGCCGACATCGCACGGTGCTGCAACCTCTACGAGCCGCTGCTGTTCTGGAACAACAACTTCGAGCTGGAGCCGGCGCTCGCCGAGACCGTCGAGCCGTCCCAGGACGCCAAGACCTGGACGATCAAGATGCGCGAGGGCGTGACCTTCCACAACGGGAAGACCGTCACCGCCAACGACGCCTGGCTGAGCATCCGCCGGGTGGCCAACCCCAAGGCGCCCTTCTCCGCAGGCGGCCAGCTCTCCCAGATCATCGACTTCCAGTCGAGCAAGGTGGTCGACGACACCACGCTGGAGCTGGTGCTCAACACGCCCTACGCGATCCTCGACACCCTGCTCGCGGAGTACACGCTCGGGATCATCCCCGACGGCGAGTTCGACCCGCAGAACCCGGTCGGCACGGGCGCGTTCGCCTTCAAGTCGTTCGAGGTCGGCAAGACGAGCACCTTCACCAAGTACGCCGACTACTGGGGCGACCCGGCGTTCGTCGACGAGCTCCAGATCCAGGACTTCGCCGACGACAACGCCAAGGTCAACGCCCTGCAGGCCGGCCAGATCCACACCCTCGACAACCTGCCCTACAACCTCGTCGACACGATCGAGGGGGCCGGTGGCGGTGTGCTCGTGGCCGAGGGCGGCCAGTGGGTGCCGTTCACGATGCGGGTCGACCAGGCGCCGTTCGACGACGTCCGGGTGCGCCAGGCGTTCCGGCTCATCGTGGACCGCCAGGCGATGATCGACCAGACCCTGAGCGGCTACGGCTCCCTGGGCAACGACCTCTACGCGCCGCTCGACACGGCCTACGCCGACGACCTCCCGCAGCGCGAGCAGGACATCGACCAGGCCAAGTCGCTGCTGAAGGCGGCCGGCGCGGAGGGGCTCCAGGTGGAGCTCTTCACCGGCGACGACATCGGCTCGGTGGCAGTCCCGGCCGCGAACCTCTTCGCCGAGCAGGCCAAGCAGGCCGGTGTCCAGGTGAAGGTCACGAAGAAGACGCCGTTCTACGACGACGACTACCTGTCGTACACGTTCGCGCAGGACTTCTGGAACACCCGCAACTACATCCCGCAGGCGGTCGTCGGCACGTTCCCGCCGGAGCAGGGCGGCACGTACAACGAGACCCACTGGGACAACGAGAAGCACCGCGAGCTCGTCAGCGCAGCAGCGCGTGAGGTCGACGAGGTGAAGCGGAACGACCTGCTCCACCAGGCCCAGGAGATCGAGTACGAGGAGGGCGGGCTCATCATCTGGGGCTTCCGGCAGCAGGTCGACGCCTACGCCTCGAACGTGCAGGGGCTCGAGCCGAGCAAGTACCTCCCGCTCGGGCAGTACAAGTTCCACAAGGTCTCGGTCTGACATGACCGAGGTGGCGACCCTCCATGATCCGCTCGAGGAGGTCGCACCTCCTCGGGGCCGTGGTGGCGCAACAGCCTGGGCCATGTGGCTGCTGCGTCGCCTCGGCCTCGCCGTCCTGACGCTCTGGCTCGTCTCGGTCCTCGTCTTCCTCGCCACCGCGGCGCTCGGAGACCCGGTCCGGGCCATCCTCGGCCGGGACTACGACACCAACGTCGGCCGCCGCGAGCAGCTCGAGGCCCAGCTCGGTGTCGGCGACTCGATCGTGACGCGGTACTTCGACTGGCTCGGCGGGCTGCTCACCGGTGACCTCGGCACCTCGCTGGCGAACCAGCAGCCGGTGTGGGGGCAGATCTCCGACACGGTGGTCAACACGCTGGTGCTGGTGCTGCTCGCGGCGCTGGTGATGATCCCGTTGGCGTTCGGCATCGCGATGATCTCCGCGCACTTCCGCCGCCGCCGTCCGGACACGGTGATCCAGACGATCCTGCTGGCGCTCGCCGGCGTGCCGGAGTTCGTGACCGGCATCCTCCTCGTCGCGCTCTTCTCGACGTCGGTGTTCAACATCTTCCCGGCGGTCACCCTGGTGTCGCCGGGCACGAGGCCCTGGGACAGCCCCGAGGGGATGGTCCTCCCGGTCGCCACCCTGGTCGTGGCGGTGACGCCGTACGTCTCCCGCATCGTCCGCGCGACGCTGCTCGAGGTGCTCGACAGCGACTACGTCGAGCTGGCCCGGCTCAAGGGGATCCCCGAGCCCGTGGTGATGCGCAAGCACGCGCTGCTCAACGCGATCGTCCCCGGCATCCAGGTGGTCGCGCTGCAGCTCGCCTGGCTCGCCGGTGGCGTCGTGCTCGTGGAGACGCTGTTCTCCTACCCGGGCGTCGGCCGGCAGCTGGTCGACTCGGTCCGCAACCACGACGTGCCGATGGTGCAGGCGCTGAGCATGATCATCGCGGGGGTCTACATCGTGGTGAACCTCGTCGCCGACGTCCTTTCGATCCTGCTGACCCCCCGAGCGAGGACGGCGATCAGCTCATGAGTGCCACTGCCAGCGCCCCGGCCGCCCCGTCGTTCCTCCGGCGGGCGATGAACCAGAAGCGGTTCGCGTTCGGCTTCGTCGTCACGCTGCTGGTGGTCGCGTTCGCGATCTTCGCCCCGTTCTTCTCTCCGTACGGCGAGCAGGAGACCGCTGGGTCGCCGTACTCCAAGGCGGGGCTCTTCGGGACCGACTACCTCGGGCAGGACGTCCTCAGCCGCCTGATGCACGGCGGCCAGGGCGTGCTGGTCATCTCGGTCCTCGCCACCCTGCTCGGCATGGTCCTCGGCATCCTCATCGGGGTCGTCGCGGCCTACGCCGGCGGCTGGTGGGACGAGGTGCTGATGCGGTTCAACGACGTGCTGCTCGCCTTCCCGCAGATCCTGCTGGCGCTCGTGGTGCTGACCGCCCTGCAGAACCCGTCCGCCTGGGTGATCGTGGTGCTCGTCGGCGCCTCGCACGCGCCACGCGTGGCCCGCGTGGCCCGCGGTGTCGCCCTCGGCATCGTCTCCCGCGACTTCGTGGTCGCAGCCGAGGCGCTGGGTGAGAAGCGGTCGCGGGTGATCCTCGCCGAGGTGCTGCCGAACATGGTCGGTCCGCTCCTCGCCGAGGCCGGGCTCCGGCTGACCTACTCGATCGGGCTCGTGGCCGCGCTGGGGTTCCTCGGCTTCGCCGCCGATCCCGGCGCCGCCAACTGGGGGCAGATGATGAACGAGAACCGGCTCGGCCTCGCCACCCAGCCGTGGGCGGTGCTGGCGCCGGTGCTGATGATCGCGATCTTCACCATCGCCACCAACCTGATGGCCGACGGCCTCGCGCAGATCAGCCAGAGGGGTGAGGACTGATGACCGCCACACGACCCGACGCCAAGCAGCAGGAGACCCCGCGCGGGGGGCTCGTCGTCGAGGACCTCGGCGTGATGCTCACCGGGCGCCCCGTCGACGTCGTCGACGACATCGACCTGGTGCTCCACCCCGGCGAGGTCGTCGGTCTGGTGGGGGAGTCGGGGTCGGGCAAGACCACGGTCGGCACCTCGCTGCTCGGCTACGCGAGGGCGGGCGCGCTGATCTCGGCTGGGAAGGTGCTCCTCGAGGGGCGCGACGTCCTGAAGATGCCGTGGAAGGAGGTCCGCCAGATCCGCGGCGAGGAGATCGCCTACGTCCCGCAGGATCCCGCCTCCGCGCTCAACCCGAGCATCCGCATCGGCAAGCAGCTCGTCGAGCTCCAGGAGCTGCGCGGTGTCGGCACGGCGGAGTCGCGGCTCCAGGCGGCCCGCGAGGGGCTCGCCGAGGTGGGGCTCCCCAACGACGACGAGTTCCTCAGGCGGTACGCCCACCAGCTCTCCGGCGGCCAGGTGCAGCGGGTGGCGCTGGCGATGGCGTTCCTGCCGAAGCCCAAGGTGCTCGTCCTCGACGAGCCCACGACGGGGCTCGACGTGACGACGCAGAAGATGGTGCTCGACACGATGGCGGCGCTCTGCCGCAGCCACGGCGTCAGCGCCCTCTACGTCACCCACGACCTCGCGGTGGTCGCCAACATCGCCGACCGCGTCGCCGTGATGTACGCCGGCCAGGTCGTCGAGCTCGGCCCGAAGGACACGATCTTCGCGAACCCCTCGCACCCCTACACGCGCGCGCTGCTCGACTCGATCCCGCACCTCAGCCACGCTCGCGCCCTCCGCGGGATCCCCGGCCGCACGCCCGCGCCGGGCGCGCGGCCGGAGGGGTGCCGGTTCAACGACCGGTGCGCCTACGCCCAGGACAAGTGCCGCCAGCAGGTGCCGCCCCTGCTCACCGTCGCGCCCGACCACGAGGTGCGCTGCGTCCGCGTCGACGAGATCGGAGCCTGGGACATCAACCTCGGGACCGTCCCTGACGCCGACCCCGACAAGGCGCGCGACGTCATCCTGTCGGTCGAGGGGCTCGACGTCTTCTACGGCCGCAAGCACATCGTCCACGACGTCACGTTCGACGTGGCGAAGGGCGAGGTCGTCGCCCTCGTGGGCGAGTCCGGCAGCGGCAAGACGACGATCTCCCGATCGGTGGGCGGGCTGCACAAGGAGTGGACCGGCACGATCGCGTTCGAGGGCCGGTCGCTCGCGACGAGCGCCCGCAAGCGCAGCGCCGAGGACCGCCGCCGCGTGCAGTACATCTTCCAGAACCCCTACCTGTCGCTGAACCCGCGGCTGACGATCGAGCAGATCATCAAGCGGCCGATGGAGCTCTTCGGGCTCGCGAAGGGCAAGGACGCGACCGACCGCGTCGTCGAGCTCATGGAGCAGGTGGCGCTCGGCTCCGGGATGCTGCACTACCAGGCCAGCCGGCTCTCCGGTGGCGAGCGGCAGCGCGTCGCCATCGCGCGCGCGCTGGCCGCCGAGCCCGACGTGATGATCTGCGACGAGATCACCTCGGCGCTCGACGTCTCCGTGCAGGGCTCGATCGTCTCGCTGCTCGAGGGGCTCCGACAGCAGCGCGGGATCAGCATGCTGTTCGTGACCCACAACCTCGCCCTGGTCCGCTCGATCGCGGCCCGGGTGCAGATCCTCCAGGCCGGACGGGTCGTCGAGTCCGGCTCGGTCGTCGAGGTGATGGACGACCCCCGCGAGGAGTACACCCGCAAGCTGCTCTCCAACAGCCCGAGGATCGACTGACACCCGTGCCCGAGCGCCCCCTGCTCGCCACGCTCGGCTTCACCGACCCCCAGCACGAGCCGGGGTGGCGCCACGTGGTGGTCCCTGCCGAGGACCCGCGCCCCCTGGCGTCGGAGCCCCGCGCGCTGACGGTCGAGGTGGCCGGTGCGGGGCGCTCCCGAGGCCTCGCCGAGTGGTCGCAGGAGACCTGGACGACGTCGTTGCTCGTCCTCGGGGGCGGCCGGGTCGTCCAGGAGTGGTACGCCGACGGGCTCGGCCCCGACACGCTCTTCCTCGGCGCGTCGATGACCAAGTCGGTGCTCGCGCACGTCGTCGGCCGGGCGGTCCGCGACGGCGCGCTGGGGCTGGCGGACGCGGTCGTCGCCCACGTCCCGGAGCTGGCCAGCACGGGGTACGACGGCACGACGCTCCTCGACCTGCTGACGATGACCACGGGCGTCGACTGGGTGGAGGACCACCGCGACCCCGACAGCCTCGCTTCCCGGTTGCTGGGCTGCTTCTTCGCGGGGGGCGACTCGCGGGCGCTCCTCGCCGCGGTCCGACCGGGGGTGGCGCCCGGGACCCGGTTCTCCTACTGCACCGCGGACTCGCAGGTGCTCGACTGGGTCCGGGAGCGCGCGACCGGCCTGTCGTACGCCGACGACGTCGCCCGGCTCTGGGCCTCGCTCGGCTGCACCGGGGACGCCGCAGTCGCCGTCGACGGCAGGGGAGCGGCCCTGGCCGGCGGTGCCCTGGCCGCATCCGCCCGGGACTGGGCCAAGGTCGCGGCGCTCGCCGTGGACGGCACCACCGCCCGCGGCGAGCGGCTGCTGTCCGCCGACTGGGTCGCCGCCGCTGCTCGCCCCGCCTACCCGTTCCTCGCGGTCGGCCGGCTGCCCAGCACGATCACCACGCACGCCGGGTTCGGCTACCACTGGTGGCCGATGGACGACGCCGGCCACCGGGTCACCGCGGACGGCAGCCGCGGGCAGCTCGCGGCGGCGGACCGCCGTACGGGCGCGGTGGTGGTGAAGACGTCGCTGTGGCCCTACGAGGACGCCTGGGTCGACCGCCAGGCACGCGACCTCAGCTACCTCGGGCTGCACGCCCTCCTCGACGCCGTCGGCTGAGCCTCGCCGCGACCACCTCGAGGTCATACGGTGGTGGCGTGCACGTGGCTCCGGTGCTGTCGCCGTACGTCTCCTCGCTGGTGGTGTACGACGTCGACCTGGGCGGCCCGGGCATCCACCGCGGGCTGCCCGGCACGGCCCTGACACTCGTGCTGCCGGTGGGCGAGCCCCTGACGGTCGGCTGGGCCGGCGAGGCGGGCTCGGTGACGACGGCGTGGTCCTCGGTGTCGGGGCTGCACGCCGCACCTGCCGAGATCCACCACGACGGCGTCCAGCGCGGCGTGCAGCTCGGGCTCACGGTGCGGGGCGCGCGTGCGCTGCTCGGGGTGCCGGCCGCCGCGGTGAGCGGCGAGCTGCTCACGGTCGACGACGTGGTGCCGGCACTGCGCGACCTGCCGGAACGGCTGCAGTCCACTCCGCTGCCGTCGGCCGGTCGGGTCGTCGAGGCCGCACTGGTGGCGGCCGTGGCCCGCCACGGGGAGCCACGGCTGCGCGCCGAGGTGGGGCGGGCCCTCGCGGGGCTCATCCGCGGCGAGGCGGTCGAAGAGGTCGCGGCCGAGGTCGGGTTCAGCCGCCGCCGGTTGCGCGACCTCGTGACGGCGGAGTGCGGCCTGGCGCCGAAGGTCTACCAGCGCGTGGCGCGGTTCGAGCGGTCGCGCCGGTGGCTCGGCCGGCGCCCGCTCGCGGAGGTCGCCGCCCGGTGCGGGTACGCCGACCAGGCGCACCTCACCCGCGAGTGGACGAGCCTTGCCGGGTGCACCCCGACGACGTGGCTGCGGGAGGAGTTCCCATTCCTTCAAGACCGCACGGAGCCCGACGAGCCACGCTGACGGCATGACGAGTGCAAGCGATGTGAAGCTCTGGCCGGCGATGTCGTTCCGCGACTGCGACGCGATGATGTCCTGGCTCTCCGCGATCGGGTTCACCGAGCACGCCACCTACCGCGACGAGCGGGGGGAGGTCGTGCACGCCGAGTGGCTCTGGCCGTACGGCGGTGGGATCATGTTCGGCGCCGACACGAACGGGATCGTCCACAACGCCGGCGGCTCCGCTGCGTACCTGATCTGCGACGACCCCGACGCCCACTTCGACAAGGCGGTGGCCGCCGGAGCCGCGGTCGTCCGGGAGATGGCGGACCAGGACTACGGCGGCCGCGGCGGGAGCGTCACGGACCCCGAGGGGAACCAGTGGTCGTTCGGCAGCTACCAGCCGTCCTGAGGACGGCTCACGGCAGCAGGGTGATGGTCAGGGTCTGGCCGTCGTCGCCGACGGTGACCTCTCCGGACGCACCGGCATGCTCGCCCGTGCCGCCGGTCACGGCGAGGACGTCCCCGGTCGGCGCGACGGGGCCGACCGGCTTGTGGGTGCCGCCGCCGACGAGCGTGATCGTGCCGCCTTCGACGACGACCACCATCGAGCAGAGGTGCCCCTCGTACTCGTTGTCGAGGGTGACGCAGTCGCCCTGGAGCCGGCCGGCGACCTCGCCGTCGGCCAGGAGCGTGGTCGCGGCCAGGTTCCGGTCCCCGGTCGAGTCGCCCTTCTTGCCGACGTCGACCATCTCCTGCTCGGACCGGGCCGGGTCCATCGTCAGCTCGAGGACCGTGGCCTCGGCGGTCGGTGAGGGGGAGTTGCTGGTGACGGGGGCCGCGGCCTCGCCCTCCTGGGTGGAGCACGCGGAGACAGCGACGGCGAGACCGAAGGCGGTGGCACCGACTGCGGTGCGGGAGAGAGTGTTCATGGGACCAACGCTCGCTGTGGCGCCGGGGTTCGCACATCCGGCGCAGGAGCGGCTCACCGCCGCCCTCGCGGGCGACCGCCCGTGTCGTCCTCAGGAATGACGGCACGGGGCCCGGCACAGGGCTAGCGTGCCGGATGTGCGCGCGCTCGCTCTTCTCCGCCGGCACTCGGACGCCGCCCTCGGTGCGGGTGTAGCCGCGGTGTACGTCGCGGAGGTCTTCGTCCGCGGCGAGCGCATGGTCCCGCTGCTGACCCTCACGCCGCTGGTGGTCTTCATCCTCTGGGTCCGTCGTCGGGTGGCGCTCCTGGCCCTCGCAGCGTGCGTGGCCACCTGGGTCGTCAGCGAGGAGATCGACCCGACGTTCAACGAGGAGGGCGGGCTCGCCTGGTTGGCCACGTGGTTGGTCGCGCACTACGCGCTGGGGCGGTGGAGCGACGGTCTCGTCGCCTGGTCTGCTCCGGCCGTCGCCGTGGCCGCGGGGGTCACGCTCGGGTGGGACGACGTCGTCGTGTCGGGCACGGCCGACCTCGCGTACTTCGTCAGCATCTCGCTGCTGCCCTGGGCCGTCGGGCTCTTCGTCCGGCTCCGGCAGCACCACGTCACGGCCCTGCAGGAGGAGAATGCCCGGCTCGAGCGGGAGCAGGTCGAGGCGGCCCGGCGGGCCGTCGCCGAGGAGCGATCCCGCATCGCCCGGGAGCTCCACGACGTGGTCTCGCACGCCATCGCGGTCACGGTGCTCCAGTCACGGGGAGCGCGGCGCAAGCTCGGGCAGGACGACGCGGCCGTCCGGGCCGCGCTCGACGCGATCGAGCAGACGAACGCCGCGGCACTGGGGGACATGCGGCGGTTGCTGGCGGTGCTCCGCGACACCGAGGGGCTCGACGGTGCGGCGGCGCTGCACGAGCCGACGCCCTCGCTGGCTCGGATCAGCCAGCTGGTGGACGAGGTCCGCGCGTCGGGGGTCCAGGTCGAGCTGGCGCTGGACGGTGAGCCGGGCGACGTGCCGCCAGGCGTCGACCTGTCGGCGTACCGGATCGTGCAGGAGGCGTTGACGAACGTGCTCAAGCACGCCGGCCAGCAGGCGACCGCCGTGGTCCGTCTCGTCTTCGGCCCGCAGGAGCTGCTCGTCAGCGTGCAGGACAACGGCAACGCCAGCGGGCAGGGGCGGAGC
This sequence comes from Nocardioides caldifontis, assembly GCF_008087345.1. Classification (GTDB taxonomy): domain Bacteria; phylum Actinomycetota; class Actinomycetes; order Propionibacteriales; family Nocardioidaceae; genus Marmoricola_A; species Marmoricola_A caldifontis. The sequence goes on along the minus strand of NZ_VHIB01000013.1, from coordinate 49,645 downwards.
TCGGGCCACGGGCTGCTCGGCATCCGGGAGCGGGTCGCGGTCGTCGGTGGCGAGGTGACCGCCGCGCCGGTGGACGGCGGTGGGTTCGAGGTCCGGGCCCGACTTCCCTACGTGCTCGAGGTCCCGTGACCGCGATCCGGGTCGTCCTCGCCGACGACCAGCCACTCGTGAGGACCGGGCTGCGCATGATCCTCTCCGAGGAGGAGGGCATCGAGGTCGTCGGAGAGGCGGCCGATGGGGAAGAGGCCGTCGAGCTGTGCCGTGTCGAGGAGCCCGACGTCGTGCTCATGGACGTGCGGATGCCGGGGACCGACGGTCTCGAGGCGACGCGGATCGTCACGGCGGCCGAGCGACCGCCGCGCGTGCTGGTCCTGACCACCTTCGACCTCGACGAGGTCGTGTACGACGCACTCCGCGCCGGTGCGTCCGCATTCCTGCTCAAGGACGCACCGGAGGAGCGGCTCGTCACCGCGATCCGAGTGGTGGCGGAGGGCGGGTCGATGTTCGCACCGAGCGTGACACGGCGGCTGATCGAGGAGTTCTCCCGCCGCCGGCCGACGACACCGTTGCCGGCTTCGGGATTGACCGAGCGCGAGACCGAGGTGCTGCGGCTGATCGCGCGCGGCCTTTCGAACGCGGAGATCGGCGCGCAGCTCTACGTCACCGAGAACACCGTGAAGACCCACGTGGCGCGGATCCTGACCAAGCTCGGCGTGCGTGACCGGGTCCAAGCGGTCGTGCACGCCTACGAGTCCGGGCTGGTGCACTCGGGCTGACCGAGTCGGTCGTGCCGGTCACGCGGCCTTGAACGGGTCGTGCTCGGCGAGGAGCCGCTCCACGCGGGCCTCGTCGAGCCGGGCCACCACCTGGGTCTGCTCCTGGTTGTCGCGCACGACCTTCGCGAGCGTGAACGAGGAGCTGACGAGGAACAGCGCGCCCATGGCGAGGAAGGCGCGCTGCCACGGGTCGACCGGCAGGTAGCAGATGCCGAGGACGACGGCGAGCAGCGCGATGCCGAACGACAGGGCGGCCTGGGCGTAGAAGGCGGTCGTGGTGCGAGAGGTGCCTGGAGTGCTCATGGCTCCACCCTCGTCGCTGCGGAGCCGCCAGGGATCCGGGCGGGTGCTCAACCTGGTGAGTACCGCTACTCACCAGGCTCCGGGACCGGACCGCCCCGGGGGACGACCCCACCTGTGGCTTCCTGCCAGCAGGGATGTGCCGAGGTCCCGCCCGTTTCTACGCTCGCGACATGAGACGAACGACATTCCTCCGACTGACAGCCGCCTCCCTCCTGACCGCCTCGGTCCTCACCGGCTGCGGCGTGTCCCTCGCCGACGAGGCCGACCCCGAGCGGATCGAGTACCAGCGCGAGCTGCGCGAAGACGCGCGCGAGGAGCATGAAGACGCGCGCGAGGAGCGTGAAGACGCACGTGACGAGCACAGGGACGAACGGGAAGACGCACGCGAGGACGCCCGCGACAGGCGCGAGGACGTCCGTGAAGACGCACGCGACCGACGGGCGGACGAGCGCGACGAGAACGAGCGCGACGAGAACGAGAACGAGCGGGACGAGGACGACGACGAGGGCGACGAGAACGAGCCCGACGAGGGCGGGGCGGGCGACGGCGAGGCCTGATGCGCGCACGCAGGACGCCACTGGCGTGCCGTACCTCGGAAAGGGCTCCGAAAGGGGCTCGGAAAGCACTCCTCGATGCGGGTTCCAGGACGGTACGGTCACCGGGTGGAGAGGGAGCTCTCCGTGGCCGAGGTCGCCGACGCTCTCGGGACGAGCGCACAGACGGTCCGGACCCTGTTGCGGAAGGGCGAGCTCGGCGGCGAGCGGAGGCCGTGGGGTGCTCGCTCGGTCTGGGTCGTGCCCGAGTCCGCGCTCGACGCCTTCCTGGCTGAGTTCGGCCGGCTCGACGGGCGACGTCGCGACGCCCGCCCCGCTCCCAGCTCGCCACCCGTCCTCGTGCCCGTCCCCGGCCTTCCGCACCCTGGTCCGCAGCTGAACGACCCGCTCCCGGTCCCGAAACCTGATCCGTTCGACGAGCCCTCCGGCTGGGTCCTTTCGCAGATGCTGGCCGGACCCTCCGCGAGCGAGTCCGTCGACGAGGACGCACGGACGCGCATCGACGGCGAGGCGCCGACGGCCCGCGAACGTCCTCGCCGCAGGCTCCCGTGGTTCTTGCGGGTGCGGGGGCGCGCCACGGTCGTGGTGCTCGTCGTCGGGGTGCCGTTGCTGGCGGCGTACTTCTACGCCCGCCTCGTGCCCGGGGCACTCTGGTTCCAGGAGCTGGGGCAGCTGCAGCTCTTCCGCCGAGTGCTGGAGGCGCAGGTCGAGCTCCACCTGCGGGTGCTCGTCGCGGTCAGCGTGGTCGTCGGGGTCAACCTGGCTGTCGCCTGTCGGGGCAGCGCGCTCACCCGCCGACCAGGCGGCGTGCTCGGGATCGCCGCTGCCGCGCTCGTGGTGGGCACCCTCTTCGCCTCGGCCACGGCCGGAGCGCTCCAGCGCTACCTGCTCTGGCAGCACCGCCAGCCCTTCGGCGAGGTGGACCCGATCCACGGGAAGGACGTCGGGTTCTTCGTGTTCTCGCTGCCGTTCCTCCTCACGCTGTCGGTCTGGCTGCTGACGCTGCTCGCGATCACGTTCGCCCTCGTCACCCTCGTCCACCGGGTGCGCGGCGCCGTCGGCTTCCGCCCCCTGCGGGCCCGGACCGGCGCCCACGCACACCTCGCGGTGCTCGCGGCCGCGTTCCTCGTGGTCCTGGCCTGGCGCTTCCGGCTCGAGCAGTACCGGCTCGAGCTCCGGCAACCCGGACCGACCCGCACCGAGTCGTTCGCAGGGGCGGGGTACGTCGAGGTCCACGTCACCTCGCCCCTCCTGACCGGCGGGATCGTGGCCGTGCTCGTGCTCGCCGTGATCTGCCTGCTCTCACCGCTGGTCGCGAGGACGCGGCTGGCCCGGCTCGGGCGGCTGGTCGTGGGCGGCGGCGTCGTCGGTGCGGCGGCGGCGGGTGTGCTCGCGCTCACGCTGGTGCCGCACCTGGTCCAGCGCTACGTCGTCGACCCCGACCCCCTTCTGTCGGAGGAGCCGTACCTCGAGTGGTCCATCGCGGGAACCCGGGCGGCGCTGGGGCTCGACGAGGTGGACGTCCAGCGCTACGACCCCGGCAGCGAGTTCGACGCGGCCGACTTCGCCGAGTCGCGGCAGCGGTTCGAGCGGCTTCCCGCCTGGGACGGCTACGTCATCGGGGCCCGCATGCGGCAGCTCGTGACGGAACCGCCGTACTTCAGCCCCGCGGACCCGGTCCCCGACGTCGTGCAGACCCGCAAGGGTCCAGAGCTGACCCTCGTCAGCGCCCGCGAGCTGGACCTCGCCCGCGTGCCGGACCAGGGGAACGAGTGGGTGAGCGACCGGCTCTCCTACACCCACGGCCTGGGGCTGGTCCGCTTCTCGAGCAACGACGTGGGCGCCCACCGGCAGCCGCGGCTGATGGACTCCGGTCTCGACGTGCCGGAGCCGCGCCTGTACTTCGGTGACCTGCCGAGCCCGGCGCCCGAGGACCCTGTCGGACGGGAGGTCCGGCTGCTCACGCCCACGCTGGACGAGGCCGTCGCGGACTCGCAGTGGGTGGTGGCGAACACGCGGCGGCCCGAGGTCGACATCCCCACCACGGCGGGCGGTGACGACGAGCCCTACCACTACGACGGCGACGGGGGCATCGCGCTGTCGAGCTGGCCCCGCCGGGCGATCTTCGCGCTGGCCCTGGGGAGCATCGACCTGCTGCTCTCGGACGAGATCACCACCGAGTCGCGGCTGCTGCTCCACCGTGACGTGCACGACCGGCTGGAGACGCTCGCACCGTTCATCCACTGGGACGCCGAGGCCGTCCCGCTCACCGCAGACGATCGGGTCCTCTTCGTCGTCGACGGCTACACCACCAGCGACCACTACCCGTACGCCGAGCGCGTGGCACTGGGCGACGCCAGGGTCAGCTACGCCCGAGCATCGGTGCTCGCCACGGTGGACGCGTTCACCGGGGCTGTCGAGCTCTACGTGACCGACGAGGACGAGCCCGTCCTGCGGGCGTGGCGCGAGGTCTTCCCCGATCTGTTCACGCCGTTCGAAGCGCTCCCCGACGAGCTGGACGGCCGGCTGCGGTACCCGGCGGAGCTCTTCCACGCCCAGTCCACTGCCTATGAGCGGTTCCACACCACGCGCCCCGACGTCTTCGTCAGTGGCGCCGACACCTGGGCCCGCCCGCTGGCGCTCTCCGGGCCGATCGAGGTCGCGGGCGACATCGACTTCGACGAGTCCGACGAGGACGACCTGCGGCTCACGATGCCGCCGATCTACATCTGGGTGCCGCCGCCGGACGAGGAGGACCCGCGGCTGGTGCTGACGACGTACTACTCGCCGCAACGCGGGCAGAACCTCGTCGGGACCCTCAACGGCTGGGTGGACGGCAGCGGTCGGGCCCGGCTGGTCGCACGGGCGCTGCCGCGGGAGCCGGTGACGCTGGGACCTGCCCAGGTGAGCCGGCTCGTGTTCGCCACCCCCCGGGTCAGCAACCTGCTGGGGCTGCGCAACCTCGAGATCCGCGACCTCGACAAGTCCTCGATCGACGCGGTGATGCTGGGTCGACCGCGGGTCATGTTCCTCCCGGGCGGGATCGTCCAGGTCCAGAGCCTCTACGAGGGGTCGCGGGGGCCGGGTGCCGCGCGGCTGCTGGGCGTGACCGCGTTCGTCAACGGTCGAGCCGGGTTGGGGCCGGACGTGCCGTCGGCCGTGCGCCAGGCGTTGAACGAACCGCCGTACGTCGAGGTGCTGCGACCCGACGAGCCGCTCGTCGTCGGTCGGCCGGCGGAGATCGCGTTCCGGGTCGACAACGCGCGGCGCGAGACCGTGACGATCACCTCGGCGCACCACCGGGTGAGATCGACGCTCCGGCTCGAGTCGGGCCGCGGCACGGTGACCTGGGTGCCCACCCGGGCCGGCACCGCTCGGGTCCGGGTCACGGTGGCCGGTCTCGACGGGACCAGCACCTCGGCGTTCGCCGCGATCGAGGTCCAGGGGCCGCCGCCACGGCTCCGGCTCGTCGACCGGCCGCAGACGGCCGAAGTGGGTCGTCCGCTGCGGGTGCGGTTCGACGTGGCGAACGGCGTGCACGAGATCGCCGAGGTCGTCACCCGCTCCGGCATCGCGTTCACCCGGCACTTCGAGATCCAGGACGGTCGCGGGGTCGTGGAGTGGGTCCCGGAGAGCACGGGGACGGCCCGGCTCGTCCTGGAGGTGCGCGGGACCGACGGCTGGGTGGTCCGTCGAGGGCTCACCGTCGAGGTCGGGCCGCGCAGGGTGGTGACGCCGCCGACGCTGACCGTGACCAGCTCGCCCCGGCGCGGGACCGTGGGGGAGCCGGTCGCCGTGCAGTTCTTCGCCGAGGGCTGCCGGGCGGGGACTGCGGCGCTGAGCGACGACGGGGGCGAGCTCCTCCAGGAGTGGAGGTTCGCCTGCACGGGGGATCCGGCCGAGATCACCTGGACCCCGACGACCGCTGGTGAGGTCGTGCTGACCGTCGTCGCCCGCGGGGACGCCGGAGTGACCCAGACCTCGGTCACGGTGCGCGTGCGGGAGCCCTCGTGACCGGCGCCGCGCCCCGGACCACGACCGCGCCGACGTGGCGGCGTCCTGTCGTGGTGGCCGTGCTCTGCTCGCTCCTCGGCGTGGCCGTCCACGTCGCCGGCGGTGCACTCCCCGTGCAGATCGAGGCTGTCTGCCTGGGCATCGGTGTCGTGGGGGCTGCCTTCATGCTCGCCTGGGCCGCGGACGCCGGGGAAGCGGTCTTCTCCGGCGGCCTGGTGCTGGCGGTCGTGGCCCTGGTGACGGTCCTGCCGGAGTTCGTCATCGAGATCCGGTTCGCCTTCATCCAGGCCGCCGAGCTCGTCACCGCCAACCTGACCGGCGCCACCCGGCTCCTGCTGGCCGGAGCCCTGGCCCTGCCGCTGGTCGTGCTGCTGACGGCACAGGCGCGCGAGGGGGTGGCGACCCGCGTGCGGCTCGCCGAGAACCGCCGGCTCGAGCTCGGCATCCTGCTCCTCACCTCGATCTTCGCCATCCAGATCACCGTGCGCGGCAACCTCTCGGTCGTCGACTCGGCCGTCCTGGTCGCGCTCTACGTGGTGTACGCGCGTCGGGTGCAGGGCACGCACGGCGAGCAGCCGGCCGTCGTGGGGGTTGCCTCCGCCCTCGTCGCCCTCCCGGAGCAGCGCCGACGGCTCGCTGTCCTCGGCATGATCCTCGGCCCGGGCGCGGTGGTCCTCCTCATCGCCAACCCGTTCGCGGACGCGTTGCTCACGACCGGGGCGTCCCTCGGCGTCGATCCGTACCTGCTGATCCAGTCGGTGGTTCCCGCGGCCACCGAGTCACCGGAGTTCGTCGTGGTCGCGGTCCTGATCGCCAACCACCGTCCCGCGCAAGGGATGGCGCTGTTCCTCGCCTCGTCGGTGAGCCAGTGGACCCTGGGCATGGGCGCGCTGCCGCTGGCCTACTTCGCAGGCGGGGGAGGGCCGGTCATGCCGCTGGCTCCGCGCGAGCAGCTCGAGCTGTCGTTCACGATCGCGATGACCCTGTTCGCCGTCGCGGCGCTGGCGACGCTCGAGCCGAAACGGGTGGACGTGGTGCTCGTGACGGTGCTGTTCGTCCTTCAGCTGCTGCACCCGGTGGCGCTGCTCCGGCTCGCGGCCACCTTCATCCTGCTCGTGTTCGCGATCGACCTGCTGCTGTCCCGGCGCCGAACGGTGCGCCCGATGCTCCGGGCGGTGTGGGGCCGACAGGAGGGACCCTGATGAGACCCCCGCCCTTCCTCCGCCGGGCAGCGGTTCCCGAAGGTCTCCGGCAAGCCGCCGCCCTCGAGATGGCCGCTGCGTTCATCGTCGGCGCCGGCTGGTTCGCGGCCGTCACGGTCCTGCTCGCGAAGCCGCTGCCGGAGTCCGCGGCGACCGCGGTGGCAGTCATCACGCTCGACGTCGTGGTCGTGCTCCTGACCGCCCGGTACTGGGACATCCCCTACGCGGTCACCGTCGGCGTCGCCAGCGTGGTGGCACTGGACTGGTACTTCATCCCTCCGACCCATGCCCTCGAGCTGCCCGACGCCCGGAACTCCCTGGCGCTGGTCACGTACCTGCTGATGGCCTCGCTCCTGGGGGAGCTGGCGGTGCGCGCCCGCCGGACCGCGGTGGAGGCCGAAAGTGCCCGCGCCGGTCTCGCGGAGGAACAGGCGGCGCTCCGACGGGTCGCCACGATCGTCGCGCGGCAACCGCCGCCGGAGGCGGTGTTCGCGGCGGTGACCGAGGAGATCGGCAGGCAGCTGGGTGCCGACGTGGCCACGTTGAGCAGGTTCAACCCGGACGGCACTGCGAGCGTCGTGGCGAGCTGGAGCGCTTCCGGACCGAGCCTCGAGGTCGGGTGGCGGTACCCGCTCGAAGGGCTGAACGTCACCGGCGAGGTCTTCCGCACCGGACGCGGTGCGAGGGTGGACAGCTTCCAGGGCGCCGCCGGGTCGTGGGCCGCCACGCTGCGTCAGCTCGGCGTGCGCTCCGCGGCCGGGTGCCCGATCACCGTCGACGGGTCCGTCTGGGGAGCGGTGGTCGTCGCGTCCCGATCGACCGAGCCGGTCGACGAAGCGGTCGAGACCCGGTTGAGCGACTTCACGGACCTGATCGCCACGGCGATCGACAACGCGCAGGCCCGGGTGGACCTCCTCGCCTCACGCACCCGGCTGGTCGCCGCGGCCGACGAGGCCAGGCGCCGCATCGAGCGGGACCTGCACGACGGGGTCCAGCAGCGGCTGGTGTCGCTGGCGCTGGGGGTGCGGCTCGTCCGGGACGACGCCGCGGACGGCGCCGACGTGGTGCCGCGGCTCGACGAGATCTCCACGGCACTCACCGGCACCCTGGACGAGCTCCGGGAGCTCTCCCGCGGGATCCACCCGGCGATCCTGACCGAGGGCGGGCTCAGGCCCGCCCTCGCCGTCCTCGCCCGCCGCTCCGCCGTCCCCGTCGAGCTCGAGGTGGGGGACATCGGCAGGCTTCCCAGCCCCGTCGAGGTCGGTGTCTACTACGTGACCTCCGAGGCACTCACGAACGTGGCCAAGCACGCACGCGCGTCCGTGGTCCGGGTGACGCTGCGGCTGGCCGGCTCCGTCCTGGAGCTGAGGATCGACGACGACGGCGTCGGGGGCGCCGACCGCGACGGCGGCTCCGGGCTCACCGGGCTCGAGGACCGGGTCCAGGCGCTGGGCGGTCGGCTGGAGCTGACGAGCCCACCGGGCGCCGGCACCACGCTCGTGGCCACCTTTCCCGTCCTGGTCGCGGACTCAGCCGCGCCCGGCGAGGACCGCGCGGAGGGCCGGGCCTGAGAGCCGGTCCTTCGCCACGAAGCCCGCGGCAGGGCTCGCCGCGACCAGGTCGGCGAGGTCCTCCTCGGAGTGCGTCGACATCAGCACGGTCGTCACCGGCGGCCCCTGGTCGTCCCGCGCCAGGTGCCGCGCGAGGTCGAAGCCGCTCTCCGGGCCCAGGTGGACGTCGACCAGCGCCACGTCGGGTCGTCGCAGGGCCACGCTGGACACCGCCTCGGCGCTGCTGCGGGCCGTACCGACGACGTCGAAGTCGTGGCGGGCGAGGAGCTGACGGGCCTGGTCGAGGAAGGTGGGGTTGTCGTCGACGATCAAGATCGTGGTGCGCACGGCTCCATGGTGCAGGGCAGGACGCCGTCCGGCATTGCGGCTAACCCGAACTCGGTCACGCGCCCAGCGCGCCCCGCTCCTCGCTGCCCGGAGGGTCGTCGCGACCGGGACCACGCCGGCCCAGAACGGCCCGCCGACGGGCAGCAGCAGGAGGAGCAGGAGCTGTGCGGCGCCCGAGGTCCAGCCGTCGACGGTGCCGACTGTCGTCTCCAGCGCGTCGAGCACGCCGCGCACCGGGGCGGCCACCGAGGACGGCCAGAGGTCCGGGCCGAACCCGGCCCGTGCCGCGATCGAGCCGAGCAGGCGGGTCACGGCCTCCCCGGCGAGCTGCTGCTCGACGACCCGCACCAGCAGCACGATCGTGCCGGCGAGCGTGGTGCCGCGCTCCCGGGGGCGGATCGATGTCCAGGCCGGGGGTCGTGCTGCTGCAGCTGCCACCATGACGGTTCCTCGCGAAGACGTGCGGTTCGGACCGTCCCAGGGTTGCGAGGAAGGCCGGTCCTCCGCGTCGCGGACAGCCGGGAACCGTGGTTCCCGCGAGCGACCCCTCGCCGCTACCTGCTGGCAGGAAGGGGCCGCGCCCCGGTCGGGTAGAGACGCGGGCTCAGCGTGCGTCGAGGTAGGCGACGACCGCCCTCACGCGGCGGTGGTCCGCGACGTCCTCCTGCAGGTCGAGCTTGTGCATGATGCTCTTGACGTGCTTCTCGACCGTGCCGGGAGTGACCCACAGCTGCTGGCTGATGCCCATGTTGGAGCGTCCCTCGGCCATCAGTGCGAGCACCTCGAGCTCGCGAGGGCTCAGCGCTGCAAGAGGGTCGTCCCGGCGCTGCTGACTGATGAGGTCCTGGACCAGCGACGGGTCGACGACCGAGCCGCCTCGGGTCACCCGGCGCACCGAGTCCAGGAAGTCGTCGACGTCGACGACCCGGCTCTTGAGCAGGTAGCCGATCCCCTTGCCGTCCGCCAGCAGCTCCATCGCGTGCGCCACCTCGACGTGAGCCGAGAGGACGAGCACCGCCACCTCGGGCAGCTCGCGGCGGATCGTGGTGGCTGCTTCGATCCCCTCGAGGCTGTGGGTCGGGGGCATCCGGATGTCGGTCACCACGACGTCCGGGACCTCGAACCGCACGAGCTGCAGGAGGCTCGTTGCGTCACCGGTCTCGCCGACCACGGTGAAGCCACCTCGCTGGAGCAGGGTGACCAGTCCGGCACGCAGCAGGACGTCGTCCTCGGCCACGACGACGCGCGAGCCGCCCGCCTGGTCGGTGTCCAGACGGGCGGCGGTGCTCGGGACGGGCTGCGTCATCGCCACGATTATGCGCCCCGAAGGAGCTCTTGCGCCTCCGTGCCGGTCGGTGGAGCGGTCCGGTTCCCGGAAGGTACGTCGTCTGGGGTTCACTCGCCCCCGCCGTACTCGCCGAGCATGAGCCGGTTGGCGCGAGCGACCCGGGCCCGCGCCTTGACGAGGGCGGCGCGTGAGCGCTTGGTGAGGGTCTTCGACGCAAGAGCGGTACTGATCTGGCGGAGCTCGGCCGGGAACTGGCCCAGCACGTCGGACATGCCGTCCGCGTAGTCGTCGCCCTTGGCCGGGGGCAGTCCGACCACCTTGCCGATCATGCGGTTGCGGCTGACGTGGGTGCGCTGCAGGGCGCGCCCCAGGCGGCCCACGACCCGCGGCCCCTTCTGGCTCGCGAGCTGGGGGACCAGGGCGGAGGTGACGCGGTGGTCGAGCCCGAGCACCGCGAGCACGGCGCCGGGGCCGGGCGGCTCGTCGCTCTCCGGGTCCGCCGGTGGCTTGCCGATCTGTCGGACCGCGGCGCGCTGGGCCTCGACCACCTGCCTGCTCAGGACCGTCAGCGCGCGGACCGCCTTCGCGCGTCGGCCCGCGCGGAGCCGCGCGGCTGCCTTCGTCAGCGTCGCCTGGGCCTTGCTGAGCGGGCTCGACGAGACCGCGAGTGCCGTCGACGAGCCGGCGACACCGGATGAGGGTCCAGGGGTGGACGTGACGGCTGCGGTGGCAGGGCCCGCCGCCAACGCCAGCGCCGTCACGGCGACCACGAGGGGGAGGGAGAGGCTGCGGTGGATCATGTCCGGCTCCGTTCTGGTGGGGTGCCCGGGATGGGGTGGACCACGCCACTGTCGTCCGGGACTCGGGGTCGCGGCTTCGCCGCTAGCCACCAACTCGGCCTACTGGTCAGCAGGAAGGACGGGCCCCCGACGCCTTTGGGCGGTCGGGTGCGCTCCTCAGAGCTGTGCGACCAGGCGCAGCGCCTCGTCGCACCAGCCGACGAGGTGGGTGAGGATCAGCCCGCGCTGCTGGTAGAGGTGTGCCGAGTCGACCACCTCGTGGTAGGCGCGGTGCTCGTCGCGGTGGGCCTGTTCGAGCATCAGCGGCAGGAGCCAGGAGTACTTCACGCACGACGCCACGACCCCCAGCCGCACCTCGTGGTCCCGCCCGCGCCACCCCGCTTCGCGCACCCCCGCCAGGTACGCCGCGAAGCACGCGTCGTCGAGGTCGCTGATCTCGGCGGCGGGCCAGAACAGGTCGAAGGCGGCGTCCGGCACGTGGTTGCCGAGGTCCTCGCCGACGGCTCCGTCGCCGACGAAGGCCCAGTCGAGCAGGACGACCTCGCCGCTCGTACGACGGATCTCGTTGCTCGCCCAGACGTCGAGGTGGCTGCGGGTCCGGGGGAGCCGCTCCATGACGTCGAGCAGCGCGTCGCGGTGCGCGAGCAGGCGGCGCCACCCCTCGCGGAGCCCGTCGGGCCAGGTGTCCCGGACCAGCGGCCGGCGCCACGCGTCGTCGTCCTCGACGAGGCCGACCGACGGGCGGGTCTGGCCTGCGGAGTACGCGCGCAGGAAGCCGGCGAAACTCCACGCCGCGCGCAGCGGCCCCTGCGCCTGCCACCGCCCCAGCCCCGCGGCGACCGCCTCGTGGTCGGCGAGCGTGAACGCCGTGCCTGGTGTTCCGGGGACGTCCTCCAGCCACAGGGTCGCGCCGTCGTCGTGCTCGACCACCTCGCATGCCGGCATGTCGAGCCCGGTGCCGTCGAGGCTCCGGCGCAGCTGCTCGTCCTGGTAGGCCTCGACCTCGCGGCGCCAGTAGTTCCAGTGACGCGGGTCGTCCGAAGCCGCCCACCGGTCGGTCCGCTCCGGAGCTGCCGAGGCGGCGCGCAGCACCTTGCGGATCGACGAGGTGCCGTCCGTCCTCCTCACGCGGTCGACCGACGCGGTCACCGCGTTGTGGGGGTTGTGGCGGAGCGGCTCGAGCTGCAGGTCTTCCGTGGTCATCACCCCATGCTGCGAGGCGCCCCGCTGTTCCCGCACATGACTTTTACAGGGCTGTCTCCACATCCGGACGGCCCCTGTCAGAACCGTTGACACCACCTGGCGGATGCACTCTAATGAGCGGGCGTCTTAAGTGACGATGAAGATCAAGCGCAATTCTTCAGCGTGGACGGTTTGCGTGATCCGATCTCTGCACCGCTGGTGCAGAACAGCAGGCCAATCAGGAAGTCTCGGTCCCATCGGGAGAACAGGAAGACCTCATGACCCACCCCCCACGGAAGCTGCTGGCTGCGGCTGCGTGCGCCCTCGCACTGACCGCGAGTGCGTGCGGCAGCGACACCGACAGCGGCAGCGGTAGCGATGGCTCGGTGAAGCTCACGATCGCCAGCTGGGGCGACCCGTTCACCTCGGCGACGCGCGAGCACCTGGTCAAGCCCTTCACGGAGGAGACCGGCTACGAGGTGGACATCGTCGACGCGCCGGGCAAGTTCGTCGCCAACCTCGAAGCGCAGACCCAGGCGAACAACGTGGAGTGGGACCTCCTGGACTCCACCTCCGGGCCCGACGCCTACATCGCCCACGACCGGGGCCTGATCGCCACGATGCCCGACGACGTGAAGGAGCGGCTCCTGGAGGAGCTGCCCGAGGACGCCGTGACCGACTTCGGCATCAGCTGGTCGGTGCTGGGGTACGTCGGCGCCTGCAACGCCGAGGCCGTCGACACGTGCCCGACCGACACAGCCGGGCTGTTCGACACCGAGGAGTTCCCGGGCAGCCGCACCTCGATCTCCACCTCGCCGCTGGTGAACCTCTCGATGGCCGAGATCGCGAACGGTGTGACGATCGACGAGCTGCCCACTCACGAGATCGACCTCGACCGTGCCTTCGAGACGCTCACGGAGTTCCAGGACGCCTCGGGTGCTTGGTGGTCCTCCGGTGACCAGAACCTCCAGGTCTTCGAGAGCGGCGAGGCCGAGCTCGGGATCAGCTACAGCGGCCGCGCCTACGGCCTCATCGACAGTGGAACCCCCGTCGAGGTGATCTGGCAGGACGGCCTCTACAACCCCGGCTTCTGGAACGTCACCGAGGGCTCCGACAATCCGGACGAGGCCTGGGAGTTCGTCGAGTGGATCGCCTCCCACCCCGAGAACGCGGCCGCCTGGGCCGAGGCTCTCGGCTACTCCGTGCCGAACCCCGAGTCCTTCGACTTCATCGACGAGAAGACGGCGAAGACCCTCGCGGACTTCCCCGAGAACCGCGAGAAGCTCGGCCTCATGAACTACGCCTGGTACGTGGAGAACTACGAAGAGGTCAACAAGCGCTGGCAGGAATTCCTGCGCGGCTGAGACTGAAGGGCTTCTCACGTGACCACGCTGCAGCAACCGCCTCACGAGCGTGCGGCCACCCCGACGCGGACTCGTCGATGGACACCGCACCTGGCGAACGGGCCTGCCATTCTCATGGTCGCGCCGGTCGCGGTCGTCGGAGCGCTGTTCATCGTCTACCCGCTGGTGAAGCTGACGATGGATGCGTTCACCCAGGGTGACGGCGGCTTCAGCAACTTCGCCGCGGTCTTCGAATCGGCAGCGATCCGCAACTCGCTGGTCAACACCATCGTCATGTCCCTCGTGGTGACGGTCCTGTGCGTGGTCATGGGCGCGAGCATCTCGTGGTCGATCGCTCGAGCGAGGAGCGCCGCCTTCAAGGCCCTCTTGTGGGCGGCGCTCCTGCTTCCGTTCTGGATGGGGGTGGTGGTCAAGGCCTACGCCTGGAGCATCATCTTCGCCAAGAACGGCATCCTGAACTCGGTCCTCGACCAGGCGGGCGTCATCGACGAGCCCATGACCCTGCTGTACACCCGCCTCGCGGTCGTCGTCGGGATGACCTACACGATGCTGCCGTACGCCGTGCTGGCGATGAACCCGACGATGAGCAGGTTCGAGCCCGAGTTCTTGAACTCCGCGCGGAGCCTCGGCTCGTCGAGGACCGCGGCGATGGTGCGGGTCTGGTTGCCGATCGTGGCGCCCGGGCTGATCGCGGCGGCCGCGATCGTCTTCGCGATCAGCATCGGCTTCTACGTCACGCCGGTCCTTCTCGGCGGCGCGGAGACACCGTTCATGGCCACGATGATCGGTGACGACATCTTCGCCTTCTTCAACTACCCACGTGCGGCGGCTTCGTCCGTGCTCCTCCTCGTGCTCGCCCTGGTCGTCCTCGGGACCGCGCTCAAGGCCGTGGGCTCGAAGGCGCTGAAGGGTGGGATCGCGGGATGAGCACCTACGTCAACCACCCGGCCCGTGCGCTCGACCGGACCACGAGCATCCTCGGGCGACTCCTGCTGGGCTTCTCCCTGCTCTTCCTGCTGCTTCCGGCGATCCTCATCGTCGTGCTCTCCTTCGGGACCGACCCCCGCGTCCGGTTCCCACCGGAGGGCTGGGGGCTCGACCGCTACGTCGACGTCTTCACCTCCGGCAGCTGGGGCGGCCCCCTGCTGCTCTCCCTCGAGGTCGCGCTCTACGCCGCCGTCGGGACTCTCGTCGTCGCCCTGCCGCTGGTGTTCGCGGCCAATCGCAGCCGGCTACCCGGACGGTCGCTGCTCGAAGGGGTCGCGATCGCTCCGGTCGTCATCCCGATCTCGGCCTACGCGGTCGGCATGTACGCCGTCTTCGCCGAGCTCGACCTGATCGGGACCCAGCGTGGCGTGGTGCTCGCCCACATCACGCACGCGCTTCCGCTGGTCGTGATCGTGCTGAGCACGTCGCTCGAGCAGATCCGCACCGAGCTCGAGCTCGCCGCGATGACGATGGGCGCGACCCGGCTCCGTGCGTGGGGCGGCATCACCCTGCGACTGCTGCTGCCGGCGGTCGTCTCCGGATTCCTCTTCGGCTTCATCAGCAGCTTCGACGAAGCGGTGCTCATCACCTTCCTCGGCGGCTCGGGGCTCGTCACCCTCCCGAAGTACATCTTCGACTCGGTCCAGTACTCCGTGGACCCGGCGATCACCGCCATCGCCACGCTCCTCATGTTCGCCGTCACGTTCCTCATGCTGCTGAGCAGCACTCTCCGCCGCAAGGAAGGCCGATGAGTACAGTCATGACCGCACAGCGACCCATCCGGGGGGCCACGACGGACTCCGTGCTCGAGATCCGTCAGCTCTCGAAATCGTTCGGCGACGTCGAAGTGCTGAAGGCGATCGACCTGACGGTCCAGCGGGGCGAGTTCCTCACCCTCCTCGGCCCCTCGGGCTCGGGGAAGACCACCTTGCTCCGGATCATCGCCGGCTTCGAGGCCGCCAGCGGAGGACAGCTGCTGCTCGACGGCACCGACATCGGTGTGCTGGAGCCGTCCGAGCGGCGCCTGGGGATGGTGTTCCAGAACTACGCGCTCTTCCCGCACATGACGGTCGCCGACAACATCGCCTACGGACTCAAGCAGCGCAAGTACGCACGGGCCCGGCTCCGGTCCCGCGTCGACGAGATGCTGCAGGTCGTCGGTCTGACGCAGCACGCCGGCAAGCGCCCGAGCCAGCTCTCCGGCGGGCAGCAGCAGCGCGTCGCGCTCGCGCGAGCTCTCGCCTACGAGCCGGAGATCCTGCTGATGGACGAACCCCTCGGCGCCCTGGACCGCAGCCTGCGGCTGCAGATGGAGCAGGAGATCAAGCAGGTCCACCGCGAGACGGGGACGACCGTCATCTACGTGACCCACGACCAGGAGGAGGCGCTCGTCCTCTCCGACCGTGTGGCGATCATGAACCACGGTGTCTTCGCAGGTCTCGACACGCCGATGAACCTGTTCACCCGACCGGAGAACTCGTTCGTCGCGACCTTCTTCTCCGACTCGAACATCCTCGACGGGACCGTGTCGGGCGGCGTGCTGGAGCTCCTCGGTCAGCGGGTGCCGGTCGACACGACACTTGCGGGACCGGTGAAGGTCGCGGTCCGGCCGGCCCAGGTCAGCATCGTCGGAGACGGTGCGTCCACCGAGGCGGTCCGCCTGCGCGGCACCGTCCGCGAGGTCGACCTGCTCGGCGAGCTGGAGCAGGTCGAGGTCGACTGCGAGGGGGGGCACGCACTGACGGTGCGCCGCCCGGTCAGCTCCTCCCCGCCTGTGGACCTCGGCTCGGCCGTCGACGTCGAGATCGCCCCGTCCCGCATGACTCTCATGGCCGACTGAACAGAAGAAACAGAAACAGGAGCTTTCATGTCCAAGGTGCTCATCGCCGGAGCCGGCATCGCCGGGCTCGCTGCTGCGGCCTCGTTCCGATCGCACGGCTGGGAGGTGGACATCTTCGAGCGGACGCCGGAGCCGCGCGAGATCGGGGCCGGGATCTACGTCAAGGAGAACAGCTTCGAGGTGCTCGACCGCCTCGGCCTCAGTGACGTCATCCTCAAGAAGGGGCGGCGCATCTCGAACGCTCGCATCATCGACGAGGAGAAGAACCTCGTGGCGAACCGCGACGTGTCGGGTGAACGTCTCGTCGTCCTGCTCCGCGCCGACCTCCAGCAGGCGCTGCGGCAGAAGGCCGACGAGCTCGGGGCGGTGCTGCACACCGACGCGAAGGTCGTCGGTGCCGGCCGCGACGCGACGCTCCACTTCGCCGACGGCTCCAGCCGCAGCGCAGACCTCGTGGTCGGCGCGGACGGCCTGCACTCGCGAGTCCGCGACAGCTTGGACCTCGCCCGGGTGAAGTACTCGCTCGGGGACGGCGCCACCCGGACACTGGTGCCGCGGTTCGCCGACGAGCCGGACGTCAGCACGGAGCACTGGTCGGGCAACCTCCGCGTGGGCGTCGCACCCTGCTCGGACGAGTACACCTACATGTTCATCATCGGGCCGGAGAAGGACAAGCGGGCCACCCGCCTCCCCCTGGACGTCAACTACTGGAGCCGTGCCTTCCCGCACCTCGCCCACTACTTCGAGCAGGTGACCCCGGAGCTGTCGGTGCACCACCGCCACTCGGTCGTGGTGTGCGACTCGTGGGTGAGCGGCCGCGTGGCCATCATCGGCGACGCCGCTCACGCGCAGCCGCCGAACCTCGGGCAGGGTGCCGGAGTGTCGATCGCGGCGGCATGGGAGCTCGCTGAAACGGTGTCGGCCTTCGACGACGTCCGTGACGCCCTGCCGATCTGGGAGCAGACCGCACGTCCGCGCATCGACATGGTGCAGCGGCTGACGACGGCCTACGACGTCATGCAGTACCGCTGGCCCAAGCCGCTGACGCCGCTGCGCAGCCGGCTCTTCTCGGCCGTCGCGAAGTCGCCGACCCTGGGCAAGCGGTGGGAGTTCTACTGGCGTGGTGGTGCTCCGGAGCCCTACCAGCCGAGCGACGTCGAGCGCCTCGGGCTCTCGCCGAGGGTCCTGGATCGGTGAGCGTCTACGGCGTTGTCGGTGCGCGCGTGCGGACGATGGCCGCGGGCGCGCCCGACGCGACGGCGCTCGCGGTCGAGGACGGCGTCCTCGTAGCGGTCGGCACCGACGAAGAGGTCCGGGAAGTCGTCGGGGCTCGTGGGCCGATCTTCGACGTCGGTGGACGGACCGTCCTGCCCGGGTTCATCGACACCCACACGCACGTGGAGATGACCGCGCTGTCGCGGCACGTGTGGACAGACGTGCGTGGCTTGTCGCGGGACGCGGTGCTGGAGCTGGTTGCCGCCGAGGTGCGCAGGAAGCCGCCCGGCGGCTGGGTCATCGGCCAGGCGACGTTCGGCCAGGACCTCCCCACCAAGGCGGAGCTCGACGCTGTCGCGCCGGAGCACTGCGTGGCGCTCCGGTGGTCCATGCACAAGTTCGTCGTGAACGAGCAGGTGCTCCGAGCCGCCGGCATCGACGCGTCGTTCGTCGCGCCGCCGGGCATGCGGGCCCAGCGCGACCAGCACGGCGCGCTCAACGGGGTGCTGGAAGAGGCATGGGACCTCCTGACCGCCCCCGCGCCTTCCCGAGCCGAGCTGTCGGCCGCGTTGGAGGAGACACTGGGCAGCCTGTTCCTCGCCAACGGGGTGACGACCGTCCACGAGATCGGCTACTCCCGTGAGGGCATCGACGTGCTGCAGGAGCTCGCCGGGTCAGGGCGCGCGCCGCGCTTGGGCGTGCTGCTGACCCTGGCGCCCGGCCACCAGCCGCTTGCGGACCTCTCGCGCGACGCGGTGCGGGCGGGAGGTGCGGCCGGCGCCGACCGTTTTTGGTACCACGGCTACAAGATCTTCATGGACGGCGGCCGCGACGGGGCCTTCCGCGGCAACCAGCTGGATCTTCCGGCCGAACGCTGGGGGTTGCTGACCCGGTTGTACCCGACGCTGGTGAACGAGCTCTACAGGGCGACCGACGCACGGGTCCAGGTGTACGTCCACGCGATCGGGGACCTCTCCCAGGAGCTCGCGGTGTCCGCTGTCGAGCGGATCTCGGCGCTGTTCCCCGACCTGGACCACCGGATCCGCATCGAGCACTTCTTCAACGAGAGCTACGGCACCGACCTCCTCGACCGGCTCGTCGCAGCCGGAGGTCTGGCAGCACCCAACCCCGGCTTCGTGATCGCCGAGCCCGACGACCCCGCACGGCGGCTCCCTGAGGGAGCGAGCAAGTACGCCCTGCGCACCCTCCTCGAGCGTCAGCACCGTCTGCCCGGCAACTCGGACACCGCGGGAGCCCAGCCGTTCACGACCAATCCCTGGTTCACGATGCGTTGCATGCTCGAGCTGACGAACAAGAACGGCGTCGCTGTGAACCCCTCCGAGCGGATCGACCTCGAGGCGGCGCTGCGCGCCTTCACGGTGGACGCGGCCTACTCGACGTTCGCCGACCAGGTACGCGGAAGCCTCGAAGCCGGCAAGCTGGCCGACTTCATCGTGATCGATCGCGATCCGTTCGAGATCGAGGTCTCCGAGCTGACGTCGATCACTACGCTGGCGACCATCGTGGGCGGCGACGTCCTCCACGGCTCGCTCGAGGGCACCCACCCGCGCGCGACCTCGAACCCCCCGCTGACTTCGGTGCTGGCCGGGCCGAACACACGAGCAGAGGACCGCAGTGAGTAGTGACCAAGCCACCGCCGACAGGAGCCCGAAGAGCGAGCTCGACCGGGTCCTGGGCCAGCGGCTGCGTGAGCTGCGCAAGGGCAAGCACCTGTCGCTGAAGACGGTCGCCGAGAAGGCGGCGGTCTCCGAGAGCTTCCTCTCCCAGGTCGAGCGCGGGCTGGTGAGCCCCTCGGTCGCCTCGTTGCGCCGCATCTGCGAGGCTCTCGACGAGACGATGGGCGCCCTGTTCCTCAGCACCTCGGACCAGGCACCACAGCGCCTCGTCCGCGTCGCGGACCGGCGGATGAGCTTCCGCCCTGACGGCAGTGCCCACTACCTGCTCACGCCGCCGCTGGCCAGGAAGCTCCAGGTCAACCAGAGCGTGGTGGCCCCCGGATACTCCTCGGGCGAGGAGCCTTACACGCACGGCGGCGAGGAGGAGTGCGTCCACGTGGTGCAAGGCTCCCTGACGTTGGACTGGGCGACGGAGACCTACCACCTCTGCGCAGGGGACGCGGTGCTCATCGACCCGCGCATCGGTCATCGGTTCCACAACGAGTCGTCGGAGCCGGCAGTCGTGCTCTGGATGATCTCCCCGGCGCTGGGCGACATCTGATCTCGCGAGCGAGACCGGATCGGAAGAAAGGAACGGACGTGACCCGCCCGACGGCCACGCGAGGCGGCAACGCCGTCGTACGCGCCCTGCGTGAGCGCGAGGTCGACCTCGTGTTCGGGATCCCAGGCACCCACAACCTGGAGATCTACCGTGCGCTCCGGTCGCACGGGATCCGCCATGTCGCACCGCGTCACGAGCAGGGTGGCGGCTACGCCGCGGACGCCTACTCGCGTGTCACCAACAGACCTGGCGTCGTCATCACGACCACGGGTCCGGGCCTCACCAACGCGACGACCGCGGCCGCCACGTCGTACGCCGACTCCGTCCCGGTGCTCCTGATCTCCCCGGGCTTGCCGCGCGGCATGGTGGGCCGGGACCTGGGCTGGCTGCACGAGGTCAAGGACCAGAGTGGCCACCTCGACGCCATGGTGGAGCGCAGCATCCGTGTCGAGTCCGCGGAGGAGGCCTACGCCGCGATCCACGAGACCTTCGACCACTGGCAGACCAACCGTCCCCGTCCGGTGCACCTCGAGGTGCCGGTCGACGTCCTCGACGGCGGGTACGACGACACCGCACTGACCCGGCCCGAGCCGGTCCACCGTCCGGTGCCGACTCCCGAGCGCCAGCTGGTAGGGGCGGCGGCTGACGCGCTCGCCCAGGCTTCCTCGGTGGTCCTGGTCGTCGGGGGCGGGTGTCGCCAGGCCTCGGAGCAGGTGCTGGCCGTCGCGGAGCGCCTCGACGCACCGGTGGTCACCACCGTCAACGGGAAGGGTGTGGTCCCCGAGACCCATCCGTTGTCGTTGGGTGCCTGCATCCGTCTCCCCGAGACCCACCGGATCCTCGCCGGAGCCGACGCGCTCCTGGTCGTCGGCTCCGTGCTGGGGTCCAGCGAGCTGTGGGGCCATCGCGTCGAGGCTTCGGGTGTGGTGGTCCGCGTGGACATCGACGAGCGTCAGCTGCACAAGAACCTGACGGCGACCCACCCGCTGCACGGCGGCGCGGCGGAGACGCTCGCTCTGCTGCTCGACGAGCTTCCCGACTCGGTCCAGAACCGTTCGGGCCGCCAGGTCACGACGTTCCGCGAGGCCGTCCGGCGGGGGATCGAGCGCGACGGGTCCACCTTCATCGGCTTCCACGACGCGCTCGCTGCGGCGTTGCCCGAGACCACGATCTTCGCCGGGGACAGCGCTCAGGTCTCCTACTTCGGCACGGCGAGCCTGTGGCCTGCGGTGCGACCCGGGCAGTTCCTCTACCCCGCCGGGTACGGCACGTTGGGCTACGGCATCCCCGCTGCCATCGGTGCCGCCCTGGGCGCCCCCGAGACACCAGTGGTCGTCGTGGCGGGCGACGGCGGGACCATGTTCACGATCCAGGAGTTCGCGACGGCCGTCGACCTCGGTCTGGGGCTGCCGGTCGTCGTCATGAACAACGGCGGCTTCCAGGAGATCCGCGAGGGGATGGAGGAGAGGGGCATCGACCCCCTCGCGGTCGACGTCCGCAGTCCCGACTTCCCGATGCTCGCCACGGCGCTCGGTGGCGAGGGCGTGCGGGTGCACACTCCCGAGGAGCTCGCGAAGGCCGTGACCCAGGCGCTGGGCCGCTCAGTCCCCACCCTTATCGAAGTCCCCATCTGAGCGTCGCTCGGGAGATCGGGCGACCACGGCTGAGCCCCGGCGGCTGTCCAGCGGCGGTACGTTGGCGCGCATGATGATCCGGCCCGACGTCCTGGTCGCCATCAAGGCGGGCGAGGTCGACCTGGCGTTCCGGCGGTGGGACCGACCGCGCGTGAAGGTCGGGACCCGACTTCGCACCCGGGTCGGCCTGCTCGAGGTGACCGGCGTCGAGCAGGTCACCCTCTCGAGGATCACCGCCGGCGACGCCCGCCGCGCCGGTGCCGCGTCGCTGGCGGAGCTGCTCGAGCTGCTCGCGCCCAAGGCGGACAGGCCGGTCTGGCGCGTCGGTCTGCGGTACGCCGGCCGCGACCCCCGCGAGGAGCTGCGCGAGTCGGTTCCCTCGGTGGAGGAGATCGCCACGATCGTGGCTCGCCTGGACCGGCTGGACCGCGCGTCGTCGATCGGCCCGTGGACCCGCGCCACCCTGGCGATCATCGACCGCCGCCCGACCGTACGTGCACCGGAGCTCGCGGCCGAGCTCGGCCGCGACACCCCGAGCTTCAAGCGCGACGTCCGCAAGCTCAAGGAGCTCGGGCTCACCGAGTCCCTCGACATCGGCTACCGGCTCTCCCCGCGCGGTGCCGCCGTCCTCGACGCGGTGACGGGCGAGGTGCGCGAGCGGGAGGTGCGCGACGGGACCCCGTTGCCGCGCATCGGCGCTCCGGCCACCCGCGCCCTCCGCGCGCAGGACATCTGGACGCTGGAGCAGGTGCGGGAGCTCTCGGAGGACGAGCTCGTGGCGATGCACGGCGTGGGGCCGGTCGCGGTCCGACTCCTGGGCGAGGCGCTCGCCGAGCGCGGCTGGTCGTGGAGCGGCACGAACCGACACCCCTGAGCGCTCACCGGAAGTCGCGCGACGACGCCCGCGCCTGCAGCACTGCCCCCGCGCCTGGCACGACGACGTCGATGGCCTCCACCCGGTCGGCGACGAGGTTCGTGACCCCCTCGTTGCGCTCCAGCCGTCCACGGACGACGACCGCGACGCGGTTGCGGGCGGCCTGCCGGTGCGCCTTCATGACGCCGATCGAGCAGACCACGTTGAGCATTCCGGTCTCGTCCTCGAGGTTCAGGAAGGTGACCCCCATGGCGGTCCCCGGCCTCTGCCGGTGGGTGACCAACCCGCCGACGTGGACGCGACGACCGGGCTCGGTGGTGGCGAGGTCGGCGATCGACAGGACGCCTGCCCGACGCAGCTCGTCGCGCAGGTGCTCGACCGGGTGCTGCTCGGGCGAGACGCCGGTGGCCCACAGGTCGGCCAGCGTGATCTCCGGCTCGCTCATGCCCGGGAGGGCCGGGGCCGCGGGGGCCGGCGTGGTGCCGGGCAGGTGCTCGCGGCTCTCGGCGAAGCCGGCTTGCCACAGCGCCTCACGGCGGTCGAGCCCCCAGCCGTCGAAGGCGCCGGCCGTCGCCAGTGCCTCGAGCTGGGCAGGGGTCAGGTCGGCACGGCGGGAAAGGTCGGTGACGCCGGTGAACGGAGCCTCGTCGCGCGCCGCGACGATCCTCCGCGCCACCTCCGGTCCGATGCCGCGCACCGAGTCGAGCCCGAGCCGGACCGCGAGCGCCCCGTCGCGCCGGTGCGCCGGCACGGGGTCGGGGGTGCCGGGCACCCACTCGGTGCGCTCGAAGCGGGGCTGACGGCACAGGGCGAGACCGGTGGGGACGACGGGGACCGGGGCGACGGGTTCGAGGTCGGCCTGGGCGGCGGACCGGGTCACGTCGGGGCGGCGCACCTCGACCCCGTGGCGCCGGGCGTCGCCGACCAGCGACTGGGGGGAGTAGAACCCCATCGGCTGGTTGCGCAGCAGCCCCGCCAGGAACGCCGCCGGGTAGTGGAGCTTGAACCACGAGGAGGCGTAGACGAGCAGCGCGAACGACAGTGCGTGCGACTCGGCGAAGCCGAAGTTCGCGAAGGACAGGATCTTGACGTAGATCGAGTCGGCCAGCTCCCCGGTGATCCCGCGGCGCCGCATGCCGTCGTACAGCTTGTGCTTGACGGACTCGATGCGCTCGATGCCGCGCTTGGAGCCCATGGCCCGGCGCAGCAGGTCGGCATCGTCCCGGCTGCAGTCGCCGAGGGTCACCGCCATCGCCATCAGCTGCTCCTGGAACAGCGGGACGCCCTTGGTGCGCTCGAGGACGGGCACCAGCTCGGGGTGGTCGTAGGTGACCGGCTCCTGGCCGGTGGCCCGGCGCACGTACGGGTGGACGGCGCCGCCCTGGATCGGGCCGGGGCGGATGAGCGCGATCTCGATGGCGAGGTCGTAGAACTCGCGCGGCCGCAGCCGCGGCAGCGTCCCGATCTGCGCCCGGCTCTCGACCTGGAAGACCCCGATGGAGTCGGCCCGGCACAGCATGTCGTAGACCGCCGGCTCCTCCTTGGGCATCGTCGCGAGGTCCCACGTCTCGCTGAGGTGCTCGTCCACGAGCTTCATCATGTGGTCGAGTGCGCCGAGCATGCCGAGCCCGAGCAGGTCGAACTTGACCAGCCCCATCGACTCGCAGCCGTCCTTGTCCCACTGCAGCACGGTCCGCTTCTCCATCCGTGCCCGCTCGATGGGACAGACCTCGCCGATGGGCCGCTCGGTGAGGACCATGCCTCCGGAGTGGATGCCGAGGTGGCGCGGCGCCCCCATCAGCTCCTCGGCCAGCGCGGCCACCGGCGCCGGGATGTCGTGCGCCGTCCGGTCGCCCTGGTCGCCGGTCACCACCTCCTTCCAGCCGTCGACCTGCTTCGACCAGGCGTCCTGCTGACCGGGGGAGAACCCCAGCGCCTTCGCCGCGTCGCGGACGGCCATCCGCGGTCGGTAGCCGATGACGTTGGCGACCTGGGCGGCGTTGCGCCGGCCGTAGGTGTCGTAGACCCACTGGATGACCTCCTCGCGCCGGTCGGAGTCGAAGTCGACGTCGATGTCGGGCTCCTCGTCGCGGTGGGCGGAGATGAACCGCTCGAACGGCAGCCGGTAGAAGACCGCGTCGACCGCGGTGATGCCGAGGGCGTAGCAGACCGCCGAGCTCGCCGCGGAACCCCTGCCCTGGCAGAGGATCCCGCGCTCGCGGGCGAACGCGACGATGTCGTGCACGATGACGAAGTAGCCGGCGAAGTCCTTCTCGGCGATCACCCGCAGCTCGTGCTCGAGCCGCTCGCGTGCCTCGTGCTCGTGCGGCACGCCCGCGTACCGCTCGGCGAAGCCACGCTCCGCGAGAACCCTCAGCCACGAGTCGGCGGTGTGCCCCTCGGGGATCTGCCGCTTCGGCAGCGCGGGGGAGGCCTTGCGCAGGTCGAAGGCGAGCTCGTCGGCGAGGGAGACGCTGCGGCCGACGGCCCTGCGTCCGACGTCGTCGGGGTACGCCGCCAGCGCGGCAGCAACCTCCTCCCCGCTGCGAAGGTGGCCGGAGCCCGAGAGGTCGAGCCAGCCGTCGAGCTCGGCCAGGCTGCGCCGCGCCCGCACCGCCGCCATCGCCGAGGCGACCCGGTGCCGCTGCGGGGTGGCGTGGTGGACGTTGCCGGCCGCGACGACGTCCAGGCCGTGCACTGCGGCGAGCCGTGCGAGAGCGATGTTGGTCGCGTCCGCGCCGGGGCGGGGTGAGAGCTCGACGAGGACGTGCTCAAGCCCGAACACCGAGGTGAGCCGGTCGAGCGCCTCGGCCGCCGCGCGTTCGCCCCCGGTCGCGAGGGCCTGCTGGACCGAGCCCTTCCGGCAGCCGGTCAGCACCACCCAGTGACCGCGGCCGCGCTCGCCCAGCTCGTCGAGGTCGTAGTCCGGGCGCCCCTTCTCGTCCCCACGCAGGTGGGCGTCTGTCATCGCGGCGGCCAGCCGGTGGTACCCCTCGACCCCGCGCGCCAGCACCAGCAGGTGGCTGCCCTCGGGGTCGGGCACGCCGTTCTGGGGGCGGGTGAGGCCGAGGGAGAGCTCGGCGCCGAAGACGGTCGGGAGGTCGTACGCCGCGGCCGCCTCGGCCAGCATCGGGGCGCCGTAGAAGCCGTCGTGGTCGGTGATGCCCAGGGCGTGCAGTCCGAGGCGCACGGCCTCCTCGACGAGCTCGGCGGGTGAGCTCGCGCCGTCGAGGAAGCTGAAGTGGCTGTGGCAGTGCAGCTCGGCGTACGGCGTCACCTCGGTCGGACGCTCGATCGGACGGGCGGTCGTCGAAGCACGCTTGCGCCGCGACACCGGTGCGTCGTCGGCTCCCGGCAGGCCGCTGAGCCGTCGTTCGAGCTCGGCCCACTTCATCGTGGGGTTGTTCCAACCCATCAGCCCTCCCCTCGAGCTCCGTGCAGCTCAGTCATAGGCGGCCTCCAGGAACCAACCGGCAGGAGAGCGGAGCAGCAACCAGGCGCGGCCGTCGGCTCCGACCATCTGGAACCGGGACGACCGTCCGACCCCGCCTGACCACCAGCTCTCGTCGGTGGGCCATGGGCCCGCCCAGGCCTTCACCGGCTGCCACGGGAGCTCGCCGCCCGCGACCCGACCGGTCACCCGGAACCGCCGCGGCTCCCCGGTCACGACGCCACGCTCGGTGACGTCCACGGCCTGGTCCCGGTCGTCCACGACCTCGGCGTCCTGGGGAGCGGCGAGCACCCGGACCGGTGCCGGGCCCGGCACCTTGCCCGGCCACGGACGGTCGAGCGGTCGGAGGTCGACCGCACGCTCGCCCCACGGCACGAGCGTCTGCCTGGCCGAGGGGCTGCGACCGCCTTGCAGCACAGGGCGGAGCACGGCCTCGAACCCGAGCATCCCCTGCACCCGCGCCACGCCCCGCTCGACCAGGTCGTCGGACGCCGTGCCCCACAACGCCTCGCCGTGCGCGGCGGCCGGCTCGACCACCTCCGGCACGAACCGGACCAGCTCGATCGGTGCGCGCACCGCGCCGGACTCCTTGCGCGAGCGGAGCGAACCTCCGACGTCGGCGGACTGGAGCTGCCAGTGCACGCGGTCGACGAGGTCGCGGGCGGCGAAGTGGCGCGGGTGCAGCCAGAGCCGTGACGAGCAGACGACGCCGTCGGACTCGGCCTCGACGCGGACGCCGGTGGCGACGAGCTGGTGGTGGGCGAGCTGCGAGACGAACCGCTCGGCGGTGGTGCGCACGCTGAACGTGATCGCCTCCACGGAGTCCAAGGGCGGTTCGAAGGGCACCTGGACGTCGAGCTCGGGCGGCGGGGTGCGGGCGGCGAACAGGGAGCGGTCCTCGCCGCGGGCGCGGCGGCGCACGGCGGCTCCGTAGGTGCCCAGCCGGTGCTCGACCGCCTCGCCAGGGAGGTCGGCGAGGTCGCCGAGCGAGCGGAGCCCGAGGCGCTGCAGGAGGCTGACCAGCTCCCGGCCGCGTGGGCCGTCGTCGCGGAGCACGTCGACGGGGATGCCGCGGAGGAAGGCAGGGGAACCGCCGGGAGGGACCACCACCCACGACTGCGCGTCGGCGGTGCGGGCCGCCTGCTCGGCGGTGAAGAGGTCGTCGGCGACACCCAGCCGCACGTCCCAGACACCGCTCTCGACCAGGGTCTGGGAGACCGTGGCGGCGGCGTAGGTCTCGTTGCCGTACCAGCGGTCCGGTGCCCGGACGGCGAGCAGCCCCGGGCGGAGGGCGGCGACCCCGGGACGCAGCTCCTCGACGGTCGCGAGGACGGGCTCGAACGCGCGGGCGTCGCGGTCCGGGTTCGCGGGGAGGAGAAGCAGCTCGGGGCACTTTCCCTGGGCGTCGCGCCGCCGCTGTCCGCGTCGCACGCCCTCGGAACGAGCCGGGCCGTTGCACACCTCGACGACGTTGGCGTGCAGCACGGCGGCGGGGGAGCGCGGCGGCGCCCCGGCTTCCTCGAGCGCAGCGACCACCGACCAGTCGGGGCACCACACCACCATCACGCGCACCGGAGGCTCATCCGGTCGCGAGCCGGAGGTGTTGCTGCGGGCGGTCGACGCGGTGGACACCCGGCCAGCTCAGCTCGACGCGTTGCAGCGCGCGTCCGCGTCGGTGCACGACGACAGCCGCCTGCCGTTGCTCCAGGTGGCCGGTGCCGGCCGAGGGGCCGCTCCAGGCGGACCGTTCGGTGCTCAGCCGGGCCTCCACCCGAGGCCACGGACCCTGCACCACCAGCACCGCCGAGCGGGTGCGCAGCCGGGACTCGAGGAGCCCCGCCGCCCGCTCGGAGACGGTGGCGGGCGGGCGCAGGACCACCAGGCGGAGGACGTCGACCAGCGCCGCTGTCACCTCCAGCCAGTGCTCGCCCGGGTCGGGCACCAGCACGGTGCGGCTCAGCTCGACGCCGAGCTCGGCCGCCGCCTCGGCCCCGAAGTCGGGGCACCCGGCGAAACCGACCCACTCGCCGGCCTGGGACGCACCCGCAGCCACCGCCAGTGCGAGCGACGCGGAGTCAACGGCGTAGGTGGCCCCGGCGTGGAGGGGGACGACCTCCGCAAGGGCGGGCAGGGTGGGGACGCGTTCGGCCGCTGGCCTACGCTCCATGGCAGCCATCCGTTCGCGCAGCTGCTCGACCACCGGCCGCTCCGGGTCGAGCTCGGCGAAGCGGGTGGTGGACATGGCTCTAGGATCGAACATATGTTCGAACGCGTCAAGCCGGGTTCAGGCCCCGACGGCGTCCGGGGACCAGCGCGGAGCGTGGACTCTCAGGAGGTCGCTCGGACGCGGCGGATGTTGGTCCAGCCGGTCCAGCCACGGTGCTCGAGCCGGCGCAGGATGCGGCGGGCGCCGGGGACCGAGTCGAGGAAGACCCCGTCGAGCAAGGCGGCGAGGTCGTCCGGCAGTGCGCCGTGAGCGAGGGCGTCGTCGGGGACGGCCTCGAACTCCGCGGCCATGCGGTCCGCGACGGCGTCGAGCCGGGGGTCCTCGGCGTCCCAACGGATCACGTCCGTGAGGTCCCGGTAGAGCTCGCGGACCCGCGGGTCCTCCAGCTGCTGGCGCTTCGTCTCCATGAAGAACGGCATCCGCTCGGGCAGCTGGGCGGCCACCAGGATCCAGGCGTCGCGCTCGGCTTCGACCATCTCCTCCGACACGCCGGCCGCGCGCAGCCCCTCGAGGTAGCCGACCGCTTCGGGCGGGAGCGCGAGGCTGTCACCGGCGGCGAGCATGGCGATGCGACGGCGGTGCCGCTCCCGCTCCCTGATCTCGTCCTGCAGCCGCTGGTCGATCTGACCGATCGCGTCGGAGAAGGCGTTGGCATCGGCTGCGAGCAGCTCCCGGACGCGTGAGAGCGGCACGCCGGCGTCGGCGAGCGTGCGGATCCTGATGAGCTCGACGACCGCGGCGGCGTCGTAGCGACGGTAGCCGGAGTGGTCTCGCTGTGGTTCGGGGAGCAGTCCTGTCGCGTGGTAGTGCCGGACCGCGCGCACCGTCGCCCCGGCGTACGCCGCGAGCTGGCTGATCGTCAGCATGCTCCTCCTTCGTCGACCCCGATCGTGCCAACCCCGGTGTGCGGGGCTAGGCGAGCTTGCGCCGGTACACCGTCATGGCGAGGCCGTATGAGGCGGTGAGGAGGCCGATGCACCAGGCAGCTGCGAGCCACCCGTCGTGGCCGAGCGGCTGCTCGGCGTACAGGTTCCGGAGCGTGTCCACGACCGGGGTGACCGGCTGGTGCTCGGCGAAGGCGCGAACCGGGCCGGGCATGCCGGCGGTCGGCACGAACGCCGAGCTGAGGAAGGGCAGGAACAGCAACGGATAGGCGAAGCCGCCGGCGCCGTCGGCGGACCTCGCAGCGAGGCCTGCGATGACCGCCAGCCAGGTCAGCGCCAAGGTGAACAGCACGAGGACGCCGGCGACGCCGAGCCAGGCGAGCACGCCCGCGCCTGACCGGAAGCCCATCGCCAGCGCGACGAGCACGACCAGCACGAGCGAGAGCAGGTTGGCCACCAGCGAGGTCAGCACATGGCCCCACAGGGTGGCTGAGCGTGCGATCGGCATCGACTGGAACCGCTCGAAGATCCCGCTCTGCTGGTCGAGGAACAGCCGGTACGACGTGTAGGCGACGCCGGAGGCGACCGTGATGAGCAGGATCCCGGGCAGCAGGTAGTTCACGTAGCCGCCGTCCTGACCGGTCTCGATCGCGCTGCCGAACACGTAGACGAAGAGCAGCAGCATGACCACGGGTGTGACGGCCGTCGTGACGATGGTGTCGGGGCTGCGCAGGACGTGGCGCAAGGAGCGCCCGGTCAGGGTGACGGTGTCGGTGACGAGGTGGTTGTTCATCGGCTCTCCTCAGGCCTGCTCGTGGGCCGGGGCGGCGTCGTCGCCGACGAGGGCGAGGAACACCTCCTCGAGGCTCGGCTGCTTCTCGACGTACTCGATCTTCGCGGGCGGGAGCAGCGCCTTGAGCTCGGCGAGCGTGCCGTTCACGACGATCCGCCCGCGGTGCAGGATGGCGATCCGGTCGGCCAGCTGCTCGGCTTCCTCGAGGTACTGCGTGGTGAGCAGCACGGTGGTGCCACCCTGGGCGAGCTCCCGGACGGCGTCCCACACCTCGAGGCGAGCCTGCGGGTCGAGTCCCGTCGTCGGCTCGTCCAGGAGGATGACGGGAGGGTCGCCGATGAGGCTCATCGCGATGTCCAGGCGTCGACGCATGCCGCCCGAGTAGGTCGCCACGCGTCGCCTACCGGCGTCGGTGAGCGAGAACCGTGCGAGAAGCTCGTCCGCGATCTGCCCCGGGTCTTCGAGGTGACGGAGCCTGGCGACCAGGACGAGGTTCTCCCGACCCGTCAGGATCTCGTCGACGGCGGCGAATTGGCCGGTGAGGCTGATCGCCTCCCTCACGCGCGCGGGTTCCCCGGTGACATCGAATCCGTGGACGGCCGCGGTGCCGGTGTCGGCTCTCAGCAGCGTGGACAGGATCCGGACGAGAGTGGTCTTGCCCGCCCCGTTGGAGCCGAGCAGGGCGAGGATCGTGCCTGGAGCGACGTCGAGGTCGACGCCGCGGAGCACTGGGTTCCCGCCGTAGGACTTGGTGATCCCGTCGATCTGGATGGCTGGTGTCGGTGGCATGCGACGACTGTGCAACCCTGACGCAGCGTCAAGGTCAAGCGAGACGAGCCCTCAGGACGCCGATCGGCCCCCGACGCCGGAAGACTGCTCTTCCAGGTCGGGGGCCGACCACGGGTCACGGGGTTCAGCCCCGGGCCACCGTCAGATGTCGTAGTACAGGCGGATACACGACCTCCACCAATCTCGCTGACGCGTTTCCGCAGGTCAGAGCCGGTATGACGACGATACGCCTCGCAGTACTAGGCGTCCAGTAGGCGTTGATAGGGCGCTCAGATGGGGGGATCTGGGGGGGACGCGGCGCGCGGCACACGCATGCGCCGCGTCTCAGCGTCGGGCGCCCAAGACGCTGTCGCGTCTTGCCGCCGGAAGTTTGCGTGTCTCGTGCCTGGACTGGCGCTCTGCTGGGTCCCCGCACGACCGCAGCCGAGCTTGGCGGGGAACTGGACGACGGCCTCTGGAGCCAGCACCAGGCCCCGGAGCTTGGGCCGTTGATTAGTGTCGACGCGCGTTCTGTCGGATGTTCCCGAGAGCCTCCTCGGCTGGCCGGAAGGACCGTCCAGCAGGAGGTACGCCATCTTGGCCCCCGAACGCCCGCGGCTCACTAGGGTAAAGCCCGTGATCACCGGAGAACTGAAGAGCAAGATCGACCGCGTCTGGGACGCGTTCTGGTCCGGCGGCATCTCCAACCCGCTCGAGGTCATCGAGCAGATCACCTACCTGCTGTTCATCCGCCGCCTCGACGACCTGCAGACCCTGGCCGAGAACAAGGCCCGCCGCACCGGCGGCGCCATCGTGAACCCGGTCTTCCTCCCCGGGCAGGAGCACCTGCGCTGGAGCCGGTTCAAGAACGACGACCCCGCCGTCATGCACCGGGTCGTGGCCGATGAGGTCTTCCCGTTCCTCCGCAAGGCCGGTGGCGACGAGTCGACCTACAGCGACCACATGAAGGACGCCCGGTTCACCATCCCGACCCCGGCGCTGCTGAGCAAGGTCGTCGACATGCTCGACGACATCCCCATGGCCGACCGCGACACCAATGGCGACCTGTACGAGTACCTGCTCTCCAAGATCGCCGCCGCCGGCGTCAACGGCCAGTTCCGCACCCCGCGCCACATCATCGAGCTGATGGTCAAGATGACCGCCCCGCACCCGACCGACGAGATCTGCGACCCCGCCTGCGGCACCGCGGGGTTCCTGGTCGCGGCCAGCGAGTACATCCGCGACACCCATCCGCAGGCGCTGACCGACGCCACCCAGCGGCAGCACTTCCACCGGTCGATGTTCCATGGCTACGACTTCGACTCCACCATGCTCCGCATCGGCAGCATGAACATGTTGCTTCACGGCATCGAAGCCCCAGACATCCGCTACCGGGACTCCCTCTCCGAGGGAGCCAGCGAGGACGCGGAGAAGTACACGCTCATCCTGGCCAACCCGCCCTTCGCGGGGTCGCTGGACTACGAGTCCACCGCCAAGGACCTACAGCGGCTCGTCAAGACCAAGAAGACCGAGCTGCTCTTCCTGGCCCTCTTCCTCAAGCTCCTCAAGCCCGGCGGTCGGGCCGCGGTCATCGTCCCGGACGGTGTGCTGTTCGGGTCGTCCAAGGCCCACAAGGACCTGCGGAAGATCCTCGTCGAGGACCAGAAGCTCGACGCCGTCGTCAAGCTCCCCTCCGGTGTCTTCAAGCCGTACGCCGGCGTCTCGACCGCCATCCTGTTCTTCACCAAGACCAACTCCGGCGGCACCGACAACGTCTGGTTCTACGACGTCCAGGCCGACGGATTCTCCCTCGACGACAAGCGCAACCCGGTCGAGGCCAACGACCTCCCCGACGTCCTCACCCGGTGGCAGAACCTCGCCGCCGAGGCTGACCGGACACGCACCGAACAGTCCTTCCTCGTCCCCAAGGCCGACATCGCCGCCCAGGGCTACGACCTCTCCCTCAACCGCTACAAGGAGGTCCAGTACGACGACGTCGAGCACCGCCCGCCGCTGGAGATCATCGCGGACATCGAGTCGCTTGAAGACGAGATCGCCAAGGGGCTCGCCGAACTGAAGGCGATGCTGGCGTGAAGACAGTCGAGCTTGGCTCCGTCGCCACGATCGACCGCAAGGGAGTGGATCCCAGCTCGGTCCCACCGGAGACCCTCTACCTCGGCCTCGAGCACATCGAACGTGGCGGGCGCATCATTGGCCGCGACACTGTCGGCGGAGCGGAACTCGCAAGCACGAAGTTCGCGTTCACGGAGGAGCACGTCCTCTTCGGGAAGCTGCGTCCGAACCTCGGCAAGATCAGCCGGCCTGATTTCGCCGGGGTGTGCAGCACCGACATCCTCCCGATTCGCCCGGGCCCGGATCTCGACCGGAACTACCTCGCCCACTACCTCGCGCAGCCGAGCATGGTCGACTTCGCCGCGTCCCGAACATCTGGCGCGAACCTGCCTCGGCTCAGCCCGACCGTGTTGGCGACGTTTCCGATTCCCCTCCCGCCCCTCCCCGAGCAGCGCCGCATCGCCGCAATCCTCGACCACGCCGACGCCCTCCGCGCCAAGCGCCGCCAGGTCCTCGCCCACCTCGACTCCCTCGTGGATGCAGTGTTCCACCAGATGTTCGACATGGAGCGCGATCGGCTGCCGTTTGCTTCAACCTGTCACCGCGTAACTGTCGGCGTGGTGATCAAGCCCGCGAGCCACTACGTCGAGTCGGGTGTGCCGGCGCTGCGGACGCTGAACGTGAAACCAGGCAGGATCGTTTTGGAAGACCTCGTCTACTTCTCCGAAGCGTCCAACAACGGGCCATTAGCGAAGTCTCGACTGCGCGCCGGTGACCTGGTCATCGCCCGCACAGGCAAGGCCGGCACCACTGCGATCGTTCCACCGGAACTTGATGGCGCGAATGCCATCGACCTCATCGTGGCCACTCCGAACACGGATGTAGCTCTGCCGGTCTATCTCGAAGCACTTCTGAACTCCGAAACGGGCAAGCGAATGGTTAGCGGAGAGGCCCGGGGACAGATCCAGCAACACTTCAACGTGGGATCGTTGAAGGCTGCGTCGGTCGCTGTGCCCGAGCTGTCCTTGCAGCGAGAGTTCGCCGATCGGGTGGAGCTCACCAACCGCCAGCGGGCCGCTCAACGTGAGGCCGCCAGGCGTGATGACACTCTCTTTGCCTCCCTCCAGTCCCGCGCCTTCCGAGGGGAGCTGTGATCGGTGCCGGTTGAGATGAGGATGTGGCGGATCGACGGCGACGAGCCGAAGCCGCTGGCGACATCCGTGCTCCCCGCTGAGAAGGACCTGCACGAGTTCCTCAAGCGCGATCCATCGCTGCTCGGCGACCGCCTGCTGGTCATCGGCAGCGAGGTGATCACGCCGTACGGTCCACGCCTGGACCTCCTGGCGATCGACGCCGAGGGCGATCTCAACCTGCTGGAACTCAAGCGCGACAAGACCCCACGCGAGGTTGTCGCCCAAGTGCTCGATTACGGCTCGTGGGCCTCAACGCTGTCCCGCGACGACATCATCGACATCGCTACCAAGCACCTCGACCAGCCGTTCGAGGCCGCGTTCGAAGACGTCTTCGGCAGCGCCCCGCCCGACGAGCTCAACGGCGACCTCAACCTCACCATCGTGGCTGCTGAGCTCGACGCCAGCTCGGAGCGCATCGTCAGCTACCTGCGCGACTTCGGCGTCCCGATCAACGCGGTCTTCTTCTCCTATCTCGAGGACGACGGGCGTCGCTACCTGGCGCGCTCCTGGCTGACCGCTTCGGATGACGAGACGCCGACCGCGACCACCGGAAGCAAGAAGAGCAAGCGCGCTGCCTGGAACGGCAAGGACTGGTACATCTCCTTCGGCGGTGGCGAGCGCGTGTGGGACGACGCGCTCAAGTTCGGCTTCGTAGCGGGCGGGGGCGGCAAGGTCTGGTCGCACGGCATGCGTTCCCTTCCCAAGGACGCCCGGGTCTGGGTCAACGTGCCGCCGATGCGCTACGTGGCGGTCGGCCGCGTCCTAGCGCCTGCGACCCGGTTCGAGAACGCCGAGGTGCGCATTGGCGGGACATGGACCCCCTTGGCAGCACAGACCCTTCAGGGCAACTACCCCAGTGACCCGGACACGGAGGATGACAAGGCCGAGTGGATTGTCCCCGTCGAGTGGATCGAAGCTCGACCGCTCGACGAGGGATTCTGGGAGAAGGGGTTGTTCGCGAGCACTCACAGCGCCTGCAAGCTCCGCCAGGAGTTCACATTGGGACGTCTGGCCGATCACTTCGGTATCGACAAGGACGAGTGACCGACCAGCCATGAGCAACTTTGGGTTCACCAAGGACACGCTGCCGACGGTGCACGCGGACTGCGCCCGGGCGGAGTCCTACCTGTCGTCCGACCCGCGGTCGGCGTGCTTCTACAGCCGCCGCGCGGTCGAGGAGCTCGTGCGTCACCTGTACGACGTCCTTCGCCTCCCGGAGCCGTACCAGTCTGACCTGGCGGCGCGGATCAACGCCGCGGAGTTCAAGGCCAAGACGGGGAACGGGATCAACCAGAAGCTGAACCTGATTCGCAAGCTGGGTAACACCGCCGTCCACGAGGCACGGCCGATCCCGGCCCAGGCCGGGCTGCAGGTGCTTCGGGAGCTGCATCACGTGATGGTGTGGGCCGCCTTCAATCACTCGGCAGACCCCGGAGCGGTGCCGACCAAGGCGCAGTTCGACCCCGCGTTGGCGGCGAAGGCGCAGCCGTTGTCGCAGGCGGATCTGGTGAAGCTCGCGGCGAAGTTCAAGGCCCAGGATGAAGCCCTGGCCAAGGCGCTGTCGGAGAAGGAAGAGCTCGCCGCCGCCAAGGACGCCGAGATCGCGCAGTTGCGCGAGCAGATCGCGGCGGCGCAGGCGGCGAAGACGAAGGTCGATGACCATGACTACTCCGAGGCCGAGACCCGCGATCTGTTCATCGACGTCCTCCTCGGCGAGGCCGGGTGGCCGCTGACCGATTCCCGGGACCGGGAGTACGAGGTCACCGGCATGCCCAACAACGAGGGCAAGGGGTTCGTCGACTACGTCCTGTGGGGTGCCGACGGGCTGCCGCTGGCGGTGGTCGAGGCCAAGCGCACCACCCGTTCCGCGCAGGTCGGTCAGCAGCAGACCAAGCTGTACGCCGACTGCCTCGAGACGCAGTACGGCCGGCGGCCGGTGATCTTCTACACCAACGGCTACCAGCACTGGATCTGGGACGACGCCGCCGGATACCCGCCCCGGGAGATCCAGGGGTTCTACACCCGCGACGAGCTCGAGCTGCTGATCCAGCGCCGCCAGACCCGCCTGCCGCTGGACCAGGTCGGCATCGACACCGACATCGCCGGCCGGCACTACCAGCAGCGCGCCATCCGGGCGGTCGACGAGGCGTTGATGAAGAAGCAGCGCGAAGCGCTGCTGGTGATGGCAACCGGATCGGGCAAGACCCGGATGACCATCGCGCTGGTCGACCAGCTGATGAAGGCCAACTGGGTCAAGCGCGTGCTATTCCTGGCCGACCGGACCGCCCTGGTCACCCAGGCCACCAACGCGTTCAAGACCCACCTGCCTACCGCGACCACGGTCAACCTCCTCACCGACAAGGTCGCCGACGGCCGGGTCTACGTCTCGACGTACCCGACGATGATGAACCTCATCAACGACACCGACTCCGGGCTGCGGAAGTTCGGCCCCGGGTACTTCGACCTCATCGTCATCGACGAGGCCCACCGCTCGGTCTACCAGAAGTACGGCGCGATCTTCGCCTGGTTCGACTCCCTCCTCCTCGGCCTCACCGCGACCCCGAAGGACGAGGTCGACCACAACACCTACCGGCTCTTCCACCTCGAGGACGGCGTCCCCACCGACGCTTACAGCCTGGACGAGGCCGTCAACGAGGGCTACCTCGTGCCCCCGGTCGGGGGCTCGGTCGGCACCAAGTTCCTCCGCCACGGCATCAAGTACGCCGACCTGTCGGAGGAGGAGAAGGACGAGTGGGACAGCCTCGACTGGGGCGAGGACGGCCCACCGGACGCCGTGGACTCCGAAGAGCTCAACCGATTCCTGTTCAACGAGGACACCGTCGACAAGGTCCTCGCCACGCTCATGGACAAGGGCTACAAGGTCGCCGGCGGTGACCGGCTCGCGAAGACCATCATCTTCGCCAAGAACCGCGACCACGCCCAGTTCATCGCCGACCGCTTCGACGCGAACTACCCCGACAAGGCCGGCCACTTCGCCCGCGTCATCACCCACGGCATGTCGTACGCCCAGAGCCTGATCGACGACTTCTCCCAACCCGAGAAGGACCCGCACATCGCGATCAGCGTCGACATGCTCGACACCGGCATCGACGTCCCCGAGGTCGCGAACCTGGTCTTCTTTAAGATGGTCCGGTCGAAGTCGAAGTTCTGGCAGATGATCGGCCGCGGCACCCGCCTGTGCCCGGACCTCTTCGGCCCCGGGGAGGACAAGAAAAACTTCCTGGTCTTCGACTTCTGCGGCAACCTGGAGTACTTCAGCCAGGACCTCCCCGGCACCGAGGGCTCGAACCAGAAGTCCCTGAACCAGCGCCTCTTCGAGACCCGCCTCGCCCTCGTCGGCGCACTCGACCACGCCGGGCAGGAGCCAGAGCTGCGGACATCGGCCGCCAAGGCACTGCACGAGTACGTCGCCGGCATGAACATCAACAACTTCCTCGTCCGCCCCCACCGGCGGTGGGTAGAGAAGTACGCCGACTGGAACGCGTGGGGCGCACTTACCCCGAAGGACGCCGGCGAGGTGCTCGAACACCTCGCCGGACTGCCCTCGACGGTCAAGGACGAGGAGGAGACCGCCAAACGGTTCGACGTCCTCATCCTCCGCCGCCAGCTCGCCCAACTCGAAGGCGACGCCGTCGCCGCCGAACGGCTCCGCGCCACGATCCAGGACATCGCCCACGGACTCCTCGCCAAGACCGCCATCCCCTCGGTCGCCGCGCAGGCCGAGCGGATCGAGGAAGTTGCCAGCGACGAGTGGTGGGTCGACGTCAACGTGCCGATGCTCGAGCTCGTCCGCCTCCGGCTCCGCGGCCTGGTCCAGTTCCTCGACAAGGCCCAGAAGAAGACCGTCTACACCGACTTCAAGGACGAACTCGGCGAAGAGGTCTACGTCGACCTCCCCGGCACCACCCCGGGCACCAACATGGAACGCTTCCGCGCCAAGGCCGCCGCCTACCTCCGAGAGCACGAGGACCACGTCGCACTCCACCGGCTGCGCCGCAACAAGCAGCTCACCCCCGACGACCTAGCGGCG
The DNA here is from genome assembly GCF_008087345.1 of Nocardioides caldifontis. Lineage (GTDB taxonomy): Bacteria > Actinomycetota > Actinomycetes > Propionibacteriales > Nocardioidaceae > Marmoricola_A > Marmoricola_A caldifontis. The sequence continues at coordinate 12,036 of NZ_VHIB01000013.1, read as the reverse complement.
CTGGAGGAGATGCTCCTGGCCAGCGGCGCCGGGGAGAAGGTTGACATCACTTGGGCCTCCGAGCAGCACGGCGGCCTCGGACTGTTCATCCGCAGCCTGGTCGGCCTGGACCGCACCGCGGCTGCGGAGGAGTTCGCCGCCTATCTCGACGAAGGCAAGGCAACCGTCGAGCAGATCCGGTTCATCAACCTGATCATCGACGAGCTCGCGTCCAACGGCGTCGTCGAGCCCGCCCGGTTGTACGAGTCCCCCTACACCGACCACGCGCCGACTGGCCCGGACTTCGTGTTCCCCGAGACCGACGTCGATGTCATCGTCGGCATCCTCAACGACGTTAAGGGACACGCCCTCCCGACCGACGCCGCCTGACACCCATCGTGGCTCGTAGATCACTGTTCGCTGCGAGGTGCGATCTGGGCATCGCACGACCGCCCTCCACGCGCCTGACCTGGAGGACGTTCCACGCTCGTGCAGTCGCTGCGCGTAGGCGGTTGCCGCCGCGAAGCGCAAACGGACGCCCTGCCCTATGAGACTTCGGGGTCGGGGCGGCACTGATCGAGGAATGCCAAGTCGTCGGCTTGATCGGGTGTTACTGAGCCGCGCTGGATGGCCGCAAGGCACTCGAACACGGCGGGGGGGAGCCGGTGTCGTTCAGCCAACACGGCGAGCGCCTCAACCTGGGCCGTCGCGGCGACAGGGTCGGTCTCGCCGATTCGGGCTGCCGCCAGAGCCAATGACCACAAACTGGCGTCGTCGGGGTCGATTCTCGGACGTCGGACGATGTCCATCGCCGCCCGCGCCCGCGCAGCCGGATCCGGCGCGGCTAGTGCGACGCCCGGGCTGAGCTCGATCGGCGATGACGATGCTTCTTTCCGCATGGCCGCCAGCGCGCGTTTCTGCCCCTCGGTCGGGCCGAGAACGCCGTGGCGCGAGTCGGTGAGCATGGCGCGGATGGTGCGCGCTCGCTGCTGGGCTGGGACTCGTATGCGTGGTGGATTCACGGGCTGAGTGTGTCGCGCGCCCACGACAGAATCCGCTCACCACCGCCATCCCCGGCCGGGCGATGGAAGTGGTAGACGGTGCCCCTGTCGGAGCCACGGCCTGGTTCGAGGCCGGCGGGCCATCTCGTCCCACATCGCGGCCCACGGAGCCGCGCCGGTCTGAGCGCTCTAGCTTACGACGGCGAGAAGGGCGGCTGGCGGCCAGAGGCCCCGCCGTGTCACACCGGGCCTCTCAGTGGTGACACCCCCGGCCCGGCGCTCTGAAGAACGTCTCCATCTGGCCGCCACGCGCGCTCCCGGCGACAGCATCGATCGCTCGTACCGGCTTGGACGTGGAGCTGAGGGTACAGAGAACACATGACGAGCGACCTGGATGCGAGTACAGCTGACCTCTATAACACCATCCGTCGGTTGTGGCAGGAGGCACAGTCCGGTGCTAACGAGGAACTCGCCCCGCCTCCAGGCTACGGCGAGTCGGTCGTTGCCATCCGGGATGAGGACATCGCCTCGGTTACGGGACTGGACCTAGCTGTGGTGCGGGAATACCTCGATCACGCGGACGGCACTCGGCTTGTGATTGGCCGGGATGGGGACGCCCGCGCCGTCAAGGCAGTCATCTAGTCGGCGTCATCCGACGGTTCGACAATGGCAGTCGGCGGTTGGTTGAACGCGGGCTGCTCGGTTCGGGGTCCGTCACGTTCCCAGCCGATGCGGTGGGTGCCGATTCGCCACGAACGCGGATCGGCCCCAACGACACCGACATGATCAGCTGAGAGCGCGAGATCAGAGGAGCTATTGCGGTGGTCGACTCGCTGCGTCACCGGATCAGATCTGGGCGCAGATTCGCAAGCCTCGGCATGCTGATCGTGGCCACCGCCTGACGCTGTCGACGCGCTGGCCGGCGGTCGTACTTCGCCGTGGTGGTCGGACGCTTGTGGCCGACGATCTGCGCCACCATGACCGGGTCGGTGGTCTCGAGAAGTGTGCTGATCACAAAACGGCGCATGTCGTGGGGCGCGATGTTTTCGAATCCCGCTTCTCTGGCGCGCCCGGACACCGTTTTCCAGATCTGATGGGCGCTGAGGTGCCCATGTTCGACCATCGGACGCCCAGTGAACCGTCCCGGGTCTGGTGGAGGCGCTGATCCCACGAAAGGGTGGCGCTCATGCCGGCACCGAAGAAGTATCCGGAGGAGTTGAGGGACCGGGCGATGCGTCTGGTCGAGGATCTGCTCGCCGATCCCGAGGTCGAGGTCTCGGTCACGGGTGCGTGCACGAAGGTCGCGGAGCAGCTGGGCGTCAACCGCGACACGTTGCGGGGTTGGATCAAGCAGGCGCAGATCGACTCGGGGTCCCGGCCGGGGGTCTCGACCGATGACCGTCGACGGATCATCGAGCTGGAGCGGGAGAACCGTGAGCTGCGGCGGGCGAACGCGATCTTGAAGACGGCCTCGGCTTTCTTCGCGGCGGAGCTCGACCGCCCATCGCCACGCTCGTGAGGTTCATCGACGAGCACCGCCACGACCACTTCGTCACCAGCTCGGGGGCGAGTGGTGGGGAGTTCGGGGTCGAGCCGATCTGCCGGGTGCTGACCGATCACGGCTGCCAGATCGCTCCGAGCACCTACTACGCCGCCAAGACCCGCCAGCCGTGCGCCCGGGCGGTTCGCGACGCGGAGCTGCTGGGCCAGATCCGGCGGGTCCATGTCGAGAACTACGGGGTCTACGGGGTCCGGAAAGTGTGGCGGCAACTGGCCAGGGAAGGCACCGAGGTCGCCCGGTGCACGGTGGAGCGGCTGATGCGCGCCGACGGGTTGGCCGGTGTCGTCCGCGGCGCACGGACCCGGACCACCCGGGCAGATCCGAGGGCGGCGCGGCCTGAGGACCTGGTCGAGCGCAAGTTCGTCGCGCAGCGGCCCAACCAGCTGTGGGTGGTGGACTTCACCTACGTCCCGACCTGGGTGGGGTTCGTCTACGTCGCGTTCTGCATCGACGTCTACTCCCGGATGATCACCGGCTGGCGCTCGAGCACGTCGATGAGCACCGAGCTGGTCCTCGACGCTCTGGAGATGGGCATTTGGCAACGCTCCCGGCAGGGCGGTCGCTCGAGGGGCTGGTGCACCACTCCGACGCCGGGTCCCAGGGCGGATTCAACCGGTCGTCGCAACACCTCGTGATCAAGGAGGTATGCGATGGGACGTGGCAGGAAGCAGATGCCGGAGGCGCCGGCGGGCGCCAGGCGGCAGTGGGCTGCGGATCGGGCGATGCGCGCGCCGATGCGTTCACCTGGGCGGCCTGAGCCGTCGCGGGCAGTGCAGCGGGAGTTCTGGCGGCTGATCGCGACGGGGATCACGACCGTCGAGGCGTCGGCGGGCGTGGGTGTGTCGTGGCCGGTCGGTGCGCGATGGTTTCGCCACGCTGGCGGGATGCCGCCGCTGAGCCTGGCCGACCCCACGAGCCGTTACCTGTCCTTCGCCGAGCGCGAGGAGATCGCGCTGCTCAACGCTCAGCGAATGGGTGTGCGGGAGATCGCCCGCGCGATCGGCCGCGACCCCGGGACCGTGTCTCGGGAACTGCGCCGCAACGCCGCGACGAGGGGCGGCAAGCCGGTCTACCGCGCCGTGGTGGCGCAGTGGAAGGCACAGCAGGCCGCCAAGCGCCCCAAGACAGCGAAGCTGGTGGGCAACGAGCGGTTATGTGAGTACGTGCAGGACCGGCTCGCCGGTAACGTCCGCCGCTCTGACGGCACGATCGTCCCGGGGCCTCAGACGAGGCCGTGGAAGGGATTGAACAAGCCCCATCGCCAAGACAGGCGCTGGTCGACGGCGTGGAGCCCGGAGCAGATCTCGCATCGTCTGGAAGTCGACTTCCCCGATGATGAGTCCATGCGCATCAGCCACGAGGCGATTTACCAGTCGCTGTTCATCGAGGGCCGTGGTGCGCTCAAGCGTGAACTCGTTGCCTGTTTGCGCACCGGACGGGCGTTGAGGGAGCCGAGGGCCCGGTCACGCAACAAGCCACAGGGGCACGTCACCGCCGATGTCGTGCTCCGCGAGCGTCCCGCCGAGGCCGACGACCGCGCCATCCCCGGGCACTGGGAAGGCGATCTGATCATCGGCACCGGCCGGTCCGCGATCGGGACGCTCGTCGAACGCAGCAGCCGCTCAACGCTCCTGGTGCATCTGCCCCGAGGAAAGGGCTGGGGCGAGAAGCCGTATGTGAAGAACGGGCCATCGCTCGGCGGCTACGGGGCCGTCGCGATGAACATCGCGCTCACGGCGTCGATCACCACGCTGCCACAGCAGCTGCGCAAGACCCTGACCTGGGACCGCGGCAAGGAGCTTTCGGGTCACGCGCAGTTCGCGTTGGAGACCGGGACGCGGGTGTTCTTCGCTGACCCGCACTCACCATGGCAGCGCCCGTCGAACGAGAACACCAACGGGCTGCTGCGCCAGTACTTCCCCAAAGGCACAGACCTGTCGCGCTGGTCGGCCGAAGACCTCGAGGCCGTCGCTCACGCCCTCAACAATCGCCCCCGCAAGATCCTCGACTGGAAGACTCCAGCTGAGGTCTTCGAGGAGCAACTACGCTCGCTCCAACAAGCCGGTGTTGCATCGACCAGTTGAACTCGCCCAGTACACCTCGATCCGCTACACCGAGCGGCTCGCCGAGGCCGGCGCGAAGCCCTCGATCGGGTCGGTCGGCGACTCCTACGACAACGCGATGGCCGAGTCGGTGATCGGGCTGTTCAAGACCGAATTGATCCGCCGCCAAGGCCCCTGGCGGGGTCCCGACGCGGTCGAGATCGCCACCCTCGAGTGGGTCGACTGGTTCAACAACCGACGCCTCTTCGAGGCGCTCGGAAACATCCCCCCGGCCGAGGCCGAAGCCAACCACTACCGCACGACCGAGCCGTCTGAGACCGTTCAGATGGTAGAACCCAGCCTCCACTGAACCCGGGGCGGTTCACAGTTCTTGAGAGTGGTACGAACAGCCCTCCCGGCGCGGATCCGCGGACCTCTAGCCATCGTTGAAGCGCCGTGACTGCTGTGGGGTGAAGCCACGCGTAGCGACCTACGCCGCTCTTGGTCACCGGTAGCCAGAAGCGGTCTTGGTCCAACTCAACATCCTCGATGCGGACGTGGTGCACCTCGTCGCGGCGGGCGCCGGAAGTCGCCAGTGCCAACAGCAGTGCCACGTCGCGGATGCGCGTGTTCACCCCTCCAGACCCGCGCTCGCACGCGCGGATGATGACCGCGACGTCCTCCTCACTCAGGTGGTGGCCTGCCGGTGGACGCTGCTCGCCTGCGGTTGTGGTGAAGGCGGCGGCCGACTTCCATTGCGTCCGGGTGAGGAGACCAGCTTGGTGGCAGCAGGCGAGCATGGTGCGCAAGGCGGAGGCGTCCTTCTGAACAGTGCTGTGCGCATAGCCCCTGGCTGCCTCCAGGGAACACATCTGGCTGGCCACGTGACCATCGACGACCAGTTCCCACGGGTAGGTGGTCGGGTCATACTCCCCGTTACTGGCCGCCGTTGTGATGCGATACAGGGACCCCAGCATCGCCCGCTGCGTTGACGAACGGTTGGGCCATGTGTTCCGGAATCTCGTGAGGGCCGCCGCGCGGCCCTCTAGGAGAGTCGCCTCCTCTTTCGTCACGGCGTGGAGACCCTCGCCCCCCGCGCGACCTACCGTGTCGTCCGTCATGCCGCCCCACCTTCGGCGCCGTGGCCGGTTCGCCTGGGGCTAGACCCGAGGGCAGGGTGAAGTGCATGGGTGTCCCCTCCGGGGCTTGGGTCACTGCCCGGGGTGATCCTGTCCAGTCCGGGCATGGCCAGCGTGGAAACGGCCGACCGCTGCATTTCTTCACCCCGCACGTCGTAGATGATCGTGCTGGCGAGCGACTTGTGGTTGAGCAAATGGCTGACCAGAACGGGGTCGAACTCGTTCAAGAGGTCGCTAGCGAAGTTGCGGCGGAAGTCGTGGCAGGTCAGATGCGGAATGCCGGCGTCCGCTGAGCGACGGGTGACCATGCCGTTGACTGCCTTCGGGTGCAGCCGGCGCTCCAGAAGGGGCCGCTTCTTGCGGCTGCTCATAAAGAGCGGGCCCGGCTGGCCCCCGCGAAGCGTGAGCCATCGGAGCAGATAGGGCTTGGCCTCGGGGTGGACAAACACCGTGTGGGGTCGAAGGTTCTTGGTCTTTCCCAGAAATAGCGTGTCCTGGTCCTGGTCCCAGTCGGCGAGATCAAGTCCAACCAACTCGCTGACTCGAATCCCCGTGGTTCGGAAGGTCGCAATGATGGCGGTGTTGCGGGCGCGTGCCCACGCGTTGCCCGTCGTCTCGGCAGCGGTGATGAGGCGCTCGAACTCGTCGACGGATAGGCGCCGCCGCCGGCGCGACCGTCCGTGGGCGACCGTGGTGAGCTCGTCGGTCAGCCGGTCGTGACGAAGTGCGCTGATCGTCCGGGCGCGATAGCAGTCGAGCAGTACCGCCCGGAGCGCGTGGACGTTGTTGTTGCGGCTTCCCTGGTTCGAGTAGCGCCGGCGAACGTGCCGATGGTAACTAGCCGCCTGCTCGGGTGTGATCTGATGCCACGGGTACTCGAGTACGTGGGTCCAACTCGCCTGGCCCGGATCGATACCACGGAAGAAGGCGTAGGCACGCCGCAGAGCGCTCTCGATCTGGTTTTTGCCCGCGTGCCGCTCTACGGTGCGCGTGATCGGGTGCTCCCATGTCGGGAGCCGGGTCAGCGCCTGCGGGTCTGGCTCGCACCACTCCACCTCCGAGCCGGATGAGTCGCTCGTGCGTTCGGTCAGTTCGGCATCGCGTTCGCGCCTACGCCTAGCGTCAGCGAGGAGAGCTTGGAAGGCGCCCACCGGCGGGCTGATCCCGTCACCTGTATCGGTTCCTAGGTCCGGCGCCGACTCCGGGCCGGGGTAGTCGGCCCGGTCCGTGCTGGGGATGGCGGGTGCGCCGAGGGCGCTCATGTACTGCACTGTAGATCCCTTCGCGCCGGAAAGATCCGGCTGATTTCGAAGGGCAAGGGAATACATCTTCCCGTGCCCTTCGCGCCCACGTTGAGCGAGAATCGGGACGGTCCGGAGCGTGATCAGGGGCGCAATACCCTCCCATTGATGGAGGGCGGGACAAGCTCTGACGAGACGGGCCGCAGGCCAGTCGTAGTCGCCGTGGTCGACCATGCTTCCCGTCTGGGGTTCCCGACCGTGCGCAAGCATGGATGATCTTTCGTGGGCAGGCGCGGGGGTACACCGCTGCCTGCCGCCGTTGGCCGACGCGGGGGCTGCCTGATGCCCGCCATCCAAAGTTGGGCTCGGCATTATCAAGCGCCGTGGCGTGAGCGAGCAGCCGACTCCCAGTTCGACTATTGGTTCCGTGTTGCAGCCCTGGCCTTGGGACGTCACGCGGCGAACGGGCATGCGCCGTTTGCCGCCGGCGAGATCGGGCGGCTGCTGGGCTCGGTGGATCTGGCGACCGGGGAGGTATGTCCACTCGAGAAGGGCTCGGTACAACGCGCGATCCGTGGAGCCGTCACCCGGGGATTCCTATCGAGGGAGTCCGGTTCGCGGTGCTTGGTCGTGCCGCGACACGCTGTTGTCGGCGGCCTCGGGTACGTCGGCGCCCCCTGCCCGCATCACGGGGAGCTGATCCAGCGCCCACCGCCCGTCCGGCAGCGGCGGCCGGACAGTCCGTCGGCCTAGGCGTCACACGCCCGCGTGGCGCCGCATGGGTGGGCGTTTGGCGCCCTCCGCGAGGGCGTCTCACGCCCACCTGCAGGGCGTCTGACCAGCGTAAACGGGTCGCCGCTCTGGAGTCTCTCTCAAGCCAGCTTCTTACGCCTGCCCCGTGAGTCCGTGAACCGGGCATTCTCGACTCGGATGAAAGTGCCGTGACGCACGAGCGTGCATGTGGCACGTGCGGGGCAGTCGCCCGTTTCCATCGACTAACGACGGCGGTGCCGCGCGCCCCACTCGGGGACGGATCCGAGCGGACCTGGGAGACGATCGGCGCGCGCTTTGACCCGTCGGACACCTAGCTCGCACGGCCATATCCCGCACTCGAGGGCGTGAGACTAACGCCGAGCCGTGAGGGCGATCTCGGGAGTTGTACCGTTCGTCGCGGTCGTACCAGTCGGCGCGCGGCGACGGGTTGTCGAAGGCGCAGGTGGAGCAGCCGGCCCGCAGGGTCAGGTGTGCCGGGTACTAACGCCGCTGGGGTTTGAGGAGTGTTGTGGCAGGTCATGAGCTGATCGGGTCGACCATGAGATCGCCCGAGCCGCGACCGTGCGGGCTGTGTGGGGACTTCCGGAAGCTCTCGAGATCGCACGTGCCACCTCAGGTCGCCGGGAACACCGGTCTCGTGGAGAGAGCCTCGGATCTTGTCGACGAGAACCGTGTGCGTCGCCCGGGTAGATGGTCTCCGGGTGGCATGTGGGTCCGTGGCCTGTGCGAGTCCTGCAACAACCTGGCTGGAGGTGCGTACGACCGCGCATACGCCGACTTCGCCAATCAGGTCGCACGACTAACGACTCCCGCAGCGTTGCGGATGGCGGTCATCCCAGGTGAGGCCCCCGGAGCGCGGTTCGCTCCGGGTCTCGTCGCCCGCTGCGTCTTGTTCGGGATGTTCGCCATCAACCCTCGCCTGCGGTTCCTGTTCCCCGCCCTCGCGCAGGACCTCCTGCATGAGCGGTCCGGTGAAGGTCCGGTGCGGTGGCCCGATCGGCTCGTCTTGAAGGTCGGTCGCACGCACCCGAGGTTTGAGCGGCACGGGCTGCTGGTGAGCGGGGTGTGGTCGATGCGGGTCCTCGTGGAGCGGGTCCGACACTCCAGCTTCGGCGACATCGTTTTCCACCCGTTCGTGTGGTGCCTGGTGCCCGCCGAGGACGCGGCCGACCCGCAACTCGGCTTGGAGGTCACTGAGCCGCTGGTCGACGCCAGCGATTGGGTTCACTACGGGCCAGACCGAACCTCGGTTGATCTGCGACACCTGACGAGGACGTTTCCTGCGCTGGCTCACCCGATGCACTCGAAGCAGGACGATTGGGTGGAGATGCTCGCCGACAGCAACACGGAAGGTGGGCCCGTCGTCCTGTTCGGACGTATCCCTTGACGACCTACGTCGCCGCAGCGCCGCCCCCGCCACCCGGCGCGGCTTGGCAACTACTCTCCACGTCATGAGCAACGCAGCCGGTGCGCAGGCAAGCCGAGAAGAGGAGATCGCACTTCTTGCGATGGAAGAGGTGCTCGGAGTGGACATCCGGCTCGCGGATGCCGGTGCCGGCAACAAGATGCCCGATGGCGCCTGGGTGTATCCCCACGACCCGGATCGGCGCGGCATTGTCGAGATCACGTCCCCGCCAGCGAAAGAGCTGATGAAGGAATGGGCGGCTGCGAAGCGGGAGGGGCGACCGCAGAGCGAGGAAGGGTGCCTCGACCCTCGCTTGGGAGAGCTCGCGCAGGTGTGCACCGAGATGCTCACGACGGAGTGGGTCAGGCAGAACCTCGACAAGCTGCTGGCTCAGCCGGCAGAGGAGCGGCACCTGTTCCTCTTCGCGCGCGGGCACGATGTGGGCCACTATTTCTACCGGCTTTCCGATTCATACGATGACCGTCCGGCCGAGCACGTTGAGGACCTCCTCCTCCCGGACGGGATTTCAGATATCTGGTTCCGTGGGCGGGCGCGGCGAGACCCGCAAGATCGGCAAGGGTCGACGGAGATCTGGCTGGCGAGATTCCAAGCCGGGGTCGGTTGGCACCGCTACGTGGTGAGCATGGAAGAGCAGCACCTGCCATCCCCAAACGCGGGCATCGTCGACGACCCGGTTCCTGAGGGCTGGCGGCGGCCGAAGGATCGATCGGTCATGCCCGCCGGCGGCTGAGGGCGCTTCGAGCTCCCGTTCGCCTCACGGCGCGCCGCGCTCGGAACGAGCGGGCAGCTGAATCGTTGTCAGGCCGTCCAGTACGCGAGGCGGGACCGGTGCAGCCAGGCATCGATCCGTTCGTCGGCCGGAAGTGGGCCGTGGCGAGAGGGTGCGTGCCGCGTTCTCTGTCGTAGTGCTCAGTTGTGCCTGGGTCGGGTGGCTGGCGAGGATCTGCGCGTCACGCAACGAGGACGCCGGCGTACGACGTTAGTGGTCAGCGCGTGTCGAACCGAGTGGGTCTTGGTGGCGCAGCCATCCGCGGTGAACCGCTCCTGGCGGGTCAGCCGAAGTCGACCGACGCGCTGAACTGGTCGTCCCGGTTGAGCAAGATTCCGTCTGACACCATGTCGGCCGTGGCAATCGACTGGGCGAAGGCGTTGGACCTGAGTCGCGCAGCGGCGAACCTTCGATTCGAGATGGGGTCCAACGACTGGCATTGGGACCCGTGGGACTGGCCCGAGCTCGACTTCATAGTCAAGAAGGAGCCGTCGCTGGCGGTCCAGCACTGTTCAGGGTCTGGCAGCCTTCAGTCAGCGTTGATTGAGGTACCTAAAGAGAACTGGGGGGCGCGGCCGGCTGTCGTCCTCGACCTGATGGACCGCCTGATCTATCAGGCACTCGTCGACCGGCTCAGCGTTCGGCTCATTGGCGGACTCGATCCGAACGTCTACGGATGGCGTCTACCCGCGCTGAACCCGAAGACCGGCGTCTACTCGCAGAACAAGAAGCAGTGGGAGGGCTACCGGAGGCACCTCCAGGAGCTCGTCTGGCGATATGACGTGGCGCTGCGGACCGACCTTGTCTCCTTCTTCGCCAGCCTGCCGGTTGGCCCGGTACAGGAGGCCATTCAGGACAAGACACCGAAGGGCGAGGTCACGAGCCGTCTATGCGACCTTATCGAGGGCTTCGACGACGTGTCCGGCCGCTCGGGCTTGCCGCAGAGATCGTTCGCGTCGGCGGCGATCGCGAATATGTACCTCACGCCCCTCGATGACGTACTCGCCAGCCACGCGACCGCGATTCCCATACTCTTCAAGAGCAGGACCACACGGATGAGCTTCACGCGATGGATGGACGACATTCTGTGGTTTGGGACGGAGCCTTCGGCGGCTCGCCAAGTCCAGATCGAGTTGCAGTCGGTGGCCCGGTCGCTCGGACTGAACTTGAACGACGCCAAGACAGAGGTTCTTGAGGGTCCACAACTCGATGTGATTCTCGACATCGAGCACAGCGCCGTTGATGACGCGATCGACAAACGCAGGGACTTCAAGCCGCTTGAGGAACTCATCGACCGCTTACTCGACCAAAGGGAACTCGCAGGGCGATCTTCGATCAAGTTCGCCGCACGACGAATGCGAGCTCACTCTCACCACTACCGAGCCGACGACATCGCCGCGACCGCCGAGCGGATGCCGCACGTCGCGGATTCTTGGGCAGAGCTGATGAAGGAGGTCTTCACGCAGTCCAGTCTGCAGGACTGGTTCCTCGACTATGCAACGAGTGACTGGGCCACCTACGAATGGTCGGTTGCGCGATTCGGCCACATGTTCCCGACGGCCAGGCGGCCGCGTCGAGCGCTTCGGGACTTCTGCTCGACTGCAGTTCGCGATTCGAACACGAGCGTTCCGCTTCTCGCCTTCGCGGCCCAGCGCCTGACAGCTTGGGACCCGCCGGAGGGCCGAGCTGCGTGTCGCGATGGGATCAAACGAGCAAGCACGCCACAGGCGCGGCGGATCCTCGCCCTCTCCGCGCTCGGGGCCGGAGAGACGCGGACGACTGTGAGGAAGTGGCTGCGACAGGACAAAGAGAACTACCCGACTCTCCGGATGCTCGAGTCGGAGGGATATTCCGCCCGCAAGGTAGCGAAGACCTTCGCGGGGTAGTCATGGCCTCGACGTCTGCGTGCGGTGACTGAACGTAAATGGCGTCTGGCCGTTGATACTCTTTCGTCGCCATATGCGGGTCGCCCGTTAGCCTCGAACTTTCTTTTGGCTGTGGGTTGAGTCGTTGAGTGCGACGTCCGGGTCGGATCTGCGGCCGGGGCATGGATGGCCGCCGGCGCTGTAGTCGCCGGGTTCTCCGAGGCCTTGATTGTGACGGC
>NZ_VHIB01000012.1 GCF_008087345.1 Nocardioides caldifontis | reverse complement strand
GTCGGCACCTCGACCACCAGCCGCGACTGCTGGGCCACGGTGCGGCGCCGCGACGAGGCCGCGTAGCTGCGGAACGTCACCTCACCGTCACGCATGTTCTCCCGGCCGACCTCGACACCGTTGACGTAGACGACCACCCCGTCGTCACCGACCGCGTCGATCACCAGCTCCGTCACCGCCGAGGCGTCGTCGACCTGGAAGGACCGGGTGAAGTACGCCGCCAACGGCCGCTCGGCGTTCGTCGCGAACTCGTCGATGTCGGTGTCCACGTCGGTCGAACCGAACCCGAGCACCGCGTTGCCGGAGTCCCAGCCCGAGGCGTCGAACGTCCGGGTGTTCCACCCGGCGTCCGGCGCCCCCGCCTCGTAGCGGTACGACCACTGCGCGTCGGACGGGACGACCACCGAGCTCTCCTCGGTGCCGCCACCGCCGTCGCCGCCGTCGCCGCCGTCGCCGCCGGTCGTCATGGTCGCCTCGAGGTCGAAGGACATGTCCGGCGTGCCCCGGTAGTTGAGGTGCGTCTCCGCGGCGACGACGTTGCGGCCGTCCACCAGCAGGTTCGTCGGCACCTCGACCACCAGCCGCGACTGCTGGGCCACGGTGCGGCGCCGCGACGAGGCCGCGTAGCTGCGGAACGTCACCTCACCGTCACGCATGTTCTCCCGGCCCACCTCGACACCGTTGACGTAGACGACCACTCCGTCGTCACCGACCGCGTCGATCACCAGCTCCGTCACCGCCGAGGCGTCGTCGACCTGGAAGGACCGGGTGAAGTACGCCGCCAACGGCCGCTCGGCGTTCGTCGCGAACTCGTCGATGTCGGTGTCCACGTCGGTCGAACCGAACCCGAGCACCGCGTTGCCGGAGTCCCAGCCCGAGGCGTCGAACGTCCGGGTGTTCCACCCGGCATCCGGCGCCCCCGCCTCGTAGCGGTACGACCACTGCGCGTCGGACGGGACGACCACCGAGGTCTCCTCGCCACCGGGCTCACCCGGGTCCTCACCCGGGCCCTCGCCTTCCGTGACGACCGCCGAGAGGTCGAAGGTGACGTCGGGGGTGCCGCGGTAGTTCACGTGGGTCTCGGCCGCGATCACGTTGGTGCCGTTGCGGAGCAGCCCGACGGGCACCTCGACGACGACCGGGTTCGCCAGCGCGACGTTCTCACGCCGGGCCGAGGACGCGTAGCTCCGCTCGGTGATGGTGCCGGCCGGCATGTTCGACCGGGCCACCTCGGTGCCGTTGACGTAGACGACGACGCCGTCGTTGGCCACCGTGTCGACCACCATCCTGGTGACCCGCGAGGCGTCGGCCAGCTCGAACGAGCGGACGAAGTACGACGCCAGGGGCCGGTCGGACGTGGTCGCGAAGTCGTCGATGTCGGTCTGCACCGACGCCGCACCCCAGCCGAGGACCGCGTTGCCCTGGTCCCACGCGGAGGCGTCGAACCCGGGGGTGTTCCAGCCGGCCGGCGGCGCGCCCGGCGCGTAGCGGTAGCGCCACGAGGAGCCCTCCGGCACGACGGTCCGGTCGCCGGGCTCACCGGTCGGCGGCGCCTCCGCGACGACCTGCCGGGTGGTGCTGTGCGTGGCACCCTCCGCGTCGGTCACGGTGAGCGTCACCGTGTAGGTGCCGCCCTCGGCGTAGCTGTGCGTCACGACCGCGCCCGAGCCGGTCGAGTCGTCGCCGAAGTCCCAGGCGTACTGCGCGATCGGGCCCTCGGCGTCGGTCGAGCCGCGGCCGTCGAAGGAGCCGTCGAGCCCGTCCATCGTCGCGGTGAACGCGGCGGTCGGCGGCGTGTTCGCCGGCGGGGCGTCGAGCGAGAGCACCGAGGTGCTCGCGCCGATGTTGCCGTTGCCGTCGATCGCGCGGACGAAGAACCGGTCCTCGCCGCCGCGCGGCACCGTGATCGAGCCGGTGTTGCCGGTGGTCGACCCGATCGGCCGGTCGTCGCGGAGCACCTGGTAGCGGACGCCGCCCCCGGCGTCGGACACGGTGTTCCAGGCCAGTGACACGGTCGAGTCGGTCTGCGCGGTGACCCGGAACGAGGTCGGCCGGCCCGGCGCGGTGGAGTCGCTGCGGGTGAACCGGGCGAAGCCTCCGGACCACCGGTTGCCCTGCGTGGTCTGCGCGGTCGTCATGTCGCCGCCGGCCCAGACGTTGCCGAGCGAGTCGACCTGCAGGGCCCAGATGCCGGAGCCCGAGCGCATGTTCAGGGTCGGCCGGAAGTGCGGCAGGCGCGCCCCGGTCGCTCCGTCCCAGATGCCGAACCAGCCGATCGAGTGCGCCTCGGTCCAGCCCGAGGTCAGCGTCGGCCAGCCGTAGGCGTTGTCGTAGCTGAAGTCAGCGCAGTGGCATCCCGCGTAGAGCAGCCCCCGGTCGTCGACCGTGGCGGCCTGGAAGTCGCCGTGGTCCTTGGTGATCGAGCCGGTCAGCCGCTGGAAGGTGCTCGTCGAGAAGCCGAAGAGGCTGTGCTCGGAGCCGCCCACGTACACGCGGTCTCCGACGTCGGCCACCGCCTGCTGGTAGGTCGCCCAGTTGGTGCTCCAGGTCGGCGTCCAGGCCGGGCTCGACTGCGTGCCCGTGGCCACGTCGACCGAGACCACGTTGCGGGCCGGCGAGCCGTTGGAGGCGCTGAAGTGGCCGGCCGCGTAGATCCGGGTCCCGTCGTCGGAGACGTCGGTGTCGACGACCGTGCCGTTGAGGTTGGGGTTCCAGCCGGCGGCCGCGCTGCCGTTGGAGACCGCGACGCGGCCGAGCATGCGGGCGTAGCGGGCGACACCGTTCGGGCCGCCGTACAGGTGCGTGAAGTTGCCGCCGACGTAGACCCACCCGTCGCGGACCTCGAGGTCGCGCACCCGGACCCCGGCGCTGTTGCGGTTCTCCGCGCCGGCGTTCCAGTCGGTGCGCGTCGCGCCGGTCACCGGGTCGAGCGCGACCAGGGCACCGACGGTGGCGCCGTTGGCGCGCGTGAAGGTGCCGCCCGCGACGACCGTGCCGTCGGGCAGCGTGGCGAGCGCGTCGACCTGCTCGTCGAGCTCGGGCCGGAAGGACGAGACCCACTCACCGGTGGCGACGTCGAACGCGGCCAGGAACGGCTGCTCGACGCGGCCGGTGCCGTTGGCGTCGCGCTGGACGTAGCGGAAGTTGCCGCCGACGTACATCTTGCCGCCGGACTCGGTGAACGCCTGGACCTCGACGTTGCCCTCGACGCTGGAATTGCCGGCGAGGCCGGTGACGCCCCACGGCGAGACCATCGCGGCCGAGCGGAGGCTCTGCGGCCGCTCGTCGGCGGCGGTGCCCGCGTCGGGGATCGCCCGGAAGTCGCTGTCACCCGAGGTGATCCGGGGCCGCAGGAAGACCTGCGCGTAGGGCAACGCGCCGCGACCGCCCTCGCTCGCCGTCCAGAGGTACGACGAGGTGGCGGACGAGCCCGTGACGCTGCTGCCGTAGGCGAACCCGAGCTTGTAGCCCTTCGCCTCGTCAGTGGTGTTCACGACGCGGTTGTAGCTCTGGTTGGATCCGAAGGAGGTGGCGGTGCCGCCGGTGCCGTTCGACCCGTCGAACGACCAGCCGGCCAGCCGGTGCTCGGCGCCGAAGGTCCAGCTCCAGCCGTCCTTCTGCTGGAACCGCAGCCTGACCTCCTGCCACTGCGTGCCGGTGGTGTTCCGGGCCCGGCGGATCCGCACGCCCTCCGACAGCGCGTCGACGCGGCCGCCGTCGAGCAGCTCGTCGATCGCCTCGGAGGAGAGCTGGTGGGTGGTGTGACCCATCGGCGAGGTGTCCGGGGTGAGCAGCGCGCTCGGGTTCCCCTTGCCCTCGTAGTCGGTGGTCCAGTCGCTGCGCCCCTTGCCGACGAGCACCCAGCCGCCACCGTCGGTGGTCATGTCGCAGTAGAACTGCTGCGGCTCGCTCATCGACGGTGTCAGCAGCCAGTAGGCCCCGTCGGCGGCCGTCGGTCGCAGCTGCTTGATCTCCCAGCAGGAGCCGGCCGCGGTCGCGGCGCTCAGCCCCGCTTCCGCAGGCAGCACGTCCGCCTGGCCGGCTCCCGCCGGCACGACGACGAGCCCGCCCACGAGCGCGGTCATCCCCCAGATCGCTGCACGACGCATGCGTCATTACCCCCAAGGCGCCCTCGACGGCGCCGGTCGACATCCCCAGGTCCCGGTCCCCACCGGTCCTGTGCACAGTAGCCGCGTTCATCCCCAAAGCGACATAGTGAAAGGCGCATTAGCAAGCATTGGGGACGTTCGACCCGGGCGTTACGGGACGAGCCGCCCGGTGCGGTAGGCCCGCCCCAGCGTGCGCACCAGGTGCGCCACCGCGTCCTCGTTGGGGGCGAACGGCCCGGGGTGGAAGTGCGGGCTCGCCAGCCCGCGCTGCACCGACTCGCAGGCGCCCCAGTCCTGCCGGTTGGTGATGTCCCAGAACTCCGCGGCGCCCGCCGCCGAGGGCACCTCGCCGTCAGGGCCGGGCAGCACCATCCACGAGCACTCGATCCAGGTGCGGCCGGGTGCGAGCGGGACCAGCCGGTGCGCCATCACGTAGTCGGGGTGCGCCGAGACCAGCAGGTTCGGCAGCAGGTGGAGGTACTCCACCTTCCTCGGGTCGACGCCGGGCAACGGCGTCGCGACGAGCTCGCCGGTGAGCGACATCGTCGCCATCCCGTCGCGCAGCACCATCGACCCCCCGACCCAGGCGCCGGGCAGGTCGTAGTTGTCGCCCGAGTCAGGCGGCGAGACCTGGCAGAGCTCGGGGTGGATCAGCGGGCAGTGGTAGCACTCGTGGTAGTTCTCCGCGACCACCTTCCAGTTCGCCGCGATCTCGTAGGTGTGCCGCTCGGCGACCACGAGCGAGCCCAGTCCGTACGGCGACAGCAGCCGGTCGAGCTCGCCGAGGTGCTCGGTGAACGAAGGGACCTCGGGCGACCCGAGCGGGTGCAGCGCGTGGCCGAACACCCACCCGCCCCAGAGGTGGACCGGCAGCTCGACGAGGCCGTGGTCCTCGGCGACGAACCCGTCGACCGCGCGGAACCCGGGCGCCGCGATCAGCGACCCGTCCAGGGCGTAGCTCCAGGCGTGGTAGGGGCAGGTGATGCTCCGCCGCTGCGACGACTCCTCGCCGCCGAACAGCTCGTGGCCGCGGTGCCGGCAGGTGTTGGCGAAGAGCCGGACGGTCCCCTGCTCCGCCGCGCCGTCGCGCACCAGCAGCCCGGCCACGTCGCCGACCATGACCGCGCGCTGCGTCGTCGGCTTCCCCTCGGTCGGCAGCAGCTCGTCGACCCGGCCGAGACAGGTCCACGACCCGGCGTACAGGTGGCGGCGCTCCCAGGCGAGCACCTCGGGCGAGGTGTAGGCCTCGGCGGGCAGCATCTGCTGCGGCTCCCCCTCGGCGGCCGCCTCGACAGCCACCGCGGCGCGGACGACGTCGAGCGGGCTCAGGCCGGTGGTGGGACCAGTGCTCGTGCGGGTCTCGCTGGTGCTGGTCATGACACTCCTCTCGGACGGCGCGCGGGACCCGGGCGGTGGCGTCCCGGACCCCTAGGGTGGGTGCCCATGGGAGGGCGGCGGTGACGGGGCGGCGGCGCAAGGTCGAGGTGCGGCGCGAGGAGCTGCTGACGGCGACGCTCGAGCAGGTGGAGCGGCTGGGCCTGGCCGCGACCCGGGTCGCCGACGTGGCGCAGGCGCTCGGTGTCAGCCCGGCGCTGGTCTTCTACCACTTCGGCACGAAGGACGCCCTGCTCGCCGAGGCGTTCGCCTACGCGGTGCAGCGCGACCTCGACCGGCTCGACGCCGCGGTCGCCCGCGGGACGGACCCGGTGGACCGGCTGCGCCGGGCGATGAAGGAGTACGGCCCGACCGGCAGCGCACCAGGTTGGAGGTTGTGGATCGACGCGTGGGCGGTGGCCCTGCGCGACCCCGGCATCCGCACGGTGCTCCGCACTCTCGACCGGCGCTGGAAGACCGTGCTCCGCCAGCTGATCGAGGAAGGCGTGGCGGCCGGCAGCTTCCGCTGCGACGACCCCCGCGGCACGGTGACGCGCGTGGTGGGGCTCGCCGACGGGCTGGCCGTCGGCAACGTCGTGCACGGCAAGGGCAGCCGTGCCGAGCTGCGTCGCTGGGTCGGCGACGCGCTGGCCGACGAGCTCGACCTCGACCGGGAGCTGTTGCGCTGAGGTCACGTCACACCAACCAGTGGGCGGCGTAGTCGGGGTCGGTCAGGGCCGGACGGTCCAGCCGGAAGGGCGTCACGTCCACCGTGGTGTCGCCCTCGACCGCGAGGTCGGCGAGGAGCCGGCCGAACGTCGGGGCGAACTTGAAGCCGTGCGCGGCACCCAGCCCGACCACCACCGAGTCGTGGCCGGGGACCGGGGCGAGCACGAAGTCGCGGTCGGGGGTCAGGGTGTACTGGCAACGGAGCGACCGCACCGGGTCCCCCGATCCCGGCAGCACGCGGCGCACGTGGTCGGCGAGCCGCTCCTCCATCGCCTCGTCCCGCTCGGAGGTCCGGGCGTCGGGGTCGACCGTCGGACCGCCGCAGTCCTGCGCCGCCTTGACCGTCGGCTCGCCGTAGCAGGGGAAGCCGTAGTAGCTCGGGTCATCCATCCAGATCCACAGCGGGTGGCGCTCCGGCGCGAAGCGCGACGCGTCCTCGGGCCGGAAGTAGGTCACCTGCTCCAGCGTCGTCTCCAGCGGCAGCTCCACCCCGACCCCCGCGAGCACGTCGTTGACCCAGGCGTCGGCGCAGACCACGACCGAGCCGGCCTCGACGTCTCCGGCTGGTGTCCTCAGCCGGACTCCCCCGCCGGTGTCAGCCAGCTCCGTCACCGGGCACTCGGGACGGAGCACCGCCCCGTGCCAGGCGGCCCGCTGCTGCATCGTCGCCGTCCCGACGGCCGCCGGCACGATCGCCGCGTCGCGCTGGTGCAGCACGAGCGTCCCCTCGGGGAGCCGGAACTCCGGCCACCGGGCGGCGGCCTCGCGCGCGTCGAGCTGCTCGAAGTCGATGCCGACCGCCTCCAGCGACTCCACGTACTCCTTCGGCGCGATCGCCGCGTCGGGCGGGAAGAGGTCGAGCCCGCCGACGGTGGTCACCAGGGACGTCGCGCTGTCGCGCTCGAGCCGCGCCCAGTCGGCGTACGCCTCCTGGGTCAGCCGCACGTACGCCGGGGTGTGGTAGCTGTGCCGCAGGATCCGGCTCGTGTCGTGGCTGGCGCCCCGGTCGTGGCCGAGGGCGAACCGGTCGAGCCCGACGACCGACCGTCCCCGCCGGGCCAGCTCCATCGCGGCCGCGCTGCCCAGCGCACCGAGCCCCACGACCGCGTGGTCGAACCTCTCGCTCACCGTGCCCCCTCCCGCCGAGCCGTCGCATCTTCACGCTCGAGAGGTGCCGAGCCGTCGCGTCTTCCCAGCCGGGGCAGCAGCCAGCGGCGGATGTCGAGGCTCCAGTCCTCCATCGGTGCGAACCACCCCTGCGTGTAGCCGCGCGACGACATCCCGCGCTGCACCGACTCGCAGACCGCCCAGTCCTGCCGGTTCACCAGGTCCCAGAGGTCGCGGGCGTCCGACGGGTCGAACGACGGCGAGGCGACCTCGTCGGCGTCGAAGAGCAGCGAGCAGACGATCGTCGTGCGGTCGACCGCGGTCGGCAGCAGCACGAACGCCGCCACGTGGTCCGCGGACGCCGAGAGCATGAGGTTCGGGTAGACGAGGTCGCCCTTGTGGCGCACCCGCTCCGTCTCGCTCAGCCCGGGCAACGGACGGCGGTCGGTGGTGCCGGTCAACGTGAACGTCCAGGCCCCGTCGCGGTGCGGGACCCCGCCGTCCCAGTCGATGTCGCGACCACCTCCGCCGAACGACGGCACCAGCCGCGTCAGCTCGGGGTGCACCGGGCCGCAGTGGTAGCACTCGTTGTAGTTCTCGAGCACCACCTTGTAGTTGGCGGCCACCTCGTAGGTCAGCACGCTCCCGGTCACGAGGTCGTCGAGCCCGTAGTTGGCCAGCGTCCGCGACGCATTGCCGACGGTGTCGTCGAGCGGCACGGCCGAGCCCGGCGTCAGGTGCACGAAGACGAAGCCGCCCCACGACTCCACCCCGACCGCGTTGAGCCGGAACGCCTCCGGGTCGTCGATCTCCGCGTGCGGGGCGCGGAGCAGCGAGCCATCGAGGGCGTAGGTCCACGAGTGGTAGGGGCAGCGGATCGCCGACGCCGCGCACAGCACCGGCTCGTCGCCGCTGGGCTCCACGAGCTGGGAGCCCCGGTGGCGACAGACGTTGTACGCCGCGTGCAGCCGACGCTCCTCGTCGCTGGTGACGATCACCGACTCCCCCACGACGTCGACCACGGCGAGCCGGCCGGGGTCGTCGAGGCCGAGGTCGTCGCGCCGGCCCACGCAGAACCACTCGCCGAGGAGGACGACCTCCCGCTCGTGGGCCCAGGCGTCGCGATCGACGTACAGCTCCTTGGGGAGCGCGGCCTGCAGGGACTCGACCACGGCGCCTCCTCTCGCAGCCGCTACTGACTCGCCAGTCAGTTAGGAGACGATCCTCCCACCGCGCTCGGGGTCGTGTCGAGCCTGGCGCCGGGGCGTCGCAGGTGGCAGGCGACGAGGTGGTCGCGGCCGGCGTCGCTCGAGTGGGCGGGGAGCACCTCGAGCGGGACGGTCCGGCAGGCCTCGGCCACGCCCGCACGGGCGGCCTCCCCGTCCGGTGCCCCGTCGGCGTACGCCGGGCAGCGCGGGCGGAACCGGCAGCCGGACGGGATGTTCGTCGGGTCGGGGACCTCGCCGGTGAGCACGACCGGCTCGAGCCGGCGGGTCTCCGGGACCACGGAGAGCAACGCCTGCGTGTAGGGGTGCTGCGGGGCCTGGAGCACCTCCTCGGTGGTGCCGGCCTCGACGACGCGGCCCAGGTACATCACCGCGATCCGGTCGGCGATGTTCCACGCCAGCCCGAGGTCGTGGGTGATCACCAGGACGCCCAGCCCCAGCTCGTCACGGAGCCTCAGCAGCAGCGCGAGGATCTCCCCGCGGATCGAGGCGTCGAGCGACGACACCGGCTCGTCGGCGACCAGCAGCTGGGGGCGGAGCGCGAGGGCGCCGGAGATCAGCACCCGCTGGCGCTGGCCGCCCGACAGCTCGTGCGGGTAGCGCAGGTAGAACTGCTCCGGCGGCCGCAGCCCGGCGTCCGACAGCGCGCCCGCCACCAGGTCGGCCTCGGTGGTGCCCGGCTCGTCGCCGGCCAGCCGGTGCAGCCGGATCCCCTCCGCGACCGACTCGTAGACGGTCTGCCGGGGGTTGAGCGAACCGGACGCGTCCTGGAGCACCATCTGCACCGTGCGCCGGAACGCGCGCAGCGCCGCGGTGCCGTGCGGCAGCGGCGTGCCGCCGACGAGGACCGACCCGGCCACGGGCCGTTCGAGCGCCAGCAGCGTGCGGGCCAGCGTGGTCTTCCCGGACCCCGACTCCCCCACCACCGCGACGATCTCGCCGCGGCCGACGGTGAGGTCGACGCCGTCCAGCGCGCGGGCGATCGTGCCGCCGCGGGTCGCGAACTCGACGACGACCCCGCGCGCCTCCAGCGAGGCCGTGCTCTCCTCGACCCCGGTCATGCCGGCTCCCCCGCCCGGATGCAGGCCGCCCGGCGGCCCGGCGCCGCGCCCGGCGGCGTCACGAGGGGCGGCTCGGCGGTCCGGCACGCGTCGACGGCCTTCGGGCACCGGGGCGCGAACGAGCAGCCGTCCGGCAGCGTGCGGAGGTCCGGCGGGTCCCCGGCGAGCCCGGCCGGGGCGTAGCGGGCCCGCGGGTCGCCGATCCGCGGGAACGCCCCGGTGAGCGCCTGCGCGTAGGGGTGCAGCGGGTCGTCGAAGACCTCGGCGGCGGCGCCGAGCTCGACCACGCGTCCGGCGTACATCACGACCACCCGGTCGCAGACCTCGGAGAGCACCGACAGGTCGTGGCTGATCAGCACCATCCCGAGGTCGAGGTCGCGCACCAGCCCGCCGAGGAGGTCGAGGATCTGCGCCTGCACCATCACGTCGAGCGCGGTCGTCGGCTCGTCGGCGACGACCAGCTTGGGGCGGCAGGCGAGCGCCATCGCGATCATCACGCGCTGCCGCTGCCCGCCCGACAGCTGGTGGGGGTACGCGCGGCTCCGGGCACGCGGGAGCCCCACCTGCTCGAGGAGCTCCCCGACCCGCCTCTCCACCTCGTCGTCCGACGTGCCGGGGTCGTGCACGAGGATCGGCTCGGCGATCTGGTCGCGGATCCGCCGGACCGGGTTGAGCGAGTGCAGCGCGCCCTGGAAGACGATGGACGCCTCCGCCCAGCGGAGTGCGCGGAGGTCGCCCCACCCCAGGGTGAGGACGTCGGAGCCGTTGACCAGCACCTCGCCGCCCACCGTGGCGTCCTTGGGCTGCAGTCGCAGGACGGTGCTCGCAAGGGTCGACTTGCCGCACCCGGACTCGCCGGCGACCCCGAGCACCTCGCCGGCCTCGACGGTGAGGTCGACGCCGCGGAGCGCGGGGACCGGCCCCTCGTTGGTGCGGTAGCTGACGGTGAGGTCGCGGACCTCGAGCAACGCGCCCATCACCGTCTCCTCAGCCGCGGGTTGACGACCTCTTCGAGCGCCTGCCCGACGAGGGTGAACGAGAGGACCACCAGCACCACGCAGACGCCGGGCGGGACGATGAACCACCACGCACCGGTGGTCATCGCACCGACCGTGAACGCGTCGTCGAGCATCGAGCCCCAGGAGACGCGTGTGGGATCGCCGAGCCCGAGGAAGCTCAGCGTGGTCTCGGTGAGGATCGCGATCGCCACCGTCAACGTCGTGTTGGCGAAGACCATCGGCATGACGTTCGGCAGCACGTGGCGCGACATCAGGTGCCACCGGCCGGCGCCGAGGACGCGGGCCCGGTCGAGGTAGGGCCGCTCCTTGATCGACAGCGTCTGGCTACGGATCAGCAGCGCGGTCCCGGGCCAGCTCGCGACCCCGATCACCAGGGCGATGTTGAGCAGCGACCGGCCGAGCACGCTGGCGAGCACCAGCGCGAGCGGCAGGAAGGGGATCACCAGGAACCACTCGGTGAGCCGGAAGAGGATCCGGCCCGGCCACCCCTCGAAGAAGCCGGACGTCAGCCCGACGAGGGTGCCGATCACCATCGAGATCGCGGTGGCCAGCAGCCCGACGAACAGCGAGATCCGGGCGCCCCAGATCAGCAGGGTCAGCACCGAGCGGCCGTTGTCGTCGGTGCCGAGCGGGAACTCCGCCGACGGCCCCTCGAGCACCCCGCCGGTCGCGCGCGTCACCGAGAGCCCGTCGGAGTCGGCGAGCACCGGGGCGAGCAGCGCCACGAGGATGAAGCCACCGAGGACCACCAGACCGACCAGCCCCGAGCGGTGGCTCCGGAACTCGGCCCAGGTGCGGCGCAGCGCCTCGTTCCGGCGGCGCCGGCCGATCTGCCGGGCGGAGAGCGGGGTCGTCGTCATGTGCGCACCCGCGGGTCGAGGAGGCCGTAGAGCAGGTTGGCCAGGAGGTTCGCGAGGATCACCGCCGCGGAGGCGACCAGGAAGACGCCCTGGAGCACCCAGTAGTCGGGGATGCTCAGCGCCTCGGTGGCCAGCAGCCCCAGCCCCGGGATCGAGAAGATCGTCTCGATCGTGATCGCCCCCGAGACCACGAACCCGAGGTTGATCGCGACCAGCGTCGTCGTCGGCAGCAGCGCGTTGGGCACCGCGTGGCGGCGCCGGACCTGGAGGTCGCGCAACCCCTTCGCCCGGGCCGTCACCAGGTAGTCCTCGCCGATCTCGTCGAGCAGCGACGAGCGCATGATCAGCGCGTAGTCGGCGAGGTAGGCCAGCGTCAGCGTGGTGACCGGCAGCGCGAGGTGCCAGGCGGTGTCGAGGACGTAGCCGAACGTGCCGGGATCGGCGTCCACCGAGTGCAGCCCACCGGTCGGGAACATCCCGGGGACCGGCCCGAACCCGACCGCCAGGGTGGCGATCAGCAGCAGCCCCAGCCACCACTCCGGCATGGAGTAGAGGGTGAGCGTGCTGCCGGTCCACACCCGGTCGACGGTCTTGCCGCGGTTCCAGGCGCTGACCATGCCGAGGTAGATGCCGATGATCGTGGCGAGCAGCGTCGAGGTGCCGACCAGCAGCAGCGTCGGCCACAGCCGGTCGAGGATCAGCTCCGAGACCGGCACGCGGTAGCGCAGCGACACGCCGAGGTCGCCGGTCAGCGTGTTCTTCAGGAAGGTGAGGAACTGCTGGGGCAGCGGCTGGTCGAGCCCGTACGTCGCCCGGAACGCCTCCAGCTGCTCCTCGGTGCGGAACCTCCCCCGACCCAGCGTGCGGGCCGGGTCACCGGGGAGCACGCGGAACAGGAAGAAGTTCACGACCAGCACGAAGGCCAGGCTCCCGAGGGCACCGAGCACCCGACCCCCGACGTACTTGGCGTAGCTGGGTCTCCGGAGGGTCGGCGTGGAGCCGCCCGCGGCGACCAGGGTGGCGCTCACCTGTCAGGTCACTCCCGTTCGGCGGCCGTCGCGCGCCGCCGGAAGGCCCAGATCCCGCCACCGGCGAGCAGCGCGAGGACGACCACCCCGCCGGCGACCGGCACCCAGGGGCTGGACCCCTCGTCACCGCCGGAGGACGAGGAGGTCGACGTCCCGGCCACCCCCACCGCGTTCTGGATCCCGTCGCAGTCCCCGGCCTCGTCGGCCGGCCGCATGTTGAGGTAGTTGGCGACGCCGTACTGGAAGAGCCAGATGCCGCCGGGGTCCGGCTGCGGCTGGAAGCAGGCGAACCGGTCGGTCCGCAGCGCCTCGCCCGTGGCGCCGTACGCCGTGACGAGGTACGCCGCGTCGTAGTAGAAGATCTCCTGCATCTCCTTCATGAGCTCGACGCGTTCCTCGGGATCGACCGCCTGGTTCTGCTCCTCGTAGAGCCGGTCGTACTCCTCGTTGCAGTACCACGCGTCGTTCCACCCGCCGAGCTGGTCGCAGGTCAGGTAGCTGAGCATCGAGTCGAGGTCGGGCTCGACGTACCAGCCCCACTCGAAGGCGTCGAACTCGCCCTCGAGGATCACGTTGGTCAGCTTGTTGCTCTCCATCGCGGTGATCTCGGCCTTGATGCCGAGGTCGGCGAGCCACTCCTTGAACAGGTCCATCACCGTGACCGAGGTGTCGCTCTCGCCGCGGGCGAAGAGCCGCAGGGTCCCGAAGTCGCTGCCGTCCGGCATCAGCCGGTTGCCGGACGCGTCGGTCCCGTAGCCGGCCTCGGTCAGCAGCTCGTCGGCGCGCTCGGGGTCGTAGGTGAACCGGTCGTCCTCCGGCGGCTCCCAGCGCACGTCGCCGTACGACGGCGGGATGATGCTGTCGCCGGGCTCGCCGGCCCCCTGGTACGCCGTCTCGATGATCCGCTCGCGGTCGATCGCGAAGCCGAGGGCGAACCGGAACGCCGGGTCCTTGAGGGCCTCGTGGCCGTCGCCCATCGGCTTGCCGGTCTCGGTGTCCACGGCGCCGACGTTGAAGGCGATCTCGTCGAACCCGGGCGAGTCGCCGAAGTGCGCGGTGATCCCCTCCTGGTTCTCCAACGCCTTCACCTGGAGCGCGGGAACGTCCTCGACGTAGTCGACCTCGCCCTTGATGAGGGCCTGGACCGCGGAGTCCTTGCTCTTGAAGACCCGGTAGACGACCTCGTCGACGTGCGGGCTGCCCTTCCAGTAGTCGTCGCGCGCCTCGAAGCGCGCGGTGGACCCGCCGGCGGTGCCCTCGACGAGCCGGAACGGGCCGGACCCGACGACCGGGGTGCCGCCCTCGGGCTCGTTGGCGTAGCTCTTGACCTGGTCCTCGCTGACGTCGCTCCAGACGTGCTCGGGGATGATCGGGATCGGCAGCAGCGGCAGCACGGCGTTGGGCTTGGAGAGCTCGAGGACGACCGTCTCGTCGTCGGGCGCGGTGATCTTGGTGACCGAGGTGAGGTACGACCCCCAGGTCTGCGCCTCCGGGCCGCCGTCGAGGACCCGGTTGAACGTGTAGGCGATGTCACGTGCGGTGAGCGGCTCGCCGTCGGACCAGGTGATCCCGTCGCGGATGTCGAAGGTCCAGGTGAGCCCGTCGTCGGAGCTGTCCCAGTCCTCGGCCAGCCCGGTCGGCTCCGGCGACATGTCCTGCATCGAGTACCCGATGAGGTAGTCGTACATCAGCGCCCACATCTCGTAGGACTCCGCCTCGATGCCGAGGAACGGGTTGAACGAGTCCACCTCGTTGTCCATCGCGACCGTGAACGTGACCGTCCCGCCGTCCGCCTCCTCGGCAGCCGCCGGCGCCATCGCCGGCAGCCCCAGGAACAAGGTCGCTGCAGCGACGACCCCGATCGCACTACGGTGCCGCCCATGCCGCCCGAGCCTCCGGAAGCGCCCCGCCGTCCGTTCGAGCACACCGAGCACGGAGTGGTGCGCCCGGACCCCTACCAGTGGCTGCGCGACGTCGGCGCCCCCGATGTCCTGGCTCACCTCGCCACCGAGCGGTCCTTCTACGACATTGCCACCGGCCATGTGGCCTCCCTGGTCGAGGAGCTTCGGTCCGAGATGGTGCAGCGGACCCCGGCAACTGACTCGTCGGTCAGCATCCGCCGTGACCGCTTTTCCTACTACACCCGGACGCCGGCGGGAAGCGAACACCCCCAGTTGTTGCGTGATCTCAACACGTCAGGGGGCTCACTGGCCACGGATCCGCAGCATGACGGGGCAATTTCGGGGGGATCCGCACGTGAGTCGGATTTGCTCCTCGACGTCTCCGTACTCGCCGGCGGGTCGGAGTACGTCGAGCTCGGGCTGACCGCGGTCAGCCCCGACGAGCGGCTGCTGGCCTACTCGTACGACGTGCGCGGCGACGAGGTCTACCGGCTCCGGTTCCGCGACCTGGCCGCCGGGAGGGACCTCCCCGACGACGTGCCGCGCACCTACTACGGCGGCGCGTGGAACGCCGGGACCTTCCTCTACACCCGCACCGACGACAGCTACCGCCCCTTCCAGGTCTGGCGCCACCGGCTCGGCACCCCGGCCGACGAGGACGAGCTGGTGCTCCAGGAGGACGACGCGCGGTTCGAGCTGCAGCTCCGCGCCTGCCGGACCGGGCGGCTCGCGGTGGTCTGGGCGCGCTCCCCCGACACCAACGAGGTCTGGGTGCTCGACACCGCTGCTCCGGACGCCCGGCCGTGGTCGGTCGGTGGCCGCCGCTCGGGGGTGAGCTACCACGCCGAGCACGCGCTCCTCCCCGACGGCACGGACACGCTGCTGGTCGTCACCGACGACGGCGCCCAGGAGTTCCGGCTGATGTGCGCCCCGGTCCCCCGCGACGGCCACCAGGACGCGTCGACCTGGCGGGAGGTGCTGCCCGAGGACCCGGCCGTGCGGATCGAGCGCGTCGACGCCTTCGCCGGCCACGCCGTCCTCACCGTCCGGACCGGGTTCGAGCGCCGCCTGCACGTGTATCCGCTGCCGACCCTCCTCTCTGGTGTTGAGCCGCCCCTCGTGGTGCGCGGGAACGGTGTTGAACCGCCCCTCGTGGTGCGGCCACTCTTCCAGACCGGCACGGTGCGGCTGGCACCCAACCCGCAGTACGACGTGGACGAGGTGCTCGTCGCCGACGGGTCCTACGTCCACCCATGGAGCTGGTCAGCGCTCGACCTGACCACCGGTGAGCGGAGAGAGGCCCACCGGCAGGAGGCTCCGGGACACGACCCGTCGAGGTACGTCTGCGAGCGGCACTTCTTCCCGTCCGCCGACGGGGTGCAGGTGCCGGCGACCGTCGTACGACATCGGGAGACGGCGCTGGACGGGACCGCGCCCGCCCTGCTCTACGGGTACGGCGCGTACGAGTACACGTTCGAGGCCGAGTGGGACGCCGGGCTGCCCTCGCTGCTCGACCGTGGCGTGGTCTTCGTGCACGCGCACGTCCGAGGCGGCGGCGAGGGCGGTCGTGGCTGGTACCTCGACGGGCGGCTGAGCCGGAAGCAGAACACCTTCACCGACCACGTCGCGGTGGCCGACGGGCTGGCGGCGGACGGGCTCGTCGACGGCGCCCGGATCGCGACCCGCGGGCTTAGCGCGGGCGGGCTGCTTCAGGGCGCGGTCTTCAGCCAGCGCCCCGACCGGTGGCGTGCGGTCGTCGCCGAGGTGCCGTTCGTCGACGTGGTGACGACGATGTTCGACGCCTCGGTGCCGCTCACCCCGCAGGAGTGGGGCGAGTGGGGCGACCCGCGACGGGAGGAGGAGTTCCGCTGGATGCTCGCCTACTCGCCGTACGACAACCCGCCGCCTGCCGGCTCACGCCCCGACCTCCTGGTGACCGGTGCCGTGCACGACCCGCGGGTGATGGTGGCCGAGCCGGCGAAGTGGGTCGCGGAGCTGCGCCACACCGACCCGGCGTGGTCGCCGCGCTGCCTGTTCCGCGTCGAGACCGGAGCAGGTGCGCACACCGGGCCGTCCGGGCGGTACGCCCACCTCGCCTACGAGGCCGAGGTCCAGGCCTGGCTCCTCGACAAGCTCCTCCCCCGTTGAGCCGGAAGGTTGTTGCCGGTGAGGGTCGCGGTGTGGCTATCCTGACTCGCGAGTCAGGAAGAGGTGGGCCCTTGATCCGCACGACACCGTTCCACCCGCGGCTCAGCGAGCTGAACTCACAGGGGCTCTACACGCACTGGCAGGGGTTCCTCTCCCCGCTGCGCTACACCACCGCGCCGAAGCACGAGTACTTCGCGGTCCGCAACAGCGTCGGCGTCTTCGACACCTCGCCGCTGTTCAAGTACCGCATCAGCGGCCCCGATGCCGAGCAGCTGCTCGCCGGGCTCCTGGTCCGCGACATCCGGAGCTGCCGGCCGGGGCGGGCGCTGTACACCTTGTGGTGCGACGACCGCGGCTTCGTGATGGAGGACGGGGTCGTCTTCCGCCACTCGGCGAACGACTTCCTGCTGACCGCCGCGCGGCCCAACCTGGGGTGGCTCGACTCGCACCGCGGACGGCTGCGCGTGGAGCTCGAGGACGTCTCCGACGACTACGGGATCGTCGCGATCCAGGGGCCGCGTTCCCGCACCGTCCTCTCGGCGCTCTCGCCGGAGACCGACGGGCTCGGCTACTTCCAGCACACGCAGGCGAAGGTCGGCTCGACCGCCGTGACGCTGTCGCGGACCGGCTACACCGGCGACCTCGGCTACGAGCTCACCGTCCCCGCCGACGAGGCGGTCGCCGTCCTCGACGCGGTGCTGGAGGCGGGACGCGACCACGGGATCCGCCCCTTCGGGGAGGAGGCGCTGATGATGCTCCGCATCGAGGCCGGCCTCCCCCTCATCGACGTCGACTGGACCAACAGCCGGACCGCCTGGACCGATGCGCAGCGCGTGACCCCGACCGAGCTCGGGATGGGATGGATGCTCCGCGGCATCGACGACGACACCCGCCCCTTCCTCGGACGGCAGGCGATCCGCCGCGAGCTCGCCGAGGGTTCGTCGCGGTGGGCCACGGTCGGCATCGTCGTCGACTGGCAGCACTGGGACCGGCTCCACCGGGACGCCGGGCTGCTGCCGTCGAAGAGCGAGCACCCGCCGCCGTACGAGCAGATGCTGTACGACGCCGAAGGTGCGCCGGCCGGCTTCGTGACCAGCTTCCTGTACTCCCCGGTGCTGCAGCGCCACGTCGGACTCGCCCGGGTCACGCCGGCGCTCGCGGAGACCGGCACGGAGCTCCGGATGGAAGTCGTCGTCAACCACCGCAACACCACGGTCGACGTCCGGACCGCCCCCCTGCCCTTCTTCAACCCCGCACGGAAGACGGCCAAACCATGAGCGCACCCCAGTACGACGCCATTGTGGTCGGCGGCGGCCACAACGGGCTGACCAACGCGGCGTACCTCGCCAAGGCGGGGCTCCGCACGCTGGTCCTCGAGCGGCGCCACCTGGTCGGCGGCGCGGCGATCACCGAGGAGCTCCTCCCCGGCTTCTCGTTCACGACGTTCTCCTACGCGCTGAGCCTGCTGCGCCCGGAGATCATCCAGGAGCTCGACCTAGTGCGCCACGGCTTCCTGCCGTTGATGATGCCCTCGTCGTTCCACCCGACCGGCGACGGCGACTACCTGCTGATGGGCGACGACCACGCGCAGAACGTCCAGGAGGTACGACGCCACTCCCCTCGCGACGCCGACGCCTACGACCGCTACCACCACGACCTCGACCGGGTGGTGCAGGCGGTGCGACCGCTTCTCGACAACGCCCCGCCGGACGTCTTCAGCACCGATCCCGAGGACCGTGTCGACGTCGACTGGCTAGTCAAGCACCTCAGCGGTGTCGAGCGGCGGGTGATGCACGACGTCGTGCGGCTCCTCACCGGCAGCGCGGCGGACTGGCTCGAGGACTACTTCGTCCACGAGGGGGTCAAGGGGTACCACGCCTCCTCGAGCGTCATCGGGTCCAAGGTCGGCCCGATGTCACCCGGCTCCGGGCTGGTCCTCCTCTTCCACAAGATGGGCGAGCACGACGGACACCTGGGGTCGTGGGCGTTCCACAAGGGTGGCAACGGCGGCTTCACCCAGGTGCTCGCCCGGGCCGCGGAGGCGTTCGGCGCCGAGATCCGGCTCGAGGCGCCGGTCACCGCGGTGCTGACCGAGGGCGAGCGCGCCGTCGGTGTGGCGCTGGAGGACGGAACCGAGCTCCGCGCGCCGATCGTGGTCTCGGCGCTCGACCCGCGCCGCACCTTCCTCGAGCTGGTCGACCCGCGCGGCCTCCCCGGCGAGCTCGTCGACAGCGTCGAGCGGATGAAGTTCCGCGGCGTCTCGGCGAAGGTGAACTTCGCCCTCGACGGGCTGCCGGTGTTCCCGGCCCTGCCCGACACCGTCGAGCACTACGGCGGCTTCCTCAACATCGGGCCGACGATCGAGTACGTCGAGCGGGCCTTCGACGCGGCGAAGTACGGGTGGTACAGCGACCGTCCCTACATCGACGCCGCGATCCAGTCCGTCGTCGACCCCGACATGGCCCCGCCGGGGAAGCACGTCATGTCGTGCTTCGTGCAGTACGCCCCCTACGAGCTGCGCGGGAGCGACTGGGAGAGCGAGCGGGAGCGGTTCGGCGACCGGGCGCAGGCAGTGCTCGAGGAGCACTTCCCGGGCTTCGGCGAGCTCGTCCTCCACCGGGAGGTCGTGACGCCGGTCGACATCGAGCAGCACACCGGGCTCACGGAGGGCAACATCTTCGCCGGCGAGTTCCTCGCGCCGCAGATGTACTTCTTCCGCCCGGCCCCCGGCTGGAGCCGCTACGCCACCCCGATCCAGGGCTACTACCAGTGCGGGTCGGGGACCCACCCCGGCGGCTGCGTCATCGGCTCGCCCGGCCGGCTGGCCAGCCGGCGGGTGCTGAACGACGTCGCCGCGGGACGGGTCGGGGCTCACTCGACGGGGACCGCCAGCTCCTGACCGACCTCGAGGGCCGGGCCGGGGAGCGCGTTGAGCTTCTCGATCCGGTGGACCATCTCCCTCACGTCACCGGTCTCGCTGACCTCGCCGGCGATCTCCCACAGCGTGTCGCCCTCACCGACCACGATCGTGCGGGTCGGGACGTCGGCACCGGCGTCGCCGGTCGCCACGGAGGTGCCACCGAGGAGGACCGCGGCCGCGAGGACCAGCGCGAGCAGGAACAGCGTCACGACCACGCGGCCGCGGCGGGTGAGCCGCACCCGCCCCTGCGGTGCCGGCGCCGGGCGGCGGTCACGGATCCGGGCATCGGGCGTGCCCCGCTGTGCGGGGACGCGCTGGGCCGGGACGGAGCCCCGGACGCGGGCGTCGGTGGTGCTGGTCAGGGTGCTCGTGCTCATGGTCGACCTCCTGGGGAAGGCGAGGACGGTCCTCGCTCGGTCGTGGTGCTCTGTCGTCATGGAGCAGGTCTACGCGGGGGCTCCGACATTTCTGCGATCGCGCCGCAGACCCCGGTTCCGAACTCACGTTCGATCGAACACACGTACGACGTTAGAACGCCTGTTCGAACCACACAACCCCCAGGAGTCCCTCGTGACCCTTCCGTGACACGACACGCCCGTTCGAACACATGTTTGAGCGCGACCGCGGCACGGTCTAACGTGAGCCGCACGACCAGCGGAAGAGAGGCACCCATGGCAGGCAAGCGCGGCACCCCGACGGAGAACCCCGAGACAGGAGGCGGCGCGGCGGTCCGCGAGCTCCCCGACGGCCCGGCGGACGCCAGCGGGCTGACCCCCCGGCAGCAGCGGGTGCTCACCGTCATCCGCGAGTCGCTCGCCGCGCGGGGCTACCCGCCGAGCATGCGCGAGATCGGCCAGAAGGTGGGGCTGACCAGTTCTTCCTCCGTGGCCCACCAGCTGCGCACCCTGGAGGAGAAGGGGTACATCCGCCGCGACCCCAACCGTCCCCGGGCGCTGACCGTCTCCGCGCCGGAGGAGCAGGTCGACGAGACCGGCGTGAACGACGCCCGCCCCACGCCGGCGTACGTCCCGATGGTCGGCCGCATCGCCGCCGGTGGCCCGATCCTCGCCGAGGAGCGCGTCGAGGACGTCTTCCCGCTGCCCAAGGAGCTGGTCGGCGAAGGCACCCTGTTCCTCCTCGAGGTGGTCGGCGACTCGATGATCGACGCCGCGATCTGCAGCGGCGACTACGTCGTCGTCCGCCAGCAGCCCACCGCGGAGAACGGCGAGATCGTGGCCGCGCTGATCGACGGCGAGGCCACCGTCAAGACGCTGCAGCGGCGCGGCGGCGAGGTCTGGCTGCTCCCCCACAACGACGCCTACGAGCCGATCGACGGCCGCAACGCCACGATCCTCGGCAAGGTCACCACGGTCCTCCGCCGCGTCTGACCGACGCCGCGTCTGACCGAGCGGTCCTCTCCCGCCCCACACCCGTCCGGCCGCCCGCCGTCCTTCCCGTCTCGCCCTCGGGTCAGGACCGGCTGGGCGGCCGGTCGTCCGTCCACTGCAGAAGCCACCCGCTGCCGGGTTGCTCACAGCCCGGCCGATAACCGGTGCCCGTTCCCCGCCCGTAGGAGAGGATGACGCGGTGCCTGTGCTCCGCCCCCTCGTCCTCGCCGCTGCGTCCGCCCTGATCGCGGGGCTCGGCCTCCTCCCCGCGGCCGCGACCTCGGCCCAGCCAGCCTCGTCCTCGCCGGCGGCACGGGACGCGCTCTCCGCGGTGGAGTCGCTGTTCGACACCAGCCGGTCGCGCCGCGCGAGCGGCACCGCCCGCCACGGCCGCGAGGCGACGCTCCTCCTCCGCGACCTCGCCGTCCGCCTCGACGAGCTGGCCCCCGCGGAGCGCGCACGGGCTCGTGGCTACCTCGCCCGCCCGACCGACCCCGCCGCCACCGTCGCCGCGCTCAGCAAGGCGGTCCCGACACCGGTGTGCTCAGCCCACGTCTGCGTCCACTACGAGGTGGGCACCAGCGACGCCCCGCCCGCCAAGGACGCCGACGGCAACGGCATCCCCGACCAGGTCGACGGCACGTCCGCGGTCATGGAGCGGGTGTGGAATGCCTTCACGGCGGCCGGCTACCGCGCGCCGCTGCCCGACCGGGGGCAGGGCACCCAGGGGCCCGACAAGCGGCTGGACGTCTACCTCGCGAACGTCGGCCGGAACTTCCAGTACGGCATGTGCCGCACCGACGGCGGCTTCGTCGGGCGCACCGCGCCGGTCTCGTGCGTGCTCGACAACGACTTCCGCGAGTTCCCCGGCGACCCGCTCGGGAACCTCCGGGCCACCGCCGCCCACGAGTTCTTCCACGCCGTGCAGTACGCCTACGACGTGCTCGAGGACGACTGGCTCCTCGAGGGGACGGCGGCATGGGTCGAGGACGAGCTGTTCACCGAGGTCAACGACAACCGGCAGTACCTTGCGGTGAGCCAGATGGCGGTCCCGCAGCGCTCGCTGGACGACCCCACCGACCTCGCGGTCTACGGCAGCTGGATCTTCTGGCGCTACCTCTCGCTGCGCCACCCGGGCGAGACGGGGCAACTGCCCACGATCGTCCGGTCGGTGTGGGAGCGTGCCGGGGAGACCGCGCAGGACGGCCACACCTACTCGATGCGGGCGCTCGACCAGGAGCTCACGGCGCGCGGGAGCTCGCTGACCACCGTCTACGCCGGCTTCGCCGAGGCGAACCGCCACCCGGCGCGCCACTACGACGAGGGGGCCGCCTACCTGCCCTCTCCCCTCACCGACAGCTACGTCCTCACCAAGCGGAAGCCGAAGCTTCGCAAGGTCGCGTTCCGCCTCGACCACATGTCGAGCCGCTCCTGGCAGTTCCGCCCGGCGAAGGGGATGCGCGGCTGGAAGCTCCGGCTCACCGTCGACATGCCGGCCGCCGGCCGGGCACCCGCCGCGCTGATCACCGTGGTCCGCGCCCGCGGGCTGCAGCACCGACGGATCACCCTCGACACCTCGGGCGCCGGGCGGGTGGTGGTGCCCTTCGCCACCGGCAAGGTGCGCCGTGTGGAGCTGACCCTCGTCAACGCGAGCCGTCGCTACCGCTGCGACGGCAGCACCCGCTACTCCTGCCAGGGCTCCCCGCTCGACGACCGGCTCAAGAGCTCCTTCACCGCGAAGACGTACCGCTGAGCCGGCGCAGGGCTCCCAGCACCACGGCCCGGTCGGTGGTCCGCCACATCGGCGGCAGCGACGCCTGGAGGAACCCGCCGTAGCTGGTGCCCTCCAGCCGCGGGTCGAGCACCGCCACGACCCCCTTGTCGGTGCCGGTCCGGATCAGCCGTCCGGCGCCCTGCGCCATCAGCAGCGCGGCGTGGGTCGCCGAGACGGTCATGAACCCGTTGCGACCGGCCCGGTCGGCCGCCCGCTGCCGTGCCGACATCAGCGGGTCGTCGGGGCGGGGGAACGGGATCCGGTCGATGACCACCAGCTGGCAGGTCTCGCCGGGCAGGTCGAGCCCCTGCCAGAGGCTGAGCGTGCCGAACAGGCAGGTGTGTGGGTCGGCGACGAACTGCTTGGTCAGCTCGGGAAGCTGTGCGTCGCCCTGGGCGAGCACGGTCAGGTGCGGCAGCCGTTGGCGCAACGCCTCCGCCGCGGCCTCCGCAGCCCGCCGGCTCGAGAAGAGCCCGAGGGCGCGACCGTCCGCGGCGTCCACCAGGTCGACGATCTCGTCGAGGGTTCGGGCGGCCAGCCCGTCCCGCCCCGGTCGGGGCAGGTGCGCGGCGACGTAGAGGATCCCTTGCTTGCCGTAGTCGAACGGCGACCCGACGTCGATGCCGCGCCACGGCTGCACGTCGTCACCCCGCTCGGACGACCCGGACCGCCCCTCGGGCGCGTCGTCCTCGCCGATCCGCTCGGCCGGCTTCAGCCCGATCGTGGTCGCGAGTGCGGTGAAGTCGCCGCCGAGCTTGAGCGTGGCGCTGGTGAACACGACGGTCTTCTCGGCCAGCAGCTTGTCGCGCAGCGGCCCCCACACCTGGAGCGGCGCCACGCTGAGCATCACTCCCCCGCGGCCGGTCTCGCGCAGCGTCATCCACATGACGTCGCCGTCCGACTGCGCGGCCATCCGTTCGGCGGTGGAGAAGACCTCCTGCACCCACCCCTTCGCCTGGGTCACGCCGGCGTCGTCGCCGGAGTCCTTGCCGAACGCGGAGGCCAACGTGCGCGCAGAGTCGCGCACCAGTGCGAGGGCGTCGGCCACCGCGGTCGGCACCGGGTCGAGCCGCCCCGGCTCGCAATCGGCGAGCACGTCCCGCAGCTCGTCGGCCGCGTCGGCCAGGTCGTCGGCCTCCATGCCGGCGACGTGCCGGGCGGCGCGCTTCGCGGCTCGCTCGACCTGGACCGGGGTGAGCTCGTCGGTCGCCGCCTGGGTCACCCGGGCGGACAGCTCGTGAGCCTCGTCGACCACCACCACGTCGTACTCGGGGATCATCGGGACACCCTCGATGGCGTCGATCGCGAGCAGCGAGTGGTTGGTGACCACGACCTGCGCCTTCGCCGCGCGGTCGCGGGCCCGCTCCGCGAAGCACTCGCCGCCGAACGGGCACTTCGCCGCGCCGAGGCACTCGCGGGCCGACACCGAGACCTGCCGCCAGATCCGGTCGGTGTGGCGGGGCGCGGAGTCGCGGTCACCGGCGCCGCCGCGCTCCGCCTCCTCCTCGGCCCAGCTGCGCAGCTCGAGCACCTGGGAGCCCATCGACCCCTCCGGGACCTCGACGAGGGCGCCCTGGTCGTCCGGCACCCCTTCGCGGACCCGGTGCAGGCAGGCGTAGTTGGAGCGCCCCTTGAGCACTGCGTAGCTCGGCACCTCGCGCAGCACGTGCTTGCCGGCCTCCAGCAGCGCCGGGATGTCGCGCTCGACGAGCTGGTGCTGCAGCGCCAGCGTCGCGGTCGCGACCACCACCCGCTTGTCGTGGAGCAGCGCCGGGACCAGGTAGCCCAGCGACTTGCCGGTGCCGGTCCCGGCCTGCACGAGGAGGTGCACCCCGTCGCCCATCGCGTCGGCGACCGCCTCGGCCATCCGCACCTGGCCGGGCCGCTCCTGACCGCCCAGCGAGGCCACCGCCGCGGCGAGGACCTCCCGGACCCCCGGGCGCGACGACGAGCCGCCCGACCCGTCCTGCGGGGGCGCGGCCGTCGCTCCCTCGGCGGTCTCGGACACGGTCACCGGGGCACCCTAACCCCGGCCACCGACACCGGACGGGCTCAGCCCCGCGGCTGGGGAGAGGTGGTCAGAAGGTGACCGTCGGCGGTGCCGCCTGGGCCTCGGGGGCCTCGTAGAACGGCCGCTTGGAGACCCGTGCCGCCGCGGAGAAGAACATCCACGGCACCGTGGAGACGGTCGTGTTCAGGTCGCCGGCCGCGTCGTTGTACTGCTTCCGGGCGCCGGCCAGCTGGTTCTCGGTGGCCGCCAGCTCGCCCTGCAGCTGCAGGAAGTTCGACGATGCTTTCAGCTCCGGGTAGGCCTCGGCCACCGCGAAGACGTTGACGAGGGCCCGGTCGAGCCGCGCCTCGGCGGCCGCCTTGTCCGGCACGCTCCCGCCTCCGGCGGCCTGCTGTACGGCGGCCCGCGCGGCCGTGACCTCCTCGAGCACCCCGCGCTCGTGGGCGGCGTACCCCTTCACCGTGTTGACCAGGTTGGGGACCAGGTCGGCCCGGCGGGTGAGCTGAACGTCGATGCCGGCCAGCGCCTCGTCGACGGCGACGTCCTGCCGGCGCAGCCGGTTGAACCCGACGACGAACACCACCGCGACCAGCACGAGGACCGCGAGGACGACGAGCACCCAGACCATGGAGACCCTTTCCGAGGGGGACGACGCGCGTCATTCTGCATGCCCGCAGGTCCGAACGGGGGGACGAACGGCCCGCGATCCCGGCTCGGGGGATGCATGGAGGACCGGGGAGGGGGAACCTGGTGCCATGGCCATCAACCAGGTACCGGAGCTCATGCCGGTCCTCTCCCGGGGCAAGCACCGCAGCCCCCGGAAGGGTGCCTGCTTCATGGAGCTCGCCTCCTACCTCGCCGGCGAGCCGTGGTCGGACCACCCTCGCTGCACCCACCCGCTGCTCGCGGTCCTCGCCCGGGCGGTCAACGACCACGTCTCCGACGCCGGCCGTCCCCGGCTGGCGCCCCTCATCCCCCGGGTCATCGGGCTGACCGGTGATGCGCCCGAGGTCGACGCGCTGATCGCCCGGCACGCCGCGACGGTCGCCCTCCCGGTCGTCGCCGCCGAGCGGCAGAACGTGCTGGCGGTCGGGTTGATGATCTGCGAGCGGCAGCTGGCAGCGCTGGGGCTCCCGTCGTCACCGGAGACGCGGGCGGCCCTCGACGCCGTGCCGCTGGCACGGGAGTGGGCCGTGCGCTTCCTCGACCAGGGTCAGACCAACAAGCACTTCCACGACCGCGGCGCCCCCGCGATCGTGCACAAGTCGGTCGCCGGCATCGCGGTCGCTTGCGTGCCGGACCCGGAGTCGCTCCTCGTCGACCTGCTCGAGACCACGATCCGCCGCTGCGAGATCTGGCTCGGCCACGACGTCGAGCCGCTCGTCGAGGACCGGTGGACCGAGGCTTGCAACCTCACGTTCCGCTGAACGCGCCACCGGCGGGGTCGGGGACCCCGGCCCCTCCGGGCACGACCAGCCCGCACTCGTAGGCCAGCACCACCGCCTGGACGCGGCTGGTCAGCGCGAGCTTGGCCAGGATCCGGTTGAGGTGGGTCTTGACCGTCGCCTGGCTGACCACGAGCCGCTCCGCGATGCCGTCGTTGCTGAGCCCGCGGGCCACCAGGGCCAGCACCTCGAGCTCGCGCTCGGTGAGGTCGCGGAGCGCCGTCGGCACCCCGGCGACAGGTGCCGGCCGGCGGACGTGCTCCTCGATCAGCCGTCGGGTCAGCGACGGCGCGAGCAGCGCCTCGCCGGCGGCCACCGTCCGCACCCCGTCGACCAGCCGGTCCGGAGGGGTGGCCTTGAGCAGGAACCCGGCGGCACCGGCCCGCAACGCCTCGTAGACGTAGTGGTCGAGGTCGTAGGTGGTCAGCACGAGCACCCGGGACCGCACCTGCGCCTCGGTGAGTGCCCGGGTGGCCGCGATCCCGTCCAGCGCCGGCATCCGGATGTCCATGAGCACCACGTCGGGGTCGGTGCGCCGGACCAGCTCGATGCCCGCGCGGCCGTCGCCCGCCGTACCGACCACGGAGCAGCCGCGTGCCTCGAGCACCATCTGCAGCCCCGACCTGACGAGCTCCTGGTCGTCGACCACGACGACGGACGTCATGCCGGCTCCGCCGCCGGGAGCGGCGCGGGCGCAACGGCGCCCGCTTCCAGCGGCAGCGTGACCGAGAGCCGGAACTCCCCCTCCGCCGCCGTGTGCTCGAGGCGGCCGCCGAGGAGCGCCACGCGCTCGCCGATGCCGACCAGCCCCAACCCGCTGCCGGTGCCGCGCGCCTCCCCCACCGGGTTGGTCGCCACGATCCGCAGCTCTCCTGCATCGGCGGACAGCCGCACCCGGGCGCGGCGGCCCGAGCCGTGCTTGAGCGCGTTGGTGAGGGCCTCCTGCACGATCCGGTAGGCCGACACGTCGAGCCCGGGAGCCAAGGCGGGCACGGGCTCGTCGACCTCCAGCGCGACGGCCAGGCCGCTGCGCCGGAACCCGTCCACCAGCGCGGGCAGGTCGGCGACGCCGGGCGCCGGGTCGAGCCCCAGCTCCCCCGCCTCGTCCCGGAGGACGTGCAGCAGCCGGCCGGTCTCGACGAGGGCACGCCGGCCGGTCGACGCCACGTCCGCGAGCACGGCCTCGGCCCGCTCCGGCGCGGTGCGCACGAGGTCCTGCGCGGCCGCGGTCTGCACCACCATCGCGCTGACCGAATGGGCGATCACGTCGTGCAGCTCACGGGCGATGCGGTCGCGTTCGGCGCGCACCGCCTCCCGGCGTACCAGCTCCTGATTCCGGCGGAGCAGCTCGGCCTGGTCGGCGAGCTTGCGCGTGATCCGGCCGACGACGTACGGCGGCACGGTGAGCGCCAGCAGGAACACCGCGTCCGACCAGTCCTCCGCGCGCACGTCGACGGTGACGTGGTCGAAGAACAGCGTCGCGAGGACCACGCCGACGCCGACCAGCCCGCGGAGGTCGGCGACCCACCGCGCGAGCGCGTAGACCGCGACCGCGAGGTAGAGGATCGGTGCGGCCGCGTCGTCCAGCTGCGGTCCGAACCAGGGCATCGCCCCGAGGACCACCGCGCCCGCCGTGGCGAAGACGAGCGGACGCCACCGGCGCAGCACCAGGAGCGCCGAGGCGAGCGCCTCCAGCCCGATGCCGGCGAGCCACCCCTCGGTGCCGAGCGACGCGAGCTCGAGGGCACCCACCGTGAGGAGGCCGAGCGGGACCAGCGCGTCGCGCCAGGTGGGCCCGGTCGGCTGCTCCATCCGCCGAGGGTACGACGACGCACGGCCGTGCACGTCGAACCCAGGGTTGACGTCGGTGCGATCGCCGGGTGGACGACCGGGAGGGGCCGCCGTTCCTAGCGTCGGAGGCCAGCTCGTCTCCCGGAAGGAACACCCATGGAACTCCTCGAACGCCACCGTGCCCTGGTCGGCCGCGCCGCCTGGTTCTCCGCGTGGTTCGGCCTCGTCCTCGGCCAGCTGCACGCCCTCGCCCGGTTCCGGACCGCCGACGGGCGCTCCGACCTCGAGTCCGGGCTCGTGCGCGCCTGGGCCGAGCCGGCCGACGACGCCCTGCACCAGCTGCTCGGCTGGGCCGACGCGGACCTCGTCTACGTCACCTACGGCAAGCTCTGGCTGCCGGTCTTCGTCGCCTTCTTCCTCTGCGCGCTGCTCGTCCACCGGCAGCGGCGGCCGCGCGGCTTCGAGAAGGGCGCCTGGCGCGTCGTCCTCGTGGCGTACGGCGCCGCGTGCCTCAGCGTCGTCGGCGAGTACTGGACCCAGTGGTCCGGCGACCCCAACGCGCTGCTCGACACGGTGTTCCTGGTGTCGATCCCGGTCGTCCTCGTGACGATGCTGGGCTCGACGGTGCTGGGCGTGACTCTGCTCCGGCGAGGCGTCCGGCCGCGCGCCTCGGCGTGGTTGCTCGCCCTGGCGTTCCCGCTCGCGCTGGTGGTCACGAGCGTCACGTCGATGGGCAACATCGTGCTCCCGATCGCCTTCGCGTTCGGGTTGCTCGGCCGCCGGATGGCGCAGCCGGTGCCGGCGGCACCGGCCGCGAGCCCGGCGGCCGCCTGACCGCTACACCAGGTAGGGGGCGAGGTCACCCGCGAGGTCGGCGTTCACGCGCCCACGGACGCGGGTGCCCTCGCCGGTGTGCTCGAGGGCCTCGACCTCGCCGTTGGTGTGGATCCGGTTGAGCAGGTCTCCCCGCTCGTAAGGCAGCAGCGCGTCGAACTCGACCCCTGGCCTCGGCAGCTCGCCCTCGATCGCGGCGAGCACCTCGTCGATGCCCTCGCCCGTGCGGGCGGAGGCCACGACGGAGTGCGGCTCGGCGGCCTTCAGCCGGGCCAGCACCAGCGGGTCGGCGGCGTCGGCCTTGTTGATCACCACGAGCTCGGGCACCTTGTCGGCCCCGATCTCCCCGAAGACCTCCCGCACGGCGGCGAGCTGGCCCTCCGGGTCGGGGTGCGAGCCGTCGACCACGTGCACGACCAGGTCGGAGTCCGCCACCTCCTCGAGCGTGGAGCGGAACGCCTCGACCAGCTGGTGCGGCAGGTGGCGCACGAACCCCACGGTGTCGGACAGCGTGTAGACCCGCCCGTCGGAGGTGGTGGTCCGCCGCGTCGTCGGGTCGAGCGTCGCGAACAGGGCGTCCTCGACGAGCACCCCGGCACCGGTGAGCCGGTTGAGCAGCGAGGACTTGCCGGCGTTGGTGTAGCCGGCGATCGCCACGGCGGGCACCGCGTTGCGCCGCCGCTCGGAGCGCTTGGTCTCGCGGGTGGTCGCCATGTGCTTCAGCTCGCGCCGGAGCTTGGCGATCTTGGTGTTGATCCGGCGCCGGTCGGTCTCGATCTTGGTCTCGCCGGGACCGC
The DNA here is from genome assembly GCF_008087345.1 of Nocardioides caldifontis. Taxonomy (GTDB): domain Bacteria; phylum Actinomycetota; class Actinomycetes; order Propionibacteriales; family Nocardioidaceae; genus Marmoricola_A; species Marmoricola_A caldifontis. Next base: position 122,934 of record NZ_VHIB01000012.1, on the reverse strand, counting down.
GGCCCCCGATGCCGCCGCCCTGCGAGCCGACGCGGCCACCGGCCTGGCGGGAGAGGTTGCCACCCCAGCCGCGGAGCCGCTGCTTCATGTAGTTCAGCTGGGCGAGCTCGACCTGCGCCTGGCCCTCACGCGACTTCGCGTGCTGGGCGAAGATGTCGAGGATCAGCGCGGTGCGGTCGACGACCTTCACCTTCACCCGGTCCTCGAGGTTCCTCAGCTGGCTGGGCGCGAGCTCGCCGTCGCAGATCACGGTGTCCGCGCCGGTGTGCTCGACGATCTCCCGCAGCGCGTCGACCTTGCCGCGGCCGATGAAGGTGGCCGGGTCGGGCCGCTGCCGTCGCTGGTAGAGCGCCTCGAGAACCTCGGAGCCGGCGGTCTCGGCGAGGGCCGCGAGCTCGGCCAGGGAGTTCTCGGCGTCCGCCGTGGTGCCCTCGGTCCAGACGCCGACGAGGACGACCCGCTCGAGCCGGAGCTGGCGGTACTCGACCTCGGTGATGTCCTCGAGCTCGGTGCGCAGCGCGCCGACCCGCTTGAGCGCGTAGCGCTCCTCCAGGTCCCACTCGCCCGTGGTCCCGTCGTCCTCGGGGTCGGCCTCGGTCCAGGCGACCGGCTCTTCGTAGCCGGACTCCCAGTCGTCGTCGACCTCGTCGTCGACCTCGTCGTCGGCCTCGTCGTCGAAGAGGTCGTCGTCGAGCTCGATCTCGGTGGTGCCGGGCAGCTCGGCGTCGTAGTCGTGCTTGTTCGTGGTCATATGCCTCCAGGGTCGCACCGGTCTCAACGACCGGCGACCCAATTACCTTCCGCGACGAGGACCGCGGGTCCTGTCATCAGTACCCGGTCGTCCTCGGTCCACGCGATCCGCAGCCTTCCGCCCGGCACGTCCACGTCGTACGCCGACCCGCGACCGAGCCCGTCGGCGAGCGCCGCGGCCACCATCACGGCGCAGGCTCCCGTGCCGCAGGACCGGGTCTCCCCCGACCCGCGCTCGTGGACCCGCATCGCGACGTGGTGCTCCCCGCGCCGTACGACGAACTCGATGTTGACGCCGTGCGGGTAGACGGCCGCGTCGTACGCGGGCTCGTCGAGCAGCGGTCCGGCGTCCGCGAGGTCGTCGACGAACGCCACCGCGTGCGGGTTGCCCATGTCGACGTGGCGCGCCTCCCAGCGGCGCTCCCCCACCGCCACGGTCGTCGTGCCCTCGACGCGCGGGCGCCCCATGTCGACGGTGATGAGGTCGCCGTCGAACGCCAGCCACTTGACCCCGGCACGGGTCGCCACGGGCAGCGGCGTCGCGGGGTCCTCCCCCTCGCGGTCGACGAGGTAGCGTCCTAGCACCCGCACGCCGTTGCCGCACATCTCGCTCAGCGAGCCGTCGGAGTTGCGGTAGTCCATGAACCAGCGCGCCTCACCCCGCGCCGCGACCGCTGCCGGGTCGTCGGTCGCGTCGGTGCGGACGACGCGGATGACACCGTCTGCACCGAGGCCGGCGTGCCGGTCGCAGAGGGCGCGGACCAGCTCCGGACCCGGCTCGCCGGCGGCGCCGTCGGCGTCGGGGAGCAGGACGAAGTCGTTCTCCGTGCCGTGCCCCTTCAGGAACCGCGTCACTCGGGGGCCGGCGCGGTCAGCGCCATCCGGTCGAGCCCCTTGTCGAAGTCGTTGCCGATGAACTTGTCGGGGTTCATCAGCGGCCCCATGATCCGCATCAGCAGCGGACGGGGCCCCTCCATGTGCCACGTGACGACGGTCGCGCCGCCCTGCGGCGTGAGGGTGAACGTGGTGCGGTTGCGCGCCTTGAACGGCTTCTCGAAGACCAGGTCGATGTCGACGAACCGGTCCTGCTCGGCATCGGTGATCGTCATGTTGCCTGCTCCGGCCTTCCGGTTCCCGGACCAGGCGTACGTCGCCCCGCGACCGGACTCGGCACCGCCGTACGAACGGTGCAGGTCGGGGTCGACGTCCTCCCACGGCGACCACCGCGGCCACTGCCGGAAGTCCGCGATCAGCGGATAGACCTTCTCCACCGGAGCCTGGATGGTGCGCGTGCGTTCGACCGTGAAGGTGGCAGCCATGGGTCCTTTCGTACACCCACTCAGCGTGGACGCACCACCAGGGCCGAACCACCGCCGCGGCGCGTCGGCTCCGCGACCGCGACCAGGTTCCGCCCGCGCAGCTCGATGGCCGTCGCCGCACCGATCTCGGCCGCGCTCGTGCCCGGCTCGCCGGCGGGGGTGAAGGTGTGGCCGAGAGCGCCCAGCGCGGTGCCCCACCGGTCGATGAACCGCTGCTCGGCGGTCACGTTCTCGGTGTTGCGCTGCGAGGCCCGCGGCGCGGCGACCGCCTGCGGCAGCCGCATGCCGAGCTCCACGCGGTTGAGCAGCACCTGGAGCACGGTCGTGATGATCGTCGAGCCGCCCGGGCTGCCCAGCGCGATCCACGGCTTGCCGCCGCGCGCCACGATCGTCGGCGACATCGACGACCGCGGCCGCTTACCCGGCTGGATCCGGTTCGGGTCGCCGCGCTCCCACTCGGTGCTGAAGTCGGTGAGCTCGTTGTTGAGCAGGAACCCGCGCCCCGGGACGAGCAGCCCGGAGCCGCCGGTCTGCTCGATGGTGAGGGTGTACTCGACGACGTTGCCCCAGCGGTCGACGACGGTGAGGTTGGTGGTCTCGCGGTTCTCGGTGTCCTCGGCCGTCGACGCGTCGCCGGAGGTCCGGGTCGCGCACCTCCCGTCGTAGCGCCGGACGTTGCCGGGGTCGACGGGCTTGGTGAGCGCCTCGTCGCGCGAGACCAGGCAGGCGCGCTCGCGGGCGAACCGCTGGTCGAGGAGCCGGCCGACCGGGACGTCGGTGAACGCCGGGTCGCCGAGGTGCTCGGCGCGGTCGGCGAACGCGAGGGCGCTGGCCTCGAGGTAGCGGTGGAGCACCTGTGTGATCGACGGCTTGCGGCGGACCAGCGCCTCCACGATGTTGAGCGCCTCGCCGACGGTGGTGCCGCCGGAGGAGGACGGTGGCATCCCGTAGACGTCCAGCCCGCGGTAGCGGGTGCGGGTCGCCGGTGCGACCACCGTGCGGTACCTCGCGAGGTCGCGCGGCCGCATGAAGCCGGCCGGGACCGGAAGGTCGGTGGTCGGGCTGACCGGTGGCTTCCGGACGAGCGCGGCGATGCGTCGGGCGAGCCGGCCCTCGTAGAACCACTTCGCACCGCGCTCGCCGAGCGTGCGGTAGGTGCGAGCGAGGTCGGGGTTGCGGAACCGGTTGCCCACCTCGGGCGGGGCACCGCCGGGCAGGAAGAGCCGCGGGGTCGTGGTGTAGGCCTCGAACCGCTCCTGGTTCTCCGCGGTCTGCAGCGCGAAGGTCCGGTCGACGCGGAACCCGCGCTCGGCCAGCCGGGCGGCGGGCGCGAGCGCCTTGCGCATGCTCCAGGTGCCCCACTTGCGCAGCGCGGTGTCCCAGGTGGCGACCGTGCCGGGGACACCAACGGAGACGCCGCTGGTGACGAGGTCGGGGGTGAACGGGTAGGGCTCCCCGGTCCCCGGGTCGACGAACGCGTCGCGGGGCATCGCGAGGGGGGCGGTCTCGCGGCCGTCGATGGTGCGGACCTTCCCGGTGCGGGCGTCGTGGAGGACGAGGTAGCCGCCCCCGCCGACGCCCGCGCTGTAGGGCTCGGTCACGCCGAGGGCCGCAGCGGTCGCGACCGCGGCGTCGACCGCGTTGCCGCCACGCTTCAGCACCTGGAGCCCGACCCGGCTCGCGGCGAGATCGACCGAGGCCACCGCGCCGCCGGTGCCGCGGGCGACCGGTGCTTTGCCGAGCCCCGGTGGTGCGGCCGCCCGCTCCACGGTGGCCGCCGGCGCGGCAGGGACCGCGAGGACGGCGGTGACCAGGGCTGCGGTCGAGGCGAGGGCGACGAGGGGACGACGGGACCGAGGAGCCATCAGGACCTCCGGGGTGCGGGGGCGCAGGGTGCAGCGCCACGGGGTGCGGGTTCCGGCCTACTCCCCTTGTCGCCCTCCGCACAACCCCTGGCGGGCGCGTCGTCGCGGATTCTGTCGGAGCCCCGTGTCACCGTTCTGGCATGGACGAGGTACTCATGCTCCGAGGGGTGGACGGCTTCTGCCCCGACTGCGGTGACCGACGCGTCCTCGTGCCCGTCGACGAGGACCCCTTCTCCTACTGCTGCACCGACTGCGACGCGGCGGTGGTGCTGCTCGAGCTCTGCGACCCGCCGGTGGAGGTACGCCGCGCCGGGTGACCCTCAGGCCGTGACGGCGGCGACCGCCTGCTCGACGCGGTCCGGCGCGTCGAAGGCGACCCAGTGGATCCGGGGGTCCTTGCGGAACCAGGAGTCCTGCCGGCGGGCGAACTTGCGCGTCCCGCGCACGGTGGCGTCGAATGCCTCCTCCTCGGTGCACGTGCCCGCGAGCAGCTCGAGCACCTGCTGGTAGCCGAGCGCCCGGCTCGCGGTCAGCCCCTCCCGCAGCCCCTGCTGCTCGAGCGCGCGCACCTCGTCGACCAGCCCCGCTTCCCACATCCGGCGGACCCGCTCCTCGATCCGCTCGTCGAGGACCGGCCTCGGACAGTCCAGACCGACCTGCACGGTCGCGGGGTCGGCGTACTCCTGGCGAGGGAGGGTGGCGCTGAACGGGCGCCCGGTCAGCTCGATCACCTCCAGGGCGCGGACGACCCGCCGGCCGTTGCTCGGCAGGATCTTCGCGGCCGCCTCGGGGTCGCGCTCGGCGAGCCGGCGGTGCAGGACGAGCGGGCCGCGCTCCGCGAGCTCGGCGTCGAGCCGGGCCCGCACGGCCGGGTCCGTGCCTGGGAACTCGAACCGGTCGAGCACCGCCCGGACGTACAACGCCGACCCGCCGACCAGGACCGGCACCACGCCCCGCTCGCGGCAGTCGGCGATCGCGGCGCGCGCCCACGCCTGGAACTCCGCCACCGTCGCCGTCCGCGTCACGTCGAGCACGTCGAGCAGGTGGTGCGGGATGCCCCGGCGCTCCTCGGGCGGGAGCTTCGCAGTGCCGATGTCCATCCCGCGGTAGAGCTGCATCGAGTCGGTGTTGACGATCTCGCCGCCCAGCCGCTCGGCGAGGTCGAGGGAGAGCTCGGACTTCCCGACCGCCGTCGGGCCGACCACCGCGACGACCGGCAGGGCGGGGTCGGGGGCGGCCATGGGGCGAATCTTCCCAGGGTGTGGGACAGGTGCAGACAGGGGCTCGCGCAGCCGCCGGAGCCGGGAGTACGGTGCTCCGGTTCACGGACTCGGGACAACGGTGCGGGCCTCAGGTCCTGGTCGAAGCCGTGTGCGCGGCAACCGGCCACACGACCTCGGGACGCCCACGGGGGCACCGGGGAGGGCGTCGCGGGCGGTGACCTGCTTCCGCCGCGACGCCCCGCTCCCCGGGCCCGGCTACCGTTCGGCGCATGGACCGGTTCCAGGTCGTGCCCGCGGCCTACCTGCTGCTGCTGCGTGGTGAGGGCGCCGACCTCGAGCTGCTGCTGCAGCTGCGCGGGCCGGCGACGACGTTCATGGCCGGCCACTGGGCCAGCGCGGCCGCCGGCCACGTCGAGCTCGGCGAGTCGGTCCAGGTCGCCGCGGCGCGGGAGGCCGTCGAGGAGCTCGGGATCGCCGTCGCACCCGACGACGTCGAGCCGCTGTGCACCATGCAGCGCACACTGCCCGGGGTGAACGACCCGGTCGAGCAGCGGGTCGACTTCTTCCTCACCACCCGACGCTGGCAGGGCGAACCCGCCGTCCAGGAGCCGCGGAAGGCGGTCGGGCTCGGGTGGTTCCGCCCCTCGGCCCCGCCGGAGCCGATGGTGCCCCACGAGGGGTACCTCCTCGGGCTGCTCGCCGACTCCCTCCGCACCGGCCGCCCGCTCCCCCCGATCCTCACCTACGGCTTCTGACCCGCTTCTTGGCGTCGAACCGCCCTTCGTGGCGCGCGTCGAGGGTGTCGAACCGCCCCTCGTGGCGCGCGTTTGTGGCGCGGGAGCGTCGGGCACGGTCATCGAAGACCGACTGTCGGAGGAAGGACGCGCCATGAGCACCGATCCGCAGCAGGTACCCGAGCCCGAGGTCCAGCCCTCCAGCACCCCGGAAGGGCCGCAGACCATCCCGGCTCCGACGACACCCGAGGGCGAGCCCGGCCCCGACGCGCCGACCCGCGCGCAGGCCGACGAGAACCGCGCCTCGAACCCCAACAGCACCGGCCCGCACGGGCTCTCGGGCGACATGGGCGTGTCCAGCGAGCGCACCGGCCCGGCCAGCCACGAAGGTCGTCCGGTCGGTGAGGGGCTCGGTGGCATCGAGGGCACGGGCAGTCGAGGTACGGCGGTGCAGCGCACGGACGGCGAGTTCGACAGCAGCCCCACCGAGTGGGACGCCGTCGACGTCTCCCAGCGGGACACGGTTCCCCTGCAGGACGACCCGTCCCGGACCTCTCACGACGGGGACCACATGGGGATCGACCGTACGGTCGGCGAACCGCTCCCCGACCCGATCCAGGACGAGAAGCTACGCCGCGACCCCGAGGGCGCACGCAAGACCACGACCTGACGCGCGCCACGAAGGGCGGCTCAACACCAGCCACGTGCGCCACGAAGGGCGGCTCGACACCTCTGACGCGCGCCACGAGGGGCAGTTCGACACCGACTACGCGCGCCGGAAGTTCCTTCAGCCGCAGGCGGGGGCGGGGGCGAGTGGGGCCGGCGCGCCGACGGTCGGCAGCCCGAGCAGCACGCCCGACGGCTTCGAGGACGTGTTCCGGGCCTCCCACGCGTCACCCGACCGAGTCCGGCGCACGGAGAGCACGGGCGCGTCCGAGACCAGGTGATGCGGCGCGGCGTAGGTGACCTCGACCTCCACCATGTCGCCCGGGCGCACCCCCGGGGCGGTGGTGCCGTCGAAGTGCACGAGCCGGTTGTCGGGCGCGCGGCCGGTCATCCGGTGCGTCGCGGCGTCCTTGCGTCCCTCGCCCTCGGCGACCATCAGCTCCACGCGCCGCCCGACGAGCGCCTGGTTCTCCTCCCAGGCGATGTCGTTGACCAGCGCGACGAGCCGCTCGTACCGCTCCTGCACGACCGCCTTGGGCACCTGGTCCGCGAGGACGGCAGCCGGGGTGCCGGGGCGCTTCGAGTACTGGAACGTGTATGCCCCCGCGAACCGCGCCCGCTCGACGACTTTCATCGTCTCGAGGAAGTCCTCCTCGGTCTCGCCAGGGAACCCGACGATGATGTCGGTGCTGATCGCGGCGTCCGGGATGGCGGCGCGCACCCGCTCGATGATGCCGAGGTACTTCGACTGCCGGTACGAGCGGCGCATCGCCCGCAGGACCCGGTCCGAGCCGGACTGCAGCGGCATGTGGAGCTGCGGCATCACGTTGGGCGTCTCGGCCATCGCGGCGATCACGTCGTCGGTGAACTCCGCCGGGTGCGGGCTGGTGAACCGGACTCGTTCGAGCCCCTCGATCTCGCCGCAGGCCCGCAGCAGCTTGCTGAACGCCTGACGGTCACCGAACTCCACGCCGTACGCGTTGACGTTCTGCCCCAGCAGCGTGACCTCGCTGACCCCCTCGCCGACGAGCGCCCGGATCTCGGCGAGCACGTCGCCCGGACGGCGGTCCTTCTCCTTGCCGCGCAGCGACGGCACGATGCAGAACGTGCAGGTGTTGTTGCACCCCACCGACACCGAGACCCAGGCGGCGTACGCCGACTCCCGGCGTGTGGGCAGCGTCGACGGGAAGACTTCGAGCGACTCGAGGATCTCGACCTGGGCCTCCTGCTGGACGCGGGCCCGCTCGAGCAGCGTCGGCAGCGAGCCGATGTTGTGGGTGCCGAACACGACGTCGACCCAGGGCGCCTTGCGCGTGATCTCTCCGCGGTCCTTCTGGGCCAGGCAGCCACCGACCGCGATCTGCATGCCGGGCCGCTTCGCCTTGACCGGCGCGAGGTGGCCGAGGTTGCCGTAGAGCCGGTTGTCGGCGTTCTCGCGGACCGCGCAGGTGTTGAGGACGACGACGTCGGCCTGCTCACCCTCCGGTGCCGCGACGTAGCCCGCGTCCTCGAGGAGCCCGGTGAGCCGCTCGGAGTCGTGGACGTTCATCTGGCACCCGTAGGTGCGGACCTCGTACGTGCGTGCGCTGTTCATGACCGCACCAGGGTACGTGGACGCGCCGCGGCCCGGTCGTGGGACGACCGGGCCGCGGGCGTGAGGCGTGCGTCAGCGCTTGCGGGTGCGCGCTGCCTTGGTGCCGGTGTCGCTCTCGGCCTTGACCGCCTTGGTCGTCGACGGGTCAACGAGCGGCTCGGTCGCGGGCTGCTGCAGGTCCGCCTCGGCGGTGTCGGGGTTCTGGCCGACGTCGGCTCCGGTCGTGCCGACCGGGGTCTCGACGTCGAGGTCGCCGCCCGGCAGCGCCTCGGCCTGCTCCTCGGCGATCTCGTCGAACTCCGCCCGCTGCATCGCCGCGTCGCCGTGCGACTCGTCGCGGGAGGCCGCCTTCGGCTCCGTGGCGTGGCCGCCCACCGGAGCCTCGTCGCCCTCGGCCGCCAGCACCTGCTCGACGATGTCGACCGGCGGCTCCTCCGGCGGAGCCGGCTCGGCGAGCACGACCTGGGGCTCCGGCGGAGCGGCCTTCTTCGCGGCCTTCTTGGCGGGGGCGCCCTTCTTCGTCGGCCCGCTGCCTGCCTTCTTGGCGGCCGGTGCCTTCTTCGCTGCCTTCTTCGCGGCGGGGGCCTTCTTGGCCGGGGTGGCCTCCTCGCCACCGGCGCGCTCCTGTGGCACCGGCTCCTGGGCAGTGCCGGTCGTGTCCGGGGTCACCTCCACGGGCGCCGCGCCCTTGCCCTGTCGCGCCCGCAGCTTGTCGGCCGCGACGTGCGCCACTCCCTCGGCCACCGTGACCCCCGTGGAGACGGCGGTCTTCGCGAGGCCGAGCGCCTGCCCCGCCGTACCGACAGGGTTCTTGGCGGCTCCGGCCGCCTTCCCGAAGAGTCCTCCGACGATCTTCCTGGACACAAGTGCTCCTTTTCGTCTACTGGTCCTCAGGTGCCCGACGCCTCCGGCACGCAAACCCGGGCGAACATCACTTCGGCTGCATCCGGATCCCTCCGTCGACGCGGATCGTCTCGGCGTTGAGATAGCTGTTCGTGACCGCCTCGACGATCATCGAGGCGATCTCGCTCGGCCCCCCGAGCCGCTTGGGGAACAGCACGCCCTGCGCGAGGTTGGCCTTGAACGCCTCGCTGGCCTCGCCCTCGCCGTAGATCGGGGTGTCGACGAGGCCGGGCGCGACCGTGTTGACCCGTACGCCGATCGCGGCGAGGTCACGCGCCACCGGCAGGGTCATCCCCACCACGCCACCCTTCGACGCTGAGTACGCCGCCTGGCCGATCTGGCCGTCGAACGCCGCGACCGAGGACAGGTTGACGATCGCACCCCGCTCCCCCGTGTCGAGCGGCTCGGTCCGCGACATCGCCGTGGCGGCGAGCCGGATGGCGTCGTAGGTGCCGACCAAGTTGATCGCGACCACCCGCTTGAATGCGTCGAGGTCGGCGGCCGAGGCGTACCTGCCGTCCCTGCCGACCGTGCGCTGCGCCCACCCGATGCCGGCGCTGTTGACCAGCACCCGGACCGGACCGAGCGACTCCGCCTCGTCGACCGCCGCGACGAGGTCCTCGGTGCTGGTCACGTCCACCTTCACGAAGGAGCCGCCGACCTCCCGCGCGAGCGCGACCCCGGCGGCCTCGTTGAGGTCCGCGACGACCACCTTCGCGCCCCGCGCGGCCAGCATGCGCACCGTCGCCGCGCCGATCCCCGAGGCCCCGCCCGTGACGACCGCAGCCGCTCCCGTGATGTCCATGGCGAGACGTTACCGGCCGGTCGCCCCGAGGCCGCGCTCACAACGATTCGGACACGGCACGCCGAACCGCCTGCGGGACCATAGGCACGACCTGCCTGGCCCACTAGGTTCCGAAGGTATGACCAGCGCCGGTGAGACCCGGGCCGCGATCGGCCAGCCCCTCGTGGTCCTCGACCACGTCGACAAGTGGTTCGGTCAGCTCCACGTGCTCCGCGACATCAACCTCACGGTGAACCGGGGAGAGGTGGTCGTCGTCATCGGCCCCTCCGGCTCGGGCAAGTCGACGCTGTGCCGGGCGATCAACCGGCTCGAGACGATCGACAAGGGCACGATCAGCCTCGACGGCCAGCCGCTCCCCCAGGAGGGCAAGGAGCTCGCGCGGCTGCGGGCCGAGGTCGGGATGGTCTTCCAGTCCTTCAACCTGTTCGCCCACAAGACGATCCTCGAGAACGTCACGCTCGGCCCGATCAAGGTCCGCAAGCAGAAGCAGGCCGACGCCGAGCGGCGCGCCAAGGAGCTCCTCGACCGGGTCGGCGTCGCGCACCAGGCGGCGAAGTACCCCGCCCAGCTCTCCGGCGGCCAGCAGCAGCGCGTGGCGATCGCGAGGGCGCTGGCGATGGAGCCGAAGGTGATGCTCTTCGACGAGCCGACCTCCGCGCTCGACCCGGAGATGATCGCCGAGGTGCTCGACGTGATGGTCGAGCTCGCCGAGGGCGGCATGACGATGATCGTCGTCACCCACGAGATGGGGTTCGCGCGCGAGGCCGCCAACCGGGTGGTCTTCATGGCCGACGGCCAGGTGGTCGAGGAGAACGACCCCGAGACCTTCTTCACCCGGCCGCAGTCGGACCGGGCCAAGGACTTCCTCGGCAAGATCCTCAAGCACTGACGCCCTTCTCGAGACCCGCTCGGGACGGTGAGAGAACCAAAGGAGAAGTCATGCGGATGAAGAGAACGATGGCCGCCCTCGCAGGGGCGACGCTGGCGCTCTCGCTGGCAGCGTGCGGCGACGACGACGGCGGTGACTCTCCGGCCACCGTCGAGGAGAACCCTGAGTTCGAGTCGGGCACCACGATGGCGGAGCTGGCCGAGGCCGGCACCGTGACCATCGGTACGAAGTTCGACCAGCCCGGCTTCGGGCTGCTGGGGCTCGGTGACGAGCCGGAAGGGTTCGACGTCGAGGTCGCCAAGATCATCGCCGGCGCGCTCGGCATCGCCGAGGACGACATCGACTGGGAGGAGAGCCCCTCCGAGCTCCGCGAGCAGCTGATCGAGGACGGCACCGTCGACTTCGTCGTCGCGACCTACACGATCAACGACGAGCGGAAGCAGCGGATCAGCTTCGCCGGGCCCTACTACAACGCCGGCCAGATGCTGATGGTCCAGTCCGACAACGACACCATCACCGGGCCGGACGACCTCAAGGCCAACCCTGACCAGAAGGTCTGCTCCGTCACCGGGTCGACGCCGGCGGAGAACATCAAGCAGTACCTCGCCAACGCCGACCAGCTCGTCCTCTTCGACGTCTACGACAAGTGCGCGGACGCGATGGAGGACAACCAGGTGCAGGTCGTGACGACGGACAACGTGATCCTGGCCGGCTTCGTCTCCGAGTCCGACGGCGAGTTCAAGCTCGTGGGCGAGCAGTTCACTGAGGAGCCCTACGGCATCGGCATCAAGAAGGGTGACGTCGAGTTCTGCGAGTTCATCAACCAGACGCTGCAGGAGAACGAGGACGCCTACCTCGAGGCGTGGGACAGCACCGCGGGCCAGATCGAGGGCACCGAGCGGCCGGAGCTCCCCGAGCCCGACCCCTGCACCTGACCGTTCCGTGACGGCCGGCCCGCAGCCACGGCGGGCCGGCCGCACCACCTGACGAAGGGAGTGGCGTGGACCCGGTGCTCGACAACCTGGACCTGTACTGGTCCGGGTTCCTCCGCTCCCTCGGCATCTGCCTGTGGGGGCTGGTCGGCTCGCTCGCCCTCGGCACGCTCATCGCGGCGTTCCGGGTCTCGCCGATCCCGTCGCTGCGGTGGTTCGGCACCGCGTGGGTGACGGTGATCCGCAACTGCCCGCTCACGGTGGTGCTGTTCTTCTTCGCCTTCGGCTTCCCCGAGCTCGGCATCAACCGCAGCTACTACGTCTTCGGCGTCTCCGCCCTGATCGTCTACACCTCGCCGTTCGTCTGCGAGGCGCTCCGCTCCGGCATCAATGCCGTGTCCGCCGGCCAGGCGGAGGCGGCCCGGGCGATCGGGCTCACCTTCACCCAGTCGCTGGGCCAGGTGGTGCTCCCGCAGGCGTTCCGCACCTCGATCCCGCCGCTGGGCAGCGTGCTGATCGCGATGTTCAAGAACGCCGCCGTGGTCGGCGCGTTCGGTGTCGGCCAGGACCTGTTCAGCGTCGGCAAGGGGCTCGCCAACGCCCAGGGATACGACGCGCTGCCGGTGCTCACCGGGGTGGCCGTCTTCTACCTGCTGATCACGCTGCCTGCCGGGGCGATCCTCGCGCTGCTCGAGCGGAAGGTGGCGATCGTCCGATGAGCCGTCCCGAGAACGTGCTGTACGACGAGCCGGGACCCCGCGCCCGCCGCCGCGCCCTGGTCGGCACCGTCGTGGCCGGGCTGCTCCTGCTGGGAGTGATCGGGCTCGCCGTGCGCAAGCTCGCCCAGGAGGGCCAGTTCGACATGGAGCTGTGGGGTCCGCTCATCGACCCCGGCAACGAGTCGTTCCGCGACGTGTGGCGACTGCTCGGCAGGGGGCTCCAGGCGACGCTGATCTCCGCCGTCCTGGCGATCGTGCTCTCGCTCGTGGTCGGGACCCTGCTCGGCACCCTGCGGCTCCGGCTCGGCCGGTGGTCGCGGATGCCGGTCGTCGGCGTCATCGAGCTGCTCCGCGGCCTGCCGGTGGTGATCACGATCTTCTTCGTGTGGCAGGTGCTCCCCGAGACGCCGATCAACGTCGGGCCGCTGCCTGGTGAGGACGGGCTCTGGTACCTCGTCATCGGCCTGACGCTCTACAACTCGGTGATCATCGCCGAGATCATCCGCGCCGGCGTGCTGTCGCTCCCGCGGGGCCAGGGCGAGGCCGCCCGCGCCGTCGGGATGACCGAGGGACAGGTGATGAGCACCGTCCTGCTGCCCCAGGCGTTCCGCACGATGCTCCCGGCGCTGATCAGCCAGCTGGTCGTGGTGCTGAAGGACACCTCGCTCGCCGCGGTGCTCGGGCTCTACCTCGAGACGCTGCGCCGCGCGAACCTGATCGCCCAGAACCTCGACAACCCGATCCAGGTGCTCACCGTGGTCGGACTGATGTTCATCGTCATCAACTACGCACTCAGCCGGCTCGCGGTGTGGACCGAGCGGCGGGTCAGCCGCAGCGGCTTCCGGCCCGAGGCGGCCGAGGCCGAGGTGACCGCCGGGGCCTGACCGTCAGCCGGCCGGCTGCGCCGCCTTTGCGGGCTTCTCGGTCACCCAGAGCCGGATGGTGCCCTCGATGACCACGGTGCCGTCCTTGCGGACCCCCTTGACCCGCACGTGCAGGTCAGGGTCGTCGCTCTCCCACTGCTCGGGGTCGGTCTCGGCGATGCACCGCACGTCGCTGTCGGCCTTGGCGGTGTAGCTGACCTCCATCCCCTTGGGGATCCACCGCTTGTTTGACGGGATCGTCACCTCGGCCAGGGCGCCCATCGCCGCCTCGAGCCCGTTGCACAGGGCGATCGCATGCAGGGTGCCGATGTGGTTCTGGACGCTGCGCCGCTTCTTGATCTCCAGCTCGGCGTAGTTGGGCCGGAGCTCGATGAAGGTCGGCCGGACCGATCCGAAGTAGGGCGCCTTGCGCGCGAAGGCGAGCGAGAAGACCCGCCTTCCCTGCGGGAGGGCGGAGGTGCGGTTCCAGAGGTCGAGGACGCGGGGCATGCGCTGATGCTACTCGCCGGTAACGTCTGCGCAACCCCCCATGCGGTCACCGCTCAGCGCGCCACCTCGGTCGCCCGGCTCTCGCGCACGACGGTCACCTTGATCTGCCCGGGGTAGGTCAGCTCGGCCTCGACCTCCTTGGCGATGTCGCGGGCGAGCATCTGGGCGCCGAGGTCGTCGACCTCTTCCGGCTTCACCATCACCCGGACGTCGCGGCCGGCCTGCATCGCGAACACCTTCTCCACGCCGGGCTTGGCCATCGCGATCTCCTCGAGCCGGTGCAGCCGGTGGAGGTAGGCGTCGAGCGCCTCGCGCCTCGCGCCCGGACGGGCCCCGCTGATCGCGTCGGCCGCCTGGGTCAGCACCGCCTCGACGGTGCGCGGCTCCACCTCGTTGTGGTGGGCCTCGATGGCGTGCGCGACGTCCTCGGACTCACCGTGCTTCCGGGCCAGCTCGGCGCCGACGATCGCGTGCGAGCCCTCCGCCTCGTGGGTCAACGCCTTGCCGATGTCGTGGAGGAACGCGGCGCGCACGCACAGGGTGCGGTCGAGCCCGAGCTCCGAGGCGAGCATCCCGGCGATGTGGCCGGACTCGACGAGGTGGCGGAGCACGTTCTGCCCGTACGACGTGCGGTAGTTGAGCCGTCCCATCGTGAGCACCAGCTCGGGGTGGAGGTCGCTGATCCCCATCTCGAGGCAGGCGTCCTCGCCGGCCCGCCGACAGAGCTCCTCGACCTGGTCCTCGGCGCGGCGGTGCACCTCCTCGATCCGGCTCGGGTGGATCCGACCGTCGGCGACCAGCGCCTCGAGGGTGACCCGCCCGACCTCGCGGCGCACCGGGTCGAAGCAGCTGAGCACGACCGCGCCCGGGGTGTCGTCGATGACGACGTTGACGCCGGTGATCTGCTCGAAGGCGCGGATGTTGCGCCCCTCGCGGCCGATGATCCGCCCCTTCATGTCGTCGCTCGGGAGCTGGACGACCGAGACCGAGGACTCGACGGTCTGCTCGGAGGCGAGCCGCTGGACCACGCCGGTGATGATCCGGCGGGCCTTGGTCTCCGCCTCCTCGGTGGCCGCCTTCTCGATCTCCCGGGCGGTCAGGGCGGCCTGGAGCCGGGCCTCGTGCTCGATGGAGGCCATCAGCTCCGCGCGCGCCTCCTCGGCGGTGAGCAGCGCGGTGTGCTCGAGGAGCCGGCGCCGCTCCTCCTCGGCGCCCTCCACCACGCGGAGCCGCTCCCCGAGCGCAGCGACCTCGGCGTCGAGCCGGGCCTCGCGCTCGGCGAGCCGGTGCTCGCGCCGCTCGATGTCGAGCCGCTGCTCCTGCAGGTCGCGGTGGAGCTCCTCCTCACGCCGGGTGGCGAGGTGGCGCGAGAGCAGCAGGACGCCGAGGCAGAGCAGCGGCAGCAGGACGACGAGACCGACCACGACGACGGTCAGGTCGACGCCGGTCGCGGCCGGGACCGCAAGCCGGGCAGCCTGGTCAGGTGACGCTGTCGGGTCGGTGACGGGCATGGCGGCTCCTGCGGTCAGGCGCCTCTACGGCTCCTCCTGCGGACCGGCGCACGCCGGCACCGGCGACACCCGGGTGTCGTCGACGCAGGTCGAGCTGTTGTTCGCGCGGTCTCCGGTGCGGCACGCCGCCCCGGAGAGTTCATGTCGAGTTCAGTCGGCCGGCCTTGCGGCCGGCCGGGGGTGCTTCGCTTTCGACAGTAGGCGCGACGACGACGGTGATCAAGGTCGCCCCGCGACCCCCAGCCGTGTGACGGGCTCGAGTCACTCGGCGGCGTCGAGCAGCTCCGCGGCGCCGGCGATCTCCTCCCGGACGACGCGGAACGCGACCCCGGAGGAGTACCCCTTGCGGCCGAGCATCCCGGTCAGCCGGCGGACCACGGTCACCTCGTCGTGGCGCTGCAGCGACGGCAGCTTGCGGCGCACCAGCCGGCGGGCCGCCTCGAGCTCGTCGTCCGGGTCGACCTCTTCGACGACGTCGTCGACCACCTGCGGGTCGACCCCCTTGCGCCGCAGCTCGACCTTGAGCGCCCGACGCGCGAGCCCGCGGCCGGCCTGGCGGCTCTGGACCCACTCCCGGGCGAACGCCTCGTCGTCGATCAGCCCGACCTCCTCGAACCGGTCGAGGAGCCGCTCGGCGATGTCGGACGGGACCTTCTTGCGGGCGAGCTTCGTCGCCAGCTCGGCACGGCTCCGCGCCTGCCCGGTCAGCTGGTCGAGCAGGATCTTCCGCGCCACCGCCTCGTGGTCCTCCGGGGGGCCGAGGGCCTCCTCGTCGTCCGGGGGCGGTGGCGCGGGGCGTGGGAAGGTCATCGGGTGACCGCCCACCTCAGAACTGGACGTTGACGGGCTCCTGCGGCACCTCGTCGGTCAGCTGGGGACCGACCCCGAGCTTCTCGAGGATCTTCTTCTCGAGCTCGTCGGCCAGGTCCGGGTTGTCGCGGAGGAACGCGCGGGCGTTCTCCTTGCCCTGGCCCAGCTGGTCGCCGTCGTAGGTGTACCAGGCGCCGGCCTTGCGGATCAGCCCTGCCTCGACACCGACGTCGATGAGCCCGCCCTCGCGGCTGATGCCCTGGCCGTACATGATGTCGAACTCCGCCTGCTTGAACGGCGGGGCGACCTTGTTCTTCACGACCTTGCACCGGGTGCGGTTGCCGACCATCTCCTGGCCGTCCTTGAGCGTCTCGATGCGCCGGACGTCGAGCCGGACCGAGGCGTAGAACTTCAGCGCCCGACCACCGGTGGTGGTCTCCGGGCTGCCGAACATCACGCCGATCTTCTCGCGCAGCTGGTTGATGAAGATCGCGGTCGTGCCGGAGTTGTTCAGCGCACCGGTCATCTTCCGCAGCGCCTGGCTCATCAGCCGCGCCTGGAGCCCGACGTGGCTGTCGCCCATCTCGCCCTCGATCTCCGCACGCGGCACGAGGGCGGCCACGGAGTCGATGACGATCAGGTCGAGCGCGCCGGAGCGGATCAGCATGTCCGCGATCTCGAGCGCCTGCTCACCGGAGTCGGGCTGGGAGACCAGGAGCGCGTCGGTGTCGACGCCGAGGGCCTTGGCGTACTCCGGGTCGAGCGCGTGCTCGGCGTCGATGAACGCCACGATCCCGCCGGCGGCCTGCGCGTTGGCGACCGCGTGGAGCGCGACCGTCGTCTTTCCGGAGGACTCGGGACCGTAGATCTCGACGACCCGGCCGCGGGGCAGCCCGCCGACCCCCAGCGCGACGTCGAGGGCGATCGCGCCGGTCGGGATGACCGACAGCGGCGCCCGGGTCTCCTCCCCCAGCCGCATGACGGAGCCCTTGCCGAACTGCTTCTCGATGCTGGCCAGCGCTACGTCGAGCGCCTTGTCACGATCTCCACCTGCCATGGGTGCTGTCCCGTCCTTCTCGTCGCCTCTGGGCCCGTGTCGACCCCTGCTCCGCCGACCCTAGGAACCCCCACCGACAGTTTCCGTGAAGACCGTCGGCCTGGGGAGAACCGCCGGGGTTGCCGGGCGGTGGACACACAGGGAACCTTAGCCCGAACACCTGTTCGACCCGCCCCGACACGCGGGGCGGCTCGCATCCGGCCGGGTGACCCAGCCGGTCAGGGGCACTCTCACGGTGACGCCACCGGTGGCGGCAGGAACGGCAGGGCCAGCCCCTGCTGCCAGTCGTGGCAGCCGCAGCCGCCTGGCTCGTCGGCGGTCGCCACCACGTCGACGAGGATCGCTTTGAGCCGCTCGAGGTTCTTCTCGAAGAGCGCGAACACCGTCTGCTGGTCCACCGACTCGGTCGCGTCCACCCCCGCGTCGAGGTCGGTCACCAGCGCCAGCGTGGCGTAGCAGATCCCGAGCTCCCGGGCGAGGACGGCCTCGGGGTGGCCGGTCATGTTGACGAGGTCCCAGCCCTGGGCGGCGTACCACCGGGACTCGGCGCGGGTGGAGAACCGCGGCCCCTCGACGACCACCATCGTGCCGCCGTCCACCGCTCCCGAGGAACGCAGCAGCGTCTCGCGGAGCCGGGGGCAGTAGGGGTCGGCGAAGGTGGCGTGCACGGCTCCGCGCTCGACGTAGCTCTGCACCCGCCCCGAGGTCCGGTCGACGAGCTGGTCCGGCACGACCAGCGTCCCCGGGCCGAGCTCGGACCTCAGCCCGCCGACCGCGCACGGCGCCACGACCTGGCGCACCCCGACGGCGCCGAGCGCCCAGAGGTTGGCCCGGTAGTTGATCAGGTGCGGAGGGTAGGCGTGGCCGGGCCCGTGGCGCGGCAGGAAGGCCACCCGGCGGTCCCCGACGGCGCCGACCACGACCGGCGCGGAGGGCCGTCCGTAGGGGGTCTCGACGGCGAGCTCCTCGACGTCGTCGAGGAAGGTGTAGAAGCCGCTGCCGCCGATCACGCCGAGGGTGGTCATGCGGACACGCTAGGGGCTCCCGCGGTGGGCTCCCGGCGAGCCACGACGGCGGCGAGCACCACGCCGGCGACCAGCACGGCGGCGAACCCGTTGAGCGCGACGAACCCCCACCACTCGACGACCAGCCCGCCGAGGAGCCCGGCCGCCGCGGCGGCGACGTTCATCACCAGGTCGGCCGCGCCCTGGGCGTCGGTGCGGACCTCGAGGGGCGCGGACTCGGTGAGCAGGGCGGCGGCGGCGACGGTGCAGAACGACCAGCCGAGCCCGAGGAGGAAGAGCCCCACCCCGATCTGGGTCGAGGCACCGGCCGGCGACGAGCCGCTGACCGCCAGCGACACCCACAGGACCCCGGCGCCGACGACGAGCACGACGGCCCGGCCGGCCCGGTCGGCGAGGAGCCCGACCAGCGGGGAGAAGAAGTACATCCCGAGGACGTGGATGCTGACGACCAGCCCGATCACCTCGAGCTCCGCGCCGCCGTGGTGCATGTGCAGGGGCGTCATCACCATCACCGCGACCATCACCGCGTGTGCGGCCGACATCGCCAGCACCGAGCCGCTGATGCCGGGGTGCGAGCGCAGCAGCACCACGCCACGGGCTCGCGGCGGCGGAGGAGCAGCCGGCTGGCCGGCGGCCGCCACCTCGCGCGCCAGCAGCAGCGGGTCGGGGCGGAGCAGCAGCGCGAGGACCAGGGCGGCGACCAGGACGACCACGACCGAGACCAGGAAGGGGCCGGTGAGCTCGGGCAGCCCCAAACGGTCCGCGAGCCGGCCCGCCGGGCCGACGAGGTTCGGGCCGAGCACCGCGCCGACCGTGGTCGCCCAGACCACGACCGAGAGGTCGCGCGCCCGGGTCTCGGGGGTCGCGAGGTCGGCCGCGGCGTAGCGGGACTGCAGGTTCGTCGCGGTCACCGCGCCCAGCAGCACCGCACCGACCAGCAGCAGCCAGAACGACTCCACGGCACCACCGAGCACCAGGACCGCAGCGCCGGCGGCCCCGAGCACGTAGCCGAGCGCCAGCCCCGGCCGCCGGCCCCGGGACCCCATCACCCGGGCGAGCAGCAGCGCCGCGACCGCCGCGCCGAGCACCTGCGCGGTCTGCACGAGCCCGGCGAGCGCCTCGCTGCCGGAGACCTCCTCGGCGAGGACGGCGGCGACCGCGATGCCGATGGTCAGGCCGAGCCCGCCGAGCGCCTGCGACGCCACGAGCACGCCGACGGTGTGCCGCTGCGCCGCCCTGACCTCCGGGCCGCGGACGGATCCCTCCGCCGCCGTGCTCACCGCTGCGACTCCGGCAGGGACAGCGCCTCCGCGACGGCCCGCCAGATGCGCTTGGGCTGCTCGCCCTGCGCCAGCGCCTCGTCGACCGTCCGCCCCTCCAGCTCGCCGAGCACGTGCTGGCGCGCCCAGACCGGGGCGTACCCCTTCCCGAGCGCGGCCTCCATCCGGGCCCAGAACTCCGTGTGCCTCACCGCTGCCTGCTCCCCTCCTCTCGCGTCGTCGCGCCTGTCCGTCGTCGGTTCACGTGAGCAGCAACCTGCCCAACCGCCGCGCCGCGAGCATCGTGCCCGCCGCACCCATCAGCAGCAGGTAGACCACCGAGACCGCCGACTCGACCGTGACGAGCCCGGTGCAGAGCTCCCGCACCAGCACCACCCCGCGGTACAACGGCGTCGCCTCGACGACCCACCGCAGCGCACCGTCGTACGTCGTGACCGGGAAGAAGGTCGCGGAGAACAGGAACATCGGGATGAGCGCGAGCTGGATGTACTCGAAGTGCTGCCAGGACTTCATGAACGTCGTCAGCGCCATCCCGGCACCGGCGAACGCGAACCCGACCAGCACCGCGGCGGGGAGCGCGAGCAGCCCCCACCACGAGCTGACCAGCCCCATCGCGAGCATCACCAGCAGGAACCCCGCGGAGTAGACGCCGCCGCGCAGGACCGCCCAGCCGACCTCTCCCGCCGCCACGTCGCGCGGCCCCATCGGGGTGGCGAGCACCGCGTCGTACGTCTTCTGGAAGCGGAGCTTGAAGAAGACGTTGTAGGTGGAGTCCATGACCGCGCCGTTCATCGCGGCGGTGGCGAGCATCGCGGGAGCGACGAAGTCGGTGTAGTCGACTTCTTGTCCGTGCAGCGTGAACCCCCCGACGAGGGCGCCGACGCCCACACCGATCGAGAACAGGTAGAGCACCGGCTCCAGGAAGCCGGTGAGGAAGAAGACCCAACCGCGCTTGAACACCGTGAAGTTGCGGTGCAGCAGGGCCGGCGGGCCGCCGTGGCGCCGTTCGGCCGCCGCACCGCTGCGCGCGAGGGTGGTGCCGCTGACCGCCACTCAGACCACCAACCTGGAGCGGAGCCGGCGGACTGCGAACCAGCAGCCGAGCGCCGCGAGCACGAGGAGGTAGGTGACGTGGACGACCGCGGTGCTGTCCCAGGTCTCGAGCGAGCCCATCCGGCACAGCTCGACGCCGTGCCACAGCGGGGTCAGCCGGGCCATCCACTCCAGCGGCTCGGAGAGGTTCGACACCGGGAAGAACGCACCCGAGAACAGGAACATCGGCATCACGCCGAGCCGGTAGATCAGCGCGAACCCCTGCTCGCTGCGGGCCCCTGCGCTGAACGCGTAGACCGGTGTGGCGAAGGCGAGCCCGACCAGGAGGGCGCTGCCCAGCGACGCGAGCAGGCCGAGCGGCGAGGAGAAGATGCCGATCACCGCCAGCGCCAGGACGAACACCACCGCGGCCGAGGCGACCCGGAACATCGCGAACGCCAGGTGGCCGGCGACGATGTCGACGACGCGCAGCGGCGTGGCGATCATCCCGTAGTAGGTCTTGTCCCACTTGAGCGCGCCCATCACCGGCCACATCACCTCGCCGGTCGCGACCTGCATGGCGGTCGCGGCGAGCAGCCCGGGCGCGATGAAGTCGAGGTACGTCGGCGCCCCGCCCACCCCGGAGGACGCGTCGTCGATGTAGCCGCCGAGGAGGAGCCCCATCGCCGCGATGTAAAGCCACGGCTGGAGAAAGTAGCTGACGACCGAGCCCTTCCAGGTGCGGCGGAAGACGGTCCACCAGTAGTCGAGCTGGCGCCCGAGCATGGCCGCGACGCCGGGCTCCACGACCTCGGGCGTCGCGGTGTCGAGCGGGGCTCGTCCCGCGACGCGTTCCGTCGGGTCGCTCATCAGTCCACCAGCGTCCGGCCGGTCAGCCGCAGGAACACGTCCTCCAGCGTGGCCCGTCGGGAGAGCACCGCGACCGGGGCGAGGCCGCGCTCGTGGACCCGCGCCAGCGCCTCCTCGCCGTCGTGGGTGTAGAGCAGCAGCCGGTCGGGCAGCACCTCCACCCGCTCGGCCAGGTCGGCGACGCGGTCGGCGAGCGCGGTGTGCTCCCCCACCGGGAAGCGGAGCTCGGCGACCTCGCGGGTGGCGTGCTCACGGATCAGCTGCAAGGGCGACCCCTCGGCCACGATGAGGCCGCCGTCCATCACCACGAGCCGGTCGCAGAGCTGCTCGGCCTCGTCCATGTAGTGGGTGGTGAGGACCAGCGTCACCCCCTGCTGCTTGAGCCGGAACAGCTTGTCCCACAGCAGGTGGCGTGCCTGCGGGTCGAGCCCCGTCGTCGGCTCGTCGAGGAGCAGCAGCTCGGGGTCGTTGATGAGCGACCGGGCGATCGTCAGCCGGCGCTTCATGCCGCCGGAGAGGTCCTCGACCTTGGCGTCCCGCTTCTCGCCCAGCTGGAAGAAGCCGAGGAGCTCGTCGGCACGCCGGGCGACCTCGCGGCGCGGGATCCCGAAGTAGCGGCCGTAGATGAGGAGGTTCTCCCGCACGGTCAGCTCGGTGTCGAGGGTGTCCTCCTGCGGGCAGACCCCGAGCCGGCCGCGGATCGCCGAGCCGTGCTGCGCGGGGTCGAGATCGAGGACCCGGAGCTCGCCGCCGGACGGCGGCGAGACCGCCGCGACCATCCGCATCGTCGAGGACTTGCCGGCGCCGTTCGGCCCGAGGAAGCCGAAGGCCTCCCCCCGCCGCACCTCCACGTCGATGCCGCGCACCGCCTCGAAGGAGCCGAAGCTCTTCCGCAGCCCGCGGGCGACCACCATCGTCGGCGGGGCCTGGGCGTCGACGTCGGGAGCTCGTTCCGAGGAGGGGGCTGACACGCTGCCGAACATAACGCGGAGGACCGACAGGACTCATCGCGGTTTCCGTGACGACCACCGGCACCTGACCCCCGGCACCTGACCCCCACGTTCCCGGTGGATCCGAGCTCGTTGAACTGTCGGTGCCGTAGGACAGGATGAACGGGTGGACGACGCACGCCCGGAGGGGCGCCTGTGGAGCGGGTTCGGCGAGGCCAGCCGCACGTGGTTCGAGACCGCCTTCGCCGAGCCCACCCCCGCGCAGGTCGGGGCATGGACCGCGATCAGCGGTGGCCGCAACGCGCTGGTGGTCGCGCCGACCGGCTCCGGCAAGACTCTCAGCGCGTTCCTGTGGTCGCTCGACCGGCTCGCCACCACGCCGCTCCCGGAGGACAAGCGCCGGCGGTGCCGGGTCCTCTACGTCTCGCCGCTCAAGGCCCTGGCCGTCGACGTCGAGCGCAACCTCCGGGCTCCCCTGACCGGGATCCGGCACACCGCGGCGCGGCTCGGGCTGCCCGAGCCCGACATCACCGTCGGGGTGCGTTCGGGTGACACCCCGGCCAACGAGCGCCGGGCCCTGTCCACCAGCCCGCCGGACATCCTGATCACGACCCCCGAGTCGCTCTTCCTCATGCTCACCTCACAGGCGCGCGAGTCGCTGCGCGGCGTCGAGACGGTGATCGTCGACGAGGTCCACGCGGTCGCCGGCACCAAGCGGGGCGCCCACCTCGCGTTGACCCTGGAGCGGCTCGACGTGCTGCTCGACGAGCCGGCGCAGCGGATCGGGCTCTCCGCCACCGTGCGCCCCATCGAGGAAGTCGCGCGGTTCCTCGGCGGCTCCCACCCCGTCGAGGTCGTTGCCCCTGCGTCGCAGAAGGAGTGGGACCTCCAGGTCGTCGTCCCGGTCGAGGACATGGGCGAGCTCGGCTCCACCGGGGGCCTCGAGCTCGAGGGCTCCGCGGCCGGCGAGGAGCGGCGCGCCTCGATCTGGCCCTACGTCGAGGAGCGGGTCGTCGACCTGGTGGAGCAGCACCGCTCCACGATCGTCTTCGCCAACTCTCGCCGCCTCGCCGAGCGGCTCACCGCCCGGCTCAACGAGATCGCCGCCGAGCGCGCCGGGCTCGGGGAGGAAGCAGCGACCGACCACCAGCCGGGCCGCGGCAGCCCCGCCGAGATCATGGCCCAGTCCGGGCGGGCCGAGGGCGCCGCACCGGTGATCGCGAAGGCCCACCACGGCTCGGTCTCCAAGGAGCAGCGGGCGATCATCGAGGACGACCTCAAGCGCGGCCGGCTCCCCTGCGTGGTGGCGACGTCCAGCCTGGAGCTCGGCATCGACATGGGCGCCGTCGACCTCGTCGTCCAGATCGAGTCGCCGCCGAGCGTCGCCTCCGCGCTCCAGCGGGTCGGGCGCGCGGGCCACCAGGTGGGCGAGGTCTCCCGCGGTGTCCTGCTGCCCAAGCACCGTGCCGACCTCGTGCACACCGCGGTCGCGGTGGAGCGGATGCGGGTCGGGGCGATCGAGGCGTTGCGGGTCCCGGCCAACCCGCTCGACGTGCTGGCCCAGCAGGTGGTCGCCGCGACGGCCGTCGACGAGTGGCGGGTCGACGAGCTCTTCGAGGTCGTGCGCCGGGCTGCGCCGTACACCTCCCTGCCGCGCAGCGCCTTCGACGCGACCCTCGACCTGCTCAGCGGCCGCTACCCCAGCGACGAGTTCGCCGAGCTCCGGCCCCGGGTGGTCTGGGACCGCGTGACCGGCACGCTCACCGGACGACCGGGTGCGCAGCGGCTCGCGGTCACCAGCGGCGGCACGATCCCCGACCGCGGGCTCTTCGGTGTCTTCCTCGTCGGCGAGAAGGCCTCACGGGTGGGCGAGCTCGACGAGGAGATGGTCTACGAGTCGCGGGTCGGCGACGTCTTCGCGCTCGGCGCCAGCAGCTGGCGGATCGAGGACATCACCCACGACCGCGTCCTGGTCTCGCCCGCGCCCGGGCAGCCGGGGCGGCTGCCGTTCTGGAAGGGCGACCAGCTGGGGCGCCCGGCCGAGCTCGGGGCGGCGATCGGTGCGTTCACCCGCGAGCTCGGCGCGCTCGACCACGACGCGGCGGTGCTGCGGTGCCGCGACGCCGGGCTCGACGAGTGGGCGGCGGAGAACCTCGTCGCGTTCCTGGAGGAGCAGCGCGAGGCGACCCGGCTGCTGCCCACCGACCGCACGGTGCTGGTCGAGCGGTTCCGCGACGAGCTCGGCGACTGGCGGCTGGTGCTCCACTCGCCGTTCGGTGCCCAGGTGCACGCCCCGTGGGCGCTGGCGATCGGCACCCGCCTCGCCGAGCGCTACGGCATCGACGCCCAGGCGCTGCCTTCCGACGACGGCATCGTGCTGCGGGTCCCGGAGACCGACCAGGAGCCTCCGGGGGCGGAGGTGCTGCTCTTCGAGCCCGACGAGATCGAGGAGCTGGTCACCACCGAGGTCGGCGGCTCGGCACTGTTCGCCTCCCGGTTCCGGGAGTGCGCGGCCCGCGCGCTGCTGCTTCCCCGGCGCAACCCCGGCCGGCGCTCACCTCTGTGGCAGCAGCGGCAGCGCTCGGCGCAGCTGCTGTCGGTCGCCTCGAAGTACCCGTCGTTCCCGATCGTCCTCGAAGCGGTCCGCGAGTGCCTCCAGGACGTGTACGACGTGCCGGCGCTCGTCGGGCTGATGCGGGACCTCAGCAGCCGCAGGGTCAGGGTCGCCGAGGTCGCCACCGAGCAGCCGTCGCCGTTCGCCCGCTCG
This sequence comes from Nocardioides caldifontis, assembly GCF_008087345.1. GTDB lineage: Bacteria > Actinomycetota > Actinomycetes > Propionibacteriales > Nocardioidaceae > Marmoricola_A > Marmoricola_A caldifontis. The sequence continues at coordinate 97,860 of NZ_VHIB01000012.1, read as the reverse complement.
CTGCTCTTCGGCTACGTCGCGGCGTTCATGTACGAGGGCGACAACCCCCTCGCCGAGCGACGGGCCGCCGCACTGTCGCTCGACCAGGGGCTGCTCGCCGAGCTCCTCGGCCGCGCCGAGCTCCGCGAGCTCCTCGACCCGCAGGTGCTGGTGGAGCTCGAGGCGGAGCTGCAGCGGCTCACCGACGACCGCAAGGCACGCGACGCCGAGGGGGTGGCCGACCTGCTCCGGCTGCTCGGCCCCCTGTCGACCGAGGAGGTCGCCGCCCGATCCGAGGGCGCCGACTCCGCGGGGTGGCTCGAGCTGCTCCGTGACGCCCGTCGTGTCGTGCAGGTGCGGGTGGCCGGCACCGAGCGGTGGGCCGCGGTCGAGGACGTCCCCCGGCTCCGAGACGGGCTGGGCGTCCCGGTCCCGCCGGGCACGCCGGAGGCGTTCACCGAGCCGGTCGACGACCCGCTCGCCGACCTCGTCGCCCGCCACGCCCGGACCCACGGGCCGTTCACCGCCGCCGACGTCGCGGGGCGGCTCGGCCTGGGGGTCGCGGTGGCGCACCAGACCCTCGTCCGGCTGGCCGCGCAGGGCCGGGTGCTCGAGGGCGAGTTCCGGCCGGCGGGCAGCGGCTCGGAGTGGTGCGACGCCGAGGTGCTCCGCCGGCTGCGGCGGCGCAGCCTGGCCGCGCTCCGCAAGGAGGTGGAGCCGGTCGAGCCGTCGACGCTGGGCCGCTTTCTCCCCGCCTGGCAGAACCTCGCTCCGACCGGCGAGGAGCCGGCGCTCGACGGCCAGGGCGGACGGCCCCGGCAGCCCCGGTCGCGGCGCAGCGGGTTGCGCGGGGTCGACGGCGTCCTCGCCGTCGTCGAGCAGCTGGCCGGGTGCGCGGTGCCGGCGAGCGCCCTCGAGCCGCTGGTCCTCGCTGCCCGGGTGGTCGACTACTCGCCGACGATGCTCGACGAGCTCACCGCCACCGGGGAGGTGGTGTGGGCGGGCCACGGCACGCTGCCGGGCTCCGACGGCTGGGTGTCCCTCCACCTCGCGGACTCCGCGCACCTGACGTTGCCGGACCACGGGGTGGTCGACGAGACGCCGCTCCACGAGGCGGTGCTCTCCACCCTCGCCTCGGGCGGTGGCTACTTCTTCCGCCAGCTCTCCGACGCGGTCGGCTCCACCGACGACAAGGCGACCGAGCAGGCGCTGTGGGACCTGGTGTGGGCCGGCCGGATCACCAACGACACCCTCGCGCCGCTGCGGACGCTGGTCTCCGGCGGCCGCGCGGCGCACCGCACGAGGCGACCCCCGCCGCGCGCCCGGCTCGGCTCCCGCCCGTCCCTCCCGGCGCGCGGCGGTCCGCCGACGGCAGCGGGACGGTGGTCGGTGCTGCCCGACCTCGAGCCCGACCCCACGCGGCGGGCGCACGCCGCGGCCGAGGCCCTGCTGGAGCGGCACGGCGTCGTGACCCGGGGCGCGGTGGCCTCCGAGCGGGTACCCGGCGGGTTCGCCGGCGTCTACAAGGTGCTCTCGGCGTTCGAGGACTCGGGCCGGTGCCGACGCGGCTACTTCGTCGCAGGGCTGGGCGCGGCCCAATTCGGCGCCCCGGGCGCGGTCGACCGGCTCCGCTCGTTCTCCCGCGACCTCTCCGGCGACGCAGCGGAGGCGGGGTCCAAGCGCCAGCCGCTGACGCTGGCGGCGACGGACCCGGCGAACCCGTACGGCGCCGCGCTGCCCTGGCCCGAGCGGCCGACCGATCCGACCGGCGAGGGAGGTGCGGGCCATCGCCCCGGGCGCAAGGCGGGAGCCCTGGTCGTGCTCGTCGACGGCGAGCTCGTCGTCTACGTCGAGCGCGGTGGCCGCACGCTGCTGACCTTCTCCGACGACGTCGACGTCCTCACCGCGGCGGTCACCGACCTCGCCGCCGCCGTGCGGCGCGGTGCCCTCGGCCGGCTGACCGTGGAGCGGGCCGACGGCGCCCACATCCTCGGCCGGCAGGACCCGCTCCGCCAGGCCCTCGAGTCGGCAGGCTTCGTCGTGACGCCGAGGGGGCTGAGGCTCCGTGCCTGAGGGGGACACCGTCTGGCGCACCGCGCACCACCTCGACCGGGCCCTCACCGGTCAGGTGCTGACCGAGACGGACTTCCGGGTGCCGGCGCACGCCACCCTCGACTTGTCGGGCCGTCCGGTGGTCGGCACGGTCTCGCGCGGCAAGCACCTGCTCACCCGCATCGGTGACGACCACACGCTCCACACCCACCTGAAGATGGAGGGGTCCTGGCACCTCTACAAGCACGGCACCCGGTGGCGGCGTCCGGCGCACGAGGCCAGGGTCGTGCTCCGCACCGAGAGCTGGACCGCGGTCGGGTTCGCCCTCGGGATCACCGAGGTCGTCGCCCGTCAGGACGAGGACGGCGTCGTCGGCCACCTCGGCCCGGACCTCCTCGGGCCGGACTGGGACGAGGAGGAGGCGCTGCGGCGGCTGACCGCCGACCCTCGGCGCCCGATCGGCGAGGCGCTGCTGGACCAGCGCAACCTGGCGGGGATCGGCAACATGTACAAGGCCGAGCTGCTCTTCATCACCGGGATCCACCCCACGACCCCGGTCGGCGAGGTGACCACGCTCCCCCGGCTGGTGCGCCGCGCCAAGCAGGTGCTGGAGACCAACAAGGAGCGGGTGGCGCAGACGACCACCGGCAACACCCGCCGCGGGGAGCAGCACTGGGTCTACATGCGCGCGCGCCGTCCGTGCCGCCGGTGCGGGACCCGGATCGTCGAGGCGGAGCTCGGCGGGCGCGAGGCGTTCTGGTGCCCACGCTGCCAGCCGGAGCGGTCCTGACCTGACAGACTGCCGTCCGACCCCAGCCGAAGGAGAGCCATGAGCTACCCGCCGCCCCCACCGGGACCGGACGAGCCTCAGGGAGGGTCGACGCCGCCCCCCGGCCAGTGGGGACCGCCGAGCTACCCGCCGGCACCGGGCCAGCCCGGCCAGCCTCCCTACGGCGGCTACCCGCCCGCTCCTCCGGTCTACACCCCGCCGCCGTCGCCACCCAGCAGCGGCCGGGCTACCACCTCGCTGGTGCTCGGCATCGCCTCGCTGGTGCTCTGCGGCCTCTTCACTGGCATCCCGGCGATCATCCTCGGCATCAAGGCACGCCGCGAGATCCGCGAGTCCGACGGCCGGGTCGGCGGCGACGGGCTCGCCCTCGGCGGCATCATCACCGGCGTGATCGGCACGCTCGTGTGGCTGGTCGTCTACTTCTTCGTGATCGCGGTGGTGTGGCTGGGCGCCGAGTGGTTCGACGCGGTCCGCGACGACATCTGCGACGACGTCGACATCGCGGAGGTCGACGACCCGAACTACGAGCTCTGCTACTGAGAGGGCTGAGCCCGGAGGATCAGGCGGCGGAGGCGACCACGTCGCCCCGCGGGTCCTCGGTGGCGATCGGCACGCTGCCGAGCTCGACGGTCTCGAGCCGGACCGCCATCGCGGCCTCCTCGAGGGCGACCGCGTCGGCCACCTCGGAGAGGATCTCCGACAGCGGCACGTCGAGGGCCGAGCAGATCGAGGCCAGCAGCTCGCTGGACGCCTCCTTCTGACCCCGCTCGATCTCCGACATGTAGCCGAGGCTCACCCGGGCGTCGCCGCTCAGCTGGCGGAGCGTGCGGCCCTGCCGCATCCGGTGCGAGCGGAGGACGTCGCCGAGAAGGCGCCGGAACAGCACCATGGTCACGCCCCTCTCTGTCTCGCCACCGACTCGCACAGCGGCCTGGAGTAGGGAAACGCTATCGCGCGGCTCAAACTTCCTCAGCGGTTATCCACCATCGAGTCGGCGTCCGGTTCGACCGGCGCGCCGGCGAGCACCTCGGCGGCGAGCTCGAGGACGCCCCGCGCCGTCCCCGTCCGTACGGCGGAGCGGTCACCGTCGAGGCGCAGCAACCGGGCATGCGTCCCCCCGGGGACGGCCACCGCGACGTGCACCGTGCCCGCGGCCTTCCCCTCCTGGGGGTCGGGGCCGGCGACCCCGGTCGTGGCCACCCCGATGTCGGCGCCCAGGAGTCGGCACACCCCCTCGGCCATCGCCCGGGCGCACGGCTCGGAGACCACGCCGTGCTCCTCGACGACCTCCGGCGGGACCCCGAGGAGCTCGACCTTGACCCGGCCGGCGTACGCGACCACCCCTCCGACGTACACCCTGCTGGCGCCGGGCACCGAGGTGACGACCGCGCCGACGCCACCTCCGGTCAGCGACTCGGCGGTGGCCAGGGTCAGCCCGCGCTCCTCGGCGAGGGCGAGCACCCGGGCGGCGGCGGGAAGGGCGCGGGCCGGGTCGAGGGTGGCCGGGTCGGAGGTGGCGGGATCGGGCACGCCGCGATCGTAGGGCCCGGCGACCGGAGCACCGCTACGGTCGGGCCATGGCCCTGCCCATCGAGGAGTACGCGCTCATCGGCGACACCGGCACCGCGGCCCTCGTGGGCTCAGACGGGTCGATCGACTGGCTCTGCCTGCCCCGGTTCGACTCGCACGCCTGCTTCGCGGCGCTCCTCGGGACGCGCGAGCACGGCCGGTGGCTGCTGGGGCCGGCGCAGGAGGCGACCAGCAGCCGGCGCTACGTCGGCGACACCGCGTTGCTCGAGACGACGTGGACCACCCCGACCGGCTCGTTCCGGATCACCGACGTGATGCCGCTCGCGGACCAGCGCGCCGACGTGGTCCGCCGGATCGAGGGGCTCGAGGGCAGCTGCCGGGTGCGCCACGAGTGGACGGTGCGGTTCGGCTACGGCCGCATCAAGCCGTGGGTGACCCGCCACCACCACGACGGCCACGAGGTGATCATGGCCGTCGCCGGTCCGGACCGGCTGGTCCTCCGCGGCCCGCGGCTCCCCCGTCCCGACGACGGCCACCACGTCGACGAGTTCGAGATCGAGGCCGGCGAGGTGATGACCTTCTCCACGACCTGGCAGGCCTCGCACCGCGGGCTGCCAAACTTCCTCGACCGTGGCTCCCGCATCGACAGCACCTGCCGGACGATGCAGGAGTGGGCCGACCACTGCGACTACGACGGCCCGTTCCGCACCCAGGTGGTCCGCTCGCTGGTGACGCTGCGGATGCTCACCCACGGCGGCACCGGCGGGATCGTCGCCGCCCCGACGACGTCGCTGCCCGAGGACGTGGGCGGCGAGCGCAACTGGGACTACCGCTACTGCTGGCTCCGCGACGCCTCGCTCACCCTCGAGGCGCTGCTCCGGTGCGGCTACCGGCGCGAGACCCGGCTCTGGCGCAACTGGCTGCTGCGGGCGGTCGCGGGCGACCCGCACGACCTCCAGATCATGTACACCGTCGACGGCGGCCGCGAGCTGCCCGAGCGCACCCTCGACCATCTCCCGGGGTACGCCGACTCACGCCCGGTCCGGATCGGGAACGGCGCCGTTCACCAGCGGCAGACCGACGTCCTCGGCGAGGTGATGGCCGCGCTGCACCTGGCGAGGCAGCGCAACATCGACGATGACCACGAGTCCTGGGCGCTCCAGCGGGTCCTGGTCGAGGAGCTCGCCGAGCACTGGGACCAGCCCGACAACGGGCTCTGGGAGGTCCGCGGCCCACAGCGCCACTTCACCCACTCGCGGGTGATGGTGTGGGTGGCCTTCGACCGCGCCGTGCGTGCCGTGGAGGAGCACGGCCACGAGGGGCCGGTCGAGCGGTGGCGGGAGCTGCGCGAACGGGTGCGCGCCGAGGTGCTCGACCGGGGTGTCGACCGGCGGCGGGGCACCTTCACCCAGCACTACGACACCACCGAGGTCGACGCGTCGCTGCTGGTCCTCCCCACGCTCGGCTTCGTCGAGGGCGACGACCCGCTGATGCTCGGGACGATCGCGGCGGTCGAGGAGGACCTGATGCACGAGGGGCTGCTGCTCCGCTACCGCACCCAGACCGGGGTCGACGGGCTGACGGGATCGGAGAACCCGTTCCTGGCCTGCTCGTTCTGGCTGGTCTCCGCCTACGCCGCGGCCGGTCGCGTCGACGACGCCGAGAAGCTGCTCACCCGGCTGATGTCGCTGACCAACGACGTCGGGCTGCTCGCCGAGGAGCACGACCCCCGGACCGGCCACCACGTCGGGAACTTCCCGCAGGCGTTCTCCCACCTCGCGCTCGTCAACGCCGCGGTCGACGTCGCCGAGGCGCGGATGCGCTGAAGGAGCGGTCTCAGCGCGGGGCGCGGCGCTCGCGGCCGGCACGGACGGTGTCGCGGGCGTACTCCAGCCCGGTCACCACCGTGAGCGCGACGGCGACCGCCATCAGCGCCATCGCGATCCACCAGAGCCCGGTGCCGATCGGTTCCCAGGATCCGGTGAACTGCTGCACCGGCGCGATCAGTGTCCCGAGCGCCAGGGTCTGCACCATCGTCTTCAGCTTGCCGCCACGGCCGGCCGGGAGGACGATCCCCTGCCGCGCCTGCACCAGCCGCATGACGGTGATCCCCCATTCGCGGACCAGCACGACCACGGTGACGGCCCACCACAGCTCGCCTATGAGCGAGAGCCCGACGAAGGCCATGCCGGTCAGCGCCTTGTCCGCGATCGGGTCCGCGATCTTGCCGAAGTCGGTGATGAGGTTGTGCTTGCGGGCGAGGTCGCCGTCGATCTTGTCGGTGAGCATCGCCAGCGCGAAGATCCCGTAGGCCACCCACCGCCAGCCCGCGGACTCCCCGTCGTCGACCAGCAGCGCCCACGCGAAGAACGGCACCATCAGGATCCGCAGCGTGGTCAGCGCGTTCGGGACGTTCCAGTTGCTGGGCTTGGCCTGCGTGCTGGTGGGGGTCGTGCCGCCGCTGGTGCTGTCGCTCATGAGGTCACCTCCGCCACCAGGTCCGCTCCTTCGCAGTCGACGACGACGGCGTCCACCATCTCACCGACGGCCACCGGTTCGTCGTACCCGATGAGCGTCGTCGTGCCGTCGACCTCGGGCCCCTGGTGCTCGGCCCGCCCCTCGGCGGTCGGCCCCTCGACCTGCTCGACGAGCACCCGGACATGCTCGCCGACGCGGTCCTCGGCGCGCTGGGCGGTGAGCTCCTCGACCAGCGAGACGACGTGCTCCACGCGGGCGCGGATCTCCTCGGCGTCCAGCTTCCCGTCGTACGACGCGGCCTCGGTGCCGTCCTCGTCGGAGTAGCCGAAGACACCGGTGACGTCGAGCCGGCCGGCCTCCAGGAACGAGCAGAGCGTCTCCAGCTCCTCCTCGGTCTCGCCGGGGAACCCGACGATCACGTTGGAGCGGACCCCCGCAGCGGGTGCCTGGCGGCGGATGTCGTCGAGGAGCGAGAGGAAGCTGTCCGGGTCGCCGAAGCGGCGCATCCGGCGCAGCACGCCGGGTGCCGCGTGCTGGAAGGAGAGGTCGAAGTAGTCGGCCACGCCGTCGGTGCCGGTGATCGCCGACACCAGCCCCGGCCGGGTCTCGGCGGGCTGCAGGTAGGAGACCCGCACCCGCTCCACGCCGTCGACGGCGGCGAGCTCGGGCAGCAGCGTCTCGAGCAGCCGGAGGTCGCCGAGGTCCTTGCCGTAGGAGGTGGAGTTCTCGCTGACCAGGAAGAGCTCCTTCACCCCCTGCTCGGCCAGCCAGCGCGCCTCGCCGAGGACGTCGCTGGGGCGGCGCGAGACGAAGGAGCCGCGGAAGCTCGGGATGGCGCAGAACGCGCACCGTCGGTCGCAGCCGCTGGCGAGCTTGAGCGGCGCGACCGGGCCGCCGTCGAGCCGCCGGCGGACCGCGCGGGGACCGGTGCGTGGCGCGACCGCCTCCGGGAGGTCGGGCGCCGCGATCGTGTGGCCGGGGACGACGACGTCGACCGCAGCGTCGCCGCGCGCCACCGGGCTGACCGGCAGCAGCTTGCGACGGTCCTGCGGGACGTGGGCGACGTGCGGGCGGCCCTCGAGGATGCCGCGCAGCCTGTCGGCGATGTCCGGGTAGTCGTCGAACCCCAGGACCGCGTCGGCCTCGGGGAGCGAGTCGGCGAGCTCGCGGCCGTACCTCTCGGCCATGCAACCGACGGCGACGACCGCCCTCGTCGCCCCCTGCTCCTTGAGGTCGGCGGCCTCGAGCAGCGTGTCGACGGAGTCCTTCTTCGCCGCCTCGACGAAGCCGCAGGTGTTGACCACAACGGCCTCGGCGGCGGACGCGTCCTCGACCAGCCGGAACCCCTCGGCCTCGAGCCGGCCGGCGAGCTCCTCGGAGTCGACCTCGTTGCGGGCGCACCCGAGGGTCAGCATGGCGACCGTGGTGAGCCCGGTGGGCTCCTCGGTCGGGACGTCGGCGAGGTCAGGGGTGGAGGAAGTCACTACCGTCGAGTATGACGGCTCCCCGACGGGCCCACGAATCCGCGCGACGTGACGCGGGTGTGGGGTTCAGCACCCGTGGTGCCGCGGCTCACTCCTCGCCGGGCGTCACCACGGTGCCCAGCGAGGTCCCCCGCCGGTCCCACCGCACGAACCCGGCGGCCTCCGCCGACTCCTCGGTGTCGAACCAGACGTCCGCCTGCGCCCGCGCGTAGAGCCGGGACCGCCGGGTGTGGAAGGTCTTGGTCGCGACGTGGCCCTTGACCGAGTAGCCCGGCGGCGCGCTGCCGTCGTAGGGGGCGTACGCCGATCCGGGGCCGTACGGCCCCTTCCGCCAGGCGCCGTCGTCCTCGTCGTCGGCGTCCTCTGCGGCGTCCCCGGTCGCCGCGGCGGCAGCCGCCTCGGCCTCGGCGCGCTCACGCTCGAGCCGCTCCGCCTCCTGGCGCTGCTTCTCCAGCCGGGCCAGCCGCTGCTTCTCCAGCCGGGCCGCCTCCGCACGCTCCCGCAGGAGCCGCTCGGACTCGAGACGCTCCCGCTCCGCACGCTCGGTCTCGGCGCGCTCGCGCTCCAGCCGCTCGGCCTCGGCACGCTGCGCCTCCAACCGGGCCAGCCGCTCGGCCTCCAGCCGCTCGGCCTCAGCCCGCGCAGCCTCAGCCCGCGCAGCCTCAGCCCGCGCAGCCTCCGCGCGCTCCGCCTCGGCGCGCTCACGCTCCAGCCGCTCAGCCTCGGCACGCTGCGCCTCCAACCGGGCCACCCGCTCGACCTCCAGCCGCTCGGCCTCGACTCGCTCCGCCTCCGCGCGCTCCGCCTGGGCGCGCTCACGCTCCAGCCGCTCAGCCTCGGCACGCTCAGCCTCGGCACGCTCGGCTTCGGCCCGCTCACGCTCCAGCCGCTCGGCCTCAGCCCGCGCAGCCTCAGCGCGCTCACGCTTCAGCCGCTCGGCCTCAGCCCGCGCAGCCTCCGCCCGCTCACGCTCCAGCCGATCGATCTCGGCCCGCTCGCGCTCGAGCCGCTCCGCCTCGAACCGCTCCGCCTCGGCACGCTCACGCTCCAGCCGCTCACGCTCGAGCCGTTCGGCCTCCTCGCGCTCACGTCGCCGCAGCTCGAGCGCCAGGCGGATCTCCTCCGCCTCCCGGTCGTCGTCGCGGTCGTCCGGGGCGCCGCCGGCCTCGACCGGGCGGGCGTAGGGGAAGGGGTCGACGGGCTCGGCGTACGGGAACGGGTCCTCCGCGGCCTCGCGACCGGCGGGAGCGCCGAACGGGAAGGGCACCTCGTCGGCACCAGGTACGAACGCGTCCGACGAGGGGACGGCGTAGGGGTCCGAGGGGCGCGAGTCCCACGGGCGCGACGCCCGCTCCTCGGCGGGCACCGCGACCTTGCCGGTGGCGACACCGGCCCAGTCGCGCCAGTTCTCGGCGGCCTCCGACCAGTCGTCCCGCTTCTCGGCCTTGCGGCCGGACGAGGCGGCGACCCGGGCCGGGCGGGACCAGAGCTCCTCCTCCTCCCACGGTCGGCCACCGCCGACCACCGGGAAGGGCGACTCCGGCTCGTCCAGGACGGTGGCCGCGGAGCCGCGGGCGGCGGCTCCCGCACCCACCCCGGCGAGCTCCTGCTCCGCCGGCTCCGGCGTGCGGGGGGCCTCCGGAGCGGGGGCGTCGACCCAGCGCTCGACGACCACACGGCGGGTGGAGAACAGCACGGTGACGGCCGCGCCTGCACCGGCCGAGAGGGCCAGGGCCCACCAGACCTGGGAAATCAGCCACATCACGGCGTACCACTCCCTGCGTCAGGCTCAGGGACGGACTCCTTGGTCACCACGCTGCCGGCCAGCTCGGGCGGCAGCGGCTTGACCACGGCCCGCAGCGCCACCGCCGCGGCGGCGGCGCCGAGACCGAACGAGACGAGGAGGAGCACCAGCAGCTCTCCGTAGAGGAACAGCACCTCAGCCCTCCTTCACGACGACGGAGCCGCGCTCGTTCTGCGCCCGCTGCTCGGCGACCTCGAACTGGTCGCCGTAGCCGCGGAGGTCCATCCGGTTCTTCGCGACGCCGGCCTGCTTGAGGACGGCGGCGAGCCCCTTGGCGCGCTTCAGCGAGAGGTTCGCGCCGTCGGGGGTGTCGCCATCCGCGTGGCCGCCGACCACGACCGAGGCGGACGCGCAGGCAGCGAGGAGCCGGCCGGTCTCGCGGGCCATGCCCTGTCCCGCCGAGGTCAGCTGCGCCGACCCCGGGGCGAAGAGGATCCGCTGGTTCCGGGTGGCGCGGTCGATCTTGGCCTGCAGGTCGGTGCAGGCGCGGGCCTCCTTGGCGGAGGCGTAGACCGACTCGGTGCGCACCGCGAGCACGCCTGGCACGTCGCCGACCACGGTGCGGACCTGGCCGGCGTCGGTCCCGGTGGGCACCTCGGCGACGACCTGGCGGCCGTCGGCCACCAGCCGGACCCCGGTGACCCCGGCCTTCTCCAGCGCCGTCTGCGCGTCGTCGACGAGGGCCGACTCGAGGTCGGGCCCGCTGACCGCGCCGACGAGGGCGGCCAGGCCGAGGGGTACGACGAGCGCCACGACCCAGAAGGCCGCGGCGAGCGGACGTCGCACCCGGTGCTTCTCCACGACTCGCAGCTGGGGCGGAGCGGGAGGCGCCGGCTCCGTCGTGGTCTCCATGGGGGCTCCTGCTCAACGCCGACGTGCGGGCCAGCGGACGCTGGACGATCGCATCGACGGTACCGTCGAACCACCCCTGAACGGGCGAAAACGGGCGAAACGCTTTACCTAGCCCGCCGGGGTCAGGGGCGCTGGAACACCTGGGTCGCCGGTTCGTCGGGCTCCCCCAGGAACCCCATGTCCTGCTGCCCCACGATGACCGAGACCGCGCCGCCGTTGTCGCTGCTGACCGTGATCGGCGGGAGCACCTCGACGCGCTTGACCTCGCCGATGACCAGGTCGCCCTCGAAGACGAGCTCGCCGTCCTTGTCGCGGACCTCGACGTGCGCGCTCGCGTCGACCGCGGTCAGCGTCGTCGGCACCGGCTGCGGACCGACCTGCCGCTTCGGCGGCTCGCCGTAGGCATTGCTCAGCCCGCCCGACCCGTTCAGCACCGGCGGAGGCGTCTGGAGCAGCTCCTCGCCGTCGCCGGCGAACAGCCGCACCCCGCTCCAGACCAGCACGAGAGTGAGCACCAGTCCGATCAGCAGGGCCCAGTTCGGTCCGCCGTAGGTGCTCCGGATGCTGCCGTGCATCCCGGTGGCCAGCTCGGCCTCGAACACCCGCCGGGCGTTGACCGGCGCGGTGGCGTAGCGGGCCTCGAACTGGGCCAGCATCGGCGCGGGGTCCTTGCCCAGCACCCGGGCGAGGGTACGGATGTGCCCGCGGGCGTAGAAGTCGCCGCCGCAGGGCGTGAAGTCGTCGACCTCGATCGACTCGATGACGTGCGGTCGGATCCGGGTCCGCTCGGCGAGCTCGTCGACGCTGAGCCCGACGCGGTTGCGGGCGGCGGCGAGCTCAGGGCCGATGACCGGGTCGTACGCCGGCTCGGGCTCGAAGTCCTCGATGACCAGCGGCGCGACCGGCTCCCCGATGCGCGCGATGGCGCGGACCTTGCCCGACCGGTGCACGGCCGGGGCGTCGGCGTCGATCACCCGGAGCGGCGCGGTGTGCCCGGTGGAGTCGTCGTCCTCAGTCCGGGCGACGGCTCCGGCGGGCTCGTCGCCCTCGTCCCCGGTCCGCTCCTCGACGGGCGCGCGGTCGGCGGAGCGGCGCAGCCAGCGCGGCCGCCGCTCGGTGACCGGCTCGGCGTCGTCCACGATCACCGGGCGCTCCTCGACCTCGGGGGCCGACTGCTCCGGGACGACCGGCGCTGCCGGTGGGGCGAGCGCGACCTCCTCGGCCCGGACCGGGTCGCCGGGGGTGGCGAGCAGGGTGACGACCTCGGCGCGTCCCTGGGAGAGCGCCGCCACCCGGTCGCCGAGGTCGCCCTCGCCGGTCACCCGGGTGGTGATCCCCAGCGGGACGGCGATCGCGGCGCCGTACACCTTCTGGTTGAGCCGGGCCGCACGCAGCGCCCGCCCCTCGAGCCCCTCGGCCGCCCGCTGCACGTGGTGCAGGGAGACCACCAGCCGCCCGTCGTGCAGCAGCCCCTTGCGCGGCTGCACGACGACCTTCTCGATGGCCTCCCAGGGCAGCCCGCGCCACTGGTCGCCGAACCGGGTGCGCACCCCCATCTCGTCGGCGACGAGCAGCGGCGCCCGGCCGTCGAGCAGCGAGCGGAGGAAGCCGACCGCGGTGACGGCGAGCACCACGCAGAGCAGCCAGTCGAGAGCGGCACCGGTCTCGGTCGCCCGCCAGAGGTAGGCGATCGCGATCGCCGAGGCGGCCGCGCCGATCACCGCCGAGACCGCCCCGTTGCGGCGCACCTCTACCGGTTCGGGCGACGCCGTCAGCTCGTTGCCGGGCCCGCGGTCCTCGTCGCCACCGAGGGTGGGGACGTTCTCGAGCGGCTGTGCACTCATGTCACTGCTCTCCCTGCAACGTGGCGATGACCTCGTCGAGGTCGTCGGGCTTGATCAGGACGTCGCGTGCCTTCGAGCCCTCGCTGGGCCCCACCACGCCACGGCTCTCGAGGATGTCCATCAGCCGGCCCGCCTTCGCGAAGCCGACGCGGAGCTTGCGCTGGAGCATCGAGGTCGACCCGAACTGCGTCGACACCACCAGCTCGATCGCCTGGACCACGAGGTCGAGGTCGTCGCCGATGTCGTCGTCGAGCTCCTTCTTCGACGCCGCCGGGGCGGTGACGTCGTCGCGGTAGCTCGGCTGCAGCTGCTCCTTGCAGTGCTTGACCACCTGGTGGATCTCGGCCTCGGTGACCCATGAGCCCTGGACGCGGACCGGCTTCGAGGCCCCCATCGGCAGGAACAGCCCGTCACCCTGGCCGACCAGCTTCTCCGCACCCGGCTGGTCGAGGATGACCCGGCTGTCGGAGAGGCTCGAGGTGGCGAACGCAAGCCGCGACGGCACGTTGGCCTTGATCAGCCCGGTGACCACGTCGACGCTCGGCCGCTGGGTGGCGAGCACCAGGTGGATGCCGGCCGCGCGGGCGAGCTGGGTGATCCGGACGACCGCGTCCTCGACGTCGCGCGGGGCGACCATCATCAGGTCGGCGAGCTCGTCGACGATCACCAGGAGGTAGGGGTACGGCGCGAGCACGCGTTCGCTGCCCGGGGGCGGGGTCACCTTGCCCGCGCGTACGGCCTTGTTGAAGTCGTCGACGTGACGGAAGCCGAACGCGGCGAGGTCGTCGTACCGCATGTCCATCTCGCGCACCACCCAGGCGAGCGCCTCCGCCGCCTTCTTCGGGTTGGTGATGATCGGCGTGATCAGGTGCGGGACGCCTTCGTAGGCGTTCAGCTCGACCCGCTTCGGGTCGACCATGATCATCCGGACCTCGTCGGGCGTGGAGCGGACCAGGATCGAGGTGATCATCGAGTTGATGAAGCTCGACTTCCCGGAGCCGGTGGCGCCGGCGACCAGCAGGTGGGGCATCTTCGCGAGGTTCGCGACGACGAAGCCGCCCTCCACGTCCTTGCCGAGCCCGACGATCATCGGGTGGTGGTCGTTGCGGGCGTTGCCCGACCGCAGGACGTCACCGAGGGAGACGATCTCCTTGTCGGTGTTGGGGATCTCGATGCCGATCGCCGACTTGCCGGGGATCGGGCTGAGGATCCGCACGTCGGCGCTGGCGACCGCGTAGGCGATGTTCTTGCCGAGCGCGGTGACCTTCTCGACCTTCACCGCGGGGCCGAGCTCGACCTCGTAGCGGGTGACCGTCGGGCCGCGCGTGTAGCCGGTCACCTGGGCGTCGATGTCGAACTGCTCGAGCACCTGGGTGAGCCGCTCGACGACGTCGTCGGAGGCCTTCGTGCGCGCCTTGTGCGGGCTGCCGGCCTTGAGCATCTCGTTGCTCGGCAGCGAGTACGCGACGTCGCCGGAGAGCGCGAGCTGCTCGACGCGCGGCGGGAGCGGGGTGTGCGGGGGCGGCTCGGGCTCGCCGATCGGCTCGTCCTTGCCGACCGCCTGCGCGACGTCGACGGGGTCCGGGGCCTTCTTGCCGCGCTTCTTCCGCTGGTCGAGCTCGTCGAGTCCCGGCTCGACCATGACGGGGCTGTCGTAGGCCGGGTCGCCCTCGGGGGTGAACTCGTCGCCCTCCACCGCCATCGAGCCGACCCGGCGGCGGGGGCGGCTCCGCTTGAGCGGGCTGGCCTGCTCGGGGACCTGCGCGGCCTCGGCGGCGGGCTCGGGGTGCCGGCCGAGGAGCGAGCGCAGCTTCGACGGCACCTGGTAGAGCGGCGTCGCGGTCACCACGAGGAGGCCGAAGACGGTGAGCAGGGTCAGGATCGGGACCACGACGTACGGCGTCTGCAGCAGGTCCGTGGCCAGCGAGCCGATGACGAACCCGATCGCACCGCCGGCGCCTTCGAGCGCGTCGGTGTCCTGGCCGTCGGGGCTGCCGTTGGCGAGGTGCACCAGCCCGAGGAGCCCGAAGACCAGCGAGCCCCAGCCGATGACCTGTCGGCCGGCGGGACCGGTGCTATCCGGGTTGCGCATCGTGACCGCCCCCGCACCGAGGAGCACCAGCGGGACGAACCAGCCGAGCAGCCCGACCGAGCCGTTGACGATCGTGCGGGTCGTCTCCCCCACGTCGCCGGGCAGCCGCCACCAGACGGAGGCGGCGACGACGACCGAGAGCGCGATGAGGAACAGGCCGACGCCGTCCCGACGGTGCTCGGGGTCGAGCTCCCGGGCCGAGTGGCCGACGCGGCGGACCACCGCCCCGACACCGTGGGCCAGCCCCAGCCAGAACGCCTTCAGGGCACGGCCGAGCGCCGCGAAGAGCCGGTACACGGGGCCAGGCCCGTTGCGCACTGCTCGCGGAGCAGGGCGGGCCGAGCTCGACCTGCCCTTGCTGCTCTTCGAGGTGGTGCGGCGGGACTGGCTACCGGACGACCGGGAACGCGAACCGCCGGAGCTCTTGGAGGATCCGGAGGAGCGCGACGCCGGCGGGGAAGACGTACGGGTCGCCATGGCGTCGAATCTACGGGATCACCACACCAGTCACAGGCATCACACGCCGGGTCGGGAGGGCGGCGAACCCGGACGAATGCGACAGCCGTCGGCACCTTGTCGGCGGGCGCGCCTAGTCTCACCCCATGGCCGGTCGAGAGCTCACCGTCACCCGGGTCGTGCACGCCTCTCCCGAGGAGGTGTGGCGGGTGCTGACCGACCTCGAGGGGGCACCCCGGACGCTGCGCGGGGTCACGCGGGTGGAGGTGCTCGAGGGGGCGTCGTACGACGTCGGGACGCGGTGGGCCGAGACCCGGAGGATCCTCGGCAAGGAGGAGACCCAGACCATGGAGGTCACCGGCTCGGACCCGCCCCGGCGGACGGTGATCGAGTCCCGGTCGACCGGGGTGCTCTACCGGACGGTCTTCACCCTGGAGCCCATCGCCGACGGCACCGAGCTGAGCGTCTGCTTCGGGGCGAGCCACCCCGACCCGACGCTGCTGCAACGGGTGACCGTCACGGTGTTCGGCCGGGTCGGCGCCGCGCTCACCAGCCGGCTGCTGAACCAGGACCTCGAGGACATCGCCCGCCGCGCCGAGTCGTCCTCCGCCGACTGAATCTCTTGTCGAACCGCCCCTCGTGGCGCGCCGCCCTGGTGTCGAACCGCCCCTCGTGGCGCGCGTCCGGGTCGGCTGCGTCGGGGTGCTGTCGCGGGGAAGCATTCCGGGATGAAGCTGTACGCCGATGCGCCGGTCCGCCGTACCCGCCAGGTCGCCGGAGACCTCCTCCTCGCCCTGTGGATCGTCGCGTGGGTGGCGTTCGCCCGGCTGGTGCACGAGACCGTGATGCTCCTGGCCCGCCCGGGTGAGGAGATCGAGTCGGCGGGCAACGGGCTCGCCGAGCGGCTCCGCGACGCCGGCAACGCGGTGGACGACGCCCCGCTGCTCGGCGACCGGCTCGAGTCGCCGTTCTCCGGCGCCGGCGACGCGGCCGACAAGCTGGCCGGGGCCGGTGCCTCCCAGGTCGAGGCGGTCGAGCAGCTCGCGACCTGGCTCGCCCTCGCGGTCGGCGCGATCCCGATCCTGCTCGCGGTCGCCGTCTACGTCCCGCTGCGGTGGAGGTTCGTGCGCGAGGCGACGGCGGGACAGCGGTTCGTCGACGGGGCCGCCGACCTCGACCTCTTCGCGCTCCGGGCGCTGACCAACCAGCCGATGCACCGGCTCGCCCAGGTCAGCGACGACCCCGCGGGGGCGTGGCGTGAGCGAGACCCGCTCGTCGTACGCCGGCTCGCCCTGCTCGAGCTCGCCGACCTGGGGCTCCGCCCGCCTCCGTGACGCCACGAGGGGCGGCTCGACACCAACCCGCGCGCCAGGAGGGGCGGCTCAACACCCGCCCGCGCGCCACGAGGGGCGGGTCAACCCAGGAGGCGGGCGAGGACGGCGGCCGCCTTCTCGGCGTCGGAACGGGTCACGTCGAGGTGGGTCACCAGCCGCAGGGACGTCGCGCCGACGGCGGAGACCAACACCCCCTCCTCGCGCGCCGCGGCGACGACCCGGGCCGGGTCGGCCATCGGGACGACGACGATGTTGGTGTCGACGGTCGCCGGGTCGACGCCGCAGACCTCGGCGAGCAGCCGCGCGTGCTCGTGGTCCTCGGCGAGCCGCTCGACGTGGTGGTCGAGGGCGTACAGCCCGGCCGCCGCGAGGATCCCGACCTGGCGCATCCCGCCGCCGAGCCGCTTGCGCCAGACCCTCGCCTCGGCGATCGTCTCCGCGGTCCCGGCGACCAGCGAGCCGACCGGCGCCCCGAGCCCCTTGCTGAGCGCGACCGCCACCACGTCCGCCACCGCGCCGTACGACGCCAGCGGGGTCCCGGTCGCCACGTGGGCGTTCCAGAGCCGGGCCCCGTCGAGGTGCACCCCGAGCCCGCGCTCGTCCGCGAACTCCCGAAGAGCCTCCAGCTCGGGGAGCGGGACCACCGCTCCCCCACCGAAGTTGTGAGTGTTCTCCACGGAGATCGCCCGGGTGGCGACGAAGAACGGCCCCATGTCGGGGGCGTACATCGACTGGATCGTGACCAGGTCCAGCGGCTTCCCGACCCAGGTGCGCATCGTCAGCCCGGTGACCGCCCCGTGCACCCCGAGCTCGGCGCGCGCGATGTGCGCGGAGGCCTCGCAGAGCACCTCCTGACCCACCCCGACCAGCGACCGGACGGCGAGCACGTTGGCCATCGAGCCGGTCGGCGAGAACAGCGCCGCCTCCTTGCCGAGCAGCCCGGCGACCCGCTCCTCGAGCGCCTTGACCGTGGGGTCCTCGCCGTAGACGTCGTCCCCGACCTCGGCGCCGGCCATCGCCTGACGCATCCCGGCGGTCGGCTTGGTCAGGGTGTCGCTGCGCAGGTCGATCACCCGCGCAGCCTACGGAAGAAGCGCGCGGGTCAGCTCCCCGAGCCGGGCTTGGTCATCTGCCCCATCGTCGCGGCGGCGGCGCGGTCCGGCGATGCGGACGAGGCCGCGGCCATCGCCTTGTTCTTCACCGACCCTGCCACCACGTGGTCCTTCCCGGCGAACAGCGCATCGAGCCCGTCCTCGGCGACGTCGTCCGGGTCGTCCTTCTTCCCGGACCCGACCTTGGTGTCCTCCATGTCGGCGCGCTCGAAGAACTCGGTGTCCGTCGGCCCGGGCATCAGCGACGTCACGGTGACGCCGGTGTCCGAGAGCTCGTGGCGGATCCCCTCGGCGAACGAGTGCACGAACGCCTTCGAAGCCGCGTACGTCGCGTGGTACGGCCCGGGCGCCTTCGCCGCGATCGACGCCGTCACCAGCACCCGCCCCGAGCCGCGCGCCACCATGTCACGGACGACGAGCTTGGCGAGGTGGACGGTCGAGCGGACGTTGAGGTCGACCAGCCGCAGGTCGTCCTCGAGCGAGGTCTCCCAGAACCGTCCGCCGACCCCGATCCCGGCGTTCAGCGCGAGCACGTCGACGGGACGGCCGAGGTGGGCCACCTCGTCGTACAACGCGGTGACGCCTTCCGGCATCGACAGGTCGGCGGGCACCGCCATGACCTCGCGGTCACCGGCTCCGGCGCGCAGCTCCTCCGTCGCGGTCGCGAGCTCGGAGTCCTCGGCAGCCACCACGACGTCGTGGCCGCGCCGGAGCAACCCACGGGCGAGCGAGAGGCCGATGCCGCTGGAGCCACCGGTGACGACGGCGAGCGGGGCAGCGTCGGAGGTGAGGTCGGAGGTGGGAGTGGTCATGTCGACCGGTTACCCCCACGTGCCCGGCCGGAACCCTCAGACCTCGACCGGGCCGTGCACCTCGCTGAGCATCTCCGCGACGAGGAACGCGAGCTCGAGCGACTGCACCCGGTTGAGCCGCGGGTCGCAGACCGACTCGTAGGCGTTCGCGAGGTCCGCCTCGAGCAGCTCCTCGCCACCACCGACGCACTCGGTCACGTTGTCGCCGGTGAGCTCGACGTGGAGCCCGCCGGGCCAGGTGCCGAGCGCACGGTGCACGTCGAAGAACCCCTGGACCTCGTCCATGACGTCCTCGAAGCGGCGGGTCTTGTACCCCGACGACGCCTCGAACGTGTTGCCGTGCATCGGGTCGCAGACCCAGGCCACCTGGACACCCGCCGCGGTCACCTTCTCGACGAGCTCGGGCAGGACGTCGCGGATCTTGCCGGCCCCCATGCGGGTGATGAAGGTCAGCCGGCCCGGCTCGTTCTCCGGGTTCAGCCTCTGCGCCAGCGCGATCGCGTCGTCGGGGGTCGTCGTCGGGCCGAGCTTCACGCCGATCGGGTTTTGGATCCGGCTCAGCAGCTCGACGTGCGCTCCGTCGAGCTGGCGGGTGCGCTCACCGATCCACAGGAAGTGCGCCGACACGTCGTAGGGCAGGTCGGTGCGGCTGTCGATGCGGGTGAGGGCGTGCTCGTACTCGAGGATCAGCGCCTCGTGGCTGGAGTGGAAGTCGACCCGGTGGAACTCGTCGGGGTCGGCCCCGATCGCCTTCATGAAGGTCAGCGCCCGGTCGATCTCGTTGGCCAGCCGCTCGTAGCGCTTCCCCGCCGCCGAGGAGCGGACGAAGTCGGTGTTCCAGGTGTGCACCTGGCGCAGGTCGGCGTACCCGCCGGTGACGAACGCGCGGACCAGGTTCAGCGTCGACGCGGACGAGTTGTAGACGTCCAGCAGCCGCTGCGGGTCGGGGGTGCGGGCCTCGGCGGTGAAGTCGAAGCCGTTGACGGCGTCGCCGCGGTACGCCGGGAGGGTCACGCCCTCACGGGTCTCGGTGTCGGACGAGCGGGGCTTGGCGTACTGACCGGCGAGCCGGCCCAGCTTCACCACCGGCACGGACGCGGCGTAGGTGAGCACGACCGCCATCTGCAGCAGCACGCGCAGCTTGGCGCGGACGTTCTCCGCGGTCGCGCCCTCGAGCGTCTCCGCGCAGTCGCCGCCCTGGAGCAGGAACGCCTCCCCCCGCGTCACGGCGGCGAGCTTCCCCTTGAGGTCGTCGCACTCCCCCGCGAACACCAGCGGCGGCACCTTGCGGAGCCGGGCGACGGTGGCGTCCAGGGCGTCTCGGTCGGGCCACGACGGCTGCTGGGCGGCGCCCTGCTCGTGGAGGGTGGTCAGGTCGGGGATCTGCACCGCTCCAGGGTACGCCGGACACGCACACCGCCCTCCCGGTGGCCAGTGTCCGAGAACGGGCCCTGAGGAGCCCACCGAACCCTCCGAAAACTCGGACATCGGCCGCATAGCTCCCCTACCCTCCTC
Organism: Nocardioides caldifontis; assembly: GCF_008087345.1. GTDB lineage: Bacteria > Actinomycetota > Actinomycetes > Propionibacteriales > Nocardioidaceae > Marmoricola_A > Marmoricola_A caldifontis. The sequence continues at coordinate 77,726 of NZ_VHIB01000012.1, read as the reverse complement.
GGCATGGGAATGCTGGACCGGCTGCGGCCTCCGACCGTGGAGGCGTGGCACCCCCCGTCGCTCGGCACCTGCCAGTGCGAGTGGCACATCGAGGACCTGCTCGAGCACGAGATCCCCTTGGCCGACGGCAGCGGCTGGGTCTTCGTACGTGACGTCGTCGCCGCGGGCGGCCTGACCGTGGTCCCCACGCCGGACGCCCTGTGGATCGACGGCACGCGCGCCAACGAGCGCCACGGTCCGTTCCACTGGCGGGTCTTCTCGCAGCGCGAGCTCGACCGGTTCTACGACGACGAGGCGCCGACCCGGCTCGACGACGCGCTCTTCGTGCAGCCCGGCGTCGAGGCGGTGCTGTGGCTCTCGCAGCGCAGCGTGCTGGCCGTGGGCGCACCGCGGATGTGCAGCCGGGGCGTCCAGGGCGCCGTCGTCCGGTCGCTGCTCAACGACCGGATCCGCAGCATCCTGTCCTGACCCGGGCCGCCGTCAGCCGAAGAACACCTCGGCCTCGGCGTACTCCTCGGGCGAGACGAGCTTGAGCTCGCCGGTGCCCTCGACGAGCGGCACCCGGACGATGTCCTTGCCGCGCAGCGCGACCATCTTCCCGTAGTCGCCGTCGGCGACCGCGGTGATCGCGTGCAGCCCGAAGCGGGTGGCGAGCCAGCGGTCGAACGCGGTCGGCGTGCCGCCGCGCTGGACGTGGCCGAGGACCACCGCGCGGGCCTCCTTGCCGGTGCGCTGCTCGATCTCCTTGGCGAGCCGGTCGCCGATGCCGCCGAGCCGGACGTGGCCGAACGCGTCGACCTCGCCGCTCTGCAGGGTCATCTCGCCGCCCTCGACCGGCACGGCCCCCTCGGAGACGACGACGATCGGGGTGAAGTTGGTCTCGAAGCGGCGTTCGACGTAGGCGCAGACCTTCTCGATGTCGAAGGGCTTCTCCGGCAGCAGGATGATGTTGGCGCCGCCGGCGATGCCGGCGTGGAGCGCGATCCACCCCGCGTGCCGCCCCATCACCTCGACGACGAGCACCCGGTGGTGCGACTCCGCGGTGGTGTGCAGCCGGTCGATCGCCTCCATGGCGATGTTGACCGCGGTGTCGAAGCCGAAGGTGAAGTCGGTGCCGGACAGGTCGTTGTCGATCGTCTTCGGGACGCCGACGACGTCGACACCGAGGTCGGCGAGCTTGGTCGCCACCCCCAGGGTGTCCTCGCCGCCGATGGCGACCAGCGCGTCGACGCCGTTCGCGGCGAGGTTCTCCTTGATCCGCTCCACGCCGCCGTCGATCTTGAACGGGTTGGTGCGCGACGACTTCAGGATCGTGCCGCCGCGCGGAAGGATCCCGCGCACCTCGTCGACGCCGAGCGGGCACGTCACGTTCTCCAGGGGCCCCCGCCAGCCGTCGCGGAACCCGACGAACTCGAAGCCGTAGGTCCCGACGCCCTTGCGGACGACGGCGCGGATGACAGCGTTGAGGCCGGGGCAGTCGCCGCCACCGGTGAGGACACCAACTCGCATGGAGCCACCGTAGCGACGCCGGTTGGAACGTTCCAGTGGGCGATTCGCGGGGCGACCGTGCCCGTCAGTACCGTGCGGGCATGACGTTCTCCATCGTGGCGCGCTCCGCGGACGGCGAGTCCTGGGGCGTCGCCGTCGCTTCGCGCTTCCTCGCGGTCGGCTCGGTCTGCCCCGCCGCGGTCGCCGGGATCGGCGCGCTGACCACCCAGGCCGAGGCGAACGTCGCCTACAAGGGGCTCGGCCTGGCGATGCTCGAGGAGGGCGCCACCGCCGAGGTCGCGCTGCAGCGGATGATCGAGGACGACGAGGGGCGCGACTACCGCCAGGTCGGGATCGTGGACGTCGAGGGCGCCGCGGCCAACTACACCGGCGCCGGCTGCCTCGACTGGGCCGGTGGCGTCACCGGCACGGGGTACACGATCCAGGGGAACCTGCTCGCCGGCCCCGAGGTCGTCGAGAACATGCAGAAGGCGTTCGAGGCGGCGCCCCCGGGCGCGGGGCTCGCGCGGCAGCTCCTCGCCGCGCTCGTGGCCGGCGACGAGGCCGGCGGCGACATCCGCGGCCGTCAGGCGGCCTCGCTGTTCGTGGTCCGCGAGGGCGCGGGGTACGGCGGCGGCGACGACATCGACGTGGACCTCCGGGTCGACGACCACCCCGACCCGTGCGCCGAGCTCGGCCGGCTGCTCACCCTCCAGGAGCTGTACCTCACCCCGTCCACCGACGAGGAGAAGGTCCCCGTCGACGACGTCCTCCGCGAGGAGCTCGAGGAGCGGGCGCAGGCCCTCGGCCACGCCGACTTCTACTCCTGGGTCGGCTTCGCCAACTTCGAGCTCCGCGTCGGCGACGACTGGGTGGACGAGCGCGTCCTCGCTATCCTCCGCGCACCGCACTAGCGACCTTCTCCCCTGCCGACAGGAGCCGATGGATGAGCGTGCTGGCGATCGACGCCGGGACCACCGGGGTCACCGCGCTGGTGGTCACCGAGCAGGGGACGATCGCAGCCAAGGGCTACGAGGAGTTCGGCCAGCACTTCCCGAAACCGGGGTGGGTCGAGCACTCGCCCGAGGAGATCTGGCAGGCCACGCTCGAGGCGTGCCGCTCCGCGGTCCGGTCGTACGAGCGGCAGGACGGCCCGCCCCTCCGGGCGGTCGGGATCACCAACCAGCGCGAGACCGTGGTCCTCTGGGACCGGGAGACCCTCGGGTCGCCCCGGCGCGCGATCGTCTGGCAGGACCGGCGCACCGCCGAGCTCTGCAGGCGGCTGCGCGACCAGGGGCACGAGGAGCGGGTGGTGGAGCTGACCGGGCTCCGGATCGACCCGTACTTCTCCGGCACCAAGCTGCGCTGGCTCACCGAGAACGAGCCGCACACCTGGGCGCTGGTCGAGGACGGCCGCTACGCGATCGGGACGGTGGAGTCCTACCTGGTCGCCCGGATGACCCGCGGCACCTGGCACGTCAGCGACGTCTCGAACGCCTGCCGGACCCTCCTCTTCGACCTCGCGGCCGGCGACTGGAGCGACGAGCTGTGCGAGCTCTTCGGGGTGCCGCGCAGCGCGCTGCCGGAGATCGTGCCGAACTGGGGGGAGATCGCGACCACCGACCCGAAGTCGTTCCTCGGGCTCGAGCTGCCGGTCAGCGGGCTCGCCGGCGACCAGCAGTCGGCGCTGTTCGGCCAGACCTGCTTCGACGTCGGCGACACCAAGTGCACCTACGGCACCGGGTCGTTCATCCTCACCAACACCGGTACCGAGCCGGTCCGCGCGGACGGGCTCCTGACCAGCGCGGCCTGGCGCTCCCCTGAGGGCGAGCTGACCTACGCGCTCGAGGGTGCGGTGTTCGTGACCGGGGCGGCGGTGCAGTGGCTCCGTGACGGGCTGCAGATCGTCGGCTCCGCCGCCGAGACCCAGGCGATCGCGTCCACCGTGGAGAGCACCGACGGGGTCGTGTTCGTGCCGGCGCTCGCCGGGATGGGGGCGCCCGAGTGGGACCCGACCGCGCGCGGCCTGATCATCGGCGTCACCCGCGGGACCACCCGCGCCCACCTCGTCAGGGCGACCCTGGAGGCGATCGCCTTCGAGGTCCGCGACGTCGTGGAGACGCTGCCCGGGTCGGTGTCGCTGACCTCGCTGACGGTCGACGGCGGCGCGTCGGCGAACGACCTGCTCTGCCAGCTGCAGGCCGACCAGCTCGGCGTACCCGTGGAGCGGCCGGAGATGGTCGAGACCACCGCCCTCGGCGCAGCGTTCCTCGCGGGGCTCGGCGCAGGCGTCTGGTCCTCGACCGACGAGCTCCGGGACACCTGGAGCCTCGACCGGCGGTTCGAGCCGAGCGGCGACCGGAAGGCGGCCGACGACGCGCATGCCCGGTGGCGGCGGGCCGTCGAGCGGGCCAAGGGCTGGGCCGACTAGCCACCCTCATCCGGTGCAGCTGGGTCCTGGACCGGCCCGGAGACAGCTCATCTGCACGGCATAAGAGCCGGTCAGCGCTTCTTGAGCTTCTTCAGCTCCTTGGCGGCCACCTCCGCCTCCTCGGCGGCCTCCGCCAGCTCGGCTTCCGCACCCTCGAGCTCCTCGTCGAGCTCGGAGACCGCCTCCGCGGCGTCCTCGGTGTGACCCTCGAGCTCGGCCACCTGCCGGCGCAGCTCGTCGAGCTCCGCCTCGAGCTGGAGCACCTTCGCCTGGGCCTTCTCGCGCTTCTCACGGAGCTTGTCGCGCGCCTTGGTGGCCTTGCGGACCGCCTTCCCCGCCGCCTCGACCCGGTCCTGCGCCTCGCGCAGTGGCCGCTCGTCGTCCTGGACGACGGTGAGCGTGGGTGGTCCGGACGGCGCCTCCGTCCGTGGCTCGTCGGGCACCACGGCGAGCACCTCGGCGAGCGACTCGAGCCCCGTCGAGCTGAGCGGCTGGGCGAGCAGCCCGGAGGCGAGCGCCTCGGCCGCCCGCGGGTCGGCCATCGCGGCCTGGAGGGTCTCCTCGACCTGGCGGGTCGCGGCGTCGCTGAGCCGCTGCCCCCGCCCGGCGGCGACCTCCTTCACCTGCGCGGTGACCGCCGCGACGAGCCGGCGCCGCTGCTTGGTCAGCTCCCGCAGCGCATTGCCCTGGAGCAGCGACTGCGCCTCGCGGAGCGACTCGCCGAGGGCCACCACCTGGTGGACGAGGTCGGCGCGCTCGCGGACGAGCTGGTTGACCGCCCACGCCGGGAGCGCCGGGCGCCGGAGCGCCTTGACCTGCTTGGCGAGCGCGCGGTCGCCAGACGAGCGCACCTCCTTCTCCACCCGGGTCCGCGCCTCGGTGAACTCCTCGGGAGCCAACCCGTAGAGCTCCTCGGCGATCTCTTGGAGCGAGGCCACGCTCAGTGCTCCTCGTCGAGCCCCTGCTCGAGCGCGTACCTCACCAGCTGCACCCGGTTGTGCAGCTGCAGCTTGCGCAGGGTGTTCTGCACGTGGTTCTGCACGGTGCGGTGCGAGAGCACCAGGCGCTCGGCGATCTGCTTGGAGCTCAGCCCCTTCGCGACCAGCCGCAGCACCTCGGTCTCCCGCTCGGTCAGCCGGGGCGTCCCGTCGCCGCCGGTCGCCTCGGGCCCCTCGGCGAGGCGGCGGTACTCCCCCAGCACCAGCCCCGCCAGCCCGGGGGTGAAGACCGTGTCGCCGAGGGCGACCCGGCGTACGGCGTCGAGGAGCTCGGCGCTCGAGGCGGACTTGACGAGGTACCCGGTGGCGCCGGCCTTCACCGCGTCGAGCACGTCGCCCTGCTCGCCGGAGGCGGAGAGGATCAGCACGCGCACGGTCGGGTCGTCCTGCACCAGCGTGGCGGTGACCTCCACCCCGCTCGGCGGCGGGATCTGCAGGTCGAGGACGACCACCTGAGGCCGGGTGGCACGGGCTCGCACGAGCGCCTCCTCGCCGGTGGCCGCGGTGGCGACGACCTCGAGCCCGGCGGCCTCGAGGTCGCGGCACACCGCGTCCCGCCACATGGGGTGGTCGTCGACGACCATGACGCGCAACGACTCGGCTGCCGGCTGGGAGGTCACGGGCCGATCGTAGGACCGCCACCTGCTCCGCGGCCTCCGACCGGCGGCCCGACCAGCCGTTCAGCCGCGCGGCACGACCAGCTCCCACTCGGTGCCCTGCCCGGGCGCCGAGACCAGGCGGGCCTCCCCACCGAGGTCGGCGACCCGGCCCCGGATCGACTCGCGCACGCCCAGCCGCCCCTCCCGCTCGGCCTCGTCGAGCCGCCCTGGCGGGATCCCGGGCCCCTCGTCACGCACCGTCACCACGACGGAGCCGCCGAGGTCCTCCACGAGCACCCAGGCAGGAGCATCCTCCCCGACGTGGCGCCGCACGTTGTCCAGGCAGGCGGCGACGACCGCCGCGAGCTCCCGGGCGCGGGGTGCGGGCATCGGGACCGGGCGGCCCGGACCCGAGACGGTGTACGGCGCGGCCGGCAGCAGCTCGAGCAGGTCGACGGACCCCCCGCCGGTGTCCACGGCGTCGACGTGGTCCTGGGCCTGCACCAGCGCCCGGAGCGCGGCTTCCTGCTCACCGGCGAGCCGGCCGACCTCGGCCATCGACCCGCCTGCCTCGGTCCCCCGCCGCTGCACCAGCGCCAGGACCTGGAGCACGCCGTCGTGCACGGCACGGGCCAGCCGCAGCCGCTCGGCGTGCGCGGCGGCCTCCCGCTCGGCCCGGGCCCGGATCTCCACGGCCACCCGGAGGGTCCGGGTGGAGTAGGCGACCACACCCGCGGCGAGCAGCAGCAGGAAGATGTTGCCCCAGGTGCGTCCGGCGGCCTCGACCCGCACCGACAGGTCGGCCAGCGAGAGCACCGCGGCGGCACCCAGCGCCTGCACCCAGTGGCGGCCGACCGCCCAGGCCAGCACGGCAGGGATCACCCAGAAGGTCGGCACGGTGGACGCGTGCCGCTCGAGCATCGCCTCGGACTCCACCAGCGGCGTGCAGAGCAGCAGGCCGACGGCGACGCCGAGGTCGGCGACGTACAGCGGGAGCCCCCGCCGGCGCGGCGCGTCGAACGCCCACGACACGAAGCCGGTCCACACCACCATGACTCCCAGCAGCACGAGGAGCAGCCGCGGGCGGGTGAACTCCTCGAAGCGCGCGAGGTTGAGGGCCAGTGCGTAGACCAGCACCACCAGCCGCAGCACCCCGAGGGCACGGAAGAGGGTGGTCTCGACCTGGTCGGCCGCAGCCTCCGGGTCCGGGCCGGGGCGGACCGCCACCGTCAGGACGCCTTGAGCCCCGCCGAGCCACCGTCGCCGGCGTCGCCCGAGTCGTCACCGGAGCCGCGGCGGGCGGCCTCCTTGTCGAGCGCCTTGGCCCGGCTGGCGTACATGTCGACGTACTCCTGGCCGGAGAGCCGCATGATCTCGTACATGATCTCGTCGGTGGCCGACCGCAGGATGAACCGGTCGTTTTCCAGCCCCTCGTAGCGCGAGAAGTCCAGCGGCTTGCCGAACCGCACGTGCGGCCGGGTCCAGCGCCCGAAGGTCTTCCCCGGGGGCGCGACCACGTCGGTGCCGACGACGGCCACCGGGATCACGGGGACACCGGTCTCGATCGCAAGCTTCGCGACGCCGGTCTTGCCGCGGTAGAGCCGGCCGTCGTGGGAGCGGGTGCCCTCGGGGTAGATCCCGAACAGCCCGCCCGACGCCAGCACCCGCTTCGCCGAGAGCAGTGCCCCGGCTGCGGCGTCGCGGCCGGAGCGGTCGATCGGCACCTGCCCCGCGCCGGAGAAGAAGGTCTTCTGCAACCATCCCTTGATGCCGGGGGTGGTGAAGTACTCCGCCTTCGCCACGAAGGTCACCTTGCGGTTGAGCGTGAGCGGCATGAAGAGCCAGTCGGCGTAGGAGAGGTGGTTGCTGGCCAGGATCGCGGGCCCCTCGACCGGGACGTTCTCGATCCCCTCGACCGTCGGGCGGAAGACGAGCCTGAGCAGGGGGCCGAGGGCGATCCACCTGAGGAACCAGTAGAACAAGCGGTCTTCCACCTCCTGGCGATCGCGTCCGGCGCGCCGTTCGCGCCGTCACACCCTAGCCTGACCCCCGCGCCCGTGCGACGATCCTCCTGCGGCCCCGGACCCGCCCCCGAACCTTCCCCGGGCCCATCTCCTCAGGAGTTCCGACGTGCGCATTGCCCCCGAAGACGAGGCCTTCTCCGCCCCTGCCCAGCCGCGCAGCGACGGCCGCCGCACCGGCGTCCTCCTGTGCCACGGTTTCACCGGCGGCCCGTCGTCGATGCGCTCCTGGGCCGAGTACCTCCACGAGCGCGGGTACGCCGTCTCGGTCCCCCGCTGGCCGGGCCACTGCACGACCTGGCAGGAGTGCAACACCACCACCTACGCCGACTGGTACGCCGAGGCCGAGCGGGCCTTCGAGAAGCTCCAGACCGACTGCGACGAGGTGTACGTCGCCGGGCTGTCGATGGGCGGCTGCCTGGCGCTGAACCTCGCGGTCGACAAGGGGCGCGAGGTGAGCGGGGTGGTCCTGGTCAACCCGTTCGTCACCTCCACCCGCAAGGACGTGAAGCTCCTCCCGGTGCTCAAGCACGTCGTCCCGTCCTTCCCCGGGATCGCCAGCGACATCAAGAAGGAGGGCGTCGAGGAGCGCGGCTACCGACGCACCCCGCTGCGCGCCCTGCACTCGCTGTTCCAGGGGATGCGGGTCGTCGAGCAGCGGCTGCCGGAGGTCACGCAGCCGCTGCTGATGTTCCGCTCGCGCGTCGACCACGTCATCGATCCCTCCTCGGGGCGCACCATCATGACGACGGTCTCCAGCCGTGACCTGGAGGAGCGGATCCTCGAGGACAGCTACCACGTGGCGACCCTCGACAACGACGCCGGCGTCATCTTCACCGTCAGCGCCGAGTTCATCCGCGCTCGCACCGAGGGGTAGCGTCGACGGCGCATGAGCATCCCCGACCCCGACGAGCCTGCCGTGACTCCCGAGCCCCGCCCCGAGGACCCCGACAAGGGGTTGGACTTCGATGCCGCCTTCGCGGAGATCGTGGCCCACTGGGAGCCGAGCGACCCCGGGGGCGACGAGGCTGGCGACGAGGCTGGCGACGAGGCTGGCGACGAGGCAGTCGAGGACGCCGCCTCCGACCAGGCCGTCGCGGACCCGGCCGACGCGGAGCCCGGTCCGGAGCCCCTCCACGACGTGCTGCCGGAGGACGGCCCGGCGGACCGGCGTACGGGAGCGCCGGTGCCGTGGGACGACGAGGGCCACTTCGTGCCGCCTCCCCCGCCGCCGCTCCCCACCGTCGACCCACCCCGCCGGCTGGCCTGGGCCGGCCTGCTCGGGACCCCGGTCGTGGCGCTCCTGCTCGTCGTCCTCCAGGTCACGATCCCGGGGTGGGTGGCGTTCTTCCTGGTCGCCGCCTTCGTCGGAGGGTTCGGCTACCTGGTGGCCACGATGCGGCCACGACCGCCGGACGACTGGTCGGGGGACGACGGCGCGGTCGTCTGAGGGGCGCACGGACCGGACGAGCGAGGAGGAGCCAGCGTTGGCGGCCAGCGAGCAGGTGGAGATCACCGGACACCTCATCGACAGCGGGATCCTGTCGGGGGTGCTCAACGACATCAAGGAGTACGGCGCCGACTACACGATCGACCGGTTCGACGTCGGCCACGAGCAGCAGGACCTGTCCTACGCGACGCTGACCGTCACCGCCGAGGACGACGAGGCGCTGCAGCGGCTCCTGATGCGGATCCAGACCCGCGGCCTCAACCAGGTCGACCCGGGCGCCGCCGAGACCGCGGTGGCCGAGCAGGACGGGGTCTTCCCGGACGGCTTCTACTCCACGACGAACCTCGCGACCAAGGTGCGCGTCGACGGCCGCTGGGTCGAGGTGGAGAACCCGGAGATGGACTGTGGGCTGCTCGTCGAGGGCGAGGGCGAGGCCCTGCGGGTCCGGACCGTGCCGATGGTCGACGTGAAGGCGGGGATGCGCATCGTCGTCGGCGCAGCGGGGATCGAGGTCGCGGCGCCGAGCGAGGTGCGGTCGGGCGTCGTCTTCGGCTTCATGGAGTCCGACGTCTCCAGCGAGAAGCCCCAGGCGGTGCTGGTGCGCCAGGTGGCCGACGGCATCCGTGACGCCAAGGCGGCCGGCAAGAAGGTGTTGTGGGTCGGCGGCCCGGGGGTCGTGCACACGGGGGCGGCGCCCGCGATGGTGGCGCTGACCGAGGCCGGCTTCGTCGACGTCCTCTTCGCCGGCAACGCTCTGGCCACCCACGACATCGAGGCCTCGCTCTACGGCACCTCGCTCGGCATCGACCTCAACCAGGGGCACGGCGTCGAGCACGGCCACGAGCACCACATCCGGGCGATCAACGAGATCCGCAAGGCCGGCTCGATCGCCGCGGCGGTCGAGAAGGGGGTGCTGACGGGCGGGATCATGCACGCGCTCGTCAAGGGCGGCAAGGAGTTCGTGCTGGTCGGCTCGGTCCGTGACGACGGGCCGCTGCCCGACGTCTACAGCGACGTGATCGAGGGGCAGCGCGCGATGCGGGCGGCGCTGGAGGACGTCGGGTTCTGCGTCATGGTCGCCACGACGCTGCACTCGGTGGCGACCGGCAACATCCTGCCGGCCTCGATCCCCCTGGTCTGCGTCGACATCAACCCCGCGTCGGTCACCAAGCTCGCGGACCGGGGCTCCTCGCAAGCGCGGGGCATCGTCACCGACGTCGGGCTCTTCATCGAGCAGCTGACCCGCGAGCTGGTCCCGTCGTACGCCGGGCGGTGAGCGGTCGACCTGGCCGAGCCGTCCTCCTACCGCATTTCTCTACTTGGTGAGTCGCAGATTCGCGAAGGGAAGTCGCACATTCTTGTCGCCGGTGTACTTGACCTGGAGGCCTGCATTGTTCCCGCTGTTGGTCAGCGTGTCGACCACGATGAGTGACTCGACGACCGTGCCGGTTCCGTTGCCGCGGTAGTCGAGCGAACCGCTCTTCAGGTAGATCGTGCCCGACGATTCCTGACCGCTCCCGTTGCCGCGCCAGCTGAAGGCGGAGGTGTTGTTGCGGTCCGCCGCGATGGACAGTCCCTTGATGGCTTCGCAGTTCGGAATGGCAGGGACCTCGAGGCACGTCGGCGCACTGTGGTTGAGCACCGCGTTCCCGGTGAAGAGAAGGTCGCCGCCTTCCTCGCCGTTCTGGTAGCACGCGCGGGGAGCCAAGCGGTCACCGCAAGCGAAGTAGAGGGTGACTCCGAGGGCGTTGACGACGGTGCCATTAGCCGACGAATGGTTCTGTCCGGTCACGACATACAGGCCCGGCGAGAGGTTGCACACGGCGTTCTGCGGGATGTTGAGGGATCCGTAGACGCCTGGGCCACCGCCAGTCGCGCATGCGTTCTGAGTCGCCGCCTTCGTAGGAAGCGCATCCCACCCCGGTGGAGGAAGAGCGAGCAGCTCGAGGGGGTCGCTCACGGGCAGCGCGCCTTCGGTATGGCCGCTCGGGTACTGCTCGGGGCCGTCCTTGCAGCCGCCGGCACCATTCATTGCCTGTCCTTCGATGAGGACCTGTCCACCGTCCGTGGCGGCAACCTCCACTTCACCGTTCTGCTGTACGCAGACGTCGCCGTTGAAATGAATGTCTGACCCGCCGGACAGTGAGAGCTCACCGTTCTGCAGTTCGTGCGGCCCTTCCCCGATGACACAGACTCCGCATTCCGACTTGGAGTCCGTTTCCCATGACGCCTCAGCGAGGGCACTCACTTCTACTTCGTGAATGCCCGCAACGGCACCGAAGAGGGTGTTGACCTTCTGTGAGGGGAGGACCACTCGGACCGTCGTGGGCTTGGTCGGGTTGTTGAAGGAGATGCAGCCATGCGCAGCTGACGGGACATAGGCGAGCGGCGACGGGTCCGCGCAAGCACTCCACTGCGAGGAGTCGAACGAATAATTCTCCTCGGCGTAAGCCTTGGCTGCGTCCACGGCCGCCGCGAAGTTCGGCGTCATGCTCGTTGCATAGAGGGCGTTCCCCGCAGCGAGAGCCGCTGCGTCGGCGGCACTCTGCGCTTGCCGCCGGGTGTCCCGGGCCAGACCCAGGTCGACCACGAGGGCGGCCAGACCGAAGAGCACGAGCGCGAGAGCCGCAGCAACGATCGCCACTGCTCCTGTTTCAGCGCGACGCGAGACCTCACGCGTCATCGTCGTCCTCCTTGCCGCACCACGCCCATGAGCCGGTCGCGCCGGGGAACGGATCCTCGACGGACGTCCCCGGCGTGAGGGCAGGCTGTGGCGGGGTGTCGACCTCGATCGACATGCGCGTCTCGGCGACGATGACCCCGTCGTTGGGCAGGGGCGTCAGGTTGGTCACGCCCGTCTCCTTGATCGCAGCGCACACGATGAGGGGCTTTCGCCTGCTCCAGCCTTCTGGCACGAGGACCTTGACCGCTGTTTGACCGGCAACAGCCCTGGTTTCGGACTTCACGATCTGCTTCAAGCACTCCATCTTGTTCGAGGAGGTGCAACCAGCGCCGAATTCCTGCACCACGCCGAGTCGAGCCGCCTCTCGAACACCTTGGCGCGCGTTCAAGGAGTCGTTGAACCACATCCCGTAGTCGATGAGTCCGAACATGAGGGGGAAGAAGATGAAGCTGACCAGCGCCAGCTCGACCGCGGACGCTCCCCGCTGCGAGCGTGAACGTGAGGCACGTCGGCAGCCACGCAGGCCCGGCAAGCTCGGCATAACCCCACCTTTCATGGCTCACGGCGACGGTCCTTGCCCGAGCACCGGGCTACCGTCAGTCGTTGATCACGATAGGTGATGCTTCCGCCGCATATGTCCTAATCGCTCATACTCGTTCGTCCGGGCGCGGCCGGCGTCACGCGGTCGAGGGGTCCGCCATCACTCGGCGTCCCAGCCGCCCTCGTCGTCCGGCCAGTCGTCCCCTTCGTCGAGGTCGATCTTCTCCACTCCCGAGGGTTCGGTGGCCGCCTTCCGGGCGTGGGCCTCCAGCAACGAAGCGCCCGCCTGGAGCAGCGAGCTCGCCGCCGTGGCGAGGTGGGCGCGCACCTCCGGGCTGGTCTCGCGCACCACCGCCACCGTCCGGCAGAGAGGGCACCACGTGCACTCCGCTCCCCCGGTGGCGAGGTGCTCGTCGATCTCCTTGAGCCGGGCGCCCAGCCCGGACGCCGCCGCGCCCGCCGCGTCGCCGCCGTTCTCGCGGGCCCAGCCCTGGAGCGCGTCGAAGAGCTTCGCGGCCTCCTCGGCCACGCTGCCCAGCGGCTCGCCGGCCCCGGGGCTCTCGTCGGTCCCGCTCACTCTCCACCCTCCTCTGCCGGCCGCGCCGGCTCCGCAGGCGCGGCGAACCGGATCCGCAGCGCCCCGTCGTCGACCTTCGCCCCGCGGACGACGTGCTGGCGGAGCGCGGCCGGCAGCGCGAGGACCCTCCGGTAGGAGCCGACGGTCACCACCAGCTCGTCGCCGTGGCGGGCCAAGTCAACGTCCCCCCGCTCGGCGAAGGGGAGCGACAGCCGCAGCACGGCACCTTCGGCGGTCCGGCGTACGGCCAGCGGCTCCTCGCCGAGCGGCGCCGCGAGCGGGTCGTCCTCGCCGTACGCCGCCCGCGCGAACGCGTCGAGCTGCGCGACGCCCACCGGCTCGCTGTCCTGGTACGCCGAACGCCACACGGGCAGTCCGACGAACGACTCCTCGACCGTGGTGAGCACCGACTGCTGGGCGCGTACCCACCGCTCCCGCCACGCGTCGGCGCCCTCGGCGGGGAAGACCCGGTTGGCCACCACACCGTCCACCCGGTAGCCGAAGAGCGACAGCGTGGTCAGCGACCGGCGTGCCTCGGCCACCACGACGTTCTCCGGGGTGAGCACCAGCCGGACGCTGGTGTCCTTGGCGGTGAGGATCTCGTGCACCTGCTCGAGGTCGGCGTGGAGCCGCTCGACGGCGTCGAAGACCGCCTCGTGCGGCATCGGCACCCCCGCCGCGCGCGCGAGCACCGGCTTGAGCGCGCGGACCACCCGCCGCTCCACCGGGAAGATCCGGTCCATGTACCACCCGAGCGCCTCCGGCAGCGCGAGCAGCCGCAGTGTCTCGGCTGTCGGCGCGCAGTCGACGACGACGACGTCCCACCGGCCCGAGACCACCTGGCGGCGCAGCTCGAGCAGCGCGAGGACCTCCTCGGCGCCCGGGAGCACCGTGAGCTCCTCGGCGGTGATCGGGTCCACGCCGGCGGCGTCGAGGACCGACAGGAGGTACTGCTGCACCTCCGACCACGACTGCTCGAACCGACGCTGGGGGTCGACCTGCTGCACGTAGAGGTCCGGGGCCACCGGTGTCGGCTCCGAACCGATGGGCACCGCGAACGCGTCGGCGAGCGAGTGCGCGGTGTCGGTCGACATCACCAGGGTGCGCCGCCCGCGGGCCGCCGCGACGGCCGCGGTGCCGGCGGCGGCGGTGGTCTTGCCGACCCCGCCCTTGCCGGTGAAGAGGATGATGCGCACGGGCGAGCTCAGCCGACCTGCGACTCGACGCGCTTCTTCAGCCCCTTGAGAGCGGTGTCGACGATGACCTTCTCGGCCTTGCGCTTGAGCATCCCGATCATCGGGATGCCGACCTCCACCGCGAGCCGGTAGGTGACCTCGGTGCCCGACCCGGTCGGCCGCAGCACGTAGGCGCCGTCGAGCTTCTTCATCATCTTGCCGGAGACCAGCGACCAGGTGACCGACTCGTCCCCGTGCCAGTCGTAGCCCAGCGTGTAGGAGTCCTTGATCGGGGTGGCCTCGATCTCGAAGTAGACCTCCTTCGCGCGACCGTCCGGCAACGTCTCGCGCACCTCGGCGGTGTGCACCCCCTGCGCCCACTCCGGGTAGGCCTCGAAGTCCGCGATCGCCTCCATCACCGCGGCCGGTGGCGCGGCGATGACGATGCTCGAGCTGGTCTGGTCGGCCATGGAGCCGGGCCTCCTGCGTCTCCTGCAATACGGTGCCGCTGAGACTACCGACAGGACAGGAGGCTCCGGTGCGCGAGTACACCAGCCCGTCGACGGCCGCCGCCGGTCCCGACACGGACCGCCGCGGGGGGCTCGCCGACGACGTCGTGGAGTACGCCGCGGAGCAGCCGGACCGGGTGGCCTTCCGCCGCCGCTCCCCCGGCGCCGACGGCCCGGGGTGGAGCGACGTCACCGCGGCCACGTTCCTCGCCGAGGTGCGGCAGGTGGCCCGCGGTCTGGTCGCCGCCGGCGTCCGCCCGGGCGACCGTGTGGCGCTGATGAGCCGCACGCGCTACGAGTGGACCCTCCTGGACTACGCGATCTGGCACGCCGGCGCGGTCGGCGTCCCGGTCTACGCCACCGCACCCGTCGACCAGCTCCGGTGGATCCTCGAGGACAGCGACGCTGTCGCGGCCGTCGTGGAGACCCCGGCGCTGGGGGCGCGGGTCCGCGAGTCGGGCTGGCCCGACGGGGAGCGGCACCTGTGGGTGCTCGACGACGCCGACGGCCCCGGTGCGGTCGCCGCGCTCACCGAGCTGGGCCGGGAGGTCGACGACGAGCGGCTCGAGCGCCGGCGCACGTCGGTGCAGGCCGAGGACGTCGCGACGATCATCTACACCTCCGGCACCACCGCCCATCCCAAGGGGTGCGTGCTCACCCACGCCAACTTCCACCGGGGGCTCGGCGCGACGCTGGCGGAGCTGCACGAGCTGTTCGCCGACGAGGACGCCTCGACGCTGATGGTGCTCCCGATGGCGCACGTGTTCGCCCGGGTCGTGCAGCTCGGCGCGGTCAAGGCACGCGTGACGCTCGGCCACACCCCCGACGTGCGGACGCTCCCCGCCGACCTCGCGACCTTCCGCCCCACGTTCCTGCTCGGCGTGCCGCGGGTCTTCGAGCGGCTGGTCAACGCCGCGAGCCAGCAGGCCGCGTCCGAGGGGCGGGGGCGGCTCTTCGACGCGGCCACCGAGACCGCGATCCGGTGGAGCCAGGCGCTCGACCGGGGCCGGGTCGGCCCGGTGCTCCGCGCGCGGCACACGCTGCACGACCGGCTGGTCCACGCACGGGTCCGGGAGCTGCTCGGCGGGCGGTGCCGGTTCGTCGTCTCGGGCGGCGCCCCGCTCGGCGAGCGGCTCGGCCACTACTTCCGCGGCATCGGGGTCCCGATCCTCGAGGGGTACGGCCTGACCGAGACCACGGCCGCGGTGACCGTCAACCTGCCGGACACGCTGCGCATCGGCACGGTGGGCCGCCCCCTGCCCGGCACCTCGGTGCGGGTCGCGGACGACGGCGAGCTCCTGGTCCGGGGCGCCCAGGTGATGCGGGAGTACTGGCAGGACGAGGTCTCGACCGCCCAGGCCCTGCCCGGCGACGGCTGGCTGCGGACCGGCGACGTCGGCGAGATCGACGACGAGGGGTTCGTCCGCGTCACCGGCCGCAAGAAGGAGATCCTGGTCACCACCAGCGGCAAGAACGTCGCGGCGGGCGCCCTCGAGGAGCGGGTGCGGGACCACCCCCTGGTCGACCAGTGCCTGGTCGTCGGCGACGGCCGCCCGTACGTCGCCGCCCTGGTCACCCTCGACCCCGAGGCGTACGCCGGGTGGGCCGCCGACCGGGGGCTGCGCGGGCCGCTCTCCGCGCACACCGACGAGGAGGCGCTCCGGGCCGAGGTGCAGGCCGCGGTCGACGCCGCCAACGCCACGGTCTCGCAGGCCGAGGCGATCCGGAGGTTCGAGGTGCTGCCCGACACCTGGAGCGAGGAGACCGGCGAGCTCACGGCGAGCCTGAAGCTCCGCCGCAACGTCGTCCACCGGCGCTACCGGGACGCCGTCGAGAGGCTCTACGACTGACCGTCACGAGGGGCCGGACGAAATTTTGCATTCCGGGGACGGATGTCCGTTTCGTACGGGATCGTTTGTTTCGGCTCTCCACCGGTGAGCCCCGACGCGTGGACGTCGGTCGACGGCCCGGGAGGCTCCCGGGACGACGCACAAGGACCAGGATTCGGCATGGGACGCAGAACGATCTTGCTGATCGTCGCCGCACTGATCGCGGTGCTCGGCTCCGGCATGGTGTACCTCTACGTCAAGGGCGCCGACGACCGCGCCAAGGAGGCCCAGGCGCCGGTGCAGGTGCTGAAGGCCGTGGCCCAGATCGAGCCCGGCGAGACGCTGGCCGACGCCTCGGCCGCCGGCAAGATCGAGCTCGACGACGTCCCCGCCGAGGAGCGGCTCGACGGCGCGCTGGTCTCGATCGGCGAGAACGGCAGCCTCGTCGCGCTCAGCACGATCTACCCCAACGAGCAGGTCACCACCTCCAAGTTCGGCACGCCCGGCGAGCAGCAGGCGCTGACCGTCCCGGAGGGCTCCTTCGCGATCTCCGTGAACCTCTCCGACACCGGCCGTGTCGCCGGCTTCGTCTCCCCCGGCTCCGAGGTGGCGATCTTCCTGAACGGCCCCATCGGGCCCGGCGGCGAGGACGGTACGCGGCTGCTGCTCCCCAAGGTGCAGGTCATCGCCGTCGCCCAGACCACGATGACCACGTCCACCACGACCACCCAGACAGGCGACCAGACGGTCGAGAGCCTGCCGCGCACGCTCTTCACCCTGGCGGTCACCCAGGACCAGGCCGAGAAGATCCTCTACGCCTCGACCCACGGCGAGCTGTCCTTCGGGCTCCTCGACGAGGACTCGAAGGTCAAGCCCGGTCCCGGCGTCTCCCTGTCCAACCTTTTCCGGTGACCTGATGCCCCTCATCGTCGAGCAGAACACCACCAACGCCGAGCTGTTCCTCTCGGTGGCGGGGGCCGGCGCCAAGGTCGTCCCCACGTTGGAGGAGCTCCGCCGCGCCCTGGCCGAGACCCCGGAGGAGCACGCCGTCGTCCTCGGCCCCGCCGTCGACCTCGAGGCCGCGGCCGCGCTCGCGGACAACCTCCGGATCACCCGCCCGGCGGTCAGCGTCATCCTGATGCGCCGCCGCGTGGACACCGCCGTGCTCGCCGAAGCACTCCGGTCGGGGATGCGTGAGGTGGTCGAGGAGCGCGACCTCAGCGGCCTCAGCGACGCCATCAAACGGGCCTTCCAGGTCTACCGGGCAGTGACCGGGCCGAGCAGCCGGCTCGACGAGCACCCGGTCGGCCGCGTCGTGACCGTCTTCTCGCCGAAGGGAGGCGTGGGCAAGACGACGATCGCGGCGAACCTGGCGGTGGCACTGGCGACCCGCGACAAGACCCGGGTCTGCCTGGTTGACCTCGACCTCGGGTTCGGCGACGTCGCGATCACGCTCCAGCTGTTCCCGGCCCGCACGATCGCGGACGCGGTGGCTCTCGAGAGCGACCTCGACTTCGCCGCCCTCGAGCCGCTGCTCACCCCCCACCGCCGCGGGTTCTCGACGCTCGTAGCACCCGTGCAGCCCGACGCCAAGGACTCGATCCCGGCCTCGCTGGTCTCGCGCGTCCTGGCGATCCTCAAGGCCAACTTCGAGTTCGTCATCGTCGACACCTCCCCGGCGTTCGACGAGCACGTCCTGCAGGCCTTCGACGAGACCGACAACCTGCTTCTGGTGACGACGCTCGACGTGCCCACCCTCAAGAACGTCAAGATCGCTTGCGAGACCCTTGACCTGCTCAACTTCCCGAAGGCTCGCCGTCACCTGGTGCTCAACCGTGCCGACGACAAGGTCGGGCTCGCACCGGAGAAGGTCGAGAGCACCCTCGACATGAAGATCGACCAGGCGATCCCGACCTCGGCCGAGGTCGCGAACGCCACCAACGCCGGCGAGCCGATCACCGCTTCACACCCTAAGCACAGTGCGAGCCAGGCGTTGTTCCGCCTCGCCGACGCCGTCACCGGGGCTCCTGCAGCCGCCGCGGTGCCGGAGGCGGACGACGCCGCCCGCGCGAAGTCCCGCAGCACCGCACCCAAGCGCGGGCTGCTCCGCCGTCAGGCCAGGTAGGAGGAACGATGAGCAGCCTCGCCGACCGGCTCGCCGCCGCATCGCGTGACAGGGCCGTCGCCAACCAGTCCAGCAGCGAGCTGGAGACCAAGGGGCCGGGTGGGCGCCCGAAGAAGGCCGAGGCCCACGATTCCTTCCGCGAGCTGAAGTCGACGGTGCACAACCGGCTCCTCCAAGAGCTCGGTCCCAAGCTGTACGACGCGAACCTGACGCAGGCCGAGCTCGAGCGGATGGTCCGAGGCGCCCTCCAGGAGGCCATGCACGACGAGGACATCATCCTCACCCCGGCCGACCGGACCCGCATCGCGCAGGAGATCGCCGACGACATCCTCGGCTACGGGCCGATCGAGCCGTTCCTGCGAGACCCCGACCTCACCGAGGTCATGGTCAACGGCTGCGACGACATCTGGATCGAGCGCAGCGGCAAGTTGCAGCGCGCCGAGGGGCGCTTCAACGACGAGCAGCACCTGCGCCGCACGATCGACAAGATCGTCTCCCGCATCGGCCGCCGCGTGGACGAGTCGAGCCCGATGGTCGACGCCCGGCTCCCCGACGGCTCGCGCGTCAACGCGGTGATCCCACCCCTCGCCATCGACGGGTCCTTGCTCACGATCCGGAAGTTCTCCGCCGACCCGTACATGGCCGACGACCTGGTCGCCTTCGGCACGATGTCGCAGAAGACGTCAGAGTTCCTCTCGGCGTGCGTGCGCGGCAAGCTGAACATCATCGTCTCCGGAAGCACAGGCGCCGGCAAGACGACGACCCTCAACGTGCTGTCCTCGTTCATCCCGAGCGACGAGCGGATCATCACGATCGAGGACGCCGCGGAGCTCCAGCTCCACCAGGACCACGTGCTCCGGCTCGAGTCCCGTCCGGCCAACATCGAGGGCAAGGGCGCGATCGACATCCGCGACCTGGTCAAGAACTCGCTGCGCATGCGGCCGGACCGCATCGTCGTCGGTGAGGTCCGTGACTCCGCAGCCCTCGACATGCTCCAGGCGATGAACACCGGCCACGACGGCTCGATCTGCACCGTCCACTCCAACGGCCCCCGCGACACCCTCGCCCGCATCGAGACGATGGTGCTGATGGCCGGCATGGACCTGCCGATCAAGGCGATCCGCGAGCAGGTGGCGTCCGCCGTCGACCTGATCGTGCACCAGGCCCGGCTCCGCGACGGCTCGCGCCGGATCACCCACGTGACCGAGGTGGAGCGGATGGAGGGCGACGTGATCACCCTCCAGGACGTCTTCCTCTTCGACCACACCAAGGGGTTCGACGCCAACGGGCGCAGCCTCGGCTCGCTGCGCGCAACCGGGCTCCGCCCGAAGTTCCTGGAGAAGCTCGCGCACAACAACGTGCACGTCGACCCGATGGTCTTCGCCCGGGACGGTGGCTGACCGATGAACCGCACCCGCAGGACGCTCGCCGCCTCCGCCCTGCTCTGCGCCGCGCCGTTCGCGCTGGTGCTCGGCGGGAGCGCGCCCGCATGGGCGGTCGAGAGCACCATCGACCACGTCGAGGGCGACGGCGAGGAGCTCCAGGTGCTCGTCTCCCTCCAGGGCGAGACTGGTGGCGCCACCCCCGATCTCGCGTCGGTCGCCGTCACCTTCGACGGCGAGCCGCTGCCCGCCGAGGCCCACGTCCTCGACGACGGCGGCCGGGAGATCCAGCGGACCACCGTGCTTGCGATGGATGTGAGCAACAGCATGCGTGGCGACAAGTTCGCCGAGGCCAAGCAGGCGGCCGAGGTCTTCCTGGACACCGTGCCCGCCGACGTTCGGGTCGGGCTGGTGACCTTCGCCGCCGACGTGGTCGAGGTGCAGGCTCCGACCGACGACCACGACGCCGTGCGGGATGCGCTTGCCGGCCTCGCGCTGAGCCGCCAGACCCGGCTCTACGACGGCGTCACGGAGGCGGTCGCGGCAACCGGAGAGGACGGCGCGCGCAGCGTGCTGGTGCTCTCCGACGGAGCCGACACCTCCACCACGGCCATCGCCGACGTCACCGCTGCGGTCAAAGGTGCCGAGGTCAAGCTCGACGTCGTGGCGCTGGCCCAGAGCACGAAGAACATGGCGCTGCTCCAGCAGCTCACCGACGCGGGCGGGGGCAAGCTGCTCAGCGCGAGCGACCCCGCCGCCCTCAGCGACGTCTTCGCCCAGGAAGCCGAGGCGCTGGCCCAGCAGGTGCTGGTGACTGTTACCCCGACCGAGGCGACCAGCGGCGCCGAGGGAACCCTGTCGGTCTCCTTCCACGTCGACGGCACCACCGTCACCGACGGCGCCTTCGTGCAGCTGCCGCAAGCAGCCCCGCAGCCCGAAGAGCCGACCGAGGAGGTGCTCGCGGCCGAGCGCGGTCCGGTGATCCCCGAGGAGTGGATGCTCGCCGGGCTCGCCGCGACGGCGGTCGCTCTGGTGGTCATTCTCTTCCTCGCTTTCGGCGGCACCCGTGACCGGAAGCGGGATGCCGTCGACCGGCGCATCGAGGCCTACACCCGCAAGGGAGCCCGCAAGCTGGCCGAGGCCGGCCGCGCCGAGCCCGCATCGGTGACCCAGCAGGCCGTCGCCGTGGCGGAGAACGTCCTCGAGGGCCAGCGCGGCCTCCAGGCTGCCCTCGAGTCCCGGCTCGAGAGCGCCGGCCTGGCCCTGCGCCCGGCCGAGTGGCTGCTGATCCACGCCGGGCTCACGCTCGGGCTCGGGGTGGTCGCGATCCTGCTGGGTGGCGGAAGCGCGTTGTTCATGCTCGTCGGGCTGCTGCTCGGCGCCGGAGGCCCCTGGCTCTTCCTGTCGCTGAAGAAGTCCCGACGCCTGGCCGCCTTCAAGGCACAGCTCGCCGACACCCTCCAGCTGATGGCCGGATCGCTCTCCGCCGGCCTCTCCCTCGCCCAGTCGGTCGACACCGTCGTACGGGAGGGCAGCGACCCGATGGCGGCCGAGTTCCGGCGGGCGCTGATCGAGACCCGCCTCGGCGTCGAGATCGAGGAAGCCCTCGCCGGCGTCGGCGAGCGGATGGAGAGCGTCGACTTCGAGTGGGTCGTGATGGCCATCCGGATCCAGCGCGAGGTCGGCGGCAACCTGTCGGAGCTGCTCAACAAGGTCGCGGACACCATCCGCGAGCGCGAGTACCTCGAGCGCCAGGTCAAGACGTTGTCGGCTGAGGGTCGGATGTCGGTGTGGATCCTGGGCGGCCTCCCGCCGGCGTTCCTCGCCTACCTGGTCGCGTTCAATCCGGGCTACGTCTCACCCATGTGGTCGAGCCCTTTGGGGTGGGCCATGCTGATCTTGATGGGCATCCTGCTGAGTGGAGGGATCTTCTGGATGAAGAGGGTCGTCAAGGTGGAGGTCTGAGATGAGCACCGTCTACCTCGTGGTCGGCATCGCCGGCATCTTCGCCGCCCTCTTCCTCTGCATGGCGGCGGTCACGCTGTCCGACAACAGTGCCCGCGGCATCAGCAAGTCGCTCGCGGTCATGCAGGCGTTCTCCGCGGCGCCGCAGGAGATGCGCGACGAGCTCCAGCCCTCCTTCCACGACCGCGTCCTGACGCCCCTCATGGACCGCACCCTAGGAGTGGGCAAGAAGCTGACGCCGGCCGACTTCAGCGAGCGGATCCGGCACAAGCTGGAGCTCGCCGGCAACCCGCGCGGCTGGACGACCGACCGTGTCACGTCGCTGAAGTTCATCGGGTTCGTGGTGGCGCTCGTCATCGGACTGGTTGCCACGATGCTCTTCGGGCTGTCGCTGCTGCCCAGCCTCGCCGTCTGCATGCTGATCGCGGTGGCGGGCTACATGGCTCCGAACATGTACCTCTACCAGCTCGGCTACGACCGCACCCAGAAGATGGAGCGGGCGCTGCCGGACGCCCTCGACCTTCTGACGATCTCCGTCGAGTCCGGCCTCGGGTTCGACGCGGCGCTGGCCCAGGTGGCCCGCAACACCGACGGTCCGCTGGCCGACGAGTTCGCCCGCGTCCTGCAGGAGATGCAGATCGGCCTCGGCCGGGGCGCCGCGCTCCGCGCGCTCGCGGACCGCACGCACGTGCCGGACGTCCGTGGCTTCGTCGGCGCGATGGTGCAGGCGGACGCCCTCGGCATCCCGATCGCCCAGGTGCTCCGGGTGCAGTCGAAGGAGATCCGGACCAAGCGGCGCCAGAAGGCCGAGGAGGCCGCCCAGAAGGTCGCGATCAAGATCCTGATCCCGCTGATCTTCTGCATCCTCCCTTGCCTGTTCATCGCCGTCCTCGGGCCGGCCGGCATCACGATGTTCGAGGCGTTCTCGGGCCGCCTGTGACGCCCAGCGAGCGCCTCGGGCTGGCGACCCGCGCCTTCTTCCTGGCGACGGTCGTCGGGCTGGCCGCGGCGTTCCGGGAGCCACGGGTCTTCCAGGCCACCCTGGTGATCCTGGCGCTCGGTGCCCTGGCGCTGGCGTCGACGCAATTCACGGTCATCCCGCCGCGGTGGGTCTACCTGGTCGAGGGGTTCCTGGCCGCCCTGGTCATCGGAGCGACCCTCCCCGAGGGCGCGATGCTGCTGCCCTACCTCATGGTCCCGGCGCTGCTGACCGGCGTCGGCGGCAAGATCGTCCCGGTCGTGGTCGTCTCGGGGCTGGAGATGCTGGCCCTCCTGCTCGCGCTCCTCGTGGGCGGCGTCGAGACCCCCACCCAGGAGGGGATCGAGCTCGCCGCGCCGTGGGCGGTGGCCAGCCTCGGCGCCGGGCTGGTCGGCGTGTGGCTGGTGCAGCTGCGAGGCACCCGGGTGGCCGGCGACGAGGTCTCCTACGAGTCGGCGCGCCGGCTCCTCTCCCAGCTCCGCACGGTCGCCAGGCGGCTCTCCTCCGGGCTCGACCCGGTCTCGATGGCCGACGCGATCCTCGCCGCCGTCCACGAACGGCTCGGCGCCACGAGGGCCGCGGTCTTCGTCCGCACCGAGGGCGGCGTGCTGGCCCCCCTCGGCTACCGCGGTGTGGACGCCCAGGGAGTCCTGCTCCCCGAGGGCCCCGCGGTCGACACCTGCTGGGCGGAGATGGAGCCGGTGGTCGCCGTACCGGGCAACGGGCACGGGGGCAACGGCCACGGGCCGGTCGCCGCCCACCCGCACACGGTCCTCCCCCTGCGGAACTCCGCGCGGATGATCGGCGTGGTGGTCGTCGACCTCGACGAGCCGCCCTCCCACGAGACCGTCGTCCGGCTGATGGCCGAGCTCGACGAGCAGGCGGTGCGGCTCGACGCCGCCCTGGTCTTCGACGAGGTCCGGTCGCTGGCGACCATGGAGGAGCGGCAGCGGCTGGCCCGCGAGATCCACGACGGGGTCGCCCAGGAGATCGCCTCGCTGGGCTACCTCGTCGACGACCTGGCCGCGACCTCGGCCGGCGAGGAGCACCGCGGCCGGCTGCACTCGCTGCGCGGGGAGATCAGCCGGGTGGTCAGCGAGCTGCGGCTCTCGATCTTCGACCTGCGCAGCGAGATCTCCCCCGCCGCCGGCCTCGGCTCCGCCCTCTCGGACTACGTGCGGGCCGTCGGCGCCCGCTCCGGGCTCACCGTCCACCTCACCCTCGACGAGGCTCCGACCCGGCTGCGCGGCGAGGTGGAGATGGAGCTGCTGCGGATCACCCAGGAAGCGGTCACCAACGCGCGGAAGCACGCCAACGCCCGCAACCTCTGGGTGGACTGCCGGATCCAGCCGCCGTACGCCCGGATCTCGGTCGAGGACGACGGCGGCGGCCTGGGGCCGCCGCGCGAGGACTCCTACGGCATGAAGATCATGCGCGAGCGCGCCGAGCGGATCGATGCCCGGCTGGAGATCGGGCCACGCAACGGGACGCACGGGACGCAAGGGACTAAGGTCGCGGTGACGGTGGGTGCCGAGCCGACCCGAGGGTCGTGACGGAAGCGAGGTCAGAATGAGCGCACCGGAACCGCTGTCGGTCCTGCTCGTCGACGACCACGAGCTCATCCGGCAGGGGCTGGCGCGGGCGTTCGAGCGCAGCGAGGGATTCTCCGTCGTGGGCGAGGCCGGCTCGGTCAAGGAGGGCATCGCACTCGCCGAGGAGCTCGACCCCGCCGTCGTCGTGACCGACGTCCGGCTCCCCGACGGCACCGGGCTCGACCTGGTGCGCCACCTGCGCCAGGCCAGCGACACCGTGGGGATCGTGGTCCTCACCATGTACGCCGGCGACGACCAGCTGTTCGGTGCCCTCGAGGCCGGCGCCTCGGCATTCGTGGCCAAGGACTCCCCCAGCGACGACGTGATCGCCGCGGCCCGGCACGCCAGCGTCTCCCCGCGCTCCTTCGCCGCCGCGGACCTCGCCGGTGCCATGCGCCGGCGGCTCAGCCCCAGCGGGCCGCAGCTCTCGGCCCGCGAGACCGAGGTCCTCAAGCTCCTCGCCGAGGGGCTGGGGGTGGCCGCGATCTCGCGCCAGCTCTTCGTCTCGGAGTCAACGGCGAAGACGCACATCTCCAAGATCTACGAGAAGCTCGGCGCTGCCAACCGCGCCCAGGCGATCATGATCGCGATCCGGTCGGGGCTGCTCAGCGACGAGCCGCTCTGACGGGCGCAGGACCTCCGCCACACCCCGTCCGCAAGGCGTGCAGGCCCTAGTCACTTCGGGCTATCAGTCCCTGGCGAAACATCCAATCTGGGGCTTCATTTCCCGATTCTCCTGAATGTCCGATCTGCCCGTGATGAACTTTTTTCACACCGGGGTTACGTCTCGACCCTCAGACACACAGGGAGAACCGTCATGCAGCACCTCATCCAGCGCCTGATCAACCGTAAGGACGAGAACGGCGCGTCCGCCGTCGAGTACGGCCTGCTCGTGGCTGCGATCGCCGCGCTGATCGTCATCATCGTCTTCGCCCTCGGCGGCATCGTGAAGGAGGTGTTCCAGGACACCTGCGACACCATCAAGACCGAGGGCGCCGCCGGCGGTGCGAGCATCTCCAAGACCTGCAGCTGAGCCGGTTCCTCCTCGAGGCAGCGCCGTGACCGATTCACGTCAGCACCGGCGGGCCCCGGCCAGGAACGAGCGCGGCGCCTCCTCGGTCGAGTACGGGTTGATCGCCGTCGCGGTCGCCGCTCTCGTCACCGCGGTGGTCTTCGCACTCGGAGGAGTGGTCCAAGACCTCTTCAGCAGCTCGTGCGCCGAGATCGAGGCCCAAGCCTCGACCGCGAAGAGCTGCACCACCTGAGGTCGAGCCGACCGACACGAGACCCCTGCCCCTCCGGGTGCAGGGGTCTTGTGTCGTTCCTCGGGTGCGGCTCACTTGCCGCCCGCGGCGAGCGCCTCGGCCACCCCGCCCGACCGCCCGCCGACGACCCGGAGCCCGCAGGCGGCCGCCTCGAGGTAGACGATCCCGAACGCCTCGACCTCCAGCCCGAACCACCGGCTCCGGCTGGGCATCGCGAAGACGTCGCCCGCGTCGAGGTGGGCCGGGAGCTCGTCGTCCGGCACCTCGCCGGTCAGGACCACCGAGCCTTGCAACCCCCGGCGGGCGACCATCCGCTCGATCCTCCGCCGGTCGGGGCCGTCGCCCACGAGCAGCAGCACCGCGCCGGGGAACCGTTCGAGCAGCTCCGGCCAGATCCGCACGAGCGTGTCCTGCCCCTTGCGCCGGACCAGCCGCGAGACGCAGACGACCACCGGCGCGGCGGGGTCGATGCCCCAGGCCGCGCGCACCTCCGCGCCCCCCGCTCCCGGCCGGAACCGCTCCCGGTCCACCGTCGGGCTCAGCCGCCGCATCCGTGCGACGGCCCCGGGCGAGAGCGCTCTGGCGATCCGCTCGCGGCAGTAGTCGCTGACGTAGGTGAGCTCGTCGACCTCGTCGCCGATCCGCCGCAGCAGCCCGCGGAAGCCCGGCAGGGCCGCCCACCACACCTCGTGGCCGTGGGTGAGCGCGACGACCTGGCGGGCGCCGGCCCGGCGGAGCCGTGGTGCGAGCAACCCGAGCGGCGCGCTCGCACCGAACAGCACCCGGTCACACCCGTAGGCCCGGAGCGTGGTGGCGATCCGTTCACCGGCGGCCGGAGTCGGCAGCAGGACCCGGGCGGGGTCGCGGACCACCGGGAACGGCTGCTGGGCGTCGTACTCAGCGGCGCTGTCGGAGGTGGACGCGTGCACGACCACCTCGTCCGGCGGCACCTGGGCGCAGAGGTCCCGGACGAAGCTCTGGATGCCGCCGATGCGCGGGGGGAAGTCGTTGGTGACCACCAGCGTGCGGGTCACCCCCACTCCCCCCGCCCTTCGCGGAAGGCCTCGGCCAGCCCGAGCCGCTGGAGCACCGTCGGATGGCTGGAGAACCAGATCCGGGCCCACTCCGGCGGCGTCGGGTCGGCGAGCGACCGGATCGACAGCTGGCGCTGGACCGCCTCGAAGGCGTCCGGGTCGCCGGTCGCCACCAGCGCGGTGCGGTCGGCACGTGCCTCGATCGCCCGGCTGACGACGTTCTCGACCGGGCCGGACAGGAAGGTGCCCACGGCGAGGACCGCCACCAGCACGCCGGCCACGGCCGGGCCTCCGGCGGGACCGGCCCGGCTCCGCACCGCCCCCGTGTCGAGCAGCAGCGCCAGGGCGCAGACCGCGAGCACCGCCCCTGCGGCGCCGAGGGTCGTCCCCACGAGCACGTCCTGGTGGCGCACGTGGGCGAGCTCGTGGGCCACCACCGACATCGCCTGGTCCAGCGGCACCCCGTCGAGCAGGTTGTCGTAGACCACGATGCGGCGCGTGCCGCCGAGCCCGGAGACGTAGGCGTTGAGCGTGGTGGTGCGCCGCGAGGCGTCGGCGACCAGCACGTCCTCGACCTCGACGCCCTCACGCTCGGCGAGCTCGAGCGCCGCGGTGCGGAAGGGGCCGTCGGGCACCGGGGTGAACCGGTTGAACAGCGGCTCGACCAGCAGCGGGTAGGCGAACGAACCGCCCATGACCAGCGCGGCCGCCAGCGCGCCGGCGGGCAGGAACCACCGTCGTGGGAACCTGCGGGCCGTGGCGACGACCAGCAGCACCAGCAGCGACGTGGTGACCACCGAGACGCCCAGCCCGAGCGCCCGGTCGACCAGCCAGGCACCGGTCGGCTGGTCGGTGAGCCCGGCCTCGAGGTTGCGACGCCGGACCAGGTAGGCCAGCGGCGTCGTCGCCAGCCGGGCCGCGGTGAGCGCGACCAGCACCACGACCGGGGCCGCCAGCCACCACGGGAGCCGGCGCGCGACCGCCGTGGCGAGCCGACGGCCCCAGGGCGTCAACGCAAGGGCGCCGAGCACCAGTAGCGAGAGGGCGGTCGACGCCAGCCCGAGGGGGCGGACCACCGAGGCGTGGTCCTCGGCCCGGGCGAGCTCCTCCGCGCTGAAGACGTCCGTGGCGTCCACGGGGCGCAGCTCCGCGCCCGGGAGCCAGTCCCACGGCACCAGCACGGCGGCCGCCACGATCAGCACCAGCCCGGAGACGCCCGCCGCCACCCAGGCCGTACGCCGGTCGAGCCGCACGTCCTCCCGCCGGGCCCTGCTCTCGCGGGTCATCCGGCCAGCTCGTCGAGGTAGCTGCTCCACCGACGCTCGAACGCCCGCTCGGTCGTCCCGAGCACCTCGCGGAACGCCGCGCCCACGTCCCCGTCGCGGTCCGCCCGGCGGTAGAGCTCGAGGAGGGCGGCCTCGCCGTGCTCCTCCGCGACGAGCCTGGCCGCCAGCCATGCCGCCTCGTACCACGCCCCGAGCGCGTCGTCCCCGGCCTCGAACTCCGCCGGCCCCGGCAGCCGCTCGGGCGCGCCCTGTGCCCGCACGCGGCCGAGGATCTGGGCGGCGAGCACGTCGACGGACAGAGGGCTGTCGACCAGCGCGACGTAGTCGGCCACGCCCTCGGAGAGCCACAGCGGCGCGTCCGTCCGCACCGCTCCGAGCGCGACGTGCGCGGCCTCGTGGCTGAGCACGATCTGCTGGCCGCGCGGGCCGAGGGAGCCGTAGACGCCGGGGTTGACGAAGACGTGCACGGAGGCCTCCGCGCCGGTCGAGCCGTCGCTGGTCGCGGTGACCGCCGCGATCTGCTCGGCCGCGGCCTGGTCGAGCCCCGAGGCGAGCCGGAACGCGCCGACCGCCGGCGCTGCCTCGACCACCAGCGGCCCCTCCCACGTCGGGACGGTGCGCCGGACGGTGCGGACCGCGCGGGTTGCCTGGCGGACCAGCCTGGGCAGCTGCCCGCGGGGGCCGACGACCGTGACGTCACCGGCGGTGCGGCGGTCAAGGGGGCCGAGCAGCCACATCGGCACCCGGCCGTCGCCGCCGAGCCGCGCGGTCTCGAAGACCACCCGACCCTCGCTCCAGCTCGTCACCAGCGGGACGTCGACCGTCGAGAGGGTCGTGCCGCTCCCAGGCTGCCGCCAGGAGACCTGCACGTCGGAGACCCAGGCGTCGTCGCCGTAGCGCCGCTCCTCCGCCCGGTCGAGGTCGCGGTCGGCCCGGGACAGGTGACGCAGCTCGACGTCGTCGAGCCCCAGCGCGTCGACGGTGCCGACCAGCACCCGCAACTCCCGGCGGGCCCGCGCGTCGTCGGGCGCGGCGAGCGCCTCGGCGCGTGCCGGCGCGCCCCGGCGGAGGGCACGCTCGAGCTCGGTGACCAGGACTCCTGTGGCGGCGTCCCGGTCCTGGCTCGAGCCCGTGGACCGTGACCGGCCGAGCTCCGCCTGGCGCGGCTCGTCGCGGACGAGGACCACCGCGACCGCGGCGACCACGGCGAGGAGCACCAGCCCCGCCAGGAGGAGCGACCCCTGGCGGGGACGTGCGGTCGAGGTCACCGCCCCATCTTCACCGATGGGGTGCTCAGCCGGGTCGGACGGCTCCCGAGATCGGCATCGAGTCGACCGAGGTCACCTGGACGCCGGTCGAGGGGTTGGCGGCGTGGACCAGCTGGCCGTTGCCGATGTACATCCCGACGTGGCTGACCGGGCTGTAGTAGAAGACCAGGTCTCCGGGCTGGAGCGCGTCGATCGAGACCGGCGTGCCCGACCCCATCTGGGCCGAGCTCGAGTGCGGCAGCGAGACACCGGCGGCGGCCCAGGCGAACATCGTCAGCCCCGAGCAGTCGAAGGCGTCGGGACCGGTCGCGCCGTAGACGTAGGCGTCGCCGACCTGGGCCAGCGCCTGCTGGACCGCGGCGCCCGCCGACCCCGAGGCCGCGACCTCACCGACGACTGGCGACGCGCTGCGGCTCTCGCGCTGCTTCTCCTCGAGCCGCTCGAGGAGCGCCTCGGCCTCGTCGGCGCGGCGGTCGATCAGCTGCTTCTCCCCGGCGAGCTGCTCCTTGGTCGCGGCGATCTCCTTCGCCTGCTCCTCGGCGTCCTGCTCGCGCTCCCCGAGGGTGTCGACCTCGGCGGTCAGCTCGTCGATGACGGCGGCCTGCTGGGAGGTGTACTCGCTGATCGTCTGCATCTGGCCGATGAAGGCGTCGGGGTCCTCGGCGGTGGCCAGCTGGCCGGCCATCGAGATCGAGTCGCCCTGGTAGTAGGAGACGACCTGGGTCGCCACCACGCCGCGCAGCTCCTCGACGCGCTCCTCGCGCTCCTCGATGTCGTGCTGCAGCCGGTCGAGCCGCTTCTCCGCCTTCTGGAGCCGCAGCTTGGCGGTGTTGAACCGCTCCGACGCCTTCTCCGCACGGTGGTAGAGGTCGTCCGCGCGTGCGCGGACGTCGTCGATGTCAGGGTCCGCCACGCTGGGGCTGGCGGTGACCACGGAACCGCCCACCAGGGCGATGCAGAGGGTCGTGAGGGCAGCGGCAGTGCGCTTCCGGCCGTTCGTCACGAGCGGTCGTGCTCCTTTGTCCGACGCCTACCGGGTTAGCTGACGGGTTCGGGCGGCAAAGGGACGCCCTACGCACCTCGCGTCCGACCGGTCGGTCGGACGGGTTGGCACGATTCACCCCGGGGAAAGGTGGGTCCCCGGCTCCACGGCCCTGGACGGACACGTGAACTCGGCGTGGTGGCTGCGCCGACCCGTTGGCCGACTGCGACAACCACCTCCGACAGGTTAAGGAGAGCATCGGCGGAAGCCAAACCCGCCTAGAGCGGCGCGTCGTGTGCAGATCGCCACACTCCCGACCCTCCTCCTCCGTCCCCGCCCACGTCGGACCCGTTCACGTCGGACCCGTTCACGCGGTGGCGGAGTCGGGCGGCGTGGCGCTGTCCACCGGCGCCACCATCCGCAGCCGGGGCA
Source organism: Nocardioides caldifontis (assembly GCF_008087345.1). Lineage (GTDB taxonomy): Bacteria > Actinomycetota > Actinomycetes > Propionibacteriales > Nocardioidaceae > Marmoricola_A > Marmoricola_A caldifontis. Next base: position 47,116 of record NZ_VHIB01000012.1, on the reverse strand, counting down.
CCAGCCCGGAGCTCGCGAGGACGTCCAGCGCGCGCTGCTCCTCGTCGTCGAACCCGGTGTCCGGCGGCGGTCCGAGCAGCACGGTCACCACGCAGTCGTGGCAGGCGAGACCGCGCACCGCGCAGCTGTCACAGTCGATGATCATGCTCACTTGGCCCTCCATCAGGTCGGTGCCCCGGATGCTGCCGGGCGCCGCCGACAAAACCGCGAGGGCGGCTCAGCCGCGGCGGGCGAGCAGCGCCGCGAGGGCCGCGGAGGCGACCACCCGGAACCCGGCGGCCTCGACGTCCCGGGCCACTGCCTGGTCGCTCGACGCGACCACCACGGCCCGCCCCCGGGGTTCGGCGGCGACGATGTCGCGGATCACGTCGTCGGCGATCACGCCGAACGGGCTGAACAGCACGCGCACCCCCCGTGGGGCGGCCACCGGCGGCCGGCTGGCGCTCTCCGCGGCGTCGAAGACCAGCGTCAGCTCGCAGCCGGTGCGCGACCGCAGGGCGGCCGCCCCCGAGAGCAGCCGCTCCCGCTGCCGGGCGAGCGAGAGGTCGGGCCAGGACTGCTTCGTGACGTTGTAGCCGTCGACGACCAGGTGCGCCCGGGGCAGCCGCAGCAGCTCCTCGAGCAGGGCGGGGTCCTCCACCGGCAACGACCCCCGTCCGGAGGAGACCCGGGTGCCCTCCTCCGCGTGCACGGCGGCCACCGTGTCGGCCGGCAGCCGGTCGATCGCGGGGAGCCCGAGCTCGCGCCGGAGCCCGAGCGCGCTGTCCACGAGGGCGTCGAGGAGGAGCCGGGCCCGCTGGTTCTCGGTGGCCTTGCCGGCCCGCTCGGTGCGGCGTACCGATCCGAGCTGCTGCTCGAGCTCGACCACCCTCGCCCGGAGCCGCCGCAGCTCGGCCGCCGCGTCCGCCTGCCGGCGCTCGGCCGCCGCGACCGCCTCCTCGACCTCCCCCTTGAGCGCGGCGTGCTGCTCCTGGGCCTCCCGCACCCGGACCCGGGCGTCGCCCAGCTTGCGGCGGACCTCGGCGTTCTCCGTCTTGAGCCGCTGGACCTCCTCCTTGTGCCGGCGGCGAAGCTCGCGGAGCTCCTCGTCCGCGGCCTCCAGCCGCCGTCGGGCGCGGTCGGCGGCCTCCCTGTCGGGGCCCGCGCCGGCACCGCGGCCGGCCTGCTCCTCCGCGACCGCGCCCAGGGCGGCGACCAGCGCCCTCCAGCCCGGCGGGCGGAGGAGGTAGGCCGCCGCGGCGGTCGCCAGGGCGTCCGGGCCCGTCGAACCACCGCCGGAGAGCGCGGACGCGAGCTCGGGCACCAGCGCCTCGACCTGCACCGCGAGCCGCTCCCGGAACTCCTCGTCGCTCTCGACGACGGCGATGATCTGGTTCCCCGCCAGCCGCGCCCGCCTCGCCGGGGCGAACGTCGCCACCTTCTTCAACGGCGGGGGCAGGTGCTCCACGGGGACCTGGCCGAGGGCCTGGGCGGCGAGCGCCGTCACCCGGGCGCGGACCGCTTCGGGGAGCACGGCACCGTCCACGGCACCGTCCACGGCACCGTCCACGGCACCGTCCACGGCACCGTCCACGGCACCGTCCACGGCACCGTCGTCGGTGCCGTCGGAGGGGCCGCTCACGGGCCGGACGGATCAGGGTCCGCCCGCGAGACCACCTCGATGGCGTCGGAGCGGCCGCACCACCGGCAGGTCACCTGCTCGACGACCTCGGCCTCCACCTTGGTGTCCTCGACGGTGTGGCCGCCGGCCAGGTCGAAGTGCCAGAACTCGGTGGTCCTGCGGTGGCGCGTGACGTCGAACCGGGTCAGGTTGCCGCAGCCGCCGCAGCGCCACCGCGAGCTCGCGTCGGGCAGGGACACCGCCACCGACACCACTCCTCGCTCGCTCGGTCACCACCCCGGGGGGCTGCTGTCAGCCACACCCTAGTGCGAGGCCCCCAGTGCCGCCCCGCGTGGCGGAGCCGCCTTGTCGGTGCGCGCCTCTAGCGTCTCGGGGCATGACGCAGACGTCGAGTGCGCCGCCCCGGGAGCCGGCGCAGGCAGCCCTCCACGACGCCCGCTGGGAGAGCCAGCGGAGCTTCGACGAGCTCGGCCGGCCGCTGCGCGACACGACCTTCTGCGTCCTCGACCTGGAGACCACCGGCGGCTCGGCCGCGGGCGGCTCGATGATCACCGAGGTCGGCGCGGTGAAGGTCCGCGGGGGCGAGGTGCTCGGGGAGTTCCAGACCCTGGTGAACCCCCACCGGGCGATCCCGGCCTTCATCGCCGTCCTCACCGGCATCACCGACTCGATGGTGGCGGCGGCCCCGCCGATCGAGCAGGTGCTCCCCCAGCTCCTGGAGTTCGCCGCGGGCAGCGTGCTGGTCGCCCACAACGCCCCTTTCGACGTGGGGTTCCTCAAGCACTTCGCCGCCGAGCAGGGGCGGCCGTGGCCCCGGTTCGAGGTGCTCGACACCGCCGTGCTCGCCCGCCGCCTGGTCACGCGCGACGAGTCGCCCAACCACAAGCTCGCCTCCCTGGCCCGCGTGTTCGGCTCGACGACCGTGCCCAACCACCGCGCGCTCTCCGACGCGCGGGCGACGGTCGACGTCCTCCACGGGATGATCGAGCGGCTCGGCAACCTCGGGGTGCACACCCTGGAGGAGCTCCAGACCTTCAGCGCCCGGGTGTCGCAGGCTCAGCGCCGCAAGCGCCACCTGGCCGAGCACCTCCCCCATGCGCCTGGCGTCTACCTCTTCCGCGACGCCCAGTCGCGGGTGCTCTACGTCGGCACCTCCAAGGATCTCCGCACCCGGGTGCGGACCTACTTCACCGCCTCGGAGACCCGCTCCCGGATGGGCCACATGGTGACGCTGGCCGACCGGGTCGAGGGGATCGAGTGCGCGACACCGCTCGAGGCCGGCGTGCGGGAGCTGCGGCTGATCGCGGAGCACAAGCCGAAGTTCAACCGGCGCTCGCGGTTCCCGGAGCGCGTCCACTGGGTCAAGCTCACGCGGGAGCCGTGGCCCCGGCTCGCGCTGGTGCGCCGCGTCCTGGACGACGGTGCCGACTACCTCGGCCCCTTCGGCTCGCGCACGGTCGCCGAGCGTGCCGTAGCCGCGCTCCACGAGACCTTCCCGGTCCGGCAGTGCGGCGGCCGGATGCCGCGCACCCCGCGGATGACCGCCTGCGCCCTCGCCGAGATGGGGCGCTGCCTGTCGCCGTGCGACGCGAGCGCCACCCCGGAGGCGTACGCCGCCCTCGTCGACCGGGTCCGCTCCGCCGCCACCGGGTCACCGGCCCCGGTCGTCGAGGCGCTCCAGCGGCGGATGGACGCGCTGGCCGCCGAGGAGCGCTACGAGGACGCCGGGCGCCACCGCGACCGGCTGTCCGCCTTCCTCCGCGGGGCGGCCCGCACCCAGCGGCTGGTGGGGCTGACCCGCTGCCCCGAGCTGGTCGCGGCGCGGAAGGAGGACGGCCGGTGGGCGGTCCACGTCATCCGCCACGGCCGGCTCGCCGCGGCCGGGACCATCCCGCCCGGCGCCGACGCGTCGCTGTGGGTCCTCGAGCTGCGCGCCCAGGCGGAGACCGTCGTGCCCACCCCGGGACCGCTCCCGGCGTCGACCGCGGAGGAGGCCGAGCTGCTGCTCCGGTGGTTGGAGTCCGACGGCGTCCGGCTGGTCCACGTCGACGGCGAGTGGAGCTGCCCGGTCGGCGGCGCCACGCGTCAGCTCGCGCTCCACGACGCCGTCGAGGCCAGTCGGCGCACCCTCGTGCAGTTCGACGGCTGAGCCGCGTGCCCTGCGGCGGTCGATTAGGTTGGCGCCATGATCACCGCCATCGTCTTCGTCAACGCCGAGGTTGCCCGGATCCCCGAGGTGGCGGAGGAGATCGCCGGGCTCGAGGGCGTCAGCGAGGTCTACAGCGTCACCGGCCAGATCGACCTCATCGCGATGGTCCGCGTCCACCGCCACGAGGAGATCGCCTCGGTCGTCGCCGACCGGATCAACAAGGTGCCCGGCGTGACCGAGACCGAGACCCACATCGCGTTCCGCACCCACTCCCGCCACGACCTGGAGGCCGCCTTCTCGCTGGGGCTCGACTGACGATCTCGACCGTTCCGCCCGATCCGTCCGCCTTTCTCGCTTACATTCGAGAGGTCGGTCGTCGGGAAGGAAGCGCGTCGGTGAGCAGGTCGTTCCGCCTCGCGGCGTGGGTCTTCCTCGGCACGATGCTCGTGCAGGCGGCCTGGGTCCTCGCGGTGCCGCCGTTCCGGGGCATCGACGAGTTCGACCACGTCTACCGCGCCGCGTCGGTCGCCGACGGCCACTGGATGCCCTCGGGAGAGGTGCCGGACGACGGTCGCGGTGAGCTGGTGTACGTCTCCCCCGGCATCGTGCGGGACGCCGGCCCCGCCTGCTCTGCGCTGCAGTACACCGGGCCCGACAACTGCAACCCGGCAGAGGTGCTCGACCAAGGGGTCGTGAGCGTCGGCAGCGGTGCCGCTCGCTACAACCCGGCCTTCTACTTCGTCGTCGGCTTCGCCGCCCAGCCGTTCGACGGCGCCCCGGCGATGTACGTGATGCGCGCGGTCAACGCACTCCTCTGCTCCCTGCTGCTCGCGGCCGGCGTCTGGGCCACGAGCCGCTGGGCCCGCACCCGGTGGCCGCTCGTGGCGCTCCTCGGCGTCGTCACGCCGGTCGCCGTGTACTCCACCTCCGTCCCGGGGCCGAACGGCGTCGAGATGTGCGGCGCGGTCGGGCTCTGGACCTGCCTGCTCGGGATGGGCCGCGTCGACGCGGCGACCCGCCGGCGCCTGCTCGTCGTGGGCGCCGCCTGCGCCGTCCCGCTGACCCTGGTGCGCGGGCTCGGCCCGCTCTGGCTGGCCACGGTCGTCATCGTGGCGTGGGTCCACGTCGGGCCGCGACGCACCTTCACGCTCCTGCGCGAGGTGCCCCGCACCGCCCTGGGCTGCGTGCTGGCGCTGGCCGCCGTGGGTGTCGCAGCCGTCGGCTGGATCGTCGGTGTCGACTCCCTCGCCCCGGAGAACGCGGCCCCGGGAGGGAACCCGGTGGTGGAGACGCTGCGCCAGGTGCCCGCGTGGTTCCTGCAGTCGCTGGCGGCGTTCCCGCTGCGCAACGAGGCGGCCCCGATGGTCGTCTACGCGACGGCCGGCCTCGCCCTCCTCGGGCTCCTCGGGCTCGCGGTGCGCCAGGCCGACCGGCGCGGGCGCCTCGAGCTGCTGTTCGCCTTCGCGTCGGCGCTGACCGTGCCGGTGCTCCTCACCGTGCTGACCTACGAGACGGCGGGCGTGATCTGGCAGGGCCGCTACGGCTGGCCGCTGTCGATGGGGGTCGTGCTGCTCGCCGGCGCGCTCCTCGACCGCCGTCCGCCCGCACACCCGCTCGTGGTGCCCGGGCTGGTGACCGGCGCGGTGATGTGGGGCGTGGCCCACGTCGTCTCCGTGACCGACCTCGCGATCGATGAGGGGAAGGGAGTCCTGGGCGACCACCCGGCATGGTGGACGCTCCCTCCGTGGACGCTGGCCGCGCTCACGGTGGCAGGGCTGGCCTGCTGGTGGCGCGCCGCTACCGCGGAGCTCCCCAACGAATCTTCTCGAATCGCCCACAGCGGACAAACGCTCGCTTTACTCTCGACAGGTGACCGCTGACCGTGTCCCGCCCCGGGTGCTGGTGATCGTCCCGGCGCTCAACGAGGGCGCCTCGGTCGGCGCCGTCGTCACCGAGATCCGGCGGACGAATCCCGGCGTCGACGTGCTCGTCGTCGACGACGGGTCGGTGGACGCCACCGGAGAGGTGGCCCGCGCGGCGGGCGCCGCCGTCTGCCGGCTCCCCTTCAACCTCGGCGTCGGCGGTGCGATGCGCACCGGCTACCGGTGGGCGCTCGAGCAGGGGTACGACGTCGCGGTGCAGGTTGACGCGGACGGCCAGCACGACCCGGCGTACCTCTCGACGCTGGTCTCCCGGCTCGACACCGCCGACGTGGTCATCGGCGCCCGCTTCGCGGGGGTGGGGCAGTACGAGGTGCGCGGCCCCCGGCGCTGGGCGATGGCCCTGCTCGCCCCGGTGCTCAGCTGGCTGGCCGGGACCCGGCTCACCGACGTGACCAGCGGCTACCGCGCGGCGAACCGGCGGGCGCTCCAGGTGTTCGCCACCCACTACCCCACCGAGTACCTCGGCGACACGGTCGAGTCGCTGGTGATCGCGTTGCGGACCGGGTGCACGATCCGGCAGGTGCCGGTCGAGATGCGGCTCCGCACCCACGGCTCGCCCAGCCAGAACCCGCTGCGCGCCTCGGCGTACCTCGTCAGGGTCGTCTCCGCGCTCCTGCTCGCCCTGGTGCGCCCCTGGCCGCTGCCGGCGACGGCGGAGGCGACGGCGTGAACGCCGAGGTCGTGCTCGGGCTCCTCGGCGGTGCGGTGACCCTCGGCGTGCTGCTCGAGCTGCTGCGCCGCCGTCGGCTCCGCGAGAAGTACGCGCTGTTCTGGGTCGTGGTGGCGCTCCTCACCATCCTCGTCGCCGCCTTCCCCGTGCTCCTCCACACCGCGGCCGACCTGCTCGGCGTCGAGGTGCCCTCGAACCTGCTCTTCTTCGTCGCGAGCATGGTGCTGATGGTGGTCTCCATCCAGCACAGCCACGAGCTCGGCCGGCTCGAGGAGCGCACCCGCACCCTCGCCGAGGAGGTCGCCCTGCTGCACCTGCGGCTCGACCTCCAGGACGCACCGGCGCCCACCGAGACCGCCCCGGAGCGCCGATGACCGCCGGTCAGCCGCTCGACATCCTCATGCCGTTCTACGGCGAGATCGGGCTGATGCAGGAGGCGGTGCGGAGCATCCTCGCCCAGGACCACGAGGGTTGGCGGCTCACGGTCGTCGACGACGGGACCCCCGGCCCGGTGGCCGAGTGGTTCGGCTCCCTCGACGACGAGCGCGTCACCTACCTCCGCAACGAGACGAACCTCGGGGCGAACGCCAACTACCGCAAGGCGCTCGGCCTCGCCCAGGGCAGCCACGTCGTGATGATGGGCGCCGACGACGTCATGCTGCCCGGGTACGTGCGGAGCGTCCTCGCGGTCCTCGAGCAGTACCCGGAGGCCTCGGTCGTCCAGCCCGGGGTCGAGGTGGTCGACGAGGACGGCCGCGTCAGCCGCCCGCTCGGCGATCTCGTGAAGCGGCGCCTGCAGCCCAAGGGGGCCGCCCCGGTCGCGATGGCCGGCGAGGCGCTCGCCGCCAGCCTGCTGCTCGGGAACTGGACCTACTTCCCCTCGCTGTGCTGGCGCACCGACGTGATCCGCCGGATCGGCTTCCGCCCCGACTTCCACGTCGTCCAGGACCTCGCGCTGCTGATGGACATCGTGCTCGACGGTGGCGTCCTGGTGTTCGCGCCCGAGGTCGCGTTCCAGTACCGCCGGCACCGCTCGAGCGACTCCAGCCTGAAGTCGGTGACCGGCTACCGCTTCGCCGAGGAGGCCGCGCTCTTCGGGGTGATGGCCGACGCCTGCCGCGACCGTGGCTGGCCCCGTGCCGCCCGCGCGGCCCGGCTCCACCTCACCTCACGGCTGCACGCCGTCGGGATGGTGCCGCGCGCGCTGCAGGCAGGGCAGCACGCCCCCGCCCGGGCGCTGCTGCGCCACGCCTTCGCGATCCCCGCCTGAGCCCTCCGGCTCAGCCCGCCGCCAGCTCCGCGCTCACCGAGACGAGCCGCTCGAGCACGGCCTTGGCCGCACCGCTGTCGATCGCCGCCTCGGCGCGCTCGATGCCTGCCCGGAGCAGCTCGACGGGGTCACCCTCGCCGCCGTCGTAGACCGCCAGCGCGGCGCCGGTGTTGAGCAGCACCGCCTCTCGCACCCGCCCCGGCTCGCCGGCGAGGACCCGCCGGACGACGTCGGCGTTGTGCGCGGCGTCGCCGCCGGTCAGGTCACCGGGATGCGACCGCATCAGGCCGACCTCCTCGGGGGCGACCAGGGCCTCGGTCACCTCCCCACCACGGACCACCCAGACGCGCGACGTGGTGGTCGTCGTGAGCTCGTCGAGCCCGTCGTCGCCGCGGAAGACCCAGGCGTCCGCCCCGCGGCGGGCGAACACGCCGGCCATCGTGGGCGCCATCCGGAGGTCGGCGCAGCCGATCGCCTGCGCCTCCGGACGAGCCGGGTTGGCCAGCGGTCCGAGGAAGTTGAACGTCGTGCCGATCCCCAGCTCCCGCCGCGGCACCGCGGCGTGCCGGAGCGCGGGGTGGAACACCGGGGCGAACGCGAACGTGACCCCGGTCCGGGCCGCCAGCTCTCCGACCTTGGCCACGGGGAGGTCGAGCCGCACACCGAGCGCCTCCAGGACGTCGGCAGAACCGGACTTCGAGCTCGCCGAGCGGTTGCCGTGCTTGGCCACCCGGGCACCGGCGCCGGCGGCCACCAGCGCCGACATCGTCGAGATGTTGACCGACATCGAGCGGTCGCCACCGGTGCCGACGATGTCGAGCCACCGGCCCTCGAGCGGCAGCGGCAGCGCGTGCGCGTACATCGCGTCCACGAGCCCCGCGAGCTCCTCGGTGGTCTCGCCCTTGGTCCTCAGCGCGACCGCGAAGCCGGCGATCTGCGAGGGGGTGGCCTCGCCGCCGAGGATCTGCCCCATCGCCCAGGCGGCCTGCGCGTCGGTCAGGTCCGCGCGGGCGGTCAGGGCGGCGAGGACCTCCGGCCAGCTGGCCGCCATCAGCTCGTGGGCACGCGCTCGCGCAGCAGCCGGACGACCACCTCGGCGATCTGCATCGGGTCGATCGGGTGCATCACCGCGGCGTCGGCCCGCGACCAGGTCGCCAGCCAGGCGTCCTGCGGCCGCCCGGTGAGCACCAGCAGCGGCGGGCAGTCGTAGACCTCGTCCTTGAGCTGACGGGCGATGCCCATCCCGCCGGCGGGGACCGCCTCGCCGTCGAGGATCGCGAGGTCGATGGAGCCGGTGTCCATGTGCTGGATCACCATCGGCTCGGTGGCCACCTCGACGTACTCCACCGTCGGGAAGTCGGGGTGCGGCCGCCGCCCGAGCGCCGTCATCACGTCGCTGCGGACACGGGCGTCGTCGCTGTAGACGAGCACCGTCAGGGGCTTCGGGGAGCGGTTGGCCTCGGTCACGGGCCGCATGTTACTCGGCTGCCGGCACCCGGCGGCCTCCGGCGTCGGCCTGCGCGGAACGGTCCGGGTCGGGCTCGGGGCCACCCAGCCGGTTCTGACGGTCCTGCCGCTCCTGGCGCTCGAGGCGGTCGAGCCGGCGGTCCTCGCGCTCGGCCTCCCGCATGGAGGAGCGGACCCACTGCGCGAAGAGCGCCATGAAGAAGATCAGCCCGACCACGTCACCGGTGCCCCACAGGATCCCGCCGGCGAGGTGCTGGTCGTCCATCGGGTCCGGGAGCCAGTCCAGCCCCAGCCCCCGGAAGTGGTCCTCGGCGATCAACGCGTCCTGGTTCATGATCGTCACGCCCAGGAATGCGTGGAACGGCAGCGTCAGCACCATCAGCAGCATCCGGAACGGGTAGGCGACGCGCCCGGGCACCGGGTCGACCCCCACGAGCGGCCACAGGAAGAGCGCGCCGGTGGCGACCAGGTGCAGGTGGGTCATCTCGTGGACGTACGTCGACTCCGCGGACGCCGGGTACCAGGCGCTGAAGTAGAGCACCCACGGGCTGAGCACGAAGAGCAGGAAGGCCAACGGTGGGAACGAGAGCACCTTCACCGGTGTGGAGTGCACCACGGCCAGCAGCCACCGCCGGGGGCGCGCGGGGAGGGTGCGCAGCGCCAGCGTCACCGGGGCCCCGAGCGCCAGCGCCAGCGGCGTGACCATCGTCAGGATCATGTGCTGCACCATGTGGACGCTCAGCATCACGTTGTCGTAGGCACCGAGCCCCGACATGGTGGCGAACGCGAAGGAGCCCATGCCGAGCACCACGAAGCTGATCGTGCGGCCAACGGGCCACCGGTCCCCGCGGGCGCGAAGCACGCGGACCCCGACGAGGTAGGCGCCGGCGACCCAGATCGTCAGGATCGTGGCGACCGGGTCGATGCCGGCCTCGGTGACGATCCGGCCGAGGTCGAAGGGGGGAAGGGCGGGCGTGGAGCCGTCCGCCGTACGCAGCAGCACGGCCCCAGGGTAGGTCGCGGCTGTGAGGCGTCAGGGGGCCTGCGACGTATGGTGAACGACATGACTGCCGTTGCCAGGGGGTCGGGGTGCCGATCCGGGGGGATGCAGACATAATGGCGCCCGTGGCGACCTCAACTGCTGTCATCCCTGCGTCCCGGCTGCACGGGCACCACGACCGTCCCAGCATGGTCAGCGTGGGGACGATCGTCTGGCTGGCCTCGGAGCTGATGTTCTTCGCGGCGCTCTTCGCGGCGTACTTCACGATCCGCTCCGTGTCGCCCGAGCTGTGGGCCCAGGACACCGCGCTGCTCAACGTGCCGTTCGCCACCGGCAACACGATCATCCTCGTGCTCAGCTCGGTGACCTGCCAGCTCGGCGTCTTCGCCGCCGAGCGCGGTCAGGTGGGTCGCACGGGCAGCGTGCTGAACGTGGGGGGCTGGGGGCTGCGCGAGTGGTTCATCCTCACCTACGTCATGGGTGCGGTCTTCATCGGCGGCCAGGCGCTGGAGTACGCCGAGCTGGTGCACGAAGGCGTGACGCTCGCCTCCTCGGCGTACGGCTCGATGTTCTACCTGACCACCGGGTTCCACGGCCTCCACGTGACCGGCGGGCTCATCGCCTTCCTCTACGTCCTCGGCCGCACCTACCTGGCCCGCAAGTTCACGCACGAGCAGGCCGTGACGGCGATCGTGGTGTCGTACTACTGGCACTTCGTCGACGTCGTCTGGATCGGGCTGTTCGCGACGATCTACCTGCTCAAGTGACCCATCCGACCCCCGCCGCCCGCCGAACTCCTTCACGAGGATGACGAGGACCCCCACGTGCGACTCCTGACCGCTCGACTCGCCGCCCGGCGCCGCAGCCGCCTGGCCGGCCCGATCGTGCTGCTGCTCGGTCTGCTGCTGACCGGTGGCGCCTACGCGCTGCTGTCGCCGGCGCAGGCGGAGAGCACCGGCAGCGACACCGACGACGTCGCCAAGGGCCGCGAGCTGTTCCTCGTCGGTTGCTCCTCGTGCCACGGCAAGAACGGCGAGGGTGTCGTCGACAAGAACGGCGACAACTACGGCCCGTCACTGGTCGGCGTGGGCGCCGCCGCCGTCGACTTCCAGGTGGGCACCGGCCGGATGCCGATGGCGAACCCGAGCCAGCAGGCACCGGTGAAGCGGGTGGCCTACAACGACGAGGAGATCTCGCAGCTCGCCGCGTTCGTCGCCAGCCTCGGCCCCGGCCCCGCGATCCCCGACGCCGAGAAGTACGACCCCGAGTCGATCCCCGAGGACGAGCGCCAGGAGGCGATCGTCCGCGGTGGTGAGTTCTTCCGCACCAACTGCACCGCATGCCACAACTTCGCCGCGTCCGGCGGCGCCCTGCCCGACGGCAAGTACGCCCCGTCGCTGCTCGGCGTCGAGCCCCGGCACGTCTACGAGGCCATGCTGACCGGCCCCCAGCAGATGCCGGTGTTCTCCGACGACGTCCTCGAGCCCGAGCAGAAGCGCGACATCATCGCCTACCTCCAGAGCATCGAGGAGCAGCCGAAGTACGGCGGCACCACGCTCGGCTCCTACGGGCCGGTCGCCGAAGGAATGGTGGCCTGGATCGGGGGAATCGGGGTCCTCGTGGGGTTCGCGGTCTGGATCGCCTCCCACACCGCACGCTCTTCCAGGAAGGGAACCAAGGCGTGACCGACCTCGTCCACGACCCGAACAACCCGACCACGGCCGGGAACCCGGACGCGGTCGCCCACCCGGTCGGTGACCCGGGGTTCGCCGAGCACCGTCCGCGTCCCACCGACGTCGACCCCGCCGCCGAGAAGCGGGCCGAGCGTCAGATCGCCACGTTCTTCGGGCTCTCGAGCCTGATGGCGATCCTGTTCTGCGTCGCCTACTTCACCTTCGACATCGGCGACGACCCCGACACGATCCTCGGGATGGGTGCGTCCAACGTCACCCTCGGCCTCACCCTCGGCCTTGCGCTGCTCTTCATCGGCATCGGCGCGATCCAGTGGTCGCGCAAGCTGATGAGCGACACCGAGATCGTGGAGATGCGCCACGCGCTCCGCTCCCCGGACGAGGACCGCGAGGAGGCGATCACCGCCTTCAACACCGGCGTCGAGGATTCCGGCATCGCCCGCCGCCCGCTGATCCGCAACTCGCTGCTCGGCGCCGCCGGCACGCTCCTGCTGCCGGTGATCGTGGCGCTGCGCGACCTCGGCCCGCTCCCGGGTGACGCGCTGTACCACACGGTGTGGAAGGAAGGGATGCGCGTCGTCAACGACGTCTCCGGCTCCCCCATCCGCCCGGAGTGGGTCCGCATCGGTCAGCTGGTCAACGCCGAGCCCGAGGTCTTCTACAACCCCGAGCCCTACGACTCCGAGCCGATCGAGGGGCACCACCTGCTCGCCGAGAAGGCGAAGGCGGCGCTGATCCTCGTCCGGATGCAGCCCGACGACATCACCCCCGCGGAAGGCCGCGAGAACTGGGGAGTCGACGGGATCCTCGCCTACTCGAAGATCTGCACCCACGTCGGTTGCCCGATCTCCCTGTGGGAGCAGCAGACGCACCACCTGCTGTGCCCCTGCCACCAGTCGACCTTCGACCTCGCCGACAACGGCAAGGTGATCTTCGGCCCTGCGGCCCGCGCCCTGCCGCAGCTGCCGCTCGCCGTCGACGACGAGGGCTACCTCATCGCCACCAGCGACTTCACCGAGCCGGTGGGCCCGAGCTTCTGGGAACGAGGCTGATCCATGAGCACCCACGCCAAGACCGCCGCCAAGCCGGCGAAGCCTTCCCGGGTCGGAGCCGTCGCCAACTGGGTCGACGAGCGCGCCGGCATCGCGACCGCGGCGAAGAAGCAGGTCCGCAAGGTCTTCCCCGACCACTGGTCCTTCATGCTCGGCGAGATCGCGCTGTGGAGCTTCGTCGTCCTGCTCCTCACCGGTGTCTTCCTCTCCCTGTGGTTCAAGCCGGGGATGGGCGAGGTCATCTACGACGGCTCCTACGAGCAGCTCCGCGGCCTCCACATGTCCGAGGCGTACGCCTCGACGCTGGAGATCTCCTTCGACGTCCGTGGCGGCCTGCTGATGCGGCAGATGCACCACTGGGCCGCGATGCTCTTCATCGCCGCGATGTTCGTCCACCTCATGCGGGTCTTCCTCACCGGTGCGTTCCGCAAGCCGCGTGAGCTCAACTGGATGATCGGTGGCGTGCTGCTGCTCCTCGGCATCCTCGAGGGGTTCGCGGGCTACTCGCTCCCCGACGACCTGCTCTCGGGCACCGGGCTCCGGATCGCGGACGGCCTGGTGAAGGCGACGCCGATCGTCGGCACCTACATGTCGTTCTTCATGTTCGGCGGTGAGTTCCCGGGTGACGTGATCGTCCCGCGGCTCTACATCGTCCACGTGCTCCTGATCCCGGGGCTCCTGCTCGCGCTGATCGGCGCGCACATGATGCTGCTCGTCTACCAGAAGCACACCCAGTGGCCCGGCCCCGGCAAGACCGAGGAGAACGTCGTCGGTTACCCGATGCTGCCGATCTACGCGGCGAAGGCGGGCGGCTACTTCTTCATCGTCTTCGGCGTGACCGCCCTGCTCGGCGGCCTCGTCTCGATCAACCCGGTCTGGCGCTACGGTCCCTACAACCCCGCCGAGGTCACCGCCGGCTCCCAGCCAGACTGGTACATGGGCGTCGCCGAGGGGTTGCTCCGCATCTTCCCCGGCTGGGAGACCGAGATCTTCGGGGTCACGATCAGCTGGAACGTCATGCTCCCGGGCCAGATCTTCCCGATGCTGATCCTGGGCGGGACGCTCCTCTACCCGTTCATCGAGCAGTGGATCACCGGCGACAAGCGGGAGCACCACCTGCTCCAGCGGCCTCGCAACGCTCCGAACCGGACGGCGTTCCTCGCCGCGATGATGTCCCTCTACGGCCTGCTCTGGGCCGCCGGCGGCAACGACATCCTCGCGATCCTGTTCAACCTCAACCTCAACCACATCACGTACTTCATGCGGGTCGCGGTCTTCGTCATCCCGCCGATCGTGTTCTGGTTGACGCGTCGCTGGTGCATCTCGCTGCAGCGGCACGACCACGAGAAGCTGCTGCACGGCTACGAGACCGGCGTCATCATGCGCTCCCCCGAGGGCGCCTACTCGGAGCGTCACCTGCCGATCAGCGAGGCGGAGGCCTACTACATCACCGCGCAGGAGCCCGAGAAGGTCTACGAGCTGCCGGCCGAGACCGACATGAACGGTGTCGCGAACCGGAAGGCACGGGCGATGAAGCTCCGGGCCCGGATGTCGAAGTACTGGTTCGGCGACAACGTGCCGCGTCCGACCCGCGAGGAGCTCGAGGCCGCCCGACTGCACGCCGAGCACGAGCTCGCGCAGCACGACCCGGATGGCCACCAGCACCTCCCGGCGGGCGGCTACACCGGCAGCCACGAGCTCGACGGCCACCCGGTCGACGGCCACCAGTTCGACGGCCGTCACTCCGTGGAGGGCGAGGAGCTCCGGAAGCACTGATCGGTCCGGAACCCGCGCCGACCCGGTCCAGCACCGAGCGAAGGCCCGGCCACCACGCCCCGTGGTGCCGGGCCTTCGCCGTTCCTCCTCACGCGCGCAGCCGGTGTTGAGCCGCCCCTCGTGGGGCGCGCCTGTCGTGTCGAGCCGCCCCTCGTGGCGCGCGCCTGTCGTGTCGAGCCGCCCCTCGTGGCGCGCGTCAGGCTGCCTGGCGCAGCTCCAGAGCGGCGCGCAGGTCGTGCAGCCACTCCTCCAGGGCCGCCCCCGAGAACGACTCCTTGGTCACGACGATGACGATCCACCCGTGCTCCCGGAGCCACCTCCGCCGGCGGCGGTCGCGCTCACGATCGGCCTGCGAGCTGTGGTGCTGCCTGCCGTCGTACTCGATGGCGATCTTCCGCTCGGGATAGGCAAGGTCGAGCCGGAACAGCGCGCGCCCGCGGTGCACCACCCAGAACTGCGGCTGTGGTGCGGGCAGCCCATAGCCGACGATGGCGAGCTTGGTCATCGACTCCCCCGTCGACTCCGAGCGCCCGTCGACCAACGGCACGAGCCCCCGCGCTTGGACGACGCCGCGACGCCGGCGGTACCGCGGCAACAGCGCATCCAGCGCGACTCTGTCCACACCGTGGAGCCTGGCGAACGCGTCCATCGTGGCCATCGCCTCGTAGGCAGGGAGTCGGCACGCGAGGTCCAGGCTGGTACGCACGGGTACGGTCAGCCGGACGCCGTGGAGCGACGTCACGTCCTCCGGCGACAGGTCGCGCTCTCCCCCACCGACCTCCGCGCGAGTGATCCGCTTCTCGCCGCGGAGCACGAAGATGTCGAGAGGCGGCACGGTGACGAGCTCGTCCAGCCGGTAGGTGTCGACGCCCCACATCCAGGCGGCGGTCCGGTCGACGGCGACGGCGTGATCAGGTACGACGAGCGCGGCCGCCGTACATCGGAGGAGCAGTGAGTCCTCGAGTGTCGCAACGCCGTAGACGCCGCGTAGCACCCGACGGACCGAGCCGTCCCGGAGCCACTGTCGCAGCTGATGACGGGAGACGCCCGCCTCGACGAGCTGCTGGGCGGTGAACGGCGTGCCGGCGAAGGAGGCAGGAAGGTGGTTGAGCGCGTTCGACATCCCGACAGGGTGAGCGGCTCGGGCCGTCGAGAGGCCCCGTGTGGCAGTCGCTGTGGAGAGGTCACGGGCTCACGCGGCTGTGTGGCTCCAGCGGCCGGACCGTGCCACGAGGGGCGGCTCAACACCACCCCAGCGCGCCACAAGGGGCGGCTCAACACCACCCCAGCGCGCCACAAGGGGCGGCTCAACACCACCCCAGCGCGCCACAAGGGGCGGCTCAACACAGAACGGGGTCAGGAGAGGGCGGAGCCGGACTTGTACTCGGGCCAGGAGACGTTCCAGTCGCCGTAGCCGTTGGTGGCCTCCATCGGCCGGTCGGTGCCGACCACGTCGACGACGTCACCGCGCTTGGTGATCGAGTAGAGCCACCCGGCGGCCTCGGTGCTGAGCCCGATGCAGCCGTGGCTGACGTTGGCGTACCCCTGGGAGCCGACGGACCACGGCGCCGCGTGGATGAACTCGCCGGAGTAGGTGACGCGCTGGGCGTACTCGACGTTCTCGATGTTGTAGTACTCCGCGTCGTCCTCGGAGATCCCGGTCGTCGCGGCGTCCATGTCCTTGTACCGGAACTTCTCGATGATCACCTTGATCCCCGACCGGGACTCGAAGCCAGGCTTGCCGGCGCTGATCGGGATCGTGCGGAGCAGCTCGCCGTTGCGGAGCACCCGCATCTGGTGCGCGGCCGCGTCGATCTTCATGATCACCGCGTCGCCGACGTTGAACGAGGCGCGGCGGTCCTCCTGGCCGAAGATGCCGTTGCCGGCGTTCACGCCGTTGAGGTCGGCGTCGACGGTGACCTCGGTGCCGGGCTTCCAGTACCGCTTGGGCCGGTAGTGCACCTCGGTGTCGGAGATCCAGTGCCAGGTGCCCGGCTGGGCCGGCTTCGCCTCGACGGAGAGGTGCTTCTCGACCTCCTTGCGGTCGGTCACCGGGATGTCGAAGGTGAGGATGACCGGCATCCCGACGCCGACCGTCTCGCCGGCGAGCGGCGCGAGGCTCGGGTAGGTCTGCTCGTCCAGCGTCAGGTCGTCGGTGCGGAACGAACGGTCGAGCTTGCGTGCCAGGCCGTCGTCGTCCACCGCCACGCCGGTGACGTGGTACTTCGTGCCCGGCTCGAGCCGCTCGTCCGCGGTCCACGTCGCGCCGTCCTCGGAGACCGCGCCGGGAAGCCGCTTCCCGCCGGCCTTCACCACGACCTTGCGGAGGGTGCCGTTCTCGGCGGCGACCTCGACGAGCGTGTCCACGGCGACCGTTCCCTTGCGGGGCACGTTGAGCTGAAACCTGGCGTCGGAGACGGTCTTCTCCGGGGCGGACGCCTGCGGGGCCTCCTCGGAGCCGCTGCCGCCGGTTGTGCCGCCGGTCGAGTCGCCGGAGCAGCCGGCCAGCGCCGCGGTCGCGACCAGCGCGAGCCCGGTCAGTGCGGCAGCCGGGCGGCGGTGGGCGCGGCGGATCATGAGCGGGGTCCCCCCTCGAGACGACAGACCTCCCCAGCGTAACGACCGCTCCCCCGTCGCTCCGAACAGAAGGCGCGTGGAAAGGGTCACGCTCCGATCACGAAACCGAGGCGGACCGGTCCGGTTCAGTGCGCGTGGTCGCCCTTGTAGTACTCGAACACCCACTGGGTCAGGGCCACGAAGCCGAAGGCGGTGCCGATGATCGCCAACCACCACTGGCCCATCGCCATGCCGAACACGATCACCGCGGCGGTCGAGGCGCACCACAGCGGCCACCAGGAGTACGGCGGGAAGAAGCCGAGCTCCCCCGCCCCCTCGGCGATCTCCGCGTCGATGCGGTCCTCCGGCCGGGCGTCCATCTTCGAGGCGTGGAACCCGAGGTAGAACGCGATCAGCGCCGCGAGCAGCGTGGTCATGACCAGCGCGGAGGTGCCGGTCGGGTCACCCGTGATGAACCAGTACGACGGGGTGACGAGCACGAAGAACGCCGTGCACATCCCGAAGATCCAAGCTTCCATCCGCATCAGCGGTCACCCCCGTGGGTCCCGGCCTCGACCCGCGTGCTCCGCTCGTCCTGCTCCTCGAGCTCGAGCGCCGCGATCTCGGGGTGGTGCAGGTCGAACGCCGGCGACTCGGAGCGGATCCGGGGCAGCGTGACGAAGTTGTGGCGTGGCGGCGGGCAGGAGGTCGCCCACTCCAGCGAGCGGCCCCAGCCCCACGGGTCGTCGACGAGCACCTTGGGCCCTCGCGCCGACTTGTAGACGTTGAGGAAGAACGGGATCATCGACGCGCCCAGGATGAACGACCCGATGGTCGAGACCTGGTTGAGGACGGTGAAGCCGTCGCCCGGGAGGTAGTCGGCGTAGCGCCGGGGGAACCCGTCGACACCGAGCCAGTGCTGCACCAGGAACGTGGTGTGGAAGCCGACGAAGAGCATCCAGAAGTGCAGCTTGCCGAGCCGCTCGTCGAGCATCTTCCCGGTCATCTTCGGCCACCAGAAGAAGAATCCGGCGAACATCGCGAAGACCACCGTGCCGAACACCACGTAGTGGAAGTGCGCCACCACGAAGTAGGAGTCGTTGAGGTGGAAGTCCAGCGGCGGCGCCGCCAGGATCACGCCGGTGAGCCCGCCGAAGAGGAAGGTCACGAGGAAGCCGAGCGACCACAGCATCGGGGTCTCGAAGCTGATCGAGCCGCCCCACATCGTGCCGATCCAGTTGAAGAACTTCACACCGGTCGGGACCGCGATCAGCAGCGTCATGCCGGAGAAGAACGCCAGGTCGACGGCGCCGGTGGCGAACATGTGGTGGGCCCACACCGCGACCGAGAGGAACGCGATCGCCAGGGTCGCGCCGACGAGGCCGACGTAGCCGAAGATCGGCTTGCGGCTGAACGCCGGGAGGACCTCGGTGATGATGCCGAAGAACCAGAACAGGTGCTGCCACAGCACCGGGCCGCCGTGCGCCGGGTCGAAGACGTGCGCGCCGAACATCCGGTCGGCCTCGAGCATGAGCAGCGTGCCGGCCAGGATCGGGAACACGATCAGCACGAGCATGCTCGTGATCAGGGTGTTCCAGGTGAAGATCGGCATCCGGAACATCGTCATGCCGGGCGCCCGCATGCAGATGATCGTGGTGACGAAGTTGACCGCGCCGAGGATCGAGCCCAGACCGGCGAGGTAGAGCCCCATGATCCAGAGGTCACCGCCGACACCGGGGCTGCGGACCGCGTCGGAGAGCGGGGCGTAGGCGTACCAGCCGAAGCCTGCCGCACCGGACGGCGTGAAGAAGCCGGAGGCCGCGATGAGGCCGCCGAAGAGGAAGAACCAGTAGCTGAGCATGTTCAGCCGCGGGAACGCCACGTCGGGCGCACCGATCTGCAGCGGCATGATCACGTTCGAGAAGCCGAAGAACAGCGGCGTCGCGAACAGCAGCAGCATGATCGTGCCGTGCATCGTGAAGAGCTGGTTGTACAGCTCGTCGTTGACGACCTGCTGCCCCGGGACCGCCAGCTCGGAGCGGATGACCAGCGCCATCACGCCGCCGATGAGGAACCACGCGAACGAGGTCCCGAGGTAGAGCTTGCCGATCAGCTTGTGGTCGGTGGTGGTGAGGACGCGGACGACCTGCTGGCCGATGGTCGCCTGCCGGACCCCGGTCTCGGCCGTCCGTGCGGCCATTCCCTCGGCGGTCACTCGCCTGCCTCCGTCTCTTCCTCTGCGTCCAGGCCGTCCTGCGTGATGGCCTCCGAGCCACCGAGCGCGATGCCGACGTTGCCGGCGTCGGCGAGGTCGCGCAGGTGCTGCTCGTACTCCTCGGCGCTCACGATCTCCACGTTGAACAGCATCCGCGAGTGGTAGGTGCCGCACAGCTCCGCGCACCGGCCGACGAACGTGCCCTCGCGGGTCGGCGTGATCTCGAAGGCGTTCTCACGCCCGGGGATCACGTCGAGCTTGTAGTTGAAGGCAGGCACCCAGAAGGAGTGCACGACATCCGGGCTGACCAGCTCGAACCGCACCGTCTCGTCGACGGGGAGGTACATGGTCGGGACCTCGGCGGGGGTGCCCACGTTGTAGACGCAGGTCGCGCTCTCGGCGTCCGTCTGGTCCTCGCAGACGTCCTGCTCGCTCGAGCCCCCGAGCGCCGGGTCGTCGACGTAGTTGAAGGTCCACGACCACTGCTGGCCGACGACCTTGACGACGTGGTCGGGCTGGTCGCTCGCGGCGTCGACCTCGTTCTGGGTGTCGATGACGAACTTGAAGAAGACCAGCACCACGATCACCGGCGCGATGGTGTAGAGGATCTCCATCGGCAGGTTGTAGCGGGTCTGGACGGGGACCTCGTCGTCGCTGCGCCGGCGGAACTTGAACGCCGCGTAGAGGATCAGCCCCCAGGTCAGGATCCCGACGAGGATCGCCGCCAACCACGTCCACTGCCAGAAGTCGATGATGTGCTCGGACCGGTCCGACGCCCCCTCGGGCATCGCGATCCGCGACCACTCACCCTGCGCTTCGTCTGAGCAAGCACTCAGCGCCAGGACGGCGGGGGCGACCAAGGCCCACACACTCGCCTTCCGCGCCCGCTTGGGGAGCTGCAGACCCACGGAGAAGGCCTTCCTCTCAGGAATGACGGACGAACCGAACCCTACTACTGCGACACGGACACAGGTGCCCCAGGGCGCGCTGCCTACGCTTGTGCCGTGCAGCCATTGTCCCGGTACCTCGACAGCGGTTCGTCGGAGCCCCTCGACCCCCGTGCCCGGGAGGCCCTGGTCGCGGCGTACGACGCCGGCTCGGGAGCGGGGTACGCAGACCCCCTGAGGCTGCACTCCCCCGCCCGCCAGGCCCGCCTCCTCCTCGACAACGCCCGCGCCGCGGTGGCCGAGGCGCTCGGGGTGCGCGAGGACGAGGTCACCTTCACCGCCTCCGGCACGGCCGCGGTCCACCTGGGCGTCCTGGGGCTGCTCAAGGGACAATCCAGGACCAGCCGCACCCTCGTGCACTCGGCGGTCGAGCACTCCTCGGTCTTCGCCGCCGCACGGTGGTGGGAGGAGCACGGTGGCGCGCGCACCCAGGTGCTCCCCGTGGACCGCACCGGTCAGGTCGTGCCGCCTGCCGCGGCCGACGAGCCGGCCGTGGTCGCCGTCCAGCAGGCCAACCCGGAGGTCGGGACGGTGCAGCCGCTCGACGCGGTGGCCGCCGCGTTCCGGGACGTGCCCCTCTTCGTCGACGCCTGCGCGGTCGGCGCCCGGCTGCCGCTGCCCGAGCACTGGGCGGCCGCCGCGCTTTCGGCCCACAAGTGGGGCGGCCCGGCCGGCGTCGGTGTCCTCCTGGTCCGCAAGGGGACGCGCTGGCGACCGCCGTTCCCCACCGACGAACGGGTCGACCTCCGGTCGGCCGGCTTCGAGAACGTCCCGGCGGCGCTCGCCGCCGCCGCCGCCCTCCAGGTCCGGGTCGCGGAGCGCGAGGAGCTGGCCCGCCGCCACCGCACCTTCGCCGACCGGCTGCGCCGCTGCCTGGCGACCATCCCCGACGTCGAGCTCCACGGCCATCCCGAGAAGCGGCTCCCGCACCTGGTCTCGTTCTCCTGCCTGTACGTCGACGGGGAGGCCCTGGTCACCGAGCTCGACCGGAGGGGGTTCGCGGTGGCCAGCGGCTCGGCGTGCACGGCGAGCGCCCTCGAGCCCTCCCACGTGCTGGTGGCGATGGGGGCGCTGACCCACGGCAACGCGCGGGTCACCTTCTCCCCGGCCACCACCGAGGCCGACGTGGACGCGCTCGCGGCGGTCCTCCCGGAGGTCGTCGCCGAGCTGCGCGCGAGGGTGGACCGGTGAGCGACGCCGTGACGCCGGCCCTCGAGCTCGACTGCCGGGGGATGCGCTGCCCGCTGCCGGTGATCAAGCTGGCCAACCGCATCGACGAGGTGCCCGTCGGCGCGGTGGTCGCGGTCACCGCCGACGACCCCGCCGCCCGGCCGGACATCGCGGCGTGGTGCCGGATGCGGGGGCAGGAGCACCTCGGCGAGACCGCCGCCGAGGACGGCGTCCCGACGTTCCTGGTGCGCCGGCTGGTCTGAGACCGGGACGCGTCAGGGGCGGGCGGTCCGGACGTGCTCGGCGATCTCGGCGGCCGCCTCGGCGCCGTACGTCTGCTCGAAGCGCTGGAGGAACTGGCGCTGGTGGAGGGTGTACTCCTGGGTGCCGACCCGCTCGACGACGTACACGGCGAGCAGGCAGCCCAGCTGGCCGGCGCGCACGAAGGAGAGCCCCCACCCGAGCGCGGCGAGGAAGCCGGCGCGGAACGCGTCGCCCACCCCGGTCGGCTCCACCTTCTCGGTCTCCGGCACCGCGGGGACGCGGATCGACTCCTTGCCCTTGCTGTCGATGCGGACCCCCTCTGCGCCGAGGGTGACGACCCAGGTGCCGACCCGGCTGAGCACCTCCTCCTCGCTCCAGCCGGTCTTCTGGGTGATGAGGGCCGCCTCGTACTCGTTGGAGAACAGGATCTCCGCGCCGTCGATGAGGTCGCGGATCATCTCCCCGTCGCCGAAGGCGAGCTGCTGGGAGGGGTCGGCGAGGAACTTGTAGCCCCGGTCGCGGCACTCCTGGGTGTGGCGGAGCATCCCCTCGGGGTCGTTCGGGCCGATGTGCACGTAGTCGACGCCGCCGAGCCGCTGCACGACCGGGGTCAGCTCGATCTCGCGGGCCTCCGACATCGCGCCTGCGTAGAACGACGCGATCTGCGCCATCGTGGAGTCGTTGGTGCACACGAAGCGGGCGGTGTGCTTGGTCTCCGAGACGTGCACGCTGCTGCAGTCGACGTTGTGGCGCTCCAGCCAGGAGCGGTACTCCACGAAGTCCGCGCCGACCGCCCCGACCAGCACCGGGCGCAGCCCGAGGCTGCCCAGCCCGAAGCAGATGTTCGCGGCACACCCCCCGCGACGCACCTCGAGGTCCTCGACGAGGAACGACAGCGCGAGCTTGTCGAGCTGGTCGACGACCAGGGAGTCCCGGAACCGGCCGGGGAAGGTCATCAGGTGGTCGGTGGCGATGGAGCCCGTGATCAGCAACGACATGGGCCGCACACTACTGATCGGTACTCGTTGGGCGACCGGTCGGTAACCCCTAGCGTCGAGCCATGACCTACCAGAGGCTGGCTTACGACGACGCTGCGAGCACCCCCGAGATGGCTGCCGACTGCGCCGAGGTCGGCCGCGAGCTGCGGCTCCCTCCGTTCCCCCCGACCGGGGCCGACCCGCTCTCCTCCCGTACGACGGACCGGTCGGCCGGCACCGCGCTGGACGTCCCGCCCTCGCTCGCGGAGATGGCCGCGGGGCTCGAGCTGCACTTCGACTAGCCCGACCCGCACCGGACTGACCGCCACGGCGCCCCGTCCGCGGGCCGACGGGAACCGAACCCACCCCGTGGACGTCTCAGAGCCATGAGGAAGAAGGGGGCCGTGAGCAGCGGCGCGGCGGCGTTCGCCGTCGTGCTCGTCACCGTGCTGGTCTGGTGGCTGCTCTCCGGCAACGGCCCGCAGGGACCGGACGGCAGCGCCGACCAGTTGGGGGTCGCCGACGACGCCACCGCTCCCCAGGAGCCGTCAGGCGGCGGGTCCGCACCCTCCAAGGGGGCGGACGAGCAGCCGTCACCGGACGAGGACGGCTCCGTCGAGGAGCCGCAGCGCTCCGATCGCGGCGTCCGGATCGACGGCTACGTCCTCGAGGCCCCCGACCGGCTGGCGCTGAACTACACCACGGGCGTGCCCGCGTGCCACGGCCGGCTCGACACACCGTCGGTGGTGGAGGACGCGGGCGGCGTCACGATCACGCTCTCGACGGTGCCGCCTGCAGAGCCCGCGGACACCTGCATCGAGATCGCGGTGCGGAAGACCGTCCGGGTCACGTTGGAGTCCCCGCTCGGGGGGCGCGGGGTGCTCGACGGCTCGGCGACCCCCCGGGTACGCGTCGAGCGGATGGCGAAGCCCTACGAGTAGGACCCCGCCACCCGCTCGGAAGCGTGTGGCCGTGCGGCTGCGTCAGTGGAAGCTGTCGCCGCAGGCACAGGAGCCGGAGGCGTTGGGGTTGTCGATCGTGAACCCCTGCTTCTCGATGGTGTCGACGAAGTCGATGAGCGCGCCGTTGAGGTAAGGGCTGCTCATCCGGTCGACGACGACCTCGACGCCGTCGAAGTCGGTGACGATGTCGCCGTCGAGGTCGCGCTCGTCGAAGAACAGCTGGTAGCGCATGCCGGAGCACCCGCCGGGCTGGACGGCGATGCGCAGCTTGAGGTCGTTGCGGCCCTCCTGGTCGAGGAGGCTCTTCACCTTCGCGGCAGCCGCGGACGACAGGTTGATGCCGTCGGTGCGGAGTTCGGGCTGGGTCTCGACCTGCTCGGTCATGCGGTGGCTCCCTGGGTCGACGTGGGTGACTGCCTCGTCAATGCTCGCACATCGATGGTTATTCCTTCACCCGGTCGACCAGCTGCGCGCCACGCGCTCGGCCAGCGCCGCGAGGCTCCCCGCGGGGTCCGCGAAGGAGGCCTCCTCGCCGACCAGGTCGCTGGTGGAGTACGCCGACTCCACGCCGAGGGCACGCATCTCCCGCGACCCCACCAGCACCTTCCCGGCGAGCGCCACGCACGGGCGGACCGCCTGGGCGGCCACCGAGGCCACGCCGTAGGGCACCTTCCCGGAGCGGGAGGAGAAGTCGAAGGCGCCCTCACCGGTGACCACGAGGTCGGCCTGCGCCGCCCGCTCCCCCAGCCGTACGGCGTCCGCGACCAGGTCGATCCCCGGGACCCGCCGCCCTCCGAGGAGCAGCAGGGCGAACCCCAGCCCGCCGGCGGCACCGGCCCCGCGCACCTTCGCGACCGACTTGTCGGTGGCCTCCGCCAGCCTCTCCACCATGGCGTCGACGGTCTGCAACCGGTCCTCCGCGACCCCCTTCTGGGGGCCGTACACGTTGGTCGCGCCGGTGAGGCCGAGCAGCGGGTTGTCGACGTCCGAGGCGGCGACGAGCTCGACGCCGGCCACCCGCTCGCGGGGGGCCGCCAGCCCAACCTCCTCGAGCGTGGCCAGGGCCGCCGGACCGCCGTCCAGGGCCTCCGCCGGCACCGCCGTCGCGCCCAGGGCGGAGAGCAGCCCGGCTCCCCCGTCGTTGGTCCCCGAGCCGCCGAGCCCGACCACGACGGTGCGCGCGCCCGCGGCGACGGCGGCGTCGAGGAGCTCCCCCACGCCGCGGGTGGTGGCCCGCTCGGGGTCGCGCTCGTCGGGCGGCACGAGGTGCAGCCCGCACGCCTGCGCCGCCTCGACGTACGCCGTGGTGCCGTCGACGAGCACGGTGGCCGGTGTCGGCGTGCCGTACGGGCCGGTGACCGTGACCGCGAGGAGCTCGCCGCCCAGCGCGGTGTGCAGCACGTCGACGAAGCCGGGGCCGCCGTCGGACATCGGCGCCAGGTCGAGCTCGTCGCCCGGGGCGCGGCGACGCCACCCCTCCGCGATCGCCTCGGCCGCCTCGACAGCGGTCAGCGTGCCGGCGAACTTGTCCGGCGCGACCAGGATCCGCACGGAATGCCCCCTCCGGGCCAGGTGTTGCTCCGGTGCCGACTCGTGGAACTCGCGCGCGTGCGAGACGGCGGCGATGGGAGGATACGCGTCATGACTGTGACCGAGCCCACCGGCAAGCCGATCGACCTCCCGCTGCTGGTCCTGGGCCGCGGCGTCGACCCGGACTCCGAGCGCGGGGTCGACTGCCCGGGCGCCCTGCCCCCGGCCTCGGACCCGGACCTCGTCGCCCGCGCGCGGGCCGCCAAGGAGGCGCTGGGGTCCAGCGTCTTCGTGCTGGGCCACCACTACCAGCGCGACGAGGTCATCCAGTTCGCCGACGTCACCGGCGACAGCTTCAAGCTGGCGCGTGACGCGGCCGCCCGACCCGAGGCCGAGCACATCGTGTTCTGCGGGGTGCACTTCATGGCCGAGTCCGCCGACATCCTCACCGCCGACCACCAGAAGGTCGTGCTCCCCGACCTGGCCGCCGGCTGCTCGATGGCCGACATGGCGAGGCTCGCCCAGGTCGAGGACGCCTGGGACGCGCTGGAGGACGCCGGGGTCGCGGACGTCGTGGTGCCGGTGACCTACATGAACTCCTCGGCCGACATCAAGGCGTTCTGCGGCCGCAACGGCGGTGCGGTGTGCACCTCGAGCAACGCCGAGGTGGCGCTGCGCTGGGCCTTCGAGCAGCGTGGACCGGCCACCAAGGTGCTCTTCCTCCCCGACCAGCACCTCGGCCGCAACACCGCGGTGCTCAAGCTCGGGCTCTCGCTCGACGACTGCGTGGTGTGGGACCCGCGCAAGGCGAACGGCGGGCTGACCCGCGAGGAGCTCGAGGCCGCGCGGATCATCCTCTGGCGGGGCCACTGCTCGGTGCACGGCCGGTTCACCGCCGACTGCGTCGACCAGGTCCGCGAGCGGATCCCGGGCGTCCAGGTGCTGGTGCACCCCGAGTGCACCCACGACGTCGTCACCAAGGCCGACCTCGTCGGGTCGACCGAGTTCATCATCCGCACCATCGAGGCGGCCCCGGCCGGCTCGTCGTGGGCGGTCGGCACCGAGCTCAACCTCGTCCAGCGGCTCGCCGACGCGCACCCGGACAAGAACATCGTCTTCCTCGACAAGACGGTCTGCTACTGCGCGACGATGAACCGGATCGACCTGCCGCACTTCGTCTGGGCGCTGGAGAGCCTGGTGGCGGGCCAGGCGGTCAACGTCATCGAGGTCGACCCCGAGACGCAGCGCTGGGCGCAGGTCGCCCTCCAACGGATGCTCGACCTCCCGGGCTGACCGGGAGGCGCGGGGTCAGAGCCCGGGAGCGCCCCACAGCGGCATCCAGCGGGACAGGTCGGGCTCGACCGGGAGGTCGGTCTTCACCAGGTCGCGCACCTGGAGCTCCAGCACGTTGTCGCGCTGCTGGTGCCCGGTCGGCGCGAACGGGTAGAAGGTGCCCTGCTTGTAGAGGTAGACCAGCGCGAGGCTCCGCCCGCTGGGGTCGGTGAACGACACCAGCGCGCAGAGCACGGTGTGCGCGAACCCCTGCAGCTCGAGCTGGGTGACCACCGCGTGCAGGTCGGTGGCGAGCGCCCCCATGTCCTCCTGCCGGGCCACCAGCCACGTGAACCCGAACTGGTCGGTGACCTGCTCGACGTCGGGGTCGTCGTCGGCGTCGAGCAGCGCGACCGTGTCGGCGAGCGTCTGGGCGAAGGCCGGTCCCTCGGCGGCGCGGAAGCAGATCGCCCCACGACCGGTCATCACGAAGTCCGCCGACGTCTGCAGCGTCAGCGACGCCGCGGGCAGCGCGAACAGCGCGTCCATCTTCGGTGGCTTGGGCTTGCTCCGCCCGGTGATGGTCTGCCAGAACCCCACGGGCGTCAGTGCCCCGGGCCGCGGGTCGGGAACCCGCCGTCGAGGGGGCGGCCCAGCTCGGTGGCCACCTTCGCCAGCTGCTCGAGCCGCTGCTCCAGCGTCGGGTGGGTCGCGGTGAGGGTGCGCCACGACATCCCACTCACCGCCGGGGCGATGAAGAAGGCGTTCATCGGCTGCGAGGACCGGAGGTCGCGCTGCGGGATCTGGGCGATCTGGCCGGTGATCTTGGTCAGCGCGCTCGCCAAGGCCGACGGGTTGCCGGTCAGGTAGGCGCCGGCCCGGTCCGCGGCCAGCTCGCGGTAGCGGGAGAGCAGCTTGATCGCCAGGAAGCTGACCGCGTAGACGACGATGCTGACCAGGAGGACCAGCAGCCAGATGGGCAGCCCGTTGTTGTTGTTGTCGCGCCGCCCGCCACTGAGCAGCCCGAGACCGCCGTACTGGGCGCCGCGGAGCACCATCCCGGTGATGATCGCCGCCGACGAGGCGAGCGTCATGACCATGACGTCGCGGTGCGCGACGTGCGAGAGCTCGTGGGCGAGGACCCCTTCGAGCTCCTCGAGCGTGAGCCGGTCGAGGATCCCGGTGGTGACGCAGACGGCGGCGTGCTGCGGGGAGCGGCCCGTCGCGAACGCGTTGGGCATGTCGGTGTAGGCGATCGCGACGGTCGGCTTCGGGAGGTCACCCATCGCGCAGAGCCGGTCGATCATCGCGTGCAGCTCGGGCGCCTCGTGCGGGGCCACGACCCGGGCCCGCATCGCCTTCAGCGCGATCTTGTCCGAGTTGTAGTACTGGAACCAGGCGATGCCCAGCCCGACGACCCCGATGATCATCGCCAGCCCGGCGTTCTGGACGGCGAACATCAGCCCGACGACGACCGCGACGAACAGCGCGCCCAGCACGAACATCGTGAGCGTCATCCGGGCGGTCAGCCCGTGGTCCTTGACGAAGCGGTTGCTCATCTAGTCGGGCACCAGCCCCTCGTCGCCGAGGAGGGCCCGCACCTCCTCCATGGTCGCGTCGGACGGCGGCAGGATCAGGTCGGAGTCCTCGAGGGAGTCGTCCTCGAGCCGCGTCCCCTCCGTGCGTACGGCGTGGAGCAGCGCGGCCATCCCCTGGCTGAACTGCACCTCGTCACCCGCCTGGACGGCGTCCTCCACCGCGGCGTCGAGCCGGTTGAGCGCCTCCATGTGGGAGTCGTCGAGGTCCCACTGGCCCTCGCCCATGATCCGGATGATCACGACTCGTCCTTCCGCTCGACGGGTTCGGCCGCCGGCTGGGACTGCGCCTCCGTCGAGGCGGGGCCCTGGGCGTCGATCGCCTTGGGCTCCTCACCGGCGCTGATCGCCCCGCCGCTCTGAGCAGCCTTGAGCTGGGCGAGCTCGGCCTCGACCGACGAGGTCGAGGAGAGCGCGGCGAGCTCGCGGTCGATGTCGTCGCCGCCACCGATCGAGATCTGGTCGTCGAGGGCACCGGAGGCGATCAGCTCGTCGATGGCGCCGGCGCGAGCCTGCATCTGCGCGGTCTTGTCCTCGGCGCGCTGGACGGCGAGCCCGACGTCGCCCATCTCCTCCGAGATCCCGGAGAACGCCTCGCTCACCCGGGTCTGGGCCTGGGCGGCGGTGTAGGTCGCCTTGAGGGTCTCCTTCTTGGTGCGGAACGCCTCGATCTTCGACTGCAGCCGCTGGGAGGCGAGCGTGAGCTTCTCCTCCTCGCCCTGGAGCTGGGCGTGCTGCGCCTGCAGGTCGGTGAGCTGCTGGGCGATGCCGCTCTTGCGGGTCAGCGCCTCGCGGGCGAGGTCCTCGCGACCTTGCGCGAGCGCGGCCTGCGCCTGGTTGGTGAGCTTGTCGGCCCCCTGCTGGAGCTGCTTCATCTGCAGCTCGAGCCGCTTGCGGCTGGTGGCGACGTCGGCCACGCCGCGGCGGACCTTCTGCTGCATCTCGAGCATCTTGGTGTAGCTGTAGTCGAGGGTCTCGTTGGGGTCCTCCGCGCGGTCCAGCGCCTTGTTCGCCTTGGCGCTGAAGATCAGCCGGATGCGCTTCATGAGGCTCATCGGGAGGCCCCTTCCAGGTCGTCGGGCAGGCTCGTCAAGCGCCAGCCTACGAGGGGAACGCACGGGACCGACAGGAAGTTCCGGCCGCTACCCTGGGGTTCGTCATCGGCGGGGAGGTCGAGGGCCGCTCCCCTCGTCCCCGCCACCCGAGCTCGACGATAGGTCCGCGTTGTTCCGTCGCCAGAAGTCCGAGGCCGCCCCCGCCGCCGTCGCCGAGCAGCCGGCGACCACCAAGCCGGGCGGCAAGGGGCGTCCGACGCCGTCCCGCCGCGAGGCCGAGGCAGCGGCCCGGGCCCGGGCGAAGGCGGCGCTGGACCCCCGCGCCTCGAAGAAGCAGCAGCGGCAGTACCGCGCGGAGCGCAGCCGCACGATCCGCCAGGCGATCAAGGACGGCGACGAGCGCTACCTGCCGAAGCGCGACCAGGGGCCGGTGCGCCGGTTCGTCCGTGACTACGTCGACACCCGGCTCTCCATGGCGGAGTTCGCCCTGCCGCTGCTCTTCGCCAGCCTGCTGCTCACCTCGGCCAACGCCACGGTGCTGGGCTCGGCGATCATGCAGGGCACGCTGATCATCGTGGTCGTCGACTCGCTGTTCCTCCGCTGGCGGATGCGCAAGGAGCTGAAGCGGCGCTTCCCCGACGACAGCCTGAAGGGCACGACGACCTACGCCTTCATGCGCACCCTGCAGATGCGGTTCCTCCGGCTGCCTAAGCCGCAGCGCAAGCTCGGCGAGCCGCTCCCCGAGCACTACCGCTGAGGCGGAGCCGCGCCGCCCTCAGGCGTGCAGGCTCATGGGGCCGTAGACCTCGCGGTCGCCCTCGAGCAGGGTCACCGCGTCGACCCCCTCGTCGGCCAGCTCGCGCCAGCTCTCGCCCAGCCACGACTCGGCGTCGCCCTGGGAGGTGAACCGCGGACCGCGGCCCAGCCCGGCGTCCTCGGCGCTGACCTCCTTGCCGTCGGCGTCGAGGAGCCGCCACGCCCACACCGCGCCGGGCGCCGGACGCTCGCTGAGAAAACCTGAGGGCTCCGTGGAGTGCGTCATGGCGTCACCCTAGGTGTTCGCTTCGACGGGCTCACCCCTCGCGGACGTGGGCGGGGACGAACGGCGGCCGGGTGACGACGAAGACCTCGCGCCGGCCCCGCACGTCCACCGTGACCTCGGCGCCCTCGGCGACCTGTTCGGCGAGCAGCGCCAGCCCGACGCCCTTGCGGAGGGTCGGGGCGAAGGTGCCGGAGGTGACCTCCCCGACCGGGACGTCCGCGGTGAGTAGCACCCGCATCCCGGGCCGCGGGATCCCGCGCCCCTGGGCGACGAGGCCGCGCAGCACCCGGGCCGGCCCCTCGGCCCGCTCGGCGGTCAGCGCCTCCTTGCCCCAGAACGCCTCCTTCGACCAGCCGACGGCCCAGCCGAGCCGGGCCTGGACGGGGGTGACGTCGAGGGAGATGTCCTGGCCGTGCAGCGGGTAGCCCATCTCGGTGCGCAGCGTGTCCCGGGCTCCCAGCCCACACGGGCGCACCTCCTCACCGGCCGCGAGCAACGCGTCCCAGAGCGGCCCCGCGCCGGCCGAGGAGACGAGCAGCTCGTAGCCGCGCTCCCCCGTGTAGCCGGTGCGGCAGACCACCACCTCGGCCCCGTCGTACGACGGGGTGGCGAACGACATGTAGCCGTGGCCGGTCGGGAGCCCCAACCGCTCCAGGACGGCGTCCGAGCGCGGGCCCTGCACCGCGAGCACCGCCCACTCCTCGTGCTCGTCGGTGACCTCGACCTCCGCCGGTGCCGCCTCGGCGAGCCGCCGGGCCACCTCGGCGGCGTTGGCGGCGTTGGGCACGAGCAGCACGTGGTCGTCGCCGTGCAGGTAGGCGATGAGGTCGTCGACGATCCCGCCGGAGGCGTCGCAGCACAAGGTGTACTGCGCCTGTCCGGGCTCGATCCGGCCGAGGTCGTTGGTCAGCGTGCGGTTCACCAGCTCGGCGGCCCCAGGACCCCGGAGCCGCACCTTGCCGAGGTGGCTGACGTCGAAGGCGCCGACCGCCTCGCGGACCGCGGCGTGCTCCTTCAGGACACCCCCGGGGTACTCCAGCGGCATCTCCCAGCCACCGAACTCCGAGAGCTTCGCGCCGAGGGCGACGTGCCGGTCGTGCAGCGGGGAACGCCTCATGCGGCCGAACCTACAAGCGGCCCTCCTACCATTGCCCGGTGACCTCCTTCATCCTGCGCAAGGGCGCCGTCGAGCGCACCGGTACCGACGCCGTCGTGGTCGGCGTCCTCTCCACCGACAAGGGCCCGCGGCTCGCCCCGGGTGCCGAGGGGGTCACCGAGGCCTACGGGCGCAAGCTCAAGCCGCTGCTGTCGATGCTCGACCTCTCCGGCAAGCCCGGCCAGGCCGCCACCGTCCCGACCGGCGGCACGCTCAAGGCCGCCGTCCTCGTGCTCGTCGGCATGGGCCCCGAGGTCACCGGCACCTCGGTCCGCCGGGCGGCCGGCGTCGCCGCCCGCTCGGTCAGCAACGCCGCGTCCGTCGCGCTCGCCCTGCCGAGCGGCGACCCGGCGCTGGTCCGGGCCGCGGTCGAAGGGTGGAGCCTGGGCGGCTACTCCTTCGACACCTACCGCACCCGCCGCTCCGACGACCGCCCCGGCGAGGTCGTGGTGCTCTGCGAGGACGCCCGCAAGGCGGAGTTCACCCAGGCCCTCACCGAGGCGCAGGTCGTCGTCGACGCCATCACCCGCACCCGCGACTGGGTCAACACCCCGCCCGGGGACCTGCGGCCCACCGCGTTCGCCGAGGCCGTCGCGGCGCTCGGCAAGGCCCGCAAGAAGGCGCTGACGGCCACCGAGAAGCCGGCCAAGGGCGTGAAGGGCGTCAAGGTCACCGTCCTCGACGAGCAGGAGCTCGAGGCGCGCGGCTGCGGCGGCATCCTCGGGGTGGGCCGCGGGTCGGACAACCCCCCGCGGCTCGTCCAGCTCAGCTACGAGCCGGCCGGCGCGACGGCGCACCTCGCGCTGGTCGGCAAGGGCATCACCTACGACTCCGGCGGCCTCTCGATCAAGCCGGGCTCGTCGATGACCACCATGAAGATGGACATGGCCGGCGCCGCCGCGGTCGTCAACGCGACCTTCGCGATCGCCGAGCTCGGGCTGCCCGTCCGCGTCACCACGTTCGCACCGATGGCCGAGAACATGATCTCCGGCTCGGCCACCAGGCCCGGCGACGTGCTGACGATGTACGGCGGCAAGACCGTCGAGGTCCTCAACACCGACGCCGAGGGGCGGCTGGTCCTCGCCGACGCCCTGGTCCACGCCCGCGAGGCGAAGCCCGACGTGGTCGTCGACGTGGCGACCCTGACCGGCGCCTGCATGGTCGCGCTCGGCGACCGGGTGACCGGGCTCTTCGGCAACGACGACGGGCTGGTCGCCCGGATCCGCGAGGTCGGCGAGCGGGCCGGCGAGGCGCTGTGGCCGATGCCGATCCCCGAGGAGATGGGCGAGAAGGTCCGCGGCAACTCCAAGATCGCCGACCTGGCCCAGCACAACTCCGAGCGGTGGGGCGGGGCGTCCTACGCCGCGGCGTTCCTCCGTGAGTTCGTGGACGACCTCCCGTGGGCCCACCTCGACATCGCGGGGCCGGCGTACAACGAGAAGGGGGCGTACGGCCACGTCCCGACCGGCGGCACCGGCGTCGCCGTCGCGACGCTGGTCGAGCTCGCCCGCGACCTCGGCGAGCGGCCGTTCCGGGCGGATTCCGCGGACGAGGAGGAGCTCGAGCAGGCCGGCTGAGCGGGGCGCCGGCTCAGCCGGTGTCCCCCCGCCCGGCCTTCCGCCGGCGGTTGAAGTCCCGCATCCGGTCGGGGTAGCCCACCACCGACGCGTCGTACGACGGGATGCCCGCGTCGTTGGCGAACCGGTGGGCCCACTCGGTCGACGGCACCCGCCGGCGGGTCCACTCGCCGTCGTGGGCGACCAGCAGGAGCGTCACGTCGCTGACCGCGGTGCGCGGCTCGACGAACCCCTCGACTCCCCGCCGGCTCTGCACGAACTCGCGGAGGTGGCGTTGGTCGGCCTCGTCGGAGGGCCGGACTGTCGTGAATCCGCCGTTCGACCGGCGCGGACGACCGCGACGCCGTGACACGCGGAAGCGGTCGAGCATTCCCATGGGGACCAGTGTGACGTAAACGGGGTAAGTGCAAGGATGGGCGCGTCCCCCGCCGCCCCACGAGGGCACCTTTCGGACCTTGAAGGAGCGATCACAGCGCATGGCGACACCAGTCACCCTCCCAGCACTTGGCGAGTCCGTCACCGAAGGCACCGTCACCCGCTGGCTCAAGCAGGTCGGTGACGAGGTCGCCGTCGACGAGCCGCTCCTCGAGGTCTCCACCGACAAGGTCGACACCGAGATCCCCTCCCCCGTCGCCGGCACGCTGCTGGAGATCAAGGCCGAGGAGGACGAGACGGTCGAGGTCGGCGCCGAGCTCGCCGTGATCGGCGACGCCGGCGAGGGCGGTGGCTCGGGCGGCGGCGACAGCTCCGCGCAGGCCGAGGAGAGCGAGGACTCCGACCAGTCCGACGCGGGCGACTCCGGCGACTCCGGCGACTCCGGCGAGGACGAGACGCCGCTCGAGGAGGAGGCCGAGGAACGGGGCTCCGAGAAGGAGGAGGCCGCCGCGGAGGCGCAGCCCTCGTCCGGCTCCGGCGACGGCGGCGGCGACGGCGGCGGGTCCGGCTCCGGCGAGTCCACCCCGGTCACCCTCCCGGCGCTCGGCGAGTCGGTGACCGAGGGCACCGTCACCCGCTGGCTCAAGCAGGTCGGTGACGAGGTCGCCGTCGACGAGCCGCTCCTCGAGGTCTCCACCGACAAGGTCGACACCGAGATCCCCTCCCCCGTTGCCGGCACGCTGCTGGAGATCAAGGTCCAGGAGGACGAGACCGTCGAGGTCGGCGCCGAGCTGGCCCTGGTCGGGTCCGGCCAGCCCTCGGGCGGCTCCGGTGGCGGCCGCTCCGACCAGGCCGAGAAGCCCTCCCCGGTCGCCGAGACCGACGACCAGGACGCGGCCGACGAGCAGGAGGCCGCCCAGGCCGAGGAGGCCGTCGAGCAGGAGCCCGAGCCCGAGAAGGCCGAGGAGCCGGAGAACAAGGAGGCCGACGCCCCGGCGAAGGCCGAGCAGCCCCGCACCGAGGAGCAGCCCCGCACCGAGGACAAGGCGCAGGCCGGCAACATCAAGGCGGAGTCCGCCCCGACGCCGGCCGCGACCACCGAGAGCCAGGGCGACTCGCAGGGCTACGTGACCCCGCTGGTGCGCAAGCTGGCCGCCGAGCACGGCGTCGACCTCGCGAAGGTCAAGGGCACCGGTGTCGGCGGGCGGATCCGCAAGCAGGACGTCCTCGAGGCGGCCCGGGCCGCCCAGGAGGCGCCCGCGCCGAGCGCGCCCGCGGCCGACCAGGGGGCGGCGCCGGCCGCGAAGCCGGCCGAGAAGGCGCCGAGCCCGCTGCGCGGCCGGACCGAGAAGATGAGCCGGCTGCGCAAGGTCATCGCCAAGCGGATGGTCGAGTCGCTCCAGGTCTCGGCCCAGCTCACGACGGTTGTCGAGGTGGACATCACCGCAATCTCGCGGCTGCGGGACGCCAAGAAGGCCGAGTTCGCCGAGCGCGAGGGCGTGAAGCTGTCGTTCCTGCCGTTCTTCGTCAAGGCGGCCATCGACGCGCTCAAGGTGCACCCATCGCTCAACGCCGGGATCGACACCGAGAAGGGTGAGGTCACCTACTACGACCACGAGAACATCGCGATCGCGGTCGACACCGAGAAGGGGCTCCTCACCCCGGTCATCAAGAACGCCGGCGACCTCAACGTCGCCGGGCTGGCGCGCCACATCGCCGACCTCGCCGAGCGCACACGCTCGAACAAGATCGGCCCCGACGAGCTGGCCGGCGGCACGTTCACGGTGACCAACACCGGGAGCCGCGGTGCGCTGTTCGACACCCCGATCATCAACCAGCCGCAGGTCGCGATCCTCGGCACGGGGAGCGTCGTCAAGCGGCCCGTGGTGATCGACGACCCGAACCTCGGCGAGACGATCGCGATCCGGCACATGGTCTACCTGGCGCTCACCTACGACCACCGGCTGGTCGACGGCGCGGACGCCGCACGGTTCCTGTCCGACGTCAAGGAGCGGCTCGAGGCCGGGCACTTCGAGGTCTGATGCGGTTCGTCGTCGCGGGCGCCTCGGGGTTCCTCGGCGGCGCCTGGACGCAGGCGCTCGTCGAGCACGGCCACGAGGTCGTCCGGCTGGTCCGTCGGGAACCCACCGCCGCCGACGAGGTGCGGTGGGACCCGGCGAGCGGCACGGTCGACCGCGCGGTCGTCGAGCGTGCCGACGTGGTGGCCAACCTCGCAGGCGCGCCGCTGGTGCACGTGCCGTGGAACGAGCGCTACCGGCGCACCTTCACGGCCTCGCGGGTGGACACCACCCGGACGCTCGCCCAGGCGATCGCCGGCAGCGACCGGATGCCGGCGTTCCTCGCCCAGAGCGGCGTGGCGGCGTACGGCGACCGCGGCAGCACGGTCATCACCGAGGACAGCCCGGTCGACGCGCGCACGTTCATGGGTGACGTCGTGCGCCGGTGGGAGGCGGCGACGGAGCCCGCCCGCGAGGCCGGGGCGCGGGTCGCGCTGATGCGGACCTCGGTCGTCCTCGACCGCCGGGGCGGCGCGCTCCCCGCCATGCTCCTGCCGTTCCGGCTCGGGCTCGGCGGGAGGATCGGCAACGGCGAGCAGTTCTTCGCGACGATCTCGCTGCACGACTGGCTCACCGCGGCGACCTTCCTGGCGCACAACGAGCTCTCGGGGCCGTTCAACCTCACCGGGCCCGAACCGTCGACCAACGCGGAGTTCACCGAGGCCCTCGGGAAGGCGCTCGGCCGGCCCACCGTCCTCCGGGTGCCCTCCCTGCCGCTGCGGGCGACGGCGCTGGTCGGGCCGATCGGCGGCGAGATCCTGGCCTCGCAGCGGCTCGAGCCCAAGCGGCTGCTCGAGGCGGGCTACGCGTTCGCGCACAACGACATCACCGACCGGCTCGCGGCCGCGCTGCGCTAGCCCGGTCGCGCTCACCCCCTGCGCACCGGGTCGACCGACCACACCTGCCACTGGCCCGCCTGCCGCACGAGCACGACGTCGCTCGTCGACGGCCGGTCCCGCGGCAGCGCGACGCGGCCCGCGGCGGAGACCGCGGTGCCCCCGGCGAGCCGGTCCCGCACCCGCAGGGTCAGCCGGTGCGGGGCAGTGTCCACGATCTCGACCTCGAGAAGCTGCTGGTGGAGCCCCTCCACGACGAGCCCCCGGTCGACGTACGCCTCGAGGAGCCGCACGTCCCGCGACCCGGCACCGGAGCCGTCGGCGTACAGCGCCCGGAGCGCCGGCACGTCCCCCCGTGCGTACGCCGCGGCTCGCCGCTCGTCCCACTCCCGCAGCAGGGCGACCGCGACCTGCTCGGGGGCCGGCGGCCGGGCCGTCGGCTCCGCGGCGTGACCAGGACCGGCACCCGGCTCGAGCAGCCGCACCACGGCCAGCGAGACGAGGACCGCGAGGACGGTGAGAGCACCCCAGCCGAGGACGGGACGGAGCGCGGGTGGCAGAGGCATGGCCGCATGGTGGCACCGGACGCCGACCGGCTGCCCCCGTCATCCACAGGCGTACGCTCGACGCCGTGAGCGAGCTGCGTTTCGAGATCCCGGGCCTCGGGCCCTCGGCGGTGGAGTACCTCGCGGCGTGGGAGCTCCAGCGGGACGTGCACGCCCGGGTCGTCGCCGGCGAGCCGGACACCGTGCTGCTCCTCGAGCACCCGCCGGTGTTCACCGCCGGCAAGCGCACCGAGCCGCACGAGCGGCCCTTCGACGGCACCCCGGTCATCGACGTCGACCGCGGCGGCAAGATCACCTTCCACGGCCCCGGGCAGCTGGTCGGCTACCCGATCGTCCGGCTCCCCGACCACGTCAAGGTCGTCGACTACGTGCGGCGGATCGAGGAGGCACTGATCGCGGTCTGCGCCGACCTCGGCGTCGCCACCGCCCGCGTCCCCGGCCGCAGCGGCGTCTGGATCGACGACGCTCACTCGCCCCCGCGGCAGCGTGGCGGCGCAACCGACACGCTCGCGGAATCGGCACAGCGGCAGCGTGGCGGCGCAACCGACACGCTCGCGGAATCGGCACAGCGGCAGCGTGGCGGCGCAGCCGACACGCTCGCGCAATCAGCGCAGCGGAAGATTGCGGCGATCGGGATCCGGGTGTCGCAGGGTGTGGCGATGCACGGGTTCGCGCTGAACTGCGACGTGGACCTCGCGTGGTACGACCGCTTCGTGCCCTGCGGGATCAGCGATGCCGGCGTGACCTCGTTGAGCGCGGAGCTCGGGCGGGACGTCACCGTCGAGGAGGTCCTCCCCTCCGTGCAGCGGCACCTCACGGAGCTGCTCGGGTGGGGCCCCTACGAGCGCACCCCGGACCACGAACCGCGCAGCGAGGCTGCCCTGGTCCCGGCCTTGCGTGTCCCCGTGGTCAATCCGTCGTCCTGACCCGCGGGTGCGGCAGGCTGGGCCGGGACCCCGTCCCTCCGAGACCCTGTCGACCCCGGGAGCGCCGTGACCGACCTCGTCATCGAGACGCACGGGCTCCGCAAGGAGCACCGGCGGCTGCGTGGCGGCCCCCTGGTGGCGGTCGCGGGGCTCGACCTCGCGGTCGCCCGCGGTGAGGTCCACGGGCTGCTCGGCCCCGACGGTGCCGGCAAGACCACCGCGATCCGGATGCTGCTCGGGCTCGCCCGCCCCACGTCGGGCACGGCCGCCCTGTTCGGCGAGCCGGTCCCCCGACGGCTGCCGCGGGTGGTCGGCAGGGTCGGCGGGCTCGTGTACCACCCGGCGTTCCACCGCGGGCTCACCGCCCGGCAGAACCTGCTGCTGCTGGGGCGTGCGGCCGGGGTCCGCCGGTCGCGCGTCGACCAGGTGCTGGAGCAGGTGGGTCTGCAGGGGCACGGCGAGGAGCGGGTCCGCGGCTACTCCGTCGCGATGCGCCAGCGGCTCGGGCTGGCCGCCGCGCTGCTGAAGGAGCCGGAGCTGGTGGTCCTCGATCAGCCGACCGCCGGGCTCGACCCGTCGGGGATCCGTGAGGTGCGCGGCCTGGTCCGCGACCTCGGCCGCGCCGGGGTGACGGTGCTGCTGAGCACCCACCTGCTCGCCGAGGTGCAGCAGGTCTGCGACTCGGTGACGATCATGTCCGGCGGCGAGGTCCGGCGCTCCGGCGAGGTCGCCGGGCTGGTCGGCCGCTACCAGCCCGCGGGCGTCCGGGTGGCCGTCGCCGAGCTCGACAAGGCCGCCGAGCTGCTGCGCGCGGCGGGGCTGGAGGTCACCCGGGAGAGCCGGACCCACCTGTTCGTGGCCGGCCCGCCCGACCCCTCCGTGGTCACCCGCGTGCTGGCCGAGCACGGCCACTTCGTCCGCGAGCTCATCCCCGAGCGGCCCGACGTCGAGGACGTCGTCCGCCGGCTGTCGACCGCCGAGGCCCCGGAGGGGGTCCGGTGAGGCTGCTGCGCGTCGAGCTGACGCGGTTCGGGCTACGGCGAGGCGTGGTCGTCGTCCTCCTGATCGCCGCCGCGGTGACGGCTGTCCTCGCGGTCTCCGCCGCCTACGCCACCCGCCCGGCCGACGACACCGAGCGCGCGGCGGCCGAGCAGCTGCTGGCCCGCGACCAGCTCCTCGGCGAGCAGGAGCGCGAGGCGTGCCTCGAGGCCTCGCCCTCCGACTCCGCCTGCGAGCAGCCGCAGCCGCGGCTGGAGTGGTTCCTCCCCCGCGAACCTCTCGACCTCGCCGGCGAGCTCGACGGCCGCGGCCAGGTCCTGGTCTTCACGCTGGTGGGTGCGGCGGTGCTGCTCGGGGCGACCTTCACCGGCCCCGACTGGAGCAGCGGGTCGATCGGCAACCAGCTGCTCCAGGCCCCGCGTCGTACGACGGTCTGGCTGGCGAAGGCGCTGGCGGTCGTGCTGGCCACCACCGGAGCCGCTGCCGTCCTCCTGTCGCTGTTCTGGGGCTCGCTCGCGGTCGTCGCCGTGGCCCGCGGCGTCCCACCCGGCGCCGCCGACTGGGAGGTGGTGCTCCGGGGGTCGGCCCGCGGGCTGCTGCTGGTGGCCGCGGCTGCGCTCGGGAGCTACGCGGTGACGATGCTGCTGCGCCACACCGTGGGGACCCTCGGGGTGCTCCTCGGCTACGCGGTGGTCGGCGAGGGGCTGGCCGCGTCGCTGCCGTTCGAGCGGATGAGCCAGTGGTCGCTGGCCCGCAACGTGCAGGCGTTCCTCCTCGACGGGGTGGAGCTCGCGGACCGCTCGCTGTGCGGCCCCGGGGAGCGGGGGTGCGTCCCGCGCTACGACCTCACCGCGACCCACGCCGCGGCGTACCTCGGGGCGCTGCTGCTCCTCGCCGTGGTCGTCTCGGTGGCGTCGTTCCTGCGCCGCGACGTCCCCTGACGGCGCCCCAGGGACTGGGTGGCGCGACGTAGAGTGGGCGCCGTGACTGCAGTCGAGCCCGCCGGACGAAAGCTGCTCCGCCTGGAGGTCCGCAACGCGCAGACCCCGATCGAGCGCAAGCCGGAGTGGATCAAGACCCGTGCCCGGATGGGGCCGGAGTACAAGCACCTCCAAGGGCTGGTGAAGTCCGAGGGGCTCCACACGGTCTGCCAGGAGGCCGGCTGTCCCAACATCTACGAGTGCTGGGAGGACCGGGAGGCGACGTTCCTCATCGGTGGCGACCAGTGCACCCGGCGGTGCGACTTCTGCCAGATCGACACCGGCAAGCCGCAGCCGCTGGACCGCGACGAGCCGCGTCGGGTCGCCGAGAGCGTGCGGACGATGGGGCTGCGCTACGCGACCATCACCGGCGTCGCCCGCGACGACCTCCCCGACGGCGGCGCCTGGCTGTACGCCGAGACGGTGCGCGCGATCCACGACCTCAACCCGGGCACCGGGGTGGAGAACCTCATCCCCGACTTCAACGGCAAGCCCGACCTGCTGACCGAGGTCTTCGAGTCGCGGCCCGAGGTGCTCGCCCACAACGTCGAGACGGTGCCGCGGATCTTCAAGCGGATCCGGCCCGCGTTCCGCTACGAGCGGTCGCTGGACGTCCTGACCCAGGCCCGGGCGTTCGGGCTCGTCACCAAGTCCAACCTCATCCTCGGCATGGGCGAGACGCGCGAGGAGGTCTCGCAGGCGCTGCGCGACCTGCACGAGGCCGGGTGCGAGCTGGTGACGATCACGCAGTACCTCCGCCCCTCCCCGCGCCACCACCCCGTCGAGCGGTGGGTCCGGCCGGAGGAGTTCGTCGAGCTGGCCGCGGAGGCCGAGGAGATCGGCTTCGCCGGGGTCCTCTCGGGGCCGCTGGTCCGCTCGTCGTACCGCGCCGGCCGGCTCTACGCCCAGGCGGTCGAGAGCCGCGGCGACCGGGGCGAGGCGCACCAGGGCCGCGAGGCGCTGGCGGCCCCGACCACCCCGGCCGCTGCCGCCGGCGTCTGAGACAATCTTCCGGCTCCGGAGCACCATCCGGCCGGCGCACGGACGAGCACGACTGAGGGCGGAGTGACCATGGCCAAGGACGGGAAGCCCGGACGCATCTCGCAGATGCGGCAGGCCTACAAGATCACCAAGCAGGCGGACCCGAAGATCGGGTGGATCCTGCTGGGGACGTTCCTCTTCTCCTTCCTCGTCGGGCTGGCGCTGTTCTACGTGCTGATCCCGCCGGACTGGCGGATCCTCGACGTCATCACCGCGCTGATGGTCGGCGTGCTCGGCACGCTGATCGTCTTCGGGCGGCGGGCGACGCGCTCCCAGCTCAAGCAGATGGAGGGGAAGCCGGGTGCGGCCGCGGCGGTGCTCAGCATGCTCAAGCGCGGTTGGAAGACCGACACCGCGATCGCCTTCAACCGGCAGCAGGACGTCGTGCACCGGCTCGTCGGCCCGCCCGGGATCGTGCTGATCGGCGAGGGCAACCCGAACCGGCTGAAGAACCTGCTCGCGTCCGAGCGCGCCAAGCACCAGCGGGTGGCCGCCGAGGCGCCGATCCGCGAGATCGTCATCGGCTACGACGAGGGCCAGGTGCCCCTGCCGAAGCTGACCCGCACCGTCACCAAGATGAAGCGCGAGGTCCAGCCGGCGCAGATGACCGAGCTGCTCGCCCGGCTCAAGGCGATGGACGCGACCCGGTCGAACATCCCGCTCCCGAAGGGGCCGGTCCCGACCAGCATGAAGGGGCTCCGCGGCAACCTGCGCGGCCGCTGAGCCCCTCCGCTCGCCGGCGTCCCGGCCGGGTCAGCCCTGCGTGTTAGGCGGCTCGACGATCTCGCTCGCCGGCGGCGGGTCGATCCGCACCTCGCTCCCCCACTGCGTCATGTCCATGACGACCTTGGTGCCGGCCAGCGCGTAGCGGATCCGCCGCATCCGGTCCTGGCCGTCGAGCCACACGTCGTAGACGAGGGTCTCCGGGAGCCCGGGCACCTGGCCCATCTCCATCGCCTCCATCGCGCGAGCGGCGTTGACGTGGAGCTTGACGTGCTCGGTCTGCTCCCCGCCGAGCTTCTCCTGGCCGACCGGCTCGACCCTCTCGAGCCCGGCCTCGAAGCCGGCGAAGGAGTCGGCCGGCGACATGCCGGTGTTGCCGAACTGGGAGTAGAGCGGGTCGTCCTTGGCGATCTCGAAGAACTTGCCCTCCGGTGTCATTCCAGGGATCGAGGCGAAGATCCGCTGGTCGGAGACGATCATGGTGAGCGCCTGCTCCCCCATGCCGGGCATCAGCATCGTCATCCGCAGGTCGCTGCCGTCGGGGCCGTACGCCGTGTCGCCCTCGGCCTCGATCGTCTGGGGCCCGGTCATCCTCATCGAGACGTGGACCGACCCCTCGTCACCGAAGCCGGCCTTGAGCCGGTCGAGGAAGGCGGTCACGTCGTCCCCGGCCGCCGGGGCGTCGGCGGTCGGGCTCTCCGACGGGCTCTCCGACGGGCTCGGGCTGGCCTCGTCCGTCGGGCTCGACGACTCCGTCGGGGTGGGCTCGGCCGCCGTGGGCTCCTCGTCGCCGCCGCAGGCGGTGAGCGAGAGCGTCAGCAGGGCACCGGCAGCGAGGGCGGCGGTCTTGGTCTGGGTGCGGCGCAGGAGCATGCCGCCCACCTTACGGACGGACCGGACAACTCCGGCGGACGCTCACCGCACGAGCGTGACGGTGCCGACCGCGAGGTCGTGGAGGCCGCGGTTGTCACGGTTGAAGACCAGCGGCGGGACGACGAGGCAGATCAGCAGGGTGCGCACGAAGGCGTGGAGGACCGTGACCGGTCGGCCGTCGAGCCGTACCACCGCCAGCCGGAGGGCGAGCTGGCCGAACGAGCCGCCGGCGAGCGCGGTGAACACCGTCGCCTCGAGGAGGAAGACCAGCAGGGTGAGCCACCCGTTGGTGTTCGGGACCCCGCCCCAGCTCTCGACCAGCGCGGCGACGAGGAGCGAGGCGACCCAGTCGACGAAGAGGGCGGCGATGCGACGTCCCCAGCTCGCCACCGAACGTGGTCCCTGCTCGGGGAGACCCAGCCGTTGACCGGCGTACTCCTGCTCACCGGAGACCTCGGGGACCATGGCGCTCACGCTACCGGGGCGGCTCCGCCGGCCCGGCGGCGGACCTGTCGGCTGGACCGGACGGCCGTGAGAGGTCCGTAACCTCCGCGAAACAATCGGGATACGGTGGAGAAACTGGCCACGCCTACGTTCGAACGCAGATGCGCGGGGGCATCGACTGATCGTTCGTGTGACCACACACGACGAACGCCCGAGCAAACGGCCGCGGCGCGGTCAAGGAGGACGAATGTTCGCGAACAGCGACGAGCTGCTGAAGTACATCAAGGACGAAGGCGTCGAGATGGTCGACGTGCGGTTCTGCGACCTGCCCGGCGTCATGCAGCACTTCACGGTGCCGGTCTCGTCGTTCGACCAGTCGGTGTTCGACGACGGGCTGAACTTCGACGGCTCCTCGATCCGTGGGTTCCAGGCGATCCACGAGTCCGACATGTCGCTGTTCCCCGACCCGACGACCGCCTACCTGGACCCGTTCCGGGAGCGGAAGACGCTGATCGTGAACTTCTTCATCCACGACCCGCTCACCGGCGAGGCGTACAGCCGCGACCCGCGCAACATCGCGCGGAAGGCGCAGGCCTACCTCAAGTCCACCGGCATCGGTGACACCGCCTACTTCGCACCCGAGGCCGAGTTCTACGTCTTCGACGCGGTGCGGTTCGAGACCTCGCAGAACGCGGGTTTCTACCACATCGACTCCGAGGCCGGCGCCTGGAACACCGGGTCCGAGGAGAACAACCGCGGCTACAAGGTGAAGTACAAGGGCGGCTACTTCCCCGTGGCGCCGTACGACCACTTCGGTGACTTCCGCGACGAGGTCGTCGTCGAGCTGGAGAAGGCCGGGCTCGTGGTCGAGCGGGCCCACCACGAGGTCGGCACCGCCGGCCAGGCCGAGATCAACTGGCGCTTCGACGAGCTGCTGCCGTCGGCCGACTCGGTGATGAAGTTCAAGTACATGGTGAAGAACGTCGCCTGGCGCAACGGCAAGACCGCGACCTTCATGCCGAAGCCGATCTTCGGCGACAACGGCTCGGGGATGCACTGCCACCAGTCGATCTGGAACGACGGCGAGCCGCTCTTCTACGACGAGTCGGGCTACGCCGGGCTCTCCGACACCGCCCGCTACTACATCGGCGGCCTGCTCAAGCACGCCCCGTCGCTGCTGGCGTTCACCAACCCGACGGTGAACTCCTACCACCGGCTGGTGCCCGGCTTCGAGGCGCCGATCAGCCTGGTCTACAGCCAGCGCAACCGCTCCGCCTGCGTGCGGATCCCGATCACCGGGTCGAACCCGAAGGCCAAGCGCATCGAGTTCCGCTGCCCCGACCCGTCGGCGAACCCCTACCTCGCGTTCTCGGCCCTGCTGCTCGCCGGGCTCGACGGGATCAAGAACAAGATCGAGCCGCCCGCCCCGGTCGACAAGGACATCTACGAGCTGCCGCCGGACGAGATGGCCGAGATCGACCAGGTCCCGGTGTCGCTCGGCGCGGTCCTGGACAACCTCGAGCGTGACCACGACTTCCTC
The DNA here is from genome assembly GCF_008087345.1 of Nocardioides caldifontis. Lineage (GTDB taxonomy): Bacteria > Actinomycetota > Actinomycetes > Propionibacteriales > Nocardioidaceae > Marmoricola_A > Marmoricola_A caldifontis. The sequence goes on along the minus strand of NZ_VHIB01000012.1, from coordinate 2,778 downwards.
ACCGAGGGCGGCGTGTTCACCCCCGACCTGATCGAGACCTGGATCCAGTACAAGCGGCAGAACGAGATCCTGCCGGTGCAGCTGCGGCCCCACCCGCACGAGTTCGAGATGTACTACGACATCTGACAGGTGCGGTCAATGGACCGCTGACCTGCGCAAACGCACGGCCCCTGCCGGGAATCGCCCCAGATTCCCCCCGGCAGGGGCCGTGCGGCATCCGGGGGCCGGGCATCGCCCGTTGCGCGGGCGTGGTCGACGATGCGCGTGCGGGCAGTCCCCGCACCGACCCGTCCATGCCCACGACCGAAATCGACCTCAACGACCCGATCTGGACGATCCGTCACGTTGCCGCCGCGCTGGACCACCTCAGCGTGGACTCAGCCCGGGAGCACACCTACCGCGCCGACTTCCCTGCCCCCCGAGCGCCCTTCGCCAGCAACCTGTGGCTCCGGGAGGAGGTGCTCGCCTGGTTCGCCGCTCTCCCGCGGAAGCCCAAGGCCACCGGGGAGGACCCGGCCCGCGTGCGACGCAGCGCCTCCGGTCCCCCGAAGCCTCGCACGCCTCGCACGACGCGCGCCGCGCCCCTCGCCTCGACCCCCGCCACACCCGCTGGCGCCCGCAAGCCGAAGCCCTACGCGCCGAGGCGGGCGGCATGAGCCCCCCGCTGGAGACCTACGACGGGATCCGGATCTACGCGCCGACCGGCATCGGGAAGAACGGCCGCTACTACAACCTGCGCTGGGAACGCGTCGATGGCACCCGCGGCAAGACCACCGGCGGCACCACCCTCGACCAGGCTCGCTGGAAGGCGAGCCAGGTCAGCGCCTATGAGTCCTCGGCCGCCGGCCCACTCGCGGTGACCCGGCTGGACATGCTGGTCACTGCCTACCTCGCCGAGGGACGAAGCCCCTACGGCAGGAAGCGGCCCTGGCGGTCCAGCTACCGCAACCAGACCGAGGACCAGCTGCTGCGCACCATCCGGGGCTTCGAGCACTACCGCGCGATGGACGTCACCCGCGAACTAGTGGACCAGATGCGCGCCCAGGGCGGCACGCCCCGCATGGTGCAGCAGAACACCACCGCCTGGCGTGGGCTGCTCAAGTGGGGCTACGCCCGCAAGGAGCCCTACTTCACCGCAGCCCAATCCGAGCTGCTTCCCCAAGGCGCGGTGAACCCTCTCCCCGCCCTGGTTGGCACCGAGATGCCCGAACGACGCGACCGCGTCCGACAGGTCGGCGAGCACGAGGACTACGTCCGCCCCGAGGACGCCCCGTCCGCACCCCAGGTGATGCGTCTGGGGCGCGCGCTGGCCCGCAGGTTCCCGGCTTGGGGAAGGCTGGCACCCGAGCTGGCCGCGAACTGCGGTCCTCGCTGGGGCGAGCAGTTTCAGCTCACCGCCGACGACGTCCACCTCGACGGATGCGGGGGCCGCCCCGACCCGCACTTCCACATCGACTGGCAGATCGACGCCGGCGCCAAGGCCGGCACGAGCCGACGCATCACCCCCAAGGGCAACAAGACCCGGCTCGCACCGATCGCACCGCAGTCCTTCACCGGCTACGCCCTGTTGGACCAACTCAGGCACCGGGTTGCCGCCGCGTACGAAGAAAGGGTCGCCGGTACCAACCCAGAGGCGCTGCTCTTCCCGGCCCCCCGGGGCGGCCTACTGTGGCACTCCGCTTGGGCAAGCGACTACCTGCTGCCGGCCATGCGCGAGGCGGGCTGGCCGCTCACCGACTGGACCGAGCGACGCGATGAATGGTCCGCCCAGACCCACAGCTACACGCAGCTGGAGCGGAATCGCACCATGGCCGAGCTCACCTGGCACTCCTTACGCCACCGTTTCGCGCGCATCGCGATCGACACCTATCACTGCGATTCCGGCGAGCTGATGGCACTGGGCGGCTGGGAGAACAAGGCCACGGTGGACAACCGGTACTACGAGAGCGGCCTCGAGCACACGCTCAGCGGCCTGGGCTTGTTCTCGGGCCGGTCGGCGACACGGATCGAGGGGACCTACTCAGGGTGAGCCCCAGCCGTCCGCGACTCATGAATCTCTTGTCAGGAGGCACGAGTCGTCTGCACTGCGACGGCATGGTGGCGCGAAAGGTGGCCAACGGCCGTTACCGACGGGCAGTTCCTCGGTCGTAAGTGCCTGCGCTCGCAGCGGTTCAGGCAAAATCGTCGGGGGCAATCCTTACGCTCGGGCCATGGCGGTTGGATCTGTAGCGAGTGCTCGCGGTCAATCCCTGGTGCGCCCGTGGAGGGTCGGTCTGTTGGTGGACACGACCTCGCGCGCGGAGGTTCGCGAAGCGATCGCGACACTCAGCAGCGTGTGGGGCGGTCGGTTCATGCCGATTCTGGATCGAAACGCACCAGTCGAGGAACTGCGACGCCAAGGCCGGCTGTACGACGTGGATGCCCTTTATGCCGAAGACGTGGAGGGGCCGCTCGCCGACTTTCTCCGTGAGCCCGGGTGGGCATGGGCTGGCAGGGGGGAATGGGGTCCGTTCGCGCAGCAGTCCCGTTTCCGGAAGGGCTTGCTGCCGATCAACGCATTGGTTGGCTCGGACGCCGACTTCGTCCAGCCGCGCTGGGAGAGCGTGTCAACTTCGCTGTGTAAACGGCCGGACGGGGTTTCAGGCTCCCGCGGGCAGTCGCCCCGGGAAGTGCAGTTCGAACTGGTTGAGCGCGGCGGTCCAGTGCTGGCTGGCGGCGCCGCGCATGAGGAGCTTCTTCTCTTTGCCTCCTCCTCTCGTGGTGGTCCGTGATTCGATG
>NZ_VHIB01000011.1 GCF_008087345.1 Nocardioides caldifontis | reverse complement strand
CTGGCCCGCTGCCGCATCAACATCGTCGCCACCAACGACACCGAGATCGGAGCTGACACCATGCCAGCACTCACCGCCTGACCCCACCCGGATCACGCAGCGCTACACCACTCCCGGGGACTTGACCGGGCCGACTCCGTCAGAACGAGAGGAACCCCACCCGGAGGGATGCGACCGGGTGGGGCACCTGCCGACGATGCCGGCCACTCCTCGTGAGCCTTCGGCGCCTCCCAGGCGCCTGTAGCTCACCGCTGCCAGTCGACCGGGGGTGGGTGGGGTTAGGGGTGCCCCGGAGCTGCCAGCTATTGCGTTCAACGCGGATGTCGGGGCGAGGTGACGGCTCAGGCGAACGTACGTTTTGCATCCAAGGATCAGTCGTCGTCCGAGCGGCTGAATTCGTCTCGTTCTGGACGTTGTTGCACCACAGGTGGGGCTTGCCGGCACCACACCGCACGACCTCGGGACACGGCTGCATCACTGGCGATTGCTCGGGGCCATCCTGAAGGCCGTTCAAGATGCTCGGGCACAGCTCCGCCGCGCTCACGCTGGACACCTACGCCGACCTCTTCGATAGCGACCTCGGACGGGTCGCGCGGCACCTGACCTGCGCAAACCTCGAGCGCCCCCGGCAGGATTCGAACCTGCGACCAACGGATTAGAAGTCCGTCGCTCTATCCAGCTGAGCTACGAGGGCGGGGGGTCGGGCACGACGTCGGACTGAACACGGGCTCGCCGTGGTGCTGCTGGTACCGCCCCGACCCGCGGTCAGTATGCCGCACCTCGGGTCGTGCAACGGGGAGGGTCAGCGGGGGAGCGTGACCTCGAGGAAGTACGGGCGGCCGCGCTCGAAGTTCCTCAGGACGCGGTCGCCGTCGAGGTTGTTGCGGCACACCGAGATCAGCAGCTTCCCGGAGCTCAGCCTCACCTCCGGGTGCGCCATCACGGAGTAGGTGATGTCTCCCTTGGCGACGTTCCCGGGCGCCTTGGCGAGCACCGTCTCCTTGAAGGGGCCGGCGGGGTGGTCGGCGGTGAGGGCGACGATGTCGGTGCCGAGCATCTCCTCCTTCTTCGTCACCGCCACCCAGCGGCCGCCGATCTTGTCGACGGTGAGGCTCGTGGAGACGCCGCCCATCGCGTCGCGGATCGGCTTCGCGCCGGACGTCGCCCAGGTCCGCCCGTTCCAGTACCTCCAGGCGCCGAGCGTGGTGAGCTTCCCGGCCGGCACCCGCGCGACGTACAACGCCTTGCCGAACGTCCACGGCGCGACGACCTTCTGAGTGCCGTACACGTAGGTGTAGACGCCGTCGCGCGCGGTGGCCATGCCCCACTGCACCTTGGTCTCCGGGGTGCCGGTGGACGGGGTGCGGTGCATCCGGGAGAAGGTCGGGGTCGAGCCACGCTCGTACCGCAGCTCCGCGAGCTCCGACCCGACGCCGGCGAACGAGCCCGCGGCGGCCTTGAACCGTCCGCTGAACGTGTACAGCTTCCCGCCGTCGAGCGTCGGCGCCATCGGCCAGTACCAGTGGCCGCGGCCCGGCTCGGGGATGAGGGAGCGGCCACCCTTCCCGGTGTGCAGCGAGATGCAGCCACGGTCGGTGATCGCGACCGTGTTCCGCGCCATCCGCCAGTTCTTCACCGCGCCGGTGGAGGTGAGCTTCCCCTGGATGGTGTCCCCGAGCACCCACAGAAGACGGCCGTCCGGCAGCGGGGTGGAGGTGAGCTGGTCACCCGCGGCGAACCGGCTACCGAGCGAGTCGAAGAGGTTCTTCCATCCCGCTGCGGTCGTCGGCGCCGCCTTCGTGCACCTCGCGGGACGCGTGACCTTCCGTGGCGGGACGACCTTGCGCTTCTGCTTGAGGTTCCTCGGGGAATCGACCCGGCCCTTCGTCCCCTTCGCCGTGACCGTGACGGCGGAGCGGGCTGCGGCCGACGGGGTGGTCGCCGCGACGGTGGCGCGCGTGCTCCTGCCCGTCGGGTCCTCGGAGGGGTCGGCGGCGACCGGGCCGCCCACGCCGATCGCCACGAGGGCAGCGACGAGCAGCAGGCTGCCGAGCAGCGGGCGAGACCCTGAAGACACGCGGTTCCGTTCGGGTGGTGCGGGCAGGTGCGGGCCCCCGACGGCCGTGCGCGCGAGGGCGTGGCGGCAACCCGACCGCCCCGTGGGAGGGCGGCCGCAAGGCCCCGGAACCGAGAGGCCACTACCGGTCGTCCAGCAGTCGTCCAGCGTGATCCCCCGGCAACCGACGCTCCGGTTGCTCACCGAGAGGATCGACAGGCTGGCCGCACACTTGAAGGGAAAGCGGAAATATCGGACACAAAGGTCCGGATGCAGGTCGAGCCCGGCGGCCGCGCGCATGCCGCTGACCGTCTTCGCTGGTGTCGACCACAGGACGTCGTCGGTGAGGTGGGCGAGCACCTCGTCCACGTCGTGGGCGTTCCAGAGGGAGACCTGCTCCCTCGCGAGGTCGTGCGGCTGCTCTTCGCTCATCCGGACCGTCATCGCCCCTCCTGGGAGGCGTGCCGGTCGGCCGGGCTGGGCCGTTTGCGGGTTCCCGGTGCGCGGCACACACTGGGAGGACGGGCCTGGCGGGACGCAGGCGCCAGGCCACCGAGCCCACGAGGTGAGGTGCGATGACGCACGGAGATTCCCTGGTCCTGACGGTCGAGGCGACCCAGCGGTGCCTGGAGGAGAAGCTCGGGGAGGCGCTCGCCCCGCACCGGAACCCGGAGCGGCCGCGGGAGCGGTACGCCGCGACGGACGGCTTCATGGCGGCCACGAGCCGGCACCTCGCCGCCGTCGAGGCCGTGCTGCTGCCGTGCGTACGGCGCGTGGTGCCCGAGGGCGACCAGCTGGTGCACGACTACCTGGCGGCGGCGCGGAAGCTGGAGCACACGCTGGCCGTCGTCAAGGCGAAGCTGTACGGCGAGGTGCACGCCGTCCACCTGGAGTGGCCCGCGCTCTGGTCCCGCGTGCAGGCCGAGCTCGTCGAGCACGACCGGCTCGAGTCGCGGATGGTCGAAGGGCTGGTGGAGCACGGCGACGCTGCCGAGGTCGACGGGCTCGCGCAGAAGGTGTTCGAGGCGGAGAAGCGCGCCCCGACCCGCCCGCACCCCCACCTCCCGCACCTCGGAGTCCTGGGCGGGGTCAGCCGGCGGGTGTGGGCGGTCGCGGACCGGTTCTGGGACACCGCCGAGGGGCGGGTCATCGACGACCCGGTGCCGCCCAAGCCGCACACGCACGACAGCCTGCTCGCGCAGTACCTCGTCGCCGACCCGAAGTTCGACGGCGACGCGACCGTCCTGGAACACCGGCGCCGCCAGCGCCGCGCGAGCTGAGCAGCGGCGGCTAGAGGGCCCGCCACCCGGCCACGTCGTGCACGGAGATCCCGGCGTAGCTGTCGAGGTTGCGGGCCCTGCGGTCGACCCTGCGCAGCGCGCGTGAGAGCGCTGCCCTGCCGAGCCCGTGGAAGGTCTGCTTTTGCGCGACCGGGTCGTCCCCGAGGTACCTCGTCTCAACGGCGAGCCGGACCGGCTTGCCCGCCGCGACCCCTGACCGCAGCGTGGGCCGACCGAGCCCGACGATCGAGTCCGGACCGGTCACCTTCGTCCGGTAGGTCATCACCGTCACGGCGTCCACGACCCGCAGCACCGCCCGGTCCACCGGGACACCGTCACGCGTGCGCAGCTGGTGGAACCAGAACGGCAGGTCCGCCTCGAGCCGCGCGGCACCGCCGGCGTCGGCCAGGGCGGTGAGCGTGCGCAGGTAGGCCGTGACCAGCCTGGCGCTGTCGGTGTCCCACGCCGGCAGGGCCCACGGCTCGATGTCGACGTGGATTCGGCGGAACAGCCCGCTCGCGAGCACGTCCCGCTGCCAGGCCACCGCGGCCGCGGTGTCGGTGGTCCACCCCGGGTCACCCCCGAGGGCGTGCAGCCGCACGCCGGTCCCGTCCGCGAGTCGGGCAACCTTGCGCACCCACCGCCGGTCGGGAGTGGTGTCGAACCCGGGGCCGACGTGCAGGAAGAGATCACGCACGCCGTGCCGCATCGCGAAGCGGAGCAGCACGCGCGGCGCCGGCCGGGTCCAGACCCACGTCGCACGACCGTCCCCGGCTGCCTGCCGGTCGAAGCGCGGGAGTGCGTTCTGGGCGGACGCGGGAGTCGGCGTCGCGAGGCCGGCCGTGACGGTGAGCACCACGGCAGCGACGGCCAGCGCACGCGTCGGACGTCCGGTCACCGCAGGACCCTAGCGTGACCAATTCTCCGGCTGACGAGAAATCGCCGGAGGGCTTCTGCATGCCTGCGAGCGTCACCCTCTCGACACGGTGACCTCGAGGTGGCGCCGGATCCCCGACCGCGCGATCTCGAGCACCTCCGCGCGGTCGGGAGCCGGGCGCGCCGGCGTGGTGGCGGCACGGCGGCCGTCCACCGCCGGTGCGTCCGGTGCGGCGTCCGCCGCGGTCTCGAGGGCCGCGGCGGCCGGCTCGTCGCCGAGCGAGCGCAGCAGGGCGGCGAGGTTGCGCAGCGTGGTCCACAGGTGCGTCCAGTTGCCGGTGCGCGCGAAGTAGTCGACGACGTCGCGGTAGCCGAGCAGCGCCTCGCGGGTGCGCCCGGTGCGGCCGCGCCCGGCGACCAGCCCGACGACGGCGATCCCGACGAGGAACGACGCCCCTGCACGGCGGGCGAGGTCGGCGGCGCGCTCGTAGTGCGCCTCCGCCTCCGCGTGCTGTCCTGCGAGCGACGCGATCTCGCCCGCGACGTAGGCGCTCCACGACCGCATCGACAGCGACCTCGCGTGCTGCTCGCCCTGGGCTTGCAGCACCCTGGCGCCGTCGAGATCCCCGAGGTACGCCTTCGCCAGCGCCGCCACGCCGAGCGCCTCCCGGGCGACGCCGGTGGCCCGGGCTCCGGCGAGCGCGCGCTCGACGACCTCCTCGTGCTCCCCGCGGGCGAGGGCGACGACCGACCAGGGCAGCTGGCAAGCCCAGGTGTCCGCGCCGTCGCGGGCCCGCTCGAGCCCGTCGCGGGCCAGCCCCTCGGCCCGGTCGAGATCGCCACGGTGATAGGCCGCCTCCGCCGCCACGCCCAGGACCAGGGACGGCCGCTCGAGCGAGGACAGGTCGCGGGCGGCCAGCTCCTCGGCCCAGTCGCGCAGCTCCACGAGGTCGCGGTAGCCGACGGCGTCGAACAGCGCCACGACGATCGCGGCGGCCTCCTCGAGGAGATCCCGCCTCATCGCGAGCCGCCAGACGGCGCGCAGGTTCGCCATCTCACGACGCAGCAAGGCGTCGGCCTCCGGCTCGTCCTCGCCCGCCAGCCCGGCACCGACCCGCGCTGCCAGGTCGACCGCCCAGGAGACCAGGCGCTCCTCGGCGTCGGTGAGCTCGCCGGCGTCCTCGAGCCGGTCGAGCCCGAACGCGCGCAGTGTCTCGAGCATCCGGTACCGCGTCGGCGACCCCAACTCGGCCTCGACCATCGACGCGTCCACCAGCCGCGCCAGGGGAGCGCCCGGGTCGAGCGACGGCGCCACCTCGGCGGCGAGCCTTTCGGCGTCGTCGAGCGCGAGCCCGTCGGGGAACACCGCGAGGTGACGGAAGAGCCGCCGTTCGTCCTCGTCCAGCAGTTGGTAGGACCAGTCGACCGTCGCTCGCAAGGTGCGGTGCCGTGACTCGGCCCCCGGCCGGGGCGAGCCGAGGAGGTCCAGGGACCGGTCGAGCCGGGCCCGCAGCTCCGCGACCGACAGCGAGGAGAGCCGCCCGGCGGCGAGCTCGATCGCCAGCGGCATGCCGTCGAGCCGGCGCACGACGTCGGCCACCAGCGGGAGCTCGTCCGGGGCCACGGGCGCCTGCGGCCGGGCCCGGCGGGCGCGCTCCAGGAACACCGCGACCGAGGGTACGGCGGTCAGCCGATCGTCCTGGTGCGGCAGCGGCAGGGGCGCGAGCCGGGAGACGTACTCGCCCGGCAGCCCCAGCGGCTCGCGGCTGGTGGCGAGCACGGCCACGTGGGGGCAGTCGGTGAGCACCTGGTCGACCATCGCGCCGACCGCGGGGAGCAGGTGCTCGCAGTTGTCCACGACCAGCAGACCGCTGCGGTCCCCGAGCAGGGTGCAGCACGCGGTGAGCACGTCGCCGCGGACCACGTCGAGCCCGAGCGCGGCCGCCAGTGCGTGCGGCACGGCGGAGCCGTCGGTCACGGAGGCGAGGTGCAGCACGGTGGCGTTCTCGGTGCCCAGGGCCACCTCGAGCGCGAGTCGGGTCTTCCCGATGCCGCCAGGGCCGACCACGGTGACGAGCCGTTCGGCGGCGAGCAGCCGGTGCAGCGCGCCGAGCTCGGCGTCGCGTCCGAGGAGACGGGTCGCCGGCCGTGGAGCCCGCTCGCCGCGGGTGGTGGGGGCAGCGCCGGGGCCGGCGGCCCCGCCCGCGACCGAGCGCTCGAGCTCGCCCAGCGCCGGGCTCGGGTCGAGCCCGGTCTCGTCGGCCAGCCGGGTGCGGAACTCCCGGGCCACCTGGAGCGCCTCGGCGGCCCGGCCGGTGGCCGCCAGCGCCCGCACCAGCAGCAGCACGGCCGGCTCGCGGAGTCCGTCCTCCGCGACCGAGGCGGTGGCCACCTCGAGCACCTGCTGGCCTCGCCCGGCGGCGAGACCGCTCTCCACGAGCGCGTCGGTGACCTCCCGGTGGAGCTCGGCGCACGCCTCGGCCGCTGCTTGGAGCGGCGGCACCTCCAGGAGGTCGGCCAGTGCCGGCCCCCGCCAGAGCGCGTGCGCCCGCTCGAGCGCTGCCAGCGCGCCCTCGGGGTCGGAGCCGGCGAGTCCCCGGCCCGTGGCCAGCAGCCCGCGGGCCTCGGCGAGGTCGAGCTCCTCGCGGCCGAGCGCCAGCCGGTACCCGGCCGGGCCGGTCTCGAGCCGTCCCGCGGCGGCGCCGAGCTGGCTCCGGAGCCGGAAGACGTGGCTGTGCAGCGCCTGCCGCGCGGACTCCGGCAGGTCGGTGGGCCAGAGCGCGTCGGCGAACCGCTCGACGGTCACGGTGCGCCCCTCCGCCAGCGCCAGCAGGGCCAGCACCGCGCGCCGCTTGGTCCCGCGCACGTCGACCGCCGCCCCGTCCACGGTCAGCCGGAGGGGCCCGAGCACGTCGACCCGGACGCTCGCCTCGGTGGTCACTCCCTCAGCATGCCGCCTGCGCGCCGGCCACGGCAGGGACCCAAGGGCCGCTTGTCAGCACCGTGGAAGCACGCGTCAGCGGTGTGGAAGCCGCGCCCCGGATGGTCGTCGGCGACCGGCGCAGGGCCGGTACGGACGACCAGCAAGGAGAGATCGATGGACCACGACAAGGTGGGTCAGTTCCTCGACAAGTTCGCTGCCGACCTGGCGGCGACCGAGGCCGCCGGATCGGCGGTGCTCGGGCACCGGCTCGGCCTCTACCGGGGCCTCGCCGAGGGACCGGCCACCCCCGAGGAGCTGGGCGGGCGCACCGGGTGCGACGCGCGGTACCTCACCGAGTGGCTGCGCGGCCAGGCGGCCGGCGGCTACGTCAGCTACGACCGGGTCACCGGCCGGTTCTTCCTCACCGAGGAGCAGGAGTTCTGCCTGGCCGACCCGAACGGGCCCGACGTCTCGGCGGCCTTCCTGATCGCCCTCGGGATGCTGCGCGCCGAGCCCCGCATCGCCGAGGCGTTCCGCACCGGCGCCGGGTTCGGCTGGGACGAGCACCACGAGGACGTGCACCTCGGCTGCGACGCCTTCTACCGCCCGGCGTACCTCGCCTCGCTGGTGCCGCACTGGATCCCGGCCCTCGACGGGGTCGTCGCGAAGCTCGAGGCCGGCGGCCGGATCGCCGACGTCGGCTGCGGGCTGGGATCGTCCTCGGTGTTGATGGCGCAGGCGTTCCCCCGGAGCACGGTGGTGGGGTCGGACTACCACGCCGGCTCGATCGAGGAGGCGCACAAGCGGGCCGCGGAGGCGGGCGTCGCCGACCGGGTGACCTTCGAGGTGGCGCGGGCCCAGCAGTTCTCGGGCACCGGCTACGACCTCGTCACGACGCTCGACGCGCTCCACGACATGGGTGACCCGCTGGGGGCGGCGAAGCAGGTGCGTCAGGCGCTGGCGCCGGACGGCACCTGGCTGGTCGTCGAGCCCTACGCCTCCGAGGACGTGGAGGAGAACTTCACGACCGTCGGCCGCGCCTACTACAGCGGCTCGACGTTCATGTGCCTGCCGAACGCGCTCTCGCAGGAGGGCGGCTACGCCCTGGGCGCCCAGGCAGGTGAGGGAGCGGTGCGGCAGATCGCGGAGGACGCCGGCTTCACCCGGTTCACCCGGGTGGCGCAGACGCCCTTCAACCTGGTCTACGAGATCCGCCCCTGATCAGCTGGTACGACGGAGCGGCGGCCGTGCACCCACGGCCGCCGCCCTCGTGTCGGTCACGACGACCGGCGCATCGCCCGGAGGCCGACGGCGAGCCCGAGGGCCGCCACCGCCGCGGCGGCTGCGAACCCGCCGGCGACCTCACCCGCGGGGAACTCGCCGGCGAAGAGCGACCGCTGGGCCTCGACCACGTGCGTCAGCGGGTTGACCTCGGAGGCGACTCGCAACCAACGGGGCGCACCGTCGACCGGCAGCAGCATCCCGGCAAGCAGCAGCACGGGAAAGATCAGCGTCTGCTGCACGGTCCAGAACAACCAGTCCTGGTCCTTCGAGACGAGGGCCAGCGCGAAGGACAGCGACCCGACACCGACGCTGAAGAGCGCCATCATCGTCACCCCGACGAGGACTCCGTCGAGGTGCAGCTCGAAGCTGAACGGGGTCACGACCGCGAGGATGATCGCGGTCTGCATCAGCATCGGCACGACCTCCTTCAGGGCGCGGCCGACCAGCAGCGACGAGCGCGACAGCGGCGAGACCAGCAACCACTCGTGCGAGCCCGTCACCATCTCCTGCATGAGGTTCGCTCCGGTGAACGACGCCCCCATCAGCACGGTCATCGCCACGATGCCGGGGACGAACCACTGGAGGGCCGAGCCCGACCCGACGTCCGGCAGGAGCGGGGAGAACAGCCCCAGGAAGACGAGCGGCTGCACCATCGCGAACAGGACGGAGGCGGGCTCACGGAGCACCGGACGGAGCTCGCGGACCATGACGTTCCACGTGTCCGCCCAGAAGCCGGTCGGCCGGCCCTGGAGGGCCGGGGGAGCGGTCGTCGACGGAGCGGTGCCGATCTCGATGGTGGTGGTCATGCCGCGTTCTCCTCGGTGGTCTGCTGGTTGGTCTCCTGGCTCTCACGCAGGCTGCGCCCGGTGAGGTGGAGGAAGACGTCGTCGAGCGTCGGCCCGACGACCTCGATGCTCTGCGCGGGCGCGCCCTCCGCCGCCAGGTCCGAGACGAGGCGGGGGGCGAGCGTGCGGCCGTGGGCCACCCGGAGGACCACGGCCGTGCCCTCGCGCCGCACCTCCCCCTCCGGTGCGGCGCGGACGACCCGGGAGGCTGCGGCAGCGGCCTCCTCGGCGGACCCGAAGTCGAGGGTGACCCGGTCGCCGAGCCCCGCCTTCATCCGGGCGGCGGTGTCGTCGGCGATCACCCGGCCGTGGTCGATGACGACCACCCGGCCGGCGATCGCGTCGGCCTCCTCGAGGTAGTGGGTGGTCATCACGATCGTCGTGCCCCGCTCCGCGTGCAGGCGCTGCACCTGCTCCTGCAGGTTGGCGCGGTTCTGCGGGTCGAGGCCCGTCGACGGCTCGTCGAGGAAGAGCAGCCGCGGCTCGTGGACCAGCCCGAGCGCGACGTCGAGGCGGCGGCGCTGCCCGCCCGACAACGTCGAGACCGGCCGGCCGACGACCGCGCCGAGGTCGAACGCCTCGGTCAGCTCCTCGGCCCGGCGGCGCGCCTCGGCCCGTGACAGTCCGTGCGCCCGGGCGTGGCTCACCAGCTCGTCACGGCCCCGCTGGTTGTGGCCGGCCGAGTTGCCCTGGCCGACGTACCCGATGCTCCGCCGCACCGCGCGCTGGTCGCGCACCACGTCGTGGCCGGCGACCTCCGCCGTGCCCGACGTCGGGGGCAGCAGGGTGGTGAGCATCCGCAGCGTCGTGGACTTGCCGGCGCCGTTGGGGCCGAGGAAGGCGACCAGCTCGCCGCGACCCACCTCGAGGTCGAGGCCGCGGACGGCCTCGACGGTCTGCTTGTGCCGTGTGAACGTCCGGGTCAGCGACCGGGTCCGGATCACGGGGTCCTGCTCTCGCGTGTTCGTCATGAGGACGACGCTAGGAGCGCTTTAGGCCAGTTCCTGGCCGCAATGAGAACTACTCTCGGTCCATGTCCACCAGCGCCCGGATGCTCCAGCTCCTCTCGTTGCTGCAGACCCACCGCTACTGGCCCGGGACCGAGCTCGCCACCCGGCTCGAGGTCAGCCCCCGCACCCTGCGCCGCGACATCGACCGGCTCCGCGACCTCGGGTACGACGTCGACGCGGTCCGCGGCCAGGCCGGCGGCTACCAGCTCCGTGCCGGCAACGCGCTCCCGCCGCTGCTCCTCGAGGACGAGGAGGCGGTGGCCATCGCGGTGGGGCTGCGCACCTCGGCTGCCGGCGCCGTGCAGGGGATGGAGGGGAGCGCGCTCCAGGCGCTGACCAAGGTGATCGCGCTGATGCCGCCGCGGCTCCGCCACCGGATGGACGCGCTGCAGTCCCAGACCGTCCCCGCGCCCTGGCGTGGGCCGAGCATCGACGCCCACGCCCTGACCACGCTGGCCCAGGCCTGCCGCGACGACGAGGTGGTCCGGTTCGGCTACGCGACCCGGACCGGGGAGGAGAGCCGGCGGCACGTCGAACCGCACCAGCTCGTCGCCATCGGGAGCCGCTGGTACCTCGTCGCCCACGACCGCGACCGCCACGACTGGCGGACCTTCCGCGTCGACCGGATCCGCGAGCCCGAGCTCGGCGGCACCCGGTTCCGCCCTCGCGACCTGCCCGCCGAGGACGCGCTGGCCTTCGTGCGGCAGAGCATCTCGGCGATGCCCACCCGCTACACCGTCCGGGTCCGGTTCGGCACCGACGCGGAGACGGTCGCGGGGGTGGTCGGCCGCTGGGCGACCGTGGAACCGGTCGACGGGGGGTGCCGGATGACGATGGACACCGACACCCTCGACTGGCCGATGTTCGTCCTCGCCAACGTCGACGCGCCGTTCACCGTCGAGGAGCCCGCCGAGCTCGTCGGGCTGGTCGACCGTGCGGCCCGCAGGTTCGGCGCGGCTGTCGCCTCCTGAGGTTCCGACCGCCGCGGTCGGTACTTCCCGAAGGACGGCGGGTACCTCTGCGTCGTACCCACGAGGAGGGAGACCACGATGAGCCTGATCAGCACCGTGAGCCGGATCGCCGGAGGCGTGGCCGGAGGAGGCGCTCGACGACGAGGCACCGTGCCGGCCGCACGGCGCCCGGGCGGCACCGGCATGCGCAGCGGGGGCACCGGCCGCAGGGCGAGCCAGGCGGCTGCCGCCGGCGGGATGCTGAGCCGCATCCTGCGTCGCCGCTAGAAGTCGAAGCCCCCGAAGTCCCCGAACCCGCCGAAGTCGCCCCCGCCGAAGTCACCACCGGCGTCCCCGAAGTCGCCCCCGGTGTCACCGCCGGTGTCACCGCCGGTGTCACCGGCGTCACCACCGGCGTCACCGGTGTCGCCCGCGTCGGCGGGGGCGTATCCCTCGGCGTCCCAGGACGAGGCGAGCACCCCGCCGATCAGCATGCCGGGAAGCAGCCCGGACATCGCGAATCCCGAGAAGTACCCCATCGCCCACGGCGAGTACGCCGGACCGCCCTGCCAGTACGGCACCCGGCCCGCCCCTTGGGGGACCGTGCGCACGTCGGGCTCGGCACCCTGGGCCAGCCGGTCGGCGTCCGCGGCGCAGACCGGGACCTGGCGCGGCTGGCCGCCCGGGGGCGCCCACTGCACGTCGGTGGTCGACGGGCCGTGGGCGGGGTTGAAGAAGCACGGCGGCCGGCGCGTCGGCAGGGGCTTGCCTTCTCGGCGGGCCCGCACGCAGGCGACGGCGTAGCGGCCGTCCTCGAGCGCCGACGTGACGTGGCGGACGTCCTCCGGCCGCTGCACCATCGACAGCGAGCGCTTCGCCGACTCGTAGGAGTCCAGGGCGCGCTGCCAGTCCTGCATCATCGCCTCGTCGGTGTGGGCGAGCTGGACGTCGAGGTCGAGCCGCTGGAGCTCCTCGCCGAACCGGGTCACGTCCTCCTCCGCGGCGCTGCGGGCGGCCTGCAGGTCGGCCGCGCTCAGCTGCGGGGGGCGCTGGGCCCCCACCGAGGGCTGGCGGGCGGACCGCACCACCATCCAGACGAGCACGGCGATCCCGACGAGCAGCAGCAGCTCCATGCACCGAGGCTACCCACCGTCGGTTGCTAGGGTCGCCGTGCAGCCGGGGGGAGCGACGATGCGGAGTCTCAGGGCCGCGCTCGCGGGAGCCGGCGGACCGTCGCTGAGCGTCGTCGTGCCCCTCCACGACACCGCCGCCTACGTCGAGGAGTGCCTCGACAGCCTCGTCGACCAGGGCGTCGACGACCTCGAGCTGGTGCTCGTCGACGACGCCTCGACCGACGACACCCTCGAGGTCGCGCTGCGTGCGGCACGCGGCCGGTTCGGCGGGGTGGCGCTCCGCTGCGACCACCGGGGCCCCGGTGGGGCGCGGAACCTCGGGGCCGCGCACGCCACGGGCACGTACCTCACCTTCCTGGACTCCGACGACGCGATGCTCCCGGGGGCCTACGGCGAGCTGGTCGCGACCCTGGAGGAGAGCGGCTCGGACCTCGCGACCGGTGCCGCCGTGCGAGGGATGCGGCTCGCGGACGCCGCGGTGCCGGCCTGGATCGCCGCGGTGCACCGGGAGCGGCGGACCAGGGTCCGGCTGGAGGAGTTCCCGGAGGTCACCCGCGACATCCTCACGCCCAGCAAGGTGTTCCGCCGCAGCTTCTGGGAGAGGGCCGGGCTTCGGTTCCCCGAACGGCTGCGCTACGAGGACCAGGTCGGGATGACCGCGGCGTACCTCCGGGCCGCCACGATCGACGTGCTCGAGCGGCCGGCGTACTTCTGGAGGGTGCGGCCGGACGGCACCTCGATCACCCAGGGCCGGTGGCGGCTGGACGACCTGCAGGACCGGGTGGCCACGAAGGTGCTCACGTCGCGCGAGGTCGAGGAGTCCGGCAACGCGGAGGTCGCGCGGGTGTGGCGCACCCACGGTCTGCTCGGCGACCTGCCGGCCTACCTCGAGCAGCTGCCGACCTGCGACGACACCTACTGGGCGCTGCTCCGCAACGGGCTCCGAGCGGTCGCCGACCACGACGTGGTCGCCGGGTGCCACCTGCTCGCGGCGCACCGGCTCACCGCCTCGCTCGTCCTCGACGGGGACCGTGACGCCGCGACCGCGCTGGTGACCCACCTCCGGGAGCACCCCGGTGGCCTCGACGCGGAGGTCGTCGACGGGGAGGTGCGGGCCGTGGTCCCGAGCGTGGTCGGGCCGCACGCGCAGCCGCCCACGGACGTACGCCGGTTGCGCGCCCGCGACCTCGGCTGGGGGGTCGACGTGGTCGGCGTAGACGTCCTGGACGGCATGGTGAGGGTGGCGGGCCGGCCCCGCTCGGGCCGCTTCGCGCGGCTGCCCGACATGGCGCTGGGCTGCGTGCTCGTGGACGACGCCGGCGCCGATGTCGAGCTCCCGGTGCAGGCCGGGGGCGCCCTCCACACCGTCACGCTGGACCCCGCATCGCTGCCCACGGACGGTCCCTGGCTGCTGCGGTTCTCCGCCCGGCTGGGCCACCTCGTGCTGCCGCAGGTCCCCGGCGCGTGGCAGCAGGTGGCCGCCCTCCCCGAGGCGCCGGTCGCGCTGGAGGTGGACGCGCCGGGGCGGCGCGGCCTCACGGTCAGACGCCGCTGAGCCGCGCCCTCACCCGCGCAGCGAGGCCATCCACTCCTCGACGGCGCCCGGCTCGCGGGGCAGGGCCGCCGACAGGTTCCGGGAGCCGTCGGCGGTGACCACGACGTCGTCCTCGATCCGGATCCCGATGCCGCGCATCTCCTCGGGGACGAGCAGGTCGTCCTCCTGGAAGTAGAGCCCGGGCTCCACGGTGAGGACCATCCCCTCCTCGAGGTCGCCGCGCGGGTAGAGCTCCGTGCGTGCGGCGGCGCAGTCGTGCACGTCCATCCCGAGCATGTGGCTGGTGGAGTGCAACGTCCAGCGGGCGTAGACCTTGCTGTCGGGGGAGAGCGCCTCCTCGGCCGACACCGGGAGCAGCCCGAGGTCCTCGAGCCCGTGGGCGAGCACGGCCATCGCGGCCTGGTGGGGAGCCTGGAACGGCGCACCCGGGCGCACCTGCTCGATCCCGGCGGTCTGGGCGGCGAGGACGAGGGAGTACAGGTCGCGCTGGAGCGAGGTGTACGTCCCGGACACGGGGATCGTCCGCGTCACGTCGGCGGTGTAGAGCGTCGTCGCCTCCACCCCCATGTCGAGCAGCAGCAGCTCGCCCGGGGTCACCGGCCCGGTGTTGTCGATCCAGTGCAGCGTCGTGGCGTGCTTGCCGCCGCCGACGATCGAGTCGTAGCCGATGTCGTTGCCCATCGCGCGTGCGCGTCGGAAGAAGGTGCCCTCGATCCACCGCTCGCCGTGCTCCAGGACGCGCGTCCACTCGCGCACCGAGTCCTCGAACCCGAGCGTGGTGATGTCGCAGGCCTCCTGGAGCTGGCCGAGCTCCCAGTCGTCCTTCACCAGCCGGAGCTCGGAGAGAACGGTCGCCAGCTCGGTGTCGCGCGCCTCGTCGGGCGCCACGAGCGCATCGACCCGGGCGTCGACGCCGCGAAGCACGCGGGTCTTGCCGGTGGTCGAGAGCGTCGCCTCGAGCTCGTCGATGTGGCGGCACTCGATGCCGAGGCTGTCCGACATCTCGCGCAGCGACGGCCGGCGGCCCACCCAGAGCTCGCCGTAGACGCGGTCGCGGAAGAACTCGTCGGTGTCGCGCGAGGAGCGCGGCCGGGCGTACAGCACCGCCTCACCCTGGTCGAGCACCAGCACCGCGTCGGAGGTCTGGTTGCCGGTGAGGTGGGTGTGCGCGGTCTCCGGGCGGAACCGGTAGTCCGTGTCGTTGGCCCGGACCTTGAAGGTGCCTGCGGGCACCACGAGCCGCTCGCCGGGGAGCAGCTCGGCGAGCCGCTGGCGGCGGGCGGCGGCCCACGGCGCGACGGGGTGCGGGGGCAGCTCCAGCTCGCGGTCGCCCCAGCCGGTGCGCATGAATTCGGCGTACGCCGGCGGCACCGCCTGGTCGTGGCCTGCGGTGTTCGACTCCTCGGGGGTGATCGGCTTCTCGCTCACCGCTCCACCCTACGACCCGGTGCGGGAACGGGGGCCACCGTCGCGGGGGAGGGTTGTCGGCGGCGGCGGATAGCCTGCAGCCATGACCTGGACCGCTGGAGACGGCCCGGGCCCTGTCCCCGGCGGCCACGCGCTCCCCGTCGTCCCACCCGCCGTGACGCGCAAGCACGGCGTGCGCGGCGCGCTGTTCACCGTCGTCGTCACCGTGGCGCTCGTGGTCGGCGCCGGTGTGGTCGCGCTGGTGCTGCTCGCCTCGGGGCGACCCGACGCGCTGGCGATCGGGCTGCTGCTCGCGGCGCTCCCGGTCGGCCCGCTGGTCGCCTGCTACCTCTGGCTCGACCGCTACGAGCCCGAGCCGGTCCGGCTGCTCCTGGTGGCCGTGCTGTGGGGTGCGCTGGTCGCCACCGCCGCGGGCGTCGTGCTCCAGAGCGCCGACCAGCTGCTCAACGGCAGCGACGCGGTCTGGTCCGCGGTGGTCGTGGCGCCGGTGACCGAGGAAGCCGGCAAGGGGCTCTTCGTGCTGCTGCTCCTCTGGTCGCGGCGCCACGTCATCGACGGCGTCCTCGACGGCCTCGTGTACGCCGGGCTGGTCGGCGTGGGGTTCGCCTTCACCGAGAACATCCTGTACTTCGCCGGCGCCTACACCGGGGGGCCGGACTTCGGGGCCGGCGGGCTCGAGTCGGCGACTGCCCTGTTCGTGCTCCGCGGCGTCTTCAGCCCGTTCGCCCACCCGCTGTTCACCTCGGCGATCGGCATCGGGGTCGGGCTGATGGTGAGCAGCCGCTCGCCCGCGGTGCGGGTGGTCGCGCCGGTGGTGGGGTACGTCGTCGCCGTGGCCCTGCACGCCGCCTGGAACGGGTCGGCCTTCCTCTACGAGGGTGAGTACTTCGTGCTCACCTACCTCTTCGCGATGGTCCCGGGGTTCCTGGTCCTGGTGGGGCTCGCGGCCTGGTTCCGCGTGCGTGAGGGGCGGCTGCTCGCCCGGGCCCTGGCGGACCTCGCCGACCGCGGCTACCTCCCGCGCCAGGAGGTGCACTGGCTGGCCCGGCTCCCCGGCCGACGCGAGGCCCGGGCGAACGCCGCGCTCACCGGCGGACCGGCCGCGGAGCGGTTGGTCCGGGAGTACCAGCAGCAGGCGATCGAGCTCGCCGCGCTGCACAGCCGGGTCCTGCGCGGCACCGCGCCCCCGGACTTCGCGGCGCGCGGGGCGCCGATGGCCGCCCGGCTGGCCGCGCTGCGCGCCCACGTGCTCGTGCTGCGCAGCGCGGGGGACCCGTGGTCCCGGACCTGGGAGGGGTCTCGGTGACCGACGTCCTCGTCGACGCGCTGGAGGAGGTGCGGGGTCGCCTCGCATCGGTCTCGCTCCCCCTGGTGCTGCCGGGCGCCGACCGTGCCCGGGCCGCCCGGACGGAGCTGCTGGGCCAGCTCGACGACTACGTGCTGCCGCGGCTGCACCGGATCGACGCGCCGCTGCTCGCCGTCGTCGGCGGCTCCACCGGCGCGGGCAAGTCGACGTTGGTGAACTCGCTCGTACGTCGACGGGTCAGCGAGCCCGGTGTGCTCCGCCCCACGACGCGCTCCCCGGTGCTGGCCTTCAACCCCGCCGATGCCGGGTGGTTCGACGACGCGCGGATCCTCCCGGGGCTGGCCCGCACCTCGACCGCGTCGCGCGACCCCGGCTCCCTCCAGCTCGTCGCGGTCGACTCGGTGCCGGTCGGGCTCGCCGTCCTGGACGCTCCCGACATCGACTCGGTGGAGGCCCGCAACCGGACGCTCGCCTCCCAGCTGCTCGCCGCGGCCGACCTGTGGCTCTTCGTCACCTCCGCCGCCCGCTACGCCGACCAGGTGCCGTGGGACTTCCTGCACGCGGCGGCGGAGCGGAGCGCCGCGGTGGCGGTGGTGCTCGACCGCATCCCGCTCGGGGCGCGCGAGGAGGTGGCCGGCCACCTCCGGCAGATGCTCGACGAGCGCGGCCTCCCGGGCTCGCCGCTGTTCACGGTCGCGGAGCGGCCGGTCGACCAGGACGGGCTGCTGCCCGGGAGCGCGGTGGCGGAGATCCGCGGCTGGCTCGACGGGCTGGCGGCGGACGCCCAGGCCCGCGCGGCGGTCGTCCGGCAGACCCTGGAGGGCGCCGTCGGCTCCGTCGTGGTGCGCTCCGGAGAGGTCGCGGAGGCGCACGCCGCGCAGCTCGAGACCGTGGCCCGGCTCCGCGCCGACGTGCACCGTGCCTACGAGGAGGCCCGGCGCGACGTCGCCGAGGCCTCGGCCGACGGCACGCTGCTGCGCGGCGAGGTGCTCGCGCGGTGGCAGGAGTTCGTCGGCACCGGCGAGCTGCTGCGCGCCCTGGAGAGCCGGGTGGGCCGCGTCCGCGACCGGGTCTCGGGGTGGTTCCGGGGCCGGCCGCCGCAGGTGGAACGGGTCGCGGTCGCCGTCGAGAGCGGGCTGGAGTCGTTGCTGCTCGAGCACGCCGAGGCGGCCGCGGAGCGCACCTGGCGGTCGTGGTCCTCGGTGGAGGCGGGCGCGCGGTTGCTCGACTCGACGCCGCCGGAGGTGGCGCTGTCGCGTGCGTCGCGCGAGCTGCGGGGCGCGGCGGAGCGCTCGGTCCGTGACTGGCAGAAGGACGTCCTCGAGATGGTGCGGACCGAGGGTGCGGAGAAGCGCACGACCGCCCGGTTCCTCGCCTTCGGGGTCAACGGGCTCTCGGTGGCGCTGATGATCGTCGTCTTCGCCCACACCGCCGGCGTGACCGGCGCCGAGGCCGGGATCGCGGGCGGCAGCGCCGTGCTCGGGCAGAAGCTGCTCGAGGCGGTCTTCGGCGACCAGGCCGTGCGCCGGCTCGCCGAACGGGCCCGGCAGGAGCTCGACGTACGCGTGGGAGAGCTGTACGCCGCCGAGGCCGACCGCTACCTCGTGGTGCTCGCGGGGCTGGGGCTCGAGGAGGCGGCGGGGGAGCGGCTCCGCTCCGCCGCCGCGACCGTCGCCCGGCTGCAGGGGGAGCCGTGACCTCGCTCGTGGACGGCGCCCGCCGCCTGGTGCGCCGGGATCGGCCGACCGTCGCCGAGCGGCTCGCCGCCCTCGGCGCCGCCGCGGAGACGGCACGCGGCCGGCTCGACGACGACCTCGTCGCCCGGGTCGAGGCGGTGGCGCGGCGTGGGGAGGGACGGCTCGCGCTGTCGGGCGACCACACGGTGGTGGCGCTGGCCGGTGCGACCGGCTCGGGCAAGTCGTCGTTGTTCAACGCGGTGACCGGCGACGAGCTGGCGTCGGTCGGGTTCCGCCGTCCGACCACCTCCGTGACCACGGGGGCGGTGCTCGGGCCCGACGACGGCTCCGAGCTCCTCGACTGGCTGGACGTCCGCCGGCGCCACCACGTCGACGGCCCGCCGGAGCTCGACGGGCTCGTGCTCCTCGACCTGCCCGACCACGACTCCACCGAGGTCGAGCACCACCACGAGGTCGACCGGTTGGTCGAGCTGGTCGACGTGCTGGTCTGGGTGGTCGACCCTCAGAAGTACGCCGACGCGGCGCTGCACGAGCGCTACCTCCGCCGGCTCGCCGGCCACCGCGAGGTGATGGTCGTGGTGCTCAACCACGTCGACGAGGTCGCACCGGACCAGCGCGAGGGGTTGCTCGCCGACCTCGACCGGCGGCTCGCCGAGGACGGGCTCGAGGAGATCCCCGTCGTCGCCACCTCGGCCCGGCACCGCGACGGCATCGACGAGCTGCGCGCCCTGCTGGCCCGCAAGGTGCGGGAGAAGAAGGCGGCTGCCGCGCGGCTCGCGGCCGACGTCACCGCGGCGGCGGGCGCGCTGCAGGAGGCCAACGGCGACGTGGACCCGCGCCGCCTGCGTGACCCCGACCGGGGTGCGCTCGTGACCGCGTTCGCCGACGCGGCCGCCGTGCCGACGGTGGTGCGGGCGGTGGAGCGCTCGGTGGCCCGCCGCGGCGGGCAGCACACCGGCTGGCCGTTCGTCGCCTGGCTCGCCCGGCTCCGCCCCGACCCGCTGCGCCGGCTCCACCTCGACGTCGGACCGGCGGGCAAGGAGCTGACCGGGCTCGGCCGTGCCTCCGTGCCCGAGCCGACGCCCGTGCAGCGGGCCCGGGTCGACGGCGCGGTGCGCGAGGTCGCCGAGCAGGTGGGGGCCCCGCTCACGCCTCCGTGGGCCCGGGCGGTCCGCGAGGCCTCCGTCTCGCGGCTCCCCGACGTCGACGACGCCCTCGACCGCGCGGTGGTCGGCACCGACCTGGGCGCCTCCCGGACGCCGGTCTGGTGGCGGGTCGCCCGGCTCCTCCAGCTGCTGCTCGCGCTCGCCGTCGTCGGCGGAGCGGTGTGGCTGGGCGTCCTCGCGGTCATGGGGTACCTCCAGCTCCCGAGGCCGGACACGCCGCGGAGCTCGGGGCTCCCGCTGCCGACGCTGCTCCTCCTCGTCGGGGTCGCCGGTGGCATTGCCCTCGCCGTGGTCGGCCGCGTCGTCAACGGGTGGGTGGCCCGCTCCCGGGCACGGGCCGCGGAGAAGCGGCTGCGGTCCGCGCTGGCGGAGGTCGCCGACGACCTCGTGGTCGCCCCGGTCCGGGCGGAGCTGGCGGCCTACGCCGAGGTGCGCGACCACCTCAGCACTGCACTGTCCCGCTAGCCGTCGAACCGCCCGTCGCGGTCGACCGCCGGGGTCGCCCGGGCCACGATCGCGGGCAGGTCGAGCCCGGTGGGGAGCGTGCCGAGGGTCCCGGCGTACTCACCGCCGAGCCGTGACGCGCAGAACGCGTCCGCGACCTCGGCCGACGCGTGCTGCACCAACAGCGCTCCCTGGAGGCAGACCGCCATCTGCACCGCCAGCCGACGTGCCTGTGACTCGGCGGCGACCGAGTCGGCGAGCGTCTCCAGGGTCGTGGTGATGGCGCGGTCGAGCCGCGGGTCGGCGCCCTGCGCCCGGCCCACCTCGGTGATCCAGGCGTCGAGGACCTCGGGCTCCCGGGACAGCGCCCGGAGCACGTCGAGGGCGTTGACGTTGCCCGACCCCTCCCAGATGGAGTTCAGCGGCGACTCGCGGAAGAGCAGCGGCATCCCGGACTCCTCCACGTAGCCGTTGCCGCCCAGGCACTCCAGGGCCTCGGCCACCATCGTCGGCGTCCGCTTGCAGACCCAGAACTTCGCCAGCGGCAGCGCGATCCTGCGCAGCGCCCGTTCGTGCGCCCGCTCCGTCGCCGGCCGGTCGGGGTCCTCGACCGCGTCCACCGCCGCGGCCAGCCGCATCGCGAGGGCGGTGGCGGCCTCGGACTCGACGGCGAGGTCGGCCACCACGTTCTGCATCAGCGGCTTGTCGACCAGCCGGGAGCCGAACGCGCCGCGGTGCGCCACGTGCCACGACGCCTCGGACAGCGCCTTGCGCATCAACGATGCGGACCCGAGGACGCAGTCGAGCCGGGTCGCCGCGACCATCTCGATGATCGTCCGGACGCCGCGCCCCTCGTCGCCGAGCCGCTGCGCCCAGGTGCCGCGCAGCTCCAGCTCGGAGGAGGCGTTGGAGCGGTTGCCGAGCTTGTCCTTCAGCCGCACGACGTCGAGCCGGTTGCGCGTCCCGTCGGCGAGCACCCGCGGCACCAGGAAGCAGGTGAGCCCCTCCGGTGCCTGGGCGAGCACCAGGAAGACGTCGTTCATCGGTGCGGAGGTGAACCACTTGTGGCCGTGGAGGGTGTACTCCCCGTGCACGTCCGTCGGCCGCGCCTCCGTGAGGTTCGCCCGCACGTCGGAGCCGCCCTGCTTCTCGGTCATCCCCATGCCGGCCAGCGAGCCGAGCTTCTCGCCCGCCGGGCGGAGCCCGAAGTCGTAGACCGTGGACGCCAGCCGCGGGGCCCACTCCTTCGCGACCGCGTCGTCGACCCGCAGCGCCGGCACCGCGGCGTACGTCATCGAGAGCGGGCAGCCGTGGCCCGGCTCGGTCTGCGACCACGCGAAGAACCCGGCCGCCCGCCGCACGTGGGCGTGCGGCTCGTCGGCGGTCCACGGCGCCGCGCCCAGCCCGAACCCGACGCCGCGCTCCATCAGCCAGTGCCACGAGGGGTGGAACCGCACCTCGTCGACGCGGTTGCCGTAGCGGTCGAAGGGGACCAGCACCGGGCCGTTCTCGTTGGCCCGCAGACCGTGCTCGCGGGCCTCGGGCGATCCGGCGAGCTCGCCCAGGGGCGCCAGCCCGCGCGCCACCTCGGCGGAGGCGTGGCGGGTGACGGCCTCGACCAGCGCCACGTCGGTCGTCACGACGTCGTACGGCGTCAGCGGCGGCGCCTGATTCGGCGCTACCCGGGATGCGTCGGTCATGTCGTTACGGTAGTCGCATGGCTGCCGGGACCGATCGAGACGCAGCCGGACCCGCACCCGGTGGGGGACGTCCCGACCTCCTCCGCGCCGCCGCCTCGACGGTCTGGCGGCTCGTGGTGTCCACGGTCGGGACCTGCATGCGCTACCGCGTCACCGGGCTCGCCGCGGAGGCGGCGTTCTTCGCGCTGCTCTCGCTGCCGCCGCTGATCTTCGGGCTGACCGGCTCGATCGGCTACGTCGTCAGGACCTTCACCGACCAGCGCATCGGGGAGTTCCGCGAGGACGTGGTCGACCTCGCGCGGCAGGCGTTCACCGAGGACATCGTCGACACGATCATCGTCCCGACGATGAACGACGTGCTCAGCGGGCCTCGCTACGACGTGATCTCGATCGGGTTCGTGCTGGCGCTCTGGTCGGGGTCGAGGGCGCTCAACGTGTTCGTCGACACCGTGACGATCATGTACGGGCTCGGTGGCCACCGCGGGATCGTGAAGACCCGGGTCCTCTCCTTCTCCCTGTACGTGCTCGGGCTCGTCACCGGCATCGTCGCCCTGCCGCTGGTCGTCGCCGGTCCCGGGCTGGTGGACAAGGCGTTGCCGGAGCGGCTCGACGGGCTCAACGCGCTCTACTGGCCCGCGGTCGTGCTGATCTGCGTCGTCTTCACCGCGACGCTCTACCACGTGTCGGTCCCGGTGCGGACGTCGTGGCGCTACAACCTCCCCGGGGCGGTGCTGACCCTGTTCGTCTGGATCACCGGTTCGGCGGTGCTCCGCTGGTTCCTGACCGCGTCGGCGGGGGAGTCGACCTCGATCTACGGACCGCTCGCCACCCCGATCGCGGTGATGATCTGGCTCTACATCCTGGCGATCGCCGTGCTGATCGGAGCGGCGCTCAACGCGGCCTTCGACGAGGTCTGGCCCGAGGCCGGGGTCGCCCTGGCTCGCATCGAGCTGATGCGTCGGCTCCGCCGCAGCGCGCGCCGTGCCCGGCGTCGGCGCACGACCGCGGCGGCCCCGGCGCTCGAGAGGGACCTGGAGGACGACCTGGACGACCTGGACGACGGGCTCGACGGGCGGATCGACGAGGAGGAGACCGTCGTGCTGCGCCGCGACGTCGCACCCTGACGGGGTTTCGCGACCGACGTCGGCGGGATGCTCGACCAGGAGATCGAGTCAGGAGATCGAGTCGGGAGATCGAGACGTCGGGGGAGAGGAGGACGCTGATGGGCAACGTGACCCTTCCCACCCCGCTCGCCGTGGCCGGCGGCGCGTTGTGCCTGCTCGCGGGGTACGTCGTCGGCGTCGCGCTCGGGGACGGCGCCACCGACCGCTCGACCGCGGAGGTCGACAGCTACGACGTCTCGGACAACGAGCTCTGCCTGACCGGCGAGGCGGTCGAGCAGATGGAGGAGGCCGAGGACGGCATGCTCTGCGGAGAGTGGCGCCGGGGGACCGCGTCGAGCGTTCCGCGTCCCGGCGACGCCTTCACGTTCGTGACGATCACCAACGAGCGCGACGGCGAGCAGGCGGTGTTCATCTACGGCGACGTGGCGCGTTGACGGCCGAGGTCGGACGGCACGGCGCCGCCGGACAGTAGATTGCCCACGTGTCGGACGCAGAAGGACCCACCACGCTGGGGACCGTTCGGTTCCCGCAGGTGGTCAGGTCGCCCTGGTGGGCGCTCACCCGACGGCTGCTGATGGCGCTGGGGGTCCTTTCGCTGACGGTCGCGATCATCTACCTCGACCGGGAGAGCTACCGCGACAACTACGACGAGGTCGTCGACCTCAGCGACGCGATCTACTACACGACCGTCACGCTCAGCACGACCGGGTACGGCGACATCACCCCCGTTACCCAGACGGCCCGGCTGGTCAACGCCTTCGTGATCACGCCGCTGCGGATCGCATTCCTCGTGCTGCTGATCGGCACGACGCTCGAGGTGCTGGCCAGCCAGGGGCGCGAGATGTTCCGGGTGGCCCGATGGAGGAGACAGATGGACAGGCACGTCGTGGTGGTCGGCTACGGCACCAAGGGGCGCAGCGCGATCGACATGCTGATCAACAACGGGCTGAGCCGTGACGACATCGTCGTGGTCGACCCGGACGCCGCGGCGGTCCAGGAGGCGAACAACAACGGGTTGACCGTCGTCGTCGGCGACGCCACCCGCCGTGACGTGCTGCGCCGGGCCGGCGTGGGCCGGGCCCGGCAGGTGATCATCACCACCGACCGCGACGACTCGACGGTGCTGTCGGTGCTCAACGCGCGCCAGGTCAACCGCGACGCCTACATCGTCGCCGCGGTCCGCGAGGGCGACAACGTGTCGCTGGTGCGGCAGAGCGGCGCGGACGCCGTGGTGACCTCCTCCGACGCGGTCGGCCGGCTGCTCGGCCTCTCGGCGGTCAGCCCGGCCCTGGGGTCGGTGATGGAGGACCTGCTCAGCTACGGCGAGGGGCTCGAGGTCGCCGAGCGCGAGCTGCTGGTGCCCGAGGTCGGCAAGCAGCCGCAGCAGCTGCCCGACCAGGTGATCGCGGTGGTGCGGGACAACCAGGTGCACCGCTACTTCGAGCCCGGGGTCACCCAGCTCGCCCGGGGCGACCGGCTGATCGTCGTGCGCCCGGCCCAGGAGCTGCCCTGGGCACCCCGGCCGGGGACCCACGGCGAAGTCACCGCCGAGGACGAGTGAGCGGCGCCGCTCCCGCCGGCTAGAGGAAGATCAGCAGCAGCACGACCGTCAGGACGACGGACACCAGGAGGCTCCCCAGGCAGCCCAGCCGGTTGCTGAAGAACAGGAACACAGGGTCACTCCTCGGTCGGCGCCACGTCGGGGGTTGCGTACCCGCGCGCGGCGGCCACCATGCGGCCCCGACGGCGGCCGCGCCCCGACTCTTGCCGAGGGCCGCCTCCGGGTGGTGTGCTGGATCACAGTGCTCCCGGATTGTCGGGACCAAGGTCATGGGTGGCGCCGCCGCAGCCGGAGGTCCCGGCCCGCTCCGGAGGGGACCAACGTCACCACCTGGGTCCCGCCATGTAAAGACCGCCGCCACGGCTTGGACAAACCGTTCCTCCGTCCAGCAAAGTAGCCGTGGGGTCGGGGGAAGCTTCATCCACGTTGGGGGCCGCCTATGGGGTGGGCGGTCCAACGTGCCTCCCAGGTGAAGTCCGCGCGCCCCCCACGCGATCCCGCTCGCGCGGCGCGCACACCCAGCGCGAGCGGGATCGCGCCTTCTCGTCACGCTCCGGTCTGGACCACCCGGGGGCGATCTTCGGCTTCTCGCCCGCGGCCGTCTGCCGGCTGCTTCAGTAGTCCGCGACGGCCAGGCACCACCCCACCCGGCTTGGCCCGGCGCTCCACGACCACTGTCCTAGGTGTGGTCGGCGAAGCGCACCGGGGCTGACTCCATCGTGTCGGCTCGAGAGCCTCGTCCAGGGCACCCCCAACCCAGGACGGGGCTCTTCCCCTGTCCTGGGGCCGCGCCCGGCCACCGCGCCCGGACGTGCGACGACCCGGGAGGCCGCACACGCCGTCCCGGGTCCTCGCGAAGCCACGCGGGTGCCCTGGCCTCCCAGCCGCGGGCTGGACGGCTCGAGCTCGAAGCCGTCCGGAAGCTGCGTGACTCCCCGCAGGGAAGGCTAGCGGGGAACCACCGCCGGGGCGCAACCCGGGCCGCGTGTCGACGGCAGGAGCACGGCCCCGCTCGCACTCGGTTCGCGCGCCGCGCGAGCGGGGCCGTGTGAGGGGCGCGCATGTCCGCCTGGAGGTAACGCCGAAGCGGCCCCACCCCTGAGGCGCGTCCCGGCACGGCGGACGTCATCCCCACCTCGTCACCCAGTGTGACCGCCCGGGCCCCGAGTGATGCGCAGCCTCGCGAAACCTTTACCGAACATGGGCGGACAACGGGCGAGCCCACGTCGGGCGGAGGGGCGCCGGCGTGGGCTCGAGGAGTCGCCATCCTGCATACCCCCGTTGGTCGTGCTCGGATGCAGGAGGACGGCCACCGGAAAAGTACCCGCGGCCGCCGTCGCGACAAACGCATCGCGGGGAGAGGAACGGTCCTGGACCGGACCGCCTTCGGGTTCGTGCTGGTGGGCGATACTGGGTTTGAACCAGTGACCTCTTCCGTGTCAAGGAAGCGCGCTACCACTGCGCCAATCGCCCGGGACTTGCGAGGTGGAGACGGGATTTGAACCCGTGTAGACGGATTTGCAGTCCGTTGCCTCGCCTCTCGGCCACTCCACCAAGGAGGGGTCAGGTCTCGGAGGAACTGCGACCCTTCTCCGAGCGGACGACGAGGCTCGAACTCGCGACCTCAACCTTGGCAAGGTTGCGCTCTACCAACTGAGCTACGTCCGCCAGCGACGCCGAGCGCGGGTCGCCCCGTGCTGACGTGCGGGGGAAACTGTAGCCCACCGGCTCACGAGGTCCAATTCGGGGCCCCTGGTGTGTTTCGTCGGGCCGTGACGCGGCTCGGAGGGCGGTCCGTCGTACGGTGACGCCATGCGTGCCTGGGTTGACGGCCGGCTGCTGGAGGATCCCCAGGCGCCCGCCGTGGCGGTCACCGATCACGGGTTCACCGTGGGGGACGGGGTCTTCGAGGCGGTGAAGGTCGTCGACGGCCGCCCGTTCGCACTGACCCGCCACCTCGAGCGGCTCGGCCGCTCGGCCCGGGGGCTCGGGCTGCCCGACCCGCCGCTCGACGAGGTGCGTCGCGGCGTGGACGCGGTGCTCGCGGGGGAGCCGCTGGCACTGGGCAGGCTGCGGATCACCTACACCGCCGGCGTCGCCCCGATGGGCTCCGGCCGCGGCGACGCGCCGCCCACCCTCGTGGTCGCGGCGGCACCGATGGCACCGCCGCCGGAGAGCGTGGCGGTGGTCACGGTCCCGTGGCCGCGCAACGAACGAGGTGCGCTGGCCGGGCTCAAGACCACGTCGTACGCCGAGAACGTGGTCGCCCTCGCCTACGCCGCGGAGCGTGGGGGGAGCGAGGCGCTGTTCGCGAACACGGTGGGCGTGCTCTGCGAGGGCACGGGGTCGAACGTCTTCTACGCCGTCGACGGCGAGCTGCGGACGCCGACGTTGGCCTCCGGCTGCCTGGCGGGCGTCACCCGGGCGCTGCTCGTGGAGTGGTGCGACGTGCGCGAGGTGGACGAGCCGGTGGAGGTGCTCGCGGAAGCCGAGGAGCTCTTCCTGGCGAGCACGACCCGCGACGTGCAGCCGGTGAGCTCCTGCGACGGCCGGGCGCTCCCGGCGCCGGGGCCGCTCACGCGCGAGGCGGCCGCGACGTGGCGCCGTCGCGAGGCGGAGGACGTCGACCCTTAGTCGAGGTTCGCAGGGGGCACGACGACGGCCGGCGCCCCTCGAGGGGGCGCCGGCCGTGAAGGTCGGTGTCCGGCTGCGGGGTCTCCCGTCCCCTTCGCCGGACTGCCAGGGTGAGGCTGCGAGCAGCCCGCCTGCAGGTCGCTCAGGCGGCCTCGGCGGCGAAGATCGCGGCGATCGCGGCGTCGACGTCCATGAAGTCCGCCTCGGCGCCCGGGGCGACCGCGGCGGTCATCCGCTCGACGAACGCGGTGATGTCGGCGGTGCGCGCCTGGACGAGCGCCTCACCGTCGGGGGAGCAGAGCTCGATGATGATCACCGGCTCGCCCTCGTTGTCCATGCACGGCCACACGTGGACGTCGCCGTCGCCGGTCGGCTCGTAGAGCCCGGCGATCAGGAGGTCCCGCCCGAACGTCCAGCGCACGTCGCCGGCGATCGTGTTGAAGGTGGCCGACACCGCGAACGGGTCGCGGGGGTCGTACCCCAGCTCGGTCTCGAGCGGCGTCACGCCTCCCGCGGCGTCGACGAGCTCGAGCGTGACGACCTGCTTGATCGCCGCGCCGTGCCGGATGTTGGTCTTGAAGTCCATCGTGCTGTGCCTCTCCCTTGGCATTGACGTCGTAGAGACGGCCTCCCAGTGCCCCTATGACGCTGGTTCAGAATCTTTATCGGGACTTTTTTCCCGGCTCTTGAACCGAGCACATCGTGCCCGGTCACCGGGAGGCTGCACACGGGAAAGACGAAAGTCCTAGCCGAATGAACTGGTCGGACTAGTCACGTCGCGCGCGAGCGGGCGCCGAACGGACAAAGTGGACAGCCAGTCCACAAAAAATCACGGCGAAATCGGACATAACGCCCACTGATGCGGCCGGGAGGGGTGGTCACGACGCCCTCCGGCTGCGTGCCATAATGTGACCCGTCGCAGCCGGTCCGACCGGCGCAGGGGCGATTGGCGCAGTGGTAGCGCGCTTCGTTCACACCGAAGAGGTCACTGGTTCGAACCCAGTATCGCCCACCAGCACGAACCGGCCCCTCACCTGCGGAAACAGCAGATGAGGGGCCGTTGCCTTTCAGCCTCGTGTCCGATACGAGGCCAACGGCTCCCACCGAGGGGAGCAACGCATGACTATCCGCAAGCCCAACTTCGTCCTCGTCGACGAGTGCCCGGACTGGTGCACCATCGACCACAAGCGCACGTCTACCGAGCCCGGCGAGCACATCGGGCAACTGGTGGAGAACACACAGATCATGACGACGCTCTCCACCGACGTCAGCCTGATCGTCGAGGACGGCTCCGACGTCCGGGTCGACCTCTACGTCAGCAACGTCGCCGACCAGGTGACCGCTCAGCTGCCCCTGTCTGAGGCGCGCGACGCGCTGCTCAAGCTCGCGCAGGTCTACCTGACTGCCGCCTACCGGCTCGACATCATCGAGGCCGCCGAGGAGTCGACCACCAGCGACAAGGTCACCTACCGGATCGACTTCGGCCCGGAGTTGCTGCCGCTCGACGCCCAGACGCTGCTCCGGATCTCGACGGCCGAGCACGCACCAGAGGTGGCCGCGGCGCTCGAAGATGGCGACTTTCAGGGCGCAGCGGAGGCGTTCCTGGGGTCGCTGGACAGGCCGTGACGTCACTCATGGAGGAGTCAGGTGGGAACGACTTCCCACCTGACTCGGATGGGCTCGTCGAGGCGTACGGCGACTGGATGCGCGGGCGTGGTCTGAGCGCTGCAACCATCCGCTTCCGCCTACGGGTCGCCAGGAACAGGCTCGCGGCATGGGGCACGTTCGACCAGTCGCCGCAAACGCTGGCCGCCTACCTCGACGAGCACACGGGGTGGACGAAGTGCACCTATGCCGCCTCGCTGCGGGACATCTACCGCTGGCTGGTCGAGACGGGACGCATGGATCACGACCCCACCGCCAAGATCCGGCGACCACGGCAGCCGCGCGACCGGCCGAGGCCGCTCACTCCCGACGAATCATCAAGGGCACTTGAGGCGGCCACCGACGACGTGCGCGCCTACCTGATGCTGGGGCTCCTGGCCGGCCTGCGGGTCCACGAGATCGCCAAGATCCGCGGCGAGGACATTGACGAGCAGCACCTCCGCGTCGTCGGGAAAGGCGGACTACTGGCCACCGTCCCCACCCATCCGCTGCTGTGGGAGCTCGCACAGCAGTACCCCCGCCGCGGATGGTGGTTCCCCTCGTACTACCGGCCCGGCGAGCCGATCCGGCCACACGCGGTCTACAGGCGCACGCACGACCTATTCCAGCGGCTCGGGATCAGCGGTGGGACCCATCGGATGCGTCACACGTACGGAACCCAGCTCGCGCGCTCAGGAACGCAGCTCCGCGTCGTGCAGGAACTGATGCGTCACCAGTCCTTGGCGACGACGGCGCGTTACCTCGAAGTATCCGAGGAGGAGCGCTCCGCGGCGATCCTGGGCCTAATGCCCGGAGCGTGAACGAGAAGTACGCCACCCGTACTTCTCGGCGAGAAGATCACCTCGAGCCCCGCGTCGTCTCCCCCGACGGCGCGGGGCTCGCTCGTGCTCGATGTCGACCATCGGGACATCGAGGTGTCTTGGACATCCCGATCTGATCGGGAACTCCGTCACACGCCCATCAGCGCGACCGCGTCACGCTGCCTCTCCTCGACCGCGCGAGCGACGGCGAAGGGGTCGTAGGTCGGCCCGTTGAAGTTGTTGACCACCGACACGGGGCGCGAGTTGTCGATGTTGGACGTCGAGGTGCCGGAGATCCCGCCGTTGGCGTAGCGGCGACTGAGGCCGAGCCCGAACCACGAGGCGGCTTCGTTGAGAATGGCGATGTTGCGCTCCTCCATCCCGCGCTTGCGGCTGATGTACGCCTCCTCGCCCGTTTCCTGCTCGCCCCACAGGATGTTCGCGCCGCCCCTGACGATCTGAGGGACGCGCGGGTAGTAGCGGCCATCCATGCCGAACCCGCCGTCAGCGAAGGCGCGACCGTAGGAGTGGATGCCGCCGTCGGCGTCGGTATAGACCGGCCCGCCGACGGGTGCCGCGTTCGGCGAGCCGCTGGTGACGTGGCGCGTCTCGCGGATCGTCACGATGCGAGCCGTGGCAAGGAAACCGTCGAGCGCCTGTAGTGCGCTCTTGACCGAGTTGGCGGCGTTGATAGCCGCCTCCTTGCCCTGCACCTCCACCTTCGGCTTGGGCTTCTGGTTGCCCAGGTTCTTGAGCTCGCGGATGACGTCGAGGACCGCCTGCTTGGCCGGCCCGTTCAGCTCGCCCGCCATCTGCTGGAGTTGGCCGACGACGTTGTCGACGAACCGAGCCCGCCGGATGCCCGTCAGGTTCTGGGCTACCTGGATCGCCGACTGTCCGATGGCGTCGAGTCGCTCCTGATTGGCGCGGCCCTTCTCGGTGTTGACGTCGAACGAGCGCCCGGTCTGGTTGAGCCCCTTGCGGAACTCGTCGAGCGCGGCCTCGTAGTTGCGGATCGCCGCGCGCTTGTCGAAGAACCCATTGAGCTGGTTCATGGCGTCGCTGAATGCCGCCACCCGGTCGGCGGCCCGCTGGGCGGCCGAGCTGACCTCCATCATCCCCTCGACGGCGTTGGCCGAGGAGACGTTGACGTTGCTCGTCGAGTCCCCCGCGTTGTCGAGAGCGATCTGGTACTGCTTGAGGTAGCCGCTGAGCTGGCTTGCGCTGTTGCCGCCGCGCTGGGCCGCGGCAACCAGCTCGTCGAAGATTGCCGCTGCCTGCGCGCCTCGTCCCGACTCCACGAGGCCGGCGAGAGCCTCGTCGAGCTGCTCTAGGCGCTGCTTGGCCTCGGTCGTGGCGGTCAGGTCAGAGCCGAACACCTTGTCGATCACGCTGCCCGGGGCGTCGGTGATCCTCGTGATGTTGTTGTCGAGGTCGTCGAGGTCCCTGTTCAGCCCCTCGAGGCCATCGCCCCAGGTGTCTCGGATCGTGCCGACCACCTCCCCGGCCGCCAGGGCGTCGAGGCTGCGCCCGAGCTGCGAGGCGTCGAGGTCGGTGTTGCCGAGATTGTCGATCGCGGCGTCGAGGAGGCTGATCCCCTCGATGGCGCCGAAGATCGCGAGCCCGGCCCCGATGCCCGAGAGCGCGCGGCTCGCGTTGTTCGCGGAGGTTGTGAGCGCCGTCGCGGACTGCCGGGCCCGGTCCTGCGCCGAGGTCACCTCGGTCAGACCGGAGATCGCGCCGGTCATCTTCTGCCCGAAGGCTGAGGCGGCAACCGCCTTGTAGGACTCCACGGCCCGGGTCAGCACGCCCCACGCCAGGACACCGGCCATGATCGGGCCGCCGAGGTCGGAGTCGGCGATCGTGGCGACAACGTTGGCGATCGCCTCGAGCCCGGCGAGCACGGGGCCGCCAAGAGGGGCGGCCGCCTGTCCGATCTGGACGAAGGCGTTGGCGATCGACGCGAACGTCTCGGCCACCTGCGGCCCCGTCTCGCGGACGTAGTCGACGAACTCCTGGAAGCCCTCGGTCTGCGAGAGGCCGGCCGCCCACTGGTCGAAGCTGCGGGAGGCGTCGAGCATCCAGTTGGAGAAGTCGTTGTTGAGCGGCGTGAAGGCCATCCACAACTCGGCGAGCCCGTGGGTGAGGTTCCCGATCGTCTGACCGAGCGCGGTGAGCGTGCGGGGCGCCTCGGTCGCGAGGAACTCGAAGAACTCCGTCCAGCGCTCGGAAGCGAGGTCGGCGCCCGCATCGGCTGCGAGCTCGCCGGCCGCGGAGGCGATGTTGTGGAAGATCGCCGTGACTTCGTCGCCGCGCGTCTCGAGGGAGTCGAACATCGCGATGATCCCGGGGAACGCGCCCTCTGCCGAGGCGTCGCGGAGCGCCTGCATCGCGGGGCGGAGCTCCTGCAGGCGGGTCACGAGATCCTGCGCGGCCGGGGAGAGCTGCTGCATGGCCTCTCGCGCCTTCTCGAGGTTCTCGGCCGTCGGGTTGATCGACGCCTCGTTGACCGCCTCGAGCGCGTCCCCGACGCCCTGGAAGGCCAGGACGAGGGAACCGCCCGCCAGAGCGGCGACACCGAGCTGGTTGGCGAGCCCGGTCACCGCCGGGATCCCAACCGCGCCGATCGGCAGGAGCCCGGGCCCGAGCGCGGCCGCGGCCTGCGCCATGAAGCGGAGCCGGCCCGTGAGCTGGTTGATGCTCCGGTCAGCGGTGTTCGCCGAACGGGCGATCGTGTCGGTGTCCCGGGCGATGTTCTGCGTCGACCGCGCCACGCGCACCGACTGACCGGACAGGCTGCTCAGCTCGCGGTTGAGGAGCGCGGCGGCGGCTGCTGCCTTCGCCATGCCGCTGCTGAAATCGTCCTGCAAGCTGAGGCGGACAGCTTCGCTGCGCACTCCCATGTCATGCCACCTTCCTGGTTGCGGCCAACGCATCGGCCGTGGTCACGATCTGGCCCAGCGCGCCGACCATCTCGGCCGCCGGGATCTGGTCATCTGGTCCTGCGACCGCCCACTCGAGGACGAGAGCGGCGAAGAACCGCCGTGCCTCGGCCTTCTCGGTCGCGCTCATGCCGGCGGCGAGTCGGGCGATGCGGTGGAGCTGGTCGAGGATCGGCTCGGGGTAGTGGCTGAGCGCCTCGAGCGGGTCGTTGCTCATCAGATGGCCTCCGGGTCGAAGGGCTCGTCGTCGAGGGCCTTGGGCTCCGACGCTTCGCGCAGGTCTAGCGACTCGATCTCGGCCTGGATCTCCTTGAGGCGGAGGGTGAGGGGCGAGAGGTCGCGCGGTTGGGTCCGCTCGTCGTGGAAGGCGGCCCAGAGCTTGTCGCGCAGGGCCACGAGAAGCGCCCGCCGATCGCCGCTATCTACGGCCCTGGTGACGCTGTGGAGGGGCGTGACGCCATCCTCGGAGCCAGCGGTTTTGGCTAGAGGGAGACAACGACCAAGTCCAGCGGTTCTCTCGGGACCCACCCCGAGGGAAGGGTCCCCCGGGTCCTGAACTGCGGTCACGGGCTCTGTGTGTGTAAGCGACCTAGTAGCCGCGGTGCCGATCTGGGACTCGATCGGGGACCCGCCCCCGCCCTGCCTCGTCACGCGAGCACCTTGCCGATCCCGTGGACGCGGCGGAACGCCTCGCGGGGCGCGTCTGCGATGCGAACCTGCCGTGCTTCCCGCTCGTCGCTCAGGCGCTGGCTCCGCTCGCGGATCGTCGTGGCGTCGGCGAGGTCGATCACGGCACCTGCTCGGACGATGGCCCATGCGTCAGCCTTGCGTCCCACCTTCTCGAACGTGGCGAGGTTGAGGTCGGCCAGCCGCAGCGCCGGCTCGACGGTGGTCGAGGCAAACCTGGTCAGGTTTGCCAGCGCGACCCATGCCCCGTCGATCTTGCGCAGCAGCGTCAGCGCGTCGCGTGCCTCGGCCCAGCGGCGGGCGGCCTCGGGGCCGAGCTTGAGCACCACCTCGGACTCTCCGAGGTCGTGGTCGCCGATGATCGCGTGAGCGTCGGTTAGCGTCTCGCCTGCGGTGCGCGCGGCCTTCGAGAGGGCGCCGAGAATGGTGTCGGCGTGCGCCCGCATGGCGGCCACGACGCGGCGCTCGCCGGCCGTTCCGAGGCCGTAGGTCACGTTCCGGCCGGTCACGCCTCCGAGGGCCTGGGCGGTCACGAGCCGTTGCACCTCGTCGTCAGTGAGCGGGTCGCGGTCCTCGAGGATGCAGGCAGCGATGGCGTCGGCGATCTGCTCTCCGGTGACCGAGGGGATCGGGTTGGCGTGCGCGAGCTTGTCGGCGTCAGTGAGCGCGGTCGTGACGGGCTTGGGCAGCGTGGCGCCGATAGCGGTGAACGCCTGACGGATCATGCCGATGTGGGCGGTGGTGAGACTCATTGGTTTCTCCTTCAGAGCTGGTGGTGGGCGCGCTCGAACAGCGCGGTGACGTAGGTGCGCATCGGGTCGTCGTTGGTCGGGGGGGTGTTGCCCTCGCGTGGCGAGTAGTTGCCGGTGGGGGTGGGCGCCTCCTCGGCGGGTTCGGTGTCGCGCCCGAACAGGCGGCGGGCGAGGTCACGCATCGGGTCGTCGCTCATGCGGCGGTGTCTCCTTCGGTGTCGAGGACCATCACGACGCAGGAGGCGAACGCCTCCTGCAGCGCGGCGGCGGTGACGAACAGGACGTCGGGTGTTCCGACTACCTCGAGCCAGTGCTGGAAGATCGCCTCGAGGGCGTCCTCATCGCCGGCCGCGTGTGAGAGCTCGACGAGGAGGTCGGAGCCGAGAGCGCGGATCGCCTCGACACTGAGGGCGCTCATGCCGCGCTCCCCTCAGGCGCGACGCCGAAGGATCCGCAGTCCTGGCAGCGGGCCATGACGTCGCCGAACTTGCCGCGGTAGGTGATGACCCGCGGCGCCTTGCACGTCGAGCGGTGGGCGATGACTGCGGTGTCGATGGTCGGTTGGGGCGGTCGGCGCTTCGCCATCTGCTCGGCGAGGTGGCGCAACGCGGCGCCATCGTTGCCAGTGGGGCGGCGGCGGCCGTCGGAGTAGTTGCGTCGGGGCATCAGGCTGTCCTCCCGTTGAGGTAGGGGCATGTGGGGTCGTGGTGAACGGTTAGCACGTAGAGCCCGTCGGCGCAGCGGCTCATCTCCTGGTAGGCGTCGCAGTCGTCGCAGCCCCCGGGCAGGCGCCGGCAGGTCATCGCATTGAGCATCGAAGGGATGCGGGGGGCGGGTCGGTCGTTCATGCCGACTCCTCCCAGATAGGGGTGTCCCTCGCGTCCCCGCCGTCCCCGTCCCCGTACTTCTCAGGGACACCAGGGACAGGGGGGACAGATAGAGAGGGGGTGAAGTACGTTCCGCCTCCGTCGGTGTCGAGCTGGTCGTCGTCGAACATGCGCTTGCAGGTCTTCTTGGCGGTTTCGTAGTTGAGCGCCAGCGCATCGGCGATCTGCCGAGGCGTTCCTGAGCCGACGACGCGGAGGTGGTCGAGGATGGCGCGTCGGGTGTCGCCGAGGCTGTAGTCGGACGCGGGTCCGTCGAGCATCTGCCAGGCGCCGAGCCGCGGGTCGAAGTCGAGCGCGTACTCGGCTTCCTCGACGTCTCGGCCGGTGACGTGGAGCTCGGCGGCTGCCTTGCCTCGGCTGCGCTTGAGGACCAGGACGGCGTCTGCGGATCCGGCGAGGCCGTTGGTCCCCGAGACGGCGTCGAGGAAGTCCTCGGAGGCTGCCTTGCGGGTGTGGTGCACGACGAGGATGGCGACCCCGTAGCGGTCTGCGAGCCGCTTGAGAGCCCCCATCGCGAGGTAGTCCGCGTCGTAGCTGCTCATGTTGGCCGGCGCCGAGCCGCGCACCCGAGCGAAGACGTCGACGACGACGAGGCGGGCGTCCGGGTGGGTTTCGAGCCATGCCGAGATCCGCTCCGTCCCGCCTGCTGGCAGAGGTTCACAGTGCACGGCGAAGGTCAGACGGTCCGGGGCGACTGAGCCGCTCAGAACCTTGCCCAGGCGGCTCTGCAGCCGTCGCGGGTTGTCCTCGAGCGCCAGATAGAGCACGTCGCCGCAATCGACATCGACGCGGCCGAGCGCCTTCCCGCCGAGGGCTACGGCCGTCGAGATGTTCAGCGAGAGCCAGCTCTTGCCGATCTTCGGGGCGCCAGCCAGGAGCGTGACCCCCTCGGCGACGACGCCAGGGACCGCCCAGCGTGGCTCAGGGAACCGCATGGACATGATCTCGGCGGCCGTCCAGGCGGTGCGCGGGAGAGTCTGCTCAATCACGCGACCACCTCGAGTCCGTTCCGCAGCGCCTCGACCCACAGAGCAACCGCGCGAGCGTGGCCGCTGACCTCGATCGCGACGTGGCGCCCGTACTCCCAGACCACCTGGAGGACGTCCCAGTTGACCGCGAGAGGGCCAACGTGGACGACAACGCGGGCGCCCTCCGGGGACTCGACAAGAGCGCGATAGACGCGCATCCGTGCCTTGTCTTCGGCGACGTCGGTCAGGTCCACGAAGACGCTTCCGCTGATCCAAGGGGCGCTCATGCGGCCACTACCTCGGCCGCTTCGGCGCGTCGGCAGATTGGACCGGTGCCCAATCGGATCGACACCGCGGCGTGGAGCGGATGACCGCAGCGCCGGCAACGCCTTAGACTGGTGTCGTCGCCGTCAGAGATGACATGGGAGCCCGTTCCGTTCGCCGCGGGGCGGGCTCTGTCGTTGCTATCAACTCGCACGCTGGCCTCCCGCGGTGGGGACGGGCCGCAGCAGACGGTCCTCGAGCTCGTTGAGGTCAACGCGCAGGAGGCGGGGGCCGGTGCGATATCCGGTGATGGTGCCGTCGGCAATGCGACGGCGGATGGTCTTGGTCGAGACGCCGAGGTAGTCGGCGGCGTGTTCGATCGACTCGAGTCGACGGGCAGCCCGGTTGGGCATCCGTGTGGC
Organism: Nocardioides caldifontis; assembly: GCF_008087345.1. Taxonomy (GTDB): domain Bacteria; phylum Actinomycetota; class Actinomycetes; order Propionibacteriales; family Nocardioidaceae; genus Marmoricola_A; species Marmoricola_A caldifontis. The sequence continues at coordinate 207,710 of NZ_VHIB01000011.1, read as the reverse complement.
TGTGGCCATGCGCTCTAACTCCAGGAGGGGTCGCGGAACTCCCCCACCTGTGGAGCGGGCCTTGCGGGCTGCTGAATGTCACCCGGTCAGCGCCCGGGACTTGGGCTGGCGAGCCAGCGAGCCCCATTACCGGGAAGCGGCGACGGTGCGCCTCCACTCAGTCCAAGTATGACACGTCGAGGTCGCGCATGTCCCTCGTGCGCGCACCCTCGGCGAGTCGCCACCATCGGTCGGCCGTCACCTGCGTGTTCCGACGACAGACGCCGCACCAGAACTCGTAGGGGAGCGTCGAGCCGTGAGGGTTCGCAGACGGGGCGTCCCAGTGCCGACCAACGGCGCTCATGTCTCGCTGATCCGGCTCGTTGCCCTTCAAGGGCCGCCACCAGGTGACGGTGGTGAGGCGGGTCCGCTTGTGCTGACCGCGATCAGTGCAGATCACCGCAAGCTGCTGGGCTACGACGTGAGTCTCGAGCATGGGGCGGCTCATGCGTCCGCGCCTCCAACCAGCGCCGACAGCTTCCGAGCGATCTCCATGTCCCGCCCCTGGGCGGCGTGTTGGTAGCGCAGCGCCGCGCCCGGGGTGGAGTGCCCCAGTCGTGCCATCAGCTCGGCGAGCGTGGCGCCCGTCTGAGCGGCCAGCACGGCTCCTGTATGCCTCAGGTCATGCCACCGAAGGTCTGGGCGTCCTGCGGCGTCCCGCGCCCGGTAGAAAACGCGGTAGAGGCTCGAGGGGGCGAGGTGGCCGCCGCCCTTTGCTGGGAACAGCAGTCCGTCTTTGCCTGCCTCGGCGTGCTGCAGGAGGTGCTCGCGAACCATCGGAAGCAGGTGCGGCGGAATGGCGACGTCGCGGACTCCGGCGTCGGACTTGGGTCGCTTGACGATCGTCGCCCCGTCAGCGCGAACGACTCCCCTGCGGACGTGGAGGACGCCGTCACGGGTGTTCACGTCGCCGCGGCGCAGTTCGGCCAACTCCCCGAACCGGAGGCCACACCAGGCGGCGAGGAGCGTCATTGTCTTGTAGCGGTCGGGCATCGCAGTCACGATCGCCTCGAGCTCGGGAAGGGTCGCGGGCTTGATCCGCTTCACGCGCTTGGCATTGCCGGCGCCGCGGACGTAGGCGGGGTTCTTGGCGATCAGGTCGGCCTTCTCGGCGCTGCCCAGGATGGTGCGCAGGAGGCCGTAGGCGTGGCTCCTGAGGGTCGGGCGGTCGAGGAGCGTGGTTGCGTGCCACTCGACCACGTCGTCGTGCGTGATGCGTCGGAGGGGCCGATCCTCGAAGGCTGGGAGAAGGTGCTGGTCCAGGAGGTTCCGGTAGTGCGCTCGAGTGCGAACCTCGAGGGAGCGGCCGGCTAGCCACTTCTCGGCGTAGGCGCCGAAGGTCAGCGGGGCGCGGTCGGCGTTCTCCCGCTGCTTCGGTGGTGTCCACTCGCGGTCAGGGTCGGCCAGGAGGCGGCGCTCAGCGGTCAGCCAAGCCTCGGCATCGAGCGCCGTGTCGAAGGTGTAGCGCGGTGAGTGGCGCTGTCCGTCCGGCCCTGTGTAGCGCGCCCGGTAGCGGCCGCTGGGCAGCTTCGTGATCTGCCCGAAGCCGCGCTTCCTTTGCCCCATCGGCTGCTCCCGTGTCCGTTGCGTGTCCGATCAAAGGCTACGCGAGTCCTCTTGTGTCCACCTAGAGACACGCGTTACTGTTCCCGAAGTCGCAGGTGAGGGACCAAATCCGCAGGTGGCGGCCAGTATCGCTAGACACGCTGGTCACTGGTTCGAACCCAGTATCGCCCACCCTCTCTCCGTCCCGACCGCCTTCACGGCGGTCGGCCGGGCCTCCGGCTCGGCGCCCCGATCTGGCCTCGGGTGAGGTCGCCCACACCCGTTCGATTCCGGTCAAGACCAGCGTCCCGCGGGGACGGGCCGTTCCGGCCCCGGAGGGGACCGAGCGGCCCTGTTCCCGTACCACCAGCCCCACGAGACTGAGGGCATGAGCACTCCTCCGGAGACGCTCGAGGAGCTGCTCACGGTCACCTCGAGCAACAGCGACCGCGTCCACCTGGCGCTGGTGCTCCACGACGTCGTCGCACCGCACACGCTCTGCCGGCTCTCGGTGATCAGCCGGATGCCCGTCCAACGGTTCCAGGCCGCGGGGTGCGTGGCGTGCGCGGAGGAGAGCCTCCAGCAGGGCATCAAGGCCGCGGTCGAGGAGGGCCACGCCGCCGTCAACCTCGAGCGGTTCGTGCGGCGGATGCGGCCGGCCCCGGAGGTGCGCGGGCCGCGGATCCCGCGCCAGCCGACCGGCTGAACCGGAGGGCGGGAAACCCGGAGGGGCTCTGGAGGCTCTCCTCGATACGATCGACGCGGCCGTCGTACGGCGGCCCGCAGCCGATCCGCAGGAGAGCCCGTGCCCGACATCAAGGTGACCGTCGTCGACTCCGGCGCCCGCGCCGAGCGCACGGTGGCCGCCGGCACCCGGGCGTGGGAGCTGTTCACGGACACCCCGACGGTGATCGCGGCCCGGGTCGCCGGTGTGCTCCGCGACCTGGCCCACGAGCTCGCCGACGGCGACGAGGTCGAGGGCGTCGCGATCGACGAGCCCGACGGCCGCGACATCCTGCGCCACTCCACGGCCCACGTGATGGCCCAGGCGGTGCAGGAGCTCTTCCCCGACGCGCGGCTCGGGATCGGCCCGCCGATCGAGAACGGCTTCTACTACGACTTCGACGTCGAGCGCCCGTTCACCCCCGAGGACCTCGAGAAGATCGAGTCCCGGATGCGGAAGATCGTCAAGGAGGGGCAGAAGTTCTCCCGCCGGCCGGTCTCCGACGGCGAGGCGCTCGAGGAGCTCGCCGACGAGCCCTACAAGGTCGAGCTGATCGGGCTCAAGGGCGGCGCGACCGACGTGACCGAGGCCGCCGAGGGCGCCGGGGTGGAGGTCGGGGCCGGTGAGCTGACGATCTACGACAACCTGCGCCGCAACGGCGAGCTGGCCTGGAAGGACCTCTGCCGGGGGCCGCACCTGCCGACCACGAAGCGCATCCCCGCGTTCAAGCTGATGCGCAGCGCCGCGGCGTACTGGCGGGGCAACGAGAAGAACCCGCAGCTGCAGCGGATCTACGGCACCGCCTGGGAGTCGAAGGAGGCGCTCGAGGCGCACCTGCACCGGCTCGAGGAGGCCGAGCGGCGCGACCACCGCCGGCTCGGCCGGGAGCTCGACCTGTTCAGCTTCCCCGACGAGCTCGGCTCGGGGCTGCCGGTGTTCCACCCCAAGGGCGGCGTGCTCAAGCGGGTGATGGAGGACTACGTCCGGCAGCGCCACATCGAGGAGGGGTTCGAGTACGTCGGCACCCCGCACATCTCGAAAGAGGGACTGTTCCACACCTCGGGGCACCTGCCGTACTACGCCGAGGGGATGTTCCCGCCGCTCCACGTCGACGGCGGTGACTACCGGCTGAAGGCGATGAACTGCCCGATGCACAACCTGATCTACCGCTCGCGAGGGCGGTCCTACCGCGAGCTGCCGCTGCGGCTGTTCGAGTTCGGCCACGTCTACCGCTACGAGAAGTCCGGCGTGGTGCACGGGCTCACCCGTGTGCGGGGCTTCGCGCAGGACGACTCGCACTCCTACGTGACGCCCGAGCAGGCCCCGGACGAGATCCGCCACCTGCTCGACTTCGTGCTGAGCCTGCTCAAGGACTTCGGGCTCGACGACTTCTACCTCGAGCTCTCGACCCGCGACGACTCCAAGCCCGACAAGTTCGTGGGCGACGACGACGAGTGGCAGGTCGCCACGAAGGTCCTGGCCGACGTGGCCTCCGAGACCGGGCTCGAGCTCGTGCCCGACCCGGGCGGCGCGGCGTACTACGGTCCGAAGATCTCGGTGCAGGCGCGCGACGCGATCGGCCGCACGTGGCAGATGTCGACGATCCAGTACGACTTCAACCAGCCGCGCGGCTTCGAGCTCGAGTACGTCGCCGCCGACGGCTCGCGCCAGCGCCCGGTGATGATCCACTCCGCGAAGTTCGGGTCGATCGAGCGGTTCATCGGCGTGCTGACCGAGCACTACGCGGGTGCGTTCCCGCCCTGGCTGGCGCCGGTCCAGGTGATCGGGATCCCGGTCGCCGAGCGCCACAACGACTACCTGGCCGCGTTCGCCGACCGGCTCCGGGAGGCCGGCGTGCGGGTGGAGGTCGACACCTCCGACGAGCGGATGCAGAAGAAGATCCGCAACGCCCAGCTGCAGAAGGTGCCGTTCATGGCGCTGGTCGGCGACCGCGACATGGAGGAAGGAGCGGTCTCCTTCCGGTTCCGCAGCGGCGAGCAGGAGAACGGCGTTCCCCTCGACGCGGCGGTCGCCCGCGTGGTCGAGGCCGTCGAGTCGCGCGTGCAGGTGTGATCCGGGAGATGGGCAGCGACAGCCACCACCAGGACGGCGTGGGGGTCCCCGACGAGCTCGACCGGCTCTGGACCCCGCACCGGATGGCCTACATCTCCGGGGCGAACAAGCCGGCCGACGGCACCCCGGGGGAGTGCCCGTTCTGCCGCGTTCCCGGGCTCGACGACGAGGAGGGGCTCGTCGTGCACCGCGGTGAGGTCTCGTTCGTGGTGCTCAACCTCTACCCCTACAGCCCCGGCCACCTGATGGTCTGCCCCTACCGCCACGTCGCGGACTACACCGAGCTCACCGAGGAGGAGCTCCTCGAGGTCGCTCGTTTCACCCAGCGGGCGATGGCGGTCGTCCGGTCGGTGAGCGGCGCCCACGGGTTCAACATCGGGATGAACCAGGGCGCGATCGCGGGCGCCGGCATCGCGGCGCACCTCCACCAGCACGTCGTGCCGCGGTGGGCGGGCGACCAGAACTTCATGCCGATCATCGGCCGCACCAAGACGCTGCCGCAGCTGATGGACGAGACCCGGCGGCTGCTCGCGAAGGCGTGGGGCTGACGTGCTCGACCGGTTCCGCTCCTTCTGGACCAAGGTCTTCACCCCGGTCGTCGACGCGCTGCTGCGTTGGGGGGTGAGCCCCGACGCGGTCACGCTCGTGGGCACCGTCGGCGTCTGCGCCGGCGCCCTGGTCTTCTTCCCCCGCGGCGAGCTGCTCGTCGGGGTGCTGGTCATCACCGCGTTCGTCTTCTCCGACCTGATCGACGGGGCGATGGCCCGCAAGTCCGGGCGGGTCAGCCCGTTCGGTGCCTTCCTCGACTCCACGCTCGACCGGCTCGGCGACGCGGCCATCTTCGGCGGGCTGGCGATGTACTACGTCGGCCCGGGCGACGACTGGCTGGCGGCGCTCGCGATCTACTGCCTCACGATGGGCTCGGTGACGTCGTACGCACGGGCCCGGGCCGAAGCCCTCGGGATGCAGGCGAAGGTCGGCATCGCCGAGCGGGCCGACCGGCTGGTGTCGATCCTGGTGATCACCGGCGTCGCCGATCTCGCCAACCGGCTCGGTGCGGGCGAGGACGCGCTGTGGGCGATCCCGGTCACCCTCGGGGTGCTCGCGGTGGCCAGCACCGTCACGGTCGTCCAGCGGATCCTCGTCGTCCGCACCCAGGCCAAGGCGCTCGAGCGTCCCGCGGGTCAGGAGCCGGCGTGACCCGCTCCGCCCGCGCGCTGCTCTCCGCGGCCTCGGAGCACGCGGCGGCCGCTGGCTACGTGGCCGGCTGGCGCATGGTGCGGCTGCTCCCCGAACGCCGGGCCCGGGCGCTCTTCGACCGGCTCGCCCTGCGGCTCCACGACCGTGGCGGAGCCGGGGTCCAGCAGCTCCGGGCGAACCTCCGCCGGGTCCGCCCCGAGCTCGACGACACCGCGCTCGACGAGCTCACCCGCGAGGGACTGCGGTCGTACTTCCGCTACTGGTGCGAGTCGTTCCGGCTGCCCTCCTGGCCGATCGACGACCTCGTCGCCCGGACCAGCACCGTCCACGAGGAGCGGCTCCGCGAGCCCTTCGCCGAGGGGAGGGGCGTCGTGGTTGCCCTGCCGCACCAGGCGAACTGGGACTGGGCCGGAGCCTGGGCGGGTGCCACCGGGATGCCGGTGATGACGGTCGCCGAGCGGCTGCGCCCGGAGAAGCTCTACGACGAGTTCGTCGCCTACCGCGAGTCGCTCGGCATGACGATCCTGCCGCTGACCGGTGGCAAGCCGCCGCTCCCGACGCTCGCCGCCCACCTGCGCGACGGCGGGTTCGTCTGCCTGCTCGCCGACCGCGACCTCCGGCGCACCGGGGTCGAGGTCAGCCTCTGCGGCCACCCGGCCCGGATCCCGAGCGGGGCAGCGCTGCTCGCCCGGGAGACCGGTGCGGCACTGGTGCCGATCAACCTCGCCTACGTCGGCGACGGCATGCGGATCACCTTCCACCCCGAGGTCGTCGTCGAGCCAGGCCAGGAGGGGGTCGCGAAGGCGATGCAGCAGGTCGCCGACGCGTTCACCGAGGGGTTGCGCGCCCACCCGCAGGACTGGCACATGATGCAGAAGGTGTTCACGGAGGACCTCGCCTGATGCCGGCCGGCCTCCGGGTGGGGCTGGTCTGCCCCTACTCCCTCGACGTCCCCGGCGGCGTCCAGAGCCACGTGCTCGGGCTCGCCGGCGCGTTGTCGGCAGCCGGCCACGACGTCGCGGTCCTCGCCCCCGGGGACGACGCCGGCCCGTTCCCGGCGTACGTCACGACGACGGGGCGCGCGGTGCCGATGCCTTACAACGGCTCGGTTGCGCGCGTGTCGTTCGGGCCGCTCGTCGCCGGACGCGTGCGCCGCTGGCTCGCCCGCGGGGACCTCGACGTGCTCCACCTGCACGAGCCGGCGACCCCGAGCATCTCCGTGCTGGCGCTGTGGGCCGCGCGGGTGCCGGTCGTGGCCACCTTCCACACCGCCCAGCAGCGGCCCCGTGCTCTGGAGACCTCGGCGGCGACCTTCCTCCGGGGCGGCCTGGCGAAGATCGCGGCGCACGTCGCGGTCTCGCCGGAGGCCCGGGCGACGCTGGGGCGGTACCTCGACGCCGACCCGGTCGTGATCCCCAACGGCGTCGACACCCGTCGGTTCTCGGCGGCCGCCGCCGAGCGCGGGGGGCGGCCCACGGTGGCCTTCGTCGGCCGTGTCGACGAGCCCCGCAAGGGGTTCCGGCTCCTCCTCGAGGCGCTCCCGGCGATCCTCCGCCGCCACCCCGACGCGAGGCTCGTCGTCGTCGGCGGTGACGGCGCCGCGCTGCGGGGGGTCCGCTCCAACCTGGCCGCGCACGTCGAGCTGCTCGGGACGGTGCCCGAGGACGTCAAGGCGCGGGTGCTCGGGCGGGCCGACGTGGTGGTCGCCCCCAACACCCACGGCGAGAGCTTCGGCATCGTGCTCGTCGAGGCGATGGCGGCCGGGGCGGCCGTCGCGGCGAGCGACATCCCGGCGTTCCGCCGCGTGCTGGGGGAGGGGCTCCACGGCGCGCTGTTCCGCACCGGTGACGCCGACGACCTGGCGCGCGCCGTGTCGGGGCTCCTCGGGCGTCCCGACGAGCGGCAGCGGCTCGCCGAGCGGGGACGGGCCGCGGCAGCGGCGTACGACTGGTCGGTGGTGGCGCCGCGCGTCGCCGCCGTCTACGCGGGCGTGCTCGAGGAGGGGCGCCAGGTCGCCGCAGGCTGAGCACGGGTTCGGCCGGGGCGGCGGGGCCGCGTAGGCTGGGACCATTCCATGACGATCCCGGGCCCTGGTGCCCGGCCACAGGTGTGAGAAGAAGAGCGCAGTGACTGACACGACCAACACGTCCACCCCCACCCCCGGGACCGCGACCGGCACCGACGGCGTCAAGCGCGGCATGGCCGAGATGCTCAAGGGCGGCGTGATCATGGACGTGGTCACCCCCGAGCAGGCCAAGATCGCCGAGGACGCCGGTGCGGTGGCGGTCATGGCCCTCGAGCGGGTGCCCGCCGACATCCGCGCCCAGGGCGGCGTCTCCCGGATGAGCGACCCCGACATGATCGACGGCATCATCGAGGCGGTCTCCATCCCGGTGATGGCCAAGGCGCGCATCGGCCACTTCGCCGAGGCCCAGGTGCTGCAGAGCCTCGGTGTCGACTACATCGACGAGTCCGAGGTGCTGACCCCGGCCGACTACGCCAACCACATCGACAAGTGGCAGTTCACCGTGCCGTTCGTCTGCGGTGCGACCAACCTCGGCGAGGCACTGCGCCGGATCACCGAGGGCGCCGCGATGATCCGCTCCAAGGGCGAGGCCGGCACCGGTGACGTGTCCAACGCGGTCACCCACATGCGCACGATCCGCGCCGAGATCCGCCGCCTCCAGGGGCTCGAGGCCGACGAGCTGTACGTCGCGGCCAAGGAGCTCCAGGCGCCGTACTCCCTCGTCAAGGAGGTCGCCGAGCGGGGCAAGCTCCCGGTCGTGCTCTTCACCGCGGGCGGCATCGCGACCCCGGCGGACGCAGCGATGATGATGCAGCTCGGCGCCGAGGGCGTCTTCGTGGGCTCGGGCATCTTCAAGTCCGGCAACCCCGCCCAGCGCGCCGAGGCGATCGTCAAGGCCACGACCTTCTACGACGACCCCGACGTGGTCGCCAAGGTCTCGCGGGGCCTCGGCGAAGCGATGGTCGGCATCAACGTCGAGGACGTCCCGCAGCCGCACCGGCTCGCCGAGCGCGGCTGGTGACGGCGGGAGCCGAGCAGCCCGTCCGGATCGGGGTCCTCGCCCTCCAGGGCGACGTCCGCGAGCACCTCGCGATGCTGCGCGAGGCCGGTGCCGAGGCGGTCGCCGTACGCCGGCCGCAGGAGCTGGCACAGGTCGACGGCCTGGTCATCCCCGGCGGCGAGTCGACGACGATCTCCAAGCTGGCCCGCACCTTCGACCTGCTCGACCCCCTGCGGGCGGCGGCGAAGGAAGGGGTGCCGATGTTCGGCACCTGCGCCGGGATGATCATGCTCGCCGACCGCATCGAGGACGGCATCCCCGGCCAGGAGACCATCGGCGGGCTCGACGTGGTGGTCCGGCGCAACGCGTTCGGGCGGCAGGTCGACTCCTTCGAGGCCGACCTGCGGCTCGCCGACCTCGAGCGGCCGTTCCACGCGCTGTTCATCCGGGCACCGTGGGTCGAGGCGGTGGGCACGGACGTGGAGGTCGTCGCCACGGTCAGCAGCGGTCCCGCCGAAGGTAGGATCGTCGCGGTCCGGCAGGGCCACCTGCTCGCGACGTCGTTCCACCCGGAGGTCACCGGGGACTCCCGGGTCCACGCGCTGTTCGTGGAGATCGTCCGGCAGGCGCGTGCCGCCGGCGAGCACGCCGGCTGACCGAGACACCAGAAGCGACGCGGAGGGAAGCATGTCCGGGCACTCCAAGTGGGCCACGACCAAGCACAAGAAGGCGGTCATCGACGCCCGTCGCGGCAAGCTGTTCGCGAAGCTGATCAAGAACATCGAGGTCGCCGCCCGGATGGGCGGCGGGGACCCCGCCGGCAACCCGACGCTCTACGACGCCATCCAGAAGGCGAAGAAGTCGTCGGTGCCCAACGACAACATCGACCGCGCGGTCAAGCGTGGCTCGGGCGCCGAGGCCGGGGGCGCGGAGTACCAGACGATCATGTACGAGGGCTACGGCCCCGGTGGCGTCGCCCTGCTCATCGAGTGCCTCACCGACAACCGCAACCGCGCCGCGATGGAGGTGCGGACGGCGACCTCGCGCAACGGCGGCTCGCTCGCCGACCCTGGCTCGGTCTCCTACCTGTTCAACCGCAAGGGCGTGGTCGTCCTGCCCAAGGCGCAGGAGGACCGTGAGGCCGACGAGGACACCGTCCTCGAGGCGACCCTCGACGCCGGCGCCGAGGAGGTCAACGACCTCGGTGACTCCTTCGAGGTGGTCAGCGAGCCCGGCGACCTGGTGGCGGTGCGCACGGCGCTGCAGGACGCGGGGCTCGACTACGACTCGGCCGAGGTGCAGTTCGTCCCGTCGATGGAGGTCACCGTCGACGCCGAGGGCGCGGGCAAGGTGATGCGGCTCGTGGAGGCCCTCGAGGACCTCGACGACGTGCAGAACGTCTACGGCAACTTCGACATCCCCGACGACGTCCTCGAGTCGCTCGACGCCTGACGCGGCGCGCCGCGCGGCCTCCTCGCGTGACCACCGCCTACGGTGGTCCCCGAACACGTGTTCGGGAGCGAGAGGGTGGTCATGCGGGTGCTGGGCGTCGACCCGGGGCTGACCCGGTGCGGGCTCGGCGTCGTCGACGGAGCCGTCGGCCGCCCGCTGACCCTGGTCGAGGTGGGGGTCGTGCGCACCGACGCCGACCTCCCGCTCGCCGAGCGGCTCCGGCTCGTCGCGGTGGGCATCGACGAGTGGCTCGACCGGCACCGCCCCGACCGCGTGGCGGTGGAGCGGGTCTTCAGCCAGCACAACGTCCGCACGGTGATGGGCACCGCCCAGGTCAGCGGCCTCGCCCTGGTGGCCGCGGCGCACCGCGGGCTGCCGGTCGTCACGCACACCCCGAGCGAGGTCAAGGCGGCGGTCACGGGCAACGGCCGCGCCGACAAGGCCCAGGTCGGCGCGATGGTCACCAGGCTGCTGCGGCTGGCGGAGGCGCCCAAGCCGGCGGACGCCGCCGACGCGCTGGCGCTGGCGATCTGCCAGATCTGGCGCGGCGGGGCGCAGCAGCGGTTGCAGGCAGCGGTCGGGAGGAGTGGACGATGATCGCGTTCGTGCGGGGCACGGTGGCCCAGGTCGGGCTCGGCTCGGCGGTGGTCGACGTGGGCGGTGTCGGCATCGAGGTCAACTGCACCCCCCGCACCCTGGCCACCCTCCGTGAGGGGCGGGTGGCGACGCTGCCGACAAGCATGGTGGTGCGCGAGGACTCGCTGACCGTGTTCGGCTTCCTCGACGACGACGAGAAGGCGCTGTTCGAGCTGTTGCAGACCGCCAGCGGCGTGGGTCCCAAGCTCGCCCAGGCGATGCTCGCGGTGCACGGCCCCGACGCGCTGCGCCGCGCCGTGCTCGGCGAGGACGTGCGCACGCTGACGCAGGTGCCCGGCATCGGCCAGAAGGGCGCCCAGCGGATCATCCTGGAGCTCAAGGACCGCATCGGACCGCCCACCGGCGCCTCCGGTCCGGGTGCCACCACGCTTCCGTCCGGTGAGCCTGCCTGGCGCGGCCAGGTCCGGCAGGGGCTGGTCGGGCTCGGCTGGTCGGCGAAGGAGGCCGACAAGGCGATCGACCTGGTCGCGGCGGACACCGGAGCGGACGACGAGGCGAGCCCCGACGTCGCCGCGCTGCTGCGCGCGGCGCTGCGGTCGCTGAGCCGGAGCTGACGCGGTGGACGAGAGCGAGCTGACCGCCCGGGAGCTGGCGTACGCCGAGAGTCGTGCGCTGGTCGACGCCGCGCCGAACGACGACGACCGGGCCGTCGAGGCGGCGCTGCGGCCCCGGAACCTCGACGAGGTGGTGGGCCAGGAGCGGGTGCGCGAGCAGCTCTCGCTGGTGCTCGAGGCGGCCCGCACCCGGGGGCGGGCACCCGACCACGTGCTGCTCAGTGGCCCGCCCGGGCTCGGCAAGACCACGCTGGCGATGATCATCGCCGCCGAGCTCGGCTCGCCCTTGCGGGTGACGAGCGGCCCGGCGATCACCCACGCCGGCGACCTCGCCGCGATCCTCTCCGGGCTCAACGAGGGCGAGGTGATGTTCGTCGACGAGCTGCACCGGATGGCCCGCCCGGCCGAGGAAATGCTCTACATGGCGATGGAGGACTTCCGGGTCGACGTCGTCATCGGCAAGGGTCCCGGCGCCACCGCGATCCCGCTCGAGCTGCCGCCGTTCACGCTCGTGGGCGCGACGACCCGGGCCGGGCTGCTGCCGGGACCGCTCCGCGACCGGTTCGGCTTCACCGGCCACCTCGAGTTCTACGAGCCCGGGGAGCTCGAGCTGATCGTGCGGCGCAGCGCGGGGCTGCTCGGGGTCACGCTCACCGACGACGGCGCCGCCGAGATCGCCTCCCGCAGCCGCGGCACCCCGCGGATCGCCAACCGGCTGCTGCGGCGGGTCCGCGACTACGCCCAGGTGCGCGCCGACGGGGTCTGCGACCTCGAGTCGGCCCGCCGCGCGCTCGACCTCTACGAGGTGGACCGCTCGGGGCTCGACCGGCTCGACCGGGCGGTGCTCGACGTCCTCTGCCGCCGGTTCGGGGGCGGCCCGGTGGGTTTGAGCACCCTGGCGGTCGCGGTCGGCGAGGAGCGGGAGACCGTCGAGGAGGTCGCCGAGCCGTTCCTGGTCAGGCTGGGGCTGCTGGCCCGCACGCCGCGGGGGAGGGTGGCGACCCCGGCCGCCTGGGAGCACCTCGGGCTCGCCCCGCCCCGCACCGCGCCGGGCGGCGCGTCCGGCGTACCGACCTTGTTCGACCCCCCTACGGGCTAGACTCGACCGGCGGCAGTGGCGCGCCGGCCTGTTCGCGCGCCCGTTGCCCCGTCCGACGTCGTCCTCAGTGGAGAAGCTGAGCGGAGGCGACCTCCCAGCCGACAAGGAGCCCTTTGACGTGGAAGGCCTGGCCTCGCTGCTTCCCTTCGTCCTCATCGCAGTCGTCTTCTGGCTGCTGCTGATCCGCCCCCAACGCCGGCGGCAGCAGGAGCTCGCCCGCACCCAGCGCGAGCTGCAGGTCGGCGACGAGGTGATGATCGGCGCCGGCATCGTCGGCCACGTCGCCACCGTCGACGAGGAGTTCATCGAGCTCGAGACCAGCCCCGGTGTGCGGCTCAAGGTCGCCCGGGGCGCGGTGGTGCGGGTGCTGACCCCCGACCCGGTCGACGAGGTCGGGCGCTCAGAGGACCCGACCGACCCCGGCACGGGCCCCACCGCGAACTGACCCGCGCGGCGCGAGCGACCGTCCGGTCCCGCCGTGCCGGCACCGATCACAGCGAACGAGGAGAACCATGGCGAACAAGGCGTCCCGACCCGGGCGCACGCTGATCGCTTTCGTCCTGGTCGTGCTGGCCATGTACGGGGGACTGGCGCTCAACGGTGAGTGGACCCCCAAGCTGGGGCTCGACCTCCAGGGCGGCACCCGGATCACGCTCGAAGCGTCCACCACGACGGGTGAGGACATCACCCAGGAGAAGCTCGAGGAGGCCGCGGGGATCATCGACAGTCGCGTCAACGCCTACGGCGTGGCCGAGTCCGAGGTCGCCACCCAGGGCGACCGCAACATCGTCGTGGAGCTCCCCGGCGACCCGCAGCGCGAGATCGTCGACACCGTCAAGCAGACCGCGCAGCTGCGGTTCCGGCTCGTCGCCGGCCAGCCGCAGCCAGGTTCGGCGCCGCAGGAGCAGCCTTCGGAGGAGCCCTCCGAGCAGCCTTCCGCGGAGCCGAGCGATTCGGCGTCGCCGTCGGAGAGCCCGGCCGGACGCGCCGTCTCCGAGGGGCTGGTCCGCTCCGACGAGACCCCGTCGCCCGACGCCACCCAGGGTGGGAAGGACAAGGGCAACGGCAACGGCAACGGCGGCGGCGGCAACGGCGGCGGCAACCGCGGCGGCAACCGCGGCGGTCAGGGCGGCGAGGAGCCGTCCACCGAGCTGCCGACGAACAAGTCGACCCCCGCCGAGCTGCTCGCCTGGGCCCGCAACCCCGACCCGCAGTCGCTGCAGCGGCTCGCGGAGTTCGACTGCAGCCAGTCCGGCGACGTGGTCGACGACCCGTCGAAGCCGCTCGTCGCGTGCGACGAGGAGGGGCAGGCGAAGTACCTCCTCTCGCCGGCACTCATCGAGGGCACCGAGCTCGCCGACGCCAGCTACGGCATCCCGCCGAACGACGCCCAGTACGTCGTCACCCTCGACCTCGAGGGCGGCGCCCCGACCGACGCGTTCGCCGAGGTGACCCGGGCGATCAACGGCACCCAGGAGATGTTCGCGATCGTCCTCGACGGCGTCGTGCTCACCGCCCCGGTCGTCACCTCGCCGATCACCGACGGCAACGCGCAGATCCAGGGCGACTTCACCGCCGAGAGCGCCGAGTCGCTGGCCAACAGCCTCAAGTACGGCGCGCTGCCGCTGAAGTTCGAGGTCCCCGTGATCAGCGAGGAGGGGCCGACGCTCGCCGGCAACCAGCTCGAGGCCGGCATCCTCGCCGGCGTCGTGGGGCTCGGCATCGTGCTGGTCTACTGCATGCTCTACTACCGCGGCCTGGGCGTGGTGGTGCTGGCATCGCTCGGGGCCGCTGCGCTGATCACCTACGCGGCGATCCTCTTCCTCAGCGAGAACGCCGGGTTCACGCTGACCCTGCCCGGCATCGCCGGGCTGATCGTGGGCGTGGGTGTGACCGCCGACTCCTTCATCGTGCTCTTCGAGCGGATCCGCGACGAGATGCGTGACGGCAAGTCGGTCCGGGTCGCCGTCGAGGCCGGCTGGGACCGCGCGAAGTGGACCTGCGTGATCGCCGACTGCGTCTCGCTGCTCGCCGCCATCGTGCTGTTCATCTTCGCGATCGGCGTGGTCAAGGGCTTCGCGTTCGCGCTCGGCATCAGCACGGTCATCGACCTCGCGGTGTTCTTCTTCCTCACCAAGCCGATGGTCACCTGGCTGGCCCGGTTCAAGTTCTTCTCCGGGGGCCACAAGTGGTCCGGCCTCTCGCCCGAGCACGCCGGCATCGAACGCATCGGAGTCGCCCGCACGGCCCCAGGAGTGGCGCGATGAGCAAGTTCTCCAAGCTCGGTCACGCCCTCTACGAGGGCACCGTCTCGATCGACTTCGTCGGGCGGCGCAAGCTCTGGTACGCCATCTCGGCCGTCATCCTCGTGGTCGCCGTCTTCGGCCTCACGGTGCCCAAGCTCAACATGGGCATCGAGTTCGAGGGTGGCGTGGAGTACCGCGCGGCGATGGCCGAGGGCGCCGCCGACCAGGAGCACGTCACCGCCATCCTCGACGCGGTCAACGAGACCGGCATCGAGAACGCCACCGACCCGCAGGCCAACACCTCCGGCGAGGACAGCATCCGCGTCCAGACCGAGCCCCTCGACGAGGACGAGGCCCGGCAGGTGTCCGACGCGATCCGGAGCGTCGACGGGGTCACCGACATCAGCCAGGACGCGATCGGCCCCTCGTGGGGCCAGCAGGTCGCCGAACGCGCGCTGATCGGTCTCGTCGTCTTCCTGGCCCTCGTGATCCTGTTGATCTGGGGCTACTTCCGCGAGTGGAAGATGTCGCTCGCCGCGATCGTCGCGCTCGCCCACGACGTGCTGATCACCGTGGGTGTCTACGCGCTGTCCGGGTTCGAGGTGACACCCGCGACCGTCACCGGTGTCCTCACGATCCTCGGGTTCTCGCTCTACGACACCGTGGTCGTCTTCGACAAGGTGCGCGAGAACGTCCGCGACCTGCCGCGCACGCACATGACGTACGCCGAGGCCGCCAACCTCGCCGTCAACCAGACCCTGGTCCGCTCGATCAACACCTCGATCGTGGCGCTCCTGCCGGTCGGCGCGCTGCTCTACGCCGGCGTGTTCATGCTCGGATCCGGTGCGCTCAAGGACCTGTCGCTGTCGCTCTTCGTCGGCATGGCGGCCGGCGCCTACTCCTCGATCTTCATCGCCACCCCGCTGCTGGTGCAGCTCAAGGAGATGGAGCCCGGGGTCCGGGCGGGTGACGCGCGGGCGCGCAAGCACAAGAGCCGGCGCAACGTCGACCCGTTCGCCAACGTGCCGGTCTACACCGAGGACATGCCGGTGGACGACGACCCCGGTGTCGAGGAGGAGCCGGTCGAGGAGGACCGGCGTACGGAGGGGAACCGGTCGGTGCCGCCCGGCGCCCCGGGCCGTGTGACCGCCGGCGAGCGGCCGCCGTCCGCGCGGCCGGTCTCCGGCACCAGCGCGGCCGGGCGCCCGCAGCCGTCCCGCAGGCCCCGCTCGCGGCGGGGCAAGGGGTGACCGCGCCGCTGCCGGAGCGGGCCGCGCTCGACGACGTCCTGTCGCGGCTGGTGCGCGACATCCCGGACTTCCCCAAGCCCGGCGTGATGTTCAAGGACATCTCTCCGCTGCTCGCCGACCACGACGGGCTGACCACCGTCGTGCACGCGCTGGCCTCCGCCGGGCGGGACGCCGAGGGGCGCACCGCCGTCGACAAGGTGGTCGGCATCGAGGCGCGCGGGTTCATCCTCGCGGCGCCGGTCGCGCTCGCCCTCGGCGCCGGGTTCGTGCCGGTCCGCAAGGCCGGGAAGCTGCCGGGGCCGGTGCACCGGGTCTCCTACGCGCTGGAGTACGGCGAGGCGGTGCTCGAGGTGCACGAGGACGCGGTGGCGCCGGGGGAGCGGGTCCTGGTGATCGACGACGTGCTGGCCACCGGCGGCACGGTGAACGCCGCCGTCGAGCTCGTCGGCAGCTGTGGCGGCGAGGTGGCTGCGATCGCGGTGCTCCTCGAGCTCGGGTTCCTGGGCGGCCGGGAGCACCTCGGCGCGGCCCCGCTGCTGGCGCTGCACACCGTCTGAGACCGGCGGCGACACGCCGTGCCTAGACTTGCTCCAGGAAGGGAGGCGCGCCGTGGCCGAGAAGCAGACGCCCGGAGCCGTTGCCGCGCGCGCCCCTGAGCCCCCCGCGGAGCCCGCTGCCGAGGCGCCGACCCAGTCGTCCCCGCCGGCCGACGACCTCGCCGGCGCGCCCGCCGCCGGCTCGTCCGCGGGTCGGATGCGTGCGCGGCTGGCCCGGATCGGCACCCGCGGCCAGGCGAGCAACCCGGTGCTCGAGCCGCTCTTCCGTGCGGTCCGTGCCAACCACCCGAAGGCCGACCTCGCGCTGCTCGAGCGGGCGTACGTCACCGCCGAGAAGCTTCACCGCGGGCAGCGGCGCAAGAGCGGCGAGCCCTACATCACCCACCCGCTCGCGGTGACCACGATCCTCGCCGAGCTCGGCATGACCGAGCCGACGCTGGTCGCCGCTCTCCTCCACGACACGGTCGAAGACACGGCGTACACCCTCGCCGACGTGCGTCGGGACTTCGGCGACGAGGTCGCCCAGCTCGTCGACGGCGTGACCAAGCTCGACAAGGTCAAGTACGGCGAGAGCGCCGAGGCCGAGACGATCCGCAAGATGATCGTCGCGATGAGCCGCGACATCCGGGTGCTCGTCATCAAGCTCGCCGACCGGCTGCACAACATGCGCACGCTGCGCTACCTGAAGCAGTCGACGCAGGAGCGGAAGGCGAAGGAGACCCTCGAGATCTTCGCGCCGCTGGCCCACCGGCTCGGCATGAACACCCTGAAGTGGGAGCTCGAGGACCTCGCGTTCGGCACCCTCCACCCGAAGATGTACGACGAGATCGTGCGGCTCGTCGCCGATCGCGCCCCGTCGCGGGACAACTTCCTCACCAAGGTGATCGCCCAGGTCGAGCAGGACCTCCGCTCGGCACGGATCAAGGCGACGGTGACCGGCCGACCGAAGCACTACTACTCGATCTACCAGAAGATGATCCTGCGGGGTCGCGACTTCAGCGACATCTACGACCTCATCGGGATCCGGATCCTGGTCGAGGACGACCGCGACTGCTACGCCGCGCTCGGCGTCATCCACTCGCGGTGGAACCCCGTGCCGGGGCGGTTCAAGGACTTCGTCGCGATGCCGAAGTTCAACATGTACCAGTCGCTGCACACCACGGTGATCGCCCTCGAGGGCAAGCCCGTGGAGATGCAGATCCGCACCTACGGCATGCACCGGCGCGCGGAGTATGGCATCGCGGCGCACTGGAAGTACAAGGAGAACGTCCGCGCCGGCGCCGACACCGACAAGTCGATCGTGGACGCCGGGATGAGCGACATGGGCTGGGTGCGCCAGCTGCTCGACTGGCAGCAGGACACCGAGGACCCCGGCGAGTTCCTGGAGTCGCTGCGGTTCGAGATCAACTCCAGCGAGGTCTACGTCTTCACCCCTCGCGGCGACGTCGTGGCGCTGCCCGCAGGCGCGACGCCCGTCGACTTCGCGTACGCGATCCACACCGAGGTCGGTCACCGCACCATCGGCGCCCGGGTGAACGGCCGGCTGGTGCCGCTGGAGTCGACCCTCGACAACGGCGACGTGGTCGAGGTGTTCACCTCCAAGGCGCAGAGCGCCGGCCCGAGCCAGGACTGGCTGCAGTTCGTCAAGTCGCCCCGGGCGCGCAACAAGATCCGCCAGTGGTTCACCAAGGAGCGGCGCGAGGAGGCGATCGAGCAGGGCAAGGAGCAGATCGCCCGGCTGATCCGCAAGGAGGGCGTCCCGCTCAAGCGGGTGCTCACGCACGAGACGCTGTCGACGGTCGCCTCCGAGATGCGGCTCGCCGACGTCTCCGCGCTGTACGCCGCGGTCGGTGAGGGCCACGTCGGCGCCCAGGCGGTCGTGAAGCGCGTCATCGACCTGTTCGGAGGTCCGGACGGCGCCACCGAGGACCTCGCCGAGGCCGTCCAGATCACCGGCCGCCGGGCCCGGGCGAAGGCGCCCCGCGGCGACGCCGGCGTGATCGTCAAGGGGCTCACCGACGTCTGGGTCAAGCTCGCCAAGTGCTGCACCCCGGTCCCCGGCGACGACATCCTCGGCTTCGTCACCCGCGGCGAGGGCGTCTCTGTCCACCGCTCCGACTGCACCAACGCCGACCAGCTCAAGCTCCACCCCGAGCGGCTCGTCGACGTCGAGTGGGCGCCGACCGAGCAGTCGATGTTCCTGGTCAACATCCAGGTCGAGGCCCTCGACCGGACCCGGCTCCTGTCGGACATCACCAAGGTGCTCTCCGACATGCACGTCAACATCCTCGCCGCGTCCCTGAACACCGGCCGGGACCGTGTCGCCAAGAGCCGGTTCACCTTCGAGATGGCCGACCCGAAACACCTCGGCCACGTCCTCCGGGCCGTCCGCAACGTCGAAGGCGTCTTCGACGCCTACCGCGTCACCTCCTGACCTCCCTCCCCGCCGAGTCGTCGCATCTTCACGCGGGATCCCCGCCGAGTCGTCGCATCTTCACGCGGGATCTGGGCCGAGCCGTCGCATCTTCACGCGGGATCTGGGCCGAGCCGTCGTGTCTTCACGCCGGTGCCTCTCCACAGATCGGCGTTCGCCCGTCTCTCCACCGTGGGGATCGAGGATCGGCGGCGACGCGGCTCGTGGTGGTCGCGTGCAGCCATGCAGCTTCCGTTCCTCTTCGACCAGCCCGCCGTACTCGACGAGCGGTTCCCTCTGCCGCTCGACGCGCCCTTCACCACCGCGCAGGCGCGAGTGGCCGGAGTCAGCTCGAACCAGCTGACCCGGCTGGTGAACCAGGGTTACCTGCGCCGGCTCGTGAAAGGTGTGTACGCCGCGGCCCAGCTGCCCGACTCGAGGGTGCTCCGCGGTCGTGCGATCGCGCTGGTGGCTCCGCCAGGGTCTGTCGTCTGTGACTGGACGGCCTGCTGGTACTGGACGGGTGTCGACCGGCCAGGGGCGCACCGCGGGACCCCGCCCCTCGACGTCTTCCGCTTCCGAGGCCACCAACGGCTCAGGAACGGGCTCGTCACCAGTGGCGAACGCTGGTTCTTGCCCTCGGATGTCGTGCCTCTCGACGGAGACGTGCGCGTCGCGACGCCGATCCGTACGGCTTGGGACCTCGGTCGGTTCGCGCCCCGGATCAGTGCGATCGGTGGGATGGACGCGCTCGCGCGGACCGGGTCGTTCTCCGTCGAGGAGCTGAACGGCGACGTCGAGCGGTTCCGACGGCAGCGTGGCGTCGTACAGCTCAGGTACCTCGCCCCGCTCGTGGACCCGCGGGCTGAGAGCACCGGGGAGTCAGGGCTGCGTCTGCGCTGGAAGGAGTGCCCGAGGCTCCCCGCTCCGGAGCTGCAGATCCCCGTGTACGCCGAAGACGGGACCTTGCTCTACCGGATCGACCTGGGCGTCGAGGAGCTGCGGCTCGGTGTCGAGTACGACGGTGAGGAGTGGCACTCGTCGGAGTCGGACCGGGCCCACGACTTCGGGCGGCGAACCAGCCTCGAGGACCGGTTCGACTGGGGCATCGACGTGTTCCGGAGGTCTCACGTGTACGGGCAGCGGGAGATCGTCACCGCGCGGCTCCCGCAGGCCGTCCGTGAGTCGAGGCTCGCGCTGCGGGGAGACAGAGCCGCACGCTTGCCGCGTGCCGAGCGTTGGCGCTCGTGAAGATGCGACGGCTCGGCGGGAAACGCTCGTGAAGATGCGACGGCTCGGCGGGAAACACGGGTGAAGATGCGACGGGTCGGCGTTCGAGGGGTCAGGCGGAGAACTCTTCGAGAGCCTTGCGGGCCTCGGTGAGCCAGGACTGGCGAGCCTCGATCGCGGCGGCGTGCTCGGCGGCCTTGCGGTCGTTGCCGGCGGCGGCGGCCTTGTCGCGCTTGGCCTCGAGGTCGGCGATCGACGCCTCGAGCTGGGCGACGGTGTCGGCCGCCCGGGCACGCGCCTCGGGATTGGAGCGGCGCCAGGCCTCGTCCTCGACGGCGCGGATCGCCTGCTCGACCTTGCGGATCCGCCCCTCGAGCTCCTTCATCCGGTCGCGCGGGACCTTGCCCGCCGCGTCCCACCGCTCCGCGATGTCGCGGAAGGCGCTCTTCGCGGCGGCGAGGTCGGTGACCGGGAGGAGCGCCTCGGCCTCGACGAGGAGCTGTTCCTTCTTCTCGGCGTTGGTGACGAACTCCGCCTCGGTGGCGGCGTTCGCGGCGTCGCGGGCACCGAAGAAGACGTCCTGGGCGGCGCGGAACCGCTGCCAGAGCTGGTCGTCGATCCCCTTCGGAGCCGGTCCTGCCTCCTTCCAGCGGCGCATCAGCTCGCGGTACGCCCCGGCGGTCGGGCCCCAGTCGGTCGAGGACGAGAGCGCCTCGGCCTCCTTGACCAGCTTCTCCTTGATCGCCCGTGCGCCCTCGCGCTTCTCGTTGAGCTCGGAGAAGTGCGCCTTGCGGCGCCTGGTGTACGTCGTGCGGGCGGACGAGAACCGGCGCCACAGCGCGTCGTCGGCCGACTTCTCGAGCCGGGGGAGCGCCTTCCACTCGTCGAGCAGCGCCCGGAGCCGGTCCGCCCCGGCTCGCCAGTCGTTGCCCTCGGCGAGCCGCTCGGCCTCGCTGGCGATCCGCTCCTTCTCCTGCTGCGCCTGGCTGAGCCGCCGGGCGCGGTCCGCCTTGCGCTTCTCGCGCTGGCGACCGATGAGCTCCTCGACGGCGGCGAGCCTGCGGTCGAGAGCGTCGAGGTCACCGACGGCCTGGGTCTCGGCGACGGTGGCGCGGACCTGCTTCAGCGAGCCGGTGGCATCGTCGGGAGAGACCGCGCCGGAGCGGACCCGCTTCTCGAGGAGGTCGACCTCGAACACCAGGGCGTCGTACTTCCGCGCGAAGAACTCCAACCCCTCCGCGGGGTCCCCGCCGAGCCACTGGCCGACCTGGCGCTCGCCGTCGGCGGTGCGGACGTACACGGTGCCGTCCTCGGCGACGCGACCCCACGAGCGGGCGTCCGAGCCGGTCGTCGGCTCGGCGCTCTTCCGTGCGCTGCGGTCCGCGAGGGATGCAGGCGTGGGTGCGGGGTCCGGCGAGCTGTTCAACGGTCCACCTCGGGTCGGCAACGTCTGTCCGGCATCGTAGTCGCTCGGTTTCGGGGGGCGGCTGCGCGGTCGGTAGGCTGCCGGGCGTGTTCATCGCAGGCTTCCCCGCTGGTCCCTGGGCGACCAACTGCTACGTGGTCGCCACCGAGCCCGGGGCGGAGTGCGTCGTCGTCGACCCCGGCAAGGACGCCGCCCAGGGGGTCGCCGAGGTGGTCCGGGAGCACCGGCTGAAGCCCGTCGCGGTGCTGGTCAGCCACGGACACATCGACCACATGTGGTGCGTCGCCCCGGTCGCCGGGAGCTACGACGCAACCGCCTACGTCCACCCTGACGACCGCCACCTGCTCAGCGACCCGATGGCGGGGATGTCGCCCGAGACGGCGGGGATGCTCCTCGGCGGCCGCTACGAGTTCGCCGAGCCCGACGAGGTGGCCGAGATCGCCGACGGCACCGACCTCGAGCTCGCCGGGCTCCGGTTCCGCGTGGACCACACCCCGGGGCACACGCCCGGCTCGATCACCTTCCGCACGCCGTACGACGACCCGCAGTCCGGCGTCAGCCAGGTCATGTTCTCCGGCGACCTCCTCTTCGCCGGCTCGATCGGGCGCACCGACCTCCCCGGGGGCGACAGCGAGCAGATGATGCGCAGCCTCGCCGAGAAGGTGCTCCCGCTCCCCGACGACATCGTGGTGCTCCCGGGCCACGGCGAGCAGACCAGCATCGGCCAGGAGCGCGCGACGAACCCGTTCCTGCGCCAGCTCGCCGGCACCGGCGCAGGCGCCACGATCCCCACCAGGGGGCTCTGAGCGATGGCCTCCCGCCGCATCACCCCGCTGAGCGGGTTCCCCGAGCTGCTCCCCGGCCAGCGCATCGTCGAGGCGCAGGTCGTCCGCACCCTGTCGGAGACCTTCGAGCTGCACGGCTTCGCGCCGCTGGAGACCCGGGCGGTGGAGCCGCTCGACCAGCTGCTGCGCAAGGGCGAGACCAGCAAGGAGGTCTACGTCCTCCGCCGCCTCCAGGCCTCCGAGGAGGACGACGGCGGTGACAGCAGCGGCGGGCTCGGGCTCCACTTCGACCTCACGGTGCCGTTCGCCCGCTACGTGCTGGAGAACGCCGGCAAGCTGGAGTTCCCGTTCCGCCGCTACCAGGTCCAGAAGGTGTGGCGCGGTGAGCGGCCCCAGGAGGGTCGGTTCCGCGAGTTCACCCAGGCCGACATCGACGTGGTCGGCCGCGACGTGCTGCCGTTCCACCACGACGTCGAGGTCGCGCGCGTCATGGTGGATGCGCTGCGGCGCCTGGAGTTCCTGCCGCCGATCCGGTTGCAGGTCAACAACCGCAAGCTGATCCAGGGGTTCTACTCCGCGCTCGGCGCACCCGACGTGGACGCGGTGATGCGCGCCGTCGACAAGCTCGACAAGGTTCCGCCCGACGCGGTGCAGCAGCTGCTGGTCGACGAGGCGGGGCTCGACGAGAAGCAGGCCGACCTCTGCCTGCGGCTCGCCGCGATCAGCACCGACGACGGCTCCTTCGCCGACGAGGTGCGGGCGCTCGGCCTCGAGCACCCGCTGCTCGAGGAAGGGCTCGAGGAGCTCGCCGCGGTCGTCGAGGGGTGCGCCTCGCTCGTCGACCAGCGGGTGCGGATCGTCGCCGACCTCAAGATCGCGCGCGGCCTGGACTACTACACCGGCACCGTCTTCGAGACCCGGCTCGACGGGTTCGAGTGGCTCGGGTCGATCTGCTCCGGAGGCCGCTACGACGCGCTCGCCAGCGACGGGAAGACCTCCTACCCGGGCGTCGGGATCTCGCTGGGGCTCAGCCGGCTGCTGGTCCCGCTGTTCCAGCGCGGCGTCCTCGCCTCGGACCGCTCGGTGCCGAGCGCGGTCCTGGTCGCGCTGCCCGACGAGGAGTCCCGCCCGACGTGCGACCGGGTCGCCCATCAGCTGCGCGAGCGCGGCATCGCGACCGAGGTCGCCGCCGCGCCGCAGAAGTACGGCAAGCAGATCCGGTACGCCGAGCGCCGCGGCATCCCGTTCGTGTGGTTCCCGGCCACCGGCGGCGGGGACCACGAGGTCAAGGACATCCGCAGCGGCGACCAGCAGCCGGCCGACCCGGCGTCCTGGAGCCCGCCCGCCGGGGACCTGCGGCCGAGGACCGTGGTCTCGACGGTCTCGACAGGCTCGACCACCGAAAGCCCCGACGAAGGAGCACCCTCTTGATCCGCACCCACGACGCCGGAGCCTTGCGCACCGACCACGTCGGGCAGACCGTCACGCTGGCCGGCTGGGTGGCCCGCCGTCGTGACCACGGCGGGGTGGCGTTCCTCGACCTCCGTGAGGCGAGCGGTGTCGTCCAGGTCGTCGTCCGGGACGAGGCGGTCGCCTCGCAGCTGCGCTCGGAGTACTGCCTGAAGGTGGTCGGCGAGGTCGCCGCCCGCCCGGAGGGCAACCAGAACCCCAACCTGCCCACCGGCGACATCGAGGTGATCGCCAGCGAGGTCGAGGTGCTCAGTGCCGCCGCGCCGCTGCCGTTCCCGATCGACGACCACGTCGACGTGGGGGAGGAGGTGCGCCTCGCGCACCGCTACCTCGACCTGCGCCGCTCCGGCCCCGCGGCGGCGATCCGGCTGCGCAGCGAGGTCAACCACGTGGCCCGCGAGGTCATGCACCGCAGGGGGTTCGTCGAGGTCGAGACGCCGACGCTGACCCGGTCGACCCCCGAGGGCGCCCGCGACTTCCTGGTGCCGGCCCGGCTCCAGCCCGGCAGCTGGTACGCCCTCCCGCAGAGCCCACAGCTGTTCAAGCAGCTGCTGATGGTCGGCGGGATGGAGCGCTACTTCCAGATCGCGCGCTGCTACCGCGACGAGGACTTCCGCGCCGACCGGCAGCCCGAGTTCACCCAGCTCGACATCGAGATGTCCTTCGTCGAGCAGGACGACGTCATCGAGCTGACCGAGGAGCTGCTCACCGAGGTGTGGCGGCTCGTCGGCCACGAGATCGAGACGCCGATCCCGCGGATCACCTACGCCGAGGCGATGGCCCGCTACGGAAGCGACAAGCCCGACCTGCGCTGCACCCTCGAGCTCACCGACTGCACGGAGTTCTTCGCCGACACCGAGTTCCGCGTGTTCCAGGCGCCGTACGTCGGCGCCGTGGTGATGCCCGGAGGGGCGAGCCAGCCGCGCAAGCAGCTCGACGCATGGCAGGAGTGGGCGAAGCAGCGCGGCGCGCGCGGGCTCGCCTACCTCCTCGTCGAGGAGGACGGCTCCCTGCGCGGGCCGGTCGCGAAGAACCTCTCGGACCGCGAGCGCGAGGGGATCGCCGGTCACGTCGGCGCCGAGCCGGGCGACTGCATCTTCTTCGGCGCGGGCGCGGTGAAGAGCACCCGGTCGCTGCTCGGCGCGGTGCGCCTCGAGGTCGCACGCCGCACCGGGCTCATCGACGAGTCCGCGTGGAGCTTCGTCTGGGTCGTCGACGCCCCGCTGTTCGAGCCGGCCGACGAGGCCACCGCGTCCGGCGACGTCGCCGTGGGCAGCGGCGCCTGGACCGCGGTCCACCACGCCTTCACCTCGCCCAAGGCGGAGTGCCTCGACACCTTCGACACCGACCCCGGGTCCGCGCTGGCCTACGCCTACGACATCGTCTGCAACGGCAACGAGATCGGCGGCGGCTCCATCCGTATCCACCGCGAGGACGTCCAGAAGCGGGTGTTCGCGGTGATGGGGCTCGGCGAGGCGGAGGCCGAGGAGAAGTTCGGCTTCCTGCTCAAGGCCTTCAAGTACGGCGCCCCTCCGCACGGCGGGATCGCTTTCGGCTGGGACCGGATCTGCGCCCTGCTCAGCGGGTCGGACTCCATCCGCGAGGTGATCGCGTTCCCGAAGACCGGCAACGGTTACGACCCGCTCACCGCCGCACCCGCTCCGATCACCGCCGCCCAGCGGAAGGAGGCCGGCGTGGATGCCGTTCCGAAGGAAGATCTCCGGCAGCCACCGGCCTGAAACCAGATCGTTATCTGACCGCGTCTCGATTTGTTCGTATGCGGGTCTAGAGTCGCACGCGGCCGTGACGGTGATCGTGCCTCCGGCCTGCCGACACCGCACCCGTGTCCCTCCCGGGGGTCCTCGTGCGGCGTCCGGCGGACAGCTCGTGCGGGAAGGCATCCATGGCAATCACTCCGGCCGCTCTGGAGGAAGGCGTCGTCGCCGACGCCACCGGTGCAGAGCCCGTCGCGGGGAAGTCGCCGACACAGATCGCACTGAGGCGGCTGCGCAAGGACAAGGTCGCGATGTTCTGCGCCTTCCTCGTGCTGGTGATGACGGTCCTCGCGATCCTCGCGCCGGTGATCACCGGGGCGATGAACATCTACTGGGACGTGAGCCACCCGGACGCGCCGACCGGCAGCGAGGTGCTCGACGTCTACGGCTTCCCGATCATCGGCCCGCCGTTCAACGGGTTCACGTGGGAGCACCCGCTCGGCCTGGCGCCGCGGACCGGCTCCGACAACCTGGCCTACCTGCTGTACGGGCTGCGGACCTCGATGATCGTCGCGTTCTCCGCGGCCGTGCTGTCCACCTTCATCGGCGTCGTGATCGGGCTGGTCTCCGGCTTCTCGCGCGGCTGGGTCGACCGGGTGCTGTCGTTCATCACCGACATGTTCCTGTCGTTCCCGTCGCTGCTGGCGATGCTGGCGCTCGCGCCGATCATCGTGTCCCACTTCGGGGGCAACCTCGACCTGCTCGGGACCGTCCAGTTCGTGACGCTGATCGTGATCCTGGTGATCTTCGGCTGGATGAGCCTCGCCCGGCTGATCCGCGGCCAGGTCCTGTCGCTGCGTGAGCGCGAGTTCATCCAGGCCGCCGAGGTCATCGGCGTCCCGACCCGGCAGATCCTGTTCAAGGAGCTGCTGCCGAACCTCATCGCGCCGATCGTCATCACGCTGTCGCTGAACCTGCCGGCGTTCGTGGCGCTCGAGGCGGGGCTGTCGTTCCTCGGCCTCGGGCTCAGCGACATCCCGTCGCTGGGGAAGATGGTCTCCGACGCCCGCACGTACTACTCGGACTACCCCCTGTTCCTCTGGGTCCCCGTCGCTGCCATCGGCGTGCTGACGCTGGCCCTCAACCTCCTCGGCGACTCGGTGCGAGACGCCTTCGACCCCAGAACTCGCCGCTGACACCCCGTCGCGGGCGGGAGCACAACCACGGAAAGGTGGACCAGTAAATGCGGTTCAGGAAACCGATCGTCGCGCTGAGCGCGGCCGGCCTCCTCGCCCTTGCCGCGTGCGGCGGCGGCGACGGCGGCTCGTCGAACAACGGAGGCGAGAAGGTCGACCGGGAGACCCTCGGCAACGTCGGCTCCGGCCAGGACCCCGAGCGTGAGGGCCCGGTCGAGATCGAGGGCGCTCAGGAGGGTGGCATCGCCACCGTCTACACGCAGGTCGGTCTGACGACCAGCATCGACCCCTCCGACCTCTACTACACCGACACCAGCGCGATCGGCAGCGGCCTGCTGTTCCGCAGCCTGACGCAGTACGACCGCGACCCGGAGACCGGCCAGATGGTGCTGATCCCGGACCTCGCGACCGACCTCGGCACGCCGAACGAGGACTTCACCGAGTGGACCTTCGAGATCCGCGACGGGGTGCGCTGGGAGACCGGCGAGGAGGTCACGGCGGAGGACGTCGCCTACGGCATCATCCGCTCGATGGACAACAAGACCTTCCCGGGCGGCCCGGGGCTGTACTTCAGCAACCCGTACTTCCTGGGTGGCGACAAGTACAAGGGTCCCTTCACGTCCGGCACGACGGAGCAGGAGGCGGTCTCCGTCGACGGCAACAAGGTCATCATCAAGATGTCCAAGCCGTTCCCGGACTTTCCGTACTACGGCTCGTTCCCGGCGATGGGGCCGATCCCCGAGGGTGAGGACGACCCGGACGAGTACGCCCTGCGTCCGATGTCGACCGGTCCGTACAAGATCAAGGAGTACACCCCGGCGAAGACGCTCGTCCTCGAGCGCAACACCGAGTGGGACCCGGCCACCGACCCGGGCCGCACGCAGTACCCCGACGGCTACGAGTTCAAGGCCGGCGTGCAGATCGACCAGATCGACCAGATCATGCTGGGCGACAAGGGCGAGGGCCAGACCTCGATGACCTACGAGGACATCTCCGCCCAGACCTACCGGACGATGCAGAACGAGGCTCCGGACCGCGTGGTCACCGGCACCTCGCCGTGCACGTACTACTACGCGCCGGACTACCGGAAGATCAAGGACATCAAGATCCGCGAGGCTCTGATGTGGGCGCTGCCCTACAACGACCTCATGGTCACCGGTGGCTACATCCCCGAGGTCAACGCGTTCCCGGCGAGCCAGCTGATGGCTCCGGGTGTCGCCGGCCGTGTGGACATCGACCTGTTCGGCCACGGTGAGTTCGAGACCGACCCGGACAAGGCGAAGCAGCTGCTCGAGGAGAGCGGCAACCTCGGCTACGAGATCAAGTTCCCGTGGCGCACCGACAACGACATCAACACCAAGAGCAAGGACGTCCTAATCAAGGCGCTCGAGGCTGCCGGCTTCAAGGCGACCCCGGTGGCGACGACCGAGGCGAAGTTCGAGGGCGACATCATCGACAACCCGGACTCCGAGGTGAACGTCCGCTCGGGCATGGGCTGGTGCCAGGACTGGCCGTCGGGCTCGACCTGGATCCCGCCGGTCTTCCAGTCGGTCGACATCAAGGAGCTGGGCCAGTTCGGCACCAACTACGCCGCGTTCAACGAGCCGGAGGTGGACCAGAAGATCAACGAGGTCTTCGAGCTCCCGGCCGAGGAGCAGGCGGACGCGTGGGGGAAGCTCGAGGAGGAGATCATGACCAAGTACCTCCCGATCATCCCGTACTTCCACAGCGGCGTCGTGGTTGCCCACGGTTCGAAGATCCAGGGCTACGAGATCGACAACAACCTCGGAATGCCCGCCTACAAGGACATCTGGATCTCCGAGTGATCCAGGGGTGAGCGCGGCTCACCCGTCCTGACATCCGTTGCGTCCGCGTGACGCAGCACGGTGCGGGGTGGTCCCGGTCCGACCGGGGCCACCCCCACCACACCGTCCAGGGGTCGACGACCCCGTTCTCAGTCCAGGGGAGACATGGCTGGCTACATCGTGCGGCGGCTGCTCTCGGCCGCCCTCGTCGTGGTGCTCACCTCGATGTTCGTCTTCGCCCTCTTCTTCCTGGGCCCTGCCAACGCGGCGCGGCCGCTGTGCGACCTCAACGGCCGCTGCAACCCCGAGAAGCTCGCGCTCCTGACCGAGCAGCTCGGGCTCAACGACTCCGTCGTGAACCAGTACGGCATCTGGGCGAAGGGGCTGGTCTCCGACCGCGAGATCGTCTTCGGCCCCACGTTCCACTGCGACGCGCCCTGCCTCGGGATCTCCTACAGCACCCGTGGCGAGGTCACGACCGAGCTCTTCGACCGGTTCCCGGCGACGATCTCGGTGGCCATCGGCGGCGGCGCGCTCTACCTGGTGATCGGGGTCGTCCTCGGCGTGGTCGCAGCGGCGCGGCGGGGGACCGTGGTCGACCGCGGCCTGGTCGCCGCCAGCCTGGTGATCTACTCGATCCCGTTCTACGTCGTGGCGCTGGTCGCGTGGATCTTCTTCTCGCTGGAGTGGGGGATCTTCCCGGACACCACGTACCACCCGATCTCCGAGGGGGTGGGCCCCTGGTTCTGGGGGCTCCTGCTGCCCTGGCTGGTGCTCGGCTTCACGAACTCAACGACCTACGCGCGCTACACGCGCGGGCAGATGGTCGAGACCCTCGGTGAGGACTACATCCGCACCGCCACCGCGAAGGGCGTACGCCGGAGCAAGGTGCTGTTCAAGCACGCCCTCCGCGCCGCGATCGTGCCCGTCATCACGCTTTTCGGGCTCGACTTCGCCTACCTGCTGACGGGCACCATCTTCCTCGAGCAGATCTTCCAGATCGACGGCATCGGGCGCTGGGCCATCGAGGCCCTGCGCGACCCGATCGACTTCCCGGTCGTCTCCGCCACCGTGCTGGTCGGCGCGATCGTCATCGTGGTCGCGAACCTGCTCGTCGACATCTTCTACAGCTTCATCGACCCGAGAGTCCGCCTGGCATGAGCTCGCCCCACGTCAACGAAGGCTTCTTGTCCGCAGGACAGCAAGTCTTTCAGCCGTCCGCCGGGGAGGACCCGTTCCTCGTCGTCGACGAGCTGACCGTCCGGTTCCCGACGCACGACGGCCTTGTGCAGGCGGTCACCGACCTGAGCTACTCGGTCGAGCGTGGCAAGACGCTGGGGATCGTCGGTGAGTCCGGTTCCGGCAAGTCGGTGTCGTCGATGGCGGTCCTCGGGCTCCACGACCCGCGGTCGACCCGGCTCTCCGGCTCGATCCGGGTCGGGGGTCGGGAGATCGTCGGCGCCGACGAGGACGACCTCCGAAGGTTGCGCGGCAAGGACGTCGCGATGATCTTCCAGGACCCGCTGTCGGCCCTGCACCCCTTCTACAGCATCGGCGACCAGATCGCCGAGGCCTATCTGCTGCACAACAAGGTCTCCAAGCGCGAGGCCAAGGCGCGCGCCGTCGAGATGCTCGACCGGGTCGGCATCCCGCAGGCCCGCAACCGCGTCGACGACTTCCCGCACCAGTTCTCCGGAGGGATGCGGCAGCGCGCGATGATCGCGATGGCGCTGGTCAACGACCCGAAGCTGCTCATCGCCGACGAGCCGACCACCGCGCTCGACGTGACGGTCCAGGCGCAGATCCTCGACCTGCTGCAGGACCTCCAGCGCGAGTTCAACTCGGCGATCATCATCATCACCCACGACCTCGGGGTCATCGCGGAGATGGCCGACGACGTGCTGGTGATGTACGCCGGCCGCGCGGTCGAGACCGGCCCGACGAAGCTGCTGCTCACCAACCCGGAGATGCCCTACACGTGGGGGCTGCTCTCCAGCGTCCCCGACGTGACCGCGAGCACCGACGCCCGGCTGATCCCGATCCCGGGCAACCCGCCGAGCCTGCTCAACCCGCCGTCCGGGTGCCCGTTCAACCCGCGGTGCGCGCACAAGGACAAGGTGCCGGGCGACCTCTGCACCACGACCCTGCCCGACCTGCTGCCGGCCCAGGTCGGCGAGGACCACCGGCGCCGCTGCCACCTGCCCGACCCGGAGGTCATCTACGGCACCGAGGTGCTGCCGGAGATCGCTCCCAACCTGGTCGAGCAGCACGAGCAGACGCGCGAGGAGGAGACCCGATGACCGAGCTCCGCCCGCACGCCCCCTCGACGTTCACCTCCGAGGAGCCGTTGCTGGAGGTCGTGAACCTCAAGAAGTGGTTCCCGGTGAAGTCCTCGGGCCTGGTCCGGCGTACCGTCGCGAACGTCCAGGCGGTCGACGGCGTCTCCTTCTCCGTCCCGCGCGGCGGGTCGCTCGGGCTCGTGGGCGAGTCCGGCTGCGGGAAGTCGACGACCGGCCGGCTGATCACCCGGCTCTACGAGCCCACCGCGGGGCAGATCCGCTTCGAGGACACCGACATCGCGAAGCTGTCGAAGCGGGAGATGCTGCCCTACCGCAGCGAGATCCAGATGATCTTCCAGGACCCGTACAGCTCGCTGAACCCGCGCCACACCGTCGGCACGATCGTCGGCACCCCGCTGCGCGTGCACGACATGGTGCCGAAGGACAAGGTCCTCGACCGGGTCCGTGAGCTCCTCGAGGTGGTCGGGCTCAACCCCGAGCACTACAACCGCTACCCGAGCGAGTTCTCCGGCGGCCAGCGGCAGCGCATCGGGATCGCCCGGGCGCTCGCGCTCCAGCCGAAGCTGCTGGTCGCGGACGAGCCGGTGTCGGCGCTCGACGTGTCGATCCAGGCGCAGGTGGTCAACCTGCTCCAAGACGTGCAGCGCGAGTTCAACATCGCGTTCCTGTTCATCGCGCACGACCTCGCCGTGGTCCGGCACTTCTGCCCCGAGGTCGCGGTGATGTACCTCGGCAAGATCGTCGAGATCGCCGACCGCGAGACGTTGTACTCCCGGCCGCACCACCCCTACACCCAGGCGCTGCTCTCCGCCGTGCCCGACGTGAAGCAGGCGTCGGTCGGTGGCCGACGCGAGCGGATCATGCTGCAGGGCGACGTGCCCAGCCCGATCAACCCGCCGTCGGGGTGCCGGTTCCGGACCCGGTGCTGGATGGCGCAGGACATCTGCGCCAAGCAGGAGCCGCCGCTGCTGCAGATCGGCCCCCGCCACAAGGTCGCCTGCCACTTCGCCGGCGAGCGCGGGTCGACAGGCCACGTGCCGATCACCCTGAAGGCGCTCGGGGTGAACTCCCATGGTGACCCGGTGCCCGGTGAGGAGCCGATGCAGGGGCTGGACGCCCCCGGGTACTCCCCGATGTTCAAGGACCGCGAGACGCACCTGCGCGAGTCCGAGCCGCTGGCCGACCGCTGAGCCGACGCGTGGCCGCACCGGACGGATAACCATTTCGTCCGGCGTGGCCGCGCGGCCTACGCTCGACGACGCGATGCGTGACTTCCCACCCCGGGTCACCGCCTTCCGGACCTTCCCCGGCGAGAACCCCAGCGAGCACCCCGACCTGCGTTCCCCGACCCGTTTCCTCCTGTGGCAGCTCGGTCAGCAGGCCGGGGTCGTCGCTGCGGCCACCCTCGTCGGGATCCTGTGGCAGCTGCCGATGACCGTCGGCCCCTGGATCGTCGGCCGCGCGATCGACCGCGGCATCCTCGCGGAGTCGACCGGCGCCACGTGGAGCTGGACCGGGCTGCTGCTGGTCGTCACCCTGATCGGGGCCGTGTTCGGCATCGTGATGCACACGCTCGTCGTGCGCAGCTGGCTGATCGCCCTCTACGGCACGACCCTGCTGGTCGCCCGCAAGGCGGTGCAGCTCGGCCACGTGCTGCCTCGACGGTCGCCCACCGGTGAGGTGCTGAGCGTCGCGGCGAGCGACGCCGACGAGTTCGGCGGGCTCACCGAGGTCACCGCCCGCGCGCTGTCGCAGCTGGTGGCCTACCTCGCCGTGGCCGCGATCGTGCTGTCGACGTCGCTGCCGATGGGGCTGCTCGTGCTGGCGGCGGCGCCGGTGCTCGTCGGCATCGCGCTGCCGATGCTGCGGCCGCTCCACCGGCGGCAGGAGACCGAGCGGCAGCGCAGCTCGGCGCTGACCTCGATGGCGACCGACATCGTCGCCGGCCTGCGGATCCTGCGCGGGATCGGCGGCGAGGCGACGTTCGGCCGCAACTACGCCCGGCAGTCGCAGCTCACCCGCCAGGCGGGTGTGGCAGCAGGTGTCTGGCAGGCGGTGATCGAGGCGCTCGGCGTGTTGATGTCCGGGCTCTTCCTCGTCCTGCTGATGTACGTCGGGACGCGGGCCGTCGACTCGGGTGAGCTGACCGTCGGCGAGCTCGTCAGCTTCCTCGGCTACGGGCTGTTCATGGTCGGCCCGATCCGGACCTTCTTCGAGTTCGCGCAGAAGGTGACCCGCGCCCTCGTGTCCGCCCGCAAGGCGGTCGCCGTCCTCGAGCTCGAACCCCCGTGGCGCGAGCCCGCCGACCCTGTCACGCTGCCCGTCGACGCCGAGCTCGTCGACGAGGCCAGCGGGTTCGTGGCCCGGCCCGGGCGGCTCACCGTCGTGGTCAGTGCCGTGCCCGAGTCGTCGGCCGAGCTCGCCGACCGGTTGGGCCGCTGGTTCCCCGTGGAGGAGGAGCCGCCGCCGCTCGACGACGAGGACGAGGGGACGGGCCGGCGTACCCGGGCGGAACGACGGGCCCGACGCGAGCGCATCGCGGCCCGTGACGCCGAGCGCGCGGCACGCCCCTGGGGCGTCACGTACGGCGGGGTCGACCTCGCCCGCGTGCCGCTCGACGAGGTGCGGGGCACCGTCCTGGTCAGCGACACCAGCAGCCAGCTCTTCGCCGGCACCCTCCAGGAGGCGGTCGACCCGCACGGCCGGCTGACCCGGGTCGCGGCCGAGGAGGCGCTGCGCTCCGCCGCGGCCGAGGACGTCTACGACGCCCTGCCCGGTGGCTGGGCGGGGCAGCTCGACGAGCGCGGCCGCGGCTTGTCCGGGGGCCAGCGGCAGCGGCTGGTGCTGGCCCGCGCGCTCGCAGCCGACCCGGAGGTGCTGGTCCTCGTCGAGCCGACCTCGGCGGTGGACGCGCACACCGAGGCACGGATCGCCGAGGGCGTGGCGGCGCACCGGCGCGGGCGTACGACGGTCGTCACGACCGTGTCCCCGCTGTGGCTCCGCCACGCCGACCACGTGGTGCTCCTGGTCGACGGCCGGGTGGCCGCCGAGGGAACCCACGAGCAGCTGCTCCGCGACGAACCGGACTACGTGTCCGTCGTGGCGCGCACGGCCGAGGTGGAGGAGAGCCGTGTCTGACCTCCTCCACGACTCCGCTGCCACCTGGCGGGAGCGCCACCTCGAGCCCCCCGTGCTGCCGCCGGTGCTGGCCGACCCGGCCACCGGCGGCTCGGCGGGTGCCCGCGTGCGGGCGATGCGCGAGCGGCACCGGGCCCGGCGGGAACGGGCGCAGGAGATGTACGACGCCTCCCGGAACCCGGCCCGTGGCTGGCCGGTCGCCGACGAGCGCGCCGTCGTCCGGTTCGTGGCGCGGCTCGTCGCGGAGCGGCGTCGCTCGTTCACCGCGCTGGTCGTCTTCAACGCGCTCGCCGCGGTGGCCGCGCTCGCCGTGCCCCGCCTGCTCGGCGAGCTGGTGGACCGGGTCACCGCGTCCGGCCCGGCCACCGGGCTGGAGTCGCTCGCCCTGGTGATCGCCGCGGTCGTGGTGGCGCAGGCGGGATTCACCTTCGCCGGCCAGCTCACCTCGACGCTCTTCGGCCAGAACCTGCTCGCCTCGATGCGGGAGTACGTCGTCGACCGGATCCTCGGCCTCCCGCTGAGCCGGGTGGAGACGGGGAGCACCGGCGACCTCGTCACCCGTGTGACCCGCGACGTCGGGACGATGAGCCGGGCGATCCAGTTCGGGCTGCCGATGGCGGTCATCACCCTGCTCACCGTGGTCCTCTCGGTCGCGGCGATGCTGCTCAACTCGCTGCTGCTGGCCGTGCCGTCGCTGCTGGTGGTCGGGGCGTCGTTCGTCCAGGTGCGCCGCTACCTCCGGCGTGCTGCTGTCGCCTACATCGCGGAGGGGGCGACGTACTCCCGGATCAACACGACGCTCACCGAGACCGTCGAGGGAGCCCGCACCGTCGAGGCGCTCGGCCTCGCCGAGCGTCGGGCCCGGGCGGGCGAGGACGACATCGCGGTGTCGGCGCAAGCCGAGCGCTACGGCATGACGCTGCGGAACCTGCTGTTCGCCGCGATCGACATCGCCTTCAACGCGCCGCGGGTGATCACCGTGGTCGTGGGCGCGTGGGGCTACTGGAACGGCTACGTCACGCTCGGCCAGATCACGACTGCGGTGCTGTACGTCGAGGCGCTCGCCGGTCCGCTCGACCGGCTCGTCGGCGAGATCGACCGGCTCCAGGTCGGCGCGGCGTCGACCGCGCGGCTGCTCGGTATCGCGTCGGTCCCGGCCGACCGCTCGCCGGGAACGGCGCTCCCCGAGGGGCCGGAGCTGGTGGGGGAGTCGCTGCGGTTCGCCTACCGCCCCGACCACGACGTGCTGCACGGCGTCGACATCCGCCCCCGCGTCGGGGAGCGGCTCGCGATCGTCGGGCCGAGCGGGTCGGGCAAGTCGACCCTCGGCCGGCTGCTCGCGGGGATCAACGGCCCCCGCACGGGCCGGGTCAGGATCGGTGGCGTCGAGGCGATCGAGCTGCCGCTCGAGGTGCTGCGCGAGGAGGTCGCGCTGGTCACCCAGGAGCACCACGTCTTCGTCGGCACCGTGCGCGACAACATCGTGCTCGGCCGCGAGGGCGCCGACGACACCGCGGTGTGGACCGCGCTGACCGCGGTCGGCTCAGCCGACTGGGTGCGCCGGCTCCCCGACGGGCTGGACACCCAGGTCGGCTCGGGCAACCTGCCGCTCACCCCGGCGCAGGCCCAGCAGGTCGCGATGGCGCGGCTCGTCGTCGCCGACCCGCACACGCTGGTCCTCGACGAGGCGACGTCGCTCATCGACCCGCGCACCGCCCGCACCCTGGAGGGGTCGATGCATGCCCTCCTCGAGGGGCGGACCGTCATCGCCATCGCGCACCGGCTGCACACCGCTCACGACGCCGACCGGATCGCCGTCGTCGAGTCGGGGCGGATCGTGGAGCTGGGCACGCACGACGAGCTGGTCGCCCAGGACGGGGAGTACGCCGCCCTCTGGCGCGCGTGGACCAGTTGAGGCATGTGCTGCCGGGTGGTCGAACCTGCCTGGGCGGTTGAACCTGTCTGGGTGGTCGAGCCCGCCTGGGCGGTTGAGCTTGCCGGTGGTGGTTGAGCTTGTCGAAACCACTCGGTGGTTGAGCCCGCCGAAACCACGAATCGCCAAGCCTGCTTGGGGAAAAGCGGTCTGCACCACTCCGGAGAACTGTCGGTGGGCTTCCGTAGCGTCCTGCCCGTGAAGTCCACCACCGCCGAGCCGCCCGAGCTCTTCACCAGCCCCGTCCATGCCGCCGGTGGGAGGACTGCGGTGGGCGTGGTCGAGCAGGTCGAGCAGGTGGAACCCGACGTCCTCGGGCTGGACGCTCCGGCGGCGTTGGCGTTCATCCGGGGACGCCGGGTCGCGCAGGACGCCGCGGCCGCTGAGGAGCTGCGGGGGTTGTGCCACTGGGCCGACCTGCACCGGGTCACCCCGGGTCGGGAGCTCGCCGACGGGGCGGTCGACACCGTGCTGCTCGCCCAGGCTCCCGCCGAGCACGAGGCCCAGGTCGCCGCCGCCAAGGCCCGGCTCCTCGGGCAACCGGTGCCGCAGTGGGCGGTCGAACGGCTCGCCTCCACCCCTGGGGAGCTCGGCGCCGAAGGACAGCTCCGCGTCGACGGCCAGGGCTGCTTCATGGTCCAAAAGTTCGCGATCACCCACCTGGCCACCGAACTAGGGTTGACCGAGGCCGCCGCGCGGGCCGAAGTCGGCCAGTCGGTGGAGCTCCGCGACCGGCTGCCCCGGCTCTACCGGCAGGTGATGGCCGGGGTGCTGCCGGCCTGGAAGGGCCGCAAGATCGCCCAGCACACCCTCCCGCTCTCCGACCAGGCCGCGGCCTACGTCGATGCCCATCTCGCGCCGTTCGCGCACATGCTGTCGGTGTGGCGGATCCTCAAGGCCGTCGACGCCGCGATCATCCACCACGACCCCGACCGCGCCGCGCTGCTCGCCGCCCAGGCCGCCGAAGACCGTGGGGTGTGGGTCGACCACTGCCCCCACGGCCCCGCCGACCTCCCCGTCGCCGACAGCACCAGCCGGATCGAGGCCACCGTGGACACCCCCGACGCACTCGCGTTCGAAGACGCCATCGCCGTCGCCGCCGCGCTGGCAGATCTGGGTCACCAGGGATCCCTCGACGCCCGCCGCGCCAAAGCCGTCGGCGTGCTGACCGACCCCCAGCACGCGCTCGAGCTGACCGGAGCCGCTGCGGAGAACGCAGCCATGGGTGAGCCGGCCGAGCAGATGCGGCCGAAGGTGCGGCAGCGCAAGCGGCTCGGCGGCACCACCATTCACCTCCACCTGCACACCGCCGCGCTCGGCCAGCTGAGCCCGGTCGCCCGCATCGACGGCCTCGGACCCCGACCCGCCGCCGCGGTCCAGCAGTGGCTCGCCGGCCTCGCGCCCGGGGCCCAGGTCACCGTCACCCCGGTGGTCGACCTCGCCGAACGGATCAGCGTCGACGCCCACGAAGCCCCACCCCGGCTCCGCGCCCAGATCGACCACCTCGACACCACCTGCGTGTTCCCCTGGTGCGGCAGCCAGGGCAGGCACGACCTCGACCACATCACCGAGTACGCAGATCCTGCGGACGGTGGGCCGCCAGGCCAGACCAACAGCCAGAACCTCGCGAAGCTCTGCCGGTATCACCACCGGGTCAAGACCCACACCGCGTGGCGCTACCGACGAGAACCCGACCGGTCACTCACCTGGACCTCACCACTGGGCAAGCAGTACCGCGTCGACCACACCGGCACCCAACGAATCCCCGACCTGCCGCCACCGGGCACAAGAACCCGCGACGAAGCCGGCTAGCCGACCCGACCGACCCCGAGCCCGGCGACCCGCACTGCAGACCGGCGGTGCGGGCTACCGGCATGCCGTGACCTGCCTCGGCGGGGACTCGGGTCAGGCGAGCGTGAAGTACTGCAGGAAGAGGTAGACCCACGCCGCGACGAGGGTCGCGAAGGTCACGACGATGCCGTACTTCGTGAAGGTCCAGAAGCTGATCGGGTGACCGGTCCTGGTCCGCGCGGTTCGGATGATGATGGTCGGCGGGTCGCCGCGCGGTCACGATGATCAGCAACGCCAGCAGCTGGAAGGGGGAGCCCCCGGGAACGGGCACGCGGCAGCGAGCCGACGACCGTCGTCATGGCTCCATCCAACGATCCGCGGCGACGCGCCAGGATCAGGTCCACCACCCATCGTGCGCAGGGTGTCGAACCGAGGCCTTGCCGTTCGTCGAAGGGGTGACGGCCGGTGCAGGACCGGTCCGAGAGAGAGGAGCGGCGATGCCGCGCTACCTGATGTCCGTCTGCTACCCCGCCGACTCGACCGCACCCGGGGAGCAGGAGCTCGAGGCGATCACCCGGGACGTGACGGCCGTCCACGAGCAGCTCGAGGCCGAAGGGGCCTGGATCTTCGGCGGCGGGCTCCACCACCCCAGCACGGCCACGGTCGTCACCGCGCGCGACGGCTCGGCGGTCACCACCGACGGCCCCTTCCTCGAGACCAAGGAGATGATCGGCGGGCTGAGCATCATCGACGTCCCCGACCTCGACGCGGCGCTCGCCTGGGCGGAGAGGATGTCCCGGGCGACGACCTGCCCCATCGAGGTCCGGCCGTTCGTCCACCCGTGACCGACCCGGAGCGGGCCGTCGAGCTCACCTTCCGCGAGGAGTGGGGGCGGGTCGTGGGCGCCCTGGCGCGCGCCTTCCGCGACCTCGACCTGGCCGAGGACGCCACGCAGGAGGCGTTCGCGATCGCCGCCTCCACCTGGCCCGAAGCCGGGGTGCCGGACAACCCCGGCGGCTGGATCGCCACGACCGCGCGGAATCGGGCGCTGGACCGGGTACGGCGCGAGGCGGTGCGGGCGGAGAAGCACCGCCTCGCGGCGCCGGGCAATCCCGACGCCGTGGACGCCTGGGAGCCGGACGACGAGGTGGCGGCCGTCGACGACGACCTCCTGCGGCTCCTCCTGAGCTGTTGCCACCCGGCGCTCGACCAGCCGTCCCAGGTCGCGCTGACGCTGCGGCTCGTGCTCGGGCTGAGCGCCGCCGAGATCGCCCGAGCCTTCCTGGTGCCCGAGCCGACGCTCGCGCAGCGGCTGGTGCGCGCGAAGCGGAAGATCCGCGCGGCACACCTCCGCCTGCGGCTGCCGTCCGACCACGAGCTCCCCGACCGGCTCGCGCCGGTGCTCGCCGTGGTCCAGCAGCTCTACAACGAGGGGTACGTCGCCACCGCTGGACCGGACCTCGACCGCCCGGACCTGTGCGACGAGGCGATCCACCTCGCGCGGCTGCTGGTGCGGCTCCTGCCGGACGAGCCCGAGGTCCGGGGGCTGCTGGCGAGCCTGCTTCTGACCACCGCCCGCCGACCGGCGCGGATCGGAGCCTCGGGTGAGCTCGTCCCGCTCGCCGAGCAGGACCGGACGCTGTGGGACCGCCACCTCGTCGAGGAGGGCCGGGCGCTGGTGCACGAGTGCGCCAGGCGGGGCACCCCGGGCGTGCACCAGCTCCGCGCCGCCATCGACCTCGTCCACTGCGAGGCGCCGAGCATCCAGGAGACCGATTGGCCCCGGGTCGTCGCCCTCCACGACCAGCTGCTCGCGATCTGCCCGACCCCGGTGGTCGCCCTCAACCGCGCCGTCGCGGTCGCCGAGGTCGCCGGCGCCGCCGAGGCCTTGCGGCTGGTCGACGCGCTCCCGCTCGAGCGCCACCACCTCTGGCACGCCACGCGAGCGGAGCTGCTGCACCGGTGCGGAGAGCTCACGGCCGCCCGCACGGCGCTCACGACGGCGCTCGGGCTGACCGCCAACCAGCCGGAGCAGCGGTTGCTGGCGCGACGGCTCGCGGAGCTGTCCACCGAGGGCGAAGCGGCCACCGGCGACCGAGGCGGGGCCGACTAGTCTCGCCCCATGGAAGGGCTCTTCGACATCGCCGACGACGGCGCCGGAGCAGCCCCCGACAAGGCGGGCACGCTGGCCGGCAACGCCCACACGTCGGCCCCGCTCGCCGTACGCATGCGGCCCCGGACGCTCGAGGAGCTCGTCGGGCAGCAGCACCTGCTGGCCGCCGGCTCCCCGCTGCGCCGCCTCGTCGAGGGCGACCAGCCGATGTCGCTGGTGCTGTGGGGGCCGCCCGGGACCGGGAAGACCACGATCGCCTCGATCCTCAGCCGTCAGACCGACCGGCACTTCGTCGAGGTCTCCGCGGTGGCCGCAGGCGTCAAGGAGGTGCGGGCCGCCATCGACGGCGCCCGCAACCGGCTGGCCAGGACCGGCCAGGAGACGGTGCTCTTCGTCGACGAGGTGCACCGGTTCACCAAGGCCCAGCAGGACGCCCTCCTGCCCGGCGTCGAGAACCGCTGGGTCTCGCTGATCGCCGCGACGACGGAGAACCCGTTCTTCAGCGTGATCTCGCCGCTGCTCTCCCGCAGCCTGCTGCTCACCCTCGAGCCGCTCACCGACGACGACGTGCGCGGGGTGCTCCAGGGGGCGGTCACCGACGAGCGCGGACTCGCCGGCCAGGTGGAGCTGACCGACGACACCCTCGACCACCTGGTGCGGTTGGCCGGCGGAGACGCCCGGCGGGCGCTGACCTACCTGGAGGCCGCGGCCGGTGCCGCGCTGAGCACGGGGGAGACCACGGTCGCGCTCGAGATCGCCGAGAAGGCGGTCGACCGGGCCGCGGTGCGCTACGACCGCCAGGGCGACCAGCACTACGACGTGATCAGCGCCTTCATCAAGTCGATCCGCGGCTCCGACGCCGACGCCGCGCTCCACTACCTGGCGCGGATGGTGGAGGCGGGGGAGGACCCCCGCTTCATCGCCCGGCGGCTGGTGATCCTCGCCAGCGAGGACATCGGGCTCGCCGACCCGACCGCCCTCACGACGGCGGTGGCCGCCGCGCAGGCGGTGCAGCTGATCGGGATGCCGGAGGCGCGGCTCAACCTCGCACAGGCCGTCATCGCCCTGGCCGTGGCACCGAAGAGCAACGCGGTGATCACGGCGATCGACGCCGCGAGCGCGGACGTCCGCGCGGGCAAGATCGGCCCGGTGCCGGCGCACCTCCGCGACGCCCACTACGGCGGCTCGAAGAAGCTCGGCCACGGGAAGGGCTACAAGTACGCCCACGACGAGCCGTTCGGCGTCGCGGAGCAGCAGTACGCCCCCGACGTGGTCGCCGACGCGACGTACTACCGGCCCACCAGCCTCGGCGCCGAGGCCGCGGTCAAGGAGCGCTGGGAGCGGCTGCGCCGGATCGTCCGGGGCGAGGGCGGGAGGTAGGGTCACCTCCCATGGATTCCGTCGGCACGCCGGGCGTCCTCGCCGCCGCTGCCGTCGCGGTGGTGGCCGTGCTGGTCGTCGTGCTCGCCGTCGCCGCCGTACGCCGGTCGAAGCGCGCGTCCCTCGCCCGCGAGCAGCAGCTGCTCGCCGAGCTCCGCACCTCCCGGGACGCGGTCGACGCCCTCCACCAGCGGGTCGAGGAGCTCTCCGACGAGGTCGTCGAGGCCCGGCGGGTCGCCGACCTGGACCGGGAGTACGTCATCACCTCCCTCGGGGACCCCGACGAGCTGGCGCCGGTCCGGCTCGACCTCGCCCGGGCTCCGCAGCCACCGGTCGCCGACCTCCTCGAGGAGCGGCTGGTCAGCACCCTGGCCCGGCAGCGGCGCGGGCCGCTGGGGCGCAGGGCCGTCGACGCGGTCGTCCGCACGGTCGCCCTCGGCCACGGCGTACGACGGGCGCTGTCGCCGGACGTCCTCGACCGGGCCGCCGCCGAGGCGCACGTCGCCCGCCGCCGCTCCCGCCGCAACCGGAAGCGTGAGGAGCGGCAGGCCCGCCGCCTCCTGCGCATCGTCAAGGCGCAGTCCCGCTCCCGTGGCCAGGGCGGCGAGGGGCACGCCGCGTGAAGAGCTGGTGGTTCGTCGCCGGCGCCGCCGCCGGCGTCTACGCCACGACGAAGGTCCGCCGCGCGGCCGAGGCGCTCACCGTGGACGGCGTGCACGACCGGCTGACCGGCTGGTTCGCGGGCGCCCGGGTGCTCGCCGACGAGGTGCGCACGGGGGCGGCCGTGAAGGAAACCGAGTTGCGCGAGAGGCTGTCCCTGGTGCCCGATGAGGGACCGGCCCGGCTCGAGGGGCGGCGCCACCTGCAGCTCGCCCCGCGCGCCGACCAGGCCGATCAAGCCGACCATGCCGACCAGGCCGACCAGCACGACGAGACCCACAGCACCGGAAGGGACGACAACTGATGGAGACCGCCGAGATCCGTCGACGGTTCATCGCGCACTTCGAGGGGCGCGGCCACACCCACGTGCCGTCGGCCTCGCTGCTCCTCGACGACCCCAACCTGCTGTTCGTCAACGCCGGCATGGTCCCGTTCAAGCCGTACTTCCTCGGCCAGGAGACGCCGCCCTACCCGCGCGCGGTGAGCGTGCAGAAGTGCGTGCGCACCCTCGACATCGAGGAGGTCGGGAAGACCACCCGGCACGGCACGTTCTTCCAGATGAACGGCAACTTCTCGTTCGGCGACTACTTCAAGGACGGCGCGATCGAGAACGCCTGGCGGCTGGTCACCGGCTCGGTCGACGAGGGTGGTCTGGGCTTCGCGCCCGACCGGATCTGGGTCACCGTCGAGCACCACGACGACGAGTCCGCCCAGCTCTGGAAGCGGATCGCGGGGCTCCCCGAGGAGCGGATCCAACGCCGTGGCCTCAAGGACAACTACTGGCACATGGGGGTGCCAGGCCCCGGCGGCCCGTGCAGCGAGATCTACGTCGACCGCGGCCCGGAGTACGGCCCCGACGGCGGCCCCGAGGCCGACGAGGACCGGTTCCTGGAGATCTGGAACCTCGTCTTCATGCAGTCGAAGCTCTCCGAGGTCCGCGCCAAGGACGACTTCGACATCGAGGGCGACCTGCCGGCGAAGAACATCGACACCGGCATGGGGCTCGAGCGGGTGGCGTACCTGCTGCAGGGCAAGCAGAACATGTACGAGATCGACGAGATCTTCCCGGTCATCGAGAAGGCCAGCGAGCTCTCCGGCCGCCGCTACGGCGCCGACCACGACGACGACGTGCGGTTCCGCGTCGTCGCCGACCACGTGCGCAGCGCGATGATGCTGATCGGCGACGGCGTCACCCCCGGCAACGAGGCCCGCGGCTACGTCCTCCGCCGGTTGCTCCGCCGCGCCGTGCGGTCGATGCGGCTGCTCGGCGTCGAGGACCGCGTGCTCCCCGAGCTGATGCCGGTCAGCCGTGACCGGATGAAGGCGTCGTACCCCGAGCTCGAGCTGCAGTGGGAGCGGATCTCCACCGTCGCCTACGCCGAGGAGGACGCGTTCCGCTCCACCCTCAAGGCGGGCACGCAGATCTTCGACGTGGCGGTCGGCGAGGCGCGCAACTCAGCCACGGCGTCGCTGACGGGAGAACAGGCTTTCCGTTTGCACGACACCTACGGCTTCCCGATCGACCTCACCCTCGAGATGGCCTCCGAGCAGGGGCTCGCCGTCGACGAGGAGGGGTTCCGCCGGCTGATGGCGCAGCAGCGCGAGCGGGCGAAGGCCGACGCGAAGGCGAAGAAGGCCAAGCACGGCGACACCCACCACTACCGGGCGCTCGCGGACAGCCTCGG
This sequence comes from Nocardioides caldifontis, assembly GCF_008087345.1. Classification (GTDB taxonomy): domain Bacteria; phylum Actinomycetota; class Actinomycetes; order Propionibacteriales; family Nocardioidaceae; genus Marmoricola_A; species Marmoricola_A caldifontis. The sequence continues at coordinate 164,248 of NZ_VHIB01000011.1, read as the reverse complement.
CAGCGCGGTCCAGTTCACCGGGTACGACGAGGTGGTCAGCGAGGGGACCGTCCGCGGCATCCTCGCCGGCGACGGCACCGCGCAGGCGGCGCACGAGGGCGACGAGATCGAGCTGGTGCTCGACCGCACCCCGTTCTACGCCGAGGGCGGTGGCCAGCTCGCCGACCAGGGGCTGATCCAGCTCGGCAACGGCGCCCGGCTCCAGGTCCTCGACGTGCAGTCGCCGATCAGCGGGCTGATCGTCCACCAGGCGAAGGTGGTGGCGGGAGAGGTCACCGTCGGCGAGCAGGCACAAGCGCTGGTCGACGTCGAGCGCCGGCTGTCGATCAGCCGCGCCCACACCGCGACCCACATGGTGCACAAGGCGTTCCGCGAGGCGCTCGGCGACACCGCGACCCAGGCGGGGTCGGAGAACGCGCCCGGCCGGTTCCGGTTCGACTTCTCCGCGACCGGGGCGGTGCCCCCGTCGGTGCTCGCCGACGTCGAGGCGCGCGTGAACGACCTCGTGCTCGCCGACCTGCCGGTGCACGCCGAGATCATGAGCCAGGCCGAGGCGGTGCGCTCGGGGGCGATGGCCCTCTTCGGCGAGAAGTACGGCGACCAGGTGCGCGTGATCTCGGTCGGCGACTGGGCCCGCGAGCTCTGCGGCGGCACCCACACCCCCCGGTCGGCGAACCTCGGGGTGGTCAAGCTGCTCGGGGAGTCCTCGATCGGCTCCGGGGTCCGTCGGGTCGAGGCACTGGTCGGCTCCGACGCCTACCGGTTCCTGGCCCGCGAGCACGTCCTCGTGGCCCAGCTCAGCGAGGCGCTCAAGGCGCGCCCGGAGGAGCTGCCCGAACGGGTCGCCGACCTCGTCGACCGGCTCCGCTCCGCGGAGAAGGAGATCGAGCGGGTGCGGGTGGCCCAGCTGCTCGCGGCCGCGGGCGAGCTCGCCGCCGCGGCGGAGGACCTCGGCGGGGTCTCCTTCGTGGGCCACCGCGCCGACGGTGCCGACGCCGGCGACGTGCGCAAGCTGACCCTCGACGTGCGCGGCCGCTTCCCGTCGGACCGCGCAGCGGTCGTCGCCGTCGTCGGCTCGGTCGACGGGCGCGCCTCGGTCGTCGTCGCGGTCAACGACGCGGCCCGGGCCCAGGGGCTGTCCGCGAACGCCCTGGTCCGCGCCGCTGCGGAGACCCTCGGCGGCCGCGGTGGCGGCAAGGACGACGTCGCCCAGGGCGGCGGCGCCGACGCCGCGAAGGCCGACGAGGCCCTCAACCGGCTCCGCACCCAGGTCCACGACACCGTCACGGGCTCGTGAGGCGCGGGGTCCGGCTCGGGATCGACGTGGGGGACGTCCGGATCGGCGTCGCCAGCAGCGACCCCGCCGGGCTGATCGCGACACCGGTCGAGACCGTGGCGCGAGGGGCCGGCGACCTCGTCCGGATCCGGGAGATCGCCCGGGAGCTCGACGCCGTCGAGGCGGTGGTCGGGCTCCCGCGGTCGCTCTCCGGCGGGGAGGGGCCGGCCGCCGCGAAGGCCCGGGCGTTCGCCGCCGAGCTCGCCGGTGCGCTCGCCCCCGACGGCACGACCGTGCGGCTCGCCGACGAGAGGTTGAGCACGGTGACCGCGGAGTCGGCGCTGCGCGAACGGGGAAGAAAGGGCAAGAAGCGGCGTGCCGTCGTGGACCAGGCGGCCGCAGTCGTCATCCTGCAGAATGCACTGGACACCGAACGTGGCACGGGGCGACCGGCCGGGGAGGCCGTGAGCGCCCCCGACACGGCCGACGAGAGGGAACCGTGAGCGACCAGCGCGACGACCGGGGCGACGCCCATGCCGACCCGCCGGCGGGGCAGCCGTTCGCGCTCTTCGGTGACGACGAGCACGCCGGGCGGGAGCACGGCTACGCCGAGGACGGCTACGACCAGGCGTACGACCAGGGCTACGACGACCAGGGCTACGACGAGCCCGCGCAGGACGACCCGGTCCGCCCCCGCAACGGGCTGAAGAGCTGCCTGGCCGTGCTCGTGGTGGTCGCCGTCCTCGTGGTCGGCGGCGGCTTCGCGCTCTTCGCCGGGGTCGGCAAGCTCCAGGACCTCTTCGCCGGTCCGGAGGACTACTCCGGCGGCGGCAAGGGATCGGTGGTCTTCGAGGTCCGCGAGGGCGACAGCTCCTCCGCGATCGGCCGCAACCTCGTCGACGCCGGCGTGGTGGCCAGCCAGGAGGCGTTCACCGACGCGGCGGCGGAGAACCCGGACTCCCGCGGAATCCAGGTCGGGTTCTACGAGCTCAAGGAGGAGATGTCGGCCGAGGCCGCCCTCGAGGTGCTGGTCGACCCCGACAACCTGGTGAGCAACACGGTCACCGTCCCCGAGGGGCTCCGGGTCGAGGAGACGCTGGCGCGGATCGCGAAGGCCACCGACGTCTCCCTCCGTGACCTGAAGAGGGCCTCGAAGGACGCCGAGGGGATCGGCCTCCCGTCGTACGCGAAGGGGAACCCGGAGGGGTACCTCTTCCCGGCCACCTACGCCTTCGGGCCGAATGACGACGCGACCTCGATGCTCGCCGCGATGGTGGCGCGGTGGCGTCAGGCGGCGGACGAGGCCGGGCTGGAGCAGCGCGCGAAGGAGCTCGACTACTCGCCTGGCGAGCTGATGACGATCGCCAGCCTCGTCGAGTCGGAGGCGAGCCGGGCCGAGGACCGCGGCAAGGTCGCCCGGGTGATCTACAACCGGTTGGAGACCGACGCCACCAACGGGCTGCTGCAGATCGACGCGACCGTCAACTACGCCCTCGGCCGTGACCTGGGGCTCGGTCTCACCTCGGAGCAGCTCGAGGTGGACTCGCCGTACAACACCCGGAAGTACCCCGGCCTCCCGCCGGGGCCGATCGAGTCCCCGGGCGACGCCGCGATCGAGGCGGCGGCGAACCCGCCCGAGGGCGACTGGGTCTACTACGTGACGGTGAACCTGGACACCGGCGAGACCAAGTTCACCGAGGACTACGACGAGTTCCTGCGGTTGAAGAACGAGGAGCTGGCGGCGTTCTGCGACGGCTCCGACCGCTGCTGAGCGCCGTGGCCGGACCTCGTCGCTGCGCCGTGCTCGGCAGCCCGATCGCGCACTCGCTCTCGCCCGCGCTCCACCGCGCGGCGTACGCCGAGCTCGGCCTCGACTGGAGGTACGACGCCGTCGAGGTCGACGAGGCCGGGCTGCCCGGGTTCCTCGACGACCTCCGGGCGGAGTGGCGGGGGCTGTCGCTCACGATGCCGCTGAAGCGGGCGGTCGTGCCGCTGCTCGACGAGGTGCTCGGGCGGGCGGTGGAGGCGCAGGCCGCGAACACCGTGGTCCTCGACGCAGGGCGACGGGTGGGCCACAACACCGACGTCCCCGGCGCGGTGGCGGCGCTGCGGGAGCGCTGGGAGGGGCCGGTCGGCTCGGCGACGGTGGTCGGCGGGGGAGCGACCGCCGCGTCGCTGCTGCTGGCGCTCGGCGACCTGGGGTGCCCGACCGCGACGCTGCTGGTACGGGAGCCCGCGCGGGCCGCCGACACCCTGGCCGCGGTGGAGCGGCACCCCTCTCCGCCGGCGGTCACGGTGGCGCGGCTCGGCTCGACGCTCCCCGACACCGAGCTGGTCGCCTCCACGATCCCGGCTTCGGCCCAGGACGACGCGGTGCTGCGCCACGCGGCCGGCGCCTCGGTGGTCTTCGAGGTGCTCTACCACCCGTGGCCGACGCCGCTGGCCGCCCAAGCCGCCGAGCGGGGGCAGCCGCTCGTCGGCGGGCTCGACCTGCTGGTCCACCAGGCGGCGCTCCAGGTGGAGCTCATGACCGGGCAGCCCGCCCCGCTGGCGGCGATGCGGGCAGCGGGAGAGGCCGCGCTCGCGGCACGATGACGAGCACCTGGGGATGAGCGCACGGAGCGCCGGACGGGTCCCCTAGGCTCGCGCACCATGACCTGGTACCTCGACACCGCGGCCGTGATGGCCGGCGTGGGGTTCCTGACCGGGCTCGGGGTGCCGACGCTGATCGGCCGGATCCCGGAGCCGGCGTCGCCGGAGGACGAGGTCGACGAGGCCGACGCCTCCACCCCCGAGGACCTCAGCGAGCCCGTCGAGTCCGTCGTCCCGCCGGACACGGTCGCCGAGGAGCCCAAGGAGCTCTACACCTCCATCGCCGCGCTGCCCGGGCTGGCCTGGAAGGCCGGGGTGGCCGCCGCGGTGGTCGGCGGGCTGCTCGGTGCGGTCGTCGGTTGGCAGTGGGACCTGCTGGTGCTGATGTACCTCGTGCCCGTCGGCGTCGCACTCGCCGTCGTCGACTGGCGCACCCGGCTGCTGCCCACCAAGGTCATCGCCCCCTCCTACCTGGTGGTGATCGCGCTCGCGCTCGTCGCCGGGGCGCTCGGCGACTGGGACGACCTCGCCCGCGCAGGATGGGGGTGGGCCGTCGCCGGCGGCACCTTCCTGCTGATGTGGCTCATCTACCCCCGCGGCATGGGGTACGGCGACGTGCGGCTGTCCGGCCTCCTCGGGATCGCCCTCGGCTTCTCCGGCTGGGGCGCCCTGCTCGTGGGCGTCTACGCCGGGTTCCTGCTCGGCGGGCTCGGCGGTGCCCTGCTCAGCGCCCTGCGGATCGTCGACCGCAAGGCGTACCCCTTCGGCCCCTTCATGCTGCTCGGCGCCGTGGTCGGCGTCCTGACCGGCGAATGGGCCGCGGACTGGTACTCCGGGAGGTCGTGACCGACCCCCGTGGGAGACTGGGCCCCATGCTTCGTTGGCTCACCGCGGGCGAGTCCCACGGCCCTGCCCTGGTCGCCATCCTCGAAGGGATGCCCGCCCACGTCGCCGTCACCTCGACGGACATCGCGGACGCGCTGGCCCGTCGCCGCCTCGGCTACGGCCGCGGCGCCCGGATGAAGTTCGAGCAGGACGAGATCGAGGTCGTCGGCGGGATCCGCCACGGCAGGACGCAGGGCGGGCCGGTCGCGATCCGGGTCGGCAACACCGAGTGGCCCAAGTGGGAGAAGGTCATGTCGGCCGACCCGGTCGACCCCGTGGAGCTGGAGGGCTCGGCGCGCAACGCCCCGCTGACCCGTCCCCGCCCCGGCCACGCCGACCTGGTGGGGATGCAGAAGTACGACTTCGACGAGGCCCGACCGGTCCTCGAGCGGGCCTCCGCACGCGAGACCGCGGCGCGGGTCGCGCTCGGCGCGGTCGCGGCCGCCTTCGTGCAGCAGGCCACCGGCGCGGGAATCGTCTCGCACGTGGTGCGGATCGGCAGCGCCGTGGCGCCCTACGGCTCCGTGCCGACGCCGGCCGACGTGCCCTACCTCGACGCCGACCCGGTGCGCTGCCTCGACGCCGACGCGAGCAAGGCGATGGTCGCGGAGATCGACCAGGCCCACAAGGACGGCGACACGCTCGGCGGGGTCGTCGAGGTCGCGGTCCACGGGCTCCCCCCGGGGCTCGGCAGCCACGTGCACTGGGACCGTCGCCTCGACGCGCGGCTGGCCGGGGCGCTGATGGGGATCCAGGCGATCAAGGGCGTCGAGCTCGGTGACGGGTTCGGCCTCGCCGAGGTCCCCGGCTCGCAGGCCCACGACGAGATCGTCGGGACCGAGGACGGCGTCCGGCGTACCTCGGGGAGGTCGGGTGGCACCGAGGGCGGCATGTCGACCGGCGAGGTTCTGCGCGTGCGCGCGGCGATGAAGCCGATCGCGACCGTCCCGCGGGCGCTGCGCACCGTCGACGTCGCCACCGGCGAGGCCGCGGTGGCCCACCACCAGCGCTCCGACGTCTGCGCCGTCCCGGCTGCCGGCATCGTGGCGGAGGCGATGGTGGCCCTCGTCCTCGCCGACGCGGTGCTGGAGAAGTTCGGCGGTGACTCGGTGCAGGAGACGCGCCGCAACGTCGAGGGGTACCTCGACACGCTGAGGTACCGGTGACCGCTGGGCAGGGGCCCCGCGTCGTCCTCGTGGGGCCGATGGGGGCCGGCAAGACCACCGTGGGCGAGCGGCTGGCGCAGCGCTGGGGCGTCGCCCTGCGCGACACCGACCAGGACGTCGAGGCCCGGGAGGGCCGCTCGGTCTCCGACATCTTCGTGGAGTCGGGGGAGGAGCACTTCCGCGCCCTGGAGCACGAGGCGGTCCTCGCGGCGCTGGCCGAGCACGACGGCGTGCTGGCGCTCGGCGGGGGGGCCGTCCTCGACCCGCGCACCCGCCAGGCGCTCGCCGGCCACCCCGTGGTCTTCCTTAAGGTGGGGCTGGCTGACGCCGCGAAGCGGGTCGGGCTCGGCACCGGGCGGCCGCTGCTGCTCGGCAACGTGCGGTCACGGATGAAGGCGCTCCTCGACGAGCGGCTGCCGATCTACGAGGCGGTGGCCGCCGCGGTGGTGGAGACCGACGGACGGGACGCCGACGAGGTCGCGGAGGCGGTCGCCGCCGCGGTCGAGACGATCGAGAGGGAGGACGCTCGGTGACGGAGCCGACGACCGGACCGACGACGCTGAGCCTCGGAGGGCCGGACAGCGCGGCGAGCCGCTACGACGTGCTGGTCGGCCCCGGCATCGTCGACCGGCTCCCCGGGCTCGTGGGACCCGCCGCGCGGCGCGTGGCGGTCATCCACCCGCGGATGCTGACCGGGATGGGGCAGTGGGTCCGCGAGTTCCTCGCCGAGCACGGCTACGCCGCCCACGCGATCGAGGTCCCCGACGGCGAGGCGGCCAAGGACGCCTCGGTGGCGTCGTTCTGCTGGCAGGTGCTCGGCCGCAACGGGTTCACCCGCTCCGACGTCGTCGTCACCGTCGGCGGTGGTGCGACCACCGACATGGGCGGCTTCGTCGCGGCCACCTGGCTGCGCGGCGTCCGCGTGGTGCACATGCCGACGACCCTGCTCGCAATGGTCGACGCCGCGGTCGGGGGCAAGACCGGCATCAACACCGGGGAGGGGAAGAACCTCGTCGGCTCGTTCCACGAGCCCGCCGGCGTCCTCTGCGACCTCGCCGTGCTGCAGTCGCTGCCGCGCGAGGAGCTGGTGAGCGGGATGGCGGAGGTCGTGAAGTGCGGCTTCATCGCCGACCCGACGATCCTCGAGATCGTCGAGCGCTCCCCGGAGACGGCGCTGACGGTGGGCACTCCCGAGCTCCGCGAGCTCGTGGAGCGGGCGATCCGCGTGAAGATCGACGTGGTCTCCTGGGACCTCAAGGAGACCGGTGGCACCGGTGGCCACCCCGGCCGCGAGGCGCTGAACTACGGCCACACGCTCGCCCACGCCATCGAGCGGGCGGAGGGGTACCGGTTCCGCCACGGCGCCGCGGTCTCGATCGGCATGGTCTTCGTCGCCGAGCTCGCCCGGCTCGCGGGCCGGCTCGACGACGCCACCGCGGAGCGTCACCGGGCGGTGCTGGCCTCGGTCGGGCTGCCCACGTCGTACGCCGGAGCCGGCTGGCCGGAGCTGCTGGCGACCATGCGGATCGACAAGAAGACCCGCGGCGACCTCCTCCGGTTCCTGGTCCTCGACGGGCTCGCGCGACCCGCGGTGCTCGAGGGGCCCGACGAGCAGCTGCTCGAGCAGGCGTTCCGCTCCGTCTCGGGCTGACCCCGCGGGGGCAGGTCGCCGCGGACGGTGGGTCCGCCCGCGGTCGTCTTCCCCGTTCTGCAGGAGCGTGCCCGACATCAGTGCCGGCTTGCCGACGTCAGCGGGCCAGCAGGGATTCGGTCGCCTGCATCCTTCCCTCCGCGACCCCCGAGGCGTGGACGGCACGGTTCCGCCCGCCGTCCTTGGCGCGGTACAGGGCAACGTCCGCTGCCGAAATGACATCGCCGAGGTCGGTGGTGGAGCCGTCGACGGAGGCGATGCCGTAGCTGACCGTGGGCAGCGGGAACGGGTAAGCCTGTTCTGCTGCTCGGAGCCGGAGGCTCACCTGTGCAGCCACTGCCTCTGCGATGCTGCCTTCGGCTCCGGGCAGCAGGAGCACGAACTCCTCGCCGCCGTAGCGGCCCACCAGGTCGGTGGAGCGAACGGTGTTGCGGCATGCTTCGGCGAAGGCCTGGATGGCGGCGTCGCCCGCCGCATGTCCGTAGGTGTCGTTGACCTGCTTGAAGTGGTCGAGGTCGGCGAGGATGAGTGATCCCGAGGAGCCCGTCCGCTTCATGGAGCGCAGCCGGTCTGCGGCCATCTCGAGGAACGTGTTGCGGTTGAGGACGCCGGTGAGGCCGTCCCGCGTCGCACGTCCGCGGAGATCGTTCTGGCTCTGTTCGTTGCTGAGCGCGGTGATCGTGAAGGAGACGAAGACGAGGAGCACCATCGTCACCAGGGTGGTGACGGCGGAGCCGAACCACGTGAGGAAGGCGCGGGCGTCTGGACCGACCGCGATGTAGGCGACCAGCCGTGCTGCGTAGTACAGCGCGAGCCCGCCCGCGGCGAGGGACATGGCGCGGTGGGTGCCGGTGTCGAGCTTCCACAGCTCGCGTGACGCCAGAGCGATCATGATGGTCATCGAGCCCAGGAAGACGGGTCCACCTGCCCAGGTATTGGTCCCGGGGCTGTCGAGCGCGGCGGCCAGCGTGGTAGCGAGAGGTGCGAGAGTGAATCCCCATCGATGGATCCGCGTCGCGCGGAACGACCGCGCTCCTGCCCAGACGCTCGCTGCGCCGACGACGAGCAGCCCGTTACCCAGCGGGTTGGCCCACCAACGCTGGTCGGTGCCGTCCAGCAAGTACGCGAAGGAGCCACTCTGGAAGGCTGCGAGGGCAGCGCACCACCAGCCGCTGTAGGCGGATCGCGTGCCGCGATAGGTCACGAAGTAGAACAAGACGAGCAGGGCCACCGACATCACGCCGAACGCAACACGGAGGCTGTAGGTGTCAAGCTGCATGGTCGTACCGCCTTCCGGTCGTGGCTTCGGCCGGTGCGGTGGGAACGTCGTCGTGCGGCGCATGCTGGGAAGGCGGCGGGTAGATGCTGCGGTCATCGTCGCGTTGCACCCGTCGGTGGAGTGCGTCCGAGACGTAGACCTTCGGCAGCAGCTTCCCGACGGCCAAGGCGGCGTACATCATCGTGTTGATGGCGACGAAGGTCGCGAGGATCGCAAAGGGGCCTGAGTGCATGACGGATTCGGGCAGCATCGTGGCAGCTTTCACACAAGAGGTGGCAGTCGTGAGGGATCGTCAAGCCGCGGGTGCCGGCTCGAGGTCGGAGCTCCGTTGGAGGTGTTTCCACCCGGCCTGACGCCCCAGGAAGATGTCGACCGTTCCGCGGACGAACGACGCGTTGAGGAACAGGGCGAAGATCAGCTCGGGAATCAGCATGAGTGCGAGCAGTCGGGCCTGCCAGCCGCCGTTCCACACCGTCAGCACCCGCTCGGCCATGAAGAGTGCGCCCAGCCCGGCCCAGAACGGATAGACGATCCAGTGCTCCATCGACAGCGCCGCGATCGACATGAGCACGAGGTAGGCGCCCAGCGCGATCACGCCGTAGCCGATCCCGAACTGCTGAGCCCAGTAGCGGAAGGTCTGTCGAGTGATGCCGTACGCGCCCAGGTTCTCCAGTGCACCCCGTTGCCAACGCAGACGTTGCGCCCAGAGCGTTCGCCATGTCGGCATCACCTCCGTCACCACCGTGCACTCATGCGGTGAGATCATGAGGCCGCCCAGCGACTTCAACGCGATGGTCAGCTCGTTGTCCTCGGTCAATGCGGCGGTGTCGTAGACGTCACCGTGCGTGCCCGGGATTGCTCGACCTCGGCTGTTCGCCACGGTGCGTAGGGCAACCGGCCGGAAGAGCGATGCCGTGCCGGTCAGGACGAACACACGACCCCGCCGCCGGCGCATCTCGCGCGCGTAGCGGATGTATTCGTTGCGTTGGAACTGGCCCAGCATCCCCGCGCCCTCCTCGCCATAGAAGAGGCCACCCACCGCCATCAGCGCTCGGTCGCTCCTGAAACGCCGCACTGCCGCCTCGAGGAAGCCCGCGTCGAGGACGGTGTCGGCGTCCATCACCATGACGAGGTCGTTGTCCCTCTGCTCGGGAAGCAGTTGCTTGAGCGCCTGGTTGAGGGCTCCAGCCTTCTTCTTCGTGTTGCCGACGGTGCTGAGGACCTCCACGCCGGCACCACGCGCGATAGCGACCGTTGCATCGGTGCAGTTGTCTGCGATGACGATGACCCGCTCCGGCTGGTGTGACTGGGCCATCAGCGAGCGCACCGTAGCCCCGATCGTGCCCTCTTCGTTGTGAGCCGGGATCAACACGGTGACCGTCACCGGCCCTGCGTAGATGCCGTGAGTAGCCGCCATGACGACCTTCGGTGACAACGGAGTCGCCTCTCCGTTGGTGGACCGTCGCGCACGGTTGGCGATGCGTTGCTCCACGGCGGCGACCCCGACGGCGAAGAGGGCGGCCAGCGCCGCGGCGGCGAGCATGACCCGCGGCGACGGCAGCTGAGTGTCATAGAACACGTTCCAGGTCCCGAACAGCAAGCCTTCGGTCGGCGCGGGCTCAGGGCTCTTGCCGCCGGCGAGTACGGCGAGCCAGAGCAGCAGGACTGCGCCGAGGCCCGCGGTAGCGATCACGATCACTCCGACGGCCCGCTGGAACGTGCCGGTACGCATGGCTGACTCATCTCTCTTCTGGTCTCGCGGGAAGTCTCGGGCCCATCGACACCGCTCTTTAGCCGATGCGGGCGCAGCAGGTTCCGCAACATCGCCCAAGACCGTGGAACGCAGGGTCTTCGCTCGGTCGTGGTCTCGACCCGCGCTCAGTCAGACGATGTCGTGCACGAAGGCGGTGAGCTGGGCGAGGTTGCGGCACTCGACCATCGGCACCACCTCGCCGTACTGCGAGGCCGCCGAGTCGCCGGTGTCCCACTGGGCCGTTGCCTCGGGGTTGAGCCACCAGGCGTGCCGGGCGCGGTCGGCGAGGTCGCGGAGCACGTCGAGCCGAGGGTCGGTGTAGTTGGACCGTGCGTCGCCGAGCACCAGCAGGCTCGAGCGCGGTCCGACCGCGTCGCCGAACCGGGAGCGGAACTCGCGCAGCGCCCGGCCGTAGTCGGTGCGTCCCCACAGCGACGCGTGCCGCGCGCTCTCGGTGAGCCGGGTCAGCGTCTCCTCCGGGTCGGCGCCCGCGCGGAACTCGCCGGTGACCTCGGCGACGTCGTCGACGAAGGTGAAGGCCCGCACCTTCGAGAACTGCTCCTGCAGCGCGTAGACGAGCAGCAGCGTGAAGGCCGCGAAGTTCGCCACCGAGCCGCTCACGTCGCAGAGCACCACGAGCTCTGTGCGGTGCGGCCGCCTCGGCCGGTGGTGGGTGGTGAGCGGGACCCCGCCGGTGGACACCGACGCCCGGACGGTGCGGCGGAAGTCCAGGGGGCCGCGGCGCCGGGCGTGCTGCTCCTTGGCGAGACGGCTCGCGAGCCGACGCGCCAGCGGGTAGATCTGCCGCCGCATCTCCTCGATCTCCCCGCGCCGCGCGGCGGTGAAGGGGATCCGGTCGACGCTCGGCCGGACGGTGGTGCGGGCGACGTGCTCGGCGCCCTTCTCCTCGGCCACGCGGCGGCGTACCTCGCCCTCGACCTGGCGCCGCCACCCCTCCACGCGCCGGGTCGCGGTCCGCATCGCGAGCTCCTCCGACAGCGGGCGGCGGTCGTCGGAGCCTGCCATCAGGGCCCGGGCGAGCCGCAGCACCACGGTGTCCGGGTCGATGCGCTGCAGCGCGTTGTACGACGACCACGACGACAGCCCCTGCCCGCGACCGGGCATCGCGCCGAACCGGCCGACCGCCTCCTGGGTGAGCTCGCGGAGCCGGTCGGCGTCCTCGTCCTGGAGCGCCTGGCTGAGCTCCTGGCGCAGCGCCTCGACCTCCGTCCGCAGCACCTGGGCGACCTGCTCGGCGGTGCGGTCGTCCTCGTCCTCCGGCGGGGCGCCGTGACCGCCGACGCCGGCGCCGAGCAGCGGCGGGAACCAGAGGTCGAACAGCGCGTCGAAGCTGGTGCGGTGGCCTTCCCGCTTCACCAGCGTGGCGGCGAGCCCGGCGCGGAGCGCCTCGCGGTCGGCGAGCCCGAGCTGCGTGACCGCCTCGACCGCGTCGAGGTCCTCCGAGAGCGACACGGGGAGCCCCGCGGCGCGGAGCGCCTCCACGAACGCGATGTGCCGGTCGAGCAGCGCCATGGGACCCTCAGCGTCGGCGGGCGCCGGCCTGGTGGCCGCGCAGCGCGGCGAGCGCCTTGTCCTGGTCGGAGGCGTGCTTGAGGACGACGCCCAGCGTGGCGCCGACCGCCTCCTCGTCGAGGTCGTCGACCTCGAGCGCGACCAGCGTGCGGGCCCAGTCGACGGACTCCGCGATCGACGGCGCCTTCTTGAGCTCGAGCTCGCGGAGGCGGGCGACCGTCTCGACCAGCTCGGCGGCGAGCCGGTCGGCGACGCCGGGGACCTGGGAGACGACGATCTCCTTCTCCCGGGCGGCGTCGGGGTAGTCGAGGTGGAGGAAGAGGCACCGCCGCTTCACGGCCTCGGAGAGCTCGCGCGTGGCGTTGGAGGTGAGCACGACGAACGGGCGTCGGACGGCGCTGACCGTGCCCATCTCGGGGATCGTGACCTGGAAGTCCGAGAGCACCTCGAGCAGCAGCCCTTCGACCTCGACGTCGGTCTTGTCGACCTCGTCGACGAGCAGCACCGTCTGCTCCTCGCGGCGGATCGCGGTCAGCAGCGGCCGGGTGAGCAGGAACTCCTCGGTGAAGATGTCGTCGTGCGTCTGCTCCCACGACTGGTCGCCGGCGGCCTGGATGCGCAGCAGCTGTTTCTTGTAGTTCCACTCATAAAGAGCGCGGGCCTCGTCGAGCCCTTCGTAGCACTGGAGCCTGACCAGCTCCGCGCCGGTCGCACGGGCGACCGCCTTGGCCAGCTCGGTCTTCCCGACACCGGCCGGCCCCTCGACGAGGAGCGGCTTCTCCAGGGCGCCCGCCAGGTACGCCGTCGTCGCGGTAGCGGTGTCGGCGAGGTAGCCGCTGTCGTGGAGCCGCTTCGCCGCGTCCGCGGGGGAGTCGAACCAGGTCGTCACCGCGTCAGCCTAGTGGCCGGCGCGGTGACGACCCTGGTCGACCTCGGGGCGGCGAGGTCAGCGGCGGACGACGAGGTCGTCGGCGACCCAGGCGCGGTTCGGGTCACCGGTGACGCTGAGCACCGCCTTGTCGAACCCCTTCTTCTGGTTGATCGTCAGCTTGACCCAGTCGGCGGTGTTCGTCGTCGCCGTTGCCGTCCGGATGGTGTTCCCGTTCCGCTTGCCGACGAGCTTGAACGTCGGGGTGCCGAGCACGCCGCCGCCCTGCGACACCCAGATGCTCACCTTCTTCATGCGCTTGTTGAACAGGATGTGCTCGGGCCCTCGTGGCGTGCCGCCGTTGGTCATCGGCCCGGCGAAGGCGTTGAACGCCAGGAACCGCAGGCCGCTGCGCGGGTTGACGCCGCCGAAGTTCGCGCAGGTGTCGAGGACCGCGCCGCCGTCCAGCGCGCTCGGTCCGCGGAACCGGATCCCGACCCCGGCGTACTGGTTGCGCAGCGGAGCGGTCGAGACGAAGTTGCACGGCGCTCCCGGGGTGCCGCCGTCGAAGTTGACCCTGATCTCCGCCGCCGAGGCGGAGGGGACGGGGACGACGACGGCGGCGCCGGCGGTGGCGGTCACCAGGGCGGCGGCGATGCGGCGCCCCTTGGGGGTCCGGAGAGCCGGGGTGAGCTTGGTGAGGTTCATGACGTGGCTTCCTTCCAGGAATCCGGGTGGTGGGGTGGGGGGCGGGGGAGTCGCCCTCGGTGGTGGAGGAACCCGGCGCGTCAGGGGGTGATACGGGAGCGGCGCCTACCAGAGCCGTGGGGCGCTCCCCATGGCCCGCACGGGTGGTTGCCACGATCGGGACGGAGGGCTGTCTGGACGTCCCGTCCTCATGTCCGCGGGGGAATCCCGGTGGAGCGCCGCGGAGCGCCGACCTAGGGTGGCCGCCGACCCCGGACCAGTGGAGGAGCCGCATGACCGTCCGCAGCCTGACCCAGCGTGAGGCGGAGGAGCGCGCCGCGCTGCTCGCGGTGGAGAGGTACGACATCGACGTCGACCTCACCGACCTGCCCACCGGCCCCGAGCTGCGGAGCACCTCGACGGTCCGCTTCACCTCCCGGGAGGTCGGGGCGTCCACGTTCGTCGACTGCGCGGCGGAGGTCGTGGAGGCGACCCTGAACGGCGAGCCGCTCGGGCCGGCGGAGGAGGGGCGCATCGAGCTGCCCGGCCTCGCCGCGGACAACGTGCTGGTGGTCCGGACGGTCCAGCGGGAGACCACCGACGGCGAGGGGGTCCACAAGGCGGTCGACCCCGCGGACGGCGAGGTCTACCTGTGGACGTCGTTCGAGCCCGACGAGGCGCGGTTCGTCTGGGCGTGCTTCGACCAGCCGGACCTCAAGGCGCGCTGGGGCTTCACCGTCACGGCGCCGGCCGCCTGGCGGGTGGTCAGCAACATGGAGCACCGGGAGGTCGTCGACGAGGGCGACGCCCTCCGGTGGAGCTTCCCGGACACGCCGCCGCTGTCGTCGTACAACCCGGTGGTGCTGGCCGGCCCGTTCCACGAGGTGCGCCGCGAGGTCGGCGGCCACGACCTCGGGATCTTCTCCCGGCGGTCGCTTGCGAGCATCCTCGAGCGCGACGCCGACGAGCTGTTCACCGTCACCGCGCAGGGGCTCGCCTTCTTCGCCGACGCCTTCGGGCTGGAGTTCCCCGAGCGCAAGTACGACCAGGTGTTCCTGCCCGAGCTGGGCGGCGCGATGGAGAACTACGGGTGCGTCGCCTGGTCCGACGCGTTCCTGCGCCGCGCCGAGCCCACCCACGCCGAGCTGGAGCTGCTCGCCAAGGTGCTGCTCCACGAGATGGCGCACATGTGGTTCGGCAACATGGTCACGATGCGCTGGTGGGACGACCTCTGGCTCAACGAGGCGTTCGCGGAGTTCGCCTGCAACTGGGCCGCCGAGCGTGCGACCCGATACACCGACGCGTGGGCGAGCCACCTCGCCGACGACGAGATCGACGCGTACCTCGCCGACCAGGGGCCCACGTCGCACCCGATCCGGCAGCCGATCATCGACGTGGAGCAGGCCGCCTCGATCTTCGACGCGATCACCTACCCCAAGGGCGCCTCGGTGCTCCAGCAGCTGATGACGTACGTCGGTGAGGAGCGGTTCCGGGTGGGGATGACGGCCTACTTCGCCGAGCACGCCTGGGGCAGCACCACGCTGGAGGACCTCATCGACGCGCTGGCCGCGGCCAGCGGACGGGACCTCGACACCTGGCGCCGGGGCTGGCTGGAGACCGCCGGCACCGACCGGTTCACCCTCGAGCGCGACGGGGACCGGTTCACGCTGGTCGGCCGGGGCCCCGGCGGGGGCGAGCCCCGGCCGCACGTGCTCGCGGTCGGCGCCTACCGGGACACCGGCGCGGGTCTGGAACGGGTGGCCCGGGCCGAGGTCGAGGTGCAGGGCACGACGACGCCGGTCGAGCTGCCCGCCGACGCCGACCTCTTCCTGGTCAACGACGACGACCTGACGTTCGTGACCGTCCGCCCGGACGCCGCGTCGCGTGAGGTGCTGGTCCGCTCCGCAGGGCGGCTGCCGACCGCGATCTCGCGGGCCGTCGCGGTGGCCACCGTGCTCGACATGCTGGTCGATGCCGAGGCAAGCCCGGCCGAGGCGGTCGAGTGCCTCACCGGCGTGCTCGCCGTCGAGACCAGCGACGCGGTCGTCGAGCCCTACATCCGGCGCGTCTGCGACGTCGTCGAGCTCTGGGCCCCGGGGCGCGAGCGGGCCGACCTCGCCCGGGCCGTCGCGGCGACCTGCCGGACCATGGCCGGGACGCCTGGCCGGGCCCAGGTAGCCCTCCGGGGGTTGGCCCGCGTCGGGGACCAGGACGACGTCACCTGGCTCTCCGGGCAGGCCGGCGACGACGTCGACCTCGCCTGGCGCGCGCTGCAGCGCTCCGCCGAGCTCGGCGGGGACGTGGACAACGCCGTGGAGCGGCTCGAGCAGCGGGACCCCGACCCCGACGCGTGGGTGCGGGCGCTGGCGGTGCGCGTCGCGCGGCCGGACGCCGCGGCGAAGGAGCTCTTCTGGCAGACCGCGGTCGTGGAGCGCCGAGTGCCGATCGGCGCTTTCGGCCAGGTGGCGGGCGCCTTCTGGCGACCGGGCCAGGACGAGCTGCTCGCGCCGTACGCCGAGAGGTACCTGGAGCTCCTGCCCGGGCTGGACGCCGGCGGGATGATCCCGGCGATGGTCCACACCAGGCGGCTCTTCCCCCTCCACGGCGTGGACACCGGCTACCTCGACCGGGCCGTCGCGGCGGCCGCAGGCGCTGCGCCGGTCGTCCGCAAGACGCTGATCCAGCAGGCCGACGAGGTGCGGAGGATGCTGGCCTCGCGCGGCCGGTAGGATCAACGGTCGGCCCCGGGACGATCCGTGGCCACCACGCGGCCGGTTCGGACCGCCGCGGTCCACGCTCCCTGAGACTCACGAGGTTCATCTGCGCATGGCGACGACCAACGACCTGAAGAACGGCATGGTGCTCAACCTGGACGGCCAGCTGTGGCAGGTCATCTGGTTCCAGCACCACAAGCCTGGCAAGGGCGGCGCCGTCGTCCGCACCAAGCTGAAGAACATCGAGTCCGGCAAGACGGTGGACAAGACGTTCAACGCCGACGTGAAGGTCGAGGTCGCGAACGTCGACAAGCGGACGATGCAGTACCTCTACAACGACGGCACCAGCTACGTCTTCATGGACACCTCGACCTACGACCAGCTCGAGATCAGCCCCGACATCGTCGGTGACGCCGCCAATTTCCTCCTCGAGCAGCAGGAGGCGATCGTGGCCACCAACGAGGGCCGCGTGCTCTACATCGAGCTGCCCGCCTCGGTCGAGCTCCTCGTCGAGTACACCGAGCCCGGACTCCAGGGCGACCGTTCCACCGGTGGCACGAAGCCTGCGCGCCTCGAGACCGGCCACGAGATCCAGGTCCCGCTGTTCATCACCACCGGCGAGAAGGTCAAGGTCGACACCCGCGACAGCAGCTACCTCGGCCGCGTGACCAGCTGAGCACCCGGATGTCGGCACGCACCAAGGCCCGCAAGCGCGCGCTCGACGTGCTCTTCGAGAGCGAGCTCCGGGGGCTGCCGCTCGACGGCACGCTCGCGGAGCGGCGGGAGGCCAACGAGCCGCCTGTCAACGACTACACGGTGACGCTGGTGCAGGGGGTGGCCGAGCACCGCGAGCGGATCGACCAGGTGCTCGCGTCGTACTCCGAGGGATGGACGCTCGAGCGGATGCCGGGGGTCGACCGCAACGTGCTGCGGCTCGGCGTCTACGAGGTCCTCTACCGCGAGGACGTCCCCGACGCCGTCGCGGTGAGCGAGGCGGTGGCGCTGGTGCGTGACCTCTCCACCGACGAGTCGCCGTCGTTCGTCAACGGCGTCCTCGGCACGATCGTGCGGAACAAGACCAGCATCGCCTGACGAAGTAAGGCCACCCGCGTTACCGTTCGGTGGTGGCACCGCAGACCGACCGGCGTGCCGACCGCCGCCTGGATCCCTGGCTCGACCTGGTCAGGGACGCGGTGCTGCACGCAGGGCCGTTTCCCGACCGGCTGATCCGGGAGCAGCTCCACCGCGAGTTCGGCAGCTATGTGGTGGGCGGATGGTCCGACGGGGCCGACGTGGCCATCGACGAGGCGGTGCCGACCTGGCCGGTGGCGCAGGTCGAGGAGCACTGGCGCCACGGCGGTTGGCGACGCCACCCGCTGCCGCGCTGGTACACCGTCGCGCCCGACCTCACGCCGATGACGATCGAGCGGGTCCCCACCTGGCTGGTCACCGAGCGTGACCGCGACGAGCTGCGGGAGGCGCTGGTGCCGCCCGAGGTGCAGCAGCAGATGTCGATCATGCACTTCCGCGAAGGCATGCGGCGCCGAGCGTTCACGCTCGGCCGGGCCGGGACCGACTTCTCCGACGGGGAGGTCGCGTTCGCCCGCCAGCTGCAGCCGCTGCTCGCGCTGCTCGACCGCCAGGCCCAGGTGCTCGCCGAGGTCGACTCCGAGACGCTCGCCGGGGAGCTGGGGGTGAGCGGTCGCCAGCTGGCCGTCCTCGAGCTGCTCGACGAGGGGCTCACCGCCGAGGCCATCGGGCGGCGGCTCGGGATCTCGCCGCGCACCGTGCAGGTGCACCTGCGCCACGTCTACCGGGCGCTGGACGTCCACGACCGGCTCCTGGCGGTCCGGATCTACCGTGACGTGCGACGTCGGCTCAGCGGGCGCGACGTACGCAATCCTGCGTAGTTCCGTTGAGGGTCGAACCCCGACCCACTTACCTTCCTCCTGTGGCCACCGTGGTCGCCGAACCGCATCCACGGCGAACCAGCCGCGCTGCGTCGGGGGTCGCGGCTGTTCCACCGGGCTCGTTCGGTGACCACGGTGGCCCTCCAGTGGCAGGGTGGCCCCATGACCTCCGGCAGCGGTTCCTCCAGCACCTCCGACGTCGACGTCGTCGTGGTCGGGCTCGGTCCCGGCGGTGAGGCGGCTGCCACCAAGCTCGCCGCCGCCGGTCTCTCGGTCGTCGCGGTCGACAAGCACCTCGTGGGCGGCGAGTGCCCCTACTACGGGTGCATCCCGACCAAGATGATGATCCGGGCCGCCGACGCCCTGGCCGAGGCCCGCCGCGTCCCGGGGCTCGCGGGCGAGGCCACGACGGTCGCAGACTGGGCCCACGTCGCCCGGCGGATCCGCGAGGAGGCCACCGACGACTGGGACGACACCGTCGCCGTCGAGCGGCTCGAACGCGCCGGGGCCACGGTGGTGCACGGCCTGGCGCGGCTCGTCGGCCCCCGGACGGTGGAGGTCGACGGCAGGACCTACCGTGCCTCCCGCGGCGTCGTGGTCAACACCGGTACGGCGCCCGGCGCCCCGCCCGTCGACGGGCTCGCGACCACGCCGTACTGGACCAACCGCGACGTCGTGCGCATGGACCGGCTGCCGGGCTCCATGGCGGTCGTCGGGGGCGGTGCGATCGGCTGCGAGGTCGCGCAGGCCGTGGCGCGGTTCGGGGTCCGGGTCACGGTCCTCGAGGTCGCCGACCGGATCCTCGCCCCGGAGGAGCCGGAGGCGAGCGCGCTGGTCACCTCGGTGTTCACCGGGGAGGGGATCCGGGTGGTCGCCGGCACCACGATCAAGCGCGTGGACCACGGCGACGGCACGTTCACGGTCACCCTCGAGGGCGAGACCGTCGAGGCCGACCGCCTCCTGGTGGCCGCCGGCCGCCGGGCCAACCTCGCCGACCTGGGGCTGGAGAGCGTCGGGCTCGACCCCGCGTCACGGTTCCTCGACACCGACGGTCGGATGCGGGTCCTGCGCGACGGCGAGCCGGTCGAGGGGCTGTGGGCGGTCGGGGACGTCACCGGCAAGGGCGCCTTCACCCACACCTCGATGTACCACTCGGGGATCGTCGTGCGCGACATCCTCGGCGAGGACGGCCCCGAGGCGGACTTCCGCGCGCTGCCGCGGGTGACCTTCACCGACCCCGAGGTGGGGTCGGTCGGGCTCACCGAGGCGAAGGCCCGCGAGCAGGGGCTCGACGTGCGGACCGGGAGCGCGCAGCTGCCCAGCTCGTCGCGGGGGTTCATCCACGCCGCGGGCAACGACGGGTTGATCAAGCTGGTGGCCGAGGGGGACCAGCTGGTGGGAGCGACCTCGGTGGGGCCGAGCGGCGGCGAGGTGCTGTCGATGTTGACGACCGCGATCCACGGCCGGGTGCCGGTGAGCACGCTGCGGTCGATGATCTACGCCTACCCGACCTTCCACCGCGCGGTCCTCGACGCCCTGGAGGACCTGGGCTGAACCCCTCGGCCCTCACTCCGGGCTGGGGGCGTCCAGGGCGAACTCGCCGGACTCGATCACGGCGCCCAGGTGGCGCCCCGGGCGCAGCCAGGCCGGCAGCGGCCCGTCGGACGCCACCTCGACCTGCACCAGCGCCGGACGGACCCGACCGCGGCCGGTGAGGTGGGCGGCGCCCACGGCGCCCCCGGGGAACTGCTGCCGGGCGGTGCCCACGAGCCGCACCGGGAGCGCCGGGCCCACGCGGACCGGCGTCGCGCTGACCCGCCAACGGCGCTCGTCGGCGCCGGTGGCGGCGAAGGTCTCGCCGCGTCCCACGCCGCCCGTGAACGAGGCGAGGGTCTTCGGCATCGCCCAGTTGGTGCGGCCGCCGACGAGGCTGGCCTCGGAGTCGACGGCCATGAACGCGACGCTGCCCCAGCCACGCCTGCCTGCGGCCGACGCGACGAGGCCGAGCACCTCGTCGTACGCCCCGACGGGGGTCTCGGCGTAGCGGACGAACCCGCCGACGACGCCGAGCGCCCGGCCGCGCACGGCGGACGGTGTCGCGGCGGCCGCCGCACGGCCACCGCGCGAGAGCCAGACGACCGCCTCGCACCGGCAGGTCCACGGCGCCGGGGCCAGGTTCTCCGGCAGCCGGTCGACGAGCGCGCCACCGAGCTGCGTCTCGGGGACACCTCCGACTCCGGTGAGCTCGGGGCGGTCGACCACGGTTCCTCCTCGTCGTGCGGGAGCCACCGACGGTAGGGGCTCGGAGGCGACGCGGAACAGAGAGATGCGGCCAGGTGCGCGGGAGCCGGGCGCCGGTCGTTAGGGTCCCGGTCATGGCTCGGGACACGAGGTGGGCGCGGGGCGGCGTTGTCGTGGTCGGGGCGGTCGTCCTCATTGCCGGCTCGCTGGCGGGGTGTTCGTCCGACGAGGACCGGCCCGAGGACGCCTCCGGGTCCGTGGCCGCGAGCCCCACACCCAGCGAGTCGACCAGCGAGTCGACCAGCGAGTCCCCGAGCGCCTCCCCGACGGAGCCGTCGTCGGACCCCACCGGCTCGCCGGCCCCCACCGCGAGCAGCGAGCCTCCGGCGCCGGCCGACGACCCGGCCGCCAGCGACCCGCCCGAGCAGGGGTGCGACCCCGCCGCCTTCACGCCGGAGGCCCGGGTCGACGTGCGCCGGACGGCCGAGCAGCTCCTCGGGTTCACCGTCCACAGCGTCGCCCCGGGAGGCGCCGTCCGGTCCAAGGGGGAGCAGGTCGAGCTCTTCGAGGCGCTGTTCAGCGGCATCGTCGACGCGCAGGGTGCGGAGGTCGCCGGCCCGCTGCGCGCCGCCGTCGTCGAGCGGCTCGGCGCCGGCGTCGTCCGCGACGGGGTGGAGGAGCTCCGCGTCCCGCTCCGGCTGCGGAACACCTCGGGGAAGAACCGCTCCTACGTCGTCTACGCCTACGCCACCCGGAGCGAGGGGCGCTGGACCGCCACCGTCTGCCAGGACGGAGCCTCCGACGCCGGCCCGACCGAGGTGCGCGGCACCTTCGCGGCCTGGCAGCGGCTCGACCACGGGGTCGTCCAGTGCGGCACCGACCCGGCCAAGCTCTCGCGGGTCGGCCAGGACGCCCAGCTCAACGGCTGCGGCTGACCCTGTTAGGGTGTCGGCGATCGACGTCCTTTAACGAGCCGTCCCGTGAGGCGGAGAAGGAGGTCAGGCGCACTCGTGCATGCCCAGCCTGCGAAGCCCGTTCCCCCGCCCGACGCCGGCGACACCGCCGTCGGAGCCACGCCCCCCGAGGAACCGGCAGGCCGGGTCGTCCTCGACGCGCGTGACATCTCCCGGGCCCTGACCCGGATCGCCCACGAGATCCTCGAGCGCAACAAGGGCGCCGCGGACCTCGTCCTCCTCGGCATCCCGACCGGCGGCGTGCCCCTCGCCCGTCGCGTCGCCGAGCGGATCGCCATCGTCGAGGAGCGCCCCGTCGCGGTCGGCTCCCTCGACGTGACGATGTACCGCGACGACCTGCGGATGCGCCCGCCGCGCGCGCTGCTCCCCACCGAGATCCCCGCCGGCGGCATCGACGACAAGGTCGTCGTGCTCGTCGACGACGTGCTCTTCTCGGGGCGCACCATCCGGGCAGCGCTCGACGCGATGAACGACGTCGGCCGGCCGCGGGCGGTGCGGCTCGCCGTGCTCGTCGACCGCGGCCACCGCGACCTGCCGATCCGCGCGGACTTCGTCGGCAAGAACCTCCCGACCGCCCTCGACGAGACGGTGAGGGTGCGGCTCGGCGAGATCGACGGCGCCGACGACGTCACGATCAGCGGGGGTGCGGCATGAACCGCCACCTGCTGAGCGCGGGCGACCTGACCCGCGACGACGCCGAGCTGGTGCTGCGCACCGCCGAGGAGCTGCGCAGCCTCGCGGACCGCCCGATCAAGAAGCTGCCCGCGCTGCGCGGCCGCACGGTGGTCAACCTGTTCTTCGAGGACAGCACCCGCACCCGGATCTCGTTCGAGGCGGCCGCGAAGCGGCTCTCGGCCGACGTCATCAACTTCGCCGCCAAGGGCTCCAGCCTCAGCAAGGGCGAGAGCCTCAAGGACACCGCCCTGACCCTCGAGGCGATGGGCGCCGACGCGATCGTGGTCCGCCACTCCGCCAGCGGCGCCCCGCACCGGCTGGCGCACACCGGCTGGACGAGGTCGAGCGTGATCAACGCCGGCGACGGCACGCACGAGCACCCGACCCAGGCGCTGCTCGACGCCTTCACGATGTGGCGCCACCTCGCCCCCGGCGGAGCCGGGAAGTCCGGTGGGGGGCTCGACGGGCGCCGGATCGCGGTGGTGGGCGACGTCCTGCACAGCCGGGTCGCCCGCAGCAACGCGCTGCTGCTCCGCACCCTCGGCGCCGAGGTCACGCTGGTGGCGCCGCCGACCCTCCTGCCGGTCGGTGTCGAGGGGTGGGACGTCGAGACGTCGTACGACCTCGACTCGGTGCTGCCCAAGGCCGACGCGGTGATGATGCTGCGGGTCCAGCGCGAGCGGATGAGCGACGCGTACTTCCCGACGGTGCGCGAGTACTCCCGCCGCTACGGGCTGGACTCCCGCCGGATGGGGCTGCTGCAGGAGCACGCGCTCGTCATGCACCCCGGCCCGATGGTCCGCGGCATGGAGATCACCGCCGACGTCGCCGACTCCTCCCGCTCGGTCATCGTCGAGCAGGTGACCAACGGGGTCGCCGTCCGGATGGCGGTGCTCTACCTCCTGCTGGCCGGCAGCTCCGAGCCCACCCTCACCACCTCCGACCCGGGAGCGTCCGAGTGACCTCGTACCTGATCAAGAACGCCCGTCCGTACGGCGGGGAGCCCACCGACGTCCTGGTGCGCGACGGGGTCGTCGCCGAGCTCGGGGCGTCGCTGACCCCCGAGGAGGGGACCGAGGTCGTCGACGCCGGCGGCGCGGTCCTGCTGCCCGGCCTCGTGGACCTCCACACCCACCTGCGCGAGCCCGGCCGCGAGGACGCGGAGACCGTCGACACGGGCACCCGGGCGGCCGCCCAGGGCGGGTTCACCGCGGTGCACGCGATGGCGAACACCGACCCCGTCGCGGACACCGCGGGGGTCGTGGAGCAGGTGTGGCGGCTCGGTCGCGAGGCGGGTCACTGCGACGTCTACCCGGTCGGCGCGGTCACCGTCGGGCTCGCCGGCGAGCAGCTCGCCGAGCTGGGCGCGATGGCCGATTCCGCGGCTCGGGTGCGGGTGTTCTCCGACGACGGCAAGTGCGTCTCCGACGCGGTCCTGATGCGCCGGGCGCTGGAGTACGTCAAGGCGTTCGACGGCGTGATCGCCCAGCACGCCCAGGAGCCCCGGCTCACCGAGGGCGCGCAGATGAACGAGGGCGACCTCTCCGGTCGCCTCGGGCTGCGCGGGTGGCCGGCGGTCGCCGAGGAGGCGATCATCGCCCGCGACTGCCTGCTGACCGCCCACGTCGGGAGCCGGTTGCACGTCTGCCACCTGTCGACCGCCGGGTCGGTCGACCTGGTGCGCTGGGCGAAGAGCAACGGGTGGAACGTCACCGCGGAGGTGACGCCGCACCACCTGCTGCTGACCGACGACCTCGCGGCAACCTACGACCCGATCTTCAAGGTCAACCCGCCGCTGCGGACCGCCGCCGACGTCGAGGCGGTGCGCGCCGGCCTGGCTGACGGCACGATCGACGTCGTCGCCACCGACCACGCGCCGCACCCGCACGAGGACAAGGACTGCGAGTGGTCCGCAGCCGCGTTCGGGATGCTCGGGCTCGAGACCGCGCTCTCCGTCGTCCAGCACACGATGGTCGACACCGGGCTGCTGACCTGGGAGCAGGTCGCGGACCGGATGTCGGTCAGGCCCGCGGAGATCGGCCGGGTCGCCGACCACGGCCGGCCGATCGCGGTGGGGGAGCCCGCCAACCTCGTGGTGTTCGACGCCTCGGTGACCCGGGTCGTCGACCCCACGGAGACCGCGAGCCTGTCGCGGAACAACCCCTACGCGGGTCGTGAGCTGCCGGGACGCGTGGTCGCCACGTTCCTGCGCGGCCGGCCCACCGTGCTCGACGGGAAGGTGCTCTGAGATGGCAGAGGCGTTGCTGGTCCTCGAGGACGGTCGCACGTTCCGCGGCGAGCCGTTCGGGGCCGAAGGGGAGACGTTCGGCGAGGCGGTGTTCTCGACGGGGATGTCCGGCTACCAGGAGACGCTGACCGACCCGTCGTACCACCGGCAGGTCGTGGTGATGACGGCACCGCACGTGGGCAACACCGGGATGAACGACGAGGACCCGGAGAGCAGCCGCATCTGGGTGGCCGGCTACGTCGTGCGCGACCCGGCCCGGGTGCCGAGCAGCTGGCGGTCGCGGCGCAGCCTCGACGACGCGCTGCGCGACCAGGGCGTCGTGGGCATCTCCGGGGTCGACACCCGTGCGCTGACCCGCCACCTGCGGGAAAGGGGCGCGATGCGCGTCGGGATCTCGACGGTGGAGACGGACCCGGCCGCGCTGCTGGCGCGGGTGAAGGAGTCCGCGGAGATGACGGGGCTCGAGCTGGCCGACGAGGTCACGACCAGCGAGCCCTACGTCGTCCCGGCGGTGGGGGAGAAGCGGTTCACCGTCGCGGCGGTCGACCTCGGCATCAAGTCGAACACCCCGCGGATGATGAGCGAGCGCGGCATCGAGGTGCACGTGCTTCCCGCCGTGTCGACGATCGACGACGTCCTGGCGGTTCAGCCGGACGGGCTGTTCTTCTCCAACGGCCCCGGGGACCCGGCGGCGACGACCCATCAGATCGAGCTGCTGGAGGCGGCGCTGCAGCGCGGGATCCCCTACTTCGGGATCTGCTTCGGCAACCAGCTGTTCGGCCGGGCCCTCGGGTTCGGCACCTACAAGCTGAAGTACGGTCACCGCGGCATCAACCAGCCGGTGATGGACCGCACCACCGGGCGCGTGGAGGTGACGGCCCACAACCACGGGTTCGCCGTCGACGCGCCGCTCGACCGGCCGACCACCACGCCGTACGGCGAGGCAAGCGTGAGCCATATTTGTCTGAATGACAACGTCGTCGAGGGGCTGGAGCTCCGCGACGCCGACGGGAACCTCAAGTCGTTCTCGGTGCAGTACCACCCGGAGGCCGCGGCCGGACCGCACGACGCGGCCTACCTCTTCGACCGGTTCTGCGAGCTGATGGGGGACAAGGCCTGATGCCCAAGCGCACCGACATCAAGAGCGTGATGGTGATCGGCTCGGGGCCGATCGTCATCGGGCAGGCGGCCGAGTTCGACTACTCGGGCACGCAGGCCTGCCGCGTCCTGAAGGACGAGGGACTGCGGGTGGTCCTGGTGAACTCCAACCCGGCCACGATCATGACCGACCCCGAGTTCGCCGACGCGACCTACATCGAGCCGATCACGCCGGAGTTCGTCGAGAAGGTGATCGCCAAGGAGCGCCCGGACGCCCTGCTGGCCACCCTCGGCGGCCAGACGGCGCTCAACGCGGCGATGAGCCTGGCGGCCAACGGCGTCCTCGAGAAGTACGACGTCGAGCTGATCGGCGCCAGCATCGAGGCGATCGACCGGGGCGAGAACCGCGAGTCGTTCAAGAAGATCGTCGAGGAGCTCGGGGGAGAGGTGGCGCGTAGCGTCATCTGCCACTCGATGGACGACTGCCTCGGCGCGGTCGAGGAGCTCGGCTACCCGGTCGTCGTCCGGCCGAGCTTCACGATGGGCGGGACCGGCTCCGGGATGGCGCACGACGAGCACGACCTCCGGCGGATCGCCGGGGCGGGGCTCGCGGCCAGCCCGACCACCGAGGTGCTCCTGGAGGAGTCGATCCTCGGGTGGAAGGAGTACGAGCTGGAGGTGATGCGCGACCAGGCCGACAACGTCGTCATCGTCTGCTCGATCGAGAACCTCGACCCGATGGGCGTCCACACCGGCGACTCGATCACGGTGGCGCCGGCGATGACGCTGACCGACCGCGAGTACCAGTACCTGCGCGACCTCTCGATCGGCATCATCCGGTCGGTCGGCGTGGACACCGGCGGCTGCAACATCCAGTTCGCGGTGAACCCCGAGGACGGCCGGGTGGTCGTCATCGAGATGAACCCGCGGGTGTCGCGCAGCTCGGCGCTGGCGTCGAAGGCGACCGGGTTCCCGATCGCGAAGATCGCCGCGAAGGTGGCGATCGGCTACACCCTCGACGAGATCCCCAACGACATCACGGCGGAGACCCCGGCGAGCTTCGAGCCGACGCTCGACTACGTCGTGGTGAAGGTGCCGCGGTTCGCCTTCGAGAAGTTCCCCGCGGCCGATCCCGCGCTGACCACGCACATGAAGTCGGTCGGTGAGGCGATGGCGATCGGGCGGAACTTCACCGAGGCGCTGCAGAAGGCGCTGCGGAGCCTCGAGTCCAAGTCGGCGCCGTTCGACTTCTCGCGGCCGCCGCGCCCGCTCGACCAGCTGCTCGCCTCGGTCACCGTGCCCCACGACGGGCGGCTCGCGGAGGTCATGGAGGCGATCCGCGCCGGCGCGACCCCTGAGCAGCTCTTCGCCGTCACCAAGATCGACCCGTGGTTCCTCGACCAGCTGTTCCTGGTGCACGAGGTGGCGGTCCGCATCGGCGAGGCCGACGAGCTCGACCCGGCCACGCTGCGGCTGGCGAAGCGGCACGGCTTCTCCGACCTGCAGGTCGCGCACATCCGCGGGCTCGGCGAGGACGTCGTCCGCGGGGTCCGGTGGGCGCTGGGGATCCGGCCCGTCTACAAGACCGTCGACACCTGCGCTGCCGAGTTCGCCGCCCGGACGCCGTACCACTACTCGTCGTACGACGAGGAGACCGAGGTGCAGCCCCGCGAGAAGCCGGCGGTGATCATCCTCGGCAGCGGCCCCAACCGGATCGGCCAGGGAATCGAGTTCGACTACTCCTGCGTCCACGCCAGCCTCGCGCTCGGCCAGGACGGCGGCGCCGGCTTCGAGACGATCATGGTCAACTGCAACCCCGAGACCGTCTCGACCGACTACGACACCAGCGACCGCCTCTACTTCGAGCCGCTGACCCTCGAGGACGTGCTGGAGATCTTCCACGCGGAGTCCAAGGCGGGGCCGGTGGCGGGCGTCATCTGCCAGCTCGGCGGGCAGACGCCGTTGGGGCTCGCGCAGGGGCTCCAGGACGCCGGGGTGCCGATCGTCGGGACGTCGCCGGCTGCGATCCACCTCGCCGAGGAGCGCGGTGCGTTCGGCCGGGTGCTGGCGGCGGCCGGGCTGCCGTCGCCCAAGCACGGCACGGCGGCGTCGTACGACGAGGCGCGGGTGGTCGCGGAGGAGATCGGCTACCCGGTGCTCGTCCGCCCGTCGTACGTCCTCGGCGGCCGCGGGATGGAGATCGTCTACGACGACGACGCGCTGAAGACCTACCTCGCCGAGGCGGCGCCCGGGCTGATCAGCCCCGACCGCCCGGTGCTCATCGACCGGTTCCTCGACGACGCCGTGGAGATCGACGTCGACGCGTTGTACGACGGCCAGGAGCTGTTCCTCGGGGGCGTGATGGAGCACATCGAGGAGGCCGGGATCCACTCCGGCGACTCGTCGTGCGCGCTGCCGCCGATCACGCTCGGCCGGGAGACCATCGAGCGGATCCGGGAGTCGACGGAGAAGATCGCCGAGGGCGTCGGCGTCCGCGGGCTGCTCAACGTGCAGTACGCCCTGAGCTCCGACGTCGTCTACGTCCTCGAGGCCAACCCGCGTGCGTCCCGCACGGTGCCGTTCGTCTCCAAGGCGACCGCGACCCCGCTGGCGAAGGCCGCGGCCCGGGTGATGATGGGCGCGACGATCGCCGAGCTGCGCAACGAGGGGTTGCTTCCCGCGTCGGGCGACGGTGGGGAGCTGCCGCCGGACGCGCCGATCGCGGTCAAGGAGGCGGTGCTCCCGTTCAACCGGTTCCGGACCAGCGAGGGCCACTCGGTCGACGCGATCCTGGGGCCGGAGATGCGCTCGACCGGTGAGGTGATGGGGTTCGACGCGTTCTTCGGCACGGCGTTCGCCAAGTCGCAGACCGCGGCGTACGGCTCGCTGCCGCTCGAGGGCAAGGTGTTCGTCTCGATGGCGAACGTCGACAAGCGCCACATGGTGTTCCCGGTGAAGCGGCTCGCGGACCTCGGCTTCGAGATCCTCGCGACCCAGGGCACCGCCGAGGTGCTGCGCCGCAACGGCGTTCCCGCGACCGTGGTCCGCAAGAACAGCCAGGGCCCCGGGCCGGACGGCGAGCCGACGATCGTCGGGCGGATCCTCGACGGCGAGGTCGCGCTGGTGGTGAACACCCCGCACGGCGCCACCAAGGGCGCGTCGATCCGGCTGGACGGCTACGAGATCCGGACCGCGGCGGTGGTCACCGGAGTTCCGTGCATCACCACGGTGCAGGGGCTCGGTGCGGCGGTGCAGGGCATCGAGGCTCTCCGGGCGCACACGATCGGCGTGCGGTCGCTGCAGGAGTGGGCCCGCATCACCAGCTGAGTCGCCCAGGGTGGTTGAGCCTGCCGAAACCACGCAAGCCCCTGCCTGGTTGGGGAGAACCGGTCCAGCCCTGGTCCAGGGCGACCGGGTGCTCCACCTGCGCCATCAAGTGAGCCGACCGACATGATCCGGTCCGTGGGGCCGGCTCAGTCGTGCCGTCCTGGGTCGAGATCGGCGTCGGGATGCTGGCCCTGACGTGGCCGGGGAGAAGGAGCCGCTACGACGCGCAGCGGGAGCACGCGGTCACCTGGCCCCCGCGACCTCGCCCAGCATCGCCTCGAGCTCGGCGTCGTCCATGACCGCTCGGACCTCCTGCGCGCAGCGGCACGCGGCCGCGAACTTCGCGGCCCACTCCAGCGCCTCCTCGCGGGTCGGGACGTCCACGATCGCGATCCCGCCGAGGAGCGTCGGCACCGCTCCGGCGGAGACCGTCCCGTCGGTGCCCACGAGGTCCCCGGGCTCCGTCGCCATGCCGCCGCTGACGACGTACGCACCCGCGCTGATCGCCTCCCGGCAGACCGCGTGCGCGGCCCGGCCCACCTCGGCCATCTCCTCAACGGAAACGTGGTCCATCGCGCCGGTGGGGAACGTGATCAGGTACTTCGTCATCGACAGCCCTCCCTCTCGCGGGCGTCCGCCCGTCTCCGGCACGTTAGGCGCGCGGGCCGGTCGGGGCCAGGCTTCGTCAGCGGGGTGACGACCAGCCTCGTCCCCCAGTGGTGGCCATCGCCGGAGCCAGGTCGAGCGATCCGGCGCCGCGGACGACGGTCAGCGCACCATGCGGAGTGTGATCACGGCACACCCGCGGCCGGGATGGCGGGCCCGGGATTGCGGTCGACCTGTTCGACGAGCCCGCAGTCCGCCGGGCGTTGGTCGCCTCGTCCGGCCGTGCAGCCCAGCGCATCGCTCTGGGGGAGCGCTCGCCAGGTCGCGGGGCCTGGTCAGCCGCTCAGGCGGAAGCTGCCGGTACGCAGCTCCGCCCACCGCCGCAGGAACGTCCCGGGCCGGCTGTGGCGGAGCAGCCATAGAGCCGCGTGGAGAGGGTGCCGGCGGTAGAAGTGCTCGTCCTGGGTGAGCCGGGACTGGAGCTCCAGGTACGCCTCGGGCAGCGTGACGCCGTGCTCCCGACCGAGGTCGCGCAGCCGCTGCTTGACCTCCTGGTGCGACAGCGCAGGCGCCTGCGACCGCAACGAGCGCAGGCCCGCGTTGTACGCCTTGAACGGCCCCTCGGGGTCGTCAGCGATCTCCTGCGCCACGCGACGGGTTTCCTCGTCCCACCGGCGCCGCTCCTCCTCGTGCGTCCGCCGCACCCGGGCGACGAGGTCGTCGGTCAGCTCGTACGGCCGCCAGCCCGGGTCGCGGGCCTCGTGCTTCTTTGGGGCGCGCACCGAGCCCGGTCGCAGTCGGTACGGGCGGCGCTCCGCCAGGAACTCCTGCTGCGCCTCGACCAGCGTGCGTCCGTTCGGACCGCTGAGCTCCCACGGCTCGCCACCGTCGTCCTCCCACCAGCACACCGGGCACACGTCGTAGTCGGCGCGACCCGGCAGGGTCCGGTAGCCGCAGCACGGGCAGGGATGCATGAGAGCAGTCTCGCTGCTCCGGGAGGTCGTGGGTGGCGAGCGGCTGCGCGGGTAAACGGCGTCGACCATGCTGACCGGCCGACCGAGCTCATCACCGACCAGCTGTGGCACGGCGGGTGCCCCGTCGACTTCGGCTGGGTCAGGAACACCGGCATCGCGGTCGTGCTCGACCTCGCGGAGGCGTACCCGTCCGCGGACCAGATCGACGGGCTGATGTACCTCAAGGCGCCGCTCGCCGACGGTGACGAGCTGCCTCACCCGGAGCTCACCCTCGGCATCGCCCGGCCCGTCGCCGACCTGGTCGGCGCGGGCCACGCCGCGTTGGTGCACTGCACCTTCGGCAGGAAGGCGCCGGCGGCTCGCGCTCAGCCGCGCTGACGGCTGCGTCAGAGAGCGACCTCCTCGCGACCCAGTCGAGAGGCCGACCGTGCGTCCGGGCGTCCCACTGACCACCTTCGCCCCCACCACTTAGGCGACTGCCGACGAGCTGCGCCAGGTCGTCGGCAGCCGCAGCGGGCGCCGCACGGGCGTGCTGGGCGTCCCACCGGCCGGGCGGCTCGGGAACGGGCAGCGAACAGGCCTCGTCCGCTCCGACAGTGGCTGCGAGCGTCGCGGGAAGAGCGTCCGGACGCTCGACCGGTGAGGTGCCGGCAAGGGCGCGCGAGGCCGCAGACACGACAGACACAGGGGTGTCCGGCAAACCGTACGCGACCGGCCTCGTGCCCGCCGAGGACCGGGGCGAGGAGCCGGGTCAGGTGTTGGCGACGAAGTACAGGACCCCGCCGATGCTGGTGAGGACACCGAGCATCACGGCAGCCCCGCCGAGCGTCCGGGCCCACGCGGCCCGCGCCGCACGCGCTGCCTGGAAGGCCACGGCGGTCGCCGCGAAAGGCGTCGCCGCCACCAGGAGTCGGGCGATCTCGGTGGACGGGACCAGGGAGGAGGGCCCGGCGAGGACGTGGTCGAGCCCGCTCCAGGCGCCCAGCATCAGCGCCACGATCAGGGTGAAGGAGGCGATGACGCGGGCCTCGGCGCTGGTGTCCATGTGCGAAGGCTAGGGCACGGCATTCGTGCCGTTTCCCGACACGCGGACCTCGGCCTCGAACCCGCCGTCGACCGGTGCGACGATCCCGCCGAGCACGCCGACCAGCACCCCGATCGCGACCAGTGAGCCGATCGGTGCGCCCACGCCCGCCGGAGGCCTGGTGCGCTGCCAGGCGTACCAGGCGGTGCGGCGGAACAGCAGCAACCCGCCCAGCGCCACGAAGGTGGACACCACGGAGAGCAGGACGAGGAAGGCGTCGCCCAGGTGGTCGGCCGTGACGAGGCGGAGGAGCTCGGCGATGGCGCTCAGCGTCAGCACGACCCAGGCAAGGACCACGCGCACGGTGCGGGCCCGGACGACCCCGGCGGAGACGTAGCCGACGACGAGGGCGCCGAGGACGACGGAGACGACGAGCGAGACCTCGTTCTGCGACCGGAACCCCTGGTCGACCAGCTGCACCACCTGACCGGCCACCGAGGCCCACGCCACCACCCAGATCGACCGGGGCAACGGCGGCGTGGCTCTCGGTCCGGCGGCCCCCTCGGTCATCGCGCCATCCTCGCACCCCACCTGCCCGACGCAGCGCACCTGGCGACGGGCGACAGGCGCGTCGATGATCGCTGCACCGGCGCCGGTGTGATGAGTGGTCGCCCTCCGTCCCGTCATACCGACGACAGGACACGAGAGAACGGCGACGTGATGAGCGTGGTTCGAACCGAGGAGCGGCTGATGAGCGGTCTGGCGGAGGTCGACGAGCAGGAGTTCACGAGGTCGGCCGAGCGCCATCGCCGCGAGCTGCACGTGCACTGCTACCGGATGCTCGGCTCCTTCGAGGACGCCGAGGACACCGTCCAGGAGACGTTCCTCCGGGCCTGGCGGCGGCGCGAGACGTTCGAGGGTCGGTCGACCTTCCGGGCGTGGCTCTACCGCATCGCGACCAACGCCTGCCTGGACCTCCTGGACAAGCGGAGGCCGAAGGCCGCCACGGGCGGCGAGGTGCTCTGGCTGCAGCCCTACCCGGACCGGTTGCTCGACGAGCTCCCGGCCGACGATGCCGAGGACCCGGCGACCCTCGCCGTCGCCCAGGAGACGATCGAGCTCGCCTACCTCGTCGCGGTCCAGCACCTCGCCCCACGGCCGCGGGCGGTGCTGGTCCTGCGCGACGTGCTCGGCTGGCCGGCGAGGGACGTCGCCGACCTCCTCGGCGACTCGGTGAACTCGGTCAACAGCGCCTTGCAGCGGGCCCGTGCCGGCATGCGCGAGCACCTGCCCGGCGACCGCCAGGACTGGGCCGGCGACAGGACGGACCCCGCGACGCGCGAGCTGGTGCGCCGCTACGTCGAGGCCGGTGTGGCCACCGACGTCGACGGCCTCGCCGCCCTGCTGCGTGACGACGTCCGCTGCTCCATGCCGCCCACCCCGGGGGTGTACGTCGGACGCGAGAACGTCCTCAGGGACTGGCTCGAGAGCGGCTTCGGCGAGCTGACCGGCTTGCGGGCCGTCGAGACCTCGGCCAACCGCCAGCCGGCCATCGCGTTCTACGAGTGGCGCGAGCAGGAGGATGCCTACCTGCCGCTGACGCTCGACGTCCTCCGGGTCTCGGGCGGTGCGGTCAGCGAGATCACCACCTTCCACGCCGACCAGTTCCCGCGGTTCGGCCTGCCCGACCGGCTGACCACCGAGGACACCGAAGAGGGGCGGTGACCATGACCAGCGCTGCACAGACCCACGTCGCCCCCGACCGGGTGGCTCCGGCGCGCCGGCCCCGGCTGCGCGTCGTCGCCCTCACCGGCCTCGTCGCCACGCCCGTCGCGATGACCGCCACGGCACTCGGCGCCGCGCTCGCCCGGTCCGTCGGCGTGGACTTCCAGATCCCCGGCGGAGGTGAGCAGGTCCCCGTCGCCGGCGTGGCCGTGGTGACCGGGTTCTTCTCCCTCGTGGGCGTCGTCATCGCCCTCGGCCTGCGGTGGTGGAGCCGCCGTCCCGCCGTACGGTTCCTGCAGACGACCGTGGCGCTGACCGCCGCCTCGATGGTCCCGCCGTTCCTGTCCGGAGGTAGTGCCGGGACCGTCACCGCGCTCGTCGCGCTCCACCTCGTCGCCGCGGCCGTGATGGTCCCGCCGTTGACGAGGAGCCTCCGCGCGGCCTGAGCCGGGGTTGTCGCGGGGTGGAAGCCCTGCGAGGCTCCTCCCCATGCAGCCCGGCCAGGTGCCCGCGCCCTTCGAGCCCTTCCTGGCGATGGCCGACACCGTCGCCCGGGAGCGGCCCGAGGTGGACGCGGCGCTGGCACGGGAGGTCTTCCTGGAGGCCGCGACCTTGCTGCACAACGGGTTGGCGCTCGACGGGCTCGATCCGCACGACACCGACGCCGTGGTGGCCGGGCTCTGCGACGACCTGGTCTCCGACGACCCCGGTGCCGCGGTACGACGCCACTCGGAGCAGGTCCTGCGGAAGCCAGGGGAGCTCCACGACCCGGAGGCGGTGTCCGCGGCGTACCTGGTCTCCGCCTCGATCCTCCAGCTGTGAGGGTCAGCGGGCCACGCGGGCGTCCGGGGGCGCCGGCCAGGGCTCGACCCCCTGGCGGCCCCCGGCGGCCGAGCGCGGCGGTCCGCCCGGGCAGGTCGCGGCGAACGCGGCGTCGACGAAGCGGAAGACCTGCTGGATCGGACGCCCGGAGCGGTCGATCGCCCGTCCCGTGGCGGCCACGGTCACGCGGCGCCGGCCGTCGGGGGAGGAGAACGACCAGGTGTACGTCCCCCAGGTCGCGCCGTCGTGCCCGTGCACGAACTTGCCCGGGCGGCACGGGTCCGGCAGCCGGTAGCTGCCCAGCCCGTAAGGCAGCCCGGACTCCTCGTCGACCGCGACCACCGAGCGCATCGTGCGCACCAGCCCGGGCGGCAGCAGGTCACCGCGGGACAGGGCCTCGTGGAACCGGTTCAGGTCACGTGTGGTGCTCACCAGCGCGCCGGCGGCGTCGAACATCGACGGGTGCGACCGGCCGAGGTCCTGCAGCCCCTCGAGCCGGGCGTACTCGTGGAGCCTCGGCCAGCCCACCCGAGGGGTACGCGCGAGCTTCGACTGGGTCATCCCGGCGGGCCGGAGCACCCGGTTGTGGACCAGCCGCGGCAGGTCCTTGCCGGTCGCCATCCGGAGCATCAGCCCGACCACCACGTAGCCGGTGTTCGAGTAGTCCCAGTCGGTGCCCGGCTCGAACACCCAGGGCTGTCCCTTCGCCGCGCGCACCAGCGCGCGAGGAGTGCGCTTCCTGCTGATCGCGCGCAGGAACTCCGGCGTGGTCTCCGCCTCGGCGATCAGCGGCACGATGTAGTCCGGCATCCCGCTGGTGTGGCTCAGCAGCTGACGGAGCGTGAGGTCGGACCGCTCGGGCCACACGCCTGGGAGGACGTCGCCGATCGTGGTCCCCAGGCTCCACCGCCCCTTGGCGACCAGCTGGAGCGCAAGCACCGCGACCAGCTGCTTGGTGACGCTGCCGGCGCGGAACCGGGCACCCGGCTTCGCGGCGCGTCGGGGATCGACCGTCGCCCGTCCGTCGGCGAGCCGCCAGGTACGGCGCGGGTTCACGACCTCGGCCACGGCACCGACGCCACCCGCTTTGACGACCCGGTGCAGCCGCCGCTCGAGCACCCGTGCCGGGCGGGGCGTCTTCGAGCCGGCGGAGGCGCCCGAGGAGGTGTCGGGAGAGGCGTCCCGGGGACCGGCCGGCTCCGCGACGACCGGCTGGCCGGTGAGGGGCAGGACGAGACCGGCGAGCAGGGCGGCGGCGAACCGTCCCGCCCGAGGGGTGCGCAGCATGGAGGATCTCCTCGTCGGGGGGCGCGACCCACCAGCCCTATCAACCGGGTCGGGGAGCGCGTCAAGACCCCGAGAGAAATTGTCGTGGGGGTGCGAACGGGTCCTCTCCTGGGGAGCATCCAGGACAACCCCTCCGGGAGGACACGATGAGCACACCCCAGGACGTCGAGCGGACGACGGACGACACGCCTCGGTGGAAGGTGATCGGGCCCGGCCTCGTCGTCGCCGCGACCGGCGTCGGTGCCGCCGACCTCGTGGCCACGCTGGTCGCCGGGGCGAAGTTCGGGTACACCCTGCTGTGGGTCGCGGTGCTCGGCGCGGTGATCAAGGTGGTTTTGGTCGAGGGGGCCGGCCGCTACTCGCTCGCCACCGGACGCACGATCTTCGAGGGGTGGCGGAGCCTCGGCCGGTGGACGACGTGGTACTTCGCGCCGTACATCGTCGTCTGGGGGCTCGTGTACGGCGCCACCGCGATGTCCTCCTCGGCACTGCCCCTCGTCGCGCTCTTCCCCGACCTGTCGCTGCGCTGGACCGCGATCGTCATGGGGCTGGTCGGCCTCGCGCTGGTGTGGCTCGGCACCTACCGCACCTTCGAGAAGGTCATCGCGGCCTTCGTCGGCGTGATGTTCGTCTGCGTCGTCGGCGCGGCCGTGCTCACGCTGCCGAACCTCGGCGACGTGGTGCTCGGGCTCCGGCCGATCTTCCCCGACGACTCGATCATCAACGTGCTCGCGATCGCCGGCGGCGTCGGCGGCACGATCACGCTGGCGGCGTACGGCTACTGGCTGAGAGAGAAGGGGTGGCACACCCCCGCGTTCATGCGCGTGATGCGGCTCGACAACGGCGTGGCCTACGCGATGACCGGAATCTTCGTCGTCGCGATGCTGGTCGTGGGCGCCGAGCTCTACTACTCCGCCGGCATCGCCGCCGAGACCGGCGACCAGGCCCTGGTGCAGCTCTCGGACGTGCTCGAGGACCGTTACGGCGAGGTGTTCGGGAAGATCTTCCTCGTCGGCTTCTTCGCCTCGTCGTTCTCGTCGCTGATCGGCGTGTGGAGCGGGGTGAGCCTGATGTTCGCCGACTACGTCGGGAACCTGCGCGGGCTGCCCAGCGGCCACCCCGACACCCGCACCGGCGGGCGCTTCTTCAAGGCGTACATGCTGTGGCTGACCTTCCCGCCGATGCTGCTGCTCCTGCTCGACCAGCCGGTCGGGCTGATCCTGGCCTACGGCACCCTCGGCGCCCTGTTCATGCCGTTCCTCGCGATCACGTTGCTGGTCCTGCTGAACCGGCGTCGGGAGGGCGCGCTGCCGCACACCGAGGTGCCCGAGCGGTGGCGCAACGGCTGGCTGTCCAACACGTTCATGGCGCTGTGCGCGGTGCTGTTCGTGGTGCTGGCGGCCAACGAGCTGCGCACCACGCTCTCGGAGAACCTGTCCTGGTGGTGACGGTCAGCCGGCCAGCTCGCCGAGGTGCTCGGTCATGCCCCGGCCGCGGTTCACCGGCGTGTTCCACAGGAACATCCCCTCGGGCACCGGTCCGCCGGAGGTCCACGACGACAGGCTCCCGCTGACCCGGACCAGCTCCCCGGACCCGAGGTCGTAGAGGTAGGTGCCCGTGGTGCCGCGCCCGCGCGCCGTGACCGCCACGATCCCGTCGCCCTCCGGGGAGGCGAGCCACCCCTCGATGTCGCTGCCCTGCAGGGTGACCACCTGGCCGCCGTCGGTGTCGAGCACCTGGACCCGGTCGTCGCGGACCCCGTCGTCGTACGTGCCGCAGTACTGCCCGAGCACCACCCGCTCCTCGGTCGCGCCGAAGGAGAGCAGGTTGCACCTCTCGCCCGACCGCGGGTCGAAGGCGCGCTCCTCACCGGTGTCGAGGTCCCGGACGTGCACGCGTCCGGCGTCGCCGTTGGTGGCGTCGGTCCACACCATCGAGGAGTCGGTGAACGCGAGCGAGCCGAGGGTCAGCCCCTCGTCACGCACGTCGCTGGGGTCGGTCAACGACGCCGACCAGAGCCGGTAGGTGTCGCCATCGGCGTCGGCGTCGTCCGCCTCGCCGTCGGGCCCCGTCGGCCAGCCACCCTCCGGTGGCTCGCCCCGCGTCGCGGGTACCCGGACGTAGAGCCGGCCGTCCGGACCGACCTGGGCCGTCGGCCCGTCCACCTTGGGCAGCCCTGCCCAGCGGAGCTCGTCCCACTGCCCGCTCGCACGGTCGTAGACGTGCGCCACCAGCGCGACCTTCGCCCCGCCCTCGGCCGTGACCAGCACCAGCCGGTCCTCGCCGAGCTCGACCGGCCAGGTCTGCAGCCCGCCGACGCCCGGGGACGGCAGCCACTGCTTGTGGCCGGTCGCCGGGTCCATCAGAGCGAAGCGCGGCTCCGGCTGCTCCATCCGGGGCCCGTCCCGGAACAGCACCAGCCGGTCGTCGGTCACCCCGTCGAAGTACTGCCCGTTGTCGCTGTCGAGGTCCTCGTTGGTGTGCGAGACGAGCAACCGGTAGTCCTCGCCCTCGACGGCGGAGGACGCGTCGGAGAGCCGCACCAACGGGGCGTCCGGCCGGGGCACCCCGGCCGCCTGCAGGTCCGTCGTCCCGCCGAACGGCACCAGCGCGGCCGTGGCGACGACGGCGGCGGTGCCCAGCGTGGTGCCGCCCAGCGCGGCGAGCCGCCGGCGGCGGACCCGGCGTCGGCCCCCGACGAGCACCGACGCCACGTCGAGGTCGTCGGGTGGCGCGGAGGCGGCGTGGTCGCTCAACAGCTCTCGGAGGTCGTTCACCGTGCGGCTCCTTCGGTAGTGAGGGCGCCCAGAGTCGAGCCCAGCGGCGACCCCTCGAACATCGACCGGAGCGAGGCGAGCGCGCGGGAGGTCTGGCTCTTCACGGTGCCTTCGCTGCACCCGAGGACGGCGGCGGCGTCGGCGACGCTGAGGTCGTCGAAGAACCGCAGCACCACGCACGCCCGCTGCCTCGCCGGCAACGCCGCGAGCGCCGACGCCACGGCGTCGCGCACCACCACCGACTCGGCCACGTCCTGCCCCGACACGACGTCGGGGTGGGTGGCGGACGGCACCTCGCTGCTCGACCGGCGCCGGGCGTGGTCGAGGAAGGCGCTGACCACCGCCTTCCGCGCGTAGGCGTACTCACGCCCCGCCCGGGTGAGCCGCGGCCACGCGACGTACACCCGGATGAGCCCCTCCTGCACGTGGTCCGACGCCTGGTCCCAGTCGCCGCACATCAGGTAGGCCGTGCGGCGCAGCTGTCCCCGCACCGCCTCGGCGAACTCGACGAACGCCGCCTCGTCACGCATCGGTCACCCGCTCCATGCCTCTCCAACGGGGTGGGGGGGCGGGAAGGTTGCCTGGCACGGACCCCAGGTTCGCACCGTGCAAGACTGCGCCCATGGCCGCCGTCCGCCCTCCGCTCGTCAGGGGGTGCCGCCGATGAGGGCCTACGACGCGTTCTTCGACCGGGTCCTCACCCGCACCGACGCCGAGACCGCCCACCAGCAGGCCTTCCGAGCCATCCGCGGCGCGCGCCCGGCGACCGCGCTCATCGGCGCGCGGGTCCGTCGCCGGGCCACGCCGGTCCAGGCGATGGGGCTGACGTTCCCCGGCGTCCTCGGGCTGGCCGCCGGCTTCGACAAGAACGCCGAGGGGATCGACGCCCTCGGCGCCCTCGGCTTCTCCTTCGTCGAGATCGGCACGGTGACCGGCGAGCCGCAGCCCGGCAACGAGCGGCCACGGCTGTTCCGGCTGACGCAGGACCGCGCCGTGGTGAACCGGATGGGGTTCAACAACGACGGCGCCGAGGTCGTCGCCCGACGGCTGGCCCGCCGGGCGTCCATGCGCAGCCGCCGGTCGCACCCGGAGCCCGACGTGGTGCTCGGGGTCAACATCGGCAAGACGAAGGTGGTGCCGGAGGACGAGGCGGTCCGCGACTACGAGAAGAGCGCCCGGCTGCTCGCGCCGTACGCCGACTACCTGGTCGTCAACGTCTCCTCCCCGAACACCCCCGGGCTCCGCGACCTGCAGGCGGTCGAGAAGCTCGAACCGCTCCTGACCGCCGTACGCCGGACCGCGGACGAGGCGGCCGGGCGGAGGGTCCCGCTGCTGGTGAAGATCGCCCCCGACCTCGCCGACGCCGACGTCCTCGCGGTCGCCGACCTGGCGCTCGCGCTGCGGCTCGACGGCATCGTCGCGACCAACACCACGACCGCCCGTCACCCGCTGACCAGCACCCCCGACGAGGTGGCCGCCGTGGGAGCCGGGGGGTTGAGCGGTGCCCCGCTCCGCGACCGCGCCGAGGAGGTGGTGCGGCTGCTCCGCGACCGCGTCGGCCCGGAGCTCACGCTGATCGGCGTCGGGGGCATCTGCACCGCCGACGACGCCCGCGCCCGGCTGGCGGCGGGGGCGACCCTGCTGCAGGGCTACACCGGCTTCGTGTACGGCGGTCCCGCGTGGCCGCGGCGGCTCCAGCTCGCCCTGTCCGACCGGAGGAGGACCGCATGACGCCGTTCGGCGCCCGGGTCCGCGCGGCGACCGCCGAGCGCGGCCCGTTGTGCGCGGGCATCGACCCGCACCCGTCCCTGCTCGCCTCGTGGGGGCTCGGCGACGACGTCGCGGGGCTCGAGCGGTTCACGATGACCGCCGTCGAGGCACTCGCCGGCGAGGTCGCGCTCCTGAAGCCGCAGTCGGCGTTCTTCGAGCGCCACGGCTCCGCCGGCATCGCGGTGCTCGAGCGGGCCGTCGTCGCGGCCCGGTCGCTGGGCTCGCTCGTGGTCCTCGACGTGAAGAGGGGCGACATCGGCTCCACCGCCCAGGGGTACGCCGACGCCTACCTCGACCCCGCCGCGCCGCTGGCCGTGGACGCGATCACCGCCAGCCCGTTCCTGGGCGTCGGCTCGCTGGAGCCGATGTTCGCGACCGCGGAGCGCCACGGCGGGGGCGTCTTCGTCCTCGCGCTCACCTCCAACCCCGAGGGGCCGCAGGTCCAGCACGCGCGCACCACGGCCGGGCCGACCGTGGCGGCCACCGTCCTCGCGGCCCTCGCCGAGCGCAACGCCGGCGCGCAGCCGCTCGGGTCGTTCGGTGCCGTGGTCGGGGCCACGATCGGTCGGACCGACGAGGAGCTCGACGTCAACGGGCCGCTGCTCGTCCCGGGGGTGGGTGCGCAGGGCGGCTCCGCGGAGTCGGTGCGTGCGGTCTTCGGGGGCGCGCTGCCGAACGTGCTGCCGTCCAGCAGCCGCGAGATCCTCTCCGCCGGCCCCACGGAACAGGCGCTCCGGGACGCCGCGCGGCGCGCCAACGACGAGTTCGGCGCGCTGGTCGCGTGAGGCCGGCCGGCGCACGGCTCGTCGTGGCGCTGCTGCTCCTGGTCGGCCTGGCCGCGTGCAGCGACCAGGAGGACGCCTACTGCGACGCGCTGGCCGAGGAGCGGGAGACGCTGTCGGAGCTGGCGGGGAGCGGCTCCGCCGACGTCCTCGACCGGGCGCTCGCCTCGATGGAGCGGCTCCAGGAACAGGCCCCCGAGGAGCTGCGGGACGAGTGGGACACCGTCGTGCGCGCCTACCGGACGCTGGCGGACGCGGTCGCGGAGACCGGCGTCGACCCGGGCGGCTACGACCCCGAGGACCC
Source organism: Nocardioides caldifontis (assembly GCF_008087345.1). Taxonomy (GTDB): domain Bacteria; phylum Actinomycetota; class Actinomycetes; order Propionibacteriales; family Nocardioidaceae; genus Marmoricola_A; species Marmoricola_A caldifontis. Next base: position 123,300 of record NZ_VHIB01000011.1, on the reverse strand, counting down.
GCCGGCCGGGGTGTCCCGCGACGACGTGCGCCGCCTGGAGGCCGCCGCCGGGACGGCCGGTTCCCCACGCGTGACCGACGCCAGCCGGGGTATCGAGGACCATGCGACGTCGGTCTGCGAGGTCGACCTCACCGGTTAGCCGCGCGGCCGCGTGACCCGCGTTGCCACCGTCAGCGAGCGGTGACTAGATTTCGTCCGTCCCCCCGCCCCCCACACGATGAGGTTCCCACAGTGGCGTTGCCGCGGCTGACCCCCGAACAGCGACAGGCGAACCTGGACAAGGCGGCTGCGTCCCGCAGGGAGCGGGCTGAGGTCAAGAACCGGCTCAAGCACTCGGGAGCCTCGATCCTCGAGGTACTCGAGCAGGGCCAGACCAACGAGGTCATCGGCAAGATGCGGGTCCTCGACCTGCTCCAGGCGATGCCCGGGCTCGGCAAGGTCCGCGCCCGCCAGATGATGGAGCGGCTCGGGATCTCGGAGAGCCGTCGGGTGCGCGGGCTGGGCAGCAACCAGATCGCCGCGCTGCAACGCGAGTTCGGCGGCTCGGACACCTCCGGGGCGTGACCTCGTCCGACGCCGACCACCCCCGCGGGCGGGCCCGGTTGACGGTGCTCGCCGGCCCCACCGCGGTGGGCAAGGGGAGCGTGTCGGCGTACATCCGTGACCACCACCCGGAGATCTGGATCTCGGTCTCCGCGACCACCCGCCCCCCGCGCCCGGGCGAGGTGCACGGGCAGCACTACTGGTTCGTCAGCGACGCCGAGTTCGACCGCATGGTCGAGGACGGCGAGCTGCTGGAGTGGGCGGTGGTGCACCGCAAGGCGCGCTACGGCACCCCGAGGGGCCCGGTCGAGGAGATGCTGGCCGCCGGCCGGCCGGCGCTGCTCGAGATCGACCTGCAGGGCGCCCGGCAGGTGCGGCGGTCGATGCCCGACGCGCTCTTCGTCTTCCTCAAGCCGCCGTCCTGGGAGGAGCTCGTCCGCCGGCTGATCGGCCGGGGCACCGAGTCGGAGGAGGAGCGCACCCGGCGGCTCGAGACGGCGCTGGTCGAGCTGGCCGCCGAGCCGGAGTTCGACGTGTCGGTGGTGAACAGCGAAATTCAGCAGGCGGGCGAGGAGTTGGTAGCCTTGATGGTGGAGCCGAGCGCCTGAGGGCGTCCTCCGACCGAATCCCGAGCGAAGCCGAGGCCTTCCCACGTGTCCGTGAACCCCGTCGCCGAGGGCATCACCAACCCGCCCATCGACGAGCTGCTGACCAAGACCGACTCCAAGTACCGCCTGGTGCTCTACGCCGCCAAGCGCGCGCGGCAGATCAACGCCTACTACTCGCAGCTCGGCGAGGGGCTCCTGGAGTACGTCGGTCCGCTGGTCGACACCCACGTGCAGGAGAAGCCGCTGTCGATCGCGCTGCGCGAGATCAACGAGGACCTCCTCACCGCCGAGGAGTACGACCCCGAGGCCGAGCCCGAGCTGACCGCCCCGGCGGCCCAGCCGGAGACCGGCTCCGACGACCTCCAGCTCTGACCCCCGGCTCCCCGCAGGTGCACGGGTGACGACCGCCGAGCCGGGAGCACGTCCCCGCGTCGTCCTCGGGGTGAGCGGTGGGATCGCGGCGTACAAGAGCTGTGAGCTGCTGCGCCGCTTCACCGAGTCCGGGCACGACGTCACCGTCGTGCCCACCGCGGCGGCGCTGCAGTTCGTCGGCGCCCCGACGTGGGCGGCGCTCTCGGGCAAGCCGGTGTCGCCCGAGGTGTGGGCCGACGTGCACGAGGTGCCCCACGTGCGGATCGGCCAGCAGGCCGACCTCGTCGTGGTCGCGCCGGCGACCGCCGACGTGCTGGCGAAGGCGGCCCACGGCATCGCCGACGACCTGCTGACCAACACCTTGCTCACCGCCCGGTGCCCGGTCGTGTTCGCACCGGCGATGCACACCGAGATGTGGGAGCACCCGGCGACGCAGGCCAACGTCGCGACGCTCCGTGCGCGGGGCAACGTCGTCATCGAGCCGGCCGAGGGGCGGCTCACCGGTGCCGACACCGGCAAGGGGCGGCTGCCGGAGCCGGGCGAGATCTTCGAGCTCGCCCGCGACGTGCTCGCCCGGCCCGGGGCGACCGGCGGCGACCTCGCCGGACGCCACGTCGTGGTGAGCGCCGGCGGGACCCGGGAGTACCTCGACCCGGTCCGGTTCCTCGGCAACCGCTCGTCCGGGCGCCAGGGGGTGGCGCTGGCCCGCACCGCCGCGGCCCGCGGCGCCGAGGTCACCCTCGTCGCCGCCAACGTCGCCGTCCCCGACCCCGCCGGGGTGAAGGTCGTGCGGGTCGAGACCACCGCCGAGCTCCGCGACGCCGTCCTCGAGGCGGCCGCCTCGGCGGACGCCGTGGTGATGGCGGCGGCCCCCGCGGACTTCCGGCCGGCCGCGCTGAGCGAGGCCAAGATCAAGAAGGCCGACGACGGCTCGGCGCCCGAGGTCCGGCTGGTCCAGAACCCCGACATCCTCGCCGAGCTCTCCCACCACCGCCCTCGGGAGGGGATGGTCGTGGTCGGGTTCGCGGCCGAGACCGGTGACGAGACCGGCTCGGTGCTCGACCACGCCCGCGCGAAGCTCGCTCGCAAGGGGTGCGACCTGCTGGTGGTCAACGACGTCAGCGGCGGCAAGGTGTTCGGCAGCCCGGAGAACGAAGCGGTCCTGCTCTCCCGCGACGGCTCGACCACCGAGGTCCCGCGCGGCTCGAAGGCCGCCCTGGCGCAGGTCATCTGGGACACGGTCTCGTCCAGGTGGCAGACCTCCTGAGGTTCTGTCACTGTCGGCGGTTATCGTGGCGCGGACACACGACCGCTGACGCGCGCCGAGGCGCAGGGCAAGGGGCACACGAACGTGACGGGACGACTTTTCACCTCTGAGTCGGTGACCGAGGGCCACCCGGACAAGATCGCCGACCAGATCAGCGACACCGTCCTCGACGCGCTCCTGCGCGACGACCCGCACAGCCGGGTCGCGGTGGAGACGCTGGTCACCACCGGGCTCATCGTGGTCGCCGGCGAGGTCACCACCGAGACCTACGCGCCGATCCCGCAGCTCGCACGCCAGCGGGTGCTCGACATCGGCTACGACAGCAGCGAGAAGGGGTTCGACGGCGCCTCCTGCGGTGTCCAGGTGGCGATCGGCGCGCAATCGCCCGACATCGCCCAAGGCGTCGACGACGCCTACGAGGAGCGCCACGACCACTCCGTCGACCCGCTGGACCGGCAGGGCGCGGGCGACCAGGGGCTGATGTTCGGCTACGCCTGCGACGACACCCCGGAGCTGATGCCGCTCCCGATCACCATCGCCCACCGGCTCTCCGAGCGGCTCTCCGAGGTCCGCAAGGACGGGACGCTGCCCTACCTGCGTCCCGACGGCAAGACCCAGGTCACCATCGAGTACGACGCCGAGGACCGTCCCGTCCGGGTCGACACCGTCGTCGTCTCCACGCAGCACGCCCGCGGCATCGACCTCGACAACATGCTCACCCCGGACATCAAGCAGCACGTCGTCGACGAGGTGCTCTCGAAGTTCGACGTCCCCTCCGACGACTACCGGCTGCTGGTGAACCCCACCGGCCGCTTCGAGATCGGCGGCCCGATGGGTGACGCCGGGCTCACCGGCCGCAAGATCATCATCGACACCTACGGCGGCATGGCCCGTCACGGCGGCGGCGCGTTCTCCGGCAAGGACCCGTCGAAGGTGGACCGCTCGGCCGCCTACGCGATGCGCTGGGTGGCGAAGAACGTCGTCGCCGCCGGGCTCGCGCGCCGCTGCGAGGTGCAGGTCGCCTACGCGATCGGCAAGGCGCACCCGGTCGGGCTCTTCGTCGACTGCTTCGGCACCGAGGTCGTCCCCGTCGAGTCGATCCAGAAGGCGGTCCTCGAGGTCTTCGACCTCCGGCCCGCGGCCATCATCCGCGACCTCGACCTGCTCCGGCCGATCTACGCCAAGACCGCGGCCTACGGCCACTTCGGCCGCGAGCTGCCGGAGTTCACCTGGGAGCGCACCGACCGGGTCGAGGCGCTGAAGGGTGCGGCCGGGGTCTGACCCCCGGCGCGCCGCCACCCGCCGCACGTTTTCGCGGCGACCGCTCCGGGCACGGTGGTCCGTGACCGGAGTTGTCGCTGGGGAAGGTGTGCCGTGGGCGTCGGTGTGTTCCTGCTGGTCCTCGGGGCGATCCTCGCGCTCGCCGTGCGGAGCGACTCCTCGGTCGTCGACCTGCAGGTCGTCGGGCTGATCCTCATGGTCGCCGGGGGCGCGATCGTCTACTTCGCGCGCCGCGGGGCCACCGCCGAGCGCGAGGTGGTGACCGTCGAGGACCGCCACGACCCCGACCGGACCGTGCGCACGGTCCGCGAGTCGGTGACCGAGCAGGACCCCACGGGCGGCGAGCCGCCGCCGACGTCGGCCGGCTGACCGTCCTCGGTCGGGCCGGAGGACGGGCGGTCGGGAGCGTCGGAGCCGGCTGGTTGAATCCGCCCCATGGCCGAGGAGGAGCAGGAGCAGTTCGCGCTGCTGCCGGCCCTGGCCAGGGCCCGGGAGGAGACGGCCGCGGCGACGCGGCGGACCCGGTCGAAGGACCGCACGCCCACCCCGGTCGAGCCTGCTCCCGCGCTGCCGGTGGCCCGCGTCCTGGTCGACGTCCCGCTGGCCCACCTCGACCGGCCGTTCGACTACCTGGTCCCCGCCGCGATGCACGAGCAGGTGGTCGTGGGCGGCCGGGTGAAGGTCCGCTTCGCCGGGCAGGACGTCGACGGGTTCGTCGTCGACCGGGTGGCCGAGAGCGACCACCCGGGGCGGCTGGCCCCGCTGCGCCGTGCGGTCAGCGCCGAGCCGGTGCTGAGCCCCGAGGTCGCGCGGCTCACCGAGGCCGTGGCGACCCGTTACGCCGGCACCCGCGCCGACGTGCTGCGGCTGGCCGTGCCGCCGCGCCACGCGACGGTGGAGAAGCGGCCCAGCCCCCCCGCCCCCGAGGCGCCGGCCCCGACCCGGGGCGGGGCGGCGTGGTGGAGCCGCTACACCGGCGGCGCGACGCTGGTCGAGGGGCTGGCCGCGGGTCGGGCCCCCCGGATGGTGTGGACCACCCTGCCCGGGGATGACTGGGCCTCGGGGCTCGCGCACGCCGCGGCCGCCACCCTCGCCTCCGGGCGCGGGGCGCTGCTCTGCGTCCCTGACCGCCGCGACCTCGACCGGCTCGACGCGGCGCTCCGGGAGGTGCTGGGGGAGGGGCGCCACGTCACCCTGACCGCCGACCTGGGTCCCTCCGCGCGCTACCGCTCGTTCCTGGCCGTCTCCCGCGGGGCGGTGCGGGTGGTCGCCGGCACCCGCGCCGCGGCGTTCGCCCCGGTGCACGACCTCGGGCTCGTCGCGACCTGGGACGACGGTGACGACCTCTTCGCCGAGCCGCGGGCGCCGTACCCCCACACGCGGGAGGTGCTGCTGCTCCGCGCACACGACGTCGGCTGCGCGGCGCTGCTCGGCGGGCATGCCCGCAGCGTGGAGGCCTCGTCGCTGCTCCGCACGAGGTGGGCCACCGAGCTGACGGCGCCACGCCAGGTGGTCCGCGACGCGGCGCCCCAGGTGGCGGTGACCGGTGCGACCGACCGGGAGCTGGAGCGGGACCCGGCGGCCCGGGTGGCCCGCGTGCCGCGCAGCGCCCACGCGACGATCCGTGCGGCGCTCGAGGTCGGCCCCGTGCTGGTCCAGACGCCGAGGAGCGGCTACGCCGCCACGCTGGTCTGCGACCGGTGCCGGGAGCCGGCGCGGTGCGTGGCCTGCTCGGGGCCGCTGCACCAGCCGCGGCGCCACGAGGCGCCACGCTGCCGGTGGTGCGGCCGGGAGGAGCCGGCCTGGCGGTGCCCGCACTGCGGCGGGACGGGGCTGCGTGCGCCGGTCGTGGGGGAGCTGCGCACCGCCGAGGAGCTCGGCCGGGCGTTCCCACGGGTGCCGGTGAAGCGCTCCTCCGGCGGCCGCGTGCTCGACGCCGTGGACGGTGCGCCGGCGATCGTGGTGGCGACGCCGGGGGCGGAGCCGGTCGCCGAGGGCGGCTACGCCGCGGTCGTGCTGCTCGACACCTGGCTCGCGCTGGCCCGGCCCGACCTGCGGTCGGCGGAGGAGGCGGTGCGCCGGTGGTTCAACGCCGCTGCGCTCGCCCGCCCGGGGCCCGAGGGCGGCAGGGTGGTGGCGGTCGGCGAGCCGTCCCACCCGGGGCTCCAGGCGCTCGTCCGCTGGGATCCCGCCGGATTCGCGGAGCGGGAGGCCGACGAGCGCCGCTCGGCGCACCTGCCGCCGGCCTCCCGGCTCGCGGTGCTGTCGGGGGGCGAGGAAGCGGTCGAGGAGGCCGTCACGGCGCTGGTGCTGCCCCCGGGGGCGGAGCTGCTCGGCCCCGTCCCCGTCCCGGAGCGGGAGCCGGGCGAGGAAGGGCCGCAGGTGCGCGTCATCGTGCGCGTCCCGCGGCGCCATGGCAACGCGCTCGGCGAGGCGCTGCGCACGGTGCAGCGCACCCGCTCGGCGAAGAAGCTCCCCGTGGTGCGGGTGCAGGTCGACCCCTACGCGCTGGGATGACGTGCCGGGCGGCTCAGCCCAGTGGGACCGACCAGACCAGGGTGGTGCCGTTCTCGGGGCGCGGGTCGTTGACGAGCAGCGTGCCTCTGCGGCGCTCCGCGCGCGCCCGGAGGTTGGCCAGCCCGCTGTGGCGCTCGGCGTCCCCGGGCCCGACCCCGTCGTCGACGACGGTGACGTCCAGGGTCGACGCCGTCGCGTGCAGCCGGACGGTGGCCGACCGGGCCCTCGCGTGCTTGGCGGTGTTGGTCAACGCCTCGCGCACGACCGCCAGGACGTCCTCGGAGAGCTCCTCGTCGCTGACCGCGTCGACAGGACCGTCGAAGCTCACGTGGGGCTCGAAACCGAGGGCCCGCGCGACGTGCGAGGAGACCTCGAGGACGGCTCCGCGGAGGCTGGCACCGGTGTAGCTGTGCGGCCGCAGCTGGAAGATCGACGTGCGGATCTGCTTGACGGCGTCGTCGAGGGTGTCGACGACGGTGTCGAGCATCTTGGCGGGGCCGTCGTCGGGGAGCCCGACCGCGACCCCCTGCACCGTCATGCCGGCGGCGAAGAGCTGCTGGATGACGTGGTCGTGCAGGTCCCGGGCGATGCGGGTGCGGTCCTCGAGCAACGCCATCCGCTCGCGGTCCTGGCGGGCCTCGGCGAGCTCGAGGGCGAGCGAGGCGTGGCCGGCGAACGTCGAGGCCATGTCGAGGTCGCTCTCGCTGAACCGTCGGCGCCCCTGCCGGCGCCCCGTGATGAGCACCCCGCGGACCCCGTCGGAGCTGTTCAGAGGGAGCAGCATGACCGGGCCGAGGCTGCGGACGTGGGGGAGCGGGGCGCCCTCGACGTCCCGCTGTGCAGCGTTGTCGACCAGCACCGGCCGGCCGGTGGTGAGCACGGTCTCGCTGATCGTGCCTGCCACCGGGACGGCGGTGCCTGCGAGGTGGTCGGAGTCCTCGCCCGCGACGGCGGGGATGGCAAGCGTGGTGCCGTCGGTGCCCGGCACGACGAGGCTCACGTGGTCGGCGTCGGCGAGCCGCAGCACGGTGTCGACGACGGTCTGCAGCGGCTTGCCGTCTCCGGGGGCGAGCACCTGGCGGGTGATCTCCGCCGAGGCCTGGAGCCAGTCCTGCCGACGTCGGCTCTCCTGGAACAGCCGGGCGTTGTCGATCGCCACCCCGGCCGTCGCGGCGAGCGACAGCGCCAGTGCCTCGTCGTCCTCGTCGAAGTGACCGGAGGCGCTCTCGGTCAGGTAGAGGTTGCCGAAGACCTCGTCGCGGACCCGCACGGGGACGCCGAGGAAGCTGTCCATCGGCGGGTGGCCCTCGGGGAAGCCGACGGAGCGGACGTCCTCGTCGAGGTGGTCGAGCCGGATCGGGTAGGGGTCGTCGATCAGTGCGCCGAGCAGCCCCTTGCCCTCCGGGAGGTGCCCGATCCGTCGTACGTCGGCCTCCTCCATGCCCACGTAGACGAACTCCTCGAGCCCGCTGCCGTCGGGGGCGATGACCCCCAGCGCGCCGTACCTGGCGCCGACGAGCTCGCAGGCCGCCTCCACGATGCGGCGCAGCACCGTGTGCAGGTCCAGGTCACCGACGATCGCCTGGTTCGCGGAGACGAGACCGCGCAGCCGCCCCTGGGTGTGCAGGGCCTCCTGGGCGCGCTCGATGAGCTGGGAGAGGAGCTCCTCGAGCCGGAGCTGCGGCACGTCGCCCATGCCGCTCGTACGTCGCTCGTGGCCCTCGTCCATGCGGTCAGGATAGGGGCGCGGGGCCGCGCTGTGGCTCGCCCTTCAGCCCCTCTCGGGGGAGACCAGCACGACCGGGCTCTCGGAGCGCTGCAGCACGTCGAAGGCGGTGCCCCAGCCGGCGCGGGCCGGTGGTGACCCGGGCCGGTGATGGCCGGGGCGCGCGACGAGGACCAGCGAGGTGCTGCCGGACCGCTCCACCACGCGACGGGAGGCGTCCGGTCCCCGGTCCTCGAGGACCAGCAGGTCGACGCCCCGGCGGTCGGCGTAGTCGACTGCGAAGTGGAGCACGTGCCGGTCGCTCTCGGCGTCCCTGAGGGCCGCGACGACGGGCCGGCCCTGCCTTGCCCGGCGGCGCTGCCAGCTCGCGGCGGTCCGGGTGACGGCGGCGGCCTGGTCGCCGACGGCGGGCAGGAGCGCCTCGGGCCGCAGCAGCCGCACGAGGGTCTCGACGGGGACCGACGGGACCAGCCGGTGTACCCACGTCACCGCCTCGTCGAGGAGCCGCTGGCTGCGGGCCCGTACCTCGGCGCGTGCCACGTGGCGCTCGGCGTAGGACATCTCCGGGGGCAGGTGCCCGGCCGCGTGGGTCAGCAGCAGCCGCCGCCCCGACGACGCGGCCTCCTCGGCCGCCCACTCCAAGGTGGCGTGGTCCTCGGCCGTGCCCGCGATCGCGACCACGACCGGACGGTCGTCGTGCTTCGGTGCGGTGCTGCTCACGGGTGCGCTCCTCGGGGTCCCGTCCCAAGGGTCGGCGCGGCACCGGGCCCGCCGCAGGGGAGGGCGACACCAGCCGGAAGGTCTTAGGTCACTGGGGAGGGCCGAGCAGCTTGGTGGCCAGCACGGCGGCCTGGGTCCGGCGCTCGAGGCCGAGCTTGTGGAGCAGCGCCGAGACGTAGTTCTTCACGGTCTTCTCGGCGAGGAACATCTTCTCGCTGATCTGCCGGTTGGTGAGCCCCTCGGCGATGTGACCGAGCAGCTTCATCTCCTGCTCGGTGAGGTTCGCCAGCTCCGGCGCGACCTGCGGGCCGTTGCGGACCCGGTCGAGGACCCGCGCCATCAGCGCCGGGTCGATCAGCGACTGCCCGGCCGCCACCCGTTTGATCGCGTCGAGGAGGTCGTTGCCCCGGACGTCCTTGAGGACGTAGCCGGCCGCCCCGGCCATGATCGCGGCGAAGAGCGCCTCGTCGTCGTCGTACGAGGTGAGGATGAGCGCGTTCAGCGACGGGTCGACAGAGCGGATCTGCCGGCACACCTCGATCCCCGAGCCGTCGGGAAGCCGGGCGTCGAGGACCGCGACGTCCGGGCGGAGGGCGGGGATCCGGTGTGAAGCGTCGGTGGCGGACGCTGACTCGCCGATCACCTCGATCTGGCCGGAGGCCTCCAGCATCACCTTCAGCCCCGCACGGACCACCTCGTGGTCGTCGAGGAGGTAGACCGTGATCTTCTCGCCCGTCATGGGCCCATTCCACCCCATGGCGGAGTGGCTGCGCCAAGTCCCCCGCGCAGAGCCGTGACCTTCGGCTGGTCAGCCGAACACACGCACGTCGGTGAGCGCCCGCCCCCAGGCCTCGGCACGCTCGAGCTCACCGCGCACGAGCGGGCCCGCCATGTCCTCGACGTAGAAGCTCTCGCGCCCCACCACCCGTCCGCGGTGGTGACGGCGGAGCTCCCGCTCCGCGCCCTTGGCCGCCGAGCCCGGCAGCTTCGCGACCTTCGCGACCCGGGTGTCGAACGTGGCGATCGGCACCTCAAGCCGCTTCGGCAGCCGGCCCAGCCACTCGCGGACGCCGACCTCCTCGCCGCCCCGCGGTGCGCCCTTCTGGTGCGCGTCGCGCCGGGTCGACGCCCGGCTCATCGAGAACGCGTGCGTCGGTCCGCCCACGACGAGCAGCTCGACGCCCTCGAGCTCCTGCTCCGTCGCGGCTCCGACCTCGACGACCCGCGCGCCCCCGAGCCCCCGGGCGACGGCCCGCGCGACCTCCTCGGTGTTGCCCCACATCGACTCGTAGACCACCAAGGCCTCCATGACGGCCTCCTTCCACTCACCTCCACGGTGGTCCCCAGGGGAGCTTCTCGGCAGGGCCGATCGGCACCAGCCGGCGGTGGCGGTGGTGGTGCTACCGCTCCTGCGGCTGGCGGTGCTCCACGAAGGCGTCGGGGCCGGGGTAGACGAGCCCCTCGTGGCCGTCGTCCGACCAGCGCACGACGTACGGAGGGGCGCCGTCGTCGCCCCTCACCTCGGTGATCTCCCCGTCCCGGACGTGACCGTCGACGTGCGCACTCCGGACGACCAGACGGTCTCCTACGGACGCGTGCATGGTTCCTCCTCCCCGCTCACGTGCCGGTCCGGCGCGGACCGGCACGGTGCTGCCACGGTGCTGCCACGGCGGTGCCAATGGTGGTGCACAGTGCTACACCGCCATCCTGCGCCGGTCCTGCGCGCAGGTCGAGAGGGTCCGGCACCGGCAGCCCCGGACGCGCGCGGGCGGCTCAGTAGACTCGGCGACCGCGCACCTGAGGGAGGAACCACGTGAGCGTCCAGCCGATCCGCCTGTTCGGCGACCCGGTGCTCCGCACGCCGGCCACGCCGGTGACGGACTTCGACCTCGAGCTGCGCCGGCTGGTCCAGGACCTGACCGACACGATGCTCGACGCCCCGGGGGCCGGGCTGGCCGCGCCCCAGATCGGGGTCGGGCTCCGGGTCTTCACCTGGTTCGTCGACGGCGAGGTCGGCCACCTGGTCAACCCCGAGCTGACGCTGTCGGAGGAGAGCCAGGACGGCGAGGAGGGGTGCCTCTCGATCCCCGACCTCACCTTCGACTGCCGGCGGGCGCTCCGCGCCGTCGCCCGCGGGTTCGACATGTACGGCGAGCCGGTGACCGTCGAGGGCTCCCACCTCCTCGCCCGCGCCCTGCAGCACGAGACCGACCACCTCGACGGGATCCTCTTCGTCGAACGGCTCGACCGCGAGACCCGCAAGCAGGCGATGCGGGCGATCCGCGAGGCCGACTGGTTCGGCGCCCCACCGACGATCAAGGTCAGCCCGCACCCGACCCGCGGCCTCGGGCTGTGACGGCGGGGCGCTGCTGATGCGCGTCGTCTTCGCCGGCACCCCGGAGGTGGCGCTGCCGTCGCTCCGCGCGATCGCCGCGAGCCGCCACGAGCTGGTCGGCGTCGTCACCCGGCCGGACGCGCCGGCCGGACGCGGCCGACGGCTCGTGGCCTCGCCGGTCGCCGCTCTCGCCGAGGAGCTCGGCGTCCCGGTGCTGAAGCCCGCGCACCCGAAGGAGCCCGAGTTCCAGGAGGAGCTCCGCGCCCTGGAGCCCGACTGCTGCCCGGTCGTCGCCTACGGAGCGCTGCTCCCGCAGTCGGCCCTCGACATCCCCCCGCACGGCTGGGTCAACCTGCACTTCTCGCTGCTCCCGGCCTGGCGCGGTGCGGCTCCGGTCCAGCGGGCGGTCTGGGCGGGCGACGAGGTCACGGGTGCCACGACGTTTCGGATCGTGCGCGAGCTCGACGCCGGTCCGACGTACGGCGTGGTGACCGAGCGGGTCCGGCCGACCGACACCGCCGGCGACCTGCTGGCCAGGCTCGCCGACGCGGGCGCGCCGCTCCTCGTCGCGACTCTCGACGGCATCGAGGACGGCGCGCTGGAGGCGCGGCCGCAGCCGCCGGAGGGCGTGTCGTTCGCACCCAAGGTGCTCGTCGAGGAGGCCGAGGTGCGCTGGACCGAGCCGGCGATGGCGGTCGACCGTCGGGTCCGGGCCTGCACCCCGGCGCCGGGGGCGTGGACGACGTTCGAGGGCGAGCGGTTCAAGCTCCTCCCGGTCCGTCCCGACCCGGCGGGGCCTCGGATCGCCCCGGGGGAGCTCGCGGTCGCCAAGGACGCCGTGCACGTGGGCACCGCCACCGACCCGGTGCGGCTCGGTGACGTCAAGCCGTCCGGCAAGAAGCAGATGGGTGCCGCCGACTGGGCCCGCGGCGTCCGCGTCGCGAGTGGCGCGCGGTTCGGTATGGACGCGGCGGACGGCTGATGGCCGACCCGCGGTCCCGACCCGCACGCGACCGCCGCCGGCGCGCCGGCGGGCGGCCGCCACGCCCCCGGGTGAAGGCCGACCCGCCCCGGCTCGCGGCGCTCGAGGTCCTGCGCGCGGTCGCCGAGCAGGACGCCTATGCGAACTTGCTGCTCCCGGCGCGGCTCGAGGCGCACGGCCTCACCGGGCGGGACGCGGCGTTCACCACCGAGCTCGTGTCCGGGACCCTGCGCCGGCAGGGCACCTACGACGCCGTCATCGCCGCCTGCGCGCGCCGGCCGGTCACCAAGCTCCAGCCCGCTGTCCTCGACGTGCTCCGGCTCGGGGCCCACCAGCTGCTGGCCATGCGGGTGCCCGCGCACGCCGCGGTCGCCACCTCCGTCGAGCTGGTCCGGGCCACCGTCGGCCAGGGCCCGTCGGGGCTGGTGAACGCCGTGCTGCGGCGGGTCGGGGAGCAGCCGCTCGACGCCTGGGTCCGCGCCGTCGCGCCCGACCCGGCGCACGACCCGCACGGGTTCGCGGCGGTCGCGCACTCCCACCCGCGCTGGGCCGTCGACGCGCTCGCCGAGGCGCTGGGCGACCGCTCCGCCGAGCTGGAGACGCTGCTCGCGAACGACAACGACCCGCCCCGGGTCACCCTCGTGGCCCGGCCCGGACTGGCCACGACCGACGAGCTCCTGGCCGCCGGCGCGGCGGCGGCGACGTACTCGCCCTGGGCGGTCGTCCTCCCCGGCGGTGACCCCGGTGCCCTGCCCGCCGTGCAGGAAGCGCGCGCCGGGGTGCAGGACGAGGGGTCGCAGCTGGTCGCGCTCGCACTCACCCGGGCCGAGGTGGACGGGCCGGACCAGCAGTGGCTCGACCTGTGCGCCGGTCCCGGTGGGAAGGCGGCGCTGCTGGCCGCGGTCGCCGCCGGCCGGGGCGGCCACCTGCTCGCCGTGGAGCGGCAGCCGCACCGCGCCGGGCTGGTCGTCGGTGCGGCCAGGGCGGTGCCGGAGGCGGCCGTCGACGTCGTGACCGCCGACGGCACGGTGCCGGCCTGGCCGCCGGGGAGCTTCGACCGCGTCCTCGTCGACGCCCCGTGCAGCGGGCTCGGCGCGCTGCGCCGGCGCCCCGAGTCCCGGTGGCGCCGGCGGCCCGAGGACCTGCCCGGCCTCGTCGCGCTCCAGGACGCGCTCGTTCGTTCGGCTGTCGACTCCGTGCGCCCGGGAGGGGTGGTGCTCTACGCGACCTGCTCACCGGTCGTGCAGGAGACCGGGGACGTCGTCCGGCGGCTCCTCGACGAGCGGCAGGACGTCACGATGGAGGACGCCGGCGGGCTGCTGCCCGAGGTGGGCGACGCCGCCGGCCCGGTCCCGGGGACCCTCCAGCTCTGGCCGCACCGCCACGGCACCGACGCGATGTTCCTCGCGCTGCTCCGCCGGCGTTGAGCCACCGGCTCACCCCGCGAGGTGACGGGCGTGGCGGCGCGCGTGCGCGACGGCGTCCGGGGTGCCGGCGAACAGGTGGCCACGGGACTCCAGGTGGGAGAGCAGCCCGGTGCGCTCGAGGACCCGCCGGAACCGGCCGGGGAGCCCGGAGACGAGCACGTCGATGCCGCGCCCCTCGAGGCTCCTGATGGTGTCGGCGAGGAGGGCCGCCGCCGTCGAGTCCAGGGTCGTCACGCGCGACATCCGCAGCACCACGACCCGGATGTCGCTGGCCGCCGTGAGCTCGAGAAGCGCGTCGTGGGCGCCGAGGAAGAACAGCGGCCCCTCGAGCCGGTAGGCGACGATGCGCTCGTGGAGCAGCGCCTGCTCCTCGGCGTCGTGGCGGCCCATGTCGGCCGGCTCCGTCGCCACCGGCTGGAGCTCGGCGGTCCGGGCGAGCTGCCGTAGTGCCAGCGCGCCGGCCAGCAGGATGCCGAGGACGACCGCGGTCGCGAGGTCGAGCAGGACGGTGGCGCAGAAGGTGATCGTGAGCACCGCGGCGTCCGAGCGGGAGGAGCGCCACAGTGCGCGCAGGCTCGACCCCTCGACCATCCGCGCCGCAGTGGCGACGAGGACCCCGGCCAGGGCGGCGAGCGGCACCTCCGCGACCACCGGTGCGAGGGCCAGCACGACGACGAGCAGCACGGCCGCATGGGTCAGCGACGCCAGCCTCGAACGCGCCCCGGTCCGCACGTTGACGGCCGTGCGGGCGATGGCCGCCGTGGCCGGGACGCCGCCGAACAACGGCGTCACGAGGTTCGCGACGCCCTGGCCGAACAGCTCGCGGTCAGGGTCGTGGCGCTCCGACACGCTCATCGCGTCGGCGACGGTCGCCGAGAGCAGGCTCTCCAGCGCGGCGAGTGCGGCGACGGCGAGCGCCGGGGGAGCGAGGACCCGGAGCTGCTCCCAGTCGAGCTCGGGCAGCGAGGGGGCGGGGAGCCCCGACGGCAGCGCGCCGATGGTGGCCAGCGGGAGCCCGGCGGCCGCGGTGGCCACGGTGGCGCCCACGACGGCGACGAGCGCGCCGGGCACGGAGGGGCGGAGCCGGCCGACGACGAGGACGGTCGCGGCCACGGCGGTCGCCACCAGCGGGGCGGTCCACCGTGGGTCGGCGAGCCAGGTGGCCACGGCGTCCGCGGTGACGGCCACGACGGCCTCGCCCTCGCCCGCTACGCCGAGCGCGGACGGCAGCTGCTGGAGCGCGATGATCACCGCGATGCCCAGGGTGAACCCCTCGATGACGGGCAGGGGCACGAGGCGGACGTACTTCCCGAGCCCCGCGAGTGCGGCGACCACCAGCAGCGCGCCGGCCATCAGCCCGACGACGAGCACCCCACCCGCCCCGTGCAGCGCCACGATCGGCACCAGGACGACCGTCATCGCGCCCGTCGGGCCGGAGACCTGCAGGTTGCTGCCGCCGAACAGCGCGGCGAGCGCGCCGGCGACGATGGCGGTGACCAGCCCCGCGGCGGCGCCCATGCCGCTGGAGATCCCGAACGCCAGCGCCAGCGGGAGCGCGACGACGCCGACGGTCACCCCGGCGACCAGGTCCCGTCCGGGGGCCGAGGTCATCGCGCGGTAGTCCTCGCGACGGGGGAGCACCGCCCTGAGCCGGCTGCCGACCGACGTGGTGCTCCTCACGCCCTGGGGCGCCGCGGTCACCTCGGCTCGCCGGTGCGGGAGAGCTCGTCGACGAGCCCGCCCTGTCCGGAGCTCTTGGTCTCGAGGATCCGGCGGGCGGCCAGGAGCAGGTCGCGGACCTCCGGGAGCGCGAGCGTGTAGATCACCTCACCGTGCTCACGCCGCTGGGTCACCAGCCCGGCGAGCCGCAGCACCCCCAGCTGCTGGGAGAGGTTCGAGGCCTCGACGTCGATCGCCGCGCGGAGCTCGTGGACCGCGCGGTCCTGCTCGGCGAGCAGCTCCAGCACCCGGATGCGGGCCGGGTGGCCGAGGGTGCGGAAGAACTCGGCCTTGGCCTGGTAGAGCGGGACGACCACGCGACCTCACTGACGACTTGAAGAAGTTTGCAAGTCGCCAGTCTAGGCCATGAGGCGGGCCTTCTCGCGCGGAACCTCAGCGCGGGGTGCTGCCCGGCGCCTGGGTCCCGTCGTCGGTGGTCGAGCCGTCGGCCACCGCGCGGTCGGTGGTCCCGGTCCCGGTGGTCCCGGTCCCGGTGACCCGGGTGCTGCCGGTGGTGCCGGGCTCGGTGTGTGCGGTGCCAGGCTCGGCGTGGTGGCCGGCGCCGGGGGTGTACCCCTTCGCCTTGTGGTTCACGTCCGGGTCGAGCCGGTCAGCCTCGCGGAGCCGGTCCTCGTACTTCGCCTGCTCGACCTGGGCGCCCTGGCGCGCCTCCTGGGCGTCGTGCTCAGCGCGCTCGGACTCCATCCGCAGCCGGGCGGCCCTCGCCTCGGCCTCCTTGGCCCGGACGTCCGCGTGGGCGACGCCGGAGGCCTTCGTGGCGGCCTCGTGCCGCAGCTCCTGGGCCCGGGCGCGGTCTCGCTCGGCCTTCTTCGCCTTCGACTTCCGCATCGCGACGGCGAGCAGCGCCAGCAGCGCGAGAACGACGAGGACCGCGACGACGATCCACACGATGGTCGAGGTGTCCATGAG
This sequence comes from Nocardioides caldifontis, assembly GCF_008087345.1. Classification (GTDB taxonomy): domain Bacteria; phylum Actinomycetota; class Actinomycetes; order Propionibacteriales; family Nocardioidaceae; genus Marmoricola_A; species Marmoricola_A caldifontis. Next base: position 106,873 of record NZ_VHIB01000011.1, on the reverse strand, counting down.
CCCTCCCAGGGGTGACGGGACGTACCTGTTCGCCGATCGGATACCCCGTCGCCGAGCCCGGCAACCCCGGGCCGGCCCGGGGCGCGCAGGGAGCGGCACTACGATGCGGACGCCATGGGAATCCGCATCGCCCCGAGCCTGCTCGCCGCCGACTTCGCCCGACTCGGGGAGGAGGTCGCGCGGATCCCCAACGCCGACTGGTTGCACGTCGACGTCATGGACAACCACTTCGTGCCCAACCTGACCCTCGGGGTCCCGGTGGTCGAGGCACTGGGCAAGGTGGCCGAGGTCCCGATGGACCTCCACCTGATGATCGAGGACCCGGACCGCTGGGCCCCGGCGTACGTCGAGGCGGGCGCGGGCTCGGTGACCTTCCACGTCGAGGCCGCCACCGCACCCGTGCGGCTCGCCCGCGAGCTGCGCGCCCTCGGCGCGCGGGCCGGGATGGCGCTGCGCCCCGCGACCCCCGTCGAGCCCTACGAGGAGCTGCTCCCCGAGCTCGACATGCTGCTGGTGATGACCGTCGAGCCCGGGTTCGGCGGCCAGAAGTTCCTCGACCTCTGCCTGCCGAAGGTGCGCCGGGCGCGGCAGCTGCTCGACAAGCACGGACTGGAGCTCTGGCTGCAGGTCGACGGTGGGGTCTCGCTGGAGACCGTCGAGCGCTGCGCGGAGGCAGGTGCGGACACCTTCGTGGCCGGTTCGGCGGTCTTCGGGGCGGACGACCCGGTGGCGATGATCGACTCGCTCCGTGAGAAGGCGGAGGCCTCCCGCGCCTCCTGACCGGAGCTGTGCCAGACTCTTCCCACGAGTTTCGAAGCTCGCGTGTTCTGGGGTCGGTGAAATTCCGAGCCGGCGGTGAGAGTCCGCGACCCGGTCGCAAGCCAGCGTCCGGTTGACCAGGTGGAATTCCTGGACCGACGGTCAGAGTCCGGATGGGAAGCGCACGCGATGCCTCGGCGGCGCGGTCCCGACCGGCCGCCGGGCGCACGACGCCTCCCCCCTCCCCGGACCCCCGAGCCGGAGGAGGTCAGCAGGTGGAGGCGGTGCCAGGAGTGCCGGTGTTCAGCCCCGCGGAGGAGCGGGCGATGCGCCGCGCCCTCACCATCGCGCGCACCCCCGGCGTACCGCTGGGGCCGAACCCCCGCGTGGGCTGCGTGCTGCTGGACGCCGACGGCACCGAGGTCGCCGAGGGGTTCCACCGCGGCGCCGGCCAGCCGCACGCCGAGGTCGAGGCGCTGCGCGCGCTCGGCGGTCCCGCGACCGGGCTGACCGCTGTCGTGACCCTCGAGCCGTGCGACCACACCGGGCGGACCGGGCCGTGCTCCCGGGCGCTGCTCGAGGCCGGCGTCTCCCGGGTGGTCTACGCCCAGGACGACCCGTTCGAGCAGGCGGCCGGCGGGGCCGCCACCCTGCGGGACGGCGGCGTCGACGTCGCGGGCGGCCTCCTGGTCGACGAGGCCCGTGCGGTCAACCGGGCCTGGACGTTCGGCGTCGAGCACGGCCGCCCGTTCGTCACCTGGAAGCTCGCCACCTCGCTCGACGGGCGCAGCGCGGCCGCCGACGGGACGAGCCGGTGGATCAGCAACGAGGCGGCGCGACGCGACACCCACCGGCTGCGCGGCGAGTGCGACGTCGTCCTGGCGGGCACCGGCACGGTGCTCGTCGACGACCCGCAGCTCACCGTCCGTGACGAGGTGGACGTGCCGCTGCCGCGCGAGCGCCAGCCGCTCCGTGCCGTGATGGGGCTCCGCGACGTCCCGGCCGGTGCGCGCGTCCGCGACGACCACGCCGAGACGGTGCACCTGCGAACTCGGGACCCCCACGAGGCGCTGGCCGGGCTGCGCTCCCGCGGACGGGTGCACGTCTTCCTCGAGGGCGGCCCGCACCTCGCGGCGGCGTTCCTCGGCGCCGGGCTCGTCGACGAGGTCGTCGCCTACGTCGCGCCGATGCTCGTCGGCGGCGGCACCCACGCCGTGGAGGGGCTGCCGGTCACCACCATCACCGAGGCGCTGCACCTCGACGTCGAGGACGTCGAGGTCGTCGGGCTCGGACCGGACCGCAACGTGCGGCTGACGATGACACCGCGGACACCGCGGACACCGCGGGCCGCAGGAGAAGGGGAGCGCTGATGTTCACCGGGATCGTGGAGGAGCTCGGCACCGTCGAGCGGCTCGAGCCGCAGGGCGACGCCGTCCGGCTCACCGTTCTGGGCCCGCTCGCCGTGTCCGACGCCCGCACCGGCGACTCGATCGCCGTCAACGGCTGCTGCCTGACGGTCGCCGAGCGCGACGGCGACACCTTCACCGCCGACGTCATGCAGGAGACCCTTGACAAGACCTCTCTCGGCGCGCTGGCCCCCGGCAGCCCCGTGAACCTCGAGCGGGCGGTCACCGCCGGGACCCGGCTCGGCGGCCACCTCGTCCAGGGCCACGTCGACGCCACGGGACGGGTGGTGGCCCGTGAGCCCAGCGAGCACTGGGAGCTGGTGACCGTCGAGCTGCCGAGGTCGCTGGCCCGCTACCTGGTGGCGAAGGGGTCGATCACCGTCGACGGGGTCTCGCTGACCGTCGTCACCGTCGACGACGAGGCCGGCACGTTCACGGTCTCGCTCATCCCCGAGACGCTGTCCCGCACCACGCTCGGGACGAAGCAGCCGGGGGAGCCCGTCAACCTCGAGGTGGACGTGGTCGCGAAGTACGTCGAGCGGATGCTCGAGCACAGGGCCGGGGGCACGACCCCGGAGGAGCAGGAGGCACGCCCATGAGCCCGGAGAGCGGCACGCAGCACGACGGGATCCGACTCGACCGCGTCGAGGACGCGATCGCCGACATCGCCGCCGGCAAGGCGGTGGTGGTCGTCGACGACGAGGACCGTGAGAACGAGGGCGACATCATCTTCGCCGCGTCGAAGGCGACACCGGAGCTGATGGCGTTCACGATCAGGCACAGCTCCGGGGTCATCTGCGTCCCGATGCCTGGCACCATGCTCGACCGGCTCGAGATCCCCCTGATGACGCCGCACAACAAGGACCGGATGCGGACGGCGTACACCATCTCGGTGGACGCCCGCGACGGCGTCACCACCGGTATCAGCGCCGCGGACCGCGCCCGCACCGTCAAGGTGCTCGCCGACTCCGCGACCGAGCCGTGGGAGATCACCCGGCCCGGCCACGTCTTCCCCCTGCGCTACCGCGACGGCGGCGTGCTGGCCCGGCGCGGCCACACCGAGGCCGCGGTCGACCTGGCCCGGATGGCGGGGCTGACGCCGGTCGGCGTGCTCGTCGAGGTGGTCAACGACGACGGCACGATGAAACGCGGCCAGCAGCTGCGCGACTTCGCCGACGAGCACGGGCTGCGGATGATCTCGATCGACCAGATGGTCCACCACCGCCGGCGCACCGAGTCCCACGTCGAGCGGGTCGCCGAGACACGGCTGCCCACGAGGTTCGGCGACTTCACCGCGGTCGGCTACCGGATCGCGATCGACGACTCCGAGCACGTCGCCCTGGTGTACGGCGACCCGGCGACCCTCACCACCGAGGAGCCGGTGCTCACCCGCGTGCACTCGGAGTGCCTGACGGGCGACGTCTTCGGCAGCAGCCGGTGCGACTGCGGCCCCCAGCTCGAGGAGGCGATGGAGCGCATCGTCGCCGAGGGACGCGGCGTCGTCATCTACCTCCGCGGCCACGAGGGCCGGGGGATCGGGCTGTTGGCGAAGCTGCAGGCCTACCAGCTCCAGGACGGCGGGCGGGACACCGTCGACGCCAACCTCGACCTCGGGCTCCCCGCGGACGCCCGCCACTACGGCGCAGCGACGCAGATCCTCAAGAACCTCGGGGTCCGTGCGGTGCGGCTGATGACGAACAACCCGGCGAAGACGCAGGGGGTGGAGGGCTACGGGGTCCCCGTGGTCGAGCGGGTCCCACTGACGCCCCACCCCAACGACCACAACCTCGCCTACCTGCGCACCAAGCGCGACCGGATGGGCCACGACCTGCCCGACCTCGCGCTGCTCGGCTCCCGCCAGGTGCTCACCGAGGTCTCGAACGACGCCATCACCACCGTGCGAGAGGAGCAGCCGTGAGCGGAGAGGGATCCCCGACCACGCACTACCAGAGCCAGCCGCTCGACTGCCACGACGTCCGCGTCGCCGTGGTCGCGGCGAGCTGGCACGACCAGGTCATGGACGGGCTCATCGCGGGCGCGATGCGGGCGATGACCGACTTCAAGGTCGAGGCGCCCGGGGTGGTCCGCGTGCCGGGGTCGTTCGAGCTGCCGGTGGTCGCCGCGGCGCTGGCCGAGAAGGGCTACGAGGCCGTCGTCGCGCTCGGCGTGGTCATCCGTGGCGGCACCCCGCACTTCGAGTACGTCTGCAGCTCGGCGACCGACGGGCTCAACCGGGTCGCGCTCGACCACGGTGTCGCGATCGGCTTCGGGCTGCTCACCTGCGACACCGAGGAGCAGGCGCTGGACCGCGCCGGGCTCGAGGGCTCGCGGGAGGACAAGGGCTACGAGGCGGCCGCCGCCGCCCTCGTCACGGCCACCGCGCTGCGCAGGATCCGGCGCCGCTACGAGACGGAGTGATCGGGCCGCGACCTCGGCCCGTAGGCTGTACGGCGGCCCGGCGCGCCCGAGCGCGCCGCACCACGGACCCGTGCCAGGGGCGCGGGGGACAGGAAGCGCGGCGACACCGATGAAGACGTTCGACGAGCTCTGGACCGAGCTCAGCGAGAAGGCGACGACCCGGCCGGAGGGCTCGGGCACCGTGCGAGCCCTCGACGCCGGCGTCCATGCCATCGGCAAGAAGCTCGTCGAGGAGGCCGCCGAGTCCTGGATGGCGGCCGAGCACGAGGGCAAGGAGCGCGCGGCGGAGGAGCTGAGCCAGCTGCTCTACCACGCCCAGGTCCTCATGCTCGCGACGGGCCTCACGCTCGACGACGTCTACGCCCACCTGTGACCCCGAAGGCCTGCCGATGAGCCTCGCTCCCGACACCCCCAACCTGCGCGTCGCCGTCCCCAACAAGGGGGCGCTGAGCCAGGCCGCCGCCGAGATCCTCCGCGAGGCCGGCTACGCCCAGCGCAACGACTCCAAGCAGCTCTCGCTGACCGACCCGGCCAACGGCGTCGAGTTCTTCTACCTGCGCCCGCGCGACATCGCCCTCTACGTCGGCGAGGGCACCCTCGACGTCGGGATCACCGGGCGCGACCTCCTCCTCGACTCCGGCGCGAAGGCCGAGGAGTCGCTCACGCTCGGCTTCGGCCGCTCCTCGTTCCGCTTCGCGGCCCGCCCCGGGGTGCTCACCGCGGCTGAGGACCTCCGGGGCAAGCGCATCGCCACGTCGTACGACGGGATCCTGAAGCGGTTCCTCGAGGAGCGCGCCATCGAGGCGTCGGTGATCCGGCTCGACGGGGCCGTCGAGACCAGCATCCAGCTCGGCGTCGCCGACGTCGTCGCGGACGTCGTGGAGACCGGGAGCACGTTGCGCCAGGCAGGTCTGGAGGTCGTGGGCCCGGTGATCATGGAGTCCGAGGCGGTGCTGATCAACCGTGCCGGTGTCGGCGACCACCCCGGGCTGACCGTCTTCCTGCGGCGGCTGCAGGGCGTCCTGGTGGCCCGCTCCTACGTGATGATGGACTACGACATCCCGGAGGCCCACGTCGAGGCCGCCGTCGCCCTGACCCCCGGCATCGAGAGCCCCACGGTCTCCCCGCTCCACCGCGAGGGGTGGGTCGCAGTCCGCTCGATGGTGCCGCGGCTCGAGGCGCAGCGGGTGATGGACGCGCTCTACGAGGTCGGCGCGCGCGGCATCCTCACCACGGACATCCATGCCTGCCGGCTCTGAGCCCGCCCCGGCGCCCGCCCTCCCGGCACGGTTCCGCCCCTGGGGGGTGCGGGTCGCCTCCGTGGCGTTCGGCGCGGCGCTCCTGGTCATCGTCGTCGCGGTCTGGTTCGCGCTGCCGGAGCGGGCGCAGGACTCCTTCACGCTCTCCCAGCGGCTGACGGTCGGGTTCATGCTGCTCTGCGCGGTCGTGGTGGCGCACGCCATGTCGCGGTGCCGGGTCGACGCCGACGAGTCGGGGCTGACGGTCGTGAACGGCTACCGCACCCGGCACTACCGCTGGGACGACGTCGTGGGCGTCACGATGCGCCCGGGCGACCCGTGGGCGGTGCTGGAGCTCTCCAGCGGGCTGGGGCGTGCGGCGATGGGGATCCAGGGCTCCGACGGCCAGCGGGCCCGTCGCCACGTGCGGGAGCTCCGGGCGCTGATCGACGCGCACGCCGCCCACCCGCAGCACTGAGCCGGAACCATCCGTGGCCGCGCGGCGTCCCACCACCATGAGGACCCCGGTCGTGCTGCTCTCCGCCGTGCTGCTGGTCGGCGGTTGCGGCAGCGCGACCGAGCCTTCGGCGGAGCAGGCGCCCGCGTCCGGCCACGACGGGCCGCTGCACGTCTCCAGGAACGGGGCCACCCACCCCGAGGCGGGCGCTGCCGGCGACGTCGTCGAGTGCGACACCTGGGGGAGCGGCGGGTTCCACGACGGCGAGGTGTACGGCGAGGGGGCGACGGCGGACACCCCGGAGGAGGCGCTGGACGTGGCCGCGAGCGAGTGGCTCTACAACGGGCCCCGCGAGGGGCTGCGCCGCGCCGCCGAGGAGGGCGACCGGGTGCTCTTCGTCCTCGAGGTCGAGGGCGAGGTCAAGGAGGCCGTCGTCGTGCGTGACGGCCCGGCCACCGAGGGTGCGGGCGGCGACGGGTGGCACGTCGAGTCGTGGGCGGTCTGCGACCCGGTCGAGCTGCCCCGCTCGTACACCGAGTCGATCGGGCTGCAGGTGTGGACCGACGAGGAGGGCCGGCCGGTGCCGACCACCCGGCTGGGCGCGTGGCGCGGCCCGGAGCACTGCGACTGGCAGTCGATGACCTTCCTCGACCTGCGGGGCCGGACCTACGTCCGCGGCCTCCAGCCGGAGCTGCGCGAGTACGCCACCGGGCCGTTCCGGCCGCACACCGAGCTCCCCGCCGACGCCGTGGACACCGGCTTCCGTCGCGAGGGCGACCGGCTGTGGCTCGCCGCCGACCGCAAGAGCGTCTACGTCGGCACGGCCGGGTCGGACGGCACGACGGACGTCGAGCAGTGGCCCCGCGCCCAGCTCGGCTGCGAGTGACTCGACGTCACGGGACCAGCACGACCAGGTCGGCGTGCTCGCGCGTGCCCTCCTCGGCGTGCAGCGCGTCCTCCTGGGGCTGCCACCGCCGGAGCTCCGGCTCGATCTCCGGACCATCCCGGCGCAGCACCCGCTCCAGCCGTACGTCGCGGGGCGCCTCGACCCACACCAGGACGGTCACCCGGTCGGCGTGCGCACGACGCCACGAGCCGACGCCCTCGACGACCAGCACGTCGGTCACCGGGACCGTGAGCTCCTCGGCGTGCTCGCCGCGGAGCCAGTCGTAGCGCCGGTGGTGGCCGGGGCGCCCCTGCGAGAGCGGCTCGAGGAGCTGCTCACGGAGCCGGTGCCCCGAGGGGCGCAGGCCGTCCCAACCGCCGTACAGGTCGTCCATGTGCACCACCGCCACACCGGTGCCGCGCGCCTCGGCGGTCGCGACCACCCGGTCGCGGAGGGTGGTCTTGCCGGAGCCGGAGGGCCCGTCGATCACGAGCAGGCGGGTGGTGCCCAGCGTCGGGGCCCGCTCGAGCAGCAGCTCCAGGAGCTGCTCCTCCACGGAGGAGGGCGGCTCAGCTGATGCCACGGCGGCGGAGCAGCTCCTCGATGTCGGCGAGGTCCGGGTCCACCGCGGGCTCGGCGGGGCGCTTCGGCCCGGCCGCGTCCGCTGCTGCCGGCCGACCCCGCGAGGTCACCGCTGCGGGCTCGTCGCCACCGGGGCCACCGGCACCGCGCTGGCGGCGCTTCGCGAACCCGGTCACGACGAAGAGGACCGCCGAGAGGGCCGCGACCACGAGCCCCAGCCACACGACGGGGGAGAAGACGAGCCGGCCTGCCCAGGTGACCACCGAGTCGGTGACCTCCCATCCGAGCCGCAGCACCCCGGTCAGCCCGGCTGCCAGGGGGAGCAGGCTCCAGGCGACCCCGCGCAGCCCGCTGACCGGGCCGCGCCGCGCCCAGACCAGGGCCGAGACCGCCAGCCCGGCGATCGTCAGGGTCAGCCCGAGGGCCTGCCACGTCGCGTTGTCGAAGCCGTCCACCCCGCCAGCCTAGGCGCGTCGGGTCGCTGGGAGCATGGTGCGGTGCGCACCATCCCTGACCCCGGGTTCGCCGGCGACGACGGATCGGTCCCGGCGGAGGTGGCCGAGGCGCTCCACCGCTACGCCGCCGACCCTCAGGGGCTCCACCCGGCGACGCTCACCGTGCTCCAGCACGCCCGCCTGCTGGTGCCGGTCGTCGCCGTGCTCGGCGAGGTCGAGCACGACGAGGCCGGCCTGGCCCACGACAAGAGCTCCGACATGGCGACCGTGCTGATGCGCGGCCGCGACGGGCGGATGGCGCTGCTGGCCTTCACCGGCTCGGCGCCGCTGGTCGCCTGGGACCCGGGCGCCCGCCCGGTGCCGGTGCGGGCGGCCGACGCGGCCCGCGCCGCGGTCCACGACGGCGCGGAGGCCCTCGTGGTGGACGTCGCCGGCCCGGTGCGGTTCGTCGTCGAGGGGGAGGACCTGCGGGCCCTGGCCGACGGGTTCACCCTGACCGACCTCGGCGGCCGCCACGGGTGGGTGCAGGCTCGGGAGGGCTGATCCCCGGACGGTCAGTGGGCAGGCGCCGGATGTGCGTCGGGCTGGGGTGAGTTGCTATCCTGGTCCTTGACCGATCTGTCGTGCCGTCGTGAGACGTCGCAGCAGGTCCGACAAGCGGAGCGAGTCTCCCACCCGCAACGGCCGAACCAGGCCGTCGGGTCCCGGTCACGAGAGGGCAGGTCCGCGAGGGCCGACCGCTCGAGGATGTGGTGCCGAGGCGACGAGGCGGGGCGACCCGTCCGCCAGGGCACCACGTGGACTGGTCTCCGCTGTCGACGACGCGGAGACCGTTTCGTTTTTCCGGCTCCCGTCCGGGGTCGATCCCCGAAGACAGAACCCAGGAGGACCCATCAGCAACGAGCTGCGCATCAACGACCGGATCCGGGTGCCCGAGGTCCGGCTCGTCGGCCCCAACGGCGAGACCGTCGGCATCGTCCGCATCGAAGATGCCCTGCGACTGGCCCAGGAGGCCGACCTCGACCTGGTCGAGGTCGCCCCGATGGCCCGTCCGCCGGTCTGCAAGCTCATGGACTACGGGAAGTTCAAGTACGAGAACGCCCAGAAGGCCCGTGAGGCGCGCCGCAACCAGACCAACGTGATCATCAAGGAGATGAAGCTCCGGCCGAAGATCGACGCGCACGACTACGAGACCAAGAAGGGTCACGTCGTGCGGTTCCTGAAGCAGGGCGACAAGGTGAAGATCACGATCATGTTCCGTGGTCGTGAGCAGCACCGCCCGGAGCTCGGCTTCCGGCTGCTGGAGCGGCTCGCCCATGACGTGCAGGACCTCGGCTTCGTCGAGTCCTCGCCGAAGCAGGACGGCCGCAACATGATCATGGTGCTCGGGCCCCACAAGAAGAAGGCCGAGGCGAAGGCCGAGGTCAAGGCCGCCAAGGCGGAGCGGGCGGCGGCCCGCGAGGCCGAGCACGAGGCCGAGCGCACGGAGCACAAGGAGCGGGCTGCGGCGGCGGCCGCCGCCCCGAAGCCGGAGCGGCCGAAGCGCCGGTCGGAGAACGTCGACGCAGACATGTGACCAACGGGGTTGCCCCCGGCCACGGACCACGGGTCCGCGGCGAAGGACCGCACGCCCCCGCGGGCGGTCGACCGAAGTAGCAAAGGACGGATGAGATGCCGAAGAACAAGACGCACTCCGGTGCGAGCAAGCGGTTCCGGGTCACCGGCTCGGGCAAGCTGCGCCGCCAGAAGACCGGGCTGCGCCACAACCTCGAGAAGAAGCCCTCGACCATGACCCGGCGGATGTCGGGCACCACCGAGGTCTCGAAGAACGACACCAAGGCCGTCCGCAAGCTGCTGGGTCGCTGACCCCGCACCCCCTCGATTTCCCAAGGAGTAACACGTGGCACGCGTGAAGCGGGCGGTCAACGCCCACAAGAAGCGTCGGGTCGTCCTCGAGCAGGCCTCCGGCTACCGTGGCCAGCGCTCGCGGCTCTACCGCAAGGCCAAGGAGCAGGTCACCCACTCGCTGGTCTACAGCTACCGGGACCGCAAGGCTCGCAAGGGTGACTTCCGCAAGCTCTGGATCCAGCGGATCAACGCCGCGGCCCGCCAGCAGGGGATGACCTACAACCGGTTCATCCAGGGGCTGAAGGCCGCCGGTGTCGAGGTCGACCGCAAGATCCTCGCGGACCTCGCCGTCAACGACGCGCCGGCGTTCGCCGCCCTCGTGGAGCTCGCCAAGGCGAACCTCCCCGCGGACGTCAACGCCCCGGCGCAGGCCTCGGCCTGACCGAGCACCCACGGGCGGGTCTCCCTGCCGACGCCCCGGTCCTCTCCACGAAGAGCGGCCGGGTGCGGGCGGCGAGGAGGCTCGCCCGTCGCACGTCCCGGGCCGAGCACGGCCTCTTCCTCGCCGAGGGACCGCAGGCGGTCCGTGAGGCGCTGACGGTGCCAGGGCTGGTCCGCGAGGTGTTCGCCCTGCCGGGCCGCCACGAAGAGCTCCGCGCGGCCGCCGGCGACATGCCCTGGCTGCTCGCCGACGAGGCCGCCCTCGCGGCGCTCTCCGACACCGTCCACCCGCAGGGCGTGGTCGCGGTCTGCCGGCTCGTCGACGTTGCGCTCGACGACGCGCTCGCGGTGCACCCCCGGCTGGTCGCGGTCTGCGCGGACATCCGCGACCCCGGCAACGCCGGCACGGTGATCCGCTGCGCCGACGCGGCGGGGGCGGGCGCGGTGGTGCTGGCCGGTGACACCGTCGACCCCCACAACGGCAAGGCAGTCCGGGCCTCGGCGGGCTCGCTGTTCCACCTCCCGGTGGCGGTCGAGCGCGACGCCGCCACCGCCGTACGCCGGTTGCGGGCGGCCGGTCTCACGGTGCTCGCCACGGCCGGCGGCGGGGAGCTCGACCTCGACGACGCCGCCGACTCCGGGGTGCTGGCGTCTCCGACCGCGTGGCTCTTCGGCAACGAGGCCCACGGGCTGTCCCCGGAGCTGGCCGGTCTCGCCGACCATCGCGTGCGGATCCCGATCCACGGCCGGGCGGAGAGCCTGAACCTCGCGACCGCCGCCGCCGTCTGCCTCTATGCCAGCGCCCGCGCCCACCGTCGCTGACGCTCAGCGCACCACGCGCCAGCCCGACCCCGCCCGCCAGGAGGCAGGCGACGAGCCCACGTCGGTGCGGCACCGGTCCAGCCTGGGTCCGCAGAGCCCCGGATCCGCCTATCCTCGGCCCCATGACGGGGGAGACCAGCGGCCGGACCGAGCCGCCCGGGGCGCACGCGCCGCAGGAGGTGCCGCTCGGTGCGCTCCTGGACTCGCTGGCCGACGGGGTGCTCGTCGCCGACGCCACCGGCACGGTCACCCACGCCAACGACATGGCGCACCGGCTGCTCGACTCCGACCAGCTCGTCGGACGGCCGTTGTGGGAGGCGGTCAACCTCCAGGACCTTGACGGCCGCGACTGGTTCACCGTCACCGCGCCGTACACCGGGCTGCGGATCCGGAAGATGCAGGCCGAGCAGGCCTGGCGGCTCTCCGACGGCACCGAGCTGCTGATCACCACGCGGATGGTCCGGTCCGGACCGGACCACCCGGTCGAGCGGGTCGCGGTCTCGCTGCGCTCGGCGCGCTCCCGGCAGGTGCTCGACCGTGAGCGGTCGGACCTCGTGGCCACCGTCGCGCACGAGCTGCGCTCGCCGTTGACCGGGGTCAAGGGGTTCACCGCGACGCTGCTGGCGCGTTGGGACAAGTTCACCGACGAGCAGAAGCGGCTGATCATGGAGTCGGTCCACGCCGACACCGACCGGCTGACCCGGCTCATCGCCGAGCTGCTCGAGGTGGCCCGGATCGACACCGGCCGGCTGTCGCTGCACCCGCGGGGGGTGGACGTGCATGCGGCCACGGAGCGGGTGATCTCCTCGGTGCGCGCCGGGACCGGTCGCGAGATCTTGCTCCGTGCCTCCGACCCGCTGCCCCAGGTCCTCGCCGATCCGGACCGGTTCGCGCAGGTGCTCACCAACCTCGTCGAGAACGCCGTGCGCCACGGCGAGGGGCAGGTCCGGGTCCTCCTCGACCCGGCGTTCCGCGACGGGGTCGACCTCGTGCGGGTGGTCGTCGAGGACGAGGGGGAGGGGATCGCGCCGTCGATCCGGAGCCGCGTCTTCACGAAGTTCTGGAAGCACGGCTCCACCGGCGGGTCAGGGCTGGGGATGTACATCGCCCACGGCCTCGTCGTCGCCCATGGCGGCCGCATCACGATCCGCGACGCCGAGGGTGGCGGGGCGCGCATCGAGGTGCTCTGGCCGGTGTTCTCGCTCGACTGATACTGGTTCGCGGCGCCTCGAGGCCGGTTCCTAGACTGACCGGTGGCACCCGTGCGTCCGTGCGGGTGCCGTTCCCGCAGACGGAAGGCAGCGATGTCCGGCCCCAACACCGACTACGACCCGGTCGAGGTCACCCCGCTCAAGGCCGACGAGGTCGAGGCGGCACGGGACGCCGCGCTGGCGGCCATCGAGTCGGCCGGCACGTTGGAGGAGCTCAAGCGCGTCCGCACCGAGCACGCGGGTGACCGGTCGGCCCTGGCGCTGGCGAACCGCGAGATCGGCGCCCTGCCGCCGCAGGCGCGCAAGGAGGCCGGGCAGCGGGTCGGGCAGGCCCGCGGGGCGGTCAGCAAGGCGCTCGCCGCCCGCCAGGCGGTCCTCGAGGCCGAGCACGAGGAGCGGATCCTCGTCGAGGAGGCGGTCGACGTCACGTTGCCGTGGGACCGCTACCCGGCCGGGGCGCGGCACCCGCTGACGACGCTGTCGGAGCGCATCGGGGACGTCTTCGTCGCGATGGGGTGGGAGATCGCGGAGGGCCCGGTCGTCGAGGCCGAGTGGCTCAACTTCGACGCGCTCAACCTGGGCGCCGACCACCCCGCCCGCACCATGCAGGACACCTTCTGGATGGAGCCGCCGGAGAATGCCATCGTCCTGCGCACCCACACCTCGCCGGTCCAGGCGCGGACGCTGCTGACCCGCAAGCCGCCGGTGTACGTCGTGTGCCCCGGCCGGGTGTTCCGCACCGACGAGTACGACGCGACGCACAGCCCCGTCTTCCACCAGGTCGAGGGGCTCGTGGTGGACGAGGGGATCACGATGGCCCACCTCAAGGGGAGCCTCGACCACTTCGCGTCGTCGATGTTCGGTGAGGGGATCACCACCAGGTTCCGCCCGTCGTACTTCCCGTTCACCGAGCCGAGCGCCGAGGTCGACCTGGTCTGCTTCGTCTGCCGCGGCACGGGGCTCGACCCGGCCGTCGGCACGTCCGTCGGCGCGTCCGGCAGCACGGCGGCGGAGCCGACGAGCTCGGCCCATGGAAGCTGCCGCACGTGCAAGGGCGAGGGGTGGATCGAGTGGGGTGGCTGCGGCGTCGTGAACCCCCGCGTGCTGGTCGCCTGCGGCGTCGACCCGGAGCGCTACACCGGCTTCGCGTTCGGCATGGGCATCGACCGCACCCTGATGTTCCGTCACGGGGTCGAGGACCTGCGTGACCTGTTCGAGGGCGACGTCCGCTTCGTCGGCGCCTTCGGGACGGAGATCTGATGCGCGCCCCTGTGTCCTGGATCCGTGAGCTCGTCGAGCTCCCCGCGGACGTGACCACGGAGAAGCTCACCGACCGGCTGACGATGCTCGGGCTCAAGCTCGAGGCCGTCGAGCGGGCCGGCGGGGACATCCAAGGTCCCCTCGTCCTCGGCAGGGTGCTCTCGCTCGCCGAGGAGCCGCAGAAGAACGGCAAGATCATCCGCTGGTGCCAGGTCGACGTCGGCGACGCCAACGGCACCGGCGAGCCGCAGGGCATCGTCTGCGGCGCCCACAACTTCGCCGAGGGTGACCTCGTGGTCGTCGTGCTCCCCGGTGGCGTCCTGCCCGGCGGCTTCGCGATCTCGGCGCGGAAGACCTACGGCCACGTCTCGGCCGGGATGATCTGCTCGGCCCGCGAGCTCGGGATCGGCGACGACCACGACGGGATCATGGTGCTGCCCGCCGACGCCGGGCAGCCGGGTGACGACGCGTTCGGCTACCTCGGGCTCGACGAGGAGGTGATCGATCTCGAGATCAACCCCGACCGCGCGTACGCCCTCTCGCTGCGCGGCATCGCCCGCGAGGCGGCGCTCGGGTTCGGCGTGCCCTTCCAGGACCCGGCGCTGCGCGCCACCCCGGAGCCGAACGGCACCGGCTACCCGGTCGTCGTGGACGCCCCCGACGGCTGCCCCGTGTTCGTCACCCGGACCGTCACGGGCTTCGACCCGTCCGCCCCGACGCCGCGGTGGATGGCGCAGCGGCTGCAGCAGGCCGGGATGCGGCCGATCTCGCTCGCGGTGGACGTCACCAACTACGTCATGCTCGAGCTCGGCCAGCCGATCCACGGCTACGACGGCGACCGGCTCTCGGGCCCGATCCGGGTCCGGCGGGCCGTGGAGGGCGAGCGGCTGACCACCCTCGACGGCGTCGAGCGCACGCTCTCCGCGGAGGACCTGCTGATCACCGACGACAGCGGCCCGATCGGGCTCGCCGGTGTGATGGGCGGCGAGACCACCGAGCTGTCGGCGACCACCAGCCACGTGGTGATCGAGGCTGCGCACTTCGACCCGGTGTCGATCTTCCGCACCCAGCGCCGCCACAAGCTGCCCTCGGAGGCGTCCAAGCGGTTCGAGCGGGGCGTGGACCCGCTGCTGCCGGAGGCGGCCGCCGACCGTGTCGCGGAGCTCCTCGTCGCCCACGGCGGCGGCACCGTCACCGACGGCGTCACCAAGGTGGGGGCAGCACCGGAGCCGCGTTCGATCACCATCCCGACCGGGCTCCCGGCCCGGGTGACCGGCATGGAGATCCCGGCCCACACCGCCGTCGCGAACCTCGAGTCGGTCGGCTGCGGGGTGACCGTGGACGGCGGCTCGCTGACCGCCGTCGTCCCGTCCTGGCGCCCTGACCTCAACGACCCGTTCGACCTGGTCGAGGAGGTCGCCCGCATCGTCGGCTACGACAAGGTGCCGTCGGTGCTCCCGGCTGCCCCCGCCGGGCGCGGGCTGACGCCGGCTCAGTCGCTGCGCCGGCGGGTGGGTCGTGCGCTCGCCGGGGCCGGCTTCGTGGAGGTCGTGAGCTTCCCGTTCACCGGGCCCGCGGCCCTCGACGCGCTCGGGCTCGACGAGGACGACGAGCGCCGCAACACGATGCGGATCGCCAACGCGCTCAGCAACGAGCAGCCGTACATGACCACGACGCTGCTGCCCGGGCTGCTGGAGACCGCCGCCCGCAACGCCGGTCGCGGCCAGCCGGACGTCGCGCTCTTCGAGACCGCCACGGTGACGCTGCCGCGCGGGACCGTCGCGGCCCCGATCCTGCCGGTCGACCGCCGACCGACCCCGGGGGAGTGGGACGACCTGCAGAAGGCGCTCCCCGACCAGCCGCTCCACCTCGCGGTCGTGCTCACCGGCGAGCGCGAGCGCACCGGCTGGTGGGGCCCCGGCCGCGCGGCGACGTGGAGCGACGCCATCCAGGCCGTCCGCGACGTGGCGCAGGTGCTCGGCGTCGAGGTCGAGGTCCGCTCGGCCAGCGTCGCGCCGTGGCACCCCGGCCGGTGCGCCGAGCTCCTGGTCGGTGACGTGTCGCTCGGCCACGCCGGCGAGCTGCACCCCAAGGTCTGCACGGCCTTCGGCCTCCCCGCCCGCGCCGCGGCCGCCGAGATCGACCTCGACCTCCTGCTCGAGCGCGCGGCACCGCCGTCGGGCCCGGTCGTGTCGTCGTTCCCCGTCGCGAAGGAGGACGTCGCGCTGGTCGTCGACGCCGCCCTCCCGGCCGGGGAGCTCGCGGCCACGCTCCGCGAGGGGGCCGGCGAGCTGCTGGAGTCGGTGCGGCTCTTCGACCTCTACACCGGCGCGCAGGTCGGCGGCGGGAAGAAGTCGCTCGCCTTCGCGCTCCGGTTCCGGGCCCCCGACCGAACCCTCAACGACGAGGAGATCACCGCCGCCCGGGAGGGCGCGGTGGCGCTCGCCGCCGAGCGGCACGGCGCGGTCCTGCGCGGCTGACCCTGATCCGGTGCAGATGGGCTGTTCCCGGGCCGATCCGGAGCAGTTCTGCACCGGATGAGGGTGGGTACGGTCCGGGTCGTGACGCGACGCCGACGGTTCGAGGGGCAGATCGTCGGGGTCGGTACGACGTCGGGGGTGCGGCTCGTCGTCGGCCACTGGGAGCGTTCGCCGCTGGGGTCGTTCTCCGACGTCATGGTGGAGCGCGCCGACGGCCACCGGATCCTGCTGGCGCCGTCCGAGGAGGTGGCCGGGTTCGTCGCGTCGACGTACACCTTCGACGAGGTGCGCATCGAACCGCTCACCGTCGACCGCACCGGCCGGACGTGGTGCGTCAGGTCCCCGTCGCTGCGGCTCGAGGTCGAGTCCGGTGACCGCACGCCGCTCGGGTGGCTGCTGCGGCTCGTCCCGCGACGGGTCGCGACCAGCACGGCGTGGTCGACCCTGACCGACCCCGTGGCCCGGCTGCTGCTGCGCGGCGTACGGACGAAGGGGTCGGCGGGGCAGGGGAGGCGGGAGTACTACGGCGCGACCGACGCCCACCGCGTGACCGCCGCCGGCGGACGGCTGGAGGGGCAGGAGCTCGGGTCGCTGGCGCCGGTGGACCCGCCGTGCCGGTTCGGGTTCTCGTCGACCCCGCGCCGCCCGCAGGTGACCGAGGTGACGACGACGGTGGTGACGTCCTGAGCGCGGCGCCCACGGGGCTTGCCGTCCTCTGCTAACGTCGACCATGTTGAAGGGGTCTTGTGTTGCCCCTCGGCGGCCTCCGGGCCGTCGGCTCATTCGCAGGTACTTGGTCTTCGGTCAGCTGGACATCAGGCGCAGTGCAGATGTTTTCAGCTCCGTGGCGGGCAAAGGTTGTCCGCCACGTCGAGAGATCGAAGAGGTACACCAGATGGCTCACGGCACCGTGAAGTGGTTCAACGACGACAAGGGCTTCGGCTTCATCGCCCAGGACGACGGTGGCTCCGACGTGTTCGTCCACCACACGGCGATCGCCGGCACCGGCTTCAAGTCGCTCCGCGAGGACCAGCGCGTGGAGTTCGAGGTCGCCCAGGGCCCCAAGGGGCTGCAGGCGGAGAACGTCCGCGGCCAGTAAGGCCCGGCAGCGCACCACCGCCGACGGCGGCCACGATCACGCATCGTGGCCGCCGTCGGCGCGTCCGGGTGTCTCTCAGCCGAGCGTCGGCAGCCTCTGCGAGGTCGTGAG
Organism: Nocardioides caldifontis; assembly: GCF_008087345.1. Taxonomy (GTDB): domain Bacteria; phylum Actinomycetota; class Actinomycetes; order Propionibacteriales; family Nocardioidaceae; genus Marmoricola_A; species Marmoricola_A caldifontis. The sequence continues at coordinate 89,400 of NZ_VHIB01000011.1, read as the reverse complement.
CGCACCACGGAACAGGTCTCCGCGCTCGCGGATCCGCTCGAGGACCGTGCGGATCGTGAAACCGTCGGGCCGAAGGGCCGGGTCGTCGAGCTCGTCCCACGAGATCGGAGCCGACACCGGGGCGCCGGGTGCGGCCCGCGGGCTGTAGGGCGCCACCAGCGTCCGGTTGATCGCGTTCTGCGTGTAGTCGAGCCGGGCCTTCCCGCCGCGCGCCTTCACCTCCCACTTCCAGCTCACCAGCTCCGGGACGACGGCGCCGACCGTCTTCGACAGCGTCTCGACCCAGCCGCGGGTCTCGTCGAACGTCGGCCCGCGCCGCACCGGGATCCAGATCTGCAGCCCGCGGCGTCCGGTGACCTTCGGGAACCCCTCGACCCCGACGTGCTCCAGGGCCGTGCGGTGCAGCCGGGCGAGCACCAGCACGTCGCCCCAGCTCGTGCGCTCACCGGGGTCGAGGTCGACGAGTGCGTACGTCGGCTGGTGCGGGCGGTCCGTCCGGGAGGTCCAGGGGTGCCACTCCAGGGCGCCGAACTGGGACACCCACACCAAGGCCGCCGCCTCGTCGACGACCGCGTAGGTCGAGGTCTCGCCCTCGTCGGCCTCCGGGTTGCCCCACGAGCCCACGAAGGGCGGTGCGTGGACGGGCCGCTGCTTGTGCCAGAACCCCTTGGTCTGCGCGCCGTTCGGGTGGCGGCGGAGGTTGAGCGCCCGGCCCGCGAGGTAGGGCACGGCCGTGGGCGAGACCGCCGCGGTGTAGCGCAGCAGCTCGCGCTTGGTGACCGGTGGCTCGCCGTCGCGTCCCGGGAAGAGCTCCTTGTCGAGGTTGGTGACCTTGAGCTCGCGCCCGAACAGGTGCCAGGTGCCCTGTCGGCCCAGCTCGTCGAGCGCAGCGAGCGCTTCTTCCACCTCCTGCTCGCGCGGCGCGACGACCACCTCGGCGCTGGCGGCCTCGGCACCGGAGAGCCACACGTGGTCGGCGTCGGCGGCGACCTCGTCGTTGGTCCGTCCGGTCAGCACCGAGCGCGGATGGTCGTGCGGCTCCCACCCCTCGACGGCGTCCTCGTCGCGCTTGTGCACCAGCAGCCACTGCTCGCGGTCACCCTTCTCGCCGCGGCGGACCAACGCGAACCGGCCGCGCAGCTTCTCCCCGCTGAGCTCGACGTGCAGGTCGCCGGCTTCGACAGCGGTCCGGGCGTCGTCGCCGCGCCGCAGCTTCCACGTCCCGGTGTCCCACACCGTCACGTCCCCGGCGCCGTAGGAGCCCTTCGGGATCACCCCTTCGAAGTGGAAGTACTCGATCGGGTGGTCCTCCACGTGGAAGGCCGTGCGCCGCTTCGTCGGGTCGAGGGTCGGCCCCTTCGGCACCGCCCAGCTGACCAGCACCCCGTCGACCTCGAGGCGGAGGTCGAAGTGGGTGCTGCTCGCGCGGTGCAGCTGCACCACGAAACGTGGTTCGTCCGGCACTCCCGGTCCCTACCCGGGACGCGGGCGCTCACGCAGCGGGGTCACCGGAGCAGCCGTCCGAGCAAGGGCGGCGGTTCGCTGTCCACCGTCGCGCCCGGCAGTCCGGGGACCGCCGGGCGGCCAGGCGTGAACAACCACCGCTCGAACAGGCGGTCCAGCTGGCGGCCGGAGATCTGCTCGGCCATGGCCACGAACCGGCTCGTGGTCACCACGTCGTGGCGGTTCTGCCGTGCCCAACGGCGGAGGAGCCGGAAGAAGTCGTCGTTCCCGATGCGGTTCCGCAGGACCTGGAGGGTCATCGCCCCGCGGTAGTAGACCGCGACGTCGAGCAGGGCGTCCGGACCGGGATCCCCGATCGTGACGTCCCAGAACGGGGAGTCGGCGGGGATGCCCGCGTAGTAGCCCTCGAAGAGCTGCCGCGGGGTCTCCCGACCTTCTCTCGCGCTCCACAACCACTCGGCGTAGGTGGCGAACCCCTCGTTGAGCCAGATGTGTCGCCACCGACGGACCGTGAGGCTGTCGCCGTACCACTGGTGTGCGAGCTCGTGGACCACGACGGCGTCACCGTTGACGCGGTCGGTGAAGAAGTCGGAGGCGTAGACCGGTCGCGTCTGGGTCTCGAGCGCGAAGCCGAGCCGGGCGTCGTCGACGATCGCGCCCGACTGACCGAAGGGGTACGGCCCGAACCGGCGGGAGAGGAACCGCAGGATCTCCGGCTGCCGCCGCAGCGACCCGAGCGCGATCTCACCGAACGTCGGTGGCTGGCGATGCCGGTCCCCGATGGCCCAGGAGCGGTCCGTGGTCGGCGAGCCCTTGGGTGGTTGACGCAGCTCCCATCCGTCCCATCGGTCGCCGTCGCGCTCGAAGGAGGTGGTGCCGCGGCCACGCGGACCGGTGACGTCGTCGACGTACGCGCCGGGGAAGTCGAACACGTCGTCGGTGACGTAGCTGAGGGAGACGAGCACCCGCCTGCCGGCGTACCGGTCGAGGTCGATCGACCACTTCTGGTAGCCGCGGCCACGGCCCGTCGCCGCGTGCCACTCACCGGTGGACCCGGAGGCGGTGCAGGTGCCGTCCCCTCGGTCCGTCTGGTAGCGGGCGAGGAACGGGTGGAGGCCGAGCACGCCGGGGCAGGCGGGCGCGGTCTCGCGGCGGGTGTGGCCCCTCTGGTCCGGCAACGTCGTCCAGCGGCGGGAGCCGACCGGGCGTGCCTCGACGAAGAACCAGTCCCAGCCGGGCTCCAGGTCGCGGTTGAGCCAGAAGGACAGGTTCCCACCGCGCGCCGGGACCGCGATCACCCGCGCGAGCCGGCGGTACGCCGAGGTCGCCTTCTGCGACACCAGCATGTTCCGGCCCGACCGTGGGCGGACGTGCCGGAGCAGGGCCGGGTCGACGGCGTCGTGGAACGCGATGCCGTTCCGCCGGTACCTCCGCATCTCCCACTCACCGATCCCCAGCGTCGCGAGGTACGGCGCCATGGGAGTGCGTGCCTCCCAGTGCCACGTCGTCCAGCGTCCCTGCGTGCGGCGGCCCACCAGAGCCCCGTTCGCCACGACCTCGCCAGCCCCGCGGCACCCGGACGCGGAACGAGAAGCTCGCCCGGTCGCTCGGGTGGTCGTTGGCGGGGAACCAGGTCGTGGCCGATTCGGGCTGTCCGATCACGAGCGCGCCGTCTTTCGTGGCGAGGAACCCGGGCCCCGAGGGGAGGGGGCTCGGCGTGCCCGCGTAGCGGACGACCGTCGTGAACCGCTCGCCGTCCCGCACCCGTCGGGCGGGGACGACGACGAGCTCGTCGCCGTTGCGGGTGTACGACGCCCGGCGGCCGTCGACACGGATCGTCCTCACGTGCAGCCGGTGGAGGTCGAGGTGGAAGCTGCTGAGCGGCTGGGTGGCGCGCGCCTCGATCCGCGCGGATCCCGACAACCGGTCGGTACGGGGCACGTAGCGGAGCCGGAGCCCATAGTGCCGGACGTCGTACCCGCCGTTGCCGGCAGTGGGGAAGTAGGGGTCGCCGATCCCGGGGGCCCCCGGTCGGGAGGCCGCGACCGAGGCGCCCAGGACCGGGCCGGGGACGGCGAGTCCGAGGGTCAGCACGCCGGCGAGGAAGAAGGTCTGCAGGAAGCGTCGGTCCATGACGGCTCCGATCCGAGAGGTGATGAGCACGTTTCGCCGCGTGCTGCACCCCGGCAAGGGGCTGAGGGCCCGGGACCCCCGTCAGTGGATCGGCTGCGCGAGCACCGCGACGAGCCGGTCGAAGGCGGCCCGGTCGCCCTCGACCCTCAGGGCATCGGCGTCACCCCGGTGCCACAACCAGGCGTCGAGGTCGCCGGCTCGAAGGAGCCCCAGGGCGGGCAGCCGCCGAACATGACGTCGAGGGCCTCGTCCACGCCGTCCGAGGCGAGCGTGGGGTCGAGCGCGGTCACCGTGCCGGCGGTCAGCTCCGCGTCGAGCCGGTGGATCAGCGCCTCGTGCGCCTGCCTCCGGCGGATGTAGCCGACGGTCCTGTCCTCGGCCCACATGTAGACGCCCGTCGCAGAATCGGCCTCGGACAACGCCCGTAGCAGCCGTGACGCCGCTCCTCGACGATCGAACCCCAGAACCACTGCACACCGGTGAGGTGCCAGAGCGGGTCGGCGGCTTCCCAGCCGGGGCAGGACGGCACCCGGGCATCGGGATCGGCGTCGCGGAGGACGGAGAGGAACCGTGCGGACTCGCGCTCGAGCGCGGCCAGGAAGCCGGGGTGGTGGGGGCGGTCCCGCGGAGTCATGAGGAGGGTCAACCAGAGCCTTCCGACGGTCCGCGGTCCTCGGCAGGAACCAGCACGGTCGCGAGCAGCCGACGCCGCCGTCCCGGGGCCGGGCGGTTCGCCGCGCGGGCCAGCACGACCGCCCGCAGCTCCTCCAGCAGCTCGTGGGTCTCCTCGTCGGTCAGGTGCAGCGCGGTCTGCCGGTAGCCGACGAGGTCGCGTCCGAGGTCGAGGTCGTCGCCGTCGAGGTAGCGGTCGAAGGAGCCGAGCAGCCCGGCCACGAAGGTCGAGAACGCGTGCCGGTGGTCCTCCCTCGTCATGGTGCGGGCGCTCTCCGCGTCCACGTGCGCCCGGCTCACGTGGAGCACCAGGGTCCGCTCCACGGCGCCGCGCACACGGCGTTCGTCGACGACCTCGAGCACGCCGCCGTCGAGCAGCGCGCTGACGTGGCGGTACAACGTGGCGACCGGAACGTCGTCGAGCTCCAGCCGGAGCGCGCCCGTGGTGAGCGACTCGCGTCCGAGGAAGGCCTGGACGATCCGCATCCGGACGGGGTGGAGGAGGAGCTCCGGGGCTGGCATGGGAGCCAGTATTCGCGGGTTTGACTTTGTTATCAAGAGTGAGAACAATAGCCGCATGGCTCACGTCGACCTCACCTCCGAAGCCCTCACCGTCCGGCTCTCGCTCGGCGAGAAGGTGGCCGGCCTCCTCCGCGACCTCGTCGTCCCGCTGGGCGCCGTCACGTCGGTGACCGTGGAGGACGACGGGATCAAGGCGGTGCGCGGGTTGCGCGCACCGGGGCTCGCCCTGCCTGGCCGGACGAAGATCGGGACCTGGCGGCGGCGGGGCGGCCCCGCCATGGTCGTGGTCCGGGCCGGGGTGCCGACGCTGCGCGTCGGGCTCGAAGGGCAGCGGTACGCCGAGCTCCTGGTCAGCCACGCCGACGCTCATGAGCTGGCGGCCCGGCTGAGCCGCAGCTCGGCTGCCCCCCGCCTGCAGTGAGCACCGTCGAGGTCGCCTTCCGGCAGGGGAGCCAGCTCCTGGCCGGCACCGTGCTCGAGCCGGCCGACGCCGTCGGCGCCGCGCTCGTGCTCCCCGGTTCGGGACCCGTCGACCGGAACTCCGACCACCGCAGGATGCGGCTCGGCGTCACGCGCCAGCTGGCCGAGGCCTTTCATGACGCGGGGATCACCACGCTCCGTTTCGACAAGCGGGGCGTGGGCGGTAGTCCGGGCGACTGGCGCAGTGCGGGCCTCGTGGACAACGTGGACGACGCGGAGGCAGCGCTCGACCACCTCGCGGCGGCGGTGGGCTCCGGGCTGCCGCTGTTCGTCGTCGGGCACAGCGAGGGGGCCGTGCTCGCGACCGCGCTGGCCGCCCGCCGCCCCGAGCTCGCCGGGCTGGTCCTGCTGGCCGGCTCCGCGCGGAACGGCGAGGAGGTGCTCCGCTGGCAGGCCGAGCAGCTGCTGCCGATGATGCCGGCCCCGCTCCGCGCCGTCATGCGCCTCCTGCGCGTCGATCCGGCCGAGCGCATCGCGAAGAACCGGGAGCGGTTGAAGGGCTCCACGGGTGACGTGGTCCGGGTCGACCTGGTGCGCCACAACGCGCGGTGGTTCCGTGAGTTCATGGCCTACGAGCCCGCCGAGGCTCTCCGTCGCACGCGCGTCCCGGTGCTCGCGGTCAGCGGGGGCAAGGACCTCCAGGTGCCGCCCGACGAGCTCCTCCTGGTCGAGGAAGCAGCTGCGGGTCCGGTCACCACGAGGCTCGTCCCCGACCTCACCCACACGCTCCGGCGCCAGCCGCGGAAGGCTGACCTGCGCCACTACCGTCGTGAGGCCACGCAACCCGTCGATCGAGAGCTGCTCGAGCTCGTGACCTCGTGGGTGCGCGACCGAACCTGACCCTGATCTGCACGACCATGCACGGTGATGTATGGTCATGCACATGGGTCACACCGTCGCGGTCGCCGGAGCCAGTGGCTACGCAGGCGGCGAGCTCCTGCGCCTGCTGCTCGCGCACCCCCAGGTCGAGGTCGGCGCCCTGACCGCCGGCGCCAACGCGGGCCAGCGGCTCGGCACGCTCCAGCCCCACCTGCTGCCCCTCGCCGACCGCGTCCTCGAGGAGACGAGCGCCGGGATGCTCGGCGGCCACGACGTGGTGTTCCTCGCGCTGCCGCACGGCCAGTCAGGAGCCGTCGCCGAGCAGCTCGGCGACGAGAGCCTGGTCGTCGACTGCGGTGCCGACTTCCGGCTCACCGACGCGTCGCAGTGGGAGCAGTTCTACGGCAGCCCGCACGCCGGGTCCTGGCCCTACGGCCTCCCGGAGCTCCCGGGCGCCCGTGACGCCCTCCGCGGCACGCGTCGCGTCGCCGTCCCCGGCTGCTACCCGACGGTCTCGACGCTCGCGATGGCCCCGGCGGTCGCCGCCGGTCTCGTCGACCCCTCCGGGGTGGTGGTGGTGGCGGCGAGCGGCACGAGCGGTGCCGGCAAGGCCGTCAAGCCCCACCTGCTCGGCAGCGAGGTGATGGGGAACGCCAGTGCGTACGGCGTCGGCGGGGTCCACCGGCACACGCCGGAGATCGTGCAGAACCTCAGCGCCGTCTCCGCCGACGACCGCGAGGTACGGGTCAGCTTCACGCCCGTGCTGGTCCCGATGAGCCGGGGGATCCTCGCCACCTGCAGCGCACCGACCACGGTGACGGCCGGCGAGGCGCGCGAGGCGTACGCCGCCGCCTATGCCGACGAGCCGTTCGTCCACCTGCTCCCGGAAGGCAGCTGGCCCCAGACCCAGTCGGTCCTCGGCTCCAACTCCGTGCACCTCCAGGTCGCCGTCGACGAGGCCGCGGGCCGGCTCGTGGTCGTCGGTGCCGTCGACAACCTCGCCAAGGGAACCGCCGGCGCCGCGGTGCAGTGCATGAACATCGCCCTCGGTCTCCCCGAGACGACCGGGCTCACCACCGTGGGGCTCGCCCCGTGAGCCGGGTCCTGCTCCGGTACGACGAGCCGCTGACCGTCGTACGTCTCGGCCCGGGGGCCGACGTCCCCGACTGGGCGAGCTCGGGAACCCTGCTCTCGGTCACCGCGACGGCTGCCGAGACCTCGGTGGTCTGCGGCGCTGCCGGCGTGCCCCGCAAGGCGAAGGCCCACGGCCCGTGGACGGCGTTCGCCGTCGAGGGACCGCTCGACCTGGCGCTGACAGGCGTGCTGCACGAGCTGCTGGCGCCGCTGGCGGAGGCTGCGATCCCGGTGTTCACGGTGGCGACGTTCGACACCGACTGGATCCTCGTGCCCGCCGGCGACGCCGATCGGGCGGCGGAGGAGTGGCGACGACGAGGGACCGAGATCCGTTCCGCCGCCACGATCGAGTCAGAAGGACAAGAATGAGCGTCACCCACCCACAGGGCTTCCGGGGAGCCGGCGTCGTCGCCGGACTCAAGAGCTCCGGTTCGCCGGATCTCGCGCTGGTCGTCAACGACGGCCCCCGCCACGACTCCGCCACGCTGTTCACCGCCAACCGCTGCAAGGCCAACCCCGTGCTCTGGAGCGAGCAGGCCGTCAAGGACGGTGTCGTCCGGGCCGTCGTGCTGAACTCCGGGGGCGCCAACTGCTACACGGGCCCCGAGGGGTTCGCCACCACCCACGCGGTCGCCGAGCGGGTGGCCGACCGGCTGGGCATCGGCGCGATCGACGTCGTCGTCTGCTCCACCGGGCTCATCGGGCTGGTGAGCTCCCGTGAGGCCCTCCTCGGCGGTGTCGACGCCGCAGCGGCGGCGCTCAGCACCGACGGGGGCGAGGACGCCGCCCGCGCGATCATGACGACGGACACCGTGACGAAGCAGGTGATCGTCGACGGCGGGGGCTGGTCGATCGGAGGCATGGCGAAGGGCGCCGGGATGCTCGCGCCGCAGCTCGCCACCATGCTGGTCGTCCTCACCACCGACGCCGTGGTCTCCTCCGACGTCCTGGACACCGCGCTCCGGTCCGCGACCCGGCGCACCTTCGACCGGCTCGACTCCGACGGGTGCATGTCCACCAACGACACCGTGAGCCTCCTGGCGAGCGGCGCCAGCGGCATCACGCCCAGCCCGGCGGACTTCACCGAGGCGCTCACCCAGGCCTGCTCCGACCTCGCGATGCAGCTGCTCGCCGACGCCGAGGGCGCCGACCACGAGATCACGATCACCGTCGTCGGCGCGGCCACCGAGGACGAGGCCGTCGAGGTGGGGCGCAGCGTCGCGCGCAGCAACCTCTTCAAGGCCGCCGTCTTCGGCAAGGACCCCAACTGGGGGCGGGTGCTCGCCAGCGTGGGCACGACCAAGGCACAGTTCGACCCGGCTGACCTCGACGTGGCGATGAACGGCGTGTGGGTCTGCCGCGGGTCCGCGCCGCACGAGCCGGCGGACAAGGTGGACCTCTCGCCGCGCGAGGTCAGCGTCACCATTGACCTCAAGGCCGGCACCGAACGGGCCACGGTCTGGACCAACGACCTCACGCACGCCTACGTGCACGAGAACTCCGCCTACAGCAGCTGAGCCAGGGGAGACCAGTGACCGAACCAGTGACCTCCCCCGTGGAGCCCGCAGCGGACGGGACCGCGCCGAGCGACGTCGACGCCCGCTGGCGCCAGGCCACCGACAAGGCCGCGATCCTCGCCGACGCGCTGCCGTGGCTGATGAGGTACCACGGCCGCATCATCGTGGTGAAGTACGGCGGCAACGCGATGACCGACGACAACCTGAAGCGTGCCTTCGCGCAGGACATCGCGTTCCTGCGCTACGCAGGGTTCAAGCCGGTGGTCGTCCACGGCGGCGGCCCGCAGATCTCGCAGATGCTCGACCGGCTCGGGATCGAGTCGGAGTTCCGCGGCGGGCTCCGGGTCACCACCGAGGAGGCGATGGACGTCGTCCGGATGGTGCTCGTCGGCAAGGTGCAGCGCGAGCTCGTCGGGCTCATCAACGAGCACGGCCCCCTCGCCGTCGGGCTCTCGGGCGAGGACGCGGGGCTCTTCACCGCCACCCGCACGAACACCGTCGTCGACGGCGAGGAGGTGGACCTCGGGCTGGTCGGCGAGGTGACCGGCGTACGACCGGAGGCGGTGCTGGACCTCGTCGAGGCCGGCCGGGTCCCGGTCATCTCGTCGGTCGCGCCGGACGCCGACGGCGTCGCCCACAACGTCAACGCCGACACCGCGGCCGCCGCGCTCGCGGTCGCGCTCCAGGCGGAGAAGCTGCTGGTGCTCACCGACGTCGAGGGGCTCTACCGCGACTGGCCGGGCTCCGACGACGTCATCGGCGAGATCAGCCCGGAGGCGCTCGCCGAGCTGATGCCGACGCTGGCGAGCGGGATGGTGCCGAAGATGGGCGCCTGCTTGCACGCCGTGACCAGCGGCGTCCCGCGGGCCACCGTCATCGACGGGCGCGAGCCGCACGCGGTGCTCCTGGAGATCTTCACCGACGAGGGTGTCGGCACCCAGGTCCTGCCGGGGGTGCCGACCAAGATCCGCACGGCGCTCTACAGCACCAGCGGGAAGCCGGGGGCCGCGAAGTGAACGACCTGTCCAGCCGCTACCCGCACTCGCTCATGAACACCTTCGGAGCGCCCCGGCTCGCCCTGACCAGGGGGGAGGGGTGCTACGTCTGGGACGAGCACGGCAACCGCTACCTCGACCTGCTCGGGGGCATCGCGGTCAACGCGCTCGGCCACGGGCACCCGGCCCTGGTCGAGGCCGTGACCATGCAGCTGCGCACGCTGGGCCACGTGTCGAACTTCTTCGCCACCGAGCCGCAGGTGGCCCTCGCCGAGCGGCTCCTGGCGCTCCTCGGTCACCCCGGGAAGGTGTTCTTCACCAGCTCCGGGACCGAGGCCAACGAGGCGGCCCTCAAGCTGACCCGCAAGACCGGCCGCACCCACCTCGTGTCGACCTCGGACTCGTTCCACGGCCGCACGATGGGCGCGCTGGCCCTGACCAGCAAGGCTGCCTACCGCGAGCCGTTCGAACCGCTGCCCGGGCACGTCACCTTCGTCCCGTACGGCGACGCCGCCGCCCTTGCGGAGGCGGTGACCGACGAGACCGCCGCCGTGGTGCTCGAACCGCTCCAGGGTGAGGCCGGTGTCAACGTCCCGCCTGACGACTACCTGGCAGAGGCCCGCCGGGTCACCCAGGAGCGCGGCGCCCTGCTCTGGTTGGACGAGGTGCAGACCGGCATGGGCCGCACCGGGGCGTGGTTCGCGCACACGGCCAGCGGCGTGGTGCCCGACGTCGTGACCGTCGCCAAGGGGCTCGGCGGCGGCATCCCGGTCGGCGCCTGCATCGGCGTGGGGGCGGCCGGCGAGCTGCTGACCCCCGGCAACCACGGCACGACCTTCGGGGGCAACCCGGTCGCCGCCGCGGCCGCGCTCGCCGTGCTGCGGACGATCGAGCAGGACGGTCTCCTCGACCACGTGACGAAGGTGGGGGAGCGGCTCGTGCAGGGGCTCGCGCACCGCCACGTGGGCGAGGTCCGGGGGCGCGGGCTCCTGATCGGCCTCACGCTCACCGAGCCGCGCGCCAAGGCTGTCGCCGCCGCGGGGCTCGCCCGTGGCTTCATCCTCAACGACTGCACGCCCGACCGCATCCGGCTGGCCCCGCCGCTGGTGCTGACCGACGACCAGGCCGACGAGCTGCTGGCGGCATGGCCCGCCATCCTCGACGCCGCCTGGTCGGAAGGGGAGGACGCATGACCCGGCACTTCCTTCGCGACGACGACCTCAGCCCCTCGGAGCAGCACGAGGTCCTCGAGCTCGCCTCCCGGCTGAAGGCCGACCGCGGCCACAAGCAGCCCTTCGGCGGCGCGAAGGCCGTCGCGCTGATCTTCGACAAGCCCACGCTGCGCACCCAGGTGTCCTTCACCGCCGGTGTCGCCGAGCTGGGTGGCATGCCGATGGTGGTCGACGGCAAGCTCGCGCAGATCGGCACGCGCGAGTCCGTCGAGGACACCGCGCGGGTGCTCGGCCGGCAGGTCGCCGCCATCGTCTGGCGGACCTACGGCCAGGACCGCATCGAGACGATGGCCGGGCACGCCGGGGTGCCCGTCGTGAACGCCCTCACCGACGAGTTCCACCCCTGCCAGCTCCTCGCCGACCTGCTGACGGTGCGCGAGCATCGGGGGACCCTGGCCGGTCAGCGGCTGACCTTCCTCGGCGACGCCGCCTGCAACATGGCGCACTCCTACCTGCTGGCCGGCGCCACGGCAGGCATGCACGTCGTGGTGTCGGGGCCGGAGGGGTACCGCCCCGATCCCGCCGTCCTGGCCCGCGCCGAGGAGATCGCGGCGAGCACCGGCGGCTCCGCCCGTGTCGTCGAGGACCCGGTCGAGGCCGTCACGGGGGTCGACGTCGTGTCCACCGACACCTGGGTCTCCATGGGCAAGGAGGACGAGGCCGCGGAGCGCGAGGCACCCTTCCGCCCGTACTCCCTGGACAACGCCCTGCTGTCGCACGCAAAGGACGACGCGGTCGTCCTGCACTGCCTCCCCGCCTACCGCGGCAAGGAGATCGCCGCCGACGTCATCGACGGGCCGCAGAGCGTCGTCTTCGACGAGGCGGAGAACCGGCTGCACGCCCAGAAGGCGCTGCTCGCCTGGCTCCTCGAGCACCCGGAGAACCGGGGGGACCGACCGTGAGACGACGATGAACGGCGCCGCGGTCCCGGCCACCAAGGGCGCGCGCCAGCAACGCATCGCCGAGCTGCTGACCCGTCACCCGGTGCGGTCCCAGCCCGAGCTCGCCGAGCTGCTCGCCAAGGAAGGGCTGCACGTCACCCAGGCCACGCTCTCGCGCGACCTCGTCGAGCTCGGGGCCGTGAAGGTGCGGTCCACCTCCGGTGCGCTCGTCTACGCGGTGCCCGCCGAGGGCGGCGACCGTACCCCCCGGCCCGCACCGGAGAACGGCGCGGCCGAGCACCGGCTCTCGCGGCTGCTCAACGAGCTCCTGGTCTCCGCGGAGGCCTCGGCGAACCTGGTGGTGCTGCGCACCCCTCCCGGAGCCGCGCAGTTCCTCGCCTCGGCCATGGACCGCACCGAGCTCTTGCCCGTGCTGGGCACGATCGCAGGTGACGACACGGTGCTGGTGATCACCCGCGACCCGGCCGGCGGTGACCCGCTGGCCCAGCGGCTGCTGGCGCTGGCCGAGCACCCCTGACGACTACTTCACTCCACTTCGACAAGAAACCGAGGAACGACACTCGTGAGCAAGGTCCTCACCTCCCTCCCGGTGGGCGAGCGCGTCGGCATCGCGTTCTCCGGCGGGCTCGACACCTCCGTCGCGGTCGCCTGGATGCGTGAGAAGGGCGCGATCCCGTGCACCTACACCGCCGACCTCGGGCAGTACGACGAGCCCGACATCGCCGGTGTCCCGGACCGCGCCCTCGCCTACGGGGCCGAGATCTCCCGGGCCGTCGACTGCAGGGCGCCCCTGGTCGAGGAGGGGCTCGCGGCGATCGCGTGCGGGGCGTTCCACATCCGGTCCGGCGGCCGTGCCTACTTCAACACCACCCCGCTGGGTCGTGCGGTGACCGGGACTCTGCTCGTGCAGGCCATGCACGAGGACGGTGTCGACATCTGGGGCGACGGGTCGACCTTCAAGGGAAACGACATCGAGCGGTTCTACCGCTACGGCCTGCTCGCCAACCCGGTGCTGCGCATCTACAAGCCCTGGCTGGACGCCGACTTCGTCACCGAGCTCGGCGGCCGGACCGAGATGAGCCAGTGGCTGACCGAGCGGGGGCTGCCCTACCGGGACAGCCAGGAGAAGGCCTACTCCACCGACGCCAACATCTGGGGCGCGACCCACGAGGCGAAGACGCTCGAGCACCTCGACGTCTCGCTCGAGACCGTGGAGCCGATCATGGGCGTCAAGTTCTGGGACCCCTCGGTCGACATCGAGCCCGAGGACGTGACGATCCGGTTCGAGCGCGGCCGGCCCGTGGCGGTCAACGGCACGGAGTACACCGACGCGGTGGAGCTCGTCCGCACGGTCAACGCCATCGGCGGTCGCCACGGCCTCGGCATGTCCGACCAGATCGAGAACCGGATCATCGAGGCGAAGTCCCGGGGGATCTACGAGGCGCCCGGGATGGCGCTGCTGTGGATCGCGTACGAGCGGCTGCTCAACGCGATCCACAACGAGGACACCATCGCGACCTACCACGCAGAGGGGCGGCGGCTCGGCGTCCTGCTCTACCAGGGCCGCTGGCTCGACCCGCAGGCGCTGATGCTCCGCGAGTCCTTGCAGCGCTGGGTCGCCTCCCTCGTCACCGGTGAGGTGACGCTGCGGCTGCGGCGTGGTGAGGACTACTCGATCCTCGCCACCGAGGGGCCTGCGTTCTCCTACCACCCCGACAAGCTCTCGATGGAGCGCACCGAGCACGCCGCGTTCGGTCCGGTCGACCGCATCGGCCAGCTGACGATGCGCAACCTCGACATCGCCGACTCACGGACGAAGCTCGAGCTCTACGCCGGCCAGCCCTTCGACGAGGGTCAGGTGCTGGTGGAGAACGGGACGCTGTTCGGAGCCATCGAGGCCGGTGGCGGGGACCGCATCGCGGAGAACCCGCAGGTGGCGGGGGAGGGCGACGAGGGCGCCCTCGACCACGCCGCGATGGAGGCGGGCAACGACTGATGGCCGAGTCCACGACGGGATCCACCAACACGGGCAAGCTCTGGGGCGGCCGGTTCGCCGGAGGTCCCAGCCCTGCGCTCGAGGCGCTCTCGAGGTCGACGCACTTCGACTGGCGGCTGGCGTCGTACGACATGGCGGGGTCACGCGCCCACGCACGCGTGCTCCGCGGCGCCGGGCTGCTGACAGACGACGAGCTCGCCCGGCTCCTCGAGGGCATCGACGAGCTCGACCGGAGGGTGGCTGCCGGCGCGTTCGTCGCGGAGCCGTCGGACGAGGACGTCCACGGGGCACTGGAACGCGGGCTCGTCGAGCTCCTCGGTCCCGAGCTGGGCGGCAAGCTCAGGGCCGGACGGAGCCGCAACGACCAGATCGCCACGCTCTTCAAGGTCTACCTGCGCGACCACGCACGGACGATCGCCGGCCTGGTGCTCGACCTGGTCGACGCGCTCGCCGACCAGGCCGAGGCGCACCTCGGCGCCGTGATGCCCGGCCGCACGCACCTCCAGCACGCGCAGCCCATCCTGCTGTCCCACCACCTGCTCGCTCACGCCTGGCCGCTGCTGCGCGACGTCGGGCGGATCCGTGACTGGGACGCCCGGGTGGCCGCCGACTCGCCCTACGGGTCGGGCGCCCTGGCCGGCTCGAGCCTCGGGCTCGACCCGGAGGCGGTGGCACGTGACCTGGGCTTCACCGGCTCGACCGCGAACTCCATCGACGGCACCGCGTCGCGCGACTTCGTCACCGAGCTCGCCTTCGTCCTCGCCCAGATCGGGGTCGACGTCTCCCGGCAGGCCGAGGAGGTGATCCTCTGGGCCACGCGCGAGTTCGGCTTCGTCACGCTGCACGACGGCTACTCGACCGGGTCGAGCATCATGCCCCAGAAGAAGAACCCCGACATCGCCGAGCTGGCCCGCGGCAAGGCGGGACGCGTGGTGGGAAACCTGGCCGGGCTGATGACCACGTTGAAGGCCCTGCCCCTCGCCTACAACCGCGACCTCCAGGAGGACAAGGAGCCGGTGTTCGACTCGGTCGACACGCTCGAGGTGCTCCTGCCCGCGTTCACCGGCCAGGTGGCGACGCTGACGTTCGACACGGCGCGGATGGCGGAGCTCGCCCCTCAAGGGTTCTCGCTCGCCACCGACGTCGCCGAGTGGCTGGTCCGCGAGGGCGTCCCGTTCCGGGTGGCGCACGAGGTCGCCGGTGCGTGCGTGCGGGTCTGCGAGGAGCGGGGCATCGACCTCGACGAGCTCACCGACGAGGACTTCGCGTCGATCGACCCACGGCTGACGCCCCGCGTGCGCGAGGTGCTGACCGTCGAGGGCTCGGTCGCCAGCCGCGACGGCCGTGGCGGCACGGCGCCCGCCCGGGTGGCCGAGCAGCTCGCCGAGGCCCGCGCAGTCGCTGACGGGCACCGTGGCTGGCTCGGCTGACGAGCTGGCGCGCCCTGCGCTCGAGGTCGCGCCCCGGCTGCTCGGCGCCGTGCTGCGGCACCGCACCGAGGAGGGCACCGTCGCCGTGCGGCTCACCGAGGTCGAGGCGTACGCCGGCGCCGACGACCCGGGCTCCCACGCGCATCGCGGCCCTACCCCGCGCAACAGCGTGATGTTCGGACCTGCGGGCCACCTCTACGTGTACTTCACCTACGGGATGCACCACTGCTGCAACGTCGTCGTCGGCGAGGACGGTGTTGCGGCGGCGGTGCTGCTCCGGGCCGGCGAGGTGGTCGAGGGCGTCGAGCTCGCCCGGTCGCGCCGCGGACGGTCCACCGACCGTGACCTGGCGCGCGGGCCCGCCCGGCTCTGCCAGGCACTCGCCATCGACCTCACCCACAACGGCGCCGACCTCGGCTCCGGCGAGCTGACGTTGGAGCTCGGCCCTGCCGTCGCCGCGGCGCAGGTGGCGACCGGTCCGCGGGTCGGGCTGCGCCTCGCGGCCGACAACCCCTGGCGGTTCTGGCTCGTGGACGAGCCCACCGTCTCGGCGTACCGCCCGGCCGTCGTCCGCAAGCGTGGAGCGATGCGGCAGGCTTGAGCCGGTCCCGACGGGACGCACAGCCACACCACGGCACACGCACGGAAGGAGCACACGTGGCCACCAAGGACATCCTCGACGAGCTCGAGTGGCGCGGGCTGATCGCGCACTCGACCGACCTCGACGCCCTGCGCGCCGAGATGGCCGAGGGTCCGGTGAAGTACTACGTCGGCTTCGACCCCACGGCGCCCAGCCTGCACATGGGCCACCTCGTGCAAGTGCTGACCGCACGCCGCTTGCAGGAGGCCGGCCACGTGCCCTACCTCCTCGTGGGCGGCGCCACCGGGCTCATCGGCGACCCCAAGGAGTCCGGCGAGCGGACGATGAACCCGGTCGAGACGGTGCACGAGTGGGTCGAGAAGGTGCGCGGGCAGCTCGAGCCGTTCCTGTCGTTCGACGGCGACAACGCCGCCACCATGGTCAACAACTACGACTGGACGCAGAGCCTCTCGACGATCGACTTCCTGCGCGACATCGGGAAGCACTTCCCGGTCAACCGGATGCTCGCCCGCGACGTGGTGCGCACCCGGCTGGACAGCGGCATCAGCTTCACGGAGTTCGCCTACGTGCTGCTGCAGTCGCTGGACTTCCTGGAGCTCTACCGCCAGCACGGCGTCCACCTCCAGTTCGGCGGCAGCGACCAGTGGGGCAACCTCACCGGCGGCGTCGAGCTCATCCGCCGCGTGACCGGCGGTAGGGCGCACGCGTTCGCCACTCCGTTGATGACCAAGGCCGACGGGACCAAGTACGGCAAGACCGAGGGCGGGGCGCTCTGGCTCGACCCGGAGATGCTGTCGCCGTACGCCTTCTACCAGTTCTGGCTCAACGTCGAGGACGTGAAGGTGGGCGAGCTCCTGCGGGTGTTCACCTTCCTCGAGCGGGAGGAGATCCTCGAGCTCGAGAGGCAGACCGAGGAGAAGCCGTTCCTGCGCGCCGGTCAGAAGGCGTTGGCGGAGCACGTCACCTCGTTGGTGCACGGCACGGAGGAGACCGAGCGGATCAAGGCCGCCTCTGCCGCGCTGTTCGGTGGTGGGGACCTGCGCTCGCTGCACCCGGATACCTTGGGCGCCGCGCTCGCCGAGGCGGGCGCCGCCGCCGTGCCTGCCGCCGACGGGCTGCCCACGATCGTCGAGCTCCTCGTGCAGGCCGGGCTCTCGGAGAGCCGAAACGCTGCACGGCGGACGGTCTCCGAGGGCGGTGCCTACCTCAACAACGAACGGGTGACCGACCCCGAGCAGCGGCCGACGGCGGAGGACCTGATCGGGGGTTGGCTGGTGCTGCGGCGCGGGAAGAAGAGCTTCGCCGGTGTCCGGGTCGTGTGAGGTGCGGCCCCTGCGGTACGCCGACACCCTGGAGGAGGCGGCCCGGCGGGTGCTGCCCGAGGAGGTGCACCGCTACGTCGCGACGGGCGCCGGCCGGTCGATCAGCACCGGGGAGGCGACCGGCGCCTGGGACGCGATCCGCTTCGTCCCCCGTGTGCTCAGGGACGTCACCCGGGTGGAGCTGAGGACGACGCTGCTCGGCACCGAGGTGCGCTCGCCGTTCGGGATCGCGCCCACCACGCTCCAGCGCGCCGCGCACCCCGGCGGCGAGGCCGAGATGGCGGCGGGAGTCGCCGACGCGGGCGGGCTCCTCGTGGTCTCGAGCAACTCCGGGACCCCCTTCGAGGCGCTCTCGGAGACCGGGGCGGCCTGGTGGCTGCAGATGTACGTCACCGCCGACCGGCCGTCCACGGCCCCAGTCGTCGAGCGCGCAGTCGCTGCGGGAGCCCGTGCCCTGGTGCTCACCGCAGACACCCCGGTGGTGGCGGCGAAGGAGCTGGGGGAGCGCACGGTCTGGGACGCCGTGGAACCGGGGTGGCTGCGCGCGAACTTTCCCGAGCCCGACCCGGGCAGCGACCCGTCACGGCTCGAGAAGGCCCGTGACCTCGGGCCGCAGGACATCACCTGGCTGGTCGACACCTTCGGGTTGCCGGTCGTGGTCAAGGGCGTGCTCCACCCGGCGGACGCACGTCGTTGCGTGGACGCCGGTGCCGCGGCGGTGTGGGTGTCGAACCACGGGGGGCGCCAGCTCGACCAGGTCGTCTCCTCCGCGGAGGCGCTGGGCGAGGTGAGCGCCGAGGTCGGCGACGAGGTCGAGGTCTACGTGGACGGAGGAGTGCGCCGCGGGGTGCACGCACTCGCCGCGGCCGCCCTGGGCGCGCGTGCGGTCTTCCTCGGACGGCCGGCGCTCTACGCCCTCGCCGCCGACGGCCGCACCGGTGTCGCACGGCTCCTCGGTGACCTGGCGGGCGAGCTCGAGGAGGCGCTGCGGCTCAGTGGCCACGTGGCGCCGGAGGGAGTCGGCCGCGACCTCCTCCACGGTCGCGGACCCGGCCTGGACCGGCTGTGACCCAGGGCACGCACCCCCGATTTGACGGTGCTTGGACAGGCCCCGTAATGTTTCACCTGTCGCCAGGGAGCGGCGGGACGCAAGACCCTCAGAGGTCGGGCGGCCGGCCCCAAGGCGGAACCCCAACTCTTCTCTACCTCAGCCGAGGCGGGATGGGCGCGCGCAAGCGAAGTCCAGCTCAAGTCGGCGGTACAGATGCGTCGGGGGCCGGGCAGAACCGCCGATTTGACTCGGTCAGAACGGCCCGGTAAGTTTGACCAGGTTGCCCCGGGGCAAAGCCGAAAGGCCGAGCACGGTGCGCGCTTGATCCTTGAGAACTCAACAGTGTGCCAAAAGTCGACGAATTAATTTGTAACGCCCCGTCGACAGGCTGCGAGATCCAGGCAACTGGTTTCTCGATGCTTGTAGACGGTTCCTTTGGTAAGAACCGGTCCCTGATTCCTGGGGACCACTCTTGCCGGGATACTCCAAAGAGTCGATGAACGGTCCTCGGACCGACCATCAAAAGATTTCAACGGAGAGTTTGATCCTGGCTCAGGACGAACGCTGGCGGCGTGCTTAACACATGCAAGTCGAGCGGTAAGGCCCCTTCGGGGGTACACGAGCGGCGAACGGGTGAGTAACACGTGAGCAATCTACCCATCACATCGGGATAACCCCGGGAAACCGGAGCTAATACCGGATACGACCACCTCAGGCATCTGATGGTGGTGGAAAGTTCAGGCGGTGATGGATGAGCTCGCGGCCTATCAGCTTGTTGGTGGGGTAACGGCCCACCAAGGCTTCGACGGGTAGCCGGCCTGAGAGGGTGACCGGCCACACTGGGACTGAGACACGGCCCAGACTCCTACGGGAGGCAGCAGTGGGGAATATTGGACAATGGGCGAAAGCCTGATCCAGCAACGCCGCGTGAGGGATGACGGCCTTCGGGTTGTAAACCTCTTTCAGCAGGGACGAAGCGAAAGTGACGGTACCTGCAGAAGAAGCACCGGCCAACTACGTGCCAGCAGCCGCGGTAATACGTAGGGTGCGAGCGTTGTCCGGAATTATTGGGCGTAAAGGGCTCGTAGGCGGTCTGTCGCGTCGGGAGTGAAAACTCAGGGCTTAACCCTGAGCCTGCTTCCGATACGGGCAGACTAGAGGTATGCAGGGGAGAATGGAATTCCTGGTGTAGCGGTGAAATGCGCAGATATCAGGAGGAACACCGGTGGCGAAGGCGGTTCTCTGGGCATTACCTGACGCTGAGGAGCGAAAGTGTGGGGAGCGAACAGGATTAGATACCCTGGTAGTCCACACCGTAAACGTTGGGCGCTAGGTGTGGGACTCATTCCACGAGTTCCGTGCCGCAGCTAACGCATTAAGCGCCCCGCCTGGGGAGTACGGCCGCAAGGCTAAAACTCAAAGGAATTGACGGGGGCCCGCACAAGCGGCGGAGCATGCGGATTAATTCGATGCAACGCGAAGAACCTTACCTGGGTTTGACATATACGAGAAGCCTCTAGAGATAGAGGTCTCTTTGGACACTCGTATACAGGTGGTGCATGGCTGTCGTCAGCTCGTGTCGTGAGATGTTGGGTTAAGTCCCGCAACGAGCGCAACCCTCGTCTTATGTTGCCAGCACGTAATGGTGGGGACTCATAAGAGACTGCCGGGGTCAACTCGGAGGAAGGTGGGGATGACGTCAAGTCATCATGCCCCTTATGTCCAGGGCTTCACGCATGCTACAATGGCCGGTACAAAGGGCTGCGAAACCGCAAGGTGGAGCGAATCCCAAAAAGCCGGTCTCAGTTCGGATTGGGGTCTGCAACTCGACCCCATGAAGTCGGAGTCGCTAGTAATCGCAGATCAGCAACGCTGCGGTGAATACGTTCCCGGGCCTTGTACACACCGCCCGTCACGTCACGAAAGTCGGCAACACCCGAAGCCGGTGGCCCAACCCTTGTGGAGGGAGCCGTCGAAGGTGGGGCTGGCGATTGGGACGAAGTCGTAACAAGGTAGCCGTACCGGAAGGTGCGGCTGGATCACCTCCTTTCTAAGGAGCAACTGGAGAGCCTCGAGCTCTTCCAAGCCGCCGGTTTCATGGACGAACGTTCCATGGCCGGCAATGCTCACTAGTGGAACGTCGACTATTTGGCCGCACACCTGACGCCTCGTCAGTACAACCAGCCACCTCGGTGGCCGGAGTGGAACCTCGAGGAACACGGTGGGCAGTCAGGCACACTGTTGGGTCCTGAGGGATCGAGCAATCGATCTCCTCCGGGTCATCATCACCGCGAACTACCACTCGACGAGGGTGGCAAGCGCGGGTTCGATGGTGGAACCGCCCGTTACTTGAGAACTACACAGTGGACGCGAGCATCTTTAGTAGTAAATGACAAGCTACTAAGGGCACATGGTGGATGCCTTGGCACCAAGAGCCGATGAAGGACGTAGGAGCCTGCGATAAGCCCCGGGAAGTTGGCAACCGAGCTGTGATCCGGGGATTTCCGAATGGGGAAACCCAGCTGGAGTCATGTCCAGTTACCTCTGCCTGAACACATAGGGCAGTTGGAGGGAACGTGGGGAAGTGAAACATCTCAGTACCCACAGGAAGAGAAAACAACAGTGATTCCGAGAGTAGTGGCGAGCGAAATCGGAAGAGGCCAAACCTCAGTAGTGTGATAGCCGGCAGGCGTTGCTACTGAGGGGTTGTGGGGCCGTCGAGCCAGTTCTGCCGGACCGGCACAGAGTAAGAAACCATCGTTGAAGTCGAAGCGGATTGGAAAATCCCGGCGTAGAGGGTGATACCCCCGTACACGTAAGACGATGGCTCTGCGACGTCACCCCAAGTAACACGGAACCCCTGAAATTCCGTGTGAATCTGGCGGGACCACCCGCTAAGCCTAAATACTCCTTGGTGACCGATAGCGGACAAGTACCGTGAGGGAAAGGTGAAAAGTACCCCTGGCGGGGAGTGAAATAGTACCTGAAACCATGTGCCTACAATCCGTCGGAGCGAGTCTTCGGACTTGTGACGGCGTGCCTTTTGAAGAATGAGCCTGCGAGTTTGCGTTGTGTGGCGAGGTTAACCCGTGTGGGGCAGCCGTAGCGAAAGCGAGTCCGAATAGGGCGATCCAGTCGCACGACCAAGACCCGAAGCGGAGTGATCTATCCATGGGCAGGTTGAAGCGCGGGTAAGACCGCGTGGAGGACCGAACCCACCAGGGTTGAAAACCTGGGGGATGACCTGTGGATAGGGGTGAAAGGCCAATCAAACTCCGTGATAGCTGGTTCTCCCCGAAATGCATTTAGGTGCAGCGTTGCATGTTTCTTGCCGGAGGTAGAGCACTGGATGGCCGATGGGCCCCACAAGGTTACTGACGTCAACCAAACTCCGAATGCCGGTAAGTAAGAGTGCAGCAGTGAGACTGCGGGGGATAAGCTCCGTAGTCGAGAGGGAAACAGCCCAGACCATCAGCTAAGGCCCCTAAGCGGTGACTAAGTGGAAAAGGATGTGGAGTCGCACAGACAACCAGGAGGTTGGCTTAGAAGCAGCCACCCTTGAAAGAGTGCGTAATAGCTCACTGGTCAAGTGATTCCGCGCCGACAATTTAGCGGGGCTCAAGTCATCCGCCGAAGCTATGGCATTCATGCACGTATCCAGGCCTTCGTGGTCCAGGAGCATGGATGGGTAGGGGAGCGTCGTATGGCGAGTGAAGCGGCGGAGTGATCCAGCCGTGGACGCCATACGAGTGAGAATGCAGGCATGAGTAGCGAATGAAGAGTGAGAAACTCTTCCGCCGAATGATCAAGGGTTCCAGGGTCAAGCTAATCTGCCCTGGGTAAGTCGGGACCTAAGGCGAGGCCGACAGGCGTAGTCGATGGACAACGGGTTGATATTCCCGTACCGGCGAAATAGCGCCCATGACGAACCTGATGATGCTAAGTGTCCGAAGCCGCGGGACTCCTTCGGGAGACCGTCGGTGGAGCACACGACCCAAGTCAGTAGTAGTCAAGCGATGGGGTGACGCAGGAAGGCAGCCCAACCGTGGCGATGGTTGTCCACGGGCAAGTGCGTAGGGCGAGGTGTAGGCAAATCCGCACCTCACAGGCCTGAGACACGACGCGGAGTCCTTATGGACGAAGTGGGTGATCCTATGCTGTCGAGAAAAACCTCTAGCGAGCTATGAGCCGCCCGTACCCCAAACCGACTCAGGTGATCAGGTAGAGAATACCAAGGCGATCGAGTGAACCATGGTTAAGGAACTCGGCAAAATGCCCCCGTAACTTCGGGAGAAGGGGGGCCGGATCCGTGAGAGGGCACGCTCCTCAAAGCGGTGATGGCCGCAGAGACCAGGCCCAAGCGACTGTTTACTAAAAACACAGGTCCGTGCGAAGTCGCAAGACGATGTATACGGACTGACTCCTGCCCGGTGCTGGAAGGTTAAGGGGACGGGTTAGCTCTTCGGAGCGAAGCCCAGAACTTAAGCCCCAGTAAACGGCGGTGGTAACTATAACCATCCTAAGGTAGCGAAATTCCTTGTCGGGTAAGTTCCGACCTGCACGAATGGAGTAACGACTTGGGCGCTGTCTCAACCGTGGACTCGGCGAAATTGCACTACGAGTAAAGATGCTCGTTACGCGCGGCAGGACGGAAAGACCCCGGGACCTTTACTATAGCTTGGTATTGGTGTTTGGTTCGGCTTGTGTAGGATAGGTGGGAGGCTTTGAAGCACGGACGCCAGTTCGTGTGGAGCCAACGTTGAAATACCACTCTGGTCGTACTAGATATCTAACCTAGGTCCGTAATCCGGATCAGGGACAGTGCCTGGTGGGTAGTTTAACTGGGGCGGTTGCCTCCTAAAATGTAACGGAGGCGCTCAAAGGTTCCCTCAGCCTGGTTGGCAATCAGGTTTCGAGTGTAAGTGCACAAGGGAGCTTGACTGTGAGAGTGACAACTCGAGCAGGGACGAAAGTCGGAACTAGTGATCCGGCGCTGGCATGTGGAAGCGGCGTCGCTCAACGGATAAAAGGTACCCCGGGGATAACAGGCTGATCTTCCCCAAGAGTCCATATCGACGGGATGGTTTGGCACCTCGATGTCGGCTCGTCGCATCCTGGGGCTGGAGTAGGTCCCAAGGGTTGGGCTGTTCGCCCATTAAAGCGGCACGCGAGCTGGGTTTAGAACGTCGTGAGACAGTTCGGTCCCTATCCGCCGTGCGCGTAGGAAACTTGAGAAAGGCTGTCCCTAGTACGAGAGGACCGGGATGGACGAACCTCTGGTGTGCCAGTTGTTCTGCCAAGAGCACGGCTGGTTAGCTACGTTCGGAAGTGATAACCGCTGAAAGCATCTAAGCGGGAAGCACGTTTCAAGATGAGGTTTCCCACCGGGTAACCGGGTAAGGCCCCCAGTAGACGACTGGGTTGATAGGCCGGAGGTCGAAGGTAGTAATACACGGAGCCGACCGGTACTAATAGGCCGAGGGCTTGTCTTACTCTCAAGATGTTGCGCGTCCACTGTGTGGTTCCTGAGTCACGGTCGGTGACCAGGTTCCTGGTCCCACCCATAACTCAACAGAGTTTCGGCGGCCATAGCGAAAGGGAAACACCCGGCTCCATTCCGAACCCGGAAGTTAAGCCTTTCAGCGCCGATGGTACTGCAACCGAGAGGTTGTGGGAGAGTAGGACGTCGCCGGACATTCTTTTCGTAGAGGCCACCTTCGGGTGGCCTCTACGCTTTTTTCATCCCGATCTCGCAGCTCGAGGAGCGAACTCATGACCGACGAACCGCGCGGCACCGGTGGCCGCGGCCAGCGGAAGCCCGGCGATTCCCGGGGACGCCCTGCCACGAGCGCGTCGGGCGCCGGCGGGCGGCGCGGAGGCGACCGTCGGGGCGGCGAGCGGCGTGGAGGCGAGCGTCGTGGTGGCGAGCGTCGCGACCAGCGTCGCGACCAAGGGCGTCCGCCGCGCGATCGCGCCGAGCGGACCGCCGAGCAAGCTCGGTACGACGGGCCGGAGCTGCCGGAGGAGATCACCGGGCAGGAGCTCGACCGCAACGTCCTTGCGCAGCTGCGCGGGCTGCCGGACAAGCTTGCCGCTCGGGTGGCGCGCCACCTCGTCGCGGCCGGCCAGCTGATGGACACCGACCCCGAGACTGCGTACCAGCACACCCTTGCGGCGCGCGCTCGTGCGGCGCGCGTCGCGGTGGTGCGCGAGGCGACGGGTGAGGCGGCCTATGCGGCTGGGCACTTCGCGGAGGCGCTCTCGGAGTTCCGTGCCGCCAAGCGGATGAACGGCGCCATCGACTACCTGCCCGTGATGGCTGACTGCGAGCGTGCGCTCGGTCGCCCCGAGCGGAGCCTCGAGCTGGCGAAGAGCCCGTCCGTCGAGAAGCTGCCGGACGACCAGCGGATCGAGATGACGATCGTGGAGGCGGGTGCGCGGTACGACCTCGGCGAGGTCGACGGCGCGCTCCGCACGCTCGAGAACGCCCCGCTGAAGTCGATCGCGCGGGAGGACTGGGTGGTGAGGCTGCGGTACGCCTACGCGGACCTGCTCCTCAAGGCCGGACGGCGGGACGACGCCATCGAGTGGTTCCACCGCACCGCCGGGATCGACAGCCGTCAGATCACCGACGCTGCGGAGCGGATCGAGGAGCTCGAAGGGACCGGCTCCTCCCCGGAGGAGTAGCAGGCCGCTCCGCCTCCACAGCGTGACGACCCGGCGCGTCGTCCACGGCCGGCATCACCCCATGGGGCACGAGGGCGCACCCGCCGCGAGGCTGGGGCGAGGAGGTGACCGATGGGAAGGAAGATCAAGGACGAGGCTGCCGCGGGTGCGGACGCGACCTCGAGGAACGTGGTCCGGCTCCGGGGCCGCGTCTCGACCGGGGCAGAGGAGCGTGAGCTGCCCAGCGGCACGACGATCGTGTCGGTGCGGCTGTCGCTGCTGCGCGGGTCGACGCCGATGACCAGCGGCTCCCGCCAGACCCACGACTGGGTCGACTGCTCGGTGTGGGGTGGGCGGGCTCGGCGGACGGTGGCCGGGTGGCGCGCCGGCGACGTGGTCGAGGTCGAGGGCGCGCTGCGCCGCCGGTTCCACCGCGGTGGCGGGGCGACCTCGACGCGGTTGGAGGTGGAGGTGCTCTCCGCCCGGACGGTGAGCAGGGCCCCGGTGGCGTCGCCGGGTGGTGGCTAGGGTTCGCGTGGGCTCGGCGACGGCCGGTCCGCGCGAGAGGGAGGGCGGCAGCCGATGGCCACGGGACCGGAGCAGCTCGAGGAGTCCACGGAGCCGCTCTGCGACGCCTACGACCTCGCGATGCTCGACCTGGACGGGGTGGTGTACGTCGGGCGTCACGCCGTCCCTGATGCGCCCGGTGACCTCGCGGCCGCGTCGGCGCGGGGGATGCACCTCGCCTACGTGACCAACAACGCCTCACGGCCGCCGGCGGCGGTGGCTGCGCACCTGCAGGAGCTCGGCATCGGCGCGGCCCCGGAGGACGTCGTGACGTCGGCGCAGGCGGCCGCCCGGCTCGTGGCCGAGCGCGTCCCCGCGGGCGCCGCGGTCTTCGTGATCGGCGGCGCCGGGCTCGTCGAGGCGCTCGAGGAGCTCGGGCTGCGGCCCACCCAGGCCATCGACGACGGGGCCGTCGCGGTGGTGTCCGGGTACGGCCCCGACCTGCGGTGGCGCACGATCATGGACGGCGCGATGCTCGTGCGCGAAGGCCTACCGTGGGTGGTCTCGAACACCGACATGACCGTGCCGACTCCGCGCGGGCCCGGCCCCGGCAACGGCGTGCTGGTCAAGGCCGTCGCGGACTACGCGCAGGTGGAGCCCGTGGTGGCCGGGAAGCCCCGGCCGCCGCTCTTCCACGAGACGCGGCGACGGGTCGGCGGCGAACGACCGCTCGTGGTCGGGGACCGGCTGGACACCGACATCGAGGGAGCGCGGCTGGCCGGCTATGACAGCCTGTTGGTGATGACCGGCGTCACCGACCTCGCCCAGCTCGTCACCGCCGAGCCCGGACGGCGTCCGTCGTACGTCGCGGGCACGCTCGCCGCGCTGCTCGAGCCGCAGCCGCGGCCCATCCGCACGGCCGCAGGGTGGAGCTGTCGGCGGTGGCGGGCCACCGTCACCGACGGGGTGCTCGAGCTCCGCGCCGACCAGGGCGACCGGCTCCCCGCGGAGCCCCGCGGCCAGGACGCCGACGACTGGTGGCGGGTGGCCGCAGCGGCCGGCTGGGAGCACCTCGACACGAACGGGACGCCGGTGGACGTGGCCGGGGTGGAGCTTCCCGGCAGGTCGCCCACCGTCCCGGCTGCGGGCAGGCAGTAGCGTGGAGCGCGCCCGGCCAGCCGGGCCCGTACGACGACCACGACCCGAGGTGCAGGAGCACGCCGTGAGCGAGCAGCCGGAGCGAGAGCCGACCGTGGACCGCGTGACCACGCCTGACGTCGCACCGGGGCTCGCCGCACCCCGCACCGGGCACGAGCAGGTCGACGCCGCGCTGGGGTCGCTGGAGGGGCTCGACGAGCTCCCGGTCGACGAGCACGTGGCCGTGCTCGAGCAGGCGCACGCCTCGCTGCGGGACGCCCTCAGCCGCCCGGTCGAGCCTGCCTGACCCCTCGTGCCCCGCCGGTTGCGCCTCGACGCCGAGCTGGTCCGCCGGGGGCTGGCCCGCTCGCGCGACCATGCCGCGGAGCTGGTCGCCGGCGGCCGGGTCAAGGTCGGCGGCACCGTGGCCGCGAAGCCCGCGACCGGGGTCACCACCGACGTGGCGATCGTGGTGACCAGCGACCCCGACCGCCCCGACTACGTCTCGCGCGGCGGCCACAAGCTCGCCGGCGCGCTCGCCGCCTTCGAGCCCGCCGGACTGACCGTCGAAGGGCGGCGCTGCCTGGACGCAGGCGCGTCGACGGGCGGGTTCACCGACGTGCTG
Organism: Nocardioides caldifontis; assembly: GCF_008087345.1. Classification (GTDB taxonomy): domain Bacteria; phylum Actinomycetota; class Actinomycetes; order Propionibacteriales; family Nocardioidaceae; genus Marmoricola_A; species Marmoricola_A caldifontis. Next base: position 62,195 of record NZ_VHIB01000011.1, on the reverse strand, counting down.
CTGCGGGCAGGGGCGGCGGAGGTCGTCGCGGTGGACGTCGGCTACGGCCAGCTGGCCTGGTCGCTGCGGCAGGACCCGCGCGTCCGGGTGCACGACCGCACCAACGTCCGTGACCTGACCCCGGAGCTCGTCGGCGGGCCGGTCGACGTCGTCGTCGGCGACCTCAGCTTCATCTCGCTGCTGGTGGTGCTCGACGCCCTCCTCGGGGCTTGCGCGCCCGGCGCCGACCTGGTGCCGATGGTCAAGCCGCAGTTCGAGGTCGGCAAGGACCGGGTCGGCAAGGGCGGGGTGGTCCGCGACCCGGCGCTGCGCGCCGAGGCCGTGGTGCGGGTGGCGGACGCCGCGGCGCAGCGAGGGTGGGGCGCCCGGGCGGTGACGACCAGCCCGTTGCCGGGGCCGTCCGGCAACGTGGAGTTCTTCCTGTGGCTCGCCGAGGGGGCTCCGCGGGTGACCGCCGAGGAGATCGAGGCGGAGGTGGCGCGTGGACCCCACGTCCTGGGGGTGGCCGGTGAGAAGGTGGACCCGTGATCGACGACGGCCAGCGGCGGGTCTTCCTGCTCGTGAACACCCGACGGGAGAAGGCCGTCGAGGTGGCGCAGCAGTTCTGCACGGCGCTGACCACCTCGAGCATCGTGGTCCGGATGCTCGCCGAGGACGCGGCCGAGGTGCGGCCGGCCGAGGTCGGTGACCCGTGCGTGGAGGTCGTCGAGCCGTCCGACGACGCCTCGGCCGGCTGCGAGCTGGTGCTGGTGATCGGTGGCGACGGGACGATCCTCCGCGCCGCGGAGTTCGCCCGGGAGTCCGGCACCCCGCTGCTCGGGGTCAACCTCGGTCACGTCGGGTTCCTCGCCGAGGCCGAGCAGGAGGACGTCGAGCACACGATCGACGCGATCATCGCCCGCCGCTACGAGGCCGAGGAACGGCTGACGATCGACGTCTCGGTCTACAACGACAACCAGCTGGTCTGCTCCACCTGGGCGCTCAACGAGGCGAGCGTCGAGAAGGCGGCCCGCGAGCGGATGATCGAGGTGGTCGTCGAGGTCGACGGCCGGCCGCTCTCCCGGTGGGGGTGCGACGGGGTCGTCTGCTCCACGCCGACCGGGTCGACGGCGTACAACTTCTCGGCCGGCGGGCCGATCGTGTGGCCGCAGGTGCAGGCGCTCCTCCTGGTGCCGCTCTCGGCCCACGCTCTCTTCGCCCGGCCCATGGTGGTCGCCCCCACTTCGGTCCTCGCGGTCGAGGTGATCGCCCACACCGAGGGCGCGGCGGTGCTCTGGTGCGACGGCCGACGCACCGTCGACCTGCCGCCGGGCGCCCGCATCGAGGTCCGGCGGGGCCACGCCCCCGTCCGGCTCGCGCGGCTTCACCTGGCCCCCTTCACCGACCGGCTGGTGGCCAAGTTCGAGCTGCCGGTCACCGGGTGGCGCGGGGGAGCGGAGCGGCGCCGTGCCGGGCGCGAGAAGCTCAGCGCGTCGCAGCGCGACGACCTGGCTGACGGGGGAGGGTGAGGATGCTCGAGGAGCTGCGCATCACCGGGCTCGGCGTCATCGACGAGTCCGTGCTCGAGCTCGGACCCGGGTTCACCGCCATCACCGGTGAGACCGGGGCCGGCAAGACGATGGTCGTGACCGCGCTCGGGCTGCTGATGGGCGGCCGCGCGGACAGCGGCGCGGTGCGCACGGGTGCCCGGAGCGCGCGGGTGGAGGGCGTGGTCCACGTCGACGGGCTCCGCGCCGTGCACGAGGTGCTCGACCAGGTCGGCGCCGAGGTCGAGGAGGGCCGGCTGGTGCTGGCCCGCCAGGTCAGCGCGGAGGGCCGCTCGCGAGGGTTCGCCGGCGGCGCCGGAGTGCCGGCCGCGACCCTGGGCCGGCTCGCCGAGACCCTCGTCGCGGTGCACGGCCAGTCCGACCAGCACCGGCTGCTGCGCGCCGGAGCCCAGCGGGACGCGCTGGACCGGTTCGCCGGCGCCGCGACGGCCGAGCTGCGGGAGCGCTTCGGCCGCGAGCACGCCGAGCTGCGGGCGACCGAGGCCGAGCTGGCAGACGTGCGGGCCACGGTCCGCGAGCGGGCCCAGGAGGCCGACCTGCTGCGGTTCGGGCTCGACGAGATCGAGAAGGTCGCCCCCGCGCCGGGGGAGGACGCCGAGCTGGCGGCCGAGGAGAGCCGCCTCGGGTTCGCCGACACCCTGCGCACCGCCGCCGAGCAGGCCCGGGCGGTGCTCTCCTCCGATGACGGCGGTCCCGACGCGCTCGGCGCGGTCGGCGCCGCCCGCCGGCTGCTCGACGGGGTCCGCGAGCACGACCCGCAGGCCGCCGAGCTGGCCGACCGGCTCGCCGAGGTGAGCTACGTGCTCTCGGACCTCGCCGCCGACGTGGCGTCGTACGCCTCGGGGGTCGAGACCGACCCGGTCCGGCTCGCCGCCGTCTCCGAGCGCCGGGCGGCGCTGACCGCACTCACCCGGAAGTACGGCGACAGCCTCGACGAGGTGCTCGCCTGGGCCGAGCGCTCGTCGAGGAGGCTGCTCGAGCTCGACGACACCGACGGGCGGATCGCCGGGCTGACCGAGCGTCGTGAGGAGCTCCTCGCGGCCCTCGCCGCCACCGGTGCTGCGCTCACCCGTGAGCGCACCGAGGCCGCCGCCCGCCTGGGCGCCGCGATCACCGAGGAGGTGCACGCGCTGGCGATGCCGCACGCCCAGGTCAGCGTCGTCGTCTCCCAGCAGGAGGACCCCGACGGCATCGAGGTCGAGGGGCGTCGGCTCCGCGCGACCTCGACCGGGTTCGACGAGGTGGAGCTGCTCCTCGCCGCCAACGTAGGCGCGGAGCCGCGGCCACTGCACAAAGGGGCGTCCGGGGGCGAGCTCTCCCGCGTGATGCTCGGGCTCGAGGTGGCGCTCGCCGGCTCGGACCCGGTCCCGACGTTCGTCTTCGACGAGGTCGACGCCGGGGTCGGCGGCAAGGCCGCCGTCGAGGTCGGACGCCGGCTGGCCGCGCTCGCCCGGAGCTCCCAGGTGCTGGTGGTGACCCACCTGCCCCAGGTGGCGGCGTTCGCCGACCGGCACGTCGTCGTCGCGAAGAGCCAGGACGGGACCGTCACCACCTCCGGGCTGACCCTGCTCGACGACGAGGCGCGGGTGCGGGAGCTCTCGCGGATGCTCGCCGGGCTCGAGGGGTCGGAGACCGCGCGGGCGCACGCCGAGGAGCTCCTGGAGGCGGCGCGCGCCGGACGGTGAGGCGGCGCCGGTCGTGACGCGCCGACGGCAGCGGGTCCGCGGCGCGCGCGGCCGGGCCGTGCAACCATGACGCAGCCATGCCTTTCCACCCAGCCGCGGACCCGTCCCGACGCAGCCCGGGCAGGAGGCGACCCGGATGAGGTTCTCCCGCCGGCACCCCGAGGACGAGGGCGAGGCCGTCGCCGAGGGCACCCTGAGGGTCGACCGCCGGCTCGCCTCGCTCCTGCGCTCGCTTCGCCCCGGTGACATCGCCGTCGTCGACCACCTGGACCTCGACCGGCGGGCGGCGGACGCGCTGCTCGACCACGGCGTGAGGGCGGTGGTCAACGCGTCGCCGTTCATCTCCGGCCGGTTCCCGAACCTCGGCCCCGAACGGCTCGCCACCGCCGGCGTCGTCCTGGTGGACCAGGTCGGCGCCGACGCGTTGGCGAAGGTCAAGGACGGCGCCCGGGCGAGGATCGTGGGCGGGAGGGTGCACGTCGGCTCGACGGTCGTCCTCTCGGGGCGGCTGCTGACGCTCGACGACGTGCGCGAACAGATGGACGCGGCTCGGGAGGGGTTGAGCGCGCAGCTGCAGTCGTTCGCCCACAACACGACCGAGTACCTCCGCCGCGACCAGGACCTGCTCCTGCACGGCCTCGGCACCCCCGACCTGCGCACCGACATGGACGGGAAGCCGACGGTCGTGGTGGTGCGCGCGTTCGACCACGCCGAGGAGCTGCGCCGGATCAAGGAGTTCGTCCGGGAGCAGAAGCCGGTGCTGGTCGGGGTCGACGCCGGGGCCGACGCCCTCCTCGAGGTGGGGTGGCGCCCCGACCTGCTCGTCATCGGCGAGCAGGGGATCTCCGGCGGCGACGGCAACCCGCCGGTGTCCGAGAAGGCCCTGAGGAAGGCGCGGGAGGTCGTCCTCCACACCGACTCCTCGCGGCGGGCCCCGGGTTCGGAGAAGCTCGACCGGCTCGGCGTCCGCGTTGCGCCGATGGCCGCCGAGGGCACGACCGAGGACGCCGCGCTGCTCCTCGCCGACATCAAGGGCGCCTCGCTCATCGTCAGCGTCGGCACGCACGCGACGCTCGACGAGTTCCTCGACCGGCACCACGGCGGCCTCGCCTCCACGTTCCTCACCCGGCTGCGCGTCGGGCCCCGGCTGGTCGACGCGCGGAGCGTGCCGTCCCTGTACGCCGGGCGGGTGCGGCTGTGGCAGCTCGCGGTCGTGCTCCTCGCGGGGCTCCTGGCCCTGCTCGCCGCGGTGGCCACCACGCCTCGCGGCGAGGACTGGCTCGACGAGCTCCGCACCACCGTCCGGACGGCGCCGGTCACCGGTCCCGTCGACAGCAGCCCAGGAGTGCTCCTGTGATCTCCTTCCGCTACCACGTCGTCTCGCTGCTCGCGGTGCTGCTCGCGCTCGCCGTGGGCATCGCGGTCGGCAGCGGCCCCCTGCAGCGCGACGACGACGGCGGCGACGGGGACGAGCCGTCCGGCGCCGCGGAGTCGGAGGTCTCCGAGCTGGAGAGCCGGCTGGCCTTCTACGACGAGTACGCACGGGCCTCGACCGGTGCCCTTCTCGGGACTGCTCTGCAGGGGCGCGCCGTGACCCTGCTCCTGCTGCCCGGCGCGACCGACGCCGCGGTGACCGACGCGGCTGACGCGGTCACCAGCGCCGGCGGGACGGTGACGGCCCGGGCCGTCCTCGACCAGCAGCTCCTCGACGTCGGCGAACGCCAGCTCGTCGAGCAGCTCGCCGCCCAGATGGCCGAGCAGGCGGGCCGGGCGGTCGAGGTGCCCGGCGACGCGAGCGGCTACGAGGCGATGGGGTTGCTGATCGCCCACGCCCTCGCCACCACCACGCCGGCCGGACAGCCGCAGGACGAGGCGGGGGAGTCGGTGCTGGCCGGGCTCGCCACCGCCGAGCTCGCCGAGGTGCAAGGCGACCTCGACCGGCGGGGGAGCCTCGTCCTCGCCGTCGGCGGTCCGCCGTACGGCAGCGCGGACGAGCGGCAGGGCGCCGGCACGATCCTGGCCACCCTGCTGACCGCGATCGACTCGCGCAGCGACGGGGTCGTGCTCACCGGTCCGCTCGCCTCGGCGGGCGAGGACGGGTTGGTCGGCGCGCTGCGTCGCGACCCGGTCGCCGCCGCGCAGGTCTCGACCGTGGACGTCGGCGGGACGGTCGGAGGCGCCGTGGTCTCCGCGATGGCGCTCGCGGGCGAGGGGGCCGGTCGGAGCGGCCACTACGGCAGTAGCGCCGCGGCCGACGGTGCGGTGCCCGGGGCCGGCGGCGAGTGATCCGTCGCTCGCGGACGGCGTGGATTCACCGTTTCACCGGCGGGGTTGCTAGCCTAGAACCCCGTGGACGGGCGAGCTCTCTCGCCGCACACCGACCGCCACGGGAGTTCTCTTGGCCGCTGCCCAGCCCACCAAGCACGTCTTCGTCACCGGCGGGGTCGCCTCGTCGCTGGGCAAGGGGCTGACGGCCTCCTCCCTCGGCAACCTCCTCAAGGCGCGGGGGCTGCGGGTCACGATGCAGAAGCTCGACCCGTACCTCAACGTCGACCCGGGGACGATGAACCCGTTCCAGCACGGCGAGGTGTTCGTCACCGACGACGGTGCGGAGACCGACCTCGACGTCGGCCACTACGAGCGGTTCCTGGACACCGAGCTCTCCGGCGTCGCCAACGTGACGACCGGCCAGGTCTACTCGCAGGTGATCGCCAAGGAGCGGCGCGGCGACTATCTCGGTGACACGGTCCAGGTGATCCCGCACATCACCAACGAGATCAAGGACCGGATCCGGGCGATGGCCGACGATGCCGGCGGCGAGCACGTCGACGTGGTCATCACCGAGGTCGGCGGCACCGTCGGCGACATCGAGTCGCTGCCGTTCCTCGAGGCGGCGCGCCAGGTGCGCCACGACGTCGGTCGCGACAACTGCTTCTTCCTGCACGTCTCGCTGGTGCCGTACATCGGGCCGTCGGGCGAGCTGAAGACGAAGCCCACCCAGCACTCGGTGGCCGCACTCCGCTCCATCGGCATCCAGCCCGACGCGATCGTGATCCGCGCCGACCGGCACGTCCCGGACGGTCTGAAGCGGAAGATCTCGCTGATGTGCGACGTCGACGCCGAGGCGGTCGTCGCGGCGGTCGACGCCCCGTCGATCTACGACATCCCCAAGGTGCTCCACTCCGAGGGGCTCGACGCCTACGTCGTGCGCCGGCTCAACCTGCCGTTCCGCGACGTCGACTGGACCCGCTGGGACGACCTGCTCCGCCGGGTGCACCACCCGCTGGAGGAGGTGACCGTCGCGCTCGTCGGGAAGTACGTCGACCTGCCCGACGCGTACCTCTCGGTCGCCGAGGCGCTCCGCGCCGGCGGGTTCGCGCACGAGGCCCGGGTGCGGATCTCGTGGGTTCCCTCCGACGAGTGCCAGACCCGCGAGGGCGCGGCCCGCCACCTCTCCGAGGTCGACGCCGTGCTGGTGCCCGGTGGGTTCGGGATCCGCGGCATCGACGGCAAGATCGGCGCCCTGCAGTACGCCCGCGAGCACGCGATCCCGACGCTCGGCATCTGCCTGGGGCTGCAGTGCATGGTCATCGAGTACGCCCGCAACGTCGTCGGGCTCGAGAAGGCCGGCTCCACCGAGTTCGACCCCGACTCCCCGGAGCCGGTGATCGCGACGATGGCCGAGCAGAAGGCGTACGTCGAGGGTGGCGGCGACCTGGGGGGCACGATGCGCCTGGGGCTCTACCCCGCCGACCTCACCCCGGGCAGCGTCGTCGCCGAGACCTACGCGGCGACGCGGGTCGAGGAGCGCCACCGGCACCGCTACGAGGTGAACAACGGCTACCGCGACCAGCTCGAGGAGGCCGGGCTCGTCTTCTCCGGCGTCGGCCCCGAGAACGGGCTGGTGGAGTACGTCGAGCTGCCCCGCGACGTGCACCCGTACTACGTCTCGACCCAGGCGCACCCCGAGCTGCGCTCCCGCCCGACCCGGCCGCACCCGCTCTTCAGCGGGCTGGTCGGGGCCGCGATCGCCCGGCAGAAGGAGCTGGAGATCCCCGTCGGCGACGTCCTGCGCCGCACCGACGAGGCACCTGTGGTCCAACAGTGAGCCCGGCGTGACGGGGAAGCTCGCCGACCAGCCGGAGCGCTGGCCGGTCCACGAGTCGCGCGACGTCTGGCGCGGCCCGGCGCCGTTCGCGGTGCGCAACGACTTGATCAGCGCGCCGGGGCGCGCGGAGCGGTTCTGGCGGCTCGTGATGGAGCACCCCGGCGCCGTCGTGGTGCTCGCGGTCGACGACGAGGAGCGGGCGCTGGTGCTCCGGCAGTACCGCCACCCGACGGGCACGCGGTTCGTCGAGCTGCCGGCGGGGCTCCTCGACGAGCCGGGGGAGGACCCGCAGGTCGCTGCCGAGCGCGAGCTGCTCGAGGAGGGCGCGGTCCGGGCCGACGAGTGGGACCACCTCAACACGCTGCACACCTCGCCCGGGATCAACTCCGAGCGCATCGAGGTCTACCTCGCCCGGTCGCTGACCGCCGTACCGGACCGTGGGGGGTTCGAGCCGCAGCACGAGGAGGCGGACATGACGGCGGAGTGGGTGCCGGTCGACGAGCTTGTCGACGGCGTGTTGGAGCGGCGGCTGACCGACGGACCGCTGGCAACCGCAGTCCTGACCTACGAAATCCTTCGGAATCGCGCCCGCAGCGCGTGAACCGGCGCTGATTCCGTTGTGGGGGGCAGGGGTCTAGACTCGCCGCAGCCGTGCCGCGGAACGTGGCGGCGCTCACAGCGAGGAGACGGGTCGATGCGCGTCGGCGTGCCGAAGGAAGTCAAGAACCACGAGTACCGCGTCGCGATGACGCCGGCCGGGGTGCACGAGCTGGTGGTCCACGGGCACGAGGTGTTCGTCGAGTCCGGGGCCGGGCTGGGCTCCTCGATCCCCGACGAGCAGTACGTCGAGGCCGGCGCGAAGCTGCTCGAGTCGGCCGACGAGGTGTGGGCGGCCGGCGACATGGTGCTCAAGGTCAAGGAGCCCATCGCCGAGGAGTACGACCGGATGCGGGAAGGGCAGCTGCTCTTCACCTACCTGCACCTCGCGGCAGACAAGCCGTTGACCGAGAAGCTCATGGAGCGCGGGGTCACCGCGATCGCCTACGAGACGGTGCAGACCGCCGACCAGGCGCTGCCGCTGCTGGCGCCGATGAGCGAGGTCGCCGGCCGGCTCGCGCCGCAGGTGGGGGCGCACACGCTGATGCGCGCCCAGGGCGGGCGCGGGATCCTCATGGGCGGGGTCTCGGGCGTCTACGCGGCGAAGGTCGTGGTGATCGGTGCCGGGGTGTCCGGGATGAACGCCGCCGCGATCGCGCTCGGGATGCAGGCCGAGGTGCTCCTGCTCGACAAGAACATCGAGCGGCTCCGGCAGGCCGACCGGATCTACCAGGGCCACATGCAGACGGTGGCGTCGAACCGCTACGAGATCGAGCGCGCGGTGATCGACGCCGACCTGGTGATCGGGGCGGTGCTGGTGCCGGGGGCGAAGGCGCCGACGCTGGTCTCCAACGACCTGGTGTCGCGGATGAAGCCCGGCTCCGTACTGGTGGACATCTCGATCGACCAGGGCGGCTGCTTCGAGGACTCGCGTCCCACCACCCACGACGACCCGACCTACCCGGTGCACGACTCGGTGTTCTACTGCGTGGCCAACATGCCGGGCGCCGTGCCGCACACCTCGACCTACGCGTTGACCAACGTGACGCTGCCCTACGCGGTGGCGCTTGCGGACAAGGGGTGGCACCAGGCCTGCCGCGACGACCGGTCGCTGGCCCTCGGGCTGAACGTCCACGGCGGCGCGGTGACCAACGAGTGGGTCGCCGAGGCGCACGGCCTGGCATCGTCCTCGCTCGACGAGGTCCTGGGCTGAGCGCGCCGGTCGTGGCCGGGCCGGGGCCGCTCCAGGTCGCCCTGCGGACCTACCTCGACCACCTCGCCGTCGAACGCGGGCTCGCGGACAACACGCTGAAGTCCTACCGGCGCGACCTGCGGCGCTACGTCGCGTTCCTCGCGGCCCGCGGCGTCGACGACCTCGCGGCCGTGGGGGAGCAGGTCGTCACCGAGTTCCTCGCCCATCTCCGCGAGGGCGACGCCGACCACCCGCCGCTGTCCGCCTCGAGCGCCGGTCGGGCGGTGGTGGCGGTCCGCGGGTTCCACAAGTTCGCCGTCCGTGACGGCCTCGCGGAGGTCGACCCGGCGGCCGCCGTACGCCCCCCGTCGCCGGCGAAGCGGCTGCCGAAGGCGTTGCCGCTCGCGGACATCGAGCGGATCCTGGACGCGGCAGGTGCGCCGGGGACGGCCCTGGCGCTCCGGGACCGGGCGCTGCTCGAGCTGCTCTACGCCTCGGGGGCGCGGATCTCCGAGGCCGTCGGGCTCGACGTGGACGACGTCGACCTGGAGACGCGGTCGGTGCTGCTGCGCGGCAAGGGGCGCAAGGAACGGGTGGTGCCGTTCGGGTCGATGGCCCGGGAGGCGGTCGAGGCGTACCTCGTACGTGCCAGGCCGACGCTCGCCGCTCCGGCCTCGGGGCCCGCGCTCTTCCTCAACGCCCGCGGGGGACGGCTGTCGCGGCAGAGCGCCTGGACCGTGCTGGTGCGGGCGGCCGAGCGGGCGGGCGTGAAGGCCGAGGTGTCGCCGCACACGTTGCGCCACTCGTTCGCGACCCACCTGCTCGAGGGCGGCGCCGACGTGCGGGTCGTCCAGGAGCTGCTCGGCCACGCCTCGGTGACCACGACCCAGGTCTACACGCTGGTGACGGTGGACTCGCTGCGCGAGGTCTACGCGACCGCCCATCCCCGCGCCCTGGAGTGATCCGGCGCGCTCAGCCGTCGGGGAGCTCGCGGCGGGCGTAGCGGACCAGCTCGGCGTCGCCCATCGCACGGCCACGCTCGACCGCGGCGGCGTGCTCCTCCGGTCCCAGGTTCTCGAGGGCCGCCTTCTCCGCCGCGGCGCGGAGCGACTCGTCGGGCAGGTAGTAGCCGTAGACCGAGCCCACCTCCTCGCGCAGCGCCTGCGCACCGCCGAGCAGGGTGGCCACCCGTCGGTGCGCCTGGGCGCGGAACTCGACCAGCGCGAGCATCTCCAGGCAGTGCGCGAGGTTCGCCCGGTCGCCGGTCTCCTCCGAGAGCACCAGCCCCTGGAGCACGTGCTGGCGGGCGGAGCGGTCGTCGCCGGCGGCGAGCGCCGCCTGCGAGAGGTTGTAGAGCGCGACGTACGTCGCGAGCCGGTCTCCCCGGGCCCGGGCGATCTCGAGCCCCTTGCGGACCGCTGACGCCGCCTCGGTCGGCCGGCCCTGCACCAGCAGCGTGGTCCCGAGCCAGACGTGGGTGAGCGAGGCCATCCAGACGCCCTCCGCCCCGGCCTTCTCGGTGTGCCCGAGGGCGGTGCGGAACTGGCGTGCGGCGAGCTCGAGGTCACCGGCGGCCATGGCGGCGAGCCCGGTGCCGGCGCTCGCCTTGGCCAGCACCTCCTCGTCGCCGAGCTCCTCGCCGAGGCGGAGCGCCTCGGCCCAGTGGGCGGAGGCCGCCGCGTGGTCGCCCTGGGCGTAGGACATGGTGGCCGCCGCCAGCGTCCCGCGCGGGTGCACCGGCGGGGACAGCGGCTGGGTGAGGCAGAGCTCGGCGAGCCGGCGTCCCACGGCGACGCCGCCGCGCAGCCACCAGTAGAGCCACAGCGACCAGGTGATCGTCGCCGCCGTGTCGGCATCCCCGAGCTCGACGGCGCTCTCGACCGCGGCGACGAGGTTCGCCTCGTCGGCCTCGGTGCGGTCCAGCCAGGCCACCTGGTCCGCCAGCTCGTAGCCCACCGCCGCCTCGCACGCCAGCTCCCGGAACGTCGCGGCATGCGCTCGGCGCAGCCGGGCGGAGCGCTCCTCGTCGAGGAGCGACCGCGCGTACTGCGCCACCGGCTCGAGCATGTCGAAGCGGGTGGCGCCGCCCGCGCCGTGGCGCACCCGCACCAGCGACTGGGCCACCAGGTCGTCCAGGAGGGTCAGGACGTCGTCGGCGGGCAGGTCGTCGCCGGCGGTGGCCACCGCTTCGACAGCGGACAGCTCCGCACCGCCGCGGAAGGTGCCGAGCAGGGTGAACATCCGCTGCTGGTCGGCGTCGAGCAGCCCGTGGCTCCAGTCGAGGGCGGCCCGCATCGTGCGCTGGCGCTGGGGGAGGTCGCGCGCACCCTCCGCGGACAGCGCGGCGTCGAGCCGCCGCAGCAGGGCGCGGGGCGGCAGGGTGCGCATCCGAGCGGTGACGAGCTCGATCGCCAGCGGCAGCCCCGAGAGCCGGTGGCAGAGCTCCGCGAGCGCCTCGACGTCGTCGGGGGTCGAGCCCGCGCGCGGCTCGACGCTGCGGGCCCGGTCGAGGAGCAGCGCGCCCGCGGGGGCCGCGGCCAGCTCCTCGCTCGTCCGGGCCGCCAGCGGCGGCAGACCGAGCGGGTCCACGGCGTGCTCCCGCTCGGCACGCACCCTCAGCGGCGACCGGCTCGTCACCAGCACCGTCAGCTGCGGGCACAGCGCGACCAGCCGACCGACGTCGGTGGCCGCGTCCATCACGTGCTCGAAGTTGTCGAGCACGAGCAGCTGCCGCGCCTCGCCGATGTGGGCGGCCACGGCGTCCAGCTCGTCGTCACCGGTCAGCCCGACGGCCCGCCCCACGGTGGCGACGACGTCGGACGCGTCGGACACCGGCGCCAAGGAGACCTGCACGGTGCCGTCGGGGAAGTGCTCGGCGACCGCGTCGGTGACGGCCGCGGCGAGCCGCGTCTTGCCCACCCCGCCGGGACCCACCAGGGTCACGAGCCGGGCGTCGGTGCGGAGGAGCGAGGTCACCGCGGCCACGTCGGCCTCCCGCCCGTACAGCCGGGTCGGCGGCACCACCAGCGCCCGCGACCGTGCGGGCGCCGGACGGGTGAGCGGCCCGGTCGCGTCGAGCTCCGTCCGGTCAGGAGCCGGGGTCGAGGGTGGCAGCAGCGCCTCGTCCTGGGTCAGCACGCGCTGGTGGAGCCGCTGCAGCTCGGGGCCCGGGTCGAGGCCGAGCTCCTCGGCGAGCACGGCCCGGCCCTGCTCGTAGACCTGCAGCGCGTCGGCCTGGCGCCCGGTGCGGTAGAGCGCGGTCATCAGCGAGCCGCGCAGCCCCTCCCGCAGCGGGTGTTGCTCGACGAGGGGCACCAGCTGCTCGGCGACCTCGGCGTCGCGCCCGAGGGCGAGGTCGAGCTCGACGGAGAGCTCGACGGCCCCGAGCCGCTGCTCCTCGAGGCGCGCGGCCTCGAGGTCGCTGAAGGCGCACGAGACGTTCGAGTACGCCGTGCCACGCCACAGGTCCAGCGCCTCCTGCACCGCCGCGCGGGCCGTCCGGACGTCGCCGTCCGCGCGGAGCTGGCGAGCCGTGCTCACCAGCCGTCCGAACCGCAGCGCGTCGACCTGGTCGGGGTCGACCTGGAGCAGGTACCCGGGCGGCCGCGTGACGACCGCGTCCTCGATCCCGGCACCGACGAGCCGGCTGCGGAGCCGGGAGACGATCGCGTGCAGGTTGGCGGTCGAGGCGCCGGTGCCGCCGTCGGCCCAGATGCGGTCCACGAGGACCGGCGCCGGGACGACCCGGCCCGCGTCGAGGGCGAGCGCCGCCAGCACCTCGCGGTTGCGTCGGGCGCCGACGTCGACGACGCGGTCACCGAGGACCGCGTCCACGGTCCCGAGGACCCTGATGCCCCACTCTGCGCCCACGTGGCCCCCTGCTCTCCGCCCGCCGCGCGATTCTCGCACCCGGGTGTCAGCGGAGCCGTCAGCGAACCACAAGAAGGCTGCAAGGCGCCTCGACGAAGGTTCCTGGCACCGCTTCAGCACCTTCCGGAGGACACCATGACCCCCACCCGCGCCCGGATCCGGGACCACCGCATCCGATCCGCCCGCATCCGATCCGCCCGCGTCCGCGCCGCCCGGCTGACCGCCGGCGCCGCGGCCCTGGCGACCACCGCCGGCCTCGTCGGGCCCGCGCCCGCCGGTGCCGCCGAGCAGACCTGGGTCGACGGCGCCTGGGTCCAGGACACGATCATCAGCTGCATCACCGGCCAGCCCGCGCCCGGCTACACGGCCCGCGTCTCGTTCGCCGGCAACGGCGGCAAGGTCCCCAAGGTCGGGGAGACGTTCTACTTCAAGGTCGAGGTCGGGCTGCCCGGGCTTCCGTGCGCCAAGACGCCGGTCGTCATGCCCGAGCTGGTCCTCCCGGCAGGGCTGGCCTACGCCGACAGCGCGAAGAACCCCGTCCGGTGGCGCAAGCTCGCCCTGGACGGCGGCGGCAGCAGCTACTCGACGAAGAACCTCGTCTTCGACAAGGGGCAGTACGGCGTCCTGGTCGGCCTCAAGAGCGCGGCGTACCCCCAGGGTGGTCCGATCGAGGTCCGCCAGGGCCAGTCGTTCGAGCTCCAGGTGCCGGTCCGCGCGACCCGGGTCATGAAGGGGATGGCCACCCGCGAGCCGCAGTGCCGCGAGCGGCTCAGCGGGGACGCGCCCTGCCCGGTGAAGGAGTCCGGCGACCACATCCAGGTCGCGGTGTCCAAGAGCGACACCGGCCCCATGGACTACGTCATCCCGTTCGTCGGCGTCCACGTGCAGAAGGGCCTGGTCACCAAGCTGGCCGCGAAGGTCAAGGCGTTCCGCAACAAGGCCGGCACGGCCAGGATCACGGTCGGCGGCACCGCCAAGCCCACGGGCAAGGTGATGATCCTGCGCGGCAAGAAGCAGCTCGCCGTCGGCAAGCTCAAGGCCAAGCACAAGGGCGTCATCTCGCTCCGGCTGCCGAAGCTCGCGAAGGGCACCCACAAGCTCGTCGTGAAGTACGCCGGCTCGAAGGCCCTCGCGCCGAAGAAGAAGACGATCACGGTGACGAGCCGATGAGGGGCTCGACGCTGGACCTCGCCGCGTGCCCCATCACCCAGGGTCACGCGCGGGCCTAGCGTTCCGGAATGTCGACAAAGCGACGGCGCGCCTCCGCGGATCGCCGCCGGTCGCGTTGTTGGCTTGCCCTCGAGTCCGTACGACGAGAGGGAGCATTCGTGAACCACTTCGGCCCCGGCAACCACGGGTCCAGCGCCACCGAGATGCCGCCGCTGGTGAGGACGCCCGCCCCTCCGCAACGCCCCGTCGACGAGCAGCCCGCGGAGCCGATCCCGTTCCCGCGCCGCGAGGAACCTGCCCCGGCGGCCGCGGCCGAGCCCGAGGTGGTGCTCGGCCCGACCGGCCGCCCGTGGCCCGACCTTCCGGAGCCGCGTCCGATCGGCATCCACGGCAACGCCCGCGTGATCGCGATGTGCAACCAGAAGGGCGGCGTCGGCAAGACCACGACGACGATCAACCTCGGCGCCAGCCTCGCGGAGTACGGCCGCAAGGTGCTGCTCGTCGACTTCGACCCCCAGGGATCGCTGTCGGTGGGGCTCGGGATGAACCCGCACGAGATCCAGCTGAGCGTCTACAACCTGCTGATGGAGCGCGACGTCCGCCTCGAGGACGTCATCGTCAGCACCGACGTGCCCGGCGTCGACCTGCTCCCCTCGAACATCGACCTGTCGGCCGCCGAGGTGCAGCTCGTCCACGAGGTCGCGCGTGAGCAGTCCCTGGCCCGGGTGCTGCAGGACGCCCGCAACGAGTACGACGTCATCCTCATCGACTGCCAGCCTTCGCTCGGGCTGCTGACCGTCAACGCGCTCACCGCGGCCGACGGGGTCATCGTGCCGCTGGAGTGCGAGTACTTCGCGCTGCGCGGGGTCGCGCTGCTCAAGGGCACGATCGACAAGGTGCGTGAGCGGCTCAACCCGCGGCTGCAGGTCGACGGGGTCCTCGGCACGATGTTCGACGGCCGGACCCTGCACGCCCGCGAGGTGATGCAGCGGCTGGTCGAGGCGTGGGGCGACGACGTCTTCCACACCGTCATCCGGCGCACCGTGAAGTTCTCCGACTCGACCGTGGCCGGAGAGCCCATCACCAGCTACGCCAGCGACTCCCCGGGCGCCGAGGCCTACCGCACCCTCGCCAAGGAGGTGCTGGTCCGTTGTCTCGACGCGTGAGGGTGCCGGCGGCGGACGACCTCTTCCGGCCCACCGCGGTCCCGGACCAGCCCGAGGATGCGGCGCCCGAGGTCGTCGAGCTGCCGACCACCAAGGAGACGCCCGCCAAGCCGAAGGGGCGCACGGCGAGCGGCCGCGTCAAGCACGACGAGAAGATGACCGTCTACGTCACCTCCGACGAGCTGATCGACCTCGAGCACGCCCGGCTCGAGCTGCGCCGCCACCACGGCATCGCCGCCGACCGAGGCCGCATCGTCCGGGCCGCGATCGCGATGGCGCTCGCCGACCTCGACGCGCACGGCGAGGACAGCTCGCTCGTGCGCCGGCTGACGGAGGCGTGACCATCACGCTGACGGCGGAGGAGACCGCCCGGGCGCACACCGTGACCCACACCGGGGCTCACACTGGGGACGTGGAGCCGGAGACCGACGGCACCGGGGGCGGCTTCGTCGTCACCCTCGACAACTTCGAGGGCCCGTTCGACCTGCTGCTGAGCCTGATCGCCAAGCACAAGCTCGACATCACCGAGGTCGCGCTCTCCCAGGTCACCGACGAGTTCATCGCGCACATCCGGGGGGCCGGCCCCGACTGGGACCTCGAGCAGACCTCGTCGTTCCTGCTCGTCGCCTCGACCCTGCTCGACCTCAAGGCCGCGCGGCTGCTGCCGCAGGCCGAGGTCGAGGACGAGGAGGACCTCGCGCTGCTCGAGGCGCGCGACCTGCTGTTCGCCCGGCTCCTGCAGTACCGCGCGTTCAAGCAGGTCGCCGCGGTCTTCGAGGACCGGCTCGCCCAGGAGGCCAAGCGGTTCCCGCGGGCGGTGGGGCTCGAGGAGCGCTACGCGACGCTGCTGCCCGAGGTGCTCATCGGGCTCGGCCTCGAGGAGTTCGCCGCGCTGGCCGCGAAGGCGATGGAGCCGAAACCGGTCGAGGAGGTGTCGTTCGCGCACCTGCACGCGCCCGCCGTCAGCGTCCGCGAACAGGCCACGATCGTCGTGGACCGGCTCCGCAGCCAGGGCACGATGACGTTCCGGGCGCTGTGCGGCGACGCCCCGGACACGCTGACGAAGGTGGCGCGGTTCCTGTCGCTGCTCGAGCTCTTCCGGGAGAACGCCGTCAGCTTCGACCAGGTCACCCCGCTCGGCGAGCTCACCGTGCGCTGGACCGGCAGCGAGGACGGCGAGATCGAGATCGAGGACGAGTTCGACGGCGCCCCGCCGGAGGCCCCGGCTCCGACGCCGGGGGAGACTGACGAGGAGAGCGCCGCCACGAGCGAGGAGGAGCAGTGACCGAGGAAGCGCCGGACACGCTGGTCGACGTACCCCGTGCGGAGCTGCGGCCTGCCCTGGAGGCGATCCTGATGGTCGCCGACCAGCCGCTGGACCACCTGACGCTCGCGTCGGCGGTCGGCCACCCCGCCGACGATGTGCGGGAAGCCCTGGGGGCGCTGGCCCGGGAGTACGACGAGCAGGGCCGCGGCTTCGAGCTGCGCAATGTGGCTGGTGGCTGGCGGTACTACACCCGTGAGGAGCTGGCTCCCGTCGTCGAGGCGTTCGTCCTCGACGGCCAGCAGGCACGGCTGACCCAGGCTGCGCTGGAGACGCTCGCGGTCGTCGCGTACAAGCAGCCGGTCAGTCGCGCACGGGTGTCGGCGATCCGCGGCGTCAACGTCGACGGCGTGATGCGCACGCTGGTGTCCCGCGGGCTGATCGAGGAGGCCGGCGTCGACGCGCACTCCAACGCGACGCTCTACCGCACCACCTCCTACTTCCTCGAGCGCATCGGGATCACCTCGCTCGCCGAGCTCCCCGAGCTCGCGCCGCTGATGCCGGACCTCGAGGAGCTCGACGACCTCGACCAGCCCGAGGAGCTGGTCCCGATGGAGGAGACCGCGGCCGGGCAGCCCTCGGCCGAGCAGTCGGCATGAGCGCCGACCTGCCGGTCGACGACGACGGGCTGGTCCGGCTCCAGAAGCTGCTGGCCCAGTCGGGCGTCGCGAGCCGTCGCAAGTGCGAGGAGCTGATGCTCGACGGCCAGGTCGAGGTCGACGGCGAGGTGGTGACCCGGCTCGGCACGAAGGTCGACCCGCGCACGGCCGTGATCCGGGTGGCGGGGAAGCGGCTGCCGCCGGTGAGCCCCCATGTCTACCTGGTGCTCAACAAACCTCGCGGTGTCGTGTCGACGATGTCGGACCCGCAGGGCCGCCGGACCCTCGGCGACCTCGTGGCCGACCGGCCCGAGCGGCTCTTCCACGTCGGACGGCTCGACACCGACACCGAGGGGCTCATCCTGCTGACCAACGACGGTGACTTCGCCCAGCGGGTCGCCCACCCGTCGTACGAGCTGGACAAGACGTACGTCGCGGAGGTGGACGGTGTCGTCGAGCGCGCCACCGTCCGACGGCTGAAGGACGGCGTGGAGCTCGAGGACGGCCCCGTCGAGGTTCACCGCTGTCGGGTCGTCTCGGCGACGGACAAGCGATCTATTGTCGAGTTGACAATTCATGAGGGCCGGAACCGAATCGTCCGCCGGCTCCTCGAGCACGTCGGCCACCCGGTCCGGCGGCTCACCCGGACCGCCATCGGGCCGGTCCAGCTGCGGAGGCTGAAGGCGGGCCAGCTGCGCGAGCTGACCCGGGACGAGCTCGGGGTGCTGCTCGACGCGGCCCGGCTCTAGCGGGACGCGCTCCGGCGCCTTCCTGCGGCCGCGTAGCGGGCCAGCGCGGTGGCCGCCGCGGTCGCGTCCGTCCGGGGCCAGGCGAGCGCGAGCCGTGAGAGCGGCGCGTCGCCGACCGGCACGAAGGCCAGCCCCGGCCGGCGGTACTCCTCGGCGAGCCCGGTCGGAACGATGTTCACGCCCCGCCCGAAACCGATCTCGGCCAGCCACTCCTCGACGGTCTCGGCGCCGCTGCGCACGGTCGTGGCGGCGACGTCCCGCAGGTCGCGGAGGTACCAGTATCCCGCGAAGACCGGGTCGGTGACGATGCCGGCCTCCAACCACGGCTCCTCGGCGAGCCGCGCGAGGCTCACCTCGTCATGGCCTGCGAGCGGGTGCGACTCGGCGACCACCGCGAGCACCGGCTCCTCCGCGAGCACCAGCGCGTGGAGCCGTTCGTCGCCGGTGAACGGCAGCCGGACCAGGGCCGCGTCGGTGGCGCCGGAGAGCAGCCCGGCGGACGGGTCCTCCCACTCGTACTGCCGCAGCCGCACCGTCACTTCCGGAGACGAGCGGCCGAACCCGGTCAGCAGCCGCCGCGTCGTGGCGGTCAGCGCGAAGGGCAGGAACCCCAGCCGCAGCACGGTCGCGCGCTCCGCGGCGATGCGCTGCGCGGCGTCGGTCAGCTCGTCCGCGCTCTCGAGCACGGAGCGGGCCAGGGGCAGCAGCTCGGCGCCCGCGGGGGTGAGCGAGACGCCCGTGCTCGACCGGTCGAAGAGGGTCAGTGCGAGGCTCCGCTCGAGGGCCTTGATCTGCTGGCTCAACGACGGGGTGGCGATCAGGAGCCGCGCGGCGGCGCGTGCGAAGTGCAGCTCCTCGGCGACCGCGACGAAGTACCGCAGCTGCCGCAGCTCCATGACCAGCGATGTTAGGCGCAGCCTCACGCCCGTGAGCAACGCGGTCGTGGACCGGCGACGCGTGTCGCGCCGACCGTTGTCGTGCCCGGAGGATCCGGGCGACGACACTCGAGGAGGCCACGATGACCACGACCACGACCGCGACCACGACCGACCTCACCGACCTCACCGACCTCACCGACCTCGCTTCCCGGGTGCGCGGCCCCGTCCTCGCCGGGGACGACCCGCGCGCCGCGGAGGAGCTCGCGGCGTTCAACCTCGCCCACGACCTCCGCCCCGCCGTGGTCGTCGGGGCCACGACCGCCGAGGACGTGGCCGCCGCGGTCACCTGGGCGGTCCACCACCGGCTCGGCGTCGCCGTCCAGGCCACCGGGCACGGCGCGGTGTCGGGGATCGACGGCGCCGTGCTGGTCTCGACCCGGCGGATGGACACCGTGGTCGTCGACCCGGTCCGGCGTGCGGCCCGGGTGGGCGGCGGTGCCCGGTGGGCGACCGTGAACGACGCAGCCGCGGCATACGGCCTCGCGGGGGTCAGCGGCTCCTCGTCCGGCGTCGGGGTAGTCGGCTACTCGCTCGGCGGCGGCCTCGGGCTGCTGTCGCGCGAGTACGGCTTCGGTGCCGACCAGGTGCTCTCGCTGGAGCTGGTCACCGCCGACGGGGAGGTCCGCCGGGTCGACGCCGACACCGACCCGGAGCTGTTCTGGGCGGTGCGCGGTGGGAAGGGGAACTTCGGGATCGCCACCGAGGTCGAGATCGCCCTGGTCCCGGCCGCGGAGGTCTACGGCGGCGGGGTCTTCTTCGCGGCCGAGTCGGCCACGGAGGTGCTGCACTCGTTCCGGGCCTGGGCCCCCACCCTCCCGGAGCGCAGCAGCACGTCGCTGGCGCTGCTGCGGCTACCGCCGGTGGAGGCGCTCCCCGAGCCGCTGCGCGGTCGCTCGGTCGTGCACCTGCGGTTCGCCCACCGGGGGAGCGAGGCGGAGGGCGCGGAGCTGCTCGCGCCGATGCTCGAGGCCGGGGAGGTCGTGCTGCCCGGTGTCGGGATGCTGCCGATGACCGCGGCCGACGCGATCCACCAGGACCCGACCGAGCCGATGCCGGTGCACGAGCGGGGGCTGCTGCTCCGGGAGCTCGGCGCCGACACGGTCACGGCCCTGCTGGAGGCCGCCGGCCCCGGGTCCGGCAGCCCGCTGCCTCTGGTCGAGCTGCGGCTGATGGGCGGGGCCCTGGGCCGGCAGCCCGCGGTGCCCAACGCGGTCGCCGGCCGCGAGGGGGCGTGGTCGGTGCTCGCGCTCGGCGTGCTGGCGCCGGGTGCGCAGGACGCGGTCCGCGCGGCGACGGGCCGGGTGGTCGACGCGCTCGAGACGTGGTCGACCGGGACGATCCTGGTGAACTGGCTCGGGGACGCGACCGACCCGTCCGAGGTGGCCCGCGCCTGGCGGCCGGAGGTGCACCGCCGCCTGATGGCGGTCAAGCGCCGCGTCGACCCCAGCAACGTGTTCCGCTACGGCCACGCGCTGGGCGTCTGATCCCGGACCGGGGCGACCTGCCGGCCCCCGTGGGCTCGGTAGAGTCGGCCCGGACGTCGGCGGAGGAGGAGACCAGGTGCGCGAGGTGCCGGACGCGTGACCGGGACGACGCTCACCGGACCCGTCCTCGTGGTCGGAGCCGGTCTCCTCGGTACGTCGGTCGGGCTCGCGCTGCGGGCCCGCGGCGTCGAGGTCTTCCTTCACGACACCAACGCCGAGCACCTCCGCACCGCGAGCGGGCTCGGAGCCGGTTCGCCGGGGATCCCCGAGCGCGACGTGCAGCTCGTCGTGGTCGCCGTGCCGCCCGACCACCTGGCGTCCGTGATCGCCTCCCAGCTGCGGGACACCGCCGGCGTGGTGACCGACGTCGGCAGCGTCAAGAGCGCGCCGCTGGCCGAGGTGGTCGAGACCGTCACCCCCGAGGAGCTCGAGCGCTACGTCGGCAGCCACCCGATGGCCGGCAGCGAGCGGTCCGGCCCGCTGGCCGCCTCGGCGGCGCTGTTCGACGGCCGCCCCTGGGCGGTCGCGCCGCACGCCACCTCGCGGACCGACGCGGTGGCGTTGGTCACCGAGCTGGCCGAGCTGTGCGGGGCGACCGCGTTCACCTTCTCCCCGGAGGAGCACGACGAGGCGGTCGCCCGCACCTCCCACGTGCCGCACGTCGTCTCCGCGCTCGTCGCCGGGGCCCTCGCGGGTGCACCGGCCGAGCACCTCGCGCTCTCAGGCCAGGGAGTCCGCGACGTCACCCGCATCGCCGCCGGCGACCCAGCCCTGTGGCAGCAGATCCTCGCGGCGAACGCCCCGGCGGTGACCGGGCTGCTGCGCGAGGTGCGGGACGGGCTCGACGCCCTCCTCGACGCCCTGGAGACCGGCTCCCGTCCGGCGCTCGGCGAGATCCTCGGGCGCGGTGTCGCGGGGACCACCGCGATCCCACGCAAGCACGGCCAGCCGGCGACGGAGGAGGCCGGCGTGTTCGTGCGGGTCCCCGACCACCCGGGCGAGCTCGCGCGGCTGTTCGGGGACGTCGGCGAGATCGGGATCAACGTCGAGGACGTCCGGATCGACCACGACCCCGGTCGTCCCTACGGGCTGCTCGAGCTGACCGTCGCCGCGTCCCTGGCGGACCCCCTGCTCGAGGCGCTGACCGGCAGGGGATGGCTGGTCCACCGGTAGGATCGGCTGGTGCGCCCGCGTCCCTCGCGGCGCCTTCCGACGGCCGACGAGGGTCGCCGGACCCCGTCGGGAAGGACCCTGGTGAGCAGCAACGTGGTGGTGGCCGTCGACGGCACCTCCGGCTCCGGCAAGTCGAGCACCTGCCGCGGTGTCGCGTCCCGGGTCGGGCTGCGCTACCTCGACACCGGTGCGCAGTTCCGCGCGATGACGTGGTTCATGCTCGAGCAGGGGGTCGACGTCAACGACGCCGAGGCGGTCGCGGCCCGCTGCGCCGAGCCGTCGATCGAGTCGGGCACCGACCCGCTCGCCCCGACGATCGCGGTGGACGGCGTCGACGTCTCCGGGCCGATCCGCTCCGCCGAGGTGACCGCCGCCGTCAGCCCGGTGAGCACGGTCCCACAGGTCCGGCAGCGGCTGCTCGAGCTGCAGCGCTCCATCATCGGTGAGGGCGGCATCGTCGTCGAGGGGCGCGACATCGGCTCGGTGGTCTGGCCGCAGGCCGAGGTGAAGGTCTACCTCTCGGCCGACGCGGCTGCCCGCGCCCGCCGGCGGATCGCCGAGCACGCGCACCTGGGGGACGTGAACACTGCCGAGGCCGGGCTCCTCGAGCGCGACCGCATCGACTCCGGCCGTGCCACCGCTCCGCTCACCATGGCGGACGGCGCCGTGCACATCGACACCACCCACCGGACCCTCGACGAGGTGATCGACCTCGTCGCGGGCCTGGTGGCGGACGCCGACGCCGTCGCCGAGGACCACGTCGCCGAGGACCGCGCATGAGCACCCGACCGACCTCCTCCGACGAGACCACGGTCCGCACGCCGGTCCTCGCCGTCGTCGGACGTCCCAACGTCGGGAAGTCGACGCTGGTCAACCGGATCATCGGGCGGCGCGAGGCCGTCGTGCAGGACGTGCCGGGCGTGACCCGCGACCGGGTCTCCTACGACGCCAACTGGAACGGCCGCAGCTTCACGGTCGTCGACACCGGCGGCTGGGACCCCGACGCCCGCGGGCTCGCCGAGCGGATCGCCGCCCAGGCCGAGGTCGCGGTCTCCGTCGCCGACGCGGTGCTGTTCGTCGTCGACGCCGCGGTCGGCATCACCGACGCCGACGAGGCCGTCGTCCGCATCCTCCGCAAGTCCGGGAAGCCGGTCGTCCTCGCCGCCAACAAGGTCGACGACCTGCGCGGCGAGGCCGAGGCAGCGGCGCTGTGGAACCTCGGCCTGGGGGAGCCCTTCCCGGTCTCGGCGCTCCACGGCCGCGGGTCGGGCGACCTGCTCGACGCGATCCTCGAGGCGCTCCCGGAGACCCCGGAGCTGACCGACACCGAGATCGGGGGCCCGCGCCGGGTGGCCATCGTCGGCAAGCCCAACGTCGGCAAGTCGTCGCTGCTCAACAAGCTGGCACGCGAGGACCGGGCGGTCGTCGACGACGCCGCCGGCACCACCGTCGACCCCGTCGACGAGCTGATCGAGCTCGGGGGTCGCACCTGGAGGTTCATCGACACCGCCGGCATCCGCAAGCGGGTCAAGGAGGCTTCCGGGCACGAGTACTACGCCTCCCTCCGCACCGGCGCCGCGATCGAGCGTGCCGAGGTCTGCGTCATGGTCGTCGACGCCTCGCAGCCGCTGTCCGAGCAGGACCAGCGGATCATCACGTCGGTCGCCGAGGCCGGGCGCGCGCTGGTGATCGCGTTCAACAAGTGGGACCTCGTCGACGAGGAGCGCCGCTTCTACCTCGACCGCGAGATCGACCGCGAGCTGGTGCGGGTGCAGTGGGCGCCGCGCGTCAACATCACCGCCCGGACCGGGTGGCACGTCGACAAGCTGGTGCCCGCGCTCGACGCCGCGCTCGGCGGGTGGCAGACCCGGATCACCACGGGCCAGCTGAACTCGTTCCTCGGCCGGTTGGTCGCCGAGCACCCGCACCCGGTGCGCGGCGGGAAGCAGTCGC
The DNA here is from genome assembly GCF_008087345.1 of Nocardioides caldifontis. GTDB lineage: Bacteria > Actinomycetota > Actinomycetes > Propionibacteriales > Nocardioidaceae > Marmoricola_A > Marmoricola_A caldifontis. The sequence goes on along the minus strand of NZ_VHIB01000011.1, from coordinate 38,640 downwards.
GGATCATGTTCGGGACCCAGGCCTCGACGGAGCCGCCGACGTTCGTGCTGTTCACGACGGGCGTGCTCGAGGCGTCGTACACCCGGTTCGTGGAGCGGCGGCTGCGCGAGGAGTTCGGCTTCGTCGGGACCCCGGTGCACCTGCAGGTGCGGCCGCGGAAGCGCAACGAGCGCCGTCGCTGACCGTTACCAGCGGTTGTGGACTTCCTCGGCCCAGCCGACGACGTCCTCGACGCGTACCCAGGAGCCGGTGTCGTCCTGCACCCGCCCCGACCAGTGGCCGAAGCACTGGTGGGTGCGCGAGGCGAACACCGCGAGGTCGGTGACCGCCCGCCTGAGGTGGAACGGTGTGAACGTCAGCCCGACGGTCTCGCGCCACTACGCCGCCGTGGACGGCATCTGGTTCCTCGACCGGACCACCGGCGAGCCGGTCGCCCAAGACGCGCCACGCGCCCCAGGGGTCAAAACCGGTCACCGTCTCGTCTCCAGCACGCTCGGCACCCTGGCCCGGTCGGTGTCGGGCGGCCGTGCGACCTGAGGTAAGGTTTCCGTCGCCCGTGCAGCCGCGGGCGGCGGGCTGTGGCGCAGCTTGGTAGCGCACTTGACTGGGGGTCAAGGGGTCGCAGGTTCAAATCCTGTCAGCCCGACACACGGACGTCCCGAGCCATCTGGTGGCTCGGGACGTCGTCGTTCTGGGGCCCGCCCGTTGCCAAGGACCACCTCGATGAGTTTAGGTAAGGGTTACCTAACCATCGAGGAGGACGGATGACCGGTCGCGAGGAGCACGTGCCTTCCCTGGCAGAGGAGGCACGGACGGCCCTCGCCGCCGCGACGGCGGCCACGTTGCGGACGCGAGGATGCCCCCACGCCCGCACCATGACCGTCGTGCCGATCGCTGCGGAGCCCGACGGGTCGCCGGTGCTCTGGCTCGAGGAGGAGTCACCGGTCGCGCGGCTCCTCGAGGGCGGCCGCGTCGTCAGCGTGCAGGTGGGCGGGCCGGAGCCGTTCCGCGTGCTCGAGCTGACCGGGCCGCTCGAGCAGCTCGCCTCCGAACGTCCCGGCCACCGCCAGTACCGGATGCGGCTGCTGGCCGTGCGGCTCGCCGGCCCCACCGTCCGGCCGGTCGCCGTCACGGAGTTCGCCGCCGCCGAGCCTGACCCGCTCCGCGCGTGCGCGGCAGCCACGCTGCGCCACCTCGAGCTCGCGCACGCGGGGGAGCTGTTGGCCTGCGTCCGCGCCCACGGCCAGGCCGACGTCCTCGCGGTGGTGCCACGGCGGCTGGACCGCTACGGGATCACCCTCGCCGCCCTCTGCCTCGACGGCGTCCGCAGCCTCCGGCTCCACTTCCCGCACGGCCCCGTCGACTCGGTGGAGCAGATCGGCGTCGGGCTGCGCGCCGCGCTCACCTGCAGGTGCCGGCCGGACACCCACGCGTAGCGCTCGCCGAGCCGGTCAGCGCGGGTAGCTGTCGCGCAGGGATCGGCGCACGACGCGGGCGTGCGCGATCACCCGCAGCAACGTCGCCGTGGTGAGCGCCTGCGCCGCGAGCAGCCCGATGAGCACCAGCACCTGGGCGGCTCCCGCCTCGAGCGCGGTTCCCCCACCGAGGATCACCCCGATGAACGCGCCGGGCAGGGTCACGAGCCCGACGGTCCGGGTCTGGTCGAGCCCCGGGGTCAGCGCCTCCGGTGCGGTGGGCTCCAGCACCAGCAGCGCCGCCTGCGGGGAGTGAAGCCCCACGGCCAGCGCCGCCTCGTAGCCGCCGGCCTGGGCGGCGAGCTCGTCGAACGCTCGGCGTCCGGTGAGGGTGGCGGCCGTCATCGAGCCGCCGATCACGATGCCGGCGATCGGGATGACGCCCGCTCCGGTCAGCGGGACCACGCCCGAGAGCAACGTCAGCGCGACGACGGGTCCGGCTCCGGCCGCGATCGCCAGCGCGACCCACGGCAGCTCCCCGACCGGTGCCCCCATTCGACGCGTGGAGGTGATCGAGGCGACCAGGAACATCACGGCCACGAACGCGAACGACCAGGCCAGGGACGCCATCATCGCGGTCAGCACCAGCGCGACCGCCGACAGCTGGGCGACCGCGCGAAGCGCTGCGACGACCTGGTCGCGGTGCACGCCCAGCCCGGCGCGCAGTGACGTCAGGACCGCGACGGCGACGAGGATCACCAGGACTGCCGCGAGGCGCCAGTCCGCTGCCGGGGCTGTGGTCACGTCAAGGCGCCAGCGTGTGCGCCAGCCGGCTCAACGACCTCTTGTCGAGCCAGCGGGGCACGTCGGCGCGGTACTCCTCGTAGTCGGTCCCGAACTTCTCGCGCAGGACCGGCTCCTCGGCCGCGATCTGCACGCGGTCCATGACCGCGAAGAACACTGCCAGGGGGACGACGCCCAGCCACGCCCCGCGTCGTACGGCGTTGGCGAGCACGAGCCCCGTCATCCCGACGTACATCGGGTTGCGGGTGAACCGGAACGGCCCGCCGGTCACCAGCGTCGTCGCGCGGTCGGGGTGGATCGGGTCGACGGTGGTGCCGGTCCTGCGGAACCCGTTCGACGCGGTCCCGGCGATCCCCACCGACGCGAGGGCCACGGTGGCGGCTGCGGTCCGGCGCGCGGTGGTGGGTGGCGGGGGCTTCGGACTGAGCTGGCGCTGAGCGAGCATCGCCAGCACGGCGAGGACGGGCGGAGGGATGCGGGTCACGGGACAACGCTGGTGCCGCGGGGTCAGCTCTGTCCAGGGTCACCGGTCGCGCGTCGCAGCACCACCCGCTCGAGGACCGGCACGAACCCACGCGACTCGTAGGTCGGCGTGGTCCCGGAGCCGCACAGGACCAGCACGTGGTCGGCGACGCGCGCCGCCTCTGCGCACGCTGCGTCGAACGCCGCGCCGGCACACTCGGCCCCGCCGTCCGGCTGGAACGCGAGCCCCATCCGGGTCGTGCTCGCCACCGTCGGGGTGCGGGAGGCGAAGGCGACCGGCCGCCCGTCGCGCTCCCACACCGCGATGCCACCGTCCTGCAGCGGGTGGTCGACGACGAACGCGACGTGGCTGCGGTCCTCGGGGTGCTGCGCCTGGAACACCCGGAACCACTCGTGCAGCAGCGGGAGGTCGCGCGGAATAGCCGGGCGGGCGTGGCCCTCCGGCAACGGACCCATGGGCGCGGCCTCCTGCCGCCGGAGCAGGGTCAGCCGTGCCGCCGGTCCGAGCGTCACTCCCAGGGTCGCGTAGGACGCGACCACCGCCTCGACGTCGCTCGCCTCGACACCCACACCGACCGCATCGGGCACCGCGGTCGCGAGCCCCGCGGCTGCAGGCCGGGGCAGGGGAGAGCAGAGCATGGGGTGGTCGGGGAGGAGGACGAAGGCAGCTTCGACCTCGCCGCGCTCCCGCCACCAGCCGAAGAGCCCGCCTTCGGCGCCAGGTAGCCGTGCCCAGAAGTGCGCCTCGGTCAGCAGCGTGTTGTTCGCGACCGCGTCGCGGACGAGGAACGGTTCCGCCTCGGTGAGGAACCGGTCGACCTCGGTGGTGGCACGCCAGGGCACAGCCCAGTCTCGCAGGACGGCTCGCGTGGAACCATGGCGGCGTGCTGTCCCAGATCTTCGGTTGGAAAGGCCGCTCGGTGCGGTGGGAGAGGCTCGGCTCCGGTCCGGCCGTCGTGTTCTGCCACGGGACACCGTGGTCGTCGGTGCTGTGGCGCCCGTTCGCCGAAGCGTTGTCGGGCCGGTTCGCGACGTACCTCTGGGACATGCCGGGGTACGGCGCGTCGTCGAAGGATCCCGAGCACCCGGTGTCGCTGGACGTCCAGGGCGAGCTGCTGGCGGCGCTCCTCGAGCACTGGGAGCTCGATGCCCCGCACGTCGTCGCCCACGACTACGGGGGTGCGGTGGCGCTGCGTGCGCACCTGCTGCACGACGCGGCGTACGCCTCCCTCGCGCTCGTCGACGTCGTCGCGCTCGCGCCATGGGGCTCGGAGTTCTTCCGGCTCGTGCGCGAGAACGCCGACGTGTTCAGCGCGGTGCCGCCGGCCATCCACGAGGGCGTGGTGCGGGCGTACATCGCCGGGGCGAGCCGCCGCGGGTTGAGCGAGGAGAGCATGGAGTCGCTCGTGGCGCCGTGGCGCGGAGCCGAGGGACAGGCGGCGTTCTACCGGCAGATCGCGCAGGCCGACCAGCGGTACACCGACGACGTCGAGCCGCTCTACCCCCAGCTCGACCTCCCGGTGCTGGTCGTCTGGGGCGAGGAGGACACCTGGATCCCGGTCGACCGGGCGCACCGGTTGCACCAGCTCGTTACCGGCGCCGAGCTGCGGCTCGTCGACGACGCGGGCCACTTGATCCACCTCGACCGGCCTGCGGCGCTGGCCACCCACCTGACCGACTGGCTGACCTCGTCAGCTGGCCGCTGATACCGATTCGTTGCATTCCGGGGGCTCGCCTTACGGGTGAAGGCCCCTCTAGGTTGTCCGGGACAATCCACCCACAACCACTACGTCGGTCATCACCGACGAAGGAGCCTTTGTGAAGAGAACGTCTCGGATCGCCCTGGCCTCGGCCACGGCGGTGCTCTCATTCGGCCTGATCAACCCGGTCGCCACCGCGACCGCCGACCACGCGCCGGCCACGTCGCAGGGCGAGCTGGTCGAGAACCGCGCGAAGGCAGCGTTCCGCGGTGCGGTCGCCCCGAGCGAGTGCGGCCCCACGCTGCTCGACGCGTACGTCGACCAGCTGATCGAGGGGATGACGGCCGAGCAGCTCTCGTTCGTCGTCGCGCACCAGGACACGCTGTTCGACGTGCCGACGTACGACGCGCTGTTCTTCGGCACCACCGGCGACGCGGACTACGCGCTCGACTCGCACGCCCGCCAGCTGCAGAACGCGTTCCGCGACCTGACGCGGTTCTGGACCGACGTCGACACCGGCGAGATCCAGCTGATGGCGATGCGCGGCGACGCCCTCCTCGACCGCGAGCGGATCGTGAAGACGCTCACCGCGATGGTCGAGTTCGGCGTGATCGCGCCGATGACGGCGGCGGAGATCGAGGAGGAAGCCCAGGTCGTCTCGGCGTTCATGCGGGAGGAGCGCACCTTCCACGACAACCCGCTGTGGACGCTCAACGCCTTCGCGTTCAGCGGTGAGGGCGACCCCGATCCCGCCATCGAGGCGCTGCCCGACAAGCTGGTCTTCGGCGACGGCATCATCGAGGCGTACGACGCCATCGGCCTCGGTGACGTCGGCCCGCGGGTGATCATGGCGCACGAGTACGCCCACCACGTCCAGTACGAGCTGGGGAGCTTCGACAGCGGCCCGGCCGACCCCTCCGAGGCGACCCGCCGCACCGAGCTCATGGCTGACGCCATGGCGACTTATAGTGCGACGCACAAGAAGGGTTTCACGCTCAACAAGAAGCGTGTCGTCGAGGCGATGGTGAGCTTCTACACCGTCGGTGACTGCAGCTTCACAAGCCCTGGCCACCACGGCACCCCGTTGCAGCGTCAGCGCGCTTCGGCCTGGGGCGCCGACCTCGCGAGCAGCGCCCGGCCGGCGAGCCGCGTGCTGCCGGCGAAGACGGTCGCCGACCAGTTCGACGCGGCACTTCCCGGGATCATCGCCGGAACCTGACCTCCCGTCGCGCTGTGCCGCCCCCGGTCCGTGGGACCGGGGGCGGTGGTGTGTCGGTCTAGGGTTGGCTTCGCCCGCTCAGGACGAAGGTGGTCGGAGCTCGTCACGCGGACCGGCTACTTCTTCTGGCTGACCATCGGGCGGTTCGTCGCGATCTTCGCCTTCCTGCTCGCCCTCAGTGGCCTCCTCAACGTGCTGTCCGACGCACCCTGACGGCGTTCGTCGCAGGAGTTCGGCCGTTCGGCCGCCTCGAACCCGAGGGGCAGGGACGATAGGGGCATCAGTTCAGATCTCATCGGGGGAAACATGTTGTTGCTTGCGCGCCGAGTGGGCGCCCTTGTCCTGGCCGTCGGAGCGATCGCCGTGTGGTTCGGTCTGGAGCCCGAGGAGTCGTCGACCGGCACGGCGGACTACTCGTCGGAGATCGCCGATGCGATGGACCGCTACGAGATGAACAACGCCATGGCGGATTCGGCCCCCCAGCAGGAGGTCGTGAACGGGTGGGTGACGAAGGATCTGCTCGAAGTGATCGCCACGGCTGAGAACGCCTCCCTCTCGCCCGAGACGGCGCCGCGTGACGACCGAGTCGCGGCTGAGCTCCTCCTCGTCGTCCTCGGGCTCGCGCTCATCGCGCTCACAGCGCAGGGCGGTCCGACTACGCGAGGGGCCGACGCTGCAGCATCGGCGCCTGTGGCGCCTTCGGGTACCGGCGCCGCAGAGCCCGACACTGCTTGACCCGACCTGGAAGCCAAGTCGAGGGCGCGCAAAACGTCCCTGACTCATGGGCGTGACCGAATGAGCAAGCGCGGTCGATCCGTGCGCGGCAGCCACGCCACCGACGTGGGTCAGGCGGCGGGGTTGTTGTCGTCGCGGTATTGCTGGTCGAGGTCGGGATCTCGGCCGTGCCAGTGGGTGCCGTCGGGGTCGACGAGGAACCAGTGGCCGTGGGGTGTGCGCCACCAGTAGGTGCCGGGGTCGGGGTGGTGGAGGATCCAGTGGCCGTTGGTCTTCAACCGGTGGTGGTACCTGCTGAGCTTCGCGAGGTTCTCCAGGCTGGTCTGGCCCGGTGGTCCGTCCTTGACGTAGGGGCGGGCGTGGTCGTTGTCGGCTCCGCGGGAGCCCAGGGTGCCGAACGGGAACGCCTCGTACGGGGTGCGGAGGGTGGCGAGCTCGCTCATCGGGGCGGGGACCTCGTACCGGTCGACCGGCACCACCGTCGCGGCGTCCAGCACCGGGCGGAGGTGGATGCGGGTGGTGATGTGGTCGGGGTGGATCGGGTGCGCGAGCCAGTCGCGGAGCTCGGCGAGCACCATCGGCCCGATCCCCTCACACCTCGCGGTGCCGTGCCGGGTGGTCAGGGTGGCCTCGGAGAGGTGCACGTGCACCACGGTCACCGGGTCCAGCGTCGAGGAGTCGAACTCCTGTAGTGCGGTGATCAACCGCTCCAGGAGCGCGGGGTCGTTGACCGACTCCGGCGCCGGCTCCCCATCCGTCCCGACGACGAGACCCTCACCGGCACCGGCACCGTTACCGAGCAGGGCCTGCACCTGAGGTGAGGTGGCCAGCTCGAGGTCGTCGAGCTCCGGGAGGTCGGCGACGTCGGTCACGGAGGCGGGGAGCGGGGCGCCGGTGGCGTCGACCATCCCACCGGCGGTGCCGTGCGGGAACAGCACTCCTTGGCCGAGGTCACCGGGGGTCTCGATCTGCGGGTCGGCGTCGGCCAGCGCGGCTTCGGTCAGCAGCGCCAGGGCGTGGGCGGGGTTGGCCAGCACCCGCAACGCCTCGGCGCGGAGCACCTCCATCTTGCGGTGGTCACCGCGCTCGGCCAGGAGGTGGGCGATCCGGTCGATCACCGCGACCAGGTAGGTGACGTCACCGGCGGACGCGCGGGCCACGAGCGTGCGCAGGCCGTCTTCGTCAACCTGACCGGCGTGCACGAACGTCGCCAGCGACCGCTGCTTGGCCCGTCCCGCGGCCGCATCGGGGTCGACCTGAATGATCTTGGCGTCCACCAGGTCCAGGAACCGCCCCGTCGGCAACGTGCCCAGCGACGGGGTGGTCTCGGCGTCCACCCACTCGGCCTGGGCCGCGGTCAGGTCGGCGCGGATGCACCGGCGCGCCACCTTCGCGGCCACCCAGGTCGGCACCGTCCCGGCCTGGACTGCGCTCCACAGCTGCGGGTGGCGGTGCCGGACCGCGACCGCATCAGCCATCAGCAGCTGCCCGGCCACCGTCGACCGACCGGTCAGCGCGGCGAGCTCGGCCGCGGCGTACTCATCGACCAACGGGCACCCCTCGACACACCCGGTGCGGCGGATCGGCACCCTGCGCCGCTGCCCCGGCAACACCACGACATCCCGGTCGGCCAAGTCAGCGTCGGGGTCGGTGACGTCGGCCCAATGCGCGGCCAGCACGAACAACGCCGCCTCGGCCTCGAGCACCGCCCGCTGCGCCGCTACCAGCGCGTCCGCGGTGGCAGTGGCGTCGAGCTCCTCGACCGACTGTTCGAACATACTGCCGATTGTAGTCGTCGGTGCCGACGGAACCGTTCACGAAACGCTGCTCTGGAACAGTCGGCAACGGCGCCTGACGGCTAGCAAACGTCATGCGCTCCTGGCAGTCGACGTGCGGAACCGCTCGAGGTCGTCGAGCAGGTCTACGGCCTCGTTCTTCGTGATCTCGGCACCGTGCAGCTGCTGCAACCAGGCGACGAGCTGCTTGCCGGCCACGACCGCAACGCCGTCGAGCATGGCGTCGTCGGGAAGGGAGTGCTGCGCAGCACCCCAGATGACGACGACCGGTGTCACGCCCGAGATGTGGTGCCTTGCGGTCGACCCGCCGACGAGCTTCAGATGCGGCAGGCTCCGGGCAACTGCTTCGACCCTCAGCTTCGCCTTGAGTGCTGATCGCGCCATGTCCTGCGCGTCGTGAGGCGTGACCTCGTGCCGCCACTTCGAGTCGATGACGACCACGCCGCCGCGGCGCGTCACCACGACGTGGTCGAGGTCGCCGACCTTGAGACTGATGCTGTCGACCCAACCCCACACCAGGCGTCGACGCCTGGCGCGCTGCAGCTCGCTCCGGGTGTTCTACTCACCCCAGGCGCCACGGACGTGCGGCAGCGCTCTCGGGTCCTGCGCCAGGAACGCCGCATGGAGGAGGTGGAGGACAGCAGCAACGATCCCGACGTGCAGTGCTCCGACGGCGTACCAGCCGACGGGCCCGTCCGCGAAGCGCAAGAGGAAGGCAGTAGCGAAACCGAGCATGACGACGGTGCCGCCGGCTGCGCCCGCCAGGAGCCTCCCGTTGCGCTGCAGCCATGCCCGTCGAAGACGGCGTAGCTCCCGCCTCGAGTAGGGGTCGAACTCGCTCACGTGTCGCTCCTGGAGTGGCTCGCTCCCATCGAACAGCAGCCGGCTGCGACGAGTCGCCGAAACGGACAAATCGAGTGCGCCCTTCGAGGAGTCGGTCCTACTGCTCCAGCAGTCGCCTGAGCTTCTGGGGCGCGCAGAACAGGTAGCTCTCGGTGACCAGCTCGGCCACCTCGTCCCAGTCGGTGTCCTCGTCGAGCACCATGCCGACGACGGTGGGCGACCAGGGCGGCGCGTAGAACGGCGGCCCCGCGTTGGCGAGGACCATCAGTTCGTCGCCGGAGGAGCGGAAGGTGAGCACGGTCGTCGGCTCGGTCACGCCGGTCATGTCGCGGTACGCCGAGGTGTACCCCTCCTGTGCGACCAGCACGTGCGCGAACGTCTTCTTGCGGACCCGCCATCGCACCCCGGTCCAGGCGTCCTCCTCGTACGCGTCCGGCAGCGTCAGGGCGGTGGCGCCGATCCGGGCGACGACGTCAGCGGACGGCTCGATGCGTGGCGGCCTGGCCATGCGCCCGAGTCTGGCAGCGGCCACCGACAGGACGAGGACACCGCACAGCCCGGGCATACGCCGAGGGTCCCGGGCGTTGACCACGCGTGGGTCACCGTCCAAGCGAGGTCTTCGACGCGGTCGTCATCGGCGCGGGTCAGGCCGGCCTGTCCGCGTCGTACCACCTGAAGCGGCTGGGGCTGGACCATGTCGTGCTCGACGCCGACGAGCGACCGGGCGGCGCGTGGCAGCACCGCTGGGAATCGCTGACGATGGACGACGTCCACGGTGTCGCCGACCTGCCCGACGGCCCGGCGCCGGGGCGCGGCGACGAGCGCGCCAACGTCGTGATCCCCGCCTGGTTCGAGGAGTACGAGCGGACCCACGAGCTGCCCGTCGTGCGACCGGTGCGGGTGGATCGCGTGGAGAGCGCCGGTGACCTGCTCGTGGTCCACGCAGGCACGAGGAGCTGGACCACCCGCACGGTGGTGAACGCCACCGGCACGTGGAGCCGTCCGTTCGTGCCGCGGTACCCGGGGCAGGACTCGTTCCGCGGCGAGCAGCTGCACACCGTCGACTACCCGGGTCCCGAGCACTTCCGCGGCAAGCGGGTGCTGGTCGTGGGTGGCGGCGCGAGCGCGGTGCAGTTCCTCGGCGAGCTCCGGCCCGTCACGGACACCGTCTGGGTGACGCGGCGCGAGCCCGTGTGGCGCGACCACATCGAGGAGTTCGACGGCCGCGCCGCGATCGCCCTGGTGGAGGAGCGGGTGCGTGAGGGGCGGCTCCCGGGCTCCGTCGTCTCCGTCACCGGCATCGGGCTGCGGCCGCAGGAGCAGGAGGCGGCGCGGCTCGGGGCGTACGAGCGGCGGCCGATGTTCGAGACCATCGAGCCCGACGGCGTCCGCTGGGCCGACGGCTCGTTCGAGCCCGTCGACGTGATCCTCTGGGCCACCGGGTTCCGCCCCGCCGTCGGCCACCTAGCCCCCCTCGGGCTGCGCAGCCGGCACGGCGGGATCCGCCTGCTCAGGGCGAACCGTGACGTCCAGAGCGCGACGACGGCCGCCGAGGACCCGCGCGTCCAGCTCGTCGGCTACGGCCCGTCGGCCAGCACCATCGGCGGCAACCGCGCCGGCCGCGTCGCCGCGACCGCCGTCGCGAAGCTGGTGCGGGAGGCCGAGCGTCCGACGCTGTCCGCGTCCTGACCGGGCTCAGCCCAGCGCCGCGGCCACCAGCTCCCGCGCCGCGGCCTGCACCTCTGCGAGGTGCTCGGGCCCCCGGAACGACTCGGCGTAGATCTTGTACACGTCCTCCGTGCCGGACGGCCGGGCGGCGAACCAGGCGGACTCCGTCGTCACCTTCAGTCCGCCGATGCGGGCGCCGTTGCCCGGCGCGGCCGTCAGCCGGTCGAGGATCGGCTCACCGGCCAGCTCCGTCGCGGTCACGTCGTCCCGGCTCAGCGCACCGAGCCGGGCCTTCTGCTCGCGGTCGGCGGGAGCGTCGACGCGGGCGTACGCCGGGTCGCCGTGGCGCTCGGTGAGCTCGCGGTAGAGCTCGCTGGGGGAGCGGCCCGTCCTGGCGGTGATCTCGGAGGCGAGCAGCGCCAGCAGGATCCCGTCCTTGTCGGTGGTCCACACCGAACCGTCCTTGCGGAGGAACGACGCGCCCGCGGACTCCTCCCCGCCGAAGCCGACCTCGCCGGACAGCAGCCCGGGCACGAACCACTTGAAGCCGACCGGCACCTCGGTCAGCTGTCGGCCGAGCTCCACCGCGACGCGGTCGATCATCGAGCTCGACACGAGCGTCTTGCCGATCGCGGCCGTCGCGGGCCAGTCGGGGCGCGCGCCGCCGTAGAGGTAGGAGATCGCGACCGCGAGGTAGTGGTTCGGGTTCATCAGCCCTCCGTCGGGGGTGACGATGCCGTGCCTGTCGGCGTCGGCGTCGTTCCCGGTGGCGACGCGGAACGAGGATCCCTCGCGCAGCTGCTCGATCAGCGAGGCCATGGCGCTCGGGCTCGAGCAGTCCATCCGGATCTTGCCGTCCCAGTCCAGCGTCATGAACCGCCACGTCGGGTCGACCAACGGGTTGACCACCGTCAGGTCGAGCCGGTGGCGCTCCGCGATCTCGCCCCAGTACGCCACGCTCGCGCCGCCGAGCGGATCGGCGCCGATGCGGAGGCCGGCGTCCCGCACCGCGTCGAGGTCGAGCACCGACGGGAGGTCGTCGACGTAGGCGCCGAGGAAGTCGTGGCCGCCGGCCGCGGCACGGGCCCGCGCGAACGGGACGCGGCGCACGCCGTCGAGCCCCGCCTCGATGTAGCGGTTCGCGGCCTCGGCAATTGCGGTCGTCGCGTCGCTGTCGGCCGGTCCACCGCTGGGCGGGTTGTACTTGAAGCCGCCGTCGCGTGGTGGGTTGTGCGACGGCGTCACCACGATGCCGTCGGCGAGCCCGGTGGTGCGGCCGTGGTTCGCCCGCAGGATGGCGTGGGAGACGGCAGGGGTCGGGGTGTAGCCGTCGCGGTCGTCGACCAGGACCGTCACGTCGTTGGCGACCAGCACCTCGAGGGCGGTCGCCCACGCCGGCTCGGAGAGCGCGTGGGTGTCACGCCCGACGAACAGCGGACCGTCGTACCCCTTCTCGCGGCGGTGGTCGCAGATCGCCTGCGTGGTCGCGGCGATGTGCGTCTCGTTGAAGGCGAGGTCGAGGCTGCTGCCGCGGTGGCCGCTGGTCCCGAAGGTGACCCGCTGCTCGGGGGCCGTGGGGTCGGGCTCGCCCGTGTAGTAGGCGGTCACCAGGTGGGCGACGTCGACGAGGTCCTCGGGGCGGGCCGGCTGCCCTGCGCGCGGGTGGCTCATGGCCCGAACCTACGACAGGCTGCTCAGTGACGTGGCGGGTCCGGTCGCAGCCGAAGGGTGCGCGGCGTCGTGGCGAGCATCTCGTAGTGGCCGACGAGCAGCAGGAGCTCGAGGCAGCTGCGGTCGTCGAGCACCCAGGTCGAAGCGGAGCACCTCGGAGACACCGCGCAGCCCGAACTTGCTCGTGCTGTACGCCGCGTGCCACGGCATCCCGATCAGCCCGACGGCCGACGAGGCGTTGACGAGGTGACCGGCGCGCCCGCTCTCGTCGTAATGGTCTGCACTCCGACGAGCGCCCGACGAGCGGCGGTGCCCGGAGGTCGTGGCACAAAAGAGGGGCCCCGTCGCTGGGAGGTCGACAGGGCCCCTTGGGGGTGCTCGCACTGTACGCCGCGATTGTCGAGCCGCGACATGGACTTTCGGCAGTGGTCTAGCGGCGGCCAGGCACCTGCCGTTCGCGCTGGTTCCGCGGTTCCTGCCGGTCCTGCGGTGCGGTCGTCCGCGACGCCTTCGAGTACCCCCACATCAGCATGACGCCGCAGGTGAGGATGACGGCGAGGGCCATCAGGGCCATCACGGCCATGGTCATGGTCGTCCTCCTTCGGTGCGCCGGCCAGGTCTTGCGGGCCGGCGGGTCGTCCGTATTACGCTACATACTCTGTAGCAATATTCGAGCCTCACGTATTCCGAGGGAGTCCAGGTGCCGGAGGGGTCGGCGAGCCGCAGCGGCCGGGGGAGACCGCGGTCGCCCGAGACCGACCGGGCGATCCGGGACACCGCGCTCGCGCTGTTGCGTGAGGCCGGTCCCGGCGCGGTGAACGTCGATGCGGTGGCCGCGCGGTCGGGGGTCGCCCGGACGACGATCTACCGCCGTTACGCGAGCCGCGACGAGCTGATGGCCACGGTCCTCGACGAGCTGGTCGACCCCGGGGTGCCCGCCCCCGAGCTGCCCGTCGCCGAGAAGCTGCGCTGGGTGCTCGACCAGGCGGTCGCGGTGCTCGAGCGCGGCATCGGACGAGGCGGGCTCGCGGCCGTGCTGACCGGGAGCGACCCGGCGTTCACCGACTCGCTGCGCCGCCGGCTGAGCGACCAGCTGCGAGCCCTCACCCAGGCGGTCCTCGCCGACGTCGAGGCCGGTCGGGTGCACGACGTCGACCCGGCGACCTTGGTGGGGCTGCTGTTCGGCGCCTGCCTCGCCGAGCTCCTGCTCCACGGCGAGCTGCGGTCCGGGTGGGCCGACCGGACGGTCGCGTTGCTGGCGCCGGCGATCACCGCCGGTGGTCAGGGGTAGGAGGGCTCCGTGGACACCGCCTCCCCGCTGTTCCTGGCGCTCGACCTGACCGGGGTCTTCGCCTTCGCGCTGAACGGGGCGCTGACCGCGATCCGGGTGGCGCGGCTCGACGTGGTGGGGGTGGTGACGCTCGGGATCATCACCGCGCTCGGCGGAGGCATCGTCCGCGACGTCTTCCTCGACTCGCTCCCCCCGGCGACGTTCAGCGACTGGCGCTACCTCGCCGTGGCGGCCGCGGGCAGCCTCGTGGCCTTCGTCCTCGGCCACCGCCTCGACCGCTGGACGAACCCGATCGTGGCTCTCGACGCAGCCGGGCTGAGCCTCTTCGCGGTGGCGGGCGCGATCAAGGCGCTCAGCCTCGACGCCGGGATCGCCCAGGCCGTCATCCTCGGGGCGGTCACCGCCGTGGGTGGTGGGACGCTCCGCGACGTGCTGATCGGCCGGATCCCGGTCGTCCTCCGCAGCGAGCTCTACGCGATCCCGGCCCTGGTCGGAGCGCTCGTGCTGGTGGTCACGACGGAGCTCGGTGCGCCCGAGGTCCCGGCCGCGGTCGGGGGAGCGGTGCTCTGCTTCGTCGTACGCATGGTGGGAGTGCACTACGGGCTCCACGCGCCGGCGCCGCCGGGCGCTCCCGAGGAGGACCGGTGACGCCCACCCGTCAGTGGAGGTACTTCAGCCCCGCCACGCAGACGATGATCCCGAAGACGAGCACCACCTTCGCCACCGAGACCGGCTCGTCGCCGCTGGCCATCGCGTAGACGACGGTCAGCGAGGCGCCGATCCCCACCCAGACGGCGTACGCCGTGCCGACCGGCAGGTCGCGCATGGCGTAGGCGAGGCCCACCATGCTCAGGACGACCGAGACCGCGAAGATCCCGGTGGGCAACGGCTTGCTGAACCCGTCGGAGCGGCCGAGCGCGGTCGCCCAGACCGCCTCGAGCACGCCGGAGAGCACGAGCACGATCCACGCCATGGGACAACTCCTTGGCGCCGTCTTGTCGCACACCGGGTACGGCACCGCTCGTCCGGGGGCCCGCCCGGGGCCCTGCCTCCGATGGTCACAGACGGCGCCGGGGTCGTGCCAGGAATCCGGTGGTGATCCTCGTCAAACCGCGGGCGTGACCCGGGGCTCGGGACGCGGCAGGAGCAGGCTCGCGCCGGCGGCTGCCACCGCCAGGGCGCCGGCGAGCACCCAGGCCGAGGTGTAGTCGCCGGACGCGGCCCGCATCGCGCCACTGGCCGCGGCCGCGACGCCGGCGCCGATCATGTGCGCGGCGAACACCCAGCCGAAGACGATGCCGGCGCGCTCGACTCCGAACGCCGTCCGGCACAGGACGACGGTGGGCGGCACGGTGGCGACCCAGTCGAGCCCGAAGAGCGCCACGACCACCAGGAGGGGCGGGTCGACGTGCGGGCCGAGGAGTGCCGGCACCGCGAGCAGCGCCAGGCCTCGCAGCCCGTAGTAGACGCCGAGCAGCAGCCGCGGGTCGAGCCGGTCGGTCAGCCACCCGGAGCCGATCGTGCCGACGATGTCGAAGACGCCGACCACCGCGAGCAGCCCGGCGGCGGTGGTGGCGTGCATGCCGTGGTCGTGCGCGGCCGGCACGAAGTGGCTGCTGATGATGCCGTTGGTCGTCCAGCCGCAGACGAAGAACGTCCCGGCGAGGAGCAGGAACGGCCGGGTCCAGAGGACCTCGCGCAGCACGGTCACCGCGTGGAGGACGGCGGCCGCGGCGCTCGGCGGTGCCTCCCGCCCGCGGCTCTCCTCGGCCACCGCGCCGTACGGCAGGAGCCCGACGTCCTCGGGGCGGTCACGCAGCACCGCGACGACGGCGGGGAGGAGCGCCGCGCAGACCAGGGTGATCGTGAGCGCCGCCGCGCGCCACCCGAAGGCGTCGACGACCGCGGCCAGCAGCGGCAGGAAGATCAGCTGCCCGGTCGCCCAGGCGGCGCCGAGGATCCCGACGACGAGCCCGCGTCGGGCGACGAACCAGCGGTTCGCGACGATCGCGCCGAAGACCAGGGCCACGGAGCCGGTCGCGACCCCGATCACCAGCCCCCACAGGGCGGAGAGCTGCCAGGGCGCAGACATCACGGTGGTGGCGAGGCACCCGACCGCGATGAGGACCAGCGCCCACACGGCAGTACGCCGGACGCCGACCCGTTCGAGCAGCGCGGCGGCGAACGGTGCCGCGACGCCGTAGACCACGAGGTTCAGCGACACCGCGAACGAGGTGTCGGTGCGGGACCACCCGAGGTCGTCCTCGATCGGGACCAGCAGCACGCCGAGGCTGGAGCGGAAGGCGGCCGAGGCCAGCAGGACGAGGAAGGTGACCGCGGCGACCAGCCAGGCCCGGTCGACCCGTGGCCTCCGGCCCGCCACCGCCGCGCCCGCTCCTGCCGGCGTCCCCATGTCCACGACGTGTTCCTCCCGCTGTCTCCAGGGCTAGCCGTGCGAGCAGCCGCCCGACCAAGCCTAGGGAGCGCGCCCCGGGAGCGCCGACGCTGGCGCTGCGCAAATCGATTGGCTAGCGTTCCTCCAACCCACCCCGAGGAGAGCCATGGACACCACCCGCACCCGTCAGGCCCTGGTCGTCCGCGGCGGCTGGGAAGGGCACAACCCCGTCGAGGCGACCGAGCGGTTCATCCCGTTCCTCAAGGAGCACGGCTTCGCGGTCGAGGTCCACGACGGGCCGGAGGTGTACGCCGACGCAGAGAAGCTGGCAGCCACCGACCTGGTCCTGCAGTGCTACACGCAGGGCGTCGCCACCGACGAGCAGGTGCTCGGGCTCTCGGCTGCCGTGGCGAACGGCACCGGCCTGGCGGGGTGGCACGGCGGGGTGGTCGACTCGTTCCGCGGGTCGCCCGACTACCTGCACCTCACCGGCGGCCAGTGG
Source organism: Nocardioides caldifontis (assembly GCF_008087345.1). Lineage (GTDB taxonomy): Bacteria > Actinomycetota > Actinomycetes > Propionibacteriales > Nocardioidaceae > Marmoricola_A > Marmoricola_A caldifontis. Next base: position 22,118 of record NZ_VHIB01000011.1, on the reverse strand, counting down.
GCGGCGCACCCCGGCGGCTTCGTGCAGTACGACGTCGAGGTGGTGCCCGAGCGCGCCGAACACGAGATCGTCGCAGGGCTGGACCGCTGGTCGCTGGACACCGAGCAGTACTGGGTGCTGACCGACGAGCTGAACGACGTCCTCGCCACCACGACGTTCGGGGTCCGTGACGACACCCCGTGGCGCGAGGAGCTCACCTGTCCCGCGGTCTGGACCCGCCAGTGGGGCAAGGGCCGGGTGTTCGTCTCGACGATGGGCCACAAGCTCGAGGACCTCGACCACCCCGACGTGCGCACGCTCACCGAGCGGGGTCTGCTGTGGGCCAGCCGCTGAGCCGGATCGTCCTGGACACCGACCTGGCGATGGGTGCCCCGGGCTCGGACATCGACGACGGGTTCGCGCTGGCGCTGGCCCTCGCCGACCCGGGGATCAAGGTGGAGGTGGTCACCACGGTCGGCGGCAACAGCGACGTCGTCACCTCGACCCGCCTGACGAAGGAGCTGCTGGCGCTGCTCGGGCGCGAGGACGTGCCGGTGGTCACCGGCGCGTCCGCCCCGCTCGACCCCGCGCTCCGGCGCCCCGACGCGCCACCGGTCGGCACCTCCGGGCATGCTGCGGTCGAGATCGTCCGCCGCGCGACGGCCGAGCCCGGCGAGCTGACCGTCGTCGCGATCGGGCCGCTGACCAACATCGCGCTGGCGTTGACGATCGAGCCCGGGCTGGCCTCCGCGGTCAAGGAGGTCGTGGTCATGGGGGGTGTCTACCTCGAGCAGACCAACGTCGCGTCGATGCCGGGCGAGTACAACTTCTGGTGCGACCCGCACGCGGCGCAGGTCGTCCTGTCCAGCGGCGTTCCGCTGCGGCTCGTCGGGCTCGACGTCACGCGTCGGGTCAGGCTGACCCGCGACGATGCGCGGGAGCTGGCGCGGTCGGGCGGCAGGTTCGCCGCGCTCGCCGCCGAGGCGACCGAGGGGTGGATCTCCTACCAGGAGGAGGTCAAGCCGGGTGAGGAGCTCGAGCAGGGAAGCTGCGCGCTCCACGACCCGCTCGCCGTCGCGGTCGTCACGCGCCCCGACCTCGTCACGTGGAAGGACGCGCACGTCTCGGTCGAGACCGCCGGCCGGGTCACCCGCGGCGTCGCCGTCGCAGACCTGCTGATGTGGAAGGACCCCCCGGCCCCGAACTGCCGCATCGCGACCGCGGTGGACGCCGAGGCGTTCCGCGAGCTCTTCCTCGGGCGGATGGCGGCGCTGCCGTGACCAGGGCGCTCGACGTCGTGGTGGTCGGGTCGCTCAACCGCGACCGCGTCTGCCGGGTCACCACGTTGCCGGGCCCGGGGGAGACCGTCCTCGGCGGCGAGGCGTCGGTGGGCTCGGGGGGCAAGGGCGGCAACCAGGCGGTCGCCGCCAGCCTGCTCGGCGCCCGCACCGCGATGGTCGGCCGCGTCGGGCGGGACGACGACGGCAGAGCGCTCGTGGCGGACCTCGCCAAGGCGTGGGTGGACACCACCGAGGTCCTCGCCACCCGCACCCCCACCGGCACGGCGTTCGTGCTCGTCGACGCGGAGGGGGAGAACGCGATCGTGGTCGCGCCGGGGGCCAACGAGCTGCTCGAGAGCGGCGCCACCGCCTGCGCCGTGCGTCAGCTCGCTGGTCCGCGCAGCGTCGTGGTCACCCAGGCCGAGATCCCCACCGAGGCGATCGTCGCCGCGGCCCGCGAGGCCGGGCAGGTGGGGTGCCGCGTCGTCCTGAACCTCGCTCCCTACCGGCCGCTCCCCGACGAGGTGCTCGCCGCCTGCAACCCGCTCGTCGTCAACGAGTCGGAGGCGGCCGGGCTGCTGGGCAGGGCGGCGCCCGACATGCGGGGCGTGGAGAAGGCCCGGGAGGCCGTCAGCCAGCTGCTCGGCCGAGTGCGCTCGGTGGTCGTCACCGCAGGGCCGGACGGTGCCGTCGTGGGCGAGGACGGCACCGTGCACCACGTGCCGGCCGAGCAGGTCGACGTCGTCGACACCACGGGCGCCGGCGACGCCTTCACCGGCGCACTGGCGGCGGCGCTGAGCGCGGGCCGGTCCCTGGTCGAGGCGGTCGAGCTCGGTGTCCGCGTGGGCTCGTACGCCGTCGGCCGGCCGGGCGCGCAGGCGTCGTTCCCGACGGCGGCGGCCCTGGGGCTCGGCCCGATGCACATCCGGCGCTGAGCCTCATTGACCCGGACGAGTTGCGGACATAGCGTGGCCAAAACGATTTGCGCCGAGGTGCCGAGGGAGCCCCGATGAGCGTGCACGAGACGGCCGAGCAGGGGCCGACCCTGGGCGTCGCGATGATCGGCTACGCGTTCATGGGCGCCGCCCACTCGCAGGCCTGGCGCAACGCGCACCGGTTCTTCGACCTGCCGGTCCGACCCGCGATGAACGTCGTCTGCGGCCGTTCGGACTCCGCCACCCGTGACGCCGCCGAGCGGCTCGGCTGGTCGGCCTGGACGACCGACTGGCGCGAGGTGCTCGAGCGCGACGACGTCGACGTGGTGGACGTCTGCACGCCGGGCGACACCCACGCGGAGATCGCGATCGCGGCCCTCGAGGCCGGCAAGCACGTGCTCTGCGAGAAGCCGCTGGCGAACACGGTCGTCGAGGCCGAGGAGATGACGCTGGCCGCGGAGAAGGCGCGCGCCGCGGGGGTCCTCTCGGCGGTCGGGTTCAACTACCGCCGCACGCCTGCGCTCGCCTACGCGCGGACCCTCGTCGAGCGTGGTGCCGTGGGCACCGTGCGGCACATCCGGGCGCACTACCTCCAGGACTGGATCGTCGACCCTGAGTTCCCGCTGGTGTGGAGGCTGCGCAAGGAGACCGCCGGTTCCGGAGCGCTCGGCGACATCGGCGCGCACATCATCGACCTGTCGCAGTTCCTCACCGGCCACCGGCTGACCGAGGTCGTCGGGCACCTCACCACCTTCGTCGACCGGCGCCCGCTGCCGGAGAGCTCCTCGGGGCTCAGCGGGAGCGCGGGCCGGGAGACCGGGGAGGTGACCGTCGACGACGCCGCGGTCTTCTTCGGCCGCACCGACCAGGGCGCGCTCGCGACCTTCGAGGCGACGCGGTTCGCCACTGGTCGCAAGAACGGGATGCGCGTCGAGGTCAACGGCTCCGCGGGGAGCATCGCCTTCGACTTCGAGTCGATGAACGAGCTGCACGTGTACGACGCCACGGGGCCGGCCGCGGACGCCGGGTTCCGCCGGATCTACGTGACCGAGCCCGACCACCCCTACACCGGCTCGTGGTGGCCGCCCGGCCACGGGCTCGGCTACGAGCACACCTTCGTGCACGAGATCGCCGACTTCGTCAGGGACGTGGCCGCCGGCACCCCGCCGACGCCGTCGTTCGCCGACGGGCTGCAGGTGCAGCGGGTGCTCGACGCCGTCGAGCGCTCCTCGGCCGCCGGCGCCACGTGGACGCCGGTCGACGACCACCCCGCGACGACAGAGAGGCTTCCGAGTTGAGCAAGCTGCGCGTGGGGGTGATCGGGCTGGGCGAGGTCGCCCAGGTCATCCACCTGCCCGTCATCGAGTCGCTGCCGGACCGCTACGAGCTGGCCGCGGTCTGCGACATCTCCCCGGGGCTCGTGAAGCGGGTCGGTGACCGCTACCGCGTCGAGCACCGCTACACCGATGCCACCGAGATGATCGCTTCCGCGACGCTCGACTGCGTGCTCGTCCTCAACAGCGACGAGTACCACGCCGAGTGCACCGTGGCGGCCCTGGACGCCGGGCTCGACGTGCTGGTCGAGAAGCCGATGTGCCTGAGCCCGCGCGAGGCGGAGGAGATCATCGCAGCGCGCGACCGGTCGGGCAAGACAGTGATGGTCGCCTACATGCGGCGCTTCGCCCCGGCGTTCGTCGAGGCCGTGCGCCGGCTCCCCGAGCTCGGCCCGATCCGCTACGCGCGGGTGCACGACGTGATCGGCGAGAACCGGTTGATCGTCGACCAGACGGCCCACGTGGACCGTCCCGACGACGTGCCGCAGGCCGCGATCGACGACAAGTGGGCCCGTCGGGCGGCCCTGGTGCGCGAGGCGCTCGGCGACGTCCCGGAGGAGGTCGGCTGGACCTACGGGCTGCTGTGCGGGCTGGGCAGCCACGACCTCTCCGCGATGCGCGAGCTCCTCGGACGGCCGCAGAGGGTGTCGGCGGCGCGGATGTGGCGCAACGGCGGCTACGTCGTCGCGCTCCTCGACTACGGCGACTTCATGGTGACCTATGAGACCGGTGTCGACGACCAGCTGCGGTTCGACGCCCACCTCGAGGTCTTCGGCGCCACCGCGTCGATGCGGGTCCAGTACGACACCCCGTACGTGCGGCACTTCCCGACGACGCTGCAGATCGAGCAGACCGTGGGCGACTCCTACGAGCGCTCCGTCGTCCGGCCGCACCTCAAGGACCCGTACACCCACGAGCTCGAGTACTTCCACGAGGTCGTCACGACCGGCGCGACCCCGAAGACCACTCCGGAGGACTACGTGCAGGACATGGAGCTGTTCGTCGAGATCATCAGGGCCCTGGAGCAGCCGTGATCGGGCCCGCCACGCGTCGTACGCCCCGGGAACCCGAAGATCCGTCGAACCGTGCCGAGGAGAGGCGGCGTCCGGCGAGCCGCGGCTCCGTAGCGTCCACCGCAGACGCCGCGTCGAACCCGGCGCCGACCACGACCGAGAGGACCTCACCGTGCTGACCACCGACGACGTGCAGTTCTTCCGCGCCAACGGCTACCTGCTGCCCGGCGAGCAGATGTTCTCCGAGGAGCGGCTCGCCCGCCTCGAGGAGATCTTCAACGACCACCTGGCCCACAAGGGCGACAAGCTCTCTGACGAGCTCGACACGCCGCACTACCGCGACGAGCGGCTGCTGGAGTTCCTGCTCTCCGACGAGGTGCTCGACTGGATCGAGCCGCTGATCGGGCCGGACATCGCGCTGTGGTCGAGCCACTTCATCAGCAAGGACCCGTTCACCGGCCGGGCAACTCCGTGGCACGAGGACAGCGCCTACTGGGAAGGGCGTTTCGACAGCTACGACAACATCGTGACGATCTGGCTGGCGCTGGAGAACCCGAGCACCCGGGAGAACGGCTGCATGCGGGTCATCCCCGGCAGCCACCTCAGCGGCGGCTTCTCGCCGAACTACGTGCCCACCGACATGACCGAGCAGACGTTCCACGCCGAGATCGCGGGCGTCGACGAGGAGAAGGCGGTCGACTTCGAGCTCCAGCGCGGGGAGTTCTCGATGCACGACGGGCGCATCGTGCACGGCGCGAAGCCCAACACCAGCCCCGTGCGTCGCACCGGCTACACGATGCGCTACTTCCCGTCGTCGGTGAAGATGCAGGACGTGCCGCAGAACGAGGGGTGGAGCATCTGGCTCGCCCGCGGGCGCGACCTCGCGGGCAACACCTACGCCAACGTGCCGACACCGGCACGATGAGGCTGGGGTTCCTCACCGCGTGCCTGCCGGGCACGCCGCTGGAGGAGATCGCCGCGTGGGCGGAGGAGCACGGCTACTCCGCGCTCGAGGTCGCCGCCTGGCCGGACCGGCCGGGCCGGGACTGGGAGGCGAGCCACCTCGACGTCGAGTCGTTCGGCGAGGTCGAGGCGCACCGGGTGCGGGAGCTGTTCGCGCACCACGGCCTCGAGCTCTCCGCGGTCGCCTACTACGAGAACAACCTCCACGCCGACCTCGCGGTACGAGAGGCCACGCACGAGCACCTGCGGCGGTGCATCGACGCCGCCCAGCTCCTCGGCGTCGGACTCGTCGGCACCTTCGTCGGCCGCGACGTGTCCCGCAGCGTCGCCGAGAACCTCCGCCTGGCCGAGAAGGTGCTGCCGCCCCTGGTCGACTACGCCGCGGACCGCGGCGTCCGGCTGGTCGTCGAGAACTGCCCGATGGAGGGGTGGCACCCCGACGGCTACCCGGCGAACCTCGCCTACTCGCCGGAGCTCTGGGGGTGGATGGCCGGGCTCGGGCTGTGGCTCAACTACGACCCGTCCCACCTGGTGTGGTTGGGGATCGACCCGCTCGCCGCGCTCGAGGCGCACGCCGACCGGGTGCTGCACGTGCAGGCCAAGGACGTCGAGGTGCACGTCGACGCCCGTTCCCGCTACGGCGTCTTCGGCCGCGTCCTCGACCGGGAGCCGTGGGTCAGTGGCTGGTGGCGCTACCGGATCCCCGGGCTGGGTGAGGTCGACTGGCGGCGGCTGGTCGACCGGCTCTACCAGGCGGGGTACGACGGGGTGGTCTCCGTCGAGCACGAGGACCCCGTCTGGAGCGGCGACCAGACACGCGTCCTGCAGGGGCTGGGCATCGCCGAGCGCACCCTCTCCCCGTTGATCGTCGACTGATCCCCCGACCGGAAGGCCCAGCATGCACCGCGGTGTCTACTTCGACGCCTGGTTCCCGCGCCAGCACTGCTACCACCCGAGCCTGCCGCCGCGGCGGCTGAAGATGGTCGACGACCTCGTCGACTACCGCGCGACCGTGCTGGTCTGGGCGTCGATGGGCGGCGGCTCGCTCTCGCTGCCCTACCTGGAGCAGGAGGCCTTCGGCCCGGTGGACGCCCGGTCGCGGTTCTACGGGTTCGTCAACGACAGCGAGTTCGTCGCCGCCTGCCACGAGCGGGGCATCAAGGTGCTCGGCATCGTCTTCGAGGCGCAGGGGTGGGAGTTCCCCGTCGAGCTCGACGGGGACGAGACCACGGTGCTGGCGATCAACGAGCTGCGGGGCGTCGGGAAGCGCGACTGGATGGGGCTGCGCGAGTTCTCGTCGAACCGCTATCCCTCGCTCTGGAAGCCCGTCGAGCACTACTTCCCGGCGGGGCTCGTCAACAGCGACGGCTAGCCGGTCACCGACCTCGTCGAGGAGTGCGTGGTCCGCGACATCCACCAGCGGCCGTGCCACGCGCACTGGGTGGAGTGCCCGGACCGCGAGCACCAGTGCTTCTACATGGACCGCAACAACCCGGTCTGGCGGGAGTACCTCAAGGCCGTCATCCGGATCCAGGTCGACGCCGGCGTCGACGGGATCCAGCTCGACGAGGCCGAGCTGCCGATGGGCGCCTTCCAGTACGGCGCGTGCTTCTGCAAGGACTGCATGAAGGGGTTCCGGGAGCACCTGCGCTCGATGACGCAACCGCCTCCCGAGCTCGAGGGCGTCGACCTCGGTGACTTCCACTACGGCGAGTGGCTGCTCGAGCGCGGCCACGACTTCAAGGAGGGGCGGGAGTCCGCGCCGCTGTTCGGTGACTACTACGCCTTCCAGTGCCGTGCGATCAAGCGCTACTTCGCCGAGCTCGCCGACTACGCGCGCGGCTACGCCCGCTCGGTCGGCCGGGAGATCATCGTCTCCGGCAACTTCTTCAACCTCGAGCCGATGTACCTCGCGCTCGCCGACGACGTCGACCTGGTCATCACCGAGATGCGGAACACGACGTACCGGCAGCCCGAGTGGTACCGCTACGTCGCTGCCTTCTGCGGCGACAAGGACGTCGTCGTCGTCGAGAACCCGTACGGCGGGGTGGTACCCGAGCTCATCGGGCTGCTGGGGAAGGGGAAGGGGCACGACCTGTTCCGGCTCTCGCTCTTCGAGGCGGCGGCCTTCGGGGCGAACATGTCGGTGCCCTACGGCTCGTGGATGGGCAGCGTCATCGAGGACTCGTTCTACGCGCCCCACGGGCTGGCCACGGAGATCCAGGCATTCCTCGCCGACCACGAGCAGCTGTTCGCACGGCGCACGGTCAACGAAGTCGCGGTCGTGTTCAGCGTGGAGAGCACCCGCGAGCTCATCGGCAAGGCCGACGCCAGCGACAACACGACCAACGCGACCGACGCGTCCGTCGTCGTCCCCTACCGGGTCGTGACCGGCACGCTGGCGGGCGCGGCCGTCCCGTTCGACGTGGTGATCTGGGCCGACGGCGTGACCGCGCCGGACCGGGCGTCCGCCGAGGAGCTCCGCCGCTACACCACCGTGGTCCTGCCGGACGTGCACGCGCTCACCGAGGCCCAGGCCGCCGGGGTCGAGGAGTACCTCGCCGGTGGCGGCACGGTCGTGGTCACCGACCGCAGGGCCGCGAACCTGCCCGTCGAGGGCGACCTGCGGACCGCACACCACGACGTCGTCGACGAGCTGCTGCCCCACGGACGCCAGGTCGACACGTCCGCGCCGGTGGCGGCCAACCTGCAGCACCTCGCGGACGGGTCGGTCGCCCTGCACCTGGTGAACTACGACTACGACGCCGCGCTCGACGCGGTGCGGCCGGTGACCGGCGTACCGTTGCGGGTCCGGCTGCCGAAGGACAAGGAGCGCGCGACGATGGTGACCCCGGACGGGCGGCGGACGCCGCTCGACGTGGTCGTCGAGGACGGGGTCCACCGGCTGCACGTCGAGAGCCTCGGGGTCTACACGATCGTGGTGCTCCACGACGGGGAGCTCGGGTGAGGATCGCGGTCCTGCGCGAGGCGCAGCAGTTCTCCCTCGAGGAGGTCGACCCGCCGGAGGCCGGCCGCGGCCAGCTGCTGGTGCGCGTCGTCGCCTCCGGCGTCTGCGCCTCCGAGCTCGAGACGTGGATCGACGGGCCGGCCGGCGGCGAGCCCCGCTACCCGGGCCACGAGGTGAGCGGCGTGGTCGCCGCGGTGGGCCTCGAGGTCACCGGCTGGGCGGTCGGCGAGCGGGTCGCGGTCTGGGTGACCGAGCGCGGCTTCGCGGAGCTGGTCGCGGTGGACGCGGCGTACTGCTTCCCGGCGGGGGACGGGCCCCTCGACGAGGCGCTCGGCGAGCCGCTCGCGTGCGCCGCCAACGCCGTCGAGGCCGCCGACGTCCGGCTCGCCGACGACGTCGTGCTGATCGGCGCCGGGTTCATGGGCAACCTGGTGCAGAAGCTCGTCGCCCTGCGCGGCCCCCGCCAGGTCGTCGTGGCCGACGCGCGCGCCGACGCCCTCGAGCGCGCCGCCCGGCTCGGCGCCACCCGGGTCGTCGACGTGACCCGCGAGTCGCTCCCCGACGTCGTGCGCGAGGTGACCGACGGCCGCGGTGCGGACATCACGTTCGAGTGCACCGGGACGCAGGGCGCGCTCACGACCTGCGGCGACACCACCAGGATGAGCGGGAAGATCGCCGTCGTCGGGTTCCACCAGGGGCCCGACCGGGTGCTGCCGCTGGCGTGGTGGAACTGGATGGCGTTCACGGTCGTCAACGCCCACTTCCGCGAGGTCCCGACGATCATGCGGGGGATGTCCGTCGGGATGCGGTTGCTCGCCTCCGGCGTGCTGTCGATGGACGGGATGGTCAGCCACCGCTTCCCGCTCGAGCGCATCGACGACGCGTTCGCGACGCTGCGCGACAAGCCCGAGGGGTTCGTCAAGGCCGTGGTGACGTTCCCCGAGCCGTGAGTCGCTCGACCCCGGCCCGTGCCCTCACGCGCTGCCCCGGGTGACCAGCGGGCACGGGAGCACCACCGTGCGTCCGCTGCCGGTGTAGCGCCCGGACATCCGGCTGAGCAGGAGATCGCCCGCCGTGCTCCCCGCGTCGTACGCCGGGTTGCGCACGGTGGTCAGCTGGGGCGTGACGATCGTGGCGGCGTCGACGTCGTCGAAGCCGACGATCGCGAGGTCGTCGGGGACCGCGAGCCCCAGCTCGTGGGCGACGTCCATCGCGCCGATCGCCATCAGGTCGTTGGCGCAGAAGACCGCGTCGGGGGGCGGGCTGTGGGCCATCAGCTTCTTCATCGCCTCGTAGCCGCCCTTGCGCGTCCAGTCGCCGCGCACCATGCGCTGGGCGGGCACCTTGCGCTTCGCGGCCTGCATCGCCGCCCGGAACCCTGCGGTGCGCGGAGCGCCGTAGTGCGGCGGCCCCTGGATCATCGCCACCCGCGTGTAGCCCCGGGCGGCGAGGAACGCGCCGGCCTCGCGTGAGCCCGCCTCGTCGTCGGGGACGACCGCGTCGCACAGCGGGTGGTCGAGCTGCTCGCCGATGCAGATGATCGGCGTCGAGGCGTCCGCGGGACCGAACGAGAGCTCGGCGGCCGTCTCGCCGGAGGCGAAGACGATGCCGTCCACCCCGCGGTCCATGACGTCCTCGAAGAACTTGCGCTCGCGCTCGTGCTGGCCGTCGGTGTTGCAGACGTAGGTGCCGTAGCCCGCCGCGTCGACCGCGTCGGCGAGACCGCGCGTCAGCACGGCGTAGAACGGGTTGGTGATGTCGGGGACGACGACCGCGATCATGTGGGACTGGCGGGTGCGCAGGTTGCGGGCCACGAAGTTGGGCCGGTAGCCGAGCTCGCGGATCGCCTCCAGCACCGTGCCCCGAGTCGCGGCGCCGACCACGCGCTTGCCGGACAGGACGTGCGACACCGTCGTCGGGCTCACCCCGGCGCGGCTCGCGACCTGCGCAATGGTCACGCGCGAGCCCGGGGACGACGCTCCGTCCGGGCCGGCAGCCGCCTCACGTGTGGACATGGCGGTACTGTAACGGAGCCCAAATCGATTTGACGCCGATGGATCTCTCGTGACCGACCTCGTGGAGCGGTTCAGCACGGAGTCGCTGCTGCACCCGCGCGCCGGCGTCCGCGTCATGCGGCCGCGCCTCGGCAGCGTCGAGGTCCACTGGCACGACTACTACGAGCTCGGGCTGGTCGTCGCGGGCACCGCACGGCACGTCGTCAACGGCGAGGCGACGACGATCGGGCCGGGGAGCGCGTTCCTGCTGTCGCCCGCCGACTTCCACGCGCTCGAGGTGACGGGGGAGGAGCCGCTCGACTGCTTCAACACCGTCGTCGCCCCGGCCGTCATGGAGCGTGAGCTCGCCGCCCTGGGAACGGGCGGCCTCGACGGATTCCCGTGGCGTGCCGACGGGTTCTCCGGTGCCGCGGACGACCTTGCACGGCTGCGCTCCGAGCTCGAGGATCCGCGGTGGGGCAGCGCACGCCTCGCCGAGGGGCTGCTGGCCTGCCTGCTGGTGGAGCTGGCGCGCCGCGCGGCGGTGGACGGCTCCGAGCCTGCCGGAGGAGGCCGTGCGGACGAGCGGGATGGGGTCCGTGACGCGGTGCTCTTCGTCGACCGGCACTTCCGCGACCCGATCACGCTGGCGGACGCTGCAGCGCGTGCCCACCTGTCGCCGAACTGGTTCAGCGAGCGGTTCCGGCAGCACACCGGGATGGCGTTCCAGGAGTACCTCCAGGCGAGCCGGTTGCGGTTCGCGCGGTCGCTGCTCGCCTCGACTTCGCTGTCGGTCACCGAGGTCTGTCATGCGGCGGGGTTCGGCAGCCTCTCGCACTTCGGACGCGCCTACCGCAGGAGGTACGGCACGGCTCCGTCTCGGTCACGTCACAATGTGTGACCGACACCACCTTCATCCATTGACAAACGCCCGACCACGGCGCAGGCTTCCCGACCAGGAGGCCAATCGATTTGCACCGGTCGCTCTGGCTCTCTGTCGACGCCGTCCGAGAAGAGGGAGCGGGTGCAGTGAGGTATCACAAGTCCTGGAGGATCCCGGCGATCGTCGCCCTGACCATCGTGGCCGGCACGGGGCTCGCCGCTTGCGGCGGCGGTGACGGCGACGACGAGCCTCGCGCCGACGTCGGCAAGGGCGAGGGGCCGGTGGAGGAGCCTTCCGAGCCGCAGACCGTCACGTTCTTCTCGTGGGTGGGCAACCAGCCGCAGATGAAGCAGATGAAGGCGGAGTTCGAGAAGGAGTACCCGAACATCACGATCAAGTTCGAGAACGCTCCCGCTGAGCAGGCCCAGCAGGTGCTCAGCACCCGCATCGCCGGCAACAACGCGCCCGACGTGGCCTACATCAACGCCAGCGACACCGCCGACTACGCGTCCCGCGGCGCCCTGGTGGACCTCGAGAACTACATGTCCCGCAGCGAGGTCGTGAAGTCCGACGACTACGTCGACGCGTTCAAGACCTTCGTCACCTACGACGACACGATGTGGGGGCTCCCGTACGACGGCGAGACCACCGGGCTCTTCTACCGCACCGACCTGTTCGAGGAGGCCGGCATCGCCGAGCCCCCGGCGACGTGGGAGGAGTTCGCCGACGCCGCCGAGCAGCTCACCGACGAGAGCAAGGACCAGTACGGCTTCGAGATGTTCGCGACCGAGTCGGCGTACTACTGGTACCCGTGGCTCTACCAGGCGGGCGGGGACGTGCTGACCGAGGACGGCACGGACATCGCGTTCGACAGCGAGGAGGGGATGAAGGCCGCCGAGTTCTACGTGGACCTCGCGCAGTACTCGCCGCCGGACTACTTCAACTCCAACTCCTACGACGGCCGCGTGGCCTTCGCCCAGGGAGACGTCGCGATGTACGTCGCCGGAGCCTGGTTCGCCGGGACGCTCGCCGACGAGTTCCCGCAGATCGACGGCAAGTGGGCTGCGGCTCCGTTGCCGGAGGGCGACGCCGGCTGCAAGACCACGATCGCCGGTGACTCATTGGTCATGTTCGACGACACCGAGGTCTCCGACGCGGCGTGGCTGTGGATGGAGTTCCTCTCCCGTCCCGAGAACCTCGCCGACTGGACCTACAAGACCGAGGGCACCCTGCTGCCCCCGACGCGGTCGCTGCTCGAGAGCGAGGACCTGGAGAAGGAGAAGCCGATCCTCAAGCCCTTCGCGGAGCTGATGGAGTGCGGCGTGGCGAGCACCGTGAACAACCCGAAGTACCCGCGGGTCGAGACCATCCTCAACGAGGAGCTCGGCAAGGCGATCTACGGTGACGTGACTGCCCGGGAGGCCGTGGAGAGCGCTGCCGAGCAGGGCCGCGCGATCCTGTCTCGCTGATGGCCGCATCGCACCTGACGGCCGGCACCGACGCCGCGACCCCCGCCCCCGAGGTCGGGGGGCGGCGGTCGCGGCGGAAGGCCAAGCCGAACATCCCGCACGAGAACCGACCCGGCCTCGGCGGCCGGATCTGGGGCGAACGGTCCGCGTACTTCTTCCTGCTTCCCGGGATGATCATCTTCTCGGTCTTCACCCTGGGCGCTCTCGTGTTCGGCTTCTGGCTCACCTTCCGCCGGTGGAGCATCATCGAGCCGGAGAAGCCGTTCGTCGGCCTCGACAACTACCGGGACATGGTCGGTGACGAGCGGTTCGTCGAGTCGGTGCTGAACACGGCGTACTTCACCGGGGCGTCGGTGCCGCTGCACATGGCGATCGGGCTGCTGCTCGCGCTCCTGCTCAACCTGCCGTTCCGGTTCCGTGGCATCTTCCGGACCGCCTTCTACCTGCCGGTCGTGACGCCCTTCGTGGTCTCCGCGATCCTCTGGAAGTGGCTCTACAACGGGGACTACGGGCTCTTCAACCACTACCTGCTCGAGCTGCACATCATCGACGAGCCGCTGCTGTGGCTCTCCGACAAGAACCTCGCCATGCCCGGCGTCATCCTGATGAGCGTCTGGGCGAGCGTCGGCTTCTCGATGGTCGTCTACCTCGCCGGGCTCCAGGCGATCCCCGAGGAGCTCTACGAGTCGGCCCGGATCGACGGGTGCGGTCCCCTGCGGCGGCTGTGGTACATCACGATCCCGATGCTCCGCCCGACGACGGTGTTCCTGCTGGTCCTCGGGATCATCGGGTCGCTGCAGGTCTTCACGCAGATCTACATCATGACCAGCGGCGGACCGGTCAACAAGACGACCACGATGGTCTATTACATGTACCTCTGGGGCTTCAAGTACTTCGACATGGGCTACGCCAGCACCCTCGCCTTCGCGCTGTTCGCGATGCTGCTGGTCTTCACCGCCCTGCAGCTGCGGCTGATGAGACAGGGGTACGACACGTGACCGACCGTGAGCACGCATGAGCGGCGTCGTCGACGGGCACGAGGTGCGCTCGTCCGCACCCGTGGTGACCCAGCCCGAGAAGCCGAGGAAGAAACCGAAGGAAGGCAACAGCCAGTTCGGGCTGCGACAGAAGCTGCTGACCTACCTGGTGCTGACGCCGCTCGCGCTGCTCTTCGTGGCGCCCTTCGCGTGGCTGGTGAGCGCCTCCTTCCAGCCCATGGGCGAGATCTTCTCCTCCACCCCGCACTGGATCCCGGAGGACCCCACGACGTCGGGGTACAAGGGGTTCCTCAACATCGGTGAGCTGACCAAGGCCCAGCAGGGTCAGGGGCACGGCGAGTGGCGGTGGTTCCTCAACAGCGCGTTCGTGGCGATCACGATCACCGTCCTCCAGACCTTCTTCAACGCGCTCTGCGCCTACGTCTTCGCGAAGCGGAAGTTCCCCGGACGCAACACGATCTTCATCCTGTTCCTGGCCACGATGATGGTGCCCGGGCAGATCACCCTGATCGCGAACTACCTGATCATCCAGCACGTGCCGTTCTTCGGCGGCAACGACTGGACGGGCAACGGTGGCCACGGGTGGCTGGACTCCTACTGGGGGCTGATCATGCCGGGCATCGTCTCGGCGTTCGGGATCTTCCTGCTGCGGCAGTACATGCTGTCGATCCCCGACCAGCTGCTCGAGGCCGCGCGCATCGACGGGGCAGGGGAGTTCCGCATCTTCTGGACCGTGGTGCTGCCGTTGTGCACCCCCGCGCTCGCCGCCAACGCGATCTTCACCTTCCAGAGCGCCTGGGAGGACTTCTTCTGGCCACTGGTCATCATGACCGACCCGGAGAAGATGACGGTCCCCGTCGGGCTGGCGCTCTTCGTCGTGCAGAACAAGACCTCGTGGACCCTGCTCTTCGCGGGCTCGGTCATCGCCACGTTGCCGATGATCATCGTCTTCATGATCTTCCAGCGTCAGTTCGTCCAGGGCATCGCGCTCACCGGGGTGAAGGGCTGACATGGAGCCGGCTGCGACACGCGGCGTCCTCGAGCAGCTGCTCGAGCAGGGCGATGGTGTCCTCCGGTGCGAGCCGGCATGGGTGGCCCGCGACCTCGTCCCGCCGGGACGGCGGCTCGGGCTGCCCGAGGACGCCTACGACGTGGGCGAGCGCGGGGCGATCTGCGAGCGGTGGCTCGCCTCGACGACGCGGGCGGACAACCGGGTCGGCCCGGACGACGAAGGGCTCAGCCACCTCGTCGGCGAGCACGGCGAGCGGCTGCTGCTCCGCGACGCGGTGGCCGCCGACCCCGTCGCGGTCATGGGGGAGGAGTACGCCGCCTCCCACCCGGCGGGGCTCGGCCGGCTCGCCAAGCTGTTCGACTACGCGGCCCGGTTGCCGTACCACATCCACCCGCCGCAGGAGTACGCCGCGCTCGTCGGGTGCAACGCGAAGGACGAGTCCTACCACTTCCTGGGCGGCGTCGACCTCGGCGCCCACCCCGAGACCTTCTTCGGCGTGCACCCGTGGATCGCCGAGCAGCGGGCCCACGAGGTGCTGCTGCCCTACCTCGTCGACTGGGACAGCGACCTGATCCTGCGCCACGCGCGCGCGGAGCTCCAGGTCGTCGGTGAGGGGTTCCACGTCCCCAGTGGCGTCCTGCACGCGCCCGGCACGGCGCTCACGCTCGAGCTCCAGGAGGACTCCGACGTGCTCGCGATGTTCCAAGCGCTCAACGCCGGCCGGATCATCTCCAAGGAGCTGCTCTTCAAGGACGTCCGGCCGCAGGACCGCGAGCGGGAGGGGGAGCGGTTCCCGCTGCGCTTCGTCGACTGGGAGACCAACGGGGACCCATGGTTCTACGAGAACCGCCACCTCTCCCCGCAACAGGTGCTCGGCGCCGACAGCGCCGGTCAGGAGAGCTGGGTCTTCTACAACACCACCAAGTACGCCGGGAAGCGGATCGTCGTCCCGCACGGGGCCACCCACCGGCTGCAGGAGCCCGGCGTGCACAGCGTCTTCGTGTGGTCGGGTAGCGGCACGTACGCCGGCGTCGACGTCGAGGGTGGGGTGCCCGGTCGCGACGAGCTGGTGCTCACCCACGCGGCCGCCACCTGGGTGCACGAGGTGACCTGCACCGGCACCGAGGAGCTCGTGGCGTTCTCCTTCTTCGGCCCGGACCTCCAGCCCACCGCCCCGTCGATCGAGGTCCGGCGGGGGTGAGCCGCACCCTCACGGTGGGGCTGCTCGGGGCCGGGCTGATCGCCGGGGTGCACGCCCGCGCCTACCGGGTCGACCCCGGTGTGCGGCTCGTGGCGGTGGCAGACCCGGCCGCCGGGAAGGCCGACCGGCTCGCACGGGAGCACGGCGCCGAGGTCGTCGACGGTGTCACCGGGTTGCTGGACGCGGGCGTCGACGTGGTCGACGTGTGCACGCCGCCGACGGCCCACGCAGAGGCGACGATCACGGCGCTCGACGCGGGGCGCCACGTGATCTGCGAGAAGCCGTTGACCCGCACGATGGAGGAGGGACGCCGGGTGGTGCGGGCCGCGGAGCGCGCGCCCGGGCTGCTGATGGTCGGTCACGCCGCGCGGTTCGAACCCGACCACCGCACGGCCCGCGACGTCGCGGTGTCGGGGCGGATCGGCGAGGTGCGCATGGTCACGCACTCGACCGCCAGCGCACTCCCGGGCTGGAGCGAGGCCGGGTGGCTGGCGGACCCGACGGTGTCCGGGGGACCGCTGCTCGACCAGGCGGTGCACGCCTTCGACTACGCGCGGTGGCTGGTCGGGAGCCCAGCGGTGCGGGTGACCTGCATGGCGGCCGACAGCGGGGCCGGTCCCCGGACCTACACGCTGACTACCGTGCGCTACCGCAACGGCGCCCTGGCGCACGTCGAGTGCAGCTGGGCGCACCCGGCGGGCCGCGGGTTCAAGCTCGGCTGCGAGGTGGTCGGGACGGCCGGCCGCGTGGCATGGAGCTACGACCACCTCATGGGCGGCGTGCTCCACCCGCGCGACGGCGACGCCGAGTGGTTCGACGTGCTGGCCGACCGCGGGTTCACCAGCGAGCTCGCCGCCTTCTTCGCCGCGGTCCGGCAGGGTGGCCCCTCGCCGGTGCCCGCTGCCGAGGCCCTCGAGGCGCTGCACACCGCCCTGGGCGCCCTCGAGTCCGCGCGGACCGGACGCTCCGTGGACCTCACCTCGTGGGAGCGGACGTGAGCCGGCAGCTCGGGATCGCGGTGCTCGGCGCCGCACACATGCCGCACGCCTGGGCCTACGTGCGCGCGTTCACCTCGATGGAGGGGGTCCGGCTCGTCGGGGTCCACGACGTCGACCGCGAGCACACGCGCTGGATCGAGCGGGACTTCGCCGCGCCGTACGCCGGTGACGCCGACGTGCTCCTCGGGAGCCCGGACGTCGACGCGGTCGTCGTGTGCAGCGCGAACGCCGACCATCGCGACCACGTCGAGCGGGCCGCGGCCGCCGGCAAGCACGTGCTCTGCGAGAAGCCACTGGCGACGACGGTCGAGGACGCCGAGGCGATGGTGGCGTGCTGCGAGGCGGCAGGCGTGCAGCTCCACGTCGCGTTCGTCGCCCGGTTCCTGCCCCTCGTGGCGCGCGCCCGGGCCGCCGTGCGGCAGGGCCGGATCGGGGAGCTCGTCGGCGTCGTCGGCGGCAACCGTGGCCGCCCGCCGCTGCCGCCCGGTCACCCCGCCTGGATCACCGACCCGGTCGCCGCCGGCGGTGGCGCGCTGATCGACCACTCGGTGCACGTCACCGACGCGGTGCGCCACGTGACGGGGTCCGAGGTCACGCACGTGTCGGCCGAGGCGGGCGCCCTGCTGTGGGGGTGCGACGTCGACGACACCGCGGTGCTCACCCTGCGCCTCGACAACGGGGCGGTGGGCAGCGTGGACCCGAGCTGGTCGGTGCCGGCCGGCAACCCCTGGGACCACGACTTCTACCTCCGCCTGGTCGGCGCGGAGGGCTCCCTGGACCTCTGGGACGGCGCCGAGGCCGTGCACGTGGTCGCGGCCGGCGTCGGCGAGCGATCACCGGCCGGGCTGCGGCACGAGTCCTTCGCCGAGGACGCCGACCGCGCGATGCTCGAGGCGTTCGTCGCGTCCGTGCGTGCCGGCACCCTGCTCGAGCCGTGCGCGTCGGGGGTCGACGGGGTGCGGGCGCTGGAGGTCGCGGTGGCGGGCTACCGGTCCGCTCGGCTCGGGCAGGTCGTGGAGCTCCGATAGCCCGCCGTCCTCGGCGCCCCCCTCGGTGCTGGCGGCGGGGGTGCTCAGCGCCCCTTCTCGAGCTTCCAGAGCTGCCGGCGTTCGGGGGCGTGCTTGAACGCGTTGCTGATCGCGGTGTATGCGGGCTTGGGACGGAGCCGGCGGTCGAACGCCAGCGGGCGCCGGTGGCCGCCGTCCTCGCGCGGCTGGTCCTCGTCGAGCCAGGTGTAACGGTCGGTCAGCCCGAACGCGACCACCGCCTTGACTGCCTTCTCGTCGAGGGTGACGTCGAGGTAGCGGCGGTAGGTGTCGGCGACGGCCTGGTCCCGCTTGACGATGTTGCGCGGCAGCCCCTCGTCGAGCACGTCGAGCTCGGTGATCAGGATCTTCAGGTCGCGGTCGGCGATCTCCCGCAGGAAGCCGCGGTAGCCGCGCTCGTCGAACTTCCGGCCGAAGCCGTCGGCGAGCAGGTGGCCCTGGATGCCCACGGCCTGGACCGGCACCTTGCGGTCGAGGAGCCAGTCGACGGCCTTGAGGAACGCGCGGCGACGTGGCTCCGGGCGGTCGCCCCACTCGTTGACCGTCTCGAAGCCGAACTCGTTGATGATCCGCAGCGCCTTGGGGTCGCCCTGCTCGGCCAGGTGGAAGGACTTCTCGACATAGCTCGGGCCGATCGTGCTGAACCACGGCACGTTGGTGCGGAACCCGTGCTTGTTGCGCTCCTCGGGGTCGGTCACCTCGTTGGCGACGATCCAGCCGTTCATCCGCCCCTTGTAGTGCGCGACCTGCTTCCGGATCACGCCGTAGAGCAGCCGCCGCGCCTCCTTGCGGCTCAACCCCCAGAGGTCGTCATCGGTCCACCCCTCGCCGAACCCCTCGTCCCAGGCGAGGTGCGCGCCGATCGTGAGCTGCTTGTTGCTCTCGGCGAAGTCGATGATCTGGTCACCGGGACCAAAATTCAGTGGCGCATCGGGGCTGGGTTTGAGCTGGTACCACAGCAGGTCGTCCTCGGTGAACAGCAATCCCGCCTCGCGTGCGTGCAGCCGCGGGTAGCCCTTGTCGAGCTGCCAGGTGGCGATCGACGAGCCGAAGACGATGCCCTTGCGGGCAGCCTGCTTCCACAGCGGGGCACGCCCGGTCGGCGGGAGGGACGGGGCTCCCGTCCCCGCGACCGCGGGGGCTGCGACCCCGGACGCGACGCCGGCGGCGGCCGCTGCCGCTGCTCCCACCAGCAGGGATCGTCTGGAGACGGTGCTCTCGGTCATCACGGCGCTCCTCGGAGTCGGTGGTGCGAGACGGGTGCGGACGGCGTGTGACGGCAGTCACGCAAATCGATTGCGTCCGACCGTAGAGCCACGAGCGCGGGGTCGCAAGGGGGCGGGGCGCTCAGGTGTGGAGCACGACGTCGCCGTCGCGCTCGGACACCCGGTAGGTGCGCAACCCGACGCGGTCGGGCTCGAGCAGCGACCGGCCCGAGCGGAGGTCGAACTCCCAGCCGTGCCACGGGCAGCGGATGACCTCGCCGTCCATGCCGTAGACCAGCGTGTGCGGGGCGGACGCCAGGAGCGTCCCGCCGACCGAGCCGGCGCACATCGACGCCCCCATGTGCGGGCACCGGTCGTGGATCGCGAAGAACTCCTCGCCGACGCTCACCACGCCGACCGGCCGCCCCTCGACCTCGACCACCCGGCACCCCTCGGCGCGCAGCTCCTCCACGCTCCCCAGCCTGATCTCCACGGCGAACCCCTATCGCGGTGCCAAACGATTTGCTAAGCATGACCCTGACGGATCGGGCCGTCATTCCGCAACGGTTGCCCACGCCTGGAGCTGCGCATGACCGAGACGCTCGGCCCCGACGACCTCGTCGACTGCGACGTCCACCCGATCATGAAGCGTGGGTTGGCCGACCTGTCGCCGTACCTCTCGCAGGCGGAGCGTCGCCGGCTCGGCCTCGACGAGCGGCGGAACCTGACCACCGTCGGCCACCGGGAAGCCGTCTCGATCCCACGCAACACCCTCTACGTCAACCAGGCCGGCGTGCTGCGGGACGACGCGCGTGCTCCCGACGGCTCGGCGCCCGGCGCGGACCCGGCGTTCACGGCCCACCAGCTCCTCGACGGCAACCGGGTGTCGAGGGCCGTGCTGATCGGGGGAGAGGTGCTCGGGCTGGGCGCGATGCCGGATCCCGACGCCGCGGCGCTCATCGCGTCGGCGTACAACGACTGGCTGGCCGACACCTGGCTGTCGGCCGATCCCCGCTACCGCGGCAACCTCGTCGTCGCGGCGCAGGACCCGCAGCTCGCCGCGGCCGAGGTCCGGCGTGCCGGAGCGGACCGGAGGTTCGTCGCGGTGCTGCTCCCACTCACCAACCTGCTCATGGGGGAGCGGCACTACTACCCCGTCTACGAGGCCGCGGCAGAGCTCGGGCTGCCGGTCACGGTGCACCCCAACTCCGGCGAGGGGATCTTCCGCACCTCGCCGCCGATGGCCGGCGGCACCCCCACCTACTACGTCGAGTGGCATGCCGGGCTCAGCCAGGTGTTCCAGGCCAACGTCATCAGCCTCGTCTGCCACGGCGTCTTCGAGCGGTTCCCGGAGATGAAGGTGGTGCTCACCGAGGGGGGGCTGGGCTGGGTCCCCGACGTCATGTGGCGGCTCGACAAGAACGTGAAGGGGCTCCGCGACGAGGTGCCGTGGGTCCGCCGGCTGCCGAGCGAGTACATCGTCGACCACGTCCGGTTCACGAGCCAGCCGATGCCCGAGCCGAGGCGCCGGCACCACCTGCACGTGCTCTGCGAGATCGCCCATGCGGAGCGGACGCTGATGTACAGCTCGGACTACCCACACTGGGACTACGACGACCCGCGGCACGCACTGACCACATTGCCGGCGGAGCTCCGTCAGCGGGTCAGGGTCGACAACGCGGTCGAGACGTACGGCGACCGCCTCTGAGCACGCCGGAAGGGGATCGACGTGTCGAGCCTTCCGCGAACCGCCGACTGGGCCAACCCCTCAGGAACCTCGTCTCCCGGCCGATGACACCGGCGCGGGGGTCGAGACCCGGCTTCCGCGCGTCACCACGAGCACGGGAAGCACACACACATGCGCACGATCACCCGTCGGCTGAGGAACCTCCGGATCGGGGTTCGGCTGGCTGTCATCCTCACCCTCTGCGGCCTCTGCATCGGGGCCGCCGCCTACAACGGGCTCTCCTCGCAGAGCCGGTCGGACGCGTTCCAGGAGGACATGAACGCCGTGCAGGACGGCCGCCAGATCGCCGACGAGCTGCTGATCTCCATCAACGACGTCACCGGCTGGCAGGGGCTCTACCTCGCCGACGCCGCGGCGTACGGTGTGGAGCGCGCGCTCGGCCCGGACGGCTACAACGCCCAGGGGCTCGCGGACGCCAAGAAGGGCGTCGAGGAGCTCTTCGCCACCGCGGACACCTCGGGGCTGACCGCGGACGAGAAGGCCGTCGTCGCCGAGACCGAGGAGCAGTTCACGCAGTTCTTCGCCGAGGACGCGAAGATCCAGCAGCGGCTCCGCACCGACGGGGTCTCGGCGCTGCCCGGGATCATGAAGAGCATCAACGGCGGTGACGCCGGCGCAGCCTGGAGCGCGGTCTACGACGCCACCGACCGGCTCAAGGTGATGATCGACGAGCGGCTCGCGGAGATGCGCGCCGAGCTCCAGTCGATGAAGGACTCCGGCCGCCGCTCGGTGTACGTCGGGCTGCTGCTCGCTGTCGTCCTGGCCACCGGGCTGGTGCGAGTGCTGGTGCGCTCCATCACCCGGCCGGTGGGCGAGACCGTCGCTGCCCTCCGCGAGGTCGCCGAGGGTCGGCTCGGCACCCGGGTCGACGTCGTCGGCAAGGACGAGGTCGCCGACATGGGCACCGCCCTCAACGTCGCGCTGGACCGGATGAGCGAGACGCTGCGCGGCATCGAGGCCAGCTCCCAGGCGTTGGCGTCGGCGTCGGAGGAGCTGTCGAGCGTGTCGATGCAGATGTCGGGGTCGGCGCAGGAGTCGGCGTCGCAGTCGGAGCTGGTCTCGGCGGCGGCGGAGCAGGTGACGCGGAACGTGC
>NZ_ML701737.1:417209-500883 GCF_008087345.1 Nocardioides caldifontis | reverse complement strand
CCGCGCACAGGCCGTCGACACCAGGACGACCGAGGAGGTGACCGACCAGCCGACCCTGCCGGCCATCACGGCCTGAACTACAACGACGAAGGATCAGACTTCGTACACCACCTCAGCGGACTTGACCCGCGCCGGTCGAGCGGGAGTACGGCGGACGGCTCCACCGCAGGTGAACGAACTTTCACCGATCTGTGGTCCGTAGTGGTGAAATTTCGATCAGGTGCGCGATCCAGGACAGCTCGTCCGCCGTACGGCGTCGGAGGCGCGCGGCACCTCGTAACCGAACCCGGTTCGGGTCGTTGCACGGAGCGTGTGACGCAGACCATCCCGGGGCGGTGTGGGCGTCACGCTCCTCACGAGGGGAGACCGGCGCGCAGCCGGGAGCGGGGGCCGCGTCCCGCACACGGGCGGGCCCCCGCACGCGCGCCACGAGGGGCGGCTCAACACCCGCGGCCGCGCCACGAGGGGCGGCTCAACACCTTCAGGCCGCGGCGGTCATCGCGGCGGGCAGCGTGAAGGTGATCGCGGTGCCGGACGTCGGGTGGTCCTCCACGAGGATCTCCCCGCCGTGCCGCTCGACGGCCCGCTTGCAGATGGCGAGCCCGAGGCCGGTGCCCGGGTAGGAGTGGGCGGCGCGGTAGAAGGTCTCGAAGACCCGGTGCCGGGCCTCGGCGGGGATCCCGATCCCGTTGTCCGCGACGGTGACCGCGAGCATGTCGCCACGAGGACGGCTGGTGACGCGGATGTGCGGGTCGACGCCGGGAGCGACGTACTTCGCGGCGTTCCGCAGCAGGTTGGTCAGCGTCTGCTTCGTCAGCGTGGGGTCGGCGACGACGGTGCCGAGCTCGTCGTGCTCGACGGTGACCGGGCGGTCGAGCTCGCTGTCGAGCTCCGCGACGAGCCCGCCGACGAGGTCGTCGAGGTCGAGCTCCTCCGTGCCGAGCTTGCGGGCGGTGGTGCGGCTGTAGTCGAGCAGGTCGTCGATGAGCCGGTTCATCCGGAACGCCGCGGCGAGCATCCGCTCGAGCCCGTCCTGCTGACGGGCCGGCTCGTCCTCCATCTGGAGCAGCTCGCCCCAGGCCACGATGCTGGTGAGCGGGCTCTTGAGGTCGTGGGCGACGATGCCGGCGAACGACTGGAGCTCGGCGAGCTGCGCCTGCTGCGTAGTGACGTCCTGGGAGAGCAGTACGACGGAGTCGGGGGCCCCGGGCCCGCCGGCCAGCGGGGCCGCGCTCACCGACTGGACGGACTCGCGCCCGGTCACCGGGTGGACGTGCAGGTACGGGTGGCCGTGCACGGTCTCACCCTTCAGCGCCCGCGCGAACAGCGACCCCTCGGGGTCGACGGAGGAGCGGTCGAGCTCCTGGAAGCCGAGGGTGATCTCCTCGATGTGGCGCAGTGGGCGGCCGCGGCCCACCAGCCGGTCGGCGGCGGGGTTGCTCATCACCACGCGACCGTCGGCGCCGACCACGAGGATCGACTCGTTCACGGTGGCGGCGACGGCGCGGAACAGCTCGGCCTGCTCGCGGGCCTCGGCCTCGGAGTGCGCCAGCCGGCGCGCGACCGCGCGGTGCTCGCGCACGCTCAGCGAGAGCAGCAGCGCCAGCATGGTCCCGGCGGCGGCGAAGAGCTGGACGACGGCGGTCTGCTGGAACTCGCCCGGCAGCTCGCTGAACGGTCCGAACCCGGCGAGCGTCGCCAGGGCGGCGCCAGTTGCATAGACCAGCGACGCACCGGCTGCGACCAGCGGCGAGAAGCGATACCCGGCCCACGTCGCGCCGGCGAGGCAGCCGAACGACAGCGCGGCGCCCTCGGTCGACCCGAAGACGACCCAGCCGAAGGCGACGCTGGCCACGAAGTGCGCGAGCAGCTCCAGCCGTACGGCGGTCCGCGTGCGACCGACGTCGTCGGGACCGTTGGCGAGCCGGTCGAGAAGCAGCAGCAGGACCGAGCCGACGATGACGGTGCCTGCGGCGTTCCGAGCCACCCACGCCCACAGCAGCTCGAACTGCCACCGGCTGCTCCAGCTCGCGGCGGCGGCGCCGAGCGGCGCGGTGACGGCGGCGCCGGCGACCGCGGCGACCACGAGGTCGACGGCGTCGCGGGTCGAGCCGAGCCACCGGTCGTCGATGCGCCGGGAGCGGAGCGCCTCGAGGAGGCCGGCGGTCGCGAGGCCGAGCGCCGCGTGGGCCACCCCGGCGAGGACCAGCGGTCCCGCGGCGATGCCGAACGGGGCACCGGTGAGCGCGACGAGCGCGCCGGTCGCGATCGCGGCGGCGACCCGCTGGCGCAGCGTCGGGAGCGTGAGGAGCCAGACCAGGGCGACGCCGGCGGCGGGCCACACGAGCGAGAGGGATCCCTCGTGCGGGGCGGACATCCGGCCGAGGAAGGCCAGGACCGCGTAGACGGGGAGGACGACCGAGCTGCGCAGCGGCACGCCGAGGATGCGCGCGGGCACGTTCGCGGGCACAGGTCACCTCCTGGTACGGCGCCGTTCTGGACCGGACCTCTCCAGGGAACCGCACGAAAGGTCCCTTGGAGGAGGTTTCGGGTAGATGGTCCCGCGACTTGACCGTTCGGGCGAGGGGCATTGTCCGGTTGAATGACCCCGTGCCGACACCCACCTCGCCCCGTCCGGAGGGGTGCTGAGTGGCCCGGCCCGCCGACCTCGTGGTCGACGAGACCCCGCTCGACGGGCCGCGGATCGACGTGGCGTCCCGGATCGGGTGGCTGCTCCGGATCAGCCGGCAGGTCGCCGGCGTCTCGCTCGCCGACGTGGCCGACCGGCTCGCTGAGGCGGCGGGGGTGCGCACCTCGGTCGCTGCGCTGAGCCGGCTCGAGCGGTCCGGCGGGCGCAACGGCCAGGTGGTGGACGCTTACGAGGCGGCGCTCGACCTCGAGCCCAGCCGGCTGCGGGCGCCGATCGAGCTGATGTGCCGGGCGTTCTCGCCCTACGCCCCGGTCGACCGGGCGCCGCTCCCGGCCGGGCGTGCGTCGCTGAGCCGGTTCGACGCGCTTGTCGCGGCCGCGGAGGGACCCGCGCCGACGGGTGGTGAGTGGCTGTCGCTCGCCCGGGAGCACGACGAGTCCCGGCCGTTCGGGGTGACGGGGCCGAGGATGGCGGCGCTGGTCGAGAAGCTCGCCGACGAGACCGGGCGCTCGGTGGGCATCGCGTTCATCGCCCGGCGCGAGACGCTGCGCCGGCTGCGCTGCTCGCCGTACGGCGACCTCATCGAGGACCTCGCCCGGCAGCGGCTGGCCGAGCCCGACACCCAGGCCCACGTCGACCTGCTCAGCGTCCTGGCGGAACGGCCCACGCCCAGCGTGATGGCGCTGGCGGCGTCGGCCCTCGGGTCGGACTCGTTCCTCGCCGCCCGCGGCGCCGGGCTGGCGTTCGAGCGGATGCGGGACGTCGCGACGCTCGGGCCGGCGGAGTGGAGCGCGGTGGTGCAGGCGGTGGCGAGCGCGGCGCGGCGCGCGGTCGGCGATCCGCACCGCGAGGCGGTGCTCGGCTCGGTGCTGCACACCATGCCGGCGCCGTTCCGCCAGGAGGTCGTCGCCACCCTCGACGTCCCGCTCGCGCCGCCGCGGGTGCCGGCGGGGTGGACGACGACGCGGCGCAACCAGCACTACGGCTACGCCGAGGAGCTCGGCCGGACGGTGGCCCGGGAGGTCGGGGTCCCGGAGCAACCGATGCTGACGCGGCTGCTCTTCGAGGTGCTGTACGACTTCCGGTTGCCCCGGGCGATGAGCGCCGGCGCGGTGCTGCTCGCCTCACCGTTCCACCGGGCGCTGCCGCGGGCGCTGGAGCAAGCCGTGCTGGACGCTCCCGACGGGACGACGCGTGCCGGGGCGCTGAGCACTCCGCTGCAGGTGCCGATGGACTGGGGCGACCTCGACCTGCCGCGGTGGTTCGCGATCGGGGCGACGGAGGTCGACGCGGGCGCGCTGGTCGTCGCCGGGCAGGGCGGGGTCGCGGTGCCGGAGGAGCGGCTGGCCGCCGCGCTCGAGCACCCGATGCTGCGCGACCGGGCGACCTACGCCGCCGGCATGGCGCAGCACCCCGTGCTGGCGCGGTGGGCGGCGGACGAGACGCTGCCGAACCGGGTGCGCACCGCGGCGCGCTGGTGGCTCGATCGGGGCGGCCGGATCACCCGCTGAGAGCACCCGCTGGCCGGCGTTGTTCCACCTTGGGTGATGTCTGCAACAACCGCGGTCCGCGCCGCGAGCCGTCCTACCCTCGTAGCAGTCGGGGGTGAGCCGTCGCATCGGATGGACGGGGGGCCGGTGCGACGGCTCCGGGCCGTCAGGTGCCTTCGAGCAGGGCGACGTCGGCGTCGACCATGATCCGCGCCAGGTCGCCTGCGTGGGTCTGTGCCTTCCACCCGAGCACCCGGTGGGCCTTCGAGGCGTCGCCGATCAGCGCGTGCACCTCGGCCGGCCGTTGGAACCGCTCGTCGACGCGCACGTGGTCGCGCCAGTCGAGCCCGGCGTGGTCGAACGCCGTCTCGACGAATTCGCGGACGGTCGTCCCCGTCCCGGTCGCGAGCACGAAGTCGGTCGGCTCCTCGTGCTGGAGCATCAGCCACATCCCCTCGACGTACTCCGGGGCGTAGCCCCAGTCGCGCACCGCGTCGAGGTTGCCCAGCGCGAGCTCGTCCTGCAGCCCGACCTTGATCCGCGCGACCGCGCGGCTGATCTTGCGGGTGACGAAGTTCTCCCCGCGCCGCGGCGACTCGTGGTTGAAGAGGATCCCGGAGACCGCGAAGAGGTCGTAGGCCTCCCGGTAGTTGATGGTGCACCAGTGGGCGAACACCTTGCTGGTGCCGTACGGCGAGCGCGGGTGGAACGTGGAGTCCTCGTGCTGCGGCGGAGGGGTCCGCCCGAACATCTCCGAGGTGGACGCCTGGTAGAAGCGGCAGTCGAGCTTCGCCGCCCGGATCGCCTCGAGCAGCCGGACGGTGCCGCCGCCGTTGGTGGAGGCGGTGTACTCCGGCATGTCGAAGGAGACCTGCACGTGGCTCATCGCGGCGAGGTTGTAGACCTCGTCGGGGCGGACGTCGGCGACGATCCGGCTCAGGGCGAGCCCGTCGTTGAGGTCGCCATGGTGCAGGTGCAGGTTGTCTGTCGCGGTGCCGTCGTAGACCGCGTCGGCGCGCTCGTCCCCGAGCCGCTCGGTGTTGGAGGTGGAGGCGCGCCGCACGATGCCGTGCACCTCGTACCCCTTCGCGAGGAGCAGGTCGGCGAGGTAGGAGCCGTCCTGGCCGGTGATCCCGGTGATGAGTGCACGCTTCATGGTGCCGAGAAGCATAGGTCACGCTCAGGCGTCCGGATTGTGGACGTAGCGACCGCATGTTGAGACATCGGTTTCGTGGTCAGTCAGCCGCCGCCTAGTCTCGCACCGTGTTCTCGACCATGCTGACGCGCCGCCGGGCAGTGGACCACTGCCGTGTGCGGTCGTCCCTGTGTCGAGCCTGCTGAGCCCTCGGCCTCCGCGGCTCCAGCCGCCCCGATCGTTCGCAGGCGATCTCCGCCCGAGCACGAGACCCTGCGGTCCCGCCCTGCTCGACGTCGCGGGACCCGTGACAGAGAACCCTCACCGGGACCGACCCGGTGGCTGAAAGGACAACACATGAGCCGCGAGAACGCACTCGTCAGCGCCGCCTGGGTCGAGGAGCACCTCGACGACGACGGCATCGTGCTGGTCGAGGTCGACGAGGACACCACGTCGTACGACGGTGGCCACATCAAGGGCGCCATCAAGCTCGACTGGACGACGGAGCTGCAGGACCAGGTCCGCCGCGACTTCGTGAACAAGCAGCAGTTCGAGGCGTTGCTGTCGGAGAAGGGCGTCAGCAACGACGACACCGTCGTGCTGTACGGCGGCAACAACAACTGGTTCGCCGCCTACGCCTACTGGTACTTCAAGCTCTACGGCCACGAGAACGTCAAGCTCCTCGACGGCGGCCGCAAGAAGTGGGAGCTCGACGGCCGCGAGCTGGTCCAGGAGGTCCCGACCCGGGAGAAGACCAGCTACACCGCGAAGGAGCAGGACCACTCGATCCGCGCCTTCCGCGACGAGGTCGTCGAGGCGATCGGCGTGAAGAACCTGATCGACGTGCGCAGCCCCGACGAGTTCGCCGGCCGGCTGATGGCCCCGGCGCACCTCCCGCAGGAGCAGGCCCAGCGCGCCGGCCACATCCCGACCGCGGGCAACGTGCCGTGGAGCAAGGCGGCCAACGACGACGGCACCTTCAAGTCCGACGAGGAGCTGCGCCAGCTCTACAAGGACGCCGGGCTCGACGAGTCGAAGGACACGATCGCCTACTGCCGCATCGGTGAGCGCTCGTCGCACACCTGGTTCGTGCTCAAGGAGCTCCTCGGCTACGAGAACGTCAAGAACTACGACGGCTCGTGGACCGAGTACGGCTCCCTCGTCGGCGTCCCCGTCGTCCTCGGCGACGAGCCGGGCAACGCCTGATGTGCGGCGCGACGAAGGGCGGCGTCTCCCTCGACGGGGTCGACGTCGCCAAGGAGGCGATCGTCCAGGGCGTGGTGACGAGGAGCGGTGAGCCGGTGAGCCCGGCGTACGTCCGGCTCCTCGACCGCTCGGGCGAGTTCACCGCGGAGGTGCCGACCTCGGCGACCGGGCAGTTCCGGTTCTTCGCCGCCCCGGGCGAGTGGACGCTCCGCGTGCTGGCCCCGCAGAACGACGCGGTCGACCGCAAGGTCGTCGCGACGCGGGGCGAGATCGCCGAGCTGGAGATCGACCTGGCCTGACACCGGGAGCGCACGAGCGCCCTGCCGCAGCCGCGGCGGGGCGCTCCGCTTTTGCCATCGTCGCCCCGCTTGCCCGATCTGCCCTTAGGCTTCGCGGACATGCACACGCGACGACGCGCGCTTGCCGCGACCCTCCTGACGGCCGCCCTGTGCGGCGGGGCGGTCGTGTCCGAGCGCCCCTCGTCACCCGGGCCGGTCGACGTCGCGCGACCCGTCGCGGCCGAGGTCACCGCGCCGCGGGTGCTGCTGGTCTCCATCGACGGGTTGAACCCGAACGCGTTGAGGAAGCTCGGCGAGCGGGGGACGCCGGAGCTCCACCGGCTGGTCGCCGAAGGCGCCTCGACGCTCAACGCCCGCAGCGCCGTCGAGCAGACCGAGACGCTGCCCAACCACATCGGGATGGTGACCGGCCGGCGGATCGACCGCCGCCACCGCGGCCACGGAGTCACCTGGAACGACGACCGGCGCCGGCCGATCACCGTCCACCGCGCCGCGCGCCACCGGGTCGCCTCGATCTTCTCGCTGGCCCGGACCCACAGGCTCGACACCGCGCTGTTCTCGGCCAAGCGCAAGTTCCGGCTGATGACCCGGTCGTGGGTCGAAGGGCTCGACCTGACCGTCATCGACCGCAACAACCGGCGGCTGGTCCGCAAGACCCGCCGCGACCTGGTGGCCGGCGAGCACCACGCCACGATGCTCCACCTGTCGCTTCCTGACGTCACGGGGCACAGGGACGGGTTCATGACGAGGCCCTACCTCGAGTCGGTCGCGACCGTCGACACCCTCCTCGGCACGGTCATGGAGGTCGTCCGGGCCGACGTCGCCGCGGGCGGCCGGACCTGGGTCGTCCTCACCGCCGACCACGGGGGCTCCGCAGGGGCCCACCGGCACGGTGACGCCCGGGTCCTCGCCCACGCCCGGGTCCCGTTCGTGGTCTGGGGGCCGGACGTCGCCTCCGGCGCGGACCTCTACGACCTGAGCCCCGGGCTGAAGGACCCGCGCCGCCGGATCCCCGGGTACGCCGGCCCCCAGCCCGTCCGGAACGCCGCCGCCGCCAATGTCGTCGCCGAGCTCCTCGGGTTGCCGGTGGTCCCCGGGAGCGTCATCAACGCCGACCGGGCCCTCCGCTTCCGTTGAACCGCCCCTCGTGGCGCGCGGAACCGCGGTTGAGCCGCCCCTCGTGGTTGGACGCCACGGGCCACTTGGTCAAGC
Source organism: Nocardioides caldifontis (assembly GCF_008087345.1). Taxonomy (GTDB): domain Bacteria; phylum Actinomycetota; class Actinomycetes; order Propionibacteriales; family Nocardioidaceae; genus Marmoricola_A; species Marmoricola_A caldifontis. Next base: position 492,891 of record NZ_ML701737.1, on the reverse strand, counting down.
AAATTCGGGCCTTTCGGCCCATCTCCGCCTGAACGTCACCCATAGGATGAGCGGGCTCGTACCGATCTCTCTCCCAGCTGAGGTTCCCTTGAAGAAGCGTTTGCTTGCCGTTGCTCTCACAGCCGGTGCCACCGTCCTCGCGACCCCGGGTGTCAGCTCCGCCCTGGTGAGCAACACTCCCGAGCCCGACTTCCCGACCTTCAACGGGACCGTCCACACGATCATCCACCGCGGCGACATCGTCTACGTGGGCGGAAGCTTCACCCGCGCCACCGACGAGGCGCGGACCGTCGTACGCAACGGCGCCGCGGCGTTCAACCGCACCACCGGCGACCTCGTGAAGTGGAAGCCGAACGTCAAGGGCACCGTCCTCGACATGGCGTGGAGCAAGGAGGGCGTCTACCTCGTCGGCAAGTTCAAGGCCGTCAAGGGCAAGAAGCGCAAGAACGTCGCGCTGGTGAAGTCGACCGGCGCCGGCAAGCTCATGCCGCTCAACATCAAGGCGGTCGGCGTGGTGCAGGCGGTGGGGATGGACGCCAAGAAGGTCTACATCGGCGGCAAGTTCACCAAGGTCGCGGGCCAGAAGCGCGGCCGCCTGGCGGCGTTCAACCGCAAGAACGGCAAGCTCGCCAAGTGGGCCCCGATCGCCAACGACGGCCCGGTGCAGGACCTCCGGGTCACCAAGCGCGGCGTCTTCGTCGGCGGCTTCTTCCACGCGATGAACGGCAAGAAGGCCCACGAGCGGTTCGCGCTGCTCAAGCGGAAGAACGGCGCGCTGGTCACCGGCTTCAACCCGCGTACGGGCGTCCCGGTCATGAACATCGCGGTCGGTGCCGGCACGCTCTACGCCGCGCTCGGCGGCCCTCGCGGTGGCGGCCTCGAGGCGGTCAACCGCGGGACCGGTGCCCGCCAGTGGGAGCGCCGTCTCGACGGTGACGTGCAGGCGGTCTCGATCCTCGGCGGCACGATCTACGCCGGCGGCCACTTCAACCAGGTCTGCGACCGCGGCGTCCTGCAGGAGCCGACCGGCGACTGCGAGGGCGACCTCCAGCAGACCCGCCGTCGCGGGGCGTCGTTCTTGCCGAACGGTGACCTGACCGACTGGAACCCGAACGCCAACACGGAGATGGGCATCGAGGCGCTCGACGCGTACGCCGACCGTGAGCAGCTGCTCGCGGGTGGCGCGTTCACCTTCCCGGCCTCGCGGTTCGCGGTCTTCGCTCCCTGAGCGGAGCTGGTCGACCCTGTCGAAAGCTGAAAGGGGCCCTCGCACCGATGGTGCGGGGGCCCCCGTCACGTGCGGGCGGGGGACTCCAGCACCATCGTCACCGGCCCGTCGTTGACCAGCGACACGTGCATGTCGGCGCCGAAGACGCCCCTCTCGACGCGGGCGCCGAGCCGGGAGAGCTCCTCGCAGAAAGCCTCGTACACCGGCTCGGACACCTCGCCCGGTGCGGCGGCGATCCAGGTCGGGCGTCGGCCCTTGCGCGCGTCGCCGTACAACGTGAACTGGCTGACCACCAGCACCGGCGCCCCGAGGTCGGACGCCGACTTCTCGTCGCGCATGATCCGCAGCTCCCAGATCTTGCGGGCCAGCCAGGTGACCTCCTTCGGCCCGTCGTCGTGCGTGACGCCGAGGAGGACCACCAGCCCCGGCTCGTCGATCGCGCCGACGAGCTCGCCGTCGACCCGCACCGCCGCCTCGCTGACCCGTTGCACCACTGCCCGCACGCTGCCCGCCTTCCTGTTCCCGGCGAGGGTACGGGTGCCCGCCCGCCGTCTGGCACGATGCCGCGATGAACGACAAGCTTCTCGTGACGGTCGCCCCGACGGGCGCCGAGTCCAGCAAGGCCGACGTGCCCCAGCTCCCCACGACGTTGGACGAGCTCGTCGAGACCGCCCGGCGGTGCGAGGCCGCGGGTGCGGCGATGGTCCACGTGCACATCCGCGACGACGACCACCTGCCCACCCTGGACGTGGGCCGGCTGACCGACACGGTCGCCGCGCTCCGCGAGAACACCGACCTGGTCGTCCAGCTCTCCACCGGCGGATCGGTCCACGACCCGCTCGACGCCCGGCTCGAGGTGCTCGACGCCGCGCCCGACTCCTGCAGCCTGACGATGGGGACGGTCAACTTCGGCGACGAGGTGTTCATGAACCCGTGGGGGTTCATCACCGACCTCTACCAGCTCACGCAGGAGCGCGAGGTGGTCCCGGAGTTCGAGCTGTTCGACCTCGGCCACGTCCACGCGCTGCACCGGCTGCTGCGTCAGCACGGTCTTCCGTACGGCGGCAAGGTGCACTGCGACCTGGTGATGAACGTCCCCGGCGGGATGCCCGGCACCGCCGACGCCCTCGTGGCCGCGGTGGCCGCGATGCCGCCGGAGGTCACCTCGTGGTCGGCCACGGGCATCGGCCGCTCGACGCTCACCGTGGCCCTCGCCGCGCTGGCCAAGGGCGGCCACCTCCGCGTCGGCATGGAGGACGTGCTCACGTTGGCGAAGGGCGTTCCGGTCGAGCACAACGAGCAGCTGGTCACGCGCGCCGTGGAGCTCGGCCGGCTGGCGCAGCGGGAGCCGATGACCCCCGACGAGGCACGGTCGCTGCTCGGCGTACGACCTCAGTAGACGAGCGCCTGCACCTCGTCGCCCAGCGCCTCCTCGACGAACGACGCGGCCCCCGCGATCCGGGCGCCGGGCACCAGGTCGGCCTCGCTGAGGTCGCGGCGGGCGGCGCACTGGCTGCAGACCGTGAGGGTTCCGCCGGCCAGGATCGCGTCCCGGAGGTCGGCGAGCGCGGTGGCGTGGGGGAGGGCGAACTCCTCGGCCTGACCGGGCACCGCGAACCACGACGCGTCGCCGGTCAGCCACAGGCTCACCCGGCTCCCCGAGGCGAGGGCGGCAGCGGCGACGGTGAAGGCCTGGTTCGCCTTCTCGGGCTCGGAGGTGCCGGAGGTGAGCTTGACGACGAGCGGACGTGGCATGCCCGGCAGCCTAGGACCCCCCTCATGCCGTGCAGCTGGGCTGTCCCCGGCCCGATCCAGGACCCGACTGCACAGGATGACGGTCAGGCCGCCCGGTGCCGGTGCTCCCGCTCGCCCGACGGCGTCGCTCGCGGGTACGGGAGGCGGGGCTGGCGCAGCTTCAGCAGCACCCATGCCACGAGGGCGAGCAGCCAGAGGGTGACGAGGACGATCACGACGGCCGCGGTAGACATGGTTCCCTCCGTGTCCATCACATGCCCAGGAGGCGGCTCGCTGCCACGGCGCGGCTCCGGCGGGCTGGACCAGGGGCCGTACGATCGGCCTCATGGATGCGGTCCTCGTCGCCCTCATGGTCGTGGTGTTCCTGCTGCTGGCCCTCGGTGCCCTCCTCGTGCTCACCAAGGTGATGAAGGCCGAGGTCGTCCGGGTGCAGGAGGCGCGCGCCACCACGCGGACCACGGGCCGGGACCGCTGATGCCGTTCGAGATCCCGCAGAACCTCCACCCCAACCTCCACAAGTTCGCCTGGCTGCTGGGGGTCTGGGAGGGCGGCGGCGACGGCGACTACCCGACGATCGAGAAGTTCAAGTTCGGCCAGGAGGTCATCTTCCAGCAGGACGGCCGGCCGTTCATGCACTACATGGCCCGCTCCTGGATCGTCGACGACGAGGGCAACAAGGTTCGCGAGGCCGCGCAGGAGACCGGGTTCATGCGGTGCATGGAGGACGGTTCCGTCGAGCTGCTGCTGACTCACAACACCGGCGTGATGGCGCTGTGGCACGGCAAGGTCGACGGCGCGAAGCTCGAGCTCTCCACCGACGCGGTGCTGCGCACGGAGACCGCCAAGGAGGTCACCGCGGGCCACCGGCTCTACGGGCTCGTCGAGGGTGACCTGTGGTTCGCCTTCGACATGGCGGCGATGGGGCAGGAGCTCCAGCCGCACCTGTGGGGCAAGCTCGTCCGGCGCTGAACGCCCGCGTCTACGATCAGCCGCATGACCGCCCGTGAGGACTGGCAGGAGCTGCTGCGGGAGAAGGGGTACCGCCTCACCCCGCAGCGCGAGCTCGTCCTCTCCGCGGTCGACCGGCTCGGCCACGCCACCCCCGACGAGGTGCTCTCGGCGGTCCGCGAGCAGTCCTCCGCGGTGAACATCTCGACCGTCTACCGCACCCTCGACCTGCTCGAGGAGCTCGGCCTGGTCCGCCACACCCACCTCACCGACCGCGCCCCGACGTACCACTCCACGGCGACGCCGCAGCACGTCCACCTCGTCTGCCGCGACTGCCGCGCGGTCATCGACGCCGACCCGGCCGAGTTCGACACCCTCGTCGCGAGGCTGCGCAAGCAGCACGGGTTCGAGCCGGACATCGGCCACCTGACCGTGTTCGGGCGGTGTGCCGACTGCCGACCGGAGAGTTGAACACGGCAGGGGCGGCGCCACGCCGGCTGTTGCGCGTGGTCGCCGCGGTGGTCGCGGCGGGGCTCCTGGTCGTCCTCCTGCTGCCCGATTCCGACGTCCCGAGCTTCACTGTGCGGCTGATCAGCGACGCGTTGGACGGCGCCGGTGCTCCTGACTGGCTGTCCGAGCCGACCGTGTGGGAGAAGGCTCTGAACGTCGTCCTCTTCGTGCCGGTGGGTGCGGTCGTGGCGCTGCTCCGTCCGGGCTGGCCGGTCCTGGGTGTCGCGGTGGCCGGGTTCGCCGCGAGCCTGAGCCTCGAGGGCGTCCAGGCCTTCTTGCTGGCCGGTCGCGACGGGTCGCTGGCGGACGTGGCGACGAACACCGCCGGGGCACTGATCGGCGCGGTCGCCGGGCGGGCGGCCGGCTCGGCGCGCCACCGTGCCGGCTGACGACCGTCGCCGGCCAGGGGTCGCAGTCAGGCGTAGCCGAGCACCCGCTCGCGCTGGCGGCTCCAGCGCAGGGCCGAGGCGATGGCGTCCTCGAGGGTCAGCTCGGCGCCCCAGCCGAGGAGGAGCCGCGCCTTGTCGACGTTGGCGTAGGCGCCCGCCACGTCGCCGGGTCGACGCGGGGCCACCTCGGTCGGCACCTCCCGACCGAAGACCTTGCTGAAGGTGTCCACGAGCTCGCGCACGGTGACCCCCCGACCGGTGCCCACGTTGACGACGCTGCAGGGGCTGCCCTCGGCGGCGAGCACGTCGTCGAACCGTTCGACGGCGCAGACATGTGCACGTGCCAGGTCCCACACGTGGACGTAGTCGCGCAACCCGGTCCCGTCCCTGGTGGGGTAGTCCACTCCGGTGAGGGTGAAGCAGGCCTTGGCTCCTTGTGCGGCCATCACGAGCTGGCCGAGGACGTGGCTCGGCTCGCGGACGTGCACGCCGAGCTCGAGATCCGGATCGGAGCCGATCGGGTTGAAGTAGCGCAGGATGATCGCGCGCATGCTGGAGCTTTTGGCCATGTCCTGGAGCACCGTCTCCACCATCGCCTTGGTGCGCGCATAGGGCGACGACGGGGCGAGGGGGGAGTCCTCGACGACCTCCTCGGCGTCGGAGGCGGCGTAGACCGACGCGCTGGAGGAGAACACGACCCGCGGCCGGTCCAGCCGCACGAGCTGGTCGAAGAGCGCGAGCGACTTGCAGACGTTGTCCCGGTAGTAGACATGGGGCTGCGCCACGGACTCCGGTACGACGACCCGGGCCGCCATGTGGATCGTGCAAGCGATGTCGGGGTGGTCGCGCACGATCGTGGCCACCAGCTCCCGGTCGGCGATGTCCCCGCGGTAGAACACCCGGCCGCGCGCGAACGCCGCTGGCCCGGTGACCAGCGAGTCGAGGACGACAGGCGTGTGGCCTCGTTGCTCGAGGACCTTGCACGTGATCGAGCCGATGTAGCCGGCACCGCCGGTCACCAGGATCTTCACCTCATGGGCTCCCTACGTTGTGCCGGCATCATCGGGACGACGCCAGGGGCGAGGGCGTGGACGTCGCCCGAGACCAGCACCACGAACTGCTCGAGCAGGCAGCGCAGCTCCACGAGGTCGTCGATGTTGTGCACCAGCACGTCAGGCTCGACCTGCTTCGCCCGGTCGCGGACCCAGGGGGCGGCGACGCCGCCACGGCGCGCGTCCGCGCTCGTCCACCCGGCCCACCAGTCACCGTTCATGTAGGCGTCGCGTCGCTCGACGGCGTCGATGACCCGATCGTGCAGCTCGAGCGCGACGGACGCTTCCTCGGGCGTGTAGTCCTTGAGCGCGGCACACATGTCGAAGAACGCCTCGGCCAGCCGGGCTGCAGGGAGCTCGTCACTGAGGGCGCGGATGGTCCTGGCCGGCTGGCCGGCGATGCGGCCGGCCCGCGTCAGGCCGTACCGCAAGGTCCAGCAGAGATCGGCGAACTCGGCGACGTAGCGGCCGAGCACCACGGTGGGCTCCCCTGCAGGGTCCGGTTCCCCCATGCCCGGCACGCTAAGGACGCGCCCCGCGCAGCCGCTACGGCACGTTCTGTCCACCCGGCCTAAACGCTCCGAGGATGCGGCGGCTCAGCGGGTGCGGAGGTACGGCGTGCGCGTGGCCGCGCCCCAGCCGACGGTGTTCCGGGCCTGCAGGGTCACCCGGAGCCTCGTGCGGGGCGGGAGCTTCCGCAGCGTGACCCTGGCCTTCCCGGGGCCGACGGTCTTCGTCCGGCCGGCGTACCTCAGCCGGTAGCCGAGCACGGGATCACCGTTGCCGGCGGCCGCCTGCCAGGCCAGCGTCACCTTCCGACCCTTGACCTTCGCGGTCTTGATCCTGACCTTCCCGGGCTTCGCGGCGGGCACGACGTCGGTCGGCGCCACCTCCTCCGGCGACGCCACCTCCTCCGCAGGCGTCACGTCCACCGGCCCTGGCTGCGGTGCAGCCGGGGGGTCGGACGGCGCGGGAGTCGGCAAGGGAGCGGGCGACGGGGCAGCAGGCGGCGTCAGCGTCACCGCCGTCACCCCGGCGTCCACGGGCACCCGGACCGACGACCCGCGCGACTCGGTGAGCGCCCCGTCGGTGATCCGCTGCACGTCGATGTCGTAGTCGGTCCCGAACCGCAGCGTCACGTTCGCCGGGGAGACCACCAGCTCCTGCCGCTTCGCCGGGTCCCACACGGGCTGGTCCCGGTAGAGCAGCACGACGTAGCTCCCGTCGCGCTTCTGCGTGACCAGGTAGCGCCCGTCGGCCGGCCATCCCTCCACCTGCACCGGCAGCGGCGTCGTGGTGAACGACGGGCCGGGGTCGGAGAGGAGCCCTAGCAGCCGCTTCATCGCGGTGTACGCCGGCTTGGGGGACCAGTCCCGCCGCAGCAGGCCGAAGTGTGCCTCGGGGTTGGTCTTGCCGGGGTCGGAGAACTCGTCGATCAGCTCGTAGCTGTAGAGCCGGTGCTGACCGGCACGGACGTGCTCGAGGAGCAGCCGCGGGAGGTACACCCCGGCGGCCTTCTCCGAGGTGGGCAGGTGGCCGTTCGTGGTGTTGATCGCGTTGTGGTAGCCGCCCTCGGTGGTCACCAGCGGCCGCGTCGGCAGCACCGCCCGCAGCGCGTTGGTGATGTTGGAGAGCTCGGTGCCGGGTTGGTAGCCGCCCGGGTACATGTGGGCGTTCGCGACGTCGGACCACGCGGAGAGGTCCGGCAGCGAGGCGTAGTTCCACCGGAAGGCGAGCGCCGGCGAGAGCACCGGCAGGTGCGCGGTCCGCGGCTCGGCCTTGACGAGCCGGTAGAGCTCCTTCTGCCACGCGACCGTCTCGCCGACCCAGTCACGGCCACGGCCGAAGAGGTCCCACTCGTTGATCCCCTCGACGCCCTCGACGGCGCCGGCGGGGAGCTCGGCCACGGTGCGGACGTAGTCGGCCGGGGTGCCGCGGCGGTCGGGGCGGCCCATGATCAGGTCGAACCGGATGCCGCGCTCGGCGACGGTCCGGATCCCGGCGTACTGCCGCGGGTTGTCGAGGAAGAGGTCGTCGCGGACGTGGCGGACCCCGAGCTCCTCGAGCGCGTCGGCGACCCGCTCGGCGTCGGCGTAGGGGGTGTCCAGGAACGGCAGGTGGATGCCGATCCCATAGGCGTCGACGACCGAGTCGGCCGGCTGCGCGGGGAGCGGGACGAGCTCCGGCGCGGCGGCCCGGGCGGCGGGCGCACCGGGGGAGACCAGCGCCGCACCCACCATCGCCACCATGAGGAGCAACGAGGCGGTTCGGCGCATAACGTTCCGATTCTAGGTGGTTTGTCGGTTTCCTACCTAGGTAACGGGCGGGATCACCACTCGTTTGAGAGTCACGGCGACTTTGCCGCTCGGTGTGGGGGTGATCACGATCGGCAGCAGCAGTGGCGCGGGACGGGTGGCCTACCTCGACGGCATCCGGGCGGTGGCGATCGCCTCGGTGCTCGCCCTGCACTGGTTCCTCTGGTACGTCCCGTTCTTCCACGGCGGCGCGGTCGGCGTCGACGTCTTCTTCGTGCTGAGCGGCTTCATCATCACCACGATGCTGTGGCGCAGCCGTGGTCCGGAGGGGCTCGGCGCCGCCTGGCTCTCGTTCGTACGCCGCCGCGTGGCCCGGCTCTACCCCGCCCTGCTCGGGCTGGTGGTCGGGGGGGTCGTCCTCCACGCGCTCGCCCCCGGAGGGCTCGGCCTCGTCGAGACGGCGCGGCGGGGCGCGCTCGTGCTGGTGCAGGCGACGTCGGTCTGGGGCGCCACGCAGGACGACTCGTTCGTGGTGCCGGCCCTCGAGCCCTTCGGTCACACCTGGTCGCTGGCGGTGGAGTGGTACTTCTACCTCCTCTGGCCGCTGCTCCTCCTCGCTGCCCGCGGCCGCGGCTGGAGCGCCCGGCGGGCGGGCTGGGCCGCCGCAGCCCTCGGCCTCGGCTGCTACCTGCTCTCGCTGCCGCTCGGCGCGTTCTGGTTCTACTTCGGCCCGTCCGCGCGGTTCGGCGAGCTGCTCGCCGGCTGCGCGCTGGCGCTGCTCCTCCGGGCCCGCCCGGCCGACGCCGCGCCGCTCCGAGTCCCCGCCGCGCTGCCGGTCGCCGCGCTCACCCTCCTCGTGCTGTACGTCGTGCTCGGGCCCGACAGCGACAGCCCGGTGTACCGGCTCGTGGGCGTCCCGCTCGCGGTCACGACGTGCCTGGTCCTGGTGGCCGGCGGCTACAGCGCCACCCCGGGACCCGTCCACCGGCTGCTCACGCTCCGGCCGGTGGCCTGGGTCGGGCGGACCAGCTACAGCCTCTACCTGTGGCACACCGTGCCGTTCCTGCTGCTCGCGGGGGTCGACTCGGTCCCGAAGCCGCTGCTCGGGGTCGCGGCGCTGGCGATGGTCGCCGTCCTGACCCTCAGCAGCCACTACCTCCTCGAGCGGCCCTTCCTGCGGTCGCGGAGCGACGTCCTGCGCCTCGCGGCCGGCGCCCCGAGCCGGAGCACGCCCCTCCCGACCAAGGCGTCGACGAGGTCGTCGGCCGACGACCTGGTGAACCGCAGGCCGATCCTGGCCGCGACCTCCTTGCGCAGTACCGCGTCCTCGCCGCCGTCCGCGTCGAGGTCGGCGAGGAACCTCGAGAACGGCGCCGAGCCCGGCTCCACCGGCTCGCCGGGCAGCCAGTCCAGCACGTCGGCCGGCGCGAGCGACCGGGTGTAGCTGTCCCGGTCCGGCACCCAGAAGGCGATCGGCCGGTCGAGGAGCAGGTAGTCGACCCACACGCTGGAGTAGTCGGTGACCAGCCCGCGCGACCGCCCCATCAGGCTGTAGAGCGGGACGCCCACCCTGGCCAGGTCGTCGTTGGTGACGGTGACGATGCCGGGTCCGCGCCGCTCCTCGGCGTCGAGCGGGTGCGGCTTCACGACGAGCTGCACGCCCCGGGCCCGGAGCCCCTCGACGAGCGGCGCGACGTCCTCGACCCCGACATCACCTCCGCCCTCGGACCAGCTTCGCGTGACGCCGGTGGCGCGGGTGCTGCGGAAGGTCGGCATCCAGAGCACGAAGTCGCCGGTGATCCCGAGGTCGGCGAGCGCGTCGGGGTCGGGCGCCCGCCAGAGCTGGTCGGTGCGCGGGTTGCCGGTGACCAGCAGCCGCTCCTCCGGCAGCTCGAACGCCCTGGCCTTGAGGGCACCGAACAGCTCGGTGCCGGACACCAGGTAGGTGCTGGGGATCAGCGAGCCGGCGTCACCGCCGGGGCGGGTCGCCTTCGGGCCGTCGCCGTGCCAGAGGTTGACGATCGGCTTGCGCCGCGACGGCCGCGGGCTCCCGTAGAGGCCGTGGGTGAAGAAGACCGCCTCGGCACGCAGGTAGTGCCGCACCCCGGCCGCGCTCGCCTTGTCGACGACGGTGAGCCTCGGGTGGTCAGGGAGGTCGGCGTGCGGCCCGGCCGGCTCGCGCAGCCAGACGACCTGCCCGTCGTAGCGGCGCAGCAGCGCTGCGAGCAGCTCGCCGGCGTTGCCCTCGGTCTCCGGGTACGCCGACACCACGACCCGGCGTGAGGTCGGGACCACTCCGGAGAGCAGCCGCAGCCCCTTCCGCAACGAGAGCTGTGCGCCCCGGATCGCGGCATTGCGGAGCTGCTCCCTCACCGCACGCTCCCGACCGGCTCGGCGCCAGGAGCGGCGTCCTTCAGCGGAGAAATTGTCACGCTGATGAGAAGACCGACGAGCCCGCCGACGAGCTGCGCGCCGCCCCACGCCGCCGCCGCCCACACCGTGCCGTGCGGCGCGAGGACGATGCAGCTGCCCAGCACCAGCGTCGTGCAGACGAGCTGGGCGACGACCATCGCCGTCGCGTTGCCGGCGATCCGCAGCCGCATCGCCACCCAGTAGTTGAACCCGAGTCCGAGCACCCCGAGGGCCATCACCCGGAGCGTGGCCGTCCCCTGGTCGGCGTACTCCGGACCGAAGACGGCGAGGACCAGCGGGGCCGCCAAGACGACCGCGAGCGCGCTGAGGGCGCCGACGACGGCCATCGTCATCCCGCCGCGGGCGACGACGCCGGTGCGGCGGTGCGGGTGACGCTCGCTCTCGGCGTACATCGAGCTGCCGACCGCGAGGAGCACCGCGTTCTGCAGCGTCACGACCTGGATGCTGACGAAGAAGAACGCCCCGGCCGCCGGGCCGAGCGCGTTGATCACGACCAGCGGCAGCACCATCTGCGGCAGCACGGTGAGCACGTAGGTCACGTGGCTCGCGCCCGCGAACCCCCGCGCCTGCCGCAGCTCGCGCGACGGTGCGAGGCCGCGCGGGCGAGGCAGGTGGCGGAGGACCACCCAGAGGCTGGCGACGCCGCAGAGAAGCGCCGCGCCGCCGACCGAGCCGTAGAGGCCGAGCGCGCCGGCGCCGACCAGCAGGAACGGCAGCGCGCACTTGGCGGCGCCGAGGAGGATCCCGTTGAGCCAGAGGTACGAGCGGACGCGGTCGATGGCGAGGAAGACGTTGTCGGTGAGGACGTTCACCGCGGTGCCCGCGACCAGCAGGCAGAACAGCCCGACCACCCACGGGGAGTCGACCACGGAGTGCAGCGACGGCGAGGTGACCGGGAGCAGGAGCGCGAAGGCCAGCGCGAAGACCGTGCCCGTGGTGGCCACGACCGCGGTGGCGGTCAGCACGTCGGCGGCCTTGCGGTCGCTGCTCGGCATCGTGCGGACCAGCGCGATGTTGAGCCCCAGCTGGGCGAAGAGCGCGATCGCGTCGGCGGCGGCCACCAGCGAGCCCGCGAGCCCCACGACCTCCGCCGACTGCAGCCGCGCCGCGACCATCCAGAACAGGGCACCGCCGGCCGCCATCAGCGCCGAGGTCGCGAACAGCAGCGCGGAGTTGGTGAGCATCCGGTCGGACCGGAGGTCACCGAGCCGGGTGCGGAGCACGGTGCTCACGGTGCTCACCGGTACACCCGGCTCGAGCCCGCGCTGTAGACGAGGTCGAGCAGCCGGTCGAGATCGCCGAGCGGGTAGCGGTAGCTGATCCGGTCGCCGGTGTAGAAGACCGTCTCCTCCCGGGTGGTGGTCAGCCGGGCGTCGGCGAAGACGTAGGAGCCGACGTTGAGCAGCGTCGGGAACGTGCGGTCGTGCACCTCCCCGATCGGCACCCCGGCGTTCACCACGCGCGGTGCCTGGTGGCGGCTGGTCAGCACCTTCGGCATCTCGCCGCTGTTGTCCGGCGCCTCGGCCAGCCGTTCGGCGGCCACCACGTCGGAGTCCGCGACGATGTAGCGGTCGTGGTAGAGCCCCGCGTTGGCCAGCGCCAGCTTCGCCGGTCCACCTCCGAGGAGCGCCGGCCCGACCGAGGTGAGGACCACGACCGCCGCGACCGGCACGCCGACCAGCCAGGCCGTCGTCCGCCGGCGGGCCAGCCCGAGCAGCCACCAGAGCCCGACCGCGGCGACCGGCGCGGCGAACAGCATCGTCTGCAGGAACGCCCGGAGGACGCCGTACTCCACGGAGAGGCTCGGGATCAGCACGACGAGCCCCAGCGCCCCCATCACGCCGCCGACGACGCACACGACCTCCCGTGATGCGGTGGGCGGCCCGGTACCGGTGGTTGAGCTTGTCGAAACCACGTCGCGCGAGACCAGCGCCCGCCACCGCCCCAGCACCAGCCACACCACCCCCGAGAGCAACAGCACCTGCAGCAGCGCGGCGGTGCCGAGCCGGGCACCCACGACGAGGTCGCCGGTGTCGACCCCGACGCCGTCGAGCGCTCGGCCGATCGGGGTCAGCGGCGCCTCGTCGACCTCGAGGAGCTCGGGCTCGGTGTGCTTCGGCCCGGGGTCCTTGACCAGCGCGAGCCGGTGGGGGTGCTCGCTGCGGATGTCCATGGTCTCGGCGACGTACCGGTCGAGCCGCTCCCGCTCGCTCATCTCCGTCCCGCCGAAGAGCGAGAACGAGACGTCCGACGAGCCGGGGCCGTCCTCGGCCTGGCCGAGCAGCGTCAGGACCGCGTCCTTGGCGACCTGGGTGGCGTGGCCGCCCGTGTGGGTCATCGGGCCGGTCCAGAGCAGCGCGGTGCCGACGAGGACGGCGACGGTGGCGGGATGGAGCAGGACGAGCGGCTCGCGGTCGGTCGGGCGGCCGGTGGCGCGGTGGAGCAGCTCGAGGACACCGAGGAGCAGGAGGCCGCCGAGGAGCCCGAGGATCAGCAGGTACGTCGTCGAGTAGTGCGAGAGGACGACGCCGACCCCGAAGAACCCCACGGCACCGCGCCGCAGCCACGGGTTCCACCCCGGCTCGGTGGCGGCGAGCAGCAGCAGCCCGAGGAAGAGGAACGCGACCTCCTGGCGCACCAGGTAGGGCATGTCGCTGTGGAACGTCGGGAACGCGACCACGAACGAGACGCCGACCAGTGCGAGCCGGCGCCCGACGAAGCGCCGCGACACCAGGTACACCGTCACCGGCACCAGGGCGAACAGCAGCTGCGCGACGACCTTGAAGAACACGAGCCCCGACACCCCGGTCGCCTCGGTGAGCACCGTCGGCAGGAGCGTGACGCTGAGGCAGGCGGTGTAGGCGTTCTCGAACAGCCCCATCGACCAGTGCCGGGCGTCCGAGGTCAGCCCGAAGACGTAGCTCTCGACCTGGATGTCGTGGCCGGTGATCCCCCAACCGCGCAGCGAGGTCGCGAGCAGCACGGTGGCGGCGAGGAGGAAGAGCACCCGGGCGTCGCGCTCGCGGCTGCCGTTCTTGAGCAGCAGCACGAGCAGCGCGGCGACCGCCAGCAGGTGCGCGGTGAGGGCGACCCCGCCGCTGGCACCGTTGTTGAGCCGGATCGCGCCGACCACGGCGAGCGGCACGGCAGCGAAGGCGAGCGCCTGCGCGGGCTCGAGCCGCGCGTCCCAGGCGCGGCGGGCCAGGTCGCGCACGTCCACGGCGGGCAGCAAAGGGACCGAGCGGCGCCAGCCCAGCAGGAGGGCGTCGACCAGGAACCAGGTGACCCCCAGGACGGCCGGCGCGAGCGGCCTGCCGAGGCCGACGAGCGGCAGCAACCCGTTCATTACCAGGCTGACAAGAAGGAGACCTAGCAGCGAGGCGCCGAAAGCGTAGAGGCCGCGGACCAGCGGTCCGTCGACGACCAGCCCGCTCCGCCGGTACAGCACCAGCGTCGGCAGCCCGAGCATCGTGAACGTCGCGATCACCGGTCGCACGACGGGCACGTCGATGTCGAGCGCCACGACCGTCTGCGCCACCGCGAGGAGCAGCAGTGCGACGAGCAGCCCGGCCGGCCGCGGGCGGTCCCCGCCGCCGGACTCGCGCCCGGGGACCGGCTCGCGGACCGGCGGGAGGGTCATCGTCCGGGCGGACGGGTCCTCCGTGGCGAGCGCCTCGTAGGGGAGGGCCGTCATGCACCGACCTCCGGGTCGGGGATCCCCCAGTGCGTGGTGGGCAGGTCGTAGAGCTCGGGCCACCGGACGAGGTACGGCTCGTGCGTCGCGAGCATCGCCTCGAGGAGCTTGTGCGGGGTGGGGAACTCGGCCGGGTCGAAGGGCTCGTGGATCCGCATCGCGGGCTTGCCGTCCTTGAGCTCCGAGGTCATCACGACGACCGGCGAGCCGGTCCCCATCGCGAGCCGGGGCGCTCCGAAGGAGCCGATCAGGTCACGGCCGAGGAACCGCATCGGGGTGCTGCCGGCCACGTCCGAGGCGAGGGCGAGCACCGCGCCGCCGGTCAGCAGCTCGACGAACCTCTCCGCCCCCGCGGTGGAGAGCACCGCCACCCCACCCTGCGACTGGGCGACCCTGGCGTGCTGCTGCATCCACCCCGGCGCCTCGGAGCTGAGCAGCTGCGGGTAGCCGACGATGTGCAGCGGGACGCCGTGCCGGCCGATCGTGGCCAGCGCGCCCTCGAAGTGGCCGTGGTGCATGAAGCTCAGCACCACGCCGCGGCCGAGGGCGCGGGCGGCCACCAGGTGCTCGATGCCCTCGACCGGCTGGTCGGTGATCAGCTCGGGGTGCCAGCGGAGCTCGCCGCGCCACACCTGGCGCCGCACGTAGCTCAGCGCCACGCCCTCGATCTCGACGTCGGGACGGGTGTGCTCGAGGACGAACCGCATCTGGGCGCGGGCGTCCTCCCGCACCTCGGGCCGGCGCCAGGCCAGCCGGGTGCGCGCCTCCACGAAGGCGGGGAGCAGGGCGGTCGGCACGAGGCCGCGGACCCGGCCGAGGGCGAGCTCGGTGGACGGCTTCATGGGGTTACCTCCGGTCTCGGGCTTCGGGCGGCGCCGGTCATCGCCGGGCGCCCTGGCAGTGGATGCGCAGGAGCTCGGGGCGGTCGGGGAGCCGCACCACCACGTCGTACGCGCGGCCGGGCGCGGCGAGCCGCACGGACTCCGAACGGGTCCCGCCGGGGGAGAGCCGCACGGAGCCCTGGTCGCGGTCCGTCGGCTTCTCGGCGTTGGTCGGCCGGACGCTGACGCTCCACCGCACCCGACCGGCCTCCTCGAGGTGGCTGGTGAGCTGGAACCCGACGGTCTCCTTGCGGCATACCTGCTGCGGCGCCCCGGTGAGGAGCAGCTCGACGAAGGGCTGCGGCTCGCGGCTGGTGGAGAGCGCGAGCTCGTCAGGGTCCAGCGCCGCGACGGCTCCGGCGCCGACGAGGAGCGCGAGCAGCGTCATCGGCAGCGCCCGCTGCCACCAGCGAGGTGGCGCGGCCGTCGCCTGCGCAGGCGCGTCGTCCCTCATCTGCGTTCTCCCTCACGAACCCCACCCCGCCGGCCCCCCACGGACGGGCGGACACCAGGGACAACGCAGGGCGGGGCGGGGAGGTTACGAGCGGTCGAGCACCCGTCGCAGGAAGGTCCGGACCCACCCGTCGTACTCGTCGGGGCCGTGGTTCCACGACTCGACGTGGCCGGCGCCCTCGACGAAGTGCGCCTCGACGAGGTCTGGAGCGCGGTCGGCCAGGGTCCGCGAGGTCCCGACGGGCACCTGGCCGTCCTCGGTGCCGTGCACGACGAGCGCCGGCACGTGCAGCCAGGAGGCGTCGTCGGCGAAGTCGACGGCGTCGAGGTCGACGTCGAAGCGGAGCCCGGCGAGCCGGAGCGCGCCCCAGGTGAGCGGGGCGGGGACCGGGACGTGCCACTGGTCGGCGCCGTGCTCGGCGGTGGCCCGGGCGTCGAGCAGCGGGGAGTCGAGCACGACGCCGCTGATGTGGCGGGCCAGCGGGGAGCGCTCGAGGAACGTCGCGATCATGGTGCCGCCCATGCTGCAGCCGAGGAGCACGACCCGCTCGGCGCCCGCGTCGCGCGCGTGCTGGACCGCGGCCTCGAGGTCGGGCCACTCGGCCTGCCCCATCCGGGCCTGCCCGCCGCCGTTGTCCATGTCGTCGCGGTAGGAGATCGCCAGGCTCGGCATCCCCAGCGCCACGGTGCTCCGCATCAGCCGGAACGTCTCCGACCGTGACGCCGACCCGCCGTGCACGAGGACCGCCCAGGTGGACCGGTCGCCGGGGGCGTACCAGGCGGGCAGCGCGCCGGCCGGCCCCTCGACCTCGACCTCGCGCACCGATGCGTCGAAGGCGCGCCGGGCGTCGCGCGGGAACGCCTCGCGGGTGAACCGCGCGAGCGTCCCGGCGGCGGGCGGGGGGCCTTCGAGGACGGTGAGCGAGCGGACGACGGTGTCGCCCTCCTCGCTGCGCACGTCGGTCACGTGGCCGTACCCCCGCCCCCAGTCGAGCCCGAACACCCGGCCGGCGGTCAGCCACGTCGGCCCGCCCTCGACCTGCTGCAGGGTCACGCTCTCCCGGTCGGCCTCGACCACGCGCACCTCGTCCGGGGCGGGGCTGTCGTCGACGGTGAGGATGTCGCCGATCCGGCTGGAGAAGTACCACGCCCCGGCGAACAGCAGCAGGGCGACGACGAGCACCAGGACCCCGACGACGCGGAGGGTGCGGCGCAGCGCGGGGCTCGTTGCGGGGCTCATCGGGCGGCCTCCCCGATGGTGGCCTCGAACCGCCTGACGTACTCGCTCCAGGTCGGGATCCTGCCGACCGCCGCCTGCCCACGAGCGGTCAGGGCGCGCAGCGAAGCAGGGTCCTGCGCGAGCGCGGCGAGCCGGGAGCGCAGCCGCTCGGGGGTCATCGCGAGCTCCTCGACGCCGTCGCCGAGCCCGAGGGCGCGCATCGCCGGGTCGTCGTTCACCAGCACCGCACAGCCGGAGAGCAGCGCCTCCATCGGCGTCATCGGCCCCTCGCCCACGCTGGCGCAGACGAACACGTCGCAAGCGCGGTAGACCGCGGCGACGTCGTCGGGGTCCAGCGCTCCCAGGTAGACCCGGTCCGGCGACTCGGGGACGCCGGCGGGCCGGTCACCGCCGACGAACACCAGCCGGTAGCCCGGCCCGGCGGCGGCGGCCACCACGTCGTACCCCTTCTTGGGCACGAAGCGGCCGACGTACAGCACCAGCACCTCGTCCGCGGGGAGCCCGAACCGCCGCCGCACCTCGGCGCGCTCCTCCGGCTTCGCGGGGCGGAACCGCGAGGCGTCGATCCCGTTGGGCAGCACCCGGGACTGCACGCGGCGCACCTTGCTCCGGGTCCAGTCCTCGATGACCTGGTTGATCGGCAGCACGCACTCGGCTCCGCGCAGCACGAGGGCCCCGACGGTGCGGAGCACGAGCGTCTGGACCAGCCGGACGACGGGCGAGGGGTGCTCGACCATCCCGACGTGCTGGGTGACGACGTACGGGCGGCGCAGCAGCCGGCAGAGCAGCGCGACCACCCACGAGCTGACGTAGAGCATGTCGTGGACGTGCACGACGTCCGCGCGCCGCACCAGCCGCCACGACTGCCACACCAGCGACGGGCCGAAGACGGGGAACGGCACGCCGTGCCGCTCGAACCAGTTGGCGACCCGCAACCGGCGCACCCGGACGCCGTCCTCGACGGTCCGACCCGGCGAACCCGGGCAGGCGCTGGTGAGCACCGTCACGTCGTGGCCGCGCGCTGCGAGCCCCGTCGCGACCTGTCTCGCGACGACCTCGAGGCCGCCGACGTGGGGCGGGTAGTAGTGCGCGACGACGCCGATGCGGAGCGGTCGGGGCGCCGTGGTCAGGAAGTCCATCCACCCTCCGCTCAGGGCCTGGTCGGCCGTTCTTCTCGGTCGCGCAGCGGATCGTAACCCCGTGTGACCACTCTCGTTGCCCTGTCAGACGACCGGCAGCGCTCCGTGTGGGGCGGGCGCGAGCACAGGGGGTTGGGATGGCGCAGACGTTGCGTGACGCACGCACGCTGGACCGGGCGAGCGCGGACCGCAAGGTTCCGGGCGCCGTGGTCCCGCAGCAGGCGGTCGCGCCGCGCAGCGGTCCCGAGCCCTGGGCGGAGCTCCGGGTCGCGGCGATCGTGCCCTGCCACAACGAGGCCGGCGCGGTGGAGAAGGTCGTGCGCGACCTCAAGCACCACGTGCCGGGGATCGACGTCTACGTCTACGACAACTGCAGCACCGACGGCACCGCCGACGCCGCCCGTCGCGCCGGCGCGATCGTCCGCGAGGAGCACCTCAAGGGCAAGGGCAACGTGGTGCGGCGGGCGTTCGCCGACATCGAGGCCGACGTCTACCTGATGATCGACGGCGACGACACCTACGACCCGGCCGCGGCGCCGGAGATGATCCGGGTGCTGATCGAGGGCCACTACGACCACGTTCTCGGGATGCGGCAGCAGCTCGTCGGCGACGCCTACCGGCCCAACCACGAGTGGGGCAACCGGGTGCTCAACCGTGTGGTGGGGCTGGTGTTCGGCACCAACGTGGGCGACATGCTGAGCGGCTACCGGGTCTTCTCGCGACGGTTCGTGAAGAGCTTCCCGGCGGTCTCGCGCGAGTTCGAGATCGAGACCGAGCTGACCGTGCACACGCTGAGCATGCGGGCCTCGACGGTGACGCTCCCGGTCGGCTTCCGCGAGCGGGCCGCCGGCACGGAGAGCAAGCTGCGCACCTACCGCGACGGCACCAAGATCCTCGCGCTGATCCTCAGCCTGGCAAGGCACGAGCGGCCGATGGCGTTCTACGGCGTGATCGCCGGGTTCAGCCTGCTGCTCGCGCTGTTGCTGGGCGTGCCGGTGCTGGCGCAGTACGTCGAGACCGGCTTCGTCCCGCGGATGCCGACGCTGGCCTCGTCGATCGGGTTCGGGATCGTGGCCTGCCTGGCGATGACCGCGGGACTGATCCTCGACGGGATGCGCAAGGCGCGCCACGAGGTCAGCAGGCTGGCGTACCTCCAGCACGGCTCCGTCGGCTCCTGAGATGGCCGAGCCGGTCGAGGTGGTCCGGGTCGGGCTCGTGACGCCGTACTACCCGCCCAGCGTCGGCGGGCTCGAGCGCTACACCCACGAGGTCGCCCGCGCGCTGCACGCCGACCCCGCCTTCCAGGCCGTCGTCATCACGACGGGGACGTCGCGGCGCACGCAGGTCACCGTCGAGGACGGCGTCACGGTGGTCCGGCTCGCCCCGTGGTTCAAGCTCTCCAACAGCCCGGTCAGCGGCTGGTGGCCGGTGCAGCTGCGTGCGTTGCTCCGCCGCCACCGGATCGACGTCGTGCACGCGCACGCCCCGACGCCGTACCTCGCCGACGTCGCCACCTACGTCGCGGGGCACCGCCCGGTCGTCCTCACCTACCACTCCGGTTCGCTGGTCAAGGGGGTCGGCGGGCCGGTCGACCTGGTGCTGAGGACGTACGAACGGGCGGTCCTCCCGCGTGTCTTTGCCCGCGCGGACCGGCTGGTCGCCGTCTCCACCGTCGCCTCCACCTTCGCGACGGGGCGGGCGGCGCTGGTGCCGCCGGGGGTGGACACCGCGACGTTCGTGCCCGGTCCGCCGCCGGCGACGCCGACGGTGCTGTACGTCGGGAGGATGCAGCGGACCTCGCGGTGGAAGGGGGTCCACGTGCTGCTGGACGCCTTCGCCTCGCTGCTGCCTGCCGTGCCGGACGCCCGGCTGGTCCTCGTCGGCGACGGCGACGACGTGCCTGCGCTGCGTGACCGGGTCGAGCTGCTCGGGATCGGTGCCTCGGTGGAGTGGCGCGGGGCGCTGACCGGGGCGGAGCTGGTGCGGGCCTACCAGCGGGGCTCGGTGGTGGTGCTGCCGTCGCTGACCGAGTCGGAGTCGTTCGGGATGGCCCTGGTGGAGGCGATGGCCTGCGGCCGGCCGGTGGTCGGCAGCCGGGTCGGCGGCATCCCGTGGGTGGTCCGTGACGGCGTCGACGGCGTGCTGGTGCCGCCCGGTGACGCGGCCGCGTTGGCGTCGGAGCTGGTCGACCTGCTGCGGGACGACGCGCGCCGCGAGGCGCTCGGGGCCGCCGGGCGTGCGGCCGCGGAGGAGCGGTGGGACTGGCGCCACTCGACGGCGGCGACGCTGCGGCTGCTGGGCGAGGCGGCCGGCCGGCGGCGCGAGCCGCAGCTCCAGGTCTGACACGATTCGTCGGTGACCGGTCTCGCCGGGAGGCGCTGGCTCGCGCCCCTGCTCCTCGGAGTGGTCGTCGTGGTCGACCACGTCCTGGCGCGGATGCCGTTCGAGCTGCTGCTGACCGGGGTCCTCGACGAGAGCGCGCACCTGGCGACGGCCGCCCTGGTGCTGCTCGCGATCGGCCACCTCCGTGGCCCGCTCGACCGGCGGTTCGTCGTGGTGGTGCTGGTCTCCGCGTGTGCGATCGACGTGGACCACGTGCCGCTGGTCCTTGAGCTCGGTGACCTGTCGACCTCCGACGGCCGGCCGTTCACCCACAGCCTGGCCACCCCGCTCGTCCTCGTCCTGGGGTGGTTGGGGTGGTTGAGCCTGTCGAAACCACGTAGGTGGTTGAGCCCGTCGCGGTGGTCGAGCCTTTCGAACCTCTTCCTCGCCGCCGCCCTCGGCGTCCTCCTCCACCTCTTCCGCGACCTCGCCTCCGGCCCCGGTGTCCCGGCCTTCTGGCCGCTGGCCGGGGAGGACGTCCGGCTCCCGGCGTCCTTCTACCTCGCGGTGCTGGTGGTGGTGACGTTCCTGGCCACGCCCGGTCGCGAGCGGCCGACCCCCCCTGAGAGTCGCCAAAGGGCACGCTCGAACAGGACCCCATAGTCCCCGGCGAACCGGACCTATTGCCCATTTAAAACCGGTTTGCCCGCTTGCACCATGGATATGTCGGCCTCGTGTGCCGACCGACGAATGGGAGTCGTCCCGGGGGTTCGCGGTAGGGGTGCCGCATCCAAGCTTGTCCGGAGGGGTCCGGTCACGGGGGAGACGCGTGTTTCGTCGTCACCAAATCCACTCGGGGTGGGGACATGGAACGGACGACAGGCGTCGCCGGCGACGACAACGTCGCCGCGCGAACGAAGGTAGCGGTGCTCGGACTGGGCTACGTGGGGTTGCCCCTCGCTGTTCGCGCAGCGGAGGTCGGGTTGGACGTAGTCGGATACGACCCCGACGAGGGGAAGGTCGAGTCCCTGCAGCACGGGGTCTCGTACGTCGAGGACATCGGCGACAACCGGCTCTCCCAGCTGACGTCGTTCGAGCCGACCTCGGACGTGCATGAACTCCGCGAGTTCGACGTTGCTGTCATCACGGTTCCGACGCCGTTGCGCGCCGGTGCGCCGGACCTGAGCTTCGTCGAGTCCGCGACCCGGACGCTCGCAGATCATCTCCGCCCGGGGGCCATGGTCGTGCTCGAATCGACCACGTATCCAGGCACTACCGAGCGGCTGGTGGCGGACATCCTCCTGGATCTGACTGGACTCCGCGCAGGGCGCGACTTCCACCTCGGCTTCTCGCCCGAGCGGATCGACCCGGGCAACCGCGAGTTCACGTTCGAGACCACGCCGAAGATCGTCTCTGGCACGACGGTCGAGGCTCTCGATGCTGTGGACGCCTTCTACTCGCAGCTCGTCGCCACGACGGTGCGTGTTTCGGCGACCAAGGTCGCCGAGCTTGCGAAGCTTCTGGAGAACACCTTCCGGCACGTGAACATCGCGCTCGTCAACGAAATGGCGATCCTGGCGCACGATCTCGGGATCGACGTGTGGGAGGCCATCGATGCGGCCGCCACCAAGCCCTTCGGCTTTATGAAGTTCACCCCCGGACCGGGGGTGGGTGGACACTGCCTGCCCATCGACCCCGCGTACCTGTCATGGGCGGTTCGCACCGAGCTCGACAAGTCGTTCCGGTTCGTCGAGCTGGCAGTCGACATCAACAATCACATGCCCGACTACGTGGTGTCCCGAGCTGGCGAACTGTTGAACAGTCGCCGCATGTGCCTCAACGGAGCGCGCATTGGTGTGCTCGGTGTGGCCTACAAGCCCGGGACGAGCGACGTGCGTGAGTCTCCCGCGGAACGGATGGTGGAGCTCCTGGCTCACCAGGGGGCCGAGGTGTGGGTCAGCGACCCGCATGTCATCGACTGGAACCGAAGCCCGCGGGTTGAGTTCGAGTCCCTCTACGACGCGCTGGTCGAGACGGACCTGGTCATCCTCGTCACCGACCACGAGGAGTTCGACTACGGCAAGATCGCCGAGTTCTCGCCGCTGCTGCTCGACTGCCGCAATCGCTTCGACTCCGCTGCGCACATCGCGAAGCTCTGAAGGGCATTCAGATGAACGACGGCATTCTCGTGCTGGGGCACGTCATCACCCTGGCCGCAGTCATCAAGTCAGGTGTCGCCACCACCTTGGGTGGGATCGCGATGTACCGCGTCACAGCAAAGGTGTGGTCCCGTGTCGCTTCAAAGTAGACGTTGGATGGTCGTAGCGGCTGTGCTGGCAGTGCTCGCCGCCACCACCGTAGTGGTGTACGACCGGACAGCCGAGCTGGCCTTGCGTAGCTACTGGACGCTTGGCGTGCTGCTGATCGCCTACTGCCTGATCTCGTTCGTCGTTGGCAGGAGATACCTGAGCTTGCCGCCAGCCTCGGGTCGGGTCTTGGCGATCGTGCCCTCTTACAACGAAGACCTGGATGTCCTGCACACGACCGTTCGCTCGTTGCTCGACCAGACCAGGCCACCGGACGCCATCTGCGTCATCGACGACGGGTCGGTTTACCCGGTCCAGCCCTTCGACGACCCACGGGTGACCTGGATGCGCCAGGAGAACACCGGCAAGCGTGGAGCGCAGTGCACCGTGTTGCGTCAGTTCAGCCCCGATGAGTGGGACTTCATCGTCACGGTCGACTCGGATTCGGCGCCGTACCCGGACGCCGTCGAGCACCTGCTGCGGTCGATGTCCAACCCGAAGGTGCAAGCCGCCACCGGCATGATCTACGTCCGCAACCATGACAAGACGTGGGTCTCCACGGCGGCTGACATGGACATCGGCATCAGCTGCGTGATGATGCGCGCCTCGCGCTCGACCATCGGTGCTTTGGAGACCACGTCGGGTGCTCTGGCGCTCTACCGCAGTGAGATCCTCTACGACCACCTCGATGCCTACGCGGTGGAGTGCGGGACAGGGGACGACCGCTGGCTGGCCCTGCGTGCGCTCGAGCGGGGCGATGTCGTCGGCGTCTACGAGGCCGGCGTTGAGACTGACATGCCGACTTCGCTCAATGGCACCTACCGGCAGCGGTTGCGCTGGGCCCGGTCCTGGTGGTGGATGCTGCCCTACGTCTTCAAGAACCTCTCGCCGGTGAAGATCCTCTCGCCCACGATCGGTCTGGTCCAGCTCGTCGTCACCCCGTTGATGCTTATCTGGATCCTCCTCGCCCTGGTCACGTCCCACGGGGATCGCTACAGCGGCCACCTCTGGGTGCTCGGACTGTACGTGGCTGCCTACTTCTCGGTGCGCATGGGCACGTCGGCGCTTTACCTGATGGGGCGCCCAGGGGTGAGCCTCAGGCAGAAGGTCCGGCTGTGGGCGCTGGGAACGCATCTTGCGACGGTGCTCAACTTCTTCTGGTTGATGCCAATCCGCTACGTCGCCCTCTTCAAGTTGTTCGACAACCGATGGCAGACCCGGGTCGTCGCCGCGCCGGCCATGCCAGCCCAGAGGACGGCGCCCATGGCAAAGCCCCGCAGCCTCGAAGAGGCACGACCGTGAGTCGCGCCCGGGTCCTCGGGCTCGTCGGCACCGCAGCCATCGCGGTAGCGCTCGCCGGCTGCAGCGAGGCTTCGTCTGCGGGCGATCGGGTGCGGCCGTTGGCCAATGATTGCTCGGGCGGCTACGTGGCGTTCACCTTCGACGATGGCCCCGGGCCTGTGACCACCGAGGTTGCGGATCAGCTGGTTGCGCTCGACCTCGAGGCCACCTTCTTCGTCCTCGGGGAAAAGGTCGAGACGGCCGAGGGAGCCGAGATCGTTCGGGACCTTGCGGCGCGCGGGTTCTCGATCCAGAGCCACACGTATGACCACGCTTCGATGACGGGTGCGACCACTGGTACGGCCGCTCTCACAGAGCAGCAGATCACCGAGGAGCTCGAGCGGACGAAGCAAGCGATCGTCGAAGCTGGTCTGCCGGCCCCCACGCTGTACAGACCTCCCTACGGTGACGTGAGTTCGTACGCCGACCTTGTGGCACGACGCCTGGGCTATCGCCTGGTCATGCCTTGGGGGGCGCCGGACGCGAACATCCTCGACTCAGACGACTGGTCGGGTAGCTCGCCGGAGGAGATCGCCGAGCGGGTGATCCACGGGTACACGTACGACGGTGAGCGCTATCGGGGGTTGCGCGACGGCACCATCGTGGCGATGCACGACGCCGAGGGGCAAGCCAGCCGGAACGCGGCAGCCGCATTGCAGCCGATCGTGGACCACATGAATGACGCGAAGCTGTGCTCCACGGCAGAGATCCGGGAGGACGCGACCGGAGGCCAGGTGCCCATCGCGCCGCCGAGGCCTCCCGAGAAGGGCAACCTGGTTTCCAACGGAGACTTGGAGCGCGTCTCCCGTACCGTCCCGACCTGCTTCCAACAGTCAGATCTGGACGGCGAGGCGATATGGAAGACCGTCACCGACGCCAAGTCGGGTCGCGTTGCCCAGCGGGTCGAGGTCGACGAGGCCGGTGACCACAAGATGGTCCTGAGTCAACGTGCCTCCGAGTCCTCGTGCCTCGCGCCCGTGGAGGCCGGACAGCATTACAGGCTCTGGGCTTCCTACCGCGGTTCGTGGCCACACACTGGGGAGTCCTCCAGCACCGTCAGCCTGGTGACGTTCTATCGAACCAAGGACGGTGAGTGGGTGTATTGGGAGACCAGCCCATCCTTGCCTCCGTCGACCAGCTGGACGCACGCGTTTCACGAGACATCGCCCCTGCCCGAGGATGCGACCGCTCTCAGCTTCGGGCTGTCGCTGCGCGGAAAGGGCAGCCTGACCGTCGACGACTATGTGATGGTGGCGGGCTGACGCGCTCAGTGAAACGCCGGGGACACGGTGGTGGCGAACGGGTTCCCGGCAAGACGTTCGGCGGTGGCATCCCACACCATGGCACCCCCGAAATCCGGGTAGCGGTGCTGCATCGCTATCACCGCGTCCCGCCAGACCCCGACGGGCGAGGTCAGAGCGTCGTTGCCGACCTTGGCGCCGAACCCGATGCGGTACGGCGCCACACCGTAAGTCTCGATGAGCTCGAAGGTCCGCCATCGGATATCGGCGACGCGGTCGGCCGACACGTAGCCGTAGTACTGCGGAGTGATCAGGTCCAGGTCGTCGCCCACCCGGCGCGCGAACTCTTTGTAGGGCGCGGAGGAGGGCGACGGGGCTGCGGTGACGATGAACTCCGGCCCGTAGCGATCGGTGAAGGCGCGCGTCGCCGCAGTGAGCGTGTCGGCGGAGAAGGTGCCGGCCTGCTCGAGGTCCCAGTCGATGCCGTCGAAGCCGTAGGTGTCGACGATGGACGAGACGCTGCTGACCAGCTGGTCGACGTGAGCCTGAGTCTCCATCCGTAGGCCGACGGGATTCGCCCCGCCGATGGAGAGCACCACGCGTCGGCCTTGAGTTTGGGCTACCCGGACTTGACGGGCGAACTCGGCGGCCGAGACACCTGACCCGTCGTCCGGACGGAAGACGGCCCGGCCCGTGCCGGACCCGTCGCCGTAGGCGAAGGCCGCGTAGAGGAGGTTGTACTCGCTCGGGAGGCTGTCGAGTGGGGTGTCCCGCCCCCAGTTCGTCCAGTAGATGCCGCGTACGGGCCTGATGAGCCCCGCTTCGGTTGAGGAAGGTGGGGGAGGAGCAACGGTGGTCGAACCGGCTGAGGGTTTCACCCGCCGGACGGTGATGTCGTCCACCACGACCGCTCCCCGGCGTAGCACCACCCCGACAGCTAGGGCGCGGGCACGTGCAGGCATCCGGGGAGTCGTCCAGGACATCGAGCGGTATGTCGTGTGGCGAGGGAAGGCGCGGCTCGTGCCGAGCGCCTTCCATCGGTTGCCGATCCGCACGAATGCCGCGAGCCGCGGTGAGGACCCCCGGTACCACCCCCGGACGACGTAACGGCTCCCTGAGTCCACCGTGAGTGTGCACGACGCGACTTTCCGGTTCGAGATGAGCATCGCGCGCGCTCGAGCGGCCGAGACGGTGAGCGACGCCGCACTCTTCCCCTTGTGCGCGGCGGCAGTCCGTCGCACCGAGGAACGCCCCTTGGCCGGTCGCTCGTGGTGCCAGCAACGTGGAGCGCTCGAGGACCACTGCTCGAACGAAGCATTGGACGTGCCCGTGTCCGCACGTCGGCTGGCCGACGAAGGCGCCGCCACGACGAGCAGGAAGACAGAGACCACGGCCATGGCGGTGGTGAGCACAGTGGCCCAACGCCCCGCAGATGACCTCGATGAGTGCGGCATCCCAGGATCGTGACAGTGGCGCACTCTCTCATTGTGCGCGCCGAGACGTCCGATTTCTTCGTTTTTGCGTGATGCGTCGCCTGGGGGTTCCGGTCGACTCGGGAGGGGCGGGGAGTTCCCACGAGGTGGGGGGCGCTGAGGCTCGGCGCCTAGACTGGTCGCGTGATGGTCACCCCCAGCCCCTTGCTCGACCTGCCCGGAGCGGTGGCGGCCGACGGGGTGGATGCGCCGGTGGCGGCGCACTACGGGTCGTTCGTCGGTGAGCAGCGCACCCTCGAGGCGGGTGACGGCTTCGTGGACCTCTCGCACCGGGGCGTCCTCCGCATGACCGGCCCGGACCGGCTGACGTACCTCCACGCGATGAGCACCCAGCACGTCGAGGCGCTCGAGCCCGGCCGGTGGGTGCAGGCGCTGCTGCTGAGCCCGCAGGGCCACGTCGAGCACCACCTGGTCGGCGTCGACGACGGCGAGTCGTTCACCGCCCACGTCGAGCCCGGCACGGTCGGGCCGCTCGTCGAGTTCCTCGACAGGATGCGGTTCATGATGCGCGTCGAGGTCACCGAGCTCACCGCCGAGCTCGCCGTCGCCTGGCGCCCCGGGGTGGTTGAGCCTATCGAAACCAAGGGTCTTGCGGCGGTAGAGCCTGTCGAAACCACCACCGGCAAGTACGACCTCGTTCCCCGCGCCGAACTCGCCGCGTACGCCAAGGCCGCCGGTCCGGCCTGCGGCCTCTGGGCGTACGACGCCCTCCGCATCGCCCGCGGCGAACCCCGCTTCGGCGTGGACACCGACCACCGCTCGATCCCCAACGAGATGGGGTGGATCGGCCCTGCCGTGCATCTGGACAAGGGGTGCTACCGGGGGCAGGAGACCGTCGCCCGCGTGCACACCCTCGGCCGGCCGCCGCGGCGGCTGACGCTGCTGCACCTCGACGGCACCGAGAACCGGCTGCCGGCGGTCCACGGCGAGGTGAAGCTCGGCGGCAAGGTGATCGGCTTCGTCGGCAGCTCCGCCCGCCACCACGAGCTCGGCCCGATCGCGCTCGCGGTGCTCAAGCGCAACGTGCCGGTCGACGCCCAGCTCGACGCCGACGGCATCCCCGCAGCGCAGGAGGTCGTGGTCGACCCCGAGGTCGGGCTCCACGTGCGACCGCAGCTGCGGTGACGAATCCGCCGGCGCGCCCGCGCGTCGGGCTGCTGGTGACCGGGGGTGTGGTGCTCGTCGGGCTGCTCGTCATCCTTCTGGAGCCGACCTCTGACGTCCCGACCAGGCTGATCCACAAGATCAGCGCAGTCCTCCGTGACGGCGGCGCGCCGAGCTGGTTCGCCTCCGAGACCCTGTGGGAGCGGGCGCTGAACGTGGTCCTGTTCCTTCCCGTCGGCGCCGTCCTGACAACGCTCCTGCCGCGGTGGTCGCTGGCTCGGATCACAATCGTGGGGGCGCTGGCGAGCATCGCGTTCGAGGCCGTGCAGATGGTCTTCCTCCCCGGGCGCGACGGCTCTGCGTGGGACGTCGCGACGAACACGGTGGGCACGTTCCTGGGGGCCCTCGCCGCGGTCACGTGGAACGAGCGGCGAGGCGCGAACGCGAGGCGATACGGCTGACCACTCGGCCCGGACGCGACGGACCCCGACGGGCCTCCACCAGGGGGCCGTCGGGGTCCGCCACCCGCGCGTGTTCGGAGCTCAGTCGTCGTTCCGGATCGTGCCCCGGGCGAAGAGGTCACCCGCCCGGGCGTTGACCAGGCTGGACAACTGGACGCCGAGCTCTTCGTTGCGCTCCCGCTGACGGTCCTTGCGGATCGTGACCACCAGCGTGGCCTGACGTGAACCCGCAGGGATCGTCACGGTCCCGCTCGCCGAGACGAAGTCGCCGCCGCTGGTCCCCCCGACCGCCGTGCCGTTGCGCGTGGACCAGCTCGCGGAGACGTCCTTCGCGGACACAGCACTGAGCCGGACGGTGAACCTCATGTCGGTGGTGATGCTGTTGTTCGAAGGGTTGCCCTCGGCCACGGAGACGTCGCCGATGGTGATCCTCGGCGCGCCGTCGTTGTCCGTGATCGTCTTCTCGGCCACCGCGGTGCCGAGCTCGCCACCCTGGGCGTCGCTGAGCCGGAGCTCGAAGGTCTCGTCGGACTCGTCGGCGCTGTCGTTGCGCGTCGGCACCGTCACGGTCCTGCTGAGCGGGCCGTTGGGTCGGAAGGTCACGCTGCCGGACCGGGCGGTGTAGTCGGCGCCACCGATCGCCGACCAGCTGGTCGTCGCTGTGCCGTCTTCCGTGGAGTACCTCACCGTCACCGGCTCGGTCGGCCGTTCCGAGAGGCGGATCGTGAACCAGGCGCTCGAGCCCTCGTTGACTCGCGGCTGGGTCGTCACGTCGATCGTCGGCGGCACCGCACCGCACGGGCCGTCGAGGTTCGCGGAGCGCAGCCACGGGTCCGTGGTGGCACCCGGGACCTCGCCTCCCGGGCCGTCCGCGGAGCCCCACCAGTTGCAGGTGGCGTCCGTCGTCTGGTCACCGACGTTGCGAAGACCGACGGTGTTGGCGGTGATCCCGTTGCGGTTGACGAGAGCCGAGCTCGTGTGCGCGTCGCCCCGGTCGAAGTACGGCGTGCCCTGCACGTTCGCGGTGTTGCCGGCCTGGACCTGGATCCCCACGTCGTTGTTGTCGACGGTGTTGTGGTCGACGACGTGGCCGGTGCCCTCGACGACGATGCCGAATCCCTCGCCCGTCGAGCCCGTCGCGTTGCTGCGGAACCCGCTGACGTCGTTGCCGGTCACCACGACACCCGACGGCTGGTCTGCCGTCTGGGGCTGCGGACCGCGGCGGATCACGCTGATGCCTGCGTGGTCCCGGAGGTCCGTGGCAGCAGTCGTGCGGCTGACCATGTTGTCGCTGACGACGACGGAGCCACCGCCGGTGGTCGCTCCATTGCCGGTCGCGTTCTTGACCTCGATGCCGTAGCGGCCGTTGTTGTCCAGGGTGTTCCCCGAGACCTGGTTCTCACCCGGGCCCTGGACGCCGAAGACGCTGATGCCGGCGTCGCCGTTGCCGCGCACCTCGTTGCCGGTGATGCGGAGCCCGGTCACCGAGCCGTCGCTGATGTCGATGCCGACGAGGGCGTTGCTGTTGAAGGTGCCGTCGAGGACCGAGATGCCGGTCTTTTCGCCGTTGATCACCCAGAGTCCGCGACCGCCGGAGCCGGGTGTGCCGTTCTCCGAGGAGTCGACCCGCGTCAGGGAGACCCCGGCGGCGTCGAACGCCTCGACCATGACGCCGTGCCGCTGGTTCGAGAGGCTCGCGACGTCGGTGAGGCTGATGCCGGAGACGGGTGCGGGTCCGACGTACACGCCGTCCTCGAAGTCGCGGACCGTGAGGTCGGAGACCTCGACGTCGCTGACATTGCCGATCCGCAGCCCTTTGCCGGAGTTGCTGCCCTGGATGACGGTGGAGCCACTACCCGCTCCGTCGAGCGTCAGGGGCTTGGTGATGCTCGCCCCGGCGGTGTAGGTGCCGGCCGCGACGTGCACCGTGCCGCCCTCTTGGACCGCGTCGACCGCCGCCTGGATTGTCTTCTTCGCGTCGTCGGCGCTGGCGCCACCGTTGGCGTCGTTGCCGTTCGCGGCGTCGACGTAGCAGGTCGTCGTGCACGCCGCGCCGTCCGGCTCGAAGTTCACGGTGGCCGTGGAGCCGTCGGTGAGGGTGATGACGAGCCCGTCGAGCTGGCCTTGGAACCCGTTGGCCCAGCCGGACCCGGTGGAGACCGTGATGCCGGAGAACTCCCGGGTGCCGCGCTCGGAGGTGCTGCCGAGCGAGCTGCCGTCCTTGAACGCGTCCCAGTGCGGGTCGTCGTATGCCCCGAAGGTGGCGCCGGGTGCGCCTGCCGTCGACTCGTAGAAGCGGAGGGTGTTGGTCGCGCCGTCGGTCGACCACGTGTTCCACATGTCGGCCGGGTCGTCGAGGTTCGCCGAGAAGTAGGGCTCTGCGCCGTAGCGGTCGCCGTACCAGGTCGCCGTCGATAGGTCACCGGCGTAAGGCTCGGTATAGAGCACGAGCGACCAGTCCTGCGGGTTCGCACCAGAGTGGGCCGTGCCCATCTTCGTCCGGTAGGAGATCGACGCGATCTCGTCCATCGTGACCTCGTCGCGGCCGAAGAGCTGCACGGCGGAGAAGCTGAACTCCGACTTGGCTCCGGCCGTCGTGGCGGCGGCGCGGATGCTGCCGGTGCCGAAGCCGGTCGGTGCGTCTCCCTCGACGCCCTGCGTCGTCGCCGACTGCAGGCCCGACGCCGGGGTCACCTTGATGACCGTGTTGGTGGCCGCCTGCGCGGGGGACACCGCCGCCACGGCGAGTGTCGGCACGGTCAGTGCGACGACCACGGATGCGCGCAGGGTGCGCGGTAGTGCATGCATTGGCATTGGATTCCCCGTATCCCCCCAGTGGCTGCAGCGAACTCCCACGCTGTGTAAGAGGCAGCACCGATGGTGAATGGTCCCAACGGGTGGTCGGCCCTGGAAGGGACTGTCGTCCCCTCTTGGCCCGGTAGGGCGGGGTGGGCAGCTGCGGTGTCGCGGAGCGGGGTCTCGGGTGCCTCGTCCTACTCGTGTCGGCCGTAGTCGTCGTCGTGCCGGCAGATGTCGTCTTCACCGGTGTATGCGCCGTGCTGGACCTCGACGATGACAAGTTCCTGCTTGCCCTCGTTGCACAACCGGTGCTTGGCGCCCTGGGGGACGTCTACCGACTCTCCTGGGCCGGCGGTGACGACTTGGCCGTCGATGATGCAGGTCGCCACGCCGAAGATGACGACCCAGTGCTCGCTGCGGTACTGATGCGTCTGGTACGAGAGGCGGCAGCCCGGGTTCACGTGGATCCGCTTGATCTTGTATCCGTGGTTGACGTCGATGACGTGCCAGGACCCCCACGGGCGCTGCTCGGATTCCAGCATGCTCCGGTCTTCTCGCGTGCTCATGCCGCGATCAGGAATTGCTGTTGATCATCCCCGCGCCGACGGTGACGCCGGTCGCCTCGTCAATCAGGATGAACGACCCCGTCGTGCGGTTCTTGACGTAAGGGTCGCACAGCAGCGGGACGGTCGTGCGCAGCTGCACCCGGCCGATCTCGTTGAGCCCGAGCTGCTTGGTGTCCTGGTCGCGGTGCAGGGTGTTGACGTCCAGGCGGTACTGGATGTCCTTCACCAACGCCCGGCCGGTCCGCGTCGTGTGCTTGATGGCCAGCTTCTGCCGCGGGGACAGCGGGGTGTTGGTCATCCAGCAGATCATCGCGTCGATGTCCTGGCTGGGCTTCGGCGCGTTCTGCGGCCGGCACAGCATGTCGCCACGCGAGACGTCGATGTCGTCCTCGAGGCGGACCGTCACCGACATCGGGGGGAACGCCTCGGAGACCTCCTTGTCGAAGAGGTCGATCCCGGCGATGCGGCTGGTGAGCCCCGACGGGAGCGCCATGACCTCGTCGCCCGGCTTGAGAACGCCACCGGCGACGCGGCCGGCGTACCCGCGGTAGTCGTGGTAGGCGTCGGACTTCGGACGGATGACGTACTGCACCGGGAAGCGGACGTCGACGAGGTCGCGGTCCGAGGCCACGTGGACGTTCTCGAGGTGGTGCATGAGCGTCGGGCCGGAGTACCAGTCCATCTGCTCGGACCGGGTCACGACGTTGTCGCCCTTGAGCGCCGAGATCGGGATGACCTCGAGGTCAGGGATGTTGAGCTTGGTCGCGAAGGCGGTGAACTCCTCGTGGATCGAGTCGTAGACCTTCTGGTCGTAGTCGACGAGGTCCATCTTGTTCACCGCGAGCACGAGGTGCGGCACCCGCAGCAGCGACAGGATCACGGCGTGCCGGCGCGACTGCTCGGTGAGCCCCTGACGGGCGTCGACCAGGACGAGGCCGAGGTCGGCGGTCGAGGCGCCGGTGACCATGTTGCGCGTGTACTGCACGTGGCCCGGGGTGTCCGCGATGATGAACTTGCGGCTCGGGGTCGCGAAGTAGCGGTAGGCGACGTCGATCGTGATGCCCTGCTCCCGCTCGGAGCGGAGCCCGTCGGTCAGCAGCGCGAGGTCGGTGTAGTCGTAGCCCCGCGACTGGCTGGTGGCCTCGACGGCCTCGAGCTGGTCCTCGAAGATGGCCTTCGAGTCGAGGAGCAGCCGCCCGATCAGGGTCGACTTGCCGTCGTCGACGGAGCCGGCGGTGGCGAAGCGGAGGAGGTCCATGGAAGGCCTTCCCTCAGGGGTGGTGCTCGACATCAGAAGTAGCCTTCCTTCTTCCGGTCTTCCATGGCGGCCTCGGAGAACCGGTCGTCACCGCGGGTGGCGCCGCGCTCGGTCACCCGGGCGATGGCGATCTCGTCGATGATCTCGGGGATGGTCGCGGCCTCGCTCTCGACGCAGCCGGTGAGCGTCAGGTCGCCGACGGTGCGGAACCGCACCGTGCGCTCCTCGACGGTCTCGCCGGGGCGGAGCGGGTTGAACTCGCTCTCGGAGAGCAGCATCCCGTCGCGCTGGAAGACGCGGCGCTGGTGGCTGAAGTAGATCGAGGGGATCTCGATCTCCTCCCGGCCGATGTAGTGCCAGATGTCGAGCTCGGTCCAGTTCGAGAGCGGGAAGATCCGCATGTGCTCGCCCTCGTGGATCCGGCCGTTGTAGAGCGACCACAGCTCGGGGCGCTGGTTCTTGGGATCCCACTGGCCGAACTCGTCGCGGTGGGAGTAGACGCGCTCCTTGGCTCGCGCCTTCTCCTCGTCGCGCCGGCCACCGCCGAACGCCGCGGTGAACCCCTCGGTCTCGAGGGCGTTCAGCAGGGTGCCGATCTGGAGCCGGTTGCGCGAGGTCTTGCCGTCGTCGACGACGACACCGTCCTTGATCGCCTGCTCGACGCTGGCGACGATCAGCCGGACGCCCAGGCGGTTGACCCAGTTGTCCCGGGTGGCCAACACCTCGGGGAAGTCGTAGCCGGTGTCCACCTGGAGCACCGGGAACGGGATCTTGGCCGGGTAGAAGGCCTTCTCCGCCAGCCGCATCATCACGATGGAGTCCTTGCCGCCCGAGAACATCAGGACCGGCTTCTCGAACTCCGCCGCGACCTCGCGGAAGATGTGGATCGACTCGGCCTCGAGCTCGTCGAGCTGGCTGAGCCGGTAGTCGGCGTGGGTAGTGATCGTCATCCCGTGGGCGAACCTCTCCGTGGGTAGACCGACATGGTAGTCGGCGCTGACTGTCCCCGTGACCGCTACCCGGGGAGTCCAGCAGGTGAGTCTGCAGGAGCCTCAGGACCCGCGGGTCGAGAGGTCCTCCTCGATCTGTCGCACGGTGGGCGCACCCCAGAACGGCAACCCTTCGGAGCGCCGCAGGAGCCCCCACACCACCGGCACCAGCACGAGCATCGCCAAGCCGACCCCGGCGACGAGCATCGGGTAGGTCTCGTCCTCGCCGAGCGGTGCCCAGCCGGCCTTGTCGAGCAGCGCGACACCGCTCATGGTGAGCACGATGACGATGCCACGCCGGATGATCGACTGGCTCACCATCGGCGCGAGCCGTGAGCCGAGGATCGTCCCGGGGACGGAGCCGATGATCAGCGGGATCACGAGCCCCCAGTCGAGACCGTGGGCGATGATGTTGGCGATCGCGGCCGCGAGGACCAGGGGGATCGCCTGGACCAGGTCGGTCCCGACGAGCCGGACCGCGGAGAGCGCCGGGTAGAGCATCAGCAGCGCGACCATGATCACCGAGCCCGACCCCACTGACGTGATGCCGACCAGGGCTCCGCCGAGGGCGCCGACCAGCAGCGTCGGGACAGGTCGGACGGCGACATCGGTCCGCGTCTGCTCCTTGCCGCGGGCCCGCTGCCGCATGCCCAGGTAGATACGCAGGGCGTACGTCGAGGCCGCGAAGAGGAGCGCGACGCCGATGGCGAACTGGAGCGCCGACTCCACCTCGGCGGGATCGACGACCGCCTTGACCAGGAACGGCCCGGCGAATGCCATCGGGACCGAGCCGATGATCAGCCATTTCGCGAGCTCGTAGTTCGGTGACCCGTGTCTCGAGTGCACGAGGGCGCCACCGGTCTTGTAGACGGCGGCCGCGGTCAGGTCTGCGGTGACCACCGTCGCGGTGTGCCCGACGCCGAGGAAGATGAGTGCCGGCGTCATGAGCGCCCCACCGCCCATCCCGGTCAGCCCGACGATGATGCCGACGAAGAAGCCGGCGGCCAGGATCGGGAAGAAGTCGCCGCCCAGGAGCTCCATCACGGGCCTTCCTGGTGGTTTCGAGACGCTCGCTTCGCTCGCTCCTCAACCACCTGGGGTTCGGTTAGGTAGCCGGACTCGTCGAGAGCCGCCAGGATCTCGGAGAGTACGTCCGGGATCGTCCGACCCGTCGTGTCGACGCGCACGTCGGCGTCCTCGGGCTCCTCGTACGGCGATGAGATGCCGGTGAACTCGGGGATCTCGCCGCGGCGGGCCTTGGCGTAGAGCCCCTTGCGGTCACGCCGCTCGCACTCCTCGACCGGAGTGGCGACGTGGATGAGGAAGAACGCCCCGCCAGCCTCGTCGACCATCGCCCGCACCTGCTTGCGGGTCTCGTCGAAGGGGGCGATCGGGCTGCAGATCGCGATGCCGTGGTGGCGGCTGATCTCCGCGGCCACCCAGCCGATCCGCCTGATGTTGGTCTCGCGGTCCGCCTTGGAAAAGGTCAGCCCTGCTGACAGGTTCCGGCGCACGACGTCGCCGTCGAGGGAGGTGACGGTGCGTTCGCCGCGCTCGAGGACGACGTCGTGCAGGGCTCGCGCGAGCGTCGACTTCCCGCTCCCGGAGAGCCCGGTGAAGAAGAGGACGAGCCCCTGGCGGTCCCGCGGCGGAGCCTCGAAGTCGACGACGTGGGCCACCTCCATCGGTAGCGGCCCCTCGCCGGTCACCGTCAGGACCTCGCCGGTGGCGTAGGCCGCGACCACAGTGCGCCGCAGCACCTCGTCGTCCTCGGCGCGCCCCGGGCCGCGGGAGGCCAGCGGGACGGCGACCACGGTCGCGTCGTCGAGGAGACGGGCGGCGGCGAGCGTGGCCCGGATGATGGCTTTGGCGCTCAGCCCGCGCCCGGCGTATGACGCGGTGCCGTGGCCGGCGAGCGCGAGCAGCACGACAGGGCGGCCGTCGGCCTGCTTGCGGATCTGCTCCAGGTCCGCCTCGGAGAGCGGGCCGGCGACAGGCACCGCCAGCGCGTCACGGTGCCGCTCCCGGACGTCGGCCGGCGTCAGGTAGTGCTGGCGGAACGCGCCGTACTCCGGGTGCTGGAGGGGCTGGACCTGCCCCGTGAGGCCCGTGAGGGAGCCGGCGGCGTAGGTCCCCTCGACGTGGAGCCGGGCGAGCGGCAGCCCCTCTGGGTCGACGAGCTCGACGCCCCCTGCATCGGAGGCCGAAGCAGCGAGGTCCTCAGGGACGGCGAGCGTCACCGGGTCGCCGGCGGCGCCGAACCGGGGAGGGTCGCCGAGGGCCCCGGTCGAGAGCAGCTCGAGGTCGTCGAGCTCCCGGGCCGTCGGGCAGTGCTGGGGCAGTGCGGTCACCGGGCCCAGTATGGACTAACTCGCTAGACATACGGCGTCGAACCAGGGTCGAGTCGGGCCTTGCCGGAGCGCTGGACGCCTCGCGGGTGCGCGGCACAGGCAGGGATGGTCGTGATGCATGCCACCAGCTAGCTGACGCGCATTCGATTGCTGCGTTGTCCTGTTGGCAGGCGTGGGGTGGATCACGACGGCTGCGTTTGCTTCTGCTTGCTCCTGCTAGCAGAGTGGGGCCATGGCGACACGGATCGGGGGAGCAGTCGGGAGCCTCGGCGACTACCTGCGCGAGCAGCGGGTCGCCAACCGGCTCACGCTGCGCCAGCTCGCTGAGGCGGCCGGCGTCTCCAACCCCTACCTGAGCCAGATCGAGCGAGGACTCCGCCGCCCCTCGGCCGAGGTGCTGCAGTCCATCGCCAAGGCGTTGCGGATCTCGGCAGAGACGCTCTACGTGCGTGCCGGCTTCCTCAATCCCGAGGACGGCGAGGTGCGTTCCGTCGAGCTCGCCGTCCTGGCCGACACCGGCCTCACCGAACGTCAGAAGCAGTCGCTGCTGGACGTCTACCGGTCGTTCCGGGCAGCGAACACCAACCAGGAAGGAGCCTGAGATGGCTACCAGGACCGCGATCAAGAACCGTGTGCCGTCGTACAACCTCGAGGTCACCGCGCCGTTCTACGCGTGGGTCGGCGCCGGGGACATCGCCGTCGAGAAGCTGCGGGAGGCCGCTGCCGACCTGCAGAAGCGGGTGGCCGGGCTCGACCGCGCCGCGGTCGCTGACCAGGCTCGCACCCAGCTCGCCGCGCGCATCGACGAGCTGGTCAAGGAGGCGAAGACGGCGCAGGAGCGGCTCGAGTCGCGCATCGACGAGCTCCAGGGTGACGTCGCCGGGTTCCCCGCCGAGGCGCAGAAGCGGGTCACCGCCCTCCAGGGCTCCGTCGTCGCCGACGTCAAGGCGCTCCCCGCGCGGCTCGAGGAGCTGCAGGCCCGGCTCAAGGGGCTCCCCGGTATGGCGCAGAGCCGCGTCGAGGAGCTGCAGGGCCAGGTCCGCGCGCTTCCCGGCACCGCCCAGGGCCGGGTCACCGAGCTCCAGGGCGAGCTGAAGGCGCTCGTCGCCAAGTGGGAGGCGAAGGCCCAGGAGCTCCGCGGCGACCTCACCGAGGCGCTCGGCGAGCAGGCCGAGGCGTTCGACACCCTCGTCACCCGTGGCAAGGCCTCCGTCGCCAAGCTCCGTGACGACTCCCTCTCCGGCGACGTCGAGATCATCCGCGAGGACGCCGAGCCCGTGAAGCCGGTCGCCGCCGAAGTCGAGAAGGCCGCCGCCCAGGCGGCCGCCCGAGCCGAGGACGCCGCCAGCGTCGCCGCCGTGGAGCAGCCCGCCCCGCCGGTCCGCAAGCGTGCGACCAAGAAGGTCACGACCGGGACCGCTGCCGCCAAGAAGACGCCCGCCGCCAGGAAGGCGCCCGCGCCGAAGAAGGCGTCCGCGAAGCGGACCACCATGAAGAAGACGGCCACCACCGGCGCGTCGACCAGGTCGTCGACGTCGAAGGCCGCGACCTCCAAGAAGGCCTGACGCACCGCGTCGAGCGTTCCAGCGACGAACCCCGTCCTCACGGCCGGGGTTCGTCGTCGTCGCGGGACCCCGCCAGAGGTTCGCGGCGCCGCTAGGCTGTGCTCCGTGAGCAGCCTCTTCGCCGCGCCGGACATCCTCCTGTCGCTGATCAGCCTGGCGATGTTCGTGGCGCAGGCCTTCGCGTTCGTCGACGCCGTGACCCAACGGCCAGACGCCTACGTCGCCGCCGACAAGCTCACCAAGAAGGCGTGGCTGATCATCCTCGGCCTGGCAGTCGCGGCGCACATGCTCTTCTGGCACCCGATCAACATCTTCAACCTGGTCGGGATCGTCGCGGCGATCGTCTACCTCGTCGACGTCCGGCCGGCGATCCGGTCCCTGCGGCGTTCCTGAGCCGGTT
Organism: Nocardioides caldifontis; assembly: GCF_008087345.1. GTDB lineage: Bacteria > Actinomycetota > Actinomycetes > Propionibacteriales > Nocardioidaceae > Marmoricola_A > Marmoricola_A caldifontis. Next base: position 454,718 of record NZ_ML701737.1, on the reverse strand, counting down.
CCTGACCGCCGGCGTCAGGCGGCGTGCCGGCGCGAGGTGCTGCGGGCGACCAGGCGTGGTGGAGTCGGGTGGACCAGCTTCGGCTGACGTGCCTTGAGCGCCACATAGGCGACCAGCAACGAGAACCACACTCCCAGGACCAGCAACACGATGGTCATGAGCACTCCTCTCCCAAAGGCGCGCCAGGCGCGGCCGAGCAACGGCCGCGTTTTTCACGCTAGGGCGGCTCGGGACCTATGTCCATGACGGCCGAGGACGGTTGTCCCGTTGCGTCGGATTGGGGTGATTCGGTGGTCTAGTCGACCCGGAAAATGATCGATGATTGTCGGACGTGGCTGCTGTCGTGGGGGTATGTCCTCCAGCTCACCAGCCATCGAAGCGATCGACCTCGTGAAGAAGTTCGGTGACCACGTCGCCGTCGACCGCGTCAGCTTCTCGGTGCCCACCGGCTCCGTGCTCGGCGTCCTCGGTCCCAACGGTGCCGGCAAGACCACCACCGTGCGCATGCTCACCACGATGTCCCGGCCCACCAGCGGCACCGGCCGGGTCGCGGGCCACGACATCGTCAAGGAGCCCGACGCGGTGCGTCGCAGCATGGGGCTCACCGGCCAGTCGGCGACCGTCGACGAGCTGCTCACCGGCCGGGAGAACATCCGGCTCATCGGCCGGTTCGCCGGGTTGAGCGGCAAGGAGGTACGCCGGATCGGCGACGACCTCCTCGAGCGGTTCTCGCTCACCGAGGCCGCCGACCGGACCGCCAAGACCTACTCCGGAGGCATGCGACGCCGGCTCGACCTCGCGGTCAGCCTGGTGGCCACCCCGCCGGTGCTGTTCCTCGACGAGCCGACGACCGGGCTCGACCCGCGCAGCCGCACGGACCTGTGGGACGTGCTCCGCGGCCTGGTCCGCGACGGGACGACCCTGCTGCTGACGACGCAGTACCTCGAGGAGGCCGACCAGCTCGCCGACAACATCGTGGTCATCGACCGCGGGCAGATCATCGCCGAGGGCACCCCGACCCAGTTGAAGGACCAGGCGGGGCGGGCGAGCGTGGTGGTCCACGTGACACACGCGTCCGACCTCGGCTCCGCCGAGGGGATCCTCCGGCAGTTCACCGACGAGGTCCACGTCGACCACGGGGCACGGCGGATCGCCGTCCGTGCGACCGGGCTCCAGGACATGCTCGCGATCGGTGACGCGATCTCGCGGGCCGCGATCGAGGTCGACGACCTCGGTCTCCAGCGCCCCAGCCTCGACGACGTCTTCCTCCACCTCACCGGTCACACCGCGGAGGACGTCTCGACCGACGACCAGCCCGAGCTCGAGGAGGCGGTCCGATGACCACCCTGCACGCAGTCCACTCCGACGCCGGGTTCGCACGCGAGACGCTCAAGCCACCCTCGTTCCTGGGCGCCTGCGGTCTCGTCGTCCGGCGCAACCTGCTCCACATCCGACGGATGCCGGAGCTGCTGCTCGACGTGACGATCCAGCCGGTGATGTTCGTGCTGCTGTTCGCCTTCGTGTTCGGCGGGTCGATCGCCGTGCCGGGCGCGGAGGGTGGCTACCGGGAGTTCCTCATCCCCGGGATCATGGCGCAGACGATGATCTTCTCCTCGTTCATCGTCGCGATCGGGCTCGTCAACGACCTGCAGAAGGGGTTCGTCGACCGGCTCAAGGCGCTGCCGATCGCGCGCTCCTCGATCCTGGTCGGCCGCAGCCTCTCGAGCCTGATCCACTCCAGCATCGGCATCACGATCATGGCGATCACCGGGCTGGCGATCGGGTGGCGGATGCGGGAGGGGTTCTTCAACGCCGTCCTGGCCTTCGCGCTGTTCCTGCTCGTCGGCTTCGCGATGATCTGGATCGGGATCCTCGTCGGCTCGATGTTCGACTCCGTCGAGGCGGTGAACGGATTCATGTTCACCACGATGTTCCCGGTCACCTTCCTCGCGAACACGTTCGTGCCGACCGAGGGGATGCCGGACTGGCTGCAGTTCGTCGCCGAGTGGAACCCGGTCTCCGCGCTCACCCAGGCGGCGCGCGAGCTGTGGGGCAACGGCCCCGAGGCGCCGGCCACCGCCGCGTACCAGCTCCAGCACCCAGTGCCGTTCACGATCATGTGGGCGCTGCTGATCACCGCGATCATCGCGCCGCTCGCGCTCCGGGCGTTCCGTCGTCGGTCGCGCGACTGACCGTCGTCCGCGGGTACCGTCCGGTCCATGAGGCCGGCCGGTGCACGCGGGCGTGGGGGAGCCCCCACGCGGGTGGTGGTGCTCGGCGTCGTCGCGCTGCTGCTGGTGGTCGGCTGCACCTCGTCCGGTGACGGCGCCGACCCCGGTGCCGGGCAACCCTTGTCGGAGTCGCCGGCGGCCTCGGACTCGCCTGATGAGTCGGAGTCGCCCCCGGCCACTCCCTCAGCCACGCCCTCGGCCACGCCGTCGTCCGGCTCGCCGTCGCCGGCCGAGTCCGGACTCCCGGCGTACGAGTCGTCGATCAGCCGCATCGATGCCGCGCTCGAGCGGCGGATGCGGTGGAGCCACCGCGACGGCTGCCCCGTCGCGCTGGACGACCTGCGCTACCTGCGGATGAGCCACATCGACTTCAAGGGCAACGTCCGTCAGGGCGAGATGGTCGTCCACGCCGATGTGGCGGAGGACGTCGTGGCCGTGTTTCGGGAGCTCTACCAGCAGCTGTTCCCGATCGGGCGGATGGTGCTGGTCGACGAGTACGAGGGCGACGACGACCGGTCGATGTCGGCCAACAACACGTCGGCGTACAACTGCCGGCGGGTGGCCGGGACCGACCGCTGGTCCGAGCACGCCTACGGCAAGGCGATCGACATCAACCCGGTGCAGAACCCGTACGTGAAGGACGGGACGATCTCACCGATCGAGGGATCCCGGTTCGCGGACGTCGACCGGAGTGCTGGTGCCTCGACCCGGTTCGGCGTCATCAGCGACGACGACCCCGCCGTGCGCGCGTTCCGTCGGATCGGCTGGGTGTGGGGCGGCACCTGGAACAGCTCGAAGGACTACCAGCACTTCTCCGCGTCAGGGCGTTGACGGGAACGGCGTCAGCCCGGAGCAGCCGCGGAGGGCGTCCCACGCGCGCAGCGCGTCGACGCGGTCCTGGCCCTGCCGGGGAAGCGGGACGCCGCTCGACTGGATCAGCGTCGGGTGGAACCGGTGGCGGACCACCTCGCCGTCACGCACCCGGAGCGTCAGCACCCCGGTGTCCGGCCGGTAGTTGTGGTACCAGATGAAGTCCGCGAGGCCGTAGGCCACGTAGGTGCTGCCCAGCCACCCCGCGCCTTGGAGCACGTGCGCGTGGCTTCCGACGACCACGTCCGCACCGGCCCGCGAGAGCGCTCGCGCCATCCGCTGCTGCCGCGGGTCCGCGCAGGTGCGGTGCTGCTGCCCCCAGTGCAGGTAGACCACGACCAGGTCGCCGGCCTCGTCGGCGCGGCGGACCGCGGAGAGCAGCCGGCGGTGCGGCTCGATCGCCACGGCGATGCCGGCGGTTGTCTCCGTGGCCGCGAACCGCTTCGCGGTGTGCTCCGGACGGCTGCTGACGCCGAAGACACTGATGCTGGTGCCGGCGATCTCCGCGCGGTACGGCGCGAAGGCTGCCTCGATGTCCGGGCCGATCCCGACCACCGGGAGCGGCCCGCCGTCGATCGCGGCGAGCGTCTCCCGCAGCCCCGAGCGTCCGTAGTCGGCCCCGTGGTTGTTGGCCATCGTCACCACGTCGACCCCGGAGGCGGCGAGCAGGTCGAGCGCGGCGGGGGAGGTGCGGAAGGTGTACTGCTTCGGCTCCGGTTGACCACCGGTCGCGATCGCCGTCTCGAGGTTGACCATCATCAGGTCGGGGGCGCGGAGGAGCTCGGTCACCGGGCCGAGCGGGCGGCGGGCGTCGACCCGCTCGAGCCACTGGGCGACGTGGCGCTCGAAGTGGATGTCGCCGGCGAAGCCGAGGGTGATGACGGAGGGAGGCGGCTCCGGCGGAGCAGGCTCCGGCGTCTGGGTCGCGGTGGGGGCGGCGCGTGGGGGCGGTGGGTCGTCGTTGTCCGAGCCACCGCCGTCGCAGCTGGCCAGCAACCCGACGGCCAGGAGCAGGGCGAGGACGAGAGCGGCGGTGTTCCGCGTGCGCTGGGTGACGTCCATGCGACCGCCCGGTCGGTCAGGTGGCCGCCCTCCCGGCCACGGGGCTCAACGGTAGTCGCTACGACGGTTGGGTTGTCCACAGAATTCCGTTCGGAGGCACGATCTCTGTCGGTGCCGGCTGGTGGAGTAGCTCCATGACCAAGACACCACCGCTCCTCGCAGCGCTGCGAGCGGCGCACGCTGCACTCGACGAGGCGGTGGTGCGGGACGAGCGCGGACGTCGGTCCGGCTGGGTCACTGCGGAGGGGATGCTGCCCGAGCAGTTGTCCGAGACGCTTCGCCTCCAAGCCTCGCTCGAGGGGCGGGTGGGCGGCCTCCGGCTGCACGTGGTCGCGGCGGCGGACCGGAGCGGAGCTCCCGAGGACACCGCGGCCACCGACACAGCAGCGTGGGCGGCGGCAGCCGGACGCAACCGCGCCCGCTCGTGGGGAGGCGTGTGGCTGGCGAACCTGCTGGAGGAGAAGTACCTCCAGACCCGTGCAGCGCTCGTCGACGGTCGGATCAGTGAGGAGCACGCCGCGATCATCGTGCGCGCCGCGGAGTCGGCTACCGAGTCCGTCGCCGAGCTGGTGCCCGGCGGCATTCCGGTCGAGGAGCTCGAGCGCTGCGAGAAGGAGCTGATCGGCAAGGCGGAGCAGCTGTGCCCGCGTCGGCTCCGCCGTGCTGCCCGCAGGATCCTCGAACCGCTGTCGAAGCGGCTCGCTGACCAGCACGAGGGCGACCAGCTGATCGAGCAGGAGCGGCGTGCCGAGCGGCGGACCTGGCTCCAGGTCAGCGACAACGGCGACGGGACGTGGACCGTCCGCGGCGAGCTGCCCGAGGCGCAGGCACTGATGCTCAAGCAGGCCTGCGAACGGCTCAGCGCGCCGCGGCGCAAGAGCACGGACGCGGCCGGCAACGTCGTCATCGACCCGACCGTCCCCACCCACGGCGGCATGAGCTTCGCCGAGCGGATGGGGCTCGCCTTCTGCGAGCTCATCGAGCACGTGCCCACGACGGGGCACCACGTCGGCCGCTCCGAGTTCCTGCTCCCCGTCAACATCGACGCCGACAAGCTGCGGGAGGGATACGGCGCCGGCACTCTGGACACCGGAGTGACGCTGAGCCACGAGCAGGTCCGTCGGCTCGCCTGCGAGGCGAGGCACATCCCGCTCGTGTGGGGTGGCAAGTCCGTCCCGCTCGACCTGGGAACCTCGCAGCGGCTCTTCACCTGGCAGCAGGCTGCGGCGCTGGGGGCGATCCACGACAGCTGCCCCGCCAAGGGGTGCGAACGACCGTTCGCCTGGTGCGAGCTGCACCATCGACAACCCTGGCCCGAGGGCGGGCCGACCGACCTCGAGAACGCTGCGCCGCTGTGTGGCCACCACCATCGCCGGGTGCACGACTCGAGGTACGAGCACGAGTGGCTCCCGGACGGGAGCATCCGCTGCCGGCACCGATGGCCGAGCAGGTGGAGGGGCGGTGTGGATCCCTGGGCGGACCATCCGGCGGCGCACCGGGGTGCCGCATGAGGCGCGCGTCAGTCGATGACGCGCAGCCTGATCGTGCCCTCGATCGACTGCAGCGCCTCGCAGACAGCAGGGGTCAGCTCGGAGTCGGTGTCGGTGACGACGTACCCGAGCCGGCCGCGGGTGGCGAGCACCTGGCCGCCGACGTTGACGTCGCCCTCGGCGAGCACGTTGGTCAGCGCCGCGAGGACGCCGGGGTGGTTCTCGTGGAGGTGCGCGATGCGCTGGGCGTGGTCGGACCGCGGGGCGGCGAGCATCGGCAGGTTGACCGAGAGGGTGGTGGTGCCGAGCCGGACGTAGTCGCGGAGCTTCGTGCCGACGAACCGGCCGATGTCCTCCTGCGCCTCCTCGGTCGAGCCGCCGATGTGCGGCGTGAGGATGACGTTCGGCAACCCGCGCAGCGGCGACTCGAACCGGTCACCACGCGTCTTCGGCTCCACGGGGAAGACGTCCACCGCGGCGCCGGCGACGTGGCCGGACTTCAGCGACTCCGCGAGCGCGTCGTAGTCGACGACGAAGCCGCGGGAGAGGTTGAGGAAGAGCGAGCGCGGGCGCATCCGGGCGAACTGCTCGGGGCCGAAGATCCCCGCGTTCCCGGCCCGGCCGTCGACGTGGAGGGTGATGGTCTCCGACAGCTCGAGCAGCTCGTCGAGCGAGGAGCACCGCTTGGCGTTGCCGAGCGCGAGCTTCTCCTCGGTGTCGTAGAAGAACACCCGCATGCCGAGCGACTCGGCGACGACGGAGAGCTGCGAGCCGATGTTGCCGTAGCCGACGATCCCGAGGGTGCGACCGCGGACCTCGTGGCTGCCGGTGGCGGACTTGTCCCAGACGCCCTCGTGCATCGCCCGGTCCTTCTCGGTGAGCCGGCGGGCCAGCGCGATGATGTTCGCGATCGCCAGCTCGACGACCGAGCGGGTGTTGGAGAACGGAGCGTTGAAGACGCCGATGCCGTGCCCGGACGCCGCGGCGAGGTCGATCTGGTTGGTGCCGATGCAGAAGGCGCCGACCGCCACCAGGTCGGGGTGGGCGTCGAGCACGCGCTTCGTCACGTTGGTCTTCGAGCGGACCCCGAGGAGCTGGACACCGTCGAGGGCCTCGATCAGCTCGTCCTCGCTCAGCGCGCCGAGGCGAGTCTCGACCTCGATCCCGTCGTCTGTGAGGATTCGAGAGGCCAGGGGGTGCAGGTTCTCCAACAGAAGTGCTCTCACGTCCACGACTCTCTCAGGTGCAGCTCCCGGCCACACGCCCGCCCCGATCCGCGAGACAGCTGGCGGAGGTGGTTGCGCGATGTGTTGGGATCGAACCCCCCAGACGTCCACGGATCTGAACGCCTCTGCTGTGGCGCACCCCCGGCGGACCTCCCTACAGTCGTGGGAAGGGATGAGCACACGCGGAGGTGGCACCAGCAAAGCATCCGACGCGGAACGGGGCGTGCTCCACGATGGGTGGGTCGAGCAGGCGGCTCCGCCGTCCGAGGCGGCGGAGCCGTTCGACCCGGAAGGCTCCAAATCTCCTGAGGCCACCGCAGCCCCGTGGGGAGGCGCCCGGCCCGGATGTCCGTGGTCGAGCGCCAGGAAGGGTCTCGGGAACCCCCCTCCGGGGCCCTTCCGCTTTTTTAGGTTCTTCTGACCCATCCCTGGGTCATTTCCGGCCGGGGAGGACGGGGCGGTGGCCGCCGAGGTTGAGCATGGCGAGCGCGATGAGGGCGTCGGGTGATCTGAATCCGAACGCGACGCGGGTGATGAGTCGGATCTTGGCGTTGACCGACTCGATGCGCCCGTTGGACAGGCCGTGCTCGTGGAGGCGAGGATCGCTTCTCGGTGTTTGACGATGCGCCGTTGGAGGTCGACGAACGCCTGGATCCGTGACCGACGTGCCCAGCCGATCCATGCCTCCGGAGCGTCGGGGGCTTTTTCAGCGGGCAGCTGGAAGACCAGCCGCAGCCCTTCCTTGGACCGGTAGGCCCGGTGGAGCCGAGGATCGTTCTTCGCGATCCACGCCAGCTTCACTGTCTGGTAATTGCTGAGGTTCTCTGGGTTCTTCCATAACGCCCAGCGCGCGTTCTTCAGAGCGCGGGCGTAGCCCTTCGCCTGATGTTGAGGCCGGCCGTGGGCAGCTCCGACGTAGCGGCTGCCACCGGCTGCGCGTCGAGCGGTGTTCCAGGCCTCGCGGCGCACCGCGTCCAGGGCTTCGGTGGCGGCCCAGCGCACGATGTGGAAGGGGCCCGCGCACCGCACCGCGTTGAGGCAGCGTTCACGGACCACCGCCTCGATCCAGTCAGCTCCGTGGGCCGAGACGTGAGTGATCGCCGCGCAGCGGTCCTCACCGACCGCCGTGCCCGAGGCTGCCAGTGCGTCGAAGAAGCCGTGCAGCGTGGCCTTGTCCTTACCCGGCGCCGCCCAGACAAGGCGGCCGGTGTCGTGGTCGACCACCACAACCAGGTAGCGGTCACGCTTGTAGGAGATTTCATCGATCCCGATTCGCCTCAGCCCGGCGAACCTGTCCTGGACGGCATCGACGTCATTTCAAACCCGGGTGATGACCGCACCGACGGTTCTCCAGGCGATCCTCATCAGCTCGGTCACCGCGGTCTTGGAGCACTGGGTGGCCAGCCAAGCGACCTGGGAGTCGAAGGCACGGGTGTGGCCGGCGGCATGGCGAGCCCACGGCACCGCCCGCACGGTCGGGCCGTGCTTGCGGCAGTTCACTCGCGGGGCATCGGCCTCAAGCCAGACCGGGACAGTGCCCAGGCCCAAGGCCCGCCAGCGGCGCCGACCCTCACCGTGGTCATAGTTCGGTGCACGACGTAGGCATTTCCCGCACCGCCCAGCTGCTCGACGTGCCGGCCGCAGAGAGCGATGAGTACGCCGTCGTCCTCGTCGAACTCGACCGACTCGATGACGTCTTCTCGACCCCCAAAAGGGCGCGCTACAAGGTGGCGTTCTGCACGCCGTCCTCCGCTCGATGGTTCCTGTTCCTAGACCGCTCAGAAACCTTGACAGGGAACGGCGTGCTCGACTCTCCGGCGCGCTCAGGCATCCACGGATGGGTCAGGAGAACCCCCTTCTTAGGGTCAACCGCGGTGCAGCAGGCGGACCGCCTGCTCGCGGTCCCGCGCCTGGAGCTTGCGCACGACGCTGGAGACGTGCACGCGCACCGTGGTCGCGGTGATGAAGAGCGACCCGGCGACCTCCTCGGTGCTGCGCCCCTCGGCGAGCAGCTCCATCACCTCCCGCTCGCGCTCGGTGAGCCGGGAGTCCAGGCGGGCCCTGGACGGGATCATGTGCCGGTGGCGCCGGAACTCCTTCAGGATGCGAGTCATCAGGGCGGGTGAGAGCGCCGGTCGGCCGTCGAGCACGGCGCGGAGCTCGGCCGCCAGGTCGTCGAGCCCGGCGCTCTTCACGAGGTAACCCTTGGCTCCCGCCCGCACCGCCTCGAAGAGGTCGGCGTCCTCCTCCGAGGCTGTGAGCATCACCACCGTGGTCCCGGGGAGGGAGCGGCTCAGCACGCGGGCCGCGTGGATCCCGCTGCCCGGCATCTCGATGTCCAGGAGCACGACGTCAGGCCGCAGCCGCGTCGCGGCCTCGATGGCCCCACGCGCCGTCGCCGCCTGTCCGACCGCGTCGAAGCCGGTGCCGCTCAGGAGCTCGACGATGAGGCTGCGCGTCGGCGCGTGGTCGTCGACGACGACGACGGTCGTGGGGGCCGTCCCGAGGATCGGGACTTCTTCGTCCGCGTTCACCATGTGATCTCGACCTCCGTCCCCCGGCCGGGCGTCGAACGCACGTCGAAGTCGGCTCCGAACGACATCGCGCGTTCCCGCATGCAGCTCAGCCCGTAACCGCCGCTGGCTCCAGGGGATGCGATTGGTTGCGAGCGGGTGAACCCGCCTCCGTCGTCACGGACGGTCAGCCGGGCCCGGCCGCCGGGGAGCGCCAGCAAGGAGACGTCGATCCTCGAGGCGTGGCCGTGCCGGACGGCGTTCGCCATCGCCTCGCCCACGATTCGCACGACGTCGTGCGCGGCACCGGGGGGCGCCGCGACGGCGTCGTCGAGCCGCACCCCGACCGCGACGCCGTACCGGCCGCCGAGCTCACGGACGTGCGGCTCGAGCGCCGAGACCAGCCCGCGGTCGCTCCGGGGCACGACCGTGTGCAACGCCGTGCGCGCCTCCAGCAGCGCACGGTCGCACGCCTCGACCACCATGCGCCGGTCGACCGTCTCCCGCGTGGAGGCGGCGGCCCGCAGGAACGCGAGCTCCTGGATGACACCGTCGTGGAGCTCCCGCGCGAAGCTCCTCCGCGCGCGCACCGCCTCGCGCCTGCACTGCAAGCTGTAGTAGCGCTTCACCTCCCCGGCGGAAGCCATGACTAGCGTGAGGCAGCTCGCGAACCACAAGGCATCGGCGGAGGAGAGCCACGTCGTGTACAGCGTGGGGACGGCGAGGTACTGGAGGTGGGCGAAGGCGCCCAGCATGCAGGCCGGGCCGAGAGCGCGGACCACGGGGTCCTGCCCGTGGCGGGACTGCGCGGCGAACTCGAGCGCGGCGACGAGGAGGAGCGCGGCGGTGCAGGTCAGCGCGGCCTCGAGCCAGGGGTGCTGCGTGGGCAGCTCCCGGGGCACGGCGGTGCTCGGGCCGTAGTCGAGCGCGTCGGGGAGGGCCCTGCGCACCAGCCAGCCGAGGGCGACCAGGAGCGCCAGCGACGCCGCCGTGAGCCCTGCCCCGGTGAGCACCCTGCTCCGTCCGACCCGACGGCTTGCGGAGGTCCCGGCGCTGAGGACGATGAACCCGACCCCCACCAGTCGGACGGCCTCGGCGCCCCACACGGCCAACCGCGTGGCCTGCGGCGGCGCGACGATCTCCACGCCGTACTTCACGAGCCACCCGACGACGCCCAGCAGGGCGACCCCGGTGGCGAGCCGCCAGTCCTTCAGCCGGCGGGTGCGTCGCACCCGGGCGAGAAGCAGCAGCACGAGCAGCATGCTGCAGCAGGCAGCGACGGACTGGACGGCCACCAGGGCGCGACCCGAACCCGCGCCGGTCGCGGCGTCCCCGACGACCAGCGTCGACCCCACCACCAGCGCACCGATGGCCGCGGCCACCCAGGTAGCGAGCAGGGCCGGCGCCGCGCCCGGCCCGCTGTCGGCGGGCTCGGCCGCCGGTGCCCGGTCCTTACCTCGTCCGAGGCCGAGCCCCTCGGTCGTCCTGGCTCTCTCACGTCCCGAGACGGTCACTGGCATCCCCCACCTGTCCGGCGTCCCGGCGTACGCCGAGCCGCTGCACCAGCCCCAACCAGAAGCCGATGCCCCACCCCAAGTGCATCGAGGCGAACGCCAGCGGGAGCCGGCTCCGCTCGTGCATCCCCTGCAATCGCGAGCCGCACCGCACGCTCTCCAGGCCCACCGCCAGGAGGTACGGCGCCACCATCGCCAGCGCCACCTCGGGCCGCCGAACGCCGCGCACGGCCGCCAGGGCCGCGTAGAGCACGAACGCCGGCGGCATCACGTGCCGGGGGCTGATCGACCGAGGGTGCAGCAGCGCCACGTCGACCTTGCCCGCGCCGTAGCGCCGGTACTGGCGGAACAGCTCCGCCGTGGACTCCCGGCACCGCCAGGCGATCCGCATCCGTGGATCGAAGAGCAGGCGGTGGCCGTGCTCCCTGATGCGGTAGTCCAGCTCGAAGTCCTCGTTCGCCGTGATCCTCTCGTTCCAGCCGCCGAGCTCCTTCAGCAGCGGGACGGGGTAAGCGCCGAACGCCACGTGGTCGGTCTGCTGCTCACGGGTCCCGTGGTGGTACAGGCTGTTGCCCACGCCGAGCTTGCTGCCCATCGCCACCGCGATGGCCCGCCCCGCGGCGCTCGTCGCGTCTCCGTCCTTTCGTCCTCCGACTCCGCCCCACCGGCCCTCGCGCAACCGCTCGACGGCGAGCGCGACGTAGTCGGGAGGGATCGTCGAGTGCGCATCGACCCGCACGAGCCAACGTCCACGCGCGTGACGCAGTGCCAGGTTGAGCGACGACGGGATGTTGCGGCGGGGGTGGGACAGCAGCTCGATGCGCCGGTCCCGCTCTGCGCGCTGGCGGACGACCTCGGCCGTGCGGTCGGTCGACCCGCCGTCGACCACGAGGATCTGAAGCTCGGTGTGCTCCTGGGCGCACACCGAGTCGAGGCACCTACCGATGAAGCGTTCCTCATCGGCGGCCGGCACCACCACGGTCACCAGGTCCGAGCCCCCCACAGCTCAGGACCACCAGCGCTCGACGGCAGCAACCCGGGATGGACCATCTCCGTCTCCAGGACCCATGCGTCCACCGGCGGAAGTGACAGCCCGTGGTCTGAACTGCGCAACATCCATCGCCCCGACTCCTTGCTCCCGAGTGCTCGAGCGTCGTTCGCTCATCGTGCGCTCGGGGCCACAGGTCAGCAACCGTCGAACATCCTGGACCGGACAACCTGGGACATCGCCGGGACCTCCGGCCGCCACGGCCGGTCCCGCGGGCTAGTCCAGGACCGGGTCCGGGGGCCCTTCGCTCGCTGGTGCACCGGCTCATCGCCTGTGTAGCGTCAACGGCGTGCGGCCAAGTGACAACGCCCGTCGTGCGGCGGACAGGGTTCGTCACCACCTGCGGCGTCCGCTCGCACGGACGCCGTACGTGTGGGACCTGGCGATGTGGTTGCGACCGGAGAAGCGGCAGACGTTGGCCGGTCGGCACACCGCCCTGGTGATCGACGGCTTTCTGCGGTCCGGCAACACCTTCAGCGTCGCCGCCTTCGTCGTGGCCAACGGCGCGGACCTGCATCTGGGCCGGCACTTGCACGGTGGACCGCACCTGCTCCGGGCAGCTCGGCTCCAGGTTCCTGCGGTCCTCCTGATCCGACGCCCGTCGGATGCGGTGGCGTCGTACCTCGTCCGGCGGCCGACGCTGACCGTCCGCGACGCGTTGCTGGAGTACCTCGACACCTATCGGACGGCGTGGCGGGCCCGTGACGACTTCGTCGTCGCGACCTTCGACCAGGTCGTCGACGACTTCGGTGCCGTCATCGAGCGTGTCAACAGCCGCTTCGGCACCGGGTTCGTGCGTTACCGACCCACCGAGGAGAACGAGGCCGCGGCGTTTGCGCTCGTCGAGGAGATGAACCGCCGGGAGTGCCGCGGGGAGGTCGTCGAGACCCACGTCGGTCGCCCTTCCCCGGCACGGGAGGGCGGGAAGGCGCGCGTGCGCGCCGACCTCGCGCACCCGGACGCCCAGCGGCTGCTCGCGGAAGCAGAGGAGCTGTACGCGCGCTACGCTTCGCTGGCGGGCGAGGCCACGCGCAACGGGTACCCGTAGCGCAGCAGGAACGGCATGGTGGCAGCTTGCACGACCGCCCTGTCGCGCCGGCTCATCCCGGTGCGCCACCGGTCGTCGGGACGGATCACGACCGGACCGGACCGGAACCGGTCCGGGTTGCCCGACAGCGTGTGGTTCGTGCCGAGCACGACCGAGCGCTGGTCGTCGACGGGCGGCTCGTGGGCGTCGCCCACGAGCTCGAGCACCTGCCGGACGCTCTCACGAGGCCGCTGCGCGAAGTCCTCGTAGCGCAGGAAGAGCCAACGATCCGGCGGGATCCGGTGTCTCAGGGCCTCGGCGCCGACCGCGTTCTCCCACCAGCGCATCAACGTCCGGCGCATGCTGCGCGGACCCATCGCCGCCTTGCCGGTGAACTCCGGGAGCGGCTTGGAGCGGCTCCATGAGTGCACGACGGCACGGGGGTCCCGGACGATGTGCACCACGTAGTGGTCGAAGGCGCCGGTCGCGGCGAGCACCGCGGCCTCCTGCGGACGCTTCGAGGCGTCGATGACGGTGGTCGCACCCGTGACGTCCAAGAGTGCGCGAAGCATGGAGACCGTCGCGTCCGACAACGTCGCCTGCGCCTCGGTGACCGGTCGGCGACCGTCGGCGCCGGCGAGGAGTGCTCGACGGTTGCGCAGCCGGGTGGTGTCCCGCTGCGCCGTTACGACGGGGTCGAGCACCGAAGTCAGGGAGCGTCCGGACTGCTCGTGCGGCGGGATGCCGAAGGCCTGTTCCACCGCGCCCGACCAGACCGGGCAGTCGGCAGGAGGCAGCCCGCAGCCGCAGGGCCGCTGCTGGGGAAGGTCGCGTGACCACAGCCAGCGCAGTTCGCCGGCGTCGAAGAATCCGGGGACCTCACCGAGCACCGAGCTCAGCACCGTCGACCCGCTCCGGCCCGCGCCGACGAGGGACAGCACGCTGCCTCGTGCGCGCGCCGGGATGCCCTCGGTGGTCGCTCGTCGCCCTGCGTCGAAGGATTCCACGTGCCCCTCCAGCGTCGCCGTCCGCGCGGCCCCCGACGAAGACCCGATCGCGCCGACGCGCTCATCGTGCGCGCCCGGGTGCCGCTCCGCAAGATGCGAGGTACCCGGAGCCGAAGGGTCGCCGCGCACGCGTTGCCGCGTTACCTTGACTGCCCGGCACGACGCTTGGGGGACAGATGAGTCGAGTTCTGCTCGTGGGCAAGGGCGCTCCGGATCGTGGTGGCATCCCCACGTTCCTCGAGGAGCTACGCACCGGGGAGGTCGGCAGGCGGCACGAGGTGACGTTCCTCAACGTCGCGCACACCGGCGCTCCGCAAGGAGGCCAGGTAACGATCGGCAACCTGACCCGCACCCTTCGGGACGTCCTCGCCGTCTGGAGGATGGCGCGCGACCACGACGTGGTCCACGTGAACTCGGCGGTCGCGCCCGCCGTCACCGTCGCCCGTGCCGGGCTGCTCGCACTCGCCGCGCGGCTGCGCGGCGCCGCCGTCGTCATGCACGTCCACGGCGGCAACATCTCGACCTGGTTGGGCTCCCGCCGCAACGAACTGCTGCTGAAGGCCGCCATGGCGCCGGTGCACCGGGTCGTCGCGGTCTGGACAGTCGGGTACGTCGCGCTCGTCGGCGCCCTGGGGTCGGACCGCGTCCGGCTCGTCGAGAACGGGGTGGACCTCCACCGGTTCACGCCGTCCACCGGACACCACCGCCCGCCGCGCCTGCTCTACGTCGGGTTGCTCACGCCGAGGAAGGGGGTCCTCGACCTGCTGTCGGCGTCGTCCACCCTCCGTGACGAGGGATTGGAGCACGAGCTCTGGTTGCTCGGCGGCACCCCGGACGAGGGGCCTGCCGCGGCCGAACCGGTGCTCGCCGCAGCCCGTGACAACGCGCGGCTGCTCGGGACACGTCCGCCGGAGGAGATGCCGGCGGTCTACACCGGTGCCGACGTGTTCTGCCTGCCCTCGTGGTGGGAGGCGATGCCGATGTCGGTGCTCGAGGCGATGGCGTCGGGGCTGCCGGTGGTGGCCTCCGACGTGGGCGACGTGGCGCGGCTCGTGGAGGATGGCCACACGGGGTTCGTCGTCGCTCCCCAAGCGCCCGAGCAGCTGGCGGTGGCCCTGAGGAAGGTGCTGTCCGACGCCGATCGGGCACGTGCCATGGGGGCCGCCGGTCGCCGGCGGGTGGAGGAGCGCTACTCGGCAGCCAGGGTTGCCGACGCGATCTGCGAGGTCTATGCGGAGGCGGTGGGTGCGCGATGACGGTGCTCTGCTACCACGCGGTGCAGCCGGGCTGGACCGCGCCGATGTCGATGGAGCCGGCGGTCTTCGCCGAGCACGCCAGGTGGTTGGCGCGCCACCGCCGCGTCGTGCCCTTGCACGCCTACGTCGACCGGCTCGGCCTCGGGGCGGGTCCACGGTGGCGTGACGTCGCGCTCACCTTCGACGACGGCTTCGCGAGCGTGCACGACCACGCCCTCCCGCTACTCGTCGAGCTAGGCCTGCCCGCCACCGTTTTTCTTGTTGCAAGCACAATAGTGGAGCCGGGAAGGTTGGTGGACTGGGTCGACCGCCCGCCGGCGGAGCCGCTCGCGACGCTCGAGATCGACCAGATCCGGGAGATGCAGGAGGCGGGCGTCGCGTTCGAGTCGCACAGCTACTGGCACCACGACCTCACGACGCTGAGCTTCGCGGAATGCGTCGAGGACCTGCGGGCCAGCCGGGAGGTCCTCGAGGAGGTGCTCGGGCACCCGGTCAGGCTGCTCGCCTACCCACGTGGCCGGCACGACGGGGACGTTCGAGCGGCGGCGGCAAGCGCGGGGTACACCCACGCGTTCGCGCTTCCTGAGCAGCGCGAGGAGCCGGGGAGGTTCGCCGTCCCCCGGGTCGGCATCTACCACGACAACACCATCGCGCACCTGCGGATCAAGCTGGCCCGCCCCTACCTGGCAGTGCGTTCGCTCCCGGCCCTCGCAGCTTCGCGCCGCGCCTCCTCCCGCTGACCCCGGAGCCTCGGGGGCCGGTGCGCGTGCACCGCGGCGTTTACGTCGAGAGGACTATTGCGACCCGAACGCTGCGGGAGTTTCGATGGCAGCGGACGCAGGGGTTGCACGCCGGACGGCGTGCACGGCACGGGTGGTGTGGTGGCGTCCGGAGGGGGTTCTCGGGATGCCCAAGCACGGCACCGTCATGTCAAGGGAATCGGCGATCGCTGACTTCCCGGGGCAGCGGCTGCCGGCGCATGACCAGTTCGCACCTGCGCCTCCGGAGCAGGTGTCCGAACGGCCGCCGGCTCGATCCGCGAGGAGGCGGAGCCGCGTCGCGGTCTGGCTCGTCGTCGTGGACGTCATCGCTACCTGTGCTGCCTACGCGGCGATGCCGTCGGCATCGTGGATCACGGGAGGTGTCCTCGCGGGCGTCCTCGTCCTGAACGCCACCGGCGGCCGGTACCGCGACCCGGTGGAGCCCGCACTCCTGGACGAGCTGCCCGGCCTGGTCGGACGCGTGCTGGTGGTGAGCGCTATCGGCATGGCGGCTGGTGACCTGGTGGGACGCCCGCTCCGCGTCACCGCGGTGGTGATGTTTCTCGGAGTGGCATGCGGGGGGCGTCTGGTCGGTTACGTGGCCCTGCGTCGGCTGCGTCGGGCTCGCCAGGGGCGCCCCACGATGATCGTGGGGATCGGACCCGCGGGACGTCACGTCGCGGTCGCGATGCTCGACCACCCCGAGTGCGGCCGCGAGCCGGTCGGCTGGATCGATGACGAGAGCACCACCCCCACCGAGCTCGCAATGCTGCCCCTCCGCGGGCGGTCGCTGCCCTGGCTGGGCGACCTGAGCCAGCTGCCCACGCTCATGGCGAGCCACCCCGACTGGGACATCGTCGTCGCCGACACCTCGGCGGACGACCGCGCGGTCGCCGAGGCGCTGCAGAGGTGCGACCGCTGCTCGGGTGAGATCTACGTCCTGCCGCGGTTGCACCCGCTTCACGGCGACGCCGCCATGCACACGGTCAGCTCGCTGCCGTTGGTGCGGTTGCGGCGGGCGGCCCACCGCAGCCCGGCCTGGCGGCTCAAGAGGTGTGTCGACGTGGTGGTGGCCGTCGTCGCCCTGGTCCTGCTCTCGCCGGTGCTCGCCCTGTGCGCGCTGTGCGTCTACCTCGAGGGCGGACCGGGGGTCATCTTCCGCCAGGTCCGTGTCGGGCTCGACGGGCACCGCTTCGAGATCCTGAAGTTCCGCTCGCTCACGCCCACGACGGCCGAGGAGTCCGCCCAGCAGTGGTCGATCCAGGGTGATCCCCGGCTCGGGCCGGTGGGTCGGGTGCTCCGCACGCTGTCGCTGGACGAGCTTCCGCAGCTGTGGAACGTGCTCCGCGGAGACATGAGCCTCGTCGGGCCACGCCCGGAGCGCCCGTACTTCGTGCAGCAGTTCAGCAGCCAGTACCCGCACTACGCCGCCCGGCACAGGGTGCCCGCAGGGCTGACCGGGTTCGCCCAGGTCAACGGGTTGCGCGGCGACACCGACATCGCCGAGCGCGCCTGGTTCGACAACGCGTACATCACGCGGTGGTCGCTGTGGACCGACGTGAAGATCCTGCTCCGCACTGCCGTCGGCTTCGTCACCAGGGGCGACCGGTGACCCCGGCGGCGCGCGAGCTGACCACGGTCGACTTCGACCTGCACGGTTTCGCCAGGATCCGGGTGGAGTCGGCGACGGTGCGTGACGTCGCCGTCGTGCGCCGGCAGCTCGGCCTGCCGCCTTCGTCGCCGGAGGGTGAGGCGGACGTAGTAGTGCGTTTCGCCGACCGGGTCGCACCCGGGCCTCTCACCTACGTGGGGCTCCAGGACTGCGGGTTCGACGACGAGTCGTTCGTGGTGCTGCGCGGCAACGGCGGGCAGCCGACCAGGATGGTGCTGCCGTTCGAGTCGCTCAGCGGGGTTCCGATGCTGGAGTGCCAGCGCGGGACGACCTCCGTGCCGCACCTCCTCGCCGTCCTCAACCTCGTGCTGCTGGGCAAGGACGTCCTGCCGCTGCACGCGTCGGCCTTCAACGTGGACGGGCGCGGTGTCCTGGTCACCGGGTGGTCGAAAGGCGGCAAGACCGAAGCGCTGCTCGCGGCGGCCACCCGTGGGGCCCACTACGTGGGCGACGAGTGGGTGTTCCTGACCCCCGACGGGACCATGTGGGGGCTGCCCGAGCGGATCCGGCTCTGGGGCTGGCACCTCGACCAGCTCCCGGAGGTGCGGTCCGCGCGGTCGCGCGGGGAACGGCGACGGGTGAGGGCCTGGCGGTCGTTCGCGACGGCTGCGCAGGTCGCCTCGACCGCGAACACCCCGGCGTCGGGGTTGGCGCGCAAGGCGGCGCCGGTGCTCGAGCGTCAGGCCTACGTGCAGGTGCCGCCGGCGGGGCTGGTGGGCGAGGCGAAGGTGGACCTCAGCGGCTCGCTCGACGCCGTGGTTCTCGTCCTCAGCTCCACCGGTGAGGCCATCACCACCACCCCGGCCACGGCGGCGCAGGTAGGACGCCGGATGCTTGCCTCGCTCCGCGAGGAGCGCGCACCGCTGCTGGCGCACTACCGTCAGTTCCGGTTCGCCTTCCCCGACCGCAGGTGCGCCGCGCTCGAGGGGGCACCCCGTCAGGAGGCACGGCTCCTGGCACGGCTCATGGGTCGGCGCCCCGCCGCCGTCGTGACCCACCCCTACCCCTGTGACATCGCCGCCCTCGGTGACGCGGTGCTCACGGCAGCTGCGGACCTCGTCTCGGGTGGGTCCGCCGTCTCCCGGGAACCCGTATGACCGGGGGTGGGCTCCATGCCGCCGAACGGGTGCCTGGCTGGCACGCGGCGGTCTCCGTCGTCCGCCGACGAGGGCTCACTGTCGCCCTCGTCGGCGCCGACGGAGCCGGCAAGAGCACGATGACCCGCGCCCTGCGGGCGGCGCCGCTCCCGGGCCCGGTCCGGACCCTCTACATGGGGGTCAACCTCGAGGCGAGCTCGTTGATGCTGCCGACGACGCGCCTCCTCGTGGCGGTCAAGAGGTGGCGCGGTGGGCGCCCGGACCTCGTCGCGAGCCCGCTCCGGGCGGTCGAGCCCGGTGACTCGCCGCTGCCTGCCAGATTCGTGCGGTCGTCCTGGAACGTCGTGCGCTTCCTGGTCTGGGCGATGGAGGAGTGGCTGCGCGTGGCCATCGCGCTCTGGTTCCGGTGGCGCGGACGGCTGGTGGTCTTCGACCGGCACTTCGTCGCCGACTACTGGGACGCCGACATCGCCCCGACGCAGCGGCCGCGCAGCCGCTGCGCTCGCCTGCACGGGTGGATGCTGCTCCACCTCTACCCGAAGCCCGACCTCACGATCTGCCTCGACGCGCCGGCCGCCGTGCTGCACGCGCGGAAGCCCGAGTCCAATCCCGAGTGGTTGGAGGAGCGCCGCCAGCAGTACCTCGCGCTGGCCGAGCAGTCCCGCACCATGGTGGTCCTCGACGCCACCCGACCCTTCGACGTCGTGCTCGCCGACGTCGTGCGGACCGTGTGCCAGCATTGGGAGGTGGCCCGATGAGGGTGCTGGTGGCGAGCCCGTTGGACCCGGGCGCGCTCGACCTCCTCGGAAGCAGGCACGACCTGCGCGTGGTGCCCAGCCCGGGGGAGGCAGAGTTCTGCGCCTCGATCGCGGACCGGCAAGCCGTGGCGGTCCGCAGCGGCGTCGTCCTGAACGAGCAGGTGATGGCGGCCGCCCCCGACCTGCGGATCATCGTGCGCGCCGGCTCCGGGCTCGACAACATCGACCTCGGCCACGCACGGCAGCGGGGGGTGCGGGTCGTCCGGGTGAACGGGGTGTCGTCGGTGCCCGTTGCCGAGATGACCTTCGCGCTCCTCCTGGCCCTGGCCCGCAACGTCGTCGTCGCGGACCGCGAGCTGCGGTCCGGCCACTGGCCGAAGCCGCTGCTGGGTGGCCCAATGTTGCGGGGGAAGACGCTCGGGGTGGTCGGCGCCGGGCGCATCGGCGGCTTGGTGGGGGAGATGGCCCACGCCTGGGGGATGCGCGTGCTCGGCTGCGTCGCCGACCCCCGGGACGAGGCGCGGCGCGCCCTGGCGACACGCGGTGTCACCCTCACCGACCTCGACACGGTCGTGGCCGAGGCCGACTTCCTCTGTCTGCACGTGCCGCTCTGCTCCTCCACCCGCTACCTGGTCGACGCCGACCTCCTGGCGCGCATGAAGCCGGGGTCGCTGCTGGTCAACATGGCCCGCGGCGGGGTGGTCGACGAGCAAGCGCTGGCACGGGCTCTCCAGGAGCGCACGACGGTCGTCGGAGCGGCGCTGGACGTCCACGAGAACGAAGGGGAAGGCGTGCTGTCGCCACTGGCGGGGCTCGACAACGTCGTGCTCACGCCGCACATCGGAGCCATGGCGCTCGAGGCGCAGCAGATCATCGGAAGCCGCGTCGTCGACCTGATCGACGCGTTCGAGGCCGAGAGGCTGGAGCAGGAGGTGCAGGATGGCGAGCTGGTCGTCTGAGCTCGGGGGGCGTGTTCCGCCGGCAGATCGGAAGCGGAGGGCGTTGCGGGAAGGACTCGTGGGCGAGGAGCCGCTGATCGCGGTCGGCGCCCACGACGCGATGAGCGCTCGGCTCATCGATGTCAGCGGCTTCGACGCCGTCTGGGTCAGCGGCTTCGGGGTGTCCGCGATGGCCTACGGCCTGCCGGACCTGAACCTGGTGACGATGAGCGAGACGCTGGACGTGACCAGGCGCATCGACGCGGTCACGTCTCTCCCGGTCGTCGTCGACTGCGACAACGGTTACGGCGGCTTCGGCAACGTGGTCCGCACGGTCTGCGAGTTCGAGCGGGCAGGGGTCGCTGCGGTCTGCATCGAGGACAACCTGTTCCCCAAGCGGAACAGCCTGTACCAGGGCGCTGCCATCCGGGAGCTCGTGCCGACGAAGGAGCAGGCCAGGAGGCTTCGCGCGGCCAAGCAGGCCCAGGAGACCGACGGGTTCGTCCTCATCGCCAGGGTCGAGGCGCTGATCGCCGGGCACGGCGTCGAGGCTGCCTGCGAGCGGGCGGTGGCGTACGCCGAGGCCGGGTGCGACGCGATCCTCATCCACTCCAAGGACAAGACCCTGCAGCAGATCGAGGGGTTCCTCGAGGCGTGGGGCACGACCGGGCTGGACGTCCCCCTGGTCGCGGTCCCGACGCTCTTCCCTGACTTCTCCGCGACCGAGCTCAAGCAGAAGGGGTTCGCGATGGTCATCCTCGCGAACCACCCGATGCGGGCATCCGTCCAAGCCATGGAGGAGACCCTGGCGAAGCTGTCAGGTGACGGACGCGCCGCCGACGTCGACAGCGCGATCGCGGCAGTCGACCACATCTTCGAGCTCGTCCACACCCGTGAGGCGATCGAGGCCGAGGAGGCCGAGGTTCGATGAGACGTCGGCACGGAGCGACATGAGCGGCACCGCAGCGCCGGCCGTCGTCATCGGGCTCGACTGCATCACCGGCCTCCAGAGCGCGCGCATCCTCGCCGCGAGGGGTGTGCCGGTGGTGGGCGTGGTCGCCGACTCCCGGCACTGGGCCACCCGGACCCGCTCCTGCCGGGAGATCGTCACGGCCCCGCTGTCGGGGGAGCCTCTGCTCGCGGCGCTTCGCGGCATGACCCGCCGATGGGGGACGCAGCTCTTCCTGCTGCCATGCACCGACGAGGCCGTCGAGTTCCTCTCCCTGCATCGCGAACGGCTGCCGCACGGGATGGTCCTCCCGCTCGCGTCGCACGACACGGTGGAGCTGCTCCTGGACAAGGTGCGGTTCGCCGAGCACGCCGCGTCGGCGGGGCTTCCGGTGCCGAGGACGACGGTGCTGAGGGACCGCACGGACGCCGTCCGAGCGGCGGCTTGCCATGACTTCCCGGCGGTGCTGAAACCCCCGATGAAGGCCCCGGGGTGGCTCGCTCGCACCAGCGCGAAAGCCATCCCCGTGCACGACGCGGCCGAGCTGCTCGCGGTCTACGACCGGATCGAGGCCTGGACGCCGGTGCTGCTCGTCCAGGAGTGGGTGAGTGGCTCGGAGACCGGGCTGTACTCGTGCAACGCGTACTTCGATGAGGGCGGCAGCCCCCTGGTCACGTTCGTCGCTCGCAAGGTGCGTCAGTGGCCGCCGGACGTCGGCACCAGCGCCTCGGGAGAGGAGTGCCGCAACGACGAGGTGCTCGACACGCTGCTCAAGCTGTTCGGCGGGCTGGGGTTCCACGGATTCGCGTACCTGGAGATGAAGTGCGACGCGCGCACGGGGCGAGCGGTGATCATCGAGCCCAACGTCGGTCGCCCGACGGGCCGTGCCGCCATCGCGGAGGCCGGGGGTGTCGAGCTGCTGGACACGGCCTACCGCGACGCCATGGGCCTTCCGTTGCCCGCAGCCCGGGTGCAGCACTACGGCGACGCCAAGTGGGTCGACGTACGACGTGACCTCCAGGCCGCAGTAGTCGCGCGGCGCCGGGGCACCCTGTCGGCTGGTGACTGGCTCCGGTGGATGCGCGGGCACAAGGCGCACGCGATCTGGTCGGCACGTGACCCGTTGCCTTTCGTGGCCGACGTGCTGAGGGCCACTGCGCGTGGCAGCCGAATTCTGGTCAGGTCGACAACTGGGGGGAATCAATGAGGGACACCGGAATGCACGCCTCGGAGGGGGACGCGTTCTCGGCCTTGGGCTGGGGGCTGCGCCGTTACGCGTGGATCGTGCTGGCCACGATGGTGGTGCTCGGGGTGCTCGTGCCCGAGGTGCTGCACCGCAGCTCCGCGGATCGCTACGACGCACAGGCCCAGGTCGGGCCCGTCACGGCACTGACGATCCCCAACCTCGATGCGCTGCCTCGCTCCGGCGAGACGGTGTTCGCCAACGGGGCGGTCGAGGACGCCGTCCGCCGGGAGCTACGGCTGGAGAGCACCCAACGGGTGGTCCCCGACCACGTCGAGCTCGTGGCCCCGCAGGACAACCTCGTGTTCACGGTGATCGGCCACGGCAAGACGGCTCAGGCCGCGGCCAACGCGGCCAACGCCGCCGCGGGCACGTTCACCGAGGAGCTCAACCGGTACGAGGACCCGATGGGGACGTTCGCGGTCCAGCGCAGCGCTGCCGTCCCCGTCCGGCCCGCGGCCACCGTGCGGTGGCTGCCGCTCGTGCTCGCCGGTCTCGCGGCGGGAGTCGTGGTTGGTGTCGGCATCGTCACCCTGCTGATGGCGGTACGGCGGCCGGTCCTGTCGCCGACGGCCGCCTCGCGGGCGGCCGGGGTGCCGGTCCTGGCGAGCGTGGAGCTGAAGAAGGGCAGCCGGGAGGTGCCGGGGCTGGCGCAGGTCTGCCACCGACTCCTGCACCAGGACGCCCGGGTCGTGTTCGTGACGGGGCCCGACTCGGCAGCCGCCGAACGTCGCCGGCTGGTCGCCGAGCTGTTCAAGATCTTCCAGAGCCTCCCGGTACGGCTCCCGAACGGCGAGCCCGTCACGCATCCCCGCATCGTCGACGACCCCACGACCCCCGAGCTGGCTACCAGGGGCGAGGACGCGTTCACGCTGATCGTCGTCCCCCTCGGTGCCGCCCTCGGTGCCGTCGTGCGTCACGCCGAGCACCACGTCATCCCCGGCGCCACCGCCGTCGTCCTCGTCCGCCGCACGAGCGGGCTCCGCACGTCGCTCCTGCGCCTGTCGGGCGTCGGAGCGTTGGTCACCAGACGGGCCTGAGCGTCCGCCACGAGTAGAGAACGAACAGGAGAACCCCCATGAGATCGTCGAGGTACGGGCGTGCTGCCGCCCTGGTGTTGACCGCAGCGCTCGTCACCGTCGGCGCGCCGTCGACGGCATCGACAGCGCAGCCGACCGTGGTGAGCGCCGTGCCCTCTCCGTCGACGCCGCACGCCATCGACGACGCGGTGGTGGCGAACGCCGCGGTGAACACGTTCGCGCAGGTCGGGTCGGTCATGTATGCCGGCGGGAAGTTCCACAGCGTCCAGCCGCCGAACCGGCGCAGCACGCTCGTCCGGGACAACCTGTTCTCCTTCGACGTGGCGACGGGCGCGCCCACGGACTGGACGCCCGCGGTGAACGGCGAGGTGTGGCGGACCCTCTACGTCGCGCCCTACCTGTACGTCGGCGGTGCGTTCACCGATGCCGACGGCGTGGCCAGCCGGCTCGTCCGCTACCGCGTGGACGGACCGACCCCCGTCATCGACGCCGGATGGGTGCCGCGGGGGATCAACGGGGTCGTCAATGACCTCGAGTTCGTGAACGGCCGCCTGCTGGTCGCGGGGTCGTTCCGCAACAGGCTCATCGCGCTCGACCCCGCCAACGGACGCGACTCCGGCTACATCGCCCTCGGGATCAGCGGCTCGGTCAAGGTCAACGGCGCCGGCCCCACGGAGGTCTTCCGGATCGCGGTGTCACCGGACGGGACACGGCTCGTGGCCGTCGGCAACTTCACTACGGTCGGAGGCCTGGGACGGGCGAGGGCGTTCATGGCCGACCTCGGTCCGACGGCTGCCACCGTCGCACCCTGGTACTACCAGCCGCTGGTCAACAACTGCGCTGCCGGCGCACTCCGCGCACAGCTGCGTGACGTCGACTTCAGCCCCGACGGGTCCTACTTCGTCATCGCCGCCACCGGCTACGTCCCCGCCTCGACCTCCGGGATCGGGCGCGACATCTGCGACGCCGCGGCACGCTTCAACACGACGGTTCCCAACCCGACGCGTCCGGTGTGGATCAACTACACGGGCGGGGACACGTTGCACTCCGTCACGGTCACCGGTGCGGCCGTGTACGTCGGTGGCCACCAGCGGTGGATGAACAACCCGTTCGGCCGTGACAGCGCGAGCGTCGGCGCCGTGTCGCGACCAGGGATCGCCGCACTGAACCCCGTCGACGGCCGGGCTCTGTCCTGGAACCCGGGGAAGACCCGGGGTGTGGGCACGAAGTTCATCTACGCGACGAGCACCGGGATCTGGTTCGGCTCTGACGGGCGACGCTTCGCCGGGGTCGTGAGGGACTCCATCGCGTTCACGCCGCTTCCCTGAGCCGCCTCCCCTGAACCGCCGGCGCAGGCCGAACCCTGGAAGTCGGTCTGCGCCGGTCCTCAGGGCGCCCCGGGGGTGAACGACTCCGCGACCACGTCCCAATAGCGGGGCGAGAACGGCAAGCGGCAGAGGGCATCGCGCTTCAGGTTCCAGAGGTCCCCGCGGCCCTCGACGACGGTGCTCTCCAGCTTGAGTGCCGTGCTCCCTCCCGAGCTGCCGACCACCACGCCGTACTCCTGCAGTGCGCGAGCGATCACGAGTGCCTGCGGGTCGAGCTGGAAGGCCGCGAGGTCCACGGACGCCTTGATGCGCAGCCGCAACCCCTGGGGTGGTACGGCAGGGTCCTTGCCCTCGTAGGCACCGTCCGACCCGACCATCGGGAAGACGTGCCGGGAGGAGAGGGTCGGGCCCGACGACATCGACAGGACGTGGTCGATCTCCCCGCCCTCGACCTCGTCCCACGACACCACCATGACGGCCGCGTTGCCGCCCCGCAGGTTGCCGGTGTTGCGGGCGTCGGCCTGGCCGGTGCGGACGTCGAGGCCGTTGGAGTCGAGGTACGACACGGTGGCGCCGCGGGCGCTCCAGGAGTCGTTCTCGGCGTCGTACACCGCGTCGGACAGTGCCACCACGTAGTTCTTGTCCACGTCGTAGACGACCAGCGTGCCACCGTCGGGCACCGACGGCCGGGCGTTGCGCGGGATGCGCAGCTCGTCGAGCTCGGGGGGCAGCCGCATCGCCGTCCGGTGCACGAGGTACGTCGGGTCTCCCCGGCCGGCGAAGTAGATCGGCGTTCCCCACGGGCTGTCGCCGAGGCCGGCGAGGGCGAGACAGCCGTTGCCGCTCTCAGGGCCGGTCGACAGGTAGTGCAGGATGGCCTCCGACGCGTGGTGCGACGGCGCATCAGCGGGCAATGGGGTGTTCCACCAGGAGTCGGACCGGAAGGCCTGCACTGACCGGTCGGGCGTCGGCGGGGGCACGGCCTGCGGGGGGACCCAGTTGTCGAGCTGCACGCGTGCCGTCCCGGTCACCACGAGAAGCCCGAGGAAACCCGCCACGACCGTTCCCCGCCTTCCCCGCAGAAGGGTGGTGAAGGCGCTCACGTGGTGAGCCTGGAGCGGCGGCGGGCAGGGTGGCGCGCGGTCCCCATCTCAGGAGGTCACCCAGGGGAACATCGCGAAGTACGGGAACCGGTTCGGTGCGGGGCCCGCCGCGGTGAAGTAGCCACCCACGTACAACCGGCTGGGACTCGCTGCCAGAGCCCAGATACCGGGGTAGCTCGTCACGAACCGGGCGGAGAACCCTTGCAGGTTGCCGGTCGCCGGGTCGAGGGCGGCCAACAGGCTCCGTGGCTGGCCCATGACCGTGACGAAGTGGCCGCCCACGTAGAGCAGCCCGTCGGCACCGAAGGTGACGGCCTGCGCGTCACCGTTCGCGTAGACCCGTTGCTGCCACCGACGGAGCCCCGTCACCTTGTCGAGGGCCTGGATCGCCCAGGCGTTGCGCCCGACCACGTAGACCCGGTCGTCGTCGACGGCCACGTCCCAGTACACGTTGCATCCGGTGCAAGGACGCGACGTGAGCCACGGGTCGAGCGACCCCGTTGCGAGGTCCACCGACGCCACCTGGTTGCGCGGGATGCCGTTGACAGCCGTGAACTTGCCGGAGAAGAACAGCCTCGAACCGTCGCTGGCCAGGCCGAAGACGCCGCTGTCGGCGGAGGGGGTGAACGAGGTGACCAGCGCGCCGCTGCTCGTCGTCACCGCCCCCAGCCCTCGCTGCGCCATGCCGCCGTGCTTGAGGAACGTGCCGGCGAAGTAGGTCGTCTCGCCGACGACCAGGACGTCGCGGACCACTCCGCCCGCGGCGCCCCGCCAGCTCGGCACCACGGCACCGCTCGCGGCGTCGAGGGCCGCCAGCTGCCGGTGCGTGGCGCCGCCCACGGTCGTGAACTTCCCGCCGAGGATGAGCCTGCTGCCGTCGTCGGTCAGGTCCAGGGCACGCACCGGACCGTTGGTCGAGCCGGTCCACTTCAGGGCGCCGGTCGTCGCGTCGAGCGCCGCGACGCCGCCGGTGAAGTCGCCGCCGACATAGACCGTGCTGCCCGTCGCCACGGTCGCCAGCACCGCGCCGTCGGGGGTCCAACCGGTCGGGCCCGAAGGCGTCGGCGACAGCTCTGCGTGCGCAGGGGAGGCCGTGAGGACGAATGCGGCGGCGGCGGCACCAGCGACCACCAGCGGCAGCCGAGCAGGTCGGCGCATGATTGTAGCCCCTACAAGAATGCGCCCGCCCCCGATGGCGGGCGCTCCTCCGACGCTAGGCCAGCCGGCCGTTGCCAGGCAAGGGCCTGGAGGTCAGCATGGCTGCCCGTAGGGCCCTCGCGGTGACGCTGCGACGGGGTTACCGTGTGCCTCTCGTGACCGCGGACGCTGGTGGGGAGGTGAGGACCGTGTCAGAAGCCGGGACAGCCCCGATCTTCGTCGTCGGGTCGATGCGCTCGGGCTCCACGTTGCTCAGACTGATCCTCGACAGCCACCCGGACATCGCGAGCCCAGGCGAGACTGGGTTCATGGGTGGGCTGCGTGCGGTCAAGGAGGTACCCGGCTGGAAGTCCGGTCGCGGCTGGTACGAGCGGGTCGGTTGGACCGAGCCCGAGCTGGACGTCCGGTTGCACGACTTCTACGCCGGCATCTTCGAGCGCTTCGCACGGCAGGAAGGCAAGTCGCGCTGGGCGGAGAAGACCCCGTTCCACACCGAGCACGTCCAGGAGATGGCGCAGGTGTTCCCCGAGGCGCTCTTCGTGGGGATCGTGCGCCACCCCGGAGGAGTGGCGACCTCTCTCTGCCGGAGGTTCCACTACGGCTTCGACGAGGCCGTCTCCTACTGGGGCGCGACGAACACTCGCATGGTCGAGGGAGCACGAGCCGTCGGGGACCGGTTCGCGCTGCTGCGCTACGAGGACCTGGTGCGGCACGGCGAGGCCGTGCTCCACGAACTGGTCCAGTTCCTGGGCGCGCCCTGGTCGCCGTCGATGCTCAACCACCACGAGGTGCAGCCGGAAAAGGGGGCGCCCAGGGCGGTCGAGGGCAGCACGGTCACCACCGACCCGATCGACGCCGGCCGGGCCGACCACTGGTGGTCGGACATCAGCATCGAGGACCGCAGGTCGCTCGACCGGGTGGCAGAGCTGGCAGCCTGCTTCGGCTACTCGGTCGAGGAGCCGATCGTGCGGGGGCTCCCTCGATCCCGTGGGGACCAGCGCTGGCTGCGGCGAGGTGGGAAGCTCGAGCTTCCCCCGACGCCTGCGACGGCTGTGGCCCACGACAACGCAGTTCTCATGGCCCAGGGTGATCCCGTGGAGCTGGCGCGCCGGCTGCTCAAGGTCGAGCAGGCGTTGGCACGCGCGCGTTCTCGTCGGGCGGTGCGGTTCGCCGACGCGGTCCGCACGGTGCAGCACGGGCGCTCGCTCCATGACCTTCGCAAGGCCTACGCGATGGTGCGTGGCGCGGATGGCGGGGCAACGGCGTCGCGGTGACCCGGTCCTGCACCGGGCCATCCGCGAGATCGTCGTCGAGCACCGCGACGAGTGGCTACCCGGGCTCGCCGGCGGCTCCGAGGTGCGGCTGAGGGAGCTCAGTGATCGGCCGCGGTGCCGGATGCTCACGGTGACGGTCGGTGACGCGGCGGTCCCCCAGCTGCTCGCCAAGGTCCGTCGCGACGCCGCGCCCCAGCCTGCCGGCCGGCCGACGCTCGCCACGGGCGTGCTGTCGGCGGCCGAGCTGAGCGCCCTCGAGCACGACGGCCTGTGCCTCATCGCCGAGCAGGTCAGCGGCGACGACCGCTTCGCGGCGGTTCGGCCGGTCGCCCACCTCCCTGAGCACCGGACCGTCCTGATGGAGTACGTCGAGGCTGACACCCTGCGCGACCGCCTGGTCCGGGAGAGCCGGGTCCACCGCCTCGCCCACCGTCGGGCCACGGAGCCGACCGCCATGGAGGTCTGGTCGGCCGTCGGTGGCTGGCTGGCGCTGCACCAGCGGGCGGTCCCTCCGGACGGTCTCCCAGCACGGCAGCAGACCCGGGAGGCGGTGCTGGCCCACCTCGAGGCGTGCGGCGGCTTCCTCGACCAGCACCTCGGCACCCGGGCGGTCGGAGACGTGGTCGCGCGTGCCTCCCGGTTCGTGGCGCTTGCCCTGCCTGCGACGCTCGAGCTCGCCGTCGGCCACGGGGACTTCGCGCCGCGCAACGTCTTCGCGCTGGACGACGGTCGCGTCGCGGTGTTCGACCCACTGTTCCGCTGGGCGGTGCCGCGGCACGAGGACCTCTGCCGCTTCCTCGTCGGGCTCCGGCTCTCGGGGCTCGCGCTGCACAGCCACGGGCTGGCCCACCCGTCGGGCCACCTCGAGGCGATCGAGACCGCCGTCATCCGTGGCTATGCGCCTGACGGCGATCCCGCGCGCGAGCAGCTCCGCGCCTACGGGCTGCTCATCCTGATCGACAAGTGGACGGCCCTCGTGGCGTCCTCCCGCACGGGCCTCGGGCGGCTGCGCAGGGGGCCGCTCCGGCTCGCGTCGTCCCATCTGCGGGGCGAGGTCGACCGGCTGCTCCAGGCCGCCGAGGACTGACTGGTCACACGCCGGTGGGCTGGTCCGCCTCGCGAGTGCCGTAACCCCAGCGTCGCGCCACGTCCATGCCCAGCAAGGGCTTCAGCGCGCTCACCTCGTCCGCCATCTCCTGGCGGAGCTCCGCCTCGAGCCCCGGGCCGATGACCGGCCGGTCGTCGCGATAGGGGCGGTAGAGCGCGTTCCGCAGCCTGACGGAGCGCTTGACCCGCGACCGCAACCGCCGCAGCCCCACCCTCTTCGCGAGCCGGGAGGCCGCCTTGGCAGCCGACGCGGCCGTCGCGTTGCGAGGGACGCCGGCGGGCATCCGGCTCCGCAGCTCACTCGCCGGAAGGGCCATGGGATCGAGCGACAGGAAACGCGTCACCTCGTCGGCGTACCGCTGAGCGTCGGCACGCAGGTCGTCGAAGAGCTGCACCAGCAGCTGCTCGGGCGGGAAGACCTCGAGGTAGCGGCCGAGGTGGGTGGCGTACCTCCCACGATCGAGCAGCCGGGGGTATGCCTCGAGCGCCTGCTCGAACGGGCCGTCGAACTGGCCGTTCTTCACCAGGTCGAGGTAGTCGGAGAACGCCCGGTCGACAGGCTCCCGCAGGCAGACCAGCAGACGCACCGCCGGGTTCAGCGCTGCGATGCGTTTCGGAGCTTCCGGCGAGGAGAGGTAGGAGTGCGAGATCTCGCCGATCGCCGGACGATCGGGCAACCCGGCGAACTGGGAGAGGTACCAGCTCTCTCCGCGGTCGAAGTGCTGGTCGAAGTAGTACAGCCCCTTGTCCGACGCCAGCGCGACCTGCGGATGCACCGCCAGGGCGTTGAACAGCCAGGTGGAACCAGCCTTGCTGGTGCCGATGTAGAGGAAGTTCGGAACCCTGCTGACGTCGGACATAGCCCCACTCCTTGGCCCGTCATCGGTCCCTTCTCAACGCAGGAAGGGCCGGATAGAGTTCGAGGCTGACCGTCACGGGGGCTGAGGTCAAGGGAGCGACGACCGGCGTTCCCGGGATTCAGGTCGCGGGACCTGGTGGGGTTCCGGTGCGGCGTACTCCATCTCGGGGAGGCGTGCATGGGTGAAGCGCGTGGGGACGCGGCGGGGCCGGGGCTTGGAGCTGGCGACGCACACGTCGAGGGCGCCCAGCAACGCCAGATCCGCGGCTCCGCGCTGTTGGTCCTGGGGCGCGTGCTCGCGCTGGTGATCGCGCTGGCGACCCAGGTCATCATGGTCCGCTCGCTCAGTAAGTCGGACTTCGGTGCGTTCGAGTACGCCATCACCCTTGCGGGATCGGCGCGGATCCTGCTGAGCCTGGGCCAGGGGCGGCTGCTGAGCCGGTTCATGGCGACGTACGACGAGCAGGGCGACCACCCTCGCATGTTCGGCGCGATGCTCCTGGCCGTCGGCACGATCGTCGCCACCAGCGTCCCGCTCATCGCCGCGCTCTACCTCTTCCCCGACGAGCTGATCGGCTCCGCGGTCGACGGCGACGACGGGACGCGGCTCGTCCTCCTGCTGATCTTCCTCTCGCCGCTGGAGGCGCTCGACCAGGTCTTCGTCTCCCTGTTCGCGGTCTTCACCAAGCCGACAGCCATCTTCTTCCGCAAGTACCTCCTCGCTCCCGGCCTCCGGTTCGTCGTCGTGCTCGTCCTGGCACTCAGCAACGCCAGCGTCATGTTCCTCGCCGTCGGTTACCTCCTCGCGGCCGCCGCGGGGATCGGCCTCTACGTCGTGCTGTTCGTGGCGGCGCTTCGCGAACGCGACCTGCTTGGCAAGTTCCGGCTGCGCGAGATCGTCTTCCCGTTCCGGGACGTCTTCGAGTTCTCGTTCCCGCTCATCACGGGAGAGCTGAGCCTGCTCTCCCTGAAGATGGGCGGCGTGGTGGTGCTCGCGCACCTGCACTCGATGGTCGAGGTCGCGGACTACCGGGTCGCCTTCGGCCCGGCACGGCTCAACACGTCCATCACCGCCTCGTTCGCGACCCTGTTCCTGCCGATCATCGCGCGGCTGCACACCCGTGGCGACATGGACGGGTTGCGCAGCACCTACTGGAACACGGCGGCCTTCGTCGCCGTCTTCACGTTCCCGATCTTCGCCCTCACAGGCCCGCTTGCGCCGGCAACGACGGTCGCGATGTTCGGCGAGCGGTACGCCGGGTCGGCCACCGTCCTCTCGGTCCTGGCAGTGGGCTATTACCTGAACGTCGTGCTGGGGTTCAACACCTATGCGTTGCAGGTGTGCGGCCGAATCCGGTGGCTGGTCGGGGTGAACCTCTTCGTCGCCGTCTTCAACATCGGGCTCTGCTTCGCACTCGCGCCGGAGCTCGGGGCGGTCGGCATCGCCGCGGCCAACTGCATCGCGCTCACGTCGCAGAACCTGCTCAACCAGTGGGCGCTGCGCGGCAGCATCGCGACGGCGTGCGTGGACCGCAGCTGTTGGACCTGCTACGCGCTCATCGTGGGCGGAGCAGCGCTGCTCGCGGCCTTCGAGTGGCTCGTCGCGCCGGGCATCGTCGCCAGCGTGGTCGCAGCCGCGGTCGTGTCGCTCCTCGTGCTGTGGGGGAGCCAGCCCGCACTCCAGCTCTCGGCCACGTTCCCGGAGCTGCAGCGGCTCCCCCTGGTCGGCAGGCTCGTGCGGTGAACGGTCTCAGCTGCTGCCGGCCGAGACCCGCAGCCACGTCGGCAGGTCGGCGTAGCCGTGGGCCAGCAGGGCCTGGGCCGTGACCTCGTTCGACGAGCGGTAGAGCTCCTCCACGTGGCGGCGGACCTCGTCGCTCATGGCCTCGGGAGGCGCGCCTGCGTTCGCCTTCTGGTACACCCCCCGGAGCGACGACTTGAGCCTTGGCGGCAGCAACCCACGGCGCTCCGCGGCCCGCTTCACGGAGTAGGCGAGGTGGGCAGCACGAGTGCTCCTCGGGTGCTGGGTCGTGTTGCGGGGCTGGAGGTCGAGCCGTCGCACGACCGCGTCGTCGATGCCCAGCCAGCGGCAGATCCCGGCGACGACGGCGTGCGGGTCGCTTCGGAACCGCTCCGCGAAGATGACGTGCAGGTCGGAGCCGAAGGCGTCGAGCCAGTGCGGCACGTAGTTCGCGTAGTGCCCGATGTAGAGGCCGTGCAGGTGGTCGCGGGGCACGAGGTCGCTTCCGTCGGGGCTTCGCCGCTCGCAGGCCTCCAGGTAGTCCTCGAACCGGGGGTACCGGGTCATGTTCCCCAGCTCGCGCTGGAAGGTGTAGGCGGACCACAGGCGGTCGACCGGGTTGCGCAGGGACAACACGATCCGCGGACGGTCCAGCGTCGCAGCGATGGCGTCGATGACCGGCCTGCCGCCGTAGGAGTACGTCGGGGTCGCCTCGAATGCGTAGCGCGCGCCGGTGCAGTGCGCGAAGTGCCTGCGGTAGTCGGACAGCGGTGGGGGAGGACCTTGGTTCCGGGCGGGGTTGAAGTAGTTGAAGTAGCCCACTTCTTTCTCGTCAGAGGCACAAATGTCAGGGTGCTGGGAGAGGTAGCCGTAGAGCGAGCCGGTGCCCGCCTTCGGCACGCCGATCACCAGCAGGTTCGGCAGCCGCCCCTCGGACATTGTCCGGCCTCCCCCCGATCGAAGACCCTCGAGCCAATGGTGGGGCCGTTATACGCCGCGTCCACGACCTCCGCAACCGCAGGGCCAGACCATGCCGTGCCGTCCGGTGACCAGGGCACGCGGTCGGCCTATCGTGGACGCGAGAGCGGTGGCGGAGTCGTCTCGGGACCCTGGACACGCCGTCGCAGCGTGGGGGCAGGGCGATCAGTCGGAGTCGATGGGGACGTGCGGCGGCCGTGGTGGTCACGGTCCTCGTCGCCGCGCTCGTCCTGCTCGCCGTGGGGTTCCGCGCCGCTCGCGACACGGTGGAGGACGCCGCGGCCGACGAGGAAGGCTCCTTCTTCCCCAACGACCGTGCGCGTCCCTTCCACGACGGCTCCTGGTGGAACACGCCCCTGCCGCGTCGTACGCCGCTGCACCCGCACGCGGAGGGGATCCTCGACTACCTCCGCACCGCTCCCGAGAGCGGCCAGGGGTGCCTCGTCCTCGCGGGGGCGGGCGACAGCCCGTGGGGACAGCCGATGTACACCGTGACGCGCAAGGACCCCCGCTACGACGTGCGGAGCACCTTCGCGGGTGACCTGCCGGAGCTCGATGGGCTGCGGATCCCGGTGGGTGCGCGCGCCGCCGCGAACAGCGACGGCAGCATGACCGTGTTCGACCCGCGCGCAGGGTTCGTGGTGATGCTCACCGGCGCCGAGTACGACCCGGACACCGACACCTGGAGCGCGGCGGGGGCATCGGTCACCTACCTCGACTCCAACGGCCTCCACGTGGAGACCGGACGGTCGGACGAACCACGCAACCGTGGGTCCCACCGCGGGAACAACGGCGCCGTGGCCGCGGTCTCGTGGGACGAGGTGCGCGAGGGCGCGGTCCGGCACGTGCTCAAGGTCGCCGCCGGCCCCGAGGTCTCCCATGACTTCGTGTTCCCTATGGTCGGCTCGGACGGGGACTACCGGGGGAGCGACCCCTCCGTGCCGCCGCAGGGGCTGCGCTTGCGGATCAGGACGTCGGTCGACCTGGACTCGCTGGACCTGCCGCCGGAGGCGCTGGTGATCGCCCGCGCCCTCCAGAGGTACGGCTTCTACATCGGCGACTCCGGCGGGACGACCGCTCTGAAGCTGGAGAACACCGTGGCGGAGGGCCGCGGGCAGCTGTGGAGGGTCCCGGCGGACGCGCTGTGCGGTCTGCCGTTCACGTCGAGGTACTGGGACGTCGTCGACCCGGGCTTCGACCCGACCCGCGACCGTCGGAACCGGGGGCGCAGATGAGCTGGCTGGTGGTCCTCGCGCTGGCGCCGGTGGCAGTGGTCGTCGGTGTCGTGGTGGTGAGGCAGCCCCTGCGGGTGGGGCTCCCGCTGTACGCGGCCGTCATCCCGTTCGGAGGTGCCCTGTCCTTGGGGCCGTCCCGGTACGGGTCCGCCTCGTCCCTGCTGGGGTTGCTCGTCGCGGTGGGGGTGGCCGGCCAGCTGCTGGCCGGGCGTCGGGCAGCAGCCCGCTGGCCGCCCGCGGTGACCGTCTGGTTGCTGTTCCTGGGGCTCGCCATGGCCACGAGCATGTGGACCGTCGACCGTGCCGAGACGGTCCGGGGGCTGCTGGTGCTCGGGCCCCTCGTCGTGGTGTTCGCCCTCGTGGCCTGCGCCCAGGTCGACCGGGAGGTCGTCCGCCGCACCGAGAACGGCATCCTCATGGGGGGCGTCGCCGTCGTCGGCTACGGGCTCTACCAGCTGGTCGTCCTCGGCGGGTTCTTCAGCGACAGGCCCGGTGGCGGTGTCGAGGAGGGCGGGCGGTTCGGCAACGGCATGCTCGGTCCGAACATCCAGTCCGTGACCCTGCTCCTTCCCCTGGCCCTGGCCCTCCAGCGGGCCGTGGTGGAGCCGCGCCGCGCCACCCGTCTGGCCTCCCTCGGCGTCGCCGCCCTGGCCCTGCTCGGCATCCTCATGACCGGGTCGCGCACGGGATCGCTCGGAGCAGCGGTGGTCCTGCTCGGGCTGATCCTCACCAGCCCGCGCGGGACGAGACGACGGCTCGTGGCTGCGCTCGCGCTCGGCGTCGTGGCAGCCGGGGCGATCTGGGTCTTCGAGCCGCTGGGGCTGACGGAGCGAAGCTTCGACAGCGCGACGTCGTCCTCGGGGCGCAGCGACATCTGGGAGGTCGGGCTGTCGGCCTGCCCGGAGATGTGCATCATCGGCTCGGGGTGGGGCACCTTCCCCGAGGTGTACGCCGACCAGCAGGCGAGCGTGCCGGGCGCGCGGGTGCTCACCGGCGACGAGGGGTCCTACCAGCCGCACAACCTGTGGCTGCTGACACTCGTCGAGACGGGCGTCGTTGGCACGCTGCTGTTCACCGGAGGGCTGCTGCTCGGGCTGCGCGAGGCGCTGCGGCTGCCCGCTGAACACCGGGGCGCGGCTGCTGCGTCCCTGCTCGGGCTGGCGTTCGCGCTGATCTTCCTGTCCAGCATGGAGTTCAAGATCTTCTGGATGGTGCTGCTCCTGATTACCCTCTACGGCAACCTCCTCGCGGAGGAACGGACTGCGCGCGGCGGGAGCACCAGGATCGAGGCGCCGCAGCCTATGACGCCCCGCACCCCGACCTGAGGCCCGCCGGCGACCTCGCTCAGGTCCGGAGGCCCCATGCAGCTCGAGGTCGTCCAGGACGACATCACCAGGCTGGACGTCGACGCGATCGTGAACGCCGCCAACACCCGGATGCGCGGCGGAGGCGGGGTCGACGGCGCCATCCACGCCGCCGCGGGACGGGCCCTCCTCGAGGAGTGCGTCGAGCGGTTCCCCTCAGGGCTCGAGACGGGCCAGGCCGGGTGGACGCACGGTCACGGGCTCGCCGCGCGGTGGGTGATCCATGTCGTGGGGCCGGTCTACGACGGCAGCGGCGGGAACCGGCACCTGCTGCAGTCCTGCTACCGCAACGCGCTCGCGGTCGCGGACTCGTTGATCGAGGAGCACGCGCTGACGTCGTTCACCGTGGCGTTCCCGCTGGTGTCGGCCGGCATCTACGGCTGGCCGCGCGAGGACGCCATCGACGTGCAGGTCTCCACGCTGACCAGCACGCCGACGAGGGTGACGAAGGCCGTGCTGGTCGGTTTCGGCGACGTCGCCTACCAGGGGCTCGTCGACGCGGTGGCGCGGCTCGGGAGGTAGGTCAGGTCAGCGCGGGGCCATCCGCAGGGCGCCGTCCATCCGGACGACCTCCCCGTTGATGTAGTCGTGCTCGACCAGGAACAGCGCGAGGTCGGCGTACTCCTCCGGGCGGCCGAGCCGCTTCGGGAACGGGATCCCGGCCGCCAGCCCGGCGCGGAACTCCTCCGAGACGGTGGCAAGCATCGGGGTCTCGACGATGCCGGGGGCGATGGTGTTCACGCGGATGCCGTACTGCGCCAGGTCGCGGGCGGCGGGCAGGTTGAGCCCGACGATGCCGCCCTTGGAGGAGGAGTACGCCACCTGGCCGATCTGCCCCTCGTACGCCGCGACGGAGGCGGTGTTCACCACGGCCCCCCGCTGCCCGTGCTCGAGCTCGGGGGCCTGGGCGATCCGCTCGGCGGCCAGCGCCATCACGTTGAAGGTGCCGATCAGGTTGACCTGGACGACCTCCGCGTAGAGCGCCAGGTCGTGGACGCCCCGCTTGCTGAGGATCCGGGCGGACGGGCCGATCCCGGCGCAGTTGACGACCACGCGGAGCGGGGCGTCGCCGGCGGAGGCGGCGTCGACCGCGGCCTGGACGCTCTCGGGGTCGGTGACGTCGGTCGCGACGTAGTCGACACCGCTCACGGCGGGGGCGCTCTCGATCGCCTGAGGCAGGTCGAGCACGAAGACCCGGGCCCCCTTCGCCGCGAGCCGGGCCGCGGTGGCCGCCCCCAACCCGGAGGCGCCTCCGGTGACGATCGCAGCGGAGCCTTCGACCTGCATGCTGTTCCTCCCTCAGGGCAGACGACCGCCGGGCACTCTAGCCCGGTGGTCCGGTCCACATTTGCGCGGGGTGGAGCGCAGTGGGACGGTTGTCCAGATCGTCCGACCAGGGACTTTGTGTTGGTCGCTTGACCTGAACGTGCGACCAGGTTCACACTTGGCAGCGCCACGGTTGTCAGTTCTGGGAGGACTGGCCGCTCGGGGCGGCACCGCACAACTGAACGGCGGCAGGAGCTCACCCCCCGACTTCTGCAGCACAGGGGTTTTCCGACTACTGGGAGGTCGGGAAACCGAACGCCTGGAGGCGCGCTCGGTGCGAACCGAGCGCGCCTCTGTTCTCGAGGAGGGGTGCCAGGGGGGAGCACTGGAGGCG
>NZ_ML701737.1:0-417199 GCF_008087345.1 Nocardioides caldifontis | reverse complement strand
CGGGGTCTCCCCCTCGGCGGGGGGGCGACCCACCCCCCCCCCGGGGCGGGGCGCCGGGCCCCCCCCCCCCCCGCCTCTGTTCTCGAGGAGGTGTCCCAGGTGGCAGCAAGGATGTCGGTGGCCGAGCGACGGGGGTTGCTCGTCGACGCCGCGATCAGGGTGATGGCCCGCGAGGGCGTCCCGAACACCACGACCCGGATGATCGTCGCCGAGGCCGGGATGCAGATCGGTGTCTTCCACTACTGCTTCCGCAGCAAGGAAGAGCTGGTCCTCGAGGTGATGAAGACGATCACCGACCGGAACTTCGACGCTGTCGGGAGCGCGATCCGCGACGCGTCCCAGCCGTCGGAGATGATCGCGCTCGCGCTCGACGCCTACTGGACCCACGTCCAGCGCGCCCCGATGGAGCACCTGGTCACCTACGAGCTGACCCAGCACGCCCTGCGCCGGCCGGGCGGGGAGGCGGACGCGCGGGCGCAGTACCGCAGCTACACCGACGGCATGGAGGCGTTCCTCACCGCGGCCGCGGCGACCGGCGGGTTCTCGTGGCGGGCGCCGGTGCCGATGCTGGCCCGCTACGTGCTGGCCGTCATCGAGGGCGTCACCTTCCAGTGGCTCGTCAACCGCGACGACGACGCGGCGAGCGCAGTGCTCCACGAGCTGCGGGAGCACCTGCACCGGATGGCCGACCTGCCCCGGGACCGGGCCGAGCTCGCCGAGGACGCCAACGGCTGACCTGGGCCGGGGTCAGCGCGCCCGCGCGAGCAGTGCGGCGAGGCCGCCGGCGACGAGCCCCCACACCGCGTTGGTGGAGAGCACCCCGACCACCGCGAACGGGTTCGTGACGATCGGGGAGGCCTGACCGTCGAGGACCGGGGAGAGGACCGCGCTGAGCACGATCGCGAGGCCGGCGTACGTCAGGCCGGTGGCGACCAGCGTCAGGACCGGCGCCTGCCGGGCGAACCGGGCCGCGGCGACCATCCAGACCAGGGTGATGACCGCGGTCGCGACCAGCGGCGTGGCGGGCTTCCCCCACTCCTCGGCGAGGCCGGTGATCGAGAGCAGGGGGCGGGAGAGCGCGAACGTCGCCAGCCCGACGACCAGCGGCCAGGAGAGTCGGCGGTGCCAAGGCTCGGCCGGCGGGGAGTACGACGGGGTGGGCTGCATGACCCGGTGCGGGGTCTGGTGCGGAGCTGTCACGACTCCAGGATCGGCGGGAGGAGTGCCCCGCCCCATCCGGAAGCACCCTGGTCGGACCCGGAGAGCCGCCTCAGGAGGGACGCCGGGTCGAGGCCCGCGCGACCAGCTCCGGGGTGAAGAGCACCTGCTGGTGGCGGTGGTCGGGATTGCCCGCCTCGTCGATCAGCAGCTCGGCGGCGGTGCGCCCCAGGTCCCGGCGGGGCTGGCGCACGGAGGTCAGCGGGACCGCGGCCGCGGCGGCGAAGTCGATGTCGTCGTAGCCGACGATCGCGAGGTCGCGGGGGACCCGGGCGCCCAGCGACACGCACTGCTGGAGCAGCCCGAGCGCGAGCAGGTCGTTGGCGCAGAACGCTGCGGTCGGCCGTGAGGCGCGGGCGAGCCCCATGATCCGCTCGCCCGCCCGGCGCCCCTCGGCGACGGTGAGCGCCTCGGTGGTGACGACGACGAGGTCGTCGGGGGAGCGGCCAGCGGCCTCCGTCGCCGCCCGGGCCCCGGCGAGCCGGTCGCGCACCTGACCGATCGAGTCCGGGCCGCCGACGAAGGCGATCCGCTCGTGGCCGGTGTCCAGCAGGTGCTCGACCGCGAGCCGGCCGCCCAGCACGTCGTCGACCGCGACCGAGCAGTGCTCGGCGCCCGGTCCCACCCGGTCGACCACCACGACCGGGGTGCCGCGCTCGGCCACCTCGCCGAGCGACGGGTGCGCCGGGTCGACGGGGGTGACCAGGATGCCCTGCACCCGCTGCTGCTCGAGCCGCTCGAGGTAGGTCGACTCGCGCTCGGCGCGGCTGTCGCTGTTGCACAGGAACACCGACATGTCCTGCGCCTCGGCCGCCTCCTCGATGCCGCGCGCGACGTCGGTGAAGAACGGGTTGGTGGCGTCGAGCATCACGTAGGCGAGTGTCCGGCTCCGCCCGGCGCGAAGCTGGCGCGCGGACTCGTTGCGGACGAACCCCAGCTCGCGCATCGCCTGCTCGACCCGCTCCCGGGTCGCGGCGCTCACCCGGTCGGGCCGGTTCAGCACGTTGGAGACCGTCCCCAGGGACACACCGGCGGCCGCGGCGACGTCCTTGACGCCTGCGTTCCTGGCCATCGGTTCGCCTCCGCGGTGACTGGTGCTGTTGGGCGTGACGCAACGGTTGAAACGTCACAGCGCGCGTCAGCGTAGCCGAGTCCGGCGTCTCCGGGCAGTGGTCGAGATCCCGCGCAGAGGGCCCTTGACGGTTGTGGTGGCAGTCACTTAGCGTCGACGAAACCTCGTTGAAACCTTTCAAACCGGAGGCGCGATGAGCTCGGACCCGACGCAGCCCAGGCTGGTGCTGCGCGACGTGGCCAAGGCGTTCGGCCCGGTGCTCGCCCTCCGCTCGGGGAACCTCACGGTCCACGGCGGCTCGATCCACGCGCTGGTCGGCGAGAACGGCGCCGGCAAGTCCACGCTGGTCAAGATCGTCGCCGGGGTGCACCGCCGCGACGCGGGCGAGATGCTCCTCGACGGCGAGCCCGCCGACTTCGCCACCACGGCCGAGTCCAAGGCGGCCGGCGTCGCGGTGATCTACCAGGAGCCGACGCTCTTCCCCGACCTGTCGGTCACCGAGAACATCTTCATGGGGCGCCAGCCCCTCGCCTCCGGCCGCCGCATCGACCGGGCCGCGATGTACGCCGAGGCCCGCTCCCTCTTCGACCGGCTCGGCGTCGCGATCGACGTACGCCGCCCCGCGCTCGGCCTCTCGATCGCCGACCAGCAGATCATCGAGATCGCCAAGGCCATCTCCCTCGACGCCCGCGTCCTGATCATGGACGAGCCGACCGCCGCCCTCAGCGGCGTCGAGGTCGAGCGGCTCTTCGCCGTCGCCCGCAGCCTCCGTGACGAGGGGCGCGCGCTGGTCTTCATCTCCCACCGGTTCGACGAGGTCTTCGACCTCTGCGACACGGTGACGGTGATGCGCGACGGCGAGTACGTCGGCACCCGGACCGTGGCCGAGACCGACACCGACGAGATCGTCGGTCTGATGGTCGGCCGCGAGGTCGGCGAGCTGTTCCCGAAGACGCCGGCCACGATCGGCGCCCCGGTGCTCGAGGTCGAGGGGCTCAACCGCACCGGCGTCTTCCACGACGTCAGCTTCGAGGTGCGCGCCGGCGAGATCGTCGGGCTCGCGGGGCTCGTCGGTGCCGGGCGCAGCGAGATCGCGCGCGCCGTCTTCGGGGTCGACCGCTACGACTCCGGCTCGGTGCGGCTCGCCGGGACCGCCGTACCCGCCCACGACCCGCGCGCCGCCATCAAGGCCGGCATGGCGTTCATCCCCGAGGACCGTCGCAAGCAGGGGCTGGTCATCGACTCCTCCGTGAGCCGCAACGTCGCCGGCGTCATCCGCGCCGGCCTCGCGAAGGCCGGGGTCCTGACCGCCCGCGCGGAGAACCGGGCCGCCGCCCCCTGGGCCGGCCGCCTCGAGGTGAAGACCAACGCGCTCGACATGAACGCCGCCACGATGAGCGGCGGCAACCAGCAGAAGGTCGTCATCGCCAAGTGGCTGGCCACCGACCCGAAGCTGCTGATCATCGACGAGCCCACCCGCGGCATCGACGTCGGCACCAAGGCGGAGGTGCACCGGCTGCTCTCGGAGCTCGCCGGCCGCGGCATGGCGATCCTGATGATCTCCTCCGAGCTCCCCGAGGTGCTCGGGATGGCCGACCGGGTGCTGGTCGTCTGCGAGGGGCGGATCACCGCCGAGCTGGACCGTGCGGAGGCCACCCCCGAGGCCGTGATGCACGCCGCCACCCACTCCGTGGAGGCCGCCCGGTGAACGCCGTGAAGCACGACGAGACCCCCAGCGCCGGCGAGGCGCTCCTGGTCGA
Source organism: Nocardioides caldifontis (assembly GCF_008087345.1). GTDB lineage: Bacteria > Actinomycetota > Actinomycetes > Propionibacteriales > Nocardioidaceae > Marmoricola_A > Marmoricola_A caldifontis. The sequence goes on along the minus strand of NZ_ML701737.1, from coordinate 413,149 downwards.
GCCCAGCGCCCTGTCGCCGGGCCGCCGCGCGCTGACCACCGTGCTGCGCTCGCGGGAGCTGTCGATCTTCCTGGTCCTCGTGGCCGTGGTGGTGGTCGCGACCGCGAAGAACAGTGGCTTCCTCTTCAGCTCCGACGGGTGGCGCAACTTCCTGCTCAACCCGTCGATCCTGGTGCTGCTCGCGGTCGGCCAGGCCGTCGTGATCATCACCCGCAACGTCGACCTGTCGGTCGGGTCGGTGCTGGCGTTCACGGCGTACCTCACCGGACGGCTCTTCATCGACCAGCCCGGCATCCCGCTCGTCGTGGTGGTGCTCCTCGCGGTCCTCGCGGGAGCCGTGCTGGGGCTGGTGAACGGCGTGCTGGTCGCCTACGGCAAGGTCCCGGCGCTGGTGATCACGCTCGGCACGCTCTACATCTACCGCGGTGTCGTTCTCACCTGGGCCGGCAGCGACCGGATCAACCGGGGTGACACCCCGGCGGACTTCCAGGCGCTCGGCACCAAGACCGTGCTCACCATCCCGGTCCTCACGATCGTCGCGCTGGTCGTGCTGGCGCTGGTCGGCTACTACCTGCACACCGCCCGCGGTGGCCGCGAGCTCTACGCGATCGGCTCCGACCCGGACGCCGCCGTCCTCTACGGCCTCAAGGTCCGCCAGCGGGTGCTCGCGGCGTTCGTCCTCAGCGGCGCGCTCGCCGGGCTGGCCGGGGTGCTGTTCGCGGCGAGGTACGGCGCGGTCACCTCCAGCACCGGCTCGGGGATCGAGCTCCAGGCGGTCGCCGCGGTCGTGATCGGCGGCGTCGCGATCTTCGGCGGCAGCGGCACGGTGTGGGGCGCCGCGATCGGCGCCTTCCTCCTGGTCACGATCAACCGGGCCCTTCCGACGATCGGCATCGACCCGTTCTGGCAGGGCGCCGTCGTCGGCGCGCTGATCCTCGGCGCGATCGTGCTCGACCGGGTCCTGGCCGCCCGCCAGGCGAACAAGCTCGCGGAGGCGAGGGACGCATGAGCGCCACGACCACCACCACCGACCGGGCCGCCGGGCGCAGCTACCCCGAGTACTCCGCCCCGCTGTGGCGCCGGCTGCTGCTCACCCGCGAGTCCGCGATCATCGCGCTCACCGTCGCGGTGATTCTCTACTCGCTCGCCAACGTGCCGAACTTCGACGGCCCGCTGACCCTGAAGTTCCTGCTCCAGGACATCGCGCCGATCCTGCTCATCGCGCTGCCGATGACGCTGGTGATCATCACCGGCGAGATCGACCTGTCGGTGGCCAGCACGATGGGGCTGAGCAGCGTCCTGCTGGGCGTGCTGTTCGAGGCCGGGATGTCGATCCCGGTCGCCGCGCTCCTCGCGCTCGCGGCCGGGCTCGCCTGCGGTGCGCTCAACGGCTACCTCGTCGCGTACGTCGGGCTGCCGTCGCTCGCGGTGACCATCGGCACCCTGGCGCTCTTCCGCGGCATCGCCGAGGGGCTCGTCGGCACCAAGGCCGTCACCGGGTTCACCGACACCTGGACCGACCGCGCCACCGGGACGATCGGCGAGAGCAGCATCCCGCTGGTCATGGTCCCGTTCGCGGTGCTGGCGGTGCTCTTCGTCTGGCTGCTGCACTTCTCGACGTTCGGCCGCGGGGTCTACGACATCGGGCTCAACGACGAGGCGGCGCACTTCAGCGGCGTCCCCGTCGAGCGCACCAAGCTGATCCTCTTCGTGCTCTCCGGCGTCGTCTCGGCGTTCGCCGGCATCTACTTCACGCTCCGCTTCGGCAGCGCCCGCGGCGACAACGCGACGGGCTTCGAGCTCCAGGTCATCGCGGCGGTGCTGCTCGGCGGCGTCTCGATCTTCGGCGGCCGGGGACGGCTGCACGGAGTGCTCGCCGGCGTCGTGCTGATCGGCGTCATCTCCTCCGCGCTGCGGCTGGAGGGCGTGACCGTCAACTTCACCAACATCGTCATCGGGCTGCTGCTGGTGGCCTCGGTGATCTCCACCAGTGTCCTGACGTGGGTCTCCTCGCGAGCGTCACGCATGTCCACCCCGGCTTCGTCGAAGCCGTCCGCACAGAGCCCGGCCAGAGCCGGCGTCTGAACAGAAAGGTACGACACATGAAGCTCCCCTCGAGGAGGGCGACGGCGTTCGCAGCGCTCGTGCTGAGCGGCGCCATGGCTCTCTCCGCCTGTGGCGGCGACGACGGTGACAGCGGCGGTTCCGGCGGTGGCGGTGGCGGCGGTGGTGACTCGCTGACCATGCTCCCGAAGAACCTCGGGAACCCCTACTTCGACACCAGCACCGCGGGTGCCGAGGAGGCCGCCGAGGAGCTCGGCATCTCCATCGAGGAGGTCGGCCCCGAGCAGGCCAGCCCCGACGCGCAGGTGCAGTACATCAACACCGCGGCCCAGCAGGGCGTCGCCGGCCTGATCGTCTCGGCCAACGACCCCACCGCGATCTGCGACGCGATCAACGAGGCGCGTGACGCCGGCACCAAGGTCGTCACCTTCGACTCCGACACCAGCCCCGACTGCCGCGACCTGTTCGTCAACCAGGCGACCGCGGAGGGCATCGCCGCCAAGCAGCTCGAGCTGATCGCGGACCAGATCGGCGGCTCCGGCGAGATCGCGATCCTGTCGGCCTCGGCGAACGCCACCAACCAGAACGCCTGGATCGAGATGATGGAGGCGGAGCTGGAGTCGAACCCCGACTACGCCGACATCGAGCTCGTCGACATCGTCTACGGCGACGACGAGGAGCAGAAGTCCTTCGACGAGACCGAGGCGCTGCTCCAGAACCACCCGAACCTGAAGGGGATCATCTCCCCGACCACGGTCGGGATCGCCGCGGCGGCCGACTACCTGTCGACCTCCGACGCCAAGGGGAAGGTCGCGCTCACCGGGCTCGGCACGCCGAACCAGATGCGCCCGTACGTCGAGAACGGCACCGTCGAGGCGTTCGCGCTCTGGAACCCGGGCGACCTCGGCTACCTCGCGACCTACGCCACCAAGGCCCTGGTCGACGGCGACATCACCGGCGAGGAGGGCGACACCTTCGAGGCCGGCAAGCTCGGTGAGTTCACCGTCGAGGCCGACGGCGTCGTCGTGCTCGGCGAGCCGTTCGTCTTCAACGCCGACAACATCGGGGACTTCGACTTCTGAGTCGGAGGCGGCCGGCGGGGCTGCGGTTTCCCTGGGCACCATGGGAAACCGGCGCTCCCCACAGGCAATCGTCAATGGGGAGTGACAGTTTCCCAGGGCACCATGGGAAACCGCACGCCTCCGCCGGCCCCCGCACCATCCACCACGGCGAGGAGATCCGATGCAGCGCGTCTGCTTCCGGTTGCGGGTGAAGCCCGACCGGCTGGAGGAGTACAAGGCCCGCCACCGCGCGGTGTGGCCGGAGATGCTCCAGGCGCTGGCCGACCACGGCTGGCACAACTACTCCCTGTTCCTCGGGGAGGACGGGCTGCTCATCGGGTACGTCGAGACGCCCTCGATCGAGGAGGCGGTCGCCGGCATGGGGACCACCGAGGTGAACGCGCGGTGGCAAGCGGAGATGGCGCAGTTCTTCGAAGACCTCGAGGACGCGCAGCCGGACACCGGGTTCGTCCAGCTGGAGGAGGTCTTCCACCTCGAGGACCAGCTGGCCGCGGCCCACGAGAAGCAGTGGAACGAGTGAGTTGAGATGACGACGTTCGAAGCGATCAGCGGCCGGCTGGACGCCCTGGCCATCGAGGTCCCCTCCTGGGCCTACGGCAACTCCGGGACCCGGTTCAAGGTCTTCGGGTCGCCCGGCACCCCGCGGACCGTCGAGGAGAAGATTGCCGACGCCGCGGCGGTGCACCGGTTCACCGGGCTCGCCCCCAAGGTCGCGCTGCACATCCCGTGGGACCTGGTCGACGACTTCGGGAAGCTGCGGGCGTACGCCGAGGACCTGGGTGTCGAGCTGGGCACGATCAACAGCAACACCTTCCAGGACGACGACTACAAGCTCGGGTCGCTCACCCACGCCGACCCGGCCGTGCGGCGCAAGGCGGTGCAGCACAACCTCGACTGCATCGAGGTGATGAACCAGACCGGGTCGCGTGACCTGAAGATCTGGCTGGCCGACGGCACCAACTACCCGGGACAGGCCGACATCCGGGCCCGCCAGGACTGGCTCGCCGAGGGGCTGCGGAAGATCTACGACCAGCTCGGCGACGACCAGCGGCTGGTGCTCGAGTACAAGTTCTTCGAGCCGGCGTTCTACCACACCGACGTCCCGGACTGGGGCACGTCGTACGTCCACTGCGCCGCGCTCGGCGACAAGGCGTTCGTCTGCCTCGACACCGGCCACCACGCGCCGGGGACGAACATCGAGTTCATCGTCGCCCAGCTGCTGCGGCTCGGGAAGCTCGGGTCGTTCGACTTCAACAGCCGGTTCTACGCCGACGACGACCTGATCGTCGGGGCGGCCGACCCTTTCCAGCTCTTCCGGATCCTCGTCGAGGTGGTCCGCGGCGGCGGGTACGGCCCCGGCTCGGACGTCGCGCTGATGCTCGACCAGTGCCACAACATCGAGCGGAAGGTCCCCGGCCAGATCCGCTCGGTGCTCAACGTGCAGGAGATGCTCGCCCGCGCGCTGCTGCTCGACACCGACGCGCTCGCGAAGGCGCAGGCCGAGGGCGACGTGCTCGCCGCGAACCAGGTGCTCATGGACGCCTTCTACACCGACGTACGCCGTGACCTGGCCGCCTGGCGCGAGGAGCGCGGGCTGCCGGCCGACCCGATGGCGGCCTACCTGGCCAGCGGGTACCAGGAACAGATCGAGAACGAGCGCGTCGGCGGCGCGCAGGCAGGATGGAACTGAACCTCATGACGCACCCCACCGTGGAAGAGCTCGTCGCCCGGTCCAACCGGCTCGGCAGCGACCCGCGCAACACCAACTACGCCGGCGGCAACACCTCCGCCAAGGGCACGGACACCGACCCGGTCACCGGGCAGGACGTCGAGCTGCTCTGGGTCAAGGGCTCCGGCGGCGACCTCGGCACGCTGACCCCCGCCGGGCTCGCCGTCCTCCGCCTCGACCGGATGCGCGCGCTCGTCGACGTCTACCCCGGCGTGGAGCGCGAGGACGAGATGGTCGCCGCGTTCGACTACTGCCTGCACGGCAAGGGCGGCGCCGCCCCGTCGATCGACACCGCGATGCACGGCCTCGTCGACGCCGCGCACGTCGACCACCTGCACCCGGACTCCGGCATCGCGATCGCCACCGCGGCGGACGGCGAGAAGCTCACCGAGCAGATCTTCGGCGACAAGGTCGTCTGGGTGCCGTGGCGGCGCCCCGGCTTCCAGCTCGGGCTGGACATCGCGGCGATCAAGGAGGCGAACCCGCAGGCCGTCGGGTGCATCCTGGGCGGCCACGGCATCACCGCGTGGGGTGACACCAGCGAGGAGTGCGAGGAGCGCTCGCTCTGGATCATCCGCACCGCCGCGGCGTACATCGAGGAGAACTCGGTGGCCGAGCCGTTCGGCCCGGTGCTCGACGGCTACACGCCGCTGCCGCCCGAGGAGCGGCGCGCCCGCGCGGCGGCGCTCGCCCCGACGATCCGGTCGATCGCCTCGCAGGACGCCCATGCCGCCGGTCGCGGGATGGTCGGCCACTTCACCGACTCCGAGGTGGTGCTGGACTTCCTGGCCCGGGAGAAGCACCCCGCGCTCGCCGCCCTGGGCACCTCCTGCCCCGACCACTTCCTGCGGACCAAGGTCAAGCCGCTGGTCCTCGACCTCCCCACGACCGCGACGGTCGAGGAGGCGCGGGCCCGGCTCCGTGAGCTGCACGAGGAGTACCGCGCCGACTACCAGGCCTACTACGACCGACACTCGACGCCGGACTCTCCCGCCATCCGCGGGGCGGACCCGCTGATCGTGCTGGTCCCCGGCGTCGGGATGTTCAGCTTCGGCAAGGACAAGCAGACCGCCCGGGTCGCCGGCGAGTTCTACGTCAACGCGATCAACGTGATGCGCGGCGCCGAGGGGCTGTCGACGTACGCCCCGATCGACGAGTCGGAGAAGTTCCGCATCGAGTACTGGGCGCTCGAGGAGGCGAAGCTCCAGCGGATGCCGAAGCCCAAGCCGCTCGCCTCGAAGATCGCCCTCGTGACCGGCGCCGCCTCCGGCATCGGCAAGGCGATCGCGACCCGGCTCGCCGCCGAGGGCGCGGTCGTGGTCGTCGCCGACCTGTCGCTGGAGAAGGCGCAGGAAGCGGCCGCCGCGCTGGGGTCCGCCGACGTGGCCGTCGGTGTCCAGGTCGACGTGAGCGACGCCGCCGCCGTGGACGCCGCGGTCGCCGAGGCCTGTCTCGCGTTCGGCGGCGTCGACATCGTCGTCAACAACGCCGGGCTGTCGCTCTCCAAGTCGCTCCTCGACACCACCGAGGAGGACTGGGACCGCCAGCACGACGTGATGGCCAAGGGCTCGTTCCTGGTGTCCCGCGCCTCGGCCCGGGTGCTGATCGAGCAGGGGCTCGGCGGCGACATCGTCTACATCTCCTCGAAGAACTCGCTGTTCGCGGGGCCGAACAACGTCGCCTACGGCGCGACCAAGGCCGACCAGGCCCACCAGGTGCGGCTGCTCGCCGCCGAGCTCGGCGAGCACCAGATCCGGGTCAATGGCATCAACCCCGACGGGGTGGTGCAGGGCTCCGGGATCTTCGCCGGCGGCTGGGGCGCCAAGCGCGCCGAGGTCTACGGCGTGGAGGAGAAGGACCTCGGGAAGTTCTACGCCCAGCGGACGCTGCTCAAGCGCGAGGTGCTCCCCGAGCACTGCGCCAACGCGGTGTTCGCCCTCGTCGGGCCGGACCTCACCCACACCACCGGGCTGCACGTGCCCGTGGACGCCGGGGTCGCCGCCGCCTTCCTCCGGTGAGGGTCTCCGTCGCGGCCGTCGACCTCGGCGCGTCCAGCGGGCGCGTCATGGTCGGCGAGGTCAGCAGTGACCACCTCGCCCTCCGGGCGGTCGCGCGGTTCGACAACGAGCCGCTGCGGCTGCCCGACGGGCTGCACTGGGACGTCGGGGAGCTCCACCGCCAGGCGCTGCGGGGGCTCCGTGAGGCCGTCCGGGTCGCGCCCGACCTGGCCGGCGTCGCCGTCGACTCGTGGGCGGTCGACTACGGGCTGTTCCGCGGCGACCGGCTGCTCGGGCTGCCGTACCACTACCGCGACGAGGCGCGCGCCGCCGGCGTCGACCGGGTGCACGCGTTGGTCACCCCGGAGGAGCTGTACGAGCGGAACGGGCTGCAGTTCCTGCCGTTCAACACGCTCTACCAGCTCGCCGCCGACCCGGTCGTCGCGCTCGCCGACACGGTGCTGATGGTCCCCGACCTGATCGGCTTCTGGCTCACCGAGCAGGCGTTCACCGAGCGCACCAACGCCTCGACGACCGGGCTCCTCGACGTCCGGACCCGGGAGTGGGACCGCGAGCTCTGTGCGCGGCTGGGGATCGTGCCGGACATCTTCCCGGAGCTGGTCGACCCGGGGACGGTGCTCGGTGCGCTCTCCGGGCCGGTGGCGTCGTACGTCGGGGGCAGCTTCCCTCTCACCTCGGTGGGCTCGCACGACACGGCGTCCGCTGTCGTGGGCGTCCCGATGACCGACGACGGGGCGGCGTACGTCTCCTGCGGCACCTGGGGGCTGGTCGGGGTCGAGCTCGAGGAGCCGGTGCTGACCGAGGCGGCCCGCGCCGCGAACTTCACCAACGAGGGCGGCGTCGACGGGCGGACCCGGTTCCTCACCAACGTGATGGGCACCTGGCTGCTCTCGGAGACCTTGCGGGCCTGGGGGCGCGACGACCTCCCGGCGCTGCTCGACCAGGCGGCGGCATATAGCGGCGCGGTGACAATATTCAACGTGCAGGACCCACGGTTCCTCCCGCCCGGAGACATGCCGGCACGCGTCGCGGAATGGTGCGCCGAGCACGACGTACCCGCCCCGTCCTCCGACGTGGCGCTCGTCCGCAGCATCGTGGAGAGCCTCGCCGAGGGGTTCGCGCGGGCGGTGGCCGACGCCGCCCGGCTCTCAGGGCGCGAGGTCCGCGTGGTGCACGTGGTCGGGGGAGGCGCGCGCAACGAGCTGCTCTGCCAGGCGCTGGCCGACCGCGTCGAGGTGCCGGTCGTCGCCGGACCGGTCGAGGCGACCGCACTGGGCAACGTCCTTCTGCAGGCCCGGACCCTCGGCGCGCTCGAGGGGTCGCTGGAGGGGTTGCGGTCGCTGGTGGCCGCGACGCAGGAGCTCCGTCGGTACGGACCCACGGTCGGCGAGCGGCGTGCGCGATGAGCCGGACGCGCTGTGCGAAGGTGGCCCCATGCGTGTGGCTCTGATGGTCACCTGCGTCAACGACGCGATGTTCCCCGACACGGGTCGTGCGGTCGTGACGTTGCTGCGACGGCTCGGTATGGACGTCGAGTTCCCCCAGCAGCAGGCGTGCTGCGGCCAGCCGATGGTGAACACCGGCTACCTCGACGAGGCGGTGCCGGTCGTGCGCAACTGCGTGGCGGCGTTCGAGGGGTACGACGCGATCGTGACGCCGTCCGGCTCGTGCGCCGGGTCGGTCCGCCACCAGCACGGGATCGTCGCCCGCCGGGCCGGTGACCCGTCGCTGCGCGTGCTGTCGGACCGGGTCTACGAGCTGTCGGAGTTCCTGGTCGACGTGCTCGGCGTGACCGACGTGGGGGCGTACTTCCCGCACACCGTCGCCTACCACCCGACCTGCCACTCCTTGAGGATGCTCGGCGTCGGCGACCGGCCGCTCTCCCTGCTCCGCGCGGTCCGCGGGCTGCGGCTCGTCGACCTGCCGGGCGCCGAGGAATGCTGCGGCTTCGGCGGGACGTTCGCGCTGAAGAACGCCGACACCTCGGTCGCGATGGGGTTCGACAAGGCGCGCCAGGTGGTCGGCTCCGGGGCCGACGTGCTGGTCGCCGGGGACAACTCCTGCCTCATGCACGTGGGAGGGCTGCTCTCGCGGCAGCGGTCCGGCGTACGCGTGATGCACCTGGCCGAGGTCCTCGCCTCGACGGAGCACGCGGCATGAGCGCGACGTTCGTCGGGATGCCGGCGTTCCCCGAGGCGGCCCGCAACGCGCTCGCCGACGCGCAGCTGCGCGGCAACCTGGCGCTCGCCACCCGGACGATCCGCGGCAAGCGGCTCCGCGTCGTCGGCGAGCTGCCGGACTGGGAGGAGCTCCGGCTCGCCGGCGCGGCCCTCAAGGACTCGGCGCTGCTGTCGCTCGACTCGTCGTTGGAGCGGCTCGAGGCGTCGCTGACCGCGGCCGGCGCGACCGTGCACTGGGCGAGCGACGCGGCGGAGGCGTGCTCGATCGTGGCGTCCGTCGCCCGGGACCACGGCGTCGACGAGGTCGTGAAGGTCAAGTCGATGGCCACCCAGGAGATCGAGCTCAACGAGCACCTCGCTGCGGAGGGGATCGCGGCCTGGGAGACCGACCTCGCCGAGCTGATCGTGCAGCTCGGCGACGACCTGCCGTCGCACATCCTCGTGCCCGCGATCCACCGCAACCGGGCCGAGATCCGCGAGATCTTCCTGCGCCGGATGGCGGACGTCGGACGACCGGCGCCTGCCGACCTCACCGACGAGCCGGTCGAGCTCGCGAACGCCGCCCGGCTGCACCTGCGCGAGAAGTTCCTCCGCGCCAAGGTCGCGGTCTCCGGCGCGAACTTCGCGGTCGCCGACACCGGCACCCTCGTCGTGGTCGAGTCCGAGGGCAACGGGCGGATGTGCCTGACGCTCCCCGACGTGCTCGTCTCGGTGGTCGGCATCGAGAAGGTGGTGCCGACCTGGCAGGACCTCGAGGTGTTCCTCCAGCTGCTGCCACGGTCGTCGACGGGGGAGCGGATGAACCCCTACACCTCGACGTGGACCGGCGTCACCCCCGGCGACGGCCCGCAGGAGGTGCACGTGGTGCTCCTTGACAACGGCCGGACCCGTGCCCTGGCGGACGAGGTCGGGCGTCAGGCGTTGCGGTGCATCCGGTGCTCGGCGTGCCTCAACGTCTGCCCGGTGTACGAGCGGACCGGGGGCCACGCCTACGGGTCGGTCTACCCGGGCCCGATCGGCGCGATCCTGAACCCGCTGCTGCGCGGGGTGGGGGAGTCCGACCAGCTGGACTCGCTGCCCTACGCCTCCTCGCTCTGCGGTGCCTGCTTCGAGGCGTGCCCGGTGCGGATCGACATCCCGTCGGTGCTCGTCGACCTGCGGGCCAAGGTCGTGGACGCCCACCGGCCCTCGGCGAAGCCGGAGGCGGCCGCGATGAAGGCGGCGGCCTGGTCGTTCGGGTCCGGCTCGCGGCTCGGTGTCCTGGAGCGCGCGTCCGGCGTCTTCGGCGGGCTCGCCTCGCGGATGGTCCGGCGGCGGTCGACGTCGGGGCGGACCGCGCTGTCCAGGCTGCCGTTCGCGGGCGCCTGGACCGGGGCGCGCGACCTCCCGGCGCCACCGAAGGAGTCGTTCCGGGCGTGGTGGAAGCGGACCGACGGAGGACGACGGTGAGCGCCCGGGACGAGATCCTCGGCCGGGTCCGCTCGGCGCTGGTGGGTGCTTCGCCGGCCGTCGAGGTGCCGCGTGGCTACCGGACCCGTGGCGACGCCTCGGTGGACGTCCTCGCGCTGTTCGCGGAGCGGGTCGCGGACTACCGGGCCGACGTGGTGCGCTGCTCCCCGGACGAGGTGGAGGCGATGATCGCCGGGGCTCTCGCGGGGGCCCGGGCCGTCGTACCTCCGGAGCTGGGGTGGCACGTGCCCGACGCGGTCGTCGACACCGGCCTCTCCGCCCTCGAGCTCGACGAGCTGGACGCGGTGGTCACCGCGGCGGCAGTCGGGATCGCGGAGACCGGGACCGTCGTGCTCGACCACGGGCCCGGACAGGGGAGGCGGGCGCTCTCCCTCGTGCCCGACCTGCACGTCTGCGTGGTCCTCGCCGAGCAGGTGGTCGCCGGGGTGCCCGAGGGGGTGGCCCGGCTCGACCCGACCCGGCCGACGACCTGGATCAGCGGCCCCTCTGCCACCAGCGACATCGAGCTGAACCGGGTCGAGGGGGTCCACGGGCCTCGTCGGCTGGTCGTCGTCCTCGTCGGCTGACCGGGGCCGGGTCCGTCGGACATGCAGCTCCCTGGGGGCCGGGGATCCAGGGGCCTGCTTCCGGGAGAGCTGCACGTCCGAGTGACCCTCAGGCCCGGTGCTCGGGGTTGGGGTCGTCCGGCTGGGAGCGGTCTTCGTTGGTCGTGCCGTTTCCCATGCGCGTCCGACGCAGGGGAATGCGTAAGCGTCCGGCCGGGTTACCTAGGGTCATGACCGACACCCCGGAGACGCCGTCCGACGAACGCCGCGTCTCCGTGGTGCTGGGGCTGCTCTTCGGCTTCGCCGGGATGGGCAGCGCCGCGGCGGCCCTGGCGATCGCGCCGATGGCGGACGCGTACTCGATCACCGACGGGGCGGCCACCTGGTCGATCAGCCTCTACGCGCTGATGCTGGGTGTCGGCACCGCGATCTACGGCCGCGTCGCCGACCTCACCGGACCGCGGCTGCCGATGACGATCGGGCTGAGCCTGATGACCGTCGGCGCGCTGGTCGCCTCGTTCGCGCCGACGTTTGCGGTGCACCTCGTCGGCCGGCTGCTCCAGGGCGCCGGTGCGGCTGCGGTGCCGACGCTCGGGGCGGCCGTCGTGAGCGCGAGGTACGCCGGCGAGGTGCGCGCGGCGGCGTTCCTCCGGGTGGCCGGGACCGCGGCCTGCATCACGTCGCTCGGCCCGCTCGCGTCCGGGCTGGTGATCGAGGCGCTCGACTGGCGGTTCGCGATCGCCCTGCCGATCCTCGGCGTGCTGGTCGTGCCGCTGCTCTGGAACGCCCTCCACGTCGGCGGCACCGGCGCTCGGCTCGACGTGGTCGGTGCGTTCCTCGTCGCGGTCGCGGCGGGCGGCCTGGTCCTGCTGCTGCAGTCGCCGTCGACCGGCGTCCCGGTGGCGATCGCCGGCGTCGTCCTCCTCGGCCTGGGCACCCCCGCCGTGGCGCGGCGCGTGCAGCGGCGGCCGCACGGCTTCCTCCCGCTCAGCGTGGTCCGCAACCCGGTGGTCGTCCGCAGCGCGTTGGCCGCGGCGAGCATCCCGGGCTCCTGGTTCGCCTTGCTGGTGGCGTTGCCGGCGGTGTTGCTCGGGATCGGCTGGGAGGCCTGGCAGGTCGGGCTCGCGCTCGTGCCGTCCGGTGTGGTCGGGTTGCTGATGCCGCGGATCACCGGTCCGGTGATGGCCCGGGTCTCGGCCGCCACCGCGCTGCTCTTCTCGACAGGCGTCGCCGCCGCCTCCGTCCTGGTGGCGGCCGCGGGCGCGGCGCTCGAGTCCTGGTTCGTCCTCCTGGTGTCGGTGATGCTGGTGACGGTCTCCTTCGGCATCGGCCAGCCGGCGCTCGCCGAGTCGGTGGGCGACGCCGTGGAGCCGGAGGTCCGGGGCGTCGCGCTCGGCGTCGCTACCCTGGTGTTCATGGTCGGCGGGAGCATCGGGTCGGCGCTCGTGGGCGGGCTCGGCCACGTCTCCGGCCCGGCCGTCGCGCTGCTCGTGCTCACCCTGCTGCCGCTGCTCGGGATCCTGCTGGTCGCGCCGCTGCGGCGCCGCGTCCCCGCCTGAACCTCACCAGGAGCGCAGCAGCGCGCCGAGCTCGGTGAGGGCGAGCGCCACCACCGCGACGGTCAGCACCGCGGCGGACCGGCCGCCCTGGGGGTGGCCGCGCCGGTGCCGGAGCCGGCTCTCGACGAGGACCCACAGTGCGAGCGGGATCGCCACCACGACGACCACGAAGGCGGCCGGCCCGAGCGCGTCCAGCGTCAGCCGACTCACCAGCAGCGCCCCGGCGAGCACCGTCAGCGCGGTCCGCTGCCAGGCCAGCGTGGTCCGCTCGGGAGCAGCCCCGTCAGCCATCAGAACGTCGCGACCAGGACGACGACCCCGACGACGAGCGTGCCGACCGCCACGAGCACCGTCACCCACGGGCCCGGCAGCGGCCGCGAGAGCCGGATCGCCCGCTCCGCGCTGGCCCAGCGGAGCCACGCCGCGACGGCGGAGACCGCCCCGAGGACGACCAGCACCGTCGCCACCGCGTGCTGCGACCAGGACGGCATGTCGAGCTCGAAGGCGTCGACCGCCACCCCGGCGGCCACCAACGCCAGCGCGGTCCGGATCCAGGCCAGGAAGGTGCGCTCGTTGGCGAAGCTGAACCGGTAGTCCGGCTCCTCCCCGTTCCCGTAGACCCACCGCGGCCACCGTCGGTCGCTCATGCAGCCACCGTAGGGGCGATGAGGAGACGTTGAGCGGACGATGAGCGCCCGCGCGCCTCGTTGAGCCCCCGTTGAGCGCCCCGGTGCAGGGTCAGGAGCCTCAGCGAGGAGGTCCCCGATGTCCGCCGCCATCCCCACCTACGTCCACGGCAGCGACCCCATCTCGAGCGCCGGCGTGCGCAGCCAGCTGCGGGTCCGCCCCGAGATCCGGCTGGTCGAGGAGATGGACGTCGACGACGCGGCGGTCGCCGTCGTGGTGGCCGACGAGTTCGACGAGGCGACCGCGCGCGTCGTACGGGCGCTGTGCCGGGGTGACCGGCCGCGGATCGTGCTGGTCGCCACCACGATCGACGAGGCGGCCCTGGTCGCCGCCGCCGAGGCCGGGGTGGGTGGATTGGTCCGGCGGTCGGAAGCGACGGCCGAGGTGCTGACCCGGGCGGTGGTGAAGGTGGCGGCCGGCGACGGCGAGGTGCCGCCGGACCTGCTCGGCCGGCTGCTGCACCAGGTCGGGCGGCTGCAGCGGCAGGTGCTGGCGCCGCGCGGGCTGACCTTCGCCGGGCTGTCGCCGCGCGAGACCGAGGTGCTGCGGCTGGTCGCCGAGGGGCACGACACCGCCGAGATCGCCCAGCAGATGTGCTACAGCGAGCGGACGGTGAAGAACGTCCTCCACGACCTGACGACGCGGCTGCAGCTGCGCAACCGGACGCACGCCGTGGCCTACGCGATGCGGGAGGGGCTGATCTAGGCGGTCAGCAGCCCCTCGATCGTGCGGGCCGCCGCCCGAGCCGCGATCTGGGTCGGCCGGCTGGACAGCGGGTGGCTCTCGACCGCCCGCCACTGCGCCAGCGCGGCGACGGCCGCCGCCTTCACCTCGTCCGGTCCCGCGTCCGGGGGCAGCCCGAGCCGGGTGGTGGGTTCGTGGCCGGCGCCGCCCATCAGCAGGTCGAGCTGCGCGGCGCGCTCGTCGGCGAGCGACATCTCGCCGGCCCGCAGCTCCAGGAGGATCCGGACCTCCTCGAACTCGTGCGCGCCGGAGGTGATCTCCTCCAGCCGCCGCAGCAGCGCGGCGGAGTCACCGCACCCGTCGCGCCGCAGCACGCCGGTCAGAGCGGCCACCGCCGAGCGGGCCTTGAGCACCCGGGCCCGTGACTCGAACTGCACCTCCACGACGTCCCGCAGCCGGTCGAGCCCGCTGGTGGCGGCGAGGCGGGCGGCCAGCTCCTGCGACGAGGTGACCGCGCCGGTGCGGAGCAGCTCGACGGCGTGGCGGACCCCGAAGAGGCCGAGCCGGTCCAGCAGCCGGGTGCGTTCCTCGGCGCCGACCACGCCGTCGCGGGTGGCGAAGCGGTCGGCGGTGAGCAGCAGCTCGGCGAGCTCCTCCGGTGGCGTCCGGGCGACGGCGGCGAGTCCGGCGTACTCACCCTCGCGGAGCGTCACCGCGGCGTGGCCGAGCAGCCCGTTCACCGGCACCACCATCGGGCAGAGCCGGTGCAGCCGAGGGTCCGCCTGGTAGCGCGCCGCGACCCGGGACGCGACCTCCATCGCGTCGAGCCGCGACGCCCCGATCTCGTCCGCCCGCGACAGCACGCCGACGGTGTTGACCGGCGTCCCGTGCGCGACCTCGTCGTCGTGGAACGCCTCGAGGAAGTGGATGTCGTTGGCGTGGGTGTGGCGGAGGAGGTACAGCACCGCGTCGGCCACGGGCGCCTCGCCGCCCTCGGCGGACATCACCTCGTGGGTACGCGCGGACACGTCGGCCGAGATCGACGCGATGCCAGGGGTGTCGATCAGCGTCAGCCGGTCGAGCCGGCTCGACGGCCAGCCCACCTCGAGGTGGTGGACCGTCTCGGGGGTGTGCGCGCCGAGGTCGACGTCGAGGGCGCCGGCCGTGCGTGCGTACGGGCGCTCGACCGGCTCGCCGTCGCGCGGGTGGAGGAGGACGTACGGGCGGTCGGAGCGGACGTACCAGGTGACGATCCGTGTGCACTCGCCGGCGTCGGTGGGGGCGAGCCCCTCGCCGACGATCGCGTTGAGCAGCGTGGACTTGCCGGCCTTGACCTTGCCTGCGATCGCCAGCCGCACGGGCCCGCGCAGCCGCGCCTCGACCTCGGCCAGCTCGGCGGCGACCTGCGGCGTCCGCGCGTCCGCCCGGGCCTCCTCGGCGAGCGCGAGCAGCCGGGCGGTGAGCTCCTCAGCCACCGGGTGCTCCGACCAGTGCGCGCGGCGGGGCGGCCTCGGAGACGGTGGCGAGCCGGCTCCGGACCCGGCCCAGCCGCTGGGCCTCCTCGTCGAGCTGCGCGGCGCGGCGGCCCTGCGCCTCGGGCGGCAGCGTGAGCACCTTCTCAGCGGCGGCGAGCGCGCCGGTGGCGGACGCCTGCAGGGAGCGGGCCCGGGCCTGGAACTCGTCCCGCAGCTGCCGCTGGGTCAGCCGCAAGGCGTCGCGGGTCTCCTTGTTCATCTCGAAGGCGACCTCGTCGACGAACTTGCCGGCGGCGGCCTTCGCCTGGGTCTGCCGGTAGGCCCGTTGCCGCCGCCCCTCGTCGCGGAACAGCTTGCCGCCCACGCCCGCGCCGACCACGACGGCGGCGCCGGTGAGCACCGCGACCGGTAGCAACCCCGTGGGGGCGAGGGCGACGGCCAGCATGGGGACGAGTGCCGTGGTGCGTGCGGTGACCATCAGCGACGCGAGCCGCCCGCCGGGCATCGAGAAGGCGGAGGCCGAGGGCAGCTCGCGCTCCTCGAGCGCGCGGACCACGAGGTCGAGCTCGACCTCGACCGCCTCGCCGGCCTCGAGGTTGAACTGGTTCGCGACGGACTCGCCGAGCTCGACGGCCCGCCGCAGCAGCAGGTCCCGGTTGGCCACGCCCGCGGTCGCGACCTCGCGGCGCAGCCACCCCTGTGTCTCGGTCCAGGAGCTCTTCGGGTCGGTGCGGTCGATGATGTCCCGCGCGTCGCGGAGCACCGCGCGCAGCCGTGCCTGCAGGTCGAACTCGATGTCCGCGACGAGGTCCTGGATGCCGTCGGCCAGCGTCTGCTGCCAGCTGGCGTTGTCGTTGCTCAGCGCGCGCGACCGGTTGGTCGCCGTCTGCAGCCGCTCGATCACCGCGGGGCCGCGCTCCGGCTCCGCGAGGACGACCCGTTCGGCGTCGGCCTCGCGTGCCAGCTGGGTGGCGACGAAGTCCACGTCGTGCGCGGCCTGGGCCGCCGCCCTGGCCGCCGCGCCCTGCACGACCTCGCGGGCCAGGAAGGTGACCAGCGGGGCGAAGCCGCTCTCCTCGTTGAGCGCCGGGTCGCGGGCCGCCCGGAGCCGGAGGAACGACGACAGCGCGATGACCGGGATGGTGATCCCCGCGTCGCGGAGGTGCTGCTGGTCCAGCTCGACGATGCGTCGCCAGCTCCGGTGCAGGTCGGTCTTCGTCACCACCAGGGCCGCGGTCGGGCACCGCTGCAGCGCGGAGCGGAGGAACTCCAGCTCGGGCGCGGTGAGCTCCTGCGAGGCGTCGGTGACGAACAGGACACCGTCGACCCCCGCCAGACTCGCCAGCGACACCTGGCCGTGCACCGACTCCAGCCCGCCGACGCCCGGGGTGTCGAGGAGCCGCAGCCCGGTGCGGAGGATGCGGTGCGGCACCTCGATCTCCACGGTGCGGACGTCGCTCGGCCGGTCGTCGCCACGCTCCGACACCAGCGCCTCGAGCTCCTCAGGCGCGACCGGGCGGCTGGTCGTCGTCTCCTTGCCGGGCTCCTGCACGTGGGCGGTCACGCGCAGCTGATCGCCGTACTTCACGAGGGTGGGGACCGCGGTCACGATGTCGGCGTCGACCGGGCATGCCGCGGTCTGGATCAACGCGTTGATCAGCGTGCTCTTGCCCCGCTTGAACTCCCCGACGACCGCGACGGTGACCGGTCGTGCGGCGACCTTGCGGCGGGCCTGGTCGAGCCGTTCGCTGAGGTCGGGCCTGGACCGCTCGCTCGCGACGTGGGCGCTCTCGTCGATCGCGGCGAGAAGGGTGGGTACGGGCTGCTTCGAGGGCTGGTCCTGTGGTGGCGGCTCTCGTGGTGGCTCTCGTGGCGGCTCGGTCCGCGGCTCTGCCGGCGTCGGCGCCTTCGGAGGCGGTTCGGGGCGCGGGCGAGCCGCGGGTTCCGGGGTCGGCGTCGAGGCCCACTCGAGGAAGTGGTTGCAGTTGGCGCAGAAGACCGCCCCCTCCTCGTTGAGGTGGCTGCACTGGCTGCACCGTCTGCTCACGTGGCCTCACAACGCGGGACGTCGAGGGTCCCGCTCCGGTCGAGGCTAGCGACATAATCGGCGGGAGCGCAGCACTCATCCTTCCCCCGAGGCGGGGCAACGGAATCGAGGCGAGATGGCGACGGAAGCCCAGTGCGACGCGTGCGGGGAGACGAACGCGCCCGGCTCCTCGTTCTGCCTCTTCTGCGGGGCCTACCTGGGGTGGGACCAGCCGGGTGCCGGGCCCTCCGCCGCACCGTCGTCCGCCCAGCCGTCGCCGGCTCCCGCGCCTGCTCCCGCGCCGGCCCCGGTTCCTCCGAAGCCGGACCCCCCTGCTCCTTCGGCTCCGACCGCCTCGCTCCCGCCGGTCGCGCCGTCCCCGCCCGGCCCGACGCGGAGCCCGCAGAGCAGCGGTGCGCCGCCGGCCAACGCGTGCCCCTCCTGCGGGCACGCGAACGACGCCGGCCGCCGGTTCTGTGCCCGGTGCGGTTACACGCTGGTGCAGGCGGCTGCTCCGACGACGGCCGGCCCCGTGCGGCAGCAGGGTTCGTCGGGCTGGTGGCCGTGGGGGAACCCGGAGGAGCGGGCGGCAAGGCGCGCGTACCGTCGGAGCCTGCCGCCGCTCTACCGCTGGCGCCGGGTCCTCGTCGCCCTGCTGCTCCTGGGCCTGGCCGTCGCGCTCGTCGCGTTCCTGCAGGGGAACCCGGTGGAGTGGGGGAAGCAGCGCTATTACGACATCATTGACAAGAAAGTGCTGGTGTCGGACGTTTCGTTGTTCGTCGAGCCGGGCGACCAGCAGACGAGCGACTTGACGGACGACGACCCTTCCACGTTCTGGGGGATGCCGTGGCCCTCGGGGACGCCGGCGACGGACAGCTGTACGGCGACGGAGCAGCGGCTGCGGATCGAGTGGCCCGACGCCGTACGCGTGCGCGGGCTCGAGGTGGCGCCCGGGCGGCGTGCGCAGGACAAGGCCCGCGACCTCAGCCCGCGCCCGAAGACGCTCCTCGTGTGGTGGGAGGGCGCCGGCGGTCGACTGGTCTGCCAGAGCGTCCCGGTCCCGGACGACCCGGCGGCCCTCGACGTCGACCTGGACACCGAGGTGGAGGTGGACCGGATGTGGGTGTCGATCGGGGACGTGTACCCGGCGAAGAACGCCACCGAGGAGCGGCCCGTCGTCCTCCGCGCCCTCGAGCTCCTCCGCCGCCCGTGAAGTTCGTGTTGAACCGCCCCTCGTGGCGGGCGTCTTTGGTGTTGAGCCGCCCTTCGTGGTGAGGGGAGGCGCCGCGGGCTGCGGTCCTCGGCCGTCCGGGGTCGCGGGGCGGGCAACCAGCCCTGCGCTGCTTCGTCGCTCCGGGGGCCAGTCCCATCCACGCCCGCCCCGCCACCCCTCCCGCCGCCACCAGCGGCGGCTCCGCGCCACGAGGGGCGGCTCAACACCATCTGGCGCGCCACGAGGGGCGGCTCAACACGATCAGGTGCGCCACGAGGGGCGGCTCAACACGTAGAACGCGCGCCACTAGGGGCGGGTCAACACCTGCAGGACCACGAGGCACGCGTCGGTCGGGGCGGTCTGGCCGGCGGCCTCGAGCGTCGACCACGCCGACTCGCAGGCCGCGGTCGCCTCGTCCGGGGTGGCGGCGTCGACGTACACGAGGAACCGCGTCTCCGAGGAGGGCGACGGCGACGAGCCCGGTGGCGCCACGCCGTACTCCGCGGTCGACAGCACCTTCGCGGGTACGCCGGCCGCGGTGAACGTGGCCTGCTGGGCGAGCGCGTCGGCCTCCAGGTCGGAGCTGAAGCTGCCCAGGACCGCGACGAAGTCGAGAGGCGGCTCGTCGGCACCAGGGGTCTCGCCACCGCCCGTGCCGCCGCCGCCGGTCGTCTCGCCGCCTCCGCCGATCGACCCCATGTCCGGGGTCGCCGTGACGCTGGGCGAGGGGGCACCCGGCGGCGCGCTCTCCTCGACGGTCTCGGCCTCGGTCTCGTCGCAGACCTCGCCCTCGCTGAACTCGGAGTCGACGCCGTCGCGGACCGAGACGATCAGGAAGCAGGCGCGCGTCGAGGGCGGGAGGGTGATCGCGGCGGAGTTGGCGCGCGGGTCCTCGACGGCGAAGGGAGCGGTCCGGGCCTCGGTCTCGGGGTTGACGGTGAAGATCTTGTACCCCTCGACGTCCTCCATCGCGTCCCAGACGAGCACCACCTCGGTGGGGGAGGTGTTGCCCACCGCGCGGAGCCCGGTCGGCGGGTCCGGCGGCGCCACCTCCTCCTCCGGCTCGGGGTCGTCGGGGCGGGTGAGCAGCCAGACCAGCCCGGCGACGAGCGCGAGCAGCAGCAAACCGGCCACGACCACGACCATCCGGGTCAGGATCGGCTTCTGGTTGAACGCCCCGTCCACCACCGGCCGATCGGGCGTCGACATCGGCTGGCGCGGACCACCGAGCGCCTCGGGCACCTCCGGTTCGCAGACCACCTGGAACGGCAACCGCTGGTCGGAGCCGCGGAGCACCGGGTGCCGGGTGCGTACCTTGAGCCGGGCGACCGCCTCGCTGCCCAGCGGCACGTCGACGGTCGGCGGGGAGACCATGAACCCGAGCGCCTGGTCGGGGTCCTGCGCGGTGATCCGCAACCGGGCGGGGGAATTGCCCCAGTTGGAGACCTTGACCGTGTGCCGCCCGCTCCACCGGCCCGACGAGGTCACCGGCGTGAGCGTGGCCTGGAGCCCGGCGACCGCGCCGACGTCGAGGTCGCCCTCGACGACCGCGCTCGCCTCGGGGTCCACCTGCGAGCGCACGCGGATGCCGAACGGCAGCGTGCCGCCGGGCGCCCCCGGCCCGGACGGCGGCGCGAAGGTCACGACCGCGGAGTCCTCCTGCTGCGGGTACACCGACAGCGTCGGCGGGGTGATCGTCGCCCAGGGCATGGGCGTCTGGGCCACGACGTCGAGGTCGTACCCCTCGACCCGGTTGCCCGGGTTGTAGACCGTTACGACCACCGTCACCTGTCCCCCGGGGTCGGTGGCCACCCGGGTCGGTTCCATGCGGAGGACGGGTTCCGACACGGCGTACCCCTCTCGCCGGCGGCCGGCCCTCGGCCGCGCTGCTCGATCACCTCACGCTAGCGACGCGAGGCCGTGACGGCTCCGTCCACAAGGGCCATTGCGGCGCAACCCGCGCTGCCCGAACAGGCAACGCGCCCTGCCCCGGATGCCGACCCGGACCCCCTGAACCGGGGCGGCGTCGGGGCGAGACTGGTCGGCGTGATCCACGACGTGGACTCGGCGCTGTCCGCGCTCATCGAGCGGGAGGCGACCGGGACGAAGGGCGTCGAGGTCGTGTTCGACGCGCCCACCAAGGACTGGGCCGGGCGGCGGAACGCACCGACCGTCGACGTCTACCTCTACGACATCCGCGAGGACCTGCGGCGCCGCGAGCGCGGGCTGCTGAACGAGTACGACGAGGGTCGCGTGACCGCACGCCACCTGCCGCCGCGGTACTTCAAGCTCTCCTACCTCGTCACCGCCTGGACGCAGCGGCCCGAGGACGAGCACCGGCTGCTGTCGTCGTTGCTGGCCTGCTTCCTGCGCCACGAGGCGCTGCCCGAGGAGCTGCTCGGCGGCGCGTTGGCCGAGATGGGGTTGAGCGTCCCGATCACGATCGCGCTGCCGCCGCCCGAGGACCGGTCGTTCGCCGACGTGTGGTCGGCGCTCGGCGGCGAGCTGAAGCCGTCGCTGGACCTCGTCGTCTCCGCGCCCACCTGGACCGGTCGGGTGTTCCGGGCCGGACCACCGGTCGACGAGCCGCCGCGGCTCGAGATCGGCGGTGTCGAGGGCTGGCCGCCGCAGGAGCGGACCGGCGGACCGCGACCGGGCTCGGCGCCGGCCGGCTCCACCAAGCGCCGGCCCAGGGCCCGGAAGAGGACCCGGTGACCGAGGACCCGGCCCTCGTCGCGCTGCTGCGCGACGTCGAGGCGCGGGTCCACCAGATGGTGGCGCACCGGCGGGCGGCGGACCCCAACCCCGACGACCCGTTCCGCGGCCTCTACGTCAACGACGACACCGTCGACCAGCTCCTCGAAGGGCCGTCCCCGCCGCCGCTGGAGCCGCCGCCACCGTCGCCGGGCTCCGGCCCGCTCGGCCAGCTCGCCCAGACGGCAGGGCTCACCCCGCTGGACGTGCTGCTGCTCGGCATCGCCGTGGTCCCCGACCTGGACAACAGGTTCGAGCGGCTCTACGGCTACCTCAACGACGACGTGACGCGGCGCCGGGCCAGCACCGGGCTCGCGCTCGAGCTGGCCGGCAGCCCGGCGACCTCGTCCGCGGCGCGGCGCGCGGTGTCCGCGTCCGGGGTGCTCGTCCGCCACGGGCTGGTGCTCGTGGAGGACGACGACCGACCGTTCCTGACCCGCGGGCTGCGGGTGCCCGACCGGGTCACCGCCCACCTGCTCGGCGATGGGGCGCCGGACCCTGCCGTGGCGCCGTTCCTCACCGCCGTCGAGCCGTACGCCGGTCCGCTCACCGACCCGCTGGCCGCCGCGCTCCGCGCCGGGGCGGGGGTGGTGCACCTGCGTGAGCGGGAGCCCGGGACCGGCACCGCGACCGCGGTGGCCGCGTTGGAGGCCGCCGGCCGCCCCGCCCTCGTCGTGGACCTCGCCCTGCTGGCCCGCGACCCGGACCCCGGCGGCGCCGTGGCGCGGTGCGGACGGGAGGCGCTGCTGCTGGGTGCCGGGCTGGTCGCCGCGCCGGTCGAGGCGCTCGCCGAGCAGCACCTCGAGGCGGTGCAGCGACTGACCGGGTGGCCGTTTCCCGTGCTGCTCGTCGGGGCGGCGAATTGGGACCCCCGGTGGACCGCCGACCCGCCGCTGGTCGCCGAGGTGCCGGTGCTCGGCGCCCGCGAGCGCGAGGCCCTGCTGCACGCGCACCTCGAGCGGGTCGGCGCCGGCGTGGAGCCGGGCTCCCTGGGTGCGCACGTCTCGCTGGGGCCGGCGCAGGTCGACCGGGCGGTACGCGCGGCCCAGCAGGTGGCCCTGCTCCACGGCGGTGTCGTCGACGCGAACGCGCTCCGCGCCGGGGTCCGCGCCCAGAACACCGCCGGGCTCGAAAGGCTGGCCCGGCGGATCACCCCCGAGGTCGGCTGGGAGGACCTCGTGCTCGCGCCCGCCGTACGACGGGGGCTGGAGGAGCTGTCCGCCCGCGCGCGGCACCGGGACAAGGTGCTCGTCGACTGGCGGATGCGACGCGGTGGGGGACGGGGCCGAGGGGTGACCGCGCTGTTCGCCGGCGACTCCGGGACCGGCAAGACGATGTCCGCCGAGGTGATCGCCGCGGACCTGGGGCTGGACCTCTACACGGTCAACCTCGCGACCGTCGTCGACAAGTACGTCGGCGAGACGGAGAAGAACCTCGAACGGATCTTCGCCGAGGCCGGCGGGGTGAACGCGGTGCTGTTCTTCGACGAGGCCGACGCGATCTTCGGCAAGCGCACCGACGTGCGGGACTCCCACGACCGCTACGCCAACATCGAGAGCGCCTACCTGCTGCAACGGCTCGAGACCTTCGACGGGCTCGCGGTGCTCGCGACCAACCTGCGCGCCAACATCGACGAGGCGTTCACGCGCAGGCTCGACGCGATCGTCGACTTCCCGGCGCCGACCGCCGACCTCCGCGAGCGGCTCTGGCGGCAGTGCCTCGGACCGCCGCTGCCGGTCGCCGACGACGTGGACGTGACGTTCTGCGCCGAGGCGTTCGAGCTGGCCGGGGGCAACATCCGGTCCGCCGCGACGACGGCCGCCTACCTGGCTGCGGACGCCGGCACGCCGGTGACGATGGCGCACGTGATCGTCGCGGTGGAGCAGGAGTACCGCAAGCTCGGCCGGCTGGTGCTGGAGAAGGAGTTCGGCAGCTACCTGCACCTGCTCTCCGGCTGAGCCGTGCGCGCTCGGGCAGCGGGCGGTGCACCGTCGGCCCTGTTCGGACGGGCGCCGCGGTGTGATGCTGGAGTCCGGTCTGCGGAAGGACTGCGCCATGCGTGAGCACAGGTTCGACGCCGAGGAAGCCGCCCTGCGTCCCAAGGCCGGGCGGGTCGAGGAGCCGGTCACCGACCACGTCGGCCGCGCCGCGGCAGAGGGGCGCAGCGACGTGCTCGGCGCCTCCGGGCTGCTGGGGCTGCAACGCGCGGCCGGCAACGGCGGCGTCGCCCAGCTCGTCGAGGAGGAGCGGTCGCCGGTCCACGACGTGATCTCCTCGGGTGGCCGGCCGCTCGAGCCGGGGGTCCGCGAGGACATGGAGGCGCGGCTCGGCCACGACTTCGGTGACGTGCGGATCCACGACGACGGCGCCGCGCATGAGTCGGCCCGGTCCGTCGGGGCGCACGCCTACACGGTGGGCTCCGACGTGGTGTTCCAGCGCGACAAGTACGACCCGTCCACCAACGACGGCCAGGTGATGCTCGCCCACGAGCTCACCCACGTCGTCCAGCAGCGCAGCGGCCCGGTCGACGGCACGCCGGCCGGCGGCGGCATCAACGTCAGCCACCCGTCCGACCGCTTCGAGCGCGAGGCCGCGGCGAACGCCGAGCGGGTGATGGCCGGTCCGGCGCCCGGGGTCTCCGCGACGCCGGCGCCCGCAGCGGTCCAGCGGGCCGAGGATCCCCTTGCCGTCCAGCGCCAGGACGCGCCGGAGGAGGAAGAGGAGCCCACCGCGCAGGGCACGTTCGTCCAGCGCGAGGAGGCGCCCGAGGAGGAGGAAGAGCCGCCGGCCTGACCGAGTCGGGTTCCTGTCGCGCGACTTGGTCGTCCGGCGCAAGGACTACGCGCGGCGCGCTCGAGCGTAACTCTTTGTCAGACCGTATAACGCTCATCTATGTACGGCTTGACAGACCCAGATACAGGGATCCTGTCGCCAACCCGTACCGGCCAGGGGCCGGCCGGCGTCCACCGGTGCTCGCGGGGCGGGAGCCCCTCCTCGATGCCTTCTCGGTCATCCAACGCAAGGCTGCCGAATATGGCGAGGGCGATCGCGGCTGGATCCTGAACGGTCTCCGCGGCGTTGGCAAGACCGTGCTGCTGAACGAGATGCGAGCCCAGAGCTCTTCGAGAGGATGGATCACCGCCAAGGTTGGTTCACGCTCCCGAGCGCGGGCTACTTGCGTTTACGGTGCCTGGAACGAGCGACTTCATCTCCCGTCGACCCTGAGCGTCGGCCGACGCCGCCGTCAGCTGGGCTCGGCCGCGGCCTCCTCCAGTGAGGCCAGGGTCTCCTCGAGCGCGTCGATCTCCGGCGGGACGACGCTCGGGTACGCCGCGTCGACGACGCGTCCCGTGCGGTCGCCGAGCCGCCACTGGTAGGTCATCCTCGCCACGTCGTGCGCGTCCTCCGGGGCGGGTACGTCGGCCACGTCGACGATCCCCTCGACGGCACGACGCGCCTCCTCCACCTGGTCGGGGTCGAGGTGCGCCCAGGACGACCGCTCGCCGTCCACCACGAGCCACACCTCGCCGCCGGCGTCGTACAGCCGCTCACGGACGTGGCCGGTGACGGGGTCCTCGTAGCGGGTGCGGAGGTACACCCCGTCCGGCAGCTCGCTCATCCGACCGTCCACTCCTTGCGCGTGATCGCCTCGACCTCGGTGAGGAACGGCACGTAGTGGCCCCGGCGCACCTCGCTGCCAGTGGACATGATGCTGGCCGACTTGTCGATGCGCGTCTCCTCGGCGGCCTCAGTGCCCAGCTGCGCCTCGACGTCGCCGAAGTGCGTGGGCTTGTCGCCGAGGAACTTCTTGCTCTCCGGCTTCGCGTCCTCCTCGACGTACTCGTCGCCCAGCCCGAACATGTGCCCCGCCTCGTGAGCAGCGGTGTTCTGGGTGACGGAGAGCGCGCCGGCGGGGCTGACGTCGGCGATGATCAGGTCGACGCGGCGGAACTTGTCCTCCGCGGTGGTGTGCCGTTCGCCGGGCGCCGACACCTGGCCCTGCTCGCCCCAGCCGACCGCGGCGTTGAACCGGTCAAGGACCGCCTTCGCACGGGCGTCGGCCAGCTTCTTGTTCACCCCCGTGCCGCCGGGCGACGTGGCCCGGCCGACCGCGAAGAGCACCAGCTCGTGCTCGACGCCGTCGGGGGTCTTCTGCGTGCCGAGCTTGAGTCCACGCGTCTTGACCTTGGCGCCGAGCGTGTCGATGTGCGACTCCATGTCGGGTGTCAGCTCCGAGCTGCCGTGGGCGAACCCGGTGACCTGCTCGGCGAGCTGCTTGTCCCGCACCCGGCCCTGCTCGGGCTCGCTGGGGTCGCGCATGTCGAGCGTGGACGTGTCGCCCTGGACGAAGGAGCGGAACCGGGGCGGCGGGGTGTCGGTCGCCTTGCCCTGCGGCACCTTCAGCGCGGTCATCCGGTTGTGCGCCGTGTCCGGGTCGTCGACCATCTCCACCACGACGTCGACCTTCGCGGCGTGCGGTGCGAAGGCCGGGTCCTTGGTGCGGAGCTGGTGCTTGCCGCTCCACCCCTCGCTCACCGACTTGGCGAAGTCGGTCTTGAACTTGGTCTCCTCCGCCGGCTTCCAGCGGAAGTCGGCCAGCTGGGCGCGGGTGAAGCTGTGGCTGCGCCAGGGCTCCCGCCGCATGTCGGCCCTCGTGAAGTGCTTGAACGTGACGTGCACGCGCAGCGTGATCGTGACCTCGCCGAGCGTGGGGGACGGCCCCTTCGGCACGACCTTCGTGTCGAACCGCTCGCCACCCTTGACGAACGTCGTCGAGTCGAACTTCGGGTCCGTCGGCGGCGCCTTGTCGGGTGGGGTGTCCCGGCTGACCATCAGCATCGCGGACACGGAGCGGTTCCCCGACCAGCGCTGCAGGTCGAGCACCCCCTCCTCGGCAGGGCGGGGCGTGGGGCGCTCGTGCGGCGTGTGCGTGGCGCGTGGCTGCTTCGGCTGCTTCCCCTGGATCGGCGCAGCCGCGGTCTTCCGGCCCCTGCTCGGTCCCGCCACGGCCCCACGGTGCTCCGCATCGCGGGCGCGGGCCCAGCGACGCCGGACAGGTGCCCGGGCACCGCGTGGTGCGCGAAGGGGCAGCCAGCCCTGCCCGGCCCTGTGCGCTCCTCGCGGAGGTGCGGTACGCCGGACCGCGCGACGCTCGTCGGCATGGTCGGCGCCCGACGCACCGAGGCGGCACGGGCGGCGGCGACCGAGGCCCTGTCCGGCGCCCGCCGGAAGGGCTCCGGCCGTGGCCGTCCGGTGGGCCCGCCCGCCGTGCTGGCGATGCAACGCGCAGCCGGGAACGCCGCGGTCAGCGCGCTGGTGCGGGCGAAGCTCCGGTTCCCCAGCGCCGAGCAGGCGAAGGAGCTCGACGCCGGGCTCCGCGAGGCGAAGAAGGACGAGCCGGTCCTCGACACCCTGGAGAAGGGGCTGAAGCGGGCCAAGGCGCTCGGCATCCCGGTCGACCTCGAAGGGATCAGGCCGCCGGCGTCCGCGCTGGCGGTGACCACCACCGGGTTCGGCCCCAACGCGGTGCCGCCGAAGAAGGCCGTCCCGCCGCCGAAGCCGGTGCCCAAGGTGAGCCCGCTGGGCAAGGCGGCCGCGAAGCCCCCGGCCGCGGCCGGGCCCGCGAAGGGGGCGGCGGGACCCGCTGCCGGTCCCGCTCCTGCGCCGGCACCGGAGGCGCCCGCCGAGCTCAGCGGGGACCAGCTCCTCCAGCCACCGGTGCCACCGCCGCACACCACTCCCGAGGAGGACCCCGCCTTCACCACGGTGACCGCCGGGGTGAAGCGCTTCGCGAAGGCGAAGCGTGCCCACCCGCCCGCGGCCGCCAAGGCCAAGGAGGCGCAGGAGGCCGCCCAGCCGCCCACCGACGACCTCACCGGCCAGGCCAAGGCCGCGAAGGCCGACACCATGGACGCCCAGCGGCCCGGGGCCTTCGACAAGAAGGCGTTCATCGCCGCGGTGAAGGCCGCCATCGAGGCGAAGTCCCCGAAGACCCTCAAGGAGGCCGACGAGTACAAGAAGTCCGGCAAGGCCGGGGAGGTCAAGGGCGAGGTCAAGGGGCTCGTCACGCAGGGCAAGGAGGGCCAGGCCAAGGACATCGAGACCGCCACCGAGGCGGCCCCGGACACCTCGAAGGCGGTGCCCAAGCCGGTCACGCCGATGGGGCAGGAGAGCCCTGGCCAGCCGGTCGAGATCCCGGCCGAGGGCGCCGTACCGAAGCCGGCGCCGGCCGAGCAGACCAACCTCGAGGCCGGCAAGCACGAGGTGGCCGCGGAGATGGCCGAGGGCGAGGTCACCGAGAAGCAGCTCGCCGAGTCGAACGAGCCGCAGTTCGAGGAAGGGCTGGCTGAGAAGCGGAAGGTCGCCGAGCACGCCGACACCGCGCCCGCGGAGTTCCGCAAGCAGGAGGCGGACACGATCGCGCAGAGCAGGGCCGAGGCCACCGAGCAGACCGCCGAGGGTGTCGCCGGGATGCAGGGCGCCAAGGGCAAGGCGATCGCCGCGCTGGTGGCGCAGAAGGGAAAGGCGAAGTCGAAGGACGAGCAGCGCCGGGCCGAGGTCACCGCGAAGATCCAGGGGCTCTTCGACGCTGCCGAGAAGGACGTCAAGGCGATCCTCGACGGCATCGACCCCAAGGTGGAGAAGGAGTTCGAGGCCGGGGAGAAGAAGGCGCGGGCAGCCTTCGAGGGTTACGTCAGCGCGAAGATGTCGGCGTACAAGAAGGACCGGTACGGCGGCTGGCTCGGCGGGTTCCGCTGGCTCCGCGACAAGATCAAGGGGATGCCGGCCAAGGTCAACGAGTTCTACGAGGCCGGCCGGGAGCTCTACCTCAAGGAGATGGACCGGGTCATCTCCCGCGTCGCCGACATCGTCGGTGGGGACCTGACGGCCGCGAAGCAGCGGATCGCCAAGGGGCGGGCCGACATCGCGGCGTACGTGAAGAGCCTGCCGAAGGACCTGAAGAAGGTCGGCGCGGAGGCGTCGAGCGAGATCGGCGAGAAGTTCGAGGCGCTCGAGGGGGAGGTCGACGCCAAGCAGGAGTCCGTCGTCGACACGCTCGCGACGAAGTACACCGAGGCGCGCAAGGCGCTCGACGAGCGCATCGAGGAGCTGCAGGCCGAGAACCGGGGGCTCATCGACAAGGCGATCGGCGCGATCAAGGCGATCGTGAACACGATCCGCGAGCTCGTCGCGATGCTGAAGAACGTGCTGTCGCGGGTGGCCGGGGTCGTCGGTCAGATCGTGAAGGCGCCGGTGAAGTTCCTCGGCAACCTGATCGCCGGGGTGAAGGGCGGCATCCTCAAGTTCAAGGACAACATCCTCGACCACCTCCGCAAGGGGCTGATGGGGTGGCTGTTCGGGGCGCTCGCCGAGAGCGGTGTCGAGCTGCCCGAGTCGTTCGACCTCAAGGGGATCGTCAAGCTCCTGCTGTCGCTGTTCGGCCTGACCTGGCGGAACATCCGCAACCGGCTGGTCAAGCAGATCGGCGAGCCGGCGATGGCAGCGATCGAGAAGGGCGTCGACATCTTCCAGAAGCTGGTGTCGGGCGGGGTCGGCGCGCTCTGGGAGATGCTGGTGGAGAAGCTCGGCGACATCAAGGAGATGATCGTCGAGCAGGTGAAGGACTTCGTGGTCACGAAGATCATCACCGCCGGCATCACCTGGCTGATCGGGCTGCTCAACCCGGCCGCGGCGTTCATCAAGGCCTGCAAGCTGATCTACGACGTCGTGATGTTCTTCGTGAACAACGCCGGGCGGATCGCGAAGTTCGTCAACACCGTCATCGACTCCGTCGCCGACATCGTGCGGGGCAACGTCGGCGCGGTCGTGAACAAGATCGAGGACGTGCTGGGCCAGATGGTCCCGATCCTCATCGGGTTCCTGGCCAGCGTCATCGGGCTGGGCGGGATCGGCGAGAAGGTGCGCAAGATCGTCGAGACCTTGCAGAAGCCCTTCAACAAGGCGCTGGACTTCGTGATCAAGACGGGGCTGAAGCTGGCCGGCCCGCTCATCCGCAGGATCAAGGGGATCGGGTCGAAGGTCAAGGCGAAGGTGGCCGCGGGGAAGGCGTACGTCAAGGGGAAGGTCGAGGGCGCGAAGGCGTACGTCAAGGGGAAGCTCGGGCCAGGACCCAAGGAGGTCAAGGCCAAGGCGAAGGCACGGGTCCTGGCCCTGGTGCGCAGCGGACTCAACGCGGCGGAGCTCCGGGCGAAGCTGCCCGGCGTGCTGGGCGAGCTGGCGCCCCAGGGGCTGAAGCGCCTCGAGCTCCGCGGCGGCGACAAGGCCGAGGGCGAGCTCGTCGCCGAGGCGAGCCCGCTGGAGGTGCTCTGCTTCCTCGTCCCCGAGTACCTCAAGCGGGAAGACCGGGAGACCGGGCAACAGAAACCGCGGAGCGCCAACGTCGTCATGAAGGTGACCCTCGAGCTGAGCGAAGCGGTCGCAGGAAGCGACCTGGGTGGGACCGCGCCCGTGCGGTACGACATCGACAAGCTCCGCGAGGGCGGCCGCCGACGCAGGCGGAAGGGGCAGCCGGACCTGCCGTCCGAGGCGACGGTGCACGCGCTGCCGCCGATCACAGAGCGAGGCAAGATCAAGTCGGGCGGCCTCATCGCCGCTCCGGTGCCGGGCGACAAGACGATCCAGATGGTCACCTTCAACACCTCGGACGACCCGAAGTCCTCCAGCAACGCGACGCACGCCGAAGCGCAGCTCGCCAACTGGCTCATGTCGAACTCCGCGATCAGCAGGAAGGTCAGCGCCATCAAGGCGGAGATCAACAAGAGCCCGTGCATCCGGTGCACGGCCGATCTCCTGCACGTGGCCACGTTGACTCCGAACGCGAGGGTCCGGACGCTGGCCTGGGACCGGCCGTTCGTCCGTGAACCGCGGCCGGGGGTCGAGGACATCAGCACCACGACGGCGTCGCTCGGCAGGCTCAGGGCCGAGGTGCCGAGCGCTGACGGGCCGAAGGAGGCCTGGGTCCTGAACAAGTGGGAGGTGCCCGGGCAGCCCGCCGCCGCGGCCGCCGGGGAGGACAAGCTCGTGGCCGTGCCGCCGATCAGGCGTCGTCGGTGAGTGCGGCCGTTCGGACGTGCAGCTCTCCTTCCGGATGGCGCTCGGGGGCTCGGGTCTCGGCGAGCTGCCCGTCCGAGTGGCCGACCGGGACCACCGACCACACGGGTCATTGCGCGGCGCGGGGGACGGGCGTCCACTGGACGTGGGCGCGACTGCTGACGGCGGAGGTGTGCCATGCCGGGTCCCTGTCCGAAGTGCGGCTACCCGGTCGCGGAGGGCGACGAGTTCTGTCCCAACCCGGCCTGCGGTGCGTACCTCGGCTGGCAGGAGGAACAGCCGCGCGGGATGGCGGTCCCGGCCCCGCAGGCGCCGGTGGCGACACCCGTGCAGCCGCGACCGCAGTCCCCGTCTGCCGGCACCGCCCACGTCGCGGCGCTCTCCACCCAGCGGCTCGACGTGGCGCCCGGCGAGTCCGCCGAGCTGACCGTCACGGTCACCAACACCGGGACGATCGTGGACGAGCTCGCGGTCACGGTGGCCGGCCCGCTCGCGGCGTACACCCGGGTCGAGCCGGCCGCGGTGCAGGTCTACCCGCGCGACCACGCGACCGCGCGGGTGACGGTGGCGCCGCCGCACGGGACGGCGCTCCCGGCCGGTGACCATCCGCTGGTGCTCCGGCTGACGTCGAGCCGTGGTCAGGGCTGGTCCGACCACGTGTGCGCGGTGGGGATCGGCGCGGTCGCGGGGTTCGCCGCCCGGCTCGTGCCGCCGCAGAGCGCCGGCCGCGGCTCCCGCGTGCGCGCCGCGGTCGAGGTGGCCAACCGCGGCAACGCGCCGCTGCAGGTCGCGGCCACCCCACGGGACGACAACGGCCGGATCCGCTGGGGCGCCCCGGCGGTCGGCGTCGTGCCGGCCGGTGCCACCGCCGCGTTGCCGGTCACCGCCAGGTCGCGGCGGATCTGGCTCGGCGACCCCGAGCAGCGGCCGTTCGACGTCACGGTCCGCGCGGAGCCGCAGGCCGGCCACGGGCCGCCGCTGGCCGAGCAGCGGCTGGACGGCCGGCGCGAGCAGCACCCCGTCCTGCGTGGCTGGATGGTCTGGCTGGTCCTGGCGCTCCTGCTCCTGCTGGTCGGGCTGCTCGCGTTCCTGGCATTCGGGCAGGACCTGCTCGACGGTGGGGGCGACGAGGTGGAGACGCCGGTCGTGGAGAACGGCCTGGTGGTCATGCCGGACGTCGTGGGCGCCGACGGGGTGAGCGCGGTCGACGCGTTGAGCGGTGTCGGGCTCGAGGTCGCCGTCACCGAGGAGGCGTCCGACGAGGACGCCGGCATCGTGCTGGCGCAGGACCCCGCCGCGGGGACCGAGGTGGAGCCGGGGACGACCGTCAACCTCGTGGTGTCGGCCGGTGACGACGGCGAGGCGAACGAGGCAGTCTGCGCGGAGGCGGCCGAGGCGCGGCAGCTCCTCGACGAGCAGGGGCCGAGCGACGAGGCGGCCCAGGCGTTGGGCGAGGTGGTCGCGGCCGCCCAGTCCGACGGCGTCGACGGGACGCTCGTCGAGCTGGCCGGGAACCTCTCGGCAGCCCTGGACGCCGGCGACGCCGACACTGCGTCGGCGGTGCTCGACGAGCTGCTCGGCGTCTGCGGCTGACGGGTGCTTCCCGTTGAGGCAGGAAGGGGTGCCCTTCCCGACGCACCACGGGGCGTTCTGCGGGCTCGCGCGCGGACGGACGATGGCGGCCTCAGTCGAGTCGAGGAGGCCTGGCATGCCGACGTACCTGTCACCCGGTGTGTACGTGGAGGAGGTCGAGTCGGGTGCGCGCCCGCTCGAAGGGGTCGGCACCGCGGTCGCGGCGTTCGTCGGCCTGGCCGAGCAGGGGCCGTTCAACCAGCCGACGCTGGTGAGCAGCTGGACCGCCTTCGCCGACACGTTCGGCGGCTTCGTGCCGGGCTCCTACTTGGCGCGCTCGGTCTACGGCTACTTCATGAACGGCGGCGGCAACTGCTACGTCGTCCGCATCGGCGACGACGGCAGCAGCAACGGCAACGGGGGGCGTCCAAAGGAGCTGGCGACCGGACCGTACGCCGAGATCGGCCGGCTGCGGTTCGCGGCGCTAGACCCGGGGGCACCTCCGGGGGAGTACAGCGTCGAGGTAACCGAGGCCGGGGGCGACTCGCCCGGTGACGACATGTTCAAGCTCGTGGTGAAGCGGCGCGGCGAGCCCGTCGAGGAGCACGACCGGGTGACGGTCGGCCGGGGGAAGACCAACGTCGCGACCGTCGTCAACGCGGCCTCGAAGCTGATCAAGATCGAGGAGGTCACCGGTGGCGGTGCCCTGGCGAAGCCGGACCTCGGCGAGGTGGCGCTGAGCGAAACGCCCGCGCCGCCCGTACCGGCGCCTCGGCTGAGCACCGACGACTACGTCGGCGACGTCGCCGAGCGCAGCGGCTTCGGCGGCCTGGAGACCGTCGACGAGGTCACGATGCTGTGCGTCCCCGACCTGATGAGCGCCTACCAGCAAGGCGTGATCGACCTGGAGTCGGTGCAGGCGGTGCAGCTCGCGATGATCGCGCACTGCGAGCTGATGGGCGACCGGATGGCGATCCTCGATACCCCGCCGGGGCTGAACGCCCAGCAGGTCAAGGAGTGGCGGGTCGACAGCGCCGGGTACGACTCGGCGTTCGCGGCGATGTACGCGCCCTGGATCAAGACGGCAGACCCGAGCACCGGCGACCTGTCGTTCATGCCGCCGAGCGGCCACATCGCCGGCATCTGGGGGCGCAACGACGACACCCGCGGCGTGCACAAGGCGCCGGCGAACGAGGTGGTCCGCGGTGCGGTGTCCCTGGAGATGCAGGTGACGAAGAACGAGCACGACCTGCTGAACCCCGTCGGCATCAACGTGATCCGGACCTTCCCCGGGCGGGGGAACCGGGTCTGGGGCGCACGTACCTTGTCCTCCGACCCGGCCTGGCGCTACTTGAACGTCCGACGGCTGTTCAACTACCTGGAGGAGTCGATCCTCGTCGGCACGAACTGGGTGGTGTTCGAGCCGAACGACGAGGCGCTCTGGGCCCGCGTCCGGCGCACCATCACGGCATTTCTTGTCAACGAGTGGCGAAAGGGCGCGCTGTTCGGCCGGACCCCCGACGAGGCGTTCTACGTGAAGTGCGACTCCGAGACCAACCCGAGCGAGGGCATCGACGCCGGCCAGCTGGTCTGCGAGGTGGGCGTTGCGCCCGTGAAGCCGGCGGAGTTCGTGGTCTTCCGGCTCGCGCAGTACTCCGGCGGCACCAGCCTCGTCAGCGAGTGACCGCACCCACCGTCCCGTAGGGCCGTCCGGCCCACGACACGTCCCAAGAGGAGGACCTCATGCCACTTCCGGAGATGGACTCGGGCGTCGGCCATTCGTTCGGGTTGGAGTTCGACGGAGTCCAGATCAAGAGCATCACCGAGATCAGCGGGCTGAAGATGGAGATGGATGTCATCGAGCTCAAGGAGAACGGTGCCGACGGCAAGTACGTCGTCAAGAAGCTGCCCGGCCGGTGGAAGGCTCCGGAAATCACCCTGACCCGCGGGCTGACGGAGGACAACAGCTTCGACTCGTGGATCAAGGACTCGCAGTTCGGGAAGATGAACGACGTCCGCAAGGGCGGCGCCATCATCGTCTACGACTACGAGGGCGCACCGGTGAAGCGGTACAAGCTGACGAACGCCTGGCCGAAGAGCCTGGAGATCAGCGCCCTCAAGGCGGGCGACACCTCGGTGCTCACCGAGAAGCTCGTGATCACCTGTGAGCGGCTCGAGGTCGAGTGATGCGCAGGTCCGCCCTCGCGGAGGCGCTGTCGAACCCGGAGCCTGCGCCCGCGCCGGTTGCCGAGAAGCCACGCGACCCGCTGGTGACCGAGTTCCCGTTCACGCTGCCGCGGGGGTACGTCGACGGCGCCGGCGAGGTGCACCGGGACGGGGTGATGCGGCTCGCCACCGCGCGCGACGAGCTGGTGCCCCTGCGCGACGACCGGGTCCGTGAGAACCCGGCGTACCTGACCGTCGTCCTGCTCGGGCGGGTGGTCACCCGGCTCGGGACCGTGACCGACGTCCACGCCGGGATCATCGAGAACCTCTTCGCCGCGGACCTGGCGTTCCTGCAGGACCTGTACCGCCGCGTGAACCAGGAGGGCCACACGCGGGCCGGCGTCAGCTGCCCCGAGTGCGGCCACGCGTTCGCGATCGACCTCGCTGGCGGGCGCCTGGGGGAATCGTGACGTGGCCGGCCGAGGCGATCTACGACGAGGTCGCGTACGTCGCCTACCACTTCGGCTGGGCACGCGAGGAGATCCTCGACCTCGAGCACGCTGAGCGCAGCCGGTACGTCGCGCAGATCGACCGGCTCAACGGCGCTAGGGCGCAGGGAGGCTGACGTGCGCTGGCCCTGGGCTCGTCGGGCGTCGGCCCCGGAGACGGGCAGTTCCCCGGCACCGGTGCGCGACCCCGGTTGGCGCGCCCTTCCGGCACTGCAGCGCACGGCAACCGACACCCCGGACGTCGCGCACCTCGGCTCCTTCGGCGCCACGCTCGCCACCCACCAGGACCCGCGGTTCCTCGAGCCGCTTGGCCACCACGTCTTCCCCGACGCCCCCGCCGGCCACGTCGAGCGGCTGGCCACCCCCACGACCTTCCCACCCCCGCCACCCACCTCGCCCCCGCCCGCCTCGCCCCCGCCCTTCTGCGCGCCGCCCGCCTCGGCGCCGCCCTTCTCCGCGCCGCCCGCCTCGGCGCCGCCCGCCTCGGCGCCGCCCTTCTCCGCGCCGCCCGCCTCGGCGCCGCCCGCCTCGGCGCCGCCCTTCTCCGCGACTGTCCAACGAGCAACGTCCTTCGATGTTGAACCGCCCGTTGTGGCGCGGGGTGGGGGTGGTGAGCCGCCCTTCGTGGCTGGCCCTGGGGGTGTTGAGCCGCCCTTCGTGGCGGGCGCTGGGGGTGTTGAGCCGCCCCTTGCGGCGAGGTCGGCCGACGCTCCGTCGGTGCAGCGTTCCGAGACGTCGTACGCCGGAACCGGTGCACCGACCTCCGGGCTGGTCGGCACCGACCCGCTCGTCGGACCGGCATCGACTCCTTCCCAGGAGAACCTGGCGCCCGCCACGTCTCGCGAGCCGGTACGGCTGTCCCGGCTGGGGGACGCCGCGAGCCCGGTCGGAAAGCTGCCTCCCGTGGAGGTCCGCCCGGTCCCGAGCGCCCCGCTGCCGGAGGACCCGCGAGGGAGCGTCGGCCCCGACGACGTACCGACTCCCGAGGCCGGGCTGGTCGGGGACCGAGGCCTGGAGACGGCCGTTGAGCGTGAAGATGCGACGGCTCGGCCGGTGCAGCGGAGTGAAGATGCGACGGCTCGACCGGTGCAGCGGAGTGAAGATGCGACGGCTCGACCGGTGCAGCGGAGTGAAGATGCGACGGCTCGACCGATCCAACGGCGTGAAGATGCGACGGCTCGGCCACTCGTCGGCGGGAAGATGCGACGACTCGACGTGGAGGCGGAGGCAGGGAGCGCCGACTCGGCCGGGTTCCGTGGACAGGACGCGCCGGCTCGGCAGGCACCGGGTCGGCTGGATGGGCCGGGGCGGGGGGCGGCGCCGGGTGGGTTGGATGCGCCGGGTGGGCCGGGGGAGCACGTGCGGCTGCAGCGGAGCAGCGACCGGGTGGGGGGGTTGCCGGCGGCGCGGTTGTACTGGCCCGCCGAGAAGGGCGGCGTCGGCACTCCGCGCCGGATCACCTTGGGGCCGCAGGTGTCGACCAGCTCCGCTGGGCCGCCCATCGTCTCGCGAACAGTCGCGCCCGACGCGGGGGCTGCGCTAGCGCCGCATCGGCACGACGCGCACCTCACGCGGACGGCAGGTCCGGAGCCGGCGACCGTGTCGCTGCTGGCGGGCGGCGTCGAGCCGACGGTGCAGCGGGCGTCGCTACCCGGCCACAAGGTGGTTGGGGAGCCGACGGTGCAGCGGGTGCAGTTCCTGCCGGCACGCGAGACGACCGACCGCGCGCGACCGGAGAGAGCCGTCAGCATCGAGAGCCCAGCGACGCCGCCCTCCACCCCGTCGTACGACCTGCAACGGTCGACCACCACGCCACCCCGCAGCCTCACGCGGACCACCGCCACGCCCACCACCGACCAGCCCACCGTCGAGCTCCAGCGCTGGACCGAGGTCCCGCTGCCGAGCGCGCCGAGCACGCCGAGCGCGCCGAGCACGCCGAGCACGCCGAGCGCGCCGAGCGCGCCGAGCACGCCGAGCGCGTCGAGCGCGTCGAGCGCGACGAGCAGCCCCCCGGTGGCCGAGGAACCCATAGCCCCCGTCCAACGGGCGGTCATGATCGACGAGCCGGTCGCGCCACCCGCACCGACGGCGCGCCAGCCGGCCCGGCAGCCCGCCGAAGCAGCCCCACCGACCAAGACGCCGGCAGCCGCGTCCGACCTCGACGAGCTGGCCCGGCGCCTCTACGAACCCCTGACGGCGCGGCTCCGGGCCGAGCTCTGGCTCGACCGTGAGCGGAGCGGAAGGAGCATGACGAGATGAACCCGGTCTACGCCGAGCCTGCGGTCACCGTGTGCTTCGCGGTGAGCATCGACGACATGAAGCTCGGCACGTTCAACTCCTGCGAGGGGCTCGGCGTCGAGGTCGTCCTCGAGCAGCGCGAGGAGGGCGGCAACAACGGCTTCGTGTGGCAGATGCCCACGCGGATGAAGTTCACCAACGTGAAGCTGTCCCGGCCGCTGTGCGCCGACACCGACGAGGTGATGGCCTGGCTGAGCAGCATGACGACCGGCGTGGTCCCGAAGACGGCGAACATCTCCGCGATGACTGCCGAGCGCAAGGTCGTCGCTTCGTGGGGGCTGCTCGGCGTCGTCCCGGTGCGCTGGACGGGCCCCGGGCTCAACCTCGACTCCCCGAAGGTCGCCACCGAGACCCTCGAGCTCGCCCACCACGGTTTCACCTCCGCCAAGCCCATCACGTGATGACCCAGCCCGTAGCCCTCATGAGTTCCGCCGGCGGCGGCGGGGTCTCCGCGCCGTCCCCGTCGGGCGACACGAGTCGTCCCCAGATGGAGAAGGCGGTCCTCAAGCTCTACGACCCGACACCCGAAGGAGGGTCGCCCGGAGCTGAGCGGGACAGCATCGCCTTCCAGTTCAACCCCAAGGAGGTGACGATCCAGAAGGCCGCGAAGTGGGAGCGGAAGACCGCCAAGGGAGCAAAGAAGGCGGGGCCCCCGGAGTTCAGCGGCGCCGAGCCCTGCAAGCTCACCCTGGAGATGTTCTTCGACGCCTCCGGCAAGCAGGACGGCAGCGTGGTCAAGGCCGTCGAGCAGCTCTTCTCCTGCACGGTCCCGACCGAGGAGAGTGCGGGGCAGAAGAAGCCGAGCCCGCCGTTGGTGGTCCTCCACTGGGGGGCCATCGCGAGCTTCCCGGCGTTCGTCACCTCGGTCCAGGCGAAGTACACCCTCTTCTCGTCCGGCGGCCTTCCGATCCGCGCGCTGTGCACCCTGTCGCTGGAGGAGATGCCGAGCGAGCCGTGGCGGCAGAACCCCACGTCCGGGAGTGAAGCGGTACGCCGCTCGCACCTGATGGTCGAGGGGGACTCGCTGGCCAGCGTCGCCTACCAGGAGTACGGCGACCCGGCGGCCTGGCGTCCCCTCGCCCGGTTCAACGGCATCGACGACCCGCTGCGCTGCGGTGCCGGCACGAGGCTGCTGCTGCCGTCCCCCGAGGAGCTCTGATGTCGCACACCAACACCTTTCTTGTCGACGTCGACGGAACTGCGCTTCCCGATGACATCGCGCCGCTGCTGACGTCGGGGTACGTCGACGACAGCCAGCGCTACCCCGATCTCTTCGAGCTCCGGTTCCGCGACCCGAACCACCTCGTGCTGCCCAAGACCGGCGCGAAGGTCGGCTCCAAGGTCAAGATCTCCGTGACGATGGGCGACACCAGCGCGCCGACCGTGCTGATGTCCGGTGAGGTCACCGCGCTCCAGACCGAGTTCGACGCCGGGGGGACGTTCACCGTCATCCGGGGGTACGACGAGGCGCACCGGCTGTTCCGGGGGAGGCGGACCGAGGCGTACACGCAGATGACCGCCTCCGACATCGCCGAGAAGGTCGCCCAGCGCTCGGGGATCGCGCTCGGCGAGGTGACCAGCACGACCACCGTCTACGAGCACGTATCCCAGGTCGGGATCAGCGACTGGACGCTGCTGCGCGGGCTCGCGGCGGACGTGGGGTTCGACATCACCGTCCGGGACGGGAAGTTCGGCTTCCGTCCGCCCGACCAGGCTGCCGGAGCGCCACCCGCGGGCGGCGTCGAGAACCCCGACCCGCTCGTGCTGCGGCTCGGGCAGGACCTCCTGCGGTTCCGGGCGGTCGTCACCTCCGCCGAGCAGGTCAAGGAGGTCGAGGTGCGCGGCTGGGACACCGCGACCAAGCAGGCACTGACCGCCACCCGCCCGTCGGAGACCAAGGCGATCGAGCTCCCGGAGATGACACCGCAGAAGATGGCGGCGGCCTTCGGCGACCAGCGCTACGTGGCCACCGAGGTGCCGCACCGGACCCAGGCCGAGGTCGACACGGCGGTCGAGGCGCTCGCCGAGGAGGTCGCCGGCGCCTTCGCCGAGATCGAGGCGGTCACGCGCGGCAACCCCAAGGTGCGGGCCGGGACGCCGGTGACCCTCGACGGGCTTGGGGCGCCGTTCGACGGGAAGTACACCGTCACCACCTCCCGCCACCGGCTCGACCCGGCCACCGGCTACACCACCTCCTTCGCCGTCTCCGGGGTCCACGACCGCAGCATGCTCGGGCTCACCCAGGGAGGCGGGCCGCTCCCGACGGCGCCACCCGGGGTCGTCGTCGGCGTGGTCACCGACGTCGCGGACCCCGACCAGCTGGGCCGGGTCAGGCTGTCGTTCCCGTGGCTCTCCGACGACTTCGTCAGCGGCTGGGCCCGCACGGTGCAGGCCGGCGCCGGCAAGGACCGCGGAGCCGTGGTCCTCCCGGAGGTGGGCGACGAGGTCCTCGTCGTCTTCGAGCAGGGTGACGTGCGCCGCCCGTACGTCCTGGGTGGGCTCTGGAACGGCGTCGACGGACCGGACACGGCCGGGACCACGTTGGTGGACAGCGGCTCCGGCGCGGTCAACCGGCGCTCGTTCGTCTCCCGCAACGGCCACCGGCTCGACCTGCACGACCAGGACGGCAAGACCGAGGGGGTGACCGTCACGAGCAAGGGTGGAACGGTCAGCCTCGAGCTGGACGCGACCGGCACCAAGGTCACTCTGCACTCCGACGGCACGGTTCTTGTCGAAGGAACAAAAGGAGTGACCGTCGACGCCGGCAGCTCGAAGCTCGACCTCAAGGGCGGCCAGATCTCGCTCAAGGCCACGCAGGGCGTGACCGTGGACGGCGGGGGAGGCCCGGTCAAGGTGCAGACCGGCTCACAGCTGGACCTCAAGGGTGGCGCGGTGGCCTCGCTGTCCGCCGGGCTGGTCAAGATCAACTAGGAGCGAGGAGGCCACGATGCCTGCAGCAGCCCGTGTCGGCGACCCGACCGGCCACCCCGGTGTCATCAGCCCGCCCGGCGTACCGACCGTGCTCATCGGCGGGATGCCGGCCGCGACCGCCGGTACACCGCACGTCTGCTCGTTCCCGCCGCCGACCGTGCACCCGCCGTCGACGATCATCCCGCCTTGCTCCACCACCGTGCTGATCGGCGGGATGCCCGCCGCGCGCATGGGTGACATGGCCGCGTGCGGCGCGCCGATCGTCGCCGGCGCGATGAACGTCCAGATCGGAGGGTGACCATGAACCCCGAGTTCGTCGGCGCCGGCTGGGCCTTCCCCGTGGGCACGGACGCCACCGGCGGTGTGGCCCTCGTGGTGCGCGAGCGGGAGATCGAGCAGGCGATCCGGCTCATCCTGGGCACCGCCCGGGGCGAGCGCCCGATGCGGCCGGAGTTCGGCTGCCGGATCCACGACCACGTCTTCGGCCCCGCGAACGGCGCCACCGCCGGGCAGATCGCGTACGACGTCCGCGAGGCGCTCGAACGCTGGGAGCCCCGCATCACCGTGCAGGACGTCGGGGTCGCGTTCGACGCCATCGAGTCCGGGAAGCTGTACGTCGACGTCAGCTACGTCATCGCCGACTCCAACGACCCACGCAACCTCGTCTTCCCCTTCTACACGATCCCGGACCACGAGCTGACCGTCCCGGACGCGGAGGCGGCTCCCGCCCTCGTCGGAACAGGACGCTGACATGCTGCCGGCACCGAACCTCGACGACCGCACGTTCCAGGGGCTCGTGGACGAGGCCAAGCGGCTGGTGCAGAACCGTTGTCCCGAGTGGACCGACCACAACGTCAGCGACCCGGGCGTCACGCTGATCGAGGCGTTCGCGCAGATGGTCGACCAGCTGGTCTACCGGCTCAACCGGGTGCCGGACCTCAACTACGTCAAGTTCCTCGAGATGATCGGTGTCGAGCTGAGGCCGCCGTCCCCTGCCCGCGGCCGGGTCACGTTCTGGCTCTCCGCACCCCAGCCCGCGCCGGTGCTGGTCCGCGCCGAGACGCAGGTGTCCACCCCGCGCACCGACATCCACGACCCGGTGGTGTTCACGACCACGCGGGACCTCGAGATCGTGCCGTGCAGCTTCGCGCGCGCCGGCTCGGCACCGGTCGGCGACGACCCGGTCGACCACACCCCTGCGCTGCTCGGACAGCAGGGGTTCCCGGCCTTCTCCGCCACCCCGGTCGTGGGGGACGCGCTGCTGGTCGGGCTGTCGAACGCCGTGCCCTCCTGCGCGGTCACGCTGCGGCTCGACTGCACGGTCTCCGGGGTCGGCGTCGACCCGCGCCGCCCGCCGCTGGTGTGGGAGGCGTGGACCGGTGCCGGGTGGACCCCGTGCGAGCTCGACCACGACGACACCGGCGGGTTCAACAAGGACGGCGACGTGGTGCTCCACGTGCCCGACGAGCACCAGACCTCGATCATCGCCCGCGAGCGCGCGGGCTGGCTGCGCTGCCGCCTCGTCGACGCGCTGCCGGGGCAGCCGACCTACAGCGCGTCCCCGCGGATCCAGGGGATCACTGCGTTCACGATCGGCGGGACGGCGCCGATGATCCACGCCGAGGTCGTCCACGAGGAGACGATCGGCCGCTCCGACGGCACCCCGGGCCAGCGGTTCGCGCTGCAACGCCGTCCGGTGCTCGCCGCCGACCGCGCCGGCACGCTCGAGGTCCGTGACGGCGACGACGTCCAGGTGTGGCAGGAGGTGCCGCACTTCGCCGAGAGCGGCCCGGAGGACCTGCACTACCGAGTCGACGCGTTCGCGGGGGAGGTGCAGCTCGGTCCCGCGGTACGCCGCGCGGACGGGGCCCTCCAGCACTTCGGGGCCGTCCCGCCGCGGAAGGCGACGCTCACCGTGTCGTCGTACCGCAGCGGGGGCGGGCGCCGCGGCAACGTCACCGCCGGCCAGGTGCGGGTGCTGAAGACGAGCGTCCCCTACGTCGCGCGGGTCGAGAACCGCGCACCGGCGGTGGGTGGTGCAGACGCGGAGACGCTCGAGGAGGCGAAGGTCCGCGGCCCGATGCTGCTGCGCTCGCGCGGCCGCGCGGTCACCGCCGACGACTTCATCCAGCTGACCCACGACGTCGCGCCCGAGGTAGCCCGCGTGCACTGCGCGCCGAGCCGCCAGGGCGACGGCGGCGAGGGGGTGCTGGTCCTCGTCGTGCCGCACGTCGTCACCGACGACGTCGGCCGCGTCCGGCGGGCGGACCTGACCCCCGACGAGGGGATGTTGCAGCGGATCAGCGAGGCGCTCGACGAGCGGCGGCTCGTCGGCACCCGGCTGCTGGTCGCCCCACCGGTGTACGTCGGGCTGACCGTCGTCGTGGACGTGCGGTCGCGCGAGCGTTACGACGCCGACCTCGTGCGCGACGACGTGCTGCGGGCGCTGTACGGGCTCCTGGACCCACTCACCGGTGGCCCCGACGGGACCGGGTGGCCCTTCGGCCGGTCGGTGCAGTCCCACGAGGTGCACGCCGCGCTGGCCCGGATCTCCGGTGTCGACATGGCGCAGGAGATCTCGGTGACGCTCTTCCCCGCGGACGCGGTGAGCGGGCGACGCGAGCAGCCGGTGCAGCG
Organism: Nocardioides caldifontis; assembly: GCF_008087345.1. Lineage (GTDB taxonomy): Bacteria > Actinomycetota > Actinomycetes > Propionibacteriales > Nocardioidaceae > Marmoricola_A > Marmoricola_A caldifontis. The sequence goes on along the minus strand of NZ_ML701737.1, from coordinate 370,478 downwards.
GCTCGACCTGCCGGAGAACGGGCTGGTCTTCTCCTACGAGCACCAGGTCAGGGTGCGGTGATGCGCCGCGAGCTGCCGGGGCTGCCGACGCCGCACCCGTTGCTGCCGACCCTTCCGGGGCTCTACCAGGGCGACTCGTTCACGGAGCGGTTCGTCGGGGCGCTCGACGAGGTGCTCGCGCCGGTGGTCAGCACCCTGGACAACATGCCCTCGTACCTCGACGTGGCGACCACCCCGGACGACCTCCTGCCGTGGTTGGCGTACTGGATCGGCATGCCGGTCGACGCCCACCTGTCCGCCGTACGCCAGCGGGAGGTGCTGCACGCCGCCAGCCGGCTGCACGGCTGGCAAGGCACCCGGCGCGGCGTCGAGCTCGCCGTCGAGGCGGTCTTCGGCTACCGCACCGAGGTGCGCGAGACCGGTGGTGCCTCCTGGTCCCTCGACCCGGACGCGCCGCGACCCGGGGTGCCGCAGGAGGCGCTGGTCGTGCAGGTGTTCGTCCCGGCCGGTGCGACGGTGGACGAGCGGCGGCTGGAGGCGCTGGTGACCTCCCTCAAGCCGGCCCACGTCGTCCACCGGGTGGAGGTCCTCCCCGAACCCTGACATTCCGCGTCGAGCCGCCCCTCGTGGTGACACCGTGTCAACCACGAGGGGCGGCTCAACGCCAAGACACGCGCCACGAGGGGCGGCTCAACGCCAAGACACGCGCCACGAAGGGCGGCTCAACGACGGGCGGGCCCACCACGAGGTACGGCGGACGTCTCGGCCTGCACCCGGGCGTGCCGGGACCTGGTGGCCGCCGCGGCCGTCACGTCGCCCATCATGGTCTGCACCTCGCCGAGCAGTGCCCAGGCCGAGTCGCGCAGCGGGTCGAGCACGGTGGAGCGGTGGGCGATGTCCAGCGCCTGCTCGAGCCGGCCGAGCCCGAGGGCCACCCGGCCGGCGGTGCAGGCCGTGGTGGCGGCGGCGAGCCGGAGCCGGGCCCGCTCCTCGACGACCCACTCCTGGGGACCTGCCTCCGGCACCAGGTCGCCGCGGTAGAGCTCCAGAGCCGCCAGCCCGACGGCGAGCGCGGCCTCGGGCTCGTGGTCGGCGAGGTGGCGTTGCGTCGCGCGGGCGGCGTCCTCGAAGGCGGTGACGTCGAGCTCGGCGCCGGGCAGCTCGAGCCGGTAGCCGTTGCCCCGGCGCAGCACGGCGTCCGCGGCTCCCGCGTCGGCGAGGCAGCGGCGCACGCTCGAGGCGGCCGCGTGCAGCCGGTGGGACGCCTCCTCCACGGTGCTCTGCGGCCAGAGCGCCTCGATGAGGTCCTCGCGGTGCACGTCGTGTCCGTGCCGGAGCGCGAGCACCATCAGCAGCGAACGGGGGAGCGGGCGCAGCGCGTCGACGGGCACGACGGCGCCCTCGACCTCGATCTCGAACGCACCCAGGCACCGGATCGTGGTGAGGGTGGCGGCTGTCGCGGGCGGGGGTGTCGGCTCAGGGCGGGTCACGAGCCGTTCGACGAGCGCTTCGGCGCCGGCCACCCCGCAGCCCCGTGCGAGCCGGCGCGCCCTGGCCTGGCGCGCCCCGGCGTCCGGGCCGCCCCGCGTGACCGCCGCGCCGAGGAGCGCGGCCCACGCGCCCAGCACCGGGGCGCCGAGCGAGGTCGCCGTCTCGGCCGCACCGTCCAGCCAGCGCTGCGCCCCGCCCTCGTCGCCGCGGCACGCCAGGGCCCACCCGAGCCCGCCCGCGAGGAGCAGCGCGCCCCAGCGGTCGCCGGCGTCCTCGCACTCCTCGACGACCGCTGCGCACGACTGGACCCGCCACGGCTGGTCGGTGGTGGCGGCGAGCGCGGTCGCCTGGACGCCGCGCGCCAGCCGGGCCAGCCACGGCTGGTCCTGGACGTCGGCGGTCAGCACGATCTCCTCGAGCCGCGCCAGCAGCCGCGGCTCCGCCCCGGACGGGTCGGAGGCCCCGGCGGTGTCCGACGCGTCCAGGAGCGAGGCCAGAAGGGCGGCCACCAGCCGCTCGGTGTCCGACAGCCCCCGCGCGGCGGAGAGCTCCGCGCGGGCCCCGGGGAGGTCGCCGGCCAACGCCGCCGCGACCGCGCGTGCGAGCCGCGGGAGCCGCGGCTGCTCCTCGTGGTCGACCCGCCTCGTCGTCCGGCGCAGCGCTTCGCCGAGCGAGAACCGCCCGCCCCGGTGAGCGGCCCCGCCGACGACGGCACCCGGGTCTGCCCAGAGCGCCACCTCCGCCCGCTCCTCCTGGCACCGGCGGCGGAAGTCGGCGTCGTCGAGGAGCCGTTCGGCGGCGCGGAAGGCCGCCATCGACTCCGAGAGCGCACCTCGGCGGTGCAACCGTCGCGCGCGTGCCAGCGCCAGCCACGGGTCGTCCGTCGGCCACGGGAGCGCCTCGATGTGGTCGGCCGCGAGCGCCGCCCCGGACTGCTGGAGCAGCCGGGCCACCGACGCGTTGTCCTCCGCCAGCGCGTAGGCGCGCACCGCCTCGGACGCCAGACCGGCTGCCTCGAGCACCGCCCCGCTGCGGGCGTAGACCCGGTGGGCCGCGTCGATGCCGACCTCTTCCACGAGGAGCCCTTCGAGGAGCGTCTGCATCACCTGGTGGTAGTGGAACGTCGAGCCGTCCTCAGCAGCGACGATGAAAAATTGTCGTGTGGACAACTCTGCGAGGACGGCAGCGGAGCCGTCCCTCTCCAGCAGCGCGTCGCAGAGCGGGGCGGTGAGCGTCCCGAGGGTGCTGGTGGTGAGCAGGAAGCCGCGCAGCCCCGGGTCGAGCTCGTCGAGGACGGTCCGGGTGAGGTAGCTGCGCAGCAGCCGCGACCGGCCCCCGAGCTCCGCGACCGCGCGCTCCCGCTCGAGGGGGGACTTCCCGGCGGTCGCGAGGTGGAAGAGCTTGAGCCCGGCGGCCCACCCTCCGGTACGCCGGGTCAGGGCTGCCGCTCCTTCCGGGGACAGCGGCTCGCCGTACACCATGCGGAAGAGCTCCTCGACCTCCCACGAGCGGAACCGCAGCGCCTCGCCGTCGAGCTCGAGCAGCTCGCCGGAGACGACCATCCGGGGAGTGTTGAGCCGGAGCGGCCGGCGGGTGCCGACCACGACCCGCACCCCTGCTGCGCGGCGCCGCACGAGCGCCTCGAGGTGCTCCTGCGCCGGGGATCCCTCGAGCTCGTGGGCGTCGTCGACGTACACGGTGACCGGCCTGCGCGTGCCGGCCACCGCGTCGAGCAGCTCCGGCACCCCCGCAGGGCTGCCGAGCGGAGCCCCGCAGGCACGGGCGAGCCCGCCGGCGAGCCGGGTCAGGAAGGTGGCCGCGACCCGGTCCTCGACCTCCACCGGGCACCACGCCGTCGCCTGCCCGTCGGCCTCCGCGGCAGCCGCGGCGCTGGCCAGCAGGGTGGTCTTCCCCGACCCCGGAGGGGCCATCACCACGATCGCGCCGGGCCCGTCCGGGTCGAGCAGCGGCTCCAGGAGCCGTCGCCGCTCCAGCCCGGTGGCGTCCGGGTGGTGGCTGTGGTCCTGGACCGCGGGCATCTCCGCCTTCCCGCGCTGGTCGGTCTGTTCCCGGGTCTACTAGAGGTCGCCGTCGGCGTCCATGGTCTCGACGGGCTCTTGACCGGGCGGTTCGGCCAGGTCCTCGTCCGCGCCGAGACCCCAACGGTCGAGGGGCGTGCCCCGGGTCAGCGGGTCGGTGCCGAGCTCCTGCTCGAGGAAGTCGGTGAGCCCGTCGGCGTCGGTGTCGACCGAGGTCCCGCTGGTGCCGAGCATGTCCTCGGTGCTGTCGCTCAGCCCGTCGGAGTCGGTGTCGGCGAGCGTCGGGTCGAGCCGGTGCGCGACCTCGTAGCGGTTGCTCAGCCCGTCGTCGTCCTCGTCGCCCTTGGCGTCGAGCCCTTGCTGGGCAAGGGCTGCGGCGACCTCCTGCTCGCTCATCGGTGGCGCGGCGACCGTCGTCGTGGTCGTGCCGCCGCCGAGCTGCTCGGTCGCGTCGTCGATGCCGTCGCCGTCGCTGTCCGCCGACATGGGGTCGAGCCCGACCATCTGCTCGAACACGTCGGAAAGCCCGTCCTGGTCGGCGTCCGGGCCCGTCGTCGTGGCGGTCGCGTCGAACGCGGTCGGGGCGAGGTCGCCGACCGGCGAGCCGGCCATCTCCGGGATCACGCCGGCGTAGTTGAACCTGCCCTCGGCCGGGAACTCGTTCACGCCGTACGACGTGCCGCGTGCCTCGATCGTCCGGCCGTCACCCAGGCTGATCGCGACGTGCGCGGTGCCCGGCCTGCTGCCACCAGGTGTCGGCTCCTCGGAGAAGTAGAAGAGCAGCGCGCCCTTGGTCCGCAGCGCCTCGTCGACGGACATCAGCTGTCCCTGGTCCTTGAGCTCGAGGTACTGGTACATCGCGCCGTCGGGGATCGTCACGCCCACCTGTTCGGCCGCCCACTGCGTCAGCTCCGAGCAGTCGAAGGAGTCCGGGTCGGCGTCGTCGAGGTCCGCCTCCGTCCCGAAGACGTAGCTGTCGCCCTTCTGTGCCTGGGCGAGCGCGACGAACTGGTCGGCGAGGGTGGATGCGGTGCCGGTCGGCAGGGTGCCGCTCTGCACCATCGTGGAGCCCGGCATCGTCGAACCCGGCATCGTCGAGCCCGCCATCGCGGTCTGCATCGTCGACGTCGTCTGCACCGGCGGCGCCACCGTGTCCTGCTGCGGCACGGTGCCGTTCTCGGCGAGCAGCGGGTTGCTGCGGTGCTTGACCTCGATGCCGTCCGAGGCGCCGTCGGAGTCGGTGTCCCAGGTCGTCCCGCTGGTGCCCAGCGTCTCCTCGGTCGAGTCGGTGAGCAGGTCGCCGTCGGTGTCGGCGAGCAGGGCGTCGGTGCCCGTCACCACCGCCTCCCGCGCGTCGGAGAGCCCGTCCTGGTCGGTGTCGGCGACGTCGGGGCTGCTGCCGGCCATCCGCTCGAAGCTGTCGGTGAGCCCGTCGGAGTCGCTGTCGAGCTGGCCGGCCGGGTCCATGCCGGTGTCGATCTGGTCGTACGCCGGCACCGTCGCCGTGTCGTCCGTCGGCCCCGACGGGGGTAGCGGCGGGGGGAGCGGGGCGCCGTACCCGTCGACGCCCCGCGGGTCGCCGGTGTACCCCGTGACGGCGGAGACCTGCGCGAGGTAGGTGCGGTAGTCGTGCGCGGTGCCCTCGTTGGAGTCGTGCGTCGTGGTCCAGGGCCGCATGTCCGTGCCCTGGTGGGAGATCTCGTACGCCGCACGCGCGTTCACGTAGGGGTCGGTGAGGTCGCCCCACGTGTTGGAGCGGACATCCGAGGCGACGTTGATCTGCCACAGCCCGACCGAGTGCTCGCCGACGTCGTTCAGCGCCCCCGTCTCGCCCCCGGACTCGGCGAGCGCGATCGCGGTCCAGGTCGTCGCCTGGTCGGGGGTGAACCCGGCGGCCCTCGCCGCCTCGTAGATCTGCTGGATGTCGAGCTTCATCTGACCACCCCGAGGTCCGGCGCTGTGGCCGGTTCCCCGGAGTCTAGGACTGCCCCGGGAGCGGCGGTAGGGTCGCGAGTCATGGGGTACCGGCTGGGTATCGACCTGGGGACCACCTTCACCGCGGCCGCCACCGACGACGGCAGCGGGCCCCGCATGGTGGGGCTGGGGAACCGGGCCCTGCAGGTGCCGTCGGTGCTGTTCCTGGCCGAGGACGGCACGTGGCTGTGCGGCGAGGCCGCCGAGCGACGGAGTGCGACGGAGCCCGGACGTGTCGTCCGTGAGTTCAAGCGCCGGTTGGGCGACACCGTGCCGGTGCTGGTCGGCGGACAGCCGTTCTCCCCGCAGGCGCTGACGGCGACGTTGCTGCGGTGGGTCGTCGCGACGGCGTCGGAACGGCAGGGTGGTGGTCCCGGGGAGGTCGTGCTGACGCGGCCGGCGAACTGGGGCGGCTTCAAGCAGGAGCTGTTCGCGCAGGTCGGCACGTTGGCGGACCTTCCGGCGGTGGTCACGTGCACGGAGCCCGAGGCCGCGGCGACGCAGTACGCGTCCCGGGCGCCGCTGGAGCCGGGCGCGCGGGTGGTCGTCTACGACCTCGGCGGCGGCACCTTCGACGTCTGCGTGCTCGAGCGGCGCGAGGTGGGGTTCGGGATCGTCGGGACCCCGGACGGGGTCGAGCACCTCGGAGGCATCGACTTCGACGAGGCGGTCTTCCGTCACGTGCTCGGGCTGCTCGGAGACCGGGTGGCGGGGCTCGACCCGGAGGAGCCGGAGGTCACCGCCGGGCTGACCCGGCTGCGCCGCGACTGCGTGGAGGCCAAGGAGGCGCTGTCGAACGACGTCGACGCGGTGGTGCCGGTGGCGCTGCCGGGGGTGACGACGTCGGTGCGGCTCACGAGGACCGAGCTCGAGGAGCTGATCTCGCCGGCGCTGCGGGAGACGCTCGCAGCGACGCAACGGGCGCTGCGTTCGTCGGGGACCACCGGCGACCAGCTGGCCGCGGCGGTGCTGGTCGGCGGCAGCTCACGGATCCCGCTGGTCAGCCAGCTCCTCCAGAGCGAGCTCGGCGTCCGGACCGCGATGGACACCCACCCCAAGCACGACATCGCGCTCGGCGCGGTGCAGTACCAGGCGACGGCAGGCGCCGCTCCTGCGCCGGCACCCTCCGCGGCGCCCGCACCCACGACCAGCTGGCCGACCCGCGACGCCGGCCGGACCGCCACCGCGGCCGCCGCACCCGTGGCACCCACCGCTCCCGTCGCCGCTCCGGCCCGAGCCGTCTCGGAGAGCGCGACCGCCGAGCTGCCCAGGACGGCCCCGAGCACGCCGCCACCGGTTGCCCACCCGCCACCGCCCGCACCGGGCGGCGGTGGGGGCCCGCCGTGGCTCCGCGGCCGGCTGCCGTGGGTGGCCGGCGCCGGGGCGCTCGCCGTGGTCGTCGTGGTGGCCGCCCTGTGGTGGGCGCTGCGCGACACGGAGGAGTCCGGTGGCGGGACCACCGAGGGCGGCGGCACCGAGGAGACGGTGGAGGCCCTGCCGGAGTCGACGCTCGTCGTGCCCCTCGACCTCGGCGACGGTGTCCGCCTCTACGCCGTGGGCGACGGGACCCGCGACCCGCTCACGGAGGCGGGCGTCGCGCCCGACCTCCCGTCGCTCTCGCCCGACCGCCGGCTGGTGTACTTCCGCTCCGGCGACTCGCGCGACGCATGGCGGATGGAGGTGCTCGAGCTCGCCAGCGGCGAGGTGGTGCCCGCCGTCCCTGAGGACCCGCCCGGCGCCTCCTGCGTGAACCGCCCCGCGTGGGACCCCGGCACCGAAGGGCGGGTCCTCGTGCTCTGCCGGCTCGGCGAGGGACCGGAACGCCAGGTGTTCCAGGGGACGGCCGGCGAGGACGGGGTGATCACCGGCCTCACGCCGATGACCGGGCTCGACCAGGTCGAGCTCGGCAACCCGAGCTTCACCGGCACCGGCGCGCTGGCAGTCACCTTCGGGCCCAACCACGAGGCACCCGGCGTGCACGTCTTCCGCGACCCGACGCCGGCGGACCCCGGCGAGGAGGTCGCGCTGACCTCCGGCCAGGCGGAGGACACCGTGGGGTCGCCCGTCGACGGGCGGATCCTCTACCGCAGCGACGGCACCCTCCGGATGGTGGCCGACGACGGCACCGCGGAGAGCCTCGGCTGCCCCACCGAGCCCGAGCCCGACCCGGTCACCCAGGTGCCGACCTGCCTCCTCGTCACCCCCGACAGCGGCGTCGCGCGGGACCCCTCCTGGTCGCCGGACGGGAGCCGCGTGGTGTTCGAGCTCGCCGCCGACGAGGACGCCGAGACGGGGCAGCTGATGGTGCTCGAGCTGGCTCCCGGGGCGCAGCCCGAGCCGTTCAGCGACGCGATCGGCGAGGTCAGCGGGCCGGCGGCCTGGGCGAGCCGCTGAGCGCGTGGAGATCTGGTACGTCGCCTACGGCTCGAACCTCGCGAAGGCACGGTTCGACTGCTACCTGGGCGGAGGACGTCCCGAGGGAGGGGCCCGCACCTACACCGGCTGCCGGGACACCGCCGCGCCGCGGGACGACGTGGCGGTCGAGCTTCCAGGCACGCTGCACTTCGCAGGCCGGTCGACGGTGTGGTCCGGCGGGATGGCGTTCTACGACCGGTCGGGGAATGGCACGGTCGCGGGCCGCGCGTACCTCCTGACGGCCGAGCAGGCCAACGACGTGGTCGTCCAGGAGACACGGCACCCGCTCGGGACCGACTTCGGCCTGCACCTGGTCGCGGAGGGCGGGGCGGCCAAGGTCCGCGAGGGCGGCTACGACACCGTGCTCCGGCTCCCGGACCTCGACGGCCGGCCGGCGGTCACGATCGCCGCCGGCCACCCGCTGGAGCCGCAGCCGCCGAGCGCGGCCTACCTCCGCTGGATCTGCGCGGGCCTCCGGGAGACGCACGGGTGGCCCGCCGAACGGGTCGGCGGCTACCTCGCGCGGTGCCCCGGCGTGCGCGGCGCGTGGCCGGAGGAGGAGCTGGTCGAGCTCGCCCGCGCGTCCTACACGTTGCGCCGGTAGGCCCCGCCGACCTCGAAGAACGCCTCGGTCACCTGCTGCAGCGAGCAGACCCGGGCCGCGTCCATGAGCACCGCGAAGACGTTCTCGCCCGCCATCGCCGCGTCCTTGAGCCGCTGCAGGGCGACCTCCGCCTCCTCGCGGTGCGCCGCCTGGAAGGCCTGCACCCGCTCGAGCTGCGACTGCTTCTCCTGCTCGGTCGCCCGGGCGAGCTCGACGGTCGGCGGCTCCTCGCGGCCCTCCGGCGGGAGGAACGTGTTGACGCCGATGATCGGCAGCGACCCGTCGTGCTTGCGGTGCTCGTAGAGCATCGACTCGTCTTGGATCCGGCCACGCTGGTAGCCGGTCTCCATCGCGCCGAGGACACCGCCGCGCTCGTTGATGTTGTCGAACTCGCGGAGGACCGCCTCCTCCACGAGGTCGGTGAGCTCGTCGATGATGAACGACCCCTGCAGGGGGTTCTCGTTCATCGCGAGCCCCCACTCGCGGTTGATGATCAGCTGGATCGCCAGCGCCCGGCGGACCGACTCCTCCGTGGGCGTCGTCACCGCCTCGTCGAACGCGTTGGTGTGCAGGCTGTTGGCGTTGTCGTAGATCGCGATCAGCGCCTGCAGCGTGGTGCGGATGTCGTTGAAGTCCATCTCCTGCGCGTGCAGGGACCGGCCGGACGTCTGCACGTGGTACTTCAGCTTCTGGGACCGCTCGTTGGCGCCGTACTTCTCCTTCATGGCGACCGCCCAGATGCGGCGGGCGACGCGGCCGAGCACGGAGTACTCCGGGTCCATCCCGTTGGAGAAGAAGAACGACAGGTTCGGCGCGAAGTCGTCGATGTCCATGCCGCGGGCGAGGTACGCCTCGACGTAGGTGAACCCGTTGGCGAGCGTGAACGCCAGCTGGCTGATCGGGTTCGCCCCGGCCTCGGCGATGTGGTAGCCGGAGATCGACACCGAGTAGAAGTTCCGCACCTTGCGCTGGATGAACCACTCCTGGATGTCGGCCATCATCCGCAGCGAGAACTCCGTGGAGAACAGGCAGGTGTTCTGCCCCTGGTCCTCCTTGAGGATGTCGGCCTGGACCGTGCCGCGCACGGTCGAGAGGGCGTACGCCGCGAGCTCCTCCCGCTCCTCCGCGGACGGCGCACGGCCATGCTCCGCCTCGAACTTCTCGACCTGCTGGTCGATCGCGGTGTTGAGGAAGAAGGCGAGGATCGTCGGAGCGGGCCCGTTGATCGTCATCGAGACACTTGTGGTGGGCGCGACAAGATCAAACCCGTCGTACAGCGCCTTCATGTCGTCGAGGGTCGCGACGGAGACACCGGAGGTGCCGACCTTGCCGTAGATGTCGGGGCGCAGGTCGGGGTCGCGGCCGTAGAGCGTGACCGAGTCGAACGCGGTGGACAGCCGGGTCGCAGGCTGGCCCTCCGAGAGCATCTTGAACCGACGGTTGGTGCGGAACGGGTCGCCCTCGCCGGCGAACATCCGCGCCGGGTCCTCGTTGTCGCGCTTGAACGGGAAGACGCCGGCGGTGAAGGGGAAGTAGCCGGGGAGGTTCTCGCGGCGCAGGAACCGGAGCAGCTCGCCGTGGTCGCGGTAGCGGGGGAGCGCCACGCGCGGGATCTTGTTGCCCGACAGCGACTCCCGGGTCAGCCGGGTGTGGATCTCCTTGTCGCGGACCTTCACGACCTGCTCGTCGCCGGAGTAGGACTCGACGACCGTGGGCCAGCGCTCGAGCTGGTTGCGTGCCTCCGCGGGCAGCGCCTCCCGCGCCTCCTCCACCAGCCGCTCCAGGGTGGTTGAGCTTGTCGAAACCACCTCTCCGGCCGTGGTCTCGACAGGCTCGACCACCTGCGACACCTCCCCGAGCACCAGCTCGAGCCGCTGCAGCCGCGCGGCCGCCTCGGCGAGCCGCTCGGTCTCGGCGTGGTAGCCGCGCACCGTCTCGGCGACCTCGGAGAGGTAGCGGACCCGCGACGGCGGCACGATCGTCTGGGTGACCGTCGAGTGCCGGACGTCGACGTGCGGGAGGGTGCCGGTCGACACCGGGAGCCCGTGCTCGGCGAGCAGCCCGCGCAGGTGCTGGTAGAGCGCGGTGACGCCGTCGTCGTTGAAGGTGGCCGCCGAGGTGCCGAAGACCGGCATCTCCTCGGGCTTCTTGCCGAACGCACCGCGGTTGCGGACCAGCTGGCGGCCGACGTCGCGCATCGCGTCGGCGGCGCCGCGTCGCTCGAACTTGTTGATCGCGACGACGTCGGCGAAGTCGAGCATGTCGATCTTCTCGAGCTGGGAGGCGGCGCCGAACTCCGGCGTCATGACGTACATCGCCAGGTCGACGTGGGGCACGATCGCGGCGTCGCCCTGCCCGATGCCGGGGGTCTCGACGATGACGAGGTCGAAGCCGGCGCCCTTGAGGATCGCGATGACGTCGTCGAGGCACTCGGGGAGCTCGTGGCTGCCGCGGGTGGCGAGCGAGCGGAAGAAGACGCGGTCGCCGTCGACGGCGTTCATCCGGATCCGGTCGCCGAGGAGCGCGCCGCCTCCACGCCGGCGGGTGGGGTCGACCGCGACGACGGCGACCCGGAGCTTGTCCTCCTGGTCCACCCGGAGCCGGCGGACCAGCTCGTCGGTCAGCGAGGACTTGCCGGACCCGCCGGTGCCGGTGATGCCGAGGACCGGCACCTCGCGCCCCTGCGCGGCCTCGCGCAGCGCGGCGAGGGTGCCGGCGGGGATCCGGCCGCTCTCGGCGCCGGTGATCGCGCGGGCGACGGCGGAGCGGTCACCGGCGAGCACCGCCTCGGGGGTGGCCGGGGCGACGTCCCAGAGGTCGAGGTCGCACGCCTCGACGATCGTGCCGATCATCCCGACGAGCCCGAGCCGCTGGCCGTCCTCGGGGGAGAAGATCGTCACCCCCGACCCGCGCAGCCGGGCGATCTCCTCGGGGACGATCACGCCGCCGCCCCCGCCGTACACCTTGACGTGGCCGGCGCCGCGCTCGGCGAGCAGCTCGACGAGGTACTCGAAGTACTCCACGTGACCGCCCTGGTAGGACGACACCGCGACCGCCTGCACGTCCTCCTCGACCGCCGCGTCGACGACCTCCTGGACCGAGCGGTTGTGGCCGAGGTGGATCACCTCCGCGCCCTGGGACTGCAGGATCCGCCGCATGATGTTGATCGAGGCGTCGTGGCCGTCGAAGAGGCTCGACGCGGTGACGACGCGGACGGGGTGCGTGGGGGTGCTGTTCGTGGTCACCCCCGAATACTAGGACGTCCTAGTAAATCTGCCTAGTCCGGCAGGTCTCCCGCCCGCCGGCGGTAGTCGCGGAGCAGCCCGGTGAGCGTCGCCACGTCGTCGGCGTCGAGCCCCGGTGCCTCGAAGACCTCCCGGTTGAGCCCGTCCGTGGCGGCCTCGACGACCTCGCGGCCCCGTGCGGTCAGGGTTGCCCGGACCACCCGGCGGTCGTCGGCGTCGCGCTGCCGCTCGACCAACCCCTGCGCCTCGAGCCGCGCCACCGCGCTCGACACCGAGGTGGGGTGCACCTGGAGGAGCGAGCCGAGCCGGGTCATCGGCATGCTCCCGGCGCGGGTGAAGGCCAGCAGCCGGAGCACCTCGTAGCGCGCGAAGGTCAGGTCGAGCGGGCGCAGCACCGCGTCGATCCGCTCGGTGACCAGCTGCTGGACCCGGGTCAGCGAGGTGACCATCGCCATCCCGTCCGCCGCCGCGCCCCAACCGTGCGCCACCCACTGGCGGCGCGCCTCCTCGATGGGGTCGGGCTGGGCCATCGTCTCCTCTCCGCGAGGCCGACGACCGGCCCGCGGCTGGGACCCTACCGGCGCCGGACGGCGGACGGTCAGCCGCTCGAGGGGTGCTCGGCGAGACCGCCGTGGCCGCGAGCGGCCCCGGCCGTGCCGAGCAGGGGGAGGTGGCGCCAGGCGCCCCAGGAGGCGGGGAGGGCCGCGACGACCACGAGGGCGACGAAGCTGCTGATGATCTTGTCGCCGAGCGACACGACGAGGTTCGACACCGCGGTGCCCAGCGCCGACGACCCGGTGAGCTGCGCCAGCGTCGCGCCGATGGTGTCCTGGGAGTGGCCGGTCGAGCCGTCGAACAGCAGCAGCAGGAGGGGGACGGCGACCGCGCTGCAGGCCACCGCCACGAGAAGCCCCAACGAGAAGAACCGCGGCAACGTGCGGCCGAGCCCGAGCCGCCGCACGCCGTACCCCCAGGCGAGCGCGCCCACGACGTTGACCAGTGTGAACGGGAGGCTGGCAGGGCCGCTCGTCGCGACCCCCGCCACGTTGGTCAGCACGCCGACCAGCGCGCCCCACCACGGCCCGAGGACGATCGCGGCGGCCGCCGTCCCGACCATGTCGAGGAAGACGGGCAGCCGCAGCGCCTCGTGGAAGGCGTTGCCCGCGAAGTTGACCAGCACCGCGGCGACGAGGAGGAGAGCCAGCACGCCGGGACGGGGCAACGACGGTGCCGCCTCGGCCGGGCCGCGTCCGGGATCGTCCGGCGCCGGGTCCGGCGGCGCCGCCAGGGCGGGCGCCGGCTGTCGGCAGCGGGCGACCCAGGCGTCCACGTCGCCGTCCGCCGCGCCGAGAACCTCGGCGATCTCGCGCACGAGCACCACGTTGACCCGGACGCGTCCCGGACGGAAGCAGTCGTAGATCGTGGAGCGTGCGATCCGGGCCGCGTGGTCCGGCACGCCCGCGGCCGTGCGGCGCTCGGTGACGAGCTGCGCGATCGAGGCGTACGACGGCTCCCCGGCGGCGAGACGGAGCGCCTGCAGCCTGTCGACCAGGGGGTCCCAACGGCCGTTCTGCACCGTCGCCGGACCCTGCCCGTCCACCACCGTCGTCCTCCCGTAACGCCGGCCCCGAGCCGGTCAGACCGCACCCGCCGCCTCCGGCGGGGCGCTCCGACTGTACGTCCGCGGACGGCTCGTCCGGGCGTGAACAGGGATGTCCGGACTCGTCCGGGAGGTGATCTTCCCCTGTGGAGCCGCCGAGCCGGGCCGATCGTGGTGGCGTGCCGGCGACGACAGGGGGGTCGCCGGCGCTCGTCACCTGCCCCCTCTCCAATCTCGAGGAGCCCCACGTGCCGTCCACCCTCATGCGCGTCCGCGCCGGCGCTGTCGCCGCACCGGTCCTGCTGTCCATCGCCGTCGGCGGCCTCACCACGCCGGCCCACACCCAGGAGCCGGGCGACGCGCCGCAGGTCCAGAAGGTCACCACCGCCAACGAGTCCGGCGGCCTCACGCCGTACATCCCGCTCTACAGCACGGGAGTCGTGACCTTCACCGACTCCACGCCGAGCGCGGCCGACGACTACCGCGTGCGCCTCGGCAAGAAGGACGGGTCCGGTCACGTCCAGGCCCTGGGCGGGGGTCGGTTCCGGGCCACGTTCGACGTCTACTCCCTCGAGAACGGCCGGAGCTACCCGGTGACCGTCCAGGAGGTCGGTGCCGGCGGCGTGACCGCGACCAGCGCCCCCGTCGACTGGACGTTCCGCTACGTGCGGCACCCGCGGAAGTTCGTCACCTCCAGCACCAAGGTGAAGGGGCAGTGGACCTACCGCGCGGGGAAGCGGGCGACGTTCCGCTTCAAGGGCACGTGGGAGCCCGGCACGCGCGTCTCGACGCAGGTGTGGGTGAGCAAGCGGAAGAAGTTCACCCCCGACGACTGGTCCGCGAACGTCTACGGCAAGGCCGCGCTGCTCGAGGCCAAGCCCAAGGCGAAGCCGGTCCTCTCGGTCAAGATCCCGCGGAAGGTCGTCGGCAAGTACGTCTGGGTCTCGGTGCTGGGGTGGAAGGACGGCACCGCTGGCTGGACCTTCTCGACCCCGGCGGCCAAGGTCGTCCGCCGCTGAGGCCCTCGCCGGCCTCAGGCCCCAGGAGCCCCGTCGGGCTTGACCGTCAGCACCGGACAGGTCGCGCCGAGCAGGATCCGCTGGGCGGTGCTGCCGAACACCAGCTTGCCCACGGCCGAGCGGTGGCGGAGCCCGAGCACCACCATCCGGGCGTCGTGGCGCTGGGCGACCTGGACGACCGCGTCGCCCGGGTCGCCGACATCGCCGCGGACGACCTCCACCCGGCCGGCGAGGGCCGGCCAGCGCCGCTCGACCTCGGCGACGTCGGGGCACTGCTCTCCGCGGACCGCGGGGACGAGCACCACCCGCTCGTCCGCGCGGGCCCACTCGCCGGTGGCGGCGGTGGCGACGGCCCGCTGTCCGGGCGGGGTGTCGGCGTAGGCGACGACGACGGTCATCGGGTTCCTCCCGTGGTGGTCAGCGGGCTCACTGGAGCGCGCCCAGCGGCAGCTCGACCGGCAGCAGCGACGGCAGCGACAGCAGCACCAGTCCGAGCACGAGCGTGTGTACGACCGCGGTCCGGGGCCGGGTGCGGGCGACGTAGAGCAGGAACACGGGGGTGAACACCAGCGTCGCCGCCAGGTAGCCGCCGACCATGACCAGCACCAGGAAGGTGGCCATCGCGGCGAAGGTGCGCGCGCCGATCGCGAGGTCGCGGTTGCGGACCGCCGCACGGGCCTCCTGGGCCACCGTCCGCTGCTCGACCCGGGTCGCGACCAGCGTCGACCCGCCCGAGGGCGCCTCGTCGTGCACCGTGGGCTCGGGGTCGGCCTGGGGCTGGAACCGGGGACGGAGCTCCTGCCAGAGCAGGAGGCCCGCGGTCACGAGGCCGCCCACGGCGACCAGCCGCGGCATCAGCGCCGCCTCCTCCGAGAACGAGCCGCTCATCCAGAGCGCGCCGGCGAACACGGCCGCGGCGACCGCGGCGACGCCGAGCGACCACGGGGTGCCGGCCATCGAGCCCTCGAGGTCCACCTCGGCACGCTCCTCGACGGGGTGCTCGTCGCGGTGGCCGTCGTCGGCCCGCCCGGTCGCGGTGCGCGCCTTCCGGAGCAGCGACCAGAGGACGGGGAGCACCAGGACCGCGGCGAAGGCGAGCACGCCCGGACGGGTCATCCAGCCGGCGCCGTCGTACAGGTTGGTGGTCAGGTAGTAGTAGCGCTCCATCGGGATCGCGAGGACGAACCCGATGAGGAACGGCGCGCGCGGCATGCCGGTCGCCTTGAGGAAGAAGCCCACGACGCCGAGGGCGACCATCACCCAGAGGTCGCCGAGCTGGCCACCCTCCTGGAACGCGCCGAGCAGCATCACGACCAGCAGTCCGGGGCCGAGCACCGCGAACGGCACCTTGGTCAGCCGGGCCAGCGACCCGGTGGCGAGGAAGCAGAGGAACGCACCCGCGACCGACGCGATGGCGAACGCCCAGATGATCAGGTACATCAGGTCCAGGTGCTCGCTGACGATCGACGGTCCCGGCTGGATGCCGTAGGTCAGCAGCATCCCGAGGAGCATCGCGGACGGCACGCCGCCCGGGATGCCGAACAGGAAGGTCGGGATCAGGTCGCCGGCCTCGACGGAGTTGTTGGCGCTCTCCGGGCCGACGATGCCGCGCGGGTCTCCCTTGCCGAACTTGCGCTTGTCCTTCGCGGTGGCGACGGCCTGGCCGTAGGCGAGCCAGGTGCCGGCGGTCGCGCCGACGCCGGGGAGCACGCCGGCCCAGATGCCGATCAGGGCGCCACGGACGACCTGCGTCCAGTGGGTCAGCCATTCACGGATGCCCGAGGCCCAGCCGCCGGTGAGGGTCACCGGCTCCTCGGTCACCTTGCGCTGGCCGACGCGGCTGGCGATCTCCGCGAGGCCGAAGACACCCAGCGCCACGGCGACCAGGGAGACGCCGTCGCTGAGGAAGAGCGAGCCGAAGGAGAACCGCTCCTCGGCGGTCGTGGGCGAGCTGCCGACCAGGCCGAGCAGCAGCCCGAGGAACCCGGCGGTCAGCCCCTTCACCACGTTGCCGCGCGACAGCACCGCCGCGAGGGAGACGCCGAGGATCGTCAGCATGAACAGCTCCGGGCTGCCGAACGACAGCACCAGCGGGCGGGCCAGCGGGATCGCGAGCGTCAGGCCGACCGCGCCGATGAGCCCGCCGGCCATCGAGGAGAGGAAGGCGAGCGACAGGGCGCGTTTCGCCTGCCCGCGCCGGGCCATCGAGTAGCCGTCGAGCATCGTCACGCTCGCCGAGGCCGAACCCGGTGCGCCGAGCAGGACCGCGGCCACGGTGTCCGAGGTGTGCACGACCGCGAGGGCGCCGATGAGCATGGCGAGCGCGGGCTCGGGGTCCATGCCGAAGGTGACGGGGAGCAGGATCGCGACGGCACCGGTGCCGCCGAGCCCGGGGATCAGCCCGATGACGAGACCGGCGAGGACGCCGACGACCAGCATGATCAGCAGGGACGGGTCGGCCAGCGAGGCCAGGGCGGAGAAGGCTGCGTCAGTCATCGTCGTGGCCTCAGTCGATCGTGATGTCGTAGTCGGTCTCGAGCAGCTCGAGGACGTCCTCCCGGACGTCGTCGTCCACCCGGTAGGCGTCGCCGATCCGCTCGGCGAGGTCGGGGGAGGCGTCGAGCGGGTAGCCGCCGAGCACCTCCTCGGCCGACTTCTGGAACGCGGGGTCCTGGCCCATCTCCTCGGCGGTCGAGCGGAGCAGCTCGACGGCCTCGTCAGGCGTGTCCTCGGGGACCCAGAGCGCCTTCTGGTACGTGTACGTGAGCGCGAGGATCGCCCGGTAGGTCTCCAGCGCCTCGGCGTCGGGCTGCTCGCCGTACACCTGTTCGTAGACCTCGACGACCGTCGGCAGCCTGGGGAAGTTCGGGTCGCGGACGATCTCGCCGTCCTCGTCGACCTGGCCGAGCGAGAACAGCGGGACGGCGGTGCCGTCCTTGACCAGCGGCTCCACGGCCGGGCCGTAGGACGAGGTGGTCTGGTAGTCGATGTCGACCTCGCCGCGCTGGAGCGCGAGGTTCACCGGACCACGTCCCTCGAAGCCGAACGTGGAGGTCACGTCCGCGTCGAGCAGGTCGAAGGCGAGCATCGTGGTCAGGTCGAGGCTGGTCGCCGCGATGCCGCCGAAGACCAGCGGCTCGTCGCGGTCGACGAGGTCCTTGACGCCCTTCACCCCGGCGCCGGTCCGTGCGTAGACGACCGCGCCGGTGCCGTTGGCCAGGATCGGCCGGAGCTCGTTGAAGTCGTAGCGGACGGCGGGCATGTCGAGCAGGTAGGGCACCACCGTCGAGGCGGTGCTGACCAGCACCTCGGTGCCGTCGGAGCGCGCGGACGTCATGAAGTTGTTGGTGCCGAGGATCCCCTCGCCGCCGTCGTCGTTCACCGGCGCCAGCCCGGGGGAGCCGGGGACCTTCTCGGTGAGCTCGGCGGCGACGAAGCGGGCCCAGGTGTCGGTGCCGCCGCCCTCGGCGAGCGGGATCATCATCTCGACGGTCTCACCGGCGTAGTCGCCGTCGGTCGTGGATGCCGCGGGGTTGAGCAGGTCGCCCCCGACGACCGAGACCCCGACCGCGAGCGCGGCGAACCCCGCGACGATCGACCCCGCCGTGCGGGGGGTCGGGGCGGAGCGCTCGTCGACCGGCGTCGGGTCGGTCGACGGGTCGGGTGTCGTCACCAGGACCTCGTCGTCGACGTGCTGGGTCATGCAGGAACCTCCAGTGGACGAGCCTCGCACGCGAGGCTGGGAAGAGCGATCTGGTGCGGTCAGGCCGAGGCGGACGGGAGCAGGGGCGGGTCGGGTAGGAGCACGGAGCCGTGGGCCAGCCGCCGGTAGGTGCGGAGCACGCCGACCACCGGCACCCCCTCGTGCTCCTCGACGAACGTCGTGACGCTGCCCGCCGGGGTCCCGAGGCGGAGCCCGCCGGTCGGGGCCGGCTGCGGGACCAGGTCGTGGACGACGGTGCCGGGGACGCCGGCGGCGAGCGTGAGCGCCACCGAGCCGGTCACCGGGACGGCGGGGTGGAAGCGGCCCATCGAGAGCATCCGGACCACGAGGTCGGCCTCGACGCCCGGCCCGGGTGCGGAGACGACGGCCAGCTTCGGGACGGCGCGCTCGACGGCGGCAGGGGTGCCGGCCAGCCCCATGAGCACGCCGGCCTCGCGCCGTACGCCGTCCAGGTGGGCGAGCAGCCCTGGCACCACGTCGAGCGCCGCGGTGTCCTCGTCGCCCCGGACACCGACCTCGCCGGCGGCGACCGCCACGACCGGCGCCCCTGCGTCGACGAGCGTCACCGTCACCCCGCCGACCTCGGTCGAGAGGACGTCGCGGGGCCGGCCCGTCGGGAAGAGCATGCCGGTGCTGCGGCCGGCGGGGTCGACGAACCCCATGCGGACCGGCGCTCCGGGGAACGGGACGCCCGGGATCGTGTCGGTCGGCGACTCGTCCAGGCGTCCGCCGGGGGTGGGGACCCGCTGCAGGATCAGCTGCTTCGTGTTGGTGTTGAGGACCCGGACGGCGGTCTCGTCGGTCTGGACCGGCACCCACCCCTCGCGGATCGCGAAGGAGGCGACGACCGCGGAGCAGTTGCCGCAGTTGCTCCCCCAGTCGACCTTGGCCTCCTCGATGCCGACCTGCGCGAAGGTGTACTCGACGTCGACGCCCTCGTCGGCGGACGGCGCGAGGATCACGGCCTTGCTGGTGGTCGAGGTGCCGCCCCCGACGCCGTCGACCTGGCGGTGGTCCGGGCTGCCGTACACGCGGAGGAGGACCTCGTCGACCGAGAGGTCGTCGACTCGCAGGTCGTCGCGGCGGAAGACCCAGCACTTGCTGGTCCCTCCGCGCATCCAGGTCGCGGCGATCTCGCGCACTTCGGCCTCCTGTCGGGTGCCCCGGTCCGTCCGGGGACCCGATCAGCGTGCGACCGATGTGCGTTGTAGCACAATCGCGAATCTGCACATGTACGTGTAGCGATCCTTAACTCGTCGAGCCGCCCCTCGTGGCGGGACGAGCGTTCAACCACGTCCAGCAGCGCTGGATGCACCTACATGGCCTTGTAGCAACCCTTCAGGCAGACTGGCCGGGTGCTGGACGTGAAACGACTGCGGGTGCTGCTGGCGATCGTCGAGGAGGGGTCGGTCACCGGTGCGGCCGCCGCACTCGGGTACACGCCGTCGGCGATCTCGCAGCAGCTGCTCCGGCTCGAGCGCGAGGCGGGACAGCCGCTGCTCGACCGCCAGGCCCGCGGGATGCAGCCGACCGAGGCCGGGCTGGTCCTCGCCCGCCACGCCCGCAAGATCGTCCGCCAGCTGGCGGCGGCCGAGGCCGACCTCGCCGACATCGCGGACGTGCGACGCGGCAGCGTCACGCTCGGGACGTTCCCGACCGTCGGCAGCTCGTTCCTGCCCCTGGCCGTACGCCGCTACCGCGAGCTCTACCCGGCCATCGAGCTGTCCATCGAGAGCGGCCGGGAGGACCGGCTCGTGCAGATGCTCGAGGAGGGGCGGGTCGCGATGTCGCTGCTCTGGGACTACGAGTGGCAGCGCGTCGACAACGATGAGCTCGTGCTCACCGAGCTCTTCACCGACCCCACGGTGCTCCTCGTGGGTGCCACGCACCGGCTCGCGCGGCGCCGTACGGTCAAGATGGCCGACCTCGCCGACGAGCAGTGGATCATCCGGGCCGGCGGCCACCCCGTCGTCGAGGTGCTGCGGCGCAGCGCGCTCGCAGCCGGCTTCACGCCGAAGATCGCCTTCCACGCCAACGACTACCAGGAGGCGCAGGCGATGGTCAGCGTCGGGCTCGGCATCGCGCTCGCGCCGCGCACCGCCACCGTCAACCAGCACCCCGACGTGCGGGTGGTCTCGCTCGGCGACACGGCTCCGCCGCGGCGGGTCCTCGCCGCGCACCGGGCCGGCCGGGTTCGCGGCGCCGCCGAGCTGGCCCTGCACGACGTCCTGGTGGACACCGCGGCCCGTTACGGCTGAGCGACCAGTATGACATCATTGGTGTCATGTCGCGAGGTGAAGCGGTCTACGAGGTGCTCCGGCACGTGCGCCCGCTCGTGCTCGAGTCGACCCGCGTGGTCGAGAGCCGGGTCGCTCCGCTCGGCTGGACGGTCGGCTCCCGTGCGGTCGTCGAGCTGCTGGCCGCGCGGGGTGCGTCGACCGTGCCCCAGCTCGCCGGGCTGCTCTCGCTCGCCCGGCAGAACGTGCAACGGCTCGTCGACGGCCTCCGGGAGCTCGGCCACGTCAGGGTGGTGGAGAACCCGGCCCACCGGCGCTCGGTCCTGATCGACCTCACACCGGCTGGTCATGGGGCCTTCGCGCGGCTGCACGACCAGGAGCTCGACGAGCTGGCGACGCTCGCGCCGGAGATCGGTGTGCGAGACCTCGCGACGGCCGCCCGGGTGCTGGCCGCGCTGGAGCGGGACGTCCGGGACCGGGCCAGGTGAGGAGGGGCGATGGAGAGGGAAGAGGTCTTCACGCGCACTGCGCGCAACCGGCGGCTGCTCGCCGACGTGCTCGAGGGGCTGGGGCCGGAGCAATGGGCGGCGCCGACGCTGTGCGAGGGGTGGACGGTCCGGCACCTCGCAGGGCACCTTCTGCAACCGGCGTTCGTCGGCTTCGGCCGCTTCTTCGTGACCTCGCTCCGGTTCCGCGGGGACACCGCGGCCACCGTCGACCACCTGGCCCGCCGGCTGGCGGAGCGTGAACCCGCCGAGCTCGTCGCGCTCCTTCGCCGGCACGCCGACGACCGGGTGGACCCGCCGCGGGTCGGGCCGATGGGGCCCTTCGCGGACTCCTGCATCCACCTCCGCGACCTCGCACGTCCGCTGGGGCTGGCGGCGGACGTGCCCCGGGACGACTGGCGGGAGCTCCTGGGTCACCTCACCTCGGGCCGCGCCGCGCCGGCGCTGGTCGACCCGCGACGGACGGACGGCATCACCCTGCGCGCCACCGACGCCGACTGGCGGCACGGGGAGGGGCCGGAGGTCGCCGGCACGCTCGAGGCGCTCGCCATGGCCCTCACCGGACGGGCGTCCGTCCTCCCGGAGCTCCAGGGCCCCGGAGTGGCTGCGCTGCGGGGATGATCAGCCCTTGCGGGCCCGGGACGCCGCCTTCGCGCGCTGGTTCTGGTCGAGCACGACCTTGCGGATCCGCACCGTCTCCGGCGTCACCTCGACGCACTCGTCCTCGCGGCAGAACTCCAGGCACTGCTCCAGCGACAGCTTGCGCGGCGGGATGAGCTTCTCGAAGTTGTCGGAGGTGGAGGAGCGGATGTTGGTCTGCTGCTTCTCCTTGGTGATGTTGACGTCCATGTCGTCGGCGCGCGAGTTCTCGCCGACGATCATCCCCTCGTAGACCTCGGTGGTCGGCTCGACGAACATGACGCCGCGCTCCTGCAGGTTCGTCATCGCGTACGCCGTCGCGGCACCCGCGCGGTCCGCGACCAGCGACCCGGTGGCGCGCGAGCGGATCTCGCCGGCCCACGGCTCGTAGCCCTCGAACACGTGGTGCGCGATGCCGGTGCCGCGGGTGTCGGTGAGGAACTCGGTGCGGAAGCCGATCAGGCCGCGTGCCGGGACGATGAACTCCATCCGCACCCAGCCGGTGCCGTGGTTGGTCATCTGCTCCATGCGCCCCTTGCGGACCGCGAGGAGCTGGGTGATCGCGCCGAGGTACTCCTCCGGCGCGTCGATCGTCAGCCGCTCCATCGGCTCGTGGAGCTTGCCGTTGATCTCCTTGGTGACGACCTGCGGCTTGCCGACGGTGAGCTCGTAGCCCTCTCTTCTCATCTGCTCGACAAGAATCGCGAGCGCGAGCTCACCACGGCCCTGGACCTCCCACGCGTCGGGGCGCTCGGTCGGCAGCACCTTGATGCTGACGTTGCCGATGAGCTCCTTGTCGAGCCGGTCCTTGACCAGCCGCGCGGTGACCTTGGCGCCCTTGACCCGGCCCGCGAGGGGGCTGGTGTTGGTGCCGATCGTCATCGAGATCGCGGGCTCGTCGACGGTGATCAGCGGCAGCGGCTTGGGGTCCTCGGGGTCGGCGAGCGTCTCGCCGATCATGATCTCCGGGATGCCGGCGATCGCGACGATGTCGCCCGGGCCGGCCTGCTCGCCTGGCTTCCGCTCGAGCGCCTCGGTGACGAGGAGCTCGGTGACCTTGACGTTCTGCTGGCTGCCGTCGCGCTTGAGCCACGCCACCTGCTGGCCCTTGCGGAGGGTCCCCTGCTTCACGCGCACCAGCGCGAGCCGGCCGAGGAACGGGCTCGAGTCGAGGTTGGTGACGTGCGCCTGCAGCGGGGCCTCGTCGTCGTACGTCGGGGCCGGGATCGTCTCGATGATCGTCCGGAACAGCGGCTCGAGGTCGGGGGAGTCCGGGAGCCCGCCGTTCTCCGGCATCTCCGTGCTCGCCCGACCGGCCTTCGCGCTGGCGTAGACGACGGGGAAGTCCAGGGCGTCCTGGGAGTGGCTGTCGTCGAGCAGGTCCATGAACAGCTCGTACGTCTCGTCGACGACCTCGGTGATCCGGGCGTCGCTGCGGTCGACCTTGTTGACCACCAGCACCACGGGCAGGTCGGCGTTGAGCGCCTTGCGGAGCACGAACCGGGTCTGCGGGAGCGGCCCCTCGCTGGCGTCGACGAGCAGCACGATGCCGTCGACCATGCTCAGGCCGCGCTCCACCTCGCCGCCGAAGTCCGCGTGGCCCGGGGTGTCGATGATGTTGATGGTCATCGCCTCGACGGGCTCGTCGAGCTCCTTCAGCGCCGGGCCGGCGTACCGGACCGCGGTGTTCTTGGCGAGGATCGTGATCCCCTTCTCCCGCTCGAGCTCGCCGGAGTCCATCGCCCGCTCGTCGACGTGCTGGTGGGCCGTGAACGACCCGGCCTGGTGGAGCATCGCGTCGACGAGCGTGGTCTTGCCGTGGTCGACGTGCGCCACGATGGCGACGTTGCGGAGGTCGTGCCGGGTCTGCTGAGGCATGCGGGAGTCACTTCGACGTGGGGGAGGGAACTGGCCAAGTCTAGGGGCCCGCGGAGCCCCCGCCGGCCACGCGCGGGTGGGCGAGGTCACAGCGCAGCGGCTACGACTGCATAGGAACACTATGTAACCTGGGTGCTCGTGGCCACCGAACCCGCACTCGTCGACGCCTGCAGCGACCTGGTGATGTACGCCTCCCGGCTCACCCGGGCGATCCGTCGCCGCCACGAGATGTCCGCCGGGCTGCGCGTCCTCGCGCTGCTCGACCAGCACGGACCGCTCGGCATCACCCAGCTCGCCCACCTCGACCGCTGCTCGCAGCCGACCATGTCGGCCGCCGTCGGCGGCCTCGTCGAGCGGGGATGGCTGGCCAAGGAGCCGCACCCCACCGACCGGCGGGGGAGCGTCGTCGCGCTGACCGACGAGGGGAGCGCCGAGCTCCGGCGCGCCCGCCGGGCGAACGGCGAAGCGATCGCGGCACGCGTCCGGGAGCGCACCGACCACACCACCGACGAGGTCCTCACCGCCGTGGCGGTGCTGCGCGACCTGCTCGAGACCGACGACGACGAAGGGACCCCGTGACCAGCCCCGTCACCACCGCACCCACCGAGGCGCCCGCCCAGGGCGGCTCCATCCTCCGCCAGCCGCGCGCCGTCTGGGCCGTGGCCTTCGCGTGCGTCATCGCGTTCATGGGCATCGGGCTCGTGGACCCGATCCTCAAGGAGATCGCCGCGAAGCTCGAGGCGACGCCGAGCCAGGTGTCGCTGCTGTTCACCAGCTACATGGCGGTGATGGGCGTCGCGATGCTCGTCACCGGCGTGGTGTCCAGCCGCATCGGCCCCAAGCGGACGCTGCTCTCGGGGCTCGTGCTGATCATCGTGTTCGCCGGCCTCGCCGGTGCCTCCGACAGCGTCGGCGCGGTCATCGGGTTCCGGGCCGGCTGGGGGCTCGGCAACGCGCTGTTCGTCGCGACCGCCCTCGCCACCATCGTCAGCGCGTCGTCCGGCTCGGTGGCGCAGGCGATCATCCTCTTCGAGGCCGCGCTCGGGCTCGGCATCGCCTCGGGGCCGCTGCTCGGCGGGCTGCTCGGGGAGCAGTCGTGGCGCGCGCCGTTCTTCGGTGTCTCGGTGCTGATGACGCTCGCCCTGGTCGCCACCGCGTTCTTCCTGCCGACGACCCCACCGGTCGGTCGGCGCACGTCGCTCGCCGACCCGTTCCGGGCGCTGCGCCACAAGGCGCTGCTGCTGCTCGCGCTGGTCGCGATCTTCTACAACCTCGGGTTCTTCACGCTGATGGCCGCCGGCCCGTTCGCCCTGCCGAGCTTCGACATCATGGCGATCGGCTGGACGTTCTTCGGCTGGGGCGTGCTGCTCGCCGTCACCTCCGTGGCGCTCGCGCCGGTGCTGCAGCGGCGGTTCGGAACGATGCCGTCGCTGACGGCGGTGCTGGCCCTCTTCGCCCTCGACCTCGCGCAGATGGCGGTCTTCGCCGACCACGAGGTCGCGATCGCGGCCGGCATCGTCGTCGCCGGTGCCTTCCTCGGCGTCACCAACACGCTCGTCACCGAGGCGGTCATGGGGTCCGCGCCCGTGGAGAGGCCGGTCGCCTCCGCGGCGTACTCCTTCGTGAGGTTCACCGGCGGCGCCGTCGGCCCCTACGTCGCGCTCAAGCTCGCCGAGCACGTCGACCTGCACGCACCGTTCTGGTTCGGTGCCGCAGCCGTCGCCGTCGGCGTGGTGGTCGTCGCCACGGGCGCACGGACCATCGACCGGGCCCTGCACGGCGGCCCCGCGCAGCACAGCGTCGAGGAGGCCGAGGACGTCCTGCTGGGTGACCTCGACTGACAACGGCCACTCGGACGTGCAGCTCCGCCGGATCAGGCGGTCCAGAGCAGCGTCGGCGGCAGATCTGCACGTCGGTCGGGCCCTGCCGTGACAGCGATGAGGCAGTCCCGGACGTAGTCGCGCTCGAACATGACGTGCTCCCAGGCGAACCGCAGGACGGTCCACCCGCGCACGACGAGGGCGTTGTACCGCTCGCAGTCGCGTCGGAGCGCCCGGCGCGTGCCGTGGAACTGGAACGAGTCGGCCTCGACCACCAGCCGGCGCCGGCGGTCGACGAGGTCGGGGCGGCCGCGGAACCCACGCTCCTCGATCCAGACCTGGGGCCGCAACCGGAGCCCCGGCACCTCGAGGCTGATGCCCCGCACCGCCGACTCGAACGGGTTCGCCGCCAGCCGGCTGGCTTCGGTCGCGACGCGGAGTGCCTCCGTCCGGCCAGTCGTGGGGACCGTGAGGGCCAGCTCGACGAGCCGCTCCTGGTCGATGTCGCGGTGGCGCAGGGCGGAGTCGGCGACCGCGAGCGCATCGGGGAGCGGAAGGTCCCGGGCGCAGTCGAGCACCGTCCGGTAGTGGGAGGTCACGTCGCCGTGCCGCTCGTCGGGAGCGAGGTCGCGCCACCGGACGTCGACTCCTCGACGCCGCTCGGGCGCGACCTTGCGGTTCCGGGGCACGATCACGGCTGTCGCGTACCGGCCGATTCGTCGAACGGCTCTCCACAGGGCCGCTCGGACGTGCAGCTCGCGCCGGAGGCGGGCTCTTCAGCCGGTGGTGGCGGAGAGCCGCACGTCCGTCCGTCCCCTCCAGGCGGCGACCTACGCTGGCCGGCATGGAGTTGGTCGAGCTGCTGAGGGACGCGCGTGCGGTCGTCGGGTTCACCGGCGCCGGGGTGTCGACGGAGTCGGGGATCCCGGACTTCCGCTCACCGGGCGGGGTGTGGACGCGCTACGACCCGCGGAACTTCGAGTTCGACCGCTACGTCACCGACCCCGAGGTGCGGGCGCTGAGCTGGGAGATGCGGACCGAGTTCTTCGCCGAGCCGTGGGCGCCGAACCGGGCCCACCTCGCGTTCGCGCGGCTCGAGGACGCCGGCCGCTGCCTGGGCGTGGTCACGCAGAACATCGACGGGCTGCACCAGGACGCCGGGTCGCGGACGGTCGTCGAGCTCCACGGCACCGCCCGCCGGGTGATGTGCATCGGCCACCGGCCGGAGTACGGCACCCCCGCCGGTTGCGGCTGGGACGCCCCGCACACCTGGGCGTTCGAGCGGCTGGACGCCGGGGAGGCCGACCCGCACTGCCCCCGGTGCGAGGGGCTGGTGAAGTCCTCGACGGTCTCCTTCGGCCAGCAGCTGTTCCCCGGCGTGGTGGACGCCGCCTCGGACCTGGTCCGCCGGGCTGACGTGCTGGTCGTCGTCGGGAGCTCGCTGCAGGTCTACCCGGCGGCCGCGCTGCCGATGGACGCCATCGACGCCGGCGCCCGCCTGGTGATCGTCAACGACGAGCCCACCCCGTTCGACGGCGTCGCCGACCTGGTCGTGAGAGGTCGCGCCGGCGAGGTGCTCGGCCCCGTGGTGGACGCCCTGCTGGGTTGAGACAGGCCAGGTCAGGCCGGGTCAGGCCGGGTCAGGCCGGGTCAGGCCGGGTCAGGGGAGCGTGCGGTCGAGCGCGGCCTCGACGTGCAACGTGGTGACCGGGAAGACCGGAAGGTCGGAGTCGGCCTGCTTGATCAGCATCTCGAGCTCGGTGCACCCGAGCACCACACCCTCGGCGCCCTCGTCCCACAGCTCGTTGATCACCTCGACCACCGCGCGTCGGGAGGTGTCGAGCACCTTCCCGTGCACGAGCTCCTCGTAGATGATCCGGTCGAACGTCGCGTGGTGCCGCTCGTCGGGGACGAGCACCTGCAGCCCGTGGGAGGCGATGCGGTCGGTGAAGAACGGCCGGCCCATCGAGAACGCCGTGCCCAGGAACGCGACCGACTCGAGGTCCTGCGCCTTCACCGCCTCCGCGACCACGTCACCGAGGTGGAGCATCGGGATGTCGACCGCGGCGGCGACCTGGTCGGCCACCATGTGGAACGCGGTCGTGCAGAGGAGCAGGACGCTCGCGCCCGCGGCTTCGACCCCGTCCGCCGCCGTCGCCAGGATCTCGGCGACGTCGTCCCACTTCTCCTTGCGCTGCAGGTGGGTGAGCTCTCCGAACTCCACCGAGCTGAGCACGATCTTGGCGGAGGACAGCCCGCCGAGCCGGCGTTGGGCACCCTCGTTGAGGAGGCGGTAGTACTCGGCCGAGCTCTCCCAGCTCATGCCTCCGACGAGTCCGATGGTCAGCACGCCGCGAGTGTGCCATGCGGTGGCTACCGACGGGTACACGACGTCGAGATCGACGGCCCTTCCGCTCCACACCCAGCTCGGGGCGGCCGGGCTCGAGGTCGACGCCGACATCGGTTCGGCGGCGCTGGTCCACGCCTCCATGGCGGTCACGACGTGCGCACCCATCGCCCAGAAGAGCACTGGCCAGACCACTTGACCATCAGCCGGACGGCACGGCAGGCTCGCGCTCGTGGCCCTGCAACCCGTCCGACGCCGGAGCGTCCCGGACGACGTCTACGAACAGCTCCTCGGCGAGCTCGTCGCCGGTGACCTGGCGCCCGGCGCCACCCTCCCCAGCGAGCGGCGGCTCGCCGAGGTCCTCGGCGTCTCCCGTCCGGCAGTGCGGGAAGCGCTCCAGCGGCTCTCCCACGCCGGGCTCGTCGAGGTCCGCCAGGGCGACGCGACGACGGTCCGCGACTTCCGGCGCACGGGCGGCCTCGAGCTGCTCGCCCGGCTGCTCGTCCGCGGCGGCCGGCTCGACGTCGCGGTCGCCCGCAGCCTGCTAGAGGCCCGGCTCCGGGTCGGTCCGATCGTCGCCGAGCTGGCCGCCGAGCGGGCCGGTGCCGACGTCCCGCCGCGGCTCCGCGAGGTGGTCGCGGCGCTCGAGGAGGACGACGACCCGGTCCGCCGGCAGCACCTCGCGCTCGACTTCTGGGAGCTGGTGGTCGACTCCGCCGACTCGATCGCCTTCCGGCTGATGTTCAACAGCCTCCGGGGCGCCTACGAGCCGGCGATCGACGCGCTCGCCGGGTTGATGGCCGAGGAGGTCGACCAGGTCCGCGCGTACGCCGGACTGGTGGACGCCGTCGAGGCGCACGACGGGCCGCTCGCCCGGGCCCGCGCCGAGGCGCTGCTCGGCCCCGCCACCACCGCGCTGGACGCCGCCCTCGACGCACTGGAGGCAAAGTGACGACCGTCGACTCCCGCCGCCGGACCCCGACGCTCGGCGAGGCCGCTGCCGAGTTCGTCCGCCACCCGTCGCCGTGGATCGTCGCGTCCGCGCTCGTCGCCGCCACGACCGCCCGGCTGGTCGTCGGCGACCTGGGGGTGCGCGACCTGCTCGCCCCGGCCGTCTTCCTGGCGCTGTTCCCGCTGGTCGAGTGGCTCGTGCACGTCTTCGTCCTGCACTGGCGGCCGCGCCAGGTCGGGGCGGTGACCCTCGACACCCAGCTCGCCCGCAAGCACCGCGAGCACCACCAGGACCCGCGCGACGTCCCGCTGGTCTTCATCCCCTGGCAGACGCTGCTGGTCGTCGTCGCGGTGGTGCTCGCGGTGCCGCCGCTGCTCTTCCCGACAGCCGGCCTGGGGCTGACCTTCTCGATGACGGTCGCAACCGTGGGGCTGGTCTACGAGTGGACCCACTACCTCGTGCACACCGACTACAAGCCCCGGTCCCGCGCGTACCGCGCCGTCTGGCGCCACCACCGGCTGCACCACTTCAAGAACGAGAACTACTGGCTCACGGTGACCACCGCGCACACCGCCGACCGGCTCCTCGGCACCGACCCCGACCCGGCGACCGTGCCGACCTCGCCGACCGCGAAGAACCTGCACGGTCTGGGCTGACCCGCCCACGGGATACCACCCCGCTCACGGGGTATGAGGTCCCCGGCCACGGGTGCCTGATGACCCGTCGAGGAAATACGACATCATCCTCCGTGGTTGAGACCCCGGAGGTGCCCCACGTGACGAATGCCCTGCCCCCGCTGGCACGGTCGACGCGCCCCCGCGTCAGGCGCCGGGAGGAGGTCCCGCCCACCCCCGGCTCGCTCGGGGGGCCGCTGCGCCGGGTGGCGATGATCAGCCTCCACACCTCCCCGCTGGACCAGCCGGGCACCGGTGACGCCGGGGGCATGAACGTCTACGTCCTCGAGCTGTCGAAGCGGCTCGCGGCCCGCAACCTCGAGGTCGAGATCTACACCCGCGCCACCAGCAGCGCGCTGCCGCCGATCGTCGAGGCCGCGCCCGGGGTGCGGGTGCACCACGTGCTCGCCGGCCCCTACGAGGGGTTGCCCAAGGACGAGCTCCCCGCCCAGCTGTGCGTCTTCGCCCGCCACCTGCTGCGCACCGAGGCCGGTCACGAGCAGGGCTGGTTCGACCTCGTCCACTCCCACTACTGGCTCTCCGGCCAGGTCGGGGCGCTGCTCCGCGACCGCTGGTCGGTTCCGCTGGCCCACACCATGCACACCATGGCGAAGGTCAAGAACGCGATGCTCGCCGAGGGGGACACCCCCGAGCCGCAGCCGCGGGTCCTCGGCGAGGAGCAGGTCGTCGAGGCCGCCGACATGCTCGTCGCCAACACCGACGTCGAGGCCAAGCAGCTGATCAACCTGTACGACGCGTGGCCGAGCCGGGTCGAGGTGGTCCCCCCGGGGGTCGACCTCGAGCTGTTCCGCCCCTGCCACCAACAGGCGGCACGCGCGCGGCTCGGGCTCCCGCCCGACGCGGTCGTGCCGCTCTTCGTCGGCCGGCTCCAGCCGCTCAAGGCCCCCGACGTACTGGTCCGCGCCGCCGCGCTCCTCCTCGAGCGCGACCCCTCCCTGCGCGAGCGGCTGGTCGTGCCGGTGGTCGGCGGGCCGTCGGGCTCCGGGCTCGACCACCCCGACTCGCTCTCCGCGCTCGCCGCTTCGCTCGGGATCTCCGACGTGGTCCGGTTCGTGCCGCCGGTCGCCCGCGAGGAGCTCGTCGACTGGTACGCCGCGGCCACGCTCGTCTGCGTCCCGTCGTACAACGAGTCCTTCGGGCTGGTGGCGATGGAGGCGTCCGCGGTCGGCACCCCCGTCGTCGCGGCCGCGGTCGGCGGGCTGACGACGGTCGTCCGGGACGGCGTCACCGGGCTCCTCGTCGACGGCCACGACCCGGCCGACTACGCCCGCGCGATCGAACGCGTCGCCTCCGCGCCGGCGTACCGGGAACGGCTCGGTCGCGCCGCCGCCCGCCACGCGCAGGAGTTCGGCTGGGAGCGCACCGCGGAGCTGACCCTCGACGTCTACCGGCGGGCCGCGGTCGCCGCGCGCCAGCCGATGGTCGGGGAGCTGTATGGGTGACCGCGCGCGGGCGATCGAGACGGTCCGGTCGGTCCTCGCCGACAGCGAGCTGGAGTGGGAGGAGATCGGCGACGGTCTCTTCTCGGTGACCCTGCCGGGGGAGCGCAAGCTGCAGACGCCGTGCCGGCTCGACGTCGGCGAGCACTCGTTCGCGGTGCACGCCTTCGTCGCCCGCCACCCCGACGAGAACCACGAGCGGGTCTACCGCTGGATGCTCGAGCGGAACCTCCGGCTCTTCGGGGTCGCCTTCGCCGTCGACCACCTCGGCGACATCTACCTCGACGGCCGGTTGCCCCTCTCCAGCGTCACCCCCGAGGAGGTCGACCGGCTGCTGGGCGCGGTGCTCACCTACGCCGACGAGTCGTTCAACACGATCCTCGAGCTCGGCTTCGCCTCCTCGATCCGGAAGGAGTGGGAGTGGCGGCTCTCGCGCGGTGAGTCGACCCGCAACCTCGAGGCGTTCCGCGGCTGGCTCGAGTCGGGTTCGTCACATCCTGAGCCGACCGCGGACTGAGGGGCTCGCCACCGCACGTAGCGTGGCTCGGTCATGTACGCCTTCCTCCTCAGCACCGCGGTGATCTTCGTCGCCGAGCTCGGTGACAAGTCGCAGCTGATGGCGATGACGTTCGCGGCCCGCTACCGCGCCCGCGACGTGCTGATCGGCATCACGGTCGCCACCGCGATCGTCCACCTGGTCTCCGTCGGGCTCGGGGTCGCGATCGGTGAGGCGTTCACCGAGAACCAGGACGTCATCTCGATCCTCGCCGGGCTCGCGTTCCTCGGCTTCGCGGCATGGACGCTCCGGGGCGACGAGCTGACCGAGGAGGAGGCGGAGAAGGCTCGGCGGTCGCGCGGCATGGCGCTGCTCGCCGTCGGCACGGCGTTCTTCCTCGCCGAGCTGGGCGACAAGACGATGCTCGCCACCGTCACGCTGGCCACCCAGGAGGGGTGGTTCGGCACCTGGGTCGGCAGCACCCTCGGCATGGTCCTCGCGGACGCGCTCGCGATCGGCGTCGGCGCGGTGCTCGGCCGGCAGCTCCCCGAGAAGGCGATCAAGTACGGCGCCGCGGCCGCCTTCGCGATCTTCGGCGTGCTCCTCGTGCTCGAGGGGCTCGGCGCCTTCTGAGCTACGCCTCGAGCTTGTAGCCCAGCCCCCGCACCGTGAGCAGGTGCACCGGGTGGCCCGGGTCATCCTCGATCTTGGCGCGCAGCCGCTTGACGTGGACGTCGAGGGTCTTGGTGTCCCCGACGTAGTCCGCGCCCCACACCCGGTCGATCAGCTGGCCGCGGGTCAGGACCCGCCCGGCGTTGCGGAGCAGCAGCTCGAGGAGCTCGAACTCCTTCAGCGGCATCGGCACCTCCTCACCGCGCACGGAGACCACGTGGCGCTCGACGTCCATCCGCACCGGCCCTGCCTGGAGCGTCGGGGCGGCCGGCTCGGGCTCCGCGCCGCGGCGCAGCACCGCGCGGATCCGGGCGACCAGCTCGCGCGGCGAGTAGGGCTTGGTGACGTAGTCGTCCGCGCCCAGCTCGAGCCCGACGACCTTGTCGACCTCGTCGTCCTTGGCGGTCACCATGATCACCGGCACGTTCGAGCTCTGCCGGATCCGGCGGCACACCTCGGTTCCCGAGAGCTCGGGGAGCATCAGGTCGAGCAGCACGATGTCGGCGCCGTTGCGGTCGAACTCCTCCAGGGCCGTGGTGCCGGTGGCGGCGACGGCGACCTGGAACCCCTCCTTGCGGAGCATGTAGGACAACGCGTCGCTGTAGCTCTCCTCGTCCTCGACGACGAGCACTCGGGTCACGGGAACTCCTTCTTGGGGGCACGTCGGGGGAGCCGCAGCGTGAACGTGGAGCCCCGGCCCTCCTCCGACCACACCTTCACCTCGCCGCCGTGGGAGGCAGCGACGTGCTTGACGATGGAGAGGCCGAGCCCGGTGCCGCCGGTGGAGCGGTGGCGCGCAGGGTCGACCCGGTAGAACCGCTCGAAGATCCGGTCGAGCTCGCCGGCGGGGATGCCGATGCCCTCGTCGGACACGGTGAGGTCGACGGAGCCTTCGCCGGGCATCGCGGCGACCACCACCTTGCTGTTCTCCGGCGAGTAGGCGACCGCGTTGGAGATCAGGTTGCCGAGCGCGAGCGCCACCTGGTCGGCGTTGCCGAGCACCTCGAGCCCGTGGCGGCCCTGGAAGACGATCGAGACGCCCTTCGACATCGCCTCGATCGAGATCGCGTCGATCGCACGCGCCACGACCCGGTCGACCTCCACGGGGCGCGCCTGGTCCAGGGCGTCGTCGTCCTGGAGCCTCGAGAGCTCGATGATCTGCTGGACCAACCGGTTGAGCCGGGCCGCCTCGGTGTGCATGCGGCCGGCGAACCGCTGCACCGCCTCCGGGTCGTCGGCCGCCTCCCCGACCGCCTCGGCGAGGAGGGTGAGCGCCCCGACCGGGGTCTTCAGCTCGTGGGAGACGTTGGCGACGAAGTCGCGCCGGATCGCCTCGACCCGGCGCTCCCGGGTCCGGTCCTCGGCGAGCACCAGCACCAGCCGGCTGCTCAGCGCGGCGACCCGTGCCTGCACGGCGGCCGGTCCCTTGCCGAGCCCGCGGGGGACCTCCAGCTCCGTCTGCCGGGTCTCCCCGTCGCGGCGTACCTGCCGGACCAGGTCGCGCAGCTCCTCGACCTGCAGCTCGCTCTCGCGCACCAGCCCGAGGGAGTACGCCGGCGCGGACGCCTGCAGGACGACGTCGTTCTCGTCGACCACCAGCGCGCTCGAGCGCAGGGCGCCGAGGACCGTGGCGACCCCGGCCGGCACGACGGCCGTGTCGACCTCGGGGGGCGGGACCGGGCCGCGGAGCTGCCGCTCGCTGACCCGCCAGGCGAGGGCGGTGACCGCACCGATGACGACGCCGAGGAGCGTGAGCAGCACGCCCTGCGTCGTGGGTTCCATGGCTCGATCGTAGGCCGACCCGACCCTGCATCCTGCCCGTCCAGCGGCTCCGTACCCGGACTACGCCCTCTGTTCACCTGGGGTTCATCTCGGGTTGCCGGGGGGGCCGACCGCGGCGGCCACCGTGGGCCCATGCGCAGCGCCTACTTCGACCAGCTCGACCTGATCGTGGACGAGCTGGTGTCGATGACCAAGCAGGTCCAGCAGTCCGTGGTCCGGGCCACGCACTCCCTGCTGACCGCCGACCCGCACGTCGCCGACCAGGTGGTCCGCGGTGATGCGGCGATCGACGCGCTCCGTGAACGGGTCGAGGACCAGGTGTTCGAGCTGATGGCTCTGCAACAGCCGGTGGCAGGTGACCTCCGGATGCTGATCGCAGCCGTGCGCATGGTCGCCGACCTCGAGCGGATGGGCGACCTCTCGGTCCACGTCGCCAAGGTGGCCCAGCTGCGCAACCCCGAGATCGCGGTGCCCGAGCCGATGCGGCCGACCATCGAGCGGATGGCGCACGTCGCCGTGCACATGGTGGGGGCGGCCGGCGACGTCATCGCGCAGCGCGACGTCGAGGCCGCCGAACGGCTCGAGGCCGACGACGAGGAGATGGACGAGCTGCGCCGCCGCTCCTTCCGGATGATGCTCGGTGACGACTGGGCCTTCGGGGTGGAGCCGGCGATCGACGTGGCGCTGCTCGGTCGCTACTACGAGCGGATCGCCGACCACGCGGTGTCCCTCGGCCGGCGGGTGGTCTACCTCGTCACCGGTCAGGCACCGACGCCGTGAGCTGCGGAGCCGCTCGGACGGTCCGCTCCCACGCATAGCCCCTTCGTGCGCCCCGCCGTGCCGGTCGGACGTGCCACGATGGGCCCATGGACTCGGCGACACGGGCCGGCACCGGCCTCGACTTCGTCGTCGAGTTCGCGGCCGCGGCCGAGTGGTTCGCCGACCACGTCGCCCGCGCGGGGATGCGGCAGGCCGTCCCCACGTGCCCGGACTGGACCGTGCTCGACCTCGTCGTCCACCTCGGCAACACCCACTCGTGGGCGGCCACGGTGGTCGAGACCGGTCGGGCGGCGTACGGGCTCGACGACCGTCCGTCGTCGCACAAGGCGCGCCGGGTCGCGGAGTGGTACCTCGGTCGTGCCGAGGACCTCTACTCCGTGCTCCGGGACATCCCTGCGGACAAGCCGTGCTGGAACTTCGCCTTCGGTGCCGGCCGGGTCGGCTTCTGGCAGCGCCGGCAGACCCACGAGACCGTGATGCACGGAGTCGACCTCGCGATGGCGACCGGGACCGCGGAACGGCTGCCGCCGCACCTCGCCGCGGACGGGATCGACGAGGCGTTGACCGTCTTCCTGCACCGCATGCACAGCCGGGGGTACGCCGCCGACCTCACCGCACCGATCTCCTTGCGGGCCACCGACGTCAAGCGGTCGTGGGTCGTCGAACCCGCGACCCGCGGCGACTTCCCGGCCCAGGCGTCTCCCGTCGAGAGCCGCACCGGCGAGCGGCCGCTGGTGCCCCGGGTCCTCGTCGAGGACCGGCCCGGCACCGACGCCGTCGAGGCGCCCGCGGCGCTGCTGCTCAAGGTGCTGTGGAAGCGCGCCTCGCCGGACGACCCTGGGGTCCGCACGACCGGCGACCTGGAACGGGTCCGCCGGTTCCTGGCGAGCCGGCTGACCTCCTGAGCCCTCCATGGTGGCGCGCGGTCGGGTGTTGAACCGCCCCTCGTGGCGCGGTGTTTGACGTTGAACCGCCCCTCGTGGCGCGGTGTTTCGCGTTGAACCGCCCCTCGTGGCGCGGCGTCAGCCGTTGCCGCGGAGCAGCTCCTCGAACGGCGTGACCTCCTCGAACGGGTCCGGTGCGGGCGCGCGCCGGACCGTCGAGGGCGCGAGCAGCGCGGCCAGCTCGCCGGCCGCCCGGTCGATCCGCTCCTGCAGCTGCCCCGAGGTGGTGTCGCCGAAGTCCTCCGTCGCCGCGAACACCGCGGTCGGGACGACCACCGCGCGCAGGTAGGAGAACAGGGGCCGCAGCGCGTGCTCGAGCACCAGCGAGTGGCGGGCGGTCCCGGCGGTCGCGGCGACGAGGGTCGGCTTCCCGGCCAGCGCGTCCTTGTCGAGCACGTCGAAGAACGTCTTGAAGAGCCCGGCGTACGACGCGGTGAACACCGGCGTGACCGCGACGAGCGCGTCCGCCGACGTGACCGCCGCGATGGCCGCCTCGAGCTCGGGCGGCGGGAAGCCGGTGACGAGGTTGTCGGCGAGCGCGTGGGCCAGCGGCCGTAGCTCGACGACCTCGACGAGCACCTCACCGCCGGCCTCCTTCACCTGCGCCCGGACCGCTTCGGCGAGCCGGTCGGCGAGCAGTCGGGTGGAGGACGGCTGGGAGAGCCCCGCGGAGACGACCGCGACGGTGTAGGTCATCGGACCGCTCCGGCGTCCTCGGCGCGCGAGCCGGTGGCGCTGTCGGCCTCGGCGTACACCGTGCTGTCCTTCCCGCCGGCCGCGGCCGCGACCAGCGACGCGTGGGTCGGGGCGTCCGGGACGTGCGCCGGCTTGAGGGCGGCGAACTCCTTGCGCAGCACCGGGACGACCTCCTCGCCGAGGATGTCGAGCTGCTCGAGGACCGTCTTCAACGGCAGCCCCGCGTGGTCCATGAGGAAGAGCTGGCGCTGGTAGTCGCCGACGTACTCACGGAAGCCGAGGGTGCGCTCGATGACCTGCTGCGGCGATCCCACGGTGAGCGGCGTCATCTCGGCGAAGTCCTCGAGGGAGGGGCCGTGACCGTAGACGGGCGCGTTGTCGAAGTACGGGCGGAACTCGCGGACCGCGTCCTGGCTGTTCTTGCGCATGAAGGCCTGGCCGCCGAGCCCGACGATCGCCTGGTCGGCCGCGCCGTGGCCGTAGTGCTCGAACCGGCGGCGGTAGAGGTTCACCATCCGCTGGGTGTGCGAGGCGGGCCAGAAGATGTGGTTGGCGAAGAAGCCGTCGCCGTAGTACGCCGCCTGCTCGGCGATCTCGGGGGAGCGGATCGAGCCGTGCCAGACGAACGGGGGGACGCCGTCGAGCGGCCGCGGGGTGCTGGTGAACCCCTGCAGCGGCGTGCGGAACTTGCCCTCCCAGTTGACGACGTCCTCGCGCCAGAGCCGGCGGAGCAGCGCGTAGTTCTCGATCGCCAGCGGGATGCCTTGACGGATGTCCTTGCCGAACCAGGGGTAGACCGGGCCGGTGTTGCCGCGCCCCATGACGAGGTCGACGCGGCCGTCGGTCAGGTGCTGGAGCTTGGCGTAGTTCTCCGCGATCAGCACCGGGTCGGTGGTGGTGATCAGCGTGGTCGCGGTGCTGAGGATGATCCGCTCGGTCTGCGCGCCGATGTAGGCCAGCGTGGTCGTGGGTGCGGAGGCGATGAACGGCGGGTTGTGGTGCTCACCGGTGGCGAAGACGTCGAGCCCGACCTCCTCGGCCTTCTTCGCGATGGCGACGGTGGCCTTGATCCGCTCGTGCTCCGTCGGGGTGCGGCCGGTGGTCGGGTCGGTGGTGACGTCGCCGACCGTGAAGATCCCGAACTGCATGGCGTGCTCCTAGGTTGTCGATTCAACCGTCCCCAACAAGCGCCGGCCGCGATCTGTTCCACGACTAGAACACGTTCTAAACTCGCGTCCGTGAATACCGAGATGCCCACGCCCGTCGCCGCCTCCAGCGTGACCGATTGGAGCGACGAGGTCGACGTCCTGGTCGTCGGGGCCGGCATGGGCGGCGCCTGCGCCGCGCTCGAGGCGGCCCGGGCCGGTGCCTCGGTGCTCCTGCTCGACCGCGGCGGCCGGGGGACCAGCACGAGCGCGATGGCCGGTGGCCACTTCTACCTCGGCGGCGGTACGGCGGTGCAGCAGGTGACCGGGCACGGGACACCCCGGAGGAGATGGAGAAGTACCTCCGGGCCGTCAGCCCCGACGTCCCGCCCGAGAAGGTGCACCTCTACTGCGCGGAGTCGGTGGAGCACTTCGAGTGGCTCGAGGCGCTCGGGTTCGAGTTCGAGCGGTCGTACTACGCGGACAAGGCCGTCGTGCAGCCCGGGACCGAGGGGCTGATGTACACCGGCAGCGAGAAGGCCCACCCGTTCCGCGACCTCGCTCGCCCGGCGCCCCGCGGTCACAAGCCGCCGTTCGTCGGGGACACCGGCGGCGGCGGGTTCGTCCTCGAGCTCGCGCTCGCCCGGCTCGCCGAGCTCGGGGTCGAGCCGCGGTACGACACCGGCGTCACCGGGCTTGTCGTGGACGACGGCCGGGTCGTCGGGGCCTCGTGGAGGTCGTCCCACGCCGAGCCGTCGCATCTTCACGGGCGAACCTGGCCGAGCCGTCGCATCTTCAGGCATAAAACCCGGCCGAGCCGTCGCAACTTCACGCAGGACCGACGCCCAGCCGTCGCGTCTTCCTGTCAGCCCCGCAATTTCTCGGTGAGGAAATCGAGGACCCGGTCGACCCCCTCCTGCTGACGGTGCAACGTCAACGTCGAGTGCTTGCGGCCGGGGAACTCGACGGCGATGAAGTTGTCCCCGAGCTCACGGCGGAGCGTGTCGAACCGCTGGCCGACGGCCGGGTCCCCGGCGTACCGCAACCCGAGCACCTGGCACCCCCCGACCACCTTGTCGCGGACGGAGTCGAGGTCCGCCGGGCTCAGGTTCAGGTCGGCGGCGCGCTTCGGCCCGAGGGGGAACGGCGTCGATGGCTGGGCGACGACCGGCGCCGCGACCGGGGCGCCGGCGAGCATCGCGAGGGCGAACCCGCCGGTGAAGCACATCCCGACCGCCCCCACGCCGGGGCCGCCGAGCTCCTCGTGCAGCTCGACGGCGAGCGAGCGGAGCCACGTCGCGATGGGCGGCGTACGGCCGAGCGCGAACGCGGTGAACTCCCGGTTCACGCACACCGTGGCGACCGTCGCGGCGGCGTACCCCGGCGTCGCCTTCCTGCCGGCCTGGCCGAAGAGGTGCGGCAGCACGACGGTGAAGCCGCGGTCGACGACCTCCTCGGCGAGCTCCACGACCTCCGGGATGATCCCCGGCAGCTCGTGGATGACCACGACGGCGGGGCCGGAGCCCTTGCGAAAGTAGGAGTACGTGCGGTCGCCGGCGGTGTGGATGCCCCGGCCCCAGGAGTCGAGTGGGTTCACCCGCCGGACGCTAGTGGACCGGCCGGCAGGACGCGCCGGCTCGACGCCGGGCGGAGTGAAGTTGCGACGACTCGGCGGCCCTGGCGCGTGAAGATGCGACGGGTCGGCGGTCATGAGGCGTGAAGATGCGACGGCTCGGCGGTCATGAGGCGTGAAGATGCGACGGGTCGGCGGTCAGGGGAGCAGGGAGGCGGCGACGCGGAGGTCGGCGACGAACGCCTCCAGGTCGGCGTCCCGCTGCCTCGACCGGAGGATCGAGGACGGGTGGACGGTCGGCACCACCCACTCCGGCGTCGCGGCGATCTCCAGCGACGAGGGCCACTCCATCCGCGTCCCGCGTGACGCCCCGACCCGGAACGACGAGCCGTAGACCGCCTGCCCTGCCGTCGCACCGAGCAGCACCACCCCGACCGGCCGTACGACGGACAGCTCGGCCAGCAACCACGGCTGGCAGGCCACCACGTGGGCGCGGCCGGGGGTCTTGTGGATCCGCTGCTTCCCGCGGGTCCCCTCGTGCCGGAAGTGCTTGACGGCGTTGGTGCGGAAGACCGACTCCGGGGCGATCCCGGCGGACTCGAGCGCCTTGTCCAGCAGCTTCCCGGCCGGCCCCACGAACGGTTCGCCGGCGAGGTCCTCCTTGTCCCCGGGCTGCTCGCCGACGACCAGCAGCGGCGCGTCGTCCGGGCCGTCGCCGAGGACGGCCTGCGTGGCGTCGGCGTACAGCTCGCAGCCGCGGCAGTCGTCGACCGCCGAGCGGAGGCGGGGGAGGGTCGGACGCGAGGGCACCCACTCCTGGGCGCCGGGACGGGAGACGGTGTCGGCCACGGGGGTCAGGTACCCGGACCGCCCCTCATCGACGCCGGGCGACGAGCAACGCCTGGGCGGAGCGGGCGACCAGCCCCTGCTCGTCGTACACGTCCGAGGTGGCCAGCCCCACCGATCCAGGGCCGAGCGTGGTGCGCGCGTCGAGGCAGAGCCACTCCCCGACCGGAGGGCGGAGCAGGTGCACGGTCAGCTCGGTGTTCTGGAAGGCCCACGACGCCGGGTCGAGGACCGACGAGGCTCCGGAGGCCGAGTCGACGCAGGCCATCACGAGCGTCGCCGGCGTCCAAGGCTCGTCGTCGACCAGCAGCGGGCGTGGGTGCATCCACACCAGCGCCGGTCCCGGTTCGCCGACGGCACCCCGGAGCCAGCGCCACTCGACGGCGTCGAGGTAGCCGCCGTGCCACCCCTGCGGACGGTCGTGCGGCACACCCTCCGAGGGGCCGGCGGAGGGCGGCGGCCCCACCTCCCCGGCGCCGGTCTCGAGCTCCGGGAACAGCCACCCGGTGGCCCGCGCCACCGGTCGGTCGCGCGCGACGTCGACCAGCGTCGCCGAGACGAGCGCCACCGACCGACCGGCGCGCTCGACCTGCGCCGACACCGACAGCGGTCCCAACGGGACCGGGCCGAGCAGCTCCAACGTCACCCGGCCGAGCACCCGCCCGGCCGCCTCGGGAAGCGCCTCGAGCGCCCGCGTCAGCAGGGCCGCAGGAGGACCGCCGTGCTGGCTGTCGGGGCCCCACGGCGAGCCCGTCGTGGGCAGTGCGTCGAAGGTCCCGTCGGGGCGGCTGCGGTAGAACGAGGAGGCCACCGGGCCATCATTCAGGAGCCGTCCGGAGCCGATTTCAGGGACCACCCACCCGCTGTGTATGCTCTGTCCTCGCTTGCCCCTTTAGCTCAGTCGGCAGAGCGACTCCATGGTAAGGAGTAGGTCTACGGTTCGATTCCGTAAAGGGGCTCTGGGATGGTCGCCGCCGGTTCGCCGGGGGAGGCCGCGTCCCGGCGGCGGGGTAGCTCAGTCGGTTAGAGCACACGGCTCATAATCGTGGTGTCGCGGGTTCGATTCCCGCCCCCGCTACCACTCCGGCCCGTCCCGGCACTTGCCGTGTGCGGCACACTGGACAGGCAGACCGAAAGGGCACGGCTCGCCGTGCCGCAGCAGAGATCGACGACAAGAAGAGGCACGCCGTGGCCAGCAAGAGCAGTGACGTCCGCCCCAAGATCACCTTGGCGTGCACGGTCTGCAAGGAGCGCAACTACATCACCAAGAAGAACCGGCGCAACGACCCGGACCGCTTGGAGATGAAGAAGTTCTGCCCGCGCTGCCGCACGCACACCGCGCACCGCGAGACCCGCTGACGGGTCCTGAGCACTGCAGGAGCGGCGTCCCGACCCGGGGCGCCGCTCCTTCGCTTTGCTAGCGTCCCGGGCATGGCTGTCGACGGAGCCCTCGCGGGGCGCACCTTCCCGGCGCCCGCTCCCTACGCCGTCTCCGACGAGCGGGTCGCGGAGTTCGCCGCCGCCACCGGGAGCCGCTACGACGGGCCGGGCACCCCGGCCCCCACGACGTTCCCGATCGTCGTCGCCTTCAAGGCGATGGACGCCCTCCTCGAGGACCCGACGGTCGGCATCGCGCTGCACCGGGTGGTCCACGGCGAGCAGCGGTTCCGCTACTCCCGTCCGG
This sequence comes from Nocardioides caldifontis, assembly GCF_008087345.1. Lineage (GTDB taxonomy): Bacteria > Actinomycetota > Actinomycetes > Propionibacteriales > Nocardioidaceae > Marmoricola_A > Marmoricola_A caldifontis. The sequence goes on along the minus strand of NZ_ML701737.1, from coordinate 329,236 downwards.
TCGTCGCCGGTGACGTGCTCACCGCGATGCTCACCGTCGACTCGCTCCGGCAGATCGCCGGCTCCGACATCATCGGCACCAGCACCGAGATCGTCGACGCGTCCGGTGCCCACGTGGTCACCGCCACGATGACCCTCGTCCACCGGGGGGAGTCCTGATGACGCCGGGCGAGGCGCTGCCGCCGCAGGAGTACGCCGTCACCCGCGCCGACCTGGTGAGGTACGCCGGCGCCAGCGGTGACCGCAACCCGATCCACTGGTCCGACCGGGTTGCCACCTCGGTCGGCCTGCCGGGGGTCATCGCGCACGGCATGTTCACCATGGCACTCGCCGCCCGCGCCCTCGACGAGTGGGCCGGCGCCCCGGGCCGGGTCGTCGAGCTGGGGTGCAAGTTCACCAAGCCCGTCGTCGTCCCCGACGACGACACCGGCACGACGGTGCGGGTCGCCGGCACCGTGAAGTCCGTCGAGGACGGGCTGGCGACCGTCGCGCTCGAAGTCACCTGCGAGGGCGAGAAGGTGCTCGGGGTGCCGAAGGCGGTGCTGCGTGTCGGCTGAGCCGGTGACCCGCCCGCTCCTCCGCGACCGCACCACCCTCCGGCTCGGCGGCCCTGCCGCGGAGTGGGTGCGCGCCGAGACCGAGGAGCAGCTCGTCGCCGCGGTCGCCGAGGCCGACCGCGCGGGCCGCCCGGTGCTGCTGCTCGGCGGCGGCAGCAACCTGGTGGTCGCCGACGCCGGGTTCGACGGGCTGGTCGTCGAGATCGCGACCACCGGCGTGCGGGCCGAGGGCGACAGCTGCGGCGGCGCGATGGTCGAGGTCGCCGCGGGGGAGGGGTGGGACCGCCTCGTCGCCCGCGCCGTCGACGAGGGGTGGATCGGCGTCGAGGCGCTGTCCGGGATCCCCGGCAGCGTCGGCGCGACCCCGATCCAGAACGTCGGCGCCTACGGCCAGGAGGTCGCCGACACGATCGCCCGCGTCCGCACCTGGGACCGCGTTGAGGGGCGGCACCGCACGTTCTTCCACGCCGACTGCGGGTTCGGCTACCGCACCAGCCGGTTCAAGCAGGACCCGTCCCGCTACGTCGTGCTGTCCGTCGCGTTCCAGCTGCGGTTCGGCACCCTCGGTGCGCCGGTGCGGTACGCCGAGCTCGCCCGCACGCTCGGGGTCGAGCAGGGACAGCGCGCCCCGCTCGCGGAGGTCCGCAAGGCGGTGCTCGGGCTGCGCGCCGGCAAGGGGATGGTGCTCGACGCGGAAGACCACGACACGTGGTCCGCGGGGTCGTTCTTCACCAACCCCGTCGTACCCCGCGAGGCGCTGCCCGAGGGGGCGCCGGCCTGGGAGCAGCCCGACGGCCGGGTGAAGACGAGTGCAGCGTGGCTGATCGAGCGCGCCGGCTTCACCAAGGGGTACGGCGACGGGCAGGTCCGGCTCTCCACCAAGCACACGTTGGCGCTGACCAACCGGGGTGGGGGCACCACCGAGGAGCTGCTCGCCCTCGCCGCCAGCGTCCGGGACGGCGTGCGCGACCGGTTCGGGATCACGCTGGTGCCCGAACCGGTGCTGGTCGGCTGCTCCTTCTGAGCGGGGCTCAGGGCGCGCTGGCCGCCATCCCGCCGAAGATCGCCACGATGATCACGAAGTAGACGAGCAGGAACGCGACCGCGATCCCGAGGAGCGCGGTGGCGATGATCCCGCAGACGTAGCCGGCCTGCGCCTGGCCGCGGCCGCCGAGCTGGCCGCCGCTGGCGTCGATCTCGGCCATCGTCTTCTTCCCCATCGACCAGGCGAACGGGCCGAGGACCTGGCAGAGCACGATGCCGAGGATTCCCAGGATCATCGCGGTCGCGGCCTGGGGGTGGTCGGGGACGCGGTAGTAGACCGGCGGCGGGTAGCCGGGAGGCTGCTGGCCGTAGTAGCCGGGCTGCTGCCCGTAGCCCGGCTGCTCCCCGTAGCCGTAGGGCTGGTTCGGGTCCTGCGGGCGCGGTCCGGAGGGCGGCGTGCTCATGCCGGGAGGGTACCGGGGCGGACGGGCACCACGGCCCGTCGCCGCCCCGGCCCCGGGGTCACATCGAGTCGGTGTCGAACGTGTAGTCGAACGAGCCGGTCGCGGCGACGAGGATGATCAGCACGATCAGCAGCACGACGCCGATCACACCGAGGATGATGCCGGCGAGCGCCATCCCGCGGCCGCCGATGCGACCACCGGACTCGTCGGCCTTCTTCTTGCCGAGGAAGCCGGTGACGATCGCCGCGATCGACAGCAGCACGCCGACCCAGCAGCAGACCAGCGGGATGCCGAGGATGCCGGTGACCAGCGAGGCGATGGCGAGGCCGTTGGTCTGCTGGCCGCCACCGGGCTGGCCGCCGCCGTACTGCGGCTGGTCGTAGGGCGGCTGCCCGTAGCCGCCGCTGCCCGGGTCGGTCGGGTACGACGGGTAGGAGCCACCGCCGGGCGGCGGGGGCGGCGGGGCGCCGTACCCCTGGTTCGGGTCCTGGGGCTGGTTCGGGTCGTACGGAGGTGGTCCCCCGGGAGGCGTACTCATGCGCCGCAGTCTGCCGCACCACGCCGCCGGCGGGTGGCAGCCACACCAGGCGGGTCAGCGACGGGCGAGCCTGACCCCGGCCACGGCGATCCACACCAGCCCGAGGAGGAACGGCACCGGGAACGCCGACGACGGGTCGATGGACCCCACGAGCGCGGCGGCGAGCCCGGCGCCGGCCACCACGAGCCCGGTCGCTCGCAGGAGCCGGCCGCCGACGCCGGTGCCGTGCAGCACCAGCGCCGTCGCGCCCACGAGCACCGCGGCGGGCAGCCAGGTCACCACGAACGCCGCCTCGTTGGTGCCGACCAGCGCGTGCAGGACCTCGTCCGGGAGCGTGTCGCGGGCGCTGAGGGCGGCGAGGTACGGCGCGGCCGACGCGAGCTTGACCGCGACGAGGCAGCCCCCGGCCACTGCGGCGACCGTCGCCGCCGTGCGGGTCGCGGCCCTGCCGAGGCCACGGGCCGCCACCGCCGCGGCGAACCCGCCGGCCAGGAGGAGCCCGACGAGCTCGAGCCCCAGCCCGACCCGGACGGCGGTGCTCGCGCCTTGCGCGGCGAGGTCGGCGGCGGTGCCGGCGGGGGAGTCGTCGCTGCCGACGACGGTCTCGGTCAGGCCGTTGCCGGCCAGGACGCAGACGGTGAAGAGGGTGCCGCCGAGGGCGGCGAGGCGGTCGGCCGCAGCCGGGCTCCCGGGTGCGGCGGTCGCGGGTGGGGTGGGGGCGTGGTCGAGGGTCATGGCTCTCCTCCGGTCGTCGGTCGCCCCACGGTCCTGGTCGCCGCGGCCGGTCCGCCTCGGCTGCCCGGGCGGAGCCGGTCGTCCGCGAGAGGAGCGGGAGCCCGTCGACCTCGTCCTCGCGGACGAGGAGGAGGGGCCGCGAGGAGGAGCACGGCGCGCTCGCGCGTTGCTACCGTCCCGCCATGCGAGGGGGGTCGGTGGGCGCGGGGGCGGCCCGGGTCTCGACCTGGGCCGTGCCCCTGGCCCTCGTCGCGCTGGTCCTCGTCAACGGGCTGCTCGGCGACGGCGACGGCTACCCGGAGCCGCGGTGGGTGACCGTGGCGGTGCTGATGGCGGCGTCCGCCGTGCTGGTGGCCCGGGTCGCGCGGCCGACCCTCGCCGCCCTGGTCGCGGCGTGGCTGGTGACCGGCTACCTCCTGCTGCTCCACCGCGACCTCGCGGTGCAGCCCGCGTTCGAGCCGTTCCTCGTCATGCTCGTGGCCTTCTTCGCTCTCGGGCTGCACGCCCCGCGCGCGGCGCTGCCGCTCGGGCTCGCCGGCGTCGCGGTCCCGCTCGTCGTGGTCGAGCTCGCCTCGCTGAGCGTCGGCCGGTCGGCCGGCGAGACCCTGCCGACGCTGCTCTTCTGGGGCGTCGCGTTCGTGGTCGGCAGGTTGCTGCACGGGCTGCGCCACGAGGCGTCGACCGCCCGGGAGCGCGCCGCGGCCGCCGAGCGCGAGGCAGCCGCCGCAGCCGCGGCCGAACGCACCCGGATCGCCCGCGAGCTCCACGACGTCGTCGCGCACTCCCTCAGCGTCGTGGTCCTGCACGCCGGGGTGGAGCGGCGGCTCCTCGACGACCCCGCCTCGTCGACCGCCCGCACCCTCGACACCATCGAGCGGACCGGCCGCTCGGCGCTGGAGGAGCTCCGCCGGCTCCTCGGGCTGCTCCACGAGTCCGGGGAGGGCGGGTCGCTGGAGCCGCTGCCGACGCTCGGCGGGATCGAGGCCCTGGTCGCCCCGCTGCGCACCGCCGGGCACGAGGTGACCCTCTCCGTGGTCGGGGAGCCCGGTGACCTGGTCGGAGGGCTCGCCCTGTCGTCGTACCGCATCGTGCAGGAGGCCCTGACCAACGTCGTGAAGCACGCCCCGGGCGCGCCGGTCCAGGTGCGGCTCGAGCGGCGCGCCGACGCGCTCGAGGTCGCCGTCACCAACGGCGCGCCGACCCGGCCGCCCGCCGCAGTGCCAGGAGCAGTGGCAGGAGCCGGCCACGGGCTGGTCGGGATGCGCGAGCGTGTCCGGCTGTACGGCGGTCGCCTGGACAGCGGCCCGCTCCCGGACGGCGGCTTCCGGGTGCACGCCGTGCTGCCCCTCGCCGGCTCGCCGACCTCCGTAGAGCCGTCCCGGTCGTGACCGTCCGCGTCGTGGTCGCCGACGACCAGCAGCTGATCCGCGCCGGGTTCGTGCGGCTCCTCGAGCCGGAGCCGGACGTCGAGGTGGTGGGCGAGGCCGCGGACGGGCGCGCCGCCGTCGAGCTCTGCCGCACCGCCCGCCCCGACGTCGTGCTGATGGACATCCGGATGCCGGTGCTCGACGGGATCGCGGCCACCCGCGAGGTGACCGCGTCGACCGGTGCCCGGGTGGTGGTGCTGACGACCTACGACCGGGACGAGTACGTCTTCTCCGCGCTCGAGGCCGGCGCGAGCGGGTTCCTGCTCAAGGACGCGCCGCCCGAGGAGCTGGTGCGGGCCATCCACGTGGTGGCCGCGGGGGAGTCGTTGCTCGCCCCCGCCGTCACCACCCGGCTCGTCGGCGAGCTCGTCGCGGCGCGCGCCCGGCACCGCGATGCGGAGAGGCAGCTCGCGCGGCTGACCCCGCGGGAGCGGGAGGTGCTGCCGCTGCTCGCCCGGGGGCTGTCGAACGCCGAGATCGCCGCCCGGCTGCACCTCGGGGAGACCACCGTGAAGACGCACGTGGCCGCCGTGCTCGACAAGCTCGGCGTGCGCGACCGGGTGCAGGCGGTGGTGTTCGCCTACGAGGCCGGGATCGTCACTCCGGGTCGGTGACCGGCGCGGCCAGCCAGTCGTCGATCTCCCTCGCCAGCTCCCGCTTGAGGCTGTCCGGTGCGCAGGACGCGTCGACCGACATCCGGGCCAGCCGTGCGAGATCGGCGTCGGAGAGGTCGTGGGCGGCGCGGACGGTGGCGTACTGCCCGGCCAGCCGCGAACCGAACAGCAGCGGGTCGTCCGCGCCGAGCGCCACGGTCGCGCCGGCCTCGAGGAGCGTCGGGACCGGCACCGAGGTCAGGTCGCTGTAGACGCCGAGCGAGACGTTCGAGGTGGGGCAGACCTCCAGCGCGATCCCGCGGCGGACCACCTCCTCGAGCAGCGCAGGGTCCTCCACCGACCGGACGCCGTGGCCGATGCGGTCCGCGCCGAGGTGGTCGAGCACCCGCCGGACGCTCTCCGGGCCGAGCAGCTCGCCGCCGTGCGGGACCGACCGGAGCCCGGCCCGCCTCGCGATCGCGAAGGCCCGCTCGAACTCCTCGGTCCGGCCCCGGCGCTCGTCGTTGGAGAGTCCGAAGGCCACCACCCCGCGGCCGGCGTACTGCGCTGCGAGCCGGGCCAGCGTCCGGGCGTCGAGCGGGTGGCGGGTGCGGTTGGCGGCGATGACGACCGCCATCCCGATCCCCGCGGCCCTCGCTGCCTCGTCGACCGCGTCCAGCACCAGCTCGGTGAACGCGGTGATCCCGCCGAACAGCCCCCCGTAGCCGCTCGGGTCGACCTGCAGCTCGAGCCAGCGGCCCCCGTCGGCGGCGTCGTCCAGCGCCGCCTCCATGACCAGCCGCCGCACGTCCTCAGGGGTGCGCAGCACGCTCCGCGCGATGTCGTAGAGCCGCTGGAAGCGGAACCACCCCTTCTCGTCGGCCGCAGACAGGTGCGGCGGCCAGTCCTCGACCAGCGCGTCCGGCAACGGCACGTCGTGCTTCGCCGCCAGCTCCACCAACGTGCTGTGCCGCATCGACCCCGTGAAGTGGAGGTGCAGGTGCGCCTTGGGGAGGGTCTGGAGGTTGCGTCGGGGGCGGGGGCGGCCTCCCGGCGACCCCGGCGCGGGCAACCACCCGTTGCGCTCCTTCGTCGCTCCAGGGGGGCCAGTCCCATCCACGCCCGCGCCGGCGCCGCCGTGCGGCCGCCCCCGTCCGCGCGCGGATCCAGCCCCTGCCCGAGCCACGCTCTACGCGAACAGCTTCTGGAGCCGGGTGATCCCCTCGACCAGGTCGTCGTCGCCGAGGGCGTAGGAGAGTCGGATGTAGCCGGGGGACCCGAAGGCCTCGCCCGGCACCACGGCCACCTCCGCCTTGTCGAGGATCAGCTCGGCGAGCTCGGCGCTGGTCGTCGGCGTGACCCCGTCGTACGTCTTCCCGAGAAGCCCCTTGACCGAGGGGTAGGCGTAGAACGCGCCCTTCGGGTCCGGGCAGACGACCCCGTCGATCGCGCTGAGCATCTCGACGATCTTGCGGCGTCGCCGGTCGAAGGCCGCCTTCATCTCGTCGACTGCGGACAGGTCGCCGGTGAGCGCGGCGATCGCGGCGCGCTGCGAGACGTTGGCGACGTTGGAGGTCGCGTGGGACTGCAGGTTGGTGGCGGCCTTCACGACGTCCTGCGGGCCGATCAGCCAGCCGACCCGCCAGCCGGTCATCGCGTAGGTCTTCGCGACGCCGTTGAGGACCACGCAGCGGTCGGCGAGCTCGGGGACGGCCACCGGCATCGAGACGGCCTCGACGCCGTCGTACGTGAGGTGCTCGTAGATCTCGTCGGTGACCACCCACAGGTCGTGCTCGACCGCCCAGCGGCCGATCGCCTCGACCTGCTCGCGCGGGTAGACCGCGCCGGTCGGGTTGGACGGGGAGCAGAAGAGCAGCACCTTGGTGCGCTCGGTGCGCGCCGCCTCGAGCTGCTCGAGGGTGACCAGGTAGTCCTGGGTCTCGTCGGCGAGCACCTCGACGGGGACGCCGCCCGCGAGCCGGATCGACTCGGGGTAGGTGGTCCAGTACGGCGCAGGGAGGATCACCTCGTCGCCCGGGTCGAGCAGCGTCGCGAACGCCTCGTACACCGCCTGCTTGCCGCCGTTGGTGACCAGCACCTGCGCGGGGGTGACCTCGTAGCCGGTGTCGCGCTTCGTCTTGGCGGCGATCGCCTCCTTGAGCGCCGGCAGCCCGCCCGCGGGGGTGTAGCGGTGGTTCGCCGTGTCGCTGCAGGCGGCGACGGCGGCCTCGACGATGTACGACGGGGTGGGGAAGTCTGGCTCGCCGGCCCCGAACCCGATCACCGGACGGCCGGCTGCCTTGAGCGCCTTCGCCTTGGCGTCGACCGCGAGGGTGGCAGACTCGGCGATGCTGCCGATGCGGTTCGAGATGCGGGGACGGGTGGCTCCGGACGGGGTGCTCGTGCTGCTCGCGGTCATGCGCCCATCGTTCCACCTGGCCTCTCCCGGGTGCACGCCGGTTCGACTTGCCTGGGACGAGCCCGTAGACTGGCTCGTCGGTGGTTTCCACCCTTGATCGCCATGCCCGCACGCAGCCCGGCTGCCGCGTGGGTGCGGTCACCGGGAGCCGTCGAAGGGCACTAGCTCAACTGGCAGAGCATCGGTCTCCAAAACCGAAGGTTGGGGGTTCAAGTCCCTCGTGCCCTGCAGGACCTCACGCGGAGCCGCTGCGTGGGGAAGGAGTCCGGCGTACGACGCCCCGGACGGTGAGGAGGAGGACGGGTGACGGAGAGCTCGACTGCACAGCGACGCACCAGCCCCGCAACCTTCTACCGGCAGGTCGTGGCCGAGCTCCGCAAGGTCGTGTGGCCGACCCGGCAGCAGCTGATCACCTACTTCTGGGTGGTCCTGGTGTTCGTCGTCGTGGTCATGACGATCGTCTCGCTGCTCGACCTGGGCTTCGGCAAGCTCGCGTTCGAGATCTTCAGCTGAACCGGCTCCCGCCGGTCGGCCGCAACCCCAGAGTGAAGGTGACTGACAACCGTGTCGCAGCCGTACGACGAAGCGCCCGAGGCTCCTGTCGAGGAGGTCGAGGCGCCCGCTGAGTCGTCCCTCGACGACGCCCCGGTCGCCGAGGAGGCCGGCGAGGCGACCCCCGCGCCGGAGACCCCGACGCCGGCCGAGGACGTGGTCGGCGACGACCTGCCCGGCTACCCGGAGTCCCCGGCCGACGAGGTCAGCGCCCCCGAGGAGTCGCCCGCGGGCGTCCCCGAGGCGATCGACGAGGTCTCCGAGGAGCAGGTCGCCGCGCTGAACGACGAGAGCACCGTCGAGGCGGCGGACGCCGAGGAGTCCGACGTCGACGCCGCGCCGGCCGACCCGTTGGAGGAGTTCCGCGAGTCGCTGCGCAACAAGTTCGGCGACTGGTTCGTGATCCACACCTACTCCGGCATGGAGAACCGGGTGAAGGCGAACCTCGAGAGCCGGATCGTCTCCCTCAACATGGAGGACTACATCCACGAGGTGATCGTCCCGACCGAGGAGGTCGCGGAGATCAAGAACGGCCAGCGCAAGATGGTCAAGCGGACCGTCCTGCCCGGCTACGTCCTCGTCCGGATGGACCTCACCGACGAGTCGTGGGCCGCGGTGCGGCACACCCCGTCGGTCACCGGCTTCGTCGGCCACAGCCAGCAGCCGGTGCCGCTGAGCCTGGAGGAGGTCGAGAAGATGCTCGCTCCGGCGATCGTCGCCTCCGCCGAGGCCGCTGCGGCCACCACCGCCGCCGAGGGCGGCGCCGCGGCCGCCGCGCCCGCGAAGAAGAAGGTCGAGGTCGCCGACTTCGACGTCTCGGACTCCGTCATGGTCGTCGACGGGCCGTTCGCGACGCTGCACGCCACCATCACCGAGATCAACGCCGAGGCCCAGCGGGTCAAGGCGCTCGTCGAGATCTTCGGCCGGGAGACCCCGGTCGAGCTGAGCTTCAGCCAGATCCAGAAGGTCTGACCTTCCGGGCCGGCCGGCTCACCGCAACCAGCACCACCCGTTTCAGTAAGGACCCTAGGAATGCCTCCGAAGAAGAAGATCGCTGCGCTCGTCAAGGTGCAGCTGAACGCCGGGGCGGCAACTCCTGCTCCGCCGGTGGGTACCGCGCTCGGTCCCCACGGCGTGAACATCATGGAGTTCTGCAAGGCGTACAACGCGGCCACCGAGCAGCAGCGCGGCCAGGTCATCCCCGTGGAGATCACCATCTACGAGGACCGGACCTTCACCTTCGTCACGAAGACGCCGCCGGCCGCCGAGCTGATCAAGAAGGCCGCCGGCCTCGCGAAGGGCTCGAGCGTCCCGCACAAGGACAAGGTCGGCCGGCTCACCCGCGACCAGGTGCGCGAGATCGCGGAGACCAAGCTCCCCGACCTCAACGCCAACGACGTGGACGCCGCCATGAAGGTCGTCGAGGGCACCGCGCGCTCGATGGGCGTCACCATCGACGGCTGATCGAACTGGCGCGAGCGCGCCCGTGGTCACCACGCGGTGGCCGCTTCGTAGTTGAACACAGTGGCAGGCCCGCACTGCGGCCGACGACCACGACTGGAGAGGAAACCAGAACCATGCAGCGCAGCAAGAGCTACCGGGCAGCAGCCCAGTCCTTCGACAAGGACGAGACCTACTCCCCGCTCGCGGCGATCAAGCTCGCCAAGGCCGGGAGCAAGAAGAAGTTCGACGAGACCGTCGACGTCGCGATGCGGCTCGGCGTCGACCCCCGCAAGGCCGACCAGATGGTGCGCGGCACCGTCAACCTCCCGCACGGCACCGGCAAGACCGCCAGGGTCCTGGTCTTCGCCAACGCCGCCAAGGCCGAGGAGGCCCGCGGGGCGGGCGCCGACTTCGTCGGCGGCGACGAGCTGATCGAGAAGGTCCAGGGCGGTTGGCTGGACTTCGACGCGGTCGTCGCGACGCCCGACATGATGGGCAAGGTCGGCCGGCTCGGCAAGGTGCTCGGCCCCCGAGGCCTGATGCCGAACCCGAAGACCGGCACGGTCACCATGGACGTCGCCAAGGCCGTCTCCGACATCAAGGGCGGCAAGATCGAGTTCCGGGTCGACCGGCACGCGAACCTGCACTTCATCATCGGCAAGGCGTCCTTCTCCGAGCAGCAGCTCGCCGAGAACTACGCCGCCGCGCTCGAGGAGGTGCTGCGGCTCAAGCCGGCCAGCTCCAAGGGCCGCTACATCCGCAAGGTGACGGTCTCGACGACCATGGGCCCCGGCATCCAGGTCGACCCGAACCGCACCCGCAACGTCGCCGGCGACGACGAGGCCTGACCGGCCACCCCGTCGTACGACAGCAGGACGCCCCTCGGAGGAGACTCCGGGGGGCGTTCCGTCGTCGATGGGGGTGTTGAGCCGCCCTTCGTGGCGCGTCCTGGAGACGTTGAGCCGCCCCACGTGGCGAGCCGCCGCCCGTCGTGGCCGGGGTCCGTGCACGTGAACGAACATTTGACCCGGCAACCGGCCGAACGACGTCGAAGGTCGTTCACCTGAACGACTCCTGGCGCGCCGGGTCGCGACCCGGGCTGAGTCCGAGGGCTGTCGTCCGGGGTGGTTGCCGTCGGCGCGGGCGTCGTACTCCATGGGGAACTGGTGGTTCCCATCGACTGCAACCTGTGGGGAGCACCGGTTTCCCAGGGCACCATGGGAAACCGCGGGGGCCCGGCCCGGGCTACTCGACGAAGACGCGCTCGTCGACGAGCTTTTCGCGCACCAGGCGGCCGCGGGTCTCGAAGCGGGACTGCTCGAACCGCTTCGGGAACTCCATGTCGACGCCGGTGAGCCCGGAGCGGTTCTTCTCGATGGAGAGGATCGCCCAGTGGTTGTACCGCTCGACGTTGCCGGCGTCGAAGACGAGGTGGTGGCGGGCGACGACGTCGTACTTGTTGTTGAGCATCAGCACGGTGTCGGCCTCGTAGGCCAGCGCGGAGGAGCCGCGCATGTGGTTGACCCGCATCCGCTTGCCCTTCTGGATCCCCTCCTTGTCGGAGGCGACGACGCAGAGCGTGGGTACGCCGTGGTCGAGGGCCATGTCCTTGACCTGGGTGACGATCTCGGTCGTCTTCTCCTCCTCCGGGACTCCCGGCATCGGGATCTTCTGGAGGTAGTCGATGCAGACGAACGGCGCGGTCCCGTGCTTCTCGGTGACCGCCTCGACGGTCTCCTTGATGACCTCGATCGTGGTCTTGCTGCCGGAGGAGCGGTGGACGGTGAGCCGGTCGGAGTACTCCCGCACGACCTCGAGCGCCTCGGCGCCGCCGGAGGTGTCGGAGAGCCTCTGGGAGAGGCTCCGGCCGAGCCCGTCGTTGGCCTCGAACGTGGCGCGGATCCGGTTGATGCTGGGGGCGTCGATGCCGCCGATCAGCCCGGCCTCGAGGGCGACGAGCCGGATGAGCATCGTCGTCTGGTCGTGCTCGTAGCAGAAGTAGAGGACCGGCCGGCCCTGGCGGGCGATGTTGCGGGCGACCTGGAGGACCCAGGTCGTCTTGCCCATCCCCTGGGGGCCGCCGATGAGGATCAGGTCGCCGCTGCGGAAGCCGCCCTGGAGGTTCGCGTCGAGCACGTCGAAGCCGGTCGGCCAGACGCGTGCGCTGTTGTCGGCCCCCATCCGGACACGGTGGTCGGCCATGTCCAGGGTGTCGGTGAGCGATTGGAGCTGCAGATCCACGGGTCCCATGGTCACAGAACCGGGTGACCTTTGGGCGAGTATCGCCCGATTCGGTCCGGTCGGCGGCCGCCGATTTGGCCGGTCGACCGGCCGCCCCGTACGATGAGATCCGTAACCGAAGACCGCCGGTCGTGGCGTGCCTGGAAACAGGTCGTCACCGAAGGTCCCGCAGGAGCGGGCGGCCCGCGCAGGTGACACCGAGCAGCACCCGGGTCCGCCCGGGTCCCACGCCCTGTGCCGTCTGCGCGCAGGGCGTTCGTCGTTCCCGGCCCCGAGCCGGAGCGGCGCTCGTCCCGGGGGTCTCCGGGCCCAGCCACATCGGAAGGAGACCCATGGCGAGGCCAGACAAGGCAGCCGCCGTCTCGGAGCTCGTGGAGTCGTTCCAGGAGTCCACCGGCGCCGTGCTGACCGAGTACCGCGGTCTCACCGTCAAGCAGCTGCAGGACCTGCGGCGTGCTCTCGGCGAGAACGCCAACTACGCCGTGGTGAAGAACACCCTGACCCAGATCGCCGCCAAGGACGCCGGAGTGGAGGGTCTCGACGACCTCCTCCTCGGTCCGACCGCCATCGCCTTCATCAACGGCGACGTGGTCGAGGCGGCGAAGGGGCTGCGTGACTTCGCCAAGGCCAACCCCGCCCTCGTCATCAAGGGCGGCTACTTCGAAGGCAAGCCCCTCGAGGCCTCCGAGATCGCCAAGCTGGCCGATCTGGAGTCCCGCGAGGTGCTGCTCGGCAAGCTCGCCGGCGCGATGCTCGCGTCGCTGAGCCAGGCCGTGTACCTCCTCAACGCGCCGCTGGCCCAGGCCGCCCGTCTCGCGGGTGCGCTGCAGGCGAAGGCCGAGGAGGACCCCTCGATCCTCGCGGGTGGTGCCGGTGCTCCGGCCGCCCAGGACGCGGGCACCGCGGAGGAGACGGCTCCGGAGGAGCCCGCAGCCGAGGAGGGCGCCACCGACACGGGGGCGACCGACGAGGCCGCGGACACCACCGAGGCCTGACGACCAACCACCCACCAGAACGGGTCCCCTCATCGGGACCACCCACACGGAAGGAACGCCACCATGGCGAAGCTCAGCACCGACGAGCTGCTCGACGCTTTCAAGGAGATGACCCTCCTGGAGCTCAGCGAGTTCGTGAAGCAGTTCGAGGACACCTTCGGCGTGACCGCTGCGGCCCCGGTGGCCGTCGCCGCCGCGCCGGCCGCCGGTGGCGCCGCTGGCGACGCCGGTGACGCCGCCGCCGAGCAGGACGAGTTCGACGTCGTCCTCGAGGCCGCCGGTGACAAGAAGATCAACGTCATCAAGGAGGTGCGCGCCCTCACCAGCCTCGGCCTCAAGGAGGCCAAGGAGCTGGTGGAGTCCGCCCCCAAGGCCGTGCTCGAGAAGGTCAACAAGGAGGCCGCGGACAAGGCCAAGGAGCAGCTCGAGGCTGCCGGCGCCAGCGTCTCGGTCAAGTGACCCCCGCCGCGTGAGCGGCAGTCACACAGCCGCGTGAGCGGCATTGCAGCACCGCGGAGGAGCGGTCGCCCCTGAGGGGCGGCCGCTCCTCCTGCTTTTGCCCCTCCACGCCGCCTACCTGCGGTTTCGTCCCACGCACCCCCCGCCCCGGTGTGACCCGGACCACGGGATCCGTCCCGCGAGGTCGTAACGCAGCCCGGGGTTACTCGTTGGTTGCAGCGGGGTAGAAACCGTGCGCTGCATCACGTGGGAGGCGTGAGGCGCGCTTGAGCGAGGGAGACAGGCCGTGGGTGTCGAGATCAAGGTGGAGCACCTCACCAAGTCGTTCGGCAAGCAGCTGATCTGGGGTGACGTGACGCTGACGATCCCCGCGGGAGAGATCTGCGTGATGCTCGGCCCCTCCGGCACCGGCAAGTCGGTCTTCCTCAAGACGCTCATCGGGCTGATCAAGCCCGACGAGGGCAACATCTGGATCGAGGGGCTGGACATCGCCAACTGCTCGGAGAAGGACCTGTACGAGGTCCGCAAGCTCTTCGGGGTGCTGTTCCAGGACGGCGCGATGTTCGGCTCGATGACCCTCTACGACAACGTCGCCTTCCCGCTGCGCGAGCACACGAAGAAGTCCGAGTCCGAGGTCCACAACATCGTCATGGAGAAGATGGACCTCGTCGGCCTGGTGGGCGCCGAGGACAAGCTCCCCGGCGAGATCTCCGGCGGGATGCGGAAGCGGGCCGGGCTGGCCCGCGCGCTGGTCCTCGACCCCGAGATCGTGCTGTTCGACGAGCCGGACTCCGGTCTCGACCCGGTGCGTACGGCGTTCCTCAACCAGCTGATCGTCGACCTCAACGCGCAGATCGACGCGACGTTCCTGATCGTCACCCACGACATCAACACCGCCCGGACCGTCCCGGACAACATCGGGCTGCTGTACCACAAGCACCTCGCGATGTTCGGTCCCCGGGAGATGCTGCTCTCCTCCGAGGAGCCCGTCGTCCGGCAGTTCCTCAACGCCCAGCGGGTCGGTCCGATCGGCATGTCGGAGGAGAAGGACGCCGACGAGCTCGAGGCGGAGAAGGACCAGGAGCTGCCCCCGCTGCCGCCGATCCCGCTGCAGATCGAGCCGACCAACGGCAAGCCGCGGCGCAGCCAGCGCGAGCCGGGGGCGTGGTGCCGGGAGAACGGCGTGACCCCGCCCCCGGGGTCGTTCCAGGACGCGACAGCGGCGGCGGCGGTCTAGCGCGACATGTCCTCGATCACGTCCGCACGCGTGCTGCGGCCGGTCGGGACCGCGGGGAAGCTCTTCGCCTTCGCTCTCGACGTGGGCCGCGGCCTCTTCCGCCGCCCCTTCCAGTGGCGCGAGTTCCTCCAGCAGTCCTGGTTCATCGCCTCGGTGACGATCATCCCGACCGCCCTCGTCGCGATCCCGTTCGGCGCCGTCATCGCCCTCCAGGTCGGCGGGCTCATCCAGCAGTTCGGCGCGCAGTCCTTCACCGGGTCGGCGGCGGTGCTCGCGGTCGTCCGGGAGGCCGGCCCGATCGCGACCTCGCTGCTGATCGCCGGCGCGGGCGGTTCCGCGATCGCCGCGGACCTCGGCGCCCGGAAGATCCGCGAGGAGCTCGACGCGATGATGGTGCTCGGGATCGACCCGATCCAGCGCCTCGTCGTGCCCCGCGTGCTCGCCTGCATGTTCGTCGCGGTCTTCCTCAACGGGCTCGTCAGCGTGGTCGGCGTGCTCGGCGGCTACGTCTTCAACGTCGTCCTGCAGGACGGCACGCCCGGCTCCTACCTCGCCAGCTTCACCGCGCTGGCCCAGCTGCCCGACGTCTGGCAGGGGCTGGCGAAGGCTCTCGTGTTCGGGCTCATCGCGGCCATCGTGGCGTCGTACAAGGGGATGAACGCGGGCGGCGGCCCGAAGGGTGTCGGCGACGCGGTCAACGAGTCCGTCGTCATCACGTTCATCCTGCTGTTCGTCGCGAACTTCGTGATGAGCGCCATCTACTTCCAGCTCGTCCCGCCGAAGACAGGGTGACGCGGTGGCCGACCTGAAGGCGCTCGCCGCCAAGCCCGTGCAGCAGCTGGACCACCTCGGCAGCCAGCTGAAGTTCTACGTGACCGCGGTCGCGTGGACCCCGCGCTCGATCCGCCGCTACAAGAAGGAGATCCTCCGGCTGCTCGCCGAGGTCACCCTCGGCTCCGGCGCGCTCGCCGTCATCGGCGGCACCGTCGGCGTCATCACGATGATGGCGTTCTTCACCGGCACCGAGGTCGGGCTCCAGGGGTACGCCGCGCTCAACCAGATCGGCACCTCGGCGTTCTCGGGGTTCGTCTCGGCGTACTTCAACACCCGCGAGATCGCGCCGCTGGTCGCCGGCATCGCGCTCGCCGCGACCGTCGGCTGCGGCTTCACCGCCCAGCTCGGGGCGATGCGGATCAGCGAGGAGGTCGACGCCCTCGAGGTGATGGCGATCCCGTCGCTGCCGTTCCTGGTCACCACCCGGATCGTCGCGGCGCTGATCGCGGTCATCCCGCTCTACGTCATCGGGCTGCTGTCGTCGTACTTCGCGACCCGGCTCACGGTCACCCAGTTCTTCGGGCAGAGCACCGGCACCTACGACCACTACTTCGAGCTGTTCCTGCCGCCCGGCGACGTGCTGTGGTCGTTCGGCAAGGTGCTCGTCTTCTCGGTCGTGGTCGTGCTGATCCACTGCTACCACGGCTACAACGCCTCGGGCGGCCCCGCCGGCGTCGGCGTCGCGGTCGGCCGCGCCGTGCGTACGTCGATCGTCGCGATCAACGTCATCGACCTGCTGCTGTCGATGGCGATCTGGGGCACCACCACGACCGTGAGGCTGGCGGGGTAGCCATGGCCGCACGGAACCCGTTCACCGCGATCAGCGGCCGCGTCCTCGGCGTGGTCTTCCTGGCGCTGTGCCTGCTCTTCGTCTGGTTCACCTACGCGGTGTTCACCAAGAAGTTCAGCGAGTACGACGAGGTCACGCTCCAGTCCTCGAAGATCGGCCTCTCCCTCCCGGCCCGCGCGGACGTGAAGATCCGCGGCGTGCTCGTGGGGGAGGTGCTGGAGACCGCGACCGACGGCGACGGTGCCCGGCTCACCCTCGGGCTCTACCCGGAGACCCGCGACACGATCCCGAAGAACGTCACCGCGCAGATCCTGCCCAAGACGCTCTTCGGCGAGAAGTACGTCTCGCTCGACGTGCCGCAGGACCCCTCGCCCGAGCCGATCGCGGCCGGCGACACCATCCAGCGCACCGACGTCGCCATCGAGGTCGAGGAGGTCCTCAACGATCTCTACCCGCTGCTGCGCACCGTCCAGCCGGAGCAGCTGAACTACACGCTGACCGCGGTCGCGAACGTGCTCGAGGGGCGCGGCGACCAGCTCGGCACGACGCTCGAGACCCTCGACAGCTACCTCGGCCGGCTCAACCCCGAGATCCCGGCGCTGCTCGAGACCCTCACCGACCTCGGCTCGGTGTCGCAGACCTACGAGTCGGTGGTCCCCGAGCTCACCCGGCTGCTGCGCAACACCGTGCGGACGACGAACACCTTCGAGAGCGAGGAGGACCGGATCCAGGCGCTGTTCGACGACGTGGCCGGTTTCTCGGGCACCGCACGGGAGTTCCTCGAGGCCAACGGCGACAACCTGATCCGGCTCTCGGAGCAGGGCCAGCAGATCCTCCCGCTGCTCGAGCGCTACGCCCCGCAGTTCCCGTGCTTCCTCGACGGCGCGGTCGAGCTGATCCCGCGCGAGGCGGAGGCGTTCCGCAACAAGACGCTGCACATCTACGTCGAGACGCTGCCCCACCAGCCGCGCGGGTACAACCCGGACGACCGGCCGGTGAACGGCGACCGCCGTGGTCCGTTCCCCTTCTGCGAGCTGCTGTACGACGCGATGGAGGGCAAGTACGGCCAGCACCGGCTGCCGCCGCGGGCGATCGTGCCGGACATCAACGACGGCGTGGAGTACCCCGTCGGGAAGCGGGTGGCCCCCGGGGACGCCGTCGTCGGCACCGAGGACGAACAGCAGGTGATCGACCGGCTCGCGGCCCCCGTGCTCGACGTGCCCCCGACCGAGGTGCCCGACCTCGCGACCCTGCTGCTGGGGCCGCTCGCGCGAGGGCAGGGGGTGACGATCCGGTG
This sequence comes from Nocardioides caldifontis, assembly GCF_008087345.1. Lineage (GTDB taxonomy): Bacteria > Actinomycetota > Actinomycetes > Propionibacteriales > Nocardioidaceae > Marmoricola_A > Marmoricola_A caldifontis. The sequence continues at coordinate 311,672 of NZ_ML701737.1, read as the reverse complement.
AAGCTCCTCGACAAGGAGACCGCGGGCGCGACCGTCAAGCTCGGCATCTTCGTCGTCGTGACCACGGTCGCGACCGCGCTGCTCGCGATCACGATCGGCAACATCTCGTTCGGCGCCACGAACACCTACAAGGCGGTGTTCTCCGACGCCACCGGCGTGGTGAAGGGCGACGACGTCCGCATCGCCGGCGTCAAGGTCGGCACCGTACAAGGCGTCGAGATCGTGGACCGGACCAAGGCGCTCGTCGAGTTCGAGGTGCAGGAGAGCTCACGGCTCACCGAGAGCACCGAGGCGACGATCCGCTACCGCAACCTCGTCGGCCAGCGCTACATCGCCCTCACCCAGGGCCCCGGCGGCCCCGGGGTGCTGCGCGACGGCGCGACCATCCCGATGGAGCGGACCACCCCCGCGCTCGACCTCACCGTGCTGTTCAACGGGTTCAAGCCGCTGTTCGCCGCCCTGTCCCCGGCCGACGTCAACGACCTCGCCTACGAGCTGATCCAGGTGTTCCAGGGCGAGGGCGGCACGCTCGAGGGGCTGCTCGACCGGACCGCCTCGGTCACCAGCACGCTCGCCGCCCGCGACCGGCTCATCGGCGACCTGATCGCGAACCTCAACCAGACGCTGACCACCATCGGCGACCGCGACCAGCAGCTCTCCGACCTCATCGTCCAGCTGCGCCGCTTCGTCGGCGGGCTCAGCCAGGACCGCGAAGCGATCCTGGGGTCGCTCGACACGATCTCCGACCTGGCCGTGCAGACCTCCGACCTGGTCACCGGCATCCGCCCGGGGCTCACCAAGGACGTCAAGGAGCTGCGCAGGGTGGCCGGCAACCTCGACCGGAACCGTGGCGAGCTCGACCGCGCGATCAAGGTCCTCCCGATCAAGCTCGAGAAGATCGGCCGCACCGCGATCTACGGCTCCTGGTTCAACTTCTACCTCTGCGAGTTCGGCGGCCGGGTCCGGTTCGGCGACGAGGTGCTCATCGACCGCCCGCTCTACTCCGTGGCCAACGGCCCCGGAGCCCAGGACAGGTGCAACATCGGATGAACCACCCCACGAGACCACTCGCTCCGCTCGCGCTTCCGCGGGAGCCCCGATGAGCACCAACTTCCGCGACCGCAACCCGGTGGTGATCGGGGCGATCAGCATCGCCGTGATCGCCGCGCTGATGGCCGCCGCCTTCAAGGCCGGCGACCTGCCGCTGATCGGCGGCGGCGACACCTACTACGCGTCGTTCTCCGAGGCCGGCGGGCTCAAGGCGAACGACGAGGTCCGCATCGCCGGCGTCCGGGTCGGCAAGGTCCGCGACGTCTCGCTCCACGACGGCCAGGTGCGGGTCGAGTTCCAGGTCGACGGCGACGCCGAGTTCGGCCCGCAGAGCGAGGCCCAGATCAGGGTCAAGACGATCCTCGGGGCGATGTACCTCGCCCTGGTCCCGTCCGGCTCCGGGCAGATGGAGGAAGGGGCCACGATCCCGGTCGAGCGCACCGCCTCGCCGTACGACGTGGTGGACGTGTTCGAGGGGCTCGCCGAGCGGTCCGAGCGCATCGACACCGACCAGCTCGCCACCGCCCTCGACACCGTCGCGACCCTGACCCGGAACACCCCCGAGGAGTTCCAGGCGGCGCTGAAGGGGGTCAGCGCCCTCTCGGCCAACGTCGCCGCCCGCGACGCCGAGCTCAACACCCTGCTGCAGAACCTCCAGAAGGTCTCCCGGGTGCTCGGCGACCGGCGCCAGGACATCGTCGGGCTGATGGAGGACGGCGACCGGCTCTTCCGGGCGCTGATCGCCCGGCGCGAGGCCGTCCACGACCTGCTGGTCTCGACGAGCCAGCTCTCCCAGCAGCTCACCGGGCTGGTCAAGGACACCCGCGCCGACCTCAAGCCGGCGCTCGACCACCTCGGCAACGTCGTCGACATGCTCAACGCCAACCAGGAGAACCTCGACGCCAGCCTCCGGCTGATGGCGCCGTTCTACCGGGTGTTCGCCAACACCCTGGGCAACGGTCCCTGGTTCGACACCATCGTCCAGAACATCCCCCCGAACCCGGACCTGTGAGGCCACCCGAGATGCCGTCCCTGCCTTCGCTCCCGCGCCCCGGCGTGGGCCCCGCCGCGCTCCGCGCGGTGGCGCTCGCGGTCGTCGGCGTGCTGGTCGTCGCGGCCGTGGTGACGCTCTGGCCCGGCACCGACCAGAAGCGGCTGACCGCGAGCTTCCCGCGCACGGTCTCGATCTACGAGGGGTCCAGCGTCCGGGTGCTCGGCGTCCCGATCGGCGAGGTCGTCACCGTCGAGCCCGCCGGCACGCTGGTGAAGGTCACGATGGAGTACGACCCCGAGGTGAAGGTCCCGGCCGACGTGAAGGCCGCCGTCGTCGCGCCGTCGGTGGTCGGCGACCGGTTCATCCAGCTCACGCCGGTCTACGAGAAGGGGCCGGAGCTGCCCGACGGCGCCACCCTGTCGGAGGAGCGCACCGCGATCCCGCTCGAGCTCGACCAGATCTACCAGAGCATCGACGACCTCGCGGTCGCGCTCGGCCCCGACGGCGCCAACAAGGAGGGCGCGCTGACCCGGCTGCTCGACTCCGCCGCCCGCAACTTCGGCGGCCAGGGCGCGCAGTTCAACGAGACGGTCCGCAACCTGAGCCGGTTCACCCGGACCCTCGACACGAACAAGGACGCGCTGTTCGGGACCGCCCGCGAGGTGGAGCGGTTCGTCAAGGCGCTCGCCGAGAACGACCAGACCGTCCGCGACTTCAACGACAGCCTGGCCGGCGCCTCGACGGTCCTCGAGGAGGAGCGCGAGGAGCTCTCCGCGGCGCTGAAGAACCTCGGCGTCGCGATGGAGCAGGTCTCGTCGTTCGTGAAGGAGAACGAGCAGGCTCTGTCGCGCAACGTGAAGGGGCTCCGACAGGTCAGCGAGGTGCTGGTCCGGCAGCGCGACCACCTCGAGGAGGTGCTCGAGGTCGCCCCCACCGCGCTCGCGAACCTCTTCCACACCTACAACCCGGAGACCGGCACGCTCGACACGCGCGCGAACCTCACCAGCATCGTGGACCGCCCGGTCGAGCTGGTCTGCACGCTGATCATGCCGCTGGACCCGAAGGGCGAGCCGCTGTGCAACGCGCTGCGGGAGCTCCCCGGGCTCAGCAACATCCCGCCCCGCCGGGCCGGCACCGGGGACAGTCAGGCCGCCGGGCGGTCCGACCGGCCGGCCGTCGAGATCGAGCACGTGGACACCACGCTCGCCGGGATCCTGGAGGAGGCGCGATGAGCCGTCGGCGTACGACCAGGATCGGCGCGCTCGCCGCCAGCACGGCGCTGCTCCTCAGCGGCTGCGACTTCTCCGTCTACGACCTGCCGCTCCCCGGTGGGGCGGACGTCGGCGACGACCCTTACCGCGTCACCGTCATGTTCCGCGACGTGCTCGACCTCGTGCCGCAGTCCGCGGTGAAGGTCGACGACGTCTCGGTCGGGCGGGTCGAGGAGATCGAGGTCCAGGACTACCACGCGAAGGTCACCCTGCTCCTCCACGACGACGTCGAGCTCCCCGGGAACGCGGTCGCCGAGATCCGGCAGACCAGCCTGCTCGGCGAGAAGTTCGTCTCGCTCTCCCCGCCGCCGAGGAACCCGAGCTCCGAGGAGCTCGGCGACGGCGACGTGATCGGGCTCGAGCGGAGCGGCCGCAACCCCGAGGTCGAGGAGGTGCTCGGCGCCCTCTCGCTGGTGCTCAACGGCGGCGGCGTGGCCCAGCTGAAGACGATCACCACCGAGCTGAACAAGACGTTCAAGGGGCGCGAGGGCACGGTGAAGTCGGTGATGCGCCGCACCAGCGAGCTCATGGGGCAGCTCGACGGCAGCAAGGAGGAGATCGTCGAGGCGCTGGAACGGGTCAACTCGCTGTCGGTCTCGCTGAACGAGCACACCGACGACCTCGACCTCGCCCTGGAAGAGCTGCCGAGCGCGATCGCCTCGGTCGACCGGCAGCGCGACGACCTGGTCAGGATGCTGCGCGCGCTGACCCGGCTCAGCGGGATCGGCACCCGGGTCATCCAGGCGTCGAAGGCCGGCACGATCGACAGCCTCGAGTCGCTCGCCCCGACCCTCACCAAGCTGGCCGAGTCGGGCGACAGCCTGGCGAAGTCGCTGCAGATCGTGCTGACCTACCCGTTCGTCGACAGCGTCGTCGGGACCAACCCGCAGCAGGCCCGCGACCTGCACATGGGCGACTACATGAACCTGTCGTTCACCCTCGACCTCGAGCTCGGCCAGCTGCTGGAGACCGCGGGGGCCGGTGACCTACGGGACCTGCTCGGAGCCACCCAGCTCGACCGGGTGCTCGAGCAGGTCTTCGGCATCGCCGGCGGGCTGACCGGGTTGCTCGGGCTCGGCGGCGGCACGCTGCCCGGCGGCCCCGGCGGTGGCCAGGGCGGCAACGGCGGGAACGGGGGCGGTGGCGGCGGGCTGCTCGGCGACCTCGGCGGCCTCCTCGGCGGGGGCGGCCAGGGTGGGGGCCAGGGTGGCGGTCGCAACGGGGGCCAGAGCGGCCAGGGCAGCCAGGGCGGCAGCGGCGGGCTGCTCGGTGGGCTCCTCGGCCGGGCGGCGGTCGGCGAGCAGCCGGCACGCGGCGCCGCGGCGCCCGCGGTCCGTCCGGGCGCCGTCGACTCCGACCTCGCCGCGATGCTGGTCTGGGGGATGACGTCGTGATCACCAAGCGCACCAAGATGCAGCTGATGGTCTTCGTGCTCATCACGCTGCTCGGAGTCTCCTACGTCGGCGCGCGCTACGCGCAGCTCGACCGGCTGGTCCTCGACGACAGCTACCGGGTCACCGCGCACTTCGCGGACTCCGGCGGGATCTTCGAGGGCGCCGAGGTGACCTACCGCGGCGTCACGGTCGGCCGGGTCGGCTCGATGGAGCTGACCGACGAGGGGGTCGACGTCCACCTCGACATCGACAACGGCGAGGACGCCATCCCCGCCGACACCCGGGCGATCGTCGGGAACCGCTCCGCGGTCGGGGAGCAGTACGTCGAGCTCCAGCCGGAGAGCAACGGCAAGCCGTACCTCGACGAGGGCGCGGAGATCGAGCTGTCGAAGACCGCGATCCCGATCAGCAGCTCCAAGTGGCTCACCGACACCCAGCGGCTCGTCCAGTCCGTCGACCGCCAGGACCTGCGCACGGTGGTCCGCGAGTTCGGCGCGGCCTTCGAGGACGGCGGGGCCGACCTCGAGCGGCTCATCGACTCCTCGAGCTCGTTCATCGAGACCGCGGACGAGAACTTCGCGCTGACCACCCGGTTGATCCGCGACAGCAACACCGTGCTGTCGACCCAGCTCGACAAGGCCTCCGCGATCCGCACCTTCTCCCGCGACCTGGCCCGGCTCTCCGACACCCTCGTGGCCAGCGACCGCGACATCCGCCGGATCATCGCCAACGGCAGCGCCACGGCGAACACCCTCCGGACCTTCCTGGAGGAGAACGAGGTCGACCTCGGCCGGCTGCTGGACAACCTCGTCACCACCAACGAGCTGGTCGTCGAGCACCTGCCGGGCGTCGAGATGATGCTGATCCTCTACCCCTACGTGGTCGCCGGCGGCTACGCCGTGGTCGACGACGACAACAGCCAGGGGGTCTACAACGCCCACTTCGGGCTCGTCATGGACGAGTTCGTCCCGCTCTGCAAGGGCGGCTACGACCGCGGTCAGCGGCGGGACCCGGAGACCGACCGCGGCAACAAGGCGATGGACGAGGACGCACGCTGCACCGAGCCGATCGGGCAGAGCAACCCCCGCGGGGCGCAGCACTCCCCGCGTCGGGTCGCGCCCGGCGAGGTGCCCACCCTCGCGTCGTACGACCGCGACTCCGGCGAGGTCACCTACCTCGACGGCACGGAGGAGTCCGCGGGGACTGTCAGCTACACCGGCGGCGCGGGAGCGGCGCTGGGGAAGGAGTCGTGGAAGTGGTTGCTGCTCCAGCCGCTCAGCAGCCGGTGACCGCCGGCCCCGAGGAGACCGACCGCCGTCCGCCCGGACGGCGGCGCCTCGCCACCGTCCTCGCCGTGCTCACCGTGCTCGCGCTCGTCGGCACCGTCGTGCTCCTGGTCTGGCTGCGGGGCGAGACCAGCGACGCCGACGCCGCCGGCCAGGACCGCCTCGAGGTGGTGCAGGCCGCCGAACGGTTCGTCGAGACCTGGAACACCTTCACCCCCGACGCCGCCGACCAGTACGTCGAGGAGGTCGCCCCCCTGCTGAGCACGAAGTTCCGCAAGGAGTTCACCGACTCCGCGCAGGACGTCCTCGCCGGGATCCAGCAGCAGCAGCTCTCCTCGAAGGGGGAGGTGCTCGTCGACGCCGACGGGATCCCGCTGGTCGGGATCGCGACGATCGACGCGGACTCCGCCGAGGTGCTCGTGGTCTCCGACGCCGACCGGGTCTCCTCGGGGCAGCAGGTCGCGCGCCACTGGCGGTGGCAGGTGTCGCTGGTGCAGGTGGACGGCGAGTGGCTCGTCGACTCGTTCAAGGAAGTGTGAGGTGGCCACGATGAGCAACCAGACGAGCAACCAGCAGGCCGTGCCGCGACGGCGCCGGATCGCGGGGGAGCGTCGTCCGCGCACCGTGGAGAGCGCGTCGGCGGCAGCCCCGCCGAAGGACGAGGCCGCGACCGGCACCCTCACGGTCCCTCGCCCGTCCGCTCCGACCCAGGCGCCCGCCCGTCGGTCCATGCCTCCGCAGCGGCGTCGGCGTGCCGAGGGCCGAGCACCCGCACCCTCCCGGCGTACGACGGGGACGGGCTGGTGGGGCTCGACCACCTCGCTGGCCGTCCTCGCGGCGGCGCTGGTCGTCCTGCTGGCGGTCTCCGGGGCCGCCGCGCTCGGCTGGCTCTCCTGGGCCGGCGTCGACGGCGTCGACGACGTCCGCAGCGGCGAGCGGGTCGAGGCGGCCTCCGACTCCGCGGCGGCCGCCGCCGAGCGTGCCGCCGCGGCGATCCTGGTCTACGACCACCGGCGCCTCGAGCAGGACCGGGACGCGGCCGCGGAGTTCATGACCGAGGAGATGGCCTCGAAGTACACCGAGACCTTCGACTCCGTCGTGGCACCGGCGGCGAAGCAGACCCAGGCACAGGTGACCGTCGAGGTGCAGGGCTCCGCGGTGGTGCGCGGCGCGGAGGACCGGGTGCGGGTCCTGCTCTTCGTGGACCAGAGCACCACGAGCACGGCGAACGCGAACCCGAAGCTGGCGCTGAACCGGGTGGAGATGGTCATGGTCCGGCAGGACGGCAGCTGGCTGGTCGACGAGATCACGTCGTACTGAGCTGGACGGGCCGAGCGTGTCGGCTCCGCCGCCACGCTGCCGGCCTGCTGGACGGGCCGAGCGTGTCGGCTCCGCCGCCACGCTGCCGGCCTGCTGGACGGGCCGAGCGTGTCGGCTCCGCCGCCATGCTGCCGGCCTGCTGGACGGGCCGAGCGTGTCGGCTCCGCCGCCATGCTGCCGGCCTGCTGGACGGGCCGAGCGCGCCGGCTCCGCCGCCATGCTGCCGGCCTGCTCGACGGGCTGCTGGCCGCGCACGGGAAAGGCGGGACAGACCAGGACGAAACGACTGGGCAATCGTGTGGAGTTGCTTGACTCACCCCCCTGATCGGTCCATGCTTTCCGTGCGTTGACGAGCCGCTGATGGCTCTCTCGCCGGTCATATGGAGGGCCGTGCGATGGAGAGTGACGAAGGCGTGCTCCCTCTGGTTGTGCCCGCGTTCCAGCGCTGGTAGGCTCGGCCGTTGCGCCTGCCCTCACCCTCGTCTCGGTTTCTTCCGTCCTTCATGGACCCCCTGGCACCGGTCGGGGCAGGCATGCAACGAAGAGTCCGAGCCCGTGGAAGGACGCCTCTTGGCCGCCTCGCGCACTGCCAGCACCACCCCCCGCACCGCCCACGAAAGTCCCCGCAGAATCTCCTTCGCGAAGATCTCCGAGCCTCTGGAGGTCCCGAAGCTCCTCGCTCTCCAGACCAACAGCTTCGACTGGCTGGTGGGGAACGAGCGTTGGGAGCTCGACGTCCAGAACCGGGTCGACGCCGGTGAGGACGTCAGCCCGAACTCCGGGCTGCAGGAGATCTTCGAGGAGATCTCCCCGATCGAGGACTTCTCCGGGACCATGTCCCTGTCCTTCGAGAACCCCGTCTTCTACGACCCGAAGTACACCGTCGAGGAGTGCCGGGACAAGGACCTCACCTACTCGGCGCCGCTCTACGTCTCCGCCGAGTTCACCAACAACGAGACCGGTGAGATCAAGGGCCAGACCGTGTTCATGGGCGACTTCCCGCTCATGACCGAGAAGGGCACCTTCATCATCAACGGCACCGAGCGTGTCGTGGTCTCCCAGCTCGTCCGCTCGCCGGGCGTGTACTTCGAGCGGGCCGCGGACAAGACGTCCGACAAGGACATCTACACCGCCAAGATGATCCCGTCGCGCGGTGCGTGGCTGGAGTTCGAGGTCGACAAGCGCGACATGGTCGGCGTCCGCCTCGACCGCAAGCGCAAGCAGAACGTCACCGTGCTGCTCAAGGCGCTCGGCTGGACCGCGGAGCAGATCCGCGAGGAGTTCGGCCAGTACGACTCCATGATGGCGACGCTGGAGAAGGACCACACCGCCGGGCAGGACGAGGCGCTGCTCGACATCTACCGCAAGCTGCGCCCCGGCGAGCCCCCGACGCGTGAGGCCGCGCAGACGCTGCTGGACAACTACTACTTCAACGGCAAGCGCTACGACCTCGCCAAGGTCGGCCGCTACAAGATCAACAAGAAGCTCGGGCTGACGCTGCCCTTCGACCAGCAGACGCTGACCATCGAGGACATCGTCGCCGCGATCAAGTTCATCGTCGCGCTGCACGCCGGCGAGACCGAGATCGAGGCGCCGGCCGGCACCGTCGAGGTCCGCGCCGACGACATCGACCACTTCGGCAACCGCCGGCTGCGCACCGTCGGCGAGCTGATCCAGAACCAGCTCCGCACCGGCCTCGCCCGGATGGAGCGGGTGGTCCGCGAGCGGATGACGACCCAGGACGTCGAGGCGATCACGCCGCAGTCCCTGATCAACATCCGTCCCGTGGTGGCGGCGCTGAAGGAGTTCTTCGGGACCTCGCAGCTGTCGCAGTTCATGGACCAGACGAACCCGATCGCGGGGCTGACCCACAAGCGGCGGCTCTCCGCGCTCGGCCCCGGCGGTCTGTCGCGTGACCGCGCGGGCTTCGAGGTCCGCGACGTCCACCACTCGCACTACGGCCGCATGTGCCCGATCGAGACCCCTGAGGGCCCGAACATCGGGCTGATCGGCTCGCTCTCGACCTTCGGGCGGATCAACCCGTTCGGCTTCGTCGAGACGCCGTACCGCAAGGTGGAGAACGGCCAGGTCACCGAGAAGGTCGACTACCTGACCGCGGACGAGGAGGACCACTTCGTCATCGCGCAGGCGAACCAGATCCTCACCGCGGACGGCCGGTTCGCCGAGGACCGCGTGCTGGTCCGCCAGCGCCAGGGCGAGTTCGAGCTCTTCCCGGCCAACGAGGTCGACTACATGGACGTCTCGCCGCGCCAGATGGTGTCGGTGGCGACCGCGCTGATCCCGTTCCTCGAGCACGACGACGCCAACCGCGCGCTCATGGGCGCCAACATGCAGCGCCAGGCGGTCCCGCTGGTCCGCTCGCAGGCGCCGCTGGTCGGCACCGGCATGGAGTACCGCGCCGCGGTCGACGCCGGTGACGTCGTCACCGCGGACAAGGCCGGCGTCGTCACCCGGGTGTCCGCGGACGCCGTCGAGGTGATGAACGACGACGGCACGCACTCGGTCTACCGGATGCAGAAGTTCCGCCGCTCCAACCAGGGCACCAGCATCAACCAGCGCCCGCTGGTCGAGGAGGGCGCCCGGCTCGAGCAGGGCAGCCCGATCGCCGACGGTCCGTGCACCGACCAGGGCGAGATGGCGCTCGGCCAGAACCTCCTGGTCGCGTTCATGCCGTGGCAGGGCCACAACTACGAGGACGCGATCATCCTGTCGCAGCGCCTCGTCCAGCAGGACGTCATGACCTCGATCCACATCGAGGAGCACGAGGTCGACGCCCGCGACACCAAGCTGGGCCCCGAGGAGATCACCCGGGACATCCCGAACGTCTCCGAGGAGATGCTGGCCGACCTCGACGAGCGCGGCATCATCCGCATCGGCGCCGAGGTCACCACCGGCGACATCCTGGTCGGCAAGGTCACCCCCAAGGGTGAGACCGAGCTGACCCCGGAGGAGCGGCTGCTCCGCGCGATCTTCGGCGAGAAGGCGCGCGAGGTCCGCGACACCTCGATGAAGGTGCCGCACGGTGAGTCCGGCACGGTCATCGGCGTCCGGGTCTTCGACCGCGAGGACGGCGACGAGCTGCCTCCGGGCGTGAACCAGCTGGTCCGGGTGTACGTCGCCCAGAAGCGGAAGATCTCGGTGGGCGACAAGCTCGCCGGCCGCCACGGGAACAAGGGCGTCATCTCCAAGGTGCTGCCGATCGAGGACATGCCGTTCCTCGAGGACGGCACCCCGGTCGACGTGATCCTCAACCCGCTCGGCGTGCCGGGCCGGATGAACATCGGGCAGATCCTCGAGATCCACCTCGGCTGGCTGGCCAAGACCGGTTGGCAGGTCGAGGGCGACGACGAGGACTGGAAGAAGCGGCTGATCGAGATCGCCGCGGACTCCGCCCCGGCCGACTCCAAGGTGGCGACCCCCGTCTTCGACGGTGCGCGCGAGGACGAGATCACCGGGCTGCTCGGATCGACCCTCCCGACCCGCGACGGCATCCGCCTCGTGGGCCAGGACGGCAAGGCCAAGCTGTTCGACGGCCGCTCCGGCGAGCCGTTCCCGGACCCGGTCTCGGTCGGCTACATGTACATCCTCAAGCTCCACCACCTGGTCGACGACAAGATCCACGCGCGGTCGACCGGCCCCTACTCGATGATCACGCAGCAGCCGCTGGGCGGTAAGGCCCAGTTCGGCGGCCAGCGGTTCGGCGAGATGGAGGTCTGGGCGATGGAGGCGTACGGCGCCGCCTACGCCCTCCAGGAGCTGCTGACGATCAAGTCCGACGACGTGCCCGGCCGCGTCAAGGTCTACGAGGCCATCGTGAAGGGCGAGAACATCCCCGACTCGGGCATCCCGGAGTCGTTCAAGGTCCTCGTCAAGGAGATGCAGTCGCTCTGCCTCAACGTCGAGGTGCTGTCGCAGGACGGGACCGCGATCGAGATGAAGGACGCCGAGGACGACGTGTTCCGGGCGGCCGAGGAGCTCGGCATCGACCTGTCCCGTCGCGAGCCCTCCTCCGTCGAAGAGGTCTGAGAGAGGGGAGTACGCCGGCACGGCGAGCCGGCGCCCGGCGTACTCCTCCTCCCAACCCCCGACCTGAACCAGCCACCAGCGCAGACGCAACCAAAGGAACAATGCTTTGCTGGACGTGAACTTCTTCGACAAGCTGAAGATCGGCCTGGCGACCGCGGACGACATCCGTCAGTGGAGCCACGGCGAGGTCAAGAAGCCGGAGACGATCAACTACCGCACGCTGAAGCCCGAGCGTGACGGCCTCTTCTGCGAGAAGATCTTCGGTCCCACCCGGGACTGGGAGTGCTACTGCGGCAAGTACAAGCGCGTGCGCTTCAAGGGCATCATCTGCGAGCGGTGCGGCGTCGAGGTCACCCGCTCGAAGGTCCGCCGCGAGCGGATGGGCCACATCGAGCTGGCCGCCCCGGTCACCCACATCTGGTACTTCAAGGGTGTCCCGAGCCGGCTCGGCTACCTGCTCGACCTCGCCCCGAAGGACCTCGAGAAGGTCATCTACTTCGCGGCGTACATGATCACGCACGTCGACGAGGACGCCCGTCACCGCGACCTGTCCTCGCTCGAGGCGAAGATCGACATGGAGCGCAAGCGGCTCGAGAACCGCCGCGACACGCAGGTCAACGAGCGGATGGCGAAGCTCGAGGAGGACCTCGCGGCTCTCGAGGCCGAGGGCGCCAAGTCCGACCAGCGCCGCAAGGTCCGCGACGCCGCGGAGCGCGAGATGAAGCAGCTCCGCGACCGCTCGCAGCGTGAGCTCGACCGCCTCGAGGAGGTGTGGACCCGGTTCAAGAACCTCAAGGTCCAGGACCTCGAGGGCGACGAGATGCTGTACCGGGAGATGAAGAACTGGTTCGGCAAGTACTTCGAGGGCTACATGGGCGCCACCGCGATCCAGAAGCGGCTGGAGTCCTTCGACCTCGAGGCCGAGGTGGAGTCCCTCAAGGACACCATCGCCAACGGCAAGGGCCAGAAGAAGGTCCGGGCGCTGAAGCGGCTCAAGGTCGTCGACGCGTTCCGCAAGACCGGCAACAGCCCGCTCGGCATGGTCCTCGACGCCGTCCCGGTCATCCCTCCGGACCTGCGTCCGATGGTGCAGCTCGACGGTGGCCGCTTCGCGACCTCCGACCTCAACGACCTGTACCGCCGCGTGATCAACCGGAACAACCGGCTCAAGCGGCTCCTCGACCTCGGCGCGCCCGAGATCATCGTCAACAACGAGAAGCGGATGCTCCAGGAGGCCGTCGACTCGCTGTTCGACAACGGCCGCCGTGGTCGTCCGGTCACCGGCCCGGGCAACCGGCCGCTGAAGTCGCTCTCGGACATGCTCAAGGGCAAGCAGGGCCGGTTCCGTCAGAACCTGCTCGGCAAGCGCGTCGACTACTCCGGCCGTTCGGTCATCGTGGTCGGCCCGCAGCTCAAGCTGCACCAGTGCGGCCTGCCGAAGCAGATGGCGCTCGAGCTGTTCAAGCCGTTCGTCATGAAGCGGCTCGTCGAGCTCAACCACGCCCAGAACATCAAGTCCGCCAAGCGGATGGTGGAGCGGGCGCGGCCGGTCGTGTGGGACGTCCTCGAAGAGGTCATCACCGAGCACCCCGTGCTGCTCAACCGCGCGCCCACGCTGCACCGGCTCGGCATCCAGGCGTTCGAGCCGCAGCTGATCGAGGGCAAGGCGATCCAGATCCACCCGCTCGTCTGCACCGCGTTCAACGCGGACTTCGACGGTGACCAGATGGCGGTGCACCTGCCGCTGTCCGCCGAGGCCCAGGCCGAGGCGCGGATCCTGATGCTGTCGACGAACAACATCCTCAAGCCGTCGGACGGCCGTCCGGTGACCATGCCGACCCAGGACATGATCATCGGGCTGTACTTCCTGACCAACCGCGACGAGTCGCGGGAGTACGTCGGGGACGGCCGGGTGTTCGGCTCGGTGGCCGAGGCGATCATGGCCTTCGACCGTGCGCAGACCTCCGACCCGTCGGACCGCATCGAGCTGCAGAGCAAGATCAAGCTGCGGCTGGCCTCCGGCGAGCTGCGGGAGACCACGCTCGGCCGGGCCCTGTTCAACGAGGCCCTGCCGGCCGACTACCCGTACGTCAACGAGGAGGTCGGCAAGAAGCGGCTCGGCGAGATCGTCAACGACCTCGCGGAGCGCTACACCAAGGTCGAGGTGGCCCACGCGCTCGACGCCCTGAAGGACCTCGGGTTCCACTGGGCCACCCGGTCCGGCGTGACGGTCTCGATCGACGACGTCGTGACGCCGTCGAACAAGGCCGACATCCTCGAGAAGTACGAGGCGCAGGCCGCCAAGGTGCAGCAGCAGTACGAGCGTGGTCTGATCACCGACGACGAGCGTCGCCAGGAGCTCATCGAGATCTGGACGCAGGCCTCCAACGAGGTCGCCAAGGAGCTCGAGACCACCTTCGAGACGCAGAAGGCCAACCCGATCTACATGATGGTGCACTCCGGTGCACGCGGAAACATGATGCAGGTCCGGCAGATCGCCGCGATGCGTGGTCTGGTGGCCAACCCGAAGGGCGAGATCATCCCGCGTCCGATCAAGTCGAACTTCCGTGAGGGACTCACGGTGCTCGAGTACTTCATCGCGACGCACGGCGCCCGGAAGGGGCTCGCGGACACCGCGCTGCGGACCGCGGACTCCGGCTACCTGACCCGTCGACTCGTCGACGTGTCGCAGGACGTCATCATCCGCGAGGAGGACTGCGGCACGGAGCGTGGTCTTCCCAAGAAGATCGGCGAGCGCACGGCCGACGGCACCCTCCGCCTGGCGGAGAACGTCGACACCTCGGCGTACGCCCGTTCCGCGGCGACCGCGGTCGTCCACCCCGAGACCGGCGAGGTGCTGGTCGAGGCCGGTGGCGACCTCGGTGACGTCAAGATCGCCGAGCTCGTCGCGGCCGGCGTCGAGGAGGTCAAGGTCCGCTCGGTCCTGACCTGCGAGGCGCGGACCGGGACGTGCGCGAAGTGCTACGGCCGTTCGCTGGCGACCGGCAAGCTCGTCGACATCGGCGAGGCGGTCGGCATCATCGCCGCCCAGTCGATCGGTGAGCCCGGCACGCAGCTGACGATGCGTACGTTCCACACCGGTGGTGTGGCGTCCGCGGACGACATCACGCAGGGTCTGCCGCGTGTGGTCGAGCTGTTCGAGGCGCGTACGCCGAAGGGCCGCGCGCCGATCGTCGAGGCCGCCGGTCGGGTGACCATCGAGGAGAACGAGAAGTCCAAGAAGGTCATCGTGACCCCGGACGACGGCTCGGAGCCCGAGGAGTACCCGATCTCCAAGCGGTCACGGCTCCTCGTGGACGACGGTGACCACGTCGAGGTCGGGCAGCAGATCACCCAGGGCACCCCGGACCCGCAGGACGTCCTGCGGATCCTGGGCATCCGCCGGGCGCAGGAGCACCTGGTGAACGAGGTCCAGGAGGTCTACCGCTCGCAGGGCGTGCAGATCCACGACAAGCACATCGAGATCATCGTGCGGCAGATGCTGCGCCGGGTCCTGGTGCTGGAGCAGGGCGAGACCGCCCTCCTCCCGTCCGACCTGGTGGACCGTCCGACCTTCGAGTCGGAGAACCGGCGCGTCGTGTCCGAGGGTGGCAAGCCCGCGGCCGGCCGTCCGCAGCTGATGGGCATCACGAAGGCCTCGCTGGCGACCGAGTCGTGGCTCTCCGCGGCCTCGTTCCAGGAGACCACCCGGGTGCTGACCGACGCGGCGATCCACGCCAAGTCGGACTCGCTCATGGGGCTCAAGGAGAACGTGATCATCGGAAAGCTGATCCCGGCGGGCACCGGTCTCGAGCGGTACCGCAACATCCGGGTCGAGCCGACCGAGGAGGCACGGGCCAACGCGTACACGGTCAGCGGGTACACGTCGTACTACGACGACTTCTCGCAGACCGGCGGCCAGCAGGTCGTGGCGCTGGACGACTTCCCGTTCCGCTCGTACGACAGCTGACCGGCGTACCCCTCGGGGTACCTGCCGACCGGCACACGAAGGGCCGTCCCTCCTCCAGGAGGGGCGGCCCTTCGCCCGTCTCCTGCTCGTGTTGAGCCGCCCTTCGTGGCGGGCGTCTTTGGTGTTGAGCCGCCCCTCGTGGCGGGTCTCTTTGGTCTTGAGCCGCCCTCCGTGGTGAGGGGAGCCGCCGCTGGCGGCGGTCCTCGGCCGTCCGGGGTCGCGGGGCGGGCAACCACCCCTGCGCTCCTTCGTCGCTCCGGGGGGCCAGTCCCATCCACGCCCGCCCCGCCACCCCTCCCGGCCGCCGCCACCAGCGGCGGCTCCACGCCACGAGGGGCGGTTCAACAGGCTCCTGGTGCGCCACGAGGGGCGGCTCAACACACCCCCGGCGCGCCACGAGGGGCGGCTCAACACGATCAGGTGCGCCACGAGGGGCGGTTACACACCCCCGGGTCCGTCAGGGGGCGGGGGTGACGATCTTCTCGAGGGGCTTGGCGACGGGGCGCCAGGCGAGGGCGAGGGCGAGAACGCCGCTGACCAGGCTGACGACGACGAGCGACAGCAGCGGGTGGGCGTCGGCCCAGTCGGGGAGGGCGGTGTACTCGGCGCCCTTCACGAAGAACCCGTGGAAGAGGTACACGACCAGGCTCGCGGCGCCCATGCGGGTGAACCAGCCGCCCTTGGTGGGGAGCCAGGAGAGGGCGGCGACGGCCATGGCGACCGCGACGGCGAGCAGCCCGACGCGGGTGGCGGCGCCCTCGAGGAAACCGGCGCCCATCTCGGCGTAGCCGCTGCGGTAGTACATCCACTCGGCGGTGAGGTCCGCCGTCGTGGCGATCCAGGCCCCGCCGGCGAGCACGATCAGCCCCAGCAGCCGCACGTGCTGGGTGCGGATCGCGTCGACGTGGCGCTTGTCGGCGACCAGGCCGAGGACGTAGAAGGGGAGCAGCCCGAGGACCCGGTTGAAGTCGAGGATCTCGGTGGCGACCAGCCCGCTCAGCACGGAGACGACCACCGCGGTGGTGACCGGGTACGGCAGCCGACGGAGGAGCGGCGTGGCGAGCCGCCAGAAGAACAGCGCCGCGAGGAACCACATCGGCCAGTGCGGGTTGAGCCAGAGCCGCTCGAGCTTCTCGCCGCCCACGTGCACCCGGAAGAGGGCGAGCAGCCCCTCGAGGATCATGTACGGCAGCACCACGGTGGTCACCAGCCGCCGCAGGTTGCGCCGGTTCCAGGTGAACCGCTTCGAGAGGTAGCCGGTCACCATCACGAACGCCGGCATGTGCCAGAGGTACAGCCAGTCGTAGAGCCGGGAGTTCAGCGCGGTGTCGGGGAGCAGCGTCCAGCTGTGGCCGACCACGACCAGCAGGACGAGCGCCATCTTGGCGTTGTCGAACCAGGGGTCGCGGGGCGTGCGGGATCGCGGCGGGGCCTGGGCATGGCTCCGCTCCAGCGTGGTGCTCACGGCGCGGGGGGCTCCTTCAGGGGTGCGCTTCGGGGCTCTCGCGTAGTTCGTCCGGTCTGGTCCAGGGGTGCTGCAAGCCTCTTGGACGGTTCCAGTCTCCCCATCCAAGTCAACTCCAAGCCCCTTCCAAGGGGATCACTCGACCCTTCTCACGACGACACACGGAATCAGTCGCGATCAGCGGCGAAAGACACGAGAAGGGCACCACCCATGACCCGCACGCTGTACCGCTCAGGACGCTGGGCCGCGCTCCACCCCTGGCGCGCCGTCGCGGCCTGGCTCATGTTCACCGCGCTCCTGTTCGGGCTCGCCGCCGCGGTCGGCGGCGAGACGCAGGACGACTGGAACATCCCCGGCACCGAGTCGCAGGAGGGGTACGACCTGCTCGGCGCGCACTTCCCCACAGCCGGCTTCGCCGACGCCCGCGTCGTCGTCCACAGCGACGACGGCCGGCTGCCCCGGCAGCAGCTCGACGAGCTCCGCGACGATCTGCTCGCGATGCCGCACGCCAGCTCGGTCTCCGAGCCGCGGATGTCGGAGGACGGCGACACCGCGCTGCTGATGGTGGCGTACGACGTCCAGGTCACCCATCCCGACCTGATGGGGAACATGGACGACCTCGACGAGGCGGTCGAGCCGACCCGCGCCGCCGGGCTCCAGGTGGAGATGAACGGCGGGGTGCCGGGCACCGCCGCGGCCCCGATGAAGGGGCAGGGCGAGCTGATCGGCATCGTCGTCGCGCTGGTCGTCCTGGTCTGGGCCTTCGGCTCCGTGGTCGCCGCCGGGCTCCCGATCGGTACGGCGGTCGCCGGCCTCGTCGCCGGCTCGGCCGGGCTCACGATCCTCGCCGGGGCGATGGACGTCAGCGGGACCGCCCCGACGGTCGCCACGATGGTCGGGCTCGGCGTGGGTATCGACTACGCCCTGCTGATGGTCACCCGGCACGCCGAGTTCCTCCGCGCCGGGCTCCCCGTCGAGGAGGCGGCCGGCCAGGCGTCCGCCACCGCAGGACGCTCGGTGGTGTTCGCCGCGGTCACCGTCCTGGTCTCGCTGATGGGGCTCCGGCTCGCCGACCTGGCGACGTACTCCTCCTTCGGCTTCGCCACCGCGATCGCCGTCCTCTGCGTCCTCGGCGCCGCGCTGCTGCTGGTGCCCGCACTGAGCCGGTTCGCCGGCACCCGGCTGCTGCCGCGTCGGGTCCGCCAGGCGCGCGAGGAGCGGACCCCCCTCACCGCGCGGTGGGCGCTCCGTGTCGGCCGCCGGCCGCTCCCGTGGGCGATCGCCGCAGCGACGCTGATGGTGTTCATGGCGCTGCCCGCGCTCGACATGCGCACCTGGCCGCAGGACCCGGGCACCCAGTCGACCGAGCTGACCACCCGGAAGGCGTTCGACCTCGTCAAGGAGGAGTACGGCGCCGGGGCGAACTCGTCGATGACGGTGGTCGTGGACCGCGAGGCCGTCACCGACGCCGAGGTCGACCGGCTCCGCACCACGCTGGCCGACGACCCCGACGTGGTCGCCGTGGGGAAGCCCGTGACCTCGCCCGACGGCGCGATCAGC
The DNA here is from genome assembly GCF_008087345.1 of Nocardioides caldifontis. Classification (GTDB taxonomy): domain Bacteria; phylum Actinomycetota; class Actinomycetes; order Propionibacteriales; family Nocardioidaceae; genus Marmoricola_A; species Marmoricola_A caldifontis. The sequence goes on along the minus strand of NZ_ML701737.1, from coordinate 293,315 downwards.
GTGGTCGAGCTGCAGCCGGCGCACGAGTCGAGCCACGAGCGGACCGCCGGGATGGTCGAGTCGGTGCGCGACCAGCTCCCCGAGGGCGCCCTGCTCACCGGTGACCTGCCGCTGTTCCACGACATCTCGGAGAAGCTGGGCGACCGGCTCCCGGTGGTGATCGGCTTCGTGGTGGGCGTCTCGGTCCTGCTGCTCGCGATGGTGTTCCGCTCGGTCGTGGTGCCGGTCAAGGCGGCGGTGATGAACCTGCTCTCCATCGGCGGCGCGTACGGCGTGCTCACCGCCGTCTTCCAGTGGGGCTGGGGTGTCGAGCTGATGGGGATCGACCACGCGATGCCGGTCTCGAGCTGGGTCCCGATCCTGATCTTCGCGATCCTGTTCGGCCTCTCGATGGACTACGAGGTGTTCCTGCTGTCCCGGATCCGCGAGCACTGGCTCGCCACCGGGGACGCGCAGGGCAGCGTGGTCCGCGGGCTGAGCGACACCGGGCGGGTGATCTCGGCCGCCGCCATGATCATGGTCGCGGTGTTCCTCGGGTTCGCCACCGAGGTCGACGCGGTCGTGAAGATGCTCGGGCTCGGGATGGCCGTCGCGGTCTTCCTCGACGCCACCGTGGTCCGGATGGTGCTCGTGCCGGCCACCATGTCGCTGCTCGGCCGCTGGAACTGGTGGCTCCCGGCCTGGATGGACCGGCTGCTGCCGACGGTCGACGTCGAGGCCGCGGGGTACCAGCCGGCCGCACCGGGGCTCGAGGAGGAGCAGGTCGACGAGGAGCGGCCCCTCGCGGGCGTCTGACCGGGCCTGACCTGGAACTGACCCCTCCGCACCCGTTCCCGACGTACGGACGGTCCCGCCACCCCGCGGACCGTCCGTACGTCGGGATCCGGCCACGCCACCACCGGGCGGGCGTACGTTCACGCCGTGGAACCACCGACCTACACCCACGGCCACGACGAGGCGGTGCTCCGCTCGCACCGGTGGCGCACCGCCGAGAACTCCGCGGCGTACCTCCTCCCGCACCTCCGTCCCGGCCAGCGGCTCCTCGACGTCGGCTCGGGGCCGGGGACGCTGACCGCGGACCTCGCCGAGCGCGTGGCACCGGGACCGGTCACGGCGGTCGAGATCGACGAGGCGGCCGCCGCGCTCACCCGACAGGGGCTCGCCGAGCGCGGCGTCGAGGGCGAGGTGCGGGTCGCGGACGCGCACGCGCTGCCCTTCGAGGACGGCTCGTTCGACGTGGTCCACGCGCACCAGACGCTGCAGCACGTCGCCGACCCGGTGCGGGTCCTCCGCGAGCTGCGCCGGGTCTGCGCACCCGGAGGTGTCGTGGCGGCGCGGGACAGCGACTACCCGGCGTTCGCGTGGTTCCCGGAGGTGCCCGAGCTCGACGAGTGGCTGGCTCTCTACCTCCGGGTGGCACGCTCCGACGGCGGCGAGCCGTCCGCGGGTCGCCGGCTGAGGTCCTGGGCGCTCGAGGCCGGCTTCACCGACGTGGCCGGCTCGTCGACCACCTGGTGCTTCGCCTCGGCCGACGAGGTGGCGTGGTGGGGCGGGCTGTGGGCGGACCGGGTGCAGGGCACGCGGGTGGGCGCTCGGGCCGTCGAGCTCGGCCTCACCGACCGTGACGGGCTGCGCCGGATCGCGGACGGCTGGCGTCGCTGGGCGGCCGCGCCGGACGCGTGGTTCTCGAGCCTGCACGGCGAGGTCCTGTGCCGCGGGTGAGCAGGCGGCGGGGCGCCCGGGGCCGACACCTAGACTCGCCCCCATGGTCGACCAGCCCCCGAAGCGGCAGCGGGTGGCGGCGTACGCACTGATCCTCCGCGGCGAGAGCGACGACGAGGTCCTGCTGACCCGGCTCGCCCCGCACATCCGCTTCGACGGCTGGGCGCTCCCCGGCGGCGGGATCGACCACGGCGAGGACCCGCGCGACGCCCTGCGCCGCGAGGTCTACGAGGAGACCGGGCTGCACGCGACGCCCGGACGGATCCTCGACGTGTGGTCGACCCACTTCACCGGGGCCCGGCCGGACGGGCTCGTCGAGGACTACCACGGCATCGGGCTGATCTTCGAGGCCGAGATCGACGAGGCCTCGGTCGACGTCGTCCCCTCGGTGGTCGAGGTCGGCGGGTCGACGGACGCGGCCGCGTGGGTGCCGATCGCCGAGGCGGAGGCGCTCTCGCTCTCCGGCTCCGCCCGCCACGGCCTCTCGCTGGTCCCGGACAGGAGGCGCACGGCGTGACGCAGGAGACCGTCTTCACCTACGGAGCGCCCGCCCTGAAGTTCGGCCCCGGAGCATCGGACGAGATCGCCCACGACCTCCAGGCGTACGACGCGCGGCGGGTGCTCGTCGTGACCGACCCCGGTGTCGCCGCCACCGGCCACCCCGGCCGCATCACCGAGCAGCTGCGGACGCAAGGGATCGAGGCGGTCGTCTTCGACCGGGTGCACGTCGAGCCGACGGACGCGAGCCTCGTCGAGGCCGTCGACTTCGCGCGCGACCGGGGGCCCTGGGACGCCATCGTGGCCGTCGGTGGAGGGTCGTCGATCGACACCGCGAAGGCGGTGAACCTGCTGACCAGCAACCCGGGCGAGCTGATGGACTACGTCAACGCGCCGGTCGGTCGGGCCCGGGCCCCGCAGCACCCGCTCAAGCCGTTGGTGGCGGTCCCGACCACGACGGGCACCGGCAGCGAGAGCACCACGATCTGCGTGCTCGACGTGCTGTCCCTGCACGTGAAGACCGGGATCAGCCACCCGCGGCTGCGGCCGACGCTCGCCGTGGTCGACCCGCGGCTCACGACCACCCAGCCCGCCGGGGTGACCGCCGCGGCCGGGATGGACATCCTGTGCCACGCGCTGGAGTCCTGGACCGCGCGGCCCTACGACTCCTACCCCCGCAAGGCTCCCGAGGAGCGGGTGCCCTACTGCGGCGCGAACCCGGTCGCGGACCTGTGGGCGGAGAAGGCGATGACCCTGCTCGCCACGTCGTTCCGGAGGGCGGTCCACCACGGCGACGACGAGGAGGCGCGCGAGCAGATGGCGCTCGCCGCGACCTTCGCCGGCATGGGGTTCGGCAACGCGGGGGTGCACGTGCCGCACGCGAACGCCTACCCGGTCGCCGGCCGGGTTCGCAGCTTCCGCCCCGACGGGTACCCGCAGCACGCGCCCCTGGTGCCGCACGGCATGGCGGTCTCCCTGACCGCGCCCGAGGCGTTCCGGTTCACCTTCGACGCCGACCCGGCCCGGCACGTGCGCGCGGCCGAGCTGCTCGGCGGCTGCGACCGCCCGACCGACGCCCGCGACTTCCTGCCGCAGGTCCTGACCACGCTGATGCGCGACATCGGGATCCCCAACGGGCTCGGTGCGGTCGGCTACGCCGAGGGCGACGTCGACGACCTCGTCGAGGGGGCGCTGAAGCAGCAGCGGCTGCTCGCGACCGCGCCCAAGGAGGTCACCGCGGACGACCTCGCCGGCATCCTCACCCGGTCGATGGAGCTGTGGTGAGGCGGTTGTTCGTCCAGCTCGTCGGCTTCGCGATCCGCGCGCGGCGCCGCTACCACCCGGAGGCGACGGCATGAACGTCCAGGTCACCGACGTCGTCGCAGCCTTGCAGGCGCGGGGGATCCGGGACGTCGACACCTCCGAGCTGGCCCGCGCGCTGTACTCCACCGACGCGTCCATCTACCGCGTCCGGCCGCAGGTGGTGGTCCGCCCCGAGCACGTCGACGAGCTCGCCGCGGTCCTCGCCGTCGCCCGCGAGACCGGCACGCCGCTGACGATGCGCGGCGCCGGCACGTCGATCGCCGGCAACGCCGTGGGCCCCGGCATCGTCGTCGACACCTACCGCCACCTCAACCGGGTCCTCGCCGTGGACCCCGAGGCCCGCACCGCGAGGGTGCAGCCGGGCACCGTGCACGCCGTGCTCCAGCGGGAGGCGATGGTCCACGGGCTCCGGTTCGGCCCCGACCCGTCGACGCACACCCGGTGCAGCATCGGCGGGATGATCGGCAACAACGCCTGCGGCTCGCGGGCGCTCGGCTACGGCCGCACCGCCGACAACGTGGTGTCGCTGGAGGCGCTCACCGCCTCGGGGGCGCCCGCCGCCTCGGTCGCGCCGGCGCTGGCGGAGCTGGTCGACGCCCACCTCGGCCACGTCCGGACCACCTTCGGCACCTTCATCCGCCAGGTGTCCGGCTACTCCTTCGAGCACCTGCTGCCGGAGAACGGCCGCTCGCTCGACCGGTTCCTGGTCGGCTCGGAGGGGACGCTCGCGGTCGTCACCGAGGCGACCGTGCGGCTCGTCGAGGACGCGCCGGTGCGGGTGCTCGCCGTGCTCGGCTACCCGTCGATGGCCGACGCCGCCGACGCCGTGCCGGCGCTCCTCGCGCAGCAGCCGGTCGCCTGCGAGGGGATGGACGAGCGGATCACCGCGGTCGTCGGCACCACCCCGGACCTGCCGCGCGGCAGCGGGTGGCTGCTCGTCGAGCTCACCGGGGGCACCCTCGCGGAGGCCGAGGCGCGCGCGGCCGGCGTGGTCGCGGTGGCCGGTGCCCTCGACGCGCGGGTCTTGACCGACGTGGTCGAGCAGCTGGCGATCTGGCGGATCCGCGAGGACGGCGCCGGGCTGGCGTCACGAGCCACCCGTCCGCCCGGCCAGGCGGGGTGGGAGGACGCCGCGGTCCCGCCGGACCGGCTCGGCGACTACCTGCGCTCGTTCGACGCCCTCCTGGTCGAGCACGGCTACCGCGGCGTGCCCTACGGCCACTTCGGCGACGGCTGCGTGCACGTCCGCATCGACTTCGACCTGGAGTCCGGCCAGGGACGGGCCGGCTACCGCCGGTTCGTCGAGGAGGCCGCCCGGCTCGCTGCGTCGTACGGCGGGAGCCTGTCGGGGGAGCACGGCGACGGCCGCGCCCGCTCCGAGCTCCTCCCCACGATGTACGACGAGACGTCGCTGGCGCTGATGGCACAGGCGAAACGGCTCTTCGACCCCGACGACCTGCTCAACCCTGGGGTGCTGGTCGACCCGGCGCCGCTCGACGCGGACATCCGGCTGGCCGGTGTGCCCAAGGAGCGCCCGCGCACCTTCCTGCGGCTGCACGCCGACGGCGGCGACCTCGTCGAGGCGGTCCACCGCTGCACCGGCGTCGGAAAATGTCTGGCTGACAACACCGGCCCCGGCGGGGTGATGTGCCCGTCGTTCCAGGCCACCCGTCAGGAGAAGGACTCCACGCGCGGCAGGGCGCGCGTCCTGCAGGAAGCGGTCACGGGACGGCTCGAGGGCGGCTGGGACTCCGAGGCGCTCGAGGACGCGCTCGACCTCTGCCTCGCCTGCAAGGGGTGCGCCCGCGACTGCCCGACCGGCGTCGACATGGCGACCTACAAGGCCGAGTGGCTGCACCAGAAGTACGACGGGAAGCGGCGGCCGCGCACCCACTACAGCCTCGGCAGGCTCCCCGCCCTCATCGCGAAGGTCCCGCCCAGGCTGGCGAACGCCGGTGGCCGGTTCGCTCCCGGCTGGGGCAAGGCGCTCGCGGGGGTGGACCCGCGTCGCGGCGTCCCGCGGTTCGCCGACCGCCCGTACTCCGCCCGCCCCGCCCACCGCCCCGAGCAGGCGGACGTGGTGCTCTGGGTCGACACCTTCACCAACCGGTTCAGCCCGCAGGTCGCCGACGCGGCGGCCAAGGTCCTCGAGGCGGCCGGCCAGCGGGTGCAGGCGGTGGCGTTCGGCGACGAGTGCTGCGGGCTGACCTGGATCAGCACCGGCCAGCTCGAGGAGGGGCGCGAGCGGCTCACGCGGCTGCTCGACCGGGTCGCCGCGACGGCGGTCCCCGACGTGCCGATCGTCGCCCTCGAGCCCTCGTGCCTCGCCGTCCTCCGGGTGGACTCCGCCGAGCTGCTCCCGGACGGGTCGCCGCCGGTCGCGCAGCGGCTGGTGACGCTGGCCGAGCACCTCGGCACGCTCGGCTGGCAGCCGCCCTCGCTGGAGGGGGTCGACGTCGTCGCCCAGCCGCACTGCCACCACGCCTCCGTGCTCGGGTGGGCGGCCGACGAGGCGCTGCTGCGCCGCGCGGGCGCCTCGCTGACCCGGGTCGGCGGCTGCTGCGGGCTGGCGGGGAACTTCGGTATGGAGAAGGGGCACTACGAGGTGTCGAAGGCGGTGTTCGAGCACGCCCTCGGCCCGGCGGTGCGCTCCGCCCCCGACGGCGCGGTCGTGCTCGCCGACGGCTTCTCCTGCCGCACCCAGCTCGAGGACCTCGCCGGGCAGGGCTCGAAGCACCTCGCCGAGCTGTTGGCCGACCGGCTCTGAGCCGGCGGCCGTAGGGTGGCGCCGTGGGTTTCGCAGCGACTGTCCAGGCCGCCGGCCACCGGATCGGCGCCGACCACCCGCCGTTCGTGGTCGCCGAGATGTCCGGCAACCACAACGGCGACCTCGACCGCGCGCTGGCGATCGTCGACGCCATCGCGGCGTCCGGGGCGCAGGCGCTGAAGATCCAGACCTACACCGCGGACACGCTCACCCTCGACGTCGACCGGCCCGAGTTCCGGGTAACCGACGACCACGGGCTCTGGGGCGGCCGGACCCTCCACCAGCTCTACGAGGAGGCGCACACCCCGTGGGAGTGGCACGAGCCGATCTTCGCCCGCGCCCGTGAGCAGGGGCTGGTGGCGTTCTCGACCCCCTTCGACCCCACCGCGATCGAGCTCCTCGAGGAGTGCGGCGTCGCGTTGTACAAGACGGCGTCCGCCGAGATCGTCGACCTGCCGCTGATCCGCGAGATCGCCCGCACCGGCAAGCCGGTGCTGATGTCGACCGGAATGGCGACGCTCGCCGAGATCGATGCCGCCGTGAACGCCGCAGCCGACGGCGGTTGCACCGAGCTGGTGCTGCTCGCCTGCACGGCGTCCTACCCGGCCGACCCCGACGACGCCCGCCTCGGCAACATCGCCGTGCTCCACGAGGCGTTCGGGGTGCCGGTCGGCCTCTCGGACCACACGCTCGGGATCGGCGCCGCCGTCGCCGCGGTGGCGAAGGGCGCGGTCTGCATCGAGAAGCACGTGACGCTCGGGCGCGACGACGGCGGGGTGGACAGCGCGTTCTCGCTCGAGCCCGCCGAGCTCGCGCTGCTGCGCCGCGAGACCGAGACCGCGTGGCGCGCGTCGAGGAGCGGGACCGCCTTCGGCCCCACCGAGTCCGAGCAGGCGGTGCTCCGGTTGCGCCGCTCGCTCTACGTCGTCGAGGACGTCCGTGCCGGTGATCCGGTGACCGCGCGGAACGTGCGCTCCGTGCGGCCGGCCGGCGGGCTGCCGCCCGCGGCGCTGGAGACCGTCCTGGGCCGCCGGTTCACCCGGGACGCCGAGCGCGGCACGCCGCTCTCCTGGGAGCTGCTCTAGGCGGTCCGCGGCTGCTTGAGGAGCCGCACGAACCCGTCGTCGTCCGCGGGCAGGTCGGGGGTCCACCCGGTGGCCGCGAACAGCCGCCGGGACGCGGCGTTGTCGACGTGGACGGCCGCGAGCAGCGTCACCGCGCCGGGCTCGCGCTCCAGCAGCGCCCGCTCGCCGGCGGCGAGGACGCCGGCCGCGAGCCCGCGGCCCCGGTGCTCCGGCGCGACCGTGATCGAGACCTCCCACTCGCCGGCCTCGTCGCGGTCCCAGCGCACGGTCCCGAGCTCCGCCGCCCCGTCGCGCACGACGAGCAGGTGCCGGTCGTCCCGGCCCAGCGACGCCTCGAGCCACCGCCGGTGCTCCTCGGCGCCGACCTCGGCGGTGCTCCGCGAGGCGCTCCGGGTCGACGGGTCGTTGCGCCAACCCAGCAGCGTCGCCGCGTCGTCGAGGGTGGCGTCGCGGGCCTCCAGCCCGTCCTCGGTCGCCGGACGCTGGGCGCGTCCGGCCAGGTGCTCCCAGGCCCCGACGACCCGCCAGGCCCCGAGCCCGTCGACGAGCCGGCGCCCCCGCGCGGCCACCGCGTCCCGCAGCCCCTCATCCGTCAGGGCCTCGGCCAGCACCGCCCGGGCGGCGGCCAGGTCCCCGGTGTCACCGAGGTCGCCGAGCCCGAAGGCGGCCCCCGCGGAGAGCACTCGGTCGTAGCCGGTGCGCTGGTTCTCCACCACCTGCACCAGTGCGGCCGGCACCCCGAGGCAGAGCAGCTCGAGCACCGACGTGCCGGCGGCGCTGACCACGAGGTCACGACCGGCCAGCAGCGCGGCGATGTCGGGGTCGGGCGGGACCCGGGTCACCCGCGCGCTCCCGTGGTCGGTCACCACGGGACCGGTGGCGGTGGGGTCGACGGCGACGACGTCGAGCGGGTGGCCGGAGGCGCCGAGCAGCTCGAGGACCCGGGGGAGGAGCCCGCGGGCGTCGGTGCCGCCCATGACCACGAGCACCCGGAGGCGGTCGCCCGTGGCGTCCCGCGGTTCGCCACGGCGGGCGGTGACCCCGCGGCGCAGCGGCGCGAAGCGCACCCCCCTCAGCGCCGGCCCCTTGTGTGGTGGCGGGTCGTGCTCGGCCCCCAGGGTGGGGTCGAAGGACAGGTGCGCGGCCCGGACGCCGTGCGGACCGTCGTACGTCGTGGTGAGGAGGGGACCGCCCTCCAGCGCCTCGACGAGCTCACCGACGTCGTAGCGGTCCACGTGGACGACGTCGGCCCCGCGCTCCTCCGCCAGCCGGGCGAGCGCCGGCCCGGGCGGCTCGTCACGGGAGAGCGGGACGTGCTGGGTCCCGGTCGCCCGGAGCCCCTCGCGCAGCAGCGCCCCCTCGACGTGGCCGACGAGCGTGGCTCCGTGGCCGCGCGCGTGCAGCTCCTCGGCGAGCGCGAGGCACCGGACCACGTGGCCGGCCCCGATCGACGGCCCCCCGTCGGCGTGCAGGAGCACCTCCAAGCGTCGCTCGGGCACCGCGCGTCACCACCTGGCTCGGGGAAACCGGCCGCTTACGATAGCGCGCGTGTCAGTACTGAGCGGGTCGAACATCCTGGTGACCGGGGGCACCGGGTCCTTCGGCAAGGCGTTCATCGACCATGCCCTGAAGCACCTGGACCCGCAGCGGCTGATCGTCTTCTCCCGCGACGAGCTGAAGCAGTACGAGGTCCGCCAGCGGTTCGGCGACGACCCCCGGCTGCGGTGGTTCATCGGCGACGTCCGGGAGGAGCGCCGGCTCCACCGGGCGATGCACGGCGTCGACTACGTCGTCCACGCGGCGGCGCTGAAGCAGGTCGACACCGCGGAGTACAACCCCTACGAGTTCGTGAAGACCAACGTGCTGGGGTCGCAGAACGTCATCGAGGCGGCGATCGACTCCGGCATCAAGAAGGTCGTCGCCCTCTCGACCGACAAGGCCTCCAGCCCGATCAACCTCTACGGCGCCACCAAGCTGACCGCCGACAAGCTGTTCGTGTCCGGCAACCACTACGCCGCCAACTACGTGACCCGCTTCTCCGTGGTCCGCTACGGCAACGTGATGGGCAGCCGCGGATCGGTGATCCCGTTCTTCCGCAGGCTCGCGGCCGCGGGGGAGTCGCTGCCGATCACCGACCTGCGCTGCACCCGCTTCTTCATCACGCTGCCCGAGGCGGTGAAGTTCGTCGTCGACTCCTTCGACCTGATGAACGGCGGCGAGCTCTACGTCCCGCGGATCCCGTCCATGAAGATCGTCGACCTGGCCGAGGCGGTCGCCCCCGGCGCACCGATGCACGACGTGGGGCTCCGCCCGGGGGAGAAGCTCCACGAGGAGATGATCTCGCCGGACGAGGGGCGCCGCGTGCTGAGGCTGGCCGACCGCTACCTGGTCCAGCCCGAGCTCGGGACGTTCGGCTTCCAGGCGCCGGAGGACGCCGAGGCGGTCGAGGACGGCTTCGTCTACCGCTCGGACCTCAACGACCAGTGGTACTCCCAGGACCAGATCCGCGACCTCCTCGACACCCTGGACTGAGACCGTGCTGCCCTACGGACGCCAGTCCGTCTCGGAGGAGGACGTCGAGGCGGTCGTCGCGGTCCTGCGCGGCGACTGGCTGACCACCGGTCCCGCCGTCGACGCCTTCGAGGCGGCGTTGTCGGAGGCCGTCGGCGGCCACCCCGTGGTCACCACCACCTCCGGGACCGCGGCACTCCACACGGCGTACGACAGCCTCGGCATCGGCGCGGGCGACGAGGTGGTGACGACGCCGATGACCTTCGTCGCCACCGCGAGCACCGCCTCGATGCACGGCGCCACGATCGTCTTCGCCGACGTCGACCCGGAGACCGCGCTGGTCGACCCGGCGGCGGTCGAGGCGGCGCTCACCCCGCGCACCAAGGTGGTCGCGGCCGTCGACTACGCCGGCCAGCCGTGCGACTACGCCGCGCTCACGGCGGTCGCCCGGGACGCCGGCGCGCTGGTGCTCGCCGACGCCGCGCACTCCTTCGGCGGCTCCCTCGACGGCCGCCCGGTCGGCGACCTCGCCGACCTCACCGCGCTGTCGTTCTTCCCGACCAAGAACCTGACCACCGGCGAGGGCGGCGCGGTGGTTCACAAGGACCCGGCGCTGGGGCAGCGGGCCCGGGAGTTCCACAACATCGGGCTGGTCCGCGACCCCGCGCGGTTCCGCGAGGTCGATCCCGGCGGGTGGCACCAGGAGGTGCACGCGCTGGGGCTCAACTACCGCCTCACCGACGTCGCCTGCGCGCTCGGACTCAGCCAGCTACGCCGCCTGGCGACCTTCAAGAAGCGGCGCAGCGAGATCGTCGCGCGCTACCGCGCGGGGCTGGCCGACGTCGACGGGCTGCGGCTGGTCGAGCAGGTGCCGGGGTCCGACCCGCTGTGGCACCTCTTCCCGGTCCGGGTCCTCGACGGCCGCCGCCGCGAGGTGTACGAGCGGATGCGTGCCGCGGGCATCGGGGTGCAGGTCAACTACGTCCCGGTCTACTGGCACCCGGTCTACGAGGACCTCGGCTACCGGCGCGGGTTGTGCCCGAACGCCGAGCAGTTCTACGCCGAGCAGCTGTCGCTCCCGCTGTTCGTCGAGCTCCGCGACGAGGACGTCGACCGGGTTGTCGAGACCCTGACGGAGCTCCTGCGGTGAGGCGCGTCGCGGTCGTCACCCAGGCCCGCACCACCAGCACCCGGCTGCCGGGCAAGGTGCTCGAGCGGGTCGGAGCCCGCACGTTGCTGGAGCACCACCTGGCGCGGCTGGCCGAGGCCGGGCTGCCGGTCGTCGTGGCCACCACCACCAACGCCACCGACGACCCCGTCGCCGAGCTGGCGCGGACCGTCGGGGCAGCCGTCTTCCGGGGGAGCGAGCACGACGTGCTCGCCCGGTTCCGCGGCGCGGCCGAGCAGGAGCGGCTCGACGTGGTGGTGCGGGTGACCTCCGACTGCCCGCTGGTCGACGGCGCGGTCGTCGCGGCGGGCGTGGAGGAGTTCCTGCGCCTCGACGACCCGGACGGCTACGTCACCAACACCCGACCCCGGACGTTCCCCCGTGGGTTCGACTTCGAGGTGTTCTCCCGGGCGGCGCTCGAGGAGGCCGACCGCTCGGCACGGCTGCCCGGCCACCGCGAGCACGTGACGCCGTACCTCGCGGAGAACGTCAGCGGCCGGGTGACCGTCCGCAACCTGACCTTCGCGCCCGACCGCTCGGGCTACCGGGTCACCGTCGACACCGCCGAGGACCTCGAGCTCGTGCGGAGGCTCGTCGAGGACCACGGCGCGGACCGGCTGGACTGCGCCGGCATCGTGCGGGTGCTCGACGCCCACCCCGACCTTGTCGCGCTCAACGCGCACGTCGAGCAGAAGCGGGTCGGCGAGTGACCCACGGCTGACGCCGTCACTCCTCCCGGTCCGTCTCCTGGTCACCGGGGTCCTGGTCGCGGGCGTCCTCGTGCTGCTCGTCCGCGTCGCCGGAGGCGGTGTCCTCGAAGGGCGCGTCGAGCTCCTTGGCCAGCGACCGCGCGGTGCGCACGAAGTCGTCGAGCGCCCGCTGGGTGTCGTCCCTGAGGGTCTCCTCGAGCCGACGGACCCGCTCCTCGTAGGCGGCCACGATGCCGAAGCGCTCCCGGACCCGGCGGTGCTCGGCCCGGACCTCCTCCAGCAGCGACCGCGCCTCGTCGACCTCGCCGGGCGCCGCGGTGACCGCCGCCCCGCCCACCTTCTCGGACAGGTCCGCGAGACGGGTCTCGAGGGCCGCAACCTGGCTGCCGAGGATCTCGGTGACCGCCACGAGCTTGAGGGCCGAGCTGGCGGCCTTCGCCACCTGGTCGGCGTGGTCGCGGAGCCGGTCGGTCTGGCGGTCGAGCCGGGCGGCCTGGCGCTCGACCATCGCCTGCTGCCGGTCCAGCCGGGCCCGCTGGCGCGCGAGCTGCTCGCCCTGGCGGACCAGCTGCTCGCGCTGGCGGTCGAGCCGCGCCTCGAGCTGGTCCAGCCGGTCGTCGGAGGAGTCCTTCAGCCGGTTGACCGTGTCCTTGACACCCATGGGGTTCCCTGTCGTCCGAGATCGTGTGTGTGTGGGGCTGGTCGGTGACGCGCGGAGGTCTCAGGGGACGAACGTAGCCGTCCCGCCGTCGACCCAGGACTGCAGGATCGCGCCCTCCGCGTCGAGCTTGTGCGCGGGGTGCACCGGCACCGTCGACCCCCAGTGGTGCTGCCACTCGGTCTGGCCGCGGTCGCTGAGGAAGGAGAACCCCGTCAGGTGAAGCTCCGGGCCCCCGAACAGCTCGTGGGCGACGTACGCCATCAGGGTGCCGGTGGTCGGGACCGCGCCGTACCCGATCCGCTGGGGGCGCATCGCGATCTTGAGCGGGATGCCGAGCTCGCGGTTGGAGATCGGCCAGGCGCCCAGGTCGGTGGGCCAGTTGGGCGGGTTGCCGGGCGGGTTCGGGCGGCGCGTGGCGCCGACGTCGACCACGAGGTAGGCCCGCGAACGGTAGTCCTGGAAGACCCAGGGGGTCGGCCGGGTCGCCCGCGCCAGGGTGACCACGTGGGTGGCCCGTCCGAGGGTGGGGGGGCGGCCGGGCTCGTCGAGGACGAGAGAGTTGCACCGGAAGACCAGGTCGGCGGAGTCGATGAGCGCGGCCCGCTCCTCGCTGGGCCCGAGCGGCGCGTTGCCCACGACGGCGACGCGGCGCACCGGGGTGCGGGCCGCGTAGCCTTCCAGGTAGGCACGGAGGCTCGCGAGGTACGCCGGGTCGGGGTGCCGGCGCTCCGGCGCGGTGGTGGCCATCGTCGTCCCCCGTCTGGTCGGTTCCGGTGCGTCACCGGCGTCCGGTGTGCCGGTGCTGGTCACGGTCGCGTTGCGCAGTGCACGATAGCCCCGGGAGGACGCTTGCAGCCCTCCGAGCCGGGAGTCCGGAGGGGCGACCCTGTGCGTTTTGACCCTCCCTGACCGTGCCGGTAGGCTAGGTAATCGTGCCTGGGACATCCAGGCCATCACGCGTGCTTGGACGTGAGGCGCGTGGCTGCACTCGCAGCGTTCGATCGAGGCTCTCCGCGACGGTCCGACCGCCGCGGCCTGCATCGGGCGACACGCCCGACCGCGGGGTCCGTCTCCGGCGGCTGGTGCGGGACAGCCGGCCTCCGGTCACGACAGAGAAGCTCAGCAGCAAAGACCGAGAACCTCCAGAGGAAAGAGAACGACGCGGTGCCCACAATCCAGCAGCTGGTCCGCAAGGGCCGCCAGGACAAGGTGTCGAAGAACAAGACGCCCGCACTGAAGGGCTCGCCCCAGCGGCGGGGCGTGTGCACCCGCGTTTACACCACCACGCCGAAGAAGCCGAACTCCGCGCTCCGCAAGGTCGCCCGCGTGCGGCTCTCCAGCGGCGTCGAGGTCACCGCCTACATCCCGGGCGTGGGCCACAACCTCCAGGAGCACTCGATCGTGCTCGTCCGCGGCGGTCGTGTGAAGGACCTGCCCGGTGTGCGCTACAAGATCATCCGCGGTTCGCTCGACACCCAGGGCGTGAAGAACCGCAAGCAGGCTCGCAGCCGCTACGGCGCGAAGAAGGAGAAGAGCTGATGCCGCGCAAGGGCCCCGCTCCCAAGCGACCGATCGACATCGACCCGGTCTACGGCAGCCCCGTCGTCACCCAGCTGGTCAACAAGATCCTGGTCGACGGCAAGAAGCAGACCGCTCAGCGCATCGTCTACCGCGCGATGGAGGGGTGCCGCGAGAAGACCGGCACCGACCCCGTCGTGACCCTCAAGCGCGCGCTCGACAACGTCAAGCCGGCCCTCGAGGTCCGCAGCCGCCGTGTCGGTGGCGCGACCTACCAGGTCCCCGTCGAGGTCCGCGGCACCCGCTCGATGACCCTCGCCCTCCGCTGGCTGGTCACCTACTCGCAGGCCCGCCGCGAGAAGACCATGGCCGAGCGGCTCATGAACGAGATCCTCGACGCCTCCAACGGCCTCGGCGCCGCGGTCAAGCGTCGCGAGGACACCCACAAGATGGCCGAGTCCAACCGGGCCTTCGCGCACTACCGCTGGTGACCTGCCGGATGGCTTTCGCGTGACCATCACGTCCGACGGCTCCTCCGTCACCGGCCGCCTGGCAGGCTGGTGCGGCGGAGCCCGTCGCACGTCCAGGGCGCTCGCGCCCTGATCTTCTTTCCTTCGAGTCTTTAGGGGACATCCCAGGTGGCTGTCGACATCACCACTGACCTGCAGAAGGTCCGCAACATCGGCATCATGGCGCACATCGACGCCGGCAAGACGACGACGACCGAGCGCATCCTGTTCTACACCGGCATCACGTACAAGATCGGCGAGGTCCACGAGGGCGCCGCCACGATGGACTGGATGGAGCAGGAGCAGGAGCGCGGCATCACGATCACGTCCGCCGCGACGACCTGCTGGTGGAAGAACCACCAGATCAACATCATCGACACCCCCGGCCACGTGGACTTCACCGCCGAGGTCGAGCGCTCGCTGCGCGTCCTCGACGGCGCGGTCGCGGTGTTCGACGGCGTGGCCGGCGTCGAGCCGCAGACCATGACCGTCTGGCGGCAGGCGAACAAGTACTCCGTGCCCCGGATGTGCTTCGTCAACAAGCTCGACCGCACCGGTGCCGACTTCTTCCGCTGCGTCGACATGATGGTCGACCGGCTGAACTCCACCCCGCTCGTCGTCCAGCTCCCGATCGGCGCGGAGCAGGACTTCCTCGGCGTCGTCGACCTGGTCGGCATGCGCGCGCTCACCTGGCGCGGCGAGACCAAGATGGGCGAGGACTACGAGGTCGAGGAGATCCCGGCCGAGCTGGCCGACCAGGCCGCCGAGTGGCGCGAGAAGTTCCTCGAGACGCTGGCCGAGGCCGACGACGAGATCATGGAGAAGTACCTCGAGGGCGAGGAGCTGACGGTCGAGGAGCTCGAGGCCGGCATCCGCCGCGCGACGCTCGCCGACAAGGTCAACCCCGTGCTCTGCGGCACCGCGTTCAAGAACAAGGGCGTGCAGCCCCTGCTCGACGCGGTCGTGAAGTACCTCCCGTCGCCGGTCGACATCGACGCGATCGAGGGCCACAAGCCCAACAACGAGGAGGAGAAGATCCTCCGCAAGCCGGCCGACACCGAGCCGTTCTCCGGGCTGGCCTACAAGATCGCCTCCGACCCGCACCTCGGCAAGCTGATCTACGTCCGGGTCTACTCGGGCAAGCTCGAGGCCGGCTCGCAGGTGCTCAACTCGGTCACCGGCCGCAAGGAGCGGATCGGCAAGGTTTACCAGATGCACGCGAACAAGCGTGAGGAGATCGCGTCGGTCGGCGCCGGCCAGATCGTGGCCGTCATGGGGCTCAAGGAGACCAAGACCGGTCACACGCTGTGCGACCAGGCCAACCCGGTCGTGCTCGAGTCGATGACCTTCCCGGCCCCGGTGATCGAGGTCGCGATCGAGCCCAAGACCAAGGGCGACCAGGAGAAGCTGGGCATGGCGATCCAGCGGCTCTCCGACGAGGACCCGACCTTCACCGTCAAGACCGACGAGGAGACCGGGCAGACGATCATCGCCGGCATGGGCGAGCTCCACCTGGAGATCCTCGTCGACCGGATGCGTCGTGAGTTCCGCGTCGAGGCGACCGTCGGCAAGCCGCAGGTGGCCTACCGCGAGACGATCCGCCAGAAGGTCGCGAACCACAGCTACACCCACAAGAAGCAGACCGGTGGGTCCGGCCAGTTCGCGAAGGTGGTCATCAGCCTCGAGCCGAACATCGACCCGGAGACCGGGACCGGTGCCGGCTACGAGTTCGCGAACAACGTGACCGGTGGCCGCGTGCCGCGCGAGTACATCCCGTCGGTGGACCAGGGTGGCCAGGAGGCCATGGAGTTCGGCGTCCTCGCCGGCTACCCGATGGTCGACGTGAAGTACACCCTCGAGGACGGCGCCTACCACGAGGTCGACTCGTCCGAGCTCGCCTTCAAGCTCGCCAGCATCCAGGCCTTCAAGGAGGCCGCCCGGATGGCGAAGCCGGTGTTGCTCGAGCCGATGTTCAAGGTGGAGGTGACCACGCCGGAGAACTTCCTCGGCGACGTCATCGGTGACATCAACTCGCGCCGTGGACAGGTGCAGTCGATGTTCGAGAGGAGCGGCGACCGGGTGGTCGAAGCCCTCGTGCCGCTGTCAGAGATGTTCGGGTACGTTGGGGACCTGAGGTCGAAGACCTCCGGTCAGGCGTCGTACTCGATGGAGTTCGACTCGTACGCCGAGGTTCCCGGGAACGTCGCAGACGAGATCGTCAAGAAGGTCCGCGGCGAGTAATCGCGGTCCGCGAGTCACCCAGCAACACGAGACCAGAAACAACAACAGGAGGAGCCCACCGTGGCCAAGGCTAAGTTCGAGCGGACTAAGCCGCACGTCAACATCGGCACCATCGGTCACATCGACCACGGTAAGACGACGCTGACGGCCGCTATCACCAAGGTCCTGCACGACAAGCACCCGGACCTGAACCCCTTCACGCCGTTCGACCAGATCGACAAGGCCCCGGAGGAGCGTCAGCGCGGTATCACCATCTCGATCGCGCACGTCGAGTACCAGACCGAGAGCCGCCACTACGCTCACGTGGACTGCCCTGGTCACGCTGACTACATCAAGAACATGATCACCGGTGCGGCGCAGATGGACGGCGCCATCCTGGTGGTCGCCGCGACCGACGGCCCGATGCCGCAGACCAAGGAGCACGTCCTCCTGGCCCGCCAGGTCGGCGTCCCCGCGATCGTCGTCGCGCTCAACAAGTGCGACATGGTCGACGACGAGGAGCTCATCGAGCTCGTCGAGATGGAGGTCCGGGAGCTGCTCTCGGACTACGAGTTCCCCGGCGACGACATCCCGGTCGTCCGCGTGGCCGCGTTCCCGGCGCTGAACGGCGACGAGAAGTGGGCCAACAGCATCGGTGAGCTCATGGACGCGGTGGACAGCTACATCCCGCAGCCGGAGCGCGACATCGACAAGCCGTTCCTGATGCCCGTCGAGGACGTCTTCACGATCACCGGTCGTGGCACCGTGATCACCGGCCGCATCGAGCGTGGCGTCATCAAGGTGAACGAGGAGGTCGAGATCATCGGCATCCGCGACAAGTCGATGAAGTCGACCGTCACCGGCGTCGAGATGTTCCGCAAGCTCCTCGACGAGGGCCAGGCGGGCGAGAACGTCGGGCTGCTGCTCCGCGGCACGAAGCGCGAGGACGTCGAGCGCGGCATGGTGGTCATCAAGCCGGGCACCACGACCCCGCACACCAACTTCGAGGCTTCGGTCTACATCCTCTCGAAGGAGGAGGGCGGCCGTCACACGCCGTTCTTCAACAACTACCGCCCGCAGTTCTACTTCCGCACCACCGACGTGACCGGCGTCGTGACCCTCCCCGAGGGCACCGAGATGGTCATGCCGGGCGACAACACCGAGATGTCGGTCGAGCTGATCCAGCCGATCGCCATGGAGGAGGGGCTGAAGTTCGCGATCCGTGAGGGTGGCCGCACCGTCGGCGCCGGCCGGGTCACCAAGATCACCAAGTGATCTGACTGCACCTGCCGAGAGGCCCGGTCCCTGCGGGGGCCGGGCCTCTTGCCGTGCTCGGCGAAAACCCTGCGACGCGCACTCAACCTCCGGCGTCGCACGGGAGTCCTTCCTGACATGACCGACTTCTTCGAGGTGCCGTGAACCGCGCCCACGACCAGGCGTTCAGCGACTTCGTCGCCGCGCGCTGGGCCGCGCTGTTCCGGTCGGCGTACCTGTTGACGGGGAACCGCCACGAGGCCGAGGACCTGCTCCAGACCGCGCTCGCGAACACCTACGTCGCCTGGCCGCGGATCCGCGACCTCGGTGCCCTCGAGGGGTACGTGCGGCGGGCGCTGGTCAACGCGGCCTCCCGCGGCTGGCGGGCCCGGGGGCGGACCGTCGTCACCGACGCGGTGCCCGACCCGGGTCACGACGGCGGGCTCGGGGTGCTCGGCGACCGGGCCACGCTCTGGCAGGCGGTGTGCGACCTCCCGCCCCGGATGCGGGCGACCCTCGTGCTCCGCTACTACGAGGAGCTCAGCGAGGCCGAGACGGCTGCCGCGCTCGGCTGCTCGACCGGGTCGGTCAAGAGCCAGACCCACCACGCCCTCAAGCGGCTCCGGGCCGCCCTGGCCGACCACACGAGCCTCGTGGAGGAGCCCCGATGAACGACGTGACGACCGAGGTGCGTGCCACCTTCGCCGAGGTGGCCGACGCGGTGGCGGTGCCACCGTTCGACGAGGTGGCGTTCCGGGCCCGGGTCCGCGCCGGTCGACGAAGCCGCCGCTCGACGTTGGCGGTCGCGGCCGCAGCGTCGGTGGCCCTCGCCGCTGCCTCGGCGTACGCCGTGGTGGGGCTGGCCGGCGACCACGAGGACGGAGGACCGCCGGTCGCCGGCGACGCCCACGACCGGCTGGCAGGGCTCCCCGGCCCGGTGTACTTCCGGGACCCGAGCAACCTGAAGGCGGTCACCCCCGACGGCACGCTCCACGACCTCGACGTCGCGACCGACACGATCATCGGCGCCACCTCCGAGTTCGTGCTGGCGCAGGACGACCACGGGCGGATCGTCCAGGTCGACGTTGCCTCGTCCGGGGAGGGCGACGGGCGGTTCACCTTCACTCGGGGTGCCTCACCGGTCCCGGGGCGCGTCGGCTGGGCGGTCCTGTCGGGCGACGGGCGCTACCTCGCCTGGAAGCAGTCCACCGTCGTCCGGGTCCTCGACCTCAAGGCAGCCACCGAGGTGGCGAGCTACCCGGTGGCCGAGGACGGCCGGGTCAGCGGGGTGGCGGAGCGCACCGTCCTGGTCGGCGGCCCCGACGGGCTGGTGCTGCACACCCCCGAGGGCGAGGTCGAGGTCCCGTGGACGGACGAGCAGGGCCTCGTCGCCTCGGGTGACCTCCAGGGTGACCTCGTATCCGTGCCCGACCGCGACGACACGACGAAGGTCTACGACGTGTCTGGCGGAACGGCCGAGCTCGTGGAAGAGCTCCCCGGGACGGGGCGGCTCGCCCCCTACGGGCGGGGTGTCGTCACGAGGGTCGGCCGTGAGGTCCGGTTGTGGCGGGACGGCCGGACGACGACGCTCGGCGGGGTGCGCGGCGCGGTCCAGGAGGTCGGCTGGTGGGACGAGGACAACGCCCTCGTCATCTCAGCGGACCTCGCGACCGACGGCTCCACGATCTACCTCTGCCCGGTCACGGCGGAGCGGTGCTCGGAGGTGCTGGAGAGCCCGAGCGGGGATGTCAGCCTCCCGTAGTGCTTGGCCCGGGAAGCCGTGGGTCGTTCGGGTGATTCGCCCGGTCGGTACCCTGGCGCGGTCCCCCCACGTCCTTGCGGAGGAACCGTCATGTCCGAGCCCGTCCGACCCGCGCACCCGGGCGCCGGGCTGACCCCGGACGGGCGGCGGATGCAGGTCGTCACGACCTACACCCGTCGCGGCAGCCGGCTCACCACCGGTCAGCAGGCCGCGTGGGACAGGCGGGCCCGTGACTGGCTGGTGCCGGACTCGGTCGTCGACGAGGGGCTGTTCGACCAGGAACGGTGGTTCGGCCGGGTCGCCCCGCTGGTCGTCGAGATCGGCTCGGGGACCGGGGAGTCGGTGGCCGCGATGGCGGCGGCCCGTCCGGCGTACGACGTGCTGGCCTTCGAGGTCTGGAGGCCCGGCGTCGCGCAGACCTTCCTCCACCTCGAGCAGAGCGGCGCGACCAACGTCCGGGTCGTGTCGGTCGACGCGGTCTGGTGCCTCGAGCACCTGTTCGCCGAAGGGCAGCTCGCGGCGCTCTGGACGTTCTTCCCCGACCCGTGGCACAAGAAGCGGCACCACAAGAGGCGGCTCGTCACGCCGGCGTTCGCCGCGCTCGCCGCCTCCCGGCTGGCCCCCGGCGCCGACTGGCGGCTGGCCACCGACTGGGCCGACTACGCCGAGCAGGCGCGCGAGGTCCTCGACGCCGAGCCGGCGCTCGAGGGCGGTCCGACCGCGCGGTGGGACGAGCGGCCGCTGACGAAGTTCGAGCGCCGGGGGCTCCGCGAGGGGCGGGCGGTCACCGACTTCTGCTACACCCGGCGCTGACCCGCGTCACCCCACCAGCGCCTCGACCGCCGAGCGGAACACCTCCGTGTGCCGGTCGACGTCGGCCCCGGTGTGGTGCGGGGAGAACAGCGCCATGTTGTGGAACGGCGTCAGCAGGATGCCGCGGTTCAGCGCCCACAGGTGCATGAACCCCTCCAGCTCGTCGTCGACCGCGGCGGCCGCGTCCGCGCCGTTGCGCGGCGGCGGGCAGAACCAGTACTCCGCCCGGCACCCCAGCCGCTGCACGTGCCACGGCAGCTCGAAGTCGGAGATCACCGAGGCCACGCCGGCGGCCCACCGCTCGGCGAGCGGCACCGCGACGTCGAAGTCCTCCTGCCGCAGCGACGTGGAGAGCGCGGCCCGGGTCGCGGCGAGCGCCAGGGCACTGCCGGTCAGCGTCCCGCCGACGCCGGCGACGTCGATCTCGTGGCCCTTCATCGCCGGCTCGATCCGGTCGGCGACCGCCTGGCTCATGCCGTACGCCGCCACCGGCACGCCCCCGCCGATCGGCTTGCCGACCACCAGCAGGTCGGGCTCGAGCCCCCAGGCGCGGGTGGCCCCACCGGGACCGGCACAGAGGGTGTGGGTCTCGTCGATGGCCAGCAGCACGTCGTGGCGGCGGGTGACCTCCCGGACCGCCTCGAGGTAACCGTCGTCGGGGAGCACGATCCCGATGTTGGTGAGCGCGGGCTCCATCAGCAGGCAGGCGACGTCGCCGTGCGCCAGTGCCTTGTCCAGGGCGTCGACGTCGTTGAACGGGACCACGCGGGTGGTCTCGGCGACGTCGACCTGCGGCCCCATCGCGCCGGGACGCGGCACGACCTGGTCGCCGTCGAGCACGGCGAGGGTCTCGTCGACCGTGCCGTGGTAGCACCAGTCCATCACCGCGATCCGCGGCCGCCCGGTGAGGAACCGCGCGAAGCGGAGCACGAACCGGTTGGCGTCGGTGGCCGACATCGCCAGCTGCCAGCGGGGCAGCCCGAAGCGGCGCGCCAGCTCGGCGCCGACCCAGGCGGCGTCGGAGCTCGGCAGCATCGTGGTGAAGCCGTGCTGCGCCCGCTCGGCCAGTGCCTCGGCCACCGACGGCAGGGCGTGGCCGGTCATCGCCCCGGTGTCGCCGAGGCAGAGGTCGACGTACTCCTGGCCGTCGACGTCGGTGAACCGCGCACCCTGTGCGTGGTCGACGAAGACCGGGAACGCCCCCGGCCACCTGGTCATCCACGGCATCGGCACCCCGGCCAGCAGGTGCTCGGCCGCGGCGCCCGCGAGCTCTCGCGACCGCGGGTGGCTCTCGACGAACCTCTCCTCCTCCTCGCGTCGCAGCCCGGCCAGCCGGTCCCGGTCGATCGTCACGATGTCCCTCCTCCGTAGCTCCCCGTCGTCTGGTGTGGTGCCCGGTCGTCCAACCGTTCGCGGAGCCGCTCGCGCAGCGCCCGCTCCTGGGCGAGCCGGTGCAGGTCCCGGTTCCGCCGCTCGCACAGCACGGCGGCCAGGAAGTCCTCGGGGTGGGTGCCGGGCGGCGGCGCCGGCGCGGCGTGCTGCTGCACGAGCGACGCCAGGCGGTCCGCGGTGGCGGCCCGCGCCTGCGGCTGCAGCTCGGCGGCCCGGCCGAGGAACTGGCGGACCGCGACCGCGAGCTGCGTCGGCAGCGTGGTGAGGTCGGCGGTGGCCGCCCACCCGGTGAGGTACGGCGGCATCACCACCGGTGGCGGCAGGGTGAGCCGGAACCGGTCGCGGACCACGTAGGTGCCGGCCACCAGGTCGCCGACCCGCTTGCCCTTGCCGTTGGCCATCGCCGTGACGATCGCCGGGACCCCGCTGAGCAGCCAGATCTCGACGACCCCCACCAGCGACCGGACCAGCGCGTGGCGGAAGGAGATCCGGCCGGCGTCGTCCCGGACCGTGCGCAGCCCCGTCACGAGCTTGCCGACGGTCTTGCCGCGGGTGAGCGTCTCGGTGACGGCGGGCACGCCCACGAGCACCAGCACGGTGGAGACGATCTGCGCGGCCCCGCTGAGCGCGGCGTCGGTCTCGAGCGCGGCGAGCGAGAAGAGCAGGGTGACGACGAGGAGGAGGGCTGCGGTCAGCGCGACGTCGATCAGCCCCGACACCGTGCGGACGCCGATCGTGGCCGGCGGCAGGTCGAGCGCGACGGCCTCACCGGTGACGAGGTCGTCCTCGCCCACCCACTGCTGAGCCGTCATGGCCGCTGACCCTACGCGGTCCCGGGCCGGGGCACCGCGGGACCGCCTACCCTGACCCGGTGGACCTCGATGCCTTCGTCTCGGTGCACCAGGACTCGTGGCGGCGGCTCGAGGAGCTGGGCAAGCGGCGGCGGCTGACCGGCGCCGAGGCCGACGAGCTCGTCGACCTCTACCAGGCGGTGGCGACCCACCTGTCGGTGATCCGGTCGGAGGCGCCCGACCCCACGGTGATCGCGTACCTGTCCGGCATCCTCGCCCGGGCCCGCACCCGTGCCGGGGTCGGCGGCGGGGTGTCCTGGCGCGAGGCCGGCCGGTTCTTCACCACCACGTTCCCGGCTGCGCTCTACCGCACCAGCCGGTGGTGGCTGGCGACCCTGGTGGCCAACGTCGTGGTCGGCGTGGCGATCGGCTGGTGGTTCCTCGAGCACCCCCGGGTCGAGCAGACGCTGGTCAGCCCCGAGGAGGTCGACCAGCTGGTCAACGTGGACTTCGAGGCCTACTACAGCAGCTACGAGGCGTCCCACTTCGCCGCCCAGGTGTGGACCAACAACGCGTGGGTCGCGGCGCTCTGCATCGCCCTCGGGGTCTTCGGGCTGCCGGTGGTCTACCTGCTGTGGACCAACGTGCTCAACATCGCCGTGACCGGCTCGATCATGGTCCGCCACGACCGCGGCGACCTGTTCTTCGGCCTGATACTGCCGCACGGGATGCTCGAGCTGACGGCGGTCTTCGTGGCCGCCGGCGTCGGCCTGCGGGTGTTCTGGTCGTGGGTGGCTCCCGGGCCCATGAGCCGCGGGAGCTCGCTGGCCCGGGAGGGGCGGGCCGCGGTGGCGGTGGCGATGGGGCTCGTCGTCGTGCTGCTGGTCAGCGGCGTGATCGAGGCGTTCGTGACGCCGAGCGGGCTCCCGACCTGGGCCCGGATCTCGATCGGCGCGCTGGCCGAGCTCGCGTTCCTCGCCTACGTGTTCGGCCCCGGCCGGCTGGCCCACCGGCGGGGCGAGAGCGGCGACGTCGCCGCCTCCGCGCGCGAGGCGCAGGTGGCCGCGGCCGACTGAAACGGGTTCAGAGCAGCCCGCGGGCCTTGAGCGCCAGGTAGTGGTCGCTCAGCGCGACGGGCAGCTCCTCCGGGTCGGCGTCGACGACGTCCGCCCCGACCACCCTCAGCAGGTCGGCGGCGTAGGCCCGGTCGCCCTCCGCCCGCTCGGCGGCCGCGGCGGCGTACACCTCGGAGGCGGTGCCGCGCGTCGAGGCGAGCGTGGCCAGCGACGGGTCGCGCACCGCCGCCACGACCACCTGGTGGCGCTGCACGAGGGCCGGCAGCACCGGGAGCAGCCCCTGCTCGACCGGGGCGCGCTCGAGGGCGGTGAGCAGGACCACGAGCGACCGCCGCCGGGTCAGCGTGGTCACCGCCCCGGCGAGCCGCCCCCAGTCGGCCTCCACGAGCGCCGGGTGCACGGTGGCCAGGGTGCCCATCAGCTCGGGGAGGGCACCGGGCCGGCCGCCGGCGCGGACCTGGGCACGGACCCGGGCGTCGCCCGCGACGACGTCGACCATGTCGCCGGCGCGGCCGGCCAGCGCCGAGAGCAGCAGCACCGCCTCGATCGCGGCGTCCAGGCGGGGCTCGTCGCCGACCCGGGCCGCGGAGGTGCGCGAGGTGTCCAGCACGATCACCACGCGCCGGTCGCGCTCCGGCTGCCAGGTACGCACGACGGGGGAGCGGCTGCGCGCGGTCGCGCGCCAGTCGATGCTCCGCACGTCGTCGCCGGGGACGTACTCCCGCAGCGAGTCGAACTCGGTGCCCTGGCCCCGCGTCAGCACCGCCGAGCGGCCGTCGAGGTCGCGCAGCACCGCCAGCCGGCCGGGGAGGTGCTTGCGGGAGTCGAACCGGGGGAGGACCTGGAGGGTGCCCGGCACGGCCACCGAGCGCTGCCGGTGCGCCAGCCCGAGCGGCCCCCGCACCCGCACCGTCACCAGGTGGGCGCGGAGAGCGCCGCGGCGCACCGGGGTGAGCGCGGTGCGCAGCCGGGCGTGCTCGCCGCCGGGCAGCCGCACCCGGTGCCGGTTCGCGGTGGCGCCGGCGGTCGGCTGCCAGGCGTCGCGGACGACGCCGCGGACGGTCCGCGCCCCGCCGTTGCGCACCAGCAGCTCGGTGGCGGTGGTGACGCCCTGGCGGGTGGGCTCGGGACCGCGACGCTCGACCTCGAGCCGTCGTGGGGACGGCGCCAGCACGAGGTCGAGGAGGGTCACCAGCACGACCGCGCCGGCCCACAGCCAGGCGGTCGACGTCACCGGGCGCACCGCGACGGCTGCGAGCCCGGCGAGGAGCAGCAGCGGGACGCGGCCGGTGATGCTCACCGCGGTCAGCCGGCCTGCGCCACCGGGACCGGCACGGACTCGACCGCGGCGTGCAGCACCCGCGCGACCTCGACCCCCTCGAGCTCGGCCGCCGGCTGGAGGCTGATCCGGTGGGCCAGCGTCGCCTGCGCCAGCGCCTTGACGTCGTCGGGGGTGACGAAGTCGCGGCCGTTGAGCCACGCCCAGGCGCGGCTGGTGCGGAGCAGGGCCGTCGCGCCACGCGGGCTCACCCCGAGGTTGACCGATGGCGAGACCCGCGTGGCGCGGGCGATGTCGACGACGTAGCCGCACACCGCCGGCTCCGCCCGGACGCCGCGCACCGCCTGCACGGCGGCCCGCAGGTGGCCGGCCGACGCGACCGGTCGCACGCCGGTCTCGGCCAGCGAGCGCGGGTCGAAGCCGGTCGCGTGGCGCTGGACGATCTCGACCTCCTCGTCGCGGCCGGGCACCGGCAGGGTCACCTTGAGCAGGAACCGGTCGAGCTGCGCCTCGGGCAGCGGGTAGGTGCCCTGGTACTCCACCGGGTTCTGCGTCGCCGCCACCAGGAACGGGTCGGGGAGCCGGTGGGTCACCCCGTCGACCGAGACCTGCCGCTCCTCCATCGCCTCGAGCAGCGCCGACTGGGTCTTCGGCGGCGTCCGGTTGATCTCGTCGGCGAGCAGCAGGTTGGTGAACACCGGGCCCTGCCGGAAGTGCAGGTCGCCCTGCCGGGCGTCGTACATCATCGAGCCGGTGAGGTCGCCGGGCATCAGGTCCGAGGTGAACTGCACCCGCTTGGAGTCGACGTCGAGGGCCGCGGCGAGGGTGCGGACCAGCAGCGTCTTGGCGACGCCCGGCACGCCCTCCATCAGCACGTGGCCCTCGCTGACCAGCGCGACCAGGAGCCCGGCGACGGCGGCGTCCTGGCCGACCACGGCCTTGGCCACCTCCGCGCGGACCTGCTGCAGGGCCTGCTGGGCCTCCTGGGGGCTGACGGTGGTGTGGTTCTCGTCGGTGGCTGTCATCGCGGGTCAGTCTCCTGCATCCGTTCGAGGTCGGCGAGGTCGCGGGCGAGCCGCACCAGCGCCGCGTCGTCCCGGACCTCCCGGGCGACGAGCACGTCGTGGAGCCGCTCGGCGGGCTGGCCGGTCCGGTCGGCCAAGGTGCGCACGAGGGTCTCGGGGGTCGTGCCGCGCGTCAGCCCCAGCGTGGCGGTGAGCCGGCGCCGGCTGCCACGGCGCAGCGCCTCCGCGGCGTGCCGCTGGTCGCGCACCCGGCGGTAGAGCCGCCCGCGGCTCTCGGCGGTCTCCGCCGAGCGCACCACGACCGGCAGCGGCTCCGTCACCAGCGGACCGAGCCGCCGGCCCCTCCAGAGCACCAACGCGACGGTCGAGAGGGCGAGCACCACGAGTGCCGGCACGAACCCGTCGGGGACCACGCCGGTGTCGGGTGCCTCGTCGGCGGCCGAGAGGTCGGCGGGGTCGGGGACGTACCAGACCAGCCGCTCGTGGCCGCCGAGCAGCCGCAGGGCCAGCGCCGCGTTGTCCGTCTGCGTGACCTCCTCGTTCGCCAGCACGTCCCCGGCGCCGAGGACGGTGACCCCGCCGGCGTCCGGGAGGAGGAAGGCGGCGTCGTCGCCGGTCGGGAAGCACCCCTCGGCCCCGCCGGTCGACCCGTAGCCCCAGCCCTCGGTGACGGTCAGGGTGAGGTCGCCGACGAGGTCGTCGCCGCACGCCGCGTCGTGCCGGCCCGACGCGTCGATCACCACCAGCCGGGCGGGGAGCGGCCACTGCGCCAGGAGGTACGGCGTCGGCTGCACCAGCACCACCTCGCCTGCGTCCGCCGCCTGCTCGCGGAGCGTCTCGACGGTCGAGGTGCCGAGCAAGGCGGTGGAGGTGACCACCAGCGTCGTGGCGCCGTCCACCTCGGCGTCGACCAGGGCCTCCTGGTCGTCGGCGACCTCGACGTCGACGCCCTGGTCGTCGAGCACCTCGGCGACCGCCCTGGCGCCGTTGGGGTCCGGGTTCTCCGGGTGCAGGTCGTCGGTCGGGTGGGCGCGCCCGGGTGCCAGCACGGCGACGAGCGCGCCCGCCGCGAGGAGCAGGACGACCAGCACGACGGTCCCGCGTCGCGAGCCCTGGGCGGCCGGGGCGCTCACCGGGGGACCGCCGGTCCGGTCGGGCGGCCGGTCTCGGCGAAGGACAGCGGCCGGGTCCTGCGCACGTCGGTCTCGAGCTGGAGGGCGGCGGCGCTCTGCAGCGCCCCGACCCGTCGCCGGCCGTAGACCACCGCGTCGAACAGGTCGGCGTGGTCGCGCAGCCGGTCACCGTGGTCGGGGAAGCGGACGGCCACCAGCTCCAGCACCTCGTGCGTGGTGCGGCCCGGCGCGTCGTCGAGGAGGTCGCGCTCCACGGCCCGGCGTACCAGCGCGCGCACCGCGGTCGCCACGGCGCGCTCGTGGTCGCCCGCGGCGGCAGCGGCTTCGGCGTCCCGACGCAGCTCGTCGGCGCCGGCCCCGCGGTCGTCGAGCACGCCGCCGGGGGCGTTCGCGCCGGCCCCGCGGTCCCGCCGCACCCGGGGGAGCGTCAAGCCCAGCACGACGAGCAGCCCGACGACGAGGAGCACGATCGCGAACGTCGGCGCTGCGCCGATGTCGACGACCTGGTCGGTCAGCTCGTCCCACCGCTCGTCGAGCCAGGCCCAGAACCGCTCGATCGGCGAGCGTTGGTACTCCTGCTCCGCGAGCTCGCGGCGCAGGAGCTCGCGGGCGTCGTCGGGCTCCGGCCGGAGGGTGGACAGCGGCACGTCAGCGCAGGTGGTGGGTCGGGGGCAGGGCTCCGGACGCCGAGATCAGCTCGATGTCGAACCCCTCCTTGCGGATCCGCTGGTCGACGTACTGCAGGGCGACGACGGCCGCGGTGAACGGGGTGGTCAGTGCCTGGGTGAGCACGAGCCCCACGTAGGTCGCCAGCACGTAGACCAGCCCGGCCCACGCCTCGGGGACGAAGAGGCCGCCCACCACGGCCAGGATGCTGAACGGCATCGCGAGCATGCTGCCGGCGACCCCCACCACCAGCGTGGTCAGCAGGTAGATGCCGAACGTGCGCCAGAACTGGTGCGCGGTCAGCCGGTAGGAGCGGCGCATCGAGGCCACCACCCCCAGCCGCTCGAGGACGAGGGCGGGCGGGGCGAGGAGGAAGAAGCGCACCTGGAGCCAGACGATCGCGACCACGGCCGCGGGGACGGCGACGAACCCCGCCACCACGGCCGCGACCGTGCCCCCGGTGACCCCCGCGGCCACGATCACCGCGACGGCCGCGGCGACGACCAGCAGGACCACCAGCAGCGAGAGCAGCATCACCCCCACCAGCCGGAGCAGCCGGCCGCGGACCGCGGTCCACGCCTGGCCGAACGAGGTGCGCCGGCCGAGCACCGCCTCGGCGACGACGTGCACGACGAGCCCGGTCAGCATCAGCCCCGCGACGAGGGCGAGCAGGTTGCCGACGTACGACATCACGATCGCGGCGATGCCCTGCGTCGGGTCCTGCTCCTCGGTGGTGGCCGAGAAGCTGTCGGCGTCGAACGGCCCGGAGAGGTCGCCGGCGGCCGCCATCAGCACGCTCACCAGGCTCGGGAGCAGCAGGAAACCGGTGACCAGCACGATCGCCATCCCGAGCATCACCCGCGGGTTCTGGCGGATCGCCTTGAACGCCCCGTCGTACAGGTCGCCGAGCCGCAGCGGCCGCAGCGCGACGATGCCGGGCTTGTGCACCGGCGCCCACGTCGGCGGGCCACCCCACGGCTGGCCCGGTTGCTGGGCCGGTTGGTGGGCCGGTTGCTGGCCCGGGTGCTGGACCCACTGGCCCGGCGGCGGGCCGGGCGGCGCACCCCACTGGTGGCTCGGAGGAGCGGCGGCCGGCGGCGGCGTGCTGCCCGGCGCGGTGAGGGGCGGGTACGGCGGGTTCGTCGACTGGTCCGGGTGGTGCTCGGACATCGCCCTCCTCGGCCGGCTGGGTCGGGTGCCGAGCATCTCACGGCGTCGGAGCCCGGGGCTTCCGGCCCGATTTGATCTGCATCCGGGCGTCTGCCAAGATGTACAGGTTGCTCGGCGGGGCCGCCGGGGTTTGCGTGCACATTGACTGCTGAATCGGTGTTCCGAGTTCGTGGCAGTTCTGTGTGCCGCGACCGCACCGTGAGGCTCAGCTCGATCCGGCGTCGTGCCGGGTACCAACTCCAACATCGCAGAAGGCGTGTGCTGCGGCACGTGCTGGTCAGGGCGACACGCCCGACCGCGGGGGTCGGAGCTTGGGGAGCAGTCAACGACGAGGAGTAAGGACGGCTGATGGCGGGACAGAAGATCCGCATCAGGCTCAAGGCCTATGACCACGAGGTGATCGACACCTCGGCGCGCAAGATCGTCGACACCGTGACGCGCACCGGCGCCAAGGTCGCCGGCCCTGTGCCCCTTCCGACGGAGAAGAACGTCTTCGTCGTCATCCGCTCGCCGCACAAGTACAAGGACAGCCGCGAGCACTTCGAGATGCGCACCCACAAGCGCCTCATCGACATCATCGACCCCACGCCGAAGACGGTGGACTCGCTCATGCGGCTCGACCTCCCTGCCGGCGTCGACATCGAGATCAAGCTCTGAGGTCCCAAGAGATGACTATCGAACGCAACGTCAAGGGGTTGCTCGGCCGCAAGGTCGGGATGACCCAGACCTGGGACGAGAACAACCGCGTCATCCCGGTCACCGTCGTCGCGGCCGGCACCAACGTCGTCACCCAGGTGCGGAGCCCGGAGAAGGACGGCTACAACGCCGTCCAGATCGGCTTCGGCGAGATCGAGGGCCGCAAGGTCAACAAGCCGCAGGCGGGCCACTTCGCCACCGCGGGTGTGACCCCCCGCCGCCACCTCGCCGAGATCCGCACCGCCGACGCCGGCTCCTACACCGTGGGCCAGGAGCTCTCCCCGGAGCTCTTCGCGGCGGGCGAGGTCGTCGACATCGTCGGCACCAGCAAGGGCAAGGGGTTCGCCGGTGTGATGAAGCGCCACGGCTTCGCGGGTGTCTCCGCGTCGCACGGTGCGCACCGCAACCACCGCAAGCCCGGCTCCATCGGTGGCTGCTCGACCCCCGGTCGGGTGTTCAAGGGGCTGCGGATGGCCGGCCAGATGGGCGGCGTGACCGTCACGACCCAGAACGTCACCGTCCACGCCGTCGACGCCGAGAAGGGGCTCGTCCTCCTCAAGGGCGCCGTCCCCGGCCCGAAGGGTGGCCTCGTGGTCATCCGGAGCGCCGCGAAGAAGGGTGAGGCCAAGTGAGCACGCGAGTGAACGTCGACCTGCCCGCCGAGATCTTCGACGTCCAGGTCAACATCCCCCTGATCCACCAGGTGGTCGTGGCCCAGCAGGCCGCCGCCCGCCAGGGCACGCACGCCACCAAGACCCGCGGCGAGGTCCGCGGCGGTGGCAAGAAGCCCTACAAGCAGAAGGGCACCGGCCGCGCCCGCCAGGGCTCGACCCGCGCGCCGCAGTTCGCCGGCGGTGGCACCGTCCACGGTCCGCAGCCGCGCAGCTACGACCAGCGCACCCCGAAGAAGATGAAGGCCGCCGCGCTCCGTGGCGCCCTCTCCGACCGGGCCCGCTCCGGCCGCGTCCACGTGGTCGACGGGCTCGTCGAGGGCGACGCGCCGTCGACGAAGGCCGCGCTCAAGGCGCTCACCGGCATCGTCGAGGGCCGCAGGGCGCTCGTGGTGCTCGAGCGGGGCGACGAGCTGACCTGGCTCTCGCTGCGCAACGAACAGAGCGTGCACCTGCTCGCGGTCGACCAGCTCAACACCTACGACGTGCTGGTCAACGACGACGTGGTCTTCACCCAGGCCGCCTACGACGCGTTCGTGGCCGGCCGGCCGAGCGGCAAGTCCGTCAAGGCGACCGCCACCGAGTCCGAGGCTGCTGCCAGCGAGGAGGCTGCCCAGTGAGCACCTTTCACAAGGACCACCGCGACGTGCTGATCGCGCCGGTCGTCAGCGAGAAGAGCTACGGCCTGCTCGACGTCAACAAGTACACCTTCCTGGTGCACCCGGACGCCAACAAGACCGAGATCAAGATCGCGGTCGAGAAGGTGTTCAACGTCAAGGTCACCTCCGTCAACACGCTCAACCGGCCTGGCAAGACCCGCCGCACCCGGTTCGGCATCGGCAAGCGCGCCAACACCAAGCGGGCGATCGTCAGCCTGGCCGAGGGGCAGCGGATCGACATCTTCGGGGGTCCGGTCTCCTGACCGGGCTGACGAGGGCTATCGAGGACTGAGAAGACATGGCAATCCGTAAGTACAAGCCGACCACGCCGGGCCGTCGCGGCTCGTCGGTCGCCGACTTCGTCGAGGTCACCCGGACCACGCCGGAGAAGTCGCTGACCAAGCCGCTCCCGAAGAAGGGTGGCCGCAACAACCAGGGCCGGATCACCACCCGGCACCAGGGCGGTGGCCACAAGCGCGCCTACCGGATCATCGACTTCCGTCGCTACGACAAGGACGGCGTGCCGGCCAAGGTCGCGGAGATCGAGTACGACCCGAACCGCACCGCGCGCATCGCGCTGCTGCACTACGCCGACGGCGAGAAGCGCTACATCATCGCGCCGAAGGACCTGCGGCAGGGGATGACGGTCGAGGCCGGCGTCCGGGCCGACATCAAGCCGGGCAACAACCTGCCGCTGCGCAACATCCCCGTCGGCACGACGATCCACTGCGTGGAGCTCCGCCCCGGGGGCGGCGCGAAGATCGCCCGCTCGGCGGGGAACTCCGCCCAGCTCGTCGCCCGCGAGGGGAGCCGCGCGACGCTGCGCATGCCCTCGGGCGAGATGCGGTTCGTCGACGTCCGGTGCCGCGCGACGATCGGCGAGGTCGGCAACGCCGAGCAGTCCAACATCAACTGGGGCAAGGCGGGCCGCATGCGCTGGAAGGGCAAGCGCCCGACCGTCCGCGGTGTCGTCATGAACCCGGTCGACCACCCGCACGGTGGTGGTGAGGGCAAGACCTCGGGTGGTCGCCACCCGGTGTCGCCGTGGGGCAAGCCGGAGGGGCGCACCCGCCGGAGCAAGGCCTCGGACTCCCAGATCATCCGTCGCCGCAAGACCGGCAAGCGTCGCTGACCATTCGATTTGATTCGAGAGCGTCGGCTTCGCCGCCACGCTGCCGAAAGGACTGACCCAGATGCCTCGCAGCCTGAAGAAGGGCCCCTTCGTGGACGGCCACCTCATCAAGAAGGTGGAGGTCCAGAACGACAAGGGCACCCACAACGTGATCAAGACGTGGTCGCGCCGCTCGATGATCGTGCCCGAGATGATCGGCCACACCATCGCCGTGCACGACGGCCGCAAGCACGTGCCGGTGTTCGTGACCGACGCGATGGTCGGGCACAAGCTCGGCGAGTTCGCGCCCACCCGCACCTACCGCGGTCACGTCAAGGACGACCGGAAGAGCCGCCGCCGCTGACGCGGTCGGCCGATCGGAGACGAGAGATTCATGAGCACAATGGAGCGTAGGCAGGTGAGCGCCCGCCGCGAGAGCCTGCTGGGCGACGAGCCCGGCGCTTTCGCCAGCGCCCGCTTCGTCCGCATCACGCCCCAGAAGGCCCGCCGGGTCGTCGACATGGTGCGTGGGCAGGACGTCCAGGACGCCCTCGACCTGCTGCAGTTCGCGCCGCAGGCCGCGTCGGAGACCGTCTACAAGGTCCTCGCGAGCGCGGTCGCCAACGCGACCGGCACCGAGGGGCTCGACGCCGGCACGCTGGTCGTCAGCAAGGCGATGGTCGACGAGGGCCCGACGATGAAGCGGTGGCGTGCGCGCGCCCAGGGCCGCGCCTCCCGCATCAACAAGCGGACGAGCCACATCACCCTCGTGGTGCAGCCGCGCACGGCCGTCGACACCGAGAAGAAGGGCAGGAAGGCCTGATGGGTCAGAAGATCCACCCGAACGGTTTCCGCCTCGGCATCTCCACCGATCACAAGAGCCGGTGGTACGCCGACAAGCTCTACAAGAGCTACGTCGGTGAGGACGTGGCGATCCGCCGCCTGCTCAGCAAGGGCATGGAGCGGGCCGGCATCTCCAAGGTCGAGATCGAGCGCACCCGCGACCGCGTCCGCGTGGACATCCACACGGCGCGTCCCGGCATCGTCATCGGTCGCCGTGGCGCCGAGGCCGACCGCATCCGCGGCGAGCTGGAGAAGCTCACCGGCAAGCAGGTGCAGCTGAACATCCTCGAGGTGAAGAACCCCGAGATCGACGCGCAGCTGGTCGCCCAGGGTGTCGCCGAGCAGCTCTCCGGCCGTGTCGCCTTCCGGCGCGCGATGCGCAAGGCGATCCAGACCTCGATGCGCTCCGGCGCCAAGGGAGTCCGGATCCAGTGCTCGGGCCGCCTCGGTGGCGCCGAGATGTCGCGCTCGGAGTTCTACCGCGAGGGCCGCGTGCCCCTGCACACGCTCCGTGCGGACATCGACTACGGCTTCTACGAGGCCCGGACCACCTTCGGCCGCATCGGCGTGAAGGTCTGGATCTACAAGGGCGAGGTCGCCGGCACCCGCGCCGAGCGCGAGGCGCAGGCCGCCGCGCGCGCCGGTGCCCCGGGTCGCGGGCGTCCGTCCCGCGGCGGCGACCGTCCCACCCGTGGCTCCCGTGGCGACCGGCCGACCCGTTCGGCCCGCGCCGAGGGTGCTGCCGAGACCACCACCGAGGCCCCGGCCACCGCTCCGGCGGAGGCCGCGGCCCCGACGACCACCCCGACGGAGGGCTGAGCCGTGTTGATGCCCCGCAGGGTCAAGCACCGCAAGCAGCACCACCCGAAGCGGACCGGTGCCGCCAAGGGCGGGACCAGCCTCGCTTTCGGCGACTTCGGCATCCAGGCGGTCGAGGGTCACTACGTGACCAACCGCCAGATCGAGTCGGCGCGTATCGCGATGACCCGTCACATCAAGCGTGGCGGCAAGGTGTGGATCAACATCTACCCCGACCGCCCGTTGACCAAGAAGCCGGCCGAGACCCGCATGGGTTCCGGCAAGGGCTCGCCCGAGTGGTGGGTCGCGAACGTCAAGCCCGGTCGGGTGATGTTCGAGCTGTCCGGTGTCCCCGAGGACGTCGCCCGCGAGGCGATGCGTCGGGCGATGCACAAGCTGCCGATGAAGTGCCGCTTCGTCGTGCGAGAGGCTGGTGAGATCTGATGGCCGCGACGACCAAGGCCCACGAGCTCGACGAGATGACCAACGCCGACCTCGAGACCCGGCTGCGGGAGGCGAAGGAGGAGCTGTTCAACCTCCGGTTCCAGTCCGCCACCGGCCAGCTCGAGAACCACGGCCGTCTGCGGACGGTCAAGCGCGACATCGCCCGGATCTACACCGTGGTCCGGGAACGCGAGCTGGGGATCCGCCAGGCCCCCGGCACGGAGGGCAGTGACGCATGAGCGAGGGAAGCACCGACGTGAGCAGCACCGAGACGACCGGGACCCGCGCGAGCCGCAAGGTCCGCGAGGGGCTCGTGGTCAGCGACAAGATGGACAAGACCGTGGTCGTCCTCGTCGAGGACCGCGTGAAGCACGCGCTCTACGGCAAGGTCATGCGGCGCACCAGCAAGCTCAAGGCGCACGACGAGCAGAACCAGTGCGGCGTCGGCGACCGGGTCCAGATCATGGAGACCCGTCCGCTGTCGGCCACCAAGCGCTGGCGCGTCGTCGAGATCCTCGAGAAGGCCAAGTAACCGCCTTCCCACCGGGAAGGCCGCAAACGACGAGTTCCACCAGGCTCCGCCCCCGGGCGGAGAACCGGTGAGACCAGGAGAAGACAGTGATCCAGCAGGAGTCGCGACTCAAGGTCGCCGACAACACCGGTGCGAAGGAGATCCTCTGCATCCGGGTGCTCGGTGGCTCGGGTCGCCGCTACGCCGGCATCGGGGACACGATCGTCGCGACCGTCAAGGACGCGATCCCCGGCGGCAACGTCAAGAAGGGTGACGTCGTCAAGGCGGTCGTCGTCCGCACCGTGAAGGAGCGGCGTCGTCCGGACGGCTCGTACATCCGCTTCGACGAGAACGCCGCGGTGATCCTCAAGAACGACGGCGAGCCCCGTGGCACCCGCATCTTCGGGCCCGTCGGCCGGGAGCTGCGCGAGAAGAAGTTCATGCGGATCATCTCGCTCGCGCCGGAGGTGCTCTGAACCATGGCTGAGAAGAAGCGCAACAGCGTGAACATCAAGAAGGGCGACACCGTCAAGGTGATCGCCGGCAAGGACAAGGGCGTTGAGGGCAAGGTCATCCAGGTGCTCCGCGAGGAGGACCGCGTGATCGTCGAGGGCGTCAACCTCGTCAAGCGCCACACCAAGGTCCTCCAGCAGGGCGGTCGCGCCGGGAACACCGGCGGGATCATCACCTCGGAGGCCCCCGTGCACGTCTCGAACGTGATGCTCGTCGAGGGTGGCAAGACCACCCGCGTCGGGTTCAAGCGTGTCGAGGTCGAGAAGCGCCGGGCCGACGGCTCGTCGTACACCGCACAGCGCAGCGTCCGCGTCTCGCGCGCGTCCGGTGAGGAGATCTGAGAATGACTGACACCGCCACCGAGACCCGGCAGCTGCCGCGGCTGAAGCAGCGTTACCGCGAGGAGATCCTCCCGGCGCTGCACCAGCAGTTCGGCTACGCCAACGTCATGCAGGTGCCCGGCCTGACCAAGATCGTGGTCAACATGGGCGTCGGTGAGGCCGCCCGCGACTCGAAGCTGATCGAGGGTGCCGTGCGTGACCTCACGGTCATCACCGGCCAGAAGCCGCAGGTCACCCGGGCCCGCAAGTCCATCGCGCAGTTCAAGCTCCGCGAGGGGATGCCGATCGGCGCGCACGTCACGCTGCGCGGCGACCGGATGTGGGAGTTCCTCGACCGGCTGCTGACCCTGGCGCTGCCCCGGATCCGCGACTTCCGCGGCCTCTCCGACCGGCAGTTCGACGGTCGTGGCAACTACACCTTCGGTCTCACCGAGCAGGTCATGTTCCACGAGATCGACCAGGACAAGATCGACCGGTCGCGGGGCATGGACATCACCGTGGTGACCACCGCGACCAACGACGACGAGGGCCGCGCGCTGCTCAAGCAGCTCGGCTTCCCGTTCAAGGAGGGCAACTGAGATGGCGAAGACCGCGCTGAAGGTCAAGGCCGCCCGCAAGCCGAAGTTCGCTGTCCGGGCTTACACCCGGTGCCAGCGTTGCGGCCGGCCCAAGGCCGTCTACCGCAAGTTCGGCCTCTGCCGGATCTGCCTGCGGGACATGGCGCACCGGGGCGAGCTGCCCGGCGTGACCAAGTCCTCCTGGTGACCTCCACCCCGACCACTGGTGGTCCCGGGCGCTCCGAGCGCCCGTCAGACCGCACGGACGCCGCAGGTCCCTCACGGGAAACCACGGCGAGAAGGAACTGACACTGTCATGACGATGACCGACCCGATCGCAGACATGCTCACGCGTCTGCGCAACGCCAACCAGGCGTACCACGACTCGGTGACGATGCCGCACAGCAAGCTGAAGGCCGGCGTCGCCGACATCCTCCAGCAGGAGGGCTACATCACCGGCTACGACGTGGACGACGCCCCCGAGGGGCAGGTCGGCAAGGTGCTGACCATCACCCTCAAGTACGGCCAGAACCGGGAGCGCTCGATCGCCGGCATCCGCCGCATCAGCAAGCCCGGTCTGCGCGTGTACGCCAAGCACACGTCCCTGCCCAAGGTCC
Source organism: Nocardioides caldifontis (assembly GCF_008087345.1). Classification (GTDB taxonomy): domain Bacteria; phylum Actinomycetota; class Actinomycetes; order Propionibacteriales; family Nocardioidaceae; genus Marmoricola_A; species Marmoricola_A caldifontis. The sequence goes on along the minus strand of NZ_ML701737.1, from coordinate 256,501 downwards.
TCGGTGGCCTCGGCATCGCGATCATCTCGACGAGCCAGGGGCTGCTGACCGACCGACAGGCGAACCAGAAGGGCGTGGGCGGCGAAGTCCTCGCCTACGTCTGGTGACCAGGACCGAGAGGAAGAACTAGGCATGTCGCGCATCGGCAAGCTCCCCGTCCCGGTCCCGTCCGGTGTCGAGGTCACGCTCGACGACCGCCACGTGACGGTGAAGGGCCCCAAGGGGACCCTCAGCCACACGGTCGCGGCCCCCATCACGGTGGCCCGCGACGAGGACGGCGCCGTCACGGTGACCCGGCCCGACGACGAGCGCGAGTCGCGCTCGCTGCACGGGCTGACCCGCACGCTCATCGCCAACATGGTGACCGGCGTGACGCAGGGGTACGAGAAGAAGCTCGAGATCGTGGGCGTGGGTTACCGCGTCCTGTCCAAGGGGCCCACCCAGCTGGAGTTCCAGCTCGGTTACTCCCACCCGATCGTGTTCGACGCCCCCGAGGGCATCACGTTCACGGTGGAGGGCCCGACGAAGTTCGGCGTCGCCGGCATCGACAAGCAGCTGGTCGGCGAGGTCGCGGCCAAGATCCGCAAGCTGCGCAAGCCCGAGCCCTACAAGGGCAAGGGTGTGCGCTACGCGGGCGAGGTCGTGCGCCGCAAGGTCGGAAAGGCTGGTAAGTGACCATGGCGATCGCACTCAAGCAGCGCAAGCACACCACCGGGCGCGCCGCGTCCCGCCTGCGTCGCCAGGTCCGGGGCCGCAAGCGCATCGCGGGCACCCCGGAGCGTCCGCGGCTGGTGGTCACCCGCTCGGCGAAGCACATCACCGCGCAGGTCGTCGACGACGACGCGGGCCGCACGCTGGCCTACGCGTCGACGATGGAGGCCGAGCTCCGCTCGGTCGAGGGCGACAAGTCGGCCAAGGCCAAGCGCGTCGGCGAGCTGGTCGCCGAGCGTGCGAAGGCGGCGGGCGTCGAGGGCGTGGTCTTCGACCGCGCCGGGAACAAGTACCACGGCCGCGTCGCGGCCCTCGCCGACGGTGCCCGCGAGGGCGGGCTCGCGTTCTGATCGCCCGACGATCGCAGCAGAGCAGACCAGAGAGAGAAGGTAGTTCGACATGAGCGGACCCCAGCGCCGTACCGGTGGGGGCGACCGTCGCGGTCGCGACGACCGTCGCGGCCAGGCAGCGGACAAGACCGCCTACATCGAGCGGGTCGTCGCGATCAACCGTGTCGCCAAGGTCGTCAAGGGTGGTCGTCGCTTCAGCTTCACCGCCCTCGTGATCGTCGGCGACGGTGACGGCATGGTCGGCGTCGGCTACGGGAAGGCCAAGGAGGTGCCGGCCGCGATCGCCAAGGGCGTCGAGGAGGCCAAGAAGCACTTCTTCCGCGTCCCCCGCGTCCAGGGCACGATCCCGCACCCCGTCCAGGGCGAGAAGGCTGCCGGCGTGGTGCTCCTGCGCCCGGCCGCTCCCGGTACCGGTGTGATCGCCGGTGGCCCGGTGCGCGCCGTGCTCGAGTGCGCCGGCATCCACGACGTGCTGAGCAAGTCGCTCGGCTCGTCGAACCAGATCAACATCGTGCACGCCACCGTCGAGGCCCTGAAGGGGCTCGAGGAGCCGGAGGCCGTGGCCGCGCGCCGTGGCCTCTCCGTCGAGGACGTCGCCCCGGCGGCGCTGCTGAAGGCGCGGGCGGAGGTGTCGTCCTGATGGCGATCAAGGTCACCCAGCACAGGTCGACGATCGGCTGCAAGCAGAACCAGCGCGACACCCTGCGCTCGCTCGGGCTGAAGCGGATCGGCGACGTGGTCGTCAAGGAGGACCGTCCCGAGATCCGGGGCATGGTCCACACCGTCCGTCACCTCGTGACGGTCGAAGAGGTAGAGGGAGGTGCCTGACATGTCGCTGAAGCTGCACCACCTGCGGCCGGCTCCGGGCGCGAAGACCGCCAAGACCCGTGTGGGTCGCGGTGAGGGCTCCAAGGGCAAGACCGCCGGTCGCGGTACCAAGGGCACCGGCGCCCGCAAGAACGTCTCCCCGGCGTTCGAGGGCGGTCAGATGCCGCTGCACATGCGGCTGCCCAAGCTGAAGGGGTTCAAGAACCCGTTCAAGGTGGAGTACCAGGTCGTCAACCTCGACCGGATCAACGAGCTGTTCCCCGAGGGCGGCACGGTCGCCCCGGTCGACCTGGCCGCGAAGGGCGCCGTGCGCGCCGGTCGCCCGGTCAAGGTGCTCGGCAACGGCGAGATCTCCGCGGCCGTCCAGGTGAGCGCGCACGCGTTCTCCGGCTCGGCCAAGGAGAAGATCGCCGCCGCCGGCGGCTCGACCACCGAGATCTGACCACCTCACAGGGGCCCGACCGTTCCACGTCGCACGCTGCGGCGGTGGGCGGGCGGGCCCCTGTTAGGCTTCCGGGGGCCTGAGGGCCCCGAGGCCGGCCCCGGTCACGAGGCGGCGCCACGGCGCCGTCGGAGCAGAAAGAGGGACCCTTGCTAGGCGCATTCGTCAACGCGTTCCGTACGCCGGACCTGCGTCGCAAGCTGCTGTTCGTGCTCGCGATCATCGTGATCTTCCGGCTGGGCTCGCAGCTGCCGTCGCCCGGCGTCAACGTCTCGAACGTCCGCGAGTGCGTGGCGCAGCTCGAGAGCAACAGCGGCGTCTACGGGCTGATCAACCTGTTCTCCGGCGGAGCGCTGCTCCAGCTGACCGTGTTCGCGCTCGGGATCATGCCCTACATCACCGCCAGCATCATCCTGCAGCTGCTGGTCGTGGTGATCCCTCGGCTCGAGGCCCTCAAGAAGGAGGGCCAGGCCGGCCAGGCGAAGATCACGCAGTACACCCGCTACCTGACGCTCGCCCTCGCGATCCTCCAGGCGACCGGCATCGTCGCGCTCGCCCGCGGCGGCCAGCTGCTCCAGGGGTGCACGCTCCCGCTGCTCTACGACGACGGCGTCCAGACGATGCTGACGATGGTCATCACGATGACCGCCGGCACCGCGATCATCATGTGGTTCGGCGAGCTCATCACCGACCGCGGCATCGGCAACGGCATGTCGATCCTGATCTTCACCCAGGTCGTCGCGACCTTCCCCTCGGCGCTGTGGCAGCTGAAGGAGGAGCGCGGCTGGGACGTCTTCGGCATGGTGCTGGTCATCGGCATGGTGATCATCGCCGTGGTCATCTTCATGGAGCAGGGGCAGCGGCGGATCCCCGTGCAGTACGCCCGGCGGATGGTCGGCCGGCGGATGTACGGCGGGAGCTCGACGTACATCCCGCTGAAGGTGAACCAGGCCGGCATCATCCCGGTCATCTTCGCCTCGAGCCTGCTCTACCTCCCGGCGCTGGCGACCCAGTTCGACCAGGACCAGAGCAGCTCGGTCGCCCAGTGGATCCAGGCCCACCTGGTCTCCGGGGACCACCCGATCTACATGGCGGTCTACTTCGCCATGATCATCTTCTTCACCTACTTCTACGTCGCGATCACCTTCAACCCCCAGGAGGTCGCGGACAACATGAAGAAGTACGGCGGCTTCATCCCTGGGATCCGGGCCGGGAAGCCGACCGAGGAGTACCTCAGCTACGTCCTCTCCCGCATCACCGCCCCGGGAGCGACGTACCTCGGCCTGATCGCGCTGATCCCGCTGATCGCGCTCGCGCTGGTCAATGCCAACCAGAACTTCCCGTTCGGCGGCACCTCGATCCTGATCATGGTGGGCGTCGCCCTCGACACGGTGAAGCAGATCGAGAGCCAGCTCCAGCAGCGCAACTACGAAGGGTTCCTCCGCTAATGCGCCTCCTGCTGATGGGTCCGCCGGGCGCGGGCAAGGGCACCCAGGCGAAGGTCGTCTCGCAGAAGTTCGGGATCCCCGCGATCTCGACCGGGGACATCTTCCGCATGAACGTCGCGAACAAGACCGAGCTCGGCGTCGAGGCACAGCGCTACATGGACGCCGGTGAGTACGTCCCCGACTCGGTGACCAACGCGATGGTCCGCGACCGGCTCGGCGAGGAGGACGCCAAGGCGGGGTTCCTGCTCGACGGCTACCCGCGCACCCTCGCCCAGGTCGAGGAGCTCGACACGATCCTCCGCGAGTACGGCTACGAGCTCGACGCGGTGGTCGCGTTGACCGCCGACGAGGACGAGCTCGTCGCCCGGCTGCTCAAGCGGGCGCAGATCGAGGGGCGCAGCGACGACACCGAGGAGGTCGTCCGGCGCCGCCAGCAGCTCTACACCGAGCAGACCGCGCCGCTGCTCGACGTCTACCGGGAGCGCGGCCTCCTCGTCGACGTCGACGGGATCGGCGACGTCGAGGCGGTCACCGGCCGGATCCTCGAGGGGCTGGGCAAGGCCGGCTGAGCCGGCCCCACCGCGCCCTGCCACGACCGTGTTCCGCGACCGGGGCGTCGAGTACAAGACGCCTGAGCAGATCGAGCTGATGCGGGCCGCCGGGCTCGTCGTCGGCCGCACCCTGGAGCTGCTGCGCGCCACCGTGCGCCCAGGGCTCACCACCGCGGAGCTCGACCGGGTCGCTGAGGACCACATCCGCTCCAGCGGCGCGACCCCGTCGTTCCTCGGCTACGGCGAGCCGCCCTTCCCGGCGACGATCTGCGTCTCGGTCAACGACGAGATCGTCCACGGCATCCCCGGGAGCCGCGTCCTCGCCGAGGGCGACCTGGTCTCGATCGACTGCGGGGCGATCGTCGAGGGGTGGCACGGCGACGCGGCGGTGACCGTCCCGGTCGGCGAAGTCACCCCGGAGGCCAGCAAGCTGCTCCGCGTGACCGAGGAGGCGCTCTGGAAGGGGCTGGCTGCCGCCCGCCCCGGCGGGCGGCTCGGTGACGTCTCGGCCTCCGTGGAGGAACACGTCCGCGGCCAGGGGCCGTTCGGGCTGGTCGAGGAGTACACCGGCCACGGCATCGGCACCGCGATGCACCAGCCTCCCGACGTGCCCAACCTCGGGCGCCGGGGCCGCGGGCTCCGGATCACCCCGGGGCTGGTGATCGCCGTCGAGCCCATGGTGACCGCAGGGTCGCCACGCAACCACCTCCTCGACGACGAGTGGACGGTCGCCACCGACGACGGCCGGCTCGCCGCGCACTTCGAGCACACGGTGGCCGTGACCGAGCGCGGCCCGTGGGTGCTCACCGCCCTGGACGGCGGCGAGGCGCTGCTCGGGCCGGGCTGGGGCGGACCTCCGCGACCCGACGCTGTCTAGACTCGCGGCGTGGACTACGTCGAGTCGATGCTGGACCTTGTCGGCAACACCCCGTTGGTACGGCTCGGCCGGGTGGTGCACCCTGACGGCCCCCTGGTGCTGGCGAAGGTGGAGTACCTCAACCCCGGCGGTTCGGTGAAGGACCGCATCGCCGTCCGGATGGTCGAGGCCGCCGAGGAGTCGGGGGCGCTGAAGCCGGGCGGCACGATCGTGGAGCCGACCTCCGGCAACACCGGCGTCGGCCTCGCCCTGGTCGCGCAGGCGAAGGGGTACCGCTGCGTCTTCGTCTGCCCGGACAAGGTCAGCGAGGACAAGCGCAACGTCCTCAAGGCGTACGGCGCCGAGGTGGTCGTCTGCCCCACGGCGGTCGCCCCCGAGCACCCGGACAGCTACTACTCGGTCTCCGACCGGCTGGTGCAGGAGATCGACGGCGCCTGGAAGCCCGATCAGTACTCCAACGAGCACAACCCCCGCTCGCACTACGAGGACACCGGACCGGAGATCTGGCGGCAGACCGAGGGCCGGATCACCCACTTCGTCACCGGCATGGGCACCGGCGGCACGATCAGCGGCGTCGGCAGGTTCCTCAAGGAGCAGGGCACCGGGGTCCAGGTGGTCGGGGCGGACCCGGCCGGCTCGGTCTACAGCGGCGGCACGGGCCGCCCGTACCTCGTCGAAGGGGTGGGCGAGGACTTCTGGCCGACGACCTACGACGGCTCCGTGGTCGACCGGGTGATCGAGGTCTCCGACGGCGACTCGTTCACGATGACCCGCCGCCTCGCCCGGGAGGAGGGGCTGCTGGTCGGCGGGTCGAGCGGGATGGCGGCGTTCGCCGCGGCCCAGCTGGCCGGCGAGCTCGCCGGGACCCCGGAGGGCAAGGACGCGGTCGTCGTCGTGCTGCTCCCGGACTCCGGCCGCGGCTACCTGACGAAGGTCTTCAACGACGAGTGGCTGGCCCGCTTCGGCTTCCTGCCGGCGAGCCCGGGGCGGACGGTCGGCGAGGTGCTGCGCGGCAAGGACGGCCGGCTGCCCGACCTGGTGCACACGCACCCCCACGAGACGGTCGCGGAGGCGGTGCAGATCCTCAAGGAGTACGGCGTCTCGCAGATGCCCGTGGTCCGCGCCGAGCCGCCCGTCGTGGCCGCCGAGGTCGCCGGCTCGGTGTCGGACAAGGTCCTCCTCGACCTGCTGTTCCGCAGCGAGGCGCGGCTGAGCGATCTCGTCGAGGCGCACATGGGCGAGCCGTTCCCGACGATCGGCTCCACCGAGCCGGTCGAGCGGGCGGTCGAGGCGCTCGAGGGCGCCGACGCCCTGCTGGTGCAGGAGGACGGCAAGCCGGTCGGCGTGCTCACCCGGCAGGACCTGCTCGCGTTCCTCGCCCGCGACTAGCGGTTGGACCCCTCGCTCGAGGTCCTCGCGCTGCTCGTCCTGGCGGCGCTGTTCGCGGGCTTCGTCGACGCCGTGGTCGGGGGCGGCGGGCTGGTGCTCCTCCCGGCGCTGGTGCTCGGGCTGCCCGGGGCGGAACCGGTGCAGGTGCTGGCGACGAACAAGCTCGCCTCGGTGTGCGGCACGACGACCAGCTCGATCACCTACTACCGGCGGGTGAAGCCCGACGCCCGGACGTTCCTGCCGCTGATGGTGCTCGCCTTCGCCGGGTCGCTGCTGGGCGCCTTCGCCGCCTCCCACATCCCGCGCTCGGCGTTCGACCCGCTGGTGCTGGTCGTCCTGGTGCTCGTCGGCGGCTACGTGCTGCTCCGGCCCGCGATCGGTGACGTGACCACGCTGCGGTTCTCCGGCCACCGGCACACCGCGGTGGCGATGGCGGCGGGGTTCGTGATCGGCGGCTACGACGGCGCGATCGGCCCCGGCACCGGCTCCTTCTTCGTGTTCGCGCTGGTCGGGCTGCTCGGCTACTCGTTCCTCGAGGCGTCGGCGAAGGCCAAGATGGCGAACTGGGCCACCAACCTCGCGGCACTCGTCGTCTTCGTCCCGCAGGACGCCGTGCTGTGGCGGACCGGGCTGGTGGTCGGTGCGGCGAACCTCGTCGGCTCCTACGTCGGCGCGCGGACGGCGGTGGCCCGGGGCGGAGGGTTCGTGCGGGTCTTCTTCCTGCTCGTGGTGACGGGGTTCGTGGTGCGGCTCGGCGGTCAGGTCCTGGGGGTCTGGTGAGCGTGACGTCGTACTTCGTGCCCGCGCGGACGGCCGAGGCGGAGATCGAGGTCAAGCGCTCGCGGTTCCTCTGCCGCGTCGAGCGGGTGGCGACCGAGGAGGCCGCGCGCGCCGTGGTCGAGGCGGCCCGCCGGCAGCACTGGGACGCCCGCCACCACTGCTCGGCGTTCGTGCTCGGCCCCACCGGCACCGTCGCCCGCTCCGCCGACGACGGCGAGCCCGCCGGCACCGCCGGGGCGCCGATGCTCGAGGTGCTCCGCGGGGCGGGGGTGAGCGACGCGGTCGTGGTGGTCACCCGGTGGTTCGGCGGGGTGCTGCTCGGGGCCGGCGGGCTGGTCCGCGCGTACGGCGAGGCGGTGCGCGAGGGGCTCGCGGCCGCCGGCACCCGCGAGCAGCGGCTGCTCGAGCTGGTGGTGCTCGAGGTCGGCCACGCCGAGGCCGGTCGGGTCGAGAACGACCTGCGCAGCCGCGGCGTCGTGGTGCGCGACGTCGCCTACGGTCCGTCGGTGACCATGGTGCTGGCCGCTCCTCCGGGCGCGCCGCTCGACGGTGTGGTGGCCGAGGCGACCGGCGGGAACGGCGTGCTGCGGCCCGCCGGGACGGAGTGGGTCGACCGCTGAGGGGGTTTCCCGACGGGACGACGGGGTAGGAGCCGCCGACCAGGGGGTGACGCGCAGCCGTGTGGGACTTCATCGTGCAGGAGCGCGCCGACATCGTGTACGGCGGCTACCAGCACGTCTCCCTCGTCGTGCAGTGCGTGGCCCTGGCCGCGGTCATCGCGTTCCTGCTCGCCGTCCTGGTGACCCGGGTGCCGGCCCTCGAGGGGCTGGCGAACGCGGTGAGCGCGATCGGCCTCACCCTCCCGTCGTTCGCGCTGCTCGGGTTCCTGCTGCCGCTGCTCGGCATCGGGCCGGGGCCGGCGGTCGCGGCGGTCACCTTCTACGCAGTCCTGCCGATCCTGCGCAACGCCGTGGTGGCCCTGCAGGGTGTCGACCGGACCCTGCTGGAGTCCGCGCGGGGGATGGGGATGGGCGCGGTGGCCACCCTGCTGCGCGTCCAGCTGCCGCTGGCATGGCCGGTGATCCTGGCCGGGATCCGGACCTCGACGCAGATGTCGATGGGGGTGGCGGCGATCGCGGCCGTCGTGCTCGGCCCCGGGCTGGGCGGCTACATCTTCAGCGGGCTGGAGCAGATCGGCAACGCCAACGCGCTCTACTCCGCCCTGGTCGGGACGATCGGCGTCGTGCTCCTCGCGCTGGTGCTCGACGCGCTGTTGCTGCTGCTCGGGCGGCTCACCACCTCGAAGGGGATCCGTGCCTGAGATGACCGACCAGCCGATCAGTGGCGTCGACCTCGAGCTCGTCGACGTGACGAAGAGCTATCCCGGCCAGGAGCGGCCGGCGGTCGACGGGCTCACCCTGCACGTGCCGGCCGGCGAGATCGTCATGTTCATCGGGCCGTCGGGGTGCGGCAAGACCACCTCGCTGAAGATGATCAACCGGCTCATCGAGCCGACCTCGGGGACGATCACCATCGGCGGCGACGACGTCCGGAAGCAGAAGGTCGACGAGCTGCGCCGCCACATCGGCTACGTGATCCAGGGCGGCAGCCTGTTCCCGCACATGACCGTCGCGCAGAACATCGCGCTGGTGCCCAAGCTGCTGAAGTGGGACGACAAGCGCGTCGAGGCCCGGGTCGACGAGCTGCTTGACCTGGTCAACCTCGACCCCGGCCGCTACCGGGACCGATACCCGCGCGAGCTCTCCGGCGGCCAGCAGCAGCGGGTCGGCGTCGCACGTGGGCTGGCCTCCGACCCGCCGGTGGTGCTCATGGACGAGCCGTTCGGCGCCGTCGACCCGATCACCCGCTCGCGGCTCCAGGACGAGCTGATGTCGATCCAGTCCGAGCTCCGCAAGACGATCGTCTGCGTGACCCACGACATCGACGAGGCGGTGAAGCTCGGCGACCGGATCTGCATCCTCCAGGAGGGCGCGCAGGTCGCGCAGTACGACACCCCCGAGCACGTCCTCGCCGCCCCCGCGAACCGGTTCGTCGAGGACTTCGTCGGCGCCGGGTCCGGGCTCAAGCAGCTCACGCTCACGCGGGTCGACGACATCGAGCTGCGGTCGTGGCCGACCGCGTCGGTGGGGGAGCCGGTGGCCGAGGTCCTCGCCCGGGCCGGCCAGGCGGGGGAGAGCTCGGTGATCGTGCTCGACCAGCGCCGCCGGCCGCGTGCCTGGTGCTGGGTGCGCGACCTCGAGGGGCAGGACCGGGTCCCGCCGCCGGCCGGCGACGAGGTGCTCGGGGTCGACCGGCGCGCCACCCTCAACGACGCCCTCGACGACATGCTCAGCTCCAGCTACGGCGCCGCGGTGGTGACCGGCCGGCGCGACGAGTTCCTGGGGGTCGTGGACTTCGCCAGCGTCACCCGGCACATCCAGGAGACCGCCCAGCAGGTGGAGGCCTCCGCGGGCTCCGGTCCCGACGGGACGGAGCGCACGTGACGGACACCGCCGCGCAGCCCGCCCCGACCGGCCGTGCCGCGCGGCTCCGGTCGTCGGCGAACCGCGAGCAGCTCCTCCTGCTCGCCGGCATCCCGGTGCTGGTGCTCGTGGTGCTCGGCGGCTGGGTCGCGTGGCGGCTGACCGCGGACCTCGACGACATCGAGGCGCGGCAGCTCGCGTGGGACGCGATCGGCCGGCTGACCTGGCAGCACGTCCGGCTCACGGTGGTCGCCACCGTGCTGGTGCTGCTGATCGCCGTGCCGCTCGGGATCATGCTGACCCGCCGGGGGTTCTCCCGCGCCGCGCCGCTGGTCGTCGGCGTCGCGAACATCGGCCAGGCTGCCCCCGCGATCGGGCTCGTCGTGCTCTTCGCGATCTGGCTCGGCTTCGACTTCTGGACCGCGATCGTCGCCTTCACCCTCTACGGCATCCTGCCGGTGCTGCGGAACACCATCGTCGGGCTCCAAGGGGTGGACGCCACGCTCGTCGAGGCGGGCCGCGGGATGGGGATGTCCGCCGCCGAGGTGCTGTGGCGGATCGAGCTCCCCCTCGCCGTGCCCGTGATCATGGCGGGGGTCCGCACCGCCCTCGTCCTGGTCGTCGGCGTCGCCTCCTTCGCGACCTTCATCGACGCCGGCGGTCTCGGCGCGCTGATCCAGACGGGCATCACGCTGTTCCGCACGTCGGTGCTGGTCAGCGGCGGGCTCCTCATCGCGCTGCTCGCGCTGGTCGTCGACTGGCTGGGACGCGTGCTCGAGACCGCCGTACGGCCGAAGGGGTTGTGATGCGCGCTCCTGCCGCACGACTCGTCGCCGGGATTGCGGTCCTCCTCGCGCTCGCCGGCTGCGGGCTCGGGACGGCGTCCGGGTTCAGCCCGACCGGGACGCTCGCGGGGCCCGTCGAGGACGTCGACCTGACCGGCGCGGAGGTCAAGGTCGGCTCGAAGAACTTCACCGAGCAGCTGGTCCTCGGCAAGATCGCGGTGATCCTGCTGAAGTCGGCCGGCGCCGGGGTCACCGACCTGACGAACATCCCGGGCAGCGCGAGCGCCCGCTACGCGCAGGTCGACGGCCAGGTCGACATGGAGTGGGAGTACACCGGCACGGCATGGATCAGCTACCTCGGGCACACCAAGCCGATCCCCGACGAGAAGAAGCAGTACGAGGCGGTGCGCGACGAGGACCTCGAGGAGAACGGCCTCGTCTGGCTCGAGCCTGCGCCGATGAACAACACCTACGGCTTCGCGACGCCGAAGGAGACGCTGGACCAGCTCGGGATCACCAAGCTCTCGGAGATCCAGGAGCTGCCGCCCGAGCAGCGGACGTTCTGCGTCGAGTCGGAGTTCAAGAACCGCAACGACGGGTTCGAGCCGATGCTCGAGGCCTACGACCTCACCTTCGGCTCCGACGTGCCGCGAGGGAACGTCAAGACGCTGGCCACCGGGGCGATCTACGCGGCGACCGACCAGGGCGAGTGCAACTTCGGTGAGGTGTTCACCACCGACGGCCGGATCAAGGCGCTCGACCTCGTGGTGCTCGAGGACGACCGGCGGTTCTTCCCGGCGTACAACGTCTCCGCGGTGTTCCGGAAGGAGGTCGTCGACGCCCACCCGGAGGTCGAGGAGCTCTTCGCCCCGGTCTCCGAGGCGCTGACCGACGAGGTGCTGCTCGACCTCAACGCGCGCGTCGACGTCGACGGCGAGGACCCGACCAAGGTCGCCGAGGACTGGCTGAAGGAGGCCGGCTTCCTCGAGTAGGCGGTGGACGTGCGGGGCCACCGCTGCCAGCATCGAGGGATGACGCCGACGTTCCTGCTGACCGCGCTGGTCATCGTCGCGACGCCGGGGACCGGCGCCCTGTTCACCATCGCCACCGGGTTGGCGCGGGGGAGCCGGGGAGCCCTCGTGGCTGCCTTCGCCTGCACCCTCGGCACCGTGCCGCACCTCGTCGCGGCCATCACCGGGCTCGCGGCCGTGCTGCACGCCAGCGGCGTGGCGTTCCAGGTGCTGAAGTACCTCGGTGTCGGCTACCTGCTGTGGATGGCGTGGCGGACCTGGCGCGACCGCGGTGCGCTGGTCGTCGAGGGCGGGTCGTCGCGGGGCGGGTCGTGGCGGTCGGTGGTCGGCTCCGGGATCACGCTGAACCTGCTGAACCCCAAGCTGACGCTGTTCTTCTTCGCGTTCCTGCCGCAGTTCGTCACCCCGGGCATCGGCGGCGCGACGTGGCAGATGCTCGCGCTCAGCGCGGTCTTCATGGCGATGACCTTCGTGGTGTTCGCCGGCTACGGCTGCTGCGCGGCCGCCCTGCGCGAGCAGGTGCTCTCGCGGCCGCGGCTCCTGGAGCGGCTCCGCAAGGCGTTCGCCGCTTCCTTCGCCGCCCTCGGCGCCCGCCTCGCCTTCGAGTCGCGGTGAACCGCAGGACGGGACGTCAGGTCCTTGTCGGGTGACCGACGGACCCGGTGTGCTTCTGCACTGTGCGCGTCTACGGCCCCGAGAACTCCTTCTTCCGCATCGAACGGCAGTGGCTGCCCTGGCGACGGCGGGTCAGGGACCTGCCCGGCGGCAGCGCCGACGGGTGGACCAGCTCCGCCACCCACCTCGGTGACGACCCGATCTCCGCGATCATCGCCGTGGTCCTGCTGATCCTGCTCCTGCCGGTGCTGCTGTTCTTCCTCCTGGCCGCCGTCGAGCTGTTGCTGCTGATGCTGCTCGTGGTGCCGGTCGCCTTCGCGCGGTCGCTCTTCGGGATCCCGTGGACGATCCGGGTCTCGCGCAACGGCACGCTGCTGCAGACCGAGCAGGTGAAGGGCTGGTTCGCCTCCCGCCGGCGGATGCAGGAGCTCACCGAGCAGGCGCGAACCGGGCAGCTTTCGCTGCTGCACCCTGCGGAACCGCCGCTCGTCTGAAATTGTTCTGCCCGCCGTGTCGATCCGGCGCCGTGCCGTTCGACCTTGGTGCAGCAGGGGCCAGAAGGGGCCCCGGGACGACGAGGAGAGCACCGTGAAGTACATGCTGATCATGCGGGCGACCGACGAGGCGTTCGCCTCCTTCCAGGACGTGCCGTTCGAGGAGATCCTCGAGGCGATGGGCCGGTTCAACGACGAGATGATCTCGGCCGGCGTGCTGGTCGCGGCCGAAGGGCTCGACGACGCGGAGAAGGGCGTCGTCGTGGACTACTCCTCGGAGCCGCCGGTCGTGACGGACGGTCCCTACGGCGAGACCAAGGAGCTGTTCGGCGGCTTCTACATCCTCGACGTGGCCTCGCAGGAGGAGGCCGTCGAGTGGGCGAAGAAGGCGCCGATGGCCGGCCCGGGCATGAAGACCGAGATCCGCCGCGTCACCAGCATCGACGAGTTCCCGCAGGACAACGTGTGGATCCAGAAGGAGCGGGCGTGGCGCGAGGCGACCGGCCAGCTCTGAGCGCCGTACGGGCCGGGAGCCGCGAGGCCGTCGAGGCGGTCTGGCGGCGGGAGGCCCCGCGCGTGGTCGGGGCGCTGGCCCGCTACACCGGCGACTTCTCGCTCGCGGAGGACCTGGCCCAGGACACCCTCGCCGAGGCGCTGGTGTCCTGGCCCCGCGACGGGGTGCCGCGCGACCCCACCGGGTGGCTGCTCACCGTCGGCCGGCGGCGGGCGATCGACACCTTCCGCCGCCGGTCGGCGCTGGAGGAGCGGTACGCCGCGCTGGCCCAGGAGGTCGTCGAAGTGGAGGACGACCTCCTGTGGGACCCCGACCGGATCGAGGACGACCGGCTGGCGCTGGTGCTGATCGCCTGTCACCCCGTGCTGTCGCGGGAGGCGAGCGTGGCGCTGACGCTCCGCGTGGTCGGCGGTCTCACCAGCGAGGAGATCGCGGCGGCGTTCCTGGTCCCGACCGCCACGGTGCAGGCCCGGATCACCCGGGCGAAGAAGACCCTCGCGGCGGCGCAGGTGCCGTTCGAGGTGCCGTCCGTCGAGGAGCGGCGACAGCGGCTCGGGACCGTGCTCAGCGTGGTCTACCTGATCTTCACCGAGGGGTCGGCGGCCACGTCGGGGACCGACTGGATCCGCACGGACCTCGCCCACGAGGCGGTCCGGCTGGCCCGCGTCGTGGCGCGGCTCTTCCCCGACGAGTCCGAGGCCCAGGGGCTCCTCGCCCTGCTCGAGCTGACCGCGTCCCGGTTCCCGGCGCGGGTCGACGAGCACGGCGAGGCGGTCCTCCTCGAGCAGCAGGACCGGCGGCGCTGGGACCGGGCGGCGATCCGGCGGGGACGGGCGGCCCTCGCGATGGCCGGCAGCGTGGGCCGCGGGCTCGGCGCCTACGGGCTCCAGGCGGCCATCGCCGAGTGCCACGCGGTCGCTCCCTCGGTCGACGACACCGACTGGGACCGGATCGTGGTGCTCTACGAGGCGCTCGCCCGGCTGGCGCCGTCACCGGTCGTCGAGCTCAACAGGGCCGTCGCGATCTCCGTCGCCCAGGGGCCCGCCGCCGCCCTCCCGCTGGTCGACGACCTCGTCGCCTCCGGCACGCTGACCCGCTCCCACCTGCTCCCGAGCGTCCGGGGCGAGCTGCTGACCCGCCTCGGCCGGGTCGACGAGGCGCGTACCGAGCTCGCCCGGGCCGTCGAGCTCTGCGGCAACGAGCGGGAGAAGGAGCTGCTGCGGCGGAAGATCCGCGCCCTCGACACCTCTGGTTGAGCCGCCCCTCGTGGTGGGCCTGGAGGCGTTGAACCGCCCTTCGTGGTGGACCGGGCTTGGTGTTGAGCCGCCCTTCGTGGCGTGCTGCTGCTCGTCGTACGGCGTCTGCGCGGGCGTCTCGACGCGCCAGAAGGGGCGGCTCGACACCATCCGGCTTCGGGCTTGGTCCGGTCGGACGTGCAGCTCTCTCGAGAACCGGTCATGCACCCCGGCTTCAGGCAGAGCTGCACGTTCCAGTGGCCCTCGGGTCGGCACGGACGCGCCAGAAGGGGCGGTTCAACACCATTACGCGCGCCACGAGGGGCGGTTCAACACCTACAGCGCGCGCCAGAAGGGGCGGTTCGAAGGTCCCTCAGGCGTCGGCGGGGAAGGGGACTCCGGTGTTGGCGTGGCAGCGGTAGCCGAAGGGGTTCCGGGCCAAGTACTGCTGGTGCAGCTCCTCGGCGTAGTAGTACGTCGGCGCCGGGGCGATCTCGGTGGTGATCGGGCCCAGGCCGCGACGTGCGAGCTCCTCGCCGTAGACCTTCGTCAGCCGCTCGGCGACCTCGACCTGCTCGGGCGTGGTGGTGTAGATCGCGGAGCGGTACTGCGTGCCGACGTCGTTGCCCTGCCGCATCCCCTGGGTGGGGTCGTGGACCTCGAAGAAGGTCTTGACCAGCGACTCGTAGGAGACCACCGCAGGGTCGTAGACGACCCGGACGGCCTCGGTGTGACCGGTCAGCCCGGAGCAGACCTCCTCGTACGACGGGTGCGGGGTGATCCCGCCGGCGTAGCCGACGCTCGTCGACCACACGCCCGGCTTCTGCCAGTAGATCTCCTCCGCGCCCCAGAAGCAGCCGAGGCCGAAGATCGCGACCTCCAGCCCCTCGGGGACCTCGTCGGTGACGATCGGGGCGTCGAGGACCAGGTGCTTCTCCGGGAGGGTGAACCACGGCGCGGGGCGGCCGGGCAGCGCCTCGCCCGGCTCGGGCAGGCGGCTCTTCTGGCGCGAGAACAGCATGGGGTTCCTCCGGTCTCTCTGGGCTTCCAGTCTGTGCAACCACGCAAGTGGGTCGGATAGTCCCGTGGGTACGTTGGTCGTCATGAGCGACGAGGACAAGGGCGGCCGGACCGGCGACCAGGCGGGCGGGAGCGCCCGGGCGGGCGTGGAGAAGCTGGGGTTCGAGTCGCGGGCGATCCACGCCGGCTACGAGCCCGACCCGACGACGGGGGCGGTGATCCCGCCGATCTACGCGACCAGCACCTACCTGCAGGACGGGGTCGGCGGGCTGCGCGGCGGCTACGAGTACTCCCGCTCCGGCAACCCGACCCGCACCGCGCTCGAGGAGTGCATCGCGGCGCTCGAGGACGGCGACCACGGGTTCGCCTTCGCCAGCGGGCTCGCCGCCGAGGACACGTTGCTGCGCTCGGTCTGCCGCCCCGGCGACCACGTGGTGATCCCGAACGATGCGTACGGCGGCACCTACCGGCTCTTCGACCGCGTCGAGACCCCCTGGGGGCTGGCGCACACGCCGGCGCCCGTCTCCGACCCCGAGGCCGTCGCCGCCGCGATCCGGCCGGGGGAGACCAGGATCGTCTGGGTCGAGACGCCGACCAACCCGCTGCTGAACATCGCCGACATCCCCGAGCTCGCGCGGATCGCCCACGACGCCGGTGCGCTGCTCGTCGTCGACAACACCTTCGCCTCGCCGTACCTCCAGCAGCCGCTGACCCTCGGCGCCGACGCGGTCGTGCACTCGACCACGAAGTACTGCGGCGGCCACTCCGACGTCGTCGGCGGCGCGCTGGTCGTCCGGGAAGGCGACCTGGCGGAGAAGATCCGCTACCACCAGAACGCGATCGGCGGCGTCGCCGGCCCCTTCGACTCCTGGCTGGTCCTGCGGGGGCTGCGGACGCTGGCGCTGCGGATGGAGCGGCACTGCGACAACGCCGAGGCGGTCGTCGCCTTCCTCTCCGAGCACCCGGGTGTCTCCGAGGTCGTCTACCCGGGGCTCTCCTCGCACCCCGGCCACGAGGTGGCGAGCCGCCAGATGAAGAGGTACGGCGGCATCGTCTCGTTCCGGGTCGCGGCAGGGGAGCAGAAGGCGCTCGAGGTGTGCGGGGCGACGAAGCTCTGGACTCTGGGGGAGTCGCTCGGCGGCGTCGAGTCGCTGATCGAGCACCCGGGCCGGATGACCCACGCCTCGGTGGCCGGCACCGACCTCGAGGTCCCGTCGGACCTGATCCGGCTCTCGGTCGGCATCGAGACCGTCGACGACCTGGTCGCCGACCTCGACCGCGCGCTGTCCTGACCCGGTTCCACCCCCGACATACGCTGACGCGGTGCGACCCGCAGAGGACGGCCCCCCGCCCGACGAGACACGCTCGGAGGGGGCCGGCGCGCCGTGTGAGGGCGGCCGGCTCCACGGCGTGCTGAGCCGGCGCCGCCGGCGCGCGATGTCGCAGGAGCAGCTCGACGACCAGTTCGAGCGACGGTTCTCCGCGCAGTTCGCCAAGCACTGGGCCCAGGTACGCGCGGAGCGGCGCCACGACGAGGCCGACCCGGAGGAGCCGAGCATCCGGGCGGGGCAGTCGAACTTCCGCACGGCGCGCGTGCCTTACGGCGTCGACCTGGCCGCGGCCTGGTCGTGGCGGTTCCTGGTGATCGTGGCCGCGGGCGCGGTGATCGCCTACGCGGTGTCGTTCTTCTCGCTCGTGATGATGCCGGTCGTGGTGGCGCTGTTCGTCGCCGCCCTGGTCGCGCCGCTGGTCAACCTGCTCGCGCTCGCCTTCGGTCGAGGGCTCTCGTCGCTGCTGGTCGTGGTGCTGGTGCTCGGCGTGGTCGGGCTGATGCTCACCTTCGCCACCCAGCAGGTGATCCAGGGCGCGAACGACCTCGCCGAAGGGGTGGTCGAGGGGCTGGAGGAGATCCGCACGTGGCTGCGGGACGGCCCGTTCCACGTCTCGGACGCGCAGATCGACGACGGCATCCAGGAGATGCAGGACCTCGTGGTCTCCAGCAACGAGGAGATCGTGGGTCGGCTGCAGGACGTCGGCACGACGATCACCCACATCGTCGCCGGGTTCTTCATCGTGCTGTTCGCGACGTACTTCTTCCTCGCCGACGGGCGCACCATCTGGGCCTGGGTGGTCCGGCTCTTCCCGCGGGCCGCCCGTGAGCGGGTCGACGCCTCCGGCCGGGTGGCCTGGCTCAGCCTGACGCAGTTCGTGCGGGCGACGGTGCTGGTGGCGCTGGTCGACGCGGTCGGCATCATGATCGTCGCCGCGATCCTCAAGGTGCCGTTCGTGGCGGCCATCGGGGTGCTGGTCTTCCTCGGCGCGTTCGTGCCGCTGGTCGGGGCGACGGTGTCCGGGTTCGTGGCCTGCCTCGTCGCGCTGGTCGACCAGGGGCCGATCGTGGCGCTGATCATGCTCGGGGGCGTGATCGGCGTGCAGCAGCTCGAGGCGCACATCCTGCAGCCCTTCCTGCTGGGCCGGATGGTGTCGGTCCACCCGCTCGCGGTGATCCTCTCGATCGCCTGCGGGGTATACCTCGCCGGGATCGCGGGTGCGCTCGTGGCGGTACCGTTCGTCGCGGCGTTGAACGCGGTGGTGGTCTACCTGAACCAGACACCGCCCGAGGTGGAGCCCGGACGGACCGACCCGGTCGTCGAGGCAGCCGAGGAGGACCCGGCCGCGGGTTGATCCGCGCCGAACCCGGACCCCTACCCAAAGTCAATCAACTTTATGTGGTTTGATGCACCCGACAACAGGGAGCCGAGGGAACCGATGACCGACACGAGCGTCGACACGGGCGCCGGCACGACCGCGGGGGGCCGCGCGCCGCAGCCCACCGGCGGCAACGGCGCGGCCGCGCTGGAGCGGCGCGCCAAGCGGGCGCAGCGGCTCCGCCGGCTCGGGCTGCACACGGCGTCGCTGGTCGGGCTGATCCTGGTCTGGTGGCTGGTGACGCGGCTGGAGCTGGTCCGGCCGCTCTACCTGCCGTCGCCCGGGGCGGTCTGGGACGCCTTCGTCACCGCCAACACGGACCACCCGGTGAGCGAGGGGTCCGACCGGATCGTCCGCGGTGAGCAGAACTACTACCTCTGGGAGCACCTGGTCGCCAGCCTGCAGCGGATCGCGATCGGTGTCGCGGCCGGCGTCGTCGTCGGCGTCCCGCTGGGGCTGCTGATGGGGACGACCTGGCTGGGTGTGCTCCTCGAGCCCTACCTCAACTTCGTCCGCTCCCTGCCGCCGCTCGCCTACGTCGGGCTCCTCATCGCCTGGTTCGGCATCGGCGACACCTCCAAGATCTGGCTGCTCTTCCTCGCGGCGTTCCCGCCGATCGCGGTCGCCACCATCTCGGGGGTGAAGGGGGTGCGCGAGGACCAGGTCAACGCGGTCCTCACCCTCGGCGCCTCCCGCCGCCAGACGCTCACCACGGTGGTGCTGCCGTCCACGCTGCCCGAGGTCCTGACCGGGCTCCGGGTCGGCGTCGGCTTCGCGTGGACGACGGTGGTCGCCGCCGAGATCGACAACGGCATCCCCGGCATCGGCGGCCTCGCCTACCTCGCCGGTGGTCAGCTCCGGACCGACCTGGTGATCGCCTGCATCATCGTGATCGGCTTCGCGGCCATCGCGCTCGACCTCGGGCTGAAGTACCTCGAACGAGCCCTCGTCCCCTGGCGCGGCAAGGCGTGAGCGCCCTCCACCGACCGACCCCGACCCCGCAGTCGACCGCGCGTCAGCGCACGAAGGAGAACCTGTGAACCCCACCCTGAAGCGCGTCCTGGCCGGCGCTGCCGCCGTCTCGCTCGCAGGCGTGCTCAGCAGCTGCGTCGAGTCCGGTCGCGAGTCGACGACCGCCGCGGACAGCGACTGCCCGTTCGAGCCGGACGAGTCGATCGAGACCACGGCCCGCATCGCATGGCAGCCGATCCCCAACGGCGACCTGGTCGTGAAGGACCTCGGTCTCCTCGAGGCGTGCATGCCGAACGCGAAGATCGAGTGGGTGCAGGCTGCGTCCGGCGGTGACGTCGTGGAGTACTACGGCGGGGGTGACGTGGACCTGGGGCTGATGGGCTCCTCTCCGGCCACCATCGCCTCCTCCGAGCCGAAGGTGCGCGACGTGGACCTCGCGGTCGTCTGGATCCACGACGTGATCGGCGACGCCGAGTCGTTGGTGGTCAAGGACGAGAACGTCACGGAGATCAGCCAGCTGAAGGGCGGGAAGATCGCGGTCCCGTTCAGCAGCACCGCGCACTACTCGCTGCTCCAGGCGCTCATCGAGGAGGGGATCGACCCGAACAAGGACGTGAAGATCATCAACCTCGCACCGGAGAAGATGCCAGGCGCGTGGCAGGGCGACCAGATCGACGCCGCCTGGGTCTGGGACCCGACCCAGAGCCAGCTCCTCGACGACGGCGGGACGCGGATCCTGTCGAGCGAGGACACCGCGGAGGCGGGCCGCCCGACCTTCGACCTCGGCACCGTCGACCGCACCTTCGCGGCGGAGAACGAGGAGTTCATGACGATGTGGGCGAAGCTCCAGGACCACGCGGTCAAGATGATCGCCGACGACCCGGACGCCGCCGCGGAGTCCGTCGCGGTCGTGCTCGGCATCGAGCCCGACGCGGCCAGGGCGCAGTTCGAGGGGTTGACCTACCTGACCGCCGAGGAGCAGGCCGGGCAGGACTACCTCGGCGGCAAGCTGGCCGAGGACATGCTGACCACCGCGAAGTTCCTGCTCGACCAGGGCGGGATCACCAAGGTCGGCACCCCCGAGGAGTACGCCGAGCACGTCGACGCCGGCCCCGCGCGCCGGGCCTCGGAGTAGCCACGTCATGGCGGACGCCGTACGCACACCGCACCGGCAACCGGTCGAGATCGCCGGGCTGAGCCACCACTTCGTCGTGGGTGGTGCCGAGGTCCCGGCGCTCGACCGGATCGACCTGACGATCGAGCCCGGCGAGTTCGTGACGCTCGCCGGGCCGTCCGGATGCGGGAAGACCACGCTGCTCCGGCTCCTGGCGGGGTTCATGCGTCCCTCGGAGGGCACCGTGAGCGTCGCTGGCGAGCCGGTCCGCGGCCCGTCGGAGGAGCGCGGGGTGGTCTTCCAGCAGGCCACGCTCTTCCCGTGGCTCTCGGTGCGTCGCAACGTCGAGCTCGGGCTCCGGCTGCGCAAGGTGGACAAGGCCGAGCGCGAGGAGCGGACGCGCCAGCACCTCGAGCTCGTCGGGCTCACCGACTTCGCCGACCACCGCCCCTACGAGCTCTCCGGGGGCATGCAGCAGCGGTGCCAGATCGCGCGGGTGCTCGCCAACGACCCCGACATCGTCCTCATGGACGAACCGTTCGGGGCGCTGGACGCGCTGACCCGCGAGCGGCTCCAGGAGGAGCTGCTGGAGATCTGGCGGGCCACCGGCAAGACGGTCCTCTTCATCACCCACAGCGTCGACGAGGCGGTCTTCCTGGGCTCCCGGGTGCTGGTGATGAGCCCCCGGCCGGGGCGGATCGTCCTCGACGAGTCGGCGGTCCTCACCGAGAACGGCGAGCGGGCCGCACCCGACCACCTCCGGGCGCTGCCCCGGTTCGTCGAGCTCCGCGAGGCGGTCCGCGAGGCGATCGTGGCCGGTCAGCAGCCCGCCTGAGCGCCGCAGCAGGCCTTACGCTGCGGGGATGAGCAGCGAGGTCGGCCCGAGCGCCGAGGACGTGGCGGACGCCCAGCGGCTCCTCGAGGGGGTCGCGATCCGCACGCCGGTCGAGGAGTCCCGGTGGCTCTCGCTGGTCGCCGGCGGCCCGGTGCTGCTCAAGACCGAGAACCTGCAGCGCGCCGGCTCCTTCAAGATCCGCGGGGCCTACACCCGGATGTCCCGGCTCTCCGACGAGGAGCGCGCCAGGGGCGTCGTCGCGGCGAGCGCCGGCAACCACGCCCAGGGCGTCGCGCTCGCCGCCCAGCTCCTCGGGATCCGGTCACGCGTCTACATGCCGCAGGGCGCGCCGATCGTGAAGGAGAAGGCCACCCGGGCCTACGGCGCCGAGGTGGAGTTCGTCGGCACCACGATCGACGAGGGGCTCGTCCAGGCCCGGAGGTACGCCGAGGAGACCGGCGCGGTCCTGGTGCACCCGTTCGACCACCCGGACATCGTGGCCGGCCAGGCCACCTGCGGGGTCGAGATCCTCGAGCAGTGCCCCGAGGTCCGCACGGTGATCGTCCCGGCCGGGGGAGGCGGGCTGCTCGCCGGGATCGCGACCGCGGTGAAGCGCGAGCGGCCCGACGTGCACGTCGTCGGCGTGCAGGCGGCCGGCGCGGCGGCGTGGCCGATCTCCCTGGAGAAGGGTGCGCCGCACGCGCTCGACGCGATGAGCACGATCGCCGACGGCATCGCGGTCGGGCGTCCGGGGGACGTGCCGTTCGCCGCTGTCCGCGCCCACGTGGACGAGTTCCTCACGGTCAGCGAGGAGTCGCTCTCCAAGGCGCTGCTGATGCTCGTCGAGCGCGCGAAGCTCGTCGTCGAGCCGGCCGGCGCCGCCGGGGTGGCCGCGATGATGGACCACCCGCAGCGCTTCACCACACCGGCCGTCGTGGTGCTCTCCGGCGGCAACATCGACCCGATCCTGCTGATGAACGTGATGCGCCACGGCATGGCGGCCGCCGGCCGCTACCTGGACTTCCGCGCCCGCATCCCGGACCGGCCCGGCGGGCTCGCCCGGCTGCTCACCGAGATCGCGGACGCCGGTGCCAACGTGCTCGACGTCGTGCACCGGCGCACCTCGGCCGCCCTCCACCTCGACGAGGTGGAGGTGGCGCTGCAGGTGGAGACCCGGAGCCCCGAGCACGCCGAGCAGGTGCTCGAGCACCTGCGCACCCGGGGGTACCCGGTCCGCCAGCGCCGCTGAGCGCGGCCGGTCAGGGGGTCACCCCTGGAAGGGGACCGCCTCGACGATCTCCACCTTGAGCTGCTTGCCGGTGGGCGCGGTGAAGTCGACGGTGTCGCCGCGCTTGCTGCCGATGATCGCGGAGCCCATCGGCGACTGCGGGGAGTAGACCTGCAGGTCGGGGCGCATGTCCGCCATCTCGCGGGCGCCCAGGAGGAACTCCTCGGTCTCGTCGTCGCCCGCGAAGCGGACGGTCACGATCATCCCGGGCTCGACGACGCCGTCGTCGGCCGGGGTCTCGCCGACCCGCGCGCGACGCAGCATGTCCTCGAGCTGGCGGATCCTGGCCTCGGCCTTGCCCTGCTCCTCGCGGGCGGCGTGGTAGCCGCCGTTCTCCTTGAGGTCGCCCTCGTCGCGGGCAGCGCTGATCCGGGCCACGATCTCCTCGCGGACCGGGCCTCGCAGGTGCTCGAGCTCGTCCTGGAGCTTGTCGAATGCCTCCTGGGTCAGCCAGATGACGTCGTGCTCTTGGGACTGGGTCACTTCGATGCTCCTGTGGTCGGACGGGGTAACGCCCCGGAGCCGTGCGGCACCGGGGCATGGTCAGGCCAAGTGGTCAAGACTACCGGACGGGTGGGAACGCGTCAGGTCGTCACGTGCGGGCCCGGGGTTGGCCGGGTGAGGTGCACCCCTCGGTGGTCACCGTCGTGGCCCGCCGTTCGGTGCGGATCTCCACCTCCACCGTCTGGCGGACCGGCCCGTCGGTGACCGGGACGGTGACCTCGCCCACCACGCCGCCGTCGCTCGACAGCGCCGAGACCGTGCAGGACGCCTCGGTCGAGGTGCTCTCGCGCACCACCTCGAGCGTCGCCACGGTCAGGTGGTCGCTGCGCACGTCGTACGTCGCGACGTCGCCCTGCGCCTCGACGTCGAACCGGTCGGTGAGCACCCAGACCAGGTAGGTCGCGGCGCCGGCGACCAGCCCGGCGACCAGCAGCAGGGCCACCACGCGGACCCCGACGCTGCGGCGTCCGCCGTAGCGCTGCGTGAGGTCGTCGAGGTCGGTCACGCGGCCATCCTAGGCGGGAACCTAGGATGGCCCCATGCCGTCGCCCTTGCGTCTCATGCACGTGCACGCGCACCCCGACGACGAGTCCAGCAAGGGCGCCGCCAGCACGGCGAAGTACGTCGCCGAGGGCGTCGACGTCCACGTGGTGACCTGCACGGGCGGGGAGCGCGGGTCGATCCTCAACCCCAAGATGGACCGGCCGGACGTGCTCGAGAACATCGCCGAGATCCGCCGCAAGGAGATGGACGCGGCGCGCGAGATCCTCGGGGTGAGCCAGGACTGGCTCGGGTTCGTCGACTCCGGGTTCCCCGAGGGCGACCCACCGCCGCCACTGCCGGAGGGGTGCTTCGCGACCGTCCCTGTCGAGGTGGCCGCCGAGCCGCTGGTGCGGCTGATCCGGTCGTTCAAGCCGCAGGTGGTGACCACCTACGACGAGAACGGCGGCTACCCGCACCCCGACCACGTCATGTGCCACAAGGTCACCGTCGCGGCGTTCGAGGCCGCCGGCGACCCCGAGCGCTACCCGGACGCGGGGGAGCCCTGGCAGCCGCTCAAGCTCTACTACCACCACGGGTTCCACCGCGAGCGCACCCAGGCGCTCCACGACGCGATGATCGAGCGCGGCCTGGAGTCGCCCTACGCCGAGTGGCTCGCGGAGTGGAAGCCCGACCCGGCCCACGACGCCCGGGTGACCACCCGGGTGCCCTGCGCGGAGTACTTCCCGGTGCGCGACCGGGCGCTGATCGCGCACGCCACCCAGATCGACCCGGACGGGCGCTGGTTCGCGGTGCCGCTCGAGGTGCACCAGCAGGCGTGGCCGACCGAGGACTACGAGCTGGCCCGCAGCCTCGTGGAGGTCGAGCTGCCCGAGGACGACCTGTTCGCGGGGATCCGCGACCACCCGACGACGAGGGAACGATGAGCCCGCTGCTCCACCTGCCCGTGCACCTGTCCGTGGTGCTCTCCGACGAGCTCGACCCCGAGGTCGAGGAGAACCTCACCCCGGGGTGGGTCGGCGCTCTGGTGATCCTCGGGCTGATCGTGATCACCGTGCTGCTGTGGCTGAGCATGCGGCGCCAGTTCCGCAAGATCCGCTTCGAGGAGGACGGTCCCGAGGGCCGGTCGGAGCCCGAGGGGACCGACGGCCGCGGCTGACGCCCGCAGAGGTCGGACAGTCGGGGTCAGGCGGTCCGCGGCGTCATCGCCCACCGGATCGTGCCGGTGGCCACGTGGCCGAGCGCCCGGACCGTGGTGCGCTCGGTGACCGGCAGCCACGGCAGCCGCAGCTCGCGGCGGGTCCAGACCGGCATCAGCCCGATCGCCGCGGACGCGATCACCAGGTAGGGCGGTCGCGCCGCGAGCGGCAGGTCGGGGTGGAGGAGCAGGAACCGGACCGCCTCGCGCGCGTGGTCGGTGCCGCGCAGCTCCGGGCGGTACACCGCCAGCGCCTCCCGCAGCTCTGCCTCGGTCGTCGGCACGTCGACCGCGCCGAGCCGCTCGGCGACCTGACCGGTCTGGGCGACGTACTCGTCCCGGCCGGCCTGGTCGAGCGGCTCGAGGCCGTAGGTGCGGTGGGCGGTGAGGAAGCTGTCGATCTCGGCGACGTGCACCCACCGCAGCAGGTGGGGGTCGGAGGCGCGGTAGGGCGAGCCGTCGGGCATCGTGCCGGTGATCGAGTCGTGGATCCGGCGTACGGCGTCGACGGCGGCCTGGGCGTCGTCCGCGGTGCCGAAGGTGGTCGTGGCCAGGAAGGTGCTGGTCCGGGCCAGCCGGCCCCACATGTCGCCGCGGTAGCCGGAGTGCTCGGCGACCGCCGTCATCGCCGCCGGGTGGAGCGCCTGCAGCATCAGCGCCCGGAGGCCGCCGACGAACATCGAGGCGTCGCCGTGGACCCGCTGGATCGCGCTCCCGGAGGGGAACCACCGCTCGCCCTCGCGGCCGTGGATCCGCTCGGCCCGTTTCGGCCCCTCGGGGCCGGCGACGCGCAGGAACAGCGCCTGGCCGAGCCGGGTGCGGAGGTCCGGAAGGGGAGCGGTCGGCGCCATGTCCCGATGATGCCCTGTGGCTGGTCGTCCAGACCGGCGCGCAGGTGCCTCAGCGCCGGACCAGCCGGACCAGGGCGTCCCAGGCGGTGCGGTCCGCCTCGCCGCCGTGGTCGTCGTCGGCGGGGACGACGCGGGCCACGCGCCCGGCGCGCACCACGTCGAACGGCTCCCCGGCCAGGTCGGCGAGCACGTCGTCGGCGGTGTAGAGCACCGCAGGGTCCTGCGGCCCACCGGTGCCCTCGGTGAGGTTCGTCGAGTCGTGGGCGACCAGGAAGAACGTGCCTCCGGGTCGGAGCGCCGCGAAGCTCCGGCGTACGGCGGTGCGGCGCTCGTCCTCGGCGAGCTGGAGGTAGGCGAGCACCACGAGGTCGACCTCCGGGAGCTCGACGGTCAGGGCGTCGCCGACCACCCACGCGACCGGGAGGTCACCGGCCAGCCGGCGGCCGCGCTCGACGGCGACCGCGGAGAAGTCGAGGGCGGTGACGTCCCACCCGCGCTGCGCGAGCCAGAGGGCGTTGCGCCCCTCGCCGCACGCGACGTCGAGGGCCGCCCCGGGTGGGAGGTCGGCCAGCTCGGCCTCGACGAACTGGTTGGGGCCGCGGGACCAGACCTGGTCCGACGCGGCGTACCTGGCGTCCCAGGCGTCGGCGTCCACGGGCGTGGCGGCGTCAGGCGGTCTCGCCCGAGGCGCGGCGCTCCTCGGCCTCGAACTCCGCGACCTGCGCCTTGACCTTGTCCATGTCGAGGGCGCGGACCGCGCCGACGACCTGCTCGAGCGCCTGCGGCGGGAGGGCGCCGGGCTGGGAGAAGACGAGGATCCCCTCGCGGAAGGCCATCAGCGTCGGGATCGAGGTGATGTTCGCCGCGGCGGCCAGGCTCTGCTCGGCCTCGGTGTCGACCTTGCCGAACACGATGTCGGAGTGCGCCTCCGACGCCTTCTCGTAGGTGGGGGCGAACTGGCGGCACGGGCCGCACCAGGAGGCCCAGAAGTCCACCAGGACGATGTCGTTGTCGAGAACGGTCTTCTCGAAGTCCGATGCGGTCAGCGTGACGGTGGCCACGGGGGCGTCCTCTCGTCGGTTCCGGGCGTGCACCTTCTCCAACGAGCGTTGCCCCCTGCCGCATTCCCTCAACCGCGGCTCGTGGGCGCCGGCCGATCCGGTCCGATTTGTCCGGAGTGACCGCGGTCACTCAAGTCCTCCTCGGATGAACCCGACAACGGTTTATGTATCGAGCAGGACCTTGGTCCCGGGACCTTCGGGTGCACGGGGGGTGCGCCGCCCTGGGACGGCCTGCGAAATCCGCGAAAGCTGTTGGGAGACAGTCTTGACCACCACTTCTGCACGTCTGACCGCCGCTGTCGCCTCGGTCGCCGTCGTGACCCCCCTGGCCGCCGGTGCCGCGCAGGGCGCGACCTCGGCCGCCGAGATCGACCGCGTCCTCAGCGACACCCGCATCACCGAGTCCAGCGGCCTCGCCCGCAGCACCTATGCGCGTGACGTCGTCTTCACCCACAACGACAGCGGCGACTCCGCCCGCGTGTTCGCCGTGGGCGCCGACGGCAAGACCGACGCGGTGCTGAAGCTCGAGGGCGCGAGCGCCACCGACTGGGAGGACATCTCCAGCGGCCCCGGCCACACGCTCTGGATCGGTGACCTCGGCAACGACAAGGACAGCCGCAAGACCGTGAGCGCCTACCGCTTCACCGAGCCCCAGAAGCTCGCCAACGGCTCGGTCGCCGCCACACGGTTCAACCTCCGCTACCCCGACGGCGCCCAGCACGCCGAGGCGCTGATGGTCCACCCGACCACCGGCCGCCTCTACGTCGTCACCAAGCGCGCCAAGGGCGCCGCGATCTACGCCGCGCCGACCAAGCTGGTCGCCGGTAAGGACAACGCCCTCACCAAGGTGGGCACCGCGCCCGCCGACGTGACCGCCGCGTCGTTCGCCCCGGACGGGACGACCTTCGCGCTCGCCACGCAGAGCACCACCTACGTGTACTCCGGCTTCGGCGCCACCCCTCGCACGCTGGCGAACCCGACGGCGCTCAAGGCCGTCGAGTCGGTCGAGGTGGACCGCACCGGCGCCAAGGTGCTGGTCGGCACGGAGGGGAAGAAGAGCCCCGTCTACGCGATGCCGCTCACCACGCCGGTCGCGCCGGCGCCGGCCCCCAAGCCGACCCCGACTCCGACCCCGACGCCGACTCCGACCCCGACTCCGACGCCGACTCCGACGCCGACTCCGACGCCGACTCCGACGCCGACTCCGACGCCGACTCCGACGCCGACTCCGACGCCGACTCCGGAGCCCGCGCCTGAGCCGGCTCCGGCCCCGGGCAAGCCCGCCGGTGAGGCGCCGGAGGGCTGGGAGCTCAGCTACTCCACGACGTTCGGGAACCTGAGCGGCTGGACGGTCTACAACAACCAGACCCAGTCCAACGACAACTCGATCAACATGGCGAAGAACGTCACCGCCGGGTCGGGTGGGCTCAAGATCCTCGGCAAGCGGGAGTCCGGCTACAGCCGGCCGTACACCTCCGGTGAGATCGTCGGCAAGTCCGGCAACCTCGTGGTCCCGAACTACTTCCGCGCCGAGGTGACCGGCACGTTCGAGGACGCCTCCGGCATCTGGCCCTGCCTGCTGTGGTTCCGTCCGAACAACGCCTCCGACGGCGAGATCGACGTCATGGAGTGGATGGGCGGCATGTGGACCGGCGACCAGAAGCGCGTCGCGGTGACCATGCACAACGAGTACGGCGCCACGCAGGACTCGATCAAGAAGCCGCTGATCCTCAAGAACCACTCGTGGTTCGACCCGAACGCCGAGCACACCTACACGGTGGAGAAGGTCCCGGGCTCGATCACGGTCTGGATCGACGGCCGCAAGATCAGCACCTTCGCCGCGGCCGACAAGGGCTGGTGGAACCGGATCATGGAGGTCAAGGACCGCACCTGGTACCCCCGGATCACCCTGCAGATCGGCCAGGGCGCCTCGACCAAGGTCGTCCCGAACCCGGCCTCGAGCTGGTCCAGCACCGAGGTGGGCGTCACCTCGCTGAAGCTCTGGACCCGCAGCTGAGCCGTTGACCAGGCGGAACCTCCCCCGCCGCCTCTGACCGATGCCCGTCACCCCTCCCTGGTGGCGGGCATCGGTGCGTCCCGAGGTGAGGCCGTCGGCGGACCAGGGTCAGGGCAGCTCGCCGCTGAGCCGTCCGTGGCGCTCGGCGCTGTGCGGGTCGAGCCCGACGATCTCGACGGTCTTCCCCTTGCGGGCGTACTTGGTGGTGATCGCGTCGAGCGCGGCGACCGACGACGCGTCCCAGACGTGCGACGACGACAGGTCGACGACGACGCGCGGCGGGTCGGCGGCGTACTCGAACTGGGTGTAGAGGTCGTTGCTGGAGGCGAAGAACAGCTCGCCGGTGACCCGGTAGACCGCCGTCGTCGAGCCGTCGTCCTCCGTCACGAGCTCGCGGTGGGTGCGGGTGAGGTGCGCGACCCGGCGCGCGAAGAGGGTCATCGCGACGAGCACCCCGCACACCACGCCGATCGCGAGGTTGCTGGTCGCCACGGTGACCACCAGCGTCGTGAGCATGACCGTCGTCTCCGACCGCGGCATCCGGCGCAGGGTGGAGGGGCGGACCGAGTGCCAGTCGAAGGTGCCGACGGCGACCATGACCATCACCGCGACGAGCGCCGCCATCGGGATGACCGCGACGACGTCGCCGAGCCCGACGACGAGCACCAGCAGGAAGACGCCGGCGAGGAAGGTGGAGATCCGGGTGCGGGCGCCCGAGGCCTTCACGTTGATCATCGTCTGGCCGATCATCGCGCAGCCGCCCATGCCGCCGAAGAGCCCCGTGACGACGTTGGCGGCGCCCTGGCCGCACGCCTCGCGGGTCTTGTCGGAGTGGGTGTCGGTGATGTCGTCGACGAGCTTCGCGGTCAGCAGCGACTCCAGCAGTCCCACCAGCGCCATCGCCAGTGCGTACGGCGCGATCACCTCGAGCGTCTCCCAGGTGAGCGGCACGTCGGGGAGGAGAAGCGAGGGCAGGCTGTCCGGCAGCTCGCCTTCCTCGCCGACGTCCGGCACGGTGAGCGAGCCGAGCACGGTGAGGGCGGTGAGCGCGACGATCGCGACCAGCGGCGCGGGGACGGCACGGGTGAACCGGGGGAGCGCGACGATCACCAGGATCCCGGCGGCGACCATCGGGTAGACGAGGAACGGCACGTCGACGAGGTGCGGCAGCTGGGCGACGAAGATCAGCACGGCCAGCGAGTTGACGAACCCGACCATCACCGAGCGCGGGATGAACCGCATCAGCCGGGCGACGCCGGCCACGCCGAGCACCACCTGGATCACCCCGCCGAGGAGCACGGTGGCCACGAGGTGGTCGTAGCCGTGGTCGCGCACGACGGGCGCCACGACGAGGGCGATCGCCCCGGTCGCCGCGGAGATCATCGCCGGCCGGCCGCCGAGGAACGCGATCGAGACGGCCATCGTGAACGAGGCGAACAGCCCGACCCGGGGGTCGACCCCGGCGATGATCGAGAACGAGATCGCCTCGGGGATGAGCGCGAGGGCGACGACCAGCCCGGCGAGGACCTCGGTGCGCAGCATCGCGGGCGAGCGCAGGGCGGCGCGCACGGTGTGCCCCGGTGGCGCCGCGTCGGGGGTGGTGGGGGAGGGGCTGGGCGCCGGGGTGGCGGTGGACAAGCGTGGGCTCCGTTCGCGGCGTGGACCGCCCAACTCTGCCACGCACCAGCCCCGGTCACCGGCGCCTCACGGAGCCGTCGTGGTGGGCATCACGCCCGCCCCGCGGGCTCCCGTCAGCGACGGAGGAGCCTGCCGAGCCAGCCGGCGCGCTCGCCCTCCGGGTGTCCCTCGCACCACTGGCCGGCCGGGACGGCTGACCTGACGTGCGCGACGTGCTGGCCGCAGCCGGCCCAGGTGGTCTTGCCGCAGGTTCGGCAGGTCGTTGCTCGGCACATGGTGGTTCTCCTTCGGGTGGTGCAGCGTTCAGGCCAGCGCAGGCAGGGCGCGGGCGGCGGTGAGAGCCAGGACAGGGGGCCGCTCGGGGGCGGCGCCCACGCCGGACCGCACGACCAGGGCCGCGGCGCTGGTCAGCGTGATGACGACCAGGGAGGTGCCGGCGGCCTGCTCCAGCGGCACGGCGACGAGCAGGGTCACGCCTCGGGGCCGACCAGGTGCAGCCCGACCTTCTCGGCGTTCGCGAAGCTGTCGTCGATCGCGACCAGCTTCCGGCCGCCTGCGGCGTCGAGGATCGAGGCGGCGACGCTGGCGCGGTATCCGCTGGCGCAGTGCACCCACAGCTCGCCCTCGGGAACCTCCTCGACCCGGTTCGGCAGCTCGTGGATCGGGATGTTCACCGCGCCCTTGATGCGCGCCTTGTCGTGCTCGTCGGCTCGTCGCACGTCGAGGACGACGACCGGCCGGTGGCGACGGACCTGCTCGAGATCGGCGAAGGTGCCGGTCGGGAAGGACGCGAGGTCGCGGTCGGACCAGTCCTCGGGGCCGCCGGTGGCGTGCGCGGCCGGCCGGTCGATGCCGATGCGGACCAGCTCGCGCTGGGCCTCGGCGACGTCCTCGGCGGTCTCGCCGAGCAGGGTGACCGGGGTGCCCCAAGTGATGAGCCAGCCCAGGTAGGTGGCGAACGCGCCGTCGAGCCCGAAGTTCAGGGTGCCGGGCGCGTGGCCGGCGGCGAACGCGGTGCGGTTGCGCAGGTCGACGACCCACTCGCCGGCCTCGATACGCCGGCGCAGCTCACCCGCGTCAGCCTCGGTGGGCACGCTCAGGTCGGGCTCGGAGGGCCCGGCGGCGTTCGCGGGGCCCATGTGGGCGTAGTAGGCGGGGAACGCGCCGAGCCCGTCGAGGAGCTCGCGGACGTAGGTCTCCTCGTCCTGGGTGAGCGCCGGGTTGGACTGCTTCTCCTGGCCGATCGTGGACTCGGTGGCATCGGACTGGGTGGCGGCGCAGAACGAGCCGAAGCCGTGCGTCGGGAACACCTCGGCCTCGTCGGGCAGCAGCTCGGCGAGCTTGTGGGCCGAGGCGTGCTGGTGACGCACCAGCGCGTGGGTGTGCTCCTCGCCCAGCAGGTCCGGCCGGCCGGTGGCGCCGTACAGCAGGGAGCCGCCGGAGAAGACCGCGAGCTGCTCGCCGGTGGTGGCGTCGGTCAGGGCGTAGGAGAGGTGGGTGAACGTGTGGCCGGGGGTCGACAGCGCGGTGAGCCGCATCCGCGGCCCCACCTCGATGGTTTCGCCGTCCCGGACGGGGGTGCGGTCGAAGGAGACCTGGTCGTCGGCGTTGACGCGGTACGTCGCGCCGGTGCGCTCGGCCAGCGCCAGCCCGCCGGTGACGTAGTCGTTGTGGATGTGTGTCTCGAACACGTCGGTCAACCGCACCCCGTGCTTCTCGAACAGGTCGAGGACCCGGTCGATGTCGCGCTGCGGGTCGACCACGAAGGCGACCTCGCCGTCGTGGACGACGTAGCTGCGGTCGCCGAGGGACGGGGTGTCGATCGTGAGGATCGCAAGGTTGCGCATGGTCCATCCTCCCTGAAGTTCCTATACCCCGGAGGGTATAAGTATGAGCATAGCAGTACCCTGGGGGGTATCTTGACGACGTCGCCATCGAGGAGGACGTATGGAGCTCGACCCGGCCGAGATGACCTCGGCGATCAACCGGATCAAGCGCGCCCGCGGGCAGCTCGACGGCGTCCTGCGGATGCTCGAGGAGGGGCGCGACTGCGAGGACGTCGTGACCCAGCTCGCCGCGGTGTCCCGTGCGCTGGACCGGGCCGGGTTCGCGATCGTCGCCACCGGCCTCCAGAAGTGCCTCGTCAACGGGGACGGTCCCGACAGCGTCGACGTCAAGAAGATGGAGAAGCTGTTTCTCTCCCTGGCCTGAGGTGGGAAGACTGCTCGGGTGAACCGTCTCGCGCACGCCACCTCGCCGTACCTCCTGCAGCACAAGGACAACCCGGTCGACTGGTGGGAGTGGTCGGAGGAGCCGTTCGTCGAGGCGAGGGAGCTCGACAAACCTGTCTTGCTGTCAGTGGGCTACGCCGCCTGCCACTGGTGCCACGTGATGGCGCACGAGTCCTTCGAGGACCCGGCGACCGCGGCGCTGATGAACGAGCGGTTCGTCAACGTCAAGGTCGACCGGGAGGAGCGGCCCGACGTCGACGCGGTCTACATGCAGGCGACGACCGCGATGACCGGCCACGGCGGCTGGCCGATGACCGTCGTCACGACGCCGGACGGCGAGCCGTTCTTCTGCGGCACCTACTTCCCCGACGAGCCGCGCCACGGCCAGCCCGCGTTCCGGGACGTGCTCGTCGCGCTCTCCGACGCCTGGCGGGACCGGCGCGGCGAGGTGGCCGCGGTCGCCGCGGACGTCCGCGAGCACCTGCGGTCCGGGCTGGCCATGGAGGCCGGGGACGACCTCGACGACGAGGCGCTGAAGGGCGCGGTCCGCACCCTCGCCCGGGAGTACGACGCCTCCGCGGGCGGGTTCGGGGGTGCGCCGAAGTTCCCGCCGACGATGGTGCTCGAGTTCCTCCTCCGGCACGCCGCACGGACCCGGTCTCCCAACGCCTCGGGGATGCTGCACGGGACCCTCGAGGCGATGGCCCGCGGCGGCATGTACGACCAGCTCGGCGGCGGCTTCGCCCGCTACAGCGTCGACGCCGGGTGGGTCGTGCCGCACTTCGAGAAGATGCTCTACGACAACGCCCAGCTGCTCGGGGTCTACGCCCGCTGGGGTGCGCGCACCGACAGCGCGCTGGGCCGGCGGGTGGCGCACGAGACCGCGCGGTTCCTCCTCGACGAGCTCGGCACGCCGGGGGGCGGCTTCGCCTCCGCGCTGGACGCGGACACCGAGGGGGTGGAGGGACGGTTCTACGTCTGGACCCCCGCACAGCTGCACGACGTGCTCGGCGAGGACGACGGCGCGTGGGTGGCCGGGCTGCTCGGCGTGACGGCGGAGGGGACCTTCGAGGAGGGTGCCTCGACGCTCCAGCTGCGCTCCGACCCCGACGACCCGGAGCGGTGGGAGCGGGTCCGTCGCTCGTTGCTCGAGGCCCGGGCGGCCCGCACCCGGCCCGCCCGTGACGACAAGGTGGTCGCGGCCTGGAACGGGCTGGCCATCGGGTCGCTCGCCGAGGCCGGCACCCTGCTCGGCGCCACGGAGTACGTCGACGCCGCCGCACGTGCCGCGCAGCTGCTGCTCGACGTGCACCTCGACGGGGACCGGTTCCTCCGGGTGTCCCGGGACGGCCGGGCGGGGCGGCATGCCGCCGTCCTCGAGGACCACGGCTGCGTCGCCTCCGGGCTGCTGGCGCTCGGCCAGGCGACCGGCGAGCGTCGGTGGTTCGACGCCGCGGGAAGGCTTCTCGACGGGGCGCTCGAGCGGTTCACGGCCGACGACGGCGGCTTCTTCGACACCGCGGCCGACGCCGAGGCGCTGGTGGCCCGGCCGCGCGACCCGTCGGACAACGCCAGCCCGTCCGGGCTGTCCGCGACCGTGCACGCGCTGCTCACCTGGGCGGCGCTCACCGGCAGCGGGCGGCACCGCTCGGCGGCAGAGGCGGCGCTGCGGTCGGTGCGGACCCTGGCCGAGCGCGCTCCCCGGTTCGCCGGCTGGTCCCTGGCCGCGGCGGAGGCGGCGCTCGGGGGCCCGGTCGAGGTGGCGGTCGTGGGGGAGGCGGGTGACCCGCTCCGGGACGAGCTGCTCGCGGTGGCCCGACGCTCGGCGCTGCCGGGGTCGGTCGTGGTGGCCGGGGAGCCGGGGCCGGCGGCCGTCGTACCCCTGCTGGAGGGGCGAGGGCTGGCGGACGGGCGGGCGGCGGCGTACGTCTGCCGGCAGCTGGTCTGCGAGCGGCCGGTGAGCGACCCGGCCGAGCTGCGGCGGCAGCTTTCCGGGCGATGACTGCCGGGGCGGGCTCCGGACATGACGAAGGGAAGGCACGCGGCCTTCCCTCCGTCGGTCGTTCTCCTCGGTTCTCAGGGCCCTTCGGGCTCATGGTGTGACCTGCGTGGTGTCACGTAATCAGCACCTCCGATCGGACGACCTTTCGGTTGCCGACCACGGTAGGCCGGGTGCCGGACCCCGGTCCATAGGTCCCGTAAAGGAAGAACCGGCACGGTTCGGGAACCTTGCGCGAGGGGCGCGCAGGTCGTCCTCCGCTCGTCTGGAGCCCGCTCAGCGCAGCGAGTAGGTCGCGATCGAGATGCCCACGTAGTGGGTGACGAACGCCGCGATCGTCAGCGTGTGGAACACCTCGTGGAACCCGAACCACGACGGGAACGGGTCCGGCTTGCGGAAGCCGTAGACGAGGCCGCCCACCGTGTAGAGCGCGCCGCCGACGATCGTGAGCACCAGCACGGCGGTCTGCCCGCTGCCGACGAACTCGTCGGCGAAGAAGATCGCCGCCCACCCGAGGAGCACGTAGAGCGGGGTGTAGAGCCAGCGCGGCGCGTCGGGCCAGAAGACCCGGAAGAAGACCCCAGCGGTCGCCCCGCCCCAGACGATCGAGAGCAGCAGCGTGCGCGTCGCCCCCTCGACCATCAGCAACGTGAACGGCGTGTAGCTGCCGGCGATGAGCAGGAAGATGTTGGCGTGGTCGAAGCGCCGCAGGAACATCCAGGTCCGCGGGCTCCAGGTGCCGCGGTGGTAGATCCCCGACACGGTGAACAGCAGCAGCGCCGAGATCGTGAAGACCGTGCTCCCGATGCGGGTGGCCGTCGTCGGCGAGAGCACGATCAGGACGATGCCGGCGGCGAGCGTCAGCGGTGAGGTGATCGCGTGCAACCAGCCCCGGAGCTTCGGCTTGACCTCGACGAAGGCCTCGGCGAGCTGGTCGCCGAGGTGCTCGGCGGCGTGCGAAGCGGCGTGGCCGGCTGCCTGGGCGGCGGCCTGGGCTGACTGGGAAGCGTTGCGCCGGACGTGGGCAGCACCGTGGTCCCCATTCATGCCCTCACGGTACCGACGGAGCCGTAACCTCAACCTGTGAGCTCGGTGACCCTGAAGGCGAAGCAGGCGGCCCGGCGGGTGCTGTACCCGCTCTACGAGGCCCGCCTGGTCCGCCGCCTGCCCGAGCAGGGGCTGCCGCAGCACGTCGGCGTCATGCTCGACGGCAACCGCCGCTGGGCCCGGGCCGTCGGCGCGGACACCGCCGCCGGCCACCGGGCGGGCGCGGCGAACATCTCGCCGTTCCTCGAGTGGTGCGACGAGCTCGGCATCGAGGTGGTCACCCTGTGGCTGCTCTCCACCGACAACCTGAACCGCCCGCGCGAGGAGCTCGACCCGCTGCTGCGGATCATCGAGGAGGTCGTCGGCGAGCTCGCCGCCGACGGTCGCTGGCGGATCAACCCCGTCGGCGCCCTCGACCTGCTCCCCGACAGCACCGCCCGCGCGCTGAAGGAGGCCGCGGCGGTCACCCGCGGGGTGGAGGGGGTCTGGGTGAACGTCGCCGTCGGGTACGGCGGTCGCCGCGAGATCACCGACGCCGTGCGCGCCCTCCTCCAGCACCACGCCCAGGAAGGCACCAGCCTCGAGGAGCTCGCCGGCAGCCTCGACGTCGAGCACATCGCCGACCACCTCTACACCAAGGGGCAGCCCGACCCCGACCTGGTGATCCGCACCTCGGGCGAGCAGCGGCTCGGCGGGTTCCTGCTCTGGCAGTCCGCGCACAGCGAGTTCTACTTCTGCGAGGCCTACTGGCCCGACTTCCGCCGCGTGGACTTCCTCCGCGCGCTGCGCGACTACGCCCTGCGCCAGCGCCGCTTCGGGGTCTGAGCGACCTGTCCGGCCGCTCTTCGCGTGTCTGCCGACGCGAGGCGCGATCGAGGCTTACCGTCGTGACAGCGGTGGGTGGGGAAGCCCGCCGCGACGGGAGGCCCGTTCGTGACAGGTCACGACCCAGCACCATCCGGGGGTCCGCACTCGGACTTCTGGGCCCGGTCCCGGTTCCGGCACTAGCAACCGGACCGGGACGCTGAGTGCGCGTGCCGGTCCCTGAGGAGCGCAGCATGGCCCTGCACACGGACCAGCGCACCAGCGGCACGAGGACCTACGTGCTCGACACGAGCGTCCTGCTCGCCGACCCGGCCGCCCTCGGCCGGTTCGAGGAGCACGAGGTGGTCCTCCCGGTCGTCGTCATCACCGAGCTCGAGGCGAAACGCCACCACCCCGAGCTGGGGTTCTTCGCCCGCGCCGCGCTCCGCCGCCTCGACGACCTCCGGGTCCGCCACGGCCGCCTCGACGAGCCGGTCCCGATCGGCGAGCTCGGGGGCACGCTGCGCGTCGAGCTCAACCACATCGACACCCAGACGCTGCCGTCCGGGTTCCGGCTCGGCGACAACGACACCCGGATCCTCGCGGTCGCGAAGAACCTCGCCGACGAGGGCGCCGAGGTCACCCTGGTCTCCAAGGACCTGCCGCTGCGGATCAAGGCGTCCGCGGTGGGGCTGGAGGCGGAGGAGTACCGCGCCGAGCTCGCCCCCGAGTCCGGGTGGACCGGGATGGTCGAGCTCGACGTGGCCGCAGCCGAGCTCGACGTGCTGTACGACGAGGGCCGGCTGGACCTCGAGCCGGCCCGCGAGCTGCCGTGCCACACCGGGCTCCGGCTGCTCTCCGAGCGAGGCAGCGCCCTGGCCCGGGTGCGTCCCGACAAGCAGGTGCAGCTGGTCCGCGGCGACCGTGACGTCTTCGGGTTGCACGGGCGCTCGGCCGAGCAGCGGATCGCGATCGACCTGCTGCTCGACCCCGACGTCGGCATCGTCTCGCTCGGCGGCCGGGCCGGCACCGGGAAGTCGGCGCTCGCGCTCTGCGCGGGGCTGGAGGCGGTCCTCGAGCGGCGCCAGCACAAGAAGGTCGTGGTCTTCCGGCCGCTCTACCCCGTCGGCGGCCAGGAGCTCGGCTACCTGCCCGGGTCGGAGAACGACAAGATGTCGCCCTGGGCACAGGCGGTCTTCGACACCCTCGGCGCGCTCACCTCGCGCGACGTGATCGAGGAGGTGCTCGACCGCGGGATGCTCGAGGTGCTGCCGCTGACCCACATCCGCGGCCGGTCGCTCCACGACGCCTTCGTGATCGTCGACGAGGCGCAGTCGCTCGAGCGCAACGTGCTGCTCACCGTGCTCTCCCGGATCGGCGCGAACTCCAAGGTGGTGCTCACCCACGACGTCGCCCAGCGGGACAACCTGCGGGTGGGGCGCCACGACGGGGTCGTCGCGGTCGTCGAGCGGCTCAAGGGGCACCCGTTGTTCGGCCATGTCACGCTCACGAGGTCGGAGCGCTCGCCGATCGCCGCGCTCGTCACCGACCTGCTGGAGAGCGTCACGGTCTGACCGGTCTGGACCGGTCGGGGATCCCGTGGCGCGGGATCCCCGACCGACCGGCGACGCGACCGTCGTACGGCGTGAAGCGGGTCACGAGGGGCACTTCACACGCCGTGGGTTTGCATCCGGCTAGCAAGTTGCCGATGTTGGAGATGTCGCCTCGTTCGGGTCCGGACGGGGCGACAGTCCTTGTCGTCGACGTCTGTGAGCCTTTCCGTGCCCCGACCCGAGTCCCGTCCCGAGACCCGAGCCGAGCCCCGTCACCGCGCCTCCCACCGGCGCTCCCGGCTGTCCGTGCTGGACAGCCTCGTGAAGCGTCACCTGGTGATCGCCGGTGTCGCCGCTGCCGCCACCGGCGGAACGATCGCCACCGGGGTGGCTGCGAGCTCCGAGGCCGGTCAGGACACCGTCGCCGCCCTGGTCGCGGAGGCCTCCGACAGCGCCGCGATGGACGCCGGCACCGCCGCCGAGCTCGCCTCG
Source organism: Nocardioides caldifontis (assembly GCF_008087345.1). Classification (GTDB taxonomy): domain Bacteria; phylum Actinomycetota; class Actinomycetes; order Propionibacteriales; family Nocardioidaceae; genus Marmoricola_A; species Marmoricola_A caldifontis. The sequence continues at coordinate 218,134 of NZ_ML701737.1, read as the reverse complement.
CGCGAGCAGGGCGTCTCGCGCAGCGCCTCCCGCGCCGCCTCGAACGCCGACGAGCAGTCGCGCGGCGAGGGCCGGGCCGCCGCCGACCCGGCCAAGCTCCGCCAGCTGGACCAGGAGACCCGTTCCGGCGGCCAGGTCACCAAGAGCAAGGACGTCGCCAGCGGCGACCCGCGGCAGATCGCCCAGGCGATGCTGCCGGAGTTCGGCTTCTCCGCCGGCGAGTTCGACTGCCTCGACTCGCTGTGGGTCAAGGAGAGCGGCTGGAACGTGCACGCCGACAACCCGACGTCGTCGGCGTACGGCATCCCGCAGGCGCTTCCGGGCGAGAAGATGGCCTCCGCCGGCGCCGACTGGGCCGACAACCCGGCCACCCAGATCCGCTGGGGTCTCGGGTACATCCAGGACCGCTACGGCACCCCGTGCAGCGCCTGGTCGCACTCGCAGGCCAACGGCTGGTACTGACGGCCCGGCCGGGTCGTGGCCGGCCCTCATGCCGTGCAGATGGGCTCCCCGGTGGGCCGGGGAGAGCCCATCTGCACCGGATGGGCGAGGGTGCGGTCGGTCAGGGGTAGGTCATCCGCCGGACGTCGAGGGCCTGGTCGAGCTGCTCCTCGGTGAGCTCGCCACGCTCGACGTACCCCTCCTCGAGGACGACCTCGCGGATCGTCTTCTCCTCCTTGACCGCCTTCTTGGCGATCGCCGCGGCGTTCTCGTAGCCGATGTAGCGGTTCAGCGGCGTCACGACCGAGGGGGAGGACTCGGCGTAGCGGAGCATCCGCTCGGTGTTCGCGGTGATCCCCGCGACGCACCGGTCGGCCAGCACCCGCGAGGCGTTGCCCAGCAGCCGGATCGACTCCAGCAGGTTGCGGGCCATCACCGGCATCATCACGTTGAGCTCGAAGGTGCCCGACGCGCCCGCGGTCGTGATCGCGACGTCGTTGCCGATCACCTGGGCGCAGACCATCAGGGTCGCCTCCGGGAGGACCGGGTTCACCTTGCCCGGCATGATGCTCGACCCGGGCTGCAGGTCGGGGAGGTTCACCTCGGCGAGCCCGGTCAGCGGCCCCGAACCCATCCAGCGCAGGTCGTTGCAGATCTTCGTCAGCCCGACCGCGTAGGTGCGCAGCTGGCCCGACAGCTCGACGAGCGCGTCCCGGCCGCCCTGCGCCTCGAAGTGGTTCTCGGCCTCGGTGAACGGCAGCCCGGTGATCGAGGCGAGCTCCTCGATGACCGCGGCGGAGAAGCCGGGCGGGGTGTTGATGCCGGTGCCGACCGCGGTGCCGCCGAGCGGCAGGGCCGCGACGCGGGGCAGCGCGCTGCGGACCCGCTCGATCCCGAGGCGCACGATGGCGGCGTAGCCGGAGAACTCCTGGCCGAGCATCACCGGGGTCGCATCCATCAGGTGGGTGCGCCCCGCCTTGACGGTGTCCTTGAACTCCTCGGCCTTCGCCTCGAGGGCCTCGGCGAGGTGCTCGAGCGCGGGGAGGAGCTGCGCGTCGACCGACCGTACGGCGGCCACGTGGATCGACGTCGGGAAGGTGTCGTTGCTCGACTGGCTGGCGTTGACGTGGTCGTTCGGGTGGGACTCCGTGCCGGCCCGGGTCGCCAGGGTGGCGAGCACCTCGTTCATGTTCATGTTGGAGCTGGTGCCCGAGCCGGTCTGGAAGACGTCGACGGGGAACGCGTCGGCGTGCTGCCCCTCGGCGACCTCGAGCGCCGCGGCCGCGATCGCGTCGGCGCGTGCCTGGTCGACCACCCCGAGCCGGCCGTTCACCCGGGCGGCCGCCGCCTTCACCAGGGCCAGCGCCTGCACGTGGTCGGCCTCGAGCCGGGCGCCGCTGATCGGGAAGTTCTCGACGGCCCGCTGGGTCTGGGCCCGCCAGAGGGCGTCCTTGGGCACCCGGACCTCACCCATGCTGTCACGCTCGACGCGCCACTGGTCCTCGGTCATCCTTCGTCCCTTCGTCGTTGTCCTGTGTACAAGAAGTAGGTGTCCTCGCGGCCCTGGAGGACCACCGGGCACTCCCGGGTCGCGCAGCCGGCGTAGACCTCGGTCATGGCCCGCTCGAGACCAGGGGCCCGGGTCGACGACCACACGGCGACGGCTCCGCCGGGCCGGAGGCAGCGGTGGACCGCGGCCAGGAACTCCGGGCCGTAGAGCTCGGCGTTGCCCTCGTGCACGAGGAAGTCCGGACCGTTGTCGACGTCGAGCAGCACGAGGTCGAAGCTCTCCTCGGCCGCCTCGGCCACGACCTGGCGCACGTCGACGACCGCGATCGACAGCCGGTCGTCGGCGAGGAACGCCTGGCCGTGCGGGATGGTGCCGTCCCGGAACCACCCGACGAGCGCCTCCTCGAGCTCGGCGACCACCAGGTGCTCGACGCGGTGGTCGGCCAGCACCTCGTGGGCGGTGAACCCGAGCCCGAGCCCGCCGACCAGCACCGAGCGCGGCTCGTCCACGACGGAGAGCGCCGCCTCGGCGAGCGCCACCTCGCTGCTCGTCTCGCAGTTGTCCATCACGAAGACGCCGTTGACCCGGAGCTCCAGGACGGTGGTCGAGCCCTCGGGCGCGTCGGGGTCCCGGCGCTCCCGCAGGACGACCTCACCGCGCTCGGAGGTCGCTCGCGCGACCTCGACGTACTCCACGGCGGTCATGCGCCCCATCTTGCCGTCCGTCCCGGCCGCCCCCGCCGCCCGCCCCTAGGCTGGGACACATGGACGACCTCCCCGCCGACCCGAGCCGGCTGCGGGTCTCCGACCAGGAGCGCCACGCGGTCGCCGACCTCCTCCGCCACGCCGCAGGTGAGGGGCGGCTCGACCTCGACGAGCTCGAGGAGCGGCTCGAGGCCACCTACGCGGCGAAGACCTACGCCGAGCTGGTGCCGCTGACCGCCGATCTGCCCGGGTCGGGGACCGGCCAGGCGCTCCAGCCCCGGCCGGCCGCGCGGCCTCCGGTCCCGGCCCGCGCGTACTCCTCGTCCTTCGCGCTGATGTCGGAGACCCGGCGCTCCGGGGTGTGGGAGGTGGAGGCGACGCACACGGCGTTCGCGGTGATGGGCTCGGTCGTCCTCGACCTGCGCGAGGCCCGCTTCACCGCGGGGCACACGACGATCAACGCCCACGCGCTCATGGGCGGGGTGGAGGTGTGGGTCGCCCCCGAGATGCAGGTCGTGGTCGACGGCATCGGGATCATGGGCGCCTACGAGGAAGGTCGCTCCAAGGTCGACGAGGCGCCGTCCCCCGACGGTCCCGTCGTGCGCGTCAAGGGGGTCGCCCTGATGGGTGCCGTCGAGGTCAAGCGGAAGGCGCGGCGGGGCCGTTAGTCCCTGGAAGGTGCCCAGCGCGGTCTCGCAAGATGGCGGCTTCACCACTGGGGATGGTTGGGGGCTGCAATGGCGGGGAACGGCTGGGGGACTTCTACGCGTCGTCGGGGCAGGGGGCGCCGGTTGGCGACCGCGCTGATGACGGCCACGTTGGCGGCGGGGCTGGGCTCCGTCGCGCTGCCGGCACAGGCGGGGACGGTGATCCCGAGCATCCCTCGGACCAACCCCGTCGACTGGACACCGCGGGTCATCGACGGCGCCGGGGCCTCCGACGCGGGGGTCTACGAGCTGCGGCAGGTCGGCGGCACGATGTACGCCGGCGGCCGGATCCGCACCGTGACGGGGCCGAGCGGGAGCCCGACGTACTCGCGGATGAACATCTTCGCGTTCGACGCGACCACGGGCGCGGTGCTCAACATCCCGAACCTGTCGGCGAACGGCGACGTCTACGCGATCGAGCCGACCCCGGACGGGCGGTACCTGTACATCGGCGGCGACTTCGGCTCCTTCGGCGGCCGCTCCGCCAACAACGTCGTGAAGTTCGACCTGACGACCAACACCGTCGTCCCCGGCTTCGCCTTCCCGGTCGCCACGGGCCGGGTCAGCGACCTGCAGCTGGTCGGCAACCGGCTCTTCGTCGCCGGCAACTGGAACGGCGGCATCGTGGCGGTCGACCCGAACACCGGCGCTCGGACCAGCTACCTCAACAACGTCCAGGTCTCCGGGCAGACCTCCGATTCCCAGACGACCTGGACGACCCGGGTCTACCGGTTCGCGGTCAACCCGCAGCAGACCCGGATGGTGATCATCGGGTCGTTCACCTCGGTCGGCGGCCAGGCCCGCCGCCAGGTCGCGATGATCAACCTGGGGTCCAGCTCGGCCACCGTGAGCCCGTGGTACTCCACCACCTGGAACCGCAACTGCATCCGCGGGATGCAGTGGTACACCCGCGACGTCGACTGGTCGCCGGACGGGAGCTTCTTCGTCGTCGGCAACACCGGCGGCGCGATCACCAACACCTTCTGCGACACCGCGACCCGGTGGGCGCCCGTCGACGCGCCCAACCAGCGGCCGGCCTGGATCCAGATGACCGGCGGCGACACGATCCACTCGGTCGCGGTCACCGACAAGGCGGTCTTCCTCGGCGGCCACTTCCGCTGGCTCGACAACCCCGAGGGGCGCAACACCATGGGGCCGGGCGCCGCGCGGGCCCAGGGGCTCGGGGCGATCGACGTCAACACCGGGCGGGCGATCCGCACCTGGAACCCGACCAAGGGGCTCGAGGGCGGCCGCGGCGCCTACGACCTCTACCCGACCTCCGCGGGGCTCTGGGTCGGCCACTTCGAGCAGCGGCTCGGCGGTGAGCTCCACCCGGGGCTGGGGCTCCTCCCGTACTGACGCCACGCGAGGGGCGGCTCCCGGTCGAGCCGCCCCTCGTGGCGCGCGAGGGTGGCGTTGAGCCGCCCCTCGTGGCGCGCGAGGCTGGCGTCGAGCCGCCCCTCGTGGCGCGCGGGGCTGGCGTTGAGCCGCCCCTCGTGGCTCCCGAGAAGTGCCCGTTTCGTCCTGGCGTGATTCCAGGGGCGGGGGGTATATCGGCTTGTGACCTCAACCTCCTTGGACTTTGCGGAGTGCCGAGAGTAGGAATAGGTCCGTCAGGCGATGTGACCCACGTCACCGGCGCGGCCCGCGTGGCCCGTCCGGCGTCCGGTCCTCGGGGAGCGAGAGAGGGGCAGGGGCAGGATGACTCGGAGACCACAGACGCGGGCGGCCCTCATCGGGCTGTGTGCCATGACTGCACTCGCACTCACCGGGTGCCTCCAGGACCCCGACGGGGGCGCCGGCAGCTCGGTGGCCGCCGGCGGCGTCGCGAACAACGCGAACACCGACGGGGACGGCGAGGTCCAGATCCTCGGCAACTTCGGCGGCCAGGAGGCCGAGGGGTTCGAGGCGGCGCTCGAGAAGTTCGAGGAGGACTCGGGGATCTCGATCGAGTACGTCCCCGACCAGAACTTCGACACCACGATCAAGCAGCGGGTCAACTCCGGCCAGGCGCCGGACATCGGCATCTTCCCGCAGCCCGGCGGTCTGCTCGAGCTGGCGGAGCAGGGTGACGTCCAGCCGATCGACACCTTCCTCGACGTCGACGCGATCGAGAAGACGCTGGTCCCCGGCATCCTCGACGTGGCCCGGCTGAACGGCCGGTTCTACGGCGCGCCGATGCGGATGGCGATCAAGAGCCTCGTGTGGTACCCGAAGAAGGCCTACGAGCAGGCCGGCTACCCGACCGAGTTCAAGTCGCTCCAGCAGATGGAGCAGGCGATGCAGGACATCAAGAGCGACGGCATCGCGCCGTGGTGCATGGGCTGGTTCTCCGACCAGGCGACCGGTTGGGTCGGCACCGACTGGATCGAGGAGTACGTCCTCCGCATCCACGGTCCCGACGTCTACGACCAGTGGGTCGACCACGACATCCCGTTCGACGACCCGCGGATCGTGGAGGCCTTCGACGCCTTCGGCGATCTGGCCAAGGGCCAGGGCAACGTCTTCGGCGGTGTCCGCGGCGTCCTCAACACCGCGTTCGGCGAGTCGAACTTCCCGATGTGGAAGAACCCGCCGCAGTGCGTCTGGGAGCGCCAGGGCAGCTTCGTCACCGGCTTCTACCCGGCGAACATCCAGGAGAACCTGGACGAGGAGGTCGGGCTCTTCGTCTTCCCGCCGTCCGAGAACGGGTACGACGGTCAGCCGATCCTCGGTGGCGGTGACGTGGCCGCGTCGTTCAACGGGGACGACGAGGACACCCAGAAGGTCATGGAGTTCATCACCTCCGACCAGTTCGGCGCCGAGTGGGCCCAGGCCGGTGGGTGGCTGTCACCGCACCAGACCTTCGACCCGCAGAACTACGCCGACGAGATCACCCGCAGCGTCGCCCAGATCGCCGTCGAGGCCGACGTGTTCCGGTTCGACGCCTCCGACCTGATGCCGAAGGAGGTCGGCTCCGGCGAGTTCTGGCGGTCCATGGTCTCGTGGCTGCAGGACGACGTCTCCTCGGAGGAGGCTGCAGCCCGCATCGAGAACGCGTGGCCGCAGTCATGAGCGGCAGCGGAAGCGCGCCGGTCTCCCTCGAGCCGAAGCACGACACGAAGGCGCCCACCCCACCCGCGGAAGGGGTCGGGGGCTTCAACGCCGGCAAGTTCTTCATCGGGCTCGTCGGCATGGTGGTGGTCGCCTGGGGCATCGGCAACCTGTTCCTGGCCTTCGGCTACTACCCCGAGAAGTTCGGGTCGCGGATCGTCATCGCGATCGTGGCGCTGATCGCAGGCGTCGGCGGCGCGGCGGTCTTCTTCTACTTCCTCAACATGATGGTGGAAGGGCTGCCGGAGCGGCTGTCGCTGAGGGTGATGCCGTACGCCTACCTGGCGCCGGCGGTCGCCGCGATCGGGGTCATGCTGCTGTACCCGACGGTGCAGACGATCCACTACTCGTTCGCCAACGCGGACAGCACCGCTTACGTCGGGTTCGACAATTATCGAGCGATCTTCCAGGACGACGAGTTCTGGATCTCGATCACCAACAACATCCTCTGGTTGTTGGTGGTGCCGGCACTCACGGTGGCGTTCGGAACCGTGGTGGCGGTGCTCGCGGACAAGCTGTCGCAGACGGGGGAGAAGGTCGCCAAGAGCCTGATCTTCCTCCCGATGGCGATCAGCTTCGTGGGCGCCTCGGCGATCTGGCTGCTCGTCTACCAGCTCGACAGCGGTGACGAGCAGACCGGGCTCCTCAACGCCGTGTGGAGCGCGCTCGGGGGCGAGCCCCAGGCCTGGCTGTCGATCGACACCGCCCGGCTCAACTCGTTCCTCATGATGGTCATCCTGATCTGGCTGCAGACCGGGTTCGCGATGATCCTGCTCTCCTCGGCGATCAAGGGGGTGCCTGAGGAGACGCTCGAGGCGGCCCGGATCGACGGGGCGAGCGAGCTGAAGATCTTCTTCCAGGTGGTGATCCCGCAGATCCGCGGCACGATCATCACGGTCTTCATCACCGTGCTGATCCTGGTCCTCAAGGTCTTCGACATCGTCTACGTCCTCAAGAACGGGCTCGACAAGACCAACGTGATCGCGAACCTGTTCTTCCAGGAGCTGTTCGCCAACGGCCAGGCCGGCCAGGCGTCCGCGATCGTCGTGATCCTGCTCATCGCCGTGATGCCGGTGCTGTTCTACCAGGTCCGGCACTTCCGCCAGGAGGAGATGAACCGATGAGCAAGATGAGAGACGGCCGGGAGCGCAGCTGGTTCTCCATCGTCACGATGACGGTGCTCTGCCTGCTGTGGAGCATCCCGACCATCGGGCTCCTCGTCACCTCGTTCCGCACCCGGGACGACGTGCTCACCAGCGGCTGGTGGTCGGCGCTGTTCAACCCGTTCGGCGCCGGCTGGACGTGGGACAACTACGACCAGGTGCTGACCGGCAGCCTGGACATGGGCGGGGCCTTCATCAACACCATCGTGGTGTCGGTGCCGGCCACGATCATCCCGATCCTGCTGGCCACCTTCGCGGCGTACGCCTTCACCTTCATGGAGTTCCGCGGCAAGGACATCATCTTCATCGCGATCGTCGCGGTGATGGTGGTCCCGATCCAGGTGGCGTTCTCGCCGCTGCTCGACCTGCTCGGGCCGCGCGGCCTCGGCATCAACGGGCAGTTCATCGCGGTGTGGATCCTGCACACCGGGTTCGGCATGCCGCTGGCGGTCTACACGATCCGCAACTACATGTCGACGCTGCCCAAGTCGGTCATCGAGTCGGCGAAGATCGACGGTGCGACCCACTTCCAGACGTTCTGGAAGCTGATCGTGCCGATGTCGGTGCCGGTTCTGGCGGCCTTCGCGATCCTGCAGTTCCTCTGGACGTGGAACGACCTGTTGATCGCGAAGCTGTTCCTGCAGAACGAGAACACCACCGTGATCGTCAAGCTCCAGCAGCTCCTCGGCACGCAGGGCCAGGGGGCGGAGCTGCTCACGGCAGGTGCGTTCATCTCGATGCTGCTGCCGCTGATCGTGTTCTTCGCGATGCAGAGGTTCTTCGTCCGCGGCCTCACCGGAGGTGCCGTCAAGGGCTGAACCGGGCGGACATCACGGGTCACGCATAGGGTGTGGCCCACATCACTTCACAACGGATCGTCCGGCACGTTCCTGCCGGTGGAGGGAGCACGACATGGCGACTGTTCGGTTCGAGAAGGCGCAGCGCTGGTATCCCGGCGCCGACGAGCCCGCCGTACCCGGGATCGACCTGGAGATCGGCGACGGCGAGTTCATGGTGCTGGTCGGCCCGTCGGGATGCGGCAAGTCCACGACGCTGCGGATGCTGGCGGGGCTGGAGGAGGTCAACTCCGGTCACATCTACATCGGCGACCGGGACGTCACGCACATCCCGCCCAAGGACCGGGACATCGCGATGGTGTTCCAGAACTACGCGCTCTACCCGCACATGTCGGTCGCGGACAACATGGGGTTCGCGCTGAAGATGGCGAAGGTCCCGAAGGACGAGCAGCGCAAGCGGGTCGAGGAGGCCGCCCGGATCCTCGGGCTCACCGAGTACCTCGACCGCAAGCCCAAGGCGCTCTCGGGTGGTCAGCGGCAGCGGGTGGCGATGGGCCGCGCGATCGTGCGGTCGCCGCAGGTGTTCTGCATGGACGAGCCGCTGTCGAACCTCGACGCGAAGATGCGGGTGCAGACCCGCACCGACATCGCCAAGCTCCAGGCCGACCTCGGCGTCACCACCGTCTACGTCACCCACGACCAGGTGGAGGCGATGACGATGGGTGACCGGGTCGCGGTGATGAGCAAGGGGTACCTCCAGCAGGTCGACACCCCGCTGCGGCTCTACGACAAGCCGATCAACCTCTTCGTCGCCGGCTTCATCGGCTCCCCGCAGATGAACCTGATGGAGGGCGTGGCCCGCGACGGCAAGGTGCAGCTCGGCAACTACGCCGTCCCGGTCGACCCGACCGCGGCGAAGAAGATGAACGGCAACGTCACCGTCGGCGTACGGCCGGAGAACTGGCGCCTGCTGTCCGAGCAGGACGGTGAGGGGTTCCCGATCCGGGTCACCGTGGTCGAGCAGCTGGGCGCCGACAACTACGTCTACGGCACCAGCGACGTGGAGGGCACTCCCTCCACGGTGATCATCCGGATGAGCGGCCGGGCCGTCGCGCAGAAGGGCGAGACGCTGCGGGTGACGACGGACCCCGAGCACGTGCACGTCTTCGACACCGACACCGGGGAGCGGCTCTCGGACTGATCCGCACCCCGTGTCCCGGGAACCAGGTGTCGACCTCGTCGGCACCGTGAGGCCGGTCGCCCTCGAGCAGCTGGGGCTGCTCGAGGGCGAGGCCTTCCTGGCGAGGCTCGACCTCGTCCTGCCCGACCTCCGCGACGCCCTGGAGGAGGTGTACGGCGCCCACGGCGACGTGGCACGCCTCGTCCCCGACCTGGTGGCCGACGCGCTGGCCGCGGCCACCTCACGCCCGGAGCCCCTGCGCGTGCTCGACCGGCGCCGCGAGGTCGACCCGTCGTGGTTCCTCGCCGAGGACGTGGTCGGCTACGTCTGCTACGCCGACCGGTTCGCCGGCGACCTCCGCGGGGTCCGGGAGCACCTCGACCACCTCGAGGAGCTGGGCGTGCGGTACCTCCACCTCATGCCGCTGCTCAAGTCGCGCGAGGGCGAGAACGACGGCGGCTACGCGGTCGAGGACTACGACGCCGTCGACCCGCGGCTCGGCACGATGGCCGACCTCGAGGCGCTCGCGGAGGCGCTCCACGAGCGGGGGATCGCGCTCTGCGTCGACCTCGTGCTCAACCACACGGCCCGTGAGCACGTCTGGGCCCAGAAGGCGCTGGCCGGCGACCCGGCGTACCGCGCCTTCTACCGGTTCTTCCCGGACCGCACCGAGCCGGACGCCTACGAGCGGACACTTCCCGAGGTGTTCCCCGACACCGCGCCGGGCAGCTTCACCCACCTGCCGGAGACCGGCGAGTGGGTCTGGACGACCTTCCACGAGTACCAGTGGGACCTCAACTGGGCGAACCCGGCGGTCTTCCGGAGCATGCTCGGCGTCCTGCTGACGCTGGCCAACCGGGGCGTCGACGTGGTCCGGCTCGACGCGGCGCCGTTCCTGTGGAAGCGCGTGGGGACCAACTGCCAGAACCAGCCCGAGGCGCACCGCATCCTCCAGGCGCTGCGCGCGCTGACCCGGTTGGCCATGCCAGGGGTGCTGCTCAAGGCCGAGGCGATCGTCGGTCCGGACGAGCTGGTGCCGTACCTGGGTGGCCACGAGCGGTACCGCCCCGAGTGCGACCTCGCCTACGACAACCAGCTGATGGTGATGGGGTGGTCGGCGCTCGCCGCCCGCGACGCTCGGCTGCCCGCCCAGGCGCTCGCCCGGCGGCGTCAGGTGCCGCGGCAGAGCGGGTGGGTCACCTACGTGCGCAACCACGACGACATCGGCTGGGCGGTCGGCGACGAGGACGCCTGGGCGGTGGCCGTCGACCCGGCTCGCCACCGCGCGTTCCTCGCCGACTTCTACGCCGGCCGGCACCCCGGCTCGTTCGCCTCGGGTGCCGACTTCCAGGCCGACCCGGGCTCCGGCTCCGTCCGTACGTCGGGGATGACCGCCTCGCTCGCCGGGCTCGACGAGGCGCTGGAGCACGGCTGGCCAGCCGACGTCGACGCCGCGCTGCGCCGGGTCGAGCTGCTGCATGCCGTCGCGTACGCCTTCGGGGGTATCCCGCTGGTCTACATGGGCGACGAGATCGCGATGCGCTCCGACCCCGACTGGGCGGCCGAGCCGGAGCACGGCGACGACAACCGGTGGCTGCACCGGCCGCGGATGGACTGGGTCGCGGCGGAGCGGCGCCACGACCCGCAGTGCCCCGAGGGGCGGATCTTCTCCGCGCTCCGCGCGATGGCCGCCGCGCGCCGCTCGACCGAGTCGCTGCGCTCCGACGCCGACACGTGGGTGGTGAACCAGGGGAACCCGCGGGTGCTCGCGTGGGTGCGCCACCACCCGCGGGCCGCTCCGGTCCTCGGCGTCGCCTGCTTCAGCGACGGTGAGGAGCTGCTCGACGCGACGGTCCTCCGCCACGCCGGCATCACCGACCCGCGGCCCCTGCTCTCCAGCGACGGCCCGCTCGACTGGTGGTCCGGCCAGCTCCGGCTGCACCCCTGGAGCTATGCCTGGATCACCACCACCTGACTCGCCTCTCGTGTCGAGCCGCCCGTCGTGGTGCGAGGGAGGGGCGGCTCGAGACGGGATCAGGCGCGGGCGGCGCTGCTGCTGATCGCGTCGACGAAGGTGTCGAAGAGCCCCTCGGGGATGTCGTGGCCCATGCCGGGCACGAGCCGCAGCTCGGCGCCGGGGACGGCCTTGGCGGTGGCCCGGCCGCCGGAGACGTGCACCATCTTGTCCTTCGTGCCGTGCACCACGGTGACCGGCATGCGCAGGGACGACAGGGCGGGGGTGCGGTCGGGCTGGGTGACCACGGCGATCATGTGCCGCATGACGCCGGGGAAGTTCAGCCCCCGCTCCCAGGTCTCCTCGGCGCGGGCGCGGACCTTGTCGTCCGGGGTCGGGTACGCCGGGGAGGCGATCAGCTTCTGGAAGACGACGGTGCCCTCGACGTACTGCTCCTTGGTGCGCGCGCCGCGCCGCAGCAGGCCGGGCAGCAGCACGGGGTGCTGGAACCCCTTCGTGCGCGAGCCGGTCGTCGACATGATGGAGGTCATCGACAGCACCCGCTCGGGGTGGTCGATCGCCATGGTCTGCACGATCATCCCGCCCATGGAGACCCCCGCGAGGTGCGCGGCGTCGATGCCGAGGTGGTCGAGGAGGCCGAACGCGTCGTCGGCCATGTCGCGCAGGCTGTAGGGGACCGGCACGCTGCCGCCGAGGAACGCCTTCACCAGGTCGGTACGCCGGACCCGCAGGTGGCTCAGCCGGGTGGAGCGTCCCGTGTCGCGGTTGTCGTAGCGGATCACGTGGAACCCGGCCGCGGCGAGCCGGCGGCAGAGCTCCGGCGGCCACCAGGTCATCGGCCCGCCGAGCCCCATCACCAGCAGCAGCGGCCGGTCGTCGGGGTCGCCGAAGGTCTGGTAGCAGATGTCGATCCCCGACGGGAGCGACGCGACCTGCTCCTCGGAGACGGCGACGTCCGCCACCGGCGTGCGGCTCTCGGGGCTGGCGCAGTCGGGGTTGGCGCTCTCGGAGGTCCCGGTCATGCCGTCGATGGTAGGCACCGGCACCGACGTGGTTGTAATGCACATGAGGCTCGTGTGACGTGGGTAACGTCGTCCCATGGGCCCTGCGCCTCGCCGAGTTCCTGGTCCCGGACGGCTTCGCCGGTCCGCGGGGGCTGCGGGCGCTCGCGCGGGAGGCGAGCGTGGTGGTCGAGGCCGGCGTACCGGAAGGCGGCCTCCACAGCCCGCGCCGAGCGGAGGTCGCGCCCCTTCGCCACCCGGGCCGCGCGCACCTCCGGCGAGCCGGTGCTGCTCGTCCCCGGCTTCCTCGCCGGTGACTACACGCTCGGATGGATGGCCCGGCACCTGCCCGACCGCGGCCACCGCACGTACCGCACGGGCATCGTCGCAACGTCGGCTGCCTCGAGCGGGGCACCGAGGCCCTCGAGCGGCGCATCGAGGGGATCGCCGAGCGCCGCGAGCGCAAGGTCGTCCTCGTCGGCCACAGCCTCGGCGGGATGATGTCCCGCGCCGGTCGCGGCCCGCCGCCCGGACCTGGTGTCCGGGATCGTCACGATGGGCAGCCCGATGCTCGCCCCCGGCGCGGCCCACGGGCTGCTGCTGGCTCAGGTCCGGCTGCTGCGCCACCTGCAGCGGCTCGGGCTCTCCTGGGCGATGGGGGAGGAGTGCACGACCGGCATCACCGACTGGCGCGCCTGCGTCGACCCGGCCGCCGAAGCGCGCGAAGTGCGGACCAGCCACGTGGGCATGGCCCTCGATCCCGTCGTGCTCGCGATCGTCACCGAGGCGGTCGAGCGGATCCAGGGCCGTCCGCTCGCGCTGCGTCGGCCGGGGTGGTCGGTGCCGCGCACCGAGGTCGGCTGACTCAGCCCACCACCGGCCACCCCGAGGGGAGGTCGCTCCGGCGCGGCGGGTCCGCTCCCAGCCGGGAGACCGTGACCGCCGCGGCCTCGTGCGCCGCCTCGACGTACTGCTGGAGCCGCGGCGCGGTCAGGTCGTCGAGCCCGTGCTCGACGACGACCGCGAGCAGCGCGGCCATGAACGAGTCCCCGGCACCGACGGTGTCGACGACCTCACTGGTGCGCGAGGCGACGTGCACCTGCGCCTCGGCGCTGAACGCCCAGGCGCCCGAGCCCCCGGAGGTGACGACCACCAGCCGGGTCGGTCCCTGCAGGAGCAGCCGGGCGAGCTCCTCGGGGGTCGTCCCCGGGGTGAGGAAGCCGAGGTCCTCGTCGCTCAGCTTGACGATGGACGCCGCGGCGGCCACCTCGCGCACGTCGCGCCACGCCTGCCCGGGGTCCGGCGTGAGCGACGGCCGGGCGTTCGGGTCGTAGGAGACCAGCAGCTCGCGGCGCGTGGCCTCTTCCACGAGCGCCAGCACCTGGTCCCGACCGGGGCGCAGGGCGGTGCCGAGGGAGCCGACGTGGAGCGCGCCCGCCTCCTCTGGGAGGGCCCGCGGCTCGAGCTCCCAGGCCAGGTCGAAGTCGTACGTCGCCGCGCCGGACGCGTCGAGGTACGCCGTCGCCGTGCTCGTGTGCCGGCCGGGCACGATGCTCCCCGGCGGCAGCGCGACGTCGCTGGCCAGCACGTGGTCGACGACCAGCCGGCCGAGGGCGTCGTCGCCGATCTCGGTCACCAGCGTGGTCGGCACGTCCAGCCGCGACAGCCCCACGGCGACGTTGAGCGGCGATCCCCCCGGCGCGCGCCGCGTCTCGCCCGCAGGGGTGACGACGACGTCGACGAGTGACTCGCCGACCACGACGAAGCGCGGTCTCACCAGCACGGTTCCTCCCAGGTCCCAGGATCTCCCGAGCGGAGTCTTCCCCGGAACCAGGCGGATCAGTGCCCGGACCAGATCACCGGGTCAGTGCTCGAAGTCGACGCTCGCGTAGGACTTCAGCTTCTGCAGCTTGTGCTCGCTGACGATGCTGCGGATCGTGCCGCTGCGCGACCTCATGACCAGGCTGTGGGTGGTGGCCCCGCCGGCGCGGTATCGCACCCCTTGGGTGAGCTCACCGTCGGTGATGCCGGTGGCCACGAAGAAGCAGTCGTCGGTGTCGACGAGGTCGTTGGTGGTCAGCACGTGGTCGGGGTCGAGGTCGTGACCGGCGTCGAGGGCCCGCTGGCGCTCCTCGTCGTCGGTCGGCCAGAGCCGTCCCTGGATCACGCCGTCGAGGCACTTCATCGCGCAGGCGGCGATGATCCCCTCGGGGGTGCCGCCGACGCCGAGGAGCAGGTCCACCCCGGTGCCGGCGCGGGCGGCCATGATCGCGCCGGCCACGTCGCCGTCGCTGATGAACTTGATCCGCGCACCGGCGGCCCGGATCTCGTCGACGAGGTCGGCGTGGCGGGGCCGGTCGAGGAGCACCACGGTGACGTCGGCCGGGCTGCCGCCCTTCGCCTTCGCGACCTGGTGGATGTTCTCCTTCACCGGGTAGCGGATGTCGACCACGTCGGCGGCCTCGGGGCCCGTCACCAGCTTCTCCATGTAGAAGACCGCGGAGGGGTCGTACATCGAGCCCCGCGGCGCCACCGCCATCACCGAGATGGCGTTGTTCATCCCCTTGGCGGTCAGCGTGGTGCCGTCGATCGGGTCGACCGCCACGTCGACCTCGGGGCCGGTGCCGTCGCCGACCTGCTCGCCGTT
Organism: Nocardioides caldifontis; assembly: GCF_008087345.1. GTDB lineage: Bacteria > Actinomycetota > Actinomycetes > Propionibacteriales > Nocardioidaceae > Marmoricola_A > Marmoricola_A caldifontis. The sequence continues at coordinate 202,916 of NZ_ML701737.1, read as the reverse complement.
GAAGAGCATCGGGGCGTTGTCCTTCTCGCCCTCGCCGATGACCACGACGCCGCGCATCCCGACGGTGGAGATCAGCACCCGCATCGCGTTGACCGCGACGTTGTCGGCGCCGTTCTTGTCGCCGCGGCCGACCCACCGGCCGGCGGCCATCGCGGCGGCTTCGGTGACCCGCACCAGCTCGAGGGCGAGGTTGCGGTCCGGGGCGTCGTGGGCGGCGGCGAGCGGCGCGGGCACGTCAGACATGGGGTCAGGCTAGCGGAGCCCGTCACCGCGACCGGCCCGCCGCGGACCGGTCGCGCGACCCGGCGGTGGCACCGCCCGGCGGCTGCACCGGGTGGTCCAGAATGGCCGCCATGAGCGAGCAGCCGGGGCGGTACCAGCGGTCGTTCTCCGGCATGGTCGGGGCGATGGTCGTGCTGCTCGTGGTGGTCATCGGGTTCGTGGTCTTCCGGGCGGTCAACCGCAACGACGTGGAGAACCCGGTCAAGCCGATCGACATCTCGCAGCCGGTGGAGTACGCCCGCGAGCAGGCGAACTTCCCGCTGCTGGCGCCGGACGAGCTCCCGGAGGGGTGGATCGCGACGAGCGTCCGGTTCGGCGGCAGCGGCCGCCAGCAGACCTGGCACCTCGGCATGCTCACCGAGGACCAGAAGTACGTCGGCCTCGAGCAGCAGCAGGAGACGGTCGACGACATGGTCGAGCAGCACGTCGACGAGGAGGCCGAGCGCGGCGACGACGTGGAGATCGACGGGGAGACCTGGCAGACGTTCACCGACGAGGACGACGACCTCGCGCTGGTGCGGGAGACCCCGGAGGTCACGACCCTGGTCGTCGGCCGCGTCGACCAGGAGACGCTCGAGGAGCTGCTGGCCACCCTGCGGTGACCTGCGGTCCGACCGGCGCTACTCCTCCTCGGAGCCGCCGACCGCCTTGTCGAGCCGGCGCCGCGCGCCCTCGAGCCACGACTCGCAGAGCTGCGCCAGCTTCTCGCCGCGCTCCCACAGTGCGAGCGACTCCTCCAGGGTGACGCCGCCCTGCTCGAGGGTGCGGACCACCTCGAGGAGCTCGTCGCGGGCCTCCTCGTAGCCCAGTGCGCCCAGGTCGTCCTGCTCGTCGGTCATGCGTCCTCGCTGTCGTGCTGGGAACCGGGGGAGGGCTCGTCGGGGTGGACCGCGTCGACGGTGAGGTCGGCGCGGCCGTCGAGCAGCCGCGCGCTGAGCGGCTGGCCGCCCCGCAACGCGGTGTGGCTGGTCACCACGTGGCCGTCGGCGTCCTGGAGAACGGCGTAGCCGCGCCGCAGGGTCTCCATCGGCGAGAGCGCACGGACCCGCGCTCGGGCGTGGCGCACCTCGTCGGTGGCCCGCTCGAGGCCGTGCCGGTGGCAGCGTCGGGCACGCGCGACGAGGTCGGCGACCTCCCGCGAGCGGTCGTCGAGCAGGGTGCGGGGATCGGCGAGCACCGGTCGTGCGCGCAGCTGGGCGAGCCGCTCCCGCTCGTGGCGGACGAGCGTGGTCACGTGGTGCCGGGCCCGGTCCCGCAGCTGGTGGACGCGGTGCAGCTCCTCCGCGACGTCGGGGACGAGCACCTTCGCCGCGTCGGTCGGCGTCGAGGCGCGGTGGTCGGCCACGAGGTCGAGCAGAGGAGTGTCGGGCTCGTGACCGATCGCGGACACGACCGGGGTCCGGGCGGCGGCGACCGCGCGCACCAGCCCCTCGTCGCTGAACGGCAGCAGGTCCTCCACCGAGCCGCCGCCACGGGCGATCACGACGACCTCGACCGCCTGGTCGCGGTCGAGCCGCTGCAGCGCCTCGATGACCTCGCGCGCGCTGTTGGTGCCCTGCATGGTCGCGTAGGCCACCTCGAACCGGACCGCGGGCCAGCGGCGGCGGGCGTTCTCGAGCACGTCGCGCTCGGCGGCTGAACCCCGCGCGGTGACGAGCCCCACCATCCCGGGGAGGAACGGCAGCGCCTTCTTCCGCTCCCGGGCGAACAACCCTTCGGCGGCGAGCAGCTGCCGGCGGCGCTCGAGGCGGGCGAGGAGCTCCCCGAGCCCGACCATCCGGATCTCGTCGGCGACCAGGCTGAGGGTGCCGCGGGCGGCGTAGAACCGAGGGCGGCCGTGCACGACCACGCTGGCGCCCTCGACGACCGGCGGGTCGGCGCTGTCGAGGACCATCCGGTTGCAGGTCACGGTCATCGACATGTCGCCGAGCGGGTCCCGCAGGGTGAGGAAGACCGTCCCCGGGCGCCGGTTGAGCTGGGCGATCTGCCCCTCGACCCACACCGCCCCGAGCCGCTCGATGTAGCGGGTCAGCAGCGTCGCGATTTGCCGCACCGGCGCCGGCTGCTCCGGGCTGGTCTGCAGCTTCCCCGAGGGAGCAGTCGGCCGGCCGGGACTGCCCGCGGGGCCGCCGGGAGGTCCGCTCGTCGTCGCCACGCAGGCACCCTAACGGCGACCTCCTACGATGGAGTCCTATGACTACGTCCGACCTGGGGATGCCCCCTGTCCTCGACCGGGACGCCGCCGACGAGCGCGCCGTCCTGCTCGCCGCTCCCCGTGGCTACTGCGCCGGCGTCGACCGCGCGGTGATCACGGTGGAGAAGGCGCTGGACCTCTACGGCGCCCCGGTCTACGTCCGCAAGCAGATCGTCCACAACAAGCACGTCGTCGCGACCCTCGAAGCGCGGGGCGCGGTGTTCGTCGAGGAGCTCGACGAGGTGCCCGCCGGCGCCACCGTCGTCTTCTCCGCCCACGGCGTCTCGCCCGCGGTGCACGCCCAGGCCGCCGAGCGCGGGTTGAAGACGATCGACGCGACCTGCCCGCTGGTCACCAAGGTCCACCACGAGGCGAAGCGGTTCGCCAAGGAGGACTACGACATCCTGCTGATCGGCCACGCCGGCCACGAGGAGGTCGAGGGCACCGCGGGGGAGGCGCCGGAACACGTGCAGCTGGTGGAGACACCGGCCGACGTGGCCCGCGTCGAGGTCCGTGACCCGTCGAAGGTCGCCTGGCTGTCCCAGACGACGCTGTCGGTCGACGAGACGATGGCCGTGGTGGACGCGCTCCGCGCACGGTTCCCGGCGCTGATCGATCCGCCGTCGGACGACATCTGCTACGCGACCCAGAACCGCCAGCTCGCGGTCAAGGAGATCGCCCGCGACGCCGACCTGGTGATCGTGGTCGGCTCGGGGAACTCCTCGAACTCGGTGCGGCTCGTCGAGGTGGCGCTCGAGGCGGGCGCCCGGTCGGCGTACCGCGTCGACGACGCCTCCGAGATCGACGAGACCTGGCTCGAGGGGGTCCGGACGGTCAGCGTGACCTCGGGCGCCTCCGTGCCCGAGGAGCTGGTCGACGGCGTCCTGTCGTTCCTGGCCGAGCGCGGGTACCCCGACGCCAAGGCGGTGCGCACGGCGGAGGAGTCGCTGATCTTCGCGCTCCCCAAGGAGCTCCGCCGCGACCTGCGCGCCGCCGAGCAGTCGAAGGGCTGACGCCCGAGGGTCAGCGGGCCGCCGGGGCGTCCTGCTCCGCGGACGCCGGCGATTCGGCGGCGGGCTGCGCTGCCGGCTCCCCGGTCCTCGGCTGCGGCACGCGGCCGGGCGCGGCCTGTGGGCGGGCCGACCGCGCGGGAGTGCTCCGGCGGCGCAGCTGGCCACGGTTGCGGAGCGCGACCTGCCGCAGCGCCAGCACGGCGAGCGCCAGGCCGTAGCCGAGCACCAGGGCGAGCGCGTGGTGCGCCAGCCCTGAGACGAGCGCCTGCGCGAGCGGGTCGTCCGCCCGGGCCACGGCGCCACGGTCGGCGAGCGCGAGGGCCAGCACGGTCGCCGCGAGCAGCAGCGGGGGCAGCACGCCCACGGTGAAGAAGTCGCGGGGCCGGACGGCGAGGGCCGCCCCGATGCAGGTCAGGACGAAGACCACGTCGAAGAAGACGCCGATGCGCTCGCCGAACCACAGGCTGACCAGGGTGGCGACGACCAGTGCCACGGCGGCCACGAGCACCACGAGGGCTCCCGGGTGACGACCCTCTTCCCAGAGCGTCCTCGGAGCATGCGTACGTGGCTGTCGGCGGGCCTGCGTGACGCGGGGCACGCGGTCAAGGTACGACGCGCTCACGCGGACTCCTCGGACGCCACGCCGAGCCGGCGGCCGGGAGGGGACCCTTGGCCCGGGTCGGGCACCGAGTCGCGGCCGTCGACGCCGGTGCGATGGTCCTCGACCAGCTCCTCCAGGCTGGGGGTGCGCGGGGCTGCCTCGACGGGGCGCGGCGGCTCCAGCTCCTCGTCGGTGACCTCGAGCTCCGCCAGCCGCCGGGCCGAGACCAGGACGCGGCTCTCGAGCGACCCCACCGCCTGGTTGTACGACGTCACGGCCGCCCCGAGCGACCGGCCGACCCGGTCGAGGTGGCCGCTCATGGTGCCGATCCGGTCGTGGAGCTCACGGCCGAGCCGGTGGATGTCGCGGGCCTTGGCCGCGAGCGCCTCCTGGGTCCACCCGTGGGCGACCGTGCGGAGCAGCGCGATCAGCGTGGTCGGCGTCGCGAGGACCACCCGGCGCTCGGCGGCGTGCTCGAGGAGCGCCGGCTCCGCCTCGAGCGCCGCGGAGAGGAAGGACTCGCCGGGGACGAAGAGGACCACGAACTCGGGGCTGCAGGGCAGGCTCCGCCAGTAGGACTTCGCCGCGAGCGTGTCGACGTGCTGCCGGAACTGCCGGGCGTGGCGGGCGAGGTGGGCCGCCCGCTCGTCGGCGCTCTCCGGGGAGCCGTCGTCGCACTCCGCGGCGTCGAGGAAGGCGTCGAGCGGGACCTTGGCGTCGACGACCACCTGCTTGCCGCCGGCGAGGTGGACCACGAGGTCCGGGCGGAGGGTTGCGTCACCGTCGCGGACGGTGACCTGCTCGTCGAAGTCGCACCGCGCCACGAGCCCGGCGAGCTCGACCGCCCGGCGCAGGTGGAGCTCGCCCCACCGGCCGCGCACCTGCGGCCGGCGCAGCGCCGTGGAGAGCGCGGTGGTCTCGCGCCGCAGCAGGTCGGTGCTGTGTCGCACGTCCTGGACCTGCTGCTGGAGCTGGGCCTGCCACGAGACCCGCTGGTCCTGCAGCGAGCGGAGCTGCTGCTGCAGCACCTCGAGGCCGTGGCGCACCACCGCCTGGTCGGCGGCCCGCGACTCCAGCGCCGCTCGCTCGCCGACCGCGGAGCGGGCGCGGCTCAGCAGGAGCCCGGACAGGAGCCCGAGCGCCGCCCCGACGAGCAGGGCCACGAGGAGCGCGACGAGGGTGCTGGTGGTCATGGCCGCAGCCTGCCGGACGGCTCCGACGAAAATGGGCCCGTTGGTCAGTCGGTGGTGATTCCTGGGTCGTCGGGGCGGTCCGGGTCGACCGGCTCGTCGACGGTCATCCGCTCGATCGCCGACTCGCCGGGCTGGTCGCTGCCCTCGTGGCGCTCGGAGGGCGAGACGTCGCCGTCGGAGCCCTGGAAGGTCTCGTCGCCGGGGTGGAGGTTGTTCTTGTCCATGGCCCCCTCCTACCCATCCAGCTCGACCACGATCGGCGCGTGGTCGCTGGCCCCCTTGCCGGCCCGCTCGTCACGGTCGACGAAGGCGTGGGTGACCCGCTCCTGCAGCGCGGGGGAGCCGAGCACGAAGTCGATCCGCATCCCCTTGTTCCGCTCGTAGCGCTGCCGGTAGTAGTCCCAGTAGGTGTAGACCCCCGGGCCCGGCGTGTGCGGCCGGACGACGTCGGCGAACCCGGCGTCGACCAGGGCCTGGAACGCCGCCCGCTCCGGTGGCGTGACGTGGGTGCTCTTGGCGAACACCGCCATGTCCCAGACGTCCTCGTCCTGCGGGGCGATGTTCCAGTCGCCGGCCAGGGCGGTGGGGAGGTCGGGCTGGTGGTCGAGCCAGGTGCACGCGGCGACCCGCAGCGCCTCCAGCCAGCGCAGCTTGTAGTCGAGGTGGGGGTCGCCGACGGCACGCCCGTTGGGGACGTAGAGCGACCACATCCGCACGCCGCCGCAGGTCGCGCCGATCGCGCGGGCCTCCGCCACCGGTGGGTCGCCCCACTCCGGCATCCCCTCGAACCCGAGCTGGACGTCCTCGAGCCCGACGCGGGACACGATCGCGACGCCGTTCCACTGGTTCACGCCGTACGCCGCGACCTCGTAGCCGAGCAGCTCCAGCCCCATCGTCGGGAACTGGTCGTCACGTGCCTTGGTCTCCTGCAGCGCCAGGACGTCGATGTCGTGCCTCTGCAGCAGCGCCTCGACGCGATCGATGCGGGAGCGGACGGAGTTGACGTTCCAGGTGGCAAGACGCACCGCCCGAGCCTAGCCAGCGGCCGGACCCGGACGGTGCGTCGAAAGGGGCGCCCAGGGAGGACGGTGGTCAGGCGGCCCGGTGGAGCGCCAGCCCCGCGAGCCGGACGACCTTGCGCTTGGCGGGCCGGAACCCGTCGGCCTGCACGCGCACGTTGACCAGCCGCTTCCCGGTCACGGCGTAGACGTCGACGAAGTGGTCGACCGACCCGATGCCGAAGTCCTCCTGACGGGTGCGGAAGGCGTAGCGCGCACGGCCCAGGGAGGGCACGCCGACCTCGCTGCGGCGGAAGGCCACGTCGGCGTCCTCGAAGGCGCCCTCGCACTGCGCGTGGTGCTTGCGCACGATGCGGAACGCCTTGTCCATCTGCTTGCGGGTCTTGAACTCGTAGACGAACACGGTCGGGTCGGCGAACCCCTTGAAGTAGGGCTCCTCGCCGTCGGCGTCGAGGTAGAACGCCCACTTGCCGCTGGCCGCCTTCACCGGGTTGCGGTAGCCGAGTCGTACGGTCTGGAGATGACTCGATCTGACCATCGGCGCGCTCAGCAGATCATCGCCGTGCTCAACGAGGCGTTCGCGCCGCTGATGGAGGCCGACCCGGCCGCGTTCCGCGTGAAGTACCGCAAGATGGCGATGGACCCCTTCGCCTTCTACCGCGGCACGGCGTGCCTGTTCTACGCCGACGTGACGGGCCGCGACGACGAGTGGGTCGACGACCGGTCGGGACGGATCTGGATCCACGGCGACCTGCACGCCGAGAACTTCGGCACCTACATGAACTCCGACGGCCGGCTGGTCTTCGACGTCAACGACTTCGACGAGGCCTACATCGGCCACTTCACCTGGGACCTGCAGCGGTTCGCCGCGAGCCTCGCGCTGATGGGGTGGCGCAAGGCGCTGCCCGAGGCCGACGTGCGGGCCCTGGTCGGCCGTTTCCTGCGCGGCTACCTGTCGCAGATCAACCACTACGTGGCGTCGCCGCACGACGACGACTTCGCGCTCTACCTCGACAACACCGACGGCCCGCTGAGGGCACTGCTCCAGGCGGCCCGGCTCCGCAGCCGGCTGGCCCTGCTCGAGGGCAACACCGAGATCACCGAGGGCGTCCGGGTGTTCCGGGAGAGCGGCACCGTGCGCCACCTCGGGGCCCGCGAGCGGCGAAAGGTCGACCGGGCGTTCGCGGCCTACCTCGACTCGATCCCGGAGTCCAAGCGCTTCGACCGCACGCTGTTCTACGAGGTACGCGACGTCGTCGGGAAGTCCGGGTTCGGGATCGGGAGCGCCGGGTTGCCGGCGTACAACGTGCTCGTCGAGGGGTTCAACCAGTCGCTGGACAACGACGTCGTGCTGAGCATGAAGCAGGCGAACGTGCCGGCGGTGAGCCGGTTCGTGGACCGGCGGGCCGTCGAGTCGTACTTCGAGAACGAGGCCCACCGGACCGTCGTCAGCCAGCGCGCGCTCCAGGCGCACACCGACCCGCTGCTCGGGTGGACCACCCTGGACGGGGTCGGGTACGTCGTCGCCGAGGTGTCGCCGTACGAGATCGACCTGGACTGGGGCGAGCTCAACGAGCCGGGCGACATGGCCAGCGTCGTCGAGCAGCTCGGACGCGCCACCGCGAAGGTGCACTGCGCCTCCGACGAGGACAGCGACCAGTCGCTGGTCGCCTTCCAGGTCGAGGAGGCGGTGGCCGCGTCGCTCGAGGGGCGGCGCCGCGCGTTCGTCGAGGCGGTCACCGAGTTCGGCCTGGAGTACGCCGTGCAGGTGCGGCGTGATCACGCGCTGTTCGTCGAGGCGTTCCGGGAGGGGCGGATCGGGATCGCCTCCACCTGACCGATCACCTGACCGATCACTTGACGATCACATGACCGATCACTTGACGATCACATGACCGATCTCTGTGCGATCTCGGTCACGCGGTGACTGAAAGCGCCCGGGGTCGGCCTCCCGGGCGACCGTAGACTCGCCTCCTGTGGCACTCACCATCGGGATCGTCGGTCTCCCCAACGCCGGCAAGTCCACCCTCTTCAACGCGCTGACCCGCAACGACGTGCTCGCCGCGAACTACCCGTTCGCGACGATCGAGCCCAACGTCGGCGTGGTGGGGGTACCTGACGAGCGGCTCCCCGTGCTGGCGAAGCTGTTCGGCTCGGAGCGGATCCTCCCGGCGACCGTGCAGTTCGTCGACATCGCGGGGATCGTCCGCGGCGCCTCCGAGGGGGAGGGGCTGGGCAACAAGTTCCTCTCGCACATCCGTGAGTCCGACGCGATCTGCCAGGTGACCCGCGTCTTCCGCGACGAGGACGTCACGCACGTCGACGGCGAGGTCAACCCCGCCTCCGACATCTCCACGATCCAGACCGAGATGATCCTCGCCGACCTCCAGACGGTCGAGAAGGCGATCCCGCGGCTGGAGAAGGAGGCGAAGGGCAAGAAGGAGCTGGCGCCCGTCGTCGCGGCCGCGAAGGAGGCCCTCGCCTCCCTCGAGGCCGGCACCCCGATCATCGCGACGACGATCGACCGGACCCTGGTCCGCGAGCTGTCGCTGCTGACCGCCAAGCCGTACATCTACGTCTTCAACTGCGACTCCGACGAGCTCGCCGACGACTCGCTCAAGGAGAAGATGCGCGCGCTCGTCGCGCCGTCGGAGGCGATCTTCCTCGACGCGAAGATCGAGGCCGAGCTGGCGGAGCTCGAGGAGGACGAGGCCCGCGAGATGCTCGCCGAGATGGGCGTCGACGAGCCCGGGCTCGACGTGCTGGCGCGGGTCGGCTTCGACACCCTCGGGCTGCAGACCTACCTCACCGCCGGGCCCAAGGAGTCCCGCGCATGGACGATCCGCAAGGGTGCCACCGCACCCGAGGCGGCCGGGGTGATCCACACCGACTTCCAGAAGGGGTTCATCAAGGCCGAGATCGTCTCCTTCGACGACCTCGTGGCGGCCGGGTCGATGAACGCCGCGCGCGCTGCCGGCAAGGTGCGCATGGAGGGCAAGGACTACGTCATGCAGGACGGCGACGTCGTCGAGTTCCGCTTCAACGTGTGACCTGGTTCGGGGCTGACGTCGTCAGCGGAGCCCCAGCCACCGGTGGCGCCACCCCCACCTGATCGCGTCCGGGACTGCGCCCGTGAGGGCCTTGGCAAGGGCTGGTACCCCGCCGTCCCCGGTCGCGTGGACGTCCTCGATCGGTCGGGTGTCCGCCCAGCCGGGGCGGCCCTCGAGCCCACGGAGGCTCGTCCGAACGCCGTCCCCGGCCAGCAGCACGCCGTCGCCGACGGCGCTCGTCAGCGAGGTCACGAGCTCCGGGTGGTCGTCGACGGCCTTCATGACCCGCTCGACGATCTCGGCGACCTTGTCCAGCTTGACCTTGAGCATGGCCTGCGCACGGACGTTCTCGAGGTCGAGCTCCACCTTGCCGAGCGTGACGCGGGCACCCACGTTCAGCTCGACCAGGTCGAGGACCCGTGCATGCAGGTCGACGTCGGCGTCGAGCTCCTCGACCACCAGGCCCAGCTTCTCCACCTGCAGGTCAGGCACGCTCAAGAACACGTCCGGGTCCTGGTTAGACCCGAGCCACTCCTGCGCCGCCGCGTGACCGTTCGCTGCCCGGGGACGATGGAGGGTGGACTCGTTCATGGTTTCCTCGCTCGGGATGGAAGGGACCGTCGAGCCGGGAACCTCACCTCGACGGTGGCTTCTCCCGGCTCATCCAGGGTCGTCCCGTTGGGCCGGCTCCGTCATCGCTGCCAGCAGCCACGGCGCCCCGCCGGGAGCGGGAATCCTGACTACCGGCTGGCGGGTAGACCCCGGAGGCGCAGCGGACCCGACCACCTCCGCGGGAGACACTCACCCGGCGTCGAACCGCAGGGTTCCCAGGAGGGCATCGTTGCGGTCGAGAGGTCCCGGGTTCTTCCCGAACGACCAGGACCAGGCGACGAGGGTGTGGCCGCCGGGTGCGTCGACGAAGTGGTACCTGCTCCTCATCCCCGGCCAGGGCCCGGACTCCCCGAACGGCACACCCGGGGTGGTGATGAGGGCGTGGCAGGGGGACCCGCTCCCCTCGCCGTCGCAGGACCGTGCCTGTGCGAGCGCCTTCCCCTTGCGCAGGGTGACGTCGACCCGCCAGCCGGCGGTGCCGTCGGCGTCCCAGGGCAGGAGGTCCGTGCGGAGGAACGGGCGGGCCGCCACCCACCGGGCCAGCGACTCGGCGTCGCGCCCCACGCCGTCCTCGGCAGCCGTCGCGTCGACGATGAACGTGATGCCGTCCCGGCCCCGGTCCGAGAAGACGGTCACCTCCTCCGCCGCCCCGGTCGACTCCACCCCGTCCGCGAACCCGTCGAGGAGGGTGAACCCGTAGCCGACCGGTGCGTCGACCGTGACCTGCCGGTCCTCGGTGCACCGGACGAGGGCACTGTTCGAGCAGGTGCTGGGCACCGGCTCCGCGGGCTCCGGCCGGTCGTCCCCGTCGTACAGCCCGGCCAGGCTGCCGGCGACCACGGACGCGACCGTCGCCGCTGCGGCGAGCCCTTCGACCGTACGACGCGTGCGTGCCCGTCGTCGGGCGGTGGCGAGGAGGGCGGCGAGCGACTCCTCGACCACGGGGGCGGTCGTCGTGGTCGCGACCTCCTCGCGCAGCCGGGCACCTGCCCGGCGGGCCAGCTCGTCGACGCTCATGACCGGTCCCCCTCACCCATCGCGCGGGAGAGCCCGTCCCGGGCTCGTGAGAGGTGCATCTTGACCGTCCCTTCCGAGCACCCCAGCGTGCTCGCGACCTCGGCGACCCCGAGGTCGAGCGCGTAGTACAGGCAGACCACCTGGGCCTGGCGGGCGGGCAGCCGACGCACGGAAGCCCAGAAGTCCTCGAGCCCACCCGGCCCCTGCGGCTCCGCAGCAGGCAGGGCACGCAGCCGCGAGAGGGCCCGTCGTTCGACGCCGCGACGCCGGAGCGTGGAGACGGCCTTGTGCGAGCAGACTCCGCGCACCCATCCGGCCGGCGACTCCAGGTCGCGCACGTCCTCCCACCGACGGTAGGCGACGAGCATCGTCTCCTGGACGACGTCGTCGGCTCCGTCGGTGCCGAGGAGCGCCACCGCCAGGACCCGCAGCCGCGGGTACTCGCGACGGTAGAAGGCGTCGAACGGCTCGGGGGCCGGCGGCTCCGCGGGCGCCTGCGCGGCAGCGGAATCCGTGTCGATCAGCTGGAGCCGTTCCTGACCGGCACCGTGCCACGGGTTCATGCCTGAATATCGCTCCGGACGCTGCCCGCGGTTGACCGGACTGCGCGGTGCTCTGGACCACCGGTCCGTCCTGCCCGCCCGGGACCAACGGCACCTCGTCCTGCAAAAGCGCCACGACATGGTGGCTGGGCGCTGACACTTGCGGGTGTTCGCACCGCACTCACCACGGGGGATCCATCCACCATGCGCAAGCTCCTCACGGCCGTCCTGGCCGCTGCTGCCATCACCGTCGCCGTCCCGGCCTCGACCGCCAGCGCCGACACCCCGGGCTGCATCAGCCGGGCCGAGTTCAAGCAGGTCAAGAAGGGCATGACCCTGGCCAAGGTCAAGCAGATCGCCGACACCAACGGCAAGCGGGACGTGTTCTCGACGGGCGGCGGCTACTCGTTCCAGGTCCGCAGCTACCGCACCTGCTCGCCGTACTCGGTCGTCACGGTCGGCTTCGACAAGCGCGGCCGCAACCCGTGGAAGGTCTCGAGCAAGTTCGGCGTCTGGGTCTGACGTTCCCGGGTGGATCTCAGGCGCGTTGTCGGCTGAGATCCACCCCGCAAGCGCCGGCACGTGGTTGCCTTCACCCGTGAGCCCGCCGCGCGACGACGTCGTCCCCTTCCGGGAGGCGGTCAAGGCGTGGTTCGCGATCTCGCTCCAGACGTTCGGCGGGCCCGCAGGCCAGATCGCGGTGATGCAGCGCGAGCTGGTGGAGGAACGCCGGTGGATCGGACACCGCCGGTTCCTGCACGCACTGTCGTTCTGCACGCTGCTGCCCGGGCCGGAGGCGCAGCAGCTGGCGATCTACGTGGGCTGGCTGCTCAACGGCGTCCGTGGCGGGCTGGTCGCCGGGGTCCTCTTCGTGCTGCCCGGCGTGGTCGCGCTGCTCGGACTGTCGATCCTCTACGTCGGGTTCGGTGACACGACCGCGGTCGAGGCGCTGTTCGCCGGCTTGGCCCCCGCGGTGCTCGCCGTCGTGGCGCACGCCGTGGTGCGGGTCGGCCGCAGCGCGCTGACACACCCGGCGCTCGTCGGGGTCGCGGTCGCCGCGTTCACCTCGCTGACCGTGCTCTCGGTGCCGTTCCCGGTCGTCGTCGCCGCGGCCGGCGTGGTGGGCTGGCTGTTCGGTCGCTGGCTCCCGTCGGTGATGCGTCCCCGGGCCGAGCCCGAGAGCGACGGCCCGCCCCCGCTGGTCCCGGACGACGCCCTCCACGCGGAGCACCCCGGCCACGGCCACACCGCGCGCGTCCTCGTGGTCGGCCTTCTGGCCTGGGCGGTGCCGCTCGTCGCGTTCGTGGTGCTCACCGGGACGGGGAGCGTCTTCACCGACCAGGGGCTGTTCTTCTCCGGTGCTGCCCTGGTGACGTTCGGCGGGGCCTACGCGGTGCTGGCGTTCGTCGCCCAGCGGGCCGTCGAGGTGTACGGCTGGCTGGCGCCCGGGGAGATGGTCCGCGGGCTGGCGCTTGCCGAGTCCACGCCCGGTCCCCTGATCATGGTGGTGCAGTTCGTGGCGTTCGTCGGCGCCTACCGCGACCCCGGAGGGCTGGACCCCTGGGTCGCGGCGGTGCTCGGTGCGCTGTTGACGACGTGGGTGACCTTCGTGCCGTGCTTCGTCCTGGTCTTCCTGGGTGCGCCGTACGTCGAACGGCTGCGCGGCAACCGGTCGCTCTCCTCGGCGCTCACCGGGATCATGGCAGCCGTCGTCGGCGTGATCGCGAACCTGGCGGTCTTCTTCGCGCTGCACACCGTCTTCGAGGAGACGACCGAACGGTCCTGGGGCCCTCTCGGCCTGGAGCTCCCGGTGCTCGACACCGTGCGGCCCTTGGCCGTCGCCCTCACGCTCCTCGCGGCGGTGCTGCTGTTCCGGGCCCGGTGGTCGGTGCTGCGGACCCTCGGCGTGTGCGCGGCCCTCGGGCTCGCCGCGGGGCTGCTCGGCTGGCCGGTCGCCTGACGGTCGCGGTGGTTGCCGTCGCAGGACGCGGGTAAGCGCGGGACGAGCCCGCTGCCGCGGGACGGCCCACCGAGGAGGACGGTCGACGTGCCGATCGAGCAGTCCGAGCTGCTGCAGGAGCTGATGTCCACCTACGGGCCGGGCGGCCTGGAGGACGAGGTGCGGGCGATCTGCGAGCGCGAGCTCGAGGGCACCGTCGACGAGCTCTGGACCGACCCGGCCGGGAACCTCGTCGGTCTCGTGCGCGGCCGCGGCGACGCGCCGGTGGTCCGGGTGACCGCCCACCTGGACGAGCTGTCGATGATCGTGAAGCGCGTCGAGCCGGACGGCACGCTCCGGGTGGAGCAGCTCGGCGTGATGTACCCGGGCAACTTCGGTCTCGGCCCTGTGGCGGTCCTCGGCGACCACGAGGAGCTCACCGGCGTGCTGACCCTCGGCTCGGAGCACACGACGCAGGAGAGCCCCCGGATCTGGGAGACCAAGCCGGACCAGGGCGACAAGGCGTTGGACTGGACGCACGTGTACGTGTTCACCGGTCGCTCCGCCGAGGAGCTCCACGACGCCGGCGTCCACCCGGGGACGCGCGTGTGCGTGCACCGCAGCAAGCGCACGCTGGTGCAGGTCGGTGACTTCGCGGCCGGCTTCTTCATGGACGCCCGAGCCCTGGTGGCTGCCTCGATCGCGGCCGCGCAGGACCTGCGCGAGGGTGGGCAGCGGCCGCCGGGCGACGTGTACCTCGTGTTCAGCACCGGCGAGGAGATGGGCGGGATCGGCGCCTCCTACGCCGCCCGCACCCTGCCCGGCGACGTGACGCTCGCGCTGGACGTCGGCCCGGCGGAGGCGGAGTACCAGACCGAGGTCGATGCGGCCCCGATCGTCGTGTACGCCGACGCCCTGGCCGCCTACGACTCGGCCATCGCCGACCACCTCTACCGGATCGGGGTGGAGCTCGGGGTCCCACCGACGCGGGCGGTCTTCAGCTCGTTCGAGTCCGATGCCTCCCAGGCCAAGGCCAGCGGCCAGAGCGCCCAGGCGGCGCTGCTGGCCCTGCCGACGTTGAGCACCCACGGCTACGAGGTGGTGCACACCGACGCCATCGGCAACCTGGCGCGGCTCCTGGCGGAGTACCTGCGCCGACCCGTTCCCTGACCGTCCGGCGCTACCGTCGGGCCATGACCGGATCACCGCTCCGTGCCCGCCTCCGCACCCGACTGACCGCCGCCCTCCGGGAGCGCGACAAGGAGGTCGCCGCGTCGCTGCGGAGCACGCTCGCCGCCCTCGAGAACGCCGAGGCGGTGGCAGCGCCCACGACCGGCGCGCTCGCGGCGGGCGAGCACGTCGCCGGGGCTGCGGTCGGGATCGGCTCGTCCGAGGCCCCGCGCCGGACGCTCACCGAGGACGACGAGCGCGAGGTGGTGGCCCGTGAGCTCGCCGACCTGCACGCTGCTGCCACGTCGTACGACGCGGTGGGGGCCGTCGACCGGGCGGACGGGCTGCGACGCGCGGCGGCCGCCGTGACCGCGGTGCTCGAGGAGGAGCCGTGCTGATCGTCGCCGGGTCGCTGACCGTCCACCCGCACGACCGCGACGACTACCTGGTGGGCGTCGCCCGCGTGACCGCGCACGCGCGCGAGGCTCCGGGCTGCCTGGAGTTCGTGCAGGCGCCGGACCCCTTGGAGGCAGGGCGGATCGTGATCCTCGAGCGCTGGGAGTCCGAGGAGGACCTGAGGCGGTTCCGGGCCTCGGAGGGGCCGACCCCGGTGCTCCCCGAGGTGGTGGGCGCCGACGTGGCGAAGTACGTCATCTCCTCGGTCGAGGAGCCCTGAGCCCCGTCATCCGGTGCAGCTGCGCTGAGATCCGGCTCCGGATCAGCCCGTCTGCACGGAATGAGGGTCCGGCACGGCCGGCCGCCACCCCGGCGGACCGAAGACGTACCCGAGCTTTTCCCGGAGGGTCGGAGCCCGCCGGACGTCGCGGGCGATCGCGGCGTACTCGTGCGTCTGCAGCCGCAGCACGTTCGTGGTGCCGACCGGGGTGGTGAGCCCGTACGTCGGCCGGTGCAGCTCGGGCTGGAACGACCCGAAGAGCCGGTCCCAGACGATGAGGATCCCGCCGTAGTTGCGGTCGAGGTACTCCGGGTCGCTGCCGTGGTGGACCCGATGGTGCGACGGGGTGTTGAAGACGAGCTCGACCGGCCGCCACAGCGTCCCGACGTGCTCGGTGTGCACGAAGAACTGGTAGACGAGGCTCACCGAGAAGCCCAGGAACACCAGCGCCGGCGGGACCCCGAGCACCGGCAGCGGCGCCCAGAAGACCAGCTCGTGGGCGTTGTTCCACTTCTGCCGCAGGGCGGTGGCGAAGTTGAAGTACTCGCTGGAGTGGTGGGCCTGGTGGGTCGCCCAGACGACGCGCACCCGGTGGGCCACCCGGTGCGCCCAGTAGAACGTGAAGTCGACGCCGAGGATCGCCAGCGCCCAGGTCCACCAGGCGTCGGCGGGCAGCTGCCAGGGGGCGACGTAGGCGAACAGGACCGCGTAGCCCAGCAGCCCGAGGCTCTTCCACGCGGTCATGGTCGCCACCGACACCGCTCCCATCGTGATGCTCGCCAGCGCGTCGGGGCGCGAGTAGCCGCCGGGCAGGGGCATCGCCCGGCCGTCGGCGGCGCGGCGCTGCTCCTCCGGGCGCTCGTCCTCGAGGAGGTAGGCGGCGAGCCCCTCGACCGCGACGAACAGCACGAAGAACGGCACCGCCAGGGCGACCGGGTCGCGGAGCGGCTCAGGGACGGCGTCCCACAGGTCAGCGAGCACGAGGCCCCCTCTCTCGTCGGTCGGCACCCTAGCGGTGAGTACGACGGTGTGAGCTGGGAACGGTGCCGGCATGCTCAGGGACTCGGTGTGGCAGGGGCTCGTCGCCGGCGCGGTCGGCACGGTCGCGATGACGGTGGCCGAGAAGGTCGAGCAGCGGCTCACCGGCAGGCCGAGCTCGTTCGTGCCGGCGCGGACGCTGGAGCGGCTCACGGGGCTCGAGGACCGCGAGTCGACGGCGCTGAACTGGGCGATGCACTACGGGCAGGGCGCGCTCGTCGGGGTGCTGCGGTCGGTGATGGCCAACGTCGGGCTGCGGGGGCCGGTCGCGTCCTCGAAGTTCGCGGTCGTCCGGCTCACCACCGACCAGGTGCTGGAGAACGCCACGGGGGTCGGGGCGCCGCCCGAGACCTGGCCGCGGGGCGAGCTGGTCGTGGACCTGCTGCACAAGGGCGTCTACGCGTTCGTCACCGGCCTGGTCGCCGACGGACTGGCGAAGCGGCCCGGCCCGGGGCAGGTCCACGCGAGCTACCGCCCCGGCCGCCACGCCGATGTCGGCCCGGTGCCGCGGTCGCTCGTCAGAGGGTGACCGTGCCGGCGATGCAGGTCAGGGTGGTGCCGCCGACCCAGATCTCGTCGCCCTCGGAAGAGACCCGGACGACGCCGCGTCGCCCGACGCGCAGCCCCTGGCTCGCGGTGTACGACGGTGGAGCAGCGCCGTTGCCGATCAGCCACTGGGCCAGGCCGGCGTTGAGGCTGCCGGTGACCGGGTCCTCGATGACGCCGATGTCGCCGCACAGCGCCCGGACCTCGACGAGGTGCTCGGAGCCGTCGGGGTAGAAGCCGACCACGCCGAGCATCAGGTCGCCGAGCGCCACCGGGTCCGGCTCGACGTCGAGCACCTGCTGCGCGGAGGTGAGCCGGACCGCCAGCCACCCGGGGCCGTTGTCGACCCACTGGTGGTCGACGATGTCGGCACGCGGCACCGAGAGGATGCCGGCCGCCCGGTCGAGCAGCGCGTCGTCGAGCGGTCCCGTGCGACGGCGCTCGGGGGCCGCGAACGCGAGCGCGCCGCTCTCGACCCGCAGCTCGACGAGCCCGACGCCACACTCCTGCACGACCCGGCCCGGGGTGCGGGCGACCCCGCCGTGCTCGAGCCACGCGTGCGCCGACCCGAGCGTGGGGTGGCCGGCGAACGGCAGCTCACCGCCCGGCGTGAAGATCCGCAGCCGGTAGTCGGCGGCCTCGTCCTGCGGCGGCAGGACGAAGGTGGTCTCGGAGAGGTTGGTCCACCGGGCGAACGCGGCCATCGCGGCGTCGTCGAGCCCCTCGGCGTCGAGCACCACGGCGACGGGGTTGCCGGTGTAGGGACCGCTGGCGAAGACGTCCACCTGGGCGAACGGGCGGGAGCGGGTCATGGGTCCTCCGATCAGGGGGCGGCGTGCGCGGGTGCCGGGTCGCCGGGCTCGTCCTCGAGCTCGGCGGCGCTGGAGACGACGAGTCCGCCGAGCATGAACGCGGCGATTGCGGTCACCAGCATGCCGGTCGTCGGGGTCGGTACCCGCCGGGCGGGTGGCTCGTCGTGTCCCTGGTGGTACTCGTGGGTCAGCGCGTGCCCCTTGCCGCGGGCGATCAGGACCCGGTTGACCGGCCAGGCGGCGAAGAACGCCACGGTCAGCGCGAGCGTCATGCTCAGCCAGAACACCGGGTTGACCAGCCCCGCGTCCATCGCCCCGGGAACCAGCGCCATGACCGCGTTGTCGACGACCTCCATGGTGGCGATCGACAGGGTGTCCGCGGCCAGCACCACCGACAGCGCGGCGCCCACCCCGAGACCGGCGGCCAGCAGCGGCAGCGTGGAGAGCGCGTAGCCGAACAGGAATGCGAGCCCGACGGCGAGGGCGATCGTCCACCCGGTCGACAGCCCCACGGCGGTGCCGATCACCAGCCCGAGGACCTCGCCGATCGCACAACCGGTCAGGCAGTGGAGCGTGGCGCTGATCGCCATGGCGTTGACGCCTCCGGCGTGACCGGCGTGACCGGCGTGACCGGCATGACCGGCATGACCGGCAGGACCTGCGTGACCTGCGTGCTGGTGGTGCTGGTGGTTGTCCATACGCTGCAACATACCCCTGGGGGGTATCTGGGTCAAGGGGTCATCGGTCCGTCCACCACCTCCATCGGCGGCGCCCCTCCGGTGCCGGCCGAGAGAGCCGCCTCGCGCAGCGCCGCCAGCCGCTCCTCGCCGAGAGACCTGCGCGCCAGCCAGAACCAGTCGGGGGCGCTGCCCACGTAGGCGTAGTCGGGCGCGAGCAGCCGCCACCACCGGCGCGACACCGGGTCGCCGAGGACCACCAGGTCGGCCTCCTCCTCGACGACCCCGTCGAGGAACGCGGTCAGACCGCCCGGCCACGTGTCGTCGAGGTAGTCGGTCAGTCCGCCGCCGAACATCTGGTGGCGGGTCGGGTTGGTCCGGCCCGTCAGCACCAGCGGCTGCGGCGCCTCC
Organism: Nocardioides caldifontis; assembly: GCF_008087345.1. Taxonomy (GTDB): domain Bacteria; phylum Actinomycetota; class Actinomycetes; order Propionibacteriales; family Nocardioidaceae; genus Marmoricola_A; species Marmoricola_A caldifontis. Next base: position 184,124 of record NZ_ML701737.1, on the reverse strand, counting down.
ACGGAGAGGACGGTCGCGTCGGGGAGGACGTCGAAGACCGCCTCCGTCGAGGCCCTCTGCACGACCAGCTCGTCGCTGCGCGTGCCGACCGAGAAGTCCACCGCGACCCCCGTCGCCGCGACGGACAGGGCCAGCGCGACCGGGAGGACCGTCGGGCGGGGGAGGAACCGCGCGACCACGTCGAACAGCGCCCCGACCCCGACCGCGGCGAGCGGCAGCACGGGGAAGAGGTCGGGCCACCCGTCGTACTCGTGGACGTTCCAGGCGAGCGACGTCCCGGCCGTGACCGCCAGGACCGCGAGCACCGGCAGGGCGGGGTGCCGTCGCCGGAGCGGCCGGACGAGCACCGCGAGCGGCGCCAGGCCGAGCGTCGCGAGCCCCGCGATCCCGATCCAGAGCGAGGTGCCGTAGGCCTCGCGCAGCAGCTCCCACTCCTCGTCGAGCCGCGGCATCAGCGGGTCGGGCGTGGTGTAGCGGGCGTTGATGCCCACGAACGCCTCGACCGCCTCGTGGAGGGACCCGGTGGCCGCGGCGTACGCAAGGTAGAGCGCGACCGGCGTGGCACCGCCGGCGACGACCATCGCGACGGCGCGGGCCCTCCCCCTGCGCGCCAGCAGCAGTGCCGCGAGCCCCACCGCGACCACCGCGACGAAGAACGCCGTCTGAAGGCAGAGCGTCGCGAGGCTCGCGAAGACCCCGGCCGTGAACCAGCGCTGCCGAGTGAGGGCGAGGAGCGCGCAGACGATGAAGAGGACCATCGGCGTCTTCTCGCGGGGACCGTTGGAGGCGTACTCGACGAAGCCGTAGAAGCTCAGCATGGCGGCGGCCGCGACCAGTCCGGCCGCCCTCGAGCCGAGGAGCTCACGCCCCAGGACGTACGTCGCGCAGACCGCGGCCACCGCGAAGCCGAGGAACAGCAGCCGCATCGTCGCGAGCTGGTCGAAGCCGCCGAGCTCGGCGAGCAGCGACCCGACGCCGGGGAGGAGGTGCGCCAGCGGCCCCGCCCGGTTGAGGATCCCGACATACGGCGGGACGCCGTCCGCGACCTCCTGGCCGGCGTAGCTGTAGACGGCGAGGTCACGGCTGAGCAGCCCGTCGCGGCCGTGGAGCAGGTAGACCACGAGGGCGACGAGACCGACGACCGGCACGAGCAGGTCGCGGCGGGTGGTGAGCGCCCACCGCCACCTCGGCGCGCCCTCGGAGGCGCGCTCGACGCCGTCGTCGTGTTGCTCGGGGAGCTGCCGGGTAAAGACCGCCACGTCGTCACGTACCCGGAGGAGTGCCATGTCCAACGACGCCATCGTCCTGCTGAGGAACGACCACAAGGAGATCCTCAAGACGTTCAAGGAGTTCGAGAAGGCGGGGGAGAACGCCACCAAGCGCAAGGGCGAGCTCGTCGACCGGATGATCGAGCTCCTGACCGTGCACACCTACATCGAGAACGAGGTGATGTACCCACGGGTCCGCGAGCTGCTCCCCGAGCTCGAGGACGACGTGCTGGAGTCCTACGAGGAGCACCACGTCGCCGACGTCCTGGTCGTCGAGCTCGCCGCGATGAAGCCCGACGCGGAGCGGTTCGACGCGAAGACCACCGTCCTCATCGAGAACGTCCGCCACCACATCGAGGAGGAGGAGCAGGAGTGGTTCCCGAAGGTCCGCGAGGGGCTCGGGCGGAAGACCCTGCAGGAGATCGGCGAGGCGATGGAGGAGGCGCGGAAGAAGGCGCCGAAGCGGCCGAGCCAGCCGAGCGCGCTGAAGAAGACCATCGACGCGGTGATCTCCTGACGCACGCGGGTCGCGTTCCGGTGGCATCGTGACGTCGTGACCGAGGTCTTCCGCAAGGGCGGCGCGGCGCCGGCCGGCTACTTCGCCTGGGAGGCGGCAGGGCTTCGCTGGCTCGTGGTGCCGGACGGAGCGCCGGTGGTCCGCGTCCTGGACGAGGGTGACGACCACCTGCTCCTCGAGCGGCTCCGCCCTGCCACGCCGACGGAGCCGGCTGCCGGGTCGTTCGGGGCCGCGCTCGCCCGGACGCACGACACGGGCGCTCCGGCGTACGGCAGCGGACCGGAGGGGTGGCAGGGCGACGGCTTCTTCGGGCCGGCCGCGGAGCCGCTGCCGATGGTGCTCGGCACGTGGGAGCGGTGGGGCGCGTTCTACGCCGAGGCGCGCGTCGCGCCGGTGGTGCGGCTGGCCCGCGACCGCGGCGCGTACGACGAGGGGGAGACGCGTGTCTTCGACCGGGCCTGCACGCGGCTGGCCGACGGGGTGTTCGACACCGACGACGCACCGGCGAGGCTGCACGGCGACCTCTGGTCCGGCAACGTCATGTGGACACCCGGCGGGGCGGTGCTGATCGACCCGGCGGCGCACGGAGGTCACCGGGAGAGCGACCTCGCGCAGCTGGCGCTGTTCGGCGCGCCGCACCTCGCGGCCGTGATCGCCGGCTACGAGGAGGTCCACCCGCTCGCCGACCGCTGGCGGGAACGGGTACCGGTCCACCAGCTCCACATCCTGCTGGTCCACGCCGTCCTCTTCGGCGGCGGTTACGCCGGCCAGGCGCTCGAGGCGGCCCGGTCGGCCGGCTGAGCACCGGGAGCTCGATTGGTGCACCTGCACCATGCGCCGCCGGCCCTCCCGCCACCACGATCGGGGCACCGACCAGGAGGTGCACCGATGACCACGACGCTCGAGAGCCGGCCGACCAGGAGCCGCACCCGCGCCCCGCTGCAGACCGTCGCGGGCGCGGCCCTCGTCCTCGCGGCGCTCACCAACGGGGTGCCGCAGGCGGTGACCCACCTGGTGACCGGCGACCTCGGCGGCTTCTCCGAGCAGATCCGGTGGAGCACCGAGAGTGCCGCGAACGGCGACCTCCACCGGGCCGAGCAGCTGACCCTGCTGGTGAGCAGCCTGTTCATGCCGGTCGGGCTGCTCGGGCTCGCCTGGGTCGCCCACCACACGCGACGGCGGCTCGCGGGGGTGGCCGCCGTCCTCGTCGTCCTCGGCATGTGGGGGTTCCACAACGTGCTCGCCCTCGGCTACACCGTGGGCACGGTGGCGCCCCCGGTGGTGGGGACCGACGGCGCCGTCGCCCTCAACGACGCGCTCGTCGACGACCCGGGCGTGATGGCGACGGCGTTGTACCCGCACCTGCTCTGCTCGTTCCTGGGGCTGGTGCTGCTGGCGGTCGCCTGCTGGCGCAGCGGCGCGTTCCCGAGGACGCCGCTGGTGCTGATGGTGCTCTTCCTGGTGTGGGACTTCGGGTTCCCGCCGGTCGGGCCGCTCGAGCCGCACCTGGTGCTGGTCGTGGCCTGGTGCTGGCTGGGGGTCCACCTGCTCCGGCTGCCGCGCGAGACGTGGGAAGGGGGTGCGGGGAGGGGCCGCGCGGCGATACTGGACGCGTGACGCCCGAGGGGGTGAACGCCAGGTCGGCACCCGTGCCGGCCTGGTCGTTCGCGTGCCTCGCCGCGCTGCTGGCCACCGCGTCGCTCCTCGTCGGCGGACCGGAGCCCGCAGGATGGAAGCTGGTGGTCCTGCCGCTCTGCTTCGCCCTCCCGGGCGCGCTCATCGCGGCCGGCCGCCCCGACGTCGCGGTCGGCTGGCTCCTGCTCGCCGTGGCCGTGCTGCTGGGCGGCTCCGCGTTCGCCGGTGCGTGGACGGGGACGCCGTCCCGCGTGGGCGTGGAGTGGGCGGCCTGGTGGACGGACCGATTCTCCGCGTTCGCCGTACCCCTGCTCCTGCTCGCGGTGCTGCTCCTGCCCGACGGCCGGCTCCCGGGGCGTGGATGGGCGCCCGTCGCGGCCGCCGCGGTGGGCGCGCAGGGCGCCCTGGTCGCGGTCTACTGCCTCGCCGCGACCACCGCCGGCGCCCCCGACTCGGAGCTGCCGGCCACGGTGGCCGACCTCCCCAACCCGGTCGGCGTGCTCCCGGCGTCGGTCGAGGAGCTCGCGGTGTCGATGGAGCCCGTGGTGCTGGGGCTGCCCCTGCTGGTGCCGCTGGTCGCCTTCGTCGTGCGCGTCCGGCGGGGGGCGGGGGAGGAGCGCACCCGCCTGGTCGAGCTCCTGCTCGCCGCCGGCGTGTTCGTGCTGCTCGCGCTCCTCGGCCACGCGTTCTGGCCCTCCGGCGCGGACCTCCTCGACGTCGTCGGCGCCGCGGTGCTGGGCATCGGTGTCACGACCGCGGTCCTGCGCGGCCGGCTGCCCGGGCTGGAGGTGGTTCTCCACCACTCCGTCGTCCACGCCGTGCTCACGGTCGTCGTCGCGGTCGGCTACGTCGCGGCCGTCGGAGCCCTGTCCACGCTGGATGTCGACCTCCCGCCGCTGGGGCAGGGGCTGGTCACCGCGGTGGTCGCGCTCGCCGTGCTGCCCGTGCGCGGGCGGCTGCAGCGCGCGCTGCAGGAGGTCCTCTACGGCGACCGGGCCGACCCCTACGCCGCCGTGCGCCGGCTCGACGACCGCCTGGAGTCGGCGACCTCGCTCGACGAGGCGTTGCGCGGCATCGCCACCTCCGTCGCCACCGCGCTGCGGGCCCCCCACGTCGCCGCCGTGGTGGACGGGGAACGGGCGGTGCACGGCTCGCTGTCGGCACACACCACGGAGCTGCTCCGCACCACCGACTGCGGCGACGGGCGGCACCTCGCCGTCACCGTCGGGTGGCCCCGAGGGCGCCGGCTCACCGCCGAGGACGACGCGCTGCTCGACGGTCTCGTCCGCCAGGGCGGGCGCACGGTGACGGCGCTGCTGCTGGCGGCCGCCCTGATCGAGAGCCGGCATGCCCTGGTCGCCGCCCGCGAGCAGGAGCGAGCCCGGCTGCGCCGGGATCTTCACGACGAGCTCGGCCCGACGCTCGCCGGCCTGGTCATGCAGCTCGCCGGGCTGCGGGAGCTGCTCGAGGAGAGCCCCGAGGTGGCGGCGGAGCGGGTCCCGCTGCTCGAGGACGCCGCGCGCACCGCGCTGGAGGACGTACGCCGGGTCAGCCGCTCGCTCCGCCCGCCGGCACTGGACGAGCTCGGACTGACCGGGGCGCTGCTCGACCACGCCTCCCGGCTCGGTGTACCGACCACGGCGGAGGGCCCGCCGCTGCCCGTGCTGCCCCCGGCCGTCGAGGTCGCGGCCTACCGGATCGGCGCCGAGGCCCTCACCAACGCGGCCCGCCACGCGGGGGCCAGGTCCGCCGTGGTGCGGCTGGGGCTGGCCGGCGGCAGCCTCGACCTGAGCGTGCGGGACGACGGCCGCGGGTGGAGCGGCGACCGCGTCGGCGTGGGCGTCGTCGCGATGCGGGAGCGGGCCGCCGAGCTCGGGGGCCGGCTCGTCATCTCCGGCGGACCGGGGGCCGGGACGACGGTGCAGGCCCTGCTGCCGTTGGGAGGCGGGCGTGGCTGAGCCGGCTCCCGGGCCACGGGTGCTGCTCGTCGACGACCACCCGATGTTCCGCGAGGGCGTGCGGTTCACGCTGACCCGCGCCGGGGTGCCGGTGGTGGGGGAGGCCGAGGACGGCGAGGCCGCGGTGGAGCTGGCCCGCCGCCTCGACCCCGACGTGGTGGTGATGGACCTGGCGATGCCCGGCGCGGGCGGGCTCGCCGCCACCCGTGCGCTGGTCGCGGAGGGCACCCGCGCCCGGATCCTGGTGCTGACGATGAGCGGCGAGGACACCGCGGTGCTGGCCGCCGTGCGGGCCGGGGCGCACGGCTACCTGGTCAAGGGGGTCGGGCCGGACGAGGTCGTGGCCGCGGTGCGCGCGGTCGCGGCCGGCCACGCCGTCTTCGGCCCCGAGCTGGCGGGCCGGGTGCTCGAGCTGATCGCGGCGCCCGGATCCTCCTCGCCGCCGGCCCCGTGGCCGCCGGAGCTCTCCGAGCGCGAGCGCGAGGTGCTCGAGCTCGTCGCGCAGGGGCTCTCCAACCAGCGCATCGCCGAGCGGCTCTTCATCTCGCCGATCACCGTGCGCAACCACGTGTCGCACATCCTCACCAAGCTCCAGCTCAGCGACCGGCGCGAGGTGATGCTGCGCTACGCCGCCCGGCGGGACCCGTGAGCGCGGACGTCCCGCTCAGGCGCCGCGCTCCTCGTCGTGGTGGGTCGGCACCGAGCGGGCCACGAGCTGGTTCGCCGCCCATTGGAAGGTCGACACGATCGCGTCGAGGGCGAGCGTCCGGAGCCCGGTGACGGTCCGCTCCAGCCGGTCGGCCGCCTCGGTCGAGAGCTCCTGCCCCTGGTAGCGGGAGACCACGCTGCGCCGCAGGATGTCGTCGAGCTCGTCGGCGAGCGCAGACATGTGCCGGCGCACCGCGGCGTTGGCGTCCACGATCGCGTCGATCGGCACGTCGAGGTCGAGGACCTCCACGGCGTGGTCGACGACCGGGAGCACCTGGAGGTCACCGGTCGAGGTCCGGCGTACGGCACCGGCCTGGGTGAGCCACTCGAGGTCGCGGTCGCCGAGCCGGCGACCGACGCGGGCGTCGAGCTCCTCGCGGGTCATCCGCTGCCACTGGCTGGGTTTCCACGCGGTCAGCAGGATCCGCTGCACCGCCAGCTCCTCGGGGGAGGAGGTGAGCGGCACCCCCGCGAGGTAGCGCTCGATCGCGGCCAGCGTGAACCCGTGGTCCTGGAGGGCGCGGACCAGCTGCAGCCGCGCGAGGTGCTCCGGGCCGTAGTAGGCCACGCGACCCCGCCGCTCCGGCGCCGGGAGCAGCCCGAGGCTCGCGTAGTAGCGGGTGGTCCGGACCGTCATCCCGGCCGTCATCGCCAGCTCGTCGATGGTGAGGCGCGGCTCGCCGCCGTCGTTCCCGGCGTTCACGCCCACCTCCTCGTCACGCCCCGGTCAGGTGGGACGCTCGTCACGCTTGTTCTCTGACAGTACCGCTGTCACAGTACGGATGTCGCCTTCGCAACCCAGGACGGTCATGAAGCTCTCCACCCCTCTCCAGTACGACGGCAACCCGCGCAACGCGGCGGACGAGGTCGCCCGCCTCGAGAAGGCCGGGCTCGACACGATCTGGGTCGCCGAGGCCTACGGCTTCGACTCTCCGACGCTGATGGGCTACCTGGCCGCCAAGACCGAGACCGTCGAGATCGGCTCGGCGATCCTCAACATCTACTCGCGGACGCCGGCGCTGCTCGCCCAGACCGCGGCCGGGCTCGACAACGTCTCCGGCGGCCGCGCGATCCTCGGGCTCGGCGCCTCCGGCCCGCAGGTCGTCGAGGGGTGGCACGGCCTCCCCTACAGCAAGCCGCTGGGCCGGACCCGCGAGGTCGTCGACATCGTCCGCCGGGCGCTGCGCCGCGAGCGGCTCACCAACGACGGGATCTTCAAGCTCCCGCTGCCCGAGGGGGAGGGCACCGGGCTCGGCAAGCCGCTGAAGATGCTCACCACCCCCGAGCGCGACACCGTGCCGATCTGGATCGCCTCGCTCGGCCGCAAGAACGTCGAGGCCACCGCGGAGTACGCCGACGGCTGGCTCCCGCACCTCTACGCCCCCGAGCTCGCCTCGAAGGTCTGGGGCGAGTCGCTCGCCGCCGGCGCCGCGAAGCGTCCCGCCGAGCTCGGCCCGCTCCAGGTCGCCGCCGGCGGCATGGTCGCGATCGGCGAGGACGTCAAGGGGTTCCTGGACTTCGCCCGCCCGCTGTTCGCGCTCTACATCGGCGGCATGGGCGCGCGCGGCAAGAACTTCTACAACGACGTCGTGCGGCAGTACGGCTACGAGGAGGAGGCGGTCCGGATCCAGGACCTCTACCTCGACGGCAAGAAGGACGAGGCCGCGGCCGCCGTACCGCTGGAGCTGCTGGAGATGTGCAACCTCGTCGGCCCCGCGTCGTACGTCAAGGAGCGGATGGCCGCCTTCGAGGAGTCCGGCGTGACCCACCTCAACGTCGTCCCCGTGCCCACCAAGGAGGGCGAGGACGCCGCCTCTGTCGTCGCCCAGCTCAAGGAATGGAGCTCCTGACATGCCCACCGCTGCCTTCCCCCGCGACATCTTCGAGCCCGAGCACGAGGACTTCCGGAAGACGGTCCGGACCTTCTTCGAGAAGGAGGTCGTCCCGCACCACGACCAGTGGGAGAAGGACGGCATCGTGCCGCGCGAGCTGTGGCTGAAGGCCGGTGAGGCCGGGCTCCTCTGCTTCGACGTCCCCGAGGAGTACGGCGGCCCGGGCATCGACGACTTCCGGTTCAACCAGATCCTGGCCGAGGAGCAGACCCGGGCCGGGACGGCGGGGCCCGGCTTCCCGGTCCACACCGACATCATCGTCCCCTACATCACCCAGCTCGGGACCGAGGAGCAGAAGCGGCGCTGGCTCCCCGGCTGCGTCTCCGGCGAGATCATCACCTCGATCGCGATGACCGAGCCCGGCGCCGGCAGCGACCTGCAAGGGGTCCGCACGACCGCGGTCGACAAGGGCGACCACTACGTGCTGAACGGCTCCAAGACCTTCATCAGCAACGGGATCCTCTCCGACCTCGTCATCGTCGTCGCGAAGACCGACCCCGAGGCCGGCCACAAGGGGATCAGCCTGTTCGTCGTCGAGCGTGGGATGGCCGGCTTCGAGCGGGGCCGCAACCTCGACAAGGTCGGGCTGCACGCGCAGGACACCGCCGAGCTGTTCTTCGACAACGTCCAGGTGCCGAAGGAGAACCTCCTCGGCGAGGAGGGGCAGGGGTTCATCTACCTGATGATGAACCTCCCGCAGGAGCGGCTCGCGATCGCGATGCAGGGCGCCGCGGCGTGCATGGGGCTGGTCGAGATGTGCCTGCAGTACGCCACCGAGCGGCAGGCCTTCGGCCGCCCCATCGGCAAGTTCCAGCACAACCGGTTCCTCGTCGCCGAGATGGCGACCGAGGCGCGCATCGCGCAGGTCTTCGTCGACGACTGCATCAAGAAGCACCTCGCCGGCCAGTGCGACTCGACGCTCGCCTCGATGGCGAAGTGGTGGGTGACCGAGCTGCAGAACAAGCTGGCGGGCAAGGCGGTCCAGCTCCACGGCGGCTACGGCTACATGATGGAGTACCCGGTCGCGAAGGCGTTCCTGGACAGCCGGATCAGCACGATCTACGGCGGCACGACCGAGGTCCAGAAAGAGATCATCGGGCGTTCGCTCGGCCTCTGAGGATCTCGGCGTCAGCTCCGGGAGGTCTGGCTCACGCCGTCGAGCTCCGGGCCGCGGTCCTGGGTGCTCATGCCGGTCCTCCGTGCAGTGTCGGTCGGTAGACGAGCTCGAGGGTGCGCCCGTCGAGCACGGTGGTCGAGAGCAGCTCGAGGTCGAAGTCGGCGGCCCGCTCGAAGATCGGCCGCTCGCCGGTGCGTCCGGAGACGACCGGGAAGACGGTGACCTGCACGCGGTCGACGAGCCCGGCGGCCATCAGCGACCGGTTGAGCGAGATGCTGCCGTGCGAGCGCAGCGGCACGGGGGACTCGTCCTTCAGCCGGGCGACGGTCTCCACCGCGTCGCCCTTCTCGAGCGTCGCGTCCGGCCAGTCGAGGGGGGTGTCGAGCGTCGACGAGATCACGGTGGTCGGCAGCGCCCGGGCCGCCGCGTTGACGGGGTCGATCTCGCCGGCCAGCTCACCGGACTCGGGGCCGTACCACCGCGAGAACTCTCGGAACGTCGCTCCACCGAGCACCATCCGCTGGTCCTCACTCACCTGGGCGAGGCGGTGCTCGAGGAGCTCCGGACCGTGCTTGCCCCAGTACCCACCCCAGTCGCCGCCCGGCCCGTAGGAGCCGTAACCGTCCAGGGTCATGAAGATGTCGAAGGTGTAGCTGGCGCTCACGGGTTCCCCTCGCGTCGGTCGGTCACTGGTTCTGCAGACGTACGCCGGCGCCGGGACTCATCGGTCGCGAAGCGGCGTCCAGGAGAGGCCGACGTCCTGAACCGGGCGGGACGAGCGTCGCGTCCCAGGTAAAGACCATGCAACCGGTCTGGAACCGCACGTACCGTGCCAGCGAGACTGCGCAGATGGGGACGACACGGGTCACGGAGGAGGAGCGGCTCATCCGCTACCGCCGGCTGCGCACGGCCGTGCAGCTCAACGCCGGGCCCGAGGCGCCCGGCCGGCTGCGCGAGCTCGAGCGGCGGCTCCGCGACGAGCTGCTGGCGACCCGGCTCTTCGTCGACCTCGAGGCCGGCCACACCGACGACCCGGACCGGCTGGTCATCGCGCTCGGCCAGTTCGGCCCCGGGCTCGACGAGCGGGACGTCGCGCGGTGCCTGGCCTGGCTGTGGCAGGAGAAGCTCCGTTACTCGCTGTGGGAGGCGCACGCGATCCTCGTCGACCAGGACCACGTGGAGCTCCAGGGAGCGACCCGCGGCGACAGCCACGGCCCCTACGTCACGATGCACGTCGTCGTCCGGCGCGCGCGGGTCCCGCTCCAGCGCGCGCCGCTCAACTGACCCCGTTCTCCCCACCCGGATCCGCGGCTGCGCGAAGGCGGTGGATCGGCGGTGGAGCGCGGCGTACTGTCCCGCCATGGCCATCGCCCGCTATCCCACCACCGTCCTCGACTGCCCTGACCCGGCTCCGCTCGCGGAGTTCTACGCGGCGCTGCTCGACTGGAAGGTCGAGCCCGGCGACGACTGGATCGACGTCAAGTCCGAGCAGGGGCAGTGCCTGTCGTTCCAGAAGGTCGACGACTATCGCGCGCCCGAGTGGCCGGGGCAGCAGGTGCCGCAGCAGATGCACCTCGACGTCGTCGTCGACGACCTCGACACCGCCGAGGCGGCCGTGGTCGAGCTGGGAGCGACCAAGCACGAGCACCAGCCGGGCACGACCTTCCGGGTCTTCCTCGACCCGGCGGGGCACCCGTTCTGCCTCTGCCTGAGCTGAGCAGCGCGAGGGTTCAGGTCAGCACGACAAGAAGTGGCAGGGGAGCCCTCGTCGACGGGGTGAGCCGGGTTCGTCGCGGCGGAAGACGAACGGAGAGGGCGATGCCCTCTCCGTTCTCAACGTATAGCGCACCCCGGGGCTTGCGGCAAGACCCCCGTCGTGGCTCAGACTCTCCGGGCTACCCACGTCGTCGTGCGATCGGAGCCCCTCGTTGAACCCCGCGTGCACCAGCGTCTTCGCCCTCCCGGACCACCTGACCGCCAAGGCCGACCCGGCGCTCGTCGCGCACGACGAGCGCCAGTTCGAGCGGATCGCCGAGACCCTGGGGCGGACGACCGCCGAGCTCACCGAGCGGCTCGTCGAGGCGCGCCGCGCTCCGGGCGGCTCCGGTCAGCAGGCACTGGACCGGGACCTGGAGGTGCACCGGCTCAGTGCCCGGCTGCGCACGCTCCGCCGCTTCGAGCTCGACCTGTGCCTGGGGCGGATGGTGCCCGCCGACGGCGACCCGGTGTACGTCGGGCGTCTCGGCCTGAAGGACGGCGACGGCACTCCGCTCCTGGTCGACTGGCGTTCGCCGGCCGCCGAGCCGTTCTTCGGTGCCACGCACGGGAACCCGATGGGGCTGGCGAGCCGGCGTCGCTACAGGTGGACGGCGGGCCGGATCACCGACTACTGGGACGAGGTGTTCGCCGAGGACGGGGTCGACCACGGCGCCGCCCTCGACGACCAGTCCGCCTTCATCGCCAGCCTGGGCGCCAGCCGGTCGCCGCGGATGCGGGACGTGCTGGCCACCATCCAGGCCGACCAGGACGCGATCATCCGTGCCGGTTCACGCGGAGCGCTCGTGGTCGACGGCGGCCCGGGCACCGGCAAGACCGTGGTGGCTCTGCACCGCGCGGCGTACCTCCTCTACTCGGACCCGCGGCTCGGCCACCGGCGCGGCGGCGTGCTGTTCGTCGGCCCGCACCAGCCCTACCTCGCCTACGTCGGGGACGTCCTGCCGAGCCTGGGGGAGGAGGGGGTGCAGCCTTGCACGCTCCGGGACCTGGTGCCGGAGGGGCGCGAGGCTGTTGAGGAGCCCGATCCGCGAGTTGCCCGGCTGAAGGCGTCCGCGGCGATGGTCGCGGCGATCGAGCCGGCCGTCGCGCTCTACGAGGAGCCTCCGACGGAAGGGATGGTCGTCGAGACGCTGTGGGGCGACGTCTGGCTCAGCCCCTCCGACTGGGCGGAGGCGTTCGCGGCGCCGGAGCCCGGCACACCCCACAACGAGGCCCGCGACCAGGTGTGGGACGCGCTGCTCGACATCCTCGTGGACAAGCACGACGACGAGGGGCCCCCGGAGCAGGTCCGTGCCGCCTTGGGCCGCAACCGCGAGCTGTTCACTGCCCTCACCAGGGCCTGGCCGATGCTCGAGGCGACCGACGTCGTCGGCGACCTGTGGTCGGTGCCGGCGTACCTGCGGCGGTGCGCCCCGTGGCTGGCCCCCGACGAGGTGCGGCTGCTGCAGAGGGACGAGCCCTCGGCGTGGACGTTCTCCGACCTGCCGCTGCTGGACGCGGCGCGGTTGCGGCTCGGGGACCCGGAGGTGCCGCGACGCAGGCGGCGGCACGAGGCAGCTCTCGCCGCGCAGCAGGAGGAGATGAGCCGGGTCGTCGACCACCTGGTCGCGGCCGACGACTCGGAGATGCAGGTGATGTCGATGCTGCGGGTCGAGGACCTGCGTGGGGCGCTGGTGGACGACTCCGCGGTGCCCGCGGCGGCTCCCGACCGGCTCGCCGGCCCGTTCGCGCACGTCGTCGTCGACGAGGCGCAGGAGCTGACCGATGCCGAGTGGCAGATGCTCCTGGCGCGCTGCCCGTCGAGGAGCTTCACCGTCGTGGGAGACCGTGCCCAGGCCCGCCACGGGTTCACCGAGTCCTGGGAGGAGCGGCTCCGACGGGTCGGGCTGGAGCGGGTCGCGCTGGCGTCGTTGAGCATCAACTACCGGACGCCGGCCGAGGTGATGGCCGAGGCGGAACCGGTGATCCGAGCGGAGCTGCCGGACGCCAACGTGCCCCGGTCGGTCCGGACCGGTGGTCTCCCCGTCGAGCACGGCTCCGCCGCCGACCTCGACGCGGTGCTCGAGCGGTGGCTGGCCACGCACCCCGAGGGGACGGCGTGCGTCATCGGCGCTCCGGTCCGCCCAGCCACCCCGCGCGTCAGGGCGTTGACCCCGGTGCTGGCCAAGGGGCTGGAGTTCGACCTGGTGGTGCTCGTCGACCCCCAGCAGCTCGGGGAGGGCATCGAAGGGGCCGTCGACAGGTACGTCGCCATGACGCGGGCCACCCAGCAGCTGGTCGTCCTGACGAGCGGGTGAGGAAGCCATCGCGCTACGGCCAGGTGCCCTGCCCGGGTTGGGGGAACGAGTCGCGCCGCAGCGCCAGGACGAGCCGGCGTCGGGGATACTCCGTGACCGTCCACAGCTCGTCCTCGGCCGGGCGGTAGCAGAGGTCCTCCGGCCCCGGAGGCAGCACTTTCTCGCGCTGCTGCAGCGCACCGGGGGTGCCGACCCAGATGCTGCCCCGCCCGCGGCGGCCGTTGCTGGTGGTGACGTGGAGGACGCCGTCGACGGCGGCCACGCCCTGCATCCTCGGCACGCCCCCGTCCGCGAGGTACGACGGCACCGCCACCCCGTCCTCGTCGGTGGCGACCTGCCCGTCGTCCGCGAGCCCGTACGTCGCCAGGCGGGTCGTGGCTCCGTCGCGGCCGTACTCGCCGACCCACAGTTGCGGGGTCTTTTCGTGTGAGACCGACAAGAAGGAGTACCTGAAGGGCGTCGACCCCTCAGCCGTCCCGGCCTTCAGCAGCCGCCGGGCCGGGAGGACGAACCGGTGGGCGTACGCGGCCACCCCGCCGTCGGGCAGCACCCCGAGCTCGTGCGGGTGGTCGGTCCGGGCCGCCGCCACGACGTCGTCGAGGTCGAAGGTGTAGAGGCCCCGTGCCGTCGACCCGACGTGCAGCTGGTTGCCGCGCCACGCGATGCCGCCGGCGTGCGACCGGACCGGCCGGACCTCGAGCCTGCCGGCGTCGTCGACCTCCGGACACACCAGCAGCACGTGCGCGTACGTCGGGCCGGGGCCGGAGTCGAGGTCCACGACGGTGATCCTCGAACCCATCGCGACGTCGCCGACCTCCTTGGCGTAGGACGTCGTGACCAGCAGGGGTCTCCCCTCCGGCAGCCCTGAGTCGGCGGAGCTCGTGACGCCCTGGGGCCACCAGTGGCTGCGCTGGTCCTCGCGGTCCCAGGCGAAGCCACGGCGGGCGGTGGTGCCCCGGGTGTCGACGGGCGTGGCCCTCCGGGTGAGCGCCCCGAGGACGCCGGCGAGTCCGACGCGGCCGCCCGCGGCCTCGGCGAGCAGACCGTTCTCGCGGGTCCGGGCACGGCCGGCGGTGAGCCGGATCGGTGCGGTGTCTGGCGCGGCCACGGGCCGAGTCTGCCCGATGCCGCCGGAGCCTCGGGGCGGCGTGGTGCGAGACTGTCCGACCAACGGCGGGACTGGTCGTCAGCCCGCGTCCCGGCGCCTCCGTGCTGCCGGCGAGTCGAGGGTCTGCCAGCTGAGAAGGGGCTGCCGAGGTGTCGAGAACGGGCCGCGGACGCCCTTGTCGAGGAGCTCCACAGGGAATGGCGTGGTGAACGCGAGTAGTCGAGCCGCCCGGGTGGTGGCGGTCGCCGTGCTGGACCAGCTCCCCGACGGTCCGCGACTCCTGGCCGCCCGGCGCACCCGCCCCGCCTCCGCTGCCGGTCGCTGGGAGCTGCCCGGCGGCAAGGCGCACGCAGGCGAGTCCCTCGAGGAGGCCGCGGTCCGCGAGCTCCGGGAGGAGCTCGGGTGCACCGTGCGGGCGCCCGGGCGGCTGCCCGGCGTCGCGGGGCTCGGCGACGGGCTCACCCTGGAGGTCGTCACCGCCGAGGTCGTGGAGGGCGAGCCGCTGCCGACCGAGCACGACGCGCTCCGCCGGCTGCGTGCCGACGAGCTCGACGCCGTCGAGTGGCTCGACGCGGACCGGGTGTTCCTCCCCGGCCTCCGGGCGCTGCTCCGCGCCGACGACCCGGATGCGACAGTGGCGCCGTGACCGGACCGACGAACTTCCTCGCGGTGTTCTTCGAGCGCGACGACGCCGAGGCCGCCGCCGGCCGGCTCCGCGCGGACGGGTTCACCGCCGAGGTGGTCAGAGAGCGGCTCGTCAACGAGGACGACGACGAGGACCACCCCTGGGCGGTGGTCACCGACGCGCCGGAGATCGTGGTCGAGGTGCTCGTGGAGAAGTACGACGGGTGGCTGGACGTCTTCGGGCCGCCGACCGGCTGACCCGTCGGTGCCCGTCCCTAGAGTGGGGCCCATGGACCGACGGCTGCTGCTCGTGCACGCCCACCCCGACGACGAGACCATCAACAACGGCGCGACGATGGCGAAGTACGTCGCCGAAGGTCGCCAGGTCACCCTGGTGACCTGCACCCTGGGGGAGGAGGGCGAGATCCTCGTCCCCGAGCTCGAGCACCTCGCCGCCGACCGCGAGGACGCGCTGGGGGAGCACCGGATCGGCGAGCTCGCCGACGCGATGAAGGTCCTCGGCGTCACCGACCACCGGTTCCTCGGCGGCCCCGGTCGCTACCGCGACTCCGGCATGGAGTGGGGGTCGGCGATGAGGGCGGTCCCCAAGTCGACCGTCCGCGACGACACGTTCTGGAGGGCCGACCTCCTCGAGGCGTCGAACCACCTCGTCGAGATCCTCCGCGAGGTCCGCCCCCAGGTGCTGGTGACCTACGACGAGACCGGGGGCTACGGCCACCCCGACCACATCCAGGCCCACCGGGTGGCGATGTACGCCGCCGCGCTCGCAGCTGTCCCGTCGTACCGCCACGACCTGGGGGAGGCGTGGGACATCCCGAAGATCTACTGGGTGGGGATGTCGCTGAGCGCGATGCGCGAGCAGCGCCAGCGGTTCGAGGAGGCCGGCGTCGAGAACCCCTTCGAGGAGATCAGCCTCGAGGAGCCGCCCGCGTTCATGCTCGAGGACGCCGACATCGCCTGCGCGGTCGACGGCACGGCGTACGCCGACCTGAAGATGGAGGCGATGGCGGCCCACCGCACCCAGATCTCGGTCGAGGGGCCGTTCTTCGCGCTGTCGAACCAGATCGGCAACCAGGTGTGGGGCGTCGAGCACTACCGGCTCGTGAAGGGCATCCAAGGCCCCGTCGACGAGCGCGGGTGGGAGGACGACCTGTTCGCGGGGCTCTGACCGGGTGGCGCCACGGCGCCGTCGGTGCGGCTCCGTAGCCTTGGGGGCGTGACCGACCGGCTGTTCCTCGACGACATCGCCGACGACGAGCCGTCGTCGGACCCTGGCAAGCGTGACCGACGGTTCCTGCGGTGGCTGCTGCTGGCCGTCGTCCTCGTGGTCGGCGGGCTCTACGTCGCCGGGCTGGCGTTCGCCAGCGACCGGCTCCCCGAGGACACGCGGATCGCCGGCGTGGAGGTCGGCGGCCTCAAGCCCGACCGCGCCGAGCAGGTCCTGCGGGAGCGGCTCGGGGAGCGCATCGACCGCCCGATCACGCTCGACGTCGACGGCCGCACGTTCGACCTCGAGCCGGCCCAGCTCGGGCTCGACGTCGACGTCGCGGCGTCGGTCGACCAGGTGCCCGTCGGCCGCACGTGGAGCGTCGCCGAGATGTGGGAGACCCTCGTCGGCGGGGAGGAGTACCCCGCCGTGGTCACCACCGGATCGGGTGTCCTGGAGGAGCGGCTCCAGGAGATCTCCGAGGAGGTCGGCGAGCCGCCCGTGGAGGGCGCGGTCCGGTTCGAGGCGTCGGGCCCCGAGGCGACCTTCCCCGAGGCCGGCAGCGGGCTCGACGTGGCCGCTGCTTCCGAGGCGGTCGTCGCCGCCTTCCCGTCCGACGGCGAGCCGGTGCGGCTCGACCTGGTCGACGTCGAGCCGGAGCTGGACGTCCCCGCCGTCACCGCCGCGATGCGGGAGTTCGCCGACCCGGCGATGGACGGACCGGTCACCTACCGGGCGGCCGGCCAGCGGGTCTCGCTCGACCCGGCCGACTACGCATCCGCGCTCTCGATGGAGGTCCGCGACGGTGTGCTGGAGCCGGCGGTCGACGTCGACCGGCTCCGCAGCCTCCTCGACCCGCTGCTCGAGGACGTGCTCCAGGGGCCCCAGGACGCCACCGTCCGGGTCGTCGACGGGCGGCCGAAGGTGGTGCCCGGGCGGGCCGGCCGCGCGGTGGACGACGAGCGGCTCGGCGACAGCTTCCTGGCGCTGGTGGTGAGCGAGCGGCGGGCGGCCCGGCTGCCCACGGTCGACACCCCGCCCGAGGTGACCGTCAAGGACGTCCGCGCCCTGGGCGTGAAGCAGAAGGTCTCTCAGTTCACGACCTACTACCCCCACGCGGAGTACCGCAACATCAACATCGGCCGCGCCGCCGAGCTGATCGACGGGACCCTGCTGAAGCCGGGGGAGACCTTCAGCCTCAACGAGATCGTGGGCGAGCGAACCGCGGAGAACGGCTTCGCCCGCGGCACGATCATCAGCAACGGACTGTTCAAGGAGGACTACGGCGGCGGCGTCAGCCAGGTCGCGACGACCACGTTCAACGCCGCGTTCTTCGCCGGCCTCGAGGACATCGAGCACAAGCCGCACTCGGTCTACATCGACCGCTACCCGGTCGGCCGCGAGGCGACGGTCGCCTGGCCCACGGTCGACCTGAGGTTCCGCAACGACACCGACTACGGCGTGCTGATCCAGACGATCCACACGCCGAGCAGCTGGTCGAATTCAGGGTCGCTCACGGTCCGGATGTTCTCGACGAAGGTGTGGGACATCCAGGCGCTGACCTCCGAGCGCTACGCCTACACCTCGCCCGGCACGCAGACGCTGACCGGCGACGACTGCGTCCCGAACACCGGCTACTCCGGGTTCCAGGTCGACGTCACCCGGGTCTTCCGCAAGGCCGGCGAGTCGGAGATCCACCACACCGAGAAGATGCACACCACCTACATCGCCTCGGACACCGTCATCTGCCGCTGACCCGCCGAGTCGTCGCATCTTCACGCCGATCGCACCTCGAGTCGTCGCATCGTCACCGTGAAGATGCGACGACTCGGCGCTCAGGGGGAGAGGTACCAGGTGCGGTGGTGCTCGACGAACCCGATCCGGTCGTAGAGCGCCAGCGCGGCGTCGTTGTCGCCCCGCACCTGGAGGTACGCCGCGGTGGCGCCCCGCTCGGCGGCCCACCCGAGCAGCGCCTGCATCACCGCGCCGGCCAGCCCGCCGCGCCGGTGCGACGGGGCCACGTGCACGTCGGTGACCCCGGCCCAGACGTCGGCGCGCACCGACAGGGAGGCCCGTCCCTTCGCGACCACGGTCCCGTCCTCGACGACCGAGGCGAAGACGACCTCCTCCGGGCCCTCCAGCACGCGCGTCGCCGGCTCCAGGAACCGCTGCGCCCGCTCGTCGTCGGCGAGCCACTGTGCCGTGACCCGGCCGTCGAGCGCGACGTCCACGTCAGGAGCCCCGCGCAAGGCTCGGCGCACGCCCGCCACGCCGCCGATCAGGAACGACACCGTCGTCGCGTAGCCGGGGGAGGGCTGCCACCCCTCCTCGCGGAGCCGCGCCTCCTGCTCCGAGCCGGCGACCACCTGCGCCCGGGCCAGCAGCGCCCGCTCGTCGTAGAACCGCCGCACCCGCGCCACGGCCTCCGGCCAGGCCGCCCCTGGTTCGCCGACCAGCAGCGCGGAGTTGGCCCGCGCCGAGAACCCCTCCGAGGCGCGCAGCACCCACTCGCCGAGGTCGACCCGCTCCAGCGGGGGCCAGCCGTCGACCGCCCGCCGCTCGGCCACGTCGACCGGGACCCGGAGCCGGACCGGCGGCCGGGGGGGCACCGGCTTGCCGGCCACCACGGTGGACCGGTCGACGACGACGGACGAGCCGTCCTCCCGGCGTACGGTCAGGGTCGTGGCGCCCCACTCCTCGAGCACGCCGAGCACGTCGTTGAGGACGGGGCCACCGCTCGGCCCTGTCCCGGGCAGCGTGTGGCGGACGACCACGCGGCTGCCGAGGCAGTGCGGCCCGAGCCCGGAGGCCGGCGCCGACGGCGGCGGCTGCCCGCTGGTTGGATCGGTCGCCACGGTGACCCTCGTTTCCGGTTC
Organism: Nocardioides caldifontis; assembly: GCF_008087345.1. Taxonomy (GTDB): domain Bacteria; phylum Actinomycetota; class Actinomycetes; order Propionibacteriales; family Nocardioidaceae; genus Marmoricola_A; species Marmoricola_A caldifontis. Next base: position 165,120 of record NZ_ML701737.1, on the reverse strand, counting down.
AATGACGGGTGCCAGGGGCCAGGTGGGTCCGGCCCGCTGCGGATACTAGGCTGGCCCCCGCGGTGCGAGCCGCGACCGCTGACGAGGAGGAGACAGGTGACCTACGTCATCGCACAGCCCTGCGTGGACCTCAAGGACCGCGCGTGTGTCGACGAGTGCCCCGTCGACTGCATCTACGAGGGCAAGCGGATGCTCTACATCCACCCCGACGAGTGCGTCGACTGCGGTGCCTGCGAGCCGGTCTGCCCGGTCGAGGCGATCTACTACGAGGACGACACCCCGGAGCAGTGGAAGGACTTCTACAACGCCAACGTGGAGTTCTTCGACGACCTGGGGTCGCCCGGTGGCGCCGCGAAGATGGGCGTCATCGACAAGGACCACCCGCTGGTCGCCGCGCTGCCGCCGCAGGAAAACCAGGAGTGAGCTCCGGCTCCGGCCCAGCCTCCGTCGTGCCGTCCCCCGGTCCCCGGTGGGCGGCACGTCCGGTTTCCGGCCGGCTCCCCGACTTCCCCTGGGACAAGCTCGTCCCGATGGCCGAGCGGGCCCGGAGCCACGCGGGCGGCATCGTCGACCTCTCCGTCGGCACCCCCGTCGACCCGACGCCCACGGTCGTCCGTGAGGCGCTCGCGGCCGCCGCGGACGCGCCGGGCTACCCGCTGACCGTCGGGCGTCCGGAGCTCCGGGCGGCGTGCGTCGACTGGCTGGCGCGGCGGTTCGGCGTCACCGGGCTCGCCCCCGACCAGGTGCTCCCGACGATCGGCTCGAAGGAGCTGATCGCCTCGCTCGCCGGCCACCTCGGGCTCGGACCCGGCGACACCGTCGTCTACCCCGAGCTCGCCTACCCGACCTACGAGGTGGGCGCGGCGCTCGCCGGCGCCACCGCCGTCCCGTCGGACTCGCTCACCGCCCTCGGCCCCCAGCCGGTCTCCCTGGTGTGGGTCAACTCGCCGTCGAACCCGACCGGCCGGGTGCTGCCGGTCGACCACCTGCGCAAGGTCGTCGCCTGGTGCCGCGAGCGCGGTGCGCTGCTGGTCTCCGACGAGTGCTACCTCGAGAGCTCCTGGGAGGAGCCGCGCCCTTGGTCGGTGCTCCACCCCGACGTCAGCGGCGGCGACCACACCGGGATCCTCGCGGTCCACTCGCTGTCGAAGCGGTCGAACCTCGCCGGCTACCGTGCCGCGTTCGTCGCCGGCGACCGGTCCGTGGTCGCCGAGCTCCTCGCGGTCCGCAAGAACCTCGGGCTGATGGTGCCGGCGCCGCAGCAGGTGGCCATGCAGGCCGCGCTCGAGGACGACGCGCACGTCGAGGAGCAGCACGCGAGGTACGCCGCCCGCCGGGCCGTCCTCCGCCGGGCGCTCGAGGGCGCGGGGTTCCGGATCGACCACTCCGAGGCGTCGCTGTACCTCTGGGCCACCCGCGACGAGCCCTGCTGGACGACGGTCGGTTGGCTCGCGGACCGGGGGATCCTGGTGGCGCCAGGAGACTTCTACGGCCGCCGGGGGGCGCGGCACGTCCGGGTCGCGTTCACCGCGACGGACGAGCGCGTCGCGGCCGCCGCCGAGTGGCTCGCCTGACGCCCGTCGCCCGAGGATGGACCGGGGTCGGCACAGGTGAACGAGCTTTGACGCCGTACGACGCGGAACCGGTGAGAGCTCGTTCACGTGCTCGTCGTACGACCACGGCTCCAGGTCAGGCGTAGGCGGGCTGCGGGTTGACGTGCGAGCCCATCGGACGGGCGCCGCTGATCGACTGGTACGGCGAGGCCGCGAGCACCTTCACCGCGGAGATCCGCTCGGTCCGGATCACGCAGTGCTCGCCCTCGAACCCCTCGACCACCACGCCGGTGCCGTCGTTGGCGGCGATGCGGCCGCTGAGCCAGGTGCCCTCGACGAGCAGCGTCACGTCGTACCCGTTCTCGGCGGCGCGGTCGAGCGCCATCCCCATCGTGTAGAGCATCGACGACTGACCCATGAGAACCCCCGGACCTCGGCGGCGGCCTTCCGTGGCCGCCTCGTGGTGATCAGTCTGGGCAAACCGGACACCGGTCTCAATCCATCGTGGGCGACTCGGGACCTAGGTCCGGTGGATCGGGGCGGGTTGTCCGACGAGGCGCCGAACCGGGGACTGGTCCCGGGGCAGGGGACCCGTCAGTCCCCTTCGGCCACGTCGACGTGGACGTGGTCGCGGTGCAGCAGGATCGCGCGGGTCCGGGGTTCGGCGTCCTCGGCCGAGGAGGGGGAGTACTCCCGCCACCCCTGCTCCGAGCGGCGCCCGGCGCTCCAGATCCGGCCGTCGAAGATGACGTGGTCGAGCTCGAGGTCGACCGCGTGCGCCACGAGGTACGACGCGATCGCCCACCCGCGCCGCTTGTTGGCGTCGTTCACCGGCCGCACGAAGACGTCGATCGCCCGCCCCTCGTAGTGCGCGGATCCCTCCATGTGGCCGGTGTCGACGCCGCCCGGCTCGAACCCGCCCAGCGGCAGCTCGCCGAACACCTCGACGAGCCGCTCGCGCACCCGCTCCGCGCGCGGCGTGAGCCCCGAAGGTCCCTCGCTCTCCGCGGAGACCGACGGGTCGGAGGCGACGCAGGAGAACCGTGCCGGGCTCCACCCGGTCAGTGCCGACGCGAGCGCCCGGGCACCCTCGGCGTGCTCCTCGTAGGCCTCCGGGAACCCCGACCGCTGCACCGCCTGGGCGGCCTCGGTGATCCGCATCTCCTCGTAGCCCTCGACCTCGACGAGCTCGTCGTAGAAGGCGTTGGCGGCATACGTCGGGTCGAGCAGCTGCTCCTCGGTGCCCCACCCCTGGCTCGGCCGCTGCTGGAAGAGGCCGACGGAGTCCCGGTCGCCGTAGTCGATGTTGCGGAGCTTGCTCTCCTGGAACGCGGTGGCGAGCGCGATCGACACCGCGCGGGCCGGCAGCCCGCGCCGGACGGCGACCGCGGCGATCAGCGCGGCGTTCTCCGACTGGGTGGTGGTGAGCTCGACCTCGGTGCCGTCGACCTCGGCGGTGCACCCCTCCGGGTCGGGCAGGGGGCCGGCGCCGAGCCACACCAGGAGCCCGCCCGCGGCGGCCAGCACGACGACGGCCACGAGCGCGACGAGGAGCCGGGCCATTCCCGCCTCGGTCCTCCGCGATGGGCGAGCCGGGTCAGTCGTTCGCATGCAGGGCGGCGTTGAGCTCGATGCCCTGCCGCTTCCACGGCACCGCCTCGAGGGCGCCGCTGACCGAGTTGCGTCGGAAGAGCACGTTGCTCGCACCGGAGAGCTCGGCCGCCTTGACCGTGCGCGGTGCGTCGCCGTCGAGGACGGCCACCTTGGAGCCGGCGGTGACGTAGCAGCCGGCCTCGACGACGCAGTCGTCGCCGAGCGAGATCCCGATGCCGGCGTTGGCGCCGAGGAGGCACCGCTCGCCGATCGAGATGACCTCCTTGCCGCCGCCCGAGAGGGTCCCCATGATCGACGCGCCGCCGCCGATGTCGGAGCCGTCGCCGACGACGACCCCGGCGCTGATCCGCCCCTCCACCATGGAGGCGCCGAGCGTGCCGGCGTTGTAGTTGACGAACCCCTCGTGCATCACGGTCGTGCCGGAGGCGAGGTGGGCCCCGAGCCGCACGCGGTCGGCGTCGGCGATGCGGACGCCAGTGGGGACGACGTAGTCGGTCATCCGGGGGAACTTGTCGACGCCGTACACCGAGACCTGCTGGCCGGCCCCCCGCAGCCGGGCCCGGGTCAGCTCGAAGCCGTCGACGGCGCACGGGCCGGCGCTCGTCCACACGACGTTGGTGAGGAGCCCGAAGATCCCGTCCAGGTTGACGGTGTGCGGCCGCACCAGCCGGTGGCTGAGCAGGTGGAGCCGGAGCCAGACGTCCGGGGTGTCCGCCGGGGGCGCCTGGAGGTCGTCGACGACGGTGCGCACCAGCTCGCGGCGCACGCCGCGCAGCTCGTCGGCGCCCTCCAGCGCGGCCAGCCCGTCCGGCGCCTCCTGCGGCACCTCGCCGAGCACCGGCTCGGGGTACCACACGTCGAGGACCGCGCCGCTGCCTTCGGCCACGGTCGCGATCCCGAAGCCCCCGGCGCGGGAGGGACGGTCTGGAGTCTGGGAGGGGGCGGCGGCGCTCACGCGGCCAAAGGTAGCGAAGCGCGGCAACGGCTCCGACGCCAGTCGGGCCGACCGGCGACAACTGTCGGAGCGGGTTGGTTGGATGGTCGGCATGGACTCCCTGGACCTCGCGTCGGACCCGGTCGCCCTGACCGCCGCGCTCGTCGACATCCCGTCGGTGAGCGGTGACGAGCAACGCATCGCCGACGCCGTGGAGCGCGCGCTGCAGGAGTGCGCGCACCTCGAGGTGCTCCGCATCGGCAACAACGTCGTGGCCCGCACCCGGCTCGGCGGGCCGGAGCGGGTGGTCCTCGCCGGCCACCTCGACACGGTCCCGGTCAACGACAACCTGCCGTCCCGGCTCGAGGGCGGGATCCTCCACGGGCTCGGCAGCTGCGACATGAAGGGCGGCGTGGCCGTGGGGCTCCACCTCGCGGCCACGGTGACCGAGCCGGTGCGCGACGTGACCTACCTGTTCTACGAGTGCGAGGAGGTCGAGGCGGAGCTCAACGGGCTCAACCGCTTGGCGCGCGAGCGTCCCGAGCTCCTGGAGGCCGACTTCGCGGTGCTGATGGAGCCCTCCGACGGCGTGGTGGAGGCCGGCTGCCAGGGCACGTTGCGGGTGGAGGTGACCGCGCGCGGCGAGCGCGCGCACTCGGCCCGCAGCTGGATGGGGAGCAACGCGATCCACGCGGCCGGTGACATCCTCGACCGGCTCCGCGCCCACGAGCCGCGCCGCCCGGTGATCGACGGGTTGGAGTACCACGAGGGGCTCAACGCGGTCTTCATCTCCGGAGGGGTCGCCGGCAACGTCGTCCCGGACCGGTGCGTGGTGACGATCAACCACCGGTTCGCCCCCGACCGCACCGAGGAGGAGGCCCTGGCCTTCGTCCGCTCCCTCTTCGAGGGGTACGACGTGGTGGTGACCGACTCGGCGCCCGGCGCGCTCCCCGGCCTCGCGGTGCCCGCAGCCGCGGCCTTCGTGGAGGCCGTGGGCGGGCAGGTGAACCCGAAGTTCGGTTGGACCGACGTCGCGCGGTTCACCGCACTCGGGGTGCCCGCCGTGAACTACGGTCCCGGCAACCCGATGTTCGCGCACAAGCAGGACGAGCACGTGCCCGTCGACCAGGTCGTGACGGTCACCGACCGGCTGCGACGGTGGTTGGAGCAGCCGGGGCCGGGGGACAGCCCGGGGACAGCCACGACGACGGAGGGGGAGCCACGATGACCGAGGAGAGGTTCGAGCGCACCGTGGGGCGCGTCCAGCTGCGGGGGCAGCAGGTGAAGCGCTCCACGCGGGGCGGCTCGACGACCGACCAGCGGCTGCTCGACAGCCGCGGCCCGGCCGACTGGGTGCACACCGATCCGTGGCGCGTGCTGCGGATCCAGAGCGAGTTCGTCGACGGCTTCGGGGCGCTCGCCGAGCTCGGCCCGGCGGTGTCGGTGTTCGGCTCGGCGCGCACCAAGCCCGACGACCCGGTCTACGCGCTGGCCGAGGAGGTGGGCCGCCACCTCGCCGAGGTGGGGTTCGCCGTGGTCACCGGCGGCGGGCCCGGCGCGATGGAGGCGGCCAACAAGGGCGCCTGCGAGGCCGAGGGCACCTCGGTCGGGCTCGGGATCGAGCTGCCCCGCGAGCAGGGGATGAACCGCTGGGTCGAGCTCGGCGTCAACTTCCGCTACTTCTTCGTCCGCAAGACGATGTTCGTGAAGTACTCCCAAGGGTTCGTCGTCCTCCCGGGCGGCTTCGGCACCTTCGACGAGCTGTTCGAGGCGCTCACCCTCGTGCAGACCGGGAAGGTGACGTCGTTCCCGATCGTGCTGGTCGGCACCTCCTACTGGTCCGGGCTGCTCGACTGGCTCCGCGAGCAGCCGCTCGGCCTCGGCACGATCAGCCCGGAGGACCTCGACCTGCTGCAGCTCACCGACGACCCGGCCGAGGCGGCACGGATCATGGCCGACGCCGCCGAGCAGCGGCTCCGGGGCACCCAGCGATGACGTGGCTCTTCGCGCTCGTGGTCGTGGTCGCCCTCGGCGCCACCGCGGTCGTCGCGACCGGCCGGGGCGGCAGCATGACCGAGGTCCACGACGACCGCCCCGACGCGCTGGTGCCGGCCGACCGGCCGCTCACCGCGGCCGACCTGCGCCGGGTCCGGTTCAGCACCGCGCTGCGCGGCTACCGGGCGGCCGAGGTCGACGCGCTGCTCGAGCGGCTGGCCGACGAGCTCGAGCAGCGGGCCGCTGCCGAGGAGCCGGCGAGCGGGTCGCCCACCGCTCCTGGCACGCCCGAGGCTCCACCGGCGGCCCCGTGACCGAGGTCGGGCCGGACGGCGTCCCGCGGTGCCCCTGGGCACTGTCGACGCCGGACTACGTCACCTACCACGACGAGGAGTGGGGCCGGCCGCTCCGCGGTGACCGCGAGCTCTACGAGCGGCTGACCCTCGAGGCGTTCCAGTCAGGGCTGTCGTGGCTGACGATCCTCCGCAAGCGCGACGGGTTCCGCCGGGCGTTCGACGGGTTCGACCCGGCGGCGGTCGCGGGCTACGACGACGCCGACGTGCACCGGCTGCTCTCCGACACCGCGATCGTCCGCAACCGGGCCAAGGTGGAGGCCGCGATCCACAACGCCCGGGCGGTGGTCGAGCTCGACGGCGGGCTGACCGAGCTGCTCTGGTCGTTCGCGCCGCCGCCCGGTCGCCCGGCGCCCCGCACGCTCGCCGACGTCCCGGCGACCACCCCGGAGTCGACGGCGATGGCCAAGGAGCTCAAGCGGCGCGGCTTCCGGTTCGTCGGCCCCACGACGGCGTACGCCCTGATGCAGGCCACCGGGATGGTCGACGACCACCTCGCCGACTGCGTGGCCCGACGGGCCGGCTGATCACGGAATCAGGACGGTTCCCGGGTCGTTTGCCCACGGATTGGTCATGTGGGCGATAATGGATCGTCATGCGTCGCCGGAGGGGTCCTGAGGGCGCGCGCCAGGCCGACGAGAGCTTGTAGGAAGAGGTGTTCGGATGGCGGCCATGAAGCCGCGGACGGGCGACGGTCCGCTCGAGGTCACCAAGGAGGGGCGCGGCATCGTCATGCGCGTCCCGCTCGAAGGTGGCGGGCGCCTCGTGGTGGAGCTCAACGCCGACGAGGCCGGCGCCCTCGGCGCGGCCCTCAAGGAGGTCGTGGGCTGACCGGGACGGCCGCTCACGCAGATGGCTGAGCTGGAAGCCGGCATCGACACCGGCACGGGGGACGGGCTCCTGCCCGACGTGGAGCTGAGCGGCTCCTCGCTGACACAGATCCCCGGCGCCGACGTGCTCGCGCTGCCGTTCGAGAAGGAGGACGACGAGCTCGTCCTCGGGCCGGGGGCCGCGGAGGTCGTCGACCGCATCGGCGTCGACCTGCTGAGGCTGCTCGAGCGCCACGAGGCCAAGGGCACTGCCGGCGAGGTCGTCGAGCACCTCGTGCTCGCCGCCGACGACGACCTGCCCGGCACGGTGCTGCTCGTCGGCGTCGGGAGCCGGCGCCCGGGCGACCTGCGCCGCGCCGGCGCCGCCGTCGCCCGCTGCACCCGGGGCCGCGACCGCGTCGCGACCTCCGTGCCTTCGGTCGCCCACGACGCGGGGCTGCGCGCCTTCGTCGAGGGGCTGGTGCTCGGGTCGTTCACCTTCCACCGGAAGACGTCGGGCCCGCAGCGCCCCGCCCGTCGCTTCGTGCTCGCGCAGCCGGGGAGCCCCGACCGGCGGTCCGAGGCGCTTGCCGCGGGGCTCGCGTCCGGACGCGCCGGATGGCTGTCCCGGTCGCTGGCGCTCACCCCCTCCAACGAGAAGAACCCCGCCTGGATGGCCGACCGGGCCACCGAGGTCGCCGCCGCCTCGGGGCTCGAGGTCACGGTCCGCGACGAGAAGGCGCTCGCCAAGGAGGGGTTCGGCGGCATCCTCGGGGTCGGCCAGGCCTCGGCCACGCCGCCCCGGCTGGTGGAGCTGCGCTACACGCCGTCGACCGGTGCACGCCGCGCCGCGCACGTCGTGCTGGTCGGCAAGGGGATCACGTTCGACACCGGCGGGCTCTCGATCAAGCCGGCCGAGGCGATGATGAACATGAAGCGCGACATGACCGGCGCCGGCGTCGTGCTCGCGGTGATGCGGAGCCTCGCCGAGGTCGGCTGCCCGGTCCGGGTGACCGGGCTCCTGGCCTGCGCCGAGAACGCCGTCGACGGCAACGCGCTTCGCCCGGGCGACGTGATCCGCCACTACGGCGGCCGCACCTCCGAGGTCACCAACACCGACGCCGAGGGGCGGCTGGTGCTCGCCGACGCGCTCGCCTACGCCGTCGACAAGCTGGCGCCGACGGTCCTCGTCGACGTCGCCACCCTCACCGGCGCCATGAAGATCTCGCTGGGGCAGCGCACCGGCGGGCTGTTCGCCTCCGACGACGCGCTCGCCGACCACCTGCTCGCCGCGGGCCGGGCCGCGGGCGAGCCGCTGTGGCGGATGCCGCTGGCCGACGACTACGAGGAGCTGCTCGAGTCCTCGGTGGCCGACGCCGACAACGCGGCCGGCACTCCTGGCGCGATCACCGCCGCGCTGTTCCTCCGCCCGTTCACCGGCGGTGTCCCGTGGGCCCACCTCGACATCGCGTCGGTGGGCGACTCGCCGGTCGACGCGTTCGAGTGGACCGCGGGCGCGACCGGCTTCGGCGCCCGGGCGCTGCTGCACTGGCTCGAGCAGCGCCAGCCGCTCGCAGGCGTCACGCCGCCACGGAGGAGGAACCGATGACCGCACCGCTCCACGGACTCACCGTCCGCTGGTCGCTCGCCGACGCGCCCGCGGGCACGGCGGCGGAGCTCGCGGCGTACGTCGAGGAGAGCTCGCACGCCCGCTTCACCGGCATGGAGGGGCTGCGGTTCAAGACCTGGCGGATGCGCGTGGGCGAGTGGTTCGAGGGGTGCTACGTCTTCGAGTCCGACGCCGCCCGCGCGGCCTTCCAGGAGCAGTTCACCGCCACCGCGGCCGACGCGCCGGGCTCGAAGCTGGTCGGCGCGCCGCCGGTGCTCGTCGAGCCGTGCCAGGTGGTCGCGGTCGCCGAGGGCGCCGCGGGGTTCCTCGCCGCACCCCGCTACTGAGCCGTGCGGCTGGTCGACCCCGACGTCCGGTACCACCGCTCGTACCTCGCCGCGCTCGCCGAGGCCGACGACGCCGGTGACGACAGCCTCCGGCTGCCGTCCTGGCCCGCCGAGGGGCGGTTCCCCGGCGTCGACTTCACCGCCGAGGGGCTCCGCCACCCGGACACCTTCGCCGAGCTCGTCCGGTTCCTGCTCCGGCAGCGCGACCCCGACGAGCCGCGCCCCCGGGCGTACGTCGCGGCCACCGAGCTGTGGATGGTCGAGGACGGTGAGTACGTCGGCCGCATCGCGCTGCGCCACGAGCTCAACGAGCTGCTCCACGAGTGGGGCGGTCACATCGGCTACGCCGTCCGACCCTCCGCGCGCGGGAAGGGGCACGCCACCGCGGCGCTCCTCGACATGCTCGAGCTCTGCGCCGAGCGGGGGATCGACCCGGTGCTGGTGACCTGCGACATCGACAACGTCGCCTCGCGGCGGGTGATCGAGAAGGCCGGCGGGCAGTACGAGGACACCCGCCAGGGGAAGCTGCGCTACTGGGTCCCCAGCAGCTGACGGCTCAGGCCAGCTTGCGCGCCACGAGCAGCCCGTCGCTCACCGGCAGCATGACCGGCAGCAGCTCCTCGCTCTCGCGCACCTGACGGCCGAGCTCGCGGATCGCCACGGTCTCCGGGTCGCGCTGGGCGGGGTCGGCGACCCGGTCGTGCCAGAGGGCGTTGTCGAACGCCACGACGCCGCCGGGCTTGAGGAGCCGGAGCGCCTCGGTGAGGTAGTCGGAGTACTCCCGCTTGTCGCCGTCGCAGAAGACCAGGTCGTAGTGGCCGTCGGTCAGCCGGGGGAGCACGTCGAGCGCGGCACCGTTGATCAGCCGGGCCCGCTGGGAGGCGATCCCGGCGGCGGCGAAGGTCTTCTTGGCCACCCGCTGGTGCTCGGCCTCGGTGTCGACGGTGGTGAGCACGCCGTCGGGGCGCATCCCCTGCAGCAGCCACAGCCCCGAGACGCCGGTGCCGGTGCCGATCTCCACGACCGACTTGGCCTGGGTCAGGTTGGCGAGGAACCGGAGGACCGCGCCGGCGCCCTGGCCGAGCGGCGCGATGCCCAGCTCGGCGGCGCGGGCCCGGGCCTCGGCGAGCGCCTCGTCCTCGGCGACGAACTCCTCGGCGTGCAGCCAGCTCGCAGGCTTGAGTCCGGTCGGTCCGGGCATGGGTGGCCCCCTCCATCAGCGGCGTTGCAGCACCGGTGACCCCGGCGTGGTGACAGCCGGACTCTACCGAACGCCCGGCCCGCGTCCGCCCGCTGCTCCGCCGGGGTCGCAGCAGTTCCACGGGGAGCGTTCAGCGCGCTCTCAGCCGGCGTCCCTAGCGTGGTGCTGCCGCCCCGTGCGGCACGAGGAGACGCCGATGACCACGCAGACCGACGAGCCCACCCGGGCCGCCGCGTCGTACGACGCCCCGGGGACCGACCCTGCCCAGGAGCGCCCCACCTGGGAGGAGCTGGTCGAGCAGCACTCCGCCCGCGTCCACCGGCTCGCCTACCGGCTGACCGGCAACCGCGCCGACGCCGAGGACCTCACCCAGGAGGTCTTCGTCCGGGTCTTCCGCTCCTTCGACGGGTTCGACTGGTCCCGCACCCGCCCCGGCAGCGTCGAGGCCTGGCTCAACCGGATCACCACCAACCTGTTCCTCGACTCCGCCCGGCGCCGCTCGCGGATCCGGTTCGACCCGATCGCCGAGGGGATCGACACCAAGGCGCCGCTACGCGTGGCGGCGTCCGACCGGCGGGTCCTCGACTCGCTGTTCGACCCCGACGTGGAAGCCGCGCTCGCCGCGCTGTCCCCGGAGCTGCGCGCCGCCGTGGTGCTCTGCGACGTCGAGGGGCTCAGCTACGAGGAGATCGCCCGGGTGCTCGGCGTCCGGATGGGCACCGTCCGCTCGCGGATCCACCGCGGCCGTGCCCAGCTCCGCAAGGCGCTGGCCCACCGTGCGCCCAGCGGGGGTCGCGAGCGATACTCGGGTCCCATGGAGCTCCACCACGCCGTCCCGCCCCAGGCGGGGACCCCGTCGTGATGCGGTCGTTCTCCCGGCACCTCGGCTCCACCGTCTCGGCGATGGTGGACGGGCAGCTGCCGCCCGCCGAGCTCGACCGGGCCTGGCGCCACGTGCTCGGCTGCGCGAGCTGCCGGGCCGAGGTCGAGCGCGAGATGTGGCTCAAGCAGCGGCTCGCCTCGCTCGGGGCGCCGCCGTGCCCCACCGAGCGGATCACGGAGTCCCTCTCCGGCTGGCAGTCCGGCGAGCGCGGCGAGGTGGTCACCGGCTGGTCGTCGGTGGTCTCCGACTACCGCCACCCCCGGCGGGGGACCGGCGTCGCGATCGGTGTCGGCGCCGCCTCGGTGGTGGCGCTGATGGGCTGGGGGCTCACCGCGGTCGTCGGCGAGACCGGCTCCGCCCCCGCGGGCGCCAACGTCGGCGGCTCGCCCAGCGCCCGCCCCACTCCCACCACGTTCACCGGCCCGGGCGGCTCCCGCTCCTCCGAAGGGCTCCCTGCGCCGCTGCGCTGACCGACCCGGCCGTCCGTTTCGACCGGTGGGCCACAATGGCCCGGTGACCCCGCCCGGCCCCGACGACCAGCGCGTCGACGACCCGACGGCGCACGAGGACCACCAGGGCACGCCCGGAAACGGCCACCCGGAGAGCCACCCCTACGGCCCGCCGCCCTTCGCGGGGCCGCCCTTCGGCGCCCCTCCGGCGCTCCACCAGCCCGCACCCCAGCCCCAGCCGCAGCCGGGCTGGTCGCAGCCCCGTGACGTCTGGGCCACCCCCGGCGCCCCGGTGCCGCCACCACCTTCCGAACGGCGGCAGGGAGCGGTCCCCGGCTGGGTCTGGCCCGTCCTGCTCAGCACCGCCCTGGTCTTCGGGCTGCTCGGCGGCCTGGTCGGCGGCGCGATCGTGCTGCTGACCGGCTCCGAGGACGGCGTGCTCTCGGGGAGCAGCACCGCCGAGCCGCTCGACCCCGACAACCGCAGCGTGGCCGCGGTCGCCGAGAAGGTGCTGCCGAGCACCGTGCAGATCCGCGCGGCCGGCGCGGGTGGCGACGAGACCGGCTCCGGCGCGACCGGCTCCGGGTTCGTCGTCGACGACGAGGGCCACGTCATCACCAACAACCACGTCGTCGAGGGAGCGGCCGACGACGGCACGATCACCGTCGTCGACAACGACGGCCGGGTCCGGGAGGCGACGATCGTCGGCCGCAGCCCGGTGTACGACGTCGCGGTGCTCGAGGTCCGCAACACCGGCGGGCTGGAGCCCGTGGCGCTCGGCTCCTCGCGGACGATGCACGTCGGGGAGACCGTGGTCGCGATCGGGTCGCCGCTCGGCCTGTCGAGCACCGTCACCTCGGGGATCATCAGCGCCGTCGACCGCCCGGTCACCACCAGCGGCGCGGGCGACGTGTCGTCGTACATCAACGCGGTGCAGACCGACGCGGCGATCAACCCGGGCAACAGCGGTGGTCCGCTGGTGAACCTCCGCGGCGAGGTGGTCGGCGTGAACTCCGCGATCGCCACCACCGGTGGCCCGGCGATCGGGCAGCGCGGCAACATCGGCGTCGGGTTCGCGATCCCGATGGAGCAGGTGCGGGTGACCGCGCAGCAGATCCTGCGCCGGGGCGAGGCGGAGTACCCGATCATCGGCGCCGACGTCAGCAACTCCACCGAGGGCGCGACCCTCGTCGAGGTGCCCGACGGCACCCCGGCCGACCAGGCCGGGCTCCGCGACGGCGACCGCGTGGTCGCCGTCGAGGGCTCCCCGGTCCCGGACGCGATCGCGCTCATCGTCGCGATCCGCACCCACCGGCCCGGCGAGACGATCACGCTGACCGCGCAGCGCGGCGACCGTCAGTTCACCGTCGACGTGCGGCTCGACGCGAAGGTCGGCTGAGCAGGCTCAGGTCGCCTCGACGTCGTACGGCGGCGTCTCCCCGGCCCGGAGCGGTCGCTCCTTCCGCCGGGGGGCGGGCTCGTCGTCCTCGTCCTCCCACGCCTCCATGATGTGCTTGCGCAGCGCCTTGCGGGGGTCGAGGTCGGTGAGCTCGAAGTCGGCGTACTCCGGCCCGAGCTCGTTGCGGATGTCGTCGCGGGTCTGCCGCGTGAGCGTGCGGACCTGACGCACCATCCGGCCCGCCTGGCGGGCGAAGTCGGGCAGCCGGTCGGGCCCGAAGACGAGCAGCGCGACGACGCCGATCACGAGGAACTCGGCGAGCCCGATGCCCATCATGGGCACATCATGGCCGACAGCCTCAGAACTTGCCCGCCGGGGTGAGCCCGAGCTGCATGCCGGCCAGGTTGCGGCTGCGGCCGCCGAGCCGCTCGGCGATCGCCGAGAGGGTGACCGCGGCGGGCGCCGAGGGGTCGGCCGAGACGATCGGCCGGCCCGAGTCGCCGCCCTCGCGGAGCCGGGTGTCGAGCGCGACCTCGCCGAGCAGCGGCACGTCGTAGCCGAACCGCTGGGACAGGGTCTGCGCCACCCGGCCGCCACCGCCGGAGCCGAAGACGTCGAGCCGGTGCTCCTTGCCCTCGGCCGCGCAGTGCGGGCAGGCGAGGAACGACATGTTCTCGACGACGCCGACGACCCGCTGGTGCATCATCGAGGCCATCGTCCCGGCGCGCTCGGCGACCTCGGCCGCCGCCTCCTGCGGGGTGGTCACCACGACCACCTCGGCGTTGGGGAGGTGCTGGCCGAGCGAGATCGCCACGTCACCGGTGCCGGGCGGCAGGTCGAGCAGGAGGACGTCGAGGTCGCCCCAGAAGACGTCGGAGAGCATCTGCACGAGCGCCCGGTCGAGCATCGGGCCGCGCCACGCGACCACCTGGTCGCGCCGCGGCTTGAGCATCCCGATGCTGATCACCGACGGCCCCTCGGAGGTGGGGACCGGCATGATCGTGTCCTCGACCTGGGTCGGTCGGGAGTCGGCTACCCCGAGCATCGCGGGGACCGAGTGGCCGTAGATGTCGGCGTCGACGATGCCGACCTTCAGCCCGGAGCGCGCCATCGCGACGCCGAGGTTCACGGTGACCGAGGACTTGCCGACGCCGCCCTTGCCGGAGGCGATCGCGAAGACCTTGGTGAGCGAGCCGGGCTTGGCGAACGGGATCTCTCGTGCCGCCTGGCCGCCGCGCAGCGTCGCCTGCAGCGCCGAGCGCTGCTCCTCGTTCATCACGCCCATGTCGACGCGGACGCCGGTGACACCGGGCACCGCGGCGACGGCGGCGGTGACGTCCTTGGTCAGCCGGTCGCGCATCGGGCAGCCGGACACCGTCAGCAGGATCCGCACCACCACCGCGCCGGACGGGTCGATCACGACGTCGTCGACCATGCCGAGCTCGGTGATCGGGCGGCGGATCTCCGGGTCGTCGACCTTGGCCAGGGCAGCGGTGACCTGCTCGGTGGTGGGGGAGCTCATCCCTCTAGCGTACGGTCCTCTCCTCGGTGGCCTCCCCGGCTCCGGCGTCGTCTTCCTCACGCCCCGAGCGGGTGAGCTCCTCGATCTCGGTGAGCAGCGTCCGCAGCTCCGAACGGACGTAGTCGCGGGTGGCGACCTCGCCCAGTGCCATCCGGAGCGCCGCCACCTCGCGGGCCAGGAACTCCATGTCGGCGCGGGCCCGGGCGTTGTCGCGGCGGTCGCCCTCGGCGATGACCCGGTCGCGGTCCTCCTGGCGGTTCTGCGCGAGCAGGATCAGCGGAGCGGCGTACGACGCCTGGAGGCTGAGCATCAGGGTCAGGAAGATGAACGGGAACGGGTCGAACTTGTCGTCGTCCGGTGCCAGCCAGTTCCACAGCAGCCAGAGCGTGACGAACAGCGTCATGTAGAGCAGGAAGCTCGCGGTGCCCATGAACCGGGCGAACCGCTCGGCGAACCTGCCGAAGGCGTCCTCCTCGAAACGAGGCCGCCGCAGCAGCCGCCGGGAGGTGTCGCGGGGGACGTCGAGCCGGGCCGTGCGCGACGGCTGCTCGCGGCGCGACGTCTCCTTCGCCTCACGCCTGGACACGGAGCCTCCCCGGCAGGCCGCGCGGCCGGTCGCGCCAGTTCTCCGGCAGCAGGTGGTCGAGCAGGTCGTCGACGGTCACCGCGCCGAGCAGCCGCCCGTCCTCGTCGAGGACGGGCGCCGCGACGAGGTTGTACGCCGCGAGGTGGCGGGCGACGTCCTCCAGGGTGGCCGACGGCTTGAGCGGGTCGGCCTCGGAGCCGTCGATCATCGCCCCGAGCATCGTGGACGGCGGTTCGCGGAGGAGCCGCTGGATGTGCGCGACGCCGAGGAGCTTGCCGGTCGGCGGCTCGAGCGGCGGGCGCACGACGTAGACCATGGCGGCGAGCGAGGGGGTGAGCTCCGGGTTGCGCACCCGGGCCAGCGCGTCGGCGACGGTCGCGTCGGGCGGCAGGATCACCGGCTCGGTGGTCATCATGCCGCCGGCGGTCCGCTGCTCGTAGGTCATCAGCCGCCGCACGTCCTCGGCCTCGCCGGGCTCCATCAGCAGCAGCAGCTTCTCGGCGATCTCCGGCGGGAGGTCGGCGATCAGGTCGGCCGCGTCGTCGGCGGACATCTCCTCGAGCACGTCCGCGGCGCGCTCCTCGTCGAGCTGGCGGAGGATCTCGACCTGGTCCTCGTCGGGGAGCTCCTCGAGCACGTCGGCGAGCCGCTCGTCGTCGAGCGCGGCCGCGATCTCGCCGCGCCGCTTCGGCGGCAGGTCGTGGATGACGGTGGCCAGGTCGGCCGGCTTCATCTCCTCGAGCGCGGCGAGCAGGTGGGTGGCGCCCTGGCTCTGCGGCGAGTGGAACCCCTCGATGTCGCGCCACTCGACGACGTGGGTCTGCCCGCGCCGGCCGAACCCCCCACGGGTGCGGCGCCGCGACCCCTCCTGCACCGCGACCCGGCTGACCACCCAGTCGCGGTTGCGCTCCTGCTCGATCGCGAGGTCGTAGACGGTGCCCTCCACGCCGCTCTCCTTGATCCGCACGGTGCGGTCGAGCATCTCGCCGACCACCAGCGTCTCGCTGGGGCGCTGCTCGAAGCGGCGCATGTTGACCACACCGGTGGTGATGATCTGCCCGCTGTCGATGCTGGTGACCCGGGTCATCGGGATGAAGATCGCGCGGCGCCCGAAGACCTCGACGACGAGCCCGACGATGCGCGGCGGCAGCTGCCCCGGGCGGACCACGGCGACGAGGTCGCGGACACGACCGACCTGGTCGCCTGCCGGGTCGAAGACCTGCAGCCCGGCCAGGCGGCCGACGAAGACGCGGGTCGGGGACGTGGTCACACCAGCCAATGTAGTGCGCCGGGGCCCTCGTCCCGTGGCTACGGGGCCGGGGTGAGCCGGACGAGGCGCGCCTCGCGGGCCCAGGCGTCGCGGGTCGCCGCGGGGTCGGCGAGGTTGAGCCGGACGGCGAGCAGCGCCGAGGCGTGCTCGTCCCAGGCCGGGGTCCCGGGCGGCACCACGTCGGGGTGAGCGGTGCACGAGACGAGCGCCGTGCGCGCCTCCTTCGACCGCAGCGTCACCCGGACCTCGGTGGTGTCTGCCAGGCCGGGCAGCTCCTGGTGGTCGTCGCCGTCGACGACCACCAGCGCGTCGTCGTGCCACAGGTGCCACACGAGCCGGTCACGGACCTCGCCGCCCGGGTGGCTCCAGGCGAGCCAGCACACGCGCGACTTCCGGGCGGCCTCGGCGACCAGTGCGAGGTCGGTGGGGCTGGACACCCCGTGAGCGTGCCACAGGGGCCGGCGCCACCGGCAGCGGCTCGGGGGTGCCGCGGGACTACGCTGACGCCCGATGTCCGCGCCGACGCCAGCCCAGCGACTCTTCCTCCACGTGGGGCTGCCCAAGAGCGGCACCACGTACCTCCAGGGGCTGCTCGCGAACAACCGGCCGGCGCTGAAGGAGAACGGCTTCATCTACCCGTTCATCCGGGCCGAGTGCATGTTCCACGCCGCCGTCGAGCTGCGCGGGCTGCACGGGCGGTGGCGGCTGGACCGTGACGTCGTCGACGGCACCTGGCAGAAGCTGCTCGACCGGATCCGCGGGTTCGGCGGCACCGGGATCATCAGCCACGAGCTGTTCGCCGGAGCGCGTGAGGACGCCGTCGAGCGGGTCGTCCGGGACACCCGCGACCTCGAGGTGCACCTCGTGGTCACCGCGCGCGACCTCACCCGCCAGGCCAGCGCGTTCTGGCAGGAGGCGGTGAAGAACGGCAACCCCTGGTCGTTCGCGGAGTTCGCCGACCGGATGCTCACCGAGCCCCCGCCGGTCGCCGAGGAGGGGACCTTCTGGCGGCAGCAGGACCTCGGCGCGGTGCTCCGCCGCTGGGCCCCGGTCGCGGCCCCCGAGCACGTCCACCTGGTCACCGTGCCGCGCACCGGCGGCGACCGCACCGCGCTCTGGCGCCGGTTCGCGGACGCGCTCGGCCTCGACCCCGCCGCGCTGGACCCGGGGCTGGCCCGGTCGGCCAACGAGTCCCTGGGGACCGCCGAGATCGCGCTGCTCCGGCAGGTCCTGCTCGCCCTCGACGGCCGGCTCCGCGAGCCGCACTACGCCCACGTGGTCAAACGGTTCTTCTCCCAGCGGGTGCTGTCGCAGTTCGAGTCGGCGCGGCCGGTGACCCCGGAGGACGTGCGGCTCCGGCTCGACGCCGTCGTCGAGGGGTGGGCGGCGCTGGTCGCCGAGCGGGGCCACCGGGTCCACGGCGACCTCGACGAGCTCCGACCGGCCGCTGCTCCGGCGGGGGCGCCCGACCCCGACGACGTACGCCCGGAGGAGCTGGTGGCCAACGTGCCCGGCATCATCGCCGAGATGCTCGTCGAGATCGCCACCCTGCGGACGCAGGTCGAGGGCCCCAAGCGGCTCCCGCCCCTGCCCGACGCCCCGTCAGCCGCCGCACCCGACGCGCCGCCAGCCGCCGCCCCGACCCCGGACCCCGCATGAGCGCCGCACCCCGCCGGGTCTACCTGCACATCGGGCTGCCCAAGACCGGCACGACCTTCCTCCAGGAGCTCCTCGAGGCGAACCGGCCGCTGCTCGCCGAGCAGGGGCTGCTCTACCCGCTGCCCTACCGGGAGGCGATGTTCCACGGGGCGATCGAGCTGCGCGGCACCTACGAGAAGTGGGGGCTGACCGAGAAGCAGGTCAGCGGCGCCTGGGAACGGGTCTGCGCGCCGGCGCGGGCGCACCCGGGCTCGTCGCTGATCAGCCACGAGAACCTCAGCGCGATGAGGCCCGACCAGGTCGACGCGGCGCTGCTCGCACTGTCCGGGCTCGAGGTGCACGTCGTGGTGACCGTGCGCGACCTCGGCCGCCAGATCCCCGCCGGCTGGCAGGAGGGGGTCAAGAGCGGCAGCAGCGCCAGCTACGAGCGGTTCACGTCCCAGCTCCTCACCGACCTCGACTCGGGCGAGCGCAACCACCGGTTCTGGCGGATGCAGGACCTGCCGGCAGTGCTGGCCCCCTGGGTCGACCGGGTCGGAGCCGACCGGATCCACGTCGTCACCTGCCCGCCGCGTGGTGCGGACCCGTGGGAGCTGTGGCGCCGGTTCGCGGAGGCGGTCGGGCTCGACCCCGCGCGTACCCCCGAGCGGAGCCGGGTGCGGACCAACGAGTCGCTCGGGGTCGCCGCGATCGCGCTGCTGCGCGACGTCAACGACGACCTCCGCGGCCGGCTCGACCCGCTGTCCTACCGGATGGTGGTCAAGCGCGGCCTCGCGCAGCGGATGCTCCCCGCGCACGTCTCCCGACGCCCGACCTCGCCGTCGGGGCCGCTCCACGACCACGTCGACGCGCTCGCGCGGGAGTGGGTCGACTACGTGCGGCGGTCCGGGTTCGCCGTCCACGGTGAGCTCGAGGACCTGGTGCCCAGCCCGCCCCCGGAGGGGGAGGAGGGGCCCGACGTGGTCACCGAAGCCGAGAAGTACGACGCTGCGCGGCTCGCGGTCGCCGAGCTGGTGCAGGAGATCGCCCGCCTCCAGGCCCGCTACGAGTCCAGCAGGTCGGTCCGGGCGGGGCGGCTCCTCCGCCGGCTGGTCGGCCGCGGCACCCCCCGTGAGGCGGCCGGCGAGGACGACCCCGCGGGCTAGACTCCGCCCCATGAGCCGCCTGCGCACCGCCACCGCACTGCTGGCCGCGCCCCTGCTGCTGGTGGCGCTGGCCGCCTGCGGCGAGGACGAGGGCGACGGGGCCGACGGCGCGTCGGAGACCACGGAGTCGCCGACCGGTGCCGCGGCCTCCTGCGAGGAGGTCTGGGGCGGCGAGAAGCTCCCCGACCCCTACGAGGGGTGCACCGAGGACGGCACGGTGGTCGCCGCGGTGACCCAGGAGTGCAGCTCGGGCCAGGTCATCGTGACCTACGACGACCGCTACTACGCCGTCCCGGGCGGGCCCGTCAACGACGTGGGGTCGCTCGCGGAGAGCAAGCAGTACCACAAGGCCTTGCGCCAGTGCACCGCCTGAGTGACCCTGAGGTGGGACCCGTGTGACTGGTGTGACTCGCCGGTCGCACTGGCTGATGTCCGAAAAGGACATCTTGGTCAGGTAGGCTGCCGCGGTCCCGGCCGCTCCTCGAGCGCCCGTACACCGATCTGGGGGGTACCACCCGCATGACTTCTCACTCCGTCCGTTCGCCGCTGTCCTCCCGCAAGGGGTGGGCGGTCGTGGCGACCCTGGTCCTCGCGCTGTCGCTGCTGCCGTTCGCCGGCGGCGCGACCCGCGCGGACGCCGCACCCAAGGACGCGCCGAAGTCGGCGCCGGACAGCTACACCCCGAGGTTCGGGGTGAAGTTCAACCAGCCGCTCGGCGGCAAGAAGCAGAAGAAGGTGATCGTCCGCCACCTCGCGCGGACCATCAACTCCGCTCCGCCGCGCTCGACGATCCGGATCGTCTCCTGGAACATCAAGAGCACCCAGTTCGTCCAGGCCTTGCTCAAGGCCCACCGCCGGGGGGTCGGCGTGCGGGTCCTGATGGCGAAGTCGATGGGCGAGCGGCAGCGCAAGAGCGGCGCCTACTGGACCCTCAAGCGTGGGCTCGACACCCGCAACAAGAAGCGGCCGCCGGCGCTCCGCTCCTACATGCGCGGGTGCAAGGCCTCCTGCCGCGGCTACGGCGGCATCGCGCACACGAAGATGTACCTGTTCTCGCACGCCGGCAACGCGAAGAACGTGGTGATGATCGGCTCCGCGAACTTCACCGCGGTCGCCGCGATCAGCCAGTGGAACGACATGTTCACGGTGACGAACCGCCCGCGGCTGTTCCAGAAGGCCGAGGCGATCTTCCACGAGATGGCGAAGGACAAGAAGGCCGCGAAGCCCTACCAGCAGTTCGTCGCCGGCAAGGACCTCCAGGCCTGGTGGTACCCCTATCGCGGCAAGAACGCGAAGGGCGACCCGATCGTCAACGTCCTCAAGCGCGTGAGGTGCAAGGGCGCCACCGGCGGCGCCGGGCGCAACGGCCGCACCGTCATCCGCGTCGGTCAGACCGGTCTCCTCGGTGACCCGGGCGCCCGCATCGCCCGCAAGCTGCAGCAGCTGCGGAAGCAGGGGTGCAACATCCGGGTCCTGACCGCGGTCTCCGACCGGCAGGTCAAGCCGAAGCTCGCCGGCCTGGCGTGGCGGTTCTACACCCAGGACACCACCGGTGACGGCGTCTACGACCGCTACATCCACATGAAGGTGCTGACCATCAACGGCGTGTGGGGCGCGCAGCGCAACGCCCGGCTGACGATCAACGGCACCGCCAACTGGAGCCCGAAGGCACTCAACAGCGACGAGGCCGGCTTCAAGGTGTTCCGCGGTGACATCACGCGGAAGTACGAGAGGTGGATCGACAAGCTGTACAACAACCCGCCGCGCAACGCGAGCCGCACGGCCAGCACGATGCGGGTGGAGAACGTGCGGGTCACCAACGACGGCCGGGTCCTCAGCCGGGCCGTGCTGCCGAACGGCAAGGTGGTCAACCCCTACGCGAAGGTGCAGCTGCACTGACCCGGGCCCAGCTCGCGCACTGACGCCGCCGTCCTCCGGGACGGCGGCGTCACTGCTTTTCGGAGGTCCCTACGGGATTGTGCGTTTTGCCCCGCACGCCCCATCTGTCTCCCTAGGATCAACGCGTTCGTAGCGGCGCGGCACCCGGGTAGAGCGGAGACCTCATGCAATCCTTCAAGGTTGCTGCCGCCAGTGTCCTGGCCGTGGTCTCGGCGTTCGCCGGACCGCACCTCCAGCCCGCCGCCCCGACCACGGTGACCTCGGCGGCCACCGGCACGGTCACGACCGCGTCGAAGGGGGCCGGCTGCGCCCAGGTGCTCCTCGTTGGCGTCCCTGGGAACGGCGAGAAGGGACGGCCGCGTGCCGGCTCGCTCGGCCGCACCCTGGACGTGGTCGGCGACGCCTACCGCGGGGCCGCGGCCACCGGCGGGCGCTCGGTCGAGACCCGGGTGGTGACCCGGGTGGTCACCCGCACCACGAAGTCGGCGCTCACGCTCGCCGCCCCGCGGCGCCACCGGCTCCCCGCGGTCCGCGCGGTGAAGAAGGGCAAGGTGCGTGCCTGGCGCGGCGACGTCGCCGGAGGTGTGCGATCGACGATCGCCCTGCTCGACTCCGCCGCCACCCGCTGCCCCGACCAGCAGCTGGTGCTCACCGGCTACTCCCAGGGCGCGATGGTCGTCCACCGGACGCTCGTCGCCATGCGCAACCGGCCCGAGCACCTCGACCGGCTCGCCTCCGTCGTCCTCGTCGGCGACGGCGACCGCGCGGCCCGGACCGCCGCCTCCGCGGTCGGCGACCGGAAGGGGCAGGGGGTCTCCTCCCGCTTCCTCGGCCAGCAGCCCGACGTGCCGCCGGCCGGCACCCGGGTGCAGACCTTCCAGGTCTGCCTTGCCGGTGACGTGGTCTGCGACCTCGGCCGCACCAGGTTCCGTGCCGCGGCCCGCCGCCACGGCCGTTACGACGTCGGAGCGGCACGTGCGTCCCTCGCCCGCGTCGGGCGGCAGGCGTTCACCCGCACCAGCCGGTGGCCCGTCGTGACGCCGACCGGCAAGGTCCAGGCCACGGTCGGCGCCCCGCTGGAGCTCGCCCTCCCGGTGCAGGTGCACCCCGCCGAGCGGGGACGGCTGGTGGTCGCCGACCTCACCGGCCTGCCGGACGGCGTCACGGCCGGCTCCGGGGCGACGGTCGTCGGCACCCCCACGACCGCGGGCAGCTACGAGGTCGGCTTCACCGTCCGCAACCAGCGCAGCCCGTTCGACCGTCCGGTCACCGGCACCCTGGCCGTCGTCGTCGTGGAGCCCACGCCGCTCGACCCGGTGTCCTCCGCCCGGACGGTCAGCGCGGGCGCGTCGGCGAGCTGCGAGATCCGGCCTGCCGGCACCGCCTGGTGCTGGGGCGACAACGACTACGGGCAGCTCGGCGACGGGACGACGAAGGACCGGCTCTCCCCGGTTCGGGTCGGCTCCTGGTCCGACTGGACCCACATCAGCACCAGCGGCACGACCACCTGCGGCGTCCGGGCCGGCGGCGCGGCGTACTGCTGGGGGCTGGGGAAGTGGGGCCAGCTCGGCTCGGGTGCCCGCACCAACAGCTCGGTCCCGGTGAAGGTGGTCGGCGGCGGGAAGTACCGCACGGTCGAGTCCGGCTACTTCACCACCTGCGGCATCCGGCTCAACGGCGCCCTGTGGTGCTGGGGCAACAACGAGCGCGGCCAGCTCGGCAACGACGCGGTCAAGAACCGCCAGCGCCCGGTCCGGGTCGCCGACGGCGGTGCCACCTGGCAGTCGGTCTCCGTGGGCGCCTGGCACGTCTGCGCCGTCCGGTCCGACGGGTCCGCCTGGTGCTGGGGGCAGAGCTGGCAGGGCGAGCTCGGCGTCGCCGGCAACGTGCGGAAGAACGTGCCGTTCCGGATCGGCGCCGCCACGGACTGGAGGGCCGTCGAGGCGTCCTGGCAGCACACCTGCGGGCTCCGGGCCGACGGGTCGGCCTGGTGCTGGGGGCGCAACGACCGCGGGCAGCTCGGTGACGGGACCACCCGGGACCGTACGGCGCCGACCCGTGTCCAGGGAGCGGCGGTGTTCCGCCGGATCAGCCTCGGCGACACCCAGACCTGCGCGATCGACGACGCCCAGGCGCTCTGGTGCTGGGGGTTCAACCGCTACGGCCAGCTGGCGAACGGGTCGACCGCGAGCACGAAGGTTCCGGTCGCGGCTGCCGATACCTACCGTTGGACGGAGGTCGACGCCGGCTGGCTCCACGGCTGCGGCGTGACCACCACGGGCACCCGTGGCTGCTGGGGAAGCAACGACCAGGGCCAGATCGGCGACGGTTCCGTAACCGATCGGCGTGGCGCGACGTTGACCCGGGTAGGGACGGGGGCGGGAGCATGACGACGCGGGAGGACCGGACGCACCAGCGGCCGGCCGGGAGGAACCAGTGAAGAGCCTGCCCAAGTGGATGCAGCTCAACGGTGCGACGACGGCGGTGACCCTCGTCGCCGCGGGCGGCATGCTGTTCGCGATCAGCCCCGAGACCGTCGTCACCGCCTTCGACTCCGGCCCGGCCGCCACCGCGCCCGCCACCCCCGGCACCGCGGTCGCCGCGGCCCCCGCCGAGGACGAGCCCGTCGAGGAGGAGCCGGTCGAGGACGGCACTGCTGCCGGTGACACCACCGACACCCGCGCGAAGGACGCCGCCGGCCAGGAGACCGGCGGTGAGACCGGTGGTGAGTCCGACGACGCCGGCTCGCTGGGTGGCTCGGGGGGCGGCGGGAGCGCGGGGGAGGAGCCCCAGGAGCCGATCACCCCGGAGGACCTCGAGGACTCGGGGCTGCTCCGCCAGGAGGTCGAGTCCCGGATCCAGTCGATGCGCACCACCGCCGCCACCGGCGCGCCGTACGACTTCATGCTGACGCAGTTCAACATCCTCGGCAGCAACCACACCCGGCCCGGCTCCAACGCCGACCACTTCGCCCCCGGCGGGGTGCGCACCGAGTGGGCGGTCAGCTACCTCGAGCGGTGGGGCTCCGACATCATCGGGTTCTCCGAGATCCAGAAGGACCAGCTCGCGGTCTTCCAGCGGTCGACCGGCGGCGCGTTCGACGCCTGGCCAGGCACGGCGCTCGGCGGCGTCGGCGTCCCGCAGACCGTGGTGTGGCGCAAGAGCATGTTCACCGCGACCGCCAAGGAGTCGGTGACGATCCCCTTCATGGGCCAGCGGCGCCCCCAGCCGGTCGTGCGGCTCAAGCACAACGAGACCGGTCGCGAGCTCTGGGTCGTCAACGTCCACAACGCCCCGCGGGGCCGCGAGGCCGAGCGCGACCAGGCGATGGCGCTCGAACTCGCAGTGATCAATGAGCTGAGGAAGACCGGCCTCCCGGTACTGTTCGTGGGCGACATGAACGAGAAGGAGGAGATCTTCTGTGCCGTGACGGGCAGGACCGATCTCTACTCCCCTCGCGGTGGGAGCCGCGGCGGCGCCTGCAAGCCGCCGAAGGGGATGCGGGTCGACTGGATCTTCGGCTCCAGCGACGTGCAGTTCACCGGCTACACCGACGAGAAGACCGCCGAGGTACGCCGGATCACCGACCACGGCGTGCTGCACTCCCGGGTGACCGTCCCCTGACCATGTCCGGCGGCCTCCCGCGGAGGGGAGGCGACCGGTGACGACGCGCGCCGCCACCGCGGACGAGCGCGGGCTCCACCTCCACGAGCCGCTCCGCGGGCTGACCGAGGTGCTGTTCGACGGCACCCCCGTCTGGTCCTTCCTGGCGCCTGAGCCCGCGGCCCCCTCGGAGGAGCCAGCCGCGCCGACGTTCGTGCCCTGGCCCAAGAACCTCACCCCCTACCTCGACGGGGTCGCCGAGGTGGCCCTGCGCAACGAGGGGCGCACCCTCGAGCTCGGCGAGCTCCGGTTCCGCAGCGGCGAGGGACGGATCCGCTTCGTCGACCGCCACGGGCTGCCGATCGTCATCGACAAGTGGGGGATCATCCAGCGGCCGTTCGCCGGCCGGGGCAGCGGCACCACCGCCACGATGCTCGACTACGCCGAGCGGATCGTCACGGTCCTCCAGCGCGACTGCGGGCTCGAGCCCTGGCTCGCCTTCGGCACGCTGCTCGGGGCGGTGCGCGAGGGCGGCGTGATCGCCCACGACTCCGACATCGACCTGGCGTTCCTCAGCGACGCCGAGAGCCCGGCCGGCGTCGCCCGTGACATGTTCCGGGCCGGGCGCGCGCTGACCCGGGCCGGGCTCGAGGTCATCCACAAGACCGGTTCGTTCCTGACCGTCGTCTTCGACGCCCCCGACGGGGCTGGCGCGAGCATCGACGTCTACGCCTGCTTCTACGTCGACGACCTGGTCCACGAGACCGCCACCGTCCGGGCGCCGCTGCCCCGGGAGAAGTTCCTCCCGCTCGGCACCCTCGAGTTCGAGGGGCGCCCGTTCCCGGTGCCGGCCGACCCCGACGCGGTGCTGACCCTCTCCTACGGTCCCTCGTGGCGCGTGCCCGACCCGTCGTTCCGCCACGAGCCGGGGCCCGAGATCGTGCACCGGTTCGACCAGTGGTTCGGCAACACGATGGTGCAGCGCCGTGCCTGGGAGGTCTTCTGGCGCGACCTCCGCGACCCGGCCACCCAGCACCCGTCGCCGTTCGCCCGGTGGGTGCTGCCACGGCTGCCGGAGCACGCCCTGGTCATCGACCTCGGCGCCGGCTCCGGCCAGGACGCCCGGCTCTTCGCCGAGTCCGGCCACCGGGCGGTCGCGCTCGACTACGCCCGCGGCTCCTACCGCGGCCTCCAGGCGAAGCAGGTCAAGCACCTGATCGCCGACCACCTCAACCTGTACGACGCCCGCGACACCGTCACCCGGGCGGCGATCCTGGTCCGCCGGCGCGGGCCGCGGGTGGTCTACTCGCGCGGGCTCCTCGACGCCCTCGCGCCGGCCGGCGTCGAGAACTTCTGGAGGTTCCTCGGGATGGTCGTCCGCGGCGGCGGGTCGGCGTACCTCGAGTTCGCCGAGGAGGCGGCAGAGGGCCAGGGCGGGCTGCGGTTCCCCGTCGACCCCGACGAGGTGGTGGCCCGGCTCCAGGGGCTCGGCGGCACGGTGGTCGAGCGCCACTGCGAGGTGGTCCCGCCGGAGCAGGGGAGGATGCGGTGGCGGATCGGTGCCACCTGGGCACCGGGGCACGGAAAGGCGACTGATGACTGACCGGGTGTACCTCCACGTCGGGGCACCGAAGTCCGGCACGACGTACCTCCAGCGGATCCTCGACGGCAACCGTCAGGTGCTCGCCGACGCCGGCGTGCTCGTGGTGGGGGAGCGGCACGTGGACCGGGTGCACGCCGGGATGGCGGTGCGCGAGGACCCGCGGCTGGAGAACCTCCCGCCGCGGGCCGTCCAGGCCTGGAAGCGGCTCACCGCCGAGATCCGGGCGTGGCAGGGGAGCTCGGCGGTGCTCAGCTACGAGCTGTTCGCCGGTGCCTCCGCCGAGCAGGTCACCGCGGCGCTCGCCGACCTCGACGGGCTCGAGGTGCACGTCGTCATCACCACCCGGGACCTCGCCCGGGCGGTCCCGTCCGCCTGGCAGGAGCGGCTCAAGTTCGCGCTCACCACCCCGCTCGAGTCGTGGGTCCCGCGGCCGGAGTCCGACGGCCCGCGTGCGGAGTGGGGCTGGCGGACGATGGACCCCGCCGGCGTCGCCGCCCGCTGGGGCGCGACCCTGCCGCCCGAGCGGGTGCACGTCGTCACCGTCCCCCGCGACGGCGCGGCCACCGAGCTGTGGCACCGGTTCGCGCGGGCCTGCGGGATCGACGGCGTGCTGGTCGACCTCCACGTCCCGCAGGTCAACGAGTCGCTCGGGGTCGTCGCCGCCGAGCTGCTGCGGCGGGTCAACGAGCGGCTCCCCGAGGAGCTCGGCACCAACCGCGAGCAGGCCCGCTGGCTCCGCGACGTGCTCGCCCACCGGGTGCTCACCCTCGTCGACGACGAGCCGATCGGGATCACCGACGACCAGTTCGCCGCCGCGGTGGAGCGGAGCGAGGAGGCCGCGGCCCGGATCCGCGAGGCCGGGTACGACGTCGTCGGCGACCTCGACGACATCCGGGCCACCCGACGGGAAGCACGCACCCCGGGCGACGTCACCTCCGACGAGCTCGTGGACGTCGCGGTCGATGCCGTCGTCCGGCTGCTGCTGACGGTGCGCGAGGAGGCGACCACCTCCGTCGAGGGCGGCGGGGACGCCGCGGCGCCCCTCGGGCGTGGGTGGCGGGCCCGTGCCAAGCGGCTGGTCAAGGCGGCCGCGGTCGACCGGGTCGACCGGGAGCTCGTGGAGGCGCAGCGCCGGATCGCCGCCCTCGAGGAGCAGCTCGCGGCCAGCCGCCGTGTCCAGCTCCGCATCGCGGTGCTCGAGGACCTCGTCGCCGAGCTCCTCGTGCCGACGGGGCTGCGCGACGAGCAGGAGCTCCGCGAGGCGATCCGCCGCTACCGGCAGGAGTCGCTGTGAGCGGGGGGCGTGGTTTCGACAAGCTCGACCACCTCGACAAGCTCGACCACCTCGACCACCGCGGACTGGGCGCGCGGCTCGCGAGGATCGGTGGGGTCGAGGCCGTCCGGGAGCTCTGTGAAAGGCTTGACCTGCTCGAGCCCGCCGTCGCGGAGGACCGCACCTTGGTGGAGCTCGCCGAGCAGCGGCTCGCGGGGGTGGAGGCCGCCCTGGTGACGAAGGTCGCGGAGGCCCTGGAGGCTCCCGCGGAGGAGGAGGAGAACGGCTGATGGCCAACCGCGTCGTGCTGCACATCGGTGCGATGAAGTCGGGCACCAGCTTCCTGCAGAACGTCCTCGGCGACAACCGGGACGAGCTCGCGCGGCAGGGGTTCTGCTTCCCCGGGAAGCGCTGGCGGCGCCAGGTCAGCGCCGTCCGCGACGTCTCCGAGCGCGGGCTCCCCGGCCAGCCGCCGCTCGCCGAGGACGGTCCGTGGAACCAGCTGGTCCGCGAGGTCGACGCCTGGGACGGCACTGCGCTGGTCTCGATGGAGTTCCTCGGGCCCCGGATGCCACCGAAGATCGAGCAGATCGTCAGCTCGTTCTCCACCGACCGGGTGGAGGCCGTGATGACCGTCCGCGACCTCGCCCGCTCCGTCCCGGCCATGTGGCAGGAGGCGATGCAGAACGCCGGCGTCTCCGGCTGGGAGGACTACCTCGAGGCGGTCCGCACCGAGAACCGCAAGCACCCGGGCGGCCGCAACTTCTGGCGCCACCAGGCGACCGGCGCGATCGCCGACCGCTGGTCCAAGGGCGTCGGCAAGGACCGGTTCACGCTGGTCACCGTGCCGCCACCGGGCGCGCCGCCCACGCTGCTGTGGGAGCGGTTCGCCCAGGCCGTCGGGCTGGACCCGGAGCCGTTCGACCTCGCCACCCGGCGCAGCAACCCGTCGATCGGCGCGGCGTCGGCGCTCGTGCTCCGCGCGCTCAACGAGCGGCTCGCCGACGACCCGCTGCCGCGCAACATCTACAGCCGCTACGTCAAGCACGCGCTCGCCAAGGAGGGGCTCGCCCGCCGCGAGGCGGACGACCCGATGTTCGGCATCGACGAGCCGTGGGTGGCGAAGTTCGCCGAGCGGGAGGTGCGCCGGCTCCGCAAGCTCGACCTCCGCGTGATCGGCTCCCTCGACGACCTCGCCCCGCGGCCCGTCCGCGGCGTCCCCGCCGGCAGCGTGACGACCGAGCAGCAGCTCGAGGCGGCGCTCGACGGGCTGGCGCGCGTCGTCCGGCTCTGGGCGACGCCGAAGCGCAAGGGCGTCGACGCGCTCGACGACCCCGAGGGGTACGACGACGGGGACGACGCGTGATCTTCCGCCGCCGGCAGGCCGACGACGCCACCGAGGCGGGGCGGCTGCCGCGGGTCGCCGTGCTGACGATGGTCCGCGACGAGGGCGTCATGCTGCCGCGCTGGATCGCGCACTACTCCGCCCAGGTGGGCGTCGACGCGCTCGTCGTCATCGACGACAACAGCTCCGACGGCTCCACCGACGACCTGCCCTGCACGGTGCTCCGCATCCCGCCGCTCGAGGTCAAGGGGTTCGAGCCGGCGCGGATGGGGCTCGCGAGCGGCATCGCCCAGGGGCTGCTCAACGCCTACGACGCGGTGCTGCTCGCCGACGCCGACGAGTTCGTGGTCGCCGACCCGGCGAAGTACCCCACCATCCGCCACCTCCTCGCCGACCGCCCGGACCGTGACGTCCTGGGGGTCACGACGCTCAACGTGATCCACGACGTGGCGCACGAGCCGCCGCTGCGCCCCGACGAGCCGCTGCTCGCGCAGCGCAGGCTGGCGAAGTTCATCCCGCTGATGTGCAAGCCGTCGCTCAAGCGGGTGCCGGCGGCGTGGGCGCACGCCTCGCACGGGATCTTCGCGCCGTACACCGTCGACCCCGACCTGTGGATGTTCCACTTCAAGTTCGCCGACCGGGACCTGCTCCAGGCCACCGCGGACCACCGGCGGCGGATGGTCGAGATGGACGGCCGGGCGCGGAGCACCAGCTGGCGGCAGGGCGGCGACGTGATGGTCGAGCTCCTCGACCGGATCAACGCCGGCATCGTCCGCGACGAGGTCCGGGAGTTCTCCCCGCCGGTCCGGAAGCTCGCGAAGATCGTCGAGCCGGACAAGGAGCGCAAGGGCATGTTCCGCGCCACCGGCCAGGGGCAGATCGCGGCGATGGAGAACCAGCCCGTGGTCGCCGTGCCGGAGCGGTTCCGCACCACCGTCTGAGCCGCGTCCGGGCGCGCGGCGCGCCCGCCGGGGGCCTGCCCGGCCCGCTTGCAACAATGAGCGGGCTCGCAGGTGTCGTACGGATTGGGGCGATGGTGGGTCTCTCGGTCGTCGTGCCGTGCTTCAACGAGGAGGACGTGCTCGAACAGCTCGTCACCGTCCTCCGGGCGGAGCTGGGCGCGATCACCGACGAGTTCGAGGTGCTCCTCGTCGACGACGGCAGCCGCGACCGCACCCTGGAGCTGATGCGGGCGGCGCACGAGCAGGACCCGCGGTTCCGCTACCTCGCCCTGAGCCGCAACTTCGGCAAGGAGGCGGCGATGCTGGCCGGGCTGACGCAGGCCCGTCACGAGGCGGTCGCGATCCTCGACGCCGACCTCCAGCACCCGCCCGAGCTGCTGGCGAAGATGCTGCCGCTGCTCGACCAGGGCTACGAGCAGGTCGTCGCCCGGCGCACCCGCAAGGGCGACGCGGTCGCGCGGACGCTGCTGTCCCGCGCGTACTACCGGATGATGAACCGGCTCGTCGACGTCGAGCTCGAGGACGGTGTCGGCGACTTCCGGGTGCTCAGCCGCAAGGCGGTGCGGGCGGTGCTCGCGCTCGGCGAGTACAACCGGTTCTCCAAGGGGCTCTTCGCCTGGATCGGCTTCCCCACGGCGGTCATCGACTACGAGAACGTCGCCCGCGGCTCCGGCGCGACCAAGTGGACGATGCGCGCGCTCGTCGACTACGGCATCGACGGCGTGCTGTCGTTCAACAACCGGCCGCTGCGGCTTGCGATCTACCTCGGGGCGCTGGCGACCAGCGTCGCCGTCGGTTATGCGCTGTGGGTGCTGGTCGACGCGATCCTCTTCGGCAACCCGGCCGAGGGCTACGTGACGATCATCTGCGCGGTCGTCGGGCTGGGGGGCATCCAGATGATGGTGCTGGGCGTGCTGGGGGAGTACCTCGGCCGGATCTACGCCGAGACCAAACGGCGGCCGCACTTCCTGCTGCGGGAGAGCAGCGAGGGCGCGGCGACCCCCGTCGCGGTGCTGCTCGGCCCCGAGCACGAGCAGTTCGCCGTCGCCGACCAGATCCAGCTGCGGAGCCAGCAGCAGGCCGTCCGCGAGGTCCTGGACGAGGCCGGGCGCCAGACCGGGCACGAGGGCCGGGATGGCTGAACCCGACCTCGGTCCGCCGCGCGAGCCGCTGCGGACCCGGGTGCTGTGGCCGCTGGGCGTCTGCGTCGTCACCGCCCTGTCCGCCTTGGTCCCGCTCCTGGGCAGCCGCACCTTCTACATGCGCGGTGACACCGCGGCGCAGTTCGCGCCGACCTGGTTCCACCTCGGCGAGCTGGTCCGCGACGGCCACTGGCCGCCGGTGATGGACCCCGGCTCCTGGGCCGGCGGCAACTACGCCGGGGAGGCGCTGTTCGGTGTCTACAACCCGCTCGACGCGCTCGTCTGGGTGCTGGTCTCGCTCGGCGGCGACCTTTTGGTCTCCGTGACCGCGGTGAAGATCGCCTTCATCACCGCGCTCGCGCTCGGCACCTACCTCCTCGCGCGGGACCACGGCGCGGCGCGGTGGGCGGCCGCGGTGGTCGCGACCGCCTTGCCGTTCAGCGGGTTCACCCTGTTCTGGGACGCCGGCTCCTGGGTCTCCGGACTCATCGCCTTCGCCTACGCGCCCTGGGTGTGGTGGACGTTCCGCCGCGCGCTGCACGGCACCCTCAACCCGTTGTGGGCGTTCCTCGCCGGCGCGCTCGCCGTCACCCACGGCAACCCCTACGGCACCCTGGCGGTCGTCGTCCTCGGCTTTGGCCTGCTCGTCGAGGGGGTCGCCACCCGCCGTTGGTGGGGCACCGCCCGGCTCGCCGCGGTGGGCGTCTGCGTCGCCGCGTTCCTCCCGCTCGTCTACCTCCCGCTGATGGAGGCGGTCGACCTCGCCTACCGCGTCGAGGGGCCGCTGGTCTACAACACCGGCAAGCTCCGCCCCGAGCTCGGCGACCTGCTCGGGCTCAGCGCGCCCACCTTCGTCCCCGGCATCACCTCGGTCACGGGCCCCTCGCAGGTGCCGGTGACCTACCTCGCGTGGTTCGTCGTCCCGCTGCTGCCGTGGTTCCGCTACCGCCGGCTGGTCGCCGTCGGGGGCGGCGCCGCGCGGGGGCTCACGGGGCTGGCGGTCATCACCACGGCGTACCTCCTGCTGACCTTGGCGCCCTCCAAGCTGTGGTTCTTCCGCTGGCCGCTGCGGCTGGTGGAGTACCTCCACCTCGGGCTCCTCGTCGTCGTCGCGCTGCTGCTGACGGCGGGGCTGGCCCGCGACCACTGGCGGCAGCGCGCGCTCGGCAGCGCCGCCCTGGTCGCGTTCACCGCCTGGCTCACCTGGGCGCAGGACCCGCGCTCGTCGGCCGCGGCGTACGGCGGGACGCTGATGCTCGTCGTGCTGGTGGCCGTCGTGCTCGCCTGGCACCGCTGGGGTCCGCGCTCGGAGCTGCTGCTCGCCGGGGTCCTCGTCGGTGGCACCCTCGGGGTGCTCGCCGGCCAGGTGGTCGTCTTCGGCGAGAACGCCGGGTCGCGGCCCTGGTACTTCCCCTCCGACGTCGGGGTCCTCGAGGCGCGGTTCGCCGACCGGGCCCCCGAGGAGGCCGGGCTGGTGCTGCAGCTCGCCGACCTCAAGCAGCTGCAGAAGCAAGGCCCGCGGGTCCTCCGCCGGAGCTGGGAGGAGTACCTCGCCGGCTCGATGTACCACGTGGCCGGCGTCGAGGCGGTCAACAGCTACACCGGCATGGGGCTCGAGCGGTTCACCGACCGGCTCTGCATGGCCTACGACGGGCTCACCAAGAAGTGCGGCTACGAGCGGATCTGGAAGCCGCTCACCGACGGTGGCCCACCGCTGGTCGACCTGATGAAGGTCGACACCGTGGTCGTCCAGCCGAAGCTCGCCGTCGGCATCACCCAGCCCGAGGGGTGGACCGCGGAGCCCGAGCCCGGCGGGACGCTGCTGGTCACCCGCGACGAGCCGCACCCGTGGCCGGACAGCCGGCTCAGCCAGGTCCCCGACGGCGGCGAGGTCGGCACCGCGGAGACGGTCGGGCTGACCGGGGAGCGCGTCGAGCTGGAGTCGACCGGCGCCGGCGGCGACGTGGTCTTCGGCACGCTGGGGTGGCCGGGCTACGAGGCCACCTTCGACGGCCGGCCCGCCGAGGTCCGCCGCAACCAGGCGGGGCTGCTCACGGTCGCCCTGCCCGCGGACGCGTCGGGGACGCTCGAGCTCTCCTACACCGCCCCCGGCGCCCGGATCGGCGCGGCGGGTGCGGCTGCCGGGACGCTCGGCGCGGTGCTGCTCGGTGGGCTCGCCTGGTGGGGCGGTCGGCGGCGTCGGCGTACTGCCGTGGACGGGTGAAATCGCTCATAGCCGCGTGCAGCGCCGGGTGCGTACGATCCACCGACGCTGAGGACCGGTGGGTGGCACCGGACGAGACCGAAGGACGTACTCATGGCGCGGCTGTGCGGGACCGAAGGGCTGACCGACATCCAGGAGGAGATCCTGAAGACGGTCCGCACGTTCGTCGACGAGCGGATCATCCCGGTCGCGACCGAGCTGGAGCACGCGGACGAGTACCCCACCGAGATCGTCGAGGGGCTCAAGGAGCTCGGGCTGTTCGGGCTGATGATCCCCGAGGAGCACGGCGGCCTCGGTGAGTCGCTCCTGACCTACGCGCTGTGCGTCGAGGAGATCGCCCGCGGCTGGATGAGCGTCTCCGGCGTGATCAACACGCACTTCATCGTGGCCCACATGCTGATGCAGCACGGGACCGACGAGCAGAAGCAGAAGTACCTCCCCCGGATGGCGACCGGCGAGGTGCGCGGTGCGTTCTCGATGTCCGAGCCGGGGCTGGGCTCCGACGTCTCGGCGGTGTCGACTAAGGCCGTGCGCCAGGACGACGGCTCCTACTCGATCACCGGCCAGAAGATGTGGCTGACCAACGGCGGCACCTCCAACCTCGTGGCCCTGCTGGTGAAGACCGACGAGGGCGCCGACAGCGTCTACCGCAACATGACGACGTTCCTGGTCGAGAAGGAGCCCGGCTTCGGCGAGGTCGCCCAGGGGATCAACGTCCCCGGCAAGATCGACAAGATGGGCTACAAGGGCGTCGACACCACCGAGATGGTCCTCGACGGCCACCGGATCGCCGCCGACCAGGTGCTCGGAGGCCAGCCGGGCAAGGGGTTCTACCACATGATGGACGGCGTCGAGGTCGGCCGCGTCAACGTCGCCGCCCGCGCCTGCGGCATCGCGCTGCGCGCCTTCGAGCTCGGCATCGACTACGCCCAGCAGCGGCACACCTTCGGCAAGCCGATCGCCGACCACCAGGCGGTGCTGTTCCGACTCGCCGAGATGGCGACCAAGGTCGAGGCGGCGCACAACATGATGGTCCGCGCCGCACGCATGAAGGACCGCGGCGAGCGGATGGACGTCGAGGCCGGCATGGCGAAGATGCTCGCCTCGGAGTACTGCAAGGAGGTCGTGGAGGCGTCGTTCCGCATCCACGGCGGCTACGGCTACTCCAAGGAGTACGAGATCGAGCGGCTCTACCGCGAGGCGGCCTTCATGCTGATCGGCGAGGGCACCTCCGACATCCAGAAGATGATCATCGGGCGCAACCTCCTCAAGGAGTACAAGTCACGCTGACCCCGGGCGGGGCCGTCACCCGACGGGTGGCGGCTCCTCCTCGCCGGACTCGGTCTGGCCGGCCTCGAAGGTCCGCACCGCGAAGTTCGCCAGGGTCGCCACCGCCGCGTCCGCGACCTGCTGCTCGGTGACCTCGGGCAGCGGCTTCGCCACGTCGGCCGGCGGGACCAGGGCGTCGGGGTTGCCGTGCACCGTGTAGCCGCCGGCGAGCAGCCCCTTGCGCTGCCGGTCGGCCTCCGCGCGCACCCAGTCGACGTGCTCGGGGGGAAGCGTGATCCGGCCGCTGGCCTTGCGGGCCAGGACCCCCTTGAGGAGCACGCGCCGGATCGCCGGCTGGTACTCCTTCTCGAACTCCGCGAGCCGGGACCCGAGCGCGATGTTGAGCCGCCGGTAGACCTCTGCCTCGACGTATCCGAGCGAGGCGTTGACGTCGCCGCGGGGGAGCCGGAGCGCCGACTGCGGGAAGCCGACCGCCTCGGCGAAGAACCGGAACACCGCGTCGGGGTCCTCGGCCATCGGCGGGACGACCACGACGTGGAACCGCTCCGGGGCGCACAGCCTGGTCCAGCGCTCGGCGATCGCGACGTAGTCCTGCCGCGTCCAGAAGTGTGCGGCCGCGTCGCCGCGGCGGTCGCGGACCTCCTCCAGGAAGGCCGGGTACGGCGTGGTCAGCCGGTGCTTGAGGAACTGCTGCCACTCCGAGGGCAGCACCGAGGCGAGGTTGCGGACGGTCAGCACGACCTCGGGGTCGAGGCGGGCCCGGCGCAGCACGCCGGCGAGCGCCTCGATCTGGTCGGGACCGGCCTCGCAGAGGTCCTCGTTGCTGATCAGCAGCCGGGCGCCCCCGGTGTTCGTCAGCCGCCGCTCGAGCGCGTCGAGCTTCTCGGTGTCGAGCGGGAGCACGAACCCCGAGCCGGTCACCCAGCCGAGCGGTCGCAGCAGCCGGCGTACGTGCGGGACCCGGCCGGGCAGCGGGATGCCGATGCCGGCAGCGCCGAGCTGCTCCACCGACTGCCACAACCCGCGCTGCAACGAGGACGTCCCGGTCTTGCTGGCACCGATGTGGACCGAGACCGGCCGCGTCCCTGCGATGCCCTCGACCATGCGCGGAAGATACCAGCCGGAGGTGGCCCGCCGGCCGCCAGGAGCCGGGGGACAAATGGGTCGACGCGGGCAGGTCGCGGTGGCAGGGTGGGAGCACCCTTCCCGAGGAGGCACCTGTGTCGGAACAGTCCACGACCAACGACGACCTCAAGGCCCGGATGAAGGAGGCGTTGGAGCGCAAGCAGGCCAACGACCGCGGCGTCGAGGCCAAGGGCCACCGCAAGGAGAAGGGCCACGGTCCGGATACCCACGGCCCGCTCGGCGGGGTGCACATGCACCGCCGGAAGGCCGGGGGCGGCGGCTCCTGACCGGCCCGCGAGGGCGCTGCACCGCGGCGGCGTGAGGTTTCCCACCGCGCCGCCGGATTCCCGACGGCCCCTGCGTTCGGCGACGATGGCCCCGGCGCCGAACGCAGGCGTCGGCGTGCGGGTGCGCGCCTCCCGTCGGATCAGGAGTGAGCATGCAGTTCGGTCGGAGCTACGAGGAGTTCGAGGTCGGCGCCACCTACAAGCACTGGCCCGGCAAGACCGTCACCGAGTACGACGACCACCTGTTCTGCCTGCTCACGATGAACCACCACCCGCTCCACATGGACGCGCACTACGCCGAGCAGACCACCCAGTTCGGCAAGAACGTCGTCGTCGGCAACTACGTCTACTCGATCCTGCTCGGCATGTCGGTCCCGGACATCTCCGGGAAGGCGATCGCGAACCTCGAGATCGAGTCGCTGCGCCACGTCGCCCCGACCTTCCACGGCGACACGCTCTACGGCGAGACCCGGGTGCTCGACAAGTGGGAGTCGAAGTCGAAGGACGACCGTGGCGTCGTCCACGTGGAGACGCTCGGCTACAACCAGGACGGCAAGGTGGTCTGCGTCTTCCGGCGCAAGGTGATGGTGCCGAAGCAGAACTACCTCGAGGAGCGCGGCGGGGAGCAGCCCGCCCGTCCTGTTCCTCAGCCTGACAAGAACTGGCCGGGGCCGCAGGGGGGCTGACCGTCGTTCATGCCGTGCAGCTGGGCTGGTTCCCGAGCGGATCCCAGCGCATCTGCACCGGATGAGGGGCCGGTGGCAGGATGCCCGGATGGGTGAGCTCTGGCTGGTCCGGCACGGCGAGACCGAGTGGAGCCGGGACCACCGGCACACCTCGGTCACCGACCTCGACCTCACGGAAGCCGGTGTCGCGGTGGCGCAGCGGCTCCGTGAGCGGCTGACGGACCACGAGTTCGACGTGGTGCTGAGCAGCCCACGACGCCGCGCGCTGCGCACCGCCGAGCTCGCCGGCTTCGACCCGCTGGTCGACCAGGACCTCGCCGAGTGGGAGTACGGCGACTACGAGGGCGTCACGACCGCGGAGATCCGCGAGACCGTCCCGGGGTGGACGGTGTGGACCCACCCGGTCCCCGGCGGGGAGACCGCCGAGCAGGTGGGGACGCGGCTCGACCGCGTCGTCACTCGGGCCCGGGAGGCGGACGGGGACGTCCTGGTGTTCGGTCACGGCCACGCCCTCCGCGCGCTGACCGCGCGCTGGCTCGACCTGCCGGTCAGCGAGGGGCGGCACTTCCGGCTCGACACCGCCACCCTCGGCGTCCTGGGGTACGAGCGGGAGACGCCGGTGGTCCTGCGTTGGAACTGCTGAGCTCCCGACGGGTCAGCCCAGCACGCCCCACCCGCGCAGCGTCTCGACCAGCCCCTCGACACACGGCAGCTCCTCGACCTCGTCCGGGGTGCACCACCGGGCCTCGTCCGCGTCGTCGCCGGCCCGCAGCGCCGGGGTGCCGTCGACGCGGGCCTCGAAGTCGTGGATGACGTAGACGACCCCGCCGGGCCCGTCGCGCTCGACGGTCCCGAGGAGCCGGCCGGGGACCACGCGGAGCCCGGTCTCCTCCTCGACCTCTCGGGCCGCCGCCTGCTCGGTCGACTCGTCCGGCTCGACGCGTCCGCCGGGGACCGACCAGAGGCCGCGTCCGGGCTCCGTCCCGCGGCGGACCAGCAGCAGCCGGCCGGTCGCGTCCTGGACCACCGCCCCGGCGCACGGGACCCTCCTCGGCAGCACCGGGCCACTTTAGGCTGAGCCGATGACGCTCGAGCCCCAGTGCCCTCGCTGCCCCGGCCCGGTCACCGTCGCGGGCACGGACGTCCGGTGCGCCACGCACGAGGAGACCGCGCCGCTGTGGCGGGCCGAGGAGCCGTCGTACGAGAGCTTCGCGGAGCACCTCGTGCTCTCGCGCCCGCTGCCGACCTGGCTGCCCTGGCCGCTGCCCGCCGGCTGGCAGGTCACCGACTTCGGCTGCGTCAACGTCGAGGGCGGCACCCCGCAGGCGGCGTTCGCCTCCTGCTCCGGCACCAGCGAGCTCGACGGTCCGGTCGAGCTGACCGTCGTCACCGAGGAGCCCGGCGTCGGGCTCGGGGCGCGGGTCGGCGGCGTCACGCACACCGACCCCGGCGCGGAGGTCGGCCACGGCCCCGCAGCGCTGCACCTGCGCGTGGAGGACGTCACCCTTCCGATGTGGACGGTCTCGACCGCCGACGACGGCGAGGCCCTCGACCGGGCGGTCGTCGCCGGGGAGGCCGAGGGACGGTGGCTGTGGGTCGTCGTACGCCCGGCCTCGGCACTGCTCCTGCTCCGCGACGTGGGGCCGCTCGCCGACCTCTCGCACCTCGGTCCGCCGCTGGTCGACACCCCCTTCGGGACGCTGCCGCGCTCCTGGTGAGGGTGACGGAGATGACCCTGCCCGGGCGGTCGATCGGCGGGCCGGCGCCGCGCCGCTGACTAGGCTTGACCGGTGCGTATCGACCTCCACACCCACTCCGACCGCTCGGACGGCACCGACTCGCCGTCCGCGCTGGTCCGGGCGGCGGTGGAGGCCGGGCTGGACGTCCTCGGGCTCACCGACCACGACACCGCGACCGGCTGGGACGAGGCCGCGGAGGCCGCCGACGCGGCCGGCATCACGGTGGTCCCCGGCATGGAGATCAGC
This sequence comes from Nocardioides caldifontis, assembly GCF_008087345.1. GTDB lineage: Bacteria > Actinomycetota > Actinomycetes > Propionibacteriales > Nocardioidaceae > Marmoricola_A > Marmoricola_A caldifontis. The sequence continues at coordinate 126,368 of NZ_ML701737.1, read as the reverse complement.
TGCAAGCACGCCGGCCGCGGGCTCCACCTGCTGGCCTACTGGCCCGACCCGACGCACCCGGCGCTGGTCGCCGAGCTCGACCGGATCCTCGACGGCCGCGACGGCCGCACCCCGCTGATCGTCGAGAAGCTGCGCGCCCACGGCATCGACATCACCACCGAGCTGGTGGCCGAGCACGGGCGCGACGCCGCCGCCATCGGCCGCCCGCACGTCGCCGACGCGCTGGTCTCGCTCGGCGTCGTCGGCCACCGCGACGAGGCGTTCGACCGGTGGCTGTCGCCCGGGCGGCCGGCGTACGTCCGCCGCTACGCCCCGACCGTCGAGTCGATGATCGGCATCGTGGCCAGCGCCGGCGGCGTCACGGTCGTCGCCCACCCGTGGGGCAGGCACGACAACGACGACCTGCGGCTCGACGGCATCGCGCGGTTGAAGGCGCACGGCCTCACCGGCATCGAGGTCGACCACCAGGACCACGACGCCCGTCAGCGCGCCGAGCTGCGCGCCATCGCCGCCGAGCTCGACCTCGTCGTGACCGGCTCCAGCGACCACCACGGCACCGGGAAGGTCGACCACGACCTCGGGTGCAACACCACCGCCCCGGAGGAGTACGAGCGGCTGCGCGAGCGGGCCGCCGTCGCCTCCCGTGAGAGGACCCGCCCCGCATGAGCGACCTGCTCGCCCTCGGTCTGATGACCGAGGTGTTCGTCACGCTGTTCGTGATCATGGACCCGGTCGGGACGATCCCGATCTTCCTGTCGCTGACCCGCGGCCGAGCGCAGGCCACGATCCGCCGGGCTGCCTGGCAGGCGGTGGCGGTCTCCTTCGGCGTGATCTGCGCGTTCGCCTTCTTCGGCCAGGCGATCCTGAGCTACCTGCACATCTCGTTGCCGGCGCTGCAGGCGGCCGGCGGGCTGCTCCTCCTGCTGGTCGCGCTCGAGCTGCTGACCGGCAAGGAGGAGACGCCGACGGCGAACTCCGACGTCAACATCGCGCTCGTGCCGCTCGGCACGCCGCTCCTCGCCGGACCGGGCGCGATCGTGGCGACCATGGTCTACTCCGAGCACGTCGACGACGTGGCGTCGTTCTCCGCGGTCGGGCTGGCGCTGGTGCTGGTGCACGTCGCCATCTGGCTCTCGATGCGCTTCTCGATGCCGATCCTGCGGCTGCTCCGCGAGGGCGGGGTCGTGCTCGTCAGCCGGATCGCCGGTCTGCTGCTCTCGGCGATCGCCGTGCAGCTGGTCGCCGACGCGGTCCGCGCGTTCATCGCCGGCGAGGGCTGAGTTCGGGGGACGGTTTCCCATGGTGGCATGGGTTTCCGGTGCTCCCCATCGACCGCAACCTGTGGGGAGCACCAGTTCCCCAAGGGCACCCTGGGTCTCCCCGCCCGGACTACTTGCGGCCCAGCGACTGGAACTTCGCCTGCACGCCGTACGGCACCGCTCGGACGGCCGTGGTGATCAGCTTGTAGCGCTTCGAGGGGACCGACACCGACCGGCCCGCGTCGAAGTCCCGCAGCCCGTCCCGCACCACGCGGTCGGCGTCGAGCCACATCCAGGCCGGGGCGGAGTGCTGCTTGACGTCCATCCGGCTGTGGAACTCCGTGCGGGTGAACCCGGGCAGCAGCGCCATGGTGCGCACCCCCTGGTCCCGGTAGGTCGCGTCGGACCACTTGGAGAGCTGGGTGACGTAGGCCTTCGCGGCGGAGTAGGTGCCGCGGGGGAGCTCGCCGGCGACGCTGGAGACGTTGATGATCCCGCCGCTGCCGCGCTCCACCATCTGGCCGAGAGCCGCATGGCTGAGCCGCATCACCGCGGTGACGAGGACCTCGAGCATCCGCTGCTCGTCCTCGACGTCGTTGTCGAGGAACGGGTGCTTCATCCCGAACCCCGCGTTGTTGACCACCAGCTCGACCGGCCGTTCCGTGGCGGCCGCGCGGCGCTCGACCGCCTTCAGCTGCTCGCGGTCCGCCAGGTCGGCGACGAGCACCTCCGACGACGCCCCGTGGTCGCGCTCGAGCTCGACGGCGAGCTCCTCCAGCCGGCCCCGGTCGCGGGCCACGAGGACGAGGTCGTGGCCGCGCTCGGCGAGCCGGACGGCGAACCGGCGGCCCAGACCAGCGGTGGGTCCGGTGACCAGGGCGACGGGGCGGGCGGGAGAGCTGTTGGCGGCCTGCGACATGCGGGCAGCATGCCAGGGCCTGCCTCCCCGGTCCGGACGGGGCTGCGGGGCACAATGGCCGCCGTGAGCACGATTCTCGCCGTCGCCAACCAGAAGGGTGGCGTGGCGAAGACCACCACCGTGGCCTCGCTGGGCGCGGCGCTGGCGGAGCTCGGGGCGAAGGTGCTCATCGTCGACCTCGACCCGCAGGCCTGCCTGACGTTCTCCCTCGGCATCGACCCCGAGGACCTCGAGGTGTCGGTCCACCACGTGCTCACCAAGGGGCTCCCCGCCGCCGAGGTCGTGCTGGAGACCGAGGACGGCGTCGACCTGCTGCCCGCGACCATCGAGCTCGCCCGCGCCGAGGCCGACCTGCTCACGCGCACCGGCCGGGAGCACGTCATCCGGGCGGCGCTGGAGGAGCTCGACGGCTACGACTGGGTCCTGCTCGACTGCCCACCCTCGCTCGGCGTGCTGACCGTCGCGGCGCTGACCGCGGCCCACGGCGTGCTGGTGCCGCTGCAGTGCGAGACGCTGTCGCACCGCGGCGTCGGCCAGCTCCTCGACACCGTCCACGACGTACGCCGGTTCACCAACCGCGACCTCGAGGTGTGGGGCGTCCTCCCGACGTTGTACGACGGCCGCACCAACCACGCCCGCACGGTGCTCGACACGATCTCCGAGACCTACGACCTCGCCGTCGTGGAGCCGCCGATCCCGAAGTCGATCCGGTTCGCCGAGGCACCGGCCGCCGGCAGGTCGATCCTGCGGACCGCGCGTACGACCAAGGGGGCGGAGGCCTACCGCGAGGTCGCGCGAGGGCTCATGGGCCGGCAGGCGGCCCGCTGATGCCGGCGCGCGAGGTGCGGCTGCGCCGGGGCCGGGTCGCCGCCCTGGGTGCGTCGCTCGTGGTGACGACGACCGCGGCGCTGGGCGGGCTCGGCGTGCTGCCGTCGTCGGGGGAGCCGTCGTACGCCGCGACGCCGCGGGACGACGCCCTGACGCTCTCCGGGAGTGCTTCGTCGAGCACGACCGGCAGTGTCGCCCCCGGGTCGACGGGCACCGCGAGCGCCTCCGAGACCGACGCGGTGCCGGTCCCCGCCGACAGCGGCGAGGGGCGGCGGGTCGTCTTCGACGTCTCCGACCAGCGGGTCTGGCTGGTCCGGGAGGACGGTTCGGTGGCGCGCACGTACCTCGTCTCCGGCAGCATCTACGACAACCTCGACGCGGGGAGCTACGCGGTCTACTCCCGGTCGCGGAACGCCATCGGCATCGACGACTCGGGGACGATGAAGTTCATGGTGCGGTTCGCCCACGGCGACCGCGCCGCGATCGGGTTCCACGACATCCCGGTCGACGACGGCGAGCCGGTGCAGGAGCTCGACGACCTTGGCACGCCGATGAGCCACGGCTGCATCCGGCAGGCCCGCCCGGACGCCAAGGCGTTGTGGCGGTTCGCTCCGATCGGGACGACGGTCGTCGTCACGGAGTGACCCGTTCGGGTGGTCCGCTGCCGGTGGGGCCGTCCTAGCCTGCCGAGAGGTCGCCGTCACCCGGGCGGCGCGTGCACAGGGGAGCTCCCATGCGTCGTACCTCCACCCTCCTGGCCCTGCCGGCCGCCCTCGCCGGGCTCGCCGGCGTGGCGCTCGTGACCGTTCCGGCCGACGCCTCCGCGGCACGGGCCCGCACGACCGTGACGATCCGGGCCGACGGCGTCGAGCTGTCCGGCACCGTCTCGAGCCCCCGCCCGGCGAAGTGCGCCAAGGGGCGGCTGGTGGTCGTCTTCCAGCAGAAGGGCGTCCGCGGAGGTGGCGACGACGTCCGCGTCGCCTCGGACGTCACCGAGCGTGACGACGGTCGCTACGAGTGGGAGACCGGGAACACCGGCCTCGAGGGGCGCTTCTACGCCAAGGTACGGCGGACGCCGCACTGCAAGGCCGACACCAGCCCGACAGTGCGCGCGGTCCGCTGACCGGCGGCTACTCCTGGCCCGCCGACTGCCCGGCGGACTGACCGGCGGACTGACCGGCGGACTGGCCGGCGGACTGACCGGAGCCGGAACGACGGCGGCGCCGACGCCGGGCCGGGCGCTCCTCCGAGGAGCCCACCTCGGCCGGCTGCTCCGTGCCCTCGCCGGTCGCGCCGGTCTCCTCGACCGGGCGGCCGCCACGGGTGCGGTTGCGGTTCCGGTTGCGCGGGCGGCTCTCCCGCGGCGCCTCCTCGCGGCGCTCGCGCGGCTTCTCAGGAGCCGGCTCGCTGAGCCGCCCCTTGACGCCCTTGGGGATGCCGAGGTCGTGGTAGAGGTGCTCCGACGTCGAGTAGGTCTCGGCCGGCTCGTCGAACGGCAGGTCGAGCGCCTTGTTGATCACCTTCCACCGGGTCACGTCCGCCCAGTCGACGAAGGTGACCGCGACGCCGGACGCGCCCGCGCGGCCGGTGCGGCCGATGCGGTGGACGTAGGTCGCGTCGTCCTCGGGGCAGCTGTAGTTGATGACGTGGGTGACGTCGGAGACGTCGATGCCGCGGGCGGCGACGTCGGTCGCGACCAGGACCCGGACCTTGCGCTCGCGGAACTTCGCCATCGCCTTCTCGCGCGCGACCTGGGCCATGTCGCCGTGCAGCGGGCTCGCGGGGAAGCCGCGCTCGGCGAGGTCGTCGGCGACCCGCTGCGCCTGGCGCTTGGTGCGGGTGAAGACGATCGTCGATCCGGAGTTCTCCGCCTGGAGGATCCGGGCGAGCATCTCGATCTTGTCGAGGTCGTGGACCTGGTAGATGAACTGCGCGGTCGCCGGCACCATCTGGGTGTCCGCCGCGGACTCCGCGCGGATGTTCACCGGGTGGCGCATGTGGGTGCGGGCCAGCGACACGATCGCGCCCGGCATCGTCGCCGAGAACAGCATCGTCTGCCGGTGGCTCGGCGTCTTGGCGAGCAGCTTCTCGACGTCGGGGAGGAAGCCCAGGTCGAGCATCTCGTCAGCCTCGTCGAGCACCAGCACCTTGACGTGCGAGAGGTCGAGGCTGCGCCGGTTGGCGAGGTCGAGGAGGCGGCCCGGCGTGCCGACGACGACCTCGACGCCCTTCTCGAGCGCCTCGAGCTGGCCCTCGTAGGGGACGCCGCCGTAGACGGTGAGGATGCGGGTGCTGCGGTCCTGCGCGGCCAGCTTGAGGTCGTTGGACACCTGGAGCGCGAGCTCACGGGTGGGCGCGACGACCAGCGCCTGCGGCTTGTCGGGCGCGGCGAGGTCCTCGTGCTCGGGGTCGTGCGGGGCCACGGTGCGCTGCAGCAGCGGGATGCCGAACGCCAGCGTCTTGCCGGTGCCGGTGCGCGCCTGGCCGATGAGGTCGGTGCCGAGCAGGGCGACGCTGAGCGTCATCTCCTGGATCGGGAAGGGGGTCGTGATGCCGCCGCGCTCGAGGGCGGCGGCGATCTCGGGGAGCACCCCGAGCTCTCGGAACGTGGTCAGAGTCTTGCCTTCGTCTCTGGGATGTGACTCCCCATGGTAACGGCTGGGGCACCGCCGCCCGACCGCACGCGGCGCGGGTGGGCGGGGAGTACCCTCCCCGCATGACGAGCGCCCGCCCGCCCGCGATGGAGGACCCGGTCTACGCCGAGGCGGTCGTCGACCTCCTCGGGGCGGTCGCGTACGGCGAGATCTCCGCCTTCGAGCGGCTCGCCCAGGACGCGCGGATGGCCCCCGGGCTCGCCGACAAGGGCGAGCTCGCGCGGATGGCGTCGGTGGAGTACACCCATTACGCGCGGCTCTGCGACTACCTCACCGACCTCGGTGCCGACCCGGTCGCCGCGATGGAGCCGTTCCGCGAGGCGTTCGACGACTTCCACGCCCGGACGGCGTCCTCCGACTGGCTCGAGGGGCTCGTCACGGCGTACGTCGGCGACGGGCTGGCGGCCGACTTCTACACCGAGATCGCGGCCTTCCTCGACCCGGAGACCCGCACCGTCATCATCGAGAGCCTCCGGGACGCCGGCAACGCCGAGTTCGTCGTCGACCGGGTCCGGGCCGCCATCGCCCGCGACCACCGGGTCGCCGGCCGGCTCGCCCTCTGGGGACGCCGGCTGATGGGGGAGGCGCTCACCCAGGCCCAGCGCGTGGCCGCCGACCGGGACGCCCTCACCGCCCTCCTCACCGGCGGCGTCGACCGGCCCGGGCTCGACCTCGCCGCGATGGGACGGCTGTTCACCCGGCTGACCGAGAACCACACCAAGCGCATGGAGAACCTGGGCCTCGACGCCTGAGCGGTCGGCGTCGTGGATGCCGAGCCGCCGTTCGTGGCGCGCGCAGGGTGTCGAGCCGCCCCTCGTGGTGTGACGAGGGGCGGGCGGGTCAGCTGCGGAAGCCGACCTGGCCGGGGGTCGGGGTGCCGAGCTCGACGTACGCGAGCTTCGCGCTGGGGACCAGGATGCGGCGGCCGCGGGAGTCGGAGAGCGAGAGGACGCCGCCCTCCTCGTTCAGCGCCTTGCTCACCTCGGCGGCGACGTCGTCGCCGGACAGCTCGGTGTCGATGACGAGCTCGCGCTGGGCGTGCTGGACGCCGATCTTGACCTCCACGGTGGTGCTCCTTCTTCGGGGTGATGTGGGGCCGGCCGGACGCGGTGCGTCCGCTCAGCCCTGCTCGTCGGTGAGCGGGAATCCACTGATCCCGCGCCATGCCAGGCTAGCCACCAGCTGGGCGGCGGCCTGCTGGTCGAGGTCGCCGCCGCTGTCGAGCCAGTAGCGGGCGCTGAACTGGGCGACCCCGACGAGCGAGACGGCCAGCAGCCGGGACGCCTCGTCGGAGAGCCCGGTGTCCTCGTGGATGACCTTGGTGACCTCCTCGGCGCACACCGCGGTCACCCGGTCGACCTGGGCCCGCACGAGCGGCTCGTTGGTGAGGTCGGACTCGAAGACGAGCCGGAACGCGCCCTGGGCGTTGGCGACGTAGTCGTAGAAGACCTGCATCGTCGCCAGGACGCGCATCTTGTTGTCCTGCGTGGACGCCAGGGCCTCACGGGTGGCGTCGATGATGCGGTCGGCGGACTGCTCGAGGAGCGCGAGGTAGAGCTCCAGCTTGCCGGGGAAGTGCTGGTAGAGCACCGGCTTGGAGACGCCGGCCCGCTCGGCGATGTCGTCCATCGCGGCCGCGTGGTACCCCTGGGCGACGAAGACCTCGAGCGCGGAGTCGAGCAGCTGTGCCCGCCTCGCCTTGCGTGGCATGCGGCCGCCACGCGGTCGTGCCTGGTCGACGCCGCTCACCCGACCCCTCCTGTTCCCGCTGCTCCTGGCCGGTCGGTGACCGGTGCCCCGTAGGTCGCCATGCCGAACCCCGGACGGGCCCCGCGATGGCTACTGCAGGGTACCGCCGGCGGGATCCGCTCCCGCCGCGACCCACACCGGACGGATCCGGATGCTGAGATGCGTGTCCGGCGGCGGTTGTGGGGCGGGGGAACATGGAGGAGCCCGGCGTTGTTGTGCCGGTGTCCTGACCACCAGGTCGACGCACGCCCGCAGTGCCCGAGGAGATGCCGTGTCCCTGCCCCCGCTGGTCGAGCCAGCCGCCGAGCTGACGATCGACGAGGTACGCCGCTACAGCCGCCACCTGATCATCCCCGACGTCGGGATGACCGGCCAGAAGCGGCTGAAGAACGCCAAGGTGCTGGTCATCGGTGCCGGCGGCCTGGGCTCGCCCGCGCTGCTGTACCTCGCCGCGGCCGGCGTCGGCACCCTCGGCATCGCCGAGTTCGACGAGGTCGACGAGTCCAACCTGCAGCGCCAGGTCATCCACGGCCAGAGCGACGTGGGCCGTCCCAAGGCCGAGTCGGCGCGGGACTCCATCAAGGAGGTCAACCCGCTGGTCGAGGTCGTCGTCCACGGCGAGCGGCTCGACAACGACAACGTGATGGACGTGTTCCGCGGCTACGACCTCATCGTCGACGGCACGGACAACTTCGCGACGCGCTACATGGTCAACGACGCGGCGTACTTCCTCGGGATCCCCTACGTCTGGGGCTCGATCTACCGCTTCGACGGGCAGGCCTCGATCTTCGCGCCGAGCCTCGCCGACGACGCGCCCTGCTACCGCTGCCTCTACCCCGAGCCGCCGCCGCCGGGCATGGTCCCGTCCTGCGCCGAGGGCGGCGTGCTGGGCGTGCTCTGCGCCGCGATCGGCTCGATCCAGGTCAACGAGGCGATCAAGCTGCTGACCGGCATCGGCGACCCGATCGTCGGCAAGCTGGTCATCTACGACGCCCTCGAGCTCGAGTGGCGCAAGCTCAAGGTGCGCAAGGACCCGAACTGCGCGCTGTGCGGCGAGAACCCGACGGTCACCGGGCTGATCGACTACGAGACCTTCTGCGGCGCGATCAGCGACGAGGCCGCCGAGGCCGCCGCCGACGCGACGATCTCCGTGTCGACGCTCGAGCAGTGGATCAAGGAGCGCGAGAACGGTGAGCGCGACTTCGTGCTCGTCGACGTGCGCGAGCCGAACGAGTACGAGATCAACAAGATCCCCGGCTCGGTGCTGATCCCCAAGGGCGACTTCCTCAACGGCAGCGCCCTGGAGAAGCTGCCCTCCGACAAGCAGATCGTGATGCACTGCAAGTCCGGTGTGCGGTCGGCGGAGACCCTGGCGATCGTGAAGGGCGCGGGCTACTCCGACGCCGTGCACGTCGGTGGTGGCGTGGTGGCCTGGGTCAACCAGATCGACCCGTCGCAGCCGTCGTACTGACGCGAGAACTGACGCGGACCTGACCGCGGCCCGGCCCCTCCCGAGGGGCCGGGCCGCGCCGCTTTTCGGGTAGTGGAACGGGCCGTACGACGCGGGTGGCGTGACCTTCCGCCGGGGACCCTCGTTGACGTCGCAGCAGCGCACCTCACGACCGTCACCACCAAGGAGCCACGTCCATGGCCTCACGGGCTCGCACCACTGCCGCCTCGATCTTCGCCACCGCCCTCGCCACGGCCGCCTTCGTCGCCGGCCCGGCTGATGCGGCCCAGCCGAGCAGCGCCGTCCGCGCCGCGTGGGCGCCCGCCGCGAGCGCGAAGATCCACCCGGGCGTGCAGATGTACACCAACGGCGCCCAGTGCACGGCGAACTTCGTCTTCACCGACAGCGCCTCCAACGTCTACGTCGGCTACGCCGCGCACTGCGCCGGCACCGGCGAGGCCACCGACACCAACGGGTGCGACGCGGGCTCGCTGCCGCTCGGCACCAAGGTCGAGTTCGTCGAGAACGGCAACCTGCTCACCGCCGGCACCACGGTCGGGACCGGGACGCTGGCCTACAGCAGCTGGCTGTCGATGAAGCAGGCAGGGACGACCGACGAGAACACCTGTGCCTACAACGACTTCGCGCTGGTGAAGGTCGACGCCGCGCACGTCGGCAAGGTGAACCCGAGCGTGCCGTTCTTCGGCGGCCCGACCGCGGTGAACAGCGATGGCGCACCGGCAGGCGAGAAGGTCTACTCGTTCGGCAACTCCAGCCTCCGCGCCGGCGTCGAGCTGCTGTCGCCGAAGGTCGGTGCCAGCCTCGGCACGAGCGGCGGCGGCTGGACCCACCCGGTCTACACGCTGACCCCCGGCGTCCCCGGTGACTCCGGCAGCGGGTTCCTCGACGCCGAGGGCAAGGCGCTCGGCACGCTGTCGACCCTCGCGCTCGCCCCGCTCCCGGCGTCCAACGGCGTCGGCGACCTGAGCCGTGAGCTGCGGTTCGCCCAGCAGCACTCCGGGATCTCCGGCCTGCAGCTGGTGCCGGGCACCGAGCCGTTCGAGCCGGTCCTCTAGACGCATCCCTCCCACCCCTAGGGCCCCCGGCCACGTTCCTGCGACGTGGTCGGGGGCCCGCCCCCGTTACGGTCGGAACCGTGGACGAGGAGTACGTCGAGGCGGTGCTGTCGCTCGTCGAACGGGTCCCGCCGGGCCGGGTGACGACGTACGGCGCGATCGCGGAGCGCGTCGGACGGGGCGGGCCGCGTTCGGTCGGCCGGGTGATGTCGCTGCACGGCGGCGGGGTCCCGTGGTGGCGGGTGGTCCGGGCGGACGGGTCCCTGCCGGAGTTCAAGGACCCGACGCCGTTGGAGGAGTACCGCGTCGAGGGGACGCCCTTGACCCCCTCCAACCGGCCTGACATGCGGCGGGCGTTCTGGGACTCCTGGAGCTGACCCTCAGGCGCGGGAGCGGGTACGGGCGGCGAGGGCGGCGAGGGCCTTCGGGAAGATCTCGGCCGGCGGGTTCACCAGGCCGGCTCCGACCTGGCCGACACCGGCGACGCGGCCGGCCATCCCGGTGTTGATCTGCGGCAGGATCCCGGTCCGGCAGACCGCGGTGACGTCGATGCCCGTAGGGGCGCCGGCGAAGTCGAGCACCGGGATCGACCAGCGCGGGTTCTCGGCGAGCGTGATCTCGTGCATCCGCCGGGTCGTGGCCAGCGCGTCGGGGACGGTGCCGCCGACGAACCGGACGATCGCCGGCGCGGTCGCCATCGCGAACCCGCCGATCCCCGCGGTCTCGGTGATCGCCGAGTCGCCGATGTCGGGATTGGCGTCGTCGGGCCCGTAGGACCCCAGGAACAGCCCGTCCGCGAGCTGCGCCGGCCCGGTGAACCACTCGTCGCCGGTCCCGGAGACCTGGATCCCGAAGTCGGTGCCGTTGCGGGCCATCGCGACGACCATCGTCGACCCCTCGACGTCGCGCCCGGCGTCGAGCGCGAGCTTGCACGCCGGCATCGCGAGGTTGAGGAAGAAGTGGTCGTTGCCGCCGATGAACCGCAGCGCCTCCGCGACGTCCGAGGACGGGTGCGGCCCGGAGACCATCGCGGGGGAGAGGTCGCGCAGCAGCATCAGCGTGCCGGCCCGGTTGCGGTTGTGCGCCTCGTCGCCCATCTGGAGCATCTGGGTGAGGATCGCGGTGACGTCCACCGGCCCCGTCGTGCGTACGGCGTCGCGGAGCACCGGTCCGAGCACCGCCGCCATCCAGTGGAGCCGGTCGAGCACGTCGGGGGCGTAGGCGCCGTAGCGGAGGACCTTGCCGAGCCCCTCGTTCAGCGAGCAGTACGTGCGGCGCCCGGACGCGGCGTCCTCGATCACGAACATCCACATCGACGGCGACACCACCCCGGCCATCGGACCGACGGCGCTGCGGTGGTGGCACGGCTCCCAGGTGACCGACCCGGCCTCGAACAGGGCAGCTGCGTCCTCCGGGTCGTCGACCAGCCCCTCGAGGGCGGCGGCGCCCATCAGCGCGCCGCGGAGCGGGCCGGAGGTGCGCTCCCACCCGATCGGCGGGCCGGCGTGCAGGAACTCGCCCTTCGAGAGCCCGAGCACCTCGGACGCGGGCGCGACGTCGACCAGCACCGCCTGCACACCGAGCACCGCCTCCACGGCCCGCCGGTTGGCGTCGGCACGGAGCGGGTCGGTGAGGACGGTGGCGAGGTCGGCGGAGGTGCCCTCCATCGGCGGTCGCCAGTCGACGCGCTCGACGGGGACGCCTTGGGACTCGACGGCGGTGGCGAACAGGTCGGCGCCGGCGGCGACGATCGGGCCGGTGCTCATGCGGCACCTCCTGCGAGCTCGGCCGCGCGCCGGGCCGCGGCGGCGTTGGAGAGGTGGACCTCGGCGCCGGCCCCTGCCAGCGCCTCCGCCTGCCGGTCGAGCCCCTGGGGGTCCGCGGTGGTGCCGACGCAGGCGACCACGACCGGGACGTCGACCGCCGCGATCGCCGGGGCGAGCAGCGCGGCGGGGTCGGGCTCGGCCGCGTGGCCGAGGACCACGTCGAGCAGCAGCACCCCGGTGGCGGGGTCGGCGCCGAACCGGGCCAGCTGCTCGAGCCGGAGGGTGGGGTCGATCATCGGGTGCGCCCGGCCCTGGGTGAGCCGGTCGTCGCCGAAGTCGACCATCAGGTGGCCGTCCGACTGGAGGTCGGGGCCGAGCGCGAGCTCGGGGGAGAGCGGGATGTTGCTGCGGATCGGGCCGAGGCGGCCGGCCGCGATGATCATCGCCTCGTCGCAGAGCGTGCCGCCGACGAACAGCCCACGGAGGTGGCCGCCGCGCGCCGGGCGCGCCGTGCCGCGGACGGGCCAGGTCGGGGCGGTGCCGCCGAGGGCCGCCACGACCGACTCCGCGACCGCCGTCAGGTCCGGACGGCCGGGGCCGAGGAGCGCGAGGTCGACCGGGGTGGAGAGCCCGGCGGCGTGCTCCTCGACGCGGGCCGCGACGGCCGGGGCGGGCGGCTTGGACACGAGCACGATGCGGCGTACGCCTGGGTCGGCGTCGAGCCTGCGCAGCGCCTCGAGGGTGGAGAGCCCACCGACCTCCTCGGACAGGTCGCGACCGCCCACGCCGAGCACGTCGCCGACCCCCACCCCCGCGGCGGCGAGCAGGCACATCAGCTGCTGCGCGCCGGTGCCCGAGGCGGCCACGAGGGCCACGTCGCCCGGGGGCACGACGTTGGCGAAACCGAGCCCCACGCCGTCGACGACCGCGGTGCCGCAGTCAGGCCCCATCACCAGCCGGCCGCGCTCGGTCGCGAGCCGCTTGAGCGCGACCTCCTGCTCGACCGGCACGTTGTCGCTGAAGACGAGGACGTCGGCCCCGGCGTCGAGCGCGTCGACCGCCTCGGCGGTCGCGTGCTCACCGGGGACCGAGACGAGCGCCAGCGTGCTGCCGGTGCGCCTGAGGGCGCGGCCCGTGGTGCGGGGGAGGACCGCCGACGGGCCGTCGGACCCCGAGGAACCGGAGGAGTCGCGTCGTCCCGCGGCGAGGGCGGCGTCGACCGCGGCCAGCGCCGCCGGCACCTCCTCCTCCGAGCCGACCCGGAGCGCGACCACCATCGTGTTGGGGGAGCAGGGCGGCACCTCGAACCCCATGCCGGTGAGCACCTCGACGTTGAGCGGCGTCCCCATCGCCACCTGCGCGTCGAGGACCCCGGGGGTGGCGGCCACGGCCTTGCTCACCTCGAGCAGCACCACGGAGTCGGCGTACGCGTCCCGCAGCTCGACGTGGGTGTGGCTCACGGCGACCTCCTCAGACGTCTCCGGCAGGGGGTGCGAGAAGCGAGGGTGACTGGAGCGCGACGAGGGCGCCCAGCAGGTTGCCGGCCCCGGAGGTCTCGCCCACCTGGAGCATCAGCTCGAGCGCCTGCTCGACGACCTCCCGGTTCTGCTGGTTGACCCCGACGAGCAGGCTCCGGAACTCGGGGAGCCCCTCGCCGCGTGAGGCGCACGAGAGCAGCGTGGCCGACAGCGTCGTCGTGCGCTCGACCGCGGCCGCGCCGACCGCGCCACGGACGTCGGCGAGCGCAGGGTGCCGGCTGGCGACCGCGGTGGCCAGCCAGCCGCACAGCACGTCGTCCCCGAGCGGCGTCAGCCCCGGGCCGAGTCCGAGCAGCTGCAGGACGCTCCCGGCGTCGCCCTCGGCGAGCGCGGCGAGCGCCGCCCCGGGCACCTGGGCACGGACCGCGTCGAGCCGGTCGGTGAGGAGCTCGTCGACCACCTCGCCGCCCCACGCGGCGGTGTCCGCGCCGAGGACCGGGACCGTCGTGTCGACGATAGTGGTGACCATGACCTCGAGGCCGGGGAGCACGATCGAGCCGTCCTCGACGACGACCTCCGCACCGGCCTCGATGTCGGGGAGCGTGGGGAGCTGGGTCCGCACCCCGCACGGCACCTGCACGGCACGCGCCCCGAGCACGGCGAGACAGGTGCCCTCGAGGTCGAGGTAGACCGCGGAGTCGCCGACGTGCAGGACACGGCCACGGCGCCGCGGACCGGCCACCCGACCGAGGACCCAGATCGAGGCCGAACCCACGACGGAGGTCATCGGAACCTGGTTCGTCGCTGCCACGGCGCCACGCTATCGAGTCGCGCCCCCGATCCGCTGCCGGGTGCGTTTTCGGGCGACACGCCCAACACCCCCGGAACCGTCGCGTCTCGCCCCGGTGACCTTCGAGGTCCACCATGTGAACCGAGGGTGACCGGTCGACCACCCGGTGGGCCGGCGTACCGCCACGGTACGAACGACAGGAGTGGCCAGATGTCGATGTTCAAGTGGGACGTCGTTTACGACGGCAAGACACCTCCCCCAGGAGCCGCGGTCGGTCCGATGGAGCGGTTGAGCTGGGGCCGTACGGCGGGGCTCGGCGCCCAGCACGTCGTCGCGATGTTCGGGGCGACCTTCGTGTTCCCGATCGTCATGGGGCTCGACGCGAACCTCGCGATCATGTTCTCCGGGATCTGCACGATCCTGTTCCTGCTCATCTGCAACAACCGGGTGCCGAGCTACCTGGGCACCAGCGCCTCGTTCGTGGCCGGTGTGGCCGCGATCCGGGCGCAGGGCGGCGACTCCGCCGACGTGACCGGCGCGATCATGGTCGCCGGCATCGTGCTCGCGCTCGTCGGCCTGCTCGTGCACTTCGGCGGGTCGCGGCTGATCCACCGGATCCTGCCGCCGGCGGTGACGGGCGCGGTGGTCATGCTGATCGGCTTCAACCTCGCCCCCGTCGTGGCCGGGGTCTACTGGCCGCAGGACCAGTGGATCGCGCTGCTCACCGCGGCGTTCATGGTCGCCGCCGCGGTGCTGCTGCCGGGGTTCTGGTCCCGGATCGCGGTCTTCCTCGCGCTGATCTTCGGCTACGTCATCTCGTGGGTGGCCGACGGGCTGTTCGGGCAGATCACCTCGGTGCTCCCGACCAGCAACGGCGAGGCGGTCCCGCACGACCGGGTCAGCTGGGCGAACGTCGAGGCGGCCGACTGGATCGGCTTCCCGTCCGGCACGCTCGCCGACGGCGTCGACGCGGTGCACGGGCCGAGCTTCTCGCTCACGTTCATCCTGCTGGTGCTCCCCGGCGTCATCGCCCTGATCGCGGAGAACACCGGCCACGTGAAGGCGGTCGCGGAGATGACCGGTGACGACCTCGACCCGTACATGGGGAGGGCGATCGGCGCGGACGGCCTCGCGACCGCCCTGGCCAGCGCGTTCGGCGGCTCGCCGACGACGACGTACGCCGAGAACATCGGTGTCATGGGCGCGACGCGCGTGTACTCCACCGCGGCGTACTACTTCGCGGCCGGCGTGGCGATCCTGCTGGGGCTCTGCCCGAAGTTCGGCCAGGTCGTCAACGCCACCCCGGGCGGCGTGCTCGGCGGCATCACGATCGTGCTCTACGGGATGATCGGCCTCGTGGGCGCGAAGATCTGGGTCGAGAACGGCGTCGACTTCGGCAACCCGCGCAACCTCGTCGGGCTCGCCGCGGGCATCATCGCCGGCATCGGCGGGGTCACCCTCGAGGTCACCGACGACTTCGAGCTCGGTGGCATCGCGCTCGGCACCATCCTCGTCATCGTGTTCTTCCACATGGTCAAGGGCGGCACGCACGACGTGGACCGGAGCGGTGCGCTCATCGTCGGCCCGTCCGGAGCCGACTCGTCAGAACGTCCGACGTCGCACCGAGAGGGGCAGTGAACGTTTGAAGCCGGCACCCTTCGAGCTCGTCCGACCGCGCTCCCTCGACGAGGCGCTCGAGGCGCTCGCGTCGAGCCCGGACGCGAAGGTGCTGGCCGGCGGCCAGAGCCTGGTCCCGTTGCTGTCGATGCGGCTCGCATCCCCGGCGCTGCTGGTCGACATCAACGGGATCGGGCCCCTGGCCTACGTGCGCTCCGACGACGACGGAGTCCGGGTCGGGGCGCTGGCCCGGCACACCGACGTCCTCGGTGACGACGAGGCCGCCCGGGTGCAGCCCTTGCTGCGCAAGGCGTTGCGGCTCGTCGCGCATGCCACGATCCGCAACCGGGGGACCACCGTGGGCTCGGTGGTGCACGCGGACGCGTCCGCGGAGATGCCCGCGGTGCTCGCGCTGACCGAGGGCCACGTGACCGCGGCGTCGGTGGACGGGCGACGCAGGATCCCGGCCGGCGAGCTGTTCGTCGGGCCGATGGAGTCCTCGCTGCGCCCCGACGAGGTGGCGGTCGAGGCGTTCTTCCCGGCCCTGCCGGCCGGAGCCGGCACGGCGGTCGAGGAGGTCGCGCGCCGGCACGGCGACTACGCGCTGTGCGGGGTGGCGGCGGTGGTCCGGCCTGGCGAGGGCGCGCGGGTCTCGTACTTCTCCGTCTGCGACGTGCCCGTCGCCGTCGACGTCTCCGAGCAGCTCGCCGGTGGCCCGACCGACGCCGCGGTGGCGGACGCGGCGGAGCTCGCGCTGACCCGCCTCGATCCACCGGCGGACATCCACGCCTCGGCGGACTACCGTCGGCACCTCGTCCGGGTGCTCACCGCCCGGGCGCTGCGGTCGGCGTGGGACGAGGCGCACGAGGAGGGCCGGTGACGGAGACGCGGTACGACGTGCGGCTGCACGTGAACGGCACCGTGCACGACGTGCAGGTGCCCGCGCGGCGGCTGCTCAGCGACGCCCTCCGCCACGACGTCGGGCTGACCGGGACGCACGTCGGGTGCGAGCACGGGGTCTGCGGCGCCTGCACGGTGCTGATGGACGGCCGGCCGGTGCGGTCCTGCCTGGTGCTCGCGGTGTCCGCCGTCGACGCCGAGATCACCACCGTGGAAGGGCTCGCGGACGCCGACGGCTCGCTCGGCCCGGTGCAGCAGGCGTTCAAGGAGTGCCACGGCCTGCAGTGCGGCTTCTGCACCCCCGGCTTCCTCACCACGATCACCGCGGGGCTGGAGGAGAACCCGTCCCCGACGCCGGAGGAGGCGCGGGAGATGGTCGCCGGGAACCTGTGCCGGTGCACGGGCTACCAGAACATCGTCGCCTCGGTCCTGCGGGCGGCGGAGCTGCGTGGAGGTGACGCGTGACCACGCGGATGCTCGGCGAGAAGGTCCAGCGGGTCGAGGACGACCGGCTGCTGCGGGGACAGGGGCGCTACGTCGACGACCTCGCACAAGGGGCGCTGGAGGTCGCGGTGCTCCGGAGCCCGCACGCCCACGCGCGGATCGTCGAGATCGACGTCGACCCGGTGCTCGACGTCGACGGCGTCGTCGCGGTGTGGACCTACGACGACCTGACCGGCCCGATGGCCGAGCCGCTGCCGCTGCTGATCCCGCACCCGGCGCTGACCCACGGCCGCACGCAGCACGCCCTCGCGAAGGACGAGGTGAACCACGTCGGCGAGGCGATCGCGTTCGTCGTCGCCGAGGACCGCTACGTCGCGGAGGACGCGGTGTCACGGATCCGGGTGACCTACGAGCCGCTGCCCGCCGTCGTGGGGGTCGAGGCCGCCCGCAGCGCCGAGCACCTGGTGCACGAGGACGTCCCCGGCAACGTCGCGGCGCGGCTCGAGCAGGCGACCGGTGACGCCGACGCCGCGATCGCCGCCGCTCCCCACCGGCTCTCCCTCGACCTCGAGGTCGAGCGCTCCGCCAGCACCCCGCTCGAGGGACGGGGGACGGTGGCGCGCTGGGACCCCGACGCCGGCCGGCTGACGGTCTGGAGCTCGACGCAGACCTCGACGGGGGTCCGGGCGGCGGTGGCGACGAAGCTGGGGCTCGACCTCGGCCAGGTCGACGTGATCACCCCGGACGTGGGCGGCGGTTTCGGCGTCAAGATCGTGCACCCGTGGCCGGAGGAGGTGCTGGTGCCGATGGCGGCGATGGCGCTGGGCCGTCCGGTGAAGTTCACCGAGGACCGCCGCGAGCACTTCGTCTCCAGTGCCCACGAGCGGGGCCAGCTCCAGCACGTCGACGTCGGGTTCGACGACGAGGGCCGGCTGCTCGGGATGTCGGTGCAGCTGTGGCACGACCACGGCGCCTACATCCCCTACGGGCTCATCGTCCCGATCATCACCTCGACGCAGGCGCTCGGCCCCTACAAGCCCGAGGCCTACAAGGTCGTCTTCGAGTCGCTCTACACGAACACGGTGATCGTCACGCCGTACCGCGGGGCCGGCCGGCCGCAGGGCGTCTTCCTCATGGAGCGCACGATGGACGCGATCGCGGCGTACCTCGGCCGCGACCGGGCAGAGGTACGCGCGGCCAACTTCATCCAGCCCGACGAGTTCCCCTACGACCAGCGGATGACGTTCCAGGACGGCCGCCCGCTGGTCTACGACTCCGGCGACTACCCACAGCTGCTCGACAAGCTCAAGGCGCTGGTCGGGTGGGACGACTTCGAGTCTGTTCGACAAGAAGCCCGGCGCGAAGGGCGTCGGGTCGGGATCGGGCTGGCCTGCTACGTCGAGGGGACCGGGGTCGGCCCCTACGAGGGCGCGCACATCAACGTCGAGACGACCGGCAAGGTGAAGGTCGCGATCGGGCTGACGTCGCAGGGGCAGGGGCACCGCACGGCGTTCGCCCAGATCGTCGCCGACGAGCTGGGCGTCCCGTTCGAAGACGTCGAGGTGACGTCCGGCGACACCCGGCGGATGGGCTACGCCGTGGGCACCTTCGCCTCCCGCGCCGCGGTGATGAGCGGCTCCGCCGTGGCGCTGGCGGCCCGCCAGGTGAAGGCGAAGGCGCTGCGCATCGCGGCCGACGCGCTCGAGGCGGCGGAGGAGGACCTCGAGATCGTCGACGGTCACGTGCAGGTCCGCGGGGCGCCGGCGTCGCGGCTCGCGCTCGGCACCGTCGCGGTGCTCTCCAACCCGCTCCGCTACGCCTTCGACGAGGCGTCGAAGCTGGCCACGCAGTTCACCGTCGGCAACCCCGACAAGCCGCCCGTGGAGGAGGACGACGAGCCCGGGTTGGAGGGGCGCGACTTCTACTCGCCGGAGCGGTCGACCTTCGCCGCCGGGATGCACGCGGTCGTCGTGGAGACCGACCCGGACACCGCGGAGGTCAAGATCCTCAGGTACGCCGTCGTCCACGACTGCGGGACGCTGGTGAACCCGATGATCGTCGAGGGGCAGATCCACGGCGGGGTCGCGCAGGGGGTGGGCGGCGCGCTCTACGAGCGGATGGCGTACGACGAGAGCGGGCAGCTGCTCAACGCCTCGTTCATGGACTTCCTGATGCCCTACGTCACCGAGGTCCCCGAGCGCATCGAAGTCGACCACCTCGAGACCCCGTCGCCGCTGAACCCCCTGGGGATCAAGGGGGCCGGGGAGGCCGGCGTGATCCCGTCGGCAGCGCTGTTCGCGTCGGCGATCGAGGACGCGGAGGGGATCCCGATCCGGAGGATGCCGATCTCGCCGTCGGAGCTCTACGACCTGCGACGCAAGGCGGCCGAGAACGCCGGGTCGGTCGAGAACGCCGGGTCGGTCGAGAGCGCCAGGTCCGAGCCTGTCGAGACCAAGGAGAGCCGATGAAGATCACGGGCGAGGCGGTCCTCCAGGCGCCGCTGCCGAAGGTGTGGGACGCACTGCTCGACCCGCAGGTGCTGGTCTCGACGATCCCGGGGTGCGAGCGGCTCGAGACCACGGGCGAGAACGCCTACGCGATGACCGTCACCGTCGGGATCGCCGCGATCAAGGGCACCTACACCGGGTCGTGCAGGATCACCGACCTCACCGAGCACCGGTCGCTGCGGCTCTCCGCCGAGGGCGCGGGTGCTCCCGGGACGATCGCCGCGGACGTCGACGTCCGGTTCTCCGAGGACGAGGCGACCGGTTTCACCGTCCTGCAGTACGACGCGGACACCGTCGTCGGCGGGATGATCGGCGGGGTCGGCCAGCGGATGCTCGCGTCGGTCTCCCGGCGGCTGGCCACCGAGTTCTTCACCGCGGTGGAGCGGCACGTCATGACCGGCGCAGCCCAGCCGCACCCCGCCGCTGCCGCGGCGCCCCACGAGGAGGCCGCACCGCAACAGGTCTTCACCGCACCGCCGGCCCTGGCACGGGCCGGGGCCGAGCCCAGGTTCCTCGCCGGTGTCGCGGTCGGCGCCGGGCTGGTCTCCCTCGGGGTGCTCCTCGGCGCCGTGCTGGGTCGACGGCGGTGACCCTCGACCACTGGTCGTCCGCCGTCGACATGGCGGCGGCGGTCCGCGCCCGCGAGGTCTCCGCCCGGGAGCTCCTCGAGCTGCACCTCGCGCGGATCGAGCAGGTCAACCCGTCGGTGAACGCACTGGTCTCGCTCGACCCCGACCGGGCCCGCGCCGCCGCGGCTTCCGCCGACGAGCAGCTGGCGTCGGGCGCTCCCGTCGGACCGCTGCACGGGCTGCCGTTCGCGGTGAAGGACACCCACGCGGTCGCGGGGTGGCGCACCACCTACGGCTCACCGTTGTTCGCCGACCACGTCCCCGACCGGGACGAGCTCCTCGTCGAGCGGGTGCGGGCGGCGGGAGCGGTCATCGTCGGGAAGAGCAACACCCCCGAGTTCGCCGCCGGGTCGCACACGTTCAACACCGTCTTCGGGACCACGCTGAACCCCTTCGACCTCTCCCGCTCCGCGGGCGGTTCGTCGGGCGGCGCGGCCGCGGCGCTCGCGTCGGGGATGGTGCCGCTCGCGGACGGCAGCGACATGGGCGGCTCGCTGCGCAACCCGGCCTCGTTCTGCAACGTGGTCGGGCTGCGCCCCTCGCTCGGCCGGGTGCCCTCGTGGCCGGCGGACAACGCGTGGGAGACGCTCTCGGTCGGCGGGCCGCTCGCCCGCACCGTCGGCGACGTCGCGCTGCTGCTGTCGGTGCTCGCCGGTCCGGACCGTCGGGTCCCGCTCGCCCTCGGCGACCCCGGCCGGACCTTCGCACCGCCGCTCGCCGGCTCGCTCGCGGGGCTCCGGGTGGCGCTGTCGACGGACCTTGGGGGCGCGTTCGCGGTCGAGCCCGAGGTGGCCGCCGTCGTCGAGTCGGCGGGGGCCGTGCTGGCGGCGGAGGGCGCGACCGTGGTCCCGGCGTACCCCTCGCTGCCGGAGGCGGAGGACACCTTCCGCACCTTGCGCGCCTGGCTCTTCCAGGCGGTGTTCGGGCCGCTGCTCGCCGAGCACCCGTCGGCGTTCAAGCAGTCCCTCGCCGACAACATCCGGGCGGGCGAGCCGCTGACCGGCGCCGACGTCGCCCGCGGCTACCGGCAGCGCACCGCGCTGACCCAGCGGATGGTGGAGTTCTTCGACGACCACGACGTGCTCGTGCTGCCGGTGAGCCAGGTGCCGCCGTTCCCCGCCGACCAGGAGTTCCCGACCACGGTCGCCGGACGCCCGATGGAGACCTATCTCGACTGGATGCGGTCGGCGTACTTCGTGACCGTCACCGGCTGTCCCGCGATCTCGGTGCCGGCCGGGTTCACCGACGAGGGGCTGCCGGTGGGGATCCAGGTCGTCGCGCCGCACAACCAGGAGCGCCGGCTGCTCGAGGTGGCGTGGGTCTTCGAGCAGGCCACCCGGGTCGGGGACCGCCGCCCACCGCTGTAGCTCCCGTGCGGAACATCGGGGAGCCGTTGGTGCACCTGGTGCGTCAACCTCTCCCCGATGTCATGTACCGGCGGCTCGAGTCGGCGAGGGGTCCCCCTGCTCCTGGAGCGATCCCGGGCACACGCCCAGCATGCTCAGCACGTTGGCGTCCTTGTCGGTGTCCACCGTGGCGGGCAGGATGCAGGACGCTTGAAGTGCACGGTCGTGGTCGCCCTGCGCCCTCAGCGCGTGCACCACGGTGTTCCGGTCGGTCACCATCCAGAGTTCCCTCCTCCGGGTGTGATGTACCCGACATCCGGTCGGCTCTATCGACCACAACGGTTCGGGTCCCGGACACGTCGCTGCGTCGGACCGGTCCACGGTCCCGTCGGGGCGTCGTACCGGGTGTAATCACCCCGTGACGACTCAGGACCCGCGACGGACGATCCGGATCGGCATCGACACCGGCGGCACGTTCACCGACGTCGTGGCCTTCGACGAGGCGACCGGGGCGACGACCACCACGAAGACACCGTCGACCCCGGCCGACCCCGCGGACGGATTCATGACCGGCATCGCCAAGGTGCTCGGGCTCATGGGGCTCGACGGGCCGCGGGCAGCCGAGCACATCGCCTCCGTCAGCCACGGCACGACGGTCGCGACCAACCAGCTGCTCGAGGGCAAGGTCGAGCGGCTCGGCTTCGTCACCAACGCCGGGTACGAGGCGATGCTCGAGATCGCCCGGCAGAGCGTCCCCGACGGCTACGGGAACTCCTACTTCTGGGTGAAGCCCGACCGCATCGTGCCCCGCCACCGGGTCCGCGGCGTCGAGGGGCGGCTGGACCACACGGGGGCCGAGCTGCGCCCGCTCGACGAGGAGGGCGCCCGCCGCACCGCCCGGTGGTTCCGCGAGCGCGGCATCACCACGCTCGGCGTCAGCTTCCTGCACGCGTACGCCAACCCCGCGCACGAGCAGCGGATGCGCGACCTCATCGCCGAGGAGCACCCCGCGGCGGTGGTCTCGATCTCCAGCGAGGTGCTGCGTGAGTACCGCGAGTACGAACGCTCCGTCACCACGCTCGTGGACGCCGCCGTGAAGCCCCGACTCTCCCGCTACGTCGGCAACATCAAGCGGCGCCTGGCCGCCGAGGTCGGTGAGGTGCCCTTCCACGTCATGAAGTCCAACGGGGGAGTGCTCTCCGCCGACGAGGTCGTGCACCAGCCGATCACCACCGTCCTGTCCGGGCCGGCCGCAGGGGCGCTCGGGGCGGCGATGATCGCGCACGTCGCCGGCTTCGACCAAGTCCTCACCTGCGACGGCGGCGGCACCTCGACGGACGTCGCGGTCGTCGTCGGTGGCGAGCCCACGTTGACGACAGAGGGGACCGTGGGCGCCTACCCGAGCAAGATCCCGATGATCGACGTCGTCACCGTCGGTGCGGGTGGCGGCTCGGTCGCGTGGCTCTCGCCCGAGGGCAACCTCAAGGTGGGCCCCCGCTCGGCGGGCGCGGACCCCGGACCACTCTGCTACGCCAAGGGCGGCACCGAGGTCACCGTCACCGATGCGCACGTGGTGCTCGGCCGGATCCCTCCTCACCTCCTCGGTGGCGAGATCCCGCTCGACGTCGACCGTGCCCGGGAGGGCGTCGAACGGCTCGCGGCGGAGCTCGCGATCACACCGGAGGAGTGCGCCGTCGGCGTCCTCGAGATCTCCGCGTGGAACCAGGCCAACGCGCTCCGCCAGGTCACCGTGAAGCGCGGGCTCGACGTCCGCGACTTCGTGCTCACCACGTTCGGCGGCTCGGGGTCGTTGCTGCTCTGCCGGCTGATGGACGTGCTCGGCATCCCGACGGTGCTCGTGCCGCCGGACCCGGGCAACGTCTCCGCGTTCGGGCTGCTCACGGTCGACGTGAAGAACGACTACGTGCGGACCTACGTCCGGCTCCACCGCGACGTCGAGGGCACCACCCTCGAGCAGGTGTACGGCGAGCTCGCCGGCCAGGCCACCGAGGCGCTCGTGCGTGAGGGGTTCGACGACGAGGAGCACCGGCTGGTGCGGAGCGCCGACCTCCGCTACTACGGGCAGGCGTTCGAGGTGCGGGTGGCGGTGCCGGACGGGCCGCTCACCTCCGACGTGCTCGACGGGGTCGCGCGGGCGTTCCACGACGAGCACCGGGCGCTCTACGGCTACGACTTCGCGACCGATCCCCGCCAGCAGGTGGAGTGGGTCAACCTCCGGCTGACCGGCATCGGGCCGATCAGACGCCCGGAGCTGCGGGCCGCCGAGCCGGCCACCGGGGAAGCGGCTCCGACGCCGCGCGGCGAGCGGCCGGTCTGCTTCGAAGCCTCGGCCGGCCACGTCCCGACGCCGGTCCTGTGGCGTCCCGACCTGCAGCCGGGACAGGTGGTGCACGGTCCCGCGATCGTGGAGGAGTACGGCTCCACCGTCCCGCTGCACCCCGGGTTCACCGCCCGGGTGGACAGCCACCGGAACCTGGTGGTCTCGACCGTCGCTGAGGAGGCGTGATGTCGCGCAGGGTCCCCACCCAGTTCCCCTTCGGGACGCTGACGCAGGACGCAGGTGCGAGCGCCGACCCGGTGCTCGTGGAGATCGTGCAGGGCTCGCTGGCCAGCGTGGAGCAGGAGGTCGAGACGGCGATCGCCCGCACCAGCCGGAGCCCGATGATCCGCGACGCCCACGACTTCCGCGTCGGCATCCACGACCGCCGGCTCCGCAAGCTCACCGGCCGGTCCTACTCCGCGCTGGTCCACCCGGTCGCCCGCGACTTCCCGATCGAGGAGATGCGGCCCGGCGACGTGTTCTTCCACAACGACGTCTACGAGTCCGAGGGCGGCATCGGCCACCTCCCCGACCTGTGCGTGACCGTGCCGGTCTTCAGCGGCGGGCAGGTCGTCGCCTTCGTGCAGGCTTTTGGTCACCATGACGACATCGGCGGGCGGGTGCCCGGATCGATGCCGAGCGGCGCGACGACGGTGTTCGAGGAAGGGTTGATGGTGCCGCCCATCAAGCTCTGGGACGCCGGCGTCCCCAACCGTGCGGCGCTGACGATCATGACCCGCAACTCCCGGATGCCGGAGTCGCTCGCGGCCGACCTCGACGCCGAGTGCTCCGCCTGCCTGATGGGGGCGCGTCGGCTCGGGGAGCTCTTCGAGCGGTACGGCCGCGACGCCGTCGAGTGCTGCTTCGACGCGATCATCGACCGCACCACCCAGACCTACCGGCGCGAGATCCTCTCCCGGATCCCGGTCGGGAGCTGGGTGTGGGAGGACTACGCCGAGCACGACGGCGTCGACGAGCCACGGCTGCACACGCAACGGATCACCCTCACCCGCACCGCCGCCGACGACCCGGACGGCGAGCGGCTGGTCATCGACTTCGACGGCACCGGCCCGCAGGCGAAGGGGCCGATCAACCACTGCGGCGACTACAGCGACGGCGTCTTCCTCAAGAAGTGGCTCGCCCCGATCCTGCGCAACCTCGCCGCCACCCCCGAGCGGATGGCCGAGCTCGACGTCAACGAGGGTGTGGTGCCGCTGATCGAGATGCGGTTCCCGGAGCCCGGGACGCTGCTCACGCCGGAGTTCCCGGCGCCCACCAACGCCCGTACCTTCGTGATCCTGCGGCTCCTCGGCGTGCTCGCCGGCGTGCTGGCGAAGGCGGTCGACGGCGAGATGCCCGCCGACCAGGAGACGATCCGCTACACCGGCGTCTACGGGACCGGGACCGACGGCCGCCCGTACCTCATGAGGGAGGTGCTCGGCGGTGGCTCCGGCGGCCGCCCGTACGCCGACGGCGAAGACACCATCCACGTGGTGCCCGACTCCCGGAACCTCCCGTCGGAGTTCACCGAGTCGCGGTTCCCGTTCCTGGTCGAGCGGCTGTCGCTCGCCGTCGACTCCGGAGGGCCGGGGAAGCACCGCGGCGGCCTCGGCTACGAGAAGCACATCCGGATGCTCCGCGACGCGCACTTCATGTCGATCGCCGACCGGTCGATCCTCGCCTGCTGGGGTGTCCGCGGCGGCCTCGCGGGCCGGCCGTTCGAGGTGGTCGTGGACCCGGGTGGCCCGAACGAGCGCGAGGTCGACGCCCTCGCCGACGCCGAGCCGGTGCGGGCCGGCGAGGTGATCCGGATCCGGACCACCGGCGGGGGCGGCTGGGGCGACCCGCTCGACCGCGACCCCGAGCTCGTCGTCCGCGACGTCGTCTGGCAGAAGGTCTCGCCGGGAGGTGCGCTGCGTGACTACGGCGTGGTGCTCACCGGCGACGCCGAGGAGCCGGGCTTCGACGCCGTCGCGACGGAGGAGACCCGGCGCGCCCGCCGAGCCGAGCGCGCCGAGCAGCCCTTCTTCGACCGGGGACCCGGCTACGCCCGGCTCTCCGGCGGTGCGACCGCGGCCGAGGTCGACTGGCGCTGATCAGCCCGTCGGGCAGAACGCCTCGCCGGGCGCCTTGTCCGGGTGGATCGGGCCGTCGCGGTCGCTGATCGCGCCGGTCACCTCGACGCCGCGGAGCACGGCGAGCGCCTCGGCCAGGATCGACAGCGCGATCTCGGCCGGGCCGTCGGCGCCGATGTCGAGCCCCGCCGGGCCGCGCACCGACGCGAGCCGCTCCTCGGTCACGCCGTGGTCGAGGAGCCAGGCACGGCGACGTGCCTGAGTGGGCCGGGAGCCCATCCCGCCGAGGTAGTCGACGCCGGCGTCCAGGGCCCGCGCGATCGCCGCGGCGTCCACCTCCTCGTCGTGGCTGGTGACCACGACGGCCCGGACCGAGGGGAGTGCCGCCTCCACCTCGGGCAGCGTGGTGGCGACCGTCGGACGCCACCCGAGCACCCCGGTCATCGCCACCAAAGCCTCGCTCACCGGCCCGTCACCTACCACCAGCAGTCCCTCGGGTCCGTCCATGCCCCGAGGGTAGGCCGCGGAGCCGCCTACCGGCACTCCCTCCTGTCGGCGCGGTCGCCTAGGTTGGTCCCGCGACCAAGGCGGTACGACCAGAGGAGAGGGAATGCAGCAAGTTCGTGGAGTGGTGGCCAGGGCCAAGGGGAAGCCGGTCTCGGTCGAGACCATCAACGTTCCCGACCCGGGCCCGGGTGAGGCCGTGGTGAAGATCCAGACCTGCGGGGTCTGCCACACCGACCTGCACTACCGCGAGGGCGGCATCAACGACGAGTTCCCCTTCCTGCTCGGCCACGAGGCGGCCGGGATCGTGGAGGCCGTGGGCGAGGGCGTCGTCAACGTCGCGCCCGGCGACTTCGTGGTGCTGAACTGGCGTGCGGTCTGCGGCAACTGCCGCGCCTGTCTGCGCGGGGAGCCGTGGTACTGCTTCGCCACCCACAACGCCTCGCAGAAGATGACGCTGGAGGACGGCACCGAGCTGTCGCCGGCGCTCGGCATCGGCGCGTTCATCGAGAAGACGCTGGTCCACTCGGGCCAGTGCACCAAGGTCGCCCCGGACGCCGACCCCGCTGCGGTCGGGCTCCTCGGCTGCGGCGTGATGGCCGGCATCGGCGCCGCGATCAACACCGGCGCGGTGACCCGCGGCCGGAGCGTCGCGGTGATCGGCTGCGGCGGTGTCGGTGCGGCCTCGGTCGCCGGCTCGGCGCTCGCCGGGGCGGGCACGATCATCGCCGTCGACATCGACGACCGGAAGCTGGAGTGGGCGCGGAAGTTCGGCGCCACCCACACCGTGAACAGCAAGGAGCAGGACCCGGTCGAGGCGATCCAGGCACTCACCGGCGGCTTCGGCGCCGACGTGGTGATCGACGCGGTCGGCCGCCCGGAGACCTGGAAGCAGGCCTTCTACGCCCGCGACCTCGCCGGCACGGTCGTGCTCGTCGGCGTCCCGACGCCGGACATGCGGATCCCGGACATCCCGCTGATCGACGTCTTCGGCCGGGGCGGCGCGCTCAAGTCGTCGTGGTACGGCGACTGCCTGCCGAGCCGCGACTTCCCGATGCTGGTCGACCTCTACCAGCAGGGGCGGCTCGACCTCGACGCGTTCGTCTCCGAGCGCATCGGGCTCGACGACATCGAGGCGGCCTTCGAGAAGATGCACCACGGCGACGTGCTGCGCAGCGTGGTGGTGCTCCCGTGACCGCGCGCATCGACCACGCCGTCACCTCGGGGACGTTCTCGCTCGACGGGCAGACCTTCGACGTCGACAACAACGTCTGGGTGGTCGGCGACGACCGGGAGTGCGTCGTCATCGACGCGCCGCACGACGCCGGGAGGATCCTCGAGGTGGTCGGCGACCGCCGGCTCCTCGGGATCCTGTGCACCCATGCCCACGACGACCACGTCCGCGTCGCCCCGGCCCTGCGGGACGCCACGGGTGCGCCGATCCACCTGCACCCCGACGACCGGCCGCTGTGGGAGATGACCCACCCCGACCTGTTCTGGGACGTCGAGCTGCGCGACGGCCAGGAGGTCCCGGTCGCCGGCACCACCCTGACCGTCCTGCACACGCCGGGCCACGCGCCGGGGGCGGTCTGCTTCCTCGCCGCCGACCTCGGGTGCGTCTTCACCGGGGACACGCTGTTCCAGGGCGGACCCGGGGCCACCGGCCGCTCGTACAGCGACAAGCCGACGATCCTCACCTCGATCCGCGAGCGGCTGATGACGCTGCCGCCGGAGACGGTCGTCCACACCGGCCACGGCGACTCCACCACCATCGCCGCGGAGGCCGCGAACCTCGAGTGACCGGAGTGTCGAATCGGGTCCTCCTCGCGCGTCATGTCATTGACAACCCCCGACGCGAGGAGGACACGATGACCGGTGTGACGACGTACGCGGTGCTGCTGCCCGGCGACGAGTCGGTGTGGGAGGCGGCGAGCCCCGAGGAGCGCGCGGCCACCTACGCCCGCCACGAGGAGTTCTCACGGCTCCTCGCCGAGCGCGGCCACACGATCGTCGGTGGCGCCGAGCTGACCCACTCCCGGACCGCGAAGGTCGTGCGCAGCAACGGCTCCGGAGCGGTGGTGAGCGACGGCCCCTACGCCGAGGCGGTGGAGCAGCTCTCCGGGTTCTACCTGGTGCAGAGCGACGACCTCGACGACCTGCTGCAGCTCTGCGGCCTGCTGGCCGGGGACGACGGCGGGGTCGAGGTCCGGGCCACCATCGACCACGAAGGTGACCCGTCGTGAAGTTCCTGGTGCTGATGGCGGAGAAGGACTCCTTCGCCCGGTGGGAGGCGGCTGACGCCGCCGAGCACGAGGCGGCGTTCGCCCGGTTCGAAGCGTTCGCCCGTGCGGTCGAGGAGCGCGGCTCCATGCTCGGCGGGGACGCCCTTGCCTCGCCCGACCAGGCCCGCACCCTGCGGCCGGCGGACGACGCTGGCGTCCGGTCCGTCGTCGCCGGCCCCTACGCCGAGACCGTCGAGCAGCTCGGCGGCTTCTTCCTCATCGACGTGGCCGACCTCGAGACCGCGCTCGAGGCGGCCCGAGAGCTCCCGGAGAGCTACTCGGTGGAAGTGCGTCCGATCATCGACATGGAGCCCGGGTGATGCCTCGGTGACGGTGCTCGAGGAGGTCGTCCGGGACGACTGGGGCCGGCTCCTCGCGCTCCTCGTGGCCCGCTTCGGGCGGCTCGACCTCGCCGAGGACGCGCTCGCCGACGCCGTCGAGGCTGCCGCCCGCACGTGGCCGGCCGACGGCGTCCCCGCGAACCCGGCGGCGTGGCTGCTCACCGCGGCCCGGCGCCGCGCGCTCGACCGGCTCCGCGCCGAGGCGGTGGCCGCCCGGCGCGTGCCGGTGCTCGCGGTCGAGGCGGAGCTCGCGCAGGAGGCCCAGCGCACGATGGCGGACAGCGGAGAGGTGCTCGTGGACGAACGGCTCCGGCTCGTGCTGCTCTGCGCGCACCCCTCGCTGTCCCGCGAGGCGGCGGCCGCGCTGACCCTGCGGCTGGTGATGGGGGTGACCACCGAGGACGTCGCGCGGCTCTTCCTCGTCCCGACCCCGACGATGGCCGCGCGGCTGACCCGGGCGCGCAAGCGACTCGCCGGCGCGCGGTTCGAGCTGCCGCCGCCGGACGCGCTGCCCGGCCGGGTCACGTTCGTGGAGGACGTCGCCTACCTCGCCTTCACCGCGGGGTACGCACCCGGGAGCGGGGCGGACGTGCTCCGGGCCGACGTCGCGGGAGAGGCGCTCCGCCTCGTCGCGGTGCTCCGCTCCGTCCTGCCTGCCGGGCTCCCGGAGCGGGACCAGGCCGAGCTCGACGCCCTGCTGGCGCTGATGCTGCTCCAGCACTCGCGACGCGACGCCCGGGTGCGGGACGGCGCGCTGGTCCTGCTCCCGGACCAGGACCGGGGGCTCTGGCGTCACGACGAGGTCGCCGAGGCGGTGGAGCTGTTGCAGCCCTGGGTGCACGCGCCGCCCTCGCCGTACCTCCTCCAGGCGCTGGTCGCGGCCGAGCACGCCATCGCCCCCTCGCCCGGGGAGACCGCGTGGGAGCGGATCGTGCAGCGCTACGACGAGCTGCTCGACCTCGTCGACTCACCGGTGGTCCGGCTCAACCGCGCGGTCGCCGTGGCCGAGGCCTCGGGTCCGCAGGCGGGACTGGCCGCCCTGTCGGGCGTGGCGCTGCCCGGCCACCGGTTGCCCGCGGTCCGGGCCGAGCTGCTGGCCCGCCTCGGCCGGTACGACGAGGCCCGCACGGCCTACGACGCCGCACTGGCGATGTGCGGCAACGACGCCGAGCGCGCCCACCTGCTCACGAGGCGGGCGGAAACCGACGCCGGTTGAGCCTCAGGTCAGCGGGCCGGCGGCGACCCGCTCGAGGAACGCGTCGACCAGCGCGTGCGTGCGCAGCCGGACCGCCGGCAGCTGCTGCTCGGTGACCGCGCGCACCTCGTCGAGGACCAGCCCGGCCCGCTCGAGCTCGTCCGCGCCGCCGTTGGTCAGCCACCCCTCGAGCATCGCGGGGTCGAGCTCGGGGTGGAACTGCAGCGCGAGGTTGCGGCGGAGCACGAAGGCCTGCGACGCGACGTCGTTGCGCGCGACCTCCTTCGCGCCCGGCGGGACGTGCCACCGGTCGTAGTGCCACTCGAACCACGGGCCCTGGGGGACCAGGGCCGGGTCGTCGGTGACGATGTCGTGCACCCAGCCGAGCTCGGCCTGCTCGCCGCGCTCGACGCGGCCGCCGTGGGTGGCGGCCAGCAGCTGGCCGCCGAAGCAGAGGCCGAGCACCGGCACGCCGGCCTCGTCGGCCTCGCGGAGCAGCTCCATCTCGGGCTTCACCCACGAGCCGATCAGCTCGGTGTCGTAGACCGGCCACGGCGACCCCATCGGGACGACGAGGTCGAACTCGCGCGGGTCGGGGAACTCCGTCTCGACGCCCGGGGCGAAGAAGCTCTCCTCGGGCACGACCTGGTGCTCGACGAGGTCGTAGCCGCGCTCCACGAGGCGCTCGCCGACCAGCCCGGGGGGTGACACGTGGTCGTGCTGGATCACCAGGGCTCGCATGGAGGCCTCCTTGTGGGCTGTCGGGGACGGCGTTATCGTTCGGATCCTAACGGTTGCGCGGCGGGCGCGCGACGACATCCCACCGGAGCCACCCTCATGACCTCACCGACACCGACCGTCGTCAACGAGTACGAGGCCGACGTGGTCGTCACCGCGGTCACCCGACCGGCCGAGGACGTCGTCGAGGTGACGATGGCACATCCCGACGGGCTCGCGCTGCCGGGTTGGACACCGGGGGCCCACATCGACCTCGTGCTCGACCACGACACGGTCCGGCAGTACTCCCTCTGCGGCAGCCCCGCGGACCCCTCCGCGCTCAAGGTCGCCGTGCTCCTCGCGCCCGACACCCGCGGCGGCTCCAAGCGCGTCCACGAGCTCACCCCGGGCGCGACCGTGCGGATCCGGGGCCCCCGCAACCACT
The DNA here is from genome assembly GCF_008087345.1 of Nocardioides caldifontis. Lineage (GTDB taxonomy): Bacteria > Actinomycetota > Actinomycetes > Propionibacteriales > Nocardioidaceae > Marmoricola_A > Marmoricola_A caldifontis. The sequence continues at coordinate 95,056 of NZ_ML701737.1, read as the reverse complement.
TCCCGCTGGTGAGCGCGCCGCGCTACCTCTTCGTTGCCGGCGGCATCGGGATCACGCCGCTGCTGCCGATGATCGAGGAGGCCGACGCGGCCGGCGCCGACTGGCACCTGCACTACGGCGGACGCACCCGCTCCTCGATGGCCTACCTCGACCGGCTCGAGCAGTACGGCGACCGGGTGACCGTGGTCCCGCAGGACGAGGCCGGGCTGCTCGACCTGGCGACGATCCTGGGGTCGCCCGACGACCGCACGCTGGTCTACTGCTGCGGCCCGGAGCCGCTGCTGCAGGCGGTGGAGGAGCGGTGCGCGAGCTGGCCGTCCGGCGCGCTGCACCTCGAGCGGTTCTCGCCCAAGGCCGTCGAGCGCGAGGGCGCCGACACCGCCTTCGAGCTGGTGCTCCAGCGCTCCGGCATCACGACGACCGTGCCGGAGGACAAGTCGGTCCTCCAGGCGATGCGCGACGCCGGCGTCTCGGTGCTCGCCTCCTGCATGGAGGGCACCTGCGGCACCTGCGAGACCGAGGTCGTCGAGGGGGAGATCGACCACCGCGACTCCGTCCTCGACCCCGACGAGCAGGAGTCGGGCGAGGTCATGATGGTCTGCGTGTCCCGCTGCCGCGGGGCCCGCCTGGTCCTGGACGCCTGAGGAGCCCGGGGATGAGGATCTCGACCGTGCCCACCAGCCCCGCCGACACGACGGCCCAGCCGCGACGTCGCTGCGTCGACGTACCCCACAACGCGTGGTACGCCGCCGCGACCAGCGACGAGGTGGGCCGCGCGCCGCTCTCCCGACGGATGCTCGGGAACCGGGTCGTCGTCTACCGCACCGTCGCCGGCGACGCCGTCGCGCTCGAGGACCGGTGCGCCCACCGTCCGGTGCCGCTGAGCAGCGGGCGGCTCGAGGGCGACGACATCGTGGCCGGCTACACCGGGTTCCGCTACGCCCCGGACGGCCGCTGCGTCGCCGTACCCACGCAGGCGAACGTGCCGATCGGTGCGCGCGTGCGGGCCTTCCCCGTGCACGACGACGGGTCGTTCGTCTGGGTCTGGACCGGCGACCCCAACCTGGCCCGGCTCCGGCCCCCGCCGCAGGCGCCGTGGCTGCAGGACCCCGAGTGGGTGACCTTCGGCGACAGCTGGGTCACCCAGGCGCCGCTCCGGCTGCTCCTCGACAACTTCTCCGACATCACCCACGTCGCGCACGTGCGGCCGGAGGTCGCTCCGCCGGCCCTCGTCGCCGGTCCGATGCCGCCGCTCGAGGTCACCGTCAGCGAGACCGGGATGTCGTTCGCCCGGCAGTACCCACCCGTCCCGGTCCCCGCGTGGCAGGCGCCGATGCTCGGCGTCCCGGCCGACGAGGCATACCCGCAGCGGGAGGAGGGTGAGTTCTTGTCACCCGGACTGTGGGTCGACCGGTGGCACGCGGACACCCCCGAGGGGCGCGCGAGCTTCGTCTTCACCCACGCGCTGACCCCGGTGGACGAGACCTCCACCCGCCACGTCTGGCGGGTCAGCCGGAACTTCGCCGACTCCTCGGCGGCCACCGGCACGCTCACGCCGCTGATGGACGGCTACTACCGCGCCGTCCGTGAGGCCCTCGAGGACATGCAGCGCATTGTGTCCGAGGACGGCCCGCGCGCCGACGTGCTCGTCGCCGCCGACGCCGCCGCGGTCCAGGTGCGCCGGATCATGGACCGGCTCGTCGCCGACGAGACCGGCACCCGCTGACCTGACAAGCGATCACCGGGCGTTCCCAGTCACCGAGTGACCGGAAACGCCCGGTGATGCTGTGTCAGCTGCTGGTCAGGCGGCCTCGACCCGCACCGGCATCTTCTTGATGCCGTTGACGAAGTTCGACCGCACCCGCTTGACCTCGCCGGTGAGCTCGATCTCCCTGAGACGGGGGAGGAGCTCCTCGAACATCAGCCGGATCTCCATGCGTGCCAGGTTGTTGCCCAGGCACAGGTGCGGGCTGCCCTTGCCGAACGTCATGTGGTCGACGTTCGTGCGCGTCACGTCGAGCTTGTAGGGGTCGGGGAAGACCGACTCGTCGCGGTTGCCCGAGGGGAACCACATGACGACCTTGTCGCCCTTCTTGATCTGCTTGCCGCCGAGCTCGACGTCGCGGGTCGCGGTGCGGCGGAAGTGGTAGACCGGCGAGGCCCAGCGGAGGAACTCCTCGACCGCGTTCGGGATCAGCTCCGGCTGCTGCTGCAAGAGCCGCAGCTGGTCCGGCTGCTCGATCAGGGCGAGCATGGTGGAGCTGATCGCGTGGCGGGTCGTCTCGTTGCCGGCGATCACCAGCAGCGTGAAGTACTGGTTGAAGTCGTTGTCGCTGAGCGGGATGCCGTCCTCGGGCACCTTGTTGGTCAGCTGGCTGATCAGGTCGTTGCCGTCGCCGCCCCGTCGCTGGTCGCGGAGCTCGGTGCCGTAGTCCCAGACCTCCTGCACGGTGGGGGAGCGGAACGGCAGGTGGTTGTACTTCTCGCCCTCCTCGGAGTCGGCGAGCACCTTGGCGTAGTCGGGGTCGGTGTTCCCGACGAACTCGTTGCCCCACGCGATCAGCTGCTTGGTGTCCTCGCGCGGGACGTCGAGCAGCCGTGCGAGCACCTGGATCGGGAAGTCCGCGCTGACCTTCTCGACGAAGTCGAACTCGTCCTGCTGCAGCGCGTTGTCGATGGTCTCCCGCGTCAGCGCCCGGAGGAACGTCTCGTAGTTCTTCATCAGGTTGCGCGGGGTGAACTCGCGGACGATCAGCTTCCGCAGCGCGAAGTGCCGCTCGCCGTCCATCTCCAGCAGCGAACGCCGCTTCTCGCGGAGCTCCTCGGGGACCTCCTCGAGGTTGACGAACTCCGTGGAGGTGAAGGTCTCGCTGTCCTTGTCGACGGCCCAGATGTCGTCGTACCTCGTGACGGCCCAGAACCCGTGGTTCGGCGCCGGCTCGGGGTTCCAGTGCACCGGGTCCTCGCGGCGCAGCGTGTCGAACATCGCGAAGCCGCGGCCGTCGGCGAAGCCGTCGATGTCGGCGAGGTCGACCTCGTCCAGAGGTACGGGCGGGTGCTGGGGCATCGGTCCTCCTGGTGCTGCAGCGCAGTCGTCCTGGGTGGCTGTCAGATGTGGTACGTGTACTCCTGGAACTCCCAGTCGGTGATCCAGGAGTTGAAGCGGGTGATCTCGTCGCGCTTGTAGGCGAGGAAAGCCGCCACGAAGCGCGACCCGAGCACCTCGCAGACCTCCTTGTCCTGCTCGAGGGCGTCGAGCGCCTCGGACAGGCTGGTCGGGAGCATGTCGGCCTTCGCGGTGTCGTAGCCGTAGCCCACGAGCGCCTCCGGCGGCTCGATCTTGTTCCGCACGCCGAGGAGCGCGCCGGCCAGCAGGGCGGCGGTGGCGAGGTAGGGGTTGGCGCTGGAGTCGCCGAGCCGGAGCTCGAGCCGCGCCGAGGAGCCGCGCTCCGGCGGGATCCGCACCATCGCGCTGCGGTTGTCGAGCCCCCAGTCGATCAGCCACGGGGCGAGCGTGTCCGGCCCGAACCGCTTGTAGGAGTTGATCGTCGGGTTCGAGAGCGCGGCGAGCGCGGGGGCGTGCGCGAGGATGCCGCCGATGGCGTGGCGGGCGACCTCGGAGAGCCCGTCCGGCGCGCTCGGGTCGTCGAAGAGCGGCCGGTCGTCCGGGCTCCACATCGAGAAGTGCAGGTGGAAGCCGGAGCCGCCCTCGTCGTTGAACGGCTTCGGCATGAACGTCGCGAGGTGGCCGAGCTTGCGGGCCAGCTCCTTGACGGCGGCCTTGAACCGGTGGGCGCGGTCGGCGGCGTCGAGGGCCGGGCCGTGCCAGAGGTTGATCTCGAACTGGCCGGAGCTGAACTCGTGGTTCGCCGCGACGACGTCGATGCCGTACTTGCCCAGCTGGCGGAGGGAGTCCAGCAGCACGTTCTGCGGGTCGCCCTTCAGCCCGGCGACGTAGACGTTGCCGGTGCCCTCGCCGTACCGCTTCCAGCCCTGGTGGGAGTCATCCTGCTCGAGCAGGTAGAACTCCAGCTCGGGGCCGACCATCGGGACCATGTCGAGCTCCTCGAACTGCTCGACGATCGTCCGGAGGACGTGGCGCGGGCTGTCCTCGGCCGGTGTGCCGTCGGCGTTGTAGAGGTCGGCGATCGCGTGCGCGACGCCCGGTTCCCACGGCACGGGGAGCAGCGTGCTGACGTCGGGGAAGGCGAGGATGTCAGGGAGCCCGTCGCTCAACCCGCCCTCGATGTCCACCACGCCGCCGCGCGGGGTGGTCCCCAGCACCGAGCGGCAGAAGGCCACGCCGCTGCTCACCGTGCGCGCGAAGTGGTTGACGAGCACGTCGCGACCGCGGTCGGTGCCGATCAGGTCGGCGTATCCGATGCGGACGACGTCGATGCCCTCCGCAGCGAGCCGGTCCGCGGCGGGCTGCAGCCCGCTGGTGTCGAAGTGCGCCACAGGCGTCCTCCTGGCAATCGTTCGGGCCCGAACAGTAACACGTGACCCGGGCCACGCAAGAGGTTCCGAAGTCCCGCTTCCCGGGCTATCGTACGGTCCCTAACGACCTTTGAGGAGGGCTCCGGATGGGGCAGCAGCAGGGCTTCTTCTACCCGCGCACGGCGACCGGTCAGGCGTCCCTGATCCCGAGTCCGCCGTGGTCCTACTCCGGTGACCTGCTGACGGTGGAGTACCGCACCGACCCAGCGCGGGTGGCCGAGCTCCTCCCGGAGCCGCTGTCGCTCGCCGAGGAGGACCCGGGCGCGGTCGCGCTGATCTGGGCGGACTGGCAGTCGTGCTCGAGCTCGCGCGAGGAGCTGCTGGACCCGGTGCGCTCGCAGTACAAGGAGTGCTTCGTGGTGGTGCGGTGCTCGTTCGAGGGCCGCACGTACTCCCGCTGCGTCTACATCTGGGTCGACAAGGACTTCGCGATCCTGCGCGGGCTGCACCAGGGCTACCCGAAGAAGCTCGGCTCGATGTGGCAGACCCGGCCGCACCCGTTCGCGCAGGCCGCCCCGCAGATCGCCGTCGGCGGCGTCTTCGGCGCGACGCTCGCCGCGGGCGACCGCCGGCTTGCCGAGGCGGTGCTGACGCTCCGCGAGGAGGTGCCGTCGAACGGCTTCGTCAACGGGCACCCGATGGCGCACCACCGCGTGTACCCCTCGATCGACGGCCGTGGCGACGCGTACGCCGAGCTGATCGAGTCCGCGGGCGCGTCGTTCGAGGGCGGGCCGGCCTGGTCCGGCGACGTCGAGCTGCGGCTCTTCGACTCTCCGACCGAGGAGCTGTCCCGGCTCAGCGTCGACGAGGTCATCGGCGGCTACTACCGCCAGGTCGGCGTGACCTGGAACGGCGGCCGTACCCTCGCGAAGCTGTCTGAGTAGGGTCGCCCCATGCCCGACCAGCACTCCCTGGAGGAGACCGAGCGCGCGACGCAGGAGCGGGTCGGGAGGCTGGCCGTCGACTTCCCCGCCGCCCACGCGATCATGAGCCTCTACCGGGCGGCCAACGCCGCCCGGAGCCACCTGACCAACACCGTGCTGCGGCCGCACGACCTGACGTGGACCGGGTTCCTCGTCATGTGGCTGCTCTGGCTGTGGCGCTCGATGGAGACCCGCCACGTCGCGGAGAGCGTCGGCATCTCCAAGGCCACGCTGACCGGCGTCACCAAGACACTGGTGGCCCGTGGGCTGATCGACCGGGTGCCGTCCGCCGTCGACCGTCGGCTCGTCTCGCTCCAGCTCTCCGACAAGGGTGAGGAGCTGATGGCGGAGCTCTACCCCGAGTTCAACCGGGCCGAGGCCGAGCTCGTCGCCGGCATCCCCGGCGCCGACATCACCACGCTCACCGAGTCGCTGCGCCACATCGTGACCGTGGCCGAGGAGCACGACCCCACCACCTGACCCTCCGCGGCCCCCGCCGAGCCGTCGCATCTTCACGGCTGACCATGGCCGAGTCGTCGCATCTTCACTCGGTGCCGAGTCGGCGCGTCTTTCCTGCCGGACGGGCTCGAGTTGGCGCGTCCTGCCACGCTGGCGGCCATGGAGGTGCTGCCCGACATCGTCGGACCCGAGCCACTCGTCGTGTTCTGCGGGATGGCGGGGGCGGAGTCGACCAAGACCCGCGACCACTACTACGAGACGCCGGGCAACAACTTCTGGGAGATGCTCCACCTCAGCGGGCTGACCCCGACGCGGCTGCGGCCGGAGGAGGACGCCCGCATCGTCGAGCACGGCTACGGGCTCACCGACCTCGTCGGCCACTGGGACCCGGCGTGGGTCGAGATCGACGAGCTGGTCGAGAAGGTGGAGGCCTGGCAGCCGGAGTGGCTCGCCTTCACCAGCAAGGGCACCGCGCACTGGGCGTCGAAGTCGCTCGGCCGCCGCGGTCGCCCCGGGCTCGGCCCCCAGGACTGGTACGTCGGCGAGGCGCAGGTCTTCGTGCTCCCCGGGACGAGCGGCGCCAACCAGCGCAAGGACTACGACGGACGGCCGCACCGGCTGTCGTGGTGGTACGACCTGGCGTCGCTGGTCGGTCGGGCGCCCGCCAGCTAGCGCCGGCTCGGGCCGGTTCCGGCGTGAGATGCGACGGCTCGGGCCGGTTCCGGCGTGAAGATGCGACGGCTCGGCGGGGTTGCGGGGTGAAGACGCGACGGGTCGGGTCAGACGAGGGTGGCGGCGCGGCGGACGACCTCGCGGCAGAAGGAGCCCATCTCCGCCTGGTCGTCGATGAACTGCGACGGCTTCACGCAGAACGTCCGGAACCCCTGCTCCCACTGCTCGGGGATCGCCTCCATCGCCTGCCCGAGGTCGGCGCAGGAGTCGTCGTCGGGGAAGACCGCGCGGACGCCGCCGATCATCTCGAGGTCGTCGAGCGAGCGGCCGGCGTCGGCGAGCGCGGACCGCACGGCGGCGAGGCTCTCCGGGGTCTGCCGGCCGAGCGGGTGGAACCCGTGGCCGTACCTCACCAGCCGGCGCAGCACCGGCCCCGAGGCGCGCTGGCCGCCGAACCACAGTCGCGGCCCGTCGGGGCGGTACGCCTTCGGCTCGAGGTAGGTGTCGGCGAAGGAGAAGTACTTCCCGTCGTACGACGCGGGGGAGCTGCGCCAGACCAGGTCGAGGATCTCCAGCTGCTCGTCGAGGATCCGGCCCCGCTCGTGGAACGGGACGCCGAGCGCGGCGTACTCGTCGCGGCTCCAGCTGACGTTCGGCTGCACGACCAGCCGGCCCTGCGAGAGCAGGTCGAGGGTGCCGAGCTCGCGGGCGAGCAGGAGCGGGTGGCGCAGCGGGGCGATCACCGCGCTGGCGACGAGCCGCACCCGTGAGGTCGCGGCCGCGATCGCCGAGAGGAGCATCAGCGAGGAGGGCCACGGAGTGGCGGGGTCCTGGTTGCCCGGCATCGCGTAGGCGCGCGGGTTCGCCATCACCCCGTCGACGCCGGCGTCGGGGCCGAGGACGACGTGCTCGCTCAGCATCACGGCGTCGAAGCCGGCGTCCTCCGCCTCCTGCGCCCAGCGGACCAGGTCGCCGAGCGAGCGGCCGTCCGTCAGCGTCCAGTTCTCGCTGAGGATCAGCAGCATCCGGGGAGTGGTGGCCTCGCTGCTCATCGGGCCGCCACCGAGGCCGCCGCGGCGGTGACCAGCGCCTCGAAGACGGCGCGCTGCTGGGGCACCGTCCGCCAGTTGTCCTCCGGGTGCCACTGCACCCCGAGGAACCAGCCAGGCGCGGACGGCATCTCGACGCCTTCGACGACGCCCTCCTCCGACCGCGCGGTCACGACCAGCTCCTCGCCGATCACGTCCAGCGCCTGGTGGTGGTAGCAGGAGACCTCGACGGACTCGCCGACGACGTCGCACAGCACCGTGCCCTGGTCGACGGTGACGTGGTGGACCCGGTGGCGGTGGTGGCCGATCTCGGTGTCGTGGGAGTCCATGTCCTGGATCAGCGTGCCGCCGCGCACGACGTTGACCACCTGGAGCCCGCGGCAGACCGCGAGCGTGGGGATCCCGCGCTCGAGGGCCACCCGGGCCACCGCGAGGTCGAAGGCGTCCTGCTCCTCGTCGACGTCGTAGAGCGAGGGGTGGTGCCCCTGTCCCGACCAGCGGCCGGACAGGTCGCCGCCGCCGGGCAGCAGGATCCCGTCGGCGAAGGCCAGCCGCTCGGCGACCTCGTCGTCGCCCAGCGACCCGTCGGGGTGCACCTGGAGAGGCTCGCCACCGGCCGCGTAGACGGCGGCGACGAGCTCACGGGCGCTGACCTCCGCGGCGTAGCGCAGCGCCGAGGTGGACGCCGCGAACCGCGAGGGCAGCGCGATGAGGGGACGGCGGCTGCTCACGAGGTCAGCTCCCGGCGGGCTTCGGCTTGCGGATCCCGCGGAACTCCCAGTCGCCGCCCTGGGCGGTCGAGAGGACCTCCTCGGACTCGGTCGGCTGGGCGCCCACGTCGGTGCGGATCGGGGTCGGGCCGGACACGATGTGGTTCCGCAGCGTGCCGAGCCCCTCGACCTCGACCTCGACGACATCACCGGGGTACACGGTCCGCGAGATCGCCGGCGTCCCCGACAGCAGCAGGTCGCCCGGCTGGAGGGTGATGGTGCGGGCGATGTCGGCGACGAGGTAGTGCATGTCCCACTGCATCTCGTCGGTGTTGCCGTCCTGCTTGACCTCGCCGTTGACCAGGGTGCGGATCTGCTTGCCGCGGAAGTCCCACCCCTCGACGACGCCCGGGCCGACCGGGCAGAGCGTGTCGGCGCCCTTCACGCGGAGCATCGACCCGGAGTCGGTGTCGCGGAAGTCGTGCAGCCCGTAGTCGTTGGCGACGGTGAAGCCGCGGATGAAGTCCCCGGCCTCGTCGGGGGAGATGTTGCGCGCGGTCCGTCCGATGACGATCGCGATCTCGCCCTCGTAGTTGAGCCACTTGCACCCCTCGGGGCGCACGACCGCGGAGTCGTGTGCGTTGAGGGCGGAGACCGGCTTGTGGAAGTACGTCGGCGCGGGCGGCAGCTTCGTCTGGAGCTCCTTCACCCGGCTGATGTAGTTCAGGTGCACGCAGACGATCTTCGACGGCGTCACCGGCGGCAGGTGGAGCGCGTCGGCGATCGCGACCTCGCGGCCGTCCCCGGCCACGAGCACCTCCCCGCGTCGTACGACGTCGACGGCGTTGCCGTCCAGGAGGATGCGACGGGTCTCTCTCATGGATCTCTTTCTTGTCAGCGGGGTGGTTTCGACAGGCTCAACCAGCCACGGTGGTGTCGACAGGCTCGACCAGCCTCGAGCACGGTCAGCCGGCGGCGGGGACGTCGGGCGCGCCCACCTGGGCGAGGTAGTCCGGGTCCGGCGGCGTCTGCCGGGCCGGGGGGAACCCGTCGCTGGGGCGGTCGAACCAGACGTGCACCTGGCCGGTTCCGATGGAATTCTCGTACTCGCTGTAGAGCCGCCCCTGGGCCGTGCAGTCGCCCTCGCCAAGCGCGCCGATCATCATCAGGTAGTGGCCGAACCGGGCCTCGGGCCTGAACCGGTAGAACTCGCCCATCGTCTCCAGCACCCGTGCGTGGTCGCCCTTGGCGAACCACTCGAGCCGCTCCATGTCCGCGGCGTACGCCTCGGGGGTGAAGATGTGCTCCTTGCCGGCGGCCTCGTGCTTGCGCAGCTCGCGCAGCGGCCAGAAGGTGTGCGACATGGCGCCGGACGCGATCAGCAGCACCTTGCGGTCCGACTCGGCGATCGCCTGCCCCAGCGCCCGGCCGAGCCGGAGGTTGTCCTCCATGTCCGCGGTCTGGCAGACGCCGATCGAGATCCACCGCTTGTCGGGAAGCCCCTGGCCGAGGAACTCCCACAGGTTCGTGGTGGCGTAGAAGATCGGCAGCGAGTGGTCGTCGATCGCGGTGATCCAGGTGCAGTGCTCCGGGCCCTTGGACGCGATCAGGTGCGCCAGCTCCGGGTCGCCCGGGAAGTCGTACGGGCGGCGGCACATCCCTCGCGGGAGCTCCTCGGAGGTGAACAGCCCGCTGCGCCGGTCCTGCGCGGTCACCACGAACTCGACCGTGGTGGCCCAGTGGGAGTCGAGGACGACCACGGTGTCGTAGTCGAGGATGTCGAAGACATCGCGCCGCAGCCGGTGCAGCCCCTCGACGAGGGTGCTGTCCTCGCCGTTGTTCAGCTCCCGGCGGACCTCCTCCGGCAGCACGATCGTCGGCACGTGCGCGAGCAGCCCCGCGCCCACCACCTCACCCATCTGAGCCCTCCTCGGAACCAGCCACGGTCCACCCCGCGGGTGCGAAGACCGTGTTCTTGACGTCGGTGTAGAAGTCGAACGACCAGATCCCGCCCTCGCGGCCGATCCCCGAGCGGCCGTTGCCGCCGAAGGGGGCGCCGAGGTCGCGGACGAAGAAGCAGTTCACCCACACGGTGCCGGCGTTGAGCCGGGCCGACACGCGCTCCGCGCGGTCGGGGTCGCCGGTGACCAGGGTGGCGGCGAGGCCGAAGCGGGTGTCGTTGGCCATCGCGACGGCCTCCTCCTCGTCGGAGAAGGTCTGGATCGTCAGCACCGGGCCGAAGACCTCCTCGGTGAGGATCTCGCTGCCGGGCTTGGCGTCGACCAGGATCGTCGGCCGGAAGAACAGCCCGCCGAGCTCCTCGTTGGGGCCGCCGCCCAGGATCGGCCGGGCGCCGCCCTCGATGGCCCGCTCGACGAAGCCGCGGACCCGGTCGAAGTGCACCCGGGAGACCAGCGCGCTGATGTCGGTCGCCTCGTCGCGCGGGTCGCCCTGGACGACCTGCTTCGCCTTCTCGAGCACCCGTTCGGTGAACTCCGCGGCGATCGAGTCGGCCACCAGCACTCGGAAGGCGCCGAGGCAGACCTGCCCGGCGTTGTCGAACTGCTCGACGGTCAGGTTCACCGCGAGGTCGAGGTCGCAGTCCTCGAAGACCACCAGCGGCGACTTCCCGCCGAGCTCGAACGACAGCGGCACGATGTTCGGCGCCGCCGCGGCGGCCACCCGGCCGGCGGTGGGGACGGAGCCGGTGAACGACAGCCGGTTGATCCCCGGGTGTGCCGACAGGGGTGCGCCGGCCTCGGTGCCGGTGCCCTGCACGACGTTGAAGACGCCGTCGGGGACGCCTGCCTCGGCCATGATGTCGGCCAGCAGGCTCGCGGTCAGCGGCGCCCACTCCGGCGGCTTGAGCACGACGGTGTTCCCTGCGGCGAGCGCCGGGCCGATGCGCCAGGTGGCCAGCATCAGCGGGGCGTTCCAGGGCGTGATGATCGCGACGACCCCGGCGGGGTCGTAGCTGATCCGCTCGCGGTGGCCGCGGACCTCCATGTCGGGGTGGGCGAGCTGCTCGGCGTAGTCGGCGAAGAACCGGAAGTTCATCGCCACCCGCGGCATCACCCCGCGCCGGTGGCTGCGCAGCAGCGACCCGTTGTCGCGGGTCTCGACCCGGGCCAGCTCCTCCACGCGGGCCTCGACGCCCTCGGCGACGCGGCGCAGGATCGCGGAGCGCTCGGCGACCGGCATCGCGGCCCAGGCCGGGAACGCCTCGCGCGCGGCGGCGACGGCGGCGTCGACCTCGGTCGCGGTGCCGGCGTGGACCTGGGCGATCTCGGTCTCGTCGATGGGGGAGATGTCGGCGAAGGTCGAGGCGCCGGCGACCCGGCGGCCCCCGATCCAGTGCCGTACGTCGATCCGGACGCCCTCGACCTCGGTGTGCGTCGGGAGCTGTTCGTCGAGCGGCATGGGCGTCCTCCGGAGATCGTTAGGGTCCAAACGTATGAGCCGGGGCCGCGCCCGGTCAACCGTCCGGGCGAGAGGCGCGCCGAGCACCCGGGTCTTGGCAGCGGGAGCGTCGTAGCCCTATCGTACGGATCCAAACGGCCTGCCCTGTGACCTGGGACACGTGGGGTATCCCGGGCGCGGCCGGCCCTCCTCACGCCGGGAGGCACACCGCATGAGCCATGTCCACAAGCCGGAGCAGCACCTCGCTGCCCCGCCCGCTGACGAGCCGCAGCTCGCGAAGAACCGGCTCGGGATCGCCGGGATCGTCTTCTTCGTGGTGGCCGCGGCCGCACCGCTGGTCGGCATGACCGGGGCGGTGCCGATCGCCATCGTCCTCGGCAACGGCGCCGCCGCACCAGGCGCCTACCTCGCCGTCGGTCTCACCCTGCTGGTCTTCAGCGTCGGCTACTCCGCGATGAGCCACCGGGTGACCAACACCGGCGCCTTCTTCGCCTACGTCGGCCGCGGTCTCGGCATCGCGCCGGGCGTCGGCTCCGCGTTCGTCTCGCTACTGGCCTACCTCACGATCCAGCTCGCGGTCTTCGGCTTCTTCGGTGCGGTGATGGCCGGCCAGATGAACGCCGAGCTCGGGATCGACTGGGCCTGGTGGGTCTGGGTCCTGATCGCCTGGGCGCTCACACTGGGGCTCTCGATCATCAGCGTCGACATCGGCGCGAAGGTGCTCGGCACCCTGATGATTCTCGAGGTCGCGTCGCTGTTCCTCGTCGCGCTCGCGGTGATCTTCCAGGGCGGCGGCCCCGACGGGCTCGACCTCGGCGCCTCGTTCTCGCCGGGCAACATCTTCGAGGGTGGCTTCGCGGGCTCGGCCGGCATCGCCCTCGCGTTCGCGTTCGCGTCGTACATCGGCTTCGAGGCGACCGCGATCTACGGCGAGGAGACCCGCGACCCCAAGCGCAGCGTGCCGATCGCGACCTACATCGCCGTCGGGCTGATCGCGCTGCTCTTCGCGGTCACCGCCTTCGCGATGGTGAGCGCGCTGGGCAGCGGCCAGGTCATCGACCGCGTCGTCGAGCTCTCCACGGTCGACGGCGCCCCGCTCGCCGACCCGGCCGCCGTGCTGTTCGCGGTCGCCGACGAGTACGTCGGCAGCTGGCTCGGCACCCTGATGAGCTGGCTGGTCCTCTCCAGCCTCTTCGCCGGGCTGCTGGCCTTCCAGAACAGCGCCGCTCGGTACTTCTTCTCGATGGGCCGCGCGGGCGTGCTCCCCTCGGCGCTCGACAAGGTCAACGGCCGCGGGGCTCCCGGCATGGGCGCGATCACCACCTCGATGCTCACGCTGATCGTGATCCTGCTCTTCGTGGTCACCGACCGCGACCCGGTGCTGCACATGTTCTCCTGGTTCAGCGGCCTCGCCGTGCTCGCCATCGTGCTGGTCGAGATCCTGGTGTCGATCGCGGTGATCGTGTACTTCCGCCGCGAGCGCTCCGACACGCGGGTCTGGAACACGATGATCGCCCCGGTGCTGTCGATCATCGGCCTGGCGGTCGGCTCCTACCTGTTGGCCTCGAAGTTCGGGCTCCTCGCCGGCACCACCGCGGAGGGCGTCGACCCGACGACCCAGTCGTGGGGGCTCTCGGCCCTCGGCTGGTTCCTCGTGATCTCGCCGTTCCTCACCTTCGCGCTCGGCACGCTGGTGCACCTGCTGCGGCGTCGCAACGAGAACTCGGACGCGGTGGCCGACCTGGTCACCTGAGTCGGCCGCCGGTTCGCCCCCGAGCCGGCCGCACGCGCACTGGACCACCGGGGCCGCCCTCTTGTCGGGCGGCCCCGGTGGTCCCTAGCGTCCGGACATGAGCCACGCCGCACGCGCGTCCCGGTTCCTAATCGCCGCCGTCCTCGGGCTGGCGCTCGCCGCGGCCGTCCTGGCCGCGCCCGCCCGGGTCGGTCCGCAGGCCCGCGCCGCGGAGAAGCCGGACGACGAGGCGCAGCGCGTGGTCTTCATCGTGCTGGACCAGCTCCGCCCCGAGTTCATCGACGCCTTCGGGATGAAGCACGTGAAGCGGCTCATGCGCGGGGGGACCAGCTTCCCCAACGCCTACCTGGGCCACATGGCTTCCGAGACCGTCATCAGCCACGGCGTGATGACCAGCGGCCAGCTGCCGAAGAACCTCGGCTGGTCCGACGAGTGGTACCGCGACGCCGCAGGGGTGCTCGGTCCGCGCGGGCAGCTGCACGTCACCGGATCGCTCGGCCAGGAGGGCTTCGACGCCCTCGTCGAGCACCGCGGCTACCCCAAGCTCGCCGACTACCTGCACCGGCTTCGCAAGGGGTCGACGGTGGCCACGATCGGCCAGAAGAACTACGCGGTCTGGACGATGGGCGGCCCGGGCTCGGACATCCGGCTCACCTTCGGCGGTCGAGAGTTCGACTGCGACAGCGACGGCGAGGCCAGCTGGCGCGGACCGACCGGGGTGGGCGTCCCGGCGTACATCGCGGCGCCCGAGTGCGGCCGCTTCTACGTCGACGGCGACTCCGACCTGGACTACGGGACCGCCGACACGTCACCGGCGTGGATGTACCCGCTGGCCGGCGCCCGGGACATGCCGGGCCGCGACCCGGAGCACCTCGGTGGTGACGTGTGGGTGACCGACGCGGCGTTCAAGGTGATGAACCGCGAGGACTGGAGCGGGCTGCTCCTGACCTACAGCGGCATCGACAAGGCCGGCCACATGTGGGGCGGCCTCAACGACCGGCGCCCCTACCCGGGCGGTGCGGCGTTCACCCACATGGCCGCGGCGGCGAAGCTCGCCGACCAGCAGGTGGGCCGGGTCATCCGGAAGCTGCGTCGCGACGGGCTGCTCGACGAGACCCTCGTCGTGCTCACCACGGACCACGGCCAGCAGACCTCCGAGCACCACTACGGCGAGGACGGGCCCGACCGCGGGAACTACAACTGGTACTACGGCGCCGACTCCGACGAGGAGTACCTCGACCCGCAGAAGCAGATCCGCCGGCTGATCAACGGCACCGGCGGCAACGTCGAGGCGAGCATGCAGGACAGCGCCATCCGCACCTGGCTGGAGCGGGGCACCACGCGTCGCAAGAAGCAGGCCGCCGACGTGATGGCGACGTTGCGCGGCGTCCGGGCGACGTACTACCGCGACGGCCGGCACTACGTCCTGCGGTGGAACGCGCCGCGGCGGCAGTGGAGCAAGGCCGAGTGGAGCTGGTGGCGCAAGCACGGCCAGGAGCTGGTCGACACCGAGGCGGCGGCCTACGGTCCCGACGTGATCGGGCTGCTGCGCGACGGCGCGAGCTACGGCGTCGCCGGCGACCACGGCGGGCACCAGGAGGCCGTGCAGCGGATCCCGATCGTCTTCTACGGCGCCGGTGTGGGCAAGGCGAGCCCGCGCACGCCGCTGCGGTCGGTGGACATCCTGCCGACGATCCTGAAGGAGCTGGGGCTGCGGCAGAGGTTCCGCACGGACGGGCGCGCCCACCCGCTCGGCTGAGCCCCACGGGGCTCCGCACGTCGTAGCCTCACCCCATGCGGATCGTGATCGCCCTCGGTGGCAACGCGATGTCCGCGCCCGACGGGAAGGCGCGGCCCGAGGACCAGCACGAGGCCGTACGAGCGGCGGCGGAGCCCATCGCCGACCTCGCGGCCGAGGGGCACGACCTCCTGCTCACGCACGGCAACGGGCCGCAGGTCGGCAACATCCTGGTGAAGAACGAGCTCGCCGCGGCCGTCGTGCCGCCGGTGCCGCTGAGCTGGTGCGGGGCGCAGACCCAGGCCACCATCGGCATGCTGTTCATGAACTACCTCGATGCGGCGCTCGCCCGGCGCGGGGTGAGCAAGCCGGTGGCGACGGTGGTCTCCCGCACGCTGGTGGCGGCCGACGACCCCGCGTTCGAGCGGCGCACGAAGCCGATCGGGCGGTACCTCTCCCACGAGGACGCGCAACCGCTCATCGACCACGGCGAGACGTACGTCGAGGTGGTCGGCAGGGGCTGGCGGCGGGTCGTCGCCTCCCCGGAGCCGCAGGAGCCGCTCGACGCCCCGGCCGCCGACGCGCTGCTGGCCCAGGGGTACCTCGTCGTCGCCTCCGGAGGAGGCGGGATCCCCACCGTGCGGAACGCCGACGGCGGGCTCGAAGGCGTGGAGGCGGTCATCGACAAGGACCTCACCGCGGCGCTCGTCGCACGGCGGATCCGGGCCGACCTCCTGGTGATCGCCACCGACGTCGACCACGTGATGATCGGCTGGGGGAGCCCGGACGCCCGGCCGCTCGGCACCGTGCCGGCGGCCGAGATGCGGGCGGTCGCCGCGCGCGAGCGGTTCGCCGAGGGGTCGATGGGCCCCAAGGTGGAAGCCGTGACCCGTTTCGCCGAGGGTGGCGGGACCGGCATCATCACCTCACTGGCCCGACTGGGCGAGGCGGTCACCGGGTCGGCAGGGACCCGCGTCACCCCCTGATTTGTTGTCAACGAGAGGAATACCCGTGCCATCCGCGATCGAAGTACGCAAGGTCCCGATCCACTCCGTCGCCGACGCCAGCGAGCTGGCCAAGCTCCTCGACGACGGCGTCATGCAGGCCGACCGGGTGATCGCGATCATCGGCAAGACCGAGGGGAACGGCGGGGTCAACGACTACACCCGGATCATCGCGGACCGCGCGTTCCGCGAGGTGCTCGTCGAGAAGGGCGCCGATCCACAGCAGGTGCAGGAGATCCCGGTCGTGTGGTCGGGCGGCACCGACGGCGTGCTCAGCCCGCACGCCACGATCTTCGCCACGACCGACGCCGAGCCGAGCGACGAGCTGCGGCTGACCGTCGGCTTCGCGATGAGCGAGCAGCTGCTGCCCGAGGACATCGGCCGCACCGCGATGATCACCAAGGTGGCCGAGGCGGTGCGGGTCGCGATGACCCGTGCCGGCATCACCGACCCGGCGGACGTGCACTACGTGCAGACCAAGACCCCCCTGCTGACCATCCACACCATCCGCGACGCGAAGAGCCGCGGGAAGACGGTGTGGACCGAGCACACCCACGAGTCGATGGACCTCTCCAACGGGTGCACCGCGCTCGGCGTCGCGGTCGCGCTGGGCGAGATCGAGATGCCGTCGGACGAGGACGTCATGCACGACCGCTCGCTGTTCTCCTCGGTCGCGTCGTGCTCCTCCGGTGTCGAGCTGGACCAGGCGCAGGTCGTCGTCGTCGGCAACGCCCGCGGCGTCGGCGGCCGCTACCGCATCGGCCACTCGGTGATGAAGGACGCGTTGGACCAGGACGGCATCTGGGAGGCGATCCGCTCCGCCGGGCTCGAGCTCCCCGAGCGGCCGCACCACACCGACCTCGACGGGCGGCTGGTCAACGTCTTCCTCAAGTGCGAGGTGTCGCAGGACGGCATGGTCCGGGGCCGTCGCAACGCGATGCTCGACGACTCCGACGTGCACTGGCACCGGCAGATCAAGGCCTGCGTCGGTGGCGTGACGGCCGCCGTCACCGGTGACCCGGCCGCGTTCGTCTCCGTCTCCGCTGCCCACCAGGGCCCGGACGGGGGAGGGCCGGTCGCGGCGATCGTCGACCTCGGCTGACGATTCAGCCGGTGGCCCGGTCGGCCCCCGCGCGCATCTCCCGGACGGCCTCGACCTTGTAGAGGCAGGCGGCCCGGTGGCCCTCCTCGACCTGGTAGAGGTCGGGGTCCTTCTCGGCGCAGTCCGGGCGGGCCGCCGGGCACCGGGTCCGGAACCGGCACCCCGACGGCGGGTCGACCGGCGACGGGATGTCGCCGTGCAACGTGATCCGGCGGCGCTCGCGCTCCCGCGCCGGGTCCGCGGTCGGCACCGCGGAGAGCAACGCCGCGGTGTAGGGGTGCGCCGGGTTGCGGTAGATCTGCTCCGGCGTGCCGGTCTCGACGATGCGCCCGAGGTACATCACCGCCACCCGGTCGCTCATGTGCTCGACCGCGGCGAGGTCGTGGGAGATGAACAGGTAGGTCAGCCCCAGCTCCTCCTGGAGCCGGCGCAGCAGGTTCATGATCTGGGCCTGAACGGAGAGGTCGAGCGACGCGATCGGCTCGTCGAGGACGAGCAGGTCCGGCTCCCCGGCGAGCGCCCGTGCGATGCCGACCCGCTGCCGCTGGCCGCCGGACATCTCGTGCGGGTGCCGGTCGGCCATGTCCGGGCGCAGCCCCACGAGGTCGAGCAGCTCGCCGACGCGCTCACGGCGCTCGGCCTTGGAGCCGCGGAGCCCGTGCACGGCCAGGGGCTCGGCGATGCTCGCCCCGATGGTCAGCCGCGGGTCGAGCGACGCCGACGGGTCCTGGAACACCATCGCCACCCGGCGGCGCAGCGGCTTCACCTGCCGCCGAGACCAGGTGGTGACGTCCTGGCCCGCCACCTCGACGGTCCCGGAGGTCACGTGGACCAGCCGCAGCAGCGCGAGGCCGGTCGTCGACTTCCCGCTGCCCGACTCGCCCACCAGCCCCAGCGTCTCGCCCCGTCGTACGTCGAGGGAGACGCCGTCGACCGCGTGCACCACCGATCCCCGGCCCACCGGGAAGTGGACGCGCAGGTCGGTGACCCGGGCGACGACGTCGGTCGCGGTGCTCTCCGTGCTCCCGGTGGTCGTCATGCGGAGCGCTCCTCGGTGACCGCGGGGTCGGCCCGGTAGAAGCTGCGCACCTCGTGGCCCGGGGCGACCTCGACCAGCGGCGGCTCCTCGTGCTCGCAGCGGGCGTCCCCGCGGACCGGGCACCGGGGCCAGAACGCGCACCCCGGCGGGAGCTCGGTCGGCAGCGGGGGAGTGCCTGCGATCGTGAGCAGCCGGTCCGCGCGCACCCCGGGCTGCGGCCGGGCCGCGAGGAGCGCCTGCGTGTAGGGGTGCGCCGGATCGGCGAAGAGGTCGTCGACCTTGCCCTGCTCGATGATGCGGCCGCCGTACATCACGACGACGCGGTCCGCGATCCCGGCGACGACGCCGAGGTCGTGGGTGATCCAGACGACCGCGGTGCCGAGCCGCTCCTGGAGCCCGGCGACGAGCTCCAGGATCTGCGCCTGCGTCGTGACGTCGAGGGCGGTGGTCGCCTCGTCGGCGATCAGCACCTCGGGCTCGTTGGCGAGCGCCATCGCGATCACGACACGCTGCCGCATGCCGCCGGAGAACTGGTGGGGGTAGTTGTCGACCCGCTCCTCGGGCGAGGGGATGCCGACGAGGCCGAGCAGCTCGACCGCCCTCTTCCGCCCCTCCTGCTTGCTCATCCCGAGGTGCTCCTCGCAGGCTTCGCTGACCTGGCGGCCCACGGTCATCACGGGGTTCAAGGAGGTCATCGGGTCCTGGTAGACGAAGCCGATGTGCCGGCCGCGCGCACGGCGCCGGTCGGCGTCGCTCATCGCGGTCAGCTCCTCGCCGAGCAGCCGCACGGTGCCGGTGACCTTCGCGCCGCGGGGCGCGAGCCCGGTCGCGGAGAGCACGGTCATGCTCTTGCCGCTGCCGGACTCCCCGACCACGGCCAGGGTCTGGCCGGGGTGCACGGCCCAGTCGACCCCGTCTACGACGCGCGCGGTGCCGCGGGCTGAGCCGAAGGTCACGGTCAGCCCCTCGAGGGCGAGCACGGGCTCGCTCATGCGGTCCTCCTCGCCTCGTCCTTGGTGAGCTGCCGGGGATCGAGCACGTCGCGGAGCGCGTCGCCGACGATGTTGAACGCGAGCACCACGAGGAAGATCGCGAGCCCGGGGAAGAGCCCCATCCACCAGGCGTCCTGCACGTAGCCACGCCCGTCGTACAGCATCCGGCCCCAGGACGGCTGGGGCGGCTGGATCCCGAGCCCGAGGAACGAGAGCGCGGCCTCGGAGAGGATCGCGAACGCCAGCGACAGCGACGTCTGCACGATCAGCGGGGCGGCGATGTTGGGCAGCACGTGGCGGCGCATGATCCGCCAGTCGCTCGCCCCGGTCGAGACGGCGGCGGTCACGAAGACCTGTTCCCGCACCGACAGCACGCTCGCCCGGGTCACGCGCGCGAAGATCGGGGTGTAGACGACGCCGATGGCGACCATCGCGGTGACCAGCCCGCGCCCGAGCACCGCCACGATCGCGACGGCGAGGAGCAGCACCGGGAACGCGAAGAGCACGTCCATGCAGCGCATGAGGACGTTGTCGACCACGCCGCGGTAGTAGCCGGCGACCAGACCGATTGTCACCCCGACCAGAAGTGCGATGCCGACGCTGACGAGACCGACGAGCAGCGACACCCTGGCCGCGACCAGCACCCGGCTGAAGACGTCGCGGCCGGCGTCGTCGGTGCCGAACGGGTGGTCCCGGCTCGGGCCCTGGAACAGGTGGTCGGCGTCGACCTCGTTGATGCCGTACGGCGCGAGCAGCGGGCCGAGCGCGCCGGCCACCACGAGGACCGCGAGGATGAAGAGACCGGCCAGCGCAGGCTTGTTGCGACGCAGCGCCGCCCAGACCCGACCCCGCTCGGAGACGTGCGGGGTCGGCGCCGGACCGGCGTGCTCGGCGTTGGGCTCGGTGACGCTCATCGGACGGAGATCCTCGGGTCGAGCTTGGCGTAGAGCAGGTCCACCAGCAGGTTGGTCAGCAGGAACAGCGCCGCCACGAGGAGCACGGCGCCCTGGAGGACCGGGTAGTCGCGCGCCCGTACGGCGTCGAAGGTGAGCTGGCCGAGTCCGGGCCAGGCGAAGAGCACCTCGATGACGATCACGCCGCCCAGCAGGCTGGCGAGCTGCACCGCGGCGACGGTGACCACCGGGATGAGCGCGTTGCGGAGCACGTGGCGGGTGACCACGCGGCGCGGGCTCAGCCCCTTGCCCTCAGCGGTGCGCACGTAGTCCTCGGACATCGCCTCGAGCACCGAGGAGCGGATGAACCGTGTCAGGATCGCGGCCGTGACGAGCCCGACCGTGACGCTGGGGAGCACGAGGTGCTTGAACCAGTCCACGGGGTCCTCGCCCAGCGGGGTGTACCCCGACGGCGGGAGCCATCCGAGCACGCCGGTGAACAGGATGATCGCGAGGATCCCCATCCAGAAGTCCGGCACCGAGACCCCGAACTGGCTGAACACGCGCGCCACGTGGTCGAGCACCGAGCCGTTCTTCACCGCGGACAGGATGCCGAGCGGGAAGGAGACCAGCAGCGCGAACAGCACCGCGAAGAACGCCAGCGTGAGCGTCGCCGGCAACCGCTCGAGGACGATGCCGGTCACCGGGTCGCCGCTGCGGAAGCTCACCCCGAGGTCGCCGGTCAGCGCGTTGCCGACGTAGCTGAGGTACTGCACGGGGAGGGGCCGGTCGAGGCCGGCCCGCTCCCGCAGCGCGTCGTACGTGTCCTGCTCGAACCGTGTGCCGAGTGCGACCCGCACCGGGTCGCCGGGCACGAGCTGCAGCAGCAGGAACACGACCAGGGTCACGCCCAGCAGCACCACGGCCGACTGGGCGAGCCTCCGGACCAGGAACCGTCCCACGTCAGCGCGTCACTCGTCGAGGCTCGTGCTCCGGAACCGGATCGCCCGGTCGGAGCGGACCTCGTAGCCGGAGACCTCGGGCGCCCAGCCCTGCGCGACGTCGGGGTTGTAGAGGTAGAGGTAGCTGACGTCGTCGACGATCTGCTCGGCGATCTGGCCGTAAAGCTCCTTGCGGGCCCCCTCGTCGGTCTCGGTGCGCGCCTCGTCGAGCATCTGGTCGACCTCGGGGTTGCTGTACCCCTGGTAGTTGTTGCTGCCCTTCGAGTGGTGCTGGGAGTAGTAGAACTCGTCGGGGTCGATGTTCCCGAGCCAGCCGAGCATGAACGAGTCGAAGTTGCCCTTGCCCTGCTCGTCGAGCCACGCGGGGAACTCGAGCTCGCGGATCTCGACGGTGATGCCGACCTCGTCGAGCTGGGAGGCGATCACCTGGGCCGCGCTGACGGTCTCCGGGTACTCGCTGGTGACCATCAGGTCCATCTCGAGCCCGTCGACGCCGGCGTCCTCGAGCAGCTGCTGCGCCTCGTCGGTGTCCTGCTCGAACGGCGCGTACTCGTGGTACCACGCGCTGGTCTCGGGGATCGCGGTCTGGTTCACCGTCGCGTTGCCGAACTTCGCGACCTTGACGATGTCCTCCCGGTCGAGGGCGAGCGCGATCGCGCGGCGGACGTCGGGGTTGTCGAACGGCTCGCGCTCGTGGTTCATCGCCATGTACCAGTAGTCCTGGCTGGGTGCGGACTCCACGACCACGTCCTCGCTGTCGGCGAGCTGGTCGACCTGCTGGGGCGGGAGGTTGTCGGTCCAGTGGACCTGGCCGGACTGCAGGTTCTGCAGCGCGACCGTCGGGTCCTTGACGAAGGTGAACTCGACGCCGTCGAGGGCGGGGGCCTCGCCCCAGTACTCGTCGTTGCGGGCCAGCTGGATCGACGACCCGTTGCTCCAGTCCTCCAGCACGAACGGGCCGCTGCCGACCGGGTTGTTCTTCACGTCGCCGGACTCGACGTTCTCCTTCGACACGATCGCCATGCCCTTGTAACCGCCGAGGGCGGAGAGCAGGTTGGGCTGCGGGGCGTCGAGGTTGATGACCAGGGTCGTCGGGTCGGGCGCCTCGATCGACTTCACGCCGGCCAGGCGGTACGCCGGCTGCAGCTCCTCGTCGATGATCCGGTTGTAGGTGTAGGCGATGTCCTCCGACGTCAGGTCCGAGCCGTCGGAGAACTTCACCCCCTCGCGGATCGTGAACGTCCAGGTGAGCTGGTCCTCGCTGGTCTCCCACTCGGACGCCAGCGACGGCTGCATCTCGAGGTTCTCGTCGGGCTCGACCAGGGTGTCGTAGACGTTCTCGAGCACCTGGAAGCTGAAGTACGACGTCGTGAGGTGCGGGTCGAGCTGGTCCGGCTCGCCGCCGATCGCCGCCTGCAGCGTCCCGCCTCCGCCGCCTCCGCCGCCGTCGTCGGAGGAGCCGTCCACGTCGACGCTCTCGCCACCGCCGCACGCGGCGAGGAGAGAGGCTGCGATGACGAGGCCGGTGGCGAGGGACAGGCGGTGCTTGAGGTGCCGGATCGACTGGTGCATGGGCGCGTCCGTTCTGCTCGGGTCCTGTGGGGTTCCTTGCCGCTCCAGCCCCACCGAAACCCGGACGGGTGGAAAACACAAACAGCCGAGACCGAGATGTGACCTCTCAGGGGCGTGGATCGGTGCGTTTCCACGGCTTGTCGTCGCGCCGAGCGCCCATCCCGGCGGCGCACCTCGGGCACACCTCCTGGACCCGGTCGGCGTCCCGTCCGGTCGCCGGCTGGGCGTCGACCCACTGCACGTGCGGGAACCGCAGCAGCTGGGACCGGCTCAGCTGGAGCCCGCAGAGGGTCTGGTTGGTCCCGGGCAGCCACGCGTGCACGGAGCCGGCGGGGGAGCGGAAGCCGTCGGGGTCGGTCCACTGGCCCGTGGCGGCGACGGCGGCGTCCTTCGGTCGACGGGGCACGGTGTCGCCGTACCCCGGTCGCGACGGTCGAACCGGTGCTCAGCGCAGGGCGAGCGAGCCGGAGACGTCCGGCTCCCAGGGCATCTTCGCGTCCTCGGCGATGCGCCGGTCGAGCGCCTTCGCGACGTCTTCCGGCCAAGGAGCCGTCTTGCGGGTCTCCATGTCGATGTGGAGGAAGATCTCCTCCATCACGAAGCTGAGCCGCTGGTGGGTGTCGTCGAGCAGGTAGACGAGGGCGTGCGCGGCGCGCTCCGAGCGGCCGAGCAGCCGCACTCGCGCCGACAGCTTGTCGCCGGTGCGCAGCTCGGCGACGTAGGTCAGGTGGTGCTCGGCGGAGAAGCACGCGTGGCCCTTCGCCGGCCAGTTCTTGGGGATCCCGCAATCGACCAAGGACTCGTCGAGCCCCTCGCTGGCGATGCCGGTGTAGTGCCGGACGTTGAGGTGGCCGTTCGCGTCCTCGAAGGCCGTCGGGACCGGCTGCGGGACGTAGGCCGGCAGGTCGACCAGCTGCTCGTAGGTGGGGTGCGGGGCGCGCATGGCACGAGCCTATCCAGGGGCCACCGGCGGCCTTACCGTGGGCGGATGGAGATGAGGCTGGAGCTGGTGGCCGTGCCGGTGACCGACGTCGACCGGGCCAAGGAGTTCTACGAGAAGGTCGGCTTCGTGCTCGACCACGACCACACGGTCAGCGACGAGGTCAGGTTCGTCCAGATGACGCCGCCGGGGTCGGGGTGCTCGATCGCCTTCGGCAAGGGGCTCACGGAGATGGCGCCCGGCTCGCTCGACAACCTGCAGATGGTGGTCGCGGACGCCGACGCCGCCCACTCGGAGCTCTCGGGCCGAGGCGTCGAGGTCAGCGACGTGGACGAGCAGCCGTGGGGGCGGTTCGTGTTCTTCAGCGATCCCGACGGCAACGGGTGGGCGCTCCAGCAGCTGCCCTCCTGGAACGGCTGAGGCGCGCCGGGGTCAGTCGGCCAGCTCGGACCGGATCGCCTCGTCGTGCTCGCCGAGCAGCGGCGGCGGGAGGTGCGTCCGCCGGCCTCCGGAGTAGTCGTTGTCGTCGAACCGCAGCGGTGAGCCGGGCAGCTCGATGCGGCCCGCGACCGGATGGTCCACCTCGAGGACGAGCCCCTGGGAGCGGGTCTGCTCCCACGCGTAGACGTCGTCGAGCTCGCGCACCTTGCCCGCCGGCACGCCCGCCTCGGCCAGCAGCGCCAACCAGCGCTCGGCGTCGGCGTTGGCGAACATCGCCTCGATCTCGACGGTGAGCTCCTCGCGGTTGGTGACCCGGTCGAGGTTCGTCGCGAACCGCGGGTCGGCGGGGTCGATCCCGAGGGCGGTGGCGAACGCACGCCACAGCCCCTCGGAGCCGCAGGCCACCTGCACCGGCGCGGTCGCGGTGCGGAACATGCCGTACGGCGCGATGGCCGGGTGGTGCGAGCCGGCCAGCCCGGGCACCTCCCGGCCGACCGTCCACCGGGTGCCCTGGTAGGCGTGCACCCCGATGACCCCGGCCAGCAACGAGGTGCGGACCACCCGGCCACGACCGGTCCGCTGCCGCTCGTACAACGCCGACACTACGCCGTACGCCAGGTTCATCCCGGCGAGCAGGTCCGAGATCGGGACGCCGACCTTGGTCGGCTCGTGGATCCCGGTCAGGCTCATCAGCCCGGCCTCGCCCTGCGCGATCTGGTCGTACCCCGAGCGCGCGGCCTCCGGCCCGTCGTGGCCGAACCCGGTGATCGAGCCGATCACCAGCCCGGGGTTGAGCCGGTGGAGCCGCGCCACCGGGAACCCGAGGCGGTCGAGCACCCCGACCCGGAAGTTCTCGAGCAGGACGTCGGCGCGGCGGACGAGCGCGGCCAGGAGCTCCTTGTCGCCCTCGTCCTTGAGGTCGAGCCGCAGCGACTCCTTGTTGCGGTTCGCCGACATGAAGTACGTCGACTGCCGCTCCTCGCCCTCGCCGACGAACGGCGGCCCCCACCCGCGTGAGTCGTCACCGCCGGCCGGCGTCTCCACCTTCACGACGCGAGCGCCCAGGTCACCCAGCATCATCGCGGCGTGCGGCCCGGCGAGGGCGCGGGTCAGGTCGACGACGAGGACCCCGGCCAGGGGACCCCTCTCCTCCAGGTCCTCGGACATGGGGTCGACCGTACCGACCGGGCCTCGAGGGCCGGTGGGTGACCGGAGTCGCCCGACCCGCCCGGACATCGTCGCGGTTCTGTCGGAGCCGCGTGTTGGGATGGTCCGTGATGAGCCAGCCGACCGTCGCACCCCCGCGCCAGCCCCTCCTGCCGCCCGCCCCCGCGGTCCGCAGCGGGGGCCCGGCCTACGTGCTCCGGCCCCCGGCGGCGGGCGGCTCCGCGCTGCCCCGGCTCGACCCTGCGCAGCGGGCCGTCGTCGACCACCCGGGCGGTCCGCTGCTGGTGCTCGCCGGCCCGGGCACCGGGAAGACGACGACGATGGTGGAGTCGGTCGTCGACCTGGTGGAGCGGCGCGGGGTGGAGCCCGAGCAGGTGCTGGCGCTCACCTTCAGCCGAAAGGCGGCCGAGCAGCTGCGCGACCGGGTGACCGCACGGCTGGGGCGCACGCTCGCGACCCCACTGGCCTCGACGTTCCACTCCTTCGCCTACGGGCTGGTCCGCCGCTACGCCCCGGCCGAGCTCTACTCGGCGCCGCTGCGGCTGCTCTCCGCCGCGGAGCAGGACGTCGTGCTCGCCGAGCTGCTGACCGACGCCCCTGAGTCGATCCGTTGGCCCCGCGCCCTGCAGCCGGCGGTGGGCACGCGGGGGTTCGCGCGCGAGGTGCACGCCGTGCTCGCCCGGGCCCGGGAGCGCGGGCTCGACCCCGAGGACCTCGTCCGGCTCGGACGCCGGGAGGAGCGCCCCGAGCTGGTCTCGGCCGGCCGGTTCATGGAGCAGTACCTCGCGGTCCTCGGCGACGAGAGCGCCGTCGACCACGCCGACCTGGTCACCCGCGCGGTCGTGGAGGCCGAGGCCCACCGCGAGGAGCTGCGCGCTCGCTACACGCACGTCTTCGTCGACGAGTACCAGGACACCGACCCCAGCCAGGTGCGGCTGCTGAAGGCGCTCGCCGGCGACGGGCGCAACCTGGTGGTCGTCGGCGACCCCGACCAGTCGATCTACGGCTTCCGCGGGGCCGACGTCCGCGGCATCCTCGAGTTCCCGCGCGAGTTCCCGCGCGCCGACGGGACGCCTGCACCCGTGCAGGTGCTCGGCACCACCCGCCGCTTCGGGTCGCGGATCCTCCGGGCCGCGCAGTCCGTCGCCTCCGGGATCGCGGTCAGCGGGGCGATCGGCGCCGACCGGTGGGCGCAGTTCCGCAGCCCGGTCACGGCGCCCGGGTCGGGAGCCGGCCGGGTGGAGGTGCTCACCTTCGACACCGCGCGGGCCGAGGTCGAGAACGTCGCCGACCTGCTGCGCCGCGCCAACCTCGAGGACGGCCTGGGCTGGTCGGAGATGGCGGTGCTGGTCCGTTCCGGCCGGGCGATGATCCCGTCCCTGCGCCGGTCGCTCACCGCTGCCGGCGTGCCGGTCGAGGTCGCGGCCGACGAGACGCCGCTGGTCCGCGAGCCCGCCGTGCTCGTGCTGCTCGGCGCGCTGCGGGTGGTGGTCGACGCGGCCGTGACGGACCCCGAGGACCCCCGCTACGTCGACGCCTCGCGCGCCGAGGAGCTGCTCACCTCGCCCCTCGCCGGGCTCGACGCCACCGACGTCCGCGCCCTGGTGCGCGCGATGCGCGCCCGGCAGGGCGGCACCCTCCCCGCCGGCACCTCGCCCCGCGACCTGCTCCGCCGGGTGGTGCTCGAGCCGGGGGTGCTGACCGGCGTCGACGGCACCGCCGCCCAGCGGGCCCGCCGGCTGGCGACCCTCGTCACCGAGGCGCGGCAGGTGCTTCAGGAGGGCGGCACCGCGGAGGAAGTGCTCTGGATCCTGTGGGCCGGCACCGACTGGGGGCAGCGGCTCCGGTCGGCCAGCCAGCACGGCGGACAGGCGGCCCGGCTGGCCCACCGTGACCTCGACGCCCTGTGCGCCCTGTTCGAGACCGCGGCCCGCACCGAGGAGCAGCGCGGCCACACCAGTGTGGCGAGCTTCCTCGCCACCCTGTCGGCCCAGGAGATCCCGGCCGACACCCTCGCCGACCGGGGCGTGCGCGGCGACGCCGTACGGCTGCTGACCGCGCACCGCTCCAAGGGGCTGGAGTGGCGGCTCGTCGTGGTCGCCCACGTGCAGGAGGGCAGCTGGCCCGACGTGCGGCGCCGCGGCTCGCTCTTCGAGGTCGACCGGATCGACGCCGACGGGCTGCTGCCGCCGCCGTCGCCGGCGTCCCTGCGAGCCGAGGAGCGGCGGCTCTTCTACGTCGCCTGCACCCGCGCTCGGGAGCGGCTCGTGGTGACCGCGGTCGCCTCGCCCGACGACGAGGGCGAGCAGCCCTCCCGCTTCCTGCCCGAGCTCGGCCGTGAGCTGGTCCACCGGCAGGGCCGGCCGCGTCGACCGCTCTCGATGGCCGGCATCGTCGCCGAGCTGCGCCGGTGCGCGGCCGACCCCGACGAGCCCCTCGTGCTCCGGCAGGCGGCCGCGGCACGGCTCGCCGCGCTCGCCGCGACCGAGGTGCACGGCCGCCCGATCGCGCCGCAGGCCGACCCGGTGACGTGGTGGGGGATGCGCGCGCCGAGCCGTTCGGAGCGACCGCTCCGCCCGGGCGACCAGCCGCTCACCCTGTCGGCCAGTGCGCTGGAGGGGATCCTGCGCTGCCCCGCGCAGTGGTTCCTGACCCGCGAGGCCGGCGGCCAGGCGGTGAGCAGCTCCCAGCAAGGGTTCGGCATGGTGGTGCACGCGCTCGCGGACCGCATCGCCCGCGGCGAGCTCCCCGCCGACGTCGACGGGGTGGAGTCCGAGCTGATGCCGCTGGTGGACGAGGTGTGGGGGCGCCTGGAGTTCCGCACCCCGTGGTCGCGCTCCCGCGAGCGGGAGGAGGTCGCCGCGGCGCTGCGCCGCTTCGCCGCCTGGCACGAGCGGCCCGGCTCCCGGACGGTGGTGAGCACCGAGAGCCACCTCCGTGCGGAGGTGACGCTGCCGGACGGCGAGGTCGTCCGGCTCGAGGGGTACGCCGACCGGCTCGAGCTGGACGAGGCGGGACGGGTCGTGGTGGTCGACCTGAAGACCGGGAAGTACGCACCGACGGGCCCCCAGGTGAAGGAGCACGCGCAGCTCGGGCTCTACCAGCTCGCGGTCGACCACGGTGCCGCCGACGGTGTCGTGGGGCGGCCGGTGAAGGCGGGTGGCGCCGAGCTGGTCCAGCTCCGGCTGGGCGAGAGCCTCCCCAAGGTCCAGGCGCAGGAGCCGCCCGCGGAGACCGACGGTCCGCGGCTGGTCGAGGAGCAGCTGATGGCCGCGGCGCGGGTCGTCCGCGAGGAGGAGCTGGTGGCGCGACCGGGGTCCCACTGCGACCGGTGCGACTTCCAGGCCATCTGCCCCGTGTGGTCCTCGGGGAGCGTGCTCTCGTGACCGCGGAGCGAGGGATGCGGATCGACACCCCCGAGCAGCTGCAGCGGCTGATGCGGGCCGACTTCGCCTTCAGCGACCAGCAGTTCGCCGCGATCACCGCGCCGCTGGAGCCCGCGGTGGTCGTCGCGGGCGCCGGGTCCGGCAAGACCACGGTGATGGCGGCGCGGGTCGTCTGGCTGGTCGCGACCGGCCAGGTCGAGCCGGGGGAGGTCCTCGGCCTGACGTTCACCACGAAGGCCACCGCCGAGCTCGGCGGCCGGATCCGCGAGCGGCTGCGCGAGGCCGGGCTGCTGCGCGCCGACGGCCCCCGGAGCGCCGACGAGGACGAGCAGGAGGAGCCCACGGTCGCGACGTACCACTCCTACGCCGCCGCGCTCCTGACCGACCACGGGCTGCGGATCGGTCACGAGCCGGACACCCGGCTGATCGCCGATGCGTCCCGCTACCAGCTCGCCGCCCGTGCGGTGCAGCGCCACCACGCGCCGGTTCGCCACCTCACCGACTCGCCGCGCCACGTCATCCAGTACCTCCTCGGGCTCGAGGCCGAGATGAGCGAGCACCTCGTCACCGCCGACCAGGTGCGCCGCCACGACGCGGAGCAGCGCCGCCGGCTCGAGGAGGGGATGGCGACCGAGCACCGCAAGACCTACCGCGACAAGAACCTGAAGGCGATCGCGGCGATCGACAAGCGGGCCGAGCTCCTCGACCTCGTCCAGGGCTACCGCGCCCTCAAGGCCGAGCTCGGGCTGATGGACTTCTCCGACCAGATCGCGCTGGCCGCGCGGCTGGCCCAGGAGTGTCCCGAGGTCGGTGCTGCCGAGCGGACGCGGTTCAAGGTGGTGCTGCTCGACGAGTACCAGGACACCTCGGTCGCCCAGGCGCTGATGCTCAGCCGGCTCTTCTCCGGCCCCGACGCCGACCACGGCCTCGGCCACCCGGTGACCGCGGTGGGTGACCCCAACCAGGCGATCTACGGCTGGCGGGGCGCCTCGGTGTCGAACATCCTCCAGTTCGACCGGTCGTTCCCCACCCCCGACGGGCGGCCCCGCAGCTACCCGCTCACCGTCAACCGCCGGTCCGACGCCCGGATCCTCGAGGCGGCCAACCACCTCGCCGCGCCGCTCTACGCCGAGCGCCCCTCGCTCCGACCGCTGGAGCCCAAGCCGGGGGCCGAGCCCGGCCAGGTGCGAGTCGCGGTGCACCAGACCTACGACGAGGAGCTCGAGTGGCTGGCCGAGGAGGTCGCGGCCACCCATGCGGCGATGGAGGCCCCGTCGTGGAAGGAGATCGGCGTCCTGACGCGCAACAACGCGCACGCCGCCGACGTCTTCGACGCGCTCACCTCGCGGGAGATCCCGGTCGAGATCGTCGGCCTCAAGGGGCTGCTCCGGCTCCCCGAGGTGGCCGAGGTCGTCGCCACGCTGACGCTGCTGCAGGACGCGACCGCGAACGCCGCCCTCCTCACCTTGCTCACCGGCCCCCGGTGGGCGGTCGGCCCGCGTGACCTGGCGCTGCTGGGCCGGCGGGCCCGCGAGC
Source organism: Nocardioides caldifontis (assembly GCF_008087345.1). GTDB lineage: Bacteria > Actinomycetota > Actinomycetes > Propionibacteriales > Nocardioidaceae > Marmoricola_A > Marmoricola_A caldifontis. Next base: position 64,801 of record NZ_ML701737.1, on the reverse strand, counting down.
TCTGCGGCGGCGCACCACGGGGGCAGCGGCCGACCAGCGTCGAGGAGGAGCTCGCCGCCGCCGTCGAGGGCGGTGACCCGACCGAGCTGCCCTCGCTCGGCGACGCGCTCGAGGACCCCGGCGACCTCGGCTACTCGCCCGAGGCACGTGACCGGTTCGCCCTCCTCGCCGCCGAGCTGCGCCGGCTCCGCGCCGCGGCCGGCGAACCGATCCTCGACCTGGTCCGCCGGATCATCGACACCACCGGCATCGACGTGGAGCTCGCGGCGTCGGTGAGCCCCGCGGCCGCGGCCCGCCGGGACAACCTCGACCTCTTCGTGCAGGCCGTGTCGGAGTTCCAGGCCGTCGACGGCACGGTGACGCTGCCGGCCCTGCTCGGCTGGCTCGAGGCGGAGGACGAGCTCGGCCAGGGGCTCGACGTCGCCACCCCCTCGGAGGCCGACTCGGTCAAGCTCCTGACCGTCCACCGGGCCAAGGGGCTCGAGTGGGACGCGGTGTTCCTCGTCGGCGTCACCGACAAGAAGTTCCCGTCCGGCCAGGGGCGCTCCACCGCACTGACGGTGCCGTTCGTGATGCCCGGGGAGCTGCGCGGCGACGCCCACGACCGGCCGGTGCTCGGCGGCTGGACCCCGGTCGACCTCCAGCAGCACGCCGAGGCCGGGCGCCGCCACGAGGCGACCGAGGAGCTCAGGCTGGCGTACGTCGCGTGGACCCGGGCCCGCCACTCGCTGACCGTCTCCGCGTGGTGCTGGGCGCCGAGGCTCAAGGGCGGCCGGGGCCCCTCGGAGTACCTCCTCCGCACCCTCGAAGTCGTGCAGGGGTGGGGCGAGCAGCCGGTCCGGTGGTGCGAGGCCGCGCAGAAGGGCGACCCGTCGCCCTACGGCGAGGGCACCCAGGAGCGGCCCTGGCCGATCTCCCACCACACGCCCGAGGTGGAGCGGCGCCGGGCGGCCGCCGCGCTGGTGACCGAGGCGGCAGCCGCCCTCGCCGCCGGCGACTCCTACGGGGAGCCGGTGGACGACATCGTCGCCCTCAGCCGCGTGCAGCAGTGGGACGAGGAGCTCGCCCGCCTGGTCGAGGAGGCGGCGCGCGACCACGCCGCGGTCGTCGAGGTGCCGCTCCCGCCGAGCCTGTCCGCGACCGCGCTCGCGCGGCTGCGCTACGAGCCGGAGGAGCTCGCCCGTGACCTGGCCCGGCCGATGCCGCGCCGCCCGTCGCGGGCGGCCCGGTTCGGGACCCGGTTCCACGCCTGGGTGGAGGCGTACTTCGACCACCGGCGCGAAGAGCTGCTGATCGACCCCGACGAGCTCTCCGACCGTGCCGACCTGGGGGTGGACGACGACGCCGAGCTCGACGAGCTCATCGCGAAGTTCCGCGCGGGCCCGTTCGCGGACCGCCGCGAGGTCGAGGTCGAGCAGCCGTTCGCGCTGGTCCTCGGCAGCCAGGTGGTCCGCGGCCGGATCGACGCGGTGTTCCGGGAGCCCGACGGACGGTGGCTCGTCGTCGACTGGAAGACCCACCGCACCCAAGTCGCGGACCCGCTGCAGCTGGCGGTCTACCGGCTCGGCTGGGCGGAGCTGCGGGGGGTGCCTTTGGAGCAGGTCGGTGCCGCGTTCTACTACGTCCGTGACGGCGAGGTGGTCACCCACGACGACCTCCCGGGACGCGAGGAGCTCGAGGCGCTGCTGGCCGGTGACGCGACGCCCTGAGCAGTGCTGAGATGGAGGCGTGAAGCTCCACCACCTCGGCCTGCCGGTCGCCGACACCGACCGCAGCCTGCAGTTCTACGTCACCTGGTTCGACTTCGACCCGGCCACCGCGACGCGGTACCCGGACGGCACCACGATCGTCCGCAACCGCGACGGCTTCGACCTCGCCCTGCACCCGTCCACCGGATCGGCGCCGCCGGACACCTTCCTCCACGTCGGCTTCCGGGTGCCGGACCCCGACCAGGTCCGTGCCCTGGAGCAGCGGCTGCAGGCGGCCGGGGTCCCGGTCGTGGAGAGCGACGACGAGGAGGAGCTCGTCTCGTTCAAGTGCCTCGACCCGGACGGGTGGCGGATCGAGGTCTACTGGGAGGTCGACACGAGCGTGCCGGTCGGGTGACGGCCGTGCTCGGGACCACCTTGGTCCTCGCCACCGTGGCCGTGGGGCTCACCGCCGGGTTCCTCGGGGCGTTCGCGCACACGGTGATGCCGGCGCTGGGGAAGCGGGACGACGTCGAGTACGTCGGCACCTTCCAGGCGATCGACCGGGCGGTCTCCAACCCGTCGTTCATGGTGCCGTTCACGGCCGCGCCGGTGCTCGTGGCGGCCGCCCTCGTCATGACCCTGGTCGACCGGGGAACCAGGGACGCCGTACCCGTGGCAGGGGCGTTCGTCCTCGCCGTCGCGACCTGGTGATCACCGGCGCCGTGCACCTGCCGCTCAACCGGGCGATCGGGGAGGTGACGCTCGACGCCCCGGCGCCGGAGCTCGCCGCGGCCCGGGCCCGCTTCGAGCGGCGCTGGGTGCGGTGGAACGTCGTCCGGACGCTCACCTCGACGGGCGCGCTGGTCTGCCTGGCGGTCGCGCTGCTGCGGCTCGACTGACGCGCCACGAGGGGCGGGTCGACACCCCTGACGAGCCACGAGGGGCGGCTCAACACCCCTGTCGCGCGCCACGAGGGGCGGCTCAACGCTTGCGGGTGAAGGTCAGGTGGGTGACGCCGCTCGGGGTCGAGACCGCCTCGACGTCGTACCTGTCCTCGAGCCCCTCCAGCCCGGTCCACACCGAGACACCGCGGCCGAGCACGATCGGGACGACCACGAGGTGCAGGTGGTCGACGAGCCCGGCGGCGACGAAGTCGCGCACCACGGTCGCGCCGCCGCCGATCCGGACGTCCAGCCGGTCCGCGGCGGCCCGTGCGGTCTCCAGCGCCTCGGCGGGTGACGCGTCGAGGAAGTGGAAGGTGGTGCCGCCCTCCATCTCGAGCGGCGGCCGGGGCCGGTGGGTGAGCACGAAGGTCGGCGTGTGGAAGGGCGGGTTCGGCCCCCACCACCCCTTCCAGTCCGGGTCGTCCTGCCAGCCGGGCGGTCCGAACTTGTTCGCCCCCATGATCTCGGCGCCGATCCCGACACCGTGCTGCTGCGCGAGGGCGTCGTCCACACCGGCCGCCCCGGTCGCGGCGTCCCAGAACCGGGTCGCGAACATCCACTCGTGGAGCCGCTCACCGGCGTGGCCGAAGGGCGCCTCGGCCGACTGCGGCTCGCCGGTGGCGAACCCGTCGAGGGAGATGGACAGGTTGTGCACGCGGGTCCGGGACATCACTCGCTCCGCACGTCGTAGGTCAGGTGGGTCGCGTTCGGCGTCGTCACGACGGTGCGCTGCACCAGGGTGCACGGCGGCCCTTCGGTGAACAACGGCGTGCCCGCGCCGAGGACGACCGGCGCGAGGTGGAGCGAGAGGACGTCGACCAACCCGGCGGCGAGGGCCGACGCGATCACGACGCCGCCGCCCATGACGAGGACGTCGAGCTCCCGCCCTTGCTGCGCGGACGCCTCCTCCGCACGGCGGCGGGCCAGCGCCAGGGCGTCGGCCACCCCGGTGGTCGCGAAGCTCCAGTCGAGACCCGTGAGCCGCACCGACGCAGGCTGCTCGCCGGTGACCACGACGAAGGCGGGCTTGCCGACCTCGCGCGCGCCGTAGCCGACCTCGTCGCTCCACCCGTGCGGGCCGTCGACGATGTCGAACAGGCGGCGCCCCATCACGACGGCTCCGGAGCGGAGGGTCGTCTCCTCGAGGATGCGGCGCTCCTCCGGGTCGTCGGAGAACGCCCACGTGTGGAGGGCGTCGCCGCCGTCGCCGAGCCCGTTGTCCAGCCTCGGGTCGGGGCCGGTGACGAAGCCGTCCACGGAGACCGAGATGTCCGCGATGATGCGTGCCATGCGGGGAACGACGGGTCCAGACGGCGGAACTCATCGGTGGCCGCGGGGACCTCGGCCGAACATCGCCTCCAGCGCGACGCCGACCATGTCGCCGAACGTCTGCTGCCGCTCCTCGGGGGTCGTCTCCTCGCCGGCGAGGATGTGGTCGGAGACCGTGCACACGGCCAGCGCCTGGCGGCCGTGCTGTGCGGCCAGGGTGTAGAGCGCGCTCGCCTCCATCTCGATCGCGAGCACGCCGTACTCCGCCATCCGCCGGCTCAGCTCGGGGCGCGGGTGGTAGAAGGAGTCGCTGCTGAGCACGAGCCCCACCTTCGTGGTCACCGGCAGCTCCGCGGCCGCGTCGTACGCACGGCGCAGCAGGTCGAAGTCGGCAACCGGCGCGTAGTCGAGCCCCTCGAACCGGATCCGGTTCACCGACGAGTCGGTGCAGGCGCCGGACGCGATCACCAGGTCGCGCAGCACGAGCTCCTCGCTCAGCGCGCCGCAGGAGCCGACCCGCACCACCGACTGCACGTCGTAGTCGACGAAGAGCTCGGTGAGGTAGATCGAGATCGACGGCAGCCCCATCCCGGATCCCTGGACGGAGACCCGGTGGCCGCGCCAGGTGCCGGTGTAGCCGTACATCCCGCGCACCTCGGAGTAGCAGACCGGGTCCTCGAGGAACGTCTCGGCGATCCACCTCGCGCGGAGCGGGTCGCCGGGCATCAGCACGTGCGGGGCGACCTGGCCGGGGGCGGCGCCGATGTGGGTGCTCATGGGCTGCACCGTACGGCTCGTAAGGTCGGGACGTGCCCACGTTCCCCGCGCCGTACGCCGTCGACATCGCCCTCTCCACGCGCAGCCACGAGCGGATCGGTGGCCGCCGGACGGACGAGAAGTGGCTGGAGGAGAAGTGGGCCGACCCGTCGACGCGGGTCCTGGTGCTCGCCGGCGGCCGGTTCCCGCTGACCGAGGACGGCTCCGCGGTGGCCTGGGTCAGCCCCGACGAGGCCCCTGAGGGCGACCGGGTGCTGCTGGGGGAGAACGACGGCGTCGTTCACTTCATGGTGCTCGCCCGCGGCTACCGCGCACCGGACGAGTGGGGGATGCTGCGCACGGTCGGGCCGCGGCTCTCCAAGGTCGAGGCCGGGTACCTGGTCCAGGCCCAGGCGCTCTCGGAGTGGCACCGCGCGCACCGGTTCTGCGCGCGGTGCGGCGGCGGGCTGACCATCAGCGAGGGCGGCTACGTGCTGGTCTGCGAGAGCTGCGGCCGCCACCACTTCCCGCGCACCGACCCCGCGGTGATCATGCTCGTCACCGACGGCGACCGCGCGCTGCTCGGTCGGCAGCCGAGCTGGCCGGAGGGGCGCTACTCGACGCTGGCCGGGTTCGTCGACCCGGGGGAGAGCCTGGAGCAGGCGGTGGCGCGTGAGGTGATGGAGGAAGCCGGCATCGAGGTCGCCGACGTGACCTACTTCGGCAACCAGCCCTGGCCGTTCCCGTCGAGCCTGATGGTCGGGTTCTTCGCCCGCGCGGTGACCACGGAGATCCACCTCGACGACGACGAGCTCGAGGACGCCCGGTGGTTCAGCCGCGAGGAGATGCGCGCTGAGGCCGAGGCGGGGACGCTGGTGCTCCCCGGAGGCATCTCGATCAGCCGCTCGCTGGTCGAGGCGTGGTACGGCGAGGCGCTGCCCGGGGCCTGGTGAGGTCCGTCAGTTGAGGCTGGCGAGCTTCGCCTTGACGTCCTTCAGGGCGGGGTTCGTCTGCGCGGTGCCGTCGGGGTAGACGAGGGTCGGCACGGTCTGGTTGCCGTTGTTGACCCGCTCGACGATCGCGGCGGCCTCGGGCTGCTGCTCGATGTCGATCACCTCGTAGGTGATCCCCTCGCGATCCATCTGCGACTTCAGCCGGTGGCAGTAACCGCACCACGCGGTGGAGTACATGATCACGGTCGAGTCCGCCGCCATGAATTGTCCTTCCCGGGACGTAGGGTTCTGCCCGTTCCAACCGAACCCTTCAGGAGCCTGTTCCCGATGTCGATGTTGCCCGGATCACCCGTAAATGAACCGGGGAGCCGTGCGCCGTCACCGGAGGCGCTCCTGGACGCGCTCGACCCGGAGCAGCGCGAGGTCGCGCAGGCGCTGCGCGGCCCGGTGCGGGTGCTCGCCGGCGCCGGCACGGGGAAGACCCGCGCGGTCACCCACCGCATCGCCTACGGCGTCGCGACCGGCGTCTACGTCCCCACCCAGGTCCTCGCGGTCACCTTCACCACCCGCGCGGCCGGCGAGATGCGCACCCGGCTCCGCCAGCTCGGCGCCCACGGGGTGCAGGCGCGGACCTTCCACTCGGCCGCACTGCGCCAGGCCCGCTACTTCTGGCCGAAGGTCTACGGCGGCGAGCTGCCGCAGCTCATGGAGTCCAAGCTGCCCCTCGTCGGCACGGCGGCCCGCCGCAACCGGGTCGACACCTCGGCGGCGACGCTGCGCGACCTCGCCAGCGAGATCGAGTGGGCGAAGGTGAGCAACGTCCGCCCCGACGACTACGCCCGCGTCGCGGAGGAGCGCGACCGCGAGCTCACCAACGTCGACCCGGCGACGGTCGCCCGGGTCTTCGCCTCCTACGAGGACGCCAAGCGCGACGCCGGCCGCATGGACATGGAGGACGTCCTGCTCTGCGCCGCCGCGGTCCTCACCGAGGACGAGCGGGTCGCCGCGGAGGTGCGGCGGCAGTACACCCAGTTCGTCGTCGACGAGTTCCAGGACGTCAGCCCGATCCAGGCGGCGCTGCTCCGGCTCTGGCTCGGCGGCCGCCACGACCTGTGCGTCGTGGGCGACCCGGCCCAGACGATCTACTCCTTCGCCGGCGCCTCGGCTCGGTTCCTCCTCGACTTCCCGAAGGAGCACCCCGGCACCACCAGCATCGAGCTGGTCCGCAACTACCGGTCCACCCCGCAGGTCGTCGAGGCCGCCAACCGGGTGCTCTCGCGCGGCACGACGGGGGGAGTGCGGCTGAAGGCACAGCGCCCGGCGGGAGACGAGGTCGGGTTCGCCGAGCACCCCGACGAGGTCGACGAGGCCGAGGCGACCGCCGCCGAGATCCGCCGGCTCCTCGACGGGGGGCGCTCCGCTCGCGACATCGCGGTGCTGGTCCGGATCAACGCCCAGACCGAGCCCTTCGAGGAGGCGCTCGCCGCCCGGGGCGTCCCCTACGTGGTCCGCGGCGCCGAGCGGTTCTTCCAGCGGCCCGAGGTGCGCCAGGCGGTCACCCTCCTGCGCGGGACCGCCCGTGCCGTCGAGGACGGCGGCGACGACGCCCCGGTGGTCGAGCAGACCCGTGGCGTGGTCGCCGGCATGGGGTGGACCCCCGAGGCCCCGGCCGCGCGCGGCAACGTCCGTGACCGCTGGGAGTCGCTCCAGGCGCTCGTCGACCTCGCCGCGAGCCACCAGGCCGCGCACCCGGAGGCGACCCTGCGGAGCTTCGTCGACGACCTCGACCGCCGCGCCGCCGAGCAGCACGCCCCGGTCGCCGACGGCGTCACGATCGCGACCCTGCACACCGCCAAGGGGCTGGAGTGGGACGTCGTGTTCCTCTGCGGCGTCGTCGAGGGCACCCTGCCGATCACCTACGCGCTGGACTCGCCGACCGCGGTCGAGGAGGAGCGGCGGCTGCTCTACGTCGGGATGACCCGTGCCCGCGACCGGCTCCACCTCAGCTGGGCGCAGGCCCGCAACCCCGGCGGCCGGGCCTCGCGGCGGCCGTCCCGGTTCCTCGACGGGCTCCGCCCTGAGACCGCGGGCGACCGCGCCCGGGAGCAGCGGGGTGGCAAGCAGCGGAAGGCCCAGCCGACGGTCTGCAGGATCTGCCGCGCGCCGCTGTCCACGGTCGCCGAGCGCAAGGTCGGGCGCTGCTCCGGCTGCCCGGCCAGCTACGACGAGGCGCTCTTCGAACGGCTCCGCACCTGGCGCGGCGAGACCGCCAAGGCCGAGTCGGTGCCGGCGTACGTCGTCTTCACCGACCTCACCCTCCAGGCGATCGCCGAGGTGCAGCCGACGTCGGCCGAGCAGCTGCTGCGGATCAACGGCATCGGGCGCACGAAGCGCGAGAAGTACGGCGACGCCGTGCTCGAGCTGGTCGCGACCCACTCCGGCTGACCCGCCCGCTGACCCTCCGGCGGGCGTCCGGAACGGGCGGTCCCGGCCCCGTTACCGGGTCGTTGGTCCTCGTTCAAGGAATCGCCCCGTAAATACGTTGCGCGCCGTCGCGACCCCCCGCTACGGTGATCGAACCCACCGCAGAGATGTGACTTCTCCGCGTCCGAGGATCACCGAAGGAGGTGCCCCATGATCATCACCACCACCCACACGAGCCGGAAGGCGGCGATCGTCATGCCCACCTCCTCCTGCGTCCTCCTCGCCGCTGACTTCGGCGGCTACTGGGGTGACGTGCGTCCGGAGACCAGGGGTGGGGTGTCGGTCATGACCGCTGCCACCGACCGCGACCGGACCGTCATCCTCGCCGCCGACCAGCTCGTCCCGGGCACCCGTGCCTGGAGTCCACCGATCTAGGGAGTCCTCTCCCTCTCGGCAGCCTCCAGGCCGCGGAACCCGAAACCCGGGATCCGCGGCCTTTCTGTTTGGTCAACCACCGATCGACCCGCACACACAGCACAGGAGGAAGAAGAGATGAGTATCGCCGTCCTCGACGCCCCGGGGAGGGGCGCAGGCGTCGACGTCGAGCAGCTGCCGTGCCACCGGGAGGACCCCGAGCTGTTCTTCGCCGAGTCGCCGAGCGACGTGGAGCTCGCCAAGTCACTCTGCGGGAGCTGCCCGGTCCGCAGCGAGTGCCTCGACGGCGCCCTCGCCCGGCGTGAGCCGTGGGGGGTCTGGGGCGGCCAGCTGGTCGTTCAAGGAGTCGTCGTCCCCCGCAAGCGGCCTCGCGGCCGGCCCCGGAAGTCCGAGGCCGCGGCCTAGAGCCCCGCACCACCGAAGAAACCCATCGATGAACACCCACCGGAACCGGAGCACCGAGATGAACCTGATGAACGAAGAGCTGGCGCGGGCCCAGATGGCCGCGCGCCTGGGAGAGGCGCAGGTCCAGCGGCGCGGACGCAACGTCGTCGTCGCCCGTCGTCTGTCCCGCCGCGCCGAGCGGGCCGCGCGTGAAGCGCGGCTGGCCGCCGCCCGGGTCTGACCCGAGCAAGGAAGCACGAACACCGTCACATGAACGACCAGCCGATCAGCAGGAGCAACGACATGAACCACCTACTCCACGAAGGCCTGGCACGCGCGCAGATAGCCGCCCGCCTCGACGAGGCGGAAGCGGTGCGCCGCAGCCGGCGGATCATCGCCGCGCGGCGGTTCCACCGGCGTGCCGAGCGGGCCGCGATGCAGGCCCGCCTGGTCCTGGCCCGGTCCATCTGAGCGACTGGCCCGGACACCCCGACGCAGCCCGGTCCCCGAGGGGGCCGGGCTGCGTCCTGTCCCGGCGCGGGCGTCCTCGGGGGTCCGCCGGCCACCGACGGCGTACGGTGTGGCCCATGGCGGTGTGTGACCACTGCGGCCGAGCCTCCGAGACCCCGGAGCCCCCGCTGACCTGGTCGTTGTCCCTCGAGCGGGGCCAGGTGAAGAGGTACTGCGAGCAGTGCACGCGCGAGAACCTCCGGGCGATGGAGGGGAAGCTCGACCGCCCTGACTGGTGACCGGCGCCCGGCCGGCGCGGCTCAGACCGGCTCGTCGAACCCGGGGGCCAGATCCTCGAGCAGCGCGCCGAACGGCGCCTCCGCCTCGAGCTGGCAGAGCACGCCGACGCTGCCGACGAGCGTGCGGTGGATCAGGAGGTACTCCGGCGGCAGGTTGAGCCGGAGGGCTATCTGCGCCTCGGGGTGGCCGGGCTCCTGGAACCGCTGCAGCTGCTCGCGCATGAAGTCGCGGGAGAAGCGGAACGACTCTGAGCGCGCCGGCTCGACGAACGGGCCGAGGTAGGCCCGGAGGTCGTCGGGGTGGATCCGGATCCCCGGTCGGATGAACCCCTCCTCGCGCAGCGCAGCGACGACCTCGTCGTAGTCGTCGTGCAGCGCGATCCGCATCAGCCGTCCCAGCGTCCGCGGCAACCCACCCTCGGGGAGCCGTGCCACCGCGCCGTAGTCGAGGACCCCCAGCCGGTCGGGGGCGCCGTCGGTCCCGGGCACCAGCCGGAAGTTCCCGGGGTGGGGGTCGGCGTGGAGCATCCCGGTGCGCGCCGGCCCCTCGAACATGAACCGGGCGTAGAGGTAGCCCCAGTGGTCGCGCTCCTCGACCGACCCCTCGTCGATGACCCGGGCCAGCGAGGTGGGGGAGTCGAGCCACTCGGTGACCAGCACCCGCTGGGAGTGGGCGAGCACGTCGGGCACGACGTAGCGCTCGCTGTCGCGGAAGGCCGCCGCGAAGGCCGACTGCGCCTCGGCCTCGAGCCGGTAGTCGAGCTCCTCGACGACCCGCTCCTGGAGCTCCTGGGCGAGCGCGCGGGCGTCGATGCCGGGCACCAGCCCGCCGAAGGCGCGGGCCAGCCGGCCGATCTGCTTGAGGTCGGCCATCAGCGCCTGGTCGGCGCCGGGGTACTGGATCTTCACCGCGACCGGTGTCCCGTCGACCCACCGCCCCCGGTGGACCTGGCCGATCGACGCGGCGGCCCGCGGGGTGTCGTCGAACTCGACGATCTTCCGCTTCCAGCCGGCGCCGAACTCGCGGACCAGCTGCTGGTGGACGACGGCGGTCGACATCGGGGGAGCGGAGTCCTGGAGCCGGGTGAGGTGCTCGCGGTACGGCGCGGCGAGCTCCTCGGGCAGGGCACCTTCGAGGATGGAGAGCGCCTGGCCGAACTTCATCGCCCCGCCCTTGAGCTCTCCGAGGGTCCGGAACAGCTGCTCGGCCGTGCGCTGCTGCACCTCGGTCAGCACGGCCTCGGCGGGAGCACCCCCCAACCGCTTCCCGACGCCCAGCGCCGTGCGGCCGGCGTACCCCAGCGGCAGCGAGGCGAGGCGGGCCGTGCGGGTGACGGCCCTGCGCGGGAGGTCGGCCATGGCGCCATTCTGCCTGGCCGGGCCAGGATCGCCGGGAGGATCGACGGCAGCCCCATCCCAGGTTCGGCCCGCTACTGCCAGGCGCAGCCGCAGTGGGGGTGCGGGGGCCACGGCTGCCGGGCGAGCTCGGCCAGCGTGGGGTGGAGCGCCAGGGTCGCCGACAGCGTGGTCGGGTCCCCGCCCTCGACGTACGACGCGAGGTCCCGGGCCGCCCAGCCCAGCGCGACGGCGGCGAGCGCGGGGTCGACCGGCTCGGGGATCCCGTCCGGACGGTCGTGCGCGGAGGCCCGTGCGTACTGCTCGACGAGCAACGGCCACGACGGGTCCTCGGCGGAACGGTGGCAGTCGATGCACCGCAGGCACGCGGAGCGGCCCGGGACGACGAACGGGCCGACGACGGCGCGCCCCTCCGTGAGCCGTACGACGAGGTGAGGGATGCCCTCGCGTCGGTGGTCGTCGACGAGCTCGCGGGGTGGCTCGCCGATCCCGACGAGCACGTGCACGGCGCGCGAGGGTGCGGCGCCGCGGCGGGGCGGCCCGGGTCGTGGCCGGGCCGGCGGGAGCCGCAGCCCGGAGCGGCGCACCAGCCCGGCGAGGTCCTCAGCGAGCTCGCGGGCCCGCGGGTGGCCGAACGGGGTGACCCGGACCAGGTGGTCCGAGCGGCCGGCGACCGCCTCGGGCAGCCGGTCGGGGGTGCGCCGCGCGAGGGCGGCGACGGCGTGCCGCGGCCACGGGTCGCCGTCGGCGGGCGGGAGCGCCGCCCGCAGGGCGTGGTCGTCGGGGAGAGCCAGGCCGCGGGCGACGAGCGCGGCCACGGCGGCCGGGTCGTCGGCCCAGCCCGGGGTCAGCCCACCGGGGCTCGCCGCGAGCTCGTGGTCGAGCCCGGCCTGGTGGCCCGAGCGGCGGCGCAGGAGGTGGGTGCCGGGGAGGAGCAGCGGACGCATGCGCGGAGCCTGCCGGGATCCTCCCGATCCGGCGAACCGCTCTCCACAGGTCGGGAACGCAGCAGGGGCGGACCGTCCGGTCCGCCCCTGCCGAGGTGTGCTGCTGTCTCAGGCCTTGCCGAGGATGCGGTTGAGGTTGGTGCCGCATACCGGGCACACCGCCTTGGCCATGCGGGTCCCCTTGTCGTTGACCTTGACCTCGCCGTCGGCCTGGCGCTTCTCCTTGCACTTCACGCAGTAGAACTCGCCGCTCCACGTCTCTGCCATTGGGACTCCTCGTCTGGTTCGGATCGAACGTCTGTGTCGGATCTGCGGCGAGCAGTCGGGGGCTCCCGCACGGGCCGTGGGTGCTACGGCCGGTCAGCACCCTACGCCTCCGCGTGTCGAGAACCCCGCAGCGTCGGCGCGCCGCGGCAGATTCGGGTCCCAAAGGGGACAGAAGGGACGGATGAGGCGGCCGTTCCGCCTGCGGTACGGCCCACTAGGGTGCCGCGCATGACCGAAGCGCCCCGTCACCTCACCGTCGACCGCCCCGCCGAGGGGGTCGTGCTGCTCACCCTCGCCAACCCCGCCCAGCGCAACGCGATGTCCCCGGCGATGACCGAGGCCTGGGCGGCGACCGTCGACGGGCTCGCGGCGGACCCGGAGGTCCGGGTCGTCGTGGTGACCGGGGAGGGCAGCGCCTTCTGCTCCGGAGGCGACCCGCGGTGGATCGCCGGCGAGCCCGACGCGCCCGTGCACCGGCTCCGCGACCGGATGCTCCCCTTCTACCGCTCCTGGCTGTCGATCCGCCGGCTCGAGGTGCCGACGATCGCCGCCGTGAACGGCCCGGCGGTCGGGGCCGGGCTCTGCCTCGCGCTCGCCTGCGACATCCGGTACGCCGCGACCTCCGCCCGGATGTCGGTGCCGTTCGTGAGGCTCGGGATGCACGCCGGCATGGGGGCGACGTACAGCCTGCCGAAGCTGGTGGGCGAGGCCCGGGCCCGCGAGCTCCTGCTCACCGGCCGCATGGTCGGCGCCGAGGAGGCCGAGCGGATCGGGCTGGTGAGCAGCGTCTTCCCCGACGACGGGTTCCTCGACGCCGTGCTCGAGCAGGCCGCGTCGATCGCCGCCACCGCGCCCATCGCCAGCCGGCTCACCAAGGTCGCGCTGCGGGACGGCGGCCACCCCGACCTCGAGGCCGCGCTGGAGTGGGAGGGGTTGGCCCAGCCCGTCACCCTCGCCACCGAGGACCTCCAGGAGGGGGTGCGCGCCTCGCGCGAGAAGCGCCCGCCGGTCTTCACCGGCCGCTGACCTGCCCCGCGCGTCAGGTGTTGAGCCGCCCCTCGTGGCGCGCGGTCTGGTGTCGAGCCGCCCCTCGTGGCGCGCCCAGGGGGCCACAAAGGGCGGCTCAACGCGCCAGTAGGGGCGGTTCAACACCACCAGGCGCGCCACAAGGGGCGGTTCGACACCACCAGGCGCGCCAGAAGGGGGCGGTTCAACACCGGCGGGCGCACGTAGAGGAGGCCCCGCAGCGCGCCCGGAACGCCACCCGCCTTCCCCTTGCGAGCGATGTCCGAGCCCGCCGAGGGGCCTCGTCTACGACGAACCTAGGGGGCGCCCGAGACGGGGTCAACGGTGCGGTGTCCACCCCTGTGGAGAACGCTGTGGATACTGTGTGGAACGCGCCGAGGCGGCTGTGGAGCACCACGGCAGGTCGTGCACAACCCCGGGTCGGGGAGCTGTGGACGAACATCGGGTGGCCGGCCGGGAAACCAGGGCTGACCTGCGAGGACGGTCCTCCACCGGGTGTGGAGGAAAGAAAGGTACGGGGTGCGCCAGACCACCGCTGACCATGGCGAGCGGCCGGTGCTCGGCCCGGGCCAGGCGCTGCGCCGGATCGCCTTCCTCCTCGAGCGGCAGCTGGCCGACACCTTCAAGGTCAAGGCCTTCCGCAACGCCGCGGCGACGGTGCTCGCCACCGATCCCGCCGAGCTCCGGGCGCGCGCCGGGGCCGGCACCCTCCGCGAGCTGGAGAAGATCGGCAAGGCCACCGAGGCGGTGATCGTCGACGCGCTGGCCGGGCGGGTGCCGGCGTACCTCGAGGAGCTCGAGCGCGGCAGCGGGCCGCTGGAGACCGGCGGGCTGGCGCTGCGCGAGCGGCTCCGCGGCGACCTGCACTCGCACTCGGACTGGTCCGACGGCGGGTCGCCGATCGAGGAGATGGTGATGACCGCGATGGAGGTGGGTCACGAGTACCTCGCGCTCACCGACCACTCGCCCCGGCTCAAGGTGGCGAACGGGCTCAGCGCCGCGCGGCTCACCCGCCAGCTCGAGGTGGTGGAGGCCGTCAACGCGCACACCGGCGACGGGTTCCGGCTGCTGCGGGGGATCGAGGTGGACATCCTCGAGGACGGCGCGCTCGACCAGACCCCGCAGCTGCTGGACCGGCTGGACGTGGTCGTCGCCTCCGTGCACTCGAAGCTGCGGATGGATGCCGGCCCGATGACACGGCGGCTGGTGCGGGCGGTCGAGGACCCGCACACCAACGTCCTCGGCCACTGCACCGGCCGGCTGGTGCGCGGCGGTCGCGGCACCCGGCCGCAGAGCGAGTTCGACGCCGACGCGGTCTTCGAGGCCTGCGCCGAGCACGGCGTGGCGGTCGAGATCAACAGCCGCCCCGAGCGGCAGGACCCGCCGGACGAGCTGGTCGCGCTCGCCCTGGAGAAGGGGTGCCTGTTCTCGATCGACAGCGACGCGCACGCGCCGGGGCAGCTCGACTTCCTCGACTACGGCGCGACCCGGGCGGTCGAGCTGGGGGTGCCCGAGGAGCGGATCGTCACGACGTGGCCGCTCGACCGGCTCCTGGAGTGGAGCCAGGCCCGCCGGTGACCGGCAACCGACAGCCCTCTGACCTCGCGCGACCCGGCCTCGAACCGTCCCCAGGAGGGGCGTGAACCAGTAGCGTTCCCCCATGGAGCAGCCAGGGCACCCTCCGGTCGACGTCCGGAGGAGCCGGCGGCGCAGGCGGACGGTGTCCGCCTACCGCGACGACGACGGCACCGTCGTCGTGCTGCTCCCCGCCCGGATGTCCAAGGCGGAGGAGCGCGAGTGGGTCACCACGATGGTCGCCCGGCTCATGAAGTCCGAGGAGCGGCGGCGCCCCTCCGACGCCGCGCTCGCCAAGCGCGCGGAGAACCTCTCGAACCGCTACCTCGAGGGGCTGGCCCGGCCGCGCACGGTGCGGTGGGTGGAGAACCAGCAGCAGCGCTGGGGGTCGTGCACCCCGGCCGACAAGTCGATCCGGCTCTCCAGCCGGCTGCAGGGGATGCCGTCGTGGGTGGTCGACTACGTCCTGCTCCACGAGCTGGCCCACCTGCTGGAGAAGGGGCACACCCCGGCGTTCTGGCGGCTGGTCGACCAGTACCCGAAGGCCGAGCGGGCCAAGGGGTTCCTCGAGGGGTTCGCGCTCGCGGCGAGCTGGGAGCTGCCGCCGGACGCGGTCCCGCCCGCCGACGGGTCGGCGGAGGTCGACTCAGGCGTCGAGCCGGGCCCGATGACCGCCGAGGCGGTCGAGCCCCAGGTCGACGAGCTCGCGCAGTGACGGTTCGTCGCTCGGCAGCGCGTCGACCGGCCACCACCGCACGTCGGTCGACTCCTCGCTGACCGCGTGCCGGGCCCCTTCGGGAGCCACCGCCAGGAACCGTACGTCGAGGTGGCGGGCGCCCTCGCCGCCGCAGAACGGGACCTCGTGCGCATCGAGGTGCACCGGCACCGCGTCGAGGTCGAGCCCTGCGATCCCGGACTCCTCGGACGCCTCACGGAGCGCGGCGCCGGCGAGCGTCGCGTCGCCGTCCTCGACGTGGCCGCCGACCTGGAACCAGCGGCCGGCCTTGGCGTGGAGGGTCAGCAGCACCGAACGTCCGTCGGCGGAGACGACCAGCGTGCTCGCCGTGAGGTGGTCGGGGCGGCAGGAGCGGCTCAGCCCGTCGGGGCGACGGCGCAGGTGGTCGACGTACTCCTGGCGCAGCGCCGCCTGGCGCGGGTCGGGCGCGTTCCAGCGGGCGAGGACCGCGAGGGCGTCCGCGTGGAGCCCGCTCACCCCTTGCCGGAGGTGTCGGGGTCGGTGGGCTCCGGCCCCTCGTCGTCGCCCTTGCCGCTGCCGCCCGAGCCGGCCTCCTGGTCGAGCAGCTCGGCGAGCGCCGCGTCGAACTCGGCGTCGCCGACCTCCTCGATCTCCGCCTGCTCACCGAACCCCAGTGGGTCGTCGAGGTCGGCGGAGGTGGGCAGCAGGTCGGGGTGCGACCACACCTGGTCGCGCGCCTCGGCACCCTTGCGCGAGCGGAGGCTGCCCCAGAGCGTCGCGGCGTCGCGCAGCCGGCGGGGGCGCAGCTCCAGCCCGACGAGCGCGGCGAACGCGCTCTCGGCGGGACCGCCCGCGGCGCGGCGGCGGCGGACCAGCTCCTGGAGCTTGCCGGCGCTCGGCATCCGGTCGGTGGCGGCTTGGGCGACGACCTCGTCGACCCACCCCTCGACCAGCGCGAGCATCGTCTCGAGCCGGACCAGCGCGGCCTGCTGTGCCGGCGTCTTCTGCGGCTCGAACAGCCCGCCCTCGAGCGCCTCCTGGAGCGCAGCCGGGTTCATCGGGTCGATCCCCGTCAGCTTGGACTCGATCGAGCCGATGTCGATCGTGGTGCCCCGGCCGAAGTCCTCGACGGCGGAGACCAGGTGGGCGTTGAGCCACGGCACGTGGGCGAAGAGCCGCTGGTGGGCCGCCTCGCGGAGCGCGAGGTAGAGGACGACGTCCTCCTCCGGGACGTCGAGCCCCTCGGCGAACGCGGCCACGTTCGCCGGCAGCAGCGCCGCGCGCCCGACCGGGGCGAGGGGGAGCCCGATGTCGGAGGCGCTGAGCACCTCGCCGGCCAGCCCGGCCAGCGCCTGGCCGACCTGGGTGCCGAACATCGCGCCCCCGGCCTGGCCGAGGAGGGCCACGAACGGCCCTGCCATCTGCTTGGCCTCCTCGGGGAGCGCCTTGGTCAGCGCGCCCACGACGTGCTCGGCGACCGGCTCGACGAGCCGCTGCCAGACGGGCACCGTCGCCTCGATCCACTCCGCGCGGCTCCAGGCCGCGGTGGTGGAGACGCCGCTGGGGAGCTCGGTCGCGGAGTCGAGCCAATGGTCCGCGAGGCGGAGCGCGTCCGCGACGCGGTCGCGCTGCGCGGAGGTCGGCGACGGGTCGGGCTCCTGGGCGGCCGCGCGGCGGGCGACGTCCTTGGCGAGGTTCCAGTTCACCGCACCCTCGTGCGGCTGCATCATCGCCTGCATCTGGCCGATCAGCGCCCCGAGGTCGGGCATCCCGGCGCCGCCCGCGCCCGGGAAGCCCGGGGGCATGCCGCCGGAGCCGCCGAACGCTGCGAAGAACTGCTCGAACGGCGTGCCCTTGAAGGGGTTGGGCTGCTCACCGGGCTCGTCGGTCATGGGCTCCACGGTACTCGCGCGGCCGAAGCCCGTGGGGGCGGCTAGGGTCCGGGGGATGAGCGAGATCGCGGTCCGGTTGGTCGACATCCGGAGCACCCCGCTGGACGTGGCGGAGGTGCTCGCCGCCGTCGAGGACGCGTCGGCCGGCGGCGTCACCCTGTTCGTCGGCACCGTCCGCGACCACGACGAGGCCAAGGCGGTCGCCGGCCTCGACTACTCCGCGCACCCGACCGCGCTCGACCGGCTGCGCACCGTGGTCGAGGAGGTCGCCGCGCGCCACCCCGTCACGGCGGTCGCCGCGGTGCACCGAGTGGGCGAGCTGGCGATCGGCGACGCCGCCGTCGTGGTGGCCGCCGCCGCCGCCCACCGCGGCCAGGCCTTCGACGCGGCCCGCGACCTCATCGACGACCTCAAGGCAACCGTCCCGATCTGGAAGCACCAGGCGTTCTCCGACGGCACCGAGGAGTGGGTCGGGCTGCCCTGACCGGGCGTCGCTCCCACGGTCGGCGGTCGCCGCGGCTTACGGTTCGTCCCGTGGAGATCCTGTGGTGGCTGGCGCCCGCGGGTGGTGCGACGGTGCTGGCGATGCTGTGGGCGGCGTGGGCCGGTCGGCCGCGCCGCGACGAGCGGGACCGGTCGGAGGCGGCGTACGAGCGGTTCGCCGCCGCGATGGCCAAGGACCACCCCGCGGCCGGCAAGCCCCGCCCGGTCGCCGTGCGGGACCGGAGCACCGGCATCGCGGTACGCCCCTCGCGCCGCGGCGACTGAGGGGCGACTGAGGGGAGACTGAGCGGTCGCTGAGAGGGCACGGGTCAGCCGACCCGGCCGCCGCGAATGATTGGCGGGTGGTGAGAGGGTGGCTGGCATGAGCCGCCGGACCGCCGCCAGCCTGCTGGCGATCCTGCTGCTCGTCGTGCTCGGGCTCCAGGTCGCCCGGCTCTCGGTGCCGTTCGTGACGGTGTCGCCCGGGGTCACCGTCGACGTGCTGGGGGAGAACGGCGGCGAGCCCGTGGTCGACGTCGAGGGGCACCGCACCTACCCGACCGACGGCGAGATGCGGCTGACCACCGTCTCGGTGACCAACCCCGAGGCCAAGGTGACGCTCGTCGGCGCCCTTGCCGGCTGGTTCGACGACGACGTCGCGGTGCTGCCCTACGAGGCGATGTACCCGGACCGGAGCTCCGCGGAGCAGGAGCGGGCCGAGTCCGCCGCCCAGATGGTCAACTCCCAGGACACCGCGGTCGCGGTCGCGCTCACCGAGCTCGGCTACGACCTCCCGACGTACGCCGAGGTCACCGGCATCACCCCTGGCGGCCCCTCGGCGAAGCTGCTCAAGCCGCGCGACCGGATCCTCGCCGTCGACGGCCGCCCCGTCGAGGACGTCGAGGACGTCTTCCGCCTCGTCGGTCGGCTCGAGGTGGGGGAGCCGGCGACCGTCGAGGTGCGCCGCGGCGGCGAGGACCGGCGGGTGGAGATCACCCCGACCGCCGCACCGGACGACCCCGACCGGGCGCTGCTCGGGATCCTCGTCGGCACCGGCTACGAGTTCCCCTTCGACGTGCGGGTCGGCATCGACGACACGATCGGGGGGCCGAGCGCGGGGCTGATGTTCGCGCTTTCCGTCTACGACGTGCTCACCCCGGGCGCCCTGCTCGACGGCACGGTCGTCGCGGGCACCGGCTCGATCGACGCCGACGGCCGGGTGGGCCCGATCGGCGGGATCCGGCAGAAGATCGCCGGCGCGGAGGAGAGCGGCGCGACGCTGTTCCTCGTGCCGCCGGACAACTGCGCCGTCGCGGTCGGTGCTCCCGTCGACTCCATCGAGCTGGTCCGCGCGGACACCTTCTCCAGCGCGCTGGACTCCCTGCAGAAGTACGTCGAGGACCCTGACGCCGAGCTACCGAGGTGCGACGAGTGACCGACATCCCCTACGACCCCAACAGCGACCAGGTGCCCGCCGGGCCCGACGGCGCTCCCTTGGAGCCGGCCGCGGACCTCGCGCTGCGTGGTGTCGTCCTCGAGCTCGAGCGGCACGTCGCCGGCGGCGGCTGGGACCAGCCGCCGCGGATGTACGCCCTGGTGCTCACCGAGGAGCTGCTCAGCGCCGAGCCCGGGCTCGCCGACGCGATCGGCGTCGACCCGTCGGCCGACCTGACCGGCAGCCTCACCCCGATCGAGCAGGAGCCGCTCGACGACGCCGGCGCCCTCGAGGAGCTGCTCACGCAGATCGTCTGGCCCTCGGAGGTGCACGGCACCGCGGTCGCGGTCGAGCGGATCGTGGTGCCCCCGACGGTCGAGCTGCCGGAGGACGAGGACGAGGCCCGTGAGGTCGCGACGAACCACCCCGAGGCCCAGGAGGTCCGGATGGTCGCGGCCGCGACGCGCACCGGCTCGACGTACTGCGCGCTGCGGCTGCGCTCCCACGACGACGACCTCTCCGTGGTCGAGGGGCCGGACCTGGTGCCGGCCCTCCTAGAGTTGTTGCAGGCCACGCTCGTGGCCGACGAGCAGTGAGGACCTGGTGAACAGGCAGTGAGCGGACTCTTCGACGACGAGCCCACCCCACCGCGGCGGACCGCCGCGCCCGCACGGCCACGGCGCTCCAAGGTGCTTCTGGTCACCGGTGCGTTGCTGATCGTGCTGTTCTTCATGCTGTCGGCGTTCACCGGTGTGTGGACCGACCGGCTCTGGTTCGAGAGCGTGGGCTACTCCGGCGTCTTCACCAAGACCCTCGGCACCCGGGTGCTGCTGTTCGTGGTCTTCGGGATCCTCATGGGCGCGTTCGTCGCGGCCAACATCGTCATCGCGTTCCGCCAGCGGCCCGACTTCCGACCGCTCCCGAGCGAGGCGAGCCTCGACCGCTACCGCGACGCCGTCGAGCCGATGCGCAAGTGGGTCGTCGTCGCGATCGCGGTGCTCCTCGGACTGGTCGCCGGCGGGTCCGCGGCGGGCCAGTGGCGCAACTTCCTGCTCTGGCGCCACCAGAAGGAGTTCGGCGTGGACGCCGCCTTCTTCGAGGGGCGCGACGTCGGGTTCTTCGTCTTCGAGCTCCCGTGGCTGCACTACGTCGTCAACTTCGCGCTGATGACGATCGTGCTCGGGCTGGTCGCGTCGGTGGTGGTGCACTACCTGTTCGGCGGCATCCGCCTGCAGTCGCGCGGCGACAAGGTGAGCGGCGCCGCACAGGTGCAGTTCTCGGTGCTGCTCGGGCTCTTCGTGCTCGTGAAGGCCGTCGACTACTGGCTCGACCGCTTCGACCTGACCACCGACCAGGGGCGCCGCTTCACCGGCATCAACTACACCTCGTTCCACGCGGTGCTGCCGTCGAAGAACATCCTCATGGTCATCTCGCTGATCTGCGCGCTGCTGTTCTTCGCCAACGTGCTGCGCCGCACCTGGCTGCTGCCGTCGGTGGGGCTCGGGCTGCTGGTGCTCTCCGCGGTGCTGCTCGGCGCGCTGTGGCCGGGGATCGTGTGGCAGTTCCAGGTCCGTCCCTCGCAGCCGGACAAGGAAGAGGACTTCCTCCGAGAGAACATCGCCGCGACGAGAGCCGCGTTCGACGTCGACGACGTGCAGGAGCAGCCCTACAACGCGACAGTGTCCGTCGAGCGCGACCAGCTGCTGCAGAGCGCCGCGTCGCTGCCCGGCATCCGGCTGATCGACCCGCTGCGGATGAGCCAGGCCTTCGAGCAGCTCCAGCAGGTCCGCGGCTACTACAGCGTCTCCGAGGTGCTCGACGTCGACCGCTACCGGATCCCGGACAGCGACGGCAACATGCAGGAGCGCGACATCGTGCTCAGCGTCCGCGAGCTCGACCAGTCCGGCCTCGTCGACGACCAGCGCAACTGGGCCAACCAGCACACCGTCTACACCCACGGCTTCGGCGTGGTCGCGGCGTTCGGCAACAACCTGACCGCCGACAACCAGATCCCCAGCGACGACGAGCCGCCGTGGGCCGAGGAGGACCTCCCGCCGGAGGGCGAGCTGAGCGACCTCAGCGAGGACGGCTACGAGCCCCGGATCTACTTCGGGGAGAAGAGCCCGACCTACTCCATCGTCGGCAAGCCCGAGGACGGCGCCAACGTCGAGCTCGACATCCCGGAGGAGTCCTCCGGCGAGCGCGGCACGACGACCTACGCGGGCGAGGACGGCGTCGGGGTCGGCAACATCTTCAACAAGCTGCTCTACGCCATCAAGTTCGGCGAGCCGAACATCGTGCTCTCGAGCCGGGTCAACGAGAACTCCAAGATCCTCTACGAGCGGCACCCCCGCGAGCGGGTGGCGAAGGTCGCCCCGTGGTTGACGATCGACCGCGACCCCTACCCGGCGATCGTCGACGGCCGGGTGCTCTGGGTGCTCGACGGCTACACGACGACCGACCGCTACCCCAACGCCGAGCGTGAGTCGTTCCAGGAGATGACCAGCGACGCGCTCGCCCCGACCACGTCGTACGTCACCCTGCCGACCGACCAGATCAACTACATGCGCAACTCGGTGAAGGCCACGGTCGACGCGTACGACGGCACCGTGACCCTCTACGAGTGGGACGAGGAGGACCCGCTCCTCGACGCGTGGCAGGAGATCTTCCCCGGCACGGTCGAGTCGAAGGACTCGATCCCCGACGAGCTCGAGGAGCACCTGCGCTACCCCGAGGACCTGTTCAAGGTGCAGCGGCACATCCTCGCCGACTACCACATCACCGAGCCCCAGGACTTCTACAAGGGCACCGACCTCTGGGAGGTCCCGGAGGACCCGGCCTCGCAGTCGAACAAGCAGCCGCCCTACCGGCTCTCGGTGCAGCTGCCCGTCGAGCAGGAGGAGGCCGCCGAGGGCGAGGAGGAGACGGAAGAGCCGAACGCCGGCGACGAGACGCCGGTCGAGGAGAACCCGGTGTTCTCGCTGACCAGCGTCTACGTCCCGACCAACCGGTCGAACCTCGCGTCGTTCATCTCGGTGAACTCCGACGCGACCAGCGACGACTACGGGAAGATCCGGATCCTGCGGCTCCCGGACGAGACGCAGGTCCAGGGCCCCTCGCAGATCGCGAACACGTTCGCGGCCGACCAGGCGATCCAGGACCAGCTGCTCTCGATCCGGCAGAACTCCCAGGTCGTCAACGGCAACCTGCTGACGTTGCCGGTCGGCGGCGGGCTGCTCTACGTGCAGCCCGTCTACGCGCTGCGCGAGAGCGGCCAGGGCGCCTACCCGGTGCTCCAGTTCGTCCTCGCGTCGTTCGGTGACAGCGCCGGCTACGGCCGCACCCTGGCCGAGGCCCTCGAGCAGATCGTCGAGAGCGGCACCGTGACCGACCGCGACACCGGCGTCGAGGGCGGCTCGCCCGGCGGTGAGGAGCCCGGCGGCGGGGGCGGCGGAGGCGGTGGCGGCCAGTCCGAGGAGGTCCCGACCGAGGTCCTCGACCTGCTCGCCCAGGCCGACGAGCGGTTCCGCGAGGCCGAGCAGGCGCTACGCGAGGGGGACCTCTCCCGCTATGCGCGGCTGAACGACGAGGCCCAGGAGCTCGTGACGCAGGCGCTCGAGCTCGCGCAGCAGGAGTCCGAGGCCGCCGAGCCCGAGGGCCAGCAGGGCTGACACGAGCGGGGAGCCCGTGATCCACCAGGTGGGTCACGGGCTCCCCGTTGTTTCCGCGGCTCATCGGGTAGGGGTGCGGTACTCGCTGATGAACTGGGGCCACGACCCGCTGAAGTGAGCTCCCTGCTCGGCCGGCGGGTCACGTGAACGAGCTTTGACGCGATCCGCCCGGGTTCTCGCGTCAAGGTCCGTTCACGTGCGCGGCTGGTGGTCTAGCTCGGACGCCAACGGCGCGGTCCGGAGCCGGAGGTGGTGCGCGGGCTCGGGGAGCCGGGCGGCGAGGAGCCCGCCGACGACGAGCATGACGGCGAGGCCGACGAGGGACGGCGTGAACGAGCCGTCGTCCGTCCGGGTCACTCCCATGAGCAGCACGAAGACGACCGACGCCTGGCCGGCGAGCTGCACCAGCCCGTTGGAGGTGCCCTCGGGCGCCGGGGCGGTGATCTCCGCGGCGTACTGCATCCCGACCGGCATCACGCTGGTGAGGAAGAACCCGACGAGGGCGGCCGACGCGAAGAGCCCCGGCCGCGAGCCGGCCAGGGCCAGCCACACCACGCCGGGCGCGGTCGCGGCGAGTCCGAGGGCCAGGAACGGCACCCGTCGGGCTGCCCGGTCCGACCAGCCCGACAGCACGACGGCGCCGAGCACGCCGCCGACCAGGAGCAGCGCTCCAAGCGTGCCGGCGTCGTCAGGGGTGAAGCCCCGCGGCGCGACGATCTCCTCGACCCACGTGGTGATCCCGTTGAAGACGCCGAGCGCGACGAACGCGAGGACGAGCAGGACGAGGAACGGCCGGATCCGCAGCACCCGCCCGATCCCGTGGACGACGAGCGCGTGAGCGTCGTCGGAACCCGCGTCCGGTCGCACCGGTGGCCGGTCGCGGGCCACCAGCACGAAGACCACGCCGGAGACCAGCGCGGCCACTCCGTACAGCAGCTGGGTGCGGGGGATCGACGTCGCCTCGACCAGGGACGGTGTCGCCGCGACCCCGATGCCCGTGCCGAGGAGGTTGGCGAGCGTGATCAGGCTGACCGCGGTCGCGCGCTGCGAGCGCGGGAACCAGCGGGTGGACAGCGTCGTCCACGCGTTGAGCAGGAAGGGCTGCGCGATGGCCGCCCCCGCCGTCGCGAGCAGCGCGGCTGCGTAGTGGTCCCCGGCGAGCCCGCGCGCCACCCCGGCCACCCCGGCCAGGAGCGCGCCCAGCCCGGCGGCGAAGCGGAGCCCGCGGTGGTCGATGAGGTACGACGCCGGCAGGGAGACGGGGAGGTAGGCGACCATGAACGACATGGCGAACGCCGCGACCGCCACGTCCGAGACGCCGTAGAGCTCCTCCGCCTGGTTGGAGACCGGGGCGTAGCTGATCCACAGTGTCTGGATCGTCAGGTTGACCGCCATGAACGCGGTCAGGACCACCCAGCGGTACCCCCGTGCTCCTGGTGTCACCGTGCCTCCCTCGGCGTACCCGGGGACCCTAGCGGCGCGGGCCCCCGATTTGGATCCTCCGTTCGGGGCCGGTAACGTGGGATTCACCGACGCGGGGTGGAGCAGCTCGGTAGCTCGCTGGGCTCATAACCCAGAGGTCGCAGGTTCAAATCCTGCCCCCGCTACAAGTGTGATGTCCCGAGACACCATTGAGGTGTCTCGGGACATTGTCGCTTTCTGGCCCCGTCTCCGCGGACCAGCCCGTGTGGTCAGGTCGAAGACGGTGTGCGGAACTCCTGATTCGCGGTGTCGACAACCTCTTGGGCGATCGCCCGAAGCTTCATGTTGCTGGTGGACGAGGCACGGACGAGGAAGTGGAAGGCGCGGTCTTCATCGATCTGGTAGCGCTGCATGAGCAGTCCCACCGCTTGGCCGATGGTCTTGCGTGATCCCAGCGCCTCGTTGAGCTGGTGGTCGTACCGGGCTCGGTCCAGGGCGATCGCGGCGTGGGTGGCGAACAGTTCTGCCATCGCCACCGCGTCCGGATGGACGGTTTCGGCTTCGGTGGAGTAGAGGTTGAGGCCGCCGAGGGTGTCCTGGTCGGTGTAGAGGCGCAGTGCTAGTTGCGCGCGGAGCCCGGCCTTGACGGCCTTCGGCATGTAGTTCGGCCAGCGTTGGTCGTGGCGAGCGTGCTCCACCACCACCACCGGGGTGTTCTCGACCGAGGCGACGCAGGGCCCCTCGTTGAGGTCGTACTGGAGAGCCAGCGCTGGTGGTCGCAGCACCGCCCGCCGCTGCGGACGACCTTCCGAGACGACCTCCTCCGACCACACGAGAGCCGCTCCCGTACGAGGACATCAGGTGGTCAGAGTCACAAGGTTCTGCTCCTTCGCTCCTGGGTATCCCCACGCTGACCAGCTGAGCCAAGGCTGACTCTCTCTCTGCACCGATCGGAGTCGGCGTGCGTTCGGATCTCGTGTCCCCTCGTTCCTTCGTCGTCGACGTGGACGGCCCCGTCCACGTCGCCGATTACGGCGGTGCGCCGAACGTGCCCACGCTCGTTTGCGTCCATGGGCTGGGCAACTCCCACGTCACGTGGCGGCCCTTCGCGCAAGCGTTGGCCGGGTCGCACCGGATCCTGGCCGTCGACCTTCCCGGGCACGGCAGGTTGCCGCGGGCCGGACGATCCGTGAGCGTCGCTGCGAATCAGGACCTGCTGGACCGGGTGCTGCAGCGCTTGGACTCCCCGGCTGTCGTCGTGGGTCACTCGATGGGGGCCAGCATCGCGGTGCTGCAGGCCGCCTACCGGCCTGACACCGTCGCCGCGCTCGTGCTGCTGGCTCCGCCGGTCCCACGCCGGCGCGTCGAACCGATCAGCCCCGCACTGGCGGCTCACGTGCTGCTGTGCGCGTGGCCTTCGCTGGCCCGGACCGCCCTCGGTTTCCAGCTGAGACGGCTGGGCCCCGAGGAGTACGTGCGCCGTCGACTCCAGCTGACCTGCGCGTCCGAGGAAGCGATCGACGAGGCTACCCGCCGGCTGCTCGTCGAGCTGGTCGCCGCGGACTGCTCCGGCGAGGGCCACGCAGCCTTCGTGGAAGCCGCCCGGTCCGTCGGGCTCCTCGTTGCGCGTGGCAACGCCTACACATGCGCGATCGAGGCCGTGCAGGCCCCGACGCTCGTCCTGCACGGCGCGCTGGACCGGATCCTTCCCGAGGGCGGGCTGCGCCGGCTCGCAGCGCTGCAACCGCTGTGGCAGACCAGCCTGCTCGACGGCGTGGGCCACTCACCACACCTTGAGGCGCCGGTGCGCACCGCGGAGCTGGTCAGGGAGTTCATCGACACCCTTGGGGCCACCGCCTCGCGGCCGCTTGTGCCCGCCGATCCGCAGCGTGACGTCCACAGCGCAGGACCCACCGCGAGCGGGGGGAGGTGACACCCGATGAGGATCCTCAGCAGCCGGGCGCGTTGGCGCTTGTTCTTCCTGATGCTCGGGTACGACGCCCGTCCTTGACCGTGCCCCGCAACGGGCGGCAGGTGCCATGGCAGATGTCCAGGGCGCGGGGCCGTGGCGGTGACCCCGAGCAGGTGTGAGGCTCAGCGGGCGGCGAGCACGGCCCAGGAGGAGACGACCAGGCCACCGACCGCGACCTCGACCTTGCGGGCCCACCGGGCCGGGTAGACCTTGCCCTCGAAGTAGTGCGCGACGAACCCACGCTCGTGGAGCTGCGGCTTGCCGGCGCGGCGGCGGGCCCAGTTCTCGATCCGCGACAGGGGGCACGCGGCTCGGGTGATCGCCATCCGTCCACCCCACGCCGCCGCAGCCAGGTGCGGAACCAGCAGCGCGGGGACCAACCAGGCCAGGAACCCGCCGATGACGGTGAAGCCGACGAAGACCATGTGGGCCAGGCACGAGACGCAGGCGAGCAGGCGGTGCACGGCTGAAGGGTAGACGGCACCGACCGACGCGACCCAAGGGCCCACGGCCTCAGAGCGCGCTCAGGTTGGTGCGGCACACTGCGGTTCGACCACCGCCCCACACCCGGAGCCGCACCCCTGATGAGCCAACCTCCGCGAGGCACCAGCCTCTGCACCGTCGACCTGGTCGGAGGTGAGAGGTGACCGAGCTGCTGCTGCTCGCGGTGGCCGTGCTCCTGGTCGCGGCGTGCGGGATGTTCGTCGCGGCCGAGTTCTCCTTGGTCACCGCCGACCGGTCCGCCGTCGAACGTGCCGCCGATGCCGGTGACAAGGGTGCCGTCGGTGTACGTGCGGCCCGCCGGTCGCTCTCCACCCAGCTGTCCGGGGCACAGGTCGGGATCACCGTCACCAACCTGGCCATCGGGTTCCTCGCCGAACCGGCGATCGCCGCGCTCGTCGAGGAGCCGCTGCTCGCGGTCGGCGTCGCCGAGCGGGCGGTGCCCGGGATCGCGGTCGGCGTCGGGCTGGTGCTGGCCACGGCGGCGACGATGGTGTTCGGCGAGCTCGTGCCCAAGAACCTCGCCATCGCCGAGCCGCTGGAGGTGGCACGAGCGACGCAGCGGTTCCAACGCGGGTTCACCGCCGCGATGCGGCTCCCGATCCGGTTCCTCAACGGCTCGGCGAACGCCCTGGTCCGGCGGCTCGGGGTGGAGCCGCAGGAGGAGCTGCGCTCGGCGCGCAGCGCCGAGGAGCTCGCCTCGCTCATCGACCGCTCCGCCGCGGAAGGCACCCTGGAGTCCCGGACCGCGCGGCTGATGGCCCGCTCGGTCGCCTTCGGAGACCGCATCGCCGACGACATCATGACGCCGCGGGTGCAGATGAGCACCGTGCCGGCGAACGCCCCGGTGGAGGCGCTGGTCGAGCTGGCGCGTCGCACGGGCCACTCCCGGTTCCCGGTCACCGGCGAGGACGTCGACGACGTGGTCGGCGCCGTGCACGTCAAGCACGCGGTCGCGGTCCCGGTCGGGGCCCGCGGCGAGCGCCGCGTCGCCGAGGTGATGGTCGAGCCGACGGTGGTGCCGGCGACCCTGGAGCTCGATCCGCTGCTCGAACAGCTGCGTGGGGAGGGGCTCCAGCTCGCCGTCGTCATCGACGAGTACGGCGGCACCGCCGGTGTGGTCACCCTGGAGGACGTCGTCGAGGAGATCGTGGGGGACATCGCCGACGAGCACGACCGCCTCGGGGCCCGTGCGCGCCGTCGGCGTGACGGCTCCTGGTCGTTGTCGGGGCTGCTGCGCCCCGACGAGGTGGGGCACCTGACCGGCGTACCACTTCCCGAGGACGACGACTACGACACCGTGGCCGGGTTGGTGCTGCACCTGCTCGGGCGGATGCCGGAGACCGGCGACGAGGCGGTCGCGGAGCTCCCGCCGCAGCTGGCCTACGACGACGGTGAGCCGGTGGCCCTCGAGGCGGTGCTGCGGGTGGAGCGGATGGACGGGCTCCGCATCGCGAGGGTGGCGCTGAGCACCCGCCCGGCCGGCGACGAGGAGGCCGGCCGATGAGCGACCTGGTGGCCGTGGGGGTCGCGGTGGTGCTGTTGGCGGCCAACGCCTTCTTCGTCGGTGCCGAGTTCGCACTGATCTCCGCTCGTCGGACCCAGATCGAGCCGCGCGCCGCCGCCGGCTCCCGGGCGGCGCGCACGACGTTGAGGGCGATGGAGGACATCAGCCTCGTGATGGCCGGCGCCCAGCTCGGCATCACGATCTGCTCCCTCGGGCTCGGTGCGGTCGGCGAGCCGGCCGTGGCCCACCTGCTCGAGCCGGCCTTCCATGCCGCCGGCCTTCCGGAGCAGGCCCTGCACCCGGTCGCCTTCGCGGTGGCCATGACGGTCGTGGTGTACCTGCACGTCGTGCTCGGGGAGATGGTGCCGAAGAATCTCGCGATCGCCGGACCGGAGCGCGCCGCCCTGCTCCTGGGGCCGCCCATGGTCGCGATCGTCAAGGTGTTCCGGCCGGTCATCGTCGTGCTGAACGCGATCGCGAACGGAGTGCTGCGGCTGCTCCGGGTCACCCCTCGGGCGGAGGTCGCCTCCGCGTTCACCCGCGAGCAGGTCGCCGACCTGGTCGAGGAGTCTCGGGGCGAGGGGCTGCTCGACGAGGACGAGTACGAGCGGCTGGCCGGCGCCCTGGGGTTCACCGAGCGGAGGGTGGAGGCGGTGCTGCTGCCCCGCGAGGAGCTCGTGACCCTGCCCCGCAACGTCTCGGTCGCCCAGGTCGAGCAGGCCTGCGCCGCGACCGGGTTCTCCCGGTACCCGGTCGCCGACGAGGACGGTGGGCTCGTCGGCTACCTGCACATCAAGGACGTGCTGGAGACCGACCCGGGGAAGCACCAGCGACCCGTCGCCGACAAGTGGATCCGGGCGTTCGCGACGGTCGCCGTCGACGACCCGCTGCACCTCGCCGCGGCGAAGCTGCAACGTTCCGGGGCCCATCTCGCTCGTGTGGTCGGCAGCGCCGCCGACCCGTCGGCAGGGGACGGCGTGGTGGGGCTGGTCGCGCTGGAGGACGTGCTCGAGGAGCTGGTCGGGGAGATCCGCGACGCGACCCGGCGGCGCGCCGTCTGAGCGTCGCCGGGTCACGCGGCCTCATCCGCGCCGGAAGACACCCCGCAGCCCGACGGCGACCAGCCACAGCCCGGCAAGCCCGGCGACGGGGAACAGCGGGTCGAAGGTGTCGACGAAGGCGATGGTCGCCGTCGCCACGGCGAACGCCAGCCCACCCAGCAGCCCGAGCGGCACCACGATCCGGTTGCCGAGCACCCGGCGGCGTCCGCCGGCGACGGCGAGCGCCGCGACCATCAGACCCCAGACAGGGTTGACGATCGTCTCCACGCCCATGAAGGCGGCGACCAGCGGCGTCGTGCTGCCGTCCTCGATCTCCTCCGCCTGGGTCGCGGCGAAGAGGTGGACGACGGCCCCGACGACGGCGACCACGGCCACCACCGCCGACGCCGGCAGGAGCCGGCCGAGCCCTTCGCGCAGCGCCGGGTCGCGCTGCAGGGCGACGAGCCCCGCAGCGACGCAGGCGAAGCCGAGCAGCCCGACCAGGTGGGCGGCGTACCAGGCGGGGTCGACGAGCATCGAGTGCAGCTGCTCCGTCTTGTCGCCCTCGTCGCTGCCCTGCGGGTGCAGCGGGCCGCCGGCGAAGAACGCCAGGCCGCCGGCGACGAGGAACGGGTAGCCGGCGCGGTGCACGCGCGGCGCGGTCGGGATCGTGCTCGAGGAACGGAGTGTGGTCATGGCTCCCAGGCTCGGCCGCTCCCGGGACGTGCGCATCGGGGGCGCCCCGGCTCCCTGCCGAGGGAGAACCCTGGGCCTCGCTCAGCTGCGGAGGTATTGCAGCACCGCGAGCACCCGGCGGTGCGACCGCTCGTCGGCGCCGAGGTCGAGCTTGGTGAAGATGCTCCGGACGTGGCCCTCGATGGTCTTCGGACTCACGTGCAGCTCCTCCGACAGAGCGGCGTTGGTGAGCCCCTGAGCCATCAGCGCGAGCACCTCCCGCTCCCTCTCGGAGAGCCGCTGCAGCGGGTCCTGCCGCCGACGCCGCGCGACCAGCCGCGTCACGAGGTCGGAGTCGATCACGACGTCGCCACCGGCCACGCGCCGTACGTCGGCCGCGAACGCGCCCAGGTCCGAGACCCGGTCCTTCAGCAGGTAGCCCACCCCGCCGTCGAACTCGGTCATCAGCCGCAGCGCGTGGTGCACCTCGACGTGCTGCGAGAGCAGCAGGAGCCCGACCTCCGGGGCGACGGCGCGGATCTCGGCCGCCGCGTCGATGCCCTCGCTGGCGAAGCCGGGCGGCATGCGGATGTCGATGACGGCGACGTCGGGCGGCTGCCGGTGGACGAGATGCACCAGCGACGGCCCGTCCCCGGCCTGGCCGACGACCTCGAACCCGGAGTCGCCGAGGATCCGTGCCAGCCCCTCGCGGAGCAGCACGGCGTCGTCGGCGAGCATCACCCGCACGGCAGCGCCGTCCTCACCACGGTCCCGCGCGCCGGCGGGCTCTCGACCTCGAGCCGTGCGCCCAGCGCCGACAGCCGGTCGGCCAGCCCCTGCAACCCGCTGCCCCCGCTCGCGTCCGCACCGCCGACGCCGTCGTCCCGCACCTCGACCGCGAGGCGGCCGGGGCGCAGCGCCACGACGACGTCGACGACCTCCGCGTCGGCGTGCCGCGCCGCGTTGGTCAACGCCTCGCTGACCACGAAGTAGGCGGTCGCCTCCACCTCGGAGGGCAGCCGGCGGCCCAGCTCGACGTGCAGCCGCACCGGCACCGGCGACCGGTCGGCGAGGGTTCCCAGGGCCGCCTCCAGCCCGTCCTGGGTGAGCGCGGCCGGGTGGATCCCGCGCGCCATCTCCCGCAGCTCCGCGGTCGCGTCGAGCAGGTGGCGCCGTGCTTCCTCGGCCCGGCGCACCAGGTCACCGTCGCCGGCCACCGCAGCGCGCTCGACCAGCGCGCCGAGCTCCATCCCGAGCGACACCAGCCGTTGCTGGGCGCCGTCGTGCAGGTCGCGCTCGATCCTCCGACGGGCGAGCGACTCGGCAGCGACGATGCGCCGGGCCGCGGCCTGCAGCTCCGCGGCCTGCCGGGCGACCTGCTGGAGCCGGGCGCGGTGGTCGATCACCAACCCTGCTTGGGCTGCCAGGTCGGCGAGGAGCTGTGCCTCGGCGCGTGCGAGAGAGGTGCCGGGAGGCCAGCGGAGCACCAGCGCCCCACGCACCTGGCCGTCGTGGTGCAGCGCTCGCACCAGGTCGCGGGAGCCCGCGAGCCCGGCCAGAGACGAGGTCTCCACCTCTGACGTGGTCGGCCAGCCGGCGACCCGCTCCATGCGCTCGGGGTCGCCGACCCAGATCACCACCGAGGACGCGCCCACCCCGCCGGCGATGGTCGCGGCCAGGCCGTCGAGCAGCTCGGCGTCGTTGTGGCTCAGCTGGGCCGAGAGCCGGGACAGGGTCTGGTACGGCGTGGGCCGGTCGCCGTACACCAGCCGGTCGGCGAACGCCTGCGCGCGACGGCGTACCGGTTCGAAGGCGACGGCGACCGTCGCCGTGGCCGCGAGCGCGAGCAACGGCTCCTCGATCGGCAGCAGCGCGCCGACGCCGATCACGACTGCGACGTAGCCGGCGAAGACCAGCAGCACCAGGACACCGACGACCAGGGTCCTGTTGATCACCGGGTCGATGTCGTAGAGCCGGTACCGCACGATCGCGACCCCTGCGGCCAGCGGCACCAGCGGCAGTGCGAGCAGCCCGACGACCGGCGTGCCGGCGACGAGCTGGCCGGCGCTCAGCAGCACCAGCGACACCGCCACGGCGTAGACCACCCAGCGCAGCTGGCGTGCCTCGTCGCCACCGGCCCGGCGCGACCGGGTGACCACCGCAGCCGCCCACAGCAGCTGGAAGGCCGTGTAGCCGCCGATCATCAGCGGGCCACCCACCGACTGCGCGGTCTCCACGCCGTCGAGCCGGAACGGGAAGCTGAGCCGGCTGTCGCGCCAGTCGTCCTCGATCGGCCAGAGGGCGGACATGGTCGCGAGCAGCGCCGCCACCGCGACCATGACGTACGACGCGGCGCGCCACCGGTGCGACAGGTGCACGCCGGTCGGGAAGACCATCACCGCCACGCCCGCCGCCGCCATCTCCACCGGCACGAGCCAGATCGAGGTCCATGCCAGCCACTCGGCCCCGGGAAGCGCGAGGGAGGAGAGGGCGTACTGGCGGCCGAAGTACATCACCGCACCCGCCACGCCCAGGTAGACGAAGAGCTGGCCGACCGGGTGGCCCGGCCGCGCCCGCAGCACGTAGAGCCCCACGCCCGCGAAGGTCAGCGCGAGCAGCCCGTTGTGCAGGTTGCCGAGGTGGAACCCCAGCGTGGCGCCGTACCCGACGAGCCCGAGGACGAGGACTCCCAGCGTGCCGACCAGCGCCTCACGCGCGAGCGAGGGCGCGTCGTCGTACCCCGTCCGCTGGGCAGTGACCGCCGGCCACATGGGGACAGCGTGGCACGGCAGGGCCATCCGCGGACCAGGGCAGACCCTCCCTCTTCTCGCGGGACCGCCCGGATGCGGCGGCCGCCGGAGCGGCGGACCGTGGCCCCATGACGACATTCGACCCGCAGCCCACCACCACCAGCGCCAGCGCCAGCGCAATCCACCTCGCGTCCGGGGAAGGACCGACCTACCGGATGATCGACGGCGACCACGTCGCGAAGGCCGCGGTCCGCGACGCCGAGGGCGCCTTCGAGATGTTCGAGGTGATCGCGCCCGCCCGACCCATGGCTCCTCCGCACGTCTCGCCGTGGAGCGCCGTGCTCTACCTGGTCGAGGGCCGGATCACCGCCCTGGTCGGCGGCACGACGTACGACGTGGAGCCCGGCGGTGTCGTCGTGTTCCCCGCGGGGACGCCGGCCGGCTTCGAGGTGCTCGGGGACACGGCCCGGATCGTAGGGGTCACCACCGGCGACCGGGCCGGCCGGTTCTTCGCCGACTTCGCGGGCGCCGTGCCCACCGACCGACCCGCCGAGGAGTCCATCGAGGCGATCCTCGACGTCACCGCACGCCACGGCGTGCGGCTCGCAGGCGGGTGAGTGCCGTGCGCTTCGAGGTGACCACCCAGGCGTCGCCGGCGCAGGTGCGCGAGGCCCTGACCGACTTCACCGACCGCCGCACCCGGATCTGGAGCCGCACGCTCGACCCGAAGGGGTACGAGGTGCGGGAGGTCGGCGACACCTGGGCCGTGGCGCGCGAGAACACCGCCGGCTCGCCGTTCTGGGTCGTGTCCCGCTACGACTGGTCGGACCCGTCGGTGGTCCGGACGGTCGTGGTGGAGGGCAGCTGGGGCGGCGGAGGGATCGGCGAGTTCCGGATCTCCCCGCTCGACGGCGGCGGCAGCCGGGTGCACGCCTACTGGACGCACACCGGCGTCACGCGGCGCTGGGAGCGGATCCTGCTGAGGCTGCTCGAGAGCCGGCCGGTGCGCCGGATGATCGCGCGCACGTGGGTGAAGGCGTTGGACGGCTTCGCGCGGTCCTGTGAGCCCGACTCCGGTCCTGACGACCAGGTCCCTCCCGTCAGGACCCGCCCTCGGGACTGAGCACCCGGACGCCGTACGACGCGAACGCCGACAGTGCCTCCTCGTCCGCACCCGGGTCGGTGACGAGGGTCCACGACGGGTCGATCGGCAGCCACGCGGGGACGGGCGCCGCACTCAGCTTGGAGGAGTCCGCGAGGAGCACGACCCGGGCGGCGACCGCCGCCGCCCGCTCCTTCACCGCGGTCTCGTCGTGGGTCGGCTCGCCGATCCCGCGGGCCGGGTCGACGGCGTCGGCGCCGAGGAACGCGACGTCGACCGCCAGCCGGTCCAGGGCCAGGGCGGCCAGCGGCCCGACGAGCCCGTGGCTCAACGGTTGGACGCGGCCGCCGAGCAGCACCACCTCGACGTCGGGCGCCTTGGCCAGCAGGGCGGCTGCCTCCAGCCCGCGGGTGAACACGGTCCGCGGACCACGGGTCGCGAGCAGCCGGGCGAGGGCAAGGCACGTGGTGCCGGCGTCGAGGAACACCGTCGCCGCATCGGGCACCAGGTCGACGGCGACCTCGGCGATCCGCTTCTTCGCCGCCTGGTGGAGCCGCTCGCTCTCGGTGAACGACCGCTCGTGGAACCGCTCGCGAGCCAGCGCACCGCCGTACGTCCTGGCGATGCGCCCCTCGCGCGCGAGCCACGCCAGGTCCCTCCTCACCGTCGAGGGCGAGACCCCGACCTCCGCGGACAGCGTGGCCACCGCGTCCACGCCGTGCTCGACCAGCGACACCAGGGCGTCGCGCCGCTGTCGGGTCGCCCGCCGCACGCTGCTGCTCGTCACCTCACGCGTCCTCGGTCAGGAGCCGTAGGTCTTCCGGATGTTGTCGACGAACGGCGCGTAGTCGACCGCGGCGAGGTAGGCGGACAGCATCGTGCCGTGGCCCGCCTTGCCGCTCCCCGCGATGTCGAACGCGGTGCCGTGGTCCACCGAGGTGCGCAGGATCGGCAGGCCGACGGTGACCGAGATCGTCCCGTCGAAGTCGAACGTCTTCGCAGGGATGTGGCCCTGGTCGTGGAACTGCGAGAGCACGCCGTCGAAGCGGCCCACCAGCCCCTGGTGGAAGACCGAGTCGGCCGGGATCGGGCCGTGCACGTCGAGCCCCTCGGCCCGCGCGGCGTCGCAGGCCGGCCCGATGTGCTCGATCTCCTCGTCGCCGAAGGCGCCGTTCTCGCCGCCGTGCGGGTTGAGCGCCGCCACTGCGAGCCGCGGCTTCTCCACGCCGAAGACCTCGAGAGCCGTGTGTGCCTTGCGGATCGAGGCAAGGATGCGGTCCTTGGTGAGCTGGTCCAGCGCCTTGCGCAGCGAGACGTGGCGGGTCGTGAAGAAGATCCGCAGGTGGTGGCCACCGGCGTCGTCGTTGCGGACGACGAACATCGTGTCCTGCTGCGTCACGCCGGTGAGCTCGCCGAGCATCTCGGTGTGGCCGAGGTGCTTCGAGCCGGCGGCCCAGATCGCCTCCTTGTTGATCGGGCCGGTGACGACGCCGGCCACGCGGCGCTCCATCGCGGCCTGCGTCGCCACCTCGATGGAAGCGATCGCGGCCCGGCCGGCGCGCTCGTCGACCTTGCCCCACGCGGGCATGCCGTCGCCGAGGACGCCGGTGTCGTAGACGTCGATGAACCCGGGGCCGGCCGGCTCCACGTCGAAGGCGTCGACGACCCGCACCTCGACGTCGAGCCCCATCGCCCGGGCGCCCGCGCGGAGAGCGACCGGGTCGCCGACGGCGATGCCGTGGTGGCCCTGCGCGCCGGCGGTCTCGGCCAGGGTCTTCGCGGTGATCTCGGGGCCGATGCCCACGGGGTCTCCGAGGGTGAGGGCGAGGACGTGGCGGGTCATGGGTGCTCTTCTCTCCTGTGGGGGTGGGGGGATCAGTACGGCGTGCGGGACTGCGCGGAGGTGACCTGCCGGCGGTGCACGTCGGCGTTGGTGCGCAGCTGGTCGAGGCAGGCGACCGTCGTGCCGGCGTCGCCGACGAGGCCGCCCTTGGTGACGATCTGGAGGCCGTCCCAGGGGCCGCCGACGACGCTACCGGCGACGGCGAGCGGCACGACCTCGTCGGACACCTCGAGCCCGTGCGAGCCGAGCTCGTGGAGGACCGCTGCGGTCACGTCGCCGCCGGTCGTGAAGAGTCCGTCGACACGGTGCACCTCGAGCGTCCTGCGTACGGCGCGTGCGAGGGCCCGCGGGATCTCCTCCGCCTGCGTGGGCGTGACCGGGTGCAGGTCGGACTCGGTGAGGACGGTGGCGACGACGAGCACGTCGTCGGGGTCGGCGTCGGAGAACGCCGAGTCGAGGAGCCGTGCCGTCGCGTCGGTGTCGGGGACGGGGGAGTCCCCGCAGGTCGGCGCGCGGTGCAGGTGGGCGCCGCGCTCGGTCGCGAGCTGCTGCAGCTGGGTGCGGGTCAGCTCGGTGGCCGAGCCGGAGACGGCGAGCAGCGGAGCGCCCTGGCTGCGGGGCTCGAGGCCGAGGGCGCGCGCCATCGCGACGGACGCCGGGCCGGGGTCGCTGGTGACCCACACCAGGTCCAGCCCCTCCGCCGCGGCGACCGCGGCCGTGGAGGCGCGCTCGAGGTGCGCCTCGGTCGTGGCGTCCGCGACGAGCACCTCCGCTCCCTCCTCGAGCGCGGCGCGGATCGTCGCGACGAGCTCGTCCGGCGTCGCGGTCACCGCGGACATCGGGATCCCGGCCACGGCGAGGTCGGCCTGCTGCCGGATGATCGCGGCGACGTCCGAGGTGCGCATCGGCGTTCGGGCGTCGTGGGCGACCTCGGTCTCCTCGAGCCGCTGGCCCCGAAGCAGCTGGGTGCCGCCGATGGTGTGCCGGTCCGCGGCGGGGTGGGCCGGGGCACAGAGGACGACGACGCGCGAGCCGCTCAGCCCGGCCACCTCGTCGAGGAGCGCCCGGGTGGTGGCGCCGACGTTGCCACGCAGGGTGGTGTCGATGCGGTTGCAGACGAGGCGGGCCGGCCACCCCGCGCGTACGACGGCGGCGACGCGCTCGGCGGCGGTGGCCCCGTCGGCGTGCCGGCTGTCGGTGGTGGCCACGACCACGTCGAAGCGGGCGACCATCTCCGCCACCAGCCCGGCACGGTCGGCGGCGCTCGCCGTCGCGGCGCGGAGCCCGGCCCGGGCGAACCCGGCCGCAGCGGCGTTCGCACCGGTCAGGTCGTCGGCGACGACGAGCACCTCCGCCATCAGAGGAACAGGCTGGCGACGAGCAGCAGGGGCAGCGAGGCGATCCAGACCGCCGTCGTGATCCCGGACCAGCCGCGGAGCGCGGAGACACCGTCCAGGCCGGCGAAGCGGGTGACGACCCAGAAGTACGAGTCGTTGAAGTAGCTGAACACCATCGAGCCCGCGCAGCAGGCGAGCGCGGCGAGCAGGGCCGAGAGGCCGAGCCCGTCGACCAGCGGTGCGGTGACCGACGCGGCCGTGATCATCGCGACGGTGCCCGAGCCCTGCGCCAGCCGGACGAGGCTCGCGACGAGGAACGGCACCAGCACGCCGGGCAGGCTGAGGGACGAGATCGCCTCGGCCAGCTCGTCGCCCACGCCGGAGTCGCGGAGGACCTGGCCGAGAGCACCGCCGGCACCGGTGATGAGGATGATCAGCCCCGCGGAGGCCGCGGCCTCGGCGAGCCAGTGGTGGACCTGCTTCCGCGGCGACCAGCGGGGCAGGAGCAGGTAGACGGCGAGGACGATCCCGATGGTGAGGGCGACCACCGGGTGGCCGACGAAGGCGAGCACCTGGGCGATGCCGGACGGGGTGTACTCGTCGTCGGGGGAGAGGACGCCCTGGGCGTTCCGGTCGATCGCGGTCGCCACGGTGTTCGCGACGATCAGGAGCAGCGGCGCGACCAGCGGGAGCGAGGCGAGGCCGATGCCGACCCGGTGGGGCCCTTGACCGGCCGGCGGCTCGCCGAGCCGGTGGCCCGGGTCCTGCTCGGCCGGTTCGTCGTGGTCGTCGCCGCCCGCCGTGGTCCGCGTCGCCGTCGCGGTGCCGCCGCCACGGCTGGTCGCCTCCACTTCCTCGTAGACCGCGGCGCGGACGTCCTCGTTGAGCTCGGGCTCGAGCTTGGGGCCGATCCACGCGGCGTACAGCACCACGACCGGGAGCAGGACGATCGAGAAGGCCAGCCCGGCGAGGACCAGCGCACCGAGGTCCGCGCCGAGGATCCCCGCCACGCCGAGTGGTCCGGGAGTCGGCGGGACGAGGTGGTGGGTGACCGTCATGCCGCAGCCGAGCGCCAGGGCGAGGGTGACGTAGCGGCCCCGCAACCGTCGGGCGATCGAGCGGGCGAGCGGGTTCATGATGACGTAGCCGGAGTCGCAGAAGACCGGGATGGAGACGACCGCGCCGGTGCCGGCCATCGCCCAGTGCTCGCGGCCCCGGCCCAGCGCCTTCACGAAAGCCCGCGCGAGCGTGTCGGCGGCGCCGGAGACCTCGAGGATCTTGCCGATCCCGACCCCCAGCCCGATCACGATGCCGATCGAGGCCAACGTGGTGCCGAACCCGGTCGTCATCGAGTTGATCGTGTCGAGCGCGGGTACGCCGGCCACGAAGCCGGTCACGAGCGAGGCGAGCAGGAGTGCGACGAAGGCGTCGAGCCGGGTGAACAGCACGACGACGACGATCGTGCTGATGCCGAGCACGAGAGCCAGGAGCAGTTGCAGGTCCATGGGGTCTCCAGGGTCAGCCGGTCGAGGGTGCGGTCGTTCGATCGTCACCCGGACACGCTGCGCATTGCAAGCGCTACGGGTGAGTAACCTGCGCACATCGCGCAGGTCAGGGTGTCCACGTCACGCCAGCACGATCCCGGCGATCGCCGCGCTCATCAGGTTGGCCAGCGTGGCGGCGAGGATCGCGCGGAGCCCCAGCGAGGCGATCTCCGCGCGCCGCTCGGGCGCGATGCCGCCGAGCCCGCCGAGCAGGATGCCGAGCGAGCCGAGGTTGGCGAACCCGGTCAGCGCGAA
The DNA here is from genome assembly GCF_008087345.1 of Nocardioides caldifontis. Taxonomy (GTDB): domain Bacteria; phylum Actinomycetota; class Actinomycetes; order Propionibacteriales; family Nocardioidaceae; genus Marmoricola_A; species Marmoricola_A caldifontis. The sequence goes on along the minus strand of NZ_ML701737.1, from coordinate 25,899 downwards.
GGTGACGATGGCGCCGGTCTTGGCGCTGAGCGTGTCGACCTCCGGGCCGAAGTTCGTGAACGCGACGAACTCGTTGATGACGGTCTTCTGACCCACGTAGCTGCCGGCCTGGACCGCCTCGTCCCAGGGGACGCCGATCATCGTCATGACAGGGGCGAAGACCCAGCCGAGGATCTTCTCGAGGGTGAGGTCGTCATTGCCGAACCACCCGCCGATGCCGCCGATCGCCAGGTTGGCGAGCGCGATGAGGGAGATGAAGGCGAGCAGCATCGCTCCGATGGTCGCGGCCAGCCGCAGCCCGTCGGCGGCACCGGCGGCGGCCGCGTCGATGACGTTGCGGTGGCCCTGCTCGTCCTCCCCGACGTCATCCCCGCTGTCCTCGCCGCTGTCCTTCCCGCGGCGGCGTCTCGCAGCCGCCTCGACGCGCTCGCGCTCGGCGGCGACGGCCTCCTCGTCGTCCTCGGGCAGGATGATCTTGGCCATCAGCAGGGCCCCCGGCGCGGCCATGAAGCTGGCGGCGATGAGGTACTCCAGCGGAGCGCCCAGCAGCGAGTAGCCGACGAGCACCGAGCCGGCGACCGTCGAGAGGCCACCGACCATCACCGCGAACAGGCCGGAGCGCGAGAGGCCGCCGATGTACGGGCGGACGACGAGCGGTGCCTCGGTCTGGCCGAGGAAGATGTTGGCCGCGGCGTTGACGGATTCGGCGTGCTCGGTGCCGAGCAGCCGCCCGAGGGCGCCGCCGAGCCCCTTGACGACCCACTGCAGCACGCCGAAGTGGTAGAGCACGGCGGTCAACGAGGCGAAGAAGATGATCACCGGCAGCACCTGAAGCGCGAAGATCACGCCCTCGTCGCCCTCCGGCAGCACCGGGCCGAAGAGGAACGAGATCCCTTCGCCGGAGGAGTCGATGACGGCCTGGACGCCGCGCGACGCGCCCTCCAGCGCGCGCCGCCCCAGCGACCACTGGAGGACGGCGACGCCGAACCCGACCTGCAGCGCGAGCGCTCCCACGACGGTGCGGAGCCGGATCGCCTTCCGGTGGCTCGACACCGCGACCGCGATGGCCAGCAGGGCGGCCATGCCGCCCAGCCCCCACAGCACGTCGATCAATGGACGACACCTCCCCGGGTCCGCCGGCGTAGCCGCGCCGCGCCGCGCCGTACGACGACCGTGTACCCGCGCGAGAGCCGCAGGACGCACAGGCCCCGTCAGGCCCTGCTGCCGGCTTGCCGCGCAGTGGCACAGTGATCGGCGTGACCGACCCCGAGGACTGGCGCGGCTGGCGCCCGAACCCGGACGAGCCGCTGGCACCGTTCCGCCGTGCGAACGCCAGCTTCGTGACGCCGTACCTCGCGGTCGGGGGCGACCTCGACACGCTGGCGCACGACGTCGCGGTCGGCCAGCTCGACGAGCTGCGGAGCGCCGGGATCTCCCACGTCATCGACGTGCGCGTCGAGTGGAGCGACGAGGAGTGGGTCCGCGAGCGGCACGCGGACGTGGAGTACCTGCACCTCGGCATCGACGACGCAGGTCAGCGCGTCCCCGACGAGTGGTTCGACACGGGCGTCTCCTTCGCGCGCGAGGCCGTCGAGTCCGGAGGCGTCGTGCTCGCTCACTGCCACATGGGGATCAACCGCGGGCCGTCGATGGGGTTCGCGATCCTGCTGGCCTCGGGTTGGGACGCCCGGGAGGCGCTCGACGCCATCCACGCCGCACGTCCCATCGCGTTCGTCGCCTACGCGGAGGACGCCCTGCGGTGGCACCACGGCGACGGCTCGTCCGACCTCGCCGCGGACCTGGAGCGCGTCCGGCAGTGGCGACAGGACAACGACCTGGACCTCGGCAGGGTGCTGCGCGCCATGCGTCAGTACCCCTGACCGTCAGGGTCAGGTCGTCCGTCCGTCCGGGCGAGTCGAAGCGAGGAGCGAGCCACCGCTGGGAAGCTTCCAGCCCTCGGCGTGCTGGTGGAGCCGCGCCATCACGCGACCGAGCCCGCGGGCCACGGTGACGTCGGGCTCGCCTACCTGCGGCTCGGCCAGCCGGCCACCGAGCTGAGCGGCGGTGGAGTCCAGCGGATCAGGCTCGCCGCCGAGCTGCAGCGCGCCCGGCGCGGCCACGCGCTCTACCTCCTCGACGAGCCGACCCCAGGGATGCACCCCGCCGACGTCGCGCTCCTCGTACGCCGGCTCAGTCGCTGACCTTGCTCGCCGGCCGGCGGTAGTCGAGTTCGGCGTAGTCGGGGTGGCGCTGCATCCACGCCTGGACGAACGGACAGATGGGGAGCACCCGCAACCCTTGGCTGCGCACGTGGTCGAGGGCGCCGCGCACGAGGAGCCCGCCTACTCCCTGCCCCTCGAGCGCCGGGTCCACCTCGGTGTGGGTGAAGACGACGAGCTCGTCGGTGCGCTGGTAGGCCGCGAACCCCAGCACCTCACCGTCCCGGACCGCCTCGTAGCGCTTCCGTTCCGGTGCGTCGGCGACCTCGATGCTGCTCATGGGCACTGACCTTGGCACTGCGCACGCCTCGTTGTCACGGCATGGTGCGGTCATGGCCCGCACCGTGGACCGCAGTCCGTGTCGACGGCTGGGCGCACCGGTGCACGGTGGAGGAGCAGAGAAGGTCGACCCTCGCGACCAGCTGGGCGTCGTACCCGAGCGCGAGGCGTTGCGGGCACGACCCCGCGGCGGTTCGTGACCCAGGTCACGGGGTAGGCGCGAGGCATGACCACCACCTCAAGGGCCGTGGTGCTGCTGGCCGCGGTCGCGACCTGCTCGGCACTGCTGGGGCCTCCCGCGACCGGGGCCCCGCCGCCGCGGGCGGCCGACCGGGGCGACCGGTCGACGTGGACCGAGGGCGACAAGACCGGCTTCGGGACGGCGCGGGCCCGGCGCAGCAACGTGTGGTTCACCCTCCAGGGCGGGCGGGTGAGCGAGGTGTTCTACCCCGACCTGTCGACCCCCAGCGTGCGCAGCCTCGGGCTCGTGGTCTCCGACGGCCGCACGTTCACCGACCGGGTCGGGCGTGACACGGTCACCACGGTGGCGCGGCCTGACGAGCGGAGCCTGCGCTTCACCCAGGTGAACAGGGACGAGCAGGGGCGCTACGAGGTCCGGGAGGAGTACGTCACCTCGCCCCGCCACGACGCCCTCACCGTCCGGGTCCGGCTGACCTCGCTCGACGGCGGGCGCTACCGGCTCTACGTCCACCACGACCCCGCCCTCGACAACGGCGGCATGGACGACCGTGCCCGGACGCGAGGGCCCGGGTTGCTCGCGACGGACGGGCGGGTGGCGTCGTACCTCGTCACCCGACCGGCGCTCGGCGCCCGCGTCAACGATCTCGTCGGCACCCGCACCGACCCGTGGCGCGACCTCGCGCGCGACCACCGGCTGGACCGCCGGCGGAGCGCGGCCGGGCCCGGGAACGTCGTGCAGCTCGGCCGGGTCCGTGGTGTCACCGGCCGGCCCGGGGCGCGGTGGGCGACGGTCGTGCTGGGCTTCGGCCGCGACGCCGGGAAGGCCCGGGCGCACGCGACCGCCACCCGCGCCGACGGCTGGACGGCGACGCGGCGCGCGTACGACCGGGGGTGGCACCGCTACCTCGCGCGGATCCGGCCGGTGCCGGCGAGCGCGACCCCCGTCCGCGCGGAATACCTCGCCTCCGCGCTGGTCCTCGCGGCCGCTGAGGACAAGCTCAACCCGGGAGCGATCGTCGCCTCGCCCTCGGCCCCCTGGGCCTGGGGCGACGAGCTCGAGGACCTCGCGTCGCCGTCGGGCGCCTACCACCTGGTGTGGTCGCGCGACCTCTACCAGTTCGGCACCGCGCTGTGGGCGATGGGTGACCGGGCGGCGGCCCGGCGCGCGGTCGACTGGCTCTTCCGCGTGCAGCAGCGCAAGGACGGCTCGTTCCCGCAGAACTCCGACGTCGAGGGCACCCCGGTGTGGAGCGAGCTCCAGCTCGACGAGGTGGCGCTCCCGGTCGTGCTCGCAGGGCTGGTCGGCAAGCGCGACGACCGGACCTGGCACGGGGTGCGGAAGGGGGTGCGGTTCCTGCTGCGGTTCCGCGACGAGGAGACCGGCCGCCGCGCGCCGTACTCACCTCAGGAGCGGTGGGAGAACCAGTCCGGCTACTCGCCGAGCACGATCGCGGCGCAGGTCGCCGCGCTGGTGGTGGCCGCCGACCTGGCGCGCGACCGCGGACGTCGGACGCTCGCGCGTGAGTGGCTCGCGAAGGCCGACCGGTGGGCGCGCCGGGTCGAGCGGTGGACGGTGACGACGACGGGGCCGCTGTCGGAGGAGCCGTACTTCCTCCGGCTCACCAAGAACGGTCGGCCGGACACCCCGAGCCGCTACGAGATGGGCGACGGGGGACCGACCTCGGTGGACCAGCGGCGCGTCGTCGACCCGAGCTTCCTCGACCTCGTGCGGCTCGGGATCACCGCGCCCGACGACCCGGAGGTCCTGAGCACGCTGCCCGTCGTCGACGACGACCTCGCGGTGACGACCCCGAACGGACGGTTCTGGCGGCGGTTCAGCTTCGACGGCTACGGCGAGACGCGCACTGGCGGGCAGTGGGTGCCGACCGACCCGGGCGCGAACCGCACGCTGGGCCGTGGCTGGCCGCTGCTGACCGGCGAGCGCGGGGAGTACGCCGTGGCGGCCGGCGACGACGCCGACTCCTACCTGGCGACCATGGCGGCCGCGGCCGGGCCGAGCGGCATGATCTCCGAGCAGGTCTGGGACGGCCGCCCGCCGACCGGCAAGCCGTGCTGCCCCGCCGGGGAGGGGACGCGGGCGGCGACGCCGCTGGTGTGGTCGCACGCCGGGCTCGTCCGGCTGGCGTGGACGATCCAGCGCGGGCGGCCGGTCGACCGTCAGGAGGTGGTCGCCGACCGCTACCTGCGCTGAGCACCGGCTCCGCGATCGGGGGGTGCCGAGGGCGGTCGAGCCGTCAGACCCGACCCGCCCCGTCTCGCGCGTAGCCGAGGGTGGTCGCCAGCTCGAGCACGGTCGGTTCGTGCAGCACCTCCCCGAGCGCGTCCCCCCGGCTGCGCCAACGCGCCGGCGCGGGGGCAGCGGTGGCCATCACCACCGGTAGCTCGTCCCGAGCCGCGGTGGGTCGACTCGATCGCACGCACGACGCGGTTCGAGGGCGCATACTGGAGGTGATGACAACACGATCCGGCCACCGCGGCCGCCACCTCGCCAGCAGCCCCTTCAAGCCGGAGCCGGAGCAGGTGGTCGAGGTCTACGACCTGGACGACCGCGTCTGCCACCAGCGGTACGGCCTCGGTCGCGTCGTCGGCAAGGAGACCGCCGCGGTCACCGTCGACTTCGGCAACCGCACGGTCCGCATCGTGAGCCCGTTCCTCAACCTCGAGAAGCTCTGACGCTCCGGCGTCAGGCCGCGACGGGCTCCTTCTTGCGCCGGAACGTGAGGTAGAGGCTGAGCGCGACGTAGTAGACGACGTAGCCCAGCGAGATCGCCAGCCACCACGGGCTGGGGTCGTCCACCTGGTCGAGGAGCACCGCGTAGCTCACCAGCCACAGGGTGGTCAGCGTGAGGGTCACGCCGCGGAGCAGGTTGGTGCGCGAGGGGTAGACGTAGCCGACCGGCACGAACACCAGCACCGCGCACACCAGCAGCAGCACCGCGACCGCGGTCAGCCCGGGGTCGAGCACGACCACGTAGAACGCCACGACGTTCCAGTAGCTGGGGAACCCGAGGAAGAGGTTGTCCTGCGTCTTCGCGTCCACCCGGCAGAACTGGTACGCCGAGGCCAGCAGCGGCACCACCGCCAGCACGGTGGCCCAGGTGCCCTCGCCGAGGTAGCCCGCGCTCCACAGCAGCACCATCGGCGTGAACGCGTAGGTGAGGTAGTCGACGATGTTGTCCAGCAGCGCGCCGTCGAACCACGGGATGTGCCGCTTGACCTCGAGGTGCCGGGCCATCATCCCGTCGGTGCCGTCGACCACCATCGCGGCGAGCGCCAGCCACAGCGCCCGGATGGTGTCGCCCTCGAGGATCGCGATGACGGTCAGCATCGCGATCGCCGTGCCGGTGGCGGTGTAGACGTGCACCAGCCAGGCGGCCGCGACGGTGCCCGGCGAGGTCGCGCGCGGCGCGGTCTGCGCCCCACCCTCCACGTGGGCTCGGGGCTGGCCTTGGACTGTGGGATCCACCTGGTTTCCTTCGCAAGTCAGCTGACGGGGCCGAGGACGTGTCCCCGTATCGTCCATGACGGCGTCGACGTCGTCGGGACATCAGCCGTGTCGGGTTGGAAGGATCTCAGCATGGACCAGGGTGGCCGCAGGTGGGGAGCGCGCTGCTCGCGTGGCGTCGCGCGGCCGTGGTGAGGCCCTGGCAGCGCCGGGGGACGGGGAAGGTCAGGACGGTCCTCCTCCAGCTGGTCGTCTACGCGGGCGTCGGCGGGGTGCTCAACGTCGTCTACGTCGCGATGTACGCGGTGTTCCGGGTCTGGGCCAGCGCCCAGTGGGCCAACGCGGTGGCGCTGGTGCTGTCGACGCTGATCGGCACCTGGGGTCACCGTCGCGTCACCTTCGGCGTGCGGGGGCCGGAGGGCACGGTGAACCACCAGACCCTGGGGATCGTGATGCTGGTGTTCGGGCTGGCGGTGACCGCAGGCTCGCTGTGGCTGCTCGAGGCGACCGTCGACGAGCCGTCGCGGTGGAGCGAGCTCGTCGTGCTCGCCGCCGCCAACCTGGGGGTGGGGCTGGTCCGGTTCACCGCTTTCCGTCTCGCGATGGTGCCCGACCAGGACTAGGACGACGCCGCGCGGCGGGCGACCGCAGCTGCGACCACGGCCAGGGCGACGACCTGGAGCTCGACCCGGTGCCGGCGTGCGAGGCGTCCCAGCAGCGCGAGGGCGCTCCCCTCGCTGAGGTCGTAGCGCTCCATCGCGATGGCGCTCGCTTCGCCGACCGCGTCGGTCCGACCCTTGGTGGCTGGCTCCTGCACCATGGTTCCTGGCTACCCGGACCACCCGGTCCGGAAACCGCGCAGGGCGGTCACCCCCGGTGCGCGTCCACCGGCCGGCCCAGCAGGGGCGCCACCATCGAGCGGATCGCCGGCGAAGGTGGGAGCCCGAGCTCCTGGGCGAGGAGCCGCCGGTAGCCGTCGTACTGCCGCAGCGCCTCGGCGTGGTTGCCCTCGGCGAGGTGCACCGCGATCACCCGGCGGTGCGCGCTCTCGCGCAGCGGCTCGGAGCGCACGGCGCCGAGCCCGGCGGACAGGGCCTCGGTGAACCGTCCGTCCTCGCACCAGAGCGCCGCCACCCGCTCCAACGCGTGGAGCCGCTTCTGGCGGAACGCCTCCTGCTCGACGACCAGCCACTCCTCCTGGGAGTCGGGCAGCAGGTCGCAGTGGAGCGGCGCGAGCTGCTCGGGCGACACCCGTGCCGGCGGGTCGGCCGAGCACAGGGCGGCTGCGAGCTCCTCGGCCTCCCAGAGGTCGACGGCGACGTCGGGGTGCAGCCGCACGGTGCTGGAGCTACCGGCGACGAGGGTCCGGCCGCGCGGCCGCGGCAGCCGCCAGAGCACCGAGCGCAGGCTGGCGCAGGCACGGGACGGTGGCGTCTCGGGCCACAACCGCTCGGCGAGAGTGGTGCGGCGCACGGGGCGTCTGCGGTGCACCACGGCGAGGTAGGCCAGGACCCGCTGGGCGGGTTGCGGCAGCGGCAGGGGGTCGCCGTCGAAGGTGAGCTCGAGGTCGCCCAGCAGCGACAGACGGGCCTGAAGGGCTTGTGGTTCCATCCTCGCCTCCTCTCGGCCCCTGGCCCGTTCCCGCCTGCCACGCAGCCATGCGCCGCGCCGGGGACGGCGTGGTGACGCGCCGGTGACGCGGCGGAGGACGAGCCGGTCGACACGACGGGCACCCCCGGATCCACGCGACGACCCACGGCCGGGTCACGAGCGTCGGCGAGCGTCGTCCGGGACGGGGCGACCAGCGCCCTGCACCGGCCATGGAGGTCCTCGTGTACCGACACACCAAGCAGCTGCAGTACAACGCCAAGCCCGAGCGCCCCGACGCACTCTTCGCCGCCAAGCTGCAGGAGCTCGTCGGCGGCCAGTTCGGCGAGATGACCGTGATGATGCAGTACCTCTGGCAGGGGTGGAACTGCCGCATCCCCGGCAAGTACAAGGACATGATCCTCGACATCGGCACCGAGGAGATCGGCCACGTCGAGATGCTCGTGACGATGATGGCCCGGCTCCTCGAGGGCGCCCCGTCGGAGACCCAGGCCCAGGCCGCGGCCGCGAACCCGGCGCTTGCCGCGGTGCTCGGTGGTCAGAACGTGCAGCACGCCATCGTCACCGGCGGCGCGGCGATGCCCACCAACAGCCAGGGCGTCCCGTGGAACGGCGGCTACATCGTCGCCAGCGGCAACCTGCTCGCCGACTTCCGGCACAACGTCGCGGCGGAGGCACAGAGCCGGCTGCAGACCTCACGGGTCTACAACATGACCGACGACCCGGGGGTCAAGGACATGCTCCAGTTCAACCTCGCCCGCGACACCTACCACCAGCAGCAGTGGCTGCTCGGCATCGAGCAGCTGATCGAGGACGGCTTCACCGACGGCATCGAGGACTCCCACGCCGACGAGGAGAAGACCGAGCCTGGCCACACGTTCTACTCCTTCACCGAGGGGAGCACCGCGGCCGAGGGGCGGTGGGCGCAGGGCACGACGCTGATCGGCAACCACCAGATCCAGTTCGAGCCGGGGGTGGCGCTCTCCGACGACGTGCAGCAGGTGCCGCCGCCGGACCCGGAGCTCTTCTCGACGTACGACGGGAGCATGGGGCCCGGCAAGCCGGGGACCGCCGGAGGGGCCTACGTGCAGGGCGCCGAGAACCTGCTGAGCAAGGCCAAGGAGAAGCTCACCGGCGGCGACGCCGAGGGCTGAGCGCCCACGGTGACCACGGAGTCCCAGGAGAACTGCCATGACCGAGCTCCTCGTCCGTCCCCTCGCCGACGCGTTCATGCAGGTCGGTGTCTTCGTCGCCCTGCTCGTCGCACCCTTCGGGTGGGCGCGCTACCGCTGGGGGCGCCGCCTCGACGCGGCGCTGGTGCGCTACCGCCGGCTCGGGCCGGTGCTGGCGGCCGCCCTGACTGCACCGCCCGGGTGCGGCGGAGCGATCGTGGTGATGGCGCTCTACGTCCGCGGCGCGGTGAGCTACGGCTCCGCGATCGCGGCGCTGGTCGCCACGATGGGGGACGCGACGTGGGTGCTCCTCGCGGCCGATCCCGTGCTCACCCTCGAGCTGAAGGCGCTGCTACTCACGACCGGGGCGGTGACCGGCTACGCGGTCGACGCCCTCGGCATCGCGCCCCGGCTGCGCCTGCCGGGCGCCGGTGACCCGGACCCGTCCGGCGTCGTGCCGGACGGGCCGGCGCCCCGACCGGCCGCCCCGTCGGGCGGGGGCGCCCCGACGGTGGCGCTCCTGGAGGCCCCCGCCCCCGCCCCGGCACCGGCCCCGGCGGCCCTGGCCCTGCCGCGGGTCGAGCTCGGCACGGTCAACGCGACGCTGTGGTTGCTGATCGGGGCTGCGGCGCTGGTCAGCGTGCCGGCCACCTTCCGGCTGCTCGACCCGGCCGCGGTCGGCACCTCGCTCCTCGGCGGGGTGGACCCCTACCTCGCCCTCGGCACGATCGGCACGACCTTCGCCGTGTTCGCGTTCGCGCGGAACGGCTGCAAGCTCGCCGACGACGACACCCGCACCGCCCACCCGGGCTCGCTGGCGCAGGTGATGCGCCACGGTGGGCAGGAGGTCGCGTTCGTGACCGTGTGGGTCGCGGTGGCGTACGTCGCGTGGGCGGTGCTCTCGCACGTCACCCGGTTCGACGGCTCCCAGCTGCCCCTGCTCGGTGTGGCCGGCGTGGTGGTCGGTGCGCTCGTGGGGCTGATCCCCGGCTGCGGCGTGCAGATCGTCTTCACCGGGATCTTCATCGCCGGTGGGATGCCGCTCTCGACCCTGGTCGCGAACACCATCAGCCAGGACGGCGATGCGTTGCTCCCACTGCTCGCGCTCGAGCACCGCTCGGCGCTGCTGGCCACCGTGATCACCACGATCCCCGCGGTGGTGGTGGGGTCGGGGGTCCTGCTCCTCGGCTAACCGCGGTGGGTGCTCGGGTGCTCCCCGCGCCGGAGCACCCCGACGCGCTCGACCCGGCCGGCGCCCTTCGCCAGGGCTCCGCTCGCCCGCCTCATCGCGGGGACGAGGGGGCCGGGACCTCGGCGGGCGAGGGCGTCGAGGCCGTCCCGGCTCCGGTCGAGCACGGTCAGCGGCAGCGCGGCCAGGGCATTGCCCGGTGGGCGCCGGGCCACGACCGGGTGCGGGCGCGTGGGGGCGGTCCGGCGTACGGCCTCCCAGGCGGCGCCGAGCCGGCGCAGCCGGCGCTCGTCGACGGCCTCCTGGAGGCGGGGGAGGAGCTGGTCCTCCTCGTCGCGGACGTCCTCCCGGAGCACCTCGACGAGCCGGTCGAGCGCGGCGCGTCGCTTCTCGAGCGGGAGCTCGCCGGCCTCGAGCGAGGTCCAGAGCTCGTTGACCTCCTGGTGCTCCTGCTCGACCTGGAGGGTGAGCGCCTCCCCGTCGGGCAGCCGACGGCGCAGCTCGGGCCAGAGCACCGACTCCTCGGCGAAGGCGTGCGGGAACACCAGCCGGGCGATCCGATGGAGCACCGCCTCCTGGGCCGGCGTCCGCTCGGGCCCCTCGCGGTCCACCAGCGTCTCCAGGTCGCGCAGGAGCCGGTCCAGCTCCACGTGGTCGCGCTTCTGGCGGACCAGGACGCTCCAGGTGCCGCCCAGCTCGGCCTCCGTCTGCTCGGCCAGCGAACGCATCGGTGCCCTCCCGTCGTCGGTGTCTGTCGTCGGCGCGGTGCCCGCTCCGGCGGCGACCAAACGGTCAGGCGACGTCGGCCTCCATCGCGGCCACGAAGTCGCGCTTCACCTCGCGCCAGGCCTCGTCGGTCATCGTCCGCCGCCAGTACGGCGAGCACGACATCTGGCTCCGCTCGAGCCCCCGGTCCTGGAGCAGGTGGCGGCGGACCCCCCGGATCTCCTCGGCCTCGCCGTGCACGAAGGCGTGCACCTCGCCGGCCGGGAAGGCGGCCGTGCGTAGGGACTCGAGGAGCAGCGCACCGTCGGCGGGCGTGCCGGCGCGGTGCAGCCAGCGGAGGTCGAGCCGCGCGTCGGTGGGCAGCGGGAGCTCGTGGTCGGGGCCGTCGCAGACCAGCCGGACGACCGCGGTCGCGTCGGCCGGGAGCGCCTCGAGGGAGGCGGCGATCGCGGGGAGCGCGGACTCGTCGCCGACCATGAGGTGCCAGCCGGCGGTGGTGGAGGGGCGGTAGCCGCCCGCGGGCCCCTCGAGGACGAGCACGTCGCCGGGTGCCGCGCGGAGGGCCCAGGCGCCGGCCACCCCGGTGGTGCCGTGCACCACGAAGTCCAGGGTCAGCTCGCGTGCGGCGGTGTCCCACCGGCGGACGGTGTAGCGGCGGCGGGCCGGCCACTCCTCGCGCGGGGCCGAGTCCCGCACCGCGCGCGGGTCGTAGACCTCGTCGTACGACGCGCCCGCCGGCCGGAAGGCGAGGTTCACGTAGGCGTCGGTGGAGTCGACCATCGCGAACCCGTCGAGGGTCCCGCCGGCGAGGACCACCCGGACCATCGTCGGGGTGAGCCGCTCGACCCGCTCGACGTACCCGTGCATGACACCTCCTGGAGTTAGGTGACCCTAACCTAGCCGACGGCGGAGAATACCGGGCAGGATGTGGCTCCCCGTACCCCAGGAGCCGCATGACCGCCACCGAGCAGGAGCCGGAGGAGCTCGACGTGCTCGTCGTCGGCGCCGGGATCTCCGGGATCGGTGCCGGGAGGTACCTCCGGGTCGAGCACCCGTCGAAGTCGTTCGCGATCCTCGAGGCGCGTAGCGCCTCCGGAGGGACGTGGGACCTGTTCCGCTACCCGGGCGTGCGGTCGGACTCGGACCTGCACACGTTCGGCTACGACTTCCGGCCGTGGCGCGACCGGGAGTCGATCGCGACCTCCGACCGGATCCTCCGCTACCTCCGGGAGACCGCGACCGAGAGCGGGCTCGACCCGCACGTCCGCTACCACCACCGGGTGGTCGCCGCGGACTGGTCCTCCGAGACCGCCCGCTGGCTGGTCGAGGTGGAACGCACCGACACGGGGGAGCGGCTGCGGCTCGCGGCCCGGTGGATCTTCTGCGCCTCCGGCTACTACCGGTACGACGAGGGGTACACCCCGCACCTCGAGGGGCGCGACCGGTTCCGCGGGGAGGTCGTCCACCCCCAGCACTGGCCGGACGAGCTCGACCACGCGGGCAAGCGCGTCGTGGTGATCGGCAGCGGCGCGACCGCGGTGACCCTGGTGCCCGCCCTGGCGGAGACCGCCGCGCACGTGACGATGCTGCAGCGGACGCCGACCTACGTGATGCCGGTGCCCTCGGTGGACCGCGTCGCGCTGCGGCTGCGGCGGTGGTTCGGCGAGGAGCGTGGCTACGCGATGACCCGCCGGAAGAACATCGCCCAGCAGCGGGCGGTGTGGCTGTTCTGCCAGCGGTTCCCGAAGGCCGCGCGCCGGCTGATCCGCCGGGTGAACACCAAGGTGCTCCCGGAGGGCTACCCCGTCGACGAGCACTTCAGCCCGCCGTACGACCCCTGGGACCAGCGGCTCTGCGCCGCCCCCGACGGCGACTTCTTCGCCGCGATCCGCGCCGGCACCGCCTCGGTGGTCACCGACCGCATCGCCACGTTCACCGAGGAGGGGCTCCTGCTGGAGTCCGGGCGCACGCTCGAGGCCGACCTCGTGGTCACGGCGACGGGGCTGAACCTCCAGGTGTTCGGCGGCATCGGGCTCAGCGTCGACGGCCGGCCGGTGTCCGTCCCTGACACCGTCGTGCACCGCGGCATGATGCTCAGCGGCGTGCCGAACTTCGCGATCGCGATCGGCTACACCAACTCCTCGTGGACGCTGAAGGTCGGGCTGCTCTGCGAGTACTTCTGCCGGCTGCTGCGCCACATGGACGAGCACGGCCACGACACCGTGCAGGCCGAGGCGCCCCCGGGGCTGCCCACCCGGCCCCTCCTCGACTTCGGGGCCGGCTACGTCAAGCGCTCGCTGGCGGAGCTGCCCCGGCAGGGACCGCAGCCGCCGTGGGTGATGTCGACGGGCTACCACGACGACCGCCGGCTGCTCCGCGAAGGCGCCGTGGCGGACGAGCACCTGCACTTCTCGGGACCCCGCGACCGGGTCGCAGAAAAATCTCGAGAAAGTTCTGGAGGTCGTGTCGATCCTGCCGCGGCCCCTTCGACGCGTAGGCAGGAGGAGCCACCCGGGCGCCTCACGGGAACGAGGAGTTCACCATGAAGTACATGCTGATCATGCGCGCCACCGCCGACGCCGTGGAGGCCTCGAAGGAGCTCGACTTCGAGGAGATCATCAACGCGATGGGCGCCTACAACGAGGCGATGATGAAGGCCGGCGTGCTGGTCGGCGGCGAGGGGCTCACCGACCCCGAGGAGGGGTTCGTCGTCGAGTTCGGCGGGGAGAAGCCGGTGGTCACCGACGGGCCGTACGGCGAGGTCCACGAGCTGTTCAACGGGTTCTGGCTGCTCGAGGTCTCCTCGAAGGAGGAGGCGGTGGAGTGGGCGAGCCGCGCGCCGCTCGGGCCGGGGAGCAAGCTCGAGGTGCGGCGGGTCACCGCGGAGGAGGACTTCGCGGACTACGCCGACAACGAGTACATCCAGAAGGAGAAGGGCTGGCGCGAGGAGCAGGCCGCCCGGTGAGCGGGCCCGCGGCGGACCCTGCCGCCGTCCGCCGCACGGTCGACGCCGTCTGGCGGATCGAGAGCGCGCGCATCGTCGCCACGCTGGCCAAGTGGGCCGGCGGCGACGTGGGGCTCGCCGAGGACCTCGCGCAGGAGGCCCTCGTCGAGGCCCTCACGCAGTGGCCCGGGTCAGGCGTCCCGCAGAACGCGGGCGCCTGGCTCACCACCGTGGCGAAGCGGCGCGCGATCGACCGGTGGCGGCGCGACGACCGGCTCGCCGAGAAGTACCGCGTGCTCGCGCAGGAGCTCGACGAGCCGGACGACGTGACCTGGGAGCCGATCGACGACGACGTGCTCCGGCTGGTCTTCACTGCCTGCCACCCGGTGCTGGGCCGCGAGGCCCAGGTGGCGCTGACGCTCCGGGTCGTCGGCGGCCTCAGCTCGGAGGAGATCGCCCGCCTCTTCCTGCTCCCGGTGCCGACCGTCCAGCAGCGCATCGTCCGGGCGAAGAAGACCCTGGCCGCGGCGAAGGCGCCGTTCGAGACGCCGGAGCCCTCGGAGTGGGCCGAGCGGCTGGGGGCGGTGCTCGGCGTCGTCTACCTGGTCTTCACCGAGGGGTACTCCGCCACCACCGGCGACCGGTGGGTCCGCACCGAGCTGGCGAACGAGGCGCTCCGCCTCGGCCGTGTCCTCGTCGGGCTGCTGCCCCGCGAGCCGGAGTTGCACGGGCTGGTGGCCCTGATGGAGCTGCAGGCGTCGCGGTTCCGTGCGCGGACCGCCCCCGACGGCTCCCCGGTGCTCCTCGAGGACCAGGACCGGTCGCGCTGGGACCACGGCCAGGTCCGGCGCGGTGTCGAGGCGCTCGCGCAGGCCGACGCCCTGGCCGCCGCTGCCGGGCGGGGCCGAGGCCCCTACGCGCTGCAGGCCGCCATCGCGGAGTGCCACGCGCTGGCGCCGAGCGTCGAGGAGACCGACTGGCACCGCATCGTGGTGCTCTACGAGGCGCTCGGCCGGCTGGCGCCCAACCCGGTGGTCGAGCTGAACCGCGCGGTCGCGGTCTCGATGGCCGCCGGGCCGGAGCCGGCCCTGCGGCTCGTCGACGAGCTCGCCGCCCGCGGCGAGCTCACCGGGTCGCACCTGGTGCCCAGCGTGCGCGGCGAGCTGCTCGCCCGGCTCGGCCGCACCGACGAGGCGCGGTCGGAGCTGCTCGCGGCCGCGAGCCTCGCGCGCAACGACCGGCAGCGGCAGGTGCTGGTCGACAAGGCAGCCACGCTGGGATGAGCGGGAGCCCCCGCTGTGTTGTGGCGGCATGAAGAAGATCGGCTTCCTGTCCTTCGGCCACTGGTCGCCCTCCCCGCACTCGCAGACCCGCTCGGCGTCCGACGCCCTGCTGCAGTCGGTCGAGCTCGCGGTCGCCGCCGAGGAGATCGGTGTCGACGGCGCCTACTTCCGGGTGCACCACTTCGCCCGCCAGCTCGCCTCGCCGTTCCCGCTGCTCGCCGCGATCGGCGTGCGGACCAGCCGGATCGAGATCGGCACCGGCGTGATCGACATGCGCTACGAGAACCCGCTGTACATGGCCGAGGACGCCGGCGCCGCCGACCTCCTCGCGGGCGGCCGGCTCCAGCTCGGCATCAGCCGCGGCTCACCGGAGCAGGTGGTCGACGGCTACCGCTACTTCGGCCACGTGCCGGCCGAGGGCACCGACCACGCGGCGATGGCGCGCCAGCACACCGAGGTGCTCCTCGAGGTCCTGAAGGGCGAGGGGTTCGCCGAACCCGATCCGCGCCCGATGTTCCCCAACCCGCCC
The DNA here is from genome assembly GCF_008087345.1 of Nocardioides caldifontis. GTDB lineage: Bacteria > Actinomycetota > Actinomycetes > Propionibacteriales > Nocardioidaceae > Marmoricola_A > Marmoricola_A caldifontis. The sequence continues at coordinate 10,283 of NZ_ML701737.1, read as the reverse complement.
GGGCTGCTCCGCGTCGAGCCGCACTCCCCGGGGCTCCGCGAGCGGATCTGGTGGGGCGCCGGCTCCCGGGCCACCGCGGAATGGGCGGCGGAGAAGGGGATGCACCTGATGAGCTCCACGCTGCTCACCGAGGACACCGGCGTGCCGTTCCACCAGCTCCAGGCCGAGCAGATCGAGCGGTTCCGGGCCGCGTGGAAGGACGCCGGCCACCCGGGCGAGCCGCGGGTGTCGGTGAGCCGGAGCATCTTCCCGATCGTCAGCGACCTCGACCGCGCGTACTTCGGCGCCGAGGCGGGCAGCCAGGACCAGGTCGGCCACCTCGAAGGCGGCCGCGCGCGGTTCGGCAAGACGTACGCCGGGGAGCCCGACCGGCTCGTCGCGGAGCTCGCCGAGGACGAGGCCGTCGCGGCGGCGGACACGCTGCTGCTGACGATCCCCAACCAGCTCGGGGTCGACTACAACGTGCACGTGCTCGAGAGCGTGCTGCGCCACCTCGCCCCGGCGCTCGGGTGGCGGTGAGCCGCTGACCCGGGCCGGCCCCATCGTGGGCCCTATCGTGGCCCGATGCTGCTGCGCGAGGTCCGGCTGGTGCCGGTGCGGACGCCCGCGGTCCCGGACCATCCGGTCGACCTGCGGGTGCGCGACGGCGTCGTCGCCGAGGTGGCGTCGCGGCTGGACCGCGAGCCCGGCGAGGAGCTCGTCGAGGCCGGAGGCCGCTGGCTCGTGCCCGGCCTGTGGGACGCGCACGTCCACCTGACGCAGTGGGCGCTCGGACTCACCCGGCTCGACCTGGCCGGCACCGCCAGCCCCGAGGAGGTCACCGCGGCGGTCGCCCGGCACGTCGCCGCGACGCCGGGGGAGACCGGCACCGTGGTCGGCTACGGCCACCGCTCCGGGACCTGGCGCCGGTGGCCGACCGTCGCCGAGCTCGACGCGGTCGCCGGCGGCCGCGCCGTCGTGCTGGTCAGCGGCGACGCCCACCACGGCTGGCTCAGCTCCGAGGCCCTCCGGTTGCTCGGCCTGCCGCCGCGTGAGGGGCCGCTCGAGGAGGACGACTGGTTCCCGGTGTACGCGCGGCTCCGGGAGCTGCCCGGGCCCGAGGTGGACGACCTGGCCGTGCACCGGGCCGCCGTCGAGGGCGCGGTCGCGCGGGGCGTGGTGGGGATCGTGGACCTCGAGTTCTCCCGCCCGTGGGCCGAGTGGCCGGAGCGCGTCGCCGCCGGGGTCGACGGGATCCGGGTCCGGACGGGTGTCTACCCCGACGAGCTCGACGAGGTCCTGCGCGCGGGGTGGTGCACGGGGGAGCCGCTGCCCGGCGGGGCGGGGCTGATCACGATGGGGCCGTTCAAGGTGATCTCCGACGGCTCGCTCAACACCCGCACGGCGTACTGCTGCGAGCCCTACGCCGACGCCCGGGAGCTGCCGGCACCGCGCGGGCGGCAGAACCACACCCGTGAACAGCTCGAGGAGCTGCTGACCGCGGCGCGCAACGGCGGGCTGGAGGCGGCCGTCCACGCGATCGGCGACGCGGCCGTGACCTCGGCGCTCGACGCGTTCGAGTCGACCCGTGCCCGTGGCTCGGTCGAGCACGCCCAGCTCGTGCGGCGCGACGACCTGCGCCGGATGGCGCGGCTGGGGCTGCGCGCCAGCGTGCAGCCGGCGCACCTGCTCGACGACCGCGACGTGACGGCACGGTGCTGGCCCGACCGGATGGACCGGTGCTTCCTGCTCCGCTCGATGCTGGACGCCGGCGTCCAGCTGGCGCTGGGCTCCGACGCCCCGGTGTCGCCGCTCGACCCGTGGGGCTCGATGGCGGCCGCGGTCCACCGGTCGGCCGACGATCGCGAGCCGTGGAACCCGGGGGAGGCGCTCACGGCGGCCGAGGCGCTGGCCGCGAGCACCGACGGGCGGGGGACACCGACGCCCGGAGCGCCTGCCGACCTGGTGCTGCTCGACGCCGACCCGCTCGCCGGCCACGACACCACCCGGGCGGTCGCCGCGCACCTGCGGTCGATGCGGGTCGCGCTGACGGTCGTGGCCGGAAGGGTCCGCCACACCTCCTTCTGAACAAGGCGGATCCCGCTCCGGCGAGGGGGAGTGACCAAGGTCCCAACCGGGTAAGTCTCGGGCGTCGAGCCCCAGTCCGCCACCGTCGCGGTGACGAACCCTCGACGAGCCGATCGAAGAGCTGACCGACCGGGCCGCTGCCCGGGGCGGGCGAGGTGACGTATGAAGAGCTACCGGGTGCTGTGGGCCGGGGCATGGGCCGTGGTCCTCGCCCCCCTCTGCTTCGTCGGGCTGCTGCTGGGTGAGCCGGCCGTGGTCCTGGTGCTGACCGGGCTGGCCGCAGCCCTGGTCGTGGCGCTGTTCGAGACCCGCCACCAGCGACGATGGTGGATCGAGGTCGCGATCGCCGTCGGTGGGTTCAGCGCCGCCGTCTACGCGGTCGGGCTGCTCGCCGCCAGCGGTGTGGTGCTCCTGGTCGGTGCGACCTCGCCCCCGGCCCTGCGGCTGCTCCGCGACGCGCTCCGCCGGGAGCGCCGCACGTCGAAGGGCGTGGCGGAACGCTCCACGCGCAGCGAGCAGGTCCGTCGGGGCGCCCCGCTCGACCCGGAGTCGTTCACCGGCATGGTCGAGCTCCTCGACGACCACGAGCTGATGACGGCGTGGCGGCACAGCCACGAGGTGCTCGGCTACACGAACCTGCCGACGCTGCGGCTCGAGCTGGTCGCGCTCCGCCAGGCATACCTCGACGAGATGGAGCGGCGCGACCCGACCGGCTTCGCCGCCTGGATCGAGGCGGGCGCGAGCCGGGACCCCGAGCGGTTCCTCACGCCGCGCCGGACACGCGAGCTGGAGTAGCCGGCCGTCTGCTTGGATCGGGGGCGTGACCGACGTGCCCGATGCCACCGAACGGCTGCACCGGCTCCGCGCGAGCATCGACAACCTCGACGCCGCGCTCGTGCACCTGCTCGCCGAGCGGTTCCGGTGCACCCAGGAGGTCGGCGAGCTCAAGGCGTCCGCCGGGATGCCGCCCGCCGACCCCGACCGCGAGGCCTACCAGATCAAGCGGCTGCGGGCCCTGGCCCACGAGTCGGGGCTGGACCCGCACTTCGCGGAGAAGTTCCTCGCCCTCGTCATCGACGAGGTGATCCGGAACCACGAGGCGATCAAGAGGTCGCGCCCCGGGGCCCCGGACCAGGGTCACCAGGCGTAGGCCTCCGGCGCCGGACCGCCCGGCCCCGGGAAGAGGGCGTCGAGCTCCTCGAGCACGTCGTCCTCGAGGCGTACCGACATCGAGTGCAGCGCTCCGTCGAGCTGCTCCATCGTCCGGGGGCCGATGATCGGCGCGGTGACGACCGGCTGGTGGAGCAGCCAGGCCAGGGCGACGTCGGCCGGCTCCTCGCCGATCTCGTCGCAGAGCTCCTCGTACCTCTTCAACGCCTTGCGGTGCTTCTTCAGCCCCTCCTTCGCGCGCCCGGTCAGCCGTCGCTTCCCCTCCTGGGTCTTGCGGACGATCCCGCCGAGCAGCCCGCCGTTCAACGGTGACCACGGGACGAAGCCGAGCCCGTAGTCCTCGCACGCGGGGAGCACCTCGAGCTCGACCTCGCGCTTGAGCAGGTTGTAGATCGACTGCTCGCTGACCAGGCCGAAGCGGCCGCGCCGGTGGGCGGTCTCGTTCGCCTTGGCCAGGTGCCACCCCGCGTGGTTCGAGGCGCCGAAGTAGAGCACCTTGCCCTGCGTGCGGAGCACCTCGAAGGCCTCCCAGATCTCGTCCCACGGCGTACGCCGGTCGACGTGGTGCATCTGGTAGAGGTCGATGTGGTCGGTCTGCAGCCGGCGCAGCGACGCGTCGCAGGCGTGCCGGATGTTGCGCGCGGACAGGAACGTGTCGTTGGGCCAGTCGCTCATCGAGCCGTACAGCTTGGTCGCGAGCACCGTCTTCTCCCGGCGCCCGCCGCCCTGGGCGAGCCAGCGGCCGATGATCTGTTCGGTGATCCCCTCGCCCTTGACCCAGCCGTAGACGTTGGCGGTGTCGAAGAAGTTGATGCCCACCTCGAGAGCCCGGTCCATGATCGCGTGGGAGTCCTCCTCGGAGGTCTCCGGGCCGAAGTTCATCGTGCCGAGGCAGAGCCGGCTCACCGAGAGCCCGCTGCGGCCGAGGTGGGTGTGCTCCATCTGTCCGGGTGTGGCCTGAGTCATGGTCGGCATCGTGCCCTTCCGGGCGGATCCTCACGCCAGGGCCCCTAGCCTGGAAGGACGAGACCACCACCAGCCAGGCCCCACGGGCCGCACGGGAGCAGCGACGCGACCATGAACCAGAAGGCCCGGACCAGGACCCAGGAGCTCCGCAAGCAGCAGCAGGAGGCGGCGCGACGACAGACGCAGCGCCGGCGGCTGGTCACGGCCCTCTCGGCCGTGGTGATCGTGGGGCTCCTCGCCGCGATCGTGTGGGCGGTGGTCGACGCCGCCGGCGGTGACGACACCCCGGGCGCGACGGGCGACGTCACGCCGCCGGGCAACCTGTCGTCGCAGGGTTCGATCCCGGTCGGCTCGGACGACGCCGCCGTGACGGTCGACCTCTACTACGACTACATGTGCCCGGCGTGCGGTGCCTTCGAGGCCGCGAACGGCGAGGAGCTGACCGGGCTCGTCGAGGACGGCACGGTGCGCGTCGAGCTGCACCCGATGAACTTCCTCGACCCGACGTCCAACGGCACCGACTACTCCACCCGCGCGGCCAACGCGATCGCGACGGTCGCCGACGCAGCCCCCGGCGCGGTCTGGGACTTCCACTCCGCGTTGTACGCGAACCAGCCGGAGGAGGGCACCGAAGGGCTCAGCGACGAGGAGATCGCCGGCATCGCCGAGGACGTGGGCGTCCCCGCCGACGTGGTCGACCGGTTCGCCGACCGCACCTTCGAGGCGTGGGTCGACTCGATGAACGCGGCGGCCAACCAGGACGGGGTGACCGGCACGCCGACGGTGCTGGTCGACGGCGAGAAGTTCGAGGGCGACCTCTACTCGACCGGCCCGCTGACCGAGGCGATCGAGGCCGCGGCGGGTGGTCGGTGACCGCCGGCCTCGACGACCGCGTCGACGACCACCCGACCGAGGGTCGGCTGCACCGGCTCCGGCACCACGACGCGACCGTCTGGGCCACGATGCTGGTCGCCTCCCTCGCGAGCCTCGTCGCGTCGTTCGTGCTCTCGGTCGACGCGCTGCGGCTGGCGGAGGACCCGAGCGCCGACCTCGGCTGCAACATCAACGCCGTCATCAGCTGCGGCACGGTCGCAGGGTCGTGGCAGTCGCAGCTGCTCGGCTTCCCGAACGCGTTCCTGGGGCTGGTCAGCGAGCCGGTGGTGATCACCCTCGCGGTCGCGAGCCTGGGCGGGGTGCGGTTCCCGCGCTGGTTCATGGCGGTGGCGCAGGGGTTCTACACGATCGGCCTGGTCTTCGCGTACTGGCTGTTCCAGCAGGCGATGTTCGACATCGGGGCGCTCTGCCCGTGGTGCCTGCTGGTCACCCTCGCCACCACGCTGGTCTTCTTCGAGCTGACCTACGTCAACATCCGCGACGACAACCTCTTCCTGCCGCGCGGCGTCCAGCGACGGCTCGAGGCGCTGGTCCGCTCGAACCTCGACCTCGTGCTCGTCGTCGTGTGGATCCTCCTCATGGTCCTCGCCGTCGTCCTCAAGTACGGCGACGCGCTGTTCGCCTGAGGGACCGCGTACCGTCGGTGGCGCACCTCGCCGCACCTCGCCGCACCTGCCAAGCGACGAAAGGACCGACGTGAGCCTCCATCGCCAGTCACCTCCGCCGAACGGACGGGCGGGCGTCGCCGACCGGGTCGACCGGCTGACCGGTGGGCGGCTCCGCGCCGGTGTCCGGTGGATCCTCGGCCAGGCGCTGCCGCACACCGTGATCATCCGCGCGGGACGCCGGGGCGACCTGCACGGCCGGCTCTTCGCGGCCTCGAACGACGGCCGGCTCCCGGTCCTCCTCGAGGCGTACGACGCCCTCCGCGCCGAAGGGCCGCTCTACCGCGGCAAGTACGCCTACGTGACCGTCGACCACGCCACCCTCAAGGAGGTCCTGACCAACACCGACCTCCACGCAGGCGTCGACGTGGGCGGTGCCGGCGGCCCGCTGGCCCGGCTCCAGGCCTGGGGCGAGGCGGCCGCGCCGCTGGGGCCGATCACCCCGCCGTCGTTGCTGGTCACCGAGCCGCCGGACCACACCCGTTACCGCAAGCTGGTCAGCCGGGTCTTCACGGTCCGGGCGGTCAACGAGCTCCGTGGCCGCACCGAGCAGCTCGCCGACGAGCTCCTCGACGCCCTCGTGGCCGAGGGTGCCGAGGAGGATCCCGTCGACCTCGTGGAGCGCTACTGCGCGCTGCTGCCGGTCACGGTCATCGCCGAGATCCTCGGTGTCCCGGTGGAGGAGCGCCACCAGGTGCTGGAGTTCGGCACCGAGGCCGCGCCCAGCCTCGACCTCGGGCTCGGCTGGCGCCAGTTCCGCCGCGTCGAGGGTGCGCTGCACCAGTTCGACGCGTGGCTGGAGCGGCACATCGCCCGGGTGCAGCGCGAGCCCGGCGACAACCTGCTCAGCCGGATGGTCACCGCTCGCGTCGACGGCCGGGGGCTGGACCCGGTCGAGCTGAAGTCGACCGCCGGGCTGGTGCTCGCCGCCGGCTTCGAGACCACCGTGAACCTGCTCGGCAACGGGATCGCGTTGCTCCACGAGCACCCCGACCAGCTCGCGCTCGTGCAGGAGCAGCCCGACCTCTGGGCCAACGCCGTCGACGAGGTCCTCCGGCTCGACCCCCCGGTGCTGCTGACCGGACGGATGGCGGCGAAGGACACCACCGTGGCCGGCGTACGGCTGGGGCGGGGAGCGGTGGTCACCGCCGCGCTCGCCGGCGCCAACCGCGACCCGCAGGTCTTCGAGGACCCGCACCGCTTCGACGTCACCCGTGCCAACGCCGCCGACCACGTCTCGTTCTCCGCGGGGCGCCACTACTGCCTCGGCGCGGCGCTGGCACGGATGGAGGGTGAGATCGGGCTCCGCCGGCTGTTCGCGCGCTACCCGCGGCTCCGCCTGGTCGACGGCGCGCGGCGCCGGTCGACCCGGATCCTGCGCGGCTACGAGCAGCTGCCCGCGGTGCTGGAGGGCTGAGGGGCTTCGCCCCGGAGCGGTTCGGGTAGGGGAGGGGGACCGACCCCCGACCTCAGGAGCCCCGTTGAAGGCAGTCACCTGGCAAGGCGTCCACGACATGCGTGTCACCGACGTCCCCGACCCGACGATCCAGGAACCGACGGACGTGATCATCAGGGTCACCTCGACGGGGCTGTGCGGGTCGGACCTCCACCTCTACGAGACGCTCGCGCCGTTCATGGAGGCCGGTGACGTGGTCGGCCACGAGCCGATGGGGATCGTCGAGGAGGTCGGCAGCGCGGTCACGAAGCTCAAGGCCGGTGACCGGGTCGTCGTCCCGTTCAACGTCTCCTGCGGCTCCTGCTGGATGTGCGACCAGCAGCTCTACAGCCAATGCGAGACGACGCAGAACCCCGAGCACGGCACCGGTGCGAGCTTCTTCGGCTACAGCAAGCTCTACGGCCAGGTGCCGGGCGGGCAGGCGGAGTACCTGAGGGTCCCGTTCGCCGACTTCCTGCCGGTCAAGGTGCCCGAGGGTCCCTCCGACGACCGGTTCCTCTTCCTCTCCGACGTGCTGCCGACCGCGTGGCAGGCGCTGAAGTACGCCGACGTGCCGGACGGCGGGACCCTCCTGGTGCTCGGTGCCGGGCCGATCGGCGACATGGCGGCACGGATGGGTGTGCACCAGGGGTACCGGGTGATCTCCGTGGACCGGGTGCCCGAGCGGCTCGCCCGCGTGGAGAAGCACGGTGCCGGCGCGGTGAACCTCGACGAGGCCGAGAAGCTCGGCGGCGTGGGCGTCTTCGTCCGCGAGCTGACCGGCGGCCGCGGCCCCGACGCGGTCATCGACGCGGTCGGCATGGAGGCGCACGGCTCGCCGCTCGCGCAAGGGATCCAGAAGTTCGCCGGCATGCCGCCCGACGCGGTGGCCGAGCCGGTCATGAAGAAGGGCGGCGTCGACCGGTTGGCCGCGCTCTACACCGCGATCGACGCGGTACGACGTGGCGGCACGATCTCGATCTCCGGCGTGTACGGCGGCGCGATGGACCCGATGCCGATGTTCCAGCTCTTCGACAAGCAGGTGCAGCTGCGGATGGGCCAGGCCAACGTGCGGGCGCACACCGACGAGCTGCTCGGGATCCTCGAGCAGGGCGACCCGTGGGACGTCGAGTCCTTCGCCACCCACCACCTCCCGCTGGACGAGGCCCCACAGGCCTACGAGCACTTCCAGAAGAAGGAGGAGGGGATGGTGAAGGTGGTCTTCCGGCCGTGACCGCCGGACGTCGCCGTCCCTAGGCTGACCGACGACAGGGAAGGAGCCGGACGTGGACAGCATCTCCCTCAGCGGGCTCGCCCGTGAGCACCTCGAGCAGGCCCGTGAGGCGCACAGCGGACGCAGCGGGCACACCGTGCACGGAGGGCAGCACCACGTGCTGCGCCAGACCCTCATCGCGATGCGGGCCGGCGCCGCGCTCGACGAGCACGAGAGCCCGGGCGAGGCCACCCTGCAGGTGCTGCAGGGCCGGGTGCGGCTGGTCGCCGGGGGCGAGGGGCAGGACGGTGCCACCGGCGACCTCCTCGTCATCCCCGACGCGCGGCACAGCCTGCAGGTCGAGGAGGACTCGGTCGTGCTGCTGACGGTGGCCAAGCGGCCGTGACAGCCACCCCCGACCGCGACCGCGACGAGGAGGGCCGCGCCCGGCAGGCGAGGCCACGCGACGCGCTCGGCCGGCCGCTCCCCTACGGCGCCACCGGTGTCGAGCCCGTCGACGAGACGCCGCGGCCGCCGGAGGAGACCATCGCGATGGCGCGGGAGCTGCTCGAGCAGGGGCGGCCGTTCTCCGCCCACGAGGTCCTCGAGGTGCGGTGGAAGAGCGGACCGGCCGAGGAGCGCGAGCTGTGGCAGGGGCTCGCGCAGCTCTGTGTCGGGCTCACCCATGCCGCGCGGGGCAACGCGATCGGGGCGAGGCGGCTGGTCGAGCGGGCCGCCGGACGGCTCGGGACGTACGAGCGCGGCGGCGGACCGACGTACGGGCTGGTGCTGGGGGAGCTCGTCGAGTGCGCCCGGAGGAGGGTGGGATGAGCGGCGTCCCCTCGCGGCTGTCGGGGTTGCTCTACGGGCTGGGGCTCGGTGGCTTCGTCGACGGCATCGTGCTCCACCAGCTGCTCCAGTGGCACCACATGGTGAGCCACGTCGACGACTACCCGCCGACGACGGTGGCCGGGCTCGAGGTGAACACCATGGCCGACGGGTTCTTCCACCTCGCCACGTGGTTCCTGGTGCTCGGCGGGTCGATCACCACGATCGTCGAGTGGCGCAAGGGCCGGCTCGCGCCGAGCTGGAGCTTCCACTTCGGGCTGGTGCTCGCCGGGTGGGGGATCTTCAACGTGGTCGAGGGGTTGATCGACCACCAGCTGCTCGGGATCCACCACGTCCGGGACGACCTCGGTGCCCCGCTCTCGTGGGACCTCGGGTTCCTCGCCTTCGGGGTGCTGCTGATCGCCGGCGGCTGGTGGCTGCACCGGCGCGGCCTGGCGGAGGTCCGCGCCCGGGCGGGGTGACCTGCTGTCGTGCTCGCGTGAGGGCATGCCGGTAGCCCGCATCGCGGATCGCGGTGCGGGTCTCCGGCTCGGGGGTCGGCTAGTCGGCTTCGTCGCGGGATCGTGTGCCCGGTGGCGGCAGGTCGGGGATGCGTTGGGTGCCGGTGTGGTCGACGGTGTATCGCTTGCCCAGTGGTGAGGTCCAGGTGAGTGACCGGTCGGGTTCTCGCCGGTACGCCCAGGCCGTATGGGTCTTCACTCGGTGGTGGTACCTGCAGAGCTTCCCGAGGTTCTGGCTGTTCGTCTGCCCTGGCGGTCCGCCGTCCGCGGGATCTGCGTATTCGGTGATGTGGTCGAGGTCGTACCTGCCCTGGCTGCCGCACCAGGGGAACACGCACGTGGTGTCGAGGTGGTCGATCTGGGCCCGGAGGCGGGGTGGGGCTTCGTGGGCGTCGATGCTGATCCGTTCGGCGAGGTCGACCACCGGCGTCACGGTGACCTGCGCTCCGGGGGCGAGCTCGGCCAGCCACTGCTGCACCGCGGCGGTGGGCCGAGGGCCGAGGCCGTCGATCCGGGCGACCGGG
>NZ_VHIB01000008.1 GCF_008087345.1 Nocardioides caldifontis | reverse complement strand
CGTGCTGCGGGTCGGCGAGCACCCCGACGGCCTTCGCGCGGCGGGCGTCGAGGGATCCTTGGTGGCCGAGGTCGCCCAGCGCGGCGGCGACGGCGGTGATGGCGTCTTCGAACGCGAGTGCGTCGGGGGTGTCCACGGTGGCCTCGATCCGGCTCGTGCCGTCCGCGACCGGGAGGTCAGCCGGCCCGTTCGGACCGTGGTCGACCCAGACACCCCGTTCTTCGGCGGCTTGGGCGGCGAGCAGCGCGGCGCGGTCGGGGTCGTGGTGGGTGATCGCGGTGTCGACGGCCTTGAGGATCCGCCAGATCGACAGCTGGTGCGCGAAGGGGGCGAGGTGGGCGTCGACGTAGGCGGCGGCCCGGTCGGTGAGCGGGATGGTGTGTTGGGCGATCTTGCGCCCCTTCCAGGCCGGCAGCACCCCGGCCATCACCTGCCGGTAGAGGCGGGGGAGCCGGTCCCGGAGCTCGATGGATTGGCCGACCTGGGCGCGGGTGGCGGCCTCGCTCATGCTGAGCTCGGTGGCCAGCTGGGTGATCGCGAACTCCTGCACCATGAAGCAGCCCTGCCCGTCGAGGCGGAGGCTGCCTTCGACGCCGAGCTCACCGGGGGTGGAGGCGAGCCGTTCGGTGGCCCACTCGGGGACCGGCTGCCCGAGGATGCGGGCCTTGGCGGCGGCGACCTGGGCCTCGTGCTCGGCGGGAGGTTGGGCGAGCAGCACAGGGTCGATCGCGCCCTCGTCGAGCTCCCGGCCGGGGGCGACACGGTGCAGGTCGGCCCAGTGGCACAACGCCCGGAGCTCCTCCGCGGCCGCGACGTCCTGCGCGACCCGGCGACCCCGGATGAACGCCAGAGCCGTTGGGGCGTCCTGGCCCAGCACGTCAGGCTCCACCGGCCGCTCGACCGCACCGTCAGTGCCGGCTGAGTCCCTCGAACTCGCGGTGGGGATGAGCTCGAACGGCTCTGGTGCGGTGGTCTTCATGGGCAGGACGCTACGGACGCCCACCGACAGTCCGTGGGAGTGGTGCAGACCGGTTTTCCCCAAGCAGGGTTGGGGATTCGGTGGTTTCGACAGGCTCAACCACCGAGTGGTTTCGACAAGCTCAACCACCCCTAGGCGGGGTGCACCCCCACCAGGACGCCGATCTTGTCGATGCGGTGCTCGGGGTTGCCGAACTCGTCGGACCAGTAGTTCCCGGCGGCGTGGTCCTCGGGCGTCGCACAGGTCGAGAGGGTGATCATCGCCCGGGTCGGTTCGACTCCCGGCCGGCCGGGGACGGGCGCGGACTGGGCGGTCAAGGAGCGCTCGGAGCGGAACGAGGTCCACCGGGTGCGCCTCACCTCGTAGACGTAGCGCGCGCCGCCCGCCACCACGTGCACCCGCTGGCCGGCGGTGAGCTCCGGCAGCCGCAGGAACGCCTTCGTCGAGGAGAGTCGGTGGGCGGTGACGATGTAGTTGCCGATCCCGCCGACCCCGGTGCCGCCGCCGGGTCCGTGCGGGCTCGCCGCCAGCCCGCCGTCCTGGATATCGGTGCCGGGCGCGTCGTCGGGCGTGCCGCGGTACGGCACCACCCGCAGCCCCGCCACCCCGATCGCCGGGATGTCGAGCACCGCCGGCCGTGGGCGGCCGTCGGAGGAGAGCGGCGGCGTGGGCGTCGCGGAGGCGGGCGATGCGGTCGGGGAGGACGACGGCGAAGGCGACACAGCAGACGGGGACGGGGACGCCGAAGACGGGGACGCCGAAGACGGGGACGCCGAGGAAGGGGACGGGGATGGCGCGGACGACGGCGACGACCCCGCACACCCAGCGAGCAGGAGCAGCGCCGCAGCGGCGGCGGTAGGGAGGAGTCGCATCGCCTCCACGGTACGTCGCCGCACGTTCGCCCCACGGTCACGAACACTCGGGACAATGGAGCGGTGGCGGAGTGTGGCGGCCGCGGAACGAAGGCAGGACGGAAGCGGCTCGTCCTGCCCCTCGTCGGGTGCGTCGTGGTGGCACTCGCCCTCCGCCTGCCGTTCGTGCGCGACCCGCTCGGCAGCGACGAGTCGGGGCTGCTGCTCGTCGTACGCCACTTCGGCTCGGGAGCGACGCCGTACGGCGACTACTGGGTCGACCGCTCGCCGCTCCTCCTCGCGTACTTCTGGCTCGCCGACGAGGTCGCCGGGGCCGACGGCGTGCGGCTCCTCGGGTGCGTGGTGAGCGTCGTGCTGGTGGTCGTGGCGGCGTGGCTCGGCCACCTCCTGGGTGGTCGGCGGGGTGCGGTGTGGACCGGCGCGACCGCCGCGGTCCTCGGCTCGTCGTACGTCATCGCGGGGCACCTGATGAACGGCATGCTGCAGGCGGCGACCCTGAGCCTGTTGAGCTGCGCACTGACGGTCGCCGCCACCAGCGGACAGGGTGGACCAGCGTGGCGTCGCCACGCCTTCCTGGTGGCCGCCGGCGCGTCGGGTGTCGCCGCCGCCCTGGTCAAGCAGAGCTTCGTCTGCGGGCTCGCGTTCGGGGTCGCGGTCGTCCTCGCCTCCCGGCTGTACGGTGACCTCGGCACCCGGCAGACGCTGCGGGCGTTGGGGAGCGGTCTCGTCGGGGTGGTCTCCGTCGTGGCCGCAGTCGTCGGCTGGTCGCTCACCCACGGCGTCTCACCGGGCGAGCTTTGGTTCGCGGTCGTGGAGTTCCGGGTGCTCGCCACGGAGCTGACCAGCGAGACCGCGATGGCCGCCTCCCGGCACCGCATCGACACGCTCGCCGGCGCGTTCCTGGGCAGCGGGCTCGGGTTCCTCCTGGCGGTCCTGGCGGCCGCGCTCCCCGCCCTGCTGCGGGACCCCGACCGGCGCCGATACGCCGTCGGCGTCGGCGTGCTCCTGCTGGTGGCGGTCGCCGGCGTCCTCGGCGGCGGGAGCTGGTGGCGCCACTACCTCGTCCAGCTGGTGCCGGTGGCGGTGCTCGTGGTCGCCCTGGTCGCGCCGCTCGCGAGCCGGTGGGGCAGGGCCGCACGGGCGGCAGTGGTCGTCACGTCGGCTGCGTCCGTCGTGGGCGGTGTGGTGGGGGCCGTGGTGGAGGAGGAACCACCCGACCAGGTGCGGGTGGGCAAGTACCTCGCGGCCGCCGCCGAGCCCGACGACACCGCGGTGGTGACGTGGGGCCACGCCGAGGTGCTTCTCTACGCCGGGCTGGAGAGCCCGTACCCGCACCTGTGGAGCCTTCCCGCCCGCACCCTCGACCGGGACCTCTCCCACCTCACCCGGGTCGTCACCGGCCGCCGCCCGCCCACCTGGCTGGTGGAGTGGCGGTCGTTCTCGTCCTGGGACGGCACGGGGGAGGGAAGGCTGGCCCGCGCGGTCGAGCGGAGGTACCGCCTCGTCGGCCGGCCCTGCGGGCAGAGGCTCTACCTGCTCCGCGGCGTCGACCGGGAGCTGCCGCCGGTCACCTGCGCCCAACGGGAAACGTGAACCGGCGTCAGGCGGCGCCGTTGCACTAGCCTGCGGCGGATGCGACACGGGATCGTGCTGTTCACCAGCGACCGGGGGATCACCCCCGCGGAGGCGGCCCGAGCAGCGGAGGAGCACGGGTTCGACACGTTCTACGTGCCCGAGCACACGCACATCCCGGTGAAGCGGACGGCCGCGCACCCCGGCACCGGCGACGCGACGTTTCCCGACGACCGCTACCTCCGCACCCTCGACCCGTGGGTGGCACTCGCGACCGCCGCCGCCTGCACGAGCCGGATCCGGCTCTCGACCGCCGTCGCGCTGCCGGTCGAGTCCGACCCGATCACGCTGGCGAAGACGATCGCCACTCTCGACCACCTCTCCGGCGGGCGGGTCACGGTGGGCGCCGGCTTCGGCTGGAACACCGACGAGCTCGCCGACCACCACGTCCCCGCCGACCGGCGGCGCACCGTCCTGCGGGAGTGCGAGGAGGCGATGCGCGCGCTCTGGACCCAGGAGGAGGCGTCGTACGACGGGGAGTTCGTGAGCTTCGGCGCTTCGTGGGCCTACCCGAAACCGGTCCAGCCCCACGTCCCCCTTCTGGTCGGCGCCGGCGGCCGGCCGCGGACGTTCGAGTGGATCGCCCGCCACGCCGACGGCTGGATGACCAGCCCGCGCGAGCAGGACGTCACCGCGAAGGTGGAGCAGCTGCGCCTCGCCTGGGCGGACACCGGCCGGCCGGGGGAGCCCGCCGTGCACGTGCTCGCGACGAGCAAGCCGACCGCGGAGCTCCTGGAGGGCTGGGAGGCGGCCGGCGTCACCGAGGCGATCCGGGGGCTGCCCGACCGTCCTGCGGACGAGGTGGTCGCCTTCCTCGGGCGTCACGCGGGACGGCTCGGCCTCCCGTCCGCGACCCCTCAAAGGGAGCCGTGAAGGAGCCGATACTCCTGAACACCACCGTGTCGAGAGGCGTCTCGACGGCGTGACGGTGGGTAGGAAGCGACCCGGAGGTCAGGGGTGGACGTGCACGACAGCGTGACAGGGTGCAGCGAGGGCACCCTCGACGGCTTGATGCGCGCTGCCTACCTGCAGGCGCCGCTGGCGCACGGCTTCGTCGCCCCCGACGGCCACCTTCTCGACGTCAACGACTCGTTCGCCCGGCTGCTCGGCCGCGACCGCGCCGAGGTGGCGGGGCTCCGGCTCTCCGACCTGGTCGCCGAGGGCCACGCATCCCTGACGCGTCCCGGCACCGACGAGCTCGCCGCCGGCCGCTACGAGGTGGCGGTGCGCGGCATCGGCGGCGTCAGCGTGCCCGTCGTGCTCGACCTCTTCGCGATCGACCCGGCCGAGGGGCCCGCGTTCGCGATGGCGGTCCACGACCCGTCGGACCTCCGTGACGTCGGCCAGCGGCTCGAGGCCCAGCAGGCGTTCTTCCGCGGGCTCAACCGCCGGGCATGGGACGTGGCGCTGGTGACCGACGCGCAGGGGACGATCGTCTACGTCTCGCCGTCGGCGCTCGACATCTTCGGCTACGACCCCCTCGAGGTGGTCACCCGCAACGGCTACGAGTTCCTTCTCGAGGAGGACATGCCGAAGGCCGCGGCCGCCCTCCGCGCCGCCCTCGACGGCCCGACGGCGGTCCGCGAGACCGTCCGGGTGCGGGACAGCGCCGGGAAGGTCCGCTGGACCGAGGCCTCGATCAACAACTCGCTCGACGACCCCGACATCGGCGGGCTCGTGATCAACCTGCGCGACATCACCCGCGAGATGGAGGCTCACCTCGCGCTGCGCGAGTCCGAGGCCCGCCACCGGGCGATCGCCGAGACCGCGCAGGAGGGGATCCTGGCCCTGGCCCCGGACGGCACGACGATCTTCGCCAACCAGAAGCTGGCCGACATGGTCGGCCACTCGCTCGAGGTCATCTACGAGCAGGGGCTGTGGCCGACGATCACGCCCAAGGTCGCCGACACCCTGCTGAAGCGGCTCGCCTCGCGGGCCGAGGTGGGGACGGAGCGCTACGAGCTCCCCTTCACCCACCGCGACGGCACCCGTCGCGTGCTCAGCATCGCGGCCACCCCGCTGCCCCTCGAGGACGGCAGGGTCGGCTCGCTGGCGATGGTCGCCGACGTCACCTCCGAACGGAACGCCGTGCGCGAGCTGCGCCGGCAGGCCCTGCACGACCCGCTCACCGGGCTGCCGAACCGCACGCTCTTCACCGACCGCCTCACCGTGGCCGCGGCCCGGCAGCAGCGCGCCGACGACGGCTCCCTCGCGGTCCTCTTCCTCGACCTCGACGACTTCAAGCAGGTCAACGACCGCTTCGGCCACCAGACCGGCGACGACCTGCTGCGCGAGGTCGCGCAGCGGTTCCGCTCCGTGCTCCGGCAGAGCGACACGCTCGCGCGGCTCGGCGGCGACGAGTTCGCGGTGATCTGCGAGGAGACGGGGCTCGAGGAGGCCCAGGCCGTGGGCAAGCGGCTGCTGGGCGCCCTCGAGGAGCCGGTGGTCATCGCCGGCAACGCCCACCCGGTCTCGGTGAGCATCGGTGTCGCGCTGTCGCCGCCCGGGACGCCGGACGAGCTGCTCGGCATGGCCGACGCGGCGATGTACGCCGCCAAGAGCCGTGACAAGGGCCGCGTGATGGTCCACGACCGCACCCTGGCTGCGGCGTCGCGGCGGCAGTCCGAGCTCAGCTCCGAGGTGGGGGCCGCGCTCACCGAGGGGCGACTGTTCGTGGAGTACCAGCCGGTCGTCGACCTCGACCGGGGCGACGTCGCCGGCGTCGAGGCCGTCGTGCGCTGGCAGCACCCCACCCGCGGGCGGCTCCGCGCCTTCGACGTCGTCACCGCGGCGCACAGCGCCGGCATCGACCAGGAGCTCCAGCGCTTCGTCGTCTCGACCGCGGCGCGCGACGTGGCCCGCCTCGTCGAGGCAGGCACGCTGCCGGAGGACTGCTACCTGGGCGTCTACGCGTACTCGCGGCAGCCGGCGCTGCGGGAGGGCGACGAGCTGGTCCGCCGGCTGCGCGAGCAGGGGATCCTCCCCGGTCGTCTCGTCGTGCGGCTCTCCGAGAAGGTCCTCAACGAGGATCCCGACCTGACCGTCAACCGCTCCCGGGACGTCATCTCCCTGGGAGGCCGGGTGGCCCTGGGCGACCTCGGCGCCGGCGCCGGCTCGTTGCTGTGGCTGCAGCGGCTGTGCCCCGACCTGCTCAAGATCGACCGCTCGTTCGTCGTCGGCCTGGGCTCCAACCCCGAGTGCGTCCGGATGGTGCGCGCCCTCGTCGCGATCGCCGGCTCGATCGACGCGCGGACGGGCGCGGAAGGGGTCGAGACCCCGGAGCAGGCCGCGCTCCTGCGCGAGCTCGGCTGCTCGCTCGCACAGGGCGCGCTGTTCAGCGGCCCCGTGCCGGCCACCGAGCTCGGACGGGTCCGCCGGAGCGTGCGGAGCACGTGGCAGGACACCGCTCGCTGACGCGGCGAGGGCTCCGGGTGTGCCCTTGGTCCCGTCCCGGTCCCGTCCCGGTCCCGTCTCTGTCCCGTCTCCGGCCCGGACGGCTCAAGCCGGCGGTGGCACCCGCCGATCCTCTCGGGTGCCTGCCCGCGATCCCGAAAGGCCTCGATGACCACCCCGTCCTCCTCTCCCGCCACCAGCGGGGCCGCGCCTGACTTCGCGGTCGCCGTGCTCGACACCGTCGGGCTCGCGTGCGCGGTCGTCGCGAGGGACACCGGTCGCATCGCCTGGTCGAGCCGGGCGCTCGAGACACTGACCGGCCTCGACCGCGACGCGATCGTGGGCCGCCACGTGGTCGGCACCCTGGTCTCCGACGCCGAAGCCGCGTTCGTGGTCACGTGCGGCCTCGCCGACTCGGGTACGACGGGCCCCGTCACGTTCGACGGCGAGCTGCTCGCCCGGGACGGCAGCGTGCCGGTGGCCTGGACGGTCTCGCCGCTCGCGCAGGACCCCTACCGCGCGACGCACCTGATGCTGGTCGCGGGGGACCAGAGCGACCGTCCGGTGACGCCGGTGATCTTCTCCCACGTCGCCACCTCCATGTTCGGCGTCCCGGTGCTCGCCACCGACAACCTCGGCCGCGTCACCTACTGCAACGCGGGGATGGAGTCGCTGCTGGGCCGGCCTGCCACCGAGCTCCTCGGCGAGGTCCTGCCGGGCGACGTCTTCGACCCCGAGCAGGTGCAGCAGCGCGCCACCAGCGCCGGCGTCGCCTGCGGTCCCGAGCTGTTCGCGGTCGACCCCCGGCGGTTCGAGCGGCGCGGCGACCGGTCGGTCGACCTCGGCGAGCTCGACCGGCGTCGGCCCGACGACGAGCTGGCGCCGCGCCGTCGGCTCCGCGGCCCCTGGGACGACGAGCGGTGCGACTGGACTGTCATCCAGCCCGACGGCGCCCGCACCGTGATCTCGGTCCTGGTCCGCCGGATGAGCGACGCCGTGGGTCGCCAGGTCGGCTTCCTCGCCTGGGCGGTCGACGTGACCGCGGAGCGTCGTACCCACGAGCTGCTGCTCTCCGCCCTCGACAAGGAGCGGGAGGCGGCCCGCCGCCTCTCCGCGCTCGACGAGACCCGCAACGACTTCGTCGCCACCGCCAGCCACGAGCTGCGCACGCCGGTGACGAGCATCCGTGGCTACGCCGAGCTGATGGCCGACGGCGGTGCGGACCTCAGCCCCCGCGGCGCGATGTACGTCGAGGCGATCCTGCGCAACGCCGACCGGCTGTGCGAGCTCGCCGACGACCTGCTGGTCCTCTCCAGCCTCGACAGCGGGAACCCGTCGCTGGCCTCCGACCCGATCGACCTGCGCCAGGTGGTGCAGCTGTGCGTGGACCGGGTCCGCTCCAACGGGCTCACCGCCTCGCTCGACCTCGAGACCGACCTGCCGGACACCGACGTCGAGGTCGCCGGCGACCCGTGCGCGCTCGACCGGGTGGTGATGCACCTGCTGGGCAACGCGGTGAAGTTCACCGAGGCCGGCTCGGTGTCCTGCGCGTTGCGGGTCGAGGGCGACGAGGCCGTCGTCGAGGTCGCGGACACCGGCATCGGCATCCCGGAGGAGGAGCAGGCGGCGCTGTTCACCCGCTTCTTCCGGGCCTCCGCCGCCCACCTGCGCGCCGTCCCGGGCAGCGGGCTCGGCCTCTCCGTGGTGCGGTCGCTGGTGGACGCGCACGGCGGCGACGTGCAGCTCGTCTCCCGCCCGGGCGTGGGCACCCGGGTGACCGTGCGGCTGCCGCTGACGCAGCCGACCGCGGCCGCCGAGCCGGGACTGTTGCGGAGCCCTGCATGACGACCGGCGCGGGCCCCGGCCGGCCCCGGCCCACGGGACTGCCCGCGGTGCCGGCACAGACCGTGCCGTCGCCGGTGGAGCGGAGGGAGCTCCACCCGGCGAACGTGGCCTTGCGGACTGCGAGGGCCCTGCTCCGCGCGGAGGACCGCGACCAGGTGGTCGAGGTGCTCCACGCGGCGGTCGCGGCGCTCGGTGGCGTCGTGGTGCCGGCCGGTGAGGCTCCGGACATCCCGTCGGGACCGGTGACGGTCGACGTGTCGCTGGGCCGCGGTCGGCCGCTGCACGTGGTCCCTGCGCTGCCCACGGAGGAGACCCGGGCCAGGCTCGAGCAGCACCTCCCGGCGCTGGTGGACGACGCCCGGGTGGCGGCCGCCCGCTGCGACCTGCTGGAGCAGGAGAGCCGCTCGGCGAGCACCGACCCGCTCACCGGGGTCGCGAGCCGACGGGCGATCGGCCCGCGGCTCGACGGCGCGGTGCCGGGCGACGTCGTGTGCCTGCTCGACCTCGACCACTTCAAGGCGCTCAACGACCGCGAGGGACACGCCGCGGGCGACCAGGCGCTGCTCCGCTTCGCCACGCTGCTGCGGGCCGGGCTCCGCAAGGAGGACTTCGTCGGGAGGTACGGCGGCGACGAGTTCGTCGTCGTGATGAGCGACGTCCCGAGCTCGGTGGCCGCCGACCGGCTCCAGGAGCTGGTGCGCCTCTGGGCGGAGTCCAACGGCGGCACGTTGACGGTGTCCGCCGGGATCGCCGTCGTCGGCGCGAGCGGGGGAGCGGAGGCGGTCCGGGTGGCCGACGCCGCGATGTACGCCGCCAAGCGCGCCGGCCGCGACACCGTGGTGCCGGGCGACCGTTAGCCGCCCTGCTGCTCCTTGCGGCGCTTGGCCCGCTCGACCGCCTTGTGGGTGCCGTCGCACCAGGGCATCCGGCCCGAGCGGCGGCAGGTGCACACCGCGACCACGGGGCGTGTGACGGCGTGCGAGGCGCCGTCGGCGTCCTGCACCACGTCGGCGCCGCGGACCAGCACCGGGCCGTCCGGGCACGCGGTGACGACGACGGGTCGGCGCTCGGCCGGTGCGGCGGTCACGACGCCACCGCCGTCTCCAGCTCGCGCTCCTCGACGGCGGGCTGCGGCTCCTCGCGGAGGCTGGTGCGCCCCTCGGCCCAGGCGTCGAGCATCGTCTGCCCGGCCACCGACTCGCTGACCAGGTAGGCGGCCGCCCCGAAGAAGAGGTCCTCGACCAGCTCCGGCCGGGCGGCGGCCATCGTGCCGCAGATGTCGCGGAACGCCAGCTGCTCGTGCACCGCGTCGGCCTCGACGTGCTCGTCGAAGTAGACGCTCACCGCGTCCGGGAGCCCGAGCCGGCGGCACCCGCCGGCGACCTTGCGGCACGGCTCCGAGCTCGTGGCCTCGAAGGCCCCGAGGTGGCCCATCGAGGCGGCCGCGAGCGACCGGCGCAGCGCGAACAGGTTCATGACGTTGGTGACGGCGAGCGTCGGCGCGGGAACCCGGTCGACGTAGGTGCCGTACTCGGAGGAGAGCCCGAGCGCGTCGAGCCCGCCGGCGAACAGCGCCTGGTGCAGCTGGTCGGGGCGGCCGGCGCCGTACTCGTCGTACTGGAGCTCGGCGAGCGCGACCTTGGCGCGCCCCTGGAGCCGGGGGAGCACGAACGACTGCGGGTCGGACTCCTTGAGGTGGTAGACGCTCTTGTGGACGAGGTACTCGCGGAACTCCTCCTCGGTCGCCTCGCGCTGCATGTACGACGACAGCGGGGCGCCCGGCACCGACTCGGTCAGCGCGAAGAGCCGGCTCGCGACATCGCCCTTCGCGCCGAGGGCCTCCTGGACCCACGGGGCGGTGGCGAACCGGAGCTGGGCGAGCAGCCGGTCCTCGAGGGCGCGACGGACCTGGAGCAGCCCCGGGTCCCACTCCCAGTCGTCGTCGACACCCTCGAACCCGCGGTAGTGCAGCTCGTAGAGCACCCACAGCGTCAGCTGCACGTCCTCGTCGGTCAGCAGGTCGACGTCGTCGGGGATCAGCTCGACCTCGCGCACCAGCGCGGTCTCGTCCAGCAGGTCGCGGCCACCCAGGACGGCGACCAGCGCCGTGCTCAGGGGCCCGCGTGCATGCGGCAGGTACATCGACACTCCTCGGGTAGAGCCGCCGGTGCGGCGCACTGGGTGATTACCCGGTGCACCCGGCGGTAACCACCGCGCCGCAGGCGGGGGACGAGGCGATCGTCTCGTCGCGCCACGCCTGGGGCGTCGTTTCTCGCCAGGCGGGCCTGGGTAGGCCGATCTCATGCGGTTGCCGCTCCCTGCCCTCCCCTTCCCACGCCCCGGCGGACCCACGGGACCGCGGGTGGTGCTGGTCACCGGCGCCTCCAGCGGCATCGGCCGCGCGGTCGCGCACCGGTGCGCCGAGGCCGGGGACCACCTCGTGCTCGCGGCCCGCGACGAGGGCTCGCTGAAGGAGGCCGCGGACGAGTGCGAGGACCGCGGCGCCGGCTCGGTGACCGTCGTCCCCTGCGACGTCGGCGACGACGGCGACGTCGAGCGGCTCGTCGCCCGGGTGGTCTCCCGACACGGCCGGCTGGACGCCGTCGCGCACTGCGCCGCGGTCGTCGCCTACGGCCGCACGGAGGAGCTGCCCGCGGAGCTCTTCGACGCCGTGCTGCGCACCAACCTCTCCGGGTCGGTCAACGTCGCGCGGCACTCCGTGCGGCTGATGCGCCGGCAGCGCCACGGCGCGCTGGTGCTGGTCGGCTCGGTGATCGGCCACATCGCCGCGCCCACGATGAGCGCCTACGCGGTGAGCAAGTGGGGCGTCCGCTCCCTCGCGCGCCAGCTGCAGGTGGAGAACCGCGACGAGCGCGGGGTCTCGATCAGCTACGTCGCGCCGGGTGGCGTGCTCACGCCGATCTACGAGCAGGCGGCGAACCACGCGGGGTGGGCCGGCCGTCCGCCGCCGCCGGTCGACCCGCCGGAGAAGATCGCCCGGGTGATCGTCGAGCGCTTCGAGTCGCCCCGCCACCGCACCCAGGTGGGCGCGGCGAACGACCTGATCCGATTCGGCTTCTCGTTCATGCCGGGGGTCTACGACTTCCTGGTCGGCCCGCTGTTCACCCTCGCGGCGACCGACCGCACGCATCCGGAGGAGCCCAACCCCGGCAACGTGCTCACCTCGCAACCGGAGCTCAACCGGCTCCTGGGGGACCAGGTCGGCGCGCTCGCCGGGCTGGCGCGGAACCTCGACGCCGTCGTCCGCGGCGCGCTGCGGGGCGGCGGATGACCGGCGCGTACGACGCCGTGGTGGTCGGCGCCGGGCCCAACGGGCTGGTCGCCGCCAACCACCTCGTCGACGCAGGGTGGTCGGTGCTCGTGCTGGAGGCGCAGCCCGACGTCGGCGGCGCCGTGCGCAGCGACCGCTCGGTGCACCCCGACTTCGTGCACGACACGTTCAGCGCCTTCTACCCGCTGGCTGCCGCGTCGCCCAACATCAAGGCGTTCCACCTCGAGCGCTACGGACTGACGTGGGTGCACGCGCCCGCGGTGCTCGCCAACCCGATCGACGAAGGTGCCCACTGGGCCGTCCTCCACCGCGACCGCGAGGTCACCGCCGCGCTCTTCGACGAGCTCGCGCCCGGTGACGGCGAGGCATGGCTCGAGCTCTGCGCGCAGTGGGACACGATCGGCGGCGACATCGTCGACGCGCTCCTCGCGCCGTTCCCACCGGTGCGGGCCGGGGCACGCGCGCTGGCCCGGCTCCGCAAGGTCGGGGGGTTGGAGTACGTCAAGGAGCTGCTCAGCCCGGTCACCGACGTCGGCAAGGTGCGGTTCCGCGGCGAGGCGCCCCGGATCCTCCTCGCCGGCAACGCCGGCCACGCCGACATCCCGCTCGACTCCGCCGGCTCCGCCGTGATGGGGATCCTGCTCGCCATGCTCGGCCAGACCGAAGGGTTTCCGGTCCCCCAGGGCGGTTCCGGGATGCTGACCCAGGCGCTCGCCACCAGGCTGCGCTCGCTCGGCGGCGACATCCGCTGCTCGGCCGAGGTCGTCGGGATCGACGTCGACCGCGGCCGCGTGACCGCCGTACGCACGAGGGACGACAGGTACGCCGTCGGCCGCGCGGTCCTCGCCGACGTGCTCGCGACCAACCTCTACGGCAAGCTGCTCGACCCCGGCGACGTGCCGCCCAAGGTGGCGCGGGGGATGCGCAGCTTCCGGCTCGACCCCGGGACGATCAAGGTGGACTGGGCGCTCGACGGCCCGGTGCCCTGGGCCACGCCGACACCGTACGGCGCGGGGACGGTGCACATCGCCGACTCGGTGGTGCAGATGAGCGAGGCGCTGGCACAGGTGACCGCCGGCGCGATCCCGTCCGACCCGTTCCTGCTCACCGGGCAGATGACCACCACCGACCCGACGCGCTCCCCGGCGGGCACCGAGTCGCTGTGGGCCTACACGCACGTGCCGCACGGTGCGGCGTACGACGGGGGCGGCGAGGGGATCCGCGGCACCTGGGACGACGACGACTGCCAGCGGTTCGCCGACCGGATGCAGGCCCGGATGGTGAAGTACGCCCCCGACTTCGAGTCGCGCATCCTCGCCCGTCGGGTGCTCGGCCCGCGGCAGATGGAGAGCCTCGACGCCAACCTCCAGG
The DNA here is from genome assembly GCF_008087345.1 of Nocardioides caldifontis. Classification (GTDB taxonomy): domain Bacteria; phylum Actinomycetota; class Actinomycetes; order Propionibacteriales; family Nocardioidaceae; genus Marmoricola_A; species Marmoricola_A caldifontis. The sequence goes on along the minus strand of NZ_VHIB01000008.1, from coordinate 585,182 downwards.
GCGGCGCGCTCAACGGTGGCACCGCCAACCTGCACCAGCAGCTCGTGTTCCGACCGGTCCCCGGACTCGGCCGCGCCGAGACGGGCGTGCGCGGGCTCTACCTGGCGTCGGCCTCGGCGCACCCCGGCGGCGGCGTCCACGGCGCACCCGGCATGAACGCCGCGCGCGCGGCCCTCGCCCATGAGCGGGCGGCCGCGGCCTTCCGCCTGCTCACCTGAGCGGGGTGCCAGGCATCGAGCGCGGGTTCATGGGTACGGGCGACACAGGAGCACCCGATTCCCCAGGAGGAACTCATGTCGTACGACCGGACCCACCCCACCGGACGGGACGCAGGGGCCGACTCCGCCGGCCGCTCGGTCCGTCTCGCCGCCACCGTCGTCGGCGGGACCTTCCTGCTGGTCGGGGTCCTCGGCTTCGTCCCCGGCATCACGACGAACGTCGACGACCTGACCTTCGCCGGCCACGAGAGCGGCGCCGAGCTGCTCGGCATCTTCCACGTCTCGATCCTGCACAACATCGTGCACCTGCTCTTCGGTGTCGCCGGGCTGGCGATGGCCAGGTCGGTGGCGGGCGCCACCTGGTACCTGATCGGTGGCGGCGTCATCTACCTCGTGCTGGCGGTCTACGGCGCGGTCATCGACCACGACAGCGCGGCCAACTTCGTGCCGGTCAACGCCGCCGACAACTGGCTCCACCTCGGACTCGGGATCGGGATGATCGGGCTCGGGCTGATCGGGCTCCGTGCCCGGCCGGGCACGGTGGGCGCGAACCGGCCCGCCTGACCGCCGCTGGACTCAACGGGCCGCGCGTCCCTCGACGACGTAGGCGAGGCGGCGCAGGGTCTCGGTGTTGCGCCACTTGAGCAGCGGGGCCCGGAAGAGCTCCGGCACCAGCGTCCCGGGGCCCTGGACCGCGTCCTCGCGGATCGTCACGCGGGTGCCTGCTCCCGACGCCTCGAGCTCGATGACGACGTCCGCCTCGCCGAGCGGCCACCCCTTCGCGCGGAGGTGGAGCCGCCGCGGGGGGTCGGCCTCGCGCACCTCGGTGTTGTCGTCGATCGCGGCCGGCCAGACACCGGCGGAGTGGTGGATCCGGCTGCCGACCGCCGGCCAGTCCTCGTCGACGGCGCGCATCCGGGTGGCGCCGACGACCCAGAGGGGGTAGAGCCAGCCGTCGGCCAGCACGTCCCAGACGGCCTGCGGGGGAGCGGCGATCGTGCGCACGTTGACGGTCACGGGGGAGGAACTACCCGGGGTGCCCCGCGCGTAACCGCCGACCTGCAGGGGCTACTGCGCGAGCTCGAGGTCGAGCCGGTCGAGCAGCGCCTCGAGCGCCCGCTCGAACTGGGCGTCGGCGTCGTGGCGGCGCAGGGGCCCCTCGAGCCGCAGCAACGTCGGGTAGTCGGCCAGCTGCTGCCGGGCGTCGTCGGCCGGTACCTCGGCGTCCCCTTCGTCCAGCGGCTCCGACGGCGGGCTCGTGGTCGCGCCCATCTGGGCCGCCTCGAGGAGCAGGTGGCCCAGCAGGAAGCTGGTGAAGACCTTGTAGACGTGGACCGCAAGGTCGCCGCCGAGCCCGCGCTCGACCAGGGCGGCGAGGAACTCCTCGACCAGCGCCAGGCTCCGCAGCGGCGGCCGCAGCCACGGCGCCGCGGGCGGGCGCGTGGCGACGAGCGGGAAGAGGAACGGGTGGGCGGTGGCGACGCCCCGGACGTCGTGGGCGACGTGCTGGAGGACGGCCTGCCAACCGTTGCCGGGGTCGTCGGGGCCGGAGTCGGGGACCTGCACCTGGCTGACGAGGTGGTCGACCATCCCCTCGAGGAGGTCCTCGCGGCCGTTCACGTGGTGGTAGAGCGACATCGCCTCGACGCCCAGGCGTTGGCCGAGGGTCCGCATGGTCAGCGCCGCCAACCCGTTCTCGTCGACGTGCTGGATGGCGGCGTCGATGATCGCTGCTCGGCTCAGCGGTTGTGGCGGGGGAGGCATGGACCCCTCCGGAGTGGCAACAGGGAGTGGAGCGGACGTCGGTGCTGAGTGCCCGGCAACTGACAACCCGAGTGTGACGTATGGAACCAGGTCGTGGGGGTAGGAGGTACCGGTCTTACGCCGTAAGGCCACGTATCCCAGGGAGGGAGACCCCGCATGATCACCACGCAGGACGTCCAGAGGGTCCAGGGCGCGACCGCCTACGACTCGGCCGGCGAGAAGCTCGGGAAGGTCGACCAGGTGTACCTCGACGACCAGACCGAGCAGCCCAGCTGGGTCGCCGTGAGCACCGGGCTCTTCGGCACCTCGCAGTCGCTGGTCCCGCTGGAGGGCGCGTCGTTCGACGGCGACGACCTCCGGCTCGCGCACCCGAAGGACAAGGTCAAGGACGCGCCCCGCGTCGAGGCCGACCAGCACCTCGACCGCAGCGAGGAGGAGCGGCTCTACCAGTACTACGGCCTGGGGTACGCCGGCACCGGGACGGCGGGCACGACCGGCACCACCGGCACGACCGGCACGACCGGCACGACCGGGACCGTGGCCACGGACACCACCGACTCGACGGGCACCGGCACCACGACCGGGCGCGAGACGTCCGGCGAGGCCGCGACCGTGCTCAACGAGGAGCGGCTGACCGCCGGCACCGAGTCGCACGAGGCCGGCCGCGCGCGGCTGCGGAAGTACACCACCTCCGAGACCGAGACCGTCAGCGTGCCGGTGACCAAGGAGAAGCTCGTCGTCGAGCGGACCCCGGTCGAGGGCGGCACCACCACGTCGGCGCCGATCGCCGACGACGACCAGGTCGAGGAGATCACCCTCCGCGAGGAGCGGGCCGTCGTCGACAAGGAGACCGTGCCGGTCGAGGAGGTCAGCGTCGCGAAGGAGTCGGTCACCGAGCAGGAGCGGGTCTCCGCGGAGGTCCGGCGCGAGCACGCGGACATCGACGTCGACGGTGACCTCGACGGCACGACCGGCACGACCGGCACGACCGGTACGACCGGCACCGACCGCGACCGCGGCCTCTGACCGCACCCGCCCCCGACGTGCCGCCCCACCGACCTCCCAGCGGTGGGGCGGCACCCTAAGGTCGGGCCAAGGTCCCGACCGGAGGAGTCACCGATGCCCGCACGGACGTCCCGCCGCGCCGACGTGCTCGCCCTGGTCCAGGCCGGTGGTGCCGGGGGCCGCATGGACGTGCTCACCCGTGAGCGTGCCAAACCCGCCCTGCCGTACGGCGGGGTCCACCGGCTGATCGACTTCGCGCTCAGCAACCTGGTCCACGCCGGGATCCACGACGTCTGGGTGAGCGTGGAGTACCAGGTCGCCTCGATCGACGAGTACCTCTCCGGCGGGCGCCCCTGGGACCTCGACAGCAACCGCGGCGGCTTCCGCCGGATGGTGCCGCAGACCGGATCGGGGCCCGCCACCGAGGACCAGTTCGCCTACGGCAACGGCGACCTGCTGTTACGGATGGCGCGCGACCTCGAGGCGTTCGGCGCGCCGACCCTGGTGGTCTCCAGCGCCGACCACGTCTTCTCCGCCGACCTCCGGCCGGTGATCGCCGACCACGTCGCCTCCGGCAAGGCCGCGACGCTGCTGACCTCCGAGGTGAGCCGCGAGGAGGCCTCGGCGAACGTCGTGGTCACCGTTGACGGCGACGGGCTCGTGACCGGGCTGGAGGAGAAGCCGGAGGAGCCGAGCAGCACGACGGTCGCGACCGAGCTCTTCGTCTACCAGCTCGAGCCGCTGATGGCCACGCTGCGCGACCTCCGGGCCGAGCTGTCCGGCGAGGCGGAGGGCGACGACAGCGGCATCGGCGACTTCGCCGAGCACCTGCTGCCGCGGCTGGTCGAGCGGGGCGAGGTCCGGGCGGTCCCGCTCGAGGGGTACTGGCGCGACCTCGGCCGCCCCGGCGCCTACCTGAAGGGGCATCGCGACCTGCTGGCCGGCAAGGTGCCCATCGAGGACGAACGCCCGGTCATCAGCAAGTGGCAGGACCGCAGCGCGGCCCGGGTGCGTGCCGGCGCCAGGCTGGAGGACAGCATGCTGTCGCCCGGCTGCGACGTCGCGGGCGAGGTGGTCCGCAGCGTGCTCGGCCCGGGCGTCGTCGTGGAGGCCGGGGCCCGCGTCGTCGACAGCGTCCTGTTCGAGGACGTCGTGGTCGAGGCGGGCGCCAGCGTGGCCACGAGCGTGGTGGACGAGGCGAGCGTCGTGGGCCGGGGCGCGACCGTGGGTTCCGAGGCCCCGGCGGACGACCTCGACGACGACGCGGTGGTCCTGGTCGGCCAGGAGTGCCGCATCGGAGCGGGCACGCAGGTCCCGGCCGGCGGCCGGCTGGAGCCGGGCACCACCACCTGACGGCGACCCTGACACCTTGGTGCAACCGCGTGCAAGCCGCGTGACAGGGGCGTGACAGCGCCGGCGTCCACCGTGGGGACAGACGGGTCGACCGGACCCCCACGCCACAGGAGCCCGCCATGCACAACCCCTACGTCGCCGCCGCCCTCGTCTCCGTGCAGCGCACCGAGATCGAGCGCGAGCTCGCCCACCGGTTCACCCAGGAACGCCGGGGCCGTCGCAGCAGGATCCGCCGTCGGCGCGTCCGCGGCCCCTCCCTCTGACGGGCGGGCGGGACGACCCCCACCGTCCCGCCCTCCGGTTCCCGGACCGGCCCTCCGGCCGTGGTGCCTAGACTGCGCGTCGAACACCGGTCCGAACCGATCGAGGTGCCCCCGTGAACCGCGCGACCCCAGCGACCGCCCCGAGGACGGCCTCACGCCGCCTCACCTCACGCGACCTGGCGCTCGTCGCGGTCTTCGCCGGCATCATGGCCGCGCTCGGGGCGATCCCCGCCTTCACCCCCGCCGGGCTCACCGTCCCGATCACCGCCCAGTCGATGGGCGCGATGCTCGCCGGCGCGGTGATCGGCGCCCGCCGTGGCGCGCTCTCCATGCTGGTGTTCCTGGCGCTGGTCGCCGTCGGGCTCCCGCTGCTCGCGGGCGGGCGCGGCGGCCTGGCGGTGTTCGAGGGACCGTCGGTCGGCTTCATCGTCGGGTTCCCGGTCGCGGCGCTCGTCGTCGGGCTGCTGACCGAGCTCCGCGGCGCGCCGTACACCCTGGAGTGGGGCATCCCCGCCACCGTCGTCGGCGGCATCGTCGTGCTCTACACGTTCGGCGTCGCCGGGATGATGTGGCGCGCGGACCTCGCGTTCGACGCCGCCTGGAAGGCCGCGCTCGCGTTCCTCCCGGGCGATCTCGTGAAGGCGGTCGTGGCGGCCTTCGTCGCGCGCGGCGTCCACGCCGGCTACCCCGGGCTGCTCCGGGTCCGCGGCGCCCGGGCCGAGAGGCAGTCCGCCGCTGTCTGAGCGTCCCGTCGACGTCGGGGCCGCCACCGACCCGGTCGCGGCCTTCCTCGCGGCGCACGAGGCCGGGCGCCCGGTCGCGCTCCGCACCTCCGGATCCAGCGGCGTCCCGCGGTGCGTCGTGCGGACGACGGCCAGCTGGCTGCGCTCCTCCGACCACGTCGCCACCCTCACCGGGCTCGACCGCTCCTCGCGGCTGTGGCTGCCCGGGCCCCTGGCTGCGACCATGAACCTCTTCGCCGCGGTGCTCGCCCGCACCGTCGGAGCCGCCGTCGTGGAGGCCCCCGACGGTGCGACGCACGCCCACCTCACGCCGTTGGCCCTGGCCGGTGCGCTCGACCGGGTGGCCGGGCTGCACGTCACCGTCGCAGGCGCCCGGCTCTCGCCCGGACAGCACGACCGGGCGGTCGCCGCGGGCGCGACCGTGGCCCACTACTACGGCGCCTCCGAGCTCTCGTTCGTCGCCTGGGGGCCGCACGCCGAGGCGCTGCGGCCGTTCCCCGAGGTGCTGGTCGAGGTCCGCGACGGCGAGCTGTGGGCACGCTCGCCCTACCTCTGCGAGGGGTACGCCGGCGCGCCCGGTCCGCTCCGCCGGGACGCCCGTGGCTTCGCGACCGTGGGGGACCGCGGCGCGCTGCGCGACGGCGTCCTCACCGTGACCGGCCGGGGCGCCGACGCCGTCACGACCGGAGCCGCGACCGTGCTGGTGGCCGACGTCGAGGCGGTGCTCGCGACCGCCGTCAGCGGCGAGGTGGTCGTGCTCGGCGTGCCCCACGAGGAGCTCGGCGAGGTGGTCGCGGCCGTCCTCACCGACCCCGACGACCGCGTCGCGGCCCGGCAGGCGGCCGTGGAGCGGCTCGACCCCGCCCAGCGGCCGCGGGTCTGGTTCCACGTCCCGACGCTGCCGGTCGGCGCCGCGGGCAAGGTCGACCGGGCGGCGCTCGCCGGCATCGTCGCCGCCCCCTCGACCCGCCGGTTGGTGGCAACCGGCCCGGTCGGCCCGTGACCGGGCCGGTCGTGGTGGCGGCCGCGCGTACTCCGTTGGGGACCGCGGGGCGCTCCCTCGCGGGGTGCACCGCCGCCGACCTCGGCGCCGCGGTCCTCCGCGAGGTCGCCGCTCGCGCGGCGGCGCTCGGCGCGCCACCGCCGGACGAGGTCGTCCTCGGCAACTGCATGGGACCGGGCGGGGACGTGGCACGGGTGGCCTCGCTCCAGGCCGGGCTCGGTGCAGCGGTGCCGGCGCTCACGGTCGACCGCCAGTGCGCCAGCGGACTCGCGGCGGTGACCACGGCGGACGCCTTGCTCCGCACCCGGGGCGGCACGGTGCTCGCGGGAGGCGTCGAGTCGGCGTCGACCGCCCCGTGGCGGTTCTGGCCGCCGAGCGTGCCGGGGGCCGAGCCGGTCCGCTACGAGCGCGCGCCCTTCGCGCCCGCCGAGCTCGGCGACCCCGACATGGGGCTCGCCAACGACCTCTACGCGGAGGAGCACGAGGTCTCCCGGGCCGCGCAGGACGAGCACGCCGCCCGCTCGCACGCCCGCGCCCACGCCACCTCGGTGGCCGGCGGGTTCGACCCCGAGATCGTCCCGATCGCCGGCGTCACCACCGACGACCGGCCACGCCCCGGGCTCACCGTCGACCGGCTGGCCCGGCTGCGGCCGGCGTTCCGCGAGGGCGGCACGGTCACCGCCGGCAATTCCTGCGGGGTCAACGACGGTGCCGCCGTCGTCGCGCTCGTCGACGCGGCCACGCACGAGCGGCTCGGTTCTCCGGGGCTGCGGGTCGTCGCCAGCGCCACCGCCGGGTGCGACCCGACGCGACCCGGGGAGGGGCTGGTGCCCGCCGCCCGCCTCGCGCTCGACCGCGCGGGGCTCTCCCTCGACGACGTCGACGTGGTCGAGCTCAACGAGGCGTTCGCGGGCCAGGTCCTCGCCTGCTGCGCCCAGCTCGGGCTGGACCCTGCACGCGTCTGCCCCGAGGGCGGTGCGCTCGGCCTCGGCCACCCGTGGGGCGCCTCCGGGGCGGTGCTCGTCGTCCGGCTCTTCACCCAGCTGGTGCTCCGTGGCCGTGGGCGCCACGGCCTGGCGGCCATCTCCGCCGGCGGCGGCCAGGGCGTCGCGGTGGTCGTCGAGGCCGTCGGGGTGGCCGGATGATCGAGGTGTCCCGGGTGACCCACGTGTACGGCGAGGGGGCCACCGCCCGGACCGTGCTGCGCGACGTGAGCGTGACGATGTCCGAGCACCGGGTCGGCATCGTGGGCGCCAACGGGTCCGGGAAGTCGACGTTCGCGCGGCTGCTCAACGGGCTCGTCGTCCCGACCGAGGGCACCGTTCTCGTCGACGGGCTCGACACCAGGACCGAGGGGCGGCAGGTGAGGCGTCGCGTGGGGTTCTGCTTCACCAACCCCGACGCGCAGATCGTGATGCCGACGGTGCAGGAGGACGTCGCCTTCGGGCTGCGGAGGCGGGGGTTGTCGCGCGAGGAGGTGCGGTCGCGGGTCGCCGAGGTGCTCGAGAGGTTCGGGCTGGCGTCGCACGCGGACCACCCGGCCCACCTTTTGTCGGGTGGACAGAAACAGTTGCTCGCGCTGGCCTCCGTGCTCGTCACCGAGCCGTCGCACATCGTGCTCGACGAACCGACCACGCTGCTCGACCTGCGCAACGCGCGGCTCGTCGCCGACCACCTGGGCCGGCTGGCGCAGCAGGTCGTGCTCGTCACCCACCACCTCGAGCTCCTCGAGGGGTTCGACCGGGTCCTGGTCTTCGACGAGGCCCGGCTCGTCCACGACGGGCCGCCCGACGAGGCCGTCGCCGCCTACCGCCGGTCGATGGCATGAGCGGCAGGACCCCGATGTCGCTGGGGCTGTACCGTCCCGGCCGGTCGCTCCTGCACCGCGCCCCCGCGTGGTCGAAGCTGCTTCTCCTGCTCGCGGCAGGCGCCTCGTCCTTCCTGCTGGACCGGCCGTGGCAGGTCGCGAGCGCGCTCGCCGCGGTCGTCCTCGGCTACGCGGTGGCGGGGGTGCCGCCGGGCGTGATGCTCCGCCAGGCCCGCCCCCTGGTGTGGATCCTCGCGGCGGTCGCGTTCTTCCACGTGCTGGCGTCGGGCTGGGAGCGGGCGTTCGTCGTCGTCGGCGTCCTGCTCGCGCTGGTGCTCCTCGCCGCGCTCGTCACCCTGACCACGCGCACGGCCGACCTGCTCGACGTCCTCGTCGCTTGGATGCGGCCGCTGCGCGTCGTCGGTGTCGACCCCGAGCGGGTCGGGCTCCTGCTCGCGCTGGCGATCCGGTCGGTGCCCGTCGTCGTGGGGCTGGGCCAGGAGGTCCGGGACGCCCAGCGGGCGCGCGGCCTCGGTGCCTCGCCCCGGGCCTACGCGGTGCCGCTCGTCATCCGCTCGCTGCGGCACGCGGACGAGCTCGGCGAGGCGCTGGCCGCCCGGGGCGTCGACGACTGAGCGGCTCCTGGGCTCAGCCCTCAGGTGGCACCTGGAACGCCCGGACCTCGATGCGCCCGCCCAGCGCCTTGGACGCGCGGGCGGCCCAGTCGAGTGCCGTGGCCTCGTCGGCGACGTCGATCACCCAGAAGCCGCCGAGGTACTCGGGCGCCTCGACGAAGGGACCGGCGACCGTGCTCAGCGACCCACCGGTGTTGTCGACGGTGACCGCGGTGGAGGGCGGCATGAGGCCACCGGCGAAGACGAAGGCGCCGGTCGACTGCAGCTCCTCGATGATCGCGCCGGTCGCGGCCAGGGCGGCCTCCAGCTCCGCCGGGTCCATGGACTCCATGGTCGGCTCCTCGCTGGAGTCGTGCGGGACGGACAGCAGGTACTGAGTCATGGTGCGTACGACGCTCCGCGGCACGCGAACTCATCGGCGCGCGGTCGCGGGTACTCAGTCAGTCCGAACCGCACGTCGGACGCACTGTCGAGGTGCGGTCCGGACTGTTCGGGCACGCAGGACCTGCTCAACCCCGCGCGTACAGCTCGACGAACCGGGCGACCAGCCGGGGCGGGTGCTCGACGGAGGCGCGGGCGGCGGCGGCCTTGAGGTCCTCCGCGGTCTCCGGCGGGAAGTAGCCGGCGTCCTTGTAGAGCTCGATCCGGGTCTGGATCGCCGGCACGTCGAGCTCGGGGTGGAACTGGGTGGCGTAGACGTTGCGCCCCACCCGGAACGCCTGCACTGGGCAGAGCGCCGACGAGGCGAGGTGCACGGCGTGGGGTGGCAGCCGGGTCACCGCCTCCTTGTGGCCGACGAACGCCTCGAAGGTCGTCGGGAGCACGCCGAGCAGCGGGTCGTCCCGGCCTTCCTCGGTGAGCGTCACGTCGGTGGCGCCGACCGGCTCGGGGTAGGTGTCGTCGACGACCGCGCCCTGGTGGACGCCGAGGGTGCCGACGCCGTAGCAGGCGCCGAGGAACGGGAAGTCGCGCGACACCACCTCGTCGAGGAGCGCGCCGAGCTCCTTCTCGACCCGCAGCTGCGTCTCCGACTTCTCGGGCACGGAGGTGGTGAAGGGGCTGCCGCCGAGCACGATGCCCGACCAGGCGTCGAGCTCCACCGACCCGAGCTCGGTGCGCTCCAGCCGGTGACGGACGAGCTGGTGCTCCTCGAGCCCGCCGAAGCGGAGGAACGCGTCGTACTCGTCGTCCGCGGCGCGGTCCTCGGCCCGGGTGCCCAGGAGCAGGAAGGGCCTCACGCCGGGAAGCGTACGCCGGGGCGTGCGCCGACCCCCTGGACGTCCGCAGGACGTGAAGAGGCGCCGGAGTCGTCCTCCTCGGTCCTCCCATGGCCCGAGAAGCCGACTCCGGCGCCCTCGTGAGTGCCGGCCGCGGACGAGGTTGGGGTGGGGGGACACCGCCCGCGCGAGCACTCCGTAGTGATCACTACAGGCCCGTAGTATGCATGGAACGGTCACTACAGGGAAGTCGACTGGTCAGATGACCGGAAATCGCAGTCCACGAGGAGCAGGGTCCCGGGAGCGGATCATGGACGCCGCGCTGCGGGTCGCCGCCGTCCACGGCTACGGGGGCACCACGGTCAAGAACATCTCCGAGGAGTCCGGGTTGCCGGCCTCCTCGCTCTACTGGCACTTCGGCGACAAGGAGCGGCTGCTGGCGGCCGCCCTGGAGCGCGGCTTCGCCCTCTGGGGTCAGGGGCTGGCGCACGGCGAGTCCCTGCCCCCCGAGCTCGAGGTCGCGGTGCGCGAGCGGTTCCGGCGCGGGGTCCGGGCCGTCGTCGACAACCCGGCGGCGTGGCGGCTCGGGCTGGTCCTCTCGCTGCAGGCGCCCGGGGAGGAGGCGCGGGCCCGGCAGGCCTTCGTCGACGTGCACCGGCGGGCCGTCGACGCGCTGGCCGGGTGGTGGCTGGGGCTGCTGCCGGAGGAGATCGCCGACCCGGCCCTCGCCCACCGGCTGAGCGCCTCGTTCCTCGCCCTCCTCGACGGGCTCTTCGTCGCCTCGTCGTCGACCGACGACTGGGACCTCGACGCGCTCGCCGACCGGTTCGCCCGCGGTCTCGTCGCCCATGTCCGCCGGCTGCAGCGGGAGGCGTCGTGACCGCGGCCCGGCGCTCCGGTGCGTCCAGGGAGCGGATCCTCGAGGCCGCTGCCGAGGTGGTGTCCGAGCACGGCTACGCGGGAACCACCATCGCCCGGATCACCGAGCGCTGCGGCCTGCCGGCCAGCTCGGTCTACTGGTTCTTCGAGGACAAGGACGAGCTGCTTGCCGCCGTCGTGCTCCACCACTACGAGGGGTGGCTGGAGCGCCGACCGCAGTGGCGCCCCGTGGGGCCGGGGGAGGACCTGGTGGCGGTCCTCGACGAGCTGCTCCGCCCCTGGTTCCGGGACCTCGGAGAGGCGACGGCCTACCTCCGGCTCGGCCAGTCGCTGCTGCTCGAGCCCCGGGAGCACGACTCGGCGGCGCGCACCCGGTTCGTCGCGCTGCGCCGGGAAGGGATGCAGGTGTTCGAGGAGTGGTTCGCGACCGAGCTGCGGAGGTCGGGAGCGGCGGGGGAGCGCCCGCCCGAGGAGGTCGCCGCGGAGCTCGCCAGGCTCCTCGTCGTGGCGACGGACGGGCTGGTCCTGAGCCACCGCGCGGGCGAGGGGCTGGACAGCGACCTCTTCCTCGACCTGCTGCTCGACACCGTGGCGGAGGTCCTGCAGGGTGCGGCGGACCGTCCTGCCGGAACGGCCGGGGACCGCACTGACAGGATGGGCCGGTGACCGACCCCACGAAGTACGTCGAGGACATCGCCGAGCTCGCCAAGGAGCACGGGTTCACGCTCGGCGCGGCGGAGTCGCTGACCGGCGGCGCCGTCGCCTCCGCACTCGCCCGCGGGTCGGAGGCGGCCATGTGGTTCCACGGGGGCGTCGTCTCCTACTCCCGGATGGTGAAGTACGACGTCCTCGGTGTCACCCCCGGACCGCTGATCTCCGAGCGGTGCGCCCTCGAGATGTGCGAGGGGGCGGCCCGCCTCCTCAAGGTCGACTGTGCGGTGTCCACCACGGGCGCCGGCGGTCCGGGACCGGAGGAGGGGCACCGTGAGGGCACCCTCTACGTCGCGGTGCTCGTCCGTGGCGACGTCACCGTCCACCGGATGGAGATCGACGGCGATCCCGGGGAGGTCGTCGAGAGCGCCACCGAGCAGGCGCTCGGGCTGCTGCTCAAGGCGATGACCGAGTCGGTCGACCGTGGCGACGCCGACCCCGGCGAGCCGGCGCCCGACGCGATCGCGGTCTCGGGCGACCTCACCGACGACTGACACCGGAGCGCACGGCCACGGCGTGCAGCGGGTGCCCGCCGGGCAGCCCCTTGAGCTCCACCGTGCCGACCGGCGTCACCTCCAGCCGCTCGTCGGGGTGGAGGGCCGCGCGTACCTCCTCGCTGACCAGCACCTGCCCTCCCTCGGCGCGCGCTGCCACCCGCGCCGCCTTGGCCACGTTGCGCCCGAAGTAGTCGCCTTCCCGCGACACCGCGGAGCCCACGTGGACGCCGATGCGCACCCGCACCCCCGTCCTCCGCAGCCGCCGGTGCCGGGCCGGCACCACGCGCTGGACCTCGACCGCGGCGGCGACCGCCTGGTCGGGGGTGCCGAAGGCGACCATGAACCCGTCGCCCTGGGTCTTGACGACGTGCCCGCCGTGCCGGCCGACCACCGCCCGGACCGCCCGGTCGTGCGCCGCGAGCACCCGCACCCACTCGCGGTCGCCGAGCCGGTCGTTGAGCCCCGTCGACCCCTCGATGTCGGAGAACAGGAAGGCGACCGTCCCGTCCGGCCGCGCCGCGGCCGCGATCTCGTCCTCGCCCTGCAACGCCCAGCCGGTCAGCTCCTCGATCGGCGCCAGCAGCAGCCCGCCGACGATGCCGCGCTCGCGCACCCGGCCCGCGGTGTCGACGACCGTCCGGACGGCCCACCCGGCTGCCTGCAGGGCCTTCTGCGGCGCCGCGTCCCGCAGCGGCCGCCGCAGCTCCTCGAGCTCCTCGCGGAGCCGCCGGTTCTCCCCTCGCAGCCGTACGGCGAGCACGCCGGCCGCGACCGCGGCGCCCAGGGACACCACCGACACCACGACGAGCGCCACGAGCAGGGGACCGTCCGCCACGACGGACAGGCTGCCACGCGCGGGAGCTCGGTGGTGCGACGCTTCGGTCCGTGAACCGTTCCGCCCGCGCCGCCACCCGGCCCACGACCCGGCTCGCGGGCGCGCTGGCGGCCGGAGCGGAGCGGCTGACCGGCCCCCTCGACGGCGACCGGGGCCTGGCGCTGCGGGCGACGTACCGGGTGCTGCACGCGGTCCTCGCCCGGCGGGCCGGCGCCCTGGCCGGACCCGAGGACGCGCTCGAGGGGTTCGACCCCACCGTGCCGGCGCAGGTGTCGGGGGAGGTCTTCGACCTCCTCGACGCGGCGGCGCCCGACCCGGAGCCGACGGGCACCGCGTGGCTGCTCTCCCGGGTGCACCAGGAGCTCCTCGCCGCCGACCCGACCGGCCGCAAGCGCTCGGGCTCCTGGTTCACGCCGCCCGCGCTCGTCGCGCACCTGCTCGACGAGACGCTGGAGCCGGCACTGGACGAGGCGCCCGACCCCGGCCGGGTCACGGTGCTCGACCCGGCGTGCGGGAGCGGGATCTTCCTCGTCGAGGCCGCCCGGCGGATCGCGGCTCGCTCGACGGGCGCACTCGCGGCCGCGGTCACGCAGGTGCACGGGACCGACCTCGACGACGCCGCCGTGGAGCTGGCCCGGGTCTGCCTCTGGTTGCTCCTCGTCGAGCCAGGGCACCCCGCACCGCGGCCGGAGCTCCGCCTCCGCGTCGACGACGCCCTGCTGGGCGCCCAGCCCGACGGGGTCCACGACGTGGTGGTCGGGAACCCGCCGTTCCTCAACCGGCTCGAGCGGCGCACCGCCCCCGACGCCGCGACCGTGCGGCTGCTCGGTGACCGCGGCGAGGGCTCGATCGGCCCCTACACCGACGTCAGCGCGGTCTTCCTTCACCGGGCGGTGCGATGGGTCCGCCCCGGAGGCCGGATCGGCCTCGTCCAGCCGCAGTCGCTGCTCGCCGCCCGGGACGCGGCCGGGGTCCGGCGTGCGCTCGCCGCGGGGTGCGCGCTGGAGTCGGTGTGGGCGAGCGACCGCCCGGTGTTCGAGGGGACGCCGGTGCTGACCTGCGCCCCGGTGCTCCGGACGGCCACCCCCCAGGGCCCGGTACGCCGGGCCCACGGGCCGTCCTTCGGTCCGGTCGCGCCCCGTGAGGTGGCCGCCGGGGAGCTCGACGGCGAGTGGTCCTTCCTGCTGGCTGCCGGGCTGGGGGTGCCCGAGGTGGTGCTGCGCACGACCAGCGGCACCGTCGGGACCATGGCGTCGTGCACCGCCGACTTCCGGGACCAGTACTACGGGCTGGCCGGGAGCGTGCACGAGCAGGCCGACCTCCCCGGTGGGGTTCCCCTCGTGACCGCCGGGCTGGTCGAGCCCGCGGCGTGCCTGTGGGGGAGCCGGACGACCCGGTTCCTCAAGCAGCGCTGGACGGCTCCGGTCGTCGACGTCGACGCGCTGCCGCCCGCCCTCGCCGGCTGGGCGGCCGCCCGGCTGGTCCCGAAGGTGCTCGTCGCCACCCAGGGGCCGGTCGTCGAGGCGGTCGCCGACCCCGGGGGCCGGTGGCTCCCGTCGGTGCCGGTGGTCACGGTCGCCGCCGACCCGGAGCAGCTGTGGCACCTGCTCGCGGTGCTCCTCGCTCCGCCGGTCTCCGCGCACGCCGCCGCGCGCTACGCCGGCACCGCGCTCACCATGCGGGCGGTGAAGCTCAGCGCCCGCCAGGTGGCCGCGCTCCCGCTCCCGTCGGACCGTGGAGCCTGGGACGAGGGGGCGGCCCTGGCCCGGGCGGCGCAGGACGACCCCGGCCGGCCGGCGGGTGAGCGGCTGCGTCCGCTCGGTGCGGCGATGTGCGCGGCGTACGGGCTCTCCACAGTCGAGCAGGGTGAGGTCCTCGACTGGTGGTGCGGCCGCCTACGGTGACGGGATGACCACCGACGCCTCCACCGACGCCCCGGCCGCCCCGCGGCTCACCCCCGAGCGCGCCGAGGTCGCCGACCGCGTGGTGGCCGCCATGGCCGGCGCCGACGCGCGGCTGCGCGACGACCAGGAGGTCGCGGTCGCCGCGCTGTGCGAGCCCGGCAGCCGGGTGCTCGTCGTGCAGGCCACCGGGTGGGGCAAGTCCGCGGTCTACTGGGCCGCCACCGCGATCCGGCGGGCCGAGGGGGCGGGACCCACGCTGGTCGTCTCGCCGCTGCTCTCCCTGATGCGAGACCAGGTGGCCGCCGCCGGCCGGGCCGGGCTCCGGGCGGCCACCCTCAACTCCGGCAACGTCGAGGCGTGGGGACGGACCGAGGCCGAGCTGCTGTCGGGCGAGCTCGACGTCCTGCTGGTCTCGCCCGAGCGGCTCGCCAACCCGGGGTTCGGCCGCCGCGTGCTCGACGCGCTCAGCGGGCGGCTCGGGCTGCTGGTGGTCGACGAGGCGCACGCGGTCTCCGACTGGGGCCACGACTTCCGCCCCGACTACCGACGGGTCGCCGACGTGCTCCGCCGGCTCAACCCCGAGACCCCGGTGCTGGCCACGACCGCCACCGCCAACGAGCGGGTCACCGACGACGTCGCCCACCAGCTCGGCGAGACGACGCTGGTGCTCCGCGGCCGGCTCGCCCGGGCCAGCCTCGAGCTCGCGGTGGTCCCGGCGCTGCGTCCGCTCGACCGCTACGCCTGGGTGGCCGACCACCTGCCGGCCCTGCCCGGCTCCGGCATCGTCTACGTGCTCACCGTCGCCGACGCCCACCGGCTGACCGAGGTGCTGCGGGCCGCCCACGGCGACCGGTTCCCCGTCGCGGCGTACACCGGACAGCTCGAGCCGGGCACCAGGGAGCGGCTCGAGGACGCCCTGCGCGCCAACGAGCTCAAGGCGCTCGTCGCCACCTCGGCGCTCGGGATGGGCTACGACAAGCCCGACCTCGGCTTCGTCGTGCACGTCGGGGCGCCCCCGTCCCCGGTGTCGTACTACCAGCAGGTCGGCCGCGCCGGGCGGGCGATCGAGCACGCGCTCGCCGTGCTCCTGCCCTCCGACGCGGACGCGGGGGTCTGGGAGCACTTCACGACCGCCACCATCCCGGTGCCCGAGCAGGTCGAGCGGGTGCTCGCCGTGCTCTCCACCGACGAGCCGGTGTCCGTGCCGGCGGTGGAGGCGCAGTCCGGCGTCCGCCGCGGCCGGGTCGAGCTGCTGCTCAAGCAGCTGGCGGTCGACGAGGTGGTCGAGCGCGTCGAGGCGGGGTGGCGCGCGACCGGGAGACCGTGGTCCTACGACGCCGAACACTACGACGGCGTGATCGCCGTGCGCCGCCGCGAGGCCGACATCATGCGGACGTACCTGCGCGGCGAGCGGTGCCTGATGGAGCTCCTGCAGCAGTCGCTCGACGACCCGACCGCCGAGCCCTGCGGCCGGTGCTCGGTCTGCCGTGGCGCGCTCCCGGAGGGGCTCGGGGCCGCGCCGGACCCGACGACGGTGGGCCGGGTGGCGAACCTGCTGCGGGGCGAGACCCACCGGCTGGAGCCGCGCAAGATGTGGCCGGGCGGCTCCTTCGGGTCGCGGGGCCGGATCCCCGCCGACGAGCAGCCGGCCGAGGGGCGCGTTCTCGCGCTGGCCGACGCCCCCGAGTGGCGCGACGCGGTGCGGGAGATGTTCGCCCGCGACGCCGCGCCGCCCCAGGAGGTGCTCGACGGCTGCGTACGGCTGATGACCGGCTGGCGGTCGGAGTGGCCGTCCCGCCCCGACGTGGTGCTCGACCTGCCGGCGGCCGGCTACCCGGTCCTGACCCGGGCCGTCGCCGACCACCTTGCCGGGGTGGGCCGGCTCGACCGCGGCTCGATCGGTGTGCCGCGGGGCGCCGTGCCGTCCCGGGAGGCCAGCGCGGCGGAGGAGGCGGTGTTCTGGCGCGACGGGGTCGACGTCACCGGCTGCGCCGACGCGGTCCGCGGCCGCACCGTCCTTCTGGTCGTCGACGCGACGTCGTCGATCTGGCCGGTCACGATCGCGAGCGCGATGCTCCGCCGGGCCGGGGCGGCGGCCGTGCTGCCGCTGCTGCTGCACCGACGCCCCTGAGGAGCCGGGGTCAGGACTGGCCGGTCGCGCCGCTCTCGTAGGGGACCGCCCAGACGAAGACCGTCCCCGAAGGGTCGTTGGGCCACAGGTCGAGGCTGCCGCCCAGCAGCAGCGCACGGCGACGGACGCTGCGCAGCCCGCTCTCGGTGCGCTCCTCGGGGATCCCGCGGCCGTTGTCGCTGACCCGGAGCCGCAGGTGGGTCGGGGTCACCTGCAGGTCGACCTGGGCGCTGCCCGCCTCGGCGTGCTGGGCGACGTTGGTGAGCGCCTCCCGGAGGACCGCCACCAGCTGCTGCTGGACCTTGGGGTCGACGGTCTGGTCGACCGGCCCCTGGGTGTGCACCGACGGCGCGAACCCGAGCTTGGGGATCATCTCGCGGATCACGTCGCGGACCTCGCTGCGCAGCGAGCTCTGCGGCCGGTTCTGGAGCTGGAAGATCGTGGCCCGGATGTCGCGGATCGTCTGGTCGAGGTCGCGGACGCAGGTGTCGATCCGCTCCTTGAGCTCGGGGGTGTCGGCGGCCGACCGCGCCGACTGCATGTGCAGCCCGGTCGCGAAGAGCCGCTGGATCACCACGTCGTGGAGCTCGCGCGCGATCCGGTCGCGGTCGGAGATGACCGCCATCTCCTCGCGGTCGGCGATCGCCTGGGCCCGGTCGAGCGCGAGCGCGGCCTGGTCGGCGAACGACGAGAGCAGCTCGCGCTCCTCGACGGGGTCGGTCCGGTCCTGGGGGCGGTGGAGCAGCATCAGCACCTGGGGCAGCGAGAGGTGCGCGCGCAGCGGCACCAGCACTGCGGCGAGGTCGCGCACCGGGGCCTCGACCACGTCGCCGGTGCGGAGCGCCTCGTGGACGCTCGCGTCGAGCTGCTTGGTCTCCTCCGGCGTCAGCTCCAGCCGTCGCCCGGTGAACGCGGTGAAGGAGGGGGCGTCGCCGTCCGGCACGAGGACCACGGCGGCCGACACCGCGCCGGAGGCCTCGGCCAGCGCCTCGACGATGCGGGCGGAGGCGTCCTCGAGCGAGATCGGAGGGGCGAGCCGTTCGGACAGCTCGCCGTACAGCTCCAGCCAGCGGCGGCGCCGCTCGCTCAGGCCGTACGCGCGGGCGTTCTCGATGACGATGCCGGCGACCCCGGCGAGCGACTGCACGAGGAGCCCGTCGCGCTGGTCGAAGAGGCCGTCGCCCTTCTCCACCAGGTGGAGCCGGCCGAAGTCGGCGCCGCGCACCCGGATCGGGACCACCAGCGAGGAGCCGTCGGGGCCCACCTCCGCGGGCGCGTCGGCGGGGGTGATCGCCTGGCGGCGGACCCGCGCCTCGAGCGCGGACGCCGAGGCGTCGTCGGCGGCATGGGTGACCACGTCGGTGACGACGTCGTCAAGTCCGACCACGGCCAGGGCGGCACACCGTGCGCCCGTGAGCTCCGCGGCCGAGGTGACGATCCGGTGCAGGACGCTGCGGCTGTCGAGGTCGGAGGAGAGGTCGGTGAACGCCGCCAGGAGCGCACCGGCGGTCACCTCGGCCGTCGGTCCGGTGACCGACGGGTCGGTGCCGCGCGCGGGCGTCATCGGCCTCCCTTCGGCCGGGTGCGAGCCGAGACCTGAGTCCATCGGCTCATCGTGCCAGTCAGAGCGCCGTCAGGGTGCGGTGGACCGGTGACTCGTTCTCGCGTGTCCAGTCGCTGCCGAGCGCCCGCCCGGTCAACGTGCTCCAGCGGATCCGCAGGTAGAGGTTGCGGTTGCCCGTCGCCCAGGGTCGGGGCTGCCACGCGTCGCGGATGCGGGCGACCTCCGCCGGGTCGACCTCGGCCCAGCTGCGGCCACGCGCGACCACGCTCCACCCGACGTGCCGCTCGTGGTCGAAGTGGTCCACCTCGAAGGCGAGCATCGCGCTGCGGCCGTAGGTGCCGAGGACGCTGTACGACGACGTCCGGACCACGATCGTGTCCTCGAACACCGAGTAGTTGATCGGCACGATGTGCGGACCGTCCGGTGTGGAGAGCGCCACCCGACCCACGACGCCGGCGCGCAGCAGCCGCTCGCACTCCTGCGGTTCGAGGTCGCGCGACTCCGGCATGCCTGGCCCTCCTCGGGTGCGTGGTCGGTCTGCGGGGTCTGTCCGCTCGGTCGTGCCGATGGCGCGATACAAGCATCAGTCAGATCGTCCGCCCGCGCAGTGGGGCGATGGTCCCGTCTCGCGGGACAAAAAGACTCAGACAAGAGTGAATAGGGGCAAAACCTACACAAAGGAGGGGACCGCACGGTAGGTGCGGTCCCCTCCAGGGGTGGAGCGGCGCGTCGAGCGAGCCCGGCTGCGCCGTCCGGAGAGCCCGGTCAGGCGTCCTTGATCGCGGAGATCTCGAACTCCAGGGTGACCTTCTCGCTGACCAGGACGCCGCCGGCCTCGAGCGCGGCGTTCCAGTTGAGCTCCCAGTCCTTGCGGTTCACGACCACGGAGCCCTCGAACCCGACCCGCTGGTTGCCGAACGGGTCGACCGCCGAGCCCTCGTAGGTGAAGTCGATGGTCACGGGCTTCGAGATGCCCTTGATGGTGAGGTCGCCGGTGACCCGGAGGACGTCGTCGCCCACGGGCTCGACCTGGGTCGAGGTGAAGGTGATCTCGGGGTGGTTCTCGACGTCGAAGAAGTCGGCGCTGAGCAGGTGCCCGTCGCGCTGCTCGCTCCGGGTGTCGACGCTGGCAGCCTTGATCGCGACGCGGATCTTGGAGTCGGCGAGCGAGTCGCCGTTCACCTCGGCGACGGCCTCGTAGTCGTTGAAGGCGCCGCGGACCTTGGTGACCATGGCGTGGCGGGCCACGAAGCCGATGCGCGAGTGGCTCGGGTCGACGGTGTAGGTGCCGGTCGCGAGCGCGTTGGTGAGGGTGCTCATGGGGTTCCTCCTGGAGTCGTTGGTTGAACTAACAACTATGTTGCCACGGCTTGCTTGAAAGATCAACCGTTCGTCCATGCGCGGTCCAGACCGACCGACGCGGGCGCTACGATGACGACGACGAGAACGTGTTCTAGTTCGGCGGCGACAAGGTGCTCCGATGAGGCGACCCCGGCGATCGAGGGTGGTTCACCACCGGCCCCACCCCGGCCCTGGTGGCCACGCGGTGCACCGCCTGCCGTTCGCTGTTCTTCCCACCGGTCGAGGGGCCGTGCCGGAACCGGGCGTGCACGGGCACCGAGGTCGAGCGCGTCGGGCTCTCCGGCCAGGGAACCGTGTGGTCCTACACCGACGCCCGCCACCAGCCGCCGCCGTACGTCCCGCGAAGCGAGGAGCACGTGCCGTTCGCGCTCGCCGCCGTCGAGCTCCCCCGAGGGGCTCGTGGTCCTCGGCCAGGTCGCCGACGGCTACGGCGTGGAGGACCTCGCCGTCGGCGCGCACGTCGAGCTCGTGGTCGAGCCGTTGTACGTCGACGGGTCGGGGGAGCGGACGGTCTGGCGGTGGAAGCCGGTCGACGGGCTGGGCGACGAGACGGACGAGGGGGCGGTCCGGTGACCGACGTCGCGGTGCTCGGGGTCGAGATGCACCCCTGGGGCAAGTGGGGCCGGCCCTTCGTGGAGTACGGCGTCGCCGCGGCCCGGGAGGCGCTCGCGGACGCCGGCGTCGACTGGCAGGAGGTGGACCTCGTCGTCGGTGGCGAGACGGTCCGCAACGGCAACGGCGGCTACGTGGCCGGCGCGACCTTCGCCCAGGCGCTCGGGTGGAACGGCGCCCGCGTCGCGACGTCGTACGCCGCCTGCGCCACCGGCGCGCAGGCCCTCGACACCCGGACTGGCTGAGGTTCCGGCTGCTCGGCATCACCAACCCCGCCTACTTCGCGCTGTACGCCCGCCGCCGCATGGAGCTCTACGGCGCCACGGCCGAGGACTTCGCGCAGGTCAAGGTGAAGAACGCCGCCGCCGGGCGGCTCAACCCCCGCGCCCGCTACGCAAGGCGGTCACCGTCGAGGACGTGCTCTCCTCGGCCGTCGTCGCCGACCCGCTGCACCTGCTCGACATCTGCGCGACCTCCGACGGGGAGCGGCGGTCGTCCTCACCAACGCGGAGCGCGCCCGCGCCCGGGGCGCGTCCTCCCCGGTGCGGCTGCGCGCGGTCTCGACGGTGACGCCGACCTACCCCCAGCCCGTCATCGAGATGCCGAACCTCGCCACCGACTCCTGGGCGGCGGTCCCGCCGGCTGAGCGGAGCTTCAAGGAGTCGATCGCGCACGCGGCCTACGAGGAGGCGGGCATCGGGCCGGAGGACGTCGACGTCGCGGAGGTCTACGACCTCTCGACCGCCCTCGAGCTCGACTGGTACGAGGACCTCGGCCTCTGCGGCCGGGGCGAGGCCGAGGTGCTGCTCCGCAAGGGCGACACCGCGCTCGGCGGCCGGGTGCCGGTGAACCCGTCCGGCGGGCTGGCGAGCTTCGGCGAGGCGGTGCCGGCCCAGGCGCTCGCCCAGGTGTGCGAGCTGACCTGGCAGCTCCGCGGGCGGGCGGGGGAGCGGCAGGTCGAGGGTGCCCGGGTGGGGATCACCGCCAACCAGGGGCTGTTCGGCCACGGTTCGTCGGTGGTGCTCTCCACCTGAGGTCCCGCGGGCCCGTCGCCGGCCCGGGCCGCGTTGATCGGGACCCCGAGGGCTGGTAGTCCTGTGAGGTCGTCGGCGCACGGGAGGGCAGCAGCAGTGGTGGAGGCGGAGCCGATCGGTCCCGCCCCCGGCGGAGCACCCCTGGCCGTCGAGGTCGAGTGCCGCTCCGACGAGGCGCCGCCCACCCGCCACGTCGTCGTGGTCGAGCCGGACTGGACCGTGCGGGTCCCTCACGACCTCGCCGCCGAGCGGGCCGCGGTCGCCCTGGGCGGCCACCGCTCCTGCGTCGACCTGGTCGACCGGACGGCCCCGGCGCTCCGCGACCTCGCCCAGCTGCGCGCCCGGCGTCGGCTGCTCGCGCTGGGGCGCAACCACGCCGGCCGCTGGGTCGTCACCGAGCCCACGGCCGGGTGCATCTGCGAGCAGGAGTCCTTCGGGAGCGCCCCCGAGGCGGCGGCACACGCGCGGAGCGCGACACACCTCGCGCCCCGCTACGGCGCCGACCCCGCCGTCCTCGAACGGCTGGCGGCGGCGTTCGAGACCGCGCACGGCGGCTTCGCGACCTGCCCTCCCGAGGGGTGGGTCGCACTGGCGTGCGTGCGGGAGGTCCGCGGCTTCGACGCGCTGTGGGACGCCGGTGTGCCGCCCGAGCTCGTCCTCGAGGTCCAGGACGCCGTGCTGCCCCGGGGCGGCCCGCTCCCGGCGCAGGCCTACCTGGGGGTGGCGTACCACTGCCGGGACCTCGGCTGGCTGGCCGCGACCGTCGCCCGCCGGCCGGAGCCGGACGTGGTGGTCTGGGCCGCCTGGGGGTACGGCGCCGGTGACCGCACCCACCCGCACCTGCGGGGCCAGTGGCTCGCCCGCGGGATCGGCCGGCCCACGATCTCGGTGCTCGTCGAGGGCGGCATCACGGTCCGGCTGGCGGGTGAGCTCGCCGAGGTGACCGGCCGGAGCCTGGAGGAGGCGGCCGAGCTGCTCGCGGCGTGGGAGAAGGTCGGGTGCCGCCCCGGACCGGGGGACATCGCCGCGCTGGACAGGGCCGGTGTGGGGGCGACGTACCGCCCGGCCGCGGCCGCCGTCTCTGCGCTGCACCGCAGGGCCGAGACGCTCCCGGTGCGCCCCACGCGCACCCAGGTCGCGGTGCTCCTCGGGCTCGTCGGCTCCCGCCAGGAGGCCTGGCGGCTGCTCCGGGAGGGGGTCGTCACACCCGAGGAGGCGGTGGCCGTCCGCGCCGGGGCCGAGCCCGGCTTGTCCGGTCAGGGACACCCGTCCTGAACCGCCCGGCTTCATCAGGTAGGCCCGCAGCCGGTCGCCCGGGTGCATCATGGACAGGACGCTCGAGCCGACCTCCCACGGCGACGGCGCCGCAGTCTCCGGAGAGACAGTGCGCGGACCTCCCGTCGCGCACCAGGGACCACCGGGCCGGCCCTCCCAGGGCCGGCCCGATGCCGTTCCCGGAGATTCGTGGCCACGAGCGGGCCACGACTTCGTGCGGCGGCGAGCCACGGGCGGTGCGGACCGATAGCATGGGGCCACAACCGCCCGACGCCCACCACCAGGGCGTCATCACGGGAACTGAGGAGTGCATGAGCGTCGTACGGGTGTTCCTGCTGGACGACCACGAGGTCGTCCGCCGGGGCCTGAAGGATCTGTTCGATTCCGAGGAGGGCTTCGAGGTCGTCGGTGAGTCCGGCTCGGCCAAGGACGCCGAGGCGCGCATCCCTGCGCTCCGCCCCGACGTGGCGGTCCTCGACGGCCGGCTGCCCGACGGCAGCGGGGTGGACGTGTGCCGCGCGATCCGCTCGGTCGACCCCTCGATCCGCGCGATCATCCTCACGTCGTACGACGACGACGAGGCGCTGTTCGCCGCGATCATGGCCGGCGCCGCCGGCTACGTGCTCAAGCAGATCGTCGGCAACGACCTGCTCGACGTGGTCCGCAAGGTCGCCGACGGCCAGTCGCTGCTCGACCCGGCCGTCACCCAGCGGGTGCTCGACCGGCTCCGTGACGGTGGGGCCTCCGAGCCCGCCGAGCTGCGGTCGCTGACCCCCCAGGAGCGGCGGATCCTCGAGCTCGTCGCCGAGGGGCTGACCAACCGGCAGATCGGCGAGCAGCTCTTCCTCGCCGAGAAGACGGTGAAGAACTACGTCACGAGCATCCTCACCAAGCTCGGGCTCGAGCGGCGCACCCAGGCGGCGGTGCTCGCCAGCAAGCTGCTCAACTGATCGATCCTGGCACCGGAGCGTGGCGGCCCAGCCGCCGCGCTCCGTGCGTTTTCATCCCCGGCGCGACCAGCCCCCGCGGCAGCGCGGCGGCGGAGCCGACGTGGTCGCGCAACCAGCCCCCGCGGCAGCGCGGCGGCGGAGCCGACGTGGTCGCGCAACCAGCCCCCGCGGCAGCGCGGTGGCGGAGCCGACGCGGTCGCGCAACCAGCCCCCGCGGCAGCGCGGCGGCGGAGCCGACGCGGTCGCGCAACCAGCTCAGCCGAAGATCCACCAGGTGCCGAGGGCGGCCGGGAGCAGCCCGGCGAGCAGCAGCGGGTGCAGCGGTCGCGCCCGGTGGATGAGCAGCCCGACCAGCATGCCGAGCATCCCCATCAGGGCGGCGATCACCAGCAGCCCGATGGTCGAGGAGCGCTCGTCGACGTACTTCGCGGCGAGCACCAAGCCGCCCGCGAGGTGGAGCACCGTGCTAACGGCGAGGGTGGAGAGCACCCACTTCTGCACGGTGCTCAGGGTCATCGAGCCGCGGGGCGCCGCCGGTCGCGGCTGCCCGGGGACCATCAGGTGCTTGGGGTGCTTCCGGGGGCGGGTGGTGCCGGGAGCAGAGGACTCGCTCACGGGGTCGAGGCTATCTTCTCGATCAACGCGGTCGTGCTGATGGCCGGCGTCCGGGGGAGGTACTCCACGCGGCAGATGTCGCCCAGCTCGTCGAACCGGCCGGCCCAGTCGTCGCCCATGACGAGCACCTGGGCGCCGTGCTCGAGCACGTACTGACGCTTGAGCTCGAGGCTCTCCTCGACGAACACCTCGTCGACGGCCCGGAGCGCGGCGACGATCTCGAGCCGCTCTGCCTGGGAGAAGACCGGGAGCCGCCCCTTCTTGCGGAGGTTGAGCTCGTCGGCCGAGACGCCGACCACCAGGCGGTCGCCGAACTCCCGGGCCCTCTCGATCACCCGCAGGTGGCCGACGTGGAAGACGTCGAAGGTGCCGAAGGTGATCACCGTGGTCGAGCCGGTGGCGGCCTCGGTCGGCTGGGTGGGCATGCGCGCGATCCTGCCACCGGGCGCCCGCGGGGTGGTGCGGCACCCACCGCGTGCCGGTGTCGGCGGTCGGCCACCGGGTAGCGTCAGCGCGATGGCGGCCCCGGTGATCTCTGCGGACCCGCAGCTCGACCACGAGCGGCGGGCTGCCCTGCGCCGCATGCGCACGGTGGCGGTCGGGCTGCTGCTCCTCGCCGCCGTCGTCTACCTGCTGACGCTCGACCGCGACGGCTTCCTCGGCTTCGTCAACGCCGGGGCCGAGGCGTCGATGGTGGGCGCGATCGCGGACTGGTTCGCGGTGGTCGCGCTCTTCAAGCACCCCCTCGGGCTGCCGGTGCCGCACACCGCGCTGGTGCCGAAGCGCAAGGAGATGTTCGGCCGCGGGCTCGAGGAGTTCGTCGGCGAGAACTTCATGCGCGAGGAGGTCATCCGCACCCGGGTGCTGGGGGCGCAGCCGGCCTCCAAGGTGGGGGACTGGCTGGCCCAGGAGGCCAACGCCCGCCGGGTCGTGACCGAGGGCGCGGAGCTGCTCCGGCTCGGACTCGAGCGGGTTCGCGACGAGGACGTGGCCGACCTCGTCGAGCGGGTGCTGGTGCCGCGCTTCGCCGAGGAGCCGATCAGCCCGCTCGCCGGCGGGCTGCTCCAGGAGCTGGTCCGCGACCGCGTGCACCACAGCGTCGTCGACCTGCTCCTCGACGAGGCCCACGGCTGGCTGGTCGGCAACGCCGACACCTTCTACGACGTGGTGGCCGAGCGGGCCCCCTGGTGGGCGCCCGAGGCGCTCAACGAGCGGGTGATCCGCCGGCTGCACACCGAGGTGCTCGCCTGGATCGAGGACATCCGGAAGGACCCGCACCACCGGTCGCGGGTCGCCCTCGACGAGCTGCTCGCCGACCTCGCCGACGG
Organism: Nocardioides caldifontis; assembly: GCF_008087345.1. Classification (GTDB taxonomy): domain Bacteria; phylum Actinomycetota; class Actinomycetes; order Propionibacteriales; family Nocardioidaceae; genus Marmoricola_A; species Marmoricola_A caldifontis. The sequence continues at coordinate 559,477 of NZ_VHIB01000008.1, read as the reverse complement.
GCTGCTCCACGACGAGGAGACCATCGAGCGGATGGAGCGGTTCAAGCAGCGGGTGCTCGCCCAGCCGCAGGTCCCGGCCACCTTCGTCTCGCTCTGGAACGCTTTGCGCCGCGCCTTCGTCGCCGCGCTCTCCGACCCGGACGGTGAGGTGGTGCGCCGCGGGGTCGCAGAGGTGATCGCCCTCGGCGAGCGGCTCCAGGGGGACCCGGCGCTCCGTGACCGCCTCGACGAGCGAGGTGCGTCGCTCGCGGTGTTCCTCGTCGACCGCTACGGAAAGGAGCTGACCTCGGTGATCACCCAGACCATCGAGCAGTGGGACGGCCGCGAGGCCTCCCGCAAGATCGAGCTGCACGTCGGCAAGGACCTGCAGTTCATCCGGATCAACGGGACGATCGTCGGCGGGCTCGTCGGCGTCCTCATCCACACCGTCGCGGTGGTGGCGGGATGACCGCCTACCGCGACGTGCCGATCCGCGACGAGGAGATCCGGCTCGGCCAGCTGCTCAAGCTCGCCGACCTCGTCGAGGCCGGCTCCGACGTCAAGCCGCTGCTCGAGCAGGGCCGGGTCAAGGTCAACGGCGAGGTCGAGTCCCGCCGCGGCCGCCGCGTCGTCAAGGGCGACGAGGTCAGCCTCACCGTGGTCTCCCCGGAGGGGCCCGCGGAGGAGCTCACCGTCCGGGTGGTCTGACGCCCCGGCCCCGCCGCGTCGTCGGCGGCGGCGCCAGGTCGGAGCGGGGTTGGTGAACCCGCCGGCCGAGATCTTGGGCGAAGGCCCTCGCCGCCCGTACCCGCTCCCGCGCCCAAGTCGTCGAACCGCCCCTCGTGGCGCGCGCGGGTGGTGTTGAGCCGCCCCTCATGGCGCGCGTCGGGCGGGTCCCGAGCCCGACCCGTCCACGTGAACGAGCTTCGACCCTTGACCGGCCTCGGAGTCCCAAAGCTCGTTCACCTGCACGGACCTGCACGATGTACGCCGCCGGTCGAGTCCGCGCCACGAGGGGCGGCTCAACACACTCCGGTCAGGTCCAGGAGTCCCATGACGCCCGGACCGCCTCAGCGGACGTCGACCAGGTCCACCACGAAGATCAGCGTCTCGCCGGGCTTGATGACACCGCCGGCCCCGCGGTCGCCGTACGCGAGGTGCGGCGGGATGACGAGGCGGCGGCGGCCGCCGACCTTCATCCCCTGCACGCCGGTGTCCCAGCCGGAGATGACCTGGCCGATGCCGAGCCGGAACTGCAGCGGCTCGCCGCGGTTGTACGACGCGTCGAACTCCTCGCCGGTGGAGTGTGCGACCCCGACGTAGTGGACGCTGACCGTCTGGCCCGCGCTCGCCTCGGCACCGTCACCGGTGACGAGGTCGGTGACCTCCAGCTCGGACGGCGGCGGGCCTTCGGGGAAGTCGATCTCGGGCTTGTCCATCGGGGGTTCCTCCCGCGCAGGGTGCAACGACCTGTGCAGCGTCGCACACCGTCGCGGCCCGGGGCCCGGCGGGGACGTCCGCCGTCAGGTCTGGTGGACGTAGCTGTCGAGCTGGTCGCGCTCGAACTGGAGCGCATCGATCTTGTGCTTCACGACGTCGCCGATGCTCACGATGCCGACCATGACGCCGTCGTCGACGACAGGGACGTGGCGGAACCGTCGCCTGGTCATCTCGCCCATCAGGTCGTCGAGCGTGGTGTCGGAGGGGCAGGTGTGCACGTCCCGGGTCATGATCGCCTCGACGTTCGAGCTCAACACGGACGGGTCCGCGTGCAGCCGGCGGACGACGTCGCGCTCGGACACGATGCCCTCCACCGTGCGGCCGTCGCTGCTGACCACCAGCGCGCCGACGTTGTGCTCGGCGAGCACGCCGAGCAGCTCGGTCACGGTCGCGTCGGGCCGGACCGTGACCACGGCCGGGGTGGAGCCCTCGGACCCTCCGGCAGCGCGGGACTTGGCGGAGATGATCTCGCGGATGCGCATCAGCGACCTCCCGTGTGGGCGACACCGGCAGGTTAGGGCAGAAGCGCGCCCGCGCGACACCCCCGAGCCGCGGTCGGGGGCGTCCGGCAGGATGGCCCGGTGGAGCAGCCGTGCCGGTGGGGCGTCGTCGCCGCCCTCGCCATGATGGGCTGGCTGAGCGCGGTGCTCGTCGTCGACAGCGGCTCGACGCCGACGGTCCAGCGGCTCCTCGGGGTGGCGACGTGGGGCGTCCTGCTCGTCGCGCTGCGCTGGTTCTCCCCGCTGGTGCGGGTGCAGACCGCGGTGGTGGTCGCGTTCGCGACGGTGGTGGAGTACGTCTTCAGCCCGGGGCTGGAGGTCTACGTCTACCGGTTCGACAACGTGCCGGCGTACGTCCCGCCCGGCCACGGGCTCGTCTACCTCTCCGCCTTCGCCCTCGGCCACGCCCCGGTCGTCCGCCGCCACCTGCGGCTCGCCGTGGCCGCCTCCGTGGTGGGGCTGGGTGCGTGGGCGGCGCACGGGCTCTGGCTGGCCGACCGGCCCGACGCGCTCGGCGCGGTCTGGTTCGGCTGCCTCGTCGCCTTCCTGCGGTGGGGCCCCTCGACCGAGGTGTACGTCGGCGCCGCGGCCGTGGTGACGTGGCTCGAGGTGCTCGGCACCGAGCTCGGGACCTGGACGTGGCAGCCGGAGGACCCGGTCGGCTGGCTGACGATCGGCAACCCGCCCACCGGCGCGGCCGGCGGCTACGGGTGGTTCGACCTCGCGGCGCTGCTCACCGCCCCCGCCCTGCTGGCGGCGTGGCGGAGGCTGGCGGCGTGGCGGAGGCTCAAGGGCCCAGCGGCGGGAACCCCGGACCCGACGGCTGCGGGGGAGACGACGGCGCTGCCGGCGGCCGCCGCCGAGCGCTGAGGTCGTGCACGGTCCCTCCGGCCCCGGCCGGGTCGGGCTCGGCCGGCTGGTCGGCGTCGTCCCTGCTCGACGGCCGCTCGGCCACGGAGCCCAGGAAGCCGAGCACGGTCTCGTGGAGCATCCCGTTGCTCGCCAGCGCGTTGCCGCCGAGCGGTCCGTCGCGCCCGTCGAGGGAGGTGAACCGGCCGCCGGCCTCCCGGACGATCACGTCGAGGGCAGCCATGTCGTGGAGCGCGAGCTCGGGCTCGGCCGCGAGGTCCACCGACCCCTCGGCCACCATCATGTAGCTCCAGAAGTCGCCGTACGCCCGGGTGCGCCAGCACCGCCGCGCCAGCGCGAGGAAGTCCTCGAGCCGGCCGCGCTCGTCCCACCCGTCGAGCGAGGAGTAGGAGAACGAGGCGTCCTCGAGCCGCGCGACGTCGGAGACCCGGCACGGCGTCGGGCGCATCAGCGACTTGCCGGTGAACGCCCCGCCGCCCTTCATCGCCCACCAGCGGCGGTTCAGCTGGGGTGCCGAGACGACGCCGACGACCACCTCGTCCTCGACCATCAGCGCGATCAGCGTCGCCCAGACCGGCACGCCGCGGACGTAGTTCTTCGTCCCGTCGATCGGGTCGACCACCCAGCGCCGCTGGCTGAACCCGGTCGAGCCGGCCTCCTCGCCGAGCACCGCGTCGCGGGGACGGGCGCGGGCGAGGGTCCGGCGGATCCCCTCCTCGACGGCCCGGTCGGCGTCGGAGACCGGGGTCAGGTCGGGCTTGGTCTCGACGCGCAGGTCGAGGGCCTGGAACCGGCTGGTGCTCAGCGAGTCCGCGTCGTCGGCGAGGACGTGGGCGAGCCGCAGGTCGTCGGTCCAGTTGGTCGGCATGGGCCACAGGCTATGGCCTGCCGTGCCGTCGGCTCCGGCGGCACCGCGGGGAGGCGTGCCCGTTCGTACAGGTTCCCGAGCGCCCGGCCCGCTCGATAGGTTCCGACCATGGAGGTCGGTGGACTGCCCCTGCACCCGCTGATCGTGCACGCCACGATCGGGCTGGTCCCGCTCGCCGCGCTCTTCGCGCTGGTGACGGCGCTGGTGCCGGGGTGGAGGTGGTTCGCCCGCTGGGGCACGCTCCTCACCGCGCTCGGTGCCCTGCTGGTCGTCGTGGTGACGCGCGCGAGCGGCATGTCGCTGCTGGAGGACAGGTACGGTGGCCAGCCACGGATCCCCGAGCAGCTGCAGACCCACCAGGACCGCGCCCAGCTGCTGCTCTACGCCGTCATCGTGCTGGCGGTCGTCGCGGTCCTCGCGTTCCTGCTCCTCCCGGCGCGTTCCGCGCTGGTCTCCGGGAAGCTCGAGCACACCGGCAGCACCGCCACGTGGGTGGGGACGGTGGTGCCGGCGCTGCTCGTCCTCGCCGGGCTGGCCGCGCTGGTCCTGGTCGTGATGACCGGCGACGCGGGCGCGCGGTCCGTCTGGGGGAGCTGACCCCGGAGGTCAGTACGGCGCCTCGCGGCTCGCGGTCAGCCGGCGGTAGGACTCCACCCGAGCCGGGTCGAGCGTGCCCGCCGAGACCGCCTGGTCGAGGCCGCACTCCGGCTCGGTGGCGGCGTGGGTGCACCCGCGCGGGCACTCCTCGCTGGCCTCCGCCAGGTCCGGGAAGGCGCCGATCAGCGTCGCGGGGTCCACGTGGGCCAGCCCGAACGAACGGATGCCCGGGGTGTCGACGATCCACCCGGGGTCGCCCGGCAGCCGCAGCATCACCGCGGACGTGGAAGTGTGCCGCCCCCGGCCGGTGACGTCGTTGACCGAGCCGGTGGCCCGGTCCGCCCCGGGGACCAACGCGTTCACCAGCGTGGACTTCCCCACGCCGCTGTGCCCGAGCATCACGCTGGTGCGCCCCCGCAGCCGCTCGAGCACCGGCTCGAGGTCGGCGCCGCGCTGCGTCACGACGTGCGGGACGTCCAGCGGCGCGTAGGTCGCCAGCAGGGGAGCGGGGTCGGCGAGGTCGGCCTTGGTGAGGCAGAGGAGCGGGTCGATGCCGGCGTCGTACGCCGCGGCGAGGGCCCTGTCGACGAGGCCGGTCCGGGGCTCGGGGTCGGCCAGCGCGACGACCACCACCAGCTGGTCGGCGTTGGCGACCACCACGCGCTCGACGGGGTCGTCGTCGTCCGCGGTGCGGCGGAGCACGGTGGTCCGCTCGCGCACCTCGACGATCCGGGCCAGCGTCCCCTCGGTGCCGGAGACGTCGCCGACGACCCGCACCCGGTCACCGACGACCACGCCCTTGCGACCCAGCGGCCGGGACTTCATCGCCATGACGACGCGGTCGTCCTCGTCGAGCCGGCAGGTGAGCCGGCCACGGTCGACGGTGACCACCACGGCGTCGACGGCGTCGTCGTAGCGGGGCCGCTCCTTGGTCCGGGGCCGGGTGCGGCGCCGGGGACGGTCGAACGACTCCTGCTCGAGGCTCTCGTAGTGCCGACGTCCTGCCATGCCCGGGCGCTCCGCCGCCCGTCAGCCCGCGACGAGGGCCGACCAGGCCCCCGGGAAGTCGGGGAACGTCTTGCCTGTCGTCGCGACGTCCTCGACCAGGACGCCGGGGACGGCGAGCCCGAGGATCACCGCCGCGTGCGCCATCCGGTGGTCGGCGTAGGTCCGGAACTCGCCGCCGTGGAGCCGCGCGGGGCGGATCTCGAGCCCGTCGGGGAGCTCGGTCACGTCGCCGCCGAGCCTGGTGAGCTCCGTGGCGAGCGCGGCCAGCCGGTCGGTCTCGTGGCCCCTGATGTGGGCGACGCCGCGGATCGACGACGGGGTCCCGGCGAGGGCGGCGAGCGCGGCGACCGCCGGCACCAGCTCACCGACGTCGTGGAGGTCGAGCTCCACCCCGCGGAGCCCGTCGCCCCCGGTGACCGTCAGCCCGTCGGCGTCGAGCTCCACCGCGACGCCCATCGCGTCGAGGATCAAGCGCAGCCGGTCGCCGGCCTGCGTGGTCGCCGCGGGCCAGCCGGGCACGGTGACCCGGCCACCGGTCACCGCGGCCGCGGCGAGGAACGGGGCGGCGTTGGAGAGGTCGGGCTCCACGACGACGTCGGTGGCGCGGACCGGGCCGGGCGCCACGACCCACCGGTCGGGGGTCTTGTCGTCGACGTCGACGCCGTGCTCGCGGAGGGCGGCGACCGTCATCTCGACGTGCGGGAGCGAGGGGAGCGGCCCGCCGCGGTGGCGGACGTCGACCCCCTCGTCGTACCGCGCGCCGGCGAGCAGCAGGGCGGAGACGAACTGGCTGGACGCGGAGGCGTCGAGGTCGACCCCACCGCCGGGCACCGACCCGGCGCCCTCGACGGTGAACGGCAGGGTGCCGCGGCCGCCGTCGTCGACCGCCACCCCGAGGTCCCGCAGCGCGCCGAGCACCGCCGCCATCGGCCGGGTGCGGGCGTGGGCGTCACCGTCGAAGTGCACGGGGCCGTCGGCGAGGGCGGCGAGCGGCGGGACGAACCGCATCACGGTGCCGGCCAGCCCGCAGTCGACCTCGGCGGGTCCGCGGAGCGGTCCGGGCGCGACCTGCCAGTCGGGGCCCTCGGTCCCGACCTCCACGCCCAGCGCCCGCAGCGCGCCGGCCATCAGCAACGTGTCGCGGGAGCGGAGCGCGCCCCGGACCGCCGACGGGCCGTCGGACAGAGCGGCGAGCAGCAGGGCGCGGTTGGTGAGCGACTTGGAACCGGGCAGCCTGACGGTGGCCGACACCGGACGCCCCGGGGTCGGCGCCGGCCACAGGTCGGTGCTCACCTTCATCGGGGCGAGCCTACCGAGGCCGGGTCCCGGACTCAGGGCCGGCGGAGCTCCGTGGACGCCGAGTTGTCGCTGCGGTCGGGGTCGGTGGAGCCTGGCAGCGAGACGGTCGCCGACACCCGCACGGACTCGCCGCGTGGCAACCGGCTCAGGTCGACCCCGAAGGTGGCGACCGAGGTCGAGCCGAGGCGCGAGCACCGCACGGTCCGGTGGCTGCCGTCGGTGTACCAGCACGCGGAGGGGATCCGGTCCAGCTCGACCCGGGAGTCGCTGAAGGAGAAATCGAGCTGGAACAGCGACTGCCAGTCGCCGATCGGGAGCCTCCGCACGACCGCGGTGACCCAGGCGTGGTCGCCGTGGACGTCCGCGCGGGAGAACGTCAGCGAGACGTCCCTGCCGTCGGGCTGCTCGGTGGGTTCCTCGGTGGGTTCCTCGGTGGGCTCCTCCGTCGGTTCCTCGGTGGGCTCCTCCGTTGGCTCTTCGGTGGGTTCCTCGGTGGGCTCCTCCGTTGGCTCTTCGGTGGGTTCCTCGGTCGGCTCCTGCGTCGGCTCTTCGGTGGGCTCCTCGGTCGGCTCTTCCGTCGGCTCCTGGGTGGGCTCCTGGGTGGGCTCCTCGGTGGGACCGCCGGGGGCTCCGGCCGGGGTGAAGGTGAAGACCCGGGTGTTGTCCTCGGGCTTGGGGTCCGTCCAGCCGTCGACCGCGACGCGGACGGTGAGCTCGTCGCGCTCGAGGTCGGCGGGGTACTGCAGCGGGATCACGCCCTCGAACGTGGGCGCCGCCAGCATCAGGACACCGGAGCGGGCCGCCCCCGTGCTCGTCACGCACACGGCGCGCGAGAGGTTCGGCTCCGTGACCGTGCAGCGGCCGTCGTTCGGGGCGAACGTCGTCGTCCCCGACTCCGAGTCCAGCCGGACCTCGACGGTGACCGGCTCGTCGGGGAGCTGGTCCACCCGCACGACCAGCGCGTCGTCGGAGACGTCGACGGAGGCGAGCGCCACGTCGCGGCTCGGCTGCCCGTCGGATCCGCGGTCCGGATCGCGGGCGGGGTCGTCCCCCGGGTCGGTCGTCTCGGAGGGCTCGGTCGCCGCCGGCGGCTCGACGACCGGCACCGTCGGCGACGCGCTCGGCGTCGCCGACGGGCTCGCCGTCAACGTCAACGCCTGGCTGGGCAGCACGCCTTCGGTGCTGGCCGGGGCGGTCGGGCCCTGCTGCCGCGGGAGCCGGGCGCCCGGGCTGCTGGTGGCGTCGGGGCCGGCGGTCGCGCCGGGGCTCTCGGTCGTGCCCACCTGCGGGTCGGCCGAGGTCTGGGGCTCGCCGCCGCCCTGGGAGACCGCCACCGCGACGACGGTGACCGCGGCGACGCTGGCGGCGGCGGTGCCGGCGGCGACCGGGCCCACGTTGGCGACGACGAAGTCCTTCGCGCGGTCGAAGAGCATGGTGACCCCGCCCGCGACGCCACCCGCGGCGCCGGTCGCGCTGAGGTAGCCGGCGGCGAGCCCGCCGAGGAGCAGCGGGGCGATGATCCCGGCGAGGTTCGAGTTGACCTCGGTGAGCTCGAGGTACATCGCGGTGCAGGAGCGGCACCCCTTGAGGTGCTCGTCGACCTTCGCGGTGTCCCGCCGGGAGAGCCCCTTGCGGACGTAGCCCCCGAGGTGCTCGGTGACCCACCGGCAGTCGTTCTCGGAGATCTCGGCGAGGTGGGCGGTGAGGAACGCCTGGCGCAGCCCCTCGCGCGCCCGGTAGGCGAGCGCCGACACCGAGTTGGCGGTCATCCCCAGCAGCGGAGCGATCTCGGCCGGCTTCTGCCCCTCGACCTCGAGGTGCCACAGCACCAGCTGCCACCGCTCCGGCAGGCTCGCGAAGGCGCGCGCCGCTGCGGAGCTCTCGAACTTCTCGACGGCGGTGTCCTGGAACGGAACCCCGGGGTCGAATTGCGACATGTCGTCGGAGGTGGTGAGCCGCGCCTGGGCGCGCATCCGGTCGACGTGCAGCCGGCGTACGGCGGTCAGCAGGTAGGCGCGGAACGCGACGTCCGGACCCCCGCCGCCCTGCAGGACCCCCATCACCTTGGCGAAGGCGTCGGAGACCAGGTCCTCGGCGTCCGGGCCGCGCAGCAGCTGGCGGGCGAGCCGCCGGGCGGCGTCGACGTGGCGGGCGAAGAGCGTGCCGTAGGCCTCGACGTCCCCGCCGCGGACGCGCGAGATCAGCTCCGCGTCGCTCGGAGCGTCGAGGTTGCTGAGCAGCTCGGTCATCTGCCTGACCAACGGGTGTCGGGGGGAAAGGTCATACCCGGGCGAATCCGCCCAGGCGAAACCTACCGTCGGGGCACGCTACCGCGCGAGAGCGAGCAGCACGGGCGGTTCTGCGGAACTGCCCCTACGACGTGCTCCGGGGGCTTCGCAGAACTTCCCGAAAAAACCTCGTGGAACCGCGTCACGACCTCCGAGGTGCCCCGTCTCCTCGTCAGCGGCAAGCAAGGACAACGCCGGTCGCGCCCTGGGAGGGCGGCCGGCAGGGACGAGGGAGGAGGACGTCGGATGCGCAGTGGTCGGACGTCGTTCTCCCGCCGGATCGCCGCTGACCTCCGTTGGTCGGGGCGGGAGCGCCGGGTCACCGAGTCGGAGCGGCAGTCACTGCCGCCCCGGTTCGACGCCGTCGCCGAGGCACTGGCCGCGGGGGAGAGTCCGGTGGCTGCGTGCGCAGTCGCGGGTCGCGCGCTGGCGTGGGACGGAGCCTCCCTGGGAGAGGCACTGTCCGGGCTGCGTGAGACCTGGGAGGCGCTGGGAGGCGCGGCTCCGGACTTCGCGGCGGTGGAGGCGCTGTCGGTGGCCTGGAGCGAGGCCACCTTGGAGTTCCTCCACGACGTGAGCTGTGAGGACCCGCTCACGGGGCTCGCGAGCCTTCCGCACCTGCGGACCCGGCTCAGCGAGGTCTACCGAGAGGCCGAGCGCCTCGGGACGTCGGTGCGACGTACCCATGCGCTCGTGGTGGTGCAGGTCGGTGGGAGCGCCGGAGGGGACGTTCCCACCGACGGCTTCACCCGGGCCCTCCGGCTCGCGGCGCTCGCGGACGCGCTGCGCACGGTGTTCGCCGGCGAGGAGGTCATCGCCGGTGGGGGCGCCGGTCGTGTGGTCGCACTCGTCCGCCGCACGCCCGAGCTGGGCGAGACGCTGACCCTGACCCGGCTGATGCTCGAGGACCTCGGCCTCTCCGGAGCCCGGCTGTGGCTCGAGGGGCTCCCCGACGGTGTCGACGCCGGGGTGCGCGCCCTCTCGGAGGTCGCTCGCTGAGCTGAGTCGACATTCCTGCACCTCTTGCCCACGCGCTTTACAAGTCCTATGGTCATGTAAACCGCGTCGAGGCGAGGAGTCCGTGATGACCTCAGCGAGCCCAACGACCGACGGCCAGGTGGCCGGTCCCGTGCAGTGGCGCGACCGCAAGCGCTACGCCTGGCTGCTCGGGGCGGTGATCCCCGCGGTGCCGTTCCTGGCCTGGGGGCTGGTCACCTGGACCGGCCTCGACGCCTTCTGGTTCTTCGGGCCGGTGTTCGTCTTCGTGCTCATCCCGCTCGTCGACCTGGTCGTGGGACGTGACCCGGACAACCCGCCCGACGAGGTCCTCGAGGCGCTCGAGGAGGACCGCTACTACCGCTGGGTGACCTACGCGTTCATCCCGGTGCAGTACCTCTGCCTGTTCTGGACCGCCTGGATGATCAGTCGGCCGCACCTCGACGTCGCCGACCGGGTCGGGCTCGCGGTCAACGCCGGCATCGTCGCCGGCATCGCGATCAACACCGCCCACGAGCTCGGCCACAAGCGCGAGTCCCACGAGCGGTGGTTCGCGCGGATCTGCCTGGCGCAGACCTTCTACGGCCACTTCTTCATCGAGCACAACCGCGGCCACCACGTCCGCGTCGCCACCCCGGAGGACCCGGCCAGCTCGCGCCTGGGGGAGAACGTCTGGGAGTTCCTGCCCAGGACCGTGGTCGGCTCGCTGCGCAGCGCCTGGGCGCTGGAGAGGCGCCGCCTGACCCGCAAGGGCGGCAACCACCTGACGCTCCGCAACGACGTCGTCAACGCCTGGGCGATGTCGGTCGTGCTCTGGGGCGGGCTGCTCGCGGTCTTCGGCCTCGGCCTGCTTCCCTACCTCGTGCTCCAGGCACTCGTCGGGATCTGGCTGCTGGAGTCGGTGAACTACCTCGAGCACTACGGGATGCGCCGCCAGCGGCTCGAGTCCGGGCGCTACGAGCGCGTCGACCCCTCGCACAGCTGGAACAGCAACAACATCGGGACCAACGTGCTGCTCTACCACCTGCAGCGGCACAGCGACCACCACGCCAACCCGACGCGGCGCTACCAGACGCTGCGGGACTTCCCCGAGTCGCCGGTGCTGCCCACCGGCTACGCCGGGATGATCGTGCTGACCTGGGTCCCCGCGGTCTGGCGCGCGGTCATGGATCCCAAGGTCGTGGCGCACTTCGACGGCGACGTGTCGCGGGCCAACCTCCACCCGCGGCGCGCGCAGCGCTACCTGTCCCGGCACTCCGCGGGCACCACCCGGCCCGCCGCCGCCTGAGGGGCCCCGGTGGCACGATTCGCCTGTCCCTCCTGCGGCTACGTGTACGACGAGGACCGGGGCGACCCGCGCGAGGGATGGCCGGCCGGCACGCCGTTCTCCGAGGTCGACCCGGACTGGCCCTGCCCCGACTGCGGCGTGCGCGAGCAGCAGGACTTCGAGCCGGCCTGACCGTCGGTCCCCGGCGGGCCCGGGAGCGGGTGAGACAGTGGGCGGGTGACCGAGCCCTTCCGCACGGCGGTGCGCACGATGCTCCGCGACCGGCTGCTCGACGCGGCCGCGGCGGTCTTCGCCGACCAGGGGTGGCGCAAGCTCACGATGGCCAAGGTCGCCGACCGCGCCGGCGTCAGCCGGCAGACCGTCTACAACGAGCTCGGCGGCAAGCAGCAGCTCGCCGAGCAGCTGGTGATGCGCGAGCTCGAGCGGTTCCTCGAGGTGGTGCGGACCCGGTTCGAGGCCGAGGACGCGCTGGTGCCCGCCGTACGGTCGGCGGTGGAGGGTGCGCTCGAAGGCGCCGGGCAGAACGCCCTGCTGCGCACCGTGCTGGAGAGCGGCCACAGCGGTGACAGCGACCTGCTGCCGTTCATCTTCCAGTCGCAGGACCTCGTGGTCGTCGCCACCGGGTTCCTCGAGCAGCTGGTCACCGAGAGGTTCCCCGACCTCCCGCTCCCCGCCGACGAGGTCCGCCTCGTCCTCGAGTCGGTCGTCCGGCTCGTGCTCAGCCACGTCACCACGCCGACCGGGCCACCGGACCGGACCGCGGCCTCCCTGGCGTCGCTGGTCGAGGCGGTGCTGGCCGGCGCGGGCGCCCGGCTTCCGTAGGCTGCTCGGCATGTGCGGTCGCTACGCCTCCAGCCGTCGCCCCGAGGACCTCGCCGAGGAGTTCGAGATCGACGAGGCGTCGGTCAAGGAGACCGTCGCCGAGCCGCTCGCGCCGGACTTCAACGTGGCCCCCACCAAGGAGGTCTACGCCGTCGTCACCCGGCCCCCGGCGGGGGAGCGCCCGGCGGAGGAGGCCCCCGGTGACCGCCAGCTCCGCGTGCTGCGGTGGGGGCTCGTCCCGTTCTGGGCCAAGGATCCCGCGATCGGCAACCGGATGATCAACGCCCGCATGGAGACCGTCCACGAGAAGCCGGCGTTCAAGCAGGCGTTCGCCAAGCGGCGCTGCCTGCTGCCGGCCGACGGCTACTTCGAGTGGTACGCGACCGAGCAGCGGACCAAGGCCGGCAAGCCGCTCAAGCAGCCGTTCTTCATCCGGCCCGAGGACGGCTCGGTCCTCGCGATGGCCGGGCTCTACGAGATCTGGCGCGACCCCACCCGCGACGACGACGACCCCCAGCGGTTCCGCTGGACCTGCACGGTGCTCACCACCTCCGCCGAGGACGAGGTAGGGCGCATCCACGACCGGATGCCGCTGCTGGTCGAGAAGGAGCGGTACGCCGCGTGGCTCGACCCGACCCCCCAGGAGCCCGAGGCGCTGCGCCGGCTGCTGGTCCCCGCGGCCCCCGGACGGCTCGAGGCCTTCCCGGTCTCCACGCAGGTCAACAACGTGCGCAACAACGGGCCCGAGCTGGTCGAGCCGATCCCGCTCGAGGAGACGCCGCTCGAGGACACCCCGTGACCGCCGTGCGCGCGGTCGACACCCCGCACGGCGAGGCGCGGCTGCACACCGACCGCTCCCGTCGGCCGCTGGCCACCCTGCTCCTCGGCCACGGCGCCGGAGGAGGGGTCGAGGCGCCCGACCTGGTGGCGCTCGCCGCCGAGCTCCCCCGCGAGGGGATCACGGTGATCCGGCTCGAGCAGCCGTGGCGGGTGGCCGGGAAGCGGCTCGCGCCGGCGCCGGCGGTGCTCGACGCCTGCCTCGTCTCCGCGGCCGACCAGCTCCGTCCCCGGACGCCCCTGGTGCTCGGCGGCCGGAGCGCGGGGGCGCGCAGCGCGGCGCGGACGGCGTACCACCTGGGAGCCTCGGGGGTGCTCGCGCTCGCCTTCCCGCTGCACCCGCCGGGCAAGCCCGACCGGTCGCGGCTCGACGAGCTCACCGCCGTGACGGTCCCGACGCTGGTCGTGCAGGGGGAGAACGACCCGTTCGGCCGGCCCGAGGAGTTCCCGGAGCGGCAGCCGCTCGTGGTGGTCCCGGCCGCGGACCACTCCTTCAAGGTCCCGAAGCGCAGCGGGCTCGACGCCGCGGACGTGGCCGGGATCATCGTCGAGGCGACGCTGGAGTTCGTCGTCCGCGACGTCGCCGGGAATCGTCGCGGCGCCGAGGGTGTTGTGCCCTGACGAGAGCGTCGGGTCCGTCCGGCGCGCGGACGTCGGAGGGCGAGCGTGACGGCAACGGTGGCAGCACCCGTAGCCCGGCCCACCCGGAGCTCGGACGGGCTGCCTCGTCGGGTCCTGCCGGTAGGCTGGCGGACGATGACAGACGACCAGAAGCCCGGTGCGGTCGCCGTCGGTGAGACGCCGGCGGGATCCACGGAGCCGGAGACGGCCGAGCAGCGCACGCTCAGGTTCGAGCGCGACGCGCTGCCGTTCCTCGACCAGCTCTACTCCGCGGCCATGCGCATGACCCGCAACCCGGCGGACGCCGAGGACCTGGTGCAGGAGACCTTCGCGAAGGCCTACGCCTCCTTCCACCAGTTCAAGGAGGGCACCAACCTCAAGGCGTGGCTCTACCGGATCCTGACCAACACGTTCATCAACAGCTACCGCAAGAAGCAGCGCGAGCCGCAGCCGTCGCTGGCCGAGGACGTCGAGGACTGGCAGCTCGCGCGGGCCGAGTCCCACACCTCGAGCGGGCTGAAGTCCGCGGAGGCCGAGGCGCTCGAGCGGCTCCCCGACAGCGACGTCAAGGAGGCGCTGTCGAAGCTGCCCGAGGACTTCCGGCTCGCGGTCTACCTCGCCGACGTGGAGGGGTTCCCCTACAAGGAGATCGCCGAGATCATGGACACGCCGATCGGCACCGTGATGTCCCGGCTTCACCGCGGCCGTCGGCAGCTGAGGTCCATGCTCACCGACTACGCACGGGAGCGCGGCATGCGAGTCGACTCGACCAGCTCGGGGGCGAAGTCATGACCGAGCAGCAGCCCTCGGGGACCGACTGCGCCACGGCCCTGGCCAACATGTTCTTCTTCCTCGACCACGAGCTCGCCAAGGCCGACGAGGACGAGATCCAGCGCCACCTCGCGGACTGCACGCCCTGCCTCCGCAAGTACGACCTCGAGCGGACCGTCAAGACGCTCGTCGCGCGCTCGTGCACCGAGCGGGCCCCGGAGGCGCTGCGCGAGCGGGTGCTGGTGCAGATCCGCCAGGTGCACATCGAGATCACCGAGCGCCCCGGCACCTGAGCTCCGGTCGGCTCGGGTCGGGAAATGCGAACGACCCCGGGCCGTGCGGCGCGGGGTCGTGCGGGTACCTCGTCAGGCGTTGGGACGCTTGCCGTGGTTGGCGCCCTTCTTCTTGCGAGCGCGGCGCTTGCGACCGGTCTTGCCCATCAGGTGCTCCTTCTCCGGACTTTCGAGACTGGGGACAACTGACCCATCCTCTCAAACCCGGCGACGCATCCCTAATCGCGGGCTGGCCGGCGCCCGGGTCGGGGCCTCACCCGCCCTCGGCAGCGCCCTTGCGCAGCCGCCCGAGGAACCGCTCGCGGTCCACGACCACCCGGGTCACCTCGCCGTGGCCGACGACGGCGTCTGCCGAGTCGACGGCGACCACCTCGAACCGGAGCAGCCGGCCGTCCCGGTGCGTGACCGTGGCGGTGACCCGCACCTCCTGGCCCACGGCGCTGGCGGTCCGGTGCTCCAGGGCCACCCGGGTGCCGACCGAGGTGCTGCTCGCGTCGAGCTCGTCCGCCACGGCCGCGCAGGTCGCCGCCTCGGCCCACGCGAGCAGCCGTGGCGTGCCCAGCACCGGCAGGTCGCCCGAGCCCACCGCCGCCGCGGTGTCGCCCTCGCCGACGGTGAACCGGAGGGTCGTGCTCCCGGCCATGCTCAGATCCCGAAGGTGTTGCGGGGGTAGGTGGCGTTGACGTCGGTGATCACGTTGACGAGGTAGGGCACCCCCGAGGCGAAGGCCCGGTCGAGCGCGGGGCCGATCTCCTTCGGGTCGGTGACCATCTCGCCGCCACCGCCGAGCGTCGTGACGATCTCGTCGTAGCGGGTCCGCGGAGCGAGGTCGGCGATCACGTCGTAGCCGTAGAGCATCTGCATGGGCCCCTTCTCCAGGGCCCACGCCGAGTTGTTGCCGCAGACCATGACCACCGGCAGCCGGTGGCGGACCAGCGTGTCGACGTCCATCAGCGACATCCCGGCCGCGCCGTCGCCGAGGAGCAGGACCACCTGGGACGAGGGGCGGCTCAGCCGGGCCGCGATCGCGGCGCCCATCCCGGCGCCGAGGCAGCCGTACGGGCCCGGGTCGAGCCAGCCGCCCGGGCGCGCCGGCTCGACGTACTTGCCCGCGAACGACACGAAGTCGCCGCCGTCGCCGATCACGACCGCATCCTCCGCGAGCCGCGGCAGCAGCTCGCCGTAGATCCGGGCCGGGTGGATCGGGTCGGCCTCCGCGGTGAGCAGCGCCCGGTCGCGCTCCGCGGCCGCTGCGACGGCGGACTGCAGGTCGGTGACCCAGCCGGACCAGTCGGGCTTGCGGAGCTGCTGCTGGAGCGCGGCGAGCACCCCCTCGAGCACCGCGGTCAGGTCGCCGGAGACCGACGCGGCGAGGTCGGCGTGGCCGGCAATCCCGTCGGCGGCGTCGGCGACGTGGACGACCCGCGCGGGAGCAGCGCCGTCCTTGCCGCCGAAGGAGCCGTAGGAGAGCCGGAAGTCCAGCGGGGTGCCGACGACCACGACCAGGTCGGCGGTGCCGAGCGCCTTGCCGCGCGCCTTGGTGACCAGCAGCGGGTGGCCGCCGGGGACGACCCCGCGCCCCATGCCGTTGGTGATCGCCGGGAGGCCGGCCTCCTCGACCAGCCGCAGGGCTGCCTCCTCGGCGCCGTCGGCCCACACGTCGCTGCCGAGCACCAGCACCGGCCGGGCGGCCTGCGAGAGGAGCTCGGCGACCTCCTGGACCGCCTCGTCGTCGGGAGCCACCCGCTCGATCCCGGAGTACGTCGGACGCGAGACCGCCCGGGTCTCGAAGAACACGTCCATCGGCACGTCGAGGTAGGCCGGGCCCCGGTGCGGCGAGCGGGCCACCCTGAACGCGTGGTCGACCTCGGCGGCGACGTCGGCGGCGTCGTGCACGGTGCGCGCCGACTTGGTGACGGGGGAGACCAGCGGCAGGTGGTCGATCTCCTGCAGGCTGCCCGAGCCCCACCGGTTGTCCGGGGCGCGGCCGCCGACGACCACGAGTGGGGCCCCGGAGAAGTACGCCTGGGTGATCGGGCTGATGCCGTTGGTGACGCCCGGCCCGGCGGTCAGCACCGCCAGCCCCGGGGTGCGGGTCAGCTTGCCGACCGCCTCGGCCGCGAAGACCGCGGTCTGCTCGTGGCGCACGTCGAGGAGCCGCATCGGGGGATCGGCGTGCACCGCTCCGTCGTACATCGGGAACACGTGGGCCCCCGACAGCGTGAACATGGTGTCGACGCCGTGGGAGGCGGCGACGGCGACGGCGTGGGCGCCGCTGTGGGCCTCCACCGTCCCCTCCTCGGCGGGGGTGGCGGACGGCTGCTCCGGGGTCGCGGTGTCGGTCATGGCAGGCAACCTACCTGCGGGTACCCACCGCCCGCCGCCCGCCTACGCTGGCCCGGTGGCGACACTGAGCGGCCTGGCCCGGGCCCACACCGCGCTCTCCGACGAGGACGTCGCCTGGCTGCACCTGCTCGTCGCCGACTGGCAGATCATCGCCGACCTCTCCTTCGCCGACCTCGTCCTGTGGCTCCCGGCCAGCGACGGCAGCGGCTTCTGGGCCGCCGCGCAGATGCGCCCCACCACCGGCCCGACCGCCCACGTCGACGACCTGGTGGGCAGCTTCCTGCCGCGGGGGCAGCGGGCCCTGATCGACACCGCCCTGCGCGAGCAGCGGGTGGTCCGGGACGGCGACCCGGAGTGGCGCGACGCGGTGCCGGTGCGGGTCGAGGCGATCCCGGTGTGCCGCCAGGGGCGGGCGCTCGCGGTGATCGCCCGCAACACCAACCTGCTCGGCGTGCGCACCCCGTCGCGCCTCGAGCTGGCCTACCTCCAGACCGCCGCGGACCTCACCCAGATGATCAGCCGCGGCCAGTTCCCCTACCCCGGCCAGCGCTCCGACCACACCGACTCCCCGCGGGTGGGCGACGGCTTCGTCCGGGTCGACGCCGGGGGCACGGTGACCTACGCCAGCCCCAACGCGCTCTCGGTCTACCGGCGGCTCGGGCTGACCACCGACCTCGCCGGCCTCGACCTCGCGTCCACCACCCGCGCGCTGATCCCGGCGGCGCAACGCACCGACGAGGAGACCCTCAGCGCGGTGCTGGGCGGGCGGGTGCCGCGGGACACCGAGATGGGCGACGGCTCCACGGTGGTCATCGCGCGGACGGTGCCGTTGCGCTCGGACGACGACCACATCGGGGCGCTCGTGCTGCTCCGCGACGTCACCGACCTGCGCAGCCGGGACCGGGAGCTGGTCACCAAGGACGCCACGATCCGCGAGATCCACCACCGGGTGAAGAACAACCTGCAGACCGTCGCGGCGCTGCTGCGGCTCCAGGCCCGGCGGCTGACCGCGCCCGAGGCCCGCACCGCGCTCGAGGAGGCGGTACGCCGGGTCGGGTCGATCGCCCTCGTCCACGAGACGCTGAGCCAGTCGATCGACGAGTCGGTCGACTTCGACGAGATCGCCGACCGGCTGCGGCTGATGGTGGTCGACGTGGGGTCGACCGCCGAGGCGCCCTCGTCGGCCCGGATCGGCAGCTTCGGCGTGGTGCCGGGGGAGGTGGCCACCCCGCTGGCGATGGTGCTGACCGAGCTTCTCCAGAACGCCACCGAGCACGCCTTCGACGCAGGTCCGGGCCACATCACGGTGACCGCCCGGCGCACGGGCCCGGAGGGGGAGCGGCTCGAGGTCGAGGTCATCGACGACGGGCGGGGGCTGCCGCCCGGGTTCGACGTCCTCAGCTCGGACAGCCTCGGGCTCGCGATCGTCCGGACGCTCGTGGAGAGCGAGCTCGGGGGGCGGATCGCGCTGGGGCCGGCCGAGCCGACCGGGACCCGGGCCGTGCTCGACGTACCGCTGGGGTGAGGGGGGTCAGGCGGTGCGCACCCGCTGGCGGGCGTTGCGTCGCTTGAGCGCCCGGCGCTCGTCCTCGCTGAGGCCGCCCCACACGCCGTGGTCCTGGCCTGCCTCGAGCGCCCAGGCGAGGCACTGCTCGCGCACCTCGCACCGACGGCACACCTGCTTGGCCTCCTCGATCTGGAGGATGGCCGGACCGGTGTTGCCGATCGGGAAGAACAGCTCCGGGTCCTCTTCGAGGCACGCGGAACGGTGGCGCCAATCCATGGCGGAATGCTCCTTCTCTGGTCCGTTCGAGCCGACCCGTGAACGTCGGCCACGGACATGCCCTTCGAGCGACGTCCTTGTGAAACGTCGCGCGAACCCCCGATTGTCCCGCGCACCGGCGGCTGGTTGGAGGGTCGACTGGTCGGGCCTGCGAGGCCTCGAGGGCGTGCACCCTCGACCAGCGACTCGGTCGATGTTGTCAACTTCGTGGTCGAGGATCAATACCCCGTCCTGGTCACTTTCATCACAACGGGATCCGCGGCGTTTCTCCCCGCCGACCGCCGAAGGGGTGTCCCACCCCCGTACGATCGATCGACGTGACCTCTGCGCCCACCTCGAGAGACCCCCGGCACCGGGTCCCCGCCCCCCTGGCCGTCGCCGTCTCCCTGGTCGCCGTCGAGGCGGTGGTCTACTTCCTCTTCGGCATCGTCGAGGCCAGCCAGGCCCGCGGCGAGGCGCTGGCGCTGGCGGTGACCGCGACCCTCTTCTTCGTGCTCTGGGGCGCCGGCCTGGGCTTCTGCGCCTGGAACCTCTGGCGGCTCGCCTCCTGGGCCCGGGCCCCCGTCGTGCTCGCCCAGCTGATCCAGGTGATGGTCGGAGCGAGCTTCTGGGGCGGGAACACCACCGTGGTGGCCGTCGTCGCGATCGCCGTGGCGGTCGTGGCCCTCGCCGGGATCTTCCACCCGCAGTCACTGGCCGCCCTCGAGCCCTCGGAGGAGTGAGGGCGCCGGCGCTCAGGCGTCGACGCCCGTGGGCTGCTCCTCCAGGGCCTTGCGCAGGTCGGACAGGGTCCGGCTGAGCAGCCGGGAGACGTGCATCTGGGAGATGCCGAGCTCCTCGGCGATCTGCGACTGGGTCATGTTGCGGAAGAACCGCAGCAGCAGGATCCGCTTCGCCCGGGCGTCGAGCTTGTCGAGCAGCGGCTTGACCGTCTCGCGGTCCACCACGGCGTCGAGCGCGTCGTCGTAGTCGCCGAGCTGCTCGATGACGGCGCCGACCTCGCCGCTGGGGTCCGGGGCGTCGAGCGAGAGCGGGGAGTAGGCGTTCGCCGACTCCAGCCCCTCGAGGATCTCCTCCTCGCTCATCCCGGCCCGCTGCGCGAGCTCGGCCACCGTCGGCGAGCGGCCCAGCTCCTGGCCGAGGTCGCTGACGGCCTGGTTGATCACCGCCTGGATCTCCTGCAGCCGGCGCGGGACCCGGATGGTCCAGCCGCGGTCGCGGAAGTGGCGCTTGATCTCCCCGACGATCGTCGGGGTGGCGTAGGTCGAGAACGCGACCCCGCGCTCGAGGTCGAACCGGTCGATCGCCTTGATCAGCCCGATCGTCGCCACCTGGACCAGGTCCTCGTGCGGCTCGCCGCGGTTGCCGAAGCGGCGGGCGAGGTACTCGGCGAGCGGCAGGTGGAGCTCGACGAGCTCGCTGCGCACGCGCGCCGCCTCGGACTCGCTGTCGGCGCCCTGCATCGCGGCGAACAGGGCGGCCGTGCGGCTGTGCAGGTCGGGCTCGGCCTGCTCGACGATCTCGGTCTCCGGCTCGGCGCCGGCGTCCGGGGTGCCGGCGCGGGTGTCGTCTGCGGGGCTCACGGGTGGCGACCTGCGCTCCGCGAGAGGGTGAGCGCCAGCCGGTCGCCGTCGACCGAGGAGCTGACCTGGGTGGTCAGGGCAGAGAGCACCCGCCACGCGAAGCCGTGCTCGGCCGGCGGGCGCGGGTTGTCACAGGAGGTGGCCACCGCGACCGTCATCATCGCCTCGCCGAGCCAGAACCGGCACTGCAGCTCGGCGCCCGCCCGCGACTGCGGCAGCAGGATCGCGCAGGCCTCGTCGACGGCGATGCGCAGGTCCTCGATGTCGTCGAGGGTGAAGTTGATGCGGGCCGCCAGCCCGGCCGTCGCCGTGCGCAGCACGGCGAGGTAGGCGCTGTCGGCCGGCAGCCGGAGCTCGGCGTCCGGGGCGGTGTCGTCGATCAAGGGGTGCTCCCGTGACAGGCGGCGGGGGCCCGCCGATCTCCCGGCGCGCCCCCGACCGTCGTGGTGGTCAGGCCTTCTTGGTCTCGTGGAAGATCTCCGCGATCTCGTCGATCTTCGCGATCAGCTCGTCGGCCTTGGCCGCGTCGAACGTGGCCTTGTTGGCGGTGCCGCCGGCCAGCTTGGTGGCCTCGTTGAACAGCTGGTGGAGCTGGGGGTACTTCTCGAAGTGCGGCGGCTTGAAGTAGTCGGTCCACAGCACCCAGAGGTGCTCCTTGACCAGCTGCGCCCGCTGCTCCTTGATCATGATCGCGCGGGTGCGGAAGTCGGGGTCGTCGTTCTCCGCGACCTTGCCGATGATGGCCTTGATCGACTCCGCCTCGTAGCGGGCCTGGTTGGGGTCGTAGACACCGCAGGGCAGGTCGCAGTGGGCGTGGACGTCGATCGTCGGTGCGAACAGTCGCCGGATCATCCAGGGTCCTTTCGTCGTTCCTTGAGGGCCGAGCCCGGTCGGTTCGCGGCGGTGGTGCCGCCCGCGGCCGTCCGCTCGGGGAGTGCGTCAGGGTGGTGCGGTCCGATCGACTGCGACACTACTCCGTGACCGCGTCCACCGGGGAGCCACCCGGTGCACCATCCCCCGCGGCGAGGAGGTCTAACGTGCGGCGCTCGGCACGCCCGCCCCGCCGGCCGGGGCTCGCCGTGGTCCGGGGCCGCTCGATGGAGCCCACGCTGCACGACGGCGACCGACTGCTCTGCCTCCACGGTGCCCGTCCCAGGACCGGCCGCCTGGCCGTCGTACGGCTGAGGACGGAGGAGGGCCCCGTGCTCGCGGTCAAGCGGGTCACCGCCCGGGTGGACGAGGGCTGGTGGGTCGAGCGCGACAACCCACGGGTCGGCGTGGACTCCTGGCGGGTCGGTGCCGTGGCCGACGAGGACGTCGTGGCGCTGGTGCTGCTGCGGGTCTGGCCGCCGCGGCGTCGGCGGAGCCGCGCGGCTCCCTGACCCGGTGTGACGGTGTGACGGCGGCCACCCGGGCGGCCCGGCGAGCGCTCCGGTCCGCTGTGCGAGACTGACAGCCGGTCAGACCCGACGGGGTCGGTGCCAGGTGATCCCAGGCCCGGAGCCCCGGTGCAGCGCCACCGCGCACGTCGGACCGTCTCCGCCACGCTCCCGACCGAAAGACGCCGCATGTCCGTCCAGCCCCCGCCCGCCGACGCCGGTCACCCGCGCGCCGGCACCCCGGTCTTCGACCTGCACCTCGGCGGCAAGATGGAGATCGTCTCGACGGTAGCCCTCGACGACCGCGACGACCTGTCGCTCGCCTACACGCCGGGCGTCGCGCTCGTCTGCGAGGCGATCGCCGCCGAGCCGGAGCTGTCCCGCGACTACACCTGGGTGTCGAACACCGTCGCGATCGTCACCGACGGCACCGCGGTGCTCGGGCTGGGGGACATCGGCCCGTCGGCCGCGATGCCGGTGATGGAGGGCAAGGCCGTGCTCTTCAAGCAGTTCGGCGGCGTCGACGGCGTGCCGATCTGCCTGGACACCACCGACACCGACGAGATCATCGACACCGTCGCCCGGCTGGCGCCGAGCTTCGGCGGGATCAACCTCGAGGACATCTCCGCGCCCCGCTGCTTCGAGATCGAGGACCGGCTCAAGGAGCGGCTCGACATCCCGGTCTTCCACGACGACCAGCACGGCACGGCGGTCGTCGCCCTCGCAGCCCTCGAGGGCGCGCTCAAGCTCACCGGCCGCGACCACGCCTCGACCCGCGTGGTCATCTCCGGTGCCGGGGCCGCGGGCGTCGCCGTCGCCAAGATCCTGCTGGCCGCCGGGATCAAGGACCTCGCGGTCACCGACCGCAAGGGCGTCCTGCACTCCTCCCGCCACGACCTCACCCCGGTGAAGCGGGCGCTGGCCGCCCAGACCGCCGACGTGACCGGCCGCAAGGGGAGCCTCGCGGAGGCGCTGGTCGGCGCGGACGTCTACATCGGCGTCTCCGGCGGCACCGTCCCCGAGGAGCACGTCGCCGCGATGGCCGACGACGCGATCATCTTCGGGCTGGCGAACCCGACCCCCGAGGTGCTCCCGGAGGTGGCCCACCGGCACGCCCGGGTCGTCGCCACCGGCCGGTCGGACTTCCCCAACCAGATCAACAACGTGCTGGCGTTCCCCGGCATCTTCCGCGGGGCCCTCGACGTCCGCGCCTCGGCGATCACCGAGGGGATGAAGCTGGCAGCCGCGAACGCGCTCGCCGGGCTCGTCGGCGACGAGCTGCGGGAGGACTACATCGTCCCGTCGCCGTTCGACGAGCGGGTCGGTCCGGCCGTCGCGGAGGCGGTCGCCGAGGCGGCCCGGCGCGACGGGGTCGCCCGGCGCTGAGGCCGCGGCCTGCGGGCTGCGGGCCGCGGGCTGCGGGCTGCTGGGTAAGGTCCGCAGCATGTTCGCCGTCTACGCGTCCTCGTTCTCCTCCGACGACCAGCTGTCCGGCCTCACGCTGGGGGAGCGGCCTGACCCGGAGGTGCCCGACGGCTGGACGACGGTCACCGTCAAGGCCACCTCGCTCAACCACCACGACCTCTGGTCGCTCAAGGGGGTCGGGCTCCGCGAGGAGGCGCTCCCGATGATCCTGGGCTGCGACGCCGCCGGGGTCGACGAGGACGGCAACGAGGTGGTCGTCCACGCGGTGGTCTCCGACCCCTCCTGGTCCGGCGACGAGACGTTCGACCCCAAGCGGTCGCTGCTGAGCGAGCGCTACCAGGGGACGTTCGCCGACCGGGTCGCCGTACCCCGTCGCAACGTGGTGCCCAAGCCCGCGTCCCTCTCCTTCGAGGAGGCCGCGTGCCTCCCGACCGCGTGGCTCACCGCCTACCGGATGCTCTTCACGCAGGGCGGGCTCAAGCCGGGCGACTCGGTGCTCGTCCAGGGCGCCGGCGGCGGCGTCGCCACCGCACTGATCACCCTGGCCCGCGCCGGGGGGCTGAAGGTCTACGCCACCAGCCGTGACGAGGCCAAGCGCGCCCGGGCCCTCGAGATCGGCGCCCACGAGGTGTTCGAGAGCGGGGCGCGGCTCCCGGTGAAGGTCGACGCGGTGATGGAGACCGTCGGCCGCGCAACCTGGTCGCACTCGGTGCGCTCGCTGCGTCCCGGCGGCCGCATCGTGATCAGCGGCACGACGAGCGGGCCGAAGGTCGACGACGCCGAGCTCACCCGGATCTTCTTCCTCCAGCTCAGCGTGATCGGCTCGACGATGGGCACCCGCACCGAGCTCGCCTCCCTCGTGCAGATGCTCGACGCCACCGGCACCCGGCCGCTCATCGACCGCACGCTGCCGCTCGAGGAGGCCGAGAAGGGGTTCGCCGCGATGGCCGGCGGCGACGTCTTCGGCAAGATCGTCTTCACCCGCTAGCCGTGGACGCCCGGCGACGGCTCGAGGAGGAGCGCCGCTCCACCCTCGACCGGCTCACCGCCCTGCAGGCCGACTTCGGCGCGATGGTCGAGGCCTCGGAGGGGTCGAACGCCGACGACGAGCACGACCCCGAGGGCGCCACGATCGCCTTCGAGCGGTCGCAGGTCAGCACGCTGGTCCGCCAGGCGCAGCGGCACCTGCGGGAGATCGACGCGGCGCTGGCCCGGGTCGAGGACGGCAGGTACGGCCGGTGCGAGCGGTGCGGCGAGCCGATCCCCGAGGGCCGGCTCGAGGCGCGCCCGGTGGCCCGCACCTGCGTCGCCTGCGCCTCCTGACCGGTGTCGAGCCGCCCTTCGTGGCGCGCGTGTGTGGTGTCGAGCCGCCCCTCGTGGCGGGCTGGGGCCTGTGGCTCCCGACGTACGGACGGTTGGCCAGGCCCCGATCCGTCCGTACGTCGGGAACGGCAGATCACCGGCGTACGGCGTCAGCGTTCATGTCCGTCCGCAGGTCAGTCGTCCTCGTCGTCGAGGCGGGCGAGCCAGGTGGCGAGCCGCTCGACGGGCACCTCGAAGTCGGGGTTGAGGTCGACGAACTCCTGCAGCCGGTCGGCGAGCCAGGCGATGCTGACCTCCTCCTCGCCACGCCGGCTCAGGAGCTCCTCGATGCCCCGGTCGGTGAAGTACACCCGCGGCCCCGTCAGGCGAAGGCCTGCTGCAGCAGCTCCTGCTGCTCCTGCTTGTGCCGGCTCGCCTGGCCGACCGCCGGGGAGGTCGACTCCGGACGGGAGACGCGCGACACCGGGACGGACAGCTTGTCGGCCACGTGCAGCTTGAAGTGCGGCCACGGCCCCATGTTCGCCGGCTCGTCCTGGACCCAGCGGACCTCCTTGAGGTTCGGGAACCGCCCGAGCTCCTCCTCCAGCTCCTCGACCGGCCGGGGGTAGAGCTGCTCGATCCGCACGATCGCGGTGCGCGGGTCGTCGGCCTCGGCCTTCTTGCGGTGGGCCATGAGGTCCCACGTGACGCGGCCGGAGCAGAGCAGCACCTTCTCGACCTTCTCGGGGTCGACGCCGTTGTCGCCGATCACCGGCAGGAACGCGCCCTCGGTGAAGTCCTCCGGGGTCGAGGCAGCCTCCTTGCGGCGCAGCATCGACTTCGGGGTGAAGACGATGAGCGGCCGGTGCTCCTCGCCCAGCGAGTGCTGGCGGAGCAGGTGGAAGTGGCTGGCCGGGGTCGACGGCTGGGCCACGACGAAGGCCTCGTCGGCGGCCATCGTGAGGAACCGCTCGATCCGCGCGGAGGAGTGGTCCGGCCCCTGGCCCTCGTAGCCGTGCGGCAGCAGCAGGACGACGCCCGACTGCTGGCCCCACTTGGTCTCGCCGGCGGTGATGTACTCGTCGATCACCGTCTGGGCGCCGTTGACGAAGTCGCCGAACTGCGCCTCCCACATCACCAGCGCCTCGGGGCGGGCGACGGAGTAGCCGTACTCGAAGCCGAGCGCGGCGTACTCCGAGAGCAGCGAGTCGTAGACGTAGAACTTCGCCTGGTCCTCGCTGAGGTTCGACAGCGGCGTCCACTCGTCACCGTTGCGGCGGTCGATGATCGTCGCGAACCGCTGGGTGAACGTGCCGCGTCGGGAGTCCTGGCCGGCGAGCCGGACCGGGCGCCCGTCCATCAGCAGCGAGGCGAAGGCGAGGATCTCGCCGGTGGCCCAGTCGATCGGACCGTCGGTGATCGCCGCGGCGCGCCGCTGCAGCTGGGGGAGCACCTTCGGGTGGACGGTGAACCCCTCGGGGGCGTTGACGTGTGCGTCGGCGACCCGCTTGAGCACCTCCCGGCTGATGGCGGTCGTCGCCTTGTGGGCCGGCTTCTCGGGGTACTCCGGCACGGTCGTCCACTGGTCGGGCGTCGACTCGCCCTCGCGGACCTCCCGGAACACCCGCTCGAGCTGCTCCTGGTAGTCGCGGAGGACCTGCTCGGCCTCCTCCAGCGTGATGTCGCCACGACCGATCAGGGACTCGGTGTAGAGCTTGCGCACCGAGCGCTTCTGCTCGATCAGGTCGTACATCAGCGGCTGGGTGTACGACGGGTCGTCACCCTCGTTGTGGCCGCGGCGGCGGTAGCAGACGAGGTCGATGACGACGTCCTTGTTGAATGCCTGGCGGTACTCGAAGGCGAGCCGGGCGACGCGGATGCAGGCCTCGGGGTCGTCGGCGTTGACGTGGAAGATCGGCGCCTGGACCATCCGCGCCACGTCGGTGCAGTAGAGCGAGGAGCGCGACTGCGACGGCGAGGTGGTGAAGCCGACCTGGTTGTTGACGACCACGTGGATCGTCCCGCCGGTGCGGTAGCCCCGCAGCTGCGACAGGTTCAGCGTCTCGGCGACCACGCCCTGGCCCGCGAACGCCGCGTCACCGTGGACGAGCAGCGGCAGGACCGGGAACTCGGCGCCCCGGTCGAGGACGTCCTGCTTGGCGCGCGCGATGCCCTCGAGCACCGGGTCGACGGTCTCGAGGTGCGACGGGTTCGCCGCCACCGAGACGTCGATCTTGGCCCCGGAGTCGGCGGTGAAGACGCCGTCGGCGCCCAGGTGGTACTTCACGTCGCCGGAGCCCTGCACGGTCCGCGGGTCGATGTTGCCCTCGAACTCCGCGAAGATCTGGCTGTAGGACTTGCCGACGATGTTCGCGAGCACGTTGAGCCGTCCGCGGTGGGCCATGCCGATGCAGACCTCGACGAGGCCGGACTCGGCGGCGTTCTCGCAGATCTCGTCGATCAGCGGGATCGTCGTCTCGCCGCCCTCGAGGCTGAACCGCTTCTGGCCGACGAACTTGGTCTGCAGGAAGGTCTCGAACGCCTCGGCCTGGTTGAGCTTCAGCAGGATCCGCAGCTGCTCCTCGCGGGGCGGCTTCACGTGCGGCTGCTCGACCCGCTGCTGGATCCAGCGGCGCTGCTCCGGGTCCTGGATGTGCATGTACTCGATGCCGATCGTGCGGCAGTACGAGTCGCGGAGGATCCCGAGGATGTCGCGGAGCTTCATGAACCGCCGGTCGCCGCCGAACGAGCCGGTGGCGAACTCGCGGTCGAGGTCCCACAGCGTCAGCCCGTGCGACTCGATCTCGAGGTCGGGGTGGCTGCGCTGCTGGTACTCCAGCGGGTCGGTGTCGGCCATCATGTGGCCGCGCACCCGGTAGGCGTGGATCAGCTCGAGGATCCGGGCCTGCTTGCTGATGTCGTCGTCGTGGTTGGTGGAGATGTCCCGCGCCCAGCGGATCGGCTCGTAGGGGATCCGCAGCGCCCGGAAGATCTCGTCGTAGAAGCCGTCCTCGCCGAGCAGCAGCGCGTGGATGCGCTTGAGGTACTCGCCCGACTGCGCGCCCTGGATCACCCGGTGGTCGTACGTCGAGGTCAGCGTCATGATCTTGCTGACCGCGTTGCGGGTGAGGGTCTCCTCCGACGCGCCCTGGAACTCCGGGGGGTACTCCATCGACCCGACGCCGATGATGCACCCCTGGCCCTTCATCAGCCGCGGCACGGAGTGGTTGGTCCCGATCGTGCCGGGGTTGGTGAGGCTGATCGAGGTGCCCTGGAAGTCGGAGACCTGCAGCTTGCCGTTGCGGGCCTTGCGGACGAGGTCCTCGTAGGCCGTCCAGAACTCCGCGAAGTCCATGGTCTCCGCGGCCTTGATCGACGGCACGAGCAGCTGGCGCGTCCCGTCGGACTTCTGCATGTCGATCGCGAGGCCGAGGTTCACGTGCGCCGGCTGCACCAGCTGCGGCTTGCCGTCGACCACGTCGTAGCCGTTGTTCATCTCCGGCATCGACTTGAGCGCCTTGACCATGGCGTAGCCGATGAGGTGGGTGAACGACACCTTGCCGCCGCGTGCGCGGGCGAGGTGGTTGTTGATGACGATGCGGTTGTCCCACAGCAGCTTGACCGGCACGCTGCGCACGCTGGTCGCGGTGGGCACCGAGAGGCTGGCGTCCATGTTCTGCGCGGTGCGCATCGGGGCGCCGCGCAGCTGGGTCAGCCGGGGCTCGTCGGTCGCGTCCGGCAGGTCCGCGGGGGCCTTCTCCTTGGGCACCGGCCGGGAGGCCGGGGGAGCCGGCACCGCGTCGGCGCGGGTGGCGACGTCGGTCTGCGGGGTGGTGCGCTCCGCGGAGCCACCGCTGCTCTTCCCGGACCGCGCGTTGCGGGAGATGTCCGCGGCGCGGGCCCGGGGGGTCACGACGGTGTCGTCGGCGGTGGGCTTGGTGTCGCGGGCTGCCTTCGCCGTCTTGGCCTTGGCGACCGGCGGCGCGCTCCGGGCCTGCGAGGAGGCCGCGTCCGCCCGGTCCCCGGGTGCCTCCTCCTCGTTCTTCTTCGAGGAGCCCTCACCTCCGGCGCGGCTGCCGCCGTTGGCGCCCGGCGCGAGACCGCGCTCGCGGAAGAAGGCCAGCCATGCGTCGTCGACGCTCGAGGGGTCGGCCTGGTACCGCTCGAGCATCTCGTCGACGAGCCACTCGTTCGCCCCGAAGTCCGCCATCGGGTCCGGCTGGTCACCGGTCTTGTGCTGGTGGACAGACTCGGCCACTCTCTTGTTCGCCTCTTCCGCTGCAGTCGTGGTTCGCCGTGTGGGTGTGCCGTCGGTCACCGCTTCTCGGACCGCGGTGGGACCGGCCTCCAATCTAGTCCTTCGCACCAGCGTGCGCGGCTGCTGGTGCGGCGCGCCGACCTGGACCTTCCACAGGGGGTGCCACGAGCCCGGCCCCGCGCCACGTCGAGAATGCCCGTATGCGCTCTCCTCATGCGTCCGACGACGCCTCGCGACCGCCGGCCCGGTCCCGCCGGACCCTGGTCGTCGCGCTGGTCGCCGTGGTCGTGCTCCTGCTCGGCGGGGGTGCGGCGGTGCTCGCGCTCTCGGGTGACGAGGAGGACGCCCCGACCGCCACGGAGCCCGGCGAGCCTGCGGACGAGAAGGGCGATCCGGGCGTCGCGGTGCCCACCCGGGTGGTGCGGGTCGCCGGGAAGCTGCACCCGGCCGCCGAGCGGCGGCTCGCGAAGCAGCTCCGCGTGCTGCTCGAGGAGTACGTCGAGGACGCGTACGTCGGCCGGGGCAAGGCGTTCCCCGGGTTCACCGACAAGGCGCGCCGGCTGGCCCGTCGTGACGCCGACGTGACGACCGGTCGGCGGCTCGGCGCCGGTGACGGTGAGCCGCCGGTGCTCCGCTCGGGCCGGGTCCGGGTGGCGGTGCTCTCGCCGCGCCCGCGCCAGCCGGTGGGGGCGACGGCAGCCGTCAGGCTGGTGCTCACCGCCGACGGTTCACGCTCGACGGTGACCGGCCAGCTGCACCTGACCCCGACGCGTCGCGGGTGGCAGGTCTTCGGCTACGAGCTGGCGATGTCGGGTGCCGGTGGACGCGTCGACGCCAGCACCGAGAAGGACGGCACGAGCGGAGGCAACCGGTGACCGCGAGCACACGCACGAGCAGGCTCGACGCCAGGCGTGGTCGCGGCCGCGCGTACCGCTGGCGCAGGACGGCCCTGCTGGCCGTCGTCCTCGCGGTGGCGGCGCTGGTGGTGCCCGACCCGTCGCTGAGGAGCACCCCGGCCTCCCTGGTCAAGGTCGACCGCGCCGACGGCGTCGACCACGACCGCCGCATGGTCTGGGTCCTGGTCCTGGGCTCCGACGCCCGTCCCGGCGACCCGCCGTGGCGCTCGCGCGCGGACGCGATCCAGATGGTGGGGCTCAACCTCGAGACCGGCCGCGGCGTGATGATCGGCGTGCCGCGCGACTCCTACGTCCCCATCCCCGGCCGGGGCAGCGACAAGATCAACGCCGCCATGACGTACGGCGGTCCGCCACTGATGGCCCGCGCCGTCGGGGACCTGGTGGGGGTCCGGCCGGACTACGTCTTCACCACCACGTTCGAGGGGCTGCAGTCGATGGTGTACACCGCCGGCGGCGTGGTGGTGCAGTCGCGGTTCGACATCACCGACCCCAAGATGCCCGGCCACGTCCGGCAGGGCCGGAACCGGCTCGACGCCCGTGAGGCGCTGTTCTTCAGCCGCGCCCGCTACGCCCTTCCGCGGGGCGACTTCGACCGGTCGGCGAACCAGCAGGCACTGCTCCGCGGGACCCTGGCCACGGTGCGCAGCCGCCTGGACCGCCCCGGGTTCTTCGAGCGGGGGGTGCTCTCCGTGCTGCGCAACACCAACACCGACCTGTCGCCGGTGGAGCTCTACCGGCTCGCCCGCGCGGTCACCAAGGTCCGCCCCGACCGGCTCCGCGGCTGCGTGATCGGCGGCTCGTTCGGCACCGCAGGAGGGGCGAGCATCGTGATCCCCGACGTCTCGACGGCCCGCCGGCTCGGGAACGAGGCCCGCAACGACGGGACCTTCGAGCGCGGCTGCTGACGCGCTTCCAAGAGAAGCGCCCCCGGTGCTCGTCGCTGCGCTCCTCGACCGGGGACTTGCCTCGCCACGAGCTCGAGCAAGCTCGGCTCGGGCTCACCTGCGCCCCCGGTAGGATTCGAACCTACGCTCCCGCCTCCGGAGGGCGGTGCTCTATCCCCTGAGCTACGGGGGCCTCGCGGCCTTGACGCGCCGGAAGCCTACATGACTACCAGGCAGCGGACCGCCGCCGGTATCGCTTCGACACCGCCGATAAACTCGGCAGGTGACCCCCCAGCAGATCTCCGACGCGGTCGTCCACGTCCTCGAAGGGCTGGTGACCCGTGGCGCCGTGGCGCTGGCCGAGGTGCCGGGCTCCGTGGTCGTGGAGCGGCCGAAGGTCCGCAGCCACGGCGACTACGCGACCAACGTCGCGCTCCAGCTCGCCAAGAAGGCGGGGATGCGCCCCCAGGAGCTGGCGGGGCTGCTCGCCGACGCGCTCCGCGAGGTCGGCGGCGTCGCCGACGTGCAGGTCGCGGGTCCCGGGTTCCTCAACATCACGGTCGAGGCCGGCGCCCAGGGGAGGGTCGCGGCGCAGGTCGTGGCCGCCGGGGCGTCGTACGGCCGCAACGAGGCGCTCGCCGGACGCTCGGTCAACGTCGAGTTCATCTCCGCGAACCCCACGGGTCCGCTGCACCTCGGGCACACCCGGTGGGCGGCGGTGGGCGACGCCCTCGCCCGGGTGATGGAGGCGGCGGGGGCCTCGGTGACCCGCGAGTTCTACGTCAACGACCGCGGCAACCAGATGGACAAGTTCGGCGCGTCCGTCGAGGCCGCGGCCCTGGGCCGGCCGGTCCCGGAGGACGGCTACCACGGCGCCTACATCCACGAGCTCGCCGAGCAGGTCGTCGCGGCGCGTCCCGACATCGTCGACCTGCCCGACGACGAGCGGCTGGTCGCGTTCCGCGAGGAGGCCTACCGGCTCCAGCTCGCCGAGCAGCAGCAGCAGCTCGAGGTCTTCCAGACCCACTTCGACGTCTGGTTCTCCGAGCGGAGCCTCTACGGCGAGGGCAAGGTCGACCACGGCCTCCAGGTCCTCGACAAGCAGGGCCACCTCTACGAGGCCGACGGCGCGCTGTGGATGCGCACCACCGACTACGGCGACGACAAGGACCGGGTGCTGCGGCGGAGCAACGGGGAGCTGACCTACTTCGCCTCCGACACCGCCTACTACGTCGACAAGCGCGAGCGCGGCTTCGACCTCTGCATCTACCTCCTCGGCGCCGACCACCACGGCTACGTCGGCCGGCTGAAGGCGATGGCGGCGTGCGCGGGCGACGACCCCGAGTCGAACATCGAGGTGCTGATCGGCCAGCTGGTCAAGATCCTCCGCGGCGGCGAGGAGGTGCGGCTCAGCAAGCGCGCCGGCTCGATCGTGACCCTGGGCGAGCTGGTCGACCTCATCGGCGTCGACGCGCTGCGCTACACGCTCTCCCGCTACCCGGTGGACTCCCCGCTGACGCTCGACGTCGAGGAGATCACCCGGGCCAGCGCGGAGAACCCCGTCTACTACGTGCAGTACGCCCACGCCCGGCTCGCCTCGATCCTGCGCAACGCCGCCGACCTCGACCTCGCCCCGGCGGGCGACGACTTCGACCCGGCGCTGCTCTCGCACGAGCGGGAGGGCGACCTGCTCCGGGCGCTCGCCGAGTTCCCGCGCGTCGTCGCCTCCGCCGCGCAGCTGCGCGAGCCGCACCGGGTGGCGCGCTACCTCGAGGAGACCGCCGGCACCTTCCACCGGTTCTACGACGCCTGCCGGGTGCTCCCGCAGGGCGACGAGGAGCCCGGCGACCTGCACCGCGCCCGGCTGCTGCTGGTCGCCGCGACCCGGATCGTGCTCGGGAACGGGCTGGCGCTGCTCGGCGTCACCGCGCCCGAGCGGATGTGAGAGCGGCGCCATGAGGTCGCACCAGGCCGGCGCGCTGCACGCCGACATCGGGACGAAGGGGCCTGCCTGGCTCCGTGAGCCGGCCGACCCCAACGCGCTCGTGCCGCTGCTCTGGCCGGTCACCGCGCGCAAGACCTACGAGGGCGCGCTGGTCGTCGGTGGCGTCGACCTCCGCGACCTCGCCCGCGATCACGGCACCCCGGCGTACGTCCTCGACGAGGAGGACTTCCGCCGCCGCGCCCGCGCCTTCCGCGAGGCCTTCGCCGACTACGACGTCTACTACGCCGCGAAGGCGTTCATCTGCACCACCGTCGCGCGATGGGTCGCCGAGGAGGGGCTGAACATCGACGTCTGCTCCGGCGGCGAGCTGACGGTCGCGCTCCGGGCCGGCATCGAGCCGGCGCGGATCGGGTTCCACGGCAACAACAAGTCGGTCGTCGAGCTCCGGCGCGCCCTCGAGGTGGGGGTGGGGCGGATCATCGTCGACTCGTTCGACGAGATCGACCGGCTCCTCGCGCTGACCGCCGAGACCGGCGCGGAGGCGCCGCTGATGGTGCGGGTCACCGCCGGCGTCGAGGCGCACACCCACGAGTACATCGCCACCGCCCACGAGGACCAGAAGTTCGGCTTCTCGATCACCTCCGGCGACGCGTTCGAGGCCGTACGCCGGATCGAGGCCGCGCCGGGGCTCCGGCTGCTCGGCCTGCACAGCCACATCGGCTCGCAGATCTTCGACACCTCCGGGTTCGAGGTCGCCGCGCGGCGGGTGCTGGCCCTTCACGCGCGGGTCTCCGACGAGCTCGGGGTGGTGATGCCCGAGCTCGACCTCGGCGGCGGCTTCGGGATCGCCTACACCACCCAGGACGACCCGTCGGACCCCTCGCAGCTGGCCGTCGAGCTGACCAAGATCGTCGAGCACGAGGCCCGGGCGCTCGAGGTCGACGTCCCGCGGCTCTCGATCGAGCCGGGCCGCGCGATCGTCGGTCCGGCGATGTGCACCCTCTACGAGGTCGGCACGGTCAAGGAGGTCCGGCTCGACGCGGGCGCCTCGCGCACCTACGTCTCCGTCGACGGCGGGATGAGCGACAACATCCGCACCGCGCTGTACGACGCCGACTACTCGGCCACCCTGGCCTCCCGGCGCTCGGACGCCGCCCCGGTCCTGGCCCGCGTCGTCGGCAAGCACTGCGAGGCCGGCGACATCGTGGTGCGCGACGAGTTCCTTCCCGGTGACGTGCGCCCCGGCGACCTCCTCGCGGTCCCGGGCACCGGCGCCTACTGCCGGTCGATGGCCAGCAACTACAACCACCTGCTGCGTCCGCCGGTGGTCGCGGTGCGTGACGGCGTGGCCACCGTCGTCGTGCGACGTGAGACCGAGGACGACCTGCTCGGCACCGACGTGGGACGATGACGGGCGTGACGACGGCTGTGGAGAGCAGGAGCCCCGGGAGCACGCGCGCGCCGCTGCGCGTCGCGGTGCTCGGCTGTGGCTCGGTGGGCAGCCAGGTCGTGCGGCTGCTCCTGGAGCAGGCCGACGACCTCGCGGCCCGGGTCGGTGCCCCTCTCGAGCTCGCCGGGGTGGCGGTGCGCCGCCTCGACGCGCGCCGGGACGTGGAGGTCCCGCCGGAGCTGCTGACCACCGACGCTCAGGGGCTGGTGACCTCCGGCGTCGACCTGGTGGTCGAGGTGATCGGGGGCATCGAGCCCGCCCGCGGCCTCATCCTCACGGCCCTGGAGTCGGGCGCCAGCGTGGTCACCGCGAACAAGGCGCTGCTCGCCGAGGACGGCGCCACCCTCTACGAGGCGGCGGACAAGTTCGGCCGCGACCTCTACTACGAGGCGGCCGTCGCCGGCGCGATCCCGATCCTCCGCCCGCTCCGCGAGTCCCTCGCCGGCGACCGGGTCCGCCGGGTGCTCGGCATCGTCAACGGCACCACGAACTTCATCCTCGACCGGATGGACACCTCCGGCGCCGGGTTCACCGAGTCGCTCGAGGAGGCCCAGGCGCTCGGGTACGCCGAGGCCGACCCGACCGCCGACGTGGAGGGGTTCGACGCCGCCGCGAAGGCTGCCATCCTCGCCAGCCTGGCCTTCCACACCCGGGTGGTCGCCGCCGACGTCCACCGGGAGGGGATCTCCGACGTCAGCGCGGCCGACGTCGCCTCCGCCCGTGAGATGGGGTGCGTGGTCAAGCTCCTCGCGATCTGCGACCTGACCGACGGACCCGACGGGCCTGCCGTCTCCGCCCGGGTCCACCCGGCGATGATCCCGAGGTCCCACCCGCTCGCCAGCGTGCGCGGCGCCTACAACGCGGTGTTCGTGGAGAGCGACGCCGCCGGCCAGCTGATGTTCTACGGCCCCGGCGCCGGTGGCTCGCCGACCGCGTCCGCGGTGCTCGGCGACCTGGTCACGGTCGCCCGCAACCGGCTCGCCGACGTCCGGGGGCCGGGGGAGTCGGCGTACGCGGACCTCCCGGTGCAGCCGATCGGCCAGGCCCGCACCCGCTACCACGTCTCGGTCGACGTCGACGACCGCGCCGGAGTCCTCGCGGTGGTCGCCCAGGCGTTCGCCGAGCACGGCGTCTCGATCCAGACCGTCCGGCAGGAGGGGCGCGGCGACGACGCCCAGCTCGTGGTTGTCTCGCACGCCGCCTCCGACGCCGACCTCCAGGCGACCGTCGAGACGCTCCGGGCGATGCCCGAGGTCCGCGACGTCTCCTCGGTGATGCGGGTCGAAGGAGCGGAGGCGGAGTGACCGGCCAGGGCACCACCACCGTCCAGGGCGCCGCCGGCCAGGCCGGCTCTGCCGGCCCGACGACCCACCAGTGGCGGGGCGTGATCGAGGAGTACCGCTCGCTCCTCCCGCTGCCGGAGGGCACCCCGACGCACACCCTGCGCGAGGGCGGCACGCCGCTCGTCGACAGCCCGTGGCTCTCCCGGGCCACCGGCGCCGAGGTCTGGATCAAGGTGGAGGGCGACAACCCGACCGGCTCCTTCAAGGACCGCGGGATGACCGTCGCGCTCTCGGTGGCCGTCGGCCAGGGCGCCGAGGCGGTCGTCTGCGCCTCGACCGGCAACACCAGCGCGTCGATGGCGGCGTACGCCGCGCGCGCGAAGGTCAAGCCGCTGGTGCTCGTGCCCCAGGGGAAGATCGCCGCCGGCAAGCTCGCGCAGGCGATCGTGCACGGGGCCCAGGTGATCATGGTCCGCGGCAACTTCGACGACTGCCTGCGGATGTCCCGCGAGCTCGCCGAGCGCTACCCGGTGGCGCTGGTCAACTCGGTGAACCCCTACCGCCTCGAGGGCCAGAAGACCGCGGCCTTCGAGATCGTCGACTTCCTCGGCGACGCCCCCGACGTCCACGTGCTGCCGGTCGGCAACGCCGGCAACATCTCGGCGTACTGGAAGGGTTACGTGGAGTACTCCGAGCTCGGCGTCAGCACCCAGCGGCCCCGGATGCTCGGCTGGCAGGCCGCCGGCGCGGCGCCGCTGGTAGCAGGGGAGCCGGTGCTCGCCCCCGAGACGGTGGCCTCCGCGATCCGGATCGGCAACCCGGCCTCCTGGCACCTCGCGGTCGACGCCGCGACGTCCTCGGGCGGCCGCTTCGGTGCGGTGGAGGACGAGGAGATCCTGGCCGCGCAGCGGCAGCTCGCCTCCGCCGAGGGGATCTTCGTCGAGCCCGGCTCGGCGGCCTCGGTGGCCGGGCTCCTCAAGGACGCCGCCGACCCCGCGCGGCGAGCCGAGCTGGAGGGGCGCCGGCTCGTCGTGACCGTCACCGGCCACGGGCTCAAGGACATCGACACCGCGCTCTCCACCTTCACCGACCTCGTCGACACGGTCGTCCAGCCCGACGCCGAGGCGGCCGCCCGCGCCGCCGGACTGGCGTGACGGGCAGCTCCGCCACGGGGTCGGCCACCGGTCCCGTGCGGGTGCGGGTGCCCGCGAGCAGCGCCAACCTCGGCCCGGGGTACGACGCGCTCGGGCTCGCGCTCGGCCACCACGACCTGCTCACCGCCGAGGTCGTCGACGGACCCGCGCCGGTGATCCTCGTCGAGGGCGAGGGGGCGAACGAGGTCCCGCTCGACTCCGGCCACCTCGTGCACCGCGCGATGTCCCGGGGCTTCGCCGAGCTCGGGCTGGCGGTGCCCCCGGTCCGGCTGCACTGCGTCAACGCGATCCCGCACGGCCGCGGCATGGGCTCGTCGTCGGCGGCCATCGTCGGCGGGCTCGCGGTCGCGCGGGCGCTTGCCGGTCCGGCCGGCGAGGCGCTGACCGACGACCGGCTCTTCGAGATCGGCGCCGAGCTCGAGGGGCACCCCGACAACGTCGCGGCGGCGGTCCACGGCGGGCTCACCATCGGCTGGACGGAGGGCGGACGGGCGCGCGCGGTCCGGCTGGACGTCACGGCCGCGGTCACCCCGGTCCTCCTGGTGCCGCCCGACCCGCTGGCCACCACGGTGGCGCGGCGGCTGCTCCCGCCCATGGTGCCGCACGAGGACGCCGCCTTCTCGGCGGGCCGGGCGGCGCTCCTCGTCGCGGCGCTCGCGTCGGGCGCCCACGCCCTCCTCGAGGCGACCGAGGACCGGCTCCACCAGCGCTACCGCGCACCCGCCATGCCCCGCTCCGCCGCCCTCGTCCAGGAGCTCCGCGACCTCCGGATCCCGGCGGTCATCTCCGGGGCCGGACCGACGGTGCTCGCCCTGCCCGAGCCGGCACGGGTCGCCGAGGTGACCGCTCGGACCCCCTCCGGGTGGCGTGCGCTCGACCCCGGGGTGGATCCCGGGGGAGTTGCCCACCTCACATGAACCTGTGGTGCTAGTCTGATCCAGCGCTTGGGACACGGCTGATGCAGTCCTCACCGACGTTGGCACCCCAGCCGGAGGCAAGCGCTTCACCTCCTTCAGCTCGTACGTCGGGTTCGTGCACCCCCACACCTGCCTCCCGTCCGAGCTGGCGGATACCACTCCTGTTCACGGCCGTCGGAGAACCGACCTGGCCTGTACGTGGGAAGGACCTCACGTGACCGAGACAGCCGCCACCACCCCCGCCGCACCGGAGAGCGCGCCGCGCCGCAGCCGCGGCGCCGGCGGGCTCAGCAGCAAGCTGCTGCCCGAGCTGAAGCAGATCGCCGGCGGCCTCGGCATCAAGGGCGTGAGCGGGATGAAGAAGGCCCAGCTCGTCGACGCGATCCGGGCCGCCCAGGCCGG
The DNA here is from genome assembly GCF_008087345.1 of Nocardioides caldifontis. Taxonomy (GTDB): domain Bacteria; phylum Actinomycetota; class Actinomycetes; order Propionibacteriales; family Nocardioidaceae; genus Marmoricola_A; species Marmoricola_A caldifontis. The sequence continues at coordinate 521,912 of NZ_VHIB01000008.1, read as the reverse complement.
TCAGACCTCGTCGGGCCCCTCGACTGCGCCCGCCGAGCCGGCTCGGGAGCCCCGTCAGGAGCCCCGCCAGGAGGTCCGGCAGGAGCCTCGCCAGGAGCCTCGTCAGGAGCCTCGTCAGGAGCAGCCGCAGGAGTCCCGCCAGGAGCCTCGCCAGGAGCCTCGTCAGGAGCCTCGTCAGGAGCAGCGCGCCGAGCAGCGCCAGGAGGCCCGTCGGGAGCAGGGCTCGGACGACCGCCGCGGGGAGCACGAGCAGCGGAACGACAACCGGGGCAACCAGCGGGACGACCGCCGGGACGACCAGGGCGGCCGTCAGGAGCGCGGCCAGTACGACCAGGGCGGCCGCGATCGGAACCAGCAGGACCGGACCCAGCAGGACCGGACCCAGCAGGACCGGAACCAGCAGGACCGCGAACAGCAGAACCGGAACCATCAGGACGACCGTCAGGGCGAGGAGCGCGGCAAGGGCCGCGTTGGCCGTGACCAGCGTGACCAGCGCGACCAGCGCGACCAGAGGGACCAGAGGGACCAGCGGGACCAGCGGGACCAGCAGGACCGCGGCGAGCAGGGCCAGCAGGACCAGCAGGGCAACCGGGGCCAGCAGGGCGCGCACGGTGACCAGGGCGACGAGGACGGCGGCAGCAACCGTCGTCGCCGCCGCCGCGGCCGCGACCGCGACCGCCAGAGCAACCAGCCGCAGGGCGGCGGCTACCGGGACCGCCGCCAGCACCAGGACGTGGACCTCGAGGTCACCGAGGACGACGTGCTCGTCCCGGTCGCGGGGATCGTCGACATCCTCGACAACTACGCGTTCGTCCGGACCAGCGGCTACCTCCCCGGCCCGAACGACGTCTACGTCTCGCTCTCGATGGTCCGCAAGTACGGCCTCCGCAAGGGCGACGCGGTCACCGGTGCGGTGCGCCAGGCCCGCGAGGGGGAGCGCAAGGAGAAGTTCAACCCGCTGGTCCGGATCGAGACGATCAACGGCGGCGACGTCGAGGCGGCGAAGGACCGGGTCGACTTCAGCAAGCTGACGCCGCTCTACGCCTCCGAGCGGCTCCGGCTCGAGACGGGCCACGACAACCTGATCGGTCGGGTCATCGACATCGCGGCACCGATCGGCAAGGGGCAGCGCGGCCTCATCGTCTCGCCGCCCAAGGCCGGCAAGACGATGATCCTGCAGTCGATCGCGAACTCGATCACCACCAACAACCCCGAGTGCCACCTGATGATCGTGCTGGTGGACGAGCGGCCCGAGGAGGTCACCGACTTCCAGCGGACGGTGAAGGGCGAGGTCATCGCCTCGACGTTCGACCGCCCGGCCAGCGACCACACCACGGTCGCGGAGCTCGCCATCGAGCGGGCCAAGCGGCTCGTCGAGCTCGGCCACGACGTCGTGGTGCTCCTCGACGGGATCACGCGGCTGGGCCGTGCGTACAACCTGGCGGCGCCGGCCAGCGGCCGGATCCTCTCCGGCGGCGTCGACTCGAGCGCGCTGTACCCCCCGAAGAAGTTCTTCGGGGCGGCCCGCAACATCGAGGACGGCGGCTCGCTGACGATCCTCGCGACGGCGCTCGTCGAGACCGGCTCGAAGATGGACGAGGTGATCTTCGAGGAGTTCAAGGGCACCGGCAACATGGAGCTGCGGCTGCGGCGCGAGTTCGCCGACAAGCGGCTCTTCCCGGCGATCGACGCCGTCCAGTCCGGCACGCGCCGCGAGGAGCTCCTGATGAGCAAGGAGGAGCTCGCGATCGTCTGGAAGCTGCGCCGGGTGCTCTCCGGGCTCGACGGTCAGCAGGCACTCGAGCTGCTGCTCGAGCGGCTCCGGAAGTCGCAGAGCAACATCGAGTTCCTGATGCAGGTCCAGAAGACCACCCCGTCCACCGGCGGGGACGACTGAGCAGAAGTCGGGCGGCTGCCCGGCGGATGTCGCCATTTGGACCGTCGGGCGGCGTCCGGCGTCCTATGCTCGCTCTGCACGCGTAGCGCGGGCGCGTCCCCCCGGCATCCCCACCGCGGCAACGCGCACCCACCCCCGGAGGAGCCATGGCCAGGATCGTGGTCGCCGACGACGACGTCGACGTCCGCACGCTGGTCGTGCTCAAGCTCGAAAGCTCCGGCCACGAGGTCGTGAGCGTCGAGAACGGCGCCCAGGCCGTCGAGCGCTGCCGCGCCGACCGACCGGACCTGGTCGTCCTCGACCTGATGATGCCCGGGATGAACGGGCTGGAGGCCTGCGCGGCCATCCGGTCCGACCCCTCCGTCGCCGCGACCCCGGTCATCCTCCTGACCGCCCGCGCGCAGGCGGCCGACGTCGACGCCGGGCTCGCCGCCGGTGCCGACGCCTACGTCACCAAGCCGTTCAGCCCCCGTGAGCTGGCCTCCCAGGTGGACGCCTTGCTCCAGCGGGCCGCCGGGTGATCCGAGGGGAGGCGACGGGAATGGTCGGCCGGCCCACCCTCCACGGGGCGCGCTCCTCCCTGCGCCGGCAGTACCTCCTCGCCCTCGCCTCGATCGTCACGGTCTGCGCCCTCGTCGCCGTCGCCTGCGCCGCGGCGGTGGTGTGGTCCTCGCGCACCATCCAGGACAGCGCCGACCGGGTCACCCAGCTCGAGGTCGCCAACCGCGACATCCGGCAGGCGATCAGCGACACCTCCGCGGCGGTGAACGACCACATCCTCGGGATCCCGGTGACCTCGAAGGCGCCGTACCTCACGGCTGCCGGGTGGCTGCCCCTGAGCCAGCGGACGCTGCGCGACCTCGCCGACGGCGACGAGAAGCTCGTCGACCTCGTCGCGCAGCAGGACGACGTGCTCTCCGAGTGGGCGAGGTACGCCGAGACGACGCTCGAGGATCCTGCGCCCAGGCCCGCGGACCGGCAGGCAGCCCTCCGCGAGAACAAGCAGCGGCTCGACTCCTTCATGGACGTCAACGAGCAGGTCAAGATGCGCATCGACGATCTCGTCGGCGAGATCCGGGACCGCACCGAACAGGTCACCTTCATCGTGCTCGTCGGGGTCATCCTGCTCCCGGCGATCACCGTGGCCTGGGTGGTCACGCTCGGCCGGCGGATGGGCGAGAACGTCGTCCGGCCGCTCTCGGACATCACCGCGGTGCTCGAGCGGCTCCGCTCCGGCGACCTGGAGGCGCGCGCGGCGGTCGAGGGCCCCGAGGAGATCCAGCAGATCGCGTCCGCCCTCAACCTGCTCACCGACGAGAACATCCGCGCCGTCGAGGTCGAGGCCGACGTGCTCAACCAGCTCGAGGCGATCGACCGGGTCCGCACCGACCTGGTGTCGACGGTCTCGCACGAGCTGCGGACCCCGCTGACCAGCATCGCCGGCTACCTCGAGCTGCTCCAGGACGACCTGACCGGCAACCTGTCGAGCCAGCAGCTCACGATGATGGGTGCGATCCGGCGGAACCTCGACCGGCTCACCGAGCTGATCGAGAACCTCCTCGCCCTGTCCCGCGCCGAGGAGACCACCTTCGCGATGGAGCCGGTCGACCTGCGCGGGATCGCCTCCGAGGTCGCCTCCGACATCCGGCTGACCGCGGCGGCCCGCGACATCACCGTGCGCACCCAGCACCCGCCGGTCCCGGTGGTGGTGCTCGGCGACCGCAGCCAGCTGATCCGGGCGGTGCAGAACCTGGTGACCAACGCGGTCAAGTTCTCCCGCCAGGGCGGGGTCGTCGAGGTGCGGGTGAGCCAGGAGGACACCGAGGCGGTCCTCGAGGTCTCCGACGAGGGCATCGGGATCCCGGCGGCCGACCTGCCGGGGCTCGGATCGCGGTTCTACCGCGCCCGCAACGCGGTCGAGGCCGAGATCTCCGGCACCGGGCTCGGGCTGCGGATCGTGCAGACCATCCTCGACCGCCACGAGGGGCAGCTCGCCGTCGACTCGGTGGAGGGCGAGGGAGCCACCTTCACGCTCCGCCTCCCCACCAGCACCCGGCCGTTCCCCCCGACCTCGGCCGAGCCCGGGGCGGTGGACCAGGCCGGGAACCAGGCCGCGGGACAGGCGGCTGCGGCGCCCCAGCTGACCCGGGACTAATTTCGCCGGTTCGCGCGTTTCTGCCACACTGGATCCTTGGCTCCGGTTCACGTCCTCCGACGGGGGACGACCCGGCGGCCCACACGAGAGGACATCATGAAGAACGGCATCCACCCGGACTACGTCGAGACCCAGGTGACCTGCACCTGTGGCAACACGTTCACCACGCGCAGCACCGCGACGAGCGGCTCCATCCACGCCGATGTCTGCTCCGCGTGCCACCCCTTCTACACCGGCAAGCAGAAGATCCTCGACACCGGCGGTCGCGTCGCCCGGTTCGAGGCCCGCTACGCCAAGGCCAAGCAGGGCAAGCAGGGCAAGCAGGGCAAGTAGCCCGTCACGCAGGACGCCGGCTCCACCTCGTGGTGGGCCGGCGTCCGGCATGTCGGCGTGGTGGTCGCTGCGCCGCAGGAGCGGGAACGGGCGAAGGAGGTAGCGGTGTTCGAGGCGGTCCAGGGGCTGCTCGACGAGCACGCCGACCTCGAGCGGAGGATGGCCGACCCGGCGGTGCACGCCGACCAGGCCGCCGCCCGCCGGCTCGGGCAGAGGTACGCCGAGCTCGGTGCCGTCGTCCGCACCTACCGGGAGTGGCAGCAGCTCGGCGACGACCTCGGAGCCGCCCGGGAGCTCGCCGCGGAGGACCCGGCGTTCGCCGAGGAGGCCGCGGAGCTCGAGCAGCGCCGCGATGCGGCGGCCGAGCGGCTGCAGCGGCTCCTGGTGCCCCGCGACCCGTCCGACGGCAAGGACGCGATCCTCGAGATCAAGTCGGGCGAGGGTGGCGAGGAGTCGGCGCTGTTCGCCGGCGACCTCTACCGGATGTACACCCGCTTCGCCGAGCAGCGCGGCTGGCGTACCGAGGTGCTCGACGCCACCCCCTCGGACCTCGGCGGCTACAAGTCCGTGACGGTGGCGGTCAAGGCACGTGGCAACCCCGAGCCGGGGGAGGCGCCGTACGCCCTGCTGAAATTCGAGGGCGGGGTGCACCGCGTCCAACGCGTGCCGGTGACCGAGTCGCAGGGACGGGTCCACACCTCCGCCGCCGGCGTGCTGGTGATGCCGGAGGCAGAGCCGGTCGACGTCACGATCGAGGACAAGGACCTGCGGATCGACGTGTTCCGCTCCTCCGGCCCCGGCGGGCAGAGCGTGAACACCACCGACTCCGCCGTCCGGATCACCCACCTCCCGACCGGACTGGTGGTGAGCTGCCAGAACGAGAAGTCGCAGCTGCAGAACAAGGAGCAGGCGCTCCGGATCCTGCGCTCGCGGCTGCTCCAGGCCGCCGAGGAGGCCGCGAACGCGGAGGCGTCCGACGCCCGTCGCTCCCAGGTGCGCACCGTGGACCGCTCCGAGCGGATCCGCACCTACAACTTCCCGGAGAACCGGATCTCCGACCACCGGACCGGGTTCAAGGCCTACAACCTCGACCAGGTGCTCGGCGGCGAGCTGGCCCCGGTGATCGGCTCGTGCGTCGAGGCTGACCTGGCCGCTCGGCTCGAGGCGATCAGCCGGTGACCGGCCCGGCGGGTCCGCCGACGCCGAGGGCGCTGGTCGCGGCGGCCGCGCGCCGCCTCGCGGAGGCGGGGGTGGCCTCTGCCGACCACGACGCGGCCGAGCTGCTCGCCCACGTCCTCGGCACCTCTCGCGCGGCCCTGCCGCTCCGCGACGCGGTGGACACCGAGGAGGCGAGCCGGTTCGAGGCCCTCGTCGAGCGGCGCGCCCGCCGCGAGCCGCTGCAGCACCTGACCGGACGCGTCGGGTTCCGCTACCGCGAGCTCGTCGTCGGCCCCGGCGTCTTCGTCCCTCGGCCCGAGACCGAGGTGCTCGCCGGGTGGGCCGTCGACAGGGCCCGGGAGGTCGTCGACGCGGGCCGCGTGCCGGTCGTCGTCGACCTGTGCACCGGGTCCGGGGCGATCGCGCTCTCGGTGGCCACCGAGGTGCCGACCGCGGAGGTGCACGCCGTCGAGCTCGACGAGGGCGCCGCCGCGTGGGCGGAGCGGAACCTGGCCGGCACCGGGGTGCGGCTGCGGCAGGGCGACATGGCCGACGCGTTCCCCGAGCTCGACGGCTCGGTCGACGTGGTGGTCGCCAACCCGCCGTACATCCCGCTGGAGGCCTACGAGTCGGTGCCGCCCGAGGTCCGTGACCACGACCCCTCGGCCGCACTGTGGAGCGGCGGCGACGGGCTCGACGCGATGCGGGTGGTGGAGCGGGTGGCCGCGCGGCTCCTCCACGGCGGCGGCGTCGTGGGCGCCGAGCACGCCGACGTGCAGGGCGAGGCGGCCCCCGCGGTCTTCGCCGCCACCGGCCGGTGGGCCGAGGTGCGCGACCACGCCGACCTCGCAGGTCGGCCTCGGTTCGTGACGGCGCGACTGGCACGATGACGCCCATGGCCACGCGCTACGACCTCTCCGACCCCGAGCAGCGCGAGGAAGGCATCGCGGCGGCCGGCCGGGCCGTGCAGCGCGGGCGGCTCGTGGTCCTGCCCACCGACACCGTCTACGGCGTGGGCGCCGACGCGTTCAGCCCCGAGGCGGTCAAGCGGCTGCTCGACGCGAAGGGGCGGGGGAGGCACATGCCGCCGCCGGTGCTGGTGTCGGCGCGGACCACGCTGGACGCCCTCGCGGTCGGCGTGCCCGACTGGGCGCGCGTCCTCGTGGACACGCTCTGGCCGGGGCCGCTGACGCTCGTCGTCCGGCAGCAGGCCAGCCTCCAGTGGGACCTCGGCGAGACCCGCGGCACGGTCGCGGTGCGGATGCCCGACCACGAGGCCGCGCTCGAGCTGCTCTCCCGCACCGGCCCCCTCGCGGTGAGCAGTGCGAACCGCACGGGGCTGCCGGCGGCGACCAACGCCGACGACGCCGAGGCGATGCTGGGCGAGCTGGTGCGGGTGCTGCTCGACGGGGGACCGACGCCCGGGCCGGTGCCCTCGACGATCGTCGACTGCACGGGGCCGCGGCCGCGGATCCTGCGCGAGGGGCTGCTGGACGTGGCGCGGCTCGACGAGGTCCTCTCCCAGACCGGCGTGCAGGTGGCCGGTGACGACGAGGGCGACTAGGCGGTCGGATGCGCGAGTACCTCGCGGTCTTCCTCGTCGCGGTCTCGGTCACCTACCTCCTGGCGGTGCTGGCCCGCGAGACCGCCCTGCGCTTCGGCGCGGTGGCGCGGGTCCGCGACCGCGACGTCCACGAGATCCCGATCCCGTACTTCGGCGGCATCGCGATGTACGGCGGGCTGGTGGCCGCGGTGATCGTCGCCCAGCACCTCCCGTTCCTCCGCAGCGCGGGCGCGCAGCTCTTCGACGACGCGTGGGCGGTGCTCGCGGCCGGGGGGATGGTCTGCCTGCTCGGGGTCCTCGACGACCTCTTCGAGCTCGACGCGCTGACCAAGCTCGGCGGGCAGGTCCTCGCCGCGGGGTTCCTGGTGCTCAACGAGGTGCAGTTCTACTACGTGTGGGTCCCCGGCAACGGCCAGCTCACCCTCGACGCCGCGCAGGCCGTGCTCGCCACCGTCTTCCTGGTCGTCGCCACCATCAACGCCGTCAACTTCGTCGACGGGCTGGACGGGCTCGCGGCCGGGGTGATCGGGTTGGGCGCGGTCGGGTTCTTCCTCTTCTCCTACCGGCTGGCGTCGGTGAACGGCGAGAGCCTCGCGGTGACCGCGGCGCTCCTCTGCGCCGCGCTCGCGGGGAGCTGCGTCGGGTTCATCTCCCACAACTTCCACCCCGCCGAGATGTTCATGGGCGACAGCGGCTCGATGCTGATCGGGCTCGTCCTCGCGGCCTCCGCGCTCACCCTCACCGGCCGGTTCCCGGCGGTGGACTTCTCCGAGAGCGGCGCCACCGACACCACCAGCCTGCTCCCGGTGCTGCTGCCGATCCTGCTGCCGATCTCGATCCTGGTGGTCCCGTTCGCCGACCTGGTGCTCGCGGTGGTCCGCCGTACGTTGCGCGGGCAGTCGCCCTTCGCGCCGGACAAGCGGCACCTGCACCACCGGCTGCTGGAGTACGGCCACACCCACCGCAGGGCCGTCGTCGTGATGTGGCTGTGGGCCGCGCTGATCGCGCTCGGGGGCGTGGCGCTGAGCCTCTCCCAGAGCCGGCTCGTGCTCGCCGGGATCGCGTCGTGGCTGGCGGTCACCGTGCTTCTGACCTTCGTCGTGCCCCGCGTCGACCGCCCCGGGTGGACCCACGGCGAGGACTACCGGCACCCCGCTGGATGACCCCGATTTCAGCCTCGCCAGGACTTTGTGCTAATTTTCACAAGCACCTCCCGACCAGCTCCAAGCGCTAGGAACGGCCGCCAATGACGACGACCGAGGACCCGCTCCCGATGGTGTTGCCATCGGTCCCGGGGCAGCGGTCGGCCCTCCTCCTGACGCTCCTCGTCGGGGGAGGAGGCGTGGCCCTCGCGGCGCTCACCGGACAGGGCGAGCGGCAGGTCGTCGGCGCGCTCGTCGGCGCCGGAGTGGTCGGGGCGTTCTTCCTCTTCGGCACGCTGACCACGGGTTTCGTCGCCGCGCACGCCCCGCGGGCCTCGCTGATGGTGGCGGTCCTGACCTACACCCTCCAGGTCGTCCTGCTGGCCCTGCTGCTCACCGCGGTCACCGGTTCGCCGGCCGTCCGCGACGCCGTCGACGGGCAGTGGCTCGGGGGCACCGTGCTGGTCGGCGCGCTGGCCTGGACCGGCGCCCTGGTCGCCGGTGCGACGAGGGGAGGCGCGCGGTGAGAGGTGTCCGTCCCGGCTGCTATTGTCCGGTGCGCGATGGGTCAGCAGAGCACGCCTCCTGCTTCCCCGGACGACTCGCCTTCGGGCGATCCCTGGCATGCGTTCGGGTACGTCGTCTCCGGGGTCGCCGTCTACGGCGTGCTGGGCTGGCTCGCGGATCGGTGGCTCGGAACCTCGTTCCTGGTGGCGATCGGCATCCTCCTCGGAGCCGGCATCGGGATCTACATGACCTTCGCCCGCTTCAACAGGGGCGTGCCGGGAACCGGACCGCAGCACGACACCACGCCCCACGAGCCCGAGCAGGAATGACAGAGGAGACCTGGTGACCTTCGCCTCCAGTGAGAGCTTCCACGCTCCGGGACCGGCCACCTTCGAGCTGCCGCCGGTCTTCGAGATCGGCTCCGTCGGCGTGACCAAGCCGATGCTGCAGCTGTTCCTCGCCGCGGCCCTGGTCTTCGCCTTCTTCTACGCCGCCTCCGCCAAGCGCGCGATGGTGCCCGGCAAGCTCCAGTACGCCGGGGAGGCCGCCTACGGCTTCGTCCGCAACGGGCTGGCCCGCGACCTGATCGGCAGCCGCGACTTCATGCGGTTCGTGCCCTACCTGTTCGCGCTGTTCTTCTTCATCCTGCTGAACAACTTCTTCGGCAGCATCCCGATGATCAACTTCCCGACGTTCAGCCGGGCGGGGATGGTCTACGGGCTCGCAGCGCTGAGCTGGATCATCTACAACGCGGTCGGCATCCGGAAGCACGGCTTCGTCGGCTACCTCAAGCACCAGTCGGTGCCCCACGGCGTGAGCCCGGTGCTCTACCCGCTGCTGATCCCGCTGGAGTTCCTCTCCAACATCATCGTGCGGCCGGTCACGCTGGCGCTCCGACTCTTCGCGAACCTGTTCGCCGGCCACATCCTGCTCGTGCTGTTCTCCACCGGCGGCCTCTACCTGCTCCAGAACGAGGGCGTGATCGGCGCCGTCGCCGGCCCGGTCGCCTGGGTGCTGGCCATCCTGGTGAGCTTCCTGGAGCTGCTGGTGCAGTTCCTGCAGGCCTACGTCTTCGTCCTGCTCAACGCGATGTACATCTCCGGCGCGCTCGCGGACGAGCACTGACCCCCTGACCACCCACCCGACCAACCAGCACCACCAACCGAAAGGAAATTGCCGTGGATGGCAACCTGAACATGATCGGCTACGGCCTCGCCGCGATCGGCCCGGGCGTCGGCATCGGCCTGATCTTCGCCGCCTACATCAGCGGTGTGGCGCGTCAGCCCGAGGCGCAGGGTCGCCTGCAGTCGATCGCCATCCTGGGCTTCGCGCTCGCCGAGGCCCTCGCGATCATCGGTATCGCCCTCGCGTTCGTCCTCTGACCTGACCGCCTGACGAAGGACCCGAGATGAACCTCATCTTCCTGGCCGAGGAAGGCGCGGAAGAGCACAACCCCCTGATCCCCGAGTGGATCGAGGTGGTGCTGGCGCTCGTCGTCTTCGCCCTGCTCTTCCTGGCCCTGAAGAAGTTCGTGGTCCCGAACTTCGAGAAGACCTTCGCCGAGCGGACCACTGCGATCGAGGGCGGGCTCAAGGCCGCCGAGACGAAGCAGGCCGAGGCCGACGCCAAGCTGGCCGAGCTGGACCGTCAGCTCAGCGAGGCGCGGCACGAGGCGGCCCGGATCCGCGAGGAGGCCCGCGAGCAGGGGGCCGCGATCATCGCGGAGATGCGGGAGCAGGCGCAGGCCGAGGCGAACCGCATCGTCGACCACGGCAAGGCCCAGATCGAGGCCGAGCGGCAGCAGGCCGTGGCGTCGCTGCGGACCGAGGTCGGCACGCTCGCGACCAGCCTCGCCGGCCGCATCGTCGGTGAGTCGCTGGACGACGAGGCGCGCCAGCGCCGGGTCGTGGAGCGGTTCCTCGACGAGCTCGAGAGCTCGCCGAACGGCAGCGGGGCGGCGCGCTGATGCCGTCCGCAGACCTGAGGGGCGCGTCGGCGGAGTCGTTGGAGGCTCTCGTCGGTGACCTCGAGCGCGGCCTCTCCGGCTCGCTCGTGGGTCGCGTCGTCGACGCGGTCCGTGGTGAGCCCGGGGTGCGCGTCGACGCCGGCCGTGTCTCCGAGGACCTCTTCCTGGTCGCGTCGATCCTGGCCGACGAGCCGGGGCTGCGCCGCACGCTCACCGACCTGTCGCTCCCCGCCGACGCCAAGGCCGGGCTGGTGCACCGGATCTTCGACGGCAAGCTCGCCGAGGTCTCGGTCGACGTGCTCGCCGCCGCCGCGGGGCGCCGGTGGGCCGGCACCCGCGACCTGGGTTACGCCCTGGAGCACCTCGGGGTCATTGCGGCGGTCAAGGCCGCCGACGCCGAGGGTGAGGGCGACCGGCTCGAGGACGACCTGTTCGCCTTCGGCCGGCTGGTCAGCGGCAACCCGGAGCTCCGGGACGCGCTGTCCGATCCGAGCCGCTCGGTCGAGGACAAGCGCGGGCTGCTGCGGGGGCTCCTCGAGGGCAAGGTCTCCACCGCGGCGCTCAAGCTCGCCGAGCAGTCGGTCAGCGGCTTCCACCGCACGGTGGCGGTCGCGGTCGACGAGTACCAGAAGATCGCCGCGAGCCAGCGGCAGCGGATGGTGGCCCTGGTGCGCGTGGCCCGCCCCCTCGAGCAGGGCGAGGCCGACCGGCTGGCCCGGGCGCTCACCACGCAGTACGGACGCCCCGTGCACTTGAACGTGGTCGTCGACCCGGGTGTGATCGGTGGTGTCCGCGTCGAGGTCGGCGACGACGTCATCGACGGCACCGTCGCCAGCCGACTCGACGACGCGCGTCGACGGCTCGCCGGCTGACCCACCCGCAGGCCGGGCGCCACCGCGCCGGCCACCACACGAGTTTCCACACCGAGGAAGAGAGCAGGGAAGACAGATGACGGAGCTTTCGATCCGTCCGGACGAGATCCGGGACGCGCTGCAGCGCTTCGTGGCCGACTACCAGCCCGAGACCGCCAGCCGCGAGGAGGTCGGCACCGTCGCGGAGGCCGGCGACGGCATCGCTCGCGTCACGGGGCTGCCCTCGGCGATGGCGAACGAGCTCCTCGAGTTCGAGGACGGCACGCTCGGCCTCGCGCTGAACCTCGACACCCGCGAGATCGGTGTCGTCATCCTCGGTGACTTCCAGGGGATCGAGGAGGGCCAGACGGTCCGTCGCACCGGCGAGATCCTCTCGGTTCCGGTGGGCGACAAGTACCTCGGCCGCGTCGTCGACCCGCTGGGCAACCCGATCGACGGGCTCGGCGAGATCGAGGCCGAGGGGCGTCGCGCCCTCGAGCTCCAGGCGCCCAGCGTGGTGCAGCGCAAGTCGGTCCACGAGCCCCTCGCGACCGGCATCAAGGCGATCGACTCGATGACGCCGATCGGCCGCGGCCAGCGCCAGCTGGTGATCGGCGACCGCCAGACCGGCAAGACCACGATCCTCATCGACACGATCATCAACCAGAAGCAGAACTGGGAGTCCGGCGACCCGGACAAGCAGGTCCGCTGCATCTACGTCGCCATCGGCCAGAAGGGCTCCACGATCGCCTCGGTGCGTGGCGCCCTCGAGGAGGCCGGCGCGCTGGAGTACACCACGATCGTGGCGTCGCCCGCGTCCGACAGCGCCGGGTTCAAGTACCTCGCGCCGTACACCGGCTCGGCCATCGGCCAGCACTGGATGTACGCCGGCAAGCACGTCCTGATCATCTTCGACGACCTCACCAAGCAGGCCGAGGCCTACCGTGCGGTGTCGCTGCTGCTCCGCCGCCCGCCGGGTCGTGAGGCCTACCCGGGTGACGTCTTCTACCTGCACAGCCGGCTCCTCGAGCGCTGCGCGAAGCTCTCCGACGAGATGGGCGCCGGCTCGATGACCGGGCTCCCCGTGATCGAGACCAAGGCGAACGACGTGTCGGCGTACATCCCGACCAACGTCATCTCGATCACCGACGGCCAGATCTTCCTGCAGTCCGACCTGTTCAACGCCAACCAGCGCCCGGCGATCGACGTCGGCATCTCGGTGTCCCGCGTGGGTGGTTCGGCGATGACCAAGGCGATGAAGGCCGTCACCGGCTCGCTCAAGGTCGACCTCGCGCAGTTCCGCGCCATGGAGGCGTTCGCGATGTTCGCCTCCGACCTCGACGCCGCCTCCCGCCAGCAGCTCGACCGCGGTCAGCGGCTGATGGCGCTGCTCAAGCAGCCGGCCTACTCGCCGTACCCGCTCGAGGAGATGGTGGTCTCGCTGTGGACCGGCACCACCGGCAAGCTCGACCGGGTGCCGACCGACGACGTGCTCCGCTTCGAGCGCGAGTTCCTCGACTACCTGCGGCGCTCGCACGCCAACATCCTGGAGACCATCCGGGAGACCCAGAAGTTCGAGGACGACACCGCCTCCGCGCTCGAGAGCGCCTTCGAGTCCTTCACCGACCAGTTCGAGACCTCGGAGGGCGGCTCCATCAAGGCCGGCCACGAGGAGCACGAGGCGCTGGAGGACGAGGACGTCGAGCAGGAGCAGATCGTCAAGCAGAAGCGGGGCTGAGCCATGGCCGTGTCGCTGCGTGAGTACCGCGCCCGGATCAGGTCGGTCGAGTCGACCAAGAAGATCACCCGGGCCATGGAGCTCATCGCCGCCTCCCGCATCATCAAGGCCCAGCAGCGGGCGCAGGCCGCGGCGCCGTACGCCCGCGAGCTGACCCGCGCGGTGTCGGCGGTGGCGACGTTCTCCAACGTCGACCACCCCCTCACCGAGGAGACCACCGAGTCGAACCGCGCCGCGGTCCTCATCGTGACCAGCGACCGCGGGCTCGCGGGTGCGTACTCCTCCTCGGTGATCAAGGAGGCGGAGCGGCTCATGGAGAAGCTCCGCGGTGAGGGCAAGGAGGTGGCGGTCTACATCTCCGGACGCAAGGGCGTCGCCTACTTCTCCTTCCGCAAGCGCGAGATCGTGCAGTCCTGGACGGGCCACTCCGACCAGCCGACGTACGACGTGGCCCGCGAGATGAGCGACACCCTCATCGAGCAGTTCCTCACCGAGGAGACCGGCGTCGACGAGGTGCACGTCGTCTACTCCCGGTTCAAGTCGATGCTCGTCCAGGAGCCCACCGCCGTGCGGCTGCTGCCCCTCGAGATCGTCGAGGGGGAGGAGCGGCCCTCCGAGGAGGAGCTGCTCCCGCTCTACGAGTTCGAGCCGAGCCCGGCGGAGGTGCTCGACGCGCTGCTGCCGAAGTACGTCACCTCGCGGATCTACTTCGCGCTGCTCCAGGCCGCGGCCTCCGAGCTCGCCGCCCGCCAGCGGGCGATGAAGTCCGCGACGGACAACGCCACCGAGCTCATCAAGAAGTACACCCGGATCGCCAACCAGGCCCGCCAGGCCGGCATCACCCAAGAGATCAGCGAGATCGTGGGCGGCGTGAACGCGCTCGCCGACGCCAACGCCGGTCACGAGTGACACGAGGAATGTGAGAGAGATGACCGCCACCATTGACGAGAGCGCCACTCAGACCGGCGCCCAGGGCTCCGTCGGCCGCATTGCCCGGGTGATCGGCCCGGTCGTGGACGTCGAGTTCCCCGTGGACGCGATGCCCGAGATCTACAACGCGCTGACGGTCGACGTCACCCTCGGCGACGAGACCACCACGATCGTCCTCGAGGTCGCCCAGCACATCGGCGACGGCATGGTCCGCGCGATCTCGATGAAGCCGACCGACGGCATGGTCCGCGGCGCGCAGGTGACCGACACCGGCAACCCGATCTCGGTCCCGGTCGGCGACGTGACCCTCGGCCACGTCTTCAACGCCACCGGCGACTGCCTCAACCTCGAGGAGGGCGAGCGGCTCGAGGTCAACGAGCGCTGGGGCATCCACCGCAAGGCGCCGGCCTTCGACCAGCTCGAGTCGAAGACCCAGATGTTCCAGACGGGCATCAAGGTCATCGACCTGCTGACCCCCTACGTCCAGGGCGGCAAGATCGGCCTGTTCGGCGGTGCGGGCGTCGGCAAGACCGTGCTCATCCAGGAGATGATCGCGCGCGTCGCGAAGGACCACGGTGGTGTGTCGGTGTTCGCCGGCGTCGGCGAGCGCACCCGTGAGGGCAACGACCTCATCGCCGAGATGACCGAGGCCGGCGTCATCGGGCAGACCGCGCTGGTCTTCGGCCAGATGGACGAGCCGCCGGGCACCCGGCTCCGGGTCGCGCTGTCCGCGCTGACGATGGCGGAGTACTTCCGCGACGTGCAGAACCAGGACGTGCTGCTCTTCATCGACAACATCTTCCGGTTCACCCAGGCCGGCTCCGAGGTCTCCACGCTGCTCGGCCGGATGCCTTCGGCGGTGGGCTACCAGCCCAACCTGGCCGACGAGATGGGCGTGCTGCAGGAGCGGATCACCTCGACGCGCGGTCACTCGATCACCTCGATGCAGGCGATCTACGTCCCCGCCGACGACTACACCGACCCGGCACCGGCGACCACCTTCGCCCACCTCGACGCGACCACCGAGCTGTCCCGCGAGATCGCGTCGCTGGGCATCTACCCGGCGGTGGACCCGCTGACCTCGACGTCGCGGATCCTCGACCCGCAGTACATCGGCCAGGCGCACTACGACGCCGCGATCCGGGTGAAGCAGATCCTGCAGCGCAACAAGGAGCTCCAGGACATCATCGCGATCCTCGGTGTGGACGAGCTGTCCGAGGAGGACAAGATCATCGTCCACCGCGCGCGCCGCATCCAGCGGTTCCTGTCGCAGAACACCTACGTCGCGAAGCAGTTCACCGGCATCGAGGGCTCGACGGTCTCCGTCGAGGACACGATCGAGGCGTTCAACAAGATCTCCGACGGCGAGTACGACCACGTCGCGGAGCAGGCCTTCTTCATGTGCGGCGGTCTCGAGGACGTCGAGCGCAAGTGGGCCGACATCCAGAAGAACCTCTGAGCCATGGCTGACTCGACGATGCAGGTGGAGCTGGTCGCCGCTGACCGGCTCGTGTGGTCGGGCGAGGCGACGATGGTCATCGCCCGTACCACCGAGGGTGACGTCGGGATCCTGCCGAACCACGCGCCGGTGCTCTCGGTGATGGTCGACGGGATCGTCGACGTCCGCACCGCGGACGACGAGACCTGGGTGGCCGCGGTCGACGCCGGGTTCCTCTCGGTGGCGGGCAACCGGATCTCGATCCTGTCCGAGCACGCCGAGATGTCGCACGAGATCGACCTCGAGCGGGCCCGGCACGACCTCGAGCGCGCCCAGGCCGCGGGCGAGGACGGCGACGAGGCGGCGGAGGCCGCGGCCCGCGCCTGGGCCGAGGCACGGATCAGGGCGGCGGAGAGCAGGTCGTGACCGCGCCGGTGGGATGACCCACCGGTGCGGCCCTACGTGGCGGTGAGGGAGGAGCGGCCTTGCCGCTGTGGCAGTGGGTCGTCGACGGTGTCGGCGCCGTCCTCCTCCTGCTGCTGCTCTACGGCGTCGTGCTGGTCGTCCGACGGCGGCTGGTCGGCCGCAACGGCGGCACCTTCGAGCTGAGCTACCGGCCAGCCGCGGGGCCGGCCGGGGCTGCGCAGCCGCCCAGCGGCCGGGGCTGGGTGCTGGGCATGGGGCGGTACTCCGCCGACCGGCTCGAGTTCTTCCGGATCTTCTCCGTCGCTCCGCGGCCGAGCGTCGTGCTCGGCCGCGCCGACCTCTCCTACGTCGGTCAGCGCAGTCCGGCGCCGGAGGAGGCACACTCGCTGTACGCCGGCCACGTGGTCGCGGAGTTCACGACCCGTGACGGCCGGCTCGAGCTTGCGATGACACCGGGGGCGCTGACCGGGCTGCTGGCCTGGCTCGAGGCGGCGCCGCCGGGGCGCCGACCACCCGCTGTGTGAGGGGAGGCCAGTGGACGCACCCGGGAACGACGGTCGCCGCATCCTCGTGTCGGACGACTCCGAGGAGATCCGGCTGCTCGTGCGCCTCGCGATCGAGAGCGCCGGGCTCGGCGAGGTCGTGGGGGAGGCGGCCGACGGTGACCAGACGCGCCGGCTGGTCGACGAGCTCCGGCCCGACCTGGTCGTGCTCGACCTGCTGATGCCCCGGTTCGACGGCGTGGAGTCGTTGCGCCGCCTCCACGAGCAGGCGCCCGGGCTCCGGGTGCTGGTGCACTCGGGGTCGGCCTCGCCGGAGCTGGCCGCGGAGGCCCGGACGGCGGGAGCGGTCGGGATGGTCGTGAAGGGCGCTCCGCTGCGCGAGCTCGTCGAGGCGGTCAGCTCCGCCCTCGACACCCCTTCCTGAGCCCGGCGGGCGCGGTCAGCGCTCGCCGCCCGGCTTCCACAGCACGTCGCCCTGCGCCAGGTTCGCGTGGCGGGCGAGGATGAAGAGCAGGTCGCTGAGCCGGTTGAGGTACTTGATCGCCTCCGCGTTCATCGTCTCCCCGTGCTCGGCGTACGCCGCCCACGCCGCCCGTTCCGCACGGCGCGCGACCGTCCGGCAGACGTGGAGAGCCGCGGCCCCGACCGTGCCACCCGGGAGGATGAACGAGCGCAGCGGCTGCAGCGGCTCGTTGAACCGGTCGCACCACTGCTCGAGCCGTGCGACGTACTCCGGCTCCACGCGCAGCGGGGGGTACTCCGGGTTCTCCACCACCGGCGTGCAGAAGTCCGCCCCGACGTCGAACAGGTCGTTCTGCACCGTCAGCAGCACCGCGGTGACCTCGTCGTCGAGCCCGCCCACCGCGAGGGCGTAGCCGAGCTGGCTGTTCAGCTCGTCCACGTCGGCGTAGGCGGCGAGCCGGAGGTCGGTCTTGGTGGTCTCGCTGTTGTCGCCGAGACGGGTGGTGCCGGCGTCGCCGGTGCGGGTGTAGATCCGGGTGAGGTTGACCATCGGGTCAGCGTAGAGCCCCGTGATAGGACCGACGCATGGAGGCGTTCCGGCTCACTTCGCCCCCCGACGGTCGTCAGCCGCTGCACGGCTCCGTGACCGTGGGAGGGGCGAAGAACAGCGCCCTGAAGCTGATGGCGGCCTCGCTGCTCGCTCCGGGCACGACCACGATCACCAACCTGCCGGACATCCTCGACGTCGACGTGATGGGGCGGCTCCTCGGCGAGCTGGGGTGCGAGGTCGAGCTCGACCACGACGCGGAGCGGGCGACGGTCCGCGCGCCGGAGGAGCTCGGGCACCACGCGCCGTACCACCTGGTGCGGCGGCTGCGGGCGAGCATCAGCGTGCTCGGCCCGCTCGTCGCACGGTGCGGCCGGGCGCGCGTCGCGCTGCCCGGCGGCGACAACATCGGCTCGCGCGGCCTCGACATGCACCTGCGCGGGCTGGAGGCACTCGGTGCGTCGGTCGCGATCGAGCACGGGTACGTCGTCGCCGAGGTCGCCCGGCTCCGCGGCGCGACCGTCTGGCTGGACTTCCCGAGCGTGGGGGCCACCGAGAACCTGCTGATGGCCGCCACCCTGGCCGAGGGCACCACGGTCATCGACAACGCCGCGCGGGAGCCGGAGATCGCCGACCTCTGCCGGATGCTGCAGCGGATGGGCGCCCGGGTCGACGGGGTCGGCACCGGGACGCTCGTGGTCGAGGGCGTCGACCGGCTGGAGCCGGTGACCCACGAGACCGTGACCGACCGGATCGTGGCCGGGACCTGGGCCTTCGCAGCGGCGATCGCGGGCGGCGAGCTGCGCGTCGACCGGGGCCGGGCGCACCACCTCGAGATCGTGCTCGACAAGCTGGCCGCCGCCGGGGCGCGCGTCTCCACCGACGACGCGGGGTTCACCGTCGCCGCGGACGGCCGGCTCGAGGCGTTCGACGTGGTGACCCTGCCCTACCCGGGCTTCCCGACCGACCTCCAGCCGTTCGCGCTGACACTCGCCGCGGTGAGCGAGGGGACCGCGATGATCACCGAGAACGTCTTCGAGGCGCGGTTCATGTTCGTCCAGGAGCTCGCCCGGCTCGGCGCGGAGGTCCGCATCGACGGCCACCACGCGGTGGTGCGGGGCAAGCCGGTGCTCTCAGGGGCCGACGTGGTCGCCCACGACATCCGCGCCGGGGCCGCGCTGGTGCTCGCCGGGCTGGCGGCGGAGGGGCGGACGACGGTGGCCGACTCCTACCACGTCGACCGGGGGTACCCCGGCTTCGTCGAGTCGCTGCGGTCGCTCGGTGTGGACGTCGAGCGGGTTCAGCTCCCCGACCTCGAGCGCTGACACGCCGGGCTGAGGCTCCCGCGAGTCGGGACCAAAGTCCCGAACGGCCGACTTGCTCATGAAAGTCCTGCGAACACGCAACCTTCCCCCTGTGTGCTGCGTCATAGTAGGTGGAGCCCCACCTGACGGGGGACCCGGAGGGAGATGTCCGTGGACGTCGACACGATGGAGACAACGGCCGTGCGCCTCGCCGGCAACCTGGACGGCCGCTGCTCGGCCGAGGTGCGCGAGGCCCTCTACGACCACGTGGCCCAGCACCCGGACCGCGACCTCGTCGTCGACCTCTCCGGAGTGGAGTCCATCGACGCCACCGCCCTCAAGGTGCTCGCCGCTTGCGCCCTCCGGCTCGACCGCGAAGGTCGCCGCGTCGTCCTGCGCGGCGGGTCTCCCTCGCTCCGCCGGCTGTTCGCCTTCACCGGCTGGCGCCGGCTCTTCGCCTGGGAGCGTGGCTGACGCCACCCCGCGCGTGTTGAACAGGTAACAAGTCGTTACTGGGGGGTTCGGGGCCGTTCTATGGTTCCGGCTATGAGCGAGACTCCCGCCAAGGACCGCCCCTGGGTGATGCGTACCTATGCCGGCCACAGCTCGGCGTCGGAGTCGAACGCGCTCTACCGGCGGAACCTCGAGAAGGGGCAGACCGGGCTCTCGGTCGCCTTCGACCTCCCCACGCAGACCGGCTACGACCCGGACTCGCCGCTGTCGCGCGGCGAGGTCGGCAAGGTCGGCGTCCCGATCCCGCACCTCGGGGAGATGCGCCGGCTCTTCGAGGGCATCCCGCTCACCGAGATGAACACCTCGATGACGATCAACGCCACCGCCATGTGGCTGCTGGCGCTCTACCAGGTCGTCGCCGAGGAGCAGGCGGGAGCGACCAGCGACGAGGACAAGGAGCGGGTCCACAACGCGCTGGCGGGCACCACGCAGAACGACATCATCAAGGAGTACCTCTCCCGCGGGACCTACGTCTTCCCGCCCGAGCACTCGCTCCGGCTGACCACCGACACGATCGCCTACACGGTCAACCACATCCCGAAGTGGAACCCGATCAACATCTGCAGCTACCACCTGCAGGAGGCCGGCGCGACGCCGGTGCAGGAGCTGGCCTACGCGCTGAGCACCGCGGTCGCGGTCCTCGACGCGGTGCGTGACTCCGGCCAGGTGGACCCCGCCGACATGGGGAAGGTCGTCGGCCGCATCTCGTTCTTCGTCAACGCGGGCGTGCGGTTCGTCGAGGAGATGTGCAAGATGCGCGCCTTCGTGCAGCTGTGGGACGAGATCACCCGCGAGCGCTACGGCGTCACCGACGAGAAGATGCGGCGGTTCCGCTACGGCGTGCAGGTCAACTCGCTCGGGCTGACCGAGGCGCAGCCGGAGAACAACGTGCAGCGGATCGTGCTCGAGATGCTCGGCGTGACGCTGTCGAAGAACGCCCGCGCCCGCGCCGTGCAGCTGCCCGCCTGGAACGAGGCGCTCGGGCTGCCGCGGCCGTGGGACCAGCAGTGGTCGCTGCGGCTGCAGCAGGTGCTCGCCTTCGAGTCCGACCTGCTCGAGTACGGCGACATCTTCGACGGCTCGCACGTCGTCCAGGCGAAGGTCGAGGAGCTCGTGGCTGGTGCCCGGGAGGAGATGGACCGGGTGCAGGCGATGGGCGGGGCGATCGCCGCGGTCGAGTCCGGCTACATGAAGCAGGCGCTGGTCTCCTCGCACGCAGCCCGCCGGGGCCGGATCGAGGCCGGTGAGGAGATCGTCGTCGGCGTCAACAAGTTCGAGTCCACCGAGCCCTCGCCGCTGACCGCCGACCTCGACGCCGCCATCCAGGTGGCCGACCCCGAGGCCGAGCGCGCGGCGCTGCGCGGCCTGGAGGAGTGGAAGGCGCAGCGCGACCCCGGGGAGGTCGACGCCGCGCTGCAGCGGCTGGCCGACGACGCCAAGTCCGGCGCGAACCTCATGGAGGCCACGCTGGTGGCCGCCCGCGCCGGGGTGACCACCGGCGAGTGGGCCGGCAAGCTGCGCGAGGTGTTCGGCGAGTACCGCGCCCCCACCGGCGTCTCCGGCGCGGTCGGTGTCGCCGAGGCCGGCAGCGAGCTCGCCCGGGTGCGTGACGAGGTCCGCCGCACGGGCGAGGAGCTCGGCGGCCGGCTGCGGCTGCTCGTCGGCAAGCCCGGGCTCGACGGCCACTCCAACGGCGCCGAGCAGGTCGCCGTGCGGGCGCGGGACGCCGGGTTCGAGGTCGTCTACCAGGGGATCCGGCTCACCCCCGAGCAGATCGTCGCGGCCGCGGTGGCCGAGGACGTCCACTGCGTGGGGCTCTCGATCCTGTCGGGCTCGCACATGGAGCTCGTCCCGTCGGTGCTCGACGGACTGCGGGGCGAGGGAATGGGCGACGTGCCCGTCGTGGTCGGCGGGATCATCCCGGGCTCCGACGCCGCGAAGCTCAAGGAGCTCGGCGTCGCGGCGGTCTTCACCCCGAAGGACTTCGGGCTGACCGAGATCATGGCGGGCATCGTCCGGGAGATCCGCAGGGCCAACGGCCTGGACTGAACCGCCCTTCGTGGTGTGTTGAGCCGCCCCTCGTGGCGCGCGGCTAGGGGGTCTGCTCCTCGGGGCGGCCGAACCGCTCGCCGCTGTGGTGCTCCTCGGCGAGCCGGCGCAGGACGGTCAGCAGGTGGCCGAAGAGCACCTGGCCGACCACCATCTGCGTGAGCAGCTCGGCACGGCCGGCCGTCGGGTCCAGTGCGGCGATCTCGTGCCGGGCGAGCCGGTCGGCCACCTCGCCGTACTCGGTGATGACCTCGGGCGCGAGCGGCCGGCCGTTGAGCCGCTCGTAGCTCTCGAGGGTGGCTGCGAGGTTCTCGAGGTCGGGGGTGTCGGGGCGGAGCACCCAGCCCAGGCCGGCGAGCACGCGGACGGCGAGCTCCCGGCTCGGCCCGCGGTCGCCGTCGTCCGGCGGGGGAGCGGGGGCGAGGGCGTCGGCGGTGACACCGAGCAGCGCCTGCACCGGCCGTTCGTCCTCCACCGCCCGGACCAGGAGCTGCAGCCGGCTGACCGGGACGTCGCCGACCTCGCGGAGGACGCGCAGCAGCCGGAGCCGGCGGACGTGCGACTCGTCGTACTCCGCGAGCCTCGCGCTCACCGCCCGTCCGGGGTGGAGCAGCCCCTCGCGCAGGTAGTACTTGATCGTCGCCGCCGGGACGCCGCTGGTCTGCTCCAGCTCCGAGAGCCTCATCGAACCTCCTTGACGGTCTCTCAAGATAGTGCCACTCTCTTGATAAGAGAGTCGCGCTATCCAAGGAGTCGCCATGAGTGTCGGCCACCTGCCCCGTCCGTACGCCGGAGTGGCTGACCGCGCCCCGCGGGGCGTGCTTCCCGCACAGCAGGTCGCGGAGGTCCCGGGGGAGGAGGTCGTGGTCTTCCTCATCGGGATGCGGATCAACCGGCTCCGCAAGGTCCGCTCGTGGTGGGGCGCCTTCGTCGGGATGCCTCGGATGCTCGCCGAGCTGGCCAAGCACCCCGAGGACGGGCTGCTGCACGCCCGGACGTTGTGGTCGGGCCGCACGTTCATGGTGGTGCAGTACTGGGAGAGCGTGGAGAAGCTCGGCCGGTACGCCCGCAACGCCGAACGTGCGCACGCCCCGGCCTGGGCCGCGTTCAACCGGGGACCGGCCGCCACCGGCGACGTCGGGATCTTCCACGAGACCTACGTCGTGCCGCGCGAGGGGGTCGAGACCCTCTACGCCAACCTGCCGGCGCTGGGGCTCGGCGCAGCCCACGGGGCTGTGCCCCGACCGGCCCGCAGGTCGAGGCGGGCCGAGAAGCGAGTGGGTGGCGAGGTCGCCGACGTGGGGTGAACCGGCGCGCGGCTCGCACGGCTGGGGCAGACTCTCGGCATGGCGCGCGTGGTGGTGATCGGTGCAGGCGTGGTCGGGCTCAGCTGCGCGGTGCGGCTGCTCGAGGCCGGCCACCAGGCCTCCGTCGTCGCGCGGGACCTCCCGCTGGAGACCACCTCGGCCACGGCGGCCGCGCTCTGGTACCCCTACCGCGCCTACCCGTTCGAGCGCGTCACCGGCTGGGCGGCCACGACGTACGACGAGCTGGTCCGACTCGCCGCCGACGAGCGCACCGGCGTCCGGGTGGTGCCGGGGGTCGAGGTGTTCCGGGCGCCCACCCCGCAGCCGTGGTGGGCCTCCGCGGTGCCGCGGCTGACGCGGGCCGACCACGTCCCGGACGGGTACGCCGCCGGGTGGGCCTTCGACAGCCCGGTCGCCGAGATGCCGGTCTACCTCCGCTGGCTGACCGCACGGATCGAGGAGCTCGGCGGCACCGTCACCCGGATGGCGCTGTCCGGGCTGCCCGACGGCGCCGACGTGGTGGTGAACGCCGCAGGGCTCGGAGCGCGACTCTTCGCCGACGACGGCTCGATCGTGCCGGTGCGCGGTCAGGTGGTGCTCGTCGAGCAGTTCGGCCTCGACCGGTGGGCCCTGGACGCCTCCGGCCCGACGTACGTCGTGCCCCGCAGCCATGACGTCGTCGTCGGAGGCACGGACGAGGAGGGCCGGTGGGACCGCACGCCGGACGACGCGGCCGCGAAGGAGCTGCTCGAGCGCGCCAGCCGGCTGGTGCCCGGGGTACGGCGGGCGAAGGTGCTCGGCCACCGGGTCGGGCTGCGCCCCGCCCGCCCCCTGGTCCGGCTCGAGGAGGTGGCCGGCGCCGCGGGGAACCGAGTCGTGCACTGCTACGGCCACGGCGGCGCGGGCGTCACGCTCTCGTGGGGGTGCGCCGACGAGGTCGCCGCCCTGGTGGGTCCGCCGGCATGAGCGGCCGCCTCTGCTCAGCGAGGCGCGATGACCAGCTCGGCGACGAGGTCGCCGTCGAGCACGAACGTGAAGTCCAGCTCGGCGACCCCACCGGGGAAGTTGCCCTCGAGGCGGTGGCTGGCCACCCACCGCCGGTCGTCGACCCGCTGCGCGCCGACCAGCTCGATCGTGAATTGGTACTGGGCTCCGGCGTGCTGCAGGAACTTGAGGAGCTCCTCGGGGCCGCGGTAGGTCCGACCCTCGTCGGTGATCGTGGCCTCGGGGGTGAAGGCCCGGAGCGCGGCGTCGACGTCGCTCGCGGCGCGTGCGTCGAGGTAGCCGCGGACCGAGGCGGGGAGCTGGGCGGGATCGATGGCGGTCGGTGAGGTCATGCCACCACGGTGCGCTCTTCCCGTGCGGGAGGGTCAAGCGGTGGACCCTCCCCCCGGGGGAGGGTGGAGACTGCAGCGGTGCTGACGATCGGCGAGTTCTCACGGCTGAGCCACCTCAGCGTGCGCACGTTGCGCCGCTACCACGACGCCGCCCTCCTCGAGCCGGCCGCGGTCGACCCGGCGAGCGGTTACCGCTACTACAGCGTCGACCAGATCCCGACCGCCCAGGTCATCCAGCGGCTCCGCGAGCTCGACGTGCCGCTGTCCGACGTGCAACGCATCTTGAGGTCGCCCGACCCGGACGTACGCGCGGCCCTTGTCTCCGAACACCTCCAGCGGCTGGAGTCCGAGCTGGACCGGACGCGCTCCGCGGTGGCCACGCTGCGCCGGCTGCTGCAGCCTGCGCCGCCCCCGATCGCGGTCGAGCTGCGCGCCGTGGCTGCCACCACCGTGGCTGCGGTCGAGGGCGACGTGGACCACGGTGAGCTCCTCGCCTGGTACGCCGGCGCCATGGCCGAGCTGACCGCGGCCACCACCGAGCCGACCGGTGCTCCCGGTGGCCTCTACGACAACGAGCTCTTCGAGGACGGCCACGGCCACGCGCTCGTCCACGTGCCGATGCGGGTGCCGCCGCGCAGCGGACGGGTGCACCCGGTGACGCTGCCGGCGGTCGAGCTCGCGGTCGCCACGCATGCCGGCGCGCACGACGACATCGACGTCACGTACGGCGAGCTCGGTGCCTGGGTCGTGGCCAACGAGCTGGCCGTGGCCGGGCCAGTGCGGGAGACCTACCTGGTCGGTCCGCGGGACACGCCGGACCCCGAGGAGTGGCGGACCGAGATCGGCTGGCCGGTCTTCCGACTCGGCCCGCGCTGAGGCCGACCGGCATCGAGTCGCTGGCTGGTCGGCCAGCTCAGAAGAGCCGGTCCTCCGGGCTGTCGAGCCCCCGCAGCGCGTCGTAGTCGACCACCGCGCAGGCGATCCCGCGGTCCTCGGCGAGGGTCCTGGCCTGCGGGACGATCGACTGGGCGGCCAGGATGCCTCGCACGGGCTTGAGCCGGGGATCCCGGTTGAGGAGCTCGAGGTAGCGGGTCAGCTGCTCGACCGACTCGATCGTGGCCTTCCGCTTGATCTCGACGGCCACCGAGGCGCTCACCGAGTCGCGGCACATGAGGTCCACCGGGCCGATGGCGGTCGGGTACTCCCGGCGTACGAGCGTGAGCCCCTCGGCGATCGTCGACGGGTGCTCGGCGAGCAGCTCCTGGAGGTGCTTCTCCACGCCGTCCTTCTGGAGCCCCGGGTCGACCCCGAGGTCGTGGGTGGTGTCGCTGAGCACCTCGTCGATGAGGATGCGGAGCGTGTCGCCGTCCGGGCCGTCCTTGCCGTGGACCGTCCACTCGACGCGGCCGTCCTCCGCCACGCCCTCGCGGAGCTTGGCCGGCGGGGACATCCAGTTCAGCGGCTTGTAGGAGCCGCCGTCGGAGTGCACCAGCACCGAGCCGTCGTTCTTCACCATGATCAGCCGGGTCGCCATCGGGAGGTGGGCGGTCAGCCGGCCGGCGTAGTCCACCTGGCAGCGGGCGATCACGAGACGCACGGCCCGGACGCTACCTCACGCCACGAGGGGCGGTTCAACACGCCACGAGGGGCGGTTCGACACACCACCAGCACCAGAAGTTACCGGCGGGTGAACTTGCTCACGGACGGCTGCCGGGGACGGGTGGCAGGATGCCGACCATGGCTCGTGACTTCACCTCCGTCGGCGTGGTCGGACTCGGCACGATGGGTGCCGGCATCGCCGAGGTGTTCGCCCGGAACGGCTTCTCCGTGGTCGGCATCGAGCTGACCGACGACTCCCTCGAGCGCGGCCGGCAGCACCTCCTCAACTCGACCAACCGCGCGGTGCAGCGCGGCAAGCTGAGCGAGCAGGAGCAGAGCGAGCTGCTCGACCGGATCACCTTCACCACCGACCTCGCCGACATCAAGGAGTGCCAGCTCGTCGTCGAGGCGGTCATCGAGCAGCTCCCGGTGAAGCGTGAGGTCTTCCAGCGGCTCGACGGGGTCGTGGCCCCCGACGCGGTGCTGGCCACCAACACCTCGTCGCTGTCGGTCACCGAGATCTCCACCGCGACCGCCAAGCCGGGGCGCGTGGTCGGCATCCACTTCTTCAACCCGGCGCCGGTCCAGAAGCTCGTCGAGGTCGTCCGCACGGTCGTCACCGAGCCGGACGTGCTCGACGACGTGACCGCCCTGCTCGAGCGGCTCGGGAAGACCCCGGTCGTCTGCGGCGACAAGGCCGGGTTCATCGCGAACTCGCTGCTCTTCGGCTACCTCAACCACGCGGTGTCGATGTACGAAGGGCGCTACGCCTCCCGCGAGGACATCGACGCGGCGATGCGCTACGGCTGCGGCTACCCGATGGGCCCGCTGGCGCTGCTCGACCTCATCGGCCTCGACACGGCGTACGAGATCCTCGACACGATGTACAAGCAGGGGCGCGACCGGCTCCACGCGCCCAGCCCGATCCTCAAGCAGATGGTGACCGCCGGGCTCCTCGGCCGGAAGACCGGCCGGGGCTTCTACACCTACGAGGCGCCCGACAGCCCGAAGATCGTTCCCGACGACCAGACCCCGTCCGCCGACGACAAGCCCCGGATGCACCACGACGTCAAGCTCGTGGGTGTCGTCGGGACCGGCACGATGGCGAGCGGCATCGTCGAGGTCTTCGCGAAGGCCGGCTACGACGTGAAGTACGTCGGCCGCTCCGCCGCGAAGGTGGCCGGCGTGCGGGCCGGGATCGAGAAGTCGCTCGACAAGGCGATCCAGCGCGGGAAGCTCGAGGAGTCCGCCAAGGAGCAGGTGCTCGGTCGACTGACCGGCACCACCTCGCTCGACGACCTCGCCGACGTGGACGTCGTCGTCGAGGCGATCGCGGAGGACCTCCAGATCAAGTCGGTCCTCTTCGAGAACCTCGACGAGATCTGCAAGCCCGGCGCGATCCTCGCGACCACGACCTCCAGCCTGCCGATCATCGCGCTGGCGAAGGCGACGAACCGGCCGCAGGACGTCGTGGGGATGCACTTCTTCAACCCCGCACCGATCATGAAGCTCGTCGAGGTGGTCTCGACCGTCGCCACCGACGACAAGGTCGCGGAGACCACCCGAGCGCTCTGCGCCGACGTCGGCAAGGTCGCGGTCTCCTGCGGCGACCGGGCCGGGTTCATCGTCAACGCGCTGCTGTTCCCCTACCTCAACGACGCGGTCAAGATGCTGCAGGCCCACTACGCCACGGCCGACGACATCGACACCGCGATGAAGTACGGCTGCGCCCTCCCGATGGGTCCCTTCGAGCTGCTCGACGTCGTCGGCAACGACGTCTCGCTGGCGATCCAGCGCGAGCTCTACCTCGAGTTCCGCGAGCCCGGCTTCGCACCTGCGCCGCTGCTCGAGCACCTGGTCACCGCGGGCTACCTGGGCCGCAAGACGGGGCGCGGCTTCCGCGACTACTCCTCCCGCTGACCTGACCGGCGGTTGGATTTCTTGTCCGGCGGGCATAACGGTTGACGGAATCCTGTCGGCCGTAGCGCCCACTGCACCGGGCAGGGGCGGCGTCCGACGCGGAAGGACGACGTCATGTCCGTGGAGACGGGCCGGATCACGACTGACATCCCGGCGCGGATGGACCGGTTGCCCTGGGCACGCTGGCACTGGCTGGTGGTCATCGGGCTGGGCACGGTGTGGATCCTCGACGGGCTCGAGGTCACCATCGTCGGCTCGATGTCGGCGGCGCTCCAGGAGGAGGAGACCGGCCTCGCGCTGAGCAGCTTCGACGTGGGCTTCGCCGGCGCCGCGTACGTCGCAGGGGCGTGCCTCGGTGCGCTGTTCTTCGGCCAGCTCACCGACCGCTTCGGCCGCAAGAAGCTGTTCCTCCTCACGCTCGCGGTCTACACCGTCGCCACCGTGCTCACCGCGTTCTCGATGAACCCGACGTGGTACTTCGTCTGCCGCTTCCTGACCGGCACCGGCATCGGCGGTGAGTACGCCGCGATCAACTCCGCGATCGACGAGCTGATCCCCGCGAAGTACCGCGGCCGCGTCGACGTCGCGATCAACGGCTCGTTCTGGGTCGGCGCCGCGCTCGGCTCGCTGCTCACCATCCCGCTGCTCGACCCCACCGTCGTCGACCAGGCCTGGGGCTGGCGGATCGCCTTCGGCCTCGGCGCAATCCTGGCCGTCGGCATCCTCATCGTCCGCAAGAACGTGCCGGAGAGCCCGCGCTGGCTCTTCATCCACGGCCGCGAGGACGAGGGCGAGGCGATCGTGCGCGACATCGAGCGCACGGTCCGAGAGGAGAGCGGCAAGGAGCTGCGCCCGGTCAGCGACAAGATCACCATCCGGCAGCGCAAGACGATCCCGCTGACCCTGATCGCGAAGACCGTCTTCACGATGTACCCGAAGCGGACGATCCTCTGCTTCTCGCTCTTCGTCGGCCAGGCGTTCCTCTACAACGCCTTCTTCTTCACGTACGGCGACACCCTCACGACCTTCCTCGACGTCGAGCAGACCGGGTGGTACCTCGCGATCTTCGCCGCCAGCAACTTCGCCGGCGCGCTGACCCTGAGCCACCTGTTCGACACGATCGGCCGGGTCCGGATGATCTCGTTCACCTACATCTTCTCGGGGCTGCTGCTCGCCGGGACGGGGCTCTTCCTCGGCGACGTGAACGCGACGACCCTGACGCTGATGGGCGCGATCATCTTCTTCTTCGCCTCCGCGGGCGCGAGCGCGGCGTACCTCACCGCGAGCGAGGTCTTCCCGATGGAGACCCGCGCGCTCTGCATCGCGTTCTTCTACGCGATCGGCACCGCAGCGGGCGGTATCTCCGGGCCGCTGCTCTTCGGCAAGCTGATCGACGACGCGTCGGGCAGCGGCGACATCACCGGCATCGCGATCGGCTACTTCATCGGTGCCGCGCTGATGGTGGCCGGTGGGATCGTCGAGGCCTTCCTCGGCGTGAAGGCGGAGGGCAAGTCGCTGGAGTCGATCGCCCAGCCGCTGACCGCCGAGGACGACGCGCCGCCGGCCGGAGGCCCCGGCCAGGACCACCAGCGCACCCCGGAACCCGTCTGACCAGGAGGGTCACGACCATGCCGATGCCCCCGCCCAAGGCCAGCACCGAAGGGCCCCGCGACCGCCAGGTGTTCCACGAGATGGGCCAGATCGTGCGGGCCCTCGAGGCCAACGGTCCGCTCACCAAGGAGCGCCTCGCCGAGGTCCTGGGCGCGGCGTACTGGGAGGCGAACCGGTTCGACCGGGCGCTGGCCCTCGCCGTCGCCGACGGCCTCGTCTACCTCACCGACGAGGGGACGCTCTCCGCCAGCTGAGCCGGGCCGGGGTCAGAGGGTCCTGCCGCGGGTGTGGAGGTAGAGGTCGCGGAGCAGCGCGATCTCGGCGCCGTGGTGGAGCAGCTCGCGGTTGATGTGCAGCACGAGCGCGGCCATCGGCCACTCCGCGTAGTCACCCTCGCTCGGGCCGCAGGGCCGCGCGAGCCCCTCGTCGCCGAGCGACCGCACGCCGGCCGTCCAGGCGGAGTACTGGTCGTCGAGCTGGGCGAGCGCCTCCGCCGCGGTCCCCGCGTAGGCGTGGCTGGGGTAGTCGACCGGCGGTCCGCCGAAGTGCGCGGCGTTCCGCACGCCGAGCACGCCCACGATCACGTGGCCCAGCCGCCACGCGATCGTGGTGAACGGCTCCGGCTCGGGCGGCGGGAAGGCGAAGTCGATGGTGAACTCGCCCGAACCGGCCTGCACGGGGGCGGTCCCGGTGCCGCGGGGGCGGACGTTCCACCCCGGCACGGGCTCCCAGAAGTACTCCTCGTCGTCGAGCCCCTCGAACCGGGGGCGCAGCTGGTGGGTCCAGTGCCACTCGACCTGCTCGAGGAGCCGGTCGTTCCATGTCGTCTGCATGACGACCATGCTGGTGGTGGAAGAGGACAGGATCGGTCCGCTAGGTCGGCGATGATCTCCCCATGACCGAGTCGACGACGGAGCGGGTGCTCCGGCTGCTGACCCTGTTGCAGGCCCGCGCGGTGTGGACCGGCCCTGAGCTCGCCGAGCGGCTCGGGGTCACCACCCGATCGGTGCGCCGCGACGTCGAGCGGCTCCGGGCGCTCGGCTACCCGGTGAACGCGACCCAGGGAGCGGGCGGCGGCTACCAGCTCGGCGCGGGCCGTGCCCTGCCGCCGCTCCTCCTGGACGACGAGGAGGCGGTGGCCGTCGCGGTGTCGCTCCGCCTCGCCGCCGGCGGCACGGTCGCGGGCGCGAGCGAGGCCGCCCTCCGGACCCTCGCCAAGCTCGACCAGGTGATGCCGCCACGGTTGCGGGCGGAGGTCCGGGCGATCCAGGACGCGACCGAGCTGCTGCCCGGGGCGGCGGTCGAGATCGACGGCGAGGTGCTCCAGCGGCTCGCCCGAGCCTGCCGCGACTCGGTCCGGGTGCGCTTCGAGTACGCCGCTCCCGGCGCCGCCCCGACCAGCCGCACGGTCGAGCCGGAGCGGCTGGTGGCCACCGGGCGGCGGTGGTACCTCCTCGCCTGGGACGTGGACCGCAACGACTGGCGGGTCTTCCGCCTGGACCGGATGGCCGACGTCGCGACGACGACGTGGCGGTTCCGCGCACGGCACCACCCGGACCCCGCGGGCCACGTGCAGCGCGCGGTCTCGACCTCCGCCTACCCGGTCCGGGCGCGGGTGCGGGTGCACGCGCCGGCGGAGCGGGTGCGCGCGGTGGTGCCGGCCGCCGCCGCGACGGTCACGCCGGTCGACGACGACAGCTGCCTGCTCGAGACCGGGGCCGAACGGGCCGACGCCCTGGCCGTGCAGCTGGGCTGGGTCGGTGCGACGTTCGAGGTCCTCGAGCCGCCGGCGCTGGCCACCGCGGTCGCCGAACTCGCGGACAGGCTCGCCCGGTCCGCGAGACAATCCGGGGGTGCTGCACCGTCTCGGGACCCCGCTGGCCACCCTGCTGCTCGCCACGACCCTTGCGCTGATCCTGGCGCCCGCGGCGTCGGCCGCGCCGGCCCCACCCCCGGCTGACGCCGACTGGGACTACCAGCTCGGCGGCCCGGCCGCGGTGGCCGACCACGTCGGCGTCGTGGCCCGGGACCGCGAGGCCGCGCCGCTGCCCGGGAAGTACAACATCTGCTACGTCAACGGGTTCCAGACCCAGCCGGACGAGCGTCGCTTCTGGAAGCAGTCGGCCGCCCGGTGGCGGCTGGTGCTGAAGAAGGCCGGGAAGCCGGTGGTCGACACCGACTGGGGCGAGTGGCTGCTCGACATCCGCACCGCCGCGAAGCGCAAGCGGCTCACCCGCATCGTCGGCCGGTGGCTCGACGGCTGCGCAGCCGCCGGCTTCCAGGGTGTCGACCTGGACAACCTCGACTCGTTCGGCCGCAGCCGCGGGCTCCTGCGCCCGGCGCACGCCAAGGCCTACGCCCGGCTGCTCGTCGCCCGCGCCCACGAGGCCGGGCTCGCGGTCGGCCAGAAGAACTGGGTCGAGCTCGGGAAGGCCGGGCGCCGGATCGGCTTCGACTTCGCGCTCGCCGAGGAGTGCGCCCGCTACCGGGAGTGCGGCGGCTACACCCGGGTGTACGGCGACCAGGTGCTGGTCGTCGAGTACCGCCGGCGTGACTTCCGGGTGGCCTGCGCGGAGTGGGGGTCGTTGTCCGTCGTACGCCGGGACCGGGCGCTGTCCCCGAAGGGCGTCCGCGACTGGTGCTGACCCGTCGGGGGAGGATGGACGCATGTCGAAGATCCGCGGCAACTCGATCCTGCCCGCCCGGCGTGAGCCGATCACGCTGCACACCGCCGACGGGCTCGAGCTCGTCGGCGAGCTCGCGCTGCCGCCCGAGTCGGACCCGGTGGCGACGATGGTCTGCCTGCACCCGCTGCCGACCCACGGCGGGATGATGGACAGCCAGGTCTTCCGGAAGGCGTCCTACCGGCTCCCGGCGCTCGCCGACCTCGCCGTCCTGCGGTTCAACACCCGCGGGACCAGCAGCGTCCAGGGGACCAGCCAGGGGTCGTTCGACCGCGCCGTGGGAGAGCGGTACGACGTCGCGGCGGCCGTGGAGTACGCGGAGTTCCACGACCTGCCGTCGATCTGGCTGGTCGGCTGGTCGTTCGGCACCGACCTCGCGCTGATGTACGGCAACGACCCCGCGGTGGTCGGCGCGGTGCTGCTCAGCCCGCCGCTGCGGTTCAGCGAGGAGCGCCACCTGGAGCAGTGGGCGGAGTCCGGCAAGCCGCTGAAGGTGGTCGTGCCGGAGCACGACGACTACCTGCAGCCGCCGGAGGCGAAGGAGCGGTTCTCGGTGGTGCCGCAGGCCGAGCTGGTCGCGGTGGACGGTGCGAAGCACCTCTGGGTCGGCGACGCCGAGCGGGTGCTCGACGAGGTGGTCGCGGCGCTCAACCCGGCGGCCTCCGTTCCGCTCCCGACCGAGTGGGAGGGACCGATGGAGACCGCCGACCCGAGCGCCTACGCCGACCGCACCACGGCGGTCTTCAAGGACCAGCCGCGCTGACCGGAGGTCAGGAGGCGTCGTCCTCCTGACCCTTCTGGGCCTGCGGCTCCGGGGCGTCGGCGAACCCGGCCACGACGTCGCGGAGGGCGCCGAGCTGGGCGACGACGGCGTCGCGCCGCTTGGTGTAGCGGTCGACCTCGGCCATCAGCTCGGCGAGCTGCCGCTCGGCCTCCGCGTGGCCGGCCGCCACGAAGTTCTCCGCCTGGGTCTGCGCGGTCGCCACGACCTGCTCGGCCTCGCGACGGGCCCGGGTGAGGACCCGCTCGGCCTCCTGCTCGGCCTGCTGCCGGTGGCTGGTGGCCAGGGCGATCGCCTCGCGCGCCCGCTCCTCGGCGGCGTCGGCACGGGCCTCGGCCTCCTGGACCAGGGCGTTGGTCTCGGCGACGGCGTTGCTGTGGTGCTCGGCGGCCTCGCGGGTCAGCCGCTCCTTCTCGACGGCCAGCGTCCGCTGCATCTCCTGGACCTGCCGCTCGGCGGCCGCGAGGGTCTGCTCGGCCTCACGGCGCGCGGAGGTGAGCAGCGCGTTGGCCTCCTGCTCCGCGACCAGCCGGCGCTGCGACGCCTCGCGCTGGGCCGACCCGAGCAGGTCGTCGGCCTCCGAGCGGGCGAGGGTGCGGATCCGCTCGACCTCGCTCATCGCGGTGGCGCGGGCCTCGTCGAGCTCCTTGAGCTGGACCATCCGCATGTCCTCGGCGTCCCGTGCCGCGTGCGACTTGAGGGCGCTGGCCTCGGCGTTCGCGGCGCGGACGATCTCGTCCGCGCGGGTGCGCGCGGAGGCGATGACCTCGTCGGCCTGCTCCTCGGCGAGGCGGAGCAGCTCGCTGGCCCGGCCGCCGAGCTGGGCGTAGCTGGGGGTGTAGTTCTCGTCGGTGAGCTCGCGGAGCCGCTCGACCTCCGCCTCGAGCTCGGAGGTGCGCTGCATCGCCTGCTCGAGGCTGGTGGCCAGCTTGCTGCGCTCGGCGGTCATCGCGGCGAGCTTGCGGTCCACGCTCGCGGTGTCGTAGCCGCGGCGGGCGACGGGGAAGGCCGGGCCGCCCGACTTGGGCGGGGCGGCGACCGGAGTGCTCTCGGTGGCGGTGGTGTCGTCGAAGATGGAAAGGCCGGAGCGCTCGGTCATCGGCGGGTCCCTCGAATCTGCTCAGTGTCCTCGGTGGAGCGGGCGTGCTGTGCTCCTAGTGGCTCCTAGTGTCACCGATGCACGGGGAAAAGCAGGCGGTGGACCCGTCGTGTCTCACGATTGGTCCACCGCCGCGTGGCCGGCTCCGCCGGCCCTGGTCACAGGGGTCTCACTGGCCCCGGAAGAGGTTGATCTTGTCGAGGTGCCGGGCGCGCAGCTCGTCGTCGAGGACGCCGAGCCCCTCCTCGGGGGCGAGGGCGAGGACGCCCACCTTGCCCTGGTGCTTGTTGTGGTGGACGTCGAGCGCGGCCTGGCCGGTCTCCTCGAGCCGGTAGGTGCGCGAGACCGTGGGGTGGATCATCCCCTTGGCGATCAGACGGTTGGCCTCCCACGACTCGCGGTAGTTGGCGAAGTGCGAGCTGATGATCCGCTTGAGGTTCATCCACAGGTAGCGGTTGTCGTACTCGTGCATGTAGCCGCTGGTCGAGGCGCAGGTGGTGATCACCCCGCCCTTGCGGGTCACGAAGACGCTGGCGCCGAAGGTCTCCCGGCCCGGGTGCTCGAAGACGATGTCGATGTCCTCGCCGCCGGTGAGCTCACGGATCCGCTTGCCGAAGCGGCGCCACTCCTTCGGGTCCTGCTCGGTGCCCTCGTCGTTCCAGAACTTGTAGCCCTCCTCGGAGCGGTTGATGATCAGCTCCGCGCCCATCGCCCGGCAGATCTGCGCCTTCTCCTCGTTGGAGACCACGCAGATCGGGGTGGCGCCGCCGTTGAGGGCATACTGGGTGGCGAAGCCGCCGAGCCCGCCGGAGGCGCCCCAGATCAGGACGTTGTCGCCCTGCTTCATGTTGCCGCCGTTGGCGCTGACCAGCTGCCGATAGGCGGTGGAGTTCACCAGCCCGGGGGAGGCGGCCTCCTCCCAGGTGAGGTGCTCGGGCTTCGGCATCAGCTGGTTGGCCTTGACCAGGGCGACCTCGGCGAGCCCGCCGAAGTTGGTCTCGAACCCCCAGATCCGCTGCTCGGGGTCGAGCATCGTGTCGTTGTGGCCGTCGGGGTGCTCCAGCTCGACGCTGAGGCAGTGGGCGACGACCCGGTCGCCCGGCTTCCAGTTGTGCACGCCGACGCCGGTCTTGAGCACCACACCGGCCAGGTCGGAGCCGACGACGTGGTAGGGCAGGTCGTGGCGCTTCGCGAGCGGGGAGATCCGGCCGTAGCGCTCCAGGAAGCCGAAGGTGGAGACCGGCTCGAAGATCGAGGTCCAGACGGTGTTGTAATTGATCGCGCTCGCCATCACCGCCACGAGCGCCTCGCCCGGACCGAGCTCGGGGACCGGAACGTCGTCGACGTGGAGCGACTTGCGCGGGTCCTTCTCCTTGCTCGGGACCCCCTCGAACATGTCGACCTCGTCCTTGTGCACGGTCACCGCCCGGTAGGACTCCGGCAGCTCGAGGCCGGCGAACTCCTCGGGGGAGGTGTCGCCGGCCATGATCGCGTCGAGGATGTGCTGCACGTCAGCTCCTGGGTCGGTGGTGGAAGTCGTGGTGGTCGTGGTCGCCGGGCGGCGTGGCGCGGAATCTACCGGCGGGTAACCAGCGTGGGAAGGTGGATGTGGAGGACGTCATACCCAGGCGTGGGGGAAGCGCGGAAGGGGTACGACGCCCGGTGGCCTAGTGGTCCTCGGCGGGCTGGACCAGCTCGACGAGCACCCCGCCCGCGTCCTTCGGGTGGAGGAAGTTGATCCGGCTCCCGGCGGTCCCGCGCCTCGGCTCGTCGTACAGCGTGCGGACGCCGCGGTCCCGGAGCACCTGCGAGGCCTTCTCCACGTCGGCGACCCGGTAGGCGAGCTGCTGCATGCCGGGGCCGTTGCGGTCCAGGAACCTCGCGATCGTCGAGCTCTCGTCGAGCGGCGCGAGCAGCTGGAGGCAGGAGTGCGGGGCGGCCGGGTCGCCGACGCCGACCATCGCCTCGCGCACCTTCTGCTCCTCGTTCGTCTCCTCGTGGAGAACCTGCATGCCGAAGGTGTCGCGGTAGAACGCGATCGCCTCGTCGAGGTCGCGCACGGCTATCCCCACGTGGTCGATGGCGAGGAACAGCGGCTCGGGCAGGTCCGTGAGAGGCGCTCCAGTCATGCGCCACATGGTGTACGACGCCGCAGCGGGCGGCGAGGGACTGTGACCGGTCCGACACCTCCACGGTGGGCGGGACCCCGGTATCGTCCCCAAGGTCGTAGGTACCGCTCGGCCGGCCGTTCCGACCAGCAAAACCGACCAGGAGGCGTCGCATGTCCGACAGCACCGGATCCGTCATCGTCGCGGGGGCGCGCACCCCGATCGGCCGCCTGCTCGGCGGGCTCAAAAGCTTCTCCGCAGCCGACCTCGGTGGGTTCGCCATCAAGGGCGCCCTGGAGAAGGCCGGTGTCTCCGGCGACCAGGTCGACTACGTGATCATGGGCCAGGTCATCCTCGCCGGGGCGGGCCAGAACCCGGCTCGGATGGCGGCGGTCAACGCGGGCGTCCCGATGTCGGTCCCCTCGATCACCATCAACAAGGTCTGCCTCTCGGGCATCAACGCGATCGCCCTCGCCGACCAGCTGATCCGCGCCGGTGAGCACGACATCGTCGTCGCCGGCGGCATGGAGTCGATGACCAACGCCCCGCACTTCCTGCCGAAGTCGCGCGAGGGCACGAAGTTCGGCGACGCGACGCTCGTCGACTCGATGGCCTACGACGCGCTGTTCGACCAGTTCACCTCCCAGGCGATGGGGCTGCTCACCGAGGAGTGCAACGCGGCGAGCGCCAACCTGACCCGCGAGGAGCAGGACGAGTTCGCGGCCCAGTCGCACCAGAAGGCCGCGGTGGCCTGGAAGAACGGCGTCTTCGACGAGGAGGTCGTGCCGGTCTCGATCCCGCAGCGCAAGGGCGACCCGATCGTGGTGTCCACGGACGAGGGCGTCCGGGGCGACACCACCGCGGAGAGCCTGGCGAAGCTGCGCCCCGCCTTCAGCAAGGAGGGCACGATCACCGCCGGCTCCTCCTCGCAGATCTCCGACGGCGCCGCAGCCGTCGTGGTGATGAGCAAGGCGAAGGCCGAGGAGCTCGGGCTCACCTGGCTCGCCGAGATCGGCGCGCACGGCCAGGTCGCCGGCCCGGACTCGACCCTGCAGCTGCAGCCCTCCGCGGCGACCGCGAAGGCGTGCGAGAAGGAAGGGATCGCCCCCACCGACCTCGACCTCGTGGAGTTCAACGAGGCGTTCGCCGCGGTCGGCATCTCCTCGGCCCGCGAGCTCGGCCTCGACAACGCCAAGGTCAACGTCAACGGCGGCGCCATCGCGCTCGGCCACCCCGTCGGGATGTCCGGCGCCCGCATCGTCCTCCACCTCGCCCTCGAGCTGAAGCGGCGCGGCGGTGGCGTCGGCGCCGCGGCCCTCTGCGGTGGCGGTGGCCAGGGTGACGCGCTCATCGTCAAGGTCCCCTCCGCCTGAGGTGAACCCTGCCGAGCTGGTCGAGCAGGCCCGCGCCGGCCGGCAGCGAGCGGTCGGCCGGCTGATCTCGCTCGTCGAGGACGAGTCGCCGGCGCTGCGCGAGGTGATGGCGGCGCTGGCGCCGCACACCGGCCACGCGCACGTCGTCGGGATCACCGGTGCCCCCGGGGTCGGGAAGTCGACCTCGACCTCGGCGCTCGTCACCGAGCTGCGGAGGCGGGGCAAACGGGTCGGGGTCCTCGCGGTGGACCCCTCCTCCCCGTTCTCCGGAGGCGCGCTGCTCGGCGACCGTGTGCGGATGTCGGAGCACGCCACCGACCCCGACGTCTTCATCCGGTCGATGGCGGCCCGCGGCCACCTCGGCGGCCTCGCCTGGTCGGCGCCGCAGGCCCTGCGCGTCCTGGACGCGGCCGGGTTCGACGTCGTGCTCGTCGAGACGGTCGGCGTGGGGCAGTCGGAGGTCGAGGTCGCCGGGACCGCGGACACCACCGTCGTGCTCCTCGCGCCCGGGATGGGCGACGGGATCCAGGCGGCCAAGGCGGGGATCCTCGAGATCGGCGACGTCTACGTCGTCAACAAGGCCGACCGCGAGGGTGCGCGCACCGTCCGCAGGGACCTGCGCGGCATGCTCTCGCTCGCCGAGCGTCCCGAGGGCGCGTGGCGGCCACCGGTGCTGATGACCACGGCGAACGACGGCGAGGGCGTCCCGACAGTGGCGGACGCGCTCGAGGAGCACCTGGCCTGGGCGGAGGCCGAGGGGACGTTGCGCCGGCGCCGGCTGACCCGCGCCCGCGACGAGGTGGAGACGATCGCCGTGACCGAGCTGCGCAAGCGCTGGGGCGGGGTCTCCGACCGCGGCCGGCTCGACGGGCTCGCGGCGCAGGTCATCGCGGGGGAGCTGGACCCCTATGCTGCGGCCGACCGGCTGCTCGAGGGGCCGGCCTCGTAGCACGGGCGTAACAACGCGAACTCCTCGCGTCAACATCCGCGGTCGAAGGTGGACCGCATGTGTCCGGCTCCCGCGCCCGTGCTCACCGGGTGTCGCGTCCTCGTCACCGCGCAGCGGCGCGGGGCGGAGCTCCGTGCGGCGCTGGAGGAGCGCGGCGCGGAGGTGGAGCTCGTGCCGTTGCTGGGGTTCGTGCCGGAGGACCAGCAGCAGCTCGTACGCCGGACGCGGACCCTCGTCGCCCGCCCACCGGACGTTCTTGTCGTCACGACAGGAACAGCGTTCGAGAGGTGGCTCGACGTCGCCGGGCGGGCCGGGCTCGCCGAGGGGCTGGTGCGCGCGTTGGGAGGCGCGCGGCTCGCCGCACGCGGACCGGGGGCGAGCCGGTCCCTGCGTGCGGCGGGGCTGGTCGCCGACCGGGTGGCGGAGTGCGAGACCTCGCAGGAGCTGGTCGACTTCCTGGTGGGGGAGGGCGTGCGCGGGCTCCGGGTCGCGGTGCTCCACGGCGGCGCGGGAACCACCGGGAGCGACGACGCCCTCGAGCGCGCGGGCGCGTCCGTCGTACCTCTGGACGTGTACCGGTGGGGCCCGCCCGCCGACCGGGCGTCCGTGGACCGCGCCGCGGCCGGCTGCGGCGCGGGGCGGTTCGACGGCGTGGTGCTCACCAGCGCGCCGGGCGCGGCCGCGTGGCTCGAGGCGCTGGACCGGGCCGGCGCGACCGACCAGGTGCGCGACCGCGTCTCCGACGGGCGGCTGCTGCTGGCGGCCGTGGGCCCGGTCACCGCCGCCCCGCTCGCCTTCGCCGGGATGCTGGCGCAGCTGCCGTGCCGGCCGTGGTGGGGGGCGCTCGCCCGGCTGGTCATCACCGAGCTCGGCGGGGACCGTCAGGCGATCCGCACCGTCCATGGCCGGCTGCGCATCCGGGCCGGGGCCGTCACGCTCGACCACCGCCCCATCGCGGTCTCCCCGAGCGGCACCGCCGTCCTCCGCCGGCTGGC
Organism: Nocardioides caldifontis; assembly: GCF_008087345.1. Taxonomy (GTDB): domain Bacteria; phylum Actinomycetota; class Actinomycetes; order Propionibacteriales; family Nocardioidaceae; genus Marmoricola_A; species Marmoricola_A caldifontis. The sequence continues at coordinate 482,666 of NZ_VHIB01000008.1, read as the reverse complement.
GGCGACGCCCGGCCACGTCGTGACCCGGGAGGAGCTCCTCGAGGCCCTCCCCGGGGTCTCCTCCGACCCGCACGCCGCCGAGGTCGCGGTCGCGCGGCTCCGCGAGTCGCTCCGCGAGGCGGTGGGCGACTCGCGGCTGGTCCGCACGGTGGTGAAGCGGGGCTACGTGCTCGCCGCGGGCTGACCACCGGAGGAGAACCGCTGACCGCGGGACCGAGCCGCGCGCCTCCTGTCCCGGGGAGCACTGTTCTGGTAGCAAGGGCAATGACTGTGCACGCCCCCGCAGGCACGCGGCCCGGAACTTCCCCTCACCGGACGGAGCTCGACCCATGAAGGTAGCTGTCGCCGCCCTGGTGGTCCTCTTCGTGGGCTACTGGATGGTGCAGTCGCCGCAGCAGCTCGCGGACGTCACCCAGGACAGCGCCGCCTGGCTGTGGGAGGGCACCCAGACCGTCATGTCGTCGGTCATCGACTTCGTCGGCGCCCTCTTCGAGTGAGCGGGACGAGGACGCCTCGTCGGCGGCGCTCCGCCGCCACCCGGATGTGGCTGCTCCCGACCCCCGAGATCGGCAGCCACCTGCTGCGGTCCGAGGACGAGGTGATCATCGACGAGGTCACCCACCACTGGATCTGCTACCTGAAGCCGGTGCTGGTGGTGCTCGCCGGGCTCGCGCTCATGGTCGCCAGCCTCTTCGTCCACCCCCAGGCCACGCTGTTCCTGCTGCTGCCCGGGGCGCTGCTCGCGGCCTGGGGCGCCTACAAGGCCGCAGAGGTGCGGATGGACGTCTTCGTGGTCACCAACATGCGGGTGTTCCGGATGACCGGGGTGCTCTCCCAGACCCAGGCCACCATGCCGCTCAGCCGGATCCTCGACATCACCGTGCACAAGCCGCTGCTCGGCCGGCTGCTGGGGTACGGCCACTTCACCTTCGAGTCGGCCGCGCAGGAGCAGGGGCTGCGGGAGATCCGCTCCGTGCCCCGGGTGGACGAGCGCGACCTCACCATCCAGGGCGTCGTGCAGCGGGCCGGGCTCCGGGGCCCGCGACAGCGGGGTGGCTGAACCTGGGAAGATGGGCGGCATGAACATGCCGTTCTCGCGTCCCGGTGCGATCGACCTGTCCGCCCTCAAGCGTCCCGCCCCCGCGGCCGGCCCCGCGGGCCCCGCGACGGGTCCCGGTGGGGCGGTTCCTGCCGGCTCCTCCGGTGGCGGCTCGTCGTACGCCGTGGAGGTGGACGAGCAGAACTTCCAGGCGCTGCTCGAGGCGTCGATGACGGCTCCCGTCGCGCTGGTCGTGTACTCGCCCAGCCGGATGCCGGCCAGCGCCCAGCTCGCCGACGACCTGGCCACGGTGGCCGGGGAGCTCGAAGGGCGCATCGCGATCGGGCGCGTGGACGCGGACACCCAGCCCGGGATCGTGCAGGCGATGCAGGTGCAGTCGGTGCCGTTCGTGGCGATGGTGCTGCAGGGCCGGCTCGCGCCGCTCTTCCAGGACGCGCCCCCGATCGACGAGCTGCGGACCCTGATGCAACAGCTCCTCCAGCAGCTCACCAGCCAGGGGATGACCGGGCGGCACCAGCCGTTCGGCGGGGGACCCGCGGCCGAGGCCGGGGCGGACGAGGAGCAGACCGACCCGCGCTACGCCCCCGCCGAGGAGGCGCTGGTCTCAGGCGACGTGCAGCGGGCGGTGGAGGAGTACCAGAAGCTCGTCGACGCCAACCCCGCCGACACCGAGGCCGCGCTCGGGCTCGCGCGCGCGAAGCTGATGCAGCGCACCCAGGGGGTCGACCTCAACACCGCCCGGAAGCGGGCCGCGGAGGCTCCCGACGACGTCGACGCCCAGATCATGGTCGCCGACCTCGACCTGCTCGGGGGCCACGTCTCCGACGCGTTCGACCGGCTCGTCGGCCTGGTCCGGCGTACCTCCGGGGACGAGCGCGACAAGGCCCGGCTGCACCTCATCGAGCTGTTCTCGGTCGTCGGCAACGACGACCCTCGCGTCCTCAAGGGCCGCCAGAACCTCGCCTCCGCGCTCTTCTGAGCGAGCCGGGTCGGCGGGGTCAGCGGGGACGGCCGGACTCGCTGTACGACGAGCCGCCGCTGTCGAGGTTGGCGAGCGCGGAGTCGATCCGCCGGGCGGTGAAGTCCGCGCAGAGCGAGTGGACCTCCTGGAGGGTGCAGAACCGCGCGGTCCTGATCTCCCGGGCCTGCGGGACGATCCGCTCGGCGAGCGAGGCCTCGTGCACGCCGCCGTCGAAGACGAGGCAGACCGCGTCGTCCCAGCCGCTCCACGGGGGGAGCCAGTCGGTGAGGACGAGCCCGCCGGGCGTGAGGTCGAGCCCGAGCTCCTCCTCGACCTCGCGGGCGACCGCGACGTGAGGGGCCTCGTTGACCTCGACGACCCCGCCAGGGAGGTCCCAGTCCTGCTTGTAGGTCAGGTTGCAGAGCAGCACCCGCCCCTCGGCGTCGCGGACGAGCATCTGCGCGATGGCCCGCTTGCGGGGCAGGAAGCTGTTGAGGAGCGCCCGGAACCCGCGTGACTTGTGGATCGGCGCGTCGGTGCGGAGCCGCGCGAAGACGACCCGGTCACGCAGCTCGCCGTCCTGCTCGAGGGCGCCGCGCATGACCCCCTCGCGCTGCAGGCCGGCCCAGGTGGCGATGCGGGTGCCGAGGAGGTCGTCGGGGTCGACGAGCGCCTCGACCCGGGCCTGCTTGAGCTCGTCGAGGGCGGCCGCCACCTCGTCGCGCACCGCGGCGCTCGCGGCCTCGAACCCCTGGGCCTGCAGCTCCGCGGACCAGCTGACCCGGGCGATGCCGTTGCCGACCGACTCCAGCCGCACGCCGGGACGGCTCAGCCGCCCCTCCAGCGAGGTGTCCCGGGCGTCCTCGGCGTTCACGCCGTCGACCCTAGCCGGGTCACCCCACGCCGTCGTACCGCAGCCAGATCGCGCCGAGCGGCGGCACGGAGATCGACGCCGACGCCGGCATCCCGTGGGACTCCTGCTCGACCGCGGTCACGGTGCCCATGTTCCCGACGCCGGAGCCCGCGTAGGTCTCCGCGTCGGTGTTGACGACCTCGGTCCAGGTGCCGGCCTCCGGCAGCCCGATGCGGTAGTCGTGGTGGGGGACGCCGGCGAAGTTCACGACGCAGGCCACCAGCGACCCCTGGCCGTCGCTGCGGACGAACGAGAGCACGTTGCCGCTCGCGTCGTTGGCGTCGATCCAGCGGAACCCCTCGGGGTCGTCGTCCTTCGCGTGCAGCGCCGGTGTCGAGGTGTAGATCGCGTTGAGGTCGCGGACCAGCCGCCGCAGCCCGTCGTGCCAGGGCGAGTCGAGCAGCCACCAGTCGAGCTCGCGCGCCTCGGCCCACTCGGCGTCCTGGGCGAACTCGCACCCCATGAAGAGCAGCTGCTTGCCAGGGTGCGCCCACTGGAAGGCGAAGTACGCCCGCAGGTTCGCCAGCTGCTGCCAGCGGTCGCCCGGCATCTTGCGCAGCAGCGACCCCTTGCCGTGCACGACCTCGTCGTGGCTGAGCGGGAGCACGTAGCGCTCGGAGTAGGCGTAGACCATCGAGAAGGTCATCTCGCCGTGGTGGTAGCTGCGGTGCACGGGCTCGTTGGCCAGGTAGTTGAGCGTGTCGTGCATCCAACCCATGTTCCACTTCAGGTCGAACCCGAGCCCGCCGAGGTGCGTGGCGCGGGTGACCCCCGGCCAGGAGGTGGACTCCTCGGCGATCGTCACGACGCCGGGGACCCGCTTCTGGCAGGTCGCGTTCATCTCCTGGAGGAACTGCACGGCCTCGAGGTTCTCCCGACCGCCGTACACGTTGGGCTGCCACTGCCCCTCGCCGCGGCCGTAGTCGAGGTAGAGCATGCTCGCCACCGCGTCGACGCGGAGCCCGTCGGCGTGGAACTCCTCGAGCCAGTACAACGCGCTCGCGACCAGGAAGTTGCGGACCTCCTTGCGGCCGAAGTTGAAGATCAGCGTGCCCCACTCGGGGTGCTCGCCGCGGAGCGGGTTCGGGTCCTCGTAGAGCGGGGTCCCGTCGAAGTTGGCGAGCGCGAAGGTGTCCTTCGGGAAGTGCGCCGGGACCCAGTCGAGGATCACGCCGATGCCGGCCTGGTGGAGCGAGTCGATGAGGAAGCGGAGGTCGTCGGGGTCGCCGAACCGCGCCGTGGGGGCGAAGTACGACGTCACCTGGTAGCCCCAGGAGCCGCCGAACGGATGCTCCATCACCGGGAGCAGCTCGACGTGGGTGAAGCCGTTGTCGCGGACGTAGTCGACCAGCTCGGTCGCCAGGTCGCGGTAGGAGCGGCCGCGCCGCCAGGACCCGAGGTGCACCTCGTAGATCGACATCGGGCCGTCGGCCGCGTGCTTCTCCGCGCGCTGGGCCAGCCACTGTTCGTCGCCCCAGGCGTAGTCGGACTCGTGGACGACGCTGCTCGTCGCGGGAGGCTCCTCGGTGCGGGTGGCCATCGGGTCGGCCTTGTCGCGCCACACGTCGTCGGCGCCGAGCACGTCGTACTTGTAGCGGGTGCCGTCGCCGACGTCGGGGACGAAGAGCTCCCAGACCCCGGAGACGCCCATCTGCCGCATCGGGTGCTCCCGGCCGTCCCAGCTGTTGAAGTCGCCCTTCACCCGGACCGCCTTCGCGTGCGGCGCCCAGACCGCGAACGCGGTGCCGGTGACCGTGGAGAACGCGCCCTCGTAACGCTGCACGTGGGCGCCGAGCACCTTCCAGAGGTTCTCGTGGCGCCCCTCGTTGATCAGGTGCAGGTCCATCTCGCCGAGCGTGGGGAGGTAGCGGTAGGCGTCGTCGACGGTGTGCGGGACCCCGTCGCCGTAGGTCACCTCGAGCCGGTAGTCCGGCGGCTGCTCGGTCGGCAGGACGCCGACCCAGACGCCGTGCGCCTCGTGGCTCAGCTCGGTGCGGCTGTCGCCCGCGACCACGACGACCGACTCGGCGAGCGGCTTGAGGGTGCGCACGGTCGTGGCGCCCTCGTGGGGGTGCGCGCCGAGGATGGAGTGTGGGTCACCGTGCCGTCCCTCGGCGAGCTGCGCGAGCTGGTCGTGGGAGACGGGCCGGGGATCCGGCAGCTTGGTCGTGCGGGGCTTCGATCGGGCCACGTGAGCCTCCTGCTGTCGTGGGGGTCAGGCCTGGCTCGAGAGCCGGGCGAGGGCGGCGAGCGGGATGCTCAGCCAGCCGGGTCGGTTGCGTGCCTCGTAGACGGCCTCGTAGACCGCCTTGTCGGTGGCGTACGCCGTGAGCAGCACCTGGTCGACGTCGGCGCTCGTGGCGTCGCGGTACCCGGCGAGGAACGCGGTGGTGTTGCGGGCCGCCCACTCGCGGGCGCGTTCCTGCGCGTGGGAGTCGGTGTCACCGGTCGCCTGCTCGTGGTCGCGGCGGGACACCTCCGCGGCGTAGTCGAAGGAGCGGAGCATCCCGGCGACGTCCCGCCACGGGGAGTCGGGCCGCCGGCGCTCGTCGAGCGGCTTCGCCGGCTCGCCCTCGAAGTCGATGATCTTCCAGTTCTTCACCGTCCGCAGCGTCTGACCCAGGTGCAGGTCGCCGTGCACGCGTTGGACGGTCACCGGCGCCGGGACGTGGCGCACCGAGTCGAAGATCGCGTGGAGGGCAGCCGCGTGCTCCTCCAGCTCCGGCACCACCCGGACGGCCCGTTCGAGCCGGCCCGACATCGTCTCGGCGAGCCGGGCGAGGTCGTCGCGGTCCCACTGCTCGACGGGGAATGCCCCGGCCAGCGAGAGGTGCATGTGCGCGACCGCCTCGCCGAGCCGGTAGGCCTCGGAGGCGAGGTCGCCGCCCGACTCGCGGGCCGGGATGTCGCCCGTCGTGTAGAGGTTGCGCAGGCTCGCCAGCGCCAGCTCCCAGCCGTCGCTCGCGGTGCGGAGGAACTGCTGGAGGATGCCGAGCTGGAGCAGCTCGCCGTCCTCGGTGCGGGCGTCGACCCACCCGAAGAGCGAGGCGACGTGCTCGTTGCCGGCTTCCGTGAGCGCAGCGAGGATCTCGATGTCGGGGTTGGTCCCCGGAGTGATCCGCCGGAAGAGCTTCATCAGCGCGGTCTCGCCGAACATCACCGAGGAGTTGCTCTGCTCGCCGCTGAGCAGCGTCGATCGCGCATCACGGTCGAGCGGCTCGTCGCCCACCCGGTGGAACTCCAGCTCGTCGGTCGTGGTGCCGTCGGCGAACGCGTGCAGCCACAGGGGAGTGGCCGCGTGGTCGTGCAGCGCGTCGTAGGCCCAGACCTGGCCGAACTGCTCGTCCTCCCAGGTGCCGATCAGGGCGTGCGCGAGCGGCTGCCGCTCACCGAGGTAGTACGAGGTCGGGACCTGGTAGACGTCGGTCCCGCCGTCGTCGTACTCGAGGGTGACCAGCTCCACGGCGACCAGCCCGAGGGGGGCGGTCGTCGCGGCGTCGGAGCGGCCGGGCACGGCGAGGCGCCGGACGCCGGCGACCCGGAAGCGGCGGCCCTTGCCGCCGAACCAGCGGGCGTTCTCGATGAAGGTCCGGAGCTGGTCGTCGCGCTCCGCCAGGGGGTGCGTGGTCACGGGGCCATCACCGTCTCGAGCTGGGCGGTCGCGGGCATCCGGAACCAGTAGAAGCCGTAACCGCTGAGGGTCAGCAGGTAGGGCAGCTCGCCGATCTGCGGGAACCGCGTGCCGCCGAGCAGCTCGACCGGGGTCACGCCCTCCCACCGGCGCAGGTCGAGCTCGACCGGCTGCGGGAACCGCGAGAGGTTGTTGACGCACAGCACGGTGTCGCCGTCGTGCTCGCGGGTGTAGGAGAGCACCGACGGGTTCGAGCCGCCGAGGTCGGTGAAGCTGCCGAGCCCGAAGGCGGGGTGGTTCTTGCGGACGTGGATCATCCGCCGGGTCCAGTGCAGCAGCGAGGAGGTGTTCTCCAGCTCGGTCTCGACGTTCACGCGCTGGTAGCCGAAGACCGGGTCCTGGATGACCGGCAGGTGCAGCTTGCCGGGAGTCACCGAGGAGAAGCCGGCGTTGCGGTCGGCGGTCCACTGCATGGGGGTGCGGACGCCGTCGCGGTCACCGAGCCAGATGTTGTCGCCCATCCCGATCTCGTCGCCGTAGTAGAGGACCGGCGAGCCGGGCAGCGAGAGGAGGAGCGCGGTGAACAGCTCCATCTGGTTGGTGTCGTTGTCGAGCAGCGGGGCGAGCCGGCGCCGGATGCCGATGTTCGCCTTCATCCGTGGGTCCTTGGCGTACTCGCCCCACATGTAGTCGCGGTCCTCGTCGGTCACCATCTCGAGCGTCAGCTCGTCGTGGTTGCGGAGGAAGATGCCCCACTGGCAGCCGGACGGGATCTCCGGCGTCTGCTCCATGATCTCGGAGATCGGGAACCGGCTTTCTCGTCGGACCGACATGAAGATGCGGGGCATCACCGGGAAGTGGAAGCACATGTGGCACTCGTCGCCACCGGACTCGAAGTCGCCGAAGTAGTCGACCACGTCGGCAGGCCACTGGTTGGCCTCGGCGAGCAGCACGCGGCCGGGGTAGTTGTCGTCGACGTACTTGCGGACCTTCTTGAGGAAGTCGTGGGTCTCCGGGAGGTTCTCGCCGTTGGTGCCCGGCCGTTCGTAGAGGTAGGGCACGGCGTCCAGCCGGAACCCGTCGATGCCCATGTCGAGCCAGAAGGACAGCGCCTCGAGCATCGCCTCGTGGACCCGGGGGTTGTCGAAGTTGAGGTCCGGCTGGTGGCTGTAGAAGCGGTGCCAGAAGTACTGCTGGCGCACCGGGTCCCAGGTCCAGTTGGAGCTCTCGGTGTCGACGAAGATGATGCGGGCTTCCTGGTAGAGCTCGTCGGTGTCGGACCAGACGTAGAAGTCGCCGTACGGCCCGTCCGGATTCTGCCGGGACTCCTGGAACCACGGGTGCTGGTCGCTGGTGTGGTTCATGACGAAGTCGATGATCACGCGGATGTCGCGCTTGTGGGCCTCGTCGAGGAACTCGTGGAAGTCGTCGATCGTGCCGACCTCCGGCAGCACGCCGGTGTAGTCGGCGACGTCGTAGCCGCCGTCCCGCAGGGGGGAAGTGAAGAACGGCGGCACCCACAGGCAGTCGACGCCGAGCCACTGCAGGTAGTCGAGCTTCTCCGTCAGCCCCTTGAAGTCACCCACGCCGTCACCGTCGCTGTCGCGGAAGGAGCGGACGAGGACCTCGTAGAAGACGGCGGTCTTGAACCAGTCTGGCTGCGTCTCCATCTCGGTCGTCATCAGGCGGTCGCGCTCCTCACGCTCAGGATGTGGGCGGGTTCGTAGAAGGGGTCGAGCCGGACGTAGTTGTGCGCGCCCCACGTCCAGTCCTGCCCCGTCACCTCGTCGCGGACGACGAAGCGGTCGTCCCACCCCATGCCGAGCGCCTCGAGGTCGAGGTGGACGGTGGTCTCACGGGTGGTGTGCGGGTCGACGTTGACGACGGCGATGACGACGTCGTCGGGCCGGCCGTCGGCGTGGAAGGTCGCCTTGGAGAAGACGACGATCGCGTCGTCCTCCGAGGAGTGGACGTGGAGGTTGCGCAGCTGGTGCAGCGCCGGGTGCCGCTCGCGCGTGTGGTTCAGCATCGTGATGTACGGCGCCAGCGACCGTCCCGACGCCTCGGCGTCCTTCCAGTCCCTGATCCGGATCTGGTACTTCTCCGAGTCGAGGTACTCCTCCGACCCGGGACGCACGGCCACGTGCTCGAACAGCTCGTAGCCGGCGTACATCCCCCAGCTGGGGGAGCCGAGCGCGGCGAGGGCGGCGCGGATCTTGAACGCCGGCGGCCCGCCGTACTGGAGGTACTCGTGGAGGATGTCGGGGGTGTTGACGAAGAAGTTCGGCCGCACCCGGTGGGCGGTCTCGCGGGAGACCTCCTGGAAGTAGGACTCGATCTCCTCCTTCGTCGTGCGCCAGGTGAAGTAGGTGTAGCTCTGGTGGAAGCCGATCATCCCGAGCGCCTGGAGCATCGACGGCCGGGTGAACGCCTCGGAGAGGAACACCACGTCCGGATCGGTGCGCCGGATCTCGCCGAGCAGCCGCTCCCAGAACGCCACCGGCTTGGTGTGCGGGTTGTCGACCCGGAAGATCCGGACGCCGTGGTCCATCCAGTGGCGCACGACCCGCAGCACCTCGGCGTAGATCCCCTCGGCGTCGTTGTCGAAGTTGATCGGGTAGATGTCCTGGTACTTCTTCGGCGGGTTCTCGGCGTAGGCGATCGTCCCGTCGGCGCGGGTGGTGAAGAACTCCGGGTGCTCCGTGACCCAGGGGTGGTCGGGCGCCGCCTGGAGCGCGAGGTCGAGCGCGACCTCGAGGCCGAGCTCGCGGGCCCGGGCGACGAACGCGTCGAAGTCGTCGATCGTGCCGAGGTCGGGGTGGACGGCGTCGTGGCCGCCCTCGTCGGAGCCGATGGCCCACGGAGAGCCGACGTCGTCGGGCCCGGGGTTGAGGGTGTTGTTGCGCCCCTTGCGGTTGACCTTGCCGATCGGGTGGATCGGCGGCAGGTAGATGACGTCGAACCCCATCTCGCGGACGGCGGGGAGCCGCTCGGCCGCGGTGCGGAAGGTGCCGCTGACGACCTTGCCGTCGTCGGCGACGGTGGCGCCCTCGGAGCGCGGGAAGAACTCGTACCACGCGCCGTAGAGCGCCCGCTCACGGTCGACGTAGAAGGGGAAGGGGCCGGCGACGGTCACCAGCTCACGGACCGGGTGGACGGCGAGGACCTCGGCGACCTCGGGGGCGAGCCCGGCGGCGAGCCGCACCTGGTTGGGCCGGCCCGTGTCGCGCAGCGCCGTGGCGGCGTCGCGGAGCACCGTCGCCTGGGAGGAGGGCACGTCCTCGGCGGCGCGCTCGAGGAGGAGCGCACCCTCGGTGAAGACGAGCTCGACGTCGATCTCGGCGGGGATCTTGATCTCCGCGTGGTGGCGCCAGGTCCCGAAGGGGTCGCTCCAGCCGTGGATCTCGAACCCCCACGGCCCCACGGTGTCGCCGACGACCGTCGCGCGGTAGCGGTCGGCCTCGGTGGGGTCGCGGCGCATGAGCTGAGGGGGGCGCCTGGTGCCGTCGGGGTCGATGAGGACGACCTCTGCGGCGTGCGCGTCGTGGCCTTCGCGGATCACCAGGGCCGAGACCTCGAAGGGCTCGCCGACGGCTGCCTTGGCGGGGTGGCTGCCTCCTTCGAGCTGTGGGGTGACGTCCAGGATCGGGATCCGTCCAACCATGGCCCGAAACTACCCAGGGACCTTCGTCTGAACCATCCCCTGTGAGGGCCCCAGACAGGACCTGTGTCCTGTGCCATTTCCGGTCCCTTGCGTGGATTGGAACGATCCACCTGCGTTACGGTTCGCGGGTGCGAGCCATCCGACGATTCACCGTCCGCCCCGTCCTTCCGGAGACCCTGAGCGCCCTCGGCGAGCTGGCGGGCAACCTCCGTTGGTCGTGGCACCCGCCGACGCAGGACCTCTTCGCCTCGGTCGACGCCGAGCTGTGGGACCGCAGCGGCCACGACCCGGTGACGATGCTCGGCACCGTGCCCGCCTCCCGGTACGAGGAGCTCGCGGCCGACCGGGCGTTCCTGACCCGGCTCGAGTCGGTCCACTCCGACCTCCGGACCTACATGACCGGCGACCGGTGGTACCAGTCGCTCGGCGGCGGTGCGCCCCGCTCGATCGCCTACTTCTCCCCGGAGTTCGGCATCACCGCCGTCCTCCCGCAGTACTCCGGCGGACTCGGCATCCTCGCCGGCGACCACCTGAAGTCGGCAAGCGACCTCGGCGTCCCGATCGTCGGCGTCGGGCTGCTCTACCGCCACGGCTACTTCCGCCAGTCGCTCTCGCGTGACGGGTGGCAGCAGGAGCGCTACCCGGTGCTCGACCCCGACGAGCTGCCGATCTCGCTCCTCCGGGGCGCGGACGGCGCCGCGGCGAAGATCAGCATCGGGATGCCCGACGGCGGCACGGCGGTCGCCCGCATCTGGGTCGCCCAGGTCGGCCGCGTCCCGCTCCTCCTCCTCGACACCGACGTGGAGGAGAACACCGGGGTGCTCCGCGACATCACCGACCGGCTCTACGGCGGCAACACCGAGCACCGGCTCCGCCAGGAGATGATGCTCGGCATCGGCGGCGTCCGGGCGATCCGCGCCTACTGCGAGATCACCGGCGCCCCGGCGCCGGAGGTCTTCCACACCAACGAGGGCCACGCCGGCTTCCTCGGCCTCGAGCGGATCCGCGAGCTCGTCGAGGACCGCGGGCTCGAGTTCGACGCCGCCGTCGAGGTGTCCCGCGCGGGCACCGTCTTCACCACGCACACGCCCGTCCCGGCCGGCATCGACCGGTTCCCCAGGGACCTCGTCGAGCAGTACTTCGGCGGCGACAACGAGAGCGCCGGCGTCCCGGTCGAGAAGGTGCTCGCGCTCGGTGCCGAGAGCTTCGACGGCGGTGACCCCGGCGTCTTCAACATGGCGGTGATGGGGCTCCGGCTCGCGCAGCGCGCCAACGGCGTCTCCCAGCTCCACGGCCAGGTCAGCCGCGGCATGTTCGGCGGGCTCTGGCCGGCCTTCGACGCCGACGAGCGGCCGATCAGCTCGATCACCAATGGCGTGCACGCGCCCACCTGGGTCGCCCGCGAGGTCTTCGAGCTCGCCCGCGAGCAGGGGATGAACACCGAGCCCGGCGCCAGCACCTCGCCGTCGCCCGCCGTCTTCGACGTCGTCGACGAGGTGCCCGGCGACAAGATCTGGTCGGTCAAGCGGCAGCTCCGCGAGCGGCTCGTGCTCGACGCCCGCCGCCGGCTCCGCGACTCCTGGATCGCGCGCGGCGCCAGCCCGGCGGAGCTGAAGTGGATCGACAAGGCGCTCGACCCCGACGTGCTCACCATCGGGTTCGCCCGCCGCGTCCCGTCGTACAAGCGGTTGACGCTGATGCTGCGCGACCCCGAGCGGCTGAAGTCGCTCCTGCTCCACCCGGAGCGGCCGATCCAGCTGATCATCGCCGGCAAGTCGCACCCCGCCGACGAGGGCGGCAAGCGGCTGATCCAGGAGATCGTCCGGTTCTCCGACGACCCGGCCGTGCGCCACCGCATCGTCTTCCTGCCGAACTACGACATCGAGATGGCGCAGCCGCTCTACCCCGGCTGCGACGTCTGGCTGAACAACCCGCTGCGCCCCTACGAGGCGTGCGGCACCTCCGGCATGAAGGCCGCGCTGAACGGCGGGCTCAACCTGTCGATCCTCGACGGCTGGTGGGACGAGTGGTTCGACGGCGACAACGGCTGGGCGATCCCTTCGGCCGACGGCGTCGAGGACCCGGACCGTCGTGACGACCTCGAGTCCGAGGCGCTCTACGACCTGATCGAGAACGAGGTCGCCGCGCGGTTCTACGACCGCGGCGACGACGGGCTCCCGGGCCGCTGGCTCGAGATGGTCCGCCACACGCTGAAGTCGCTCGGCCCCAAGGTGCTCGCCGACCGGATGGTGGGCGACTACGTCGACCAGCTCTACTGCCCGGCGGCCGAGGCTTCGCGGACCCTCAACGGCTCGTACGTCGGCGCCAAGGAGCTCGCCTCCTGGAAGAAGCGGATCGTGTCCGGCTGGCGCGACGTCCGCATCGACCACGTCGAGTCGGCCGGCGTCGGCGACATGCCCGAGGTCGGCGCGACGATGTCGGTGCACGCTTTCGTCACGCTCGGCGAGCTGTCGCCCGACGACGTCGACGTGCAGGTGCTGCACGGGCGGGTCCGTGACGAGGACACGCTCGGCGAGGTGCAGACGACGTCGCTGAAGCCGGTCGAGAGCTATGAGTCGAACCGGCACCGGTTCGACGGGAGCGTCACGCTGGCCACCACGGGCCCGTTCGGCTACACCGTCCGCGTGGTGCCCCGCAACGCGCACCTCGCGTCGGTCGCCGAGCTCGGGCTGGTGGCGCTGCCCCCTGCCTGACGCGCTCGGGCGCGGCTCAGCAGAAGGGCGCCGGCGCCGTGAACCCGCCGAGGTTCTCGTCGTCGGTGCCCATCAGCCCGGTCGAGCCGGAGCAGGTGATGCCTTCGATCTTGTGGCCGGCGTAGGTCGCGAGGGAGAGCGGCGTGCGCATCGCCAGCCTGGGCCGGCCGGAGGAGAAGGTGAGCCCGCCGACGTCGTACAGCGCGGACTCGAACGGGCCGTTGTTCCCGCGGTCGGAGGCCGACGACACGATGATCCGCCCGCCGACCACCTCGGCGTCGGAGACGTGCCGGACGCTCGCCGTCGGGTAGGGGACCCGGACGTTGGCGTTGACCACCGTCCCGAAGGTGCCCTTGCCGACGTTGAACACCGACGCGAAGAGCCGGCCCGGGGTGCTGGAGGAGCCCCGGTTGCCCCAGAGGGCGACGTTCGTGGTCCCGAACCGCACCAGGACGAACGCCTCGTTCTCGGTGCGGCCGGCCGGCAGGGTGAAGGAGCGGACGACCCGCAGCGTCGTGCCCTCGATGGCGATGATCCGGCCGGCACCCGAGCTGGTCACCACGGCGTAGCGGCCCGGCTGCCCGGGGACGTCGTCGATGGCCTCCAGATCCTGCGGCGCCGACCCCGGCCAGCTGAGCTCGCGGACCGAGCCGTTGGTGCCGAGGAGCGCGACCCGGTTCTGCCCGGACGACTTGTTGTCGCGGACCATCACCCAGCCGCCGGCCGAGTGCGGGGCGAGCCCGCTCACCCCTTGGAGGATGCCGGTCCCCACCCGGCTCCAGGAAGCCTCCGCCGCCCTGGCGCTGCCCGCCCAGGGCAGCAGCGCCAGCGCGAGCGCGGCCACGGCCGGCAGGGCACGGGACCGACGCGGCGACCGGGTCATGGCCCGCACGCTAGGGAGCACCGGTCTCCCGGGCCAGGGACGATCGTCACGCGCCCCGCAGGAGGACCAGCGACTGCGCGCGGAGCAGGAACCTGCTCCCCGCCGCCACGCGGTCGCCGACGCAGTGGCCCGGGTCGGTGGACAGCACCACCTCGCCCTCGGCGACCCAGTCGTTCGCGGGGAGCTGCACCTCGCAGTCGCCGTCCTGGGCGTTGAGCCAGAGCAGGAACGACGCGTCGCTGAGCTGCTCGCCCCGTGGCCCCGGGGAGCGGAGCGGGTTGCCCGAGAGGAACATCCCGATCAGGTGCAGCGACTCGTCGTACCAGTCGGACTCGGTCATCTCTCGGCCCTCGGGGTGGATCCACGCGAGGTCCTTCGGCCCGCCCGGGATCGTGGGGCTGCCCACGAAGTGGTGCCGCTGGCGCAGCGTCGGGTGCTCGCGGCGGAGCCGCAGGGCCTGCTTGGTGACTGCGTGGAGGTCGAGCCACGCGTCGTCGGGACGCCAGTCGACCCAGGAGACCTCGTTGTCCTGGCAGTAGGCGTTGTTGTTGCCGCGTTGCGTCCGCCCCCGCTCGTCGCCGGCGGTGATCATCGGGACGCCGCTCGAGAGGCACAGCGTGGCCATCAGGTTGGCCGCCTGCCGCCGACGGACCGCGACCACCGCCTCGTCGTCGGTCTCGCCCTCGACGCCGTGGTTCCACGACCGGTTGTTGTCGGTCCCGTCGCGGTTGTCCTCGCCGTTGGCCTCGTTGTGCTTGTGGTTGTAGGAGACCAGGTCGCGCAGGGTGAACCCGTCATGGGCGGTGACGAAGTTGAGGGAGGCGTAGGGCGAGCGGGCGTCGTCGGCGTACATGTCGGAGGAGCCGGCGAGCCGCGAGGCCATCTCGCGGCTCCCGCCCGAGCCCGCGCGCCAGAAGTCGCGGACCGCGTCGCGGTAGCGGTCGTTCCACTCCACCCACGGCGGCGGGAACGACCCCACCCGGTAGCCGTCCATGCTCGCGTCCCAAGGCTCGGCGATCAGCTTCACGTGGCGCAGCACGGGGTCCTGGCTGACCGCCGAGAGGAACGAGCTGCGCTGGGTGAACTCGAAGTCGTCGCGCGCGAGCGCGGACGCGAGGTCGAAGCGGAACCCGTCGACGTGCATCTCGGTGACCCAGTAGCGCAGCGAGTCGAGGATCAGCCGGAGCGCCCCGAGGTTCGACGAGCTGACCGTGTTGCCGCAGCCGGTCACGTCCCAGTAGGCGTCGCGCGCGCCGCTGGACCGCTTGTAGAAGCCGACGTCGTCGAGCCCGCGGAAGGAGTACGTCGGACCGGTCGGCCCGCCCTCGGCGGTGTGGTTGTAGACGACGTCGAGCAGCACCTCGATACCGGCCTCGTGGAACTGCCGGACCATCTGCTTGAACTCGGTCACCTGCTGGCCCCGGTCGCCGCTCGCGCTGTAGGGACCGTGCGGGGCGAAGAAACCGATCGAGTTGTAGCCCCAGTAGTTGCAGAGCCCCCGTGCGGTCACCTCGGGCTCGCTGAGGAAGTGGTGCACCGGCAGCAGCTCGACCGCGGTGACCCCGAGGTCCCGCAGGTAGTCGATCACCGGGGGAGACGCGAGCCCGGCGTAGGTGCCGCGGAGCTCCTCGGGGACCCGGTCGTGGAGGTGGGTGAACCCCTTGACGTGCAGCTCGTAGACGACCGTCTCGTGCCACCGCCACCCCGGGCGCCGGTCGTCGCCCCAGTCGAAGTCGTCGCGGGTCACCACGCACCGCGGGACCACCGGCGCCGAGTCCAGCTCGTTGCGGTGCGCCGGGTCGGCCGGGTCGTGGCCGAGCACCGCGGGGCTCGTCGGGTCCGCGCTTCCGGCGATCGCCTTGGCGTACGGGTCGAGCAGGAGCTTGCCGGGGTTGAACCTCAGCCCCCGGGCCGGTTCCCACGGACCGTCGGCCCGGAACCCGTAGAGCTGGCCGACCGGGACTCCCGGGACGGCGCCGTGCCAGACGCCGAGGGTGTGCTCGGTCAGCTGGTGGCGCGTCTCGTGCCCGTCCTCGTCGAAGAGGCAGACCCACATCACGGTCGCCTCGGGGGAGAAGACCGCGAAGTTCGTCGCGTCCGGCCCCCACGTCGCGCCGAGCGGTGAGTGCTCCCCGGGCCAGACGGGCGTGGTCTCGCCGAGGCGCTGCCAGCGCCATGCGTGGTGGCTCACGGTGGGTATTGTGCCGCCCGGTCGTCAGGAGCAATCCGGAGGAGTAGCCGTGAGCAGTGCAGGGACCGGTCGGAACGAGTTCGTCAGGCTCGAGGTCGAGGACGGTGTCGGCACCATCCGGCTCGACCGGCCGAAGATGAACGCGCTGAGCGTGCAGGTGCAGGAGGAGCTCCGGGTCGCCGCCCAGGAGGCGACCGAGCGCGACGACGTGCGCGCCGTCGTGCTGTACGGCGGCGAGCGGGTGTTCGCCGCCGGCGCCGACGTCAAGGAGATGGCTGACATGTCCTACCAGGACATGGTCCGCCGCTCCGGCGACCTGCAGTCCGCGTTCAACGCCGTCGCCCGGATCCCGAAGCCGGTCGTCGCCGCGGTCACCGGCTACGCCCTCGGCGGCGGCTGCGAGCTCGCGCTCTGCGCCGACGTCCGGTTCGCCGCCGAGGACGCCACGCTCGGCCAGCCCGAGATCCTGCTCGGCATCATCCCGGGGGCCGGGGGCACCCAGCGGCTCACCCGGCTCGTCGGCCCGAGCAAGGCCAAGGACCTGATCTTCACCGGCCGTTTCGTCAAGGCGGCCGAGGCGCTCGAGATCGGGCTCGTCGACCGGCTCGTGGAGCCCGGGCGGGTCTACGAGGAGGCCGTCGCCTGGGCGCGCCAGTTCTCCTCCGCCGCCGCGCTCGCGCTGCGCGCCGCCAAGGAGAGCGTCGACCGCGGACTCGAGGTCGACCTCGAGACCGGGCTCGAGATCGAGCGGCTCCAGTTCGCCGGGCTCTTCGCCACCGCGGACCGCACGACCGGGATGCGCTCGTTCGTCGAGAACGGCCCCGGCAAGGCGGTCTTCGAGGGGCGCTGACCGGCAACCGTCGCTCGCCCGCTGCCTCGTTCGCCTCGGTTCGGCTACGGTGGCCCACCGGGTGTAACCGAGAGTCACCGGACGAGGGGCGAGACGATGGCGGAGGCGAAACCGGACGACCACGGAGCCACGGGCTCCGCCCAGGGGGCGACCGAGCCTGACCCCGGCAGCGGGGCGTCGGGGAGGCCGCCGGAGAAGCCCGCGAAGCAGGCGGCGAAGCAGGAGAGGTCCGCGAAGCAGGGGAAGCCGGCGAGGTCGGCGAAGCAGTCGTTCGACACCGTCCGCAGCGCTGTCGCGACCGTCGTCTGGGTCGTCGCCGTCCTGGCGGCCCTGGTGCTCGCGGCCGGTGCCCTCGTCGTGGCGCTGGACTTCAACGCCCGCAACGGCGTGGTGGAGTTCCTCACCGAGACCGCCGACCGGATCAACCTGCTCGGCGAGCTGAAGACCTTCGAGCCCGAGGGTCGCTCGCGCGACGCCGTGCAGGACGCGCGCACCAAGGAAGTGCTGGTCAACTGGGGGATCTGCGCGGTCGCCTACCTGGTCGGCGGCAAGATCCTCGACAAGCTGATCCGCCCCTGACGAGGGGCTCCGCGGAGCCGCGACAACCCCTCCCTGCCGTGACGAACGCAACCTCGGGACCGGGTGTCCGGTCCGGGACTCGCAGGTAACCTTCCGGTCAACCCGAGTGCACAGGAGGGGCCCCTCTGCGGGCCGACACTGCCATGAACATTGTCGTGTGTGTGAAGTACGTGCCGGACGCGACCGGTGACCGCAAGTTCGAGTCGGACAACACGGTGGACCGTGAGGGTGTGGACGGGCTGTTGTCGGAGCTGGACGAGTACGCGGTGGAGCAGTCGCTGCAGCTGAAGGAGAAGCTGGGCAGTGACGGCGGGGACTCCGAGGTCACGGTGCTGACGATCGGCCCGGCCGGTGCGGTGGACGCGATCCGCAAGGCGCTGCAGATGGGTGCCGACAAGGGTGTGCACGTGCAGGACGACGCGATCGCGGGTTCGGACGCGTTCGCGACCTCGCTGGTGCTGGCCGAGGCGGTCAAGAAGCTTCCCCACGACCTGGTCGTGTGCGGGATGGCCTCGACCGACGGCGGGATGGGTGTGGTGCCGGCGATGCTCTCGGAGCGGCTCGGGCTGCCCGGTGCGACGCTGGGCTCCTCGATCGAGCTGGACGGGCAGACGCTGAAGATCCGCCGTGACGGCGACACCGCGACGGTCACGGTCGAGGCCACGTTGCCGGCGGTGCTGTCGGTGACCGACCAGTCCGGTGAGGCCCGGTACCCCTCGTTCAAGGGGATCATGGCGGCGAAGAAGAAGCCGGTGGAGACCTGGTCGCTGGCCGACCTCGGCGTGGACGCGGGGCAGGTGGGGCTGGAGGCGTCGTACACCGCGGTGGAGGAGACCCAGGCCCGGCCGCCGCGTACCGCGGGGGAGATCGTGAAGGACGAGGACGGTTCGGGCGCCAAGGCGCTGGTGGACTTCCTGGTCTCGAAGAAGTTCGTCTGAGCCCGCCGACCCGGCCATCTTCAACAGCAGAGGAAACTGATCATGAGCGAGGTCCTGGTCCTCGTCGACCACGTCGGCGGCACCGTGCGCAAGACCACCAACGAGATGCTGACCCTGGCGCGCCGCCTCGGTGAGCCGTCGGCGGTGTTCATCGGCGACCTGTCCGAGGACGCCAAGGCGGCGCTGAGCAGGTTCGGTGCGGAGAAGATCTACACGATCGACCCGCGTCCGCTGGGCCCCTACCTGGTGACCCCGAAGGCCGAGGTGCTGGCCACCCTGGTCGAGCAGGCTTCGCCGGCGGCGGTGCTGCTGTCCTCCTCCGCGGAGGGCAAGGAGATCGCGGCGCGGCTGGCGATCAAGACCGACTCCGGGGTGATCACCGACGCCGTGGACGTCGCTGCTGGTGACGGGGGTCCGGTGGCGACCCAGTCGGTGTTCGCGGGCAACTTCACGGTGACCTCGAAGGTCACCAAGGGCACCCCGATCATCGCGGTCAAGCCGAACTCCGCCCAGCCCGAGCAGGTCGACGGCGCCGGTGCGGTGCAGGCGGTGGAGGTCGCGACCTCCGAGGCGGGCAAGGGTGCGAAGCTGACCGGGGTGGAGCCGAAGAAGGCCTCGGGTCGCCCCGAGCTGACCGAGGCCGCGATCGTGGTCTCCGGTGGTCGTGGCACCGGCGGGAACTTCGAGCCGGTCGAGCAGCTCGCCGACGCCCTCGGTGCTGCGGTGGGTGCCTCGCGCGCTGCGGTGGACTCGGGGTGGTACCCGCACTCGTTCCAGGTCGGCCAGACCGGCAAGGTCGTCTCGCCGCAGCTCTACATGGCCAACGGCATCTCCGGCGCGATCCAGCACCGGGCCGGCATGCAGACCTCCAAGACGATCGTCGCGGTCAACAAGGACGAGGAGGCGCCGATCTTCGAGCTCGTCGACTTCGGCGTCGTCGGCGACCTGCACACCGTCCTGCCCGCCGTCACCGAGCAGGTCAACCAGCGCAAGGGCTGAGCCCCAGGCTCGACCCCTCCCAGCGACGCCGCAGCCACCTGTCGTGGCTGGCGACGACGACGGTGCCCGGTGAGCGCCCCAGCGCCTCCTCGAGCTCCTCGGCGAGCGCCAGCGACAGGTGGTTGGTCGGTTCGTCGAGGAGCACCAGGTCGGGACGGCGTGCGACCAGCACGGCGAGCGCGAGCCGCCGCTGCTGCCCGGTGCTGAGCTCGCCCACGGGACGCCCCACGTCCCGCGGGTGCACCAGCCCGAGCGACTCCAACCGCGGGACGGCCGGGTCCTCGCTGCCGTCGCCGACCGCCGCGGAGTAGACGACGGCGGCGCTCCGTTCGGGGCGTGAGAACCGGACGTCCTGCGGGAGGTAGCCGGTGCGCCGGGCGGTGACGTGCACCTCGCCGGCCGCCGGGGCGAGCCGCCCGGCGAGCACCCTGAGCAACGTCGACTTGCCAGAGCCGTTCGCGCCCGTGACCAGCAGCCGCTCGCCCGCGGCCACGTCGAGCCGGTCGAGGTGGAGCCGCCCGGGCACGTCGAGGTCACGCACCTGCACCGCCGCGCCGGAGCCGGTGGCCAACGTGCCGGTGAAGGTCAACGGGGCCGGGGGCTTGGGCACCTGGTCACGCTGGAGGACCGCGAGCCGGCGCTCTGCGTCACGGACCCGCCGCGCCACCGTGCGCTGCACGTTGGCGCCCTTGAAGTGGTGGATGAACTTGTCGTTGTCGCGCGGCCCGCGCCCCGGTGCGACCCGGCGGGCGGTCGTCGCGGCGGCCTCCCGCACCCGCTCGATCTCCTCCTGCTGCTCGGCGTAGCTCTGCTCCCACCGGCGCCGCTCGCGCTCGCGTTCGGCGAGGAACGCGCTCCACCCGCCGCCGCGGAGCCGGCCGCCACGCCCGTCGGCACCGAAGTGCGTCGGGTCGAGGTCGAGCACCGCGTCGGCGACCCGGTCGAGGAGCACCCGGTCGTGGCTGGCGACCACGACCACGCCCGGCAGCTGCCGGACCACCTCCTCGACGTACTCCACCGCGGCGTCGTCGAGGTGGTTCGTCGGCTCGTCGAGCAGCAGGCAGTCGGGGCGGCGGGTCAGCAGGGCGGCGAGGGCGAGCCGGGCCCGCTCCCCGCCGGAGAGCGCGGCCACCGGCCGGCCCCGGTCGACCCGGGCCAGGCCGAGCCGCGAGGCCGCCTCCTCCGCCCGCCGGTCGGCGTCCCAAGCGTCGTGGAGCACCGCCCAGTCGAGGAGCCCGGCGTACTCGTGGTCGGCCCCTGCGTCACCGAGCCGGTCGGCGAGCTCCTCGAGCCGGGCCACGGCGGCGTGCTGCGCGGCGAGCGCGTCGTCGAGCACGTCGCCCACCGTGGTGCCGGGCGGGACGACGAGCTCCTGACCGAGGTGGCCGACGTCAGCGGGGCGGCTGACCGTCCCGCCGTCGGGCTGCTCGAGCCCGGCGAGGAGCCGGAGCAGCGTCGACTTGCCCGTGCCGTTCTCCCCGACGACGGCGAGCACCGTCCCCGGCGAGGCGGTGACGTCGACGCAGTCGAGCACGGTGCGGCCGGCGTACGAACGGGTCAGTCCGGTGGCGACCAGCGACCGCGGCCCGGTCCGGAAGACGGGCAGGACGGGGAGGGAGGAAGACATGGTGGTGCTCCGCGGGTGGGCCCCGGTGGGGGAGGCGGACCTGCCGGGCACGAGGCCTCGGGCGCAGGTCGGACGCGGTCACATCTCCATGGCGCACCCAGTGTGCGGGACGCGGATCTCGCGCTCAACCCGTTTTGTGCGGCGGAGTGTCAGCCCCCGGCACGCTCCGGGGGCTCGGGTTACGCTCCCCGGGTGCGCAGCCCGAGGAAGTCCGGGTGGGCCGACGTCGCGAGGCGGCTCGGGTTCACCGTCGACCGCATCCAGCCGGGGAGCTACGTCGTCCAGCGCGGCCGTGACCGACTCAGGAGAGTGACCGTCGGTGACGGCCGACGGACCGTCAACCTGCTGGTGCACCCCAAGGCGACCCGACGCGGCTGGGCGCCGGTGCAGAAGCAGCTGTGGGAGTTCTTCTCCGCCGAGCAGGTGACGTGGCTGCTGCAGAGCTCCGGGATCAACCTCGTGCTCGACGTGGGTGCGAACCACGGGCAGTTCGCCCGCCGGCTGCGGAACGCGGGGTACCGCGGTCGGATCGCCTCCTTCGAGCCGGGCTCCCGCCACTTCGCGAGGCTCGCCGAGGCCGCCGAGGGCGACCCGCTGTGGAGCGTCCACCACTGCGCGCTCGGCGCCGAGGAGGGCGAGGCCGAGCTCCACCTCACCGACGGCCCGCTCAGCTCCCTGCAGGAGGCGAGCGAGTTCGGCAAGCAGTGGTCGAGCAAGATCGCCGCCGCCACCACCGAGACCGTGCAGGTGCGCACCCTCGGCTCGATGCTCGACGAGCTGGCCGACGGGCTGGACCCGGTCCGCGCCTTCCTGAAGATGGACACCCAGGGGTTCGACCACCACGTCTTCGCCGGTGCGGGCAAGATCCTCGACCGCGTCGTCGCGTTGCAGAGCGAGCTCTCCAGCCTCCCGTTGTACGACGGGGCGCCGCTCCTCACCGACCAGCTGCGGGTCTACGAGGAGGCCGGCTTCGAGACGATCGGGATCTACCCGGTGGCCCGTGACGGCAAGACGCTCCGGGTCATCGAGTTCGACCTGGTGATGGTCCGGTCCCAGGAGCTCGGCATCCGGGAGTAGCCGCCCACCGCCACGCCGTACGCTTGAGGGGATGAGCGACCACCCGACCGTCTACCTCGACCACGCCGCGACCACGCCGATGGTCGACGTCGCGTTCGAGGCGCTCACCGCGAGGCTGCGGGTGGTCGGCAACGCGAGCTCCCTGCACGGCTCCGGGCGTGACGCCCGGCGGGTGGTCGAGGAGTCGCGCGAGCGCATCGCCCGGGCGCTCGGCGCCCGCCCCGGCGAGGTGGTGCTCACCTCCGGCGGGACCGAGGCCGACAACCTCGCGGTCAAGGGGCTCTTCTGGTGCCGCCGCGACCAGGACCCCGGCCGGGTCCGGATCCTCGCGTCCGCCGTCGAGCACCACGCGGTGCTCGACGCGCTCGAGTGGCTCGCCGAGCGGGAGGGCGCGAAGGTCGAGCTCATCGGGGTGGACGCCCGCGGCCGGCTCGACGTCGACGAGCTGCGCGCCCGCATCGAGGCCGACCCCGGGTCGGTCGCGCTCGTCTCGGTGATGTGGGCCAACAACGAGGTCGGCACGGTGCAGCCGGTCGACGAGGTCGTTGCGATCGCCTCCGCCCACGGCATCCCGGTGCACTCCGACGCCGTGCAGGCGGTCGGCGCGGTGCCCGTCGACTTCGGGGCCAGCGGGCTCGACGCCCTCAGCCTGACCGCCCACAAGCTCGGCGGGCCGTACGGCGTCGGCGCGCTCGTCGTCCGCCGCGACCTCGCCCTCGTCCCGCTGCTCCACGGGGGCGGTCAGGAGCGGCAGGTCCGGTCCGGCACCCTCGACGTCCCGGCGGTCGCGGCGTTCGCGGCCGCGGTCGAGCACGCGGTGAAGGAGCAGGCGGACCACGCCGCCCGGCTCTCGGAGCTCCGGGACGACCTCGTGACCCGGGTCCTCGAGCTGGTCCCCGACGCCCGGGTCAACGGCGACCCTGAACGCAGGCTGCCGGGCTACGCCCACCTGAGCTTCCCCGGCTGCGAGGGCGACTCGTTGCTGATGCTGCTCGACCACCAGGGCATCGAGTGCTCGACCGGGTCGGCGTGCTCGGCCGGCGTGCCCCAGCCGAGCCACGTCCTGCTCGCGATGGGGCGCGACGAGGCCGAGGCACGCAGCAGCCTCCGGTTCACCTTGGGGCGCACCACGGACCCCTCCGACATCGACGCCCTGGTCACCGCGATCGGCCCGGCCGTCGAGCGGGCGAGGGCGGCGAACCGGTGAGCCGGCAGCGGGTCGTCGTCGCGATGTCCGGCGGCGTGGACTCCGCCGTGGCCGCCGCCCGGGCGGTCGACGCCGGCCACGACGTCACCGGGGTGCACCTGGCGCTCTCACGCAACCCCGGCACCTACCGCAGCGGCTCGCGCGGCTGCTGCACGATCGAGGACGCCAACGACGCGCGGCGCGCAGCCGACGTGCTCGGGATCCCCTTCTACGTCTGGGACCTGAGCGCGCGGTTCCACGACGACGTCGTCGAGGACTTCAAGGGGGAGTACCTCGCCGGCCGCACCCCCAACCCGTGCCTGCGCTGCAACGAGAAGATCAAGTTCGCCGCGATGCTCGACCGCGCGCTCGGCCTCGGGTTCGACGCCCTCGCGACCGGCCACTACGCGACCCTGCGCGAGGCTCCCGACGGCTCGGTCGAGCTGCACCGGGCGGTCGACCACGGCAAGGACCAGTCCTACGTCCTCGGGGTCCTCACCCAGGAGCAGCTGCGCCACGCGCTGTTCCCGCTCGGTGACACCCCGAAGCCGGAGGTGCGCCGCGAGGCCGCGGAGCGGGGGCTGCTGGTCGCGGACAAGCCCGACAGCCACGACATCTGCTTCGTCGCCGACGGCGACACCGGTGGCTGGCTCAAGGACAAGCTGGGGGCCGGGTCCGGCACGTTCGTCGACCACGCCAGCGGTGAGGTGCTCGGCACCCACGACGGCTCGTTCGCCTTCACCGTCGGCCAGCGCAGGGGGCTGCGGATCGACCGGCCCGCGCCCGACGGCCGCCCCCGCTACGTGCTCTCCATCGAGCCGGTGTCGCAGACGGTCACCGTCGGTCCGCGGGAGGAGCTCACCGTCGACCGGCTCGAGGGGATCCGCCCTCGGTGGTGCGGCAACGCGCCGGAGGAGCCGCTCGAGGGGACGGTGCAGCTGCGGGCGCACGGCGAGGAGCACCGCGCCCGGGTCAGCGTGGTGGGGGAGCAGGTCACCGTCGAGCTCCACGACCCCGCGCGAGGCATCGCGCCCGGCCAGTCGGCGGTGGTCTACGACGGCACGCGGGTGGTCGGCTCCTGCACGATCGCGTCGACCGCGCGGGTCTGCGTCGGGTCGACGGCGCCGTGACGCTCGCCAGTGGCGTCGGGTCGCACCCGGGTGACGACCAGCACGCCTTCGACGAGGCGCTGCGCACCGTGCTCGGCGAGCTGCCCGACCTCCCCTACCTCCCCGAGGTCCCGGGACGCGGCGCCGCGGCCACGATGACCGGCCGAACCGTGGCGCTGCTCAGCGGGTTGACCGTCGACCTGCAGCCGGCCGGGTGGCGGCTGACGTCGTCGAGCACCCCGGGGCTCGACCAGCGCCGGGCCGCGTCGCTGCTGGGCCAGGACCTCGACGCGCTCGAGGAGCAGACCCAGGGTTACGCCGGCCTCCTCAAGGTCCAGGTCACCGGCCCGTGGACGCTGGCCGCCACCGTCGAGCGGCCCCGCGGCGACCGGGTCCTCGCCGACCACGGTGCCCGGCGCGAGCTGGCCGAGTCGCTCGCCGAGGGGGTGGCCGACCACGTGGCCGAGCTCCGCCGGCGGGTCCCCGGCGCCACCCTCGTCGTCCAGCTCGACGAGCCGGCGCTCCCTGCCGTCCTCGCCGGCAAGGTCCCGACCGCCTCCGGCTTCGGCCGGCACCGTTCGGTCGACGCCCAGGGTGCGGCCCCGGCGCTCGAGGCGGTGCTCGGCGCGGTGCGCGAGGCGGGCGCCGACCCGCTGGTGCACTGCTGCGCGCCCGACGTCCCCTTCGACCTGCTGGAGAAGGTGGGCGCGCCCGGGGTGGGCGTCGACCTCGGGCTCCTCGACGCGAGCGGCCACGACGGTGTGGCCGCGGCGCTCGAGGCCGGCCGGCGCGTCTGGCTCGGCGTGGTGCCGACCACCACGCCCGCGTCGACCCCGCCCGCCGGGGCCGTCGTCGGCCAGGTGGAGCGGTTCCTCGAGCTGGTGGGGCTCGAGCCCACCGCGGAGCTCGTCCTCACACCGGCGTGCGGGTTGGCCGGCGCCGACGCGGCGTGGGCGCGCAGGGCGCTCGAGCTGTGCCGCACCGCCGCCGCCGACCTGACGGGCTGACGCGTCGATCTGCGAGATCGTCGTCCGCGGCCCGCCGGGACGACGATCCCGCAGATCGGCTCAGTGCGCCGCCGGGGCGGGTGCCGCCGCCGGGGCTCCCGGGCCACCGACCGCGAGGTCCTGGTGGCGGAGCCGGTTGAAGAGCAGCGCGATCACCCCGCCCGCCAGCAGCATCGCCGAGCACCACAGGAACCCGACGTTCGCGCCGTGGGTGAACGCGACCGCCCCGAAGGCGGGGTCGGCGCAGCTGCCGCCGGCGGTGACGGCCTCCCGGCACAGCTCCTCGCCCTTCGACGTCGCCGCGTTGAGCGCGATGGTGCTGAGGGTCGCCAGCCCGAGCGCGCCGCCGACCTGCTGCATCGTGTTGAGCACCCCGGAGGCGATGCCGGAGTCGGCGGGCGCGACCCCGTGGACGACCGACATCGTCATCGGGATGAACACCAGCGACATCCCGATCGGCATCAGCACGATGTAGGGGAACACGTCGGTCCAGTAGCTGATCTCCACCGCGACCTGGCCGGCCCGGTCGTCGTACGGGAGCCGGCTGAAGCCGAAGACCGCGACCGCGGCGATCGTCGCGCCGAGCGCCGAGAGGCGGCCGGGGTCGACCCGCTGGACGAGCCGGGAGACCACCATCGCGGCGGAGATGATCACGATGCTGAACGGCAGGAACATCAGCCCCGTGCGCATCGGCGTCTCGCCGAGGACGTTCTGCAGGACGAGCGTGAGGAAGAAGAACATCGTGAACATGGCGGCCGGGATCAGGGCCATCACGGCGTAGCTGGCCATCCGGTCCCGGCTCGCGAGGATCCGTCCGGGGAGCATCGGCGCGCGGACGCCGCGCTCGACCAGGGCGAACACGACGAGCAGCGCGACCCCGGTGACCAGCGAGACGACCGTCCACCGCTCGCCCCAGCCGTGCGACTCGTCACCGGCCCGGGTGATCCCGTAGACGAGGGCGAGCAGGCCGCTGGTCGCGGTGAGTGCGCCGGGGACGTCGAGCCGGCCGGCGTGGGTGTCGCTCTCGGCGAGGAGCCGCGGGGCCGCGAGGGCGCCGGCGATGCCGATGGGCACGTTGATCAGGAACGTCAGCCGCCAGCCGGCGACGTCGATGCCGAACCACGTGGGGTCGAGGCCGGTGAGCCAGCCGCCGAGCAGCAGCCCGACGGCCGCGCCGAGGCCGGACATCATCCCGTAGACGGCGAACGCCCTGCTCCGCCTGGGTCCCGGCTCGAACGTCGTGGTGATCAGCGCGAGCGCGTTGGGAGAGGCGAACGCGGCGCCGAGCCCTTGCGCGGCCCGGGAGCCGAGCAGCATCGCCTCGTTCTGTGCGAAGCCGCCGACGAGCGAGGCCACCGCGAAGAGCACGAGCCCGAACGTGAAGGCGCGGCGCCGCCCGAACAGGTCGCCGCAGCGCCCGCCGAGCAGGAGGAAGCCGCCGAAGGTGAGGGCGTACGCCGTGATCACCCACGTCAGGGCATGGTCGGAGACCTCGAGGTCGGCCTGGATGTAGGGCAGCGCGATGTTGGCGATCGTCGCGTCGAGGATCACCATCAGCTGCGCCACGCAGATCAGGGCCAGTGCCCAGCCGGCGTGGCGGGCGCGTGGTGCGGCGGTGGGGACGTCGGTGGCGGTCACGAGGACTCCTGGGGCTGGCGGGGGCCGCTGGTCGCGGCCGGGAGGATGATCTGGTCGACGACCCGCTCGATGAGGTCGGAGGTGACCGGGTCCCCGAGCACGAACGCGCGGTGCAGGAGGATCCCGACCAGGGCGGGGCCGAGGAGGGTGGGGTCGACGCCGGGGGCGAGCTCGCCCCGGGCTTCGGCGCGGCGGAACACGTCGACGACGCCGGCCCGCCGCGGGTCGATGTGCTTCTCCCGGAAGGTCGTGGCGAACTCCGGGTCGGTCTGGAGGGCGGTGAGCACGCTGCCCAGCACCCGCATGCCCTGCTGGTCGCGCAACCCGGTGGGGCTGCAGAAGACCGCCAGCAGGTCACCGCGCAGGGTGCCGGTGTCGGGCGGGTCCTGGGGGACCACCTGCTTGCGGCGGATCACCGCGTCGACGACGAGGGCCTGCTTGGAGCTCCACCGGCGGTAGAGGGTCGCCTTCGACGCCCGTGCCCGCTGGGCGACGCCGTCCATCGTGAGCCGGTCGTAGCCGACCTCGAGGAGCTCCTCGACGCAGGCCTCGAGGATCTCGCCCTCGCGGTCCCCGGCGACGCGGGGGCGGGGGGACGGGGTCATGGGCGCTCCTGGCGGGCTCGGATAGAACGGAACGGTTTCGTTCCATCGAGAAGGTACGCCCGCGCCTGCCGGATGACCACCCCTTTTCCCGGTGGACCAGCCAACCCGTCAGAGTGTCGAACCGCCCCTCGTGGCGCGCCTCCTGAGTGTTGAACCGCCCCTCGTGGCGCGCGTTCAGCCGCCCTTCGTGGCGCGCACCGGGTCCATGAGCTCGAGCGTCCGCTCCCGGGCCTGCTCGTTCCACCGGCCGATCCCGCGGAGCATCGGGTGGTCCAGCGGACCCATGTCGACCAGCTCTGCCGACGCGGCCACGGTGGCGGCCCGGCGTACGAACGCGGCGGTGGCGGCGTACGACGTGATCCGGTCGCCGCGGCCGTGCACCGCCACCAGGTGCTTGCCGCGCAACGGCTCGACCGGCTCGTCGGGCGGGAACCACGGGGCGAGCCCGACGACCCCGCGCACCAGGTCGTCGTCGGCGACGGTCGCCGCCGTGCGGGCGCCCATCGAGTGGCCGAGGAGCGCGACGGGCAGCTCCCCGTGCTCGCGGCGGACCCGGTCGAGTGCCCACCGCGCGTCGGGGACCGGGGAGGGGAGCTCCGCCTGGCCGTGGTTCCAGCCGGTGATCCGGTAGCGGAGCAGCCAGACCTCGAGGCCGGCGGCGTGGAACGGACGGCGGAGCTGCCGCATCATCAGCAACGACCGGAGCCACGGCCGGCTTCGGTTGCCGACGGGTGCGAGGTTCGCCTCCGCACCGCCGTGGAGCATCAGGACGAGCCCTCGCGGGTCACGGAGCCGGCTGCGGGTCAGGTGCGGGTCGCTCACCAGGAGATCCTGCCCGACGCCCGGTCGGCACGGTCACCGACTGTCGGCGGGGCAGGGCAGGATGAGCGCATGGCGACCCCACCCCGAGCAGACGAAGGGCCCGTCGAGCCGCTCGAGAGCCCGGTGCCTCCCGAGGCGCGCGAGGAGCACCGGCGGCTGTCCGAGCTGGTCGACGACGCTCGGTGGCGCTACTACGTGCTCGACTCCCCGACGATCTCCGACGCCGAGTTCGACAAGGCGATGCGCCGGCTCGAGGAGCTCGAGGAGCAGCACGCCGAGCTCCGCACGCCGGACTCCCCGACGCAGAAGATCGGCGGCGCGGTCTCGACGGAGTTCACCGCGGTGGACCACCTCGAGCGGATGATGAGCCTGGACAACGCGTTCTCGCTCGAGGAGCTCGCGGCGTGGGAGCAGCGGCTCCGCCGCGACGGGCTGGAGGGCGCGGAGTACCTCTGCGAGCTCAAGGTCGACGGGCTCGCGATCAATCTGCTCTACGAGGACGGGCGGCTCGTCCGCGCGCTGACCCGCGGCGACGGCCGCACGGGTGAGGACGTGACCAACAACGTCCGCACGATCAACTCCATCCCGCACCGGCTGGCGCGGGACACCGAGTTCCCGGTGCCCAAGGTGATGGAGGTCCGGGGCGAGGTGTTCCTCCCGGTCGAGGCGTTCGTGGCGCTCAACGAGTCGCTCGTCGCGGCCGGCAAGGCGCCGTTCGCCAACCCGCGGAACTCCGCAGCCGGGTCGTTGCGGCAGAAGGACCCGCGGGTCACCGCGACCCGCGCGCTGTCGATGGTCTGCCACGGCATCGGCCACCGCGAGGGGTTCACGCCGCAGCGGCAGTCGGAGGCCTACGCCGCGCTCGCGGCCTGGGGGCTGCCGGTCTCCGACCGGGTCAAGGTGGTGCCCGACCTGAAGGCGGTCGAGGAGTTCATCACCTACTACGGCGAGCACCGCCACGACGTCGAGCACGAGATCGACGGCGTCGTGGTCAAGGTCGACCAGGTGTCGCTGCAGCGGCGGCTCGGCTCCACCTCACGCGCGCCCCGCTGGGCGATCGCGTTCAAGTACCCGCCCGAGGAGGTCAACACCGAGCTGCTCGACATCCGGGTGAACGTCGGGCGGACAGGTCGGGTGACGCCGTACGGCGTGATGCGGCCGGTGGTCGTGTCGGGCTCGACGGTGGAGATGGCCACCCTCCACAACGCGTCCGAGGTCAAGCGCAAGGGGGTGCTGATCGGCGACACCGTCGTGCTGCGCAAGGCCGGCGACGTGATCCCGGAGATCGTCGGACCGGTCGTCGACCTTCGTGACGGCTCCGAGCGCGAGTTCGTGATGCCGACGCACTGCCCCGAGTGCGGGACGGAGCTGCGGCCGGAGAAGGAGGGCGATGCCGACATCCGTTGCCCCAACCAGCGCTCCTGCCCGGCCCAGCTCCGCGAGCGGTTGTTCCACGTCGCAGGCCGGGGCGCGTTCGACATCGAGGTGCTCGGCTACGAGGCGGCGATCGCGCTGCTGCAGGCCGGCGTGGTCCACGACGAGGGCGACCTCTTCGGGTTGACCGAGGCGGAGCTGCTGAAGGTGCCGCTGCTGACCCGCGCGCCCAAGAAGGGCGAAGGGGACGGCCCCGTCCTGTCGGCGAACGGCCAGCGGCTGCTGGCGAACCTCGCCGAGGCCAAGCGGCGGCCGCTGTGGCGGGTGCTGGTGGCGCTGTCGATCCGCCACGTGGGGCCGACCGCGGCCCGGGCGCTGGCCACCCACTTCGGCTCGCTCGACCGGATCCGCGAGGCGAGCGTCGAGGAGCTCGCCGGCGTCGAGGGCGTCGGCATGACGATCGCGGAGTCGATCCGCCGCTGGTTCGACGACCCCGACGCGTCGTGGCACCTCGACATCATCGAGAAGTGGCGGGCCGCCGGCGTCTCCCTCGAGGACGAGGTCGACGAGAGCACGCCCCGGACCCTGGAGGGGCTCTCGATCGTCGTCACCGGCTCGCTCGAGGAGTGGAGCCGCGACGCCGCCAAGGAGGCGATCCTCGCCCGTGGTGGCAAGGCGGCGTCCTCGGTGTCGAAGAACACCGCGTTCGTGGTGGTCGGGGAGGCGCCGGGGTCGAAGTACGACAAGGCGGTGCAGCTCAAGGTCCCCGTCCTCGACGAGGACGGGTTCCGGGTGCTCCTCGAGCAGGGGCCCGACGCGGCCCGGGAGGTCGCGACCGTCGAGGAGTGAGCCGAGCAAGACGCGACGGCGGGCCGTCCGGCGCCGGACCGGGCGGGCTGCAGACCCTGCGCTGACGGCGCCCTGGGCTGGACCATCGCACCCGGTGTCAACCCCACCGCCCTCCGGCTGCCCTTCACTGGTGTGCAGACGTTGGAGGGCAGGGAGCGGGGCGTGGAGCACCCGGTGCACCCGGACTACGAGTGGGTCTTCAGGACGACCTACCCGGCGGTCGTCCGCACCGCGTTCGTGATCGTCCGGGAGCGTGGCCTCGCCGAGGAGGTCGCCCAGGACGCGTTCGTCCGGCTCTACGAGAGGTGGGACGGGATCGAGCCCGTCGAGCAGCCGCAGGCATGGGTCCACGCCGTCGCGGTACGGATGGCGGTGCGCCAGGCACGACGCCGGCGCACCACGTCGGTGGTCGACCTCGACGACCGGCCGGTCGACGACCCGGTGGTCGACGTCGACCTCCACCGCGCCCTGGGGGAACTGCCACCACGGCAGCGCGCCGCGGTGGCCCTCTACTACCTCGAGGACCGCCCGGTCGCCGAGGTGGCGCTCCTGCTCGACGTGTCCCCGTCCACGGTGAAGCAGCACCTCCACCGGGCGCGCGCCCGGCTCGCGGTGCTGCTCGGGGAGGAGACGGAGGTGGCCGGCGATGTCGGTTGAGGACCGCATCCGTCACGGGCTCCGGGCCAACACCGAGCAGCTCCGACCTGCACTCGAGCACGCCGAGGAGGTCGTGATGCTGAAGGTGCAGCGCCGCCGCAAGGCGCGGCGGGTCAGGTACGTCGGCGCGGGAGCACTGGTCGCGGCGGCCGTCGCCGTCGGGGCCGTGTGGCTGCCGTCCGCCCTGCAGGGCGGGACGGTGACCGAGGAGCCCGGTCCGGCCGGGTCGGAGGGGGCGACACCGCTGCCGAGGGAAGGGCGGATCGCACCGGGCACCTACGTGGCCCAGTTCAACGGCGGCGGCCCGGCGACGCCCCGCGCGGTCCTCGAGGTCCCCTCGGGGTTCCAAGCGTGGGGAGGCTCCGCGGTCCTGGAACCCGGTGACTCCGCGGGTCTCGGCCTCTACACGGCCACGCGCGTCATGGGGGACCCGTGCGACCGCGGGGACCTGGGGGAGGATCCCGGCCCGTCGGCCGCCGACCTCGCGCGGGCGCTCGCGGCACAGGAGCGCACCCGGGCCAGCAGTCCGACCCCCGTCACCATCGGCGGGCACGACGGCCTCTACCTCGAGCTGACCACGCCGGAGCCAGGGGCGCCGGGCGGCTGCGCGGACGACCGGTACGACCTCTGGCGGACCGGGGCCGGCGGTCCGCGGTTCGTCGGCGCCGGGGAGGTCCAGCGGTTGTGGATCCTCGACGTGGCCGGCCACCGCGTCGTCGTGGACGTCGAGCAGAGCGGCTCGGAGGACGTGGTCCGCGACGTCGACGCGATGGTCGAGGCGATCCGCATCGTCGAGCAGCCCTGAGCACCCCGGCCGGCCGGCTAGAACCGGCCGGCCAGCAGCTGCTCCCGGAGGATGTCTCCGTGCCCCAGGTGGCGGGCGTGCTCCCGGTTGAGGTGCAGCAGCATCCACCGGAACGACAGCGGGTCGCGCCAGTTGTGCGCGACGACGTCGTCGAGCCCGTGCCCAGCTGCGACGGCCCGTGACTCCTCGCAGGCGGCCCGGAAGTCGGCCACCACCGACGCGATCGTGTCGTCCTCGTCGAGCCGGAACGAGTCGTCCATCTCCTCCGGGAGGCCGACCTCCGCAGGGGTCCGCCCCTCGAGCGAGACCTGGAACCACGTCCGCTCGCCGTACGCCGCGTGCTTGACCAGCCCGAGCACCGTGGTCAGCGACGGGACCAGCTTGCGGCGTACCTCGTCCTCGGTCAGCCCGTCGACCAGCGCCGCGATGCCCTCGCGGTGGTCCTCGAGGAACGCCTCGAGCTGGGTGAGCTCGTCGTCGAGGAGCGCGTCGTCGGCGCGTGGGGAGGGCGGTCGGGGCGCGGTCATCCGCCCGATCCAACCACGGGCGCGCTCCGTAGGATGGCGCCCATGTCCGTTGAGATCACCCGTGACGACGTCGCGCACCTGGCCGGGCTCGCCCGGATCCAGCTCGACGACGACGAGCTCGACCGGCTCGGCCAGGAGCTCCCGAAGATCATCGAGTCCGTGGCCACCGTGTCGCAGGCGCTGGAGGGCGCGGGGGAGGTCGAACCGATGAGCCACCCGACGCCGCTGCGCAACGTGTTCCGCGAGGACGTCGTGCACGAGTGCCTGACCCCCGAGGCCGCGCTCGCCGGTGCTCCGGCCAGCGAGGAGCAGCGGTTCATGGTCCCCAAGATCCTGGGTGAGGAGTGAGCGCCGGCATGGGCGGCACCACTGACCTGGCCGAGCTGACCGGGGCCGAGCTGGCCGACGCGCTCGCGGCCGGGGAGACGACCTCGGTCGAGGCGACGCGCGCCTGCCTCGACCGCATCGAGGCCCTCGACGGCACGCTCGGCTCGTTCCTCCACGTCGACGCCGAAGGGGCGCTCGCCGCGGCTGCCGAGGCCGACGAGCGGCGCTCCGCAGCCTCGCCGGCCTCGCCGCTCGACGGAGTCCCGGTCGCCGTGAAGGACCTGCTCTGCACCGTCGGCCAGCCCACCACGGCGGGGTCGCGGATCCTCGAGGGCTGGGTGCCGCCGTACGACGCCACCGTGGTCACGCGGCTGCGTCGCGCCGGGCTCCCGATCCTCGGCAAGACCAACCTCGACGAGTTCGCGATGGGCTCGTCCACCGAGCACTCGGCGTACGGCCCGACCCGGAACCCGTGGGACACCGAGCGCACCCCGGGTGGTTCGGGCGGCGGTTCGGCCGCGGCGGTCGCCGCGCGGCTGGCGCCGCTCGCGATCGGCACCGACACCGGCGGCTCGATCCGTCAGCCCGGGGCGCTCACCGGCACCGTCGGCGTCAAGCCGACCTACGGCGGTGTCTCGCGCTACGGCATCGTCGCGATGGCGAGCAGCCTCGACCAGGCCGGCCCCGTGACCCGGACCGTGCTCGACGCCGCGCTGCTCCACGAGGTGATCGGCGGCCACGACCCGCTCGACTCGACCTCGATCGACGCGCCGGTGCCGCCGGTGGTCGAGGCCGCCCGGCGTGGGGACGTGGCCGGGCTGAGGATCGGCGTGGTCAAGGAGCTCGGCGGCGAGGGGTTCCAGAGCGGGGTGCAGGCCCGGTTCGAGGAGTCCGTCCAGCTGCTCACCGAGGCCGGGGCGACCGTCGTCGAGGTGTCGTGCCCGAGCTTCGCGCACGCGCTGGCGGCGTACTACCTGGTGATGCCGAGCGAGGTGTCGTCGAACCTCGCGCGGTTCGACGCGATGCGTTACGGGCTGCGGGTCTTCCCCGAGGGCGTCGACGACCCGAGCGCCGAGCAGGTGATGGCCGCGACCCGCGACGCCGGGTTCGGCGACGAGGTGAAGCGACGCATCATCCTCGGCACCTACGCGCTGTCGAGCGGGTACTACGACGCCTACTACGGCTCGGCGCAGAAGGTCCGTGCGTTGGTGGCGCGCGACTTCGGCCGTGCCTTCGAGCAGGCCGACGTGCTCGTCTCGCCCACCGCGCCGACGACGGCGTTCCGGATGGGGGAGAAGCTCGACGACCCGCTGGCGATGTACCTCCAGGACGTCGCGACGATCCCGGCCAACCTGGCAGGCGTGCCGGGGCTCTCGCTGCCCGCGGGGCTCGCGGAGGACGGCCTCCCGGTGGGGGTGCAGTTCCTCGCGCCGCTGCAGGCCGACGACCGGCTCTACAACGCGGCCGCCGCGCTCGAGCGGCTGCTGCTCGAGAAGTGGGGCGGCCCGCTGCTCGCCCCGTCGGCCACCGAGGAGGTGTCGGCATGACGCTCACCCAGCCGGAGCTGGTGCCCTTCGAGCAGGCGCTGACCCGCTACGAGCCGGTCATGGGGCTCGAGGTGCACGTCGAGCTCAACACCGCGACGAAGATGTTCTGCGGCTGCCCCACCACGTTCGGTGGCGAGCCGAACACCCACGTCTGCCCGGTGTGCCTGGGGCTCCCGGGCTCGCTGCCGGTGGTGAACGGCAAGGCGGTGGAGTCGGCGATCCGCATCGGGCTGGCGCTGAACTGCGAGATCGCGGAATGGTGCCGGTTCGCGCGGAAGAACTACTTCTACCCGGACATGCCGAAGAACTTCCAGACCTCGCAGTACGACGAGCCCATCGCGTTCGACGGGTGGACCGAGGTCGAGGTCGACGGGGAGACCTACCGGATCGAGATCGAGCGCGCCCACATGGAGGAGGACACCGGCAAGTCCACCCACGTCGGCGGCGCGACCGGGCGGATCCACGGGGCGGAGCACTCGCTGCTCGACTACAACCGGGCCGGGATCCCGCTGATCGAGATCGTCACCAAGCCGATCTTCGTGCCGGGCGGCAAGGCGCCGGCGGTGGCCCGGGCGTACGTCCAGCAGCTGCGCGACCTGATGCTGGCCCTCGACGTCTCCGACGTGCGGATGGACCAGGGGTCCCTGCGCGCCGACGTGAACCTGTCCCTGCGGCCGCACGGCGTGACGACCCTCGGCACCCGCAGCGAGACCAAGAACGTCAACTCGTTCCGCTCGGTGGAGCGGGCGGTCCGCTACGAGGTCAGCCGGCACGCCGGGATCCTCGACTCGGGCCAGCGGGTGGTGCAGGAGACCCGCCACTTCCACGAGGACACCGGGACGACGTCCCCGGGGCGGGAGAAGTCCGACGCCGAGGACTACCGCTACTTCCCTGAGCCCGACCTCGCTCCGGTGGCCCCGTCGCGCGAGTGGGTGGAGGAGCTGCGGGCGACGCTGCCCGAGCCGCCCGCCGAGCGCCGCCGTCGGCTGCAGGCCGAGTGGGGGTTCTCAGACCTCGAGATGCGCGACACCGTAGGCGCGGGTGCGCTCGATCTTGTCGCATCGACAATTGCTTCAGGTGCGTCGCCGCAGGCGGCTCGCAAGTGGTGGCTCTCCGAGCTGGCGCGGCGGGCCAACGAGCAGGGCGTCGAGCTGTCGGCGCTCGCGATCACTCCCGCGCAGGTGGCCCGGATCCAGGCGCTCGTGGACGAGGGGAAGATCAACGACAAGCTCGCCCGGCAGGTCTTCGACGGCGTGCTCGCCGGCGAGGGCGAGCCGGACGAGGTGGTCGAGAAGCGTGGGCTTGCGGTCGTCTCCGACGAGGGGGCGCTCTCCGAGGCGGTCGACCGTGCGATCGCCGCCAATCCTGACGTCGCCGAGAAGATCAGGGGCGGCAAGGTGCAGGCGGCTGGTGCGCTCATCGGTGCGGTGATGAAGGAGATGCGCGGCCAGGCCGACGCCGGCCGGGTGCGCGAGCTCATCGTCGAGAAGCTGAGCTGACCGTGCGGGTCCGGCTCGTCACGCCCGACGACGCCGGGCCGATCGCCTCGTTGCTGCGCGCCAACCGCGAGTTCCTCACACCGTGGGAGCCCGTGCGACCGGACTCGTTCTTCACCGAGGAGGGGCAGCTCGCCGCGCTCCGCGCCGCGCTGACCGAGCACGAGCTGGGGCTGGGCCACCCGCTTGTGGTCCTCGACGACGACGGCGAGATCGTCGGCCGGCTCAACGTCACCGGCATCGTGCGAGGGGCCTTCCAGTCGGCCAACCTGGGCTACTGGATCGCGCAGTCGGCGAACGGCCGCGGTCTGGCCACCTCGGCCGTCGCGGCGGCGAAGGAGCTGGCGTTCGGCGAGCTCGGGCTGCACCGCCTCCAGGCGGCGACGCTGCTCCACAACACCGCGTCCCAGAAGGTGCTGGAGCGGAACGGGTTCGTCCGGATCGGGATGGCGCCGGCGTACCTCAGCATCGCCGGGCGCTGGCAGGACCACCTGCTCTTCCAGGTCCTCGCCCCCTGACCGCCGACCCGTCGCATCTTCACGCCGGTTTGCCGCCGAGCCGTCGCATCTTCACGCCGACTTCCCGCCGAGCCGTCGCATCTTCACGCGGAATGCCGTCTAGTCGGCACATCCTGCGTCGTGGTCGCGGCCCGGCCCGCGATCCCGGGGAGGACGCGCCGCCTCGGCACCCGAGAGCGGTGAAGATGCGACGGCTCGGCGCTTGAGAGCGGTGAAGATGCGACGACTCGGCGCTTGAACCGGATGAAGATGCGACGGGTCGGCAGGGCGGCGGGTCAGTCGGGGAGGGCGACCTCGAGGATCCGGTCGTCCTGCGGGGCCGGGTCGCCGCGGCCGTCGCGGTTGCTCGTCGTGATCCAGAGGTTGCCGTTCGGGGCGACCACGACCGTCCGCACCCGGCCGTAGCTCCCGACGAACCAGTCGGTCGGCTTGCCGGTGCCGTCCGCGGTGACCGGGACCTCCCAGAGCCGTTCGCCCCGGAGCGCGCCGGCCCACAGGGAGCCGTTGGCGAACGCCAGCCCCGAGGGCGAGGCCTCCGTGGTGCGCCAGGTGACGTGCGGGTTGCGGTAGTCGTCGCCCTCGCCGCGCCCCTCGACCAGCGGCCAGCCGTAGTTGCGGGCCTTCTCCACGAGGTTCAGCTCGTCCCAGGTGTTCTGGCCGAACTCGGTCGCCCACAGCCGGCCGTCGTCGTCGAACGCGAGCCCCTGCACGTTGCGGTGGCCCATCGACCACACCGGCGAGCCGTCCCGCGGGTTGTCGGGCGCGGGGTCGCCGTCGGTCGTGATGTGCAGGACCTTCCCGCCGAGCGAGTCGGCGTCCTGCGACAACGACGGCTCGCCCGACTCGCCGGTGGAGACGAAGAGGGTGGCGTCGTCTGCGAAGAGCAGCCGGCCGCCGTCGTGGGTGAACCCGTTGGGGATCCCGGTCAGCACCGGTTCGGGGGTGCCGAGCCGGCGACCGTCGTACTCCATCCGGACGACGCGGTTGTCGTCGGCGGTGCTGACGTAGGCGTACACCAGCCGGTCCTCGTCGTACGACGGGGAGACGGCGAGCCCGAGGAGGCCGGCCTCGCCCTGCGGGCTGGCGTCGTCGACCGTGCCGACCTCGCGCACCCGGTTGTTGCGCGGCCCCTCGAGCGCGAGGATCCGCGCGGTGTCGCGTTCGCTGACCAGCGCCGTGCCGTCGGGGAGGAACGCCAGCCCCCACGGAGCCTCCAGCCCGGAGGCCACGGTCCGCACCACGGTCGGGCGGCCGACCGAGGGAGAGGCCTCCAGCGTCTGCTGCGGCTCCGCGGTCCTGGTCGAGGGCTGGGGAGCGGAGGGTGCGGAGCCGAGCGCGTCGGGGTCGCCGACCGGCTCGTCGGAGGAGCACGCGGCGAGCAGCAGCGCGATGACGAGCGCGAGGACCGACAACGCCTTCATGCATGCAGCCTAGGGAAGACGCCCTGACCGTCTAGATTGCCTCCGTGACCTCCCCGGGCGCCGTGCGCGCGACCGCACCGCTGCCCACCGGCGTGCGGATCGGCTACGGGTCCGGGTCGGTGGCGACAGGCGCGTTCGGCACGGTGCCGGGGCTGATGCTGCTGCCGTACCTGACCGACACGCTCGGGGTCGCGGCGGCGCTCGCCGGGGTGGTCGTGTTCCTGCCGAAGGCCTGGGACGTGGTGCTCAACCCGATCGCCGGCCGGATCAGCGACCGCAGCACCGACCCCCGCGGTCCCCGTCGCCCTTACCTGCTCAAGGCCGGGCTCGCCCTCGCCGCCTGCTTCGCCCTGCTCTTCGCCGGACCGCCACTCGGGTCGCAGGCGCTCGACACGGTCTGGGTGCTGGTGCTCTTCCTCGCCTGCGCGACGGCGTACGCGTTCTTCCAGGTGCCGTTCGTCGCGATGCCGGCGGAGATCACCGACAGCTACGAGGAGCGCACGCGGCTGATGACGTGGCGCGTCGCGCTGCTCGCCCTGACGATCCTGCTCACCGGCGCCAGCGCACCGGCGATCCGGGACGCGGTCGGTGGTCGCGACGGCTACCGGCTGATGGGCGTCGCCGTCGCGTTGGTGATCGTGGTCGGGGTGGTCGGCGTCCACCGCGGCACCCGCAGCGCGCCCACCGGCACGGTGCAGCCGGCCGGCGGTTCGCTCCGCGACCAGCTCAAGGTCGTCGCGTCGGCGCGCGACTTCCGGCTGCTGCTCACCACCTTCGTCGTGCAGGCGCTGGCGGTCGGCGCGATGCTCGCCGGTGTCGACTACGTGGCGCGGGTGGTCCTCGAGCGCGAGGGCGCGGCGACCGTGCTGTTCGTCTGCTTCGTGGGGCCGGCGCTGCTCCTCACCCCGGTCTGGGAGCGGGTCGGCGCGCGGCTAGGCAAGAAGGCCGGGTACGTCGCCGCGTCGGTGGTGCTCGCCGCGGGCGCGCTCCTCCTCGTCGGCGCCCAGGGGCTCCCGCCGGCCCTCGTGTACGTCGCCACCGGGCTGGTCGGTGTCGGGTACGCCGGCGCGCAGGTGTTCCCGATGGCGATGCTCCCCGACGCCGCCGCTGTCGACGCCCACCGCACGGGGGAGAACCGGGCCGGCGTCTACACCGGCGTGTGGACGGCGGGGGAGACGCTCGGCCTCGCGCTCGGGCCGGGTGTGTTCGCGCTCGTGCTCGCCGCCGGCGGCTACGTCTCCTCCACCGAGGGCACCGCCGTGCAGCCGGACTCCGCGGTCACGGCCGTCACCCTCGGCTTCTCGCTGCTGCCGGCCGCGCTCGTCCTGCTCTCGCTGGGGTGGCTGAGCCGCTACTCCCTGACCGCACGCGACGTCGAGGCGGCCCTGGCTGCCCACTCCCACCAGGAGGAACCCACCGCATGACGCCCAGCGACGTCCTCGCCCGGCTCCGCACGCTCCAGGAGGGCGACCTGCCCACGAAGGGCGGCCGGACCCTCGCCTACGTCTACGACAGCGGGCTCGCCGACGCCGACGACGTGGCCCGCCAGGCGGTGGCGGCGTTCGCCGACTCCAACGGCCTCGACCCGACGGCCTTCCCGTCCCTGCGGGAGATGGAGAACGACCTCGTCGGCTTCGCCGCCGACCTCCTCGACGCGCCCGACACCGTCGTCGGCTCGGTCACC
The DNA here is from genome assembly GCF_008087345.1 of Nocardioides caldifontis. Taxonomy (GTDB): domain Bacteria; phylum Actinomycetota; class Actinomycetes; order Propionibacteriales; family Nocardioidaceae; genus Marmoricola_A; species Marmoricola_A caldifontis. The sequence goes on along the minus strand of NZ_VHIB01000008.1, from coordinate 443,007 downwards.
AGCGGCGGCACGGAGTCGGTCCTGCTCGCCGTCCAGAGCGCCCGCGACTCCCGGCCCGACGTGGACCGCCCGCGCATGGTGATCCCGTCGACGGCGCACGCGGCGTTCCACAAGGCCGCGCACTACTTCCGCGTCGAGCCGGTGCTGGTCGACGTCGGCGACGACTTCCGCCCCGACCCCGCGGCGATGGCCGACGCGATCGACGGCTCCACCGTCCTGGTCGCGGTCTCGGCCCCGTCGTACGCCCACGGGGTCGTCGACCCCGTCGCGGACGTCGCCGCGGCCGCGCAGGAGCGGGGCGTGCGCTGCCACGTCGACGCGTGCATCGGCGGCTGGGTGCTGCCGTACGCGGCGCGGCTCGGACGCTCGGTGCCGCCGTGGACGTTCGCGGTCGACGGCGTCACGAGCATCTCGGTCGACCTGCACAAGTACGGCTACACCCCGAAGGGCGCCTCGCTGCTGCTGCACCGCAGCCCGGCGCACCGCCGCTCGCAGCTCTTCGCCAGCGCCCGCTGGCCCGGCTACACGATGTTGAACTCCACGATGCAGTCCACGAGGTCAGGTGCGCCGCTGGCCGCGGCCTGGGCGGTGGTGAGGACCATCGGCGACGCAGGGTACGAGCGGCTCACGACCCGGGTCCTCGACGGCGTCGACCGGCTGGTGGAGGGGCTGGGCGCCATCGAGGGGCTGCGGCTCCCGGTGCGCCCTGACTCGACGCTGGTGGCGGTGGAGACCGACGGCAGCTGCGACGTCTTCACGATCGCCGACGAGATGGCCGCGCGGGGCTGGTTCGTGCAGCCGCAGATGCGGTTCGCCGGCCACCCGCCGAACCTCCACCTCACGTTGTCGGCGGCCACGACCGACAGCCTCGACGAGCTCCTCGCGGCGTTCGCCGACGCGGTCGCGGTGGCCCGCGAGCGGGGGCCGGTGCAGGTCGACCCCGGCGTCGCGGAGGTCGTCGCCGCGCTCGACCCGGACCACCTCGGCGACGAGGAGTTCGACGGGCTGCTCGCCGCCGCCGGGCTGGACCCGGCGGGCTCCTCCGTCGTCCCGGACCGGATGGCCGAGGTCAACGCGCTGCTCGACCTGGCGTCGCCGGAGCTCCGCGAGGCGGTGCTCAAGGCGTTCCTCGACCGGCTCCAGCGCCCGAACCGGCGCTGACAAGGAGGGGTCAGCCCTCGACGCGCTCGACGAACTCGCGGAGCAGCCTCGCCACGAGCTCCGGCCGCTCGAGGGTGAGGAAGTGGCTGCCGAGGAGGTTGGTGTACTCGGCGTCGCCCATCCGCTCGGCCGCCGTACGCATGTCGTGGTGGGAGGCCATCAGGTCGAACCGGCCGGCGACGAACGCGGCGGGGACGTCGATGCCGGACAGCGACACCCGGCCGTGCTCCGCGGCGGCGAGCGCGAGGTGGCCGTACCAGTCGACCGGCGTGGTCAGGAACTCCCGCACCGCCCGGCGCACGTCGGCACCCTTGGCCGAGGGGAACATGAACCCGCTGTAGCGCAGCACCGTCGAGGTCACCGGACCGATCGGCAGCCGTCGTACGACGGGGGTCAGCACCGGACCGCCGAGCCGCATGCCGTGCGCGACGCCCTTGACGATCGGCTCCCGCAGCGGACGGGGGATGAGCAGCGGAGCACCCATCGAGGCGAACGTGCCGCCCGGCACCCCTGCGACCGCGAACAGCCCGGAGACCCGCTCGGGGTGGCGGACGGCGAGCTCGAACGCGGTGTTCACGCCGATCGACCAGCCCGCGACGACGCAGGTGTCGACGCCGGCGTCGTCGAGCACCGCGATCGCGTCCTCGACGAAGGCGTCGACACCGACCCGGGACTCGTCCTCGGGGCGGGCGCTGCGCCCGACGCCGCGGTGGTTCCAGGAGATGACGCGGAGGCCGCAGTCGGGGGAGAGGAGCTCGGGCCAGGCGTAGGGGTTCGTGCCGAGCCCGTTGCAGACCAGCACCGTGGGGCCGTCGGCGCCGTTCGTCCACGCCTCGACGAGGGTGCCGTCGGCGCTGCGCACCTTGTGGAAGCGGACGCGCTTCCGGCTCGGGGCTGGCTTCAGCCGGGGTCGCCCGAGCCGCTGCGACGACACGGGCGAAGACGCACGCGGCTCGCCGGGGAGGCCGGACACGACGGACATGCTCGACAGTGTGCCCCGACCGACCTGGTTCTCACGTGATTGGTGCGCGAGATCACGCGTGGTGGGTCGGGCTCACCCTCCGACGGCCTGACGGGCAGGCGCACGGGTGTCGGCGGCCCGCTGCCGCGCCAGTGCCTCCAGGAACTCCTCGACCTCGTCGCGCTCCTGACGCACCCGAGCGAGCGCGGTGCCGGCGACCAGGGCGTTGCGGCGGGCCTGCTGCTGGCTCTGCACCGGCCAGGCGAGGGCCCACCGGACGAGCGATCGCGGTGACGTCATGCTCTCTCCTCCGAGACCGCCGGTCCGGGAGTGGGGTCCGGCTCGCCGACGACGCTAGGCACCGCACGCTGCCGAGGTGTCAACGCGACGTGACGGTTGCGTGAACTGCCCTCCGTCGAGGGGTGGCACGGGTCCGGGGGCGGGCGTAGCGTCGTGCGGAGCCCTCGCACCCGGGGCGGGCCGCGCCGAGAAGAGCCGTGGAGGAGCCATGCCGGGGACCGTGCTGATGATCGGGACGCGCAAGGGGCTGTGGGTGGCCCGCAGCGAGGACCGCGAGCGCTGGGACGTCTCGGGTCCCGACGACGTGATGGGCGAGGTGCACGCGGTCGCGATCGACAAGCGCGGCGCCACCCCGCGGCTGCTGATGTCCAGCCGCCACTGGCACATCGGGCCGCAGGTGCAGCACTCCGACGACCTGGGCGAGAGCTGGCAGGCCGCCCCGACCGGCGGCGTCGTCTTCCCGCCGGACACGGACACGGCGGTGGCCGCGATCTGGGCGCTGGCGCCGTCTGCGGCCGAGCCCGACGTCGTGTACGCCGGCACCGAGCCCTCGGCACTCTGGCGGTCGACCGACCGGGGCGAGACCTTCGAGCTGGTGCGCGGCCTCTGGGACCACCCGCACCGCCCGCAGTGGGAGCCCGGGGGCGGCGGCCAGGCGATCCACACGCTGCTGCCGCACCCCACCGACCCGGCGAGGGTGCACGTCGCGATGTCGACGGGCGGGGTCTACCGCACCACCGACGGCGGGGCGTCGTGGGAGCCGGCCAACAAGGGGATCAAGGCCGAGTTCATGCCCGACGAGGTGAGCTACCCCGAGTGGGGGCAGTGCGTCCACAAGGTGGCACGGTCGGCCACCCGCCACGAGGTGCTCTACGCCCAGAACCACGGCGGCGTCTACCGCAGCGACGACGAGGGGACGTCCTGGACGTCGATCGCCGACGGGCTCCCGGCGGAGTTCGGCTTCCCCGTGGTCGCCCACCCGCGGGTCGACGGCACGGTCTGGCTGTTCCCCCTGGAGAGCTCCTACCGTCGGTTCCCGCCCGACCGGGCCTGCCGGGTCTGGCGCTCGACCGACGCGGGGGAGACCTGGCAGGAGCAGGGCAAGGGGCTGCCCGACACCTTCTTCGCCGGGGTGATGCGGGACGCGATGTGCGTCGACGACGGCGACCCGGTCGGGGTCTACATCGGCAGCCGCGACGGCAGCGTCTACGCCAGCCCGGACGAGGGGGAGACCTGGGTGCCGGTCATCGAGCACCTCCCGGACGTGCTCTGCGTGCGGGCGGCGACGCTCTAGGAGGCCAGCGACGCTCTAGGACGCCAGCGTCGCGATCCGGGTCGGCTCGCTCCGGCCCCGGACCGTGATCGGCTCGAGCTCGCGCCAGTGCCGCGCCTCCTCGGGGGCGGCGGAGCCGACGAGCCCGCAGTTGGCGACCACCCGGGCGGGCACCTTCTTGGCGTGGCCGGTCAGCCGGGCCGCCTCGTTCACCGGGTCGCCGATGACGGTGTACTCGTAGCGCTCGTGCGTCCCGACGTTGCCGGCGACCGCCGTACCGCAGGAGACGCCGATGCCGGCGGCGATCTCCGGCACCTCGTCGGCCAACCGCCGGCTCATCACCCGCGCGGCCGCCAGCGCCGCGGTGTGCTTGTCCTCGAGCTCGGCCGGGGCGCCCCAGACCGCGAGCGCGGCGTCGCCCTCGAACTTGTTGATCCACCCGTCGTGCTCGTGGACGACGTCGATCACCACCTCGAAGAACCGGTTGAGCAGCCCGACCACCTCCTCCGGCGGCCGGTTCTCGGCGAGCGACGTCGAGCCGATGATGTCGACGAAGAGCACCGCGATGTCGCGGGACTCCCCACCGAGCCGCACGCCGCCCTCGAGGGCCCGCCGCGCGACGTCGGCCCCGACGTGGCGGCCGAACAGGTCACGCATCTCCTCGCGCTCGCGGAGCCCCTGCACCATCCGGTTGAAGCCGGACTGGAGCATCCCGATCTCGGTGCCGTCGTAGATGCCGACCTCGACGTCGAGGTCGCCGCGCTCGACGCGGGCCACCGCCTCGCGGAGGTTGCGGATCGGTTCGCTGCTCGCGCGGGCGGCGACGAAGATCGTCAGGAAGCCGACCAGCAGGGCGATCCCGCCCAGCACGATCACCGAGATCGCGAGGTCCATGGCGGTGACCGGTCGGGGCTCGACGGCCGTGGTGATCCCGACCGTCACGACTCCCAGCATCGAGACGCCCGAGCCCAGCGCCCAGGCGAAGAGGGTGCGGCCGGCGACGCTGCGCACGTACCGCCGGCTCGGGAACCCCTGCGAAAGCACGCGTCGCGCCACCGGCCGCAGCGCCCGCTCGGCGAACAGGTAGGTCAGGCAGCTCGTGGTCCAGCCGGCGAGACCGACGACGAACAGCACCGACAACGCCAGGTCGACCGAGTGGCGGAGGTTGCTGCCGAAGAAGACCAGCGAGCCGATCGCCCAGAGCGAGGCCTGGTAGACGAAGACCCGCCGGGGCGCGGCGAGCACGTCGCGGCGGTCGTCCGGGGTCGGCGCGTGGCCGGGCCGGAGCATCGTGACGACCGGGTGGAGCGTCCGCCAGGCCTGGCGGATCCCGAGCCCGCCGGCGACGAGGACGTATGCCCCCGCGAGCGCCAGGTTGTCCCACTCGGTCAGCTGGCCGCGGTCCACGTCCGGCATCGGTACGACGAGGAACAGCAGCGTGTAGGCGACGCCGATGCCCACGGCGTTGGAGCCGGCGAGGAGGACACCCAGCGCCACCCGGACCTGCCAGACGGGCAGGGAGGTGTACCAGTCCTTCGCCAGCCCGCGCCACCACGTCACGCCGCCGACCACAGGGGGACGCTACGGGAAACGGCGGCCCGGTGCTGCCGGTCGCCGCGGACGCGGGGCGCTCGCCCGTCGCGGCGCTCGTAGAATCCCCTCATGCCTGACACTCCCGGTCTCGACGCGCGCCCGAGCTCTGACGGCGCTGCCCCCGGCGTGGACATCAAGCCGCGCTCCCGCGACGTGACGGACGGCCTCGAGCGGGCCGCCGCCCGGGGCATGCTCCGCGCCGTCGGGCTCGGCGACGAGGACTTCGCCAAGCCGCAGATCGGCGTGGCCTCGTCGTGGAACGAGATCACCCCGTGCAACCTCTCGCTCGACCGGCTCGCGAAGGCGGTCAAGAACGGCGTCCACGCGGCCGGCGGCTACCCGCTCGAGTTCGGCACGATCTCGGTGTCCGACGGCATCTCGATGGGCCACGAGGGGATGCACTTCTCCCTGGTCTCCCGTGAGGTGATCGCCGACTCCGTCGAGACCGTGATGATGGCCGAGCGGCTCGACGGCTCGGTGCTCCTCGCGGGCTGCGACAAGTCGCTGCCCGGGATGCTGATGGCCGCGGCGCGGCTCGACCTCGCGTCGGTCTTCCTGTACGCCGGCTCCACGATGCCCGGCCAGGTCGACGGCCAGGACGTCACGATCATCGACGCGTTCGAGGCCGTCGGCGCCTGCCTCGCCGGCCGGATCAGCCGCGAGGAGGTCGACCGCATCGAGCGCGCGATCTGCCCGGGCGAGGGCGCCTGCGGCGGGATGTACACCGCCAACACGATGGCGTCGGTCGCCGAGGCGATCGGCATGTCGCTTCCGGGCTCGGCGGCTCCGCCGGCCGTCGACCGCCGCCGCGACGGGTTCGCGCACCGCTCCGGTGCCGCCGTCGTCAACATGCTCCGCCAGGGGATCACGGCCCGACAGGTGATGACCAAGCCGGCGTTCGAGAACGCCATCGCCGTCGTCATGGCGCTCGGCGGCTCGACGAACGCGGTGCTCCACCTGCTCGCGATCGCGCGCGAGGCGGAGGTCGACCTCACCCTCGACGACTTCACCCGGATCGGCGCGAAGGTGCCGCACCTCGGTGACCTCAAGCCGTTCGGCCGCTACGTCATGAACGACGTCGACAAGATCGGCGGGATCCCCGTGGTCATGAAGCTGCTCCTCGACGCGGGGCTGCTGAACGGCGACACGCTCACGGTTACCGGCAAGACGATGGCCGAGAACCTCGAGGAGCTGAGCCCCCCGGCCGCCGACGGCGACATCATCCGGTCGCTCTCCGAGCCGATCCACCGCACCGGCGGGATCACCATCCTCAAGGGGTCGCTGGCCCCCGAGGGCGCGGTGGTGAAGAGCGCCGGCTTCGACGACGAGGTCTTCGAGGGACCGGCCCGGGTCTTCGACGGCGAGCGCGCCGCGATGGACGCCCTGGAGAAGGGCGAGATCCAGCACGGCGACGTCGTGGTGATCCGCTACGAGGGGCCCAAGGGCGGCCCGGGGATGCGCGAGATGCTCGCGATCACCGGCGCCATCAAGGGCGCGGGGCTCGGCAAGGACGTCCTGCTGATCACCGACGGCCGCTTCTCCGGCGGCACGACAGGGCTCTGCGTCGGCCACATCGCGCCCGAGGCGGTCGACGCCGGCCCCATCGCGTTCCTCCGCGACGGCGACCGCGTGCGGCTCGACGTGGCCAACGGGCTGCTCGACGTCGACGTCCCCGAGGACGAGCTGGCCGCCCGCAAGGAGGGCTGGGCGCCCCGGCCGCCGAAGTACGACCGCGGGGTGCTCGGCAAGTACGCCAAGGTCGTGCAGTCCGCGGCCCACGGCGCGGTCTGCGGCTGACGCCGTTGCTCGGCCGGAGGAGGCGCCGCGGCTGGAGCGTCGGCGGTGAGCTGGGTCCCGAGTGGTACCCGCTCCCCGTCGGCTCCGACCGCGACGACCTCCGCGCCGCCGTCGCGACGTTCCTCGCCGACGGTGCCCCGGCCGCGCTCGGTCGCCCGATGCCGGCCGACGAGGCGGGCCGCCTGGCCGCCGAGGTCACCGGGTGGTGCGACGTCGTGGAGGAGATGCCCGGCGTCGTCGACGCAGCCGTGCTGCGGACCGAGTTCGACGGGCCGGTCGAGGCGCTGCTGACGATGAGCCTGTCGGGGTGGCCGCGACGGAGGTCGTTGCAGGCCTGGGTGGAGGAGTACCTCGCCGGTGCCGCCGCCGAGGTCACGGAGGAGCAGCTCCCGGTGGGCCCTGCGCTCCGGGTGCACCAGGAGGGCGAGGTGGACCCCGACACGGGGGCGAGGATCGAGGCGGTGGGCCACCTCTTCCGCGCTCCCGACGGCGACGTGGTCTGGCACCAGCTCGCCTGGGAGGGGCAGGGGGACCACCGGTTCTGCGACACCGCCGACGCGCTGGCCGCGGGGTTGGTGTTCACTCGGGCCGACGGCTGAGGAGAGGCGCATGGGCAAGGTCCACGACCGGATCGACGAGCGGCTGCGGTCGTTCATCGCCGAGCAGCAGGTGTTCTTCGTGGGCACGGCGCCCGCCGGCTCCGACGGGCACGTCAACATCTCGCCCAAGGGGCTGGCAGACACCTTCACGGTGGTCGACGACCACACGGTCGCCTACCTCGACCTCACGGCCAGCGGCGCGGAGACGATCGCCCACGTGCGCGAGAACGGCCGGATCGTCCTGATGTTCTGCTCGTTCTCGCGGTCGCCCAACGTCGTACGGCTGCACGGACGGGGTCGCGTCGTCACGATCTACGACGAGGAGTACGCCGCGTGGGCGCCGCGGTTCCCCGACAACCCGGCCGCCCGCGCGGTGATCGTCGTGGACGTCACCCGGGTGTCGTCGTCGTGCGGCTACTCCCTGCCGCTCCTCGAGCCGGTGGGGGAGCGGGACATCCTCACCCCGAACATGGAGCGGCGCGGGCCGGACGGGGTCGTCGAGTACCGCCGCAAGAAGAACCGCACCAGCATCGACGGGCTCCCCGCCTTCGACGACGACCCGCTGCCCACCGGCTGAGCGTCGCCGACGGGAACTGGTAAGGAACGACAGGTTCGGGGCGGGCAGACGTGTCGTCCTCCACCAGTTGCGGTTACCGCCCAGGTGGCTGAGCCCTCAGCTCCCCCGCGGGGCTGCCGATGGGTGGGGCATGAGGTCCGCCACCGTCGCCGCGCCGCGTGCTGCGCTGCCCGGACCTTCGTCGGCTCCCGCGCTGCCGCACCTGGTGGGGCTCGTCGTCGTGCGGGGTGGCGGGGCCTCCGGTCGCCAGTGGCGGCTGCCCCGGCGCACGACCGCCACGGTCGGCCGACGGGAGCGACACGGGCTGGTCTTCCCGGCGCCGTGGGCGCCGGCCGAGCTGGCGTGCTTCACCGCCGTGCCCGACGGGTGGCTGGTCACCAACGCCTCGCGGGTGCGGATGCAGGTCGAGAACGACTGGGTGCAGGGCGGTGCGGCCACCTGGAAGCCGGGCGCGGTCGTGATGCTCCAGCGCGGGGAGCACCGGCTGCAGTGGAGCGGGCTGGACAAGCCGTTCGCGGTGTCGGTCAGCATCCGCAGCCGCCGGCTCGACGACCAGCGGATCGCCTACGCGGTCGACAGCACGATCGACTCGGGCGCCTCGGGGCTGCGCGACGCCCAGGGGATCGTGGACGCGCCCATGTCGGCGGCGCTCCGGTACCGGATGGCAGTGCTCTACCGGCACCTGCTGGAGGGGGAGCCCGAGCCACCGAACGTGCTGGCCCGGCGCGCGGAGTTCCTCGGCACCACCGAGGCGGAGCTCTTCGACGTCGCCAACCGCTACCGTCGGCGGCTCAACGCCTCGGGGGCGGACCTCCAGTCGTTGCTCGACCTGGGGGAGTTCCTGGTGCGCCACCCGGAAGGGCTGACCCGCTCGGACCTGGACCCCTGATCGTCCGGATCACGGGACCGGCGTACCATCAACTGAGACGCGGAGGGAACCGGCTTGACGCCGGGGAGCTCGGGAAGGGACCGTGGCACCATGCGTACCCAGGTACTCGTATCGACGCGACGCGCCGGCTGACACCAGCTGACAGCGCGCGCGTCACCCCTCGCTTGCCTCCGGGCTGCGGGGGTTTTTTGTTGGGCCGGAACGACACGGAAGTAGGCACCATGAGCGAGCAGCCCGCTGCTACGGAGTCGGTGACGGGGGCGCAGAGCCTCATCAAGTCGCTGGAGGCGGCCGGGGTCGAGCACGTCTTCGGGATCCCCGGCGGGGCGATCCTGCCGGCGTACGACCCCCTCTTCGACTCCGTCAAGCTCCGCCACATCCTCGTGCGCCACGAGCAGGGCGCGGGTCACGCCGCACAGGGGTACGCCGCGGCCACCGGCCGGGTCGGCGTCTGCATGGCGACCTCGGGCCCCGGCGCGACCAACCTGGTGACGCCGCTCGCCGACGCGCACATGGACTCGGTGCCGGTCGTCGCCGTCACCGGCCAGGTGGCCAGCGGCTCGATCGGGACCGACGCCTTCCAGGAGGCGGACATCCGCGGCATCACGATGCCGATCACCAAGCACAACTTCCTGGTCACCGACGCCGCGGACATCCCGCGCACGATCGCCGAGGCGTTCCACATCGCCTCCACCGGTCGCCCCGGTCCGGTGCTCGTCGACGTCTCCAAGGACGCCCTGCAGTCGCGGACGTCGTTCGCCTGGCCGAGCGAGCTGCACCTGCCCGGCTACCGCCCGGTGACCCGGCCGCACTCGAAGCAGGTGCGCGAGGCCGCGCGGCTGATCACCGAGTCCCGCAAGCCGGTGCTGTACGTCGGTGGCGGCGTGATCCGGGCCCGGGCCGCGAAGGAGCTCCGCACCCTCGCCGAGCTCACGGGCATCCCGGTCGTCACCACCCTGATGGCCCGCGGCGCCTTCCCCGACTCGCACCCGCAGCACCTCGGCATGCCGGGCATGCACGGCACGGTGGCGGCCGTCGGCGCCCTGCAGCGCAGCGACCTGATCATCAGCCTGGGGGCGCGGTTCGACGACCGGGTCACCGGCGCGCTCGACTCGTTCGCGCCGAACGCGAAGGTGATCCACGCCGACATCGACCCGGCCGAGATCGGCAAGAACCGCTTCGCCGACGTGCCGATCGTCGGCGACTGCCGCGAGGTGATCGCCGACCTCGTCGTCGCGCTCCAGGCCGAGCACGACGCAGGGCGCCAGGGCGACTACGAGGGCTGGGTGCACTACCTGGCGGGGGTGCGGAAGCGCTACCCGCTCGGCTACGACAAGCCCACCGACGGCTCGCTCGCCCCTCAGTACGTCCTCGAGCGGCTCGGCCACATCGCCGGTCCGGACTCCATCTACGTCGCCGGCGTCGGCCAGCACCAGATGTGGGCCAGCCAGTTCATCGGCTACGAGAAGCCGCAGACCTGGATCAACTCCGGCGGCCTCGGGACCATGGGGTTCGCGGTCCCGGCGGCGATGGGCGCGAAGGTGGGTCGCCCGGACACCACCGTGTGGGCGGTGGACGGCGACGGCTGCTTCCAGATGACCAACCAGGAGCTGGCCACCTGTGCGATCGAGGGGATCCCGGTCAAGATCGCGGTGATCAACAACGAGTCGCTCGGGATGGTCCGGCAGTGGCAGACGCTCTTCTACAACGAGCGCTACTCCAACACCGACCTGCAGTCGAAGCGCATCCCCGACTTCGTGAAGCTCGCGGACGCCTACGGCTGCGTCGGTCTCGCCTGCGAGTCGCCCGACGACGTCGACTCCACGATCCAGAAGGCGATGGAGATCAACGACGTCCCGGTGGTCGTCGACTTCCGGGTCAACCGCGACGCCATGGTGTGGCCGATGGTCGCCGCCGGCACCAGCAACGACGACATCAAGACCGCGCGGGACATGGCCCCGACGTGGGAGGACGACGACCTCGAGGGTGGGAAGTGAGATGAGCAAGCACACGCTCTCGGTCCTGGTGGAGAACAAGCCAGGCGTCCTCGCCCGGGTGGCCGGCCTCTTCAGCCGCCGCGGCTTCAACATCGACAGCCTCGCCGTCGGCCCGACCGAGCATCCCGAGGTCTCCCGCATGACGATCGTCGTCGACGTCGCGAGCTCGCCGCTGGAGCAGGTCACCAAGCAGCTCAACAAGCTCGTCGAGGTGATCAAGATCGTCGAGCTCGACCCGACCCAGTCGGTCAACCGCGAGCTGATGCTGGTGAAGGTGAAGGCCACCGCCAGCACGCGCGGGCAGGTCCTCGAGGTCGTCCAGCTCTTCCGCGCCAAGGTCGTCGACGTCGCCACCGACGCGATCACCATCCAGATCGTGGGCAACACCGACAAGCTCGCGGACTTCCTGACCATGGTGGAGCCGTACGGCGTCCGCGAGCTCGTGCAGTCGGGCATGGTCGCGATCGGTCGCGGCTCGCGGTCGATCAGCGAGCGCACCTTGAAGCCCGTGCCCGTCCCGGCGGCCCCGGCCGCCGGCTGACCCATCACAACCCCCGAGAAGAACCACACGAAGGAGAGCCCACCCGTGGCTGAGATGTTCTACGACGACGACGCCGACCTGTCGGTGGTGCAGGGCCGCCACGTGGCGATCCTGGGCTACGGCAGCCAGGGGCACGCGCACGCGCTGTCCCTCCGTGACAGCGGCGTCGACGTCCGCGTCGGTCTGCCGGAGGGCTCGAAGAGCCGCGCCAAGGCGGAGGCCGAGGGGCTCAAGGTGCTCACGCCGGCGGAGGCCTGCGAGGAGGCCGACCTGATCATGATCCTCGCGCCGGACCACGTGCAGCGGAACCTCTACAAGGAGGCTGTGGAGCCGAACCTCGTCCCCGGCGACGCGCTGTTCTTCGGCCACGGCTTCAACATCCGCTTCGGCTACATCACCCCGCCCGAGGGCGTCGACGTCTGCATGGTCGCTCCGAAGGGTCCCGGTCACCTGGTGCGCCGCGAGTTCGCCGAGGGCCGTGGTGTCCCGGTGCTGGTCGCGGTGGAGACCGACGCGTCCGGCAAGGCCTGGGACCTCGCGCTGTCCTACGCCAAGGGGATCGGCGGCCTGCGTGCCGGCGGCATCAAGACCACCTTCACCGAGGAGTGCGAGACCGACCTCTTCGGCGAGCAGGCCGTGCTCTGCGGCGGCGCCTCGCAGCTGGTGCAGTACGGCTTCGAGACCCTCGTCGAGGCGGGTTACCAGCCGGAGGTCGCCTACTTCGAGTGCCTCCACGAGCTGAAGCTGATCGTCGACCTGATGTACGAGGGCGGCATCGCCAAGCAGCGCTGGTCGGTCTCCGACACCGCGGAGTACGGCGACTACGTCTCCGGCCCCCGGGTGATCGACCCGCACGTGAAGGACAACATGAAGGCCGTCCTCGACGACATCAAGAACGGCTCCTTCGCCAAGCGGTTCATCGACGACCAGGACGCCGGTGCCCCGGAGTTCAAGGAGCTGCGTGCCAAGGGTGAGCAGCACCCGATCGAGGCCACCGGTCGCGAGCTCCGCAAGCTGATGTCGTGGGTGAAGAGCCACGACTCCGACTACACCGAGGGGACCGCCACCCGCGGCTGACCCCCCGCGAGCCGGCGCTCCTGCCACTCGCAGCACCTCGAGCCGGCGCTTCCTGCCGCAGGAAGCGCCGGCTCGGTCGGTCAGAAGCCGTGGGTCATGCCGCCGCCCTGCTGGTCCCACAGGGCCGCCTGCGCCTTGGCGTCGCGCCGGGCCTCGGTGACGGTCGTGGGGAAGTAGCCGCGGGAGTACGGCCGCATCAGCGCACCGACCTCGTAGTAGGGCAGCGGCCGCCCGTCGACCTTCACCGTCCGCACCTCCGGCTTCTCGCCCGCGGCGTGCCGGGCGGCGTCCTGCGTGCAGACCGGGACCTCGCGGGTGCCGTGGCCGGGCCGGGTCCAGAGCACGGTGGTCGAGGCCGGGCCGTGCTGCGGGTTGAAGAAGCACGGGGTGCGGCGTGCCGGCGGCTCGGTGCCCTCGACGCGCGCCACCACGCACGCCAGCGCGTAGCGGCCGATCGTGAGGGCGTCCACGACCCGGCTGAGCTCGTCGACGCTCTGCAGCCCGTCGGCCGCGCGGAGTGCCCGCTCGTACGCCTCGAGCGCCGTGCGGTAGTCGTGGCGCGCGTCCTCGTCGAGGTCGACGTCGCCGAGCCGCGCGTCCAGCCGCACCAGCTGCTCGCCGCCGCCAGCTCCTCGGCCTCCCGCCGCCGGGCTGCGCGGCGGTCGTCGACACGGTCACGGATCCGCGAGACCACGACGGCGCCGCCCGCCAGACCGCCCGCTGCGACCAGGAGCGTGTCGAGGAGCATGGCGTGCCCTTCCGTCGGGTCGGCCAGTGTAGGCCTGCACCTGCCGCCGGAGCGTCGCTTTCCCTGTGAAGATGCGACGACTCGGGACAGATCCGGCGTGAAGATGCGACGACTCGGCGGGAACGCGGTGTGGCGGGCGCCGGAACGGGTGATCCTGTCGGGAGGATCGTGGACGGGGGCGCCGCCATCCGGAGGGAAGGACCGCTCATGCCGTCGGAGCACGACTGGCCCGCCGTCGACACGTTGCTGGACCACTGGACGTCGTACCGCCCCGACTGGACCGGCGGTCGCGAGCGGCTGCTGTGGTACCTCACCTTCGAGGAGCGGCCCGAGGTCGCGGCCCGCGCGGCCGCCGCGGAGGAGGCGCTCGGCGCCTGCGCCCTCGACGTCGTGCCGGCACGGTGGTTGCACCTGACGCTCGCCGACGTCGGGTTCGTCGACACCGTCGACCCCACCGCGTTCCGGGCCGCAGGTGCCGATGTGCGCCGGGAGCTGGCGAGACGGCCGCAGGTGCACCTGTCGCTCGGCCCGATCGCGCTGATGGAGGACTCGGTGGTGCTGGTCGCCCAGCCGTACGACGACGTGGTCCGGCTCCGCGACGTCGTCCGCGAGGCGGGGGAGGCCCACGGCCTGCCGCTCGCCGACGCGGAGGAGGCGTTCCGCCCGCACGTGACGCTCGGCTACGCCAACACCGCGACCGACCAGGACCGGCTGGCGGCACTCGTCGCGGGGGAGCAGCTCCCGCCGGTCGAGGTCACCTGCGACCGGCTGCGGCAGGTGCAGGTCACGCGCGGGGAGGGGCACTACCGCTGGCACACGATGTCCGACCTGCCGCTCGGCGCCTACCGCTACGCGGGGTGAGCAGGGAACATCCGCACCGCGTGAACGGTTGAAGCGGACATGCTCATCGAGATCTGGTCCGACGTCGTCTGTCCGTGGTGCTACATCGGGAAGCGCCGCCTCGAGGAGGCGTTGACCTCCTTCGAGCACGCCGACGAGGTCGACGTCGTCTTCCGCTCCTTCGAGCTCGACCCGACCGCGCCGCAGGTCGGCACCGAGTCGGTCGCCGAGGCGCTCGGGCGCAAGTACGGCGGCGGGGTGGACGCCGTCCGCCCGATGATGGACCGCGTCGCCGTGATCGCCGCCGAGGTCGGGCTGGAGTTCGACTACGAGCACGCCACCCACACCAAGACCGTCGACGCCCACCGGCTGCTGCACGAGGCACTGGCGCAAGGAGGTCCGGCGCTCCAGCGCGAGCTGAAGGAGCGGCTGCTGGCGGCGTACTTCCTCCGCGGCCGCTCGATGGGGGACCACGAGGTGCTCCGTGAGGTCGCGGTCGGTGCCGGGCTCGATGCCGTCCGCGTCGACGCCGTCCTCGCCGGCGACGAGCACGTCGGCGCGGTGCGCGCGGACATCGACCAGGCCCGCGCGTACGGCGCGACCGGGGTGCCGTTCTTCGTGGTCGACCGGCGCTACGGCGTCTCCGGCGCCCAGCCGACCGGGGTCTTCTCCGAGCTGCTGCAGCGTGCCTGGGACGACAGCCACCCCGGGCTGCAGATGCTCGCGGACGGCACCGTCTGCGGCCCCGACGGCTGCGCGGTCTGAGACGGCAGCAGGTCCGGCGGCGGTGCCAGGGGTACAGTCTGGCGTCGGGCACAACGTCGTGCACGGTCGTCCGCGCACCCGCGGACCCCTGCCTGGCCGACCGTCACGGCCGACCGACACCACCTGAGGAACCAGAGTGAGCAAGCCCGTCGTACTCATCGCCGAAGAGCTGAGCCCCGCCACCATCGACGCGCTCGGCCCCGACTTCGAGGTCCGGCACGCCAACGGCGCCGACCGCGCCGAGCTCCTTCCGGCCCTGGGCGACGTCGACGCGGTGCTGGTCCGCTCCGCGACCAAGGTCGACGCCGAGGCGCTCGCTGCCGCCCCGCGGCTCAAGGTGGTCGCCCGCGCGGGCGTCGGCCTCGACAACGTCGACGTCAAGACCGCCACGCAGAACGGCGTGATGGTGGTCAACGCGCCGACCTCCAACATCGTCTCCGCCGCCGAGCTCGCCGTCGGGCTGATGCTCGCCGCCGCGCGCCACATCGCGCCCGCCAGCGCCGCCCTCCGCAACGGGGAGTGGAAGCGGAGCAAGTACACCGGCATCGAGCTCTACGAGAAGACCGTCGGCATCGTCGGCCTCGGCCGCATCGGCGTCCTCGTCGCCCAGCGGCTGAGCGCCTTCGGCATGAAGGTCATCGCCTACGACCCCTACGTGCAGGCGGGGCGCGCGGCGCAGATGGGGGTGCGGCTGGTCAGCCTCGACGAGCTGCTCGTCGAGTCCGACTTCATCTCCGTGCACCTGCCGAAGACCCCCGAGACCGTGGGGCTGATCGGCAAGGACGAGCTGGACAAGGTGAAGCCGTCGCTGGTGCTCGTCAACGCCGCCCGGGGCGGGATCGTCGACGAGCAGGCCCTCTACAACGCGCTCCGGGAGGGCCGCGTCGCCGCGGCCGGTGTCGACGTCTACGCCAAGGAGCCGTGCACCGACAGCCCGCTCTTCGAGCTGGACAACGTCGTCGCGACGCCGCACCTCGGCGCCTCCACCGACGAGGCGCAGGAGAAGGCGGGCATCGCGGTCGCGCGCTCGGTCCGCCTCGCCCTCAGCGGCGAGCTCGTCCCCGACGCGGTCAACGTGCAGGGCGGCGTGATCGCCGAGGACGTCCGCCCCGGCATCCCGCTCACCGAGAAGCTGGGGCGCATCTTCACCGCGCTCGCCGGCGAGGTCGCGCAGCAGGTCGACGTCGAGGTCCGCGGCGAGATCACGCAGTACGACGTCAAGGTGCTCGAGCTCGCCGCGCTGAAGGGGATCTTCGCCGACATCGTCGAGGAGTCGGTCTCCTACGTGAACGCCCCGCTCCTCGCCGCCGAGCGAGGGGTCGCCGTCCGGCTGGTGACCGAGCCCGAGAGCCCCGACCACCGCAACCTGATCACGATCCGGGGCACCCTCGCCGACGGCAGCCAGGTCTCCTGCAGCGGCACGCTGATCGGCATCGCGCAGCGCGAGCGGCTCGTCGAGGTCGACGGCTACCCGGTCGACGTCGAGCCGACCGAGCACCTGGCGTTCCTCCGCTACGAGGACCGCCCCGGCATGGTCGGCACGGTCGGGCAGCTGCTCGGCCGGGCCCATGTCAACATCGCGGGGATGCAGGTCTGCCGCGACCACCAGGGCGGCCACGCCCTCGTCGCGCTGTCGGTCGACGACGCGATCCCGCACGAGACCCTCGAGGAGATCCGGCGCGCGATCGACGCGGTGTCGGTGCGGGCGGTCGACCTGTCGGAATGATGCGGGTGACCGGGCCGCTCAGGTGACGAGCGCCGGCACACGCCGTCTGGTCGTGCGCCGGGGGAGCCCCTCCTCCCACGCCCTCGCGAGCCGGTCGACGGCGTCGGCGAGCGCGGTCGGGGACTGGCTGTAGGGCAGCCGCACGCGCCGCTCCAGCCCGCCCTCCGGCGCGAACAGCGGCCCGGCGGCGAGCTGCACGCCATGGTCCGCCGCGGCCTGCGTGAGCGCCGAGGAGACCGGGCGCGGCAGCTCGCACCAGAGGCTGAGCCCACCCGCCGGCACCTGGAACCGCCAGTCCGGCAGCTTCGCCGCCAGGGCGGCCACCAGCGCCGCGCGCGACTCCCGCAGCCGGCGCCGCTTGAGCTCCAGCACCTCCTCGCGCCGCTGCATCAGGTTCAAGAGCACGAGCTGCTCGAGCACCGGTGCCCCGAGGTCCAGGGTGAGCCGCGCCGAGACGAGCGCGGCCATCCGGCGCTCGGGGGCGCGGACCCAGCCGATGCGCAGCCCGCCCCAGAACGCCTTGCTGGCCGAGCCGATGCTGATCGCGTCGGGGAGGTGCGCTGCGAACGGCAGCGGCGTCACGACCTCGTCGATGGCGATCTCGACCATCGTCTCGTCGACGACCGTGAGGGTGCGTGCCCGGCGCAGCGCGGTCGCGAGCGCGGCCCGTTCGTCGTCGTCCATGAGCTGGCCGGTCGGGTTGTGGAAGTCCGGCATCAGGTACGCCGCCGCCGGCCGCACCTGGCGCACCGCGTCGAGGACGCTCGAGGTGGCCCAACCCCGCTGCTCGACGTCGGCCCCGAAGAGCCGTGCGCCGGCGTCGCGGAGTGCAGCGAGCACGTTGGGGTAGGACGGGCTCTCCGTGAGCACACGGTCGCCGCGGTCCACGAAGGCCCGCACCACCACGGCCATCGCGGCGAGCGCCCCGGACGTCACCAGCACCTGCTCGGGCTCGGTGGGCAGCCCCCGCTCGGCGTACCGCCGGGCGATCGCCTGCCGCAGCAACGGCAGCCCCGACGGGTAGTAGCCGGTGAGCGGGAGGTGCGCGGGAAGCTCGGCGAGCGCAGCCTCGTAGGCCTGCATGATCCCCGGCGGTGCGGTGGGGGAGGCGCAGGTGAGGTCGATGCGGCCGGGTGGCGCCTCGGGGTTGAGCAGCAGGTCGCCGACGTGCGCCGACGACGGCAGCTGGGTGACGCTCCCGGAGCCCTGGCGGGAGACCAGGTGGCCGCTCTCGCGGAGCAGCGAGTAGGCCCTCGTGACCGTGGTGCGGCTGACGCCGAGCTTCGTGGTCAGCTCCCGCTCGCTCGGCAGCCGCGTCTCGGGAGGGATGCGGCCGTCGGCGATGAGGATCCGCAGCGCCTCCGCGATCCCGAGGTACGCCGGCGCGCGGTCGACGGCCCCGCCGATCAGCATGGCGGTGCGCTCGGCGGTGATCCGTCTGTCCATGAGGCCACTGTTCCACGATTGGCTATTTCGCACCAGGCCACTTGATGGCCAGAGTGGCCTGCATGAACGAGCTGGCCAACCTCTCCGCCCTCGAGCAGCTGCGCGCCCCCCGGCTGCCGCGCCGCCTCGCCCAGCTGATGCTGGGGCTGGTGCTCTACGGCGCCAGCATGGCGATGATGCTCCGCTCGCACCTCGGGCTCGACCCGTGGGACGTGCTCCACGAGGGGCTGGCCCACTGGCTGCCGCTCTCCTTCGGCGCGATCGTCATCGTCGTCGGGCTGGCCGTGCTGCTGCTCTGGATCCCGCTCCGTCAGCGGCCCGGGCTCGGCACGATCGCGAACGCGCTCGTCATCGGTGTGGCCACCGACCTGACGCTCGCGGTGCTGCAGACGCCCGGCTCGACGGCCGGCCGCGCCGCGCTCCTGGTGGGCGGCATCGTCCTCAACGGACTGGCCGGCGCGCTCTACATCGGCGCACAGCTCGGCCCCGGCCCGCGCGACGGGCTGATGACCGGGCTGGTGCGCCGCACCGGTCGCAGCGTGCGGCTGGTCCGCACGACGCTCGAGGTCGTGGTCCTCGTCACCGGCTTCCTGCTCGGCGGGACCGTGGGGGTCGGCACGGTGCTCTACGCGGTCTCGATCGGCCCCCTGGTGCAGCTGTTCCTGCCCCGGGCGGTCGTGCGGCTCGAGCCGCGGCCGCCGGCCCAGGACGTGTACGACGCGTGGTTCCTGGTCCACCGCCCGGTGGGG
Source organism: Nocardioides caldifontis (assembly GCF_008087345.1). Classification (GTDB taxonomy): domain Bacteria; phylum Actinomycetota; class Actinomycetes; order Propionibacteriales; family Nocardioidaceae; genus Marmoricola_A; species Marmoricola_A caldifontis. The sequence goes on along the minus strand of NZ_VHIB01000008.1, from coordinate 423,968 downwards.
CACGGCGCCTTCCGCCCCTCGTGGTGAACGTCCGGCCTCAGCGCTTGCTCGCGATGAGCACGGCGGTGTCGGAGGCGACCATCACCTCGACGGTGGTGAACCGTTCGTCGGTCAGCCACTCCTCGCGCAGGGTGTCCACGCGGCCGCCGTACACCGGGGGCCACGACTCGCAGGGCGTGAAGTCGTCGAGCACGACGAGGCCGCCGGGCTCGACCAGGTCGACGACCGCGTCGGGGCCGCTGTCCTTCGGCTCGCGGGCGTCGAGGAAGAGCAGCGCGAACGGGCCGCGGTCGCGCAGCGTCGACCAGTCCGCGGCGACCACCTCGACCTGGTCGTCGTCGACGAAGATCTCCGCCGCGGCCCCGGCGAGCTTGGAGTCGAGCTCCGCGCTGACGATGCGGGAGCAGTCGCGGATGCCGCTGCGCAGCCACGCCGTGCCGACGCCGGTGCCGGTGCCGAACTCGGCGAGCGTGCCGCCGCGCGAGGCCGCCAGGGTGGCGAGCAGCCGGCCGGTCTCGTTGCGGCAGAAGGACACGAACCCGCGTCGCCGCGAGACGTCGAAGGCCCGGCGGACGACGTCGGGTACCTCGGGTGGCGCGCTCATGACCCGATCCTCGCCCACGGGCGGCTCTGGGTCCGGATGGCGAGTGGCGCGTCCATCATGTGAGAAAGGGTGCGAAAGGTCGTGCGCTCCGCGCAAGGGCGCTCCTACAGTTGGTCGCACCATGTCGTGCTTCTTCCTCGTAGCCATCCGCCGCCGCGGCGAGGCCCACCTCTCGTAGGGCCACCTCGCCGCGGTGTACGCGTTGTCGGCCCTGCGACCCCGTGGCGAACGAAGAAGCAACCACTCGAGGACCGCTCGGTCCGCTTCCGCCACGGTCCACGGAACGACAGCGAACGAGGACCAGGACGATGTACGACTTCTACCCCGAGTGGGGCCCCGCCCGGCACCGTGAGGACGACGAGCCGCGCGCCGTGCGGCGCCCCCGCTACTGGCAGCCGACCCCGCCCGCGATGGCGATGGCCGGGGCACCCGAGCAGCGAGACGCCGACGGAGAGCGGCCGGACGACAACTAGGCTCCGGCCCCATGACCGCGTCCCCGCAGCCCCAGTCCCTCCGGCTCGCCGTCGTCCCCGGCGACGGCATCGGCCAGGAGGTCACCACCGAGGCCCTCAAGGTGCTCTCGGCCGTGACCCCGTCCACGGTGAAGGTCGAGACCAACCGTTACGACCTGGGTGCCGAGCGCTACCTCGCGACCGGCGAGGTGCTCCCTGACTCCGTGCTCGCCGAGATCCGGCAGCACGACGCGATCCTGCTCGGCGCGGTGGGCGGGAAGCCGGGCGACCCGAACCTCCCGCCGGGGCTGCTCGAGCGCGGGCTCCTGCTGCGGCTCCGCTTCGACCTCGACCACTACGTCAACCTCCGGCCCTCCCGGATCTACCCGGGCGTGCCCTCGCCGCTCGCCGACCCGGGCGAGGTGGACTTCGTCGTCGTCCGTGAGGGCACCGAGGGCCCCTACACCGGCAACGGCGGCACCGTGCGCGCCGGCACGCCCCACGAGGTGGCCACCGAGGTCAGCCTCAACACCGCCTTCGGGGTCGAGCGGGTCGTGCGCGACGCGTTCGCCCGCGCCCGGCGCCGACCGCGCAAGAAGCTCACGCTGGTCCACAAGACCAACGTGCTCGTGCACGCGGGCGCGGTGTGGACCCGGGTCGTGGGCGAGGTGGCGAAGGAGTTCCCCGACGTCACCGTCGACTACCTGCACGTGGACGCGACGATGATCTTCCTGGCGACCGACCCGGCGCGGTTCGACGTGATCGTCACCGACAACCTGTTCGGCGACATCATCACCGACCTCGCCGCCGCCGTCACCGGAGGCATCGGCCTCGCGGCCAGCGGCAACGTCAACCCCGACCGCACCACGCCGAGCATGTTCGAGCCGGTGCACGGCTCCGCGCCGGACATCGCCGGGCAGCAGAAGGCCGACCCGACCGCGGCGATCCTCTCGGCCGCGCTGATGCTCGACCACCTCGGGCTCGAGGACGCGGCCCGGCGCGTGGAGGAGGCGGTCGTCGCCGACCTCGCCGAGCGCGGGCCCGAGCCCCGGCGTACCTCGGAGGTCGGCGACGCGATCGCGGCGCGAGTAGCCGGCTGACGGCTCCTCACCGGGAGCCGCCGTCCGCCCCTCCCGACGACCGACGAAAGAAGTACCGTGCAGCCATGAGCGCGCTCGACATCGCGGTGCACCGCAGCAACGACCTCGTCAGTGACGACCGGCTCGCCGAGATCCTGGCGGCCCCGGGCTTCGGCACCCACTTCACCGACCACATGCTCACCGCGGAGTGGACCCCCGAGCGTGGGTGGCACGACGCCCGGATCACGGCGTACGGCCCGCTGTCGCTCGACCCGGCGACCGCGGTGCTGCACTACGCGCAGGAGATCTTCGAGGGGCTCAAGGCCTACCGGCACGCCGACGGCTCGGTGTGGACCTTCCGGCCGGAGATGAACGGCGAGCGGCTCGCGCGCTCCGCTCGCCGGCTGGCGCTGCCGCAGCTGCCGGTCGAGGACTTCGTCGCCACCGTCGACGAGCTGGTGAAGGTCGACGAGCGGTGGGTGCCCGGCGCCGAGGGCGAGATGAGCCTCTACCTGCGGCCGTTCATGTTCGCCTCGGAGAAGTTCCTCGGGGTGCGGCCGTCGAAGCACGTGACCTACATGGTGATCGCGTCGCCGGCCGGGGCGTACTTCGCGCGCGGCATCAAGCCCGTCTCGATCCTGGTGAGCGAGCACTACACCCGTGCCGCGACCGGCGGGATGGGTGCGGCGAAGACCGGCGGCAACTACGCCGCGTCGCTCGCGCCGCAGCAGGAGGCGATCGACCACGGCTACGACCAGGTGGTCTTCCTCGACGCCCTCGAGCGGAAGTACGTCGAGGAGCTCGGCGGCATGAACCTCTACTTCGTGCACGACGACGGCACGATCGTCACCCCCGAGCTCACCGGCACGATCCTCGAGGGCGTCACCCGCGGCTCGATCATCGAGCTCGCCGGGGTGCTCGGCCACAAGGTCGAGGAGCGGCGGTTCTCCATCGACGAGTGGCGCGACGGCGTGACGTCCGGACGGATCACCGAGGTCTTCGCCTGCGGCACGGCGGCGGTCATCACCCCGATCGGCCGGCTGGTCTGGAGCGACGGCGAGGTCGACTGCTCCGTCGACGGCGACGCCGGCCCGGTGACCCAGCGGATCCGCCAGGGGCTGGTGGACATCCAGTACGGCCGCGCCGAGGACACCTTCGGCTGGCTGCACCGCGTCCTCTGACGCCCCGGCGCGGTTGACGCGCACGAGCCCCGGGCTCGACGGTTGCTCCGTGATCATCCGGCGCGAGCTCCCCGCGGACGTCGCTGCGATCCGCGCCGTCACGGCCGAGGCGTTCCGCGACGCGCCGCACAGCGCCCCGCCCGTCGAGGAGGACGGGGTGCCGGGGGAGGCGACGCTCGTGTCCTGGTTGCGCGACGACGAGGGATGGATCCCCGCGCTGTCGCTCGTCGCGGTCGAGGAGGACGTGGTGGTCGGCCACGTCGTCGCCACTCGCGCGTGGGTCGGGGACGAGCCCGCACTGGGGCTGGGGCCGGTGAGCGTCACGCCGCGGCGGCAGGGCGCGGGGACCGGCACCGCGTTGATGCACGCCGTGCTCGGTGCCGCCGACGCGCTGGAGGAGTCGCTGGTCGGCTTGGTGGGTGAGCCGGCCTTCTACCGGCGCTTCGGCTTCGTCCCGGCGGCGTCGTTGCAGATCACCGCCCCGGACCCGGCGTGGGGCGACTACTTCCAGGTCCGGCCGCTCACCGCCTGGTCGGGGACGTCCGGCCCGTTCCGCTACGCCGCACCGTTCGACGCGTTCTGACGGCAGGATGCGCCGGCTCGCGGGAGGCGGCGCGTTACCGTGACGGGGTGACCTCGACTCCCGCTGACCGGACCGGACCGGGACCGCGCACCATCGGTCGCTACCGCCTCCTGGTCCCGATCGGCGAGGGCGGCATGGGGGTCGTCCACCTCGCCGAGGACCACGAGGGGCGCCGGGTGGCGCTCAAGGTGCTGCGTCCGCAGGTGGTCGGCGACGAGGAGGGGCGCCGCCGCCTCGAGCGCGAGGTCGCATCGCTGCGCCACGTGCAGAGCCCGCACGTCGCCGAGGTCCTCGACGCCGATCCGTGGGGCGAGCACCCCTACGTGGTGACGCGGTACGTCCCCGGCCACTCCCTCCACGAGACCGTCGAGCGCGACGGGCCGCTGCGGCTCGCGGACCTGCTTCACACCGGCCGCCGGCTGCTCGAGGCGGTCCGCGACGTGCACGCCGCCGGGGTGCTGCACCGCGACCTCAAGCCCACGAACGTGGTGATGGAGGGCCGCTCGCCGATCCTCATCGACTTCGGGCTCGCCCGGCTGGCCGAGGACCCGCGGCTCACGATGGCCGGCACCGTGCTCGGGACGCCCGGTTACCTCGCCCCCGAGGTGCTGTACGGCGACCACGCGACCGCGGCCACCGACGTGCACGGCTGGGCTGCCACCACGGCGTACGCCGCGACCGGGCGGCCGCCCTACGGCCGAGGCCACACGATGGCGATCCTCGACCGGACGCGTCGCGGCCAGGCCGACCTGCGGGACGTGCCCGTCGAGCTCCGCGCGCTGCTCGCCGACTGCCTCGCCACCGAGCCGCTCGACCGACCCACCGTCGCCGAGGCCGTCCAGGAGCTCGAGGCGCTCGCCGAGGAGCTGACCGAGGCGGAGCTCCCGACCTCGCTGCTCGCCACCGTCCCGCCGCCGGTCGCGCCCGACCTCACGATGCCCTGGCAGACCGTCGCCCGGGAGGAGCCGGCCAGCGAGGTCGTCGCCGACGCGCCGCAGCCCGCCCCGGCCGACCGCACCGGCGTGCTCCCCGCGGCGCCGACGGGGCTGGCCGCGGACCCCACCTCCATCGCCCCCACGCCGACGCCGACCACCGTGACGCCGACGACGATCGCCCCGACGCCGTCGCCCACGTCCCGGTTCCCGGCCGCCCCGGCCGGTGCGCCGGCGTACCGCACGGGAGCCCAGCCTGGGCAGGGGTTCCCACCGCCGCCCTACGCGTCGCCGGGGCAGTACGCCAGGCCCTACCCGGGTCAGCACCCGGGCCAGCAGCCCGTCCAGCACCCGGGCCAGCACCCGGGCCAGCAGCCCGTCCAGCACGCCGGACCGCAGCAGGCCCCGTTCCCCGGCCAGCCGAACGGCCACCGGCCACCGGCCCAGCCGTACCCCTACGCCCAGCACCCGGCCGCCCAGCCCGCCGCAGGGGAGCGGCTCGACGCCCCGGGCCGGCTCCGCCGCGCGCTGCTCATGGGCGCGCTCACGGTCGGAGTGGTCGCGGCCTACCGGCTCGCTCCCTACGTCACCTACCTCCTCCTGCTCGTCCTCGTCGCCGGGCTCCGCGGCCTCGCCAGGACCCAGGAGTCGCTCTGGCGCCGCCGGGTCTTCCGCGGCCGCCGGTGGAGCGACGCCCCGCGCGGGGTCGCGACGTTCCCGTGGCACACGGTGCTGATGGCGACCGCCTCGGTCCTCAACCTGCTGACCGCCGCGGTCGCGACCGCCTTCACCGTCGCGCTCCTGGTCGTCGGCGGGATGGCGGGACGGGACGCCCTCTGGGTCGGCGGTGTGGTGACGGTACTCGCGGTCTGGTGCGGCCCGGGGTCGCGCCGGCTCCGGCGCCCGGTCGGCCAGGGCGCGACGGCGCTGGCCCGGCACGCCCCGGTCGGGTGGGGCGCGGCGGTGCTCGCGGTGGCCGTGGCCGCCGGGCTGGTCGTCTCCGCCGCCGGCGGCGGCGTGGAGTGGTGGCCCACCGACGCAGCACCGTGGTCACAGCTGCGCGGCGCCCTGCCGGGGCCGCTCCAGGGCCGGATCTGACCCCGATCCCCGAGACGCGGTCACGGACCGCGCCACGGTCTGGCACGCTCGGAGAGTTCCCCGAAGAGCAGGACAGGACGATGAACGACTTCCACGTCTACGACACCACGCTCCGCGACGGCGCGCAGCAGGAGGGGCTCAACCTCTCCGTGCTCGACAAGCTGCACATCGCGCGGCACATCGACCAGCTGGGGGTCGGGTTCATCGAGGGCGGCTGGCCGGGCGCCAACCCGAAGGACACCGAGTTCTTCCGGCGCGCCAAGGACGAGCTGAAGCTCGAGCACGCGCAGCTCGCGGCCTTCGGCGCGACCCGCCGGGCCGGCGTCGCCGCCGCCGACGACCCGCTGGTCGCCGCGCTCCGGGACTCGGGTGCGTCGGTGGTCACCCTGGTCGCCAAGTCCCACGACCGCCACGTCGAGCTCGCCCTGCGGACCACCCTCGAGGAGAACCTCGCGATGATCCGCGACACCGTGGCGCACCTCCGCACCGAGGGGCAGCGGGTGTTCCTCGACGCCGAGCACTTCTTCGACGGCTACCGCAGCAACCGGGCCTACGCGCTGGAGGCGCTACGGGTCGCCGCGGAGGCCGGTGCGGAGGTCGTCGCGCTCTGCGACACCAACGGCGGGATGCTCCCGGGGTGGGTCGCCGACGTGGTCGACGACGTCGTCACGACCACCGGGGTGCGCGTCGGTATCCACTGCCACAACGACACCGGGTGCGCGGTGGCGAACTCGCTGGCCGCGGTGGAGGCAGGCGCGACGCACGTGCAGGGCACGCTCAACGGCTACGGCGAGCGCACCGGCAACGCCGACCTCGTCACGGTGGTGGCGAACCTCGAGCTCAAGCTCGGCCGCCCGGTGCTGCCCAGCGGCAGCCTCCGCGAGGCCACCCGGGTCGCCCACGCGGTCGCCGACGTCACCAACGTGCCGCCCGCCGCGCGCCAGCCCTACGTCGGCGTCAGCGCGTTCGCCCACAAGGCCGGGCTGCACGCGTCGGCGATCAAGGTCGACCCCAACCTCTACCAGCACATGGACCCGGCCGGTGTCGGCAACGACATGCGGCTGCTCGTCTCGGACATGGCCGGCCGCGCCAGCATCGAGCTGAAGGGCGCCCAGCTCGGCTTCGACCTCTCGCAGGACAAAGAGCTGGTCACCCGGGTCACCGCGCGCGTCAAGGCGATGGAGTCGGCCGGCTACACCTTCGAGGCCGCCGACGCGTCGTTCGAGCTGCTCCTCGTGGAGGAGGTGCAGGGGCAGCGTCCGGCGTACTTCGAGGTCGAGTCGTGGCGCGCGATCACCAGCTCGGTGGAGAACGAGGCGGCCGCCGAGGCGATCGTGAAGCTGCGGGCCGGCGGCAGCCGGATCATCGCGGTCGGGGAGGGCAACGGCCCGGTGAACGCCCTCGACCACGCGCTGCGGCAGGCGATCGGGCAGGCGTACCCGGAGGTCGGGAAGTTCGAGCTCATCGACTACAAGGTGCGGATCCTCGACCAGGGGCACGGCACCGACGCGGTCACCCGGGTGCTCATCGAGACCTCGGACGGCGAGTCGTCGTGGGTCACCGTCGGCGTCGGCGGCAACGTGATCGAGGCGTCGTGGGAGGCGCTCGTCGACGGTGTGGTCTTCGGACTGCGCCGCCACGGCGAGCAGCCGTTGAGCTAGCCGGTCACCGCCGCGCGGACCGCCCGGGCCACCACCTCGGCGGCCGCGGTCTCCAGCACGAGCAGCTGCTCCGGTGCGGTCTCGACCTGCCCGGTCGAGACCGCGAACACCGTGTCCCCGTCGTACGACGTGTGCACCGGCCGGATCGCCCGGGCGAACCCGTCGTGGGCGACCGAGGCGAGCCGACCGGCCTGCGCCTTGGTCAGCGCCAGGTCGGTGGCGACCAGGGCCAGCGTGGTGTTCGCCCCGCCGACCGGCGGCAGCTCCGGCATCCCCTCCGCCAGCAGCCTGGCCGCGGTGCCGTGGCCCGAGAGCACCCGACCGTCCTCGTCGACGACGTCGCCGAGGGCGTTGACGGCGACGACCGCGCCCACCGTGCCGCCACCGGGCAGGGGGAGCGAGGCGGTGCCGAGGCCGCCGGGGGCGGGGTCCTGCGGGTCGAAGAGCTTGCCGACCCGCGCACCGGTGCCGGCGCCCACCTGCCCGCTGCCGCAGGGCCGCTGCTCCTCCGCGGCCCGGCAGGCGGCGTACCCCGCCGCCGCGTCCGGGCGAGCCTCCGCCGACCCCACCGTCAGGTCGTAGAGGACCGCGGCGGGGACGATCGGCACCGGACCCGCGCCGGTCTCCAGCCCGACGCCGCGCTCCTCGAGCCGGCGCAGCACCCCGTCGGCCGCTGCGAGCCCGAAGGCGGAACCACCGGTCAGCAGCACGGCGTGCACCCCGGGCACCATCGCGCCCGGGTCGAGCAGGTCGGTCTCCCGGGTGCCGGGTGCGGCGCCGCGGACAGCCACGCCGGCGGCGGTGCCCTCGTCGGGGAGCAGCACCACCGTGCAGCCGGTCAGCCCCGTGCGGTCGGACCAGTGGCCGACCCGGATCCCGGGGACGTCGGTGAGGTCGCCGGTCATGCGGCCACGGCCAGGAGCCGGTCACAGGCCTCGACCAGCCGGCGGCGCAGTGGTCGGCCGCGCTCGGCCAACACCCGCTGGGCGGCGACGTACTCCTGCTTGCCCTCGGCGGTCTCGACGCGGACCGGCTCGTAGCCCAGCCCCGACAGGTCGTACGGCGACGCCCGCATGTCGAGGACCCGGATGTCGCGGGCCAGCTCGAAGCAGTCGGCGACCAGGTCCGAGCCGACCATCGGGGAGAGCCGGAAGGCGTGCTTGTAGAGGTCCATCCCGGCGTGCAGGCACCCCGGCTGCTCGAACGCCGGCCGGTCGTCACGCCCGGGCTGCAAGGTGTTGCGGGGGCGCGCTTCCTCGGTGAAGAACCGGAACGCGTCGAAGTGCGAGCAGCTGATCCGGTGCCCCTCGACGACCGCGTCCGTCCCCTCCGGACCGAGCCGCAGCGGCCACGCGGCATGGCGGACGTCGTCCTGCGGGAGCCGGTAGACCATCGCCCACTCGTGCATCCCGAAGCATCCCAGCGTCGGGGTCCGCCGCTCGGTCGCGGCGAGGAGCGTGCGGATCGAGGAGACGAGCGTGCGCCGCTGCTCGACGAAGCCGTCGTCGACCGTCACGCCGCCGGCCACCTCGACGTACGCCTTGGTGGAGCGGTGCTCCGGGGCGTCGGCGAGCACGACGCCGTGGCCGGGGTGCCAGCGGCGCAGGGCTGCCGGTCGGTGGCTGTAGTAGTCGAAGAGGAAGTCCTCGACGGGGTGGCGGACCCCGCGGCGACGCCGCTCGAGGTGCGGCTGGACCGAGACGTCGACGCGCGCGGCGTGCCGGCGGGCGAGCGGTTCCCACTCCTCTCGCGCCAGGACGGGGAGGGGTGCGGCGGGTCGCGTCGCCGTTGTCGTCGCCCTCTCCACAGCCTCGAGGGTAACGAGAGCCCGGTGCTGCTCCCGCCGGTAGGCTCGCCGGGTGCGTATCGCGAGATTCACCACCGGTGACGACCCCCGCTACGGCGTCGTCAGCGGCGACCTGGACGAGCACGGCGAGCTGGACCCCGACGCCACTGTCGTCGCGCTGGCGGGCGACCCGCTCTACGTCGGCATGCACCCGACCGAGGAGCAGCACCGGCTCGCCGACGTCCGGCTCCTCGCGCCGGTGCTGCCCCGCAGCAAGGTCGTGGGGATCGGCCGCAACTACGCCGCCCACGCCGCCGAGATGGGCAACGACGTCCCCGCCGAGCCGCTGATGTTCCTCAAGCCGAACACCTCGGTCGTCGGCCCCGGCGACCCGGTCTTCTACCCCCACCAGTCCTCCGAGGTGCACTTCGAGGGCGAGCTGGCGGTGGTGATCGGGCGGATCTGCCGCGACGTCCCGAAGGAGAAGGTCGCGGACGTGATCCACGGCTACACCGTGGGCAACGACGTGACCGCGCGCGACCTGCAGCGCAGCGACGTGCAGTTCACCCGCGGCAAGGGGTTCGACTCCTTCTGCCCGTTGGGGCCGTGGATCGAGACCGAGCTCGACGTCAGCGACCTGCGGGTGCAGACCTTCCTCAACGGCGACCTCAAGCAGGACGGTCGCACCAAGGACCTGATCTTCGACGTGCCGACCCTCGTCGCGCACGTCAGCTCCGTGATGACGCTGCTGCCCGGCGACGTGATCCTCACCGGCACCCCCGACGGGGTGGGACCGATGGAGGTCGGCGACGAGGTGGACGTGGTCGTCGAGGGCATCGGCACGCTGACCAACCGGGTCGCGCGCCGTGGCTGATCCAACGACGGGCGGCAGCGTGGCGGCGGAGCCGACGCGCTCGCCCCATCAGCAGTCAACGACGGGCGGCAGCGTGGCGGCGGAGCCGACGCGCTCGCCCCATCAGCACAGTGAAGGGTCGATGAGCGAGAAGTCCGCCGTACGAGTCCGGTTCTGCCCCTCGCCCACGGGGTCGCCCCACGTGGGGCTGGCAAGGACGGCGCTGTTCAACTGGGCGTTCGCCCGCCACCACGGCGGCACCTTCGTGTTCCGCATCGAGGACACCGACGCGGCGCGGGACTCCCAGGAGTCCTACGAGACGCTGCTCGAGGTGATGGACTGGCTCGGGTTCAGCTGGGACGAGGGCCCCGAGATCGGCGGTCCCCACGCGCCGTACCGGCAGTCCGAGCGGTTCGACGTGTACGCCGACGTCGCGCGCCGGCTGCTCGAGGCCGGCCGGGCCTATCGCTGCTACTGCTCGCAGGAGGAGCTCGACGAGCGCAACGAGCGGGCGCGCAAGGAGGCCCGCACACCGGGGTACGACGGCCACTGTCGCGAGCTGAGGGCGGAGCAGGTCGCCGCCTACGAGGCCGAGGGCCGGCGACCGGTGGTCCGGCTGCGGATGCCGGACCGTGCGATCGCCTTCGACGACCTGGTCCGCGGGGAGATCACCTTCCAGCCCGAGCACGTGCCGGACTACGTGCTGGTGCGGGGCAACGGGCACCCGCTCTACACGCTGGTCAACCCCGTCGACGACGCGCTGATGGAGATCACCCACGTGCTGCGCGGCGAGGACCTGCTGTCGTCGACGCCGCGCCAGATCGCGCTCTACGAGGCGCTCGGGGAGATCGGCATCGGTGACGGGACGCCGCCGCGGTTCGGCCACCTGCCCTACGTGATGGGCCAGGGCAACAAGAAGCTCTCGAAGCGCGACCCCGAGTCGAACCTCCTCGGCTACCGCGACCGCGGCTTCCTGCCGGAGGGGCTGCTCAACTACCTGGCCCTGCTGGGGTGGGCGATCGCGGAGGACCGCGACATCTTCTCCATGGACGAGATGGTCGCCGCGTTCGACATCGCCCGCGTGAACCCCAACCCGGCGCGGTTCGACCTCAAGAAGGCCGAGGCGATCAACGCGACGCACCTGCGCGCCCTCTCGGTCGACGAGCTCGCCGAGCGGATGGTGCCCTACCTGCAGCGGGCCGGCATCCTCGGCGAGGACGTCACCGAGGAGCAGCGCCGGCTGCTCGGTGCGGCGGCGCCGCTGGTGCAGGAGCGGATGGGCACCCTCGGCGAGGCCGTCGAGATGGTCGGCTTCCTGCTGGTCGACGACCGTGCGTTCACGCGCGACCCGGCCGACACCGCCAAGCTGCTCGCGACCGACGACGGCCGGGCGGTCGTGCAGGCCGCCCACGACGCGCTGGCGGCCCTCTCCACCTGGGACACCGCGTCGATCGAGGAGGCGCTGCGCACCGCCCTCATCGACGGGCTGGGGCTCAAGCCACGCAACGCCTTCGGTCCGGTGAGGGTCGCGGTGACCGGTCGGCGGGTCTCGCCGCCGCTCTTCGAGTCCCTCGAGCTGCTGGGGCGCGAGAGCTCGTTGGCGCGGCTCGAGGACGCGGGGCGGGCGTGACGTCCGCCGGTCCGCCCGAGCACCCGGAGGTGCCGTCGGGCTCGTCGCCGTACCCGCAGGGACAGCCGTGGCCCGGCCCGCAGGGGCAGCAGCCCTACCCGGCGTACCCGCAGCAGCCGTACCACCAGCCGTACCCCGCGCCGTACCCGCAGCAGGGCTGGGCGCCGGCGCCGCCGCGACCGTCGTTCCCGCACGCGGAGCCGCGCGAGTACCACGAGATGTACCGGACGTGGACCTACCGCTGGTGGAAGCCGGTGCTCGGGATCATCACGATCCCCGTGGCGATGAGCATCCTGCTGCCGCTGGTCTTCCTGCCGGTGCTGGGGATCGGGCTGCTCGTCGAGGGCGGCACCGCGGACCTGGGCAACCGCTTCGAGCGCACGTTGACCCAGGAGCTCACGCCGTCGGGGCTGCTCTACCTCAACCTCGCGCTCGGGTCGCTGATCCTCTGGACGTGGGGGCTGGTCCGGGTGCTGCACTCGCTGCGCCCGCGGTGGCTGTCGTCGGTGGTGCCCAAGCTCCGCTGGAAGTTCCTCTTCGTCTGCCTGGGGCTCTCCGTCGTCGCCCTGACGGTGTCCTTCGTCATGGGGCTGTTCCTGCCGACCCCGGAGAGTGCGAGCTCCTCCGACGGCACCAACCCGTGGAACGGCACGATGCTCGCGCTCGTCGTGATCATCGTCCTCACCACGCCGCTGCAGGCGGCGGGGGAGGAGTACGCCTTCCGCGGCTACCTCCTCCAGGCGACCGGCTCGCTGCTGCGCAACCGGTGGATCACGATCGTCGTCACCGCGCTGCTCTTCGCGGTCGCACACCTGCAGTTCGAGCCGCCGGTGTTCTTCGACCGCTTCGTCTTCGGGGTGATCGCGGCGTGGCTCGTGATCCGCACCGGCGGCCTCGAGGCGGGCATCGCCCTGCACGTCCTCAACAACTACCTGGCGATGGGGTGGGCGGTCGCGTTCGGCGACCTCTCGCAGGCGCTCAGCGCCCCGGAGGCGAACTGGTGGAACGTGCCGGTGAGCCTGACCCAGTCGCTCGTCTACGCCGCCCTGGTGGCCGCCGTGGCGCAGCGCATGGGGGTGCAGACCCGCACCAGGCCGCCGGCCTCACCGGCGGCGAGCCGCCAGCAGCCGTCCCTTTTGTGACTGGCGAGACGGACGTGTATCCTCGTCCAGGCTTCGCAAGGAGCCACGTCCCATGGGGTATGGGGTAATTGGCAGCCCGACGGATTCTGGCTCCGTTAGTCTAGGTTCGAGTCCTAGTACCCCAGCGATTTGGTCGGTTCCCCGGTCTCGGCTAGAGTTCCGATCGCTTCACAGGGCCCCCGTTGTGTAGCGGCCTAGCACGCCGCCCTCTCAAGGCGGTAGCGCCGGTTCGAATCCGGTCGGGGGTACATCGCAGGAAATCGCAAGACACCACAGAGCCTCGGTCCCGCTGGGACCGGGGCTCTCGTGCTGTGTGGGGTGTGACACCGCGCCAGGAGGTGCCGAGGTGGTCGAGCTCGTCGAAACGACGAGGGCGGCTCAAGACACATCAGGGCGGGGTTGTCGGTGGGTGCGAGTAGCGTCACACGCATGTGGACGACGCTCCCGTCGCCGGTGGGCGAGCTGCGGCTCGTGGTCCACGGCGGTGCGCTCACCGCGGTCGCCTTCCTCGGGCCGATGGAGGGCGCCCCGGCCGACCCCGAGGACCGGGCGACCGTCGAGCGGTTCGCTGCCCGGGCCGATGCCCGACCGCTCGGGGCGCGCGGCGACGACGACCCGGTCCTGAAGGACGCCGCCGCCCAGCTGACGGCGTACTTCGACGGGGCGCTCGAGGTGTTCGACCTTCCGCTCGCGCCGGACGGGACCCCGTTCCAGCAACGGGTGTGGGCGGAGCTGCGCACGCTGCCCTACGGCACGACCGCGTCGTACGGCGAGCTCGCGGGCCGGCTCGGGCTGACCGGCCACGGGGCGCGGGCGGTGGGGCTCGCGAACGGCCGGAACCCGCTGGCGATCGTCGTGCCGTGCCACCGGGTCCTGGGTGCGGCCGGTGGGCTCACCGGCTACGGCGGCGGGCTCGCGCGCAAGGAGTGGCTCCTCGCGCACGAGGCCGTCACGTTGTTCTGAGTCGTTCCTGGGCTGTCCCGGGGGGTCACTCCGAGGAGCGGCGCAGGGACTCCGAGAGCCGCTCCGCGGCGGCGAGCACCGCGGGGGCGTGCATCCGGCCGGGCTGGCGGGTCAGCCGCTCCAGGGGGCCGGAGACCGAGACCGCCGCGATGATCTTCCCGGAGGGGGAGCGGACCGGAGCGGAGACGGAGGCGACGCCTGCCTCGCGCTCGCCGACCGACTGGGCCCAGCCCCGACGGCGGATCGCGGAGAGCGCGGTCGCGGAGAAGGCGGCGTTCTGGAGGCCGCGGTGCATCCGCTCGGGGTCCTCCCAGGCCAGCAGCACCTGCGCAGCGGAGCCCGCCCGCATCGTCAGCTGCGAGCCCACCGGGATGGTGTCGCGGAGCCCCGAGGGGCGCTCGGCGGCGGCCACGCAGACGCGGTGCTCGCCCTGGCGGCGCCACAGCTGGGCGCTCTCGCCGGTGATGTCGCGCAGCCGCGCGAGGACGGGGCCGGCGGCCGCGAGCAACCGGTCCTCACCGGCGGCGGCGCTGAGCTCGGCGAGCCGGGGGCCGAGGACGAACCGGCCCTGCATGTCGCGGGCCACCAGCCGGTGGTGCTCGAGGGCCACGGCGAGCCGGTGGGCCGTCGGCCGGGCGAGCCCGGTCGCGGCGACCAGCCCGGCCAGCGTCGCCGGTCCGGACTCGAGTGCCGTGAGCACGAGGGCGGCTTTGTCGAGCACGCCCACTCCGCTAGAGTTGTCCATACTCTGATAATGGCGTCTCGCATAGTGATATGCAAGCAGGAGGCGCCGGCAGGGAGGCGGCGCCCGTCACACACTCGAGGAAGGCGCCCCGCACGGCGGAGGGAGATCCCTCCGGCGCCAGCACGTCGGTCGAGGAGGAACCATGGGCAAGACGCTCGCAGAGAAGGTGTGGGACGAGCACGTCGTCCGCAGGGCCGAGGGGGAGCCTGACCTCCTCTACATCGATCTCCACCTCATCCACGAGGTCACCTCCCCCCAGGCCTTCGACGGGCTGCGGCTCGCCGGCCGGCGCGTGCGTCGCCCGGACCTGACGCTGGCCACCGAGGACCACAACGTGCCGACCCTCGACCTGGACAAGCCGATCGCCGACCCGGTGAGCCGCACCCAGGTCGAGACGCTGCGCAAGAACGCCGCGGAGTTCGGCGTGCGGCTGCACCCGCTGGGCGACGTCGAGCAGGGCATCGTGCACGTCGTCGGCCCGCAGCTGGGGCTGACGCAGCCGGGCATGACGATCGTCTGCGGCGACTCGCACACCTCGACGCACGGCGCCTTCGGCGCCCTCGCGTTCGGCATCGGTACGTCGGAGGTGGAGCACGTCCTGGCCACCCAGACGCTGCCGCAGGCCCGGCCGAGGACGATGGCGGTGACCGTCAACGGCTCGCTCCCCGAGGGCGTGACGGCGAAGGACCTGATCCTCACGCTGATCAGCCGCACCGGCACCGGCGGCGGCCAGGGCTACGTGGTGGAGTACCGCGGCCAGGCCATCCGCGAGCTCTCCATGGAGGGCCGGATGACGGTGTGCAACATGTCGATCGAGTGGGGCGCCAAGGCGGGCATGATCGCGCCCGACAGCACCACCTTCGACTACATCGAGGGCAAGCCCGAGGCCCCCAAGGGCGCCGACTGGGACGCCGCGGTGGCGCACTGGCAGACGCTGGTCACCGACGGCGACGCGACCTTCGACAAGGAGATCGTGATCGATGCCGCGGAGGTCACGCCGTTCGTGACCTGGGGGACCAACCCCGGCCAGGGCGTCCCGCTCGGGTCGACGGTTCCCTCGCCGGACGACTTCGCCGAGGAGTCCGACCGCGTCGCCGCGGCGAAAGCCTTGGAGTACATGGCTCTGACGCCCGGGACGCCGATGCGCGACATCGCCGTCGACACCGTGTTCGTGGGCTCCTGCACCAACGGCCGCATCGAGGACCTGCGGCTCGCCGCCGAGGTGGTCAAGGGGCGCAAGGTCGCCGAGGGCACCCGGCTGCTCGTCGTCCCCGGCTCGGTCCGGGTCCGCCTCCAGGCCGAGGAGGAGGGGCTGGACAAGGTCTTCCTCGAAGCGGGGGCCGAGTGGCGCGGCGCGGGGTGCTCGATGTGCCTGGGCATGAACCCTGACCAGCTGGCGCCCGGCGAGCGCAGCGCCTCGACGTCCAACCGGAACTTCGAGGGCCGGCAGGGCAAGGGCGGGCGCACCCACCTCGTGTCGGTGCCGGTCGCGGCCGCGACCGCGGTGGCGGGCCACCTCGCCAGCCCCGCCGACCTGGACTGACCGCCCGCAACGACCGAGCGACCACGGACGACGACGAAGGACCCGACATGGAAGCGATCAAGACCCACACCGGCACGGCGCTGCCGCTGCGCCGCAGCAACGTCGACACCGACCAGATCATCCCGGCGGTCTACCTCAAGCGGGTCACCAGGACCGGCTTCGAGGACGGCCTCTTCAGCGCCTGGAGGAACGACCCGGACTTCGTGCTCAACAAGCCGGAGCACGCCGGCGTGAGCATCCTCGTGGCCGGGCCCGACTTCGGCACCGGCTCCTCCCGCGAGCACGCGGTGTGGGCGTTGATGGACTACGGCTTCCGGGTCGTGATCTCCAGCCGGTTCGCGGACATCTTCCGGGGCAACGCCGGCAAGGCCGGGCTGCTGGCGGCCGAGGTCGACCCGTCGGTGGTCGAGGTGCTCTGGGCGAAGGTCGAGGCGGACCCGACGACCCCGGTGACGGTGGACCTCGAGAGCCGCGAGGTCCGTGCCGGCGACGTGGTCGCGCCGTTCCGGATCGACGACTACACGCGCTACCGGCTGCTCAACGGACTCGACGACATCGGCATCACGTTGACCCACGACGACGCGATCACGGCGTATGAGTCCAGTCGCTTCCCCTGGAAGCCCGTGACCCTCTGAAACGACGCGTTCCGGACGCCCCGGCACCGGTGCGAAAGCACCCGGTGTCGGGGTTTTCCCTTACCTGCCTGGGAATTCGGCCACGATGCGGCTCCGGCGGACGAACCTGCAGGTGAGCGCGGGGATGGCCGGAGGTCCCGGAAGCGGGTCAACAGAGCGGAAAACGGCTCGGATTAGTCGCGCGAAATCGGTCCGATGTCGTTGTGAGTGAAGCGAGTTTTGCCTAGCGTGCAACGAAACGCCGAGCAGGGGTTCGGCTCTGGTCGTTCACGAAAGGGAAGCCAGTGAACAAGACTCAGCTGATCGACGCTCTGTCGACACGCTACGAAGGGAACCGGAAGCAGGCGCAGCATGCGCTCGAGTCCGTGCTCGACGTGATCACCCGCGAGGTCGCCCGGGGCGAGAAGGTGGCGATCACCGGGTTCGGCTCGTTCGAGAAGCGGGTGCGCGAGTCCCGGTGGGTGCGCAATCCGCGCACGGGCGAGCGCATCAAGGCCAAGAAGACCGCCATCCCGAAGTTCACCGCGGGTGCGGACCTGAAGAACGTCGTCTCCGGCGCCAAGAAGCTGCCGAAGCTGCCGAAGGCCGGCGACCTCGCCAAGAAGGCGACCGCCCCCGCACGGCAGGCCGCGTCGGCTGCTGCGTCCACCGGTGCTGCGGCGGCCAAGAAGGCGACCGGCTCGCGGTCCACCGCGAAGAAGTCGTCGACGGCGAGCAAGTCGACGGCGGCGAAGAAGTCGACCAGCAAGTCGACCGCCAGCAAGTCGACCGCGGCGAAGAAGTCCTCGCCGGCCAAGTCCACCGCGAGCAAGTCGACCGCGGCGAAGAAGTCGACGGCCAAGTCGACGGCGGCCAAGAAGTCCTCGCCGGCGAAGTCCACCGCGAGCAAGTCGACCGCGGCGAAGAAGTCGACGGCCAAGTCGACGGCCAGCAAGACCTCGGCGAGCAAGTCGACCGCCGCGAAGAAGTCGGCCAGCAAGTCGACCGCGAGCAAGACCACCGCCAAGAAGGCGCCGGCGAAGAAGTCGGCCTCGAAGAGCACCAGCAAGCGCACGGCCAAGAAGTCCTGACCTGGTCCGTGGGGCCGGCGTCCGCCGGCCCCACGGCTCGGTCCGTCGTCAGGACGGGCGCGGCAGCAACCGGGTGAGCACCCACCCCGTCCGTGCCCCGACCCCCAGCTCCCGCGCCGCCTCGAGGTCCTCGGCGGTGTCCACGTCGCGTCGGAGCGACGGAGGAGCGGCAAGCGGCAGCGCCCCCGCCGTCTCGTGGGCGCCCCTCGATCCGGGGCCGAACCTCGGGCGGAACCGCTCGAGGTCGGGAGCGGTGTAGAGCGTCGTGCCGGTGCCGGCGGCGTCCGGCACGAAGGCCGCGGAGCCGGGCGTGCACCCCGCGAGCGTCGCGGTCAGCTCGTCGGACCGCAGGCACGGCAGGTCGGCGCACATCGCCACCGGTGCCAGGTCCGGGCGGCGGCGCACCAGCTCGGCCGCCCCCTGCTGCAACGTGGCGTTGAGGTCGCCGCTGGTGCCGTCCGGGACGGCCGCGACGCCGAGCTCCTGCAGCTCCCGCGCGAGCCCGACCTCGTCGGTCACGACCAGGACGCCGCCGACCGACGGCGACTCGGACACCGCCACGACGGTGTCCACCGCGAAGGCGGCCACCAGCTCGCGGCGGAGCTCGTCGCCGAGGGGAGCGAGACGGGACTTGGCCACCCGCAACGGCTTCACCGGCACCACCACGCCGAAGCGGCGGTGCCCGGCCGAGGTGTCGACGGGAGGAGCGGACTGCGGGTTCATCGCTGCCGATCCTGCCAGGGCACGAGATCGCGGTGACCACGCAGTAGTGTCAGAGCCCACACACGGTCTCGTGCGGCCTGGTGGCAGGACGCTCTGCGCTTCGCCCGCCGACGACCCTCACAGGGTGCAGAGGAAGGAGGGCGCGTTGGGCAAGCCACGCCGGATGCGCGAACGACGCGGCTGGGGGTTCCTCCTCGCGGTCGCCATCGTGAAGCCGACGCTGCTGCTCCTGACCCGGCACCGCTGGACCGGTGGCGAGAAGATCCCGGCCGAGGGCGGCGCGGTGCTGGCCGCCAACCACGTCAGCCACGTCGACCCGCTGACCTTCGCGCACATCGTCTACGACCACGGCCGGCTCCCGCGCTACCTCGCGAAGGCCGGGCTCTTCGACGTCTTCTTCGTCGGGGCCGTGCTGCGCAACACCGGCCAGATCCCTGTCTACCGGCAGAGCACCGACGCCGCCAAGGCGTTCTCCGCGGCCGTCGACGCCGTCCAGCGCGGGCGGCTCGTGGTGGTCTACCCGGAGGGCACCTTGACCCGCCAGCCGGACCTCTGGCCGATGGCCGGCAAGACCGGCGCCGCCCGCATCGCGCTGACGGCGGGGGTGCCGGTGATCCCGGTCGCCCAGTGGGGCGCCCACGAGATCCTCTACCCCTACGCGAAGCGCCCCCGGCTCTTCCCTCGGCACACCGTCCACGCCAACGTCGGCGACCCCGTCGACCTCGACGACCTGCGCGGGCAGCCGATCACCCCGGAGAACCTCCGGATCGCCACCGACCGGATCATGGATGCGATCACCGCGCTGCTCGCCGAGATCCGCGAGGAGGAGCCGCCGGCCGAGCGGTTCGACATGCGCCGGGCCGGCGTACGGCTGACGGGGAACCCGCACGCCCGCGCCGAGGCGGAGCGCAAGCGCCGCCGCGCGCTGTCGAGGCGGAGGACCCGGTGAACGCGTCGCAGGAGGAGGAGTCGAGATGACCCACGCCGCCGTCTTCGGTGCAGGTTCGTGGGGCACGGCGTTCTCGCTGGTGCTCGCGGACGCCGGCCACGACGTGACGATCTGGGGGCGCCGCGAGGACCTCTGCGCGACGATCACGGAGAAGCACGAGAACCCCGACTACCTGCCGGGGATCGAGCTGCCCGGGACGATCCGGGCCACCCACGACCCCGCCGAGGCCGCCGACGGCGCCGGGCTCGTCGTGCTCGCGGTCCCGTCCCAGCGGCTGCGGGAGAACCTCCAGGACTGGGCCGAGGTCGTGCCCCGGGACGCCGTGATGCTCTCGCTGATGAAGGGCGTCGAGCTCGGCACCCTCGAGCGGATGAGCGAGGTGATCGCGGAGGTCACCGGCGCCGGCCCCGACCGGATCGCGGTGCTGTCCGGACCCAACCTGGCGCGGGAGATCGCCAACCGTGAGCCGGCCGCCAGCGTCGTCGCCTGCCAGGAGGAGGCGGTCGCCGCCCGGCTCCGCGAGTGGCTGCACGGCCCCAACTTCCGCCCGTACTCCAGCGTCGACGTCGTCGGGTGCGAGCTCGGCGGCGCCTACAAGAACGTCATCGCGCTGGCCGTGGGGATGGCCGTCGGGCTCGGGTTCGGCGACAACACCACGGCTTCGCTGATCACCCGCGGGCTGGCGGAGACCGCGCGGCTGGCGATGAAGCTGGGCGCCGACCCGCTGACGCTCATGGGGCTCGCCGGACTCGGCGACCTCGTGGCCACCTGCTCCTCACCGCTGTCCCGCAACCGCACCTTCGGCGAGAAGCTCGGGCAGGGGATGACCACCGAGGAGATCACCGCCTCGACCCGCCAGGTCGCGGAGGGTGTGAAGTCGTGCGGCTCGCTGCTCGCCCTCGCGCAGCGCCACGACATCTACGCGCCGATCACCGAGGCGGTGCACGCCGTGATCACCGGCGAGATGACGACGCAGGAGATGATGGACAGCTTCCTCAGCCGCGAGACCAAGCACGAGCGCGACTGACGACGGTTCAGCCCTGCGGGGCGGAGCCTCCGGCCACCACGTAGGACCACAGCTCGCTGCTGACGCCGACGGGACGCGGCGCGTCGCCGCCCTCATGACCATGACCGTGGCCATGGCCGTGACCATGGCCGTGACCGTGACCGTGACCATGGCCGTGGCCCTCCCCGGCGCCCTCGCCGCGGTGCCCCTTCGCGAACGCGGGGCCGTCGACCCACGCCTCGAACGCGGCCTCGTCCCGCCACCGGGTGATCACCAGCCAGGTGGTCCGGTCGTCGGTGGGCTTGAGGAGCTCGAACCCCTCGAAGCCGTCCTGGTCGTCGACCGCGCCGGCACGGGCGGCGAACCGGTGGGCGAGCTCGTCGCCGCTGGAGGGGTCGACGGTGATCGCGTTGATCTTGATGACGCTCATGGAGCAGATCCTGGCAGGGTCAGCCGCCGGTCGACGGCCGGGGGAGGGCCTCCAGCGCCCCGGCGAGGTCGGCCCACAGGTCGTCGACGTCCTCGATGCCGACCGAGAGCCGCACCAGCCCGTCGGGGATCGTGACCGGCTCGGTCTTCCAGCGGCGGCGCCGCTCGAACGTCGACTCGACCCCACCGAGGCTGGTGGCGTGGACCCACAGCCGCGTCGAGCGGGTGAGCAGGTCGGCGGCCAGGGCGCCCTGGGCGACCACCACGGAGATGATCGCGCCGAACCCGGGGTAGCGGACCTCCTCGATGGCCGGGTGGTCGCCGAGGCGGCGCGCGAGCTCGGCGGCATTGGCCTGGGCACGCTCCAGCCGGACGTGCAGGGTGCGCAGCCCGCGGAGCGCCAGCCACGCCTCGAACGGGCCGGGAGCGTTGCCGACGAGGTCGCGGCGCTGCTTGAGGACGGTGAACAGCTCGTCGGACCGGGTGACCACCGCGCCCATCAGCACGTCGCTGTGGCCGGCGATGAACTTCGTGGCGGAGTGCACCACGAGGTCGGCCCCGAGCTCGAGCGGGCGCTGGAGCAGCGGCGTGGCGAAGGTGTTGTCGACGACGACGTACGCCCCGGCCCGGTGCGCCGCCTCGATCACCGCCTCGAGGTCGACGACCTCCAGCGCGGGGTTCGTCGGGGACTCGAGCCAGACCAGAGCCGCGTCGTCGCAGGCCTTCACCACCGCGTCGAGGTCGGTGACGTCGACGAGGCGGGCGGTCAGCCGGCCCCGGGCCTCGAGCTCGGCCAGCTGCATCACGGTGCCGTTGTAGGCGTGCCGCGGGGCCACCACGGTGGCCCCGTTGCCGACGAGGTCGAGGATCGTCGCGGCGGTGGCGAGCCCGCTGGCGAAGGCCAGGCACCGGCCGCCCTCGAGCGCGCCCAGGGCCTCCTCGAACGCCGTCCACGTGGGGTTCGCGTAGCGGCCGTACTCCAGGTCGCCGCCCGCGACGTACGTCGAGGCCATCGTCACCGGGGAGTTCAGCGGCTGGTCGGGCTCGTGCGGCGGCCGGCCGACCGTCACCGCCAGCGTGGCGGGCGACCAGCGAGGCTCGTCGGAGGGGCGGTCGGGGGGCGTGGGCAGCGACATGCCGCCAGCGTAGGCCGGTAGGGTCGGCTCACCATGAGCGACCTCAGTGCCCCGGACGACGCCGGCACCGGTCCCGTCAGGCCCCGCGTGGCGGTGCTCTTCGGTGGCCGCTCCAGCGAGCACGCCATCTCGTGCGTCACCGCGGGGAGCGTGCTCGCCTCCATCGACCCGCAGAAGTACGACGTGGTGCCCATCGGCATCGCGAAGGACGGCCGCTGGGTGCTCGAGGACGGTGACACCTCGCGGCTGGCGATCGAGGACCCCGACAAGCTGCCGGAGGTCGACGGGACCCTCCCGGTGCTCTCCATCGCCCAGGACGGGCTCGCCGGCTCGCTGGTCGTCCACCCGCAGGGCGACGTGCCCGCCACGCTCGGCCGGGTCGACGTCGTCTTCCCCGTGCTGCACGGCCCCTTCGGCGAGGACGGCACCATCCAGGGGCTGCTCGAGATCGCCGACGTCCGCTACGTCGGGGCCGGCGTGCTCGCCTCGGCGGTCGGCATGGACAAGCACTACATGAAGGTGGTCTTCGAGTCCGCCGGGCTGCCGGTGCTGCCCTACGCCGTCATCACCGACCGCGAGTGGCGCTCCGACCCCGACGCCTGCCGCGCGGAGGTCGACGCGCTCGGCTACCCGGTCTTCGTCAAGCCCTGCCGGGGTGGCTCCTCGATCGGCATCAGCAAGGTCCGGTCGCGCGACGAGCTCGACGCCGCCGTCGAGGAGGCGCGGCGCTGGGACCCCAAGGTGGTCGTCGAGGCGGCCGCCGGGGAGGGCGCCCGCGAGATCGAGTGCGGGGTGCTGGAGAGCCTCGGCGGCGAGCTGCCCGAGGCCAGCGTGGTGGCGGAGATCGTCGTCCAGGGCGACCACGACTTCTACGACTTCGCCGCGAAGTACCTCCCCGAGGAGTCCACCCGGCTCGACGTGCCGGCCGACCTCGACCCCACGGTCGCCGACGAGGTGCGGGCGCTCTCGGTCGCGGCCTTCGAGGCGCTGTCCTGCGAGGGGCTCGCCCGGGTCGACTTCTTCCTCCTCGCCGACGGCCGGCTGGCGGTCAACGAGATCAACACGATGCCGGGGTTCACGCCGACCTCGATGTTCCCGCGGATGTGGGCGGCCTCCGGCCTCGCCTACCCCGACCTGGTCGACCGGCTCCTCCGGCTCGCGCTGCAGCGCCCGACCGGGCTGCGTTGAGGCAGGGCCGGACGCAGGGCCGGAGGGTGGGCTAGAGGCAGGGCCCTGCGCCCTCGAGGGTCGGGGAGACCTCCAGGGTCGACGAGATCGCGTCGGCCAGGTCGACCATCGCGGTGGCCGGCGGCCAGTGCTCCGCCGGGAGCTGCACGTGGACGAACGCCTCGCGGTTCACCGTGGACATCGTGACGTCGCCGGGGTCGTCGACCTCCACCTGCTCCTCGGGGAGGTACCAGTCGACGTCCTCGACCGTCGTGCAGCTCGAGAGCTCGTCGAAGCCGGCCGGCGGCTGGTCGTCGCAGGTGAGCACGATCGCCGGGTCGCCCCAGGCGGCGCCGAGCGCATCGGCCGGCTCGACCTCGCGGGGGTCGAGGTCGGCGACCTGCTGGGGCAGCGCGTCGACCAGGGAGGCGCACGCCGCGGCCGCCCTGCCCTCCGGCTCCGGCGGGTCGACCTCGACGGTGCCGGGACCGCAGCCGACGAGCCCCACGAGGCACACGACGCCCACGAGGGCCGGGAGCGCGCGCGTCGTACGTGCGACGGCGCCCCGTCCCCGCAGGGAGGGGCGCCGTCCTCGCGACCTGCTCAGATGTGCACCACCGGGCACGTCAGCGTGCGGGTGATCCCATCGACGCCCTGGACCTTCGCCACCACGAGCCGGCCCAGCTCGTCGACGTTGCTCGCCTCGGCGCGGACGATGACGTCGTAGGGGCCGGTGACGTCCTCGGCCAGCGTGACGCCCTTGATCTCGGCGATGGCGGCTGCGACCTCGGCCGCCTTGCCGACGTCGGTCTGGATCAAGATGTAGGCCTGGACGACCATGTCGGGCTCCTGTCTGCGTGCGGGTGCGTGGCGACGGGGAAGCCTCCCCGTGGGCGGCGAGGCCGGGATCAACCTACCGCGCACCTCGTGGGCCGGGAACCGTCCGGGACCCCCGCCCCCGCGGAGGTGCGGCTCGGCTCGTTTGAATGGGCGCCATGACCGCCGGCTCCCGCCCCGACCGCAGCAACCCCTCCGCGACCCTCGGGGAGGTCGGCGAGTTCGGCCTCATCGACCTGGTGACCCGGGGGCTGACCATGGGGCCGGAGGTCACGGTCGGCCCCGGCGACGACGCCGCGGAGCTCCTCGTCCCGGGCGGGCGGGTGGTGGTGACCACCGACCTCCTCGTCGACGGCCGGCACTTCCGTCGCGACTGGGCGACCGCGGAGGACGTCGGCCACCGCGCCGCCGCGCAGAGCCTCTCCGACGTCAACGCGATGGGAGGTCGGGCGACGGCCGTCACGGTGGGGCTCGCCGCCCCCGCCGAGCTCGAGGCCGGCTGGGCGGACGCGCTGTCGACCGGCATCTCCGAGGAGTGCGCCCTGGTCGGGGCGTCGGTGGTCGGCGGCGACGTGACCCGCAGCGACCTGCTGGTCCTCTCGGTCACGGCGCTCGGTGTCGTGGAGGGGGATCCGGTGCTCCGCTCGGGCGCCCGGCCCGGCGACGTCGTCGCACTCCGCGGACGGCAGGGGTGGGCGGCCGCCGGGCTCGCCGTGCTCGGCCGCGGCTTCCGGTCGCCGCGTGCGGTCGTGGAGGCCTACCGCCGCCCCCAGGTGCCGTACGGCGCGGGGGAGCAGGCCCGGGCCGCGGGCGCGACCTCGCTCGTGGACGTGTCGGACGGACTCGTCGCCGACGTCGGCCACGTGGCCACCGCCAGCGGCGTCGCCGTGGACCTGCGCACCGACGCCTTCACCCTCGACGAGCCGCTCCAGTCCGTCGGGGCGGCGCTCGGGGTCGACCCGTTGACGTTCGTCCTCGGCGGCGGGGACGACCACGCGCTGGTCGCGACGTTCCCCGCGGACGCCGGGGTCCCGGAGGGGTGGACGGTCGTGGGGTCGGTGGCCGAGGGGGAGGGGGTCACGGTCGACGGGGCGTCGTACGACGGGGACCCGGGGTGGCGCCACTTCTGAGCGCAGGAACGGGCGCAAAAGCAGGAGAGCCGCCCCGAGGGGCGGCTCTCCTGAGGGTCGCTCGGGTCAGCGGGTGACCTTGCCGGCCTTGAGGCAGCCGGTGCACACGTTGAGCCGCTTGGGCGAACCGTTGACGGTCGCGCGGACCCGCTGGATGTTGGGGTCGAAGCGGCGCTTCGTGATCTTCCGGGACCACGGCCGGTTGTTGCCGAAGCCCGGGCCCTTGGCGCAGATGTCGCAGACGGCAGCCACCGTGAACTCCTGGGAACGTCGAGATCGAGGAAGGTCCGGAGCCACGATCATGGCCGGACAACCGCGCTAGCGTATCCGATCCGGGACGCGCGACCCAAATCGGCCGTCCGCCGCGACGTCGGCTGACCGGGGGTGGGCCCCGTTACCCTGACCCCACGTTCAGCAGGCTACGGGGCGAGGAGGTACCGGTGCCGGTCGAGGGCCAGGCGGTCCCGCAGGCGGGGACCACCCGCTTCGGGATCGGTCCGCTGCGCCGCTTCTCGACGCTGGCGCTCGAGCAGCTGGCCGCGGCGCGCGAGGAGATCGACGCGCTCAACGTGTACCCGGTGCCCGACGGCGACACCGGCACCAACCTCTTCCTCACCTTCGAGAGCGCCCACGCGGCGCTGCTCGAGTCGCTGGAGGAGCAGGGCGGCGAGGAGGGCGCCGACCTCGTCACGACGATGCGCGCCTACCGGCGGGGGTTCCTGCTCGGAGCGCGCGGCAACTCCGGCGTGATCACCGCCCAGCTCGTCGGGGCGCTGCTGCGTCGCATCGGCCGCGCGGGGGTCGAGGAGCGTCCCGCCGACGTGCTGGCCGACGGGATGGTGCTGGCCACCGAGGCGAGCTACGCCGCGGTCGGGACCCCGGTCGAGGGGACGATCCTCACCGTCGCCCGGGCCGCCAGCGACGCCGCGGTGGAGGCTGCGAAGGACCCCGACGCGGGGGTGGAGGAGCTGTTCGCGGCCGCGGCGAAGGCGGCCGCGGAAGCCCTGGTGCACACCCCCGAGCAGCTCGAGGTGCTCCGCGACGCCGGCGTCGTCGACGCCGGAGGCCGGGGGCTGTGCCTGGTGCTCGAGGCCGCGGAGGCGGCGTTCACCGGCCGCCGCCGCACCGACCGGCGCCGACGCAGGCTCGACCGCGAGGTCCGGCGCAGCGGCCGCAAGCTCGCCGAGCGCGGTGCCGGGGTCCCCACCGACGACCTGACCGAGGAGGGGCCGGCCTACGAGGTGATGTACCTCCTCGACGCCCCCGACGACCGGGTCCCGGCGCTGCGCGAGGCGCTCGCACCGCTCGGCGACTCGTTGGTGGTCGTCGGCGGCGAGGGGCTCTGGAACGTCCACGTGCACGTCGACGACGTGGGGGCCGCGATCGAGGCCGGGATCGAGGCCGGGCGGCCGCACCGGGTCCGGGTCACGCACTTCGCCGAGCAGGTCGCCCGGGCGACGGAGCGGCGGGCCCGGGACGAGGCCGACCGGCGCCGGCGGCGCAAGCAGCGCCGGGAGCAGAGGAAGGAGCAGAAGGAGCACAAGAAGGATCAGAAGAAGGAGCTCAAGCGCGACCAGCGGCAGGGGCGCGCGGTCGTGGTCATCTGCTTCGGCGGCGGGCTGGCCGCCACCTTCGGCGAGGCCGGGGCGCACGTCGTCGAGGCCCGCCTCGACCGCCGTCCGTCGACCGGCGAGCTGCTCGAGGCGGTGCGGGCGACCGGTGCGGCCGAGGTGGCGCTGGTGCCGAACGCCCACGACGTGGTGCCCGCCGCTGAGGCGGCGGCCCGGCTCGCCCGCGACGAGGGGATCCGGGCCGCGGTCATCCCCACGACCGCCCAGGTGCAGGCGATCGCGGCACTGGCCGTCCACGACCCCGAGCGCCCCTTCGACCACGACCTCGTCGAGATGGCCGCGGCCGCGCGGCACGCCCGGTCGGGCGCGGTGACGGTGGCGGTCAAGCAGGCGATCACCACGGCGGGGCTGTGCGAGCCCGGGGACGTGCTCGGTGCGGTCGAGGGCGACTTCGTCGTGGTCGGCGACGACCTCGTCGACGTGGCGCGGCAGGTGATCGCGCTGATGCTGGGCGGCGGCGGCGAGCTGTTCACGGTGATCTCGGGTGCGGGGGGCGAGGAGGCCGCGCGCCGGTGCGTCGAGCACCTGCAGCAGGTCCATCCGACGGTCGAGGTCCAGCTCTACGACGGGGGACAGGAGCGCTACCCGCTGCTGTTCGGGGTCGAGTGATGGTCACGGACCAGACGGTCGGCCTCTCCTGGGACGACCGGTTCCGCGACTTCGACGCGCGGGACCGGCGCAAGGGCAAGAAGGCGAGCGCCGGCGGCCCCGGCAAGGTCGAGGAGATCCTCGGGCTGGAGACCGTGGGTGAGCTGCTGACCTGGTACCCACGGCGCTACCTCGACCTCGACGCCGTCGACTCGGTCCACGAGCTGGTGGCGGGCGAGCAGGCCTCCGTGGTCGTCGAGGTCGTGGGCGCGACGGTGCACACCTACCAGGACAAGCGCACCGGCAAGCGGAGGTTCCGAACGGAGGTGGAGACCCGGCTCGCCGAGGCATCGCTGTGGATGACCTTCTTCGACCCCTACGAGTCGATGGCGAAGGACCGGGTGGAGAAGCTGCACCGCGGCAGGCGGGTCGTCGCCTCCGGGCGCGCCGAGCAGAACCGGTTCAAGAAGCAGCGCTGGGAGCTGATCCAGCCGTTCATCGACGAGGCCGAGACCGGCTTCTCGCTGCTACCCGTCTACAAGGTGGGCGGCGCGCTCACCGCCGACGAGGTCCGCAAGGTCGTCCGACCGGTCCTCGACATCGTCACCGACGTCCCCGAACGCATCCCCACCTGGCTCCGCGACGAGCACGGTCTCCTCGACGCCGCGACCGCGATCCGGTGGATCCACCGTCCTGAGGACCGCCGGCAGGTCGGCGCCGCGACCAAGCGGCTGAAGTTCGACGAGGCGCTCGTCACCCAGGTCGCCTTCGCGCTGCGCCGACGGGAGCAGGCCGAGGTGGCGGCCGAGCCGCGCACCGGCCGCGACGGAGGCGCCTTCGACGCCTTCGACGCCCGGATGCCGTTCGACCTCACCGCCGGGCAGCGCGCGGTCGAGGAGGAGATCCTCGCCGACCTCGCCCGGCCCCACCCGATGCGCCGGCTGCTCCAGGGCGAGGTCGGCTCCGGCAAGACCGTGGTCTCCCTGCGGGCGATGCTCAGGGTGGTCGACTCCGGCGGCCAGGCGGCGCTGCTGGCGCCCACCGAGGTGCTCGCCCAGCAGCACCACCGCTCGCTGACCCGGATGCTCGGTGACCTCGCGAAAGCCGGCGAGCTCGGCGCCGACGACGCCGCGACGAAGGTGGCGCTGCTCACCGGGTCGATGCCCGCCGCCGCCCGCCGGGCGGTGCTCCTCGAGATCGCCTCGGGCGAGGCCGGCATCGTCATCGGCACCCACGCGCTCCTCGAGGACGTCGTGCAGTTCGCCGACCTCGGCCTCGTGGTCGTCGACGAGCAGCACCGGTTCGGAGTGGAGCAGCGCGCCGCGCTGGCGGCGAAGGGGGCCGGCCGCACGCCGCACGAGCTGGTGATGACGGCCACCCCGATCCCGCGGACGGTCGCGATGACCGTCTTCGGCGACCTCGAGACCTCCTCGCTGACCGAGCTCCCCGCCGGCCGGAGCCCGATCCAGACGACCGTCGTGCCCCTCGCCGACCAGCCCGCCTGGTTCGACCGGGTCTGGGCCCGGGTGCGCGAGGAGGTTGCCAAGGGGCACCAGGTCTACGTCGTCTGCCCCCGGATCTCGGGCGACGACAAGGACGACGACGAGGTCGAGCCGCCGCTCGACGAGGAGGAGCGCAAGGGCCCGCCGCTCGCGGCCGTCGAGGAGGTGGCACCCGCCCTCGAGGAGGGGCCGCTCGCCGGGCTGCGTGTCGGGGTGCTGCACGGCCGGATGGCGCCGGAGGCGAAGGACGCGACGATGCAGGCGTTCGCGGCCGGCGACGTCGACGTGCTGGTCTCCACGACCGTCATCGAGGTGGGCGTCGACGTCGGCAACGCGACCGCGATGGTGCTCCTCGACGCCGACCGGTTCGGGATCTCCCAGCTCCACCAGCTCCGCGGCCGGGTGGGGCGCGGCGGCCACCCGGGGCTCTGCCTGCTGGTGACCGGCGCCCGCGCGGGCTCCGGCGCCCGCACCCGACTCGACGCGGTCGCCTCCACCACCGACGGGTTCCGCCTCGCCGAGCTCGACCTCGAGCTCCGCCGCGAGGGCGACGTGCTCGGCAGCCGCCAGTCCGGCGCCCGCGGCGGGCTACAGCTGCTGTCGGTGGTCAAGGACGGCGACGTCATCGAGGCTGCCCGTGCCGCGGCGGCCCGGCTGGTGGACGAGGACCCCGTCCTCGAGGGCAGCCCCGCGCTGCGCCGCGAGGTGGAGCGGCTGCTCCGCTCCGACATGGCCGAGTACCTGGACAAGGCGTGACCCGGATCATCGGCGGCTCCGTCGGCGGGCGGCGGATCCGTGCACCCGAGGGCGCCGGGACCCGGCCCACCTCCGACCGGGTCCGCGAGGCGCTGTTCAGCGCCGTGGAGGCCGCGGTCGGCACCCTGCACGGCCTCCGCTTCCTCGACCTGTACGCCGGGTCGGGCGCGGTCGGCCTCGAGGCCAGGTCGCGAGGTGCCGACGCCGTCACGCTCGTCGAGCACGACCGCCGGGCCGCCGCGGTCGCCTCCGCCAACGCCGCGACGCTCGGGCTCACCGGCGTGGAGGTCGTCCGGCTGCCGGTCGCCCGCTACCTCGCCGGACGCCCCTCGAGCCCGTTCGACGTCGTGTTCCTCGACCCGCCGTACGCCGTGGAGGAGGGGGTGGTGGTCGCCGATCTCGAGGCGCTCGGCCGCGGCTGGCTGGCGGCCGGTGCGCTCGTCGTCGTCGAGCGGTCCTCGCGCGGCGCCGACGTCGCGTGGCCGGACGGCTACCTGCCCGCCAAGGTCAAGAGGTACGGCGAGACCGCGCTCGCCCGTGCCGAGTGGTCCGGGACGCCCCCGGACTGACCACTGGTACGGTCGCGACCACCCACCAGCCGGAGGAGCCGCCCGTGCGCCGAGCCGCCTGTCCGGGGTCGTTCGACCCGGTCACCAACGGCCACCTCGACATCGTGCGGCGCGCTTCGTCGCTGTTCGACGAGGTCGTCGTCGCCGTCGGCGTGAACCAGTCGAAGAACCGGCTGTTCACCGCCGAGGAGCGGATCGAGATGATCACCGAGGCGGTCGAGGAGCTGCCGAACGTCCGGGTCGAGGCGTTCGAGGGGCTGCTCACCGACTTCTGCCGCGACCGCGACATCGTCGCGATCGTGAAGGGGCTGCGCGCGGTCAGCGACTTCGACTACGAGCTCCAGATGGCCCAGATGAACCGCAGCCTCGCGGCGGTCGAGACGGTCTTCGTGCCCACCAGCCCGGAGTACTCCTTCCTCGCCAGCAGCCTGGTGAAGGAGGTCGCCGCCTTCGGGGGCGACGTCGCGCACCTGGTGCCGCCGAAGGTGCTCGCCCGGCTGGGTGAACGGCTCGGGGAGCGGCGGGCGGAGCGGCGGGGGGAGCGGCGGGCGAACCGCGGCTAGCCCCGGGCAGCACGCCCGGACCGCGCGGTTTGGTCCCCGGTGTGCCCCACCGGTATCCTGGTCGACGGTCCTCGTGTCGGCGGCACCCGTCGCCGGGATGGGGATCGTGATCTGTCTGCCGACGATGGAAGTGAACCCGTGCGTCTCGACCCGAGAGCGCCGCTCGTGCTCGACACCCGCGAGCTCGGCCGCCGCCCGGGGTCGGAGCGCAAGCGGTCGCTGACAGCGCCGGCGCCGGCAGATCTCGGTATCGAGGTGCTGCGCGTCCCCGAGGGCTCGCCGATCGAGTTCGACATCCGGCTCGAGGCGGTCGTCGAGGGCGTGCTCGTCACCGGGACCGCCCAGGCGGTGCTGGCCGGCGAGTGTGTCCGGTGCCTGGAGGAGATCAGCAGTGGCATCACCGCTGACTTCCAGGAGCTGTTCGTCTACGACGACGGGGACACGCAGGAGGAGGAGACCGAGGACGGCGAGACCAGCCGGCTCCACGGTGACCTGCTCGACCTCGAGCCACTGCTGCGGGACGCGGTGGTGCTCGCACTGCCGTTCCAGCCGTTGTGCCAGGAGGACTGTCCGGGGCTGTGCTCCGAGTGCGGCATCCGGCTGGCCGACGCGCCGGACCACACGCACGACGACCAGATCGACCCACGGTGGGCCGCTCTGCAACAGTTGGCCGAGCAGCAGGACGCGGGTCCGCAAGGGCCGACCAGCACGACCAGCGGTCGCACCAGCGGCCTGACAGAGGAGTAGAGAAGTGGCTGTCCCGAAGCGGAAGATGTCGCGGAGCAACACCCGTCACCGCCGCTCCCAGTGGAAGGCCGTGGCGCCGTCCCTGGTGACCTGCGCCAACCCGGCCTGCGGTGCCAAGCACCTCCCGCACCGCGCCTGCCCGCAGTGCGGCCAGTACGGCGCGCGCGCCAACCAGCGGCCGGTGCTCTGACCCGCGACGCTGGCGCTTCGGTGTCCGAACAGGTCGAGCAGAAGCAGTACGCCGAGCTCTGCCATGCCCTGGGCGACCCGGTGCTGGAGCCCGGCCTCCTCGACCGGGCGCTGACCCACCGCTCGTTCGCCTACGAGAACGGCGGGTTGCCGACCAACGAGCGGCTGGAGTTCCTCGGGGACTCCGTGCTCGGGCTGGTCGTCACCGAGACGCTGTACCGCACCCACCCGGACCTCACCGAGGGACGGCTGGCGAAGCTGCGGGCCGCGGTGGTCAACGCCCGTGCCCTCGCCGACGTCGCCCGCACGATCGGGTTGGGCGAGCACGTCAAGCTCGGGCGCGGCGAGGAGATCACCGGCGGCCGCACGAAGGCCTCGATCCTCTCCGACACCGTCGAGGCGGTGATCGGTGCGGTCTACCTCAGCGGCGGCTTCGAGACCGCCCGTGACGTGGTGCACCGGCTCTTCGACCCGCTGATGGCCGAGGCCGCCGGGCTCGGGGCCGGGCTGGACTGGAAGACGAGCCTCCAGGAGCTGTCGGCCGAGCACTCCCTCGGGGTGCCGGAGTACCTCATCGAGGACGACGGACCCGACCACGCGAAGACCTTCACGGCCCAGGTCAAGGTCGGCGACGGCCGCTACGGCCACGGCAAGGGCCGTTCCAAGAAGGAGGCGGAGCAGCAGGCCGCCGAGACCGCCTACCGCGAGATCGTCGCGAAGGTCGGTGGCGGCGTGCCGGTGCCCACGCCCGACGAGACGAACGGCCGGCCGTAGCCCCGGATGCCTGAGCTCCCCGAGGTCGAGGTGGTCCGGCGCGGGGTGGCCGACCACGTCGTCGGCCGGCGGATCACCGAGGTGGAGGTGCTCCACCCGCGTCCCGTCCGTCGCCACCTCGCCGGCGCGGACCACTTCGTGGCGGCGCTGACCGGACGCACCGTCGAGGACGCCCGCCGGCGCGGGAAGTACCTCTGGCTGCCGCTCGACAGCGGCGACGCGCTGCTCGCCCACCTCGGGATGAGCGGCCAGCTCCTCGTCCAGCCGCCCGACGCGGTGCCCGAGCGGCACCTCCGGGTCAGGTTCGGCCTCGCCGGCCCCGGTCCGGCACGCGAGCTGCGCTTCGTCGACCAGCGGATGTTCGGCGGCCTCTCGGTCTCCACGGGCGGGGCGGAGCTGCCCTCCGAGATCGCGCACATCGCCCGCGACCCCCTCGACCCGCTCTTCGACGAGGCGGAATTCGTCCGACGCGTGCGGCGCCGGAGCTCCGGGATCAAGCGGATCCTGCTCGACCAGACCGTGGTGTCCGGGGTCGGGAACATCTACGCCGACGAGGCCCTCTGGGGCGCCGGGCTGCACGGCGACCGGCTCGGCACCCGGCTCACCGCACGCCAGGTGCGCGAGCTGCTCGAGGGGGTCCGCGAGGTGATGCGGGCCGCGCTCCTCGAGGGCGGGACGTCGTTCGACGCGCTCTACGTCAACGTCAACGGCGAGAGCGGCTACTTCGACCGTTCGCTGGCGGTCTACGGCCAGGAGGGGAGGGCGTGCCGGCGGTGCGGCGCGGCCGTCGAGCGGGCGCCGTTCATGAACCGTTCGTCGTACTTCTGCCCGGTCTGCCAGCGCCGTCCCAGGACCCCCCGGACGGCCCCCCGTGGGGGCGCTTCCCGCCGGGATTGACCCTGCGTGGGGGGTGTGGGACCCTGGATCGCACCCACCTTTTTCCTGGCTCTGACCGAGCCGGATCAAGGGTGCGTCCGAACACATCAGCGGAGGACACACAATGGCGAAGGCCCTCGTCGGGTACATGAACGGCACCGACCCCCGCGTCGTTGCCCAGATCACCGGAGAGAACCGTCGTCTGCGTCAGCGGGTCGCTGATCTCGAGGCCCACGTCATGCGGCTCCAGTCCGAGAACGACGCGCTCGCCGCGTCCGTGAGCTCGGAGTCGCTCCTGACGGTGCCCGAGGAGCACATGCAGCCCGCCTGAGGCGACGACACCGCAACGAAGAAGCCCGCCGAGCCCCGAGGGGCGCGGCGGGCTTCCTGTCGTCCGGGGTCAGGGCTGGACGGTGATCCGGTCCTCGGCCGGCGGGGTGTACGGGGAGTTGATCCCGAGGTACTCCGCGAGCGCGTCGATGTCGAGCCCGCCGATGTACTTGTCGGTCCCCTCGGCGAGGGTGCCGAAGCCGTCCCCTCCGTCGGAGAGGAAGCTGTTCACCACGACGCGGTACTCCTCGGCCGGGTCGAGCGGCGTGTCGGTCACCCCGTCGCCGTCGGTGTCGACCTCGACGCTGCCGTCGACGACCGCGTCGGTGCCCGCCGCAGCGGCGTCACCGGCGTCGTAGGTGTAGCTCAGCCCGGCGACCTGGAGCACCTTCGGGCTGCCCTCGTTGAGCCCGTTCCACTGCTCCTCGAGGACGGCCAGCACCTGCTCGCCGGTGAGGGTCATCGAGGTGACGTAGTTGTTGAACGGCTGGACCGCGAAGGCCGCGCCGTACGTCACCTCGCCCTGCGCGTTCTCCTCCAGGCTGGTGCGGATCCCGCCCGGGTTCATGAACGCGATGACCGGGTCGCCGGCGTCGGTGACCACGCTGTCGTCGGCGAGCTGCGAGTCCGCGATCAGGTTGCCGAGGGCGAAGTCCTCGGTGACCGTCCCCGGCTTGGGCAGGGCGTTCTGCGTCCCTGCCGGCGCGAGCTCGCCGAGCACCTCGTTGGCGATGGGCTCCACGAGCGTGGTGTAGCGGTCGATCAGCCGGAGCAGCGCGGGCCGCGGTGCGGTCCCGTCGGCGTTGCGGACCAGGTGGTTGAAGGCGCCGACCTTCGGCCGGATGACGTCGCCGGTGGACCGGTCGACTCGGAGCCGGATGTCGGTGACGATGCGCCCCAGCGACTCGGCGCTGGTGAAGAGCCGCGGGTTCCCCTTCGGGTCGCGCACGGTGCAGGTGTAGCCCTCGTGGGTGTGGCCGGAGACGACCAGGTCGACGGCGGCCGGGAGCCGGCGGGCGATGTCGTAGCCGTCGCCGCTGACGCCGGCGCAGCCGACGTACTGGCTGCGGTCCTCGGGCACGCCGCCCTCGTGCAGCAGCACGACGATCGACTTGACGCCGCGCTTGCGCAGCTTGGGCATGAGCTGCCGGACCGTGCGCACCTCGTCGGTGAACCGGAGCCCCTGGACACCGGCCTTGGTGACGATGTTCGGGGTGTTCTCCAGCGTCATGCCGATGAACCCGACCTTGACGCCGCGGACCTTGCGGACGGAGAACGGCGGCAGGATCGTCTTGCCGTTGCTCGCGTACTTCACGTTCGCCGCGAGGTACTGGAAGTCCGCGCCGGTGAACGGGCGGGTCGGGTCGGGGCAGGAGTTCTGGTTCGCGGCGCCGTCGCCGTCGGCGAGGCAGCCGCCGCGCTGCATCCGCAGCAGCTCGCGGTACCCCTCGTCGAACTCGTGGTTGCCGACCGAGGCGACGTCGAGGCCGAGCATGTTCATCGCCTCGATCGTCGGCTCGTCGTGGAACGCGGCCGAGAGCAGCGGCGTCGCACCGATCAGGTCACCGGCGGCGACCGTCATGCTCCGCCACCCCTTGGCGCGCGCCTCCTGGCGAAGCTCACGAAGGTGGCTGGCGAGATAGGCCACGCCGCCGGCGGGGGTGCCGTTGACGTTGCCGGAGGAGCTGGTCGGGCTGACCTGCTCGAGCTGGCCGTGGAAGTCGTTGAGCGCCAGCAGCTGGAGCTTGAGCGGCGGCTTCCGCTTGGGTTTGCGGGGCTTCTCGGCCGGGGCCGTGTCGACTCCGGGGGCCGCGTCCGGCGCGGTCTCCGACGTGCCGTCGGGCGAGCGCTCCGGGGCGGCGGCGGCGCCGCCGGCCAGCGCGAGGGGCGCGGAGGCGACGGCGACGGCGACGAGTCCGGCGAGCGCGGTACGGGCGGTCGGGGTGGGCGTACGGCGGGCGCCGTGCCGCCCGCGGGACGAGGGACGGGGAAGTGGTGTCACGAGATCTCCCGAGTGACGTGCGGTCGTCCGGGCGGGGAAGTGCCCGGCTCGTCCTGCACTCAACCATCTCGGGACCCGTGCGGACAGCAGGCGCGAGGGGCCCGGGGCCGGTTCGTGACGGTGTTGTGACGTGGCGTGACGAGCTCCGGCGGCACGCGGCGGGCTCCGCGGATGCGGGGGAGGCGGCGGGTAGGGTGAGCCGCGCTGACCGAGCGGCTGCGCTGGCTTCCCCCCTGGGCGCGGGATCTCACTGGTGAGGAGCCCACGTGTACCTGAAGAGCCTGACCCTCCGCGGGTTCAAGTCCTTCGCCTCCGCGACGACCCTCCAGCTCGAGCCGGGGATCACCTGCATCGTCGGCCCCAACGGCTCGGGCAAGTCCAACGTCGTCGACGCGCTCGCCTGGGTGATGGGCGAGCAGGGCGCCAAGTCGCTGCGCGGCGGCAAGATGGAGGACGTCATCTTCGCCGGCACCTCCGGTCGTCCTCCGCTGGGCCGCGCCGAGGTGGCGCTGACCATCGACAACAGCGACGGCGCGCTGCCGATCGACTACGCCGAGGTCACGATCAGCCGGACGATGTTCCGCAACGGCGGCTCGGAGTACGCCATCAACGGGCAGTCCTGCCGGCTCCTCGACGTCCAGGAGCTCCTTTCCGACTCCGGCATCGGGCGCGAGATGCACGTGATCGTCGGGCAGGGGCAGCTCGACTCGATCCTGCACGCCACCCCCGAGGACCGGCGCGGCTTCATCGAGGAGGCTGCGGGCGTCCTCAAGCACCGCAAGCGCAAGGAGAAGGCGCTCCGCAAGCTCGACTCCACCGAGGGCAACCTGACCCGGCTCGGCGACCTGCTCTCCGAGATCCGCCGCCAGCTGAAGCCGCTCGGCCGCCAGGCGGAGGTCGCCCGCAAGGCGGCGGTCGTGCAGAGCGACGCCCGCGACGCGAAGGCACGGCTGCTCGCCGACGAGCTGGTCACCGTCCGCAACGCGCTGGAGCAGGAGCTCGCCGACGAGTCGGCGCTGCTCGAGCGGCAGGCCGAGGTGGAGCGCGCGGTCGCGGAGGCGCGCGCGGCGGAGGCGGCCCTCGAGGCCGACCTGCGGGAGGACCTCCCGGCGCTGGCGAAGGCGCAGGAGACCTGGTTCGCCCTCTCCGGGCTCCGCGAGCGGGTCCAGGGGGTCCGGTCGCTGGCCGCCGAGCGGGTGCGCAACGCGGCCGCCGAGCCCGAGGTGCCGGCCGGCCGCGACCCCGACGAGCTGCTGGCCCAGGCCGCCCGGGTGCGGGAGCAGGAGCGCGAGATCGAGGCGGAGGTCGCCTCCCGCCGGACCGCCCTCGACGAGGCCCTCGCCCGCCGACAGCAGGCGGAGCAGGAGCATGCCGCCGAGGAGCGCCGCGTGGCGGCGGCGCACCGGGCCGCGGCGGACCGGCGCGAGGGGCTGGCCCGGCTCCAGGGCCAGGTCAACGCGAAGCGGAGCCGCGCGGCTGCGGCCGAGGACGAGATCGGGCGGCTCACCCAGGCCCGTGAGGAGGCCCTGGCCCGCGTCGCCCGCGCCGAGCGGGACTTCACTGCGCTCGAGACCCAGGTGGCCGGGCTCGACGCGGGGGAGGAGGGGCTCGACGCGGAGCACGAGGGCGCCGCCGCGGCCCTGCAGGACGTGGAGGAGCGGCTCGCCAAGACCCGCGAGGAGGCGCAGGCCGCCGATCGCGAGCGCACCGCGCTGACCGCGCGCCGCGAGGCGCTCGAGATGGGGCTGAACCGCAAGGACGGCGCCGGTGCGCTGCTCGCCGCGACCGAGCCGGTCTCCGGGCTGCTCGGCTCCGTGGCCGCCCTGCTGAGCGTGCGGCCCGGGTACGAGGCCGCCGTCGCCGCCGCGCTCGGAGCGGCCGCAGACGCGCTCGCCGTGACCGAGGTCGGCGCCGCGCTCGACGCGGTCGTCCGGCTCAAGGAGGAGGACCTCGGCCGCGCCGCGATCCTGGTCGCCGGTGCCTCCGGGGACCCGAGCTCCTGGCCGGCCCTGCCGCCTGGCGCGGTCTACGCCACCGACGTCGTCGCGTGCCCCGAGGAGCTCCGAGGCGCGCTGAGCCGGGTGCTGGCCCGGGTCGCGGTCGTCGACGACCTCGACGCCGCCCGGTCCACCGTCGCCGCGCTGCCGGAGGTCATCGCGGTCACCCGTGAGGGCGACCTCGTCGGCAGCCACCTGGTGGCCGGCGGGTCGTCGTCGGCGCCCAGCCTCCTCGAGGTGCAGGCGGCGGTCGACGAGGCGACCGAGCAGCTCACCGCGGTGACCCACTCGTGCGAGCGGCTCGCGTTCACCCTCAACCGTCTGGAGCAGGAGCGCCACGAGGCCCAGCAGCGGGTCGACGTGGCCCTGGCCCGGCTCCACGAGTCCGACGCGCACCTCGCGGCGGTCGCCGAGGAGCTGGCGCAGTACGGCGCGCAGGCCCGGTCGGCGAAGGGTGAGGCCGAGCGGCTCGCCCGTGCCATCGCCGGCGCCGAGGAGGCCCGCGACGCCGACCTCGCGGGGCTCGCCGAGCTGGAGCAGCGGCTCGCCGCCGCGCAGGCCGACGAGACCGAGGAGCCCGACCAGGACGACCGGGAGCCGCTGGCCGAGGCCGCGAAGGCGGCCCGCGCCGCCGAGACCGAGGCCCGGCTGCTGCTGCGCACCGCGGAGGAGCGGGCCCGGGCCCTCGCCGGACGGGCGGACGCCCTGAGCCGGTCGGCCGAGCAGGAGCGGCAGGCGCGCGCCCGGGCGCTGGCCCACCGCGAGCGGGTGCGGCAGGAGGGACAGGTCGGCGAGGCCGTCGCACGCGGCGCCGAGGTCGTGCTCGCCCGCCTGGAGCGGTCGCTGACCGCGGCGGCCGCCCGCCGGGAGGCCGTCGAGCAGCAGCGGCGCGGGCGCGAGGAGGAGCTCCGCGAGGTCCGGGGCCGGCTGCGGGAGCTCGAGAAGCAGCACGCCGAGCTGGTCGACAGCGTGCACCGCGACGAGCTCGCGCGGGCGCAGCAGCGGATGCGGCTCGAGCAGCTCGAGGAGCGCTCGCTGGAGGAGCTCGGGCTGGAGGCCGAGGCGCTCGTCTCCGACTACGGCCCGCACCTGCCCGTCCCGGTGTTCGTCGTCGACGATGCGGGAGTGCCCCAGGAGGCCGAGCCGGTGCCGTTCGTCCGCGAGGAGCAGCAGAAGCGGCTGCGCGCGGCGGAGCGCGCCCTCACCCAGCTCGGGAAGGTGAACCCGCTCGCGCTCGAGGAGTTCACCGCGATGGAGGAGCGCCACCAGTTCCTCAGCGAGCAGCTCGACGACCTGCGGCGCACGCGCCAGGACCTCCTCGACATCGTCAAGGAGGTCGACGAGCGGGTCGAGCAGGTGTTCACCGAGGCGTGGGAGGACGTCCGTGACGCCTTCGACCACGTCTTCGCCCGGCTCTTCCCCGGCGGCGAGGGGCGGCTGGTGCTCACCGACCCGTCGAACATGCTCACGACCGGCGTCGAGGTCGAGGCCCGGCCGCCGGGCAAGAAGGTCAAGCGGCTCTCGCTGCTCTCCGGCGGCGAACGCTCGCTGGTGGCGGTGGCGTTCCTGGTCTCGTTGTTCAAGGCACGACCGTCGCCCTTCTACATCCTCGACGAGGTGGAGGCGGCGCTCGACGACACCAACCTCGGGCGGCTCCTGGAGATCTACGAGGAGCTGCGGGAGAACAGCCAGCTGCTCGTGATCACCCACCAGAAGCGCACGATGGAGATCGGCGACGCGCTCTACGGCGTCACGATGCGCGGCGACGGGGTCTCGGCGGTGATCAGCCAGCGGCTGCGCGAGGCCCAGCCCGCATGACGGGACCGGCGTGACGGAGGAGCGCCCGCCCCGCCCGGTGCGCGACGACTACGTCGCCTGGCGGACCGCGACCACCCGCTGGGCCGACATCGACGTCTACCGCCACATGAACAACGCGGTGTACTTCGAGCTCATCGACACCGCGGTCAACGCCCACCTGCTCGAGGAGACCGGCGTCGACATCCGGCTGCTCCCGGCGGTGGGGGTGGTCGCCGAGGTCTCCTGCCGCTACTTCCGCGAGCTCACCTTCCCGGCGCCGGTCGACCTCGGGCTCGTCGTGGACCGTGTCGGCCGCTCGTCCGTCGTCTACCGGATCGGGCTGTTCCAGGGGCCCGGTGACGAGGCCGCGGCCGAGGGCCGGTTCGTGCACGT
Source organism: Nocardioides caldifontis (assembly GCF_008087345.1). GTDB lineage: Bacteria > Actinomycetota > Actinomycetes > Propionibacteriales > Nocardioidaceae > Marmoricola_A > Marmoricola_A caldifontis. Next base: position 383,920 of record NZ_VHIB01000008.1, on the reverse strand, counting down.
CTACGTCGACAACACCCGGGACGACGGTCAGCGGCCCGTCGTACCCCTGCCGGATGAGGTGCGCGCCGTCGCCGAGCGGCTCCACCGCCCCGGCGGGGGAGCGTGAGGTCGGTCACGCCGGGGTGACCGTCCCCGCCTGACCCCCGCGGGGCACCTGCGGACGGGTGGCACCATGGAGGAGCCGGCCGGGGTCCCCCGGTCACCTCCGGCACCGCCCCAGCACGGGTGGGCGCGTGCCGTGTCCCCGAACCACTCGTCCCACCAGGAGTCTTCTCGGTGCTCTGGGCCCTCGTCGCCATGCTCGCGATCCTCGGGATCGCCTTCACCGTCGTCCTCGTCGTCGCCTACCCGCACCGCGACGAGCTGCCGATCCCAGCGCGGTCGGGGCGGGTGCTCGCGCGGATGCGCGCCGCCCTGCTGCCCGCCGGGACCCGGGGGCGCCTCTGGTTGGATGGCCGCCGTGGGTGAGCTCCTCTACCTGATCATCGTCCTGGCGGTCGTCGCCGTCGTCACGGTCGCCGGGCTCGTCACGTCCGGCGTACGACGCTCCCGTCGCCGTCCCGACCTCGAGCGAGGTGCGGGCACCGGCACGATCGCGCCTCCGGAGCCGGAGGTGGAGGCGCCCACCGAGGCGCCGACCGAGGCGCCCGAGGTCGTCACCGAGCCGGAGCCGGCCGCCCCGGCCCTCGAGCGCCCCGAGAGCGCGGCCGGCCGGCTGGTCCGGCTGCGGCAGCGGCTCTCCCGCTCCCAGGGCGCGCTCGGCCGCGGGCTGCTCGCGCTGCTCTCCCGCGACCGGCTCGACGAGGACACCTGGGAGGAGATCGAGGACAGCCTGCTGACCGCCGACGTCGGCGTCGGCCCCACCCAGGAGCTGGTGGAGCGGCTGCGCACCCGGCTCCGGGTCGAGGGCGGTGCCGCGGGGAAGCCACGTGACGTCCTCCGCGAGGAGCTCCTCGCGCTGGTCGACCCGACGATGGACCGCCGCCTCGCCGCGCAGCGCACCGACGGCAAGCCCTCGGTGATGATGGTCGTCGGGGTCAACGGCACCGGCAAGACCACCACGGTCGGCAAGCTCGCCCGGGTGCTGGTCGCCGAGGACAAGCAGGTCGTGCTCGGCGCGGCCGACACGTTCCGCGCCGCGGCCTCCGAGCAGCTCACGACCTGGGGCGAGCGCGTCGGCGTCCCCACGGTCCGCGGCCCCGAGGGCTCCGACCCGGCGAGCGTCGCCTTCGAGGCGGTGCGCACCGGCATGGAGCAGGAGGCCGACGTCGTCCTGGTCGACACCGCGGGGCGGCTGCAGAACAAGGCCGGGCTGATGGACGAGCTCGGCAAGGTCAAGCGCGTCGTCGAGAAGCAGGCACCGGTCAGCGAGGTGCTGCTCGTCCTCGACGCGACGACCGGCCAGAACGGCATGATCCAGGCGCGCGTCTTCAGCGAGGTCGTCGACGTCACCGGCATCGTGCTCACCAAGCTCGACGGGTCCGCCAAGGGTGGCATCGTCGTCGCGGTGCAGCGCGAGCTCGGCGTCCCGGTCAAGCTCGTCGGGCTCGGCGAGGGCCCCGACGACCTGGCGCCCTTCGACCCGGGCGCGTTCGTCGACGCACTTCTCGGCGAGGGCTGAGCCGGCCCTCGCGCGGCGCTCGGCCCGGCGCCTGAGCCGGGCCGCTCGGCCCCGCACCCTCGTGTGACGGCGTTACCTCGACGTAACACCGGGCGGCCACCTGTCACGAGGACGCAACACCAGCCGCTCGGAACCGAAACCTCCCCGCACCATCGTGTGTCGCACCCGGAGGACGGCTGCGGCGCACGACGAGGTGGCACCGCGGTACCTCCCCTGCCACAGACCGGTCGGCATCCCGACCGCGACTCCCGGAGGTCCCATGGACGGCTACCACGCCTGGATGCTGATGTCGGCGTCCCTGGTGCTGATGATGACCACGCCGGCGCTGGCCTTGTTCTACGGCGGCATGAGCCGCTCCAAGTCAGTGCTCAACATGATGATGATGTCGTTCGGCGCGATGGGCGTCATCGCCATCGTGTACGCGCTGTGGGGCTGGTCGATGTCCTACAGCAGCGGCATCCCCGACGTCGACGGGGAGGCGGGTGGCGAGGTCCTCCAGCTCTTCGCCGACCCGTTCAACCAGTTCGGCCTGTCCGACACCGACCCGGCCAACTACGTCTTCGTCGCCTTCCAGCTCACGTTCGCGGTGATCACCGCGGCGCTGATCAGCGGCGCGATCGCGGACCGCGTCAAGTTCTCCTCGTGGCTGGTGTTCCTGCCGCTGTGGGTGACGCTGTCGTACTTCCCGCTGGCCCACATGGTCTGGGGCGGCGGCTTCCTGAGCGGTGTCGAGAACGGACTCGCCGACCTGTTCTTCAGCGGTGACGGCGGCGCCGAGGTCGCGCCGGTCGACTACGCCGGCGGCACGGTCGTGCACATCAACGCCGGTGTCGCGGGCCTCGTGCTCGCGCTCCTCATCGGCAAGCGGCTCGGCTTCGGCAAGGAGCCGATGAAGCCGCACAACCTGCCGCTGACGATGATCGGCGCCGGGCTGCTCTGGTTCGGCTGGTTCGGCTTCAACGTCGGCTCGATCGTCTTCGCGAGCAGCGACGAGGAGGAGATGCTCGCGCAGTTCACCACCGAGACCGGGCTGGTCTGGCTCAACACCACCCTCGCCACCGCCGCCGCGATCATCGGCTGGCTGCTCGTGGAGAAGGTCCGCGACGGCAAGGGCACCTCGCTCGGCGCGGCCTCCGGTGTCGTCGCGGGTCTGGTCGCGATCACGCCGGCCTGCGGCTCGCTCTCCCCGGTCGGGTCGATGATCCTCGGTGTCGTCGCCGGTGCGCTCTGCGCCCTGGCCGTCGGGCTGAAGTACCGCTTCGGCTACGACGACTCCCTCGACGTCGTGGGGGTCCACCTCGTCGGCGGTCTCGTCGGCACCGTCGGCATCGGCTTCCTCGCCACCTCCGGCGGCCTGCTGTACGGCGACGGGGTCAAGCAGCTGGTGGTGCAGGTCGTCGTGGCGCTCTTCGCGATGCTCTGGTCCGCGGTGGCCACCCTGGTCGTCGGGCTGCTGATCAAGGTCACGATGGGCTGGAGGATCGACGAGGAGGACGAGGTCGAGGGGATCGACTTCGTCGAGCACGGTGAGTCCGGTTACGACCTCACCAACCGGGGCGGCGGCCTCGTGAACAGGTCCGGGGTCGTGGCCGCGGCGACGGCGCCGGCGGGTGCCCCGTCCGGTGCCACCGCGGAGACCGCGGAGGGCTCGGAGGCGACCACCTCCACCAAGGAAGGGACGATGGCATGAAGCTCGTGACCGCGGTGATCAAGCCGCACAAGTGGGAGGACGTCCGGGTCGCGCTCGAGGCCTTCGGGGTGACCGGGATGACCGTCAGCGAGGTCAGCGGCTACGGCCGCCAGAAGGGCCACACCGAGGTGTACCGGGGCGCGGAGTACGACATCGCGCTGGTGCCGAAGGTGCGGGTCGAGATCCTCGTCGAGGACGTCGACGTGGACGAGGTGGTCACGCGGATCACCAAGTCGGCGGCCACCGGGAGGATCGGCGACGGCAAGGTCTGGGTCAGCCCGGTCGACACGGTGGTCCGGGTCCGCACCGGCGACCGTGACGAGGCAGCCCTCTGACCGCGACCGAGCGCGCCGCGCGCACCGAGGAGGCCGACCGGCTCTGCCGGTCGGCCTTCTCGTCGGCCGGGGGCGACGGGATGCCCGGCGTCGCGCTGGTGGCGGTGGGCGGCTACGGCCGTGGAGAGCTGGCGCCGCACTCCGACCTCGACGTGGTGCTGGTGCACGACGCGGCGGCGGACGTCGGCAAGCTGGCGCAGCAGCTCTGGTACCCGCTCTGGGACGCCCGCGTCGACCTCGACCACTCCGTGCGCGCCCTCCCCGAGGTCACCGAGGCCGCGGCGGCCGACGTGCGGGTGGCGCTGGGGTTGCTCGACGCCCGCCACCTGGCCGGTGACACGTCGGTCTCGCTCAGGCTGCGGACCGACGTACGGGCGAGGTGGCGGCGCGACGCCCGGGCGAACCTGCCCCGGCTGCGCGACCTCGTGCGCGAGCGGGCCGCCCGGGTGGGGGAGCTGGCGCACGCCGCGCTGCCGGACCTGAAGGAGTCGACCGGCGGACTGCGGGACGCCACCGTCCTCAACGCGCTGGTGGCGACGTGGCTCGTGGACGTCCCGCAGGCCGACCTCGAGCGGTGCCGCCTCCAGCTCCTCGACATCCGCGACGTGCTGCAGGCGCACGCCGGCCGCGCCACCGACCGGGTCACCCCGGAGCTCTGGGGCGCGCTCGCCGAGGGGCTCGGGCTGGCCGACGAGCACGAGGCGCAGCAGCGGCTGCGCGAGCTGGGCCGGCGCACCACCCACCTGTCGCGGGTGACGTGGAGCCGCGTCGAGCAGCTGCTCGCGCCCCGCCCCCGCGGCGCGACGTCCCGTCGGCCGCAGCTGGAGCGGGTGGCCGACGGGGTCGCGCTGTCCGGCGGCGAGGTCGTGCTCGACCGGGGCGCCGACCCTGCGCAGGACGCGGTGCTGCTGCTGCGGGCCGCCGCCGTCGCCGCCGAGCGCCGGCTGATGCTGGCGCCCCCGACCGCGGCGCGGCTCGCCCGCTCGTCCGCGCCGCTGCCCGACCCGTGGCCTGCCGAGGCCCGGGACCTCCTGGTGCGGCTCCTCGCCTCCGGGCGGGGGCTGCTGCCGGTGTGGGAGACCCTCGACGAGACCGGGGCGCTGGACGCGGTGCTCCCGGAGTGGCAGCGGATCCGCCTGCTGCCGCACGCCTCCGCGGTGCACCGGTTCACCGTCGACCGGCACGTGGTGGAGAGCTGCGTCGAGGCGTCGCGGCTGATCCGGCGCGTGGCCCGCCCCGACCTGCTGCTGGTCGCGGCCCTGCTGCACGACGTCGGCAAGGGCGGACGGCAGGACCACAGCGTCGCCGGCGAGCCGGTCGCCGCGGCGGTGGCGACCCGGATGGGGTTCGCGCCGGCCGACGTGGCCACGGTCGCCGGGCTGGTGCGACGCCACCTGCTGCTCGCGGAGACGGCCACGACCCGGGACCTCGACGACCCGGTCACCGTCGAGACCGTCGTACGCCTGGTGCCGGACCTGGAGACCCTCGACCTGCTGGAGGTGCTGACCGAGGCCGACGCGCGGGCGACGTCGCCCCAGGCGTGGACGAGCTGGCGGGAGACGCTGGTCCGCCGGCTGGCCGCCCGAGCCCGGGCCGCGCTGCTCGCGGCCCCGGGGGAGCGGGGGCACGAGCAGGAGCCGGCGCTGCCGGCGGTGCTCCCGGAGGGCGACGGCGCGTGCGTGGAGACCGAGCCGCGCGAGGACGGCTGCCGGGTGCGCGTCACCGCCGCCGACCGGGTGGGGCTGATGGCCGACGTGGCGGGCACCCTCGCGCTGCTGCGTGCCGGCGTCCGTGCGGCCCGCGCGTGGACGGTGGACGGGGTGGCGGTCTCCGACTGGGAGACCGACGGGGGCCACCTCGACCCGGCGGTCGTCGCCGAGCGGCTGGGGGCCGTCGTCCGCGGCAGCGCGGACCCCGCCCGGCGGGTGCGGGTCGGCAGCGGGGGGCTGCCTCCGACGGTGCTCGTGCGCCACGGCGCGTCCGACGACGCGACGGTCCTGGAGGTGCGCACGGAGGACACCCATGGCGTCGTGTTCCTGGCCTGCCGGGCCCTGGCCGCGATGGACCTCAGCGTGCGCTCCGCGCACGTCACGACGATCGGTCCGCAGGCGGTGGACGTGTTCTACGTGCAGGAGCCCGGAGCCGGGGGGCTGACCGACGAGCGGGCCGCCTCGGCGGCACACGCGGTGCGCCAGGCGCTGGAGCGCGCCAGTACCCTGGACGCCTGACCGCGCCCGGGACGGCTGCCGACGCAGCACGTCCGGCGCGTGACCCGCCGGACGACCCTGAGGACAGACTGCAGTGTTCGCCACCCTCTCCGACCGCCTCGCGGACACCTTCAAGAACCTCCGGGGCAAGGGACGGCTCTCCGACGCCGACATCGACGCCACCGCGCGCGAGATCCGCATCGCGCTGCTCGAGGCCGACGTCGCGCTGCCGGTCGTGAAGCAGTTCGTCGCCTCGGTCAAGGAGCGGGCCCGCGGCGCCGAGGTCAGCCAGGCGCTCAACCCGGCCCAGCAGGTCGTCAAGATCGTCCACGAGGAGCTCGTCCAGATCCTCGGCGGCGAGACCCGTCGGATCCGGTTCGCGAAGAACCCGCCGACCGTGATCCTCCTCGCCGGCCTCCAGGGCGCCGGCAAGACGACGCTCGCCGCGAAGCTCGCGCTCTGGCTCAAGGGGCAGGGCAGCAGCCCGATGCTCGTCGCCGCCGACCTCCAGCGCCCCAACGCGGTCAACCAGCTCCAGGTCAACGGCGAGCGCGCGGGCGTCACCGTGTTCGCCCCCGAGCCGGGCAACGGCGTGGGTGACCCGGTCGCGGTGGCGCGGGCGGGTGTCGCCGAGGCGCGCCGCACCCTCCACGACGTCGTGATCGTCGACACCGCGGGTCGCCTCGGTGTCGACGCCGAGATGATGCAGCAGGCCGCCGACATCCGCGACGCGGTCGACCCCGACGAGATCCTCTTCGTCGTCGACGCGATGATCGGCCAGGACGCGGTCAACACCGCCCAGGCGTTCCTCGACGGCGTCGGCTTCGACGGCGTGGTGCTCACCAAGCTCGACGGCGACGCGCGCGGTGGTGCGGCGCTGTCGATCCGCTCGGTGACCGGCCGTCCGATCATGTTCGCCTCCGCCGGCGAGAAGCTCACCGACTTCGACCTCTTCCACCCCGACCGGATGGCCTCGCGCATCCTGGACATGGGTGACGTGCTCACCCTGATCGAGCAGGCCGAGAAGGCGTTCGACGCCGACCAGGCCGCGAAGGCCGCCGCCAAGCTCACCGGCCAGGGCGGCGAGTTCACCCTCGACGACTTCCTCGAGCAGATGCAGGCCATCCGCAAGATGGGCTCGCTGTCGAAGATCATGGGGATGCTGCCCGGGATGGGGCAGTTCCGTGACCAGCTCGCGAACTTCGACGAGCGCGAGATCGACCGGATCCAGGCGATCATCCGGTCGATGACCCCGGGGGAGCGGGCCAACCCCAAGATCATCGACGGGTCGCGGCGGGCCCGCATCGCGAAGGGCTCCGGTGTCCACGTCTCGGAGGTCAACCTCCTCGTCGAGCGGTTCTTCGAGGCCCGCAAGATGATGATGAGCATGGCCAAGGGCGGCGGGATGCCCGGGATGCCGGGGATGCCGGGCCCCGGCAAGCGCAAGGGCAAGCAGGCGCCCAAGAAGGGCAAGGCCAAGCGCGGCTCCGGCAACCCGGCCAAGCGGGCCGAGCAGCAGAAGGCCGCGTCGGAGAAGGCCGCGGCCGCGCCGGCGAACCCGTTCGGCCTGCCCCAGGACGGGGACCAGCAGCCGGACTTCGACCCCTCGCAGTTCAACCTGCCGCCCGAGGTCGCGAAGTTCCTCGACAAGTGAGGTGCAGGTGACGCAGGCGCTCGAGGTCCGCGGCCCCGTCCTCCCCGAGGGCGAGCACCGCCGGTTGTACGTCGTCGACGGGCACGTGACCTACGAGCCCCAGCCGGACGCCGAGCTGGTGGCCGAGGGGTGGATCGTGCCGGGGCTCGTCGACGCCCACTGCCACGTCGGCCTCGGCTCCGGCGGCGCCGTCGACACCGACGAGCAGGAGCGGCAGGCGCTCGCCGACCGCGACGCCGGTGCGCTGCTGCTCCGCGACGCCGGCTCCCCGGCAGACACCCGCTGGATCCAGGAGCGCGACGACCTGCCCCGACTGGTGCGCGCCGGCCGCCACCTGGCGCGCCCCAAGCGCTACCTGCGCGGCTACGGCCACGAGATCGAGCCCGACCAGCTCCCGGACTACGTCGCGCGGGAGGCCCGCGGCGGCGACGGCTGGGTCAAGCTCGTGGGGGACTGGATCGACCGCGACGCCGGCGACCTGCAGCCGCTCTGGCCCCGTGAGGCCCTCGAGGCGGCCATCGGAGTCGCGCACGCCCACGGCGCCCGCGTCACTGCACATGTCTTCGGCGAGGAGGCCCTCGTGGACCTCCTCGAGGCCGGGATCGACTGCATCGAGCACGGCACCGGGCTGTCGCTGCCGATGATCGACCTGATGGCCAGCCAGGGGACCGCGCTCGTCCCGACGGTCGTGCAGCTCGACAACTTCCCCCAGTACGCCGCGGCCGGTGCGGCCAAGTTCCCGGCGTACTCCTCGCACATGCTGGACCTCTGGCAGCGGCGCCGGGAGACCATCGGCGCCGCCCACGAGGCGGGGGTGCCGATCTACGCGGGCACCGACGCCGGTGGCGTGCTGCCGCACGGGCTGATCGCCGCGGAGGTCATCGAGCTGGCCCGCTACGGGATGAGCGCGGAGGAGGCGCTCGGCGCGGCCTCGTGGCGTGCCCGGGCCTGGCTGGGGCTCTCGGCCACCCTCGACGAGGGGGCCGAGGCGGACTTCGTGGTCTACGACACCGACCCGCTCGACGACCTGGCGATCCTCAAGCACCCGCGCCGGGTGGTGCTGCGCGGCTCGGTCGTCCGCTGAGCCGCCCGCCGGGACCGGTCGCCGGCCGCCGATTTCGGTCGGTGCCCCTTCGTCTGGCAGAATGACCCGTTGAGTCCCGCCCGACCGGACCCTCTCATCCGGTGTCGGGCAGGCCCCACGGCGCCGACCGGCCGGTTCCCCACCTGACCCGGGACGCCCACCCGTCAAACAATCGTTGAGGAGACACCACACTCGTGGCCGTCAAGATTCGCCTGAAGCGCATGGGCAAGATCCGCGCGCCGTACTACCGCATCGTCGTCGCCGACTCCCGCACCAAGCGCGACGGCCGCGTCATCGAGGAGATCGGCAAGTACCACCCCAAGGAGGAGCCCTCGCTGATCGAGGTCAAGTCCGAGCGGGCGCAGTACTGGCTGGGCGTCGGCGCGCAGCCGACCGAGGCCGTCGCCGCCATCCTCAAGGTGACCGGCGACTGGCAGGCGTTCAAGGGCGAGGCGGGCACCGAGGGGACCCTGAAGACCGCTCCCGAGCGGAAGTCCAAGCAGGACGTCTTCAACGAGATCCTCAAGGAGTCCCAGGGCGAGCTCGGCGGCGAGGCCGTCACCAAGAAGGCGCCGGCGAAGAAGGCCGCTGCTGCTCCGGAGTCGGGCGCCGAGGACGCGGCCGCCGCTCCCGATGCCGCCGCGACCGACGCCGTCCCTGAGGGTGACGCCGGCACCGAGACGCCGGCCCAGGGCACCGAGGGCTGAGCCCCGTGCTCTCCGAGGCACTCGAGCACCTCGTCCGGGGCATCGTGAAGCACCCGGACGAGGTGGTCGTCCGTGACAAGCAGCTGCGCCGCGGCTCGCTGCTCGAGGTCCGGGTCCACCCCGACGACCTCGGCAAGGTGATCGGCCGCAACGGGCGCACCGCGACCGCGCTCCGGACGGTCGTCAACGCGCTCGGCGGCCGCAACGGCGCGCGGATCGACTTCGTCGACGTGGACCGGCGGCGCTGACCACTCCGGTCGAGGGCGGCGCCGGGCCCGGCGAGGTCGTGGTCGGCCGCGTCGGGCGGCCGCACGGCGTCCGGGGGGAGGTCTCCGTCGAGCCCCGGACCGACGAGCCGGACCGCCGGTTCGCCGACGGCGCCCGACTGGCGCTCCGCCCCCCGCGACAGGGGGCCGCTCCGGCGTACTCCCACCTGACGGTGCGCTCGACGCGCACGCACCAGGACCGGCTCCTCGTCACCTTCGAGGAGCTGCCCGACCGCCCCGCCGCCGAGGCGCTGCGGGGCTGTCTGCTGCTCGCCACGGTCAGCGCGGAGGAGCGGCCCGATGACCCCGAGGAGTTCTACGACCACCAGCTGGTCGGGCTCGACGTGGTGACGACCGACGGCCGCGCCGTCGGCACGCTCGCCGAGGTGCTCCACCACGGCGCCCAGGACCTCCTCGTCGTACGTCGCTCCGGGCACGAGGACGCACTCGTGCCGTTCGTGACGGCGCTGGTGCCCCAGGTGGACCTCGACGGCGGGCGCGTCGTCGTGGCCGACCGGCCGGGGCTCCTCGAGCCGCTCGAGGACGACGAGGGAGAGCGCTGAGCGTGCGGGTCGACGTCGTGTCGATCTTCCCGGCCTACCTCGACGCGCTCGACCTCTCGCTGCCGGGAAAGGCGCGGGCCAAGGGGCTCCTCGACCTTCACGTGCACGACCTGCGGCAGTGGACCCACGACCGCCACCGGACGGTCGACGACACCCCCTACGGCGGCGGCGCCGGGATGGTGATGAAGCCCGAGCCCTGGGGCGAGGCGCTCGACGCCCTGGTCCCCGGCGACGACGCGGTCCTCGTCGTCCCGACCCCCTCCGGCGTGCCCTTCACGCAGCGGCTCGCCGCCGAGCTGGCCCGAGAGCCGCACCTGGTGGTCGCCTGCGGCCGATACGAGGGGATCGACCAGCGGGTGGTCGACCACGCCCGGACGCGGATGCGGGTCCTCGAGGTGTCGGTCGGCGACTACGTGCTCAACGGCGGCGAGGCCGCCGCGCTGGTGGTGCTCGAGGCGGTCGTGCGGCTGCTCCCGGGCTTCATGGGCAACCAGGAATCGCTCGCGGAGGAGTCGCACGGCGCCGAGGGGCTGCTGGAGTACCCCGTCTACACCAAGCCCGCGACCTGGCGGGGACTCGAGGTCCCCGACGTGCTGCTCTCCGGCGACCACGCGCGCATCGCGGCCTGGCGCCGCCGGCAGGCCGAGCGGCGCACCGCGGAGCGTCGGCCCGACCTGCTGCACGCCTCCGGGGTGGTCGTGGCTACGGAGCTAACCGACCGGCTGGCGGCCGGCGCCGTCGAGCTGCGGCCCGCCCGACGGGCGGACCTCGGGGAGCTCATGACCCTGCAGTGGGCCTGCTTCGACCCCCCGCTGCGCGAGCCGCTCGACGCGCTGGCCGAGGAGGTCCTCGGGGGGACCACGCTCGTGCTGCGCGTGGGTGGTCGGCTGGTCGGCGCGGTCAGCGGACGGCCCGCGGACGACGGCACGGTCTGGCAGCTCTCGCTGCTCATGGTCGCGCCCGACCTGCGCGGCCGGGGGATCGGCACGTTCCTGCTCTCCGAGGGTGAGGCGCTGGCACCCGACGGGGTGGCGACGTTCCGGCTGCGCACCGATGCGGCGGCCGCCGGCAACCTCCGGCTCTACCGGCGGGCCGGCTACTCGGTCCGGGGCGAGGAGACGGTCGGGGCCACCGGGACGCGGGTGGCGACGTTGACCAGGCGGCGCCGGCCCCGGGGCTGAGCGCTCGATTTCCGGCCGCTGCCACCGGTGTGGCAGAATCGACCCTTGGTCCGTGGCCTCCCGACGGGATCGCGTCGAGCGACGGTCGGCGGCGCACCTGCCACAGGGGGCGAGCCGCGCGAGGCGAGGACGGACACCAGCAAGCATCGACCCACGTCCGTGGGCGACCTGTGGCGCCGACGAGGAGACCCCCATGACCAACGTCATCGACACGATCGCAGCCGCCTCGAAGCGCGACGACATCCCCGCGTTCCGCGCCGGCGACACCCTGAAGGTGCACGTCAAGGTCGTCGAGGGCAACCGCTCGCGCGTCCAGGTCTTCCAGGGCGTGTGCATCCGCGTCCAGGGCTCCGGTGTGGGTCGCACCTTCACCGTCCGCAAGGTCTCGTTCGGCGTCGGCGTCGAGCGGACCTTCCCGCTGCACACCCCGATCATCGACCACATCGAGGTCGTGACCCGCGGAGACGTGCGCCGCGCGAAGCTCTACTACCTGCGCAACCTCCGCGGCAAGGCCGCCAAGATCAAGGAGAAGCGCGAGGCCTCCAGCTGACCCAGCCGGACGCGTGCCTCCGGAGACCGGAGCCCGTCACGTGCCAGGTAGGGTCGCCGCGTGAGCCAGCCGGACGACCGTGAGGAGCCGCTCGGGGGCGAAGATCCCGGTGGCGAGCGGCCTCTGCGGCCGTGGCAGGAGCCCGAGCAGTCGAAGAAGCGCCACCTGTCGTTCTGGCAGGAGCTCGCGCTGCTGCTCGGTGTCGCGCTGGTCCTCGCCGTCGGCATCAAGGCCCTGTTCCTCCAGGCGTTCTACATCCCGTCGGGCTCGATGAACGACACGCTGGTCTTCAACGACCGCATCCTCGTCCAGAAGGTCTCCTACTGGGGGAGTGCCGGGCCCGAGCGCGGCGACATCGTGGTGTTCGCCGACCCGGGCGGGTGGCTCGACGACTCCGACGCTCCGAGCCCCGACAACGTCGTGAGCAAGACGCTCGAGGTGTTCGGGCTCTTCCCGAGCGGCGGTCACCTGGTCAAGCGGGTGATCGGCGTCGGCGGCGACACCGTCGCCTGCTGCGACCGCCGGGGCCGGGTCACCGTCAACGGCACGCCGCTCGACGAGCGCGGCTACCTCGCCGCCGGCGAGCGCCCCTCCGAGCGGACCTTCGAGCAGGAGGTGCCCGAGGGGTACCTCTGGGTGATGGGCGACAACCGCTCCCAGTCCGCCGACAGCCGGTTCCACCTCGGCGACCCCGGCGGCGGCTTCGTGCCCGAGGAGAACGTCGTCGGCAAGGTCTTCTCCGTCGTCTGGCCCCTCGGCCACGCGAAGATGCTCAACCGCCCCGAGACCTTCGAGGCCGTGGAGGCACCGTGAGCGAGCTGCCCCGCGGGCTGACGATCCGCCGGGACGCCGGGCTCTACGGCTACGAACGGGCCCTCCGGCGGCACGGGCTCGACCCGGTGGCCGGCGTCGACGAGGCCGGCCGCGGCGCCTGCGCCGGGCCCCTGGTGGCCGCCGCCGCGATCCTGCCTCCGGGCGACCGTGGGGTCGTGCCCGGGCTGGCCGACTCCAAGCTGCTCACGGAGCAGGCCCGCGAGCGGTGCTACAAGCAGGTCGTACGGCGGGCGGTCGCCTGGTCGGTCGTCGTGGTGCCCCACGACGAGTGCGACCGGCTCGGGATGCACGTCGCGAACGTCGAGGCGTTGAGACGGGCCCTGGCCAGGCTGGACACGAGGCCGGCGTACGTCCTGACGGACGGGTTCCCGGTCGACGGGCTCGACGTCCCCGGGTTGGCGGTCTGGAAGGGCGACCGGGTCGCCGCGTGCATCGCGGCGGCGTCCGTGCTCGCGAAGGTGACGCGGGACCGGCTGATGCGGGAGTGGCACCAGCGCTACCCGGAGTACGACTTCGAGACCCACAAGGGGTACATCACCGCGAGCCACACCGAGGCGCTCGAACGGCTCGGACCCTGCCCGATCCACCGCCGCCGGTTCGTCAACGTCCGGCGGGTGGAGAACCAGGAGGGTGTCGCCGTCCTGCGCGACGACGTGCCACGTCAGACTGGGGACGACACCGGAGGGCCGCAGGCGTCGACGGACGTCGCGGAGCGCGAGCTGGAGGAGGCCCGATGAGTGCCGAGGACCTGGAGCGGTACGAAGCCGAGATGGAGCTGCAGCTCTACCGGGAGTACCGCGACGTCGTCGGCATCTTCAAGTACGTCGTGGAGACCGACCGGCGCTTCTACCTCTGCAACCAGGTGGACGTGAAGGCCCGCACCGAGGCCGGCGAGGTGTTCTTCGAGGTCACGATGACCGACGCCTGGGTCTGGGACATGTACCGCCCGGCCCGCTTCGCCAAGAACGTCAAGGTGCTGACCTTCAAGGACGTCAACGTCGAGGAGCTCGCGCAGTCCGACCTGGAGCTGCCGAAGAGCTGACGGTTCCTGGCGGCACCGGCCGCAGGACGTCCCCAGCCGCACGACCCGGCACCGCCTCCACAGCGACCTGCGCCCCGCCGCGGCCGGTCGCCGCCGCACGCCACCGTTCGGGCAGGAGGTGTGCGAATGGTGACGGCACAGCAACGGATGGCGACCGGCGGTTACGGTGAGGAGCGCGCGGCGAAGTACCTGTCCGGGCTCGGCATGGTGGTGCTCGACCGCAACTGGCGGTGCGACCTGGGGGAGCTCGACCTGGTGCTCCGCGACGGGCGCGTGCTGGTCTTCTGCGAGGTGAAGACGAGGGCGTCGGCTGCCTTCGGCGGCCCGCTCGAGGCGGTGACGCCGGCGAAGCTCGCGCGGCTGCGCAGGTTGGCGGCGCGTTGGCTCGCCGACCACGACGTGCGACCGCCCGAGGTCCGGCTCGACGTCGTCGGCGTCCAGCTCGACCGGGGTGGCGACAAGGGCGTCCAGCACGTGCGGGGCGTCGGCTGATGGGGTGGGCCACGACACGCACGGTGACGCTCGAGGGCGTCTCGGGACACGTCGTCGACGTGCAGGCCGACGTCGCCCAGGGGCTGATCACCACCACGCTCGTCGGCCGTCCGGACGCCTCGGTGAACGAGGCCCGCGACCGGTGCCGCACGGCGATGGTGAACAGCGGCTTCGACTGGCCGACGACCCGGCGGGTGACGGTCCTGCTGTCGCCGGCCGACCTGCCGAAGCGGGGCTCGCACTTCGACCTCGCGATCGCGGTCGCGGTGCTCGCCGCGGACGAGGCGGTGCCCAAGGGCTCCGTCGACGGCATCGTGATGCTGGGCGAGCTCACCCTCGACGGGCGGCTGCGCGCGGTGCCCGGGGTCCTGCCGATGGTGCTCGCCGCGCGTGCCTCCGGGTTCTCGACGGTGATGCTGCCCGACCTCCACGTGGAGGAAGCGGCGATGGTGCCGGGGATGACCGTGGTCGGCGTCCGCTCGCTGCGCCAGGCGATCGCGACACTGCGCGGCCACGAGCCTCCCGACGAGCCGCCGGTCGCCCCGCCGTCCGGCGGCTCGCTGCTGACCTGGCGCGGCGAGCGGCGAGCGGAGGAGCTCGACCTGCGCGACGTGCACGGGATGGCGGACGCCCGCTTCGCGCTCGAGGTCGCCGCCGCAGGTGGCCACCACCTGCTGCTGAGCGGCCCCAAGGGTGCCGGCAAGACGACGCTCGCCGAGCGGCTGCCCGGGCTGCTGCCGGACCTCACCGCCGAGGAGGCGCTCGAGCTCGCGGCGGTGCGGTCGCTCTCGGGCGAGCTCGACGGGCCGGTGCAGACCCGGCCACCCTTCCGCGCCCCGCACCACACCGCGTCGAAGGCCAGCGTCCTCGGCGGCGGGACCGGGCGCGTCCACCCGGGCGAGATCAGCCGGGCGCTGCACGGGGTGCTCTTCCTGGACGAGTTCCCGCTCTTCGGCGTCGACCTCATCGACGCCCTGCGCCAGCCCCTCGAGAACGGCGAGGTGACGATCGCCCGCGGCGACGAGGTCGCCACCTTCCCTGCTCGGACCACGGTCGTGCTCGCGGCGAACCCGTGTCCCTGCGGGGACTACCACCCCGACGTGCGGGAGAGCCGCTGCACGTGCAGCGAGGTCCGGCGGCGCAGCTACCGCGACCGGGTCAGCGGCCCGGTGACCGACCGCATCGACGTGGTCCGCCACCTGTCGCCGGTGCGTCCCCACGAGCTGCGGAACCCGCTCCACCGTCCGGAGTCCACCGCCGAGGTGCGGGCCCGGGTGGAGGTGGCACGGGAGCGCCAAGCGGTGCGGTACGCCGGCACGCCGTGGCGGGTCAACGGCGACGTGCCCGGTTCGGAGCTCGCCGTGCGGTGGCCCCTGCCGGCGCCCGGGCAGGGGCTCGTCGACCAGCACCTGGGCGAGGGGCGGCTGACTCGCCGGGGCGCTGCTCGTGTGCACCGGCTGGCGTGGACGGTGGCCGACCTGCGCGGGCTCGACGAGCCCGGGACCGCGGAGGTGGACACCGCCCTCCGGCTCCGCGCCGGGGAGCCGCTGCCCGTGAGCGCCCTCGCGACTCCCACGGCGGCCGCACCGTCGGTGCGCACCGGCGGGGACGCCCGATGACCGCCGCGACCGACGAGGAACGCCTGGCCCGCGCGGCGCTGAACCTGGTCAGCGAGCCGGGTGACCCGCGGGTCGCCCGCCTCGTGGCCGCGCTCGGCGCCGTCGAGGTGCACGACCGGCTGCTCGCCGACACCGACCTCGAGGGGCTGCGCAGCGACGCCGCCGAGCGGCTCGCCGGCGTCGCCCCCGGTCGGGTCCTCGACGACGCGCGCCGGCGGGGGATCCGGTTCGTCGTCCCTGGCGACGACGAGTGGCCCGAGCAGCTCGCGGACCTCGACCTGGTCGAGCCGCTCAACCGGCTGGCCGGGGCGCCGCTCGGGCTGTGGCTGCGCGGCCCGCTGCGGCTGCGGGACGCGTGCGAGACCGCTGTCGCCGTCGTGGGGTCACGGTCGGCCACGACCTACGGCACCGACGTCGCCGCCGACCTGTCCGCACGGCTCGCCCGCCACCGGGTCACGGTCGTCTCGGGCGCCGCGTTCGGCATCGACTACGCGGCGCACCGTGGCGCGATCGGCGGTGGGGGTCCGACGGTGGCGGTCCTCGCGTGCGGCGTCGACCGCGCGTACCCGACGGCGCACCGCGCCCTGCTGGACCATCTGGCGGAGGTCGGCCTGGTCGTCTCCGAGCTGCCGCCGGGGTGCTCGCCGACCCGGGTGCGGTTCCTCGGCCGCAACCGGCTGATCGCCGCGCTCAGCACCGGCACGGTCGTCGTGGAGGCGGCGGTGCGCAGCGGCGCGCTGAACACCGCCACCTGGGCGACCCGGCTCAACCGGCTGCTGATGGGGGTGCCGGGCCCGGCCACGAGCGCGCCGTCGGAGGGCGTCCACGAGCTCGTGAGGTCGGGGGCGGCGTCGCTGGTGACCCGCGGGGAGCACGTCCTCGAGCTGGTCGCGCCGGTGGGGGAGCAGCTGTTCCCGGTGCAGCGCGCCCCGGTGCGGCCCCGCGACCTCCTGGCCCACGACGAGCTCCGGGTGCTCGACGCGGTGCCCCTCGTCCGCCCGGCACCGACCACCGCCGTGGCACGCACGGCCGGGCTGTCGGTCGGCACCGTGACCGCCTCCCTGGAGCGGCTCCGGGCCGCCGGATGGGTCGACGGCGCCGAGGGACGGTGGCGGCGCTCCGGGCGACGGCTGGACTGACCCGACCCCGGCCGGGCGAGCCCCCGGCGTGCGCGGCCGCGGCGTGGGGAGGCGTCGCGGCCGCCCGTCGGCTCCTACCGTGTGACCGTGGCCAGCGACGCGTCGGAGGAGACACCGCCCCTGCCGGAGGGGTTCGCGCGCGTCCTGGCCGACTACGAGCGCCACCTCCGCTCCGAGCGCGACGTCAGCCCGCACACGCTGCGCGCCTACGTCGCCGACGTGGAGGCGATGATGCGCCACGCCGTCGCCTACGGCCACGCCGAGCTCGACACCCTCGACCTCCGCACGCTCCGGAGCTGGCTGGCCTCGCAGCAGACGAGGGGGCGCAGCCGGACCACGATCGCGCGCCGCGCGACCGCGGTCCGGGTGTTCACCGCCTGGGCGGCCCGCACCGGCGTCCTCCCGCACGACCCCGGTTCGGTGCTCGGCTCCCCGCGCGCCGGGCGGGTGCTGCCGCCGGCCCTGCGCGAGGACGAGGTGCGACTGCTGCTCGACGCGGCCGCGGAGCGGGCGACCACCGACGGCCCCCGTGGGCTGCGTGACCTCGCGATCATCGAGCTGCTGTACGCGACCGGGATCCGCGTCGGCGAGCTGTGCGGCCTCGACGTCGACGACCTCGACGACGGCCGCCGGGTGGTGCGGGTGCTCGGCAAGGGACGCAAGGAACGGGTCGTCCCCTACGGTCTGCCCGCCGAGCGGGCCCTGCGTCACTGGCTGGCCGACGGGCGCCCCGCGCTGGCGCGCGAAGGGTCGGGGCCGGCACTCTTCCTGGGGAGCCGGGGCGGCCGGATCGACCAGCGGGCCGTGCGGACGCTGGTGCACGCGCGGCTCGACGAGGTGCCCGGTGCGCCGTCCCTCGGGCCCCACGGGTTGCGCCACACCGCCGCGACGCACCTCCTCGAGGGCGGCGCCGACCTGCGGAGCGTCCAGGAGCTGCTCGGGCATGCCTCTCTGGCGACCACGCAGATCTACACCCACGTCTCGAGCGAGCGGCTGCGGGCGGCGTACCACCAGGCGCACCCGCGCGCCTGAGCGCGCCAGAACGGGCGGCTCGACGCGGACGACGCGCCACGAGGGGCGGCTCGACGCGGACGACGCGCGCCAGGAAGCGGCCGGAAGCGGCCGGAGGCGGTTCAGAGCGGGAGGAGGCGGACCGGGCGCGGGGCGGCGCCGACGAGCAGCAGCGGGTCGAGGTAGGTCTCCCCGCGGACCCAGCCCCAGTGCAGGCAGGCCGCAGGGGAGCAGTGGGTGCCGGCCCAGCCGAGCCGGCCCACGACCTGGCCCGCCACGACCTCGTCGCCGCGGCTGACGGTCGCCAGCACCGGTTGGTACGTCGTCCGGGTGCCGCCGTGGTCCACGACCACCACCGGCGTCCCGGCGACCCGTCCCGCGAACGAGACCGTCCCGGCGAGCGCCGCGTGGACCTGCTGGCCGACCCGTCCCCGGAGGTCCGCGCCGCGGTGTCCCGAGCCCCAGCGCACCTCCGGTGGATCGAAGTGCTCCGCGACCTCGGGACGGGGCTGCAGCGGCCACTCGCCCCGGGGCTGCTCCGAGGGAGCCGCCGCGAGGGGGCGGGGCGAGGGGTGGACGAGCTGCCCGGGCGGCCCGACGTCGGGCTCGGGCGCCGGCATCGCGACGGCACCAGGGGCGGCGGCGCAGAGGCAGGCCAGGGTGGCGACGGAGGCGGCCAGGGAGGCCGGCAGGGCGAGACGGGCGCGGCGCGAGATGGGCTCCATCGGGGCAGCGTCCGCCGCCCGGCGCGGGCGGACCAGGTGGCCGCGTGAGGCCGTGGACGGGGCCTGGCGTCAGCGGGCTGTGGAAGCACGTCGGCCGGTGCTGCTGCCGGTTCGCGAGGGCTCCGGGCGTCGGCTAGACTGGCCGGTGGCGACTCGCGTGAGCGGGTCGACTATCGCACGCCCGTCCAACCGCACAGCGTCCGGAGCCTCACCGCCCCGGGCCCGCGGGCGGAGCGCCTCGGTCCGGTCGGTTCCCCGGAGTCGACCAGGTGGCGCTCCTGCCGGGTGTCAGGGCGGGCCGCGACCGCGGCCCGCGACAACCGAGAACAGACACCGTCCGCGCGAGCCGCGGCCGGACGCCGGTCACCGCCCTGCGGTGGCGCGGGCAGCCGGCACGGAGGCGCGCCCGGTGTCACGAGAAAGAGAGTCGAAGGCCATGGCCGTCGTCACCATGCGCCAGCTCCTCGAGAGCGGCGTCCACTTCGGGCACCAGACCCGTCGGTGGAACCCGAAGATGAAGCGCTTCATCATGACGGAGCGCAACGGGATCTACATCATCGACCTCCAGCAGTCGCTGGCCTACATCGACCGCGCCTACGCGTTCATCAAGGACACCGTCAGCAAGGGCGGCACCGTGATGTTCGTGGGCACGAAGAAGCAGGCCCAGGAGGCGATCGCCGAGCAGGCGACCCGCGTCGGCATGCCTTACGTCAGCCAGCGCTGGCTGGGCGGCATGCTCACCAACTTCCAGACCGTGCACCAGCGGATCAACCGGCTCAAGGAGCTCGACGAGGTCGACTTCGACAACGTCGCCGGCTCCGGGCGCACGAAGAAGGAGCTCCTGCAGATGAAGCGGGAGCGCGACAAGCTCGACAAGACCCTCGGCGGCATCCGGGAGATGACCCGGACTCCCTCGGCGGTCTGGATCGTCGACACCAAGAAGGAGCACCTGGCGGTGGAGGAGGCGCGCAAGCTGCGCATCCCGATCATCGGCATCCTCGACACCAACTGCGACCCCGACGAGGTCGACTTCCCGATCCCGGGCAACGACGACGCGATCCGCGCCGTCACCCTGCTGACCCGCGTCGTCGCCGACGCGGTGGCCGACGGGCTCATGGCACGTGCGGGCGTCCGCTCGGGCGAGGCCGAGACCGGCGCCGAGCTCGGTGCCGAGGAGCCGCTGCCGGAGTGGGAGCGGGAGCTCCTCGCCGGCGAGGCCGAGGGTGCCGCCGTCGCCGCCACCGGTGGCGACCCGGCCACCGAGTCCACCCCCGCCTCGGAGGCGACCGGTGCGAGCTCGGAGGGCACCTCCGAGCCGGAGGCGGCCCAGCCCGCCGCCGAGTCGGCCGCCCCGTCCGAGCAGGGCTGAGCGGGTCCACAGGACCCCTCACCTCACACCAGCCAGAGGAGCAACACGCACTCATGCCCATCACTGCTGCCGACGTCAAGAAGCTCCGTGACCTCACGGGCGCCGGGATGATGGACGCCAAGAAGGCGCTCAGCGAGACCGACGGCGACTTCGACAAGGCCATCGAGCTGCTGCGCGTCAAGGGTCAGGCGAAGGCCAAGGCCCGCGGCGCCGAGCGCGAGGCCACCGCCGGGCTCGTCGCGAGCTCGGGCGGCGCCCTGGTCGAGCTCCGCAGCGAGACCGACTTCGTCGCCAAGAACCCCGAGTTCGTCGAGACCGCGCAGAAGATCGCCGAGGCGGCCGCCGCCAACGGCGCGGCGGACGCCGAGACGCTCGCGGGCGTCTCGCTCGGCGACCGCACCGTCGGGGAGGCCGTGTCCGAGCTCGCCGTCAAGATCGGCGAGAAGATCGAGCTCGGCCGGGTCGCCTACTTCGACGGCCAGACGGTCGTCTACCTGCACCGTCGCGCGGCCGACCTGCCGCCGGCCGTCGGCGTGCTCGTGGAGTACACCGGCGACGACGCCGAGGCCGCCCGTGGCGCTGCCATGCAGGTCGCGGCGATGCGTCCGACGTACGTCTCCCGTGACGAGGTCCCCGAGGACGTCGTCGCCAAGGAGCGCGAGATCGCCGAGGCGACCGCCCGCGAGGAGGGCAAGCCGGAGCAGGCGCTGCCGAAGATCGTCGAGGGGCGGCTCAACGGCTTCTACAAGGAGGTCGCGCTGCTCGACCAGCCCTCGGTGACCGAGAACAAGAAGTCCGTCGGGGCGGTCCTCGACGCAGCGGGGGTCGCGGTCACGCGCTTCGCCCGTTTCGAGGTCGGCGCCTGAGTCCACTAGGGTTCACGCCAGACGTGTGAGACGACGAGGAGGCCGGTTGGTGGAGGGTGTCAGGACGACGCCCCGCCGACCGGCCTTCTCGCGTCCGGTGGAGGAGTCACGGTGACGGGTTACAAGCGGGTCCTGCTGAAGCTGTCCGGCGAGGTCTTCGGGGGCGGCAAGGTCGGCGTCGACCCCGACGTGGTCAGCGGCATCGCCGCCGAGATCGCGGAGGTGGTCCGCTCCGGCGTCCAGGTGGCCATCGTCACCGGTGGCGGCAACTTCTTCCGCGGCGCCGAGCTGCAGCAACGGGGGATGGAGCGGGCGCGTGCCGACTACATGGGGATGCTCGGCACGGTGATGAACTGCCTCGCGCTCCAGGACTTCCTGGAGAAGCAGGGGGTCCAGACGCGTGTCCAGACCGCGATCACGATGGGCCAGGTCGCCGAGCCCTACATCCCGCGGCGCGCAATCCGGCACCTCGAGAAGGGGCGGGTCGTCATCTTCGGCGCCGGTGCAGGGATGCCCTACTTCTCCACCGACACCGTCGCCGCCCAGCGCGCGCTCGAGACCGGCTGCCAGGTGATCCTCATGGGCAAGCAGGGGGTCGACGGCGTCTACGACGCCGACCCCAACGAGGACCGCAGCGCGGTGAAGTTCGACCAGCTGACCTACGACGAGTTCCTCACCCGGGGGCTGAAGGTCGCCGACGCGACCTCGATCAGCCTCTGCCGCGACAACGACATCGACATGGTGGTCTTCAACCTCTCCGAGCACGGGAACATCGCCCGCGTCGTGCAGGGTGAGAAGATCGGGACGACGATCACGCGCGACGTGTGAGCCCGGCGGGCCGGCCCTGTGCCTGCCCGGTGTCGGCCAGGACGGCGCGCCGCCCCGCAGCACCACCACGACCGGACCAGACGCACCACGCACGGACGACGAGGCAAGGGAGCAACGCACGGTGATCAACGAGACGCTCAAGGAAGCCGAGCAGAAGATGGACAAGGCGGTCTCGGTGACCCGGGAGGACTTCGCCGCCATCCGCACCGGCCGCGCCCACCCGTCGATGTTCCACAAGATCCTCGCGGACTACTACGGCAACCCGACGCCGCTGCAGCAGCTGGCGTCGTTCACGGTGCCCGAGGCCCGCGTGATCATCATCAGCCCGTTCGACCAGGGTGCGATGGGCTCGATCGAGAAGGCGATCCGCGACTCCGACCTCGGCGTCAACCCGACCGACGACGGCCGCAACATCCGCGTCGTGCTCCCCGAGCTCACCGAGGAGCGGCGCAAGGACTACATCAAGGTCGCGCGCTCCAAGGCCGAGGAGGGGCGGGTCTCGGTCCGCAACATCCGCCGCCACGCCAAGCAGACCCTCGACAAGCTCGAGAAGGACGGCGAGGTCGGCAAGGACGACGTCACCGGTGCGGAGAAGCGGCTCGACGCGCTCACCAAGAAGCACGTCGACGCGATCGACGACATGCTCAAGCACAAGGAAGCCGAGCTCCTCGAAGTATGAGCGGGGCCCGATGACGACCCCCTCGGAGGGGGCGGCGAAGGCCGCGTCCTCCACGAGTCGTGCCGGGCGGAACCTCCCCGCCGCGATCGGGTCGGCGGTGGTGCTGCTCGCGGCCATCGCGCTCTGCCTCGCGACCTTCGACGGCTTCCCGTTCGTCTTCCTGGCCTGCGCGGCGATCTGC
Organism: Nocardioides caldifontis; assembly: GCF_008087345.1. Taxonomy (GTDB): domain Bacteria; phylum Actinomycetota; class Actinomycetes; order Propionibacteriales; family Nocardioidaceae; genus Marmoricola_A; species Marmoricola_A caldifontis. The sequence continues at coordinate 361,277 of NZ_VHIB01000008.1, read as the reverse complement.
GTCGGCATCTGGGAGCTCGGCCGAGGCCTCGCGAGCGCGGGGGTGCGGCTCCCCGTCGAGCCCCTGTACGCCGGAGCGGCCGCGATGCTCTTCGGGGCGTGGTTCGGAGGTGCTCCGCCGCTGGCCACCGCCCTGGCGGTCACCGCCCTCGCGGTGATGCTGTGGCGGCTCCGGCTGGGCGTGGCCGGCTTCGTCCGCGACGCCACGGCGGGGGTCTTCACCGCGGTCTACGTGCCGTTCCTCGCCGGTTTCGTGGTGCTCCTGCTGCGCCCCGACGACGGCGTCTGGCGGGTCCTCACCTTCATCCTGGTGACGATCGCCTCCGACATCGGCGGCTACGCCGCGGGCGTGCTCCTCGGCCGGCACCCGATGGCGCCGGTCATCTCCCCGAAGAAGTCCTGGGAGGGTTTCGCCGGGTCGGCGGTCTCCTGCATGGTCGTCGGCTGGCTCTGCGTGACCTACCTGCTCGACGGCGACTGGTGGGTCGGGGTCCTGCTGGGTGCCCTGGCGGTGGTGACCGCGACGCTGGGCGACCTGTTCGAGTCGGTCATCAAGCGCGACCTCGGCATCAAGGACATGTCGCAGATCGTCCCCGGCCACGGCGGGCTGATGGACCGGCTCGACTCGCTGCTCGCCACCGTCGCCCCGACGTGGCTGGTGCTCTACTACCTGGTCGACGTCTCGTCCACGGCCGGGCTCTGAGGCCGGCGGAGCGCCCTCCTCTCGAGCGGGGCGGTGCCCTTCCCCGACCTGGGAGAATGGAGCGTCATGCCTGAAGCCCCCGCCCCGTCCAGCGCCCCCGAGCAGCCGCGGACCCTGCCGCTCGTCTTCGACGAGCCGCGCGGCCGCCGCAAGCCGCCGCGCCACCTCGCCGACCTCACCCCCGCCGAGCGCAAGGAGCTGGTGAGCGGCCTCGGGCTCCCCGGGTTCCGCGCCAAGCAGCTCTCCACGCACTACTTCGGCCGCCTCGTCGAGGACCCGGCGGAGATGACGGACCTCCCGACTGCGGAGCGCGACCAGCTCGTCGCCGGGCTGCTGCCCCCGCTGATGGAGCCGCTGCGCACCCTCGAGACCGACAAGGGCGCCACCCGCAAGACGCTCTGGAAGCTGTTCGACGGCGCGCTCGTCGAGTCCGTCCTCATGCGTTACCCCGACCGAGCCACGATGTGCGTCTCCTCGCAGGCCGGCTGCGGGATGGCGTGCCCGTTCTGCGCGACCGGCCAGGGCGGGCTGCAGCGCAACATGTCCACCGCCGAGATCGTCGAGCAGGTCGTCGCCGGCGCCCGCTCCCTGGCGCGCGGCGAGGTCGCCGGCGGCCCGGGCCGGGTCTCCAACGTGGTGTTCATGGGCATGGGCGAGCCGATGGCCAATTACAAGGCGGTCATCGGCGCGGTCCGGCGGCTCACCGACAAGACCCCCGACGGCCTCGGCATGTCGGCACGCGGGATCACCGTCTCCACGGTCGGCCTCGTCCCGCGCATCGAGCAGCTCGCCGACGAGGGGATCCCGGTGACGCTCGCGCTGTCGCTGCACGCCCCCGACGACGAGCTCCGCGACGAGCTGGTGCCGATCAACAACCGGTGGAAGGTCCACGAGGCCGTCGGCGCCGCGTGGCGCTACGCGGAGCGGACCAAGCGACGCGTCTCGATCGAGTACGCCCTGATCAAGGACGTCAACGACCAGGCCTGGCGGGCCGACCTGCTCGCCGACGTGCTCACGTCGTACGGCGACTGGGGGTGGGTGCACGTGAACCTCATCCCGCTCAACCCGACCCCCGGCTCGAAGTGGACCGCGAGCCGCCGCGAGGACGAGCGCGAGGTCGTCCGCCGCCTCCAGGCCAAGGGCGTCCCGACGACCGTGCGGGACACCCGGGGTCGGGAGATCGACGGCGCCTGCGGGCAGCTGGCGGCCCAGTAGGGCTCACCAGGCCTGGGCGATCGTCTCGCCGAAGAGCGCGTCCTCGTCGACGTCCAGCCCACGACGGCGGAACCACGTGCACAGGTTCCGGCAGTCGCGGAGCAGGAACTCCGGCCCCGACGGGTTCGCGACGATGTCGACCACCTGCGGCAGGTCGATGACCACCAGCCGCTCCCCGGCGGCCAGCACGTTGTACGGCGACAGGTCGCCGTGCGCGAGCCCGGCCCGGGCGAGCGCCCCGAGGACCTCCCGGAGCTGTTCGAAGTACGACGCGAGCAGCGCTCGGTCGGGCCGGGTGGCCGCCAGCCGGGGTGCCGGGGCGCCGTCGTGCGTCACCAGCTCCATGAGCAGCTCGGTGCCGTCGACCTGGACCGGGTAGGGGACCGGCACGCCGGCGGCCCAGAACCGCACGAGCGCGTCCCACTCGGCGGCCGCCCACTGGCCGGAGGCGACGGCCCGGCCGTGCCGGGTGCCCTTGGCCAGCGCCCTGGTGTCGCGGGTGTTCCGCATCCGGCGCCCCTCGGTGTAGGCGGTGCTGCGGTGGAAGGTGCGGTGCTCCTCGGAGCGGTACCGCTTGGCGGCGAGCAGGACGCCGTCGGTGCCGGGGACCGCCCGGCGGAGGAGGTGCACGTCGGCTTCCTTGCCGGTCTTGAGGACGCCGAGCTCGGTGTCGACCGCGGCGCGGTCGGTGACCACCCAGGCAGGGAGCGGCTCGGGGCCGCGGCAGGAACGTTCGACGTCCCAGTAGGTGCTCCACCGCTGCCCCTCGTCGAGGTCGTCGGTGGCGGTGAAGGAGAAGGTCAGCTCGAAGGGTCGTGCAGGTGCTTCGGACAACGGAGGGCTCCGGTCGGGAGAGGGAGGGACGAGGGCAGGCAGCAGTGCCGGACAGCCATGGGCTCCTCCTCTCCACAGGGGACCGCGGTGGGTCCCTTCCGAACGCGACGACGTGTAGCGTCGCGGTCGACCGTCGCGCCCGCAACTCCTTTTCGCACCGAGGACTCCGATGACCCGCTCCTTGCTCCGCCGCTCCCTCGTCGGGGCGGTGACCGCCGCCCTCCTCGCCGCCCCGGCCGTCGTGCCGTCGGCCGCGGCCGTCAGGGACTCAGCGGCGCCCGGGGTGGGCAGCCCGTCCGGCGGGGATCCCTACTTCCCCAAGGACGGCAACGGCGGCTACGACGTCCGCCACTACGCCATCAAGAACACCTACCGCCCGGGCAACGGCAACCTCTCCGGCCGGACCGTCGTGCACGCGGTCGCCTCGCGCGACCTGCGAGCGTTCCACCTCGACCTCGCGCTCGACGCCGACGCCGTCCTCGTCGACGGCCGCAAGGCGAAGTTCCGCAAGCCCGACCAGCACACGCTGCGGGTCCGCCCGCTCCGCCCGCTCGACGCCGGTCAGCGGTTCCAGGTCGAGGTCCGCTACCACGGCAACCCGTCGAAGACCCGGGTCCCGGGCTACGGCAGCCCGTTCTTCCAGGAGCGCGGCGAGGGGCTGGCGATGGGCGAGCCCCAGATCGGCCCGTGGTGGTTCGCCGCCAACGAGACCCCCGCGGACAAGGCGACCTACCGCATCGCGATCCGGGTCCCGCGCGGCCGCGAGGCGATCAGCAACGGCGAGCTGGTCGGCCGTCGCACCACCAAGGCGTGGACCACGTGGCGGTGGCGGATGAAGGACCCGATGACGACCTACGCCGCGTTCTTCTCCGCCGGTGAGCTGGCGCTCCGCAGCGGCAAGGACCGGGGGCGGCCCTACGTCTACGCGGTCACCAAGCAGCTGCGCCCCAAGGCACGCCAGCGCTGGTTCAAGCAGCTGAAGCGCACCGGTGAGGTGACCCGCTGGCTCGAGTCGGAGTTCGGCGACTACCCGTTCACCTCGATCGGCGGCGTCGCTCCGGGCGTCGACGCCGACTTCGCGCTCGAGACGCAGAGCCGACCCGTCTACCCGGTCGGCTGGGGCGTCGCCGACATCTCGCTGCTCGTGCACGAGATGGCCCACCAGTGGTTCGGGGACTCGGTGGCGCTGCGGCGGTGGCGCGACATCTGGCTCAACGAGGGGTTCGCCACCTACGCCGAGTGGCGGTGGTCCGAGACCCACGGCGGGCCCTCGACGGACCGGTGGCTGCGGGCGACGTACGGCGCCTACCCGGCCCGCGCGAAGTACTGGCGGACCAGGATCGGCGCCCCCGGCGCTCGGCACATCTTCGCCTGGGCGGTCTACGAGCGCGGCGCGATGACCCTCGCGGCGCTCCGCAACGTCATCGGCGACGCCGACCTCTCGACGCTGCTCCGCCGCTGGGCCCAGGACAACGCCCACGGCAACGTCACCGGCCGGCAGTTCCGGCAGCTGGCCGAGGAGATCTCCGGCGAGGAGCTCGACGGGTTCTTCGAGGAGTGGCTCGACGACCGCGACAAGCCCGCGAACACCGCGGCGAACGGGCTCGGCTGACGGGCTGTGCTGACGGGCTGGGCCGACCCGCCCGGGTGAGGAGAGGATGGAGCCCATGACGAGCTACCGCGACGTCTTCGACCGCAGCATCGCCGACCCCGAGGGGTTCTGGGCCGAGCAGGCCGCCCTCGTCGACTGGATCAAGAAGCCGTCGAAGGTCCTCGACGACTCCGCGCCGCCGTTCTACCGCTGGTTCCCCGACGCGACGCTGAACACCTGCTACAACGCGCTCGACCGCCACGTCGTGAAGGGGCGCGCCGACCAGCCGGCGATCATCCACGACAGCCCGGTCACCGGGTCGAAGCGGACCCTCACCTACGCGGAGCTGCTGGAGCAGGTCGCGGCGTTCGCCGGGGCCCTGCGCGGTCTGGGGGTGGCGAAGGGTGACCGGGTCGTCGTCTACATGCCGATGATCCCGGAGGCCGTCGTCGCGATGCTGGCCTGCGCCCGGCTCGGCGCCGTCCACTCGGTCGTCTTCGGCGGCTTCGCCGCCCACGAGCTCGCGGTCCGCATCGACGACGCCCGCCCCACCGTGGTCGTCGCGGCGTCGTGCGGGATCGAGCCAAGCCGGGTGGTGGAGTACAAGCCGCTCCTCGACCGTGCCCTCGACATGGCCGAGCACGAGCCGGTCGCGGTCGTGGTCAAGCAGCGGCCGCAGGCCGAGGCGTCGATGGTCGAGGGGCGCGACCTCGACTGGGACGTCGTCATGCGCGCCGGCGCCGAGGACCCCGCCGAGTGCGTCGAGGTGGCGGCGACCGACCCGCTCTACGTGCTCTACACCTCGGGCACCACCGGCAAGCCGAAGGGGATCGTCCGCGACAACGGCGGCCACGCGGTCGCGATGGCCTGGTCGCTGCCGAACGTCTACGACACCCGCGCCGGCGACGTCTTCTGGGCCGCGTCCGACGTCGGCTGGGTCGTCGGCCACTCCTACATCGTCTACGCGCCGCTGATCGCCGGGGCGACCACGATCGTCTACGAGGGCAAGCCCGTCGGCACCCCCGACGCCGGCGCGTTCTGGCGGGTGGTCGCCGAGCACGGGGTTCGCGCGCTGTTCACCGCGCCGACCGCGATCCGGGCGATCAAGAAGGAGGACCCCGACGGCACGCTGATCCGCGACCACGACCTGTCCTCGCTGAAGATCCTGTTCCTCGCCGGCGAGCGGCTCGACCCCGAGACCTACCAGTGGGCGACCGACCGGCTAGGGATCCCGGTGGTCGACAACTGGTGGCAGACCGAGACCGGGTGGCCGATCGCCGCGAACCTCCGCGGCCTCGAGCCGATGCCGCTGAAGCCGGGCTCCCCGTCCGTCCCGGTCCCGGGGTACGACGTGCGGGTGCTCGACACCGAGGGCCGCGAGGTGCCGCCGGGCACCGAGGGTGCGATCTGCCTGCGGCTGCCGATGCCGCCGGGGACCCTGCCGACGCTCTGGGGCGACGACGAGCGCTACGTCTCGTCGTACCTCTCGACCTTCGAGGGGCACTACGTCTCGGGCGACGGCGGCTACGTCGACGAGGACGGTTACGTCTTCGTGATGGGCCGCACCGACGACGTCATCAACGTCGCCGGCCACCGGCTGTCGACCGGCGCGATCGAGGCGGCGCTGGCCGGGCACCCGGCGGTCGCGGAGTGCGCGGTGATCGGGGTCGCCGACCCGATGAAGGGCCAGGTGCCCCGAGGGTTCGTCGTGCTGAAGTCCGGTGTGACGACCGACCCCGACGACGTCGCGCGCGAGCTGGTGGCCCGGGTCCGCGACGAGGTCGGCCCGGTGGCGGCGTTCAAGGACGTCACCGTGGTGGGCGGGCTCCCGAAGACCAGGTCGGGGAAGATCCTCCGCAAGACGATGCGCGAGATCGCCGACGGCCACGAGCCCACACCGCCCTCGACCATCGAGGACCCGGCGGTGCTCGACACGCTGCGCCCGGTGCTCCGGCGGGAGTGAGCGCCGCGCCCGTCAGTGGCCGGTGAGCGGTGCCAGCAGGGCGGCCACCTTGCTCGGCCGCCGGGTGAGTGCCTCCTCGCGGTCCGCGACGGTGGCGGCGCGGAGCCCCGCGTTGATGCCGAGCCACCGCAGCGGCTCGGGCTCCCAGGTGGGGGAGCGGTGGTCCACCCAGGGCAGCCGGGTGAGCTCGGTGTCCCGTCCGAGCACGAGGTCGCGGAGGGTGCGGCCGGCGAGGTTGGTGGTGCTGACCCCGTCGCCGACGTAGCCGCCGGCCCAGGCGAACCCGGTCCGCCGGTCGAGCCCCACCGAGGCGCACCAGTCGCGCGGCACGCCGAGCGCGCCGCCCCAGGCATGGGTGAAGGCGACGTCCTCGAGGACCGGGAAGTACTCCCGCAGCGTCGCGCGCAGCGCGGTCCAGACCTTCTCGTCGTGGCCCTCGCCGACCCGCGAGCCGAAGTGGTACGGCGCCCCACGACCGCCGAACACCAGCCGCCCGTCGCGGGTCCGCTGGCCGTAGACGACCAGGTGCCGCTGCTCGGTGAAGGTGGGCCGGCCGTGCAGCCCGACGCGGTCCCACTGCTCGTCGGTCAGGGGCTCGGTGGCGACGACCAGGGAGTGCACCGGGACGAGGGCGCGGTGGTGGCCGGCGAGCAGCGGGGTGTACCCCTCGGTGGCCCGTACGACGACGTCGGCCCGCACGGTGCCGTGGTCGGTGACGACCGCGCCGGGGTCCAGCCGGAGGGCGCGGGTGCGCTCGTGGATCCGGGCGCCGAGCCGCTCGACGGTGCGGGCGAGCCCCCGGACCAGCTTGGCGGGGTGGATCGTCGCGCAGTCGGGGGTGTAGAGCGAGCCGAGGGCGTCGGAGAGCCGGACCACCTCGGCGGTCTCGACGGGGTCGAGGAGCCGGAGCTCGTCCTCGCCGCGGCCCCACGACCGCGCGTGCTCCAGCTCCTCCCTGGCCCGCTGCAGCTGGGCCGGGGTCCGCGCGACCGACACGGTGCCGCCCTTGACCGCGTCCGCGTCGATCCCCTCGGTCGCCACGACCGCGAGGACCTCGTCGACGGTGGCGCGCATGGCCCGGTGGAGCGCGATGGCGGCCTCGCGGTCGGAGCCCGGGAGCGCGGCGAGCCGGTCGGTCCCCATGGGGAAGAGGGCCGAGCACCATCCGCCGTTGCGGCCCGAGGCGCCGTACCCCGCGGCCTCGGCCTCGAGGACGACGACCCGGAGCGACGGGTCCTCGCGGAGGAGGTAGTAGGCGGTCCAGAGCCCGGTGTAGCCCGCGCCGACGATCGCGACGTCGGCGTCCGTGTCGTGGGCGAGCGGCGGTCGCGGTGTCCAGTCCTCGCCCGCGGTGGCGTGCCAGAACGACAGGGACTGCCAGCAGGACGAAGGGGCGGCCGGACTGCTCAGCGGACGCCCCACGAGTAGGTCTGCTTCCGCAGCTGGAGGTAGACGAAGGTCTCGGTGCTCAGCACCTGCGGGATCGCGCGGATCCGCTTCGAGACGATGTCGAGCAGGTGCTCGTCGCTCTCGGCGACCACCTCGACCAGGATGTCGAACGACCCGGCGGCGACCACGACGTAGTCCACCTCGTCCATCTCGACCAGGGCGTCGGCGACCGGACCGAGGTCGCCGGTCGCGCGGACGCCGATCATCGCCTGGCGGCTGAAGCCGAGCTCGAGCGGGTCGGTCACGGCGACCACCTGCATGACGCCGTTGTCGATGAGCCGCTGGACCCGCTGGCGGACGGCGGCCTCGGAGAGCCCGACGACCTTGCCGATGGAGGCATACGAGCGTCGGCCGTCCTGCTGCAGCTGCTCGATGATGGCCTTGGAAACGTCGTCGAGGGCCGCGCGAGGGCGACCGTTGCGTCCGGACGGCCTTGTCACGCGGCCGATCCTGGCACCACCCCCGCCCGGCGTCAAAAGACCCTCTGTCACGGACACCTCACGATTCCGTAGGCTTCGCGCCACAAAGCGACGGATCCGCTTGGCGTGACGGGGGTGTCATGCGAGGATTCCTCGCACCTCACCGAGACCACCGGAGGGAACTGCCGATGAACCGCAGCACTCGACGCGCTCCGCGCCTGTCCTTCCCCGTGCCGGACCTCAGCCGTCGCGGCTTCGTCCGTGGAGCCGCGATCGGCGGCCTCGGCGTCGGCCTCCCGGGGCTGCTGGCGGCGTGCGGCACCGAAGCCGCGAAGGTGGAGAGCGACGAGTGCACGAGCACCGACAAGTCCGACTCGGAGAAGGTCGTCAACTTCTCCAACTGGCCGGAGTACATCGACGTCGACGGCAAGAGGATGCCGACGCTCGAGGCGTTCGAGAAGCAGACCGGCATCCAGGTCAACTACAACACCGACGTGAACGACAACACCGAGTTCTTCGCCAAGGTGCAGAACCAGCTCGGCGCCTGCGAACCGATCGGCCGGGACATCATCGTGATGACCGACTGGATGGCTGCCCGGATGATCGACCTCGGCTGGATCCAGGAGCTCGACCACGACAACCTGCCCAACGTCGACGCCAACCTGGTGCCGAACCTCCAGGACGTCGCGTGGGACCCGGGCCGCAAGCGCAGCGTCCCGTGGCAGAGCGGGTTCACCGGGATCGCCTACAACTCCAAGTACACCGGCGAGATCGGCAGCTTCGAGGAGCTGCTGACCAACCCGGACATCAGCGGCCGGATCAGCCTCCTGACCGAGATGCGCGACACGATGGGGTTCATGCTCAAGGTCGTGGGCGCCGACCCGAGCGACTTCAGCGACGACGAGTGGGGCCAGGCCATCGAGGAGCTCGAGAAGGCGGTGACCAGCGGGCAGGTGCGCCGCTTCACCGGCAACGACTACGTCGACGACCTCAACAAGGGCGACCTCGTGGCGTGCGAGGCGTGGTCCGGCGACGTGATCGCGATGCAGTACGACAACCCCGACATCAAGTGGGTCGTCCCCGAGGAGGGGCTCTCGCTGTGGTCCGACAACATGATGGTGCCGAACCGGGCGGACCACAAAGCCAACGCCGAGGCGTTGATGAACTACTACTACGACCCGGAGGTGGCCGCGACCCTGGCCGCATGGGTCAACTACATCTGCCCGGTGCAGGGTGCCAAGGAGGCGATGGAGAAGATCGACCCGTCGCTCGTCGACGCGCCGCTGATCTTCCCCGACGAGGAGTTCATGGCGCAGACCTTCGCCTTCATGTCGCTCGACGAGGAGACGGCCCGCAAGTACGAGACGGAGTTCTCGCAGGCGATCGGCTGACCTGCGGGAGCAGCCTCGAGAGCGTCCAGGTGAGCGGGGGGAGTGACAGGGAGAGACATGGTGGAGCAGGCGGGTGGCCTGAGCGGAGGCGGGGCCGACCTTCAGATCCAAGGGGTCACCAAGCGGTTCGGTGACTTCGTCGCGGTCGACGACCTGCACCTGCAGGTCCCGGAGGGCGCGTTCTTCGCGCTGCTCGGCGCCTCGGGGTGCGGCAAGACGACGACGCTGCGGATGGTGGCGGGGCTCGAACGGCCGACCGCCGGCCGCATCCTGCTCGGTGGTGACGACATCACCGACCTCAAGCCCTACCGACGCCCGGTCAACACGGTGTTCCAGAGCTACGCGCTCTTCCCGCACCTCTCCGTCGAGGACAACGTCGCCTTCGGGTTGCGCCGCCAGGGCAAGGTGTCGAAGGGCGAGCTGCGCACCAAGGTCGGCGAGATGCTCGAGCTCGTCGAGCTCCAGCAGTACGCCGCACGCCGGCCGGCGCAGCTCTCCGGCGGTCAGCAGCAGCGGGTCGCCCTGGCCCGGGCCCTGATCAACCGGCCCCGGGTCCTCCTCCTCGACGAGCCGCTCGGCGCGCTCGACCTGAAGCTGCGCCGCGCGATGCAGCTGGAGCTGAAGCGGATCCAGACCGACGTCGGCATCACCTTCATCCACGTCACCCACGACCAGGAGGAGGCCATGACCATGGCCGACACCATCGCGGTGATGAACGCCGGCGTGATCGAGCAGATGGGCGCGCCGGAGGAGCTCTACGGCCACCCGCGGTCGACCTTCGTGGCGAACTTCCTCGGCCAGTCGAACCTGATCTCCGGGGTGGTGAAGTCCAAGCAGGGAGACGAGTTCCTCACCGAGGTGCTCGGCACGACCGTGCGGGCCTCGAAGGTCACCTCCCGCGACCTCGAGGGCGACGTCTGGGTCGGCGTACGCCCCGAGAAGGTCATCCTCCAGCGCCCCGGGGAGGGGCGCCAGGAGGAGCTCAACCGGCTCTCCGGCGGCCGGGTCAGCGACGTCAGCTTCGTCGGCGTGAGCACGCAGTACCTCGTCCGGATGGCCTCGGGCCAGGAGCTGATGGCCTTCGAGCAGAACACCGGTGAGCGGCGGCCGTTCGCGGTCGGCGACGACGTCGACCTGACCTGGCTGGCCGAGCACACCTTCCTGCTCGACGCGCGCCAGGACGTGAGGGCCGGGGCCGAGCTCGGCGACGGGGAGTGAGGGCGCGGTGAGCGCCCTGAGCCACGTCCCCGGGCCGACCGGGGGCACCCCCGACGTGCAGGCGACCGACCCGGGCACCGAGCGCCGCGGGATCACCGGCTACCTGCTGATGCTGCCGGGCACGGTGTGGCTCCTGCTGTTCTTCCTCGTGCCGCTGGTGACGCTGGTGAGCAGCAGCCTGTACGACCCGTCCGGGTCGCTGGCCACCGGATACTCGATGACCGGGCACGTGCAGAACTACGCCGACGCCCTGTCGGAGTACGGCTCCACGTTCGTCCGGTCCTTCCTCTACGCGCTGACTGCGACGATCGCCTGCCTGCTGCTGGGGTTCCCGCTCGCCTACGCGATCGCGCTGAAGGCGGGACGCTGGCGCAACCTCATGCTGGTCGCCGTCATCGCGCCGTTCTTCACCAGCTTCCTGCTGCGGACGCTGTCGTGGAAGCTGCTCCTCGGTGACGACAGCTGGGTGGTCAACGCCCTCCAGGCCCTGCCGCTGGTCCCGGACGACCTGCGGCTGCTGGCGACGCCGGCCGCGGTGATCACCGGGCTGACCTACAACTTCCTGCCGTTCATGGTGCTCCCGCTCTACGCGAGCCTCGAGCGGCTGGACGTCCGGCTGGTGGAGGCGGCCGCCGACCTCTACGCCTCGCCGTTCACCGCGTTCCGGCTGGTGACGGTGCCGCTGGCGATGCCCGGCATCGTCGCCGGCACGCTGCTCACCTTCATCCCCGCAGCCGGTGACTTCATCAACTCCGAGCTGCTGGGCAACCCGCGGACCCGGATGATCGGCAACGACATCAACGACCTCTTCCAGGCGAGCGTGCTGCCGACCGCGTCGGCGCTGTCGGTGATGCTGATGGTCGCGATCGTCGCGCTGGTGGCGGTGTACGTGCGGCGCAGCGGGACGGACGAGCTGGTATGAGCGCGATCAGGAACTGGCTCGGCGCGCACGGCGTGATGCTCTTCGGGCTGCTCGTGCTGGCCTACCTCTGCACCCCGATCGTCGTGGTGGTGCTGATGTCGTTCAACGACCCGGCGAGCCGGCTGGGATACGACTTCGACGGCTTCACCCTCGACAACTGGACGTCGATCTGCGACCCGTACCAGATGTGCTCCTCGGTCGGGAAGAGCATCCAGATCGGGCTGATGGCGACCGGGCTCGCCACCCTGCTGGGGAGCCTGATGGCGTTCGCGATGGTGCGCCACCACTTCCGTGGCCGCTCGACGTCGAACGTGCTGATCTTCCTGCCGATGGCCTCGCCGGAGATCGTGCTGGGGTCCTCGTTGCTCGCGCTGTTCGTGAACGCCGGGTTCGCGGGGCAGCTGGGGTTCTGGACGATCTTCATCGCCCACGTGATGTTCTGCCTGTCGTTCGTGGTGATCACGGTGAAGGCACGGCTCGCGGGGCTCGACCCCCGGCTCGAGCAGGCGGCGGCAGACCTCTACGCCACCGAGTGGCAGACGTTCTGGCGGGTGACGTTCCCGCTGGTCGTGCCCGGCATCGTCGCGGCGGCGCTGCTGAGCTTCTCGCTTTCCTTCGACGACTTCATCATCACGAACCTGACGTCGGGGCAGACGGTCACGTTCCCGATGTACGTCTGGGGTGCGGCGCAGCGCGGTGTGCCGATGCAGGTCAACGTGATCGGCACGATCATGTTCGTGCTCGCGCTGTCGATGGTCGTGGGCGGCTCGGTCCTGCGGCGGGTCCGCGAGGCCCCGGCGCGCGGCTGAGCGGCGGGCCGGACGCCCGAGCCTCAGCTGCGGAGGACCTTCTCCATCGCCTTGCCCTTCGCCAGCTCGTCGACGAGCTTGTCGAGGTAGCGGATCTTCCGCATCAGCGGGTCCTCGACCTCTTGCACCCGCACGCCGCAGACCACCCCGGTGATCAGCGAGGCGTTGGGGTTCAGCTCGGCCCCGAGGAGGGGCGGCTGATGGGCGAGGCCATCAGCGGTGTCACCGACGTCGTCATCGCCGCGGAAGCTCTGGCAGGAGTGGTCCAGCTACTGGCCCGGGGCCGCCGATCCCTTCGGTGCGTTGCGTCGCTGACCGGTCACCGACTGGCTGGAGCGGCGGCCGACCCTTCCCGCTCGAGCGCGGCGTCGGGCATCCTGATGCCGCGGCGGAGCGGTGCACCCACGCTCGGGACCACCCCCACGCGCCGTGCCCGGGCACAGAAGGAGAAGGCCTGTGAGCACCGAGACCCGCACCCCGGCCAGCCCTGTCGAGGAGCCGCCCCCCGGTCGGTGGGGCGGACCGCTCGCGAGGTGGCCCGTCTTCCTGGGCTCCGCGGTGGGCGTCACCGTGATGGCGCTGTGGGCGATCGTCGCCCCCGAGCGCGCGGAGAGCGCGATCGCCGAGGTCGTCGAACGCGTGACGACGGGGTTCGGCTGGTTCTACATCGCGCTGGCGACGGCCATCCTGGTCTTCGTCATCTTCCTCGGGGTCTCCCCGCTACGGCCACGTGCGGCTCGGCCCGGACCACTCCCGTCCCGAGTTCTCGACCTTCGCCTGGGCCTCGATGCTGTTCGCCGCCGGGATCGGCACCGACGTGATGTTCTACTCCGTCGTCGAGCCCGTCACGCAGTACATGGCTCCGCCGAGCGGTGAGCCAGGGACGGTCGGGGCGGCCCGCGAGGCGACCGTGTGGACGCTATTCCACTACGGCGTCACGGGGTGGGCGATGTACGCGGTCATGGGGCTGGCGCTCGCCTACTTCGCCTACCGGCAGAACCTCCCGCTCGCGGTGCGGTCCGCGCTCTACCCGATCTTCGGCAAGCGGATCGACGGCGCGCTCGGCCACGCCGTGGACACCGCGGCCGTCCTCGGCACGGTGTTCGGGGTGGCCACCAGCCTCGGCATCGGCGTGGTCTTCCTCAACGTGGGGCTCAACCAGGCCTTCGACGTCCCGGTCGGCAACGGCGCCCAGATCGCGCTCGCGGTGCTCGCCGTGACGATGGCAGCGGTGTCGGCGACCACCGGTGTCGACCGGGGGATCCGGTTCCTGTCGCAGCTCAACGTGGTGCTCGCGCTCGGGCTGGCCGCCTGGGTGCTCGTCACCGGGAGGACGACGTTCATCCTCAACGCGGTGGTGACGAACGTCGGCGACTTCGTGCGCACCTTCCCGGCGAAGACGATGGAGACCTTCGCGTTCGTCGACAACGACGAGTGGATGTCGCTGTGGACCCTGTTCTTCTGGGCCTGGTGGATCGCCTGGGCGTCGTTCGTCGGCCTCTTCCTCGCCCGCATCAGCCGGGGCCGCACGATCCGACAGTTCGTGGCCGGGACGATGGTGATCCCGTTCACCTACATCGTCATGTGGATCTCGATCTTCGGCAACGCCGCCCTCGACCGGGTCCGGGGCGGTGACGACGCGTTCGCCGCGCAGGCGCAGGAGTTCGACGGCTCCGGGTTCTTCACCCTGCTCGAGGAGTACCCGGCGTCGGGGTTCCTGATCGTGCTCGCGATCTTCATCGGGCTGCTGTTCTACGTGACCTCGGCGGACTCCGGCGCCCTGGTGATGGGCAACCTCAGCTCGCGGCTCCGCAGCGTGCAGGACGACGCGGCGCCGTGGATGCGGATCGTCTGGGCCGCGATCACCGGCCTGCTCACGATCGCGATGCTGGTGGTCGGCGGCATCACCGCGCTGCAGTACGCCACGATCATCTTCGCCGTGCCCTTCGCCTTCGTCCTCGTGCTCGTCATGTGGGGGCTGCACAAGGCGCTGCGGGTCGAGGCCCGCCGGGCTGACTCGGCCGTGCACCACCTGCCGACGATGCTGTCCGCGCGTGCGGCGACCGAGAGCCGGGGCGCCTGGCGCGCGCGGCTGGCACGAGCCCTCAACTTCGTCGACGTCCAGGACGCCACCGACCACCTCGAACAGGTCGTCGCGCCGGCCCTGCGCGAGGTCGCGGCCGACATGGAGGCGCGCGGGCTCGCCGTGGTCGTGACGAGCGGCGGCGAGCGACCGGCGGCCCCGCTGGACGGCGACGGACCGGCCCTCCCGTGGTGCGAGCTGCGCACCGAGGACCCGGAGCACCCGTTCGTCTACCGGGTGGTCGTGACCGAGTCCGCGGTCCCGACGTACGGCGGACGCATGATCGGCGACCGTGACCGCTACGCACGGCTCGAGGTGCACCTCGACGGCGGCGGCCAGGACTACGACGTCATGGGGTTCACCGAGAACCAGGTCATCCACGACTGCCTCGACCAGTACGAGCAGCACCTGGCGTTCCTGCGGATGGCCTGAGGGGGAGTCGAGGTGGTGCGGTGGGCCGTGCTCGAGGAGGCCGAGCCGGCGTTCGCGCAACGCGTGCGGCGGCTCTTCGACGCCCACCGCCACAAGACGATCGCGACCCTTCGCGTGGACGGGTCGCCGCGGATCTCCGGCATCGAGGCGGCCTTCGCCGAGGGTGAGCTGACGTTCGGGTCGATGGCGGGCTCACGCAAGGGCGCCGACCTCCGACGGGACCCGCGGTTCGCGCTGCACAGCGCCACCGTCGACCCGGTCGAGGGTGCGGAGGCGCGGTGGCCCGGCGAGGCGAAGGTCGCCGGGCGGGCGGTCTCCCTCGGCACGGCGGAGGAGGCCGAGCTGTTCAGGGCCGACGTCCTCGAGGTCGTCCCCACCCACCTCGACGAGGCGGCGACGTTGCTCGTCGTCGAGTGGTGGACCCCCGAGCACGGCCTGCGGCGGGCCGAACGCAGCTAGCCGCGGCTCCGGGTCAGGGCCAGAGCGAGTGGTACGCGTTGAGCGCCTGCTGCCCGCCGAGGTGGGCGTAGAGCACCGTCGACCCGCGCGGGATCTCCCCGCCCTTGACGAGGTCGATCAGACCGGCGAGCGACTTCCCCTCGTAGACCGGGTCGGTGATCATCGCCTCCAGCTGGGCGCCGAGCCGCATCGCCTCCATGGTCGACTCGACGGGGATGCCGTACAGGTCGCCGGCCCACCCTTCGAGGAGCTGCAGCTCGTCGTCGCGCAGGTCCCGGCCGAGCTCGATCAGCTCGGCGGTGTGCCGGGCGATCCGCTCCACCTGGTCACGGGTCTTCTCCAGCGTGGCCGAGGCGTCGATGCCGAGAACCCGGCGACCGACGCCCGTGAGCTCCTCGAGCGCGGCGAACCCGGCCACCATGCCGGCGTGCGTCGAGCCGGTCACCGTGCAGACCACGATGGTGTCGAAGTGGACGCCGAGCGCCTTCTCCTGCTCGGCCACCTCGAAGGCCCAGTTCGCGAACCCGAGCCCGCCGAGCCGGTGCTCGCTCGCCCCCGCCGGGATCGGGTACGGCGTGCCGCCGCTCTCCTCGACGTCGTGCAGCGCCTCCTCCCACGAGCGGCGGATGCCGATGTCGAAGCCCGACGGGTCGAGACGCACGTCGGCACCCATCATCCGCGAGAGCAGGATGTTGCCGACGCGGTCGTTGACCGGGTCGTCCCACGGCACCCACTTCTCCTGCACGAGCCGCGCCTTCAAACCGAGGTGCGCGGCGACCGCGGCCACCTGGCGGGTGTGGTTGGACTGCACGCCGCCGATCGACACCAACGTGTCGGCGCCGCTGGCGAGCACGTCGGGGACGATGTACTCGAGCTTGCGGACCTTGTTGCCGCCGTACGCCAGGCCGCTGCTCACGTCCTCGCGCTTCGCCCAGACCTCCGCGCCGCCGAGGTGCTCTGTCAGCCGGGCGAGCCGGTGCACCGGGCTCGGTCCGAAGGTCAGCGGGTAGCGCGGGAACTCGTGCAGCTTCATCGACGGGCCTCTCGTCACCTGGATGGGCTGCTCATCCTGCCCCGCGCAGCCTCGCCGTGGCAGGGTGGCCCGGGTGAGCACGGACGAGGAGCGCGACGGCGTCGCGCTCACCAACCTCGACCAGCCCCTGTTCGACGGTGCGGAGGCGACGAAGCGAGAGCTCGTCGACTACCTCGACGCGGTCCACGAGCGGATCCTCCCGGGGCTGCGGGACCGGCCGCTGTCGGTGGTCCGGGTGCTGCGCGGCCAGCAACCGTTCATGCAGAAGAACCTCCCGAAGTACACCCCGGAGTGGATGCAGCGGCTGTCGTACTGGGCCGAGTCGTCCCACCGGCAGGTCACCTACGCGCTCTGCCAGGACCGCCGGTCGCTGCTGTGGTTCGCCAACCAGCGGGCGGTCGAGTACCACCCGACCCTGGTCCGCGCCGACCGGTGGGACCGCGTGGACGCGGTCGTGCTGGACATCGACCCGCCCCCGGGAAGCGCCTTCCCCGCAGCGGTCGCCGCCGCCCACCTGGTCCGCGAGGCGCTCGACGGGCTGGGGATGGCCGGCGCGGTCAAGACCAGCGGGGCCAAGGGGGTGCACGTCTTCGTCCCGATCGAGGAGACGCCGGTCGACGTGGCCGCCGCGGCGACCCGGGCCCTGGCCGCGCGTGCCGAGCGGCTCGACCCCGGGCTCGCCACGACGGCCTACCTGAAGGAGGACCGGGGCGGGAAGGTGTTCCTCGACGCCACCCGCGCGGGTGGCGCGACCGTGGTCGCGGCCTACAGCCCGCGGGTGCGTCCCGGCACGCCGGTGTCGTTCCCGCTCGCCTGGGAGGAGCTCGCCTCCGTCACGCCGCCGGAGCTCACGCTGCGGACCGCGCGGGCGAGGCTCGGCGACGCCGACCCGTGGGCGGAGCTGATGCCGGCCGCCCAGCCGCTCCCCGACGTGCTCGTCGAGGAAGGCCGCGCGATCCCGGTGGCGCGGGTGCAGGCCATGCACGAGGGGAAGCGCCGGGCCCGGGCGCGGCGGGCGGCCCAGGAGCGGGGGGAGTGAGCATGGAGCTCTCGTTCACCGGCGTCCTCGTCGAGTGGCGGGGGCCGGCGCCGTACTTCTTCGTCCCGGTGCCGGCACAGGAGTGCGAGGACGTGCGCGAGGTCGCCGCGATGGCGTCGTACGGCTGGGGCGTGGTGCCGGTGGAGGCGCGCATCGGCGACGTCACGTTCACGACGTCGCTCTTCCCGAAGGACGGCGGCTACCTGCTGCCGGTCAAGGACGCGGTGCGCAGGCCGAACGCCCTCGCGCCCGGCGACGAGCTCACGGTGACCATGACGGTCAGGCTGGACCCCGGAGCCCCCGGCTGAGCTCCGCCAGCGCCTCCGCGAGCTCCACGGTCGGGCGCCACCCCCAGCCGCGCGCCCGGTCGGCCACGACACGGCCGGTCCACGCGGGTCCGTCCTCCCAGACCGGGTCGACCCCCAGCGCCTGCGTGACGGTGCCGAAGTAGTCGCGCGCGGTGGCCGGGCCGGCTGCCACGTTGACGGGCGTGCACCCGCCCTCGAGCGGTCCTGCTTCCGGGGCGTCGGCGGTCGCCACCCTGCCGGTGGCGAGGTCCGCAGCGAGCGTGACCAGGTCGTCGACGTGCACCCAGGCGAACGACCGGTCGGGGTTCGCACGCCGGGCCTCCGCGTCCGCGCGGATGTCGGCGGGACGCAGCGTGTTCCACACCGACCGCTCCCCGGCGCCGAGGATGGCCGGCGGCCGTAGCAGGACCCGCGTGATCCCGTCGACGTCGCCGAGCGCGGCGTCGGTGTCGCGCTTCGTGGCCGCGTAGTCGTTGGCGTCCGCTCCGACGAGCGGGGAGTGCTCGTCCACGTCACCCGCCGACGCGGAGCGGTCGTAGACCGCCGCCGTCGACAGGTGGACGAGCCGTCCGACACCGGCGTCCCGGGCGGCCCGGGCGAGCACCGGCGTGCCCTCGACGCCGATGCGCTGCTGGGTGTCGCGGTCGCTCCCCATCGGGTGCACCGTCGTCACCACCGCGGTCGCGCCGCGGACGACGTCCTCGGCGAGCCGGGGGTCGAAGAACTCGCCGACGCGTTCCTCGACGCCGGCGAGCTCGGGGGCGGTCCCGGGGCGGCGTACGACGGCGCGGACGGTGGCGCCCCGCCCGGCGAGCGCGGTCACCGTCCGGGAGCCGACGAAGCCGTTGGCGCCGGTCACCACGACGACGGGGGAGGATTCGGTCATGGCGCCAGCGTGGCACGGCCATGGTCGGTTCCCACGAGAGGTCGCCGGAGGTGTCCGGCTCGCCGACCGCGGGTACGCGGAAAGGGACCGACACGCACCCGAGACGAGGAGGTCGTCATGGGCGGACCGCTCAACGCAGACCCTGACAAGCAGAACGACGAGGACCCCACCAAGGGCCCGCCGAACGAGCAGGACGGCCCCGCGGTCACCGAGGGCCCTCCGGTGAACCCGCCGTCCCACGGCGACCCGACCAACCCCGCCCAGCCCAAGAGCTGAGCCGAACGGGCGATTGACCGCCCCTGGCGCCGGGGTCAGCATCGGCACATGGCCCCACTGGTGGCTGACTACCTGGTGGTCGGGGCAGGGGCGGCAGGGATGGCCTTCACCGACGCCCTCGTCGACCACGCCGACGTCGACGTCGTGCTGGTCGACCGGCGCCACGGGGTGGGCGGCCACTGGCTGGACGCCTACCCCTTCGTCCGGCTGCACCAGGCGTCGGCCTTCTACGGCGTCCCTTCCACCCTCCTCGGCGGGGGGCGGGTGCAGCACGAGGGGCCGGAGGCCGGGCTGCACGAGCGCGCCACGGCCGCGGAGATCTGCGCCTACTACGAGCGGGTGCTGCGCGAGCGGCTGATCGCCTCGGGCAAGGTCCGGTTCCTGCCCGCCACCGAGCACCTGGGTGACGGGGTCCTCGTCTCGCGGGTCTCCGGCGAGCGACGCGAGGTCCGCGCCCGCCGGGTCGTCGACGCGCACTACCTCGCGCCCTCGATCCCGGCCACGACGCCGCCGCCGTTCGAGGTCGGCGAAGACGCCCACGTGGTCGCCGTCAACGACCTCGTGCGGCTGGACGCGCCGCCGCCGACGTACGTCGTGGTCGGCTCGGGGAAGACCGCCACGGACGCGTGCGTGTGGCTGCTCGGCAACGGCGTCGACCCCGACGCGATCACCTGGGTGCGCCCGCGCGACCCGTGGATGCTCGACCGGGCGGTGGTGCAGCCGGACCCCGCGGTGTTCATCGGGATGGCCGCCGACACGATGGCCGCCGCGACCGCGGCACGCGATCCCGACGACCTCTTCCTCAGGCTCGAGGACGCCGGGATCATGCTCCGCGTCGACCGCTCCGTGACGCCCACGATGGCGAAGACCCCGACCCTCGGGCGGTGGGAGCTCGACCTGCTGCGCACGATCGAGCGCGTGGTCCGGCTCGGCCACCTGCGCCGGGTGGAGCCGGGACGGCTGGTGCTCGACGAGGGGGAGGTCGCGGTGCCGCCGGGCTCGGTCGTCGTGCACTGCGCGGCCTCGGGGCTGCCGCAACGGCCGCTGGTGCCGATCTGGCAGGACCGGGGGATCACGCTCCAGCCGGTCCGCACGGGGTTCCCCTGTTTCGGGGCCTCCCTGATCGGGTTCGTCGAGGCGACGACCGGCGGTGACGACCGGAAGAACGCGTTGTGCCCACCGTCGCCGTACTCGAACACGCCGAAGGACTGGGCACGGATGCAGGTGCTCGGCGGGCGCGCGTCGCTCGCCTTCGGCGCCGCCCCGGAGGTCAAGGCGTGGGCCGACACCGTCTCGCTCAACCCCGCCGCGATCCCGCCCGGCAGGGCGCCCACCCCGGCCCTCACGACGGCCGTCGAGCGGTTCCGCGAGGCGGTCGGCCCGGGCATGGCGCGGCTGGCCGAGCTCGCGGGCATGAGCTGAGTCGCGTGCGCCGCTTGTAGCCTCGGCCCATGACGCAGCCAGCCCACGCACCCCGCACCGGGCAGGTCCGGTGGGTCACCGGGTTCCTCGACACCCCCGAGGAGCACGCGGAGGAGGCGGAGACCTTCTGGTCCAGGGTCACCGGCTACCACCCATCGGACCCGCGCGGGCCCCGCGGCGAGTTCACCTCGCTGGTGCCGGGGGAGGGCGACCCGCACCTCAAGCTGCAGACCGTGGTGCAGTCGGCGCCGGGCGGGCTCCACCTCGACCTGCACAGCGACGACGTGCGCGGGCTCGCCGCGCATGCCGAGGAGCTGGGCGCGACGGCGAGCTACCTCGACGAGGGGTACGTCGTCTGCGGGTCACCGGGCGGCATGACGTTCTGCGTCGTCCCGCACCCCGCGTCACGGCCGGCCCCTCCGGCGACCTGGCCCGGCGGGCGGAGCAAGGTCGACCAGGTCTGCCTCGACATCCCGCCGTCGCGGTGGGATGACGAGTGCCGGTTCTGGGCCGACCTCACCGGCTGGGAGCTGGTGGACCAGGACCCCGACGACGAGTTCCGCCGGCTGCGCCGCCCGGGGAACCTCTCGATCCAGGTGCTGCTGCAGCGGCTCGACGACGAGCAGTCCGTGGTCACCGGCCACCTCGACCTCGGCGCCGACGACTACCTGGTCGAGGCCGGGCGCCACGTCGTGCTCGGCGCCACGGAGGTACGCCGGACGCCCGAGTGGGTCGTGCTCCTCGACCCCACGGGCCGCGCCTACTGCGTCACGCGCCACCCGGTCGACCGCCCGGCGGTCTGAGGGGCAGGACGACGGGCAGCGGCCCCGCACCGAGCTCTCGCTCTGCACGGGGCCGCCGCCATCCCACCCCTCGCCGGGACGTCCAAGTCGTCAGAGGAGCTGCCACGCCTGGGTCAGGACCTTGCGGAGGATCTCCTCGATCTCGTCGAAGTGCTGCTGGTCGCAGATCAGCGGCGGCGAGAGCTGGATGACCGGGTCGCCGCGGTCGTCAGCGCGACAATAAAGGCCGCCCTCGAACAGTGCCTTCGACAAGAATCCGCGGAGCAGCCGCTCGGCCTCGTCGTCGGAGAAGGTCTCCTTGGTCGCCTTGTCCTTGACCAGCTCGATGCCGTAGAAGTACCCGTCGCCACGGACGTCACCGACGATCGGCAGGTCGGTCAGCCGCTCGAGGGTGGCCCGGAAGGCGCCCTCGTTGTCGCGGACGTGGGCGTTGATCCCCTCGCGCTCGAAGGCGTCGAGGTTCGCGAGCGCGGCCGCCGCGGAGACCGGGTGGCCGCCGAAGGTGTAGCCGTGCAGGAACGTCTCGTGACCCTCGAGGAACGGCTCCATCAGCCGGTCGGAGGCGATCATCGCGCCGAGCGGGGCGTAGCCGGAGGTCAGCCCCTTGGCGCAGGTGATGATGTCGGGCTGGTAGCCGTAGCGGGTTGCGCCGAAGTACTCACCCAGCCGCCCGAAGGCGCAGATCACCTCGTCGGAGACCAGGAGCACGTCGTACTCGTCGCAGATCTCGCGGACCCGCTGGAAGTACCCGGGCGGTGGCGGGAAGCAGCCGCCGGAGTTCTGCACCGGCTCGAGGAAGACCGCGGCCACCGTCTCCGGGCCCTCGTTCTCGATCGCGACCGCGACCTGGTCGGCGGCCCAGCGGCCGAACGCCTCGGGGTCGTCGCCGTGCAGCGGTGCCCGGTAGATGTTGGTGTTCGGAACCCGGAACGTCGAGGGGACCAGCGGCTCGAACGGCGCCTTCAGCGGCGGCAGCCCGGTGATCGACAGGGCGCCCTGGGTGGTGCCGTGGTAGGCGATCGCGCGGCTGATCACCTTGTGCTTGTAGGGGCGGCCGGTGACCTTGAAGTAGTTCTTGGCCAGCTTCCACGCGGACTCGACGGCCTCGCCGCCGCCGGTGGTGAAGAAGACCCGGTTGAGGTCACCCGGGGTCATCGAGGCGATGCGCTCGGAGAGCTTGATCGCCGCGGGGTGGGCGTAGGACCACAGCGGGAAGAACGCCAGCTCCGAGGCCTGCTTCGACATCGCCTCGACGATGTCGGTGCGGCCGTGGCCGAGCTGGCTCACGAACAGCCCGGCGAGGCCGTCGAGGTAGCGCCGGCCCTGGGCGTCGTACACGTAGGGGCCCTCGCCCCGGACGATGACCGGGACCTCGTGGTCCTGGTAGGTCGACATCCGGGTGAAGTGCATCCACAGGTTGTCGCGCGCGGCGGCCTGCAGGTCGGGGGTCTGGGGGTGTGACGACACAGCTGCTCCTGGGTGAAGGGGGTCCTCCCATCTTGGACTGCCCGCGTCGGAGTAGCAAGTGAATCAGTCGTCCTGGCGCCACTCGCGGTGTGTCCTCGTCTGTCGATGCCCGCAGTTTCCTTCGGAATCGGTGGCGGGGCGGCCTACCCTTCCGAGGGCGATCCTGACTAGGCTCCGGCCATGACGCAGAACTTCCGCAACGTGGTGAACGGTGAGCTCGTGGACGCCGCCTCCGGCGAGACCTACGACGTGATCAACCCCGCGACGGGGCAGGTCTACGCGACCGCCCCCGCTTCCTCGGCCGAGGACGTCGACCGGGCGATGAAGGCCGCGCAGGCCGCCTTCGAGAGCTGGGGCGAGACGACTCCCGCGGAGCGCCAGGTCGCGCTGCTGAAGATGGCCGACGCGCTGGAGAAGCGTTCGGCGGAGTTCGTGAAGGCCGAGTGCGAGAACACCGGCAAGCCGATCCACCTCACCGAGGAGGAGGAGCTGCCGCCGTCGGTCGACGAGCTGCGCTTCTTCGCCGGCGCCGCCCGGCTCCTCGAGGGCAAGTCGGCAGGGGAGTACCTCAAGGACCACACGTCCTTCGTGCGCCGCGAGCCGATCGGCGTCGTCGGCCAGGTGACGCCGTGGAACTACCCGCTGATGATGGCGATCTGGAAGATCGCGCCGGCCCTTGCCGCCGGCAACACCATCGTGCTCAAGCCGTCGGACACCACGCCGGCAACGACCACGATGCTCGCCGAGCTGGCCCAGGAGTTCCTGCCGCCGGGCGTCTTCAACGTCGTCTGCGGCGACCGGGACACCGGCCGGGCGATCGTCGAGCACCAGATCCCCGAGATGGTGGCGATCACCGGCTCGGTCCGTGCGGGGATGGAGGTCGCGGCCTCTGCGGCGACCCAGCTGAAGCAGACCCACCTCGAGCTCGGCGGCAAGGCACCGGTCGTCATCTTCGACGACGCCGACGTCGCCGCCGCGGCCGAGGCGATCGCGACCGCCGGCTACTTCAACGCCGGCCAGGACTGCACCGCGGCCACCCGCGTGCTCGCCGCTCCCGGGGTGTACGACGACGTGGTCGCTGCGCTCGCCGAGCAGGCCCGCAACACCCGCACCGGGATGCCCGACGACCCGGACATCCTCTACGGCGCGCTCAACAACGCCAACCAGCTCCAGCGGGTCACCGGCATGGTCGAGTCGCTGCCCGACCACGCGAAGGTCGAGGCCGGCGGCCACCGCCAGGGCGAGCAGGGCTACTTCTTCGAGCCCACCGTGCTCTCCGGGCTCCACCAGGACGACCCGCAGATCCAGGAGGAGATCTTCGGCCCCGTGATCACCGTGCAGAAGTTCACCGACGAGGCCGAGGCGCTGCGCTTCGCCAACGGCGTGAAGTACGGCCTCGCGTCCTCGGTCTTCACCAAGGACCACGGCCGGGCGATGCGGATGGCCAAGCGGCTCGACTTCGGCTGCGTGTGGATCAACACCCACATCCCGTTCCTGTCCGAGATGCCGCACGGTGGCTTCAAGTACTCCGGCCACGGCAAGGACCTGTCCGCCTACAGCCTCGAGGACTACACGCGCATCAAGCACGTGATGTCCTTCATCGGGGAGTGACGGTGCGGATCCTGCTCGTGGGTGCCGGCGGTGTCGGCGGTGCGTTCGCCGCCATCGTCGCCCGCCGCGACTTCTTCGAGACGCTCGTCGTCGCCGACTACGACGAGGCGCGGGCGCAGAAGGCGGCGGCCGCCGACGCCCGGTTCACCGCCGCCCGGGTCGACGCCTCCGACGCGGCGTCGGTGCAGGCGCTGGTGGAGGAGCACCGGATCACCCACGTCATGAACGCGGTCGACCCGCGGTTCGTGATGCCGATCTTCGACGGGGCCGCGACAGCGGGCGCTCACTACCTCGACATGGCGATGAGCCTGTCGAGGCCGCACCCCACCACGCCGTACTCCGAGGTGGGGGTGAAGCTCGGCGACGAGCAGTTCGCGAAGGCCGAGGAGTGGGAGCGGGCGGGCCGGCTCGCCCTCGTCGGGATCGGTGTCGAGCCGGGGCTCTCCGACGTGTTCGCGAGGTACGCCGCCGACCACCTGTTCTCCGAGATCGACGAGCTCGGCACGCGCGACGGGGCGAACCTCGAGGTGCTCGGCGAGGACGGCGAGCCGATCTTCGCCCCGAGCTTCTCGATCTGGACCACGATCGAGGAGTGCCTCAACCCGCCGGTGGTGTGGGAGAAGGAGCGGGGCTGGTTCACCACGCCGCCGTTCAGCGAGCCGGAGGTCTTCGACTTCCCCGAGGGCATCGGCCCCGTCGAGTGCGTCAACGTGGAGCACGAGGAGGTGCTCCTCATGCCGAGGTGGGTCGACTGCAAGCGGGCGACGTTCAAGTACGGCCTCGGCGACGAGTTCATCGGCGTGCTCAAGACGCTGCACAAGCTCGGCCTCGACCGCACGGACAAGGTGCGTGTCCCGTCGACGAGCTCAGGAACCCTGGTGGAGGTGGCACCCCGCGACGTCGTGGCGGCCTGCCTCCCCGACCCGGCCGGCCTGGGGGAGCGGATGCGGGGCAAGACCTGCGCCGGGCTGCACGTGACCGGCAAGGGCAAGGACGGCCGGCCACGGTCGACGTACCTCTACCACGTGGTCGACAACGAGTGGTCGATGCGCGAGTACGGCCACCAGTGCGTGGTGTGGCAGACCGCGGTCAACCCGGTCGTGGCGCTGGAGCTGCTCGCCAGCGGCACCTGGTCCGGGGCGGGCGTCCTCGGCCCGGAGGCGTTCGACGCGGTGCCGTTCCTCGACCTGCTCACCGAGTACGGCTCGCCCTGGGGGATGCGCGACGACTGACCGCCGGGGAGCGCCACACGGGTCGGCTCGAGGTCAGAAGCTGACCCACCAGCCGAGGTCCCAGGCCCTGCCAGGCTCGCTCAGGCTGTGGCACTGCCAGTGCGGGACGTCGAGGGACTGGTAGGTCGTGGTGCGCCACTGGAGCACGTAGTTGCGGTAGCTGCTGCCGGTGAGCTCGTTGCACCGGTCGTGGGCGGCGCGGGCGAGCCGGTCGGTGATCGGCGGGCCGTAGAAGTAGTAGAAGATCGACAGGAACACCAGGACCGTCGCCAGCACGTGGCGCAGCGCGGCAGCGCTCATGCGCTGACCGATCGTGCTGACGCTCATGGTGCCGCCCTCGTACGGAAGCCGTACTGTCCGAGATGTCCGTTTCGGTCAGGGTACGGTCGCGCCGGGCCCCGCGGGGGCCGAAGACGCGAAGTGACCACCCGGAGGAGCCGAACGGATGACCCGAGCCAGGAGCGAGCGGCGCGACGTGGTGGTCCTGGGCTCCACCGGGTCGATCGGCACCCAGGCCCTCGACGTGGTGCGCCGCAACCCCGACCGGTTCCGGGTCGTGGGGCTCACCGCCGGGGGCACCCGCCCCGACCTGCTCCGCGAGCAGGCCGAGGAGTTCGCTCCGGCGTACGTCGGGACCGGTGAGGCGGCCTCCGTCGAGGCCGCCGGGCTGCCCTGCGACGTCGTGCTCAACGGGATGACGGGGGCCGTCGGGCTGCGGCCGACCCTTGCCGCCCTCGAGGCGGGCACCACGCTGGCGCTGGCGAACAAGGAGTCGCTGATCATCGGCGGCCCGGTCGTCACCGGCCGGGCGCGCCCCGGGCAGATCGTGCCGGTCGACTCCGAGCACAGCGCGCTGGCCCAGTGCCTCCGTTCCGGGAGCCCCGAGGAGGTCCGCCGGCTGGTGCTCACCGCGTCGGGCGGGCCCTTCCGCGGCCGCACCGCCGCCGAGCTGCACGACGTGACCCCCGAGCAGGCGCTGGCCCACCCGACCTGGTCGATGGGGCCCGTGGTCACGATCAACTCCGCGACGCTGGTCAACAAGGGGCTCGAGGTGATCGAGGCGCACCTGCTCTTCGGGGTGCCGTTCGACCGCATCGAGGTCGTGGTCCACCCGACCTCGGTGGTGCACTCGATGGTCGAGTTCGTCGACGGCTCCACGGTCGTGCAGGCCAGCCCGCCGTCGATGCTGATCCCGATCGCGCTCGGCATGGCCTGGCCCGACCGGGTGCCCGACGCGGCGCCCGCGGTCGACTGGACGAGACCGGAGACCTGGGAGTTCTTCCCGCTCGACGACGAGGCGTTCCCCGCGGTGCGGCTGGCCAAGGAGGCCGGCGCCGCCGGAGGCACCGCCCCGGCGGTCTACAACGCCGCCAACGAGGTCTGCGTCGACGCCTTCCGCCGCGGTGCGTTGCGGTTCACGGACATAGTCCCCACGATCCATGCCGTGCTCGGTCGCCACGACGTACGCTCGAACGAGGGGCTGGACGTCGACGACGTGCTGGCCGCGGACGCCTGGGCCAGGCGTGAGGCGACGAGGGAGACCGGGCTGTGACCGTGCTGCTGTACGTGCTGGGCGTGGTCGTCTTCGTGGTCGGCGTCGCGGTCTCGATCGGGCTCCACGAGGTGGGGCACATGTACCCCGCCAAGAAGTTCGGCGTGAAGGTCACCCAGTACTTCGTCGGCTTCGGACGCACCGTGTGGTCCACCCGCCGCGGCGAGACCGAGTACGGCGTCAAGGCGCTGCCGCTCGGCGGCTACGTGAAGCTCGTCGGGATGCTGCCCCCCGACCCCGACGACGAGCTCGGCCGCCCGCGGGCCAGCAACACCGGGATGTTCTCCCAGCTGGTCTCCGACGCCCGCTCGGCGGAGTACGAGCTCGTCGGGCCCGGCGACGAGGACCGGCTGTTCTACCGGCTGCCCTGGTGGAAGAAGGTCATCGTGATGGCCGGCGGGCCGACGGTGAACCTCGTCATCGCCTTCGGGCTGTTCGCTGCGATCTTCGGGCTGTACGGCGTCCAGGAGCCGACCACCACCGTCAACACCGTCTCCGCCTGCGTGATCCCCTCCGACGAGGCCGGCCGCGACTGCACCGCCGACGACCCCGCGTCGCCTGCCGCCGAGGCGGGGCTCCGCCCGGGCGACCGGATCCTCACCTTCAACGGCACCACCGTCGAGAGCTGGGACCAGCTCGTCGACCTGATCCGGGCGAACCGTGACGGCGAGGCCGTGATCGGCTACGAGCGCGACGGTCGCGAGCTGACCACGACCACCGACACCACGGTCAACACCGTGCGGTCGCTCGACGACCTCGAGAAGACCGTCCAGGCCGGGTTCCTCGGCGTCACCACGACCCCCGAGCGGGAGACCCACGGGCTGCTCTACACCACCGAGCAGATGGGCGCGATGACCTGGAACACCCTCGAGGCGCTCGGCGAGCTGCCGGTGCGGGTGTGGGGGGTGGCCAAGGCGATCGTCGGCGTCGAGGAGCGCTCCGTGGACAGCCCGGTCAGCGTCGTCGGCGCCGGCCGGATCGCCGGCGAGGTGACCTCGAACACCGAGACGACCCCGGTCGAGCGGGTCGTCTTCCTCGCCAGCCTGCTGGCGGGGCTGAACCTCTTCGTCGGGATGTTCAACTTCATCCCGCTGCTGCCGCTCGACGGCGGGCACATCGCCGGCGCGCTCTACGAGGCCGTCCGCCGCGGCTGGGCCCGGGTCCGCCGCCGCCCCGACCCCGGGTTCGTCGACGTCGCCAAGCTGCTGCCGGTCGCCTACGTGGTGGCCAGCGTGCTGCTGGTCATGGGGTTCGTGCTGATCGTCGGCGACCTCGTCGTGCCGATCCAGGTCACCTGACCTGCCGCTCGGCCGTCGCGCTACGCCCCGCCGCCTAGGATCGGGGGTGAGCCAACCCCCTCGAAGGAGCAGTCTGTGACCTCGGTCAGCCTCGGCATGCCCGCCGCCCCGCCGCCGGTGCTCGCCCCCCGGCGGAAGAGCCGGCAGATCAAGGTCGGCAACGTGCTCGTCGGTGGGGACGCCCCGATCTCGGTGCAGTCGATGACCACCACGCTGACCGCGGACGTCAACAGCACCCTCCAGCAGATCGCCGAGCTGACCGCCTCCGGCTGCGACATCGTGCGGGTCGCCTGCCCCAGCCAGGACGACGCCGACGCGCTCCCCGCGATCGCCCAGAAGTCGCAGATCCCGGTGATCGCCGACATCCACTTCCAGCCCCGCTACGTGTTCGCCGCGATCGACGCCGGCTGCGCCGCCGTACGCGTGAACCCGGGGAACATCAAGAAGTTCGACGACCAGGTCAAGGAGATCGCGCGCGCCGCGAAGGACCGCGGCACCTCGATCCGGATCGGCGTCAACGCGGGCTCGCTCGACCCGCGGCTGCTGAAGAAGTACGGCAAGGCCACCCCCGAGGCCCTCGTCGAGTCGGCGAAGTGGGAGGCGAGCCTCTTCGAGGAGCACGACTTCCACGACTTCAAGATCTCGGTCAAGCACAACGACCCGGTCGTGATGGTCCGCGCCTACGAGATGCTCGCCGAGGCCGGCGACTGGCCGCTGCACCTCGGCGTCACCGAGGCCGGGCCCGCGTTCCAGGGGACCATCAAGTCCTCGGTGGCCTTCGGGGCCCTGCTGTCGAAGGGGATCGGCGACACGATCCGGGTCTCGCTGTCGGCGCCGCCGGTCGAGGAGGTCAAGGTCGGGCTGCAGATCCTGGAGTCGCTGAACCTGCGGCCGCGCCGCCTCGAGATCGTCTCCTGCCCCTCCTGCGGCCGCGCGCAGGTCGACGTCTACAAGCTCGCCGAGGAGGTCACCTCCGGCCTCGACGGGCTCGAGGTGCCGCTCCGCGTCGCGGTCATGGGGTGCGTCGTGAACGGGCCCGGCGAGGCCCGCGAGGCCGACCTCGGCGTCGCCTCCGGCAACGGCAAGGGACAGATCTTCGTCAAGGGCGAGGTCGTCAAGACCGTCCCCGAGTCGCAGATCGTCGAGACGCTGATCGAGGAGGCCATGCGGATCGCCGAGGGGATGGAGAGCGTCGAGGGCGCCGAGCCCTCGGTCTCCGTGGGCTGACCTGCGTTTGGGACCCCCTCGGGGGGCTATGGTGCGCACGTGCTCCGCACGCAGCGCTCGCTGCGCGTCCTCGGGCCCGACGACCTCCCCGAGGTCACCGGGCTGCTCGCGCGCGACCCGGTGGTCAACGTCGTCACCGACTACCGCGCCCGCACGACCCAGCTCCAGCCGCGGTGGCTCAACGGCGAGGTCTGGGGCTGCTACGAGGGCGACACCCTGCTCTCCGTCTGCCACTCCGCGGCGAACCTGATCCCGGCGATGGCCGACACCGCGGCCGCCGAGCAGTTCGCCGGGCGGGCCCTCTCGCAGGGGCGCCGCTGCTCGACGATCCTCGGCCCCGAGGACGCGGTCGAGACGATGTGGGAGCGGCTGCGCCACACCTGGGCGCCGCCGCGTGAGGTGCGCCGCGGCCAGCCGCACCTCGAGATCGCCGGCGAGCCGGCGGTCCGCCCCGACCCCGCCGTCCGCCGGTGCACGATGGCCGACCTCGACGTGCTCTACCCGGCGTGCGTGGCGATGTACACCGAGGAGGTCGGCGTCTCCCCCGAGGAGCACGGCGGCGCGTCCCTCTACAGGGCCCGGGTCGCCCAGCTGGTCTCGCGCGGCTGGTCCTTCGCCCGGATCGACAACGGGCGGGTGCTCTTCAAGGCCGAGGTGGCCGCGGCGTCACCGCACGCCTGCCAGGTGCAGGGCGTCTACGTCGACCCGGAGTTCCGCGGGCAGGGGCTCGGGGTGGTCGGGATGGCGGCGGTCGTCGAGCTCGCGCTGCGCCACGTCGCGCCGGTGGTCTCGCTCTACGTCAACGAGCACAACACCCCCGCGCGCAGGGTCTACGAACGGGTCGGCTTCCGGCAGACCGCCACGTTCACGACCATCATGTTCTGACGACCCGACGCGCCCTGCCGACTCAACCGCGGT
The DNA here is from genome assembly GCF_008087345.1 of Nocardioides caldifontis. Lineage (GTDB taxonomy): Bacteria > Actinomycetota > Actinomycetes > Propionibacteriales > Nocardioidaceae > Marmoricola_A > Marmoricola_A caldifontis. Next base: position 330,718 of record NZ_VHIB01000008.1, on the reverse strand, counting down.
AGGCCTTGAGCGCGGACCGGATCATCGGCAGCTGCAGCGGGAGCCGCGCCAGCGTCGCCGCCTTGTACGCCGTGCTCCGGGTGCGCTGCGCGTCGACCGCCATCTTCACGTTGCCGGGGAACACCGCGGCCAGCAGCACCGCACTCGCCAGCCCCGCCGGTCGACGGGTCGCGGGGAGCACCAGCCCCGCGGCGCAGGCGAGCTCGGCGACGCCGGAACCCAGGATCACCTCGCGGTGCTTCGGCACCCACGAGGGCATCAGCGGCCGGAACACGTCGGGGTTCACGAGGTGGACGGTGCCGGACACGGTGAAGATGCCGGCGAGCAGGGCGACGTCTCGGGGGAGGGTGCGGGTCACCCGGGGAGCCTAGCCGCGGGAAACCGGTTCGGGGGGCGTCGGTCGCGCTCGGTAGCCTGACCCGCATGTCTCACCACCGGTCGTCGGTCCTCCGGATGTCCACGCTGTTCCTCCGGACCCTGCGTGAGGACCCGGCCGAGGCCGAGGTGCCGAGCCACCGGCTGCTGGTGCGGGCCGGCTACATCCGCCGCAACGCTCCCGGGATCTACAGCTGGCTTCCGCTGGGCTACCGGGTCCTGCGCAACGTCGAGAACGTCATCCGCGAGGAGATGGACGCGATCGGCGCGCAGGAGGTGCACTTCCCGGCGCTGCTGCCCAGGGAGCCCTACGAGGCGACCAACCGCTGGACGGAGTACGGCGACAGCCTGTTCCGGCTCAAGGACCGCAAGGGCGGCGACTACCTCCTCGGGCCGACCCACGAGGAGATGTTCACCCTCCTGGTGAAGGACCTGTACTCCTCCTACAAGGACCTCCCGCTCGCGCTCTACCAGATCCAGACGAAGTACCGCGACGAGGCGCGTCCCCGGGCCGGGCTGCTCCGCGGTCGCGAGTTCGTCATGAAGGACAGCTACTCCTTCGACGTCGACCAGGCCGGGCTCCAGGCGTCGTACGACCGGCACCGTGCGGCGTACATCCGGATCTTCGACCGCCTCGGCCTCTCCTACGTCGTGGTCCGCGCGATGTCGGGCGCGATGGGCGGCTCGGCGAGCGAGGAGTTCCTCGCCAACGCCGAGGTCGGCGAGGACACCTACGTGCGGTGCACGACGTGCGACTACGCCGCCAACGTCGAGGCGGTGCGCGTGCCGGTGCCGCCCGCGCAGCCCCATGACGGCGTGCCCGCCGCGCACGCCGAGGACACCCCTGACACGCCGACGATCCAGACGCTGGTCGACTTCCTCAACGCCCACCACGCGCGCGAGGACCGCCCCTGGACTGCCGCGGACACGCTCAAGAACGTGCTCGTGGTGCTGGTGCACCCCGACGGCACCCGCGAGCCGCTGGCGATCGGCGTCCCCGGCGACCGGGAGGTCGACGAGAAGCGGCTCGCCGCGCAGGTCGAGCCTGCCGAGGTGGCGCCCTTCACCGAGGCCGACTTCGAGGCGCACCCGACGCTGGTGAAGGGGTACATCGGCGCGTCCGCGCTGGGCGAGGAGAGCCCGTCCGGGATCCGCTACCTCGTCGACCCGCGGATCGTCGAGGGCACCCGGTGGGTGACCGGTGCGGACGTCGACGGGAGCCACGCGATCGACGTCGTCGCCGGACGTGACTTCACGCCCGACGGCACGATCGAGGCCGCGGAGGTCAAGCCCGGCGACATCTGCCCCGAGTGCGCCGCCGCCGGGCGCGGCGGCACCCTCGAGGCGGCCCGGGGCATCGAGATCGGCCACATCTTCCAGCTCGGGACGAAGTACGCCGAGGCGCTCGACCTCAAGGTGCTCGACGAGAACGGCAAGCTGGTCACGGTCACGATGGGCTCCTACGGCATCGGCCCGTCGCGGCTCGTCGCGGCGATCGCGGAGAGCACCCTCGACGACATCGGGCTGGTCTGGCCGCGCGAGGTCGCGCCCGCCGACGTCCACCTCGTGGCGACCGGCAAGGACACCGCGGTCTTCGACGCCGCCGCGCGCATCGCCGACGAGCTCGCCGGACGCGGCGTCACCGTGCTGTACGACGACCGCGCGAAGGTCTCCCCGGGCGTGAAGTTCAAGGACGCCGAGCTCGTCGGGGTCCCGACCATCGTCGTGGTCGGCAAGGGGCTGGCCGACGGGGTCGTCGAGGTCCGCGACCGGGCCTCCGGGAGCAAGGTCGAGGTCCGCGTCGAGGACGCCGTGGAGCACGTCGCGGAGGTGGTCCGGGGAGGCCCCGGTGGCTGAGCCCCGTCGCGGTGTCGACGCGGTCATCTTCGACTGGGGCGGCACCCTCACCCCCTGGCACTCGATCGACTTCCACTCCGAGGCCGAGGCGCTCGCGATGGCCGCGATCGACGGGCACCCCGAGGCGCACCTCGCCCTGCACGCCGCGAACCAGGCGGTGTGGAGCCGGGCGAAGGACAGCCAGACGAGCGCGACGATCGCCGACGTGTTCGCCCACGCCGGGCTCACCCACGACGAGGCGCGGCTGACGGCGTACCAGGAGTTCTGGGAGCCGCACACGGTCACCGACCCCGACGTCCGCCCGCTCTTCGAGGCGCTGCGCGCCGACGGGATCCGGGTCGGGGTGCTGTCGAACACCATCTGGCCGCGGTCCTGGCACGACGGCTTCTTCGCGCGCGACGGGGTCCTCGAGCTGATCGACGGGGCGGTCTACACCAGCGAGGTGCCGTGGACGAAGCCCGCGCCGCAGACGTTCCGCGCCGCCATGGAGGCCGTCGGGGTCGACGACCCGACCCGGTGCGTCTTCGTGGGCGACCGGCCCTTCGACGACATCTGGGGCGCGTCGCAGGTGGGGATGCGGACGGTCCTGGTGCCGCACTCCGACATCCCCGCGGAGCAGCTCGGCCACACGGAGGGGGAGCCGGACGCCGTCGCGCACCGGCTCGCCGAGGTGGAGGAGATCGTCCGCCGCTGGCGCTGACCTTCCGGCCGTCCCTCGGGGGTGGCGGCCGTTTTCCCTCCGGCGGCGCCGGGTAGGCGCTGGCGAGGGAAGGGAGGGCCCGATGCCCGCACCGTTGCTGGGGTTCCACGCGTCCCACGAGCAGGTCGGTCCCGGCCGGCTGCTCGAGGACGTGAAGCACGCGGAGCAGGTCGGCTTCACGGCCGCGATGTGCTCCGACCACTTCAACCCGTGGAGCGCCCGTCAGGGCCAGTCGGGGTTCGCGTGGGCGTGGCTGGGTGCCGCGCTGGCGAGCACGGGGCTGCCGTTCGGCGTCGTCAACGCCCCGGGCCAGCGCTACCACCCGGCGGTGGTGGCGCAGGCGATCAGCACCCTGGGCGCGATGTTCCCGGGCCGGTTCTGGACGGCGCTCGGCTCGGGGGAGGCCGTCAACGAGCACATCACCGGCGACGGCTGGCCGGACAAGGAGACCCGGAACCGGCGGCTCCGCGAGTGCGTCGAGGTGATCCGGCGGCTGCTGGCGGGCGAGGAGGTGACCCACCACGGGCTGGTCGTCGTCGACCGAGCCCGCCTGTGGGCGCCGCCAGACCCTTCGCCTGCGCTGGTGGCGACCGCGGTGAGCGTGGAGACCGCCCGGCGGTCCGCCGAGTGGGCGGACGGGCTGGTCACCCTGAACCAGCCGCACGAGCACCTCCGGCGGATGGTCGACGCCTACCGGGAGGCGGGCGGCCGCGGCCCCGTGCGGCTACAGGTCCACCTGTCGTGGGCGCCGACGCAGGAGGAGGCGGAGGCGATCGCCCACGAGCAGTGGCGCAGCAACGTCTTCGGTCCGCCCGCCACCTGGGACATCGACACCCCGGAGGTCTTCGACACCGTCAGCGAGCACGTGACCGTGGACGCCGTACGACAAGCGGTGCGGGTCTCCTCGGACCTGGGGCAGCACGCCGAATGGCTCCAGGAGTACCTCGACCTCGGTTTCGACGACCTCTTCCTGCACCACGTCGGGCAGGAGCAGACGGCGTACCTCGACGCCTTCGGCGCTCACGTCCTCCCACAGCTGGGCAGGTGAGCCGTGGACTTCGGCGAGACCAGCGACCTGTGGTGGAAGACGGCGGTCGTCTACTGCCTCGACGTGCAGACCTTCATGGACTGGGACGACGACGGGGTCGGTGACTTCCAGGGGCTGACCGAGCGCATCGACTACCTCGCCGGCCTCGGCGTCACCTGCCTGTGGCTGATGCCCTTCCACCCCACGACGGGGCGCGACGACGGCTACGACATCACGGACTACTACGGCGTCGACCCGCGGCTCGGCCACCACGGCGACTTCGTCGAGCTCGTCCGGACCGCCCGCGACCGCGGGATGCGGGTGATCATCGACCTCGTCGTCAACCACACCTCCGACCAGCACCCGTGGTTCCTCGACGCACGGTCGAGCAAGGAGTCGCCGTACCGCGACTTCTACGTGTGGCGGTCGGACCCGCCTCCGGACACCAGCGACCAGGTGGTCTTCCCCGACGCCGAGGACAGCGTCTGGGAGCTCGACGAGCACACCGGCGAGTACTACCTGCACTCGTTCTACCGCCAGCAGCCGGACCTCGACATCGCGAACCCCAGGGTGCGCGACGAGATCGCGAAGGTCCTCGGCTTCTGGCTCGAGCTGGGGGTGTCCGGCTTCCGCGTGGACGCGGTGCCGTCGCTCCTCGACGGCTCCGCCGCCGAACCCGCCGAACCCGCCGACGGCGGCCGGCGCGACCCGCACGACTACCTGCGCGACCTGCGCGCCTTCATCGGGCGCCGCCGCGGCGACGCGATGCTGCTCGGCGAGGTCAACCTCCCGTACGACGACCAGGTCTCCTTCTTCGGCGAGGGCGACGGCGACCAGCTGAACATGATCTTCGACTTCACGGCGATGCAGCGGATGTACCTCTCGCTCGCGCGCGAGGACGCCCGGCCCCTCGCCGACGCGCTGGACCGGCGGCCGCGGCTGCCCGTCCACTCGCAGTGGGGCGTGTTCGCGCGCAACCACGACGAGCTGACGCTGGACAGGCTGTCCGACGACGAGCGAGCGGAGGTCTTCGCCGCATTCGGTCCCGAGGACGAGCTCCAGCTGTTCGGACGCGGGCTGCGGCGGCGGGTGCCGCCGATGGTCGACGGTGACGACCGGCGGGTGCGGCTCGTCTACAGCCTGACGTTCTCGCTCCCCGGGACGCCGGTGCTCTTCTACGGCGAGGAGATCGGGATGGGGGAGAACCTCGAGCTCGACGGCCGGATGGCCGTGCGCTCTCCGATGCAGTGGGCCGACGGACCCAACGGCGGCTTCTCGCGCGCGTCCCCCGACCGGCTCCCGCGCCGTCCGACCGCAGGCCGGTTCGGGCCCGAGCACGTCAACGTGGCCGGGCAGCGGCAGGACCCGGACTCGCTGCTGGCGTTCTTCCAGACGCTGGTGCGGGTGTACCGGGAGTCGCCCGAGCTGGGGTGGGCGGAGCTGCACCTGCACGACCAGCCCCACAAGGAGGTGCTGGCGCACGAGTGCCGCTGGGGCGACCGCCGGCTGCTCCTGCTCCACAACCTCGGGCCGGAGCCGCGCGAGGTGCGGCTGACGGTCGACGACTCGGACGAGCTGGAGCTGCTGCACGTCCTCGGGTCGGGGCCCGCCGGCCTCGAGTCCGGTGGCCGGCTGACCGCCTGCCTGGAGGGGTACGGGTACCGCTGGCTGCGCCTCGCCACGCGCGACGGCCGGCGCCTGTGGTGACCGGGCGCTCAGAGCTCGGGCGCGCCCGGGAACGCGGTCGGCTCCGCACCCAGCGACAGCAGCAGCACCGACGTGCTGGTGAGCGCGTCCAGCCCCCAACGCCGGTCCTCACCGGTCGAGGAGGCGACGAGCTGGGCGTAGACGGCGGCGCACCGCTCCTCGACGCCCCGCGCGACCGACGTGAGCTCGACCGGGTCGCGGCCCTCGACGGGGACCGAGTAGCCCAGGGCCGCCGGGCTGGGGTCGGCGCCACGGTCCGCGATCCGGGAGCGCAGCCAGTCGCGGCGGCCCCGGTGCGCCTCGTAGGCCGACCGGAACCGCTCGGCGAGCGCCGGGTTGTCGGCGGAGGGGAGCCGGCCGCCGACGACGCCGTACGCGTGGACGGCGGCGTGCTCGGCCGCGAGCGTGGCCTGGAGCGCCTCGAGCGGTCTCACCGGCGGCCTGCCCGCAGGTCGTTCGCGGCCTCGGCGAGCACCACCGACTGCTGGGTGGCCGCCGCGGCGAGGACACCGACGATGCGGGCGAAGGGGCCGCTCCGGGCCGCCAGCGCGCGCTGCACGTGGGCCTCGGCGAGGGTCCGCTCGCGGTCCATCAGGGCATGGAGCGCGGCGCGGGGCGCGGCGGGGACGCGTGCCCCCGGCGCCGCCGGCGGGGGAGAGCCGTCGGCCGCCTCCGCGAGCAGCGCGACGTGCGCGTCGTGCACGTCGGCGGTGGGGCTCAGCAGGGGGCGCAGCGAGCGGTGCCGCCGGACGGTGCGGCGGACCGTGGCGACGAGCTCGCGCTCGGCCTGTAGCGCGGCCGCGAGCAGCGGCTCGTCGGGGTCGGGACCGAGCTCCGGGAGCCGCGGCAGGTCGACGCCGTCGTCGCACGCGGCCACGAGCGGCACGGCCACGGCGGCCAGCAGCCCGGCGGTCACCCCGCGTCGGCCGAGGGCCGGTGCGCGTCGTACGGCGCTCACCGGACCTGGAACCCGAGCAGGGCGAAGCCCTCGCCGTCCCGGCGGGTGAGCACCTCGAAGGTCGTGCCCCGGTGCTCCTCGTTGGTGTTGCGCACCGACCCGTCGTCGAAGTACGACACCGACGCCGGCACGTCGATCGTCGCCGTGCCGAGGACCGTGCCCGGGACGCTGCCGGGGGCGAGCCGGACCCGCCGGACCTCGGCGCCGGGGAAGTCGACGTGCCACCCGTCCTCGCTCCGCCGGGCGAGCTCCTGGGCCAGCTCGGGGCAGCCGGCGCACGGCTGCTTCGGGCGCGGGCTCAGGTCCGTGACCACCGAGGGGTCGTTGTGCCGGAGGGCGTAGCCCCACGCGTCCACGACGAACCGCACGAAGGCCTCCCGCGCGTGGCGGGTGTCCGCGGCCACCGGCGGGGTGGGCGGCTCCTCGGGCTCCTCCTCGGCGCTCCCGTCGACCGGCGTGGCGGGCGGGGGAGACGAGGACGGCGGGGGCTCGGCCGCGGGCTCGTCCGCGTCGTCGCCCGAGCAGGCAGCGAGGGTCAGGAGCAGCGCGGCCACGAGGGTGCTGCCGACGGCACGGCCGGCGATGGTGCCGGTCTGCGGGTCGGCGACTCGGGAGGGCCGCATGGGCGCACCGTACAACGCTCGGGCCCCGCCAGCGCCCCCGCCAGCGCCCCCACCAGCGCGCCAGCCAGCGCCCCCACCAGCGCGCCCGCCAGCGCGCCAGCCAGCGCGCCCGCGGGCCGTCCCCTCGGGGCGGCCCGGTCCGGCACGCAGCGAGAGGATCGGACGTGACCCGATCGGCTATCGTCGGCCCGACAACAGCAGAGGAGGAAGTCCGGTGGCCACCGACCAGACCAAGGACCGACTCGTCTCGGAGCTCACACCGCCGCTCCTCGAGATGGGGCTGGACCTCGAGGGGCTGGAGCTCACCCCCGCGGGGCGCCGCCGCCTCCTCCGGGTCGCGGTCGACAAGGACGGCGGCGTCACGATGGACGACGTCGCCGAGGCGACCAAGGAGGTCTCGCGGCTCCTCGACGCCTCCGACGTGATGGGGGAGCAGCCCTACACGCTGGAGGTCACCTCGCCGGGGACCGACCGCCCGCTGACGCTGCCCCGGCACTGGCGCCGCAACGCCGGCCGGCTCGTGAAGGTCCGCACGCAGGACGGCGAGACCGTGCGCGGGCGCATCCAGTCCAACGACGACGACTCCGTGCTGCTCGACGTGGACGGCGCCCCCCGGGAGCTGCCGCTGTCCCAGGTCGCGAAGGCGCACGTCGAGGTCGAGTTCAACCGGAAGGAGAGCTGAGCCGATGGACATCGACCTCACCCTGCTCCGCGCCCTCGAGCGCGAGAAGGAGATCGGCTTCGACATCCTCATCGACGCCCTCGAGCAGGCGCTGCTGACGGCGTACCACAAGACGCCCGGCGCGCAGCAGCGCGCCCGCGCCCACGTGGACCGCAAGACCGGCCGCGTGACGGTGTACGCCGCGGAGGTGGACGCCGAGGGCGAGGTGGTCCGGGAGTACGACGACACCCCCGAAGGGTTCGGCCGGATCGCCGCGACCACCGCCAAGCAGGTCATCCTCCAGCGGCTGCGGGACGCCGAGGACGACGTGAAGTTCGGCGAGTTCTCCGGCCGCGAGGGCGACCTGGTCAGCGGCACCATCCAGCAGGGTCGTGACCCCAACGACGTGCTCGTCGACCTCGGCCGGCTCGAGGCGCTGCTGCCGGTGGCGGAGCGGGTGCCGGGGGAGCGCTACGAGCACGGCACCCGGATCAAGGCGATCGTGGTGAGCGTGCGCCGCGGGATGCGCGGGCCGCAGGTCCACCTCTCGCGGAGCCACCCCAACCTGGTGAAGAAGCTCTTCGCGCTCGAGGTGCCCGAGATCGCCGACGGCACCGTCGAGATCTGCGCGATCGCCCGCGAGGCGGGCCACCGGAGCAAGATCGCGGTCCGCAGCACCGTGTCGGGCGTCAACGCCAAGGGCGCCTGCATCGGGCCGATGGGGCAGCGGGTGCGCAACGTGATGCACGAGCTGCACGGCGAGAAGATCGACATCGTCGACTGGTCCGACGACCCCGCCGAGCTGGTCGCCCACGCCCTGTCGCCGGCCCGGGTCAGCAGCGTCGAGGTCGTCGACGCCGCCGCCCGCGCGGCGCGGGTGGTCGTGCCGGACTACCAGCTGTCCCTCGCGATCGGCAAGGAAGGGCAGAACGCCCGTCTCGCCGCCCGGCTCACCGGGTGGCGGATCGACATCCGCTCCGACGAGGCCCCCAAGGTCGCCCCGGACCAGCCCTGACCCGCGAGTCGTCGCATCTTCACCGCGTTCGACCCGCGAGTCGTCGCATCTTCACCGCGTTCGACCCGCGAGTCGTCGCATCTTCACGTCGGCGTGTCCGCCGGTACGCCGGACCGCGGACCCGACCTCGCCGACCGGACGGCCGGATGGGCCGACTCGGAACCGGTCGGCGGTGAAGATGCGACGGCTCGGCATGGATCAGCGGTGAAGATGCGACGGCTCGGCGGGATCCGGCGGGGCGGGCGTCGATTGGGTGGGTGGCGTCCGCGGGAGTAGACTGGCCGTTGGCCGCTCCACCCCTACCTCGACGAGATGTGCTGACGATGGTTTCCGAGCCTGTCCGCACCTGCGTCGGGTGCCGGCGCCGAGCGGCCAAGGCCGACCTGCTGAGAGTCGTTGCCGAAGGCGGGGAGGCGATCCCCGACCCGAGGCGGCGGGCACCTGGCCGTGGGGCGCACCTGCACCCGACGCCCGAGTGTCTCGAGCTGGCCCTCCGTCGCCGCGCCCTCCCACGCGCCCTCCGGGTGTCACAGGGGCTCGGGACGAAGCGGCTCGAGGAGCATGTGCAAGAGTGGGCAGCCGTGGAGCCGCACTGAACCGTGGCCCCGACCAACCGTTGACCGACAGAAGATGGAGCAGCAGCTCATGAGCACTCGATGAGTACTTCCCGATGAGCGTGCACACCAGCTAACGGTCCGATCCATCAGGGGCTCGGACCAGAAGGAGAAGCGTGGCTAAGGTCCGAGTCCACGAGCTCGCCAAGGAGCTCGGAGTCGAGAGCAAGGTCGTCCTGGCCAAGCTCGGAGAGATGGGCGAGTTCGTCAAGTCGGCGTCGTCGACGGTCGAGCCCCCTGTCGTCAAGCGTTTCAACGACAAGTTCGGCGCGGAGCTCCGCGCCGCCGCCGAGGCCAAGGCGGCCAAGAAGTCGTCCAAGCCCGCGGCGTCCTCCGCGGGAGCCCAGGCCGCACCGGCCCCGGGTTCCGCGAGCGCCGCCCCCGCCCCTGCAGCCGCGCAGGAGGCGTCCGTCGAGGCTGCTCCGCCGGCCTCGACCGGCACCGCGCCGACCCGCCCGACCGGCCCCCGGCCGGGTCCGCGTCCGGCTCCCCAGCCGACCGCCCAGCCGACCGCCCAGCCGACCGCTCAGCCGACCCCGCAGCCGGCCGAGCCGGCCGCATCCGCGCAGCCCGAGACCCCGGCCCAGCCGGCGGCTCCGGCGGCGCGTGCCGAGACTCCCGCGCCCGAGCAGCCGGCCCGTCCGGTCTCGCCGGGCGCCGGTCGTCCCGGCCCCGGTGGCGCCCAGGGCCGTCCCGCGCCGCGCCCCGGCGGTGGTCCCCGTCCCGGCGCCCCGCGTCCGGGCAACAACCCGTTCTCGTCGACCCAGGGCATGGGCCGACGTCCTGCGCCGGCTCCGGGCGCGCCCGCCGGAGGCGCCCCGCGTCCGCCGGCGGCCCGTGACGGCGGTCCGGGCCGCACCGGTGGCCTGCCGGGCGCGCGTCCCGGCATGCCACGCCCCAACCCGGCGATGATGCCGAAGTCCCCCTCCACCTTCGGCCCGGCCGGCCGTGGTCAGGGTGGCCCGGGCGGTCGCCCCGGCCCCGGCGGTCGTGGTGGCGCTCCGGGTCGTCCGGGTGCAGGTGCCGGTGCCGGTGCCGGTCGCCCCGGCGGCGGTCCCGGTGCACGTCCCGGCTTCGGTGGTGGCCCCGGTGGGGCTCCCGGCCGTCCCGGTGGCGGTGGCCGTCCCGGTCAGCGCGGCAGCACCCAGGGAGCGTTCGGTCGGCCCGGCGGCCCCTCGCGCCGCGGTCGCAAGTCGAAGCGGCAGCGCAGGCAAGAGTTCGACAACATGGAGGCGCCGACGATCGGCGGCATGCGCGTCCGCAAGGGCAACGGTGAGACCGTTCGCCTCGCGCGCGGCGCGTCGCTGACCGACTTCGCCGAGAAGGTCGGCGTCGACCCCGCCTCGCTGGTGCAGATGCTGTTCCACCTCGGCGAGATGGTGACCGCCACCGAGTCGGTCAACGACGCCACGCTGGAGCTGCTCGGCGAGGAGCTCAACTACAACGTGCAGGTCGTCTCGCCCGAGGACGAGGACCGCGAGCTGCTCGAGTCCTTCGACCTGGAGTTCGGCTCCGACGAGGGCGACGAGGCCGACCTCGCGGTGCGGCCGCCGGTCGTCACCGTCATGGGTCACGTCGACCACGGAAAGACCAAGCTGCTCGACGCCCTCCGCGACGCCAACGTGGTCGCGAAGGAGGCCGGCGGGATCACCCAGCACATCGGTGCCTACCAGGTGGCCACCGAGGTCGACGGCGACGAGCGTCGGATCACCTTCATCGACACCCCGGGTCACGAGGCGTTCACCGCCATGCGTGCCCGTGGTGCGCAGGCGACCGACATCGCGGTGCTGGTGGTCGCGGCCAACGACGGCGTGATGCCGCAGACGGTCGAGGCGCTCAACCACGCCAAGGCCGCCGGCGTGCCGATCGTGGTCGCGGTCAACAAGGTCGACCTCCCCGAGGCCGACCCGGCGAAGGTCCGCGGCCAGCTCACCGAGTACGGCCTGGTCCCCGAGGAGTACGGCGGCGACACCATGTTCGTCGACGTCTCCGCGAAGGCCGGGATCAACCTCGAGGGGCTGCTCGAGGCGATCGTGCTCACCGCCGACGCCTCGCTGGACCTCCGGGCCAACCCCGACCAGGACGCCCAGGGCATCGTGGTCGAGGCGCACCTCGACCGTGGCCGTGGTCCGGTCGCGACGGTCCTGGTGCAGCGCGGCACCCTGCGGGTCGGGGACTCGCTCGTGGCGGGGCCGGCCTACGGCCGCGTCCGCGCGATGCTCGACGAGCACGGCGACAACATCGACGAGGCCGACCCGTCGCGTCCCGCGATGGTCCTCGGGCTCACCGCGGTGCCGGGTGCGGGGCAGAACTTCCTGGTCGTCGAGGACGACCGGATCGCCCGCCAGATCGCCGAGAAGCGGGAGGCCCGCGAGCGTGCGGCCCTCCAGGCCCAGCGCCGCGTCCGCCGTACCCTCGAGGACTTCATGAAGTCCATGGAGGAGGGCGAGCGCCAGGAGCTCAACCTCATCCTCAAGGGCGACGTGTCCGGTTCGGTCGAGGCCCTCGAGGACTCGTTGGCCAAGATCGACGTGGGCGACGAGGTGTCGCTGCGCGTCATCGACCGCGGTGTCGGTGCGATCACCGAGACCAACGTGATGCTGGCCGCCGCGTCCGACGCCATCATCATCGGCTTCAACGTCCGCCCGCAGGGCAAGGCGACCGAGGTGGCCGACCGCGAGGGTGTCGAGATCCGCTACTACTCGGTGATCTACCAGGCCATCGAGGAGATCGAGGCGGCCCTCAAGGGGATGCTCAAGCCGGAGTACGAAGAGGTCACGCTCGGCCAGGCCGAGATCCGCGAGATCTTCCGCTCCAGCCGCATCGGCAACATCGCCGGCTGCATGGTCACCAGCGGTGTCATCCGGCGCAACGCCAAGGTGCGGCTCCTCCGCGACGGCAACGTCGTGGCGGACAACCTCGACCTGGCGTCGCTGCGCCGGGAGAGGGACGACGTCACCGAGGTCCGCGAGGGCTTCGAGTGCGGTCTTGTCCTGCGCAACTACCAGGACATCAAGCACGGTGACGTGGTCGAGGCGTTCGAGATGCGGGAGATCCCCCGGGCGTGACCACCGGTCGGGGGGGGGGCCCCGCCCCCCCCCCCCCCCCCGCCCCTGCACGTGCTGACGGTGGAAGAGGAACGACATGACGAACCCGCGTGTGCGCAAGATCGCGGACCGCATCCAGGTGACCGTGGCCGAGATGCTCGAGCGGCGGATCAAGGACCCGCGGCTCGGCTTCGTGACGGTGACCGACGTGCGGGTCAGCGGCGACACCCAGCACGCCAGCATCTTCTACACCGTCTTCGGTGAGGAGGAGCAGGTGGCGGCCTCGGCCGCCGCGCTCGAGTCGGCCAAGGGGCTGATCCGGTCCGAGGTCGGCAAGCAGCTCGGCACCCGCCACGTGCCGACGCTGGAGTTCATCCACGACGCGCTGCCCGAGAACGCGCGCCACCTCGAGGAGCTCCTCGAGAAGGTGCGCGAGTCCGACGCACAGGTGGCGGCCGCGGCCGCCGGGGCGACGTACGCCGGGGACGCCGACCCCTACCGCAAGCCCCACGTCGAGGACGACGAGGACGAGTGACCGCCGTCTCGGGGCTGGTCGTCGTCGACAAGCCCGCGGGGCTCACCTCGCACGACGTCGTCGCGCGCGTGCGCCGGCTGGCCCGCACCCGCAAGGTCGGCCACGCCGGCACGCTCGACCCGATGGCGACCGGCGTGCTGCTGCTCGGCGTCGAGAAGGCCACCCGGCTGCTCGGCCACCTCGCGCTCGCCGACAAGAGGTACGACGCCACCGTCCGGCTCGGCGCCGCCACCACGACCGACGACGCGGAGGGCGAGCTGCTCTCCAGCACCCCGGTCGACGGGGTCGAGGAGGAGGCGGTCCGCCGCTGCGCCGCGGGGTTCGTCGGCGAGCTGCAGCAGGTGCCGTCGTCGGTGTCGGCGGTCAAGGTCGGCGGGAGGCGGGCCTACGCCCGTGCCCGCGCGGGGGAGCAGGTCGAGCTCGCGGCCCGGTCGGTCACCGTGCACGAGCTGCTGGTGCACGACGTCCGTCGCGCCGGCGACCACCTCGACGTCGACGTGTCGGTGCACTGCACGACCGGCACCTACGTCCGGGCGCTGGCCCGCGACCTCGGCGCCGCGCTCGGTGTGGGCGGCCACCTGACCGCGCTGCGCCGGACCGCCGTGGGCGGGATCGGCCTCGACGAGGCGACGCCGCTGGCGCGGCTGCAGGAGGCCGGCGCCGTGGAGCCGCTGCCGATGGCCGACGCTGCCGCGCGGTTCTTCCCCACGGTCACAGTCGACGCACCCTCGGCCACCGCCGTCGGCCACGGGAAGGGGCTGCCGATCGAGGCGCCCGTTGACGGCCGGCCGGTGGCGGTGCTCGGCCCCGACGGGGCGTTCCTGGCGCTCTACCGCCGCGGGGACGGCGAGGGCCAGCCGGCGCGACCGGTCGCGGTCTTCGTCTGACGCCCGTCCGAGCGCGGTGAGCCCATGTGGCAGGCTTCCCCTCGGACCGAACGGCGGACCAGCCCGAGGAGGGGACCGGATGCGGGTGTGGCGCTCGCTGGACGACGTGGCTGCCGACCTGGGCCGCTCGGTGGCCACGGTCGGCAACTTCGACGGCGTGCACCTCGGCCACCGGCACGTGGTCGCGCGTGCCCGTGAGGTCGCCGACCAGCTCGGCGTCGACAGCGTCGTCGCGGTCACCTTCGACCCCCACCCGATCGCGGTCCTGCGCCCCGAGCACGCACCGGTGATGCTCTCGAGCATCGAGCAGCGGGTCGAGCTGCTCGGCGCCGCCGGCGTCGACGACGTGCTGGTGCTGCCGTTCAGCCGGGAGATCGCGCAGTGGTCACCCGAGCGCTTCGTCGTCGACGTCCTGGTCGACAAGCTCCACGTCGCGGGGGTCGTTGTCGGCGCGAACTTCCGCTTCGGCAGCCGGGCCGCCGGCGACGTCGCCACGCTGCGGGAGCTCGGCGAGCAGCACGGCTTCACCGCCGAGGGGATCCCGCTCGACGGCGGACCGCAGGTCTGGTCCTCGACCTACGTCCGGATGTGCCTCGCCGGCGGCGACGTCGAGGGAGCCGCCGAGGCGCTCGGCCGTCCGGTCACGGTGCGCGGCACGGTGCGACGCGGCGACGCCCGCGGCCACGAGCTCGGCTACCCCACGGCGAACATCGCCACCGGGTCGACCGCCGCACCCGCCGACGGCGTGTACGCCGGCTGGCTCCGCATCGTCGCCGACGGGGACGGGACCCCGCTGCCCGCGGCGGTGAGCGTCGGCACCAACCCCACGTTCGCGGGGGAGCGGGAGCGTCGCGTCGAGGCCTACGTGCTGGACCGCGACGACCTCGAGCTCTACGACCGTGAGGTCGAGGTGGTCTTCGTGAAGCGGCTGCGCGGGATGGTCCGGTTCGACGGCGTCGACGCGCTGCTCGAGGCGATGGCCGACGACGTGCAGCGCACCCGGGAGCTCCTCCGCGTGGGAGAGGGCGCAGGAGAGGGCGCAGGAGAGGGCACCGCGTGAGCCATGTCGCCGGCCCGGCCGACGACCCCCTGCACGCCACCGAGGTGTGGTTCGTCCGCCACGGGCTTCCCTACTTCGTGCCGTCCGAGCGGGCGGCGGCCCGCCGTGCCCTCGAGCCGCGCCGCCTCCTGCCGCACGCCGCGGGCTGGGGGCTCGCCGCCGTCGTGCTCGGCGTGCTGCTCGCGTGGGCCGCGGAGAGCGTCGCGCTCGGTCCGGCCCTGTGGCTGACGGTCGGGATCCTCTTCGTCCTGGGCTACGGGGTGACCGCGCTCCGGGCGCGGCCGATCGTCACCTGGGCGGTGGGGCGCACCCTGGGGCAGCTGCGCCGGCTGCTGCCGATGGTCAGCCGCGCCCTGCCGCTGCTGCTGATCTTCGTCACGTTCCTGTTCATCAACGCCGAGGTGTGGCAGGTCGCCGCGCACCTCGACGGTGGCGTGCTGTGGCTGACCGTGCTGCTCTTCACCGCGATCGGGCTGGGGTTCTTCCTGACCCGGCTGCCCGAGGAGGTCGACCGGGTCGACGACGAGCTCGACGACGCACGGGTCCTCGAGGTCTCGACCGGCACGCCGATCGAGCACGAGGCGCGCCGGCTCGCCGCCGAGCACCCCGGGGCGCTCAGCGCCGACGTGGTGCCGCGCCGGTTCGAGCGGGCCAACCTCCTGGCCGCGCTGCTGATCTCGCAGGCGGTGCAGGTGCTGCTGCTGGCGGCGACGGTCTTCGTCTTCTTCGTGCTGTTCGGCGCGCTCACCATGACCCACGACGTGCAGCAGGCGTGGACCGCGGAGGACGTCGACGCGCTCTCGTGGCTGCCGACGGTGACGCCCGAGCTGATCCAGGTGTCGGTGTTCCTGGGGGCGTTCTCCGGGCTCTACTTCACGGTGTCGCTGATCACCGACGACGCCTACCGCGGCCAGTTCTACGTGGGGTTCCTGCGGGAGCTCGAACGAGCCGCCGGCGTGCGCGCCGCCTACACCGCCGTACGGGCGGAGCGGGCGCGTGCCGCGGCGCCGCCGGAGGCGCCCCGTGACGGGACCGTCGACGCCACGCCGACCATGCCCTTCCCGGCGGTGCCCCGCGAGGCTCCGGGCGACGTGCCCCCGCCGCCGGAGTGGCGCACCGACGGCCGCTAGGACCGGGTCAGGCGTCGAGGTCCTGCTGCACCATGTCGGCGATCTTGGCGAGCGCCGCCTCGTCGTCGCTGCTGACCTCGACCGGGTCGCCCTTGCCGGCGCCGAGGGTCATGATCAGCAGCGCCGAGCTGGCGTCGACAGGCTCGCCACCGGGGACGGCGAGGGTCACCTCGGCGTCGAGCTCGGAGGCCGCCTCGGCGATGAGGGCGGCGGGACGGGCGTGGAGCCCGACGGCGGAACCGACGTTCACGGTCTGGGTGGGCATCTGGATCTCCTGTGGTGGTGGGTCGGGCAGGGACGGGGTCAGGCGGTGGAGCCGGCGAGCCGCTCGACCTCCGCGGCGTCGCCGGAGAGCTGCTTGAGGGCGAGCACGCAGGCGGCGGAGACGAGCACGCCGGCGACGAGCGCGACGAAGAACCACCCGATCCCGCCGACGGCGAACGGCACGAAGATGCCGCCGTGCGGGGCGCGCAGCGTCACGTCGAACGCCATCGACAGGGCTCCGGTCACCGCGCTGCCGGCCATGATCGACGGGATCACGCGGACCGGGTCGGCGGCCGCGAACGGGATCGCGCCCTCGGTGATGAACGAGGCGCCGAGCAGCCAGGCGGCCTTGCCGTTCTCGCGCTCCACCGGCGTGAACAACCGCGGCCGTACGACGGTCGCCAGCGCGAGCGCCAGCGGCGGCACCATCCCCGCGAGCATGACCGCGGCCATCACCTTCAGCTGCGGTGCGTCGCCGGTGGCCTCGGCCGCGGCGGCGAGCCCGGTGGTGGCGAACAGGTACGCGGTCTTGTTCAGCGGGCCGCCCATGTCGAAGGCCATCATCAGGCCGAGCACGACGCCGAGCACGACGCCGGCGCCGCCCTCGGACATGCTGGTGAGCCCGTCGTTGAGGGCGTCCATCAGGTTGCCCAGCGGCTTGCCGAGGACGACGACCATGACGAAGCCGGCCACCAGCGTGGTGAGCAGCGGGATGACCAGCACCGGCATCAGCCCGCGCATCCAGGCCGGGATCCGCCACCCGCCGATCCACGCCGCGATCACCCCGGCGAGGACGCCGCCGATGATGCCGCCGAGGAAGCCGGTCTGCGGGGTGCCGAACCCGCCGAGGTCGACCGCGAGCGCGCCCATGACGAACCCCGGGGCGATGCCGGGACGGTCGGCGATCGCGTAGGCGATGTAGCCGGCGAGCGCGGGCACCAGGAACTTGAACGCGGTGGACCCCAGCGCGAAGCAGAGCGCGCCCAGGTAGGCGAAGAAGGACGAGCCGAACAGCGCGTGGTCGAGCCCGTTCTCGCTCACGCTCGGCAGGTCGAGGAAGGTGTTGCCCGCGACGATGTCGCCGGCGGGGCCGGTGATCTCGTAGCCGCCGAACAGGAAGCCCAGGGCGATGAGCAGACCGCCGGCGGCGACGAACGGGATCATGTACGAGACGCCGGTCATCAGGATCCGGCGGATCCGCACGCCCCACGGCTCCGTGCCCGTGCTCCCGCGCGGCTCGTCGGCCGCGGCGGTCCCCTCGACCCGCGGGGCGTCGGGGGCGTCGGCGTGCGCGAGCGCCTCGCGCACCATCGCGTCGGAGTCGTCGATGGCGCGCTTGACGCCGGAGGCCACGACGGGCTTGCCGGCGAAGCGGGTGCGATCCTTCACGCCGACGTCGGTGGCGAAGATGACCGCGTCGGCCTCCGCGATGGTCGAGGAGGGGAGCGGGGTGGAGCCGGCGGAGCCCTGGGTCTCGACGGCGATCTCGACGCCGGCGCGCTGGGCGGCGGCCTCGAGGGCCTCGGCGGCCATGTAGGTGTGCGCGATGCCGGTGGGGCAGGCCGTGACGGCGACGAGCCGGCGGGTCCGTGCGGGCGTGGCGTCCGCGGGCTCCGCTGCCTCAGCCGGAGCCGGAGCCGGGGCCGGGGCCGGGGCCGGGGCCGGGGCCGGTGACACTGCGCCCTCCGGGTCGACGACCTCTCCGACGAGCCGGACCACCTCGTCCGCGGTGGTCGCCGCCCGCAGCGCGTCGGTGAACTCCTTCTTCACCAGGGCCCGCGCGAGCTTGGTGAGCAGCTGCAGGTGGGTGGCATCGCCGCCGGCGGGCGCGGCGATGAGGAAGGCCAGGTCGGCCGGCCCGTCCTTGGCGCCGAAGTCGCGCGAGGGGGAGAGCCGGGTGAAGACCAGCGTGGGGTCGGCGACGTGCTCGGTGCGGCAGTGCGGGATCGCGATGCCGCCGGGGAGCCCGGTGGCGGAGGTCGCCTCACGGGCGAGAGCGTCGGCGGCGAGGCCGTCGGCGTCGGTGGTGCGTCCGGCCTCGGCCACGATGCCGGCCAGGGAACGGATCACCGCCTCCTTGTCGGCGCCGAGGTCGGCGTCGAGCCGCACGAGGGCAGCCTCGATCATGGGTGCGTTCATGGGGTCCTCAGGCAGTCGGGGTGGCGACGTCGGCCGCGGCGCGGCCCGGGTCGGGGGTGGGCAGGGGCTCGAGCGGGAGAGGGGTGACCGCCACGGCGTCGGGACGGGTCTGCCGGGGCGACGGCATGGTGGTGCCGGGTAGGCCGGCGGCCGCGGTGCCGTAGGCGACGGCGAGCCGCAGCCGGTCCGCCGGGTCGAGCCCCCGGAGGTCCCCGAGCACGTAGCCGAACAGGCTCGAGTCGCCCGCGCCGACCGTGCTCACCACGTCGACCGGCGGCGGGGTGGCGTGCCACGCGGACTCGCGGTCGACCAGGACCGCGCCGGCCCCGCCGAGCGTCACCAGCACGGCACCCGCGCCGTCGGCCACCAGCCGGCGGGCCGCGGTGGCGGCGGCGAGCGGGTCGCCCTCGACGGTCGCGGGATCGTCGCCGGTGATCATGCAGAGCTCCCCGGCGTTGGGCTTGAGGACGGCCGGCCGGGTGGTCGGGAGCCGCTCGGCGAGGGCGAGCAGCGGCCGCTCGGAGGTGTCCACCGCCACCGAGGCGGGGCTGTCGGCGAGAGCGGCAGCCACCTCGGCGTACCACTCCTCGGGGGTCCCCGGCGGCAGCGACCCGGCGAGCACCACCCAGCTCGCCGTGGACGCCGCCCGGCCGAGCGCGTCGCGGAGCCGCTGCAGCAGGTGCTCGTCGGCGTCGGAGCCGGAGCTGTTGATCTTGGTCGTGGTGCCGTCGGGCTCGGTGAGCGTCAGGTTCACCCGGATCGGTCCGGTCGGCGTGACCGGCCGGCAGGTGATGCCCTGGCTCTCGAGCTCGGCGGTGAACGGCGAGTCGGCGGCGGCGGGGAAGACGGCGACCGACGGGACGCCGGCGAGCGTGGCGACCCGCGAGATGTTGACCCCCTTGCCGCCGGCCTGCTCGAGGACGGAGTCCGCGCGGAGCACGCCGCCGCGCTCGAGCGCCGACGACAGCGCGATGGTCCGGTCGAAGCTCGGGTTGGCGGTGAGGGTGACGATCATGCGATCCGCACCTCGACCCCGAGCTTCTCGAACGGCTCGAGCTGGTCCCGCGTCGCGCGGTCGTCGGTCACGAGGACGTGCACCTCACCGACGTCGGCGAACCGCACCAGGTGCTCCTTGCCGATCTTGTCGGCGTCGGCGAGCAGCACGACCCGGCGGGCCCCGCCGACGATCGCCCGCTTGACGGCGGCCTCGCTGTGGTCCGGCGTGGAGAGCCCGTGCTCGACCGAGATGCCGTTGGTGCCGACGAAGGCGACGTCGGTGCGGAGCCGGGCGATCGCCTCGACGGTCTCGGCGCCGACCGCGGCCTGGGTCGTGGTGCGGACCCGGCCGGGCAGCAGCCGCAGCGTCAGGTTGGCCTGGCCGGCGAGCCTGGCGGCGATCGGGACGGCGTGGGTGAGGACGTCGAGCCGCTGGTCGCTGGGGAGCCGCGAGGCGAGCCGGGCGGTGGTGGTGCCGGCGTCGAGGACGACCGAGCCGTGCTCGGGCACCAGCTCGACCGCGGCGGCCGCGATGCGGTCCTTCTGCTCGGCGCTGCTCCGGTCGCGGTCGCTCACCGCGAGCTCCAGGAGGCTCAGCGCGTTGGCCGGGACGACCCCGCCGTGCACCCGGCGGACCAGTCCGGCACGCTCGAGCGAGGAGAGGTCGCGGCGGACGGTCTCGGTGGTCACCGAGAACCTCTCGGCGAGCTCGCTCACCGACACCCGGCCGGTCTGGGCGACCAGCCCGGCGATGGCCTGCTGACGTTCCTCGGCGTACATCAGGTCCTTCCCGGTCGCCGACGCCGGATCGGCGTCTGTGTTTCTGTTGTTCTATGCCCGAACGTGTTGACTGTCAAGGGGTGACCCAGGTTACATTCGCGCCATGAGCAGTCCCACCACCGCCGAACGCCCCACCTCGTCGACCCCCTCCGGCCCGCTGTCCGGCACCCCTGTCGTGCCTGGCGTCGGGCTCGGTCCGGTCGCGGTCGTCCGGACCGACGTCGACACCGAGGCCGTGCGTGCGTACGCCGCGCGTGGCGAGGTCGACCCGGACCAGGCCCTCGAGGAGTACGACGCCGCGGTGACCGTCGTCGCCGACTCGCTCGTCGCCCGGTCGAGCAACGCATCCGGGGCCGCCGCCGAGGTGCTGGTGGCCACCGCCGGTCTGGTCCGGGACAAGGGGCTCCGCGGCGAGGTGCGCAAGCGGCTCCGGGCGGGGAACCCGCTGCTCACGGCGCTCGACGGAGCGGTCGACCAGTTCACCGACCTGTTCACGAAGATGGGCGGGCTGATGGCCGAGCGGGTCACCGACCTGCAGGACATCCGCCGCCGGCTCACCGCGCGGATCGTCGGCGCCCCCGAGCCCGGGCTGCCCACTCCGGAGGAGCCGTCGGTGCTGGTCGCCGAGGACCTCGCACCCGCCGACACCGCGGCGCTGGACCCCTCGACGGTCGTCGCGATCGTCACCGAGAAGGGCGGCCCGACCAGCCACACCGCGATCATCGCCCGTCAGCTCGGCATCCCGTGCGTGGTCGGC
Source organism: Nocardioides caldifontis (assembly GCF_008087345.1). Taxonomy (GTDB): domain Bacteria; phylum Actinomycetota; class Actinomycetes; order Propionibacteriales; family Nocardioidaceae; genus Marmoricola_A; species Marmoricola_A caldifontis. Next base: position 309,586 of record NZ_VHIB01000008.1, on the reverse strand, counting down.
GCCGCCGGCGTCACCGCGCTGCAGCCGGGCGTGCGCGTCCTCGTCGACGGCGCGACCGGGAGCGTCGAGGCGGCCCCGGACGAGGAGGAGGCCCAGCGCCGGGTGGCCGACGCGAAGGCCTGGCAGGAGACGCTCGCCTCGTGGTCCGGCCCGGCCCGCACCGCGGACGGCGTCGCCGTGAAGGTGATGGCGAACGTCGCCGACGGCTCCTCCGCGCGTACCGCTGCCGAGGGGCCCGTCGAGGGCGTCGGGCTGTTCCGCACCGAGCTCTGCTTCCTCGACCGGCCCGACGAGCCCGACGCGGAGGCGCAGGCCCAGGTGTACGCCGAGGTGCTGGCGCCGTTCGCCGACGGCCGCACCGTCGTGGTCCGCACCCTCGACGCCGGCTCCGACAAGCCGATCGCCTACGCCACGCTGAAGGGGGAGGAGAACCCGGCCCTCGGCGTCCGCGGCCTCCGGCTCTCCTTCTCCAACCCGGGGCTCCTCGACCGGCAGGTCGAAGGGATCGCCAAGGCCGCCGAGCGGACCGGCACCAACACCTGGGTGATGGCCCCCATGGTGGCCACCGTCGCCGAGGCGGAGGAGTTCGCGGCGAAGGTGCGCGCGCACGGGCTCAAGGCCGGGGTGATGGTCGAGACGCCCTCCGCGGCCCTGCTCGCGGACCGGATCCTCGAGGTCGTCGACTTCCTGTCGATCGGCACCAACGACCTGACGCAGTACGCCATGGCCGCGGACCGGATGGCCACCGACCTCGCCCACCTCACCGACCCCTGGCAGCCCGCGGTGCTCCGGCTCGTCGCGATGACCGCCGAGGCGGGGAAGGCGGCCGGGAAGCCCGTCGGTGTCTGCGGCGAGGCGGCGGCCGACCCGGCGCTCGCGGTCGTGCTCGTGGGGCTCGGCGTCACGTCGCTGTCGATGGCCTCGGCCGCCGTACGCGCGGTGGGGGCGCAGCTGGAACGGGTCTCCTCGGAGCAGTGTGCGCGGGCAGCGGAGGCCGCCCTCGCGGCCGCGGACCCGCAGGAGGCGCGGGCCGCGGTGCGCGCCGTGATCGACGGCTGAGCCGGGGGCGGTCGTCGCGAGCAGGTCGCCGATTCGGGATCTCGGGCGGTCGTTGGTAGTCTTGTGAAGTTGCCGTAGAACGGCCGCGGACCCAGAGTGCCCGGGTGAACAGGCCCCGGCGCGCCGCGCAACGACCTCGAGAGGAACGTCGATCACCCGTGTCCACCGGTACTGACGCCGAGACCAAGAAGCAGATCATCGCCGAGTACGGCCTGTCCGAGGGCGACACCGGCTCTCCCGAGGTCCAGGTGGCCCTCCTGAGCCACCGCATCTCGCACCTGACCGAGCACCTCAAGGAGCACAAGCACGACCACCACACCCGTCGTGGTCTGCTCCTCCTGGTCGGTCGCCGTCGTCGGCTGCTGAACTACATGCAGAAGCAGGACATCAACCGCTACCGCTCGATCGTGGAGCGGCTCGGACTGCGTCGATGACCTGTCGTCCCGGACGGCTCGGAGCGGCTGCCTGACACCAGGCGGCCGCTTCCGGCTATTTTCGGGCGAGCACCACCGCACCAACCACAACTCAACAGCACACCACTCAGGAGCGACCGCGGACGTCCGGCCCGGTCCTCGGTAGTGGCCCTCGGGCCCCTGGTTCCGCCAGGTCCCGCAGGCCTCGATCGAAGACCGGCTCAGGTGTCCCCGACACCAGCCGCAGGCGCCCTCGCGTGATCGCTCCGCGAACCGGGTCGGCCCATGTCAAGGGACTGGGCGACCAGAAAGGGACATCCCATGGAGGGACCCGTCATCTCCGCCGTCGAGACCGTGATCGACAACGGTCAGTTCGGCACCCGCACCGTCAAGTTCGAGACCGGGCTGCTCGCCCGGCAGGCCGCCGGCTCCGTCACGGCGTACCTCGACGACGAGACGATGCTGCTGTCGGCGACGACCGCCGGCAAGCACCCCAAGGACCACTTCGACTTCTTCCCCCTGACGATCGACGTCGAGGAGCGGATGTACGCCGTGGGCCAGATCCCCGGCTCGTTCTTCCGCAGCGAGGGGCGTCCGGGCGAGGACGCGATCCTCACCTGCCGGCTCATCGACCGGCCGCTGCGCCCCACCTTCAAGAAGGGGCTGCGCAACGAAGTCCAGGTCGTCATCACCGTGATGGCGCTCGACCCCGACCAGCCCTACGACGTGCTCGCCATCAACGCCGCGTCGATGTCCACCCAGCTCTCGGGGCTCCCGTTCTCCGGCCCGGTCGGCGGCGTCCGCGTCGCGCTGATCGACGGCCAGTGGGTCGCGTTCCCGAGCCACAGCCAGCTCGAGCGGGCCGTCTTCGACATGGTCGTCGCCGGTCGGGTCACCGACACCGGTGACGTCGCGATCATGATGGTCGAGGCGGAGGCCACCGAGGAGACCATCGAGCTGGTCCGCGGCGGCGCGCAGGCCCCGACCGAGGAGGTCGTCGCCGGCGGTCTCGACGCTGCCAAGCCGTTCATCAAGCAGCTCGTCGAGGCCCAGCAGGAGCTCGCCAAGCAGGCCGCGAAGCCGGTCCAGGAGTTCCCGATCTTCCTCGACTACGAGGACGACGTCTACGACGCCGTCGAGGCCGCTGCCTCCACCCCGCTCGCCGAGGCGCTGAAGATCGCCGGCAAGCAGGAGCGCGAGTCGAAGCTCGACGAGGTCAAGGACTCGGTGCTGGCGCAGGTCGGCCCGCAGTTCGAGGGCCGCGAGAAGGAGATCGGCGCGGCGTTCCGCTCGGTCACCAAGAAGCTGGTCCGCCAGCGGGTCATCCGCGACAAGGTCCGCATCGACGGCCGCGGCCTGACCGACATCCGTACCCTGACCGCCGAGGTCGGCGTGATCCCGCGGGTGCACGGCTCGGCGCTGTTCGAGCGCGGCGAGACCCAGATCCTGGGCGTCACCACGCTGAACATGCTGACGCTGGAGCAGAAGCTCGACACGCTCTCCCCGGAGAAGACGCGTCGCTACATGCACAAGTACGTCTTCCCGCCGTTCTCCACCGGTGAGACCGGCCGCGTCGGCTCGCCGAAGCGGCGCGAGATCGGCCACGGCGCGCTCGCCCGACGGGCGCTGCTGCCGGTGCTGCCGAGCCGCGAGGAGTTCCCCTACGCGATCCGTCAGCTCTCCGAGGCGATGGGCTCCAACGGCTCGACCTCGATGGGCTCGGTCTGCGCCTCGACGCTGTCGCTGCTCCAGGCCGGTGTGCCGCTGAAGGCGCCGGTCGCGGGCATCGCGATGGGGCTGATCTCCGACGAGGTCGACGGCAAGACGGAGTACGTCGCGCTGACCGACATCCTGGGCGCCGAGGACGCCTTCGGCGACATGGACTTCAAGGTCGCCGGCACCCGCGAGTTCGTCACCGCGCTGCAGCTCGACACCAAGCTCGACGGCATCCCCGCCGAGGTGCTGGCCGGCGCGCTGACCCAGGCCCGCGACGCCCGCATGGCGATCCTCGACGTCATGGCCGAGGCGATCGACGAGCCCGCCGAGATGAGCCTCAACGCGCCGCGGATCATCACCGTGAAGATCCCGGTCGACAAGATCGGTGAGGTCATCGGCCCCAAGGGCAAGGTGATCAACCAGATCCAGGACGACACCGGTGCGTCGCTGAGCATCGAGGACGACGGCACGATCTACATCGGCGCCACCAACGGCGAGGCCGCCGAGGCCGCCCGCCAGGCCGTCAACGCGATCGCGAACCCGACGATGCCCGAGGTCGGCGAGCGCTACCTCGGCACCGTGGTGAAGACGACGAACTTCGGGGCGTTCGTCTCGCTGCTCCCGGGCAAGGACGGGCTGCTGCACATCAGCAAGCTCCGCTCGCTGGCCGGCGGCAAGCGGGTCGAGGCCGTCGAGGACGTGCTGTCGGTGGGCCAGAAGGTCCAGGTCCAGATCGCCGAGATCGACGACCGCGGCAAGCTGTCGCTCGTCCCGGTGGTCGAGGAGTCCGAGTCCGAGGGCGCGTCCGAGGGGTCCGACGAGGCTGCCGAGTGACGAACCCCGTCACCTGCACCACCAGCGTGACCGGTCGGCCGTGCTGACGGCCGACCAGCAGAAGCCCGGCACGACCCGCACCCTCCTGACCGAGAAGGACGCCGGCGGATCCGTGGTCTCCACGGTCCGCCGGACCGTCCTGCCGGGAGGGCTGCGGGTCGTCACCGAGGCGATGGCCGGGGTGCGTTCCGCGAGCATCGGCGTCTGGATCGGCGTCGGCTCGCGCGACGAGACCCCGACGTTGTCCGGGGCGTGCCACTTCCTCGAGCACCTGCTGTTCAAGGGCACTCCGCAGCGCTCCGCGCTGGAGATCTCCGCGTCGCTCGACGCGGTCGGCGGTGAGTTCAACGCCTTCACCGCCAAGGAGTACACCTGCTTCCACGCGCGGGTGCTCGACGTCGACCTGCCGCTCGCGGTCGACGTGCTCGGCGACATGCTGAGCAGCTCCACCATCCACCCCGACGACGTCGAGGCGGAGCGCGAGGTGATCCTCGACGAGATCGCCATGCACGACGACGACCCCGAGGACGTCGCGACGAACCTCTTCGCGGAGACCGCGTGGCCGTCGTCCCCGCTGGGGCGGCCGATCGCAGGGACCGCGGCGTCGATCAGCCGGCTGACGCGCGCGCAGGTCCACCGGTTCTACCGGCAGTGGTACCGCCCCGAGCAGATGGTGGTCGCGGTCGCCGGCAACGTCGACCACACGACCGTCGTACGGCAGGTGCGGAAGGCGTTCGCGCCGCTGCTCACCGACCGCCACGCGAGGCCCGCGCCGCCGCGGCGCGCCGCCCGGTTCAAGCGGGGGGCTGCCGGGAGCGCGCACACCACCCGTCCCTTCGAGCAGGTCAACGTCCTGCTCGGCGTCAACGCGATCAACCGCACCGACGAGCGCCGTTACGCGCTCGGCATCCTCAACGCCGCCGTCGGCGGGGGACCGTCGTCGCGGCTGTTCCAGGAGGTGCGCGAGAAGCGCGGCCTGGCGTACTCGATCTACTCCTACGCCAACCACTACACCGACGCGGGCTCGTTCTGCGTCGGTGCCGGCTGCCTGCCGGGCAAGCTCGACGACGTGCTCTCGGTCGTGCGCGAGGAGCTGCGCGCGGTGGCCGACGAGGGGCTCACCGAGGAGGAGCTCGTGCGCGGACAGGGGCAGCTTCGCGGAGGGCTGGTGCTCGGCCTCGAGGACTCCGCGTCGCGGATGTCGCGCATCGCCAAGGCCGAGCTGCTGTACGACGACCTGCCGAGCATCGACGAGGTGATCGGGCGGATCGACGCGGTCACCCTCGACGACGTGCACGCGCTCGCGCGGTCGCTCTTCCGGCAGCCCGAGACGCTGGTCGTGGTCGGGCCCGAGCAGCCTTGAGCTCCCCGGCGGGCGGGGCCGTCCTCGTCGTGCTGGGAGGGCTCCCGGCGACCGGGAAGAGCACCGTCGCGGCGGCACTGGCGCGCTCCGTGCGTGCCGTCCACGTGCGCGTCGACACGATCGAGACGGCGATCGCCCGCTCGGAGGGGCGGTTCGAGGCGACCAACGGCTGGGAGCTGCCGCCCGGGTACGCCGTGGGCCAGGACGTGGCCGCCGACCAGCTGCGCCACGGGCTCCACGTGGGCGCGGACTCGGTGAACCCGGTTGCCTCATCGCGCGAGGGCTGGCGCGACGTCGCTTCTCGTGCCGGCGCGCGGCTCGTCGAGGTCGAGGTGGTCTGCTCCGACGCCGCCGAGCACCGCCGCCGTGCCGAGGGGCGCACGATCGACGTCCCGGGGCTCCGCCGACCGACCTGGCAGGAGATCGAGGACCGCGAGTACGAGCCGTGGTCGCGTGACCGGGTCGTGGTCGACACCGCGCAGGTCGACGTCGCCGGGGCCGTCCGCACGATCCGGAGCGCCGCCGGCCTCTGACCCCCGCCTCCGTGCGCGGCGGTAGGTTGGCGGCCGTGAGTATCACGAAGATCGGTGTGCTGGGTGCCCAGGGGAAGGTCGGGCGCGAGGTCTGCAAGGCCGTCGAGGCCGCGGGGGAACTCCAGCTCGTCGCGGCGGTCGACAAGGACGACGACATCGACGCGCTGGTGACCACCGGCGCCCAGGCCGTCGTCGACTTCACCCACCCCGACGTGGTGATGGACAACCTGGAGTTCTGCATCGACCACGGGATCCACTGCGTGGTCGGCACCACCGGGTTCGACGAGGACCGGCTCGCGCAGGTGCGCACCTGGCTCGAGGGCTCGCCGGGGACCGGGGTGCTGGTCGCCCCGAACTTCTCGATCGGCGCGATCCTGATGATGCGGTTCGCCGCCGAGGCGGCGCAGTTCTTCGAGTCGGTCGAGATCGTCGAGCTGCACCACCCCGAGAAGGCCGACGCGCCCAGCGGCACCGCCCGCCGGACCGCGGAGCTGGTCGCCCGTGCCCGCCGTGAGGCCGGGCTGCCACCGGTCCCGGACGCGACGTCGACCGCGCTCGAAGGAGCCCGCGGCGCGGACGTCGACGGGATCCGCGTGCACGGGTTGCGGATCCGCGGCATGGTCGCCCACCAGGAGGTCGTCCTCGGCGGGCTGGGAGAGACCCTGACGATCCGTCACGACTCGATGGACCGGGCCAGCTTCACGCCCGGCGTCCTCCTCGGGCTCCGCACCATCGCGTCCCGGCCCGGGCTCACCGTGGGGCTCGAGCACTTCCTGCCGCTGGACTGAACCCGTTCCTGAGGAGGAGCCATGGTCGCCCCGAACTTCGTCATCCTCACCCTCGGCGTCAGCGACCTCGACCGCTCGATCGCGTTCTACTCCGGGCTCGGCTGGGAGATGCGCGGGCGCCGGGAGGACGGGATCGTCTGGTTCCGCACCAGCGGCAGCTGGGTGGGGCTGTTCCCGGCCCACGAGCTCGCGGCGGACGCCGGGCTCGTCGTGGCTCCGCCGCAGGAGTTCCGCGGGTCGACGTACGCCGTGAACCTGCCGTCCGAGGCCGACGTGGACGCCGCGGTCGAGGAGGTCGCTGCGCTCGGTGCCCGGATCGTCAAGGCGCCGGTGCGGATGGAGTGGGGCGGCTACTCCGCCTACTTCGCCGACCCCGACGGGCACCTGTGGGAGCTCTGCTACAACCCGACCTTTCCGCTCGACGCCGACGGACGGATCGAGATCGGGTGACGGGCGTGGCCACCCCCTTCGTGCCGGTCACCGACGCGCGGCCGGACGACGTCCCGTGGCCGCCGATGCGGGTCCCGCCGGCCACCACCACCCTGACCGGGTCGTGGGTCTCGTTGTCCGTCGCCGACCCCGAGCGCGACGCGGCACCGCTCTTCGAGGCGCTCGACCACGACGCGGTCTGGGAGCACGTCGCGGGGCGGCGGGGCAGCCCGTCGGCGTGGGCGGACCGGCTGCGTGACGCGCTCGCGGCGGGTCAGGTGCCCTGGGTGGTGCGGTTGCGGCGTCCGGTCGGCGGGCTCCCCGAGGGGGCCGTGGTGGGGACCTCGTCGTACCTCGACGTCTCGGTCGCGGATGCCCGGCTCGAGGTCGGGTCGACCGCCTACGCGCCGGCGGTGTGGGGGAGCGTGGTCAACCCGGAGGTGAAGCTGCTGCTCCTCACCCAGGCCTTCGAGTCGTCGGGGGCGGGGCGGGTGCAGCTGAAGACCGACGTGCGGAACATCCGGTCGCAACGCGCGATCGCCCGGCTGGGAGCGACGTACGAGGGGACGCTGCGGCGCTACCAGCGGCGCGCGGACGGGACGGTGCGGGACACCGCGATGTTCTCCGTCGTCGCCGAGGAGTGGCCGGCGGTGCGTGACTCGCTCCGGCGTCGGCTGGTCGGGGGCTGACGTGGCCGGGGCCGGGACGCCGATCGGGTGGGTCCGCGAGGTCGTGCTCGACTCGCCGGACCCGGAACGGCTGGCGCGGTTCTGGGCCGGGTTGCTCGGCGGTGAGCCGGTGCGCTGGTACGACGGGTGGTGGACCCTCGAACCGCCGCCGCACGGGCAACGGCTCTCGTTCCAGCAGTCGGCCGACCCCGGCTCGGGCGGCGTGCACGTCGACGTGCTCGTCGACGACCTGGAGGCCGCGCACGAGCGGGTGCTCGCCGCCGGCGGCCGCTACGAGACAGAGCGGTGGTCGCCTCGCCCCGCACAGGACGGGACGGCGGTGCCGTGGCGGGTGTACCGCGACCCGGACGGCCACGCCTTCTGCCTGGTGGTCCGGTAGCTGGTCACCCGGGTTCATGGCATGCCGGTGGCCCGCACTGCCCGTCTGCAGTGCGGGGCTCGGCTCGGGTCGGTGCCCGTCGCGCTAGTCGGGCTGGTCGGCGCCTGGGGCTGGCCCTGGTGAGGGCAGGTCGGGGATGCGTTGGGTGCCGGTGTGGTCGATGGTGTAGCGCTTGCCCAGGGGTGAGGTCCAGGTGATTGACCGGGTCGGGTTCTTGTAGGTAGGCCCAGGCCGTATGGGTCTTCACTCGGTGGTGGTAGCGACACAGCTTCGCGAGGTTCTGGCTGTTGGTCTGGCCGGGCGGCCCGCCGTCCGCAGGATCTGCGTATTCGGTGATGTGGTCGAGGTCGTACCTGCCCTGCCGGCCGCACCACGGGAACACGCAACCGGTGTCGAGGTGGTCGATCTGGGCCCGCAGGATGGGTGGGGCTTCGTGGGCGTCGACACTGATCCGTTCCGCCAAATCGACCACCGGGGTGACGGTGACCTGGGCCCCGGGCGCGAGGCCGGCCAGCCACTGCCGGACCGCGGCAGCGGGTCGGGGTCCGAGGCCGTCGATCCGGGCGACCGGGCTCAGCTGGCCGAGCGCGGCGGTGTGCAGGTGGAGGTGGAGGGTGGTGCCGCCGAGCCGCTTGCGCTGCCGCACCTTCGGCCGCATCTGCTCGGCCGGCTCACCCATGGCTGCGTTCTCCGCAGCGGCTCCGGTCAGCTCGAGCGCGTGCTGGGGGTCGGCGAGCACCCCGACGGCTTTGGCGCGGCGGGCGTCGAGCGACCCCTGGTGACCCAGATCTGCCAGCACAGCGGCCACCGCGGCGATCGTGTCCTCGAACGCCAGGGCGTCCGGGGTGTCCACGGTGGCCTCGATCCGGCTGGTGCTGTCGGCGACGGGGAGGTCGGCGGGGCCGTGGGGGCCGTGGTCGACCCACACGCCGCGTTCTTCCGCGGCGGCCTCGGCCAAGGCCGTGGCGCGGTCGGGGTCGTGGCGGGTGATCGCGGTGTCGACGGCCTTGAGGATCCGCCACACCGACAGCATGTGCGCGAACGGTGCGAGATGGGCATCCACGTACGCGGCGGCTTCGTCGGAGAGCGGGAGGGTGTGCTGGGCGATCTTGCGGCCCTTCCAGGCCGGCAGCACCCCGGCCATCACCTGCCGGTAGAGCCGGGGCAGCCGGTCGCGGAGCTCCACCGACTGGCCGACTTGGGCCCGCGCGGCGGCCTCGGTCAACCCGAGTTCGGTGGCCAGGTGGGTGATCGCGAACTCGTGGACCATGAAGCAGCCCTGGCCGTCGAGGCGGAGCTGTCCTTCGGCGCCGAGCTCCCCAGGGGTGGAGGTGAGCCGTTCGGTGGCCCAGTCGGGGACCGGTTGCCCGAGGATCCTGGCCTTGGCGGCGGCGACCTGGGCCTCGTGCTCGGCGGGAGGCTGGGCGAGCAGCACGGGGTCGATCGCGCCCTCGTCGAGCTCCCGGCCCGGGGTGACCCGGTGCGGGTCGGCCCAGTGGCACAACCCCCGCAGCTCCTCGGCCGCCGCGGCGTCCTGCGCGACCCGGCGGGACCAGATGAACGCCAACGCTGCCGGAGCGCCCAGCCCGAGGACGTCGGGCTCCACCGAATCGACCGACTCGACCGACCCGAGCCGTGCGCCCGCCGTCGTCGACCCACCGGCTGCAGGGACAGGGGTGGTCAAGAGCTCGAACGGCTCGCCGGTGGTGGTCTTCATGGGCAGGACGCTACGAACGGCCACCGACAGTTCCCGGGAGTGGTGCAGACCGGTTTTCCCCAAGCAGGGTTGGAGATTCGGTGGTCTCGACAGGCTCAGCCGCCCGCTGGCAACGTCAGCCGCCGAACCACAACCTCGTCAAGGCGGCCGCCCCTGCCGCGGCGATGACCACGACGAGGAACGGGGCTCGCAGCAGCAGCGCCCCCACCGCGACACCGAGCCCTACGAGCCGGGCGTCGACCACGAGCTCGTGACCGGAGGCGAAGACCTGGACGGCGATGAGCGCGGAGAGCAGCGCGACCGGCAGCAGGTCCGCGACGCGCTCGACCAGCGGGTTCTGCAGGATCTTCGGCGGCACTGACATGCCGGCGATCTTCAACAGGTAGCAACCGATCCCGGAGACGATGACCGCGGTCCACATCAGCGGGAGCTCCTCAGCACGCCGGCCAGCAGGGCGACGGCACCTGCGGCGAGGACCGGCACGCCCGCGGCGGTGAACGGCACGACGCCGAGCGCGACCGCGGCGGCGAGCACCGCGACCACCTGGTTCGTGCGTGTGTGCAGCCGCGGCCAGAGGAGCGCGAGGAAGGCTGCGCCGACGGCGGCGTCCAGGCCGAGGTCGGCGGGGTCGCCGAGCGACTCCCCGGCGACGGCGCCGATGAGGGTGGCGAGGTTCCAGAGCACGAACACCGACAGCCCGGCGCTGAGGAAGCCGACGCGCGCCTCCTCGGTCGTGCCGCGCGTGACCGACATCGCGGTCGACTCGTCGATCACCAGGTGCGCTGCTCCGAGCCGCCGCCAGCCGGTCCACGCGAGCAGGGGCGCGAGCCGCAGGCCGTACAACGCGTTGCGTGTCCCCAGCAGCAGCGCTGTCGCGGCCCCCGACATCGGGGCGCCTCCGGCGGCCACCACGCCGACGAGCGCGAACTGCGACGCACCCGTGAACGTCAGCAGGGACAGGGCGCAGGCCTGCGCGACGCTCAGCCCGGAGGTGACGGCGATGGCGCCGAAGGAGAGGCCGTAGGCGCCGGTGGCGATGCCGACGGCGACACCGTCACGGACGATGCCGCCGTCCGGGGGACGAGAGCTCATGGGACCGCATGGTCCCTCATGGCTCCGACAGCGCTGCGACCAGGCGGCACGCACGTGCCCGGTCGCGCGGCTCCTCCTCGAGCCCGAGACCCTCGTCGAGGTGCTCGACGACGAAGCCGGCGGCCTCGAGGTCGGCCACCAACTCCTCCGGGGGAGCGTGCTCCCAGAAGGTGCCGCCGAGCCCCGGACGCGGCCGCTCGGTGTGGTACTCGAGGTAGAGCCGACCGCCGGAGCCCTGCAGGACGGTGCGTGCGAGCCGCACGAGGTTGCGCCGGGCGGGTCGGCTCACCGCGTCGACGACGTTGCGGGCGTAGACCGTGGTCGGCGCGTTCGTCCGCGCAGCCAGGGCGCCCTTCACGAGCACGTGACGGAGGTCGTAGAGGTTGAGCGGCTCGAAGCGGATGTCCTCGACGCCCGCCTGCTGCGCCCGCTCGCGACCGAGCCGGAGCCCCGGGACCGAGTAGTCGGTGGCGAGCACGCGGAACCCTTGCGCAGCAAGGTGGACGGCGTCGCGGCCGCTCCCGCAACCGACCTCGAGCAACGCTCCCGCGGGCTCCCGTTCCGCCACCCAGCGCGCGAACGCCGCCGGCTCGCGCGGGGCCGAGTCGGCGCGGAGGGTGAAGGTGTCGTCCCAGTAGCGCTGGTTGCGCCGCGTGCCACGCATCCAGCCGCCGAGGGTGCGCTTGGTGATCGCGGGCGGCTTGAACTTGAACGTCGGGTCGGGCACCCGCCACCCCGGACCGTACGTCGCCTCGAGCAGCGCCGGGGCGTCCGCCGGGGCCGGCAGCGTGACCCCCTCGGTGGTGACCGTCGTCAACGGGACGATCGCGCTCTCCGGCAGCGGCGCCCGCACGGTCGGCAGCACGTAGAGCTGGCCGGCGTGGATGAACGCGGCGAAGACGTCGATCGCGGGCTCGATGCCGTCGTCGCGCGGCGGGTAGGCCTTGAAGTACGCCGCCCACATCCGCCGGGTCCGCCAGCCGAGCGTCTGGAAGTGCCGCTCGAGGCGGAGCGACTCGAGGATCACGTCGAAGGGGTGGTGGTGGGCCGAGAGGTACGAGACGTCGGCGTCGTTGTCGTGGCCGATCAGCTTTCCCTCGCGCACCGCGCCGAGCAGGCAGCCGAAGGCCAGGAACGCCGGCAGCCCCCGGTCGGCGAGCACCTCGATGGTGCGCCGCGCTCCCTCGAGGAGGATCTGCTTCTCCTCCGGGCCGAGCGCGGCGAACGAGCGCTCGAGCCGCCCGCCCTTGTCGACCGTGAGCGGAATGCCCTCCTCGTCGCGAAGGTCGATGCGGCCGCCGCCGCGACCCAACGTCACCTCGCCGAGGTCGACCCGCTCCTCGGTGTCAGGGCCGGAGACCACGACGTCCACGACGCCGTGCAGCTGCGGCCGGATCACCTTGGGCCAGGGGACCAGGTAGCCGCCGCCGTCGAGGGGACGCCCGTCACGGCTGGGCAGGAACGACCAGAGGTAGCGGCCGTCGAAGTGGAGGTCGAGCCGGGCGTCGTCGTGGCCGCGGACCTCGAGCCCGGCGTCGGAGCACCTGACCGACAGCGAGTCGGTCACCTCAGATCCCGCGGTCGTAGTCCTCGAGGGCGGCGCGCAGCCGCTCCTCGTCACGCCCTTCGCCCGGCAGCAGCAGCTCCGCGACCACGTCGGTCACCTCGGCCAGCCGCCGGTTGAGCTGTCGGGTCTCCTGCAGCTCGGCCTCGAGCCGGTCCACCCGCTTGCGCAGGGCGGCGACCTGGCGGAGTGCCCGCTGACCCGCCGGCCCCCCGACGGGCGCCGGTCGCGGGGCAGGGGCCGGCTCCGGGGCGCCACCGAGGGCACGCGCGAGCCTCCTGCGGGCCCCCGCGACGCGCTTCGCCGCCGTGCTCACCAGGTCAGCCCTTCGCCCGGGCGACGATGCGGCAGACCTTCGGGTCCTCGTTCTTGTGGACCGCGAGGCCGAACCCCTCCTCGCAGTGCTCCACCTCCAGGCCGTACGAGCGGAGCTCCTCCTCGACCTGCGCCGGCTGGACGAACTGCCGGAAGTGCTCGCCGAACTCGTGGTCGGCGCGGGCGGTCCGGAACTCCAGGAACAGCTGGCCGCGGCGTTCGCCGAGCACGTGGCCGGCGAGGCGGAAGAGGTTGTGGCGCCCCTCGTCGCTGACGGCATGGACCATGAACCGGGCGTAGACCGCGTCCGGTGCTGTCGAGCCCGCGATCGCGTCGGCGCGCTCGAGGACGTGCTCGTCGTCGTAGAGGTCGAGCTGCTGGAAGGTCACCCGGTCCAGCCCACGCCGGCGCGCCTGGTCCTCGGCGTACCGCAGCCCCGGGACGGCGTAGTCGCAGCCGAGGACGGTGTAGCCCTCGGCGGCGAAGAACAGCGAGTCGCGTCCGGTGCCCGACCCGATCTCCAGGACCGTGCAACGGGGGAGCCGTCCGACGACCCAGCGCGCGAAGGCGGACGGGTCGGCGGGGACGGCGTCGGCCTTGCGGGCGTAGAACTCCTCCCAGTAGGCGCGGTGGTCGTCGTCCCCGTCCACCGCGGGGGACGCACCGTTCTCACGGCTCGCGGCCGTGGGCATGCGTGTCATCGAGAGTTCCCCCAGAGTTCAGGTGGCGGTAGGTCGAGCGGAAATCTACCCGTGAGCCAGGTGACCCAAGCCGTTTCCCGCACCATGACGCGCCGATCACTCCTGGAGGGCCCCGGGGGCAGACCGAGTCCGACGTGGTGGGGGTCACCGTGCGGGGACGGCGGCGACCAGGCGGTGGCCGCACGCCTCGGCCCGCGGCTCCTCCTGGAGCCCGCGGCCCACCTCCAGGTGCTCGACGACGAAGCCGGCCGCCTGCACCTCGGCCACCAGCTCCTCGGCGGGGACGTGCACCCAGGGGCCACCGAGCCCCGGACGAGGCCGCTCGGTGTGGTGCTCGAGGTAGAGCCGGCCGCCCGAGGGCTGCAGCACCGTCCTCGCCAGCCGCACGAGGTTCCGCCGCGCCGCGCGGTCGACGGCGTCCACCACGTTGCGCGCGTAGACGACCGTCGGGGCCGTGGTCCGGACGGCCAGGGCGCCCTTCACGAGCACATGGCGGAGGTCGTGGAGGTTGAGCCGCTCGAACCGGACGGTGTCGAGCCCCGCTTCCAGGGCATGCTCGCGCGCTAGCGCCAGCGCGGATTCGGAGTAGTCCGTGGCGTGCACGGTGAACCCCTGCGCCGCGAGGTGGACCGCGTCACGGCCGTCCCCGCAGCCGACCTCGAGCACGGCGCCGCCGCCCTCCCGCTCGGCCACCCAGTCCGCGAACCGAGCCGGGTCCCGGGGAGACGAGCCGGCCTGCAGCGCGTACGTCTCGTCCCAGTAGCGCAGGTTGCGACGGGTGCCCCGCATCCAGCCCCCGAGGGTGCGCTTCGTCTTCACGGGTGGCCGGAACTTGAACGTCGGGTCGGGCACCCGCCACCCCGGGCCGTACGTCGCCTCGAGCAGCGCCCCGACGTCGGCCGGCGCCGGCAGCGTGACCCCCTCGACGGTCACCGTCGACAGCGGCAGCACCACGTCCTCGTCGAGCGGAGCACGCACGTTCGGGAGGACGTAGAGGTGGCCGTCGTGACGGAACGCGGCGAAGACGTCGATGGCGGGCTCCACTCCGTCGGCCCGCGGAGGGAAGACCTTGAAGAACCCCGCGGTCATCCGCCGGGTCCGCCACCCGAGCCGCTGGAAGCGGCGCTCGAGCCGGAGCGACTCGAGTATCACGTCGAACGGCTGGTGCCGGGCGGAGAGGTAGGCGACGTCGGCGTCGACGTCGTGGTCGATCAGCCTGCCCTGACGCACCGCGCCGAGCAGGCACCCTTTGGCGAGGAACGCCGGCAGGCCGTGCCGGTCGAGGACCTCGAGGGTCCGCCGGACACCGTCGAGGAGGAGGGCCTTCTCCTCGGGCCCCAGGGTGGCGAACGCGCGCTCGAGCCTGCCGCCCTTGTCGACCACGAGGGGGAAGCCGTCCTCGTCGCGGAGGTCGACGCGGCCGCCACCGCGGCCGAAGGTGACCTCACCGCAGTCGACACGGGCCCCGGTGCCGGGGCTGGTCACGACGACGGAGGCCACGCCGTGGAGCCGCGGCCGGATCGCCCTCGGCCACGGGACGAGGTAGCCGCCGTCCCCGCCGGGGCGCCCCTCACGGCCCGGCAGGAACGACCACAGCAGCCGGCCGTCGAAGAGGAGGTCGAGCCGGTCGTCGGCGTGGCCGCGGACCAGCATGCCGACGTCGGAGCAGGTCACCGTCAGGGGATGCGCCACGTGGTCAGCCCTGGCTCGCTCTCATCGGACGTCCTCCGGTCGTCGGCGCGTCGACGCTCGAGTGCGCAACCTACCCGGGGCCCGCCTGCCGGGCGAGCCGCCGTGTCCCCGCTGCGGCTCCCCGGGTCACTCCACGTCGACGATCGAGAGCCGCTCGAGGAGGAACACGAACGCCGCCGCGAAGTCGTTGTGGGCGGTCTCCTTGCGCACCCGCTGCCAGTCCACCTGCTCGCGGAGCGCGCGGGCGACCGGGAGCTGCCGGCCGAAGTCGCAGGAGTGCTCGTCCATGGCGTTGAGCCGCTGCACGACGAGCTCGGTGCCGGAGAGCACCGGCATCAGGATCGACAAGACCTCCATCTCGTCGGCGTCCTCGACCACCGCCCGGGTCGCGGGCTCCCCGGAGTCGCGGTGGATCACGTCGACCATCGCGCCGTCGGTGTAGACCTTGAACAGCCAGTCCTCCGGCGGCTGGACGACCTGGAACCCCTCGTCCGCGAGCAGCGCGGCCGCCGCGCCGGCGTCCTCGTCGGCGACCATGAAGTCCACGTCGTGCTCCGGCTCGGGGCCGCCACGCGCCCACACCGCGTAGCCGCCGATGAGCGCGAAGGGGAGGTCGCTGCGCTTGAGCGTCACCGCGACGCGCTTCAGCGCCTCCCTGAGGTTCTCCTGCTCCTCCGCCGGCATGGCCACCCCGTACCCCGCCCCGTCGGAGGCGTAACCGCGCAGCGACCCGGGAACGGGTGACCCATGCGGGTCGCCACCTTCAACATCCTGCACGGCCGTTCGCCCGTGGACGACCGGGTGGACGTCGACCGCTTCGCCTCGGCGGTGAAGCAGCTCGACGCGGACGTCCTCGCGCTCCAGGAGGTGGACCGCAACCAGCCGCGCTCGGCCAACGCCGACCTCACGGCGGTCGCCGCGGAGGCGATGGGAGCTCAGGAGCACAGGTTCGTCGCGGCCCTGTCGGGGAGCCCCGGCACCTGGATGGCGGCCACCGGCGAGGAGCAGCCCGACGCGGCGGCGTACGGCATCGCGCTGCTGAGCCGGCTCCCCGTGGCGTCGTGGAACGTCGTGCGGCTGGCCAGCACCCCGACCCGGGTCCCGGTGCGGTTCAAGGGCAGCCTGCTCCCGGAGCTGGTCCGCGACGAGCCGCGGGTCGCCGTCGCCGCCGCCGTGGAGACACCGCGCGGCGAGCTGACCGTCGTGAACACGCACGTCTCGTTCGTCAGCTGGTGGGGGAGACGTCAGCTCCGCACGGTGGTGCGCTCGCTCGAGCGGGTCGAGCCGCTGCTGCTCGTCGGCGACCTGAACATGGAGCTGCGCCCCGCCGCGTCGATCACCGGGTTGCGCCCGCTGGTCGTGCACGACACGTTCCCGGCGGAGGCGCCGCGCGAGCAGCTCGACCACGTGCTCGCCCGCGGTGACGTCGGCCGGGTGGAGGCGACCGCGGTGCACGAGCTCCCGATGTCCGACCACCGGGCGCTGTCGGTCGACCTCGTCTGAGCCGGGGGACGGGCGGTCAGCCCACGCGCGGATGCCTGTCGACCGCGGGCGTGTCCGGTGCGGCGGCCTGGTGGAACAGCACCGTCAGGAAGGCGTGCACCACGACGACCCCCACGGCGGCACCGGCGAGCGCGCCGAGCGCGAGCCCCTCGCCGGTGAGCACCAGGCCGCTGACCACGGCCACCAGCCAGGCCCCGAGTGCGGCGCCCAGCACCACACCGATCAGCCACGTGGTCGTCCGGTACCTCGCAGGAAGCCCGCGCACGTCGATCCCCCGTCCGCTCCGACGCCGTCGCCATGACGGCCGAGGAGTTGGTACCCGCCGGCACCGGGACGAAACGACAGTGTTGTCAGTCCGTTCAGTCCTGCCGGAGGTCGGTGTGCAGCCGGACCTGCCGGACCCGCACCGACCCGTCGCCGTGCAGGTCGAGCTCGCGGTGCGCCCCGTCGGCGGCCCAGCCCGCCTCGGTGAGGAACTGCCGGCGCACGTCGTCGGTCGTGGCCACCCAGAAGGTGGCCCGCACGAACTTGTCGGCCCGCAGCGTGTCGACGCCGGCCTGCAGCAGCCGCGAGCCGTGGCCCGCACGACGGTGCGCGGGGTCCACGACGAGCTCGGCCAGCTCGCCGTCGGCGACCGGGTCCGAGTCCGGGTCGGGGGAGGGGGAGGTCACCGCGAACCCCCTGACGGTGTTGCGCTCCAGCGCCACCAGGACCCGGTTGCGGGCGTCCGAGGGACGGGCCATCGCCTGGTGCCACGCGGCCGCGAACTGCTCGGCGTCGAACGAGTCGAGGACCTCCTGCGGAAGCACCCCGGCGTACTCCTGGCGCCACGCGGCGACCTGCACGGCGGCGACGCCGGGGGCGTCGTCGGCCCAGGCGACCCGCACCGAGACGTCGGGGCCGGGGGTCAGCGGGAGGTCGGTCACCGGACCCATTGTGCCGCCGCCCGTCATCCCCGAGCACGCCGGCCGGCAGGTGTACGTTGAGCCCGTGCAGCAGTACCTCGACCTCCTCCGGCGGATCCTCGACGAGGGCGTCGAGAAGGGCGACCGCACCGGCACCGGCACGCGCAGCGTCTTCGGCCACCAGATGCGGTTCGACCTCACCGAGGGGTTCCCCCTCGTCACGACCAAGAAGATCCACACCCGCTCGGTCTTCGCCGAGCTGCTCTGGTTCCTGCGCGGCGACACCAACGTGCGCTGGCTCCAGGAGCGCGGCGTGACGATCTGGGACGAGTGGGCTGACGAGGACGGCGAGCTCGGCCCGGTGTACGGGCGGCAGTGGCGCTCGTGGCCGACCCCGGACGGGCAGCACGTCGACCAGCTGGCCCAGGTCGTCGAAGGGATCCGTCGCGACCCCGACTCGCGACGCCACATCGTCTCGGCGTGGAACGTCGCCGACATCCCTCAGATGGCGCTGGCCCCGTGCCACGCCCTGTTCCAGTTCTACGTCGCGGACGGGCGGCTCAGCTGCCAGCTCTACCAGCGGTCGGCGGACGTGTTCCTGGGCGTGCCGTTCAACATCGCGTCGTACGCCCTGCTGACGCACATGGTGGCGCAGGTGACCGGCCTCGAGGCCGGGGACTTCGTGCACACGCTCGGCGACGCGCACCTGTACTCCAACCACCTCGAGCAGGCTCGGCTCCAGCTGACCCGCGAGCCGCGGCAGCTCCCCGTGCTGGTGCTCGACCCGACGGTGACCGAGATCGACGCCTTCGAGCTCGAGCACATCGAGGTCAAGGGTTACGACCCGCACCCCGGGATCAAGGCCCCCATCGCCGTATGACGCCCGCATGACGCACGCATGACACCGGGAGGCAAGCGCGTCGTCCTGGTCGCAGCCGTGGCGGAGAACGGCGTGATCGGCAACGGGACCGAGATCCCGTGGAGGGTGCCGGGGGAGCAGCAGCACTTCAAGGCGCTCACCCTCGGCCACGTGCTGCTGATGGGGCGCACGACGTACGACTCCATCGGCCGGCCGCTGCCCGGCCGCACCACCGTCGTGCTCACCCGCGACCGTGCCTGGTCGGCCGACGGCGTCCTCGTCGCCCACACCGTCGACGAGGCGCTGGCGCTCGCCGACGGACTCGACGGGGACGTGATGGTCGCCGGGGGCGCCCAGGTCTACGCCGCCCTGCTGCCGGTCGCCGACGAGCAGGTGGTCTCCGAGGTGCCGCTGCGTGCCGAGGGCGACGTGCGCTACCCCGACGTCGACGAGACGGTGTGGGAGGTCGCGAGCCGCGACCTCCGCGACGGCTACACGGTCGTCACCTGGCGACGCCGCTGAGACGCCGCTGAGACGCCGCTGACGAGGCTGTTGGTTGCGGGTGCCAAGGTGTGGCCCATGGACCTGCGCGTGTTCACCGAGCCCCAGCAGGGGGCGACCTACGACGACCTCCTCCGCATCGCGAAGGCGACCGAGGAGCTCGGCTTCGACGCGTTCTTCCGCTCCGACCACTACCTGGGGATGGGCACCGAGGGGCTCCCTGGGCCGACCGACGCGTGGGTGACGCTCGCCGCGCTGGCCCGGGAGACCAGCCGCATCCGGCTCGGCACCCTGATGACGTCGGCGACCTTCCGGTTCCCAGGTCCCCTGGCGATCACCGTCGCCCAGGTCGACGCGATGAGCGGCGGCAGGGTCGAGCTCGGGATCGGTGCGGGGTGGTTCGAGGCGGAGCACACCGCCTACGGCATCCCGTTCCCGGACGTCCGTGAGCGGTTCGACCGGTTCGAGGAGCAGCTGGCCGTCGTCACCGGGCTGTGGCGGACTCCTGGAGGGAAGCGGTTCAGCCACGAGGGGCGGTTCTACCCGGTCTCCGACTCGCCGGCGCTGCCGAAGCCGGTGCAGTCCCCGCACCCGCCGGTGATCATCGGCGGCTACGGCAAGCGACGCACCCCGGAGCTGACCGCCCGCTACGCCGCCGAGTTCAACCTCCCGTTCGGATCGGTCGAGGACACCCACGAGCAGTTCGCACGGGTCCGCGCCGCCTGCGAGGCGGCCGGCCGCGACCCCGGTGACCTCGTCTGGTCCAACGCGCTGGTGCTCTGCTGCGGCGCCACCGAGGATGAGGTGCGACGCCGGGCCGAGGCGATCGGCCAGCCGGTCGACCAGCTCCGCGCCAACGGGCTCGCCGGATCGCCCGACGAGGTCGTCGACCGGATCGGGAAGTACGCCGAGGCCGGGGCGCAGCGGTTCTACCTCCAGGTTCTGGACCTCACCGACCTCGACCACCTCGAGCTGGTCGCGGAGAAGGTCGCCCCCCAGCTCTGACCCCCGCACTGACCCTGGTCAGCCCTCCCTCGCGACCTCCAGCGGCGCGGGTGCCGGTGCGGGGCCACGCGGGCGATAGCCTGGAACCCATGACTGCACCGGTCCCACCCCCCGGTCCCCTCGGCCGCGTCCTCACCGCGATGGTGACCGCCTTCCACGACGACGGCAGCGTCGACCTCGACGGGACCGCGCGGATCGCCGCGCACCTCGTGGACCACGGCAACGACGGGGTCGTCGTCTCCGGCACCACCGGCGAGGCGCCCACCACCACGACCGAGGAGGACGGGCTGATCCTCCGGGCGGTCGTCGAGGCCGTCGGGGACCGGGCCACCGTGGTCGCCGGCGTCGGCACCAACAACACCGCGCACTCCGTCGAGCTCGCCGAGCAGGCGCAGAAGATCGGCGCCGACGGTGTCCTGGTCGTCACGCCCTACTACAACAAGCCCACGCAGGACGGCGTGCTGGCGCACTTCCGCGCCGTCGCCGCGGCCGCGGACCTGCCGGTGATGCTCTACGACATCCCGGGCCGCTCCGGCATCACCATCGCGCCGGATACCTTCGCGCGGGCCGCCGAGGACGAGCGCATCGTCGCGGTGAAGGACGCCGTGGGCGACCTCTACCGCGGGGTGCGGATCATGCAGGAGACCGGCCTCGCGTTCTACTCCGGCGACGACGTGCTCAACCTCGGCTGGCTGACCCACGGGGGCGCCGGTGTGGTCTCCGTCGTCGGCCACGTCGCGGCACGCCAGTACGCCGAGATGTACGACGCCGTCGCCCGCGGTGACCTGGCCTCCGCCCTCACGACGTACCAGCGCCTCGTCCCCGTCGTCGAGGTCGTCATGCAGCGGGCGCAGGGCGCGATGACGGCGAAGGCCGCCATGCAGCTGCTCGGCGTCCTCGACAACCGCAACGTCCGGCTCCCCCTGGTGCCGGCCTCCGACGCCCTGGTCGAGGAGCTCCGCACGGTGCTCACCTCCGCCGGGCTCCTGGAAGGAACCTCCCTTTGAGCCACCCGCACCTCGAGCTCCCGCCCCCCGGACCGCTGCCCAAGGAAGGGCTCCGCGTCATCCCGCTCGGCGGCCTCGGCGAGGTCGGTCGCAACATGACCGTCTTCGAGCACGACGGCCGGCTGCTGATCGTCGACTGCGGAGTGCTGTTCCCCGAGGACCACCACCCGGGGGTCGACCTGATCCTCCCGGACTTCGAGGCGATCCGGGACCGGCTCGACGCGGTCGAGGCGCTGGTGCTGACCCACGGCCACGAGGACCACATCGGCGCGACGCCGTACCTCCTTCGCGAGCGCGGCGACATCCCGCTGGTCGGGTCGAAGCTGACCCTGGCGCTGCTCCGCCCCAAGCTGCAGGAGCACCGGCTCAAGGAGACCGCGCAGCACGTCGTCGCCGAGGGCGACCGGATCTCCTTCGGCCCGTTCGACCTCGAGTTCGTCGCGGTCAACCACTCCATCCCCGACGCCCTCGCGGTGGTGATCCGCACCCGCGCCGGCACGGTGCTGCACACCGGTGACTTCAAGATGGACCAGCTGCCGCTGGACCGCCGGATCACCGACCTCCGGGCGTTCGCACGGCTCGGCGAGGAGGGCGTCGACCTGTTCATGGTGGACTCCACGAACGCCGAGGTCCCGGGGTTCACGACCTCCGAGGTGGAGATCGGACCGGTCATCGACCGGGTGTTCCACCGCAGCCAGGGACGGCTCATCGTCGCCTGCTTCGCCTCCCACGTGCACCGCGTGCAGCAGGTGCTCGACGCCGCGGTCGCGCACGGCCGCAAGGTGGCGTACGTCGGCCGGTCGATGATCCGGAACATGAACATCGCCCGCGACCTGGGCTACCTCAAGGTCCCCGCGGACACGCTGGTCGACAGCCGGGACATCGGCGACTACCCGCCCGAGCGGATCGTGCTGATCTCGACCGGCTCGCAGGGGGAGCCGCTGTCGGCGCTCAGCCGCATCGCGCAGCGCAACCACCACTTCGTGACGATCGAGGAGGGCGACACCGTGGTGCTCGCCTCCTCGCTGATCCCGGGCAACGAGAACGCCGTCTACCGGGTGATCAACGGGCTCTCCCGGCTCGGCGCCACCGTGGTCCACAAGGGCAACGCGCTGGTGCACGTCTCCGGCCACGCGAGCGCCGGCGAGCTCCTCTACTGCTACAACATCGTCAAGCCGCGCAACGTGCTGCCGGTGCACGGCGAGATCCGGCACATGCTCGCCAACGCGGCGCTCGCCCGGGCAACCGGCATCCCCGACGAGCACGTCGTGGTCGCCGAGGACGGCGTGGTCGTCGACCTCGTCGACGGCAAGGTCGAGATCGCCGGCAAGGTGCCCTGCGGCTACGTCTTCGTCGACGGCCAGTCGGTCGGCGACATCACCGAGGCCTCGCTGAAGGATCGGCGGATCCTCGGCGAGGAAGGGTTCGTCTCGGTGATCGTGGTGGTCGACAGCGTGACCGGCCGGGTGTCCAGCGGCCCCGAGATCCACGCCCGCGGGTTCGCCGAGGACGACTCGATCTTCGACGAGATCAAGCAGCCGATCGTCGAGGCTCTCGACACCGCGCTCCGCGACGGCGTCGACGACACCCACCAGCTGCAGCAGACGATCCGCCGGGTCATCGGCCGCTGGGTGAGCAACACCCACCGCCGTCGGCCGATGATCATCCCGGTGGTCGTCGAGGCCTGAGCCCGGAGTCCCGAGCTATAGCCTTCCGGGATGGTGCGCCCGGCCCCTCCCGAGAACCCGCGCCGGAGACGGCTGTTCTCGTCCGCGTACGACTCCGTGCGCCAACGGGAGCGGGCTCAGGCGGCAGGCGGCAACGAATCGATCCTGCGAGCGCTGCTCGTCTCGACGCTCCGGCTCGACCTGATCCTCTCGGGCCAGGTCATCCTCACGGACGCTCAGCTTCTCGACGGGGCACTGTTCGCCGGAGCCGACCCGTCACGGCTGGGTGAGGCCGTGTCGTTCATGGGAGACGGCGCTCCTGTCGTCGTCCGGACACGAGGCAGCGATCTCGAGCAGTCGCTGGTGGGTCTCCTCACGGATCCGCGCACGGGGCACATCAAGCCGTTCGAGTTCTCCCTGCTGCCGAAGGACGACCGAGCACGGGTCATGGGCCATCTGGAACAGGCCGCGGCCATGGGGAAGCGAGCGCCCACCTCCCTCGGCGAGGTCCTGGAGAACATCGTCGCCGCCGGCGTTGCGCCGGAGGAGTGCGAGCGGCTTCGTCGCCATTGGCGCCGGTGGTGCGCCATCGCGGACAGCTCGTCGGACTTCGTCGTCTTCGAGCCTTACTCCCTGGGCTCGCTGGACATGCAGGACGCCGTCGATCGCCATGAGTCGGACGATCCGCTGCCAGAGGACGGCGATGACACCCGGCTCGGTGCCGTGTTGGCCGAGCTCAAAGCGATGCTCGTCGAGGGCGGATCTCGGACTGCGGCCTACGGCAAAGCACGAGCCGAGCTGGAGGATGGGTTCGACCGGCTGGCCGCCAAGCGGTCCATCGACCGGATCTTCACCATCGCTTTCGGCGTTCAGCACGGATGCGAGGACTTCGCGGCGAGCTGGGACCTGCCGCTACGCCCCATCTCCGCCGCGAGCCGGTCGCCGGGTTCTGCGGTGCCCCACACCGTGTTGGAGGAGTTGGCAGAGCAGGGCTTGTGCGACATCACCTTGCCGAGTGACTTCATGGCGCGCCTCGCATTGGTCTCGGACGCGAAGCTGAGGCTCTGGGCCGCTGAACAGCGGGACGCCCTAGCCCGTTGGCGAGACGAGAGCCGCGACCAGGGTCCCGCTCTGCGCCGTGCCATGGAGGGCTTGGAAGAGTTGCTCGCCAGCGATGTCACGCCACAGGTGGTGGAGTACGAACTGCTCGGCCGGGTCCCTGAAGCTCTGAACCAGAGCCGATGGGGGCGCTTCTCCCAGCTGGTGAAGCGACACCTGGGCACAGCCGCGGAGGGCGCCGGGGTGGGCGCCGATCTTGCGAACCTGTCCGGGGTGGGGACGCTGCAGTCGGTCGTCTCGTTGAGCGCCAGGCCGATGCAAGGTGTGGCCCGGCGAACGCTCGGCAACCCCGCCATCATCACGACGGACGTCGCGCTCCCCAGGAGGAGGGCCCTCGACCGTGACGCCTGAGCCGAGCCGGATCCGCCGCGTCCGGTCGCGGCTGCAGTACGCCGACGAAGAGAATCCCTACGTCCGCGTCTACTACGACGAGGTCGAGTGGCCGGACGGAAGGCGCGGACGCTACAACCGCGTGGTGGAAGGCGCCGGGGTCCCGGGCGTCGCTGTGCTCCCGCTCGTCGGTGGAGGCGTGGGTCTGGTCCAGGTCGACCGCTACCCGGTTGGCATGCGGCTCTGGGAGGTGCCGCGGGGCTTCGGTGAGGGTGAACCCGAGGCAGACGCTCGGCGCGAGCTCCTCGAGGAGACCGGCTGGAGTGCCATCGAGCTGATCGACCTGGGGCAGATCTACCTGAACTCGGGGCTGCTCGCCGGGCACGTCCGGCTGTTCGCGGCGAAGGTCGATGGCGGCGCGGCACTCGCGGGTGCTCGCGATGACGAGGCTGTCGAGGTGGCTGTTCTCCCCGTCGACACCGTGCGCAGCCTGCTCGAGGAGGGCAGCCTCCCCGACGCAGTCACCCAAGCAGTGATCCTCCAGGCGAGCCTGCGTGGGCTGCTCGACCTGAAGGGCTGAATCACACCGCGATGTGCGGCACCTCGGCCTCGACCTTGCGGCGCGGGGCGAGCTCGACGACGACCATCGCGCTGAGCACGAGCCCGCCGCCGACGAGCATCCGGGTCGTCAGGTCCTCCCCGCCGAGCAGGACCGCGAAGAACGCCGCGAACACCGGCTCCATCGTCATGATGATCGCGCTCCGGGTCGGCGGCAGGTGGGCCTGCGCCCAGGTCTGCGCCCACATCGCGAAGCCGGCGGCGAACACCGCCATGTAGAGCACGCTGACCCAGTCGCCGGGCCGGTCCGGGAGGGTGACCCCGTCGGGCGCGGTCACCACGAAGGCCACCAGGCTCACCATGGCCAGCTGGACGATCGTCATCCCGATCGCGTCCTCGGCCCGGCTCCACGCCCCGAGGCCGACGATGTGGAGGGCGTACAGCACCGCGGAGACCAGCACCAGCCCCTCGCCGTACCCGACGCTGAAGCCGCGCAGCGACAGCACTGCCAGTCCGACCACGGCGACGACGACCGCGAGCCACGTGGCCCCGCCGATCCGCTGCCGCAGCAGGGGGGCGGCGAGGAGCGGGGTGCAGATGACGTACATCCCCGTGATGAACCCGGCCACGCTGGCCGAGGAGTGGCCGATGCCCTCGGTCTGCAGGATCTGCGCGACGCCGTACACCAGGCCGAGCGCGGCGGCCTGCCACCGGGCCCGGGCCGAGAGCCGGCCGAGCGCCTTGGGGAAGAGCAGCACCACGGTGACCGTGGCCACCGCGAACCGCACCGCGAGGAAGTCGAGGACGGGGACCCGGTCGAGCAGGTCGTGGATGAGGAAGAACGTGCTTCCCCAGGTCGCGGTGACGGCCAGCAGCGCCAGGGTGGCGAGCAGGGTGGTGGGGCGCTCCTTCACGACGCGCGCGCCTCCGTGTCCCGGTGGAGGGCCGCCTCCTCGCGGAGCAGCTTGAGCAGCGGGATCTGCGGGTCGTCGAGCTCGCGCGACCCCGGTGTCTCGAGGACGAACGGGACCCCGTCGGTCGCCGGGTGCGCGAGCAGCTCGCGGAACGGCGTGAGTCCGAGGTGTCCGTCGCCGATCTTCTGGTGGCGGTCCTTGAAGGCTCCGCGGACGTCCATCGAGTCGTTGGCGTGCACCAGCTTGAGCCGGTCGGCGCCGGCGATGTCCAGCAACCGGTCCAGCGTCGCGGTGGCCCCGCCGGGCTCGTCGAGCGGCTCGCCGGCGGCGAACACGTGGCAGGTGTCGAGGCAGAGGCCGAGGCGCGGGTGGTGGTCGAGCGCCTCGAGGTACGCCGCGTGGTCCTCGACCGTCGCGCACAGAGAACGGCCCTGGCCGGCGGTGGACTCCAGCAGCAGGAACGGGCCGTCGTCGCCCAGCGCGTCGAGCACCGGCAGCAGCCCCTCGCGCACCTGGCGCATCGCGGCGTCGTATCCGCCCTCGCCGACGCAGGAGCCGGTGTGCACGACCACACCCTCGGCGCCAGTCTGCGCCGCGCGCATCAGGTTGTGGGCGACGGCCGCGACCGACCGCTCGAAGGTGAGCGGGGTCGGGGAGCCGACGTTGACGAGGTACGGCGCGTGCACGAACACCCTGATCCCGGCGGCCTCGCACCCCGCCCGGAACGCCGCGTCCTTGCCGGCGTCCGGCTTCGAAGGAGCCCAGCCGCGGGGGTTGCCGGTGAAGATCTGGAGCACCTCGGCGCCGATCGTGGCGGCCTTCGGGAGCACCTCCTCGACGAGCCCCTTGCCGACCTTGATGTGGGTGCCGACCGGGTTCCGGGCAGCAGCGACCGAGGCGAGGGTGGGGGGCACCGCTCCAGGCTAACCGGGGCGCCTCACACCATCCGGGACAGGTGCCGGTGCCGTCGTACGACGGTGTGGCGCAGCACGAGCCCGACGTGGATGACCACCACCGACAGCAGCAGGAGCTGGGCGGCGACGTGGAGCACCAGCAGGTCGTCGTCGACGACCACGAGGAGCAGCCCGGTCAGCGGCACGACGAGGAGGAGGGCCAGCATCACCTTCTCCAGCCAGCCCTCCAGCTGGCGCTCCCGCTCGTCGAGGTGCTCGGCCCAGGGCGGGAGCGGCGTCGTGCGCCGCCAGACCAGGCGGGTGACGCCGACGAGCAGCAGCAAGGACCCGAGCACGAGGTGCACCTCCAGCCCTTGCAGCCCGTCGCTCCACCCGTCGCCGCTGAGGAGCGCCTCGGCGACGTCGCGGTGGTCGCCGCCGTCACCGAGCCGGTCGGCCCGCTCCTCGCGCCGCTCGACCTCGGCCTCGAACCGCTCCTCGGCTTCGTCCCCCTGCCGCTCGGCGCGGTCCTCCCCACGCTCCTCGAACGCGTCGGCGCGCGCGTCGGCCCGGTCGGCGGCCGCGTCCGCGGCCGTCTCGTGGGCATGCGGGTCCATCGTCAGCCCGACGGCGACCTGGGCGAGGAGCAGCGCGACCGTGAGCCAGTGGAGGAGCTTGGTGACGGCGCCGTACCCGTGCTCCCCGTTGCGCAGCGGCATCGGCTCAGACGATGTAGACGGTGACGGTGGACCCCTTGGGGATGGCGTCGCCGGCCGACTGGCTCTGCCGGACCACGCGCTCGAGCCCGACGTAGAACTCGGTGCGCTCCACCGCGATGTTCAAGCCGACGGCCGCCAGCTCGGCGGTCGCCTCGTCGACCGACTTGGCGTTGAGCCGCGGCACCTCGACGAGCACCGGTCCCTTGGAGACGACGATCTGGATGACGTCGTCGCGGTAGCCCTTGCCCTCGTCGGGGTCCTGGGAGATCACCCGCCCCTTGCGGACGGCGTCGCTGTGCTCCTCGCTCACCTCGACGTCGAAGCCGAGCCCCTCGAGCCGTTCCTGGGCCTCGTCGCCGGGCCGGCCGGTCAGGTCAGGGATCTTGATCGGCTTCGGCCCCTTGCTGACCTCGAGGTTGATCGCGGTGTCCTTGCGGAGCTGGGTGCCGGGGGCCGGGTCGGCGGAGACGACCATCCCCTCGGCGACCTTCTCGTGCCAGATCTCGGTGACCTCGCCGACGGTGAGGTTGCCCTCGGTGATCAGCCCCTGGGCGGTGGCCAGCGGCTCGCCGCGCAGCTTGGGGACCGCGTAGCGCTCCCGCCCCTTGGAGACGACGAGCTCGACGGTGCCGTCCTCGAGGATCCTCGAGCCTGCGCTCGGGTCGCTGCTGATCACCGACCCGGCGACGACGGTCTCGGAGAACTCGCGCTCGACGACGTCGACGTCGAGCCCGGCCGCCTCCAGCTTGTCGGTGGCGTCGGCGAGGCTGAGGTTGATGACCGCCGGAGTGGAGGTGTAGCGCCCGATGCCGAACCACCAGCCGGCGTACGCCACCAGGGCGGTGAGCAGCACGACCGCGAGCAGCAGGACGAGGCCGCGGCGGTTGCGCCGGGGGCGGCGGGCCGGAGTGGCGCCGGAGCCGCCGGGGGGCCTGGTGCCGTCGGACGGACGCGACAGCGGGCTCCGCACCGGGCCGGGCTGCTCGGGGAGCCGACGGCCGCGTGACTGCGGCGGGGCGGTGCCGACCCGGGTGCCGGCAGAGCGCGTGGCCGTCGAGCGGGAGGCCCCCGCGCCGGCGATCACCGTGGTGGGCTCGCGGTCCACGGTCGGCAGGTCGAGGCCGAGCGAGTCCTCGGTGGCGTCCTCGGCCCCGTCGGTGCCCTCCTGCGCGGTCCCGCCCGTGTCCTCGGGGCCGGAGCGGTAGTCGATGTCGTCGTCGAGCACCACCGGCAGCGTCGGCATCAGGTCGGCGGTCAGCTCGGGGTCGTCCAGGTCGCCCGCCTCGAGGGCCGCGCGCACCCTCCGCACCTGGTGGAGGAGGACCTTGGCGTCCGCGGGCCGGTGGTCGCGCTCGCGCGCGGTCGCCCGGAGCACCAGCGCGTCGACGTACGCCGGGACGGGCCGGTCGACCACCGACGACGGAGCGGGGATGTCCTCGTTGACGTGCTTGAAGGCGATCTGGATGGCCGCCTCGCCCTCGTGGGGCTTCCGGCCGGTGAGCATCTCGAAGAGCAGCACCCCGGCGGCGTACACGTCGGAGCGGGGGTCGGCCCGGCCCTCGACGATCAGCTCGGGGGCGAGGTACGACACCGTCCCGATGAGGAGCCCGCCGGTCGCGGTGTGCTGGTTGTCGGCGTCGAAGGCGCGGGCGAGCCCGAAGTCGGCGACCTTGATCCGGCCGTCGTCGGAGATCAGCACGTTCTCGGGCTTCACGTCCCGGTGCACGAGCCCCGAGCGGTGCGCCTCGGCCAGCGCCAGCAGCACCGGCTCGAGGAGCGCCAGCGCCCGCTGGGGGGCCATCGGCGCCTCCTCGCGGACCACGTCGCGCAGCGTGCGCCCGGGCACGTGCTCCATCACGAGGAAGAGCCGGCCGTCGTCGTCACCCTGGTCGGTGACCGCGACGACGTTGGGGTGCGAGAGCCGGGCGGCCGAGTGCGCCTCCCGGACGAAGCGGGCGCCGAAGTCGTGGTCGTCGCCGAGGTCGGAGTGCATGACCTTGACCGCGCACACCCGGTCGAGCCGGAGGTCGTGCGCGCGGTAGACGGTGGCCATCCCGCCGCGGGCGATCCGCTCGTCGACGCGGTAGCGACCGTCGAGGACGCGGCCGATCACGGGGTCGGCACCTCTCTGCACGACGGCGTCCTCCCAACGGATCGGTGACGCCGGACAGGGCCCGGCTGCAGGTACCGATACTAGGCGGGTGGCACAGTGGAGCCGTGACCGACACGACCCACACCCCCGACCAGGACGACCTGCAGTCGCTCGTGGGGGACTGGCTCGACTGGGCCGCCTGCGGCGAGGCGCTGGGGATCAGCGTCAGCCGGGTGCGCCAGCTGATCAAGGAGCACCAGCTCGCGGCCGCCGTCCCCGCGCCGGGCACCGGCCAGCAGGTCCCGGCCGCGTTCGTCCAGGACGGCGTCATCGTCAAGGGTCTGCCCGGGCTGCTCACCGTCCTCCACGACGGCGGCTACGACGACCGCGAGAGCATCCAGTGGCTGTTCAGCGAGGACGACACGCTGCCGGGCCGGCCGATCGACGCGCTGCGCGAGAACCGCGGCTCCGAGGTCAAGCGCCGCGCCCAGGCGATGGCCTTCTGACCTCACCGGCGCTCCCGCCAACCCGGCCCGTCCGACCCCTTTCTGCCCCGCGCCGCCCGGGCTATGGTCGCGATGAGGGCCGGCGCCCGTCGGTCCGCAGGGACGACACACGGCCCCGCGCGGGGCGGGAACGGAAGTGACGATGAGCGGACTCGCAGCACTCCTGGCGGGCCACACCCCTCCGGGCGTCTACCAGTGGCACAACGCCGCACCGGCCGCCGACGTGCAGCACGCCGTCGAGCACGCCGGGTGGACGTTCCGCTACCTCGACGGCTGGACCCTCGAGGACCAGGAGTCGTTCCTGAAGTCCGCCGCCGCGTGCCTCGACGCCGACCCGCCCTCCGACGTGGAGTCGCTCGCCGACTGCCTCGGCGGGCTGGAGGTCGGTGACCACGGCATGGTGCTGCTCTGGGACGGCTGGAGCCCGTTGTGCCGGCAGGACGAGGGCACGTTCCGCAAGGCCGTCGAGGTGTTCCGACGACGGGCGACGGCGTCGGAGGGCGGTCCGCTCGCGGTGGTCCTGCGCGGCGAGGGGCCGGAGATCGACCTCGAGGAGCTCCCGATCAAGCACTGACCGGGGAGGTCACCCGTAGCGCCGGCGGTGCTCGGCGCGCATCGCCTGGTAGCGCTCGTCGGCGCGCGCCTCGTCCCAGGCAGCCTTGAAGACCGCGGCGCTCGCCGCCTTGACCGGGTCCTCGTCGACGGGGAGCTCCTCGCGGCCGTGGGCGCCACTGCGGCCGCGCCTCTCGGCGGGCACCGGGCCGTCGTACTTCGTGCCGCTGCGGTGCCGGGCGTAGCGCCGCGACCGGGTGTACCCCATCTGCAGGAACTTCCGCGCCATGTCCGCGCCGACGAAGTCGCCCTCGTCGAGGTAGCGGTGGAACCGCTCGAGCAGCGCGGCGCTGCTCTCCTCGGCGAGCTCGGGCGTGCGGAACCGCCACAGCGGCAACAGCTCGTCCTTGTAGGGCTGGACCAGGAGCACCCCCTGCTCGCCCCGGCCGACCCGGTAGAGCTCGGGGTGCGTGCGCAGGTCGAGGTTCGCGTAGTCGAGGTCGTAGTCGAAGCCGCGGGCCACGGCCGGCTCAGACCGAGCGCTGCGTGGCGGCCAGGGCGAGCGAGCGCAGCGCCTCGCGGGCCTCGACCGCGACCGCGGGGGCGGACAGCGCCTCGAGGCACTCGTCGGTCAGGGCGCCGATCCGCCGCTCCACCTCCGCCTGGGCCCCCGAGCGCTCGATGAGCCCGCGCAGCCGCTCGACCTCGTCCTCGGACAGCGGGCCGCCCAGGGAGGTGTCGAGGAGCTTCGCCTCGTCGGCGTCGAGCCCGGCGAGCGCCAGCGCGACCAGCACGGTGCGCTTGCCCTCGACGAGGTCGTCGCCGGCCGGCTTGC
This sequence comes from Nocardioides caldifontis, assembly GCF_008087345.1. Lineage (GTDB taxonomy): Bacteria > Actinomycetota > Actinomycetes > Propionibacteriales > Nocardioidaceae > Marmoricola_A > Marmoricola_A caldifontis. Next base: position 278,337 of record NZ_VHIB01000008.1, on the reverse strand, counting down.
CGGTCACCGAGGAGTCGCCGAACACCCCGAGCAGGTCGTCGCGGAGCTGGAACGCCTCGCCGAGCGGGAGGCCGTAGCCCGAGAGCGCCGTGAACGCCGCGGGCTCGCCCCCGGCGAGGGCGGCGCCCACGTGCAGCGGCCGCTCGACGGAGTACTTCGCGGACTTGTAGCGCAGCACCCGCATGGCCTGCTCAACGTCCGCGTCACCGCGGGCCTGCACCGAGACGTCCAGGAACTGGCCGGTGATCACCTCGGTGCGGGTCGTGTCGAACCAGCGCAGGGCGGCGCCGACCACGTCCGTGGGGAACCCGCAGGTGCGCAGCAGCTCGTCGGCCCACACCAGTAGCAGGTCGCCGAGGAGGATCGCGGCCGCGGCGCCGTACTGCTCGGGGCTGCCGCGCCACGCCGCGGAGCGGTGCGCCTCCTCGAACGCGCGGTGCACCGCCGGCCGCCCGCGGCGGGTGTCGGAGGCGTCCATGTAGTCGTCGTGGACGAGCGCGGAGGCGTGCAGCAGCTCGAGCGCGCCGCAGGCGCGCAACAGCGCCTGCTCCTCGGCCGCGTCGCGCGGCACCCGGACCGTGCGGAAGCCCCAGTGGCAGAACATCGCCCGCAGCCGCTTGCCGCCGGTCACGGCGTCGCGTGCTGCGGCCACGAGCCGTCCGGCGTCGGCCCCGAGCGGGGCGAGCCGGGCGGCCTGCTCGTCCACGAAGGTGTCGAGGACGCCGTGGAGCCTGTCGCGGAAGGCGGCCTCGTCCCACGGGGCGGTGGCGGCGGAGGGCACCCGGCGAGCGTAGCCGCCACCGTGACGTGTCTGGCTGCCGGACCACGTCGGTCGGACCGGTGCCGCGCGCCTATCCTGGCCGCATGGTCCGCACCGCCAAGGACCCCTCCGGGTCGCGAGGGGCCGGCTCCGTCCCGGAGCTCGTCGCCTCGGGAGGCAAGTCGTTCTCGTTCGAGTTCTTCCCGCCGAAGGACGCCGAGGGCGAGGCGGTGCTCTGGCGCTCGCTGCGCGAGCTCGAGCCGCTGCGCCCCACCTTCGTCTCGGTCACGTACGGCGCGGGTGGCACCACCCGGGACCGCACCGTCGAGATCACCAAGCGCATCGCCCGCGAGACCACGATGGTCCCGATGGCCCACCTGACCTGCGTCGGCCACACCCGTGAGGAGCTCCGCTCGGTCGTCGGGGCGTACGCCGACGCCGGGATCCACAACGTGCTGGTGCTCAGGGGCGACCCTCCGGGCGGGCCGGGCACCCCGTGGACCGCGACCGAGGGCGGGCTGACCTACGCCAGCGAGCTGGTGGCCCTGGTGCGGTCGCTCGGGTCGTTCCACGTCGGTGTCGCGGCGTTCCCCGAGGGGCACCGCGAGGCGCCGAGCCTTGACGAGGACGTGCGGGTGCTGAAGGCGAAGCAGGACGCCGGTGCGCAGTTCGCGGTCACCGAGATGTTCTTCCGGGCCTCCGACTACTTCGGGCTGCTCGAGCGGTCCCGGGCTGCCGGCGTGGACATCCCGATCCTGCCGGGGATCATGCCGATCACGAATCTGGGGCAGATCAGGCGGATGGCGGAGCTCTCCGGGCGTGACGTCCCGGCCGAGGTGGTCGAGCGGGTCTCCCGCCACGAGGGCGACCCCGCGGCGGTCCGCAAGGAGGGCGTCCAGGTGGCCTCCGAGCTGTGCGAGACGCTGCTCGACGGCGGCGCCCCGGGGCTGCACTTCTACACGCTCAACCGCTCCAAGGCGACGCGCGAGATCTACGCGAACCTCAGCCTGCCCGTCGGCTGACCGGCCGCTCAGGCCGGTCCGACCACCTGCGCGACCAGCGCGGCGGTCAGCCCGACGAAGGGTACCCAGCCACCGCCCCCCGTGTGCGCGCCGGCCAGGTAGACCCCGGGGAGGGGTGTGACCGTCCCGAGCCGCTCCTTGACGGTGCCGCGCCCCTGCCAGAGCACCCCGGCCGGCGAGCCGCCGAGGTGCTCGACGAGGTCGCGGGGGGAGCGGTCGACCCTCGTCTCGACGAGCTCTCGCACGTCGATCCGCTTGCGGGCCAGGGCGACGACGAGGTCCTCCGACACGGTGCCGCGCCCGAGCACCGTCCAGGAGGTCCGGCCGTCCTCGGCGACGTGGTCGGTGCGGACGGTGAGCACGTAGTCGTCGTGGATCACCAGCTCGCGGGGCAGCTCGGGGGCGCCCGGGGCGAGGCCGAGGTGGGTGACGGTCGGGGGGAGGGCGGGCATGGTGCGGGCGACGTGGCCGGCGAGCGCCGGGAGCCGGCGCGGGTCGATCGCGACGACCACCTGGTCGGCGTCCAGCTGTCCCGCGTCGGTGCGCACGGCCACGGGCCCGGCGGGCCCCGACTCCACGTCGAGCGCGGTGGTGCCGGTCAGCACCGTCACCTTCCGCTCGCGCAGCCGCTTGGCCATCAAGGCGACCAGGGTGCTGCCGAAGCCGTCGGCGAAGGTCCAGGCGCCGAAGTTCTGCTCCAGGTAGTCGACCAGCCCCAACCAGGCCGGCACGTTGCGTGGGTCGTGGCCCCCGGCCACGGCGTGGTGGACGGCGAGCGCCCGCAGCCGCTTGTCCTTGAACCGCTTGGTGACGACGCGGTGCATCATCGTGCGGCTGCGCAGCAGGTCGCGGGTCGCGTCGGCGGCGAGCTCGGGGGACCACGGTCGTTCGAAGAGGTCGCGGCGCAGGTGGTCCCACGGCTCCGCGAACGAGTGGACGTGGTCGACCCACTGCTTGCCCAGGCCCTGGCCGAGCGCCTCGTCGACCGCCGCCAGCTGGGCGCCGCGGCTCCCGCCCGGGAGCGCCAGCCGGGTGCCGTCGGGGAACCGGTGCTCCCGCAGCGGCTCGAGCGGGACCAGCTCGGCCTCGCGCTCGAGCGGCCGCCCGGACTTGCGGAACAGGTCGCGCAGCACGGCCGGCACCGCGGTCGACCCGGGGCCGGCGTCCCACCGGAACCCGTCCTGCTCGACGACCCCGATCGCCCCGCCCACCTGGGGGAGCCGCTCGACGAGGGTGACGTCGTGGCCGAGCTTGGCGAGCCGGACGGCGCTCGCGACGCCGCCGAGCCCGCCGCCGACCACGACCACGCGCGCCACGGTCAGCCCTGGGGGAGGACCCGGGCCAGCGAGTCGGCGTCGCGGGCGATAATGGTGGTGCCGTCGTCGGCGGTGATGATCGGCCGCTGGAGGATGCGCGGGTTCGCCGCGAGGGCGTCGAGCCAGGCGTCGCGGTGCCCGGCGTCCTTCGGTGTGCCGGCGAGCCCGGCCTCCTTCGTCTCCTTCGGCCGGGCGACGTCCCACGGCTCGAGGCCGAGCCGGTCGAGCACCGCGGCCAGCTCCTCGCGGCTCGGCGGGTCGTCGAGGTAGCGGCGGACCGTGTACTCGACGCCGGCCTCGTCGAGGGCGGCCGTCGCCGCTCGGCACTTCGAGCAGGCCGGGTTGACCCAGATCTCCACGTCAGTCCACCCCTCTCAGTCGACCTCGACCTCGGTCGCACCGGTCATCGCCCGGAGCTCGTCGTAGGTCGTGCTGAAGACGGTGGCCGGGTGGCCGGCGGCCGCCCAGATCTCGTCGTACTGCCGGAGCGCCGGGTCGAGGTACGTCGGGACCGGCGCCGGGTGGCCGAGCGGCGAGACGCCGCCGATGACCTGGCCGGTGTGCTCGCGGACGAACTCCGGCTTCGCGCGCCGCAGGGCGTCCAGGCCGAGCCGCTCGGCGACCCTCGCGGTGTCGACCCGGTGCGCGCCGCTGGTGAGGATGAGGACGGGCCGGCCGCCCCCGTCGAACAGCAGGCTGTTGGCGATCGCGCCGACCTCGCAGCCGAGCGCCTCCGCCGCCAGCGCAGCGGTGTGCACGGAGTCGGGGAGGACCACGATTCGGCCGGTGCCGCCGGCCTCCTCCCAGGCGGCACGGAAGGTGCGCACGCTCGGGTGTCGGGCGACCGTGCTGTCGGTCGCGCTGTCGGTCGGGTTGTCGGTGCCGTCGGGGACGGTGGTCATCGGGGCCTCCCTCGTCTCGCGTCGGTCCGGACCGTGGGGGCGGCAGGGCCCTTCTCCACAGCCCGGGGCAGGGGTTGACGGGCGGTCGGAAGCGCGGTGTACCGTGGAGCTCGTTCGAACAGGTGTTCGAACAAAGCTCGGCGGAGGTGACCTCGACCCCCATCTCCGCCGAGCACTCTCCCACGGGATCCGGGGGAGGTGGCAGCGGGGTCGAGCGGGGTCGGGACGTCAGGTGGACGAGACGCTCGGAGGTGGAGATGCGGCAGTACGACGACCCCGTGGAGGTGCGCCGTGGGGTGGTGCCCGGGACGGGGGGACAGGTCGAGGGACCTGAGCAGTTCCTGTGGCGCGGCCGGTTGTGGAAGGTGTGCGACGTGGTGGCCCACTGGGTCGAGACCGGCCCCTGGTGGCAGTCGGTCGCAGCGGCCTCCGTGCTCGGTGCCGACGAGCCGGATGCCGTGCAGACCGACCTCCTTGCCGAGCGCGAGGTCTGGCGCGTCGAGGCCGCCCGCGGGCTGGCGGCCGCCGGCACCGGCCGCGGCGTGTTCGACCTGACCTTCGACTGGGGGCAGGGCCACTGGCTCCTCTCCCGCTGCGCGGACTGAGGGGGACGTGATGACGCACCCGAGCACCCCGACGGGGTTCGACGTCCCCGCGGCGACGTTCGCCTACCTCGAGCGCGCGGCCGCCTCGCTGCAGGAGGCGATCACCACCACCGACGTGGGGATGCGCTACGCGCACGCCCATGTCTCCGCGCTCCGGGCGACGGCCGCACTGCTGGCGGCCCGCGCGCGGCCGGCCCTCCCGCGCCGAGGCCGGGCCGTGCAGCGCAACGCCTGGGTCCTGCTCGCCGAGGTCGCTCCCGAGTTCGCCGAGTGGGCGGAGTTCTTCTCGGCGGGAGCGGCGAAGCGGGCGGCTGCCGAGGCCGGGTCCCGCCGTGCGGTGACCGAGCGGGAGGCCGACGACCTGGTGCGCGACGCCGACCGGTTCCTCGGGCTCGTCGAGGAGTCGCTCGGGCTGACCCGGCACCTGCCCGTGCCGGCGTACCTCCAGGTGGGGTAGGGGGACCGGCCGGTGCACGACCCGTTCGTCCACCTCCACGTCGCCTCCGGCTACTCCCTCCAGCACGGTGCCACCCAACCGCGCGACCTCGTCGCCCGCGCCGCCGACCACGGGATGGACACCCTCGCGCTGACCGACCGCGACGGCACCTACGGCGCGGTCCGGTTCGCCACGGCCTGTGCCGAGGCGGGGATCCGGCCGGTCCTCGGCGTCGACCTCGCGATGGCGCCGACCGGGCTGGTGCCGGGGCCCTGGCTCGGACAGCAGGAGAGCGGCCGCACCCCGGTCCGCGGCGGCGCCTTCCGCGACCACCGCCTCCCGCGGGCGACGTTCCTGGCCGGCAGCCGGCGTGGCTGGGCGGCCGTGTGCCGGCTGGTCTCGGCCACCCACCTCGCCGGAGAGCGCGGGGAGCCGGTGTGCACCCTCGACCTGGTCGCCGAGCACGCCGCCGGTCGCGACGTGGTGGTGCTGCTCGGCCCCGGCTCCGAGGTCGGCGCGGCCACGACGCTGACCCGCCCCGACCTCGGCGAGGCGGTCCTGCACCGGTGGCGCGAGCTGCTCGGCCCTGCCGACCTCGCCGTCGAGCTGGTCGACCACCGGGTGGCCGGCCGCGGCCCGGGCTCCGCCGGCCACGCGGCGCGGATGGCCGGGCTCGCCCGCGCGACCGGCACCGCGGCGGTGCTCACCAACGTGGTCCGCTACGCCGACCGTGCCGACGCCGTCGTCGTCGACGTCCTCGACGCCGCCCGCCGGCTGGTCCCCCTCGACCTGCGTCACGTCGACCGCGGCAACGCCGAGGGGTACCTCAAGACCGGCGAGGAGATGGCGGAGGTCGCCGACGAGGTGTGCACCCTCGCCGGGCTGGGTGCCGGAGCCGCCCGCGAGCTCCTGGCCCGCACCCGGCTGGTCGCGGACCGCTGCGCGGTCGACCCGCACGACGACCTCGGGATCGGGGAGGTGCACTTCCCCGAGCTGGAGGTGACGGCCGCCGGGTCGGGGAGCGTCGGGACCGCGGACCAGGTGCTGCGGGGTCGCTGCGAGGCCGCGATCGGACGGCGCTACGGCAACGCCCCGCGGCAGCGCATCTGGAAGCGGCTCGACGACGAGCTCGTGCTGATCGAGCAGCTGGGCTACGCCTCCTACTTCCTGACCGTCACCGACGTCTGCGACCTGATCCGCGCGATGGGGGTCCGCTCGGCGGCCCGCGGCTCCGGCGCGGGCAGCCTGGTCAACTACCTGCTCGGCATCTCCGGCGTCGACCCGCTGCGCCACGGACTGCTGATGGAGCGGTTCCTGTCGCCGCTGCGCAGGGCGCTCCCCGACATCGACATCGACGTGGAGTCCGCCCGCCGGCTGGAGATCTACGAGGCGGTCCTCGACCGCTACGGCGGGGAGCGGTGCGTCGCGGTCTCGATGATGGACACCTACCGGGTCCGCCACGCGATCCGCGACGTCGGTGCGGCGCTCGGGATGCCGCCGGGCGAGATCGACGCGATCGCCAAGGCGTTCCCGCACATCCGTGCCCGCGACGCCCGGATGGCGCTGCGCGAGCTCCCCGAGCTGCGCGCCTCAGGGCTGGGGGAGGAGCGGCTCGGGCTGCTGTTCCGGCTCGTCGAGCGGCTCGACGGGCTGCCGCGCCACATCGCCCTGCACCCGTGCGGGGTGCTGCTCTCCGACGCCACGCTGCTCGACCGCACCCCGGTCGAGGCGAGCTTCGCCGGGTTCCCGATGAGCCAGTTCGACAAGGAGGACGTCGAGGAGCTCGGGCTCCTCAAGCTCGACGTGCTCGGCATCCGGATGCAGTCGGCGATGGCGCACGCGGTCGCCGAGGTCGAGCGCGTCGACGGGGTGCGCGTCGACCTCGACGACGAGGCGCAGGTCCCGTTCGACGACCCGGCCACCTTCGAGCTGATCAGCTCCTCGCGCACCCTCGGCTGTTTCCAGATCGAGTCGCCGGGGCAGCGCGAGCTGGTCGGCAAGTCCGGGATCGAGTCGTTCGCCGACGTGGTCGCCGACATCTCGTTGTTCCGGCCGGGGCCGGTGAAGAGCGACATGATCACGCCCTACCTCGAGGCGAAGCAGGGGTGGGCGATGCCCTTCTACCTCCACGAGGACCTGCGGCCGATCCTCGGCGACACCCGGGGGGTGGTCGTCTACCACGAGCAGGTCATCGAGATGGTCGCCCAGCTCACCGGGTGCACCCTCGCCGAGGCCGACGAGGCGCGCCGCTCCCTCGGCGACGTGGAGGGGATGGCGGCGACCCGCCGCTGGTTCAAGGGTGCCGCACGCGCCCGGGGCTACGCCGCCGCGGTCGTCGACGCGGTCTGGAAGGTGATCGAGGCCTTCGGCTCCTTCGGGTTCTGCAAGGCGCACGCCGCGGCGTTCGCACTGCCGACCTACCAGTCCGCGTGGCTGAAGACCCACTACCCGGCCCACTTCCTGGCCGGGGTGCTCACCCACGACCCTGGGATGTACCCCAAGCGGCTGATCCTCGACGACGCCCGCCAGTTCGGCATCGCGGTGCTCGGGCTCGACATCAACGCCAGCGAGCAGGCGTACACCGTCGAGCGGGTCGGCGAGGGTTACGGCATCCGGGTGGCGCTCGCCGAGGTGAAGGGGATCTCCGGTGCCGAGGTGGCGCGGATCGTCGCGGCCCGCCCTTACCAGTCGCTCACCGACTTCTGGCACCGGGCGCGCGTCTCCCGACCCGTCGCCGAGCGGCTGGTGGTCGCCGGGGCCTTCGACTCCGTCTACGGCATCGGCGAGCCCGGCACGGTGCACCGCCGGGGCACCGTCACCCGCCGCGACCTGCTGCTCCAGGTCGCCGACCTGGACCGCTACACCCGCGCGGTCGACCGGGCGGGCGCGGCGCGGGGCCGTGGGGTGGCCGGTCGGCCACCCGCCCGCCCCGCCGCCGAGCGGCTCGAGGCGGCCGCCGGTCGCAACAGCAGCGACCCGCGGCGACGCGAGGGCGTCTGGGAGCGGGCCCACGCCCAGTCGCGGGCCCCCCGGACCCCGCCGCCGGTCTCCTCGGTGCAGCTCACCCTCGACCTGGGCGACGCGCCGGCCGACGCGTTGCACACCGGCGAGGTCAGCGGGCTTCCCGAGATGGACGCCGCCGAGCGGGTCCGGGCGGAGCTCGAGGTGCTCGGCCTCGACGCCAGCCGGCACGTCGTGGAGTTCTACGACCCGTTCCTCGACGCGCTCGGGGTGACCCGCTCCGCAGGGCTGCTCTCCGCGCGGAGCAGGGCCGAGCTGCTGGTCGCCGGGGTCAAGGTGGCTACCCAGACACCACCGATCCGGTCCGGACGGCGCGTGGTGTTCCTGACCCTCGACGACGGCACGGGGCCGGTCGACGCGACCTTCTTCGAGGACGCGTTGGGGCCCTACGCCTCGACGGTGTTCCACTCGTGGCTGCTGGTCGTCCGTGGCGAGCTGCGCCGCACCGGCCGGCGCGGGGTGTCGTTGCGGGCGACGGGGTGCTGGGAGCTGGCCGCCCTCCACGAGGCCTGGCGCGCCGAGGGGATCGACGCGGTGCACGCGCTGATGGCCCCGCCGGTCACCGCAGCGGCGGCCGAGGAGCCGGAGGCGCGCCGGGTGCTCGTCCACTCGACCGGGTTCCGGCTCTCGCCGTACGCCGACGTCAAACCGGCGGGGGAGAGCGCTCCGCGGAAGCTGTGGCACTCCTCGCCGGGGAGCTCGGGCGCATGAGGCGCCCCCTCGCCGGAGCACTAGGGTGGGCGCCATGCCGGGCCGCCCGAACGTCGCCACCCAGCGCAGTGCGATCCGCACCGCCGTGGTCTGGGAGGCGCTCAGCGCGCTCCTGGACAGCTCCCCGCTGGAGGTCCTCGACGTCGGCGGGGGCACCGGAGGGTTCGCCGTCCGGGTCGCGGAGCAGGGGCACCGGGTCACCGTGGTCGACCCCAGCCCCGACGCCCTCGCCACCCTCGGTCGCCGCTCGGAGGAGTCGGCGGTCGCCGACCGGATCACCGCCGTCCAGGGCGAGCTCGCGACCGTCCCCGAGCTCCTCGGCCGGGACAGCGTCGACGTGGTGCTCTGCCACGGCGTGCTCGAGGTCGTCGACGACCCCGCCACGGCGGTCGCCGGGATCACCGAGGTGCTCCGTCCCGGGGGCGGGCTCAGCCTGCTGGTCGGCCAGCGCCACGCCGCGGTGGTGGCCCGGGCGATGGCCGGCCACTTCGGCCAGGCGCTCGAGCTGCTCACCGCGACCTCGCCCGCGGCCGACGAGGCGCCGCACCGGTTCACCTCCGACGAGGTCACCGCGCTGCTCACCGACGCCGGGTTCGGCGGGATCACCCTCCACGCGGTCCGCGTGTTTGCCGACCTGGTGCCCGGGGCCCTCGTCGACCTCGAGCCGGGGGCCGCGGAGGCGCTGGCCGAGCTCGAGCACGCCGTGGCGGACCGCCCGGAGTACCTCCCGCTCGCGACCCAGCTCCACGCGCTCGCCCGGCTGGGCTGACCGCCCCGCGCAACAGCCCGCCCGTCCCTCGGGGCGCCGACGGTGACCGGTGCGCTCGGAGCCGGGCTCCTGCACGTCGACATGGACGCCTTCTACGCCTCCGTGATGACCCGCGACCGGCCCGACCTCGCCGGCGTGCCGGTGATCGTCGGGGGTGGCCACCGGGGGGTGGTGCTCTCCGCGAGCTACCTCGCCCGGCGCAGCGGGGTCCGCTCCGGGATGCCGATGACCCGGGCCCGCCGGGCGTGCCCGCACGCCGTCGTCCTCGCGCCGGACTACACGACCTTCTCGACGGTCTCCACCTCGGTGATGGAGATCTTCCGCCAGGTCACCCCGCTGGTGGAGGCGGTCTCGCTCGACGAAGCGTTCCTCGACGTCCGCGGGGCGGTCCGCCGGCTCGGCCCGCCGGAGGAGATCGCCGAGTCGATCCGGGCGCGGGTGACCGACGAGCAGGGGATCACCTGCTCGGTCGGGGTCGCGGCCACCATCGGCGTGGCGAAGATCGCGAGCCGGCTGGCGAAGCCGGACGGGGTGCTCGTCGTCCCTGCCCACCAGACCACCGCCTTCCTCCACCCGCTGGCGGTCGAGGAGCTGTGGGGCGTGGGGGAGCGGACCGCCGAGCAGCTGCACCGGCTCGGGCTGCGCACCGTCGGCGACCTGGCCCACACCCCGCTGTCCACCCTCCAGCGAGCCGTCGGGCCGGCGGCCGGGAGCCAGCTCCACCGGCTCGCCTGGGGGGAGGACCGCCGGAGCGTGACGCCACGGCGCGGGGTGGAGGAGGACCCGGAGCGCAGCACCGGCGCCGACGAGACGTTCGGCCGCGACACCGACGACCCGCAGGTGGTGCTGCGCGAGCTGCTGCGCCTCTCCGCGAAGGTGGGCGCGCGGGTCCGTGCGGCCGGGCTGGCGGGCCGGACGGTGACCGTGAAGGTGCGGTTCGCCGACTTCACCACGATCACCCGGTCCCGCACCCGGACCGAGCCCACCGACGTCACGCGGGAGATCTACGCGACCGCGGCCGCGCTGTTCCGGGGGCTCGGGCTCCAGCGGGCCCGGATCCGGCTGGTCGGGGTCCGGCTCGAGGGGCTGGTGGCGCGCACGACCGTCTACCGCCAGCTCGTCCTCGGCGACCGGGACCACGGCTGGCCGGAGGCGGACCAGGCGGTCGACCGCGCGGTCTCCCGGTTCGGTTCGGCAGCGGTCCAGCCCGCGTCGCTCCTCGCCGGCCGGGCCTCGGCCTGAGCAATTTCCCTCCTCGGCTACCGGCTCCGATATCCCGTGCCTAGACTCTTGAGTAGGAACCGTGCCCTGGAGGAAACCGTGCCGCTCTCAGAAGAGGAGCTGCGTCTGCTGGAGCAGATGGAGCGCGCGCTCGTCGCGGAAGACCCGAAGTTCGCCTCCACGCTGCGGGGAACCCGCATGCGGCAGCATGCTCGCCGCCAGATGGTGCTCGGCGTCCTCGTCTTCCTGGTCGGCATCGGGATGCTCATGGCCGGCGCGATCTACAAGACCTACCCGGTCGCCGTCCTCGGCTTCGTCGTCATGCTCGGCTCCGCCTACCTGACCCTGGTCACGTGGCGTGGCCAGAGCCGTGCCCCGCTCCAGGGCGAGGAGCCCCAGCACCCCGCCGGCGGCGACCAGCCGCTGCGGGTCATCGACGGCGGCAAGGTGCGCCGCGGTCGTGCCCCCCGCCAGCCCAAGGCGGCCAAGCCGCCGAAGCCGCAGGGCTCGATGATGGAGCGGTTCGAGGAGCGGTGGCGCCGCCGCCGCGAGCAGAACGGCGGCTTCTGACCCTCCGGGGTTGACCGTCGCGGGCTGACCGCCCACGTCAGACCGACACGCGGTCCCGCTCGGCCTCTTCCACCCCTTCGCGCTGCGCCGCCCGACCACCCCGGGTGGCCGCCGTCCGCCCGCGCCACAGCGACGCCGGCAGCCACTCTGCCCGACGCCGGGTGCGGCTCGACGCCGCTCCCCGCATCGCCGCGGTGACCGTGCGCGCGAGGTCGGCGAGCCCCGTCGCACCCTCCGGCGAGAGCCCGGTCCGGGAGTACCGCGACCGCTCCACCGCGAGGACCAGCGCCTCGAGCGCCCGCACGGCCCCCTCGGCGTCGAGGTCGACCCCGTCGTTGCGACGGCGGGTCGCCACCGACCTGAGCCAACCGGCGAGCGCGAGCGCCCGGGTCCGCAGCGTCGCCCCGTCGTCCCAGCCGAGCCCCAGGTCCAGCGCGGTCGCCCGCACCTCCGCCCACGCCCCCTCGGCGGCGACGTCCGGCCCCGCGGCGGCGTAACGGCGACGGCGCTGCGCACCGCGCAGCCAGCGGGGGGCGAGCGCCAGCCCCACCAGCAGGAGCAGGACCGGCGCCGCGACCAGCCACACCGGCACCCCCTGCTCCTCGGACGAGGTCGCGGTCCCGCGGTCGACGCCCTCGGTCGGGGTGGGGGTCGGGGTCGCCTCCGCCGAGGCGGTCGGGTCGGTCGTCGGCGTCCGCGGCGGCGCCGGGATCTCGCCCTCGGTGTACGACGGCACCCCGGTGGCCCGGTCCTGCGGCGTCGGCTCGAACCGGACCCAGCCGACGCCGTCGAAGTACAGCTCGGGCCAGGCGTGCAGGTCGTGGGTGCTGTAGACGTAGCCGCTGTCGTTGTTCGTGGTGTCCGGGCGCAGGAAGCCGATCGCGATCCGGGCCGGGATGCCGACGCTGCGAGCCATCATCGTCATCGCCGAGGCGAACTGCTCGCAGTAGCCGGTGCGGCTCCCGGGGCCGGTGCCGAGGAAGAGCTCGAGCGACTCGATGCTGCTGCCCGGGCTCTGCCGCAGGGAGTACTCGAAGCCGCCGGTCCGCCGGAAGAAGTCCTGGAGCATGACGGCGCGCTCGAACGGGCTCTGTGCCCCCTCGGTGACGTCGAGCGCCTGCTGCTCGACCCACTCCGGGAACTCCTCCGGGAGCTCGGTGTACGGCGTGGAGATGCTCAGCGGGGGAGGACCGGCGTTCACCAGCTGCTCGACGCGGGGCTCCAGCCGGAGGGCCTCGACCTCGTACTGCAGCCAGTCGGTGTCCAGGTCGCCGTCGAAGAGCTGCACGTCGAGCGCGCGCGAGTCCCACCGCCAGTCGCCCTCGACGTCGACCGCGGCCGCCGGGTAGGGCATCGGCAGCCACGAGGTGTCGAAGTCGTCGAGCAGCCGCAGCTCCCAGTGCTCACGGCTCCGCGGAGTGTCCTCCTCCAGCCCGTTCGGGAGCGGGAAGCTGTCGCCGGACGCCTGGTTCACCTCCGGGGTCACCTCGCGGTCGGCGCGTACCCACCGCTCGCCGTCGAACTCGTCGAGCACCGTCAGCCGCAGGTACGACGGGTCCTGCGCATCGGTCTCGGCGCTGACCAGGTCACGCTCGCTCTGCCGCTCGAGGTCCCGCTGCATGTCCACGAACGGGTTGTCGACCCGGACGTCGCCGTTGCCGCTGCCGATCCCGGACCCGCCACCGTCGAACCAGCCGCTGCTCGCCGGCACCAGCACCGGTGCGAGCACCGCGAGGCCGACCCCCGCGAGCCCCACGCGGGAGGCGCGCGACCAGAGGGTCGCGAGCCGCACGTCGTGGTGGACCGCCTCGGGGTCCGCCGTGCGCCCGAGGTCGTCGGCGCGGGGGGACATCCGGCTGATGTTGCGCCCCCACCCGCTCAACCGCCCGGCGTGGTCGGCGCAGAGGAGCAGGACGAACGCCGTGGCTGCGGCGGCGAAGACGGTCCACGGGACGCCGTCGTTGATCGCGACCGGGACCGTGAAGACCGCCAGCAGCGGCAGTCCGGCGAGCGGCACCCGGCGGAAGGTGCAGGCCAGCGCGTCGACGCAGACGGCGACCAGCGCCCCGACGCCGAGCATCACCGGTGCGAAGCGCGTCTCCTCCTGGGGGATGGGCGCGGGGTGGCTGGCGGCCGCGTCGGCGCCGGCGCGGAACAGGTCGCCGATGGCCCGGACGGAGTCGCCGTCGGGCAGCCAACCGCCCAGCGGCGCCTCCGGCACCCAGGCGCGGTGGAGGGCGAGCCCGATGACTGCCAGCTGGACCAGCGGCACGACCGGGACGGGCACCCGGCCCCACCGGAGCACCAACCCGAGCCCCGCGACCCCCGCGCAGACCCAGAACAGCGGCACCAGGAAGGCGCTGGCGTCGTCGGAGAGGCCGTCCCAGGAGAGCAGCGTGAGGAAGGTGGTGGCGGCGGCGAGGAGCGCCGCGGCCACGGAGGCCGGGGCCGGGGCGTGGTGCCGGTTCATCGTCGGGCTCCTTCCGCAGCGGTGGCGGTGCGGCGCCGGTGCGTGGTGAGCCCGAGCCGCTGCCACACCCGCGCGGGGTCGTCGCCCGGGGCCGCGGTGACGGCACGCCACCCCTGGGCGGTGAGCAGCTCGGCCGCGCGGGCGCCGTCGGCGTCGCCGCCGCGGCTCCACCGCTCCACGTCGAGGACCACCGCCATCGGGGTGCTCGCGGCGTGCCGGAGCCGGCCGAGCGCGGGCTGGTCGGAGGTGTCGAGGGCGCCGGTGATCGCGACCAGCAGCCCGCTCGCGCCGGAGTCCGCCAGCCACGCGGTGTCCATCCGGACCGTGGGCGCGTCGGCGAGCACGGCGAGCGACTCGAGCAGCGGGCCTGCGTCGGCGACCGCGGCGTGCTGGTGCCAGGCGTGGTCGGGGGTGCCGCCGGCGTGCGCCTGGTCGCCCCCGCCCGCCGAGGCGGCGGTCACCAGCCGCACCTGGAACCCGCGCTGCGCGAGGTGGAGGCAGACCGAGGCGGCGAACGCGACGGCGTACTCCAGGGACGAGCCGGGGCCGGAGCCGCGGTGCACGTGGCGCCGGTTGTCGACGAAGACGGTGGCACGCGACTGCCACGGCTGCTCCTCGCGGCGCACCATCAACTCACCGGCGTGCGCGCTCGAGCGCCAGTGCACGCGGCGGAGGTCGTCGCCGCGGCGGTACTCACGCACGGTGACGTCCTCGGCGCTGCCGCCGGCGAAGTCCCGTGGCCGGTTGTCGCCGGTGCCGGCCCACAGCCCGGCGAGGGGTATCGGCGGGAGGACGGTCACCGGCGGGGTGACGACCAGCGGCGTCGTCGACTGGAAGGTACGGCGGAGCTCGACGAGCCCGAACGGGTCGTCCACCCGCACGGTCATCGGGCCGAGCAGGTAGCGTCCGCGGACCTCCGAGCGGACGCGGTACTCCACGGTCCGCCGCCACCGGGGTCCCATCCGGTCGAGGGTGAACCGAGGGCGGGCCCCGAGCACGTAGGGGACCTGCTCCTCCAGGAGCACCGTCCCTGCCGGTGTACGCCCGTCGTTGGTGAGCGCGAGCCGCACGACCGCGTCCTGGCCGACGCCGGTGCGGGAGGGGGTGACCGTGCGGGTCAGCCCGAGCCGCAGCCGGCCGCGCGAGACCACGACCGCGCTGATCAGGGGGAGCGCCACCAGCAGCAGCCCCACGCGGGCGAGGTCGTCGAGACCGAGGACGGCGGCGCAGAGCAGGGCGGTCACGCCGGAGGACAGGAACGCGCGACCCCGCGTCGTCAGGGCCCCCATCGCCGCCCTCATGGCGTCACCGGTGGCTCGGCGACGTCGGCGGGGTGGGCATCGGTACCGAGGCGACCAGCGCCGAGAGCGCGGACGCGGTGGTGCGGCCGCTCATCGCCGCCTCCACGGTGAGCAGCAGCCGGTGCGCCAGCACCGGCACCGCCAGGGCCCGCAGGTCGTCGGGGACGACGTAGTCGCGGCCGTCGAGCGCGGCCGCCGCCTTCGCCGCCCGGACCAGGTGCAGCGAGGCCCGGGGCGATGCGCCGAGGAGCAGCTCGGGGGAGTGGCGGGTCGCGGTGGCCAGGGCGACCGCGTAGCGCTGCACGGTGGGGGCCACGTGGATCCGGGTGACGATCTCGACGAGCTTCGCGATCGTCGCCGCGTCGGTGACCGGCTCGAGGTCGGCGAGCGGGTTGGCGCGGGTGTGGTGGTCGAGCATCGCGATCTCCGCCGCCTCGACCGGGTAGCCCATCGAGACGCGCGCCATGAACCGGTCGCGCTGCGCCTCCGGGAGCGCGTAGGTGCCCTCCATCTCGAGCGGGTTCTGGGTGGCGACGACCATGAACGGCGCGTCGAGCTCGTAGGTGACGCCGTCGACCGTGACCTGGCGCTCCTCCATGCACTCCAGCAGCGCGGACTGGGTCTTGGGCGAGGCGCGGTTGATCTCGTCGCCGACCACGATGTTGGCGAACACCCCGCCCGGCCGGAACTCGAAGGTCCGGGTGTCCTGGTTGAACACCGAGACGCCCGTGACGTCGCTGGGCAGCAGGTCCGGGGTGAACTGGATGCGCCGCACGGTGCAGTCGATGGAGCGGGCCAGCGCCTTGCTCAGCATCGTCTTCCCGACGCCCGGCACGTCCTCCAGGAGCAGGTGGCCCTCGGCGAGCAGCACCACGAGGGCCGTGCGGATCACGTCGGGCTTCCCCTCGATGACCCGGCTGATGCTGCCCGCGATCGCGGAGGTGGTGCGGGCGATCTCCTCGATCTCGGCCGGAGCGACCCCCACGGAGCCCGTGCCCGCGTCGCCCGTCGTCGTCCCGTGGAGGTGCTGCTCGGTCACGTCGTCCCTTCCCGCGCCGGCGGTGTCGTCGCTGCACCGGCCCCTGTCACTGCTCCTAGTCAACCTCACCAGCGGAAACCCGGACAGAAATGGGGACCGGTGGAGCCCGAAGTCGTTGACGGTGGGGGGAAGTGGAGTAAAGTGGGGGGCAGTGGAGGAAAGGGAGCCCTTCCCACGCTCACGGGAGGTGTCGGATGTTCTTCGGCACCTACACCCCGAAGCTCGACGACAAGGGCCGGCTGATCCTCCCGGCGAAGTTCAGGGACCAGCTGGCAGGAGGGCTGATGGTGACGAGGGGCCAGGAGCACTGCCTCTACGTCTGGCCCCAGGCCGAGGTCGACCGGCTCACCGAGCGGCTCCGCGAGGCGCCGGTCTCCAACAAGGCGACCCGTGACTTCGTGCGGATGTTCTCCTCGGCGTCCTCCGACGAGCGCCCCGACAAGCAGGGCCGGATCACGATCCCGCCGAAGCTGCGCGAGTGGGCCTCGCTCCACAAGGACGTCGTGGTCATCGGCGCGATGAACCGGCTCGAGATCTGGGACGAGGCCGCCTGGAACGCCTACAGCGAGGAGCAGGAGGAGGCCTTCGCCGAGCTGTCCGAGGAGGTCATCCCCGGCATCTGAGCCCCCACTCCGCTCCACCTCCCGCCCACCACAACTCCACAGCCGGTTTCGCAGGACGAGGTCTCACGCCCGCTCCACCCGGTCGTCTGGCACACCTTCCCCGGTGCCAGAAGGCCGCTTCCCAGGGGGAGCGGGCGGGGACCTGGCCCGGCGACACCGGCGCTCCACGTTCCTCCACCACTAGCCCAACCCCAGCCCGCACACCCGGCACCGAGCAGCACATGAAGGGTCGACACCATGAGCCTCGCCCAGGGCCAGCACGGCAGGCCACTGCGTCGGGTCCGCCAGGAGGCCCGCGACGCCCTCGCGGTCGTCGCGTTCTCGGCGGCGGCATCGGTGCTCCTCGCCGTCACCCTCACCCTCGTCCTCTCGTTGGCCGGCTGAGGGCCGTCCGGACGATGCCCGCTCCCGCCCACGTCCCGGTCCTCCTCGACCGGGTCGTCGCGCTCGTCGCCCCGGCGCTCGAGCACCCGGGGTCGGTCCTCGTCGACGCCACCCTCGGCCTCGGCGGCCACACCGAGGCGGTCCTCGACCGCTGTCCGCAGGCGCGAGTGATCGGCATCGACCGCGACCCGCACGCCCTCGAGCAGAGCCGGGAGCGGCTCGCCGCCTTCGGCGAGCGGGTCACCTTCGTCCACGCCGTGTACGACGAGATCGGCGACGTCCTGGCCGACCAGGGGCTCGACCACGTGGACGGGGTGCTGTTCGACCTCGGCGTCTCGAGCATGCAGCTCGACCTCCGTGAGCGCGGCTTCTCCTACGCCGAGGACGCCCCGCTCGACATGCGGATGGACGACACCTCGGGGCTCACGGCTGCCGAGGTGCTCAACACCTACCCGGCCGCGGAGCTGGCCCGGATCCTCCGCGACTACGGCGAGGAGCGGTTCGCGCGCCGGATCGCCGACCGGATCGTCGCGGCGCGCGCCGACGAGCCGTTCACCCGCTCGGAGCGGCTCGTCGAGCTGGTCCGAGCGGCGATCCCGGCGGCCACACGGCGCACCGGCGGCAACCCGGCCAAGCGCACCTTCCAGGCGCTGCGCATCGAGGTCAACGACGAGCTGTCGGTCCTGCGCCGGGCGCTCCCCGCCGCCGTCGACGCGGTCGGCGTCGGCGGCCGCGTGGTGGTGATGTCGTACCACTCCCTCGAGGACCGGCTCACCAAGCAGGCGTTCGCCGAGCACACCCGCACCACCGCCCCGCCCGACCTCCCGGTCGTGCCGGAGGAGCACCAGCCGACCCTCCGGCTCCTCACCCGCGGCGCCGAGCAGGCCTCCCCCGAGGAGGTGGCCCGCAACCCCCGGGCCCGCCCCGTGCGGCTCCGCGCCGCCGAGCGGGTCCGCCCGGGCCGCCCGCGACCCACCAGCAAGCACCCCCACCCCCGTGGACCAGAAGGGACCGGTCGCCGATGAGCGCATGGATGGGCCACGCCCGCAGCAGGATGCCCCGCCTCGCCGAGCAGGCGGTGGAGCGGGCCCGGCTGACCGTGGTGCCCCGGCGCAGCCGAGCGCCGCGGGTGCCGTTCGTGGTGCTGGTCTTCCTCGTCCTGCTCGGCGGCGTGGTCGGGCTGCTGATGTTCAACACCCACATGCAGCAGATGTCGTTCACCGCCACCGAGCTGCAGGCCCGGGCCGACCGGCTCCACGCCACGCAGCAGTCGTTGCAGATGGAGCTCGACGAGCTGCGCGACCCGCAGCGGGTGGCCACGCGGGCCCAGGCGCTCGGGATGGTGCCGATGGTGAGCCCCGCGTTCCTCCGCCTCTCCGACGGCAAGCAGCTCGGCGAGGCGAAGACCGCGACGCCGATGGACGCCCAGCGGCTGGAGCCGATCCCGACGCAGGAGCCGCCGGGTTTCAAGCCCCGTAGGACCGGCGGTGTGGTGGACGAGACCCCCGACATGAACGACGACGGCGTGCCCTCGGACGACCTGCCGTCCGAGCGGGATACAACTGGCTGATGGCGCCAGCGCAGCGACGACCGGGGGGCCGGTCAGCCCCTCGCAGGACGCGCCGATCCGGCGTCTCCACCGTGCGGCTCCAGGTCGGCTTCCTGCTGATCGCGATGGTCGTCTCGGTGTTCGCCGTACGGCTGTTCCAGCTGCAGGGGCTCGACGCCAGGACGTACGCCGAACGGGCGCGCGCCGTCGGGGCGGTGCAGGAGCTCCTCCCGGCCACCCGCGGCTCGATCCTCGACCGCAACGGCACCCCCCTGGCCGAGTCGCTCGACGGCTCGATGATCGTGGCCGACCCGACGAAGACCGCCGACGACGCCGCGGCGATCGCGACGATCCTCACCGAGCGGCTCGGGGTCTCCTACATCGACACCGTCGAGAACCTCCGCTGGCCCGACACCAGGTTCCGCTACATCGCCCGGCGCGTCCCGACCACCAAGGCCGTCGAGGTCGTCGAGGAGCTCTCGGACCTCGGCTACAAGGGGCTCGACATCCGCCGCGACCCGGTGCGCAGCTACCCCGCCAAGGACGTGGGCGCGAACATCGTCGGCTACGTCAACGGACTCGGTGACGCGGCCGGCGGCGCGGAGCAGCTGTTCAACCCGCTGCTCTCCGGCGAGGACGGCTCGGCCACCTACGACGTGGGCGGCGGCAACCGCATCCCGCTCGGCGACAACAGCACCACGGAGCCCGTCGACGGCGAGGACCTCACGTTGACCCTCGACCGCGACCTGCAGTGGTACACCCAGCGGGTCCTGCGCCAGACCGTCGAGGACGCCGGCGGCAAGTCCGGCGTCGCGGTGGTCCTCGACAGCCGCACCGGCGAGCTGCTCGCGCTGGCCGACCACCCGACGTACGACCCGAACACGACGGTGCAGCGCAAGATCGGACGCCTCGCCTCGAAGGCGTTCCGCGACGTCTACGAGCCGGGCTCGGTCGAGAAGGTGCTCACCGCCGCGGCGCTGATCGACGCCGGCATCGTCGAGCCGGACACCAAGCTGCGGGTGCCCGGCACGCTGAAGTCCTCCGACAAGGAGATCAGCGACCACTGGGAGCACGGGCTCGAGCGGCTGACGCTCACCGGCGTGATCGCGAAGTCCTCCAACATCGGCACGGTGATGGCGGCCCGGAAGATGCCGGGCCGGGTGCTCCACCGCTACCTCAAGGCGTTCGGCCTCGGCTCCCGCACCGGCATCCCCGGCTACGGCGAGTCCGCCGGGCTTCTCCCGCCCTGGCAGGACTGGCTGGAGATCAACCGCGACAACATCGCGTTCGGCCAGGGGCTTGCGGTCAACGCCGTCCAGATGGCGGCCGCGGTCAACACCGTGGCCAACGGCGGGGTCTACGTGCAGCCCAGCGTCGTGCTCGGCAAGGCGACGACGCACTCCGGCGAGGTCACCGGCTCGTCGGTGGCCGAGCAGCGCCGGGTCATCAGTGAGGACGCTGCCCGGCAGACCGCCGAGATGATGGAGATGGTGCTCGACCCCGAGGAGGGGACGGCGCCGGACGCCGCCATCGAGGGCTACCGGGTGGCCGGCAAGACCGGCACCGCGCAGATGGTCGACCCGGCCTGCGGCTGCTACTCCGGGGGCAAGTTCACCGTCTCGTTCGCCGGGTTCGCGCCCGCCGACGACCCGCGGTTCACCGTCTACGTGGTGGTCCACGAGCCCACCGACGGCCAGGGCGGCGGCACCACCGGCGGCAAGGCGTTCCGCAAGATCATGGCCTACCTGCTGCAGAAGTACGCGGTGCCGCCGAGCGGCAGCGAGTCCCCGGAGCTGCCGGTCGAGTGGGGGCGCCAGCCCTCCTCGGAGGAGTGATCCACCACCGGTCGCGGCGGTGCCCCTCGGGTAGGTTCACGCCGTGATGGCCCACGTCACCACACCCCGTCCCGCGCAGCCTCCGCGCACCCCGCTCCGGTCGCTCGCGGCGACCGTCGGAGCCGACGCCACAGCCCTCGCCGACGCCGAGGTGACCGGCCTGACCCTCGACAGCCGGGCGGTCCAGCCCGGTGACCTCTACGTCGCCTCGCCGGGCGCGACGACCCACGGCGCCCGGTTCGCCGGGCAGGCGGTGGACGCCGGCGCGGTCGCGGTGCTGACCGACGCCGACGGCGCCGACCGGTGCCGCGGGGCCGGTGTGGCGGTGCCGGTGCTCGTCGTGCCGCGGCCCCGCTCGGTGCTCGGCGCCCTCGCTGCGCAGGTGTACGGCGCCCCCGCGGCGTCCCTGCGGCTCCTCGGCGTCACCGGCACCCAGGGGAAGACGACGACGACCCGACTGGCCGAGGCGGCGCTGCAGGCCGCGGGCCGGCGCGCGGCCGTGGTGGGCACCGTCGGGACCCGCGTCGACGGCGTGGACGTGCACTCCGCACTCACCACCCCCGAGGCGCCGGAGCTGCACGCGCTCTTCGCGGTGATGCGGGAGCGCGAGGTCGAGGCGTGCGCGATGGAGGTCTCGAGCCACGCCCTGGTGATGGGGCGGGTCGACGGGGTGGTCTTCGACCTCGCCGCCTTCACCAACCTCGGCCGCGACCACCTCGACTTCCACGCCGACGTGGAGGAGTACTTCGCGGCCAAGGCGGAGCTCTTCACCCCGGCCCGTGCCCGCCGCGCGCTCGTCAACGT
The DNA here is from genome assembly GCF_008087345.1 of Nocardioides caldifontis. Lineage (GTDB taxonomy): Bacteria > Actinomycetota > Actinomycetes > Propionibacteriales > Nocardioidaceae > Marmoricola_A > Marmoricola_A caldifontis. Next base: position 256,999 of record NZ_VHIB01000008.1, on the reverse strand, counting down.
CGACGACCCCTACGGCCGGATCCTCGCCGAGCGGGCGCTGGTCCCGACGACGACGTTCTCGACCACGGGGCGTGACGCCGACTGGCTCGCGCTCGACGTGGCGCCCACCGCCACCGGCTCGGAGTTCACCGTGCGCGGCCCCGACGGCGAGCACCGCACGGAGGTCACGCTGCCCGGCGAGTTCAACGTGGCCAACGCGCTCTGCGCCGTCGCCGGGCTCGCGGAGCTCGGCTACCCGGTCGAGGAGGTGACCGCGGCCCTGGGGCGGATCCCCGGCGTCCCCGGTCGGCTGGAGCCGGTCGAGGCCGGCCAGCCGTTCCTCGCGGTGGTGGACTACGCCCACAAGCCCGACGCCGTCGAGGCGGTGCTGACCAGCCTGCGCGGGCGGACCGCGGGGCGGCTGGTGATCGTGATCGGTGCCGGGGGAGACCGCGACCGCGGCAAGCGGCCCCTCATGGGGGAGATCGCGGCCCGGCTCGCCGACGTCCTCGTCGTCACCGACGACAACCCGCGCACCGAGGAGCCGGCGGCGATCCGCGCCGAGCTCCTCGCCGGCGCCCGTGACGGCACCGCGGAGGTGCACGAGGTCGGCGGCCGCCGGGACGCGATCCGGTTCGCGGTGTCGCTCGCCACCGAGGGGGACACCCTGGTGGTCGCGGGCAAGGGCCACGAGACCGGCCAGGAGGTGCAGGGCGTGGTGCACCCCTTCGACGACCGCGTCGTCCTCCGCGAGGCGATCGAGGAGCTGGTGGCGCGATGACCCCGATGACCCTGGCGCAGCTGTCCGAGGTCGTCGGCGGCACGGTGCACGACGCGGAGGACGGCGGCACAGGGCTCCGTGTCACCGGGCCCGCGACGATCGACAGCCGCGCGGTGGAGCCGGGCGGGCTGTTCGCCGCCTTCGTCGGCGAGCACGTCGACGGCCACGACTACGCGGCCTCCGCCGTGGAGGCCGGTGCCGCCGCGGTCCTGGGCTCACGACCGGTCGGTGTCCCCTCCGTCGTGGTGGACGACCCCGGTGCCGCGCTCACCGCCCTCGCCCGGCACGTGCTGGCCCGGCTCCCCGACGTGCAGGTCCTCGCCGTGACCGGCTCCCAGGGCAAGACGTCGACCAAGGACCTGCTCGCCGCGGTGCTCGCCGACGCGGCGCCGACGGTGGCCACCCGCGGATCGTTCAACAACGAGCTCGGGCTCCCTCTCACCGTGCTCCGCGCCGACCCCGGCACCCGGTTCCTGCTGCTGGAGATGGGCGCCCGCGGCATCGGCCACATCCGCACGCTCTGCGAGGTCGCCCGCCCCGACGTCGCGATGGTCCTCAACGTCGGCAAGGCGCACCTCGGCGAGTTCGGCACCCAGGCCGACATCGCCCGGGCCAAGGGCGAGCTGGTCGAGGCGCTGCCCGGCGACGGGGTCGCGGTGCTCAACGGCGACGACCCGCTCGTCGACGCGATGGCGTCGCGGACCGACGCGCGGGTGCTCCGGTTCGGCTCCACGGCCGGTGCCGACCTGCGCTGGTCCGACGTGCGGCTCGACGAGCGGGGGCACGCCTCGGTCGTGCTCCAGCACGCGGGGGAGCGGGTCCCGGTCGCGTTGCAGCTGGTCGGTGAGCACATGGCGGTCAACGCCGCTGCTGCCGCGGCCGCGGCCCTCTCCGTGGGGGTGCCGCTCGCCGACGCGGCGCGGTCGCTGTCCGCCGTACGCACGTTGTCGCAGTGGCGCATGGAGGTCCACGAGCGCGGTGACGGGGTCACCGTGGTCAACGACGCCTACAACGCCAACCCGGACTCGATGGCCGCGGCGCTCAAGGCGCTGGTCGCGATCGGAGGGGGCGCGCGGGCGCGGCGTCGGCGCACCATCGCGGTGCTCGGCGAGATGAAGGAGCTGGGCGAGTCGGGCGAGGCGGAGCACGAGGCGGTGGGCAGACTGGCCGTGCGGCTCGGCGTCGACCGGGTCGTCGCCGTCGGTGCTCCGGCCCGGGCGATCGGTGAGGGGGCCCGAGCCGAGGCCGGGTCGGGAGAGGAGAGGGCGGTCTTCGTGGACGACAACGAGGCGGCGGTCGCGCTGCTCCGCGGGGAGCTGCGCGACGGCGACGTCGTCCTGCTCAAGGCCTCGCGCGGCGCCCGGCTCGACCTCGTGGCCGCGGCCGTCCTCGACCAGGGGCTCGACGACGGAGCCGGCCGTTGAGAGCGATCCTCCTCTCGGGCGGGCTGGCCATGGTGCTGACCCTGCTCGGCACGGTGCTGGCGATCCGGGTCCTCGTCGCCAAGGGCTACGGCCAGCTGATCCGTGACGACGGCCCCACGACCCACCACACCAAGCGCGGCACGCCCACGATGGGCGGCACGGTCATCATCATCTCGGTGGTGCTGGCCTACTTCCTGGCCAACCTCCTGACCACCCGCACCCCGACCGCCTCGGGGCTGCTGCTGCTCTTCCTGCTGGTCGGGCTGGGGCTGGTCGGCTTCCTCGACGACTACATCAAGATCGCCAAGCAGCGCAGCCTCGGCCTCCGCAGCCGCGCGAAGATGACCGGCCAGGTCGTCGTCGCCGTTGTCTTCGCGGTCCTCGCGCTCCGGTTCCCCGACGACCGTGGTCAGACGCCGGCGTCGCGGTTCCTGTCGTTCACCCGTGACTGGGAGCGGTGGGAGCTGCCGGCGGTGCTCGTCGTGCTGCTGATCCTGCTGATGATCGCGGGCTCGTCCAACGCGGTGAACCTCACCGACGGGCTCGACGGGCTGGCCACCGGCGCGTCCACGATGGTGTTCGCCGCCTACACCGTCATGAACATCTGGCAGAACAACCAGTCCTGCGAGCTGACCCCGGGCAACACCTGCTACGAGGTCCGCGACCCGCTCGACCTCGCGATCATCTCCGCGGCGCTGACCGGCGCCTGCTTCGGCTTCCTGTGGTGGAACGCCTCGCCGGCGAAGATCTTCATGGGCGACACCGGGTCGCTGGCCCTCGGTGGCGTCCTCGCCGGGCTCGCGGTGATGACGCGCACCGAGCTGCTGCTGGTGGTGCTCGGCGGGCTGTTCGTGATGCAGACCCTGTCGGTGGTGCTGCAGGTGGGGTACTTCAAGGCGACGAAGGGGAAACGGCTGTTCCGCATGGCACCTCTGCACCACCACTTCGAGCTGCGCGGGTGGGACGAGATCACCGTCGTCATCCGGTTCTGGATCATCACCGGGCTCTGCGTCGCCGCCGGGCTCGGGATCTTCTACGCCGAGTGGGTGGCAGGCGCATGAGGGACCCGCACGCCCTGGGGCGCACCGACTCCTGGGAGGGGGTCCGCGCCGTCGTGGCCGGGCTCGGCGTCTCCGGGTTCGCCGCCGCCGACAACCTCACCCACCTCGGCGCCTCGGTGACGGTGCTCGACGACGCGGAGGCGGAGGGGGAGCGCGCCGAGAAGGCGACGCTGCTCGAGATCCTCGGCGCCACCCTGCGGCTGGGACCCGGCTCGACCGCCGAGCTCCCGGAGGACGTCGACGTCGTCGTCACCTCGCCGGGGTGGCAGCCCGACGCCCCGCTGCTCGCCGCGGCCGGCGCCCGTGGGGTGCCGGTGTGGGGCGAGGTCGAGCTGGCCTGGCGGCTGCGCCACCCCGACAACCCGGCGCCGTGGCTCGCCGTCACCGGCACCAACGGCAAGACCACGACCGTGCAGATGCTCGACGCGATGCTGCGTGCCGCGGGGCTGCGGTCGCAGGCCTGTGGCAACGTCGGGCTGCCCATCGTCGAGGCGGTCATGGACCCGACCCCCCACGACGTGCTCGCCGTCGAGCTCTCGAGCTTCCAGCTGCACTACACCTCCTCGATGCAGTGCGAGTCCGCGGCGGTGCTCAACGTCGCCGAGGACCACCTCGACTGGTACTCCTCGCTCGAGGAGTACGCCGCGGACAAGGGCCGGATCTACCAGGACGTCGAGCGGGCCTGCGTCTACAACGTCGCCGACCCGGTCACCGAGCAGCTGGTCCGCGACGCCGACGTCGTCGAGGGCGCGCGGGCGATCGGCTTCACCCTCGGCGTCCCCGGAGTCGGCATGGTCGGGCTGGTCGACGACGTCCTCGCCGACCGGGCCTTCGTGGAGGAGCGGCGGACCAGCGCCGCCGAGCTCTGCACGGTCGGCGACCTCGCCTCCGACGCGCCGCACTTCATCGCCAACGCGCTCGCCGCCGCGGCGCTGGCGCGCGCCCACGGGGTCCCCCCGGTCGCGGTGCGCCAGGCGTTGCGCGAGTTCCGCCCCGACGGGCACCGGATCGCCGACCTCGGCCAGGTCGGGGGCGTGGGCTGGGTCGACGACTCCAAGGCGACCAACCCGCACGCCGCGAAGGCGTCGCTGCTGGCCTACGAGTCCGTGGTGTGGGTCGCCGGCGGGCTCGCCAAGGGCGCCTCGTTCGACGACCTCGTGGAGGCCGCCCGGTCGCGGCTGCGCGGAGCGGTGCTCCTCGGCCGCGACCGCGACGTGATCGCCGCCGCGCTGCGGCGACACGCGCCCGATGTCCCGGTGATCGACGTGGGCGACGACGAGACTGGGGCGATGGACCGCGTGGTCCGGGCGGCCGCCGACCTCGCCCAGCCGGGCGACACCGTGCTGCTCGCCCCGGGGTGCGCGTCCATGGACATGTTCGCGAACTACGGCGCCCGCGGGGACGCCTTCGCGGAGGCGGTGGACCGGCGACGGAGAGGCTCCACGTGACGACGACGGCGGACAAGCCCCCGGTCACGCGACCAGGGACCGGGCGGACGCCGGTGGCGGCCTGGACGGCCACGGTGCGCGAGTCGCTCGACCGGCCGCTGACGTCGTACTACCTGCTCCTCGGCTCGGCCGGGCTGCTGCTCGTCATCGGGCTCGTGATGGTGCTGAGCTCGTCCAGCGTCTGGTCCTACGAGCTCTACGGCAACAGCTACTCGACGTTCCTCAAGCAGCTCACCTGGGTGATCATCGCGGCGCCGTGCGTGCTGGTCGCCGTCCGGCTGCCGCACAAGCTCCTCAAGGCGCTGGCGTGGCCGGCGCTGCTGGTCTCGGTGGTGCTCCTGGCACTGACCCAGACCTCGCTCGGCGTGACCGTCAACGGCAACAAGAACTGGCTGGCCCTCGGGCCGGTGCAGATCCAGCCCGCCGAGCTCGCCAAGCTGGCGGTGATCCTCTGGTGCTCGAGCATCTATGCCACCAAGGAGCGGATCCTGGGGGACTGGCGGCACACGCTGTTCCCCGTGGTCCCCGTCATGGGGCTGGTCATCGGGCTGGTCGTCCTCGGCCACGACCTCGGCACCGCGCTGGTCCTCATGGCGATCGTGCTGGGGCTGCTCTGGGTGGTCGGCGCGCCGACCCGGCTCTTCGTCGGCTCGATCCTCGTGGCCGGCGCCGCCGCCCTCGGGCTCGCGGCCACCTCCGAGGAGCGGATGGAGCGGCTGACCAGCTTCGCCGACCCGTTCGCGTCGTTCCAGGGCGCCGGTTGGCAGGCGGCCCACGGGATCTTCGCGATGTCGAGCGGCGGCCTGTTCGGCAAGGGGATCGGCGCCAGCCAGCAGAAGTGGGGCGACCTCCCGGCCGCCCACACCGACTTCATCTTCGCCGTGCTCGGCGAGGAGCTCGGGCTCGTCGGCACGCTGCTCGTGCTCGGGCTCTTCCTGACCCTGGCGTACGCCGGGTTCCGCGTCGCGCGGCGCACCCGGGACCCGTTCGCCCGCTACATGGCGGCCGGCATCACGCTGTGGATCAGCGCCCAGATGATGATCAACGTCGGCATGGTGCTCACCCTGCTGCCGGTGATCGGCATCCCGCTCCCGCTGGTCTCCTACGGCGGCAGCGCGCTGGTGCCCTCGCTGGTCGCGCTCGGGTTCCTCGTCTCGTTCGCCCGCCACGAGCCGGGCGCGCAGGCGGCGCTGCGCGACAAGCGGAGGCGCCGGGTCAACGGCGTGACCGCGGGCGGGGTCTCCCGTCGCAGCCGTGGCTGAGCCGTTGCGGGTGCTGATGGCCGGAGGCGGCACCGCCGGCCACACCTCGCCCCTGCTCGCCACCGCCGATGCGGTGCGCCGCCTGGCGCCGGACGCGGAGGTCACCGCCCTCGGCACGCCGCGCGGTCTCGAGGTGCGGGTGGTCCCGGAGGCCGGCTACCCGCTGGAGCTCGTCCCGCCGGTGCCGCTGCCAAGGAAGCCCTCCGTCGACCTGCTCAAGGTGCCGGGCCGGCTCCGCGGGGCCTACCGGGCGGCGCTCGACGTCGTCGACCGGCTCCGCCCCGACGTCGTCGTCGGGTTCGGCGGCTACGTCTCGGTCCCGGCCTACCTCGCGGGCCGGCGTCGCCGGGTCCCGCTGGTCGTCCACGAGGGCAACGCCCTCCCGGGCATCGCCAACAAGCTCGGCGCGCGGTTCACCGAGCACGTCGCCACCAGCTTCCCCGACACCCGGCTGCGCCACGGCCGCTACCTCGGGCTGCCGATCCGACGGCTGGTCTCGACCCTCGACCGCCCCGCCAGGCGCGCGGAGGCGCGGGAGCAGTTCGGGCTCGACCCCGACCGTCCGACCCTCCTCGTCACCGGGGGCTCCCAGGGGGCCCGCCGCATCAACGGGGCCGTGGCCGCCGCCCAGCCCACGCTCGCCGGGGCCGGGGTCCAGGTCCTGCACGTCGTCGGCCCCGCGGGTGAGGCGGCCGTCGACCCGGCGCCGGGTGCCCCGCCGTACGTCGTGTTGCCGTACGTCGACCGCATGGACCTCGCCTACGCCGCGGCCGACCTGGTGGTCTGCCGGGCGGGCGCGAACACGGTGACCGAGGTGGCCTCCGTCGGGCTGCCGGCGGTGTTCGTGCCGCTGCCGATCGGCAACGGCGAGCAGGCCCTGAACGCCCGACCGGTCGTCGACGCCGGAGGCGGGCTGCTCGTCGACGACGCAGCGCTGACCCCCGAGTGGGTGGCCGCGACCGTCCCGGACCTGCTCGCCGACCGCGACCGGCTCGCCGCGATGTCGGCGGCCGCCGCCGACCTCGTGCCCCGCCACGCCGACGAGCAGCTCGCCCGGATGGTGCTCGCCGCCGGGGGGTGGCACGGATGAGGGTCGAGGTGCCCGACGAGCTGCTGCCCGCCGACCGGCTCGGCCGCGTCCACTTCGTCGGCATCGGCGGCGCCGGGCTCTCCGGCATCGCGCGGATCATGCTGGCCCGCGGCATCACGGTGAGCGGCAGCGACGCCAAGGAGTCGCGGACGCTGGAGGCCCTGCGCGCCCTCGGCGCCCGGGTCCACGTCGGCCACCGCGCCGAGCAGGTCCGCGACGCCGACACCGTGGTGGTCTCCACGGCGGTCCGCGAGGACAACCCCGAGGTGGTCGAGGCGCGGCGCCAAGGGCTGCGGCTGCTGCCGCGGTCGGCCGCGCTGGAGTCGGTCATGCAGGGCCGCCGCGTCGTCGCGGTCGCCGGCACCCACGGCAAGACCACGACCACCTCGTTGCTCACCGTTGCGCTGCAGCACTGCGGGGCCGACCCGTCGTTCGCGATCGGCGGGGAGCTCAACGAGCTCGGGGCGAACGCCCACGACGGCAGCGGCGAGCTGTTCGTCGCCGAGGCCGACGAGAGCGACGGCGCCTTCCTCGTCTACTCGCCCGACGTCGCGCTGGTGACCAACGTCGAGGCCGACCACCTCGACAACTACGGCTCCGAGGAGGCCTACCACGAGGCGTTCCGGACGTTCCTCGACCGGATCCGCCCCGGCGGCTACCTCGTCGCCTGCGTCGACGACCCCGGCGCGGCGGAGCTGGCCCGGGTCGCCGCGGACCGCGGCATCGAGGTCGTCACCGTCGGCGAGTCGTCGGAGGCCGACCTGCGCGCGGTCGGGCTGACCTTCTCCGGGCGGTTCTCCAGCTTCGCCGTCGTCGACAGCGGGCGCCGGCTGGGCACGGTCCGGCTCCAGATCCCCGGCCGCCACTACGTCCTGGACGCGATGGCGGCGCTCGGCGCGGGGCTGCGGCTCGGCTTCGGTTTCGAGGTGCTCCGGCGCGGGCTCGAGTCGTTCACCGGGACCCGCCGGCGGATGGAGCTGAAGGGCGAGGTCGGCGGAGTGCGGGTCTACGACAGCTACGCCCACCACCCCAACGAGATCGCCGGCGACCTGCAGGCCGCCCGTTCGCTGGCAGGGGAGGGGAGGGTCGTCGTGGCCTTCCAGCCGCACCTGGTCTCCCGGACCCGTATCTTCGGCCCCGCGATGGGCGAGGCGCTCGGCGCGGCCGACGAGGTGGTCGTCATGGACGTCTACGTCGCGCGCGAGGACCCCGAGCCCGGCATCAACGGGGCGATGGTCGCCTCGAACGTCCCGCTCGGCGCTGACCACGTACGGTTCGAGCCGTCGTGGTCCAGGACGCCCGAGCTGCTCGCCGACCTGGCCCGCCCCGGCGACCTCGTCCTGACGCTCGGTGCCGGTGACGTCACGCTCGTCGCGCCTGAGGTGCTGCTGCTGCTCGAGGAGCGGCTGCGCCGTGGTGAGCTCCGCGAACCCGAGGAGGACCGCCCGTGACCCCCACCCAGACCCAGACCCACCCCGCGGCCTCCGCGGTCGAGCCGCCCGTCGAGGCGAGCCGGCGCCGGTTCCTACGCCGGCGCCGCGCGCTGCGCCGCCGGCTGTGGTTCCGGCTGCTGCTGGCGGTCCTCGGGGTCGGGCTGGTCGCGGGGCTGGTCTGGTTGGTCTTCCTCAGCAGCGTGCTCGCGGTCAAGGGCGCCGAGGTCCGGGGGACGTCGTTCCTCAGCGACGCCGAGGTGACCGAGGTGGCGCAGGTCCCCGAGGGGGTGCCGCTGGCCCGGGTCGACCTCGACGCGATCGAGGCGAGGGTGGAGTCGCTGGCCGCCGTACGGTCGGTGGAGGTGGGGCGCGGCTGGCCCGACCGGGTGACGATCGAGGTCACCGAGCGCACCGCCGTGGCCGCGGTCTCCCGCGAGGGGCAGTGGGAGGGGATGGACTCCACCGGGATGCTCTTCCGGAGCTACGACGAGCAGCCCGAAGGGCTCCCGGAGGTCCGGATGCTCCGGCCCACCACCTCCTCCGACGCGCTCGCCGAGGCCGCCGCTGTCGTCTCCTCCCTGCCTGACGAGCTGCTCGGACGGGTCCAGCACGTCGGTGTCGCCACCATCGACACCATCGACCTGACGCTGCGCAGCGGCGCGGTCGTGCACTGGGGGAGCGCGGACCTGAGCGCGGAGAAGGCCGAGGTGCTGACCCTCCTGCTCGAGGAGAAGGCGCGGGAGTACGACGTCACCGCGCCCGGGCGGCCCACGCTCCGCAAGTAGCCCCGGGACACCAGCCTCGCGACACGCCCGGGTGCGCCGACGCGCCGGGAATTCCGGGCCATTTGTCGACACGCCTGCGTGTCGGGACGGCGAGAGGTCGGCGCTCGCCTAGTTTCTTCCGCAGGCACGAGGTTGACATAACTATAACCCTCTACTTCAGGGTTAGGGTTGCGACACACCGAAGGGCCTCTTCCCCAGACCAGATCAACACGTAGCCGCCGGAGCACCGGGGGCGGACAACGAGAGGGACCCTGCCGTGGCAGCACCGCAGAACTACCTGGCCGTCATCAAGGTCGTCGGGATCGGTGGCGGTGGCGTCAACGCCGTGAACCGGATGATCGAGGTGGGGCTCAAGGGTGTCGAGTTCATCGCGATCAACACCGACGCCCAGGCGTTGCTGATGAGCGACGCCGACGTCAAGCTCGACATCGGCCGCGAGCTCACCCGCGGCCTCGGCGCCGGCGCCAACCCCGACGTCGGCGGCAAGGCCGCCGAGGACCACGCCGAGGAGATCGAGGAGGTGCTCAAGGGCGCCGACATGGTCTTCGTGACCGCCGGCGAGGGCGGTGGCACCGGCACCGGCGGCGCGCCCGTCGTGGCCCGCATCGCCCGCTCGCTCGGAGCGCTCACGATCGGTGTCGTCACCCGGCCGTTCGCCTTCGAGGGGCGCCGTCGCGCCAACCAGGCCGAGGAGGGGATCGCCGGGCTCCGCGAGGAGGTCGACACCCTCATCGTGATCCCCAACGACCGGCTGCTCTCGATCAGCGACCGCAACGTCTCGGTCCTCGACGCCTTCAAGCAGGCCGACCAGGTGCTCCTCCAGGGCGTCTCGGGCATCACCGACCTGATCACCACCCCGGGGCTGATCAACCTCGACTTCGCCGACGTGAAGTCGGTGATGCAGAACGCCGGCTCCGCGCTGATGGGGATCGGGTCGGCCCGGGGGGAGGACCGCGCGGTGGCGGCGGCCGAGATGGCGGTGTCCAGCCCGCTGCTCGAGGCCTCCATCGAGGGCGCCCACGGCGTGCTGCTGTCGATCGCGGGCGGCTCGGACCTCGGGCTCTTCGAGATCAACGAGGCAGCCGCGCTGGTCTCCCAGGCCGCACACGCCGAGGCGAACATCATCTTCGGTGCGGTCATCGACGACGCTCTCGGCGACGAGGTGCGGGTGACCGTGATCGCCGCCGGGTTCGACGGCGGGATGCCGAAGCGGCGCAACGAGGTGCACCAGGCGCGACGCGAGCCGATGCCGTCCCAGAGCCAGGCGGAGACCCGCCAGGCAGCGGCGTCGCTGCGCCGGGAGCCCGCGACCACCTCGGGCTACTCCAGCGCCCCGGCGGCGCGCCCGTCGTTCGGGTCGACCCCGTCCGCTCCGGCGCCCGCGCGTGGCGACCAGCAGCGGCCGGCCGGGACGCCGTCGTCGGTCCGTCCTGCCCGCCCGGCGGTCGAGGACGACCTCGACGTGCCCGACTTCCTGAAGTAGGAGGTGCCTCGGCCCCGTGCTCGCCTTCCAGGACCGCCGCGGCTCGGTCGAGGTCGCCTTCACCGACCGCTTCGGGGGCGTCAGCACGGGGCCGTACGCCGAGCTCAGCCTCAAGGTCCCGGCCCACGTGGCCGCGCGCACCGCGGAGCACACGAGGCTGACGGCCGAGGTGGCGGCGAACCTCGACCTGGTGGCCGCCGCGGTCGCGAGGGACGCGTTCGACGGGCTGCGGGGGATCGTGGTGATGCACCAGGTGCACGGCGCGACCGTCGTCGTGGACCCGGGGGTCGGCGAGCCGGAGTGCGACGGGGTCGTCGCCGACGAGCCCGGCTGGCTGCTCGCGGCGCGGGCCGCGGACTGCGTGCCGGTGATGGTCGCCGATCCGGTCCGCGGGCTGGTGGCCGCGGCCCACGCCGGGCGTCAGGGGTTGGTCGCGGGGGTGGTGCCGAACGCGGTCGCCGCGCTGCGGGAGCGGGGCGCCACCGAGCTGGTCGCGTGGATCGGCCCGCACGCGTGCGGTCGGTGCTACGAGGTGCCGGCCGCGATGCGCGCCTCGGTGGCCGAGGTCGTGCCCGCCGCCTTCTCGGAGACCTCGTGGGGGACCCCGGCGGTCGACCTCGGCGCCGGTGTCCGGGCACAGCTGGTCGAGGCCGGTGCCGAGGTCGTGGAATTCACCCCGTGCACGATCGAGGACGAGCGGTTCTACTCCTTCCGCCGCGAGGGCGAGGAGTCCGGCCGGCACGCCGGGCTGGTCTGGGTGCGGCCGTGAACGACCGACGCGACGAGCTCGCGCGCGGACTGGCGGCCGTCCACGAGCGCATCGCACGCAGCTGCGCCACCGCCGGGCGCCCGGCCGAGGAGGTCACGCTCGTCGTGGTCACCAAGTTCTTCCCGGCCTCCGACGTCCGGCTCCTCCACGAGCTCGGCGTCCGCCACGTCGCGGAGAACCGCCACCAGGAGGCGGTCGCCAAGCGCGAGGAGTGCGCCGACCTGGGGCTCACGTGGCACTTCGTGGGCGGGCTGCAGAGCAACAAGGCCGCGGCGGTCGGGGGGTGGGCGGACGTGGTCCAGTCGGTCGACCGGCCGAAGCTCCTCCCGGGGCTCACCCGCGCCGCCCACGAGCGCGACCGTCCGCTCGACGTGCTCCTCCAGGTCAGCCTGGACCCGCCCGGCTCGGGCACCGGCCGGAGCGGGGTGGCCCCGGCGGGGGCGGGTGCGCTCGCGGCGGCGGTGCAGGGGGCGGAGGGGCTCAGGCTCCGGGGAGTGATGGGCGTGGCGCCGCTCGGCGGTGACCCGGCGGAGGCGTTCGCCCTGCTGGCCCGGGTGGCGGGCGACGTACGAACGGTGGAACCGGCGGCGACGTGGGTCTCCGCCGGCATGAGCGGGGACCTCGAGGCCGCTGTCGAGGCGGGCGCGACACACGTCCGTGTCGGCAGCGCGGTCCTCGGAAACAGACCATCCCGGCGGTAGCCTCACGGTGACTGCCGGGCACTTACGGGACAGCAGCGACAGACGTGGCAGGAGCGAATTCATGAGCGGCGCGATGCGCAAGATGGGTGTCTACCTGGGCCTCCTCGAGGACTCCGGTCGTTACGACGAGGAGTACGACGAGCTCGAGCCCGAGACCCCCGAGCAGGAGCGCCGTCCTGCTCCGGTGAGCCAGCTGGCGGAGCGGCGCCGTGCGGGCGGCCCCACGGGCGCGACCGCCGTGGCGCAGCAGCCGACCGTGGTCCCCGGCCCTCGGCTGGCCGAGCTGTCCCGGATCACGACGTTGCACCCGACGACGTACAACGAGGCCCGCGTCATCGGCGAGAACTTCCGCGACGGCATCCCGGTGATCATGAACCTCTCGGAGATGAGCGACGCCGACGCCAAGCGGCTCGTGGACTTCGCGGCCGGGCTGGTCTTCGCCGTCCACGGCACCATCGAGCGGATCACCAACAAGGTGTTCCTGCTGTCGCCGCCCAACGTCTCGGTCGCCGCGGAGGACAAGCAGCGCATCGCCGAGGACGGCTTCTTCAACCAGTCCTGACGCCCCGCTGACCTTGCCGCTTCCCCCACCTCGTTAGGGTTCGCTCTCGTGGAGATAGTCGGCGGGATCATCAACCTGGTGCTCAGGATCTTCCTGATCCTGCTGTTCGCCCGGTTCGTCGTCGACTGGGTCCAGGTTTTCGCCCGCAACTGGCAGCCCCGCGGCGCGGTGCTCGTGGTGCTCGAGATCATCTACAGCGCGACCGACCCGCCCATCAAGTTCATCCGGCGCTTCGTGCCTCCGCTGCGGCTCGGCTCGATCATGCTCGACACGAGCTTCATCATCGTGCTGATCTCCTGCTACCTGCTGCTCGAGCTGAACCGCGTCGTCTTCTTCTGACCGGGTCGACTAGCGTCGTCCCCGCACGTCGACCAGCCCCTTCCCGACCAGCCGAGGTGACCTCCCATGCCCTTGACGCCCGAGGACGTCAGCAACAAGCGCTTCACGACCGTCCGGCTCCGCGAGGGCTACGACATGACGGAGGTCGACCAGTTCCTCGACGAGGTCGAGACCGAGCTGCGCCGGCTGACCAAGGAGCTCGAGGCGCTGCGCGGGGGAGGTGGTGCCCCGGCGCCCGCTGAGGACGCCACTCCTGCGGTCGGTCCGACAGACGCGCCCGTCGAGGAGCCCGCGAAGGCAGAGGCGGCGGAGGTCGCCCCGCCCACCGCGGGCGGGGTCGCACCCACCCCTGCAGCCACCCCGGGCACGCCCCCCGCCACCGCGGCCGTGACATCGACCCCGACCCGGGAGACCCTCACGGTCACGACGACCGCCGAGGCGTCCGCCGCCGCGACCCGGCTTCTCGAGCTCGCCGGCCGCAACGCCGACCAGCTGGTCGAGGAGGCCGAGCAGCAGGCCGAGCAGATCGTCGGCAGCGCCCGGACGCGTGCCGAGGAGCTCGACGCCGAGACCGAGCAGCGGCGGGAGCAGCTGCTCGGCGAGATCGAGCGGCAGCGGACCGAGCTCACCGGGCAGATCGACGAGCTGCGCACGTTCGAGCGCGAGTACCGCGCCGAGCTCCGCACCTACTTCGAGGACCAGCTCGCCGCGCTCGAGGGTCAGGGCGCCGGCGGGCACCTGAGCCACCCCGACCGCGACGCCGCCCCCGCCGATGACGCTGCCGAGGACGCCGAGGCCGGCTCGAACGTCGCGCCGGAGAGCGCGGGCGAGACGCCCGACGCCGGCGGCGAGGGCGAGCACCACCAGGGCTGACGCTCGTGGCCGAGACGCTCACCCCCGGGTCGCCGGCCGGCTCCTTCGCGGCCGCCGGCCAGCTGCTCCACGACTTCAACCGGGAGTACGACGAGCCGTCGCCCCCGCCCGCCGAGGTCGCGGCCCGGCTGACCGACCTCGTCGGCGCCGACCAGGTGGTGGTGCTCCTCGCCCGCGACCGTGCGACCAACGCACCGGTCGGCGTCGCGGTGCTGCGCGTGCAGCCCTCGATCTTCACCCCGGCGAGCGAGGCCTACCTCGCCGAGCTCTACGTCGTGCCCGACCGCCGCGGCCAGGGGTACGGCCGGGAGCTGATCACCGAGGCGCTGGAGCTCGCGCGGGAGCAGGGCGCCGACTACGCGTTCCTCGTCACCAGCGAGGAGGACGGGCTCGCCCAGCGACTCTACGAGGCGGCCGGCTTCCGGCGCACCGAGGGGGAGGGCGGGCCGCTGATGCTCGCCTACGAGCGCGACCTCTGACCACAGGTCCGTTCCGGCGCGGCGCCGGAGCGGCCATGCTGGGGCGATGGTGCAGGTGCGGGCCCCGCTCCCGGTGCGGCGCGACCGTGTCGCGGACCGGCGCCGCCACCCCGTCCCGGGTCGCACGGTCAGCGCCCACGAGGCGGTGCTGCGGTTGCAGCGGGAGGCCGGGAACCGGGCGGTCACCCGGCTGCTCGGCGGTGCCGGTCACGCGGGTCGTCGGCTGGTCCAGCGCGCGCCCGAGAACCCGCCCGTCACGACGCTCACGCCGAGCGGGACCCTGACGCCCGCGCAGTGGACCACTGCCTACCGGGCGGCGGTGGCGAAGCCGACCGTGGCGGCCTACGAGGCGCTCTTCCGCGACATCGCGGTGACCGCCGGGATGCGGCAGCTCCCGGGCTTCGACCTGACGACGATCCCGGTCTCCGACGGCAAGACCGCGAAGCCGGGGCTGAACCTCACCCTCGAGCCCGCGGAGACCGGTCACACGGCGTGGGTGGACCGCAACGGCACGTTCGGCGTCCGGCTCCGCCCGACGAGGAAGCAGCCGCCGGACGTCGGCATCGCGATCCTCCTCGGGCCCCTCGCGCTCGACGCCGACAAGGGGCTGTCGCTGCGCACGGTCCGCCACGAGATGGTGCATGCCTGGCACAAGGTGAAGGTGCTCGAGGCGGTGCGTGGCTGGCAGGCGTCACGAGCGAAGGTCGGGCTCGACGCCTGGCTCGAGACCCAGGTCGAGCGCGGGACGATGACCGACCTCGACCTCGCCCTGGTCAGCAAAGGCGCGCAGGACGCGGTCTCCGACACCGAGGTGCTCGCCTACGTCGAGGGGTTCAGCCAGGACTTCCACCGCCGGGCCCCGACGATGGCGGCCGCGACCTTCTCCTTCTTCGAGCTGCTCGGCGTCGTCGAGACCCGGAAGGTGTTCCCCTGGTCCAACGCCGACCCGGCCGTCCGGCGGGAGGCACTGGCCCGGCTCCGTGACTACCGCGCCACCCTCGGTCCCGACCACCAGCGGCTGTGGAAGGAGTGGCTGGACCGCGAGCGCGGCAAGACGGTGAAGAACCAGCCGGGTCGCACGGAGTTCCTGACCGCACTGGCGGCCTTCGTGGTCTGACCTGGCTCCGCACCATCGAACCATCACGGTGGGACAGTCCGTGGTTGCGGCTCTATCCTGCTGCTCATGCCGCAGATGAGGATCCGAGACGCCGCCGCCTACCTCGGCGTCAGCGACGACACGGTGCGCCGCTGGATCGACCAGGGGCTGCTGACCGCGGCGACCGACGGCTCCGGGCGGAAGGTGGTGGACGGGTTCGAGGTCGCCCAGGTCGCTCGCCGCCACGCCGCGCCGCCGCCGCTGCCCGGCGGGCTCGCCAGCTCGGCCCGCAACCGGCTCGTCGGGCTGGTCACCGACGTCCGCAAGGACGCGGTGATGGCCCAGGTCGAGCTGCAGTGCGGGCCGTTCCGGGTGGTCTCGCTGATGTCGAGCGAGGCGGTCGAGGAGCTCGGCCTCGAGCCGGGCTCGGTCGCCGTCGCGGTCGTGAAGTCGACCAACGTCGTGGTGGAGACGGCGGAGGGCGGGGCGTGAGCCGCTGGCTGGTGCCGGTGCTCGTGCCCGCCGTCGTCCTGGGGCTCGCGGGGTGCGGGGCCGGCGGCCGCGACGACGGGCGTACGACGCTCGTGGTCTACGCGGCCGCGTCGCTGACCGCGACCTTCGAGCAGCTGGGAGAGCGGTTCGAGGCCGAGCACGAGGGCGTCGACGTCGAGCTCGCGTTCGCCGGCTCGTCCGACCTCGTCGCACAGCTCCAGGGCGGTGCGCCGGCCGACGTCCTCGCCTCCGCCGACGAGACGACCATGCAGAAGGCGGTCGACGACGGGCTGGTGGCGGGCGGGCCCCGGGTCTTCGCCACGAACACGATGCGGATCGCCGTACCCCCGGACAACCCGGCGGGCGTGGAAAGCCTGGAGGACCTCGCGGCAGGCGACCTCGCGCTCGTCGTCTGCGCGCCGCAGGTCCCGTGCGGCGCAGCGGCGCAGGAAGTCGCCGAGACCGCCGGGGTGACCCTGGCACCGGTCAGCGAGGAGCAGTCGGTGACCGACGTGCTCGCGAAGGTCAGCTCGGGCGAGGCCGATGCCGGGCTGGTCTACGTCACCGACGTCCTCGCCGCCGGCGACGCCGTGCGGGGGATCGACTTCCCGGAGTCCGGCGCGGCGGAGAACGCCTACCCCGTCGCGGTCCTGGAGGAGGCCGACGAGCCGGAGCTGGCCCGGGAGTTCGTCGACCTGCTGCTCGGCGACGAGGGGCGGCGGGTCCTGGCCGACGCCGGGTTCGGGACGCCGTGACCGCGCGGCGCGCCCGCCCCGAGCCCGGAGTGCCGGGGTGGATCCACGTCCCCGCCCTCGTCGGGGCTGCGTTCGTCCTGCTGCCGCTGGTGGCGGTCGTCTCGCGGGTCGAGTGGGGCAGCTTCCTCGAGCTCGTCACCTCCGAGGCATCCCGGGACGCCCTGGTGCTCAGCCTGCAGACCTCGGCGGCGAGCACCGTGCTCTGCCTGCTGCTCGGCGTCCCGATGGCCGTGGTCCTGGCCCGCACCGAGCTCCCCGGGCTCGGGGTGCTCCGCTCCCTGGTCCTGCTGCCGCTCGTGCTGCCCCCGGTCGTCGGGGGGATCGCCCTGTTGTACACGTTCGGCCGCCGGGGGTTGCTGGGCGAGACCGTCGAGGCGCTCGGGTTCCAGGTCGCCTTCTCCACCGTCGCCGTCGTGCTGGCCCAGACCTTCGTCGCGCTGCCGTTCCTCGTGGTCAGCCTCGAGGGCGCGCTCCGCACCGCGGGACGTCGCTACGAGGTGGTCGCCGCGTCGCTGGGAGCCCGTCCCACGACCGTGTTCCGCCGGGTCACCCTGCCGCTCGTGCTGCCGGGGCTGGTGTCCGGGGCGGTGCTGTCCTTCGCCCGGGCGCTGGGGGAGTTCGGGGCGACGATCACCTTCGCCGGCAGCCTGCAGGGCGTGACGCGGACGCTCCCGCTCGAGATCTACCTGCGGCGGGAGACCGATGCCGACGCGGCCGTCGCGCTCTCGCTGGTCCTCGTCGTCGTGGCGGTCGTGGTGATCGGGTTCGCGCGGCAGGGGAGGACAGCCCTGTGACGGCCACGCGCGCTGGGGCGCTCGAGCTTGAGGCGCAGGTCGCCGACCGCGGGGTCGACGTCGCGCTCACCGTGGCGCCGGGGGAGACTGTCGCCCTGCTGGGACCGAACGGCGCCGGGAAGTCGACGGTGCTCTCCCTCGCCGCCGGACTGCTGCGCCCGGACACGGGGCGGGTCGCCCTGGACGGCCGGGTCCTCGCCGCGTCGGGCCCCGGGGCGGCGCGCGCCTGGGTGCCGCCCCACGACCGGCACGTCGCGCTGATGGCCCAGGACCCTCTGCTGTTCCCGCACCTGACCGTGCGGGACAACGTGGCCTTCGCGCCGCGGAGCAGGGGTGCCGGTCGCGCCGAGGCCCGGGACGCTGCCCACCACTGGCTCGCGGAAGTGGGAGTGGCCGAGCTCGCGGACCGGCGCCCGGCCCAGCTCTCCGGCGGCCAGGCGCAGCGGGTGGCGGTCGCGCGGGCGCTCGCTGCCGAACCGAGGCTGCTCCTCCTCGACGAGCCGATGGCCGCGCTCGACGTCGCCGTCACCCCGGCGCTGCGCCAGACGCTCCGCCGGGTGCTCGCCGGGCGCAGCGTCCTCCTGGTCACCCACGACGCGCTCGACGCGCTCCTGCTCGCCGACACCGTCGTCGTCGTCGACGGCGGGCGTGTCGTCGAGCGCGGGCCGGCCGCCGAGGTGCTCGCGCGGCCGCGGAGCGACTTCGCCGCCCGCGTCGCCGGGCTCAACCTGCTCCGGGGGACCTGGCGCGGCGACGCCGTCCACACCGCGAACGGGCTCGCCGTGCACGGCCGGGCGACCGGCCCCGCCCCCGCGGACGGCGACCCCGCGGTGGCGGTCTTCTCGCCGAGCGCGGTGTCGGTCTTCCGCGAGCCCCCGGGCGGCAGCCCGCGCAACGCGCTGGCCAGCGTCGTCACCGACGTCGAGCCGCACGGCGACCGGATCCGGCTCCGCGCCGGCGAGGTCAGCGCCGACGTCACCGCCCAGGCGGCGGCCGAGCTCGACCTGGCGCCCGGCGCGCGGGTGACGTTCACCGTGAAGGCGGGGGAGGTGTCGGTCTACCGGCTCTGACGGCTCCTCAGACCCGCGCCACCGCGAAGCTCAGCCCGAGGTCGTCGTCGCGGCGCAGGTCGCCGTCCGGGGCGGTCTCGGTCACCGTCGTCGCGAGCACCTCGTCCGCCACCGCGGCCTGGTGCTCCCGCAGCGCTGCGGCGAGGTCGCCCGACGCGTCGTCGGCCTGCCAGACGAGGGTGATCCGATCGCTGACGTCGAAGCCGCTCGACTTCCGCGCCTCCTGCACCAGCCGGACCACCTCGCGGGCGAGCCCCGCCCGCACCAGCTCCGGGGTCAACGTGAGGTCGAGCGCCACCGTCTCGCCCTGCTCGTTGACCACCGACCAGCCTTCACGCGGCCGCTCGCTGAGGATCACCTCGTCCGGGAGCACCTCGACGGCCTCGCCCTCGACGTCCACGGTCGCCCGGCCGTCCGCGGCGAGCGCGGCGGCGAAAGCCGACGCATCGGCGGCCGCGATCGCGGCCGCCACCAGCGGGGTCCGCTTGGCGAACCGCTTGCCGAGCGCCCGGAAGTTCCCCTTCGCGCTGTGGTCCACCAGGTCGCCGGCCGACGACAGCGGCTCGAGCGAGCCGACGTTGAGCTCGTCCGCAACCTCGGCGCGGAGCTCCTCGCCCAGCCGCTCGTACGCCGCGGTGGGGACCAGGGCCCGGGCCAGCGGCTGGCGGGTCCGCACCTTGGCGTCCGCCCGCGCCGCCCGGCCGAGCTCCACCAGCCGGCGGGCCAGCGCGACACCGTCCGACAGCGCCGCGTCGGCACCCGCGGAGGCCACCGGCCACGAGGCCAGGTGCACCGACTCGGCGGCCGACGGGTCGACCGACCGCACGACGTCCTGCCAGACCCGCTCGGTGACGAACGGCGTGAGCGGCGCCATCACGCGGGTAAGAGTGTCGAGGGTCTCGTGCAGCGTGGTCAGTGCGGCCACGTCGCCGTTCCAGAACCGGCGGCGGGAGCGGCGCACGTACCAGTTCGAAAGGTCGTCGACGAACTGGCTGACCTCCGCGCCCACCCGCTGGGTGTCGAACCGCTCCAGGGCCTCGGTCACGACGCCGACCAGCCGGGCCGTCTCGGCGTGCAGCCACCGGTCGAGGACCGGCCGCTCGGCCACCCGCGGCGCCTCGGCCGAGCCCGGCGTCCACCCGGCCGTACGGGCGTAGAGGACGTGGAACGCGACCGTGTTCCAGTAGGTCAGCAGCACCTTGCGGACCGTCTCCTGGATCGTCGCGTGGCCGACCCGGCGCGCGACCCACGGCGAGCCGGAGGCCGCCATGAACCAGCGCACCGCGTCCGCGCCGTGCTCGTCCATCAGCGGGATCGGCTCGAGGATGTTGCCGAGGTGCTTCGACATCTTCCGGCCGTCCTCGGCGAGGATGTGGCCGAGGCACACGACGTTCTTGTAGCTGTTGCGGTCGAACACCAGGGTGTTGACCGCCATCAGCGTGTAGAACCAGCCGCGGGTCTGGTCGATCGCCTCGCAGATGAAGTCGGCCGGGAACGCCTTCTCGAACCGCTCCGCCGACCCCTCGACGTGCGGGTAGCCCCACTGGGCGAACGGCATGGAGCCGGAGTCGAACCAGGCGTCGATCACGTCGGGCACGCGGCGCGCCTCGGCCCCGCAGGTGGGGCAGTCGAAGACGACCTCGTCGACGAACGGGCGGTGCGGGTCGAGCCCGGACTGGTCGGTGCCGGTCAGCTCCGAGAGCTCCTTCAGCGAGCCCACGCAGACCTGGTGGTCGTCGGCGCACCGCCAGATCGGCAGCGGGGTGCCCCAGTAGCGGCGCCGCGACAGCGCCCAGTCGATGTTGTTGTTCAGCCAGTCGCCGTAGCGGCCCCACTTGACGTTCTCGGGGTACCAGTTGGTCCGCTCGTTCTCGCGCAGGAGCTCCGCCTTGCGCTGCGTCGTGCGGACGTACCAGGACGGCTGGGCGTAGTACATGAGCGGCGTGTGGCACCGCCAGCAGTGCGGGTACGAGTGCTCGTACGCCACGTGCCGGAACATCAGCCCGCGCTCCTCGAGGTCGCGGACGAGCGCGGCGTCGGCGTGCTTGAAGAAGTCGCCGCCCACCAGGGGCAGCCCGTCGGCGAAGTGGCCGTCCGGCTGGACCGGGTTCACCACCGGGAGGCCGTACGAGCGGCAGACCCGCATGTCGTCCTCGCCGAACGCGGGGGACTGGTGGACCAGCCCGGTGCCGTCCTCGGTGGTGACGTAGTCGGCGAGCACCACGTAGTGCGACCTGCCCCCGTCGGCGGCCGGCGGGAACTCCAGCAGCTCGAACGGGCGGGAGTACTCCCACCGCTCCATGTCGGCCCCGCGGAACCTGTCGGTGACCTCCCAGCCCTCGCCGAGCGCCTTCTCGACGAGCGGCTCGGCGACGACCAGCGTCTCCCGACCGTCCGTCGCGACGACGTAGTCGACCTCCGGGTGGGCCGCCACCGCGGTGTTGGAGACCAGGGTCCACGGCGTCGTCGTCCACACCAGCAGCGCCGCGCGGCCGGCCAGGGGGCCGCTGGTGAGCGGGAACCGGACGTAGACGCTCGGGTCGGTGACGGTCTCGTAGCCCTGTGCCAGCTCGTGGTCGGACAGCCCGGTGCCGCAGCGGGGGCAGTACGGCGCCACCCGGTGGTCCTCGACGAGCAGCCCCTTGGCGTGGATCTGCTGGAGGGCCCACCACACCGACTCGACGTACTGCGGCGACATCGTGACGTAGGGGTCGTCCATGTCGACCCAGTAGCCCATCCGCTCGGTCATCGCCTCGAACATGTCGACGTTGCGGAGGACCGACTCGCGGCACTTCGCGTTGAACTCGGCGACGCCGTACGCCTCGATGTCCTGCTTGCCGGAGAAGCCGAGCTCCTTCTCCACGGCCAGCTCGACCGGGAGGCCGTGGCAGTCCCAGCCGCCCTTGCGCTCCACGCGGTACCCCTGCATGGTGCGGAACCGTGGGAAGACGTCCTTGAAGACGCGTGCCTCGACGTGGTGGGTGCCGGGGACGCCGTTCGCCGTCGGCGGCCCCTCGTAGAAGGTCCAGGGGTCGGCGCCCTCACGCGCGGCCATCGACTTGGCGAAGGTGTCGTTCGCCTCCCAGTAGGCCAGGACGTCGCGCTCGAGGGCGGGCAGGTCGACCTGCGGGGGAACGGCGGGGTACTCGCTCACGGGGCCTCTTCGTCTTCTCGCTCGGCTGGTCAAGCCTGTCGAAACCTGACGAAGGGACGAGCCCGGTGTCCCGGCCCCGCGGTACCACCCTCCTTGGTGCCCGGACGGGCACCCGCTTCCTTGGCCGTCGCTGCCGGTTCTACCCGCGCCCGTGGGCCCGCTCTTCCGGCGGCTCAGGGTGATCTTCCCTCCGGACAACACCCCTGGGCTTCCACCGTCCCCAGGTCGCTGCCGGCTGTGCTCGGAGGTACTCGTCCCGTCGACGCCTTGCGACTCCGTCCAGTGTGCCAGAGGCCGGTCGCCGCCGTCGCGGCGATTGCGGGTCACCCGGGCGTGGCCGGTTGCCCGGACGTGACGAGCGCCATATCCTCACGGCGCAAGTGCGGCACGGGACGCACATTCGTCAGGTTGTTCGACTCGGGGGAACGAGCTGCCGGCGACCGAGTACGACGTCGACAGGAGTGCGCGATGGCTCGGACGACAGCCGGGAAGCTCGCCAGCAAGACCGCCGGAGCCGCCAAGCGGGTGACCGCCGGGGTGGCGAAGAGGGCCGGTCGGGGCGCGACCTCCTCGAAGACGACCACCTCGGCCAAGAAGGCCGCCAAGCAGGCGAAGCCGGTCACGAAGTCCACTCCGCCGGCGAAGGTCACGCGGTCGGCGGCGACCAGCGCTGCGGGCAAGAAGACCGCCTCGAAGACTGCTTCGAAGGCGGCAGCCGCCGGGACCGCCGCGAAGCGCTCCGGCACGCGGTCCACGCCCCCGGTCCAGCAGGGGACCGCGAAGAAGGCGACGGCGGCGAAGAAGACCGCGACCAAGGCGACGAAGGCGACGAAGGCGGCCGGCAAGGCGGCGACCAAGGGCGCCGCGTCGGCCACGAAGGCCACGGCGAGGAAGGCCACGGCGAAGAAGGCCACCGCGAAGAAGGCCACCGCGAAGAAGGCCACCGCGAAGAAGGCCACCGCGAAGAAGGCGACGGCGAAGAAGGCGACGGCGAAGCGGACGAGCGCGGCCTCGAGCGCGACGTCGAGCGCGACGTCGAGCGCGAAGAAGGCCGCGAGCAAGGCCCCCGCGGCACCGGCGAAGAAGGGGTCGCCGGCCGCGAAGAAGGCGACCGCGCAGGCCACCAAGAAGGCCGCCCCGACGAAGAAGAGCACGGCGAAGAAGACCGCGGATGCCGCGAAGGCGGCGGGCGGCGGGAGCCGGATCCGCAAGGCCGCCTCCTCGGCGGCCCGGCAGTCGCCGGCCACGCTGGCCGTCAAGGCCGACGAGTCGCCGTGGACCGAGGCGGAGCTCGACGAGGTGCGCGCCGAGCTCACCGCCGACGTCGAGCGGCTCAAGGAGGAGCTCGACCTGGCCGAGCGCGAGCTCGACGACCTGATGCGGGACGCCGGCGACGGCGCCGGCAACGACCAGGCCGACGTGGGGTCGACGACCTTCGAGCGCGACCACGAGATGAGCCTGGCGAACAACGCCCGGACGATGCTCACCCAGACCGAGCACGCGCTGGAGCGGATCGCCGACGGCACCTACGGCATCTGCGAGAGCTGCGGCCAGCCGATCGGCAAGAATCGGCTGATGGCGTTCCCCCGTGCGACACTGTGCCTGACATGCAAGCAGCGCGAGGAGCGTCGCTGAACCCCAGCGACCCTGATCGAAGACGCGCGTCCCGTCGAGCCCTC
Source organism: Nocardioides caldifontis (assembly GCF_008087345.1). Lineage (GTDB taxonomy): Bacteria > Actinomycetota > Actinomycetes > Propionibacteriales > Nocardioidaceae > Marmoricola_A > Marmoricola_A caldifontis. The sequence continues at coordinate 233,490 of NZ_VHIB01000008.1, read as the reverse complement.
ACGATCTTCGTCGTCGTCGCTCTCCTCGCCTACGGCGTGGACCTGCTGACCAAGACGCTGGCGTTGCGCCACCTCGACCCGCAGGACCCCGTGCCGCTCGTCGGCGAGCTCCTCGAGCTCCGGCTGGTGCGGAACCCCGGCGCGGCCTTCAGCATGGGCACCTCGTTCACCGCGGTGCTCACCGTCGTCGCGGTGGTCGCCGTCGTCGTGGTGCTGGTCCTGGCCCGGCGGCTCGGTGACCGGTTCTGGGCGTTCGGCCTCGGGTGCCTCCTCGGCGGGGTGCTCGGGAACCTGACCGACCGGGTCTTCCGGGAACCGAGCTTCATGCACGGCCACGTCGTCGACTTCCTGGCGCTGCCCAACTGGCCGGTCTTCAACGTCGCCGACATCTGCATCAACGTCGCGGCGGGCGTGATCATCCTCCAGGCGCTGCGCGGGATCACGCTCGGCGGCGAGCGGGCCGAGGACGACCGCGACGCCGCGTCGGTGGCGGACCGGGAGCGGTCGTGAGCGAGGGGGCCGCGGTCGACCGGCGGACCCTACACGTGCCCGACAGCCTGGCGGGGGAGCGGGTCGACGCGGTCATCTCCCGGCTGTTCGGCCTCTCCCGCAGCCGCGCGGCCGAGCTGATCGCCCAGGAGCTGGTGCACCTCGACGGCCACACCGTCGCGAAGTCCGAGCGGGTCGGGGGCGGTGCGGTGCTCGACATCGCGATCCCGGCCGCGGTCGACCCGGTCGCGGTGGTGCCGGAGATCGTCGAGGGGATCAAGATCATCCACGACGACGACGCGCTCGTCGTGATCGACAAGCCGGTCGGCGTCGCCGTCCACCCCAGCCCGGGCTGGTCGGGGCCGACGGTCGTCGGCCACCTCGCCGCCGCGGGGTTCCGGATCGCCACCAGCGGGGCGTCCGAGCGCCAGGGCATCGTGCAGCGGCTCGACGTCGGCACCTCGGGCGTCATGGTGATCGCCAAGTCGGAGTACGGCTACTCCCGGCTCAAGAACGCCTTCCGGCGGCGCACGGTCGACAAGGTCTACCACGCCCTCGTCCAGGGGCACCCGGACCCGCTCCGCGGCACGATCGACGCCCCGATCGGCCGGCACCCGAAGTTCGACCACAAGTTCGCGGTGATGCCCGACGGCAAGCACAGCGTCACCCACTACGAGACCCTCGAGGCGCACCGGTTCGCCAGCCTGCTCGAGGTCACCCTCGAGACGGGGCGCACCCACCAGATCCGGGTGCACATGCAGGCGCTCAAGCACCCCTGCGTCGGAGACCCGCTGTACGGCGGCGACCCGGTGCTCGCGGAGCGCCTCGGCCTGGTCCGGCAGTGGCTGCACGCCGTACGCCTCGGGTTCGAGCACCCGGAGTCCGGTGAGTACGTCGAGTACGAGTCGGAGTACCCCGAGGACCTCCAGCACGCCCTGGACCTCATCCGTGAGCTCTACTGACCGCAGGCTCGTGCTGCGGCCGGCCGAGCCGGACGACGCCGACGAGGTCGCCGGGGTGTACCTCGCCGCCCGCCGCGCCGCAGCCGCCTCCGGCGCGATGCCGCCCCCGGTCCACCCCGACCACGAGGTCCGTGCCTGGCTGGCCGCCCGGACCGCGGCCGACGAGACCTGGGTGGCCGAGCAGGACGGTGCCGTCGTGGGCTACGCCCGGTTCACCGCCGAGTGGCTGGACGACCTCTACGTCCACCCCGACCACGCCGGCGGCGGGGTCGGCTCGGCGCTCCTCGAGCTCGTCCGGGGGCTGCGTCCGGGCGGCTTCGGGCTGTGGGTCTTCGAGTCGAACGCGGGGGCCCGCCGGTTCTACCGGCGGCACGGGCTCGTCGAGGTCGAGCGCACCGACGGCTCCGGCAACGAGGAGCGCGCGCCCGACGTCCGCATGGTCTGGCCCGACCCGGCCTGACCACGGAATGTCGGTGCGGGGTGCCACGCTCGGTCGCGTACGCTGAGCGTCTTCCCCCAAGGGTGGGGCTGCCCGCTCAGCCCGGTCGCTCCGCCGTGCTCGGCGGGGCGCGCGGGAAGCACGACCGACCGAGGGAAGGGGCGCAGTTCGCCGATGTCAGGTGGAGCCAAGGCTGACGGGTTCGTGCACCTGCACGTCCACACCGAGTACTCCATGCTCGACGGCGCGGCCCGGCTCGACGACATGTTCGCGCGCACCGCCGAGCTCGGCATGGACGCCATCGCGATGACCGACCACGGCAACGTGTTCGGGGCGTTCGACTTCTGGTCCAAGGCGAAGGACCACGGCGTCAAGCCGATCATCGGCATGGAGGCCTACTTCACGCCGAACACCTCCCGCTTCGAGCGACGCCGCGTCCGGTGGAACAACGGCGGCGACGACGACGTGTCGGGTGGCGGCGCCTACACCCACATGACGCTGCTCTCGGAGAGCACCGCGGGGATGCACAACCTCTTCCGGCTCTCCTCCCGGGCGAGCCTCGAGGGGCAGTTCTACAAGCCCCGCGCCGACCGCGAGCTGCTGGCCGAGCACGCCGAGGGGCTGATCGGCACCACGGGGTGTCCCTCGGGCGAGGTGCAGACCTGGCTGCGGATCGGGAACTACGACAAGGCCCGCGAGGCGGCAGCCGAGTTCCGCGACATCCTCGGCCCGGAGAACTACTTCCTCGAGCTGATGGACCACGGGCTCTCGATCGAGACCCGGGTCCGTGACGGGCTGCTGCGGCTCGCCAAGGACCTCGGGTTGCCGATGATCGCCACCAACGACTCCCACTACGTCCGCCCCGAGGACGCCGCCTCCCACGAGCACCTGCTCTGCGTCTCCTCGGGCAGCACGATGTCGGACCCGAAGCGGTTCAAGTTCGACGGCGACAGCTACTACGTGAAGTCGCCCGCGGAGATGCGCGAGCTGTGGGAGCACCGCTACGGGCTCCGCGAGGCGTGCGACAACACCCTGCTGATCGCGGAGCGGTGCGAGGTCGAGTTCGACACCTCGGCCAACTACATGCCCCGCTTCCCGGTCCCCGAGGGGGAGACCGAGGACTCCTGGTTCGTCAAGGAGGTCGAGAAGGGGCTGCGGTACCGCTACCCCGACGGCATCCCGGACAAGGTCCGCAAGCAGGCCGACTTCGAGATCGGCGTCATCACCCAGATGGGGTTCCCGGGGTACTTCCTCGTGGTCGCCGACTTCATCAACTGGGCGAAGGACAACGGCATCCGGGTCGGCCCGGGCCGTGGCTCCGGCGCCGGCTCCATCGCGGCGTACGCCATGCGGATCACCGACCTCGACCCGCTCGAGCACGGGCTGATCTTCGAGCGGTTCCTCAACCCCGACCGCGTCTCGATGCCGGACTTCGACATCGACTTCGACGAGCGCCGGCGCGGGGAGGTCATCAAGTACGTCACCGAGAAGTACGGCGACGACCGGGTCTCGATGATCGTCACCTACGGCACGATCAAGGCGAAGCAGGCCGTCAAGGACGCCTCCCGGATCCTCGGCTACCCGTTCGTGATGGGAGACCGGATCACCAAGGCGATGCCCGCCTCCGTGATGGGCAAGGACGTCCCGCTCAAGCAGATCTTCGACCCCAACCACCCGCGCTACGGCGAGGGCGGTGAGTTCCGGCAGCTCTACGACAACGAGCCCGACGTCAAGACCGTCGTGGACACCGCGATCGGGCTCGAGGGGCTGAAGCGCCAGTGGGGCGTGCACGCCGCGGGCGTGATCATGTCGAGCGAGCCGCTGCTCGACGTGATCCCGGTGATGCGCCGCGAGCAGGACGGCGCGGTCATCACGCAGTTCGACTACCCGACCTGCGAGCGGCTCGGCCTCATCAAGATGGACTTCCTGGGGCTGCGCAACCTCACGGTCCTCGACGACGCCATCCGCAACATCGAGGCCAACCGTGGAGAGAAGGTCGTCCTCGAGGAGCTCCAGCTCGACGACCCGGCCACCTACGCGCTGCTGCAGCGCGGCGACACCCTCGGGGTCTTCCAGCTCGACGGCGGGCCGATGCGCGCGCTGCTGCGCAGCATGCGGCCGGACACCTTCGAGGACATCTCCGCGGTCGGCGCCCTCTACCGCCCCGGCCCGATGGGTGCCGACTCCCACAACAAGTACGCACGCCGCAAGACCGGCCGCGAGCAGGTGGTGCCGATCCACCCCGAGCTGGCCGAGCCGCTCGAGGACATCCTGGGCGAGACCTACGGGTTGATCGTCTACCAGGAGCAGGTCATGGCGATCGCGCAGAAGCTGGCCGGCTACTCGCTCGGACAAGCGGACCTGCTCCGCCGCGCGATGGGCAAGAAGAAGAAGGCCGAGCTGGACAAGCAGTTCGAGACCTTCTCGGCGGGGATGACCGAACGCGGCTACTCCATGGACGCCGTCAAGACGCTGTGGGACATCCTGCTGCCGTTCTCCGACTACGCGTTCAACAAAGCCCACTCGGCCGCCTACGGACTGGTGTCCTACTGGACGGCCTACCTCAAGGCGAACTACCCGGCCGAGTACATGGCCGCCCTGCTCACCTCGGTCAAGGACGACAAGGACAAGTCCGCGATCTACCTCAACGAGTGCCGACGCATGGGGATCAAGGTCCTCCCGCCCGACGTCAACGAGTCCGAGTCGAACTTCACCCCGGTCGGCACCGACATCCGCTTCGGGCTCAACGCGATCCGCAACGTCGGCGGCAACGTGGTCGAGGGGATCGTCTCCGCGCGCCGTGAGAAGGGGCGCTACACCGACTTCAACGACTTCCTCACCAAGGTCGAGCCGATCGTCTGCAACAAGCGCGTGATCGAGTCGCTGGCCAAGGCCGGCGCGTTCGACTCGCTGGGCCACCGCCGCCGCGCGCTCGTCACCGTCCACGAGACCGCGGTGGAGCAGTACGTCGAGATCAAGCGCAACGAGGCGATCGGCCAGGACTCGCTCTTCGGCGCCTTCGACGAGGAGGACCAGGGCGGTTCGGCCTGGGGAGTGACGGTGACCGTCCCCGACATCGAGGAGTGGGACAAGCAGACGCTGCTCGCCCACGAGCGCGACATGCTCGGGCTCTACGTCTCCGACCACCCGCTCCAGGGCGTCGAGCACATCCTCGCCAACGCCGCTGACTGCACGATCGGCCACCTCCTCGCCGACGAGGACCGTCCCGACGGGTCGACGATCACGATCGCCGGGCTGGTCACGTCGGTGCAGCGCAAGATCACCAAGCGCGGCGACTCCTGGGCGATGATCACCGTCGAGGACCTCGAGGGCGCGATCGACGTGCTGCTCTTCCCGAGCGCCTACCAGCTGGCGAGCACGCTGCTCACCGAGGACGCGATCGTCGTCGTCAAGGGGCGGCTCTCGCGCTCGAAGGACCAGCCCGAGCTCCACGGCCAGGAGGTCACCCTCCCCGACCTCACCGAGGGGCCGAGCGGCCCGGTAGTGATCTCGATGCCGTCCACCCGGTGCACCCCGCCGGTGGTCGACCAGCTCCGCGACGTCCTCGGCACCCACCCTGGAGTCACCGAAGTACGGTTGCGGCTGATGACCAGGACCTCCACCACCGTGATGAGGCTCGACGACCGGCTCCGGGTGTCGGCCACCCCGGCCCTCTTCGCCGACCTCAAGGCGTTGTTGGGCCCGCACTGCCTGAGCCAGGTGTGAGCGGCGCGCCAGTGCCGGACCGGCGACGGGACCCCTCGCGCCTGGTCGTCGACGTGCTCGTCGTCCTCGCGGGAGCCGTCCTCCTCGGCGTCGTCGCCGGCCTGGCGTGGCCCCAGCTGGTCGACCCGGTCACCGTGACCCGCACCGGGGCCGGTCTGGTCCGCGACGAGGCGGCGCTGGCGCAGCAGTTCGACGCCGACGCGTGGTACTCCGTGCTGGCCGCCGCCGGTGGGCTGCTGCTGGGCGTCGGGATGATCGCCTGGCGGCGCGCCGACGAGGTCGCCACGCTCCTCGCGGTGGTCGCCGGTGCGTTCCTCGCGTCGTGGATCTCCGCCGAGCTCGGGCTCGCCCTGGGCCCCGACGACCCGTCCCGGGTGCTCGCCGACGCCGCCGAGGGCGCCACCGCCGAGGCGGCCTTCGTGCTCACCACGGACGTCGTGCAGTGGGTGTGGCCGCTGTTCGCGGTCCTTGGCGCCCTCGTCTTCCTGATCAGCCCGTTGTCCGAACGGTCGATCGAGGAGGCCGTCCGCTCCGACGGTCCGGGCGGCGCCCTCCCTCAGGAATTCCACGACCCGGCCGATGTATCAGGGACCGCCGAGGAGACTCCTCCCTCTCGGCCCTGAAGGGCCGTGGTGGAATTCGAGAAAGCCGTCCGCGGACGGCGGGGGCCGCGCGCGTGGGTCGACGCGGACCCGTGGAGAGCGAAGGGGAACCATGTCCAGCGAGACGCCGCAGCCCGAGTACCTCGACGGTGAGCCGTCGGAGCCGAGCCGCTCCGGACGTCGGTGGGGGCTCGTCGCCGGTGCGACCGTCGGTGTCCTCGCCGTCGCCGGCGCCGGCGCCTGGGGGGTGAGCACCCTCCTCGGCGGTGGGCCGGGCGCGGCGGTCGCCGCCCCCGCCGACACGCTGGCGTTCCTCGCGGTCGACCTCGACCCGGGGGCGGGCCAGAAGGTCGAGGCCTACAAGACGTTGAAGAAGTTCCCCGCCCTCGCCGACCGGCTGGGAGGCGAGGAGAACCTCCGCCGCTCGCTGGTCGAGGCGTTCCTGACCGACGCGCCCTGTGACGACCTCACCTGGAACGACGACTTCGAGCCGTGGCTGGGCCAGCGGCTCGGGGCCGGCGTACGCCCGGGTGGTGACGAGCCGGTGCCGTTCGTCGTCGTCCAGGTCACCGACGAGACGAAGGCCACCGACGCGGTCGAGGAGATCGCCGCCTGCGGCGAGGAGGACCCGGAGCTCCCCGGGATGGCGTTCGTCGAGGACTACATGGTCCTCGCCGAGGACGACGAGACCGCCGAGGGTGTCGCGAAGGCGTCCGCGGAGAGCTCGCTCGCCGACGACGACGGCTACACCACGTGGGTCGACGAGGCGGGCGGCGGCGGCATCGTCACCGGCTACCTCGCCGCCGAGGGGCCGAAGCTCCTCCTCGAGGAGTTCGGCGACTTCGGCGAGGACGCCACCGCCGGCACCGTCGCCGGTCGCGTCGCCCCGGCCACCGGCGAGCTCGACGACCCCTCCGACCTCGCCACGATGACGCCGGAGGAGCTCGAGGAGCAGCTCGGCGAGCTCGAGATGGAGGACGACACCGACCTCGACCTCGACCCGGGTCCGGACTTCATGGAGCCCGACGTCGACCAGCTCCGTGAGGCGTTCGAGGAGTTCGAGGGTGCGGCCGTCGTCGCGCGGTTCGACGACGGGGCCCTCGAGGTCGAGGCTGCCATGAGCGCGGTCGGCGAGCTCGATCCCTCCGAGGCCTCGGACAGTGGCCTCAGCGAGCTGCCGGCCACCACCGCCGTCGCCCTCGGGCTCGGCGTGGGTGACAGCGTCGTCGAGGACATGCTCGCCAGCATGGCCGAGTCGATGGGCCAGGACGCGGTGGACGAGCTCGTCGACCAGGTCGAGGCCGAGACCGGCCTGACGCCGGAGAAGCTGCAGGAGCTGCTCGGTGACGGCGTCTCGGTGGCCCTCGACTCCTCGGTGGACCTCGAGTCGATCTTCTCCTCCAGCAGCGGCATCGACGTGCCGGCCGGGATCCGGATCGACGGCGACCCCGACACGATCCTCCCCGTCCTCGAGGAGCTCGTGACCGCCGCGGGTGCCGACGGCGTCCTCCAGGTCGAGAGCAGCGACAGCGCCGTCGCGGTCGGGTTCGACGCCGACTACGTCGCCGAGCTCGTCGGCGACGGTGACCTCGGCGGCCAGGACGGCTTCAAGTCGGCCCTGCCCGACCTCGGCGACAGCGCCGGCGGCTTCTTCGTCGACTTCGACGCGGGCGACTGGCTCGAGCCGGCGCTCGAGTCCGACGGCGACGAGGAGCTCAAGGCGAACTTCGAGCCGCTCGACAGCCTCGGCGCGACCGGCGAGCTCGACGGCGACGTCGTCCGGGGCGTGCTCCGGCTGAGCACCGACTGACCGGCACCCCGGGTCAGTTCGGGTTCCACCCCGTCCGTGCCACCTCGGTGGCCGGGAGGGACGGGACCGCCCGCATGGCTCGGACCTCCTGCAGCATCATCCGCCGCAGGAGGCCGAGCCGTTCGGCCGTGGTGGGCGCCTCGAGCAGCTGCTGCCGCTCGCGCAGGGTCAGCGCCGCGGTCGCGGCCAGCGCGTAGGAGAGCACGTCGGGGTCGCGGGGGAGTGCACCGCTCATCACGTCGTCGCCGCGCAGGGCGCTGACGAGGGCGCGGTAGTCGCCGAAGGCCGCCAGGGCGCGCGCGGCGGCCCGGGCGGTGTCGACCGACGGGGTGCCGTCGTCCAGGAGGTGCTCCACCTCACCCCGGAGGTACGGCGCGCTGGAGTCCGTCCCGACGACCCGCATGCGGTGCCGGCCGACCGCGGTGATGTCGTAGCGGCCGTCGTCGTACTCCTCGACGCTGCTCAGCTGCACCACGCAGCCGGTCCGGTACATCGACTTCGCCTCGTGGCTGCCGACCTCGTACCCCTCGCGGATCGCGATGATCCCGAACAGCCGGGTGGCCGGGTCGGGGAGGGCGAGCAGGTCGCGGACCATCGCCCGGTAGCGCTCCTCGAAGACGTGCAGGGGCACGCTCATCCCCGGGAACGCGACGACGTTCAGCGGGAAGAGCGGCAGCAGCTCGGGCATCGCGCTCAACCTACCCGCGCCCCCCGCCCCGCGGCGGTCGCGCTGTGGCGGTCCGCGCTGTGGCAGTGCGGCCGTGGGGTCGGTGGTGCGCACCTAGACTTGGCCGCATGATCCGCCGCATCGACCTGCGCTCCCCGACGGGCGGTGACGTCGACTACCGCTCCGTCGTCCCGCGCGCCGAGACCGACGTCGCCGCCACCTCCGACGTGGTGCGCCCGATCGTCGAGGACGTGCGGCACCGCGGCGTCGAGGCGGTGCTGGAGTACTCCGCCCGGTTCGACGGTGTGCAGCAGGACGGCATCGCGGTCCCGCGCGAGGCGCTCGACGCCGCGCTGGAGACCCTCGACCCGGCGGTCCGCGCGGCGCTCGAGGAGTCGATCCGCCGGCTCCGGACGACCTGCGAGGCCGAGCTCGAGACGGACGTGACCACCGAGGTGGTGCCCGGGGGCCGCGTGACGCAGCGGATGGTGCCGATCCGCCGGGTCGGGCTCTACGTCCCGGGTGGCCTCGCGCCGCTGGTCTCCAGCGTCGTGATGAACGTCGTCCCCGCCCAGGTGGCCGGCGTGGAGTCGATCGCGCTCACCTCGTCGCCGCAGAAGGACTCCGACGACCCGAGGTTCCGCGGGCTCCCGCACCCGACGGTGCTGGCGGCGTGCGCGCTGCTCGGCGTCGACGAGGTCTACGCGGTCGGCGGGGCGCAGGCGGTCGCGATGTTCGCCTACGGCGCCGGCCCGTGCCGGCCGGTCGACCTGGTCACGGGGCCGGGCAACATCTACACGGTCACCGCGAAGCGGCTGGTCAAGGGCGTCGTCGGGATCGACTCCGAGGCGGGGCCGACGGAGATCGCGATCCTCGCCGACGACACCGCCGACCCGGCGTACGTCGCCGCCGACCTGATCAGCCAGGCCGAGCACGACCCGCTCGCCGCCTCGGTCCTGGTCACCACCGAGGAGGCGCTTGCCGACGACGTCGTCGCCGAGCTCGACAAGCAGGTGGCCGCCACCAAGCACGTCGACCGGATCCGCACCGCCCTCGGCGGCCAGCAGTCCGGCATCGTGCTGGTCGGCGACCTCGAGCAGGGGCTCGCCGTGGTCGACGCCTACGCCGCGGAGCACCTCGAGATCCACACCCGCGACGCGGCGGCCTGGGCGGCCCGGGTCCGCAACGCGGGCGCGATCTTCGTCGGCCCGCACGCGCCGGTGTCGCTGGGCGACTACTGCGCCGGCTCGAACCACGTCCTCCCGACCGCGGGGTGCGCCTGCCACTCCTCGGGGCTGTCGGTGCGCTCGTTCCTCAAGGCGGTGCACGTCGTGGAGTACACCGCCGAGGCGCTGCGGGACGTCGCCGGCCACGTGATGACGCTCGCCGACGCCGAGGACCTCCCGGGCCACGGCGCCGCGGTCCGCGTGCGCGTGCAGGAGGGCTGATGGAGCTGCCCCTCCGCGAGGAGCTGCGGGGCATCGAGCCGTACGGCGCGCCGCAGCTCGACGTGCCCGTCGCCCTCAACGTCAACGAGAACCCCTACGGCCCGTCCGAGGCGGTCGTCGCCGACGTGGCGGCCGCGGTGGCCGACGTCACCCGCACGCTGAACCGCTACCCCGACCGGGAGTTCACCGAGCTGCGCAAGGAGCTCGCCGCCTACCTGTCCGGGGACGGTGCCCGTGACCTCACACCCGAGCAGGTGTGGGCGGCCAACGGCTCCAACGAGGTGATGCTCCACCTCCTGCAGGCGTTCGGGGGGCCCGGTCGGACCGCGCTGTCGTTCGCGCCGACGTACTCCATGTACCCGGAGTACGCACGCGACACGAACACCGCCTGGGTGACCGGCCACCGCGCCGAGGACTTCGAGATCGACGTCGACGCGGCGGTCGCGCGCGTCCGCGAGGTCCGGCCCTCGGTGGTGCTGCTGCCCTCGCCGAACAACCCGACCGGCACCGCCCTGCCGCTCTCGACCGCCCACGCGCTGTGCCAGGCGGCGGCCGACGTGCCCGGCGTGGTCGTCATCGACGAGGCCTACGCCGAGTTCCGCCGCGCGGGCACCCCCAGCGCGCTGGAGCTGCTGCCCACCACGCCGAACCTCGTGGTCACCCGCACGATGAGCAAGGCGTTCGCGCTGGCCGGCGGCCGGCTCGGCTACCTCGCCGCGAGCGCCGAGCTCTGCGACGCGCTCCGCGTGGTCCGGCTGCCGTACCACCTGTCGGCGGTCACCCAGGCGGTCGCGGTCGCCGCACTCCGCCACGCCGACGAGCTGCTCGGCAAGGTCGACGCCCTGCGGGCCGAGCGCGACCGGCTGGTCGACTGGCTCCGCGAGCAGGGGCTCACCGTCGCCGACAGCGACGCCAACTTCGTGCTCTTCGGGACGTTCGCGGACCGCCACGGCGTGTGGCAGGGGCTGTTGGAGCGCGGCGTGCTGATCCGGGAGACTGGTCCCGACGGGTGGCTGCGCGTGTCCGTGGGCACCCCCGACGAGATGGCGGCCTTCCGGGCCGCCCTGCTGGAGGTCATCAGATGAGCCGCACGACGACGCGCACTGCCCGGATCGAGCGCGTGACGAAGGAGTCCAAGGTCCTCGTCGAGCTCGACCTCGACGGCACCGGACGCGCCGACATCAACACCGGCGTGGGGTTCTACGACCACATGCTGACCTCGCTGTCCCGCCACTCGCTGGTCGACCTCACCGTCCAGACCGACGGCGACGTGCACATCGACGCCCACCACACGGTCGAGGACACTGCGATCGTGCTCGGCGACGCCCTGCTGGAGGCGCTCGGCGACAAGAAGGGGATCCGCCGGTTCGGTGACGCGACGGTGCCGCTCGACGAGGCGCTCGTGCAGGCGGTCGTCGACGTCTCGGGCCGCCCGTACTGCGTGCACGTCGGCGAGCCGGAGGGGCAGCAGTTCGTCACGATCGGCGGCTCCGGGGTCGGCTACGTCGGGTCGCTGACGCGCCACGTCTTCGAGACGATCGCCCACCACGCGCAGATCGCCCTGCACGTCCGGGTGCTGTCCGGGCGCGATCCGCACCACATCGTCGAGACCCAGTTCAAGGCCGTCGCCCGCGCGCTGCGCGACGCGATCGCCTTCGACCCGCGCGAGACCGGCGTGCCGAGCACCAAGGGCACCCTGTGACCGGAGCCGGGCGGGACGTCGTCGTCCTGGACTACGGCTTCGGCAACGTCCGCTCCGCCGTGCGCGCGCTCGAGCGTGCCGGGGCGCGGGTCGAGCTGACCGCCGACCGCACCCGGGCGATGGGGGCCGACGGGCTCGTCGTCCCCGGCGTCGGCGCCTTCGCCGCGTGCGTCGAGGGGATCCGGGCGGTCCGCGGCCACGAGGTCATCGGCCGCCGCCTCGCCGGTGGACGGCCCGTCCTCGGCATCTGCGTGGGGCTCCAGGTGATGTTCGAGCACGGCGTCGAGCACGGCGTGCACAGCGAGGGGCTGGGGGAGTGGCCGGGCACGGTCGAGCGGCTCCAGGCCCCGGTGGTCCCGCACATGGGGTGGAACACCGTCGAGGTGCCCGAGGGGTCGCGGCTGTTCGCCGGCATCGAGGACGAGCGGTTCTACTTCGTCCACTCCTACGGCGTACGCGAGTGGGTGCTGGAGACGAAGGGGCGCACCCGGCCGCCGACGGTGACCTGGGCGGAGTACTCCGGCGACCGGTTCGTCGCGGCGGTCGAGAACGGTCCGCTGGCGGCCACCCAGTTCCACCCGGAGAAGTCCGGCGACGCCGGTGCCGCGCTGCTGCGCAATTGGGTGCAGTCCCTGTCGTGACGTGAGGTCGCGATGAGCAAGGAGCGGGCCCGCCGCCGTGCCGCCCGCGAGCACGAGGCGGCGTTGCGGGCGGCTGCGCGGGCGGCCGAGCAGGAGCGCCGGGAGCGACGTGAGGCGCGCGTCCGGGCGCTCAAGGCGCGCACCTCGGGGCGGGTCCGGGTGACACCGGTCGGGCGCCCGACCGGGAGCCTGGCGGCGCGCCGCCGGCGGCAGACCTGGTGGCTGGTCGCGGGGCTGGTCGTCGCGAACGCCCTGCTCTGGTTCGTCCGCCCCGACTGGGAGGCCCGGCTGGGCGCGGCGGTGCTCACCGTGCTGGCGTTCCCGGTGCTGCGGCTGCTGCTGTTCTCCCGTCGCTGAGGCCGGGACCCGGCCGGTTTGGTCCACCGGGTGCGGTCGGGCCGGTGGCCGTATCACCCCTTCGGGGCGGCACTCCTCCCGCACGTGACGACGACCACCGCGACGACCTCCGACCCGTCGACGCCGCCAGCCCTGACCGGCTCCGGGGCGACCCCTTTCGTCAGCGTCGACCTGACGGCGGTGGGCTCGGCGTACCGCACCCTGCGCCGGGCTCTTCCCGGCGTCGCGCTGCACTATGCGGTGAAGGCCAACCCGGCGCGCCCGGTGCTCGAGGTGCTCGCCCGGCACGGCGCGTCCTGGGACGTGGCGAGCCCGGGCGAGATCGACGCGGTGCTCGAGGTCGACCCCCGCCCGGAGCGGCTCTCCTACGGCAACACCGTGAAGAAGGCCGCCGACATCGCGCACGCCCATGCGCGCGGGGTGCAGCAGTTCGCGCTCGACAGCGACGCCGAGCTCGACAAGCTCGTCGCCCTGGCCCCGGGGGCGACGCTCCTGGTGCGGCTGGCCACCAGCGGCGCCGGGGCCGACTGGGCGCTCGGCCACAAGTTCGGCTGCCCCGAGGTGCAGGCCGCACGGCTGCTGGCCCGGGCGGTCGCCCACGGCCACCCGGTCGGCGTCTGCTTCCACGTCGGGAGCCAGCAGCACGACCCGCACGCCTGGGACGAGCCGCTCGCCGCGGCCGGCCGGCTCCGCAACGCGCTGCGGGCGATGGGTGCCGACCTCGACGTCGTCGATCTCGGTGGCGGCTTCCCGGCGCTCGGCACCGTGGACCCCGTCCCCGTCGCGCAGCGCTTCGGCGAGGGGATCCGCGCCTCGCTGCGCCGTCACCTCGGCGACGACCTGCCGGCGCTGATGGCCGAGCCCGGCCGGTTCCTCGTCGCCGACGCCGGGTTCCTCGAGACCGAGGTGGTGCTGGTGACCGAGCGCGCCGGCGTCCGCTGGGTGTACGTCGACGCCGGGCTGTTCTCCGGGCTGGCCGAGACGATGGGCGAGGCGATCCGCTACCGCATCACCGCCCACCGGGGCCGGGCGTCCCTCACCGGCGCGGTCGCACCCGTCGTCGTCGCCGGGCCGACCTGCGACAGCCTCGACGTGCTGTACCGCCGCCACCGGCCGGCCCTCCCGGTCTCGCTCCGCCCCGGCGACCGGCTTCGGTTCCGGGCAGCGGGCGCCTACACGACCACCTGCTCCTCCGTCGGGTTCAACGGGTTCCGGCCGCTGCGGGAGCAGTTCCGGTGACCGGCGGGGGCGGTGCCCGGCCCGGCTACCTCGGAGCCCTCCGGTCCCGCCCCTTCGCCCTGCTCCTCCTCGCGCACGGCCTCGCCACCACCGCCCAGCTCGTCCTCGTGCTCGCCGTCGGGGTAGCCGTCCTCGAGCGCACCGGGTCGGGGTTCTGGCTGTCGGCGGTCGTGGCGCTGTCGTTCCTGCCCTACGCGGTGTTCTCGTCGCTGTCCGGGGTGCTGGTGGACCGGACGTCGCGGAGCGCGCTGATGGCGGCCACGTCCGGGACACGTGCCGTCCTGACGGGCCTGGCGGCGCTCGGGTGCTGGCACGGGTGGCCCGTCCCGGTCGTCGTCGCGGTCGCGGCCGCGGGTGCGGTCGTCGCCACCCCGTCGTACCCGGCGCTCGCCGCGGCGACCCCGCAGTGCGTCGGCCGCGAGCACCTCCCGGCCGCCAACGCCCTGGCGACTTCGGTCGAGAACGGCTGCTGGATCGCCGGGCCCGGGGTCTTCGGATCGCTGGTGGCGCTCGGCGTCCCCTCGTCGGGCGCCGTGCTGCTCGCGGCGGTCCTCCTGGCCGCTGCCGCGGGGTGCGCCGCCGCGGCAGGGCTCGGCCCCGTGCGCCGGCCGCGGGCCGGCGCCTGGACGGAGCTCGCCGGGGCCGCCCGGACGGTGGTCGCCACGCCCGCCATCCGCAGGCCGATGGGGTGGGCGGTCCTCGACAACCTGCTCTACGGCTACCTCGTGGTCGCGGTGGTGGTGCTCACCGAGGACCGGGCCGGCGGGCTCGGCCGGCTGAACGCCGCGCTCGCTGTGGGTGCGGTCGCGGCCGTCGTGGTGGTCAACCGGCTGGCCCAGCACGCGGGACCGGCGCTCCTGCCGGTGACGCTCGCCGTCTTCGCCGCGTCGGTGGCGGCACTCGGGGTGGCCGGGCCAGGGCTCGCAGGCGCGGCGCTCGTGCTGCTCGCGGGCGCGACGACGCTGGTCGCAGAAGTGGCCGCCGTGACCGCGCTGCAGGAGGGCGCCGACGCCGGGCTGCTCGGCCGGGTCATGGGGCTCTACGACCAGGTGAACGTGGGTGCGGTGGCGGTCGGGTCCTTCCTGGCCGGGCCGCTGGCGGACCTCGTCGGCGCCCGCACCGCCTTGGTCGCCGTCGGCGGCGGAGCAGCCGTCGTGGCGCTCTCCGGCGCCGTCCCGCCACTCGGGTGGCGGCGGAGCGGAGCCCTTGCGCCGCCTAGAGTTCCCCCATGTCCTCCACCCGCTCCGCCTACCTCGAGCTCCTGCCCGCCGTCGACGTCCAGGGCGGCCGTGCCGTCCAGCTCGTCCAGGGAGTTGCCGGCTCCGAGAAGACCTTCGGGGACCCCGTCGAGGCTGCCCTGAACTGGCAGCGACGGGGCGCGGAGTGGATCCACCTGGTCGACCTCGACGCCGCCTTCGGGCGTGGGTCCAACCGGGAGCTGCTCGCCGAGATCGTCGGCCGGGTCGACGTCAAGGTGGAGATGAGCGGCGGCATCCGCGACGACGAGTCGCTGGAGGCTGCCCTGGCCACCGGCTGCCGCCGGGTCAACATCGGCACCGCGGCCCTGGAGAAGCCGGAGTGGTGCGCCGCGGCGATCGCGAAGCACGGCGACCGCGTCGCCGTCGGGCTCGACGTCCGTGGCCGCACGCTGGCGGCCCGGGGGTGGACCCGCGAGGGCGGCGACCTCTTCGAGGTGCTGGCCCGGCTCGACTCGGAGGGGTGCGCCCGCTACGTCGTCACCGACGTGAACAAGGACGGGATGCTGCAGGGGCCGAACCTGGAGCTGCTGCGCGACGTCTGCGCCGCGACCGACCGGCCGGTCGTCGCGTCGGGCGGGATCACCGAGCTCGCCGACCTCGAGGCGCTGCAGGGGCTGCTCGACGACGGCGTGGAGGGCGCGATCGTCGGGACCGCGCTCTACGAGGGCCGGTTCACCCTCGAGGAGGCCCTCGCGCTCACCCGGGGCGCCGCATGAGCCTTGCCGTCCGGGTGATCCCCTGCCTAGACGTCGACGCGGGACGGGTCGTCAAGGGGATCAACTTCCAGGAGCTCCGCGACGCCGGCGACCCCGTCGAGCTCGCCAAGGTGTACGACGCGGAGGGGGCCGACGAGCTGACCTTCCTCGACATCTCCGCCTCCCACGAGGGGCGGGCCACCACCCTCGACATCGTGTCGCGGACCGCCGAGCAGGTGTTCATCCCGCTGACGGTGGGCGGCGGCGTCGGCTCGGTCGAGCACGTCGACACCCTGCTCCGGGCCGGCGCGGACAAGGTCGCGGTCAACACCGCGGCGATCCGGCGCCCCGAGCTCGTCGCGGAGATCGCCGACCGGTTCGGCAGCCAGGTGCTGGTGCTGTCGGTCGACGCCCGCCGGGCCCCCGGCACGCCGAGCGGCTTCGAGGTGACCACCCACGGCGGTCGCCGCAGCGCCGGGCTCGACGCGGTCGAGTGGGCGGCCCGAGGCGCCGAGCTGGGAGCGGGGGAGATCCTGCTCAACGCGATGGACGCCGACGGCACTCAGGACGGCTTCGACCTCGAGCTGCTCCGGCTGGTCCGCGAGGCGGTCACCGTGCCGGTGGTCGCCAGCGGCGGCGCCGGCGCGCTCGAGCACTTCCCGCCGGCGGTCGACGCGGGCGCCGACGCGGTGCTCGCAGCCACGGTCTTCCACTTCGGCACCCTCCGGATCGGCGAGGTGAAGAAGACCCTCGCCGAGTCAGGACACCCGGTCCGCTGACAGAGCCGCCCCCGCCCGAGGTCGTCGCCGCACTGCGCGCGGCCGGTTGCGTCCTCGCCGAGGAGGAGGCCGCGCTGCTCGCGACCGCCGCGTCCGACGCCGAGCACCTGGCCGCCCTCGTCGCGCGCCGGGTCGAGGGGGCCCCGCTCGAGGTGGTCCTGGGCCGGGCCCGGTTCCACGGTCTCGACGTCGCGGTCGCCCCCGGGGTGTTCGTCCCGAGGCGCCGCAGCGAGCACCTGGTAGAGGTCGCCCTCGCCCACGTGCGGCCGGGGTCGGTGGTCGTGGAGCTGTGCTGCGGGACGGGGGCGGTCGGCCTCGCGGTCGCGACACGGGTGCCCGTCGAGCTGCACGCCGCGGACGTGGACCAACGCGCCGTGCGCTGCGCCACCGGGAACCTCGGGCCGGTCGGTGGCACGACCCACCTCGGCGACCTGGACGCCCCCCTGCCGGCCACGCTGGCCGGTCGGGTCGACGTGCTGCTCGCGAGCCCGCCGTACGTCCCGAGCGACGAGGTCGCGCTCCTGCCACGGGAGGCCCGGGACCACGAGCCGCGTCGCGCCCTCGACGGCGGGACCGACGGGCTGGACGTCGTCCGCAGGATCGCGGCCGCTGCGCCGCGGTGGCTCGCCCCGGGCGGCGTGGTGCTGGTGGAGACCAGCCCGCGCCAGGCGCCGGCCGCCGTCGAGCTCTTCCGGGGCCACGGGTTCGAGGCGTCCGGCGACACCACCGAGGAGGCGTCGGTGGTGGTGGCGCGTCAGATCCCCATCGGGGTGCCCGCGACGGAGGCGACGTCTTCGGCGTCACCCTCGAGCACCACCTCCGCGTGCTCCTTGCGGCCGTAGACGTAGAGCACGAGCTCCGAGGGCCGTCCCTTGAGCAGCACGTCGCGGTCGGTGCCTCGGGGCCGGGACCGCAGCCGGGTGCGCTCCCGCGTGTCGCTGCGCTCGGCGACGAGCCCCACCGGCGTGCGCACCGTGAGCCCGCGCCCGGCCGCCCGCAGCGCGCGCCACAGCGCGTCCTCGACCTTCGGCGGCAGGGCGCGTGGCTGCCACGTGGGCTGGGCGCGGCGCACGTCCTCGTGGTGGACGAAGAGCTCGACGGTGTTGAGGAGGTCCCCGAGCGCGGGGAGCCCGAAGGGAGACCAGGGCGGCGGACCGTGGCGGAGCTTGGTGACGAGGTCGTCGAAGTCCTTCGCCGCCTCGCGCCGGCTCACCCGGTCGAGCGCCCCGGCCAGCGGGCGCACCAGGATGCCGGCCGCGGCGGGGCTGCGCTCCCGGACGACCAGGTGCACGACGAGGTCGCGTACCGACCACCCCTCGCAGAGCGTCGGGGCGTCGGGACCCAGCTGCTGGGCCAGGGCCGCGAGGTGGGTGCGTTCGTACGCCGCGATCGTGGTCACCGGTCGATCCTAGGGAGCGCGGGGCTGTCGGTGGCCCCCCGTACGCTGTTCGGGGCCGGTCGTCGCCGGCCCGGAGAGACGGAGGGACCTGCGTGACCGCAGCCGGTGCCGAGCGGCCCGCGCCGCCGATGCACAGCCGCACGACGCACAGCACGTTGCGCGAGGGGTTCGCCGTCCTCTGGGTCGCGATCAAGCGGGAGCCGTGGGTCTTCACCCTCTCCACGATCGGCGCCGTGGTCTTCGGGGCCCTGACCGTGGCCGACGCCTGGGTGCTCGGCTGGGCGACCGACCACGTCATCGTCCCGGCGCAGGACGAGGGGGTCACGCCCACCGGCGCGCTCATCACCGCCGCTGCGATGTTCGTCGGTGTCGCCGTCGTGCGCGGGGCCAGCATCGTGGCCCGCCGCTGGGGTGCCGGCGTCATGCAGTACCGCATGCAGGCCCACGACCGCCGCGCCGTCACCCGGCAGTACCTCCGCCTCCCGCTCGCCTGGCACCAGCGCCACCCCACGGGCGAGCTGCTCTCCAACGCCAACTCCGACGTCGAGGCGGCCTGGGCGCCGATCGCGCCGCTGCCGATGGCGGTCGGCACGGTCGCGATGATGGTGATCGCCGTCGTCCAGATGCTGCTGAGCGACCTCGTCCTCGCGGTCGTCGGGCTGATGGTCTTCCCGCTCGTCATCCTGAGCAACCTGGTGTTCCAGCGGTTCCAGTCACCGCTGATGACCCGGGTCCAGGCGCTGCGCGCCGAGCTGAGCGAGATCGCCCACGAGTCGTTCGACGGCGCGCTCGTCGTGAAGTCCCTGGGGCGCGAGACCGAGGAGACCGAGCGCTTCGCCGACAAGGCCTCCACGCTGCGCGACACGACGGTGCGGGCCGGCTTCGTCCGTGCGGTGTTCGACCCGGTCCTGGAGGCGCTGCCGAGCCTTGGCGTGCTGGTGGTGCTCGCGGTCGGCGTCGCTCGCGTGGAGAGCGGCTCGACGGCGGCGGGCGACGTCGTGAACGTCGCCTACCTCCTCATGGTGGTGGCCTTCCCGATCCGCTCGCTGGGGTGGTTGCTCGGCGAGTTCCCCCGCAGCGTGGTCGGGTTCCGACGGGTGCGCTCGGTGCTCGACGAGCACGGCGAGATGCAGTACGGCCCCGAGCCCGCGCCGGCCGGCTCCGGCGGGGCGCGGCTCGAGGTCCGCCACGTGGGGTTCCGCTACCCCGACGCGGTCGACGAGCACGGCGAGCCGGGCGCGGCGGTGCTCGACGACGTGACGTTCACCGTGGAGCCCGGCCGCACGGTCGCGCTCGTCGGGGCGACAGCGGCGGGCAAGAGCACGTTGGCGACGCTGCTGTTCCGGCTCGTCGACCCGGACCGCGGCACCATCGCGCTCGACGGCCGCGACCTCCGCGACCTCGCGCCCGGCACGCTGGCCACCCAGGCCGCGCTGGTCCCGCAGCAGGCCTTCCTCTTCGACGACACCGTGCGCGGCAACATCACGCTCGGCGCCGACGTCGGCGACGACGAGGTCTGGGAGGCGTTGCGGACCGCCCAGGGCGACGGCTTCGTCGCCGCCCTGCCCGACGGGCTCGACACCCGGCTGGGAGAGCGCGGCGCGACGCTCTCGGGCGGCCAGCGCCAGCGGCTCTCGCTCGCTCGTGCGCTGGTGCGCCGTCCCCGGCTCCTGGTGATGGACGACGCCACCTCCGCGGTCGACCCCGAGGTCGAGGCCCGCATCCTGGCCGCGCTCCGGTCGGGGGCGCGCGACTCCACGGTGGTCGTCGTGGCCTACCGCAAGGCGACGATCGGCCTCGCCGACGAGGTCGTCTTCCTGGCCGGCGGCCGCATCGTGGACCAGGGCCCGCACCACGAGCTCCTCACCCGCAACCCGGCGTACGCCGAGCTGGTCAACGCCTACGAGGACCAGCAGGTCGACGAGGAGGTGCTGGGGTGAGCACGCCCACCGCCAGCCGGCCCGGGACCCAGGGCTCCGGCACCGACATGCTCAGCGGCGAGGCGGCCACCGCGATGGCGACCCTCCGCCGCGGCGTCGAGCTCTCGCCCGAGCTCGCGAAGGGGCTCGGGCTCACGATCGTCTTCGCCGTCGTCGCGACGCTCGGCCGGGTGCTCGTGCCGATCGCCGTGCAGCAGGCCGTCGACCGGGGCATCGACGCGCCCGGCGGGCCCGACGCGGGCTTCGTCACCGCGATGGTGGCGGTGACCGCGGCCGGCGTGGTGCTCACCGGGATCTCGTCGGCCCTGATGACCGCACGGCTCTTCCGGGCCGCCGAGCACGGGCTGGCCACCCTGCGCACCAAGGCGTTCCGCCACGTGCACGACCTGCCGATCCTGACCCAGAACACCGAGCGGCGCGGCTCGCTGGTCTCCCGGGTGACGAGCGACGTCGACCAGGTCTCGCAGTTCCTGGTCTTCGGCGGTGTGATCGCCATCGTCAGCGTCGGCCAGATCCTCGTCGCCACCGTGGTGATGCTGGTCTACAGCTGGGAGCTGACGATCCTCGTCTGGCTCTGCTTCCTGCCGCTCTTCCTGTCGCTGCGCTACTTCCAGCGCCGGCTCTCGCAGGCCTACGCCACGGTGCGCCGCCAGGTCGGCGCGCTGCTGTCGGCGGTCTCGGAGCCGGTGGTGGGGGCGGCAGTGGTCCGCAGCTACGCCGTGGAGGCGCGCACCCAGGAGCGCATCGACGAGGCCGTCGACCGGCACCTCGACGCGAGCAGCCGCGCCCAGGCCCTGACCGCGTTCTCGTTCTCGCTCGGCGGTGTCTCGGCCGGGCTCGCCAACGCCGGCGTCATCGTCCTCGGCGTGCTGCTGCTCGGCGACGGGATGACGCCGGGCACGATCCTCGCCTTCGCCTTCCTCGTGACCCTGTTCGTCGGGCCGGTGCAGATGGGCACCCAGGTGCTCACCGACGCCCAGAACGCCTTCGCCGGGTGGCGGCGGGTGATCGGGATCCTCGACACCCCGGCCGACGTGGTCGACCCGGGCGCCTCGGGCACCCGGCTGCCCGAGGGGCCGCTCGAGATCACCTTCGACCGGGTGACCTTCGCCTACCCCGGCGGGCCGCCGGTGCTCCACGAGGTCGAGCTGACGCTGCCGCCGATGACCCGGGTCGCCGTCGTGGGGGAGACCGGCTCGGGGAAGACGACGCTGGCCAAGCTCCTGACCCGGCTGATGGACCCGGTGGAGGGGGCGGTCCGGCTCGGCGGCGTCGAGCTGCGCGAGGTGCCCTTCGACCAGCTGCGCGAGCGGGTCGTGCTGGTGCCCCAGGAGGGGTTCCTCTTCGACTCCACCTTGCGCGCCAACCTCCGCTACGGCCGCACCGGCGCCGACGACGCGGAGCTGCTCGCCGCCGTCGACGAGCTCGGGCTCCGTGACTGGCTGGAGGGGCTGCCGCGCGGCCTCGACAGCCGGGTGGGCCAGCGCGGGGAGTCGCTGTCGGCGGGGGAGCGGCAGCTCGTCGCGCTCGTCCGGGCCCGCCTCGCCGACCCCGACGTGCTGGTCCTCGACGAGGCGACCAGCGCGGTCGACCCGTCGCTGGAGATGCGGATCAACGCCGCCCTCGACCGGCTCACCGAGGGGCGGACCTCGGTGACGATCGCCCACCGGATGACCACCGCCGAGCGCGCGGACCTCGTCGTCGTGGTCGACAAGGGCCGCGTGGTGCAGCAGGGCACCCACGCCGAGCTGGTCGGCGAGGGCGGGGTCTACGGCCGGCTCCACGCGAGCTGGGTGGCCCAGCACGAGCCGCGCGTCGACCGCGAGGGATGATCGGGGGGTGAGCTCCCTCGACCCCGCCATCGCCGCCCGGCTCAAGCGCGACGCCGCCGGACTGGTACCCGCCGTCGTCCAGCAGCACGACACCGGCGAGGTGCTGATGGTGGGCTGGATGGACGACGAGGCGCTGCACCGCACCCTGACCACCGGACGCACGACGTTCTGGAGCCGCTCCCGCGAGGAGTACTGGGTCAAGGGCGAGACCTCCGGCCACCGGCAGTGGGTCAAGGAGGTGCGGCTCGACTGCGACGGCGACACGCTGCTGGTCGCGGTCGACCAGGAGGGGCCGGCCTGCCACACCGGGGCGCGCACCTGCTTCGACGAGGGGCTGCTCAGCCCGGGAACCAGCCCGTGAACGAGCCCGTGAACCGGCCGGAGGCGAGCCGGGGGCGTCGTTCCTTCGGGCCGACCGTCGCGGTGGGGCTCGCCGGCGCGGCGCTGGCGACCGTGGGCGCCACCTCCACCTGGGGCGAGGCGACCACCCGGGACACCGGGCTCCGGACGGCGACCGTCGACGGCTCCGCCGTGGCCCCGCTCGTGCTGCCGGTGGCGCTGGTCGCCCTCGCGTCGTGGGGGACCGTCCTGGTGCTGCGGCGCCGCGGGCGCCGGGTGGTGGCGGTGCTCGCCGCGGCGGCCGGGGTCGCCGGAGCGGTCGCCGCCCTGGCCGGGGTCTCCGACGCCGGAGGAGCGGCGGTCGAGGCGCTCGGCGACCTGCCCGACGCCACCTCGTCGACGACCGCGTGGCCGGTGGTCGCCGCGGTCGGGTTCCTGCTCTCGACGGCCGCGGCGGTGGTGGCCTGGTGGCGGGCGCCGGCGTGGCCGGAGATGAGCGCCCGCTACGACGCCCCGACCGGGGGCGACGGCGAGGCCCCGGCGGAGCCGCGCACCGACGCCGAGCTCTGGAAGGCCCTCGACGAGGGGCGCGACCCGACCGCCTGAGCGGGAGGGCTGCGCTTAGGATGGGGCCGGTCCCGCCCAGAACACCGAGGAGCCCCTGACATGAGCAGCGCCCACCACGGCAGCACCCCCGCGGCGTGGACAGGCACCGGCATCGTCTTCCTGGCCTTCGTGGTCGGCGGCCTGGGGCTGGTGATCGAGTCGATGCCGGTCTTCTGGATCGGCGTGGCCCTCGCCCCGATCGGTGCGATCGTCGGCTACGTCATGTCGAAGATGGGGCTCGGCGGCGAACCGGTCGAGCGCTGACCGACCCGTCCCGGTCATGACCGCCACGGCGCCGCCCACGCTCCCGCCCCGGAGCACGCTCCCGGGGTCGAGGCTCCGGCGGCTCTCGCCCCCGTTGCTCCTCGCCGGTGGGCTGGTCGTGGCGAGCGTCGCGCTCCACCTCCGCGACCCCCACCAGGCGGGCAGCTGGGGGTTCTGCCCCTGGTACGCCGTCACCGGCACCTACTGCCCCGGCTGCGGCGGGCTCCGCGCGGTCAACGACCTCACCAACGGCGAGGTCCTCGCCGCCGCGTCGAGCAACCTGCTCTTCGTCGCCTCGCTGCCGTTCCTGGCTGGGGCCTGGGTCCGCTCCGTCGCCGTCCGCTGGCGCGGGAGCCACCGCCCGCTGCCCCCGTGGACGGCCCCGGTGCTCGGGGCGACCACGGTGGCGCTGATCGCCGTCTTCTGGGTGGTCCGCAACGTCCCGGCCGGCAGCTGGCTCGCTCCGTAAACCGCCGCCCGACCGGGCTCGGCGTGCGTGAGAGGCTAGACCGCGGGACAGCCGGGCCGGGGGCTCGGCACGGGTAGAGAAGGCAGGGAGCGGAACCACATGAGCGTCCTCGACGACATCATCGACGGGGTGCGCGCGGACCTCTCGGAACGCGAGGCCTCGACTGCCCTCGAGGACCTGCAGGTGCTCGTCGAGCACGCGCCGCCCACGCTCGACCCGATGCCGGCCTTCCGCTCGCCGGGCGTCAGCGTCATCGCCGAGGTCAAGCGGCGCAGCCCCAGCAAGGGCGACCTGGCCGACATCCCCGACCCGGCCGCGCTGGCCGCCGCCTACGAGGCGGGCGGTGCCGCCGCGGTGAGCGTGCTCACCGAGCAGCGCCGGTTCGGTGGGAGCCTCGACGACCTCCGGGCGGTCCGCACGGCGGTGGAGATCCCCGTCCTGCGCAAGGACTTCGTGGTCACCTCCTACCAGCTGTGGGAGGCCCGGGCCGCCGGCGCCGACCTGATCCTGCTGATCGTCGCCGCGCTCGACCAGCCGTTGCTGGAGCAGCTGCACCGCGAGGCCGTCGAGGTCGGGCTCACGCCCCTGGTCGAGGTGCACGACGAGGCCGAGGTCGAGCGCGCGCTCGCGGCCGGTGCACGGCTGGTCGGGGTCAACGCCCGCAACCTCAAGACGCTCGAGGTCGACCCGGGCACCTTCGCCCGCGTCGCGCCGCTGGTGCCGGAGGGCGTGGTGAAGGTCGCCGAGTCCGGGGTCACCGGCCCCGGCGACGTCGAGACGTTCGCGGCCCAGGGCGCCGACGTGGTGCTGGTGGGCGAGGCGCTCGTGACCGGTGGCGACCCGAAGGGCGCGGTGGCGGCGATGATCGAGGCAGGAGCGACGCGGTGACGGACCAGGCGACCGAACGGGCACCACTGGCGGTGGACAGCGCCGGCCCCGACGCGACCGGCCACTTCGGGCGGTTCGGCGGCCGGTTCATGCCCGAGGCGCTCCAGGCCGCCCTCGACGAGCTCACCGAGGCCTGGCAGGACGCGATGGCCGACCCGGCGTTCACCGCCGAGCTCGACCGGATGCTCCGCGAGTACGCCGGGACGCCGAGCCGGCTCTACGAGGCGACCCGGCTCTCCGAGGTCGCCGGCGCGCGGATCCTGCTCAAGCGCGAGGACCTGCTCCACACCGGGGCGCACAAGGTCCGCAACGTCCTCGGTCAGGCGCTGCTCACGAAGCGGATGGGCAAGCACCGGGTCATCGCCGAGACGGGCGCCGGCCAGCACGGCGTCGCCTCGGCCACCGCGGCGGCGTACCTCGACCTCGACTGCACCGTCTACATGGGCGAGGTGGACACCGAGCGGCAGGCGCTCAACGTCGCCCGGATGCGGCTGCTCGGCGCCGAGGTGGTGCCCGTGACGAGCGGTTCGCGCACCCTCAAGGACGCCATCAACGAGGCGCTGCGCGACTGGGTGAGCACCGTCGACCACACCGCGTACCTCTTCGGCACCGCCGCGGGGCCGCACCCCTTCCCCGCCCTGGTCCGCTCGTTCGTGCGCGGCATCGGCGACGAGGCCCGGGCCCAGTGCCTCGAGCTCACCGGCGCCCTTCCCGACGCGGTGACCGCGTGCATCGGCGGGGGCTCCAACGCCATCGGGCTGTTCACCGCCTTCCTCGACGACGCCGACGTCCGCATCTACGGCTTCGAGGCCGCGGGCGACGGGGTCGAGACCGGCCGGCACGCCGCCACGATCACCGCAGGGGAGGTCGGGGTCCTGCACGGCGCCCGCACCTACGTGCTCCAGGACGAGGAC
This sequence comes from Nocardioides caldifontis, assembly GCF_008087345.1. Classification (GTDB taxonomy): domain Bacteria; phylum Actinomycetota; class Actinomycetes; order Propionibacteriales; family Nocardioidaceae; genus Marmoricola_A; species Marmoricola_A caldifontis. Next base: position 208,024 of record NZ_VHIB01000008.1, on the reverse strand, counting down.
GGCCAGACCAAGGACTCCCACTCGATCTCCGCCGGCCTGGACTACCCCGGGGTCGGCCCCGAGCACGCGCACCTCGCCGCCACCGGGCGGGCGTCGTACCTCCCCGTCACCGACGCCGAGGCGATGGAGGCCTTCGCGCTGCTCGCCCGGACGGAGGGGATCATCCCGGCGATCGAGTCCGCGCACGCGGTGGCCGGCACCCTCAGGCTGGCCCGCGAGATGCCGGGCGCCACGCTGCTGGTGAACCTCTCGGGACGGGGCGACAAGGACATGGGGACCGCCATGGAGTGGTTCGGGCTGGGCCGCGACCGCGGCGAGGAGCTCGCCGACACCGCGACGGAGGAGCCTGCGGGCACCCCGGAGGAGGACTCGTGACCGCGCTCTCCGACGCCTTCGCTCGCGCCCGGGCGGAAGGCAGGGCCGCCCTGGTCGGCTACCTCCCCGCCGGGTTCCCGACCGTCGACGGCTCGATCGACGCCATCCGCGTGCTCGCCGAGTCGGGGTGCGACGTCATCGAGGTCGGGCTGCCCTACTCCGACCCCGTCATGGACGGCCCGACCATCCAGGCCGCCGCCCAGCAGGCGCTCGAGCGCGGGGTCCGGACCGCCGACGTGCTGCGGGTCGTCGAGGCGACCGCCGCGACCGGAGTGGCGACCGTCGTGATGACCTACTGGAACCCCGTCGAGAAGTACGGCGTCGAGAGGTTCGCCGCCGACCTCGCCTCCGCCGGTGGCTCCGGGCTGATCACCCCCGACCTCACCCCCGACGAGGCAGGACCCTGGCTCGAGGCGTCCGAGCAGCACGGCCTGGACCGGATCTTCCTGGTCGCGCCGTCCTCGACCGACGAGCGGATCCGTTACACCACCACACACTGCAGCGGGTTCGTCTACGCCACCGCGGTCATGGGGGTCACCGGCGCCCGGACGACCACCAGCGAGCTCGCCGGACCGCTGGTCGCCCGCACGAAGCAGGCCACCGACCTGCCGGTCGGCGTCGGGCTCGGGGTCTCCGACGGCGACCAGGCCGCCGAGGTCGCCGGCTACGCCGACGGGGTCATCGTCGGCTCGGCGTTCGTGCGCCGCATCCTCGACGCCGGCGGCGACGCCGGGCTGGCCGCGAAGGAGCTCCGTGCCCTGACCGAGGAGCTCGCCGAGGGGGTCCGGCGTGGCTGACCGCACGACGCCGCGCCGCCTGGACGGGCTCCGGCGCGCTGCCCCCGTCGTCGCGCTTGCCGCGCTTCTGGCGGGGTGCGCAGGCGGCGGCGACGACGACCAGGGCGTGGTGACCGGGCTGAAGGTCAGCGACGACGACGGGATGCACGGCGCGGTCCTCGACCAGCCGTACTCCGTCCCGGACGCCACGCTCACCACCTCCACCGGCGACGACGTCGCCCTCCACGACGGGTTCGCCGAGGCCGACCTCACGCTGGTCTTCTTCGGCTACACCAACTGCCCGGACATCTGTCAGGCGGTGATGGCCGACCTCGCCTCGGCGAAGGCCCGGCTCGCCGACGACGACGCCGAGCGGGTGCAGGTCTGGTTCGTCACCACCGACCCCGCGCGTGACGACGCCGCCACCGTGGGGGAGTACGTCGACCGCTTCGACCCGGACTTCGAGGGGCTCACCGGCCCGCTCGACACGATCGTCGACGTGGCCACCGCCGTGCACGTGCCGATCGAGAAGGGCGAGCGGCTCGAGACCGGCGGATACGACGTCACCCACGGCACGCCGATCCTCGCGGTCGAGCCCGACGGCACGGTCCCGATGCTGTGGACCGAGGGCACCTCCGCCGCCAAGCTCGCCGAGGACGTCGCCACGGCCCTCGGCGAGGGCATCCCCGAGCGTCAGGAGGGGTGAGGTGCTCCAGCAGCTCCAGCAGCTCCAGCAGGTCGCGCTGACCATCCCGAGCCCGTCGGAGGGCGTGTGGCACCTGGGCCCGTTCCCGGTCCGCGCGTACGCCCTGTGCATCATCGCCGGCATCGTCGCCGCGGTCTGGATCGGCGAGCGACGCTGGGTCGCCCGGGGCGGCAAGCCCGGCCAGATCGGCGACGTGGCGATCTGGGCGGTGCCCTTCGGCATCGTCGGGGGCCGGCTCTACCACGTGATCACCGACTACGGGAACTACTTCGGCGAGGGCAAGGAGCCGATCACCGCGCTGTACATCTGGCAGGGCGGGCTCGGCATCTGGGGCGCGATCGCCCTGGGCGCGCTCGGTGCCTGGATCGGTGGCCGCCGGGCCGGGATCAAGTTCCTGCCGATGGCCGACGCCCTCGCCCCCGGGATCCTCGTCGCGCAGGCGATCGGCCGGTGGGGCAACTGGTTCAACCAGGAGCTGTTCGGCAAGCCGACCGACGTGGCGTGGGCGCTGGAGATCCCCGACGTCGAGAACCGGCCCTCCGGCTACGAGCAGTTCACGACGTTCCACCCCACGTTCCTCTACGAGTGCCTGTGGAACCTCGCGGTCGCGGTGCTCATCGTCTGGGCCGACCGCCGGTTCCGGCTCGGCCACGGCCGGGTCTTCGCGTTGTACGTCGCCGGCTACTGCGCCGGCCGCGGATGGATCGAGTACCTCCGCATCGACCCCGTCCAGGGCGACGACGTCTTCGGGCTCCGGCTCAACGTGTGGACCTCGATCGTGCTGTTCCTGCTCGCGGCGGCGTACTTCCTGTGGTCCGCGAAGCGGCGCCCGGGGCGGGAGGAGAGCGTGCTGACGGAAGGCTCGGTCGAGCCCGAGGAGGACGAGGCAGGCGAGGCTCACCTTCGGTGAAATGTGGCGGGAGCCGCTCTACCGTTGAGGTGTGAGCACTCCTGTCGTCACTCCCGAGATCGGTCACGAGCACGCCGACGTGACCGGTGGCTGGCTCCGGCCGGCACTGTTCGGGGCGATGGACGGGCTGGTCTCCAACGTCGCGCTGGTCGCCGGTGTCGCGGGCGGCACGGCGGGCTCGAGCGACTCGACGGCGGTCCTGCTGGCGGGGCTCGCTGGGCTGTCCGCCGGGGCGTTCTCGATGGCGGTGGGGGAGTACAACTCCGTCGCCTCCCAGGCCGAGGCCGCGCTGAAGGAGATCGCCAAGGAGCGCCGGGAGATCACCGCCAACGTCGAGGGCGAGACCGCCGAGCTGGCCGCGACGTACGTCGAGAAGGGGGTGGAACCCGCCCTGGCCCTGCAGGTCGCCCGGCAGATCCACCGGGACGTGGACACCGCCGTCCACGTGCACGCCCAGGAGGAGCTGGGGGTCGACCCCGACGACCTGGCCTCGCCGATGCTGGCCGCGGTCTCGTCGTTCGCGGCCTTCGCGTTCGGGGCGCTCGTGCCGCTGCTGCCGTACCTGTTCGGTGCGGGCGCGCTGCTGCCCGGGGTGCTGCTCACCCTCCTGGCGCTCTTCTGCTGCGGTGCGGCCGTGACGAGGGTCACCATCCGTCCGTGGTGGTACGGCGGGCTCCGGATGGTCCTCCTCGGGGGCGGGGCCGCCGGGGTGACCTACCTGGTCGGCTCGCTCGTCGGAGGGGCCGGTCTCGGGTGACATCTGCCGGGCTGACCCTCGCCCGGGGCTGAGGTACGATCCGAATTCTGCTTGGGCCAACGTCGTCCCGCGCTGCCATCCACGGCATCTGCACCAGCCGGCTCTCGTGCCGTGTCCCGTCCGGGACCGTCACCGCCCGTCCGGATGCCTACGACGAAAGGGCTCGCCATGCAGCAGGTCGGGCACGCACTCCCGTCGCCCCAGGGGCTCTACGACCCTTCCCACGAGCACGACGCCTGCGGCGTCGCCTTCGTCGCCACCCTCACCGGGGTGCCGAGCCACGACATCGTGGCGAAGGCGGTCCAGGCGCTGCGCAACCTCGAGCACCGCGGCGCCGTCGGCGCCGAGGCGGAGACCGGTGACGGCGCCGGGATCCTGATCCAGGTGCCGGACCGGTTCCTCCGCGAGGTCGTCGACTTCGAGCTGCCCGGCAAGGGGCGCTACGCCGTGGGCACCGCGTTCCTCCCCGGCGACGAGGAGGAGGTCGCCAAGACCCGGGCCCGGATCGAGGAGCTCGCGACCGAGGAGGGGCTGACGGTCCTGGGGTGGCGCGACGTGCCCGTCACGCCGGAGCTCCTCGGCAGCCGCGCCCGGGCCGTGATGCCGACCTTCTCGCAGCTCTTCCTCAGCTGCCCCGGCGAGCTCGGGATGGCGCTCGAGCGGCGGGCGTTCTGCCTCCGCAAGCGGGCCGAGCACGAGACCGACGTCTACTTCCCCTCGCTGTCCTCGCGGACGCTCGTCTACAAGGGGATGCTGACCACCGACCAGCTCGACCGGTTCTTCCCCGAGCTCACCGACGAGCGGGTCGAGTCCGCGGTCGGCGTGGTGCACTCGCGGTTCTCCACCAACACCTTCCCGAGCTGGCCGTTGGCCCACCCGTTCCGCTTCATCGCCCACAACGGCGAGATCAACACCGTGATGGGCAACCGGAACTGGATGCGCGCCCGCGAGGCGGTGCTGTCCAGCGACGTGATCCCCGGCGACATGGAGCGGCTCTTCCCGATCTGCACGCCGGGCGCCAGCGACTCGGCGACCTTCGACGAGGTCCTCGAGCTGCTGCACATGGGCGGCCGCTCGCTGCCGCACGCGGTGCTGATGATGATCCCGGAGGCGTGGGAGAACCACGCCGAGATGGACGCCAAGCGGCGCGCCTTCTACGAGTTCCACTCCACCGTGATGGAGCCGTGGGACGGCCCGGCGTGCGTGGTCTTCACCGACGGCACGCAGGTCGGCGCCGTGCTCGACCGCAACGGTCTCCGGCCCAGCCGCTACTGGGTCACCGACGACGGGCTCGTCGTGCTGGCCTCCGAGGTCGGCGTGCTCGACATCGACCCGGCGACCGTGGTCCGCAAGGGCCGGCTGCAGCCGGGCCGGATGTTCCTCGTCGACACCGACGAGCACCGCATCATCGAGGACGAGGAGATCAAGGGCGAGCTCGCCGAGCAGCACCCCTACGACGAGTGGCTCCACGCCGGGCTGATCCGGCTCGAGGAGATCGCCGACCGCGAGCACATCGTCCACACCCACGCCTCGGTCACCCGCCGCCAGCAGGTCTTCGGCTACACCGAGGAGGAGAAGCGGATCCTCCTCAGCCCGATGGCGCGCACCGGCTACGAGCCGATCGGCTCGATGGGCACCGACACCCCGATCGCGGCCCTCTCGAGCCGCCCCCGGCTGCTGTTCGACTACTTCAGCCAGCTGTTCGCCCAGGTGACCAACCCGCCGCTCGACGCGATCCGCGAGGAGCTCGTCACCTCGCTGCAGGGCACCATCGGCCCGGAGGGCAACCTCCTCGAGCCGGCGGCCGCCTCGTGCCGCCGCGTCGTGCTCAACTTCCCGGTGATCACCAACGACGAGCTCGCCAAGCTGCGCCACCTCAACAAGGACGGCGACATGCCGGGGTTCGTCACCCACGTGGCCCGGGGGCTCTACGAGGTCACCGGCGGCGGCGACGCGCTCGCCGCGCGGATCGACGAGATCTGCGCGGAGGTCTCCGCGTCGATCCGCGACGGCGCCCGGATCATCGTGCTCTCCGACCGGCACTCGAACGCCGAGCTCGCGCCGATCCCGTCGCTGCTGATGACCGCCGCGGTCCACCACCACCTCGTGCGCGAGCGGACCCGCAGCCAGGTCGGGCTCGTCGTCGAGGCCGGCGACGTGCGCGAGGTGCACCACGTCGCGCTGCTCGTCGGGTACGGCGCCGCCGCCGTGAACCCCTACCTCGCCATGGAGTCGGTGGAGGACCTTGCCCGCGAGGGGTACTTCGTCGACGTCGACCCCGAGCTCGCGGTCAGGAACCTCGTCAAGGCGCTCGGCAAGGGCGTCCTCAAGGTGATGTCCAAGATGGGCGTCTCGACCGTCGCGTCGTACACCGGAGCCCAGATCTTCGAGGCCGTCGGGCTCTCCGACGCCCTGGTCGAGAAGTACTTCACCGGCACGACGAGCAAGCTCGGCGGGATCACGATCGACACCGTCGCCGAGGAGGTCGCCCGCCGGCACGCCAAGGCCTACCCGGTCGACGGGCTCCCGCCGGCGCACCGCCGGCTCGAGGTCGGCGGTGAGTACCAGTGGCGCCGCGAGGGCGAGCCGCACCTGTTCGACCCGGAGACGGTCTTCAAGCTCCAGCACTCGACCCGCACCGGACGCTACGACGTGTTCAAGCAGTACACGAAGCGGGTCGACGAGCAGTCCGAGCGGCTGATGACGCTCCGCGGGCTGCTGAAGTTCAAGGACGCGGCGGCGCTCGGCCGCACGCCGGTGCCGATCGAGGAGGTCGAGCCGGTCTCCGAGATCGTGAAGCGGTTCCAGACCGGCGCGATGTCCTACGGCTCGATCAGCCAGGAGGCGCACGAGACGCTGGCGATCGCGATGAACCGGCTGGGCGGCAAGTCCAACACCGGTGAGGGCGGGGAGGACCCCGACCGGCTCCACGACCCGGAGCGGCGCAGCGCCATCAAGCAGGTCGCCTCCGGCCGGTTCGGCGTGACGGCGGAGTACCTCACCAACTCCGACGACATCCAGATCAAGATGGCGCAGGGCGCGAAGCCCGGTGAGGGCGGGCAGCTGCCCGGCCACAAGGTGTACCCGTGGGTGGCGAAGACCCGGCACAGCACGCCGGGGGTGGGGTTGATCTCGCCCCCGCCGCACCACGACATCTACTCCATCGAGGACCTCGCGCAGCTGATCCACGACCTGAAGAACGCCAACCCCTCGGCCCGCATCCACGTGAAGCTGGTCGCGGAGGTCGGCGTCGGCACGGTCGCCGCCGGCGTCTCGAAGGCGCACGCCGACGTCGTGCTGATCTCCGGCCACGACGGAGGCACCGGCGCCTCGCCGCTGACGTCGCTCAAGCACGCCGGCGGCCCCTGGGAGCTCGGGCTCGCCGAGACCCAGCAGACGCTGCTCGTCAACGGGCTGCGCGACCGGATCGTGGTGCAGACCGACGGCCAGCTGAAGACCGGCCGCGACGTCGTGATCGCCGCGCTGCTCGGCGCCGAGGAGTTCGGCTTCGCCACCGCGCCGCTCGTGGTGTCGGGGTGCATCATGATGCGGGTCTGCCACCTCGACACCTGCCCCGTCGGAGTGGCGACGCAGAACCCGGTGCTCCGCGAGCGGTTCACCGGCAAGCCCGAGTTCGTCGTCAACTTCTTCGAGTACGTCGCCGAGGAGGTGCGGGAGCTCCTCGCGCAGCTCGGCTTCCGCTCGCTGGACGAGGCGATCGGCCACGTCGAGGCACTCGACGCGACCGCGGCGATCGACCACTGGAAGGCCTCGGGGCTCGACCTGACGCCGATCCTCCACGTGCCCGAGCTCGCGGCGGACTCGCCGCGGCGCAACACCACCACCCAGGACCACGGGCTCGACAAGGCCCTGGACAACGAGCTGATCGCGCTCGCCGCCGACGCCCTCGAGCGGGGCGAGCCGGTGCGGGCACGGCTCCCGATCCGCAACGTCAACCGGACGGTCGGCACGATGCTCGGCCACGAGGTGACCAAGCGCTACCGCGGCGCGGGGCTCCCGGACGGCACGATCGACCTCACGTTCACCGGGTCGGCCGGCCAGTCGTTCGGTGCGTTCGTGCCGCCGGGCATCACGCTGCGGCTCGAGGGCGACGCCAACGACTACGTCGGCAAGGGGCTGTCGGGCGGCCGGATCGTCGTACGCCCGGACCAGGCGGCGACGTTCGACGCCTCGCAGCAGATCATCGCCGGCAACGTGATCGGCTACGGCGCGACCGGCGGCGAGATCTTCGTCCGCGGACAGGTCGGCGAGCGGTTCTGCGTGCGCAACTCCGGGGCGACCGCGGTCGTCGAAGGGGTCGGCGACCACGGCTGCGAGTACATGACCGGCGGCCGCGTCGTCGTGCTCGGCCCGACCGGGCGGAACTTCGCCGCCGGGATGTCCGGCGGCTACGCGTTCGTGCTCGACCTCGACGAGGGGCGGGTCAACCCCGAGCTCGTCGAGCTCGGTGCCGTCGCGGGGGAGGCCGCGGAGGAGCTGCACCAGCTGGTCCGCCGCCACCACGAGGAGACCGGGTCGACGGTCGCCGAGGAGCTGCTGGCCGACTGGCCGGCGGCGCTCGCCCGGTTCACCGAGGTGATGCCGAGCGACTACAAGAGGGTCCTCGAGGCACGCGCCGAGGCGATCGAGGACGGACTGGACGACGACGCGGCTGCGGCCAGGATCATGGAGGTGCTGCATGGCTGACCCACGCGGATTCCTGAAGCACGACCGCGAGGTCGCGGAGCGGCGTCCCGTCGAGGAGCGGGTCCGGGACTGGAACGAGGTCTACCCCGGCGGGATGGGTCGGGCGCTGCTGCCGATCATCAACACGCAGGCCGGGCGCTGCATGGACTGCGGCATCCCGTTCTGCCACCAGGGCTGCCCGCTCGGGAACCTCATCCCCGAGTGGAACGACCTGGTCTGGCGCGACGACTGGGAGGACGCCAGCGAGCGGCTCCACGCGACCAACAACTTCCCGGAGTTCACCGGACGGCTCTGCCCGGCGCCGTGCGAGACCGCGTGCGTGCTCGGGATCAACCAGCCCGCGGTGACCATCAAGAACGTCGAGGTCACCATCGCCGACCAGGCGTGGGACCGCGGGCTCGTCCGGCCCCAGCCGCCCGAGTGGCTGACCGGCAAGCGCGTCGCGGTCGTCGGCTCCGGCCCCGCCGGGCTGGCGGCCGCCCAGCAGCTGACCCGCCAGGGCCACACGGTCGCGGTCTACGAGCGGGCCGACAAGCCGGGCGGGCTGCTCCGCTACGGCATCCCCGAGTTCAAGATGGAGAAGCAGTACCTCGACCGGCGGCTGCGCCAGATGGAGCGCGAGGGCACGGTCTTCCGCAGCGGCGTCGCCGTCGGCAAGGACGTGACGGGAGAGCAGCTCGTGCAGCGCTTCGACGCCGTCGTCCTCGCCATCGGGTCGACCCGGCCGCGGGACCTCCAGGTGCCCGGCCGCGAGCTCGACGGGATCCACCAGGCGATGGAGTTCCTGCCGCAGGCGAACCGGGTCGCGCTCGGCGAGGAGGTCCCCGACCAGCTCACCGCCGAGGACAAGCACGTCGTGATCATCGGCGGCGGCGACACCGGCGCGGACTGCCTCGGTACGTCGCACCGCCAGGGCGCGAAGTCGGTGACCCAGCTGGAGATCATGCCGATGCCGGGCGAGGACCGCCCGCCGACGCAGCCGTGGCCGACGTACCCGATGCTCTTCCGGGTCTCCTCGGCCCACGAGGAGGGCGGCGACCGGGTCTACTCGGTCTCCACCAAGGAGTTCGTCGGCGACGAGCAGGGCCGGGTGCGTGCGCTGCGCCTGGTCGAGGTCGACGCGAAGTTCCAGGAGGTCGCTGGCACCGAACGGGAGATCCCTGCCGACCTGGTGCTCCTCGCGATGGGGTTCCTCGGTCCGGAGCAGGAGGGGCTGCTCGAGCAGCTCGAGGTCGACCTCGACGAGCGCGGCAACGTCGCGCGGGGCTCGGACTACCAGTCCTCGGTCCCGGGCGTGTTCGTGGCCGGCGACGCCGGGCGCGGCCAGTCGCTCATCGTGTGGGCGATCTCCGAGGGCCGCGCCGCCGCGGCCGCGGTCGACCGGTTCCTCACCGGAGGTACGACGCTGCCCTCGCCGATCCCGCCGACCGAGCGCCCGCTGGCGGTCTGACCCTCCCGTCCGACCGGGCGGTCCGGGATCAGCGGTCCCGGGCCGCCACCAGCGCCTCGACCATCAGGGCGTCGCGCTTCGCGTAGCCCTGCGCGGTGAGGTGCACCCGGTCCGCCGGCTGGTCGGCGAAGAGCCAGTCCTGCGGGTCGAAGACGTCCTCGGCGTGCATCTGGGCGGCGAAGTCCACCAGCGTCCACCCGCGCGCGGCGACCTGCTCCTCGAGCACCGGGGTCAGCCGCTGTGCCCGCGGGTCGTCGAGGTCGCGGAACCCCAGCCCCATCCAGACGACGTGGCCCGCGCCGGAGGCGTCGAGCGCGTCGAGGACCGGGGCCAGCCGCCGTCCGAACTCCTCGGCGGTCGTGGAGGAGTCGTTGGTGCCGAGCCCGACGTACACCAGGTCGACGGGGCCGCCGAGCGCGGCGGTCGCCGCGCGGACGTCGCCGAACGTCGTGCGCCCCGCACGGTCGGGGGTGGTCAGCGTCTTGCCGCCGCGGGCCCACCAGAAGATCGATCCCGGGTCCCAGCCGGCGTCGACCAGGAGCGCGCGGGTCGTGCTCTCCCGGGTCGGGGGGTCACGACGGGCGTCGACCCGGGCCGTCAAGGAGTCGCCGATGACGGCGACGGTCGGCGTGGCCACGATGTCGACGGTCACCGCGTCCCGCCAGCGGTTGCCGCGGGCGTCGGTGGCGACCAGCTCGAAGGCAAGGGTGTCGCGGCCGGGGTTCGGCGTGAAGGTCGCGACGGCCGGGCCCACCGGGGTGAGCGCGACGGCGGCGCCCGCGGTCTGCCGCCACGTGACCTCGACCGGGTCGGTCGCGGCCGGCAGCCGCACGGTCCCGGCGAGGGTGACCGGCGCGTCGTCGCGCAGCCGCAGGTCCTGGCCTGCCCACACGACCGCGTCGGGGCGGCCGGTGGGGACGCGGACCAGGTTCGTGCGGGCGTGGCCGCCCACCGCGTCGAACCCGCCGCCGACGACCAGCCCCTGCGCGGTGAGCAGCGCGGCGGCCGGGCCGTCGCCGCCGGTCACCGGGAGCTTCCACGTCGAGGCGCTGCCGTCCGGCAGCCCGAGCCCGGTGAGTGTCGCGCCGCCGACGAAGACGGTGTGGGTGCCCGCGGCCAGGGCGCGGACCGGACCCGGCTGGCGGCTCGTCCACGTGGGCAGGTCGGAGCGCCCGGGCAGGTAGGCGGCCACCTGGTCGCCGGCGGCGGTGAAGAGCCGCTCGCCGCTGACCGCGAGCGCACGGACCGGGTCGCCGAGCTCCGCGGGCGAGAAGGAGGTCAGGGTGCCGCCGGTGAGCGCCGTGGCGAGCCCAGCGCGCGGCAGGTCCTCGACCGTGGTGAAGTCGCCGCCCAGGTGCACGCGGCGACCGTGCGTGACGAGGGCGCGGACGGGGCCGTCGGTGCTGAGCCGGAACCCGGCCGCCGTGCCGTCGTCGAGCCGGACCGACCGCACGCCGTCCTCGCCGCCGAGGAGCAGCCGGCCGCCGTGGACGGCCAGCGCCGCGACCCCGGCGTGGGGGTCCGGGTGCCAGCGGCGGAGGAGCCTGCCGGTGGTCGCGTCGACCGCCGCCAGCCCGTCGCGGGCGACGCCGTCGACCTCGTCGAAGGAGCCGGCCAGGAAGACCGTGCCGCCGTCCGGGGAGGCAGCGACCGCGGCGACCGGCCCGTCGACCTCGGGGGCGAACCGGGGGTCGAGCCCGCCGTCGGCGGTCAGCGCGGCCACGTTGCTCCGCTGCTCGCCACCGACCTCGCCGAAGTCGCCGGCCAGCACGACGCGGTCACCCGCCGCGGCGAGCGCCGTGACGACGCCGTCGACGGCCGGGGTCGGGTCGGGGGTGAGCGGCGCGCCGGCGACCGAGACCGGGGGAGCCACCACGAACGTCGCCGCCAGGCACGACAGCAGCGCCACCAGGGCCGCTGTCACCAGCCGGTCACCGGACCGGCGCGCCCGAGTGCGCCGTCCACCCCTCACCACTGCTGCTCCAAGCCTCGTCCCGTCCCCCAAGGTCCCGAGGGCCCACACAGGCTACGTCCGCTTCCTTCCCGTTCGCAGAGACTTAGGGCCCTCCGTCCGGCGGATCGTTGGAACGATCAAGAGAGGGTCGGTAGGGTCGATCCGTGCGGAGAGCCAAGATCGTGTGCACCCTCGGTCCGGCAGTGTCGACGCCTGAGAAGGTGCGCGGGCTCGTCGAGGCCGGGATGGACGTCGCCCGGCTCAACCTGAGCCACGGGAGCCACGCGGACCACGAGCGGGTCTACCGGATGGTGCGCCAGGCCTCCGACGCCACCGGCCACGGCGTCGGCGTCTTCGTCGACCTCCAGGGGCCGAAGATCCGCCTCGGTCGGTTCGCCGGCGGCCCCGTGCTGCTGGAGGAGGGCGCGGAGTTCACGATCACCACCCGCGACGTGCCGGGGGACGCGCACGTCGCGTCGACGACGTACGCCGGGCTGCCGGGCGACGTCGCACCGGGCGACCAGGTCCTGGTCGACGACGGACGCGTCCGGCTCGAGGTCGTGGCGGTCGAGGGCGACGACGTCCGGACCCGGGTCGTCGTCGGCGGCCGCGTCAGCGACAACAAGGGGATCAACCTCCCGGGCGTCGCGGTCTCGGTCCCGGCCCTGTCGGAGAAGGACAAGGAGGACCTCCGCTGGGCCCTCCACCTCACCGTCGACATGGTCGCCCTGTCGTTCGTGCGCTCGGCGAAGGACGTCGAGGACGTCCGCGCGATCATGGAGGAGGAGGGGGTCCTCCTCCCGGTGATCGCCAAGATCGAGAAGCCGCAGGCGATCGACAACATCGACGAGATCGTCGACGCGTTCGACGGCGTGATGGTGGCCCGCGGCGACCTCGGGGTCGAGTGCCCGCTCGAGGACGTCCCGTTCCTCCAGAAGCGGGTGATCGAGGCCGCCCGTCGCATCGCGAAGCCGGCCATCGTCGCCACCCAGATGCTCGAGTCGATGATCAGCGCCCCCCGGCCCACCCGGGCCGAGGCCTCCGACGTGGCCAACGCGGTGCTCGACGGCGCCGACGCCGTGATGCTCTCCGGCGAGACCAGCGTGGGGGAGTACCCCATCGAGGCCGTCGCCACGATGGCCCGCATCATCGAGTCCACCGAGGACCACGGCCTCGCCCGGATGTCCTCCATCGAGTGGAACCCCCGCACCCGTGGCGGCGTCATCGCCAAGGCGGCCGTCGAGGTCGCCGAGCGGGTCGGTGCGCTCTACCTCGTCGCGTTCACCACCTCCGGCGACTCTGCGCGCCGGTTGGCACGCCACCGCAGCCACATCCCGATGCTCGCCTTCACCCCCGTGCCGTTGGTGCGGTCGCAGCTCTCGCTGTCGTGGGGCGTCGAGACCTTCATCGGGGCGTACGTCGAGCACACCGACGAGATGGTCCGGCAGGTCGACGAGGCGCTGCTCCGGATCGGCCGGGTCAAGGAGGGTGACCTCGTCGTGATCATCGCCGGGAGCCCGCCCGGCATCGCCGGCTCGACCAACGCGCTGCGGATCCACCGGATGGGCGACGCGATCAACGAGGTCGCCCCGGCGTACCGCCGCCGCTAGCGCTTCGGTCGCTCGGCCACGCGTTGTCGGTGGTGGGGCACAGGATCGCTCCGTGCACGGGAGAGCGGTCCGGGAGGCGGCGATGAAGATGCTTGCCGACGGCCGCTCCCTGTCGTCGGTCGCCGCGGAGCTCGGGATCGCCAGGTCGACCCTCCGGTCGTGGAGGGACTCCGGCATCGAGCCCGTCCGCAGGCGACCGTGCTTCGTCTGCGCCGGGGAGCCGCTTCCGGTGCCCGGTGCCTACGCTGCACTGCTCGGCTACTACCTCGGCGACGGTTACGTCTCTCGTCAGCGGTCGACCTACTCCCTGCGGGTGAGCTGCGACGCCGGCTACCCCGGGATCGTCGAGGACGTCGGGCGGCTCGTCGCGGCCGTCCGTGGTGCCGGACCTGTCGGGCACGTGCGAGCGCCGGGTTGCATCGTCGTCGTCGGTTACTGGAGCCACTGGCCCTGCGTGTTCCCGCAGCACGGCCCGGGGCGCAAGCACGAGCGGGCGTTGACACTCACCGACTGGCAGCGCGAGGCGCTGCGGTCGCACCCCGCCGACTTCCTCCGCGGGTTGTTCCACTCCGACGGGTGCCGGGTGGCGAACTGGACCTCGCACCATGTCGAAGGCACGACCCGCATCTACGAGTACGCGCGCTGGCAGTTCGTCAACCACTCGGAGGAGATCCGGGAGTGGTGCACGCTCGCCCTCGACGTGCTGGGGATCCCGTGGCGCGCCTCGAACTGGAAGACGATCTCGGTCTCGCGCCGGCGCGGTGTCGAGGCGCTCGACCGGCTCATCGGGCTGAAGGTGTGAACGGCTCTCGCGGGTGCCCCGGGTGGGATTCGAACCCACACTGGATGGTGTTTGAGACCACTCTCTCTGCCGTTGGAGTACCGGGGCTCGGGCGGGTCAACGCTAGCCGACGGGTTCGTCGCACCGAGAGGCAGACCTGGGCTTTGGTCCAGTGGTCTTGTTGACTTTGAGGTCCCACTGCCGAGGACATAGGGTGTGGCCATCGTGAAGAAGCTGCTGTGGGCCCTCGTGAGCCAGGACGGTGCCGTCGCCAACGCCCGGACCGCCGCGACGGCACTCTCGGGACAGCGCGTGGAGCGCGAGGAGGTCGAGCTGTTCCTCGGGCGGCTCGAGGACCGCGCCGCCCGCCGACGCCCGACGCTGACGGTCACTGCGGTGCAGGGGCAGGCCCTGCCGCGCTGACCCCGCGCGGCTACGCTTCTCCGACGTGACCTCTGCATCCGTCGGCCAGCCGCACCCTTCCCGTCGGGTGGTGATCGCCGAGGACGAGGCGCTGATCCGCATGGACCTCGCGGAGATGCTCGCCGAGGAGGGGTACGACGTCGTGGGTCAGGCGGCCGACGGCGAAGCCGCGGTGGAGCTCGCCGAGCAGCACCGGCCGGACCTCGTGGTCCTCGACGTGAAGATGCCGAAGCTCGACGGCATCGCGGCGGCGGAGCGGATCGCGGCGGGGCGGATCGCGCCGGTGGTCATCCTGACGGCGTTCAGCCAGCGCGAGCTCGTCGAGCGGGCGCGCGACGCCGGTGCGATGGCCTACCTGGTCAAGCCGTTCACCAAGGAGGACCTGGTCCCCGCGGTCGAGATGGCGGTCAGCCGGTTCTCCGAGCTGCAGATGCTGGAGGCGGAGGTCGCCGACCTCACCGAGCGGCTCGAGACCCGAAAGCTGGTCGACCGCGCGAAGGGGGTCCTCCAGCAGCAGCTGTCGCTGAGCGAGCCCGACGCCTTCCGCTGGATCCAGAAGACCGCGATGGACCTGCGGCTCTCGATGCGCGAGGTGGCGGAGGGCGTGCTCACCCACGGCCCCGGTGTCGCCGACGCCGGACCTCCTGCCTAGGGACCTTCGGCGCGTGATCCGGGCCACTGGTCGCGGCCCCGATCCTGGTCTGGTCACAACTTGACAACACGCTCGATCGATCGGCCCCGAGTGATCGCTCTGCGCCTCCGCGCGGTGCTAGGTTCCCGCGCAACGAACGGCTCCCGCTGGTCTGCGGGTGCTCCGAGTTCCTCACCCACCGACCACGGAGGATCCATGATCCGCACTACCCGGAGCTGGCGCATCGCCGCCGCGGCCGTCGCCGCGGGGCTCACGCTGGCCGCTTGCGGCACCACCGACGACGAAGGCGGCGGCGACGACGAGAACGCCGGTGGCGGCGGCGGGGACGCTGCCTGCGACGTCAGCCTGGCCTTCTTCGGTCCTCAGACGGGCCCCGCGGCCGGCCTCGGCCAGCCGATCATCCAGGGTGCCCAGCTGGCGATCGACCAGTACAACGCGGACGCCGAGTGCGAGGTCGGCTACGAGCTGATCGACTCGCAGGGCAGCCCGGACCAGGCGCCCTCGCTGGCCACCGAGGCCGCGGGCAACGAGGCGATCATCGGCGTCGTCGGCCCGGCCTTCTCCGGTGAGTCCGACGCCGCGGGCCCGATCTTCGCCGAGGCCGGGCTCCCGACCATCAGCCCGTCGGCGACCAACCCGGCGCTGGCCGACAACGGTTGGGACACCTTCCACCGTGCGCTCGGCAACGACGCGACGCAGGGCCCGGCGGCTGCGAAGTACATCCAGGACACCCTGCAGGCCAAGCAGGTCTTCGTGATCGACGACGCCTCCGAGTACGGCGCCGGCCTCGCCGACATCGTCAAGGAGGAGCTCGGCGACACCGTCGTGGGTGAGGACACCATCCAGGTCGGTGACACCGACTTCTCGGCGACCGTCACCGCGGTGACCTCCTCCAACGCCGACACGGTGTTCTTCGGCGGCTACTACGCCGAGGCGGCGCTGATCGTCTCGCAGCTGCGCGACCGTGGTTACGAGGGCACGTTCGTCGTCGCCGACGGCGTGAAGGACCCCGGCTACCTCGACGGCGCCAAGGACGCGGCCGAGGGCACGATCATCACCTGCCCCTGCATCCCGGCCGAGGACCCGGCGGTCGCCGAGTTCGCCTCGGCGTACGAGGAGGAGTTCGGCGAGGCGCCGGGCACCTACGCGGCCGAGGCCTACGACGCGGCGAACATCTTCCTCGACGGCATCGCCGAGGGGATCGACAACCGCGAGGACATGCTCACGTTCGTGAACGAGTACGACGAGCAGGGCGTCACCAAGCAGCTCAAGTTCGACGAGACCGGTGAGCCGTCCGACGTCCACGTCTACGCCTACAGCGTCAAGAACGGCGAGATCGTCTCCGACCAAGAGATCGAGTGACACTGCTGTGACGGCCACTGGGCCGGCATGACAAGTGCGGCCGGGGAGCGTGCTCCCCGGCCGCAACCATGCGATTCTCGGGCCGAGGAGGCCTGGTGGACCTGAACTTCTCCTTCTTCTTCAGCAACTTCCCAGAGCTGACCGTCACCGGCCTGGCCTTCGGCGCGATCTACGCGCTGATCGCGCTCGGCTACACGATGGTCTACGGCGTGCTGCAGCTCATCAACTTCGCGCACTCCGAAGTCTTCATGTACGGCACCTTCGCCGCGCTGTGGTTCACGATGGCGACCGTCGGGGGCGGCAATCCGGGCGGGTTCCAGACGCTCGCGATCCTGATCGGTGCGCTGTTGTCGGCCATGGCGATGTCGGCCCTGATCGCGTTGATCCTCGAGCGGGTCGCCTACCGGCCGCTGATCAAGCGCAACGCCCCGCGGCTGATCGCGTTGATCTCGGCGATCGGCGCCTCGTTCGTGCTCGCCGAGCTGATGGGGCTCCGCGACCGGGTCACCGGGTGGGTCGGGCTCGACGACGACCTTCGGGACTACGTCGGTCGCGCCCGCATCAACAACAGCATGCCGAACATCGTCGACAACAAGGTGCTGTTCAGCATCGGCGACGCCGACGTCCGCATGGTCGACGTGATCGTGATCGTCGCCGCGATCGTCATGATGGTGGCCGTCGACCAGTTCGTCCGCCGTTCGAGGCTCGGTCGAGGCATCCGCGCCACCGCGCAGGACCCCGAGACCGCGGCGTTGATGGGCGTCAACTCCACCCGGGTCATCCAGCTCACCTTCCTCCTCGGCGGCCTGATGGCCGGCGTGGCGGCGTTCCTGTACATGCTCAAGATCGAGGTCACCAAGTTCGACGTCGGCTTCCTGCTCGGCGTCAAGGCGTTCACCGCCGCGGTCCTCGGCGGCATCGGCAACCTGCGCGGTGCGCTCGTCGGCGGCCTGGTCCTCGGCGTCGTCGAGAACTGGGGGTCGGCGATCCTCGGCTCCGAGTGGCGCCACGTGGTCGCGTTCGTGCTGCTGGTGGTCATCCTGCTGTTCCGCCCCACCGGCATCCTCGGCGAGTCGCTCGGAAAGGCCCGCACATGACCAACAAGTCGTCGGCCGGGTTCCGCCAGCGCATCATCGCGCTGCCGAAGCCCGCCAAGATCGCCCTGTGGGTGGCGCTGGCCGTCCTCGCCTACGCGCTGCCGCTCCTCGAGCCGCCGTTGATCTCCACCCCGGGCACCGACTTCGGCGGTGTGCTCTTCACCGTCACGGTCTACTGCATGGTGGCGCTGGGGCTGAACATCGTCGTCGGCTACGCCGGACTCCTCGACCTCGGCTACGTCGGCTTCTACGCCATCGGCGCCTACACCGCGGCGATCCTGACCTCGTTCCACGCGAGCTGGCCCTTGCTGCTGGCGATCCCGGTCGCCGTCGCGGTGACGATGGTCTCCGGCGTGCTGCTCGGCGCACCGACCCTGCGGGTCCGGGGCGACTACCTCGCGATCGTGACCCTCGGCTTCGGCGAGATCATCCGGCTCACCGCGGTGAACATCGAGTGGCTCGGTGCGGCGAAGGGGATCTCGGCGATCCAGCGGCCGCCGAGCATCGAGCTCTTCGAGATCCCGCACCTGTTCTGGGACGGCGCGGTGCCGCTCGTCGACCCCGACGACACGACGACGTTCCTCGAGTTCGGCGTCCTCGACCAGATCCCGTACTACTGGCTCGGCCTGACCGTCGTCATCGTCCTGCTCTTCGCCGACCGGCTGATCAAGGACAGCCGCGTCGGCCGGGCGTGGGAGGCGACCCGCGAGGACGAGGACGCCGCCGAGCTGATGGGCGTCCCGACCTTCCGGTTCAAGCTGCTGGCGTTCTCGACCGGCGCCTTCATCGGCGGTCTCGCCGGGGCGCTGTACGCGAGCCGGCAGAGCTTCATCAACCCGATGTCGTTCCTGCTGCTCTTCTCGATCCTGTTCCTCGCAGCGGTCGTCGTGGGCGGGCAGGGCAACCGGTGGGGCGTGATCGTGGGCGCGATCGTGGTGGCCTACCTGCCCGAGCGGTTCCGGGAGTTCTCGGAGTTCCGGGTGCTGGTGTTCGGCCTCGCGCTGATGCTGCTCTCGAGCTTCCGCCCCGAGGGGCTGCTGCCGCCGCGGCGTACCGTCCGGGCCAAGCAGCTGGAGCACGAGATCGAGGCCCTCGAAGAGGGCCAGCTCGAGGAGGAGGAGGCGGCCCGTGGCTGAGTCAGCGCCTGGCAGGCGAGTGCTCGAGGTCGACGCCCTGACGCTGCAGTTCGGGGGTCTCCGCGCGCTCGACGACGTGTCGTTCCACATCAACGAGGGCGAGATCCTCGGGCTGATCGGCCCCAACGGTGCCGGCAAGACCACCTGCTTCAACGCGGTCACGGGGGTCTACCGGCCCACGGGCGGCGACATCAGGTTCAACGGCGAGTCGATCGTCGGCCGGAAGCGGTTCCAGATCACCCAGATGGGGATCGCACGCACCTTCCAGAACATCCGGCTCTTCCGGTCGATGACCGCGCTGGAGAACGTCATGGTCGGCGCGGACGCCAACCACAAGACGGGGATGCTGAGCGCGCTGTTCCGGCTGCCTCGCCACCGGGTCGAGGAGCAGCAGGGCCACGACCGCGCCATGGAGCTGCTCCGATTCATGGGGATCCACCGGCACGCCGACGAGCTGGCCGCCAACCTGTCCTACGGCGACCAGCGGCGGCTCGAGATCGCCCGCGCGATGGCCACCGACCCCAAGCTGATCTGTCTCGACGAGCCGGCCGCCGGGTTCAACCCGGCCGAGAAGGTCCAGCTGATGGAGCTGATCCGCAAGGTGCGCGACCAGGGCTACACCGTGCTGCTGATCGAGCACGACATGCGGCTGGTCATGGGCGTCACCGACCGGATCGTGGTGCTGGAGTTCGGCCGCAAGATCGCCGAAGGGCTGCCCGACGAGATCCGCGACAACCCCGCCGTCATCGCGGCCTACCTGGGAGTGGACGAAGAAGATGCTTCTTGAGGTCGAAGGTCTCTGCGTCAACTACGGGCACATCGAGGCCATCCGCGACATCTCCTTCGGCGTGCCGGAGGGGACGATCACCACGCTGATCGGCGCCAACGGCGCCGGCAAGACCACCACGCTGAAGACCCTGTCCGGGCTCCGCAAGGTGCGTGCCGGCACGGTCAAGTTCGAGGGGCGCGACATCACGTCGATCCCGCCCTACGAGCGGGTCGAGATGGGGATCAGCCAGTCGCCCGAGGGGCGCGGGATCTTCCCCGGGATGACTGTGACCGAGAACCTCGACATGGGGGCTTACGTCCGGCGCGACCGGAAGAGCACCGCCTACGAGCAGGACCTCGAGCGGGTGTTCACGCTGTTCCCGCGGCTCGCGGAGCGGCGCCAGCAGGTGGCCGGCACGATGTCCGGCGGCGAGCAGCAGATGCTGGCGATCGGGCGGGCGCTGATGGCCCGGCCGCGGCTGGTGCTGCTCGACGAGCCGTCGATGGGGCTGGCGCCGAAGCTGATCCAGCAGATCTTCGACATCATCACGGAGATCAACCAGCAGGGCACCACGGTGCTGCTGGTGGAGCAGAACGCCGCGCAGTCGCTGAAGCGGGCGCACACCGCGCACATCCTGGAGACCGGCCAGATCGTGCGGTCGGGGACCGGCGCGGAGCTGGCCGGCGACGAGGCGGTCAAGGCCGCCTACCTGGGCGGAGACGTCTGACACGCTGACGTCCCATCCGTCACTGGCTCCCCAGGAGAGGGGGCCAGGTTGACTCAGGACCCTTGACGGGTGAACGATTCTCCCCTGCGCGTGCTGCTGGTCGGGGGGCGGCCGGTCGCGGGCAGGCTCACCGGGACGGCGCCAGGGGTGGTGCGGATTCGTCCGGTGGGGTGGTGGATCCAATGGTTGGGAGGCCCTCGTTGACCCGTGTGCCGGTGCAGGTACGTGACGCCGTGGCAGGGGATGCCGGCGCGCTCGCGCTCCTGTGGGCGGAGATGCTGACGGCACACCGTTCCGACGGGGTGGAGCAGCCCGACGTGACGACCGCCCGGGCGATCGCCCGCGCTGCGGACGACCCGTGCGCCCGCATCGTGGTGGCGGTGACCGACGGCGAGGTGACGGGGTGCGTCTACCTCCGCATCGCCTCCGTCTCGCCGCTCGCCGAGCAGCCCGTGATGCACCTGAGCCACCTGCAGGTCGACACCCGCCGGACCCGGCAGGGGATCGGCCGGGCGCTCGTCGACGCCGCCGTCGCCTGGGCGGAGCAGAGCGGCGTCGAGGGGATCGTCGCGGCGCCGGGCGCCAACGACCGCGAGGCCAACCGGTTCCTGGCCCGGCTCGGGCTCGCCTCGGTCGCGGTGCTCCGCGGCGCCACCGTCGTCGCGGTCCGCTCGAAGCTCCCGACGGCGCCGCCGGTCGCGGCGCGCCAGTCCGGCCGCAACGGCCGGATGGTGGGCCACGTGGTGGCCGCCCGCCGCTCCCAGCGCCGCCGCCGCGGCGAGGTCGTCCTCTGAGGCTGCCGGGCCACCGGGCTGTCGGCGGCGCCGACTAGAGTCGCCGCGTGCCCGCGACCACGACAGCCACGACCACCAGCGGCCGTCCCCGGCTGCTCCTGCTCGACGGCCACTCACTGGCCTACCGGGCGTTCTTCGCGCTGCCCGCGGAGAACTTCTCGACGACGACGGGGCAGACGACCAACGCGGTCTACGGCTTCACCTCGATGCTGATCAACCTGCTCCGCGACGAGCAGCCGACCCACGTCGCCGTCGCCTTCGACGTCTCCCGTCAGACGTTCCGCTCGGAGGAGTACGTCGAGTACAAGGCCAACCGCTCGAAGACACCTTCGGAGTTCTCCGGCCAGATCCCGTTGATCAAGGAGGTGCTCAACGCCCTCCGGATCCCCTTCCTCGAGAAGCCCGGCTTCGAGGCCGACGACGTCCTCGGCACCCTCGCCACCCAGGCGATGGAGGACGACTTCGAAATCCTGATCTGCACCGGCGACCGCGACTCGTTCCAGCTCGTGAACGACCGGACGACGATCATCTACCCGATGCGCGGGGTCTCGGAGATGAAGCGGATGACCCCGGCCGCGGTCGAGGAGCGTTACGGGCTGCCCCCCCACCAGTACCCCGAGCTCGCCGCGATCGTCGGCGAGACCTCCGACAACCTTCCCGGCGTCCCCGGGGTCGGGCAAGGGTTCGCCGCCAAGTGGCTCAAGCAGTACGGCGACCTCGACGGCGTGATCGCGAACGCCGACAAGATCACCGGCAAGAAGGGGGAGGCCCTCCGCGAGCACCTCGGTGACGTGATGCGCAACCGCCAGCTCAACGCGCTGGTCTGCGACCTCGAGCTGCCGCTGCGGCCGCAGGACCTCGCGGTGCAGCCCTGGGACCGCCACGAGGTGCACACCGTCTTCGACTCGCTGGAGTTCCGGGTGCTGCGCGAGCGGCTCTTCGCCACGCTCGAGTCGGAGGAGGTCATCGACGCCGGCGGGTTCACGATGGAGACCGTGCGGCTCGCCCCCGGCGAGGTCGCGGGGTGGCTCGAGGCCCAGACCGGCGCCGACTGGGTCGGGGTGCAGGTCGACGGCAGCTGGCGTGCCGGCAGCGGTGACGTCCACGCCTTGGCGCTCGCCACCGAGACAGGGGCGGCGTGGCTCGACGCGACGACCGTGACCCCGGAGGACGACGCGGCCCTGGCGGCCTGGTTCGCCGACGAGTCGCGCCACAAGGTGCTCCACGACGCGAAGGGGCCGATGCTCGCGCTCGCCGCGCGGGGATGGCGGCTCCAGGGACTGGCCCGCGACACGGCGCTGTCGGCCTACCTGGCCCGCCCCGACCAGCGCTCCTACGACCTCGCCGACCTGACGGTGCGCTACCTCAAGCGCGAGCTGAAGGCCGAGGCCGAGGACGATGGCCAGCTGACCCTCGACGACGTCGGCGACACGACGGCGGGAGAGACCGCCATGCTGAAGGCGCGCGCGGTCCTGGACCTCGCGGTGGCGCTCGACGAGGAGCTCGCCGACCGCGGCGGCACCTCGTTGCTCACCGACGTGGAGCTGCCGCTGGTCATGGTGCTCACCGAGATGGAGCAGACGGGGATCGCGGTCGACGTCGAGCGGCTCGAGGCGCTCGAGGGCGAGTTCGCCGCCGGGGTGCGGGACGCCGCCGAGGAGGCCTACGCGGTCATCGGCAAGGAGATCAACCTCGGGTCGCCGAAGCAGCTGCAGGTGGTGCTCTTCGACGAGCTCGGGATGCCGAAGACGAAGCGGACCAAGACCGGCTACACCACCGACGCCGACGCGTTGCAGAGCCTGTTCGAGAAGACCGAGCACCCGTTCCTGCTCCACCTGCTGCGCCACCGCGACGTCGCCCGGTTGCGGCAGACGGTCGAGGGGCTGCTGAAGACGGTCATGCCCGACGGACGCATCCACACCACGTTCAACCAGCTGATCGCGGCGACCGGGCGGCTCTCGAGCACCGACCCCAACCTGCAGAACATCCCGATCCGCACCGAGGAGGGGCGCCGGATCCGCGAGGCGTTCGTCGTCGGGCCGGGATACGAGACGCTGATGACCGCCGACTACAGCCAGATCGAGATGCGGATCATGGCACACATGTCCGAGGACGCCGGGCTGATCGAGGCGTTCCGCTCCGGCATGGACTTCCACTCGGTGACCGCGGCGCGGGTCTTCGACGTCCCCGCCGAGGAGGTCACCGGGCCGATGCGGGCGAAGATCAAGGCGATGAACTACGGCCTTGCCTACGGGTTGTCGGCCTACGGGCTCGGGCAGCAGCTGCGGATCGAGCCCTCCGAGGCGCGCGGGCTGATGGACGAGTACTTCCAGACCTTCGGCGGGGTCCGCGACTACCTCGGCGGGATCGTCGACGAGGCCCGGCGCAGCGGGTTCACCGAGACCATCCTGGGCCGGCGGCGCTACCTCCCCGACCTCACCAGCGACAACCGGCAGCGTCGGGAGATGGCCGAGCGGATGGCGCTCAACGCCCCGATCCAGGGCTCGGCGGCCGACATCATCAAGGTCGCCATGCTCCGGGTGCGTGAGGCGATGGGGGCGGCGGGCATGGCCTCCCGGATGCTCCTCCAGGTCCACGACGAGCTGGTGTTCGAGGTCGCGCCGGGAGAGGTCGAGGCGCTCGAGGTGCTGGTCCGGCAGCAGATGGCCGGTGCGGCCGACCTCGCCGTACCCCTCGACGTGTCGGTGGGCACCGGCGCGAGCTGGCACGAGGCCGCGCACTAGGCGCGGTCCGCGGCAGCAACGCCTCAGGTGGCCGCGGGCTGCTGCTGCCGCCGCAGGGTGAGCAGCACCAGCACGACGAGCAGCACCGCCTCCACGGCGACCACCGTCACCAGCAGGCCGTGCAGCGACCCGGCGCCGAGGGTGAGCGCGACCAGCACCGCGAGCCCGACCCAGACGACGCCGACGAGCCAGCGGTCCTGCTGGGCGACGACGTTGTAGACGAGCAGCTGGGTCATCGCCCAGATCGTGCCGACGGCGGCGAACGCCCAGAGGTCGGAGGCGAGCTCCTCGTACTCCCGGCCGCCGATGAACTGCACGGCGAGCTCCTGGAGCAGCCAGGCGCCGGCGGTGGCGACCGCGCCGATGGCGAGCACCAGGCCGAGGGCCCGCAGGGTCATCGCGCGCGAGCTGGCCTCCGACGACATCGACGGGAACGCCACGACCACGACGAACTGGGGCAGGAAGAGCACCGCCTTGGCGAGGATCAGCCCGCCGGCGTAGAGCCCGGCGTCGTGCTCGTCGAGGGTGATCCGGGCGATGACGACGTCGGCGTTCGACAGCGCGAAGAAGGCCAGCAGCGCCAGCGAGTTGTGGAACAGCTCGCGCACCACGCGGCGGCTGCTGCCCGGCTGGGGAGCGGCGGTGCGGTCGCGCCGTGCCGGGTGGCGCAGCAGGAAGAAGCCGAGGACGACCGGCGCGAAGGCGCCGACCGCCACGCCGACCATCGCCCCGGTGGCGCCGCCGAGGAGCACCAGGAGGGCCAGCCCCATCACCACTCGGCCGAGCCCGACGGCGACGTAGATGGCCGCCAGGGGGAGCCAGCGGCGTTCGCCCTGGAGGAGCCCGGCCTGGCCGCCCATGATCGTGAGCGGCACGGCGGTCACGGCGATGAGCGCCGCGGGCACCCAGCTGTCGAGCCGCAGCACGAGGGTCACCACCGGCGAGGCCGCCAGGCAGAGGAGCCCCAGCGCGGCCGCGGAGCGGTAGGTGGCGGCGAGGATGTCGGACTCGATGCGGTGCACCTGGTCGTTCGGCGAGGCCGAGACCCGGCGGGCCGCGGTCGCCTGGAGCCCGAGGGAGACGACGTTGACCACGAGGAGGAGCCCCATGAGCGCCGCGAGGGCGCCGTACTCCCGGGGACCGAGGTAGCGCGCAGCGATGATCGTGAAGCCGTACGTCGCGACGTTCATCACGCCCATCGCGACGGCGATGATCCCCGTTCCCACCAACCACGACGGCAGTTGTCGGGACCCTGGCACGGGCGCAACGCTACGACAGTCGCGGGAGGGCACCTACGTCCCGTCCCTTGTGCGCATGTGCGTAGCCTCTCCGGTCGAGAGCGCCGTCACGTCGAGCGTTTCCGGCGCGCGGCCCGCATCGGATTCGTACTTCCCAGTAACAACGTCTACTGTGACCTCCGCGCCGGGATGGCGTGAGACAGATCACGGGGCCGGAGGGCCGGGAGGAGTGCGTACACGTGCGCGCACGCGTTGTGGTGGGTGTGGGCTTGGCGGCCGCGGTCGCCTTGCTCATCATGGTGGGCGACTGGCTCGACCTCGAGGTCGAGCCCGTCGTGTTGTTCGGGGCGTGCACGGGTGCAGTGGCTGCCCTCGTACCCGTCGGCAGTGCTGCGGCGCGGCTGAGCGGCCTCTTCGCCGGCGCCAGCGTCGCCTGGGTCGGCTACGTGCTCCGCGCCTCGTTGCTTCCTGACGTCGCAGCCGGCCACGCCGTGGCGGCCGCCTCGATCGTGCTGGTCTGCCTCGGGATCACCGTGGTGGCGCGCCGTCGGATGCAGCTGTGGATGCTGCTCTTCGGCGTGGCCGCCTACGTCGGCGCCTACGAACGCACTTACGACGAGGCACCCCCGGAGGTTCTGTCCACGTCGCTCAGCACCGCTACCGCGCTCGTACTGAGCGTCGGTCTTGGGTGGCTGGCGGTCGCATGGTCGGCGCCCGAGGCGCCGCCGCGCGTGCCGAAGGGTCACCGCCACCCCCCTGACGGCGACGACGACGTCGTCGCGCTCGACTCGATCCTGGAGACCAACCGATGAACACGACCCTGAGGCTGTGGGCGCCGGCAGCCGCGCTGGCGTCCGTGAGCTCGATCGCCGCAGCCCTGACCGCGTATCCCGCCTTCGCCGCGGGCGGCGACGTCGAAGTGGTGAACACCGAGACGGTCCAGGTGTACATGGACGCCACCGGTGACGTGAGGAGCTCGCGGATCTACGAGCAGGTGGCGTTGACGGGCAACGGCACAGTCGACCTCACGAACCCCGTCGTCGTCGACGGGTTGCGGAACCTCGACGGTTTCGGTGGATTCAAGACGAAGGGCGACGAGCAGGTCGTCAATCTCTCCGTCGATGGTGAGGAGAACCTGCGGTCGGTGAGCGACTACGAGGGAGACCTGCCGCTGGAGGTGGTTGTCCAGTACCGGTTGGACGGCGAAGAGGTCGACCCTCAGGACGTCGTGGGTGCGTCCGGCGACCTCGAAGTCACCTACACGATCCGGAACGTGACGCGGGAGATGCAGACGCTCACGTTCCCGGACGGCAAGGGAGGGACCGTCAGCCAGGAAGCTGAGGTCATGCTGCCCCTTGTCGGTAGCCTCACCACCGAGCTGCCGGGCAGCTTCCGCGACGTGGAAGCCCCAGGTGCCAACCTGGCAGGGGACGGCAAGGGCGGAACGCGCCTCAGCTACACGATGACGTTGCTGGCCCCTGTGGGCTCGGACACGGCGACGTTCGGCTACAGCGCCGAGGTCGTCGACGGGCTGGTGCCGGACACCTCCATCTCGGTCCTTCCCGTCGACCCCTTCGACACCCCCTCCTTCGCCTCTGCGGGCGAGTCCTACCAGGCTGGTGCCGCCACGGGGGCAGAACTCACCCAGGGCGCCACGCAGATCGACCAGAACCTCCTCAAGCTCCGTGACGGGGCCGCGGACCTGCTTGCCGGGCTCCTGCAGCTCCGCGACGGTGCCGACCAGCTGAAGCAGGGGCTCACCGAGGACGCCGTTCCCGGCGCCGGGCTGCTCTCGGACGGCGCCGCGGAGCTCCGACAGGGGCTCGGTCGACTCGAGCACGGCGCCGGTCGGCTCGCTGACGGTACCCGGCGCGTGGCCGACGGCGCCGAGGAGGTCGAGGACGGCGCCGGGAAGGTTGCCGGCGGTTCCCGCCAGCTCTCGGTCGGTTCCCGAGAGGCAGCCCGTGGTGGCCGTGAGCTCACGAGAGGGCTGAGCAGGATCAGTGAAGGACTCGATCAGCTGGCCGGCGTCGAAGGGCTGCCTGCAGCACAGGAAGGGGTGGTCCAGCTCCAGGACGGTGTCGACACGATCCTCGAAGGCTTCGGCGATGCAGGCGATCCCGAGTCGCTCATCGGCGGGCTGACCGAGCTCGACGCAGGCTTGGTGCAGCTTTCGGCTGGTTCCGGCGAGCTGGTCACCGGCCTCACCACGCTGAGGGACGGTCTGGGGAGCGCCAAGGGCGGCGTCGACGCTGTCCGCCAGGGCCTCGCGGCGGCGATCGAGCAGGCCGGCGGCGCCGGCGAGCTGGTCACCGCTCTCCGCGGCGTGGCGAACAGCAACCCCGCCTGCAGCGCGGACCCCACTTGTCAGCAGACGCTGCTGACCATCGCCCAGCAGGTCGAGGGGCTGCTCGGCCAGCTCGGAGGGCTCGGAACGGCGGTCCAGGGGCTGGGCGAGGTCTCCGACGGCCTCGGAGGAGCCATCGCGGAGCTCACCGAACCGGCAGGCCGCATCATGGCGGGCGCCCTGGCAATCCAGGCGGGGCTGACCGATGCGAAGGCGGGCAGCACCCGGCTGCTCGGCGGCGCGCAACTGCTGCGGGGCGGGGTGCAGGACGTCCGTGCTGGGCTCGACCAGCTCGGCGTCGGACTCGCCTCGGCCGTCGACGGGGTCCTGCAGCTCAACAGCGGTGCGGGCGACGCTGTCACCGGCAGCGGGGAGCTGGCCGCCGGGCTGGGTGAGATCGCCGACGGGGCTGGGGACCTCGCTGATGGCGCTGGAACGCTGGCGGAGGGCTCCGGCGAGCTGTCGGACGGGGCCGGGGACCTCGCCGACGGCGCGGGTGAGCTGGCCGACGGGACTGCCGAGGCGTACGACGGCTCAGGTCAGCTGGCTGACGGCGCGGGTGATCTCGCAGAAGGCCTGGTCGGCGCGGCCGACGGTTCCGAGCTGTTGGCCAACGGTGTGGGTGAGGCGGCTGACGGCGCTCCCCAGCTCCGGGACGGCGCGCAGCGGCTCTCCGACGAGGGCACCTCGAAGCTCGTGGATGCAGGAGAGGCCACGGCGCAGGAGTACGGCGCGATGTACGCCGCTCTCGAAGCCGGCGCGGAGCGAGCCCGCGAGAGCAAGATGGTCGTCGGCGCGCCGGAGGGCGCGTTGGGACTGGCGGCATACAGCTTCGAGATCCAGGGCGAGGACGGCGAGGGCGGCCGCAACGTCGCCCGTGGCATTGCAGGGCTCGCGATCATGGCAGCAGGAGCCGGGGTGTTCGCGCTGCGTCGTCGGCTGCTCTGACAGGAGCAGCGGGCCCACGGCACGTGGATGGGGCGTGCCACTCGCCGGCGCCCCGTCCGTCGGCCTTGGGAACGCGCAGTCAGAGCACCAGGTCGGCGACGAAGATCGCCGTCCCGGGGACGAGCCTGCCGCGCAGCGGCCCCCACCCGCCCCACACCCGGTCCAGCCCCTCGGGCCACTGCGGCTCGTGGAGGGCCCGGAGGGCGAACCCGGACCGGTGCAGGTGGGCCACCCAGTCGCCCAGGGTGCGGTGGTGCTCGACGTACCTCGGGGTCCCGTCGTCGTCCTCCTCGACGTACGGCGTCCGGTCCCAGTAGCTGCTGGTGATCCGGAGCCCCTCGGGGCCGGCGTCGTCGGGCATGGACCAGCGCACCGGGTGGGTGACCGAGAAGGCGAAGGTGCCCCCGCGGCGGAGCACCCGGGCGACCTCGTCGACCATCGGCTGCGCCTCGGCGACGAACTGCAGCGCGCCGAACGACGAGAAGACGATGTCGAACACCCCGTCGGCGAACGGGATTGCGGTCGCCGTGGCGCAGACGGAGGGGACCGTGATGCCGGTCGCCTCGTCGATCCGCCGGGAGTGCTGCAGCTGCCGCTCGGAGAGGTCGAGGCCGTAGGCGAGCGCGCCCTGGCTGCGCAGCCACCGGGCGCACTGGCCGGCGCCGCTGCCGAGCTCGAGCACCTGTCTCCCGACGTGCTGGGCTGGGTCGCCGAGCACCTGGAGCTGGGCCTCCTGGTGCCCCTCGGGGCCCCAGACGAACCCGACGTCGCCGAGGAACTCCCCGTGCATCTGCTGGTACTCGTCGGCGTAGAGGTCCCAGTCGCCGCGGTTGGCCCGCCGCGAGTCGTCCTCGGAGACGTCGCGCCGCACGGGGTGGACGCTGTCGGGCGTGGTGGTCACTCCTGGGTTGTACCCCAAGGTGCGACCCGGGGGCTCCGGTGTCCGGGGGGAGGAGGGGGCGCGGCGGCGGGTTGGACTCCACCGGAGGGCAGCACGTAGACTGGCGGGTGCGTGTGGAGTCTGCCGGGCTACGGACAGAGGTGGCTCCCGCTCGCTACTCGTGAACGGCCCCGTCGGGTCGAGGAAACCTCAGGTAGTGAAACCGGACTTCGCGTGCGCCCGAACGACGAGACCCACCCGAAGGTTCCCTACTCCTTATGACGAGCACTCCCACTCTTCCGGCCAGCCAGCTGCCGCAGGTCGCGGTCAACGACATCGGCTCGGAAGAGGACTTCCTCGCCGCCATCGACGAGACCATCAAGTACTTCAACGACGGCGACATCGTCGAAGGCACCATCGTGAAGGTCGACCGGGACGAGGTCCTGCTCGACATCGGCTACAAGACCGAGGGTGTCATCCCGAGCCGCGAGCTCTCGATCAAGCACGACGTCGACCCCGCCGAGGTCGTCGAGGTCGGTGACCAGGTCGAGGCCCTGGTCCTCCAGAAGGAGGACAAGGAGGGCCGGCTGATCCTGTCCAAGAAGCGCGCGCAGTACGAGCGCGCCTGGGGCACGATCGAGAAGGTCAAGGAGGAGGACGGCGTCGTCACCGGCACCGTCATCGAGGTCGTCAAGGGCGGCCTCATCCTCGACATCGGCCTCCGCGGCTTCCTCCCGGCCTCGCTGGTCGAGATGCGGCGCGTGCGCGACCTCCAGCCCTACGTCGGCAAGGAGCTCGAGGCGAAGATCATCGAGCTCGACAAGAACCGCAACAACGTGGTCCTGTCCCGCCGGGCGTGGCTCGAGCAGACCCAGAGCGAGGTCCGGCAGGGCTTCCTCACCCAGCTGCAGCGCGGCCAGATCCGCAAGGGTGTCGTCTCCTCGATCGTCAACTTCGGTGCGTTCGTGGACCTCGGCGGCGTCGACGGCCTGGTGCACGTCTCCGAGCTGTCGTGGAAGCACATCGACCACCCGAGCGAGGTCGTCACCGTCGGTGACGAGGTCACCGTCGAGGTCCTCGACGTGGACATGGACCGCGAGCGGGTCTCCCTGTCGCTGAAGGCGACGCAGGAGGATCCGTGGCAGCACTTCGCGCGGACCCACCAGATCGGCCAGATCGTGCCGGGCAAGGTCACCAAGCTGGTGCCGTTCGGCTCGTTCGTCCGGGTCGAGGAGGGCATCGAGGGGCTCGTCCACATCTCCGAGCTCGCCGAGCGCCACGTCGAGATCCCGGAGCAGGTCGTCCAGGTCAACGACGAGGTCATGGTCAAGATCATCGACATCGACCTCGAGCGTCGCCGGATCTCGCTGTCGCTGAAGCAGGCCAACGAGACCGCCACCGCGGCGGACGTCGAGGAGTTCGACCCGACGCTCTACGGCATGTCGGCGACCTACGACGAGCAGGGCAACTACATCTACCCCGAGGGGTTCGACCCGGAGACGGGCGAGTGGCTCGAGGGCTACGAGGAGCAGCGGGAGGCCTGGGAGAAGCAGTACGCCGAGGCCCACGCCCGCTGGGAGGCCCACGTCAAGCAGCAGCAGGAGGCGCGGAAGGCCGACGCGGAGGCCGGCGAGGCCACGTCGTACTCCTCCGAGGCCCCGGCGCAGGAGGGCGGCTCGCTCGCCAGCGACGAGGCGCTCCAGGCGCTGCGCGACAAGCTCACCGGCGGTCAGTGACCCACTGACTCCACCGGAGCGCGCTCACGACGGGCGGTCACCCTCAGGGGTGGCCGCCCGTCGGTCATACTCGGGCGCGTGCGAGTAGGACTCACGGGCGGGATCGCGTCGGGGAAGAGCGCCGTCTCGGCGGTGCTCCGGGAGCTCGGCGCGGTCGTGATCGACGGCGACCAGCTGGCCCGTGAGGTGGTCGCGAAGGGGACGCCGGGGCTCGACGCGGTCGTCGAGGAGTTCGGCGACGCCGTCCTGACCGCCCACGGCGAGCTCGACCGGCCGGCGATGGCGCGGATCGTCTTCTCCGACGAGGAGGCCCGCAAGCGGCTCGAGGCGATCGTCCACCCGCTGGTCTACGAGGAGGTCCGCCGGCTGGAGACCGAGGCCCCCGAGGGTGCGGTGGTGGTCCACGACCTTCCGTTGCTCGCGGAGTCGGGTCGGGCCGGCACCTTCGACGCGGTGCTCGTCGTGGACGCTCCCGAGGAGCTGCAGGTGCAGCGGATGGTGGAGCGCCGCGGTTGGACGGAGGAGGAGGCCCGGGCGCGGATGGCGGCCCAGGCCACCCGCGAGCAGCGGCGGGCGATCGCCACCCACGTCATCGACAACAGCGGCACGCTCGAGGAGCTGCGCGCCCAGGTGACGGCTCTCTACGCGAAGCTGGCCCCACCCCGGGAGGGGTGAGGCCAGCGGCTGCTCGGTGCCGAGGTCAGGCGGCGATGTCCGGGTCGGCGAGCGTGCGGAGCTTCTGCAGCGCCTCCCGCTCGAGCTGGCGGACCCGCTCGGCGGAGATGCCGTGCTTCGCGCCGATGTCGGCCAGCTTGTGGACCCGCCCGTCGACGAGGCCGTAGCGCGCCCGGATGATGTCGGCCGCGCGCTCGTCGAGCCGCTCGACGAGGTGGCTGAGCCGGTCACGGGACTCGACGTCGATGAAGTTCGCGTCGGGGCCCGGGGCGGTCTCCTGGGCGATCAGGTCGCCGAGAGAGGTGTCGCCGTCCTCGTCCACCGGGGTGTCGAGGCTGACGTGCTCCCGGCTCCAGGTCATCAGGTCGATGACGCGGTCGAGGTCCATCCCGAGCTCGGTGGCGATCTCCTCCGGCTCCGGGTCGTGGCCGAGCTGCCGCTCGAGCGTGCGCCGGGCGGCGTTGACCTGGTTGATCTCCTCGACCACGTGGACGGGGAGCCGGACGACACGGGCCTGCTGGGCGATGCCGCGGGTGATCGCCTGACGCACCCACCAGGTGGCGTACGTCGAGAACTTGAACCCCTTGGTGTAGTCGAACTTCTCGACCGCCCGGATCAGGCCGGTGTTGCCCTCCTGGACCAGGTCGAGCATCGGCATCTGGCTGCGGCCGTACTTCCGGGCGATGGAGACGACGAGCCGGAGGTTCGCGGTGATGAACTGCTGGACGGCCCGACGGCCCTCCTCAGCGATCCACTCGAGCTCCTCCTGGGTGGCACGCTTGGGGGCACCACCCTTGCGGCGGCCGACGCGGCCGGTGGCAAGCAGGTGCTCGGCGAAGAGCCCGGCCTCGATCGTCTTCGCCAGCTCGACCTCGGTGATGGCGTCGAGCAGCGGAGTGCGCGCGATCTCGTCGAGGTACAGACCGACGCTGTCGCGTCCCTCGATCTCGCGCTGGTGCGAAGTAGTAGCTGCCACGTCCCATCCCTTTCCCTGTGCGGATGCGCCAAAACGTGCGTCTCACGCATCCTTCACAACGCCTCCGAGTGGCGTCGGATTCCCGTTCTCAGTCACCAGTTCGGACGACCGGCAACCCTGCGAAGTTGCGGTGCGGGGAAGGTTTCAGGGAACTCTCAGGCGAGCCCCACGCGGTCGAGCACCCACGCGTAGCTGAACGCCCGGTCGCGCCACGCGTTGTAACGGCCGCTGACCCCTCCGTGGCCGGCGGCCATCTCCGTCTTCAGCAGCACGTCGTCGCCGTTCTCGGCGGTGGCCCGCAGCCGCGCCACCCACTTCGCCGGCTCGACGTAGAAGACCCGGGTGTCGTGGAGCGAGGTCTCCGCGAGGATCGCCGGGTAGCGCTTGGCCTCGACGTTCTCGTACGGCGTGTAGGACTTCATGTAGGCGTAGACCTCCGGGTCCTCGAGCGGGTTGCCCCACTCCTCCCACTCGCCGACGGTCAGCGGCAGCGACGGGTCGAGGATCGTCGTGAGCGCGTCCACGAACGGCACGTCGGCGACGATGCCGACGAAGGCCTCCGGAGCGAGGTTCGCCACAGCGCCCATCAGCAGCCCGCCCGCGCTGCCGCCCTCCGCGACGAGCCGGTCGGGAGCCGTCCACCCGTCGGCGGCCAGATGGCGTGCGCACGCGATGAAATCGGTGAACGTGTTGCGCTTGTGGAGCATCTTGCCCTCGTCGTACCACCGCCGGCCGAGCTCGCCGCCACCTCGCACGTGGGCGATCGCGAACCCCATGCCGCGGTCGAGCAGGGAGAGCCGGGAGATCGTGAAGTACGGGTCGATCGAGGTCTCGTAGGCGCCGTACCCGTAGAGCAGGAACGGCATCGAGCCGTCGCGCGGGGCGCCGGCGGGCACGACGATCGACATCGGCACCCGGGTGCCGTCGTCGGCGGTCGCCCAGGCGCGGTGCTGCTCGTACCTCGACGGGTCGAAGTCGCCGAGCACCGGGGTCTGCTTCAGCACCGTGCGCTCCCCGGTGCGCAGGTCGAGCTGGTGGACCGCCGGCGGGGTGGCCATCGTGGTGTGGGCGAACCGCAGGACCGGCTGGTCGAACTCGGGGTTCCCGGCCGGCCCGACGGTGTAGAGCGGGTGCTCCATCTCCACCAGCTCGTCGGAGGCGATGCCGTCGTCCCCGAGGCGGAGCAGCCGCAGCTGGGTGAGCCCGTCGCTGCGCTGGGAGACCACCAGGTGGGTCGCGAAGGCGTCCACGTCCTCGAGCCGCACGGCCGGGTCGTGGGGGAGCAGCGGCTGCCACTGCTCGTGGCTCGTCGCGTCGACGGGGGCGACGGCGAGCTCGAAGTTCTCCGCGCCGTCGTTGTGGAGCACCAGCAGGACGTCCTCGCCGCCGATGACCGCGTGCTCGACGCTGTACTCGACGCCGGGCCGCCGGGGCGCCACGACGCGGGGCTTCCCCGTCGGGTCGTCGGCGTCGAGGAGGAGGTACTCCGTCGTCGTCTTGCTGCCGCTGGCGACCACGATGAACCGGTTGCTGCGAGTGCGGCCGACCGAGACCCAGAACCGCTCGTCGGTCTCGTGGTGGACCACGACGTCCTCTGACGGGTCGGTGCCGAGGCGGTGCCGCCAGATCTTGTCGTTGCGCCAGGCGTCGTCGTGGGTGGTGTAGAAGAGGTGCTTCCCGTCGAGCGACCAGGTGGCGCCGTACGACGTGCCGGGGACCTGGTCGGGGAGGAGCTCGCCGGTGGTGAGGTCCTTGACCTGCAGCAGGAACCGCTCGTCACCGGTCGTGTCGGTGCTGAAGGCGAGCAGCGTCCCGTCCGGGCTCACCGAGCTCGCGCCCAGGGAGAAGAACTCGTGGCCCTCGGCGAGCTCGTTGACGTCGAGGAGCACCTCCTCGCCCTCGACGGGCCCCTCGTCGCCGTCGGTCGGCGGCAGCCACTGGTCGGGGTCGGTGACGGGGCGACGGCAGGAGGTGCCGTACTGCTTC
The DNA here is from genome assembly GCF_008087345.1 of Nocardioides caldifontis. Classification (GTDB taxonomy): domain Bacteria; phylum Actinomycetota; class Actinomycetes; order Propionibacteriales; family Nocardioidaceae; genus Marmoricola_A; species Marmoricola_A caldifontis. Next base: position 173,508 of record NZ_VHIB01000008.1, on the reverse strand, counting down.
CCCTCCTTCGTGCGGCTGTAGTACCAGTGGCCGCGGATCCGGACCGGCACCGACAGGTCGGTCTCCTTGGTGCGGCTGCGGATCTCCTCGAAGAGGGTCTCGCGCAGGGGCGCGAGGTGCGCGGTGCGTTCCCGGGTGTACTCGTTCTCCGCCTCGAGGTAGGCGAGGGTGTCGGGCGACTCCTTGTCGCGCAGCCACTCGTACTCGTCGACGAACACGTCGCCGTGGTGGACCCGTTCCTTCGGCACCCGCTTGGCGACGGGAGGTCTCAGCATGGGGGCGAGGATACGGGTGCACAATCGGCGCGTGAGCAGCCGTCGGGTGGACCTGAACGCCGACCTCGGCGAGGAGGTCACCGACGACGAGGCGCTGCTCGCCGTCGTCACCTCCGCCAACGTCGCCTGCGGCTTCCACGCGGGCAACGCCACCACCATGCGGCTGGTCTGCGAGGGCGCAGCCGAGCGCGGCGTCCGGATCGGCGCCCAGGTGTCGTACGCGGACCGCGAGGGGTTCGGCCGCCGCCCGCTCGACGTGCCCACCGACGTGTTGCGCGAGCAGGTGGCCGAGCAGGTCGGCGTGCTCTCGCAGATCGCGGCCACGGCAGGTGTCGAGGTCGCCTACGTCAAGCCGCACGGCGCGCTCTACAACCGCGTGGTCGACGACGAGGAGCAGGCTCGTGCGGTGCTCGAGGGCTCGGGGCGGCTGCCGGTCCTCGGCCTGCCGGGCGGGCGGCTGCTCGCCCTCGCGGCGCAGGCGGGGCGGGCGACGTTCCTCGAGGCGTTCCCGGACCGCGCGTACGTCGAGGGGGCGGACGGATCCCGCCGGCTGATGCCGCGCGACCGCCCCGGGGCCGTGCTGCACGAGCCCGCCGAGATCGCGGCCCGGGCGGTCGAGCTCGCCGACGGGGTGCACTCGCTCTGCGTGCACGGTGACGGCCCGACCGCGGTGGCCGCGGCCCGCGCGGTCCGCGAGGCGCTCGAGGGCTCCGGGCTGTCCGTGGAGCCGTTCGCGTGAGGGTGCTCCCGGTCGGCGTCGACGCGCTGCTCGTCGAGGTCGCCTCGGCGGAGGAGGCCACCTCGTTGTACGCCGCTGCCCGGTCGGCGTCCGTGGGGGCCCGCGTCGGGGTGGGCGACGTCGTGCCCGCGGCCAGGACCGTGCTGTTCGACGGGGTGCGCGACCGCGAGGCTCTGGAGCGGTGGCTCGCAGGCGTCGACCTCGCGGCCCGGCCGGCGGACGAGCGGCGCGACCCGGTGGTGCTGCCGACCGTCTACGACGGCGAGGACCTCGATGACGTCGCGAGGGCCTGGGGCATGACCCGCGCCGAGGCGGTCGCCACCCACAGCGGCACGGAGTTCACGGTCGCGTTCTGCGGCTTCGCACCCGGGTTCGCCTACTGCACGGGGCTGCCCGAGGAGCTCGCGGTTCCCCGGCTCGAGCGGCCGCGGGTGCGGGTGCCTGCCGGGTCGGTCGGTGTCGCGGGGCCCTTCACCGGCGTGTACCCGCGCACCTCGCCGGGCGGGTGGCGGCTCCTCGGGCGCACCGACGCGCGGCTGTGGGACGCGGCGGCCGAGCCGCCGGCGCTCCTCGCCCCCGGCACCGTGGTCCGGTTCGAGGAGGTCTCGTGAGGGCGGTCCGGGTGGTGGCCACCGGCCCTCTGGTGACCGTCCAGGACGCCGGACGCGTGGGCTTCGCACACCTGGGCGTGCCGCGGTCGGGGTGGCTCGACGACCCCGCGGCGCGGCTCGCGAACCGGCTCGTCGGCAACCCCGAGGACGCGGCCGTGCTCGAGGTGGTCCTCGGTGGGCTGGTGCTCGAGCCGACCGCCGCCATGGCCGTCGCGGTGACCGGGGCCCCGGCCGAGGTGCGGGTCGGCGACAGGTCCGTCGCCCACGGTGCGGCGGTGCCCGTGCGCGCCGGCGCCCGGCTCTCGCTCGGGACGCCACCGGCCGGGCTGCGCAGCTACGTGGCGCTCGCCGGGGGAGTGGCGGTCGAGCCGGTGCTCGGCTCCCGGGCCACGGACACCTTGTCGGGCACCGGTCCGCCCACGGTGGCGGCGGGCGACGTGCTCCCAGTCGGCGCCGCCACCGGGGAGCCGTCCGCCGCCGAGGCCGTGCCCGGACAGCCGGGTCCTGCGGTGCTCGAGGCCACCCCAGGTCCCCGCGCCGACTGGTTCACCGCGGCGGCGCTCGGGACGCTCGCCACCTCGGCGTACACCGTGGAGCCGGCGTCCGACCGCGTCGCGCTGCGGCTCTCGGGGCCGCCGCTCGGGCGCGCGGTGACCGCGGAGCTGCCCAGCGAGGGGATGGTGCTGGGGGCCGTGCAGGTGCCGCCCGACGGGCAGCCCGTCGTGTTCCTCGCCGACCACCCGACCACCGGCGGCTACCCGGTGGTCGCAGTCGTCGACCGCACCTCGGTCTGGCGCTGCGCCCAGCTGCGGCCGGGGGAGCAGCTCCGGTTCAGGGTTCGCGGGGCGCCGCGCTGAGCTGCGGGTCGTCGGCGCGGAAGGTGCGCACCGGTCCCGGTCCGCTCTCGGCGGTCTCGAACCGGACCGTCACCCGGCCGACGCCGGACCCCCACACCCAGCCCGGACCGTGCTCGGCGTGCACGACGTCCATGCCGGGGTGCCAGCCGCGGCGACGGGCGAACCGCTCCAGCTCGGCGTCGGGCACCACCGGCTCCTCGGTGGCCGGGGCCTCCTCGCCGAACAGGTCCTCCTGGATCCAGTCGGCGAGCCCGGAGACGCCCACGCCGAGCAGCCGCACCCCGTCGGTGGTGTCGACCTCGGCGAGGAGCGACCGCGCGAGCCGCGCGACGACCGCGGGGTTGTCGGTCGGCGCCGCCAGCGTCGTGGAGCGGCTGTGGGTGGTGAAGTCGTGGAGCCGCACCTTGATCGTCACCGTCCGGCCGGAGAGCCGGGCCTCGCGCAGCCGCGCGGCGATCTTCTGGGCCTGGCGCTCGAGGAGCCCCTCGAGGAGCCGCCGGTCCACGATGTCGGTGTCGTAGGTGTCCTCGGCGCTGATCGACTTGGCCTCCCGCTCGGCCACGACGGGGCGGTCGTCGCGGGCGCGGGCCAGGAGGTACAGCCCGTGGCCGTGCGCCTGGCCGACCAGCCGGACCAGCTCCTCCTCCGAGCTGCGGACGAGGTCCGCGACGGTGGTGACACCGACCCGACGGAGCCGCTCGGCGGTGGCCGGGCCGACGCCGGGGATCGTGGTCACGGGCAGCGGGTCGAGCAGCGCCTGCTCCTCGCCCGGCGGGACGACGACGAGCCCGTCCGGCTTGCGCAGGTCGCTGCCGATCTTGGCGACCAGCTTGGAGGTGCCGATCCCCACCGACGCGGTCAGCCCTCCGGTGACCTCCCGGACCCGCTCCTTGAGCTCCTCGCCGACCTGGGTCACGGTCGCGACCGTGTGGTCCGGCAGGTCGGCGGCGGCGAGGTCGACGAACGCCTCGTCGAGCGAGAGCGGCTCCACGAGCGCGGAGAGCGCGCGGAGCTCCGCCATCACCAGGTCGCTGACCTGGCGGTAGACGTGGTGCCGTCCCGAGAGGTACGCCGCGTGGGGGCACCGTGACCTCGCCTCCCGGGTGGACATCGCCGACCGCACGCCGTACGCCCGGGCCTCGTAGGACGCCGTGGCGACGACCCCGCGCCCGCCCACGCCGCCCACGACGACGGGCTTGCCCCTCAACGACGGCTTGTCGCGCTGCTCCACCGCGGCGTAGAACGCGTCGAGGTCGACGTGGAGGATCGTCGGCTCGGCGCGCACGCGCACATCATGACGCGAGCCCCTGCTCACCGGCTCCGGCGAGTGACCGCTCCCCTGGTCGAGGCCGTCCACCATGCACAGCCCGCCGCCGATCCCCTTGTCCACAGGGCGTTCTCGGCATTGCGCGCCGGCGTTCGTCCTGGGGCAGGTTCACCGGCCATGACGACCGACACCGACCCGCCCATCCGCATCACCGACGAGACCGACCTGCTGGCCCTCGTGCCCTACACGCTCGGGTTCCACCCGGAGCAGTCGCTGGTGCTGCTGCTCTTCTCGGGGAGCCGGCCCTTCCAGGCGCGCTTCGACCTGCCGCACGACCCGGCGGAGCTGCTGCCCGTGGTCGAGGAGCTGATGGGCACCGTGCTCGACCACTTGTCCTGCCGGAGCGGCGGGCGGCGGGGCCGCGGCGTCCGTGGCGTGCGCGGCGTCGTGGTCGCCTACACCGACGAGGCGCTGCTGGCCGAGGCGGCGACCGCGCGGGTGGTGGACCTCCTCGAGGCCGAGGGCGTGGAGGTGCTCACCCGGCTCCGCGCCGACGGCGCCAGGTGGTGGCGGCTGGGGCTCCACGCGGTCGGGCCCGACGGCGACCGCGGGCATCCCTACGACCTCACCGACCACCCGCTCACCACCCGCGGGGTCTACGAGGGGAAGGTGACCTTCCGGAGCCGCGACGAGCTCGCGGCCTCCCTCCGCCCGACGGCCGACCACGCCGACGCGGTGACGGCCGTCGCCGTCGCCCACGCCTCGCTCGGTCCGTTGCCGACGGGGGAGGAGGAGCTCCGCGAGGAGGCCGCCTGGGCGCGGCGGACCACGCGCCGCAGGACGGGCACCGCGCGGCCGCTGCGTCCGCGGCAGGTGGCCCGGCTGCTGCGGGCGGTGGCCGATCCCGACGTGCGCGACGTGGTCTGGTGCGACTGGACGAAGGAGGGTGCGCCGGACCAGGTGCGGTTCTGGCGGGAGGTGGTGCTCCGCAGCCCCGACGACCTCGTCGGGCCGGCGGCGGCGCTCTGCGGCCTCGCGGCCTGGCTCAGCGGGGACGGTGCGCTCGCCTGGTGCGCTGTGGACCGCTGCTTCGCGGGCGACCCGGGCCACAGCCTGGGCCGCATCGTCTCGGACCTGCTCGACCGTGCCGTGCCCCCGACCGTCTGGCGCCCGGTGAGCCCGAAGTCGCTCAGGTTCGCGGTGTGACCGGCTCGCGGTCCTCGCGCACGTCAGCGGCCAGGTTGCGCGCGGAGGTCGAGCGGCCGAGCCGTGCCACCTCCTCGTCCATGCGGGGGAGGAGCGTCGGGGCGTGCTGCAGCGTCGGGCGCTCGCCCAGCGGCGTGGTGAGGAGCATCCGCGCCTGGGCGACGGCGCCGACCCATCCGGGCACGTAGACCCGGCGGCTGCGGCGCTCGAGGCCGTCGACGAATGCCTGCACGCACGTCTCGACGTCGGTGGTCCGCTTCAGCGGACCGGGGAGCCGGTGGATCATCTCGCGGAACGCCGACAGGTCACGCTTCGCGTCCTGCACGAGCGGGGTGTCGACCCACGACGGGTGCGCGGTGCCGACCATGACGCCGTGGTGGGCGACCTCGAGCCGGAGCGCGTTGGCGAGGTGCTCGACGCCCGCCTTGCTGGCGTTGTAGGCCACCAGCCCCGGAGCCGGCGCGAAGGCGGCGAGGGAGGAGACGACGAGGATGTAGCCGCGCCGCTCGATGACCGACGGGAGCGCGGCGCGGACGGTGTGGAAGACCCCGTTGACGTTGACGTCGAGCACCCGGCGGAAGGTCGCCGGGTCGACGCCCATGACGGAGCCGTAGCTCGCGATCCCCGCGTTGGCGAGGACCAGGTCGATCCCTCCGAACCGCTCCACCCCGCGTCGTACGGCGTCCTCCATGGCGGCCAGGTCGCAGACTTCCGCCACGATCCCGAGGGCGTGCTCCTCGCCGAGGCCGGCGACCACCTCGTCCAGGGCCTTCCGGTCGACGTCGGTGAGGACCACCCGGACCCCGCGGCCGACCAGCGCGGCGGCCGTAGCGGCGCCGATCCCGCGGGCACCTCCGGTGACGAGGGCCACCTTGCCGGCGAGGTCGGTGCGGGGGGAGGACCGGCGGAGCCTGGAGGTGAGGAGCATGGAGCACACCCTGGCAAGAGGCCGCGTCCCCTGTCACGTGGGGCGCGGCGCTCTAGTGTGTGCGCATGGGCGAGGAAGTCGAGCAGCAGTCCTTCACCCGCGAGGACCGGACTCGCTACCGGGAGAAGGTCCGTGCGTGCCTCGACGTCCTCGAGCGGATGCTGGTGCAGTCGCGCTTCGACGCCGACCAGCCGGCCACCGGGCTCGAGATCGAGCTCAACCTCGTCGACGAGGACGAGGAGCCGGCGCTGCGCAACATGGAGGTCCTCGAGGCCCTCGGTGACCCGGACTTCCAGACCGAGCTGGGGCAGTTCAACCTCGAGATCAACGTCGCCCCCAAGCGGCTGGTCGACCAGGGGCTGTCGGCGTTCGTCGAGGGAGTGCGCAACAGCCTCAACGCCGCCGAGGCCGCCGCGAACGACGTCGGCGCGCGGCTGGTGATGGTCGGGATCCTGCCGACGCTGACCGAGCGCCACCTCCAGCGCGACGTGCTCAGCGGGAACCCCCGCTACCAGCTGCTCAGCGACGAGATCCTGGCCGCCCGCGGCGAGGACATCGTGCTCGACATCGACGGTCCGGAGCGGCTGCGGGTCACCGCGGACTCGATCGCCCCGGAGGCGGCGTGCACGAGCACCCAGCTCCACGTGCAGGTCAGCCCCGAGGAGTTCCCGGCGTACTGGAACGCCTCCCAGGCGATCTCGTCGCTCCAGCTAGCCGTGGGCGCCAACTCGCCGTACCTGCTGGGCCACGAGCTGTGGCGCGAGACCCGCATCGCGCTGTTCGAGCAGGCGACCGACACCCGCGCGGAGGAGCTGAAGGCGCAGGGCGTGCGTCCCCGGGTGTGGTTCGGCGAGCGGTGGATCACCTCGTTGTTCGACCTCTTCGAGGAGAACGTGCGGTACTTCCCCTCGCTGCTGCCGGTCCTCTCCGACGAGGATCCCGCCGCGGTCCTCGAGGCCGGCGGCACCCCGCAGCTCGACGAGCTGCGGCTGCACAACGGCACGATCTACCGGTGGAACCGCCCGGTCTACGCCGTGGTCGACGACACCCCCCACGTCCGGGTGGAGAACCGCGTGCTCCCGGCGGGGCCGACCGTGATCGACACGGTCGCGAACGCCGCGTTCTACTTCGGGCTCGTCCGCACGCTGGCCGAGCAGGACCGACCGGTGTGGTCCCAGATGTCGTTCACCGCTGCGGAGGAGAACTTCCACGCCGCGGCCCGCAACGGCCTCGACGCCCGTGTCTACTGGCCGGGCGTCGGTCAGGTGCCCGCCTCCGAGCTCGTCGTCCGGCGGCTGCTCCCGCTGGCCGCCGAGGGGCTCGACTGCTGGGGCGTCGACGCCGAGCAGGCCGGCGAGCTGCTCGACATCATCGAGCGACGCTGCGTGACCGGGCGCAACGGTGCGTCCTGGATGGTCGACCAGGTCGGCGCGCGCGCGGGCGAGGGCGACCGCCACGAGGTGCTGCGCCGGGTGCTGCGCGACTACCGCGAGCGGATGCACGAGAACCAGCCGGTCCACGAGTGGGACTGACGCTCGTCACGACGCCGAGAGCCTGAGCCGCCGCCAGGTCGTCGATTCGCCGGTCACCACGTCGAGCCACCCGGTGTGGGTGACCGTGCGGAAGGTGACGAGCCCGACCTCGCGCGCCTCGAACGCGTGACGCGCCGCGGCGTGCCAGAGCTGGTCCTCGTCGTGGAGGTTGGGCACGCCGGGACGGGTCGTCCAGGCGCAGGCCGGCCCGTCGTCTTGGCCCCGGTCGGGGGACTGGTCGAGCCACTGGTCGAGCCACTGGTCGAGGACCGCGTCGACCACATCGAAGCGGAGCCCCGCGTCGAGCTCGCGGGGCGGCGGCCACGGCAGCGTCGCGGTCACCCGGGGTCCCGCCGGGACCCCGACGTTGACCGTCAGCGGCAGCGCGCGCCGTCGGTGGGCAGCACGCGTCCGCCCCACCTCCAGCCGCCACTCCGCGTCCCCGACCGTCGCCACCGGCCACAGTCTGCCGGGCCTCGACGACAGACGGAGCCGGGTCTCCACAGCTGCGGGAGCAGGGCAGGATGAGGGCATGGCACTGAACCTCACCGGCGACCCGAAAGCGGACGCCGTCCTCGACGAGAACCCCTTCGCCCTCCTGGCCGGGATGATGCTCGACCAGCAGTTCCCGATGGAGCGCGCTTTCGCCGGCCCCGCCAAGGTGCTCGAGCGGTTCGGCTCGCTCGACCCGGCCGAGATCGCCGTCGCCGACCCCGACGAGTTCGCGGCGCTGTGCAGCGTGCCGCCCGCGATCCACCGGTTCCCGGGATCGATGGCCGCGCGGCTGCAGGCGCTGGCGGCGCACGTGGTCGACGTCTACGAGGGCCGCACCGAGCGGCTGTGGGAGGAGGCGGCGGACGGGCGCGACCTGCTGAAGCGGATCGGCGCGCTCCCGGGGTTCGGCAAGCAGAAGGCGCAGATCTTCGTCGCGCTGCTGGGCAAGCAGCGCGGCGTCCGCCCCGACGGCTGGGAGGCGGCAGCGGGTGCGTACGCCGAGCCGGGCTCGTTCCGCTCGGTGGCCGACGTCGTCGACGGCCCGTCGCTGGAGCGCGTGCGCGCCTTCAAGAAGGAGCAGAAAGCCTCGGCGCGTCGCTCGTCAACACGCGGGGTTCGTCTTGGAAAGCGTTGGCGGCGTGCCACAATGACACGTGCGGCACTTGACGACTCCGGGCTTTGCCGCGCCCCGCAACACTTCGGACGAGAGGTAGTTCGTGTCTTCGAGCACGTCCCGCAAGCTGTCCCCCGAGGCGCTCACACATCCCGACGTCGTCGCCCTGGTCAAGCTGGGCAAGGCAGTCGGCCAGGTTCCCGCCGAGGCGGTCCGTCAGACCAGTGAGGCAGCGGGGATCCCTCCGCACCAGCTGCGGGCCCTCGTCAAGCTGCTCAGCGACGAGGGTGTCGGCGTCGACCTCTCCGCCGGTGACGCGGTCGGCCGCAAGCACGTCGCCGCCGCGACCTCGACGGCGAAGAAGGTGACGACGGCTGCTGCCAAGAAGTCGGCGGCGAAGAAGAGCCCGGCGAAGAAGGCTGCAGGCGACAAGAAGGACGCCGCGCCCGCCGAGGGTGCCGCGGCGCCGGCCGTGGGACCGGACGGCAAGAAGGTGCTGCCCGACATCCCGGACGAGGAGTTCGAGAAGGACCTCGCCCAGGACCCGACGCTGAAGGAGGAGGAGGACGAGAGCAAGGGCTTCGTCATCTCCGCGGCGGACGACACCGACGAGCCCATCCAGCAGGTCATGGTCGCGGGTGCGACCGCCGACCCGGTCAAGGACTATCTCAAGCAGATCGGCAAGGTCCCGCTCCTCAACGCGGAGATGGAGGTCGAGCTCGCCAAGCGCATCGAGGCCGGCCTCTTCTCGGAGGAGAAGCTCGCCAAGGGCGGCAAGATGAGCGAGAAGCTCCAGGAGGAGCTCGAGTGGATCGCCGAGGACGGTCGCCGCGCCAAGAACCACCTCCTCGAGGCGAACCTCCGGCTCGTCGTCTCGTTGGCCAAGCGCTACACCGGCCGCGGCATGCTCTTCCTCGACCTGATCCAGGAGGGCAACCTCGGTCTGATCCGTGCGGTCGAGAAGTTCGACTACACCAAGGGCTACAAGTTCTCCACCTACGCGACGTGGTGGATCCGCCAGGCGATCACCCGCGCGATGGCCGACCAGGCCCGCACCATCCGCATCCCGGTGCACATGGTCGAGGTCATCAACAAGCTCGCCCGCGTCCAGCGGCAGATGCTGCAGGACCTCGGGCGCGAGCCCACTCCGGAGGAGCTCGCCAAGGAGCTCGACATGACCCCGGAGAAGGTCATCGAGGTGCAGAAGTACGGCCGCGAGCCGATCTCCCTGCACACTCCCCTCGGCGAGGACGGCGACAGCGAGTTCGGTGACCTCATTGAGGATTCCGAGGCCATCGTCCCCGCTGACGCGGTCTCCTTCACGCTGCTGCAGGAGCAGCTCCACGCCGTGCTCGACACGCTCTCCGAGCGCGAGGCGGGCGTGGTCTCGATGCGGTTCGGCCTCACCGACGGCCAGCCGAAGACCCTCGACGAGATCGGCAAGGTGTACGGCGTGACCCGCGAGCGGATCCGCCAGATCGAGTCGAAGACCATGTCGAAGCTCCGCCACCCGAGCCGTTCGCAGGTGCTGCGGGACTACCTCGACTGATCCGGGCTGGTCATTTTTCCCGGTTGTGCCCCCTTTCGGCACCCGGGACGGCAGGATGACGCCCGGGGATACACAGGCGAGGCCCCCGGTGGTGTCTTTGGGAGAGACGCGGCCGGGGGCCTTGCCGTGTCCCGGGGGAGGCGCCGGCCCGGGGTGTGACCGCGCTGACACGAAGTTGTTCACGCGAAGGCTCAAGTGACATCGGCTGCCTGCCGATGCTGGAAGTGGCGGCCGGTAGGGCCGCCGCAGCACGGGCGGTGGGGAGGCCATCCGTGCACCAGGCGAGGCGGGCTGCGAGGTCTGCCACGTGTGAGGTCCCGGATCTTCGTTGGGAGGCGAAGCCCGGGACCTTCCTGCTTTTCGGCGCGCCACGAGGGGCGGTTCAACACCGTCCACGCGCGCCACGAGGGGCGGCTCGACACTCCTTGGGTGCGGGCTCAGCCCCGGACCGCGAGCCGTTCGGCCTGGTAGGTGTCGAGGGCCTCGCACGCCCGTGGCGCGGCCTCACGGAGCTCCTCCAGCACGGGCGCGGCGTCCGTGGTGCGCCCCTCGTCGGCGAGCTCCTCGAGCCGCCGGCTCACGTCGGCGACCTGCTTGGCCCCGAGGTTGAGGGCGCTGCCCTTGAGCTTGTGGGCGGCCGCGCGGAGAGCGGCGGCGTCCTCGTCGGCGACCGCCTTCCCCAGCTCGGCGAGCACGTCGGGCATCCCCTTGACGAAGTTGCCGACGGCCCGCTCCACCAGCGGCACGGCCCGCTCGCCGAGGGCGAGCAGCTCGTCGATGCGCCCCGGGTCCAACGCCGGGACCGACGGGGCCGGGGGCTCCTCGACGACCTCGGGGACGGCAGTCGGAGTCGCGGCGTACCGGCGCAGCACCGCCTCGAGCCGGGCGCTGGTGACCGGCTTGGTGAGGAAGTCGTCCATGCCGGCGGCGAGGCAGCGCTCGCGCTCGCCCTCGATCGCCGAGGCGGTCATCGCGACGATCGGCACCCGGTGCCCCTCGGGCTCCTCGGCGCGGATCTGCCGGGAAGCGGCGTAGCCGTCCATCCCCGGCATCTGGAGGTCCATCAGCACGGCGTGGTAGCGGCGGCCGTGCACCAGCTTGACGGCCTCCTCGCCGGTCGGGGCGACCTCGGCCGTGTAGCCGAGCGCCTCGAGCAGCCCGAGGGCGACGAGCTGGTTGATCTCGTTGTCCTCGACGACGAGCACGTGGCCCAGCCGGCTGCTCGTGGAGGCGGGCGACGGCGCGGCGCCGGGGCGGCTGCTGGTGGTCTCGACGGTGGACGCCGCGGCGAACCGGGCGGTGAACCAGAAGGTGCTGCCGGCGTCGGGGGTGCTCTCCACCCCCAGCTCGCCGCCCAGGGCGCTGACCAGCTGCCGGGCGATCGCGAGCCCCAGACCGGTGCCGCCGAAGGTGCGGGTGGTCGAGGCGTCGGCCTGGCGGAAGGGTTCGAAGAGCCGTTGCCGCTGGGGCTCGCTGATCCCGATCCCGGTGTCGGCGACCTCGAAGCGGAGGGTGACCTCGTCGGGGGCCTGCTCGACGACGGTGGCGTGCACGTCGACGCCACCCTCGCGGGTGAACTTCACGGCGTTGGAGACCAGGTTCGACAACACCTGGCCGAGGCGGGTCGGGTCGCCCACCACGCGGGCGGGGACATCGGGGTCGACGCGGATCTCCATCGCCAGCCCCTTGTCGCGGGCCGACGACGCGAGCATCGTCGTGACCTGGTCGAAGACGCCGCGCACCTCGAACTCGACCGCCTCGAGCTCGAGCTCGCCGGCCTCGATCTTGGAGAAGTCGAGGATGTCGTTGATCAGCCCGAGCAGCGCCTGGCCGGCGATCTGGACCCCCTGCGCCAGCCGCCGCTGGTGCGGGTCGAGGTCGGTGCGGAGCAACAGCTCGTTGAGCCCGATCACCCCGTTCATCGGCGTGCGGATCTCGTGGCTCATCGTGGCCAGGAACCGCGACTTCAGCCGGGAGGCCTCCATGGCGGCGTCGCGCGCCGACGCCAGCTCCTTGGCGGCCTGCTCGCGCTCGGCCACACGGGCCAGCTGGTCGGAGACCTGGCCGACCAGGGAGCGGAGCATGGCGTGCCGCTCGAAGGGGCTGCACGCGGTGATGACGACCACCAGGAGTGGCTCGCCGCCGAGGACGAGCGGGAAGCCGATCGAGGGGGTCTCCGGGTGGGCGGTCTCCTCGAAGACCACCCCGCCCTTCTCCAGGACCCGCTCGGCGAGTGCCCGCTCGACCGGCGTGGGCTCCTCCTGCGCGGCCTCGACGCCGCGGTAGACCTCGAGGTCGCGGGTGCCGTCGGCCCCCGGGACGACCTCGAACCCCACCGCGCGCTGCCAGTCGTCGTGGCCGAGGAGCGCTTCGCGGACGGTCGCGAGCGCCTCGGCGAGGGTGGCCGACTCGTTCGCCGCGGCGGCCATCACCTGCATCAGGGTGTTGAGCACCACGGAGTCGAGCAGCTGCAGCTCGGTCTCCTTGAGGTCGGTGACCTCTTGGACGGTGCCGCGCATCCGGACGGGTCGGCCCTGGTCGTCGTGCTGGGTGCGCCCGAGCCCGCGGAACCAGCCGATGCTGCCGTCCTTGCGCACGTAGCGGAAGTCGAGGCCGTACCCGGGCTGGCCGAGCCGCGCGTTGCGCATGGACTCCTCGAGCACCGGCTGGTCGTCGGGGTGGATCCGGCGGAAGAACCCCTCGAGGGACGGCACGTAGGTGGCGGGGTCGACGTCGAAGATCACGTACATCTGGCGCGACCACTGGAGCCGGTCGGTGCGCAGGTCGAGCTCCCAGCTGCCGAGCCGCGCGATGGCCTGGGCCTCGTCGAGCTGCTCGCGGCTCGAGGAGAGCTCGTGGAGCAGCACGCGCAGCCGCGCGTCGTGGGTCAGGCGGTAGACGAAGCCGGAGATCTCACCGGTCTCGTCGAGGAGCACGCTCTCGCTGACCACCAGCCGCACCGGCGTGCCGTCGGGGCGGTGGTAGACGCACTCGACGTCCTCGAGGTTCGGCCCGGTCCGGCGCACCTGCTCGAGGTGGGCGGCGAACTCCTCGCGCCCCTGCGCGTCGAGGACGTCGAAGAGCGACAACCCCTCCATCTCGGCGGGGGACCGGCCGAGCAGCTCGGCGGTCCGGGGGTTGGCGAAGAGCGTGCGGCCGGTGGGGTCGCAGACCCAGATCCCGTCCACGGCCGAGTCCACGACATGGCGGAAGAAAGCAGCATCCGTCACGCGTCGCCCGCTTCCACCGTGGTCACCCCTCCACAGTAGGCGGAACGGCGGCCCGCCGGACTGGTTTGGACCGGATGGGGGTCCGGTTCACGTCGTGAAGGCGGCGACGAGCCACAGCACGGCCGCGCACATCCCGGCCGCGAGCTCGATGAGCAGCGAGAGCCCGACCGCTTTCAACGCAGTCAGGGTCGCCGGCCACGCGGCGTGGCTGCCGAGCCGCTGGAGCTCGGAGAGGTAGATCCCGACGACGAAGCCGAGCACGAGCCCCACGACCGGCACCACGAAGAACCCGACGACGCCCAGGACGCCGCCGGCGAGGAGCGTGCGGTTCGGGATCCCGCTCGCCTTCAGGTTCCGCCCGGGTACGGCGTACTTGACCACCGTGCCGACGACGAGCACGGCCACCGCGGCCAGGGCGAACCCCCACGCGGTCCCGCCGCCGACGTACCACGCCCAGCCGAGGGCAGCGGCGCCGATCAGGAGGGTGCCCGGCAGGAGCGGGACGACGATGCCGACCAGCCCGACCGCGATCGTCAGCGCGGCGAGGACGTCGGCGGTCTGCACGCGCTCACCCTAGGCGGTGGGGAAACGGACGAGGCCCCGGCGGTGCCGGGGCCTCGTGACGTCTCGTGCGTGGCGTCTCAGCGCTCGCTCTCCGAGCGGGTCGGCGAGTCGAGGAGCTTCGAGGTCTCGTCGTGCACGTTGACCGCGACCTTCTTCAGCTTCTCGCCGTGCTCACGCGCGTGGTGGGCGCAGAAGAGCAGCTCGCTCCCGCTGGCGAGGTGGACGCGGAGGTAGGCCTGGGCGCCGCAGCGATCGCAACGGTCGCTCGCGGTCAGGGGGCTGGGTGCAACAGCAGTGGTCACGGTGGCCTTTCCCTTCTGTCCTGGGTCGCCCCGGTCGACTCTGATGGTCGCCGTGAGTGTTCCTTCGGCTCAACAATCCAAACACGGGGGTTGATTCCTGCCCCGAGCGGTCCTGGTCGTGAGACCGGGTGAACTCGCTCACAGGCGGGGTTCGGTCAGCGTGCGCGGACGGATGGGCCTGGGTCGTCGTGGGTCGTGGTGTCTTCCGGAGGGTCGTGCGGTTCGGATGGCGTTCAGTGTGTGCGCACTCTGCCACGAGTGTGCGGCCGACCCGCCCGACTTCGTCGATATCGATCCTGCAACGACAGGTATACCCCGGTGGCCAAGCGGCCGCCCGGCGCGTGGCGCACGGATCGTCGGAGCCGCTCGATACGCTTTCCGACGTCCGTCACGCACGCCGGAGGCCCACGATCGACAACACCTACAACGCCCAGCACCTCCTCGTCCTCGAGGGGCTCGAGGCGGTCCGCAAGCGGCCCGGGATGTACATCGGGTCCACCGACACGCGCGGGCTCATGCACTGCCTGTGGGAGATCATCGACAACTCCGTCGACGAGGCGCTGGCCGGCTTCTGCACCACGATCGACGTCACGCTGCACCCCGACGGGTCGGCGGAGGTGCACGACGACGGCCGTGGCATCCCGGTGGACAAGGAGCCCAAGACGGGGCTCTCCGGTGTCGAGGTCGTGTTCACCAAGCTCCACGCGGGCGGCAAGTTCGGCGGCGGCTCCTACAACGCCACCGGCGGCCTCCACGGCGTGGGCTCCTCGGTCGTCAACGCGCTCTCCGCGCGGCTCGACGTCGAGGTGGACCGGGGTGCGGCCACCCAGCACATGTCGTTCCAGCGGGGTGCGCCCGGCGTGTTCCACGGCGAGGGGCCGACGGCGACGTTCGAGCCCGGCTCCGGGCTCCACAAGGGCAAGCGGCTGAAGAAGGGCGTGACCGGCACCCGCATCCGGTTCTGGCCCGACAAGCAGATCTTCACCAAGGACGCGAGCTTCGTCTTCGACGACCTGGTGACCCGGGCCCGGCAGACCTCCTTCATCGTCCCCGGCCTCGAGCTGGTGATCCGCGACCTGCGCGGCCCCGAGCCGGCCGAGGAGAAGTTCAAGCACGACGGCGGCATCGCGGAGTACTGCGAGTTCCTCACCCATGGCGAGCCGGTCACCGAGGTGCTCCGGCTCCAGGGGAAGGACCGGTTCACCGAGACGGTCCCGCTGCTCGACGAGAAGGGGCACATGACCCCGCAGGACGTCGAGCGCGAGCTCGACGTCGACGTGGCGCTGCGCTGGGACAGCGGCTACGACACCGAGATCCGCTCCTACGTCAACGTGATCGCCACCCCGAAGGGCGGCACCCACGTCGGGGGATTCGAGGCGGCGGTCACCCGGGCGTTCAACGACGTGCTCCGCGAGACCAAGACCCTTAAGGTCGCCGAGCCCGACGTGGTCAAGGACGACGTGCTGGAGGGGCTGACCGCGGTGGTCACCGTGCGGCTCGCCGAGCCGCAGTTCGAGGGGCAGACCAAGGAGGTGCTCGGCACCCCGGCGGCCCGCTCGATCGTGCGGAAGGTCGTCAACGCGGAGCTGAAGAAGTTCCTCACCTCGAGCAAGCGGGCGGAGAAGGCGCAGGCGAAGCTGGTCCTCGAGAAGGTCGCGAACGCCTCGCGGACCCGGATCGCGGCCCGGCAGCAGCGCGACAACCAGCGGCGCAAGAGCGCGCTGGAGTCCTCCGCGCTTCCCGCCAAGCTCGCCGACTGCCGGTCGAGCGACAACGAGCGCACCGAGCTGTTCATCGTCGAGGGCGACTCGGCTCTCGGCACCGCGAAGCTGGCCCGCAACTCCGAGTTCCAGGCGCTGCTCCCGATCCGGGGCAAGATCCTCAACGTCCAGAAGGCGTCGGTCGGCGACATGCTGAAGAACGCCGAGTGCGCCTCGATCATCCAGGTCGTCGGCGCCGGATCGGGGCGGACCTTCGACCTCGAGCAGGCGCGCTACGGGCGGATCGTGTTCATGGCCGACGCCGACTCCGACGGAGCCCACATCCGCTGCCTCCTGACGACCCTGTTCTTCAAGTACATGCCCGAGCTGATCACCGAGGGCCGGGTCTTCTCCGCGGTGCCGCCGCTGCACCGCATCGAGCTGACCAACCCGAAGAAGGGGATGGCGAAGTACGTCTACACCTACTCCGACGCCGAGCTGCAGCGGAAGCTCGCCGAGCTGACGAAGAAGGGGTTGCGCTGGAAGGACCCCGTGCAGCGCTACAAGGGGCTCGGTGAGATGGACGCCGACCAGCTCGCGGAGACGACGATGGACCCGCGCCACCGGACGTTGCGGCGGATCACCGTCGACGACGCCCAGGCGGCCGCCTCGGTCTTCGAGCTGCTGATGGGCAGCGAGGTCGCACCCCGCAAGGAGTTCATCGTCGCGGGCGCCTACGAGATCGACTCCGAGCTGATCGACGCGTGAACGAGCTGCTGCTGGTCGTCCTCGCCGTCGTCGGCGGGCTCGTCGCCCTGCAGGTGCTCTACCTCCTGGTCCGGCTCGCGGTGCGCGACGGGATCCTCGCCGCCGACCGGATCCGTGAGCGGCGCGAGGCCGACCAGCGCCGCCAGGAGGCGCTCGACGAGGCCCGGCGCACGTCGTACCGCCTGGACCCGCCGGAGTAGCCCGGTCCGGGGCGGGGCCGGTCAGACCTTCCGGTCGAGCAGCCCGGTGTCGACGTCGTAGATGAAGCCGCCGACCTTCACCCTCTCGGGCACCAGCGGGTGCGAGGTCACCCGGCGCACGTCGGAGCGGAGCGTGCGCACCTGGTCGTCGACCACGTGGAACCGCTGCCAGGTGGTGTCCATCCCGGCCGAGGCGGCCACCCGCTCGTGGAGCTCGTCCTCGGTGCTGGACGCCACCGCGCACCGGGTGTGCGGCACCACCAGCACCCGGTCGACGTTGAGCAGGTGCACCGCGAGCACCAGCGCCTCGAGGGCGGCGTCGGTCACGCGCCCACCCGGGTTGCGGAAGATCTTGGCGTCGCCCGCCTTCAGCCCGAGGAGGCCGAGGGGGTCGATGCGGGAGTCCATGCAGGTCACGATCGCGACCCCGGCGTGGGCGATGCCGTCGAATCCGGCGAGCGCGAACGACTCGGCGAAGCGGCGGTTGGCAGCGAGGAGGTCCTTGAACTCGTCGGTCACGGGGGTGACGCTACCCGGGCGCTCCGGGCGGAGGACGGCACCGTCTGGTTTCATGGGCCGACCGAGTGGCGGGCGCTGCGCCCGCCCGCAGGCCGGGACGGGGGAGCGAGCATGACCGTGTTCCTCGTCCTGGGCGTCGTCGGCCTCGTCCTGCTCGGCGTCTCGCTGGTCCTGGGCGACGTCCTCGACGGCGCTCTCGACGTCGTCGCCGGGGACGCCTTCTCGACCGCCGTCATCGGCGCCTTCGTCTCGGCGTTCGGCTTCGGTGCCGCGGCGGTCGAGGCCGCCGGGTTCGGCATGGTGGTCGCGCTCCCGGTCGGGCTGGTGGCCGGCGTCGCGTTCGGCTGGTTCGCCGCCTGGTTGACCCGGCTCCTGCGCGGTGGCGGGACGGATGCGCCGCCGAGCACCGCCGACACGGTCGGTCGTGAGGGGCAGGTCGTCACCGGGATCCCGGCGGAGGGCTTCGGGGTCGTCCGGGTGTACGTCGACGGCCAGCTGCTCCGGCTCAACGCGCGCGCCGACTCCGCGATCGAGGTCGGCACCGCGGTCCACGTCACCGGTGTCCTCTCGCCCACGGCGGTCACCGTCGCCCCCGTCTGGAACGAACTTCCCTGACCTGAAGGAGATCTGTCGTGGACTCGTTGCTCGTGCCGCTCGGCGGCCTCGTCGTCCTGCTGGTGCTCGTCGTGCTGCTGGTGACGAGCCGCTACAAGGTCGCGGGGCCCAACCAGGCGTTCATCGTCACCGGGCGCAAGGGCAAGGCGGTGCTCAACCCGGAGACGGGCGCGCTGACCACCGACCTGTCGGGGCAGAAGGTGATCCTCGGCGGCGGCACCTTCGTGATCCCGTTCGTGCAGAAGCTGGCGACGATGGACCTGTCGTCGCGGCGGATCTCGGTGCAGATCCGCGGTGCGGTCTCCGGGCAGGGGATCAAGCTCAACGTCGAAGGTGTGGCGATCGTCAAGGTGGGCGGCAACGCCGACCAGATCCGGCTCGCCGCCCAGCGGTTCCTCAGCCAGCAGCAGGACATCGAGCCGTTCACCCAGGAGGTGCTCGCCGGTGCGCTGCGCTCGATCGTCGGCGGGCTCACCGTGGAGCAGATCATCCGTGACCGGGCGGCGTTCGCCCAGCGCGTGGCCGACGAGTCGGAGAACTCCCTGACCGGCCAGGGGCTGATCCTCGACACCTTCCAGATCCAGGACGTCACCGACGACGGCAGCTACCTCGCCGACCTCGGTCGCCCGGAGGCGGCCCGGATCCAGCAGGCGGCGTCGATCGCCGAGGCGAACGCTCGCCAGGCGGCGGAGCAGGCCCGGATCAAGGCGGAGGAGGAGATCGCGGTCTCGCAGCGCGCGCTGGCGCTCCGGCAGGCCGAGATCAAGGCCGAGACCGACGCCGCGGCCGCCAATGCCGCCTCCGCCGGCCCGCTGGCCCAGGCCGACCGCGACCAGGCGATCCTCACCGAGCAGGAGAAGGTGGCGGTGCGGCAGGCCGCGCTCACCGAGCGGCAGCTCGAGACCGAGGTGCGCAAGCCGGCCGACGCCCAGCGCTACCGGGTGGAGCAGGAGGCCGAGGCGAACCGGTCCGCGGAGATCGCCGCCGCGGAGGCACGCAAGGCGGCCTCGATCGCGGCCGCGCAGGCGAAGGCCGAGGAGGCCCGGCTGACCGGTGAGGCCGAGAAGTCGCGCAGGGCCGCGCTCGCCGAGGCCGAGGCGATCGAGGGTGCCCGGCGCGGTGAGGCGGAGAAGGCCCGACGGACCGCCGAGGCCGACGCGACCCGGGCCGAGGGCGAGGCGCAGGCGGCCGCGGTGCTCGCGGTCGGGCAGGCCGAGGCCGAGGCGATGGACAAGCGCGCCGAGGCGTTCGCGCACTACAACGAGGCAGCCGTGCTCCAGATGCTCATCGAGGTGCTGCCACGCATCGCCAAGGAGGTCGCGGCCCCGATCGGCGCCATCGACCAGCTCACCGTCCTCTCCACCGACGGCGCCGGCGCGCTGCCGAAGCAGGTGAACGACAACATCGTGCAGACGCTGCAGATGCTGAAGACCTCCACCGGGCTGGACCTCGAGGAGATGATCCACCGCTCGGTGGGGCGTGCCCGGAGCGAGGCCGCCGTCGACCCGGCCTGACCACCGGGACCGGGTTCAGCCGATGCCCGCCTCCAGCGGCGAGCTCCGCACCGCGCGGGTTTCGGCGCCCCGGAACAGCACCACGGCCGAGACGGCCGCCAACGCGCAGCAGACGGCGGCGCCGAGGAAGATCACCTGGAGCTCCGTCAGCCCGGCCTCGCGGAGGATCAGGGTGAACTCCGAGCACTTGCTGACGCCTTCCCCGCAGACGTCCATGGGGGCGGGCAGGTCGGCCTGCTCCGCGTAGTACTGCCGCATCCCGAGCGTGGTCAGCGCGCTGATCCCGACGAGCATCCCGACCATCCGCGCGACCACGAGCAGCGCGCTCGCGATGCCGTGCACCTCGAGGGCGGTGCTGGCCAGGAGCGCCGCGTTGACGGGCGCGATCGCGAGCCCGAACCCGAAGCCGGCCACCGCCAGCGGCACGGTCGTCCACGCGCTCTCCAGCGTCGTCAGCCCCCAGGTGGACATCTGCCAGAAGGACACCCCGGCGAGCACCATGCCGGCCGCCGTCACCACCCCGGCCGGGGCGCGGTGGGTCAGCCAGCCGCCCACGACCGCGCCGACGGGAAGCGCGACCAGGAAGCGAACCAGGACCAGCGCCGCGGCGAGCTGGGAGTCCGGGTGGACGGTGATCCGCGCGAAGATCGGGATGTCGACCAGCGCGGCGATCAGCGCGCTGCCGACGAAGAAGCTGACCACGAGCGACCCCCACGCCGGCAGCGCCGCCAGCGACCGACGCGGCACCAGCGGGTCGCGGGCCACCCGGTTGCGCCACCAGAAGCCGGCGGCGGCGACCGCGGCCACGACGAGGAGGTAGGGGCCGAGGGGGGAGAAGACCTGCACCTCGGGATCCGCCGAGGCGAAGGCGACGATCACGCACCCGAGCGCCAGCGAGAGCAGCGCGGCGCCCGCGGCGTCGACGCGTCGGGACACGGCCGCCCAGCCGCGCAGGTCGACCAGAGGGTGGCGGGCCGTCAGGCAGCGGGCCACCAGCAGCACGAGGAGGCCGGCCGTGGCGAGCCCGGCGGGCGCCAGCCACCGGGTCTCACCGACGAGCGGCACGAACGCCAGCCCGAGCGTGACGTCGCGGGCGATCGCGTCCGGCTCGAGCATCGTCAGCAGCAGGCACGCGAGCAGCAGCACGGTGAGGGCCGCCCCCCACCCGTCGCACCGCCGGGCTGTGCCGCTCCGGGCCACCCGGGCCTCGTTCCGCACGGCGCGGAGGGCAGCGGCGAGGACCAGCCCGACGGCCAGGTTCACCCAGAAGATCGAGCGCCAGGAGCCGACGGCGAGCACCACCGCGCCGTACAACGGGCCGAGGACGCTGCCGAGCTCCTGCACCGCGCCCACGATCCCGAGCGGCACGCCGCGACGGTGGGCCGGGTAGATGTCGGCGACCAGGGCCAGCGTCGCGGGCACCAGCCCGCCGCCACCGACGCCCTGGAGGAACCGTCCGGCGACCATCGACGGCAGGTCGTACGCCGCGGCGGTCACCAGGGAGCCCAGCGCGAAGACCGCCAGCGAGCCGAGGAGCACCGGCAGCCGGCCCCGCAGGTCGGCGAGCCGGCCCACGAGCGGCAGCACGGCGACGTACCCGAGCAGGAAGCCGGAGACGATCGGCGCCGCCCGCTGCAGCTCGTCGGCGGAGAGCCCGACCCCGGCCATCATGTCCGGCAGCGCGAGAACGACGACGTAGGTGTCGGCGGCCGCGAACGCCACCGCGACCGTCGCGAAGGCGAGGAGGACCCGGGCTCCGCGGTCGGGCGGCGTCCCGGCGTCGGCCTCGGTCACGGGGCGGTGATGTCCTTCTCGGTGCCGTAGTCGGTGAGCGTGAGGGCGTACTCCACGTCGCCCTGATCGCCGTAGAACGGCCCGACGATCTCCGCGCTCTCGAGGCGGTCGTCGTCGTCGAGGCGGAACGTCACCTCGAACTCCGCCGCCTCGTCGGCGCTGGGGATCACCTCGGCGACGGCCTGCCCCGGGAGGGTGCCGGAGTACGGCGTGAGCACCTTCTCGCCCTCGCGCACGGCGTCGCCCTCCTCGGCGTCCTCGACCGCGGTCAGCCAGGAGGAGAGCCCGGCCTCGGGGTGCATGAGCGCCGCGGGGTCCGGCGCACCGTAGTCGCCGGGGTCGACCTTGTTGAACTTGTTGGTGAACGGCAGCTCGGCCCAGACCGTGCCGTCGACCGAGACCACCGGCACGTCGACGGTGAACCCGTTGGCGCGGACCTTGAGGTCGCCCTCGAACGCCGGGTCGTGGGTGCCCACCCCGACGGCGGACAGCACGCCGTTGACCCCGTCGGGGAGCTTCTCGGTCACCAGCGAGATCGAGACGCCGCTGGTCTCGTCGAGCTGGGTCTTCGCCTCCGCCAGCGGGTCCTCGTTCGCCTCGCCACCGCCGTCACCCTCGTCGTCGCTGCAGCCGGTCACGAGCGCGAGCAGCAGCAGGGGTACGGCGGCCGCCATGCGGGCGGGGGGCGTCGACGTCATGGGGCAACCCTGTCACGGACCGGCCCGGCCACCGCGGCGAGCGGCTGCGACGGCGGCACACCGGAGCCGTCACGCCGTCCCTCGGCGGCGGGCAGGTCGACCGGGGCGCCGGAGTCCGCGGCGGCCCACGCGGGCCCGGTGCCCGCCCAGGCGAGCAGCAGCCGGTCCTCGCCCTTGAGGAACCGGTGGCACCGCACGCCGCCGGTGGCGCGCCCCTTGCCCGGGTATTCCGAGAACGGCGCCACCTTCACCGAGCCGACCTCCGTGCCGGGCAGGGCGGTCCCGGAGCCCGACACCGTGACCACCACGGAGCGGTCGTCGGGGTGGAGCGCGCCGAAGAAGACCACCTGGGCGCCGGTGCCGAGCTTGATCCCGGCGATGCCGCCGCCGCTGCGTCCCTGGGGGCGGACCGCCGACGCGGGGAAGTGCAGCAGCTGGGCGTCGCTGGTCACGAACACGAGCTCCTCCTCGCCGTCGCGCAGCTCCACGGCGCCGACGACGGTGTCGCCCTCGGTGAGCCGCACGACCTCCCACGAGTCGCGGTTGAGCAGCTCGGGGTTGATCCGCTTCACGACTCCCTGTCGGGTGCCGAGCGCCAGCCCGGGGCCCTCCTCGGTGAGCCGGCACAGCGCCAGCGCCTCCTCGCCGCCGTCGAGCGCGAGGAAGGAGTCGAGCGGGGCGCCGCCCTGCAGGTGCGGGGCGTTCGCGGTCGGCGGGAGCGTCGGCAGGTCGAGCACGTCGAGCCGCACCAGGCGGCCGGCGGTGGTGAGCACGCCGACCTGCCCGCGCGCGGTGGCGGCCACGGCCGAGACCACGACGTCGTGGTTGGTCCTCGCCTCGCCGGTGCCCGGCGGCTCGGCGTCGGTGGTGCGGGCGAGCAGCCCGGCGGAGGAGAGCAGCACGAAGCACGGGTCGTCGGCCACCTCGAGCGGCACCGCTGCCGACGGCTGACCGGCCGAGGCCAGCAGCACGGTGCGCCGCGGGGTGCCGTGGGCCTTGGCGACCTCGGCGAGCTCGTCGGAGACCACCTTCCGCAGCTCCGCCTCGTCGGACAGGATCGCGTCGAGCTGGGCGATGAGCTCCTCGAGCTCGGTCTTCTCGGTCTCCAGCTCGAGCCGGGAGAACTTGGTCAGCCGGCGCAGCTGCATGTCGAGGATGTACGTCGCCTGGGGGTCGGAGAGGTCGAAGACCGACATCAGCCGTTCCTTGGCCTCGCCGGAGTTGTCGCTCGACCGGATCAGCTGGATGACCTCGTCGATGTCGAGGATCGCCAGCAGCAGCCCCTCGACCAGGTGCAGCCGGTCGGCGGCCTTGCCGCGGCGGTAGGTCGAGCGGCGGCGCACCACGTCGTAGCGGTGCTGGAGGTAGACCTCGAGGAGCTGCTTGAGCCCGAGGGTGCGGGGCTGCCCGTCGACGAGCGCGACGTTGTTGATCCCGAAGGAGTCCTCCATCGGCGTGAGCTTGTAGAGCTGCTCGAGGATCGCCTCGGGGTTGAACCCGTTCTTGACCTCGATGACGAGCCGGAGCCCCTTCTCGAGGTCGGTGAGGTCCTTGACGTCGGAGATGCCCTGGAGCTTCTTGCCCTGGACGAGCACCTTGATCCGCTCGATGACCTTCTCCGGCCCGACGCCGTACGGCAGCTCGGTGACCACGATGCCCTTGCGGCGCGGCGTCACCGCCTCCACGCGGGCGGTCGCGCGCATCTTGAAGGTGCCGCGCCCGGTCTCGTAGGCCTCGCGCACGCCGGACAGGCCGATGATCTTGCCGCCGGTCGGCAGGTCGGGGCCGGGGACGAACCGCATCAGCGCGTCGAGGTCGGCGCCGGGGTGCTTGATCAGGTGGCGCAGCGCCTGGACGACCTCGACCAGGTTGTGCGGCGCCATGTTGGTCGCCATGCCCACGGCGATGCCGGAGGCGCCGTTGACCAGCAGGTTGGGGATCGCCGCCGGCAGGACCGTCGGCTCGAGCTCGCGCGAGTCGTAGTTGGGCTTGAAGTCGACGGTGTCCTCGTCGATCGAGGTCGTCATCGGCATCGCGGCCGGGGCCATCCGGCACTCGGTGTAGCGCATCGCCGCGGGGCCGGCGTCGGGGGAGCCGAAGTTCCCGTGGCCGTCGACCATCGGCAGCCGCATCGACCACGACTGGACCATCCGCACCAGGGCGTCGTAGATCGCGCCGTCGCCGTGCGGGTGGAGCCGGCCCATCACCTCGCCGACGACGCGGGCCGACTTCACGTGGCCGCGGTCGGGGCGCAGCCCCATGTCGGCCATCGTGTAGAGGATCCGCCGCTGCACCGGCTTCAGCCCGTCGCGCGCGTCGGGGAGCGCGCGGCTGTAGATGACGGAGTAGGCGTACTCCAGGAACGAGGTGCGCATCTCGTCGCCGACGTCGATGTCGACGATGTGCTCCTCGAAGTCGTCGGGGACCAAGGTCGGGGTGCTTCGTCGGGCCACCGACGCATTGTCCCCGAGGGCGTCGGTGAGCGTTCGGCGGGCACGCCGAGGGGCAGGGACCGTCGGGGCCGCACGCTAGATTCGTCCCCGTGACGTCGTACCCCCGCCACTGGGAGGCCGACGTGCTGCTCAGGGACGGCGGCACGGCCCACCTCCGTCCGGTGACGCCGGACGACGCCTCGCTGCTCGTGTCCTTCTACGAGCAGATCTCGCCGCAGTCGAAGTACTACCGGTTCTTCGCCGCCATGCCCACGCTCAGCGAGCGCGAGGTCAAGCGGTTCGTCGAGGTCGACCACCACGACCGCGTGGCCCTGGTGCTGACGGTCGCGGAGCGGATGATCGCGATCGGGCAGTTCGAGCGGCTCCCGGGCGGCGAGGCCGAGGTGGCCTTCCTGGTCCAGGACCGCCACCACCACCGCGGGGTCGGCCAGCTGCTCCTCGAGCACCTCGCCCAGATCGGCCGGGAGCTCGGGGTGGCGAAGTTCGTCGCCGAGGTGCTTCCCGACAACATCGGCATGCTGCAGGTCTTCCGCGAGGCGGGCTACCAGGTCCAGGGCGGCTTCGAGGACGGCGTGATGCACCTCGAGTTCCCCATCGACACCACCGCCACCTCGCTGGAGGTCATGCAGGCCCGCGAGCACCGCGCCGAGCGGGCCTCGGTGCAGCGGTTCCTCTCCGCGCGCAGCGTCGCGGTCGTCGGCGCGAGCCGGCGGCTCGACACCGTGGGCCGCCGGCTGGTGCGCAACCTGGTGCTCGGCGACTACCGCGGCAAGGTCTACGTCGTGAACCCGGCGGCCGACGCCGTCGCCGGGATGCCCGCCTACGCCAGCGTCTCCGACATCCCCGACCCGGTGGACATCGCGGTGGTGGCGGTGGCCGCGGAGAAGGTGCTCGACGTCGTCCTCGACTGCGCCAACAAGGGTGTCCACGGCATGGTCGTGGTCTCCTCCGGCTTCGCGGAGACCGGCGAGGAGGGGCGTCGGCTGCAGCGCCAGCTGCTGAAGCTGTGCCGCTCCTACGGGCTCCGGCTCGTCGGCCCCAACGCGCTCGGGATCATCAACACCGCCGCGGAGTCCGCGCTGAACGCCTCGCTGTCGCCCCTGATGCCGCCCCGCGGGCGGGCCGGCTTCTTCAGCCAGTCCGGCGCGCTCGGCATCGCGATCCTCGAGAACGTCTCCCGCCGCGGGCTGGGGCTCACCACCTTCGTCTCGGCTGGCAACCGTGCCGACGTCTCGGGCAACGACCTCCTGCAGTACTGGGAGGAGGACGACACCACCGAGGTCGTCCTGCTCTACCTCGAGTCGATCGGCAACCCGCGCAAGTTCAGCCGCATCGCCCGCCGCGTCAGCCGGCGCAAACCGGTGATCGCGGTGAAGTCCGGGCGCACCACGCAGGGCGTCCCGATGGGCCACGCCGTCCGGGTCAGCGAGGCTGGACAGGCCGCCGTCGACGCGATGTTCCGCCAGGCCGGCGTGATCCAGGTCGACACCCTCGACGAGATGTTCGACGTCGCGCAGCTGGTCGCCCACCAGCCGCTCCCGCGGGGCAACCGGGTCGCGATCGTCGGCAACTCCGACGCGCTCGCGCTGCTCGCCGCCGATGCTGCGGCCGCCGCGGGGCTCCAGGTCCGCACCACCGGCGGGCTCCACCCCGAGGCGAGCGCCGACGACTTCGAGCAGCACCTCGACGCCGCCATCGACGACCCCGAGGTCGACGCGGTGCTGGTGGTGTACATCCCGCCCGTGGACACCAGCGGCGACGAGGTCGCGACCGTCCTCGCGCTGGTGGGTGAGCAGTCGGAGAAGCCGATCCTCTCCACCTTCCTCGCCGCCCAGGGCATCCCCGAGCTGCTCCGCGTGCCCGACGTGGCCGGCAGCACGGCCGGCCGCGGCTCCGTGCCCTCCTACGGCTCCCCGGAGGCGGCCGTCCAGGCGCTCGCCCGGGCCGTGGAGTACGCCGCATGGCTCGACCGTCCCGACGAGGTGACCGCGCCCCTCCCCGAGGAGGGCGACCAGGTCCGGGCCCGCACCGTCGTGACGCAGGCGCTGGTCGCCTCCCCGGAGGGGCGCACCCTCGACGACCACGAGCTCGCCGAGCTGCTCGGCGCCTACGGGATCGAGCAGTGGCCCCGGTTGCCGGTCGCGACCCTGGAGGAGGCGATCGCCGCCGGCGCCGAGCTCGGCTGGGACGTGGTGCTCAAAGCGACCGCCGAGCACCTCAAGCACCGCCCGGACCTCGCCCACGTCTGGCGCAACATCGACACCGCCGACGAGATGCGCGACGCCTGGAAGACGATGCACGGCTACATCGACGACACCCAGACGACGCCCGCCTACGTCGTCCAGCGCACCGCGCCGGCTGGCGTGCCGGTCCAGGTCAGCGGCGTGGAGGACCCGCTCTTCGGCCCGGTCGTGTCGTTCGGCGTCTCCGGGGTGGCCAGCGACCTGCTCGGCGACACCGCCTACCGCATCCCGCCGATGCAGCCGCTGGACGCCGCGGAGATGGTGCGCGAGATCAAGGCGGCGCCGCTGCTGCTCGGCTACCGCGGCAGCGTGCCGGTGGACACCGAGGGGCTCGAGCGGTTGCTGCTCAGGGTCGCCCAGCTGAAGAACGACCTCCCGCAGGTCCGCTGCCTGGACCTGTCGCTGGTCAACGTCTCGGACACCGGGGTGACCGTCCTGACCGCCGAGGCCCGCATCGAGCCGGCCGTGGACGCCCGCACCGACTGGTTCGTGCGCCGGATGGCCAGCCTCGAGGGCGGGACCCTCCCGGGCTGACGGCGTGACAGACTGAACGGCATGCCGCCTTCGCGACACACCACGCACGCCCCGGACCGGTCGCCGGCGCTCCGCTCGGCCATCGAGGCCTCCGGCTACTACCCGGAGGTGGTCGCGGACGCCGTCTTCGCGGCGGTGGCGGGGGAGCCCGTCGAGGCGCACCTGGTGCACCACGAGCCGACGATCGACGAGCGTGACGAGGTGCGCCGCCACGTCACGGTGCTGGCCCTGACCCCGACCCGGCTGATCCTGGCGCACACCGACGAGCACGCCCCCGACGACGTGCTCCCCGCGCCGTACACCTCCTCGACGACGGAGGCGATCCGGCTCTCCGCGATCCGCACCGTGGTGGTCAACCGGATGGTCGCCAACCCGGCGTCCTACGACGGCCAGCCCGGCCCCGTCCCGGACGCGAGCGAGGCGGTGCTCACGATCGGCTGGGGCGCGGTCAGCCGCATCGACCTCGAGCCGGCCGGGTGCGCCGACCCGAGCTGCGAGGCCGACCACGGCTACACCGGGGTGCTCGGCTCCGACGACTTCTCGCTGCGGCTCAGCGCCGCGGCCGAGGGGCCCGAGGCGGTCGCCGAGCTCCTCGACTTCGCCCGGATCCTCAACGCCCGCACCGTCGGTGCCGCCGACCGCCGGTGAGCTTCGTCGCCCCGGCCTACCGGGACCGGTCGCTGGCCGACGTCGTCCCGGCCGTGGCCCACGCGCTGGGGTGCGGCGAGGCCCTCGGTGAGCCGCCCGCCGACCTCGAGCTGCCGGACGCGCCGTCCTACGTGCTCTTCCTCGTCGACGGGCTGGGGTTCGAGCTGCTCCGCGCCCACGCCGACCGGGCGCCGTACCTCTCCTCGCTCCTCGACGGCACCCGCCCGGCGACGGTCGGTGTCCCGTCGACCACGGCGACGAGCCTGACGACGCTCGGCACCGCCCTGACGCCCGGGCGGCACGGCGTCGTGGGGTTCACCAGCCGGATCCCCGGCACCGACGACCTGCTCAACGCGCTGATGTGGAGCAAGCACGTCGACCCGCACGCCTGGCAGCCGCACCCGACGGCGTTCGCCCGGCTGGCGGAGGCCGGCGTGCACACCACGATGGTCAACAAGCGCGAGTTCAAGGGGTCCGGGCTGACCGACGTCAGCGGCCGCGGGGCCACCTTCGTCGGGGCCGACCGGGCCGGCGAGCGGCTGGTCGCGGTGCGCCGGGCGGCCCAGCGGGCACCCTCGCTCACCTACATGTACGACGGGGACCTCGACTGGACCGGCCACCGCTACGGTGTCGACTCCGAGCAGTGGCGCAGCCAGCTGACCGCGATCGACACCGCCGCCCAGCAGCTCCGGGACGAGCTGCCCACGCACACCCGGCTGCTCGTCGTGGCCGACCACGGGATGGTCGACGTGCCCGTCGAGCACCGGATCGAGGTCGACGACCACCCCGAGCTGCGCGACGGCGTCGCCGTCCTCGGCGGCGAGGCCCGGTTCCGCCACGTCTACACCCGTCCCGGTGCCCTCGCCGACGTGCTCGCCGCCTGGCGGGGCGTCGTCGGCGACCGCGGGGAGGTGCTGGAGAAGGACGAGGCGTTCGCCCGCGGCTGGTTCGGCGAGGTGGACGGCGAGGTCCGGCCCCGCATCGGCGACGTCGTCGTCGCCTGCCGCGAGGACCACGCCGTGATGATCAGCTCGGCCTTCCCCTACGAGGCCCGGCTGCTGGGGATGCACGGGTCGCTGACCCCCGTGGAGATGCTCGTCCCCGTGCTGCTCGGCTGACGACCGGGGTCACCCGGCGAGCACGGCGCGCAGCCGGTCGGCGAACTCCTCCGGCTCGCCGGTCTGGCCGAACTCCCCGCCCATGAAGCCGCTGTGGCCGCCGGGGAAGACGACGGGCTCGACCCCGAGCTGCTGCGCGAGCGCCTGCGACGTCCGGCCGGTGAGGAAGCCGAGCGACTCCCGGCCCACGGCGACCACGACCCGCGCGCCGGAGCTGCGGACGGCCTCGACGTCGGGGCAGTAGGCGGTCACCGCGTTCGAGGTGCCGGAGAGCAGCGGGTCGGTACGGGTGCCGTCGTCGCCGGCCGGCAGCCCGAACGCCCTCGGGTCGGGCAGCGGGCGCGCCGCGAACTCGTCGGTCAGCTCGCCCGACCACGAGGTCAGCGCGATGAACGCCGCCATGCCGTGACCCCACCCCCTGGCGTGGTACACCTCCTGCACCGCCCGCTCGGCCGCGAACGCCCGCTCCGCGTCGGGAAGCACGGACAGCACCGGCGGCTCGTGCGCGACGAGGGTGCCGACCACCCCGGGACGTCGCCGGAGGAGCTCCAGGGCGGTGACGGCGCCGCCGCTGCTGGCGAACACGTCGACCGGCCCGCCGCCGACCGCCTGGACGACGGCCCACAGGTCCTCGACGTACTGCTCTGGGGTGTGGTCGTCGCGGCCGTCGCTGCGGGTGCTCCGTCCCAGCCCCCGGGGGTCGTGGGTGACCACCGTCCGG
This sequence comes from Nocardioides caldifontis, assembly GCF_008087345.1. Lineage (GTDB taxonomy): Bacteria > Actinomycetota > Actinomycetes > Propionibacteriales > Nocardioidaceae > Marmoricola_A > Marmoricola_A caldifontis. The sequence goes on along the minus strand of NZ_VHIB01000008.1, from coordinate 143,815 downwards.
TCGGGCAGCAGCGACACCAGCGTGGCGAAGCCGGAGGCGTCCATGGGGGCGCCGACGAGGAGGAGCGGGGGACGGCCGTCGGGCGCGGGGAGCGGTCCGTGGACGTCGACGGCGAGGTCGGCGTGCGGGGTCCTCAGGGTCCGGGTGGTCGTCCGAGCGGAGTGTGTGCTGGTCATGCGGGGTGGACGAGCGGCGCGCGCCGGACTCATCGGTCAGCTGCCGAACGGCAACGGCTCCGCGATCCTCGAGATGGCCTGGGCCCGGGCGGAGGTGAGCCGGCGGCGGTGGTGCTGGCGGCAGAGCACCTCGTAGGCGACCTCGGGCGGTGGCCCCTCCTGGGCGGCCTGGTCGTCCACGTCACCGACGACGATCACGTCACCCTCGGTGACCATCTCGCCGTCGACGGTGCGGGCGTTGTGGGTGGCGCGGTTGCCGCACCAGCAGAGCGCCTCGACCTGGAGCACCTGCATCCGGTCCGCGAGCTCGACGAGCCGGGCCGAGCCGGGGAAGAGCCGGGTGCGGAAGTCGGTGAGGATGCCGAAGCAGAACACGTCGATCTGGAGCTCGTCGACGACCTTGGCGAGCTGCTCGACCTGCGTCGGCTCGTAGAACTGGCACTCGTCGCAGATCAGGTAGTCGATCCGCGCGCCGTGGGTCAGCGAGTCCACGACGTAGGCCCAGAAGTCGAACCCCGGCGACACCTCGAGCGCGTCGTGGCGGAGCCCGAGCCGGCTGGAGAGCGTCGCCGGGCCGGCCCGGTCGTGGGAGGTGAAGATCCGCCCCACGCGGCCACGGGCGGCGTGGTTGTGGTTGGTCTGGAGCGCCAGCGTCGACTTCCCCGCGTCCATGGTCCCGCAGTAGAAGGTCAGCTCGGCCACGGCGGGATCATGCCACCCTGGTGCCGTGGACGACGTGCTGGGGACGACCATGGCGGTCTGGGCGCATCCGGACGACGAGACCTACCTCTCAGGCGGGGTGCTCGCCGCCCTGCGGGACGCGGGGGAGCGGGCGGTCTGCGTGACCGCGACGTACGGCGAGGCGTGGGACCCCTCCGCCGACGAGGCGACGCGGGAGCTGCTGGCCCGGACCCGCGAGGCGGAGCTGGCGGATGCGCTCGGCGAGCTCGGCGTGGACGAGCACCACTGGCTCGGCCACCCCGACGGCCGGTGCGCCGAGGTGGAGCTCGACGTCCCGGTCGCCCAGCTCCGAGCGCTGCTGGAGGAGGTACGGCCGGCGACGGTGCTGACCTTCGGGCCGGAGGGGTTCACCGGCCACCCGGACCACCGTGCGGTCAGCCGCTGGGTCGAGCTCGCGGTCGGCGAGCGCACCGACGTGCGGGTGCTGCACGCCGTGATGACGCCGGAGGACCACGCGGCCGGCGCGGCGGTGGACGAGCGGTTCGGCGTCTACGAGCTCGGGGAGCCGCGGCTGGTGCCCCGCGAGGAGCTGGACCTGCGGCTCGAGCTCGAGGGTTCCTTGCTCAGGCGTAAGGTCGCGGCGCTGCGCCACCAGTGGAGCCAGACCGGCCCGATCTTCGAGGCCCTCGGTGACGAGGCGTTCGCCCGGTGGGTCGCGGTCGAGAGCTTCGCGGAGGTCAGCCGGTGAGCCCGCTGATCGGTGTCCCGGAGCTCGCCCGTGCACTCGGCTCGGTGACGGTGCTCGACGTCCGGTGGCAGCTCGGCAGGAGCGACGGTCGTGCCCAGCACGAGGCCGGCCACGTCCCGGGAGCGGTGTACGTCGACCTCGACACCGTCCTCGCGGACCCCGCCGGCGCGGGCGGGCGGCACCCGCTCCCGGAACCCGGACGGTTCGCCGAGGAGATGCGGCGCTGCGGCGTGGACCGGGACCGTCCGGTCGTGGTGTACGACGACGTGGGTGGGACGTCCGCCGCGCGGTGCTGGTGGCTGCTGCGGTTCCACGGCCACCCGGACGTCCGGGTGCTCGACGGCGGCTGGTCGGCGTGGCGCGCCGCGGGCTCGCCCGTGGAGGCCGGACCGGTGACGCCGGAACGGGGGAGCTTCGACGCCGACCCTGGTCACCTTCCGGTCGTGGACGCCGACGGTGCCGCGCGGATCGCCGGGGACGGCGTGCTGGTGGACGCCCGCGCTCCGGAGCGGTACCGCGGCGAGGTCGAGCCGGTCGACCCGGTGGCCGGCCACGTCCCCGGCGCGGTCAACGTGCCGACCGCCGCCAACCTGGGTCAGGACGGGAGGTTCCGGACGGTCGAGGAGCTGCGCGAGGTCTACGCGGCCGCGTTGGCCTCGGACGAGGTCGCGGTCTACTGCGGCTCGGGCGTGACCGCCGCCCACGACGTGCTCGCGCTGGAGCTCCTGGGCGTGCGTGCCGCGCTGTACGCGGGCTCGTGGAGCGAGTGGGTGACCGACCCGGAGCGGCCGGTCGCGACGGGGTGAGCCGCCCGCGCTACCAGTGCACGCCGCGGGTGAGCCGCGCGAGCACCAGCTGCTGGGTGCTGGTCGGCTCCGGCTGGTGGGCCTTCGCCTCGCCCCGTGCCGCCGCCGAGTCGGGGAACACCCGGTAGGCGAGGTGCAGCACCCGGAACGCCGCGCGCGGCGCGAGCGTGTGGGCCAGCGCCCCCATCGTCCCCAGCGTGGTGTTGATCTCGTGGGGGCGGTCCACCAGCCCCCGGACCACCATGTCGGCGGCCTGGGCGGGGCTGATCGTCGGGAACCGGTCGTAGAGCTTCGTCGGCGCGATCATCGGCGTCTTCACCAGCGGCATGTGGATCGTGGTGAACGTGATGCCGTCGCCGACGACCTCGGAGCTGACCACGTTGCTCCACGCGTCCAGCGCCGCCTTCGACGCCACGTAGGCGCTGAACCGCGGCGGGCTGGTCTGCACGCCGATGGAGCTGATGTTCACGATGTGGCCGTGCTTCTGCTCCCGCATCCGCGGCAGCAGCCCGATGACCAGCCGGATCGCGCCGAAGTAGTTGAGCTGCATCGTGCGCTCGAAGTCGTGGAACCGGTCGTGGCTCAGCTTCAGCGAGCGGCGGATCGAGCGGCCGGCGTTGTTGACCAGGAAGTCCACGGACCCCAGCTCGCTGGACAGCCGCGCCGCCAGGTCGTCGATCGCCTCGAGGTCGGAGAGGTCGCACGGGAAGACGTGCGCGGTGCCGCCGCGCGCCTCGATGGCGTCCTTGATCACCTCGAGCTTGTCCTTGCCGCGGGCGACCAGCACCGGGATCCCACCGGCCTGCGCGACCTTGTGCGCGGTGGCCGCGCCGATCCCCGACGAGCCACCGGTGATCACCACCGTCCGCCCCTCGAGCGCCTTCACGGTCCGCCGGTCGCGCGACAGCGAGTCGTCGAGCTGCTCCTCCCAGAACCCGAAGACCCGCTCGGCGTAGCTCTCCAGGTCGGGGACGGCGATGCCGGAGCCGCTCAGCGCGTCCTGCGTCAGCCGCGCGCCGTACGTCGTCGGGAAGGAGGCGTGCTCGACGACCTCGGGCGGGATGCCGAGCCGGCCGACGGTCTCGCGCAGCGCGAGCTGTGCGGGCGGGGTGCGGAGCGCCGACTTGAGCAGCGAGGTGGGCCGCGCGAACCGGGGGAGCAGCCCGGTCGGGACCACCTTGGTCACCTCGCGGTCCACCGGGGTGGCGAGCCTCGGCGCCCCGGCGGCCGTCGCGAACAGGTTGAGCACGTCGACCGTGCGCTGCGGCTCGGGGTTGACCAGGTGGAACGCCTCGCCGTCGCGGCCGGGCAGGTGCGCCAGGTGGTCGATGGCCTTGGCGACGTAGTCGACCGGCACCACGTTGGTGTCGCCGAGGTCGACGCCGACCAGCGGGGTCCACGACGGCAGGAAGTCTCGGAGCACCTTGAGCAGCGGGAAGAAGTAGTAGGGCCCGTCGACCTTGTCCATCTCGCCGGTCTCGGAGTGGCCGATGACCATCGACGGCCGGTAGACCCGCCACGGGACCGCGGACTCCTCGCGGACGATCCGCTCGGACTCGTACTTCGTCCGGTGGTACGGCGACGGCAGCCCCTGGCCGACGTCGAACATCGTCTCGTCCCACAGCCCCTCGTGGTCGCCCGACGCGGCGATCGAGGAGACCTGGTGGAAGACGCCGGCGTCGAGGTCGGCGGCGAGCTCGATGGCGTTGCGGGTGCCGCCGACGTTGAACGTCTCGTTCTGCTCGTCGGAGGCGGTCATGTCGTAGACGGCCGCGAGGTGGAAGAAGTGGTCGATCGTGCCCTCGTGCTCACGCACCCAGGCCGGGTCGACACCGAGCGCCGCCTCGCCGAGGTCGCCGAGCACCGGCGTCACCCGCTTGGCCTGGGGGCCCCAGCGGCGGACCAGCCGGTCGAGCCGGTGGCGTGAACCGGGGCGGACGAGCACGAAGACCTCGCCCTCGCGGTGGTCGAGCAGCTCCTGCACGAGGAACCGCCCGATGAAGCCGGTCGCGCCGGTCACGAAGTAGGCCACGACCTCGGGACCCTACTCGTTCTTGGCGGATCCGAACATGATCTCGTCCCAGCTCGGCACCGAGGCCCGCCCCTTCGACTTCGAGGAGCGTCGCGGCTTCGCCGGCTGCTCGGGCTCCGGCTCCGGGCCGGGCTCCTCGGCCGGCTCGGGAGCGACCTCGAAGAGCGTGTCCTGGTCGGGCGCGGCGGGCGTCGCGGGGGCCTGGGCGACCGGCTCGGCGACCGGCTCGGCGACCGGCTCGGCGACCGGCTCGGCGACCGGCTCGGCGACCGGCTCGGGTTCCGGCTCGGGCTCGGGCTCAGCTGCCCGCTCCGGGGCCGGTGGCCGCTCGGAGGCCTGGGTGGCGATCCAGTCCGCGGCCGGCGGGGAGGTGGGGACCGCACGGAGCGGGCGGGCGACCTCGGAGAGCTCCTCGGTGGGCTCGTCGGCGGTGTCGGGGCGGGCCTCGGGCGCTCCCCGCTCGGCCGGGTCGACCACCGCGGCGACCGGGCGGCCGGTGACCAGCGCGATCGCGTCGTCGCCCAGCGAGACCTGGTCGTCGGGCTGGTCGGGCGAGGGGCGCGCGGTGGACCGCTCGCCCACCAGGCGGCGCGACTCGTCGTCGTCGGCGACCACGTAGCGGCCGGCGACGTCGAAGACGAACTGCGCGCGACGCTGCCCGTCCGCGGCGGGGTAGTCGGCGACCAGCGTCCAGCGGCCGTCCTCACGCCGCCACGCGTCCCACTCGACCGCCCCGGGGTCGACGTCCTCGCGGGTCAGCCGCTCCGCGACCGCGTCGCCGAGGTGGCCGACCGGACCGTCGCCGGCGCGGCGGCGCACCGACGCCTTCTGCGCCTGCTGGGCGACGTAGGCGCGCTCGGCGAGCACCGGAGTCGCGAACCCCATGATCCGGTCGACGGTCACCTGGGCCGCCGCGGCCACCGACTCGGGGCTCTCCCCGGACCGGATCCTGGCCTGGATGTCGCGGGGGCGAAGCACGCTCTCCATGACGGTGGAGCCTACTTCAGCCCAGGACCCGCTCCACGTAGTCGTTGGCGAAGAGTCGCTCCGGGTCGGCGCGGTCGCGCACCGCGGCGAAGTCGGCCCAGCGGGGGTAGGCGGGCGCGAGGTCGGCGGCGGTGCGGGTGTGCAGCTTCCCCCAGTGGGGGCGGCCGTCGTGCTCGCGGAGGAGCCGCTCGACGCCGGTGAAGTACGGGCGGTGGTCGACCCCCTGGCCGACGTGGAACGCGAGGTACACCGAGTCCCTGCCGTACGTCGAGGAGAGCCACGCCTCGTCGGGCGGGGTCGCGCGGATCTCCACCGGCCAGGCGACCTTCCACCCCTGCCGCTCGATCAGCCGCCGGGCCTCCCGCAGCACGGCCATGCCCTGCTCGCGCGGCAACGAGTACTCCATCTCCCGGAAGACCACCCGGCGGCTGGCCACGAAGACCCGGTGGGAGAGGTCGACGTACTCCCGGGCGCCCCAGCCGCGAGCCGTGAGCCGGTTGACCGTCGGGACCGTCCGCGGGAACCGCGTGGTGAACCGGTCGACCGCGCCGAAGGCGGTGTTCGACAGCAGCTCGTCCTCGACCCAGGCGCGCCGCCGCGACAGCGGCGCCGGCGGCTCGAGCGTGCGGTCGTTGGTCTTCACCAGGCACCGGTCGGTGTGCGGGAACCAGTAGGCGTCGACGTGGTGGTGCCCCTCGACCAGGGTGGAGTGACGCTCCAGCAGCTCCTCCCACGCCATCGGCTGCTCCACCGCGTGGAGGTGGAACGCCGGCTCGACACGGAAGGTGAGCGCCGTGATCACGCCGACGGCGCCGAGACCGACGCGGGCGGCGTGGAACAGCTCCGGGTCGTGGTCCCGGTCGACCGTGCGGAGCTCGCCGTCGGCCGTGACGAGCTGGAGCGCCTCGAGCTGCCCCGACAGCGAGGCGGTCACGCCGCCGGTGCCGTGGGTGCCGGTCGACACCGCGCCGGCGAGGGTCTGCGGGTCGACGTCGCCCATGTTGTGGAGCGCCAGCCCGAGCGCCTCGAGCCGCGCGTTCAGCTCGTGCAGCGTGGTGCCGGCGAGCGCGGTGACCGTCATCGCGCGGCGGTCGACGGCGACGACGCCGCTCAGCCGGTGGGGCTGCAGGTGCACGCCGTCGGTCACCGCCACGTCGGTGAAGGAGTGGCCGGTGCCGTGCATCCGCACCCGGAGCCCTGACCGGGCGGCGTCCCGCACCGCCTCCGCCACCTGTTCGGGGGTCGCCGGGGCCAGCACCTTCGCGGGGTCGGCGGTGGCGAGCCCGGACCAGTTGCGCCACGTCACGGGGGCGAACCTAGTGGAACCGCACTAGTCGGAGGCCAGCCAGGCCGTCCCGGCCCCGACGAGCCCGGCGCCGGCGGCCACCCAGAACGCCGGGGAGGCCCCGGCCGCGTCCACGACGATCCCGACGAGCGCCGCGCCGGGGGCGACGCCGGCGTAGATCCCGGTGCTGACCACGGTCATCCCCTCGTTGAGCCGCGAGGCCGGGACGACGTCCTTCGTCCACGACACCGTCGCGATCATCGTCGGCGAGATCGCGAAGCCGGCGAGGAACAGCACGACCGTCGCCACCGCCAACGACTCCACGAACGGCAGCGGCACCATCAGCAGCGCCAGCGCCAGGATCCCGATCCGGTAGCGGGTCAGCGCGGAGCGCCGGAAGACCACCGCGCCGGACACCACGCCGGAGAGGAGGCTGCCCAGGGCCCAGACCGCGAGCAGGAGCCCGGACGCCCCCCGGTGCCCGGCATCCTCGGCGAAGGCGACCACCGCGACCTCGGTGCCGCCGAAGAGCACCCCCAGGCAGACCGCGCCGACCACCATCGGGCTCAGCCGCAGCCACGGCATCGGCTCCGAGGGCAGGGCGGTGCGCACCTCGGCCGTGTGACGCGGCGGCTCGGTCGAGCGCTGCGCGACGAGCACCCACGTGCCGAGCAGTGCGGCGACCCCCGCCGTGGCGAGGCCGGCAACGGGGTGGGCCGCCACCGCGAGCGCGGTCACCAGGACCGGCCCGACCATGTAGACGACCTCGTCGTTGACGGCCTCGACGGCGAAGGCGGTGTCGAGCAGGGACCGCTCGCGGACCGCGTGCGACCACCGCTCCCGGACCGCGGCGCCCACGTTCGGCATCGTCGCTCCGGCCAGCGCCGCGAACAGGTGCGGCACCGGGTTCGCCCACCCGAGCTCGACGGCCACCACGAGGCCGGCGAGGGCGCTGGTGGACAGGGTGACCGCCGACGCGAGCACCGGCCGCTGGCCTAGCCGGTCCACCAGCCGGGCGAGGAACACCGCGCAGACGGCGTTGCTGGCGACGTACGCGGCCGAGACGCCGCCGGCCACCGCATAGCTGCCGGTCGCCGCCGTCACGGCCAGCACGATCCCCAGCCCCACCATGGACAACGGCAACCGGGCGACCAGCCCGGCGGCGCTGAAGGCGAGTGCGCCCGGCGTCGTCAGGACGCGCCGGTACGCCGAAGGGGTGGAGGGCACCGCGCAATGCTAGGGGCGCTGCTCAGGCGTGGCTCCCTAGGATTGCCGCCATGGACGCCCGCCCCTCCGCCGCTCCGTACGACGCACTCCTGCTGGTGTCCTTCGGGGGCCCCGAGAAGCCCGAGGACGTGGTGCCGTTCCTCCAGAACGTCACCGCCGGCAAGGAGATCCCGGTCGAGCGGCTCGAGGAGGTCGGCCAGCACTACTACGGCTTCGGGGGGCGCAGCCCGATCAACGACCTCAACCGCGAGTTCCTCGCGGCGGTCGAGGAGGACTTCCGGGGGGCCGGGCTTGACCTTCCGGTCTACTGGGGCAACCGCAACTGGACGCCGTACCTCCCCGAGGCCCTGCGGGCGATGCGCGAGGACGGGGTGCGCCGGGCCCTGTGCTTCTTCACCAGCGCCTACTCCAGCTACTCCGGGTGCCGGCAGTACCGCGAGAACCTCGCCGCCGCCGTCGCCGAGGTGGGGCAGGGCGCGCCGAGGCTCGACCGGGTCCGCCACTACTTCAACCACCCCGGCTTCGTCGAGCCCATGGTCGACGCCACCCTGGCCGCCCTCGCGGAGCTGCCGGCCGCGCAGCGCAACGACGCGCGGATCCTCTACGTCACCCACTCGATCCCCACCGCGATGAACGACGCGAGCGGCGGCCCGGGGGCCGGGGGCGCCTACGTCGCCCAGCACGTCAGCGTGGCGGCGGAGATCACCGAGCGGGTCCGCCAGCAGACCGGTCACCGGTTCGGCAGCGAGCTGGTCTACTGCTCGCGCTCCGGCCCGCCGTCGGTGCCGTGGCTGGAGCCCGACGTCGGCGACCGGATCACCGAGCTGGCCAAGGAGGGCGTGCCGGCGGTGGCGGTGGTGCCGATCGGCTTCATCTCCGACCACATGGAGGTCATCTACGACCTCGACACCGAGGCCCGGGCGGCCGCCGAGGACGCCGGTGTCTCCTTCGCCCGCGCCGCCACGGCCGGGCTCGACCCGCGGTTCGTCGCGATGGTCCGTGACCTCGTGCTCGAGCGGGCCGCGGTCGAGAGCGCCGCCGCGGGCCGCACCGGGCTGCCCCCGACCAGGGCCGCGGTCGGCTCGCTGCCGCCGTCGTGGGACGTCTGCCCGCCGCGCTGCTGCGCGAACCTGCGTGGCGACCGTCCCGCGCTGTGCGGGGCGGACTGATGGAGGGCGAGCTCCGCCGGGTCGCCGAGCTCGTCGCGACCGAGGCGGCGGAGCTGGTGCGCGAGCGGCGTCGCAGCGCGGTCGAGGTCGAGACCACCAAGTCCAGCCCGGTCGACGTGGTGACCGAGGTGGACCGCGAGTCCGAGGCGTTCCTCCGGCGTCGGCTCGCCGAGCTCCGCCCGGAAGACGGCTTCTTCGGCGAGGAGGGCGGCCGCGGCAGCTCGAGCTCCGGCGTCACCTGGGTCGTCGACCCGATCGACGGCACCGTGAACTTCCTCTACGACATCCCGCAGTACGCCGTGAGCGTCGCCGCCGTCGACGACGAAGGCCGGTCGCTCGCCGGCGCCGTGGTGGACGTGGCGTCCGGCACGCGCTACAGCGCCGCGCTCGGGGCGGGGGCCACCTGCGACGGCCGGCCGCTCCGGGTCCGCGCCACCGTGCCGATGGGGCAGCGGCTGGCGCTGACCGGGTTCCAGTACCAGGAGCGGGTCCGCGCCGTGCAGGGCCCCGCGGTCAGCCGGCTGCTGACCCGGGTGCGGGACATCCGCCGCCTGGGCTCGGCCGCCCTCGACCTGTGCGCGATCGGCGCGGGACGGGCCGACGCCTACGTCGAGGAGGGGCTCAACCTCTGGGACCGCGCGGCAGGCGGGCTCGTGGCGACCGAGGCTGGCGCGCGCATCGACGTCCTGCCCGGCGCCGGAGGCATGGAGTGCGTGGTCTGCGCCCCCGCCGACGGGTACGACGAGTGGCTCGACGTGGTCCGGGAGTGCGGGTTCCTGGGCTGATCGGGGGCCGATCCCGGGCTGACAGGGAGCCGCCGTGCACGCGGGGGGACGCATGGTGCACAATCCGCCACGCGCCCCGGGAATACCTGGGCCGCCGCAGACCTTGTACGGGGGCTCGCAAGGGTGACCCACGCTGGACTCGGGGCAGGAGACGACCACGATGGCTACTGATTACGACGCACCGCGCAAGACCGACGACGAAGCCGGCGAGGAGAGCATCGAGGAGCTCAAGGCGCGGCGCCACGACAAGAACTCCGGCAAGGTCGACGAGGACGAGGCGGAAGCCGCCGAGTCGTTCGAGCTGCCCGGCGCGGACCTCTCCCACGAGGAGCTCGCGGTCGAGGTGAAGCCTCGTCAGGAGGACGAGTTCACCTGCATGAGCTGCTTCCTGGTGCACCACCGCAGCCAGCTCGCCGACGCCGACAAGATGATCTGCCGCGACTGCGCCTGACCCCGTCGACGGGGGCGGGGATCAGCGCGTCGCGCGCTGGACCCGCTCCTCGCGCCGCTCCTTCACCGCGAACTTCCGTGCGATGAACAGCCGGGCCACGCTGATCGCGGCGCCGCTGAGCACCGCGAAGAGGATCGCCTCCCGCAGGTCGAGGTCCGGGTCGGCCGGGTCGGTCGGCGGCTCCTTGCCCTTCGAGCCCAGCTTCCAGGTCGCGTCGACCGCCTTCTTGACGGCGGCCGTGGCCCCCAGGGTGCTCGCCAGTGCGAGCGCGTTGTGCGCCTTGCCCGACATTCGTCCTCCTGCTCGTCCGGTCCGGGCCATCCTGCCCGACCGTCGCCCCGACTACCCCCGGGACCCGGCGATCGCCGCCGAGAGCTCCTCGGCGAGCAGCGCCGGGTGGCGGGTGGCCACCAGCCAGTACGGCGTCGGGTCCGCCGCGTCGACGACCCGCACCTGCACCGCCTCGCGCACGTAGGGGCGGAGCAGCAGGTAGGCACGGGCGTCGGCCTCGATGCCGGCCACGGCGCGCGCCCGGTCGGCGTCCAGCGGCCGCGGGTCGGCCAGCAGGTGGACCGGGATCCGGGCGCGGCCGGCGCGGAACACCCCGTCGGCGATGCCGACCACCGCGCCGCCGTACGACACGAGCAGGGCGACCACGGCGGCGCCCAGGGCGCCGGCGAAGAGCAGCGCGGCCGCGGCGGGGAGCGCGACCAGGAACGCGAGCAGCAGCGAGACCCAGAACATCGTCGCGACCGCCCACCAGCGCAGCGGCACCCGGAGCCGCTCCTCGTAGAACGTCGAGGAGGTCGGGGTCTGGGGCGGCACGGGCCGAATTGTGTCACCCGGGCGGGTGGGCGGCGCTCCCGGGCTCCTACGCTGACCCCCATGGACGGGCGAGGCGAGCACGACGGCGTGCAGGTGCAGATCGTGCGGCTCGACCCCGGCGTGCCGCTCCCGTCGTACGCCCACCCCGGCGACGCCGGCGCGGACCTGACCACGACCGTCGACGTCCGGCTCGAGCCGGGGGAGCGGGCCCTGGTGCCGACGGGGATCAGCCTCGCCCTCCCCCTGGGGTACGTCGGGCTCGTGCACCCGCGGTCCGGGCTGGCGGCCCGCAGCGGGCTGTCGATCGTCAACGCGCCCGGCACCGTCGACGCCGGATACCGCGGGGAGGTCAAGGTGGCGCTGGTGAACCTCGACCCTCGGGTGCCGGTCCGGCTGCGCCGCGGGGACCGGATCGCCCAGCTGGTCGTGCAGCGGGTCGAGCACGCCCGGTTCGTCGAGGTCGACGAGCTGCCGGTGTCGGCGCGCGGCGCGGGTGGGTACGGCTCCACCGGAGGCTTCGACCTCCCCGAGGACGTGAACGGCGAGAGGAACGGGTGATCCCCGTATGAGGTTGCGCAGGAAGCAGGCCGCGGACAGCGCGGAGCCGGCCGAGGCGGTCGAGGAGGCGGCGGCGCCCACGGCGCCCGGCCACCGCTCCGACGGGCCCTGGGACTCCTCGGAGCTCACCGTCGAGGAGGACGACGAGACCCGCGCCGACCTCGGCGCGCTCTCGATCGAGGGCCACCCCGAGGTCGAGCTCCGGCTCCAGGTCGACGAGGCCAGCCAGCAGGTGCAGGCGGTGATGCTGGTCGCGCAGGACGGCGCGATGGAGCTGCGTGCCTTCGCCTCGGCCCGCAACGAGGAGCTGTGGGACGAGCTGCGCCCGCGGCTCGTCGAGGAGGCCTCGCGCCACGGCGGTTCGGCCGAGGAGGTCGAGGGGCCCTACGGCCCGGCGCTGCAGCTGACCATGCCGGTCGTCGACAGCGAGGGCCGGCGCGGCACCCAGCAGTCGGTGGTGATGGGCATCGCCGGACCCCGCTGGATGCTCCGGGTGACGATGTTCGGCAGGCCCGCCGCGGCGTACGACCCGGAGGGGCTGCTCGAGCGCACCCTGAGGAAGGTCGTGGTCACCCGCGGCAGCGAGCCGATGGCGCCAGGCGACCCGCTGCCCCTCAAGCTGCCTTCCGGTGCCCGCCGCATGGGCTGAGCGCACGGTCTACGCTGGGTTCTGTGAGACACGTGTCGGACCGCCTCCGGTCCAGCCTCAACCGCTGGGCCAGCACCACCGTCCGGGACGACCGGGAGCTCCAGAACACCACCGTCCAGGCCGGTTGCTGCCCCATCGTGGAGGCTGACGACCGGGAGCGGGTCTCGCTCCAGGGCGTGCTGCGCACGGTGACGCTGCGGCCCCGTGGCGGGGTCCCGGCCCTCGAGGCGGAGCTCTACGACGGCAGCTCCACGATCACCGTCATCTGGCTGGGGCGCCGGCGGATCGTCGGCATCGAGCCCGGGCGCGCGGTCAAGGTCGAGGGGCGCATCGGCACGCAGGGCGGCCACCGCGTCATGTACAACCCGCGATACGAGCTGCGGTACTGATGAGCGGCGAGCCGACCCCCAGCGAGCAGGCACTCGCCGACCCTCCGGCGGAGAAGCACCACCACGTCGGCGCCGACACCGTCGAGGCCGCCGTACGACGCCAGCTGGCCCGGGCCCTCGGCGGCCGCCGGGGGATGGTCGAGGCCGCCGCCCCGACGATCACCTTCACCTTCACCTACGTCGCCACCAAGGAGATCCGGCTGGCGATCGGGTTCAGCGTCTCGATCGTGCTGGTCGCGCTGCTCGCCCGGATCGTGCAGCGGTCGACGGTGCAGTACGTCTTCAACGCCCTCGTCGGCATCGGCGTCGGCTGCTTCTTCGTCTGGCTGGGCGGGCGCAACGGCGGTGACCAGTCGCAGCAGGCGCTGGCCTACTTCCTGCCGGGGCTGATCTACAACGCGGCCTACGCGGTCGGCATGGTGCTGAGCATCCTGGCCCGCTGGCCCGTGGTGGGGCTGCTCGTCGGCGCGGTCTCCGACGACCCCACCGAGTGGCGCCAGGACCCGCAGATCGTCAAGCTCTGCAGCCGGCTCACCTGGGTGCTGGTGGTGCCCTGCGTCCTGCGGGTGCTCGTGCAGCTGCCGATCTACCTCGGCGGCAAGGCCGCGGACAACGCCGACGGCTACGTCGCCGCGCTCGGGCTCGCCCGCGTCGCGATGGGGTGGCCGCTCCAGCTCTCGGCCCTGGCCGTGATGGTGTGGCTGCTGGCCCGCAACCGGACGCCGGTCAGCCAGGACGGGACCGCGGACGGGGCTACTGCCGAGCGGGGTTGAGCAGCTGGTCGAGCTCCGCCTCGGCCTCCGGGGCGGCCACGAACAGCAGTTCGTCGCCGACCTCGATCGGCTGCTCGGCGTCGGGGGTGTAGACCATGCCGTCGCGGAGGATCGTCACCAGCCGGCAGTTCTCCGGCCACGGGATGAGCCCGCTGGGCTTGCCGACGTAGGGGGAGTCCGCGGGGAGCGTCATCTCGACGAGGTTGGCGTTGCCCTGGCGGAAGGTGAACAGCCGCACGACGTCGCCGACGGTCACCGCCTCCTCGACGAGCGCCGACATGATCCGCGGCGTCGACACGTTGACGTCGACACCCCACGCCTCGGTGAACAGCCACTCGTTGTTCGGGTGGTTGACCCGGCCGACCGTCCGCGGGACGGCGAACTCGGTCTTCGCCAGCAGCGAGGTCACCAGGTTCACCTTGTCGTCACCGGTCGCGGCGATCACCACGTCGCAGGTCTCGAGCCGGGCCTCCTCGAGGGAGGAGAGCTCGCAGGAGTCGGCGAGCAGCCACTCGGCGTCGGGGACCCGCTCGGGACGGATCGAGGACGGCTCCTTGTCGATGAGCAGGACCTTGTGGCCGTTCTCGATCAGCTCGCGGGCGATGGAGCGGCCGACGGCCCCGGCCCCGGCGATGGCCACGCGCATCAGTCGACCTCCGGTCCGCGCTCGAACACGCGGAGCACCTGCTCGGCGTTCTCCTCACGCATCACCAGGTGCATGATGTCGCCCTCCTGCAGGACGCTGTCGCGGGTCGGCAGGACCCCCTCGCCGAGCCGGTCGACCCATGCGATGCGGCTGCCGGACTGCTCCTGGAAGACCACCGTCCGCTGGCCGGTCCACCGCTCGTTGACGGCGATCGCGTCGAGCCGGATCGTGCCGCTGGGGTCACGGAAGTCGGGCTCCGCGCCGACCGGCAGCAGCCGGCGGAGCACCTGGTCGGCCGTCCACTTCACCGTGGCGACGGTGGTGATGCCGAGCCGCTGGTAGACCTCGGCGCGGCCGGGATCGTAGATCCGGGCGACGACCATCTGGATGCCGAAGGTCTCGCGCGCCACCCGGGCGGCGATGATGTTCGAGTTGTCGCCGGAGGAGACCGCGGCGAAGGCGTCGGCCTTGTCGATGCCGGCCTCTTCGAGCACCTTCTGGTCGAATCCGATGCCGAGCACCTTGGTGCCGGCGAAGGTGGGGCCGAGGCGGCGGAAGGCGTCGGCGTTGTTGTCGATCACCGAGACCGAGTGGCCGCGGTCCTCGAGGCTCCGCGCCAGGGTGCTTCCGACGCGGCCGCAACCCATGATCACGACGTGCACGCGGGGAACGCTACACCGACGCGCCCGGCCGCTAGGTCCGCCGGCAGCATGGCGGCGGAGCCGACGCGCTCGGCCCATGACCTAGCCTTGACGCTCGTGGCCCTCGCCGACGTCGCCAAGCGCATCATCGTGGGCAGGAAGCTCCGCTCCTCTCAGCTCGGGGAGACCCTCCTGCCCAAGCGCGTCGCGCTGCCCGTCTTCGCCAGCGACGCGTTGTCGTCGGTGGCCTACGCCCCGGACGAGGTCTTCCTGGTGCTGGCCGCGGCCGGTGGGGCCACCGCCTACGCCTACTCCTGGAAGGTCGCCCTCGCGGTCGCGCTGGTGATGCTCACCGTGGTGGCGTCGTACCGGCAGAACGTGCGCGCCTACCCCAGCGGCGGCGGCGACTACGAGGTCGCCACGGTCAACCTCGGCCGGACCGCAGGGACCACCGTGGCCTCGGCGCTGCTCGTCGACTACGTCCTGACCGTGGCGGTGTCGATCTCGGCCGGCGTGGACAACGCCGGCGCGGCCCTGGACTTCGTCAACGGGCACGAGCCGACGTACGCCTGCCTGCTGATCCTCGCGCTGGCCGCGCTCAACCTGCGCGGCGTCCGCGAGTCGGGGACCTGGTTCGCGATCCCGACCTACGGCTTCATGGTGGCGATCTTCGGGATGGCCGCCTGGGGGCTGGGCCGGGACCTGCTCGGCACCCTCCCGGAGGTCGAGTCCGCAGGGCTGGAGATCGTCCCGCAGGCGGGCTACGAGGACACCATCACCACGGTCGCGCTGGTGTTCCTGCTGGCCCGGGCCTTCTCCTCCGGCTGCGCCGCGCTGACCGGCGTCGAGGCGATCTCCAACGGGGTGCCGGCCTTCCGGAAGCCGAAGAGCGCCAACGCCGCGACGACCCTGCTGATGCTGGGCGCTCTCTCCATCGCGATGATCCTGAGCATCATCACGCTGGCCCGGGACATGGGGCTGAAGTACGTCGACCCCCACCACCTCGACCGGCTCGTGCAGGCCGACGGGTCGCCGCTCCCCGAGGGCTACGACCAGCACACGGTGATCGCCCAGATCGCGCGGGGCGTCTTCGACCACTTCGACCCGGCGTTCTACTTCGTGATCGCGATGACCGGCGTGATCCTGGTGCTGGCCGCCAACACCGCCTTCAACGGCTTCCCGGTGCTCGCCTCGATCCTCGCGAAGGACGGCTACCTGCCGCGCCAGCTCGCCTCCCGTGGCGACCGCCTCGCCTACAGCAACGGGATCCTGATCCTCGCGGTGTTCGCGATGGTGCTGGTCGTGGTCTTCGACGCCCAGACCACGCGGCTCATCCAGCTCTACATCGTCGGCGTCTTCGTGTCCTTCACGCTCAGCCAGCTCGGGATGATCCGGCACTGGACCCGGCACCTCCGGACCGAGGTCGACCCCGTGGCGCGGCGGCGGATGGTGCGCTCGCGGGCGATCAACGCCTTCGGGCTCGGGATGACCGGGCTGGTGCTCGTCATCGTGCTGGTCACCAAGTTCCTCGCCGGCGCGTGGATCGCGATCCTCGCGATGGGCACCTTCTTCATGATCATGAAGTCGATCCGGCGCCACTACGACACGGTGGCCGAGGAGCTCGCGATCGAGGCCGACGACCAGGTGCTGCCGACCCGGGTGCACGCGATCGTCCTGGTCAGCAAGGTGCACAAGCCGACGATGCGGGCGCTCGCCTACGCGAAGGCGAGCCGCCCCAACGTGCTCGAGGCGGTGCTCGTCGCCACCGACCCGGTCGACCGGGACCGGATCGTCGAGGAGTGGGACCGGCGCGGCATCGACGTGCCGCTGAAGATCCTCGACTCGCCCTACCGCGAGATCATCCGGCCGATCGTCGAGTACGCCAAGGCGATCCGGAAGGCGCAGCCTCGCGGCGTCGTGGCGGTGTTCATCCCCGAGTACGTCGTCGGCCGCTGGTGGGAGCAGCTGCTCCACAACCAGACCGCGCTGCGGCTGAAGACCCGGCTGCTCTTCACCCCCGGCGTGATGATGACCTCGGTGCCCTACCAGCTGCGCTCGTCCCGGATCGGCGAGGAGCGGGCGCTGCGGCAGGAGGAGGCGATGAAGGCGAGCCGTGCCTACGGCCCCTGGTCGGAGAACCGGCGGCGGGACACGTGACCGCGCGTCCGTCGGGGCGGGACCTCGTCGGCGAGCGGTACGACGTGGAGGTCGACCGGGTGGCCCACGGTGGCCACTGCGTCGCCCGGCTGCCCGAGGAGGTGCCGGAGGTGGGGGGCACGGTGGTGTTCGTCCGCCACACCGCGCCGGGAGAGCGGGTGACGGTCGAGGTCACCGAGGGCCGGGTCGGCGACCGGTTCCTCCGCGCCGACGCCGTCGAGGTGCACCGGCCCTCGCCCGACCGCGTGGTCCCGCCGTGCTCCTACGCCGGCCCCGGCCGGTGCGGCGGCTGCGACTTCCAGCACCTCACCGTCGCGGCGCAGCGGCGGCTCAAGGGCGAGGTGGTGGCCGAGCAGCTTCGCCGGCTCGCCGGCATCCACCGGGACGTGGTCGTCGAGGGCGTGCCCGGCGACGACGACGGACTGCGCTACCGCACCCGGATGCGGTTCCACCCGGCCGGCGAGGGGCGGCTCGGGCTGCGGGCGCACCGCTCCCACCGGGTCGTGCCGGTCGACGACTGCCTGCTGCAGGCGCCGGGCGCGCACGTGGCGGTCGAGGGCGAGCCGCGCTCCGGGAACGTTCTCACCGAGGTCGTCCTCGGCCGCCGGTACGACGTGGCGGAGGACGGGTTCTGGCAGGTGCACCAGGGGGCGCCCGAGACGCTGGTGACCGCCGTGCTCGAGGGAGCCGGGGTCCGCGAGGGCGACCGGGTGGTCGACCTGTACTGCGGCGTCGGGCTCTTCACCGCGCCGCTCGCCGAGGCGGCGGGGGAGCGGGGCCACGTCCTCGCGGTCGAGGGGGACCGGGCCGCCGTGGACCACGCCCGCGCCAACCTCGCGTCGTACCCGTGGGTGGAGGTGGTGCGCGGCCCGGTGGCGAGGGTCCTGCAGCGCGCCCCGCACGACGCCGTGGACACAGCCGTGGACGTCGTGGTGCTGGATCCCCCGCGCGAGGGGGCGAAGCGGGCCGTGGTCGCGCAGCTGGCGGCCCGACGCCCGCGCACGGTCGTGCACGTGGCCTGCGACCCGGCGGCGTTCGGGCGCGACACCGCGCTGCTCGCGGAGGCCGGCTACGAGCTGGCCGGGCTCCGGGCCTTCGACCTCTTCCCGATGACGCAGCACGTCGAGGTCGTTGGCACGTTCACCCGCCGCTGACCCCGCCTGCCGCTTTTGCTTGACGTCATGTATCTTGACGTCAAGAGAAGTGCTCGGCGGGTGCGTTGACGCGAGCGGCAAGATGGGTAAGCGCTGGGGGTCGCACCAGTGCAGGACGAGGACAGGAGACGGTGATGGCGAGCGTGGACAGCTTCGGTGCCAAGGGCGCCTTGGACGTGGAGGGCTCCTCCTACGAGATCTACCGGCTGGACGCCGTCTCCGGGGACGGGCTCGACGTCGCGTCGCTGCCCTACAGCCTCAAGGTGCTCCTGGAGAACCTGCTCCGCACCGAGGACGGCGCCAACATCACGGCCGACGACATCCAGGCGCTCGCCGGCTGGGACCCCGACGCCGACCCGAGCAAGGAGATCCAGTTCACCCCGGCGCGGGTGATCATGCAGGACTTCACCGGCGTCCCCTGCGTCGTCGACCTCGCGACGATGCGCGAGGCGATGGCCCAGCTCGGGGGCGACCCCAACCGCATCAACCCGCTCGCTCCGGCGGAGCTGGTCATCGACCACTCCGTGATCGCCGACATCTTCGGCAGCCCGGAGGCGTTCGAGCGCAACGTCGAGATCGAGTACGAGCGCAACCGCGAGCGCTACCAGTTCCTCCGCTGGGGCCAGGGCGCCTTCTCCGACTTCAAGGTCGTCCCGCCCGGCACGGGCATCGTGCACCAGGTCAACATCGAGCACCTGGCCCGCACGGTCTTCACCCGTGAGGTCGACGGCGTCACCCAGGCCTACCCCGACACCTGCGTCGGCACCGACTCCCACACCACGATGGTCAACGGCATCGGCGTCGTCGGCTGGGGCGTCGGCGGCATCGAGGCGGAGGCCGCGATGCTCGGCCAGCCGGTGTCGATGCTGATCCCGCGGGTCGTCGGCTTCAAGCTGACCGGCGAGCTCCCCGAGGGCTCGACCGCGACCGACCTCGTGCTCACGATCACCGAGATGCTGCGCAAGCACGGCGTCGTCGGCAAGTTCGTCGAGTTCTACGGCGAGGGCGTCGGCGCCCTCCCGCTGGCGAACCGCGCCACGATCGGCAACATGTCGCCGGAGTTCGGCTCCACCATCGCGGTCTTCCCGATCGACGGCGAGACGATCAACTACCTGCGGCTGACCGGTCGCAAGGAGGAGCAGCTCCAGCTCGTCGAGGCCTACGCCAAGGAGCAGGGTCTCTGGCACGACCCGTCCGCCGAGGGCTACGTCGAGCCGCGCTACTCCGAGCGCCTCGAGCTCGACCTCTCCACCGTGGTCCCGTCGCTCGCCGGGCCGAAGCGCCCGCAGGACCGGGTCGCGCTCTCGGAGGCGAAGGAGGCGTTCCGGGTCGCCCTCGCCGACTACGTGTCCGCGGACGAGACCGGTGGCGAGGACCGCAAGCCCGGCGTTCCGCAGCAGGAGGAGCCCTACGGCGTGGTGTCGGAGGCGGACGAGGCCTCGGCCGAGTCGTTCCCGGCCAGCGACGCCCCGGCGTACTCCGCCGACACCAACGGCGGCGGCGAGCCGAACGACTGGCACGTCAACAAGGAGAAGGCCAAGGGCCGTCCGTCGAACCCGGTCCAGGTGGAGCTCGAGGACGGCTCGAAGTTCGAGATCGACCACGGCGCCGTGACGATCGCCGCGATCACCTCCTGCACCAACACCTCCAACCCGTCGGTGATGATCGGCGCCGCGCTGCTGGCCAAGAAGGCCGTCGAGCGCGGCCTGGTGCGCAAGCCGTGGGTGAAGACGTCGCTGGCCCCGGGCTCGAAGGTCGTCTCCGACTACTACGAGCGGTCCGGCCTCACGCCGTACCTCGACAAGCTGGGGTTCAACCTCGTCGGCTACGGCTGCACCACCTGCATCGGCAACTCCGGCCCGCTGATCCCGGAGGTCTCGCAGGCGGTCAACGACCACGACCTCGCGGTCACCGCGGTGCTCTCCGGCAACCGCAACTTCGAGGGCCGGATCAACCCAGACGTGAAGATGAACTACCTGGCCTCGCCGCCGCTGGTGGTCGCCTACGCGCTCGCCGGTTCGATGGACGTCGACCTGTTCAACGAGCCGCTGGGGCAGGACAAGGACGGCCAGGACGTCTTCCTCAAGGACATCTGGCCCTCGCCGCAGGAGGTCGAGGAGGTCATCGCCGACGCGATGAGCCCGGAGACCTTCGCCCGTGAGTACGCCGACGTGTTCGCCGGTGACGAGCGGTGGCAGAACCTCCCGACCCCCGAGGGCGACACCTTCGAGTGGGACGGCGAGTCGACCTACGTGCGGCGCCCGCCGTACTTCGACGAGATGCCGGAGGAGCCCGCCCCGGTCGAGGACATCACCGGCGCCCGGGTGCTGCTCAAGCTCGGCGACTCGGTGACCACCGACCACATCTCGCCGGCCGGTGCGATCAAGAAGGACTCCCCGGCGGGGCAGTACCTCCGGGAGCACGGCGTCGACCAGCGGGACTTCAACTCCTACGGCTCGCGCCGCGGCAACCACGAGGTCATGATCCGCGGCACGTTCGCCAACATCCGGCTCCGCAACCAGATCGCCCCGGGCACCGAGGGCGGCTACACCCGCGACTTCACCCAGGACGACGCCCCGGTGACCTCGGTCTACGAGGCCTCGGAGCACTACCTGGAGCAGGGCACCCCGCTCGTCGTGCTGGCCGGCAAGGAGTACGGCTCCGGCTCGTCCCGCGACTGGGCGGCCAAGGGCACCGCGCTCCTGGGCGTCAAGGCGGTCATCGCCGAGTCGTACGAGCGGATCCACCGCTCGAACCTCATCGGCATGGGCGTCCTCCCGCTGCAGTTCCCCGAGGGCGAGAACGCCGAGTCGCTCGGGCTCACCGGCGAGGAGACGTTCTCGATCGAGGGGGTCACCGCGATGAACGACGGCGACACCCCGCGCACGGTCAAGGTGAAGGCCGGCGACAAGGAGTTCGACGCGGTGGTCCGCATCGACACCCCGGGCGAGGCCGACTACTACCGGCACGGCGGGATCATGCAGTACGTGCTCCGTTCGTTGCTCAAGGGCTGACCTGCCCCGATACCCCCGGGTCGAACACCTGTTCGACCCGGGGGTATCGTCATCCCATGACGACGCCCTACGTACCTCCGGGGTGGCCGTCCCAGGTCCGGCCCCCGGGCGTGCCGGGGTGGGAGCGGAGCGCAGTCGGGTGGCTGCTCGACCTCTGCCCGCCGGAGTACCGCGGCTACCCGGTGCTGCGCCGCCACGAGGTGGTGCTCGCCCGGTTCGCCCGGCTCCACGTCGAGGGGTGCCAGGCGGCGGTCCGGCGGGGGCTGAGCGAGGCCCGGGCGGTGCTCCGCGACGTCGCCGACCCGGACACCGTCGACCGTGCGGTGCTGGCCTGGCAGGCCGAGGAGGTCCGGCTGCTGGGCGAGCACCGGGCGGTGCTGCTGGTCGAGGAGGCGTTGCGCGGCCGCCGGTTCGTGGCCCGGCTGTGACGGTGTCTAGTCTGCGGCGGGTGCAGACCACGACGCAGCAGAGCGGACTCCAGCCCGTGACCGTCGTCCCCGTGCCCGGCAACGGCGCCGAGGACGTCCTCGTCGCCGAGGACGGCACCGTCTACACCGGGACCGACGACGGCAGTGTCTTCGCGGTCTCCGCCGACGGCGACACGGTCCGGCGGGTGGTGCGCACCGGGGGACGGCCGCTCGGGCTCGAGTGGCTCCCCGACGGCCGGCTGCTGGTCTGCGACGCGCACGCCGGGCTCCTGGCGGTCGACGTGGCCTCGGGCACCGTCGAGACCCTCGTGACCGAGGTCGACGGCGAGCGGATGGTGTTCTGCAACAACGCCGCGGTCCACGACGACGGCACGATCTGGTTCACCGACTCCTCCCGGGTCCACCCGATCGAGCGGTGGAAGGCGGACATGGTCGAGGACACCCGCACCGGCCGGCTGCTGCGCCGGGACCCCGACGGGCGGGTCGAGGTCGTGCTCGACGGGCTGCGGTTCGCCAACGGCGTCGCGCTGGCGCCGGACCGCTCCTGCGTGTACGTCGCCGAGACGACCGGGCGGACCGTCGTACGGCACCGGGTGGGCGGGGGACGGGACCACCTGGTCGTCGACCTGCCCGGCTACCCCGACAACATCGCGACCGGCACCGACGGGCTGGTGTGGGTGACGATCGCCTCGCCGACGGACCCCGTCGTCGAGAGGTTGATCACCTCCCCGCTGCGGCTCCGGCAGCTCGCGTGGCGGCTCCCCGAGGCGCTCCAGCCGGCCCCCAAGCGGAACACCCGGGTGATGGCCTTCGACGCCGACGGCCGGGTGGTGCACGACCGGCCGCTGGACGCCGCGGCGTACCACGTCGTCACCGGTGTCCGCGAGCACCACGGCCGGGTCTGGCTCGGCAGCCTGGTCGAGCCCGCGGTGGCCTGGTTCGACCTCATAGACTGAAGCGTCGTCCACCGCCACCAGGAAGGTCACCGCATGGGGCACCTCGACTCGCTCACCGGGCCGCGCGACCTGCGCGCGCTCGATGACGGGGGGTTGGACGAGCTGGCGACCGAGATCCGCGACCTGCTGGTCACCACCTGCTCGCCGCGCGGGGGCCACCTCGGCCCCAACCTCGGCGTCGTCGAGCTCACGCTCGCGATCCACCGCGTCTTCGACTCCCCGCACGACCGGGTGGTCTTCGACACCGGCCACCAGGCCTACGTCCACAAGATGCTCACCGGGCGGGCGAAGCAGTTCCACACGCTGCGCCAGGAGGGCGGGCTGTCGGGCTACCCGAGCCAGGCGGAGTCCGACCACGACATCGTGGAGAACTCCCACGCGTCCACCGCGCTGTCCTACGCCGACGGGCTCGCGAAGGCCTACGCGCTGCGCGGCGAGGACCGCCACGTCGTCGCGGTCATCGGCGACGGCGCGCTGACGGGTGGCATGGCCTGGGAGGCGCTCAACAACATCGCCACCACCGACGGCTCCGCGGAGCACCGCCGGCTGGTGATCGTCGTCAACGACAACGGCCGCTCCTACACCCCGACCGTGGGCGGGCTGGCCAACCACCTGACCGCGCTGCGCACCGACCCGCGCTACGAGCCGGTGCTCGAGCTCGTGAAGCGGCGGCTCACCGGCGTGCCCGGTGTCGGTCAGCCGGTCTACGACGCGCTGCACGCGATCAAGAAGGGGATGAAGGACGCCCTCGCGCCGCAGGGGCTCTTCGAGGACCTCGGGCTCAAGTACGTCGGCCCCGTGGACGGCCACGACCGCCCCGCCCTCGAGCAGGCGCTGGCGAAGGCGAAGCGGTTCGACGGGCCGGTCATCGTGCACGCGATGACGAAGAAGGGGTTCGGCTACCGCGCCGCCGAGGCCCACGAGGCCGACCAGTTCCACTCGCCGGGGCCGTTCGACGTGGCGACCGGCAAGGAAGCGGTGCGCGGCCAGATCTGGACCGACGTGTTCGCCGACGAGATGCTGCGCATCGGCGAGGAGCGGCCCGACGTCGTGGCGATCACCGCCGCGATGCTCCACCCCGTGGGGCTCGACCTGTTCGCGCGGCGGTGGCCGGAGCGCACCTTCGACGTCGGCATCGCCGAGCAGCACGCCGCCACCTCGGCCGCGGGGCTCGCGATGGGCGGGCTGCACCCCGTCGTCGCCGTCTACGCCACCTTCCTCAACCGCGCCTTCGACCAGGTGCTGATGGACGTCGCGCTGCACCGGTGCGGCGTCACGTTCGTGCTCGACCGGGCCGGGGTCACCGGCGACGACGGCGCCTCGCACAACGGCATGTGGGACATGTCGGTGCTCCAGGTGGTTCCCGGGCTGCGGCTCGCCGCGCCGCGCGACGCCACCCGCCTCCGCGAGCTGCTGCAGGAGGCGGTGCAGGTCGACGACGCGCCGACGGTCGTGCGCTATCCCAAGGGGCCGCCGATCGCCGACGTCGCCGCCGTCGACAAGGTCGGCGGTGCCGACGTGCTCGTCCGCGAGGGTGCGCGCGACGTGCTGATCGTCGCCGTGGGCGCGATGGGTGCCACCTGCGTGGAGGTCGCCGAGCGGCTCCGCGACCAGGGCATCGGCACCACCGTGGTCGACCCGCGGTGGGTCAAGCCGGTCGACCCCGCGCTGGTCGAGCTGGCCCGCCACCACCGCCTCGTCGTCAGCGTCGAGGACAACGGGGTCGTCGGCGGCTGCGGCTCGGTCCTCCTGCAGACCCTCTCCGAGGCGCGGGTCACCACGCCGGTCCGTCTGCACGGCATCCCGCAGCGGTTCCTCGACCACGCGAAGCGGGCCAGCATCCTCGAGCAGATCGGGCTCACGCCGCAGGCGCTGGCGCGCAGCATCGTCGAGGACGTGACCGCGCTCGACGACGGCCCCGCCCCGACCTCCGTCCGTGACCCGTTTGTCGACGTCGACCGGGCCCGATGAGCGAGCACGTCCACATCGTCGACGACGTCCCCGAGCTCGACGGCGGGGCGGACCCGGCCGCACCCGGGCCGGTCCTGCTGGTCGCGCTCGACGGGTTCCTCGACGCCGGCAACGCCGGGCGGATCGCCGTCGACCACCTGTTGGGGATCCAGCCCGACGAGCAGGGCGGCAAGGTCGTCGCGAGCTTCGAGATCGACGCGTTCTACGACTACCGCGCACGCCGGCCGGCGATGGCGTTCGTGGAGGACCACTACGAGGGGTACGTCGCTCCTCGGCTCGTCGCGCGGCTGCAGACCGACGCCGGCGGCACGCCGTACCTCCTCATGCACGGGCCTGAGCCGGACACCCACTGGGAGGCGTTCGCCCGCGCGGTCCGCGAGGTCGTCGAGCACTTCCGGGTGCGGCTCGTGGTCTTCATGGGGGCGGTCCCGATGGCGGTGCCGCACAGCCGGCCGGTGATGGTGACCAACCACGCGACGCGCTCCGAGCTCCTGATGAGCCGCAACGTGTGGCGCGGCGTCATCCGGATCCCGGCGAGCGCGATGTCGATGCTCGAGCAGCGGCTGGGGGAGTGGGGCCACGACGCGACGGGGTTCGTCGCGCACGTGCCGCACTACGTCGCCCAGGGCGACTACCCGGCCGCGGCCGTCAAGCTGCTCGAGTGCCTGGAGGTCGTGACCGGGCTGCAGTGGCAGCTCGAGGAGCTCCAGACGGCCGCGGTGGTGCGGAGCGGGGAGATCGCGCAGCAGGTCGCCGAGTCGCCGGAGGTGGGCGAGGTGGTCGCCGGGCTCGAGCAGCAGTACGACGCCTTCGCGCGCGCCGCCGAGGAGGGGCCACTGCCGCTCGCGGAGGAGCAGGAGCTCCCGACCGCCGAGGAGCTCGGCGCCGAGTTCGAGCGGTTCCTCGCCTCCCAGGCCGAATCCGAGGACGACTGATGCCGGCGACCGCGGACGAGCTGGTGGCGCTGCTCGACCTCGAGACGATCGACCTCAACCTCTTCCGTGGCCAGCAGCCGAACACCACGATGCAGCGGGTCTTCGGTGGACAGGTCGCCGCGCAGGCGCTGGTCGCCGCGACCCGCACGGTGCCGGACGACATGGCGGTGCACTCGCTGCACAGCTACTTCATGCGCCCCGGCGACACCTCCGTGCCGATCGTCTACGACGTCGAGCGGGTGCGCGACGGCCGGTCGTTCACCACGCGGCGCGCGCTCGCGCGCCAGCACGGGCGGCCGATCTACGCGATGACCGCGAGCTACCAGCGCGTCGAGGAGGGGTTCGACCACCAGGACCCGATGCCCGAGGTGCCGTCGCCGGCAGAATCGACCGACATCGCCGCGGCGCTCTCGAAGCCCGGCTCGGAGCACCGCCAGGAGTGGCTGCGCGAGTGGGCGGCGCTCGAGCTGCGCCACGCCGGCAACCCGACCCCTGGCGCGCGCAGCCGCTACTGGGTCAAGACCGCGCAGGAGCTCCCCGACCAGCGGCTGGTCCACGAGGCGGTCCTGACCTACCTCAGCGACATGACGCTGATCGGCGTCGCACTGGTGCCGTACGGCCGCACCCCGAGCAGCCCCGACGTGCAGGTCGCCTCCCTGGACCACACGATCTGGTTCCACCGGCCGTTCCGCGCCGACGAGTGGCTGCTCTACGACCAGTCGTCCCCGAGCGCGTCCGGCGCGCGGGGGCTGGCGTTGGGCCGGCTCTTCACCGAGGACGGGCGGCTCGTCGCGACCGTGGCGCAGGAGGGGCTGATCCGGCCGCGCTGAGTCGTGTAGCTCGCTTCGTGCTCAGGCAAGCGGAAGCGGCCCCGACTTCCATGGAGTCGAGGCCGCTTGCTTGCGGTCAGCCGGTCGGCTCAGTGCGTCACTTGACGGCGACGAAGGTGTCGTCGCTGAACATGTCCGGTGAGACGGCCAGGACGCCGTCCTTCCACGAGTCCGTGGGAACCTCGAGCAGCTGGTCGCCCTGGACGGACGCCCCGGTGTAGAGGGTCTTGAGCGAGTCGAACTCGTTCTCGGCGATGAACATCGTGGAGCCGCTCGTCGTGTCGACGGTGGTGCCGTCGGTGCCGACGAAGTTGACGGTCGCCCACGGCGTCGAGCCCTGCTCGTCGTCACCGTTGTAGGTCGCGGTCAGGTTGACGCTGATCAGCGTCGAGCCGGCCGCGGGCTTCTGGCCGATCGAGTCCTGGGCCACCGTCTCGACCGAGTTGATCGTCACGGTCCAGTCGTCGCCGGTGATGGCGGAACCGAGCGGCGCGGGGTTCTCGCGCGTGGTGCCGACCTCGGCGTCGGAAGGTGCCTTCTCGTCGGAGGAGCCCTCGGCGCCCGACTTCGAGGGAGCCTGAACGGTCGTCTTGGTGGTCTCGTCGATCGCCTCGTCGACCGCGCTCACGAACACGGCGTTGACGAGCACGGCAATGACGACGCCGAGGGCGCCGAGGATGATGCCGGCGATGGCAAGGCCCTTGCCGGCGTTGGCCTTCTTGGACTTGGCCAGGCCGACGCCGGCCAGGACGACGCCGATGACGCCGAGCAGGATGCCGACGATGTTCAGCAGCGGGATCCACGAGCTGAGCAGACCCAGCAGGCCGAGGACGAAGCCAGCGATCGCGAGACCGTTGCTGCCCTTGGCGGGCGGCGGCGCGTACGGGCCGGGGTACGGGTGCTGGACGGGCTGTTCGGTGTAGGACAAGGTTCCCCCAGTTAGGTGATCGGTCGGCCTCGGCAGAGCTTCGGCGAGCGCGCGCACCAAACCCGAGACCATCGAATTCTCATCGACGGACGAGCTCCACGCTGGAGAACGAGCAAATTCGCCAGCTCCGCAGCCAGGACCCGGCAACGAGGGCGCGGACGCATCTCTCGCAACCCGAGGCGATCCCTTGCGGTACGTTCCAGACCGAGCGAGGGGGGAGCAGCACATGCGAAAGCTGTTGGTTGCCGGGATGGTCGGGGTCAGCGCGACGTTGGCAGGACCCCCTACGGCTGTGCATGCGGACACCCAGCAAGTCGATGCCATCGTCAAGTCGATCAAGGTCGGGGCCGTCGTATACGACAAGAAGCCCGCTTGTCCGAAGGTGGCCTACACCGTTCGACACGCCGTTGATCCCCAGGTCGACGGAAGGGTGACCGTGTCGCTGGAGCTGGAGGTGAGAAGCGGTCCCGAGGTCGTAGGGAGAATGTGGGAGTCGTCCTCCAGCGAGTCCGTCTTGAGCGGCACGTGGATGGCGTGCCCGGCTCTAGTCCCGCTAGGTCCGCTTTCCGTGCGTGTGGTTGACGGTGCGGTGCGGGGCCTCAGCGCTGACTTCATGACCTCGTACAGAGGCACTGTACGAAGCAGCGTCACGGGAAGGACCCGAGCCCAGCAGGCCACCCACTTCAAGAAGCTGCGGATGGTCGCTGGGCGCAAGCACGCGGTGACTGCAAGACCCGTGTACTTCGACGCGAGGAGCGGCAGGTTCAAGAAGCTCGAGGCAAGGACGACGGTTTCCCTGCTCCGCCAGAAGGGGACCACCTGGCGAACGGTGCGAACGTCGAGGGTCGATGCGAAGGGGCGCGTGAAGATCACCGTGAGGGCAACCAAGAAGACGTCCTACCGCCTGTTCGTCGCCCCCACACGAACGCGAGCAGCTGGCTACTCGAAGATCCTCGAGAAGTAGGTCAAGGCGAACGGCTGAGCGAACACTCCCGACGTGCGAACGCCTTGAGGGCTAGGCGGCGGTGCCGTTGTGGTCGTGGTGCTGCTGGTCGGGGTCGGATCTCGGCCGTGCCGGTGGATGCCACGCACGGCGCGACTGCTCAGGCCCGAGAAGCTCGCCCGGCGAGGTGCGGCGCGCCGTTCCGCGCGTTGCTCAACCCCAAGCCGATCGTGCCGTCCTCGCCCCGACGCGTCGCGAAGCGCACCGTGCCGGGCAGCAGGATCGGCGTCTTGAACGCGACCTCGACCCGCACGGCGTCGGGCAGCCGGTTCTCCACCGCGGCGACGCAGCGCGCCATCGACCACATGCCGTGCGCGATCTGCCGCGGGAAGCCGAACGCCTTCGCGGTGACGCCGTAGAGGTGGATCGGGTTGCGGTCGCCGGACACCGCGGCGTAGCGACGGCCGAGGTCGCCGCCGAGCCGCCACTCCACGCCGCCGTCCTCGACGAGCGGGATGCCGGCGCCGGGACGAGCGTGCGGATCGCCCTTGCCGCGGCGGAGGTACGTCGAGACCTCTTCCCACACCAGCGCGTCGTCGACGCGCACCTCGGTGAGCAGGTCGAACGCCCTGCCCTTCGCGTGACCGCGGAGGTTCGCCGCCCTCACGGACACGTCGTACCGGTCCCGCGCGGTCGTACGCCGGTGACGGGTGATCGTGTTCTCGAGGTGGACCGTGCCCATCGCGGGGAAGGGGAAGGCCGGGTCGGTCATCAGCTGCATGTGCAGCGGGAACGCCAGCATGTGCAGGTACGTCAGCGGCAGGTCGTCCTTCGCCGGGAACCCGCACACCGAGGCGTACGACGCGACGTGGCCGGTGTCGACCGGGACCGCCCGCCGCACCAGCTCGAGGTCGGGAAGGTCGCGCGCGGTCCGTCGTACCCCCGGCAGGGCGGCGACGCCCGGGATCGCCGGGAGCGCGGCGCGGACCATCAGCCCGACCGAGCTCGGCGGCTGGTCGACGACCTTGACCGGGCCGACCTGGCCGTGGGTGTCGCGCGCGGCCACCTCAGGCCCCCAGCATCATCTGGCCGCAGACCCGGACCACGTTGCCGTTGACGGCGGTCGAGGCGGGGTTGGCGTACCAGGCGATCGTCTCGGCGACGTCGACCGGGAGGCCGCCCTGCGACATCGCGTTGAGCCGGCGGCCGACCTCGCGGGTCGTGAACGGCACGGCTGCGGTCATCTTGGTCTCGATGAACCCCGGAGCGACCGCGTTGACGGTGATCCCGTCCTCGAGGTCGGGCGCGAGCGCGTCGACGAGCCCGATGACGCCGGCCTTCGAGGCGGCGTAGTTGGTCTGGCCCACGTTGCCGGCGATGCCGGCGATCGAGGCGACCCCGATGATGCGGCCGTTCGGCTTGATCGCGCCGTCCTCGAGGAGGGCGTCGGTGATCCGCTCGGGCGCGGTGAGGTTGACCGCGATCGCCGAGCCGAACGCGTCCTCCTTCATGTTCACCAGCCGCTTGTCGCGCGTGATGCCGGCGTTGTGCACGACGACGTCCACGCCGCCGTACTGCTCCTTGACGTGGTGGGTGATCCGCGCCGGGGCGTCCTTCGCGGTGATGTCGAGGGTGAGCGTGTCGCCGCCGATCTCGGTCATCACGCGGTGCAGGTCCTCGGCGGCCTGCGGGACGTCGATGCCGAGGACCTGGGCGCCGTCGCGGTGCAGCACCCGCGCGATCTGCTCGCCGATGCCACGGCTGGCGCCGGTGACGACGGCGACCTTGCCGGTCAGCGGCTTGGACCAGTCGACCTGCTCGGCCGGCTGCTTGTGGGCGCCCTTCGCGCCGATCCTGACCACCTGGCCCGAGACGTAGGCGGACTTGGGGGAGAGCAGGAACCCGAGCGTCGAGGCGATCGCATCCTCGGCGCCGGGCGAGACGTAGACGAGCTGGACGGTGCTGCCGCGGCCGACCTCCTTGCCGAGCGACCGGGTGAACCCCTCGAGGGCGCGCTGGGCGACCCGCTCGCGCGCGTCGGCGGCCTCCTCCGGCGGGCCGCCGAGGACGACGACGCGGCCGCTGCTCTCGAGCTTGCGGAGCTTGGGGGTGAAGAACCGCTGCAGCTCGACGAGCTGGTCGGACGAGGTGAGCCCGGAGGCGTCGAAGACGAGCCCCTTGTAGCGGCCCTCCTCGGTCACCTCGTCGGTGTGGCTGATCCCCAGCACGTCGAGCGCGGCGGTGACCTCGGTGGTCAGCCGGCCCTCGCCGCCGACGACCACGGTGCCCTTCACGAGGGGGTCGCCCTCGGACCAGCGGTCGAGCTCGAC
The DNA here is from genome assembly GCF_008087345.1 of Nocardioides caldifontis. Taxonomy (GTDB): domain Bacteria; phylum Actinomycetota; class Actinomycetes; order Propionibacteriales; family Nocardioidaceae; genus Marmoricola_A; species Marmoricola_A caldifontis. Next base: position 113,341 of record NZ_VHIB01000008.1, on the reverse strand, counting down.
CGGGTTCGGGAGCCCGAGGTTCTTGGCCAGCAGCTGGCCGACCGGGGTGTGGATCAGGCTTTGGTAGCGGTCACTCATCGTGCAGGCTCCTGGCGTCGGGTCCGGGTCCGTTCAAACGTAACGACTGGTGTAACTCGGAGTCCACAGTTCGTGATCTGGCCCTCAAGCCCTTCTGCTGGCTCCGGTTACCCGTCAGTATTACCCCATGCAGACCACGACCCGCCGGGTCGCCGTCATCGGCGGCAACCGGATCCCGTTCGCCCGGTCCAACACCGTCTACTCCGACGCCTCCAACCAGGAGATGCTGACCGCCGCCATCGACGGCCTGGTCACCCGCTTCGGCCTCGAGGGGGAGCGCGTCGGCGAGGTCGTCGCGGGAGCGGTGCTCAAGCACTCCCGCGACTTCAACCTCGCCCGGGAGTCGGTGCTCGGCTCGAGGCTGGCGCCCGACACCCCGGCGTACGACATCCAGCAGGCCTGCGACACCGGCATCCAGGCCGCGATCGCCGTGGCGAACAAGATCGCCCTCGGCCAGATCGACGTCGGCATCGCCGGTGGCACCGACACCACCTCCGACGCGCCGATCGCGCTCAACGAGAAGCTGCGCAAGATCCTGCTTGAGGCCAACCGCGCCAAGACGCTGCAGGGCCGGATCGCGGCGCTGGCGAAGGTGCGGCCGCAGTACCTCGCCCCCTCGATCCCGCAGAACGGCGAGCCGCGCACCGGGCTGTCGATGGGCGAGTCCGCGGCGCTCACCGCGCTGGAGTGGCAGATCGGCCGCGAGGAGCAGGACGCCCTCGCCGTGGCCTCGCACCACAACCTCGCCCGCGCCTACGAGGAGGGGTTCCAGGACGATCTGGTCACCCCGTTCCGCGGCCTCGAGCGCGACCAGAACCTCCGCCCCGACTCGTCGATGGAGAAGCTCGCCAAGCTCAAGCCGGTCTTCGGCAAGGGCGAGACCGCGACGATGACCGCGGCGAACTCGACGCCGCTGACCGACGGCGCGTCCGTGGTCCTGCTCTGCTCGGAGGAGTACGCCGAGCAGCGCGGGTGGGAGCCGCTGGCGTACCTCACCGACCACGAGACCGCCTCGGTCGACTTCGTGCACGGCCAGGAGGGGCTGTTGATGGCCCCGGCGTACGCCATGCCGCGGATGTTGGAGCGCAACGACCTGTCGCTGCAGGACTTCGACTTCTACGAGATCCACGAGGCGTTCGCCTCGCAGGTGCTGGCGACGCTGAAGGTCTGGGAGGACCCGATCTACTGCAAGGAGCGGCTCGGCCTCGACGCCCCGCTCGGCGCGATCGACCGCTCCAAGCTGAACGTCAACGGCAGCTCGCTCGCCGCAGGGCACCCGTTCGCCGCGACCGGTGGCCGGATCATCGCGAACCTCGCCAAGCTGCTCGCCCAGAAGGGGAGCGGCCGGGGCGTGATCTCCATCTGCGCCGCCGGCGGCCAGGGCGTCACCGCGATCCTGGAGCGCTGAGCCCGTCCTGGTCCGTCAGTCGGGACGGCGGACCAGGGCGAGGCTCGACGCCACGAGGTGCTGCTTGACCTGGGCGGCGTCGATGTCGGCGACGGTCGGGACGCCGGGGGAGCCCTCCTTGACCATCACGCCGAGCCGCGCGAGCTGGAGCCCGCCGAGGCCGAGCGAGTAGAGCATGTTCGCCACCAGGTCGGGGTCCTGCTCGGCGAAGGCGCCGGTCTCCTGGCCCGCCCGGATGATGTCGACGACCCGGGTGAGGCAGTCGCTCATCCCCTTGCCGAGCTTGAAGAGCGCCGACGAGCTGAGCTCGTCGAGCAGCGCCGGGCCCATCCGCAGGATCGTGACGCCGCAGTCCACGAAGGCCGGGTGCGCGAGGCCGAAGTCGACGAACGCCTCGGTGAGCGCGCGCAGCCGCGTCTCCGGGTCGGCGCCGGTGTCGTCGGCGGCGCGGAGCCGCTCCTCGAGGTCCTTGAGGTAGGTCGCCTCGGTGAGGGCGAACAGCTCCTCCTTGCCGGTGAAGTGGCGGTAGATGATCGCGCGGTTGATGCCGACCGCCCGGGCGACGTCCTCGATCTGGGCGTCCCGCACCCCGCTGGCGTCGAACAGCTCGCGCGTGGCGGCGATGATCCGCGCCTCGCGCTCCCGGCGGCGGTCGACAGCGCTCTGCCGGCGCTGACGCGGGCCCGGGGGCGCCGTCGTCTGTTCGCTCATGCGGCACATCGTACGGTCGTGCAACTCGGAGTTGCAGCAGGTGTCCGTGTCGCAGCTTGAGGGCGTGCGCTGGACAATGGTGTGTGACGCACAGTATTGTCTCAGTCATGCCTGACGACGTCCTGGCCGGCCACCTCCAGGAGCTCCGCAGGGGGACCGTGGTGATGGCGGCCCTGGCCACGCTGAGCCGCCCGACGTACGGCTACGCGCTCCTCGAGACGCTCGCCGACGCCGGCTTCGCCGTCGACGCCAACACGCTCTACCCGCTGCTCCGCCGCCTGGAGAAGCAGGGGCTGCTGACCAGCGAGTGGAACACCGAGGAGTCACGGCCGCGGAAGTTCTACCGGGTCAGCCCCGACGGGCAGTCCCTGCTCGAGTCGCTGCTCGCGGAGTGGCAGGAGCTGCACGCATCCATCGAGAAGCTGAGGTGAGGACCATGACGACCGACCGCCGTGAGCGGACCCCCGGCACGCCGACGTTGGCGGACCGCTACGTCCACGCGGCCACCCGCCGGCTCCCCGAGGACCAGCGCGCCGACGTCGCCGACGAGCTGCGCGGCAGCATCGACGACCGCGTCGAGGCGCTGCTCGACGAGCGGCCCGGGCTGACACCGGAGCAGGCGGAGTACGCCGCCCTCGAGGAGCTGGGGGAGCCGGAGCGGCTCTCGGCCGGCTACTCGGGGCGCAAGCTCCGGCTGATCGGTCCGGAGCTGTTCCCGTCGTACGTCCGCGTGCTCAAGGGAACCCTCCTCGTGGTGCCGGTCGTCGCCTTGGTGGTGGCGACGATCGACGCGCTCGGCGGCGGCGACGTCGGGTCGGTCGTCGGCGCAGCCGTGTGGACGGCGTACACCGTCGCGGTCCAGGTGGCCTTCTGGGTGACCGCGGTCTTCGCCGTCGTCGAGCGAGGCCCGGACGACGACGTGCGGGAGTCGGTCGGCGCGGTGTGGACGCCCGACCAGCTTCCCGAGCTGTCACGCGCCCACCGCGGCTCGGTCACCGACCTCGTCGCGGCGCTGGTCTTCCTGTGGCTGTTCGGCGCCGCGATCGTCTGGCAGCAGCTCAACCCCTCGGTGTCGTACGACGGGGAGGACGTGCCGGTCCTCGACCCGGAGCTCTGGACGTTCTGGCTGCCGCTGGTGCTCGTCCTGATCGTCGCCGAGATGGTGTTCGAGGTGGTGAAGTACCGCGCGGGCGGGTGGACGACGCGGCTGGCCACGCTCAACGTGGTCCTCGGCGCGGTGTTCACGGCCCCGGTCGTGTACCTCGCCGCGTCCGACCGGCTGCTCAACCCCCACGCGGTCGCCGGGATCCAGGAGCACTGGGCCGAGTTCGACCCGGACGTCGTGGGGCTGATCGTCGTCCTGTCCGCCGTGGTGATCTACGTCTGGGACGTGGTCGACGGGTGGCGCAAGGCGCTGGTCGCCCGGTGACCTCGCGGGGGACCGGTCAGCGGCCGTAGAGCTTCGAGACCGCGGCCCAGTAGCCCCGGGTCGTCCGCTTGGTCTGCTGGACGCTCTGCCGCAGTGCCGGGTCCATGGCGGTGCGGCACTCGGCCCCCACGCAGTCCTTGTACTGCCACCAGGTCTCGGTGAGCTGCTCCTGCACCGCGGCGTACGCCGGGTCGCCGAACCGGTTCTCCATCTGGGCCGGGTCCGTCCGGAGGTCGTAGAGCTCGCCCTCGCCGTTGTCGTAGAGGGTGAACGAGTAGCGAGGGGTGCGGAGCCCCACGGAGTCCCGGGCGTCGCCGTCGACGAAGCCCGGCGCGACCCGCTGACCGCCGACGGTGTAGACCGCCTCGGTGACGACCGGCGCCGTCCACCCCTGGTCGCCGCGGCGGATCGTCCGCAGCCGTGACGTGCCGTCCGGGGTGAGCGGGGGAGCGGCATTGGCGATGTCGAGGATCGTCGCGGTGACGTCGACCGTGCTGATCGGGTCGTAGCGCTTCTGGCCGCTGCGCATGCCGGGGCCGGTGACCAGGAAGGGCACCCGCAGGGACGGCTCGTGCGCGCGGACCTTGCCGCTGGGCTGCCGGTGCTCGCCGAGGAAGTAGCCGTTGTCGGAGGTGAACACCAGCACGGTGTCGTCCCACTCGCCCTTCTTGGTGAGCACCTTCACCAGGCGGGCGACCTGCTGGTCGACGACGTAGATCGCCTCGGCCCGCTGCCGGGTCACCTCGGCGAGCGCGGCGAGCTGGCCGGCGGTGAAGTCCTTGCGGGCCCGGAAGAACGACGGCTTGTCCGAGACGTCGAGCTCGCCGGAGCGGCTGCCCGGTGCGATGCCGGCGCCGCGCTTGACGACCTTGTCGAACATCCCCTTGACCCAGCGGGGCCGGGCCGGCGTGGAGTAGCCGTCGTAGGTGCCGTCGACGTCGGTGCGCTGCCGCGGGTCGTCGTGCTCGAACGGCGTGCCGTGGTGCGGCGCGACGTACGACACGAACATGAAGAAGGGGTTCGGCGAGGCGGCGAACCGGCGGGCCATCCTCACCGAGAACGTGCCGAGGACGTCGGTCTGGTACTGCCCCTTGTAGCGGTTGTCGACCTTGCCGTTGACGTTGTAGGGGCTGTCGAAGTAGTTGTACGTGCCGCCGTGGATCCCGGGGACGCCCGGGTTGGTGAACGAGGCGCGCCAGTCGGTCCACCCGTTCGGCACGTAGAGGTACGACGGCTCGCCGGTGACCTTCGAGGCGTCCTTGCCGTAGCCGTTGAGGTACTTGCCGATGAACCCGGTCCGGTAGCCCGCCTCGGACAGCGAGGTCGCGATCGTGCGCGAGTCGTCGAAGGAGCCGTAGCCATAGGGAGCGCCGTGCCAGTAGACGCCGTGGTTGTGCGCGTAGACGCCGGTCAGGAACGACGCCCGGGCCGGGCAGCAGAGCGGGAACGGCGAGAAGGCGTTCTCGAACGTGACGCCGCCCTGGCCGAGGATCCGGCGGATGTTGGGGGCGAAGCGCAGGTCGTCGGCGCGCATGTCGTCGGCCATCACCACGACGATGTTGGGCCGCTTGTCCTCGGTCACCTTGCGCGGCCCGGCAGCGGCCACGGTCGTGGCGGTCGATGCCACGCCCGGTGTCGCGGTCGCGCCGCCGGCCACCGCCAGGGGTGCGGCCAGTGCGAGTGCGAGGACGGCGCCGAGCACCAGCCCGAACCGGTTTCCTCGCCCGTGCCGGCGCCCGCCGGTCTCCTCCGTCATGTCTCCCCCGTGGTCGTTCGACGTCAGCCACGGAAGGTATCGGCAGGTCAGGCGTGCTGTTCGAGTTTTTCTCGAAAAGGTAAAGAGCCGTGGTCAGCGCAGCGCCCGGACCGTCTCCACGGTGTCGGCCTCGTCGGCGGTCTTGTCGTCGCGGTAGCGGAGGACCCGGGCGAACCGCAGGGCCATCCCGCCGGGGTAGCGCGACGACGTCTGGATGCCGTCGAACGCGATCTCGACGACCTGCTCGGGTCGGACGTGCACGACGTGCCCCTCGCGAGAGGTCTCGAGGGAGAGGAACCGCTCGGTCTGCCACGCGAGCATCTCGTCGGTCATCCCCTTGAAGGTCTTGCCGAGCATCACGTAGCCGCCGCCCTCGGGGTCGCGTGCGCCGAGGTGGATGTTCGACAGCCATCCGCTGCGCCGACCGCTGCCCCACTCGACCGCGAGGACGACGAGGTCGAGGGTGTGCCGTGGCTTCACCTTCACCCACCCGGCGCCGCGCCGGCCGGCGAGGTAGGGGCTGTCGAGAGCCTTGACGACGACCCCCTCGTGGCCGGCGGCGACGGTCGCGTCGAAGAACGCCTGGGCCTCCTCGGGGGAGCTGGTGACCACCCGCGGGACGCGGTACCGCTCGGGCACCGTCTCGTCGAGCCGCGCGAGCCGGGTCGCGCCGTCGGCGTCGAGCAGGTCCTCGCCGTCGCGGTGCAGGACGTCGAAGAAGTACACCGTCAGCGGGGTGCGGCGGCGCAGCTCCTCGACCGCGACGCTGCTGCCGGTGCGCGACGCGGTCTCCTGGAACGGCCGGGGCCGCCCGTCCTCGGCGAGCGCGAGCACCTCGCCGTCGAGCACGACCGGGTCGGCCGCGAGCGCGAGCGCCGCCTCGACGACCTCGGGCAGCCGCTCGGTGACGTCGTCGAGGCTGCGCGTGTAGACCCGCACCTCGCCCCCGACCCGGTGCACCTGGACGCGGATCCCGTCGAGCTTGCGGTCGACGACGCACGCGGCCGCCATCTTCTCCAGCGCCGCTGCGACGTCGGGTGCGGACGCGGCGAGCATCGGCCGGACCGGCCGGCCGGGCACCAGGCCGAAGGCGTCCAGCGCCTCGCGGCCGCCGGACAGCGCGGCCGCGGCGACCTCGCCCGACCACGGGGTGAACATCGCGGCCCGGCGCACCGCGGTCACCGGGACCTCGGCGGCCTTGGCGATGCCGTCGAGCAGGATCGAGTCCTGGGCGCCCTGGCGGAGGTTCTCGAAGACGAGCGCCTTCAGCCACCGCTGCTCCTCCGCCGTCGCGCGGCCGAACAGCTCCGCCACCAGGGCGGTGCGCGCGGCCCGTGACCCGACGCCCGCCGTGGTGCTGATCCGCTCGAGCAGCGCGTCGACCTCGAGGACGGTGAGCATCGGCTCCGTGGCGGGTTCGGGGAGCGTCTCCAACGACCGGTAGCCGAGCCCGGTCCGCCGCTGCCGTGGCGCGCCGGCGAGGAACGCCGCGACCACCTCCACCTCGTCGGGGGCCGCCGCTCGGAGCGTCCGCTCCACCACGGCGGTCTTGGCGGTCCGGGACCGGGTCGCGGTCATCTCGACGGAGGCGCGGACCAGGTCGGCGAGGAGCACGCGGTCATTCTGCGCCATCCCGCCGCCTAGGCTGGTGCGGTGCCTGCGACCGACTCCCCGCTCGAGCGGAGCTGGCGTCCCTCCTGGCCGTGCCCGGTCGCCTCGATCCTGCTGTCGCTGCGCCGCGGCGCCGGCGACCCGACCTTCCAGCTCGACCCCGACGGCACCGTGGTGAAGGGGTGGCGCACGCCGGAGGGGCTGGTGACCCTGGCGGTGCGGGCGCTGTCCCGCGACGGCGAGGTGCGGGCGACGGCCTGGGGGCCGGGGGCCGACTGGGTGCTCGACGGGCTGCCGGAGCTGCTCGGCGCCGGCGACGACCCGACCGGGTTCGACCCCGAGCACGAGGTGCTCGCCGCGGCGTGGGGGGCCTACCCGCACTGGCGGGTGCCGCGGACCAGGCTCGTGATGGATGCGCTGGTCCCCGCGATCATCGAGCAGAAGGTCACCGGCAAGGAGGCGTTCACCTCCCAGCGCAGGCTGGTCCGCAGGTACGGCGACCCCGCACCCGGTCCCGAGGCCGAGCGACGCGGGCTGATGGTGCTGCCCGCCCCCGAGACGCTCCGGGCCATCCCGTCGTGGGAGTGGCTGCAGCTGCTCGTCGACCCGGCTCGGTCGCGGACCGTCGTACGGGTGGCGGAGCGGGCTTCGGCCCTCGAGCGGCTCGTGGACGTTCCTGTCGAGGAGGCCGACCGCCGGCTGCGCACGCTGCCCGGGGTCGGGGTGTGGACCTCGGCCGAGACCCGGGCGCGGGCGCTCGGGGACGCCGACGCGGTCAGCTTCGGCGACTTCCACGTCGCCAAGGACATCGGGTGGGCGCTCACCGGCAAGCCCGTCGACGACGAACGGCTGGCCGAGCTGCTCGAGCCCTACCGGCCGCACCGGCTGCGGGTGCAGGTGCTGGTCATGCAAGGGCGGCTGCGCCGGCCGCGGCGGGCGCCCCGGATGACGCTGCCCACGCACCTTCCCGGTCGCGTCTGACCTCGGGAGACCGGCTCAGCAGCACCACCGGGTCTCGTGCTCGCGGTCGTGGCGGTCCAGGCAGGCCGCGATCGCCTGCGGCACCGGCTGGCCGGTCCGCTCGCTGGCGAAGAGGAACTCCCCGGCCGGGTTGACCTCGAGGAAGACGTGCTCTCCGGCGGGCGTCACCCGGAGGTCCGAGGCGCCGTACGCCAGCCCGAGCCGCTTGTGCAGCGCGAGCAGCGCGGACGCGACGTCGTCGGGCAGCCGGTAGGCGAAGAGCTCGGCGGTGCCGAGCCCGGGCCGGTAGTCGACCTGGTGCTCGGCGGTCGACCGGATCGCGGTGGCGAACAGCTCGTCCTCGACCGCGACGACCCGGAGGTCGAGCTCGGCCGGGACGAACTCCTGGAAGGTCACCGGGGCGAAGCGGACCTCGTCGAGCCGCGCCTCGTCCTCGGCCGTCACCAGCGCCGTCGACCGGGGCGCCTCGCGCAGGTTGCGGAACGCCTTCCGCACCACCCCGGCGGGGCGGTGCGCCTCGAGGAACGCCGCCGCCCTCGCCGGGCTGTTGGTGATCAACGTGGGCGGGACCGCCAACCCGACCTCGCGGGCGAGCTGGAGCTGGCGGACCTTCCGCTGGGCCAGCGCGTCGACGTCGGGCGGGTTCATCCAGAAGCACTCCGTCGCCCGCCAGAACCCCTGCAGCGCCTCCTGGCTCTCCGACCAGGCGAACAGCCGGGCGGTCGGGTCGGTGAGCGCGGGGTCGAGCTCCATCGGGCGCTCGCGGCGGTACCAGACCGCGCCGATCCGGTCGGCGCGCACCGGGCCGTCCACGGTCTCCAGCGCCACCAGGTCGGGGACGGCGGTGTCCGCGAGCCGCACCTCGAGGATGGCCCGGGTGGGGAAGTCGGCCGCGTCCACGACCAGGGCGCGGCGCCGGAGGTGCTCCAGGACCGCCTCGACGTGTGGGTTGTCCCGGAAGCTGACCACGACGATCATGCGGGACCCCGCTCAGCCGAGCAGCGCCACGAGCTGGGCGTAGACCGCCGACAGCTGCTGCCACCGGGCGGAGTCGCGCGGGCTCAGCGTCCCCTGCTGCGCAGCCGAGGAGTACGCCCAGAGCAGCGCACCCACCTGCTGCACCAACGGCAGGAGCGGGTCGCCGCCGCCGGCCGCACCCCGGGCCTGGCCGCCCAGCACGAACGGCACCTGGCCGCCCAGCCCCGGCTGGACCGGCTGGACGACCGGCCCCTGGGGGAAGTCCGGCCCCTCGACGAAGTCCTTGGGGTCGAACCCGCCGTCCTTCGGCAGCTCCTTGACCAGCTCCTTCGGCCGCTCCTTGACGAACTCCTTGGGGGTGTCCTTCGGGGTGTCCTTGACGACGTCCTTCGGGAGCTCCTTGACCGGCTCCTTCACCAGCTCCTTCGGGCGCTCCTTGATGAAGTCCTTGACGTTCTCGGTCGGCAGCGGTTTCACGATGTCGTCGGCGAACCCCTTGTCGCGGCAGGGGGCGGTGGTGCCGATCGTCGACCTGGCGCCGTCGAGGGCGGCCTGCATCCGCGCCACCTGGCCGTGGGTGAACATGAACATCGCAGCGTCGTCGACGTAGTCCATGTAGTTCATGAACAGGTCGCCGTGCGGTCCGTTCCCGCAGGTGATGTTCGGGAACGTCGGGGCGCCGAAGTTCGGCCCCGCGGCGTTGGGGGTGTCCGCGACGAAGTCGTCGCCCGAGCAGCCGGTGCCGTCGTCGCCCCAGATGTGGCGCAGGTTCAGCCAGTGACCGATCTCGTGGGTGGTGGTGCGGCCGCGGTCGAAGGGTGCGGTCGCCGACCCCGTCGTACCGAAGGCGCTGTGCAGGACGACGACCCCGTCGGTGGCGGCGGGGCCGCCGGGGAACTGCGCGTAGCCGAGCAGCGCCTCGTTCCGGGAGTTGCGGAGGTTCCCGCAGGTCCAGATGTTGAGGTACTGGTCGGCGGGCCAGGGGTCGGCACCGCCGGTCGAGGCGGACTTGACGTCGTCGGCCTCGGAGTTGAACGACGTCCTGCTGGTCGAGGTCCGTGTGATGCCGTTCGTCGGGTTCCCGTCCGGGTCGGTCGTCGCGAGCCGGAAGGTGATCCGGGCGTCCGCGACGAGCCCCTGGAAGGGTGCGGGGGTGTTGGTCCGGTCGGCGTTGCGGGCCCGGAAGTCCTCGTTGAGCACGTCGATCTGGCTCTGCACCTGGGCGTCGGAGATGTTCTCGGCGGTCGTGCGGTGCACGACGTGGACGACGACGGGGATGCTGGTGCAGCCGGTGCGCAGCACCGCCCCCTCGAAGGCGACCATCCGGCCGGTGCGGTTCTCGATCTCGGAGCGGGTGTCGGCGTAGCCGGGGACGGTCCTCAGCAGCCTCTCGTTCACCTCGTCGGTCGCGCAGATCCTGCGGGTGGGGACGTCGTCGGTGGGCGCGCTCTCGGTGCGCTTCCTGGGTGGCATTCGTGGACCTCTCCCGAGGCCGGTGGGCCTCGCTTCAGGAGGAGGGGAGCGGCCGCAGCCCGAGGTGGTCCGGGTCCGCGGCCACGACTTCGAAGGTCGCCACCCACCCGGGGCAGCGGACCGTCAGGACGTCACCCTCGACCTGCCAGGTGCCGTCTTCGCTCGTCACGCCCCGGTCGTCGGGGCCGGGTGACCCCGCGTCGGCCGTGCCGTCGGGCCGGAGCGTGAACGACGTGCGGCCGCGGGCGGGCGGGAGCGGACGGTCGCTGGGCAGCCAGACCTGGACGTCGTCCCGGTCCTCCTCGTGGACGTGGGTCCACGACCCCTCGAGTGCCTGTGGCTCCATCGGTCCGCCTCCACGGCCTGGTTCTCGTCCTGACGTTCCTCGCGGTCCCCGCCGCGGGCAATGGCCCCAAGGGACCATTGCCCGGTCAGCAGCGGGTCACCAGCCGGTCAGCAGCCGGTCACAGCAGCGGGCGGAGCGGTCCCAGGAACAGCTCGACCGCCTTCTTGTGCACCCCGCGCTCGGCCCAGGTGTCGGCGGTGAGCTGGACGCAGTTCTCGAGGTCGGTGCGGAAGACGTCCTCCATCACCCGGGCCATGGCGGGGTCGATGAACTCGACGTTGACCTCGTAGTTGCCGGTCATCGACAGCCGGTCGATGTTGGCGGTGCCCACCGTGCTCCAGTTGCCGTCGATCGTGGCGGTCTTGGCGTGCACCATCGCCCCCTGGAACCGGTGCACCTTCACCCCGGCCTCGAGGAGCTCGCCGAAGTACCCCTGGGCGATCCAGTCCGCGACCACGTGGTTCGACTTCTGGGGGACCAGCAGCCGCACGTCGACGCCTCGGCGAGCAGCGCCCTCGAGGGCCTCGACGAAGTCGGCGTCGGGGATGAAGTAGGCCTGGGTCAGCCAGATGTTGCGGGTCGCCCGGTTGATCGCCTCGAGGTACATCGACCGGATCGGGAACATCCAGAGCCGCGGCACGTTGCGGTGGATCCGGATCCGAGGCTCCCAGTCGGAGGGGGTCTCGAGCAGCAGCGGGCCCCCGTGGCGCCCCCGACGGTGGAGGTTCCACATGTCGGCGAAGGCGCGCTTGCAGTCCCAGACCCCGGGGCCGGTGATCCGCACGTGGGTGTCGCGCCACTCGGTGGCGTAGGCGGCGCCGATGTTGTAGCCGCCGACGAACGCCACCTCGTCGTCGACCACCAGGATCTTGCGGTGGTCGCGGCCGTAGCGGCGCAGGTCGAAGAAGCGCAGCCCGGCGGCGTACACGGGGTACTTCAGCACCCGCACCGGCGGCCGGAAGTGCTTGAAGCGAGGGGAGACCACGAGGTTGGCGAACCCGTCGAAGATCGCGTAGACCTCGACCCCGCGGGCCGCGGCCTCGTAGAGCGCCCGCTTGAACCGCTCGCCGGTCTCGTCGCCCTTCCAGATGTAGGACTCGAGGAGCACCTGGTGCTGCGCGCCCGCGATCGCGGCGAGCATGTCCTCGTAGAGATCGGCGCCGTAGGTGTAGCAGGTGACGGTGCCGCTGCCGATGGTCACCTCGGACGGCGGGGTGACCGGGAACGGCTTGGGCTTCTTGCCCCGGCGGCGGTAGGAGTCGACCAGGGTCAGGGCCACCGCGAGCAGCAGCTGCAGCCCGACGATGCCGAGCAGCGTCCGGCGCAGGACGGTGCGCAGCGGCACGCGTGAGGACGACCGGCCGAGCACGCCGACGGGGAACCTGCTCCGCGCTGCCACGGGAGGAATCTATCGGGGGCGGCCGACGGACGCGTCCTGTCGGAGCCGCTGGCTACGCTCGAACCCATGAGGCCCGTCACCGACCTGAAGCGCAAGGTCGCGCCGTTCGAGGTCATCTCCGACTACCAGCCGGCAGGTGACCAGCCCACCGCGATCGACGACATCGAGCGCCGGATCAAGGCGGGGGAGCAGGACGTCGTGCTGCTCGGCGCGACCGGCACCGGCAAGACCGCCACCGTGGCCTGGGCGGTGGAGCGGCTCCAGCGGCCGGCGCTGGTCATGCAGCCCAACAAGACGCTCGCCGCCCAGTTCGCCAACGAGCTGCGCCAGCTGCTGCCGAACAACGCGGTGGAGTACTTCGTCAGCTACTACGACTACTACCAGCCCGAGGCCTACGTCCCGCAGACGGACACCTACATCGAGAAGGACTCCTCGATCAACGAGGAGGTCGAGCGGCTGCGCCACTCCGCGACCAACAGCCTGCTCACCCGCCGCGACGTCATCGTCGTCTCGACCGTGTCCTGCATCTACGGCCTCGGCACCCCGCAGGAGTACGTCGACCGGATGGTCCGGCTCCGGGTGGGCGGCGAGGTCGACCGCGACCAGCTGCTCCGCCGGCTCGTCGAGATCCAGTACACCCGCAACGACCAGGCGTTCACCCGCGGGACCTTCCGGGTCCGCGGCGACACCCTGGAGATCTTCCCGGTCTACGAGGAGCACCCGGTCCGGGTCGAGCTCTTCGGCGACGAGATCGAGCGGCTGATGACGCTCCACCCGGTGACCGGCGAGGTGCTCACCGAGGACGAGGAGCTCTACATCTTCCCGGCGACCCACTACGTCGCCGGTCCGGAGCGGATGGAGCGGGCGATCCGGGGCATCGAGCTCGAGCTCGCCGACCGGCTCGCCGAGTTCGAGCGCCAGGGCAAGCTCCTCGAGGCGCAGCGGCTGCGGATGCGGACGACGTACGACATCGAGATGATGCGCCAGGTCGGCAGCTGCTCGGGGATCGAGAACTACTCGATGCACATCGACGGCCGCAAGCCGGGCTCGGCGCCGAACTGTCTCCTCGACTACTTCCCCGAGGACTTCCTCCTGGTCGTCGACGAGTCGCACGTGGCGGTCCCGCAGATCGGCGGGATGTACGAGGGCGACATGTCGCGCAAGCGCAACCTCGTCGACCACGGGTTCCGGCTGCCGAGCGCGATGGACAACCGGCCGCTGAAGTGGGAGGAGTTCCTCGAGCGGATCGGCCAGACGATCTACCTCTCCGCGACCCCGGGCAACTACGAGCTCGACAAGGTCGGCGGCCTCGGCAACGTGGTCGAGCAGATCATCCGCCCGACCGGGCTCGTCGACCCCGAGGTGATCGTCAAGGGCACCAAGGGGCAGATCGACGACCTGATCCACGAGATCCGGACGCGCAGCGAGCGCAACGAGCGGGTGCTCGTCACGACGCTGACCAAGAAGATGTCGGAGGACCTCACCGACTACCTCCTCGAGGCCGGCATCCGCACCCGCTACCTGCACAGCGAGGTCGACACGCTCCGCCGCATCGAGCTGCTCCGCGAGCTCCGGCTGGGGGAGTACGACGTGCTCGTCGGCATCAACCTGCTCCGCGAGGGGCTCGACCTCCCCGAGGTGTCGCTGGTGGCGATCCTCGACGCCGACAAGGAGGGGTTCCTCCGCTCCGACAAGTCGCTGATCCAGACGATCGGCCGCGCGGCCCGCAACGTCTCGGGCCAGGTGATCATGTACGCCGACAAGGTGACCCCGTCGATGGAGCTGGCCATCGACGAGACCAATCGGCGGCGCGAGAAGCAGATCGCCTACAACGAGGAGCGCGGGATCGACCCGCAGCCGTTGCGGAAGAAGATCGCCGACATCACCGAGATGCTGGCCCGCGAGGACGAGACCACCGAGCAGCTGCTCCAGACCTGGCAGCAGGTGGGGCGCAGCGACGCCAGCCGCAAGAAGGCGCCGGTGCCCTCCCTGCGCAGCGGCGGCGACGAGCGGCAGCGTGCCGACCTCTCCGGGCTCCCGTCGGCCGACCTGGCCGAGCTGGTCCAGCAGCTCACCGAGCAGATGCACACCGCGGCGGCCGAGCTCCAGTTCGAGGTGGCCGCCCGGCTCCGCGACGAGATCTCCGACCTCAAGAAGGAGCTGCGCCAGATGATCGAGGCGGGCGCCCGGTGAGGCTGGGCTGGTCGGGGTGGAACCGGTTTCAGGTCGGCGGCGCGATCCCCGACGACGAGCTGCTCGAGACCGTGGACGAGTCGCACACCCCGATCGTGGGCACACTGCCCCGCAAGCACCGACCGGAGGGTGGGACGCGGCCACTGGGAGCGTCTGAGAAACTGACCGGGTCCGCCGTCCCCGACCTATGAGGTAGTTGATGAACGTCCCCGAGTGGGTCTGGTGGGTGACGATCGGGCTCACCGTCGCGATCTTCGTCGTCGATGTCGCGATCATCGGCCGGCGGCCGCACGAGCCCTCCCGCAGGGAGGTCTCGGTCGCGCTGACGATCTACATCTCGATGGCGGTGCTCTTCGGCATCGGGGTCTGGGTGCTCTCCGGCCACCAGTACGGAACGGAGTTCTTCGCCGGCTGGCTCACGGAGTACTCCCTCTCCGTCGACAACCTCTTCGTCTTCATCATCATCATGAGCAAGCTGGGGGTGCCGCGGCAGTACCAGCAGGAGGCGCTGCTGATCGGGATCATCCTGGCGCTGGTCTTCCGCGGCATCTTCATCGCCGTCGGCGCCGCGGCGATCGAGCAGTTCAGCTGGGTCTTCTACCTCTTCGGCGCGTTCCTCATCTACACCGGCGCCAAGCTCGCCAAGGAGGGCAACGAGGAGGACGAGGAGTTCGAGGAGAACCGGCTCGTCCGCTGGGTCCGGACGGTCATGCCGCACACGGAGGACTACCGCGGCGGCAAGCTCTGGGTGCGCGAGCACGGCAAGCTGCTCCTCACCCCGATGTTCATCGTCGCCGTCGCGCTCGGCACCACCGACCTGCTCTTCGCGCTCGACTCGATCCCGGCGATCTTCGGGCTCACCCGGGAGCCCTACCTCGTGCTCACCGCGAACGTCTTCGCGCTGATGGGGCTGCGTCAGCTCTACTTCCTCCTCGGCGACCTCCTCCGACGGCTGATCTTCCTCAGCTACGGCCTGGCGTTCCTGCTCGCGTTCATCGGCGTCAAGCTGGTGCTCCACGCCCTGCACACCAACGAGCTGCCGTTCATCAACGGCGGCCACCACGTCGAGTGGGCTCCGGAGATCCCGATCGTGGTCTCCCTCGGGGTCATCGTGACCACCCTGGTCGTCACCGCGGTGCTGAGCCTCTGGGTCTCCGCGCAGCGCGAGAAGGAGCGCGAGTCCGCCGGCTGAGCCGGCCTGGTCTCGACCGCCTCACCCGTCCGGGCGTAGCCCGGACGGGTCGCGAGCGTGGTAGGAAGGGCCGCGAGCGGAGTTGTTGGCCTCGGCCGAGCACCTCGGGCTAGACCAGAACGCGTTTCAGTTTCCGCGGTGGCGCGGACGAGGAGGAATCCGTGAGCGAGGAACACGAGGTCGACCTGCTCGTCATCGGTGCCGGCCCCGTCGGGCTGTTCGCGGCCTACTACGCAGGGTTCCGCGGCCTCTCGGTGGCGGTCGTGGACTCGCTGCCGGAGCTCGGCGGCCAGATCACCGCGATGTACCCGGAGAAGGAGATCCTCGACGTCGCCGGCTTCCCGTCGGTCAAGGGCAAGGAGCTCGTCGCCGGGCTCGTTGCCCAGGCCGCGACCGCCGACCCGACGTACCTCCTCGGTCGCACGGCGCGCACCCTCGAGGACGGCGGCGAGGAGGGCCCCGTGCGGGTCGGGCTCGACGACGGCACGACGGTCGTGGCCAAGGCCGTGATCATCACCGCCGGCATCGGCAAGTTCACCCCGCGCCCGCTGCCGGCGGCGGAGGGGTGGACCGGCGGCGGCGTCGCGTTCTTCGTCCCGTCGCTGGCGGAGTACGCCGGCAAGGACGTCGTGGTCGTCGGCGGCGGCGACAGCGCGTTCGACTGGGCGCTCGCCCTCCAGGGGATCGCCGCCTCGGTCACGCTCGTGCACCGCCGCGAGGCGTTCCGGGCCCACCAGGCCACCGTCGACAAGGTGCTCGCGGGGGACACCGAGGTGATCACCAACGCCAACGTCGCCCGGCTCGTCGGTGACGACGGGCTCGAGGCGGTCGAGATCGAGCACGTGAAGACCGGCGAGACCACCGTCGTGAAGGCGCAGGCGGTGATCGCCGCCCTCGGGTTCGTCGCCGACCTCGGCCCGATCCAGGAGTGGGGGCTCGAGGTCCACAAGCGGCACATCGTCGTCGACTCCACGACGCGCACCAACCTGCCGCGGGTCTTCGCGGCCGGCGACGTCACCGACTACCCCGGCAAGGTGCGGCTCATCGCCGTCGGGTTCGGCGAGGCCGCGACCGCGGTCAACAACGCGGCGGTGGCGATCAACCCGGCGGCCCATCTGTTCCCCGGCCACTCCTCGGAAGGCTGAATCCCTCGATGGCCACCAGCAAGCGCGCCTCGCAGCGCCGTGCCGTCGCGATGAGCGAGGAGGAGGTCGAGGCATACCTCGCCTCCCAGATGAAGGTGCAGGTCGCGAGCATCGGCCGCGACGGCATGCCGCACCTCACGACGCTCTTCTACGTCGTCCACGAGGGGCGCATCGGGTTCTGGACCTACGCCACCTCGCAGAAGGTGAAGAACCTCGAGCGGGACCCGCGGGTCAGCGTGCTGGTGGAGTCCGGCAGCGACTACTTCGAGCTCACCGGGGTCTCGATCCAGGGCACCGCCGAGATCGTCCGCGACCACGACCGGATCCGCGAGATCGGCTCGCGGGTCGCCGCCGCGATGGCGGGCGTGACCGACATCGCCGAGCTCGGCGAGCTGGGCCAGGACACCGTCGAGAAGCAGGTGCTCAAGCGGGTGGCGATCCTCGTCACGCCAGACAAGGTCGCCAGCTGGGACCACAGCAAGATGAACATCCTTCCGGGTGGAGGAGGTCAGCAGTGAAGAGGCTGAAGGTCGACTTCGACCTCTGCGAGTCGAACGCGCTCTGCACCGGGTTCGCCCCGGACGTCTTCGAGATCGACGACGACGACTACCTGCAGGTGCACACCTACGACGTCACTCCGGAGAACGAGCCCCGGATCCGGCAGGCCGTGAGCGCCTGCCCCAAGAGCGCGCTGTCGATCGAGGAGTGAGCGTGCCGGAGCACTGTCCCTCGAGGGACGGGTCGCGGTGGTGACCCGGGCCGGAGCGGGGCTCGGTCGTGCCGAGGCCGTCGACCGGCAGGGGCGGCTCGACGTCGTGGTGAACAACGCCGGCGTCACCGGCGACCGGATGCTGTTCGACATGAGCGACGAGGAGTGGGACCAGGTCCTGCGGATCCACCTCCGCGGCCACTTCCTGCTGGGCCGCAACGCGGTCCGCCCACTGGCGCGCGCTGTCGAAGCAGGCCGGGGGAGCCGGTCTACGGCCGCATCGTGAACACCTCGTCCGAGGCCGCGCTGACCGGCAGCCCGGGGCAGCCCAATTCGACGTCTCCGACGAGGAGGGCTGGACCCGGGCCGTGGCCGAGGCCGTGGACACGTTCGGGCCGACCGACGTCCTGGTCAACAACGCCGGGGTGCTGCACTTCTCGGAGCTGACGCAGACGACGACCGCCGACTTCGAGCGGCTCTTCCGGATCAACCAGCTCGGCTGCTTCCTCGGGATGCGGACCGTCGCCCCGGTGATGATCGAGAACGGCGGCGGTTCGATCGTGAACTCCTCCTCGATCGAGGGGCTGGGCGGGATGCCGACCCTGGTGGCCGACACCGGCACCAAGTTCGCGATCCGCGGGATGACGAAGGCGGCCGCGCTCGAGCTCGGCCCGAAGGGGATCCGGGTGAACTCGGTGCACCCCGGGATGATCGACACCGGCATGATCCGCGGCTACACCGGCGACGAGGGGCTCCACTGGGGCGGCCAGAAGGTCGCGCTGAAGCGGGTCGGCACCCCGGCGGACATCGCGCAGCTCTACGTCTTCCTCGCCAGCGACGAGAGCTCCTACAGCACGGGGGCCGAGTTCGTCGCCGACGGCGGCGCCACCGCGACCCACGCGTTCGGCGGCTGACCGGACCGGAGGGCGTGGCACCAGCCCGGCGCGGGTAGGACCTTCCCAACGCATCCCCTCGGGAAGGAACAGTCATGCAGGTGGGACGGCTCGCCGCACGCGCGGTCATCGGAGGGCTCTTCATCGGCCACGGGACCCAGAAGCTCTTCGGCTGGTTCGGCGGCCCGGGCATCGAGGGGACCGAGCAGATGATGGGCGCCCTCGAGATGCACCCGCCCAAGGCCAACGCGTACGCCGCCGGGCTCGCCGAGACCGCGGGCGGGGCGCTCCTCGTGGCCGGTGCGGCGACCCCGCTCGCCGGCGCCAGCCTCATCGGCACGATGGTCACCGCGATCCGCAAGGTCCACCAGAGCAACGGCCCGTGGAACACCGAGGGCGGTTGGGAGTACAACGCGGTGCTCGTCGCCGCCCTCCTCGGGATCATCGACGCGGGACCGGGCGACCTCTCGGTCGACGCCGCGCTCGGCCGTGAGGAGTGGGGCCCGGGATGGGCCCTCGCCGGGCTCGGCATGGGGGTCGCGGCCTCCGCAGCGGCGATGCGGATCGGCAAGCAGGTCGCCGGCTCGACCGACACCGACCAGCCCGTCGACAAGGCCGTGGTGGACAACGACGGCCCCGAGGCGGACACCGTCGTCGAGGCCGACCCGGCGGACGCCTCCGCGACCCGGCCCGACTCGCTGAGCTGAGCCGCCCGGCGGCCTCATCGGTGCAGATGGGTCCTTCCGGACCTCGTCAGGGACCCGTCTGCACGGTATGAAGGGCGGATGGCCGTCCGCATGGCTGACCTCTGGGCCTCGGCCCTGCCCGAGACCCGGATCCACCCCTCACCGAAGTGGATCCGCGCCACCGTGGGGGACCGGGTCGTCGTGGATTCCCGCTCCGCGCTGCTGGTGTGGGAGCCACGCCGGGTCGTCGCGTCGTACGCCGTGCCGGAGGCCGACCTCGCCGCCGACCTGGTGCCGTACGACGCGCCCGCGACCGAGGAGCGCCCCGTCCACGTGGGGCTGGTGAACGCCCCCGTGCTCGACCCGTCGACGCCTTTCCTCGCACACTCGACCCCGGGCCGGCTGCTGACCGTGCGGGTGCCGGAACGAGACCTGGTCGGGGCGGCGTTCGCGCCCCACGACCCCGACCTCGCCGACCACGTGATCCTCGACTGGGGTGCGTTCACGCACTGGCTCGAGGAGGACGAGGAGGTCACCGGCCACCCACGCGACCCGTTCGACCGGATCGACTGTCTCCGCAGCACCCGGCACGTGGTGATCTCCCGCACGGGCGTCACGCTCGCCGACAGCCGGCGCGCGACGCTGCTGTTCGAGACGCCGCTGCCGACCCGCTACTACCTGCCGCGCGAGGACGTCGCGATGGAGCTGCTGCGGCCGAGCGACCGGCGGACCGTCTGCGCCTACAAGGGCGACGCGAGGTACTGGTCCGCCGAGGTCGAGGGCCGGCTCGTCCGCGACCTGGCGTGGAGCTACGAGGAGCCCCGCCACGACGCGGTGCCGGTGAAGGGGATGGTGGCGTTCTTCACCGAGCGGCTCGACCTCGTCCTCGACGGGGTCCCCCAGGAGCGGCCGCTCACCCCCTGGTCGTGACCGGCTCGCCGCCGTCGGCCAACCGCACGCCGCTCATCGCCCACCGGGCGCCCGGCGGGAAGAAGTTGCGGTAGGTCGGCCGGGCGTGGCCGTCCGGGGTCAGCGCGCACCCGCCGCGGAGCACCATCTGGCCGGACATGAACTTGCCGTTGTACTCGCCGATCGCGCCCGCCGGCGGGTGGAACCCGGGGTAGGGGAGGTAGGCGGACGAGGTCCACTCCCAGCAGTCGCCGTGCACCTGCCGGAGCCCACCGGTGGCCGCCGGCGCCGGTCGGGCGTGGAACGTGGCGGTGTCGGCGAGGTTGCCGGCCGCGACGGCTGCCCCGGTGGAGACGACGGCGTGCTCCCACTCGGCCTCGGTGGGGAGCCGGCACCCCGCCCAGGTGGCGAAGGCGTCGGCCTCGTAGTGGCTGACGTGGGTGACCGGCAGCCCCGGGTCGACCGGCCAGGTGCCGTTGAGCGTGTGCTCGAGCCACACCCCGTCGACCTCGGTCCAGTAGAACGGGGCCTGCCATCCCTCGCCCCGCACCTTGCCCCACCCGTCCGAGAGCCAGAGCTCGGGACGGCGGTAGCCACCGTCGGCCATGAACTCCAGCCACTCGCCGTTGGTGACCAGCCGGTCGGCGAGGCGGAACGGCTCGAGCCACTGCTGGTGGCGGGGGAGCTCGTTGTCGAAGGAGAAGCCGAGCCCCTCGTGGCCGATCTCGACCAGGCCGCCGTCGACGTCGACCCAGCCGAGCGCGTCGGGCTCGCTCGGCGGCAGCGGGGCGCCCGCGTAGACCGGCCGCAGCGGGTTGACCGAGAGGACGTGCTTGATGTCCATGAGCAGCAGCTCCTGGTGCTGCTGCTCGTGGTGGAACCCGAGCTCGACCGTCGGGGCGAGCCGCTCGAGCGCACCACCGTCGAGGGCGCCGAGCAGGTCGCGCACCCGGTCGTCGACGTTGCGGCGGTAGTCGCCGACCTCGTGGGCGCCCGGCCGGCTGATCAGCCCGCGCTCGGGGCGGGAGTAGCGGGGCCCGATGGCTTCGTAGTAGCTGTTGAAGAGGAACCAGTACTGGTCCTGGAACGGCGCGAACCGTTCCTCCTCCTGCGCGAGCAGGAACGTCTCGAAGAACCAGGTGACGTGCGCGCGGTGCCACTTGGTGGGCGAGACGTCCGGCATCGACTGGACGGTCTGGTCCTCGGGGGAGAGGGGGAGCGCCAGCGCCTCGGTGTGGCTGCGCACCTCGTCGTACCGGCGGAGCAGCGCGTCCGCGTCGGCGTCGAGGGCTCCGGACATCGGGTGGAGGGCCGTCATCTCCCCGACTGTAGGCACGGGCACCGACAGGACGGAACAGCCGGGAGCCCTCGTGCGTGGTGTGAGAGGTTTGTCCGCGTGAGTGCGCTGCCGACGGTCCGAGCGACCCGCTACGTCGTGCCGCTCCGCGAGGGGGGATCGCTGCCCGGGCTGGTCGAGGCCGACGACCTGGGCACCTACGTCTGCAAGTTCCGCGGGGCCGGACAGGGGCTCCGGGTGCTGGTCGCCGAGGTGGTCGTCGGCGAGCTGGCCCGCAGGCTGGGCATCGCGACCCCCGACCTGGTCGCGGTGCAGCTCGAGGAGGCGATCGCGAGGTACGAGGCCGACGAGGAGGTCCAGGACCTGCTCACCGCCAGCCTCGGGCTCAACCTCGGCATCGACTTCCTGCCCGGCGCGTTCGGTTACGACGCCGAGTGCCGCCCCGACCCGGCGGTGGCGGCCAGGATCCTGTGGCTCGACGCCCTCACCGCCAACGTCGACCGCTCCTGGCGCAACCCGAACCTGCTGATGTGGCACGGCAACCTCTGGGCGATCGACCACGGCGCGTGCCTGTACTTCCACCACTCCTGGACCGGCGGCATCGGTTCGCCGGAGCGGTTCGCCGCCCAGCCCTACCGGGTCGACGACCACGTGCTCGGCGCGTACCTCCCCGGAGTCGCCGCGGCCGACGAGGAGCTCGCCCCGCAGGTCACCGAGCAGCTGCTCGAGGAGGTCGTCGCGCTCGTGCCCGAGGAGTGGCTGGAGCCGGTGCCGGACGCGGACCCGTCCGCCCTGCGCCGCGCGTACGTCGACTTCCTGCTCGCCCGCGTCTCCGGCTCCCGGGGCTGGCTGCCGGGAGGTGCGGCGTGAAGGGGTTCCAGTACGTCGTGCTCCGGTGCGTCCCCCGCGTCGACCGCGAGGAGTTCGTCAACGTCGGCGTGGTGCTCTACTGCCAGGACGCCGACTTCCTCGCCTGCGGCTACGACGTCGACGAGCAGCGGCTGCGCGCCCTCTCGGCCGACCTCGACACCGCCGCCGTCTCCTCCGCGCTCGCCGCGGCCGCGGCCGTCTGTCGCGGCGACGCCTCCGCCGGCGCGGCCGGGAAGGCACCGCTCGGCACCCGCTTCGGGTTCCTCAGCGCGCCGCGGTCGACCGTCGTGCAGCCCGGCCCGATCCACGGCGGCCTGACCGACGAGCCGGCGGCGCGGCTCGAGCAGCTCCTCGACACCCTGGTGCGCTGAGCCGTCCGCAGCGGGTCGCGAACTACGCTGCGCCCATGGTCCAGATCACCCACTGCGGGCGCACGATCGCCGGTGAGTTCGTCGCGTTCGACATCCGCTGGGAGGGGTCGATCCACGGCTCCACCGTGCTGTGGTCGGTGGTCATCTCGAACGAGGACGGCAGCGAGCGGCTCCAGCTCGGCCACGAGCGGTCGGTCGACGGCGCCTTCCGCTCGCAGTACGTCTTCTCCGGCAACTCCGCCGAGAAGCAGGAGCTCGACGAGGACGCCGACCTGCGCGACGGCGAGCTGACCGTGCGCTACCCGGCCTCGATCGTCGGCGTCGCCGTCGAGTGGCCGGTCTGGAAGGCGGTCCTCACCGTCGACGGCGAGGACGTCGACTCGCAGGTCATCTCCCTCTGACGCCAGCGGTGTTGAGCCGCCCCTCGTGGCGCGGCGAGAGAGGGTCGCATCGTGCATCCGAACGGATCCTGACGGGTTGCGCGCCCTACGGCGTGAAGATCCGCGCATCTGGGTGGTCCCGGACCTGTCGGCCCCCCGCGCCACGACGGGCGGGTCAACACGACCCCGACACCCGGGGTCACCGACCACCAGGCGACCTCAGGCGGGAGGGGCGTGCTCGCCGAGCCAGGCGTCCTCGACGAGCCGGACTGCCTCGGGGCGGGTAAGCCCGAGGCGGCGTGCGGCGGCGACGTACGCGCGGACCGCCTGGACCGCGGACGTGGACGACTCGGCAGCCGACGAGCGGACGAACGTGCCACGCCGCCCGTGGGTCTCGATCACGCCGTCGGCCTCGAGCTCCTTGTAGGCGCGGGCGACCGTGTTCGGCGCGAGCCCGAGGTCTTCAGCGAGCTGCCGGACCGTCGCCAGCTTCGTGCCCGCCGGGAGCTCCCCGTCCGCCACCTGCTGCGCGATCTGCGCGCGGACCTGCTCGTACGGCGGGACGGCGGACGCGGTGTCGACGATGAGGTTCATCGAGCCGCCCCTGGGTGCATGGAGCTCGCCTTGACGGCGGAGGCCGTTGCCTTCCGGGCAACAGCCAGCGACAGGGTGACCGCACACCACGCCAGGAGCAGGGCTGCACTCGACGAGAGCAACGCGTCGGGAAGCGACGCAGCGTTGAGTGCGGTGTAGTAGACGGCGACCAGTGCACTGAGCGAGGCCGTGACAAGTGACAAGCGGGCGAGGCGATTCACGTTCTCCTGCACCATGGTGTGGTGCCAGTACGCCCCCTCCGGACCATTGCTGCCCAGAGGCCGCGTGAGGAGCGCGCGGGCAACGATCGGTGCCGCGACCGTCACCACCAGCGCAGTGGCGATGACCACCACGAGCTTCGTGGCGGTGCTTCCTGCGACGTGCGCGTCGAGTCCGACGGCGATGGACAGCGCCCCGCACGTCAGCGCCGGTGTAGCGAGCAGCCCGGCACGTCCCCAGAGCCCGACGTAGTCGGAGAGAACGCGTCGCCGCACTTCCGCGACGCGGACGCTGCCATCGCGCAGCGGTTGGGTGCGGTGGGCTGCCAGCAGCGAGCCGAGCACGGTGCCACAGGCGCCGCACACGCCGCTGGCCAGCCAGTACGCGGGGGCGTCGCGCAGAGCGTCACTCGCTCCCGGCCAGGCGGCGCCCAGCATGAACCCCCAGAGCCCCCCGACACCGACGTAGCGGGTCTCTCGGAGCTCCGCCTCTACCAGCCACCGTTCCACTGATGGCGACATCGGCACGGCGGGGTTGAGCACCTTGCGCTTGTGCACCTCCTCCTCGGCGTCTTCACGGGCCGATCGCAGGTAGAAGATCGTGAACAGCCCGCCGATGAGCATGACCACGGCGATGTACACCACGTACTCCATGACGCTCCCATGTGTACCGAGCTTTGTAGCAAATGTAATGCCACAAACTGGGTCGCGCCAGGGGGTGGGCGTCCGCCGAGCTCGGGGGCTCCGTCAGAGGTTGATCATGTGGCCGGCGATCCCCTCGACGGCCTCCTTGACCGCCTCGGAGAGCGTCGGGTGGGCGAAGATGTTCCGCGCCACCTCGTCGGCCGTCAGGTCCCACTTCTGCGCCAGCGTGAGCGCCGGGAGCAGCTCGGTGACGTCGGGGCCGATCATGTGGGCGCCGATGATCTCGTTGTACTTCGCGTCGGCGACGACCTTCACGAAGCCGACGGCGTCGCCGAGCCCCTGCGCCTTGCCGTTGGCGGAGAAGGGGAACTTCGCGACCTTCACGTCGTATCCGCGGTCCTTGGCCTGGGCCTCGCTGTAGCCGAACGACGCGATCTGCGGCTGGCAGTACGTCGCCCGCGGGATCATGTCGAAGTCGATCTCGACGGTCTCGGCGCCGGCGATCGTCTCGGCGGCCACCACGCCCATCGCCTCGGCGGTGTGGGCGAGCATCATCTTGCCGGTGACGTCACCGATGGCGTACAGGCCGTCGACGTTGGTGCGGCCCCGCGAGTCGACCTCGATCGCGCCGCGGTCGGTGGTGCGCACGCCGGTCTTGTCGAGGCCGTAGCCGTCGAGCCGCGGGGCGAAGCCGATCGCCTGCAGCACCTTGTCGGTCTCGAGCACCTGCTCGCCGTTCTTCTCCGAGGAGACGGTGACCTTCACCTTGTCGCCGGAGTCGTCGATCTTCTCGACCCTGGTGCCGGTGAGCACCTTCACGCCGAGCTTCTTGTAGTGCTTGGCGAGCTCCTTGGAGATCTCCTCGTCCTCGGTCGGGACCATGCGGTCGAGGAACTCCACGATCGTCACGTCGACGCCGAAGTTGGCCATGACGTAGGCGAACTCGACGCCGATCGCGCCGGAGCCGGCGATCACGATGCTGCCCGGGAGCTGCTCGTCGAGGATCTGCTCCTCGTAGGTCACGACCCGGTCGGAGAGCTCGGTGCCGGGGATGAGCCGGGTGGTCGCGCCGGTGGCGATGATGATGTGGTCGGCGGTGACCTCCTCGGTCTCGCCGCCGTCCTTCTCCACCGAGATCGTCTTGGCGTCGACGAAGGTGCCCCAGCCGTCGATCTCGGTGATCTTGTTCTTCTTCATCAGGAAGTGGACGCCCTTGGCCATGCCGTTGGCGACCTTGCGGCTGCGCTCGTGGGTCGGGCCGAACTCCATCGAGGCGTCGCCGGTGATCCCGAACTTGTCCTTCTCGTGGTTGATCACGTGGGCGAGCTCGGCGTTCTTGAGCAGCGCCTTGCTCGGGATGCAGCCGACGTTGAGGCAGACCCCGCCCCAGTACTTCTTCTCGATGACCGCCGTCTTCAGCCCCAGCTGGGACGCGCGGATGGCGGCGACGTACCCACCGGGGCCCGCACCGAGGACGACGACATCGAACTTGTTGGCCATGCGTCTGAGCCTAGTCGACCGACCTGACCGTCCGGACGTCAGACGGGGACGAGCTCGACCGCGCCGACGAGGTACCTCGCGAGCACGGTGCGGGCGACCTCAGGGTCGGCCCCGAACGGCTGGGACACCGCGACGGCGCCGGCCTCGAGCGCCAGCTCGGCCGCACGGTCGTAGAGGAACCCGGGAGCGAGGAACAGCGCGCCGACTGCGATGTGACGGCGCCCCTCGGCGCGGAACGCGCGGACCGCCTCGCCGGTGGCCGGCGGGCTCGCCGAGGCGAACGCCGCCATCACCGGGAGCTTGTGCCGGGCTCCCCAGAGCCGCGCGAGCCGGCTGATCGACTGGCTGGCGAGCGCGTCGGTGGTGCCGGCGGCGGCGAGCACCAGGGCGTCGAGCTCGCGGACCCGCGCGGCCTGCAGCGCCTCGCGGAGCCGGCGGTCGAGCACGTCGAGGAAGACCGGCTCCAGGCCCAGCACGTCGGTCACCCGGATCCGGAGCCCCTCGTGGCGGGCGGTGGCCTCGGCGACCACGGAGGGCACGTCGACCTTCGCGTGGTAGGCCTCGCTGAGCAGGAGGGGTACGACGACGATCTCGTCGTACCCGGCCTTCACCAGCCGGTCGACCACCTGGCTGAACGACGGCTTGGAGAGCTCGAGGAAGGCCGGCTCGATGCGCAGGTCGGGGCGCATCCGGCGGACCTCGTCGATGAGCTGGCGGACGGTGCTCGCAGAGCGAGGGTCACGGCTGCCGTGGGCCAGGGCCACCAGGGCGGGAGCGGTCATCGGTCAGCCTCCTCTCGGTTCGTTCTTCTCTGGGGTCGTTCGGTGTCGTTCGGTGGGTGGTCGGGTCAGGCGTGGATCCCGCACTCGGTCTTGCCGGTGCCGGCCCAGCGGCCGCTGCGGGGGTCGGCTCCGGGAGCGACCCGCCGGGTGCAGGGGGCGCAGCCGATCGAGGGGTAGCCGTCGTACTGCAGCGGGTTCACCAGGACGCCGTTCTCCGCGACGTAGCGCTCGACCTGGTCGTCGCTCCACCGGGCGAGCGGCGAGACCTTGACCTTGCGCTTGCGGGCGTCCCAGCCGATGACCGGCGCGATCACCCGGTTGCGGGTCTCGGCGCGGCGCAGCCCGGTGGCCCACGCGTCGTAGCCGGACAGCGACTCCTCGAGCGGCTTGACCTTGCGCAGCGCGCAGCACAGGTCGGGGTCGCGCTCGTAGAGGCGTGGCCCGTGCTCGGCGTCCTGCTCGGTGACGCTCTGCACCGGGGTGATCGAGATGAGGTTCACCGGCAGCGTCGCCGCCACCGCGTCACGGGTCCCGATCGTCTCGGCGAAGTGGTAGCCGGTGTCGAGGAAGACCAGGTCGATCCCCGGCACCACCGACGACGCGAGGTGGGCCAGGACGGCGTCGCCCATCGACGAGGTGACGCAGAACCGCTCGCCGAAGGTGGCGGCGGCCCACTCGATGATCACCTCGGCGGGGGCGAGCTCCAGCTCGGCGCCGGCGTGCCTCACGAGGTCGCGCAGCTCCTGCTCGCTGCGCCCCTCCGTCGCGGTGCCCCGTGCGTGGAAGGCGCGCGTGCTCGTCGCGGCCGTCACGAGGTCGGCCTCAGCAGACCGAGGAACGACAGCTTGAACGCGCGCATGCAGGACCGGCACTCCCAGGCGCCGTGGCCGGAGCCCTCGGCGACCTCGTGCGGGCGCAGGTCTTCCTCGCCGCAGTAGGGGCAGTGGAACGGCGCCATGCGCTCGCTCATGCGGAGGCCCCTGCCAGGACCCGCTCACCCTTGAGCGACGCCTCGTCGGCGCGTGCCACCCAGGCGTTGAACGGCTCGCCCTCCTCGCGCTCGGCGAGGTAGGCGTGCACGACGTTGGTGATGTAGTCGTCGAGCCCGGCGCTGATCACCTTGTGCGCCCGCAGCTTGCGGCCGAACGGCGCGCTCGCGGTCGCACCGGCCAGCCCGATGCCACCGCCGAGGTGCACCTGGAACCCCTCGACCTGGTTGCCGTCGGCGTCGAGGACGAGCTGGCCCTTGAGCCCGATGTCCGCGACCTGGGTCCGCGCGCAGGCGTTGGGGCAGCCGTTGACGTTGACGGTGATCGGGGTGTCGAGGTCGGGGAACCGGCGCTCGAGCTCGTCGACGAGCCGGATCGCGCGCTCCTTGGTCTCGACGATCGCGAGCTTGCAGAACTCGATCCCGGTGCAGGCCATGGTCGACCGCCGCCAGGGGGAGGGCCGCGCCGAGAGACCGACGTCCTCCAGGTCCGAGACGACCGACTCGACGTCGGCGCCGTCGACCCCGATGACCACGAGCTTCTGGTACGACGTGAACCGGGCGCCGGCCGCGCCGTACCGCTCGACGACGTCGCCCACCGCGGTGAGGATCGTGCCGGAGACCCGGCCGGCCGTCGGCGCGACACCGATGTAGAACTTGCCGTCCTTCTGCTCGTGCACGCCGATGTGGTCGCCGCTGACGTCGGGGGCGCCGGGGGAGGGGCCGTCGACGAGCTTGCGCTTGAGGTACTCGTTCTCGAGCACGTCGCGGAACTTCTCCACGCCCCAGTCGGCGACGAGGAACTTCAGCCGCGCGCGGCTGCGGAGCCGGCGGTAACCGTAGTCGCGGAAGATCCCGACGACGCCTTCCCAGACGTCGGCCACCTCGTCGAGCGGGACCCAGACGCCGAGCTTCTGCGCGAGCATCGGGTTGGTCGACAGGCCGCCGCCGACCCACAGGTCGAAGCCGGGGCCGTGGTCCGGGTGCACCGTGCCCACGAAGGAGACGTCGTTGACTTCGGGGGCGCCGTCGAGGCTGGGGTGGCCGGAGACCGACGTCTTGAACTTGCGAGGGAGGTTGGAGTACTGCGGGTCCCCGATGAAGCGGCGCTTGATCTCGGCGAGCGCCGGGGTGCCGTCGATGATCTCGTCCTTCGCGATGCCGGCGACCGGCGAGCCGAGGAACGGGCGGGGGGAGTCACCGCAGGCCTCGGTGGTGCTGAGCCCGACGCTCTCGAGCCGCTCCCAGATCGTGGGCACGTCCTCGATGCGGATCCAGTGGTACTGGATGTTCTGCCGGTCGGTGATGTCCGCCGTGTCGCGGGCGAAGTCGGTCGAGACGCTGCCGAGCGCGCGCAGGGCGTCGGCCGAGAGGAGCTGGCCGTCGCTGCGGACCCGCATCATGAAGAACTCGTCGTCGAGCTCGTGCGGCTCGAGCGTCGCGGTCTTGCCGCCGTCGAGCCCGGGGCGCCGCTGGGTGTAGAGCCCCAGCCACCGCATCCGGCCGCGCAGGTCGTTGGGGTCGATGGAGGAGAAGCCGCGCTTGGAGTAGACGTGCTCGATGCGCGCCCGCACGTTGAGCGGGTTGTCGTCCTTCTTGAACTGCTCGTTGGGGTTCAGGGGCTCGCGGTAACCCAGTGCCCACTGGCCCTCTCCGCGCTTGGCTCGGGGCTTGCGCGCAGGGCGGGTGGAGTCTGTCGTCATGGGGTGCGTTCCTGTAGGTCGTGGCGCGCTCGCGCTGACGTCCCCGACGACGGTGTCGGAAGGCGGTGTCGGCGACTGCGCACCTGGCTGCGTGGAGCAGGGCGTCGTGCCGCCGGAGGCGGCACTGTCAGGCCGACATACAGATCATGCTGCGGGTGCGCCCGAGGTCCACGTGGCGTCGGGCCACGAGGAACTGGGCGGTTGCAGCGCTGATCACCGGACCAGTCTCGACTGACGGACGGCGTTCTCACAAATGCGCGTCTCATGCCATGAGATGGAGGTCCACATTCTGGTACGGACGCCGGGTCCCGCGCGAAGAGCCACGGGTCTAGGCTTCCGCGCATGACCGACTCTCCCTCGTCCCAGTCTGCCGACCTGGCCCGGCGCACCTCCGAGGCGTACGACGCGGCCCTCGAGGTCATCGCCGCCGTCGAGCCGCGTGTCGCCGAGGCCACCCGCGCCGAGCTCGCGGACCAGCGCGCGTCCCTGAAGCTCATCGCCAGCGAGAACTACGCCTCGCCTGCGGTGCTGCTCACCATGGGCACCTGGTTCTCGGACAAGTACGCCGAGGGCACGATCGGTCACCGCTTCTACGCCGGGTGCCAGAACGTCGACACCGTCGAGGCGCTCGCCGCCGAGCACGCCCGCGAGCTGTTCGGCGCGGAGTACGCCTACGCGCAGCCGCACTCCGGCATCGACGCGAACCTGGTGGCGTTCTGGTCGATCCTCGCGCACCGCGTCGAGTCGCCCGCGCTGGAGAAGCACGCGGTCAAGAACGTGAACGAGCTCACAGAGGCCGATTGGGAGGAGCTGCGCCACGATCTCGGCAACCAGCGGATGCTCGGGATGTCGCTCGACGCGGGCGGCCACCTCACCCACGGGTTCCGGCCGAACATCAGCGGCAAGATGTTCCACCAGCGCTCCTACGGCACCGACCCCGAGACCGGGCTGCTCGACTACGACCGGGTGCGGGAGGCGGCACGCGAGTTCCGCCCGCTGATCCTCGTCGCCGGCTACTCCGCCTACCCGCGCCGCATCGACTTCGCGAAGATGCGCGAGATCGCCGACGAGGTGGACGCCACGCTGATGGTGGACATGGCGCACTTCGCCGGGCTGGTCGCCGGCAAGGTCTTCACCGGCAACGAGGACCCGGTCCCGCACGCCCACGTCGTCACCACCACCACCCACAAGTCGCTGCGCGGCCCCCGTGGCGGCCTGGTCCTCGCGACCGAGGAGTTCGCACCGTCGGTCGACCGCGGCTGCCCGATGGTGCTCGGCGGCCCGCTCTCGCACGTGATGGCGGCGAAGGCCGTCGCGCTCGCCGAGGCGCGCCAGCAGTCGTTCCGCGACTACGCCCAGCGGATCGCCGACAACGCCAAGTCCCTGGCCGACGGCTTCCTCTCGCGGGGCGCCAAGCTCGTCACCGGCGGCACCGACAACCACATCGTGCTGCTGGACGTGACCTCCTTCGGGCTGACCGGGCGGCAGGCCGAGTCGGCGCTCCTCGACGCCGGCGTGGTGACCAACCGCAACAGCGTCCCCTCGGACCCCAACGGCGCCTGGTACACCTCCGGCATCCGCTTCGGCACGCCCGCGCTGACCACCCGCGGCTTCGGGCACGACGAGTTCGACCGGGTGGCCGAGCTGGTGGTCGACGTGCTGTCGAGCACCACGCCGAAGACCACCTCGGCAGGCGCGCCGTCCAAGGCGACGTACACGCTGGAGGACGGGGTGGTCGAGCGGACGCGGGCCGCCTCCGCGGAGCTCCTGGACAAGCACCCGCTGTACCCGGGCCTCGAGCTCACCTGAGCCGCCCTGCGTCCACAGGGCGGAGACCCGCGTCCTCTCCACCGCCTGCCGGCGGTGGGTGGGCCGGCGGCAGCGGGTGGCGGAGGCTCCTCGTGTCAGTCCAGACACAGAGGAGAGCTCATGAACGACACCTTCGTCACCTTCCGCGGCTGGGTCGGCGGCGACGTGCGCCACCGGGTCGCCCGGGACGTCAGCGTCGCCACCTTCCGGGTCGGCGCGACCCCGCGGCTCAAGAAGGACGGGGAGTGGGTCGACGGCGAGACGACGTGGTACACGGTCACCGCCTGGCGCC
Source organism: Nocardioides caldifontis (assembly GCF_008087345.1). Classification (GTDB taxonomy): domain Bacteria; phylum Actinomycetota; class Actinomycetes; order Propionibacteriales; family Nocardioidaceae; genus Marmoricola_A; species Marmoricola_A caldifontis. The sequence goes on along the minus strand of NZ_VHIB01000008.1, from coordinate 81,995 downwards.
AGCTCGCCGAGAACCTCGCCCACTCCATCCGCAAGGGCGACCCGGTCTTCGTCCACGGCCGGCTCAGGACCGAGACCTGGACCCCGGACGAGGGGGCGCCGAGCACGACGCTGCACGTGGAGGCGTTGCTGGTGGGGCACGACCTCACCCGTGGGACGACGCACTTCTCCAAGCCGCGACGGGACGCGGCGCCCGCGGAGGGCGCGCAGGAGGAGGTCCGCCAGCCCTCCGCCACGGAGGCCGAGGGGCAGGAGCCGGTCGGGCTCGAGGAGGAGCTGGCCGCCGAGTACGCCGCCTGAACCCCGGGTACGTCGGACCCCGTCCGGACGGGTCCGACGAGCAAGGTGGCCCGGCAGGCGGGCGGCTCGATTGGGACGGGTGCGCGGGCGAGCCGTAGGCTGGCCGCATCATGGCTGAGTACGTATTCACGCTGCGCAACGTGCGCAAGGCCCACGGCGACAAGGTCGTCCTCGACAACGTCACCCTGTCGTTCCTCCACGGCGCCAAGATCGGCGTCGTCGGTCCGAACGGCACCGGGAAGTCCTCGCTCCTGAAGATCATGGCGGGGCTGGACCACCCGAACAACGGCGACGCGATCAAGGACCCCGAGGCGACGGTCGGGATGCTCCAGCAGGAGCCGCCGTTGACCGAGGGGCGGACGGTGCTGGAGAACATCCAGGAGGCCGTCGGCGAGATCAAGGCGAAGCTCGACCGGTTCAACGAGATCTCCGAGGAGATGGCGAACCCGGACGCCGACTACGACAAGCTCCTCGCCGAGATGGGCGACCTGCAGACCGACCTCGACCATGCCAACGCGTGGGACCTCGACAGCCGGCTCGACCAGGCGATGGACGCCCTGCGGTGCCCGCCGCCGGACGCGATCGTCGACAACCTGTCCGGTGGTGAGCGCCGCCGGGTGGCGCTCTGCAAGCTGCTGCTCCAGCAGCCCGACCTGCTGCTCCTCGACGAGCCCACCAACCACCTCGACGCCGAGTCGGTGCAGTGGCTGGAGGGGCACCTCGCGTCGTACCCCGGTGCCGTCCTGGCCGTCACCCACGACCGGTACTTCCTGGACAACGTCGCGTCGTGGATCCTCGAGCTGGACCGCGGCAAGACCCACCCCTACGAGGGCAACTACTCCACCTACCTCGAGACCAAGAAGGAGCGGCTCAAGGTCGAGGGGGCCAAGGACGCGAAGCGCGCCAAGATGCTCGAGCGCGAGCTCGAGTGGGTGCGCTCGAACCCGAAGGCGCGGCAGGCGAAGAGCAAGTCCCGTCTGGCCCGCTACGAGGAGCTCGCGGCGGAGGCGGAGCGCAACCGCAAGGTCGACGTCTCCGAGATCAACATCCCGCCGGGCCCGCGGCTCGGCGACGTGGTGCTGGAGGCCGAGGGGCTCACCAAGGGGTTCGGCGACCGGCTCCTGATCGACGACCTGTCCTTCAAGCTGCCGCGCGCCGGCATCGTCGGCGTGATCGGCCCCAACGGCGTCGGCAAGACCACGCTCTTCCGGATGATCGTGGGGCAGGAGCAGCCCGACCAGGGCCAGCTCAAGGTCGGCCAGACGGTGAGCATCTCCTACGTCGACCAGAGCCGCGGCGGGATCGACCCGAACAAGAACGTCTGGGAGGTCGTCTCCGACGGGCTCGACCACATCAAGGTGGCCAGCTTCGAGATGCCGTCCCGCGCGTACATCGCGTCGTTCGGGTTCAAGGGCGCAGACCAGCAGAAGAAGGCCGGCGTGCTCTCCGGTGGTGAGCGCAACCGGCTGAACCTGGCCCTGACGCTGAAGATGGGCGGCAACCTGCTGCTCCTCGACGAGCCGACCAACGACCTGGACGTCGAGACCCTCCAGTCGCTCGAGGACGCGCTGCTCGAGTTCCCCGGCTGTGCCGTGATCACCTCCCACGACCGGTGGTTCCTCGACCGCACGGCGACCCACATCCTCGCCTGGGAGGGCGACGACGAGAACGAGGCCACGTGGTTCTGGTTCGAGGGCAACTTCGCGGCCTACGAGGCGAACAAGATCGAGCGGCTCGGTGTCGAGGCCGCTCGACCGCACCGGGTCACCCACCGGCGCCTCACCCGCGACTGAGCGGTCCTCCGCAAAATCCCATGGTGCCCTGGGAAACCGGCCCTCCCCACACGTTGCAGTCGATGGGGAGGGCCAGTTTTCTGAGGGATGTTCGCGCGCCGCTCGCTGTCACGAGACGTGGAGCTGACCTCCAGAGCCGGTGACCATCCCCAGGGCGGGCACTGGGCGGTCCTTCCACAGCCCCGGACCGCTCCCGTCGTGTCGTCCGGAGACGTCGCCATGCTCCCCGGTCATGACGGGATTCGACGATGTCCTCCGGGGCCTGTGCAGCGAGCACGGCGTGTTCTTCCGCCACGAGGCAGTCGCGCTCGGGATGACCGACGCCGCGCTCCGACGCGGTGTCCGGTCGGGGGAGCTGGTCCGCGTCCGGCAAGGGACCTACGTGCTGGGTGACCTGTGGGCCGCTGCCGACGACAAGGACCGTCACGTCCTGCTGGTCCGAGGCCTTCTCAGGTCGCACGGCGGCCGCGTGGCTGCGAGCCACCACAGCGCCAGCCTGCTGCATGGCTTAGACCTGTGGGAGGTGCCGTTGGGTCGGGCACACGTGACCCGTCTGGACGGTGGCGCCGGCAGGGTCATTGCGGACGTGACGCACCACGAGGGGCTCTGTCTCCCCGAGGATCTCGTGACCCATGAGGGGCTCACGATGACCAGTGCGGTGCGTGCCGCTATGGAGTCGGCCACGTTGCTCGACGTCGAGCACGCCCTGTGCCTGGTGGACTCGGGGCTCCGCCTGGGCCGCTTCACCCAGGAGGAGCTGGTCGGGCAGGCAGCGCTCATGACGTCCTGGCCGCTGAGCCTGCACCTCGAGCTCGTCGTGCGCCTGGCGGACGGCCGAAGGGCTTCCGTGGGTGAGACCCGCAGCTGTCACCTGTTCTGGAAGGCCGGGCTACCCGCCCCCGAGCTGCAGTACGAGGTGTACGACGGCGGCGTCCTCATCGGGATCACCGACTTCGCCTGGCCCGCACTCGGCCTGCTCGGTGAGTTCGACGGCAAGGTCAAGTACGGCCGGTACCTCCGCCCCGGGGAGGACCCCGGCGACGCCGTGTTCCGGGAGAAGCAGCGCGAGGACCACCTGCGCCGCGTCACTGGATGCGCTTCATCCGGATCACGTGGGAGATGCTGTACGACGCCGTGCGCACCGCCTCGATCGTCCGGTCGATGATGCGGTCAGCCGCCTGACCTCGAGACCCGCGTGCGACCGGCGTACTCCCCACGAGGAACTGGCCCTCCCCATCGATTGCAACCGATGGCAAGGACCAGATCCCCAGGGCACCATGGGTTTTTCCGGAAGCCCCCTCAGGAGAGGCGCTCGAGGACGAGCGCCATGCCCTGACCCCCGCCGACGCACATCGTGACCAGCCCGGTGGACTTGTCGTGGTGCTGCAGCGAGTTGATCATCGTCGCCTGCATCCGGGCGCCGGTCATGCCGAAGGGGTGGCCGATCGCGATCGCGCCGCCGTTGACGTTGACCTTGTCGAGGTCGGCACCCAGGTCGCGGTACGACGGGATGACCTGCGCGGCGAACGCCTCGTTGATGTCGACGAGGTCGATGTCGTCGATCGTCATCCCGGCGTGCTTCAGCGCCTGCTTCGACGCCTCGACGGGGCCGAGCCCCATGACCTCGGGGGAGAGCCCGGTCAGCCCGGTGGAGACGATGCGCGCGAGCGGCGTGAGCCCGAGCTCGCGGGCCTTCGTGTCGGACATGACCACGACCGCCGCCGCGCCGTCGTTGAGCGGGCAGCAGTTGCCGGCGGTGACGATGCCGTCGGGGCGGAACACCGGCTTCAGTTGGGAGACCTGCTCCATCGTCACGCCGGCGCGCGGGCCGTCGTCGGCGGTCACGACCGTGCCGTCGGGAAGCGTGACCGGGGTGATCTCCTTGGCCCAGAACCCGTCCGCGATCGCCTTCTCGGCGAGGTTCTGGCTGCGGACGCCGTACTCGTCGGCCTCCTCGCGGGTGATGCCGCGGAGCCGGGCGACGTTCTCGGCGGTCTGGCCCATCGCGATGTAGACGTCGGGCAGGAGCCCGTCCTCGCGCGGGTCGTGCCAGTCCTGGCCGCCTTCGGCGAGCTTCGCGGTCCGGGCCGCCGCGTCCTCGAACCGGGGGTTGCGGGTGTCGGGGAGGTGGTCGGAGGTGCCCTTGGCGAAGCGGGAGACCGTCTCCACGCCGGCGCTGACGAAGACGTCGCCCTCGCCGGCCTTGATCGCGTGGAACGCCATCCGGGTGGTCTGCACCGACGAGGAGCAGTAGCGGGTGACGGTCGTGCCCGGCACCCCGTCGAGCCCGAGCAGCACCGAGACGACGCGGCCCATGTTGTTGCCGGACTCACCGCCCGGGAGGCCGCAGCCGAGGATCAGGTCGTCGATGTCGGTCGGGTCGAGGGCAGGCACCTTGTCGAGGGCCGCACGGACCATCTGCGCGCTCAGCTCGTCGGGGCGCATCTCCTTCAACGAGCCCTTGTTCGCGCGGCCGATGGGGGAGCGGGCGGTCGAGACGATCACTGCCTCAGGCATGGGCTGGGTCTCCGTTCGTAGGGGCGGCGTGGGCCGCGGCCCACACTAGGCGCGCACTCTGCGAGCATGCACGGTGTGACTCGTCACCTCTACCGGTGCCCGATCCGCTGGGCGGACATGGACCAGCTCGGCCACGTCAACAACGTGACGTACGTCGACTACCTCCAGGAGGCGCGCGTCGACATGCTGCGGGTCCACCCGCCCGCGAGCGGCGGCGAGGAGCTCGCCGAGGGCGTCGTGGTGGTGCGCCACGAGGTGAGGTACCTCGCGCCGCTGGTCTACCGCCCCGAGCCGGTGAGCATCGAGGTCTGGGTGACCGAGGTCCGCGCCTCCACGTTCACCCTCGCCTACGAGGTGTTCGACGAGACCCTCGACGGCCGGCGCGTCTACCTGCAGGCCCGGTCGGTGCTCACGCCGTACAGCTTCGCGACCGAGCACCCGCGGCGCGTGCGCCCGGAGGAGCAGGAGGTGCTCCGCCGCTTCCTCGTCGACGACGTGGAGCCGCTGCCGGCGTCGGTGAAGGTCAGCGAGGTGCCGGACGAGCGGCGGTTCACCTGGCTCTGCCCGGTGCGGTTCTCCGACGTCGACGCCTACCGCCACGTCAACAACGTGAAGTACTTCGAGTTCTTCCAGGAGGCCCGCATCGCCCAGGTCGGGGCGACGAGCTGGGCCGCGGAGGCCCGGGCGGGGGAGTCGGGTGCGGACAGCGTCGTGGTGGCGCAGATCGACGTCGACTACCGCACGCCGATGTTCTTCCGGGAGGAGCCCTACGAGGTCCAGACCTGGGTCGCCCACGTCGGTCGGTCGTCGTTCGTGATCGAGGGGTGGATCCGCGACGGCGAGAAGGTGCTGTCCCGCTCGCGCGCGGTCATGGTCGCCTTCGACGCCGCGACCCAGCGGGCCGCGGAGCTCTCCGAGCGGCAGCGGCAGGCGCTCCTCGGTCCGGCCGGCTGACGGACCCGCCTGGCCGGCCCGTCCCCGTCTCAGTCCTCGCTGTTCAGCATGAACTGGGCGGCGTAGGTGACGTAGCCCCAGAACCGCGCGTCCTGCTCCGGGGTGAGTCCCGCCTCGTCGAGCCCGGCGCGGAAGTGCTTCAGCCAGTGCTCCGCGGCGACCCGGTTCACGGTGAACGGCGCGTGGCGCATGCGGAGCCGCGGGTGGCCGCGCTCCTGGGAGTACGTCGACGGGCCGCCCCAGTACTGCGCCAGGAACATCGACAGCCGCCGGGCCGCCGAGCCGTCCGCGAGGTCCTCGTCGGCGTACATCGGCCGGAGCACCTCGTCGGTGGCCACGCCCTCGTAGAACCGCGCCACGATCTTCTCGATCACCGGCAGCCCGCCGATCTCGTCGAAGAACGCCTGCTCCTGCGCTGCTCCCTCGGTCTGGCTCTCGCTCACGGCCCCATTGTCGCAGCCGGGCGGTGACGCCCCGGGCGGCGTGGGTAGGTTGGCCGACGGGCCGTCGTGGCGGCGGCCCGCCCCCACCACGTGCGAAGGAGTTGTTCATGGCGACTGTCCGCCAGGCAAAGACCCACTGGGAAGGCTCGCTGTTCGAAGGCGCCGGCCAGGTCACGCTCGCCTCCAGCGGCCTCGGCACGTACGACGTGTCGTGGCCGGCCCGCGCGGAGGAGCCCAACGGGAAGACCAGCCCCGAGGAGCTCATCGCGGCCGCCCACTCGGCCTGCTTCTCGATGGCGCTGTCGAACGGTCTCGCGAAGGCCGGTACCCCGCCGACCTCGCTGGACGTGACCGCCGACGTGACCTTCCAGCCGGGCACCGGCATCACCGGGATCCACCTCACCCTCGTCGGCTCGGTCGACGGGATGGACGAGGACGCGTTCAAGGCGGCTGCCGAGGACGCGAAGAAGAACTGCCCGGTGTCCCAGGCGCTCACCGGCACGACCATCACGCTGGACGCGTCGCTCGCCTGACGCGCTGACGGTCCCGGCGCGGACCCCTGGAGGTCCGCGCCGGGGTCAGGCGTCGTCGGCGTCGCTGCCGGCCATCGGGGTGGGCGGCTCCGACCGCTGCCAGACCACGCGCTGGGGGAACGGGATCTCGATCCCCTCGCGGTCGAACCGCTGCTTGATGCGCTCGCGCAGCTCGCGGGCGACGGCCCACTGCTCCAGGGGAGCGGTCTTGATGGCGACCCGGACGGCGATGCCGTCGGCCTCCATCCGCTCCACGCCCCAGACCTCGGGCTCCTCCATGACCTTGCCGCGCCACTCGGGGTCGTCGTACAGGGCCTGGCAGGTCTCGGCGAGCACCTGACGGATCCGGGGGAGGTCCTCGCCGTAGCCGACGGTGACGTCGAGCACCGTGCGCGCCCAGTTCTGGCTCTGGTTGCCGACCCGGCGGATCTCGCCGTTGCGGATGTACCAGACGGTGCCGTTGACGTCGCGGAGCCGCGTGATCCGCAGCGTGACCGCCTCGACCGTGCCGCTCGCGTCGCCGAGGTCGACGACGTCACCGATGCCGTACTGGTCCTCGAAGAGCATGAAGAGCCCGGACAGGAAGTCCGAGACCAGCGACTGGGCGCCGAAGCCGAGCGCCACGCCGACGATCCCGGCGCCCGCGATCAACGGCCCGACGTTCACGCTCAGCTCGGAGAGCGACATGATCACGACGATCACGAGGATCGTGAACGACGCGACGCTCTTGAGCACCGCGCCCATCGTCTCGGCTCGCTGCTTGCGGCGTGCCGCAGCGATGCGGGCGGCCGCGTTGTCGGGCGCGACGTCGGTGTGGAACCGCCCCTGCGGGCTCGTGGGCAGCACCCCCGTCGACGCACGCTCGACGAGCCGGTTGACCAGCTTGTAGGCGAGCCAGCGGCAGAGCAGCCCGAGCAGGACGACGAAGAGGATGATGGCGGGCTTGGCGATCAGCCAGTCGGCGGCGGCGCCCAGCCACTCGTTGCCGGTCAGGTCGGTGACCTGCTTGCAGAGCCAGTCCTCCTGCTCGCACTCCGGCGTGGTCTCGGTGAGCGGGATCATGGGTCGCCAGGCTAGCGAGCGGTGCTGGCCCGCTCCGAGCCGAACGGTAGGCTTCGGTCTGTGACGATCGACATGCTCTCGACCGCCTTCCTCCGGGCCGTCCGTGCGGTGGCCCGCCCGCTCGTGCTGCTGACGGGGTTGGCCCTCGGGTCGCTCGCCGCCCCGGCCTTCGCCACCCCGCCCGAGTCGTGGGAGGACCCCGACAACGGCTCGGCGCTGGAGCTGCTGCTGATCCTCGGCGGCATCCCGCTGGCGGTCATCGCGCTGCTCGCCCTGGCGGTGTACCTGCCGTCGATGATGCGCGGCCAGTCCTCCGAGCCGGCGCTGGCCTTCCAGCAGCGCTCCGAGTGGTTCGGCGGTCCCCGCAAGGGCGTCGAGGGCACCCCCGAGCCGACCGCGCAGAGCGAGGACAAGGGTGGTGCCGGTGGCCGGTGGTGACGGTTTCACCGACGCGCAGCGGGCGTCGATCGACAAGGCGATCCGCGACGCCGAGACCGTCTGCCGCTTCGAGTTCTCCGTCTACGTCGGGAAGCTCGAAGGGGACCCCCGGCTGTACGCCGAGCGGCTGCACGCGGCCCTCGTGGCCCCCGCCCGTTCGGTCCTGATCGCGGTCGACCCCGCCGCCCGGGTGCTCGAGGTGGTGACCGGCGACCAGGTGCGCCGGTCGCTCGAGGACCACCACGTGCGGCTGGCCGTCGTGGAGATGCAGTCGCAGTTCGCCCACGACGACCTCTGCGGCGGCATCGTCCGCGGCATCAACATGCTCGCCGGCTCCGCCCGGCGGCCGCCCACGCTGCACGCGTGAGCGGCCGGCCCGGCTCCGAGGAGCCGGGCTCGCGTCGTCTCACCCCTGGGCGTCGCGCTCCTGCGCCGCCAGCGCCCGCTCCAGGTCCGCCGCCCCCTCGCGCACGTAGCGCAGCGCGGCAGGGTTCGCGTTCGCGGTCCGCAGCCACCCCTGCACCCGCTCGAGGGTCTCCCGCGTCGCCAGCGCCCGCGGAAAGAGCAGCTGCAGCACCATGCCGCCCTTGAAGACCCCGTGGGTCTCCCAGACCGTCTCGGCCGCCTCGAGGTAGCGGTCGACGTAGGGCTCGAGCAGCTCGTCCTGCCCGGTCACCTGGAAGGCGCCGGCGATCTGCCGCTGCGTCTCGTTGGGGGTGTCGGTGCGGACCACGGTCGCCTGCCAGGCATGCTCCTTGGCCTCGGCGGTCGGCATCACCGTGCGTGCCGCCGCCGCCCGCTCGTGGCCCGAGATCGTGTTGTCCCGCTCCAGCTCGGCGAGGACCGCCGCCTCGTCGGCCCGCCCGTGCGCGGCCAGCGCGGTGAGCAGGGCCCACCGGAGGTCGGTGTCGACCTCGAGCCCCTCGAGCGGGGCGCCGCCGTGGTACCACCCGGTGACCCGGTCGAGCGCGGCGTCGCTCCTCGCCGCGGTGGCGAACGCCCGGACCAGCGCCAGCTGGTGGTCGCTGCCGGGCGTCGCGGCGTCGACGAGCCCGGAGAGCCCCTCCTCCCACTGCGCCTGCAGCGCCGGCCGGTTGGCCGGGGCGGAGTAGGTGTCGATCGCCTGCTTGGCGTAGCGGAGCAGCGCCTGGACCGCGGTCAGGTCGGACTCGGTCCCGATCCCGCGGAGGACGAGGGCCGCGAAGTCGGTCGCGGTCATCTCGGCGTCGCGGGTCATGTCCCAGGCGGCGCCCCAGCACAGGGCCCGGGCCAGGGAGTCCTCGAGGGTGTCGATCGAGGAGACCAGGACGTCGAGGGACTCCTCGTCGAGCCGGATCTTGGCGTAGGTCAGGTCGCCGTCGTTGAGCAGCAGCAGGTGGGGGCGGGTCACGCCGACGAGCTCGTCCACGGTGGTGAGCTCGCCGTGGATGTCGGTCTCGTGGGCGCCGCGGCGCACCAGCCGGCCGTCGACCCGGTCGTAGAGCCCGACCGCTACCCGGTGGCGCCGCAGCGTCGGGAAGTCGGGGTGCGCGCCCTGCCGGATCGCGAACGAGGTGAACCGCCCGTCCTCGCCGACCTCGAAGACCGGCTCGAGGGTGTTGACCCCGGAGGTCTGCAGCCACTCCTCGGCCCAGGAGGCCAGGTCGCGGCCGCTGGCCGCCTCGAGCGCGGAGAGCAGGTCGCTGAATTCGCTGTTGCCGAACGCGTGCTTCTTGAAGTAGCTGCGGAGCCCCTCGAGGAACTCCTCCTCGCCGACCCAGGCGACGAGCTGCTTCAGCGTCGAGGCGCCCTTGGCGTAGGTGATGCCGTCGAAGTTGACCTCGACCGCCTCGAGGTCGACGTTGTCGGCAGCGATCGGGTGGGTCGAGGGGAGCTGGTCCTGGCGGTAGGCCCAGTTCTTCCGGGCGTTGGCGAACCCGGTCCAGGCGTCGACGTACTTGGTGGCGCGGGTCATCGCGTGGTGCGAGGCCCACTCCGCGAACGACTCGTTGAGCCAGAGGTCGTCCCACCAGCGCATCGTCACGAGGTCGCCGAACCACATGTGCGCCATCTCGTGGAGCACGGTGTTGGCGCGCTGCTCGTAGAACGCGTGGGTCTGCCGGGAGCGGGGGAGGTACTCGTCGCGGTAGGTCACGCACCCGGCGTTCTCCATCGCGCCCATGTTGTACTCCGGCACGTAGGCCTGGTCGTACTTGCGCACCTCGCCCTCGCCCACCGAGAACGGGTAGGGATAGTCGAAGGCGCTCTCGAAGAACGCGAACCCCTGGCGGGTGACCTCGAGCAGCTCGTCGACGTCGAGGAACGGCACCACCGACTGCCGGCACAGGTGGCCGAGCCGGATCTTCCCCGTCGGCCCCTCGTAGTCGTCGTAGACCGCGTGGTACTCGCCGGCGACGAGCGCGGTGATGTAGGTCGACATCCGGTCGGTGGTGGGGAACCGCCACACCGCCCTGCCGTCGCCGAGCGGCTCCGGTTCCGGCGTCGGCGCGTTGGAGACGACCGTCCACCCCTCGGGGGCGGTGACGGTGAAGGTGAAGACCGACTTCAGGTCGGGCTGCTCGAACGTCGTGTAGACGCGGCGGGCGTCGGGGACCTCGAACTGCGTGTAGAGGTAGACCCGGTCGTCGGCCGGGTCGACGAAGCGGTGGAGCCCCTCACCGCTGCGGCTGTAGGTGCAGTCCGCGACGACCCGCAGCTCGTTGCTCCCCTCCAGCCCGTCGAGCCGGATGCGGCTGTCGGCGTAGACGTCGGCGGGGTCGAGCGCGGTGCCGTTGAGCACGACCTCGTGGACCGTCGCGTCGACGAGGTCGGCGAAGGTCGAGGCGCCGGGCTCGCGGCAGGTGAAGCGCAGGACGGTGGTCGAGGCGAAGGTGGTGTCACCCGTCGTGAGGTCGAGGTCGACGGTGTACGACTCGACGTCGAGGAGCGCGGCGCGGGTCTGCGCCTCCTCGCGGGTGAGGTTGGTTCCAGGCATGGAGCATGCTTACACCGCCCCCCGAACAGTTCCAAAGCGGGCAGGCGCGGCCCGTCCGGCTACCTCGTCGGCTCGGCGGCGATGCGGTACTCGCCGTCGCGGTGGGCGAGGACGAGCTCCACGACGTCGGTGAACTCGTTGCCGTCCTTCATCGCGTACTCCACGGTGTACCGGACCTCGAGCGAGCGGGGGTCCACCTGGACGTCGACCGGCTGCGCCGACGCGACCTTGGACCAGAAGCCGCGGTACCCCTCGAGCCCGCCGCTCTCGGTCTGGAACTCCGAGGTGAGCATCGTGAACGCCTCGGTCTGGTCGACCGGCGCGGTCGCGAGGTAGTCCTCGACGAACGTCCGCATCCCCTTCGCCGTGGGCCGCGCGGGACGCGGCTCCTGCGACGGTCCGGGCTCCGCCGAGTCCTGCGAGGAGTCGTCGCGCGCCCGGTCGGTCCCGACCGGCTCGGTGTCGAGCCAGTTCCAGGCCGCCACCCCCAGCACCACGAGCAGGGCCGCGGCGAGGCCGAGCGCCGCCAGGGCCCACCGCCTCCTCCGTCGTACGGGCGGAACGGGCGCGGGCGGGACCCCGGTGGCCACCGGGACGGTCTGCGTGCGCCCGTCCTCCTGGACCGGCTCGACGTCCTCGGCCGTCGCCGAGCCGAGCCCGCCGCTCGTGGTGGTGCCCGCGCCGCGTGCCAGGAAGTCGGCGACCTCCTCCATCGACCAGCGGGCGTCGACGTCCTTGACCATCGTGTGCTCGAACAGCGGGGCGAGCCAGCCGGCGTCGTCGGGCCGCGGGGGCTCTTCCTGGACGATCCGCCACAGCGTGCCCAGCACGTTCTCGCCGGTCTCGAAGGGCGGCTTGCCGGTCAACGCGTGGTAGGCGGTCGCGCCGAGGGCCCACACGTCGCTGTGCGGTCCGGCGGTCTGCCCGCTGGCGACCTCGGGAGCGAGGTAGGCGGGGGAGCCGGTCATCATCCCGGTCTGCGTGAGCGTCGCGTCGGCGGCCGCACGGGCGATCCCGAAGTCGGTGAGCTTGGCGCGGCCGGTGGAGGTGATCAGGATGTTCGACGGCTTGACGTCGCGGTGGGTGATCCCCGCCCGGTGCGCGGCCACCAGGGCGTCGGCGGCCTGGCAGAGCAGCCGTGCGGCGTCGTCGGGGGAGAGGGGCCCGTGCTCGGCGACCAGCTGGGTGAGCGTGCGGCTCTCGACGTACTCCATGACCAGCCACTGCTGGTCGTCCTGGTCGACGAGGTCGAAGACGGCGACCACGTTGGGGTGGTTCAGGGTGGCGGCGAGCCGCGCCTCTCGCGCCGCTCGGGCGAGGTCCGGGGTCGCTCCACCGGGAGTGAGCCCGACTCGCTTGACGGCGACGTCACGGCCGAGGAGCTCGTCCTCGGCACGCCAGACGACGCCCATGCCGCCGCGGCCCACCTCGTCCTTGAGCGCGTACCTCCCCGCGATCACACGCAACCTTTCGTCGCCGTCAGGATCAGGGGAGTCTTGCCCGACTCGTCCTGATCCAAGCCTCCGGTCCGGCATGGGTTGGGCCACATGCCCGCGAGCCCGGGAAGAAAGCCCCGATCGTGTCGGTTGAGGCTTCACGTGACTACCGACGATACCTCCCGCACCCCCGTCGACTTCTGGTTCGACCCGCTCTGCCCCTGGGCCTGGATGACCTCCCGCTGGCTCCTCGAGGCCGCGGCGGTCCGCGACCTCGAGCCGCGCTGGCACGTGATGAGCCTCGCGGTCCTCAACGAGGGGCGCGACGAGCTCCCCGAGCAGTACGAGGCAGCCATGACCAGGTCGTGGTGGGCCGGCCGGGTGGCGATCGCCGCGGCCGCGAAGGCGGGCGACGAGGTGCTCGGCGACCTCTACACGGCGCTGGGCGAGCGGATCCACCCCGGCGGCCGCGAGATCGACCGCACCCTCCTCGAGGAGGCGCTGGTCGAGGTCGGGCTCCCGGGTGACCTGGTCGACGCCATGGACTCCGAGGAGCACGACGAGGCGCTGCGCGCCTCGCACCAGCGGGCGATGGACCTGGTCGGCGAGGACGTCGGCACCCCGGTGATCAGCGTCGGTGACGTCGCCTTCTTCGGGCCGGTGGTCACCCCGGCCCCGAAGGGCGAGGCCGCGGGCCGGCTCTGGGACGGCGTGCTCGCGGTGGCCGGGACCCCCGGCTTCTTCGAGCTGAAGCGCACCCGCACCGCGGGCCCCGACTTCAGCTGAGGCGGGTCCCGGGCGTGCGCGTCGCCGCGGGGTCCCTCCTAGGATCGGGCGCATGAGCAGAGTGCTGTCCGCCGTGGCCTGGCCCTACGCCAACGGGCCCCGGCACATCGGCCACGTAGCCGGGTTCGGGGTGCCGTCCGACGTCTTCAGCCGCTACATGCGGATGGCCGGGCACGACGTGCTCATGGTGTCCGGGACCGACGAGCACGGCACGCCGATCCTCATCGCCGCCGACGAGGCCGGGGTCTCGGCCCAGGAGCTCGCCGACCGCAACCACCGGCTGATCGCCGAGGACCTCTGCTCGCTCGGGGTCTCCTACGACCTCTACACGCGGACCACGTCGCGCAACCACTACGCCGTCGTCCAGGAGCTGTTCCTCGGCGTCTACGAGAACGGCTACTTCGTCGAGCGCACCACGTACGGCGCCATCTCGCCGTCCACCGGACGGACCCTTCCGGACCGCTACATCGAGGGCACCTGCCCGATCTGCGGGGCCGACGGGGCCCGTGGCGACCAGTGCGACACCTGCGGCAACCAGCTCGACGCGCACGAGCTGATCAACCCGCGGTCGAAGATCAACGGCGAGACGCCGGAGTTCATCGAGACCCAGCACTTCTTCCTCGACCTGCCGGCGCTGGCGGACGCGCTGAAGGGCTGGTTGGACGAGCGCGAGGCGAGCGGCACCTGGCGGCCCAACGTCATCAAGTTCAGCCAGAACATCCTCGACGAGATCAAGCCACGCGCGATGACCCGGGACATCGACTGGGGGATCCCGGTCCCGCTGGACGGGTGGCGCGACAACCCGACGAAGCGGCTCTACGTCTGGTTCGACGCCGTCGTCGGCTACCTCTCGGCGTCGATCGAGTGGGCGCGTCGTCTCGGCGACCCCGACCGCTGGCGCGAGTGGTGGAACCCTGCGCACGACGGGCAGGGGGAGGCCCTGTCGTACTACTTCATGGGGAAGGACAACATCACCTTCCACTCGCAGATCTGGCCGGCCGAGCTGCTCGCCTACGCGGGCAAGGGCGACAAGGGCGGCACCCCGCGGCAGTACGGCGAGCTCAACCTGCCCACCGAGGTCGTCTCGAGCGAGTTCCTCACGATGGAGGGGCGCAAGTTCTCCTCGTCCAAGCGGGTGGTGATCTACGTCCGCGACATGCTGGAGCGCTACCAGGTGGACGCGTTCCGCTACTTCGTGGCCGCCGCCGGACCGGAGAACCAGGACTCCGACTTCACGTGGTCCGAGTTCGTCCGCCGCACCAACGACGAGCTCGTCGCCGGGTGGGGCAACCTCGTGAACCGCACCGCCACCCTGATCGCGAAGAACTTCGGGGAGCTGCCGGAGGCCGGCGATCTCGAGCCGCAGGACCGGGCACTGCTCGACACGGTCGAGACGGGGTTCACCACCGTCGGCGAGCTGATCGCCCGGCACCGCCAGAAGCAGGCGGTCGGCGAGGCGATGCGGGTCGTCGCGGAGGTCAACAAGTACGTCTCCGAGTCCGAGCCCTGGAAGCTCAAGGGGGAGGAGCAGCGGGAGCGGCTGGCGACGATCCTGCACGTCACCGCGCAGGCCGTCCTGGACTGCAACACGATGCTCTCGCCCTTCCTGCCGCACTCCTCGAACGCCGTGCACCGCGCGCTCGGAGGTGAGGGGGAGTTCCAGCCGATGCCGCGCATCGACGAGGTCGAGGACCTCGACGGCGGCGCCGGCTACCCGGTCATCACCGGCGACTACTCCGACGCCCCGCGCTGGGAGCGCAGGCCGCTGGTGCCCGGCACCCCCGTGGCGAAGCCGACGCCGATCTTCCGCAAGCTCGACCCGTCGGTGGTGGACGAGGAGCTCGCCCGGATGGCTGCCGAGTAGCGGTGGCGCTCCACCCGCAGGCCCGCGCCGCCCTCGAGCGCGCGGCGGGCGAGCAGCCGGTGCACTCCGACGGCTACGACGTGCAGGCGGCCCGTGAGCAGGCCCGGGCGGAGGCGGCGGCCGCGCCGCGCGAGGAGGTCGCCGAGGCGCTCGACCTCGACGCCGACGGCGTGCGGTGCCGGCTGCTGCGCCCCCACGGCGCCGCACCGGGCGTGGTCGTCCACCTCCACGGCGGAGGGTTCGTCTTCCACGACATCGACGTGCACGACGCGGTCGCCCGTTCGCTCGCGAACCGGGTCGGCGTGTCGGTGCTCAACGTCGACTACCGGCGCCCGCCGGAGCACCGCTTCCCGGCAGCCCCGGACGACGTCGACACGGTGCTCCGGTGGCTCGACGTGCACGCCGACGAGCTCGGGGTCGCGGGGCCGGCGTACGTCCACGGCGACAGCGCCGGCGGCAACCTCGCGCTGGTCGCCGCCCTGCGCAACCCCGGCCGGTTCCGCGCCGTGGTCCTGACGTACCCGTTCCTCGACCCGCGCGCCGAGGGGGAGTCCTACCGGACCGCCGCCGACGGGTTCGACCCGGGCGAGGCGGCCTGGTACTGGCAGCAGTACGCCGCCGGCCCCGCCGACCTCGACCACCCCGACCTCGCGCCGCTGCGCTCCGACCGGCTCCACACGCTGCCCCCCACCCTGGTGGTGACCGCCGAGCACGACCCGCTGCGCGACGAGGGCGAGCGGCTCGCCGCGGTGCTCGCCGAGGAGGGCGTCACCGTGGTCGGGATCCGGTTCCTCGGGCAGCTGCACGGGTTCTGGCGCCACCACGACGTCTTCGACGCGGCGGAGCCGCTGACCCGCACGATCGCCGGCTTCCTCCGCAGCCACCACCCCTGACCCGGGCCACCCCTCGGGGCCCCGACGGGCGGTGGAAGAATCCGCGCCATGCGCGTGCACCTCGGCTCCGACCACGCCGGCCTCGAGCTCAAGGACCACCTTCTCGGCTGGCTGGCCGACCAGGGCCACGAGGCGGTCGACCACGGCCCGTTCGTCCACGACAAGGACGACGACTACCCGGTGTTCTGCCTGCGGGCCGCCGAGGCGGTGGCCGCCGACCGCGAGGACGGGCTGGACAGCCTCGGCGTGGTCATCGGCGGCTCTGGCAACGGCGAGCAGATCGCGGCCAACAAGGTGCGTGGCGTGCGGGCCGCCCTGGTGTGGAACGAGGAGACCGCGGTCCTCGCCCGCGAGCACAACGACGCGAACGTGGTCTCGGTCGGCGGGCGGATGCACTCGGTCGACGAGATGGTCCGGTTCGTCGAGGTGTTCCTCTCCACGTCGTTCCCCGGCGAGGAGCGCCACGTGCGGCGCATCGGCATGCTCGCGGGCTACGAGCGCACCGGCGAGCTGCCCCCGCTGCCCGACTCCGCCCTCGGCCGTGGACCGGCCGGGGCCGCGGACACCGATGCCTGAGGGGCACACCCTCCGCCGGCTCGCAGACGACCTCACGGCCACCTTCGCCGGGCGGCGGGTCCGGGTCGCCAGCCCGCAGGGCCGGTTCGCCGAGGAGGCGGCGCTGCTCGACGGGTCGCTCCTCGAGGCGGCCGACTCGGCCGGGAAGCACCTGTTCCTCGAGCTCGAGGGCGGTCACGTCGTCCACGTCCACCTCGGGCTGATCGGGAAGTTCACGATCCTGCCCGGCCGGCCCGTGGAGCCGGTCGGCGCCGTGCGGCTCCGGATCGTGGCGGGAGGGGACGGCCGCGACCCGGCGTACGCCGACCTGCGTGGCGCCACCCAGTGCGCGCTGGTCACCCCGGAGCAGCGCGAGGCGGTGGTCGCGAAGCTCGGGCCGGACCCGCTGCGCGCCGACGCCGACCCCGAGCGCGCCTGGCGCCGGATCTCCACCAGCCACCGCTCGATCGGGGAGCTCCTCCTGGACCAGGCCGTCGTCGCGGGCGTCGGGAACGTGTACCGCGCCGAGGTGCTGTTCCGCCACCGGATCCACCCGCTCCGACCCGGCCGCACGCTGCGCCGCAAGCAGTTCGACGCGATCTGGCAGGACCTCGTCGAGCTGATGGCCGAGGGCGTCGTGCTCAACCGCATCGACACGGTGCGCCCCGAGCACACCCCCGAGGCGATGGGCCGCCCGCCGCGCAAGGACGACCACGGTGGCGAGGTCTACGTGTACCGGCGCCACGAGCAGCCCTGCCACGTCTGCGGCACCCGGATCCGCACCGAGGTCCTCGCCGGCCGCAACTCGTTCTGGTGCCCGCGGTGCCAGCCGAGGTACCGGTCGCGAGCCCGCGCCTGATCCGCCGACGAAACGCGCGCGTCCGGAAATTCCGGGATACGACACTCCCGGGACCCCGCCTCGCTAGGGTCGGTGCGTGGAAGCGAACGCGCGTCCGGGTCGCGCGGCGGTCTCGAGCAGGCTCGTGCTCCGCCGGCGGGACGCAGTACGCCGCTGGGCCGGCGAGGACGACCGCATCCTGTTCGCCGTCCTCGTGGTGATGACCCTGGTCGCCGGGGTGCTGATGTACGTCTTCTCCGGCGTGGTCGTCGCCTCGGCGCTGATGGTGCCGCTGCTGCTCACCGACATGATGCTCAGCCCCCGGCGGGTGCCCGCGATGGTCGGGATCATCCTCGCGGTGCTCGCCGTGGAGACCTACTTCGAGTACCTCTTCCCGGAGGACGCGTCGTTCCCGCCTCGCCGGCTCGTCACCATCGGCGTGGTCGTCTTCGCGGCGGCGCTGGTCCTGCTGGTCAGCGCGCGCCGCAACCGGCTCGGTGTCGGAGGCCTCGCCGGCGAGGCGATGCTCATCGACCTGCAGGACCGGATCAACCGCCAGGGCCGCGTGCCGCCCCTGCCCGTCGGCTGGTACGTCGATCTCGCCACCCGGTCCGCGGGTGGCACCTCGTTCGCCGGCGACTTCCTCGTCGCCCACCGGGGGACCGTCAGCCCGTCGCTGTCGCTCGCGGTGGTGGACGTGTCCGGCAAGGGCGTCGAGGCCGGGACGCGCTCCCTGCTGCTCTCGGGTGCCTTCGGAGCGCTGCTCGCCAGCTCCCCTGCGCCGCGGTTCCTGACCGCCGCGAACGACTACCTGGTCGCCCAGGACTGGGGTGAGGGGTTCGCCACCGCGGTCCACCTCTGCGTGAACCTGAGCAACGGCGAGTTCGAGCTGCGATCTGCCGGCCATCCGCCGGCGATCCAGTTCCTCGCCGGCTCGGGGCGGTGGCGGGTGCTCGACGAGGTCGGGGGACCGGTGCTCGGGCTCGTGCCCGGGGCTCACTTCCCGGTGATCCGCGGGAGCCTCGCGCACCACGACGCGCTGCTGCTCTACACCGACGGGCTGGTCGAGCGGCCGCGCCGCGACATCGGCCAGGGGATCGACCGGCTGATCGGCGAGGCCGAGCGGTGCGTGCGGCAGGGGTTCGACGGTTCCGCCGAGCAGCTCGTGGCGAAGCTGGGGACCTCCGCGGACGACTGCGCCCTGGTGGTGCTGCAGCGCCGCTGAACGGGCGTGGAGCGGATGACGGGAATCGAACCCGCGTAGCCAGTTTGGAAGACTGGGGCTCTACCATTGAGCTACATCCGCGTGGTCACCGGCGGGCCTGCTCGGCGGGCCGAGGGCTCCGGTGACGCGGGGCCCATGGTGCCACAGCGCCGGGCTCGCCCCGTCCACCGGGCACCCCGCCGTTTCGACAGGGGAGTGGCCGCTGACTAGACTCTCGGCGTTCTACCCCGGGGCGTAGCGTAGTGGCTAGCGCGCCTGCTTTGGGAGCAGGAGACCGCAGGTTCGAGTCCTGTCGCCCCGACTGCTCCCGACGTCGACCACGCCCGTCGCGTCGTCCGGTGGTGATGTCCGCCGGACGGCTCCGTCGCGCGGGGTCGCGCGGGCCGCCCGCCGTCCAGCGCCCCAGCAACGACCAGCGATCCACCGGCACGACCGTGCCAGCAATGCGAGGAGACACCCCTGTGAAGAGCGCCGTCGAGACCCTGGGCCCCACCCGGGCCAAGCTCACCGTCGAGGTGCCCTTCGAGGAGCTCAAGCCGAGCCTCGACGCGGCGTACAAGCGGATCGCGCAGCAGATCAACGTGCCCGGCTTCCGCCGCGGCAAGGTGCCCGCCGCGATCATCGACCGCCAGGTGGGCCGCGGCCCGGTCCTCGACGAGGCGATCAACGACGCGCTCCCGAAGCTCTACGTCCAGGCGCTCCAGGACAACGACCTGCAGCCGCTGGCGCAGCCGGAGATCGACATCACCAAGCTCGAGGACAACGAGACCCTCGAGTTCACCGCCGAGGTCGACGTCCGCCCCGAGGTCGAGCTGCCCTCGCTCGACGGCATCGAGGCGACCGTCGACGACGTCGAGGTCACCGACCAGGACGTCGAGGAGCAGGTCCAGAGCCTGCGCGAGCGGTTCGGCACCCTGCTCGACGTCGAGCGCGCGGCTGCCGAGGGCGACTTCGTCACGATCGACCTGAAGGCCACGAAGGACGGCGAGGTCGTCGAGGGCGGCGAGGCGGCCGGCGTCAGCTACCAGCTCGGACGCGGCGGCATGATCGACGGGCTCGACGAGGCCCTGGCCGGCATGAGCGCCGGCGACGTCAAGACCTTCAGCTCGACCCTCGCCGGTGGCGACCTCGAGGGCGAGGACGTCGAGGTCGAGGTGACCGTGACCGCGGTCAAGGAGCAGCAGCTCCCCGAGCTCGACGACGAGTTCGCCCAGATGGCCTCCGAGTTCGACACCGTCGAGGAGCTCATCGAGGACGTCCGCACCCGGCTGCTCAACGGCAAGCGGCTCGAGCAGGCCGCCGCGGCCCGCGACGCCGTGCTCGAGAAGCTCCTCGACCTCACCGAGGTGCCGGTGCCCGAGGGCGTCGTCGCGGAGGAGCTCCAGGCGCGCCGCGAGAGCATCCAGCAGCAGCTCGCGATGGCCGGCATGACGATGGAGCAGTACCTCGACAACGAGGAGCAGACCATCGACGAGTTCGAGGGCGACCTCGAGAAGCGGGTCCGCGACGCCGTGGCCGCGCAGTTCATCCTCGACGAGATCGCCAAGCAGGAGGAGATCGGCGTCGAGCAGAACGAGCTCACCGAGCACATGCTCCGCCGGGCGCAGCAGTCGGGGCAGAACCCGAACGACTACGTCAAGCACATGGTCGAGCACAACCACATCCCCGAGCTGGTCTCCGAGGTCGTCCGTGGCAAGGCGCTGGCCCGGGTGGTGGAGGCCGCGACGGTCACCGACGAGTCCGGCAACCCGGTCGAGCTGAAGAACCTCCGCGGTGACGGCACCATCGGCGAGCCGGAGGCGGAGGCCGAGGCCGACACCGAGGCCGACATCGAGGCGGCGGCCGAGGAGGCCGTGGCCGAGGCCGTCGACGAGGCGCAGGCCGACGCCGACAAGGGCTGACCCCACGACGCAGCACGCCGTTCCGGTGAACAGATGTTCACTGGAGCGGCGTGTCGTCGTTGTGCCCCGGGTGCCGTGCTCCGGAGACTGACCGGCGTGAGCACCGTCGTCGCCCGTGAGGGCACCACCCGGTTCGACCCGTCCGCGGTCACGCCGCAGCACCCCGAGCCGGGGCTGGCCGACGCGCTCGCGCTCGCCGCGCTGTACACCGACGAGATCGTCCTCGGCACCGTCCGGGACACCCACCGCGCGGTGGCGGACCGGGTCTTCGGGGCTGCCCGTCGGGCCACGCTCGGCGGCGGCCGGCTGCCGCAGCTCGTCCACGACGGCGTCGCCTCCTCCGTGTACGGCGGGGTGGGGCTCGCCCTCCGGGCCACCGCCTCGGCGTGCTCCGCGGTCGGGGCCAGGCAGGTCGGTCCACGTCTCGACGACTCGGCCGCGGGCCGGGTCCTCCACTCGGCGGTCAACGGGCTGATCGGCGACCGGCTCCGCGAGGAGCACCCGCACCTCGCGCTCGCGATGACGGTGCGGGTCAACGGCAAGGTCGTCCCGGTGCACCGCGAGGCGCTGCAGGAGGCGTACCCGGACGCCACCGGCAAGGTGGTCGTCCTCCTCCACGGCCTGGGGGAGCACGAGGGCCACTGGGCCAGCCGGGCCGAGCGGGTCGGCGGCACCTACGCGACCCGGCTCGCGGCCCGGGGCTGGACACCGGTCCTCCTCCGGGCGAACACCGGGCTGCCGGTGGCCGAGAACGGCGTCGCCCTGACCTCGCTGCTGCAGCAGCTCACGACGCAGTGGCCGGCCCGGGTCGACCGGCTGGCGATCGTCGGCCACTCCATGGGCGGGCTCGTCGCACGGGCGGCGTGCGCGGTGGAGCTCGACGAGCAGCAGCCGTGGACCGAACGGCTGACCGACGTGGTGACGCTCGGGACACCGCACCTCGGGGCCGACCTCGCGCTGGGCGCGAGCCACGGCGCGAAGCTCCTCGGCCTGCTCCCCGAGGCGGCCGCGTTCGGTCGGATCATCGACCACCGCTCGCCCGGGATCCGCGACCTCGAGCGCGGGCTGCCCGACCTGCCACCGCTCCCGCACGTCCGTTACCGCCTCGTCTCCGCCGCGCTGGGCGACGAGCGCAGCATCTGGGGCCGGCTGCTCGGCGACCTGCTCGTCCGGCGCGGCTCGGCGACGGGCACGCTGCGGTCGGCGGTGCGGCTGTTCCCGGACGCCGAGGTGCTCCACCTCCCGAATGCCGACCACTTCTCCCTGCTCAACCACGCCGACGTGCACCGGGCGCTCGAGCGCTGGCTCGACTGATCCGACCCCGTGCGAGGGGTTCCGTCCGCTGTCCGCGAACAACACGGCCCGTCCCGTGGAACTGTCGTCACGTCCGGCTAGGGTCGACCCGTGACTGACATCCAGATGAACGGCGGCGGCACGTCGTACGGTCTCGACGAGCACATCTACCAGCGGCTGCTGAAGGAGCGGATCGTCTTCCTCGGCTCCGAGGTGCGCGACCAGAACGCGAACGCGATCTGCGCGCAGATGCTGCTGCTCAACGCCGAGGACCCCCAGGCCGACATCTTCCTCTACATCAACAGCCCCGGTGGCTCGGTCGACGCCGGGATGGCGATCTACGACACGATGAACTACATCTCCAACGACGTCGCCACGGTCGGCATGGGGCTGGCGGCCTCGATGGGGCAGTTCCTCCTCTGCGCCGGCGCGAAGGGCAAGCGCTACGCCCTCCCGCACGCGCGCATCATGATGCACCAGCCCTCCGGCGGCATGGGCGGCTCGGCCTCGGACATCAAGATCCAGGCCCAGCAGTCGCTGCACATCAAGAAGGTGCTGTTCGAGCTGATCAGCCAGCACACCGGTCAGCCGATCGAGCGCGTGGAGCAGGACGCCGACCGCGACCGCTGGTTCACCGCCGAGCAGGCCCTCGAGTACGGCTTCATCGACAAGGTCGTCGCCAGCGCCGGCCAGGTCTCCGACCAGGGCCGACCCGCCCACAAGGGCTGACCGCCCGCCAGGGCCCCAGGACCGAGGAAGAGAGAGAAGTGAACTACTACATCCCGCAGTGGGAGGAGCGGACCTCCTACGGGTTCCGCCGCATCGACCCCTACGCCAAGCTCTTCGAGGACCGGATCATCTTCCTCGGCACGCCGATCAGCGACGACATCGCCAACGCGGTGATGGCGCAGCTGCTGTGCCTCGAGTCGATGGACCCGGACCGCGACGTGCAGATCTACATCAACAGCCCGGGCGGCTCGTTCACCGCGCTGACCGCGATCTACGACACCATGCGGTTCATCAAGCCCGACGTGCAGACGGTCTGCCTGGGCCAGGCGGCCTCCGCAGCCGCGATCCTGCTCGCCGCCGGCGCCCCCGGCAAGCGGCTCGCGCTGCCGAACAGCCGGATCCTCATCCACCAGCCCTACACCGAGGGCACCTACGGCCAGTCCTCGGACATCGAGATCCAGGCCAACGAGATCCTGCGGATGCGGGAGCTCCTCGAGCGGATGATCTCCGAGCACTCCGGCAAGCCGCAGGACGAGGTCAGCCGCGACATCGAGCGCGACAAGATCCTGACCGCCGAGCAGGCCGTGGAGTACGGCCTGATCGACTCGATCCTTGCCTCGCGCAAGGGCTCGATGGCCCTGGCCTGAGGTGCGCGTGGGGCTGAGGGGGACCGCGGGCGTGACCGAGGTCCCCCTGTCGCCCCGGCGGAAGGACAAGTCCTCGTGTCCCCATCCCAAACGGGGGCGCGGGGAGGTATTTTCGTCCGCAGTGGTGGTACTCGAAAGCACAGCCGGTGGAGCTCCAACCCCAGGTCGTCGGCCTGGCCCGTCGGCCCGAGTCGTGAGGAGGCGTGCCTGTGGCACGCATCGGTGACGGTGGTGACCTGCTGAAGTGTTCTTTCTGCGGGAAGAGTCAGAAGCAGGTCAAGAAGCTGATCGCGGGTCCAGGTGTCTACATCTGCGACGAGTGCATCGACCTCTGCAACGAGATCATCGAGGAGGAGCTCTCCGAGGGCACCGAGGTCGGCCTCGAGGAGCTGCCGAAGCCGAAGGAGATCTTCGACTTCCTCAACTCCTACGTCGTCGGCCAGGAGACCGCCAAGAAGGCGCTCGCCGTCGCGGTCTACAACCACTACAAGCGGGTCCAGGCCGGGCTCGGCGTGGTCAACCACCGCCACCGCGGCGAGGACGCCGTCGAGCTGGCGAAGTCCAACATCCTGGTGATCGGCCCGACCGGCTGCGGCAAGACCTACCTCGCCCAGACGCTGGCGCGGATGCTCAACGTCCCGTTCGCGATCGCCGACGCCACCGCCCTTACCGAGGCCGGCTACGTCGGTGAGGACGTCGAGAACATCCTGCTCAAGCTGATCCAGGCCGCCGACTACGACGTCAAGAAGGCCGAGACCGGGATCATCTACATCGACGAGATCGACAAGGTGGCCCGCAAGGCGGAGAACCCCTCGATCACCCGCGACGTCTCCGGCGAGGGGGTCCAGCAGGCGCTGCTGAAGATCCTCGAGGGGACGACCGCCTCGGTGCCGCCGCAGGGCGGCCGCAAGCACCCCCACCAGGAGTTCATCCAGATCGACACGACGAACATCCTGTTCATCGTGGGTGGGGCCTTCGCCGGGCTCGAGCACATCATCGAGCAGCGGGTCGGCAAGAAGACGCTGGGCTTCGCCTCGTCGCTGCCGACGCAGGAGGAGAAGGACCTCGACAAGATCTACTCCCAGGTGATGCCCGAGGACCTCCTCAAGTTCGGGCTGATCCCGGAGTTCATCGGTCGCCTCCCGGTCATCGCGACCGTCGACAAGCTCAACCGCGAGGCGCTGGTGCAGATCCTCACCGAGCCGCGCAACGCGCTGGTGAAGCAGTACCAGAAGCTCTTCGAGCTCGACGGCGTCGAGCTCGAGTTCTCCGACGACGCGATCGACGCCGTCGCCGACCTGGCGATGGTGCGCGGCACCGGTGCCCGTGGGCTCCGCGCGATCATCGAGGAGGTGCTGCTCCACGTGATGTACGACGTGCCCTCGCGCGAGGACATCGCCAAGGTCGTGGTCAGCGCCGAGGTGGTCCGGGACAACGTCAACCCGACGTTGGTGCCCCGCTCCACCGAGAAGAAGAAGAAGTCGGCCTGACGCCGCCCCCCAGGTGACCGACCGTCCCGGCCGGGGCCCCGCGCCCCTCGTGCTGCCCGGCGACGACTGGGGCGGCTGGCTCGACGACCGGTGCGCCCGCGGGGTGGCCGCTGCGCGCGCCGCGGCCGACCGGCTCCGCGCACTGGGCACGACCCCGTCCGCCCCGGCGCTCGAGGTGCTGCAGGAGTGGAACGAGGTGGGGCTCCACCTCGACGACGTCCTCTCGGTGACCTCGCTGCTCTCCAACGTGCACCCGGACGAGCAGCTCCGCGACCTCGCCCAGGAGCGGGAGCAGGAGGCGCACCGGTTGCTCACCGACCTGAGCCTCGACCGGGGGCTGTACGACGCGCTCGACGCGGTCGACCCCGCCGGGCTCGCCGACGACGCCCGCCGGATGCTCGACCGGTCGCTGCGCGACTTCCACCGCTCCGGCGTCGACCGTGACGAGGGGACCCGGGAGCGGCTCCGCGAGCTGTCGGAGCGGCAGACCGTGCTGGGGCAGCAGTTCTCCCGCACGATCCGCGACGACGTCCGGCGGCTGAGGGTCGAGCCCGAGCGGCTCGCGGGGCTCCCCGACGACTGGCTGGACGCCCACCCGCCCGACACCGACGGGCTCGTCGAGGTCACCACCGACTACCCCGACTACGTCCCGGTGATGACGTTCGGCACCGACCGGACGTTGCGCGAGGAGCTCGTCCGCGCGTACCTCGACCGGGGGTGGCCCGACAACGACGCCGTGCTCCGCGAGCTCCTCGAGGTCCGCCGGGAGACCGCACAGCTCCTCGGCTACGAGGACTGGCCGTCCTACGACGCCGAGGTCAAGATGATCGGCTCCGGGGCGGCGATCGGCGAGTTCGTCGACCGGATCACCGAGCTCGCCGACGGCCCGGCACGCCGGGACTTCCAGGTGCTCCTCGACCGGGTCCGGCAGGACCACCCCGACGCCACCGGGCTGACCAGCGTCGACAAGGTCTTCTACGCCGAGGTGATCCGGCGCGAGCAGTTCGCGGTCGACGCCCAGGAGGTGCGGCGCTACCTCGACTTCACCAAGGTGCGCCGTGGGCTCCTCGAGGTCACCGGCCGGCTGTTCGGCGTCGAGTACGTCGAGGTGCCCGACGCCCCGGTCTGGCACGACGAGGTCACGGTGCACGACGTGGTGGCCGCCGACCGGCCCGACCGCCCGGTGCTGGGCCGGATCTACCTCGACCTGCACCCGCGGCCGGGGAAGTACTCCCACGCCGCGCAGTTCACCCTCACCGACGGGGTCCGGGGACGCCAGCTGCCCGAGGGGGTGCTGGTCTGCAACTTCCCGCGCGGGCTCATGGAGCACGACCAGGTGGTCACGCTCTTCCACGAGTTCGGCCACCTGGTGCACCACGTCCTCGGCGGCCACCAGGAGTGGGTGCGGTTCTCCGGGGTCGCCACCGAGTGGGACTTCGTCGAGGCTCCCTCGCAGATGCTGGAGGAGTGGGCCTGGGACCACGCGGTGCTCTCGACGTTCGCGACCGACGCCGACGGCACCCCGATCCCGGCGGAGCTCGTCGAGCGGATGCGGGCGGCCGAGGAGTTCGGCAAGGGATACCTCGCCCGGACGCAGATGTTCTACGCGGCGCTCTCCTACGCCTTCCACCGTGACGTCCCCGAGGACCTGACCGCCGCCTCGCGCGAGCTGCAGCGGCGCTACGACCTCTTCGCGCCGCTCGAGGGCACCCACTTCCACACCTCGTTCGGCCACCTGGGCGGCTACACCTCCGCGTACTACACCTACATGTGGTCGCTGGTGATCGCGAAGGACCTCTTCTCTGCGTTCGACCGTGACGACCTCCTCGACCGGGCGGTGGCCCGCCGGTACCGCGACGCGGTGCTGGCCCCGGGAGGCTCGCGCGACGCCGCCGACCTGGTCGCGTCGTTCCTCGGCCGCCCCTACGGCTTCGACGCCTTCGAGGCCTGGCTCGCGGCGGGCTGACCCGTGCCCGAGGTGGTGCGGCTCGCGGGCGGCGAGCAAGAGCTGCGCCGGCTCGCGGAGCGGCTGCGCCCCGTACCCGGCGGGCGGGTGCTGCTGGGGATCGCCGGGGAGCCGGGAGCCGGGAAGTCGACCCTCGCCGCCGCCGTGGCCGAGGCGTACGGCGCACGCGCCGCCGTCGTCCCCATGGACGGGTTCCACCTCGCCGACGTGACCCTCGACCGGCTCGGGCTCCGCGACCGCAAGGGGGCGCCGGAGACCTTCGACCCGTGGGGGTACGCCGCGCTGCTGGGCCGGCTCCGCGCCCACCCCGACCACCCGGTCTACGCCCCGGCGTTCGAGCGGGTGCTGGAGCAGCCGCTCGCCGGGGCGCTCGTCGTCGCCGAGGACGTCGAGCTGGTGGTCACCGAGGGCAACTACCTGTTGCTCGACGAGGTGCCCTGGCGCGCGGCGCGGGAGCACCTCGACGTGGTCTGGTTCGTCGAGGTCGACGACGCGGTGCGGCGCCGGCGGCTGGTGGCCCGCCACGAGACATTCGGCAAGGCACCGGACGAGGCCCGTCGGTGGGTCGAGCGGGTCGACGAGCCCAACGCGGCCCGGGTGCGGGCGTCCCGCCCCCGGGCCGACCTGGTGGTCGCGCTGGACTGATCGTCAGGGCTGACCGTCGGGGGCTGGCCGTCAGGGCTCGATCGTCCCGTGGTCGGCGTCGTAGGTGTCGCCGGTCAGCTTCACCTTGGCGAAGCTGAGCAGCGAGGCGATCTTCCCGCCCGGGGTGTCCCAGTACTCCGCCTTCTCCACGTCGACACGGATCAGCACCGCGCGGGCGGAGTCGGGCCCCTCGGGGAGCCACGCCTCGGCGAAGGTGTTCCAGAGCTCCTCGAGCTTCGCGTCGTCGTCGACGACCTGGGCGTGGCCGGTGAGCGCGACCCAGGAGTCCCGGGCCGAGAAGGTCAGCGACACCCGAGGGTCGGCCTGGACCGCCCGGGTGTGCTCGGTGTCGCGTGCGGTGATGAACCACAGCTCGGCGCTCGGCTCGACCTCCTGGCGCGCCATCGGGATGCTCCGCGGCCCCTCGGGACCGAAGGTGGTCATCATCGCGATCGGCTTGTCGTCGAGGAGCTCGACGAGCTTGGCGGTGTCCTTGCTGGCGTCTGTGTCGGTCACGGGTGGGTCGTACCCGGAGCCGCGGGCCCTAGACCCAGATGTTGTCGTGCTTCGCGAAGAACGCGTCCCACTCCTCCTGGGAGAGCTCCCGCCCGGACTGCGCGATCTCGACGAGCCCCTCGAAGTACCCCTCCCGGGGAGCCCCGGGGGAGAAGAGGATCAGCATCGAGGCGGCCTCGTCGGTGTCGTTGCGGAAGCCGTGGACGCCGCCCTCGGGCACGAAGCAGAAGTCGCCCGGCGAGGTGGGCGTCCAGCGGGTCCCGTCGTACAAGGTGACCTGGCCCTCGAGGACGAAGAACGACTCGGAGATCGTGCGGTGGAAGTGCGGGCCGGGGCCGCCGGCCCGCGGACCCATGTCCCAGCGGTAGAGCCCGAACTGGCCGCCGGTCGACGCGCCGGTGGCGAGGTAGTGGGCGAAGCCGGCGCCGGTGCGCAGCTCGGCCGGATGGTCGTGGCGGCGGAGCCGGGCGGTCGGTTCGCCGCCCTCCCCGTGGTACGTCGGAGGGGGGTACGCCGATCCGTCGTACCGCGGGTCCGGGTAGCTCATGGGGCGACGCTAGGGGCACCGCACCCGGGACGCCAGGGACCGACGGGCTGGTCAGGGGCGCTCGACGGTCACCGGCTCCAGGTCGTCGGCCGGCTCGAAGCCGAACACCTGGGCGTAGAACGACAGCTCGCTCTCGAGGGCACGGACCTGCGCTTCGAGGGTCCGGAACCCGTGCCCCTCGCCCTCGAACATCACCAGTGCGAACGGCAGCCCCTTGCGGCGCAGCGCCTCGGCCATCTGCTCGGCCTGGGCGGGCGGGACCACGCGGTCGTCGGTGCCCTGGAGGAGGATCAACGGCGCCGAGAGCCGGTCGAGGTGGTGGACGGGCGAGCGGGCCGTGTAGACCTCCTCGCCCTGGGGCCACGGCGCGACGAGCCCCCACAGGTACCTCGACTCGAGCTTGTGGGTGTCGCGGGCGAGGGTCGCGAGGTCGCCGATGCCGAAGTGGCTGGCGCCGGCCGCGAACGCGTCGGTGAACACCAGGCAGGCCAGGGTGGTGAACCCGCCGGCGCTGCCCCCGGTGATCGCCACCCGGCGGGGGTCGACCCGCCCCTCGGCGACGAGGTGACGCACGCCCGACGCGACGTCGGCGACGTCCGCGACACCCCAGGCGCCGTCCAGCCGCTTGCGGTAGGCCCGGCCGTAGCCGGTGGAGCCGGCGTAGTTGACGTCGAGCACGGCGAAGCCGCGGGAGGTCCAGAAGCCGCGCTGGTCGCTCCACGCCGGGCGGGCCGCGGCAGTGGGGCCGCCGTGGAGGGTGACCAGGAGCGGGGGGAGCTCCCCCTCGGTGGGCTCCGCCTCCGGGTGGGCCGGCAGGTAGAGGAAACCGTGCGCGGTCGCGCCGTCCTCGCTCGTCCAGCTGACGGCCTCCGGCGCGGACACGAACCCGGGGTCGAGGGTGAAGGGTGCCGGGTCGACGACCGGACTGGGCTGCCCGGTCGGCAGCTCCACCGTGACGAGCTCGGCCGGTCGGTCCCGGAAGTGCCCCCGGCAGACCGCCCGGGAGCCGTCGACGAGGCGGATGTCGTGCACCGCCGTGAGCGGGGAGCCGAGCACCTCGAAGACACCGGTTCCCGGGTCGAGCACGCCGAGCGCCTGGAACCCGTCGACCGTGCGTGCGGTCAGCAACCGGCCGTCGGGCAGCACGTCGTAGGAGGAGATGTCCGGCACCCAGCGGGGCACCCCGAAGTCGTGCTCCTCGGTGTGGAGCGGGACCGTCGTCGGCGTCTCGTCGCGGAGGTCGACCACCGCGTGGTTGCTCCAGCCGCTGCGGTCGGTGAGGAAGGTGAGCCGGTCGTCGTCGAGCCACCGGGGCTGCTCCACCGCCTCGTCGACGGCGCCGGCGACCACGCGGCTGTCGAGCAGGTCGCCGGTCTCGTCGAGCGTGCCGACGTGCAGCCAGGTGCCGTCCCACGCCATGCCGGGGTGGTTCCAGGAGAGCCAGGCGACCCGGCGACCGTCCGGGGAGAGCACCGGGTCGGAGAGGAAGTCGGGCGGCGAGTCGACGGTCGCGGGCAGCTCGCGGTCGGCGTCGCGGGGGCGGACCCGGCCGGCGACGACCACGGTGCCGAAGTCGTCGTTCGGCCCGTCGAGGTCGAGCCGCACCAGCTCCGCGACCGGCTCCACGGTCTCGTCGCGCTGGTCCTCGCGCAGGCAGAACGCGGCCCGGCGCCGGTGGTCGATGCGGAAGCAGGAGTAGCGGACCGCGCCTCCGCTCGCCGGCGTGACCGCCCTCGGCTCCTCGCCCTCGACGATCCGCCACACCTGCTGGGTCGCGAAGTCGACGGCCAGCACGAGCCCGCCGGAGACCGCGTATGCGCCACCGCCGTACTCCTGGAAGCGGGTGCGGACGTTCATGCCGCCGGGAGAGACGTCGACCGGTCCGTCGGCTCCGAGCCGCACGAGCGTGAGCCGGCCCGCGTCGGCGGGGCGCGCCTCGAGCCAGTACACCGAACCGCCGTCCACCTGGGGCGTCGCCCGCACCGTGTCGGCGGCGTAGACGTCGCGGGCGGAGAGCGGGGAGGGCCAGGAGCCGCAGGGAACACGCATGGTCCTCACCCTGGCACGGACGGTCGGCTGACCCGGTCCCTGACCCGGCGACCCTGAGACGGCTCAGGGTCTGGACCAGGGGACCCCGGGGTCGGCCGGGGGTCCGACCAGCACCTTCCCGGATACCGGCCTGCCCCGCCGACGGCGAGGCTTCTCGGCATGATCACAGTCGAGTCACTCACCAAGAAGTACGGCGGGTTCACCGCCGTCGACGACGTGTCGTTCACCGCGCCCCCCGGCCGGGTGACCGGTTTCCTCGGGCCCAACGGCGCCGGCAAGTCGACCACGATGCGGATGATGGTCGGGCTGACCCCGCCGACCTCAGGGGGCGCGCTCGTCGCGGGCCGTCGCTTCGCCGACCTGC
Organism: Nocardioides caldifontis; assembly: GCF_008087345.1. Classification (GTDB taxonomy): domain Bacteria; phylum Actinomycetota; class Actinomycetes; order Propionibacteriales; family Nocardioidaceae; genus Marmoricola_A; species Marmoricola_A caldifontis. Next base: position 51,238 of record NZ_VHIB01000008.1, on the reverse strand, counting down.
CGAACCCGGGCCGCGAGGTCGGGGTCCTCCTCGACGCCTCCGCCCAGCACGCAGGACGGACCGGGCGTGAGGTGCTCACGCTCGCCGCCCGCTCGATGGGCGTGCCCACCCGCCGGGTGGGGGAGCTCCTCGAGCGCGTCAGCCTCACCGAGAAGGAGTCGCGGAGGCGGGTGCGCCACTACTCGCTCGGCATGCGGCAGCGGCTCGGGATCGCCACCGCGCTGATCGGCGACCCCCAGGTGCTGGTCCTCGACGAGCCCGCCAACGGGCTCGACCCGGCCGGCATCCGGTGGATGCGCGACCTGCTCCGCGGCTACGCCGACGAGGGCGGCACCGTGCTGCTCTCCTCCCACCTGCTCCACGAGATCGAGGTGGTCGCAGACGACCTCGTCGTGATCGGCAACGGGCGGATCGTCGCCTCCGGCACCAAGGCCGAGCTGCTCGCGGCCGCGGGGACCGTGGCCCGCAGCCCGCGCACCGAGGAGCTGGCCCGGGCGCTCACCTCGGCCGGCCACGAGGCCGCCGTCTCGCCCGACGGCGCGGTGCGCACCGACGCCGACGCCGCCCTCGTCGGCATGGTCGCCCTCCACGCCGGCATCCCCCTCACCGAGCTCAAGACCGCGGACGGCGCCGGCCTCGAGGAGATGTTCCTCGAGCTCACCGCCTCCACCCAGAGAGAAGGAGTCGCGGCATGACCGCCCTCACCGTCACCCGGCCGGCAGCGCAGGTCGCCACCGTCCACAAGCGCGCCTCGTTCGGCCGGATCCTCGGCGTCGAGCTGCGCAAGATGTTCGACACCCGGTCCGGCGCCTGGCTGATGGCGAGCATCGTCATCCTGTCGGTGCTCGCGACCTCCGCCGTGGTGCTGTGGGCACCCGAGGACGAGCTGACCTACGAGATGTTCGCCAGCGCGATCGGCATCCCGATGACGGTGGTGCTGCCGGTCATCGCGATCCTGTCGGTCACCAGCGAGTGGAGCCAGCGGACCGGGCTGACCACCTTCACCCACTTCCCGAGCCGCGGTCGCGTGATGCTGGCGAAGGCGGTCTGCGCCGTGGGCGTCGGCGTCGTCGCGATCCCGGTCGCCGCCGCGGTCGGTGCGCTCGGCAACGTCGTCGGCACGGCGATCGCCGGCACCGACCCGGTGTGGAACGTCAGCGCTGCCGAGCTCGGCAACATCGTGCTGGCCAACGTCCTCGGGCTGATCGTCGGCTTCATGCTCGGCGTGGTGACCCGCAGCTCCGCCGCCGCGGTCGTCGCCTACTTCGTCTACACGCTGGTGCTGCCGCCGCTGTCGTCGCTGCTGGCATCGACGCAGGAGGGGTTCCGGGACGCCCAGGCGTGGGTCGACTTCACCTTCGCCCAGTCGCGGCTCTTCGAGGACGGCACGCTGACCGGCCAGGAGTGGGCGCAGCTCGGCACCTCGACGCTGCTGTGGCTGGTGCTCCCGCTGGCCGTCGGCACCGCCCTGGTGATGCGCTCCGAGGTCAAGTGACCCGGGACGCGAGACACGACACTGCCGGGTGGACGTCGGGCACGTCGTGCCTGACATCCACCCGGCCGCGCGTCATGCGTCGGCGATCTGCGCCTCGACGGTGATCTCGGCGGCCTCCGTGGTGTCGAAGGTCAGCGGACCGGTGACCTTGCCGGCCGCGGCGAGGTCGGCCGCGGCCTCCTGGGCGAGCGTGACCAGGGCCGCCGGGCCCGACACGGTCGCGGCGGAGAGCTCGGTGCGCATCGACACCTTCGCCGTCGACTTCACGCCGCGGATGCCGGCCAGCGCGGCCGCGACCGCCTCCAGCATCTGGTCGGGGGCGTCGGTCGCGGGCAGCTCGTCGGTCGTGGGCCAGGGCTGCCGGTGCACCGACCCCTCCTGCCACCAGGACCAGACCTCCTCCGTCACGTAGGGGAGGAAGGGCGCGAGCAGCCGGAGCTGGACGTGGAGGGCGAGGGCGAGGGCGGACTTCGCGGAGGCGGCGGCCGCCTCGCCCGCTCCGCCGTACGCCCGCTCCTTGACGAGCTCGACGTAGTCGTCGCAGAACTGCCAGAAGAACCGCTCGGCCACCTCGAGCGCCGAGGTGTAGTCGTAGGCGTCGAACGCCTCGGTCGCCCGGCGCACCACGGTCGCCAGCCCGGCGAGCATCGCCCGGTCGACCGGCTCGGTCACCGCCGCCGGGTCGATCGTGGTCGCCCCGACGCCGCCGAGGGCGAACTTCGAGGCGTTGAGGACTTTCATGGCGAGCCGGCGGCCGACCTTCATCTGGGTCTCGTCGAAGGGCGAGTCCAGCCCCGGCCGGGCCATCGCCGCGCGCCAGCGGACCGCGTCGGCGCCGTACTTGTCGAGGATCTCGGTCGGCACCACGACGTTGCCCTTGGACTTCGACATCTTCTTGCGGTCGGGGTCGACCACGAAGCCGGAAAGCATCGCGTGGGACCACGGCACCACGTGGTTCTCGAAGTGCGCCCGGACCACGCGGGAGAACATCCAGGTGCGGATGATGTCGTGCGCCTGGGTGCACAGGTCCATCGGGAAGACCCGCTGGAACAGGTCCGGGTCGGACTCCCAGCCGCCGGCGATGTGCGGGGTCAGCGACGAGGTCGCCCAGGTGTCCATCACGTCGGGGTCGCCGATGAAGCCGTCCGGCTTGCCCCGCTGCGACTCCTCGTAGCCGCGGGGCGCGTCGGTCGAGGGGTCGACCGGCAGCTCGGCCTCGGTGGGGAGCAGCGGGTGGGCGTAGTCGGGCTCGCCGTCGCCGTCGAGGGGGTACCAGACCGGGAACGGGATGCCGAAGAACCGCTGCCGCGAGATCAGCCAGTCGCCGTTGAGCCCGCCGACCCAGTTGTCGTAGCGGTGCCGCATGTGCTCGGGGACCCAGGTGATCTCCCCGCCCCGTGCGACGAGCTCGTCGCGCAGCTCGGCGTCGCGGCCGCCGTTGCGGACGTACCACTGCCGGGTCGAGACGATCTCGAGGGGCTTGTCGCCCTTCTCGTAGAAGTTGGTCATCCGGGTCGTCGGTGTCGGCTCGCCCACCAGGTCGCCGGACTCGCGGAGCAGCCCCACCATCGCCTCGCGGGCGCTGAAGGTGGTCTTCCCGGCGAGCTGGGCGTACGCCGACGCGGCCGGCTCGGCCGCCAGCCACGGCGGGGTCTCGCGCAGCAGCCGGCCGTCGCGGCCCACCACGGTGCGGACCGGCAGCTGGAGCTCGCGCCACCACTGCACGTCGGTGAGGTCACCGAAGGTGCAGCACATCGCGATGCCGGCGCCCTTGTCGGGCTCGGCCGCCGGGTGGGGGAGGACCGGGATCTCGACGCCGAAGACCGGCGACGACACCGTCGACCCGAACAGCGGCTGGTAGCGCTCGTCGTCGGGGTGGGCGATCAGCGCCACGACGGCCGGGATCAGCTCGGGACGCGTCGTCTCGATGTGGACCGGCTCACCGTGGGCGAGCTCCGTCGAGACCGGGTGGAAGGCGACCCGGTGGTAGTGGCCGGCGTACTCCCGGGCCTCGAGCTCGGCCTGCGCGACGGCGGTCTGGAAGGTGACGTCCCAGAGGGTCGGCGCCTCCTGCAGGTAGGCCTCCCCGCGCGCGAAGTTGCGCAGGAACGCCCGCTGGGAGACGGTCTGCGACTCCTGGCCGATCGTCGTGTAGGTCTGCTCCCAGTCGACGCTCAGCCCGAGGGTGCGCCACAGCGACTCGAAGACCTTCTCGTCCTCGACGACCAGCTGCTCGCACAGCTTGATGAAGTTCGGGCGGTCGACCGGCACCTGCCGCTTCGGGTCCGGCTTGGCCGGCGGGACGAAGTCGGGGTCGTGGGGGAGCGAGGGGTCGCACCGCACGCCGAAGTAGTTCTGCACCCGCCGCTCGGTCGGCAGCCCGTTGTCGTCCCACCCCATCGGGTAGAAGACCTCCTTGCCGCGCATCCGCTGGTAACGCGCGACGAGGTCGGTGTGGGTGTAGGAGAAGACGTGACCGACGTGGAGCGAGCCCGACACCGTCGGCGGCGGGGTGTCGATCGAGTAGATCTCCTCGCGGCTCTTCGTGCGGTCGAAGGCGTAGGTGCGCTGCTCCTTCCACCGCTCGGCCCACTTCGCCTCGAGCCCCTCGAGGGCGGGCTTCTCCGGGACGCCGGCCGGCCCGTCCGGTACGGCGACGCGGGGCGGCGTCGTCGCGGACGGGGCGTGCTGCGGCGTGGAAGACATGGGGCGATCCTACGAAGCGCCGCCGCGCCCCCGCGAACCCGTTCCGTCGCCCTAGCCTGGGTCGGTGATCGAGCTGACGCTGGAGGAGTACCTCTGGTTCGTCGACGACTGCCTCGAGACGATGACCACCATCGTCGAGGAGCTGGGCGACGAGCTGGCCAACACCCGCCCGGAGCTGCCGGACGCGAACTCGCCGTACGCGGTCCTGACGCACTGCCTCGGCGTCATGGAGTTCTGGGGCGGCGAGATGGTCGCCGGCCGCCCGATCGAGCGCGACCGCGACGCCGAGTTCCGTGCGACCGGCCCGGTGGCGGAGGTGCGCGAGCGGGTCGCGCGCTCCCGCGCCCGTTTCGTCGCCGACCTCGAGCGGCTCGAGCCCCGGTCCCGCCCGACCCGCCCGCTGCCGCCGGAGGACGCCGGGCTGCCGTTCGACCGGAGCCAGGCAGGGGTGCTCGTGCACGTCTTCCACGAGCTCGCCCAGCACCTCGGCCAGGTGGAGCTCACCCGCGACCTGCTCCGGGCCACCGGCCGCCCGGCCGCCCCCTAGACTCGACGGGACATGACTGAGCCCGCCGACCGATCGCCCCTCCCGACGTACGCCGAGGTCGAGGCGGCGCTGCTCGCCCGCTGGCCCGAGACCCGCCTCGAGCCCTCCCTCGACCGCATCGAGGCGCTGGTCGAGCTGCTCGGCGACCCGCAGCGCGCGTACCGGGTCGTCCACCTGACGGGGACCAACGGCAAGACCAGCACCGCGCGGATGGTCGACGACCTGCTCCGCGCGCGGGGGCTCCGGACCGGGCGGTTCACCAGCCCCCACGTCGAGCGGATGACCGAGCGGATCAGCGTCGACGGGGAGCCCCTGGGTGAGGAGGCCTTCGTCCGCGCGTACCTCGACGTGGCGCCGTACCTCGACATCGTCGACGCCGCCAACGAGCACCCGCTGTCGTTCTTCGAGACCGTCGTCGGGATGGCGTACGCCGCCTTCGCGGACGCACCCGCCGACGTCGCGGTCGTGGAGGTGGGCATGGGCGGCTCCTGGGACGCCACCAACGTCGCCGACGGCACCGTCGCCGTCCTCACGCCCATCGCCGTCGACCACGCCCGCTACCTGGGCGACAGCGCCGAGGTGATCGCCGTCGAGAAGGCCGGGATCATCAAGCCGGGTGCGGTCGCGGTCGTCGCCGAGCAGGCGCCCGAGGTGATGGCGGTGCTCGCCGAGCGCGCGGCGGAGGTCGGCGCGACGCTGCTCCGCGAGGGCTACGACTTCGGCGTGACCGCCCGGGTGCCGGCGGTCGGCGGCCAGGTGGTGTCGCTGCGCGGTGTGCACCGGGAGTACACCGACGTCTTCCTCCCGCTCTACGGCGCCCACCAGGCGCAGAACGCCGCGCTCGCGCTCGCCGCCGTCGAGTCGATGGCCGGCGACGAGCCGCTCGGCCACGAGCTGGTCCACGAGACGCTGGGCGCGGCCACCTCACCGGGACGGCTCGAGGTGGTCCGCCGCGGCCCGACCGTGCTGCTCGACGCCGCGCACAACCCGCACGGCGCGGCAGCGACCGTCGAGGCGATCCGGGACTCCTTCACCTTCGACCCGCTCGTCGGCGTCGTGGGCGTGATGGCCGACAAGGACGCCGAGGGGCTGCTCGCCGAGCTCGAGCCGGTGCTGTCGGAGGTCGTGGTCACCCAGAACGCCACCAGCCGCTCGATGCCCGCGGAGGAGCTGGCGGAGATCGCCAGCGGCCTCTTCGGGGATCACCGCGTCCAGGTGGTGCCCCGGATGGACGACGCGATCGAGCGGGCGATCACGCTGGCCGAGACCGGTGGCGCGCTCGGGGAGTCGATCGGCTCCGGCGGCGTGCTGGTCACCGGTTCGGTGGTCACCGTCGGCGAGGCCCGGCGGCTGCTGAAGCGGGAGCGGTGATGGGCCGCGTCCAGCGCGCGATGTGCTCGGGGATCCTCGGGCTCCAGGCGATGGCGCTGGTGCCGTTCACCCCGGTGCTGCTCAGCCTCACCGACGTCGGCACCGGCCCGGCGATCGCCATCGGGGTCGGGCTGATCCTCGCCTGCCTCGTCGCGGCCGGCACGATGCGCACCCCGGTCGGCGGGCTCCTCGGCTGGCTGGTCGAGGTCGCCACGATCGCGTTCGGGCTGGTCGTGCCGGTGATGTACGGCCTCGGTGCGGTCTTCCTCGCGCTCTACGGCGGCTCGTGGGTGCTCGGCGCGAAGATCGACCGCGAGCGCGCCGAGCGGGAGGCCGCGGCGGCCTGAGCCGGGGCCACCACTAGGCTGCCGCCCATGGCTGACCCGACCATCCAGAAGACGGCACAGCGCACGCTCGTCCTGCTCAAGCCCGACGCCGTCCGTCGCGGGCTGGTCGGCGAGATCCTGAGCCGTTTCGAGAAGCGGGGGCTGACGATCGTCGCCCTCGACATGCGCACGATCGACGGGGAGCAGGCCGACAAGCACTACGCGGAGCACGTCGAGCGCGACTTCTACCCGCCGCTGCGGGCGTTCGTCACCTCGGGGCCCCTGGTCGCGCTGGTCCTGGAGGGCGACTCCGCCGTCGAGGTCGTCCGGGGCATCAACGGGGCCACGGACGGTCGCAAGGCCGCCCCCGGCACCATCCGCGGTGACTTCTCGCTGTCGAACCGCGAGAACCTCGTCCACGGCTCGGACTCCGCGGAGTCGGCCGAGCGCGAGATCGGCCTCTGGTTCCCCGACCTCGTCTGACCCGCCCCGCGGGGGCGTGTCCTCCCCGCTGCAGCCCCTCCCGCTGCTTACGCTCCTCACGACACGTGTGACGGAAGTGGCGGGAGATCATGGCGAACAGCTTCATCGGCCGTGACATGGCCGTCGACCTCGGCACCGCCAACACCCTCGTCTACGTGCGCGGCAAGGGCGTCCTCCTCGACGAGCCCAGCGTCGTCGCGCTGAACTCCACGACCGGCGAGATCCTCGCGGTCGGCCACGAGGCGAAGCGGATGATCGGGCGGACGCCCGACAACATCACCGCGATCCGTCCCCTTCAGGACGGCGTGATCGCCGACTTCGACTCGACCGAGCAGATGCTCCGGTTCTTCATCCAGCAGGTCCACCGACGCCGCTACTTCGCCAAGCCTCGCCTGGTGATCTGCGTCCCGAGCGGCATCACCGCGGTCGAGCAGCGGGCGGTCAAGGAGGCCGGCTACCAGGCGGGCGCGCGACGCGTCTACATCATCGAGGAGCCGATGGCCGCGGCGATCGGCGCCGGGCTCCCCGTCCACGAGGCCACCGGCAACATGGTCGTCGACGTCGGGGGCGGCACCACCGAGGTGGCGGTGATCTCCCTCGGGGGCATCGTCACCAGCCTCTCGGTGCGGACCGCCGGCGACGACGTCGACCAGGCGATCATCGCGTGGATGAAGAAGGAGCACTCCCTGATGCTGGGGGAGCGCACCGCCGAGGAGATCAAGATGACCCTTGGCACCGCCTTCCCGCTGACCAAGGAGCCCGAGGCCGAGATCCGCGGCCGCGACATGGTCTCGGGGCTGCCGAAGACCGTCGTCGTGTCGAGCAGCGAGATCCGCCACGCGATCGAGGAGCCGCTCCACGACATCGTCGACGCGGTGCGCACCACGCTCGACCAGACCCCGCCCGAGCTCGCCGGCGACATCATGGACCGCGGCGTCGTCCTCACCGGGGGAGGCGCTCTGCTGCGCGGCCTCGACGAGCGGCTGCGCCACGAGACCGGCATGCCGGTGCACGTCGCCGAGGAGCCGCTGCACTCCGTGGCGATGGGCGCGGGCAAGTGCGTCGAGGAGTTCGAGGCGCTGCAGCAGGTCCTCGTCTCCGAGCCGCGGAGGTAGCCGGTGAGCCTCAAGGACCCCCGCCGCCGCCCGTCCCGCTCGGTGCTCGCCGTGCTCTGCCTCGCCAGCGTCACCGCGATCACCGTCGACCACCAGGGGGGCGAGGACTCGCCGTTCGAGCCGGTGCGCGACGCGCTCGGCAACACGCTGGCGCCGGCCCAGGAGAGCGCCGCGGTCGTGGCCCGGCCGCTCACCGAGATCCCCGACTTCTTCACGAGCAACAAGTCGCTGCGCGACGACATCGCGAAGCTGGAGGCGGAGAACCAGAACCTCCGGGGGGAGCTCGCCACCACCTCCGTCGTACGACGCCGCGCGGCCGAGCTCGACGGGCTGCTCAACGCCGGCAAGGAGAGCGGGCTCGCGCTCGTGCCTGCTCGGGTCGTCGCCATGGAGCCCGCGCAGTCGTTCACCCACACCGTGACGATCGACGCCGGGACCAGCTCCGGGATCTACCCCGACATGACCGTGATCAACAACCGCGGGCTCGTCGGCCGGGTCATCGCCGCCACCAAGAGGTCGGCCACCGTGCTGCTCCTCGCCGACGCCGAGTCGGTGGTCGGCGCGCGGCTCGGCTCCAGCTCGGAGGTCGGGTTCCTGCGCGGCCGCGGCACCGTCGACGGCGACGCCCGGCTCGACCTCGACCTGGTCGACGACGCCGAGACGCCGGGCAAGGACGACGTCGTGGTCACGTGGGGGAGCCGCAACGGGACGCCGTACGTCGCCGGGGTGCCGATCGGGATCGTCGAGGCGGTCTTCTCCAGCCCGCGCGACCAGGCGAAGCACGCGGTGATCACCCCCTTCGTCGACTTCTCCTCGCTCGACCTCGTGGGCGTGGTGGTCAACGCCGCCACCGAGGGCGACCGGCCGGTAATCCAGGCCGGAGAGCTCCCCGACCCCGACGAGGAGGACTGAGCGATGGCGCTCGCCCGCGGGCTGCTCTTCACCGTGCTGCTGCTCGTCGCCGTGGTGCTCCAGGTGACCTTCTTCGGCTACTTCTCCTACGACGGCGTGGTCCCCAACCTGGTGCTGCTCGTCGTCGTCGCCGCCGGGCTGAGCCGCGGGCCGGAGCTCGCCGCGGTGCTCGGGCTGGTCGGCGGCCTCGCGATCGACCTGGCCCCGCCGGCCGACCACGTGGCCGGCCGCTGGGCGCTCGCACTGGTGGTCGTCGGCTACGCCGCGGGGCGGGTGCGCCACGACGCCGGCCGCTCCACGCTGGCAGCGTTGGCGACCGTCGCGGCGTGCTCGTTCGCCGGTGTCTCGCTCTTCACCCTCAGCGGGCTGCTCCTCGACGACCCCGCGGTCCCCGTGGGGGAGGCGCTCGCGGTGATCCCCCCGTCGGTCCTCTACGACCTGCTCCTGTCCCCGTTCGTCCTGCCGGCGGCGATGCGGCTCTTCCGGCGCGTGCAGCCGGCGCCGCAGGTCGCCTACTGAGCCGCCGATGGCCAGCACCAGCACCTCCCGTCTCGAGCCGTCGGGGTTCCTCACCCGCTCCGGCCCCAAGGTCCGCACCCACGTGCGCGGCCGGCTCCGGCTCGGGGTCATCCAGGTGCTCGTGCTCACGCTGTTCCTGACCCTCTTCGGGCGGCTGTGGTACCTCCAGGTCTTCAGCGGCGACGACTACCAGGCGAAGGCCGCCGACCAGTCGATCCGCGACATCGTCGTGCAGCCGGCGCGCGGCCTGATCGTCGACGACATGGGGCGCCCACTCGTCGCCAACCGCACCTCGTGGGTCGTCACCGTCGACCGGACGCTGCTCGGCCGGATGGACGACGCGGTGCAGGAGCGGCTGCTGCGCCGCATCGCCCGCTCGGTCGACCGCCCGTACCAGGCGATCCGGGAGAGCCTGGTGCTCTGCGGCGCCCCCGACGCGAAGGCCGGGAGGTGCTGGAACGGCTCGCCCTACCAGCCGGTGCCGGTCGCCAAGGACATCGAGCAGCAGACCGCGCTGATGATCATGGAGCAGAACGAGGACTTCCCCGCGGTGATCGTGGAGTCCCAGAGCGTCCGCTCCTACCCGACGCCGTTCGGGATCAATGCCGCCCACCTGCTCGGCTACCTCAGCCCGGTCACCGAGGACGAGCTCGACCACGCGGAGGAGACCGACGACGCTTCGCTGCACGGCGGCTCCGTCGTCGGCCGCGCCGGGCTCGAGAAGCAGTACGACGAGTACCTCCGCGGCTTCCCGGGCTACAAGCAGGTCACCGTCGACTCGATGGGCCGGGTCGTCGGCGACTCCGGCGAGATCGAGGGGCGGGTGGGGGACACCCTCGTCACCTCGATCGACGCCCGCGTCCAGTCGGTCGTCGAGCGCCAGCTCGCGCAGACGATCCAGAACGCCCGCGGCGAGATCGACACCGTCACCGGTCGCCCCTACGTCGCCGACTCCGGTGCGGTGGTCGTGCTCGAGGCGCAGACCGGCCGGGTGGTGGCGATGGCCAGCCAGCCGACGTACGACCCGAAGGTGTGGGTCGGCGGGATCGGCAAGGAGCAGCTCGACCGGCTCTACTCCGAGGAGGCCGGGACGCCGCTGCTCTCCCGCGCCACCCAGGGGCAGTTCGCCCCCGGCTCGACGTGGAAGCCGTTCATGACGGTCGGGGCGCTGCAGAACGGCTACTCGCAGAGCACCGCGCTGCCCTGCTCCTCGGGGTTCCAGGTCGGCAACCGGGTTTTCAAGAACATGGAGTCCGCCTCGCACGGCTACATCGGGTTCGCGAAGGCGCTGGAGGTCTCCTGCAACACCTTCTTCTACCGGATCGGCTACGACTTCTGGCAGAAGTTCGGCTCCGACGTCGACGACGTCGACGCGAAGGACCCGCTCGTCGAGATCGCCCAGGTCTTCGGGTTCGGCAAGGAGACCGGGCTCGACCTGCCCGGCGAGGCCACCGGGCGGATCGCCGACCGGCAGTGGAAGCGCGACTACTACGAGTCGATGAAGGACTACTACTGCAAGGTCGGCAAGGAGGACGGCTCGGACTTCCTGCACCGGTTCGCGCGCGAGTTCTGCGTCGAGGGGTTCGCCTACCGGGCCGGCGACGCGGTCAACTTCGCGATCGGCCAGGGCGACACGGTCGTCACGCCGCTCCAGCTGGCCCGCGGCTACGCGGCCTTCGCCAACGGCGGCACCCTCTACGAGCCCCGCGTGGGCAAGGCGATCGTCAGCCCCGAGGGCGAGCTGGTCCGCGAGATCGAGCCCACGGTGCAGGCGGAGCTCGACATCTCCGAGAGCGACCTGGAGTACATCGACGAGGCGCTGCTCGGGGTCGCCCGCAACCCGCAGGGGACCATGAACTGGCGGCTCCAGGGGTTCCCCTTCGACGACGTCCGGATCCGGGCGAAGACCGGCTCGGCGGAGGTCTACGGCAAGCAGAGCACGTCGTGGGTGGCGTCGTACACCGAGGACTACGTCGTGGTGATGATGGTGTCGCAGGGCGGCACCGGCTCCGGCACCTCGGGGCCGGCGATCCGGAAGATCTACGAGGCGCTCTACGGCATCAAGGGCGAGCAGGTCCGCACCGCGCTCGCCGCCATCCCCGGGGTCGTGCCGCCGAAGAAGCTCCCGGTCTTCGCCGACGACGGCTCGATCCTGCCGCCGGCGACCTCCCCGCGGAAGGGCGACCAGTGAGCCTCCTCAGCAGCCACCGCGTCCGCAGCGGCCACGTCCCCGCCCCCTCCTCGCACGCCCGGGTGCCCCGGCTCGACTGGCTCCTGCTCCTCGCAGCCGCGGTGCTCCTCGCGATCGGCACCGTGCTGGTGTGGTCGGCCACCGTCGAGCGCGACGCCCTGACCGGCGGCGACCCTCAGGCGTTCCTCAAGCGTCACCTCGTCAACATCGCGATCGGGCTGGTCCTCGCGGTGCTGGTCGCCGCGACCGACCACCGCTGGATCCGGATGCTGGCGCCGCTGCTCTACCTCGCCTCGCTGGTCGGGCTGGTGCTGGTGCTCGTCATGGGGTCGACGATCAACGGGTCGCGCTCCTGGATCGTGCTCGCGGGGATGTCCGTGCAGCCCGCGGAGTTCGCCAAGCTGGCGGTCGCCGCCGGCATGGCGCTGATCGTGGCCGAGCGGACGGAGGGCTCCTGGCGCAACCGCGACGTCGGCCACCTCGACGTGGTGCTGATGCTGGCGGTCGCCGCCCTGCCCGCGTTGCTGATCCTCGCCCAGCCCGACCTCGGCACGATGCTGGTGCTGCTCGCCACCGTCTTCGGCGTGATCGCCGCCTCCGGCGCCCCCCGGGTGTGGCTGGCCGGGTTGGCCGGCGGCGGGGCGCTGGCGGCGCTGCTCGCGGTCAAGCTCGGGATGCTCGCCGACTACCAGATCGACCGGTTCATGGCGTTCACCGACCCGACCCTTGACCCGCGGGGCGCCGGGTACAACACCGAGCAGGCGCGCATCGCGATCGGCAACGGCGGGGTGTTCGGCCAGGGGCTGTTCGACGGCTCCCAGACGCAGTCCGGCTTCGTCCCCGAGCAGCAGACCGACTTCATCTTCACGGTGGCCGGCGAGGAGCTCGGGCTCGTCGGTGCAGCCACGGTCATCCTGGTGCTCGGCGTGGTCATCTGGCGCGCGCTCACCATCGCCGCCCAGGCCGACGACCTCTTCGGAAGGCTCGCGGCGGCCGGCGTCGCCTGCTGGTTCGGCTTCCAGTCGTTCCAGAACATCGGCATGTGCCTCGGCATCATGCCGGTCACCGGCGTGCCCCTCCCGCTCGTGTCGTACGGCGGCACCTCGATGTTCGCCACGCTGATGGCGATCGGGCTGCTGCAGACCATCCACCTGCGCACCCAGCGCTCGATGGGGCTCGGCGTGGCGCGCTCGCAGCTGCAGCGTTCACGCTTCTGAGCCGACACTCGATGTGGCAAGGTACGGCAGGCGCTCTGCCGACGTCCCTGGTCGTCCCGCGGCCACGAACCCCCGAAGGAACTCCATGCGCATCGCCACGCCCGCACGGTGGGCACTCGCGCTCTCGACGCTCGCCGCGTCGTGCGCGCTGACCGCCACCGCCACGACCGCGTCGGCAGCGCCGAGCAAGGATCCCGGCCCCGACCTCGCGCCGCTGGTCGGCACCGAGCGGGACACCGCGATCGAGGGCCGCTACATCGTGGTGATGGAGCCGGACGCCTCCGCGGGTGACGCCGCCACGGTCGAGGACGCGGCGGTCGCCGAGGGCGGGGAGGTCGACCAGTCGTTCGACACCGCGCTCACCGGCTTCACCGCCGAGCTGACCGACGACGCGGTCGAGACCCTGCGCGAGGACCCCGACGTCGCCTTCATCGAGGCCGACCAGCGCGTCGAGGCGTGGGACGTCCAGCGCCGCGCGCCCTGGGGGCTCGACCGGGTCGACCAGCGCGGGAACAAGCTCAACGGGAAGTACCGCTTCACCGGCAACGGCAAGGGGGTCACCGCCTACGTGATCGACACCGGGATCCGGTCGAGCCACCGTGAGCTCCGTGGGCGGGTCAGCAAGGGGTTCAGCGTCATCAAGGACGGCCGCGGCACCCGGGACTGCAACGGTCACGGCACCCACGTCGCCGGCACGCTCGGCGGCAAGACCTACGGCGTCGCCAAGAAGGTCACCCTCCGTCCGGTGCGCGTGCTGCGCTGCAGCGGGGCGGGCAGCAACTCCGGCGTGATCGCGGGCATCGACTGGGTGACCCGCCACCACAAGGGCGGCCCGGCGGTCGCCAACCTCAGCCTGGGCAGCGGCGAGTCGCGGGCGATGGACGCCGCCGTGCAGCGGGCCGTCGCCGACGGCGTGTCGTTCGTCGTCGCCGCCGGCAACGAGCGCGAGGACGCCTGCTACTTCTCGCCGGGCCGGACCCCGTCGGCGATCACGGTCGGCTCCACCCGCAGCAACGACGGCCGCTCCGGGTTCAGCAACTGGGGCACCTGCGTCGACATCTTCGCCCCGGGCAACAACATCACCTCGTCGTGGTACCGCAACGACAAGGACACCCAGACGATCAGCGGCACCTCGATGGCCTCCCCGCACGTCGCCGGGGCGGCGGCGATCTACCTGCAGAAGCACCGGCGTGCGAAGCCGGAGCAGGTGAAGGCGGTGCTCCTCGACGGCGCGACCAAGGGCAAGGTGAAGGGCCGGAAGGCCGGCTCGCCGAACCGGCTGCTCTTCACCCGCGTGAAGGCCGCCCCGCCGAACAACATCCTGCGCAACCCCGGGTTCGAGGCGGGAGCGACCGGGTGGTCCGCCTCCGCCGGGGTGATCACCAAGGACACCGGGGAGAGCAGCTACACCGGTGCCTGGAAGGCCTGGCTCGGGGGCACCGGCAAGGCGCACACCGACAACCTCAGCCAGCAGGTGGCGGTCCCTGCCGGGGTCCGGGCCCGGCTCAGCGTCTACCTGCGGATCAACACCAACGACGACATCACGCGGACCAAGGACACGGTCAGCGTGCAGGTCGTCCGAGGCGGCACCACGACCACGCTGGCGACGTACTCCAACCGGGCGTCCGGGCTCGGCTACGTCCGGCGGACCTACGACCTCAGCGCCTGGGCCGGCCGCACCGTCACCGTGCGGTTCCGGGCGACCGAGGACCAGGGCGACCTGACGAACTTCGTCATCGACAACGTGGGGCTGTCGACCCGCTGACCGGCTGACCCGTCCGCCTCGGCGCTGAACCGGGTCGCCACCCCGTCGTACCCTGGGGGAAGTCCCCGCCCCTGAGAATCACGAGGTTGACCCATGCCCGCGACCGCTGCCGCCCACGACTCCGTCTGGGGCCGGCTCGAGCCGTTGCTGCCGGGAGTGCAGAAGCCCATCCAGTACGTCGGCGGTGAGCTCAACTCGACCAGCAAGGAGTGGGACGAGACCGACGTGCGCTGGGCGCTGATGTACCCCGACGCCTACGAGGTGGGGCTGCCGAACCAGGGCGTCCAGATCCTCTACGAGGTGCTCAACGAGCAGGACCGGGTCCTCGCCGAGCGCACCTACGCGGTGTGGCCGGACATGGAGCAGGCGATGCGGGAGCACGGCATCCCGCAGTTCACCGTCGACGCCCACCGGCCGGTGCGCGCCTTCGACCTGCTCGGCGTCTCCTTCTCGACCGAGCTGGGCTACACCAACCTTCTGACCGCGCTCGACCTGGCCGGCATCCCGCTGCACGCCGTCGACCGCACCGAGGCCGACCCGCTGGTGCTCGCCGGGGGCCACGCCGCCTTCAACCCCGAGCCGATCGCCGAGTTCGTCGACGCGGCGGTCCTCGGGGACGGCGAGGAGGTCGTGCTCGCGATCACCGAGGTGGTCCGCGAGTGGAAGGAGGAGGGGTGCCCCGGCGCGGGCGGCCGCTCGCCCCGCGACGAGCTGCTCTACCGGCTCGCCGTGTCCGGCGGCGTCTACGTCCCGAAGTTCTACGACGTCGAGTACCTCCCCGACGGCCGGATCCGGCGCGTCGTGCCGAACACCTCCGGGGTGCCGTGGCGGGTCGCGAAGCACACCCTGATGGACCTCGACGCCTGGCCGTACCCCCGCAAGCCGCTGGTGCCGCTGGCCGAGACCGTCCACGAGCGGTACTCCGTGGAGATCTTCCGCGGCTGCACCCGCGGCTGCCGGTTCTGCCAGGCCGGGATGATCACCCGGCCGGTCCGGGAGCGCTCGATCACCACGATCGGCGACATGGTGGAGAACGGCATCCGTTCCTCCGGGTTCGAGGAGGTCGGGCTGCTCTCGCTGTCCAGCGCCGACCACTCCGAGATCGGTGACGTGGCCAAGGGGCTGGCGGACCGCTACGAGGGCTCCAACGTGTCGCTCTCGCTGCCCTCGACGCGGGTCGACGCGTTCAACATCGACCTCGCCAACGAGTTCTCACGCAACGGGCGCCGGTCCGGGCTCACCTTCGCCCCGGAGGGTGGGTCGGAGCGGATGCGCCGCGTGATCAACAAGATGGTCACCGAGGAGGACCTGATCCGGACGGTGGCGGCGGCGTACTCCCACGGCTGGCGGCAGGTCAAGCTCTACTTCATGTGCGGGCTCCCCACCGAGACCGACGAGGACGTCCTCGGCATCGCTGACCTGGCGAAGAAGGTCATCGCTAAGGGGCGCGAGGTCTCCGGGCGCAACGACATCCGGTGCACGGTCTCGATCGGCGGGTTCGTGCCCAAGCCGCACACCCCCTTCCAGTGGGCCGCGCAGCTCGACTGGGAGACCACCGACGAGCGGCTGAAGAAGCTCCGCGACGACGTCCGGGCGGACAAGAAGTACGGGCGGGCGATCGGGTTCCGCTACCACGACGGCCGCCCCGGCATCATCGAGGGGCTGCTCTCGCGCGGCGACCGGCGCGTGGGCCGCGTGATCGAGGCGGTCTGGCGCGACGGCGGGCGCTTCGACGGGTGGAGCGAGCACTTCTCCTTCGACCGCTGGGTCGAGGCGTGCGAGAAGGCGCTGGCCGGCACGCCGGTCGACCTCGACTGGTACACCACCCGCGAGCGCGACTACGCCGAGGTGCTCCCGTGGGACCACCTGGACTCCGGGCTCGACCGCGACTGGCTCTGGGAGGACTGGCAGGACGCCATCGACCCGGACGGCGCCGAGGTCGAGGACTGCCGGTGGAACCCGTGCTACGACTGCGGCGTCTGCCCGCAGATGGACACCGAGATCCAGATCGGCCCCACCGGCCGGAAGCTGCTGCCGCTCTCGGTCGTCTGAGCCGGTCGAGGACGGTTCAGAACAGTCCGGCGGTGAGCATCGCCACACCGACGATGAGGACCACGCCGACGACGAGCAGCGCGGCCATGGCCGCCGTACGGCCGGGGGAGCGGGGCTCGGGGGCCTCGGGGTCGAAGAGCGAGGCGTAGGGGTCCGCGGGCCCGCCGACGCGCGGGTCGCCGGGGCCGCGCGGCGGCTCGACCGGCGGCGGCCACCCGACCGGTGGCTGGTCCTGTCCCGACGGGGGCGGGGCGTCCGCGGGCGGCGCAGTCGGCGGTACGTCGGCCGGCGGCGCGTCGGTCGTGGGGCCGGCGTCCGCGGCGGCGACCGGTGGTGGCTCGGCGGCGGGTGGGCCCGGCACGGCGGCCGGATCGGCGGGCGAGCCGACCTGCTCGACCCCGTCCGCGGAGTAGCGGTAGGACCAGGTCGTGCCGTCGGCGCCCCGGAGGTGGATCTCGCCACCGGTGGCGAAGCGGCCCAGCCCCTGCCAGAACGCCGCCGCCTGCTCGCACCAGCGCGGGTCGCCTTGACGGTCGGTGGAGAACAGCAGCGCGTCGCCCTCCCGGACCACCGAGACCCCGGCGACGGACGCGAGGTCGGCGAGCGTCTCCACGTGCGCCGTGCCCACCACGAGCCGGTCGGGGTCGAACGGGCCGTCCTTGCCGCCGAGCTCGACCTCGAGGACCGTCAACGCCTGGTCCTCGAGCTGCTCGGGCAGGGTGATCCGGCCGGAGGTGACGACGAGCGGGCCCATGGGGAGCCAGCCTAGAGCCGCGGCCCCGACCCGTGTCTCGGCGGCTCCTCCGGCAGCGGCTAGGGTCGAGGACCGTGCGTGACCAGCCCGAGCAGCAGGCCCCACCGGTGCAGCGGCTCCGGATCCGCTACGCGAAGCGGGGGCGGCTGCGCTTCACCAGCCACCGCGACTTCTCGCGCGCCTTCGAGCGTGCGCTGGTGCGCGCAGGGGTGCCGATGGCGTACTCCTCGGGGTTCAACCCCCACCCGCGGATCTCGTACGGCGGTGCCGCGCCCACGGGCTCGGCCAGCGAGGCGGAGTACCTCGAGATCGGGCTCCGCGAGGAGGTCGACCCGACGGAGGTGGCACGGCGGCTCGACGAGGCGCTGCCCCCCGGGCTCGACGTGCTGGACGTCGTCGAGTCCTCCGGCGGGGCGCTCGCCGACCGGCTCGAGGCCAGCGTGTGGCGGATCCACCGGCTCGAGGCCGACCGGTCCGCGCTCGAGGAAGCGGTCGCCGCCTTCCTCGCCCGCGACGAGGTCGTGGTGGAGCGGATGACCAAGAAGGGGGTGCGCGGGTTCGACGCCCGGCACGCCGTCGTGACGCTCCGTGTAGCCGACATCACGGACAATGACGACCGGTGTGCGATACTCGAGGTGGTCCTACGGCACGGTTCGCCGTCCGTGAGACCCGACGACGTCCTCGCCGGCATCCGCGAGGCCTCCGGGCTCCACGCAGGCTCCGCTGCACTTTTCGAGCGGCTCGCGCAGGGTCCGTTGGACGAAGGGACCGGCACGGTGGGGGACCCGTTGGCGCCCGACCGCGACGCGGTGTGACCGGATGGTGACAGCTCCGGGACGCAGACGCCGCTGACCGCGGTCGAGCCGACAGTTCCCTCGTCGACGCTCAGGCGGTGGAGGTCGCCGCTCGCTCCGCGAACCCGTGGAGCGACCCGCAGGCTTGCGCTCGGGCGGCAACGTCCGGGCGACCGACACGCACCGCGTGCGCCCGAGGCGTCGCGGTCCGAGGAGTTACATGCTCGACGAGCAGTCCCAGGCAGACGCCGGGAACCGCACCACTGACCAGGAACCGAACAGCACCACCGAGCCGCAGGCGCCGACCGAGCAGCCTGCCGCCGAGGCGGCCGCCGACCAGCCGGCCGCCGAGCGCCCGGCCCCCCGCAAGCGGGCGCCGCGCAAGAGCACCAAGAAGGCCGCAGCCGCCGCCGTCGACGGCGACCAGCCGCCCGCCGGCGACGAGGCGGGTGAGACCCCACCCCCGGCGAAGAAGACCGCCGCCCGGCGGACCCGCAAGACCGCCGCCGCGCCGCCCGCGGCCGAGTCACCCGCCGAGGGCGGTGACGCCACCGCTGCCGCCGCCGACACCGCCACCGACACCGCCACCGACGGAGCCACCGAGGGTGAGGCTGCAGCCAAGCCGGCGAAGAAGGCCGCGAAGCGGACCCGGAAGGCGCCCGCCAAGAAGGCCGCCGCTGCACCGCCGGAGCAGCCGGAGCCCACGCGTGACGCCGACGTCGACCCCGCGGCCGCGGACACCGCGGACAGCACGGACACCGCGGCCACGGGCGCGCCGAGCGCGACCGCGCCGCTGTTCCAGCCGCCGGAGCCGGTGAAGACGACGCGCCGCCGCAGCACGAAGAAGACGGCCGCCGCCAAGGCGACCACCTCGGCGACCGACGAGGCCGCCGCTGCCACCGAGCCGGCCGCCGAGCCGGAGGACGTCGAGGAGGCCGCCGCGGTCGCGGCCGGTGCTCCTGACGAGGCCGACGGCGCGCCCACGGTCGACGCCGAGGTCGAGACCACCGACGGAGCCCCGGACGAGTCCGGCTCCGAGGACGACGAGCAGGAGGACCAGCAGGACGAGTCCGCGGAGAGCGAGGGCGACTCCGGCCCGCGCCGCCGCCGTCGTCGTGGCGGCCGTCGCCGGCGCCGGGGCTCCGGTGGCGAGGGCTCGGGCGACCAGTCCGGCTCGACCGACGACGAGTCCGGAGACGAGCAGGCCGACGAGTCGTCGGAGGACTCCGACGCGGAGGGCCAGGCCGACGGCACGTCGGACGGGGCGTCCGAGGGCCAGTCGGAAGGTGGCGGCAGCAGCCGCCGCCGGCGCCGCCGTCGCCGGTCGGGGGACTCCGACACCGACGGCGACGACGCCGAGGGCACCGTCACGCGGGTGCGCAAGTCGCGCTCCGCCGAGGACGAGATCACCAGCTTCTCCGGCTCCACGCGGCTCGAGGCCAAGAAGCAGCGCCGCCGCGAGGGCCGCGAGGCCGGCCGCCGTCGTGCGCCGATCATCAGCGAGGCGGAGTTCCTCGCCCGCCGCGAGTCGGTCGACCGCACCATGGTCATCCGGCAGAAGCGCGACCTGACCCAGATCGCGGTCCTCGAGGACAAGGTGCTCGTCGAGCACTACGTGGCGCGCGAGTCGCAGACGTCGCTGATCGGCAACGTCTACCTCGGCCGCGTGCAGAACGTCCTGCCCTCGATGGAGGCCGCCTTCATCGACATCGGCCGCGGCCGCAACGCCGTGCTCTACGCCGGTGAGGTGAACTGGGAGTCCCTCGGCGCCAAGGAGGGCAACCAGCGCAAGATCGAGCAGGTGCTCAAGCCCGGCCAGGCGGTCCTGGTGCAGGTCACCAAGGACCCGATCGGCCACAAGGGCGCCCGGCTGACCAGCCAGATCAGCCTCCCGGGGCGGTTCCTGGTCTACGTGCCGGGCGGCTCCACCAGCGGCATCTCGCGCAAGCTCCCCGACAACGAGCGCAGCCGGCTCAAGACGCTCCTGAAGGAGATCGTGCCCGAGAGCGCCGGCGTGATCGTGCGCACGGCCGCCGAGGGCGCCAGCGAGGACGAGCTGACCCGCGACGTCGAGCGGCTCAAGGCGCTCTGGGCCGACATCGAGAGCAAGGTCGAGAGCGGCAACGCGCCCCAGGTGCTGTACGCCGAGCCCGACCTCACCCTCAAGGTGGTCCGCGACCTCTTCACCGAGGACTTCGGCAAGCTGGTCGTCTCCGGCGACGACGCCTGGGACATGGTCCAGCAGTACGTCGAGCACATCGCCCCGGACCTCGTCGAGCGGCTCGAGCGGCACGACGACTCCCACGGCGACGCGTTCGCGGAGTACCGCATCGACGAGCAGATCGCGAAGGCGCTCGACCGCAAGGTCTGGCTCCCCTCCGGTGGCTCGCTGATCATCGACCGCACCGAGGCGATGACCGTCGTCGACGTGAACACCGGCAAGTTCACCGGCTCCGGCGGGAACCTCGAGGAGACCGTCACCAAGAACAACCTCGAGGCGGCCGAGGAGATCGTCCGCCAGCTGAGGCTGCGCGACATCGGCGGCATCATCGTCATCGACTTCATCGACATGGTGCTCGAGAACAACCGCGACCTCGTCCTCCGCCGGCTCATCGAGTGCCTGGGCCGCGACCGCACCCGCCACCAGGTGGCCGAGGTGACGTCGCTGGGGCTCGTGCAGATGACCCGCAAGCGGATCGGCACCGGGCTGCTCGAGGCGTTCAGCGAGCCCTGCGAGCACTGCCAGGGCCGGGGGCTCCACGTCCACCAGGAGCCGGTCGAGCAGAAGCGCAAGCAGACCGAGGAGGAGCCGCGGCGCAGCCGGCGCGGCCGTGGCGGTCGCGGGCGGTCGGACGACCAGGACCAGGGCGGCAAGGACCAGGGCAAGGACCAGGGCACGGACCAGCCTGACTCGAAGCCGGCCGTGCGCCGTCCGACCCCGGCCGAGTTCGCCGCGATGGCGGCGGCGGCCGAGGAGTCCGACCACCACCACCGCGAGGCGGAGGTCGACACGGCCGAGCTGCCGGCCTCCGAGCCGGGACAGTCGTCCGAGCCGTCGGCGGACGCGCCGACCGCGGATGCGACCGCGGAGCCGTCTCCTGAGCCGACTCCTGAGCCGACTCCTGAGCCGACTCCTGAGCCGACTCCTGAGCCGACTCCTGAGGCGACTCCTGAGGCGGCTGCCGAGACGTCGGCGGACGAGTCGGCGGGAGAGCAGCAGCAGGAGCCGGTGAGCCCGCCGCCCCCGGCCGCGCCCCGCATCGTCACCTCCGTGCGGCGCATCGGTGCCCGCCGGCCGGCCGGGCCGCCCTCGGGTGCCGCGGCGGGGGCCGTCGCCGCGGCGGACCCCTCCGAGTGACCCAGCGGAGCACCGGAGGGGCCCGTTTTGACCGCCCCTCCGGTGTTCCGTAGACTTGACCCTTGGCGCGCGCTGCGTGCCCTTCGCCGCGTGCTTCAGCCGCTCCCAACCTCTCGGTCGGTGACGCGTGCTGCGTCGGTGCGGCTGACCAGGAACTGAACGACCGAGGAGAGTGAGTCGCGGTGTACGCGATCGTGCGCAGTGGCGGAACCCAGCAGAAGGTCGCCGTCGGTGACGTCATCGAGATCGACAAGGTGACCAACGGTGTGGGCGAGTCCGTCACCCTGCCGGTGCTCCTCCTCGTCGACGGCGAGAAGGTCACCGCCGATGCCGACCGGCTGGCCGGGGCGTCCGTGACCGCCGAGGTCCTCGGCGCCGCCAAGGGTCCGAAGATCACGATCCTCAAGTACAAGAACAAGACCGGTTACCGGAAGCGCCAGGGGCACCGTCAGAAGTACACCCAGGTCAAGGTCACCGACATCTCCGCAAGCTGACTCACCACATCCCGAGCGAGGAACTGACATGGCACACAAGAAGGGCGCCGCGTCCACCAAGAACGGTCGCGACTCGAATGCCCAGCGGCTCGGCGTGAAGCGCTTCGGCGGCCAGGTCGTGAACGCCGGCGAGATCATCGTCCGCCAGCGTGGGACCCACTTCCACCCCGGCTCCGGTGTGGGCCGCGGCGGCGACGACACGCTGTTCGCGCTGGTGGCGGGCGCCGTCGAGTTCGGCACCAAGCGTGGCCGCCGCGTGGTCAACATCGTCCCGGCCGCTGAGTGAGCTCAGCCGGACCGATCACCTGCCAGACGCCCTGCTGAGCCAGCAGGGCGTCTGTCGCTTTTCCACCCCCTGACCCCGAGGAGACCACGATGGCCGTGCCGACCTTCGTCGACCGCGTCGTGCTGCACGTCTCTGCCGGGCGCGGCGGCAACGGCGTCGCGAGCGTCCACCGCGAGAAGTTCAAGCCGCTCGGCGGCCCCGACGGCGGCAACGGCGGCCCCGGCGGCAGCGTGATCCTGCGCGTCGACCCCGACGTCACGACGCTCGTCGACTACCACCACAGCCCCAAGCGGCGCGCCGAGCACGGTGGTCAGGGTGCCGGCGGCCACCGCAACGGCACCCACGGCGCCGATCTCGTGCTCCCGGTGCCGGACGGGACCGTGGTGAAGACCCTCGACGGCGACGTGGTCGCCGACCTCGTCGGCGCGGGGACCGAGGTCGTCGTCGCCCAGGGCGGCCGCGGCGGGCTGGGCAACGCGGCGCTCGCCAGCTCCAAGCGGAAGGCGCCGGGGTTCGCGCTGCTCGGTGAGCCCGGCGACGAGGTGAGCATCGCCCTCGAGCTCAAGGTCGTCGCGGACGTCGGGCTGGTCGGCTTCCCCAGCGCCGGCAAGTCGAGCCTGATCGCCGCGCTCAGCCGGGCCCGGCCGAAGATCGCCGACTACCCCTTCACCACCCTCGTGCCGAACCTCGGGGTCGTCACCGCCGGCGAGACCACCTTCACCGTGGCCGACGTACCCGGGCTGATCGAGGGGGCCAGCGAGGGGCGCGGGCTGGGCCACGACTTCCTCCGCCACGTCGAGCGGTGCGCCGCGCTGGTGCACGTCATCGACCTGCCGACGATGGAGCCCGGCCGCGACCCGGTCAGCGACCTCGACACGATCGAGAACGAGCTGGCGAAGTACGGCGGCCTCGAGGACCGGCCCCGGCTGGTCGCCCTCAACAAGATCGACGTGCCGGACGGCCGCGAGATGGTCGACCTGGTGATCGACGAGCTCCGTGGTCGCGGGCTCACGGTCGTCCCGGTCTCCGCGGCCAGCCACGAGGGGCTGCGGGAGCTCTCCTTCGCGATGGCCGAGGTGGTCGCCCGGGCCCGCGCCGAGCGCCCTGCCCCGGAGCCGGTCCGCATCGTCATCCGGCCGCCCGCCGCCTCGGGGGCGCCCGACTTCACCGTCACCGAGACCTCCGACCCGTCCGGCCAGCCGATGTGGCGGGTCCGCGGCGAGAAGCCCGAGCGGTGGGTCCGGCAGACCGATTTCTCCAACGACGAGGCGGTGGGCTTCCTCGCCGACCGGCTCAACCGGCTCGGCGTCGAGGAGCGGCTGCTCGCCCTCGGTGCCGCCGAGGGCGACGCCGTCGTCATCGGCCCGGAGGACAGCGCGGTCGTGTTCGACTTCCGGCCGATGGTCGACGCCGGTGCCACGGCGCTCGGCGACCGGCGCGGCGAGGACGCCCGGTTCGCCGAGGAGCGGCCGTCGGTGCGCCGGCGCCGCGCGATCGACGCCGCGTACGCCGAGCGCGGCGAGGGCGAGTCCCGGGCCGACGTGGCCCGCCGCCAGGCGCTGGCCGGCGAGGGCGGCGTGAGCGACGAGAGCGGCGCGGAGTGGGACCAGAACAGCGTGTGGACCGAGCGGGACCCGGGGGAGGGCTCGACGGAGGACGGTCAGGAGGGGCCGAGGTGAACCGGGAGGTGGTCTCGGCAGCGCGCCGGGTCGTCGTGAAGGTCGGCTCGTCGTCGCTGACCACGGCCGCCGGCGGGATCGACCCCGGCCGGCTCCGTGCGCTGGTCGACACGCTGGCCACCGCCCGTGCCCGCGGCGCCGAGGTCGTGCTCGTCTCCAGCGGTGCGATCGCCGCCGGCCTCTCCCCGCTGGGGCTGCCCCGCCGCCCCCGCGACCTCGCCACCCAGCAGGCCGCCGCGTCGGTCGGCCAGGGGCTGCTGGTGCACCGCTACACCGAGGCGCTCGCCCAGCACGGGATCACCGCTGCCCAGGTGCTGCTCACCGTCGACGACGTGACCCGGCGCAGCCACCACCAGAACGCCCACCGGACCTTCGCCCGGCTGCTCGAGCTCGGCGTGCTCCCGATCGTGAACGAGAACGACACCGTCGCGACGACCGAGATCAGGTTCGGCGACAACGACCGGCTCGCCGCTCTCGTCGCGCACCTGGTCCACGCCGACCTCCTGGTGCTGCTCAGCGACGTCGACGGGCTCTACACCGGCAAGCCCGGACGCCCCGGCTCCCGGCTCCTCGAGGAGGTGGGCGGCGCCCAGGACCTCGAGGGCATCGACATCGGCCGTGCCGGCTCCGCCGGCGTGGGCACCGGCGGCATGGTGACCAAGGTCGAGGCCGCCCGCATCGCCACCGGCGCGGGGATCCCCGTGGTGCTCACCTCCGCGGAGCTGGCGGGGGAGGCGCTGGCCGGCAAGCCGGTCGGCACCCTCTTCCGCGCCACCGGCAGGCGCCGCTCGACCCGGCTGCTCTGGCTGGCGCACGCCACCGAGGGCAAGGGGCGGTTGGTCCTCGACGACGGCGCGGTCCGCGCGGTCCGCGACCGCAGGGCGTCGCTGCTGCCCGCGGGGATCACCGCGGTGACCGGCTCGTTCACGGCCGGCGACCCGGTCGACGTCGTCGCGGCCGACGGGGCGCTGGTGGGCCGGGGGCTCGTGAACTACGACTCCGGCGAGCTGCCGGCGCTGTTGGGCCGCAGCACCCGCGACCTGGCGCGCGAGCTGGGCAGCGGCTACGAGCGCGAGGTCATCCACCGCGACGACCTGGTCCTGGTCCGCCTCTGACCGGATCGGTCCTTCCTGGGCCGAAAATCCGCCACTTCCGGAGACGCGACCCCGGCGGAGGCGCAACACTGGGTCGCGGGTGGTAGTTGCAGGACTGGATGGGGAGACCGTGACCGACGACGCACGTCTGTGGCACGTGACCGTCACGGTCGCCGGCTCGCCGATGGAGCCGCTGATCGTGCGGGGTGCGCTGCAGCGGCTGAGCGCGCTCCGCCCCTTCCTGACCTCGCTCCGCTTCTCCGCGGACCGGGCCGAGATCGTCTACTGGGACGAGGCGGCCACGCTCGTCGATGCGGCCTCGCTCGCGCTGCGGCTGTGGAACGAGTACCGCGACGAGGCAGCCCTGCCGTCCTGGAAGGTCGTCGGCCTCGAGGTCGTCGAGCAGGACACCTGGCAGGAGCGGCTCGAGCCGGACAACGGCCCCGACCTCGCCGTCCTCCCGCTCCACCTCTGAACCCGCGCGCCCCGCGGGCGCACCGGCACCTAGGCTTGCCCCATGTCCACCGACGTCGAGACCGCCGTCACCGCTGTCGCGGTGCGTGCCCGCGAGGCCGCGCACGAGCTGGCGGTGGCCACCCGTGACCGCAAGGACGCCGCGCTGCACGCCATGGCCGACGCGCTGGTCGCCGCGGTCCCGCAGCTCCTCGCGGCCAACGAGCAGGACGTGGCGGCCGCCCGCGCCGGCGGCACGCCCGAGTCGATCATCGACCGGCTGCGGCTCGACGAGCAGCGGGTGCGGGGGATGGCCGACGGGCTCCGCCAGGTCGCCGGGCTGCCCGACCCCGTCGGTGAGGTCGTCCGCGGCTCCGCGCTCGCCAACGGGCTCCAGCTCCGGCAGGTGCGGGTGCCGTTCGGGGTGGTCGGGATCATCTACGAGGCCCGCCCGAACGTGACCGCCGACGCCGCCGGGCTCTGTCTGAAGTCCGGCAACGCCGCCCTGCTGCGCGGCTCCTCGAGCGCACTGCACTCGAACACCGCGATCGTCGAGGTCCTGCGCGCGGCGGTCGAGAGCGGGGGGCTGCCCGCCGACGTCGTCCAGCTGGTGCCCGGCGAGGGCCACGACGCCGCGAAGGTCCTCATGCGGGCCCGCGGCCTCGTGGACGTGCTGGTGCCTCGGGGCGGCGCCGGGCTGATCCGCTCGGTGGTCCTCGAGTCGACGGTGCCGGTCATCGAGACCGGCACCGGCAACTGCCACGTGTACGTCGACGAGGCCGCCGACCTCGACATGGCCGAGCGGATCGTCCTCAACTCCAAGACCCACCGCACCTCGGTCTGCAACGCCGCCGAGTCGCTGCTGGTCCACGAGGCGGTCGCCGGCGAGTTCCTCCCGCGGATCGTCCGCGCGCTCCAGGACGCCGGCGTGACGATCCACGGCGACGCCGCCTTCCAGGAGCACGACGGCGTGGTGGCCGCGACCGAGGAGGACCACGAGGCGGAGTACCTCTCCCTCGACATCTCCGCGGCCGTCGTACCGTCCCTGGAGGCGGCCGTCGCGCACATCCGCCGCTACTCGTCGGGCCACACCGAGGCGATCGTCACCGACTCCCAGAGCGCTGCCCAGCGGTTCACCGCGGCGGTGGACTCCGCGGCGGTGATGGTCAACGCCAGCACCCGGTTCACCGACGGCGGGGAGTTCGGGTTCGGCGCCGAGATCGGCATCTCGACGCAGAAGCTCCACGCGCGCGGTCCGATGGGGCTCCCCGAGCTCACCTCCACCAAGTACGTCGTGACCGGGCATGGACACACTCGCTGACCCCCGCACGCTCGACGTCTGGACCGACGTCGAGGCGGAGCGGGTGGCCACCTCGGCCACGGTCGTCACCGGGGTCCGGACCGTCGTGGCGGTGGCGCTGGCCGGCTGGGCGGCCCACGAGCAGGAGCTCTCCTGGCTGGTGGCGGCGCTCGTCGTCTACTGGGTCGGCGACATGCTCGACGGGTTCGTCGCCCGGGTCCGCGGCTGCGAGACCCGGATCGGCGCCGCCCTCGACATCCTCTGCGACCGGTTCTGCGCGGCGGCGTTCTACATCGGGCTGATGTGGCTGGAGCCGGACTACACGCCGGCGATCCTCATCTACCTCGCCGAGTTCATGGTCGTCGACTGCTTCCTGTCGCTGGCCTTCCTGGCGTGGCCGATCCGGAGCCCGAACTACTTCTTCGTCGTCGACCGCCCGCTGTGGCTGTGGAACTGGTCGAAGCCGGGGAAGGCCGTCAACTCCTCGCTCTTCGCGGTGCTGCTCCTGGTCACCGGGTGGGTCGAGGTGGGCGTGGTGATCGCGACCGCGCTGCTCGTCCTCAAGTGTGCCGGGCTGGTCCGGCTGGGGCGGCTCGGACTCCCGGTGCCTGCGCAGCCGGAGCAGCCGGGCGCGATAAGGTGACGCCCATGTCGTCAGTCGCGCACACGCTGGTCGTCCTGGCCTCCGAGGCGGGGGAGCACCACGAGTCGGCGGGCAGCACGCCCTACCTCATCGGGGGCGGCACGCTCGTCGTGCTCCTCTTCCTGCTCGCCGTCCTGATCTTCTTCGGTGGCGGCCGCGAGCACTCCTGACGGGCGAGCCCTCGGCTCGGCGCCCGTGACCGGCCCGGCGGAGTCCCCGCGCCCGCGGCGGCTGGGGATCATGGGCGGCACCTTCGACCCGATCCACCACGGCCACCTCGTCGCCGCGAGCGAGGTCCAGGCGTGGTACGACCTCGACGAGGTCGTGTTCGTGCCGACCGGCCAGCCCTACCAGAAGTCCGACCGTGAGGTCGCCCCGGCGGAGCACCGCTACCTGATGACGGTCATCGCGACCGCCTCCAACCCCCGGTTCACCGTGTCCCGCGTCGACATCGACCGGCCGGGTCCGACGTACACCATCGACACGCTGCAGGACCTCGCCCGGCAGCACCCGGACTCCGAGCTCTACTTCATCACCGGCGCAGACGCGCTGGCGAACATCCTGCAGTGGCGCTCGGCCCAGGAGATGTTCGAGCTGGCGAACTTCGTCGGCTGCACCCGGCCCGGCTACGACACCGACACCTCGGTCCTCGAGGGGATGCCCTCGGACCGGGTGGCTATCGTCGAGATACCGGCGCTGGCGATCTCCTCCACCGAGTGCCGTGAGCGCACCAAGCGGGGGGAGCCGGTGTGGTACCTCGTCCCGGACGGGGTGGTCCAGTACATCAGCAAGCACCGGCTCTACCGTCCCGAGCCGCCCACCGTCCACGAGTCCGACGAACCGATCACCGAGAGCACCCCGTGACTGCAACCGACCGCGCGCTCGAGCTCGTCCGCGCCGCCGCCGAGGCGGCGTCCGACAAGCTCGCCGAGAACATCATCGCCTTCGACGTCAGCGAGCAGCTGGTGATCACCGACGCGTTCCTCCTCTGCTCGGCCTCGAACGACCGCCAGGTGCGGGCGATCGTCGACGAGGTCGAGGACCGGCTGCGCGCCTGCGGCGCCAAGCCTGTACGCCGGGAGGGCGAGCGTGACGGCCGCTGGGTGCTCCTCGACTACGTCGAGATCGTCGTGCACGTCCAGCACGAGGAGGAGCGCGCCTTCTACGCCCTCGAGCGGCTCTGGCGCGACTGCCCGCTGATCGAGCTGCCCGAGACGGTGACCAGCGGCCGGGACGGCACCCCGGGCGCGTGACCACCCACCCCCACGACCGCCCGGCGCGGCGGCTGGTGCTGCTGCGCCACGGCCGGACCCACTGGAACCACGTCCGGCGTGCCCAGGGCCACGCCGACGTCCCGCTCGACGAGGTCGGCGAGGCCCAGGCGCGCGCCGTCGCGCCGCTCGTCGCCGCGCTGCGCCCCGCGCGGCTCTGGTCCTCCGACCTGCCCCGGGCCCGGCAGACCGCCGACGCGGTGGCCGCCGCCTCCGGCCTGCACGTCGAGGAGGACCCCCGGCTGCGGGAGTTCTCGGTGGGGGAGCGGCAGGGGCTGACCTGGGACGAGGCCGTCGAGCGGTTCCCGTGGACCGCCGACGGCGTCGGGCTCGGCGAGCAGCTGCGCGGCGTGCCCGGGGCGGAGTCCGACGAGGACGTGGCGGGCCGCGTCGTCCCTGCGGTGCGGGAGCTCGCGGCGGTGCTCGAGCCGGGGGAGACGGGGGTCGCGGTGTCCCACGGGGCGGCGATCAAGCTGGCGCTCGTCGGGCTGCTCGGGTGGGACCAGGCGGCGGCCCGCACCCTCGCGGTGCTGGGCAACTGCCAGTGGACGACGGTGGTCCTCCCGGAGGGACGGGCCCCCAAGCTGCTCGACTACGGGGTGGGCGATTTCGCAACCCGTGAGGGCATTGGCTAGGATCACCCAGGTTGCTCGAGAGGGAACGGCTCCGGCCGGTCCTGCTCAGGGCGGCGGGGCTGTGGCGCAGCTGGTAGCGCACCTCCATGGCATGGAGGGGGTCAGGGGTTCGAGTCCCCTCAGCTCCACCGAGGAGAGATGAGTGCGGCATGATGACCGCGTGGCTCGCGAGACTCGGGGGACGAGCGTCGTGCGCGAGCTCCCCACCCTTCTGCCGACGCTGCTCGCCGTCGGTGTCCTGCTGGTCCTGGCGATCGCGGACGACGGTGCCGCGGGCGACCTGCTGCTCGCCTTCCTGACCTTGCTCGGAACGCAGGTGCTCCCGGGGGTCCTGGTGTGGCGGGCGGTCCGCCCGCGGGACGGGTGGCTCGTCGAGGACCTCGCCCTGGGGCTCTGCTGCGGCGCGGCGCTCGCCGTGCCCGCGCAGCTGCTGGCCCTGGTCACCGGCCTCGCGGCCGCGGCCGCCGCGGCGCCCCTGCTCGTCGCCGGCGCGCTGCTCGCCGTCCCGGGGACCCGGGCGCGGGTCCGCGCGGCCCGCTGGGCGCCGTTGCCGGCCTGGTGGGGCACGCTCGCCGTGGTGCCCGCGGTCGCCGCGGTCTGGGTCTCGGTGCCGGTGCTCCGCTCGACCTCGGTGTCCTGGGACGGGTGGGGGGCGAGCTACGTGGACCAGCCCTACCACCTGGCGCTCGTGGGGGAGGTCACGCACCGGTGGCCGCCGCACTACCCGCAGGTGGCGGGGGAGCCGCTGGAGTACCACTGGTTCGCCCACGCCTGGATGGCGCAGCTGGGCACCGTCTCGGGAGCCTCGCTCGACCAGGTCCTGCTCCGCTTCGCGCCGGTGCTTCTCACCGTGGCCCTGCCGCTGGTCGTCGCCGTGGTCGCCGTGCGGCTGTCGGGGCTCGCGGTCGCCGGCCCGCTGGCGGCCGGGTTCGCCTTCGTCGCCCACTCCCTCGACCTCGGCGCCTTCCCGGAGGCGTGGACGCCCTTCGCCCTCCACTCGCCGACGCAGAGCTTCGGCTCGCTGGTCCTCGCCGCCCTGCTGGCGCTGCTGGTCCTGCGGTGGCGCGGCGAGGCCCCCCGCGGGTCGCTGTTCGTCCTCCTGCTGCTGCTCGTCGTCGGCGGCGGCGCGAAGGGCACCGTCCTCCCGGTGCTGCTCGCGGGCTGCCTGGTCGCCACGGTGGTGGTCGCCGTGGTCGACCGGAGCCGGCTGCGCACCGTCGCCCTCGACACCGTGCTCACCGGCGCCGTCCTGCTGGTGCTGATGCGGCTGGTCTTCGGCGGGGGCGAGGGCGGCATGGTGCTGACCCCCTTCACGTCGCTCGCCCGGGTGAACGCCACGCGGTTCGGCCTCGGCGACGACCTCACCCTCGGCACGGGGCTGGCGATCACGGCGCTCAGCCTGCTGGTGGCCGTGGTCCCGGTCGTCGCGCTGTTCGCGCTCCTGGGCGACCGGGCCACCCGCACCGACCCGGGGCCGTGGCTCCTGCTGGGCACGGCGGTGGCGGCGTACGGCGCCTTCGTCGCCTTCCGCCACTACGGGTTGAGCCAGCTCTACTTCGTGATGACGGCCGAGGTCGCGGTCGCGGTCGGAGCAGGCTGGGGGCTCGCCCGGCTGTGGCAGCGGGCCGGGTGGCGGCTCCTCGCCGGCGCCGCCGTGCTCGGGGCGGCCGTCGCCCTCGCCGTGCGGCTCGCCGGCGGCGACGGTGCCGCCGGCTCCCTCACCGGTTCGTGGGTCCAGCTCCTGGTGTTCCTGGCGGTCGTGGGGCTCGTGGCCGCCGTCCTCCTCCGGGGCCGCGGGGCCGCCCTGGCTGCCGCGGTCGCGGCGACGGCCTGCGCGGCCGGAGCGCTCTCGGTGGACCCCTACGGCCGGAGCACGCCGTCGGAGGCCACCGCCCGCACCCCCAGCGCCTTCGCCTCCGACCAGGTCGAGGCGGCGAGGTACGTCCGCGACCACTCCGACCCCGACGAGCTCGTGATGTCGAACCGGCACTGCCGTTCGCCGCGGCGCCAGGCGACCTGCGACGCCCGGCGCTTCTTCGTCGCGGCCTACACCGAGCGGTCGGTGCTACTCGAGGGGTGGGCCTACACGATGCGCGCCAACACCTCGGTGGAGTCGCCCGACGAGAACCCGCGGACGGTGCCGTTCTGGGACCCGGAGCTGCTCGAGCTCAACGACGGCTTCTACACCGACCCGACCCGGCAGGCCGCCGAGGAGCTGTACGAGCGCGGCGTCCGCTGGGTCTTCGTCGACCACACCGCGCCGTACGACGAGGCGATCGGCGACCACGCCGTCGAGAGGTTCCGCTCCGCCAACGCCACGGTCTACGAGCTCTCCGGCGGCTGAGCCGATCAGCCCCGACGGGGGTGTGGTGGCGCGGAGGTGTCCCGGCTGACGAAGTAGAGCGGGCGGCGCATCGACTCGATGTAGATCCGGTGGAGGTACTCCCCGACGATCGCCATCAGCGAGAACTGCACGCCGAAGAAGACCGAGACGAGGATGACCTGGCTCGCCCAGCCGGGGACCTGCGAGCCCTGGAGCGACACCACCCCGAGCACGTAGAGGGCAAGCAGCAGCGAGACCAGGAACGCACCGACGGCCGCCACCTTCATCACCCGCAGCGGGAGGGTGGAGAGCCCGATGAATGCGTCGTACATCGCCTTCATCATCTTCGCGAAGGTCCAGCCGGAGGCGCCCTTGGTGCGCGCCGCCCGGTCGTAGGGGACGCGCACCTGGTCGAAGCCGGTCCAGGCGACCAGTGCGAAGGTGATGCGGTTGTGCTCCCGGAACTGGTTGAAGCACTCCAGGACGGCGCGGTCGACCAGCAGGAAGCTGCCGGTGGTGAAGAGGCTGCCGCGCGGCATCGCGTGGCGCTCCAGGGCGCGGTTGAAGACGCGGCTCGTCCAGACCTTCCACGCGGAGTCCTGGCGGGTGCGCCGCTCGCCCCAGACGATGTCGGCGCCGTCGCGCCACCGCTCGACGAACTCGAGCACCACCTCCGGCGGGTCCTGGAGGTCGCAGGCGAGGGTGGCCACCGCGTCGCAGTCGGGGTCGGCGTGCGCGAAGCCGGCGCTGAGGGCGACGTGCGACCCGAAGTTGCGGGAGAGGCGGAGCCCCCGGATGCGGTCGTCCTGTGCGGCGAGCTGCTCGATGACCTGCCAGCTGGAATCGCTGGAGCCGTCGTCGACGAGGAGCACCCGGACGTCGAGCCCCGGCGCGTCGAGGAGGACGCGGCCGACCGTCTCGGCGTAGTCGGGTAGGTTCTCCTCCTCGTTGAACACCGGTGTCACGACCAGCACCTTGGGGGGCACGTTGTTCATCGGGGTGGCTCCTCCTCGGGCCAGGGCTCGAACTCGGGCCCGAGCATCGCGGCCAGGACCTCGTTCTCCTCGGCGAACTGCCGGCGCAGGCGGCGCAGGGTCGCCGGGTCGGGGGTCCACGGCCCCGAGGACGGGTTCACCGTGGCGGGGTCGAGGTCGACGTCGTCGACGAGCGCAGGGCGCGGCTCGACGCCCAGGAACCGATGGACGCGCGCGGTGGCGGCGCCCGGGTCGCCGACGAGCTCCTCGAACCGCAGCACGAGGACGTGGTCGCGCGGGAACCGGTCGAGCCACGGGCGGAGCAGGGTCGCGTAGCGGCTCCGCGAGGCGTAGGCGTGCGGCCGGGCGTAGCGCAGGTCGGTCGGCACCGTGGCCTCCCGCTCCTCCTCGAGCTCGAGCGCGCGCTCGAACTCTTCGTCCTCCATGCCGTTCATCACCGACCACCGGTAGTTCGAGACCGTCCGCGCGGCGGGCTCGCGGAGCACGAACACCAGCCGCGCCTCCGGGAGGGCGCGGGCGAGCCGCTCGGCGGCGACCGGGCTCTCGAGGTAGTTGGTGCTCTTCTCCCCGACGACCGCGTCGGGGGGCGCGTCGTCGAACCACCGGGCGTAGCGGTCCAGCCCCTCGGCGTAGAGCTCGTCGACCAGGAAGAACTTCGGCTCCGGGCGCAGCGGCTTGGCCAGCCACAGCCGCGGATGGCGGTCGAGGAGGCTCGCCAGGAGGGTCGTCCCGCTGCGGGGGGCGCCGCCGATGACGAAGTCGGGGAGCCGTCGTGCGGCCACGGGTCAGCCCAGCCCGGTCGCCGCGACCGCCTCGACGAGCGCCCGGGCGCACTCGTCGACCTGGTCGTCGGTCATCGCCGGGAAGAGCGGGAGCACCAGCGAGCCGTCGCTGGCCCGCTCGCTGACGGGGAGCGAGCAGCCACGATCGGCGTACGCCGGTTCGCGGTGGGCGGTCATGACTCCGGCGCGCGTGGCGATCCCGGCGTCGAGCATGTGCTGCATCACCGCGTCCCGGGCGGCGGCGTCGGCGCCCCGCAGCCGGGCGGTGTAGGTCTGCACGTTCCAGGTAACGCCCTCCGGCACCGGCGGGGTGTCGATCAGCGGGTGGTCGGCGAGCGCCGCGTCGTAACGGGCCGCCAGGGCCGCCCGGCGCTCGAGCATCGCCGGCAGCCGCTTGAGCTGCTCGATGCCCATCGCCGCCTGGAGGTCGGTGAGCCGGTAGTTCCAGGCGACCTCCAGGTAGGACTCGCGGATCACCGACGTCGAGGAGCTGCGGACCCGGTCGTTGACGCTCATCCCGTGCTGCCGCAGCCGGCGCAGCCGCTCGGCGTGCTCGGCGCTGGAGGTCAGCACCATGCCCCCGTCACCGGTGGTGAGCAGCTTGCGGGGGTGGAAGGAGAAGCAGACGAGCTCGGAGTGCGAGCCGATCCGGCCGCCGGCGTAGGAGCTGCCGACGGCGCACGCGGCGTCCTCGACGACCGCGAGCCCGTGCCGCTCGGCCAGCCGGTGGGTCCCGTCGATGTCCGCGGGGAGCCCGAGCTGGTGCACGAGCAGGACAGCCCGGGTCCGCTCGGTGATCCGGCGCTCGACGTCGGCGAGGTCGAGGTTGAACGTGTCCGGCTCGACCTCGGCGAAGACCGGGGTGGCGCCGGTGTGGGCGACCGCGTTGGCGGTGGCGATGAACGACATCGACGGCACGACCACCTCGTCGCCGGGGCCGACCCCGGCCACCACGAGGGCGAGGTGCAGCGCGGTCGTGCAGGAGGAGACCGCGACGCCGTGCTCGGCGCCGCAGTACTCGGCCATCGCCTTCTCGAACGCCTCGACGCGCGGGCCCTGGGTGACCCACCCGGACTCGACGACCTCGCGGATCGCCTGCCACTCCGGCTCGCCCATCTCGGGGCGGGCCACCGGGATGCGCACGCTCATGCGGGGGTCTCCCAGTTGTGGGTCACGTCCTCGCTCAGCGCTTTCGCCCAGTCGGTGCCCTGCTCGTCGTGCCAGGCCACCAGCCGGCCCAGCCCCTCGGCGAGCGAGACCTGCGGCTTCCAGCCGAGGACGTCGGCGGCCTTGGAGGAGTCGGCGAAGAGCCGGAGCACGTCCCCGGGGCGCGGAGGGTGGAACTCCGGCTGCAGGTCGCTGCGGCCGACGACCTCGGCGACCACCCTCGCCAGCTCGAGGACGGTGATCTCGTGGCCGCTGCCGACGTTGACCGTCTCGCCGACGGCCCGCTCGCTGGTGCCGGCCGCCACGATCGCGCGGGCGGTGTCCTCGACGTAGGTGAAGTCGCGGGTCTGGGTGCCGTCGCCGAAGACCACGGGCGACAACCCGTTCTTCGCGCGTACGACGAACTTCGGGATGACCTCGCCGCTGTCCCCTTCGTGGTGGGAGCGCGGACCGAACGCGTTGAACGGGCGGAGCACCACCGTGGGCATGCCGTAGGTGACGTGGTAGGCCCGGGTGTAGGCCTCCCCGGCGAGCTTCGACCCGCCGTACACGGTGTGCGGCCAGGTGGGGTGCCCCTCGTCCATCGGGACCCGCTCGGCGGTGCCGTAGACCTCGCTGGTGCTGCAGTAGACGACGCGGTCGAGCCGCTGGCGTCGGGCCGCCTCGAGCACCGCGAGCGTGCCCAGGGCGTTGACCTGGTGGTTGGCCACCGGGTGCGGGATGGAGTGCCGGACCCCGAGGCAGGCGAGGTGGTACACGGTGCCGACGCCGGAGACGGTCGCCTCGAGGAGCTGCTCGTCGAGGATCGAGCCGACGACGAGGTCGACGCCCGGCACGCCCTCGAGGTTCTCCCGCTTGCCGGTGGAGAGGTCGTCGAGGACCCGCACCGGGCCCTGCTCGGCGAGCTCGCGGACCAGGGCCGAGCCGATGAAGCCGGCGCCGCCGATCACGAGAGGGACGCGGGTCATGTCAGCCTCCTACGGCGGAGCGCAGCTGGGTGGCGACGTGCTCCTGCTGCTCGGCGGTGAGCTCGGGGAACATCGGCAGGGACAGGCAGGTGGCGGCGTACTGCTCGGCGTTCGGAAAGCTCCCGGGGCCGTGGCCCAGGTGCTCGTAGGCCGGTTGCAGGTGCACCGGGGTCGGGTAGTGCACGCCCGTGGCGATGCCCGCCTCGGCGAGCTTCTGGGCGACCGTGTCGCGGTCGGCGACCCGGACCGGGTAGAGGTGCCAGGCGGGCGCGACGCCCTCGGCGACGCCGGGGAGGGTCACCTGCTCGACGTCGGCGAGCAGCTCCGCGTAGCGGGCGGCGGCCCGGCGGCGCTCGTCGGTCCACTCCTGGAGGTGGCGGAGCTTCACGGTGAGCACCGCCCCCTGCAGCCCCTCCATCCGGTAGTTGTAGCCGACCTCGACGTGGTGGTGGCGGCCGTCCTGTGCGTGGTCGCGGAGCCGCCGGACGCGCGCGGCGAGCTCGTCGTCGTCGGTCACCACCGCGCCGCCCTCGCCGACCGCACCGAGGTTCTTGCCGGGGTAGAACGAGAAGCAGCCGAGGGTGCCGAAGCTCCCCGCGGGCCTCCCGTCGAGGGTGGCGAGGTGCGACTGGGCGGCGTCCTCGACGAGCGCGACTCCACGGTCGGCGGCGAGCCGCTCGAGCTCCACCAGGGGAGCGGGGTGGCCGTAGAGGTCGACCGGGAGGATCGCCCGGGTGCGGTCGGTGAGCACGGCCTCGACCGCGGCCGGATCGAGGTTGCCGGTCACCGGGTCGACGTCGGCGAAGACCGGGGTCGCGCCGACGTAGCTGATCGCCCAGGTGGTCGAGATCCAGGTGTGCGGGGTGGTGACGACCTCGTCGCCGGGCCCGACCCCTGCCGCCAGGAGCGCGAGGTGGAGCGCGGAGGTGCCCGAGTTGACGCCGATCGCGTGGCGCCGCCCGGTCGCGGGGGCGAACTGCTCCTCGAACTCGGCGACGCCCGGGCCGAGCACGAAGGCGCCGCGGTCGAGCACCTCCGCGACGGCCCGGTCGACCTCGGGGCGGATCGATGCCAGCTGGCTCGTCAGGTCCACGAAGGGCACCTTCACGCGGGGGGTCTCCTCAAGCTCGGGGGCGCAGGGGTCGCCCGGGCACACCGGCTACGACCGTACCCGCCGGGACGTCGCGGGTGACGACGGCACCCGCGCCGACGAGCGCGCCCTCGCCGATCTCCACACCGGGCAGGATCACCGCCCCGGAGCCGATGCTCGCGCCGCGCCGGACCACGGTGGTGAGCAGCTCCCAGTCGTCGGCGGTCTGCAGGGAGCCGTCGGGGTTGGTGGACCGGGGGTCGCGGTCGTTGGTGAAGCAGACGTGGTGGCCGACGAAGACCTCGTCCTCGATCGTCACGCCCTCGCAGATGAAGGTGTGGCTGGAGATCTTGCACCGCGCGCCGACCGTCACCCCGGACTGGATCTCGACGAACGGGCCGATCCTGGTGTCGTCGCCGACCGTGCAGCCGTAGAGGTTCACGAACGCGACGACCGAGACGTTGTCGCCGAGGACGACGTCGGGGGCGATGCGGTTCAGGTCGGTCATGCGCCACCTCCGGCGTCGAGGGTCACGGCGGCCCCTCCGGCGGCGAGGGACCGGTCGGCGGCCGCGAGGATCCGGACCACCCGGAGCCCCTGCTCGCCGTCGGACAGCGGGGCGGCGCCCCGCGCGACGGAGTCGGCGAAGTGCTCGACCATCGCGCGCAGCGGCTCGACCGGCTCGAGGGCCGGAGCCACGACGTCACCGGAGCGGTAGCTGACCAGGATGCGCCGGCGGCTCTCCGGGTCGGGGGTCGAGTCGACGCCGCGGTCGTAGATCTTCAGCCGCTCGGACGGGTCGAGCTCGTCGTAGAGCGCGCTGCGCCGGCTGCCGCCGACGAGGAAGTGCCGGATCTTCACCGGGGAGAGCCAGTTGACGTGCACCGAGGCGATCAGCCCGTCGCCGTAGTCGAGGTGGAGGTAGGCGACGTCGACCAGGTCGTGGCCCTGGTGCGCCTCGCCGAACGCCGACACGCTGCGGGGGAGCCGGCCGACGAGGTGGTCGATGATCGAGAGGTCGTGGGCGGCCAGGTCCCAGAGCACGTTGACGTCGTGCTGCACCAGCCCGAGGTTGATGCGGACGGAGTCGATGTACTGCAGGTCGCCGAGCTCGCCGTCCTGCACGGCCGTCGCCAGCCGGCGGACCGCCGGGCTGTAGAGGAAGACGTGGTCGAGCATCAGCACCAGCCCGCGGTCACGGGCGAGCGCCACCAGCTGCTCCGCCTCCTCGACCGAGGTCACGAACGGCTTCTCCACGAGCACGTGCTTGCCGCTCTCGAGCGCCGCCCGGACCAGGTCGTGGTGGGTCGAGACCGGGGTGGCGATGCAGACCGCGTCGACGTCGTCGGCCGCCAGCACCGCGGCGCTGTCGGTCGTCGTCCGGGCCGACGGGTAGCTCGCCCCCACCGAGGCGAGCCGCCCCTCGTCCTGGTCGCAGAGCGCGACCAGCTCGGTGGCGGGAGACCCCGCGATGTTCCTGACCAGGTTCGGGCCCCAGTAGCCGAGCCCCACCACCGCTGCACGCACCGCGGCACCATAGCCCGGACCGGGTCCCTGGTCCCGTTCCGGGCCTCGGCGGGGCTATCGTGCCCGTCCATGGGGCTGCGCCGGGACCGCTCCTTCGCGCTCCCTCTGGGGTCGCTCGCGAGCGGCGTCCTCGCCTACGTCTTCTTCGCGGTGGTCACCCGGGCGCTCGGCGCCGACGACGCGGCCCCCGTCTCCGTCCTCTGGACGCTGTGGTCCTTCGCCGGTGCGGCGCTCGCCTTCCCGGTCCAGCACTGGGTGGTCCGCACGGTCACCGCGGCCGGCGGCGACGAGCACGACGTACGGGCGGCGCTGCCGGGGCTGGGCTCGACGGTGCTCGGGGTCTCGGTGCTCTGCACGCTGGTGGCGCTGCTCGGCCGTGACCCGCTGTTCGGGGTCGGTGGCGTCGGGTTCCCGGTGCTCCTCGGGGTGCTCGTGCTCGGCTCGGCGTACGTCGGACTGGTGCGCGGGGTCCTCGCCGGTCGCCGTCGCTGGGGTGCCGCCGGGCTGGCGCTCGTCGCGGAGAACGGCGTGCGGGTGGTCGCGGCCGGGGTGCTGCTGGTGACCGGCGTCGACTCGCCGCTGCTGTTCGGGGTGGTCCTGGTCGCCGCGCAGGGCGTCGGGGTGCTGTGGCCGTCGACGCTGCACCTCCGGTCGCGGGGCGGTGGCCCCACCGGCGTCCGGTGGTGGTCGTTCCTGGGCGGGGCGGCGTCGGGGCAGCTCCTCTCGCAGCTGGTCCTGACCGGGGGGCCGGTCGTCCTGGCGCTCTCCGGCGCGGCGCCCCGGGAGGTGACCGGGCTCTTCGCGGCCCTCGCGCTGTTCCGGGCGCCGTACACGGTGGCGGTGGGCGCGGTGCCGCAGCTGACCGCCCGGTTCACCCGGCAGTCCGTCGCCGGGGACGCCGGGGCGCTGACCCGGGAGCGGTGGCTGCTCGGCGGTGCGACCCTCGCGCTCGCCGCGGTCGCGCTCCCGCTCGGCGGGTGGCTCGGCCCGCCGCTGGTGGAGCTGGTCTTCGGAGCCGACGTCGTGGCGCCGGCGGCGGTCTGCGGCTGGGTCGCGGCCGGGAGCGTGCTCGCGCTCGGCGGGCTGGCCGCCACCGCGCTGGTCATGGCGGGCGGCTCCACCCGGGCACTGGCCCGGGCCTGGGGCGCCGGCCTGGCCGCTGCCGCGGTGGTGCTCCTGGTCACCGAGCGTGACGACACCGCCGTGGCGGGCGCGTTCGCGGCGGCGGAGGCCGCCGCCTTCCTGCTGCTGGTGACCGCCCGAAGGCGTGCGGGGGAGCGGCCGTGACGATCGTGCTGCTCCACCTCGTGCGCCACGGGCAGTCGACTGGTCGGTGCCCGTCCCGCCCGGGAGCCTGACGACGGTGGAGGTCAGCCGGCGCAGACCAGCAGCGCGGTGGCGAGTGCGACCTCGACGGCGGCCCCCATCACGTCGCCGGTGACCCCACCGAACCGGGCGGTCGTCCGGCGCACCAGCCACAGCAGGGCGAGGAGCGTCACCGCGGCCGCGAGGGCCCCGCGCCACCACGGCAGCCCGGCCCACGCGCCGACCGCGGAGGCGACCGCGGCGAGCCCCAGCCACAGCACCGCCGTGGCCGCCACCGGCACCGACCCGGTGAACCCCACGCCCAGCCCGTCGGTGCGTGCCGGCGGCACGCCCGAGCTGCACACCACGGCGAGCGCCCCGCGGGAGAGGCAGACCAGCGCGGCCGCCAGCACGGCGCCGCGCAGCTCGCCGAGGAGCGTTGCCAGGGCGGTGACCTGCAGGAGCACCACGACGAGCACCGCCACGGTGCCGGCCGGCCCCGAGGTGCCGGACTTCATCACCGCCAGCGACCGCTCCCGGTCGTAGGAGGCGGTGAGCCCGTCCGCCACGTCCGAGAGCCCGTCCCAGTGCAGCGCGCGGGTCCCGAGCGCGAGCACGCCGACCGCGAGCACCGCCGCCGGCAGCACCGGCACGGCGGTCTCCCGGACCAGCAGCCCGGCGGCCACCACGAGCAGTGCCAGGGGGGCGACCGCCACCGGCGCGAGCAGCACCGCCAGCCGCGCGGTGCCCCTCGTCACCTCCGCCGGCGGCGCGACGGGGAGGGCGGTCAGGGTGCCGACGGAGAGCCGCCAGCCGTCCCGCACCCTCACCCGAGGTCGGCGAGGAGCGCGACGTCGCGGAGCAGCGCGACCGCGCCGCGCAGCAGCGGGACGGCCGCCACCGCGCCGCTGCCCTCGCCGAGCCGCAGCCCCAGGTCGAGCAGGGGGACGAGCCCGAGCTTCTCCAGTGCCAGCGCCTGGGCGGGCTCGGGGGAGCGGTGGCCGGCGACGAACCAGGCTGCGGCACCGGGGCGGACCCGGTCGGCGACGAGCGCGCAGGCCACCGACATCAGCCCGTCGAGGAGCACGGGCCTCCGCCGCTCGGCCGCCCCCACGACGTAGCCGGTCGTCGCCGCGAGGTCCGCGCTGCCGAGGGCGACGAGCGCCTCGAAGGGGTCGTCGTCCACGCGCGCCCCCACCCGGTGCAGCGCCCGGGTCACGAGGTCGACCTTGTGGGCCCAGGTCGCGTCGTCGATGCCGGTGCCGCGGCCGGTGACCTCGGCGGCCGGGAGGCCGAGCAGCGAGGCGACCAGCGCGGCCGCCGGCGTCGTGTTGCCGATCCCCATGTCGCCCGAGAGCAGCAGCTGCGCCCCGTCGGCCACCTCCGCGTGCGCGGTCTCGAGGCCCACCCGGAAGGCCCGCTCGGCCTCGTCACGGGTCAGGGCGTCCTCGACGTGGATCGCCCCGCTGCCCCGGCGTACCTTGTGGGCCCGCACCGCCTCCGGCACGTCGGCGAGGTCGTCGTCGACCCCGAGATCGAGCACCCGCACGCGCACGCCGTGCGTGGCGGCGAGCGCCGAGACGCCGGCTCGGCCGGCGACGAAGGTGCGGACCATCGCCGCCGTGATCGCGGAGGGGTAGGCAGAGACGCCGTGCGCGGCGACCCCGTGGTCCCCGGCGAAGATCACCAGCCGCACGTCGTCGAGCGGCCGCGGCGGCACCTCGCCCTGCGCAGCGGCGAGCTGCACGGCGAGGTCGCCGAGGCGGCCCAGCGCCCCGGCGGGGACGGCGAGCGAGGCGAGCCGCTCGGCAGCCGCGGCGGCGACGGCAGGGTCCGGCGGGTCGAGCGGTGCGGGGTTGGTGGCCGGCGACGCCATGGGACCTCCTCGTCGGTGGGCGAGCCGAGCCTATGCTGCGCCGGTGGACGTGCTGGTGACGGGGACGGGCGCCGCCGACGGCTGGCCGACGCCGTACTGCGGCTGCGCCTCGTGCTCCACGGAGCGGGGTGCCGGCCGCCACCGGGGGCAGACCGCCCTGCTCGTCGACGGCTGCCTGCTCCTCGACTGCGGTCCCGAGACGCCACCGGCCGTCCAGCGCGCCGGCGCCGACCTCCGCGGGCTCCGCCACGTGCTGCTCACCCACCAGCACCCCGACCACTTCTCGCCGTCGTTCCTGCTCTACCGCTCGTGGACGACCGAGGAGCCGCTGGAGGTCGTCGGCCCGCCCGAGGTGGTCGAGCAGTGCCGGATGTGGCTCGCGCCCGGCAGCCACGTGGTCTTCCGGGCGGTCGGGCCGGGGGAGCGGCTGACCGTCGGGGCGTACGACGTGCGGGTGCTCACGGCCCACCACGGCACCCCGGGCTCCACCGTCCTCTACGACGTGACCGCCCCGACCGGCCGGCTGCTCTACGCCACCGACACCGGGCCGCTGCCCGAGGCCACCGTGGAGGCGGTCCGCGGCGCGGCGTTCGACGTGGTGTTCCTCGAGGAGACCTTCGGCGACCGTACCGACCACGGCACCGACCACCTCGACCTCGCGAGCTTCCCCGAGCAGCTGCGGCGGCTTCGGGCGGTCGGCGCGGTCACCGACGCGACCGACGTCGTGGCCGTCCACCTCTCCCACCACAACCCGCCGACCGGCGAGCTCGACCGGCGGCTGGCGGCGTGGGGCGCCCGGACGGTCCCGGACGGCACCCGGCTGAGCACGGGCGGGGCCGCCCCCGCGCCCGTCCCCGGTGCGCGCCGCACGCTCGTCGTCGGCGGGGCGCGCTCGGGCAAGTCCCGGGAGGCTGAGCGGCTGCTCGCGGCCGAGCCCGACGTCACCTACGTCGCCACGTCGTACGTCGACCACGACGACCCCGAGTGGCGGGCCCGGGTCGACCGCCACCGCGCCGAGCGTCCGGACCACTGGCAGACCCTCGAGACGCTCGACCTCCCCGGGCTGCTGGGCACCGACGGCGGGCCGCTCCTCGTCGACTGCCTGACGCTGTGGCTCACCCGCGTGATGGACGAGCACGACGCATGGGACGACGCCGCGTGGAGCGATGGCGCGGAGGCCGCGGTCGGCGCGGCCCTCGACGAGCTGGTGGTGGCGTGGCGCCGCACCTCCCGCCGGGTCGTGGCGGTCACCAACGAGGTCGGCCAGGGGGTCGTCCCGCCGAGCGCGGCCGTGCGCCGGTTCCGCGACCTCATGGGGCGGCTCAACGCACGCGTGGCCGCGGAGTCCGAGGACGTGCGGTGGTGCGTGGCGGGACGGGTCGTGCCGCTCGCCTGAGCCGCGCGACCCGGGCGCCCGGCGCCGAGGCGTGAAGAACCGACAACGGGGGAAGCATCTTCGTTGGCCGTGGGCCGACCCCACGGCCGGGGCACGGGTGCTGCGGTGACGAGGAGGCGCGGATGGTGCTGGCTGCCGAGTCGCAGCTGCGGCTCGACGCGAACTGGATCGACTACCTGCTGGTGGCGTTCTACTTCGCCTTCGTCCTCGGCATCGGGATCATGGCCCGCCGCTCGGTGTCGAGCAGCATCGACTTCTTCCTCTCCGGGCGCTCGCTCCCGGCGTGGGTGACCGGGTTGGCGTTCATCTCCGCCAACCTCGGCGCGGTCGAGATCAC
Source organism: Nocardioides caldifontis (assembly GCF_008087345.1). Classification (GTDB taxonomy): domain Bacteria; phylum Actinomycetota; class Actinomycetes; order Propionibacteriales; family Nocardioidaceae; genus Marmoricola_A; species Marmoricola_A caldifontis. The sequence continues at coordinate 8,012 of NZ_VHIB01000008.1, read as the reverse complement.
CGGGATGTCCGCCAACGGGGCCGACTACGGCTACCCGACGTTCCACTACTTCTGGGTCGGCGCGGTCCCGGCGATGCTGTTCCTCGGCATCGTGATGATGCCGTTCTACTACGGCTCCAAGGTCCGCTCGGTCCCCGAGTTCATGAACCGCCGGTTCGGCCCGACCGCGCACCTCGTCAACGCGATCAGCTTCGCGGTCGCCCAGCTGCTGATCGCCGGGATCAACCTCTACCTGCTGGCCTCGATCGTCGAGATCCTCCTCGGCTGGCCGCTGTGGGTCTCGCTGATCGTCGCCGCCGCGGTGGTGCTCACCTACACCGCCCTCGGCGGGCTGTCGGCGGCCATCTACAACGAGGTCCTCCAGTTCTTCATCATCGTCGCCGCGCTGCTGCCGCTGACCCTCGTCGGGCTGCACAAGGTCGGTGGCTGGGACGGCTTCACCGACAAGGTTGCCCAGGGGCCGGGCGGCGAGGAGCAGCTCTCGTCGTGGCCGGGCACCGCGCTCGCCGGCTTCGACAGCGAGCTGCTGTCGGTCATCGGCATCGTCTTCGGCCTCGGCTTCGTGCTCTCCTTCGGCTACTGGACGACGAACTTCGTCGAGGTGCAGCGCGCGATGGCGTCCAGCTCGATGTCGGCGGCGCAGCGGTCGCCGATCATCGGCGCGTTCCCCAAGATGTTCGTGCCCTTCATCGTGATCGTGCCGGGCATGATCGCGGCGATCTCGGTGCAGGAGATCGTGGAGTTCAAGGAGACCGGCCAGGGCTCGGTCGAGTACAACCAGTCGATCCTCTACCTGATGCGCGACCTGCTCCCCAACGGGATGCTCGGCCTCGCGATCGCCGGGCTGCTCGCGTCGTTCATGGCCGGCATGGCGGCGAACATCTCCGCGTTCAACACCGTCTTCTCCTACGACCTCTGGCAGACCTACGTCGTCAAGGAGCGCGAGGACGACTACTACACCGGCGTCGGCCGGGTGGCCACGGTCGCCGCCACCGTGATCGCGATCGGCACGGCGACGTTCGCGGCGTCGTACTCCAACGTCATGGACTACCTCCAGACGTTGTTCGGCTTCTTCAACGCGCCGCTGTTCGCGACGTTCATCCTCGGGATGTTCTGGAAGCGGATGACCCCCACGGCGGGGTGGACCGGCCTCGTCGCGGGTACGGCGGCCGCGGTCACGGTCTGGGTGCTGAGCGAGGACGTCACCGGCACGATCGCGATCGGCGGCCAGGGCGGTGCGTTCGTCGCGGCCGGCGCGGCGTTCGTCGTCGACGTGCTGGTCTCGGTGCTGGTCACGGTGGTCACCGCCCCGAAGCCGGAGTCCGAGCTGCGCGGGCTGGTCTGGTCGCTGACGCCGCGGAAGGACTTCCACGACCCGGACGAGCAGGAGCTGGCGTGGTACCAGAAGCCGACGATCCTCGCGGGCATCGCCCTGGTGATGGTGGTCGGCCTGAACGTCCTGTTCGCATGAGCCCGGTCGACGAGAGGTGTGAGGAGAAGTGATGGCGGAGCGCAAGCACGAGGCCGGAGCCTTCGACATCCGGGTCTTCATCGGCTCGCTGCTCGGGATCTACGGCGTGATCCTGCTGCTGACGGGGTTGTTCGGCACCAGCGACGCGGACCTGGCCAAGTCCGACGGGCTCAACGTCAACCTCTGGACCGGCATCGCGCTGCTGGTGAGCGCCGCGCTCTTCGTGGTCTGGTCCAGGCTCCGTCCGGTGGTCGTTCCCGACGACCCCGACGAGGGGTGACCCGGGCTCAGGACAGCTGCTGGTTGCGGTAGCCGGGCATCGTGGCCAGCAGCTCGCGCCCCCGCGCCGCGTGCTTGTGCTCGACGAGCACCTCGTACTTCGTCGCCACGATCATGCTCACCGAGCTGAAGTCCCGGCGGCCCCGCGTCGCGGCGTAGCCGACCAGCGCCCAGATGACGCCGAACAGCGCACCGAAGAGCGCGGTCGAGAGGATCATCGCCAGCACGTCCTCCTCGCCGAACAGCGAGAAGATCAGCCCGACGAAGAGCCCCAGCCACGCACCGGAGGCGAGGCCGCCCACGGCGACCCGGGACATCGTGAGCCGTCCGGTAACCCGCTCCATCTGCTTCAGGTCGGTGCCCACGATCAGGCAGTTCTCGACCGGGAACTCCTGGTCGGAGAGGAAGTCGACGACCTTCTGCGCCTCGGCGTAGTCGTCGAACACCCCGAGGGACTGCGGGTAGTTCAACGTGAGTCCGGAGCGCAGCCCGCGGAGGTTCGTCTGGTTGCTCATGTCCATACCATTCCACGGTTCCGCAAGCCTTACGACGTAGCGATGTTTGTCCCCGGAGGAGCCGCGGTATCGAAGGGGGCAGTTGGGAGGAAGAGCCGGCGGTGGTCGACACAGGACCACTCGCAGATGCCGGGCCGCAGGGTCCGTCTCGGGGCACGGTCGAGGTGCCGTCCACCTGGGTCATCGTCGGCGCTTCCCACGTCGTGCACCATCATGGGGTCATGACGGACAAGCGCGAGGTCATCGAGTTCACCCCCGAGGGCGGCGTGGTCGTCGGTGACGACGGCTCGGCGTGCGCTGCGCTCGCGATCAAGGCGGCGGCCGAGGACGCCGCCCGGCGCGGACTGCCGCTGCACGTGCTCCGCGCCTGGACCATCGTCAACGCCGAGTGGCCCACCGACGTCCCGCGCGGCGTCGTGCCGAGCGTGCTCGAGCTCCAGGACGCCACGCTCGCCGCCGTCCGGAAGCGGGTGGACGCGCTGGTGCCCGACGCGCAGGCCGAGGTGCACGTCGTGCACGGCGCCGGCGCAAAGGCGATGATCCATGCCTCGCACACCGCGGACCTGCTCGTGGTCGGCAGCCGCGGGGGCGGCGGGTTCCGCCAGATGCTGCTGGGCTCCGTCGCCGAGCAGGTCGTGCGCTACGCGGCGTGCTCGGTGCTCGTGGTCCGTCAGCAGCCGACCGGCTGACCCGGGACGGTCACCCCCGTGCCTCGAGCTGCTCCTCGATCGTCATCGGTCGGCCCGCGCCGGGTGCCAGCGCGGCCATCATCAGGGCGCTCACCGCGAGCGCGACGAGCGGCCACGTCCACCCTCCGGTCGCGTCGTGGAGCAGTCCGATGCAGAACGGTCCGAACGCCGCGATGACGTACCCGGCCGCCTGGGTGAACGCCGACAGGGCCGCCGTACCGTCGTGGCTGCGGCTGCGCAGCCCGATCAGGGTCAGGACCACCGGGAAGACGCCGCACCCCAGGCCGAGCAGCGCGGCCCACAGCCAGGGCACCACGTCCGGCGCGAACGCAAGCCCGAGGTAGCCGACCGGGAAGCAGGCGATCAGCCAGAGCATCAGCCGGGTCTGGTCCTGCTGCCGGGCCGCGGCCGCCGGGAGCCACAGCGAGGTGGGGATGGTGATGCCGGTGGCGACGCCGAGCAGGAGCCCCGCCGTCGCGGCCGAGAAGCCGGCGTCGCGGTACATCGTCGCCATCCACCCGAAGATCGTGTAGGCGTGCGCCGACTGGATCCCGAACAGCAGCGCCATCGCCCACCCCAGCCGGGTGCCCGCCACCTGCCGCAGCGAGGTCCGCCGCTCGGTGTCCTCGGGGTCCGGCCCCGGGCGGTCGTGGACGACCAGCGAGAGCCACGGCGCCGCGGCGAGCAGGGCGGTCACCGCCCAGGCGCCGAGCCCCCAGCGCCAGGAGCCGCCGAGGTCGGCGACCGGCACGGTCAGCATCGAGGCGGCCGTGAGCCCGACCGCCAGCGACGTGGTGTACGCCGCGGTGACCGGGCCGACCTTGTCGGGGAAGTGGAGCTTGACCAGCGAGGGGAGCAGGACGTTCGCGGTGGCCATCCCGGCCAGGGCCAGCACCGACATCACGAGGAAGACGGTCACGGAGTCCGTCAGCGCCCGCGACAGCAGCCCGGCGACCACCGCGAGCAGCGCCAGGAAGGTCAGCCGGTGCATGCCGGTGGCGGCGGCGAGCCAGGGGGCCGCCGCGCCGAAGATCCCGAACGCCACCACCGGCAGCGTGGTCAGCACCGAGGTCGAGACCTCACCCATCGCGAGCGCGGAGGAGAGGTCCTCGAGCACCGGCCCGACGCTGGACGCGGCGGGACGGAGGTTGAAGGCGAGGAGGACGACCCCCACGTACAGGAGGAGGCGGCGTGGGGTCACCGGCCCATCATCGCGGGCCGACCGCGTGAGCGGGCAGGTGGCTCCCTCGACGTCGCCCGGGAGAGTCCTCAAGTGCGGGGCCGCGGTGCCGAAATAGAGGAACGAGCCCCCGCGAGCGCCTGTGCCTGTCGGGGCTCGTCCTGCGGACCGCGTCGTGCGGGGACCGCGCGGTCACAAGGAAGGCATGTTCGTTGGACGACTTGGACGAGATCGTCAGCGAGTTCCTCGTGGAGAGCCACGAGAACCTCGACCAGCTCGACCGTGACCTCGTGGAGCTCGAGCGGGACCCGGCCTCACGGGAGCTGCTCTCCAGCGTCTTCCGGACGCTGCACACCATCAAGGGGACCAGCGGGTTCCTCGCCTTCGGCACCTTGGAGTCGGTGACCCACGTGGGGGAGAGCCTGCTCTCGCGGCTGCGCGACGGCGAGATGAAGCTCGACCCGGCGATGACCACCGTGCTCCTCGAGATGGTCGACGCGGTCCGGGACCTCCTCGCCAAGATCGAGGAGACCGGCGCCGAGGGCGACGACGACTACGCCGAGCTGGTCGCCCGGATCACCCAGGTCCTCGAGACCGGCAGCGTGCCGGCTCCGGCGGCCGCTGCTGCGCCGGTCGTCGAGGTTGTCGAGGTTGTCGAGGCTGTCGAGGTTGTCGAGGTCGTCGAGGCGGTCGCCCCGGCCGCGGCCGATGCCGCGGCAGACGAACCGCACCGCCGCACCGTCGCCGACAGCACGATCCGCGTGGACGTCGCGCTCCTCGACTCGCTGATGAACCTGGTCGGCGAGCTGGTGCTCACCCGCAACCAGATGCTGCAGCGCGCCGCCACCCGCGAGGACATCGAGCTCCAGCGGACCACCCACCGGCTGAACCTGATCGCCGGTGAGCTGCAGGAAGGCGTCATGAAGACGCGGATGCAGCCCATCGACAACGTGTGGAGCAAGCTCCCGCGAGTCGTCCGCGACCTCTCCCTGCTGCTCGGCAAGAGCGTCGACCTCCGCATGGAGGGGCGCGACACCGAGCTCGACAAGACGATCCTCGAAGCGGTCCGCGACCCGCTGACCCACCTGGTCCGCAACTCGGTGGACCACGGCATCGAGGCCCCCGACGCGCGCCGCGCGAAGGCCAAGCCGGAGCAGGGCGTGCTCGTCCTGCGCGCCTTCCACGAGGGCGGTCAGGTCAACATCGAGATCGCCGACGACGGCGCCGGCATCGACCCCGACAAGCTCCGCGAGAAGGCGGTCGACCGCGGGATGATGACCCGCGAGGCGGCCGCCGCGCTCTCCGACCGCGAGGCGATCAACCTCATCTTCAACGCGGGGTTCTCGACCGCGAAGGCGGTCACCAACGTCTCGGGCCGCGGTGTCGGCATGGACGTGGTGAAGACCAACATCGAGAAGATCGGCGGCACGATCGACCTGGCCAGCACCCCCGGCCAGGGCACCACGGTCCGGATCCGGATCCCGCTGACGCTGGCGATCATCCCGGCGCTCGTCGTGACCGCGGCGGAGAACCGCTACGCGATCCCGCAGGTCAACCTGTTGGAGCTGGTCCGCCTCGAGGGCAGCAGCCGGGCCCAGGTCGAGAGCGTCCAGGGGGCGCCGGTCTACCGGCTCCGCGGGCGGCTGCTGCCGCTGGTGGACCTCCGGGAGCAGCTCGACCTCCCGCCGGTGGAGCGGCCGACGACCTACATCGCGGTGCTGCAGGCCGACAACCGCCAGTTCGGTCTGGTGGTCGACGACATCAAGGACACCGAGGAGATCGTCGTCAAGCCGCTGGGCAAGCAGCTGCGCGGCATCGACCTCTACGCCGGCGCGACGATCATGGGCGACGGCAACGTGGCGCTGATCCTCGACACGATGGCGCTGGCCCGCAAGGCGGGCATGGCCCTCGACGGCCGCGACTCCGTCAGCTCCTCGGCCGCCGAGTCCGGTGCCGCCGAGCGCAGCGCGCTGCTGGTCGTCGGGCTCGCCGACGGACGCCGCGCGGCGATCCCGCTGGAGACCGTCGACCGGCTCGAGGAGTTCGACCCCGCGCGGGTCGAGCGGACCGGCGGCCACGAGGTCGTGCAGTACCGCGGCCAGATCCTGCCGCTGCTCCGCCTCGACGCGGCGCTCCACGGCGGGTACGGCGACGACGCGGCCGCCCGGCTCCAGGTGGTCGTCTGCCACAGCGGCGGCCGGATCATCGGCGTGGTGGTCAACGCGATCCTCGACATCGTCGAGGAGGAGCTCGCGGTCCGCAGCCACCTCGACACCGGCGGCCACCACGGGTCCGCCGTGGTGAGCGGCCACGTCACCGAGCTGATCGACATCGACCGGGCCATCGGCTCCTTCGACCCGGCGCTGCTCGCGCCGACGCACTGACGGAAGGCTTCCATGTCGCACCAGTACTGCACCTTCGTGCTCGACGGTCACCTCTTCGGCGTCCCCGTGGCGTCGGTCCAGGAGGTCCTCAAGCAGCAGGAGGTCACCCCTGTCCCGCTCGCGTCCCGCGAGGTCTCCGGGCTGATCAACCTGCGCGGGCAGATCGTCACCACGATCGACCTCCGCGCCCGGCTCGGGCTGTCCGCGCGTGAGGCCGGCAGCAGCTCGGTGAGCGTCGTGGTCCGAGCCGCCGACGGCGGCCCCGTGAGCCTCGTCGTCGACCAGATCGGTGACGTCCTCGAGGCCGAGGAGAGCCTGCTCGAGCCGCCGCCGGACACCGTGCCCCACGAGGTCCGCGAGCTGGTCATGGGCATCTGCAAGCTCGACGACCGGCTGATGCTCCTCCTCGACACCGAGCGTGCGGTCACCGTGACCGAGCTCGTCGCCTGACCGCCGTACCCCTCTCCACGCCGTCTCGAACGGCCGCACACCATCCCACATCCACGCCACTGAAGGGGCGCGCCATGATCAAGAGCACCACGCGGAAGTCCTTCGGCTTCCGGAACCTCAGCACGACGAAGAAGCTGCTCGTCCTGGGCGCCGCCTGCATGGCCCCCGGGGTGGTCGTCGGCGCCTTCGGACTGACCAGCCTGCAGAAGCTCGACGTCGCCAGCGAGGAGGCGCAGTCGCTCGAGCAGGTCTCCGCGAAGCTGTACCACCTCGACAACCGCAACAGCGAGCTCAAGGTCGATGCCCTCAAGGTCATGGTCGCCACCGACGCCAGGACGATCGCGGACCTCGTCGCCGAGGCGGAGGAGGACGTCGCCACCGTCGACGAGGTCAACGCCGAGCTGGCGTCGATCGACCTGACCGGCACCGACGCGCTCACTCGCGAGCTGGAGAACGACCTCGACGTGCTGAGCGGCCACCTGGACGAGTACAAGAGCTCGATCCTCGCCGTCATCGAGAAGTCGCGCGCGGGCGCAGCGGACACGCCGCTCGTGGCCGAGATCGTCGAGAAGGACAGCGCGCTGGGTGACATCGTCGACGAGATCCGCGCCGACGTCGACGAGCTCGTCGAGGGGGAGCGTGAGCAGCTTGAGGCGCTCCAGTCGGCCACGACGCGCAGCGTCGTGGTGGTCCTGGTCGTCGGCCTCCTGGTCGCCTCCTTCCTTGCCGTCGTCATCGCGCGCGGCATCTCGGGCCGCCTGGCCCGGGTCAAGACCACCCTCGCCAGCCTGGCCGAGGGCCGGCTCGACGAACGGGTCGAGGTCGACAGCACCGACGAGATCGGGGCGATGGCGACGGCGTACAACGACGCCGTCGACTCGTTGTCGGAGGCGATGCGGGCGATGGATGCGAACTCGCAGGCGTTGGCGTCGGCGTCGGAGGAGCTGTCGAGCGTGTCGATGCAGATGTCGGGGTCGGCGCAGGAGTCGGCGTCGCAGTCGGAGCTGGTCTCGGCGGCGGCGGAGCAGGTGACGCGGAACGTGC
>NZ_ML701736.1:544385-606610 GCF_008087345.1 Nocardioides caldifontis | reverse complement strand
CCCAGACCACGATTGCGTCGGCGGTGGAGGAGCAGACCGCGACGACGAATGAGATGTCGCGCAACGTGGCGGAGGCGGCGACGGGGTCGGCGGACATCGCGGTGAACATCACCGGGGTGGCGCGGACGGCGGCGGACACCGGTGCGGCGGCGCAGTCGACGAACCAGGCTGCGGACGAGCTGGCCCGGATGGCTGCGGAGATGCAGGCCCTCGTCGGCCGGTTCTCGCTCTGACCGTCCGGCCCCGTCGCGACGGCGTGTGCCGACCCCGGTAGCCCGGGGTTGGCGCACGGCCGTACCGGGCACCCCTCCTGCAGTGAGAGGGGAACCGTGACCGAGCGACGAGAGCACGCGCAGCAGGACCGGCACGTCATCGGCGAGAGCGACGGACCGATGGAGGACGCCCTCGAGGCGGCCTTCGACCGGCAGGTCTCGGAGGGTGCCCAGCGCCTCGGCCGGCCGTGGCGCGAGGTGCTGGTGACCGGCTTCTTCGGGGGCACCGAGGTCGCCATCGGCGTGCTCGCCCTCGTGGCGGTCGTGCACGCGACCGGGAACCCGCTGCTGGGCGGACTGGCGTTCTCCGTCGGGTTCCTGGCGCTGCTGCTCGGGCGCAGCGAGCTGTTCACCGAGGGGTTCCTGATCCCGGTCGTGACCGTCGCCGCCAAGCGGGCTGGCCCCGTGCAGCTGGCCAAGCTCTGGGGCGGCACGCTCGCGGCGAACCTCGTCGGCGGGTGGCTGATCATGTGGCTCGTGGTACTCGCCTTCCCCGCGCTGCACGAGGAGCTGGTCACCTCCGGCACCCACTTCGCGACCGCTCCGCTCAGCGCGGAGACGTTCGCCCTTGCGGTCCTGGCGGGGATGGTCATCACGCTCATGACCCGGATGCAGCACGGGACCGACGACATGCCCGCCAAGATCGTCGCCGCGGTCGCCGCCGCGTTCCTGCTCGCGGGGCTCGAGATGTTCCACTCGATCCTCGACTCGCTGCTGATCTTCGGTGCTCTGCGCACCGGCGACGCGACCTTCGGCTACCTCGACTGGCTGCAGTGGTTCGCCTACACCGTCGCCGGCAACATGCTCGGCGGGCTGGGACTGGTCACGCTGCTCCGGCTGGTGCGCAGCAAGGAACGGCTGGAGGACGAGCGCGAGGCCGCGGGCTGAGCGAGACGGGCGCTACTTGGCAGCCCTGCCGCCGACCTTGCTGCCGACGGACGCGCTGGCCACCTCGATGGCGGCCGGTGAGAGGACGTGGCCGATCGCGAGCGCCGCGGCCCCGAGGACGCCGGCCTGCTCGCCCGCAGCCGACGGGACGACCCGGAGGTGCTCGGTGGCCAGCGGCAACGACCGCCGGTAGACCACCTCGCGGATCCCGGCGAGCAGCTGCTCGCCGGCCGCGGCGAGCCGACCGCCGATCACCACGACGGACGGGTTGATCAGGTTCACCAGGGTGGCGACGACCTCGCCGATGTCGCGGCCGGCGTCACGGACGGCCTGGACGGCGGCAAGGTCGCCGGCGCGGATCAGCTCGACGACGTCCTGGGAGCCGGTCACGTCGGCGCCGGCCTCACGGAGCCGCGCGGCGACGGCGGGGCCCGCGGCGATCGCCTCCAGGCACCCCTCGTTGCCGCACCTGCACACCATGCCGTCGGCGCGGCTCACCCGGACGTGGCCGAGGTCGCCGGCCGTGCCCTGCGCGCCGCGCTGCAAGGAACCGCCCGAGATGATGCCGGCGCCGATGCCGGTGGCGACCTTGATGAAGACCAGGTCGTCGACGTCCGGCCAGTGCGTCCGCTGCTCGCCGAGCGCCATGATGTTCACGTCGTTGTCGATCAGCACCGGCACCGGGTGGTGGCGCTGGACGTGGCCCACCACGTCGTACCTGTCCCAGCCCGGCATGATCGGCGGGTTGATCGGCCGCCCGGTCGAGTGCTCGACGGGGCCCGGGAGCCCCATGCCGATGGCGCCCAGTCGGGCGGCATCGGCGCCGACCAGCTCGTCGACCGTGCGCCGGACCCAGCCGAGCACCTCCTCCGGGCCTGCGGCGACGTCCAGCGGCGCGCGGGTCTCCGCGAGCAGCGCCCCGGAGAGGTCGGCGAGCACCGCGCGGGCGTGGGTCGCGCCGATGTCGACGCCGACGACGACCTGGGCGCCGGGGTTGAAGGCGAAGAGCGACGGGGGGCGTCCACCGGTCGACGCGGCGTCGCCGTAGGGCGCCACCAGGCCGAGCCTGACCAGCACGTCGATGCGCGCGGCGACCGTCGACCGGGCCAGCCCGGTGAGCTGGGCGAGCTGGGTCCGGGTGCGGGGCCGACCGTCGCGCAACAGCTCGAAGATGTCGCTGGTCTGCACGGCGGACAGTGAACCACCGGGACACTTTGATCGTCCAGCACGCAACTTTCGTTCGGTGCTCGACAAAAGTATGTGACGCGTGCCATGGTGCCGCTGTGCAGCCAGAGAACGCCTCCAGCGCGCCGGGTGCCGGTGCCGTGCTGCTCCGCGCCGTCGGGCTCACCAAACACTTCTTCGGCAACCCGGTGCTCCAGGACGTCGACCTCGAGCTCCGCGCCGGGGAGGTCCACGGCCTCGTCGGGGAGAACGGCGCGGGCAAGTCGACGCTGATGAAGATCCTCGCCGGCGTCCACCAGCCCGACGGCGGCACCGTCGAGATCGACGGCCGCCCGGTGCGGTTCAGCCACCCGGTGCAGGCCCAGCAGTCCGGGGTCTCGACCGTCTTCCAGGAGTTCAACCTGCTCCCGGACCGCTCGATCGCGGAGAACGTCTACCTCGGCCGCGAACCGCGCGACCGCGGGGTCGTCGACACCGCCCGCATGCACCGCGACACCGCCGAGCTGCTCGAGGAACTCGGTGTCACCGGGCTCCGCACCACCCGGAGCGTGCGGTCGCTCTCGGTGGCCGAGCAGCAGGTGGTCGAGATCGCGAAGGCGGTCAGCTACGACGCCCGGATCATCTCCATGGACGAGCCCACAGCGGCGCTCGCCGACCACGAGGTGACGCTGCTCTACGCGATCATCGCCCGGCTCAAGGCACGCGGCGTCGCGATCCTCTACGTCTCGCACCGGCTGAAGGAGATCTTCGACCTCTGCGACACGATCACCGTCCTCAAGGACGGCCGGCTCGTCGACACCCGGCCGGCCGGCGACCTGGACGACGCCACGCTGGTCCGGCTCATGGTCGGCCGGTCGATCTCCTCGTTCTTCCCCGACCCGCTGCCCGGCACCCGGGTGGGGGAGGAGCGGCTCCGGCTCCGCGGGGCCGGCAACGGGTACGTCGACGGGATCGACCTCACCCTCCGGGCGGGCGAGATCGTCGGGTTGGCCGGGCTCCAGGGATCGGGGCGGACCGAGCTCGTCGAGGCAGTCTTCGGCGTCAACCCGTTCACCCGCGGGGAGCTGCTTCTCGACGGCCGGCCGGTGCGGATCCGGTCGCCCCGCCAGGCCGTCCGACACCGGATCGCCCTCGTCACCGAGGACCGCAAGGGCAAGGGGCTCTCCCTCCAGCAGACGATCCTCGACAACGCGCTGGGCGTCGTACGCGCGGTGCTCCCGGGGCGCACCTCGGCGGCGCGCCGGCAGATGCCCGGCGTGCTCTCCTCCCTCGCGGTGTCCGCCCGGAGCCTCGACCAGGAAGTCCAGTTCCTCTCCGGCGGCAACCAGCAGAAGGTCGTCCTGGCGCGGTGGCTCAGCATCGAGCCGCAGGTCGTGCTGATGGACGAGCCGACCCGCGGGATCGACGTCGGTGCCAAGCACGCCGTCTACGAGCTGATGCGGGGGCTCAGCGCGCAGGGCGTGGCGATCCTCATGGTGTCCAGCGAGCTCCCCGAGGTGATCGGGATGTCCGACCGGATCCTGGTCATGAAGGACGGCCGGCTGGCCGGCGAGCTGCCCGGTGGCTCGACCGAGGAGGACGTCCTCCAGGTCGCCACCGGTGCCGTGGTCCAGGAGCGCTCGGCATGAGCGCGGTGGAGCAGGGCGGGCGGCGCAGCGTCACCCTCACCTCGACCGGGATCGTCTACCTGGTCCTCGTCTTCGTGGTGGTGCTGGCCGCGATCCTCACCGCCACCCAGGGGCGCAACTTCTTCAGCACCGGCAACCTGACCACGATCCTCACCGGCACGGGGGTCCTCGGCTTCATCGCGGTGGGGCAGACGCTCGTGATCCTCGCCGGGAGCCTGGACCTCTCGGTCCCCTACGTCACCAGCCTGAGCAGCCTCGTCGCCGGGGGGATCATGGCCGGGCAGTCCTCGAACGTGCTCGCCGGCGTGGTCGCCGCCCTCGCGGTCTGCGCGGTCATCGGGCTGGTCAACGGGCTCGTCGTGACGCTGCTCGACGTGCACGGGTTCATCGCGACCCTCGGCATGGGGCTGATCATCAGCGGCTACCTCGCCACCAACTACAAGGGGAGCCACGGGGAGGCGCCGCGGTCGTTCCGGCTGATCGGCGCGACGCGCATCGGCCCGGTGCCGATCTCGGTGCTGATCATGCTCGGCTGCGCGGTGCTGGTGATCCTCATGCTCCGCCGCACCCGGCTCGGGATGCACCTCTACGCCGTGGGCGGCAACCGCGAGGTGGCTCGCATGTCGGGGGTCCGCACCACGACGCCGGTGGTGGCGGCGCACCTGCTGTCCTCGGTGCTCGCCGGCATGGCCGGGCTGCTCCTGCTCTCGCGGCTCAGCGTCGGCAGCCCGACGATCGGCTCCCAGGGCGGCTACGACCTGATGTCGATCGCCGCGGTCGTGCTCGGCGGCACCCTCCTTGCCGGCGGCAAGGGCAACGTGCTCGGCACGCTGGGCGGCGTCGCGATCTTCGCGGTCCTCGACAACCTCATGAGCGTGATGTCGCTCAACGCGTTCCTCAAGGACGCGGTGCGCGGCCTGGTCATCGTCGCCGCGGTGGCGGTCTACGCACGGCGGGACACCCACCGTCGGTTGGCGAGGTTCGAGCGACCATCGGTCACCGACCGGGTCCTGGAGGAGGCCCGATGAGCGCGCCGACGGTGGTCCCGGTCAGCGGGGCGCGCCCGCCGATCCCCGAGCACCGGGGCGGGCCCGGTCGACGGCTCGTCGAGGCGCTCCAGACGCCGGGCGGCGGGGTCTTCGTGCTCGCAGCGCTGCTGCTGGTGGCGGTGGTCGTCGCCAACCCGAGCTTCGGCGAGCCCGGGTCGCTGATCCGCTTCGTCGGGCGCACCGCGCCGATCGCGATCGCGGCGATGGGGCAGTACTTCGTCATCGTCTCAGGCGAGTTCGACCTCTCCATGGGGGCGGTCATCACCGCCCAGGTCGTGATGGCCGGCAACCTGATCGGCCAGGACGACGGCAAGGTCGTCCCGGTCCTGCTGCTGATGATCGGGCTCGGGGTCCTGATCGGGCTGGTCAACGGGTTGCTGACCACGCTGCTCAAGGTGCCCAGCTTCATCGTCACGCTCGGGACGATGCTCGCCCTCTCGGGGCTGGTGCTCTACCTGACCGGCGGAGCGGCGACCGGGAACCCGGCCGACTCGTTCCGCAACATCGGACGGGGCGGCATCCAGGGCGTCCCGGTGCTCGAGGTGATCCCCTACCCGGCGCTGATCCTGCTGGTGCTCGCGGTGGGTGCGGTCGTGCTGATGCGCCGCCCCTTCGGCCGGACGCTGATCGCCGCGGGTGACAACCCGGAGGCGGCCCGGCTCGCCGGGACCACCCTGTGGTGGCTCAAGACCCGCGCGTTCGTGCTCTCGTCGCTCTCCGCGACGGTCGCCGGCATCATCCTGGTCGGGTACGCCGGCGTGCACCCCTCCGTCGGCCGCGGCTACGAGTTCACCGCGATCACCGCCGTGGTCCTCGGTGGCGTCGTCCTGGGGGGCGGGCGCGGTTGGGTGCTCTCCGCGGCCGCCGGCGCCTTCGCCCTCGAGCTCCTCTTCAGCCTGCTCAACTTCCTCGGGGTCGAGTCCACGTGGCGCGACACCGTGCAGGGCGTGATCATCATCGCCGCCGTCGCGGTGGCGGGTCGCGCCTGGTCGGCCGGCCGTCGTCCGGCCTCACGCAGCCCCGCCGGTCCCGATCCAGCCACCAGTCCAGCCACCAGTCCAGCCACCAGTCCAGCCAGCCCCGGCACGCCCGTCCCGGGCACCACACAAGGAGAGTCCTGATGCGCAGAAAGTTGATCCGCGGCTCGGTCGCCGTCGCGGCGGTGGTCGCGCTGGCCGCCTGCTCCACCGACGACGTCGACGACCCCGCCCCGCAGGCCGAGGGGTCGAGCGAGGAGACCGAGGGCAGCAGCGAGGAGTGGTTCGTCCAGGCCGACTACGACGAGCAGTTCGAGCAGCGCTCCGCGACCTTCGAGGGTGACCCCGAGCAGCCGTGGCTGCAGTACATCGACGGTGAGATGACTGACACCTCGTCCTTCGCGGCGAAGGGTGCGAAGAAGGTCTGCTTCTCGAACGCCTCGATCGACAACCCGTGGCGGCAGACCGGCTGGATCACCATGAACGAGCAGCTGAAGGTCCTCCAGGACGCCGGCGTGATCTCGGAGATGGAGACCCGTGACGCGCAGGCCGACGACAACACCCAGCTCTCCGACATCGACTACTTCATCTCCGAGGGCGGTTGCGACGCCTTCGTGATCTCGCCGAACTCGACCGCCGCGCTCACCCCGGGCGTCGAGCGGGCGTGCGAGACGGGGAAGCCGGTGATCGTGTTCGACCGCGGCGTCGAGACCGACTGCCCGACGACGTTCATCCACCCGATCGGCGGCTACGCCTGGGGCATCGACACCGCCGAGTTCCTCAGCGAGAACCTCGAGGAGGGCGACAAGGTCGTCGCGCTCCGGATCCTCCCCGGTGTCGACGTGCTCGAGCACCGCTGGGCGGCCGCCGAGAAGATCTTCGAGGAGAACGGCATCGACGCCGTCGACTACTTCACCGGCGCCGACCCGACCGAGATCAAGTCGATCATCTCCGACGAGCTCGCCAAGGGCGACGTGCACGGCGTCTGGATGGACGCCGGTGACGGCGCGGTCGCAGCGATCGAGGCCTTCGAGGACGCGGGTGCGGACCTCCCGGTGATGACCGGTGAGGACGAGATGAGCTTCCTGCGCAAGTGGGAGGAGACCGGGCTGACCGGCCTCGCCCCCGTGTACTCGAACTTCCAGTGGCGGACGCCGCTGCTCGCGGTGGAGAAGATCTTCAAGGGCGAGGAGGTCCCGAAGGAGTGGGTGCTCCCGCAGGTGCCGATCACCGAGGAGGAGCGCGCGCAGTTCCTGGAGGCCAACGACGGGATGCCCGACGGCCACTACGCGAAGTTCGGCGGGGAGGACCTGCCGGGCTACCCGGACGTGTGGCAGGAACGCATCATCCCGTGACCTGACGGGTCATGATCACGGGCCGCGGGCGTCCGCACCCTGGGCGCCCGTGGCCCGGCACGAGTTGTCACCGCTACAGAAATGCCAGACCAGAATCTCGGAAGGCATCGTGTGAGAGCCATCGGCATCAACACCTGGGTGTGGACCTCGCCTCTGACGGACGAGCTGCTCCCGTCGGTGCTGCGCAAGGTCGCCGCGCTCGGGTTCGACGCGGTGGAGCTGCCGCTCGAGAACCCCGGGGACTGGAGCGCCGACGTCGCCGGCCCGCTCCTCGAGGAGACCGGGTTGCGCCCCTACGTGGTCGGCGCCATGGCCCCCGGCCGTGACCTGGTGGCCACCACTCCCGACGCGGTCGCCGCGACGCAGGACTACCTGCGCGCGTGCCTGGACCTCGCGGTCGCGATCGGGGCGCCCTCGGTGTGCGGCCCGTTCTACGCCGCCACCGGTCGGGTCTGGCGGATGTCGGCAGCCGAGCGCGACGCGGCCTACGCCGAGTGGCGCGAACACCTGGCTCCGGTCGCCGCGCATGCGGGGGAGCGCGGCGCCCGGCTCGGCATCGAGCCGCTGAACCGTTACGAGACCTCACTGGTGAACACGACCGAACAGGCGCTGACGGCGCTCGACGGGCTCCTCGGCCCGGCGGTCGGGCTTGCCCTCGACACCTACCACCTCGGCATCGAGGAGCGGTCGAGCGCGGGCGCCGTACGGACGGCGGGGGAGCACCTGGTGCACCTGCAGGTCTGCGGCAACGACCGCGGCGCCCCCGGCGGCGACCAGACCGACTGGCCCGCGCTGCTGCGCGCCCTCGACGAGGTGGGCTACACCGGTCCGCTGAACATCGAGAGCTTCACCGCCGACAACGCCTCCATCGCCACGGCTGCCTCGATCTGGCGGCCGCTGGCCCCGACCCAGGACCAGCTCGCCAACGACGGCCTGGCGTTCCTGCGGGAGCTGACCTCGACAGGAAGGGCGACCGCATGAGCGCCACCCCCCACGGCCGCCCCCTCGGGGTCGCCGTCGTCGGCTACTCCTTCATGGGCAAGGCGCACTCCAACGCCTGGCGCAACGTCGGTGCGTTCTACCCCTCCGCCCCGGCCGTCCGCCAGGAGCTCCTCGTCGGCCGTGACGAGCAGGCGGTGCAGGAGGCGGCCGGTCGCTACGGGTGGGCCGGGTGGAGCACCGACTGGCGCAGCGTCCTCGAGCGCGACGACATCGACGTGGTGGACGTCTGCACGCCGGGCCACCTCCACGCGGAGGTCGCGCTCGCCGCACTGGAGGCGGGAAAGCACGTCGTCGTCGAGAAGCCGCTGGCGAACACCGTTGACGAGGCGGAGCAGATGGTGAAGGCGGCCCAGGCGGCGGAGGCCTCCGGTGTGCGTTCGATGGTCGGCTTCAACTACCGCCGGGTCCCGGCGCTCGCGCTGGCCCGCCGGCTGGTCGACGAGGGGCGGCTCGGCACCGTGCGCGAGGTGCGGCTGAGCTACCTCCAGGACTGGCTCGCCGACCCGGCCGCGCCGATGACCTGGCGGCTGCGCAAGGAGACTGCCGGATCGGGGGCCCTCGGCGACCTGGGCTCGCACGCGGTCGACCTGCTCCACCACCTCCTCGGTGAGCGGGTGGCCCAGGTCAGCGGCGAGCTGCGCACCTTCGTCCCCCAGCGCGAGGGCCCGTCGGGCCGCGAGCCGGTCACCGTCGACGACGCCGCCTGGGCGAGGTTGCGCACCACCTCCGGTGCGGTGGCCTCGCTCGAGGTCTCCCGCGTGGCCACCGGACGCAAGAACGGGCTGCAGGTCGAGGTCTACGGCTCCGGCGGCGCCTTCCGCTTCGACCTCGAGCAGCTCAACGAGCTGTGGGTGCACACGGCGGAAGACGGGGTGGGCGGGTTCACCCGGGTCCTCGTCACCGAGCCCGAGCACCCGTACCTCGAGGCGTGGTGGCCGCCCGGCCACATCCTCGGCTGGGACCACACCTTCACCTCGCAGGCAGCCGACTTCCTCGCCGCGGTCTCCGAGGGCCGCTCGCCGCGCCCGTCGTTCGAGGACGGCCTCGCGGTCCAGCGGGTCCTCGCCGCCGTCGAGGAGAGCGACCGCCGCGGCGGCGCCACGATCGACCTCTGACCCGAGCACCCACCCCGACGTACGAAGGAGCATCCATGGGCCGCAACTTCACCCTCTTCACCGGTCAGTGGGCCGACCTCACCCTCGACGAGGTCGCCGGCCTCGCCGCCGGTTGGGGGTACGACGGTCTGGAGATCGCGGTCTCGGGGGAGCACCTCGACGCCTCCCGCTGGGACGACGACGACTACGTCCAGGAGCGGCTCGGGATCCTCGAGCGCCACGGACTGAAGGTCTGGACGATCTCCAACCACCTCAAGGGACAGGCGGTCTGCGACGACCCCATCGACGACCGGCACCGCGCGATCGTCGGCCCGGCCGTGTGGGGCGACGGCGATCCCGAGGGGGTGCGGCAGCGGGCGGCGGAGGACCTGAAGAACACCGCCCGGCTGGCGCAGAAGCTCGGCGTGGACACCGTCGTCGGGTTCACGGGCTCCTCGATCTGGCAGTACGTCGCGATGTTCCCGCCGGTCCCCGCGGCCACGATCGACGCCGGCTACCAGGACTTCGCCGACCGGTGGAACCCGATCCTCGACGTCTTCGACGAGTGCGGCGTGCGGTTCGCCCACGAGGTGCACCCGTCGGAGATCGCCTACGACTACTGGTCGACGGTGCGCACGCTGGAGGCGATCGGCCACCGCCCGGCGTTCGGGCTCAACTGGGACCCCAGCCACATGGTGTGGCAGGAGATCGACCCGGTCGGCTTCATCACCGACTTCGCCGACCGGATCTACCACGTGGACTGCAAGGACGTGCGGATGCGGACCGGCAACGGGCGCAACGGCCGGCTCTCGTCCCACCTGGCGTGGGGCGACCAGCACCGCGGCTGGGACTTCGTCTCCACCGGCCGCGGCGACGTCCCCTGGGAGGACTGCTTCCGGGCGCTCGCGCGGGCCGGCTACACCGGCCCGATCTCGGTCGAGTGGGAGGACGCGGGGATGGACCGGCTGCACGGCGCCGCGGAGGCCCTGGCGTTCCTCAAGCGGTTCGACTTCGAGCTGCCGTCTGCCTCGTTCGACGCGGCGTTCGACCAGGGGTAGCTCGCGGCCCGGCCGGCCCCGTCCTCGCTCAGAGCCAGGCCGGGTCGAGGTCCAGGGTGGTCCGGTCGCCGGAGGCGAGCAGGTCGAGCATCGGCCCGACCTTCGGCAGCTCGCGTGCGAAGAAGTACCGCGTCGCCGCGCGCTTGCCGTCGTAGAACGCGCCCTCCTTGCCGTGCGCCGCCAGCCACTGCTCCAGCCACAGCCAGGCCACGACCAGGTGGCCGGCCGCCTCGAGGTACGCCGTCGCGTCGGCCAGCACGAGCCGCGGGTCGCCGAGCGCACCGAGAGCACCCGTGACCTCGACCAGCCGGTCGGCCGCGGCCAGGAGCGCAGCGGCGTGCGCGGCGGCCTCGTCGTCCTGGGTCGCCGAGGCGCGCTGCGCCGTCGCACGCACCCGGTCCAGCAGGAGCCCCAGCCCGGCGCCGCCGTCCAGCATCACCTTCCGCCCCAGCAGGTCCTGCGCCTGGATCCCGTGGGTGCCCTCGTGGATCGCGTTGAGCCGGTTGTCCCGGTAGTGCTGCTCGACGTCGAAGTCCCGCGTGTAGCCGGCCCCGCCGAGGACCTGGATCGCCAGGTCGTTCGCGGCCAGGCACCACTGGGACGGCCAGCTCTTCGCGATCGGCGTCAGCACCCCGAGCAGGGTCCCCGCCTCCCGTCGGGCACCCTCGTCGTCGAGCGACGCCGCGTCGTCGACGAGCCGGGAGCAGTACAGGTTGAGGGCGAGCGCGCCCTCGGCGTACGACTTCTGCGCCAGCAGCATCCGGCGTACGTCGGCGTGCTCGACCAGCGGGACCTGCGGCTCCTCCGGGCCGACGCCGGCGGGGCGTCCCTGCAGCCGCTCGCGTGCGTAGGCGAGCGACTTGAGGTAGCCGGTGTAGCCGAGCGCGGTCGCGCAGAGCCCGACGCCGATGCGGGCCTCGTTCATCATCGTGAACATCACGCGCAGCCCGCGGTTCTCCTCGCCGACGAGGTAGCCCACCGCACCCGGGCGTCCACCGGGCGTGAACGCGCCGTCGCCGAAGACCGGAGCCGTGTTGACCGTGCCGCGGAACCCCATCTTGTGGTTGATCCCGGCGAGCACCACGTCGTTGCGCTCACCGATCGAGCCGTCCGGCTCGACGAGGTGCTTGGGGACCAGGAAGAGGCTCACCCCGCGGGTGCCGGCGGGCGCGCCGGGGGTGCGGGCGAGGACGAGGTGGACGATGTTCTCCCCGAGCTCGTGGTCACCGGCGGAGATCCACATCTTGCGGCCGAAGAGCCGGTAGGTGCCGTCGTCCTGCGGCTCGGCGCGGGTGGTCAGGTCGGCGAGGTTGGAGCCGGCGTGCGGCTCGCTGAGCGCCATCGTGCCGAAGAAGCGGCCCTCGAGCATCGGGCGCACGTAGCGGTCGACCTGGTCCGGCGTGCCGTGGACGCTGAGCAGGTTCGCGTTCGCCGCCGTCAGCAGGGCGTACCCCGTGGTGCCGGTGTTCGCGGCGTGGAACCAGGCCATGCAGGCGCCGAACACCGACGACGGGAGCTGGAGCCCGCCGACGCCCTGGTCGAGCGGCGCGGCAGGGAAGCCGGCCTCGGCGAACGCCCGGAGCGCGTCGCCGACCTCCGGGAGCAGCTCGACGCGGGTGCCGTCGAACCGGGGCTCGGCCAGGTCCGCGGCGCGGTTGTGCGGCGCGAACCGGGTGGTCGCGATCGACTCGGCGAGCTCGAGGACGCTTTCCACGGTGGACCGGTCGTGGTCGGCGAACCTCGGCCGGCCGAACAGCTCCTCGGTGCCGAGCCACTCGAACAGCAGGAAATCCAGGTCGCGTCGGGACATGATCTGGCTCTGGTTGACCGTCCGGGCGGGCGCCGTCGTGCTCATGGTCGCGAGCGTAGGCGGTGGCCGGTGCTCGGGCTCCACCCGGCAGGATCGGCACCATGACGACGCGCACCCGCGAGATCCACCTCGCCTCCCGACCGACCGGCTGGCCCACCCAGGAGAACTTCCGCACCGTCCAGGTCGAGCTGCCCGATCCGGGGCCCGGCGAGGTGCTCGTGCGCAACAGCTACATCTCGGTCGACCCGTACATGCGGGGCCGGATGAACGACGTGAAGTCCTACATCCCGCCGTACCAGCTCGACGCGCCGATGGACGGCGGGGCGGTCGGCGAGGTCGTCGCCTCGGAGGACGAGTCGGTCGCGGTCGGCGACGTCGTGCTGCACCAGGCGGGGTGGCGGGAGCACGCCGTGCTGCCGGCGCGCCAGGTCCGCACGGTCGACGCCGCGGCGGTGCCGGCCTCGGCCTACCTCGGGGTGCTGGGGATGCCCGGCCTCACCGCGTACGTCGGGCTCACCACCATCGCGGGCGTCCGTGAGGGCGACACCGTCTTCGTCTCCGGCGCGGCAGGCGCGGTGGGCTCGGTGGCCGGCCAGCTCGCCCGCAAGCTGGGCGCCGCCAAGGTCGTCGGTTCGGCCGGCTCGGCGGAGAAGGTCGCCTGGCTGACCGACGAGCTCGGCTTCGACGCGGCGTTCAACTACAAGGACGGCAAGGTCGCGTCGCTGCTGGAGCCGCACGGGCCGGTCGACGTGTACTTCGACAACGTCGGCGGTGAGCACCTCGAGGCCGCGATCCGGCACATGGCGGACTTCGGCCGGCTCGCGCTCTGCGGCGCCATCGCCGGGTACAACGACCCGGTGCCGGGGCCGCGCAACATGTTCATGGCGGTGCAGAAGCGGTTGACCCTCCGCGGCTTCATCGTGAGCGACCACCGCGAGGCGGCATCGGAGTTCTACCGGCAGGTGCCGGCGTGGGTGGCCGACGGGACGCTGCGCTACCGGGAGACGGTCGTCGACGGGCTCGGCAACGCCGTCGACGCCTTCCTCGGGCTGCACAAGGGCGAGAACACCGGCAAGATGCTCGTCCGGCTCACCGACTGACCGCGCGGGCGATCCGGTCGAGGATCAGCTCCATCGTCCGGTCGCCGTGCTCGCTGTCGAAGATCGCCTGCGCGTGCGCCGAGCCGGGCAGCAGCACCAGCTCGTTGTCCGGCCCTGGTGCCGTGCCGGCGAGCTCACGGGAGACGTCGGCGACTGGCTCGTCCTCGCTGGCGACGAACAGCTTGGGCTGCTCGCCCAGCCCCTCCACCACCCGGTTCGGTGACAGCAGCACCAGCTGGTCCGCCAGCTCGGGCTCGGCCGTCGACAGGCGCAGGATCGCGTCCGCCCCGGCACTGCCGCCGACCAGCGCGACGTCATCGATCCCGTCGTCATGCAGGTGGCGCACGGCCTCGGCGATGCTGTCCGGGGAGATGTCCTCCACTGCGACCACCGTGGTGCCCTCGTCGGCGATGTCGACCGCCTGCTCCTCCCAGCTGGCGGCGTCGTAGGAAGCACCGTGGGCCAGGACGACGCCGTACGACCCTTCGCCCCAGGTCAGTGCCGTCGAGCCGCCGATCTCGATCTTCTCGCCGGTTGTGGAGGCGCCGCAGGCAGTGAGGGAGAGGGCGACCGGTGCGGTGACGAGGAGGAGCGTCAGGACCGGGTGGCGGAGCACCACGACAGTCAAGCAGCCCGCCGCCGCGGTCGAGGCCATTTCTGCGCTCGCGCCGTCGGCGGGACGGGGGACTGGTGGGGAGACGCCCGCACCTGGATTCGGGCAAGGGGACGCTGCGGCTCCCGCTGGAGGAGGCCGACGGGATCAGCGACGAGGAGCTGCGAGCTTTCCTCGCCGCCACCCTGTCTCCGTGAGACCGCTGGCCTATTGGCGGCTGTTGATCCGGTTGCGGGTGATGCAGGTCTTGCCGTCGCTGGCGTACTCGGTGGTGTAGCGGGGGTCCTGGACCATTCGGTGGTGCCGTGGGCAGAGCATCGTGCCGTCCCGGACGGTGGTTCGGCCGCCGCGGGACCAGGGTCGTTTGTGGTGGGCGTGGCAGGACGACGCCGGGATGGTGCAGCTGGTGGCGGTGCAGTGCTTGTCGCGGGAGGCCATCGCGATGCGTTGGGGGTGGGTGTGCAGCCGGGTCCGGCGGCCCTGGTCGAGCACCACCGACCTGGAGTCGAGGACCTGGGGGATGATCCCGGCCCGGCAGGCCAACCGGCGGGCTGCGCCCACGCCGATGGTGTCGCGGTGAAGATGCGACGGCTCGGCGGCGGTCGGGCGTGAAGATGCGACGGGTCGGCGGGGAGCGGGACAGGGCCGCACGTCCCTTCACCGGCCGAGCCGGCCGTCCTAGCGTCGGAGGCGGGCGCGGAGCGCTACCGAGCACGCCGCCCGCCCGTCCCGCTGCTCCAGGAGGTGCCGATGACCGACGTCGCGCAGCTGACCGTGCCGCTCCAGCGTTGGATCGCGCGGCAGCGCCACCGCGGGGATGCACCGCCGGCGACACAGGTGAGCGCCGCGCCAGAGGTCATGCTGCCCGCCGGGGTGCGGGTGCGGCGGCGGCGCGACCACGAGGTGGCGGCCTGCGCGCGGCTGCTGGGGCTGGTGCAGGCGGAGGGCGGCTACCCGCTCCCGCGGCCCGAGTCGCTGCGGGGCTGGCTGACCGACGCGGGGCTCGAGGGCGCGTGGATCGCGGAGCGGCAGGGCGAGGTGCTCGGCCACGTCGCGGTCGGCCGGGTCGGCCACGACGCCGTGTCGCGGATGCGGTGGCGCGAGGCCGGACGGCCGGTCGAGCAGCTCATGGGCGTCTCGCGGCTGTTCGTGCGGCCCCGGGCGCGCGAGCAGGGGATCGGCGCGGCGCTGCTGACGACCGCGGTGGCCGACGTTCGTGCACGCGGGCTCACGCCGGTGGCCGAGCTGGTGAGCCCGGGCCGCGAAGGTGTGCGGCTCTACGAGAAGCACGGGTGGCGACTGGTCGCCAGGCACGCCTGCGGCGGCAGGGACGCCGGGCTGACGTCGTACATGTACCTCCTCCCACCGCAGGTGCCGACGCCGCGCTGAGGGGTACACCGGAGGTGTGACCGACCAGCCCGACGGCCGACCGGCGTTCGTCCTCCACGACCACCGCAAGCCGCGCCCGCACTTCGACCTGCGGCTCGAGCAGGACGGCGTGCTGCGCTCCTGGGCGGTGCCCCGCGGGCTGCCACCGACGAGCCGCGAGGACCGCTTGGCCGTCGCGGTGCCCGACCACGACCTCGACCACCTGACCTACGAGGACGAGCACAAGTCGATCGCGGACATCGGCTGGTGGGAGGACGTCGGGAGCAACGAGCGCCGGCTGCTGTTCGTGCTGCACGGCCGGGAGGGCAGCGTCCGCTACGCGCTCATCCGCACCGACACCGACTGGCTCGTCCACCGGACGAAGCAGCAGCCCTGATCAGGAGCCGCCCCTGATCACGAGCCACTGGTCCCCTCCAGCTGCTCGTCGTGCGCCTCGTCCTCCTCCTCGACGGCGAGCGCCTCGACGGCCCGCTCGAGCACGGTCACGATCGCGGCTGCGGTGAACCGGTCCTCGCCGGCCTCCTGCCAGGCCCGTCGCGTCGCCTTGCGGAGGTCGTCGACGGCGGCGGTGGTGGCGACCCGCCGTTCGTGCAGCTGCTCGTCGTCGTCCATCGTCGTGAGCAGCTCGCCCATCGACCGGAGCGCGGCCGCCGTCGTCGGCCGCATCTCGGGGCCGAGCGCCACCTCGTGCAGGTCGGAGCTCTCGCGCTCGACGACCATCGCCACGAGCTGCTCCACGAGCGAGCTCAGCTGGTCGAGCGCGCGGGCGACGTCGTACACCTGGTCGGCCTCGCGCTCCCAGTGCCGGGCCCGCCAGTTGATCCGTCGGCCCTCGTCGGCCTCACGGACGAGCGTGTGCACGTGGGAGAGGTACGGCGTGAGGGTTCGCCGGCGTTCGTCCCACTCCTCGAGGGTCGGGGCCGAGGGCTGGTCGAGCCCGTCCGCGACGGCGGCCAGCTGATCGGCGAGGACCAGCCGGAGCCGGCGCAGGGCCAGCTTCGCCGGGGTCAGGGGCAGCGGCGGGAACGCGGCGTTGATGAGCACGCCGATGACCGCCCCGAGGGTGGTCAGCCCGAGGTAGCCGAGCACGTACGTGAACGGGTCCTTCGCACCGACGATCATCGTGAAGACCGCGGCGACCGGGACCCAGCTGCCCATCGAGCCCAGCCGGGGCCACCCGGCGAGCAGGGTGCCGACCGCGACCACGACGGCGAGGTCGACGACCACCGACCCCGGGACCTGGCGGCCGAGCAGCGCGAGCCCGGCGCCGAGGGTGATCGCGACCGCGGTCTGGCCGGTGCTCCGCAGGGAGTTGGCAAGGGTGCTGGACACCGCGACGACGGCCCCGAAGGGCGCGTAGTACTCGTACTCCGCGACGAACCCCCCGAACGGGCGGACGCACGCCCACGCGATCGCCGCCGCCAGCGCGGCCTTGAGTGCGAGCGCGATGCGCGGTCGCGCGGCCCACTCACCCTGCAGCCGTCGCAGGGTGGGGTTCTCGGGGTCAAGCTGAGCCATGCTCACCTCCTTACCCACCGGCACCGCCGGTCGCGGAGCAGCGCGAGACTCGGACCGAGGCGGTCGGCGGGGTCAGCCGGCCGGCGCCGCGACGGGCTCCTGTTCCGCGACCTCGACGCGGTCACCGACGCGGAGGGCGCCGGGCCGCACGACCTCGCCGTAGACGCCGAGGACCAGCCCCTTGCCGAGCTCGCTGTCCTGCACCCCGCGGACGTCGTTGATGAGCCGGAGCGCGTTGACCGCGGAGGGCTCCCCGTCGGGCTGCTTCTGGATCGCGGCGCACCTCTTGACCGGTCCGCCAGCGCGGAGCATGACGTCGCCGACCTGCAGGGTGCGTCCCCGCCAGCCGTCCTCGGCGAACGGTGCGACGCCGTCGACGGTCATGGTCATCCGGAACCGGCGCGGGTCGAGGGGGGTCCCGTCCGCCTCCCGGCCGAGGGCCGCCACCGAGGCCTCGGAGACCAGCGTCACCGGGTGCACGTCGTAGCCGGCGCCGGGGACGTCGACGAGCACGAGCCGCAGCGGTCGGCCGGCGACCTCGCTCAGCCACGCCGCCCAGGGGCCGCGGACCACCCGTCCCGTGGGGTAGCGGCTGCCGAAGAAGTGCGCGCGCACCGGCTCACCGGGCTCCAGCACGTCGCGGAGCAGCACGTCGTCGCCCCGGCCGATGGTGAGCACCCCGGTGTCGACGTCGAGGTCCGCCCAGTAGGGGAGGAACACCCCGCTGCGGGTCGCGGAGAAGAGCTTGTCGCCGTCGTCGGCGAGGAACAGCGAACGGTCGCCGGGGACGCCGTGCGGCGTGAGCGCGACCTCGCCGACCTCCCGCAGCCCGAACCCCTTGACCGGGGTGACCGACAACCGGGTCACCGTCACCGTGCTCGTCGACGTCACCGGGTCACGGTAGCCCGTCAGGCGCCGGCCTCCGACAACGGAACACCGGTGTGGTCGCCGGTCGTCACCTGGCTGAGCCGCAGGCAGAGCACGACGACGTCGTCCTCGAGGGCGTGGTCGGCCATCACGTCGGAGAGCAGGGTCTCGCACCACTGCGCGGGGGACCCCTCGGGATCGAGCCGGGTGGCCGCCATCGCGAGCTTGGCGAGCCCCTCGTCGATGCCGTGCTGGCGCTGCTCGACGAGCCCGTCGGAGTACCAGACCAGCAGCGCGCCGTCGGGCACCTGCTCCACCGCCTCCTCGCGGGGGCCGTCGCCGACGCCGAGCGGTGTCGACCGTCCGGCGTCGAGGTACGTCGCCGTCCCGCCCGTCACCAGCAACGGCGGCGGGTGGCCCGCGCAGGCGTAGCGCAACCGCCCCGCGACGGGGTCGAACGCGGCGTACCCGACGGTGGAGCACACCGCGTCGGGCATCGTGGCGGTGGCGGCGTCGAGGGCGGTGAGCACGTAGCTCGGGCCGAGCGGCGTGGTCGACGCGGCCAGCCGCAGCGAGGCCTGCAACCGGCCCATGGTGACCGCCGCCTGCAGCTCGTGGCCGACCACGTCGCCGACGGCAATGCCGACGTGGTGCTCGCCGAGCGGGAAGACGTCGTACCAGTCGCCGCCCACCTCGTGGGCCGAGTCCGCCGGCCGGTAGAGGGTGCCGACCTCCACGCCGGGCAGCGAGTCGGGCACGTGGGGGAGCAGCGCCCGCTGGAGCAGCAGCGCCGACTCCCGCTCACGGGCGTAGAGCAGCGTGGCCTCGTCACGCTCGCCGAGCGCCACGGTGAGCAACCAGGCGGCGAGCACGGCGATCGCGAGGAACAGCTGGAGGGTCGCTACCTCGGCCGTCGGGTCGAGGACGGAGTCACCCCAGGGCCCGAACCCCAGCGCGCTCACGGCGTTGGCGGTCGCCGTCACGACCAGCCCGCCGAGCAGCACCTCGAAGAGGCCGAACCGCAGCGCGATCCCGAGCAGCAGCGGGATCGGGAGGTAGACGAGCGGGTTGTGCTCGGGCAGGAACGCCACGACCGTCACCACGAGGGCCGCCAGGGCCACGCCGAGGCAACGGAGGACGGTGGCCCGGTCCCACCGGACGTCGCGGGCGGCGAGGATCGTCCCCCCGACGGTGAGGACCCCGAGCGCGTCACCGGACCAGAACGCGGGGAAGGACGCGAGCCACGGCCCGTCCAGCGTGAGGGCGATCGTCGTCGCGCCGAGGAAGCCACCGACCAGCGGCCCGACGAGCACCGGCATCGCCAGGAAGGCGCCGAGGTGGCGTCGCCGGCGCAGGTCGATCTCCGGGACGAACCGGGTGAGCAGCAGGGCGGAGACCAGCGGCTCGGCGGTGTTGGTGACCCCGAAGCCGAGTGCGGCCGTCGCCGACATCCCGTGCAGCATGTCGCTGGCCGCCTCGGTCAGCCCGGCCGCGACGAGGATCCAGGGCCAGGCCGAGCGGGGAGTGAGCACCAGCGCAGCGAGGGTCACGCCCGAGGGCGGGAAGAAGACTGCGAGGGCGCTGGGCGCCTCGAGGACCAGGAAGCTGTACGTCGAGCCGGCGAGGTACGCCACGGCGACCACGAGGACGACCCTCCAGTGAACCGTCATGGCGAACCACCGCCTCACCGGAACCGTCGAATCGGATCCTCGTCCGGAAACCGTAGCGGTCGGCGGACCGGCTGGTCCAAGGGCCGTTGTCACGGGTCGTTGTCACCGGTCGTCGTCACCGGTCGTGGTCACGGGTCGTTGTCGCCGTGCGGTCCGCCGCCTACCGTGACGGCCATGAGCTCACGCCTGCGCTGCCCGTGCGGCACCCGGATCGAGGCCGAGGACGACGACGAGCTGGTCCGGCTGACCCAGGAGCACCTCGCCGCGGAGCACCCCGGCCGGGAGTACTCCCGCGACGAGATCCTCTTCATGGCGGCGATGTCCTGACCGCTGCGCGGACGGTGGCCTGCCGGCTCAGCGGACGGTGAGCTGGTGGCGCACCACCGTGCGCCGCACGTCGCGGCCGCCGGTGTAGACGATGCGGTACGTCCGGGTGCCCGGGGCGAGCCCGGTCAGCTGGAGCACGACCTTGCCCGTGGCGGCGCGCGCCTTGCCGAGCACCTTGCCGCCGCTGACGACCCGCACCCGGCCCGGGAGCGTGGTGACGCCGGCGGCGGTGACGCTGACCGTGAGCCCCAGCGTCCGCTTGCCGGGAGCCGCGGCGACGCCGACGGTCGGGACGGCCTTGACCGGTCGGCCGGTCGACGCCTCGACGGTCGTCTCCTTGTAGCCCGGGCGGCTCCACACGAGCCGGACGGTCAGCGGCTGTCCGAGGTCGGCCGCGGTGACGGCATACTTCGTGGCGGTGGCACCCGCGACCGGGGTGGTGCCGCGGAGCCAGACGACCTTCGGGGCGCTCGCGCCGGGCACCGTGCCGGGGGTGACGGTCAGCGTCTCGCCGGGGGTCGGCTTGCCGTCGCCGTCGCTGTCGGCCAGCGCCGGGGGAGCGACGGCGAGCGTGCCGGGCTGGACGGCGCCGGTCGGCCGCGAGGTGGCGGTGACCGGCTCGAACCCGTCCTTGCGCGCGGTGACCTGGACGGTGACCGTCTTGCCGAGGTGCTCGGGGCGCGGTGCGAAGGTCGAGGCCTGGGCGCCGGGCACGGCGACCCCGCCGACCAGCCACTGGTAGGAGTGCGAGGCGGGCACCGGGTCCCACGTCCCGGTGGTGGCGGTGAGCGTGCCGCCGACGACGGCGTCGCCGGTCACCGACGGCACCGCGGTCGGCACGAGCGCGGCCTCGCCCACGACCGCGGTACGCCGGGACATCACCGTCGCTGTCGGGTAACCCGACCGGGTCGCGGTGACGACGACGCGGACCCGCTTGCCGAGGTCGGCGGGGCGGACCTGGTAGGTCGACGAGGTGGCTCCCTTGACGTCCTTGCCGGCGACGCGCCACTGCAGGGAGGTGGTCACGTCCGCCGGGCTCCACGTGCCCGCGGTGGCGGTGAGCGTGGCGCCGACGCGGGCCGCGCCCTTCACCTTCGGGATCTTGGTGACGGTCGTCTTCTTGTCGTTGAAGTGGATGAAGCCGCTCGGCCACCCCTTGGAGCCGCGGGTGATCCGGGCCCAGGAGAACTCGCCGCCCCAGCTGTCCTGGCTGACGATGATCTCGTCGGCCGACACGACCCGCTCGACGTACGCGACGTGGCCGGAGGAGCCCGCGGGGTAGACACCGGCGCGCCACCAGGCGACCGAGCCGACGGTGGGGGTGCTGTCGGTGATCTTCGCCATCGCGACGCCCCAGTTGGTCGCGTTGCCGCTGCCGTCCCACGGGCGGACGTTCGGCATGCCGTTCTTGACCAGCCGGTAGGCGACGTAGTTCGTGCAGTTGTGGCCGGAGTACATCCGCCAGTACATGACCCGGTTGGCCTGGGCGTAGCCGGCGTGGCCCATCCCGGCCTTCTCGCAGCCGGAGTAGGTGAGGCAGAGCCGGGTCACGGTGGCCGAGGCCGGGGCCAGCGCCGCCAGGGCTCCGGCACAGGTCAGCAGCAGGGCCGTGGCGGTCGTCAGGGCATACCGGAGGGGGGCGCGCACCCTGTGAGGTTAGGGGAGCGTGTCGCCTCGTGTGACTGGGTTGAACAAAAAAGTCAACTCGACACGCCGAACAAAACGGGCGAGTCTACGCGACTCGGTCACGCGGGGTCGGCCTCGATCCGGGCGCTGGTCCCCTTGTCGAGGGCCCGGCCGATGACCATCCGCTGGATCTGGTTGGTGCCCTCGAAGATCTGCATGACCTTCGCCTCGCGCATGAACCGCTCGACCGGGAAGTCGCGGGTGTAGCCGTAGCCGCCGAGCACCTGGACCGCGTCGGTGGTCACCTTCATCGCGTTGTCGGTGCACACCAGCTTGGCGACCGACGCCTCCGTGGCGAAGGGCAGTCCGCGGTCGCGGAGCCGGGCCGCGGCCAGGTACGTCGCCCGGGCCGACTGCACCGCCGCCTCCATGTCGGCGAGCACGAACGCCAGCCCCTGGTGGTCGATGATCCGGCGGCCGAACGTCTCCCGGTCCTTGGCGTAGGCGACCGCGTGGTCGAGCGCCGCCTGGGCGAGCCCGGTGGCCACCGCGGCGATCCCGAGCCGCCCGGAGTCGAGGGCGGCCAGTGCGAGCCGCAGCCCCTGGCCCTCCGCGCCGATCCGCCGGTCGACGCCGACACGGACGCCGTCGAAGCGCATCGTCGTGGTCGACGAGCCGGTGAGCCCCATCTTCCGCTCCGGGGCGTCCGACGACAGCCCCTCGGCATCGGCCGGCACCAGGAAGCACGAGATCGCGCCGCGCTCGTCGCCGGTGCGGGCCATCACGGTGTAGAAGTCCGCCTGGCCGCCGTGGGTCGTCCACGCCTTCGCCCCGGTGAGCACGTAGCCGTCGCCGTCCCGCTCGGCGCGGGTGCGCATCGCCGCCGGGTCCGAGCCGGCGTGCGGCTCGGAGAGGCAGTAGGCGCCGAGCAGCTCACCGCCGAGCATCTCCGGGAGCCACCGCTGCCGCTGCTCCTCGGTGCCGGCGGTGAACAGCGCGAAGCACGAGAGCGCGTGCACCGAGACGCCGACCCCGACGCTCGCCCACACCGAGCCGAGCTCCTCGAGCACCTGGAGGTAGACCTCGTAGGGCTGCTCGCCGCCCCCGACCTTCTCGGGGTACGGCAGCCCGAGCAGCCCCATCCGGCCCAACGTCCGGAACGACTCCCGCGGGAACCGCTCCGTCGCCTCGGCGTCCGCGGCCGCGGGCAGCAGCTCCTTGGCGCTGACGTCCCGCACCAGCTGGAGCAGGTCGGCGGCCTCGGGGGTGGGCATCAGTCGTCGAGCGGGCACGGAACCTCCTGGGGGTCGGCCTTGCATTCTGCCCTTCCGGCACGTCCGGACTCGCGAGTAGGCCGAAGAGGGGTAAGAGTTCTGCCATGGTCACCGCCACCACCTCGTCGTACTCCATCACCATGCGGCTGCACACGAAGCCCGACCACGGCGTCGTCGGCACCGTCGCGACCGCCATCTCCGAGGCCGGAGGCATCGTGATGGCCGTCGACGTCGCCGAGTCCAGCCACGAGCGGATCGTCGTCGACGTCACCTGCTCGGCCGGCGACGCCGACCACGCCCAGCAGCTCCAGGTTGCCGTCGACGCACTCGAGGGCGTCACCGTCCACAAGGTCAGCGACCGCACCTTCCTGCTGCACATCGGTGGCAAGATCGAGGTGGCCCCGAAGGTCCCGCTCCGCAACCGTGACGACCTGTCGATGGCGTACACGCCCGGGGTGGGTCGGGTGAGCAAGGCGCTGGCCGAGAACCCCGACGACGTGCGCCGGCTCACGATCAAGGGCAACTCGGTGGCGGTCGTGACCGATGGCTCCGCGGTGCTCGGCCTCGGCAACATCGGTCCGGGCGCGGCGCTCCCGGTGATGGAGGGCAAGGCGCTGCTCTTCAAGCGGTTCGCCGACATCGACGCGTGGCCGATCTGCCTGGCCACCCAGGACACCGACGAGATCGTGCGGGCGGTCGAGCTCATCGCGCCCGGGTTCGGCGGGATCAACCTCGAGGACATCGCCGCGCCGCGGTGCTTCGAGATCGAGCGGCGGCTGCGGGAGAGCCTCGACATCCCGGTGTTCCACGACGACCAGCACGGCACCGCGATCGTGGTGACGGCGGCGCTGCGCAACGGGTTGCGGGTGGTCGGCAAGCAGCTCTCGGACGTCCGCGTGGTGGTCGCGGGCGCGGGGGCCGCGGGCACCGCGATCGTCACCCTGCTGCTCGCCTCGGGCGTCGAGGACGTCGTCGTCTGGGACCGCGAGGGGCTGCTGTCCCGCGACGACGAGGAGCTGCCGGCCGCCAAGGCGGAGCTGGCCGGCGTCACCAACCCGCGCCAGGTGCGCGGGACGCTGCGCGACGGGCTCCGCGGTGCCGACGTGTTCATCGGGGTGAGCGGCCCCGGCGTCCTCGAGCCGGAGTGGATCAAGGACATGGCCGAGGACCCGGTGGTCTTCGCGCTCGCCAACCCCGACCCGGAGGTCGACCCGCGCGAGGCGGAGAGGTACGCCGCGGTGGTGGCCAGCGGCC
This sequence comes from Nocardioides caldifontis, assembly GCF_008087345.1. Lineage (GTDB taxonomy): Bacteria > Actinomycetota > Actinomycetes > Propionibacteriales > Nocardioidaceae > Marmoricola_A > Marmoricola_A caldifontis. The sequence goes on along the minus strand of NZ_ML701736.1, from coordinate 582,654 downwards.
GCTCGGACTACCCGAACCAGATCAACAACGTGCTGGCGTTCCCCGGCGTGTTCCGCGGGCTGCTGGACGCCCGCGCGACCGAGGTCGACGTCGAGATGCTCCTCCGTGCGGCCGAGGCGCTGGCGGCCGTCGTGAAGCCGGAGGAGCTCAACCCCAACTTCGTGATCCCGACCGTGTTCCACCCCGACGTCCCCGGTGCGGTGGCGGCCGCGATCAGCGGGCAGGGCGGCCCCCGGGCGACCGCCGGGGCCCAGCCGACCTGAGCCGTCGGCCGCTCGCGACCGGACCGGACCGGACCGCAAGCATCCGAGGGCCTTCGGAAGGTGCCGGACGCCGTCAGGTGGGTAGTGCTTCCGGCGTGCGGCCACCCGGCTGCGCCTCGGCACCCTGCCGAGCCATGACTGATTTGTGGTTGTATGAGCTGGGTCACGAGGCAACACCGTGAGGGGGAGCGGATGATCAGCGCGGGCAAGGTCCCGGAACCACGGGCGATGGCGGACGTGCAGGTACCGCAACCGAGGGCGCTCGACGAGCTGACCCTCGGCGAGCTGAGGAGCTACCGCGCCGCTCTGCGCGCCGAGGAGGACCGGGTCTCCTACTGGCGGCGGCTCACCCATGGCCGCATGGACGTGCTCACGTTGCAGGCCCGCCCGGGCCGGACGCTCACCCAGAAGGAGCTGGTCCGCGCGCTCGCCGACACCGGCAGCGGCGGCCGGCGCACCGGGCTCATGCGGATCGCCGCCGAGACCGCGCTCCCGCAGCTGCCCGAGGTCGACGAGATCTGGTCGACCCACGTCGACCCCGGCGACACCGAGGCGGTCGAAGCGCTGCTCGAGCGGCTGAAGGAGGCCGAGCGGCGGCTCACCGAGTACCGCTCCGCCCTCCACCGCCGCATCGACGAGGCGACCGCGAAGCTCGTCGAGCGCTACCGCGAGAACCCCTCCCAGGCCCTGATGCTGCTGGACAGGACGGTCCGCAAGTGAACGACATGGACGAGGTCTGGCTCCGGTTCCGCGAGACGAACGACGACGAGCTGCGCAACGACCTCGTCGTCCACTACTCGCCGCTGGTGAAGTTCGTCGTCGGCCGGTTCCGGGCGCAGCTCCCCGACCACGTGGACCAGCACGACCTCACCTCCGAGGGCGTCATCGGGCTGATCAACGCGGTGGAGCGGTTCGAGCCCGGACGCGGGCTGCAGTTCTCGACGTACGCCGTTCCGCGGATCCTCGGCGCGATCAAGGACAGCCTCCGCAGCTCCGACTGGGTGCCGCGCTCGGTCCGGGACGACCTGAAGAAGGCCGAGCGGGCGCGCGCCGAGCTCGAGGACGAGGTGGGGCGCCCGCCCACCGACGCCGAGGTCGCCGAGCGGCTCGGGACCACCGTCAAGGAGCTGCGCGCGCTGGAGGACAACCGGACCTCCTCACGGGTGCGGAGCCTCGACGAGGTCACCTGGGAGCCCGAGGGGCTCGCGCCGGCCGGCGGTGGAGGCGAGGAGCTGGACGAGGACCTCGAGGAGGTCTCCGAGCTGGCCGTGGAGGCGATCCGACGGCTGCCCGAGCGCGACCAGGTGGTGCTGTCGCTGTACTACTTCGAGCAGCTCAGCCTCGGCGAGATCGGCCAGGTGCTCGGGGTCTCGGAGTCCCGGGTCAGCCAGCTGAAGAGCCGCGCCACCCGGGGGCTGCGCGACCTGCTGGCCGAGGCCGTCTGAGCCCCGGGCCCGTCCGGCCCGTCAGGGCCGGCGCGAAAAAGGCGAGAGCCCCCGGAGGGGGTCCGGGGGCTGCCTGTCCGGGGCCGGAGGGGGCCGGCACCGGGGGCGGCTGGCCTTGGGGGTGAGCCTCGCCGCGGTGACCACGTGGGGGTTCCGGGCGCCTCGGGGAAAGCGCTGCCGTGAGCGGTCACCTTGTTCATCGGCCGGGGCGACACCCCGCTTGATAGCCCGTCCGAGCCATCTCTGCATGACCCGGACGGGGTGACCTAGGGTCCTGCCCATGGACTTCGAGCCGTCAGCGCGCGCCGCCGAGCTCAGCGCCCGGGTGCGCGCCTTCGTCGAGACGGAGGTCGAGCCGGTCGAGGCCGAGCTCCACCGGGAGCTGCGCCGGCTCCGGGAGACCGGGGGCGACCCCTGGGCCCCGCAGCCCGCCGTCAAGGAGCTCCAGGCCAAGGCGCGGAGCCAGGGGCTGTGGAACCTCTTCCTGCCTGCCGGCCACGAGGGCCCCTATGCCGAGCGCTACGGCACCGACGGCGGGGCAGGGCTCTCCAACGTCGACTACGCGCCGGTGGCCGAGGAGATGGGCAGGTCGTTCCTCGCGCCGCTGGTCCTCAACTGCAATGCGCCCGACACCGGGAACATGGAGGTGCTGCTGAGGTACGGCACCCAGGAGCAGCGCGACCAGTGGCTCGACCCCCTGCTCGACGGCCGGATCCGCAGCGCCTTCTGCATGACCGAGCCCGACGTCGCCTCCTCCGACGCCACGAACATGGAGCTCACCGCGGCCGTGGACGGGGACGAGATCGTCGTCAACGGGCGCAAGTGGTTCTCCTCCGGCGTCGGCAACCCCGAGTGCGCGCTGCTCATCGTCATGGGGCTGACCGACCCCGAGGCGGACCGGCACCACCGCCACTCGATGGTGCTGGTGCCCCGTGACGCCCCTGGGGTCGAGGTGGTGCGGATGCTGCCGACGATGGGGTTCTACGACGAGCCGATCGGCCACGGCGAGGTCACCTTCACCGACGTCCGGGTCCCGCTCTCCAGCTTCGTCTCCGGGCCCGGGGAGGCGTTCGCGATCGCCCAGGGACGGCTCGGCCCCGGACGGGTCCACCACTGCATGCGGCTGATCGGGCTCGCCGAGAAGGCGCTCGAGCTCGCCTGCCGGCGCGGGGTCTCACGCACGGCGTTCGGCAAGCCGCTGGTCAACCTGGGGGGCAACCGCGAGCGGATCGCCAAGGCCCGGATCGCGATCGACTCCACCCGGCTGTTGGTGCTGAACGCCGCCTGGAAGCTCGACGTCGGCGGCCCCCTCGACGCCCTGTCCGAGGTGAGCCAGATCAAGGCCGCCGCGCCGGCCATGGCGCAGGAGGTCATCGACTTCGCGATGCAGCTCCACGGTGGCGGCGGGATGACCGACGACTTCCCGCTGGCCGGGGCGTGGGCCAACGCCCGCGCGCTCCGGCTCGCCGACGGGCCCGACGAGGTGCACCTCGGGATGGTCGCCCGGCTCGAGCTCGGCAAGCACGGGGTGGCGCGATGAGCCGCCGGGTCCTCGTCACCGGGGGCGCGTCGGGGCTCGGTGCTGCCCTCGTCACGGCTTTCGTGGCCCGGGGGGACCGGGTGCTGGTGACGGACGTCCGCGAGGACGCCTCCGTGCCGGACGGCGCGTCGTACCTCCGGCTGGACGTGACCTCCGAGGCCGACTGGGAGGCCGCGCGCGCCCACGTCGAGGAGCAGTGGGGCGGCCTCGACGTGCTGGTGAACAACGCCGGCATCGCGTCCGGCGGCCGGATCGACGTCGCGACGCTCGAGGAGTGGCGGCGCGTCATCGACATCAACCTGCTGGGGGTGGTCCGCGGCTGCCGCACCTTCACCCCGGTGATGAAGCGGCAGCGGAGCGGCCACCTCGTGAACACCGCCTCGCTCGCCGGGCTCGTGCACCCGCCCGGCATGGCGTCGTACAACGCGGTGAAGGCGGGGGTCGTGGCGCTCAGCGAGACGTTGCAGTTCGAGCTGGCGCCGTACGGCATCACCACCTCGGTGGTCTGCCCGTCGTTCTTCCGGACCAACCTCGGCGCCTCGCTCAGCGGCAGCGACACGGTGCTCCAGTCGATCGCCCGACGGCTGATCGACCGGTCGGGGACGACCGCCGAGCAGATCGCCGCGGAGGTCGTGCGCGGCGTCGACGCCGGCCGCCCCGTCATCCTCACCGACCGCCCGGGCCGCCGCGCGGTGCTCGCCAAGCGGTTCGCGCGGCCGGTGTACGAACGTGAGCAGCACGGGTTCGCCCGGCGCATCAAGGAGGCGGCCGAGGGCGCCGCCGACCGATCGACCACGAAGGACGGGGCATGAGCAGCAAGGGGACGATCCTCATCACCGGCGCGAGCTCCGGCCTGGGCGAGGAGATGGCACGGCAGTTCGCCGCGCTCGGCTACGACCTCGCCCTCTGCGCGCGGCGCACCGACCGGCTCGAGCTGCTCGCCAAGGGGATCGGCGCCGCGCACCCGGACCGGACGGTGGCGCTCCGCGCGCTCGACGTCACCGACGACACTGCGGTGTTCCGGGTGTTCCGTGAGCTGGCCGCCGAGCTCGGCACGATCGACCGGGTCGTGGTCAACGCCGGGCTCGGCAAGGGCGCTCCTCTCGGCACCGGCCGCTACGACGCCAACAAGCAGACCGCGATGACCAACTTCATCGGTGCGCTGGCCCAGTCCGAGGCCGCCATGGAGCTCTTCCGCGAGCAGGGCCACGGCCACCTCGTGATGGTCTCCTCGATGTCGGCGCTGCGCGGGATGCGCAAGTCGATGACGACGTACGCCGCGACCAAGGCGGGCGTGGCCTCGCTCGCCGAGGGGCTGCGCAGCGAGCGGGTGAAGGGGGTCGACGTGTCGGTCGTCTACCCGGGGTACATCCGCTCGGAGATGAACGAGCACGTCCAGCAGCGGACCAAGTTCATGGTCGACACCGAGACCGGCGTGCGCGCGATGGTCGAGGCGATCGAGAAGCGGAAGCCGAAGGCCTTCGTGCCCGCCTGGCCGTGGGTGCCGATCTCGGTGCTCATGCGGACGCTGCCGCTGTCGGTCGTCCGCAAGCTCAGCTGAGCCCGTGGTGGAGGGATCGGTCGCCGGGGCGCGGCCCGTCAGGCACGAGGACGCCTTCGACGTCGAGGCGGTCGCGACCTGGCTCGCCGCGCGGGCCGGGGTCGACGGCACGCCGGAGGTGCGGCAGTTCTCGGGCGGCGCCTCGAACCTGACCTACCTGCTGCGCTACCCCGACCAGGACCTGATCCTGCGCCGCCCGCCGGCGGGGCAGAAGGCGAAGGGCGCCCACGACGTCGCGCGCGAGTTCCGGATCCAGTCGCAGCTCGGGCCGGTCTTCCCGCACGTGCCGCGGATGGTCGCGCTCTGCGAGGACGAGTCGGTGATCGGCTCGCCGTTCTACGTGATGGAGCGGCTGGTCGGCCACATCCCGCGCAAGGAGCTCGGGCTGGCGCTCTCACCCGAGGAGGTGCGACGGCTGTGCACCAACGCGGTGGACCTGCTCGTCGAGCTCCACTCGATCGACGTCGAGGCGGCAGGGCTCGCGTCGCTCGGCAAGGGTGAGGGGTACGTCGCCCGCCAGGTCGCCGGGTGGTCGACGCGCTACCGCAAGGCCCGCACCCGCAACGTGGGCTCCTGCGAGAAGGTGATGCGCTGGCTGGACGAGCACCAGCCGGCCGACGTGCGTAGCTGCCTGATCCACAACGACTTCCGCCTCGACAACCTCGTGCTCTCGCCCGACGACCCGACGCGTCCGATCGGGTTGCTGGACTGGGAGATGGCGACCGTCGGCGACCCGCTGATGGATCTCGGCGGGGCACTCGCCTACTGGGTGCAGGCCGACGACAGCCGGTGGTTCCGGATGTTCCGCCGGCAGCCCACCCACGCGCCGGGAATGATGACCCGGCGTGAGGTGGTCGACCACTACTGCGCGCGCACCGGGCTCGTCCTCACCGACCGGGAGTGGGCATTCTACGAGGTGTTCGGGCTGTTCCGGCTCGCGGTGATCTGCCAGCAGATCTACTACCGCTACCACCACAAGCAGACCACCAACCCGGCGTTCCGCCACTTCGGCATCGCGGTCGTGATGCTCGAGCTGCGGTGCCGCCGGCTGATCCGGAAGGCGGAACGGTGAGCGTCCTTCTCCTGGTGCGCCACGGCCAGGCGTCCTTCGGCGCGAAGAACTACGACGCGCTGTCCGAGGTCGGCCACGAGCAGTCCCGCGTCCTGGGCGCTGCGCTGCGGGAGCGCGGCGTGGTGCCGGACCTCGTCGTGCGCGGAGGCATGCGTCGTCACGAGGAGACCGCGGCCGGACTGGTCGAAGGGCTCGGCGCCGAAATTTCTTGTGAGGTCGACAAGGGCTGGGACGAGTTCGACTTCGAGCACGTCGTGGAGGTGCACAAGCCGCTCTACCGCAACACCGCGCTGATGATCGCGGACCTCGCGCGGACGCTCCGCCCCAAGCAGGCCTTCCAGGAGGTGTTCGAGGAGGCGACCCGGCGCTGGACGTCGGGGGAGTGGGACGACGAGTACGACGAGTCGTTCCCGGCCTTCCAGGAGCGCGTCGTCGCCGCCCTCGAGCGGGCCCGCGAGCTGCTCGCCCTGCACCGCACCGTCGCGGTCGTGAGCTCCGGTGGCCCGATCGCGATGGCCGTGACGACGCTCCTCGGCGCGGAGGCGGCCGGGTTGGGTGGCGGCGCCACGTCCACCGCCCACGTCGCCGCGACGTTCGGGGCCCTCAACCGGGTCGCCGTGAACACGGCGGTCACGAAGGTCCTCAGCGGACGACGAGGGCTGACCCTGTCGACGTACAACGAGCACGCTCACCTCGAAGGTGACCGGCGGCCGCTCACCTACCGCTGAGCTCCGTCCGGTGGCGGACGACCTCCTGGTCCGTCGAGCCGCCCCTTGTGGCGCGCGGCCCCCTGCGGCGTACCGTGCCGGGATGCATCGCAGCCGACTGCACGTGGTCCTCCTCGACTCTCCCGCGCAGGTCTCGGACGCCGAGGTGTCCTTCTGGGCCGGCGCGCTCGGTAGCACACCGGAGGTCGAGGAGGGGACGCCGTTCACCGTCGTCGCTCCGCTGGGTTCCGGGATGGTGCTGGCGCACCAGCGGCTCGGGAGCGGGGCCTCTCGGGTCCACCTCGACATCGAGACCGACGACACCGAGGCCGAGGTGGAGCGGCTGGAGGCGCTCGGAGCGGAACGCGTCGGTGAGTACGACGGGTGCGTGCACCTGCGGGACCCGGCGGGGCTGCTGTTCTGCGTCGTCCCCGTGCAGAGCGAGGACTTCGCCGAGCACGCGACGGTATGGGGCTAGCGGGGGGACCGTCCGTGGCGGGGGGACCCGACCACGGCGGCGGCCGCTCGGCGTCGTGCGCGGTGGACGATCCGCTCGATCCCCGCGCCCACGTGGGGAAGGGCGCGAGCGGCGGCCATGTCGGTGGCGGTGATCATCGGGGCTCCTGACGTTGCGGCACCTGCCCATCGTCCGCCTCGGTCGGCGAGCGCGGATCGGACGATTTCCCTATCTCGCGCCCTCCGGTGCCTCAGATCGGCGACTTCGCAGGAGGTAGCGGACCGGAGCTGTCCGCATCGGGTGTGAGGGTGGTGCCGTCCCACCGGAGCAGGAGGAGCGAGCATGAGCCGTCAGGTCCAGATCACCTTCGACGCGCACGACCCCCGGGCGCTGTCCACCTTCTGGCGCGACGTGCTGGGGTACGTGCACCCCGCGCCACCGGGCGTCCAGCTGGCCGAAGGGGCCGACCCGCTCGCCGCGTGGGACGGGTTCCTCGAGCGCATCGGTGTGCCCCCCGAGCACCGGAACGCACGGTCGGCTGTCGAGGACCCGGCCGGTCAAGGCCCGCGGTTGTTCTTCCAGCAGGTGCCGGAGGAGAAGGTCACCAAGAACCGGGTCCACCTCGACGTACGAGCCGCACCGGGGCTGCAGGGCGAGGAGCGGATGGCCGCGCTCGAGGCCGAGGCCGACCGGCTCGTCGCGCTCGGGGCGAAGCGGCTGCAGCGACACGAGCCGGCGCCACCGCTCGAGGCGGGCCATCTGATCATGGCCGACCCGGAGGGCAACGAGTTCTGCCTGGACTGAGCTGTCGAGCCGCCCTTCGTGGCGAGCGGCGGCGTCGTACGGCGTGGGCCTCATCCTGTGCAGTTGGGTCCTCGATCGGCCCGCGAAGAGCCCATCTGCACGGGACAAGCGCCCGACCGCGCGCCACGAGGGGCGGTTCAACACCCACCAGGGCCGAGGAAGGGGAGGATCGGCGGGTGGGCGTGGAGCGGACAGGACGGGCGGCTCGGTCGGTGTGGGCGGCGTACAACGACGCCCAGGCCGGGAGGGCGCCGCGGCCGCTGGCGGTGCGGGTGCTCGAGCTGGCGGGTCCGGGGAAGCGGAGGCGGGCGGTCGACCTCGGCTGCGGGAGCGGGGTGGAGACCCGGGCGATGGTCGCGGCCGGATGGCGGGTGACGGCTGTCGACGCGGACCCGACGATGCCGGGCCACCTCCGGGACCTGGTCCGGGGTGGGCTGGTGAAGACCGTCGTGGAAGACCTCCGCACGGTGCGGCTGCCGCCCGCGGCGCTGGTGCACAGCAGCTACGCGCTGCCGTTCGTGCCCCCGGGCGACTTCCCGGCGGTGTGGCGTCGGGTGCGGGGCTGCCTGCTCCCCGGGGGCTGGCTGGCGGTCACGTTGTTCGGCGACCGGGACAGCTGGCGCGGGTCGCAGCCGCTCACCTTCCACTCACGTGCGGAGGTGGTCGCACTCGTGGACGGCATGGAGGTGCACGCGGTCGACGAGGAGGAGTGGGACGGCACCGCCTTCGGCGGGGAGCCGAAGCACTGGCACGTCCTCGAGGTCACCGCGCGGTCAGCCGGAGGTCCATGCTGAGGTCGCTGGAGCGGGTCGCGTCCTGGTGGACCTCGATCGCGATCACGTTGGTGCCCGCCACCAGGACCGACGCCGGCACGGTGAACGACACGTAGCGGTTCTCCGCGTTGCCCGAGATGTTGCTCGAGGCCAGCGTCGAGTAGGTGACCGGTCCGCTCGGCATGTTCGTCCGCTGCACCTCGGCGCCGTTGACGTAGACCACGGCGCCGTCGTCGCGCAGCAGCTCGAAGGCGAGCGTGGTGTACGCCGACGGGTCGGGCACCGTCACCTCGCGGCGGAAGTAGAACGTCGTCGCGCCGCGGGTCATCGTCGTCGCCTCGTCACCGTCGCCGAACCCGAGCTGGCTGGGGCCGCTCGCCCACGTCGAGTCGTTGAACGACGGGAGCTGCCAGCCGTTGGGGGCGGCGCTCGCCGTGGAGCGGTGGCGCCAGGTGGCCCCGGTCGTGGACAGCTGCAGCGGCCCGGTCGTCGACGGCACCACCACGGTGAGCGTGGCGCTCGGCGCCGACGCGTTGCCGGCCGCGTCGACCGCGGTCACCGTGTAGCCGTGGGTGGCGCCCGCGGTGCGGCCGGTGTCGGTCCAGGAGGTGCCGGTGACCGTCGCGACGAGCGCGCCGTCGCGGCGGACCTGGTAGCCGGTCACGCCGACGTCGTCCGTCGAGGCGTTCCAGGCGAGCGCGACCGAGCTGCTCGTCACCGAGGTGGTGCGGAGGTTCCCGGGCTGCGACGGGGGCGTGGTGTCCTGCGTCGGCTCCCCGAACGTCGGGACCAGCTCGAGGTCGAAGCTCACGTCGTCGGAGCCGCTCCGGTTGTGCACCTCGACGGCCAGCGTGTTGGTCCCGTCGACGAGAGCGGCCGCGGAGATCGCCTGCTCGACGAAGGTGGACTCGGCCGCGCCCGCCACGTCGCTGGCGGCCGGGGTCTGGTAGCCGATCGTGCCGGTCGGCATGTTGGAGCGCCACACCTCGGTGCCGTTGAGGTGGACGACCGCGCCGTCGTCGCGGAGCAGCCGCGCCGTCAGGGAGGAGACCGCGTCGGCGTCGGCGACCGTGAACTGGGTCCGGAAGTAGTGCGTGAGCCCGAGCGGGCTGATCACCGTGGTCTCGTCGGAGTCGCCGAAGCCGAGCTGCGCGTTGCCGACCGACCAGCTCGCGTCGTTGAACCCGGGCGCCCGCCACGCCGTGCCCTGGTTGGAGCCGTTGGAGAGGTAGCGCCAGGAGTCGCCGGCGTCGACGAAGTTCTGCGACGGAGGCCGCGTCGTGACGGTGAGCGCGGCGCTCAGCGGGGACTCGTTCCCGGCCCCGTCGACCGCGCGCACCCGGTAGGCGTAGGCGGTCGCCGGCTGGAGCGGGCGGTCGGTGTGGTTGGTGACGCCGGTCTCGGCGACGAGCACGTCGTCGCGGTAGATCCGGTAGCCGCTGACCACGACGTCGTCGGTGGACGCGTTCCAGCTCAGGCTGACGAGGTCGTCGGAGACGCTGGTCATCCGGAGCCCGCCGGGCGTCGATGGCGGAGTCGTGTCGGTGGTCCCGCCGACCTCCGGGAACTCGGCGTACCGCTGCTTGGCGGTGCTGTTGCCGATGCGGGTGAACTCGCCGCCGATCCGGAGCACCCCCGGCTCGGCGAGGATGTCGAAGACCATCAGGTTGCCGAAGACGCGGGGGGCGAACTCGAGCACGCCGCCGGTCGTGGAGCTGAGTGCCACCATGCCGACCCGCTCCTGCTGACCGAAGAGCGGGTTGAAGTGGCCGCCGGCGTAGACCGTGCCGCCCTCGAGCGCGATCGCCTGCACGTCACCGTCGCCGTACGCCGCCCACCGGCGGACCGCCGTCGTGGTGTCCCAGGCGACGACCCGGCCGCCGGGACCGCCGACGGCGGCGTAGACCCGCGCGGAGTCCGCGGCGAGGTCGAAGACGTGGCAGGGGTTCTGCGTGTCGGTGCACGGGATCGGGGGGCGCCAGCTCGTCGCGGCACCGTTCGCCGCGTCGAAGGCGCCGATGTAGTCGCGGGGCTGCCCGGACAGGGTGCGGAACTGGCCACCGGCGAAGACCCGGGATCCGTCCGTCGATGCCTGGAGGCTGGTGACGACCGCGTCCGCGGAGCCGGACCACGGCGTCACCAGCGCGCCGTCGGTCGCGGAGACCGCGGCGACCCGGGTGCGGGCCGCACCGCCGACCGTGGTGAACGCGCCGGCGACGAAGAGCCGGTCGCCGACCCGCTCGATCGCGCGGACGGCCCCGTTGGCGTTGGCGGTGAACCCGGTGACGACCGCGCCGGTGGAGGCGTCGAGCAGCGCCAGCCGCTGGCGGGTCTGGCCGCCGATCGTGGTGAAGGCCCCGCCGACGAAGAGGCCGGTGCCGCTGGCGTCGGCATGGAGGGCCCGGACCTCGCCGTTGGCGCCCGGGTTCCAGGGCAGCAGCTCACCGGTGGTCGCGTCGAAGGCGGCGAGCCGGTTGCGGGTGACGGTCGAGCCGTTGCTCGGGTGGCGCAGCGCGGTGAACGTGCCGCCGATGAAGACCGTGCCGCCGACCCGCTCGATGGCGTAGACGCGGCCGCTGGTCGGCGACCACGTCGTCGTGCGTGGGGCCATGGCGTAGTCCGCGGCCGCCGGTTGGCTCAGCAGCGCGATGTTGCCGAGGGTCATCAACCCGGAGAGCAGCGCGACCACGACGGCACGCCGCACCCCACGTCCACGGGCAGCCGAACGTAGGTATCCCATCTCCACCCCCACGGTGGAGACCCTAGGCCGATCGAGGCAGGGGGAGGCAGGGCGAAGGTCGCCTTGCCGGAGGCGGTCAGTCCCGACCCGCCGACCCGTCGGCGTGCTGGGGCGCCGGTGGCCGCCAGGCCCGCGGTGGCGCCGCGAGGTTGGGGAACAGCAGGTCGATGAACCGCTCGGCGGTCGGCTGCGGCTCGTGGTTGGCCAGTCCCGGCCGCTCGTTGGCCTCGATGATCACGTAGTCGGGGCCGTCGACGTGCGGGACCAGCAGGTCGATGCCGGTGACCGGGATGCCGATGGCCCGGCTCGCCTCCACAGCCGCTTGGATCAGCGTGGGGTGCAGCTCGCTCGTCACGTCGTGCATGGTGCCGCCGGTGTGGAGGTTGGCCGTCCGGCGGACGGCGAGCGACTCGCCCTCGGGGAGCACGTCGTCGGGGGAGTACCCCGCCGCCTTCACCACCGCCATCGTGGTGTCGTCGAGCGGGATCGTCGACTCGCCCTCGGTCGCGGCCGAGGCGCGCCGGCTGGCGGCCTTGATCAGGTCGAGCACGGTGTGCCGGCCGGTGCCGACCACGGTCGCCGGACGGCGTACGGCGGCGGCGACGACCTCGTGGTCGATGACCACCACCCGGAGGTCGAGCCCGTCGACGCACTCCTCGACGAGCACGTCGGGGCAGTAGGTCTGCGCCAGGTCGAGGGCGGCGCGCAGCGACTCCTCGTCGTCGACGCCGACGGTGATGCCGCGCCCCTGCTCGCCGCGCGCCGGCTTGACGACCGCTTCACCGAGCTCGCGGACGAAGGTGAGGTCGGCGTCGTCGAACGACGCGACGCGCCCCCGGGGCACCTTCAACCCGGCCCGCTCGAGGATCCGCCGGGTGACCCGCTTGTCGTCGCAGCGGCTCATCGCCACCGCGGTGGTCAGCTCGGAGAGCGACTCGCGGGTCAGGATCGACCGGCCGCCGTGCGAGAGCCGCATCTCGCCCCACTCGGGGTCGGTGACCTCGACCGCGATGCCGCGGCGCCGCGCCTCGCGGGCCAGGATCGCGGCGTAGGGGTTGAGCTGGTCGAGACCGTCGGTGCCCGAGGAGGCGAACAGGGGCTCGTTGATCGGGTTCTTGCGCTTGACCGAGAACGCCGGGACGCGGACGAAGCCGAGCTTCTCGTAGAGCCGGATCGCGGGCTCGTTGTCGTGCAGCACCGAGAGGTCGAGGTACGCGCGGCCACGCCCGCGGTACCCGTCGGCGAGCGCCCGTACCAGCGCCTCGCCGACCCCCGGGATCGTGCAGTGCGGGGAGACCGCCAGGCACCACAGGCTCGTGCCCTGCTCGGGGTCGCCGAACGTGAGGTGGTGGTCGACCCCGGTGACGGTGCCGACGACCTCCCCCGAGGCGGGGTCCTCGGCGACCAGGTAGGTGAACCGGTCGTCCTCGAGGTTGTGCAGCATCGCCGCGGTCTGCGCCGGCACCATGCGGTTGAGCTCGTAGAGCCGGTTCACCGCCTCCGCGTCGGCGGCGCCGGACATCGGGCGGATCGTGGCCCCCGGGGGTGGCTCGCCCTCCGGCGGGGTGTCGAGCGCGAGCCGGTAGACGTAGGAGGGGTCGATGAACAGCTCGTGCGGGGCGCGGGCGACCAGCACGTGCGGGTCGCGCACGTAGACGCAGATGTCACGGCGCCCCGGTGCCTCGGCCCGGAGCACCTCCAGCATCCGGTCGTCGTCGCCGAAGGTCTGGCCGAAGATCAGCCGGCCCCAGCCGCACTCGAGCGTGACGTCACGGTGCTCCCCGGTCGACGGCGGGTCGGCCGGGAGGTGCCACTGGCTGGCGGTCATCGGATCCCGTGCGCCTGGAGCCACAGCTCGAGGACGGCGAGCTGCCACAGCTTGTTGCCGCGGAGCGGGGTCAGGCTCTCGTTGGGAGCGGCCAGCAGCGGCTCGACGTACTCGCTGCGGAACAGGCCGCGCTCGCGGGCCTCCGGGCTGTGCAGCGCGTCGCGCACGAGGTCGAGGTAGGGCCCCTCGAGGTGCTTGAGCGCCGGCACCGGGAAGTACCCCTTCGGCCGGTCGATCACGTCGGCGGGGACGACCCGGCGAGCCGCCTCCTTGAGCACCCCCTTGCCGCCGTGCGCGAGCTTGAGCTCGGGCGGGCAGCTCGCGGCGAGCTCGACGAGCTCGTGGTCGAGGAACGGCACGCGGGCCTCGAGCCCCCACGCCATCGTCATGTTGTCGACACGCTTGACCGGGTCGTCGACGAGCATGACCTCGGTGTCGAGGCGTAGGGCCCGGTCGACCGGGGTGTCGGCCTGCGGCCGGCCGAAGTGGGCGCGCACGAGCTCGAGGCTCGCGTCGTGGTCGGCGAGGTGGTCGGGGTTCACGACCTGGGCGAGCTCGGCGTGGGTGCGGTCGAAGAAGGCCTCCGCGTACGTCGACACGCCGTCGTCCGTGGCGTGCAGCAGGGGCGGATACCAGTGGTACCCGGCGAACACCTCGTCGGCGCCCTGGCCCGACTGCACGACCTTGACGTGCTTCGAGACCTCCTGCGAGAGCAGGAAGAACGCGACCGCGTCGTGGCTGACCATCGGCTCGCTCATCGCGCAGATCGCGTCGCCGAGTGCGGGCAGCATCCGGTCGGTGCCGATGCGGATCTGGTGGTGGTCGGTGCCGAAGCGTTCGGCGACGATGTCGGAGTACTTGAACTCGTCGCCCTCCTCGCCACCAGCGGCCTCGAAGCCGATGGAGAAGGTCGAGAGCCCGTGCTGCCCCGCCTCGGCGAGCAGCCCGACGATCAGGCTGGAGTCGACGCCGCCGGAGAGCAGCACGCCCACCGGCACGTCGGCGACGAGCCGCCGCTCGACCGCGGTGCGCAGCGAGGCCAGCACGGCCTCCTCCCAGTCACGCGCGTCCATCCCGGCGCGTGCCGGGTCGCGGATGTAGGAGGGCTCCCAGTACGTGTGGTCGCGCGTGGCGCCGCCGGGCTCGATGACCCGCACCGTGGCGGGTGGGAGCTTCCGGACCCCCTTCACGATCGTGTACGGCGCGGGCACGACCGCGTGGAACGTGAGGTAGTGGTGGAGCGCCACCGGGTCGATGCCGGTGTCGACGCCGCCCGCCTTCACGAGGGCGGGGAGCGAGGAGGCGAACCGGATGCAGCCGGGCGTCTCGGCGACGTAGAGCGGCTTGATGCCGAGCCGGTCACGGCCGAGCACGACGCGGCCGGTCGCGTGCTCGTTGATGATGAAGGCGAACATCCCGAGGAAGTGGTCGACGCAGTCGAGCCCCCACTCGGCGTACGACTTGAGGATCACCTCGGTGTCGCTGGTGGAGAAGAACCGGTGGCCCCTCGCCTCCAGCTCGCGGCGCAGCTCGGGGTAGTTGTAGACGCACCCGTTGAACGCGACCGTCAGCCCGAGGTCGGCGTCGACCATGGGCTGCGCGCCGCTCTCGCTGAGGTCGATGATCTTCAGCCGCCGGTGTGCGAGGGCCACAGGGCCCTGCGCCCAGACACCGGCGCCGTCCGGGCCGCGCGGACTGACCAGGTCGCCCATCCTGGCGACCGTGGCGACGTCCGCGAGGGAGCCGTCGAGCCGCATCTCACCTGCGAATCCACACATCGTCCCGGTTCCACACCCTCCGGTCGAGCCGCCGTCACGTGCTCCGAGGAGCATCCCGCCGTCTCACTACCCTGTCACACGCGCCCCACGCCTCGGAGCGTCGTGAGGTGGGTCGCTCAGGAGGAGAGGGCCCGGCCGGGGGAGGTGACCCAGCGGGTCAGGGCGACGGCGAGGTCGGCCACCTCGACCGGCTTGGAGACGTAGTCGTCCATCCCTGCGTCGAAGCAGCGCTCGCGATCGCCCTCGGTGACGCCGGCGGTCATCGCGATGACCGGCGTCCGGGGCCCGGTTCCCTCGCGAGCCCGGAGCCGGCGGGTGGCGGCGTAGCCGTCCATCTCCGGCATCTGGCAGTCCATCAGCACCGCGTCGAAGCGCGTCGCGGCGAGCGCCGCCAGTGCCTCGCGTCCGTTCTCCACCACCTGGTGGCCGTAACCGAGGTGCTCGAGCAGGCCGCAGGTCACCAGCTGGTTGATCTCGTTGTCCTCGACGACGAGCACCCGACCGAGCACTGGACCGGGCACTGGACCGGGCACCTCGGCGGCCACCTCGCCCTCGCCGGGCCCGCCCGGGACTGCGTCAGCCCGCGGGCCGCCGATGCTCGACTCGACGAGCGCCTCGCGCAGCGCGACCGCGAGCTGCGAGAGCCGCACCGGCTTGCGCAGGGCCTGCGTGATGCCGTGGCTCCGCGACTCCTCCGATGACAGGTCCGGCCCCGAGGTGAGCAGGACCATGCCCAGCCCCGTGAGCTCCGGGTCCGCCGCCACCCGGTCGGCGAGGTCGAGCCCGTCAGCGTCGGGCATGCACAGGTCGAGCACCGCGAGCCGGTACGGCGTGCCGGCGCGGGTCGAGCGGCGCAGCTCGGCCAGGGCGGACGGGACGTCGGCGACGGCCTGCGGGAGCATGCCCCACGCGCTGAGCTGGTCGAGGAGGATCAGCCGGTTGGTCTCGTTGTCGTCCACGACCAGCACGCGGACGCCGCCCAGGTCCTCGATCGGAGCGATGGTGGTCACCCGCGGGTCGAGCGCGGGCGCGAGCCGCAGGGTGAACCAGAAGGTGCTCCCGGTGCCGGGGGTGCTGGTGACGCCGACGGTGCCGCCCATCGCCTCGACGAGCTGCCGGGTGATCGCCAGGCCGAGCCCGGTGCCGCCGTACCTCCGGGTCGTGGAGGAGTCGGCCTGCGAGAACGGCGCGAAGAGCTGCTCGGCCCGCTCCGGGTCCAGCCCGATGCCGGTGTCGGTGACCTCGAAGCGGACGAGGTGGCCGTCCGCGTCGCTGTCGACGAGGTGGGCGGAGAGCACGACCTCGCCGGTCGCGGTGAATTTGACCGCGTTGGACAGCAGGTTGAGCAGCACCTGGCGGAGCCGGGACGGGTCGCCGCGCAACGCGACGGGCACCTCGGGGGAGCAGTAGGCGAGCAGCTCGAGCCCCTTGGCCGACGCGCTCTCCGCGACCACCTCGCCGGCCTCCTCGACGACCCGCTCGAGGTCGAAGTCGATCGTCTCGAGGACGAGCTTGCCGGCTTCGACCTTCGAGAAGTCGAGGATGTCGTCGATGATCGTGAGCAGCGCGCTGCCCGCGGTGCGGATGCCGTCGGCGTACCGGTGCTGGCGCTCCTCGAGCGGAGTGGTGAGCAGCAGCTCGGTGAGGCCGATGACACCGTTCATCGGGGTGCGGATCTCGTGGCTCATGTTCGCCAGGAAGGCCGACTTGGCGCGGGAGGCCTCGAGCGCGGCGTCGCGGGAGCGCTCCAGCTCCTGCTCCATCTCCTTGCGGGCGGTCACGTCGCTGACGGCCACCACGACCCCGCCCACGTCCGGGTTCTCGAGCAGGTTGGCGAACCGCGCGCTGAGCCAGCGCTCGCGTCCGTCGGTGCCGGTGGCCCGGAGCTCCGTGGTCACCACCCCGCCGGGCCGCTGCAGCACCTCGCGCAGCGATGCGGCGAGCCGTTCACGGTCCGCCGGGGTCAGCGAGGACAGGGCCTCGCCGGTGTCGCGGGCCTCGGGACGCCCCACGAGCCGAGGGAGGTGCGGGGAGTCCTGGAGCACCGCCCCGTGCTCGCCCAGCACGATGACCGCGTCGGAGCTGTTCGCCGCGAGGGCGCTCGACCGGCGCTCGCTCGCACGGAGCTCTTCGCGCAGCGCCAGCTCCGAGCGCAGGACCCGGGCCGTGCGCAGGTAGGCAAGCACCACGAGGACCGCCATGCCGGCGAGCGCCGCGTAGGAGGTCTTCTCGTCGCGCCAAGCGTCCTGCGCGACCTCCATCGCGGGCGGGACCAGCAGCGGGAGCACCGCGATGGCGACCTTGCCGTGGACGCGGAGCCGTGGGGACCTCCGGGTCCGCGACTCGCCGGGCTCCACGCGCGTCGCGCCCGCAAGCAGGAGCGCTCCGACCATCCAGCCCAGATCCAGGGCGGTGGTGATGCCGTCGGTCGCGGCCAGGAGCATGTAGCCGAGGTCGGATGCGAACCAGGCGACGGCGCCACCCGCCAGCAGGATCACGCCGCGGTCGCGCGGCCTGGTGGTCAGCACCCTCAGCGCAAGGCCGATGACGACCGCGTCGAGCACCGGGTACGCCGCCCAGACGGTCCTCACCAGGGGCGACACCGAGGTGTCGGCGACCATCTCCTCGATCGTGAGGCTCCACATGACCATGACGCTGATCGCGACCACGGTCAGCGCGTCGACGGCGGCATCGAGGCCCTCCCCGTCGCGTCTGCCTCGAGGGAGCAGGACCACGAGCGCCGCGACGACCGCCACATAGCTCGAGAGGTAGAACACGTCGGCCACGGAGACGTCCGGGTCCGCCCCGATCCGGACGAGCCAGACCCACAACGTATCGGCAAGCGCGGAGAGCATGACCCCGGCGGTCACGAGTCCAGGAACGAGGACGGGAACCGAGCGCCGTGCCGCGCGGCGGGTCCGGACGAAGGCGTACATCGTCGCGCCCCACACCGTCCCGAGGTACGCCACGTCGGCGGCCCAGCCCGTCGGCGCCGCGGCGTACGCGAGCAGCGCCGCCACGGCGAACGCGACCGCGACGATGCCCGTGAGCCGTCGGCGCGCCGGACGGGGGTCCGCCATCGGGGTCGACTTCGTGAGGGAAGGTACGAGCCTCATGTCTCCTTCTTCGGCCGCGACGTCCTCCGCCTGCAGTCCTCACCATCGTGCGCGTTCGTGCGCGCCGGCGCTGCGAAACGGCGAAGTTCCCGTGGGGCCGCCGACCCTGAAACGGGGTAGGACGCCCGCATGAGCCACCCGGACCCCCGCACACCGGTCGGCGACCGTGCCCTGACCCGGTCCGAGCGGCTCGACCGGCTGCCGTTCACCCGCGAGCACCGCCGCCTCGTGCTCGGGTCGGGGGCCGGCTGGGCGCTCGACGCCATGGATGTCGGGCTGATCAGCTTCGTGATGGCCGCGCTCGCGAAGCAGTGGGGGCTGAGCGACTCCACGCTGTCGTGGGTGGCCTCGATCGGCTTCGTCGGGATGGCCCTCGGCGCCAGCATCGGCGGGCTCCTCGCCGACCGGTTCGGCCGGCGGCAGGTTTTCGCCGTGACGCTGCTGGTCTACGGGCTGGCGACAGGAGCGGCGGCGCTCTCGTGGTCGGTGGCGGCGCTGCTCGTCTTCCGGTTCCTCATCGGGTTGGGGCTCGGCGCGGAGCTGCCGGTGGCCTCGACGCTGGTCAGCGAGTTCGCACCGGCCCGGATCCGCGGGCGGGTGGTGGTGGCGCTCGAGTCCTTCTGGGCCGTCGGCTGGGTGCTCGCCGCGCTGATCGGCTACTACGTCGTGCCGCAGTCGGACGACGGCTGGCGGTGGGCGCTGGCGATCGGCGCATTGCCGACGGTGTACGCGGTGGTGGTCCGGCTGGGGCTGCCGGAGTCGGTGCGGTTCCTCGAGGCGCGGGGGCGGCATGGAGAGGCCGAGGCCGCGGTCCGCCGGTTCGAGGCGGCGGCCGGAGAGCCACCGCCGCCGGCAGGCGCAGAACCGGAGCCACGACCCCCGCGGCCGGTGCCCGGCCCCGCGGCGCTGTGGCGGCGGGAGCACGCGCGCGCCACCGGGTCGCTGTGGCTGGTCTGGTTCGGCGTGAACTTCTCCTACTACGGCGCCTTCATCTGGATCCCGAGCCTGCTGGTCGCCTCCGGGATGGACCTGGTCCGCTCGTTCGGCTTCACGCTCGTCATCACCCTCGCCCAGCTCCCGGGGTACGCCGTCGCCGCGGTGCTCGTCGAGGTGTGGGGCCGGCGGCCGACGCTCTCGACGTTCCTCGTGGGGTCGGCGGTCGCGGCGCTCCTCTACGGCAACGCCGACTCGGAAGGGGCGATCCTCGCGGCCGGGATGGCGCTGTCGTTCTTCAACCTCGGTGCGTGGGGGGCGCTCTACGCGGTGTCGCCGGAGGTCTACCCGACCGACCTGCGGGGCACGGGCACCGGCTGGGCGGCCGGGTTCGGCCGCATCGCGTCGATCCTGGCGCCGCTCGCGGTGCCGTGGATCCTCGACGCCGGCGGGTCGAACGCGGTGCTGTTCGCGGTGTTCGCCGCGTTCTTCGCCGTCGCGGCGGCCGCGACCTGGGGGCTGCCCGAGCGGCGCGGGGAGGTGCTGGAGGAGGCGACGACCGCCACCGCTCCCGCCGTTTGACCGCCCGCCACGGGGAGAACGTGAAGCCGACCGGACCGACCGTCACCGTGGGAGGGCCCCATGACGCTGTCCAAGCTGCTCGACGCCCGTCGCGGCCCTGCCGAGCTGGTGCTCGTGCGGCACGGCGAGAGCGCGGGCAACGTCGCCGACGCGGAGGCCCGCGACCGCGGTGCGGACCGGCTCGAGCTGTCGGCACGCGACGCCGACGTCGAGCTCACCGACAACGGCAGGCGCCAGGCGGAGGCCGTCGGGGACTGGCTGGCAGGGGCGGACGAGGACGCGCGCCCGACGATCGTGCTGTCGTCGCCCTACCGGCGGGCCTCGGAGACCGCCGAGCTGGCCGTGCGCGGGCTCGACGTGGAGCGGCTGCTCGACGAACGGCTCCGCGAGCGCGACCTCGGGGTGTTCGACGGGCTCACCGGCGCGGGGATCCGGGCGGAGTACCCCGAGGAGGCCGAGCGCCGCACGAAGCTCGGCAAGTTCTACTACCAGCCGCCGTCGGGGGAGAGCTGGGCCGACGTCGTGCTCCGGGTCCGTTCGCTCCTGTCCGACCTGCGTGAGGGGTTCGACGGCGCACGGGTGTGGCTGTTCACGCACCAGGCGGTGATCATGAGCTTCCGCTACGTGCTCGAGGGGCTCACCGAGCAGGAGCTGCTCGAGATCGACGGCGAGACGCAGATCGGCAACGCCTCGATGACCTGCTACCGCCGCGGCGACGACGGCTACGAGCTCGTCGCGTTCGCGGACACCACCGCCGTCGGCAGGGCCGACGCCGACGTCACCCACGAGGAGCACCACTCGGGCCGAGGCACGGCCGGCGACGAGCGCGCCGCGGAAGGCGCCGGTCGTGGCTGAGCCCGCTCCGACGCCCGTCACCGAGCCGTTGCTGCGCGACTGGGCGCTGCCCGCTCCGGGGGACGACAAGCACGCCCGAGGCACGGTCCTCGTCGTCGGCGGCAGCGCGCAGACGCCCGGCGCCGTCCTGCTCGCGGGGGAGGCCGCGCTGCGCGCGGGCGGCGGCAAGCTGCGCATCGCCACGGAGGCGTCGGCCTGCGCACCCGTCGCCGTCGCGGCCCCGGAGAGCCGGGTGCTCCCGCTCCCGGGCGAGGGCGAGGACGGCGCGCTCGGCAGCCGCGCGGCGTCGGCGGTCGTGCGGGAAACCGGGAGCGCCGAGGTCGTGCTGCTCGGCCCCGGGCTCGTCGACGTGGACCACGCGCTGGCGTTCATGGAAGGCGTCGTGCCGGAGCTCGAGGGCCGCGTCGTCGTCGACGCGCTCGGCTCGGTCTTCGTCACCCACCACCCCGACGGGCTCGCGCACCTCGACGGCTGCGTCCTGACCGTCAATCCCACCGAGCTCTCCCGGATCCTGGACCGCGACGAGGACGAGGTGGAGCGCGACCCGGCGCGCGCCGCGTCGGACGCGGCGCGGCGCACCGGTGCCGTCGTGCTCTGCGGAGGTACGTCGAAGTGGACGGCCGCCCCGGACGGGCGGTGCTGGGTCGCGGACGTCGGTGGACCGGGGCTCGGGGTCTCCGGCTCGGGCGACACCCAGGCGGGGATCGTGGCCGGGCTGGTGGCACGCGGCGCCGACCCGGTCCAGGCGGCGGTGTGGGGCGGCTACCTGCACGGGCGCGCCGGCGAGGTGCTGGCTCAGGAGGTCGGTGCCGTCGGGTTCCTGGCCCGGGAGGTGCCCGGGCGCGTGCCGGCGCTGCTGACCGCCCTCTCGGACTAGGTCGTCCGGTCCGTTGCTGACGGGCGAGCCGCGGGGCTACGCTGCATTGTGCGTATCACGAACCAGGTTGCGTCATGCGAAACAAAGCCCACGCGGCCGTCCTGAGCCGGCTCGTCGCCTCGGCGCGGTTCGAGGTGCTGCCGACGCCGAGCGTCGAGGAGAAGGTGCTCGAGCACGTCCCGCTGCGGCGCACCGTCACGGTCACGGCGTCCCCGGCGAAGGGACTCGAGACCACCGTCGAGCTCACCGAGCGGCTCTCCCGCCAGGGGTACGACGTCGTCCCGCACCTCGCGGCGCGGATGGTGCGCGACCGCGCCGAGCTCAGCGAGCTCTGCGACCGGCTGCTGGCGGCCGACGTGACGACCGTCTTCGTCCCGGGCGGTGACCAGGACCCGCCCGCGGGGAAGTACCACGCGGCTCTCGACCTGCTCGAGGACCTCACCGAGCTCGGGCGCCCCTTCCCAGAGGTCGGGATCACCGGCTACCCCGAGTCGCACCCCACGATCAGCGACGACCTGACCGTGCAGTCGATGTGGGACAAGCGGCGCCACGCCACGCACATCGTCAGCAACCTCAACTTCGACCCGGGCACCATCCAGACCTGGCTGAACCGGATGCGCAGCCGCGGCATCACCCTGCCGGTGCTCGTCGGTGCTCCCGGCCCGGTGGAGCGCGCCAAGCTGCTCGCGATGGCCACGCGCATCGGTGTGGGAGACTCGACGCGTTTCCTCATGAAGCACAAGAAGATGTTCGCCAGGCTCGCGGCGCCTGGCGGTTACACCGGGGAGCAGTTCCTCGAGCGGTGCGCGAAGACGATGGCCCGGCCCGAGTCGAACGTGACCGGGCTGCACCTGTACACCTTCAACCAGATCGCTGAGACCGAGCGGTGGTGCCGGGAGTTCCAGGAGCGGCTGGCGCCCGTCACCCAGTGACGACACCGGTGGCTGCGGCATCGCGCAGGAGCTGCTCGACGGCCTCCTCGAGCAGCGTCTGACCGGTGTCGACCACCTCGAGCGGCAGCCCGATCCGCTCCGCCGCGCGCTCGGCGAGCGCCCGCAGCTCGGCGTCGGGGTGCTGGGCGAGCCAGACCACGCGGCGGTAGTGCGCGAAGTAGTCGTCGCGCAGCTCGGGGTGGCGGTCGAGGCCGAGCTCGGCGACGACGGTGCGGTCGAACGACCTCACCAGGAAGTCGGTGAGCACGTAGGTGCCGGGCTCCTGGTCCAGGAGCTCCCGCATCCGCTCGGCGCCGGCGTACAGGTCGTAGCAGTGGAGCCCGGTCAGCCGGCTCCACCCGCGCCGGGTGCAGAGCGCGTCGAGGGCGCCGTACGTGCCGCAGTCGGCGTACCCGACCGCGACCGCCGCGTAGCGCTCCTCGAGCTCGTCGGCCAGCTCCTCGACCCGCTCCGCGATCAGCCCAGGACGGTTGTGGAGCAGGGGCGGCAGCGGGTGCACGTCGAGCGGCCAGCCACGCCGTGCCGCGACCTCCGCGCACGGCTGGGCGATCGCGCCGCAGGCGACCAGCGCGACGCGGGAGGCCGCCTGCTCAGCCCGGGAAGGCGAGGAGCTCGACGAAGCGGTCGTTGAAGTCGGCACGGTCGGAGAGCTCGACATAGCTCACCTCCTCCAGCAGGGCGAGGGCGCCGGCGCGCTCCTGCACGCTGAGCAGGCTCATCTTCGCCCCCTCGCCGGCGACGTTGCCGGCCGAGACGATGCGGAGCACGGGCAGCTTCGGCACCAGCCCGATGCGTACGGCGGCCGCGGGGGAGAGGTAGCTCCCGAAGGACCCGGCGAGCAGGACCTGCTGCACGTCGCCGTGCTCGAGGCCGAGCTGCTCGAGGAGCAGCGTCCACCCCGTCGAGATCGCGGCCTTGGCGAACTGCAGCTCGCGGACGTCCCGCTGCGAGAGGTAGACCGACTCCTCCGGGGGCGCCTCCGGGTGCGGTCGGTGGAGCACGAAGACCCGCTCCTGCCCGATGGCGGTGAGCCGGTCGGCGAGGCTGGGCACGAGCTCCGCGGCCCGGTCGTCGGGGACGAAGCGCCCCGAGCCGTCGAGCAGCCCGACCCGGCACAGCTCGGCGACCGCGTCGACGAGCCCCGAGCCGCAGAGCCCCTGCGGCTCCTTGTCGCCGATCACCTGGAGCTCGACGTCGTCGCCGAGCTTCACGACCTCGATCGCGCCGTCGGCGGCCCGCATGCCGCAGCGGATCGCGCCGCCCTCGAAGGCCGGCCCGGCGGGGGCCGCGGTGGCCAGGATCGTCTCGCCGTCGCTGAGGACGATCTCGCAGTTGGTGCCGACGTCGATGAAGAGCCGGACCCGCTTGTCGCGGTCCATCCCGGTCGCGAGCATCCCGGCGACGATGTCGCCGCCGACGTAGGCGCCGAGGGCCGGGAGGACGAACGCCCGCGCCCGCGGGTGCAGGGCGAGGCCGAGGTCGGCGGCGAGCAGCGTCGGCACGGTGGCCGTGGACATCACGAACGGCGCCACGCCGAGCGGCTCGGGGTCGATGCCCAGCGCCAGCGCGGCCATCGTCGCGTTGCCGGCGAGCGCCACCTCGTGGACCTCGGTCGGGGGCACGCCCGCCTCGTCGCACACCTCGCGGGCCAGCTCGCGGAGCGTCTCCTGGGCGAGGTCGCGGAGCCGGGGGAGCGCGTCGGGGTCGAGCATCGTCGCGCTGATCCGGCTGATCACGTCGCCGCCGAACGGCTGCTGCTTGTTGAGCATGGACGCCACCGCGACCGGCGTGCCGGTGGTGACGTCGAGGAGCGTGGCGACGACGGTGGTCGTGCCGAGGTCGTAGGCGAGCGCCAGCTGACGCCCTGTGGTGTCGCCCGGCTCGACGTCGACCAGTGCGTCGTCCACGACGACCGCGGTGACCTTGAAGTCGGCCTCCCGCAGCACCTTCGGCAACCGCTGCAGGGCGTAGAGGTCGGCGGTGAGCTCGAGGTCGTCCATCGCGTCGAGCAGCCGGTCGAGGTCGGGGCGCTGGTCCGACAGCGTCGCCTCGTCGAGCTCGACGTAGCGCTTCTTGACCGCAGGCCGCAGGATCACCTGCCGCCCGACGCCGACGGTCGCGGCCTTCGGTCGGGTGGTGAGCGGGGGCACGTCGACCGCGAGGTCGGCGGTCGCCTGCGCGAGGCAGGCCAGCCGCCAGCCGTTGCGTAGCTGCTCGGGCGTGAACGCGCGCACGTCGAGGCGGGAGACCGGGACCGTGCCGTCGACGACCTGCACCTTGCACTTCTTGCAGGTGCCGTGCCCGCCGCAGGTCGAGTCGATCGCGATGCCGTTCCAGCTGGCCGCGTCGAACACCGTCACGCCGGGAGGCACCTTCACCTCGCGGCCCGACGGCGCGAACGACAGCCGCACCCGACCGGTGCCGTCGTGGGCGGCGGAGGGCTCCGGGGAGAGCGGGGCCGCCCCGCGCCCCGGGGGGTCCGGCACGGCCGCCGCCGACTCGCTCACGGTCACCCCGCCACGGCTGCCTGACGTGCGCGGTGGGCCGTGATCCAGCTGCCGCCCCACTCGTCGTGGCCGAGCAGGAGGTCCGCGGCCTTCACCGCCGTGACGATCTGGGGCGTGCGGACGTCCATGATCGCGCTGGTCAGCCCGGCCTGCATCGCCATGGGCAGGAACGCCGCCCCCAGGGAGTGCCGGTCGGGCATCCCGAAGGAGACGTTGGACGCGCCGCAGGTCATGTTCAGCCCGTGCTCGTCACGGATCCGCCGCATGGTCTCGAACGCCGTGAGCGCGGTCGTCGTGTCCGCACCGATCGGCATCGCGAGCGGGTCGATGACGATGTCGCCCTTGGCGATGCCGTACTCCCCGGTCGCCACGTCGACGACGTGCTGCACGAGCTCGAGGCGGCGGTCGGCCTCCATCGGGATCTCGTCGGCGTCGTTCGGCAGCGCGATGATCGCGGCGTCGTACTTCTTGACCAGCGGGAGGATCAGCTCCATCCGGTCGTCCTCGGCGGTGACCGAGTTGACCAGCGCGCGCCCCTCGTAGGCCTGGAGCCCGGCCTCCAGCGCCTCGACCACCGAGGAGTCGATGCAGATCGGCAGGTCGGTGAGCCCCTGCACCATCCGGATCGCCTTGGCCAGCAGGTCGGGCTCGTCGGTCAGCGGCACCCCCATGTTGACGTCGAGGACGTCGGCGCCGCCCTCGACCTGGGCGCGCACGTCACGCTCGATCGCAGACATGTCGCCGTTGCGGAGCTGCTCCTGGAAGATCCGGCGGCCCGTCGGGTTGATCCGCTCGCCGATGAGGCAGAACCGGCGCCCGTGGCCGATCACCACCTCCTTGCTCGCGGAGCGGAGGACGGTCTCGTGCTTCTCGGTCATGCGGAGACCAGCGCCCTCTTCTGCTCCAGCAGCTCCTTGGCCCGCTTCACGGTCGCCGAGGCGTCCGGTGCGTAGCCGTCGGCGCCGACCGCGTCGGCGTACTCCTGGGTGACGGGGGCGCCGCCCACCATCACGATGACGTCGTCGCGGATGCCGGCCTTCTGCAGGGCGTTCATGTTCGCCTTGAACATCGGCATGGTCGTCGTGAGGAACGCCGAGAAGCCGACGATGTCGGGCTGGTGCTCCTGGATCTTCTCGACGAACTTCTCCGGCGCCACCTGGACGCCGAGGTCGATGACCTCGAAGCCGGCGCCCTCGAGCATGATGTTGACCAGGTTCTTGCCGATGTCGTGGACGTCGCCCTTGACCGTGCCCATGAGGAAGGTGCCGATCGTCTGCACGCCGGTCTCGGCGAGCAGCGGGCGGAGCACCTCCATCGAGCCGGCCATCGCCCGGCCGGCGATGAGCATCTCGGGGACGAAGAAGTCACCGCGCTCGAACCGCGCGCCGACCTCCTCCAGCGAGGGGATCAGGGCGTCGAACAGGAGCGACTGCGGCTCCATGCCCAGCCCCAGGGCCTCGTGGGTCAGCTCCAGCACGCGAGGCCCGTTGCCGACGAGCGTCTCGTCGTACAGCCCCTGCAGGATCTCCTCCGGTGTCATGCCGCTCCCTCCTTGTGCAAGCCACGCAGCAGCCCCGACAGGTCGTCGGCCTGCTCGATCAGAAGTCGCCCGACGGTGTCGAGCCGGTCCTCGAGGCGGGCGGTCGGCCCGGAGACACCGAGCGCGGCGAAGACCTCGCCGTCGCGCCCGGTGACCGGGGCGGCGACCGCGGCCAGCCCCACCTCGAGCTCGTCGACCGCCACGGCGTAGCCGCGCGTGCGGGTCTCGACGAGCTGGCGCTCGATGCGGCGCAGGTCGGTGACGGTGTGCTCGGTGAACTGCTCCAGCGGCCGCTCCGGCATCCGCAGCCGGCCGAACGCCAGCAACACCTTGCCCAGCGCGCTGGTGTGGTCCGGGACGTGCGTGTCGGTCCAGTCCCGCGTGCCGAGCAGGTAGTGAGAGTCGACCTGGGCGACGTGGAGGACGGTGCCGCCCTGGGCGCCGCCGAGGTGGGCGGTCTCGCCGGTCTCGTCCCGCAGCCGCTCCAGGTAGGGCATCGCGACGCGCGCGACCTCCTGCCAGCGGTCGTGGCGGGCGGCGTGGAGCGCGAAGAGCGAGCCGGCGAGGTAGGCCCCCTCGGCGTCGCGACGGAGCAGGTCGGTGCGCTCGAGCGCGGCGAGCAGCCGCGACGTCGTCGACCGCGCGAGCCCGCTGGCCTCGCTGATCTCGGTGAACGTCAGGGGCTCGTCGGCGAGCACGACCATCGACAGCAGCGCGCACGCCCGGTCGACCGCTTGGGTCCCGGGGACTGCCGTCTTGAGGTTCTGTGCCACGAAGCTCCTCGAGGTGTTGCTGGGTGCTGGCGTGTCTTCCATGATGTGGAACCTGACTCCCACATGATGAGGCTAGGATGCCGCAGAACCCCGGTCAAGGAGGCGCAAGATGTTCCGCAACACGATGCCGCGCTACGAGGTCCTCTCCGCCGACGCGATGGCCCAGCTCGACAAGGGGTGGCGACGCCTGGTCACCGAGATCGGCGTGGAGTTCATGAGCGAGAAGGCGCTCGAGCTCTTCCGGTCGGCGGGGCAGAAGGTCGAGGAGAACACCGTCTTCCTCGACCCCGACTTCGTGCTGGAGCAGGTGGCCAAGGCGCCGCGCGAGTTCGACGTCCAGGCCCGCAACCCCGCCCACAACATCCACATCGGCGGCGACTCGATGGCGTTCGGCTCGGTCTACGGGCCGCCCTTCGTCCGTGAGGGCGAGGTGCGCCGCGACGCGACGATGGACGACTTCCGCCGGTTCACGATGCTGTCGCAGTCCTTCGACGTGCTCGACTCCGCCGGCGGCGTGATCTGCGAGCCCAACGACACCCCGCTCGACTCGCGGCACCTCGACATGACGCTGGCGCTCATGACGCTGACCGACAAGGTCTACATGGGCAACGTCGTCTCGGGGGTGAACGCCCGCGACACGATCGCCATGGGGGAGATCCTCTTCGGCGGCCGCGCCGCCATCGAGGAGACGCCGGTCTCGATCTCGCTGATCAACTGCAACTCGCCGCTGCGGTGGGACGACCGGATGCTCGACGCGCTGTTCGAGTACGCCGCGGCCGGCCAGCCGTGCGTGCTCACCCCGTTCCTGCTCATGGGCGCGATGTCGCCGGTCACCATCCCGGCGGCGTTGGTGCAGCAGATCGCCGAGGCACTCTCCGGCATCGCGCTGGCGCAGCTGATCCGGCCGGGGTGCCCGGTGATCTTCGGGTCGTTCCTGTCGAACATCGACATGCAGTCCGGCTCCCCGACGTTCGGCACCCCCGAGTCCGGGCTCGGCTTGTTGTGCACCGGACAGATTGCCCGGCACTTCGGGCTGCCCTTCCGGTCCGGTGGTGCGCTCACCTCGTCGCAGGTGCCCGACGCGCAGGCCGGCTACGAGGCGCTGATGACGATGCTGCCGACCTTCCTGGCCGGGGCGAACTGGGTCATGCACTCCGCGGGGTGGCTCGAGGGCGGCCTCGTGGCGGGGTTCGAGAAGTTCATCGTCGACGTCGAGATCCTGCAGATGCTCCAGGCGGAGTTCACCCCGCTCGAGATCGACGAGGCGTCGTTGGCCTTCGACGCCCACCAGGAGGTCGGCCACGGCGGGCACTTCCTCGGGGCGATGCACACGATGGAGCGGTTCCGCACCTGCTTCTACCGGCCCATGCTCTCCTCGTCGGAGAACTACGAGCGGTGGATGCGCAACGGCGGCGTCGACGCGGCCGGCCGGGCGAAGAAGATCTACCAGCAGCGGCTCGAGGAGTACGAGCAGCCGACGCTCGACGACGCCGTCCGCCAGGAGCTCGAGGAGTACGTCGTCCGGCGCAGGGCCGAGCTGGGCGACTGACGCCGAGTCGTCGCATCTTCACGCGTATCCCCCGCCGAGTCGTCGCATCTTCACGGTCGACCGCGCCGAGCGGTCGAGGTCGTCAGCCGCCGCGCCGGCGTACGACCTGGATGCGGTCGGCCCTGTCGTGAAACGACTGGCGCCGCGGGTCTGCCAGCGGCGCCACCAGTCGCAGAGCCGGTCGCCGTCAGCCGTGGCGTGCCTGACGCCCCTGCCGACCACCGGGCCGACGAGCTTCCCCTGAGCTCGACTCGCCTGCGTCGGCGCGCTCGTCCGTGAAGATGCGACGACTCGGCGGGGGAGGCGCGTGAAGATGCGACGACTCGGCGGGGGAGGGGCGGTCAGCGGAAGACGACGGTGCGGGAGCCGTTGAGGAGCACCCGGCTCTCGGAGTGCCAGCGGACCGCCCGCGAGAGCACCTGTGCCTCGACGTCGCGGCCGGCCGACACCAGCTGGGCGGCGTCGAAGCGGTGGTCGACGCGCACCACGTCCTGCTCGATGATCGGCCCCTCGTCGAGGTCGGCGGTGACGTAGTGCGCGGTCGCGCCGACGAGCTTCACCCCCCGCTCGAACGCCTGGTGGTAGGGCTTGGCGCCCTTGAAGCTCGGCAGGAACGAGTGGTGGATGTTGATCGCCCGGCCGGCGAGCGCGTCGCACGCCTCGTCGGAGAGCACCTGCATGTAGCGGGCCAGCACCACGAGGTCCACGTCGAGCTCGTCGACCATGGTGAGCAGCTCCGCCTCGGCCTCGGCCTTGGTGTCCGGGGTCACCGGGAGGTGGTGGAAGTCGACGTCGTACGACGCGGCGAGCGGTGCGCAGTCCATGTGGTTGGAGACGACGCCGGCGACGTCGATCTGGAGGTCGCCGTTGCGCCACCGGAAGAGCAGGTCGTTGAGGCAGTGGGAGAACTTCGAGACCAGGATCAGCGTGCGGTACGGCGCGGCGGCCTCCCACAGCTCCCAGGTCATCGAGAACTCCGCGGCCCGGTCCGCGAACGCGGTGCGCAGCCCCTCGAGGCTCGCCGGGGGCGGGGCCACGAACTGCACCCGCATGAAGAAGCGGTCCTCGTCGAGGTCGTCGAACTGCTGGGACTCGAGGATGTTCCCGCCGTGCTCGACGAGGAAGCCGCTGACCGCGTGCACGATGCCCGGCCGGTCCGGGCAGATGATGGTGAGCACGTAGCTGTGCGGCGGCAGCGTCCGGTTCAAGGCAACTTCCTTCCGTCTGTTGCGTGTGGCGCCTCGTGGGCCTGTCATGCGCAACGCCCACACGCTAGCGTTGCGTCATGGGGAACACCACCGAGGCGGTCGGCGGCGTGCAGTCGGTGGACCGGGCGCTGACGGTGCTGTCCATCCTCGCGCGGGTCGGCGAGGCCGGCGTCACCGAGATCGCCGCGGAGCTCGGCGTGCACAAGAGCACGGCCTTCCGGCTGGTGACCACCCTCGAGGGCCACGAGCTCGTGCAGCAGACCGAGGACCGCGGGAAGTACCGCCTCGGCATGGGGCTGGTCCGGCTCGCCGGCGCCAGCACCGCGCGGCTCGACGTGGTGCAGGAGGCGCGGCCGGTGTGCCGGCGGCTCGCGGCCGAGTGCGGCGAGACGGTGAACATCGCGGTGCTGGCCGACCATGCGGCGCTCTACGTCGACCAGGTCACCGGCGGCTCGGGGCTGCAGTCCCACAACTGGGTCGGCCAGCACATCCCGCTGCACGCCACCTCCAACGGCAAGGTGCTCCTCTGCGAGCTCGAGGCGGACGAGGTCGACCGGTTGGTCGAGACGCTGCCGGCGTACACCGAGCACACGATCACGGCGCGGCGGACGCTCCACCGCCAGCTCGCCACCGTGCGGGCGCAGGGGTTCGCCGTCGCCACCGACGAGCTGGAGCTCGGGCTGACCGCGATCGCGGCGCCGTTGCGCAGCGCGCACGGCGACGTCGTCGCGTCGATGAGCATCTCAGGGCCCACCCTGCGGCTTCCGGAGCGCCGGGTCGAGGAGCTGGTCCCCGTGCTGGTCGACGCCGCGGACGAGGTCTCCCACCGGCTCGGGTGGCACCGCCAGGCCGCTGTCGGCGGCTAGCGCGGACGGCCGAGAGCCGGCGACGGTACCCGCGGGCAGCGAACGCATTCACAACGAGGGCGTAACGGTCCTTGACCCGACGGCTCCGCCCCACAATGCTGTTGCGTCAGGCAAACGTCGTTGCGCGTTGCGCAACGCCCTGACGTGAGGAGCCCCGTGCCCACGTTGTACGTGAAGGGGGAGTGGATCTCCGCTCGCGAGGGCGGCTCACGGACCATCCTGTGCCCGGCCGACGGGTCGTTCGTGGGAGAGGTCGACGAGGCCGGGCCCGAGGACACCGCCCGGGCCATCGCGGCCGCGCGCGAGGCGTTCGACGCCGGCACCTGGTCGTCGAGCTCGACGCTGGAGCGCGGCCGGCTGCTGCACCGCGTCGCCGACCTGCTCGAGCGCGACAAGGCCGACGTCGCCCGGGCAGAAAGCCTGGACACCGGGAAGCGGTTCGTCGAGAGCGAGTACGACGTCGACGACGTGGTCGGCGTCTTCCGGCACTACGGCAACATCGCCGCCGAGGACACCGGGCGGGTCGTCGACACCGGCCGCCCCGACGTGGTGAGCCGGGTCGTCCACGAGCCCGTCGGCGTCTGCGCGCTGATCACGCCGTGGAACTACCCGCTGCTGCAGACCTCGTGGAAGGTGGCGCCCGCGCTCGCCGCCGGCAACACCTTCGTGCTGAAGCCCAGCGAGCTGACCCCGCACACCGCCATCCACCTGATGCGGATCCTCGAGGAGGCCGGGCTCCCCGCCGGCGTCGGCAACCTGGTGCTCGGGGCCGGGGCCCAGGCGGGTGCGCCGCTGTCCGAGGACCCGCGCGTCGACCTGGTGTCGTTCACCGGCGGCCTCGAGACCGGCAAGCGGATCATGGCCGCGGCGAGCAGCACGGTGAAGAAGATCGCGCTCGAGCTCGGCGGCAAGAACCCCAACGTCGTCTTCGCCGACGCCGACCTCGAGGTCGCCCTCGACTTCGCGCTGACCGCCGTCTTCCTGCACTCCGGCCAGGTCTGCTCGGCCGGTGCGCGGCTGGTCATCGAGGAGAGCGTGCGCACGGAGTTCGTCGACGAGCTGGTCGCGCGCGCCTCCCGCATCCGGCTCGGCGGCCCCTTCGACGAGGAGGCCGAGACCGGCCCGCTCATCTCCGCCGCCCACCGCGACAAGGTCGAGAAGTACGTCGCGCTCGGGCTCGAGGAAGGCGCGGAGCTGCGCTGCGGTGGCCGGCGCCCCGACGACCCGCGGCTGGCCGACGGGTTCTACTACCCGCCGACGGTGCTCGACCGGTGTGACACCTCGATGTCGGTGGTGCACGACGAGTCGTTCGGGCCGGTGCTCACCGTCGAGGGGTTCACCGGCGAGGACCAGGCCGTCGAGACCGCCAACGACAGCATCTACGGCCTCGCCGGCGCGGTGTGGACGAGGGACGCCGGCCGCGCCGAGCGGGTCGCCGGGCGGCTGCGGATGGGCACCGTGTGGATCAACGACTTCCACCCCTACGTGCCGCAGGCCGAGTGGGGCGGCTACAAGCAGTCGGGGATCGGGCGCGAGCTCGGCCTCGCCGGGCTCGACGAGTACCGCGAGACCAAGCACGTCTGGCACAACGTGCGCCCGGCGGTGCAGCAGTGGTTCCGGGGCTGAGGGAGGCGGGCGGATGGTCGACAGCGGGCGCAGCTATGACTTCGTGATCGTGGGGGGCGGCAGCGCCGGCTGTGCGCTGGCGAACCGGCTGAGCGCCGATCCCTCCACGAGCGTCCTGGTGCTCGAGGCGGGGCGCTCGGACGTCAGGCTCGACCCGTTCATCCACATGCCGGCCGCGCTGCCCTACCCGATCGGCAACCGCCTCTACGACTGGAAGTACGAGTCGGAGCCCGAGCCCTACATGGGCGGCCGCCGCGTCTACCACGCCCGCGGCAAGGTGCTCGGCGGCAGCAGCAGCATCAACGGGATGATCTTCCAGCGGGGCAACCCGATGGACTACGAGCGGTGGGCCGCCGACAAGGGCATGGAGTCGTGGGACTACGCCCACTGCCTGCCCTACTTCAAGCGGATGGAGACCTGCCTCGCCGGCGCCGACGCCTGGCGCGGGGGTAGCGGGCCGCTGGTGCTCGAGCGCGGCCCCGCGACGAGCCCGCTGTTCGGGGCCTTCTTCGAGGCCGTCCAGCAGGCCGGCTACCCCCTGACCAACGACGTCAACGGCTACCGCCAGGAGGGGTTCGCGCCGTTCGACCGCAACGTGCACAAGGGGCGTCGGCTCAGCGCGGCCCGCGCGTACCTCCACCCGGTGCGGCACCGGAAGAACCTCCGCGTCGAGACCCTGGCGACGGTCACCGGGCTGGTCACCGAAGGCAACCGCGTCACCGGCGTCGACTACCACCGGGCAGGCCGCGGCGCCCGCCGCGTCCGGGCCGGCGAGGTCATCCTCTGCGGCGGCGCGATCGGCTCCCCCCAGCTGCTGCTCCTCGCCGGGATCGGACCGAAGGAGCACCTCGAGCAGCTCGGCATCCCCGTCGTCGCCGACCTGCCCGGTGTCGGCAGCAACCTCCAGGACCACCTCGAGGTCTACATCCAGTACGCCAGCAAGCAGCCGGTCTCCATCGGGCCGTGGCTCAAGCACCGGCACAAGCCGCGGATCGGTGCCGAGTGGCTCTTCCTGCGCCGCGGGGTGGGGGCGAGCAACCACTTCGAGGCCGGCGGCTTCATCCGCTCCAACGACGAGGTCGACTACCCGAACCTCATGTTCCACTTCCTCCCGATCGCGATCCGGTACGACGGGTCGCGGCCGGCGTCCGACCACGGCTACCAGGTGCACATCGGCCCGATGTACTCCGACGTCCGGGGGACGCTCCGGCTCAAGAGCCGCGACCCGCGCCAGCACCCGGCCCTGCAGTTCAACTACCTCTCGACCGAGAACGACCGTCGCGAGTGGATCGAGATGGTGCGCGCCGCGCGCCACATCCTCAACCAGCCGGCGTTCGACGTCTTCAATGCCGGTGAGCTCTCGCCGGGGCCGAGCGTCGAGACCGACGAGGAGATCCTCGACTGGGTCGCCAAGGACGCCGAGACGGCCCTCCACCCCTCCTGCACCGCCAAGATGGGCGTCGACGACCAGGCGGTGCTCGACCCGGAGTCGATGCGGGTGCACGGCGTCGAGGGGCTGCGGGTCGTCGACGCCTCCGCGATGCCCTACATCACGAACGGCAACATCTACGCCCCGGTGATGATGCTGGCCGAGAAGTCGGCCGACCTGATCCTCGGGAACACGCCACTGCCTCCGCTCGACGTGCCGTACTACCGCCACCGCGACGGCATGCCGCTGGAGCCGCCCTCCGGAGTCTCGCCATGACCCAGACCGTCCCGCCCACCACCCCTGTCGCCACCGAGAGGGTCGCGGGGGACCCGGCCCTGTCCGTGCAAGGGCTCTGGAAGATCTTCGGCCCGCGCGCGGAGCGGATCATCGGCACTCCCGACGCCGAGCTCAGCCGCGCGGAGCTGAAGAGGAAGACCGGCTGCGTGGTCGGCGTGAAGGACGTCTCCTTCGACGTGGCGCCCGGCGAGGTCTTCGTCGTCATGGGGCTCTCGGGCTCGGGGAAGTCGACGCTCGTGCGGATGCTGACCCGGCTGATCGAGCCGACGGCGGGCACCGTGGAGATCGGCGGGCAGGACATCACCAAGGCCCCGGACAGCCGGCTGCGCGAGCTGCGCCGCAAGCACGTCTCGATGGTCTTCCAGCACTTCGGGCTGCTGCCGCACCGCAAGGTCGTCGACAACGTGTCCTACGGGCTGGAGATCCGCGGCGAGAAGAAGGCCGCCCGCCGCGAGCGGGCGATGCGGATGATCGAGCTGGTGGGGCTCAGCGGCTACGACCAGTCCTACCCCGACCAGCTCTCCGGCGGCATGCAGCAGCGCGTCGGGCTCGCCCGGGCCCTCGCCAACGACCCGGAGCTGCTCCTCTTCGACGAGCCGTTCTCCGCGCTCGACCCGCTGATCCGGCGGGACATGCAGAACGAGGTCGTGCGGCTCCACCGCGAGCTCGGCAAGACGATGGTCTTCATCACCCACGACCTGCAGGAGGCGCTGAAGCTCGGCGACCGGATCCTGATCATGCGCGACGGACAGATCGTGCAGGTGGGCCGCCCCGACGAGGTGGTCGCCAGGCCCGCCGACGACTACGTGCGCGAGTTCGTCAGCGACGTGCCGAAGTCCCACGTGCTCACGCTGCGCTGGGTGATGCGGCCGGTCGACGACCAGGTCGCCCCCGACACGCCCGTCCTGCCCTGCGACACGGT
Organism: Nocardioides caldifontis; assembly: GCF_008087345.1. Taxonomy (GTDB): domain Bacteria; phylum Actinomycetota; class Actinomycetes; order Propionibacteriales; family Nocardioidaceae; genus Marmoricola_A; species Marmoricola_A caldifontis. The sequence continues at coordinate 547,653 of NZ_ML701736.1, read as the reverse complement.
CGTCCGCGAGGCCGCCCGGGTCGTGCTCGACCACAACGGCCCCGTGCTCGTCGCCGAGGGCGACCGCGTGGTCGGGATGGTCGACGACGACGACATCCTGCGCGTCGTCGTGGCGGAAGAACGCTGATGGCCACCGCCACGGTGGCCCGCCCGGTCGAACCCGGTGCGGCGCCCCCGCCCCCTCCCGAGCCGCGTCGCGTCCCCCGCTGGGTATGGGCGCTGGTGGTGCTCGGGCTCTGGATCCTGGTGTGGAGCTTCACGCGCGGCGACGACACGCTGTTCGTCTCCGGCACCGAGCAGACCGACCTGCACGAGCGCATCACCGACATCGCCGACGGCCTGGGCGGCAGCGCGATCACCGGGGTGATCGCCGACGGGATCAACGCGATCGTCGAGACCCTGCAGGGGCTGATCTCCACGCCGGAGGCGCCGCGTCCCGCCCCGCAGATCGGCTGGTTGGGCGTCGTGGCGATCGCGACGTGGGTCGGCTACGCGGTGGCGAGCTGGCGCATCGCGCTGCTCGTCGCGGCGTCCTTCGTCTCCTTCGGGCTCTTCGGGTTCTGGGAAGACTCGATGGACCTGCTGATCGTGACGCTCGTGTCGGTGTTCTTCGCGGTGCTCATCGGGTTCCCGGTGGCGATCGCGATCGGGCTGAGCCGGACCGCGAGCCGCATCGTGACGCCGGTCCTCGACCTGCTGCAGACGATGCCGACCTTCGTCTACCTGATGTTCGTCTTCATCCTGTTCGGCATCGGGGCGCCCAACGCCGTGGTCTGCACGGTTGCCTACGCGCTGCCGCCGATCGTGCGCATCGCCGGCTTCGGCATCAGGGACGTGTCGCCGGCGGCGATCGAGGCCACCGACTCGTTGGGCCAGACGACCTGGCAGCGGCTGTGGAAGGTGCAGGTCCCGATGGCCCGCCGGACGATCATCCTCGGGCTGAACCAGACGATCCTCGCCGCGCTGTCGATCGCGATCATCGCCGGCTACGTCAACGGCCCGGGCCTCGGCAAGCCGGTGCTCTCGGCCCTGACCCAAAACAATTTCGGCGCCGGCCTGGTCCCCGGTCTCCTGATCGTCGTCATGGGGATCATGCTCGACCGCACCACGACGGCCGCCAGCGAGCGGTCCGAGCGGGTGGCGCGGGGCGGCGGGGAGGACCCGCGGCGCCGCCGCATCGTCCTCGGGTCGCTGCTCGTCCCGGTGGCGGTCGCGGTCTGGTACTCCCGCTACGCCATCGACGCTGCGGTGTTTCCGAGCAACGACCTCGCCAGCTCGGTCGCCTCCCGGGCCAACGACTGGATGGAGTCGATCACCTCGGCGCTGGACGGTCCGTCCGGTGCGTTCAAGGACGCGGTGACGTACGGGCTGCTGAACCCGCTGCAGTCGCTGCTCGCCGAGTCGCCGTGGTGGCTCGCCTACGCCGGGCTGCTCGCACTGAGCCTGGTCGTCGGCGGGCTCCGCGCGCTGGTGCCCGCGGTCGTCGGCCTCACCGGGATCTACCTGCTCGACCTGTGGAACGACACGATGGTCGTGCTCAACATGACGATCGTCGCGACGGCGCTCGTCATGGTCCTCGCCCTGGTGTTCGGCGTCTGGATGGCGAGGAGCCGCCGGGTCGACCTGATCGTCCGGCCGACGCTCGACGCGGGGCAGACGATCCCCGCCTTCGTCTACCTGATCCCGGTGCTCGCGCTCTTCGGGCCGACCCGGTTCACCGCGATCGTGGCCGGCATCATCTACGCCGCCCCGGCCGCCATCAAGCTCGTCGCCGACGGCGTGCGCGGCGTCGGCGAGACGGTCGTCGAGGCCGGACGCTCCACCGGGTCGACGACCTGGCAGGAGATCACCAAGGTCCAGCTGCCGATGGCCAAGGGCTCGCTGGTGCTGGCGACCAACCAGGGGCTGCTCTACGTGCTCGCGATGGTGGTCATCGGCGGGCTGGTCGGTGCCGGCGCCCTGGGCTACGACGTGGTGTACGCGCTGGCGCACGCCGACTACGCCGGCAAGGGCGCCGCCGCCGGCTTCTCGATCGTCCTCCTCGGCATCCTCATCGACCGGGTCATGCGTGCGGCAGCGGACCGCGCGGGACCGGGCAGGTGAGGCCGTGGCTGGTCAGCACAGGACGCGTCGCGCTTCGCGGCACGTGGGAGGTCGCGCGAGCGACTCGAGGGAAATGGAGTGAAGACAATGCTGGATCCGATCAAGCGACGCGCGGGGCTGTCCGCTCTCGCGGCGGCGGCCTTGCTGGCGTTGACGGCGTGCGGCGGGGGCTCTGTGTCCGAGCAGACCGAGGCCAACGAGGAGCAGGCGGCCGCCGCCGGCGGTGACTGCGGCGAGTTCAACATCCTCGTCCACCCGTGGGTGGGCTACACCGCCGACGCCTACGTGGTGGGCCACGTGGCCGAGGAGGAGCTCGGCTGCACCGTGAACTACGTCGAGCTGAAGGAAGGCGGGCCGTCGTACCAGGCGCTCGCCTCCGGCGACGGCGACGTCATCCTGGAGGAGTGGTCGCACCAGGCCGAGCTCGAGGCGGCCGTCGCCGACGGCACCGCCGTCGACCTCGGCTCGATGGGCGCGGTCGGCATCATCGGCTGGTACGTCCCCGGCTGGCTCGCCGAGGAGCACCCGGAGGTCCTCAACTGGGAGAACCTCAACGACTTCGCCGACGAGTTCCGCACCTCGGAGTCGGGCAACCAGGGGCAGTTCCTCGGCTCCGACCCGACCTACACCCAGTACGACGAGGCGATCATCAAGAACCTGGGGCTGAACTTCAAGGTGGTCTTCTCCGGCGGTGAGACCGCGACGGTCGAGGCCTTCGAGAAGGCGCAGAAGAACAAGGAGTGGCTGCTCGGCTACTTCTGGGAGCCGCACTACATCCACGCGGAGATCCCGTTCGCCCGGGTCGAGCTGCCGCCCTACGAGGAGGGCTGCGACAAGAACAAGGCCGAGGTCGACTGCGACTACGCCGAGACCGAGCTGAAGAAGGTCGCGTCCAAGGAGTTCATGGACTCCGGGTCGCCGGCCGCCTCGCTGGTCGAGAAGTGGACGCTGTCGAACGAGGACCAGAACCAGATCGCGGCGTACATCACCGCCGACGGGATGAGCCCCGAGGACGCGGCGGCCAAGTGGGTCGAGGACAACCCCGACAAGGTCGAGGCCTGGCTCGGCTGACCCGGTCTCCGTCCCGCTCCATGTGCCGAGTCGTGGGCGCGGGACGGGGGTGTGGGGGCCCCTCCGCGGGGGGGCGGGGGGGGGTGTGGGGCGC
>NZ_ML701736.1:251186-544375 GCF_008087345.1 Nocardioides caldifontis | reverse complement strand
TGGGTCTGTGCGTGGTGGCCGCTGCGGCTGTGGGGGGCGGTGAACCCTCCGCGTTGGTCGCGCCACGACTCGGCTGCGTCCGGGCGTGAAGTTGCGACGACTCGGCGCGGAACGGCTTGACAGCGGGGAAGCGCTCGACAACGCTGGACACACGTTCCTCATCGCGCACCGCGTTGCGTCATACGCAACATAGGCGGAACGGCAAGCAGGAACGACAAGCAGCACCGACTAGCAGCAGACGACGGCAACACTCAGCAACACGGCCGCGACCACGCGGCGGAAGGGCGGCCCCCATGGCCACGGTTCCCAGCTCGGCGCGCGTCGTGGTGATCGGCGCCGGCATCGTCGGCAACAGCCTGGTCCACCACCTCGCCCGGCTCGGGTGGCGCGACATCGTGCAGATCGACAAGGGGCCGCTGCCGAACCCCGGCGGCTCCACGGGCCACGCGTCGAACTTCATCTTCCCGGTGGACCACTCCCGGGAGATCACCGACCTGACGCTCGACAGCATGAAGCAGTACAAGGAGATGGGCGTCTTCACCGAGTCCGGCGGCTTCGAGGTGGCCCGCACCGAGGAGCGGATGGAGGAGCTGCGGCGCCGGATGTCCTCGGCCAAGGCGTGGGGGATCGAGGCCGAGCTCGTCACCCCGGAGCAGGTCGCCGAGAAGGTGCCGTTCCTGGACCCGTCGGTCATCGTCGGCGCCTTCTGGACCCCGAGCGTCGGTGTCGTCGACTCGCTGCGCGCCGGCACGATCATGCGCGAGCGGGCGCTCGAGGCGGGTGCGCTGACCGTCGTCCCCAACGCCGAGGTGGTCGGGCTCGACGTCGAGGAGGGGCGGATCCGCCGGGTCCGCACCGACCAGGGCGACATCGAGGCCGAGACCGTGGTCATCGCCTGCGGCGTCTGGAGCCCGCGCATCGCGCGGATGGCCGGCGCGCACATCCCCCTGACCCCAGCGGTGCACCAGATGATCTCGGTGGGCCCGGTGCCCGTGCTCGCCGAGAAGGAGGGCGAGATCTCGTTCCCGATCGTGCGGGACATGGACACCTTCTGCTACGAGCGGCAGCACGGCGCCGACATGGAGGTCGGCTCCTACGCCCACCGCCCGATCCTCCACGACCCCGACGAGATCCCGTCGATCGAGCAGTCGAAGCTCTCGCCGACCGAGCTGCCGTTCACCGAGGAGGACTTCGACCCGCAGCTCGAGCAGGCGCTCGAGCTGATGCCCGAGATCCTCGGCGACGAGAGCGTCGAGATCCGCTACGCGATCAACGGCCTGCTGTCGCTCACCCCCGACGGCGCCCCGGTCCTCGGCGAGACGCCCGAGGTGAAGGGGTTGTGGTCGGCGGCCGCGGTCTGGATCAAGGAGGGGCCTGGCGTGGGCCGCGCGGTCGCCGAGTGGATGACCGACGGGCTCCCCGAGATCGACCTGGGCCACTCCGACATCGCGCGGTTCTACCCGCACCAGCGCACGCGCAGCCACATCCGTGCGCGCACGAGCGAGTCGTTCAACAAGACCTACGGGATCGTCCACCCCGGCGAGCAGTGGGAGAGCGACCGCGGCAGCCGGCTGTCGCCGATGCATGCCGACGAGGTCGCCCGCGGCGCGGTCTTCTTCGAGACCGCGGGCTGGGAACGGCCGCACTGGTACGAGTCCAACGCGTCCCTGCTCGAGGAGTACGGCGACCGCGTGATGCCCCGCGAGCACGAGTGGGACTCCCGCTGGTGGTCGCCGATCATCAACGCCGAGCACCTCGCGATGCGCGACCGGGCCGGCATCGTCGACCTCACCGCGTTCGCGATCTTCGACGTGGTCGGCCCGGGGGCGATGGAGGCGGTGCAGCGGATCACCGTCGCGCAGGTCGACGTCAAGGTCGGCCGGGTCGTCTACACCCCGGTGCTCGACGGACGCGGTGGGTTCCGCTCCGACCTCACCGTGATGCGGCTGGCGTGGGACCGGTTCCGCGTGGTCACCGGCGGCGCCCACGGCATGGTCGACAAGAAGTGGTTCGCCGACCGGATGCCGGCCGACGGCGGCGCCGACAACTGGGCGGCGGTCGTCGACCTCACCTCGGCGTACACCACGATCGGGCTCTGGGGCCCGCGGGCCCGCGACATCCTCGGCCAGCTCACCCGTGACGACATCAGCCACGAGGGGTTCGGCTTCGGCACCTGCCGCGACATCGAGGTCGACTCGCTGTCGGTGCTGGCGTCGCGGATCTCCTACGTCGGCGAGCTCGGCTGGGAGCTCCACCTGCCCTTCGAGCACGGCGCGAAGCTCTGGTCGCTGCTCCACGAGGCGGGCGAGCAGCACGGCGCGGTGCCGGTCGGCATCGGCGTGTACGGCACCACCGGTCGCATCGAGAAGGGGTACCGCGCCTACGGGTTCGAGCTCGACGCCGAGCGCACGATCATCGAGGCAGGCATGCAGCGGCCGAAGGTGAAGAGCGCGGACTTCGTCGGCCGGGAGGCCTACCTCAAGCAGCGCGAGGAGCAACCCGCGGCGGTGCTCTGCACGTTGACCGTCGAGGACCACACCTCGCGGTCGGGACAGAAGCGGTACATGCTCGGCGGCGAGCCGATCCTGAGCAAGGACGGCGGCGAGCTGCTCGACGACCACGGCCACCGGCCCTACGTCACGACGGCGGGCTCGGCGCCGTCGCTCGGCAAGCACGTGCTGATGGCCTACCTCCCGCCGTCCGAGGCGACCGTCGGCAACGAGCTGACCGTCTCCTACATGGAGGAGCTCTACCCCGTGCGCGTCGGCTCGGTGGACACCACCGCGCTGTTCGACCCGGAGAACGAGCGGGTGAAGAGCTGATGGACGTCCTGGTCTGCATCAAGCGCGTCCCCGACACCGGCGGCGCGATCACCCTCACCGACGACGGGATGGGCGTCGACTCCCGGCTGCTGGGCCACACCGTGAGCCCGCACGAGGAGGCGGCCGTCGAGCTCGCCGTCCAGACGGCGAAGGCCACCGGTGGGTCGGCGACCGTCCTGACCGTCGGCACCGACGATTCGATCGAACAGCTTCGCAACGCGGTGGCGCTCGGGTGCACCTCGCCGGTGCTCGTCGAGGTCGAGCCGGACCGCCTCGGTCCGGCCGACGTCGCCGGCATGATCGCCGACGTGGTCCGGAGGCACGAGGAGCGGGGCACGTCGTACGGCCTGGTGCTGCTCGGCAACGACGCCGCGGACACCGGTGACTTCCAGGTCGGCGTCCGGCTCGCCTACGAGCTGGGCCGGCCCGTGGTCACCGGCGTCTCCCGCTTCGAGGTGGACGGCGAGGAGGTGACCGCACGCGTGGAGAGCACCGACGGCACCGACGTCTACCGGCTGCCGGCCCCGGCCGTGCTGACGGTGATGGAGGGCGGCGTCGAGCCGAGGTACCCGTCGGTCCCGGGCCGGATGAAGGCCAAGAAGGCGGTCGTCGAGACGGTCGAGCCCACGCACGAACCCGTCGGCAACGGCCGCGTGCGGCTCAAGCTGCCGCCCGCCCCGCCGACCCGCGTGGAGATCCTGGGCGAGGGCGCCTCCGCCGCGCCCGCCGTCGTCGACCTGCTGGAGAAGCTGGGGGTGGCTCGATGAGCACACGTACCGCACTGGTCCTGCTCGAGCCCACCGGCGGCGCGCTCAGCGAGGTGTCGGCGGAGAGCCTGACGTTCGCGCGCCACGCGGCCGCCGAGGTGCACGCGCTCGTCGTGGGCGCCGACGCGTCGACGCTCGCCGAGGAGGCTGGCCGGCTCGGCGCGACGGTGGTGCACGGCGCGGCCGCGACGAGCGGTGACGCGTTCTCCGCCTACGCCCCGGCTGCCTGGGCAGCGGCGGTGGTCGCGGCCGTCGAGGCGTCAGGGGCCACGCTGGTCCTCGCCGCCGGGACGCCGCGTGGCAACGAGGTGCTGGCCCACGTGGCCTGCCGCCTCGGCGTGGCGATGGCCGCCAACGTCGTGCAGGTCGACGGCGACGACGGCGGGTCGATGGTGGTCAGCCGCCAGGTCCTCGGGGGCACGGCGCTCGAGGAGATGCGGCTGACCGACCGGGTGGCGCTGCTGACCGTCGCCGGCCACGCCTGCGAGATCGAGCCCGCCGCGGCACCCGCTGCCGCGGAGGTGCGGCCGCTCGACGTCGCCCTCGACCCGCGAGACCTCGTCGTCCGGGTGGTCGAGACGGTCGCCGGGGAGCCGGACGCCTCGGGTGCCCTGAAGTCGGCCAAGGTGGTCGTGGGGGCCGGCCGTGGCGTCGGCAGTGCCGACGGGTTCAAGGAGATCACCGACCTCGCCGACCTCCTCGGCGGCGCCGTCGGCGTCTCCCGGGTCGTCACCAGCCTGGGGTGGCGCCCCCACCACGAGCAGGTCGGCCAGACCGGCAGCCGGATCTCGCCCGACGTCTACATCCCCTGCGGGATCAGCGGCGCGATCCAGCACTGGGCGGGCTGCTCGTCGGCGAAGACGATCCTCGCGATCAACACCGACGCGGAGGCGCCGATGGTCACCAAGGCGCACTACGCGGTGATCGGCGACCTCCACGAGGTGGTCCCGGCGATCAACGAGGAGCTGCGCCGCCGCCGGGGCTGAGCCGCGGGTCGGAGCAGGTCGCCGCGTCGGGTCCTGCGTGGGCTCCTGCGTCGGCACTCGACGTTAGGCTGCACGGGGATGGGAACCACGGTGCAGTCGAGGCGGCGGTCGAACCTTCCCGCGGAGCTGTCCAGCTTCGTGGGGCGGCGGCACGAGCTCGGCCAGGTGCGCACGGCGCTGCGCGACCACCGGCTGGTCACCCTCTTCGGACCCGGCGGTGTCGGGAAGACCCGGCTCGCCTTCCGCGCCGCCGCCGACCTCGAGCGCGGCTACCCCGACGGGGCCTGGGTGGTCGAGCTCGCGCCGGTCACCGACGGCGAGCTGGTCGCGGACACCGTGGTCGCCGCCCTCGGGCTCCGTGACGGCCAGGGCGGCGACACCGAGCAGCGGCTCGTCACCCACCTGCAGGACCGCGAGCTCCTCCTCGTGCTCGACAACTGCGAGCACGTGCAGGACGCCGCCGCCCGGCTCGTCGTGCGGCTGCTCGGGGCGGCGCCTGGGCTCCGGGTGATCACCACCAGCCGCCACGCCCTCCACGTGGAGGGGGAGTACCTCCTGTCGGTCCCGCCCCTCGGGGTCCCCGGTGGCGGTCGTCGCGCGGACGCCTCGCCCGAGGGGCTCATGCACTACGACGCCGTACGCCTCTTCGTCGACCGTGCCACCGCGAGCTGGTCGCCGTTCCAGGTGACCACCGGCAACCAGGGTGCGCTGGCCGAGCTGGTCCGGAGGCTCGACGGGATGCCGCTGGCGATCGAGCTCGCCTCGGTGCGGGTCCGCAGCCTCACCGTGGAGCAGATCCTCGAGCGGCTCGCCGACCGGTTCGCGCTGCTCAACCGGGGTGACCGGGCCGCGATGCCCCGGCAGCAGACCCTCCGCGCGCTCATCGACTGGAGCCACGACCTGCTCGACCCCCGCGAGCGGCTCGTCTGGGCCCGCGCCACCGTCTTCAACGGCTCCTTCGACGTCGAGGCGTTGCGCCACGTGGTGTGCGACGAGCGGCTGCCCGAGGCGTCGGTCGGGGGGATCGTCGACGCGCTGGTCGCGAAGTCGATCCTGGTGCGCGAGGGCACGGGCCCCGAGGCGCGGCTCTCCATGCTCGAGTCCCTGAAGGAGTACGGCGCCGCACGGCTGGCGGACCTCGGGGAGACCGCGGGGTTCGTCGAGCGCCACCGGCAGTGGTACGTCACCACCGCCCGGGCCGCCGCCCGCGAGATGTACGGCGCCGATGACGTGGCCGTCTTCCGCCGGCTGAAGGCGGACCACGAGAACCTCCGCCGCGCCCTGGAGCGGTGCGTGGCGGTCGCTCCCGACGACGGGCTCCGGATGATGGCCGCGCTCCAGCACTACTGGGTGATGGTCGGCCGGTTCAGCGAGGGACGCCACTGGATGCGGCGGCTGCTCGACCTGCCGGGCGCCGGCGACCCTGCCCGGACGGCCGGTCGGGTGGTGGCCGGGCGGCTCGCCGTGCTGCAGGGCGACGTCGACGAGGGCCGGGCGCTGCTGGAGCAGGCGCTGCAGGCGGCCACCGACGCCGGCGACACGACGTGGCGCGCCCACGCGCTGCACGGGCTGGCGATCGCGGCGATGTTCTGGGGCGAGCCCACCGAGGCGGTCGCGCTGCTCGAGGAGGCGCTGGCGCTGCACCGCGACGGCGAGGACCCGTTCGGCGTCCCGCTCGCGCTCGTCCAGCTCGCGACGGTGCACGCCCTGCTCGGCGACCCAGACCGGGCGATGGGCTACGCCGAGGAGTGCATCGCCATGAGCACGGCGGCAGACGAGCGGTGGTGCGCCGGGCTGGCCCGGTGGACGCAGGCGCTCGTGGCCTGGCGGCAGGGACGGGCGGCCCGGGCCCGCGCGTACGCCCGGGACGTGCTGCGGCTCAAGGAGCCGTTCGGCGACCGGCTGGGGATGGCGATGTCGGTCGAGATGCTCGCCTGGGTCGCGGTCGACACCGGCCGCCACGACGAGGCGGCACGGCTGCTCGGCGCGGTGCAGGCGGCGCTGCGGTCGATCGGCGGCTCGCTGTTCGGCCACCTGCTCGACGACCACGAGACGTGCACCGCGCGGACCCGGGAGGCGCTCGGGGAGGAGCGCTACGCCGCCGCCGTCGCCGAGGGGGCCGCGGTGGCGTTCGAGGACGCGGTCGCGCTGGCTCTCGGCCGCCGGCGGAGCGCGGACGTCGACGGCGAGCAGGTCCGGCTCACCCGGCGCGAGCAGCAGATCGCCGAGCTCGTCGCCGAGGGGCTGAGCAACCGGGAGATCGCGGCGCGGCTGGTGATGGCGCAGCGCACGGCCGAGGGGCACGTCGCGCGGGTGCTGAGCAAGCTGGGGTTCACCTCGCGGACGCAGCTCGCCGCGTGGGTGAAGGACCGACCAACGGTGGTTTAGACCAGAGCGGAGGTCCCAGGTCGGGTTTGTCCGACTTTGCCGCTCCGGGATGTGACGCGCACCGCACCCATCGCTCACAATGACCCGGCGGGGAGCTTGCCTGGGGAGGGAGCGAACGTGGTGGGAGGTGACGCGCGCCGCAAGGCGCGCGGATCGAGACGTTGGCGTGCCCGCGTCGCGGGGCTGCTGAGCGCGGTGCTGGTGGGAGCGGTCGTCGGGGTGCCGGCCACGTCGACCTCGAGCAGCGGCGCGACCCTGTACGTCCCGTGGACGATCTACCTGAAGGGGTGGACGGACCAGTACGTCCCGAGCAGCGCCAACGACTGCGTGGCCGGGCGGCCACCGTGCCTGCGGCAGACGCTCAAGGAGCTCAACCGCATCCTCGAGCTCACCGGCAAGAGCTGCTCGCACAACGCGGTCTTCGCGCTCGCCTACCTGCGGATGACCCAGGGGTACGGCTGGTCGAGGGACATCCCCGGCTACTACCAGGACGTGCCGTTCGCCAACCACCAGGACGCCGTCTTCGCCCGCTACTACACCGACGCCTACTACCACTGGCGCGCCGGTCGCCGCGGCAAGGTCCCGAAGGCCTGGCTGATGGCCTTCGACGCCTCCGACGCCAAGCAGCTGACCGGCACCGGCGACCTGATGCTGGCGATGAACGCGCACATCAACCGCGACCTCGCGTTCGTGGTGGCGGCCGTGGGGCTCGTCGCGCCCGACGGGTCCTCGCGGAAGCGCGACTACACCAAGGTCGAGGACTTCCTGGCCCGCTCGGCCGAGCCGATGATGCGCGAGGCTGCGGCCCGGTTCGACCCGACCATCGACGACGCGAACGACCCCCTGGGTGTCCTCAACGGCACGGTGATGCAGGTGATCTCCCTCTGGCGGGAGAACGCCTGGCGCAACGCCGAGCGGCTGGTGAGCGCCCGGACCGCGGCCGAGCGTGCCCGGGTCGCCGCCTCGATCGAGGCCCAGGCCGAGTCGATCGGGCGCACGATCCGGCTGGGGTTCGCGCGCAACGCGCTGCTCAGCCCCACCTCCACCCGGGACCGGTACTGCCGGGCCCACCACACCGCGCGCGCACCGGAGCCCTACCCCTTCGGGACGCCCCGCCCCTACGGGCTGTGACGCGCTCGAGTTCAGCGGCTCCGGCCGCGGGTCGTGCGAGGATGCGCCGGTGATCGGGCGGCGCCAGGAGCTCACCGCGCTGCGCAAGCGGTTGACCGGCGACGCCCGGTTGCTCACCCTCACCGGCCCCGGGGGCATCGGGAAGAGCTGCCTCGCGCGGACCGCCGCCGCCGAGCTGGAGCGGGGGTTCGAGCACGGCACCGCGGTCCTCGACCTCGACGAGGTCGCCGAGCCCGCGCTGCTCGGCGCCGCCGTCTCGCGGGCGCTCGGGGTGCACCTGCAGGGCGACGAGTGGGAGCTCCGCCACCTCACCGAGGTGCTCGGCGACCACGAGGTGCTGCTCGTCCTCGACGGGTTCGACCGGGTGCTCGAGCCCTGCGCCGCGCTGGTCACCGGCCTGCTCTCGGCGTGCCCCCGGGTGCGGGTGCTCGCCACCGGCCGCCAACCGCTGCGGGTGGCCGGCGAGGTGGTGCAACCGGTCGGCCCGCTGTCCCACCCCGGGACCGGCGACCCGGTGGACGCCGCCACCGCTCCGTCGTACGACGCGGTGGCGCTGTTCGTCGAGCGCGCGCGGGGCGCGGTCCCGACGTTCACGTTGACCGAGGAGAACGTCGCGGCGGTCGCGGAGATCTGCGCGACGCTCGGCGGGGTGCCGCTCGCCGTCGAGCTGGCGGCCGCGAGGGTGCTGGTGCTGTCGCCGCAGGGGATCGCAGAACGGCTGCAGGACCGCTACCGGCTGCTGACGAAGGGTGCCCGCGGTGCGCCGGCGGCCCAGCAGTCGCTGCGCGCGTCGGTCGACGCCAGCCACGAGCTGTGCGAGCCGGGCGAGCAGACGCTCTGGGCCCGGCTGTCGGTCTTCGCCGGGAGCTTCGACCTCGAGGCCGCCGAGACGGTGTGCTCCGGTGACGGCATCGACGAGTGGGAGGTCCTCGACCTCATCGACTCGCTGCTCGAGCGCTCGGTGCTGCTCCGCGACGAGGACGACGGGTCGACGGTTCGCTACCGGATGCTCGAGACGATCCGCGCCTACGGCGAGCAGCGGCTGGAGGCGGGAGAGCGTGAGCGCTGGCAGGAACGGCACCTGGAGTGGTGCGTCGACCTGGCCGCGCGGTTCCGGGCCGAGTGGTTCGGCGACCGGCAGCCGGCGTGGGCCCGCCGGATGCGGCGTGAGACCGCGAACCTGCAGGCCGCGCTCGAGCGCGGCACCCGCGCTCCTGCGACCGCCGGGCTCGCGCTCCGGCTGGTCTGCGACCTCGAGCCCTACTGGATCGTGACCGGTCGCGTCGGCGAGGAGCGGCGGTGGATCGAGCGCGCCACCGCGGCCGCGGGTGCCGAGGGTGCCGGGCTCGACCCGCTCCTCGAGGTCCGGGCGCTCGGGGTCGGTGCCGGGCTCGCCGTGGTGCGCGGCGACCTCCACGGGGTGGGTGCGCTCGTCGAGACCGCGGAGCGCCTGCTGACGGCGCACGACCTCGACGACCTCGACCACCTCGACGGCGTGGCGCCGCTGACCACGCTCCGGAGGGCACAGGGGACGGCCCGGTGCTGGGCGGGGGACGTCGCCGGCGGGCGTCGCCTGCTCGAGGACGCCGCGGCACGGTCGGCCTCGGCGGGGGACCGGTACGGCGAGGCGCTCGGCCACCTGGCGCTCGGGATGTGCCTGCTGCTGGCCGGGGACCGGGCCGGTGCCGACGCGGCCCTCGGCTCCGCGGCGCGCGTCGGGGAGTCGGTCGGCGACGTGCACGTCCGCTCCTACGCGCTCGGGCTCACCGCTCTCGCCGCGGCGTCCGCAGGGGAGTGGCACGGGGCCGAGGAGGCGGCGCGCGAGAGCCTCGGGATGCGCGCGGCGCTCGGGGACGACCTGGGGGTGGCCTTCGCGCTCGAGGTGCTCGCCGCCGCCGCCGCCGAGCACGGGGACCCCGAACGGGCGGCCGTGCTGTTCGGGTCCGCCGAGACGTGGCGCCGCGCGGTCGGGCTCGCTCCGCAGGCCTCACCCGGGTGGGACGAGCTGCGCCAGCGTGGCTGGGAGAGGGCCCGCGAAGGGCTCGGCGCGCGGCGCTTCGACGCCCACGCGCGGCGGGGGCGCGAGCTCGGTCGGGAGCAGTCGATCCGGTTCGCCCGCGACGGTGAGCCCGTGGAGAGCGTGACCGCCGCACCCGCTCCGCAGCGCGACGACGACGTGCCGCTGACACCGCGGGAGGCCGAGGTGGCGCGGCTGGTCGGGCAGGGGATGTCGAACCGCGAGATCGCCGAGGCGCTGGTGATCTCCCACCGCACCGCACAGGGCCACGTCGAGCACATCCTCCGGAAGCTCGGGTTCACCTCGCGCACGCAGGTCGCCGCCTGGGTTGCCGAGCGCCAGGCGCGGTCCATGCTTCGATGACGCCCATGACGCCCGCCTCCGACCACCGGCGGGCACCGTCGCTCCCGAGGGCGCTCGGCTGGACGGTGCTCTCGGCCCTGCTCCCCGGCGCCGGCCACGTGCGCAGCGGCCGGTGGTGGGGGTGGGTGGTGCTGCTCCTCACCGTCGGCGGGCTCGCCGCATCCGCGCTCTACGTCGGCGACCTCCACCGGGCGCTCGACCTCGTCTTCGACCCGGCCCGGCTCCGGGTGGCGGCCGCCGTCGCGCTGGTCGCGCTGCTGCTCTGGCTGACCGTCGTGGTCTCCACCTACCTCGTGCTGCGTCCCCGCGACCTCGACCGGACCCGCAGCGCCACCGGGGTCGTCGCGCTCGTCGTGCTCTGCCTGCTGCTCGCCTCACCGGTCGCCCTGGGGGCGCGCTACGCCATGGTGCAGGCCGACCTCGTCGACGACGTCTTCCGCGACAACCGCACCGCCACCGCGCCCCAGCACGTCACCGCCGACGACCCGTGGGACGGCCAACGGCGGGTCAACGTCCTGCTGCTCGGCGGTGACGGGTCGGTCACCCGCGACGGGCTGAGGACCGACTCGGTGATCCTGGTGAGCGTCGACACCCGCAGCGGCGACGCGGTGATGTTCGGGCTGCCGCGCAACCTGGTCGGCGCGGAGTTCCCGCCCGGCAGCCCGCTGCACGAGCTGTACCCCGAGGGGTTCACCAACAGCTACGACCCGGCGGCCGCGATGCTCAACGCCGTCTACGGCCAGGTGCCCGCCCTCCACCCCGGGGTGCTCGGCCGCTCCGACAACGAGGGGGCCGACGCGGTCAAGCAGGCCGTCGAGGGGACGCTCGGCATCCCGGTGCACTACTACGTGCTGGCCAACCTGCAGGGGTTCCAGGAGATCGTCGACGCCCTCGGCGGGGTCACCGTGAACATCAACGAGCCGGTGGCGATCAACGGCAGCACCGACCGCGGCATCCCGCCGACCGACTACCTCGACCCGGGGCCGGACCAGCGGCTCAACGGCTTCCAGGCGCTGTGGTTCGCCCGCGGCCGCTGGGGCTCCGACGACTACGAGCGGATGCTCCGGCAGCGGTGCATGGTGCAGGCGATCATCGACGAGGCCGACCCGCTGACCGTGCTGCGCCGGTACCAGTCGCTCGTCGCGGCCGGCAAGCAGATCGTGCGCACGGACATCCCCGCCGACCTGCTCCCGGCCTTCGCGGACCTCGCGCTCAAGGTCAAGGGCGCGCAGGTGCGGTCGGTCGCGTTCGTCCGCTCCGAGGAGTTCCACCCCGAGGCGCCGGACCTCGAGTGGGTCCGCGCGCAGGTCGACCGCGCGCTGGAGCCGCCCGTACGCCGGGAACGGGGCGAGCCGGCCACCGAGCCCACCGACCGGCCGGCCGACGAGGCGACGGACGACCCGACCGAGGACCCCGACGACGACCTCACCGAGGACCCCGACGACGACGAGGCCGACCCGGGCGCCGCCGTCGACGTCGCCGACAGCTGTGCCTACGACCCGGACGGGTGGGACGCCGACGGCTCGTGAGACACCTCCAGGGCCGGCGCACCCGCGTGAGAGGGTGTGGCCTCGCAGGGGGTCGACCGTGCACGGGGGCGGAGCGGCCCGAGGACGACGAGGGGATCCGATGTTCTCGAAGGTGCTGGTGGCCAACCGCGGCGAGATCGCGATCCGTGCGTTCCGTGCGGCCTACGAGCTCGGGGCGCAGACGGTCGCGGTGTTCCCCTGGGAGGACCGCGGGTCGGAGCACCGGCTGAAGGCGGACGAGGCCTACGAGATCGGGGAGCGCGGCCACCCGGTCCGCGCGTACCTCGACCCGGAGGGGATCGTCGCGACCGCGGTCCGCGCGGGCGCCGACGCGGTCTACCCGGGTTACGGCTTCCTGTCGGAGAACCCGCAGCTCGCCGAGGCCTGCGCCCGGGCGGGGATCACCTTCGTGGGGCCGAGCGCCGAGGTGCTCGAGCTGACCGGCAACAAGGCCCGCGCCATCGCCGCGGCCCGCGCCGCCGGGGTGCCGACGCTCGACAGCGTCGAGCCCTCCACCGACGCGGACGCGCTCGTCGAGGCGGCCCAGGACATGGAGCTCCCGCTCTTCGTCAAGGCGGTCGCCGGCGGCGGCGGCCGGGGGATGCGGCGGGTCGAGGAGCGCGACAAGCTGCGTGAGGCCGTCGAGACCTGCATGCGCGAGGCCGAGGGCGCCTTCGGCGACCCGACGGTGTTCATCGAGCAGGCGGTGGTCGACCCGCGGCACATCGAGGTGCAGGTGCTTGCCGACGCGACCGGCGACGTCATCCACCTCTACGAGCGCGACTGCTCGGTCCAGCGGCGCCACCAGAAGGTCGTCGAGATCGCCCCGGCGCCGAACCTCGACCCCGGGCTCCGCGAGCGGATCTGCGCCGACGCCGTCCGGTTCGCCCGGGAGATCGGCTACGTCAACGCCGGCACCGTCGAGTTCCTCCTCGACCCGCAGGGCCGTTACGTCTTCATCGAGATGAACCCGCGGATCCAGGTCGAGCACACGGTCACCGAGGAAGTCACCGACGTCGACCTGGTCCGGGCCCAGATGCGGATCGCGTCCGGCGAGACCCTCGCCGACCTCGGGCTCGCGCAGGACCGCGTCGTGCTCCGCGGCGCCGCCCTCCAGTGCCGCATCACCACCGAGGACCCCGCCAACGGGTTCCGCCCCGACACCGGCGTGATCACGACGTACCGCTCCCCGGGCGGCGCGGGGATCCGGCTCGACGGCGGCACGACCTACACCGGGGCCGAGGTGTCGGCGCACTTCGACTCGATGCTCACCAAGCTGACCTGCCGGGGTCGCGACTTCACCACCGCGGTCGAACGGGCCCGGCGGGCGGTGGCGGAGTTCCGGATCCGCGGCGTGGCGACGAACATCCCGTTCCTCCAGGCGGTCCTCGACGACCCCGACTTCGCCGCGGGCCGGGTGACGACGGCGTTCATCGAGACCCACCCGGCGCTGCTCACCGCCCGGTCGAGCGCGGACCGCGGCACCAAGCTGCTGACCTACCTCGCCGACGTCACCGTCAACCAGCCGCACGGCCCCTGCCCGGTCGACGTCGACCCGGTGACCAAGCTGCCGGCGCTGGACGGCGGCGAGGTGCCGAAGGGGAGCCGGGACCTGCTCCGCGAGGTGGGGCCGGAGGAGTTCGCCCGGCGGCTGCGCGAGCAGACCCGGGTGGCGGTCACGGACACCACCTTCCGCGACGCGCACCAGTCGCTGCTCGCCACCAGGGTCCGCACCAAGGACCTGGTGGCGGTCGGTGGCCACGTCAGCCGGCTGACACCGGAGCTGTGGTCGTTGGAGGCATGGGGCGGGGCGACGTACGACGTGGCGCTGCGGTTCCTCTCCGAGGACCCGTGGGAGCGGCTCGCCAAGCTGCGGGAGGCCGTCCCGAACATCTGCCTGCAGATGCTGCTCCGCGGCCGCAACACGGTCGGCTACACGCCGTACCCCACCGAGGTCACCGACGCGTTCGTGGCCGAGGCCGTCGACACCGGGCTCGACGTCTTCCGGATCTTCGACGCGCTCAACGACGTCGAGCAGATGCGGCCGGCGATCGAGGCGGTCCGCGCCACCGGCACCGCGGTCGCGGAGGTCGCCCTCTGCTACACCGGCGACCTCTCCGACCCCGGCGAGAAGCTCTACACCCTCGACTACTACCTGGCGCTGGCCGAGCGGATCGTCGAGGGCGGCGCGCACGTCCTGGCGATCAAGGACATGGCCGGGCTGCTGCGGGCGCCTGCGGCACGGACGCTGGTCACCGCGCTGCGGGAGCGGTTCGACCTGCCCGTGCACCTGCACACCCACGACACGCCTGGCGGCCAGCTCGCGACGCTGCTCGCGGCGATCGACGCCGGCGTGGACGCGGTCGATGCGGCGGTCGCCTCGATGGCCGGCAACACCAGCCAGCCCGCGCTCTCGTCGCTGGTCGCCTCGACCGACCACACCGACCGCGAGACCGGGCTGAGCCTCCGGGCGGTCAACGACCTGGAGCCCTACTGGGAGGCGGTGCGCCGCGTCTACGCGCCGTTCGAGTCGGGGCTCGCCTCCCCGACGGGGCGGGTCTACCGCCACGAGATCCCCGGCGGGCAGCTGTCGAACCTGCGCCAGCAGGCCGTCGCGCTCGGGCTGGGGGAGCGGTTCGAGCAGGTCGAGGACATGTACGCCGCGGCCAACGACATCCTCGGCAACATCGTCAAGGTGACCCCGAGCTCGAAGGTCGTCGGCGACCTGGCGCTGCACCTGGTGGGCGCCGGCGTCGACCCCGTCGAGTTCTCCGAGGACCCGGGCCGCTTCGACGTGCCCGACTCGGTGGTCGGCTTCCTCTCCGGCGAGCTCGGCGACCCGCCCGGTGGCTGGCCCGAACCGTTCCGCACCAAGGCGCTGGAGGGCCGCGAGCCGAAGAAGCACCTCGAGGAGCTCACCGACGACCAGCGCGCCGGGCTCGGGACGGACCGGCGCACCACGCTCAACGCGCTGCTCTTCCCCGGCCCGACGACCGACTTCGCCGAGGCGCGCGAGAAGTACGGCGACGTCTCGGTGCTCGACACCCGCGACTACCTCTACGGGCTGCGGGGCGGCGACGAGCACACCGTCGAGATCGAGGAGGGCAAGACGCTGCTCCTCGGGCTCGAGGCGGTCAGCGAGCCCGACGAGCGCGGCATCCGCACCGTGATGTGCACGATCAACGGGCAGCTCCGGCCGATCAACGTCCGCGACCGGTCGGTCGCCTCGGACGCCCCCACCGCGGAGAAGGCCGATCCCACGAACAAGGGGCACGTCGCCGCGCCGTTCGGCGGGGTCGTCACCCCCGTGGTCTCCGAGGGCGACCAGGTCGAGGCGGGCGCGACGGTGGCGACGATCGAGGCGATGAAGATGGAGGCCTCCATCACCGCCCCGGTCGGCGGGACGGTCGAGCGGGTGGCGCTCGGCGGCACCCAGCAGGTAGACGGCGGCGACCTGGTGCTCGTCATCGGCTGACCGGGTGGGACGGGCCCTGCGCCTACCCTGGGCTGCATGACGCTGCGGATCCTGGCGACGCAGCCCACGCCGGAGCTCTTCCTCCTGCCGTGGGACCAGCCGCTCGAGTCGTGGACGGAGCGGCACGTGATCATGCTTCCGCGCGGCCTCTCCCGGCACGTGGTCCGCTTCGTGCGCGTGGGCGACACGACCTGTGCGGTCAAGGAGACCGACGAGCTCATCGCCCGGCGCGAGTACCACCTGCTCCGCGACCTCAAGAAGCTCGGGCTGCCGACGGTCGCGCCGCGCGCCGTCGTCACCGGGCGCAAGGACAAGGACGGGGAGTGGCTGCCCTCGGCGCTCGTGACCCGACACCTGAGGTACTCCCTGCCCTACCGGTCGCTGTTCGCCCGCGGGATGCGCGCCGACAGCCTCCCGCAGCTGATGGACGCCCTCGTCGTGCTGCTCGTGCGGCTCCACCTCGCCGGCTTCTACTGGGGCGACGTGTCGCTCTCCAACGCGTTGTTCCGACGCAGCGCGGGGGAATTCGCGGCATACCTCGTCGACGCGGAGACCGGCGAGCTGCACCCCGAGCTCTCCGCGCAGCAGCGCGAGCACGACCTCCTCGTCGGCCGGGAGAACGTCTTCGGCGAGCTCCTCGACCTCCAGGCCGCCGAGCTCCTCGAGTCCGACATCGACCCGTCCGACGTCGTGGACCGCATCGACGACCGCTACCGGGCGCTGTGGAACACCCTCACCGGCGAGACCGAGATCGGCATCAACGAGCCGGCGTCGCTGGACCGCTGGATGGAGTCGCTCCACGACCTCGGCTTCGACGTGGAGGAGATGGACATCCGGACCGAGGCCGACGGCACCCGGATCCGGCTCAGCCCGCGGGTCGTCGAGGCCGGCCACCACCGGCGCGAGCTCCGCACCCTCACCGGGCTCGACGTCGAGGAGGCGCAGGCCCGGCGGATGCTCAACGACATCGCCCGGTTCATCGCCCACCACGGGCTGCAGGACGAGAGCCGCGAGGTGGCTGCGCACCGCTGGCTCACCGAGGTGTACGAGCCACTGGTCCGGATGGTGCCGCGGCAGCTGCGCGGCCGGCTCGAGCCGCCCGAGCTGTTCCACGAGGTGCTGGTGCACCGGTGGTACCTCTCGGAGCGCGCGGGCCACGAGGTGGACATCTTCGACACGGCACGCGACTACATCGACACGGTCCTCACCCAGAAGCCCGAGGAGGCGCTGACCGTGCCGGTCGTCTCCGACGACGCGCTCGACGACGCCCCGGAGGACGGTGCCCCGCTCGACCCCGGTGTGATCTAGCGGTTCCGCGTCCCAGGTGTTTACCTGGAGTAGCCACGGGGACCTTGCTCGTGGGAGCGCAGGTCAGGAAGCGGCCGCGTGCGTTCCCGCCCCACCAGGAGGTCGGACGTATGACCGCCATCCTCGAACGCAGCAGCTTCCAGGACTCGCACGGCGAGCGGGAGCGGGCGCGACGCACCCACGACCTCTTCCTGGCCCTGGAGGAGAGCTCGGACGAGGAGGAGCGGTCCCGGCTGCGCGACGAGCTCGTCACGCTGAACCTCTCGGTGGCCGACGGCATCGCGTCCCGCTACTCCAACCGTGGCGTCCCGCAGGACGACCTCCAGCAGGTCGCGCGGCTCGCCCTCGTCCGCGTCGTGCGCGACTTCCGCCTCGACCGGGAGTGCGACTTCCTCGCCTACGCGGTCCCCAGCATCCGCGGCGCCCTCAAGCGGCACTTCCGCGACGCCGGCTGGACCGTGCGGCCCCCGCGGCGGGTGCAGGAGGCCCAGCTGCTGATGAACTCCTGCCGCCCCGAGCTCGTGCAGCGGCTCGGCCGCGAGCCCACCGTCCCCGAGATGGCGGCCGCGATCGGCGTCGGCGAGGAGACGGTGATCGAGGCGCTCGCGGTCGACTCCTGCTACAGCCCCGACTCGCTCGACCGGCCGATGGACGTCGACGGGTCCGGAAGCGCGACCCTCGGCGGCTGCATCGGCGAGGAGGACCCGGCCTTCGTGCTCAGCGAGCACCGGACGGTGCTCGGCCCGCTGATCCGCGAGCTGTCCGACCGCGACCGGCGGGTGCTCGAGCTGCGCTTCGTCGAGGGGCTCACCCAGACCGAGGTCGGCAAGGCGATCGGCGTCAGCCAGATGCAGGTCTCGCGGATCCTCAGCCGGATCCTCGGCGACCTCCGGGGCCACCTCACGGCACCCGGCCCCGGCTGAGGCATGATCGAGGGGTGGCTGCTCCCGGCGCGAACCCCCCTCCCACCTCCTCGGGCGTCGTCGGCGTCGAGGGACGCTACCGGCTCCGCGAGCGTCCGGCCGTCCCTCTCGTGGTGGCCGGCCGCCGGCTGCTCCCGGTCGGTCCGCTGCGGATGTACACCTGCGGCATCACGCCGTACGACGTGACCCACGTGGGCCACGCCGCGACCTTCGTGTGGGCGGACCTGGTGGCGACCCTCGCCCACGCGACCGGCGGCGAGGCGCTGGTCGCGCGCAACGTCACCGACGTCGACGACGTGCTCACCACGGCGGCGCGCACCCGCGGCCGTCCCTACGACGAGCTCGCGCTGACCCAGGAGTTCCTCTTCGACCGCGACATGCGCGCGCTGTCGGTCGCGACCCCGGCGCTCACCCCGCGGGCCCGCGCCCACGTGGCCGCCGTCGCCCGGCTCGCCGCCGCGCTGCTCGACGTGGGCGCGGCGTACGAGTCCGAGGGGTTCGTCTACTTCCGCGGCGGCGACCTCCCGGCTGCCGCCGGGCTCTCGGAGGAGGCCGCGCTCACCGCCTCCCAGGAGTACGGCGACCAGGCCGGCGTCCCGGGCCGCGAGTCGCCCTTCGACGTGCCGGTCTGGCGGCCCTCCGGCGAGAGCGACCCGGCGTGGCCCAGCCCGTGGGGCTGGGGCCGTCCGGGGTGGCACGCCGAGTGCGCCGCGATGGCGGTGAGCGCCCTGGGCAGCACCGTGGACGTGCTCCTCGGCGGCGTCGACCTGGCCTTCCCGCACCACGCCTACCAGGCCGCGATGGTGGAGGCGGCGACCGGCTCCGCGCCGTTCGCGCGGACCACGGTGCACGTCGGCGAGGTGCGCCGCGAGGGGCGCAAGATGGCGAAGTCGACCGGGAACCTCGTGCTGGTCTCGGAGCTTCTGGAGCGGTACTCCGGCGCCGCGCTGCGGCTCGCGCTGCTGCACCGGCCGTGGTCGGAGCCCTGGGAGTGCGAGGAGCGGGTCTTCGAGGACGCCGCCCGGCTGCTCGCGGAGCTCGACGAGCTGGCCGGCGGGCCGGGTGTGCACAGCGAGCGCCACGACGCGGTGCTCGAGGCGCTGGCCGCCGAGCTCGACGTGCCCCGGGCGGTGGAGGTCGCGCGCGCCGAGGGGCGTGAGGCGGCCCGCTACCTCATGGACGTGCTCAAGCTCCGCCGGCTCTGAGCCGGTTCTGGCCCGCCACGAGGGGCGGCTCGACACCCGGGTCAGTCGGTGAGGAGCCGGACGACGGCCTCGTCCAACCGGTCGCGGGCCTCGTCCTGGTCGTCCGGGAGCCGCTCGAGGTCCTTCGCGATCGTCACGTCGGACTCGAAGAGGTCGATGACCCGCGGGTCGACGTACGACGAGCGGCAGACCGTGGGAGTGTTGCCGAGCAGCTCGGAGGCACTGACCACCGCCTGGCGCACCGCGCGCTGCCGGGCCTTCTTGCTGGAGGGAGGCTTGCCCTCGGGGTTGCGGCCCAGGGCGGCCTCGCCCAACGCGTTCGCGACGTGGACGGTCGCGTGCCAGGTGCGGAAGTCCTTCGCGGTCACCTCGAGCCCGAACAGCTCGCGGATGTACTCGTTGATGTCCACCGGCTGAAGCGGCACCCACTGCCGGCCGTCCTTCAGGGAGAGCAGCCGGGCCTCGGGCTTCCGGCGTCGTGTCATCCGGTCGAGCACCTGGCACAGGTCCGGCTCGTCGACGGTGATCTCGTGCTCGACCCCGGCCTTGCCGACGAACGAGAAGACGCAGCAGCCGTTGCGGCGCCGGACGTGACGCCGCTCCAGCGTCGTCAGCCCGTAGCTGCCGTTCTGCTCGGTGTAGGTGTCGGAGCCGAGCCGGAAGCAGCCGAGGTCGACGAGGCGCACCGCCGCCGCGAGGACGGTGTCGCGGGGCAGCCCGGTCGTCCGGTCGCGGGCGAGGTCGGCACGCAGCCGACGACGTACGTCCGGCAGGTGGGTGGCCATCTCGATCACCCGGTCGAACTTCGCCTCGTCACGCTTCGCCCGCCAGGCGGGGTGGTAGAGGTACTGCCGCCGTCCGGCGTCGTCGGTGCCGACCGCGAGCAGGTGCGCGTTGGGGTACGGCGAGATCCACACGTCCCGCCAGGCGGGCGGGATGACCAGCGACTTGACCCGCTCGACGTCCGCCTTGTCCAGCGGGTTGCCGTCCGTGTCGAGGTAACGGAAGCCGCGTCCGTGGTGGACGCGGCGCCAGCCAGGGTCCCGTGTCGAGACCGTGCGGAGCCGCGGCATCCCTCCCTCCTCTTCCCCCTCGCGACGCCGGTGCCCCGGCTAGCCGAAGATGCTGACTCCGCCGGGGCCGACCAGCAGCCCGACGACGATGAGGACGATGCCGGGCAGCACACCGCCACGGATGATCTGCACGATTCCGGCGATCACCAGCACGACGGCGATCAGCCACAGGATGAACGTCATTTCTCCCTCTTCCTCCCCGTGTCGTGCCGCGGTCAGCGGCCGGGGTTCCCTCGGTCGTCGTAGTGCTGGGCCGGGTCGCTGTTGAACCGGCCGGAGTCCTCGGCCACCTCGTGGGAACGGTCCTTGTCACGTTTCCAGAGGACGAGGAACCCTCCGACCAGGATGACCGCGAGGACGATCACCAGCACCACCATCGGTGCAGCGTCCATCACACTTCTCCTTCGCTTCCGTCGGACGAGTCGTACCCGTCCGGGCGGCGTCTAAGCCGAGCGGGAGACGCGGAGCGGAGCGGCCGTCCTCACGAAGTCGGACGGCTGGAGGACCGCGGTCCGCTCGCGGTACTCCTGCACGGTGCCGGGCCAGTTGGTGGTGATCCGGCCGTCGGCCTCCTGGTACCAGCTCGAGCACCCGGAGGCCCAGACGCTGCGGGAGAGCCGCTCCTGCACCTCGCGGTCGAACCCGGCCGCGACGTCCTCGCGGACCTCGGCGACTTCGAGCTCCCCGGTGAGCAGCCGGTCGACAAGCTGGCCGAGGTAGCCGGTCTGGCACTCGATCATCGACAGGATCGAGCTGCCGCCGAGGTTCGTGTTCGGGCCGTAGACCACGAAGAGGTTGGGGAACTGCGGGACCGTCATGCCGAGGTAGGCGTGGGCCTCGTCGGCCCAGCTCTCGGCCAGGGTGGTGCCCCGACCGGTCACCTCGACGGGCGTCAGGAACTCGGTCGCCTTGAACCCGGTCCCGTAGACGATGACGTCCGCGGGGTGGAACGTGCCGTCGGAGGCCCGAACCCCGTCGGGGGTGACCTCGACGACCGCGTGGGTGACCACCTCGACGTCGTCGCGGGTGAGCGCGGGGTACCAGTCGTTGGAGAACAGCAGCCGCTTGCAGCCGACCGCGTAGTCCGGGAGCAGCTTCGCGCGCAGCGCCGGGTCGGCGACCTGGTGGCGGAGGTGGAGCCGGAACGCCGCCACGAACGCCTTGGTGAGCACGGTGTCCTCGCCGAGAGTGCGGTTCAGCAGCTCGCTCAGGGTGCGGGTCAGCTCACGACCGAACCCCTGGGTGCGGGGGAAGCGGCGGAAGGCGTGGTGGTGCAGCCGGGTGTACGCACGGTCCGGCTTCGGCACGACGTACGGCGCCGAGCGCTGGAAGACGGTGACGTGGCCGGCGGCCCGGGCCAGGTGGGGGACGAACTGGATCGCGCTGGCGCCGGTGCCCACGACCGCGACGCGCTTCCCGGCCAGCTCGAGGTCGTGGTCCCACTCCGCGGAGTGGAAGGCGGGGCCGCGGAACGACGCGATCCCCGGCAGCGGCGGGACGTGGGGACGCGACAGCTGGCCGACGGCGAAGACCACGAGGTCGACGTCGAGCTCCTCGGTGGTGCCGTCGGCGGTCCGGGTCGCGACGGTCCAGCGGCACCGCTCCTCGTCGTACGTCGCCGAGGTGACCTCCGTGCGGGTGCGGACCAGGTCGAGCAGCTCTTCGCGCGCGGCGACCTCCTCGATGTAGCGGAGGATCTCGTCCTGCTCGCCGTACCTCCGCGACCAGTCCGGCTTCGGGGCGAAGGAGTAGGAGTAGAGCGACGACGGGACGTCACAGGCGGCGCCGGGATAGGTGTTGTCGCGCCAGACCCCGCCGACGCGGTCGCCCTTCTCGAGCACCGTCACCTCCGCGACACCGCGTCGGCGCAGCTCGCGTGCCGCGGCGAGCCCGCCGAACCCCGCTCCGACGACGACCGCCCTCAGGGTGCGCCGCGGGCCCCCGGACGGCCGGCCCCCGGTCGCGGGGGCGGTGGGGGCTCGGTCGGGGGTGGTCCTGGTCGCCGTCACGCGGGTCAGGCTAGGGAGCCGCGGCGCCCCGAGGGAGACAGGCGCGGCCATCGGATTGATAATTCCGGCCATGGCCCGCGCTCGCTCCCTCCGGCTCGAGCCGCCGGCCGCCCGGCACTGGGACTTCCCGCGCAGCGTCGCCGCGCTGACCGTGGTCGTCGACTTCGCCGCGGCGCACGGCGTGGCGGCCGGGACGGTGCTCGACGGGACCGGCGTGGGGGAGGCGGCGCTGGCCGACCCCGCGGCCCTGGTGCCCGCGTCGGCCGAGCTCGCGGCGCTGCGGAACCTCCGGTCCGCGATGCCCGGGCGAGTGGCGCTCGGCGTCGAGCTCGGCGCCCGCTACCACGTCACCTCGTTCGGCATCCTCGGCTTCGCACTGCTCAGCAGCCGCACGCTCCTCGACGCGATGAACCTCGCGCTGCGGTTCCTCGACCTCAGCTACGCCTTCAGCTCCCCCGCAGCACGGGTGGTGGGGGAGGAGGTCGTCGTGGAGCTCGACGCGGCGGCGCTCCCGCCCGACCTCGCCCGGCTCCTGGTGGAGCGCGACGCCGCCGCCGTCGCCACGGTGCTCGCCGAGCTCGTGCCCGGCGGCACGCCGCTCGCCTCGGTCGAACTCGCGTTCCCGGCACCGCGGGACGCGGCGCGTCACGAAGCCTTGCTGGGGTCACGCGTGCGGTTCGACCGGCCGGCCACGCTCCTGCGGATCGGGGTCGACCAGCTCCACCGGCGGCTGCCGCAGGGCAACCCCCACAGCCAGGCGCTGGCCGAGGAGTTGTGCCGGCAGGTGGTGGCTGGGCGCCGGGGGAGCGGCGGGCTCGTTGAGGAGCTGCGGCTCTGGCTGACCCGCAACGTCGCGCACGACGTCACGATGGCCACCGCGGCAGCGGCCCACGCGATGAGCACGCGCACGTTGCGGCGGAGGCTGACCGAGGCCGGCACCTCCTACCAGGCACTCCTGGACGAAGTCCGCCGGTCGCTGGCCGAGGAGATGCTCGGCACCGGCGTGCTCGACGTCGAGGACGTCGCCCAGCGGCTCGGCTACGCCGAGGCGTCGAGCTTCGTGCACGCCTTCAAGCGGTGGCGCGGGGTGACCCCGGCGCGGTTCCGCCGGGACCTCGCCTGACGCTCAGCGCAGGGTCATGAGGATCAGCGCAGGGTGCTGCGCTGCACCGGGATGCGCTGCTTGACCAGCGAACGGCCCAGCGCGGCGGCGTTCTCCGCCGGGGTGCCCTCCGGCGCGAGCCCGGCGATGCGGGCGAGCAGGGCGTGCTCGCGCTCGGTCGGCTCCCAGAGGGCCGGGTTGAGCTCGTGGGCGTCGAGGATCCCGCGCAGGGTCGGGTGGGCGGCGCACATCTCGTCGTAGAGGTCGCGGACGTTGGCGGGGGTGCGCTGGGCGACGACCTCGCCGCGGTGGAGCCGGCCGACGAGCACCCGCAGCCACTCGCGGTGCATCTCGACGAGCAGGTCGTCCTCGCCGTCGAAGTGCTCGGCGAGCCCGGCCAGCCCGGCCCACGGCGCGACCCGGTCACCCGTCGACCGCGAGCTCTCGATGACCGCGCGCATCACGTCGCGACGGTGCAGCGTCGTCGTCCCCATCTGGTTCCCCAACCCCTCTCGTTGCCCGGGGCGGCTCCCCATGGCCGCCCGCCGGGCTGCGTTCCCGTCCCCACGTGAGCGCCTCGCCAGTATCGGTGGGGCGCAAGGTCAGAAGTAACCCCCAATCGGGAGATAAGGACGAATTCCCGCCGGACGGCCCGGGTGGTCGCGCCCGGAGGGCACAGGCGCGGGGGACCATGGGCCCGAATGACTACGGCGATCTGGCCGGCCTGCCGCGTGGCGGGTTGATCCGGCGGGCGGGAAGGCGCACCTTCGGGTCATTGGGTCGGGAATCGTGGTCTTCGGGACCACCTCGCTGGTTCCCTGGGACCTCGGTCACGAGCTGATACTGGGAGGTCAGTGACGTGGGTGAGAAGAGCGTGGCACCGGTACGCGACACCCGGAAGCCCCAGCCGCCCCGGGGCACGCGAGCGGCCGCCTGCCGCTGCGGGCAGCAGCTCGACGTCTGGACGCGGCAGCACTGCCCGCGCTGCGGGCGCAGCCTCGCCTGAACGACATCTCGTCCGTTTCGTCGCTTTTGTAATGGCGTCGTCCTAGCATGGGAGGGTGCCCGGGGGCCCCCGCCCTGGGCGCTCGTCGGTGCCACCACCCCCCATGCCGGTGCACCGGCACGAGAGGCCGCACGTCCCCCAAGTGTGCGGCCTCTCCCCATGTCCGGGGCCGGGCCGATCGGGCGACTAAGGTGACCTCGGAGCCGCGACGGCGGACGGAGGAGCGGTCGCCCTGCGCCCGCGGACGACGGGGCGGGAAGAGGAGCGACACGAGGGTGGCGGCGCACCACGAGACGCAGGGCGTCCGGGCCCGCGGGACCTCGGACCGCATCCTCACGATCCCGAACGCGCTGAGCGCGGTGCGGCTCGCGCTGCTCCCGCTCTTCGTGTGGCTGGTCCTCGGGCCCGAGGCGGACGCCGCGGCGGTCGGCGTGCTCGTCGCCATCGGGCTCAGCGACTACCTCGACGGCTACCTCGCCCGCCGGCTCGACCAGACCTCGAAGCTCGGCGCGCTGCTCGACCCGGTCGCCGACCGGCTCTACATCCTCGCGGCGGTCGTGGCCCTCGGCGTGCGCGAGATCATCCCGCTCTGGCTCGTCGTCGGGCTCCCCGCGCGCGACGTCTTCCTGTGGCTGCTCGTGCCGTTCCTCCGCACCCGCGGCTACAGCGCGCTCCCGGTCCACTTCCTCGGCAAGGCGGCTACCGCCGCGCTGATCTACGCCTTCCCGCTGCTGCTGCTCGGCGACGGCGACAGCACGGTCGCGCTGGTCGCCCGCGTGTTCGGCTGGGCGTTCGCGGTCTGGGGTATCGGGATGTACTGGTGGGCGGGTGTCCTCTATGCCTGGCAGGTGCGCCGGCTGCTGACCACGACTCCGCCGCTGCCCCGACGGCCCCGCGGGTCGCGGCGAACCCCGGCACGGAGAGGAGGGGGAGCGCCGTGACCGCCGACGAGGAGGAGCCGCGTCCCCGTCGGGTGCCGGCACTGCACACGACCGGGCTCCTCGACCGCATCACCGCCGGCTCGCTCGACGAGGACTACCAGCTGGTCTCCGAGCGCAAGCGGCGAAGCACGGGCGACGACGACGGGAGGACCGGCGGGCGCAGCTCGCGGCGCCTCCTCACCATCGCCGTCACCGCCGCGTTCGGCGCGCTGCTCACGACCGCGGCCGTGCAGACCGCCCGCACCGAGCCGATCCGCCAGGAGTCGCAGGAGTCGCTGCGGGCCGAGGCGCAGGAGCGGCGCCAGGAGCTGAACGCCGCGCGCCGCGAGGTCGTGACCCTGCGCCGGGCGGTCGAGCGGGTCCAGGACGACGCGCTCGCCGCCTCCGAGGAGGGGCGCAACCTCCGCGCCCAGCTCACCGAGCTCGGGGTCGGCGCCGGCACCGAAGCCGCGTCCGGCCCGGGGCTGCGCATCGTCGTCGACGACAGCCCGGGCTCCGACGGCGCCGCGGCGGGCGAGACCGCCGGCGGGACCGTGCTCGACACCGACCTGCAGAAGCTCGTCAACGGGCTCTGGCTCTCCGGGGCCGAGGCGGTGGCGGTCAACGGGCAGCGGATGACCGCCCTGAGCTCGATCCGGGTCGCGGGCGGCGCGATCACCGTCAACCTGCGGTCGCTGAGCCGCCCGTACGTCGTGACCGCGCTCGGCGATCCCGACCAGCTCGCCGCGCGGTTCGTGGACTCCGCGGGTGGATCGTGGTGGTTGAATCTGAGGTCGGTCTACCGCCTGAGGTTCGACATGACGACGGAGGAGTCCCTGACCGTGCCGGCCGCACCGCCCGTGACCCTGCGCCACGCCCGCACGCCGAGGAGCGCCCGATGAGGACCACCCGATGAGGACCGCACCGTGATCGGCGTCCTCGGGCTGCTCGCCGGCGTGCTGCTGGGGCTCTTCCTGCGTCCCGACGTCCCGTTCTGGCTCGAGCCCTACCTCCCGATCGCCGTCGTCGCCGCGCTCGACGCGGTCTTCGGCGCCCTCCGGGCCTACCTCGACGGGATCTTCGACGACAAGGTCTTCGTGGTCTCGTTCGTCAGCAACGTGCTGATCGCGGCGGTGATCGTCTACCTCGGCGACCAGCTCGGCGTCGGCGGCCAGCTCTCGACCGGCGTGATCGTCGTGCTCGGGATCCGCATCTTCTCCAACGTGGCCGCCATCCGGCGCCACCTGTTCCACGCCTGAGCCGGCCGAGGACCGACAGGCATGACGTCGCGACCCCAGCCCCACCCGGAGGAGCACCCGCCCGAGGCGGTGGCGCCGGTGCGCCCGCCGACGGGTGCCGACGGCGCCCCCACCGGTCGTGAGCGGCTCCGCCATGCCTTCCGCTGGCGGTGGAGCCGCGGGCAGGCCGTGGCCGCGGTGCTGCTCGGCGTGCTCGGGTTCGCCGCCGTGGCGCAGGTCAACGCCACCGACCAGGACGACGTCTTCCAGGGCGCCCGCCAGGCCGACCTCATCGCGCTGATCAACACGCTCTCACTGGCCACCGACCGCGCCGAGGCCGAGCTGACCGAGCTCCGCGCCACCCGTGACTCGCTCCGCACCGACGCCGAGGCGACCCGCACCGCGCTGGCCGTGGCACGTCAGCAGGCCGAGCAGCTCGGGATCCTGAGCGGCACGTTGCCGGCCGTGGGACCCGGGATCCGGATCACCGTCGAGGCCCGGCCGGGCACCGTGGGCACCGACCAGCTCCTCAACGGGCTGCAGGAGCTCCGCAACGCCGGCGCGGAGGCGGTCGAGATCAACGACGCCGTGCGGGTGGTCGCCCAGACCGGGATGAGCGACGACGCCGAGGGCGGGCTCGTCGTCGACGGGGTGGCGCTCGCACCGCCGTACGTCCTCGACGTGATCGGCGACCCGGGGACGCTGGAGAGCGCGCTCGGCTTCGACAGCGGCTTCACCGACGAGGTCGAGCAGGTCGGGGGCGGGGTCTCGGTCGAGCAGCTCGACCAGGTCGAGGTGGGCACCACCCGCGAGCCGGTCCCCACCGAGTTCTCCGAGCCGGTCGACGAGGAGTAGGGAGCACGCCTTACCGGCGCCCGCGCAGTAAGGTGGCGCCGCCCCGCCGCGCGACCCTGAGGAGAGCCGTTGTACCCCGAGGAGCTGAAGTACACGTCAGAGCACGAGTGGGTGCGCACCCCCGGCGGCGCCGAGGGCTCGGTCCGGGTCGGGATCACCCACTACGCCCAGGAGGCGCTCGGCGACATCGTCTTCGTCTCGTTGCCGGAGGTCGGTGACGAGGTCGAGGCGGGCAGCGCGGTCGGCGAGCTCGAGTCGACCA
Organism: Nocardioides caldifontis; assembly: GCF_008087345.1. Taxonomy (GTDB): domain Bacteria; phylum Actinomycetota; class Actinomycetes; order Propionibacteriales; family Nocardioidaceae; genus Marmoricola_A; species Marmoricola_A caldifontis. The sequence goes on along the minus strand of NZ_ML701736.1, from coordinate 516,996 downwards.
AGTCCGTCAGCGACGTCTACGTCCCGGTGTCGGGGAAGGTCGTCGCGCGCAACGAGCAGCTCGACAGCTCACCGGAGCTGGTCAACAGCGATCCGTACGGCGAGGGGTGGCTCTTCGATCTGGAGCCGACGGACGCGGCCGCGGTCGACGGGTTGATGTCCGCCTCGGAGTACCAGGCCACGCTGGACTGACCCCCGGAGGGACGGGGTGCCGCCGACCCGGTTGGTGGGGCCGTCGCGCCCTGGTAGGTTGCGGGAACCATCAACCTCGACTTGCGGTTGAAGGTTTCCCACGGCCTCTCCGGGGAGTCGGGCGACCGCCCGTCGACCCGTGCCCGAGGTCCCCCCCGGAACCAGGGAGGATGACATGCCGTTCTGCACCGCGTGCGGTCGCCGGAACCCTGACGACGCCCGGTTCTGCGCCCAGTGCGGCACCCGTCTGCTCACCGCCGACGACGCCGGTGGCGCGGCCGCGGAGCCGACGGACACGACCGCGACCATGACGTTCGGCGCGCCCGCGAAGAGCGAGGCGGCCGAGGACCGGCCGCTCAACGACGCAGACGCCGCTGCCGTGGATGCGCTCCCGGCCGGCAGCGCCCTGCTCGTCGTGCAGCGCGGACCGAGCGCCGGCAGCCGGTTCCTCCTCGACACCGACGTGGTGACGGTGGGGCGCCACCCCGACAGCGAGATCTTCCTCGACGACGTCACCGTCTCGCGGCGCCACGCGGAGTTCCGCCGCGGGCCGGAGGGGTTCACGGTGTGCGACGTCGGCAGCCTCAACGGCACCTACGTCAACCGCGACCGCATCGACCAGGTCGTGCTCCAGGGCGGTGACGAGGTCCAGATCGGCAAGTTCCGCCTGGTGTTCTTCGCCAGCCACGCAGGTGCCGCCGCCCGGTGAGCCGCGACGTGACCGAGGCGTCGACCGCCGTCGGGCGGATGAACATCGGCGAGGTCCACGCGCGGCTGCGTGAGGACTTCCCCTCGCTCGAGCTGAGCAAGCTCCGCTACTTCGAGTCGATGGACCTCGTGCGGCCGACGCGGACCCCCGCGGGCTACCGGAAGTACTCCGAGGACGACGTCGCGCGGCTGCGCTACGCCCTCACCCTGCAGCGCGACCACCACCTGCCGCTGAAGGTGATCCGCGAGCACCTCGACGCCCTCGACCGCGGGCTCGAGCCGCCGCCGCTCACCCCGGGCCCCCAGGTGCCCCGGCTGGCGCTCGCGCCCGACGGCTACCCGACCAAGGAGAGCTTCGACCCCGAGAGCTCGCGGCTCCGGCTGACCCGCCGCGAGCTGCTCGCCGCGGCCGAGATCGACGAGCGGCTCCTCTCCGAGCTCGAGAGCTTCGGGCTGGTCGTGCCGAGGCCCGGCTCCGCGCCGTACGACAACGAGGCGATCGTGATCGCCCGCACCGTCGCCCAGCTGGCCGAGTTCGGGATCGAGCCGCGCCACCTCCGGGCCTTCAAGACCGCCGCCGACCGCGAGGTCGGGCTCGTCGAGCAGGTCGCCGCCCCGATCCGGCGGAGCCGGGACGAGGGCGCCGAGGGGCGGGCCCAGGAGGTCATGAGCCAGATCGCCGCGCTGTCGGTGCGGCTGCACGCCGTTCTCGTCAAGGTCGGGCTGCGCAGCCTCCGCTGACCGGTTCCCCGCTGCCGCGAGGTCGTGGTCCGGCGCCCCGACGGCGTGACCGGCCGGGAGTAGGGTGGAGCCGTGCGCGAAGTCGATGTGGTGGGTGTCCGGGTGGAGATGCCGTCGAACCAGCCGATCGTGCTGCTGCGCGAGGTGACCGGCGACCGGTACCTCCCGATCTGGATCGGCGCCGTCGAGGCCACCGCGATCGCGTTCGCCCAGCAGGGCGTCGTCCCGCCGCGCCCGCTCACCCACGACCTGATGAAGGACCTGATCGGGGCCACCGGCAACGAGCTGAGCGAGGTCCGGATCACCGAGATGCGCGACGGGGTGTTCTACGCCGTGCTCGTGCTCTCCTCCGGCGCCGAGGTGAGCGCCCGACCCTCGGACAGCATCGCGCTGGCCCTGCGCACCGGCTCCCGGATCGTCTGCGCCGAGGACGTCCTCGACGAGGCCGGCCTCGAGGTGCCCGAGGAGGAGGAGGACGAGGTGGAGAAGTTCCGCGAGTTCCTCGACTCGGTGTCGCCGGAGGACTTCGAGGAGCCCTGAGCCGCCCTGATCGTCGCCGTCCGGGCCTCGAGAAGGCTCACCTTCAAGCAGAGGTTGAAGGTCGCGACACGCCGGCCTCGAGGTCGCCGGATCTTTGACCGGCCACTTCCGGGGGAATACGGTGAACTGTCTTCGTTGTAGTTCCACCGGTGTGCTCCTCCCAGGTCACGGTCCGGCTTCCCCGGAGCTGCAGCTCACGAAGAGACTCTGGTGGAGGTCACCGTGACTGGTAAGGGCGACAAGACGGCGCCGCAGAGTGATCCGTCCGCGGCGTTGCAGGCCGAGGCGGTCGCCGGGGAGCAGGGGCTGCTCTTCGACGACGACGTCTCGCCGCTCCCCTCGGACGTCGGCTACCGCGGCCCCACCGCGTGCAACGCCGCCGGCATCACCTACCGGCAGCTCGACTACTGGGCCCGCACCGGGCTCGTCGAGCCGAGCGTCCGGGGCGCGACCGGCTCGGGCACCCAGCGGCTCTACTCCTTCCGCGACATCCTGCTGCTCAAGGTCATCAAGCGGCTCCTCGACGCCGGGATCTCCCTCCAGCAGATCCGCACCGCCGTGCAGCACCTGCGCGACCGCGGCACCGACGACCTGACCCGCGTGACGCTGATGAGCGACGGGGCGTCGGTCTACGAGTGCACCTCCAACGACGAGGTCATCGACCTGCTCCAGGGCGGGCAGGGCGTCTTCGGGATCGCGATCGGCGGGGTCTGGCGCGAGATCGAGGGGTCGCTCGCCGAGCTCCCCAGCGAGAAGGCCGGCCAGCCCGAGGCGGTCGAGTCCTCCGCGGAGGACGAGCTCTCCGCGCGGCGCCGGGCGAAGCTCACCGGCTGATCCCCGTCCGACGCGGCTGGTAATGTGGCCGCGCCGTCGACCTGTGCGGGAGAGTCCGCTGGACCCACCTCGCGGGCGCCGAAGGGGCAACTTCCTCCCCGGAACCTCTCAGGCACCAGGACCGCACAGCTGAGGCACCTCTGGAGACCGGCCCACGCGTGGGCCGCGGTCGACAGAAGGGGAGGCGACCGACCGTCATCCTCGTTGGGAGCCTCAGTGCCGATCTCGGAACCGTCCGCCCGCCGCACCACCGACGGGGCCCACGCCTTCGCCGACCGCCACGTCGGCCCGGACCAGGCCGAGCAGACCGCGATGCTCAAGGCCCTCGGCTTCGACTCGCTCGAGCAGCTGATGGCCGCCGCGGTCCCCGGTGGCATCCGCACCGCCGACGAGCTCGGTCTCCCCGAGCCCGTCGACGAGGAGGCCGCCGCCGCCGAGCTCCGTGCGCTGGCCGGCCGCAACAACCCGCTCGAACCGATGATCGGGCTCGGCTACTCCGGCACGGTCACGCCCGCCGTCGTACGCCGCAACGTGCTGGAGGACCCGGCCTGGTACACCGCCTACACGCCGTACCAGCCGGAGATCTCGCAGGGGCGGCTCGAGGCGCTGCTGAACTTCCAGACGATGGTCGGTGACCTGACCGGGCTGCCGACCGCGAACGCCTCCCTGCTCGACGAGGGCACTGCCGCGGCCGAGGCGATGACGCTCGTCCGTCGCGCCAACCGCAAGGCCAGCGGCGCGTTCGTCGTCGACGCCGACGCGCTTCCGCAGACCATCGCCGTGGTCCGCACCCGCGCGGCCGCGATGGGGATCGACGTGGTCGTCGCAGACCTCGCGACCGACGGGCTCCCGGACGGCGAGCTCTCCGGCGTGCTGGTGCAGTACCCCGGCGCGTCCGGCCGGGTCTGGGACCCGCGGTCGGTGATCGAGGCTGCGCACGAGCGCAACGCGCTCGCCGTGGTCGCCGCCGACCTGCTCGGCCTCGCGCTCCTGGAGTCGCCCGGCACCCTCGGCGCGGACGTCGCGGTGGGAAACACCCAGCGGTTCGGAGTGCCGCTGTTCTACGGCGGGCCGCACGCCGGGTACATGGCGGTCGCCTCCGGGCTCGAGCGCCACCTGCCCGGCCGGCTCGTCGGGGTCTCGGTCGACGCGGAGGGGCGCTCGGCGTACCGGCTCGCGCTGCAGACCCGCGAGCAGCACATCCGCCGGGACAAGGCGACCTCGAACATCTGCACCGCACAGGTGCTGCTGGCCGTCGTCGCCGCGATGTACGCCGTGTACCACGGCCCCGAGGGGATCCGAGAGATCGCCCGGGCCACCCACCTCAAGGCGCTCCGGCTCGCTGCCGCGCTCCGCGCCGCAGGGGTCGAGGTGGTGCACGACGCGTTCTTCGACACCCTCACCGTCCGGGTGCCGGGGCGCGCCGCGGAGGTGGTCGGCCGCGCACGGGACGCCGGCGTGCACCTGCGCGAGGTCGACGCCGACACCGTGGGCGTCTCCACCTCGGAAACCACGAAGGAGCACCACCTGCTCGCCGCCGTCCAGGCGTTCGGCGGGGAGGCCCTGGACGCGCTCGGCGACGACGCCCTCGCCGTCCCCGACCCGCTCCGGCGGACCACGGAGTACCTCACCCACGAGGTCTTCTCCACCCACCGGTCGGAGACCTCGATGCTCCGCTACCTGTCCCGACTCTCGCGCCGCGACTACGCGCTGGACCGCGGGATGATCCCGCTCGGCTCCTGCACCATGAAGCTCAACGCGACGACCGAGATGGAGCCGATCAGCCTCCCGGGCTTCGCGAACCTCCACCCGTTCGCGCCCGCCGAGGACGCGCAAGGGTACGCCGAGCTGGTCGACCAGCTCGAGGGGTGGCTCGCGGAGGTCACCGGCTACGACCGGGTCTCGATCCAGCCCAACGCCGGGTCGCAGGGGGAGCTCGCCGGGCTGCTGGCGATCCGCGGCTACCACCGGGCGAACGGTCAGGAGCAGCGCGACGTCTGCCTGATCCCGTCGTCCGCGCACGGCACCAACGCCGCCTCCGCGGTGATGGCCGGGATGCGGGTGGTCGTGGTGAAGGCGGACGCGGACGGCTCGGTCGACCTCGCCGACCTGCAGGCGCAGTGCGAGAAGCACGCCGACTCGCTCGCCGCGATCATGGTGACCTACCCGTCCACCCACGGCGCCTACGAGGACACGATCACCGACCTCTGCCGCATCGTGCACGAGCACGGCGGCCAGGTGTACGTCGACGGGGCGAACCTCAACGCGCTGCTCGGCTTCGCCAAGCCCGGTGAGTTCGGCGGCGACGTGTCGCACCTCAACCTGCACAAGACGTTCTGCATCCCGCACGGCGGGGGTGGTCCCGGGGTCGGTCCGGTGGCGGTGCGGTCGCACCTCGCGCCGTACCTCCCGACGCACCCGGCGCACCCGGACCCCGAGCGGCGCGAGGGCACCGGGCCGGTCAGCGCGGCGCCGTTCGGCTCCGCCGGCATCCTGCCGATCTCGTGGGCCTACGTGCGGATGATGGGCGCCGAGGGGCTCACCGAGGCGACCGCGGTCGCGGTGCTCAGCGCGAACTACGTGGCCAAGCGGCTCGCGGAGCACTTCCCGGTCCTGTACACCGGCCACGGCGGGCTCGTCGCCCACGAGTGCATCCTCGACCTGCGCGACCTGACCAAGCGCACCGGCGTGACGGTCGACGACGTCGCCAAGCGGCTCGTCGACTTCGGGTTCCACGCCCCGACGATGAGCTTCCCGGTCGCCGGGACGCTGATGGTGGAGCCGACGGAGTCGGAGGACCTCGCCGAGCTCGACCGGTTCGTCGCCGCGATGGTCGCGATCCGCGAGGAGATCGAGCGGGTGGCGTCGGGGGAGTGGACCGCCGAGGAGTCGCCGCTGCGCCACGCCCCGCACACCGCGCGGGTGCTCGCGGCCGACGAGTGGGACCGGCCTTACGACCGGCGGACCGGGGTGTTCCCGGCCGGCTACGACCCGGACAAGTACTGGCCGGTGGTCGCCCGCATCGACCAGGCGTACGGCGACCGCAACCTGGTGTGTGCCTGCCCGGCCCCGGAGGCGTTCGCGGGACAATGAGCCCATGGCTCTCGTCGCTGACCTGACCGCGCGCCGGCTCACCGCGGTCCTCGCCTCGGAGCAGCGACGGGGGCGGGTGCCGTCCGTGGCCGCCGCGCTCACCCGGGAGGGCTCGCTGGTGTGGCGGGGCGGCTACGGCAGCGCGACCGGCAGCGAGGTGCGGCCGACCGACCTGCAGTACCGCATCGGGTCGATCACCAAGACGCTCACCGCGGTGCTGGTGATGCAGCTCCGCGACGAGGGCCGGCTCTCGCTCTCCGACCCGCTCTCCGCGCACCTGCCCGAGGTGGCGCACGGCGACCGGACCCTCCGGGCGCTGCTCTGCCACGGCTCCGGGATCCCGGCCGAGCCGCCGGGTCCCTGGTGGGAGCGCACGGACGGGGGCTCGTTCGCCGACCTCGCCGCCTCGCTGTCGCGGGACCCGACGCCGTTCGAGCCCGGGGCCACCCACCACTACAGCAACGTCGGGTTCGCGCTGCTCGGCGAGGTCGTCGCGCGGCTGCACGGCCGCTCGTGGTGGGAGTGCGTCTCGGAGCGCGTGCTCCAGCCGCTCGGGATGACCCGGACGACGTTCGACCCGTTCGCCCCGCACGCGCAGGGTTACTCGGTGGCGCCGTACACCCCGGAGCTCGCGCGCGAGCCGCACAGCGACACCGGCGCGATGGCGCCCGCCGGCCAGCTGTGGAGCACGGTGATGGACCTCGCGACGTTCGCCGACTTCCTGCTCACCGGCCACCGCGACGTGCTCTCCCCGGCCACGCTCGAGGAGATGGCCACCCCGCAGTCGGGGACCCACGTCGACGGCGTCGGGGACGGCTACGGGCTCGGGGTGCGGATGGTGGCCGGCGGCTCGGGCACGCTGGTGGGCCACACCGGCTCGATGCCGGGGTTCCAGGCCGGCCTCTTCGTGGACCCGGGGCGCGGCACGGGCGCGGTCCTGCTGGCGAACTGCACGACCGGGCTCTCGACGGCGGACGTCGCGCGGCGGCTGCTCGAGACGCTGGAGGAGTGCGAGCCGTCGCTGGTCGCTCCCTGGGAGCCTGTCGACGAGGTGCCCCCGGCGGTCGCCGAGCTCGTGGGCGTCTGGCACTGGGGCAACACCCCGCGGCTGATGACCTGGGACGGCGCGGCGCTGCTCGTGTCGGAGCTCGACGGCGGGGAGCCCGAACGGTTCCGGCTCGTCGACGGCCGGCTGGTCGGGGCGGACGGCTACCACCACGGCGAGGAGCTCGAGGTCGTCCGGCGGGCGGACGGCTCGGTGAGCCACCTGGTCGCCTCGACGTTCGTGATGACCCGGGTGCCCTATGACCCCGACGCCCCCGTCCCCGGCGGACCTCCCCGTTGAGCCGCCCCTCGTGGCGCGTCAGTCGGTGTTGAACCGCCCCTCGTGGCGCGTCGAGCCGCCCCTCGTGGTGACGCTGCTGCTTGACGACCAGGCCCAGCAGCGGTTCGACCGCGAGCGGGAGGAGCTCTTCCCGCCCGGACGCACGGTGGTGGGGGCGCACGTCACGCTCTTCCACGCGCTGCCGGGAGCGTTGCTCGACGACGTCGTACGCCGGGTGGGGGAGGTGGCCGCGCGGGAGCCGTTCCCGGTGCGGGTCGAGGGGATCCTCGACCTCGGCGGCGGTGCCGCCTACCGGCTGCGTTCCGAGGAGCTGGACGCGATGCGCGGCGAGCTCGCGGTGGAGTGGGCGGAGCACCTGACCCGGCAGGACTCCCAACCGTTCCGGGCGCACGTCACCGTGCAGAACAAGGCGGACCGCGAGCTCGCGCTGACCACGCTCGCGACGCTCCGCGAGCGGTTCGCGCCGACGACCGTGACGGCGACCGGGGTCGCGGTCTGGCGCTACGAGGGCGGGCCGTGGCGGCTCGTGCGCCGCTTCCCGTTCGGCGGCGTCAGAGAGCCTGGCTGACCGTCGACATGTTGAAGTCGGGCACGCGCAGCGCCGGGGTCGCGGTCCGCGGCCACTCGTCGCCCCACTCGCGCGAGAACGACGGTACGGTCGCCGACGCCTCGGTGAACCGGTCGAGCAGCTCGACCGGGCTCTCGTTGAACCGGAAGTTGTTGACCGCCGCGGTCACCTCGCCGCCCTCGACGAGGTAGACGCCGTCCCGGGTCAGCCCGGTCAGCAGCAGCGTCTGCGGGTCGACCTCGCGGATGTAGTACAGGCAGGTGACGAGCAGCCCGTGCTCGGTGCCGGCCACCAGGTCGTAGACCGAGCCCGAGGCGCCGTCCACCTCGACGACCAGGTTGTCGACGTACGGCGTGAGGGGCTGGCCGGTCATCCCCGCGGTCTCGCGGGTCTGCACCAGCGCCTCGAGGACGCCGTCCCTCACCCAGTCGGTACGCCGCAGCGGGTACCCGTTGTCGAAGACGCTGGCCGCGTCGCCGCTCGACCCGACGACGGTGAACGGGGCGGCCGCGATCGACGGGTAGCCCTCGGGGGTCGGGTCGCTGAACAGCGTCACCGGGCGGCGTGACAGCTGGTCGCCGATCCGGGTGCCACCGCCGGGCCGGCCGAAGACCGACTGGCCGTCATGGGCCTGCCGGGCCGACGCCGACCAGTAGGCGTAGATCATCAGGTCGGCGACCGCGGCCGGTGGCAGCACGGTGTCGTAACGGCCGGCGGGGAGCTCGACGGTCCGTGCGGACCAGGCCAGCCGTCGCTCGAGCTCGGCGTCGATCCGCGCAGCCTCGACGTCGGCGAAGTCGCGGGTGGCGCCACCGACCCAGGCGCTCGCGGAGAGGTCGGCGGTCTTCCCGGTGCACCCCCAGTGACCGGTCGGCTGGGTGTGGCGCAGCCGCAGGCCGGTGGTGGAGCCCAGGTAGGTCGTGGTCACGTCGTGGTCGACGAAGCCGTAGAGCACCCGCCCCGAGGCGTCAGCCCGGCGGAAGGCATCGCCGAGCCCCCGGGCAAGGTCGGCGTAGACGGCGATGGAGGTCTCCCCGGGCGGCTCGTCCCAGTCGGCGGCCGCCGCACCCTCGACCAGCGGTGCCGCGTCCGGGGCGACCTGGGCCCGGGCGGCGGCCCCGTCGGCGGCCGCGGTCAGCTGCTCGACCTGCTCGGGGGTGGTCGCGGCGCCGGACACCGACGCGGTGGCCACGCCGTCGGGGCGGTGGTGGAAGGCGACGACCGTGACGCCGACGCGGTGCATCACGCCGTTGGTGGTCAGGGTGTTGCCCGCCCACCGCAGGTTGGCGCTGTGGCCGGCGGTGACCACCGCGACGCACTGGTCGCTGCGGCTGCTGCGGAGGGCGTGCTCGACGAGGTCCTGGGGGGTGTGTGCGGGCATCAGGGCTCCCGGTCAGAGCGCGGTCTCGGCCGCGGTGTTGAGCACGTTGACATTGGTGAACAGGGCGGACGGGCAGCCGTGGGAGACGGCGGCCACCTGCCCGGGCTGGGCCTTGCCGCAGTTGAAGGCGCCGCCGAGCACGTAGGTGTCCGGCCCGCCGACGCCGACCATCGACCCCCAGAACTCCGTCGTGGTCGCCTGGTAGGCGACGTCGCGGAGCTGGCCGGCGAGCCGGCCGCCCTCGATGCGGTAGAACCGCTGGCCGGTGAACTGGAAGTTGTAGCGCTGCATGTCGATCGACCACGACCGGTCACCGACGACGTAGATGCCCCGGTCGACCCCGCCGATCAGCTCGTCGGTGGACGGCCCGTCGGCAAGGGGCTGCAGGGAGACGTTCGCCATCCGCTGGATCGGGATGTGGCCGGGGGAGTCGGCGTAGGCGCACCCGTTGGAGCGGCCGCCGTTGAGCTCGGGGTGGAGCGCGGCCATCGAGCGGTCGAGCTGGTAGCCCACGAGGACGCCGTCCTTGACGAGGTCCCAGCTCTGGCCGGCCACGCCCTCGTCGTCGTACCCGATGGTGGCGAGCCCGTGCTCGACGGTGCGGTCGCCGGTGACGTGCATCAGCCGCGAGCCGTACTTCAGGTCGCCGAGCTTGTCGATCGTCGCGAAGGAGGTCCCTGCGTAGTTCGCCTCGTAGCCGAGCGCGCGGTCGAGCTCGGTGGCGTGGCCGATCGACTCGTGGATGGTCAGCCAGAGGTTGCTGGGGTCGATCACGAGGTCGTAGCGGCCGGCCTCCACCGATGGTGCCGCCAGCTTCTCCTCGAGCAGCGGGGCGAGCTCGGCGAGCTCGCCCGCCCAGTCGTGGACGGAGCCGGTGAGGTACTCCCACCCGCGCCCGACCGGCGGCGCGACGGTCCGCATCGAGTCGATGGTGCCGCGCCGCTCGTCGCTGCCGTAGACCTCGACCTCCGGGTGGAGCCGCACGCGCTGCTGGGTGGTCGAGGTGCCGGCGAGGTCGGCGTAGTACTTGTTCTCGAGGATCACCTGCACCGTCGCCGCGGCGTGGTCGACGCGGGCGTCGCCGAGCAGGTCGCCGGTCCAGCCGGTGAGCAGCGCGGCCTTGTCGTCGAGGGGCACGGTGAACGGGTCGACGTCGTAGGCGGAGACCCAGGTCGCGTCGGCGTGCACCGGTTCCGGCGCGAGCTCCACCGGTGAGGTGGTCATCGCCGCGGCGACCTCGGCGGTGGCCACGGCGGTCTCGGCGACCCGGACCGCCTCGGCGGGGTCGAGGAGCACACCGGCGGCGAACCCCCAGGCCCCCCGGTGCACCACGCGTACGGCGAAGCCGAGGTCCTCGCTCTCCGCGGCCCCCTGCAACCGGCCGTCCCGCGCCCGCACGTCCTGGTAACGCACCCGTTCGAACCGGAAGTCGGCGTGCTGGACCCCCAACGCCCGGGCCCGGTCGAGGGCGGCGTCGGCGAGCGCACGGTAGGGGAGAGCGGTGAAGCCAGGGTCGATGTCGTGCACGGTCGCGACCCTAACCTCCCGGCACGAGGTTGGCGGTCAGGTGCGCCCCTCGTCCTCCTGCGCCTGTTGGAGCACGGGAGCGTCGCCCATCCACGTCGCCGGGAGGACGTCGAACCCGGCCTCCCGGGCGGAGGCGAGCACGGCCTCGTCGTCGTCGACCAGCACCGCCACCGGGGCGCGGCGGCTCAGCCGGCGGAGCACCTGGACCTTGAACTGGCGGGCCGGCCGGAAGTCGTTGGACGGGCGGAGGTGGAGCTCGCCCTCGGGGAGCCCGTGGCGGGCGAACCACTCCACCGTGTCGCGGCGGCAGTGCTCGGGCCGGCCGGAGAGGTAGACGATCTCGTAGACGGTGGCGAGCTGGGCGACGGTGTCGAGCCCGGTGCGCAGGGGCGGGTCCTGCAGGGCGGCGCCGAAGAACGCCTTCCAGTCCTTGGGCCGCTTCTCGAGGTGCTTCAGCCGGTGGCGGACGTCGGCGACGACCCCGTCGATGTCGATCACCGCGAGCGCGCGCACCTGGTCGTCGTCCGCACCGTCCGCGTCCTCCCGGGCACGGCGAGGGCTCATGTGACGAGCGTACGCACCGCGAGCGTGGAGCCGTGGCGCCCCTTCTCGACGTGGAGCTGGGCTGGGATGCGGCTGCGCAGCTCGGGGACGTGGCTGACGACGCCGACGACCCGGCCGCCCGCGCGCAGCGCGTCGATCCGGTCCATCACCTCGTCGAGGGTGTCGGGGTCGAGCATGCCGAACCCTTCGTCGATGAAGAGGGTGTCGACGCGGAGCCCGCCGGACTCGTGCACCACCACGTCGGCGAGCCCGAGCGCGAGGGCGAGCGAGACCACGAAGGTCTCGCCGCCCGACAGCGTCTGCGGCGCGCGGGGCTCGCCGGTCCACGCGTCGAGCACCTCGAGGCCGAGCCCGGCGCGGCTCCCGCCGCGGGCGTTTCCGGTGCGGCGCAACGTGTAGCGCTGGTCGCGCATCGTGGCCAGCCGCTCGTTGGCGGCGTCGAGCACCTGGTCGAGCCGGGTGGCGAGCACGTAGGACGACAGCCGCATCTGGAGCTGGTTGTCGCCGCCGGTGCCGCGCACCAGCCTGGCCAGTCCGTCGGCGGTGGCGTGCTCGGCGCGGACCGGCTCCCAGGTGGCGAGCGCGGACTCCAACGCGTCGGCGAGCCGGGCGACCGCGGCCGCACGGTCGGCCGCCGTGGCTGCCTCGGCGGCGGCGGCATCGTGGGCCGCCCGTGCCCGGGCGAGCGCGTCCACCTGGTCGCGGTGGCGATCTACGGTGCCGGCGCCGGGGTCGTCGACCTCGCCGAGGACGGCGTCCGCAGCGGCCCGGACCTGTTCGCGCTCCTGGAGGAGGGCGGAGAGGTGCTGGTGCTCGTCGTCGGGGAGCAGGGCTTCCTCCGCCTCCCGTGCCGAGCCGAACCCGAGCGAGGTGGCGAGGGCGTCGGCCTGCTCCGCGGCTGCGGCGAGCCGCTCCTCGTCGGCCGTCAGCCGGTCGGCGGACTCCACGGCTGCGTCCAGCAGCGAGCGCGCGCGCTCCATGGAGGTGACCAGCTCGTCGATCGTCGCGGCCCGGCCGGACAGGGCCTCCTCGACCGCCGCCGCGGCGACCGCGCGACGCTCCTCCTCGACCGCGAGCCGGGTCTCGCGCTCGCCGATGGCCGCCCGGAGCGCGGCGAGCCGCTCCTCGAGCTCCTGGCGCTCGGCGGCGACGGCGTCCCCCTGCTGCCGCAGTGCGGGGAGCCGCTCCGCAGCGGCGTCGGCACGCTCCACCGCGGCGCAGGCCTCGGCGACCCGGTCGCGTGCCGCTTCGACGGCGAGCCCGCGCGCGGCGAGCTCCAGCCGCTGCACCTCGGCGGCGGCGCGCGTGAGCTGGTCGTGGAGCTGGTCGGCCCGCTGCGCCAGCCGGCGGTGCTCCTCCTCCGCGGCCTGCTGCTCGGCGAGGGTGACCGCGTCCTCGCGCGGGGGCGCTGGCCGGGGGTGCTCCTCGGAGCCGCAGACGGCGCAGGGCGAGCCGTCGACGAGCTGGCCCGCCAGCTCGGCAGCGATGCCGCTGAGCCGACGGTCGACGAGGTCGAGGTGGTGGGCGCGCGCGTCCTGCGCGGCCCCTCGTGCGGCCTGCCAGCGCTCGAGCAGCCGCTCGTGAGAGCTGCGTGCCGGCACCAGCCGTTCGGCAGCGGCGAGCTGCTCCTCGGCGTCGGCGAGCCGCGACCGGGCCCCGTCGTGGTCGGCGGCGTCGGCCTCGGCACGCAGCAGCTCGGAGGCGACGAGCCGCTCCTCCTCGGGGAGCCGGGCGAGGCGTTCCGTGCGACGGCACAGCTCGGCGTCCATCTCGGCCAGCGCGGCGCGGGCCCGGGTGGTGCTCTCGTCGAGGACGACGAGCGCCTCCTCCTGCGGGGCCAGCGCCCGGAGCCGGTCGATGTCGTCGTCCCACCGGTCGCGGAGCCCCGCGGCGGCTGCGCGGTCCCACTCGTGGTCGGAGCCGGGTGGGAGGAGCGCTGGAGGGATGCCGCGTGCCGCCCGGTCGACGGCAGCCGCGTGGTGGCGCCGTGCCGACGCGACGGCCTGACGGGCGGCGGCCAGAGGGGCGAGCAGCGGCTCGACGCGCCCCGCGCGGTCGTGGCGATCGAGCCGGAGCCGGATCTGCTCGGCGTCGGCGGCGGACTCCTCGAGCTCGGCCAGCCGGCGGCTCGCGGCCAGCCGCCGCTCGTGCGCGGCGACCGCCTGGTGGCCCTCCCGCTCGGCGACCGCGGCGACCTCCAGCGCGCGCTCGGCGTCGGACCGGACCCGTGCTGCTCGCGTCGCCGCGGTGGTGGCGCGCTCGACCTCGGAGGAGGCCCACCGCCGGGCGACCGGAGCGCAGTCTCCCAGCCGGGAGCCGCAGAGGGGGTCGGGCAGCGGCGAGCCCGCACGGTGCTGCAGCGCGGCGAGCAGCCGGCGCACCTGGTCCTCGAGCTCCTCCGCGCGCCGTCCGAGCTCGCGGCTGTGGTCGCGCATCCACTCCTCGACCCGGCTGAACCGCTCGGTGCGGAAGAGCCGCTGGAGCACCGCCTGGCGCTCGTCGGACGAGGCGTGGAGGAAGGTCTGGAACTGCCCCTGCGGCAACATCACGACCTGCATGAACTGCTCCGAGCTCATGCCCAGCGCGAGGCCGAGCTCGTGGCCGACCTCGGCGATGCGGGACGAGAGCAGCCGCTCCTCGCCGTCGACCAGCTCGACCAGCGTCGCCGAGGCGTGCTCCCGGGTCGTCCCGGTGCCCCGCTTCTTCGGGCGGTGCCACTCGGGCGAGCGCCGGACCCGGAGCCGGCGCGCCCCGATCGTCACCTCGAGCACCACCTCGGGGCGGACGCCCTCGGCGGCGTGGTGCGAGCGCAGCGACCGGGTCTCGCGGACCCCGGGCACGATGCCGTAGAGGGCGAAGCAGACGGCGTCGAGGATGCTCGTCTTGCCGGCGCCGGCGGGGCCGGTGAGCAGGAAGATGCCGGCCTCGCCCAGCTCGTCGAAGTCGACGGTCTGGGTGGTCGCGAACGGGCCGAACGCGGTGACGGCGAGGTGGTGGAACCGCATCAGCCGGCCGCCTCGCGGGGGGACGGGACGTCGAAGCCTCCGTCGGCGTCGCGGTCCTCGCCGAGCCGGCAGGAGTCGCAGGCCAGCTGGAGGAGCAGCTCCTCCTCCGTGGTCGCCTCCAGCGAGCGCACCTCCTCGACGAAGCCGAGCGCGACGTCGAGGTCGCTGCGGCCCGTGACGTGGGGGGCCACGGGGCCGCGGCTCACCGGGGCGCCCTCAGGGTCGAAGTAGAGCGCGAGCACGTGGGGGAACCGGGCGCGCAGCCGCTCCATCGCGGCCGTCGGACGCACCGGGTCGGTCAGCGTCACCGCCAGCCAGCACCCCTCGTGCGCGGCGTGGGCCGGGTCGTGCAGCAGGTCGTCGAGCCTGCCCCGCAGCCGGAGCGGACGGCGGGGCACCGGGGCGGGGACGAAGGTGCACTCCTCGACCCTGGCCGCGCCGAGCTCGACCAGCCAGGAGCCCTTGATGTGCCCCTCCTCGGAGAACGAGTAGGCGAGCGGCGAACCGCTGTAGCGAACCGTGTCGGTGAGCGCCCGGGCGCCGTGCAGGTGGCCGAGCGCGGCGTAGGAGACGCCGGTGAACAGCGAGGTCGGCGCGATCTGGAGCCCGCCGACGGAGATGTCGCGCTCGCTGTCGCAGGCCATCGTCGAGGCGGCCTCGGGCGAGCCGGCGACGAAGGCGTGCGCCATCACGACCGTGCGGCCCCCGCGCCGCTCGCCGTCGGCACCCACCCGCGCCATCGCGGCGGCCAGGGCGGCCTCATGGGTCCGCGCCGGCAGCCTCCACGGCTGGCGCACGGCGTCGGGCTCGAGGTAGGGGAGGCCGTGGACGGCGACCACGCCGTGCCGGTCCTCGACGAGGACGGGGGTGCCCACCTCCTGCCAGCGGGTGCGCAGGTGGACGCCGGCGGCGTCCGCCAGCCGGGCGTTGGCGCCCAGCCGGACGGGCGAGTCGTGGTTGCCGCTGGTGACGACGGTGCGCACACCGGTCGAGGCGAGCCGGGCCAGCGCCTCCCCGGCGAGCTCCACCGCGTCGACCGGCGGCAGCGCCCGGTCGAAGACGTCACCGGCCACCAGCACCAGGTCGACGCGCTCGGCGACGACCGTGTCGACCAGGTGGTCGACGAACGCCGCCTGCGCCTCGATCAGCCCGACCCCGTGGAAGGAGCGGCCGAGGTGCCAGTCGGAGGTGTGGAGGATGCGCACACCAGGACCGTAGGAAAGGGCGCCGACAGTTCTCGTCGCACACGCCGGAGGACGGGTGTGGGAAGCCGCTCAGCCGGCGATCCGGTCCCCGCCCGCGTAGACGACGAAGCGCTTCGCGGACAGGAAGCCGACCACGCCGAGCCCGGCTCCCTCGGCGAGCTGCACGGCGAGCGACGAGGGGGCGCCGATCGCGGCGACCACCCCCACGCCCGCGGCGACGGCCTTCTGCACGATCTCGAAGCCGATGCGCCCACTGACGCACATCAGGGGCACCGCGGGGGGCTTCCCGGCCAGGACCCGGGCCCCGACCACCTTGTCGACGGCGTTGTGCCGACCGACGTCCTCGCGCAGCAGGAGCAGCTCGCCCGACCCGTCGAAGAGCGCGGCGGCGTGCAGCCCGCCCGTGGAGTCGAAGACCCGCTGCGCCTCGCGCATCCGGGCGGGGAGCGCCGTGAGCAGCTCGGGCGGCAGCGGCGCGGCCTCGCCCGCCGGTGTCACCACCGAGCCGAGCGCGACCACCTCGTCGATGCTGTCGGCACCGCAGACCCCGCACGCCGACGCCGCGGCCGTCACGGTCGCGCCGCGGCCGCCCGGCAGCCGGGGCGGCGGCGCGTCCAGCGTCACCGTCACGACGTTGAACTCCTGCTCGGGCGCGAGCTGCACGTCGGTGCAGTAGGCGACGGTGTCGAGCGCCGAGGGCACGACGACCCCCTCCGCGTGCAGCAGCCCGACGGCCAGCTCGAAGTCGTGGCCGGGTGTCCGCATGGTCACCGCGACGCGCTCCGCGGGGTGGCCGGGCCACGCGAGCCGCACCTCGAGGGGCTCCTCCGTGGCCAGCCGGTCCTCGCGACGACGGCTCCGGCCCTCGGCGTACTCCTTGACGCGGACGCGGACGCTGGGGCCCGGGCGCCGGGCCCGACGGGTGGACAGGGTCACCGTGCCAGCGTAGTTCGCCGGTGGGGGACACCCCGGCGCGTCACCGGCCACCCACCGGCCCTTCCCGGCACCGTGCCAGAGTGGCCGGATGAGCGACGACCTGCGCACCATCTCCCTCGAGCGGCTCCGCAAGGCGCGCTACGTCGCGCGCAACCCGCGCGGCGGCGAGCTGGAGTTCGGCGAGGGGGACGACGAGGCGTTCTCGCCCGTGGAGCTGCTCCTCGCGGCGATCGCGGGGTGCAACGCGATCGACGTCGACTACATCACCGCCAAGCGGGCCGAGGCGGAGCGGCTCGACGTCGACGTCAGCGCACGGAAGATCCGCGACGAGCACGGCAACCGCCTCGTGGACATCACGCTGCGGATCACCGCGGAGTTCCCGGAGGGCGAGTCCGGCGACGAGGCCCGCGAGGCGCTCCCCGAGGCCGTACGCCGCTCGCGCGACCGGATCTGCACGGTCGGCCGCACGGTCGCGGTGGGGACCCCGATCACCGTCGAGGTGGTCCGCTGACGGGACGGACCAACGGCACGGCACGGGGTCCTGGGACCACCGCCGGCACCTCGTGCGCTGTAGGTTCGGCCCCGGACCGACAGGAGCAGCGATGAGCGAGACCACGCCCGGACCGGAGACGCCGGCCGTCCCGGGAGAGGGCACAGAGCCCGCGGAGCCGGCCACGACCCCGCAGCAGCGACGCCCGGCCGAGGACCCGCTCCGCGGCTCCCGCACCAGCGGCATCTGGGTCGCGGTCGCGGCGCTCGCCCTGCTGCTCGTGCTGCTCGCGGTCTTCGTGCTGCAGAACACCCAGGAGGTGACGATCTCCTTCTTCGGCGGTGACGTCCGAGCGCCGCTGGCCGCCGCGCTGCTGATCGCCACCGCCGCCGGGGCGCTGATCGTCGTGGCCGCCGGCACCCTCCGGATCCTCCAGCTGCGTCGCCGTGTGCGGCGCGACCGGAAGCGCTGAGGCCGGTCGTGCGCAACGCAGCGAAGCGGGTCGCCGTCGAGGTCGCGGGTTGGGTGCTGGTGGTCGCGGGCATCGCCGCGCTGGTCCTCCCGGGGCCGGGGCTGCTGATGCTCGCCGGTGGGCTGGCGATCCTGTCCCAGCAGTACGAGTGGGCCGAGCGACGGATGCGCCCCGTCGAGATCCGGGCCAAGAAGGCGGCCGCGGACGGTGTGCAGACCGTGCCCCGCATCGTGATGTCCACGGTCTTCGCGCTCGGGCTCGTCGCCATGGGGGTGCTCTGGATCCTGCGGCCCGAGGCTCCCGGGTGGTGGCCGGTGAGGGACTCGTGGTGGCTCATCGGCGGCTGGCCGACCGGCGTCACCCTCGTCGCGTCGGGGCTGGTCGCGCTCGGGCTGATCGTGTGGAGCATCAAGACCTTCCGCGGGGTGGACGACCCGCACGCCGAGGCGGAGCGGCTCAGCCAGCCCTAGCCGGGGTTTGACCCCGGGACACCGCGGTCATAGGTGGAGCAACCCCAGCCACCAACCCCAGCCACCAGCCGACGGAGGGTGCCGCCCGTGCCGACCGTGTCGTTCCGCGTCGACGGCGTCGACCACACCCTCGACGTCGACGTCCGCACGACCGTGCTGGACCTCCTGCGCGAGCGGCTCGGCAACACCGCGCCGAAGAAGGGGTGCGACCACGGACAGTGCGGTTCCTGCACGGTGCTGCTCGACGGTCGGCGCCACCTGACCTGCCTCGCCCTCGCCGTGTCGTACGACGGGGCAGAGGTCGTCACCGCCGCCGGGCTCGGGGAGGGGCACGCCGACGGGCTGCACCCGGTGGCCGACGCGTTCCTCCGCAACGACGCCTTCCAGTGCGGCTACTGCACGCCGGGCCAGGTCTGCTCGGCCGTCGGGATGCTCGACGAGCTCCGCGAGGGCCACCCCAGCCACGTCACCGAGGACCTTGACGCCGAGGTCGACCCGGACGACGACGAGCTGCGTGAGCGGATGAGCGGGAACCTCTGCCGGTGCGGCGCCTACGTCGGGATCCTCGCCGCGGTCCGCGAGTGCGTCGCGAGCGGGGGCGAGGCGTGAGGCCCTTCGACTACCTGCGCCCGGACGACGTCGCCACCGCCGTCCGCGCGGTCGCCGACGACCCGGACGCGCGGTTCCTCGCCGGCGGCACCAACCTCGTCGACCACCTCAAGCTCGGGGTCGCCCGGCCGGGGCTCCTCGTCGACGTCCGCGGTCTGCCGCTGCACGACGTGGAGGTGGCCGACGTCGGCGGCGGGACCGTCCTGAGGGTCGGCGCCAACGTGCGCAACAGCGACCTGGCCGCGCACCCGGTCGTGCGGCGCGAGTTCCCCGCCGTGGCCCGGGCGCTGGTCTCCGCCGCCTCGGCGCAGATCCGCCACCAGGCGACGACCGGCGGCAACCTCCTGCAGCGGACGCGGTGCGTCTACTTCCAGGACGTCTCGACCCCGTGCAACAAGCGTGAGCCCGGCTCCGGCTGCTCGGCGGTCGAGGGGTTCGCCCGCTACAACGCGGTCCTCGGCGCCTCACCGGAGTGCGTCACCGTGCACCCCTCGGACCTGGCGGTGGCCCTCGCCGCCGTCGACGCCTCGGTGGTCACGGACGGGCCGGCCGGCGAGCGGCGCCTCCCGGTCGCCGAGCTCCACCGGCTGCCCGGCGACGCCCCCGAGAAGGACACCGTCCTCGAGCACGGCGAGCTGATCACGGCGGTCGAGCTCCCGGCCTCGCCGGTGGCCCAGCGGTCGACGTACTACAAGGCGCGGGACCGCGCGAGCTACGCCTTCGCGCTCGCCTCGGTCGCCGCCGGGCTGGAGCTCGACGGCGACGTCGTGCGCGACGTGCGCATCGTGTGGGGCGGTGTCGCGCACAAGCCGTGGCGCGCGCTCCGGGCCGAGGAGGCGCTCCGCGGCGAGCGGTTCAGCGAGGAGGCGGTCCTCGCCGCCGCGGACGCGGAGCTCGAGCAGGCCGAGACGTCGCCCGGCACGGCGTTCAAGGTGCCGATGGTCCGCGGCGCGACCGCCCTGGTGCTCGGCCGGCTCGCGGGAGGTGGACGATGAGCGACGAGCCGCAGCAGCGGCCCACCCGGCCGATCGACGTGCGGTCCGTGGGTCGCGAGCACGTCCGCGTCGACGGCCGGGCGAAGGTCACCGGCACCGCGCCGTACGCCGTCGAGCACGACCTCGGCGAGCTCCTCGGCCGCGAGCTGCCGCTGCTCCACCTGTGGCTGGTGACCTCGCGGATCGCCAAGGGGCGGATCGAGTCGGTCGACGCGTCGCGGGCGCTGGCCCACCCCGGCGTCGTGCACGTCGTCGACCACACCAACGCGCCGCGGCTCCAGGGAGACGACGAGCCCGAGCTGCTGGTGCTCCAGACGCCGCGGGTGTCGTTCCGCAACGAGATCGTCGCGGTGGTCGCCGCCGAGTCCCTGGAGGCCGCCCGCGAGGGAGCCGCGCTCGTCGACGTGACGTACGCCGAGGAGCCGTTCTCCGCCGAGCTCACCGACTCCACCCCGACGTACAAGCCGGACTCGGTGAACCCGTCGATGCCGACCGACACCGAGGAGGGCGACGTCGACGCGGCGATCGCCGCCGCGGAGGTGCTGGTCGAGGAGACCTACCGGACCCCCTTCGAGCACAACAACCCGATGGAGCCGCACGCCGCGATGGCCGTGTGGGAGGACGACCCCGGCGGCGGCTCGCGGCTGACCATGTACGACTCCACCCAGGGCGTGCACGGCGTCCGCTCCGCCTTCGCGCCGATGCTCGGCCTGGAGCCGGAGCAGGTGCGGGTGCTCGCGCCGAACGTCGGCGGCGGCTTCGGCAGCAAGGGGGTCCCGCACGCGCCCGAGATGGCGGTCGCGCTGACCGCCCGCGCGCTTCCTGGCCGCGCGGTGAAGCTCGCCGTCACCCGCCAGCAGATGTTCTCGCTCACCGGCTACCGCACCGCGACCTTCTCCCACTTCCGGCTCGGCGCCGACGACGAGGGGCGGCTGCAGGCGCTCGAGCACCGGGTGGTCGAGCAGACGTCGAGGCTCAAGGAGTACGCCGAGCAGACCGCGTCGCCGACCCGGATGATGTACGCCGGCCCGAACCGGCGGACCTCCCACCGGCTCGCGATGCTCGACGTGGCGGTGCCGTCCTGGATGCGTGCGCCGGGCGAGATGCCCGGGGCCTACGCACAGGAGGTCGCCATCGACGACCTGGCCGTGCGGTGCGGCCTCGACCCTGTCACGCTGCGCGAGCGGAACGAGCCGGAGATCGACCCGGACACCGGCAAGCCGTTCCACGACCGCCGGCTCGTCGAGTGCCTGCGGCGCGGCGCCGAGCGGTTCGGCTGGGCGGACCGGCCGTCGGAGCCACGCAGCCGGCAGGAGGGGGAGTGGTGGGTCGGCACCGGGGTCGCGGCGTCGAGCTACCCGATGATGGCGATGCCCGGGAACACCTGCCGGGTCGAGGCCCTGCACGGCGGTCGCCTCGCGGTCTCGATCGGGGCGGTCGACATCGGCACCGGCGCCTGGACCGTGCTCACCCAGATCGCCGCGGACGCGCTGGGGTGCCCGACGGAGGCGGTGGTCCTGCGGATCGGTGACTCGGACCTGCCGTCCGCCTCGGTTGCCGGCGGTTCGTCCGGGACCAGCTCGTGGGGGTCGGCGATCGTCGCCGCGGCGCAGGCCTTCCGGGAGGAGCACGGCGAGGCGCCCGAGGTGGGCGCGGTCACCACCGCGGCGGCGGAGGAGAACCCCGAGAAGGAGCGCTACGCGATGCACTCCTTCGGGGCGGTCTTCGCCGAGGCGCGGGTGCACCGCTGGACGGGCGAGGTGCGCGTGCCCCGGCTCCTCGGCGTCTACTCGGTCGGGCGGGTGGTCAACCCGACGACCGCGCGGTCGCAGCTCCTCGGTGGCCTCACGATGGGGCTCTCGGCGGCGCTCTTCGAGGAAGGGTGGCGTGACCCCCGCTTCGGCCACACCGTCACGCAGGACCTCGCGACCTACCACGTCGCGGCGCACGCGGACGTGCAGCGGCTCGAGGCCGAGTGGCTCGACGAGGCGGACACGGTGGCCACGCCGATGGGTTCGCGCGGGATCGGCGAGATCGGCATCGTCGGCTCGCCGGCGGCCGTGGTCAACGCGGTCTTCCACGCGACGGGGGTGCGGGTCCGCGACCTCCCGGTCACCCCGGACAAGCTCGTCGGTCAGCTCTGAGCCGGCCCGCGGCGGTGCGCACCGGGCCCCGGTCGAGGGGCGACCTGGCGCACCTCCTCGACGTGGTGGTCGTCGTCGCAGTGCAGCCGGACCCGGACGGGGGCGCCGCACCCGACGTGGTGGAAGGTGACCGGCGGGCCGTCCGGGTCGGCGAGGTAGCGGTCGCCCCAGGCCGCGAGGGCGACCATGACGGGGTAGAGGTCGAACCCCTTGGGGGTCAGCCGGTACTCGTGGCGGGTCCGCTCGCCCGGCAGCCGGTAGGGCTCCCTCCGGAGCACGTCGTGCTCGACGAGCCGGGCCAGCCGGTCGGTGAGCACCTGACGAGGGATGCCGGCGTGCTGCTGCATGTCGTCGAACCGGCGGATGCCGTTGAAGACCTCGCGGAGGACGACCAGGGTCCACCGCTCGCCGAGGACCGCCATGGCACGGCCGATCGTGCAGTTGTCGACGGCGTAGTCGAGGGCCTCGGGGGCGGTCGCGGTCATGACACCAGGCTAGGTCTCGTTGACAGACCCAGCAAGCGGTGGCAGGCTGCGTCCATGACCCAGACCCAGCCGTTGTCCGACAGCCCCACGTTCGCGACGCGCTCCCGCACGGTGGAGTGGGTCTCGCCCGGCCAGACCGACCTGTCGAAGATCGCCGGGCTCGACGGGCTGGCGCAGCTGCAGGCGACGGTGGCGGGCGAGCTGCCGCGGCCGCCGATCATGGACACCCTCGACTTCGAGGACTTCCGCCCCGAGGCCGGGCGCGTGGTGGTGACGATGCGCGCGCAGGAGTTCCACTACAACCCGCTCGGGTCGGTGCACGGAGGCGTGCTGTCGTCGCTGCTCGACACGGCCGCGGCCTGCGCGGTGCACTCGACGCTGGCGCCGGGGGAGGGCTACACCTCGCTGGACCTCAACGTGAAGTTCCTCCGCCCGGTCACCCTCGATTCCGGTCTCCTCACCTGCGAGGGCACGGTCATCCAGCGCGGCCGGCGCACGGCGCTGGCGCAGGCGGAGGTCAAGGACGAGGCCGGGAAGCTCGTGGCGCACGCGACCAGCAGCTGCATGATCTTCACCGGCTGAGAGGCACATCGGCCCCGGCCGATGAGTTCTGTCGGTGGGCGGCGTCAGACTCCCTGCTGCCGGCAAACCCGGTTGACCCTCGCGGTCCGCCGTGGCCATCCTCGCCGGTGGTGCACGCGCGACACAGGGAGCCGCCCATGATCACTGCACGCGGACTCGTGCAGACCTTCGAGACCCGGCAGGGGAGGACCAGGACCTCCGTGACCGCCGTCGACGGCGTCGACCTCGACGTCGCCGAGGGCGAGATCGTCGGGTTCCTCGGCCCGAACGGCGCCGGGAAGACCACCACGCTGCGGATCCTCACCACGCTGCTGAAGCCGACGGCGGGCACCGCCACGGTCGCGGGGTACGACGTCGCGACCCAGCCGGTGCAGGTGCGCCGGAGCATCGGCTACTGCTCCCAGGTCGGTTCGACCTTCTCCGGTGCGTACGCCGGCGACGAGGTCGTCGACCACGGGATGCTCTACGGGATGTCCCGCAAAGACGCCACCAGGGAGGGGCAGCGGCTCTTCGAGCAGCTGCAGCTAGACGGCCTCTGGCGGCGGATGCCCAAGAACATGTCGGGCGGACAAAAAAGACGGCTCGACATCGTCATGGGGCTGATCCACCGGCCGTCGCTGATCTTCCTCGACGAGCCGACGACCGGGCTGGACCCGCAGGCGCGTGCGAACCTGTGGGGCCACATCCAGCGGCTGAGGGGCGAGCAGGGAGCGACGGTCTTCCTGACCACGCACTACCTCGACGAGGCCGACGCGCTGGCGGATCGGATCGTGATCATCGACAAGGGGCGGATCGTCGCCTCCGACACCGCCGACAACTTGAAGGCGCAGGTGGCCGGCGACCTGGTGACGCTAGAGGTGGCCACCGACGACCAGGTGGCGACCGCGCGCGACAAGCTCGGGTCCATCTCGGCCGACCTCGAGGTGCAGGGGAGGAGCGTCAGCGGCCGCGTCGGGCGCGCGGGCCGCGCGGTGCCGGGGCTCCTGCGGGAGCTCGAGGCGTCCGGCGTGACCCTCGAGTCGATCGAGGTCGCCCGCCCCACCCTCGACGACGTGTTCCTCTCGCTCACCGGCCGGACGCTGCGTGACGCGGAGGCCGCTGCCGAGGCTGCCCCCGAGCCGGAAGGAGTGCCCGCGTGAGCACCTTCGTGCGCGAGAGTCTCATCGTCTTCAACCGCCAGCTGCGGATGAACCTGCGCAACCCCGCATGGGTGATCATCGGGATGCTCCAGCCGGTGCTCTACCTGCTGCTCTTCGGGCCGCTGCTCGAGCCGGTGATCAGCCAGCTGGGCGGCAACAAGTACACCTGGTTCGTCCCCGGCATGCTCGTCCAGCTCGGCATCTTCGGTGCGTTCTTCGCCGGCTTCAGCCTGATCGGCGAGTGGCGCGAAGGGGTCATCGAAGCCGAACGCGTCACGCCGGCCAGCCGGGCGGCGCTGCTGTTCGGCCGGCTCTACCGCGACCTGCTCCAGCTCTTCGTCCAGGCGGTGATCCTGGTGGTGCTCGGGCTGGCCCTGGGAATGGACTTCAACCTCGCCGGCATCTTGCTCGGGGTGGTCCTCACGCTGCTGCTCGGCGGTGCTTGCGCCGCGGCGTCGAACGCCTTCGCCCTGACGGTGAAGAGCGAGGACGTGATGGCCCCGGTGATCAACCTCGTGATGATGCCGGTGCTGCTGCTCTCCGGGATCCTGCTGCCGATGAGCTTCGGCGCCGACTGGCTCGACCGGCTCTCGGACTTCATGCCGATCCGGCACGTGGTCGACGCCGTCCGCGGCGCGTTCTTCGGCGACTACGACGTCTCGACGCTCGGCTGGGGAGTGGGCTGGACGGTGCTGCTGTTCGGCGCCGCGGTCTGGTGGGGCGTCTCCGTCTTCCGCCGCGAGAACGCCTGACCGCCGAGCCGTCGCATCTTCACCCCCGCGAGCGGCGAGCCGGCGCTTCCCGTCACAGAATGATGAAAGATGATGAACATGTGCTAGCATGATGAAACTTGATGAAGGGGGTGTCGCATCGTGAAGCGCAGCCCCTTCCGTCCGTCGTTCGGCACCAACCCGCCGCTGATCGCCGGCCGGGACGCCATCGTCGCCGAGATCGGGGACGCGCTGGACTCCGGGCCCGGCGCCCCCGGGCGGGCTGCGCTCTTCACCGGCAACCGGGGCATCGGCAAGACCGTGATGCTCAACGAGGCCGAGGCGCAGGCCCGGGAGCGCAGCTGGCTCGTCGTCTCGGAGACCGCCACGCGAGGGTTGCTGGACCGGCTGACCACGGAGGCGCTCCCGGAGCTCGCCGCGCAGCTGCGCCAGGGGCCCGCGCGGCGGCGACGGATCTCCGGGGTGAGCCTGCCGGCGAACCTCGGCGGCATCGAGTTCGACCTCCCGCCGGCGGAGGGGCCAGGAGGCCTGCGCTCCCAGCTCAACGCGATCACCGAGCAGCTCGAGCCGCACGGCACCGGGCTGCTGCTCACCCTCGACGAGGTGCACAGCCGTCAGGGGAGGGACGACGTCGCGCAGCTCTGCGCGGTGGTCCAGCACGCGTTCCGGGAGGAGCGGCCGCTGGCCTTCGCGGCCGCCGGGCTGCCGGCCGCGGTCCAGGACCTGCTGACCTCCGACGTCTCGACGTTCCTGCGGCGGGCGCGGCGGTTCGTGCTGGAGCCGCTCAGCGAGGTCGCCTCGGAGGAGGCGCTCCGGGTGCCGGTCACCCAGGCGGGTCGCCGGATCGGCGAGGAAGCGCTGCGTACGGCGGCCGAGGCGACGTACGGCTACCCGTTCCTGATCCAGCTCGTCGGTGACCAGATGTGGCGCCAGGACCCGGGTTCGCGGTCGATCACCGTCGAGCACGTCCGGGCCGGGATCCGGGCGGCGCGCCGCGAGGTCGGCTTCTCGGTGCACGAGCCGGCGCTGAACGACCTCTCCGAGGTCGACCGCGACTTCGTGAAGGCGATGGCCGAGGACGTCGGCGAGTCCTCGATCGCGCAGGTCGCCGAGCGGCTCGGGCGCGACCACGGGTACGTGTCGCGGTACCGCAGCCGGCTGATCGTCGCCGGGATCATCGAGCCGACCCGTCGCGGCTACGTCGACTTCACGATCCCG
Organism: Nocardioides caldifontis; assembly: GCF_008087345.1. Lineage (GTDB taxonomy): Bacteria > Actinomycetota > Actinomycetes > Propionibacteriales > Nocardioidaceae > Marmoricola_A > Marmoricola_A caldifontis. The sequence continues at coordinate 491,023 of NZ_ML701736.1, read as the reverse complement.
TACATGAGGGAGTTCGTCCGGGCCAACCTCGAGAGGCTCTGACGCCGGGGAGGGGCCTCGGGGCCTCGACCCGCACCAGCCTCTCTACCAGTTGACATAATGTGCCTTATCGGCGAACTACTCAGGAGCGGGACCAGCCCCTCTCGACCCCGTTCGAGCTCCCGTCAGCACTGTCGTCGTCCCCTCGCTGACGACCTTCAGACCACGCCGCGTGCACGCCTCCACCGTCAGCGACGGGTTCTCGCCGAGGTCGACGACCGGCACCTTGCCGAGCTCCGTCACCTGATCGATGGCCGCCTTGAGCAGCTGGCGTGCGAACCCCGCCTCGTGCCGGTCCGGCCTCACGAACAGCTTCTCGACGGCCACCTGCTGCCCGACCGGCGTGCCGGTCCGGTCGTGCACCAGGGTGGCCAAGGCGTCGTCCGGTTGACATAGCTGCACGTGACCCACGACGTTCCGTGTCGGCGTCACGTGCATCGGCGCCATGTCGTAGACCCAGGACTGCAGGGGGTCGTGCTCGGTGAGCCACCCCTCGAGCCCGTCAGGAGCCGTCGGCGGATGGGACGAGGACCTCAGGACCGCCACCAGCACCTCGAGGTCCTCGTCGCGTCGCGCCCGGATCATCCGCTCACGCGCCGACGTACTCCGCGAGGTGCTGGCCGGTCAGCGTCGAGCGTGCTGCGACGAGGTCCGCCGGCGTGCCCTCGAAGACCACCTGGCCGCCGTCGTGACCGGCGCCCGGGCCGAGGTCGATGATCCAGTCGGCGTGCGCCATGACCGCCTGGTGGTGCTCGATGACGATCACCGACTTGCCCGACTCGACGAGCCGGTCCAGCAGCCCCAGCAGCTGCTCGACGTCGGCGAGGTGCAGCCCGGTCGTCGGCTCGTCGAGGATGTAGACCTCGCCCTTGTCCGCCATCTGGGTGGCCAGCTTGAGCCGCTGCCGCTCGCCCCCGGACAGCGTCGTCAGCGGCTGGCCCAGCGTGAGGTAGCCCAGCCCGACGTCGGCCAGCCGGTCGAGGATCTTGTGCGCCGCCGGCAGCCGCGCCTCGCCGTCGGAGAAGAACTCTTCGGCCTCGGCCACCGACATCCCGAGCACCTCGCTGATGTCGCGGCCGCCGAGCTCGTACTCCAGCACTGCCGGCTGGAACCGCTTGCCCTCGCAGTCCTCGCAGGTGGTCGCGACGCCGGCCATCGTCGCGAGGTCGGTGTAGATGACGCCGGCGCCGTTGCAGGTCGGACAGGCGCCCTCGGAGTTGGCGCTGAACAACGCCGGCTTCACGCCGTTTGCCTTGGCGAACGCCTTGCGGATCGGCTCCAGCAGTCCGGTGTACGTCGCCGGGTTGCTCCGCCTCGACCCCTTGATGGCGCTCTGGTCGATCGCCACCACGCCGTCACGACCCGCGACGGAGCCGTGGATCAGCGAGCTCTTGCCGGAGCCGGCCACGCCGGTGACCACGCAGAGCACGCCGAGCGGGACGTCGACGTCCACGTCGCGCAGGTTGTGGGTGGACGCGCCCCGCACCTCGAGCGCACCGGTCGCCGACCGCACCGACTCCTTCAGCCTCGCCCGGTCGTCGAGGTGCCGGCCGGTCAACGTGTCACTGGCGCGGAGCTCGTCGACCGTCCCCTCGAAGACCACCTGTCCGCCGTCGGTGCCGGCGCCCGGGCCGAGGTCGACGACGTGGTCGGCGATCGCGATCGTCTCCGGCTTGTGCTCCACGACGAGCACGGTGTTGCCCTTGTCGCGCAGCTGCAGCAGCAGGGCGTTCATCCGCGCGATGTCGTGCGGGTGCAACCCGATCGACGGCTCGTCGAAGACGTAGGTCACGTCGGTGAGCGACGAGCCGAGGTGACGGATCATCTTCGCCCGCTGCGCCTCACCCCCGGAGAGCGTCCCGGCCGGCCGGTCCAGCGAAAGGTACCCCAGCCCGATGTCGACGAACGAGTCGAGCGTCTCCCCCAACGCCTTCAGCAACGGCGCGACCGTCGGCTCGTCGAGGCTGCGCACCCACTCCGCGAGGTCGCTGATCTGCATCGCGCACACGTCGGCGATGTTCTTCCCGTCGATCTTGGACGACCGCGCCTCGGGAGCGAGCCGCGTGCCCTCGCAGTCCGGACAGGTCGTGAACGTCACCGCCCGCTCGACGAACGCCCTGATGTGCGGCTGCATCGCCTCGACGTCCTTGGACAGGAACGACTTCTGGATCTGCGGGATCAGCCCCAGGTAGGTCAGGTTGATCCCGTCGACCTTGATCTTGGTGGCCTCCTTGTAGAGGAGGTCGTGGAGCTCCTTCTTGGTGTACTTCTTGATCGGCTTGTCGGGGTCGAACCAGCCGCAGCCGCGGTAGATGCGGCCGTACCACCCCTCCATGCTGTAGCCCGGGATGGTCAGCGCGCCCTCGTTGAGCGACTTCGAGTCGTCGTACAACGCGGACAGGTCGAAGTCGTTGACCGCGCCCATCCCCTCGCACCGCGGGCACATCCCGCCGAGCCGGTTGAACGTCGCCTTCTCGGCCTTCGTCTTCCCGCCCCGCTCGACGGTGATCGCCCCGCTGGCGCGCACGGACGGCACGTTGAACGAGAAGGCGTTGGGCGGCCCGATGTGCGGCTTCCCGAGCCTGCTGAAGAGGATCCGGAGCATCGCGTTGACGTCGGTGGCGGTGCCGACCGTCGACCGTGGGTTGGCGCCCATCCGCTCCTGGTCGACGATGATCGCCGTCGTCAGCCCCTCGAGGACGTCGACCTCGGGACGGGCCAGCGTCGGCATGAACCCTTGCACGAAGGCGCTGTAGGTCTCGTTGATCAGCCGCTGGGACTCCGCGGCGATCGTGCCGAAGACCAGCGAGCTCTTCCCCGACCCCGACACTCCGGTGAAGACGGTGAGCCGTCTCTTGGGGATCTCGACGCTGACGTCCCTGAGGTTGTTGACCCTCGCCCCCACCACCCTGATCAGGTCGTGGGTGTCAGCGGCGTGCGCCGGCATGCCGGCCGCGCGGTCGCGAGTGGCGGTGGTCATCCTGCCTCCCTGTGGGTCCTGGGGACCGAGCGGCGCCGTCGGTGCGCGCCCTCCCCCGTCTGTCCTCGTGCGGTCGATCCAACCATCCCGCGCCGACAGCGCGCGGCACGTCGGCGCCATGGCAGATCGGCGGTCACACCAGCCAGCGCCCCTCGCGCATCAGGGTGCGCCCCGGGATCTCGTCGACCTCGCGCCATGCCTGCACCCGCTCGGGGCGGAGCACCACGAAGACGTAGCCCTCGCTCCCCCGCGGGTCCCAGTCCGCCTGCGCTGCGTACGCCGCACCGAGCTCGGTGTCCTCGTCCACGCCCACGGTGCGCTCGACGACGGCGTCGAGCATCACGACGTCGCGCGTGGGTCCGACACCGAGCCTGGCCCGGCCGGTGGCGGCCAGGTGGCGTGCGGTGCGCGAGCCGCGGTCGATCGCGATCACCGCCCGCCCGTCGGCCCAGCAGAGTGACAACGGGACGAGGTAGGGCTCCCCGGCGGTCGACGCGGTGGCCACCCACACGTCGACCGCCGGGGAGGACAGCTGTGCCAGGGAGTCGGCCTTGCGGCTCTCCTTCTCGCGGGGTCCCTCCACCACGCCGGTCAGGGGAGCTGCTGGATGCGGACGGTGTTGCCGGCCGGGTCGCGGAAGGCGCAGTCGCGGGTGCCCCAGTCCTGGTCGGTCGGCTCCTGCATGACCTCGCCGCTGCCGGCGGCCTGGACGCGCTCGAAGACGGCGTCGACGTCCTTCGCGGCCAGCATGATGCTGGCGAAGGTGCCCTTGGCCATCATCTCGGCGATCGTCCTGCCCTCCTCCTCGGTGATGCCCGGATCGGCGGTGGGCGGGTAGAGCACGATGTTGGTGTCGGGCTGGTCCGGCGGGCCGATCGTCAACCACCGCATGCCGCCGTAGCCGACGTCCTTGCGGACCTCGAAGCCGAGCGCGTCGCGGTAGAACGCGAGCGACGCGTCGGGGTCGGTGTGGGGCAGGAAGCTCGAGTGGATGGTGATGGTGTCCATGACGAGCACGCTAGTGGGGCCCGGCGGACCGTGCTTCTCGATTCCTGACCGGTCGCGTGACCCTCTTGGCGACGCAGGGCGCCATCCCCTCGGTCGCGTCGGCGTGGTCGCGGCGGTAGGTGCTCGGCGGCACTCCGACCAGCTCGGTGAAGCGGGTGCTGAAGGTGCCGAGCGAGGAGCAGCCGACGGCGAAGCACACCTCGGTGACGCTGAGGTCGCCGCGGCGCAGGAGCGTCATGGCCCGCTCGATGCGGCGGGTCATCAGGTAGGAGTACGGCGACTCGCCGTAGGCCTTGCGGAACTCCCGGCTCAGGTGGCCCGCCGACATCCCGACCCCTCGGGCGAGCGCCTCGACGTCGAGCGGCTGGGCGTACTCCCGGTCGATCCGGTCGCGGACCCGGCGCAGCAAGGTGAGGTCCCGGAGCCGCTGCTCGGTCGCCCCTCTGCTGCTCACGCGTCGGATCGTGCCACAACGAGCGGGAGGTCGTCAGTTGCCGCCGTGCGTCCGCGGTCAACGGTCGATGCCGATGCCGTGGCGTCGAGATGGGTGGCGCCCCTCAACGGCGCTGCCGCACCCAGTGGGTGCACCGCTGGGTGGAGCCGGTCCGCACGCCCTCGCTCACCGTGCCGGGGACGCGCAGGCGGCGGTCGAGCGTGACCCCGTTGAGGAACAGCCCGCAGGTGCAGAAGCCGCCCATCCGGCCGAGCCGTTGCTCGAGGGCCTTCGCGCGCGGCGCCCGCAGGTCGCGGTAGCGGATGGCCCAGCCGAGGCTGGTGGCGCAGCCGTGGTCGGTGATCATCCGGTGCACGTAGCAGTAGCGGCAGTCAGCCGAGCAGGCGGGCGCGGGTCCGTGGGTAGCCGTGGTCGAGGAGGAACGTCCCCCGCCGGTGCTCGTAGAGCACCTGCCAGTGCCAGTAGCCGCGATAGCTCTCCGGCGCCCGGCGGAGCTGCTCGGCGTACCGCAGCACCGCCCCGACGTAGTTGTCGGACGGGTTGTAGTGCCACACCGCACCGGCCATGTCGCCGGGAGCCCCGTTGGCCCGGAGCAGCCGTGCCGCGGCCAGGATCGAGTCGCGGACGTCCCGGATGTCGCCGCCCTCGCCGTACAGCTCCCAGGTGGTGGGGAGGAACTGCATCGGCCCCAGCGCGCCGGCGCTGCTCACGCCGCGGATCCGTCCCATGCGGGTCTCGACCAGGTGGATCGCGGCGAGGTGCTGCCACGGCACCCCGACCTCGCGGGCGGCGTACCGGTAGTGGCGCAGCAGCTCGGCGGGCGGTGGGGGCTCGACGATCCGCCACCGCGGCAGCCGCAGCTGCGGCTCGGTCAGCGCGTCGAGCAGCCCGGCGGCCTCGACGTGTGCCCTCGTCCGTGACCGCACTGCCCCGCCGAGACGAGCCAGCACCTCGTCGCGGACCTCCTCGGGGCCACGCGCGAGACCGCGGGCGGCGCGCTGCTCGAACCGGCCGGCTAGCCGCAGCTCCTCGGCGCCGGCCGACGGGTCGCGCACGACGGAGACGGCCGTGCGCAGGTGGCGGGCGAGCGCCTCCGGGCGCCGCAGCGGCGGCGCCTCGGGCAGCACCCCCGCCCTCTCCCGTACGCCGGACGCCCCGCTGTCCCCCGCGTCACCGCTCGGGGTCTCCGCAGGGCCGGGGGTGGTTGACGGACGGTCCTCCTGCGCCGGCGAGGATGAGGACGGCGAGGATGAGGGCGGCGGCGATGACGACGTGCAGCCCGGGAGCACGAGAACGGCCAGGGCGACGGTCACCGCCGTCGCCCTGGCCGGCCGGACGTCCATCGCGTCAGTCGGGGACGTAGTCGAACGTCTTCGGGTCGGGTCCGGTGCGCCCCTCCGCGCCACGGTCGAGCGAGGAGATCCGGTGGAGCTGGTCGTCGGTCAGCTCGAAGTCGAAGATCGCGAAGTTCTCCTCCATGCGCTCGCGGCGCATCGACTTGGGGAACACGATGTCGCCGCGCTGCACGTGCCAGCGCAGGGTGACCTGCGACGGCGTGCGCCCGACCTCCTGCGCGACCTCGTTCACGACCGGGTCGTCGACGACCTTGCCCTTCGCGATGGGCGCCCAGGCCTCGACCTTCGCGCCGTGCTCGAGGGACGCCGCGCGGGCGGCCTCGTTGCCGAAGAACGGGTGCACCTCGATCTGGTTGACGACCGGCACGACGCCGGTCTCGTCGACCAGCCGCTGCAGGTGGTCCGGCTCGAAGTTGGACACGCCCACCGAGGTCAGCGCGCCCTCCTCCACGAGCCCGGCCATCGCCTTCCAGGTCGAGACGAAGTCGCCGTCGTACCTGGTCGGGAGCGGCCAGTGGATCAGGAAGAGGTCGACCCGGTCGAGCTGCAGCCGCTGCAGCGACTCGGCGAACGAGCGCCGGACGTCGTCGGGCCGGTGGTTGTTGTTGTTGAGCTTGGTGGTGACGTACAGCTCGTCGCGCGCGATGCCGGAGCGCTTGATCGCGGCACCGACGCCGGCCTCGTTCTGGTACATCTGCGCGGTGTCGATGTGGCGGTAGCCGACCTCGAAGGCCGTGCTCACGGTCTCCTCGGTGTGCTCCGGCGGCACCTGGAACACGCCGAAGCCGAGTTGGGGCACGGAGGTGCCGTCGTGCAGGGGGATGCGGGGGATGGACATGACCCCACCTTGCCCGGCGGCCCCGGAGGTCAAGCGCGCACCCGGGGACGAAAGGCCATGACTCCCCCGACACCCCGAGGTCGTGGCACGCACCGCGTCGTGACGGGGGTAGCATGGCGGCAGCATCCATCTCGTGGTGCTGCCCGCTCGGGCGGCACCCCCGTCGAGCGGTGGTCGGCCGCTCCCGCCAGCTACGCGGGAGCACACGGGCGAGGCCCGCTCGGTCGACCGGCGCCGAGGCGCCGGCCGGCAGTCCGCAGGGGCGGTTCCCGTCCGTCACCGGTGCAGCGGTGCGGAAGGGCCGGGACGAGGTGCCGCCGTAACGCCGTGCTCGGGCACGGCGCCCAGAGGAGGATCTCCGTGGCTCGACGAGCCCAGCGCCGACCCGGCGCCACACGCACCGCGTCCCGTTCGCGACGCCAGGCGAGGGTGCTCGACAACGAGGGCATCATCCCGGTGCTCGCGCGAGCGGTGCGTGAGGTGGAGGGCGAGGCCCAGCGCGGCCACCTTCGCCCCTCTGCCCGCACGAAGTTCCAGGTCGTCGCGTTGCTGGTGCGCGAGGAGCGCGCCCGCGTCAAGGCCGACGAGGAGGCCACCGAGGCCTACCGCACCGAGCAGCTGAAGCGGCTCGACGGCGTCGCGACGATCCTCGCGAAGACCGCCGCCATGGACCCCTCGCTGTTCCAGCTCCTCGCCGAGGAGACGCCGGTGAGCGACGCCGCGCGGATGCTGCGGCGCGACATGCTGCTGACCGCCGGGGTCGAGGTCGGCCCCGAGCGGAAGAGCCCGACCGAGGGCGAGGGCCCCGACCTCAGCGAGCGCCAGGTCGTCCCGCGCTCGGTCGTCGCCCGCCAGCTCGCCAACCCGTTCCAGGCACCGGACTTCGACGCCGCGCGGCTCGCCGAGGCCCGTGAGCCGAGACCGCGCCGGCTGGCCACCTGGGAGCTCATCGGCCCGCTGCTGCGCTCCTTCGAGCAGGCCGCCGACGGCGCGGCCGCGTCGATGCAGCTCCCCGACCCCTCGTCGCTGCGCACGCGCACCGGACGCGACCTGATGCGCCACCAGGCCCAGGTGGTCGCGGCCACCCACGCGGGTCACCGGACCTTCCTGCTCGCCGACGAGCCCGGCCTGGGCAAGACCGCGCAGGCCCTCCTCGCCGCGGAGAGCGCCGAGGCCTACCCGCTGCTCGTCGTGGTGCCGAACGTCGTCAAGACCAACTGGGCCCGCGAGGCCGGGCTGTGGACCCCTCGCCGGCCGGCGACGGTGATCCACGGTGACGGCTACGACGTCGACGGCTTCGCCGACATCGTGGTGGTCAACTACGAGATCCTCGACCGGCACGTCGGATGGCTCGGCCGCTTCGGGTTCCGCGGCATGGTCGTCGACGAGGCCCACTACATCAAGAACAAGAGCTCCCAGCGCTCCCAGCTGGTGCTCCAGCTCGCCGACAAGATCCGGGCCCGCGCCGTGCGGCCGCTGATGATGGCGCTCACCGGCACCCCGCTGATCAACGACATCGAGGACTTCAAGGCGATCTGGCAGTTCCTCGGCTGGATCGACGACAAGAAGCCGCTGGGCGCGCTGATGGAGGCGCTCGAGGAGACCGGGCTCACCCCCGCCGACCCCGGGTTCTACCCGGCGGCCCGCCAGGCCGTCATCGACCTCGGCATCGTGCGCCGCCGCAAGATCGACGTGGCCGCGGACATCCCCGCCCGCCGCATCGCGGACATCCCCGTCGAGCTCGACGGCGAGCTCGGCCGCTCGATCCGCGAGTCCGAGCGGGCGCTCACCCGCCGGCTGCTCAAGCGCTACGACAGCGCCCTCCAGGCGCGCGCCGAGGCCAGCACCTCCGGCCCGGCCGTCGAGGGCATCGACCACGAGCTCGTGCGCCGGGTGGTCCGCTGGGAGCTCGAGGACACCACGACCCAGAAGGGCGAGGAGAACGTCTTCACGATGATCCGGCGGATCGGCCAGGCCAAGGCCGGGCTCGCCGCGGACTACACCGCCCAGCTGGCCCGCAGCGTCGGCAAGGTCGTCTTCTTCGCCAAGCACATCGACGTCATGGACGAGGCCGAGGAGACCTTCGCCCGGCGTGGGATGCGGTTCTCCTCCATCCGCGGCGACCAGACCACGAAGGTGCGGCAGGCCAACATCGACGCGTTCGTGAGCGACCCCGACGTCGCCGTCGCGGTCTGCTCGCTGACCGCCGCCGGCGTCGGCATCAACCTGCAGGTCGCCTCCAACGTCGTGCTCGCCGAGCTCTCCTGGACCGACGCCGAGCAGACCCAGGCCATCGACCGGATCCACCGCATCGGCCAGGACCAGCCGGTCACGGCCTGGCGGATCATCGCGGCGCAGACGATGGACACCAAGATCGCCGAGCTCATCGACTCCAAGGCCGGGCTCGCCGCGCGGGCGCTGGACGGCTCCGACGCCGAGGTCGGCTCGTCGGCCGACGTCCAGCTCGAGGCGCTGGTGTCGATGCTGACCGACGCGCTGACCGAGCGCGCGGAGTCGGCGCGCCCGGTGGGGGCCGGCTTCAGCGGGCTGTGAGGCCGGCGTCCTCGGTGCCCTCGGTGCCCTCCCGGTCGGCACCGGAGGCCGGGCCGACGACGAGGCGGGCGACCTCCTCGAGCTGTGGCCGGTCGTGGCGGTCCCCCGCCACGACGCCGCGCTTCCACCACATCTCGAGCCCCTCGGGGACCACCTCGAGGGTCGCGAGGTTGTTGTCGAACCACGGTCCCCTGACCCGGGACCAGCGGAACGGCGCCGGCGGCAGCTTCGCGGAGCGCGCGGCGATGGCGCCCATCGGCCCCGCGATCCCGTAGGAGAGCACCGCCGTCGCGAACCGCACCTTGCGTGGCAGCGGGTTGCGGATCGGCGAGCAGACCGCCTGCACGATCGCGGACCCGGGTGCCACGTCGCGGACGCGGCTCACGTAGCTGTGGTGGACGTCGCCGGAGAGGAACGTGACGGTCCGTGGCGCCCTCCCCCGCTCTCCCCGGGCCACCTCGAGGGCCATCTGTGCCACCTCGCGGAAGCCGTGCTGGAAGGCGCCCCAGTGCTCGAGGTCCCCGGTCTGCCGCAGCCACTCGCCCACACGCGCCCCGCGCCTGCCCCAGGCCCCTCCGGCGAGCGCCTCGCTGAACGACTCGAGGTGGTGCAGCCCCTCGGGCAGGAGGAACGGCAGCGAGGTGCCGACGAGGAGGTGCTCGCAGTCGCCGCGCATGTGGTCGTCGAGCCAGGCGAGCTCGTGGTCGTCGAGCATCGAGCGGTGGTCCTCGTCCAGGACGCGGGCGGCGCGCGAGTCGACCACGACGAGCCGGCAACCGCCGAGCTCGCGGGAGAAGCTCCACCGGTACGACGCGGGCTCACGGTCGACCCGGTCGGCGAAGGCGTCGAGCACCTCGGTGAGGTCGAGCTCGTCGGGGCCCTCGTGGGCGACGACCTGCTGCCAGAGCTCGTCCTCGGCCCGCTCGTCGGGCGAGAGGTTGCCGAGGTGCTGGTAGACCCAGTACGACGCCAGCCCCGCGACGATGCGGCCGTGCCACCAGTCGGTGGCGTTCATCTGCGCGCGCCACCGTGCGGAGGTGTTCCAGTCGTCGCGGACGTCGTGGTCGTCGAAGATCATCGCGCTCGGCAGCGTGGAGAGCAGCCAACGGTTGGCCGGGTCGCTCCACGCGAGCAGGTAGAGGTGGGCGTACTCCTCGAAGTCCTTCAGCTCGGTGCCGGGCGGCTCGTCGAGGCTGCGCCGCGAGGCGATGAACTCCTGCATCGCGTCGGTGGTCTCGTCGGCGTAGACCTGGTCGCCGAGGAACAGCACCATGTCCGGCCAGGGCAGCGTGTCGGCGTCGGCGGTCACCCCGGCCATCGCGAGCGCGTAGGCGCGGAGGGCGTCGACGCCGTGCTCCTTGTTGCCCGCCTCGTCGTGGCCGACGCTGGTGCGGCAGGAGCCGAAGGCGAGGCGCAGCGGCTTGCCGGGCTTGAGGGTCGCGATCACCGGGTCGGGCAGGTCGAGCCCCTCGACCGGCTGCGGCCAGGCGCGCTCCCCGTCCACGTCCACGGTGTACGGCGTGGTGGTGCCCGGCTCGAGCCCGGTGCACTCGACCAGCGCGAAGTGGTGGCCGTGCACCGCGAAGGTCCTCGCGGACCAGCTCCGCTCCCCCACGGTCACCGTGACGGTCGCCGTGGTCTCGGTCTCCACCCACACCGACGCCGTCGTCGTGTCGACGTGGCGCACGAGCGGCCCCAGCCGCAGCCCTGTCATCGCCGGCTCACGGCTCGAGGAGGACCTTGACGGCCCGCCGCTCGTCCATCGCCCGGTAGCCCTCGACCACCTGCTCCAGGGGCAGCGTCAGGTCGAAGACCGGCCCGGCGTCGAGGCGACCGGCGAGCGTGAGCCCGAGGAGGTGGTCGAGGTACGTCCGGACCGGCGCCATCCCGCCGGCGACGCCGATGTTGCGGCCGAACAGCGCGCGGGCCGGCAGCTCGACGCCGTGCGGGACGCCGACGACGCCGACGTTGCCGCCCGGCCGGACGGCCCGGAGCGCGGTGCGCACGGACTGGTCGGTCCCGACGCACTCGAGCACCGCGTCAGCGCCCACCCCGTCGGTGAGCTCGAGGACCGCCTCCTGCGCCTCGTCGCCGCGCGCTGCGACCACCTCGGTGGCGCCGAACTTCCGCGCGAGCGCCTGGCGGGGCTCGTGACGGGACATCGCGACGATGCGCTCGGCGCCGAGCTCGCGGGCCGCGAGGACACCGCAGAGCCCGACGGCCCCGTCGCCCACGACGACGACGGTGTCGCCCTCGGCCACGCGCGCGCTGACCGCCGCGTGCCACCCCGTCGGCAGCACGTCGGAGAGGGCGAGCAGCGAGGGGAGGTCGTCCCGCGTGGGCTCACCTGGCACGGTCACCAGGCTGCCGTCGGCCTGGTCCACCGCGACGTACTCCCCCTGGCCGCCCTCGGTGATCCCGAGGTTGCGGCAGGCAGCCGGCATCCCCTTGCGGCAGAGGTCGCAGGTGCCGTCGCAGTGGCAGAACGGGACGACGACGAAGTCGCCGGGGCGCACCCGCGTGACCTCGCTGCCGACCTCCTCCACGACGCCGACCGCCTCGTGACCGATCCGGCGGGGCTCTCGGACCGGGTCCTCGCCGCGGTACGGCCACAGGTCGGAGCCGCAGATGCAGCCGGCGACGACGCGCACGACGGCTCCGGTGGGACGGCGGACGGTCGGGGCCGGGTGCTCCTCGAGGCGGATGTCCCGCGGCCCGTGGATCGTCGTGACACGCATCCGCACACCCTAGACGTATGGTGAGCAAGGCCACCGCGTGTCGTTGGTGGCTCTATCTCATATGTGAGATAACGTCGCGCAGGTGAGAGACGACTACCTGGTCCGGATCGGCAAGCTCATCCGCGACGCCCGCACCCACCGGGGCTGGACGCAGCAGCAGCTCGCCGACGTTCTCGGCACGAGCCAGAGCGCCGTCAACCGCATCGAACGGGGGCACCAGAACATCACGCTGGACATGGTCGCGCGCATCGGCGAGGCGCTGGACTCCGACATCGTGTCGCTGGGCGCCGCCCCGACGCACCTGCGGGTGACGGGCCCCACGACCCTCTCGGGCAGCATCGACGTCAAGTCCTCGAAGAACGCCGGCGTCGCGCTGCTGTGCGCCTCGCTCCTCAACCGCGGCCGGACGACGCTGCGCAAGGTCGCCCGCATCGAGGAGGTCAACCGGCTCCTCGAGGTGCTGGCGAGCCTGGGCGTGCAGACCCGCTGGCTCAACGGCGAGGGCGACCTCGAGATCGTCCCGCCGGCCGAGCTCGACCTGTCCCGCATCGACGAGGAGGCGGCCCGCCGCACCCGCTCGGTGATCATGTTCCTCGGGCCGCTGCTCCACCGCGCGACCGCGTTCGAGCTGCCGTACGCCGGCGGCTGCGACCTCGGCACCCGCACGGTCGAGCCGCACCTCACCGCCCTCCGCCGGTTCGGGCTGGAGCTGAAGGCGACCGAGGGGTTCTACCACGCGACCGTCGACCCGAAGATCAACCCGACGCGCCCGATCGTGCTCACCGAGCGCGGCGACACCGTCACCGAGAACGCCCTGATGGCGGCCGCCCTGCACGACGGCGTGACGGTGATCCGCAACGCCAGCTCGAACTACATGGTCCAGGACCTCTGCTTCTACCTCGAGCGGCTCGGCGTCCGCGTCGACGGCGTCGGCACCACCACGCTGACCGTGCACGGCCGCCCGCACATCGACGTCGACGTCGACTACGCGCCCTCGGAGGACCCCATCGAGGCGATGTCGCTGCTCGCGGCGGCCATCGTCACCAGCTCGGAGATCACCATCCGCCGCGCGCCGATCGAGTTCCTCGAGATCGAGCTGGCGCTGCTGGAGGAGATGGGGTTCAAGTACACCCGCAGCGAGGAGTACGTCGCCGAGAACGGCAAGACCCGGCTGGTCGACCTGACCACCCACGTGTCCTGCCTGCACTCCCCCATCGACAAGATCCATCCGATGCCCTTCCCCGGGCTCAACATCGACAACCTGCCGTTCTTCGCGGTCATCGCGGCGGTCGCCCAGGGGCAGACGCTGCTCCACGACTGGGTCTACGAGAACCGGGCGATCTACCTCACCGAGCTCAACCGGCTCGGCGCGCGCGTGCAGCTGCTCGACCCGCACCGGGTCAGCATCGAGGGCCCGACGCGCTGGTCCGGCGCCGAGATCGTCTGCCCGCCGGCGCTCCGTCCGGCCGTGGTGATCCTGCTCGCGATGCTCGCCTCGAAGGGCACCTCGGTGCTCCGCTCGGTCTACGTGATCAACCGCGGCTACGAGGACCTCGCCAGCCGGCTCAACCACCTGGGCGCCTCGATCGAGACATTCCGGGACCTCTGAGTGGTTTCGACGGGCTCGACCACCCATGGTGGTCGAGCCCTCGAAACCCTGGCCTCAGCCGAAGAGGGTCTCCACGAAGCTGCGCGCGCGGGGGCGTGCCGGCGGCGGGGCGGTCATCCCGGCGGTGATCCGCGGGACCGGCTCGGTCTGCGAGTGCGCACCGCGGTGCCAGTCGTTCTCGGCCTCGGAGAGCAGTCCGAGCTCGCTGCGGTCGAGGAAGACACCGCCGCAGCCGACGCACCGGCTCACCCTCACGTCGCCGACGGCGTGCGGCTCCATCGCACCGGCACACCGGGGGCACCGCATCTCGTTCACGGCGTTCTCGTCCATGGCAGCCACGCTACCTCCGGTGGTCGGCAATACTGCGCCTCGTGACGACGCCACGCTGGGGGGCAGCCCGCCGCGGGCGGCCGAACCCGCCGACGGCGCCGCGCACCGGGCTCCCGTTCCTCGACGAACCGCACCGGAAGGGGGCGGTGGTGGCCATGGCCCACCGGGGCGGTGCCCTCCACCCCGACGTGGTCGGGCTGGAGAACACCATGCACGCCTTCCGGACGGCGGTCGGCCTCGGCTACCGCTACCTCGAGACCGACGTGCACGCGACCAAGGACGGAGAGGTCGTCGCCTTCCACGACGAGGAGCTCGAGCGGGTCACCGGGCTGCCCGGCCGCCTCACCGACCTGCCGTACGCCGAGGTGGCCGGCGCGCTCGTGGGCGGCAAGGAGCCGATCCCGCGGCTGGTCGACCTGCTCGAGGAGTTCCCGCACGCCCGATTCAACGTGGACCTGAAGTCACCCGAGGTCGTCGACCCGATGGTCGAGCTGGTCGTCCGCACCGGGGCGCAGGAGCGGCTCTGCATCGGCTCCTTCGTCGAGCGGGTGCTCCGCCGCTTCCGCCGCCGCTACGCCGCGCGCAGCTCGGTGCCCCTGGCCACCAGCTGCGGCATCGTCGCCGCCGGCCTGCACGCCTTCGTCCCCGCCGGCCACCGGCTGCAGCCGCTGGTGCGCGACGCGGGGCTGGTCTACCAGGTCCCGGTGCGGTTCCGCGAACGCGTGCCGGTCGTCGACGAGGCGTTCGTCGCGAGGGCACACGCGATCGGTCGGCATGTCCACGTCTGGACCGTCGACGACCGTGCTGAGATGGAGCGGCTGCTCGACCTGGGCGTGGACGGGCTGATCACCGACCGGACCGACGTCCTCCGCGACGTGCTCGTCGAGCGGGGCGAGTGGGAGGGAGCACGATGAGCGTCACCGGGGTCGCCGACCTGGGGCCGATCAACCGTCGGCGCGAGCACCGGTCGTGGTACTTCTACGACTGGGCCAACTCCGCGTTCGCCACGACGATCGCCGGTGTCCTGTTCGCGCCGTACCTCATCGAGGTCGCCGAGGAGGCGGCGGTCGACGACCGGATCAGCGTGCTGGGGCTCTCGGTCGCCCCGGGCTCGCTGCCGTCGTACCTCATCTCGTTCTCCACGATCGTCTCCGCGGTTCTCCTCCCCCTGATCGGCGCGTGGGCCGACCGCACGCCGCGCAAGAAGCAGCTGCTCGCGGGGTTCGCCTGGTCGGGGGCGGCGGTCGCGGCGCTGCTGTTCTTCGTCACCGGCGACAACTGGGAGCTCGGCGCCGTCACGTTCCTCGTCGCCAACCTGCTCTTCGGCAGCTCGCTGGTGATCAACGACTCGATCCTGGTCGCGATCTCCACCGAGGACGAGCGCGACGGCGTCTCCTCGCGCGGCTGGGCCGCGGGCTACGCCGGCGGGGGGCTGCTGCTCGCGATCAACTTCGTGATGCTGTCGGTGATGGACGACACCGCGCTCGCGGCGCGGCTGAGCATGCTCTCCGCGGCGATCTGGTGGGCGGCGTTCACCTTCATCCCGTTCCTCGGGCTGCGCAACCGTGAGCCGGTCCACGTGGCGCCGGTGGAGGGCGGGCTGCTCCGGCAGAGCTTCGGCCAGCTCGCCACGACGCTGCGCCACGTCCGCGGCTACCCGGTCACGCTGACGTTCCTGCTCGCCTACCTCTTCTTCAACGACGGCATCCAGACGGTGATCGCCTCCGCTTCGACGTACGGCGTGAAGGAGCTCGGCTTCGAGGAGTCGACGGTCCTCGCGACCTACCTGCTGGTGCAGTTCGTCGCGGTGCTCGGCGCCCTGGCGTTCGGCCGGCTGGCCGCGAGGTTCTCCGCCAAGCCGGTGATCCTCGGCGGGATCGTGATCTGGATGACGATCGTCACCGTCGCGCTGTTCGTGCCGGAGCAGCAGCTGGTGCCGTTCCTGCTGCTCGGCGCGGCGATCGGGCTGGTCCTCGGCGGCACCCAGGCGCTGGCCCGCTCGTACTACAGCATGCTGATCCCGCGGGGCTACGAGGCGGAGTACTTCAGCTTCTACCACGCGATGGAGCGCGGCACGTCGTGGTTCGGGACCCTGGTCTTCGGGCTGGTCTACCAGCTCACCGACTCCTACCGGCCGTCGATCTTCGCGCTGATCGCGTTCTTCGTGATCGGCGGTGCGCTGCTGCTCAAGGTCGACACCCAGCGCGGCATCCGGGAGGCCGGGAACACCCCGCCCTCGATCGCCTGAGGCGGACCGGAGCGGTCCGAAGCCGCCCGGGCGGTGTCCTGGCGCGGGACCCGAAGGTGTCAGGACGGCCAGGATCGGGCACCCTGGGATCCGAGGCGCCGGCGGTGGAACAAACCGGGCCCTCCCGATCGTTGTGCAATCTCGGGAGGACGTCGCTGCCGCCGTGCACCTACACGGCAGCGGATGCGACGTGCGCCTCGACGAACGGCCTCACGAGGGCCCACACACAGAAGGACGACGGAGGGTTTCGACATGGCAGAGCGCACACTGCGCGGAGCGCGGCTGGGTGGCCAGAGCTTCGAGGACGAGCGTGGGATCGAGTTCGCGGCTCGCCAGCGCGTTGCTTACGTATGCCCTCAGGGACACGAGTTCGACATCCCGATGGCGGCCGAGGCCGAGGTGCCGGCGCTCTGGGAGTGCCCGCGCTGCGGCGCCGAGGCGCTGAAGCGTGACGGCGAGCGCCCCGAGCCGAAGGCGGAGAAGCCCGCCCGCACCCACTGGGACATGCTCCTCGAGCGGCGCTCGGAGAAGGAGCTCGAGGAGATCCTCGCCGAGCGGCTCGAGCTGCTCCGCTCCGGCGAGATCGGCCCCGCCCACCTGCACCGCAGCGGCAAGTCCCGCTCCGCCTGACGGCGGGGCCCGGCCCCACGGCTCAGCGGTCGTCGTCGACGACCTCGCCCCGGATCACGTCCGCGTGACCGGGGCGTCGTGCTGTCCGCGCACCCGGGTCCCCGAACCCCGCGGGGTGGGTGCCGAACGGGCTCGCGCCGTGCGGGCCGGTCACGACGGTCCGGGCGACCAGCTTGCGGGTGACGAGCCCGGTCAGCAGCGCCCGCGCGACCGGCCGGGTGAACGGCAGGATGCAGAACAGCCCGACGACGTCGGAGACGAACCCCGGGGTTAGCAGCAGCGTGCCGCCGATCAGGATCAGCGCGCCGTCGGCGAGCTCCTTGGCCGGCATCCGGTGCGCCTCGAGCGCCTCGCGGAGGGCCGCCCAGGCCCGGCTGCCCTCGCGCTTCATCAACCACGAGCCCAGCGCGCCGGCGGCGAGCAGGACGAAGATCGTCCACCACGGACCGACCGCCTGCCCGAGCTGCACGATCAGGTAGATCTCGAGCAGGGGCAGCCCGACGAACAGCAGGGCCAGCACCCACCACGGCAGCCGTCGTCTCATCGTGACCGACTCCTCCCACTCCCCCTCGAGCGTACGGCGTCGACCCGAGCGGCGAGCCGGGCGCGACGCTCCTTCAACCCCCACACGGTGATCCGGCGCAGCGACTCGGCGGCCACCGCCCGGGTCATCTTCGACTCGCCGCGCTCGCGCTCGAGGAACTCGATCGGCACCTCGACGACGCGGAGGCCGGCCCGCACGGTGCGCAGCGTGAGGTCGGCCTGGAAGCAGTAGCCGACCGACTGCACGCCCCCCAGGTCGATCGTGCGGAGCGTCGAGGCCCGGAAGAGCCGGAACCCGGCGGTGACGTCGCGGACGGGGATCCCGAGGAGCAGCCGGGCGTAGAGGTTGCCGCCCACCGACAGCGCCTTGCGGAACGGGCTCCAGTTGACCACGCTCCCACCGGGGACCCACCGGGCGCCGATCACCAGGTCGGCGTCGCGGAGCGCCTCGACGAGCCGGTGGAGCTGCTCGGGCTGGTGGGAGCCGTCGGCGTCCATCTCGCCGACCACGTCGTAGCCACGCTCCAGGGCGACCGCGAAGCCGTGCAGGTACGCCGCCCCCAGCCCGGCCTTCTCCGTGCGGTGCACCACCGAGACCCGGGGGTCGTCGGCCGCCAGCCGGTCGGCGATCTCGCCGGTGCCGTCCGGGGAGTCGTCGTCGACGACGAGCACGTGGGTCTGGGGCGCTGCGGCGAGCAGCCGGTCGACGATCCAGGCGAGGTTGGCGGCCTCGTTGTAGGTCGGGACCACCATCACCATCCGGCCCGGGACCCCGCTCAACGGCCGCCTCCTGCCGCCGCCGGGTCGGCCGGCGCGGGCCGGGGTTCGGGCTGGGGTGCGGGCGCAGGGGCCGCGTCCGCGGTGGCGGCGGGCGGCGCGGGCCGGGCCGAGCGGCGGGTCCGGCGGTCCTGGGCGATCGTCGCGGACACCGCACCGGCTGCGACGAGCAGCAGCCCCAGCTCCCACCAGCGCGAGAAGCGCATCGCCGGGGTGAGGACGTCGCGCAGCGGGACCACGCGCTCGAGGACCGCGGTCTCCTTCACCGGCGCCCGGTCCACGACCGAGCCGTCGGGCGCGATGATCCCGGAGACGCCGTTGGTGGCCACCACGACGACCCAGCGGCTGGTCTCGAGGGCGCGGAGCCGGGCGGTGGCGAACTGCTGCTCGATCTGGCCGGTGTCCATGTAGGTGGCGTTGTTCGTCTGCACCACGAGCAGCTCGGCGCCGCCGTCGACCACGTCGTGCACCACCCCGTCGTACGCGACCTCGAAGCAGATCACGTCACCCACCGGGGTGCCGGCGAGGTCGAGCAGCCCGGGCTCGGTGCCGGGCACCATGTCGCGCGGGATCTGGTCGAGCCGCTCGAAGAGCTCGGCGAGCTGGGCGCGGTGCGGGATGTACTCACCGAAGGGCACCGGGTGGGTCTTCGAGTAGCTCTCCCCCGGCCCGGTGCCGGGCGACCAGACGATCCCCTGGTTGCGGACGTCGATCGGTCCGGGGCCGCCGACCATCGCGCCGACGAGGACCGGGACCCCGACGGCGTCGACGGCGCCCTGGATGTCCTCGGCCACCGACGCGTCCTCGAACGGGTCGATGTCGGTGGAGTTCTCCGGCCACACCACGAAGTCGGGGCGCTCGGTCGTGCCGGCGTCGATGCGTGCGGCGAGCTCGTGGGTGGCGCGCACGTGGTTGTCGAGCACCGCCCGCCGCTCGGCGAAGGCGTCCATCCCCTTGCCGGGGACGTTGCCCTGGACCGCGGCCACCCGCACGGTGTCGTCGCCGTCCGCGCCGGGTGAGGCCGCCCCGGCGAGCGCCGGCGTCGCGGCGACCAGCACCGCCACGGCCGCGGCGACCATGGCGCGCGGGCGGCGCCAGCGCCGCTCGAGGAGCAGCCACGCCAGGGTGGTGCCGAGCAGCGCCACCAGCGCGGAGGTGCCGGAGCTTCCCAGCCACGGCATCGCGGCCGCCAGCGGCGTGTCGACGGTGGCGAAGGCGAGCCGGCCCCACGGGAAGCCGCCCCACGGCACCGTCGAGCGGAGCAGCTCGGCGAGCACCCAGCAGCACGCCGCCCACAGCGGCCAGGCGGGCAGCCGCTGCACGCGGCCGAGGAGCACGCCGAGCAGCCCGAGGAAGAGCGCCTCGAGGAACGACAGCCCGATCCACGCGTCGACGCCGATGACCTGGATCCACGGCAGCAGCGCCAGCATGAACGCCATCCCGAAGAGCAGCCCGGTGCCGAACGCGCGGCGCCCGCGCAGCCCGTGCACCGCGATCGAGAGCCCGGCGACCGCGGGGACCAGGAGCACCACCCAGCCGAGCGGCTCGAACGCGGCGGCCGCGGCCAGGCCGGAGAACACGGCGAGGAGGACCCGAACGGTCCCCGACACACGCCGTCCGGCGCGTCCTGCGTCCACTGCTCCTCCGCTCCCTGGGAAGGAAGCCAACCTACCCGGCTGCGGACGCGGAAAAGGCCCGGCACCCTTCGGACCGACAGTGCTCACGCCGGCTGCGTGAGTCTCCCGCCGTTGTCTACTGGGCGCCGGACCCTTCCCGTGTTCCAACCCCGTCGCCACGCGACCCCGCGACGGACGGTCGCCGTTCCTTCGATCGTGGGGTTCGACCAGGATCAGCAACCACCTCGGACGCGGTGCGCGACTGCGGCCTGCTCGGTGGACGACGGGCAGACTGCCGAGAACTGGAGGGTGAAGTCAAGACGCCGTTGACCTGCGCGTTGTCGAGAACTCGCAGGTCAACGGCGGGGCGCCCGACACCAGATGTTCACCGCGAATTTCGTGCCGGGGCGGCGTGTCGCCGGGACACGCCGCGGTCAGCCGCGTGGTGGTACGACCACCACGCCGCGGGCGGTCGTCGCGACGACCGGTTCGTCGAGCAGCTCGGCGGCGGACTCCGCCAGGTCGGGCCTGCCTCGGGCCACGACGAGGAGCCGGAACTCGATCGTGCGCGACCGTCGGCCGGCCTCGACCAGCTCCGCGGTGACCTCCACGCAGTCGCCGGCCCGCACCGGCGCCTTGAACTGGACGTCGGAGTACGACGCGAACAGCCCCTCGTCGCCGTCGGTGCGGATGCACAGCTCGGTGGCCACGTCGCCGAAGAGGCCGAGTCCGTAGGCGCCGTCGACCAGCGCCCCCGCGTAGTGCGCGTGGGAGTACGGCACGTAGCGCCGGTGGATGACGGTGGTGCCGACCTCGGGCTGACCGCTCACGCCGGCTCCTCCTGCAGCTCCTCCGCCGCCGGTGCCGGGGCGGTCGGGTCCACCCCGCGTCGTGCGGCGAGCGCGTGCACGAGGTACGACGCCACGTCGGCCGGGGTGGTGCCCTTGGCGAACACCCGGTCGACCCCGAGCTCGCCGGCCATCGCCTCGTCGAAGCGGGGACCGCCGACGACGAGCACCGGCCCCTCCCCCTCCGCCCACTCCTGGCGGAAGGCGGTGGCCAGCTCCCGGGTGTTGCGCAGGTGGGCCTCCCGCTGGGTGACGACCTGGGAGACGAGCACCGCATCGGCCTGCTCGGCCCGGGCCGCGGCCAGCAGGTCGGGGACGGAGACCTGGGCGCCGAGGTTCACCACCTTGATCTCGCGGTAGTACTCGAGCCCCTTCTCGCCGGCGAAACCCTTGATGTTGAGGATCGCGTCGATGCCGACCGTGTGGGCGTCGGTGCCGATGCAGGCGCCGACCACGACCATGCGGCGACGGAGCAGCGTGCGGATCGCGAGGTTCGTCTCCTTCGGCGAGAGCAGCGGGTACTCGCGCTCGACGACCTTCACCTCGTCGAGGTCGACCAGGTGGGAGACCGAGCCGTAGACGACGAAGAAGGTGAACGACGGGCCGATCGGCTTGGCGTGGACCACCATCGCCGGCTCGATGCCCATCTTGCGCGCCAGCTGTTGGGCGGCGCCCTCGGCCTTCTTGCCGTGAGGCATCGGGAGGGTGAAGGAGAGCTGCACCATCCCGTCGCCGGTCGTGTCCCCGTAGGGGCGCATCAGCGCGCTCATCCGTCTCCCTCCAGCAGCTCGGCGGCCGGGTTGGTGTATCCGTCGGCCTTCTCCACCACGCCGTCGAGCCCGCGCCCGCCGTCGGCCGGGCGGCGCATCAGCCCGAAGGTGCCGTCGGCGATCGAGTCGAGCAGCCCGTGCTCGTGACGCAGGATCCGCTCGAGCAGCTCGACCGACTCCCCCAGCACCTGGTGCGCCCGCCGGGCGATGAACCCGTCGGGTGGCGGCCGGAAGTCCTCGACCAGCCCGCCCGCCGCGTCGCGGACGTAGCGGACGTTCTGCAGCGCCAGGTCGCGGTCGGAGAGCCACGGGGTCACGACGCCCTCGGTCATCATCCCGACCAGGAGGATCCCCTGGCCGGTCAGCATCCCGGCGAGGTTGAAGAACGCGTCGAGCAGGTAGCCGCGGAACACGTCGCCGGTCATGTGCCGGGTCGGCGGCATCCATTTCAAGGGCGCGTCGGGGAAGAGCTGACGGGCCAGCAGCGCGTGGGCGAGCTCGAGCCGGAAGGAGTCCTTGACGTCGGGGTCGATCTCGAACGCGTGGCCCAGCCCGAGCTGCCAGTCCTCCAACCCGGCCTCCTTGGCGAAGAACTCGTTGAGGAGCTGGCTGGTGGTGACGGTGTGCGCCGCCTCGACCGCGTCGGCCGTGGTGAGGTAGTTGTCCTCGCCGGTGTTGATGATGATCCCGGCGCGGGCGTGGACCTGGCGGCTGAACCGCTGGTCGACGAAGGTGCGGACCGGGTTGATGTCACGGAAGAGGATCCCGTACATCGAGTCGTTCAGCATCATGTCGAGCCGCTCGAGCCCGGCGAGCGCGGCGATCTCCGGCATGCAGAGCCCGGAGGCGTAGTTCGTCAGCCGGACGTAGCGGCCGAGCTCGCGGCTGGTCTCGTCGAGGGCGGCCCGCATCAGCCGGAAGTTCTCCTGCGTCGCGTAGGTGCCGGCGTACCCCTCGCGGGTGGCGCCCTCCGGCACGTAGTCGAGCAGCGACTGCCCCGTCGACCGGATCACGGCGATGATGTCGGCTCCCTCGCGGGCGGCGGCCTGGGCCTGCGGGATGTCCTCGTAGATGTCGCCGGTGGCGACGATCAGGTAGATCCACGGCGTCCGCTCCGGGTCGCCGAGCTCGCCGACCAGCGCCTCGCGCTCGCGGCGCCGGGCGTCGATGCGGCCGATCCCCAGCTCGAGCGCGGTACGAGCGGCGCGGCGGGCCGGCTCCGCGTCGGACCCTTCCGGGAGCCGGAACCGGACCGAGCCGGCGGCCGCCTTCTGGGCCAGCGTGGCGAGGTCCTCGGCCTCCCCGCGCACCAGCGCGTCCCACACCGGCAGCGTCACGCCGTGCTCGAGACCGACCTCCCCACGGACGGCGTCGACGAGCCGGTTGACCCAGGGGCTTCCCTCGGCGTCCGCGCCGGTGAGGCCGGCGAGACGGAGCGTGGCGCGCTCGACGCTGACCGTGGTGTGCCGGCGGGCGAGGTCGACGATCGGCGCCCCGACCTCCGCGGCCAGGGCCCGGGCCCGCCTGACGAGCTCGGGGTCGAGCGGCAGCAGGTGGGCGGTCTGCTGGGTGTGCTGGGTGCCGGTCATCGGACCTCCGCGGTCTCTCGGGCGATTCGGCGGTCGAACAGGGCGCGCAGCCCGTCGTGGGAGCGCAGCAACGACAGGGCCTGGTCGGCGTGGCCGGGGACGTAGCCGTTCCCCACCAGCATCGTGACGTCGGCCGCGAGCCCCTCGGCGCCGAGGGCGGCGGCGGTGAAGGAGGTGGCCATGGAGAAGAACACCACGGTGCCGCCCTCGCGGGTGGCGAGGATCGCGCCGCCCTCGCAACCCGGCACGTCGACGCAGACCACGGTCACGTGCGCGCCGCCGGGCGCGACCTCGTGGACGGCGGTGCGCAGCGCCACCGGGTCGGTGGCGTCGGCGACCACGACGTGGTCGGCCAGCCCGGCCTCGGTCAGCAGCGCCGCCTCGTCGTCGTGCGGGACCACGCCGATCGTCGTGGCGGCCCCGGCCTCGCGGGCCGCGGCGAGGGCGAGCGAGCCGGACTTCCCCGCGCCGCCGACCACCGCGACGGTGGCGCCTTCGTAGCGACCGACCACCCGGCCGGTCAGGGCTGGTGCCCCGCACACGTCCATGACCGCCAGCGCCAGCTCGGCGGGCAGGTCCTCCGGGAGCGGTGCGGCGATCGAGCGGCCGAACAGGATCGCGTGGGCGTCACAGGGCACCTGCTCGCTGCGGCCGTCCCACCGGGCGAGCCCGTCGTGGATCCGCAGCGGGGTCAGGCTCAGGGACACGAGCGTGGCGATCCGGTCGCCGACGGCGAGGCCGAGCGGGGACTCCGGGCCGACCTCCTCGACGGTGCCGATCAGCATCCCGCCGGAGCCGGTGACCGGGTTGTGCATCTTGCCACGCTGCTCGACGATCCCGAGCACCGCAGCGCGGACCCGGTCGCCGTCGCCGTCGTGGGCCTCTTCGAGCTGGCGGAACGACGCGGCGTCGAGGTTGAGCCGTTCGACGCGGACCCGCACCTCGTCGGCCCACAACCCCGGGCGGTCGTCGAGCCGCCAGGCGGCCTGCGGCAGCACGCCGGACGGTTCGAGGACGCGGTGGAGCCCCACCGGGTCGGACGGTCTGCTCGTTGCCGGGTCGGTCACCGTGGGATCCCCTCCACATCGGGCTCAGCAGCGGAAGACTTGCGGCGCGCCCATCGACGTACCGGAGAATCTGTGTCTACTCTGGCAGAGAGCCGGAACCCCGACAAGCCGACGCGCATGGCGCGAGGAGGACCGATGACGATCTCGGTGGAACGGCGCGACGCCACGCAGCACGGGCAGCACGGGAACCAAGGACCGGCTGGCCGTGTGCAGCCCTACGAGTACTCCCGCCGCGAGCTCGTCGAGCCGGACTGGACCCGGTTCCCCGGCTGGGCGTCGGTGACCGCCGCCGAGTGGGAGTCCGCTCAGTGGCAGCGAGCGCACTGCGTGAAGAACGTCGACCAGCTCCGCGCCGTGATGGGCGACCTGCTCGACGACGCGTTCTACGACGACCTGGTGCGCGACCAGCGCGGCACCGCGACGATGTCGATGCTCGTCCCGCCGCAGATGCTCAACACGATGGTCCCGACCGCCGAGCCGTCCGGGCCCGGCTCGTTCACCGAGGCGTTCTACGCCGACCCGATCCGCCGCTACATGGTGCCGGTCCACTCCGACCGGCGCACGGACTGGCCGACGCACCCGCGCGCGAGCCGCGACTCGCTGCACGAGCACGAGATGTGGGTGGCCGAGGGGCTGACCCACCGCTACCCGACCAAGGTGCTCGCCGAGCTGCTCTCGACCTGCCCGCAGTACTGCGGCCACTGCACCCGGATGGACCTCGTCGGCAACTCGACGCCGGCGGTGGAGAAGCTGCGCTTCGACCTCAAGCCGGCCGACCGCCTGAGCTCGATGATGGGCTACCTGCAGACCCACCCCGAGGTCCGCGACGTCGTGGTCTCCGGCGGCGACGTGGCGAACCTGCCGTGGGCGCGGCTCGAGGCGTTCCTCTCCCGGCTCCTCGAGCTCGACAACGTCCGCGACGTCCGGCTGGCGACGAAGGCGTTCGCCGCGCTCCCCCAGCACTGGCTCCAGCCCGAGGTCGTCGAGGGGCTCGGCCGGGTGGCGACCCTCGCGCGCAGCCGCGGGGTCAGCCTGGCGATCCACACCCACGTCAACCACGCGAACACGGTCACCCCGCTCGTCGCTAAGGCGACGGCCGCGGCGCTCGAGGCCGGGGTCCGCGACGTCCGCAACCAGGGGGTGCTGCTCGGCGGGGTCAACGCCGACGGGGACACCCTGCTCGACCTCTGTTTCGCGCTCCTCGACGGCGCGCAGATCATGCCCTACTACTTCTACATGTGCGACATGATCCCCGCCTCCGAGCACTGGCGGGTCTCGGTCGACGAGGCGCAGCGGCTGCAGCACGACATCATGGGCTACCTGCCCGGGTTCGCCACCCCGCGCATCGTCTGCGACGTGCCGTACGTCGGGAAGCGGTGGGTGCACCAGCTCGAGGAGTACGACCGGGAGCGCGGCATCTCCTACTGGACGAAGAACTACCGGACCTCGCTCGAGCACGCCGACGCCGAGGCCCTCGATCGGCGCTACGAGTACTACGACCCGATCCACACGCTCCCCGCCGCCGGTCAGGAGTGGTGGGCCGCGCACGCCTAGCTGCGCAGCGCCGTCAGCGTCTCGACCAGCCGCCCGGCCGGGCTGTCCAGCCCCCACCGCCGGCACAGCTCCACCAGTCGGTCCGGGTCGTCCGGGGTGAGTGGGAGGGCGAGGTCGGGGGCGCCGAGGTCGATGTCGCAGGCCACCTTGACCACGGTCGGCGCGACGGCGAGGTAGTCCCAGGCGTCCTTGACCTTCCGTCGCGGTCCGGGCGCGAGCTCGGACGACGGGTCCTCGGCCGCGGCGAGCAGCCCGGCCATGTCACCCCACTTCGCGAGCAGGGACGCGGCGGTCTTCTCCCCCACGCCCGGGACCCCCGGCAGCCCGTCGGACGGGTCGCCCCGCAGGGTCGCGAAGTCGGCGTACTGGCGGGCCTCCACGCCGTACTTCTGGCGGACGACCTCCTCGGTGACCCGCTCGTGCTTGCCGACCCCCCGCGCGACGTAGAGCACCCGGACCTCGCGCGCGTCGTCGACGAGCTGGAAGAGGTCGCGGTCGCCGGTGACGACGTCGACGGGCATCGTCGAGCTCGTCGCGAGCGTGCCGATCACGTCGTCGGCCTCGTAGCCGTCCGCGCCGACCACCGCGATCCCGAACGCCTCCAGCACGTCGAGGATCACCGGCACCTGCGCCTCGAGCGGGTCGGGCACCTCCTCGACGTCGGGCGCGGTCGCGCGCTCGGCCACGACCCGGTGCGCCTTGTACGTCGGCAGCAGCTCGACCCGCCAGGCCGGCCGCCAGTCGTTGTCCCAGCAGCAGGCCAGGTGCGTCGGGCGGTACTCCCCCACCAGCCGGCTGATGAAGTCCAGCAGCCCGCGGACCGCGTTGACCGGGGTGCCGTCGGGAGCGGTGATCGAGTCGGGCACCCCGAAGTAGGCGCGGAAGTACAACGACGCCGTGTCGAGGAGCATCAGCCTCGGGGTCTGGGTGGGCACCACGGCAGGCTATCCGTGCACAGCGTGAGACGAACCGGGACCGGCCGACCTGCCGACGGGTGTCGTCGCTAACCTCAGGTCCGTGGAAGAGATCGACCGGCGGATCCTGACCCTCCTGGCGGAGGACGGCCGGATGTCGTTCACCGACCTCGGCAAGGCGACCGGCCTCTCCACCTCGGCGGTGCACCAGCGGGTGAAGCGGCTCGAGGGCCGCGGGTTGATCAAGTCGTACGCCGCGGTGCTCGACTACGACCTGGTCGGGCTGCCGCTGACGGCGTTCATCTCGATCAGGCCGATCGACCCCTCGCAGCCGGACGACTCCCCGGAGCGGCTGCGCCACCTGACCGAGATCGAGTCCTGCTGGTCGGTGGCCGGCGACGAGTCCTACATCCTCAAGGTCCGGGTCGGCTCCCCGGCCGACCTGGAGGACCTCCTCGCCCGCATCCGCACGGCTGCCAACGTCTCGACCCGGACCACGATCGTCCTCTCCACGCCCTACGAGGGCCGCCCGGTCGGATGATGACGCGCTGGGACCACTCGCTCCGCGGGTTCGCCGACGCCGCGGCGTGGTTCGTCGCGACGGTCGGCCAGGTCGGTGACCGGTGGGGCGAGCCCGGCCTCGGTGAGTGGGACGTGCGGGCGCTGGTGGGCCACACCAACCGGTCGTTCCTGACCGTCGAGAGCTACCTCGGGCAGCCGGCCGCCTCCGTCGACGTGCCGAGCGCGACCGCCTACTACGTGGCCACCAGTGCCATCGCCGCGGGACCCGAGGTGGCGCAGCGGGGACGGGACGCAGGTGCGGCGCTGGGCGACGACCCCGCCGCAGCCGTTGCCGAGATCGCCGGCCGGGTGGTGGCGTTCGTCGGCACCCACGACGGCGCCGAGATGCTGACGACCGTCGCCGGCGGGATGCGGCTGGCCGACTACCTGCCGACGCGGACCTTCGAGCTGGTCGTGCACGGGGCGGACCTGTGCCGGGCGCTCGGCCTCGCGCCGACCCCGCCGGACAGCGCGGCGCGCCAGGCCCTGGAGCTGGTCGCCGCGCTCGCGGTCGAGCGTGGACGGGCCGGCGACCTGCTGCTGGCCGCGACGGGGCGACCCGGCCCGGCGTTCTCCGTCCTCTGACGGGCTCACTCCGACAGCGACGAGTAGGCGACCACCCCGCGCCGCAGCGCGTCCACGGTCGCCCGCGCGGTCTCCCGCAGCTCCGCGCCGTCCGGGGAGGCCCCCGCGGCGTCGGCCACCTGGCCGGCGAGGTCGAGCAGCTGCTTCATCCACCGCACGAAGTCGCCGGCGGCCAGGTCGGTCACGGTCAGCACCTCGTCCAGCGTGGCGCCGTTCGCCCACGCCTGCGCCGCCCAGGCGAACCCGAGGTCCGGCTCGCGGAGGAACTCGAGCCGGTTCTCCTTCTCGAGGGCGTCGAGCTCGGCCCAGATGCGCACCATGTCCCGGATGACCTCGCGGACCGGCCCCTGGGGCGGTCGCGGCGACGTGGCGTCGTCGGAGCGCCGGGCCTCGAACACCAGGACCGAGAGCGCCGCGGCCAGGTCCGCGGGCGGCAGCCCGCGCCACAGCCCGGCCCGGAGGCACTCCGCCGCGACCAGGTCCATGTCGGTGTAGACCCGCATCAGCGTGCGGCCGTTCTCGGTCACCTGGTCGTCCGGGGAGAGGTAGCCGAGCGAGGCCAGCACGTCGCAGACCCGGTCGAACTGCCGCGCGATCGTGTTGGTCCGCGACTCGATGCGGCGGCGGATCCGGGCCACCTCGCGCTCGAGCTTGTGGTGCCGCTCGGCCCAACGGGCGTGGGACTCGCGGTCCTCGCAGCCGTGGCACGGGTGCTGCCGGATCTCCTTGCGGAGCCGGGAGATCTCCTGCTCCTCCGGCTCGCTCGCCGGCCCGCCCCGGCGGCCGCCACGACGGCTCGGCCGCGGCCCCAGCTGGCCGAGCCTCGTCGCGAGCTGGATCGACAGCTCTCGCCTGGACTGGGCGTTGCGGCCGTTGAAGTTCCGCGGCACCTTCATCCGGGTCAGCGGCGTCGCGGGCCGGTTGAAGTCGACGAGCGAGAGCCGCCGGGCGTGCCGGTCCTCGGTGAGCACGTAGGGCCTGGGGTCGTCGCGGTCCGCGCGGGTGCCGGGGTCGATGACGACCGCGAAGCCGGAGTACTTCCCCGTCGGCACCTCGATGACGTCGCCAGGGCGGAGCGCCTCCAGCGACTCGGCGACCTGCTTGCGACGGTCGGCCTTCCGGGCCCGAGAGGCCGCGGACTCCGCCTCGCCGAGCCGACGCCGGAGGTCGGCGTACTCCATGAAGTCGCCGAGGTGGCACTGCGCCGCCTCGGCGTACCCCGCGAGCCCCTCCTCGGCCTTCCGCAGCTCGCGCGCCATCCCGACGACCGCCTTGTCGGCCTGGAATTGCGCGAACGACGACTCCAGCAGCTCGCGCGCCGTCGTGCGGCCCACCTGGTTCACCAGGTTCACCGCCATGTTGTACGACGGACGGAAGCTGGACCGGAGCGGATACGTCCGGGTCGACGCCAGCCCGGCCACCGCCTTGGGGTCCATGCCGGCGCTCCACAGCACCACCCCGTGGCCCTCGACGTCGATGCCGCGGCGACCGGCGCGGCCGGTGAGCTGGGTGTACTCCCCCGGCGTGATGTCGGCGTGGGTGTCGCCGTTCCACTTCACCAGCTTCTCGATCACCACCGACCTCGCCGGCATGTTGATGCCGAGCGCGAGGGTCTCGGTGGCGAACACGACCCGGCACCGCCCCGCGGCGAAGAGCTCCTCGACGCACTCCTTGAACGTCGGCAGCATCCCGGCGTGGTGGGCAGCGATCCCGCGGGTCAGCCCCTCCAGGAAGTCGTGGTAGCCGAGGACGTGGAGGTCCTGGTCGGGGATGTGCCGGCACCGCTCCTCGACGTACTCACGGATCGCGTCGCGCTCCTCCGGCGTGGTGAGCCGGAGGTTCGCGTTGAGGCACTGCTGCACGGCGGCGTCGCAGCCGACCCGGCTGAAGATGAAGTAGATCGCCGGCAGCAGCCCCTCGCGCTCCAGCCGGTCGACCACGTCGAACCGCGTCGGGAGCCCGCCCCGCGGTGGCGTCCGGCCGCGTTGTCCGCGCCCCTTCTGCCGGTCGGAGGTGCGCCTGGAGCGCCAGTCGTCGCGAGCCACCCGCAGGAGCTCGGGGTTGACGCGGCTGTCGGGGCCGGCGAACCCGCTCTCGTCCTCGAAGAGGTCGTGGAGCCGGCGCCCCACCATGATGTGCTGGTAGAGCGGGACCGGCCGGGTCTCCTCCACGATCGTGGTGGTCGCGCCCCGGACGGTGGAGAGCCACTCGCCGAACTCCTCGGCGTTGGAGACGGTCGCGCTGAGCGACACCACGGCCACCGACTCCGGGAGGTGGATGATGACCTCCTCCCAGACCGCGCCGCGCATCCGGTCGGCGAGGTAGTGCACCTCGTCCATCACGACGAACCCGAGCCCGGAGAGCGTGTGCGAGCCGGCGTACAGCATGTTGCGGAGGACCTCGGTGGTCATCACGACCACCGGCGCCTCGCCGTTCACCGAGTTGTCGCCGGTGAGCAGCCCGACCTTGTCGGCGCCGTAGCGGCGGACCAGGTCGTTGTACTTCTGGTTCGACAGCGCCTTGATCGGCGTGGTGTAGAAGCACTTGCGCCCCTGCTCCAGCGCCAGGTGGACGGCGAACTCGCCGACGATCGTCTTGCCGGACCCGGTCGGCGCGGCGACGAGCACGCTGTCGCCGGCCTCCAGCACCTCGCAGGCACGGACCTGGAAGTCGTCGAGGGGGAAGTCGTAGAGCGCCCGGAAGTCGGCGAGCACCGGGGTGTGCTGCTCGGCACGGAACTTGGCGTAACGCTCGGACGGCGAGCTCATGGCGCTCCTCGCAGGTCGGGGTCGTCGGCGACGAGCACGCGCAGCGCAGCGGGCTCGGCGGTCACCGTCGCCGGCAGCGGGCCGAGCCGCTCGCCGTCGGCGTAAGCCACGATGCCAGGCGCCGCCACGGTCACCTCACGCACCCGGTGGTGCTCGTAGGCGGGGTGCGAGGTGTGGGTGCCGCTGAGCAGCTTGGGGTAGGCCGGGAGCAGGTCGCCCTTGCCGACCTCGTGGAACACCACCACGTCGAGCAGCCCGTCGTCGAGCCGCGCGCCCTCGGTGATCCGGAGCCCGCCGCCGAACGACGGGCCGTTCCCGACCGCCACCAGAACTGCGTCCACGCTCTTGCTGTTCCCGTCCAGCCCCAGGACATACGGGATCGGGCGGAAGACCCGCAGCTCGGCGAGGGTGGCGAGGTTGTCCGGGTCCTTGCGCGGCACCCCGAAGTAGCGGGCGGCGTCGTCGACCGCGGTGGCGTGGAGCGCACGTCCCTTCCCGGCCGTCGGGTTCGTCAGCACAGCGATCTCCCGGGCCACCTCGTCACCTTAGCCAGCGGTGGTCGCCTTACAGGCGCAGCGCGACGGTGAACCGCTCGGGCGCCGAGCCGACCGCTTTCGCGAGCCGGCGGACCGCCTCGAGCACGAGCGCCGCGTCGACGGAGCTCCCGGGGGCCGCCAACGTCAGCCGGCCGTCCTGCTCCAGCGTCAGCACCTCGTCGCGGAGCCACGCGGCGTGCGCATCGCACCGCCACCGCTCCTCGAGCACCGGCCGCGGGAAGGCGAGGTCCCCGGCGAGCACGTCGCAGGGCAGCTCCGCAGTCGCCGAGGTGAGGGTGCCCCGGACCAGGTGGCTGCGGCCGTCGGTGCTGGTGCCCCCGCGCCAGGTGACCGCCTCGACGCCCAGCCACTCGGGGAGGTCGAACGGATCGACCGGAGCGACCATCAGTCGTCCTCGTCGAGGTCGGAGGCGGTGAACCGCTCGACGGTGTGGTCGAGCTCGGAGGCCTCGTCGTCGTCCCACTGCTCGGCCGCCCGGCCGCGACGCCGGTCGACCAGCCGGGCGATGATCTCGGAGACGACGAAGAGGATCGTCATCGGCAGGGCGAGCATCAGCATCGAGAACGGGTCGGTGGACGGCGTCGCGGCGGCGGCGAAGACGAAGGTGCCGAGGATGATCCAGGCGCGGTACTCCCCCAGCGCCTTGCCGGACACCACGCCCGCGAGGTTCAGCATCACCACGAACAGCGGGATCATGAAGGCCACGCCGAAGACCAGCAGCATCCGGGTGAAGAAGCTGAAGTACTCCCCGAACTCCACCAGGTTCTCCAGCTCCACCGGGGTGAAGCCGATCAGCACCTCGAGCCCCTTGGGGAGCACGTAGTAGCCGGTGGCCACGCCCAGCATGAACAGCGGCCCGGCGATCGCCATGAACACCCGCGACCAGCGCCGCTCGTGGGGGTGCAGCCCCGGGAGGATGAACGCCCAGATCTGGTAGAGCCAGAACGGGCTGGTCACGATCAGCGCCGCGATCCCGCTGAGCTTCAGCTGCAGCAGCAGCGGACCGGCCGCGCCCTTGATGTACGCCTTGGTCTCGACCGAGTCCCCCAGCCGCTCCTTGGCGTCCTCGTAGGGGCCGAGGACGAGGTTGAGCAGGGGGTCGTAGAAGAAGAGCCCGACGACGAACGCGACCACCAGCACGACCACCGAGCGGAGCAGCCGGGCACGCAGCTCACGCAGGTGGTCGGCGAGCGCCATCTTGCCGTCGGGGCCGACCGCGGACTCCGGTGGCGTGCGGAACAGCGTGGCGACGCCGGCGAGTCTCATCGGATCGTCTCCAGCGTGCGGGCAGGGGTCGGCTCAGCGAGGGTGAACGGTGAGGAGCTGCTCAGCGCTCGGTGTCGCGGTAGGGAGCGGGGTCCCCGTGCGGACGGGTCTCGCTCTCCGGCACGGCGTGCGGCGTGTCGGGGCGCATCGGGTCGACCCGCTCGGAGTCGATCTGGCGCTGCTCGGGGGTCTTGGTGTCGTCGTCGTCCATGAGCCCCTTGGTCTCCGCCTTGAAGATGCGGAGGGCCCGGCCGCTGCCGCGCGCCAGCTCGGGGAGCTTCTTGGCGCCGAAGAGCAGCACCAGGACGAGCACGATCAGGATGATCTCCGTCGGACCCAGCGAACCCATGTCAGTCAGTCCTTCACCATCGACGCGTACGCCGGCCGCTGCCGACGTGCCGTGCCCATCGTACGCACGTGCTCCCCGCCCCGGTCGGCAACCGGGGGTCGGACGGTCACCCGTAGTTGCTCAGCGCCTCCTCCGCGCTGCGCCTGACGGCCTCCGCGAGCTCCTCCGGCTCCACCACCACGGCGTGGCCGCCGAGCCGCAGGGCCAACCGGACGAGCCAGGCCGGGTTGCCGACGCGGAGGCTGACCAGGAGGCTGCCGTCGGGCTCCTCGGCCACCTCCTCGACCGGGAAGTACTCGGTCACCCAGCGGGCCTGCGGGGCCACCCTGAGCCGCGCGAGCAGGTCGTCCGGCGACGGCCGGTAGATCCCCTCGCTGAGGTCGAGCGGCTCCGCCGAGGCGTGCTCGGTCACCGGCGTGTCGAGCAGCTCGGCGTCGGCCACCCGGTCGAGCCGGAACAGCCGGCGGTCCTCCACGAGGTGGCACCAGGCGTCGAGGTAGCTGTGCCCCTCGCTGGTCGTGATCGCGATCGGGTCCACCACGCGCACCGTGACCTCGTCACGGGTGGGCGACCGGTGGGTGAGCCGCACCTGGCGCCGCCCGGCGACCGCCCGGCCCAGCACCGACCCGAGCGCCTGCTCGTCAGGGTCCTCGGCGACCCTGATGTCGACCTGGGCCGCCACGCCGGCGGCCTCGCCCGCGGCCTCCTCGATCTTGCGCAGCGCCCGGGCGACCACCTCGCGCTCCGCCTCACGGCCGCCCTCGAGCAGTGCCCGGAGCCCGACCACGAGGGCCGCCGCCTCCGTGCTGTCGAGCCGCAGGGGGCGGGCGAGGAAGTCGGCGTTCGACAGCCGGATGACCCCTTCGCCCTCGAGGGCGTCAAAGTCCACGTCGATGAGGTCGCCCATGCCG
Organism: Nocardioides caldifontis; assembly: GCF_008087345.1. Classification (GTDB taxonomy): domain Bacteria; phylum Actinomycetota; class Actinomycetes; order Propionibacteriales; family Nocardioidaceae; genus Marmoricola_A; species Marmoricola_A caldifontis. The sequence continues at coordinate 457,566 of NZ_ML701736.1, read as the reverse complement.
AGCCCGGGGAGCCCGCAGAAGAGCAGCACGTTGATGTCGCGCCGGATCGTCCCCGGCGTCACGCCGAACTCGCGCGCCGCCTCCTGCACCGACACCTCGCCGCGCGCCTGGAGGTAGGGCACCAGCGCCAGCAGCCGGTTGACCTGGGTGCGGGAGCCGCCGGGGCTCGGGCGGCTGCTCACGCCGTCACCCGCTCGACGACCGCGCGGAGGTGCTCGACGACCGCGTCACGCAGCTCGGGGGGCTCCTGCACGACGAGGTCCGCGCCGTAGCCGAGCAGCTCGTCGGTGAAGGTGTCGAGCCGCCCGAACCGGAGCTCGAGCCGGTCCCAGCCGGGCCGCGCCGCCGGCCCCGACGAGACGGCGCGGTGGCGGAGGGCGACCGCCTTGCCCGCGCGTACGTCGACGACGGCGGTGCGTTCCTCCGACGGCGGCGCCAGGATCCCGGTGAGCTCGCGGATGTCGGTGCCCTCGGGCACCGTGAAGGAGCCGGCCGGACCGGCGAACCTCACCTCGCCGACGACCCGGGAGAGCCGGAACATCCGCTCGGCGCCGCGGTCGAGGTCGCGGCCCACGACGTACCAGCGGGCACGGTAGGAGACGATCCCCCACGGCTCGAGCCGCCGCACCGCGGGTTCGGTCGCCGTCCCGGTGCGGTAGCCGAACGTGACCGGGCGGCGTTGCGTCACCGCCTCCCAGAACGTCTCGAACGACGGCTCGTCGGCGGCGAGCTGCGGGTGCGCCACGTCGAGCGCCTCCCGGTCGACCTCGACACCGGCGGCCTTCAGCTTCATCAGGGCGTCGGAGGTCGCGGACGCCAGCCCGGCCTGCTGCCAGACGCGCGCCGCGAGCCCGATCACCGCCGCCTCGTCGGCGGTCAGCGTGATCTCGGGGAGCTCGAACGCGGAGCGGACGATGCGGTAGCCCTGCTCGTCCTCGAACAGCGCCTCGTGGCCGCCCATCTCGATGGGGACGCCGAGCGCGCGGAGGTCCTCCTTGTCGCGCTCGAACATCTTCTCGAAGGCCTCGTCACTGGCGGCCTCGCGGTAGTCCGGGATGACCTGGCGGAGCCGCTGCTTGGTGACGTAGGTGCGGGACACGAGCAGCGCGATGAGCAGGTTGAGCAGCCGCTCACTCTTCCGCGCCGACACCACTCCCCCTTCCGGCCGCTCTCACGGGACGAGCGTCATCCTGCCCGGCTCAGGAGCCGGCCTGCAGGACGTCGACGACGAACACGAGCGTCGAGCCGGCCGGGATCGCCTCCTGCTCCTGGTCGCCGTAGCCGAGCTTCGGCGGGATGACCAGCATGACCCGGCTGCCGACCGGCACGCCTTGGAGCCCCTGCACCCAGCCGTCGATCAGGCTGCCCTTGGAGAGCTGGAAGGAGGCCGGGGTGCCGCGACTGTAGGACTCGTCGAAGGCTTCCTTGCCGTCCCAGACCGCGCCGAAGTAGTCGACGGTGACCGGGTCGTCCTCCTTGACCTCGGGGCCCTCGCCCTCGATCAGGGTGATGACCTGCAGCTTGGCCGGCGGGTTCTTCGGGGCGTCCGCGAAGTCGATGCCGACGACGTTGCCGTCGTCGTCCGTGTCGGCCTTCGGGGCGTCGGCCGGCGGGTCGACCTCCTTGCCCTCCGGGCCGTCCAGCGGCGGCTCGACGGCCTCGACGAGGTCGAACACCACCACGACGTCGTCGTCGGCGGCGAGCCCGAGCTGCGGGTTTCCCTGCTCGCCGTACAGCTCGCTGGCGGGCACCGCGAGCGCGATGCGGCTGCCGATGGTGGCGCCGGTGATGGCGTCGGCGATGACGGGCGGCTGCTCCGCGACGACCATCTTGTAGGGGTTCTCGTCCTCGTAGCTGCTGGCCAGCTTGGAGCCGTCGGACCCCTTGGCGATGAAGATCCGGGTCATCGCGGCACCGTCGTCGCCGAGCTCCTCGCCGTCACCGTCGATGATCGACTGGGTCTCGGCCTCCTCGACGTCGAGCCCGTCGACCTCGACCTTCGGCTCCTTCGCGAAGTCGCCGGAGACGGTGAGCCCGCTGATCGAGCCGCCGCCGCTGCTCGAACCCGAGCCGCCGTCCGAGGAATCGTCGCCGCAGGCGGCCACTCCGGTCAGGGTCAGGACCGCGACGAGAGCGGAGGCGAGACGACGGCGACGCATGCAGGTACCTCGGGGAAGAAGGGGGTGGGACGCCCGCCACCCTAACGGCTGGGCCTGAGAGGGCTCTGTGACCTCACAGGGGGGTTCCTGAGCGTCGGTCACATGCCTTCGATGAGCTTGTGGACCCGCTCGTCGTGGGACCGGAACGGGTCCTTGCAGAGCACGGTGCGCTGGGCCTGGTCGTTGAGCTTGAGGTGCACCCAGTCGACGGTGAAGTCTCGCCGGCGCTCCTGGGCCCGCTTGATGAACTCCCCGCGCAGCCGGGCCCGCGTGGTCTGCGGCGGGACCGACTTCGCCTCGAAGACCCGCAGGTCGTTGGTCACCCGGGCGACCGCGCCGCGCTTCTCGAGCAGGTAGTAGAGCCCCCGGCCGCGGTGGATGTCGTGGTAGGCGAGGTCGAGCTGGGCGATGCGGGCGTGGCTGAGCGGGAGGCCGTGCTGGCTGCGGTAGCGCTCGATGAGCTTCCACTTGATGACCCAGTCGATCTCGCGCTCGACCAGCCCGAGGTCCCCCGACTCCACGGCCTTGAGCCCGCGCTCCCAGAGGTCGAGCGCCTGGTCGACGACGGGGGTGTGCAGCTCGCGGCGGTCGACGAAGTCGCGCGCCCGCTGGAGGTAGTCCGACTGGATCTCCAGCGCGCTCGCCTCGCGGCCGTTGGCGAGCCGGACCTTGCGGCGGCCGGTCATGTCGTGGGAGATCTCACGGATAGCGCGGATCGGGTTCTCCATCGTGAGGTCGCGCATCACCACGCCCTCCTCGATCATCCGGAGCACCAGGTCGCAGGAGGCGACCTTGAGCAGCGTGGTGGTCTCCGACATGTTCGAGTCGCCGACGATGACATGGAGCCGGCGGTAGCGCTCAGCGTCGGCGTGCGGCTCGTCGCGGGTGTTGATGATCGGCCGGCTCCGGGTGGTGGCGCTGCTGACGCCCTCCCAGATGTGCTCGGCGCGCTGGGAGATGGAGTACATCGCCCCGCGCGGGGTCTGGATGACCTTGCCGGCCCCGCAGATCACCTGGCGCGTGACCAGGAACGGGATCAGCACGTCGGCGAGCTTGGCGAACTCGCCGTGCCGGCCGACCAGGTAGTTCTCGTGGCAGCCGTAGGAGTTGCCGGCGGAGTCGGTGTTGTTCTTGAACAGGTAGACGTCGCCGTCGATCCCCTCGTCGCGGAGCCGCCGCTCGGCGTCGACGAGCAGCCCCTCGAGGACCCGCTCCCCCGCCTTGTCGTGGGTGACGAGGTCGACGATGTCGTCGCACTCGGGGGTGGCGTACTCCGGGTGGCTCCCCACGTCGAGGTAGAGCCGGGCCCCGTTGCGGAGGAAGACGTTGCTGCTGCGGCCCCAGGACACCACCTTGCGGAACAGGTAGCGCGCCACCTCGTCCGGCGACAGGCGCCGCTGGCCCTTGAACGTGCACGTGACGCCGTACTCGTTCTCGATCCCGAAGATCCTGCGGTCCACGTCGCCAGCCTATGCCCATGGCGGGCGGCGTGGCCGTTCCCGCGCGGCAGGATGGGGGCGTGCGCCTTCCCGCAGCCGTCGTCTCCGTCCTCCTCGCTGGCGGTGCACTGGCCGGTTGCACGGGCGGCGGTGATGGCGAGCCGGAGCGGACCGAGCCGGCGCGGACGGCGCCGGGCGAGCCCACGCCCTCCACCTCCCCTCGGGGCGTCGAGACGCCGCCCGTCGTGCGTCCCGACCGGCTCTCCCCGGACGACGCCAGGGTCGGCACGGCCTGGTCGACCGTCCTCCGGCTCGCCCGGGGCATCGGGCCGCGCCACGGCACGAGCCCGGAGTTCCGCCGTGCCGCGGAGCTGGTCGCCGCGGAGCTGGAGGGGTGGGGGTACGCCGTGCACAAGCAGCGGTTCGACGCCCCCGGAGGTGTCTCGTGGGGCGTCCCGGTCCGGGCCGGCCGCTCGCTCAACGTGGTGGCCACCCTCCCAGGAACCCGGCTCGACGAGCCGCACCTCGTGGTCGGTGCCCACCTCGACACCGTCCCGCAGGCGCCGGGCGCCGAGGACAACGCGTCGGGAGTTGGCGTGCTGCTCGCCGTCGCGGAGGCGGTGGCCGCCCGGCGCACCCGGCTTCCGGTGGTGCTGGTGGCCTTCGGCGCCGAGGAGCCGCGGGGGCCGACCGACGACGACCACCACTACGGCTCGCGCCACTACGTCGCCTCGCTGTCCGGAGCGGAGCGTGAGGCCGTGCGCGGGATGGTCGCGCTCGACCGGGTCGGTGTCGGCTCCGTGCTGCCGGTCTGCAGCGCCGGGCCGGCGGATGCGCTGCGTGCGGCGCTCCTCGACGCCGCCGACCGGGCCGGCGTCGAGACCGTCCCCTGCACCGGGAACCGGGCGAGCGACCACTGGTCCTTCGTCCGGGCCGGGCTGCCCGGGGCGCGGCTCGGGAGCACGTCGTACGCCGGCTACCACTCGCCCGGAGACGTGCCCTCCGTCGTCGACCGCCGCCAGCTCGAACGTGCCGCGCGCACCGTCCTCGCCTGGCTCACCCCGCGCTGAACGGGCCGGTGGAGGTCGACCAGACGTCGGCCAGGATCTCCCGTCCCTCCTCCGGGGACGCCGGTCGAGGGGCGAACGAGGCGTCCATCCGGTAGGGCACGAGGTCGACCGCCTTGAGCTCGTCGCCCCAGTACGTCGCCTCCAGCACGACCCCCTGCTGGGTCTCGACCATGAAGTCCATGTCGAAGACGAAGTTGCCGAGCGAGTGGGCGACGACGGTGCCACGGTGGACGTCGAGCCCCTGGACCCAGTGGGGGTGGCCGCCGACGACGAGGTCCGCACCCGCCTCGACGAGCCGCCGGGCGACGAGCCGCTGCACGGGCTCGGGACGGTGGGTGTACTGCGTCCCCCAGTGCGGCAGCACCACCAGCACGTCGACGCGGCGGTCGAGGGCGCGGACATGGTCCTCGACGAACCTCAGGTCCGCCCGGTTCAGCGGGCCGGTCCGCGGGGGCATCCGCAGGCCGAAGGCCCCCGGGACACCGGTCGCAGCCATCGGGGTCTCCCCGATCGCGTTGAACCCGACGAACCCGAACCGCGTGCCGTCCACCTCGACGACCGCGGGGCGGCGCGCGGTGAGCAGGTCGTCGCCGGCGCCGAAGGGGCGCAGCCCGGCCCGACGGAGGAGCCGCACGGTCTCCAGCAGCGCCTGCTCCTCGAAGTCGCCGGTGTGGTTGTTCGCCAGCGACAGGGCGTCGAACCCGGCGCGGCGCAGCGGGCCGATCAGCGCGGGGCTGCCGCCGAACGAGTCCCCGCCCTGCTGCGGCTCCCCTGCCGTGGACAGGGTGCTCTCCAGGTTGCCGACCGTCACGTCCGCGCGGCGCAGCCGGCCGGCCAGCGGGGCGAGCGCACCCTGCGGGTCGGTCACGCCCCTGGTCAGCATCACGTCGCCGACGACGGTCAGCGTGGTGGCGTCCGGCGGCTCGGGCCCCTCCGCCCTGAGCGGGTAGCCGTCGGGGTCGCGGAGCGGGTCGATCCCGCCGACGAGGAGCCGTTTCACGGTCGGGCGTACGGCGGTCGCCGGCACGATCCCGAGGGTGCCCGGTCGCTGCTCCACCCGGCGCAGGACCGTGCGCGCGGGGCTGACCGGCACGTCGGGGCCCACCGGCATGCCGGGGGCCGCCAAGGTGTGGAGCGAGGAGAGCCGACCGCGGAGCGCGGCGCGGGCGGCCCGGCTGCTGAGCGAGGTGCGGTCGTCGGTGGCGTGCACGACGAGCACGACGGGCTGCTCCTTCTCCGGAGCGGGGATCGTGGGCGTGCTGCTCGGGGACGGGGTCGCGCCGGCCGTCGGCGCCCGAGCCGTGGTGGGCTCGTCGTCGGTCGTGCAGGCGGCGAGGACGAGGCCGCAGCCGACGACCGCGGCCGGCACGGCGCGCCAGCCCCTCATCCGGCCACCGTAGGCGACGGTCAGAGCAGCCCGGCGTGGTCGAGCGCGAGGTAGACCAGGTCGGTGCCGACCATCTCCCCTGCCCGGGCCGCGCGGCGGAGGTCGTCGACGGAGAGCAGCACCGGCTCGATGTGTTCGAGCTCGTCCAGTGCCTGCTCGCCCGTCGGGGTGCAGCCGCGGGCGACGACGGCGTGCTTGGTCCAGAGCCCGTGCGCCATGGCGGCGAACGAGGCGACCACCTCGACACCCCCGGCGACCCAGCCGGTCTCCTCGGTCAGCTCGCGGGCCGCGGCATCGGCCGGGCTCTCGCCGGGGTCGACCATCCCGCTCGGCAGGTTGAGGACGACGCGGCCGGGGCCGGGGCGGTACTCGTGGACGGCGACCACCGAGCCGTCGTCGGTCAGCGCCAGGACCCCGACGCTCTCGATCGGGCCGAGCAGCTCCCACTCGGCCGTGCGGCCGTCGGGCATCTCGAACGTGCGGCCCACCACCCGGAGGTGGCCGTCGTGGAGGACCCGGTCCTCGCCGACCTGGCGCCAGGCGTGCACCCTGCCGGCCATCAGGCCAGCGGGTCGCTCGGGTCCCGGGGTGGTGCGACCGGGGTGTCGTCCGTGGCTGCCGGCGCGGGCGCGGGCGTCTCGTCCTTGGCGAGCAGCCGGGCGAGCTGGCTGTCGGTGAGCCGTTTGAACTTGCGCTGCTGGCTTCGGGTCCGGTCGAGGACCGCCACCTCCAGAGAGGTCACCGGGATCTCCCGCGGCTGGCCGCCGTCGGTGGAGCCGAGCCCCTCGACCGCCCAGCGGAGCGCCTCCTCGAGCGAGGCGCCGGGACGGTACCGCTCCTTGATGTGGTTGGTCACCGTCTCCGCCGAGCCGCCCATCGCGGCGAACCCCTGCTCGTCGGCCACCTGGCCGTCGTAGGTGAGCCGGTAGATCTGGTCGCCGTCGGCGGTGTCGCCCACCTCGCCGACGAACAGCTCCACCTCGTAGGGCTTCTCGCCGCCGGAGGAGAAGATCGCGCCGAGGGTCTGGGCGTAGGCGTTCGCGAGCCCACGGCCCGTGACGTCGCGACGGTCGTAGGAGTAGCCCCGCATGTCGGCGAGCCGGACCCCGGCGATGCGGAGGTTCTCGAACTCGTTGTAGCGGCCCACCGCGGCGAAGGCGATGCGGTCGTAGATCTCGCTGATCTTGTGCAGCGCGGCCGACGGGTTCTCGGAGACGAACAGGATGCCGTCGGCGTACTGCAGCACCGCGACGCTGCGCCCGCGCGCGATCCCCTTGCGCGCGAAGTCCGCCCGGTCCTTCATCAGCTGCTCGGGCGAGACGTAGAACGGCATGCTCACAGGTGGCTGCTCCTTGTGTCGTGCTGGTGGGGGCCGGTCACGTCAGCGACGCGGCGGGACCGTCGGGACGCTGCATCCGGGCGCCGACGACCTGGTCGGCGATGCCGGCCACCTCGTCGTCGGGCAGGCGGCGGTAGCCGTCGTCGGTGATCACCGCGACCACCGGGAAGATCCGGCGCGTCATGTCGGGGCCGCCGGTGGCCGAGTCGTCGTCGGCGGCGTCGTACAGCGCCTGGACGAGCGCGGTCACGCAGCCGGTCTCGTCGAGGTCGTCGCGGTAGAGCTTCTTCAGCGCGCCCCGGGCGAACAGCGAGCCCGAGCCGACCGAGTGGAACGCGGTCTCCTCGTAGCGGCCGCCGGTGACGTCGTAGGAGAAGATCCGGCCGTGGCCGGCGGCCTGGTCGTAGCCGGCGAAGAGCGGCACGACCGCCAGCCCCTGCATCGCCATCCCGAGGTTCGAGCGGATCAGCGTGGCGAGCCGGTTGGCCTTGCCGTCGGTCGAGAGCGTGGTGCCCTCGATCTTCTCGTAGTGCTCGAGCTCGAGCTGGAACAGCCGCACCATCTCGACCGCGAGCCCTGCGGAGCCGGCGATGCCCACGCAGGAGTACTCGTCGGCGGGGAACACCTTCTCGATGTCCCGCTGGGCGATGACGTTGCCCATGGTCGCCCGCCGGTCGCCGGCCATCACCACGCCACCGGGGAACGTCGCCGCGACGATCGTCGTGCCGTGCGGCGCGAGGTCGGCGGCGTTGCCGGTCGGCGTCGCGCGGCGCCCCGGCAGCAGCTCAGGCGCCTGGTGGCTGAGGAAGTCCATGAACGACGACGAGCCCGGGGTCAGGAACGCCTCCGGCAGTCGGTTGCCCCATGCAGAACCGGTCACTGGCCACCCTTCTGGATGAACGACTTCACGAAGTCCTCGGCGTTGCTCTCGAGGACGTCGTCGATCTCGTCGAGGATCGCGTCGATGTCCTCGTCGAGCTGCTCCTTGCGCTCCGCGACGTCGGCTTCCGGCAGCTCCTCGACCTCGACCTCGTCCTCGGTGCTCTTGCGGGGCTGCTTCTGCTCCTGCGCCATGGCTTGCCTCCCGTGATCGCCTGCCGCAAACCTAGCGCGTGCCCCACGCGGCCGTGCCCCCGACGCCTCGGGCACCGCCGATCTGCGAGATCGTCGGTCGTGGGGCGGGATCCGACGATCTCGCAGATCACCGGGACGCCGCTCGGTCCTCGCGCAGCCAGTCGCGGTGGGCGAGCAGGACGTCGGCCGTCTCCAGCAGCCGTGACCACGGCGGGGCGGTCAGCGTCGAGCTTCCCCGATGCCCGCGGAGGTACGGCGCCCTCGCCCGTGTCGACCGCATCCGGTCCACGACCCGGTCGGGCCGGGCTCGCGGTGGGGATGCCGTCGAAGTACGCCGCCCCGGGCGACGGGACGTGAAAACCGTGGGTCGTGCGCCGCCATGCAGAGGAGCGGACCTGGCCGGGGGGTCGGCCCGCCGGTCCCCGTGGGGTCCGGTCGCACCGGCACGACGAGCCTGGTCGGAGGACAGGGGGTCGGAAGGGGCGTCAGCCGCGGGTGAGCGCCTCGAAGAGCTCCTCGGCGGTCGTGCAGCGGTCGAGGAGCTCCCCCACGTGCGCCTTGCTCCCCCGCATCGGGTCGATGGTGGGGACTCGCTGCAGCGACTCACGGCCGGGCAGGTCGAAGATCACCGAGTCCCAGGAGGCGGCGGCGATCTGCTCGGCGTACTGCTCGAGGCAGCGGCCACGGAAGTACGCCCGGGTGTCGGCCGGCGGGACGTGCACCGCCTCGTGGATCTCCTCGTCGGTGAGCAGCCGGTCCATCTGGCCCATCGCGACCAGCTTGTTGTAGAGGCCGCGGCCGGGGCGGATGTCGGAGTACTGCAGGTCGACGAGGTGCAGCTTGGCGTCGGACCAGTCGAGCCCGTCGCGGTCGCGGTAGCGGTTGAGCAGCTTGAGCTTGGCGACCCAGTCGAGCTCGCGCGCGCAGAGCATCGGGTCGGTCTCGAGCCGGGTGAGCACCGACTCCCAGCGGGCCAGCACGTCGCGGGTCTGCTCGTCGGCGTCGGCGCCGTAGCGGTCCTCGACGAACTTGCGGGCCAGGTCGAGGTACTCCATCTGGAGCTGGACCGCGGTCAGCTTCCGGCCGTCGCGGAGCTCGAGCAGGTGGCGCAGCGTGGGGTCGTGGGAGACCGCCCGGAGCCCCCGCACCGGCTGGTCGACGGTGAGGTCGCGGCTGATGAAGCCGTCCTCGATCATCGCGAGCACCAGCGAGGTGGTGCCCGCCTTGAGGTAGGTGGAGATCTCGCTCAGGTTCGCGTCGCCGATGATCACGTGGAGGCGTCGGTACTTCTCCGGGTCGGCGTGCGGCTCGTCGCGGGTGTTGATGATCGGCCGCTTGAGGGTGGTCTCCAGCCCCACCTCGACCTCGAAGAAGTCGGCGCGCTGGGAGACCTGGAAGTCGTGGTCGTGGCCGTCCTGTCCCCGCCCGACGCGGCCGGCGCCGACGACCACCTGGCGGCTGACGAAGAACGGCGTCAGGTGGCGCACGATGTCGACGAACGGCGTCGAGCGGCGCATGAGGTAGTTCTCGTGAGCGCCGTACGACGCTCCCTTGTTGTCGGTGTTGTTCTTGTAGAGCAGGATCGGCGCGCTGCCCGGCACGTTCGCCGCGAACCGCGAGGCGTCCTGCATGACGAGCTCGCCGGCCTTGTCCCACCTGACGACGTCGCGGGGGTTGGTGCACTCGGGGGTGGAGTACTCCGGGTGCGCGTGGTCGACGTACAGCCGCGCGCCGTTGGTGAGGATGACGTTGGCCAGCCCGAGGTCCTCGTCGGTGAGCTGGGTGGGGTCGGCGACCTCGCGGCTCATGTCGAAGCCGCGGGCGTCGCGCAGGGGCGACTCCTCCTCGAAGTCCCACCGGGCCCGCCGTGCCTTCAGCGTCGAGGTGGCGTAGGCGTTGACCACCTGCGAGGAGGCCACCATCGGGTTCGCCGTGGGCTGGCCCTGGACCGAGATGCCGTACTCGGTCTCCGTGCCCATGATCCGCCGGACGCTCATGGCCCCGAGCCTACGTTGCCGGCGGCCCCGGAGAGCGGCGAGTACCGTCTGCGTGGTGGCCGTCGTTCCCGCCTCCCCGGACGAGGACGTCGCGCTGGTCGACGAGGCCGGCGCGGTCGTCGGGAGCGCGCCGAGGAGCCGGATGCGGGCCGAGAACCTCCGCCACGCCTCCACCGCCGTGCTGGTCCGCCACCCGGACGGCCGGATCTACGTGCACCGGCGGTCAGCGGAGAAGGACTGGCAGCCCTCGGCGTACGACGCGGCGGCCGGCGGGGTCCGCCAAGCCGGCGAGGAGCCCGAGGGCTCGGCGCGGCGCGAGCTCGAGGAGGAGCTCGGCGTCACGGGCGTGCCGCTGCGTCCGCTCGGGGTCGGCCGCTACGAGGACGACACGGTCCGCTGCGTGGCGCACGCCTTCGAGGTCACGTACGACGGTCCGGTGGCCCATGCCGACGGCGAGGTCGTCTGGGGTGGCTGGATGACGCTCGACGAGCTGGGCGCGCGGCTCGCCGACCCGTCCTGGCCGTTCGTCCCGGACACCCGCGCGCTGCTGGAGCGGCTGGCCCGCGACGGTGTCGGCGACTACGCCGGGGTGCTCCGCTGATGGGCTGGTGGGAGCGGCGGGTCGTCCCGCACCTGGTCGAGCGGACCTGCGGGATCCCGGAGCTGGCCGACCACCGCGCGGCCGCCTGCGCGGGGCTGTCCGGCCGGGTCCTCGAGCTCGGCTTCGGCTCCGGGCTGAACTGCGCCCACTACCCGACGACGGTCCGCGAGGTGGCCGCCGTCGAGCCGAACGACCGTGCGTGGCGGATGGCCCGGCCCCGGATCGAGGCCCGCGGGGTGCCTGTGGTGAGGTCGGGGCTCGCCGGCGAGCGGCTCGCGGAGCCCGACGCGTCGGTGGACCACGTGCTCGTGACCTTCACGCTCTGCACGGTCGCGGACGTCCGGACGGCGCTCGGTGAGCTGCGCCGCGTGCTCCGGACGGGCGGCGAGGTGCACTTCCTCGAGCACGGGCGTGCGCCGTCGCCCCGGGTCCGCGCCTGGCAGCGGCGGCTGGAGCCGGTGCAGCGCCGGGTCGCCGGCGGGTGCCACCTGACGCGGGACCCCTCCGAGCTGCTCGGCGAGGCCGGGCTCGAGGTGCGCGACCTGCACACCGGCTACCTCCCGGGCCCGGCGTTCACCCGGCCGATGGCCCACCTCTACCGCGGGAAGGCGGTGCACGGTGGCTGAGGAGACCGCGGTCGCGGCGGCGACGGAGCTGGGGCTGGCCTTCGAGGTCACCCGGCACGGCAGGGTGCGCTCGCTCGAGGAGGCCGCGGCCGTCCGCGGCGTCGACCCGCGCCAGGTGGTGAAGACGCTGGTGGTCCGGCTCTCCGACGACGACTACCGGTTCGTGCTCGTCCCGGGCGACCGCGAGATCTCCTGGCCGAAGCTCCGCGCGCTGCTCGGCGTCAACCGGATGTCGATGCCGAGCGCGGACGTGGCGCTGTCGGTGACCGGCTACGAGCGCGGCACGATCACCCCGCTGGGCAGCAGCCACCCCTGGCCGGTGGTCGCCGACGCGAGGCTCGAGGGCCGCATCTCGGTCGGCGGCGGGGCGCACGGCGTGGCGCTGACCGTCGACGCCGGCGAGCTGGTCGCCGCCCTCGGCGCGACGGTCGCCGACGTCACCGACCCCGTCTGACCGTCCGGTCTCCCCAGGCGGCGGTCCCGCCGCTCCCTGCACAGTCCGGCCTCGAGCCGGTGCCGGTGGCCGAAGCCGCCCGTACGTTCCGGCGCATGACGATCCTCAAGCGCGGCGCGAGCGCCGCCCTCCTCCTCGCCCTGTCCTCCGCGGCCGGCATCCTCACCGCGGCGACGCTCTCCCCTGCCGATGCGGCGAGACCGTTCTGGACACCGCCGCCGGACACGATCACCCGGATCGAGGGCAACAAGCTCGACGGCTTCACCGTCTTCCACTTCGACGGGAGCTCGATCTCCCCGCCCACGGACTCCGAGGCGCGGGCCGAGTGCGACGAGTACGACCGCCGCCTCCAGCGGGTGCGCTGCCGCACCGAGGTCCGGGTCTGGTACGACGGGCTCGGCGACACGAAGCGCGCCCTGCGGCTGGCGTGGCTGAGCCGCCACTGACGCGCCTGCCCCTGACGCACGGACGGTGCTCCGGTGCGAGGAGCCGTCCGTGCGTCGGGAGCGAGGACCTAGAGGTACTGCCCGGTGTTGGAGACCGTGTCGATCGACCGCCCCGGCTCGGTGCCCTGCTTGCCGGTGATGAGCGTGCGGATGAAGACGATCCGCTCCCCCTTCTTGCCGGAGATGCGGGCCCAGTCGTCGGGGTTGGTGGTGTTCGGCAGGTCCTCGTTCTCCTTGAACTCGTCCACGCAGGCCTGGAGGAGGTGCTGGACCCGGATCCCCTTCTGCTGGTGCTCGAGGAGGTCCTTGATCGCCATCTTCTTGGCCCGGTCGACGATGTTCTGGATCATCGCGCCCGAGTTGAAGTCCTTGAAGTACAGGACCTCCTTGTCGCCGTTGGCGTAGGTGACCTCGAGGAACCGGTTCTCTTCGGACTCGGTGTACATCCGCTCGACCGTGCGCTGGATCATCCCGGCGACGCAGGCCTCCTTGTCGCCGCCGAACTCCGCGAGGTCGTCGGCGTGGAGCGGGAGGTTCGCGGTGAGGTACTTGCTGAAGATGTCCCGCGCGGACTCGGCGTCCGGCCGCTCGATCTTGATCTTCACGTCGAGCCGGCCGGGGCGCAGGATCGCCGGGTCGATCATGTCCTCGCGGTTCGAGGCACCGATGACCAGGACGTTCTCCAGCGTCTCGACGCCGTCGATCTCGCTGAGCAGCTGCGGGACGATGGTGTTCTCCACGTCGGAGGAGACCCCGGAGCCGCGGGTGCGGAACAAGGAGTCCATCTCGTCGAAGAACACGATCACCGGGCAGCCGTCGCTGGCCTTCTCGCGCGCCCGTTGGAACACCAGGCGGATGTGGCGCTCGGTCTCGCCGACGTACTTGTTCAGCAGCTCGGGGCCCTTGATGTTGAGGAAGTAGGACTTCCCCTCCTGGCCCGTCTTCGCCGCGACCTTCTTCGCCAGCGAGTTCGCGACCGCCTTGGCGATCAGCGTCTTGCCGCAGCCGGGCGGGCCGTACAGCAGCACGCCCTTCGGCGGCTTGAGCTCGTGCTCCTGGAACATGTCCGGGTAGAGGTACGGCAGCTCGACGGCGTCGCGGATCTGGTCGATCTGCCCCTTGAGACCACCGATCGACTCGTAGGCGATGTCCGGGACCTCCTCGAGGACCAGCTCCTCGACCTCGGACTTCGGGATCCGCTCGTAGACGTAGCCGGACCGGCTGTCGAACAGCAGGCTGTCCCCCGCGCGGAGCGGCTGGTCCTTGAGGGTGTCGGCGAGCCGGACCACCCGCTCCTCGTCGGCGTTGGCGATGCAGAGCGCGCGCTCCCCGTCCTCGAGCAGCTCCTTCATCATCACGACCTCGCCGACGGTCTCGAAGGCGAGCGCGGCGACGACGTTGAGCGCCTCGTTGAGCATGACCTCCTGCCCCTTGCGGAGCGAGTTGAGGTCGACGGACGGGCTGACCTGCACCCGGAGCTTCCGGCCGCCGGTGAACACGTCGATCGAGTCGTCCTCGTTGCGCTGCAGGAAGACGCCGAACCCGGACGGCGGCTGGGCCAGCCGGTCTACCTCTTCCTTCAGCGTGAGGATCTGGTCGCGCGCCTCGCGCAGGGTCTGGGCGAGGCGTTCGTTCTGCGCGGTCACCGCGGCGAGCGAGCGCTGGGTGTCGGAGAGCCGTTGCTCGAGGTGGCGGGCGGAACCCGGGGTGTCCAGGAGACGGCGGCGGAGCTCGTCCACCTCGTGCTCCAGGAACGCGACCTGCTCCTGCAGGTCCTCCGGAGTCCGGCCGGACCCACCGGAGCTGCTAGCGGACAGTGGCATGCGGCTCACCTCCAACCAAGGGGGGTATCGAGATATCAACCTACTCGGACGGAGAAAGGTGTGAACAGGTGGACGCACCTCGTGTCGCCGACTCGTGACCTTGCATCCGACAGGTGGGACGCACCGGGGGCCCAGGCACATCTCAGTCCTGGTAGGGCTCCTGCTCCACCTGGGGCGGGAGGTCGTCGGGACGCGGGCCGACGTAGTCGACGCCGTACGCGCCCGGAGCCGGTCGGCGTGTCTTCCGCGGCGGGCGGGCGCCGGGCGCCATCCGGCGCGCGGTCACGAGGAACCCGGTGTGGCCGTTCATCCTGTGGCTGGGGCGCACCGCGAGCCCCTCGACGTGCCAGTCGCGGACCAGGGTCTCCCACGGTTGGGGCTCGGTGAAGCCGCCGTGGGCGCGCAGCGTCTCCACCGTGCGGCTGAGCTGGGTGGTGGTGGCGACGTAGGCGCACACCATCCCGCCGGGCGCGAGCGCGTCCGCGACCACGTCGACGCACTCCCACGGCGCGAGCATGTCGAGCACGACCCGGTCGACGCGGCGGTCCTCGTCGTTGCCGGGGAGCGCCTCGGCCAGGTCGCCGACGGTGAGCGACCAGGCCGGGTGGGCCGCGCCGAAGAACTGGGTGACGTTGCGGCGGGCGACGTCGGCGAACTCCTCGCGCCGTTCGTACGACGAGACGCGGCCGGTGGGCCCGACCGCACGGAGCAGCGAGCAGGTCAGGGCGCCGGAGCCGACCCCAGCCTCGACGACCCGGGCCCCGGGGAAGATGTCGGCCATCGCCACGATCTGGGCGGCGTCCTTGGGGTAGACGACCGCCGCGCCACGCGGCATCGAGACCACGAACTCGTTGAGCAGCGGGCGGAAGACCAGGTACTCGCCGCCCTTCGACGAGGTGACGGTGAACCCCTCCTCGCGCCCGATCAGCTCGTCGTGGTCGAGGTGCCCCTTGTTGCTGAAGAACCTCTTGCCGGCCTCGAGCGGGAAGTTGTGCCGGCGCCCCTTGCCGTCCGTGAGCCGGACCCACTCACCTTCCCGGAGCGGACCCCGGTGCACTCCGGACCATGCCTGGGGTGCGACGTCGTCGTCCCGGGTGGACGGGACGGGGGCAGGGGTCTGCTCGGACATGCCGGGCAGTCTAGGAAGCCGCGGCCACCGCTCAGTCGGTGGCCGCCGCGAACGCCCGGTCGACGTCGGCGGTGCTGAGGACGCCGAAGACCGAGCCGTCGGGCTCGACGAGGAGGTACTCCGTCGCGGGGGTCCGCTGCATCGCCCGCAGCAGCTCCTCGCCGGAGATGTCGGCCGGCAGCGTCAGCCCCGCCTCGAGGGTGCGTGCGACCGCGCTGACCGGCACCCAGGGGCGCCGCTCCTCGGGTGTGGCAGCGAGCGCAGCCTCGTTGACGAGCCCCGCGGGGCGACCGGCGTGGTCGAGGGTCATGATCGAGCCGGCCTGCGCGGCGGTGGCCCGGCGGTGGGCCTCGGACAGCGGCAGCTCCGGCTCGGCGGCCACCACCCGGCGGGCCAGCTCACGGGCCCGGAGGGCGGGGAGCCGGGCACGGATCCGCCCCGACTGGATCGCCGCGGTGGCGGCCGACCAGAGGAACCACCCGAAGATCCCGGCGATCACGTAGTCGAGGACGGTCACCTCGTAGCCGAGCTCGACGAGGAGCACCGGGACCAGCAGCGCGAGGACGGCGACGACCCGGCCGGCCCACCCCGAGACGGTGGTGCCGCGGTGGGGGCTGCCGGTCACCTTCCACACCACCGACCGCAGGACCCGCCCGCCGTCCAACGGCATCCCGGGGACCAGGTTGAGGACGCCGACGACGAGGTTCGCCCCGGCGAGCCCGACGACCACGAACTTCAGCAGCCCGTCGGGGGTGATCGGGTAGAGCGCCAGGGCGGCCCCGCCGATCCCGAGCGAGGTGACCGGGCCGACGAACGAGATCCAGAACTCCTGCTTCGGCGTCGCCGGCTCCCCGTCGACCGCGGTGACCCCGCCGATGAAGTGCAGGGTGATCGAGCGGACCGGGATGCCGTAGCGCTTGGCGACCAGGGCGTGGGAGACCTCGTGGAGCAGCAGGCTGAGCGTCAGCAGGACGGCGAACGCCAGGCCGGCGACGTACGTCAGCGCGCCGAGCCCGGGCGCCTCGGCCTCGATCCGCGGGGCGACCACGTAGGAGATCAGCGCCGCGACGAGCAGCCAGGAGGTGCGAACGAGCACGTCGACCCCGCCGATCGACCCGATCCGGAGGGTCCCGGGGTCACGGTGCTCCGCAGGGGCTCCGAGCCCGGTCCTGTGCGCCACGGCTCCAAGGTATCCGAGCGGCAGTCGGCCCCTCCCGCCGTGCCGCACCGCGGTTCTGTCGGCGGCCGCCCCTAGATTGACCCGCATGGCGCAGGTGGTGGTGGAGCAGGTCCGGGCCGGTGGACGCAGGCCCGACGGGGCCCGGGTGGTCGACGGCGTCGACGTGGTCGGGTCGCTCTCCCCCAGCCGCGCCGGCGACTTCATGTCCTGCCCGCTGCTCTACCGGTTCCGCACGATCGACCGGCTCCCCGAGGAGCCGTCCCCCGAGGCGGTCCGCGGGACCGTCGTGCACAAGGTCCTCGAGGACCTCTTCGACCTGCCGGCCCCCGACCGCACCCCGGACCGCGCCGCCGCGATGCTGGAGCCGGCGTGGCAGGCGCTGCTCGCCGAGGACCCGTCGCTCGAGGCGCTGTTCGCCGACGACGCCGAGCTCGGCCCCTGGCTGGTCTCCTGCCGGGAGACGCTGGAGCGCTACTTCACCCTCGAAGACCCGCGCCGGCTCGAGCCCGCGGAGCGGGAGATGTACGTCGAGACGCTGCTGGACAGCAAGCTGCTCCTGCGGGGGTTCGTCGACCGGCTCGACGTCGCCCCGACCGGCCAGGTCAGGGTGGTGGACTATAAATCCGGCAAGTCGCCCAGCCCGTTCTTCGAGGCCAAGGCGCTGTTCCAGATGAAGTTCTACGCGTTGGTCCTCTGGCGGCTGCGCGGCACGGTCCCGGACCTGCTGCAGCTGATGTACCTCGGCAACAGCGAGGTGCTCCGCTACGTGCCGGAGGAGCGGGACCTGCGGGCGGTGGAGCGGAAGCTCGAGGCGATCTGGAAGGCGATCACCCGGGCCGCCGAGACCGGTGACTGGCGACCGAACCGGACGGCGCTCTGCGGCTGGTGCTCCCACCAGGCGCTGTGCCCGGAGTTCGGCGGGACGCCGCCGCCGCTGCCGGTGGTCACCCGCGAGGCGGTCGCGGATCCGGTGCTGGCGCCGGAGGACACCGCCTGAGGCGGATCAGGGGTCGTCCTGCTCCCCGGTCTGGCCGTCGCCCTCACCGTCGTCGGCGGTGGGCGGCGCGGTCGGCGTCTGGTCGCCGTCGCTCCCGCTCTCGCCCTCCACGTCTCCGCCGCAGGCGGTGAGCGGTGCGGTCAGCAACCCGGCGGCAAGGGCCAGGGCGAGTGGGCGGCGGTGCGGCAGTCTCACGGTCACTCCTCGGTCGCGGGTGCGTCCTTCCCATCCGTATCCGGGCACCCCCGGGGCAAACCCGGCACGACGGTGGCCGACGCGAACCTGCCGAGTCAGCCGTCGCCGCGTGCCGGCTCGAGCGTCACCGACACCGGGTGGTGGATGCAGGCCACCTCGACCCCGTCCGACTGCCGCAGAGCCGGGTCGACCCCTGCCTTGAACCGCACGCTGACGCCGTCCGGACCTTCCACGACCTCCTCGACGCCGGACCACAACGGTTCCGACGGATCCTCGCCGCGGATCCGGTCGAGCAGCTGGTGCACCTCGGCCGCGGACGACCCGGTGCCGAGGGTGGCCTCCTTCGCGGGGGTGTCGAGCTTGTCGAGGGAGCCGACCAGGTCTCCTTCCCGCTCGTACGCCGCCGGGTCGCGCCGCGTCCAGTGCTCCTCGAGCAGCACGCGCAGGTCGCGCGACTCCCATCCGCACTGCGCCACGGCCTCCGGGCAACGGGGGTGGAAGTGGCACCCCATCGGCGGCTTCGCCGCGTCCGGAATCTCGCCGCGCGGGAGGTCGCGCGGCACCATCCGCTCGGGGTCGGGCTCGGGGATCGCGGCCAGCAGCGCCTTGGTGTACGGGTGCTTCGGCGAGGCGAAGATCTCGTCGGTCGGGCCGATCTCGACGATCCGGCCGAGGTACATGATCGCGACCCGGTCGCAGAAGAACTTCGCGCTCGCCAGGTCGTGGGTGATGTAGACGTAGGTGAGCCCCAGGTCTGCCTTGAGCCCGAGCATCAGCTCGAGGATCTTCGCCCGCACGCTCATGTCGAGCATCGAGATCGGCTCGTCGGCGACGAGCAGCTCGGGGCCGAGGATCACCGCGCGCGCCAGCACCGCGCGCTGCTTCTGGCCGCCGGAGAGGTCGGAGGGGTACTTCGACATGTACCTCTCGGCGGGTGCCAGCCCGACCCGCTCCAGTGCGTCGGCGACCCGGTGGCGCAGCTCCGCGCCCTTGGCGATCCCGTGGATCTTCAGCGGGTGGCCGACCGCGGTCTCGATGTCCATCGACGGGTTCAGCGCGGCGTTCGGGTCCTGGAAGACCATCTGGAGCTCGCGTCGGAGCCCGCGAAGCTCACGGTTCGAGGAGGTCGCGATGTCGACCGGCCCCTGCCCCGCGTGGTAGCGCACGGCGCCGGAGGTCGGCCGGACGAGTCCGAGGAGGGCACGGCCCAGCGTGGTCTTGCCGCTGCCGGACTCCCCCACCAGCCCGAGGACCTCGCCCCGGCGCAGCTGGAAGGAGACCCCGTCGACGGCGCGGACGACGCCGGTGTCCCGGCCGAACAGCCGGGCGAGCGAGCCACCTCGCAGGTCGTAGTGGACCTCGAGCTCCTCGACGTCGAAGAGCGAGTCGCTGGCGACGGCGGTCGCCGTGGCCTCAGGCTTCGTCGGCAACGGACAGCTCCCTTCGCTCGAGCGGGCGGCGCTCGTCCTCGGTCAGGCGGATCAGCCGGTTGCGCTCCTCCGCGGCCCAGCACTGCGCCCGCGAGCCGGCGGGAAGCTGTACGGGCGCCGGCCACCGGGTAGCGCAGACCTGCATCGCGTCCGGGCACCGGGGGTGGAACTTGCAGGCCGGTGGCGGCTCGACGAGGTCCGGCGGCGCCCCGGGGATGTAGTGCAGCCCGGTGGTGGACAGCGAGATCGTCGACCGGAGCAGCTCGCGGGTGTACGGGTGCTGCGGGTCGCTGAAGACCTGGCGAGCGTCGCCGATTTCCACGATCTCTCCGGCGTACATCACGGCGACCCGGTCGCAGGCCTCCGCGACGATGCCGAGGTTGTGGGTGATCAGCAGCAACGAGGTCTCGAACTCGCGGCGGAGGTCGTGGAGGATCCGGATGATCTGCGCCTCGACGAGCACGTCGAGGGCCGTGGTCGGCTCGTCGGCGACCACGAACGCCGGGCGGAGCACCAGCGCGAGGGCGATCATCAGCCGCTGCCGCATCCCGCCGGAGAACTCGTGCGGGTACGAGCGGTAGCGGGTCGGCGGGATGCCCATCCGACGCAGCACGTCGAGGGCGCGCCGGTCCATCTCCGCCTTGGAGAGCCCCGGCTCGTGGGTCCGCAGCGTCTCCCGGAAGTGCTCGCTGATCCGCATCAGCGGGTTCAGCCGGGTCAGCGGCTCCTGGAAGATCATGCCGAGGTCGACCCCGCGCCGCTCGGCGAGCTCGCGCTTGGAGAGCGTCAGCAGGTTCTCGCCGCGGAACTCCAGGGCGCCGTCCATCTTCGCGCCGTCGGGCAGCAGCCCGAGCAGCCCGCGACCCAGCGTCGACTTGCCGCAGCCGGACTCCCCCACCAGCCCGAGGATCTCCCCCGGGCGCAGGTCGAACGTGACACCGTCGACGGCGCGGACCGGGCCGCGCTCGGTGCCGTACCAGACGCGGACGTCCTCGGCGCGGACCACCGGTCCGCTGCTGGCTGTCGTGGGCACGCTCACCGCTCCCCCTCCGTTCCGTCGGCCGTCCCCGCGGCGGCCACGCCGCTGGTGGCGAGCCCCCGGGCCGGCATGACGACCTCCTGGAGCCTGCGCCGCCGCAGCGCCGGGTTGACCGTCTCGTTGAGCCCCTCGCCGATCAGCGTCAGCCCGATGACCAGCAACGCGATCGCCGCGCCGGGGAAGATCGCCGGCCACCACACGCCGGCCTGGGCGTCGTCGAGCGCCCGCTCGATGTCGTAGCCCCACTCGGCGGCCTCGTTGGGCTGGATGCCGAAGCCCAGGAACCCGAGCCCCGCCAGCGTCGCGAGCGCGTCGGCGGCGTTCAGGGTGCCGATGACCGGGACGGACTGCACGACGTTGCCGAACAGGTAGCGGCTCATGATCGTGGTGTCCTTCGCGCCGATCGCCCGCGCCGCCTCGACGTACGTCGCCTCGCGCGCGGAGACCGTGGTGTTGCGGACCACCCGGAAGTACTGCGGGATGTAGACCACGGTGAGCGACAGCGCGGCGGCGACGACGCCACCACCCAGCGCGTTGCTGAGCACGAACGAGAAGACGATCGCCAGCAGCAGGCTGGGGAACGCGTAGAGGGCGTCGGTGAGGAAGACCAGCAGCCGGTCGGTCCACCCGCCGACGTAGCCGGACACCAGGCCGAGCACGACGCCGATGACCAGCGAGAAGAGCACCGACAGCACGATCACCGTGAGCGCCGTCCGGGCGCCCCAGACGACGCGCGAGAAGATGTCGTAGAACTGGTCGTTGGTGCCGAACCAGTGCTCGCCGGACGGCGAGGCTAGCTTCGGGAGCTTGACGCCGTCGACGCTGCGCTGCGCGAAGTCGGTCGGGGTGATCCACGGCGCGAGCAGCGCCATCAGCACGAAGACGCCGGTGATCGCCACGCCCGCGACCAGCAGCCACCGAGCAGTGCCGGTCGTGGAGCGGATGGGTCCGAGGAGCCGGGAGAGCATCAGTACCTCACCCTCGGGTCGACGAGCGCGTTGACGATGTCGACGATCAGGCTGGTGACCACGACGATCACCGCGAAGAAGGTGACCAGCCCCTGCACCGCGGGATAGTCACGGGCATTGAGGTAGTCGACGAGCTGGGTGCCGAGCCCCGGCCAGTTGAAGGTCCGCTCGGTCAGGATCGCCCCGGCCAGGGTGAGCGCGACCTGCAGGCCGAGCACCGTGATCAGCGGGACCAGCGCGTTGCGGAAGGCGTGGCGCCGGACCACGTAGCGCTCCGGGATGCCGCGGGCACGGGCCGCCTCGACGTAGTCGCCCTTCATCGTCATCAGCAGGTTGACCCGCACCAGCCGGATGAAGACGCCGCAGAGCAACAGCCCCAGCGTCAGGCAGGGTAGGACGTGGTGCTGGAGCACGTCACCGACGGCACCCATGTCGCCGGCGATCAACGCGTCCACCAGCAGGATGTGGGTGACCGGCTCGACCTGGAACTTCGTGATCGGCGAGGCGATGTCGTACGTCGGCCACCCCGTGCCACCGGCGAGGAGCACGAGCACCAGACCGGTGACGAAGACGGGCACCGCGTAGCTGGTGATCCCGAAGAGCCGGATCCCCACGTCGGCCGCCGAGTCGCGGCGTCGGCCGGCGACCAGCCCGAGCGGGATGCCGATGACGAGCGCCACCAGGAAGGCGCCGAGGGTCAGGGTCAGCGTGGCCCCACCGTTGTCGATGATGATCGAGGTGATCGGCCGGTTGTCGGAGAGGGATTCACCGAACCGGAAGCGGGCGACGTCGCCGAGGTACTCGAGGTACTGCTGCCACAGCGGCCGGTCGATGCCGAGCGCCTCGCGGCGCCGGTCGAGCTCCTCCTCGCTGAGCCGGCCGCCCACCGAGGCGCTGACCGGGTCGCCGGGAGCGACGCGCAGCAGCAGGAAGACCACGGTGACGACGACCCAGATCATCGGGATCATCAGCAGCAGCCGCTGCACGACGTACCGCGGCAGCGAGCCCTGTGCGGCGGAGGCCATGCGGTTCCTTTCCCTGGTTCACGCGCCCGATGCGGGCGCGTGACGTGGGTAGAGGGCCCGGGGCCGGAGCCCCGGACCCTCCTGGGGTTGACGGTGCGGCGGGGTGCCCCGCCGAGCGGGTCAGCCCTTGCTGATCGCCCAGAGCCGGAAGATGTACGTCGGGTCGAGGGTCTCCTCGACGCCGCTCATCCCCGGTCCCGCGACGGCGATGTTCTTGCCGAACCACGACGGGACGAGCGGCACGTCCCGCGCCACGATGTCCTGCAGCTGGCCGATGATCTCGGCCCGCGCGTCGGCGTCGGTCTCGGCCAGCTCCTGGGTCAGCAGCTCGTTGACCTCGTCGCTGGAGTAGTTGTTCTGGTAGAAGCCGCCGTCCCGGATGAACGGGGTCAGGTAGTTGTCGGCGTCCAGGATGTCGGGGTACCAGCCGAGCTGGAACAGGTCGTAGGCGTTCTCCTTGTAGAGGGTCTGGTACTGCTCCCACTCGGCCTGCTCGATCTTCGGGTTGAACAGCCCGCTCGCCTTCAGCTGCTCGGACAGCTCCGTCGCCTCGTCGACCGCGTTGGGGCCGTAGTGGGTCGGGGTGTAGCCGAGCGTGATGTCGACCGGAGTCTTCACACCGGCGTCGGCGAGGGTCTTCGTCGCCGCGTCGACGTCCGGCGCGTCGCCGTACATCTCGGAGAAGGAGTCCTTCTGGCCGGTGAAGCCCGGCGGGACGATGGAGTACGCCGGCGAGACGGTGCCGTCGTAGGCGTCCTGCGCGATCGTGTCGCGGTCGATGAGCTGGGCCACGGCCTGGCGGACCGCGAGCTCCTTGCCGGTCGGCGTCCCGAGCTGGAAGACCCAGTAGCGGAACTCCGCGCCCTCGCCCTCGATGACCTCGGCCTCGCCGTTCTCCTGGAGGTCGGTGAGGTCGGTCGGGCTGAGGGTCCGCCAGGCGATGTCGATCTGGCCGGTGTCGATGGCCTCCTTCAGCGGCGTGGAGTCGCTGAAGTACTGCACGAACACCTGGGCGGCCTGCGGCGTGCGCTCACCGTCGTAGCTCTCGTTTGCCTCGAGGACCGCCTGCTCGCCGGCCTTGTACTGGCTCAGGGTGTAGGGGCCGGAGCCGACGACGTCGGCGTCGTCGAGCAGCGAGTCGGCAGGGAAGGTCTCCTCGTCGACGATGGAGGTGACCGCGGTCGACAGCAGCTTGAGGAACGTCGTGTCCGGCGAGTTCAGGTGGAAGACCACGGTGCGGTCGTCCGGCGTCTCGATGGCGTCCTCGCGCATCGTCTGCGCTTCGGCGTCGGGGTCCATCAGCTGGCCGAGCAGCACCGAGGCGCCGTTCGGGTCGGCGATGGTGATGTTGCGCTCGAAGGAGAACTTGACGTCGGAGGAGGTCAGCTCGTTGCCGTTGGAGAACGTCAGCCCCTCGCGGAGCGTGCAGGTGATCGTCTGCGAGTCGTCGTAGTCGCACGACTCCGCGGCGTCGCCGACCGGCTCGCTCTCGCCCGGAGGCGTGACCAGCAGCTGCTCGAACAGGGAGTACTGCATGTTCCACGACGCCATGTCGTAGGAGCCGGCCGGGTCCATCGCGGTGATCGACTCGGTCGTGCCGAGGATCCAGGACTCGCCGCCGCCCCCGTCGCCGCCGCTGCCACCGTCGCCACCGTCGTCGCCGCCACAGGCGGCCAGCGATGCGACCAGCACACCGGCGCCGGCCAGGGCCAGCACCTTTCGTCTGCGGTTCACCCTCACACCTCACTCCTCGGGGATCGCACGGTCCGCGGCCGACCGGCCGTTCCGCGCAGGGACGTGGGCACGCTAGCCCTCCGACAGCAGGAGATCGGCCACCGTGAGGTCGCGAATCGGCAACGATTTCCTGCGGTGTCGCCGCCGATCGGTCAGAGACCGTGGCGCTCGGCCCAGAGCGCCGCCTGCGTGCGGTCCTGCACGCCGATCCGCTGGAAAGCGGAGGTCAGGTGGGCCTTGACGGTCCGCTCGCTGATCCCGAGCCGGCGCGCGATCTGCTTGTTGGCCAGCCCCAGCCGGACCAGGCGCAGCACGTCGGCCTCGCGCGGGGTGAGCGCGGCCTTCGGCTCCGCGGGGCGGCTGCGGGCGAGCAGCAGCTCGCGGGCGGCCTTGGGGTGCAACGGTGACTCGCCGCGGGCCACCGCGCGCACCCCCTCGATGACGTCGTCGGGATCGGCGTCCTTGAGCAGGTAGCCGACCGCACCCGCGTCGAGCGCGGCCAGGATCCGCTCGCTGTCGCTGTACGACGTGAGCACCAGCACCTGCGTGTCGAAGCCGGACGCGAGGAGCCGACGGGTGGCCTCGACACCGTCGGTGCGCGGCATCTGCAGGTCCATCAGCACCACGTCGGGGTGGGTCTCCCCCACGACCCCGAGCGCCTCCTCGCCGTCACCGGCGGTGCCGACGACCTCGATGTCCGAGGCACTGGCGAGCAGCTCGGCCAGACCGCGGCGCACCACGGCGTGGTCGTCGACAAGCACGACGCGCAACGAGCCGTCCTCGGTCCTGTCGGTCATCCGTGGCCCCCGTCCACCTCGAGGCGGATCGTCGTGCCCGCGCCCGGCGCCGAGCGTACGTCGAGCCGGCCGCCGGCCTCGTCGATGAGGCCGCCCATGCCACGCAGCCCGAAGTGGCCGGGCTCCCGGTCCTCGGTCGGGTCGAACCCGCGGCCGTCGTCGGTCACCGTGAGCACCAGCCGGCCGTCGTCCCGTGCGACGTCGACGTCGAGGTTGCTCGCGCCGCTGTGCCGCAGTGCGTTCCGCACCGCCTCCTGGGCGACCCGCCAGACCAGCGCGATGCTGTGGTCGCTGGCGCCGCCGACGTCGGCGACCCGGGCGCTGGCGGTCACGCCCTGCGCGGCCGCAGGTGCGAGCAGGTCGTCGAGGGCCGCGGCCAGCCCGTCGGCGTCGAGGTCGGGTGGGTAGATCTCCACCATCAGCGAGCGCAGACCGCGCATCCCGGCGCGCAGCGACTGGCTCGCGCCGGCCAGGGTGGCGCGTGCCTGGTCGGGGAGCTCGGTCGAGCGGGCGAGCGCCGAGACCGCGAAGGTGGCGCCGGCGAGGTCCTGGACCACGCCGTCGTGGAGGTCGCGGGCGATCCGCACCCGTTCGGCGTCGGAGGCGTCGACCGCTGCCTGGAGCAGCCGCTCGCGCTCCTCGCCCGAGCGACGCAGCCGTCCGGTGAGGGCCCAGAGCAGCCCCGTCGCGACGAGCACGACGAGCCCGAGTGCCGTGAGGGTGATCGGACGGAACTGCGAGAAGATGTCGTCCTGCCGGTCGGTGATCGTCTCCGCCGAGTAGTAGACCTCGAAGAGCAGCGGCTCCTTCTCGGGCGACTCGATGCGGGTGTAGACCTCGAGCAGCCCGCCCTTCCCCCACTCGTACCGGTTCTCCGGACGCCGCAGGTTCGAGATCTCGGCGACCGTGCTGTCCTGCTCCAGCGCCTCGCGGGCCTCGTCGTCGAGCGGGAACCGGTCACCGATGAGCTCACGCTGGTCCGACCAGAGGATCGTGCCGTCGGCCCGCCAGATCTTCACGCGGTCGACGTCGGTGACCCAGAGGCGGTGGCCGACCTGCCGGTCGAAGCGGTCGATGGCACCCGGGTCGAGCGCCACGAGCCCGCGCGGCATCCCGGGCTCGACCACCGACTTGGCCAGCAGCTCCGAGGTTGCCCGTGCGTCCGCGACCGCCTCGTCGGCGGCCGCGTCGGACGACAGCTGGTTGGTGCCGACCACGATCACGACGAGCGCCAGCAGCCCCGTGGCGAGGAAGAGCACGACGGGGCTGCGCAACGCGGACACGGGACCTCCTCGGGGACGCCCCCAGTATCGACGTGGGGGCGCCCCCGGGAGGGAGGTCCGACGCACGTCGTGCGTCAGAACCGCACGGTCCCGCGGCACACCTCGCCGCTCCTCTTGTCCACCGCGCGGAAGACGAGCCGGTCGGTGCCACGGAGGTCCACCACCACCCGGCGTACCTCGAACGAGCCGCTCGCGCCCCTGGTGGTCTTGGTGCCCTTGGCGGTCAGCGAGCCGTTGTGCTTCATCCGCCACCGCCACTCCTGGCCGTTGCGGTTGCTGTCGATCTCGCCCTCGACCTCGATCCGGCCGTCCTCCGGGCTGGCCTTGAGCTTCCAGTCCGTGGCGCCGCTGCAGCCGCCGCGGCGGATGACGTCGTCGTCGTTGGCCGATGCCGGCACCGCGGTGAGCAGCGTCAGGGGCAGCGCGGTGGCGGCGGCCGCCAGCGCGAGGGCGCCGAACCGCCCGGGGCTCGTCCTCGTGGTCATGGTGTCCTCCCGTGGTCGTGGATTGGTGGAGGAACCCTGCGTCGCGGTGCGGGCGCCCCACCACTGTCCGCCGGTACTACGACCACGCCGACCTGGCCGTCCTGTCGCGGTATGAGCGCCGACCCGGCGGTTCAGGGGGTCAGGGCGGCGAGGTCGGTCGGCGAGACGCCGTCGAGGGTCGGGAGGAAGACGCGGCGCTCGCCCGGGGCGACGGGGACGTGGTTCTCGACCACGACGACGAGGCAGCCGGCGGCCTCGGCGGAGCGGGCGCCGGTGTTGGAGTCCTCGATCGCCAGGCACTGCGCGGGGTCGACGCCGAGGAGCCGGGCGGCGTGCAGGTACGGCTCGGGGTGGGGCTTGCCCCGGGAGACGGCGTCGCCGGTCACCACGACGTCGAAGGAGCCCTTCGGGAGGGCGGCGAGGACCGGTGCGACGAACCGCTCGTACGACATCGTGACCAGGGCGCACCGGACGCCGGACGACCGCAGCCCGCCCAACAGCTCCCGCGCGCCGGGGCGCCACGGCACCTGCCGCGAGATGTGGCCGACCACCCCGTCGAGGAGCTCCTCGACGATCTCCTCGGGGGTGAGGTCCACCCCGCCGTGCTCCCGGATGTAGCGCGCGGAGTCCATGAGGTCGTTGCCGACGAGGTTCATCGCGTGCTCGGTCGTCCAGGTGCCGCCGTGGGACTCGACGAGCCCGGTCTCGACCGCGACCCAGTAGGGCTCGGTGTCGACGAGGGTCCCGTCCATGTCCCAGAGGACGGCGGCCGGCAGCGGGGGTGCGGTGCTCAGGTCAGGCTCCGTGGTGCTAGGAGACGGGAGTCACCGACCACCCTAGGAGGAGGAGGCGGACCGCCTCTGTTAGGGGAGCCTTAGTTAGGCTACCCTCTGCGCCATGACAGCAGCTCTGGCCGGCCACGAGCTCGTCCTGGGCTACCCGCGGAGCACCGTCGTGCACGGCGTCTCGGTTGGGCTGGAGGCGGGTGTCGTCACCGCACTGATCGGCCCGAACGGGTCGGGCAAGTCGACGGTCCTCCGCTCCCTCGCCCGGCTCCACCCGGTCACCTCCGGCACCGTCGAGCTCGAGGGCGCGGACAGCTCCCCGCTGTCGGCGAAGGCCTTCGCCTGCCAGGTCACCCTGCTCTCGCAGTCGCGCCCCCACCCGTCGGGGCTGACCGTCCACGACGTGGTGGCGTTCGGCCGCCACCCCCACCGGCGCCGCTTCGCGGCGTTGACCGACGCCGACCGCGGCGCGATCGCGCACGCGATGGAGCTGACCGGGACGACGACGATGGCCGACCGCGCGGTCGACCAGCTCTCGGGCGGCGAGCTGCAGCGCGTCTGGCTGGCCAGCTGCCTGGCGCAGGACACCTCGGTGCTGCTGCTCGACGAGCCCACCAACCACCTCGACCTGCGCTACCAGGTCGAGACGCTCGACCTCGTCCGCGACCTCGCCGACCACCACGGGACGGCGATCGGCGTCGTCCTCCACGACCTGAACCAGGCCGCCGCGGTGGCCGACCGGGTCGTGCTGCTCCACCACGGCCGCGTGCGCGCCGCGGGCGTACCCGTCGACGTGCTCACGGCGGACCACCTCACCGACGTCTACGGGCTGCCGATCGAGACCACCTGCGACCCGGACACGGGGCGGGTGCGGATCGAGCCACGTGGCAAGCACCACCTCCGGCGCTGACGCCGACCCTTCACACACACGAGGAAGAGATGATCCGACGATCGATCGCTGCTGCCCTGGTCCCTGCCGCCGCCCTGGCGCTGGCGGCCTGCGGTCAGACGACCACCACGAACGACTCCGCCGACCAGGGAGGCGACGACACCCAGCAGGCCGCATCCTCCTCCGGCTGCGACGACGTCGCGACCTCGGAGGGGCCGGTCAGCCTCACCGACTCCTACGGCCGTGAGCTCGAGCTGGACGCCCCGGCCGAGCGGGTCGCCGTCCTCGAGTGGCAGCAGACCGAGGACCTGCTGGCGCTCTGCGTGAACCCGGTCGCGGTGGCCGACGTCGAGGGGTACTCCACGTGGGTCACCTCCGAGGAGCTCCCCGAGGGCACCACGGACGTCGGCACCCGCGGCGAGCCGAACCTCGAGGCGCTGTTCGGCACCAACCCGGACCTCGTCGTCGTCGAGGCGTACACGGCCGAGGACGAGATCCTCAAGCAGCTCGCGAAGTACGACGTGCCGGTGCTTGCCACCAAGGGCGCCGACGCGGCCGACCCGATCGGCAACATGAGGGCCACCTTCGAGCTGATCGCGCAGGCGACCGGCCGCGAGGAGCGGGCCGACGAGGTGCTCGGCGAGCTCGACGCGAAGCTCGAGGAGGCCAAGGCGGCCCTGGAGGACACCGACGTCGCAGGCACGGAGTTCGTGTACTTCGACGGCTGGGTCGACGGCGCCAACGTCGCGATCCGCCCGTTCGGCCAGGGGTCGCTGATGGGCGAGCTGGGCGAGGAGCTCGGTCTCGTCAACGCCTGGGAGGGCGAGGTCGACCCGGCGTACGGCCTCGGCCAGACCGACATCGAGGGGATGACCAAGGTCGGCGACGCCACCTTCTTCCACACCGGCACGGTCGACCCCGCCGGCGACGTGTTCGCCGAGCTGGAGAAGAGCAAGGTCTGGAAGTCGATCCCGGCGGTCGCCGAGGGACGCAGCCACGCCTTCCCGGAGGGGATCTGGACCTTCGGCGGCCCGTCGTCGGCGTCCCAGGTGCTCGACGCCTACGTGGACCTGCTCACCCAGTGACCTGTTGAACCGGTGACGCCCCGATGACCCAGACACCCCCGGCCACCCGCCCGGACGCCGCGCCGGCCACCGTCACCACTGCGGTGACGGAGCCCGGCGCACGTCGTGGCGGGACCGGGGGTGCGCTCCTCGTCCTGGCGGCGCTCGTGGTCGCGCTGCTCGCGGCGGCCCTGTGGCACCTGACCCAGGGCACCTCGGGGGTCGGGACCGGTGACCTCGTCGCCCTCCTGCTCGGGCGCGAGGACACGCACGGTGCGACCGCGACCACGGCCGAGATCCTCACCGGCTCCCGCATCCCCCGACTGGCTGCCGGCATCGCCGTCGGCTTCGCGCTGGGCGTAGCCGGCGCCCTGCTCCAGTCCCTGGCCCGCAACGCGCTGGCCTCTCCCGACACGCTCGCGGTCACCGGCGGGGCGTACTTCGCGGTCACGGTGGTCGCCGCGTTCGGGCTGGCGGTGCCGCTGTGGGCATCCGGGCTCACCGCCTTCGTCGGGGGCATCGCCGCCGCCGCGCTCGTCCTGGCGCTGGCCGGCGGCGCCGGCACCTCGACGACCCGGTTGATCCTGGCCGGCTCCGCCGTCGCGCTGGCTCTCCAGTCCGGCACCTCGACGTTGCTCATCCTCTTCCAGGAGGAGACCACCAGCCTCTTCGCCTGGGGCAGCGGGTCGCTCAGCCAGCTGAACATCGACGCCTTCCTGCAGGCGGCGCCGGTCGTCGCGGTGGCCACCGGGTGCGGCCTCCTGCTCTCCCGCCGGCTCGACCTGCTCGCGCTCGGCGATGACGCCGCCTCGGTCCTCGGGGTGCGGGCCCGCTCGACGCGGGCGGTCGGCACCGTGCTCGCGGTGCTGCTCACCGCGGGCTCGGTAACCCTGGCCGGGCCGATCGGCTTCGTGGGGCTCTGCGCCCCGGTCATCGCCCGGCTGCTGGGCAGGCTGGTGCCCGCGGTGCACCGGCACGTCGTGCTGCTGCCCACCGCCGGGCTCCTCGGTGCGCTGGTGGTGGTGCTCGCCGACGTGACCATCCGGGCCGCGGTCGGCGCCGACGAGGCGATGTCCGTCCCGACCGGCGTGACCACGACGGTCGCCGGCGCGGTCGTGATGGTGCTGCTGGCGCGCGGCGGGCGCGACGCCGGTCCGAGCCGTCGGCCCCCCGGCGCGTCGGTGACCGTGCGCGGCCGGGGCCGCTTCGTCGTCGTGCTCACGGTCTGCGCCCTCGCGACGGCGTCCACCGTCGTCGTCGGGCTGCTCGCAGGCCACCAGTGGCTCTACACCGGCGACATCGTGGCGTGGCTCAGCGGCGAGGGGCTCCCCCTGGTGCAGTTCGCCCTCGACGAGCGCGCGCCGCGGGTCGCCGCGGCGGTGCTCGGCGGCGCCGCCCTGGCGCTCGCCGGGACGATCGTGCAGGCGACCTGCCGCAACCCGCTCGCCGAGCCCGGCATCCTCGGCATCACCGGAGGTGCCGGTGTCGGCGCCGTCGTCGTGGTGACCGGCCTGTCGAGCGGCTTCGGCACCGCCACCGCCGCGGCCGCCACCTCGACGATGCTGCTCGCGGCGACGATCGGGTCGCTGGTCGCCTTCGGCCTCGTCTACGGCCTGGCCTGGCGGGGCGGGCTCGACGCCGAGCGGCTGGTGCTCATCGGCATCGGTGTCTGGTACGGCTCGGTGTCGCTCAGCACCTTCCTGCTGGTCCGCTCCAACCCCTGGGACACGCCGCGGATCTACACCTGGCTGTCCGGCTCGACGTACGGGCGGAGCTGGGAGCA
Source organism: Nocardioides caldifontis (assembly GCF_008087345.1). Classification (GTDB taxonomy): domain Bacteria; phylum Actinomycetota; class Actinomycetes; order Propionibacteriales; family Nocardioidaceae; genus Marmoricola_A; species Marmoricola_A caldifontis. The sequence continues at coordinate 426,368 of NZ_ML701736.1, read as the reverse complement.
GGTCCTCCCGGTGGCCCTCGCCCTCCTCGTCGCCCTCCCCCTGGCCCTCGTGGTCCGCCGCGAGCTCGACCTCCTCGCCCTCGACGAGGACACCCCCCGGGTGGTCGGGATCCCTCTCGAGCGGGTCCGCCTCCTGGTGCTGCTGACCGCGGCGGTGCTCACCGCGATGGCGGTGTCCGCCGTCGGGGTGGTCGGCTTCGTGGGGCTGGTCTCCCCGCACATCGCCCGGGCGCTCGTGGGCTCCCGCAGCGTGCGGGTGATCCCGGTCGCGGTGCTCGTGGGCGCCCTGCTGCTGGTGGTCGCGGACACGGTCGGGCGCACGGCGATCGCCCCGGCGCAGATCCCGGCCGGGCTGGTCGTCGCGCTGCTCGGTGCGCCGTACTTCGTGTTCCTGCTGGCGCGCTCGCGCGCCTGACCACCCGGTGGTTCGACAGGCTCGACCACCCTGGCGCGGGCTCAGTCCTCGGGCTCGTAGCCGAGGTTCGGCGAGAGCCAGCGCTCGGCCTCCTTCAACGTCCACCCCTTGCGGCGGGCGTAGTCGGCGACCTGGTCCTGCCCGATGCGGCCGAGGGTGAAGTACTGCGAGTCCGGGTGGGAGAAGTAGAAGCCGCTGACCGCGGCCCCCGGCCACATCGCCATGCTCTCGGTGAGCTGGATCCCGGTGGCGGCCTCGACGTCGAGCAGCTCCCACAGGAGCGCCTTCTCGGTGTGGTCGGGGCACGCGGGGTAGCCGGGTGCGGGCCGGATCCCGTCGTACTGCTCCTTGATCAGCGCGACGTTGTCGAGCTGCTCGTCGGGCGCGTAGCCCCACAGCTCCTTGCGGACCAGCTCGTGGAGCCGCTCGGCGAACGCCTCGGCGAGCCGGTCGGCGAGCGACTCCAGCAGGATCGCCGAGTAGTCGTCGAGCGACGCCTTGAACTCCGAGATCCGCTCGGCGGCCCCGAGCCCGGCGGTCACCGCGAAGGCGCCGACCCAGTCCTCGATGCCGGTGTCCTTCGGCGCGACGAAGTCGGCGAGGGAGCGGTGCGGGAGCCCGTGGCGCTGCTCGCCCTGTTGCCGCAGGTGGTGCAGCCGCAGCCGTACGTCGGCCCGCGTCTCGTCGGTGTAGACCTCGAGGTCCTCGCCGTCGACGCGGTTGGCCGGGAAGATCCCCACCACGCCGTTCGCGGTGAGCCACCCCTCGGCGGTCACCTTGTCGAGCATCTCCTGGGCGTCGTCGTAGAGCTTGCGGGCGGCCTCCCCCGACGTCGGGTTGTTGAGGATGTCGGGGAACCGGCCCTTCATCTCCCAGGCGTTGAAGAACGGCTGCCAGTCGATGTAGGGACGGAGCTCGGTGAGGTCGAACCCCTCGAGCACCTTGCGGCCGACGAGGTTCGGCCGCGGCGGCTGGTAGCCCTCCCACGCGATCGGCGAGGCGTTGGCGCGCGCCTTCTCGAGCGAGGTGAGGGCCCGGGCGGTCTGGCGCGCGCTGTGCCGCTCGCGGATCGAGTCGAAGTCGGCCTTCACGGTCTCCATCAGCTTGGGCCGCTGCTCGTCGGAGAGCAGCTGGGAAGCGACGGGGACCGAGCGGGAGGCGTCCTTCACCCAGACGACCGGGCCGTGGTACTTCGGGTCGACCTTGACCGCGGTGTGCGCGCGCGAGGTGGTCGCGCCGCCGATCAGCAGCGGGATGTCGAGCCCCTGCCGCTCCATCTCGGCGGCGAAGCCGACCATCTCGTCGAGCGACGGCGTGATCAGCCCCGACAACCCGATGAGGTCGGCCTTCTCCTCGCGGGCGGTGTCGAGGATCTTCTGCGCCGGCACCATCACGCCGAGGTCGACGACGTCGTAGTTGTTGCACTGCAGCACGACACCGACGATGTTCTTCCCGATGTCGTGGACGTCGCCCTTGACTGTCGCCATGACAATTTTGCCCTTGGCGCGCTCGGCGTCGCCTGGCTTCTTCTCGGCCTCGATGAAGGGGATCAGGTAGGCGACGGCCTTCTTCATCACGCGGGCGGACTTCACCACCTGCGGGAGGAACATCTTGCCGGAGCCGAACAGGTCGCCGACGACGTTCATGCCGTCCATCAGCGGACCCTCGATCACCTCGAGCGGCCGGCCGCCGCGCTCCGCGATGAGTGCGCGCAGCTCCTCGGTGTCCTCCTCGACGTGGGCGTCGATCCCCTTCACCAGCGCGTGGGTGATCCGCTCCTCGACCGGCAGCGACCGCCAGGCGTCGTCGGCCGCGCCCGCCGCTCCCCCGTCGCCGCGGAACCGCTCGGCGAGCTGGAGCAGCCGCTCGGTCGCGGCCAGCGGGTCCTCCGCCCGGTTGAGGACGACGTCCTCGATCGCGTCGCGGAGCTCGGGGTCGATCTCGTCGTAGTTGCCGAGCACGCCCGCGTTGACGATGCCCATGTCGAGCCCCGCCGCGATGGCGTGGAACAGGAACACCGCGTGGATCGCCTCGCGGACCGCGTTGTTGCCGCGGAAGGAGAACGAGACGTTCGAGATGCCGCCGGAGACGAGCGCACCGGAGAGGTTCTGCTTGATCCAGCGGGTCGCCTCGATGAAGTCGAGCCCGTAGCCGGCGTGCTCCTCGATGCCCGTCGCGACCGCGAAGACGTTCGGGTCGAAGACCAGGTCGTGGGGGTCGAAGCCGACCTCCTCGGTCAGCAGCCGGTAGGCGCGGCCGCAGATCTCCTTGCGGCGCTCGAGGTCGTCGGCCTGGCCGTCCTCGTCGAAGGCCATCACGACGACCGCGGCGCCGTACTTGCGGCAGAGCCGGGCCTGGGCGAGGAACTTCTCCTCGCCCTCCTTCAGCGAGATGGAGTTGACGATCGACTTGCCCTGCAGGTTGCGGAGCCCGGCCTCGATGACCTCCCACTTCGAGGAGTCGACCATCACCGGGACCCGGGAGATGTCGGGCTCGGCGGCGATGAGCTTGGTGAAGCGGTCCATCGCCGCGACGCCGTCGATCATCCCCTCGTCCATGTTGACGTCGATGACCTGAGCGCCGGCCTCGACCTGCTGACGGGCGACGGAGAGCGCGGTGTCGTAGTCGCCGGCCTTGATCAGGTTGCGGAACCGTGCGGAGCCGGTGATGTTGGTGCGCTCCCCGACGTTGACGAACAGCGAGTCGGCGTCGATGGTCAACGGCTCGAGCCCGGACAGCCGGCAGGCGGGCTCCACGGTGGCGGGGACGCGCGGGGTCGCGTCGGTGACCGCCTTGGCGATCGCGGCGACGTGGTCCGGCGTCGTGCCGCAGCAGCCGCCGACGAGGTTGACCAGCCCCGCCTGGGCGAACTCGCCGACGACCTCGGCGGTCTGCTCCGCCGCCTCGTCGTACTCGCCGAACGCGTTGGGCAGCCCGGCGTTGGGATAGCAGGAGACGAAGCAGTCGGCGAGGCGCGACAGCTCGGCGAGGTACGGACGCATCTCCCGGGCGCCAAGCGCGCAGTTGAGCCCGACGGCGAGCGGGTCCACGTGGCGGACCGAGTGCCAGAACGCCTCGGTGGTCTGGCCGGACAGCGTGCGGCCCGAGGCGTCGGTGATGGTGCCGGAGATGATCACCGGCCAGCGCCGACCGCGCTCCTCGAAGAGCGTCTCGAGGGCGAAGATCGCGGCCTTGGCGTTGAGCGTGTCGAAGATCGTCTCGACGACGAGCAGGTCGGCGCCGCCGTCGACGAGCCCGCGCGCCGCCTCGCCGTACGCCTCGACGAGCTGCACGAACCCGACGTTGCGGGCGCCCGGGTCGTTGACCTCGGGCGAGATCGACGCGGTGCGGGTCGTGGGCCCGAGCGCGCCGGCCACGTAGCGCGGGCGGTCCGGCGTCCGCTCGGTGGCGGCGTCGCACTCGCGGCGGGCCAGGCGTGCGCCCTCGTAGTTCAGCTCGTAGGCCAGCTCCTGCATGCCGTAGTCGGACAGCGAGACGGCGTTCGCGTTGAACGTGTTGGTCTCGATGATGTCGGCGCCGGCGTCGAGGTACTCGCGGTGGATCGTCGCGACCAGCTCGGGCTGGGTGATCGTGAGCAGGTCGTTGTTGCCCTGCACGTCGGACGGCCAGTCCGCGAACCGCTCGCCGCGGTAGCCTGCCTCGTCAGGGCGGTCCCGCTGGATGGCGGTGCCCATGGCGCCGTCGAGCACGAGGATCCGCTCGCGGAACGCGGCGGTGAGCTCCTCGGTGACGTCGGGGCGCACGAGGTCGGTGGTCTGGTCGGTCACGGAGGCCTTCGGGGTAGGCGGGCAGAACGTCCCCACTCTAGGCGGCGGCCGGAGCACGGCCTCCGAATAGCCGGATCGTGGCCGGGCGCGGCATAGGCTGAACAGGTGATCGAGATCGAGGAAGTGGGTCCCCTCCGGTCCCCCGTGCTGATCGCGGCGTTCGAGGGGTGGAACGACGCCGCCGACGCCGCGTCGGGCGTGGTCGACCACCTGCTCGAGGTGTGGGACGCGAAGCTGGCCGCCGTCATCGACCCGGAGGACTTCTACGACTTCCAGATGAACCGCCCGGTGGTCGGCACCGACGAGCACGGCATGAGGCGCATCACGTGGCCCTCGACCCAGCTCTCGGTCGCCTCGCCGCCCGGGGCGCTCCGCGACGTGATCCTGCTCCGCGGCATCGAGCCGAACATGCGCTGGCGCCAGTTCTGCGCCGAGCTGCTCGCGGGCGCCGACGAGCTCGGCGCTGAGATGGTCGTCACACTGGGGGCGCTGCTCGCCGACACCCCGCACACGCGCCCGATCCCGGTGTCCGGCACCGCCACCGAGCCGGAGCTCGCCGACCGGCTCAAGCTGGAGCAGTCCAACTACGAGGGACCGACCGGGATCGTGGGGGTGTTCCAGGACGCGTGCGTCCGCACGGACATGCCGGCGGTGTCGTTCTGGGCCGCCGTCCCGCACTACGTCGCGCAGCCGCCGTGCCCGAAGGCCACGCTGGCGCTCCTGGGCCAGCTCGAGGACCTGCTGGAGATCAGCATCCCGCTCGGGGACCTCCCCGAGGACGCGCGCGCCTGGGAGCGGGGCGTCGACGAGCTGGCCTCGGAGGACGAGGAGATCGGCGACTACGTGCGGGCGCTCGAGGAGACCCGGGACACCGCCGACCTGCCCGAGGCGAGCGGCGAGGCGATCGCCCGGGAGTTCGAGCGCTACCTGAAGCGGCGCGAGAACCCGGACGGCTGAGCGGCGGCTAGAGCGCGACGCCGAGCCGGGCGTCGACGAGGTCGCGGACCAGACCGGCGCCGCTCCCGTCGCCCGCCGGGCCGGCCGCCCACGCGTCCAGGAGCTCGAGCGCCCGCGGCGCGTCGAGGTCGTCGGCGAGCGCGGCCCGCACGTCGGCGACGAGCGCGGTCGCGGAGTCGAGCCCGGCCGTGGGCAGCGCCCGACGCCAGGCGGCGAGCCGCTCCCCCGCGATCCGGAGGTCGTCGTCGGTCCACTCCCAGTCGCTGCGGTAGTGGTGGGCGGCGATCGCCAGGCGGATGTGCGCCGGGTCGACGCCCGCCTCGCGCAGCCTGGAGACGAAGACGAGGTTGCCCAGCGACTTGGACATCTTCGCGCCCTGGTACGCGACCATCCCGCCGTGGACGTAGCTCTTCGCGAACGTGCTGCCAGGGTGCGCGACGTGCGCCTCCGACGCGCTCATCTCGTGGTGCGGGAACACCAGGTCGCTGCCGCCGCCCTGCACGTCGATCGCGTCGCCGAGGTGGGCCCGCGCGATCGCGCTGCACTCGACGTGCCAGCCGGGGCGTCCGGCGCCCATCGGCGACGGCCAGGACGGCTCACCGGGCCGCTCGCCCCGCCACAGCAGGCAGTCGAGCGGGTCCTTCTTGCCGGGCCGGTCGTTGTCGCCGCCGCGCTCGGCCGCGAGCCGCAGCATCTCCTCCTCGGAGTAGTGGCCGACCGAGCCGAAGGACGGGTCGGAGCGGACCGAGAAGTACCAGTCGCCGTCGACCTCGTAGGCGTGGCCGGCTTCGCGGAGCGCCTCGACCATCTCGACGACCAGGTCGATCGCCTCGACCACGCCGACGTAGGCGTCGGGCGGGAGGATCCGCAGCGCCTCGCAGTCCCGGCGGAACCGCTCGATCTCCCGGTCGGCCAGCGCCCGCCAGTCCTCGCCGTCGCGGTCCGCGCGCTCGAGCAGCGGGTCGTCGACGTCGGTGACGTTCTGCACGTAGCGCACCTCGTGGCCCGCGTCGCGCCAGGCCCGGTTGAGGAGGTCGAACGCCAGGTAGGTCGCGGCGTGGCCGATGTGGGTGGCGTCGTACGGCGTGATCCCGCAGACGTAGAGGCGGGCCGGGCCGTCGAGCGGCTCCAGGGTGCGCGGCTCGCGGGCCGCCGTGTCGTGGAGCCGGACGGCCGGGGCGCGTCCGAGGTGCTCGAGCGACGGAACCGTCGGAGCAGGCCACGCACGCATGGGCGCAGCCTATCCAGGCGCTCTCACCCCGGCGTCCGCGGGCGGGCCCGCAGGTGTGCGCGCTCGCCCTGGCGGCCGAAGAGGCTGAGGAACTCGACCGGCTGGTCGTCGGCGGCCCCGAACCAGTGCGGCACCCGGGTGTCGAACTCCGCCGCCTCCCCGGGGGCCATCACGAAGTCGTGCTCGGCGAGGAGCACCCGCAGCCGTCCGTCGAGCACGTAGAGCCACTCGTAGCCTTCGTGGGTCTGCAGCTCCGGCTCCCGCCTCGACGGCCGGACCACCAGCTTGTACGCCTGGATCCCCCCGGCCCGGCGGGTGAGCGGGATCATCGTCATCCCGTGCCGGTCGACAGGACGCAGGTGGATCCGCGGGTCGCCGGTGGGCGGGGCGTCGACGAGCTCGTCCAGCGTGACGCCGTACACGCGGGCCAGCGGCAGCAGCAGCTCGAGCGTCGGGCGGCGGTCCCCCGACTCGAGCCGGGACAGCGTGCTCAGCGAGATGCCGGTCTGGGCGGCCAGGTCGGACAGGGTCGTGCCGCGCTGCTGGCGCAGCGACCGGAGCCGGGCGCCGACGTTGGCGAGAGCCTGGTCGAGGTCGTCAGCCATGCCGCGAGTTTGCCACCATCGCAAAGCGGTTTGCCGTTCGTCCGGTCTGAGGGTGATGCTCGGGCCAGGAGGTGGTCACGGTGACCGACGAGTTGAGGGACAGGTACGACGTGGTGGTGGTCGGAGGGGGCGCCGCCGGGCTGAACGGCGCGCTGGTGCTGGCACGGGCCCGGCGGTCGGTGGTCGTCGTGGACGCCGGCGAGCCCCGCAACGCGCCGGCGGAGGGGGTGCACGGGCTGCTCGGCCACGACGGCACTCCCCCGGCCGAGCTGCTGGCGCGCGGGCGTGAGGAGGTGATGCGCTACGGCGGCCAGGTGGTCCGGGGCTCCGTGGCGGGCGCCGCCCGCGACGACGACGGGTTCGTGGTGACCCTCGCGGACGGCCGGTCGACCCGGGCCCGGCGGCTCCTGGTGACGACCGGGCTGGTGGACGCGCTGCCGGACGTGCCCGGGGTGGCCGAGCACTGGGGGCACGACGTGCTGCACTGCCCCTACTGCCACGGCTGGGAGGTGCAGGACCAGGCGATCGGCGTGCTCGGCAGCGGGCCGCAGTCAGTGCACCAGGCGCTGCTCTTCCGGCAGTGGAGCGACGACGTGACCTACGTGACCCACACCGTGCCGCCGGACGCCGAGCAGGCCGAGCAGCTGGCCGCCCGCGGGATCGAGGTCGTCCAGGGCGCCGCGGTGGCCCTCGAGCGTGACCGGGGCCGGCTGGCCCTGCGGCTCGACGACGGCTCCGCCGTGACGCTGCAGGCGCTGGTGGTGGCGCCCCGGATGGTCGCCCGGGCCGGCTTCCTCGCCGACCTGGGGCTCCGCACCGAGCCGCACCCGACGGGGGTCGGCGAGCACGTCCCGACGGACCCGACCGGGCGGACCGCGGTGCCCGGGGTGTTCGCCGCCGGGAACGTGAGCGACCTGTCCGCACAGGTCGGCGGCGCTGCGGCGGCGGGAGCGTGGGCGGCCGCGCAGCTCAACGGCGACCTCGTGACCGAGGAGACCGAGCTGGCGGTCCGGGGGCGAAGGGCGGTCAGCGCCTAGAACGCCGGCCAGGGGATCGCGGGCCAGGAGCCCGACGGCTCGGGCATCCGGCCCTTCGCGAGCAGCCGTCGGCAGCGGCGTACGAAGGCCTGGACCTCCTCGTCGTCGAGAAGCGCGCAGAGAGGATCGCGCAGCCCGCCGCCCGGCTCGAGGTCGGCGAGCAGCGCCTCGACGGCGGCCCGCTCCTCCGGGCGGAGCCGCTCGGACGCCCACCCCCAGAGCACGGTGCGGAGCTTGTTGTCCACGTGGAAGCTGACCCCGTGGTCGACGCCGTAGCGGTGGCCGTCGGTCATCGCCAGCACGTGGCCGCCCTTGCGGTCGGCGTTGTTGACCAGCACGTCGAACACCGCCATCCGCCGCAGCGGCTCGGTGTCCTCGTGGACGAGCGTGACCGCGGCGCCGCTGTCGTCCTGGGCGTCGAGGACGCGGAGGTACCCCTCCGGGACGTCGCCCCGCCGGCAGATGTCCACCGGGTCGAGCGACTCGTCGGGCTCGCACCACTGCTGCACCATGCCGGGGCCGTGCGGCCCGTCGCGGAGGAGGGTGAGCGGCACGACCTGCCACCCCAGCGCCTGCGAGACGAGGTACGCCGCGCGCTCACGGGCGGCCAGCGTGCCGTCGGGGAAGTCCCACAGGGGCCGCTCCCCCGCCACCGGCTTGTAGACGCACCGCACCCGCTCCTCGCCGAGGACCGCCTCCGCGAGGAAGGTGGCGTTGGAGGCGGGCATGATGCGGCCCACGAGCTCGAGCTCGCCGTCGGCGAGCACCGCGCTCCCCGGCCGGGAGGCGGGGGTCGAGGTGGGCTCCGGCATGGTCATGGCGTGGTCATGGCGTGGTCAAGGCGTGGTCATCGCCGGGTCAGCGCCGCCGGAACCCGTTCGCGCGCGGGCAGAGGTGGCCGTCGGGGTCCATCGGGCCGCCGCAGAACTGGCAGGAGGGCCGCCCGGCCGCCACGACGGCCTGGGCGCGGGTGCAGAACGCCCGGGCCGCGGCCGGGGTCAGGCTGACGACCAGCACCTCGTCGGCCGTCGGCTCCTCGCCCATCGCGACGAGCGCCTCCTCGTCGGCGCCGTCGTCGCTGTCGTCGAGCGCGAAGACCTCGATCACGATCCGGTTGTGCTCGCCGTCCCAGGCCAGGGTCATCGTCCCGGCCCGGAACTCCTCCTCGATCGGCTGGTCCAGGGGCGCGACGTCCTCCATCGCGGTGGGGGTCACCGCGGGCACCACCGCGGCCCCGCCCTCGGCCTTGAGCAGCTCGTCGAGCAGCCCGTCGATCCGCTCGGCGAGGACGGAGACCTGCTGCTTCTCGAGCGCGACGCTGGTCAGCCGGGCGCCGTCGCGGGCCTGAAGGAAGAACGTGCGCTGCCCGGGGGCTCCGACAGTGCCGGCGACGAACCTCTCCGGCGAGTCATAACGGTGTACGACGGGCATGCAGCGACCCTAACCCGCCGACCCGGGGCGTCCCGCCGGCCCCGCGCCGCCCCCGACCGCCGCGTCGCTGTCGGGGCGGCGGCTCCGCCGGGAACGCCCCTTGGCGGGCGGCCGGAGGAACCCGAGGTCGCCGTCGAAGGTGTTCGTCATGAGGACGAACGGCCGGCCCGGGGTGTACCTGACCACCGACACCGAGGCCGGGTCCACGACGATCCGCTGGAACGAGTCGAGGTGCAGGCCGAGGGCGTCGGCGAGCACGGCCTTGATGATGTCGCCGTGGCTGACCGCGGCCCAGACGGCGTCCGGGCCGTGCTCGGCCTCGACCTCCGCGTCGAGCCGCCGGACCGCGGACACGGCGCGGGCCGCCATCGCGGCCATCGACTCGCCGCCGGGGAAGACCGCCGCCGACGGGTGGCCCTGGACCACCTTCCACAGCGGCTCCTTGGCCAGCTTCTTGAGCTCGCCGCCCGTCCAGTCGCCGTAGTCGACCTCGACGATCCCCTTGTCGCGGCGCGGCTTCGGCGCCGAGGTCTGGCGCCCCGCGATCTCGCGCGCCGTCTGCCGGCACCGTTCGAGGGGGCTCGTCACGAGGGCGGCGAGGTCGAGCTTCGCCAGCCGGTCGCCGACCCGGGCCGCCTGCTCGGTGCCGACGTCGTCGAGCCGCACGCCGGGGCTGCGGCCGGCCAGCACCCCCGAGCTGTTCGCGGTGGTGCGGCCGTGCCGCACCAGAAGGACCGTGGCCATGGCGCACACCCTAGAGATCCGTCCCTAAGGTGGCCTGCATGATCGTGGACAGCGCGCTCTACAGCGGCGGCGAGCGCCACGACGTGACCCTGGACGACGGGGCCCTCGGGCGGTTCCGGGCGAGCTGCGCCGAGGGCGACTTCATCTGGGTCGGGCTCCACGAACCGGACGCCGGCCAGATGGCCGAGATGGCGCGGATCTTCGGGCTCCACCACCTCGCGGTCGAGGACGCGATGACCCCGCGGCAGCGGCCGAAGGTCGAGCCCTACGACGACATGCTGTTCGTGGTCCTGAAGACCCTCTGGTACGTCGACGAGCGCGACGAGGTCGAGACCGGGCAGGTCGCGATGTTCATCGGCAGCGACTTCGTCGTCACCGTCCGGCAGGGCGCCGGGGTCGAGCTCTCCAGCGTCCGCCACGACCTCGAGGACCGGCCCCACCTGCACGGGCACGGCCCCTCCGCGGTCGTCTACTCGGTCGCCGACCGGATCGTCGACGGCTACGAGGAGGTCGCCGCGGAGCTCGAGACCGACGTCGACGAGGTGGAGGCCTCGGTCTTCTCCCCGCAGCGCACCCAGGACTCGCAGCGGATCTACGTGCTCAAGCGGGAGATCGCGGAGGTACGACGAGCGGTGCACCCGTTGCGCGGTCCGATGCAGCGGTTCGCGGTCACGTCGTACCCCTTCCTGCACGAGGCGTCGGGGACCTTCTTCCGCGACATCGCCGACCACGTCTCCCGGGTCGCCGAGGTGGTCGACTCGCTCGACTCCCTGCTGTCGACGGCCTTCGAGGCGCACCTGGCACGGATCCAGGTGCAGCAGAACGAGGACATGCGGAAGATCTCGGCCTGGGTGGCGATCGCCGGTGTCTGCACGCTGGTGGCCGGCATCTACGGCATGAACTTCGTGCACATGCCGGAGCTCGAGTGGGAGCTCGGCTACCCGTTCGCGCTGGCGCTGATGGTCGGCTCGTCGGTGCTGCTCTACCGGCTCTTCAAGCGCTCCGGCTGGTTGTGACTCAGCCGCCGGCGGCGAGCACGCCCTGCCACACCAGGATGAGCGTGAGCGAGCCGAGCGCGATCCGGTAGACCACGAACGGCAGGTACGACTTCGTGGTCACGTAGCGCAGCAGCCAGGCGATGGCGGCGTAGCCCACGATGAAGGACACGACGGTCGCGACCAGCGTCGGCATCACGCCGAAGTCGTTGTGGCCGCCGGGGATCTCCTTGAGCTCGAAGATCCCGGCCCCGACCACCGCGGGGATCGCCAGCAGGAAGGCGAAACGGGTCGCGGCCTCCCGGTCGTACCCCAGGAACCGGCCCATGCTGATCGTCGCGCCCGACCGGGAGACGCCCGGGATGAGTGCCATGGCCTGGGCGATGCCGAGGTAGATCGCGTGCTGCAGGGTCATCCGGTGGATCGTCCGGTCGCTGCGGCCCATCTTGTCGGCGATGCCGAGCACGATGCCCAGGACGATCAGGGTGGTACCGATGATCCAGAGGCTGCGGAAGTCGCTCTCGATGACGTCCTTGAGCAGCACGCCGAGGATGACGATCGGCAGCGAGCCGACGATGACGTACCACCCCATCCGGGCGTCCTCGTGGCCGCGCCAGGACGGGTCGTAGAGCGACCGGACCCACCCGTTGACGATCCGGAAGATGTCCTTGCGGAAGTAGATGAGCACCGCGAGCTCGGTGCCGATCTGGATCACGGCGGTGAACGCCGCACCCGGGTCGCCCCAGCCGAACCACTCCGGGAAGATCCGCAGGTGGGCACTGCTCGAGATCGGCAGGAACTCGGTGAGTCCCTGGATGAGGCCCAGCACGACGGCCTTGAGGAAGTCCAGCACGGGGCGTCAGCCTACGAGGCGTCCGGTCGTGCGCCGCGCGGGCACGCCCGGACGAGCCCCGGCGAGGCGGAGCCGGGTCGGCGCGCCGCTCCACTACCGTGGCCCCATGGAGCAGCGGTACCTCGGGCGCACCGGGCTGTCCGTGTCCCGTCTCGGGCTCGGCACCCTCACCTGGGGGCGTGACACCGACGAGCACGAGGCACGCGACCAGCTGAAGGCGTTCGTCGAGGCGGGTGGCACGCTCATCGACACCGCGGCCGGCTACGGCGACGGCGCCTCGGAGGAGCTCATCGGCTCGCTGCTCGGCGACGTCGTCGACCGCGACGACGTGGTGATCGCGACGAAGGCCGGCGTGCGCCGCGCCCGTGGCACCGGCCCCGGCCGGGCCCGGGTCGTGAACGTGTCCCGCGGCAACCTGCTCCGCACCCTGGACGAGTCGCTGCGCCGGCTCGGCACCGACCACGTCGACCTCTGGCAGGTGCACACCTGGTCCGACGAGACGCCGTGGGAGGAGACCCTCTCGGCGCTGGACACCGCGGTCTCGAGCGGGCGGGCGTCGTACGTCGGCGTCTCGAACTACTCCGGCTGGCAGACGGCCCAGGTGGCGACCTGGCAGAAGGCGGTGCCGGGGCGCGCCCCGATCGCCTCGACGCAGGTGGAGTACTCCCTGCTCAACCGGTACGCCGAGCCCGAGATCGTGCCCTGCGCGAAGTCGCTCGGCCTCGGGGTGCTCGCCTGGTCGCCGCTCGGCCGGGGCGTGCTGACCGGGAAGTACCGCACCGGCACGCCCGCGGACTCCCGCGCTGCCTCCCCGCACTTCGGGGACTACGTCGGGGCGTACCTCGACCCGCGGTGCTCGCGGATCGTCGAAGCCGTCGCCAGGGCGGCCGACGGGCTGCAGTGGTCGCCGCTCGAGGTGGCGCTGGCGTGGGTCCGTGACCGGCCGGGGGTCACCGCCGCGATCGTCGGGGCCCGCACCGCGGCGCAGCTGCGCGGCTCGCTCACCGTCGAGGAGTGCACGCTGCCGGAGGAGATCCGGCTCGCCCTGGACGACGTGTCGGGGCCGAACCCGTCGTCGTCGACGCTGTAGCGCCCGACCTCAGAAGACGTACGCCGGCCGCTGCCGGATGATCTTGCGCCGCAGCACGACCTTGCGGGTGCCGTCGTGGAGGATCCGCACCCGGTCGAGCTCCCACCCGCCGTGCTCGGCCCGCTCGACGAGCATTCTCGTCACGACGTTCTTGGAGAACTCGCGCGAGATCGTCAGCCGCTGGAACTCGTACTCCGCTGCAGACCGTGAGCTGTTGAGCCGCCCTGAGGTGTGCAGCGGTGGTCGAGACATGCGGACATGGTGCCATCCGGGTGGTCGAGCTTGTCGAGACCACTCAGTTCGAACTGCACCTCCAGAGGACCGATCGGGTGCAGTGGGAACTGCCTGGCGCGCCCCGGGCGGTCGCTGCTCCTACTCGAAGCGGCCCTGCCGCCCCCGCTTGGTCTCAGAGCGGCGCTTCTTCTCGGCCAGCCGCCGTTCCTGGGAGCCCCGGGTCGGTCGGGTCGGACGCCGGCGCGGGGGCGGTGGGGCGGCCGCCTCGCGGAGGAGCTGGGCGAGCCGCTCGCGGGCGGCCTGACGGTTGGCGCGCTGGTGGCGGTACTGGCTGGCGACGACCGTCACGACCCCGTCGACCGTCCGGTGCGCCAGCCGCGCGAGCATCCGCTCACGCAGGTGCTCGGGGACCGCCGCGGACCGGGCGAGGTCGAAGGAGAGCTCGACGCGGCTGTCCGTGGTGTTCACGCCCTGCCCGCCCGGGCCGGAGGCACGGGAGAACCGTTCGGACAGCTCCGAGGCGGGGACCACCAGCGTCCGGGTGACCAGCAGGTCGTCCCGCACGGCTCAGAGCTCGTCGAGGAACCGGTCGAACACCCGGGCGCCGAACTCCAGCGCGTCCACCGGGACCCGCTCGTCGACACCGTGGAAGAGGCCGGTGAAGTCGAGGTCGGCCGGGAGCCGGAGCGGGGCGAAGCCGTAGCAGTTGATCCCGAGCTTGGCCCAGTGCTTGCCGTCGGTGCCGCCGGACATGAGGTACGGCGCGACCATGGCGTCGGGGTCCTCGGCGAGCAACGAGCGGTTGATCGCGTCGACCAGCCGCCCGTCGTACGGCGCCTCGACCGCGTCCTGGCGCGAGATGTAGTCGACCTCGATGCCCTCCCCCAGCAGCTCGGCCATCGTGGCGAAGAACTCGTCCTCGTGGCCGGGGAGGAACCGGCCGTCGACCAGCGCCTCGGCCGAGCCGGGCACGACGTTGACCTTGTAGCCGGCCCGCAGCGCGGTCGGGTTGGCGGTGTTGCGCAGGACGGCGCTCAGCATCCGGGCAGCGGGGCCGAACTCCTCGACGACCGACTCCGCGTTCTCGGGGGTCACCTCGGTGCCGGCCAGCTCGCCCACGGCGGCGAGCAGCACCTCCATCGACGGCGTGAGCCGGACCGGCCAGCGGTGGGTGCCGACGCGGGCGACGGCCGCGGCGAGCCGGGTGATGGCGTTGTCGGTGTTCCGCATGGAGCCGTGGCCGGCGCGCCCGTGGGCGGTCAGCCGCATCCACGCGATGCCCTTCTCGGCCGCCTGGACGAGGTAGATGCGCTGGTCGCGGACGGTCACGCTGAAGCCGCCGACCTCGCCGATCGCCTCGGTGCACGGCTCGAGGAGGTCGCGGTGGTCGCGGATGAGGTACTCGGCGCCGTGGTGGCCGCCCGCCTCCTCGTCGGCGGTGAACGCAAGCACGACGGGGCGGTCGGGCAGCAGACCGGCCCGCGTCCGCGCTCGCACGACGCCGAGCAGGATCGCGTCGAAGTCCTTCATGTCGACGGCGCCGCGGCCCCAGACACAGCCGTCGTGGATCTCGCCGGAGAACGGGTCGACCTTCCAGTCCGACGCCTCGGCCGGCACGACGTCCAGGTGGCCGTGGAGGAGCAGCGGGTCGCCCGTCGTGCCGCCCCACTGGGCGAGCACGCTGGTCCGACCCGGCCGCGCCTCGTGGATGATCGGCTCGATGCCGACCTCGGCCAGCCGCTCGGCGACGTACTCCGCGGCCTGCCGCTCCCCCGGCCCGGTGTCGTCCCCGTAGTTGGTGGTGTCGATCCGGATCAGGTCGCGGCAGAGCTCGACGACCTCGGCGGACGGGTCGTACGACCGGCGGCCGGGCTCGTCTGCTGCTTCGTCGGGAGCGGTCACCTCCCCATGGTGACACCCCTGGCGGGCGCCCTCCCCGATGCGGGAGGTGACCGGAGCTTTTGCTACAGTTGCGGCCGCGCTCGTCGCCCGTCCCACCGGACGGCGAGGGTCACTCGTCCGGGTGGCGGAATAGGCAGACGCGCTAGCTTGAGGTGCTAGTCCCCGAAAGGGGGTGGGGGTTCAAGTCCCCCCTCGGACACTCCAGGACTCGTCCTTCCCAGCAGACCGTCGTGTGCGCGGCCACGTCCGTCCGGCGCGTGTACCTTCTCCCCTGTGGCGCCCCCGCGGCTGGGGTGTGCGGCACACCCGGGAGGCGGTCAGCGTGCAGTCGTGGCAGAACGGCGCCGGCACGCTGTCGGTGCTGGACGCCATCAGCATGCCGCCGCTCAACGTCGCCGAGGTCCGCACCGGGCGCGCGGGGCTCGCCTACCGCCACGTCCGGTGGGTGCAGGTGATGCACTGGCCGGCGCACGACTTCGTGCGGCCGGGCGATCTCGTGCTGACGACCGCCGTCGCTCCGTCGACCCAGGCCGCTCGTGACTTCCTCGAGGCGGTGGTCCGTTCGGACGCGGCCGCCCTGATCGTGAGCCTGCCGCACAGCAGCTCCCCGGCCGACATCCTCGACCCGGCCGTCGAGCTGGCCCGCACCGAGCAGTTCCCGCTCCTGGTCCTACCCTGGGAGGTGCCGTTCGCCGACGTCACCCGGGTCGTGACGACCAGGTTGCTCCGCACCGGCTGCCAGGTCGACGACGCCGTGTGCGGGCTCCGGCACCTCTCCGTGCCGGTGCGGTCGTCCGAGGTCGACATGAGCGCCGAGCTGTCCCGTGCGATGGCGATGCGCGCCGACTCGGCCGACGTCGAGGTGGCGCTGGGACACCCCTCGCAGAGCGCCGACGGACGGCGCGGCTACGAGCGGTTCATGCAGGCGCTCTCCGAGCTCACCGACGCCCAGCGTCCGGCCGTCCGGGTGTGCGAGCGCCCCGACGTGTGCCTGCTGGTGCAGGAGCGCCACGAGGGCAGGCCGTCGCTGCGCGAGCTCCTGGACGAGGCGCGCCGACGCAGCGGTGAGAGGACGATGCACTGGGTGGTCGCCGACGCGCGGTCCGGCGAACGTGGCCACGGTGACCAGCCCCGTCCGGTCGAGGTGGCACGCAAGATGATGGCCGACCGGGACGACTGGGTGGACAGCCAGTCGCTGGAGTCGTTGTTCGTCCTCGGGGCACTGGCGCAGAGCCCGCTGACCAGCACCGTGGTCAACGAGGCCGTCGGCGCTCTGGTGAGCTACGACCGGGACAACCGCCGCAACCTGCTCGAGACGCTGCAGGTCTACCTCGACGAGTCCTGCAACACCAGCGCGGCTGCCCGCCGGCTCTTCCTCAACCGCCACTCGTTGATGTACCGGCTGCGCAAGATCGAGGAGCTGACCGGCTTCTCCCTCAAGGAGCCCGCCGACCGGTTCTTCCTCCAGGCCTGCGTCCGGCTCCAGCGCTACCGGCTGCTCGACGACGCGTCGTCGGAGCCCAGGTGAGGCTCAGCCGATGAGCTCGCCGCCGTCGACCACGACGTTGGCCCCGGTCATGTAGGTCGCCGCGTCGGACAGCAGCCAGCAGCCGACCTTGGCCGCCTCGGCGGCGTCGGCCATGCGGCCGAGGGGGACGTACTCGGCGACGTGCTCGAGGAACCCCTCGCGACCGCCGAAGGGGTGCCAGATCGCCGCGTTGAAAGGGGTGTCGACGTAGCCGGGGCACAGCGCGTTGACCCGGATCCCGTCGCCGGCGTGGTCGTGGGCGAGCTGCCGCGCGAGCGCGATCGTGGCCCCCTTGGACACCGAGTAGGGCACCAGCGCCGTCTCGGGCTGAAGGCCGGAGTTCGACGCCGTGATGAGCAGCTGACCGCCACCGTTCGCACGCAGGTGCGGGATGACCTGCTTGGCGAGGATGAAGTGGGCGCGCACGTTGACGACGTAGCTGTAGTCGAAGTCCTCCACGGAGGCCTCCTCGACGTCGCCGCCCTGCTGCACCCCCGCGTTGGACCAGGCCGCGTCGATGCCGCCGAGGGCCTCGATCCCCCGTCGTACGGCGTCCGCGAACGCCTGGTGGTCCGACACGTCCACGGGAAGCGCCACGGCGTCGAGCTCGCGCGCCAGCTGCAGCAACCTGGTCTCCTGGTAGTCCAGGAGGACGAGGCGGCATCCGGCCTCGGCGAGCATGCGCGCCCCGGCGTGGCCGATGCCGGTTGCGCACCCCGTCACGAGGATGCGTTCGGGCAGCTGCGCGGTAAGACTCATGCGGACCGATCCCCTCCTGCTGCGAGGCCGAACGCTACTGCACACCGGTGCCCCAGGGAGCCGGCGACGTTGCCCCTGCCGACGGTGGCCGCGGCGGGCAGGACCTCGGTGACGGCGGCGACCACCTCGTCGTCGCCCGCAGCACCGCCGACGAGCACCAAGGCGACGTCGCGGCCCGCGGGCACGGTGGTCAGCCCCGCGAGCGCCCGCCGGACGTTGCGCCCGAGGCAGAGCCGCTTGGCGGCCAGCCGCCAGGCCCGCCACTCACCGAGGCCGAGCGTGCGGGCGAAGGGCACCAGGCCGGCCGGGCCGTGCACGCAGAGCGTGCCGGCGGCGCTCGCCGGGGCGGGGCTGTCGAGGAACGTGCGGGTGCCCTTCTCGTCGAGCACCACCTGCGGCGCGACCACGTGCAGCGCCGGTCCGCGCTTGGCGTGCTCGGCGGTCCCGCTGGGCACCCCGAGGGCCTCGGTGGTGAGCCGGGTGAGCATCTCCCCCGCACCGGCCACGACGCAGCGCTCCGTGCCGTCGGAGACGTCGACGGTGCCGCCGCCGAGGTCCACGACGACCGCGTCCGCAGGTGCTCCCGGGGTCGACAGGGCGCCGGCACGTCCGGCGCCCGCCTCCGAGCCCGCCACCCGGACCTCGGTGTCGAGGAGCTCCTCCAGCAAGGTGGCGGGGTCCGTGGCAGCACCGTCCCGGCGGAGCACGGCGGTCACCACCCGGTCCGTCCGCACGGTCCCCCGCCTGCTGCTCGCTGCGGTGGCGGCCTCGTCCAGGTGCAGGGCGTACACGTCGTCGGCTGCAACCGTTCCGAGTGCGCGCACCGCACCAGGAGGTTCGGCCTGCAGCCTGGGAAGTGCGTGGCGCAGCGGCGTGGCGGTCCCGTCGCCCCAGTGCACGTGCTCCTGCTCCGCCTCCGTCGCGGTCGTGGCAGCCGGGCCCACGTCGCCGTCCGGGAGCAGCGCGACGACGGAGTACGACGAGTCCTCCAGGCTGCGCGCCACCGTGCGGACCGCCGGGGAGGCCGCGTCGAGCGAGAACGTCGCTGCCAGCCAGAACGGGTCGGTCGTCCGCGTCAACGGGCTGCCGAGCGGCCGTGCCTCCACCGCCACCAGCAGGGCCGAACGCGCCCGGGCGACCGGCACCTGGTCGATCACCGGGACCGCGACCCGGAGTCGGTTGGCCACCAGCACCGCCTCGTCCCGCGCGGTGAGCACACCCACCACCCGCACACCGGCCTGCAACGAGGCGGTCACCCGCTCGGCCACCTCGCGGTACCCCTGGTCCTCGCCGGCGAGCACGACGACCGCGTCGCCGCCGGCGCGCTCGTCGGCGAGCCGGTCCAACGGGACCGGCCGTCCGGCGGCGGCCGCGTCACCGGCAGCAGTCGGGGCGCGGGCGGTCAGCACGTGCAGCGGCGCGGTGTCGGGCGCCGGGTCGTGGACGGTGCGGCAGCCGGTGTGGACGGCGCGGAGCGGCGCCACCGCCGCGAGGCGGATCCTCAGGTCGTGGTTCCGCGCGAGCCGCTGGACGAGCCGGGCCGCCGCCTCCACCGACTCGGGGCTCCCCTTGTCGCCGCGGGTCAGCGACCGGCTGTGGGCGACGACCTCCCCGCCGCCGCGACCGGGGCGGAGCAGGACGACCTCGGTGGTCGAGTTCCCGATGTCGATGCCCGCCACCACCCCGGAGCCGCTGCTCATGGCGTCAGGCCGCGCCGGGCGTAGATCTCGGCAGCCTCCCGCACCAGTGCCGCGCAGCGGGGCATCCCCCGGTCGGCCAGGTCGGCGGCGAGCACGGTCAGCTCCTCGACCGTGCTCCGCCGGGGACGAAGTGCGTCGTACATCCGCATCAGCTCGTCGTCGCCGAGTGCCGTCATCTCGGCACCGCGCCGCAGGCTCTCGGCGAGCTGCGGGTTGCCCGCCCGCTCCGCCTGCTCGGCCTGGTGCGTCAGGGTCTCGGCGGAGATCCGGATGTCCTCGGTGCCCAGCTCCCCGTCGCGGAGCCGGTCGAGGTCGAGCTGCTCCACGGGGCGGCCCGACAGGGCGTGGGGCTTCACCGGTGCCACCGGAGCTCGGTGGGGGGCTTCCCTGGCACGCACAGCTCGCGCTCCTTGGTGATCATGGCGATGACCCGGGTGTGGTAGCGGGCGGTGATCGCCTCGTCGCTGTAGGCGTTGCGCACCGGCTCCGGAGTGGCGCCCTTGGCGTGCCGGCCGGCGTTGATCCCGAGCGTGCGGTACATCTCCCGGGTCACCAGCGGGGCGACCGAGAACAGCTCGAGGTTGGCCAGCGGTGCCAGGTCACGCCGGTGGATCAGTGCCGTGCCCTTGGCCTGGAGCCCGAGGCCGATCCCGGAGCCGGCCAGCCTCGCCGCGGTGAGGCCGATCCAGCCGAGGTCGAGGCTGGAGTTCACCCGGACCACGCGCGCGCTGCACCCCTCCTCCTCGAGACCTGCGGCGAGCTCCTCGAGCACCTCGTGGACGGTCAGCCCCGAGAGCGTGCGGTGCAGCGTGCGTCCGAGCGCCGGCGAGACCCCGATGACGACCTCGTCCGGCCGGGTGCCAGGAGCGGCGGTGCCCTGCTCCTCGAACGCGCCCGGCACCTCGTGGTCCCGCTGCTCGGTGACCAGCTCCGCCACCGACCTCGCCTGCCGGATCGAGTCGATCTCCGCCTGCCGGTCCGCCGGCGCGCGGTACCCGGTGCCGGGCCCCGCGTAGTGGTTGGGATCGGTGAGGGCCGACAGCACCTGCATCTCCTCGTCGAAGATCGCCGCCGTCTGCAGGTAGTCGCCCTCGACGCGGGCGCGCATCATCCCGAGCACCCGCTCGGCCTCGTCGGTGAACCCGCTCTCGTCGAGCGCAGCGACCACGTCGAGCGCCGTGAGCCCGAGCTCGTGGATCATCCGCGCCGCGTGGAGCACGCCGAGCGGCTGAGGTTCCGCGAGGTCCTTCGAGCCCTCGGCGGTCACCACCGACTCCAGGTGCTCGTCGGAGAAGTCCGCGAGCCCGAGATGGCGGAAGACCGCGCGCGTGGCCTCGGCCGCACGGCGTCGCAGGCGCAGCACTTCCTCCTCGGAGGCGCTGCGGGCGCCGCCGTCGACGCCCCAGTCGCGCTGCATCACCAGGTAGTCGTCGAGGTCCTCGGCGTTGAAGTTGGAGGGCCCGAACATGTTGTCGTAGCGCGGGATGGAGCCGAAGCCGGAGAAGATGAAGTCCGAGCCGGCCAGGAAGAGCGGCAGCGTGCGGCTGGTGCGGCGGACGTGCGACTCGGACATGAGCGTGTCGTTGCCCGAGCACGACTCGAGGTTGCGCATCATCACCATGAGGTTCTCGCTGAGGAGCTCCCGCACCCCCATCGGCACCGAGGCGGCGACGCTGGCGCCGTCGATGCCACCGTTCTGCACCCCCTGGGCGCCGAGGGCCCGTGCCAGGGACACACAACGCGCCTCGAGGTACGACATCGACCGGCGTTCCGCCTCGCCCATCAGCGCCTCGGCCCCGGCCCCGCTGGAGACCCGCATCTTGATGCCGCGGGAGGCGTACGCCGAGACCAAGAACGCCTTCGACCAAGGCGTGTCGTCACCGTCGAGGAAGACGGACTCGGTCCCGTAGAGGCTCACGGTCTCGGCGTAGGAGACCAGCCCCCGCATCCCCATCTCCAGCTCCATCGCCTCCTCGACGGAGCACTGGGTCAGGGCGCCGGCGGAGGGGACCTGCGAGCCGATCAGCAGCGCCATCGCCACGGCGGGCGCGTCGGCCAGCACCGGCACCGTCGCCTCGAGCTCACGGAACCCGAACGCCACGGCCGTGGCGGCGTCCGCCGCGACCAGCAACGGATCGTCCATGCGGTTGGTGACGTGCGCCTGGTTGGCCGGTGTCGCCCGGACCCGCATCTTGGTGATCGCGAACTGGAGCTCGACCGGCTGCAGCCCTGCCATGACCCGCGACATCTTGGCGGGGGTCAGCCCCGCCGAGATCCGCACGATCTCCTCGCGCGGCACCCGGGTGTCCACCAGCATGCGGGCGAGCTCCTGGTCGGGGATCGCCATGGCCTCCTCGGCCACCGTGACGTCGATCCCGTGCGTGGCGACGAAGGCGTCGATGGTGTCGAACTCCTCCGCTGCGCGACCGTCCATCCGGACCACGACCCCGTCGCGGACCTCGATCTCGGGCTCCGGGTCGAACGGGGAGGCGAACGCCGTCAGGCCGAGCGCGGCGTCCGGCTCGGCGAAGCCGTCGAGGTTGACGTTCCCGCGGTCCATGAAGGCGAAGCGTCGCGAGCGGATCGGTGCGCTCCGCGCCTCCGTGGACCGAGGCTCGGTGCTGGTCATGTGCTCACCTTCTCCGCGGTGCGCTCCTGCGGCGTCCGGGCCGGGCCTGCTGCCGGAGCGGCGGGATCCTCGCGGCTCGCGGACGACGTGTCGTCGAGCAAGGGAAGTGCGGCACCCCCGGGCGTGCGGCGGGTGAGGAAGAACAACGCCAGGAGCAGCGCCAGCACCGTCACCACGACGAGGACGGTTGCGATCGCGTTGATGGACGGGTTGACCCCGCGCCGGATCGAGGAGAAGAGCAGGATCGGCAGGGTCTGGGACTGTCCGCGGGTGAAGAACGCGATGATGAAGTCGTCGAAGGCGAACGTGAACGCCAGGACGAACCCGCCGAAGATCGCCGACCCCAGCTGCGGAAGCGTCACCTGCCGCAGCGTGCGCCACGGGGTGGCGTAGAGGTCGGCGCTGGCACGTTCGAGGCTGTCGTCCATCTGCGCCAGCCGGGCCTGGAGCACCGTCATCACCAGCGCGATGCCGAAGATCGACTCGCCCGCGATCACGCTCAGCTTGCCGAGGCCCAGCTCGGGTGCGTCGTCGCCGGGCCACAGGTAGGCCAACCAGGGGTTCGCCCAGTCGGCGAACATCACGAACGCCAGCAGGATCGAGAGTCCCAGGACGATCGCCGGGATCACGACCGCGAGGTAGGTCAGGATCGCGACCACGCGTTGGGTGGTGGGTGACAACCGCCGCACCGCCAGGGCAGCCGCCGTCCCGAACACCGTCGCGATCACCGCCGAGGCCGTCGCGATCTGCAGGCTGTTGCTGAGCGCCTCGAGGACCATCGGATCGTTCCAGGCCTGGTCGTACCAGGTCATCGAGAACCCTTCGAACTGCGTCACGTGGCGCCCGGAGTTGAAGCTGAAGAGGACCACGATCACGATCGGCACGAAGAGGAAGAGGTAGACCAGCCCCGCGTAGACCGCCAGCGACCGGTCGACGGCGTCCCTGCGCTTCCGGCGGCGCATCGCGGTGGGCACCTTGCTCGCCGCGCTCATGCCGGGCTCCCCGTCGTGGCAGCACCGCTCAGCCGTCGGGCGACGGCCGTGCCGACGAGCAGGATCGCGGTCATCAGCAGGATGAAGGCGCCTGCCAGCGCCGCTCCCAACGGCCAGTTGCGGCTCTGCAGGAAGAGATCGGCGAGCGCGTTGCCGAGGAAGTACGAGCGGCCTCCGCCGAGCAGGACCGGGATGAGGTACTCCCCCATGACCGGGATCAGGACGAGGAGGCAGCCGCCCACCACGCCGGGGGCCGAGAGCGGCAACGTGACCTGGCGGAAGGTCGCCAGCCGACCGGCCCCGAGGTCCTTCGACGCCGCCCGCAGCGAGGGGTCGAGCCGCTCGAGCGCCACGTAGATCGGCAGCAGCATCAGGGGCAGGTAGTTGTAGACGATCCCCAGCACGATCGCGAAGGGGGTGTTGAGCAGCCGCAGGTCGTCCACGACCCCCCACTCGCGGAGCACGGCGGGGAGGCCGTTGCTGCCGAGCAGGAACGTCCACGCGTAGGTCCGGATGAGCATGCTCGTCCAGAACGGCACGATGACGAGGGCGAGCAGGACCAGCTTGCGGCGGCCGGCCTTGACCGCGATGTAGTAGGCCAGCGGATAGGCGACCAGCAACGTGACCGCCGTACCCAGGAGGCTGAACTTCAGGGTGTTCCAGATCGGCGCGAGCCGGTTGCCCAGCTCGAGGTAGTTGTCGAAGGTGAACCCGCCGGCGTACCCGCCGTCAGGCCCTCGCACCCCCACGGAGACGACGAAGAGGACCGTCAGGGGGGCGACCATGAAGACCACGAACCACGCGACGGCCGGTGCCGTCGACAGCGTCGAGGCCCGCGGGATCAGCTTCGGCATGGGTGGCTACCTGCGAGGGGTGCGTCGAGGTCAGGAGGACTTGATCCGCGACCAGGTCTTCGCGCGGTCCGGGCTGTTGTAGGTCTCGGCGGTCGCAAAGGACAGCGGCGCGATCGTGTCGTCGTCCGGGTAGACCACGGGGTTGTCGACGACCTCCTTGTCGACCAGCTCGTTGACCTCGGGGTCACCGTGCGCGTACAGCGTGAAGTTGATGTTCGCCGCGGCGTTCTCGGGCTCGTGGATGAACTTGAGGAACGCCCACGCCGCCTCGGGGTGCGGCGCGTCGGCGGCCACCGACCAGTTGTCGCTCCAGATCTCGCCGCCGTCGCTGGCGATGACGTACTTGAACGTGGGGTTGTCGCGCACGACCTGGACGCCGTCGCCGGTCCAGGCGATGGAGAGCCAGCTGTCGCCGTTGCGCAGCCCCGGTTGCACGTCGCTGCTGATGGCGAACAGCTTCGACTTCATCCCGATCAGGTAGTCGGCGACCTCGGAGAGCCCTTGGGGATCCTGGACGTTGAAGTCGAGCCCGAGCGCCACGGCTGCCGAGCCGATCGAGGAGATCTGGTGGTCGACGATCGTCGCGCGCCGGTCGAGCGACCCGGCGAGCTCGAAGAACTCACGCCACGTGGTCGGCTCCTCGCCGAGCTCTTCGGAGTAGATCATCCCGGTCGTGCCCCAGTGCTTCGGGATCGTGTACTCGTTGCCCGGGTCGAACTCCTGGTCGACGACGGCCTTGTTCCAGCCGGACAGGTCCACGTCGATCTTGTCGTAGTCCAGCGGCTGGATGAGCTTCGACGAGATCCATCCCGGGATGGCGTACTGGCTGGGCACGGCGATGTCGATGCCGGAGTTTCCGGCGCGGAGCAGGGTCTCCATCTCTTCGGTCGAGCCGTAGACCTGGACGTTCACGCGCACGCCCGTCTCCTCGCGGAACTTCTCGAGCAGCTCCGGGTCGTCGTAGTTGGGCCAGGTCGCCAACGTCAGCTCGCTGCCGAGCTCGCCGTCACCGCCACCCCCGCCCGAGCCCGAGTCGGTGCCCTCGGACTCCGGTGGCGAGCACGCCGCGAACCCGGCCACGCCGGCGGACGCCAGCGAGCCGTAGCCGAGCAGCCGCAGCAGGTCACGACGAGAGATGTTGTTCATGGGTGGCATGGCGTTCTCCTCAGCCGTTGTCCGCGTCCCAGGTGGGCACGATCCGCGCGTCGTCCTCGTTCCAGCCGATCTGCACCGAGACCGCCTCCCGCACCAGGACGCGGTCGGCCTCCCCCGTGAGCGGCACCCGGACCTTGAGGGTGCCGAAGTCACGGGTCGCGACGGTGTAGTCGATCTGGTCCCCGTGGAAGCTGAAGGCCTGCACCGTGCCGGGGCTCACCGGACCGTCGACCTGTGGCGGCGTCTGCGGGTCCATCGAGATCCGGATCCGCTCCGGTCGCAGCGCGACCTGGACCGACTGCCCCGAGGTCAGCTCCTCGACCGTCGGCACCCCGCGGAGCCGTTGGAACGCCGTGGTCGCCTCGGCGCGGCCGTGCCCGACCGCCGAGACGCTGCCCGGGATGAAGTTGCTCGACCCGATGAACCCGGCGACCCAGGAGTCCACGGGACGGTCGTAGAGGTCGTGAGGCGTGGTGTCCTGGACGATCCGGCCGTCGCGCATGACGGCGATGCGGTCCGCCATCGACAGCGCCTCGCTCTGGTCGTGGGTGACGAACACGAACGAGATGCCGAGCTGCCCCTGCAACGACTTGAGCTCGCTCTGCATGTCGACGCGCAGCTTGGCGTCGAGAGCCGACAGCGGCTCGTCCAGCAGCAGCACCCGGGGACCGGCCACCAGGGCGCGCGCGAGCGCCACCCGCTGCTGCTGGCCACCGCTCAGCTCCTGCGGGCGGCGGCGGGCGAGGTGGTCGAGCTGCACCATGCGCAGGGCACGCTCGACCTGCCGCTGGATCTCCGACCGGGCCGGCCGCTCCTTCTGCTGGCGTAGTGCGTAGCCGACGTTCTTGGCCACGTCCATGTGCGGGAAGAGCGCGTAGTGCTGGAACACCGTGTTGAGCGGGCGCCGGAACGGTGGATCGTCCGCGATGGACCGATCCCCCAGGAATATCTCGCCCGCCGTCGGCGTCTCGAAGCCGGCGAGCATCTTCAGCAGCGTGGTCTTGCCGCAGCCCGACGGCCCGAGGAGCGCGAAGAACGTCCCTGGCTCGAGCACGAAGCTGACGTCGGAGACCGCGCGTACGTCACCGTAGTGCTTGGAGAGCCGCTCCACGCGGAGCTGCTGCTGCGTCCGCTCCGCTTCGACGGCGACCGCGCCCAACGATCCTCCTCGCGTCAGCGGCCGGGTGTGCCGGCCGTCCGGTGCGGGAAGTCTGTGTGCGCCGTTCCCGGCCGGTCCAGAAGGCGGGTCCGGGGTCCACCAGGTTGTCGGTCCGGCGCCAGGCGCTTTCCAACACTGTGGTGCAAGCCACGCGTGTGGCGGGCGCGACCGGTCTAGCGGGGATGTCGTCGTCGGCGGCTCAGACCGGGACGACCATGAGCGGGCACTCCGTGGTGCGGACGAGGGTGCGCGCCATGGAGCCGAGCAGGTGCGGCAGCGGACCCGCGTGACCGCGGCGCCCCACGACCATCAGGGCGGATTCGCGCGACAGCTTCGTCAACACCTCGGCCGGCCAGTCTTGCAGCGCCTGACGTCGACGTGCGCGACCTCGCTGGCCGCCAGGAACGGCTTGGCGGCCTCGAGAACCTGGGGAGGTGCCTGCTGCTCGTGGACGCCCACCGTCACCCAGGTGCTGGCCGGTGTCTCGTCGGGCGCCCGGCGCCGGGGCACGACGACCAGGGGACAGCGTGCGTGCGCCGCCACGGAGACGGCCGTCGAAGCCGTCACGACCCGACGCAGGGCGCCGAGGTCCCGGTGGCCCACGACCACGACCTCGGCGTCGGCGCTGAGCCCCGACAGGACCGCGCCGGCCTTCCCGGGCCGCACGAGCATGGCGTCCGGGCGGACGCCGTTGAGCGCGGAGTAGTCGTCGGCCGCCTCGGAGACGATCCTGCGCGCGACCTCCCCCACCGTCGGGTAGGTGAGCAGGACGCTCGGCGGACACGGCGGCAGCGCCGTGCCCACCGCGTGCACGAGGGCCACGGGCAGGTTCCGTCGTCGCGCCTCGCTCGCGGCCCGCGAATGCGGGCGTCAGCCAGAGCCACGTCGTGCCGGCCAGCAGCAGGGACACGCCACCGAGGTTGCGGATCGTGAACATCGACCTCACCTCCTCCTCCCACGGTGACCGCGACCGAGCAGCGCAGACAGGGCCGGATGCCACCTGCCACCTGCCAGGTGTCATTCGGCCCTGGGACCGGTGACGACCGGTGCAGAGGCTGGAGGGGATGGAGGGAGGAGCGATGGCCGCACTCGTCGACCCCGGCGCCGATCGTTCGGAGAGGAAGGCGCCGCCGGGGGCACGGCGCGCGGCCCAGGTCCTGACCGCGGCCGGCGTCGTCGCACCCGTCGTCGACCACGGTCTGGTGCGCCCGTGGCTGCGCCGGTGGGGCTCCACCACCGAGGAGCGGAGCCGGGTGCTGGCCGGCGACCCGGAGGCCGACAAGGCGCCCCTGTTCACCACCACCCGCGCCGTCACCGTGCGTGCTCCCGCCGAGGAGGTCTGGCGGTGGCTGGTGCAGATCGGCCGGGACCGAGGCGGCTTCTACACCTACGACTGGCTCGAGAACCTCGCCGGCTGCGACCTCCACAGTGCCGACCGCATCCACGATGAGTGGCAGCAGCGGACGACGGACGACCCGGTCGTCATGTCCGAGGGGCACGCCGCTCCGCTGCTCGAGGTCACCGCACCGCGGGCGCCGGTCATCAAGGACTGGGGCGTTTACGTCGTCGAGCCCCCGCACGCGATCATGGAGCGCAGGATGCTTCTCGGCATCAAGAAGCGTGCCGAGCGCAGCCACGCCGGCTCTGAAGGACGGCGACCATGAGCGCTGTCGGGCGACGGCTCCTGGTCGTGGTGACCGCCCTGCTCGCCGTCGGCCTCGTCGTCGCACCTCTGCTGGGGCCGGTCGGGGTGGGGGTGCTGGAGTACCGCACCTCCCCCACGACGCTCAACCAGGCGACGGGCAGCGACCTGGCCGCCCTCGCGGTAGGTGCGCCGCTGGCCGTCCTCGCCGCCTTCCTGCTGGCGCGCCGCCACGCGGCCGGACCACCGCTCGCCACGGGGCTCGGTGGCTACGTGGTCTACACCTACGCGCAGGTCATCGTCGGCCAGGAGTACCTCCGGCTCCCCGGCAACGTCGAACGGTTCTTCCCGTTGCTGCTCGCGATGTTCCTGGCCGGTGAGCTCCTCCTGGTCCTGGGGTGGCGGCTGGCAGCCGATCGGCTCCCGGCCCCGGCCCGCCGCGTGCAGCGTGCCACAGCCTGGGTGCTGGTCCTGGTCGCGGCCTTCCTCGTCCTCGGACTGCACCTGCCGACCATGCTGACCGCGTGGGCGGACCCGACGTCGATGACGGAGTACGCCTCGGCCCCGACCCCGTTCTGGCTCGTCAAGCTCATGGACCTCGGCATCGTCGTGCCGGCGGCCCTCGCCACCGCGCTCGGGCTGCTCCGCGGCGCGGCCTGGTCGCGCCGGCTCATGCTCCCGTTCCTGACCGCCTACGCGGTCCTCTCGACCTCGGTGCTCTGCATGGCGCTCGTCATGCTCGTCGAGGACGACCCGGACGCCTCGGTCGGGCTCGCCTCGGGTTCGGCGGGCTTTCCGCCCTCCTCGTCGCCCTGCTGCTGGCGTGGTACCGCCCGTTGCTCGCGCGCCCCCTCGTCGATGCCGAGACCCGCGCTGACGTCACGGCAGGTGCTTCAGCGCCTCACGTCGCGACAGGTTCGAGAGCCGGTCCGAGTGCTCCGCCACGAAGTGCAGCACCCATTCGGGGTCGGTCCGCGCGTGCTGGCGGAGCGCCCAGCCGACCGCCTTCCGGATGAAGAAGTCGTCGCCGTGCCGCGAGCCGAGCAGGTTCTGCTCGAGGACGTCGCGGAGCACCTCGGTGTCGGTCGCGCCCTTGCTGCCGAGCTGGCTGATCACCGCCGTGCGCCGGAGCCACAGGTCGTCGTCGCGGGCCCACGCACGGAGCACCGGCACGACGTCGGCCGGGAAGGCACGCAGGACCGGCCCCACCCGGTTCGACGCGATCGGGTCCACCAGGTCCCACCAGGCGCCGGTCACCACCTGGTGGCGGTAGAGGTCGAGCACACCGGGGTGCTGGTGCGCGCGGTAGAGCCGGTGGCCGGTGAGCTCGGTCGCGGCGTACCGCTCCTCGCGGTAGGCGGCGTCGTCGTGCAGGGCGAGCACGGCCGAGCGCCACGTCGCCTCGTCCGGCAGCGGGTGTGCGGCGAAGACGCGGCGGCAGATCGCCCGCAGCTCGGGGGCGTTGACGCCGCGGAACGGCATCGCCGACTTCATGTACCGCTGCATCTGCGGGGCCTTGACCGGGTCCGCCGC
Source organism: Nocardioides caldifontis (assembly GCF_008087345.1). GTDB lineage: Bacteria > Actinomycetota > Actinomycetes > Propionibacteriales > Nocardioidaceae > Marmoricola_A > Marmoricola_A caldifontis. Next base: position 397,135 of record NZ_ML701736.1, on the reverse strand, counting down.
CGCTGCGAGCTCACGGCGCACCGCATCGACCAGTGCGCGGGCGTCCGGGGTCACTGAGGCACGGTAGTGGTTTCGACGGGCTCAACCACCGACACGGGCTCGACCACCGTGGAGACGCGGCGAGCCCGGCCGCCCCTTGAGGGACGGCCGGGCTCGTCACGTGGTGCGGAAGACCGTGTCCGGTCAGCGGTGCAGGTCGAACCGGTCGAGCTCCATGACCTTCGTCCAGGCCGCGACGAAGTCGTTGACGAACTTCTCCTTCGCGTCGTCGCTGGCGTAGACCTCGGCGAGGCCGCGCAGCTGCGAGTTGGAGCCGAAGATCAGGTCGACCGCGGTGGCGGTCCACTTCAGCTCGCCGGTGGCGAGGTCGCGGATCTCGTAGACGTTCTCCTCCGACTCCGAGGCCTTCCACTGCGTGCCCGGGGCCAGCAGGTTGGCGAAGAAGTCGTTGGTGAGGACGCCCGGCCGGTCGGTGAGGACACCGTGCTTGGCGCCACCGACGTTGTTGCCGAGCGCACGGAGCCCGCCGAGGAGGACCGTCATCTCCGGAGCGGTCAGGTCGAGCATGTAGGCGCGGTCGACCAGCAGGACCTCCGGCTGGAGCTTCTCGCCCGACCGCAGGTAGTTGCGGAACCCGTCGGCCCGCGGCTCGAGGACCCGGAACGAGTCGACGTCGGTCTGCTCCTGGCTGGCGTCGGTGCGGCCGGGGTGGAACGGCACCGTGACCTCGACGCCGGCGTCCTTGGCGGCCTTCTCGACCGCTGCCGAACCGGCGAGCACGATCAGGTCGGCCAGCGAGATCGTCGCGCCGCCGGCGGCGTTGAACTCCTGCTGGATCTGCTCCAGCTTGCCCAGCACCTTGCCGAGCTGCTCCGGCTGGTTGACCGCCCAGTTCCGCTGCGGCTCGAGCCGGATCCGGGCGCCGTTCGCGCCGCCGCGCTTGTCGGTCGAGCGGAAGCTCGAGGCCGACGCCCACGCGGTGGAGACGAGCTCGGAGATCGTCAGGCCGGAGTCGAGCACCTTCGCCTTCAGCGAGGCGACGTCGGCGTCGCTGACCAGCTGGCCCTCGACCGGCGGCACCGGGTCCTGCCACAGCTGCGCCTCGGGCACCCAGGGGCCCAGGTAGCGGGTGACGGGGCCCATGTCGCGGTGGAGCAGCTTGTACCAGGCCTTCGCGAACGCGAGCCGGAACTCCTCGGGGTTCTCCAGGAACCGCCGCGAGATCTTCTCGTACTCCGGGTCGAACCGGAGCGCGAGGTCGGAGGTGAGCATCCGCGGCTCACGGCGCTTCGAGGGGTCGTGGGCCTCGGGGACCATGTCGGCGCCCGCGCCGTTCTTCGGCCGCCACTGGTGCGCCCCGGCCGGGGACTTCATCAGCTCCCACTCGTAGGCGAACAGGATGTGGAAGAACTCGTTGTCCCACCGGGTCGGGTGGTAGGTCCAGGTGACCTCGAGCCCCGAGGTGATGGCGTCCTTGCCCTTGCCGGTGCCGTAGGCGCTCTTCCAGCCGAGCCCCTGCTCCTCCAGCGGTGCGCCCTCCGGCTCGGGGCCCACGAGGTCGGCGTCACCGGCGCCGTGGGTCTTGCCGAAGGTGTGGCCACCGGCGATGAGCGCGACGGTCTCCTCGTCGTTCATCGCCATGCGGGCGAAGGTGGTGCGGATGTCGCGCGCCGACGCCAGCGGGTCGGGGTTGCCGTTGGGGCCCTCTGGGTTGACGTAGATGAGCCCCATCTGGACGGCGCCGAGCACCTCGTCGAGCTCGCGGTCGCCGGTGTAGCGCTCGTCGCCGAGCCAGCTGTCCTCGGGGCCCCAGTAGATCTCCTCGGGCTCCCAGATGTCCTCGCGGCCGAAGGCGAAGCCGAAGGTCTCGAAGCCCATGTCCTCGAGGGCCACGTTGCCGGCGAGCACCAGCAGGTCGGCCCACGAGATCTTCTGGCCGTACTTCTTCTTCACCGGCCAGAGCAGGCGGCGCGCCTTGTCGAGGTTGGCGTTGTCGGGCCAGCTGTTGAGCGGCGCGAACCGCTGGGAGCCGTCACCGGCGCCGCCACGGCCGTCGAAGATGCGGTAGGTGCCCGCGGCGTGCCAGCTCATCCGGATCATCAGTCCGCCGTAGTGGCCGAAGTCCGCCGGCCACCAGTCCTGCGAGTCGTGGAGCACCTCGACGATGTCGCGCTTGAGCTCCTCGACGTCGAGCTTCTCGAACTCCTTGGCGTAGTCGAAGTCCTCGCCCAGCGGGTTGCCCTTCGGTGAGTGCGCGTGCAGCACCGAGAGGTCGAGCATGTTGGGCCACCAGTCCTTCAAGCTGTGCGGGCGGCCACCGGTCTTCGGGGTCGGCGAGTCGATCGCCGGGTTCTCGCTCTCGCTGCCGGTCGCGGCAGCGGAGTCGTGCATCACCGGGCAACCAGCCTCCGCCTTGCGGTCCACCCCCTGGGGGCTGACGGGCGTGCTGTTGTCCTGCTCCTCGGTCATCTGCTTCCTTCCGAACGTTGCGTTGGCTGGATGGTGCTGGTGGTCAGGTGCTCGTGCTCACGGTCGTGCCGTCCGTGCGGGCGGCCGCGCAATCGGCGCAGGTGCCCCAGTAGACGACCTCCGCCTCGTCGACCGTGAAGCCGTGGTCGTCGGAGGCGGTGAGACAGGGGGCGTGGCCGACGGCGCAGTCGACGTCGGCGATCGCGCCGCAGGAGCGGCAGATCACGTGGTGGTGGTTGTCGCCGACCCGCGACTCGTAGCGGGCCGGTGCACCCGCCGTCTGGATACGGCGGAGCAGCCCCGCCTCGGTGAGCGCGCGCAGCACGTCGTAGACCGCCTGGTGCGAGACCGTGCCGAGCTCGGCACGGACGTGTTGGATGACCTGGTCGGTGTCGGCGTGCGGGTGCTCGCGGAGCGCAGCCAGAACGGCCAGTCGGGGACGGGTCACGCGCAGGTTCGCTCCACGGAGGGCGGAGCGGTCGTCCGGCAGCGTGGTCATGGGGGCAGCATGCCGCTTTCTCTGGAACGAGTCAAGATTGACTCGCCCGTCCGGACCCGTCAGACCAGTGCGTCTCGGCGTGGGTCGGTGGCCCGGGAGCCGTGCGGCGCGTCCTCGCCCGGCCGGCCCGTCCGGTGCTCCTCCCCCGGCGGGCGGGTGCGGCCGCGGCGCTCCGACGCGGTCCCGGCGCCGGGGCCAGACGGACGGGCCGTGTCCTCCGCGTGCCACCGGGCGAGCCGGCCGCCGCGGCTGATCTCGCGGAGCCGCTCCTCCGCGGCCGCCCGGTGCGTGTCACCCGCGGCGATCAACAGGTGGTCCCCGGTCCGCAGCTGCGTGCCGGGACCGGGCACGAAGAGCACCTTGTCGCGCATGACGAGCGACAGCACCGCGTCGCCGGGGAGCCGCAGCTCGCTCACGTGCACCCCGGCGAGCCGTGACCCCGGAGGTACGTCGAGGGAGAGCATCGTCGCCTTGAGCTCCTCGAAGGGGGCGAACTCGATCGCCAGCTCCTTCGTGTGCGACGGGGCTCCCACGCCGGTGCGGTCGGCGAACCAGGGCAGCGTCGGGCCCTGCACGAGCGTGAACACCACGACCAGCAGGAACACCACGTCGAAGACCCGCTGCGCGCCGTCGAGCCCTGCGCTCATCGGCATCGTCGCGAGCACGATGGGGACCGCGCCCCGCAGCCCCGCCCACGACATGAAGGCCTGCTCCCGCCACGGGACGCGGAAGGGGGCCGAGCAGATGACGACCGACAGCGGGCGGGCCACGAAGGTGAGGGCGACTCCGACGACGAGGGCCGGGACGAGGGCGTCGACCAGCCGCTCGGGGGCGGCCAGCAGCCCCAGCAGCACGAACAGCCCGATCTGCGCCATCCAGGCGAGCCCCTCCGCGAACCCCCGGGTGGCGGTGCGGTGCGGGAGGTCGGCGTTGCCGAGCACCAGCGCCGCGACGTACACCGCGAGGAAGGGGCTGCCACCGGCCACGCCCGCGATGCCGTAGGCCAGCAGGGCGAACGCCATCGTCGAGAGCGGGTAGAGGCCGGTGGACGGAAGCGCCGTGCGGGTGAGCACCCAACGGCCCACCTTCGCCACCAGGACGCCGATCACCGCGCCGATGACCAGCTGTTGAAGGAACCCGAGGGCCACGGTGCCGGCGTTGAGCGAGTCCCACTGGTCGGAGACCACGAGCGTCACGAGGATGATCACGGGCGGGTCGTTGAACCCCGACTCGGCCTCGAGCACCGCGCGGGTGCGCGGGAGGATCCGCATCTGGCGCAGCACCGCGAACACCGCGGCGGCATCGGTCGAGGAGACGACGGCGCCGAGCAGCACGGCGGTGCGCAGGTCGACGTCGAGGAGCAGGTAGGCCAGCGACGTGGTCACCGCGACGCTGACCAGGACCCCCAGGCTCGCGAGCACCAGGGCGAGCCGGCTCACCGGACGGACCACCTTCCAGTCCGTGGTGAGGCCGCCCTCGGCGAGGATCACGCCGAGCGCGAGGCTGCCGAGCGTCGCGGTCAGGTCGGCGTCGGTGAAGTCGACACCGAGCCCTGCCTCGCCGATGGCCAACCCGATCGCCAGGTAGAGCAAGAGGCTGGGCAGCCCGAGCCCCGTGGAGACGCGCACCGCGCCGACGCCGATGAGCAGGACGCCGGTCCCGACGAGCAGGACCACGTTGAGGTCCGCCGGGGTCATCGGAGCAACCGCAGCAGCTCCGGACCCGAGCGGACCTCGACGCCCTGGAGGTCGACGTCGAGGACCGTCACGCCGATCGCGTCGGCCAGCGACTCCAGCGCCAGGCACGCACCCAGGGCGAGCAGAGCCGATGCGATGACCGGGTTCATGCTCCGATCCTCACGGCACGCGCCGCGACGACACATGGGGTTCTCCACCCATCTTGGGCGCCCGCCTGCCAGCGGTCCGGGGTCGCGGATCCCTAGGCTGGACCGGTGACCTGGACCCGCGCGATGCCGCTCTTCTGGCGCGTCGTGCTCACCAACGGCCTCGTCTTCGTGGTCGGCACCCTGGTGCTCGCCTTCTCCCCCGCGACCGTCTCCCAACGCGTGCGGACCACCGAGGCAGCCGTCCTCGCGGTGGGGCTGCTGGTCATCGTGGGGGTCAACGCGGTGCTGCTGCGGTCGCTGCTCCGCCCCCTGGACCGGCTGACCGCGACGATGCGCGAGATCGACCTGCGCTCCCCCGGTCTCCGGCTCGACGACCAGGGGCGTGGGCCGGCAGCCGCACTCGTCGAGGGGTTCAACGAGATGCTCGACCGGCTCGAGCGGGAGCGGTCGGCCACCCGCGCCCACGCGCTCTCGGCGCAGGAGGCCGAACGGCAGCGCATCGCCCAGGAACTCCACGACGAGGTCGGCCAGAGCCTGACGGTGGTCCTGCTCGGGCTCAAGCAGGCCAGGGACCGGGCCACGGACCCGGAGGTGGTCGCAACCGTCGAGACGCTCCAGGAGACGACGCGCTCCGCGCTCGAGGAGGTACGCCGGATCTCCCAGCGGCTCCGGCCGGGGCTGCTGGAGGACCTCGGACTGCTGAACTCCCTGGCGAGCCTGGCCACCGAGCTCACCGAGACCGCGGGGATCCCGGTGGCGAAGGGGTTCGGCCCGGGGCTGCCGACGCTCGGCCCCGAGACCGAGCTCGTCGTCTACCGCGTGGCGCAGGAGGCGCTCACCAACGTCGCCCGCCACGCACGCGCGACGTCGGTGCATCTCGGGCTGACCCGCCGCGGCGGCTCCCTGGTGCTGCGGGTGGCCGACGACGGCCGGGGGCCGAGGCCCGGCGGCCACGTGGAGGGCTCCGGGATCCAGGGGATGCGCGAGCGGGCCCTGCTGGTCGGGGGTTCCCTGCGCGTCGGGAGGCAGGAGGGCGGGGGGACCGAGGTCGTGCTCGTCGTACCGGTGGAGGAGTCGTGAGCGCGCCGACCCGCATCCTGCTCGCCGACGACCACGCGCTCGTGCGCCGCGGCGTACGGCTGATCCTCGACGCCGATCCCGGGCTCGAGGTCGTCGCCGAGGCCTCCGACGGCGCCGAGGCCGTCGAGCTGGCCCGGACGGCCGAGGTGGACCTCGCCGTCCTCGACATCGCCATGCCGCGGATGACGGGGCTCCAGGCGGCGCGCGAGATCGCCCGGCGCAAGCCGCACCTGCGGATGCTGATGCTGTCGATGTACGACAACGAGCAGTACTTCTTCGAGGCGCTGAAGGCCGGCGCCTCCGGCTACGTGCTGAAGTCCGCTGCCGACCAGGACCTCGTCGACGCTTGCCACGCGGCCGTGCGTGGCGAGCCGTTCCTGTACGCCGGCGTGATGAGCTCGCTGGTCCGCGACATGCTCCTCCGGATCAAGCGGGGCGAGCGGCTGCCGCAGGCGGTGCTGACGCCGCGCGAGGACGAGGTGGTGAAGCTGATCGCGGAAGGGTCGTCGTCCAAGGAGATCGCCGCGGCGCTGCACATCTCGCTCAAGACCGTCGAGCGTCATCGCGCCAACGTGCTGGCGAAGCTAGGCATGCGCGACCGCACGGAGCTCACCCGCTACGCCATCCGGGCAGGGCTCGTCGAGCCATGACCGACGCCGGTTCGCTTTTCGGCCGGGCGGTGCCTATGGTCACCGGCATGGAGAGGTCCATGGTCGCGGAGCGGCGGGCGACGCCCGAGCGCACCCTCGTGCCCTCCCACGTGCCGACCGGCGCCGCCCTGCTCGCCCTGGAGCTGAGCGAGGAGGCCCGCGGCATCCGCGGTCTCGACGTGCTGTGCCGCAGCGTCGACCGCGCCCCGCCGGCAGCGGGCTGAACCGAGCCCCTGCCGGCGCCACCCGCACCCGGTGCGTCGGCTCTCCTCTGCACCGCCTCGCGCGTGCCGCCCGGACCGCGTCCGGGGAGGCGCACGTCACGAGCGCGGTCGGCTACCGAAGGACTGCCATGACCACGCACGCCACCACGGACACCACCACAACACCCCCGGCCTCCGGGGCACCCGTCCCGCTGGACGTCTACGAGGAGCTCACGCGCCTGGAGGCCGCTCGGGTGCAGCAGCTGCGCGCCCTGGACGACACCGCGCTCGACGCCGTGGGAGTCGCCTACCGCGACTCGATCCTGAGGATCCTCGAGGAGATCCGCACCTCTCGCCGGCGGCTGATGGCCGGGTTGCACGGCGTCTGCACCGGCTGCGGCGGCGAGGTGACCGCCGAGCGGCTCGAGCTGCGCCCGTGGGCGACCAGCTGCACCGACTGCGCCCGTCGCGAGCGCAGCTGACCGAACCAAGAAAGGGAACACAGCCATGAAGAGGGTCGCGATCGTCGGCGGCGGGATGGTGGGGCTGTCCACCGCCTGGTTCCTGCAGCAGCACGGGGTGCACGCCACCGTCTACGAGCGCCGCCACGTCGCGGCCGGATCGTCGTGGGGCAACGCCGGCTGGCTCACGCCGGCGCTCACCGCGCCCCTGCCGGAGCCGGCGGTGCTGGGCTACGGCATCAAGGCCGTGCTGAGCCCCGACTCGCCGGTCTACGTGCCGCCCCGCCCCCAGCCGCAGCTCCTGCGGTTCGTGACCGGCTTCCTCCGCCACAGCACCCACCGGCGGTGGGCGCTCGGCATGCGGGGCTACGCGCCGATCAACCGCCGCGCCCTGGCGGCGTTCGACGAGCTAGCGGACGGTGGTGTGCAGGCGCGCACCGAGCCGGCCGACCCGTTCCTCGCGTGCTTCCGCACCGTCGAGGAGCGGCAGACGCTCCTCGACGAGCTGCACGGGTTGCAGGCGGCCGGCCAGGAGGTGAAGTACTCCCTGCTGTCGGGCGAGGAGGCCCGCGCCGCCGAGTCGGCGCTCTCGCCCGAGGTCGGTGCGGCAGTCAGCCTCCACGACCAGCGCTACCTCAACCCACCGGCCTACCTCGCGGCCCTCGGCCGGGCGGTGCACGACCGCGGCGGCGAGCTCCTCGAAGGTAGGGCGGTCCGCGACGTCCGGGACATGGGCGAGGGGGTCCTCGTCGAGTCCGAGGAGGTCGGGCCGCGGACGTTCGACGCCGTGGTGCTGGCCACCGGCGCCTGGATCGGCCGGCTCGCCCGGCGCCACGGGGTCCGCCGGGTGGTGCAGGCCGGACGGGGCTACAGCTTCGCGGTCGAGTGCGAGCAGCTGCCCCAGGGACCGGTGTACTTCCCGAAGCAGCGCGTCGCCTGCACGCCCCTGGAGACGGCGGACGGGCCGCGGCTGCGGGTCGCGGGGATGATGGAGTTCCGCTCGCCCGACGCGCCGCTCGACCCGCGGCGGATCGACGCGATCGTCGGCGCCGTACGCCCGCTGCTCAGCGGGGTGGACCTCGACCGGCGCCACGACGAGTGGGTGGGCTCCCGTCCGTGCACCGCCGACGGGCTGCCGCTCGTGGGGGCCACGGCCTCGCCCCGGGTCTTCGCCGCCGGCGGCCACGGCATGTGGGGCGTGGCGCTCGGTCCGATCACCGGTCGGCTCCTGGCCGAGCGGATCGTCACCGGGACGACGCCTCCCGAGCTGCTGCCGTTCGACCCGCTGCGCTGACCCCACCGGCGCGCTTCCGGCGCCTCTGGAGGCGCGCCACCAACGGCATCGTCTTCGACGCGAGCGCCATGACCGGCCCGGGCACGTACACGCCCTTCGGCCACCGGCCGTGCAGGAGGGCGTCGGTCCCGCTGTCGACGAGGACCACCGAGCCCACCATCAGGCTCGCCTCGTCGTTGGCAGGTCGTGGAGTTCGACGACAGCAGGATCACCGCTGCCGGCTCGCCCGCAGCGGCCGCCGCCGCCAGCGCCGGGCGGAGCCCCTCGACGAGGTCGACCGCGCCGAAGTAGTTCACCGAGACCAGCAGCCGGCTGTCGCTGCCGGTCAGTCCGGCGAGCCCGGCGCACGCACGACGCCGTTGACGCGCGCTCCCGGAGCAGCGCCGAGGTGGCCGCGGCGATCCCGAGGGCAGCCCCCGTCACGACGTAGGTGCCCATCCGGCCCCCCTCGACTAGAACGCGTTCTCGCACGCTAGCGGCGCGGGGGTAGGCGCGGGTTGTCCCTGCGGTCGGGCGGGTAGGTGACCCGTGTGACGCACCTGGCACGGGCGGCCCGGAACACCCTGCGCCCGGGTGGTGCTGATCCCGTGTGACCCGTTCCCGAACCAGGACCTTCCCCATGCGCCGTACCACCTCCGCCCGCACCTTCCGCCGCGTCGCCGTCGCGACGCTCGCCGCCGCCACCCTCGCCCTGGCCGGCTGCGGCTCGGACTCCGAGGGCGGCTCGTCCGACGAGCAGGCCGGCGGCGCCTCGCTCCAGGAGATCAAGGACGAGGGTGTGATCACGGTCGCCACCGAGGGCACCTACCGGCCGTTCAGCTTCCACGAGGGCGGCAGCGGTGACCTCACCGGCTACGACGTCGAGGTCATGCGCGCGGTCGGCGAGGAGCTCGGTGTCGAGGTGGAGTTCGAGGAGACCCAGTGGGACGCGATCTTCGCTGGGCTCGACGCGGGTCGCTTCGACGCGATCGCCAACCAGGTCTCGATTACCCCCGAGCGCGAGAAGGACTACCAGTTCTCCACGCCGTACACCGTGAGCCCCGGCGTCGTCGTGGTGCGTGAGGGCGACACGAGCATCAGCTCCTTCGAGGACCTCGCCGGCAAGACGACCGCGCAGTCGCTCACGAGCAACTGGTACGAGCTCGCCGAGGAGGCCGGCGCACAGATCCAGAACGTCGAGGGCTGGGCGCAGGCCGTCACCCTGCTCCAGCAGGAGCGCGTCGACGCGACGATCAACGACAAGCTGACCTACCTCGACTACGAGAACACCGAGGGCGACACCGGGCTCGAGATCGCGGTCGAGACCGACGAGGAGTCGCGCAGCGCGGTCGCGTTCCGCAAGGGCAGCGACGAGCTCGTCGACGCCGTCGACGAGGCGCTCGCGAAGCTCCAGGAGGACGGCACGCTCGCGAAGATCTCCGAGAAGTACTTCGGCGAGGACGTCTCGCGCTGATCCGCGCCGGCGGCTGAGCACACGACGACGGGAGCGCGATGGAGAGCGGCATCGACTGGGAGCTGGTCCGCACCTCGCTGTGGCCGATCGTCAAGTACGCCCTGATCGGCACCGTCCCGCTGACCCTCGCGTCGTTCGCCGCCGGACTGGTCCTGGCGATGGCGGTCGCGCTCGCGCGGCTGAGCCGGGTGAAGGTGCTCTCCGGGCTCGGCCGCGCCTACGTCTCGGTGATCCGTGGCACCCCGCTGCTGGTGCAGCTGTTCGTGATCTTCTTCGGGCTCCCGAGCATCGGCGTGCGGCTCGACCCCTGGCCGAGCGCGATCATCGCGTTCTCGCTCAACGTCGGCGGCTACGCCGCGGAGATCATCCGCGCCGCGATCCTCTCGGTGCCCAAGGGCCAGTGGGAGGCGGCGCACATGATCGGGATGTCGAACCGGCTCGCGCTGCGGCGGATCATCCTTCCCCAGGCCGCGCGGGTCTCGGTGCCACCGCTGTCGAACACCTTCATCAGCCTGGTGAAGGACACTTCCCTGGCCTCGCTGATCCTGGTGACCGAGCTCTTCCGGCGTGCGCAGGAGATCGCCGCGTTCAGCCAGGAGTTCCTGGTGCTGTACGTCGAGGCCGCGGTCGTCTACTGGGTGCTGTGCCTGTTCTTGTCGGTCGGACAATCGGCGCTCGAGGGAAGGCTGGACCGCTATGTCGCGCACTGACTCGGACCACACCGCCGTCGGTGCTCCCCTGCTGACCGTCACCGGGTTGCGGAAGGCCTTCGGCGACCACGAGGTCCTCCGCTCGATCGACCTCACGGTCCGGCGAGGGCAGGTGGTCGCCCTGGTCGGCCCGTCCGGTTCGGGCAAGACGACGGTGCTGCGCTCGCTGAACGTGCTGGAGGTGCCCGACGCGGGCGTCATCCAGGTCGGCAGCGACCTGACCGTCGACTTCAGCCGCCCCGTTCCGAAGCGGCTCCTGGCCTCGCTGCGGGACCGGAGTGCGATGGTCTTCCAGCACTACAACCTCTTCCCGCACATGACCGTGCTGGAGAACGTCGTCGAAGGACCCGTGCAGGTCCGGCGGCGGCCGCGCGACGAGGCCCTCGAGGAGGCCGAACGGCTCCTCGCCCGGGTCGGGCTCAGCGACAAGCGGGACTCCTACCCGTTCCAGCTCTCCGGTGGCCAGCAGCAGCGGGTCGGGATCGTCCGGGCGCTGGCGATGCGGCCGCAGGTCCTGCTCTTCGACGAGCCCACCTCCGCGCTCGATCCCGAACTTGTCGGCGAGGTGCTCGGCGTCATCCGCGAGCTCTCCGACGAGGGGTGGACGATGGTGCTCGTCACCCACGAGCTCGGCTTCGCCCGCGAGGTCGCCGACGAGGTGGTCTTCATGGACGGCGGTGTCGTCGTGGAGCACGGGCCTGCCGCCAAGGTGCTCGGCGAGCCGCAGCACGACCGCACCCGGCTCTTCGTCCGCAGGCTCCAGCAGAGGTTCTGAGCGGTCCGCGCGTCCGTCAGTCCTTGATGGTGCGGACTGCTCCGTCCCGGCGCGGGTCGGCCGCCGCGACCAGGTGGCCGTCGGCCAGCGACAGCGCCGCGCCGACCCCGCCGTAGTACATCGACAGCTCGGTCTCCCGCCGCACGACCTCCTGCGGACGTCGCGCGTGCTCGACGTGGACGCGCGGATGGTGGATCGCCTCCTGGAGCCCGAGTCCGCCGCTGACGAACCCCGCGAGCGCCTGCACCACCGCGGTGGCGATGCGCGACGCGCCGGGTGACCCGATCGCGAGGACGGAGCCGTCACCGCGGCGCCCGACGGTCGGCGCCATGTTGGAGTGCAGCCGCGTCCCGGGCGCGAGCGTGTGCAGCCCTCGCGCGTTGAGCTCCTGCTCACCGAGGCTGTTGTTGAGCCAGATCCCGGTGCCCTTGGCGATCATCCCGGAGAAGTAGCCGGACGACACCGTGACCGCGCACGCGCGGCCGTCGGAGTCGGCGGCCGAGACGTGCGCCGTCGAGCCGGCCTCCAGCGCGCCGAGCGTGGAGGGGTCGACACGGTCGAGGAACGCGCGCGCCGCGGCCTCGACGTCCTCCGCGACGTCGAGCACCTCCAGGCGGTTGCCCAGCACCGCGCGCTGGACGCGCACGAGGTGCTCCACGTCGTCGGGCGACCACCCGTCGCGAGGACGGTCGTCCAGCAGCCGCAGCATCGCGGCCACGCACACGCCGCCGACCGACGGCGGCGGCGTGGTGGCGAGGGTCCACTCCCCGATCCGCGTCGCCAGCGAGGGGCGGACCACCGGGCGGTACGTCGCGAGGTCGTCCGGCCCGAGGATCCCGCCGCGCTCGAGGACGTCCTCCCCGATCAGCCGCCCCAGCTCTCCGGTGTGCATGACCTCAGCGCCCTCGGCGGCGATGAGCTCCAGCGACTCCACCAGATCGGGGACGACGAGGGGCGCGGTCGTGACCTCGCCCTGCTCGTCGTGGACGGCGGCGCGGCTCAGGTCGTCCCAACCGAAGATCGAGTCGTGGACGTACTCGAGGTAGTACCGCGACGCCGAGCCGAGCCGGAACCCGCCGCACGCCACCTCGACGGCCGGCGCGACGACCTCGTGCCACGGCACCCGCCCGTCACGCCGGTGCGCCTCCTCCAGGGCCAGCAGGGACCCGTGGCAGGCGACCGAGCCGGGGCCGATGGTGACGTCGACCCCGCCGCCGTACTCGGTGTGGATGTCCCACGTGCCGCCACCGAGCCGCCGGCCGCGGCCGGGCATCTCCATCCAGCCGTCGACCGTGTAGGGCCGGCCACCAGCGGGCTGCACGGTGACGAAGCCGCCGGAGCTGAGCGAGACCAGCCCGACCTCGTTGACCATCGTGACCAGGACGGCCGCGAGCGCGGCGTCGACCGCGTTGCCGCCCGCACGGGCGACCTGCTCCCCGGCGTCGGCGGCCGCCTCGCTCGGTGCGGCCAGCGCGACGTCGGTCATGGCGAGCACCGTATCCGGACGGCCGACGGCGGCCGGGGACTCCCCGGCCGCCGTCGGACCTGGTGCTTGCTGTGTTGTGTTGCGCCGTGTCGTGCCGTGCGGGTGCCGACCGCTCAGCGGCGGGCGGTCTTGCCGTGCGCGTGGCCGGTGCCGAGCGTCTTGCTCGTGAGCGACGACGAGCCGTGCGCCCGGTCGACCCGGACCCGCGAGGTGTCACGGGCGAACTTCAGCACCGCCGTGGCGATGGCGTCGGAGTTGACGTCGAGCGCCTTGGTGTTGACGTTGCCGACCAGCCGGTAGTCCTTCTTCAGCAGCCGGTAGAGCTTCCGGTCCTGCCCCGCGCCGGTGAGGTTGTCGCAGGCGGAGTGGTAGCAGGGGTCGTACGACTCGCCGGCCACACCGCCGTGCCGCCGGGCCTCGCGCTTGGTCTTGACGCCCTCCGCGCCGGTGAACAGGCCACCGGCGGGGATGCCGACCGCGATGAACGGGCCGTAGTCGGAGCGACCGGAGAACTCCGAGTCCTCGTAGCGGAGCCCGCGCTTGTCGTAGAACTTCTCGAAGACCTTCTCGATCCGCGCCGAGCCCTTCGGGATGAAGCCGGGCTCGGCCGTCCCCGACGAGTTGTTGCCGTCGTAGATCCCGAAGGTGAAGTTCGGCGACGCGACCATGTCGAAGTTGAGGTAGAGCGCGATGTTGGCGATCTGCCGCTTCTTGAGCCGGCTCACGTAGTGGTCCGACCCGAGGAGCCCCTCCTCCTCGGCACCCCACCAGGCGAACCGCACCCGGTTGGCGGGCTTGACCTTCTTCATCTGGATCGCGGTCTCGAGCAGCGCGGCGCTGCCCGAGCCGTTGTCGTTGATGCCCGCGCCGTCCTGCACGCCATCGAGGTGCGCGCCGGCCATCACCGTGTTGGCACGGTCGCCGCGCTTGGTCTCGGCGAGGACGTTCCAGCTCGTGCGCTCCTCCTCGAAGAAGTCGACGAGCACCCGGACGGTGGCACCGGGGGTCGAGTGGAGGTCCACCCCTGCGTCGTACGTCGCGGCCACGACCGGGATGGTGAGCCCGGTGCCGTCACCGCTCATCCCCATGAGCCCTGTGCGGCCGGGCTGGCCCTCGTTCATGACGACCGCGGCGACGGCCCCGGCCTCCTGGGCGTTGAGCGCCTTGACCGTGAAGTCGCAGGTGCCGCGCTGCATCAGCGCGACGCCGCCCGGCGTGAAGTCGTCGAAGTCCGACTCCTCGCAGCCGCTGGTGCTCGTGTTCGCCGGCGCGTCGGCCGCCATCGGCACGACCACGTCGACGGGGGTGATCGGACCGTCCGCCTCGCCCTGGAAGGTCGGCTCGAAGACGTTGCGGTAGAAGTCCTGGTCGCCGAAGACCCGGGGCTGCGGGCTCACCCGTTCGAGCTCGGAGCTGTCCTCGACGTAGGGGAAGGAGAACTCCTGGACGGTCGGGTCGTACCCCGCCCGCTCCAGCTTCCGGACCACGTAGTTGACCGACTTGCGGTAGCCCTTGCGCCCCGCGGCGCGGTCGCCGTGCTTGTCGGCGATCCGCTGGAAGGCCTCGAGGTGGTTCATCACCCCGCGGAGCTTCACCGCCTTGGTCAGCTTGTCGACGGTGTCGTTGGGTGGAGCCGCGCTCGCCGGCACGTTCGTGGCGGCGGTGGCGAGAGCGGCGGAGACGGCGGCTGCGGTGAGCAGCGCCGAAGCGCGTCTGGTTCGCACAGGAAGCTTCCCTTTCTCCCGGGCCCGGGCGGCCCGGCGGTGTCCCCGGACCCTAGGTCGGGGGCACACCACCGTGGAAGAAAGCGGACGCGCGAATCCGTGCATCCGTCACCTTGTGCAGAAAGGGACGTTCAGCCCTTCGCGAGCGCCGCCTTCACCGCATCCCGGGTGCGGTCGAGCAGCGACGCGAGCGGCCCGGCCATCAGGTTCGTCGTCAGCGAGCTGCCGACTGCCGGGTGCGGGTGCGTCGGGGCGATCGCCTCCGCCGCGCGTACGGCCGCGGCCATCCGCTCGAGCCGCTTCGGGTCGGTGCCGGCCCTCAGCAGCGGGAACTCCTCGCGCTCCTCCGCCTCGGCATGGGTGAAGACGGCCGCCTTGAAGGTGGCGAGCTTCCCCGCGAAGTCGGGGTCGGTGACCGACATCCGGTCGAGCTCGGCGAGCAGCTTCTTCGACTCGGTCTCCTCCTCGAGCCGGGCGTCGACGACGTCGTTGCCACCGTCGGTCATCCGCGCGATGGGGTGGGTGACGAGCTCCTCGGCGGTCTCGTGGACCGCGAGGAAGCGGCGCAGCTCCTCGAAGGCCGCCTGCCGGACGGTGTCGTCACCAGCCTCGTCCACCGCGGCGAACAGCTGCCGGATGTGGTGGTGCTGGTCGATGAGCAGGTCGACGACGTCGCGGGTGTCGGTCGGGGCCACGAGGGCTCCTTTCGTCGGGAGAACGCGTTCCGACGTCTGGGTACCCACCCGCTGGGTGGCGCTACCGCCGGCCGCCGCGATGAGACGGGGAACACCCTGCTCGGTCAGCCGCGCAGGTCGTAGCCGTGCTGCGCCTGGAGCGTCTCCAGCGTCGACCGGTCGGCCTGGACCGCGAAGTCGGGTCCGACGAGGTAGAGCCCACCCTCCTCGGCCGCGATGTCGACGTAGGTGTCGCGGGCCGCCCGGTCGGCGAAGTAGTAGAGCTCGACCGTGCGCCCGTCGATGCGGCAGCTGCCGCTCTCGGTCACGAAGATCTGCTCGTTCGAGGTCTCGTAGCCGGTGCAGCCGACCCGCTCGGCGATCCGGGCGGCGGTGCTCCCGGAGTCCGCGCCGCAGCCGCTGAGCACCAAGGCTGCAGCGGCTGCGGCGACGGCCCCGCCCCCCCAAGCCCTCATCTGCGCATCCTCGCCGGGAAGGTGAGGCCGGGCCAACAGGTGGAAGGTAAAGGTTTCGTGGAACCGGTTGCGGATGGGACGGATGTCCGTTATGCGCGGTTATCCGGTCGCGTTGGTCGGGACGATGGTGACCGTCTCGGACGGCTCCGACACGTTGTTCGCCGCGTCCACCGCGCGCACGTCGAAGGTGTACTCGACGTCGTTGGTGAGCCCGGTGATCGTGGTCGTCGTGCCCGCGACCTGCGGCCAGTCGGTCCAGTCGGCGGCTGAGGACTCGCGGTACCGCACCCGGTAGGCCACGGCGTCGTCCACCGCTTCCCATGTCAGCGTCGCCGACCCGTCGCCGGGCTGGGCGTCGAGCCCGGTCGGTGCGTCGGGGGGCGTGGTGTCCGGAGCGGCGAGGAACACGATGGTCCTCGTCCCCGAGGTCACCTTGCCGGCGCCGCGGTACTTCTGGACGACAGCGCGCAGGTCGTAGCTGCCGGTCGGTCGGGTGAACCGCAGCGTCGCGACGCCGACCGAGTCGAGCCGGCCACGCTTCAGCACGGTCCACGAACCGTTCTGCTCGACCTGGAGCAGGACCGGGCGGTTCCTCCGCGCCGGGGTGGAGGTGATGACCGCGTTGACGTCGGTGCCGTTGGCCACGCTGGTCGGCACCTCGAGGGTCACGGTCTGGCGGACGGTGTCGATGAGCCGGACCGGCGACTTCGTCGCGGTGTACCGCTTCTTGCCCTTCTTCGACGCAGGCACCACGAGGCGGTAGCGGACGTCCTTCGCGCTGGCGCGGCCGGTGAACACGATCCTGCCGTTGCGGGAGGTCTGCGCCGTCACCAGCTTCTGCCAGCGGCCGCCGACGAGGCGGCCCTGGAGCACGACCCGGCGCTTCACGGCGGGTGTCACCCGCCCCTTGAGGGTGAACGGCTCACCGGCGATCCGCTGCGCGTGGCTCGCGACGAGCGATGCCGTGGAGTCGATGACCTTCGGCGGCTTCGGTTTCCGCGGCCTGGTCGGCTTGCTCGGCTTGCCGGGCTTCCCCGGCAGGAACGGCTTCTCGTAGCGCGGGGGCGGGTTGGAGTCGCATGCGACGTTGTCCCCGTCCGCGTCCAACCGATGCGGGTCGACAGCCGGTCCTCCCTGCCTCAGGAAGAAGAGCTGCGCGGCCCTCTGGCTCGGGAAGTCAGCGCAGTCCTTGTCCGCCCATGACCCGGCGGAGGCGGGCGGCCCGGCGAGGACCGTGAGCAGCGCCGTCAGCATGGCGGCGAGCGCGATGGTGACCGGCAGTGTGTGGAGCCGGCGTACCGGCAGCGTGGTTCGAAGCATCCCCGTGCCCCCCTGGTGTGGCTAGCTTGCCGCGACCCTAGGGGCGCACGATTGTCACGTCACGTGTCGGCCGCAAAGTAAAGCCCTAGGCCCCGACCTGTGGAGGACGAGGGTCCTGCGCAAGCGGTGGCCCTGAGCGGCGTACGACGGAGACGGTGCTCAGTCGCCGTAGGTACAGGTGATGTTCGCGCCCTGACCCTCGCCGCCGGTGCGGGCCTCGAGGATCGTCCGCGACCTCTCGACCTCGCGGCTGACCACCTTGCCGGTCTTCACCCGGCGCACCACGGTCTTGGTGGTGGTGGTCTCCACGAGGTAGTCGGTGGCGAAGGCTTCGTACTCCACGAGCGGCTGGCCCGGCCAGTCCTGCACGCACCAGAGCGCCGCGAGAGCGCCGTCGTTGCCGGTGCCGTACTCGTGCCCCTGGTCGCCGCTCCACTCGGTGGTCACCGTGGTGGTCGTGCAGGTGCGCAGCCCTTTGTGCCGCTCGCAGACGCGGTCGGCGGCCTGGGCCGACCCCGCGATGGTCAACGGCGCCGCGAGGGCCCCCGAGAGCAATGCTGCTGCCACAACGCGTCGCATGTGATGTCCCCTGTCTCTGCGCGTACCCGTACAACGTACGACTGGCGCCCGGGTTATCCCCCGTGCCCTAAGGCGGGGCTTTCAGGCCCATCGTCCCGATGCTTCCCCGGACCTGGGGCCGGCAGGCCCCGACCAGGACCAGGGCCAGGTCAGGGCGAGGTCAGGGCCAGGTCAGGGGTAGGTCAGGGGTAGGGCCAGAAGGGCAGGAGCGGGAGCCAGGGGAACAGCTCGAGCCACTGGTCGAGGATCGAGCCCGGCTTGCCGGGCCCGGGCACCGAGATCGGGACGTCGCCACTGCTGCCGCCGCCGGGGCCACCTCCGTGGCCGGCGGGCGGAGGAGGCGTGGCGGAGCCCTTCGGCGTGGCCCGGACGGTGTTCGAGAAGCCCGACTCGTTGCCGTAGCGGTCGACCGCGGTGACCTTGAACTCGTACCTCGTGCCGTTGCCGAGCTTGGTCACCCGCAGGTAGCCGACGTTCTTGTCGACGACCAGGGTGTTCCATGTCGAGGAGGCCGACGACCGCATGTAGACGAGGTAGGCCGCGAAGTCTCGCGCGTCCACCTTGTTCCACACCAGCTCCACCGAGCCGTCGCCGGGCTCCGCGCGGAGGCTCTGGGGCTTCGGAGGAGGCGTCCGGTCGCGCGGCGTCGTGATCACGATGCGGCGGTGCGGCGAGACGACCTTGGGGGCCCCGCGCCACTGCTGGACCACCGCGCGGAACGTGTAGGCGCCGCTCGCCACGCGGAGGAAGGTGAACTCCTCCTGGCCCTTCTCGTCGAGCTCGCCGACGGCGATCGTGCGCCAGGTGTCGCTGAGCACCTGGATCCGCACCGGGCGCTTCTTGCGGAACGGCGCCGCCCACACCGACGCCTCGATCAGCTCGCCGCCGCTGGAGACGCGCATCGTCAGTCGGGCCTCCTGCTCGACCGACTTGACCTTCAGCACCTTGGAGCGGGCAGCGGCGTAGCGGGTGCTCCCCCGCTTGGCAGCAGGCACGACGACGCGGAACCTGGCGTCCTGGGTGGTTGCCTTGAACTCCCGGGCCAGCTCGCCCTTGGCGGTGGTCCTCCCGGACACGAAGTTGGTCCACTTGCCGCGCTTGCCGAGCTTGCGCTGGACGACGACCTTGCGCCTCATCTCCGGGTAGACGTGCGCGCTGAGCTTGACCTTCTCGCCCGGGATCCGCTTCGCCGCGTTGACGCTCATCCAGGCGCTGGTGCTCGCCTTCCTCGGCCTCTCCGCCGACACCACGCTCGACGAACCCGGCGCGCCGGCCGCCGGAGCCGGGGCCACGAGCCCCAGCAACGCCGCCGCCAGAAGGAGCACCGCCAGTGCGACCGTTCCCCGGAGCGGTTCCCGCATGGTCGTGGTCGAGCGAAGCATTCGCACGCACCCCCTGGTTCTGCGATCTGCTCCCCGCACACTAGGACCGCCGAAGCGGTCTAGTCGTGGTCCGCGAGCGGAGTCGAGCCCTAGGACTCAGGATGTGGAGGAGAAAGTCCCGGAGGTCACGGCGTGGCGGAGAAGGTCCTGACCGCCGTACGCCGGTGGAGCAGCGCCGAGCCGAGCAGCACCAGCAAGCCGGCGAGCGAGAGCGCGGCCCCCACCACCGCCGGTGCCCGGTAGCCCCAGCCGGCGGCGATCACCGCGCCACCCAGCCACGCCCCGAGCGCGTTCGCGACGTTGAGCGAGGCGTGGTTCATCGCGGCGCCCAAGGTCTGCGCGTCACCGGCCACGTCCATCAGCCGCAGCTGGAGGTTCACCACCAGGACCGAGCCGAGCACCGGGACGAGGAACGCGACCGGCAGCGACCACCAGCCGGCCGGCGCGACGGCCCCGAACAGGAGCAGGACCAGCCCCATGCCGAGCGCCGAGCCGAGCAGGGAGCGGAAGACCGACCAGTCGGCCAGGTGCCCGGCCACCCAGGTGCCGGCGACCATGCCGGTGCCGAACGCCAGGAGGAAGACCGGCACCGCCGACGAGTCCAGCCCGCCGGTGCGGGTGATGGTCGGCGCGATGTAGGTGTAGACGGCGAACATCCCGCCGAAGCCGATCGCACCGGCCAGCAGCGTCAGCCAGACCTGGGCGCTGAGGAACGCCGACAGCTCACGCCGACCGCTGGCGTGCGGGTCGCCCGGCGAGGAGGGCACGAAAGCCAGCACGAGCAGGGCGGTGACGATCCCCAGGACGGCCACGGCGAGAAAGGCCGAGCGCCACCCGAGGTGCTGGCCCATCCAGGTCGCGGCGGGGACGCCGACCACGTTGGCGACGCTCAGCCCGAGCATGACCGTGGCCACCGCACGCCCCTTGCGGGCCGGCTCGACCAGGCCCGCGGCGACGAGCGACGCCACGCCGAAGTAGGCGCCGTGCGGCAGCCCCGCGACGAACCGGCCCAGCGTGAGGAGCCCGAACCCCGCGGCGACGGCGCTGAGGGCGTTGGCCACCGTGTAGCCGCCCATCAGGGCGAGCAGGAGCGCGCGCCTCGGCAGCCGGGCACCCAGGAAGGCGAGCACGGGAGCCCCGACGACCACCCCGACGGCGTACGCCGAGATCAGGTGGCCGGCGTCGGGGATCGAGACCCCGACGCCCTCGGCGATCTCGGGCAGCAGCCCCATCGTCACGAACTCGGTGGTGCCGATCGTGAAGCCGCCGGTCGCCAGCGCGAGGATCGCGAGGGTCACGTGGGTGGTGGTGGCCCGGCTGGGCGCGCGGTCGGGGGCGGTGGTCACGGGCACGGTGGGCCCAACCCCGGCAGCGTGACCACTATTCCGCGTCGACCGCGCGTGGACGGCGACCGCGGAGCCGCAGCCCGGCCAGGACGACGAGGACCGCGACGGCCGCGCCGACGACGGTCTCCACGCCGCGGTCGAGGAGCAGCTCCCCTGCGGGGCGTGGCGCCGCGAGCTGCCCCATGAGGAGCGCCATGGGCGTGATCGTGACCATCGCCACCCCGTAGTTGCGGCCGACCACCATCTCGGTGACGACCTGCAGCACGACGACCACGAGCACGGTCGGCACGGGGTCGAGGTGGAGCGCGAGGAGCGCGGCGCTCGAGACCAGCCCGAGCAGGGTGCCGACGACGCGGTGGGCGGCCCGCACCAGCTGGTGGCCCACCCCGCGGACGGTCAGCGGCGCGGACGCGGCCACCATCGCCCAGTAGGGGTGACCGATGCCGAGCGCCGTCGCGATCCCTCCTGCCGCGACCACCGCCGCCGCCTGCCGCAGCGGCTGCACGGTCCAGGCGGGACCCAGCCGTCCGCGGGCACGCCGCCGGTGCGGCGAGCGTTGGCCGCGGAGCACGGCCCCGACGTTGCCGACGACGACCGAGAACGCGGCGCTGGCGGCCGCGACGCCCGCGGCCGCCACGACGTCCCCCACCTCGTGCGGCACCGAGGCCACGGCGCCGAAGCCGAAGACCAGGAACAGGGGGCCCGGAGGGTGCCAGTCCTGCACCGAGGCGAGCACAGACCCGAGCGCGGCCACCACGGCGCCCACGGCGACGGCGGCCCATGCCCGCTGCTCCAGGGAGCCCACGAGCACGCCGACGGCCACGGATGCGGTGAGCGCTGCGCCGGCGCTGAGCTGCATCACGGCGCGTGAGAGGTGCACGTGGTTGCGCCCGTAGAGCGAGGTGAACGCCCCGAAGGTCGCGTAGAGCGCCCACTCGGGTCGCTCGACGACCAGCACCCCGAGAAGCGGGACCAGGACGGAGATCCCGGCGCGCACCCCGACCCGGTGAGCGCCGGGGGTCGGTGCGAGGTGCAGGAACCCCCACGCCGTACGGGCGTCGGGACGAGCAGGGGAAGCCACGGCAGCATCCTCCCCAACCCGCAGGGATCGATCGTCTCCCGGCCGGACGCGTCCTCGACGCAACCCGGACGCGGGGCCCGGCGTCTAGTGCACGACAGGACCGAGTGGAACGAGGGGATCATGCGCAGGACAGGCACCAGGGCACGGGCGGCGGTCGTGACGACCCTGGCGATGGCGGTGACGACGGTGGCCGGTGCCGCCTCGGCGTACGCCGCGCTGGAGCTCCTCGCCGACCGGGAGCCCGCGAGGGCGGCGGCCGTCGAGCCCCAGGTCGTCATCCGGCACAGCAGCGAGCCGGACGACGAGCCGCAAGGCGAGCGACGGGAGGAACGGCGCGAGGAACGGCGCGAGGAGCGCACCCCCGACCCGGGCGGGCCGGTGCTGCTGGCGCCGGGCGCGGAGGGACCGGAGGTGCGCGAGCTCCAGGCTCGGCTCCGCCAGATCGCCTGGTTCGCCGGTGACGTCACCGACCACTACGGCGAGCAGACGAAGGCCGCGGTCGCCGGGTTCCAGGCCAAGCGCGGCTTCCCGTCCACCGGGGTGGTCGACCAGCGGACGATCACGCGGCTGGAGGAGATGACCACCGAGCCGACCGCGGACGAGCTGGCGAACGTCGCTCCCGACCCGGCGGAGGGCAGCCCGCTCGACCCCCGGTGCCTGAGCGGACGGGTGCTCTGCGTGGACAAGTCGACCAACAGCCTGCGGTGGGTCGTCGACGGCGAGGTGCAGGTCAGCCTGGACGCGCGGTTCGGCGGCAACGGCTACACCACGCGGGAGGGCGAGTTCTCGGTCTACCGCAAGAGCCGGGACCACGTCTCGACGCTCTACGACACCTCGATGCCGTTCGCGATGTTCTTCTCCGGCGGGCAGGCGGTGCACTACTCCCCCGACTTCGCCGCGAACGGCTACAGCGGGGGGTCCCACGGCTGTGTGAACATCCGCGACTACGACGAGATCGCGGCGTTGTACGACCAGGTGCAGCTCGGCGACAAGGTGGTCGTCTACTGGTCGTGACCGGGTGGACCCAGCGTCGCCAGGACGGCACGGGCGTAGGCGCACTCCGCGTCGATGTCGATGTGCCGCTCCTGGCGACCTTCGTGGTCGACGGTGACCACGAAGCCGCCGGGACGCGCCTCGAGCGACACGAAGGCGTCACCGAGCAGCGTGCGGAGCTGGTCCTCGCGCGGCAGCCACACCACGTCGCGGGCCATGATGCTGTCGAGCGCCCACTCGGTGGTGCCGTTGAACCCGAGCAGCCGGCCGGTGGGCAGGTCGTGCACCTCCACCACCATGTCGCTGACGACGAACACCTCGTCGTCCATGTCGCGGTCGGGCACGACGAACCGGTCGCCGGCCACCGGGGTCCAGGGCAGCCCGGCCCGGCGCAGCCGCAGGGCGAGCTCGAGGGAGATCACCGCTCCAGTCTGCACGCCCCCTGTTCGCCGAGCCGCTCAACACTCGAGCGTCAGGAGCTGACGGTGGCGGCCTCCTTGCGCTCCTTCGGGATCCGTGTGATGAGCGTGAGCGCGACGGACGCCAGCGCGATGATCCCCATCACCGTGTAGGCGAGCGTGTAGTTGTCGTCCTCGCCGAGCAGGGACGAGATCAGGATCGGGCCGATCACGCCGCCGAGGCTCCACCCGATGAGCATCAGCCCGTAGATGGCGCCGGCGTTCTTGACACCGAAGAAGTCGCCGGCGGTGGCCGGCATGGTGCCGAAGCCTCCGCCGTAGCAGAGGTAGATGACAGCCGCGAGGACGAACCAGAGCGCGACGTTGCCGGCGTGCGGGAGGATCAGCAGGCACACGCCCTGCAGCGCCAGCATCGCGGCGAACGACGGCATCCGGCCGATGTAGTCGGAGGCCGCGGCCCACACGATCCGGCCGCCGCCGTTGAAGATCGCGAGGACACCGACCGCGGTGGCCGCCGCGGCGCTGCTGTAGCCGGCGATCCCCTCTGCGCTGCCGGCGGCCACCGAGATCAGAGCGATGCCTGCGCTGACGTTCAGCGTCAGGATGGCCGTCAGGAGGTACCACTGCGGGGTCCGCAGCGCCTCACCCTGCGAGAACTCCTTGGCGCCCTCGCCACCGCCCGTGGCCGACTCGTAGCCGGGCACGGTGTACCCCTCCGGCGGGTTGCGGAAGATCGCGGCACCGGCCAGCGACATCACCAGGTAGGCGAGGCCCAGCCACAGGAACGACTTCGTCGGTTGCGCAGGGTCCTTGGAGATCAACCACTGGGCGACCGGCGAGGTCAGCACGGCGCCGAAGCCGAAGCCACCGACGGCGAGCCCGGTGATCAGCCCTTTCTTGTCAGGGAACCACTTCTGGAGCATCGCGATCGGGACGATGTAGGCGACGCCGAGCCCGAAGCCGCTGATGACGCCGTAGCCGGCGATGAGGAGCCAGAGCTGGTCATCGCCGCGCGAGAACGACGCGAGGATGATGCCGATGGCGTAGATGATGCCGCCGGCCAGCGCGACGACCCGCGGACCGCGCTTGTCCTGGATGCGGCCGCCGATGTAGGTGCCGACGAAGATCATCGCGATCGTGATCGTGAACGGCAGCGACGCCTCGACCTTCGACAGCGCCCAGTCCGGCGCCTTCTCCTCGTCCTGCAAAGCCTTGGAGAAGACGCTCCATGCATAGACGGCGCCGATGGAGAACTGGAGCAGCAACCCCCCGCCGACGAGCAACCAGCGGTTGCCGGTCGAGCCGGACGTGGGTGTGCCGGACGAGGATGTGCCGGACAACGCTGAGCTGGACGACGCTGAGCTGGACGACGCTGAGCTGGATGACGCTGAGCTGGACGACGCTGAGCTGGACGACATGGTGCGGATGCCTCCTCGCAGCCCTGCGACAGGGCTACTGTTTCTCGACGTACCTGGTGGGCCCTTCCCGCGCGATGCGTTCGCGCTGCGGGACGACGACGTACTTCGGGTCGCGTGCGGATTCCATACCCGCCTCGAAGACCCCGAAGCGGGTGCAGGCCGAGCCGGCGAGCAGGGCGGCGCCGGAGGCCACGGCCGCGGCGCGGCTGCGGCCGGCGAGCAGGGTGCCGACGGCGCCGACGACGGTGAGCGCCTTGGCGGCCTTCATGAGCCGCCCGGCCTTGCCGTGGTGGAGCGGCTCGGCGGTCAGCCCCATCGACTGCTCCATGCGGTGCTCCATCGCGAGCTCGACGAGCGCGCCACCGAGCGCGAACGTCCGTGCCGGGCCGGCCTCGGCGACCGGAGCGCCGATCATCCCGAGCCCGCCGGACGCGGCGGCTGCGGAGCCGCAGAAGACGAAGGGCAGCTCGCGGTAGGCCTCGTGCCACGACGGCGTCGCGGTGTCGGAGAGCAGCACCGCGGTGTAGGCCGCCACCGGCGGGGCGGTGACCCCCGCCACCAGCCCCGCCGGACGGCCAACCCACCTCAGCAGCTTCAAGGGGCCTCGGAGCCGCGAGGGCGTCGCCCCCTCGGGCAGCAGCCCGGCGAGCTCCGCCGCCGCGGCGATCGCCGCGAAGGGGCCGTACGTCGAGAGGATCCACGTGCCCACCGACATCGGCGACGTCAGCTTCACCGTGCGCAGCATGTTGAGGAACCGTGACGGACGTCCGAGGTCGTGCACCAGCGCAGCCATGCTGAACCCCAGCGCGACGATCGCGCCGAGCCGGCCGGTCCGTCGTAGCCCGTCGCGGCCGGTGATGCTGGCGCCGGCCGCCAGGAGCGACGAGCCGGCGGCCACCCCGCCCGAGAAGAGGTACGCCGGGATGTCTGCCTCCCACGGCGCGGGCTTGACGATGTTGCGGCCGTAGTAGGAGGTGAACTCCGCCGGCTCGACCATCGAGAAGTCGGAGGCCCCACGGCGGCGCATCGGCTCGCCACCGCCCGGTGCGGTGGCCTCGGAGCCCGGCAGCCGCTGGTCGCGCTCGGAGCTCTTCACGAACGTCTCCCCAGGAAGGAGACGACCGCGCCGGCGAGCAGCGCCAGCCCCGCGGCCGTCGCTCGGTTGAACATCTGCGGAAGGTCGCGGGTCGTGACGACCGGGTCGGGCGGCAGCCCGTAGACCTCCGGTTCGTCGAGGAGCAGGAAGAAGGCGCCGGTGCCCCCGACCCCGTCCTCGGGGTCGTTGCCGTAGAGCCGCGCGTCCATGACTCCGCGCTCGTGCAGCTGCGCGACCCGCTCGTTCGCGCGCTCGCGCAGCTCCTCGACGTCGCCGAACTGGATCGACTCGGTGGGGCACGCCTTGGCGCAGGCGGGCTTCTCCCCCACCGTCAGCCGGTCGTAGCAGAGCGTGCACTTCTGCGCGATGCCGACGTTCTTGGCGCCCTCCGGCCCGCGCCGCCGCTCGATCACGCCGTAGGGGCAGGCCGCGACGCAGTAGCCGCAACCGTTGCAGATGTCGTCCTGGACGACGACCGTGCCGAACTCGGTGCGGAACAGGGAGCCGGTCGGGCAGACGTCGAGGCAGGCCGCGTGGGTGCAGTGCTTGCATACGTCGGAGGACATCAGCCAGCGGAAGTCGGGCTTGTCGTGGCCGGTGTCGGTGGCGCCGTCGGAGTCGGGCCCCATCGCCGGCATCCCGAGCTCGACCGGTGGTGCCTTCGCCCGTGCCATGCCGCCGTCGGCCGCCTCCGGGCTGCCACTGCGTCGCGGCTGCTCGATGAACGCCACGTGGCGCCAGGTGTTCGCGTTGAGGTTGCCGGTGTTGTCGTAGGACATCCCGAGCATCCCGAACCCGTCGTCGGGGACCTCGTTCCACTCCTTGCAGGCGACCTCGCACGCCTTGCACCCGATGCAGACGCTGGTGTCGGTGAAGAACCCCTTGCGCGGCGGGTGCGGGTCGTAGCCGGTCTCCGCCGCCGGGTCCACCGGCCCGTAGAGGCTGTTCTTGCGAAACACCATCAGCTTCCCTCCGGTGCTGCGTCGTCGCTGCCGGGCTCGTCCTGGCCCTCGGCGCGGTCGCCCGAGTGGCCGTTGCGCCGGCTCATGCCGCTCGGTCCCTCGCCGGTCGGGTCACCCTCGTGGATGCCGTCCGCCCCGGGGCCGGTGGTGACGACACCGGCGTACTGCCCCTCGACGACGCCGGACCGGTCGCGGTACCCCTGCACCAGCTCGAGCAGCGCCTTGCCCGTCGGGCGGCGCCCGGGGCGCACGTCGCAGGTGCCGACCTTGCTCTCCTGGATGAGCACGTTGGGGTCCAGCGAGATGCCGAACAGGTCGTTGGTCGAGTCGCCGGACACCAGGCCGCCGGGGCCCCAGTGGTATGGCATCCAGACCTGGTGGACCGTGCGCCCCTCGACGCGCAGCGGGCGGAGCCGGTCGGTGACGAGGACGCGCGCCTCGATCGCCGACCGTGCGGTGACGATCGTCGCCCAGCCGGAGTGCTCGAGGCCGCGCTCCGCGGCGAGCGCCGGCGAGACCTCGACGAACATCTCGGGCTGGAGCTCGGAGAGGTACTCGAGGTAGCGGCTCATCCCGCCGGCCGTGTGGTGCTCGGTCAGCCGGCTGGTGGTGAACACGAACGGGAACACGTCGCTGTGCCCCTCGCGCGGGCTCGGGTTCAGCCGGTTGTCCTCGCGCTGGTACTCCTTGCGGGTGGGGTTGCCCTGCTGCCCGTACACCGGGTTGCGGAACGGCGACTCCACCGGCTCGTAGTGGGTCGGCAGCGGCCCGTCGATCAGCCCCTGCGGGACGTACAGCGCGCCCTTTCCGTCGCCCTGCATGATGAAAGGGTCGTCACCGGCCAGCCCGGCGACGCCATCGGCGCCGTGCGGGGGCCGGTACGTCGGCGGCTTGGTCTTCTCGAAGTCCGGCACGTCGTAGCCGGTCCACTCGCCGTTCTCGCCCTTGTCCGGGTCCCACCAGACGTAGGCCTTCCGGTCGCTCCACGGCTTGCCCGACGGGTCTGCCGACGCGCGGTTGTAGAGGATCCGCCGGTTGGCGGGCCAGGCCCAGCCCCATTCGCCGGCGACCCAGTCCTGCTCGCTGCCGGGCTTGCGGCGGGCGGCCTGGTTGACGCCGTCCTTGAAGACACCGGTGTAGATCCAGCAGCCGCCCAGCGTCGAGCCGTCGTCCTTCATCTCCATGAAGGTCGACAGCGGCCGGCCGGTCGCCACCTCGTAGCCGTTGATCTCCTTGAGGACGTCCTCGGCGGACGGCTCGGCGTGCTCGCCGTGCGTCGGGTAGTCCCAGTTGAGGTCGAGGATCGGGCGGTCGCGCTCCAGCGTGGAGTCCTTCAGCCGGTCCCGGACCATCCGGCCGAGGTGGTAGAAGAACCAGAGCTCCGAACGGCAGTCGCCCGGTGCCTCGACGGCCTTCTCGCGCCACTGCAGCATCCGCTGGGTCTGCGTGAAGGTCCCTTCCTTCTCCACGTGGGAGGCGGCCGGCATCAGGAAGACCTCGGTGCGGCACTCCTCGGGGACGATCTCGCCGGTCTCGATCTCCGGGGCGTTCTTCCAGAACGTGGCGCTCTCGATCTCGAACAGGTCGCGGACGACGAGCCAGTCGAGGTTGGCCATCCCCAGCCGCTGCGCGCGGCCGTGCGCGGAACCGACGGCGGGGTTCTGGCCGAGCAGGAAGTACCCCTTGACCTTGCCGTCGATCATGTCGAGCACGGTGCGGTAGGTGCCGTGGTCTCCGGTGATCTTCGGCAGGTAGTCGAAGCAGAAGTCGTTCTCCGGCGTCGCCTTGTCGCCCCAGTAGGCCTTGAGCAGGTTGATGCCGTAGGCGCCGGCCTTCGACCAGAACCCCTTCGACCCCGGCTTGCGGACCGCGTCCACCCACTCCTGCAGCGAGGTGTGCTGCTCCGCGTTGGGCATCGGCAGGTAGCCCGGCAGCAGGTTGAACAGCGTCGGGATGTCGGTCGAGCCCTGGATGCTCGCGTGGCCGCGGAGCGCCAAGATGCCGCCCCCCGGGCGGCCCATGTTGCCGAGCAGGAGCTGGAGGATCGCGCCGGTGCGGATGTACTGCACGCCGACGCTGTGCTGGGTCCAGCCGACGCTGTAGACCAGCGCGGTGGTGCGCTCGCGGCCGGAGTTCTCGGTCCAGGCGCGGCACACCTCGAGGAAGTCCTCGGGGTCCACGCCGCACGTCTCGGCCACCATCTCCGGGGTGTAGCGGGCGTAGTGCCGCTTGAGGATCTGGTAGACGCAGCGCGGGTGCTGGAGGGTCTCGTCGCGGAGCACCTCGCCGTCCACGCTGATGCCGTGCGTCTCGTGCTGCATCGCACTGGCGGTCTCGCGCTGGACGTCGTGGTCCTCGCGGGCGCTCCCCTCCGCCTCCTGCCGCTCGTACTGCCAGCTGCCGGTCTCGTAGGTGCGGGTCTCCGGGTCGAACCCGGAGAACAGCCCGTCGAGCTCCTCGGCGTCGACGTACTCGTCGCTGACGATCGAAGCCGCGTTGGTGTAGGCGACCACGTAGTCGCGGAACTCCAGCCCGTTCTGCAGGACGTAGTTGACGATCCCGCCGAGGAACGCGATGTCGGTGCCCACGCGGATCGGCACGAACTTGTCGGCGTGCGCACTGGTCCGGGTGAACCGCGGGTCGACGTGGATGATCTTCGCGCCGCGCTTCTTCGCCTCCATCACCCACTGGAACCCGACGGGGTGGGCCTCGGCCATGTTCGAGCCCTGGATGACGATGCAGTCAGCGTTGGCGAGGTCCTGCTGGAACCCGGTGGCGCCGCCGCGCCCGAAGCTGGTCCCCAGACCGGGGACGGTGGCGGAGTGTCAAATGCGCGCCTGGTTCTCGATCTGGATCGCGCCCATCGCGGTGAACAGCTTCTTGATGAGGTAGTTCTCCTCGTTGTCCAGCGTGGCGCCACCCAGGCTCGCGATCCCCAGGGTGCGACGGACCTTGCGGCCGTCGGCGTCGATGTCCTGCCAGGTGTCGTTGCGTGCCTTCACGACCCGGTCGGCGATCATGTTCATCGCGACGTCGAGGTCGAGGTCCTCCCACTCCGTGGCGTAGGGACGGCGGTAGCGCACCTTCGTCTGCCGCATCGAGCTGGTGACGAGGTTCTTGCTGGCCGAGCCCTTCGGGCAGAGCCGCCCGCGCGAGACGGGGCTGTCCGGGTCACCCTCGATCTGGATGACCCTCTCGTCCTTGACGAAGACCTTCTGGCCGCAGCCGACGGCGCAGTAGGGGCAGACGCTCTTGGCGACGCGGTCGGCGGTGGCGATGCGCGGTGATATCGAGTCGGTGCGCGCGGAGCGGACGGCGGGGCCACGCCCCAGTGGGTCGCGACCGCTGAGCTGACGGAGCACCGGCCACCCGAGGAACGACCTGCCCATCGACTCCTCCTCCCGAGAACGTGGTCCGGACCACGGACGCTACACAGCCCGTCGTACCCAACGGAAGCACCCGCAACCGTCAGCGCACGACGAGTGTCGTCTCCCCCGCCGGCACGAGCTCGCCGACGACCGGGTGACCGGGAAGCTCCCCGGCCACGAGCAGTCCTCCGGAGGTCTGGGCGTCGGCGAGGAGGAGCAGCTCGTCCTCGTCGAGCGAGGAGGCGAGGTGCGGTCGCACCCAGTCGAGGTTGCGCCGGCTCCCGCCCGGGACGAACCCGTCGGCCAGCGATTGCCGCGCACCGTCGACGTAGGGCACCGCGGCCGCGTCGACGACCGCCGTCACGCCGCTGGCGCGAGCGAGCTTGTGCAGGTGACCGAGGAGCCCGAAGCCGGTGACGTCGGTGGCGCACCGGTGGCCGGCGGCGACGGCCGCCTCCGAGGCCTCCTTGTTGAGCGCGGTCATCGTGGCGACGGCCTCCTCGAAGAGCTCTCCGGTGGCCTTGTGCCGGTTGTTGAGGATGCCGAGCCCGAGCGGCTTCGTCAGCGTCAGCGGTACGCCGGGGCGGCCGGCGTCGTTGCGGAGCAGCCGGTCGGGGTGGCCCATCCCCGTGACGGCGAGGCCGTACTTCGGCTCCCGGTCGTCGATGCTGTGACCGCCGGCGAGGTGGGTCGCCGCCGCCGCGCACCGCTCGGCCCCTCCGCGCAGGACCTCGGCGGCGACGTCGAAGGGCACCAGGTCACGGGGCCAGGCGAGGAGGTTCACGGCGACCAGTGGCGTGCCGCCCATCGCGTAGACGTCGGAGAGCGCGTTGGCCGCCGCGATCCGCCCCCACTCGTAGGGGTCGTCGACGACCGGCGTGAAGAAGTCGGCGGTGGCGATCACCGCGCGTTCGCCGTCGATCCGGACCGCGGCCGCGTCGTCGCCGTCGTCGAGCCCGACCAGCAGGTCGCCGCCGGCACGACCCGCGTCGAGTCCGGAGAGCACCCGTTCCAGCTCCCCTGGTGGGACTTTGCAGGCGCAGCCGCCACCGGCGGCGTACTGGGTGAGGCGCAGCTCTTCCGTGGTGGTCACACGCTCAACCTACGGCCCTCGGCTAGGTTGTCCCGCGGAGGCGTACCTCGTCTGGTGACGGGCGCGGTCCTCAAAACCGTAGGGGCCCGGCATCCGGGTCCGGCGGGTTCGATTCCCGTCCGCCTCCGCCACGACCACCCCGCTGCTCGCCCGCGGCCAGGAGGCTTGGAATCCCGGCCGGTGGGCATCAGGCTGGTGACGGTTCTCCGGGGGCCGGCGTAGGGAGAGGGGCATGGTCCTCCAGCGACGACTGACCACGGTCCTCCACGACCTGGCGTCGCTCGTCAACGACGACTTCACGGTCGTCGACGCCGCGAAGGTCCTCCTCTCGGTGGTCCCACGGGTCCTCGACGTCGACGGCGCCGGCATCTCGGTGGTGGACGGCTCCGGACGGATGCGGTTCGTCCAGGGCACGACCGGGTCGGTCGAGGAGCTCGACCGGCTCCAGGAGCTGCAGGAGGCCGGGCCGTGTATCGACACCTGCCGCCACGGCGAGCCGGTGGACGTCCCGGACGTCACGGCCGTCGACCGGTGGCCCCTCCCCTACCGCGAGCGTGCGGCGCACGCCGGGCTCCGCGCCGTGACGGCGTTCCCGCTGCGGGCCCGCGGACGGGTCTGGGGCGCGCTCACGCTCTACCGTGCGGGGCTGGGCGCGCTCGGCGAGGAGGAGATGGCGACCGGACAGGCGCTGGCGCATGTCGCGGCCGGCTACCTGGTCCTCGCCGACGACCGCGACGCGCTCCGGGTCGCGCAGCTCGAGCTCTCCCACCGGGCGATGTACGACCAGCTCACCGACCTACCCCGCCGGTGGGTGCTGGTGGACCACGTCACCCGTGCGCTGGCCGGGGTGCAGCGGCACGGCGGCCACGTCGGGCTGCTGTTCGTCGACCTCGACGGGCTGAAGTACGTCAACGACACCCACGGCCACCCCGCCGGCGACGAGCTGATCCGCGCCAGCGCCGACTCGCTGCGCCGGACCGTGCGCCCCACCGACGTGGTGTCCCGGGTCGGGGGCGACGAGTTCGTCGTCCTGCTCCCCGAGCTGTCCCGCCCGCAGGCGGCCGAGCAGGTCGCCGACCGCGCGCTGGCCGCGATCACCGAGGCGGCCCGGGCGTCCCGGCTCACCGGGAAGCTCTGCACGGCGAGCATCGGGGTGGTGACCACCGCGGACGCGACCACCTCGGCGGACACGCTGATCAGCCACGCGGACGCCGCGATGTACCAGGCCAAGCGCGCCGGCGGTGGGCGCTACGCGGTCTTCGACCCGACCACGTACGCCGCCGTCACCGGGCGGCAACAGCTGCGCGCCGACCTGAGCGCCGCGCTGAGCCGGGACCAGCTCGAGCTGCACTACCAGCCGATCATGGGGCTCGCGGACGGGACGCTGCACGGCGTCGAGGCGCTGCTGCGGTGGCGCCACCCCGAGCGGGGGTTGCTCGCCGCGGGCGAGTTCATCGAGGCGCTCGAGGGCACCGACCTCATCGTGGACGTCGGAGGATGGGTGCTCCGAACCGCCTGCGCGCAGCTGGCCACCTGGGACGCCGAGGTTCCGGACGCCGCCCCGGGGCAGGTGTTCGTCAACCTGTCCCCCGGCGAGCTGGGCCACCCTGAGCTCGCGGAGCGCATCCGAGTCGCGCTGGCGGACAGCGGGATCGCCGGGGACCGGCTGGTGCTCGAGATCACCGAGACCGAGGCGCTGACCCACACCCAGGTCGCGGTGGCCACGCTGACGGCGCTGCGCGACACCTTCGGTTGCCGGTTCGCGATCGACGACTACGGCACCGGCCACTCGTCGCTGGCGCGGCTGGTGCAGCTGCCGGCCGACATCATCAAGGTCGACCGGACCTTCACGAGCCGGCTCTTCACCAGCGACACCATCGGGCCGATCGTCTCCTCGCTGATGCACCTCGGCGACCGGATCGGCCGCGACATCGTCATCGAGGGCATCGAGGACGACTCCGCCCGGGAGGCGCTGCTGGCGCTCGGCTGCCGCTACGGGCAGGGGTACCACCTGGCCCGCCCGCAACCGGCGACCGAGCTCAGCGGCCGGCTCGCCGCGGGGTTCGCGACGCGACCCCGCAGCTGACCCCTGCAGCTGCCCCTGCAGCTGCCCCTGCAACTGACCCTGCAGCTGACGCTGGCCGTCACCCGAGCCGTCACCCGACCGTGTAGCCGGTGATCCGCTGGCCGTCACTGGTCACGAGCAGCGGTTCGGTCGGCGAGAACGCGAGCTCGTTGACGCCGCCCATGTTCGGCTGGTCGGCGACGACCTCGTGACCGTCGGTCGCGTGCACCCGCACGGTGCCGTCGAGCGCGCCCGACGCGAGAAGGGAACCGTCCGGCGACACCTCGACCCCGCGGACGTAGTTGTTGTAGTTGCCGAGCGATGCCACGGGCGAGCCGTCCTCCACCGACCACACCTCGACCGTCGACTCGTTGGTGGCGCCGTACAGCGTCGTGCCGTCGGGCGAGAACGCCAGGTCGGAGATGCCGCCACCGGCGCCCTCGGCGTGGTGGGTGCGCGTCCAACCGTCGGTCTCGAAGAGCTCGAGGTAGCCGCCGGAGCCGCCGACCGCGACGACCGAGCCGTCCGGCGAGAACGCCAGCGACTCCGCGGAACCCTCGGACGGCAGCTCCTCGACCAGCTCCCCATCGGCCGTGTAGACGCGCACGCCGACCTCGTCCCACGAGGCGGTCGCGAGGAGCTCGCCGTCGGGAGAGAACGCCACCGATCGGACCTCGTCCTCGGCGCCCTCGACGACGGTGACCTCGCCGCTCTCGACGTCCCAGACTCGCGCGGTGCCGTCGGCGCCGGCCGAGGCCAGCAGCGCGCCGTCAGGCGAGTGGTCCACGTGGTTGACCGCGCCCTCGTGCCCTTCGAGGGTGGCGAGCTCCTCGCCGTCGCTGCTCCAGGTGCGGACCGCCCCGTCCGCGTCACCGGACGCGAACCGGCTGCCGTCCGGGGCGAAGTCCAGCGCGTACACGTAGTTCGACTGCTCCGGGATCTCCACCGAGACCGTCAGCGTGGGCGCCGCGGACGCGGTCCACGGCTCGACCGCCGGGACCTCGGCTTCGGCCGCGGTGGTGCCGCCGGCCCCGGACGACGCCGGCTCCTCCTCGTCGCCGCACGCCGCGAGCGACGTGGTCAGCAGCAGGCACAGCACAGCAACGGCTCTCATCGTGACGACCTCTCGCACCCCGTGCTCCCGAGCCGTGACGACGGCGGAGCACCCCGAATGACAGCGGCTCCCTGCCGCCCGGCGGGACGCTACCGGCGCGCGAGCAGCGGCCACGGCACGGCACAGGACGGTCGCGCGATGTTAGGGCGATGGTCCCCCGGGTACACGGCCTCCTGGGCCGGATCCGGCCGTCCCTGACGTCCCGACCAGGAGGAGGAGCCCGTGCGCGCAGCGGTCTACGAGGAGTACGGCGACGCAGGGGTCCTGGAGGTCCGGGAGCACCCCGACCCGCCGGTCGGCCCCGACACCGTGCTCGTCCGGACCCGCGCCACCAGCGTGAACCCGGTCGACTGGAAGATCCGCCAGGGGTACCTCCAGGGCGCCTACCCGCACCACCTCCCGATCGTCCCGGGCTGGGACGTCGCCGGCGTCGTCGAGGCCATCGGCCCGGCCGTCATCACCGGTCTGCGACCGGGCGACGAGGTCTACGGGTACGTGCGGCGCGACGACGTCTGCTGGGGCACCGCGGCCGAGCTCGTTCCCGCGCCCCAGCGCACGGTGACCCGCAAGCCACGCAGCCTGTCGTTCGAGGAGGCAGCCGGGGTCCCGCTCGCCGGGCTCACGGCGTACCAGTGCGTCGTGGAGGCGCTCGACGTGCAGCCCGGGGAGCGGCTCCTCGTGCACGCGGCCGCCGGCGGCGTGGGCCGCTTCGCCGTGCAGATCGGGGTGGCGCGAGGCGCCGTCGTGATCGGGACCGCGAGCCTCCGCAACCACGACGCGCTCCGCGAGCTCGGGTGCAGCGAGGTCGTCGACTACACCGCAGGGCCGGTCAGCAAGCAGCTCTCCGCGCCCGCCGACGCCGTGGTCGACCTGATCGGCGGCGACGCGCTGGAGGACGCCCCCCGCCAGGTCGGCGACCCCGCCCGGATCGCGTCGGTGATCGACCCGGACACCGTCCTCGGGCTCGGCGGGCGCTACGTCTTCGTCCGCCCCGAGCGCGACCACCTCGACGCGCTCGCCGCCCTCACGGACGACGGCCGGCTGCGGGTCGACGTGGTCGAGACCTACCCGTTGGACCAGATCGCCGAGGCGCACCGCTCCTCCGAGCAGGGGCACACCGCGGGGAAGATCGTCGTCACCGTCTGAGTGACCCGCGGCGCTGCATGGGCTGTCCGGGCCATTGCACGGAGCCGCCCGGCGGCACAGCATGGCGGTGTTCCCACGACGGCCGGGCGTCACGGACCCGGCTGCCTGCACCGAGGCGTTCACGCACCGGACGCGATGTCCCGACCGGGGACCCTCCCGGTCCGGGTCCGACGAACGAACCGCCACCCAGATCTCTGGAGCAGTGCGATGAGCAGCACCATCGACCCGGGCACCGCCGTGCCCACGCAGACCACCGAGCAGCGCGACCGCCGCCCGCCCGAACAGCTCGTCAACCAGGCGGCCTCGGCCAGCGGCTTCGGCACGCCGCACCGACCGGCCCGGGGCCACGGCTACGAGCAGCGCGGCCTCGCCTACCTCCCCGTCTCGCAGCTCTTCGAGGGCAGGTTCGGCCGGATGTTCCGGCTCCCGCCCTTCGTGCCGAGCCCCGAGCGGATCGCGGAGATCACCGCCGTGATGACCGAGGACCAGGCCGCGGCAGACCCGACGCTGAACAACGACACCATCCCGGCCGGCTACACCTACCTCGGTCAGTTCATCGACCACGACCTCACCTTCGACCCGGCCTCGAGCCTGGTCCGCCAGCACGACCCGGACGCGCTCACGAGCTTCCGGTCGCCGAGGTTCGACCTCGACTGCCTCTACGGCCGCGGCCCGGCCGACGACCCGTTCCTCTACGACAAGCGTCCCGGCCGCGAGGACATGTTTCTCATCGGGCACCACGACGACGAGGACGACCTGCCCCGCAACGAGCAGGACACCGCGCTGATCGGCGACCCCCGCAACGACGAGAACACCTTCGTCGGGCAGCTCCAGCTCACGATGCTCAAGCTCCACAACGCCGTCGTCGAGCTGGTACGCGCGGATGCGGGGCTGCGCCGCGGCAGCGAGACCGTCTTCGAGGCGGCCCAACGGATCGTCCGCTGGCACTACCAGTGGGTCGTCGTCCACGACTTCCTCCGGCGGACCGTCGGCGACGAGATGCTCGCCTCGGTGCTCGACGAGAGCAGCCCGGTCCCCCGGGTCGACGCCCGGTACTACCAGGTCCGGTCGAGCGCGCCGTACATGCCGGTGGAGTTCTCCGTCGCGGCGTACCGCTTCGGCCACTCGCAGATCCGCGGCCGCTACTCGCTCAACACGCTCGTCCAGGACGTGCCGACGTTCCAGGAGGGCAGCACCTCCGACCCGGACAAGGTGCTGCGGCAGTTCGGCGGGTTCCGCAGGCTGCCACCGGGCTGGACCATCGAGTGGCGCCGCTTCTTCGAGGTCGAGGGCGAGGGCGACGGGCCGATCCAGTTCACCCGGCTGATCGACACCAAGCTCGCGAACCCGCTGGCCAAGCTGCCGGTCGAGATCGGTGGTGACCGGCCCTCGCTCATCGACCGCAACCTGACCCGCGGTGCGCGGCTCGCGTTGCCGTCCGGGCAGGACGTGGCCTGCGCGATGGGCGAGCAGGTGCTCACCGACGACGAGCTGGAGCTGCCGGGTGGCGGTCCTGCGCCGCTCTGGTACTACGTCCTGCGCGAGGCGAAGGTGCGCGCCGGGGGCAAGCACCTCGGTCCGGTGGGGGGCCGGATCGTCGCGGAGGTGTTCCTCGGGCTGCTCACCCGCGACCCGTCGTCGTACCTGCGGAACGACCCCGCGTGGCGGCCGTTCCTCCGCACGGCGGAGGACGGCTCTTTCGGGATGCCGCAGCTGCTGGAGGCGGCCGGCCACGGACTGGGCGTCACGGCGACTCCCTGACGCGGGCCACCCTCCCGCCGACGCGATGCCGCGCACGCGGCGCGACACGCGGCAATGGTCTGGGGTCATGCCATTGACAGCATGATGCTCCGGCGATTGACTGCGCGACAGCCGACTCGCGTCGGCGGACAGGGTCCGGACCGCGAGCAGGGAGCTGCCGATGAGCACGACCGACCACGAGGACGCCGACGCCAAGCGGCTCGCCGAGCTGGGGTACACCCAGGAGCTCCACCGGGGGATGAGCGGCTTCTCCAATTTCGCCGTCTCGTTCTCGATCATCTCGATCCTTGCCGGCTGCATCACCTCCTACGGGATCGCGCTGCGCGCGGGCGGGCCGTCGACGATCGTGCTCGGCTGGGCGCTCGTCGGCGCCTTCGTCCTGTGCGTCGCGCTCGCGATGGCCGAGGTGTGCTCGAGCTACCCGACCGCGGGCGGGCTGTACTACTGGGCGGGCCAGCTGGCGCGGAAGAACAAGCGCGTCTGGGCGTGGTACGTCGGGTGGTTCAACTTCCTCGGCGAGATCGCGGTCACCGCCGCGATCGACTTCGGGTGCGCGACCACGTGGATGGCCTTCGCCGACCTCACCTGGGACGTCGACGTGACCGCGCAGAAGACCTTCCTGCTCTTCGTCGCGATCATCCTGGTGCACGCCCTGCTCAACGCGTTCGGCGTGAACCTGGTGAGCCTGCTGTCGAACGTCTCCGCGTGGTGGCACGTGGTCGGCGTCGCGGTCATCGTGGTGGTGCTGTGGGCACTGCCCGAGAACCACCAGTCCGTCGGCTGGACCCTGACCGGTTGGCACAACGAGACCGGGTGGACCGCCGGGGTCTACGTCTTCCTCATGGGCCTGCTGATGGCCCAGTACACCTACACCGGGTACGACGCCTCGGCGCACGTGGCGGAGGAGACCAAGGACGCCTCCCGCAGCGCCCCGCGCGGCATCGTGATGAGCGTGCTGGTCTCGGTGATCGGTGGCTTCATCCTGCTCTACTCGATCACCGCCGCGATCCCCGACCGTTCCGAGGCGGGGCTGACCGCGCTGGCCGCCACCGACACCGGCCTCCCGCCGGCGCAGATCTTCCTCGACGCGCTCGACAACACGACGATGGCGCAGTTCCTGCTCTTCATCGTGTGCGTCGCCCAGTTCTTCTGCGGCATGGCGTCGGTGACCGCGAACTCGCGGATGTCCTACGCGTTCTCGCGCGACAACGCGCTCCCGGGCTCGCAGATCTGGAAGAAGGTCAACCCCCGCACCGGCACGCCGACGAACTCCATCTGGTTCTGCGTGACGCTCTCGATCATCCTGGCGTCCCCGGCGCTCTTCAACACGACGGCTTACCTGGCGGTGACCTCGATCGCGGTCATCGGGCTCTACATCGCCTACGTGGTGCCGGTGTTCCTGCGGCTGCGCAAGCCCGACTACGAGGTCGGTCCGTGGAACCTCGGCAGCTGGAGCAAGCCGATCGGCTGGATCGCCGTGGTGTGGGTGGCGTTCATCTGCATCCTCTTCGTCCTGCCGCCGTCCCGGCCGATCAACGTCGACACGTTCAACTACTCGCCGGTCGCGGTGTTCGCGGTGCTGATCTTCGCCACGGTCTCGTGGTACGTCGGCGGCCGGCACCACTTCATGCACGGCGCCAAGGACGAGTACACGACGAGGGACCTCGACGAGATCTTCAAGGAGGAGGGCGCGGACGAGTCCCGCGCCGAGATCCTCGCGGAGGACGAGTGAGCGGTGCGACCGTGACCGTCCCGCACCACGGCGCCGACCTGGGCGACCTGGTGCTGCGCCCGGTGCGCACCCACGCGTTCGAGGCCTGCGTCGAGCAGCTCGGCACGGCGATCCGGCTGGGGGTCTACCCGCGCGGCTCGGTGCTTCCCCCGGAGCGCGAGCTCGCGGAGCGGCTCACGGTGTCGAGGGCGACGGTCCGCGAGGCGATCGCAGCCCTCCGGCAGGCCGGGATGCTACGCACCACGCGTGGGCGGGGCGGAGGCAGCGTCGTCAGCTACGAGCCGGTGGCGCCCGCGCCCGCAGCCGCCAGCGGGCTGGCGACGCACCGCGAGGAACGGCTCGACTGCCTGGACTTCCGTCGCATCGTCGAGCCGGGCGCCTGCTGGACAGCCGCGGGCCGGGAGCTGACCGCAGCCCAGCGGATGCTGCTGACCACCGCGCTCCACGAGGTCGACGCCGCCGACAAGGCAGGTGACACCGCGGCGCACCGCCAGGCCGACTCGCGGCTCCACCTCGCGCTCGCCAGCGTGACCGGGTCGCCCCGCACCATCGAGGCGGTGACCCAGGTGCAGGCGTGCCTGCACGACATGCTCCAGGCGATCCCCGTCCTCCCCCGCAACATCCAGCACTCCACCGCCCAGCACCACGCCATCGTCACCGCCGTCCTCGCCGGCGACCAAGCCAGAGCGAGGCGCAGCATGGAGCAGCACTGCGACGACACGGCGGCGCTGCTCCGTGGCCTCCTGGCCTAGGGCGCCGACAGCCGCACGCCGAGCACCCACCCGAAAGGACCTCATGACGCGCAACGACCGGCACCTCTCCGTCGAGGAGCTGACGACCAGGATCGAGGCGGGTGAGCTCGACACCGTCGTCGTGGCCTTCACCGACATGCAGGGACGGCTCCAGGGCAAGCGGCTGCACGGTCGCTACTTCCTCGACGAGGTGCTCGGCCACGGCACCGAGGGGTGCAACTACCTGCTCGGCGTCGACGTCGACATGAACACCGTCCCCGGCTACGCGATCACCTCGTGGGAGCGCGGCTACGGCGACATGGAGTTCGTGCTCGATCTCGACACCGTGCGGCTGCTCCCCCACCTCCCCGCGACCGCGATGGTCCAGTGCGACCTCGCGTGGCCCGACGGCCGTCCGGTCGTGGAGTCGCCGCGCCAGATCCTGCGCAAGCAGGTCGAGCGCGCCGCGGAGCTCGGGTACGTCGCGGTGGCCGGCACCGAGCTCGAGTTCATGGTGTTCGACGACACCTACGAGCGCGCCCACGACCTCGGCTACACCGGCCTGACGCCGTCGAACCAGTACAACGTCGACTACTCGATCCTCGGCACCTCGCGTATCGAGCCGCTGCTGCGCGACATCCGCAACACGATGTACGCCGCCGGCGCGAACGTCGAGGGCGCCAAGGGTGAGTGCAACCTCGGCCAGCACGAGATCGGCTTCCTCTACGACGACGTGGTGGTGACGGCCGACAACCATGCGGTCTACAAGACCGTAGCCAAGGAGATCGCCGTCCAGCACGGCAAGTCGATCACCTTCATGGCGAAGTTCGACGAGCGGGAGGGCAGCTCCTGCCACATCCACCTCTCGCTGCGCGGGCCCGACGGCTCGATCCCCTTCTGGGACGACGAGAAGGACGCCCGCACCCCGCTCTACGACAGCTTCGTCGCCGGCGTGCTGGAGACGATGGCGGACTTCACCCTGCTGTACGCGCCGAACATCAACTCCTACAAGCGGTTCGCCGACGCCTCCTTCGCCCCGACCACGATAGCCTGGGGCGAGGACAACCGGACC
This sequence comes from Nocardioides caldifontis, assembly GCF_008087345.1. Lineage (GTDB taxonomy): Bacteria > Actinomycetota > Actinomycetes > Propionibacteriales > Nocardioidaceae > Marmoricola_A > Marmoricola_A caldifontis. The sequence goes on along the minus strand of NZ_ML701736.1, from coordinate 356,657 downwards.
TGTGCGGTCCGGCTGGTCGGTCGCGGTCCCGCGGCCCGGATGGAGAACCGGGTGCCCGGCGGCGACGTGAACCCCTACCTGGCGCTGGCCGCCATGATGGCCGGAGGCCTCTACGGCGTGGAGAACGAGCTGGAGCTCGGCGCACCCGTCGAGGGCAACGCCTACGCCACGGACCTGCCGAAGGTGCCGCAGACGCTCGCCCAGGCGAGGGAGGCGTTCGCCTCCTCGAAGGTGGTGCGGGCGGCCCTGGGGGACGAGGTCGTGGCCCACTACACGAACATGGCGGACGTCGAGCTCGAGGCGTTCCGCAGTGCCGTCACCGACTGGGAGCGGCGACGGGGCTTCGAACGGCTCTGAGCAGCAACCCCCGGAAAGGAACCATGTCCACCAGCTACACCGTCCTCAACCCCGCCACCGGGCAGCCGGTCACCGAGGTCGCGGAGGCGACGCTCGAGGAGACCGACCTGCTCATCGAGCGGGCCGCCGACGCCTTCCCGGCCTGGCGCGACGTCGCGCCGGGTGAGCGCGCGCGGCTGCTGCGCCGGTTCGCGGCCGTCGTGGACGAGCACGTCGACGAGCTCGCCGACCTCGAGGTGCGCAACGCCGGCCACACGCTGGGCAACGCGCGGTGGGAGGCCGGCAACGTCCGCGACGTCCTGAACTACTACTCTGCGGCTCCCGAGCGGCTGTTCGGCCGGCAGATCCCCGTCGCCGGGGGCGTCGACGTGACGTTCCACGAGCCGCTCGGCGTGGTCGGCGTGATCGTGCCGTGGAACTTCCCCATGCCGATCGCCGGGTGGGGATTCGCCCCCGCGCTGGCTGCGGGCAACACCGTCGTGCTCAAGCCGGCCGAGCTCACCCCGCTGACCGCGATCCGCATCGGCGAGCTGGCGCTCGAGGCCGGGCTCCCCGAAGGGGTGCTGACGGTGGTCCCCGGCAAGGGATCCGTCGTCGGCGAGCGGTTCGTCACCCACCCGGCCGTGCGGAAGGTGTGCTTCACGGGCTCGACCGCGGTCGGGAAGCGGATCATGGCCGGCTGCGCCGAGCAGGTGAAGCGGGTGACCCTCGAGCTCGGGGGCAAGTCGGCCAACATCGTGTTCGCCGACGCCGACCTCGACAAGGCGGCTGCTGCGGCGCCGTACGCCGTCTTCGACAACGCCGGGCAGGACTGCTGCGCCCGGTCGCGGATCCTCGTGCAGCGCTCGGCGCACGACGAGTTCCTCGAGCGGATGGAGCGAGCGGTCCGCGCGATGCGGGTCATCGACCCCGCGGACCCCGACAGCGAGATGGGGCCGCTGATCTCGGCGAAGCAGAAGGAGACGGTGACCGGCTACCTGGAGGACGTCGAGGTCGCGTTCACCGGGGACGCCCCCGACGGGGACGGGTTCTGGGTGCCGCCGACCGTGGTGCTCGCCTCCGACACCGCGCAGCCGGTCTGGCGTGAGGAGGTCTTCGGCCCGGTGGTCGCAGTGATGCCGTTCGACACCGAGGAGGAGGCCCTCGCCCTGGCGAACGACACGGAGTACGGCCTCTCCGGCTCGATCTACACCCGTGACCTCGGGCGGGCGCTGCGCGTCTCGCGTGGCGTGCAGGCCGGGAACCTCAGCGTCAACTCGCACTCGTCGGTCCGCTACTGGACGCCGTTCGGCGGCTTCAAGCAGAGCGGTCTCGGCCGCGAGCTCGGTCCGGACGCACCGAACGCGTTCACCGAGGAGAAGAACGTCTTCATCGCGCAGGACTGACCGCGCACCCATCCACGAAGGAGAACGAACACAATGGCAGGACGCCTCGACGGCAAGGTCGCGGTCATCACCGGAGGATGCTCGGGCATCGGGCTCGCGACGGTGCGCCGCTTCCTCGAGGAGGGCGCGCAGGTCGTCGTCGGCGACGTCGACGACGCGAAGGGCAAGACGCTCGCGGAGGAGGCCGGGCTCACCTACGTGCACGTCGACGTCACCGACAAGGAGCAGGTGGACGCGCTGTTCGCCACCGCGAAGGACACCTACGGCTCCGTCGACATCGCGTTCAACAACGCAGGGATCTCGCCGCCGGAGGACGACTCGATCCTCGACACCGACCTCGAGGCGTGGCGCCGGGTGCAGGAGGTCAACCTCACCAGCGTCTACCTGTGCTGCAAGGCCGCACTCCCCTACATGCTCGAGCAGGGCAAGGGGTCGATCATCAACACCGCGTCGTTCGTCGCGGTGATGGGCGCGGCGACGTCGCAGATCTCCTACTCCGCCTCGAAGGGTGGCGTGCTGTCGATGAGCCGCGAGCTGGGGGTGCAGTTCGCCCGCCAGGGGGTGCGCGTCAACGCGCTGTGTCCGGGCCCGGTCAACACGCCGCTCCTGCAGGAGCTGTTCGCGAAGGACGAGGAGCGGGCGGCACGGCGGCTGGTGCACGTCCCGATGGGGCGGTTCGGCGAGCCCGAGGAGATGGCGAACGCCGTGCTGTTCCTGGCCTCCGACGAGTCCTCGTTCATCACCGCCTCCACCTTCCTCGTCGACGGCGGGATCTCGGGCGCCTACGTGACGCCGCTGTGAGGGTGCCGTGGGTGCACCGCTGATCGGGCTGACCGCCTACCGCGAGGACGCGACCTGGAGCGTGTGGTCGGAGGTGAAGGCCGACCTGCTTCCCTCCGTCTACGGCTGGGCGATCGAGGAGGCAGGTGGGCTTCCCGTCCTGCTGCCCGCGTCGTCGCGCGTGGAGGACGCCGAGACCGTGGTGAGCCGGCTCGACGGGCTCGTCGTCTCCGGCGGTGCGGACATCTCTCCCGAGCGGTACGGCGAGGAGAGGCACGAGCGGACGACCACGTGGCGGGACGACCGCGACGCATGGGACCTCGCCCTGGTCGAGGCCGCCGGGAAGGCCGGGCTCCCGCTGCTCGGGATCTGCCGCGGGATGCAGGTGATGGCCGTCGCCGCCGGCGGACGGCTCCACCAGCACGTCCCGGACCTGGTCGGCACCACGGCGCACAACCCCGAGCCCGGCGTGTACGGCGACGTCGAGGTCCGCGTCCGGCCGGGCTCGCACCTTTCACGGCTGGTCGCCTCCGACCGGCTCGAGGTCCGCTGCCACCACCACCAGGCGGTGAGCGAGCACCCGGGGTACGACGCCGTCGCCTGGGCCGAGGACGGGTTGCTCGAGGCGATGGAGCAACGGGGCGACCGGTTCTGCGTGGCGGTCCAGTGGCACCCGGAGATGGCCGCCGACGCGGGGCTCTTCCGGGGGTTGGTCCAGGCCGCGACCGCTGGCACCTGACCGCCGGTGACCGCATACTGACGACCAGCCCGGACGCACAGGAGGCACGGCCATGGCGCTGCTGGAACGGCTGAGGACGGTGGCGCGCCGCTGGCGCGTGGCGCGGTACGAGCGGGCCTGCCAGCGTGACGCCCTGCGCGACGAGCGGGCGTCGGCCCATGTGGAGCGCCAGCGGGAGGGCATCAAGGACGTCCACCCCGGCGCTGCCGGCATCTGACAACGCGCGACCTTCGGCCCGGGTCGCCCGGGGTCGATGCGCGGTTAGATCACCAGGTGGCCGGACCGACTGGCCGAGCGCGACTGGGTACGGCGGCCGCTGCCTTCACGAGCAACGCCCGCAACCCGGAGCTGCGGCGCGCCCAGCTGAGCTTCCTCGGGGCCTGGACCGCGGAGTGGGCGTTCACGGTCGGCCTGGGCATCGTCGCCTACCGCGACGGCGGGGCGGCCGCGGTCGGGGTCGTCGGGCTCCTCCGCATGGTCCCCGCCGCCCTCCTGGCACCACTGCTCGCCCCGGTGGCAGACCGGGGACGCCGGGAGCGCGTCCTCGTCCTCGTCTCGGTGCTGCGCGGCATGGCCACCGGTGCGGCGGCAGTGGTGGTGGGCGCCGATGGTCCGACGACCGTCGTCTACGTGCTCGCGGTGCTCTCGACCATGGCGGCCACGCTGTTCCGCCCGGCGCACTCGGCGCTGCTGCCGTCGCTGTGCGGCTCGGGGCACGAGCTCGCCAGCGCGAACGTCGTCCGGGGACTGCTGGACTCACTGGCCACGCTGGTCGGGCCGTTGCTGGCCGCCGTGCTGCTGGCCTCCGCGGGGGTCACGGGGGTGTTCGCGGTCGCGGCCGCCGCGTCGTTCTGGTCGGCGCTCCTCCTGCTCCGGTTGCGGTACGACGCCCCACCTCGTCCGTCGTCACCGGGCGAGGCGCAGCTGGTCCGCGCTGCCGTCGAGGGGCTCCGCGCCGTGGGACTCGACCGGGACCTGGCGGTGATCATGCTCTTGGCGGCGGCCCAGTCGTGGACCCGGGGCGCGCTGACCGTCCTCACCGTGGTGTCGCGATCGACCTCCTCGGCACCGGGGACCCAGGGGTGGGGGTGCTCTCCGCGGCGATCGGCGTGGGCGCCGTGCTCGGCTCGATCGCCGCCTCGCTGCTCGCCGACACCCGGCGGCTGGGGGCGTGGTTCGCCCTCGGCATCGCCCTCTACGGCCTGCCGGTGACCGTGGTCGGCGTCGTCCCGGCCGAGCTCGCCGCCCTGGTGGTCCTCGCGTTCGTCGGCGTCGGCAACGCCCTGATCGATCTCGGTGGTTTCACGCTGCTGGCGAGGTTGGCGCCGGACGAGGTGCTGGCCCGCGTCTTCGGTGTCCTCGAGAGCGTCGTCGCGCTGTTCGTGGGCATCGGGGCGCTCGCGGCGTCGGTCCTCGTCGAGCAGGCGGGGCTGCGGCCCTCGCTGGTCCTCGTCGGGCTCCTGTGTCCCGTCCTGGCGGCGGCCGCGTGGGGTCGGTTGCGCCGGATGGACCGGGCTGTCGACGTCCGCGACCGCGACATCGCACTGCTGCAGGAGGTGGCGATGCTGAAGGCGCTCCCGCTCCCTGCCATCGAGCGGCTGGCGCGGGGGCTCGAACCGGTCGCCGTGCCCGCCGGCCGTTACGTGTTCGAGCAGGGTGACGTCGGCGACCGCTACTACGTGATCGAGGCCGGGGAGGCGGTCGTGGTCGGTGACGGCTGCGACGTCACCACACTCGGACCGGGTGAGGGGTTCGGTGAGATCGCGCTGCTCCGGCGGAGCCGGCGGACCGCGGGGGTGCGCGCCGTCGGGGACCTCCAGCTGCAGGCGTTGCGCTCGGAGCAGTTCCTGCCGCTGGTCCTGGGCTTCACCCCGAGCGCGCTCAAGGCGGGAACCGCGGTCGAGTCGGCACTGAGCCGCTTCAGGCCGCACGACGACGTCGAGGAGGCGCCGCAATGAGCCAGACGCGCACGCTGCTCCTGATCGCGGACATGCGGGGCTACACCGACTACATGCGGACGCACCGCATGAGCCTGGCGCACGCCGAGGTCAACACCGCACGGCTCCTCAGCTCCGTGGTCGACGCCGTGCCCGAGTTCGACCTCGTGGAGATCGAGGGCGACGGGGCGTTCGTCGCACACCGGGCGGACCGGATGGACGGGGACTCGGTGGTCGCCCTCACGTTGCAGGCCGCGACGCAGATGCACCGAGCCTTCCATGCCGAGCGGCAGTACGTCGCGCGCAACCTGTGCCCGTGCAAGGGGTGCAACGAGGCGGAGGCGCTGAAGCTCAAGTTCGTCGCGCACGTGGGCGACGTGGCCACACAGACCATCAGGAAGCGCACCAAGCTGGTGGGCATCGACGTCATCCACGTGCACCGGCTGCTGAAGAACCCGGTCACCGTGCCGGAATACGTGCTCCTGTCCGAAGAGCTCTACCGGAGCAGCGCCAGCCCGTCGCGCGGTCCGGTGCAGGAGGTCGAGCAGGAGCTGGAAGGGGTCGGGCGGGCGCGCTCCTACGTCCTCGACGTCGCAGACCTGCAGCGCTCCGCTCCCCCGCTCCCCGGCCCGTCGCTGCGTGGGCGGGTCGGCCGGACGTTGTCGGTCGCCGGCACCGGCGTGCCTTACATGCTCGGGCTGCGGCGCCGGCGCCACCGGGTCGCCACCAGCTGACGCGTGTGGTGGGATCCGACGGGTGACGAGCCATGACGCCGGGGACGACGGGCTCCCTCCGCCGCACCTCGGCGACTTCCCGCACGGCGCGTACTGGTCGGCGGAGCGGCCGGCGGACGCGGACGAGGTCGAGGCGGAGAGCCCCACGGTCCAGGGCACCGAGATCCGACTCATGTGGGACTACGGCGTCCGGGTGCCGTTGTGGGACGAGACCGGCCTGCTGCCCGAGGAGCCGGCGTGGCTCCGCGATGCCTTGGGGTTGAGCGCCCCGCTCATCGAGGAGCTCACCCGCTGGGGCGAGGAGATGGACGCGGTGGACGCCGCGCCGAGCCGACGCACGCCGGAGGCATACGAGCAGCTCGACCGCCGCGCGCGAGCGCTTGCTCGGCGGCTCCAGGACGAGCTCGGAGCGCGGTTCACCGTGCGGTACCGCCCCTGGTGACGTTCGCCCCCGGGCGACCGCAACCCGTCAGCCGGCGAGGGCGGGCACCGGGTCGGCGACCCGCGGCACCGCTGCGCGCCGCACGTGCGCGGTCACTTCCGCGACCTTCTCGGGGCCGCTGCCGGCGCCGACCAGCTTCGCGAGCTGGCGGGGCAGGTTGGCGAGCGAGGTCTCCTCGAGCCAGCCGTTCGGCAGGGAGAGCCGGACCACCTTGTGCCAGGCGCTGCCGACCTGCCGCACGAGCGGCCGGGCGTTGTAGGTGAGCCCGTAGCGCTGGAACAGGGCGCGCACCTGCGGCGCGATCTCGTAGTACCGGTTGCTCGGCAGGTCAGGGAACAGGTGGTGCTCGATCTGGTGCGAGAGGTTGCCGGTCATCAGGTGCATCGTGCGGCTGCCGGAGATGTTGGCCGACCCGAGCATCTGCCGCAGGTACCACTGCCCGCGGGTCTCGTGCTCGTCGAGCGCCGGCTGCTCGAAGGTCTCGACGCCCTCCGGGAAGTGGCCGCACATGATGACCGAGTGGCTCCAGAGGTTGCGGAGCACGTTCGCCGTGGCGTTCGCGGTGAGCGTGCTCCGCCATGACCGGCCGCTGAGCGCGGGGTGCACGACGTAGTCCTTGAGCACCTGCTTCGAGGCCTTGCGCAGGGTCGCGCCGACCCGGGAGCGCAGCTCGGGGGTGAACCCCTTCTTCTCGCGCAGGTGGGCACCGAGCTCGATGTCGTAGGTCGCGATGCCGAACTCGAACATGCAGGCGTTGACGAAGTTCCACAGCGGCTGGACCAGGAAGCGCGGCTTCCACGGCTGGTCCTCGTCGACCCGCATGATCCCGTAGCCGAGGTCGTTGTCCTCGCCGAGGATGTTCGTGTACGTGTGGTGCTGGACGTTGTGGGCCCGCTTCCACTGCTCCGGCGGCGACGGGTGGTCCCAGTCCCAGGTGGTCGAGTGGATCTTGGGGTCGCGCATCCAGTCCCACTGGCCGTGCAGGACGTTGTGACCGATCTCCATGTTGTCGAGGCTCTTCGACATCGCCAGGCAGGCCGTCCCGACCGCCCAGGCGACGCGGTTGCGGCTGCCCAGGAGGAGCACCACACGGCCGGTGAGCTCGAGCTTGCGCTGGATCTCGATCACCTTGCGGATGTAGGCCGCGTCACGCTCGCCCCGGCTGTCCAGGACGGAGGCACGGATGGAGTCCAGCTCCCGTCCGATGTCGTCGACGTCCTGGTCGGTGAGGTGCGCCACCTGGCTCACCGGCTTCTTCTCGATCGCGGTCACGACGACACTGTGCCCGTTCCTCGGTGAGCCACGCGCACCAGGGGTGCGGATAGGCTCGTCGACGGCCCACCCGGCGCCGCACCCGCAATTCCCGGAGGTATCCCCGCGTGTCCACGCTCAACCCCCAGCTGCAGTCGATCTTCGACGAGGTGCTGCGTCGCAACGCCGGTGAGCTGGAGTTCCACCAGGCGGTCCGCGAGGTCTTCGACAGCCTCGGGCCGGTCGTCGAGAAGCACCCGGAGTACCTCGAGGCGTCGATCATCCAGCGGATCTGTGAGCCGGAGCGGCAGATCATCTTCCGGGTCCCCTGGGTCGACGACTCCGGCACGGTCCAGATCAACCGCGGCTTCCGGGTGCAGTTCAACTCCGCGCTCGGCCCCTACAAGGGCGGGCTGCGGTTCCACCCCAGCGTCTACCTCGGCATCGTGAAGTTCCTCGGCTTCGAGCAGATCTTCAAGAACTCGCTGACCGGCATGCCGATCGGCGGCGCGAAGGGCGGCTCGGACTTCGACCCCAAGGGGCGCTCCGACGCCGAGGTCATGCGGTTCTGCCAGTCGATGATGACCGAGCTCCACCGCCACATCGGTGAGTACACCGACGTCCCGGCGGGCGACATCGGCGTCGGTGGCCGCGAGCTCGGCTACCTCTTCGGCCACTACAAGCGGCTGACGAACAAGTACGAGTCCGGCGTGCTCACCGGCAAGGGGATCACCTGGGGCGGCTCGCGGGTCCGCAAGGAGGCGACCGGCTACGGCACGGTCTTCTTCGTCGACGAGGTGCTCCGCAGCCACGGCGACTCCTTCGACGGCAAGCGCGTCGTGGTCTCGGGCTCCGGCAACGTCGCGATCTACGCCATCGAGAAGGTCCACGACCTCGGCGGCACGGTCGTGGCCTGCTCGGACTCCAGCGGCTTCGTCGTCGACGAGGACGGCATCGACCTCGCGCTGCTCAAGGAGGTCAAGGAGGACCGCCGCGCGCGGCTCTCGGAGTACGCCGAGGCGCGTGACGTCCCCCTCACCTCGAACGGATCGATCTGGGACGTCCCGTGCGACGTCGCGCTCCCCTGCGCCACCGAGAACGAGCTGAGCGAGCAGGATGCGGTCTCGCTGGTGAAGAACGGCGTGCGCATCGTCGCCGAGGGCGCGAACATGCCGACCACGCCGGGCGGGATCAAGGCGTTCAAGGAGGCCGGCGTGCTCTTCGCGCCGGGCAAGGCCGCCAACGCCGGTGGCGTCGCGACGAGCGCGCTCGAGATGCAGCAGAACGCCTCCCGCGACTCCTGGACCGCCGAGCACACCGAGGCCCGGCTCGCGGAGATCATGCGCGACATCCACCACAGCTGCGCGGAGACCGCCGAGGAGTACGGCGCGCCGGGCGACTACGTCCTCGGGGCGAACATCGCCGGCTTCACGCGGGTCGCGGACGCCATGCTGGCCATGGGCGTGATCTGAGGGACGACCGGAGGAGGCCGACGCTGGTCAGGGTGCCGAGCCTGGGCGGACCGAGGACGGCCACCGTGCTGCGGTGGGTCGGGCGGTACCTCCTGGTCACGGTCACGGTCGCGGTCGTGCTGCTCCCCCTCGTCGTCGAGCAGGCCGTCGAGCGCGCGACCTTCCGCGACGCGGTGGGCACGCTGCCGGTCCAGATGTCGCTCTCCCACGACGGGCGCTCCACCCTCCAGACGGGGGTGCTGGGCGACCTCTACTGGCACGAGACCGGCCCGTGGGGGTTCGGCGTGCGGGCCCGGGTCACCGGTCCCCCGCAGGCCGGCGGCACCCTCGCGTCGTACGTCGACCCGAGCTTCATCCGCGCCAACCTGCAGTTCGTGCAGGACCCCGACGCGGCCGTCGCGTCGTACGCCGCGAAGTTCCGCGACGACATCACCGACCGGGTCGTCGGCAGCACGGTCGTGCTGTCGCTGGCCGGGGGCGCGCTGATCCTGCTGTTCCAGCCGCGGTGGAAGTCGAGGCGGGCCGTCGAGCGCCACCCGGCCCGGCAGCGCATGGTGACCGCCGGGGTGGTCGCCGGCGCCCTGGTGGTCTCGACGGGCAGCGCCTTCGTGCTCTTCCAGCGGTGGGAGGCCGAGCAGGACGCGCCGCCCGGCTACGCGTTCCTCGACCTCCCCGGGCTGCGGTTCAGCGACCCCGAGACGCTGGAGGTGGCGCGGCAGGTCCGGCCCTTCATCGAGAAGAACACCCAGCGGATCGCCGAGCGCACCGCCGAGTTCGAGGCCGACACCGAGGCCAGCTTCCGGGAGGCGCTCGATCGCCGCGGGGCCGAGCTCGAGCCGCGCGAGGGCGAGGTCGTCGTCCTGGCGGAGGCGGACCCCCAGGGCGGCTACGTCGGCACCTCGGTCCGGACCGCCCTGGTCGAGGCGCTCCTCGAGCGGCTGGACGAGGACGCCGTCGCGATGCGGACCATCTCCGGAGACATCACCTCCAACGGCACCGTCGCCGAGCAGGACTTCGTCCAGAAGGAGGCGGCCGTCGGCGGCGAGCTGCCGACGGTGGCCATCGCCGGCGACCACGACTCCGAGACCACCGCCCAGCAGATGGAGGACGCCGGGATGATCGTGCCGGACCTGACCACCGAGGAGGTGGCGGGGCTGCGCGTCACGGGCGCCAACGACGTCGAGCACAAGGCGCTCTTCGGGGCGCTGGTCAGCAGCGAGTCCGACCTCACCCAGCAGGAGCTCGGCCAGGCCGTGCGGGACGAGGTCGACGAGGACGAGCCCGGCATCGCCCTGTTCCACCAGCCCTCGGCCGCCGCCGGATTCCTCGGCCTGGAGACCCTGACACCGGTGCGGCAGCTCGAGGGCGGCAGCCGCACCACGCCGTACGACGACGGCATCGACGACGTGCCGCCGGGGACCGTGAACGTCGGCCACCTGCACGACCCCGAGGGGCCGTGGGTGGTGTGGAACACCGACGGTGGCGACGTGACCTGGACCGTGGTGGACCAGCTCGGCACCTCGGGCGGCATGGAGGAGAGCCCGACGTTCAACCGGTTCAGCACCCCCGTCTCGATCCCGCTGAAGCCGATGACTGCCCGGCTGCAGTACTTCGACACCGCGACGGGGCTGCAGACCGGGTTCGCCACCCTCTCGTGCAGCCCCGAGGGGGTGTGCGACCTCAGCGAGCGCACCGACGTCGGGCTGCCGATCGTCGACGGCGAGCCGGTCGAGCCCTGACGACCACCTTGGGCCAGGTACCCCGGCGGGGTATCGTGGCGGCCGTACACCCCGTGCAGGAGGAGAACCACGTGACCACCTCGACCTACCGCGTGACCGGGATGACCTGCGGCCACTGCGCCCGCGCCGTCACCGAGGAGCTGAGCGCCCTCGAGGGCGTCTCCGGCGTCGAGGTCGACCTCGTGGCCGGCGGCACGTCGACCGTGCAGGTGACCAGCGCCGCCCCGCTCGCCGACGAGCAGGTCGCGACCGCCCTCGACGAGGCCGGGGACTACCGGTTGGCATGACCGAGGGACACGCGGACGTCGAGCTCGACATCGCGGGGATGACCTGCGCGGCCTGCGCCGCACGCATCGAGAAGAAGCTCAACAAGGTCGACGGCGTCGTCGCCACCGTCAACTACGCCACGGAAAGGGCGCGGGTCTCCTACCCGCCCACCGTGACCCCTGAGCAGCTGGTCGCAGTGGTCGAGGCGACGGGCTACCGCGCCACCGTGCCGTCCCCGGCGCAGCCCGAGCCGGACGTCGCCGCGCCGACGGAGGCCGACGTCTGGCGGCAGCGGCTGGTGGTCTCCGCGCTTCTGACGGTCCCCGTCCTGCTGCTCTCGATGGTGCCGCCCCTCCAGTTCGACAACTGGCAGTGGGTGGCGCTCACGCTCGCCTCCCCCGTCGCCGTCTGGGGCGCGTGGCCGTTCCACCGCGCGGCGTTCGTCAACGCCCGCCATGCCGCCGCGACCATGGACACCCTGGTCTCGCTCGGCGTCTCGGCGGCGTACCTCTGGTCGCTGGGGGCCCTGCTGTTCACCGACGCGGGCATGCCGGGCATGCGGATGGAGCTGGAGCTGCTGCCGTCCCGCGGCGGCGGGCAGCCGGACCTCTACCTCGAGGTCGCCGCGGCGGTCACGACCTTCCTGCTCGCGGGCAGGTACTTCGAGGCCCGCGCGAAGCGCGAGTCCGGTGCGGCGCTGCGGGCGCTGCTCGGGATGGGCGCGAAGGACGTCACCGTGCTCCGGCGCACGCCGGACGGGGAGCAGGAGGAGCGGCTTTCCGCCGACCGGCTCGTCGTCGGCGACCGGTTCCTGGTGCGCCCCGGCGAGAAGGTCGCCACCGACGGTGTGGTCGAGAGCGGCACGTCGGCGGTCGACGCGTCGATGCTGACCGGCGAGCCGGTGCCGGTGGAGGTCGGGCCGGGCGACCCGGTCGTCGGGGCCACCGTCAACGCCGGGGGCCGGCTCGTCGTGCGCGCCACCCGCGTCGGCGCCGACACGAGGCTGGCGCAGATGGCGCGGCTGGTGGAGGAGGCGCAGAGCGGGAAGGCGGCCGTGCAGCGGCTCGCCGACCGCGTGTCCGGGGTCTTCGTGCCGGTCGTCCTGCTGCTCGCCGCGGCGACCCTCGTGGGGTGGCTGGTCACCGGGCACAGCGCGACCGCGGCGTTCACCGCGGCGGTCGCCGTCCTGATCATCGCCTGCCCGTGCGCGCTCGGCCTCGCGACGCCCACGGCGCTGCTGGTCGGCACCGGGCGCGGCGCCCAGCTGGGGGTGCTGATCAAGGGGCCCGAGATCCTCGAGTCCACCCGGGTGGTCGACACGGTCCTCCTGGACAAGACCGGGACCGTCACGACCGGCCGGATGGCGCTCGTCGACGTGGTGGCCGCCGACGGGGTGGAGACGGAGGAGCTGCTCCGGCTCGCAGGCGCACTCGAGCACACCTCGGAGCACCCGGTCGCCCGCGCGGTCGCCGACGGTGCGGCCGCCCGGACGACCCTGCCCGCACCCGATGCGTTCGTGTCGACGTCCGGGCTCGGGGTCTCCGGGAAGGTCGACGGCCACGAGGTCGTGGCGGGCCGACCGCGATGGTTGGCCGAGGAGTGGGCGATGCCCCTCCCGGCCGGGCTCGAGGCCGCCCGCGCCGCTGCCGAGATCGCCGGACGCACCGTGGTGGCAGCCGGGTGGGACGGCGTCGCGCGGGGGCTCTTCGTCGTCTCCGACACCGTCAAGCCGACCAGCGCGCAGGCGGTCGCCGAGCTCCGTGGTCTCGGGCTGCGGCCGGTGCTGGTCACCGGCGACAACCGCAGGGCTGCCGAGGCGGTCGCCGCCGAGGTCGGCATCGACGAGGTCGTCGCCGAGGTGCTACCCGGTGGGAAGGTCGACGTGGTGCGCCGCCTCCACGACGAGGGGCGAGTGGTCGCCATGGTGGGCGACGGCGCCAACGACGCCCCCGCGCTCGCGGTGGCCTCGCTCGGCATCAGCATGGGCACCGGGACCGACGTGGCCATCGAGGCGTCCGACCTGACGCTGGTCCGGGGCGATCTCCGCGCGGCCGTCGACGCCGTCCGCCTCTCGCGCCGCACGCTCGCGACCATCAAGGGCAACCTGTTCTGGGCGTTCGCCTACAACGTGGCCGCGCTGCCCCTGGCCGCGCTCGGGTTCCTCAACCCGCTTGTGGCCGGCGCCGCGATGGCGTTCTCCTCGGTGTTCGTGGTCACCAACAGCCTGCGGCTGCGTCGCTTCCGGCCGGTGTCGGCACCGGCTGCCTAGACTGCCCGGCGTGGACGGCAGACCGACGACGACCGACCCGCGTCGCGCGACGCCGCGGACCGACACGGTCCTCGCCGACCCCCGGCTCCAGGACGCGATCGGGAGGCTCGGCCACCGCATCGTGAAGCGCGCCGTCACGACCTCCCTGGCCCGGTGCCGCGCGGGCGAGGTGCCGCCGACCGCGGCGGTCGACGACGTGCTCGACTCCCTGCCGGCCACCGCGACCGCCATGCGGCCGGTGCTCAACGCGACCGGCGTCGTCGTGCACACCAACCTCGGCCGCGCGCCCCTGTCCTCCGCCGCGGTCGCCGCGATGGAGGTCGCCGCCGGCGCCACCGACGTCGAGCTCGACCTGGAGACCGGCGCACGCGGCCGGCGGGGCAGGTCGGCACTCGACGCGCTGGCCGCCGCGGTGCCGGACGCCGGCGCGGTGCACGTGGTCAACAACGGCGCCGCCGCCCTCGCGCTGGTCGCCTGCGCGCTCGGGCAGGGGCGCGAGGTGGTCGTCGCGCGCGGCGAGATGGTGGAGATCGGCGACGGGTTCCGGATCCCGGAGCTCGTGGAGTCCGTCGGCGCCCGCCTCCGCGAGGTCGGCACCACCAACCGGGTGCGGCGGTCCGACTACGAGGCTGCGATCACCGACGAGACCGCCTTCGTCCTCAAGGTGCACCCGTCGAACTTCGTCGTCCGCGGGTTCACCTCGTCGGTGCCGGTGCAAGAGCTCGCGACCCTCCCGGCCCCGGTCGTCGCCGACATCGGCTCGGGGCTCCTGGCGCCGCACCCGCGGCTCCCCGACGAGCCCGACGCGGCGCGCACGCTCCGCGCCGGGGCGGCGCTCGTGACCGCCTCCGGCGACAAGCTGCTCGGCGGACCGCAGGCAGGCCTGCTGCTCGGCCGCGCCGACCTCGTCCACCAGGTGCGGCGCCACCCGCTGGCCCGCGCCCTCCGGGTCGACAAGCTCACCCTCGCCGCGCTCGAGGCGACCCTGACCGGGCCGACGCCGCCGGTCCTCGAGGCCCTCGACACCGACGCCGCGGTCCTGCTGCGCCGCGCGGAGGGGATCGCCGGCCGGCTGGCCCCGGTCGTGGCGGCCTCCGCGGAGCGGTCCACCGGTGCGGTCGGCGGTGGCGGTGCCCCCGAGGTCGAGCTGCCGAGCGCCGCCGTGGTGCTGCCCGAAGCACTGGCAGCGCCGCTGCGCACCGGGACGCTGCCGGTCGTCGGCCACGTCGAGCGAGGCCGGCTCCTGCTCGACCTGCTGGCGCTCCCGGAGGAGGCCGACGACGCCCTCGTCGAGGCGGTACGCCGGGCCGCGGCCGTCGCGTCCCAGGCCGTCGGAGAGGGCTGAGGGCGGAGCAGGTGCACGTCGTCGCCACCGCCGGTCACGTCGACCACGGCAAGAGCACGCTGGTGCGGGCCCTGACCGGCACCGACCCCGACCGGCTCGCCGAGGAGCACGCGCGCGGGCTGTCGATCGAGCTCGGCTACGCCTGGACGACGCTGCCCGGTGCGGGTGTCCTCGCGTTCGTCGACGTGCCCGGCCACGAGCGGTTCGTGGCCACGATGCTCTCCGGCGTCGGTCCCGTCCCCGCTGCGCTGCTGGTGGTCGCTGCCGACGACCCGTGGATGCCGCAGGCCGCGGAGCACCTGGCCGCGCTCGACGCGCTCGGGGTGCGCCACGGTGTCGTCGCCGTCACCCGGTCCGACCTCGCCGACCCCGCGCCGATGGCCGCGCGCGCCGCCGCCGAGATCGCGCGCACCGGCCTGGCCGGCTCCCCCGTCGTCGCGGTGAGCGCCCGGACCGGCGACGGGCTCGACGAGCTCCGCGCCGAGCTCGTCGCGATGGTCCGGGCGCTCCCGGAGCCGGAGCCCGACGCCGACGTGCGGCTGTGGGTCGACCGGGCGTTCACGGTCCGCGGCGCCGGGACCGTGGTGACCGGCACGCTGCCCGCCGGCACCGTCGCGACCGGAGACCGGTTGACCAACGGCCGCGAGGTCGTCCGTGTGCGGGGTGTCCAGTCCCTCGGCCGCGACGCCCCGGAGGTGTCCGGCGTGGCACGGGTGGCGCTCAACCTCGGCGGTGACGTGCGCGGCCGTCTCGCGCGCCACGACGTGCTGGTCACCCCCGACGCGTGGCACTTCACCGGTGCGGTCGACGTCCGGCTCACCCCCGCCGCCACGTCCGAGGAGTCCCCCGGTCCACCCCGCCGGCCGCTGCTCCACGTCGGCAGCGTCGCGGTCCCGGCGTACCTCCGGCCGCTGGGTGGTGCCACCGACGGGCTCGCCCGCCTGACGCTGGAGCGTGCGCTCCCGCTGCGGATCGGTGACCGGGCCCTGCTGCGCGATCCCGGGAGCCGGCTGCTCTGGGGCGTGACGGTCCTCGACCCCGCGCCCCCGAAGCTGGAGCGCCGCGGCGCCGCCCGGGCACGGGCCGACGACCTGGGTGCGGCCACCGGCGTGCCCGACGCGGCTGCGGAGGTCGCCCGACGGGGGCTGGTCCACGTCGACCTCCTGCGGGCGCTCGGCGTGCCCACCCACGACCTCCGGCCCACCGACGGCTGGCTCCTCGGCGACCGGCGGGCTGCCGGGCTGCGCGCGCGGCTCGGCGAGGTCGTCGCCGAGCACGAGGCCTCCAACGGCGACGACGGTCCCGGCCTGACCCTCGTCTCGCTCGCCGAACGGCTCGGGCTGCCGTCGCCCCAGCTCGTCGCCTCCCTCGTGACGCCGCCCCTGCGGGTGGTCGACGGCCGGGTGACGTCGCGGAGCACGGCGCCGGCCGACACGCTCCCCGCGCCGCTGCGCGAAGCGGTCGGCCGGCTCCTGGAGGAGCTGGAGGCGCGGCCGTTCCTCGCGCCCACCGCCGACCGGCTCCGCGAGGTCGGGCTCCAGCCCCGGGGCGTCGTCGCCGCCGCCAAGGCGGGGCGGCTGCTGCACCTCGGCGACGGCATCGTGCTCGCCCCCGGGGCCGACCGGCGGGCGGTCGAGGAGCTCAGGGCGCTCCCCCAGCCGTTCACGACCAGCGAGGCGCGGAGCCGGCTCGACACGACCCGCCGGGTGGTGCTCCCGCTGCTGCAGCACCTCGACCGGCTCGGGTACACCCACCGCCACCCCGACGACCGCCGCTCGGTCACCGGGAAGGGCGGCTCCTAGGCCGAGCCGGACGCCTCGCCCGAGTCGCGCCGCTGCAGCGGTCGCGTCGCCGGCCCCTCGAGCACCGAGCCGTCGGGGGCGAACGGCGAGCCGTGCAGCGGGCAGTCCCACGACCGCTCGGCGTCGTTCCACCGCAGCGTGCCGCCGACGTGGGTGCAGATCGCGGCCACCTTGCACGTGCGGCCGTCGACCTTCGCCACCCCGGTCGGCACGACGCCCTCGCGTCCGACCACGCCGGTGCCCTCCTCGACGTCGTCGGGCAGCGAGGACGTAATCGCCTCGAGCGTGGACGTCGTCTCGGCGAGCCCCACCCCCGCGTTGAGCATCCCGACGTGCAGCGCCGCGCGCGGGGTCGGCACGCGCCGGTCCAACGCGCGGGCCCACCCGGGCGCCTCGCCGCCCAGCAGCTCGGCGGCGATCGCGAGCGACGCCGCGACCCCGTTCGTCATCCCCCACTTGTCGTAGCCGGTCGCGTAGTGGATGCGGCCGAGCCCGAGCGGCAGCTTTCCGAGCAGCGGCAGCCCGTCGTACGGCGAGTAGTCCTGCGCCGACCAGGCGTGCGTCTCCACCGCCCCCGGTAAGTGCTCGGCGGTCCACTCCCGGAGCTCGTCGAGGTGGCGCCGCTCCGAGCGCGTGCGGCCGACCGTGTGGCCGCTGCCGCCGACCAGGAACGCCGGCGTGCCGTCCTGGGTCGGGACGTCGCGGACCGAGCGGGCCGAGGAGCCCGCGGAGAGGTACATCCCCTCGGGCGCCGGCACCCCGCGGAACGCGAGAAGGTACGACCGCTTGGGCTCGACCTTCGCGAACGTCATCGCCCGGTCCAGCACCGGGATGCCGGTGGCCAGGACCACGTTGTCGGCCGAGACCTGGCGGCCGGTCTCCAGCACCAGGCAGGGCTTGCCGG
Organism: Nocardioides caldifontis; assembly: GCF_008087345.1. GTDB lineage: Bacteria > Actinomycetota > Actinomycetes > Propionibacteriales > Nocardioidaceae > Marmoricola_A > Marmoricola_A caldifontis. The sequence goes on along the minus strand of NZ_ML701736.1, from coordinate 339,234 downwards.
CCCGGGAGACGGTGACGACGCGCTGCCCCTCGTGGACCGTCCCGCCGTGCGCCCGGAGCTCGGCGACGAGCGCGAGCAGGAGCTCCACCGGGTCGAGCTGGAGCTGGTCGGCGAGGACGACGGCGCCGTGGTGCGGGAACGGCACCCCGAGGTCGTCCTCCCACCGGACGTCGAGCCCGACGGACCTCGCGGCGTCGTGCTCGGACCGCACCGCCCTGATCTCGCTCGTGTCGTGGGCGAACACCACGGCGTCGCGGTGCTGGACGTCGACGCCGTGGTCGGCGCAGAACCGGCGCAGCCAAGCCAGCCCCTCGGTGTTGGCGTCGAGGTAGGCGCGAGCCTTGCTCTCGGGGTGCGACTGGAGGATGCCGGACAGCTTCGTGCCCTGCAGCAGGCTGACCTTGGCGGTCGTGCGGCCGGTGGTGACGGCACCGACGTGGCGCGCCTCGAGAACGCCGACCCGCCGTCCGGCGCGGGCCAGGAGCACCGCGGTGGTGAGCCCGGTGAGCCCGGCGCCGACCACGACGTCGTCGAAGGTGTCGTCGGGGAACGCGTCGTCGTGCTGCTCCAGGGGCCGGTCGAGCCAGAGGGAGGTCATGGTCGCCGACGTACCCGCGCCGGTCCGCGGTATGCCGCCCTGCCAGGATGGCGGGGTGCCGACGGAACCCCGCCTCAAGCCACGGCCGGCGCAGATCGACGCCCCCGTGGTCAAGAAGGTGCTGAAGCACGGCGGACGCGCGCAGGTCTGGCTCTACCGCCGCACCAACGGCCGGATCGGCGGGAAGTGGCGCATCGGCGCCGGGTTCCGCAAGCCCGTGCCCACGCTGCTCCTCGACCACGTCGGCCGTCGCTCCGGCACCCGCTTCACGGTGCCGCTGCTCTACCTCGCCGACGGCCCCGACCTGGTCGTCGTGGCCTCGCAGGGCGGGATGTCCACACACCCGCAGTGGTACCGCAACCTGCTCCCGCACCCCGACACCCAGGTCCAGGTCGGCCCCGAGCTCCGCCGGGTGCGGGCGCGGGTCGTCACGCCTGCCGAACGCGAGCGGCTCTGGCCGATGCTGGTCGACCTCTACGCGGACTTCGCCAGCTACCAGGCCTGGACCGAGCGCGAGATCCCCGTCGTGGTCCTGGAGCCACGCTGAGCACCGCCGGGCTGCGGGTCGCGTTCGTCCCCGGGGTCACCCCCGACAAGTGGGTACGCCGGTGGCGCGAGCGTCGCCCCGAGCCGCTCGAGACGCTCCTCGTCGAGGAGGTCGAGCAGACGCAGGTCCTGCACGAGGGGCGTGCGGACATGAGCCTCGTCCGGCTCCCCGTCGACCCTGCCGGGCTCCACGTGGTGCCGCTCTACGTCGAGCAGCCGGTCGTCGTGGTCCCCCGTGACCACGTCGTGTCCGCGTTCGATTCGATCGACGTCGCCGAGCTCGCCGACGAGCACCACTGGTCCCTCGCCGAGGTGACCGCGAAGGAGGCCGTGGAGGCGGTCGCGGGCGGCACCGGTGTCGTGGTCCTCCCGATGTCGGTCGCCCGGCTCCACCACCGCCGCGACGTGGTGGCGGTGCCGGTCGACGGCGTCGAGGGTTCCCAGGTCGCGCTGGCCTGGCTGGTCGAGCGGGACGACGAGCTGACCCAGGAGCTGGTCGGCGTGGTGCGGGGACGGACGGCCCGCAGCTCCCGCGGCGAGCAGCCCGAGCCATCCGGGGGACCCAGGCAGCCCAAGCAACCCAGGAAGCCCCGGTCGGCTCAGCGGCCCCGGCAACCTCGGAACCCTCGCGGGCGCCGGCGCTGAGCGGTCACCAGCCCGCCGGCAGCGGCCGCCCCTCGTGGAACCCGGCGGCCGACTGGAACCCGACGACCGCCCGCTCCTCGAACTCCGCGAGGTTGCGCGCCCCGGCGTAGGTGCACGCAGACCGCACCCCGGCGCAGATCGCGTCGATGAGGTCCTCCACGCCAGGACGCTGGGGGTCGAGGTACATCCGGCTGGTGGAGATCCCCTCCTCGTAGAGCCCCTTGCGGGCCCGGTCGAACGACGACTCGGCGGAGGTCCGCCGCTGCACCGCCCGCGCCGACGCCATGCCGAAGCTCTCCTTGTAGCGCCGGCCGTCGGCGTCCTCGTGGAGGTCACCGGGCGACTCGTGGGTGCCGGCGAACCAGGAGCCGATCATCACCGCGCTCGCCCCGGCGGCCAGCGCGAGGGCCACGTCACGGGGGTGACGCACTCCCCCGTCGGCCCAGACGTGGGCGCCGAGCTCCCGGGCCTGCCGGGAGCACTCGAGCACGGCGGAGAACTGCGGCCGGCCCACGCCGGTCATCATGCGCGTGGTGCACATCGCCCCGGGGCCGACGCCGACCTTCACGATGTCCGCGCCCGCCTCGACGAGGTCGCGGACGCCCGCCGCGGAGACGACGTTGCCCGCCACGACGGGGACCGCCGGCTCCAGCGCCCGCACCGCGCGCAGCGCCTCGAGCATCCGGTCCTGGTGGCCGTGGGCGGTGTCGAGGACCAGGCAGTCCACACCGGTGGCCAGCAGCGCCTTGGCCTTCCCGAGGACGTCGCCGTTGACCCCGACCGCGGCGCCGACGACCAGCCGTCGGTGGGCGTCCACCGCCGGTGTGTAGAGCGACGCCCGCAGGGCGGCCGTGCGGGTGAGGACGCCGACGAGCCGGCCGTCCGCGTCGACGACCGGGGCCACCCGGCGGCGTGCGGAGTCGAGCCGCTCATAGGCCTCGCGGGGCGTGATGTCGTCGGGCAGGGTGTTGACGTGGCTGCTCATCACCTCGTGCACCTGGGTGAACCGGTCGACCGAGCGGCAGTCGTCCTCGGTCACCACGCCCACCGGGCGGCCGTCGTCGACGACGACCGCCGCCCGGTGCGACCGCTTCGGGATCAGTGCCAGCGCGTCGGCCACGGTGTGGTGGGGGTCGAGGACGATCGCGGTGTCGAACAGCAGGTGGCGCCGCTTCACCCAGTCGACCACCTCGGCGACGACGGGCCCCGGGATGTCCTGGGGGATGATCGCGATGCCGCCACGCCGGGCGACCGTCTCGGCCATCCGCCGGCCGGACACCGCGGTCATGTTGGCGACCACGAGCGGCAGGGTCGCGCCGGTGCCGTCGGAGGTCGAGAGGTCGACGTCGTCGCGCGAGGCGACCGAGGAGCGGCTCGGCACCATGAAGACGTCGTCGTAGGTCAGGTCGTAGGGCGGGATCCGCGCGTCGTCGAGGAACTGCACCCGACAAGCGTAGGCGGGGACGCCGACACCCCCGCCCCTACGCTGGCCCGATGGTGGTCGAGACGGTCATGAGCTCCTTCAGCCGCGCCTTCGGGCGCGACCCCGAGTCGGTCGCCTCGGCCCCGGGGCGGGTCAACCTCATCGGTGAGCACCTCGACTACAACGGGGGCCGGTCGCTGCCGATCGGGCTCCCGGTGCGCACCTACGTGGCGGTGGCGCCCCGCACCGACGGCCGGCTGGTGCTGGTGAGCGAGCAGTCCCCGGACCGGATGGAGGTGGCCGTCGACGCGCCCGACGTCGGCGGCTGGGCGGCGTACGTCGTCGGGGTGGTGCAGGCCCTCGGGCTGGCCGGCACCGGCTACGACGTGCTGGTCGACGGCCGCGTGCCGCTCGGGGCCGGGCTGTCGAGCTCGGCTGCCCTCGAGTGCGCGGCCGGGCTCGCCGTCGCCGACGCGGCCGGAGCGACGCCGTCGCGCGAGGAGCTGGTGGCGGCCGCCGTCCGCGCGGAGAACGACTACGTCGGCGCACCGACCGGCGCGCTCGACCAGACGTCGGTGGTCTTCGCCCGGGCGGGCCACGCCCTGGTCGTCGATCCCGCCGGAGGGTCGCACCGGCTCGTCCCCTGGGAGCCGGAGGGCCAGCTGCTCGTCATCGACACCCGGGCCGAGCACTCGCACGCCGGTGGCGAGTACGCCGACCGGCGTCGCACCTGCGACGCAGCCGCCGCCGAGCTCGGCGTCACCAGGCTGGCGACGGCAGGTGCCGACGCGGTCGAGCGGCTGCTGGACCCGGTCGTCCGGCGCCGCGTCCGCCACGTCGTCACCGAGGAGGTGCGGGTGGGCCAGGCGCTCGACGCCGTCGAGGCCCGCGACTGGCAGGGGTTCGGCCGGCTGATGACCGCCTCCCACGCGTCGCTGCGCGACGACTACGAGGTCTCCTGCCGCGAGCTCGACGTCGCGGTGGAGGCTGCGCTCGACGCGGGTGCGCTCGGCGCGCGGATGACCGGCGGCGGGTTCGGCGGTTCGGCCATCGCCCTGGTGCCGGCGGGGCTGGGCGACACGGTGCGTGACGCGGTCACCGCCGCCTTCGCCGACGCAGGGCTGGCCGAGCCCGGCTTCCTCGACGGCACCGCGTCAGACGGCGCCGTGGTGGAGGTCGGGCGGTCCTAGGAGCGGCTCACGGGAACGGGACGACGCCGGCGAGCGCGCCGGCGAACGTCGTCGTCCAGACCAGGTAGGTCGCGAGCCCGAACAGGGTGACGAGCTGGATCCTCATGGCTCCACCGTGGCGCGGCGGGGTGGCGTCCGGGTGAACCGCGCGTGGCAGCAGCGGGAAGCGTCCGCGCCGCTCGCATGACGGCTACAGCGCCGCGACCGCCTCCGCGAACGAGGTCGCGGGCCGGCCGAGGAGCCGGGGCACGTCGTCGCTCACCGCCTCGAGTTCGCCGTCGCGGATCGCGGTGTAGGTGCTGATCCAGGCGTCGACGAGCCAGTCCGGGGCACCGTACGACGCGCGGCTGGCCCGTGCCTCGTCCATCGTCTCGTCGACGTAGGAGTGCGACTGTCCCGTCACGTCGGCGAGCACCGCCGCCACCTCGTGGAGGGTGAGAGCCTCCGGCCCGGTCAGGTCGTAGACCGCCCCTGCGTGCGCGTCGGGGTCGCGCAGGACCAGCGCGGCGACCTCGGCGACGTCGCGACGGGAGACCGCGGCGACCCGTCCGTCGCCCGCAGGCCCCCGGATCACGCGGTCCTCGCCGCCGAAGTCCGCGAACACCTCGGCGTAGAAGTTGTCACGGAGGAACGTGAAGGCCAGGCCGCTGCTCCTGATGATCCCCTCGGTCGCGCCGTGGTCCCGCCCGAGCAGGAAGCCGGTGCGGTCGGAGGCGCCCACGAACGAGGTGTAGACGAGGTGGCGCACCCCGGCCTCCACGGCGGCCTCGACGAACGTCCGGTGCTCGGCGACCCGGTCGTCGGACTCGTGGGCCGAGACCATCAGCACGACGTCGAGCCCGCGGAGCGCGTCCACGGTGGCGGGGTCGCCGTACACCGCGGTGGCGACCTCGGCGCCCGGCAGGTCGGGGGCCCGGGACGGGTCACGGACGAGGAGGCGCACGGGCCGGGAGCCGTCGGCGAGGAGCCGCGCGGTGCGACCGCCGACGTGGCCGGTGGCACCGGTGATGCCGAGAGTGGTCATGCGGGGACAACGCGGCTCCGGCCGTGCCTGTTCCGGGGAGGCCCTCCACGCCACCCCCGTGCGGCGTGGAGGGCCGGTCCCGTGCGGTCCGGCTACTTCAGCTCGGCCGAGCTCTTCCCGAGGATCCGGCGCGCCACGATCAGCTGCTGGATCTGCTGGGTGCCCTCGAAGATGTCGAGGATCTTGGAGTCGCGCGCCCACTTCTCCAGCAGGTCCTGCTCGCTGTAGCCGACCGTCCCGGCGAGCTCGACGCACCGGAGCGTGATCTCGCTGCCGACGCGCCCCGCCTTCGCCTTGGCCATCGAGGCCTCGAGGGAGTTCGCCTTGCGGTTGTCGGCCATCCACGCCGCCTGGAGGGTCAGCAGGTGGGCCGCCTCCCACTCCGCCTCGAGCTGGAGGTACGTCGCGGCCGCCGCGGACTGCGTCGTGGCGGGCCGGTCGTGGTCGATGACCACGCCGGCTCCCTCCAGGAGGTGGCGGGTCAGCTCGAGCGAGGCCCGCGCACACCCGACGGCCATCGCGGCGACGAGCGGTCGGGTGTTGTCGAAGGTCGCCATCGCGCCGGCGAACCCCTGCTTGGTGTCGACCTCCGGGGAGCCGAGCAGGTTCTCCCTCGGCACCCGACAGTTCTCGAACCGGATCGTCGCGGTGTCGGAGGCCTTGATCCCGAGCTTGTGCTCGAGCCGCTCGACGGTCATGCCCGGCGTCCCCTTGGGGACCACGAACGACTTGATCGCCGCCCGGCCGAGCGACCGGTCGAGCGTCGCCCAGACGACGACGGCGTCGCTCCGCTCCCCCGAGGTCACGAAGATCTTCTCGCCGTTGATGACGTACTCGTCGCCGTCGAGCACGGCGGTGGTGCGGATGTTCGCCGAGTCCGAGCCGACGCCCGGCTCGGTGATCGCCATGCTCGCCCAGACGCCCTTGAACCGCTCCTGCTGCTCGGCGTCGGCGACCGACGCGATCGCGGAGTTGCCCAGCCCCTGGCGGGGCATCGACAGCAGCAGCCCGACGTCGCCCCAGCACATCTCCTGGATGGAGAGGACCGAGGCCATGTTGGCGCCGTTGCGCACGCCGTCGTCGGTCGCGTCCTCCCGCTTCACGCCGGCAGCGCCGGCGCCCTCGGAGGCGCCGGACTCGGAGAGCCCGTCGACCATCGCGGCGAGCATGTCGAGCTCGACCGGGTACTCGTGCTCGGCCTTGTCGTACTTGCGGCTGTTCGGCCGCAGCAGGTTCATCGCGACCTGGTGCGCCTGCCCGACCAGCGCCTTGTGCTTCCTGGGTGTCTCGAGGTTGATCATCAGACCAGGACCCCTCCTTCCATGACGCCGACGGCCCGCAGGTCGCGGTACCACCGCTCCACCGGGTGCTCCTTGACGAACCCGTGGCCGCCGAGCAGCTGCACGCCGTCCAGCCCGATCTGCATCGCCTTGTCGGCGCAGAGGCGACGGGCCAGCGCGACCTCGCGGCCGAAGGGCTTGCCCTGGGCGGCGCGCGAGGCGGCCTTGTAGGTCACCAGCCGCATCGCTTGGAGCTCGATCGCGATGTTGGCGACCATGAACGCCACCGACTGGCGGTTGCTGATCGGTTCGCCGAAGGCGGTCCGCTCGTTGACGTAGGGGACCACGTAGTCGAGCACCGCCTGGGCGGTGCCGACGGCGAGCGCGCACCAACCGAGCCGGGCCAGCCGGATTGCCTCGACGTAGGTCGCCTCGTCACCGAGCAGCGCGATCGACCCCACCTCGACGTCCTCGAGCACGAGCCGGCTGACCCCGGCGGCCCGGACGCCCATCGACGGGTCGGTCTCGATGGAGAGCCCGGCGCTCGACGACTCGACGAGGAAGAGGCGCGGGCTCCCGTCGAGCTCGGCACCGACGACGAAGAGCTCGGCGTCGGCGCCGCGCGGCACGCCGGACTTGACGCCGGAGAGCACGTAGCCGTCGCCCTTGCGGGTGGCGGTGGTGCGGAGCGAGAGCGGGTCGAAGAGCGGCCGGGGCTCGGCGAGCGCCACCGCGGCGGCGGGGACGTCGTCCCCGGTGAAGGCCGGGAGGTACGTCGCCTGCTGCTCCTCGCTCCCCCAGAGCGAGAGCGCGGTGGCGACGGAGCCCGGGGCGAGCACCGCGAGCGCGAGCCCCATGTCGCCCTTCGCGAGCGCCTCGGCGACCAGCGTCCCGGCCACGGCGGACCGCTCGGCGGCGATCCCCCCCAGCTCCTCGGGAACGCCCAGGATGGGGATGCCGATCTCCAGGCTGGCCTTCAGCACGTCGACGGGCGGCTCGCAGGCCTCGTCCGCGTCGGCCGCGGCAGGGCGGAGCACCTCGGCGGCGTACTCGGTGACGACGTCGACGAGCATCTGCTCGTCCTCGCTCGGCGTGAGGTCGAAGACCCCCGTTGCCTTGGCGGGCGCGACGCGGTTGCCCGTCCGCCCGGACCCCGCGCGGGCGAACTGGCGGCTCACCGCCCCGACGGTCCGGAACCCCGACTTCGTCGCGCTGTAGACGGCCTTCTCGGCGGTCCTGCGCAGCCCGAACCGGTCGAGGGCCGGGCTCTGTGCGAGCCGGTTGAGGGCGGCGACGGCGAGGCCGATCGGGTCGGCCTTCTCGGTGGCGGCGAGGCCACGCCGGCGGTGCGAGGTGGTGGTCGACATGGCTCCAATGTAACTCTGAGTTACACACTGCGCCACACGGCACCGGTGAGACCGGCGTCACATCGGGCCGCCTCCTACGATTGACCGCATGTCGACCTCCGCGCCCGAGCCGTCCGCCCCCACCAGCAGCGACCTCCCCACCGGTGGGACCGTGCGGCCGATGACCCGCTGGGGCACCGACGTGATGCACCGGGTCAACGAGCCGGTGACCGAGTTCGACGACGAGCTGCGGGCGCTGGTCGCGGACATGACCGCGACGATGTACGCCGCCGACGGGGTCGGCCTCGCCGCCTGCCAGATCGGTGTGGACCGCCAGGTGTTCGTCTTCGACTGCCCCGACGACGAGGGGGTGCGCCACACGGGTGTGGTCTGCAACCCGGAGGTGGTCGTGCCGGAGGGCAAGGAACGGCGGCTCGACGACGGCGAGGAGGGGTGCCTGTCCTTCCCCGGCGCCTTCGTGTCGTGCCCGCGCCCCGACTACGCCGAGGTGCTCGGCCAGGGGCTCGACGGCACTCCGGTCCGGTACGCCGGGACGGGGCTCCTGGCGCGGTGCCTCCAGCACGAGACCGACCACTGCAAGGGGACGGTCTTCGGGGACCGGCTCAACCGCCGCGCGTACAAGAAGCTGGCGAAGCAGATGGAGGCTGCGGCGGAGGACTACCCGCCGGGGTGGCCGGCGGAGCCCTCCTCCGACGGGTCCAGCTGACCCGTCTCGGTCTCCTCGGTGTTCTCGTACGCCGCCTCGTGCGGCTCCCCCTCCGGCGACTCGGCCGGCTCGACGGGGGCGCTCTGCTCCGTCACGACGTCGTTGAGGTAGCGCAGCAGCACCGCGAAGACCGCCACCACGGGCACCGCGAGGAACGCGCCGACGATGCCGAACAGCGTGGAGCCGAGCGTCACCGCGAGCAGCACGACGACCGGGTGCAGCTGCATCACCCGTGACTGCAGCCAGGGCTGGAGCACGTTGCCCTCCAGCTGCTGCACCCCGACGATGATCGCGAGCACGACCAGCGCGCCGCCCCATCCGACCGACACCAGCGCGACGAGGACGGCGATCGCGCCGACCACGAACGCACCGACGATCGGGACGAAGCCACCGAAGAAGGTGAGCACCGCCAGCGGCACCGCGAGCGGAACGCCCACGACGAGCAGCCCGATGCCGATGAAGACCGCGTCGATGAGGCTGACCAGCGCCTGGGTGCGGATGAAGCCACCGAGCGTTCCCCACGACCGGCCGAGGACCTCGGAGACGTGGGGCCCGGCGCGCGGTCCGGTCAACGACCGGACCCACGGCCGGAACTTCCGGCCGTCCTTGAGGAAGAAGAACGTCAGCAGGAGCGTGAGGACCAGGGTGACGACCCCGGAGCCCACGGCGCCGATGCCGCCCAGGACACCTCCGGCGATCGCGTCGGCGCTGCTGGTGAGCCGCTCCTGCGCCGTCTGGATCCCGTTCTCGATCTGCGCCTCGGTGACCAGCTCGTTGCGCTGCACCCACTCCTGGAGCTCCTGCAGACCGCTCGAGGCGTCCTTCGCGATGTCGTCCGCCTGGCTCACGACGCTCGGGGCCAGTGCCACCGCGCTGCCGACGAGCACGCCGATCCCGGTCAGCAGCGCCGCGGCGGCCGCCAGTGCCGGCGGGAACTTCGTGTACCGCTCGAAGAGACCGGAGAGCGGCTCCAGGACCGAGGTGAGGATCAGCGCCAGGAAGATCGGCAGCAGGATCGTCCACGTCTCCCGGATCACGAGCCCGAGAAGCACCGCGCCCGCCGCGATCGCCACCCACTTGATGCTCCACCAGGCGAGCCAGGTGAGCCCCTGCCCGATGACCCGTTCGCGGGAGGGTCGGCCCGTCAGCGGTTGCGTGGTCACGGGACCACCTTGCCCTGACCGCAACGAGGCAATCGACCCGGCACGCCCGTGACGCCCGACGATCAGCGGCGTGCCCGCGCGACGTAGCAGGCCACCGCGGTCGCCGCGGCCACGTTGAGCGAGTCGATCCCCTCGGCCATCGGGATCACCGCACGGACGTCGGCGGTCGTCATCCAGCGGTCCGAGAGCCCACGCCCCTCGGTGCCCATCAGCAGCGCGACCCGTTCCTGGCCCGCCACGGCCTCCTCGATCGCCACCGAGTCGCCGGCGGGCGTCAGCGCCACGGTGGTGAAGCCGGCGGCGGACAGCTCGGTGACCGCGTCGTACCACCCCTCGAGGCGGGTCCAGGGCAGCGTGAAGGCGGCACCCATCGCGACCTTGATCGACCGTCGGTAGAACGGGTCGGCGCACCGGGGCGACAGCAGCACGGCGTCGACGCCCATGGCGGCCGCGCTGCGCAGGCACGCACCGACGTTGGTGTGGTCGACGACGTCCTCGAGCACGACCACGGTGCGCGCCCCGTCGAGCACCGAGACCAGGCCGGGCAGCGGGCGGCGGTGCAACGACGCGAGCGCGCCGCGGTGCACGTGGAAGCCGGTGACCTGTTCGGCCAGCGCCTCGCTCACCACGTAGACCGGCGCGTCGCCGGTCTCGAGGACGTCGGCCAGCCCGTCGAGCCACCGCGGCGCCATCAGGAACGAACGGGGCTCGAAGCCGGCCTCCACCGCGCGGCGCACGACCTTCTCCCCCTCGGCGATGAACAGCCCGTGCTCGCTCTCCAGGTGCTCCCGCAGCTGGACGTCGCGGAGGTCCCGGTAGTCGGAGAGCCGCGGGTCGGCCGGGTCGTCGATCTCGACGAGGTGGACCATCAGGAGTACCGCGCCGGGTTCGCCACCGACACGACCTCGCCGATCACCACGATCGCCGGCGGCCGCACCGGGTCGCGCACGAGGTCCTCCTCGACCAGCTCGAGCGTCGACCAGAGGGTGCGCTGCGTCGGCATGCTGCCGTCCGTGACGACGGCGAGCGGCGTGGTCGCGGGGCGCCCCGCCGAGACCAGGCGCCGCGCGATGGCCGGCAGGTTCTGCACCGCCATCAACAGCACCACCGTGCCGCGCATCCGCGCGACGCTGTCCCACTCGACCAGCGACTCGGGGTGGTCCGGAGGCAGGTGCCCGGAGATCACCGTGAACTCGTGGGCAACGCCCCGGTGCGTCACCGGGATGCCGGCGAGGGCCGGGACGGAGATCGCGGAGGTCAGGCCGGGGACGACCGTGCAGGGCACGCCCGCCTCGGCGCACGCCTGCACCTCCTCGTAACCGCGGCCGAAGACGAAATTGTCACCACCCTTGAAACGCACGACGCGCTTGCCCTCACGGGCGCGCTCCACGATGACCCGGTTGATCTCCTCCTGGGCCGCCGAGCGGCCGCGGGGCAGCTTCGCCACGTCGACCAGCTCGACGTCGTGCGCGAGCTCGCTGAGCAGCTCACGCGGGGCCAGCCGGTCGGCGACCACGACGTCGGCCTCGCTGAGCGCCCGCCGCGCGGCCACGGTCGCCAGCTCCGGATCACCCGGCCCGCCGCCGACCAGCACCACGCCCGGCGTCTTCTCGTGCGGGCGCACCGGCAGCCGCCCGTCGCGGAGCCCCTCGATGACCTGGTCACGGATCACCGCCGAGCGCCGGGGCTCCCGGTTGCTGACCACCGCGACGGTGACGCCGGCGTGCCTGCCGACCGCCGGGGTCCACGCGGACGCCTCGGCGGCGTCGTCGGCGCGGACGCAGAAGACGCGCCGCTCCTCGGCCGCCGTGCTGACCGCGGCGTTGACCTCGGGCACGTCGGTGGCGGCGACGACGTACCAGCTCTCGTCCAGGTCGGCGGCCTCGAAGCCGCGCGGCACCCAGGTGACCTCACCGCCGCCGACGAGCCCCTCGATCGCCGGGGTGACCTCCGGGGAGACGACGACGACGTCGGCCCCGGCCGCCAGCAGGGCGGGCACCCGCCGCTGTGCGACCTGGCCACCACCCACCACGACCACGCGCCGTCCGGCGAGCCGGAGGGCGGAGGGGTACGGCGGTGGGGCCTCGGTCGAGGCGTGCTCGGTCACCGACCCATTGTCAGCAGCCCGCCCGGGCGTCCCCTGACAACGCCCACCCACCGGAATAGGGTCGGTGCCGCCGGGAAGGGTGGTCCCGACCCGCGACGACCGCAACGAGACCCGAACTCCGACCCGAACGCAGCGAAGGAGAGCCGATGTCGCTCGACCGACCGGTCAGCCCGAACCCCTACGACCTCCTGCCCGCCGTCCCGTCCTTCGAGGTGACCAGCGCCGACGTCACCGACGGACAACCGTTGAAGGACGACCAGGTCGCCGACAAGGGCAACACCTCCCCGCAGCTGAGCTGGTCCGGCTTCCCCGAGGACACCAAGAGCTTCGTGGTGACCTGCTTCGACCCCGACGCGCCGACGCCGTCCGGGTTCTGGCACTGGGTGGTCTGCGACATCCCCGCGTCGGTGACCTCGCTCGACACCGGTGCGGGCGCCGAGGGCGGTGCCGGGCTGCCGGAGGGCTCGTTCATGTGCCGCAACGACGGCGGCTCGAAGGCGTTCATGGGTGCCGCTCCCCCGCCCGGCGACCAGGTCCACCGCTACTTCTTCGTCGTCCACGCGGTGAAGGAGGAGAAGCTCGGCGTCGACTCCGACACCAGCCCGGCCGTGGTGTCGTTCAACCTCGCGTTCAAGACCGCGGCCCGTGCGATCCTCCACGGGACCTACCAGCACTGAGCCGGCACTGGGCCGGCACTGGGCCGGCACTGGATCAGGGCAGCAGCGCGGCGTACTCGTCGGACGCGAGGAACCTGGGGAGGAACCACGCCGTCGACTCGGCGAGCTCCAGCTCGTCGAGCCGGGCGGGGTCGACGAAAACGATCTGCCGGCCCTCCCCGCACACCACGTCGTCGTCGGTGAGGTCGACCCGGGCGAACCACACCTGCCAGTGGTTCACCAGTCCGGGTCGGCTCTTCGACTCCGGCGTCTGGTGGCCGTCGTACCAGAGGGTGAGCGCGCCCTCCGGGAGGACGATCCCGGTCTCCTCGAGCAGCTCGCGCCGGGTCGCAGCCGGCCACTCCTCGCTCGGGTCCACGTGGCCACCGACGATCCCCCACTGCTCCGCGGCGACCGGGGCGTGCTCGTCGCGCTCCTGGAGCAGCACCCAGCCGCGGACGTCGACGAGGAAGATGCCGACGACGTCGCAGGAGCGCTCACGGCACGGGAGCAGGTGGTCGGGGTCGGTCAGCACCGACGGCTCGGTCACGGCACCAGTGTGCACGGTGCCTGCGGCCACCGCGGGTGGTGCAGAATCGGCGCCATGGCAGCGGGGCGCGAGTTCGGGGACCAGGTCGGGGAGCCCGCCGTCGACGTGCTCGGTGAGCCGTACGTCGCCGAGACGCTCCGGCTCGAGCCGGACGGCGAGGGCGAGGTGGTCGCCACGCTGGTGAGCCGCCGCACGACGGTGGAGCGCGGCTCCCGCCGCGCGGTCCTCCACCTGCACGGTTTCTGCGACTACTTCTTCCAGACCCCGGCGGCGGACTTCTGGGTCGAGCGTGGTTACGACTTCTACGCGCTCGACCTGCGCAAGTACGGCCGCTCCCTGCGCCCCCACCAGACCCCCAACTTCGTCCTCGACCTCGCGGAGTACGACGAGGAGCTCGACCTGGCCCTCCGGCTGATCACCCGGCGGGACGGCCACGACCACGTCGTCGTGACCGGCCACTCGACGGGCGGGCTGATCGCGTCGCTGTGGCTGCACCGCACGGAGGCGCCGGTGAGGGGGCTGGTGCTCAACTCCCCGTGGCTCGACCTCAACGGCAGCTTCTGGCTGAGGACGGCAGGCACGAAGGCGATCGACCAGGTCGGGCTCCGCCGTCCGTACCAGTCGATCCCTCGCTCGGTGTCCGGGCTCTACGGCCGCAGCCTCCACCGGGACCACTCCGGCGAGTGGGACTACGACGTGACGTGGAAGCCGTTGGAGAGCTGGCCGGTCTTCGCCGGCTGGCTCCGCGCCGTACGACGGGGCCACGCGACCGTCCACCGCGGCCTGGGGTTGGATGTGCCCACCCTGGTGCTCAGCTCCGACCGGAGCGCCCACCCCAAGAGCTGGGACGACCTCTGCACCTCCTGCGACATCGTCCTCGACGTCGAGCTGATGGCGAAGTGGGTCCACAAGCTCGCCTCCCACGTCACGCTCGTCCGGGTCCCTGGTGCCCTCCACGACGTGACGCTGTCGCGCAAGCCCGTCCGGGAGCACGCGTTCGAGGAGCTCGGGGCGTGGTTGGACGCCTTCGTCGAGCGCCCGGTCCAGCCCAGGGACGACTGAAAGGCCGCCGCAGCGGGAAGCATCGCCCCCGGAGGAATCGCACCCACCGATGGGGAGAGTCATGGCAGCTCGCGAGCAGGCCGGGGTCGACGGCGGCCCGGACATGGCCAAGGAGCAACGCAAGGACCGGACCCACTACCTCTACATCGCGGTGATCGTCGCCGTGGTGCTCGGCATCACGCTCGGGTTCTTCGTGCCCGACTTCGCGACGAAGCTGGCGCCGATCGGTGAGGCGTTCGTGGCGCTGATCAAGATGATGATCGCGCCGGTCATCTTCTGCACGATCGTGCTGGGCGTCGGCTCGGTGCGGAGCGCCGCGCACGTCGGCAAGGTCGGCGGGCTCGCCCTCGGCTACTTCCTGGCGATGTCGACGATCGCGCTGGCCATCGGCCTCGTCGTCGGCAACCTCATCCAGCCCGGCGAAGGGCTGAACATCGACGAGGAGACCGCGAAGGCCGGCGCCGAGCAGGCCGGGGGGTCGGAGAGCACCACCGATTTCCTCCTCGGGATCATCCCGACCTCGCTGCTCTCCTCACTGACCGACGGCGAGGTGCTCCAGACGCTGCTGGTCGCGCTGCTCGTCGGCTTCGCCCTCCAGACGATGGGCGACGCCGGGGCCCCGATCATCCGGGGCATCGAGCACCTGCAGAGGCTGGTGTTCCGGGTGCTCGCGATGATCATGTGGGCCGCGCCGGTGGGCGCCTTCGGCGCGATGGCGGCCGTGGTCGGCGAGACCGGGCTCGACGCGCTCCAGAGCCTGGCGATGATCATGATCGCCTTCTACGTCACCTGCGCCCTGTTCGTGTTCGTGGTGCTGGGGCTGCTGCTGAAGCTCGTCGCCGGGGTCAACATCTTCAGCCTGTTCCGCTACCTCGGCCGCGAGTTCCTGCTGATCCTGTCGACGTCCTCGTCGGAGTCGGCCCTCCCCCGCGTCATCGCGAAGATGGAGCACGCCGGCGTGGACAAGACGACGGTGGGCGTCGTCGTGCCGACCGGCTACTCGTTCAACCTCGACGGCACCGCGATCTACCTGACCATGGCGTCGCTCTTCATCGCCGAGGCGCTCGGCGACCCGCTGAGCATCGGCGAGCAGATCTCGCTGCTGGTCTTCATGATCATCGCCTCGAAGGGCGCGGCGGGCGTCACCGGCGCCGGGCTGGCCACCCTGGCCGGCGGGCTGTCGTCGCACCGCCCCGAGCTGCTCGACGGCGTCGGGCTGATCGTGGGCATCGACCGCTTCATGTCCGAGGCCCGGGCGCTGACCAACTTCGCCGGGAACTCGGTGGCCACGCTGCTGATCGGCACCTGGACCGGCGGCATCGACCGCGGGCAGCTCGACGCGGTGCTCTCCGGCGACCGGCCGTTCGACGAGGCCACGATGCTCGACGAGCCCGAGGTCCGGGAGCCGCGGGAGCGGGAGGTCGCGAAGGAGGGCAGCACGCTCTCGTCCGCCTCACCCCACTGAGGAGTCGACGGGGCGCGCTAGCGGACGAGGAAGACCACCAGCGCCGTCAGCCCGACGACGATGATGAAGCCGCGCATCAGCGCGGCGGGCATCCGGCGTCCGACCCTGGCCCCGACCTGCGCGCCGACGATCGAGCCGAAGGCGATCAGCCCCACCAGCACCCAGTCGATCTCCGCGTCGGTCCAGCCGCCCGCCACCACGATGATGAAGACCACGGCGGCGATACCGTTGACGATGCCGGAGAGCACGTTCTTCAGCGCGTTGTTGCGGTGCACGGTGTCATGGGTGCCGAGCCCGAGGACGGCGATCAGGATGATCCCCTGGGCGGCGCCGAAGTAGCCGCCGTACACGCCGGCAGCGGACGTCGCGGGCCAGAGCCACCAGCGGTCGGCCGGCGGCTCGTCACCCGACGCCGCCGCAGCCACCCGGCGATTGATCCGTGGCCCGAGTGCCACCAGCACCACGCCGAGCCCGATCAGCGCCGGCACGATCGCGCTGAAGGCGTCCTCGGGCAGCACCAGGAGCAGCACCGCCCCGATGGTCCCGCCGACCGCGGACGCCGACGCGAGCCGGATCGTGCGGGCCCTCTGGCCCCGCAGCTCGCGGCGCCACCCGATGGCCCCGCTCACCGACCCCGGGACCAGCCCGATGTTGTTGGAGACGTTCGCGGTCACCGGCGGCACCCCGAAGGCGAGCAGCGTCGGGAACGTGACGAGCGTCCCCGAGCCGGCCACCGCGTTGATGAACCCGGCTGCTCCCCCCGCGAACGCGACGGCGACGAGCTCCCAGACCGTCACCGGGGCGGCAGCGGACCGCCGCTGTCGCCGTCGGTCGTCGGCTCGATGTCACCCGGGCCCGGCGCGCCCCTGGTCGGGTCGGCGGACTCCGCCTCGGCGATCGCCTCCTGGACCGCCGCGTCGGCCGACGCCTGCAGGTCCTCGGCGGAGAACGCCGAGCCGACGGGCTCGCCCATGTCCACGCGGCGCTTCGGCCCCGGGGTGTCCTTCGGGATCCCGGGGATCTGCCCGATCGACGACCCGAGGCCCTCGAGCGCCCGGCCGATCTCCGACGGCACGATCCACACCTTGTTGGCGTCGCCCTCGGCGATCTTCGGAAGCATCTGGAGGTACTGGTAGGCGAGCAGCGACTGGTCCGGCTGGCCGTCGTGGATGGCCTGGAACACCGTCTGGATCGCCTGGCCCTCACCTTGGGCCCGCAGGATCCGGGACTGCCGCTCGGCCTCGGCGCGGAGGATCGCGGCCTCGCGCTCACCCTGGGCGTTGAGGATCGCGGACTGCTTGTTGCCCTCGGCGGTGAGGATCGCCGACTGCCGCTGGCCCTCGGCCGAGAGCACCATCGCGCGCTTGTCGCGGTCGGCGCGCATCTGCTTCTCCATCGCGTCCTTGATCGACGGCGGCGGGTCGATCCCCTTGATCTCGACGCGGTTGACCCGGATCCCCCACTTGCCGGTCGCCTCGTCGAGGACCGTGCGCAGCCCCGTGTTGATCTCCTCGCGGCTGGTCAGCGTCTGCTCGAGGTCCATGCCACCGACGATGTTGCGGAGCGTGGTCATCGTGAGCTGCTCGACGGCCTGGATGTAGTTGGCGATCTCGTAGGTCGCCGAGACCGCGTCGGTGACCTGGAAGTAGATCACCGTGTCGATGGACACGACCAGGTTGTCCTGGGTGATCACCGGCTGCGGCGGGAACGACACGACCTGCTCGCGGAGGTCGATCATGTAGCGCACCCGGTCGATGAACGGCACGACGATGTTGAGCCCGGCGGGCAGGGTCGTGCGGTACTTCCCGAAGCGCTCGACGATGCCGGCGCGCGCCTGCGGGACGATCCGGACCGTCCTGCCGAGCACGACGACGACGAGCAGGAGCAGCAGGATGAGCAGCACTCCGACGACGGTCATCGCGCGATCCCCTCTCTGGTTGGTGTTCGGTGGGCCACGTCAGGACCCCAGCTCCGGGACCTCGTGGACGTACGCCGTGGCGCCGCGGATCTCGAAGACCTGCACCTTCGCGCCTGCCGGGATGACGGCGTCCTCGCTGTAGGGGCGCGCCGTCCAGACCTCGCCGCCGAGCTTCACCTGGCCCGAGCGGCCGGTGATCTCCATGATCGCGAACCCCTCCGTCCCGATGAGGGCGGCGGGGCCGTGCTTGAGGTCGGGGCCCTTGTGGAGCCGGGCGACCATCGAAGGGCGCACCAGGGCGAGCATCGCGACCGCGGTGGCAGCCGCGACCAGCACCTGGATCGCGACGCCCGCGCCGAGCAGTGCGGTCACCATGCCGCCGAGAGCGCCGGCGGCGAGCATGAGGAGGACGAGGTCGAGGCTCGCGAGCTCCGCGACGCCCAGGACGATCGACAGCCCGAGCCACACCGCCCAGACATTGTCGCCCAGCCCGTCCCAGAACTCGTTCACACCTGCAGCCTAGTCGGCGGACTGGCGGCGGCGGACCCTCCGGCGCGCGGACCATCGGCCCGCCTCGTGGCTGAGCACCAGTGGCATCCCGAAGGTCGCCGAGAGGTTCTCCTCGGTCATCACGTGCTCGAGTGGTCCTGCCGCGGTGACCCGCCCCTCGCGGAGCATCAGGACGTGGGTGAACCCCGGGGGGATCTCCTCGACGTGGTGGGAGACCAGGATGATCGCCGGAGCGTCGCCGTCCATGGCCAGCACCGACAGCGTGGAGACCAGGTCCTCCCGGCCACCGAGGTCGAGCCCCGCGGCGGGCTCGTCCAGGATCAGCAGCTCGGGGTCGGTCATCAGCGCCCGGGCGATCTGCACCCGCTTGCGCTCCCCCTCGCTGAGGGTGCCGAACGTGCGGTCGGCCAGCCGGCCCACGCCGAGCTCGGCCATCAGCTCCGCCGCCCGCTGGTGGTCGAGCTCGTCGTACTGCTCGCGCCACCGGCCGATCACGCTGTACGACGCGGAGACGACCACGTCGTGGACCCGCTCCTGACGCGGGATGCGCTCGGCGATGGCGGCGCTGGTCAGGCCGATGCGGGGGCGGAGCTCGAAGACGTCGACGGCGCCGAGGACCTCGCCGAGCACCCCGGCGACCCCGCCCGACGGGTGGAGCTGGGCGGACGCGACTTGCACGAGCGTCGTCTTGCCGGCGCCGTTCGGGCCGAGGATGACCCAGCGCTCGTCCTCCTCGACGGTCCAGTCGACGTCGGCGAGGAGCGTCGCCTCGCCGCGGCGCACCGTGACGCCCGCGAACTGCAGCACCGGATCCATGGCTTGCGGGGCCCCTCCTTCGACGGCGGGCACCCAACCTACGACACGGGGCCGCGGCTCCCCCGAGGGCCCCGCGTGGACCCCGCGTAGGCTTCGTCGGGTGGACGAGGACGACGCCGCGCACGGAGCACGGTCGCTGTCGCCGGGCCGCGGGGCAGGACGTCCCGGCGTCGCCGTCGGGCTGGGCGACTCCGCCCGGCTGGCGCTGTGGTTCTCCGCCTGGTGCGCGGGCACGGCCAGCCTCGACGAGGCACGCGACGCCGTGGTCGGCGACGACGCCGCCCACGACGTCGTCGGGCTCCCCGGGCGCGACGAGCCGGTGCCGCTGATCCTGGCCCTCGGGGCGCTCCGCGCCGAACGGGCCACGGCCGCAGGGCTCGCCTTGCCGGAGCCCGGTGACCCGCTCGGGCTGGGCGGCCCCGCCGCCTTCAACAGCGAGGCGCTGGAGGTCGGCGAGGCGGTGGTGCTGGACGGGGCCGACCTCGGGCTGGTGCCGTTCCGCGCCGGTGCCGGAGTGGTCTGGCGCTGTCTGCCGGCGAGCTCCCGGCGCCAGCTCCCCGACCTCGGCGAGGCCGACACCGGGCTCCGGCGGGCGCTCCCGGCGGTGGCCGACGAGCTCGCCGCCCTCGACGTGGGGCGCTGGCGGCCGGAGGTCGCCGACGAGCTGATGGCGCTGCGCCGCCCCACCTCGCTCGCCGTCCCGCCCGGGACGGGTGCCCGGCAGCAGCGGATGCTGGCGCTCGCCGCCCGGTGCCGCACGATCGTCGAGCTGGCGCTCGAGGACGATGGCGGAGCGGTGACGGCGTCGGAGGCCGACCGGAGGCGGGCGGCGCTGCTGCCGCTGGACCGGGCCGCCCGTCGAGCGGTGGTCGCTGCCTGCAGCCACCCCTTCGACCGTTAGCCTTCGTCGCGTCATGGACGCCCTGCAGACCGCGCGCGACACCGGAGTCGATACCGACGGCACCTTCGACGCAGCGCCGAAGACCCTGCTCATCACCTTCACCGGGGTCGACCGGCCCGGCGTGACGGCCGGCGTCTTCGGCACCCTGGCCGGCTTCCGCGTCGAGGTGCTGGACATCGAGCAGATCGTCCTGCGCGGTCGGCTCGTGCTCGGCGTGCTCGTGACGGCGCCCCGGCACTGGAAGCAGCTCCGCGACGCGGTCACGCAGGTCGCCGAGGGGCTCGAGCTCGAGGTGCTCGTCGAGAAGGGGCACGGCGACAACCGCAGCCGTCGCGACGGCCGCAGCCACGTGACCGTGCTGGGCGCCCCGCTGACCACGGTGGCGGTCTCCGCGATCACCGGCCGCATCGCCGACGTCGGCGCGAACATCGACCGCATCGAGCGGATGGCCCGCTACCCGGTCACCGCCATCGACCTCCACGTCTCGGGCGTGCCCCCGCACCGGTTGCGCCGGGTGCTCGCCCAGGAGGCCGCCCGGCAGCAGGTCGACGTCGCGGTGCAGCCGGCGAACCTGCTGCGCCACGGGATGCGGCTGATCGTGATGGACGTCGACTCGACCCTCGTGCAGGGCGAGGTCATCGAGATGCTCGCCGAGCACGCCGGGTGCCTGGGCGAGGTGGCCGCGGTGACGGAGGCCGCGATGCGCGGCGAGATCGACTTCGAGGCGTCGCTGCGCCAGCGCGTGGCGCTCCTCGAGGGGCTCGACGCGGCGTGCCTGGACCGGGTCTACGAAGGGCTGCAGCTCACCAAGGGGGCGCGCACCCTGGTGCGGACCCTGAAGCGGCTCGGCTACCGGTTCGCGATCGTCTCCGGCGGGTTCAGCCAGGTCACCGACCGGCTCGCCGACGACCTGGGCATCGACTTCTCCGCCGCCAACGAGCTCGAGGTCGTCGACGGCCGGCTCACCGGGCGGATCGTGGGCGCGGTGGTGGATCGCGCCGGCAAGGCCGAGGCGCTGCGCCGCTTCGCCGCCGAGGTCGGGGTCTCGCAGGCTGCCACGGTGGCGGTCGGGGACGGCGCGAACGACCTCGACATGCTCAGCGCCGCCGGGCTCGGGATCGCCTTCAACGCCAAGCCCGTGGTCCAGGAAGCGGCGGACACGTCGGTGAACGTTCCGTTCCTCGACGCGATCCTCTACCTGCTCGGCATCACCCGCGAGGAGGTCGAGGCCGCCGACGCCGAGGCCGGCTTCGTGACCCCCGCCCCGCCGCTCTAGCGCGGATCAGGGGGTGTGCACGTGGGTCAGCCGCGCGACGCCCTCCGCGAGGCTCTCCCAGCCGCCGTCCAGCTCGAGGACCGCCGCCGCGGCCGGTGGGAACCCGGCCAGCAGCCGGCGCAGCGCCTCCGGGTCGCCCTGCCCGTCGTGGAGGACGGTGGCGAGGTAGGCGATGCACGGGTTGTGGCCCACGAGCAGGACCGTGCGGAGCTCGTCGGGCAGCAGCCGCAGCGTCTCGAGGGCGGCGTCGGCCGAGGCGTTGTACATCGCCTCGGTGACCTCTTCGGTCGGGTCCCCGGAGAGTTGCTCCTTCACCAGCGACCACGTCTCGACGGTGCGGGCGGCGGCCGAGACGACGGCGTGGTCGGGGACGACCCCCCACGCGGCGAGCTGCTCGCCGACGGTCGTCGCGTCGCTGCGGCCACGCGCGGTCAGCCGGCGGGCACGGTCGGCGTCGGCGTACGGCTCGGCCTTGGCGTGGCGCATCACCACGAGCACCCTCGACCCGTCGCCCACCCAGCCACCCCACGATCCGTCCCGGCTGACAATCAGGTCGAAACTACCCGAGCATCACCACTCGTCGCAGGGGTTCAGAGCCCCATCGCGTGGAACCCGCCGTCGACGTGGACGATCTCGCCGGTGGTCGCCGGGAAGAAGTCGCTCAGCAGGGCGACGACACCGCGCGCGGTGGGTCCGTGGTCGGACTCGTCCCAGCCGAGCGGCGCCCGGTCCTTCCAGGAGGACTCGAGGTCCTCGAAGCCGGGGATCGCCTTGGCGGCCAGCGTCTTCAACGGCCCGGCGGAGACCAGGTTGACCCGGATGCCGCGCGGCCCGAGGTCGCGGGCGAGGTAGCGCGAGGTGGACTCCAGACCGGCCTTCGCCACCCCCATCCAGTCGTACGCCGGCCACGCGACCGTGGCGTCGAAGGTCATCCCGACCACCGATCCGCCCTCGCCCATCAGGGGCAGGCAGGCCGTGGTGAGCGACTTCAGGGAGTACGCCGAGACCTGGACCGCCTGCGCGACGTCCGACCACGGCCCGTCGAGGAACTTGCCGCCGAGCAGCGTCTCCGGGTTGCCGTACGCGATCGAGTGGACCACCCCGTCGAGCCCGTCGACGTGCTCGCGGAGGACGTCCGGCAGCCGCTCGAGGTGCGACTCGTCGGTGACGTCGAGCTCGATCACCGGCGCCGGCTGGGGAAGCCGGCCGACGATCCGCTTGGTGATCGACAGGGCGCGCCCGAAGTTGGAGACCACGACGGTGGCGCCCTGCTCCTGGGCCACGCGTGCGACCGCGAAGCCGATCGAGCTGTCCATGGTGACGCCGGCCACCAGGATCCGCTTGCCCTCGAGGATGCCCATGCCGTTCCTTCCTGATGTGCGTGCGGGGTCGTCAGGGGTGGTCGGGTTGGTCAGTGGCCCATGCCGAGGCCGCCGTCGACCGGGATCACGGCGCCGGTGATGTAGGCCGCGCCGGGCGAGGCCAGCCAGACGACCGTCGAGGCGACCTCCTCGACCGAGGCGTAGCGGCCGAGCGGGATCTGAGCGAGGTACTCCGCCTTCTTCTCCTCGGGGAGCACTGCGGTCATCTCGGTCTCGACGAACCCGGGCGCGACCACGTTGGCGGTGATCGAACGGCTGCCGAGCTCGCGGGCGATGGAGCGGGCCATCCCGACCAGCCCGGACTTGCTCGCCGCATAGTTGACCTGGCCGGCCGAGCCGAGCAGCCCCACGACCGAGGAGACCAGCACGATGCGGCCGCGGCGCAGCCGCAGCATCCCCTTCGCAGCACGCTTGGCGACGCGGAACGAGCCGGTGAGGTTCGTGTCCAGGACCGCCGACCAGTCGTCGTCGCTCATCCGGAGCAGCAGCGTGTCCTTGGTGATGCCGGCGTTCGCCACCAGCACCTCGACGGGGCCCTGTGCCTCCTCGACCTCGGCGAACGCGCGGTCCACGTCGTCAGCGTCGGTGACGTCGCACCGCACGCCGAGGAACCCCTCCGGGGGCTCACCGCTGCGGTAGGTGACGGCGACCGAGTCGCCCTCGGCGGCGAACGCCTCCGCGATCGCCTTGCCGATCCCCCGGTTGCCGCCCGTGACCAGCACCGAACGTGCCACGCGAACCCCTTCCGTCGACTCCCGCCCGACGCTAGGGGCTACCCGTGGGTACTCGAAATCAGCCGCACGGCGTCAGTCGTCGAGCTCCGCGTCGTCCTCGAGCCGGAACCCGACCTTGAGCCCGACCTGGAAGTGCTCGACCGCGCCGTCCTTCGCCTGGCCGCGCACCTGCGTGACCTCGAACCAGTCGACGTGGCGCAGGGTCGCCCCGGCTCGCTCGATGCCGTTGCGGATCGCCTGGTCGATGCCGTCCGGGGAGGTGCCGACGATCTCGATGATGCGGTAGGTGCGGTTGGTCATGAGGGTCCTCCGGTCCGTCGTCGGCACGGGCTCGTGCCGGTCCGGGTCCGAGGCTAGTCCCGTGGCCGCCACACCGTGCAGGGCCGTTGGTGGGGCGGCGTACCGTGGCACCCATGCGGCGTCGCAAGCCCGACTCGGTGCGGATCACCTCCGCCTCGCGCCCGCGGAGCGAGGACATCCGCGGCCGGGAGCGCCGCTACCTCGTCTCCATGGCGATCCGCACGGCCTGCGTGATCCTCGCCGTGCTGTTCATGGGCCACTGGCTCATGTGGGTCTTCCTGGTCGGCGCCGTCTTCCTCCCGTACGTCGCCGTGGTGATGGCCAACACCCGCAACCCGGACCCCGGCGGCCCCGACGACTTCCGTCCCGACCTGCCCGCGCTCGGGACCGGGCCGGCCGACCGGCCTCTCAACCCGTGAGCGACCTTTCCCCGACCTGCTCGGCGAAGGGGTGCCAGGCAGCCGCCCGCTGGACGCTGCTCTGGAACAACCCGAAGGTGCACACCCCCGACCGGCGCAAGGAGTGGCTCGCCTGCGACGAGCACCGCGAGTCCCTGTCGGCGTTCCTCGGCGTCCGCGGCTTCCTCAAGGAGACGCGCCCCTTCGCCCCCTGACGCCGACCCGTCGCATCTTCACGCCCGATCCACGCCGAGTCGTCGCGTCTTCACGCCTGACGGGTGCCGAGTCGTCGCATCTTCACGCCTGAAAAGTGCCGAGTCGGCGCGTCCTACCCGCCGATCGCCGACATCGGCCGGCTGGGCTGGAGGAACGCGACGTCGTCGATGCCGTGACCGGCTCGCTTGGGGGCCACCGCGGCCCGCCACCGGGAGGCCAGCTCCTCGTCGCTCGCCCCGGCCCTCAGCGCCGTGCGCAGGTCGGACTCCTCGCGGGCGAACAGGCAGTTGCGCACCTGGCCGTCGGCGGTCAGCCGGACCCGGTCGCAGTCGCCGCAGAACGGTCGCGTCACCGACGCGATCACCCCGACGGTGGCCGGGCCGCCGTCGACGAGGAACTTCTCCGCGGGTGCGCTCCCCCGGGGCTCCTCGGCCTCGGTGAGCTCGAACCGCTGGGACAGCAGCCCCAGGATCTCCTCGGCGGTCACCATCTGCTCGCGGCTCCAGCCGTGCTGCGCGTCGAGCGGCATCTGCTCGATGAACCGCAGCTGGTAGCCGCGGGCGATGCACCACTCCAGCAGCTCCGCGGCCTGGTCGTCGTTGACCCCGCGCATCAGCACCGCGTTGACCTTCACCGGACGGAGCCCGGCGGCGTCGGCCGCCGCGAGCCCCGCGACGACGTCGTCGAGCCGGTCGCGGCGGGTGAGCTCCTGGAAGGTGGTACGGCGGACGGTGTCGAGGCTGACGTTGACCCGGTCGAGCCCCGCAGCGGCGAGGGCCGAGGCGGTGCGGGCGAGCCCGAGACCGTTGGTCGTCAGCGACAGCTCGGGGCGGGGGTCGAGCTCGGCGCTCCGTTGCACGATGTCGACCAGCCCGCGGCGTACGAGCGGCTCACCACCGGTGAACCGCACCTCCCGTACCCCCAGCATCGTCACCGCGACGCGCACCAGCCGCACGATCTCGTCGTCGGTGAGGAGCGACTCCTTCGCCAGCCAGTCGAGCCCCTCCTCGGGCATGCAATAGGTGCAGCGCAGGTTGCACCGGTCGGTCAGCGACACCCGGAGGTCCGTCGCCACCCGACCGAAGCCGTCGACGAGCCGCTGGTCGGTCTGCACCCCGCCAGCATAGGTGGCGGGCGGGCACGTCCGGCTGGTCCGCATCACCTAGATTTCAAGGGTGAGGTTCCTGCTGTCGCGCCGCTGGGTGCTGTTCGCCCTCTTCGTCGGCGCGCTCGCCTTCCTGTTCGTCAGGTTGGGCGAGTGGCAGTTCCACCGGCTCGACGAGCGCGAGCAGCGCAACGCCTGGACGGAGCGGAACCTCGAGGCCGACCCCGCCCCCGTCGACGACGTGCTCTCCACCGACGCCTCGGTGCCCGACGACCGGGAGTGGTTGCGGGTGCGCGCGACGGGCACGTACGACGCTGCCGCGACCGTGATCGTGCGCTACCAGACCAGGGACGGCGACGCCGGCGTCGACCTCGTCACCCCGCTCGTCACCGGCTCCGGTGCGGCCGTGCTGGTCGACCGGGGATGGGTGCCGACCGACAACACCGGTGACGTGCCGGACGAGCTGCCCGAGCCGCCGTCGGGCGAGGTCGAGGTGGTGGGGTTCGTCCGCGCCGACTCCTCCGGCCGCGGCATCGAGGTGCAGGACGGGTCCACCCGCGCGATCTCCAGCGACGAGATCGGGAAGACGCTCGACTACCCGGTGTACGACGGGTTCGTCGACGCCGAGAGCGAGACACCGGCTCCGGCCGACGAGGTGGTGCGTCCCGAGCTCCCGGACCTCGGCGAGGGGCCCCACTTCTTCTACGGCATCCAGTGGTGGTTCTTCGGCGCGCTCGCGGTCTTCGGGTTCGCCTACCTGGTCTGGGACGAGCGACGCGGGAAGAACCAGCGGCGGCGCGCCGCAACCGAGGCGACCGAGGCGCCGGCCGCGCGGCGTTGACCGGTCACGACCGGGGCCGCTCCCCCTTCTTGTGACGTGGCTTCTTCCGCTGGGGTGCCGGCGGACGACCGGCGCCGACCTCCGTGAGCTCGATGAGCTTGCCGGAGATCCGCGTCGACTCCAGCGCCCGCCACGTCTCGGGCGGGAGCGACGCCGGCAGCTCGACGACCGAGTGGTCCCCCCGGATGTCGATCAACCCGAAGTCGTCACGTCCGAGGCCGCCCTCGTTCGCGAGCGCGCCGACGATCTGCCGTGGCTCGACCTTGTGGCGCTTGCCGACCGCGATCGTGTAGCTGGCCATCGGCACGTTCGAGCGGCGCCGCGGCCCGGTGGAGCGCTTGGCCGGCGCCTCCCGGTCGTCGCGCCCCTTGCGGCCCTGGGTCGGCCTGGCGGGTTCCGGCTCGGGCTCGAGGAGGAGCGGACGGCCGTCCTGCGCGATCACCGCGAGCGCGGCGGCGATGTCGAGCGCGGGCACGTCACGCTCCTGCTCGTAGGTCGCCACGAGGTCCCGGAAGAACGCGACCTTGTCCGAGCCGAGCGCCTCGGTGATCGAGTCGGTGAACTTCGCGACCCGTGCATCGTTGACGTCCTCGATGCTCGGCAGCGGCATCTGCGTCAGCGGTTGCCGGGTCGCCTTCTCGATCGCCTTCAGCAGGTGGCGCTCGCGCGGCGTGACGAAGGAGATCGCGTCGCCGGTGCGACCGGCGCGCCCCGTGCGGCCGATGCGGTGCACGTAGGACTCGGTGTCGGTCGGGATGTCGAAGTTCACGACGTGGCTGATCCGCTCGACGTCGAGCCCGCGCGCGGCCACGTCGGTAGCGACCAGGATGTCCAGCCGCCCGTCACGCAGCTGGTTGACGGTGCGCTCGCGCTGCGCCTGCGCGATGTCGCCGTTGATCGCCGCCGCCGAGAACCCCCGGGCCCGCAGCCGCTCGGCCAGCACCTCGGTGGCCTGCTTGGTGCGGGCGAAGACGATCATCCCCTCGAAGTTCTCGCTCTCCAGCACGCGGGTGAGGGCGTCGAGCTTCTGCTGGTGGGAGACGAGCAGGTAGCGCTGGGTCGTGCCGGCCGCGGTGACGGTCCGGTTCTTGACGGTGATCTCGGCGGCGTCCTTGAGGTACTTCTTCGAGATCCGGCGGATCTGCGCCGGCATCGTCGCGGAGAAGAGCGCGACGTGCTTGTCCTCGGGGGTGTCGGCGAGGATCGTCTCGACGTCCTCCTGGAACCCCATCTTGAGCATCTCGTCGGCCTCGTCGAGGACCAGGAACCGCAGCTGGGTGAGGTCGAGCGTGCCCTTCTCCAGGTGGTCCATGATCCGGCCCGGGGTGCCGACGATCACGTGCACGCCGCGGCGCAGGGCGGAGAGCTGCACGCCGTACGCCTGGCCGCCGTAGACCGGGAGCACGCGGACCCCGGGGAGGTGCGCGGCGTAGCGCTCGAACGCCTCCGAGACCTGGAGGGCGAGCTCACGGGTCGGCGCCAGCACCAGCGCCTGGGGCGCCTTCTGACGGAGGTCGAGCTGGGAGAGGATCGGGACGGCGAACGCCGCCGTCTTCCCGGTGCCCGTCTGGGCGAGCCCGACTACGTGGCGTCCCTCGAGCAGCGCGGGGATCGTCGCGGCCTGGATCGGAGAGGGCGACTCGTAGCCGACGTCCCGGAGGGCCTTGAGGACCCGCCGGTCGACGCCGAGCTGCTCGAAGGTCGGGGTGGCCGGCTGGTCGGGGGCGTCGATGGTGGCCATGGTCACCCAGCCTAGTGACGGGGGTGCACTCGACGTGGTCGGTGGCCCCTGGCCGCCATCAGGGG
The DNA here is from genome assembly GCF_008087345.1 of Nocardioides caldifontis. Classification (GTDB taxonomy): domain Bacteria; phylum Actinomycetota; class Actinomycetes; order Propionibacteriales; family Nocardioidaceae; genus Marmoricola_A; species Marmoricola_A caldifontis. The sequence continues at coordinate 311,249 of NZ_ML701736.1, read as the reverse complement.
GTGCGCAGGGCGGCCCGGTACCTCAACCACCTCTGGTGGTGCCGGAGGCAGCGTCCACCGGCATGGACAGGTCGCCCACACGCGGCAACCACGCACAGGGGCTCGGCCCCGGTCCGTTGGGCGGGCGGCCCCGCCTCGGTGGCCGCGGCCCGGTCCCGGGACACGGGCACCAGGTCGCGCAGGACGACCTCTTCCTGCTTGCGCAGCACGCCTGGGCGGGGTTCGACGACGGCGAAGTGCACCCCACGGCTGCGGCAGTGGCGGCGCGCCCACACCAGCGAGCGGAACGCCGCGATGTCCAGCGTGAGGACCTCGGAGAGGTCCACCACGACCGGCCCGCCGCTCTCGGCACATCGCTGGACCAGCGCGAGGAAGTCAGGCACGGCCAGGAGGCCGCAGCCCGGCGGTGCCACCAGCACCCCGTCGTCGGTCTGGCGGAAGACGTGGGAAACGCTCGTCATCGGACGCCTGCCTCACCCGTGCCCCGGCCGGGTTGCCGCCGCTGCGTGACGGGAGGGTCGGAACTCCTTCGTGGTACCACACGACGAGATCCGCAAACCCCTATCGGCGCGGGACGGTGCCGCCGTCCGGCGCCGACGGCGTCATGTCGTCGGGCTCGACGTCGCCTCCCACCGACGCCAGGTGGTACTCCCGCGCGGTGGCCCATTCGGCGATGAGCAGCGTGGCGTCGTCGCGGAGGACCCCGCCTTGGTGGGCGAGGACGTCGTGACTGATGCGCCTCAGCATCTCGGGTGCCGGCAGCTCCGCCGTGGCCGCCCGCTCAAGGTGGTCGACGAGCCGCCTGAGCCCGAAGAAGGTGCCGTCAGGGGTGCGTGCTTCGGTGATCCCGTCGGTGTAGAAGACGATCCGGTCGCCGGGCTCGAGCCACTCCTCCGCGATCGAGGCCTCGCTCTCCTCGATCCCGAAGAGCGGACGGCGGCCACCCTCGAGCTCCTTGACGACCTTGCCGTGACGCATCAGGAGCGGGGCGATGTGGCCGGCGTTGAGGTAACGGAACCGCCCCGAGACGAGGTCGAGCTCACCGAGGACACCGGTCGCGAGCCGCCAGCCACGGCCGTGCTCGGCAACCAGGGCGTCCATCGCGGTGGCACTGGTGAACATGCCGTGCCGCTGGCGGCGGCTGTTGCGGTAGGCGGACAGCGCGACGGCGGCAAGCACGGTGCCGTCGAGGTCGTGACCCGTCGCGTCCAGGATCGCGATGTGGGCGACGTCGTCGACGACGCTGTAGTCGAAGGCGTCGGCGGCGACGTCGTAGTACGGCTGCAGGAGCCCCGAGATCACCAGCCCCTCGCATGCGAAGGTCAGCGGCGGGAGCAGCTGGTGCAGCAGCTCCGACGCGACGGTCCGCGGCCGCTGGCGCCGGAGGTGTTCCAAGGCGTCGCCGTAGGGTTGCTTGGCGACGACGAGGTGGCCGCTGAGGTGGCCGAAGAGGCGGCATCTGTCGAGCACCAGCTCGTGATCCGGGCTCTCCCCCGCGGCCAGGGTGACGTCCAGGACGCCGAGCCGCTCCGCCCCGTCGACCACCGGCAGCCACACCTTGGGTTCGTCCCCGTGCGAGGCGACGGGTTCGACGGTGCGGAAGGCGCGCCCCGCCAGCGTGGTGTCGACGCCCAACGTGGGCAGCGTCGCCGCCCCTGCCCCCGGGACGGGGACCAGCAGCTCCTGCTCGTGGTCGACCAGGTACAGCCGCGCCGACCAGCCGACCTGCCGCGCGGCTTCCTGCACGACCTCACCCAGCTGACCGGGGGTCGCGAAGTGGACGCGGTCGAGGAAGGTCCGGACCATGGCGAGCGTCCTGGTGTCGTCAGAGGATCCCACGCGGCGCCACGGTACCGGGTGCGCCGGGCAGGGAGCCGAGTGAACGCTCCCGTCAGAGGGTGCGGTGCACCCCGCCGTCGACCGGCACCATCGTCCCCGTGACGTACGACGCAGCGGGCGAGAGCAGGAACGCGGCGACCCTCCCGAGCTCCTCCGGCTGCCCGTAGCGGCGCAGCGGGATCCCGGCCTCGTGCTCGCGACGGGTCCGGGCCGGGTCGGGAGTCGCACCGTCGAGCTCGACGAGCCGCTCGGTGTCGATGCGCCCCGGCAGCACGGCGTTGACCCGCACCCCACGCGGTCCGACCTCGTCGGCCAGCGTCTTGACGAGCATCCCGAGCCCTGGGCGGAGCCCGTTGGAGATCGCCAGGTTGGCCAGCGGTGACCGGACCGAGGTGGAGAGCACCAGCGCGACCGAACCGCCATCGCCGAGCGCGGCGGTCACGGTGCGGGCGGCTCGGAGCGTGCCGAGGAAGACCGTCTCGAACGCTCTCACCCACGTCTCGTCGGAGGTCTCGAGCACGGTGCCCGCGGGCGGGCCGCCGACGGACAACAGCGCGCCGTCGAGCCGGCCGAACCGCTCGTGGGCGGTGTCGACCAGCCGCTGCGGCGTCGTCGGGTCCGCAAGATCGGCGACGACGCCCACAGCCGCGTCGCCGAGGGCATCGACGGCGGTGTCGACCGACTCGGGGGTGCGCGCGGAGAGCACCACCCGGGCCCCCTCGGCGACGAGTGCGTCGGCGGTGGCCCGTCCGATGCCGCGCGAGCCACCGGTCACCACGAAGACGCGGTCGTGGAGCCCGAGGTCCATCAGGAGGCCCCCGCCGGCTCGGGGTCGTCGGTGAACTGCGTGCGGTAGAGGTGGGCGTAGAGCCCGCCCTCCGCGAGGAGCTCGAGGTGGGTGCCGGACTGAACGATCCGCCCGTCGTCGACGACGAGGATCCGGTCGGCGTTGCGGACGGTTGACAGCCGGTGCGCGATGACCAGGGAGGTGCGCCCCTCGAGGGCGGTGTCGAGGGCCCGCTGCACGGCCTGCTCCGACTCCGAGTCGAGGTGGGCGGTGGCCTCGTCGAGGACGACGATCCGGGGTGCCTTCAGCAGCAGCCGGGCGATCGCCAGCCGCTGCCGCTCCCCGCCGGAGAGCCGGTAGCCACGGTCGCCGACGACGGTGTCGAGCCCCTCGGGAAGCGACTCCACGAGCCGGCGGACCTGCGCGGCGTCGAGCGCCGCCCACAGCTGGCGGTCGTCGGCGTCGGGGCGGGCGTAGAGGAGGTTGGCCCGGATGGTGTCGTGGAACATGTAGGCGTCCTGGGTGACGTAGCCGACCGCCTCCTCCAGGGACTCCAGGGTGAGGTCGCGGACGTCGACGCCGCCGACGCGGACGGCGCCACCGGTCACGTCGTAGAGCCGCGCGACCAGGTGGGTGATCGTGCTCTTGCCTGCCCCGGAGGGGCCGACGAGGGCGACCATCTCGCCGGGCGCGGCGGTGAAGCTGATCTCCTTCAGGACGTCCTGGTGGACCTTCGTCTCGTTGCGCGCGACCACCTCGAGGCTCGCCAGGGAGACCTCGTCCGCGCGCGGGTAGCGGAACCGCACGCGGTCGAACTCCAGCGTCGCGGCGTCGGACGGGAGGGCCACCGCCTCCGGCTTCTCGGGCACGGTCGTGGGGAGGTCGAGGACCTCGAAGACCCGCTCGAAGCTGACCAGCGCGGTCATCACGTCGACCCGCACGTTGGAGAGCCCCTGGAGCGGGCCGAGGAGCCGCAGCAGGAGGGTGGCGAGCGCGAGCAGCGTCCCGATGGTCAGCCGCCCCTCGACCACCAGCCAGCCGCCGACGCCGTAGACGAGCGCGGTCGCCATCGCCGGGACGAGCATCAGCGTCGCCCGGAACACCGAGGTGATGGTGGCGATCCGCACCCCGAGGTCCTTGACCACAGTGGCCTTCTCGGTGAAGAGCCGGTCCTCGACGTCGCGGCGGCCGAACAGCTTGAGCAGCATCGCGCCGCCGACGTTGAACCGCTCGGTCATCGCGTTGCCCAGGGCGGCGTTGCCGTCCATCTGCTCGCGGGTGAGCGAGGCGAGCCGCTGGCCCACCCAGCGTGAGACCACGAAGAGCAGCGGGAAGAGCAGAAGGCACAGCAGCGTGACCTGCCAGCTGAGGACCGCCATCGTGGCGCCGACGACCGCGACGGCGATCGCGTTGGAGACGGTGCTCGACAACGTGGAGGTGAAAGCCCGCTGGGCGCCGATCACGTCGTTGTTGAGCCGGCTGACGAGCGCACCGGTCTGGGTGCGGGTGAAGAACGCCAGCGAGAGCCGTTGCACGTGGGCGAAGACCGCGGTGCGGAGGCCGAGGATCAGCCCCTCGCCGATGCGGGAGGAGAGCCGGCCGGAGCCCACCGCGAGCAGGGCGTCCACGACCGCCACCAGCGCCATCGCCCCGGCGAGGATCGCGACGAGCCGGGTGTCGCCCTGGGCGATGCCGTCGTCGACGATGCGCTGCACCAGCAGCGGCGTGACGACGACCAGCGCGGCGTCGAGCACCGTGATGCCGAGGAAGACGCTGATCGGACGCCGGTGCGGCTTCGCGAACGACAGCACGCGTCGCAGCGTCTCGCGCTTCAGCGGGGCCGCGACCGCACTGCGGTCGGTGCGCATGTGGCGCCACACGGGACCCATGCCCTGACCCATCGCCACTGCTGCTGCACCTCCTGACCCGACCACTGCACGCCGGGTGACGCTGACCACTCAACCACCGGCCACCGACAGTTGTTCCCGCCGAGGACGGTTCGACGCAGCGACCGGCCCGGACGGGTCGCTCAGGCCAGGGCGACGAGCTCGGCGTACTCCTGGCTCCAGAGGTCCTCGACACCGTCGGGGAGGATCAGCACCCGGTCGGGCTCGAGGGCGGTGACGGCGCCCTCGTCGTGGGTGACGAGCACGATCGCGCCCTCGTAGCTGCGGATCGCCGCCAGCACCTCCTCGCGCGAGGCGGGGTCGAGGTTGTTGGTCGGCTCGTCGAGGAGCAGCACGTTCGCGGACGAGACGACGAGGGCGGCCAGGGCGAGCCGGGTCTTCTCGCCGCCGGAGAGCACCCCGGCCGGCTTCATCGCGTCGTCGCCGCTGAAGAGGAAGGACCCGAGCACGCTGCGCGCCTCGGTGTCGGTCAGCTGCGGGGCCGCGGAGCGCATGTTCTCCAGCACGGTGCGCGAGGTGTCGAGCGTCTCGTGCTCCTGGGCGTAGTAGCCCAGCTTCAGCCCGTGCCCCGGGTGCACCTCCCCCGTGTCGGGCTCGTCGAGCCCGCCGAGGATCCGCAGCAGCGTGGTCTTCCCCGCGCCGTTGAGCCCGAGGATGACCACCCGGCTCCCCTTGTCGATCGCGAGGTCGACGTCGGTGAAGACCTCGAGAGATCCGTAGGACTTCGACAGCTCGGTCGCGGTGAGCGGCGTCTTGCCGCAGGGCGCCGGCTTCGGGAAGGCGATCCGGGCGACGCGGTCGGCCTGCCGCTCCGCCTCCACGCCCTGCATCAGCCGCTCGGCGCGCTTCATCATCGACTGCGCCGCCTGGGCCTTCGTCGCCTTCGCGCGCATCTTGTTGGCCTGGTCCATCAGCGTCGACGCCTTGCGCTCGGCGTTCGCGCGCTCGCGCTTTCGTCGCCGCTCGTCGGTCTCGCGCTGGGTGAGGTACGCCGACCAGCCCATGTTGTAGACATCGACCACGGCCCGGTTGGCGTCGAGGTGGAGGACCTTGTTGACGCACGCCTCAAGCAGCTCCACGTCGTGGCTAATCACCACCAGCCCGCCCTTGAAGGTGCGCAGGAAGTCACGCAGCCAGACGATCGAGTCGGCGTCGAGGTGGTTGGTCGGCTCGTCGAGCAGCAGCGTCTCCGCGCCGGAGAAGAGGATCCGGGCCAGCTCCACGCGCCGCCGCTGGCCACCGGAGAGGGTGCGCAGCGGCTGGTCGAGGACGCGGTCCTCGATGTTCAGGCTGGAGGCGATCTGCCGGGCCTCGGCCTCCGCGGCGTAACCGCCGCCGGCGTGGAGCGCGGCGTCGGCCCGCTCGTACCTCTTCATCCCGCGCTCGCGCACCGCCGGGTCGTCCGACCCCATCTCCGCCTCGGCCTCGCGGAGCTTGAGCAGCGCCTCGTCGAGGCCGCGCGCGGAGAGGATGCGGTTGAGGGCGAGCACCTCGGGGTCGCTGGTGCGGGGGTCCTGCGGCAGGTAGCCGATCTCACCGGTCCGCTGCACGGTCCCGGCGGCGGGCAGCCCCTCCCCGGCAAGGATGCGGGTCATCGTGGTCTTGCCGGCCCCGTTGCGGCCGACGAGCCCGACCTTGTCGCCGGCGGCGACGCGGAAGGAGACGTGCTCCATCAGCAGGCGGGCGCCGGCGCGCACCTCGAGGTCGTGCACGGTGATCATGGGGGACTTCCTGACGAGAACGGGGATGCGGGACGTGGGACCCTCACGGTCAGTCCGCGCGCATCACGGCGGCCATCCTACGGGGCCCGCCCCCGCCTCGTGGTGTGACTCCGACCGCGTGGGGCATTGTTCGGAGAGGGGTTCCCCCGGCCGTGCCGACGGCCGCCGGACCAAGGAGGGTGGATGCGCTTCAACCCACGGGCCAGGCTCGACCGGAGCCAGGTGCAGGTGCGTCGTGGGGGCAGCAGCGGCGGGGGCCGCGGCGGCATCCCGATCCCGATGGGCCGGGCCGGCGGCGGCATCGGCGGGCTGCTCGTGATCCTGCTGGTCGTGTTCCTGAGCGGCGGGCTCGACGGGATGCTGGGCGGCGGGACCGGCACCGGCGGCCAGTCCGGCGCTGCGCGGTCGGCAAGCGGAGCGGTCTCGTCGAGCGAGCTGACCGAGTGCGAGACCGGGGAGGACGCCAACGAGAACCCCGACTGCGCGCGGCTCGCGGTGGTCAACTCGATCCAGTCGTTCTGGGCCGAGACCCTGCCCGAGCAGACCGGGACGCAGTACGTCGAGGCCGACACCGTGATGTTCACCGGATCCGTCGACACCGGCTGCGGCGGCGCGACCTCCGACGTCGGGCCGTTCTACTGCCCGGTGCGCGGGGACATGCAGGTCTACCTCGACGTCACCTTCTTCCAGGACATGCTCGAGGGGCAGCTCGGAGCCCGCGGCGGTGACTTCGCCGAGGCGTACGTGCTGGCCCACGAGTACGGCCACCACATCGAGAACCTGCTCGGCTACATGGGGAAGGTCCGCACCCAGCAGGGGCCGGAGAGCGACGCCGTCCGGCTCGAGCTGATGGCCGACTGCCTCGGCGGGATGTGGGCGAAGCACGCCACCACCGCCGAGGACGAGAACGGCGAGGTGCTGATCCTCGACCTCGACCAGCAGGACATCGCGGAGGCGATCGACGCCGCCCAGGCGGTCGGCGACGACCGGATCCAGCAGCGCAGCGGCGGCCGCGTCGACTCCGACCGGTGGACCCACGGGTCAGCGGCGGGCCGCGAGTACTGGTTCAGCGTCGGCTACGAGAAGGGCACCGTCCGAGCCTGCGACACCTGGGAGGCCGACCGGCTCTACCCCGGGTGAGACCGGGGTGAGCCGGACGGCGGGCGCTCAGGCGCTCTGCTGCTCCGAGGAGTCCGCGCGCTCCGCGAGGAACACCGGGATCTCGCGGTCGGTCTTCTTCTGGTAGTCCGCGTAGTCGGGCCACACCTCGACCGCGCGCTCCCACCAGGTCTGCCGCTCCGCGCCGCGCAGCTCGCGGACCGTGTACGTCGCCTTGTCGGCGTGGTCCTGGAGCTCGACGGTCGGGTTCTTGACCAGGTTGGCGTACCAGCTCGGGTGCTCCGGGGCGCCACCCTTCGAGGCGACCAGCGCGTAGGCGCCGTCGTGCTCGACCCGCATCACCGGGTTCTTGCGGAGCTTCCCACTCTTCGCGCCGACCGAGGTGACGACCACGACGGGGACGCCCCGCAGGGTCGTGCCCTCCGTGCCGCCGGACGACTCGTACGTCTCGACCTGCTTCCTGACCCAGTCCGAGGGGCTGGGCTCGTACTCTCCCTGAAGTGCCATGGGGCCATGGTTCCCCCTCGCGCGGTGGGTCATGCCGCGTTGACCACCTCGACGGCGACCGCGCAGGCGTCGGCGACCGCCGCGTCGAGCACGCTCCGCCGCGGGTCCGCGACCGGCAGCCACCGAGAGGTGCGGGCACCGGCCACCCCGGCCAGGCGCGGGTCGTCGAGCACCGCGTCGACGGCGCCGCGGTCACCGCCCACCACGAGCGCGTCGAGCCGCGCCCCGAGCACCCGTGCCGCGTGGTCGGCAGCCGCCTCGTAGGCGGCACGGGCCTGGTTGTCGCGACGGCGTGCGAACCGCTGCTGGCTCTGCCCGCCAGCCTTCGTGCGCCCCTGCACGTGCCGCTGACCGACCTTGTGCTCCTGGAGCGTCCCGCCCGTGAGCCGGGCGACGGCGAAGCCGCCCTTGCGGACCAGGAGGACGCCCCAGCGCTCCGGGGCGGTCACGGCCCCCACCAGGGCGGACGGCAGCGGGACACCGCCGTACTCCTGGTCGAACGGGAGCCGGGCGACGGCGGTCGAGCCGTCAGCGGCGAGGGCGCGCAGCCCACCGCCGACCGTGTCGTACGCCGCGCCGCCGTGCCGGGACTCGAAGTTCTCGAACCACCGCTCGACGCGGGAGGCGGGCAGGAGCAGCCGCTCCCGTCCCTCGGCCACCGGGGTGGGTCAGACGTTGAAGCCGAGGGCGCGCAGCATCTCGCGGCCGTCCTCGGTGATCTTGTCCGGGCCCCACGGCGGCATCCAGACCCAGTTGATGGCGACGTCGCCGGCCATCCCCTCCAGGGCGGTGTTGGTCTGGTCCTCGATGACGTCGGTCAGCGGGCACGCTGCCGAGGTGAGCGTCATGTCGAGGGTCACGTCGGAGCCGTCGATGTGGACGCCGTAGAGCAGCCCGAGGTCGACGACGTTGATCCCGAGCTCGGGGTCGACGACGTCCTTCATGGCCTCCTCGACGTCCTCCACGGTGAGCGTGGAGCCGGCGGGAGCAGGGGTCACCTCGGGAAGGTCCGCGTGCTTGTCGGTGTCGGTCATGCCATCTCCTCGGTCGGGCCTGCGGTGCGCGCGACCACCTGCGTGGTCGCGTCCTTCCACGCCATCCATCCCAGCAGGGCGCACTTCACGCGGGCCGGGAACTTCGCGACCCCGGCGAACGCGATGCCGTCCTCCAGGACGTCCTCGTCGGGCTCCACGGTGCCACGGCCCTGCATGAGGGCCAGGAACTCCTCGTGGACGTCGAGCGCCTCCTTAACCTTCTTGCCGATCAGCAGGTCGGTCAGCACGCTCACCGACGCCTGGGAGATCGAGCAGCCCAGCGCGTCGTAGGAGACGTCCTCGATGACGGCGTCGTCGTCGGTGCTGTCGAGGTGGACGCGGAGCGTCACCTCGTCGCCGCACGTCGGGTTGACGTGGTGCACCTCCGCCTCGTAGGGCTCGCGGAGCCCTGCGTGGTGGGGGTTCTTGTAGTGGTCCAGGATGATCTCCTGGTACATCGCGTCGAGATCGCTCATCGTCAGTCCACCCTGAAGTACTTCTTGGTGTACTCCAACCCCTCGACGAGCGCGTCGATCTCCTCCGGCGTGGTGTAGAGGTACGACGACGCGCGGACGCTGGCCTGGACGCCGTACCGCTGGTGGGCCGGCTTCGTGCAGTGGTGTCCCGCGCGCACGGCGACACCGCGGCTGTCGAGCAGCTGGGCCACGTCGTGGGGGTGCACCTGGTCGAGCTCGAAGCTCACCGCTCCCCCGCGGTCGTGCGGGTCCTTGGGGCCGAGGATCGAGAGGCCCTTCACCGACGACAGCCCGTCGAGCAGGTAGCCGGTGATGGCCTCCTCGTGGCGGCGGACGTTCTCCATCCCCACGTGGCCGAGGTAGTCGACCGCGGCACCGAGCCCGACCGCCTCGACGATCGGTGGGGTGCCGGCCTCGAACTTGCTCGGGACGTCGGCGTACGTCGAGCGCTCCATGGTGACCGTGCGGATCATCTCGCCACCACCGAGGAACGGCGGCAGCTTCTCCAGCACGTCACGGCAGCCCCACAGCACGCCGATCCCCGTCGGCCCGACGACCTTGTGGCCGGTGAACGCGAGGAGGTCGGCGCCGCTGGCCACCACGTCGACCGGCATCTGCGGCACGGCCTGCGAGGCGTCGACGACCACGAGGGCGCCGGCGGCGTGCGCGCGGTCGGCGATCTCGCGGACCGGGTTGATCGTGCCCAGCATGTTCGACACCCAGGTCAGCGAGACCACCTTGGTGCGCTCGTTGACCAGCTCGTCGATGTTCGACAGGTCGAGCCGACCGTCGTCGGTCAGCCCGAACCAGCGCAGCGTCGCACCGGTCCGCTCGGTGAGGAGCTGCCACGGCACGATGTTGGAGTGGTGCTCCATCTCGGTGATCAGCACCTCGTCACCGGGGCCGACCCGGAGGTCGCCCTCGGCCCAGGCGAGGGTGTTGGCCACCAGGTTGAGCGCCTCGCTGGCGTTCTTGGTGAAGACCACCTCGTCGCGCTGGGCGCCGATGAACGCCGCGACCTTCTCGCGCCCGGCCTCGTAGGCCTCGGTCGCCTCGCCGCCGAGCTGGTGCACGGCGCGGGCGACGTTGGCGTTGTGCCGCTCGAGGTGGTCGACCATCGTGTCGATCACGACCTGCGGCTTCTGCGAGGTGTTCGCGCTGTCGAGGTAGACCAGCGGGTGCCCGTCGGCCATCGTCCGGCCGAGGATCGGGAAGTCCTGGCGGATCAGCTCGAGCCCGTCGAGCAGGCCCGGCAGGTTGCGGGGCATGTCAGACCCCGGTCCCCGCGGCGGCGACACCACTGACGTACGACGCGTAGCCCTCGGCCTCGAGCTTGTCGGCGAGCTCCGGCCCACCCTCGTCGGCGATCCGGCCGTCGACGAAGACGTGGACGTGGTCGGGCTTGATGTAGCGCAGGATCCGCGTGTAGTGCGTGATCAGCAGGACGCCCTTGTCGCCGTTCTCCTTGAAGCGGTTCACGCCCTCCGAGACGATGCGCAGCGCGTCGATGTCGAGCCCGGAGTCGGTCTCGTCGAGGACGGCGACCTTCGGGTCGAGCAGCTCGAGCTGGACGATCTCGTGGCGCTTCTTCTCACCACCGGAGAACCCCTCGTTGACGCTGCGCTGCGCCATCGCGGTGTCCATCTGCACGCGGTCCATCGCGGCGTTGACGTCCTTGACCCAGGTGCGCAGCTTCGGCGCCTCGCCGGAGACCGCGGTCTTGGCGGTGCGGAGGAAGTTCGACACCGAGACGCCGGGGACCTCGACGGGGTACTGCATGGCGAGGAACAGCCCCGCGCGCGCCCGCTCGTCGACGGACATCTCCAGCACGTCCTCGCCGTCGAGGAGGACAGAGCCGCCGGTCACCTGGTACTTCGGGTGGCCGGCGATCGAGTAGGCCAGCGTCGACTTGCCGGAGCCGTTGGGCCCCATGATCGCGTGGGTCTCGCCCTCGTTGATGGTCAGCGTGACGCCCTTCAGGATCTCCTTGGGGCCGTCCTCGGTGTCCACGCTCACGTGCAGGTCGCGGATCTCCAGGGTGCTCATCTGTGTCTCTTCTCCTCGCGGCGGCCTCGGGGCCACCTCGGTAGCTCTGTGTCAGTCGGTGACGTTGTTGGTGGGGTTGGCGACGTCGACCAGGACGTCGTCGCCGTCGATGCGGACCGGGTAGACGGCCACCGGCTCGAACGCCGGCAGGCTCGTCGGCTCCCCGTCGCGCATGTCGAAGGCGGAGCCGTGCAGCCAGCACTCGATGAGGCAGCCGTCCACGTCCCCCTCGGAAAGCGGGATCTCGGCGTGCGAGCACCGGTCGCGGATCGCGTAGACGGTGCCCTCGTCGCGGACGAGCGCGACGTCGACCCCGTCGACGGTGGCCGCGAGCGGCTTGCCGTCCTCGAGGTCGGCGACGCCGCAGGCCCGGGTGAAGGTCATTCGGGGTCCCCGCGGCGGTGCGAGCGCAGCGAGCAGCGTCGTGGGGTGATCACAGAATCTCCTTGCCGGTGACGTTCTTCGCGAGCTCGGCCTCGACGGTCGCCATCAGCTGCTCCTCGAGCCCCTCGATGCCGATCTTGCGGATGATGTCGTTGAAGAAACCGTGCACGACCAGCCGCCGCGCCTCGTCCTCCTCGATCCCGCGCGACTGCAGGTAGAACAGCTGCTCGTCGTCGAAGCGCCCGGTCGTGGACGCGTGGCCCGCGCCCTCGATCTCGCCGGTCTCGATCTCCAGGTTCGGCACCGAGTCGGCGCGGCACCCGTCGGTGAGGACGAGGTTGCGGTTCTGCTCGTAGGTCTCGATCCCCTCGGCCACCTTGCGGATCAGCACGTTGCCGATCCAGACCGTGTGCGCGCCCTCGCCCTGCAGCGCGCCCTTGTAGACGACGTTGCTGCGGGTGCGGGGGGCGGTGTGGTCGGCGAACAGCCGGTGCTCGAGGTGCTGCCCCGCGTCGGCGAAGTAGAGCCCATAGAGGTCGGCCGAGCCGCCCGGACCGTCGTACTGCACCTCGACGTTGAGCCGCACGAGGCCGCCGAAGCTGATCGCGGAGTGGCGGACGGTGGCGTCCCGGCCGACGCGGATCGCGTCGCGGCCGAGGTGCACGGCGTCGTCGTCCCAGTCCTGCAGCGAGACGACCGTGAGCTGGGCGCCGTCACCGACGAGCATCGAGGTGTTCGCGGCGTACCGCGCGCTGCCCTTGTGGTCGACCACAACCGACGCCTTGGCGTGCCGGCCGATCCGGACCACGACGTGGCCCCAGACGAGGTCGTCGGCCGAGGAGCCGCGCAGCCGGACGATGATCGGCTCGTCGACCTCGGTGTCGGCAGGCACGTCGAGGAGCACCGCTCCCCCGGCGTTGGCCACCGCGAGCACCGAGGGCCGGTCGGTCGGCGCCAGCTCACCCAGGTCACGGGCCTCCTCGGTGGAGATCGAGGTCAGCGTCACCCCCTCGGGCAGCGTCGTCTCGATGTCGAGGTGCTTGTCCGACGGCTCGCCGTCGAGCAGCCCGCCGAGCCGCTTGACCGGGGTGAACCGCCAGACCTCCTCACGGCCGTTGGGCTTGGGGAAGTCGGCCACGTCGTACGAGGGGTTGGCGTGCAGGTGCGACGCCACCTTCGTGGTCTCGACGGCTGACGCCACGTTCGGCGCCTCAGTCACAGTCACTTGAAATGCTTCTCTTTCCTTGGATTCGCGCAGACGTCACCACGTGCAGGGGGTGGAGCGGACAGCGTCAGCCGACCGCGCCTTCCATCTGCAGCTCGATGAGGCGGTTGAGCTCGAGGGCGTACTCCATCGGGAGCTCCTTGGCGATCGGCTCCACGAAGCCGCGGACGATCATCGCCATCGCCTCGTCCTCCTCCATGCCGCGCGACATGAGGTAGAAGAGCTGGTCCTCGGACACCTTCGAGACCGTGGCCTCGTGGCCCATGGAGACGTCGTCCTCGCGGACGTCGACGTAGGGGTAGGTGTCCGACCGGCTGATCGTGTCGACGAGCAGCGCGTCGCAGAGCACGTTCGACTTCGAGTGGTGGGCGCCCTCGTTGACCTGCACCAGCCCGCGGTACGACGTGCGGCCACCGCCGCGCGCCACCGACTTGCTGATGATCGAGCTCGAGGTGTGCGGCGCCGCGTGCACCATCTTCGCGCCGGCGTCCTGGTGCTGCCCCTCGCCGGCGAACGCGATCGACAGCGTCTCGCCGCGGGCGTGCTCGCCCATGAGGTAGACGGCGGGGTACTTCATCGTCACCTTGGAGCCGATGTTGCCGTCGACCCACTCCATGGTGGCGCCGGCCTCGCACGTGGCCCGCTTGGTCACCAGGTTGTAGACGTTGTTCGACCAGTTCTGGATGGTCGTGTAGCGGCAGCGCGCGCCCTTCTTCACGACGATCTCGACGACCGCGGAGTGCAGCGAGTCGGTCTTGTAGATCGGCGCGGTGCACCCCTCGACGTAGTGCACGTAGGCGTCCTCGTCGACGATGATCAGCGTCCGCTCGAACTGGCCCATGTTCTCGGTGTTGATGCGGAAGTAGGCCTGCAGCGGGATCTCGACGTGCACGCCCTTCGGCACGTAGATGAACGAGCCGCCGGACCACACCGCGGTGTTGAGCGCGGAGAACTTGTTGTCGCCCACCGGGATCACGGTGCCGAAGTACTCCTTGAAGAGCTCCTCGTGCTCCTTGAGCGCGGTGTCGGTGTCGAGGAAGAGGACGCCCTGCTCCTCGAGGTCCTCACGGATCTTGTGGTAGACGACCTCGGACTCGTACTGCGCCGCGACACCCGCGATCAGCCGCTGCTTCTCCGCCTCCGGGATGCCGAGCTTGTCGTAGGTGTTCTTGATGTCCTCGGGCAGCTCGTCCCAGGACGTCGCCTGCTTCTCGGTGGAGCGGACGAAGTACTTGATGTTGTCGAAGTCGATGTCGTCGAGCTCCGCGCCCCAGTGCGGCATCGGCTTGCGGTCGAAGAGCTTGAGCCCCTTCAGCCGCAGGTCGAGCATCCACTGCGGCTCGTTCTTGCGCTGCGAGATGTCGCGGACGACGGCCTCGTTGAGGCCGCGCTGCGCCGAGGCGCCCGCGACGTCCGGGTCCGACCAGCCGTACTCGTAGCGCCCCAGCCCCTGGAGCTCGGGGTTCATCGCCTCGATCAGGTTCGGCGCTTCGGTGGAGGTCATCAGGTGGACCGCCTCTCGTTGGTTGCGGTGGTGCGTGCTCGGTCAGGTGTGGTGCTGGTGGATCGTCGTACGGCCAGCGGTGCGGGGATGCTCGTGGTGCACACCCCGTCCCCGTGCGCGATGGTCGCGAGCCGCTGGACGTGGCGTCCGACGACCCGCGAGATCAGCTCGGTCTCGGCCTCGCAGAGCTGCGGGAACTCGTGAGCGACGTGCGCCACGGGGCAGTGCTGCTGGCACAGCTGCTCCCCCACGGGTACTGAACGCACCGACGCCGCGAATCCTTCCTCGTTCATCGCCCGGGCGAGGGCCTCGGACGGTGTGAGATCGGGCTCCTCCTCGCGGAGCGCGAGGATCCGCTGCTCGAGCCCCTCGAGCCGGCTCCGCGCGAAGGCGGCGACCGCCTCGTCGCCCCCGGTCTCGCGCAGGAACCGCAGCGCCTGCGCCGCGAGGTCGTCGTAGTGCTGCTCGAACTGGTCGCGCCCCTCCTCGGTGAGGGCGAACGCCTTCGCCGGCCGCCCGCGACCGCGGTTGCCGCGCGGCCGCTGGTCACGGGGCTCGACCGCCCCGGTCTCGACCAGGTGGTCGAGGTGCCGGCGGACCGCCGCGGGGGTCAGCCCCAACCGCTCGGCGAGGTCCGCCGCCGTGCTGGGACCGTGCTCCAGGATGGATCGCGCGACCCGCTCACGGGTGGGGGCGTCGGTGCCCGCCTCCCCGTGGACGTGAGCCAGTGCGTCGATTTCCACAACGCCATTGTGTCGTTAATGCTCGGAGCCGTTCAAATAAGGCTGCCCTAACCCGGTCTCGCGGCGTCCGGGCCACGGCGCGGTGGCCACGCGGCGGAACCTAGACTCAGGGGGTGCCTGCCGTGCCCCGATCCTCCTCGAGCGCCGCCTCGGGCACCGTTCCGGCGGTCGAGATCCGCGGCCTCAGGATGGCGTACGGCGACAAGGTGGCGGTCGACGGGCTCGACCTCGAGGTCGCCCGGGGCTCGATCACCGCAGTCCTCGGCCCCAACGGCGCCGGCAAGACGACCACGCTGGAGACCTGCGAGGGGTACCGCAAGGCCCAGCAGGGCACCGTCCGGGTCCTCGGGCTCGACCCGCAGGCCGACCGGCGCCACCTGCTCCCCCGAATCGGCGTGATGCTGCAGAGCGGCGGCGCCTGGACCGGGGTCCGCGCCGAGGAGATGCTCCGGCACATCGCCGCCCTCCACGCCCACCCGCTCCCGGTGCCCATGCTGGTCGACCGGCTGGGGCTCGCCGAGTGCGGGCGCACGCCGTACCGCCGGCTCTCGGGGGGCCAGCAGCAGCGGCTGTCGCTCGCGATGGCGGTCGTCGGGCGGCCCGAGCTGCTCTTCGTCGACGAGCCGACCGCCGGGATGGACCCGCAGTCGCGCCGCGACACCTGGGCGCTCCTCGAGGAGCTGCGCGGCGACGGGGTCACGACCGTGCTGACCACCCACTACATGGACGAGGCCGAGCGGCTCGCCGACACCGTCCACATCATCGACCACGGCCGGATGATCGCCAGCGGGTCGCCGTTCGAGCTCACCCGCGGCCCCGGGATCAGCACGATCAAGCTCGTCGTCACCCGGCCCTTCCCCGACCACGCCCCGGAGTCGCTGCGGCGGGTCCTGGGCCCGGAGACCGAGGTGAGCCAGGTCAACGCCTACAGCATGCTGATCACCGGTCCGGCCGACGCGACCACGCTCGGGAAGGTCTCCGCCTGGTGCGAGGAGGTCGACGTCCTCCCGGAGTCGCTGAGCCTCGGGCAGCGCACCCTCGAGGACGTCTTCCTGGAGCTGACCGGACGAGGGCTGGCCGCGTGAGCCTCGACACCACGACCGGGGGCACCTTCGCGCCCCGCCCCGGCTCGGCGCCGTTCGGCCACCAGGTGCTGGCGCAGACCCGGATGGAGGCGCGGCTGCTGCTGCGCAACGGCGAGCAGCTGCTGCTGGCGCTGGTCATCCCCCTGCTCGTGCTCTTCGGCGGCGTGGCGGCGATCCGCTACCTCGACCTGTCGCTGACCCACACCCCGATCGATCAGCTCACCCCGGGGGTCGTCGCCCTCGCGGTGATGTCCACGTCGTTCACCTCGCTCGCGATCGCGACCGGCTTCGAGCGTCGGTACGGCGTGCTGAAGCGGCTCGGCTCCTCGCCGCTCCCCCGTCACGGGCTGCTCCTCGGCAAGGTCGGGGCGCTGCTCCTGGTCCAGCTGCTCCAGGTGGTGGTCGTGGGCGGCGCGGCCTTGTTCCTCGACTGGTCCCCGGAGCTCTCGGTGAGGTCGCTCGTCGGCGCCCTCGTCGTGGCCGTCCTCGGCACCGCGGCGTTCGCCTCCTGGGGGCTCTTCGTCGCCGGCGCGCTACGTGCGGAGGCCACGCTGGCTGCGGCGAACCTCGTCTACCTGCTGCTCGCCGCCGGGGGCGGCGTGCTCGTGCCCGCCGAGACCTACGGGCGGTTCTCCGACGTGGTCGGCTGGCTGCCCTCCGGCGCGCTCGGCGAGGGGCTCCGCGAAGCCCTGGTCGACGGCACCTTCCCCTCCGGTCCTGCCCTCGTGCTCGTCGCCTGGGCCGCGATCGGGACCCTGCTCACCGCGAGGACGTTCACATGGGAGTGACCCACGACCTGCCACCGGCGACCGCAGAGACGGCTCCCGAGCCGACCCGCGCCGAGCGGTGGCTCCGGCCCCTCGCGGTGGCCACCCTCGTGGTCAACGTGCTGATCGTCGTCACCGGCGGCGTCGTCCGGCTCACCGGCAGCGGTCTGGGGTGCCCGACGTGGCCGCGGTGCACCGAGGAGTCCTTCACCCCGCACGGGGCGATGACGATCCACGCCGCCATCGAGTTCGGCAACCGGCTGGTGACGTTCCTGATCGCCGCCGTCGCGATCGCCACCTTCGTCGTGGCCTGGAGGGTCGGGCGCCGCTCGCTGACCTGGCTGGCCGCCGTGCTCGCCCTCGGCGTCCCCGCCCAGGCGGTAATCGGCGGCATCACGGTGCTCACCGACCTCAACCCGTGGACGGTCGCGTTCCACCTCGTGGTGTCGATGGCGATGATCTGCCTCGCCGTACTGCTGCTGCAGCGCGTCGGGGAGGCTGACGGGCCTGCGGAACCCACCGTCCCGGAGCCCGTCCGGTGGCTCACCTGGCTGCTGTTCGCGGTCGGCTGGGTCGTGATCTACCTCGGCACCGTCGTGACCGGCAGCGGCCCGCACGCCGGCGACGTCGACGCCCCCCGCAACGGGCTCGACCCGCGGGCGATGAGCCAGCTCCACACCGACTTCGTCTTCCTGGTCCTCGGGCTCACGATCGCGACGGTGCTCGTGATGCGGGCGGTCGACGCGCCTCCGCGCGCGAGGGACGCCGCCACCCTGCTGCTCGTCGTCGAGCTGGCGCAGGGCACCGTCGGCTTCGTGCAGTACTTCACCGACCTGCCGGTCGTCCTCGTCGCGCTCCACCTGCTGGGCTCCGCGCTCTTCGCCGCCGCGATGACCTGGGTGGTGCTGGGCACCCGCCGGCGTACACCAGCTCCGCTCCCCGCCTGACCCCGCACGACGACGCGCCGGTTCGGCATCCAGAGCCAGGCAGGATGCGCCGGGTCGGCGGAGTGGGTCAGCGGGTGAGCAGCGGGTCCAGCGCGACCGCGAGGAAGAGCAGCGAGAGGTACATGTTCGACCAGTGGAAGAGTCGCATCGGACGCATGGCGGCCACGGCGACCGGCTGCTTGGTGCGCCGGTGGAGCAGGTGGGCCTCCACGACGAACGCGGCGCCCAGGACCGCGGCGGCGACCGGGTAGAGCCACCCGGTGCCGGCGACGGGCCAGAGCAGCAGCGAGGTCGCCACCGTCACCCAGGCGTACGCCGCGATCTGCTTGCCGACCGTCGCGGCGGGGGCCACCGACGGGAGCATCGGGACGTCCGCCGCGGCGTAGTCGTCGCGGTAGCGGAGCGCCAGCGCCCAGAAGTGCGGGGGCGTCCAGAAGAAGACGACCATGAACAGCACGACCGGCGCCCAGGCGAGCTCGCCGGTCACCGCGGTCCAACCGATCAGGGCGGGGAAGCAACCGGCGGCGCCGCCCCAGACGATGTTCTGGCTGGTGCGCCGCTTGAGCAGGATCGTGTAGCCGACGACGTAGAAGACGTTGGCGGCCAGGGCCAGCGCGGCCGAGAGCCAGTTGACCCAGACGCCGAGCATGACGGTCGAGACGACCCCGAGGGCGAGGCCGAAGACCAGCGCCGCCCGTGGCGTGACGACGTGGCGCGGCAGGGCGCGGCGGCGGGTGCGGCGCATCCGCTCGTCGATGTCGCGGTCGTAGACGCAGTTGAGCGCGTTGGCGCTGCCGGCCGAGAAGGTCCCGCCGACGACGGTGGCGACGACCAGCCAGACGTCCGGCACCCCGCGCTCGGCGAGGAACATCACCGGGACGGTGGTGAGCAGGAGCAGCTCGATGATCCGCGGCTTGGTCAGCCCGACGTAGGCGGAGAGCACGTCGCGGAGCCGAGGCCGGGAGGGTGCCTGCAGAGGCAGGCTCACCTGGGGTTCGACAGCCGTCACGACGTCCTCGAGCACTCGGGGGTGGGACCACCGCGCCCGGGTGGCACCCGCGAGGGTGGCCGGCGCGACGGTGGGCAGTCTAGTCCCCGTGGGCCGCCGGGGCAGCCGCGCACCCCGTCGGACGGGCGTGCCGCCGGTCACCACCGGGAAGTAGGCTCGACACGACGACCGACGAGAGGACCCCTACGGCGTGAGCACACCCCTGGAGTGGACTGACCTGGACCGCAAGGCGGTCGACACCGCGCGAGTCCTCGCGATGGACTCGGTGCAGAAGGTGGGGAACGGCCATCCGGGGACGGCGATGAGCCTCGCCCCTGCGGCGTACCTGCTGTTCCAGAAGGTGATGCGCCACGACCCGTCGGACCCCGACTGGATCGGCCGCGACCGGTTCGTGCTGTCGTGCGGCCACTCGAGCCTGACCCTCTACGTCCAGCTCTACCTGGGCGGCTTCGGGTTGGACGTCGACGACCTCAAGCGGCTCCGCACCTGGGGCAGCCGCACCCCCGGCCACCCCGAGCACGGCCACACCGCGGGGGTCGAGACCACCACCGGTCCCCTGGGCCAGGGCGTCGCCAACGCCGTCGGCATGGCCATGGCGGCCCGCCGGGAGCGTGGCCTCCTGGACCCCGACGCCCCCGACCGTGAGAGCGTCTTCGACCACCACGTCTACGTCATCTGCAGCGACGGCGACCTGCAGGAGGGCGTCTCGGCGGAGGCGTCGTCGCTCGCCGGCCACCAGCAGCTCGGCAACCTCGTGGTGATCTACGACGACAACAAGATCAGCATCGAGGACGACACCGCGGTCGCGTTCAGCGAGGACGTCTCGAAGCGCTACGAGGCCTACGGCTGGCACGTGCAGGACGTCGACTGGACCAACGGCGGCACCGAGTACGCCGAGGACGTGCAGGCACTCTGGGACGCGATCCAGGCGGCCAAGGAGGTCACCGACCGGCCGAGCTTCATCAACCTCCGCACGATCATCGCCTGGCCTGCCCCCAACGCGCAGAACACCGGTGCCGCCCACGGCTCCGCGCTCGGTGAGGCCGAGGTGGCCGCCACCAAGGAGCTGCTCGGGTTCGACCCCGAGCAGCAGTTCCAGGTCGACGACGACGTGATCGCCCACACGCGCGGGCTGGTCCAGCGCGGCAAGGCCGCGCACGACGCCTGGCAGGGCGACTTCGAGCGGTGGTCCGAGGCCAACGCCGAGCGGAGGGCGCTCCTCGACCGGCTCGCCACCCGTACCCTCCCCGACGGCTGGCGCGACGCGCTGCCGACCTTCGAGGCCGACCCCAAGGGCGTCGCGACCCGCAAGGCGTCCGGCGAGGTGCTCACCAAGATCGCGCCGGCGCTCCCCGAGCTGTGGGGCGGCTCGGCCGACCTCGCCGGCTCGAACAACACCACCCCCAAGGGCGAGCCGTCGTTCTTCCCGTCCGAGCACTCCACGAAGGAGTTCAGCGGCGACCGCTACGGCCGGGTGCTCCACTTCGGGATCCGCGAGCACGCCATGGGCTCGGTCATGAACGGCATCGCCCTGCACGGCGGCACCCGGGTGTACGGCGGGACCTTCCTGGTGTTCTCCGACTACATGCGCCCCGCCGTCCGGCTCGCGGCGATCATGCAGCTGCCGGTCACCTACGTGTGGACCCACGACTCGATCGGCCTCGGCGAGGACGGCCCGACCCACCAGCCGGTCGAGCACCTCGCCGCCCTGCGCGCGATCCCCGGCCTGTCCGTCGTACGCCCGGCCGACGCCAACGAGACCGTCGCCGCCTGGGCCACCGTTCTCGAGAACCCCACCGGGCCCCACGCGCTGTGCCTGAGCCGGCAGAACCTGCCGACGTTCCCGCGCGGCGACGTCGACGGCCAGCACTGGGCCGACGCCTCCGGGGTCGCCCGGGGCGCCTACGTGCTGCTCGACACCGAGGGCACCCCCGACGTCGTCCTCGTCGCCACCGGCTCCGAGGTCCAGATCGCCGTCGAGGCCCGTGAGCAGCTGGCCGCGAAGGGCATCGCCGCCCGGGTCGTCTCGATGCCGTGCCGGGAGTGGTTCGACGCCCAGGACCAGTCCTACCGCGACAGCGTCCTCCCGCCGCAGGTCAGGGCGCGCGTCTCCGTCGAGGCCGCCGTCGCCCAGGGGTGGCGCGACGTCGTCGGCGACGCCGGCCGCACCGTCTCGCTGGAGCACTACGGCGCCAGCGCCCAGTACACCGAGCTGTTCGAGAAGTTCGGCTTCACCGCCGCCACGGTCGTCAGTGCGGCCGAGGACAGCATCCGCGCCGCGGGCGCCTGAGGAGGAGACCCGCAGACCACCACCGCACCGTTTCCGACCGTTTGTCCCGGGTGCCTCCGGGCACGGTCCGACCACAGCACCACGGAGGGGAACATGACCGAAGCAGCCACGAACGGCGCCAGGGACCGACTCGCGGAGCTGTCCGCCGCCGGCGTCTCGATCTGGCTCGACGACCTCTCACGGGAGCGCATCGAGACCGGGAACCTCGCCGGCCTGGTCTCGGACCGGCACGTCGTCGGGGTGACCACCAACCCGACGATCTTCGCCTCCGCCCTGGCGAAGGGTGAGCGCTACGACGACCAGGTCGGCGGGCTCACCCGAGGCGGCGCGGGCGTCGAGGACGTCATCACCGAGCTGACCACCGACGACGTGCGCAACGCCTGCGACGTGCTCGAGGAGGTCTTCGAGAAGTCCGGGGGCACCGACGGCCGGGTGTCGATCGAGGTCGCGCCGGCGCTGGCCTTCGACACCGAGGGAACCATCGAGGCGGCCCGCACCCTCTGGCGCAAGGTCGACCGCCCCAACCTCATGGTCAAGATCCCGGCGACCAACGAGGGGCTGCCGGCGATCACCGAGGCGATCGGCGACGGGATCAGCGTCAACGTCACGCTGATCTTCGGGCTCGCCCGCTACGAGCAGGTCATGGAGGCCTACCTCGCCGGCCTGGAGAACGCCAAGAACACCGGCGTCGACCTCTCCACGGTCCACTCGGTCGCCTCCTTCTTCGTCTCCCGCGTCGACACCGAGGTGGACAAGCGGCTCGAGAAGATCGGCACCGACGAGGCGCTCGCCCTCCGCGGCAAGGCGGCGGTGGCGAACGCCCGGCTCGCCTTCGAGAAGTACGAGCAGGTCTTCGGCAGCGAGCGGTTCGCCGCGCTGGCCGAGGCCGGGGCCAACCCGCAGCGACCGCTCTGGGCCTCGACCGGTGTCAAGAATCCCGACTACTCCGACACCCTCTACGTCACCGACCTCGTCACCGCCGGCACGGTCAACACCATGCCGGAGAAGACGATGGAGGCCTTCGCCGACCACGGCGAGGTCGAGGGCGACCGGGTCCGGGGCGAGTACGACGACGCCCGCGAGGTGATGGCCGCGCTCGAACGGCTCGGCATCGAGTACGACGACGTCATCGAGACCCTCGAGCAGGAGGGCGTGGACAAGTTCGCGGCCAGCTGGAACGAGCTGGTCGAGACCGTCGAGGGGCAGATGAAGGCCAGCGCGGAGAAGGGCGCCCTGTGACGAGCAGCCTCGAGGTGGTCGCCACCGGGGCTGCCGCCGACGCGGTCGCGCGTCACGTGACGGAGCTCGTGGAGGGCTCGTTCGCGAGCCGTTTGTTCGCCGGCGACGCCACTCTCTGGGGCCCGGACGCCGAGGACGAGGCCTCGAAGCGGCTGGGCTGGGTCGGGCTGCACCGCAGCTCCCGCCCGCTGGTGGGCGAGATCGCCGCGCTCCGCGACGAGCTGGCCGGGCAGGGGCTCGACCGCGTCGTGCTCTGCGGCATGGGCGGCTCGTCGCTCGCCCCCGAGGTGATCTGCGCGACCGCGGACGTGCCGCTCGTGGTGCTGGACTCCAGCAACCCCGACCAGGTCCGCGACGCGGTCGGCACCGACCTGGAGCGCACCGTCGTGGTGGTCAGCTCCAAGTCGGGCTCGACGGTGGAGACCGACTCCCAGCGCCGCGCGTTCGAGGCGGCCTTCCGGGAGGCCGGGATCGACGCCGCCGGCCGGATCGTCGTGGTCACCGACCCCGGCAGCCCGTTGGACGACGCCTCGCGTGCCGCCGGGTTCCGCGTGGTCAACGCCGACCCCTCGGTCGGCGGACGCTTCTCTGCGCTGACCGCGTTCGGCCTCGTCCCGAGCGGGTTGGCAGGCGCCGACGTGGAGGCGCTGCTCGACGAGGCGGAGTCGGTGGCCGACCTGCTTGCCGCCGACGACGACGGCAACCCCGGGCTCCGGCTCGGCGCCGCGCTCGGGGGCACCGACCCGCTCCGCGACAAGCTCGTCTTCGTCGACGACGGCTCCGGGCTGGGCGGCTTCGCCGCCTGGGCCGAGCAGCTGATCGCCGAGAGCACCGGGAAGCTCGGCACCGGGCTCCTCCCCGTGGTGGTCGGCGGCACCGGCTCCCCGGAGGTCACCGCTCCCCCGGCCGACGCCACGGTGGTCCGGCTCGTCGGGGACGTCGCCGACGCGTCCTCGGACCCCGCGGGCGACTCGGCCGTGCAGGTCGCCGGGAGCCTCGGTGCCCAGCTCCTGCTCTGGGAGGTCGCGACCGCGGTGGCCGGCCGGCTGCTCGGGATCAACCCCTTCGACCAGCCCGACGTGGAGAGCGCCAAAAAGGCCGCCCGGGCGCTGCTGGAGTCCCCGCCCGAGGGCGGCGCGGCCGGCACGGCCGACGGCCCGGTGCTGATCAGCACGGTCGGTGACGACGCATGGCTCGGCGACGGCGCCACCACGGTGGCCAAGGCGGTCGACCGGCTGCTCGGCCAGGTCGACGAGGAGCGCGGCTACCTCGCGGTGATGGCGTACCTCGACCGGACCGAGCACGCCCGCCTCGAGGAGGTCCGCGAGTCGCTCGCGCGCTGGTCGCGGCGGCCGGTGACCTTCGGCTGGGGGCCGCGGTTCCTCCACTCGACAGGCCAGTTCCACAAGGGCGGTCCCCCAGTCGGGGTCTACCTCCAGGTGACCGCCGAGCCGGCGGAGGACCTCGACATCCCGGGTCGAGACTTCGGCTTCGCGACGCTCGTCGCCGCGCAGGCCGCCGGTGACGCGCAGGTGCTCGCCGACCGGGGACGGCCGGTGCTCCGACTCCACCTGACCGATCAGCGCAGCGGACTGGAGCGGCTCCTCGAGGCGCTCGGGGGACCCGGACCGGCCGGCTCGTGAGCCGCAACCCGCTGCGGGACCCCAACGACCGCCGGCTCCCGGCGGTCGCGGGACCCTGCGGCATGGTGATCTTCGGGGTCACCGGTGACCTCGCGCGCAAGAAGCTGATGCCGGCGGTCTACGACCTGGCCAACCGGGGGCTGCTCCCGCCCGGCTTCTCGCTCGTCGGGTTCGCGCGCCGCGACTGGGAGGACCAGGACTTCGCCCAGGTCGTCCACGACGCCGTCAAGGAGCACGCCCGCACGGAGTTCCGCGAGGAGGTGTGGGACCAGCTCGCCGAGGGGGTGCGCTTCGTCCCCGGCAACTTCGACGACGACGAGGCGTTCGACCGGCTCCGTCAGACGATCCACGAGCTCGACGAGCTGCGCGGCACCCGGGGCAACCACGCGTTCTACCTCTCGATCCCGCCCCGCTTCTTCGGCGACGTCATCGGCAAGCTCAAGAAGCACGGCCTCGCCGAGGAGCGGCCGGGCACCTGGCGCCGGGTCGTCATCGAGAAGCCGTTCGGCCACGACCTCGCGTCGGCGCGCGAGCTCAACGACGTGCTCAGCGAGGTCTTCCCCGCCGAGTCGGTGTTCCGCATCGACCACTACCTGGGCAAGGAGACCGTCCAGAACATCCTGGCGATGCGGTTCGCCAACATGATGTTCGAGCCGCTCTGGAACTCCAACTACGTCGACCACGTGCAGATCACGATGGCCGAGGACATCGGCATCGGCGGACGCGCCGGCTACTACGACGGGATCGGTGCGGCGCGCGACGTCATCCAAAACCACCTCCTCCAGCTCCTCGCCCTCACCGCGATGGAGGAGCCCACCTCCTTCGACGCCCGCTCGCTGCGCATCGAGAAGCTCAAGGTGCTGGAGTCGGTGACGCTCCCCCGGCGGCTCGACCGCGCGACCGCGCGCGGGCAGTACGCCGCCGGGTGGGCCGGCGGGGTCAAGGTGCCCGGCTACCACGAGGAGCCGGACATCCCCGCGGACTCCCGCACCGAGACGTACGCCGCTCTCCGGCTGGAGGTGGACAACCGCCGCTGGTCCGGCGTGCCGTTCTACCTCCGCACCGGCAAGCGGCTCGGCCGGAGGGTCACCGAGGTGGCGATCCAGTTCAAGCGCGCCCCGCACCTGCCGTTCCGGCGGGAGGCCACCGAGACGCTCGGTGCGAACGCGCTCGTCGTGCGCGTGCAGCCCGACGAGGGCGTCACGCTCCGCTTCGGCTCGAAGGTCCCCGGCACCCACATGGAGATCCGCGACGTCAACATGGACTTCGCGTACGGCGGAAGCTTCACCGAGGCCTCCCCCGAGGCGTATGAACGGCTGATCCTCGACGTCTTGCTCGGCGAGCCGCCGCTGTTCCCGCGCCACGAGGAGGTCGAGCAGTCCTGGCGGATCCTCGATCCGGTCATGGAGCACTGGGCGGAGCGCGGGAAGCCCGAGCTCTACCCGGCCGGCACCTGGGGACCGGCGTCGTCCGACGCGATGCTGGCCCGCGACGGCCGCGCCTGGAGGCGACCCTGAGATGAGCATCCTCGAGGACACCGACGCCGCGGCGGTGGCTGCTGCCTTCGTCGACGCGCGCCGCGCCGCCGGGAGCCCGGCGATGGACATGGTGATGACGATGGTGATCGTCGTCCCCGAGGACGTCGCCGAGGACGCCCTGCACGCCGCCCGCGACGCCTCGAAGGAGCACCCGTCCCGCCGGCTGGGCGTCATCCTGGGCTCGAAGCGGGGCCCGTCCCGCATCGACGCCGACATCAAGGCCGGGTCCGGCACCACTGGCGAGCGAGCGCTGATGCGGCTGACCGGCGAGGTCGTCGAGCACCCCGAGTCGGTGGTCCTCCCGCTGCTGCTCCCCGACTCTCCCGTGGTCGTCTGGTGGCCCACGGCGGCCCCCGAGGACCCGGCGTCGGACCCGCTGGGTCGGCTGGGCTCCCGGCGGATCACCGACGCCGCGCAGGCTCCCCGGGCCAGGTCGAAGGCGTTGCTGACCCAGTGCCACAGCTACGCCCCCGGCAACACCGACCTGGCCTGGACGCGGATCACCCCCTGGCGGGCGCTGCTCGCCACGGCGATGGACGACGTCGAGGAGAAGGTCAGGGCGATCAGCGTCAGCGCGGAGCACGTCAGCCCCAGCGCCGACCTCCTCGGGGCCTGGCTCACCGACCGGCTCAAGGCACCCGTCACCCGGAAGCGTTCGCGCGGCCCCGGCATCACCGAGGTCGTGCTCACCACGCGGTCCGGCGACATCCGGGTCAGCCGCAAGGACGGTCGGCTCGCGACCCTGTCGGTGCCCGGCCAGCCCGACCGTCCGGTGGCGCTCCGGCGCCGCGGGATCGTCGAGCTGCTCACCGAGGAGCTGCGCCGGCTCGACCCCGACGACGTGTACGCCGCGACCGTGCGCCGGCTCCGCCGCGACGCCGCGCGGAGCCAGGGCGCGGGATGACCGAGCGGGTCGTGCGGGGCGCCGACGACGCGGAGGTCGCCCGGCTGGTCGTGCCCGAGGTGACCAGGCTCCTCGCCGCCGCCCCCGCCGGTCGCCCGGCCGGGCTGGTCCTCACCGGCGGCACCCTCACTCGCACCGTCCACCCGCTGCTCGCCGAGGAGCCGGTCGACTGGAACCGGGTCGAGCTCTGGTGGGGCGACGACCGTTACGTCCCCGCAGCGGACGAGGAGCGCAACGCCGGGCAGGCCCGCCAGGACCTGCTCTCCCGGGTGCCGCTGCCCCCGGAGAAGGTCCACGAGATGCCGGCCTCCGACGCCGGCCACCCCGACGTGACCGCGGCGGCCGCGTCGTACGACGCCGAGCTGCGGGCGGTCGTCGACGCGCTGGCGGACGACGAGCCGTGGTTCGAGGTGCTGATGCTCGGGATCGGCCCGGACGGCCACTGCGCGTCGCTCTTCCCGGGCCGTCCCGAGGTTCACTCCCCGGCGTACGTCCTGCCCGTCACCGACTCCCCCAAGCCGCCGCCGACCCGCATCTCGCTGGGGATGACGGCGCTCGGGCGGGCACGGCACGTGCTGTTCGTGGTCGCCGGCGAGGGCAAGGCCGAGGCCGTAGCCCGCTCCGTCGGCGGTGCCCCGGTCGACACGACGCCGTCCGCGGGCCCGCGAGGGCTCGAGTCCACGACCTGGTTCGTCGACGAGGCGGCCGCGAGGCTCCTGCGCTGAGCGTCAGCCCTGGTCGCCGGCAGCCCAGGACGGCGGCGGGGGCGGCGGCGCCGTCGGCTGGACCGGGGCCTCGGGAACCGGTGCGGAGGCCGGCGGGGCGGGCATCACCGCACCCGGCGACGGGGGCGGCGGCGTCGCGGCAGCGCCGGGCGGGGGCGGGGGCGCGCCCTGGGCCGCGGCACCCGGAGGCGGCGGGACGGTGCCCGGGGCGGGCGCGGCGGTCTGGAGGTGGAGGTTCAGCGGCCCGCGCGACTCGGCCTCGCGCAGCGCGCCGAGGAGCCGCTCACGCTCGGCGGGGTCGGCCTGGCGGCCGGTCGCCTCGAGGTAGGCCAGCACCCCCAGGTCGCGGAAGCACCGCTCCGGCGACGGGCCGGCGCTGAGCCCGGAACCGCCCATCCCGGAGCCGGCGAGCGCGGTGTCCGCCTTGGCAGCCAGGTCGTTCGCAGCCTGCTTGGCCTTGTCCAGGAACCCCATGAACCCTCCTCGAACGCGGGCCCTTCGGCCGCTGTTGCGGCGGAACGTATCACGGCACGATGTGCGGGCTCCTTTCCGAACGGCAGGACGATCCACGGCAACACGACCACAGAAAAGGTGACCATGGCCATCCACGGTTCGTTGTTCAGCGACTACAAGGAGAACGCGTCCCAGGACCCGTTCTCGTTGCAGAACAAGAAGATGCTGAAGATCCAGATGGGCTACGGCCCGGTCTGGGCGAAGACCGGCTCGATGGTCGCCTACCAGGGCGACGTGCGCTTCGAGAACAAGGGCTCCGGCGGCGTCGGCAAGTGGCTCAAGCAGCAGATGACCGGTGAGGGCGTCGACATGATGCAGTGCACCGGCCAGGGTGAGCTGTTCGTCGCCGACCTCGCCTCGGAGGTCCAGGTGATCTACCTGGAGAACGACGCGATCTCGGTCAACGGCAACAACATCCTCGCGTTCTCCTCCTCGATCGAGTGGGACATCCACCGGGTCCAGGCCCGTGGTGCGGCGATGACCGGCGGGCTCTACAACGTGGCACTGCGCGGCACCGGTTACGTCGCGCTCACGACCAAGGGCGACCCGGTCGCGCTCGACGTGGCCAGCGCGCCGACCTTCGCCGACGCGGAGGCGGTCGTCATGTGGACCGCGGGCGTCTCGATGGACATCCGCGTCGACACCGGCGGCATCAAGTCCCTGGTGCGCGGTGGCACCGGCGAGCTCCTGCAGATGGCGTTCGGCGGCCAGGGCTACGTGCTCGTCCAGCCCAGCGAGTCGGTGGTCGACGGCGGCCACCAGCAGCAGGGCCAGCAGCAGAAGTCCGGCGGCCTCGGCGGGCTGCTCGGCGGCTGAGCCTCGCCGCGGATTCCCATGGTGCCATGGGACTCTGGTGCTCCCCATCGACCACGACCTGTGGGGAGCACCAGTTTCCTAGGGCACCATGGGTTTTTGGGCCGGTGGGAGATGGAGGGTCAGAAGATGATCTCGCCGCGCTTGCGCCGGTCACGCAGCGTCTTGAGCGCCTCGTCGAGGATCTCGGCGGCCTCCGCGTCGCTGCGCCGCTCCTTCACGTAGGCGAGGTGCGTCTTGTAGGGCTCGATCTTCGGGGGCGGAGGCGGGTTCTCCGAGTCGAGGCTGGCCGGCAGCCCGCACCGCGGGCAGTCCCAGGAGTCCGGCACCACCGCGTCCATCGCGAAGGCGATCTCGGACTGGTGCCGGTGGGCGCAGAAGTACACCACGCGCTGGCGTGGAGCGGCCTCACCCCGCTCGGCCTCTCCCATCGGTCCTGCTCCGACCCGGCTCCCCCGGATCGCGCTCCCGCCGCCAGCTGCCACTCTGCTCTCCTCTGAACAAGGGTGTGTCGAGCCGGCTCAGCCGCCGTGCTCGATCTTCAACAACAGCCCGAGAGCCACCACGCACGCGAACCAGATGACGCCGGCACCGATGGTGATCCGGTCGAGGTTGCGCTCCGCCACCGACGAGCCGCCGAGCCCGCTCGACATGCCGCCGCCGAACATGTCGGAGAGCCCGCCGCCGCGCCCCTTGTGGAGCAGGACGAGCAGGGTCAGCAGCAAGCTCGTGAGCACGAGCAGCACGGTGAGGGTGATGATCACGGTGTCAGAGCCTAACCCACGCCTCGGGCGTGACGGGATGCAGAACGGTCAGAGGGTCGGCATGTCGTAGAAGCGGCAGATGCCACCGAACTCCTCGTAGTCCAGGCTGGCACCCCCCACCAAACAGCCGTCGACGTCGGCCTTCGCCATGATGCCGGCGACGTTGGCCGCCTTGACCGACCCGCCGTACTGGATCCGGACGGCGTCCGCGGCCTCCTGGCCCCAGTCCTCGGCGACCTTCCCGCGGATCGCGGCGCAGACCTCCTGGGCGTCGTCGGGGGTCGCCACCTCGCCGGTGCCGATCGCCCACACCGGCTCGTAGGCGACGACCAGCGACGCCACCTGCTCGGCGGTGAGCCCGGCGAGCGACCCCTCGACCTGGGCGAGGGTGTGCTCGACCTGACGCCCCTCCTTGCGGACCTCGAGCCCTTCGCCGACGCAGACGATCGGCGTCATGCCGTGCTCGATCGCCTTCTTGGCCTTCGCGTTCACGACCTCGTCGGTCTCGGCGTGGTACTGGCGCCGCTCGGAGTGGCCGACCACGACGTAGGAGCAGCCGAGCTTGGCGAGCATCGACGCCGCGACCTCGCCGGTGTAGGCGCCGCTCTCCTGGGCGGAGACGTCCTGGGCGCCGTACTTGATCGGGAGCTTGTCGCCGTCGACGCAGGTCTGCACCGTGCGCAGGTCGGTGAACGGGGGCAGCACCACGACCTCCGCCTTGCCGAAGTCGTGCTTCTTGTCGGCAAGCGCGGCGGCCAGCTTCTGCACCAGGACGACCGCTTCCTGGTGGTTGAGGTTCATCTTCCAGTTGCCGGCCATCAGGGGCAGGCGCGAGGACGCCATCGAAGGGTCTCCTTGGGGTCGGTCAGTCGGTGAGGACGTCAATGCCGGGCAGGGCGCGTCCCTCGAGGTACTCGAGGCTGGCACCGCCGCCGGTGGAGATGTGGCCGAACGCCGCCTCGTCGAAGCCGAGCTGCCGGACGGCGGCCGCGGAGTCACCGCCGCCGACCACCGAGAGCCCGTCGACCTCGGTCAGCGCCTGGGCGACCGCGCGGGTCCCCGCGGCGAAGGCGTCGATCTCGAAGACGCCCATCGGGCCGTTCCAGAAGACGGTGCGGGCGTCGGCGACCTTCGCCGCGAACGCTTTCGCCGAGTCGGGGCCGATGTCGAGCCCGAGCTGGTCGGCCGGCATCTCCGCCACGGGTACGACGGTCGGCTGCGCGTCCGCGGAGAGCTCCGGCGCGACGACCACGTCGGTGGGGAGGACGATCTCCACGCCGGTGTCCGCCGCCCGCTGGAGGTACTCGCGACAGGTGTCGAGCTGGTCCTCCTCGAGGAGGCTCCTGCCGACCTCGTGGCCCTGGGCCTTGAGGAAGGTGAACACCATGCCCCCGCCGATCAGCAGCCGGTCGGCCTTGCCGAGCAGGTTGTCGATGACGCCGAGCTTGTCGGAGACCTTCGAGCCGCCGAGGACGACGACGTAGGGGCGCTCCGGCTCCTCGGTCAGCCGCCGGAGCACCTCGATCTCGCTCGCCACCAGCCCGCCCATGGCGTGCGGGAGCAGCTTCGCCACGTCGTACACGCTCGCCTGCTTGCGGTGCACGACGCCGAAGCCGTCGCTCACGAAGACGTCGGCGAGGGCGGCGAGCTGTTCGGCGAAGGCCTGGCGCTCGGCGTCGTCCTTGCTGGTCTCCCCGGCGTTGAACCGGACGTTCTCCAGCACCGCCACCTGGCCGTCGGCGAGCGCGTCCACCGTGGACCGGGCGCTCTCGCCCACCGTGTCGGAGGCGAAGAGCACCGCGTCCTCGAGGAGCTCGCCGAGCCGCTCGGCCACCGGGGCGAGGGAGTACTTCGGGTCCGGCGCCCCCTTGGGCCGCCCGAGGTGCGCCGTCACGACGACCCGGGCGCCCTGGTCGCGGAGCTGCCGGATCGTCGGCAGGCTCGCCCGGATCCGCCCGTCGTCGGTGATCGTGCTGCCGTCGAGCGGCACGTTGAGGTCGGAGCGGACGAGCACCCGCTTGCCGCGGAGGTCGCCGAGGTCGTCGATCGTCACCACGGTCGCGTCCCCGTCCGCGTCAGAGGGAGCCGCCGACGAGCTCGACGAGGTCCACGAGCCGGTTGGAGTAGCCCCACTCGTTGTCGTACCAGCCGACGACCTTGACCTGGTTGCCGATGACCTTGGTCAGCGGGGCGTCGAAGATGCAGGACGCCGGGTCGGTGGTGATGTCGGTGGAGACGATCGGGTCCTCGCTGTAGCGCAGGATCTTGCCGTCGGCCGCGGCGCGGACGATCTCGTTGACCTCCTCCACGCTGGTCTCCCGGGCGGCGGTGAAGGTGAGGTCGGTGGCCGAGCCGGTCGGGGTCGGCACCCGGAGGGCGTAGCCGTCGAGCTTGCCCTTGAGCTGGGGCAGCACGAGCCCGATGGCCTTCGCGGCGCCGGTGGAGGTCGGCACGATGTTGATCGCGGCCGCCCGCGCGCGACGCAGGTCCTTGTGCGGGGCGTCGAGCAGGTTCTGGTCGCCGGTGTAGGCGTGGATCGTCGTCATCAGCCCCTGCTCGATGCCCAGCCCGTCGTTGAGGGCCTTGGCCATCGGCGCCAGGCAGTTCGTGGTGCAGGAGGCGTTCGAGATGATGTTGTGGCTGGCGGGGTCGTAGTCGCCGTCGTTGACGCCGACCACGACGGTGACGTCCTCGTTCTTCGCCGGCGCGGAGATGATCACCTTCTTCGCGCCACCGGCGAGGTGGGCCTTCGCCTTCTCAGCGTCGGTGAAGAAGCCGGTCGACTCGATGACGACGTCGGCGCCGAGGTCACCCCAGGGCAGCGCACCGGGGTCGCGCTCGGCGAACGCCTTGAAGGACTTGTCCCCCACGGTGATCTCGGTGTCGGTGGACGAGACCTCCTGGGCCAGCCGACCGAGCGTGGAGTCGTACTTCGTCAGCGTCGCGAGGGTCTTGTTGTCGGTGAGGTCGTTCACCGCCACGATCTCGATGTCGGAGCCGGCGGCAAGGGCTGCGCGGAAGAAGTTGCGGCCGATCCGGCCGAATCCGTTGATGCCTACGCGAACGGTCAAGACGGGTCTCCTCCGGAGGTGAGTTCCTGGTCGGTCCCGGGCCGGCCGGGCAGCTCCGACCCTACCCCCGTCGGGTCGAGCGGTCTCACTCGGCAAGCATGTCCGGGGTGAGGCTGGCCTCGGTGTCCGGGATGCCGAGCTCCTGGGCGCGCTTGTCGGCCATCGCGAGGAGCCGTCGGATCCGCCCGGCGATCGCGTCCTTGGTCAGGACCGGGTCGTGGAGCTGGCCGAGCTCCTCGAGCGAAGCCTGCTTGTGCTCGAGCCGCAGCGACCCGGCGAGCTTGAGGTGGTCGGGCACCTCGTCGCCGAGGATCTCCAAGGCCCGCTCGACGCGCGCCCCGGCGGCGACCGCCGCACGCGCGGAGCGGCGGAGGTTCGCGTCGTCGAAGTTCGCGAGCCGGTTGGCGGTGGCCCGCACCTCGCGACGCATCCGGCGCTCTTCCCACGCCATCAACGACTCGTGGGCGCCGAGCCGGGTGAGCAGCTCGCCGATCGCGTCCCCGTCGCGGATCACGACGCGGTCGACCCCGCGGACCTCGCGGGCCTTGGCGCTGATCCCGAGCCGGCGGGCGGCGCCGACCAGCGCCAGCGCGGCCTCGGGCCCCGGGCAGGTCACCTCGAGGGCCGAGGAGCGGCCGGGCTCGGTCAGCGAACCGTGGGCGAGGAAGGCGCCCCGCCAAGCGGCGACCGCGTCGCAGTTGCCGCCGGAGACGACCTGCGGCGGCAGCCCCCGGACGGGTCGGCCGCGGCCGTCGAGGAGGCCGGTCTGACGGGCCAGCGCCTCGCCCTCCTTGACCACCCGCACGACGTAGCGGCTGTTCTTGCGGATGCCGTGCCCGGCGACCATGACCACGTCGGAGCCGTGGCCGTAGATCTCCGCGATGTCCCGGCGCAGCCTGCGCGCGGCGGCGCCGGTGTCGAGCTCGGCCTCCACGACGATCTGGCCGCTGACGATGTGCAGCCCTCCGGCGAACCGGAGCATCGAGGAGACCTCGGCCTTGCGGCAGCAGGTCTTCGTGACCGGGATGCTGGCGAGTTCTGCCTTCACCTGTGCCGTCATCGCCATGCGTCCGATCCTGTCACTGCCGCGCCTCCCGCATCGCTTGCCCCTGTGCCCGCGCGCACCGCGCGCCGGAGGGGGTGAGAGGCGTACGGGCGGGGGCAGCAGTCAAAGGGTCCGGCCACCCTACGTCCCTTGCAGGACACGGGAAAAGGCGGCTGCCAGCTTGGCGTGGTCGTGACGGGCCGAGCCGTCCCCGAGAGCCACGTCGGCGAGTTCCAGCCGGGCCCCCAGCTGACCGGCCGTACGGCGCAGCACCGCCTCGTCGGGGACGCACCCCCGGTCCGCCAGGACCACGTCGAGCCGCAGGTCGGGAGCGTGGTCCGCGAGCACCTCGAGGTGTGCCTCGGGCGAGAACCCCTCGGTCTCCCCGGCTTGAGGAGCGAGGTTGAGCACCACCAGCCGCCGGGCCGGGGAGGACTCGAGCGCCCGGCGGAGCTCCGGGATCAGCAGGTGCGGGATGACGCTGGTGAACCAGGAGCCCGGGCCGAGCACGACCCAGTCGGCCTCCCCCACGGCTTTCACCGCCTCCGGGCAGGCCGGCGGGTCGGGCGGGTCGAGCATCACCTCGGAGACGGCGCCGGGCGTGGTCGCCACCTCGACCTGCCCGCGGACCTCCGACAGCCGGCCCGGCAGCGTGGGGTCCGCGCCCTCGACGGTCGCGACGATGTCGAGCGGCACCTGCGCCATGGGCAGCACCCGGCCGTGCGCGCCGAGGAGGCGGGCGACCCAGTCCAACCCGTCGACGTGGTCACCGAGCAGCTCCCAGAGGGCGACGATGAGGAGGTTGCCGAGGGCGTGCTGGTCGAGGTCGCCGCGGGTGGCGAAGCGGTGCTGGAGGACGCTGGCCCAGGTCCGTCCCCAGTCCTCGTCGCCGCACAGCGCGGCGAGCGCCTGCCGGAGGTCGCCCGGCGGGAGGCAGCCGAACTCCTGGCGCAGCCGCCCCGACGAACCGCCGTTGTCCGCGACGGTGACCACCGCGGTCAGGTCGTCGACGACCCGGCGCATCGCGGACAGCGTGGCGGAGAGCCCGTGGCCGCCGCCGAGGGCGACCACCTTTCGCGCGGACAGCGGTCCGGGCGGCTCACTCACGTCCGAGGTCACGGTGGGTCGCCTTCGCGTCGAGTCCGTGGTCAGAGAGGCGGAGGCAGATCTCCTCCGCCATCGCGACGCTCCGGTGCTTGCCGCCGGTGCACCCCACGGCGACCGTCATGAACCGCTTGCCCTCGCGGAGGTAACCCCGTCCGACGTCGACCACCAGCGGGACGAACCGCTCGAGGAACTCAGCGGCCCCCGCCTGTGACATCACGTAGTCGGAGACGTCGCGCTCGCGGCCGGTGCGCGGGCGGAGCTCCGGCACCCAGTGCGGGTTGGGCAGGAACCTCATGTCGGCGACGTAGTCGGCGTCGACCGGGATGCCGTACTTGAACCCGAAGCTCACCACGGTGACCTTGAGCGCGAGCCGCTCCTCGGTGCCGAAGGCGCGGGCGATGCGGGCGGTGAGCTGGTGGACGTTGAGGTCGCTGGTGTCGATGACCAGGTCGGCGTGGCCACGGAGGTCGGACATCACCTTGCGCTCCTGTGCGAGCCCGTCGAGCAGCCGGCCCCCGGCCTGGAGCGGGTGGGGACGTCGCGCGGCCTCCTGGCGGCGGACCAGGACGTCGTCGTCGGCCTCCAGGAAGAGCAGCGTGGTGCGCCGGTGGGTCACCCCCTCGGCGAGCACCTCCCGGAGCGACTCGAAGAAGGAGCCGGACCGTACGTCGACGACCACCGCGATCGACTGGTCGGGGCCGTGCGACTCGTCGACCATCCGGACGACGTCGCGGACCAGCGCGGGCGGCAGGTTGTCGACGACGAAGTAGCCGAGGTCCTCGAGCTCCTTGGCCGCCGTGCTCCGGCCGGCGCCGGTCATCCCCGTGACCACCACGAGGTCCCCGTGCTCGAGCTCGCGCTCCTCCTCCACGACCTGCGCCATCGTCTACTCCTCGATCTCGCCGGTGGCCATGTTGACACTCGCCGGCCCCTTGGCGCCGTGCTTCGCCAGCGCGTCCACGATCGCCTGCGCGGTCCCGGGACCGATGCCGGGCACCGCCGCGATCTCGTCGACGCCGGCCGCCCGCACCTTCTTCAGCGACCCGAACCTCTTGAGCAGCGCCTTGCGGCGCACCTCGCCGAGCCCGGGGACGTCGTCGAGGACGCTCTCCACCATGCTCTTCGACCGCCGGGACCGGTGGTGGGTGATCGCGAACCGGTGCGCCTCGTCGCGGAGCCGCTGCAGCAGGAAGAGTGCCTCGCTGGTCCGCGGCAGGATCACCGGGTCCTCCTGGCCCGGGAGCCAGATCTCCTCGAGCCGCTTGGCCAGCCCGCACACCGGGACGTCGTCGATGCCGAGCTCGTCGAGGGCCCGCTGGGCCGCCGCCACCTGCGGCGGGCCGCCGTCGACCACGACCAGCCCCGGGGCGTAGGAGAACTTCCGCGCCCGTCCGGTGTCGGGGTCGACGAGCAACGGCCCGGCGGTGTCCTCGGCGGGCGCCTCGCCCGCCCCGGTGGTGCCGTCGCCCGTGACGCCGAGGTCGGGGTGCTCGACCCGCTCGTCGAGCAGCCGGCGGAACCGGCGGGTGATCACCTCGTGCATCGCGCCGACGTCGTTCTGCCCCTCGAGCGACCGCACGACGAAGCGGCGGTACTCCGACTTGCGGGCCAGCCCGTCCTCGAAGACGACCATCGACCCGACGATCTCGGTGCCCTGCAGGTTGGAGATGTCGTAGCACTCGATGCGCAGCGGCGCCTCGGGGAGGCCGAGCGCCTGCTGGATCGCCTCGAGGGCCTGGTTGCGGGTGGTCAGGTCGGAGGCGCGGCGGGTCTTGTGCAACGCCATCGCCTGCTTGGCGTTGCGCTGGACGGTCTCCATCAGCGCCCGCTTGTCGCCGCGCTGCGGCACTCGTAGCCGGACCCGGCTGCCGCGGAGCTCGGTGAGGAGCTGCTCGAGCGCCTCGGTGTCGTCGGGCTCCGGGAGCTCGGGCACCAGGATCTCCCGGGGCACGGCGTCACCCGACTCGCCGGCGTAGAGCTGGAGCAGGAACCGCTCGACGAGCCCGCCGAGGTCGGTGTCCTCGGTCTTCTCCGCGACCCAGCCCCGCTGGCCGCGGACCCGGCCGCCCCGGACGTGGAAGATCTGGACGGCCACCTCGAGCGGGTCGTCCTCGAACGCGACCACGTCGGCGTCGGTGCCATCGCCCAGGACGACCGCCTGCTTCTCCAGCGCCCGGTTGAGGGCTCCCAGGTCGTCGCGGAGCCGGGCGGCCTTCTCGAAGTCGAGGGCGTCGCTGGCGGCGTACATCTCCTTCTCGATCCGCCGGACGAAGCCGCCGGTCTGGCCTGCCATGAAGTCGCAGAAGTCGTCGACGATCGCGCGGTGCTCCTCCGCGCTGACGTGGCCGACGCACGGCGCGGCGCACTTGTCGATGTAGCCGAGCAGGCAGGGGCGGCCGACCTGCGCGGAGCGCTTGAAGACGCCGTTGGAGCACGAGCGCATCGGGAAGACCCGCAGCAGCTGGTCGACGGTGTCGCGGATCGCCCACGCGTGGGAGTAGGGGCCGAAGTAGCGGACCCCCTTCTTCTTGGCGCCACGCCCCACCATCACCCGAGGGAACTCCTCCCCCACGGTCACCGCCAGCCACGGGTACGACTTGTCGTCGCGGTACTTCACGTTGAACCGCGGGTCGAACTCCTTGATCCAGGAGTACTCCAGCTGAAGCGCCTCGACCTCGGTGCCGACGACCGTCCACTCGACGCCCGCCGCGGTGGTCACCATCGTCGCGGTGCGCGGGTGCAGGTTGGCGACGTCCTGGAAGTACGACGAGAGCCGGGCGCGCAGGTTCTTCGCCTTGCCGACGTAGATCACCCGGCCACGGGCGTCCTTGAACCGGTAGACCCCCGGAGAGGTCGGGATCGACCCCGTTGCCGGTCGGTAGGTCGAGGGGTCAGCCACGTCCTCAACCCTACGGGCGCCCTCCGACGGGACGTGGGCCAGCAAGGCGCCGGACCTGTGACGCAGACGGCCCCGCCATCCGCGAGCAGCGGACGACGGGGCCGCAGGAAGGCGCGACGCCCTGGCCGGGGCTGAGCCCTCAGCGGCTCCAGCCGAGCTTGACGACCTCGAAGTCGTCGAACGAGACCTTGCCCTTCATGCAATCCGTGCCGAGGTTCGTCCCGGCGTAGGCCGCGGGCTGCGAGGCTTTGATCTGGGTGGCCGAGCCGGAGTTGTCGCCGATGTAGGCGCCGTTCTCCTGCATCGTGCGGGCGACCGCGAGGCAGGCGCCGGAGAGCCCGCGCGCAGCCAGGTCGATACCGGGCTTGATACGGATGCGCTCGCCCTCCGCGCCCCACCCGAAGTTCTCGCTCTCGTCACCGACCATGGGGTGCGCGAAGCCGTCCGCGGTGCTCGTCTCGACGAAGAACAGGTGCAGGACGTGGCCGAGCCCCGTTCCTTCGGCGATCGCACGGTCGAGCACGTCGCGCCGGATCACCATTGCGTCGAGGATCCGCCCACGCGAGGAGAAGTTGCGGCTGTCGTCGCTGACGGGGTTGCGGTGGTCGAGGCCGTTCGAGGAGTGCCACATGATCCCCGCGTTGGAGACGGTGATCGTGCGGGTCGCCTTGTCCGGCACGGCGTCGGCGAACTGCGCGGTGTAGCCGAACACGGGGTCGACCATCACGCCCGGACGGTCCTGGTCCCCGGTGGGGAACGAGTCGGCCACCGAGTCGGCCATGTGGAACCCCTGGGTGGTCAGGATGCGGAGCCGGGGGTCGGAGGTGTTGCCGCCCTTGAGTCGCCACACGGGGTCGCTTGCGCGCCCGACGTGGTAGCTCATCGCCCACTTCTCGTTCATGTTGACCTTGGGCCAGGTGATCCCGGCGCCGCCCTGGTCGGGGTGGGAGCGCATGAAGGCGTGGAACGACGCGGTGCGCGCGGCGTCCACGGGGACGTCGGCCCCGTCGACGCGCGACTTGAAGAACGACTCCGCCGTGTACGGCAGGAGCGCCGCGGCCTCCGAGGCGGGCTCGGAGGTGCCGGGAGCAGGGGCCTCCGGGGCGGGGGCGGGAGCAGGCGCCGGGGCCGGCTCAGCGGGATCCGCCGTCCCGCCGAGGGCCGCGGTGGTGCAGGTCTTGGACTTGCCGACGGCACTCACCGCTCGCACCGTGAACCGGATGTCCTTGGTGTCACGGAGCTTCTTGGTCCAGACCGTGGACCGGGCCGAGGCCTTCACCGAGACGACGGGCTTCGCGTAGCCCTGCTCGGCGATCTTGTAGCCGGAAACGCGCGAGCTCCCACTCGACGTCGGCTGCGTCCAGGTGACGCGAAGGCCTCCACCGGCGGTCGCCGTGGCGGAACAGGACGCCGGCGCCGAGGGGGCGACGGCCGCGGAAGCAGCGGGCAGGGCGACGGACATCGCTGCGATGGCCGTGAGCCCGACGGCTGCGAGGTGCGGGTAACGCATGGGTGAACGTCCCTTTCTAGGGGGGTCGAAGGGGGTACCCAAATGACGCTACGGAGGCAAATGCGACTATTGCCGCGAAAAACCCAAACATGACTCACGTCACCCTGCGCCTAGGCGTAAAGTCCCGCCGATTCAGGTCTTGTGGCCTAGTCCGCTGTGGCTCACCGGCGCAGCAGCGCGAGCATCTCCGGGAGGTCGAAGAGCTCGCCGATCGCGACCGCCGACTTCGGGCCCAGCTGCGGGTCGGCGCCCGCATCGAGCAGGGCGTTGACGATGCCGGCGTCCTGGCGGAACACGGCAGCCGCCAGCGCGGTCTGGCCCCGGTCGTTGACGCGGGCGTGGTCGGCACCGCGCTCGAGCAGCGCCCGGACCAGCTCCTCGTGCTTGTGGTAGGCCGCGAGGATCAGCAGGGTGTCGCCGGCGGAGTTGGTGAGGTTCACCGGCAGCCCCTGGTCGACGTACTGCGCCAGCTGGTCGGTGTCGCCCTCGCGGGCGAGCTCGAAGGCGGACTGGAGGAAGGCCAGCTCGTCGGGGGTGAGGTGCTCGGTCACCGCGCCACCGTAGTCGGCGGTGGCTCAGCCGCGGGTGACCTGGTCGCCGTCGACCTTGACGGTGACCTCCTCCAGAGCGCTCGTCGCGGGGCCGTTGACGACGCTGCCGTCGTCGGCGGAGAAGACGCTGCCGTGGCAGTTGCAGCTGATCTCGCCGTCGGCGACGCCGGCGACCAGGCACCCCTGGTGGGTGCAGATCGCGCTGAACCCCTTGAAGGTGCCCTCGCTGGGCTGGGTGACGACGAGCTCCTCGTCCTGGAGGACCACGCCACCCCCGACCGGCACGTCGGCGGCGGCCACCAGCCCGCCGGCTGCGGAGCCGCCACCACCTCCATCACCGCCGCCGCTCGGGGAGCCGTCCCCCGACGGCGTGCCGGAGGACGTCGAGCCGCTGGTGGAGGACGGCTCGTCCTCACCGCACGCCGCGAGCACGGGTGCCGCCACCCCGAGGAGGGCGGCGCTGCCGAAGGCGCGTCGGGTCAGGTCTCGGTCGGTCATCGCTGTCCTCACGGTCGTCGTCGGTCGGCGAGGACCACCCTAGTGACAACCGGGGTTCGCAACCGGTGTCCGATGGTGCTAGTACCCCCGCGCCGGGTCAGCGCCCGGCCTTCTCCTTGGCGACCGTGCGCCGGGTCGATGCGCTCTTCTTCGCCGCCGTCCGCTTCGCGGTCGTGCCCTTTGCGCTCTTCGTGGCAGCGGCCTTGCGCGGCTTGCCGTTGGGGCTCGACGTGGTCCGCAGCTGGCCCTCGAGCAGCGGCTTGAGGAACCGCCCGGTGTGGCTGTCCGGGTTCTCCGCGACCTCCTCGGGCGTCCCCTCGGCCACGACCGTGCCGCCGCGGTTGCCGCCCTCGGGACCCATGTCGATGATCCAGTCGGCGGTCTTGATCACGTCGAGGTTGTGCTCGATGACCAGCACGCTGTTGCCCTGGTCGACGAGACGGCTCAGCACCACCAGCAGCTTGCGTATGTCCTCGAAGTGCAGCCCCGTCGTCGGCTCGTCGAGCACGTAGATCGTGCGCCCCGTGGAGCGGCGCTGGAGCTCGGTGGCGAGCTTCACCCGCTGCGCCTCACCGCCGGAGAGGGTCGGGGCGGGCTGGCCGAGCCGGACGTAGCCGAGCCCGACGTCGACCAGGGTGCGCATGTAGCGGCTGATCGACGGGACCGCCTCGAAGAAGTCGACGGCCTCCTCGATCGGCATGTCGAGGACCTCGGCGATCGTCTTGCCCTTGTAGTGCACCTCGAGCGTCTCGCGGTTGTACCGCGCGCCGTGGCAGACCTCGCAGGGGACGTAGACGTCCGGCAGGAAGTTCATCTCGATCTTGATCGTGCCGTCGCCGGAGCAGGCCTCGCAGCGGCCGCCCTTGACGTTGAACGAGAATCGCCCCTGCTGGTAGCCGCGCATCTTCGCCTCGGGGGTCGAGGCGAAGAGCTTGCGCACGTGGTCGAAGACCCCGGTGTACGTCGCCGGGTTCGAGCGCGGGGTGCGGCCGATCGGCGACTGGTCGACGTGGATCACCTTGTCGACGTTCTCCAGCCCCTCGATCCGGCGGTGCCGGCCCGGGACGGTGCGGGCGTTGTAGATCTGCTTGGCGAGCGCGGTGTAGAGGATGTCGTTGACCAGCGTCGACTTCCCGGACCCGCTGACCCCGGTGACGGCGACGAACTGGCCGAGCGGGAACGAGACGTCGATGTTCTTGAGGTTGTGCTCCTTGGCGCCGACGACCTTGAGCTCCCGGCCTGGGGTCCGCGGCCGACGCACCTCCGGGACGGGGATCTGCTTGCGGCCGGAGAGGTAGAGCCCGGTCTCCGAGTCCGGGTGCTTCAACAGCTCCTCGACGGTGCCGCAGTGGACCACCTGGCCGCCGTGCTCGCCGGCGCCGGGACCGATGTCGACCGCCCAGTCGGCGATGCGGATCGTGTCCTCGTCGTGCTCGACCACGATCAGCGTGTTGCCGAGGTCGCGGAGGCGCAGCAACGTCTCGATCAGCCGGTGGTTGTCGCGCTGGTGGAGCCCGATCGAGGGCTCGTCGAGCACGTAGAGGACGCCGACGAGCCCGGCGCCGATCTGGGTCGCGAGCCGGATCCGCTGCGCCTCGCCGCCCGACAGCGACCCCGAGGGGCGGTTGAGCGAGAGGTAGTCGAGCCCGACGTCGAGGAGGAACTGGAGCCGGTCCTGGATCTCCTTGAGCACCCGCTCGGCGATCTGCCGCTCACGGGGCGAGAGCTCGACCGTGCGCAGGAACTGCGAGGTCTCGTCGATCGACATCGCACAGACCTCGGCAATGTTGCGGCCGCCGATCGTGACCGCCATCGACACCGGCTTGAGCCGCGACCCCTCGCAGACCGGGCACGGCACCTCGCGCATGTAGCCCTCGAACCGCTCCCGGCTGGTGTCGGACTCGGCCTCCCGGTGGCGCCGCTCGATGTAGGGGCGGACCCCCTCGAAGGCGGTGTAGTAGGAGCGCTCGCGGCCGTAGCGGTTGCGGTGCTTGACGTGCACCTTCGTCGGGTGGCCGTCGAGGATCGACTTGCGGGCCTTCGCCGGGAGCTTCTCCCACGGGGTGTCGAGGTCGAACCCGAGCTCCTGGCCGAGCGCCCCGAGCAGCCGCTGGAAGAA
Organism: Nocardioides caldifontis; assembly: GCF_008087345.1. Lineage (GTDB taxonomy): Bacteria > Actinomycetota > Actinomycetes > Propionibacteriales > Nocardioidaceae > Marmoricola_A > Marmoricola_A caldifontis. Next base: position 268,920 of record NZ_ML701736.1, on the reverse strand, counting down.
GTCGGCGACGTGCGCGCCCGTCCACGGGGTCACCGCGCCCTCGGCGAGGGTGGCCGACGGGTCGGTGACGACGAGCTCGGGGTCGACCTCCATCCGGGTGCCGATGCCGTGGCACTCCGGGCACGCACCGAAGGGCGAGTTGAAGGAGAACGACCGCGGCTCGAGCTCGTCGGTATCGATCGGGTGCTCGTTGGGGCACGCCATCCGCTCCGAGAACCGCTGCTCGCGGTGGGGGTCGTCGGCCGGCAGGTCGACGTAGTCGAAGACCACGAGCCCGCCGGCGAGGTTGAGCGCGGTCTCGACCGAGTCGGTGAGCCGGCGCTTGGCGCTCGCCTTCGCGGCCAGCCGGTCGACGACGACCTCGATCGTGTGCTTCTTCTGCTTCTCCAGCGTCGGCGGCTCGGTGAGCAGGTGGGTCTCGCCGTCGACCCGCACGCGCGAGAAACCCTGGGTCTGGAGCTGGCGGAAGAGGTCGACGTACTCCCCCTTGCGGCCGCGGATCACCGGGGCCAGCACCTGGAAGCGGGTGCCCTCCTCGAGCTGGAGGATGCGGTCGACGATCTGCTGCGGCGTCTGCCGAGAGATCGGCTCGCCGCACGTCGGGCAGTGCGGGCGGCCCGCCCGGGCGTAGAGGAGCCGGAGGTAGTCGTAGACCTCGGTGATCGTGCCCACCGTGGAGCGGGGGTTCTTCGAGGTCGACTTCTGGTCGATCGAGACCGCCGGCGACAGCCCCTCGATGAAGTCGACGTCGGGCTTGTCCATCTGGCCGAGGAACTGCCGGGCGTACGCCGACAGCGACTCGACGTAGCGCCGCTGGCCCTCGGCGAAGATCGTGTCGAAGGCGAGGCTCGACTTGCCGGAGCCAGAGAGCCCGGTGAAGACGATGAGGGAGTCGCGCGGCAGGTCGAGCGAGACGTCCTTGAGGTTGTGCTCCCGCGCCCCGCGGATGATGAGCTGGTCTGCCACCGGTGAGTGTCCTGCCGTCGTCGTCTGTGTTCGAACAAGTGTTCGCCACGGCACCGCTCTGGCACAAGCCCGACACTCCGGGTTGGATGGATCGCATGACCGCTGGGACCGGAGGGCCGTCGGGCGTGCCCTACGTCGAGGAGACGGTGGTGGCCACTTCACGGTACCTGGCGACCCTGCACGCGCTGACCGACGCCGAGGCCCGGGCGCCCTCCCTGCTGCCGGGGTGGACGCGCGGCCACGTCGTCACCCACGTCAGCCGCAACGCCGACGCTCTCGGCAACCTGCTGCACTGGGCGCTGACCGGCGAGGAGCGCCCCATGTACGCCTCGCAGGAGCAGCGCGACGCCGACGTCGAGGCCGGTGCCGGGCGGCCGGTCGAAGAGCTGGTGCAGGACGCCGAGGCCTCGTCGGCGCGGTTCGAACGCGCAGCCCGCGGCCTGCCGGCCGACCGCGGTGCGGCCCTCGTCTCGCGGACCCCCGGGTCGCAGCAGTTCAAGGTCGCCCGTGTCGGGATGCTGCGCTGGGTGGAGGTCGAGGTGCACCACGCCGACCTCGGGCTGGGCTACTCCCCCGGCGACTGGCCCGTCGCCTTCCTCGAGCTGCTCCTCGAGCGGCGTCGGCGCGAGCTCGACGCGGACGGCTGGGACCTCGTGCTTGAAGCCGAGGACCTCGAGCGCAGAATCGAGGTCGGCAGCGACGGACCGACGGTCCGCGGGACGGCGCCGGACCTCGTGTGGTGGCTCCTCGGTCGGGGCGACGGCACCGGGCTGGCATGCTCTGCTGGCACGCTGCCCGAGGTCGGGCGGTGGCGGTGAGACCGGAGACGACCGGAGACGAGAGCGGAGATGACCCTCGCATGACGTACCACGGCAAGGTGACCCAGGGCGGCCCGTCCGACGTGCGCGAGCTCCCCGAGCTCATGATCAGCAAGATGTCCGTCGGCGAGATGGACAACAACACCTACCTGCTGCGGTGCCGCCGCACCGACCAGCAGCTCCTCGTGGACGCGGCTGCCGAGCCCGACCGGATCATGGCCCTGGTGGGTGAGGGCGGGCTCGCCTCGATCGTGACCACCCACCAGCACTGGGACCACTGGCAGGCGCTCGCCGACGTCTGCTCCGCCACCGGCGCCGACACCTACGCGGGCGCCGACGACGTCGAGGGGATCCCGGTGCCGACCACCCACCCGGTGCGCGACGGGGACACGATCCAGGTCGGGGCCTGCTCGCTCGAGGTGATCCACCTCGTCGGCCACACGCCCGGCTCGATCGCGCTGCTGTACGACGACCCGTCGGGCACGCCCCACCTCTTCACCGGTGACAGCCTCTTCCCGGGCGGCGTCGGCAACACCTTCGGCGACGCCGACAACTTCCGGTCGTTGTTCCGCGACGTCTCGACCAAGATCTTCGACCGGCTCCCGGACGAGACGTGGTTCTACCCGGGCCACGGCAACGACTCGACGCTCGGCGCCGAGCGACCGCACCTCGCCGAGTGGGAGGCCCGCGGCTGGTGACCTGACTCGCACGGCCCGGCGTCGTTTGCGGTCGTTTGCGGAGCAGCGCAGGGCGGTAGGAGACTGCGAGCCCCTCGAGCCCAGGAGGAGCAGCGTGCTCGGACTGCCCGGCAGGATCCTCAAGATCAACGACGCCGCGTGGCTGTTCGCGGAGTCGCGGCGCACCCCGATGCACGTCGGCATGCTGGCGACGTTCTCGATGCCGGAGGACGCCGACGAGTGCTACCTCGAGGACCTGGTCAACCACTGGCGGACCGTCCGCACCTTCCGGCCGCCGTTCAACTACGTGCTGCGAGGGCCGGGGCTCCCCCGCTGGGGTGAGCTCACGGACGACGAGATCGACCTCGACTACCACCTGCGCCACTCCGCCGTGCCGAGCCCGGGCGGGCAGCGCGAGCTGGGCGTGCTGGTCTCCCGGCTGCACACGAGCCGGCTCGACCGCCGCTACCCGCTGTGGGAGTGCCACGTCATCGAGGGTGTCGAGCCCGGCAAGTGGTCGCTCTACATGAAGGTGCACCACTCGCAGATCGACGGCGTCGGGGGTGTCCGGCTGGCGCGGCGGATGTTCTCGGTCGACCCGGACGACCGGGACATGCTGCCGCCGTGGGCGGTCGGCACCAGCGGCCCCGACCAGTCGGGGGTGGCGCACCTCGACCGCAAGCGCGAGGAGAAGCTCGACGACGGCTTCGACCCCTTCGCGATCGTGCGCAGCGCCCGCTCCGTCGTCGGCTCGCTTGCCAAGACGTACGCCGAGTCGGCCACCGGGCTCCACGTCGGGGACCGGGCCGTCCCCTTCCGGGCGCCCCGCTCGGCGCTCAACGTCCGGATCCAGGCGCCGCGCCGCTTCGCGACCCAGATCTACGAGGTCGACCGGCTCAAGCGCGTGGCGAAGGCGGCCGAGGGCAGCATCAACGACGTCTTCCTGGCGATCGTCGGTGGCGCCCTGCGCCGCTACCTGGACGAGCTCGGCGCGCTCCCCTCGACGGCACTCACCGCGAACGTCCCGGTGTCGGTGCGGCCCGAGGGCGGCGCGGGGGTCGGCAACTCGATCACCTTCCTCTACGCCTCGCTCGGCACCGACATCGCCGACCCGCTCGATCGGATCCGCGTGGTCCACGAGTCCACGCGCGCCGCGAAGGACCGGCTGCCCGAGGCCGGCACGACGCTGATGGACACCTATACCGCGGTGCTGATGGGGCCCTTCCTCGGCCAGGCCGTGCTCGGCGTCGGTGGCCTCGGCCCGCCGGACGCGAACCTGGTGGTCTCCAACGTGCCCGGGCTGCGGGAGCCCCGCTACTACAACGGCTCGCGGCTGGAGGAGTACTACCCGCTGTCCCTGCTGTTCCACGGCCAGGCGCTCAACATCACCGGCATCAGCAACGCCGACTGCTTCTGCATCGGGTTCACCGGGTGCCGCGACAGCCTCCCTCACCTGCAGCGCGTCGCGGTCTACAGCGGCGAGGCGCTCCAGGAGCTCGAGGAGGCGCTGGGCCTGCCGTGAGGCGGCTCAGCCGGAGTAGGTGACCATCACGGTGTCGGTCACCGGGAGCGACTGGCAGGCGAGCCTGACGCCGTCGACGAGGTCGTCGTCGTCGAGCACGTCGTTGGCCTTCATCGTGACCTCGCCGTCGAGCACGATGCAGGCGCAGGCCGAGCAGTGCCTTGCACGTGCGTGACGGGCTGCGGCTTCGTGGACCAGCTGCAGGTCTCGGCGGCCCGTCGTCGACGCGGTGCTCCGTCGTTGCGCCAGGCCCTCGAGCTCGCCGACGGTCGATCGGAGTCGCCCTGGGAGACCCTGCCGCGGATCCTCCACGTGGCTTGCGGGATTGCGGTGCAGCCGCAGTACGTGCTCCTCGACGCAGCCGGTGACGAGGTCGCGCGGGCCGACCTGTGGCTGGAGGGCACGAACGCCCTCCATGAGTACGACGGTGCTCACCGGCTCGCCAGGAGCCTCGGCCGCCCGCCGGCAACGGGTGACGAACGACCGCCCAGGAGCGCCTGAACACGTCGTTCGTCACCCGTTTCGCGATGACCGGGCGAGAGGCCGTCAGTCGGTGACGTCGACCAGCACCTTGCCGACGGCTCCGCCCTCGACGGCGGCGTGCGCGTCGGCCGTGCGCTCGAGGGGGTAGTGGTGCACCGGGAGCCCGACCTCCTCCCCGATGGCCACCGCTTCGTCGAGGACCGCGGCCGAGACGTCCTGGAGAGCCTGCTCCTTCCAGCCGTCCGGCGCGGTGTAGACGAGCACGAACTGCCAGCGGGCGTTGGGGACCATCAGCGGGCGGACCGGCAAGGTGAGGGGCGCGCCACCGTCGTCGGCGTACACCGCGACCGAGCCGTGCTGCCCCACCACGCCGGCGTCGACCTCGGCATTTGCGGCGGCGGCCACCTCGACGATCGTGTCGACGCCGTGCGGGGCGATCGCGCGCACCTCGGCGACGACGTCCTGGCGCTTGTAGTCGATGACGTGGTCCGCACCCGCCCGCGCGGCCAGGTGCGCCTTCTCGGGGCTGGAGACCGTGGTCAGCACGGTGGCGTCGGACCAGCGGGCGAGCTGGATCGCCGCGTTGCCCACTGCACCCGCCCCGCCGGAGACGAGCACCGTGCGCCCCTGCAGCGTCCCGGGGCCGAGCCGCCTCGGCCCGCCCTCGGTGACGGTCAGGCACCGGTGCGCGGTGAGGAACGGGATCCCGAGCGCCGCGCCGAGGTCGAACGACGCGTGGTCCGGGAGCAGCACCACCTGGCGGGCGGGCACGGCGGCGTACTCCTGCGCGGTGCCGCCGGCGGGCCGTCCGTACGCCGCCTCCCAGACCCAGACCCGCTGCCCGAGCCACGTCTCCTGCACCCCCTGACCGACCGCCTCGACGACGCCGGCCCCGTCCTGGTTGGGCACCTGGGCCGGGTCGACGGGGGTGCCGGGCTCCGCGCCGCGGCGCGACTTCCAGTCGGTCGGGTTGACCCCGGAGCGGTGGATGCGGACGAGGACCTCGCCGGGTCCGGGCTCGGGCACCGGTCGGTCCTCGAGGACCAGGACGTCGGGGGATCCCGTGCGGGAGTAGCTGATCGCTCGCATGGTGCGACCGTAGCCCGGGCCCGCGAAGACGTGCGGCTAGCGTGCCGCCATGCCGCTCTACTCGTTCCAGGGCACCAGCCCGACCGTCGCGCCCTCCGCCTTCGTCGCCCCGACCGCCGTGCTGATCGGCGACGTCACCGTCGAGGAGGAGGCCTCGGTCTGGTACAACGCCGTGCTCCGCGGTGATGCCGGCCCGATCGTCGTGCGTGCAGGTGCGAACGTGCAGGACGGCAGCGTGCTCCATGCGCGCCCCGGCGGCCGCTGCGAGATCGGTCCCGGCGCCACGATCGGCCACCTCTGCGTCGTCCACGGCGCGACGATCGGTGAAGAGGCGCTGGTCGGCAACGGGACGACGGTGCTCGACGACGCCGTGGTCGGCCGCCGGACCCTGGTGGCCGCCGGGTCGCTGGTCACCGCCGGCGCCGAGCTCCCCGACGAGGTGGTCGCGATGGGGCAGCCGGCGAAGGTGCGGGGCCCGCTGACGGGCACCACCGAGGAGTGGGTGCGGTCGAACCCGGCCGGCTACCGGCAGCTTGCGCAGCTGCACAAGCGCGGCATCGCCGAGCTGTGAGCCTCAGGCGCTGCGGAGCTTGTCGAGCCGCGCGACCGTGTCCTCGAAGCCGGTGACCAGGTCGGCCATGACCGCGGCGACCGGACGTACCGAGCTCATCGACCCGACGATCTGGCCGACCGGCATCGAGATCACGGTCCGCTCCGGACCGGACCGCAGGAGGGTCCCGATGCCCGAGCCGCACGCCTTCGTCGAGCAGGTCGGCCACACGCTCGTGGTGACGATGAACCGGCCCGAGAAGCGCAACGCCCTCTCCGGCGAGATGCTCGCGATCATGAGCGACGCCTGGGACCGCGTGAACGAGGATCCGGGTCGCGGTGCTCACCGGCGCCGGGGGTGCGTTCTGCGCGGGGGCGGACCTCTCGGCGATGACCGAGAGCCACCCCAGCGCGAGAAGTTCGAGGATGGCGGTTCGACCCGTCGCGGATCAAGTCCCTGCTCAAGGGGTTCCGGCTCACGAAGCCGCTCGTCGCGGCGGTCGAGGGTCCGGCGATCGCCGGCGGCACCGAGATCCTGCAGGCCACCGACATCCGGGTGGCCGGCCAGAGCGCGCGGTTCGGCGTCTCCGAGGTCCGGTGGGGGCTCTACCCGCTGAGCGGCTCGGCGGTGCGGCTCCCCCGCCAGATCCCCTACACGGTGGCGGCGGAGCTGCTGCTGACCGGTCGGCACGTCCGCGCCGACGAGGCCAAGCAGCTGGGGCTGGTCGGCCACGTGGTGCCCGACGGCACGGCGCTGGAGAAGGCGCTCGAGATCGCGGAGGCGATCGCCGCCAACGGCCCACTCGCCGTGCAGGCGGTGCTGCGCACGATCCGCGACAGCGAGGGGCTCCACGAGGACGACTGCTGGAAGGCCGACGCCGAGGTCGGGGCCCGGGTCTTCGCCAGCGCCGACGCCAAGGAGGGCCCGGAGGCGTTCATGGAGAAGCGGAAGCCGGAGTTCCAGGGGCGCTGACCCTGCGCGGCGGGCTCAGGCGAACCCGAGCCGCGCGAGCGGCTCGACGAGCTCACGCTCCTCGTAGGACAGGTGCGACAGCAGCGTGTCGCTGAGCAGGTCGACCGCTCCCTGCACGGTCCGCACCCCCTCGGGACCCGCGACGAACGAGACGAGCGCGCGGTCGACCTCCTCGAGCACGTCGTGGATCGCGTGGTGCTCCTCCTCGAGCCGGTCGATCACCGGCGCGAGCCGCGGGTCGGCGCGGCGCAGGTGCGGGAACATGCTGCGGTCCTCGATCGTGTGGTGCGTCGTCACCACCCGGCAGTACGACGCGCAGTAGGCCCCGACCGTCCACCGGTTCTGACGGATCGTCATCGTGGCGATGTGCGACCGGGCGACCCCCGGGTCGGCGTCGCCGGCCGCCACCTGCTGGACCAGGTCGCGGAGCTGGGCCAGCTCCTGGCGGAGGTGGTCGTGGACGTCGACGAGGTGCTGCCCCGCGGCCTGCTCGTGCGGGGTGTAGCTGCGGTCGGGATCCGGCGCCGGCCCGGTCGGACGGGTGCTCTCGTCCCAGACCGTCCGCTCGCTGAGCCGCGTTCCGTCGTCGGGTGTGGGGGCGACGGGGAAGGCGCTCACGTCGGCCGAGCCTGTCGAGACCACCTCGTCGGGAGCGGTGGTCTCGACAGGCTCGACCACCCGTGCGGCCTGGACAGGCTCGGTGGTCTCGACAGGCTCGACCGCCCTTGCGGACTCGACGAGCTCACGGACCGCGGGCGCGACCTCGGCGCCGAAGCGCCGGATGGCGTCGGGGTCGTCGCCGGCGAGGATGAAGGTGCTGGTGCCGACCGTGAGGGTCAGCTCGGCGAGCTGCTCCGCCCACTGCTCGGGCGGCCCCTGGAGGAAGCCGGCGGACCGCTGCTGGAACCGGCCGTCGACGTTGTAGAGCCGCCGCACGTCCTTCGGTTCACGGCCGGCTGCGTGGGCGGCCTCCTCGAGCACGTCGGTCATCCCCGGCAGCGTCTCGGGGCCGGCGTACGAGCTGCTCGGCAGCCACCCGTCGGCCAGCCGCCCGGTGAGCCGCAGCATCCGCGGCTTGTAAGCGCCGACCCAGATGCCGACGTCGTGCGCCGGCGCCGGGCCCGGGTGCACCCCCTTGACCGTGTAGTGGGTGCCCTCGACGCGCACCGACCGGCCGCTGGTGTCCCACACGCCCCGGATCACCGCGATGGCCTCCTCGAGGGCCTCGACGCTCTCGGCCGGTGTCCGCCGTGGACCGCCCATCGCCGCGATCGCGTCCCAGAAGGCCCCCGCGCCGAGGCCGAGCTCGATCCGCCCGCCGGTGAGCAGGTCGAGGCTCGCAGCGCTCCGGGCCAGCACGGCCGGTGTCCGCAGCGGCAGGTTGGCGACGTTGGGGGCGACCCGCACGGTGGTGGTTCGGGCGGCGATCACGGAGAGCAGCGTCCAGGTGTCGAGGAACCGCGCCTGGTAGGGGTGGTCCTGGACCGTGACGAGGTCGAGACCGGCCTGCTCCGTCAGCTGGGCGAGCGCGACCACGCGGTCGGGCTCGTCGGCCCGCGGCGTCAGGAAGGTGCCGAACAGCAGGTCGTGGCCGAGGTCGGGCATCGCGTCTCCTTGAAGTTGTTGCTTCAAGGGTGCCACGCCCGAGCCAGGATCACCCGAGGGGCTCGGCCCGGCCGACCACCCAGGGCTCGTCCTCCACCTCCGAGCGGTTCATCGTCACCCGCTTGCCCTCCTCGGCGAGGAGCACGGCACGCACGGTGGGGAGCTCGAGGCCGGTGTCGTCGGCGATCTGCAGGTCGGTGACCTCCGGCGGGGTGCCCTCGGCGTCGAGGAGCCGCCGTGCGGAGGCGAGGACCTGCTGCACGAAGTCTGCGTCTGGGTCCGGGATCGTCATGCCGGTCCCCTACCCGATCGGGCCGCACCCGACACGAGCCGGTCAGACGGCGCGGGAGCGGTCCTCCCAGAACACTGCCCGCAGGGCTTTCTTGTCCGGCTTCCCCAAAGCCGTGAGCGGCAGCGACTCGGTGACGACGACCTGCTTCGGCGCCTGCACCGATCCCTTTCGCTCCTTGACCACGGCCTGGATCTCGGCGGTCAGGGTGGCGACCGAGGCCTCGTCCCGGGGGTGCCCCTGGCGGAGCACGACCACCGCCGTCGCCGCCGCGCCCCACTTCTCGTCGGGGACGCCGACGACGCCGACCTGCGCGACCGCCGGGTGCTCGGCGACCACGTCCTCGACCTCTCGCGGGAAGACGTTGAAGCCGCCGGTGACGATCATGTCCTTGGTGCGGTCGACGAGGTACCAGAACCCGTCCTCGTCGGCCCGGGCCACGTCGCCGGTCCGCAGCCAGCCGTCGCGGGACGTCTCGGCGGTCGCGTCGGGGAGCTGCCGGTAGCCGTCGGCGAGCACGTGGGCGTGGTCGTCGATCGACCCCAGCGGTGGAGCGCCGTCCGCCGGAGCCCCGTCATCTGCCCCGCCCCGATCACGCTGAGCACCTCGGGACGGTTGAGCGCGAGCATCCCGACCGCGCTGCCCGTACCCAGCCCCAGCGACTCGAAGGCCCCGACGTAGCGGCTGATCTCGTCGGCCGAGCTCCTGCCCGGTCAGCACCTGCCCCTCGACGTGGAGCACCGGGTCGTTTCGGTGGCGCGCGAGCGCGCCGGCCAGCAGGTGGCCGAGGTGGGGGCCGCTGGTGAGGGCGTTCGTGGCCCGACACTAGAACGTGTTCTATCCCGTGGCAACGGCGGCCCAGCGTGGTGGACAGGCGCAGGATGGGCGGGTGACGAGTCCGCTGCCGCACTGGTTCCTCACCGAGGAGGAGCGCGGCAACCCGAGCACCCGGCTCGACGCCCGCCACCCAGGGCAGCAGGCGTGGTCGACCGGCAACCTGGTCCGCCCGCTGGTGCACGGCGCGACGTACTTCGCCGAGCTCCACGAGCGGCTCGAGGCGACCCGGCCGGGAGACCTGGTCCTCTTCACCGACTGGCAGGGCGACGCCGACCAGCGGCTGACCGACGCGCCCGGCAGCGAGGTCGCCGACGTCCTCGCCCGCGCCGACGAGCGCGGTGTGGACGTGCGCGGGCTGGTCTGGCGCTCGCACTGGGACGGGTTCGGCATGACCGCCGACGAGAACAGACTGCTCGGGCGCACGCTGCAGCGCCACGGGGCCGAGGTGCTGCTCGACATGCGGGTCCGCGTGGGCGGTTCGCACCACCAGAAGCTCCTGGTCATCCGGCACCGCGACGACCCGGGCCGCGACGTGGCCTACGTCGGCGGGATCGACCTGTGCCACTCCCGCCGCGACGACGCCGAGCACCGTGGCGATCCCCAGGTCTTCGCGATGGCGTCGGAGTACATGCCGACCCCGCCCTGGCACGACGTCCAGGCGGCGATCAGCGGACCTGCGGTGCACGACGTCGAGACGGTCTTCCGGGAGAGGTGGGAGGACCCGGCGCCCCTGAGCCGCAACCCGGTCCACCGGCTGCGGGACCGGGTCCGCGGCCTCGACCTCCGCCCCGACCCGATGCCCGAGCAGTGGCCGCCCCCACCTCCAGTCGAGGGCGGCACCCACGCGGTCCAGCTGCTGCGGACCTACCCGAACCTGCGGTTCCGCCCCGACTACCCGTTCGCGCCGGGTGGCGAGCGCAGCGTCGCCCGCGGCTACTCCAAGGCGCTGCTCAGCGCCCGCCGCCTGGTCTACGTCGAGGACCAGTACCTCTGGGGCCACCACGTCGGCGACGTCTTCACCCGGACGCTCCGGGAGCACCCGGAGCTGCTGGTCGTGGCGGTGCTGCCCCTGCACCCCGACGTCGAGGGCTCCTTCGCGCGCCCGCCGGAGCTTCTCGGCCGCCGCCGGGCGATGCTCGAGATGATGCGGGCGGCACCCGGACGCGTCGCGTTCTACGGGATCGAGAACCCTGCGGGGACACCGGTCTACGTGCACTCCAAGACCTGCATCGTCGACGACACGTGGGCGACGATCGGCTCCGACAACTTCAACCGCCGTTCCTGGACCCACGACTCGGAGCTGAGCGCCGCCGTGGTCGACGAGGCGGGCACCTTCGCCCGTGACCTGCGGCTGCGACTCGCCGCCGAGCACCTCGGCCGGCCGGACCCCGACGTCGACCCTGCCGCCATGTTCCGGGCCTTCGCGCGGAGCGCGGCGGCGCTCGACGAGTGGCACTCGTCCGGCCGCGTCGGGGCCCGACCGCCGGGAAGGTTGCGCCGCCTCGTGCCGCCCGAGCTCGGTCCGGTTGCGGGGGTGGCCGCGCTGGCGCCGTACCTCGCGCTGCACGACCCGGACGGCCGCCCGTGGCGGCTCCGGCTCCGCGGCCGGTACTGACGGCGCTCGGCGGTGACGGGCTCAGCCCAGGACGACCTCGGACACCCGGCGCACCTCGTCGGCCGAGCGACAGCTCAGCAGCAGGGTCGTGACCCCCGACTCCTCCCACTGGGCGATCCGCTCGCGGACCTTCCCGGGGTCACCGACGACGTGCAGCTCGTCGACGAGCCGGTCGGGCACCAGCGCCGCGGCCTCGTCCCGGCGGCCGGCGAGGTAGAGCTCCTGGACCTGCTCGGTGACGTCGGCGTAGCCCATCCGGTCGAAGACGTTCTTGTGGAAGTTCTGCTCCTTGGCGCCCATCCCGCCCATGTACAGGGCCGTCACGGGCTTCAGCGCCTCGAGGGCGGCGGCCGGGTCGTCGGTGACCTCGAGGTGGCAGGTCGCGGCGATCTCGAAGGTCTCCCGCGTTTGACGCGCCCCCGGCCGCGCGAACCCCTCGTCGAGCCACGGCCGGTACATCTCCGCGCTGGCCGGTGAGTAGAAGATCGGGATCCACCCGTCGGCGATCTCTGCGGTCTGGGCGACGTTCTTCGGCCCCTCGGCGCCGAGCCAGATCGGCAGGTCCGCGCGGAGCGGGTGGACGATCGACTTCAGCGGCTTGCCGAGGCCGACCGCGCCCGCGCCGTCGTACGGCAGCGGGTGGTGCGGGCCGGGAGCCGTCACCGGCTCCTCGCGCGCGAGGACCTTGCGGATGATCTCGACCACCTCGCGGGTACGGGCCAGCGGCTTGGCGAAGGGCTGGCCGTACCACCCCTCCACCACCTGCGGCCCCGAGACGCCCATGCCGAGGACCACCCGGCCACCGGAGAGGTGGTCGAGGGTCAGCGCGTGCATGGCGATCGAGGTGGGGGTGCGTCCGGACATCTGGACGATCGAGGTCCCGAGCCGCAGCCGGCTGGTCTCGCGTCCCCACCAGGCGAGCGGCGTGAACGCGTCGCTCCCCCACGCCTCGGCGGTGAACACGGCGTCCCAGCCGGACTCCTCGGCGGCAGCGACCAGCTCTCCGACGCCCTGCGGCGGCTGCGCGCCCCAGTACCCGAGCTGCAGTCCCAGTTTCATGGCCGCCACCCTGCCACGGGCCCCGCTGGGGCTGCTGGGACCTCCACGACCCTTGCCACCAGGCGCCGGACGCCCGGAAGGCGCTCGGCCACGCCTACGGGGGCGGGTCGCAGTCCTCGCGACGTGGGCCGTGGGGGCCGACAAGCCGGTCTGACCGGGCGGGCCCGGGCGGCCCGGTAGCCTGGCCTCCTCATGATCGAGCTACGTACCCCCACCGAGATCCAGCAGATGCGTCCCGCGGGGCGCTTCGTCGCCGAGGTGCTCACCACGTTGGCCGGGAAGGTCGACGTCGGAATGAATCTCCTCGAGATCGACGAGCTGGCCCACCAGATGATCCGCGACCGCGGTGCGGAGTCCTGCTACATCGACTACCACCCGTCGTTCGGGGCGAGCCCGTTCGGCAAGGTGATCTGCACGTCGGTGAACGACGCGGTGCTCCACGGCCTCCCGCACGACTACGTGCTCGAGGACGGCGACCTGCTGAGCCTCGACTTCGCCTGCTCGGTCGATGGCTGGGTCGCCGACTCGGCGATCTCGATGGTGGTCGGGACACCTCGGCAGGAGGACCTCCGGCTGATCGACGTCACGACCCGGTGCCTCGAGGCTGGCATCGCCGCCGCCCAGCCCGGCAAGAAGATCGGTGACATCTCCGCGGCGATCTCCGGGGTCGCGAAGGCCGAGGGCTACTCGGTGAACACCCAGTTCGGTGGCCACGGCGTGGGGCGGACGATGCACGGTGACCCGCACATCCCCAACGACGGGCGCGCCGGGCGGGGCTACCCGCTCAAGCCCGGGCTGGTCATCGCGATCGAGCCCTGGCTGCTCGAGTCGACCGACAAGATCTACACCGACCGCGACGGCTGGACCCTGCGCAGCGCCGACGGCTCGCGCGGTGCGCACATGGAGCACACGGTCGCGATCACCGAGGACGGACCACTGATCCTGACCGCCCGCGACTGACCGTCCGGGTCAGCGGTAGTCGACCCGGAGCACCTTGATGCCGTTGATCCAGGCGTGGCGCAGCCGGTGGTTCGCGCCGATGTAGTAGTGCGCCCCGTGGCCCCCGAACGCAGCTGGGACCAACGCGCTCGTGACGATGTGCGCTGGCGGCGCCATGGCCAGCGGCACGATCATCGAGCGGGTCTGACCTCACCCGCTCGGGACGGCGCCGGGTGCGCCATGCTGGCCCATGACCACCGCGCGCACCGTCCCGGTCACCGTCGAGATGGACGGTGACGAGCTCGATGCCGAAGATGCGTGGGACGAGGTCTCCAAGGTGGGGATCCGGCGTCTGGCGGTCGACTCCTTCCGCCGGTTCCGCTACGGCGACGGGTTCACCAACAGCCGGGCCCTCGCCCTCCAGGGGTGCCTCGCGGTCGTGCCGTTCCTGCTCGCGCTGACCGGGCTCGCCGCCGACGTCGACGCCGAGCAGCCGGCCCGGGTGATCGCCAGCACGGTGCAGGCCGTGAGCCCGGGCGGCGGGCAGCAGGACGCCCTGGCCGGCGCACTGGGCGGGGCCGATGCGAGCGAGGATGCCGGCGAGGTCGCCCTCGTGCTCGGTCTCGCCTTCGCCCTGCTGTCGATGACGACGGCGATGGCCCAGGTCGAACGCGGGCTCAACCGGATCTACGGCATCCGCAGGGACCGGCCCGCTGCCGCGAAGTACGGCCGGGCCGCGGTGCTGGCCGCGCTGCTCGCCGCACCCGTCGCGCTCGGATTCCTGCTCCTGGTCGCCGGAGGCGCGTTCGCGGAGGCGATGGTGGAGGAGTACGGCTGGAGCGGCACCACGGAGACCGGGTGGGAGATCGCCCGCTGGCCGGTCGGGATCGTGCTCGTGGTGACCACCGTCGCCGTGCTGCTCGACCACGCGCCTCGCCGCAGGCAGCCCTCGCTGAGCTGGCTGGCGCTGGGGTCAGGTGTCGCGGTCCTGCTGGCGATGGCGGCCACCGCTGGGCTGGCCCTCTACGTGCGGCTCAGTGGCTCGTTCGGCGACATCTACGGCCCGCTCGCAGGGGTGTTCGCCCTCCTGCTCTGGGCGCTGCTGTCGTCGGTCGCGCTCTTCTACGGGGCGGCCGTGTGCGCCCAGCTGGAGGCATGCCGTGCCGGCCACCCCGACCCCGTGTACGACGACCCTGGCCGCCCGCACCGCACCGAGGTCCCCGACCAGGGGCTTCACCCAGCGCCGTAGACGGGCTCCGGGGGCACCGCCTCCGCGAGCAGCTCGCGAACTGCGGCCCGACCTCGGCCGGCTCCCACCGCTGGCGGCTTCTTCGACGGGCGTGTCGTCGGCCTCCTCGACTCGCTGCCGACCTGCGAAGAGCTCGTCGACGGCGTTGTCACCGAGGCCGCCGCCCGGCTCCGCGCCGGCTCCGCCCTGCTGGCCTGAACGTCAGCCGGCGCGACCGGCGGTCGAGGCGAACCCCAGCCAGGTGTGCCGGTTCCCGGCCCAGCACCAGCCGACCTTCGGCGCTCCCCGGCGCTCCTTGCCGTCCCGCCCGGTGCCGCCGCTGATCCAGAGCGCGGGCACGCGTGTGTCGAGCCCCTTGCCCTTCGGCTTGCGCGAGCCGATCGTCATGAAGCAGCGGTTCTTCTCGAGCGCCTCCGGCTGCTGGAGGAGCCACGAGATCCCCTCGCTGACGGTCAGCGGCGAGCGACCGGCGGCCGCGATCGCGGGTGCCGCCTCGTCGGGGCTCCAGTTGGCCATCTCGTCGCCGCGGGCCACGTCGCGGACGACGTAGAGCGGACGGTCGGGCACGACCATCCCCTCGACGGGCACGAACTCGTCGAGGTCGGTCATGTCCTCGAGCACGAACCCGGGCTTCTCCCCCAGCCGCAGCAGCCCGGCGAGCGCGCCGGCCGGCACCAGCGACGGGTGCACCGCCAGCACGTCGCCGTCAGCGACCTCGAGCCCGTGGGCCATCGCCTCCAGCTCGTCCTCCGGGACGCCGGCGAGCCCGGCGACACCTGCCTCCGCGAGCTGCTTGACCCGGACGTCGACCCGCACCGCACCCTGCATGCTGCCTCCTCCGCGTGATCGGCGAGCAACGCTACCCACGTGCGCCAACCCGGGAGGTCACTCGGACGTGCAGCTCGGCCCGATCAGGGGCCGGGCGGGGCGGATTCCTCGGGGGCTGCACGTCGCTTCGTCCCCCGCTCGTCGAAGATGACCTCGACGCGCTCGAACCCCTTGTGGCGCTGGGCCTTGGCGTACGACGCGTAGGCCCGCCGGTCGGCGTCGGTGAGGTCGACGGCGTCGGTGAACGGGGTGAGCAGCGCCCGGGGGTAGAGCCGCTGGTTGCGGACCACGCTCACCTCCAGACCGATCACCGCCATCGACGAGGCGAGGAAGAGCAGCGCGACCAGGCCGAGCACCAGCGCGAAGACGCTGTTCATCTCGCTGGCGGCGGTGACGACCCGGCGGACGTACTCCCCGCCCGCGACCTGGAGGACGTGCCAGAGGACGGCGATGACGAGGGCTCCCGGCAGGTTGGTGCGGAACGACGGACGGTGCGCCGTGGTGTAGCGCATCATCAGCGCGAGGACGGCCGCCGTCAGGAGCACCGAGAGCACGGTGCCGATCCAGCGGAGCAGCGCGTCGACCTCGAACCCGAGGGATCCCAGGTTGCCGCTCAGGGCGGAGACGGTGGCCACCGCCACCACCACGAGCCCGGCGAGCGCCATCGACACGAAGCCGCGCCACCGGCCGACGAACGGGTTGAACCGGCTGTTGCGCGGGACCGCCCAGACAACGTTGAGGGCGTGCTGCGCGGCCTGGCCCAGCCCGAGCAAGCCGTAGAGGGCCGCGAGAGCACCGATGACGACCGCGCCGGTGCTTCCTTCCAGCCCCTCCGGCCGACCGAGCTGGGTGCCGACGATCGGGAACTGGCGGAGCGCCGAGTCCAACAGCTGGGCCTGGAGCTCCTCGTCGCCCTGGAGGATGAAGCCGAGCACCGACGAGGCGATCAGCATGATCGGGAAGATCGCCACGAAGGCGTAGTAGGTGAGGATGGCGGCGAGGTAGGGACCCTGGTCGTCGAAGAACTTGTACGCGACCGCCAGCGGGAAGCCGATGAACGGGTGCCGACGCTGGAACTCGTCCACACGCCGGACGTTCAGGGCCACGCGGTGAGGCTACGTGATCGTGCGCCCTACTTCTGGAACGCCAGCTCGCGCGCCGTCCACCGGTAGCCCAGCGCCTCGTTGACCGCGATCATGTGGTCGTTCGACTCGGCGTTCCAGGTGTCGACCGTCCGAAGCTGCGGCTCGACGTCGAGGAGCCACCGCACCTGCTCGGCCTTCAGCAGGAGCCCGAGCCGGTGGCCGCGGTGCTTCCGCGCGACCGAGGTGTCGTGCTGGTAGCCGATCGTCGGGGCCAGCCGGTCGACCACGACGGCGGTGTGACCGGCCAGCTCGCCGGTCCCCCGGTGGCGGGCGACCACGCGGTACAGGGTCATCTCCCGCCGACGGCACGCCTCCTCGTAGTTGCGCACCCGTTGCGGCACGTAGACCTCGTCCTCGAGATCGAGGTCGTCGAGCGGGGCGTCGTTGATCGAGGCGGCGAGCTCGGCGAACTGCTCGAGGAGGTCCTCGGGCACCGCCGACACCCGGAGCAGCTCGTAGTCGCGCCCTGCCTCGGCGGCCTCCCGGTGGAGCCGGTCGATCTCGTCGAGGTCGAGCTCGGCGAGGTGCTGGCGGCGCAGGATCTCGCTGCTCCGCTGCTCGTAGCCGTGCCGGAGGGCGAACGCCACCCCGGGGTTGCCCTCCCACGCCTCGGAGCCGAACGAGGTGCGACCTGCCTCGACGCCGGTCTTCTCGAGGTGGCGGAGCATCGCGGTCCCCACGCCCGTCCCGCGGTGTGCCGGGTGGACCTGCACCTCCCACCAGGCGACGTCGAGGTTGTCCCACTCGCTGAGGTGCAGCGCTCCGAAGGCCACCGGCTGCTCACCGTCGTACCCGAGGAACGGGGTCGGCGTCTCGAGGTCGAAGCCGTGGAGGAGGACGCCGCGGAGCCGCTCGGGGGTCACCGGCCACTGCCACGGAGCGTCGGCGGCCTCGGCCGCGCTGATCACGCCCGCTGCCGCGGCGACGGCGGCGGCGTCGTCGGGGTCCAACGGGCGGATGTCCATGCGGTCAGGGTGCTCCCACACTCCCGCTGCGCCAAACTGATTTTCGGCGGTGGACCGGACGTGGCGCCCCGGGGGGGGCCGGGCGCCCCGCCCCGCGGCGCCGCGGCTAGGTGGGGGGCGGCAGCC
>NZ_ML701736.1:165221-251176 GCF_008087345.1 Nocardioides caldifontis | reverse complement strand
GCGCCAACACTGTGGGTTGGGGGGGGCGGCGGGTGGGGGGGGGGGGGGGGGCCCGGCCCCCCACGCCAGGCTGCGCGGCTTCTAGGTGTCGAGCGACAGCGACAGCATCGTGCCGCTCGCCGCCTGGACGAGCCGCATCCGTGCGAGCGCCGGGTGCTCGTCGAGCAGCTTGGCGCTGTTCGCCAGCGACCGGAGCGCCGCGGTCTCCGCCCGCGCGGCCTCGAGCTGCGCCTTGCCGCGCTGACGCGCGGAGACCAGCTCGTTGTACGCCGCGCGGAGCTCGGGCGGGAGGATCACGTCCTTGACGAGCGCCTCCCGGACCGTGATGCCGACCGGCTCGCCCGCCGCTGCGGCCGCGGACGTGATCGCCTCGGCGACCTCGCGCCGGCCGGTGGTGAGGACCGCGTCGACGTCGAGAGTCGCGAGCGCCTCGCGCAGCCCGAGCTGGGCGGCGAGGTACACCACTGCGTCAGGCGACGCCGAGCGCTCGTGGAACGCGACGGGCTCGCTGACGCTCCACACCATCGCGGCCGTCACCCGCAGGCTCACCCCGTCTGCGGTGATCACCTCCTGCGGCGCGAGGCCGACGAGCCGCTCACGCATGTCGATCCGCACGAGCTCGGTCCGGCTCTGCCGCGGGTGGCGGCCGGGCCCGAGGACCCGCTCGAGGCGTCCGTCGCGGTAGGCCAGCACCCGCTCGTGCTGGTCCACGGTGATCTTCGTCCTGAGCATGACGGCCGCCTCCCTTCTTTCTTGTCGACCGTCGGTGAAATCGTTGGTGTCGCGGGTGGCCCCGGCGGATGGCGCGGCTCACGACGGGGTGTGGCACGTCGTGCTGACCGTGCCGACCGCAGGGTCGACGAGTCGCGGGCTCCACCGGCCGGGACCGAGGTGAGGAGTTGAACCCCAAGCGGTCTTCCCGCATGCCGAGCGCCCCTGTGAGGGCGGGTGGTGACGGGGTGCGACGCGCAGGACCGGGAGAGGTACGCCGCCCCGGCTGCTGGTCCCGCCGCAGAAGAGGGTGACAGGTCTGTCGGCGGAAGGCGAACGGTTTGTTCAGCCTTGCAACGGGATCCTGAGCCGCCACCCGACCTGGATCTCGTCGGGGTCCTCGATGCGCGGGTTCGCCTTCACGATCTGAGCGACCGTCACCTTCGTGAACGCTTTGACCTTCCGCACGATCGCGGTCAGGGTGTCGCCCGACTCGACGCGGTAGATCAGGAACCCCGTCGCGCCCGGGAAGCAGATCACGTCTACCTCGCGGGTGTTGAACCCCGGGCTCGGGCCCTCGTTCGGCAGCCCCGGGTTGTCGCCGAACACCTGGACGGTGAGCCGGGTGCCGGGACGCGGCTTGTCGTCCAGCCGCACGCGCGCGGAGAAGTCCCCGACGCCGATCCCGCCGCCGCTCGACTGCGCGAAGCCCTGGCCCAGCACCTTGCCCTTCGGCCCGAGCACGCGGATCCCGATCGTCCCCTCGAACCCTGCGCCGATGCCGGCGACGACGATCTCGTCGCCCACCACGTCGTCCTTGCGCGGCTGTCGCACGCGCACGTCCGTCACCAAGGCCATGGCCGGTCCCTCCCGTCGCGAACGTGGTCACGCAGTGTGCCCACGTGGCCATCCTGCTCCTGCGCGGACGTTCCGTCGACAGTTCGAACCCGAAGCGTTGCGGAGCATCGGTGCGTGTCGGAGCACTGATGGAATCGCGCTCAGAGCCGCTCGATGATCGTGACGTTCGCCTGCCCCCCGCCCTCGCACCGCCGTTGACGTTGGTGCGCTCGAGCGGTGCGCCGGTCTCCTTGGCCCAGGCGAGCACGACGGAGGCGAAGGCCTCGTTGCACTCGAAGAGGTCGATGTCGTCGACGGTGAGACCGGTCCGCTCGAGGGCGTACTTCGTCGCGCGGATCGGACCGGTGAGCATCCAGACAGGGTCGTGGCCGCGCATGGAGCGGTGGTGGATCCGCGCCCGCAGGGTGAGCCCGTGGTCCTTCACGGCCTGCTCGGAGGCGAGGAGGAGCGCGGCGGCACCGTCGCAGATCTGGGAGGCGACGGAGGCGGTGATCCGCCCGCCCTCGGCGAGCGGTTGGAGGCCGGCCATCTTCTCGCGCGTGGTTGCGCGGCGCGGGGTCTCGTCGACGGCGAAATCCCCGGCGGGCTGATCTCGTGCTTGAACCGCCCCGCATCGGTCGCCCCGGACCGCCCGCTGGTGGCTCTCGAACGCGAACGCCTCCATGTCGTCACGGCTGATCGCCCACCGCTCCGCGATCATCTCGGCGCTGCGGAACTGGCTGACCTCCTGGTCGCCGTACCTTGCCTGCCACCCCGGCGACTCCGCGAACGGGGTCGAGAAGCCGTACTGCTGACCGACCAGCATCGCCGCCGAGATCGGGATCGCCGACATGTTCTGGAGCCCGCCGGCGACGACGAGCTCCTGAGTGCCGGACGTGACGCCCTGCGCGGCGAAGTGCACCGCCTGCACCGACGAGCCGCACTGCCGGTCGATCGTGACGCCCGGGACCCTGCTGGCCGCCGAGGCTCTGCTGCGCTCCGGGGACACCGAAGCATGTGCGCGACTCCTGCCCGGGATCGCGTCCGGCGAGCACGCCGCGACGCTGGCGTGGTCCGGGCCGACGGGGATGCCGGGCGCCGAGGAGCCGGTCGTGCACCACGAAGGGCGGCTCGACGGGACCATCACGCACGTGCTCGACGTGGACACCGCGGACGTCGTGCTCGTGGCGGCGCGTACCGCCGACGGGGTGGGGCTCTTCGAGGTCGCGCCCGACGCCGAGAGGGTGCGGCGCGAACGGACCACCACCATGGACCAGACGCTCCGGCTGGCCACCGTGACGCTCGAGCGCACCCCGGCGACCAGGATCGGGGCCACCGCCACCGACGTCCTCCGCGACGTGCACGCCGTCGGCTGCGCCTGCATCACGGCCCAGCAGGTGGGGCTGGCCCAGCGGGGGCCCGACATGACCGTCGCCAGCGCCGCGCTCGCCGCCTCCGTCGCGGTCACAGACGGCGCGCCCGACTTGATCCGGCAGGCGTCGGTCGCGAAGGCGTGGTGCACCGAGGCAGCCGACCACGTGGCCGCCGAGACCATCCAGCTGCACGGCGGGATCGCGATCACCTGGGAGCACGACGCGCACCTGCTGCTCAAGGGGGCCCACGCCCTGGGCACCATGTTCGGCCCCGCGCACCTCCACCGCGCCGCGGTCCTCGCGACGTAGCAGCCGGAGCGGACCCGATCCACTGGTGCACTGAGTACAGTGCCGTCTCGAGTGGTCACTGGGTCCGGGAGGGAGAGTCACGGGCCCGGCTCCTAGGGAGGGAGAGGGCCCATGACCGGACCGACCCCGCTCGCCGGCGCCGAGCAGCTGCCGCGCCGCCGTGAGCACACCCGGTCGCGCATCGTCGAGGCCGCCGCCGACGTGTTCGCCGAGAAGGCCCTGCGCCGCGTCACCGTCGACGACGTCGTGGCGGCAGCCGGCTACACCCGCGGCGCGTTCTACTCGAACTTCTCCGGGATCGACGAGCTCTTCTTCGACGTCTACGCCCACCAGGCCGACCAGATGATCGCCGCGGTGCGCGAGGTGCTCGAGGGAGTCTCGCCCGAGAAGTTCACCCTCGAGTCGCTGCGCGAGGTGCTTGGCGCACTGCATCCGTTCGGCCGGCGCTGGTTCCTCATCCAGAACGAGTTCGCCCTCTTCGCCGTCCGCGACGCCACGGCGCGCGAGACGTTCAAGGCCGAGAGCCGGCGGATGCAGGGCAGCATCGAGGAGCTGGTGCACGCGGTCCTCACGCTCCTGCACCGCGAGCCCGTCGTACCGATGCGCCACCTCACCGACGCGGTCATCGCGCTGTACCTGCACAGCCTCGGCAACGAGCAGCTCGAGACCGGCGGGCTCGACCCGCAGAGCCTCGAGGCGGACCTGCTCCCCCGGGTCGTCCTCGCACTGTCCCGCCCCGCCGCCTGAAGAGTGTTGAGCCGCCCCTCGTGGCGCGCCACGAGGGGCGGCTCAACACCACACCCAGCCACCAAAGATACGTTTGACAGGTCGCGCCCGTCCGGCTTACCGTCAAACGGTTCTTGGAGAGTCGGGAGGAGCGGTCATGAGCGTCGACCAGGGTGACAGCAGGACCTCACGGCTGCGCGCCACCGCCCACCCGCTCCGGCTGCAGATCCTGTCGCTGCTCACCGGGGCCGAGCTCAGCGCCTCGGAGGTCGCCCGTGAGCTCGACGTGACCCAGGCGAACGCGTCATACCACCTGAGGGTCCTCGAGAAGGCCGGGCTGCTCGAGGTCGCCGGGGAGGAGCGGATCCGCGGCGGCGTCGCCAAGAAGTACCGCCATCCCTGGCGCGAGAGCTCTGAACCCCGGGACACCACGCCCGACGAGCACGGCGGCTACGTCCGGGCGATGGCCGACGAGCTGGTCCGCCGCCACGGCGACCGGCGGCGCAAGGGGATCCTGGTCGACGCCGAGCTGTGGGTGGAGCCGGCGGTGTGGGAGGACGCCCGCGAACTCGTCCGCCGGGCCTCGGAGCTCCTCCACGACGCCGCCCGGCCGCCGCGGACCGACGGCACCTGGCACGTCAACCTGACCGCCGCCGCGTTCCGGATGGACGCCTGATGACCTGGGCCGAGGCACTGGCACCGCTGCGGGCCGCGGCGTTCCGGTGGTACTTCGCCTCCCGCGTGGCCAACACGCTCGGCACCACGATGGCGACGGTCGCGCTCACCTTCGCGGTCCTCGACCTCACCGGGTCTGCGAGCGCCGTGGGCCAGGTGCTCGCTGCGCGGACGGTGCCGATGGTGCTCCTCCTGCTGTACGGCGGGGTGCTGGCCGACCGGCTCCCCCGCTCCCTCGTCCTCCAGCTCTCGAACAGCCTGTCCGCCCTCACCCAGGGAACCGTCGCGTTCCTGGTGCTCACCGGATCAGCCGAGCTCTGGATGATCCTGCTCCTCGAGGCGGCCAACGGCGCGGTCTCCGCGGTCTCGATGCCCGCGATGCAGGCGATCGTGCCGAGCCTGGTGCCGCGGGCCTCGTTGCAGCAGGCCAACGCCCTGCTCTCCCTCAGCCGGAACGGGCTGGCGGTGCTCGGCCCGTCCATCGGCGCCGGCCTGGTCGTCACCGTGGGAGCCGGCTGGGCGATCGCCGTCGACGCGTGCCTGTGGCTGGTGGCCGCCCTGCTGCTGCTCCCGGTCGACCTGCCACCGCTCCCCCGCACCGAGGAGCGTCCGGGGTTCGTCGCCGAGCTCCGCGAGGGGTGGACGGTCTTCGCCGGCACCACCTGGCTGTGGGTGGTCGTGGTCGCGTTCGCGGTGATCAACGCCGTCCACATCGGCGCCTTCTACACGCTCGGCCCCGCGGTCGCCGACCGCACGATCGGCAAGGACGGCTGGGGTCTGGTCCTCTCCGCCGAGGCGCTCGGCTTCCTCCTGATGACCGTGCTCCTGCTGCGGGTGCGGCTGCGTCGCCCCCTGCTGCTCGGGATGGTGGGCGTCGCCCTGCTCGGAGCCCCGCTCGCGGTCCTGGGCACCGGGCCGGACCTCGGGCTCCTCCTCGGCTGTGCGCTGGTCGCGGGCGCCGGGACCGAGCTGTTCGCGCTCGCCTGGACGCTGGCGATGCAGGAGAACATCGAACCGCAGCTGCTCTCCCGCGCCTACTCGTACGACGCGTTGGGCTCCTACGCCGCGATGCCGGTCGGACAGCTCCTCTACGGACCCCTCGGCGAGACCTTCGGCCACCAGGACGTCCTGCTGGCGAGCTCGTTCGTCATCGCCACGGCCGCCCTGGCGCCGCTGCTGTCCCGCTCGGTGCGGACCCTGGACCGCGTGCCGATCGACCCGGCGCCGTCGCCGGTCTCCCCCTGAGCTGCGTGGGAAAGTTCATAGTCCGAGCCGTGTCCGGGCCGGTTGCCCCGTTGGTACGGTCCGGGGAGCCGCGCCGCGGCGTACCCCTGGACCATCCACGAGGAGGACGAGTTGCGCAGCGCCAAGGACTTCTTCCGGCCGCTCGCCGTCGGAGCACCCGAGCCCCTGCGCGAGATCCCGGCGAGGCCGAGCCGGGCGATCCACTTCTTCGACCCCTCGAACGAGAAGATGGCCGCGAAGATCCCCGGCATGGTAGGCAAGGTCGACGTGCTGCTCGGGAACCTCGAGGACGCGATCAAGGCCGACAACAAGGTGGCCGCGCGCGAGGGGCTCGTCCGGATCGCGCAGGAGACCGACTGGGGGCCGACCCAGCTGTGGACCCGGGTCAACGCGCTCGACTCGCCGTGGTTCCTCGACGACATCACCACCCTCGTCCCGGCGATCGGCGACAAGCTCGACGTGGTGATGGTCCCGAAGGTGCAGGGCGCCGAGGACATCCACTACGTCGACCGGATCCTCGCCCAGCTCGAGGCGAAGGCCGGGCTCACCCGACCGATCCTCGTCCACGCGATCCTCGAGACGGCCCGCGGCGTCGCGAACGTCGAGGAGATCTGCGGCGCGAGCCCGCGGATGCAGGGCATCTCGCTCGGACCGGCCGACCTGGCCGCGGACCGGCGGATGAAGACCATCCGGGTCGGCGGCGGCCACCCCGGCTACCTCGTCCGCCAGGACCCCGTGGACGGCGACATCGAGGGCGACCGCGGGATCTACCAGCAGGATCTCTGGCACTACACGATCGCGCGCATGGTCGACGCCTGCGCGATGCACGGCATCTACCCCTACTACGGCCCGTTCGGGGACATCGCCGACGTGGTTGCCTGCGAGGACCAGTTCCGCAACGCCTTCCTCCTCGGCTGCGTGGGCGCCTGGTCGCTGCACCCCAAGCAGATCGCCATCGCCAACAAGGTCTTCTCCCCCTCGGTCGAGGACGTGCGCCACGCCCGCCGCGTCGTCGCCGCGATGGGCGACGGCACCGGTGCGGTGATGCTCGACGGCAAGATGGAGGACGACGCCTCCCTCAAGCAGTGCCTGGTCATGGTCGAGCTCGCCGAGGAGCTGGCGAAGGTGGACGAGGGGCTCGCGAAGCAGTACGCCGCGATCGAGGTGGACCAGTGAGCCTCGACCCCCAGGAGACGTTCCGCCCCCGCCGCTCGGTGCTCTACATGCCGAGCTCCAACGAGCGCGCGCTGGAGAAGGCCAAGACGATCCCGTGTGACGGGCTGATCCTCGACCTCGAGGACGCCGTCGCCCCGGACGCCAAGGAGACCGCGCGCGACAACGCGTGTGCCGCTGCCCGCTCGGGAGAGTACGGGCGGCGCGAGATCGTCATCCGGGTCAACGGCACCGACACCGCGTGGCACGCCGACGACATGGCCGCCGCCTGTGCGGCCGGGCCCGACGCGGTCCTCGTCCCCAAGGTCGACAGCGCGGAGGCCGTGCGTGACCTGGTGGCCCGCATGGAGTCGGCCGGTGCACCGGAGCACACCAAGCTCTGGACGATGGTCGAGACCCCTGTCGCGATGCTGCACGCCGAGGAGATCGCCGCAGCCTCCGACCGGCTGACTGTTCTTGTCATGGGGACAAACGACCTGGCCAAGGAGCTCTACGCCGAGCACGTCCCGGGGCGGCACCCGCTGCTCACCGGCCTCGGGCTGGCGCTGCTCGCGGCCCGGGCGACGGGCAAGGCGATCATCGACGGCGTCTACAACAACGTGAAGGACGTCGACGGGTTCCTCGCCGAGTGCCGCCAGGGGCGCGAGATGGGGTTCGACGGCAAGACGCTGATCCATCCCGGCCAGGTCGCCGGCGCCAACGAGGCCTTCGCCCCGTCGGAGCAGGCGGTCGAGGATGCGCGCGGCATCCTGCAGGTGTGGGAGGAGGGCAGCGGCTCCGGGGTCGTCACCTACAACGGCCGGATGGTCGAGAACCTCCATGTCGAGTCGGCCCGCCGGGTCCTCGCGATGCACGAGGCGATCCAGGCGCTCGAGGCGGACACCGCTGGCTGAGCCGTCGTCGGCGAGGGTCCCCGCCCTCCCGCTCCTCGCGGTCGGCACCACGCTCGTGCTGTGGGCGTCGGCCTTCGTGGCCATCCGCCACCTCGCCGACATCTTCACGCCGGGTGCGCTCTCGCTCGGCCGGCTGCTGGTCGGCACCCTCGCGCTCGGCGCGGTGCTCCTCACCCGGCGGTGGGTGGCGCCGACCCGCGGCGAGTGGGTCCGGCTGGTCGCGATCGGGGTGCTCTGGTACGGGCTCTACAACGTCGCCCTCAACGCCGGCGAGCGGCGGGTGGACGCCGGGACCGCCGCGCTCCTGATCCAGCTCTCCCCCGTCCTGGTCGCGCTCCTGGCCGCGGCGTTCCTCGGCGAGCGGCTCACGGTGTGGCTCGGTGCCGGCCTGGTGGTGGCGTTCGGCGGTGTCGTCCTCATCGCCACCTCGACCAGCGGTCACGAGCAGCGCGACCCCTGGGGCGTGGCGCTGTGCCTGGTCTCCGCCGCGGCGTACGCGATCAGCGTGGTCCTCCAGAAGCCGCTCACCGTGCGGCTCTCTGCGGTCCAGATCACCTGGACCGCCTGCGCGGTCGGCGCCGTCGCGTGCGTGCCGTTCACCGGGGACCTCGTCGACGGGGTGGGTGCGGCCTCGGTCGCAGACGTGTGGTGGCTGGTCTACCTCGGGCTCTTCCCGACCGCCATCGCGTTCTCGACCTACGCCTACGCCCTGACGCACATGAGCGCGGGTTCGCTCAGCGTCACAACCTACCTCGTCCCGCCGATCACCGTGCTCATGAGCTGGGCGTTCCTCGGTGAGGTCCCGCCGGCCCTGGCGTACGTCGGCGGCGTGCTGTGCCTGGCCGGCGTGGCGCTGACCCGGCGCCGGCCGCCTCAGTCGCGGGTGGCGGTGTAGGAGCCCCGGTAGAACAGCAGCGGCTCGTCGGGCTGGCCGAAGCCGAGGTTGTGCACCTTGCCGATCACGACGTAGTGGTCGCCTGCCTCGTGGACCGCGTGCACGGTGCAGTCCACGTAGCCCAGGACCCCGTCGAGGAGCGGCGCGCCGGTCTCCGACGTCGTCCACTGCACGCCGTCGAACTTGTCGGACCCCTTGGACGCCATCCGGTTCGAGATCTCCTCCTGACCAGCGGCGAGGAGGTTGACGCAGAAGAACCCCGCGCGCTGCATCTGCGGCCACGCCCGCGACGTCTTGGCCGGGCAGAAGAGCACCAGCGGAGGGGACAGCGAGACCGAGCTGAACGACTGGCACGTCATGCCGACCGGCTCGCCGCCGCTCATCGAGGTCACGACGGTCACGCCCGTGCAGAACCGACCCAGGACGTCACGGAAGTGGCGGGCCTCCGCGAGCGTCCGCGGGTCGTCGCTCGGGAGGGGGGTCTCCTCCCCCAGGCGGAAGTGGAAGTCGAAGTCGCCCAGGAACTGGTCGATCAGGTCCGGGGACGGCCAGGTCTCCCGCGCCTGCGGGTTCATCCCTTCGGGCGGCTCGAGGCTCGACGGTTGCGACATCGAGACGAGCCTAGCCACCGCCGAAGTCGTGACCCCAGTAGCTCACCGCCGTGGACTCCCGGGCCACCCACTTCGCGTCGTCGACCGTGAGCCCCTCGCAGCCGAACTGGAGCGAGCCGTACACGTGCAGCGCCCGCTCGGGTCGTTGTCCGCGTGCACCCGACCGGCGTGAGCGTCGCGCCACGCCCGCTGCAAGGAGGTGCCGTCGGCGAGCGCCCGCCCGCCGGACGCCTCGAACATCATGTCGAACGCCGGGACCGCCCGCTCGCTGGCGATCACCCGGTCACGGCGGACCCGGAGTCGGAGGTCGAGGGGGATCTGCTCCCCCCGCTCGACGTGCTTGTCGTAGGCGCCGTAGGCCACGCCAATGAGCGGCGTTGAGATCGTCATGGTGAAGATCGAGTGGAACGGGAACTTGTAGAGGTTGCCCGGGTTGACCTCCTGCCCGGGGCCGATGCACGCCCTGTGTCGCCCATTGACAGCGTGAACGCCTCGGGGACGAAGACGTCCTCGACGACGATGTCGTTCGAGCCCGCCCCGATCCTGGCACGGGCTGTGCTCCTACGGCATCGTGCTGCGCTGCGTCGTCGAGGGACTGCTCGGCTCCGACGCCACGCGGGTCGGCGGCTTCACGGGGCGGTTCGCGGGGGGTGGTGTTCCCGGGCGAGACGATCCGCACCTGCGCCTGACGGCAGGACGAACGTCGTATTCTGGTCAACGCGACCATTTCGTCAGCGGACGTCGAGCGGGACGGGGCTCCTGTGCTCGCGGACTCCGTCGTGACGGCTCCATAGCACCTCCCAGCCTTCGACTGTCAGGCTCTAGGTCCCTGGTGAGGGAGAAGTGGTGCGTGTGACGCTCACGCGGTCCAGACCCCTCACCTTGGGAGACCCTGTCTTGAAACCGCTCCGCACACTCGTCGGCCTCACCGCCGCCGCCACTGCCGCGGTCGTCACCGCGGGACCTGCCACGGCGGCGCCCAGCGTCGACGTCATCGCTGACGGCCTCGTCGGCCCGCTCGGGCTGCACGTCAGCGCCGACGGCATCTACGTCGCCCAGAACTTCACCGGCACCATCGACCGGGTCCGCCGCAACGGCTCGATCGAGAACGTCGCCGGTGTCCCGGACGCCTCCGGCTTCGTCGTCGACGGCAAGCGCGTGGTCTACACGACCACCGCGTTCGACGACGAGGGAGCGCCCACGACGGCGGCTCTGAAGCTGCGGAAGGCGAACGGCGACGTCAAGCACCTCGCCTCGCTCCTCAAGTTCGAGAAGAGCCGCAACCCCGACGGCGACCAGCGCTACGGCGTCCTCGGCGTCAGCAAGAGCTGCCGGCAGAAGCTGCCCCGCATGGTGAAGCCCTACAAGGGGATCATCGAGGCGCACCCCTACGCGGTCGCCGACGCGCCCGGCGGTGGGTGGTACGTCGCCGACGCGGCCGGCAACGACATCCTCCACGTGAACCGCAAGGGGCGCGTGAAGGTCGTCGCGGTCCTCGAGCCCGTCGAGGAGCGGATCACCAAGAAGCTGGCCAAGACCTTCGAGCTGCCGAACTGCGCGGTGGGCGGCAGGGCCGCCTTCGAGGCCGTCCCGACGGACGTCGAGGTCGCGAAGAACGGCTCGCTCGTCGTCAGCCTGCTGCCCGGGGGCCCTGAGGACCCGTCGGCCGGCGCACGCGGCCAGGTCGTGCGGATCGACCCGAGGAGCGGCAAGCAGAAGGTCGTCGCCAAGGGGTTCGCGGGCGCGACCAACGTCGCGATCGGCAAGGGCGGCAAGATCTACGTCGCCGAGCTGTTCGGCGGCCGGATCTCGCAGATCGGCAAGGGCGGCAAGATCCGTGGCTTCAAGCCGCTCAACCAGCCGTCAGCGGTCGAGTACTACAAGGGGAAGCTCTACGTCACCTACGACACCTTCCCGCCCGAGGCCGGGCCGCCGGCCGGCAAGGTCGCGGTCCTCGACCCGACGCCGTAGCGGCGGTCCGGGGGCTCCCGGAGCACGACACATCAGCCCGAGGGGGCGTCGGCACCAGCCGGCGCCCCCTCGGTGCGACGCGACGCTGATCATCGTCGGCTCCTACGGGGAGTCACCGATCAGGGGCGTCCTGCTCGGGTCGACGCCGCACCGTCTGCTCCACCTGTCGAGCCGGCCGGTGCTGGTGGTGCCCCCACCCGGCTGAAGACCCAGCCGGCCACAGCGGCCAGCGGGAACATCACGACTGAGTAGACCGCAGCCGGGACCGCCAGCTCGACGCTGTCCAGCACGCTGATCGCCACGGCGATCGCGAGGGTGCCGTTGTGGACGCCGATCTCGAACCCCGCGGCGACCGCCTGTCGATGGGTGACCCCGAGCAGCCGCGGACCCAGATAGCCGACGGCGAGGCTCAACAGGCAGAACACCACCGCGACGGGGCCGAGGTCACCGAGGTAGTCCGCGACGTTGTCCCGCTCGGAGACGATCGTCCCGACGATCACCGCGGCGAGCACGACCACCGAGGCGGTGCGCACCGGTCGGTCCATCCTGTCGGCGAACTGCGGGGAACGGTGGCGGACCAGCATCCCGAGCGCGACCGGCACCAGCACGATCGCGAAGACCTGGAGCACCTTGCCCAGCTGCAGCCCGACCCCGTCGTCGAGCCCCGCGGGGTCGAAGTGCTCGAGCGCGAGCCCCACGACGAGCGGCAGGCTGAACGCGGCGACCACGGAGTTGACCGCGGTCAGCGTGATGTTGAGCGCGACGTCGCCGCGGAAGAGGTGGCTGAACAGGTTGGCGGTGGTGCCGCCCGGCGACGCGGCGAGCAGCATCATCCCGACCGCTGCGACCGGGTCGAGGTCGAACAGCTTCACCAGCCCGAAGCAGGCCGCCGGCAGGACGAGCAGCTGGAGTGCCAGGGCGACCACCGCGGCGCGCGGGTCGCGGCGCACCCGGGCGAAGTCCGCGGGGGTGAGTGCCAGCCCGAGGCCGAACATGACCACCGCGAGCGCGAGCGGGAGGGCGACGCTGGTGAGTGCCGAGTCCATGAGCGAACTGTGGCGTGGACCACATCGCGTGGCAAGGACCGGACCCGCCACGATGGCGTGGTGTTCGAGGACGACTTCGACGGCACCCACCTCGACAGGTCGGTGTGGCTCCCGCACTACCTCCCGGCCTGGAGCTCACGAGCGGCGTCCCGGGCGACGTACGCGGTGCACGGCTCGGCCCTCCACCTCACGATCCCGCCCGACCACCCGGTGTGGTGCCCCGACGACCACCACCCGCCGATGCGGGTCTCCGGGGTGCAGTCGGCGAGCTTCTCGGGTCCGGCGGGGAGCACGACGGGGCAGCAACCCTTCCTCGACGGCCAGACCGTCAAGGAGGAGCAGCCGGCGTTCTGGGGGTGGACGCCTCGGTTCGGGACGATCGAGGTGCGGATGCGGGGGTTCGTCACCCCGCGGTCGATGTTCGCCGCCTGGCTCGTGGGGCTCGAGACGACGCCGGAGCAGAGCGCGGAGATCTGCATCGCCGAGATGTTCGGCGAGGCGGTGGTGCCCGGCGAGTCCGCCGCGGTGGGAGCGGGTCTGCACTCGTTCCGCGATCCCGACGTGCCGGAGGACTTCGAGGCGGTGAGGCTGCCGATCGACGTCCAGGAGGACCACGACTACGCGGTCACCTGGACCCCCGACCAGGTCGTGTTCAGCGTCGACGGCGACGAGGTGCGACGGTGCGGTCCTCCTCCGGCGTACCCGGTGCAGCTGATGCTGGCGGTCTTCGACTTCCCGGAGAAGGCAACCGACGAGGATCGCGACGCGGTGCCGGAGTTGGTCGTCGAGCGGGTCCGCGGCCTCCCGGCCTGACCCGGCCACTCAGCGGTCGCGGCCGAGCACCAGCCCGCTGGTGGGGACGCCCGTGCCGGCGGTGACGAGCACGAGTGCCACCGCACCGTCGCTTTCCTGGCAGCGGTCCAGGAGGCGGAGCGGGTCGGCGATCATCCGTCTCGCCTGGTGGTCCCGAGGGTGATCGGCCTGCCGTGGAACCACGACTTGGGGTTCGTCGCCGCATGCCGGCGGTCGGCGACGGCCACGGCTCCGAAGTCCCGGCTGGTGCCGCCGTACTCGTGCATGCAGCGGCGCGCCTGCACCGCCACGGTCGCCGCCGGCGTGCTGAGCCCGAGGGGTAGGTGAAGGCGTTGCCCAGCCCGTTGGTGTTGACCTGCTGGGCAGCCCATCCCTGCACCTGGCCGAACCGCTGGCCGAACCGCTCGTTGAACCCGCGGTAGCAGACCACGACTTCCGCGACCCGGTCGCGACCGTGTTCTATCGAACGTGACGAGCGCGACGAACTCTCAGCGCGCTGCGGGAACGTCCACGTCCTCGCCGGGCGCGCGCTCCTCCAGGGGAGCCTTCTCGTCGCCGTGGCCCGGCCACCACGCGGCGTGGCCGATGAGCGCGGTCAGGGCAGGGGTGAAGAACATCGACATCACGAACGCGGCGACGATGATCCCGAACGACAGGGCGAACCCCATCGAGACCATCAGCGTGTTGCCGCTCAGCATCAGCGACGCGAACGTCCCGGCCAAGATGACGCCGGCGGCCGCGATCGTCGGGCCGGCGTGCTTGACCGCCTCCGCGGCCGCCGCCCGGGGCTCCCTGCCTTCACGTGCCTCCTCGCGGAGCCGGGCGATCATCAGGATGTTGTAGTCGGTCCCCAGCGCGGTCACGAAGAGGTAGATGTAGATCGGCAGCATGAAGATCAGGCCGTTCTCGCCCAGCACGTGCTGGAAGAGGATGACCGACGCCCCGAGGGTGGCGGCGAAGCCGAGCCCGACCGCGGCCATGAGGTACCACGGCGCGACGAGGCTCCGGAGCAGCAGCGCGAGGATGAGCATGATCACCAGCGCGGCCGCCGGGAAGACGATCGAGTAGTCGCGCGCCATCGCCTCCTGGAGGTCGGCGAAGACCGACGGCGTGCCGCCGACGAACGCCTCCGTGCCCTCCGGGGCGGCCGAGTGCGCGGTGTCCCGGATCGGCCCCTCGACGTCCTCGAGCGCCTGGTCGGAGACCGGGTCGCTGTCGAGGACCAGGCTGAACTGAGCCGCGGTGCCATCCTCCGACGGCTGGCCGGGGAAGGCCTGCGCCACGCCGTCGGCGCTCTCGAGCTCGGCCCGGAAGGCTTCGAGCGACGACGGGTCCAACGACCCCTCGTCGGCCACCAGGATCACCGGCACCGGCTCGCTCGCACCGGCGGCGAAGTGCTCCTGGAACGTCTCGAGCCCCTCGGTCGACTCCACGCCGTCGGGCAGGCTCGAGGTGAAGTCGAAGGACGGGCTGAAGCCGAGCGCGAACACCGCGAGGGCGGCCATCAGCAGCCCTGAGACCGAGGCGTACGCCCCCGGCCGGCGCCCGAGCCCGTCGCCCATCCGCGCGAACCGGGCACGCTCGGGCTCCTGGCGCCACTTCTTCGACGGCCAGAACAGCGCCCGGCCGAGCACCGTGACGACCGCCGGCACGAGGGTGAGGGCGGCCAGCAGCGTGACGCCCACGGCGATCGCGAGCGCGGGCCCGATCGCCTGGAAGATGCTCAGCGAGCTCAGCAGCAGCGCGAGGAACGCGACGATCACGGCGCCGCCGGCCGACGCGATCGCCTCGCCGGCACGCTCGAGAGCGTGCACCACGGAGCCGCGGGTCGTGTCGCCCTGCCGCATCCGCTCGCGGTAGCGGAACAGGAAGAACAGGATGTAGTCGGTGCCGATGCCGTAGAGCACCACGACCAGGATGGTCTCGATCGAGGAGTCCGCCTTGAGGTCGAAGGCCTCGTTGGCCCAGCCGATCAGTCCGGTGGCCACGGCCGAGACCACGGTGACGACGACCACCGGCATCAGGCAGATGATCACGCTGCGGAAGATCAGCGCGAGCAGGGTCACGATGAGCACGATGGTGGCGATGCCGACGATCGCCAGCGACCGCTCACCGGCCTCCTGGGAGTCGAGCCCCTGCGGGACGGCGCCGGTGGTCTGCACGCGCAGCCCGGTGTCCTCCACGAGCGGCTCGAGCTCGTCGCGCATCTCCTGGGCGTCTTCGAACGCCTGCGGGTCGAACCCGGTCGCGCCCTCGGCGAGACCGACGATGCCCAGCTGCACCAGCCCGTCCTCGGACAGGTTCGGCTGCCCCTGCGGGTCCACGGTCACGACCTGCTGGACGAACGTCTCCTCGCCCAGCTCCGGACCGAGCTCCTCGGCGATCCGCGCCACCTCGGCCTGGTCGTCCTCGGTCAGCTGTGCACCGTCCTCGCGGTCGAAGACGAGGATCGCCGCGGGGGTGGTCGCGCCCGGGAACTTCTCCTGCTGCAGCTCGGTGGCCTTGATCGACTCGTAGTGGTCGGGGAGGAACTCCGACTCCTCCGACGTCGTCTGCAGCGCCGGGGCCAGCGAGACGACGAGGACGGCGAGGACGACCCAGGCACCGATGACGAACCAGGGGCGACGGGAGACGAGACGGCCGAGCGCTCCGAACATGCGCGTCACGCTACCGAAGGGCTCCGACATCTCGCGCCCCGTTATCGGCGGGTGCGGCGCGTCGCTACTGTCGCGGCATGGGATACCTGCGCCGCCAGGGGGTCGTGGCCGCGCTCGCCGCGAACGCGCTCCGCCCCGCTCCGCTCTACTCCGCCGGGGTCCCGGCGATGTTCGCCGGGTGGCTGACCTCGGAGCTTGCCGCGCACCTCACCGCCGCGACGGCCGTCGACACCGGCCGCGAGCTCGTCCGCGGCCGACCGCGCAGGGCGCTGGTCGGCGCCGCCAACCTCGCGGCGCTCGGCTACCTGCTCCGCCAGGGCGGCACGTCGCAGCACGTCTTCGACAAGGCGCTGGCCGAGGCCCTCGGCGAGGACTACCGCTCCCGCCTCGAGGAGAGGTACGACGACCTGGCATGGCGGACCCCCGTGCAGCAGCTGCTGTGGCCGTTCCGCCACCACGGACCGGCCTCCTTCGAGGTGGTCAAGGACGTCCCCTACGCGCCCGAGCACGGCAAGCGCGGGCTGCTCGACGTCTACAAGCCCACGGGTGACGTCACCGGGGCGCCCGTCCTCCTCCAGGTGCACGGCGGCGCGTGGACGCTCGGCACCAAGGACCAGCAAGGGCTCCCCCTGATGCGCCACATGGCTGCGCGAGGCTGGGTCTGCGTGGCGCTGAACTACCGGCTCAGCCCGCGGGACAAGTGGCCGGCACAGATCGTCGACGTCAAGCGGTCCATCGCATGGATCCGTGAGCACATCGCCGAGCACGGCGGCGACCCCGACTTCGTGGCGGTGACAGGCGGCTCGGCCGGCGGCCACCTCGCGGCCCTCGCCGCGCTGACGCCCGGCGACCCGGAGTACCAGCCCGGGTTCGAGGACGCCGACACCAGCCTCCAGGCAGCGGTGCCGTTCTACGGCGTCTACGACCTCGCCGGCGCCACCGGGAGCAAGGCCGCGCGCAAGATGCGGGACACCTTCCTCGCCCGATGGGTGTTCGAGGCCGACCCGCGCAAGGACCTCACGCCGTACGAGAAGGCCTCTCCCCTGCTCCGCGTCCGCAAGGACGCGCCGCCGTTCTACGTGGTCCACGGCGGCAACGACACCCTCGTGGAGGTCGCGCAGGCGCGCGCGTTCGTCGAGGCGCTGCGCGAGAGCTCCGAGCAGGCGGTCGCCTACTCCGAGCTCCCCGTGACCCACCACGCCTTCGACGTCTTCCCGTCGATCCGCAGCCAGCACTCGGTGCGCCACGTCGACCGGTTCCTCCGCTGGGCGCACGACGAGTGGCGCGGCGTCGCGACCCGGAGCGCCGAGTCGTGGGAACGCAGTGACCCCGCCCAGGAGGAGGCCGCGTCGGCCTGACGCGCCGGCTGGCCGCTCACCCGCGCGGCAGCCCGAGGATCGGCTCGCCCGCGACGTTGCGCAGCACCTGCGTCGAGCCTCCGGCCATGCTGAGCGCCCGGGTCACGAGCGCCTCGTGGACGACCTGCGGCCCCTCCCCCCGGCCCAGCAACGCGTCCTCGTGGAGCAGCTCGAACGCGAGCTCCGCGGAGTCCTGGCGCTGGCGGAACCACCGCGACCTGCCAGAACTAGAACCGGTTCCAGTGCGGATCCTGCCACAGGGCGGCCCGACCGGCGACCCGGCGCTCGCCTACCCTGGCACCCCCGACCCCGACGAGAGCGCCGATGACGACCCCGCACCATCCCGCCATGCCCGACGACCTGCTGGCCGCCGCCCGCGCCGCCAAGGGGTTCATGCCCGACGCCGAGGGTGCCTTCCTCTTCGAGCGGGGTGTCGAGGCGGGCCGGAGCGGGCCGCTGCTCGAGGTCGGCTCCTACTGCGGCAAGTCTGCGGTCTACCTCGGCGCAGCCGCCCGACTGACCGGCACGACGGTGTTCACGGTGGACCACCACCGCGGCTCGGAGGAGAACCAGGCCGGCTGGGAGCACCACGACCCGACGCTGGTCGACCCCGACCTCGGGCTGATGGACACCCTCCCCGTGTTCCGGCGGACGATCGCCGACGCCGGTCTCGAGGACGAGGTCGTCGCTGTGGTCGGCCGCTCGGTCACCGTCGCCCGCCACTGGCGCACCCCGCTGGCGCTCCTCTTCATCGACGGCGGCCACGGCGAGGAGCCGGCGCACACCGACTACGAGTCGTGGGTCCCGTGGGTCGACCGGGGCGGGGTGCTGCTGATCCACGACGTGTTCCCCGACCCGCGCGACGGCGGGCGACCGCCGTACGAGATCTACCTGCGGGCGCTCGAGGACGGCTTCGACGAGGTCGGCGTGTGCGGCTCGATGCGGGCGCTGCGCCGCGTCGACGGCCAGCCCGGCACCCCGGTCAGCGCCCGGACGAGCGGCTGACCACGCTCTCGCCGCAGCCGCACTGCAGCGGCATGGGTCGCGGCTCGGCGGTCAGCGCGTCGCCGCGGAAGATCCCCGCACCCGGCGTCGTGCTCGACAGCGCGTCGGCGGCGAGGATGACCGCGGCCGAGGTGTACGTCGTCTGCTCGTTGGGCCACCACACGCCCTCGGGGAAGACGTATCCGGTCCAGTACAACCCGCTCTCGTGGCGGCTGTGCTGGATGTCGGTGAAGAGCCGGAGCGCGCGGTCGCGGTCGCCGACGTTGTCGAGCGCCAGCACGAGCTCGCAGGTCTCCGCCCCGGTCACCCACGGGTTGGTGTCGACGCACCGGCACCCCAGCCCGTCGACCACGAAGTCGTCCCACCGCCGCTCGAACATCTCCGCGGCTTCGCGACCGCGAACGGGTCCGCCGAGCACCGGGTAGTACCAGTCCATCGAGAACGTGGACTTGTCCATGAACTGGTCTCGGTGCGCCTCCAGCGCGTGGCGGAGCCCGCCGGCGACCACCTCCCAGTCGGGCTGGGGCTGCTGCACGAGCCCGGCGAGGGAGAGCCCCGCGCGGAACGAGTGGTAGATGCTCGAGCTCCCGGCCAGCAGCGCCCCGCCGTCCTCGCGCAGCGTTCCGTCGGCCTCCCGGCTCCAGCTGATGCCGCCGAACGGCGCCTGCATCGAGGCCACGAAGTCGAGCGCGCGGCGCACGACCGGCCAGAACCGCTCGACGAAGCCGGAGTCGCGCCGGACCAGCCAGTGGTGCCAGACGCCGACCGCGAGGTAGGCACACATGTTGGCCTCGGCCGCGTCGTCCTCGACGGCCTCACCGATGATCTTCATCGGCCAGGTGCCGTCGGCGCGCTGTCGCCGGCGGACCCACTCGTACGCCGCCTCCGCGGCCTCGACCTCACCGGCGACGAGGAGCGCCATCGCGGCCTCGACGTGGTTCCACACGTCGATGTGCTCGCCCACGGCCCAGGGGATCCCGCCGTCGGGCTGCTGGACCCGGACGACCGCGGCAGCGGTCTCGCGGACCTGGGCGGCGGTCAGGACGCCGGGGAGCTCGGGGACCGGGGAGGCTGCGCTCACGGCTTCTCGAGGTAGAGCACCATGCTCTTGCCGACCAGCGGGTCGAGCACCTTCTCGGCGAGCCGGGTCGGGAGCGGCCGCTTGACGATGTCCCAGACGAGCACCTGGTGGTAGGCCTTCACCAGCGGGTTCTTGTCGTTGTCGACGCCGACCGCGCACTTGAGCCACCAGTACGGCGAGTGCAGCCCGTGCACGTGGGTGCGGCCGAGGAACCGGAGGCCGGCCTTCTCGAGCTTCGCGACCAGCTCGGTGCCGGTGTAGATGCGGACGTGGCCACCCTCGACCTCGTGGTACTCGTCCGACAGCGCCCAGCAGACCTTCTCGGGCAACCACCGCGGGACGGTCACCGCGATGGTGCCGCCGGGACGGAGGACCCGGACCAGCTCGGAGATCGCGCGCTCGTCGTCGGGGATGTGCTCGAGCACCTCCGCGGCGACGACCCGGTCGAACTCCTCGTCGGGGAACGGGAGGTCGAGGGCGTCGCCCTGCTTCACGTCGGCCTCGGCGCCGGCGGGCATGCTTCCCTCCTCGCGCATCGCCGCGAACCACTCGCTCACGGTGGCGAGCTCGTCAGCGTCCATGTCGAGGGCGATCACGTCGGCCCCGCGCCGGTACATCTCGAACGCGTGACGACCGGCCCCGCACCCCATGTCGAGCACGCGCTCGCCGGGCCGGAGACCGAGGCGGTCGAAGTCAACGGTCAGCATCCCGGGTGTTCCCTCACTTCTCGTCTGCCCGGGCGGCCCGCTCCTGGACCGCCCGCTCGTAGGCCTGCGCCGTCGCGACCGCGACCGCACGCCAGCTGAACTTGTCGAGGACGCGCCGGCGACCGGCTGCCCCCATGCGTGCCCGGCGCTCCGGGTCGTCGAGGAGCCGGCCGAGCGCGTCGTACAGCTCGCCGACGTCGCCCGGGGCGACCAGGTCGGCGCACTCACCGTCGGGGCCGACCACCTCGGGGATCGCGCCGGCGCGGCTGACGACGAGCGGCGTCTCGCACGCCATCAGCTCGGCGGTGGGCAGCGAGAACCCTTCGTAGAGCGAGGGCACGCAGGCCACCTCGGCCGAGCCCATCACCTCGACGAGCTCGGCGTCGCTGATGCCGTGGACGAAGCGCACGGCGTCCTCCAGCCCGAGCCGCTCGATGAGCCGCTCGGTCGGTCCGCCCTTGCTGGGCTTGGTGACCAGGACCAGCTCGACGTCGCGCTCGGTGCGCAGCTTGGCGACCGCCTCGAGGAGGGTGGCGATCCCCTTCATCGGGGTGTCAGCGCTGGCCATCGCGACGATGCGGCCGGGCACCCGCGGCTCGGTCGGCGGCCGGAAGACCTCGTCGACGCCGAGCGGGATCACCTCGATCACCGACGGGTCCACGCCGAAGTCCTTGACGATGTCGCGCTTCGAGCTCTCCGAGACCGTGAGGATCGTGCGGAGCCGGCGCGCGACCTTGCCCTGCATGCGCAGGAAGGAGTACCACCGGCGCAGGCTGAGCTGCTTGCGCCAGTGCTTCGGGAACGGCGCGTGTGCGAGGTCGACCCTGCGGTCGAAGGTGATCGGGTGGTGGATCGTGGTGACCAGCGGCAGGCCGGCGCGCTCGATGTCGAGCATCCCGTAGGCCACGGTCTGGTTGTCGTGCACGACGTCGAAGTCGTCGAGCCGGTCACGGAGCAGCTTCGCCACCCGCTTCCCGAAGGTGCGGGGTTCCGGGAACGCCGCGGTGCACATGCCGAGGAACTCCTCGACGTCGACGAGGTCGCGGAACTCGCGCGGCTTCGGCACCCGGAACGGGTCGGGCTCGCGGTAGAGGTCGAGGCTCGGAACCTTCGTGAGCACGACCCCCTCGTCGAGCTCGGGGTAGGGCTGACCGGAGAAGACCTCCACGTCGTGGCCGATCGCCACGAGCTCCCGGCTGAGGTGGCGCAGGTAGACACCCTGCCCTCCGCAGTGCGGCTTGCTGCGGTACGACAGCAGGGCAACTCTCACGCGCGGGATCCTCCTGGGGTCGGCCTCCCGTCGGCACGGCCGACCGTCGGAGAAACTGGAACGTGTTTCTGTTCTAGGAGACGTCGATGCTAGCCTAGCCCCGCGGCCGCAATGACGGTCACGTCATCAACGTCACTGACCAACGGCCCGCACCGGGCCCCGACGAGGGGGCGGCCCTTGAGCGCGATGAACTCCCTGCAGCACGACGAGCTCGGGTCGGCTGCGCAGCGGGAGAGGCGTCGGCGCATCCTCGACGCGACCATCGCCCTGGCCTCCAAGGGCGGCTTCGACGCGGTGCAGATGCGCGCCGTCGCCGAGCAGGCCGACGTGGCGCTCGGCACGCTGTACCGCTACTTCCCCTCGAAGATCCACCTTCTTGTCTCCGCCCTCGGGCGGCAGTTCGAGGAGGCCGACGCCGCCAGCGGCGGCCGGCCGGTGCCGGGCGAGACTCCGCACGAGCGGGTGATGTACGTGCTGAGCCGGGCCACCCGCACCCTCCAGCGCGACCCGAACCTCACCGAGGCGCTCACCCGCGCGTTCATGTTCGCCGATGCCTCGGTCGCCACCGAGATCCACGTGGTCGGCATGCACGTCACCCGACTGCTGATGCGCGCGATGGCCGACCCCTCGAAGCCGTTCGAGGACCACGAGCCGACCGAGGACGACATCGCGATCGCCAAGGTCATCGGCGACGTGTGGCTGGCCAGCCTCGTGCAGTGGGTGACCGGCCGGGCCAGCGCCGCCGACGTCGGCAAGTCGATGGACGTCGCCGTCCGGCTGCTCCTGCGGTAGCACCGGCTCAGCGGTCGTCGGCCTCGAGCCGGCGGCGCTGCTCCTCGACGTCGTAGTCCGGCTCGGGCCACCGCAGCT
This sequence comes from Nocardioides caldifontis, assembly GCF_008087345.1. Lineage (GTDB taxonomy): Bacteria > Actinomycetota > Actinomycetes > Propionibacteriales > Nocardioidaceae > Marmoricola_A > Marmoricola_A caldifontis. Next base: position 228,950 of record NZ_ML701736.1, on the reverse strand, counting down.
CCATCGACCGCAGGGCGTCGCGGAGCAGCGAGGCCACCGCCAGCGTGCGGTACCACTTCCGGTTGCTGGGCACGACGTACCAGGGCGCCCACTCCGTGCTGCACCGCTCCAGCGCGACCTCGTACGCCGCCCGGTAGTCGTCCCAGAGGGCGCGGTCGTCGACGTCCTCCGGGCGGAACTTCCACCGCTTCCTTGGGTCGTCGAGCCGGGCCAGCAACCGCTCGCGCTGCTCGTCGGCCGAGATGTGCAGCAGGCACTTCACGACCACGGTGCCGTCGTCGACCAGCCGCCGCTCGAAGTCGTTGATCGCTCCGTAGCGCCGCTCGATCTCCTCCGGCGGCGCGAGCGACCGGACCCGACCGATCAGCACGTCCTCGTAGTGCGACCGGTCGAAGATCCCGATCTGGCCGGCCTGCGGCGTCTCACGCTCGATGCGCCACAGGAAGTCGTGCGCGAGCTCCTCCGGCGTCGGTGCGCCGAACGACCGGATCCGCACGCCGCCCGCGTCGAAGAGCCCGACCGCGTGCTTGACGACCCCGCCCTTGCCCGAGGTGTCCATCCCCTGCAGCACCAGCAGCAGCCGCCGGTGGCCACCGGTGTAGGCGTCGGCCGCCAGCTTGGTCTGCAGCTCGACCATCTCGTCGGCCATGGCTTCCAGCGCCGCCTTGCCGTCGCGCTTGCCGCCGGTGAACCCGGGCGTGCCCTCGGGGTCGACGGCACCGAGGTCGACCGGTCCCGGCGGGAGCGCGAGGAGCTCGCCCACCCCCGGGATCCCGGTCGTCACCGTTGCGTCGTCCACCGTCGTGTCCGTCATGCGCGGACGGTACCCACTCCGGTGCGGCTAGGGTCGCCCCGTGGACCTGCCCGTGCTCCCGCCCGTGCTGCCCATGCTCGCCAAGGCGGTGAAGGAGCTCCCCCAGCCGTCGGCCTACCCGGACGACGACCACCCGGGGCTGCTCTACGAGCCGAAGTGGGACGGGTTCCGCTGCCTGGTCTTCAAGGACGGCGACGACGTCCGGCTCGACAGCCGCAACGCCAAGCCGCTGACGCGCTACTTCCCCGAGGTCGTCGAAGCCCTCCGCTCGCCGCTGCTGCCGGCGAGGTGCGTGCTCGACGGCGAGCTGATCGTCGCGATCGGTCCCCGGCTCGACTTCGACCGGCTGCAGGAGCGGATCCACCCCGCGAAGTCCCGGGTCACGATGCTCTCGGAGACCACGCCCGCCGCCTTCGTGGCCTTCGACCTGCTGGCGATCGACGACGAGGACCTGACCCGCCGGCCCCTCGCCGTACGACGGGAGCGGCTCGAGGCGGCCCTCGCCGAGCGCCCCGACCTGGTGCACCTCACGCGGGTGACCACCGACCCCGACGTGGCGCTGCGCTGGTTCGAGCAGTTCGAGGGCGCCGGGCTCGACGGCGTGGTCGCCAAGCCGCTCAAGGGCGGCTACCAGCCGAACGTACGCGCGATGCTCAAGGTGAAGCACCAGCGCACCGCCGACGTGGTCGTCGCCGGCTACCGGCTCCACAAGACCTCCACCGAGCAGAAGCCGCTGCTCGGCTCGCTCCTCCTCGGGCTGTACGACGACGAGGGGAACCTCCGCCACGTCGGCGTCTCCGCGTCCTTCGCCGCCGCGCGACGGGCGTCCCTGCTCGAGGAGCTCCAGCCGCTGGTCTCCGACGGCACCGACCACCCGTGGGGGCAGTGGGCCGAGATCACCGCCAGCGGCGAACGGATCCCCGGCGGAGGCAGCCGGTGGAGCGCCGGCAAGGACCTGTCCTTCGTGCCGCTCCGCCCCGAACGGGTGCTCGAGGTCGCCTACGACCACATGGAGGGTGAGCGGTTCCGCCACACCGCGCAGTTCCGCCGGTGGCGCACCGACCGCGACCCCATCACGTGCACCTACGAGCAGCTCGAGGAGCCGGTCTCCTACGACCTCGCCGACGTCCTCGAGGACTGAGCGCCGGACCGTCGGAGCACTAGGCTTCAGGTATCGCTGGTATGGGTTGCACACACACCACTTCGAGGACGGAGCACTCCGATGGCTGAGTCCCCCGAGCCGACGTACGAGGTCGTCCTGCTGGTCGAACAGCCGCTGAGCCGGCTCGACGCCGAGCAGCTGCACGGGCTCCACGAGGACGTCCCCGAGCACGTCCACTTCCACGTCCTGCTCCCCGTCGAGGACGCCGCCGCCCGGGTGGAGTCGGCCATGGGTGCGCTGACCTCCGGCGACGCGCTGGTCGCCGCTCCCCTGCTGCTCGACCAGGACGAGGTCGCCAAGATGCAGCGCGAGCTGCTCGACGACGCGCGCCGCTCGCTGGCCACCTCGGTGGCCGAGCTCGACCGCGGCGACGCGACCGCGACCGGCGAGCTCGTCACCGCCGACCCCATCGAGGCGCTCGCGGCGAAGGTCAACGAGATCGGCGCCGACGAGGTCATCGTGCTGACCCGGCCGCACGTCGTCGCCGAGTTCTTCCACCTCGACTGGACCTCGCGCGCCCGCCGCAAGCTGGGCGTTCCGGTGCTCCACCTGCTCGAGCACGAGAACTTCGACGAGCAGGCGGGCGGCGGCGAAGGCGTGACCGGAGCCTGAGAGCACGCTGAGAGCGGCTGGTCAAAGTTCTGAAAGGGCGCGCGACACGCGGCGCCTCCCTTGTTTGGATCGTTCACATCGTGATTGCCTGACGGACGTCCGCGGGTGACGTGGTCCGGGGGGCTCGGGATCGTGGACCCCGGCGGCTCGGGGCCTCGCGTTGGTGCCTCCCAGATCGGCGCGAGGCCCCCTTTGCATGCCCGGATGCATCGACTCGCGCGGAACGGGTAGGGCTGTGGCTCGACGGGCCGTTCAGCGACTCGGGTAGCTCCAGGACGCGCTCGTCGGGCTCCGCGCCGACTCCCCTTGGCGGCGCGGGGCCCCAATACCGGCTACTCGTCGGCCCAGTTCGCGGGATTCTTCCGGCTCGGCTGCACGCGCGGCGGCTCGCCCGGCATCTTGGGGTAGTCCGGCGGGTAGGGCATGTCGGTCAGTCCGGAGTCGATGTCGTCGGCGTACATCTGCAGCAGGGTGTCGAGCCGCCCCGCGTGGTCGTCGATCGCGGCCATCGGGTCGCCGCGCTCGGCGATCCGCTCCGGCACGGTGTGCAGGTTCAGCGTGCGCGGGTCGAGCCCCTCGAGCTCCTCCCACGCCAGCGGCGTCGAGACCGGCGCGCCCGGGATCGGCCGCAGCGAGTAGGCGCTGGCGATCGTCCGGTCGCGGCTGTTCTGGTTGAAGTCGACGAAGACGTTCTCCCCGCGCTCCTCCTTCCACCACGCGGTCGTCACCCCCGTCGTACGGCGCTCCAGGGCGCGTCCGAACGCGATGGCGGCGTGCCGCACGTCGACGAAGTCCCACTCCGGGACGAGCCGCACGTAGATGTGCACCCCGCGGTTGCCGCTGGTCTTCGGGAAGCCGACCAGCCCGACCTCCTCGAGGAGCCCTCTCGCCTCCAGCGCGACCCGCGCGGCGTCGGCGAAGTCGGTGCCGGGCTGCGGGTCGAGGTCGATCCGCAGCTCGTCGGGGTGGTCGACGTCGGTGCGCCGCACCGGCCACGGGTGGAACGTCAGGGTGCCCATCTGCGCCGCCCAGGCGACGGTGGCGATCTCGGTCGGGCACACCTCGGTGGCCGTGCGGCCGGACGGGAAGGTGATCTCGACGCCCTCGACCCAGTCGGGCGCGCCCTTCGGCATCCGCTTGCTGTAGAAGGCGTCGGCGTCGCGGTCGTTGCCGCGGGTCGCCAGCCGCATCCCGGACCGGACGCCGCTGGGCCACCGCTCCAGCGCAGTGGGCCGGTCGCGCAGCGCGCGCATCACGCCGACCTCCACGGCCAGGTAGTACTCGACCACCTGGAGCTTCGTCGCCTCCGGCGTCGTCTCCGTCGCCTCGTAGATGACCCGGTCAGGGCTGGTCACCCGCACCGCCCGCCCGCCGGCCTGCACCTCCACGGCCTTCGTCGCCATGGCGTCACTCTCGCAGGTCCGGCCGCCGGGCGGCGCTCGTGACGGCCGCGTTGCGTGCCCGACTAGATTCGGAGCCATGGCATACCGGGTGCAGAAGACCGACGAGGAGTGGCGCGCGCAGCTGTCGCCGGAGGAGTACCAGGTGCTGCGCAAGGCCGGCACCGAGCGCGCGTTCACCGGGGAGTACACCGACACCGAGACCGAGGGCGTCTACCGCTGCCGCGCCTGCCAGGCCGAGCTGTTCCGCTCCGACACGAAGTTCCACAGCCACTGCGGCTGGCCGTCGTTCTACGCGCCGCTGGCCGAGGACCGTGTCGAGTACATCGAGGACAACTCGTTCGGCATGCGCAGGGTCGAGGTCCGCTGCGCCAACTGTGGATCGCACCTCGGCCACGTCTTCGAGGGCGAGGGCTACGGCACCCCCACGGACCAGCGTTACTGCATCAACTCGATCAGCCTGACGCTCGAGCCGAAGGGCTGACGGCCGGCCGGGGTGGCACGATCGGCCCCATGCGCTGGAGCCGGTTCGACCCCCTACCGCTGGTCGCGGCTGCCGTCGCGGCCCTCACCGGTGTCGCGTATGGCGTCATGGAGCTCGCCCAGGGCGACACCCCCGTGGTGACGTTCCTCGGCATCCTCGTGCTCGCCGCCGTGACGGCTTGCTTCGGCGCCGACCGCCGGTCGACGTGGCGCCGCCCGTCGTTGTGGCTCAGCGGCTTCGCGCTCCTCTTTGTCGGCGTGCTCATCCCGATGGTGCTGGCGCTGCCGCTGCTGTTCGCGGCCGGTTGCGCGTTCTTCGGCGCCACCCGCGCGCCGCGCTCGGGCTTCCTGCCGGGGGCGCGGGGCTGACCTGCCCCGCGCCTCGGGGCTCAGGGCAGCTCGTCGACGATCTCGGCCACGGTGCGCAGCCGTCCGGTGTAGAACGGCACCTCCTCGCGCACGTGGCGCCGCGCCGCCGAGCCACGGAGGTGGCGCATCAGGTCGACGATGCGGTGCAGCTCGTCGGCCTCGAACGCGAGCATCCACTCGTAGTCACCGAGGGCGAACGACGCGACGGTGTTGGCCCGCACGTCGGCGTAGCCGCGCGCCATCTGGCCGTGCTCGGCGAGCAGCGCGCGCCGCTCCTCGTCGGGGAGGAGGTACCACTCGTAGGAGCGGACGAACGGGTAGACGCAGACGTACTGCCGGACGTGCTCGTCGGCGAGGAACGCCGGGATGTGGCTGCGGTTGAACTCGGCCGGCCGGTGCAACGCCATCTGCGACCACACCGGGTCGAGCCGCTTCCCGAAGGCCGTGCGACGGAGCCGGTGGTAGAGCTGCTGGAGGTCGTCGGAGGACTCCGCGTGCGACCACACCATGAGGTCGGCGTCGGCCCGCAGCCCCGCCACGTCGTACACCCCGCGGACGGTCACCGTGCCGCCCATCTCGTCGAAGAGCTTCTCGACCTCGCGCGCCTCGGCGCCCCGGTCGGCGTCGCCGAGCGGCTCGCGGAGGTGGAACACCGACCACATCGTGTAGCGGATGGTGTCGTTGAGGTCCTTCGCGATCTTGCCGCGGTTGGCGATGCGCTCCTGCGGGGGCTGGCTCTCGGTGCTGCTGGGGGTGCTCTCGGTCATGGGTCCATCCTCTCGTGGGCCGGTGACGGGGTGGTCGTGGGGAGCCGGTCGAGCACCTCGCGGGCGGCGCGCTGGCCGGAGGCGATGCAGGCCGGGATGCCGAGCCCGTCGTACGCCGCCCCGCAGACGGCGAGACCGGGCACCTCGGCGACGGAGGCGCGGATGCGGCGGACCCGGTCGGGGTGGCCGACGGCGTACTGCGGCAGCCCGCCGCCCCAGCGCTGCACGTGGTGGTCGACGGGCGCCGCCCGGAGCCCGACGGCGGCACCGAGGTCCGCGACCGACGCGGCTACCAGCTCCTCGTCGGGCACCTGCAGCGCGGCCTCCTCGCGGTGCCGGCCGATCGAGGTGCGCACGAGCACGAGCTCCTCGGACGCGGCGTCGACCCAGCCCCACTTTCGGAACGCGAAGGTGGACGCCTTGATCCGGCGGCCGTCGACCGGCGGCACGAGGAACCCGGAGCCGGCGACGCCGGGGAAGTCCGTGCGGCGGAACGCCGTCGTGACGACTGCCATCGAGGCGTACTCGATCGCGTCGAGGTCGGTGCTCGCCGCGGGCGCCACGTCGCGGAGCAGCCGGGCCGACGGCGCTGCGGGGACCGCGACCACCACCGCGTCGGCCTCGACGACCTCGGGGGCCGGGACCGGTCCGGTCACCAGCCGCCACCGGCCGCCCTCGATCCGTTCGAGCGCACGGACCGTCGTGCCGGTGCGGACGTCGAGGTTGCGCGCCACCGCGGCCGGGAGCTGGCCCACTCCCCCGGCCAGTCCGGCGAACACCGGGGTGCTGTCGTCCGGTGGGGAGACCGCGGCGGACGCGGCGCGGAGCAGCCGACCGTGCTCGCGAAGCTTTGCGACGAGCTGCGGAGCGGCCGCACCCGCGGAGATCTCGCGGGCGTGGCCCGCGTAGACGCCGCCGAGCAGCGGCTCGACGAGCCGGTCGACCACCTCGGCACCGCAGCGCCGCTCGACGAGGTCGCCGATGCTGACGTCCTCCTCGGGGCGGTACGGCGGCAGCACCGTGTCCAGGAGCGCGCGTGCCCTCCCGGCGCGGGACAGCACCGCCGCGTCGGCGACGACGCGGGGGCCGGCCGGCACCCCGAGCAGGGAGCGCGGGAGCCGGTGCAGCGCTCCGCGGGACCAGACCGTCGCCGCGATCGTGGCCGGGTGGACGATCCGGTCGGCGAGCCCCGCCGACCTCGCGAGCGCGACGGCCTCCGGCCGCCGGTTGAGCATCGACTCCGCGCCGACGTCGAGGGTGACGCCCCCGACCTCAGCGAGCCTCAGCTTCCCGCCGACCCGGTCGGCGGCGTCGAGCACGACCACCTCGACGTCGGGTCGGGCCTCGCGCACGGCGCGTGCTGCGGCGAGCCCGGCGATGCCTGCTCCGACGACGGCGACCCGAGGCACGGACGGTGCGTTCACGCCCTCCACTCTCGCTCACCGCCGGACCCGGGAGGAACCGCGCGGCCGTCTGTTGCGTCACACCGCCGAACCGGCAGGACGAGTGGAAGCAGGTGGCGGCGATGGCTGGGGTGCGGAGGATCGGCAGGACAGGACGGACCCGGCGGCTCCTCGCCGGCGTCGCCGTCGGCGCAGCCCTGGTGCTCGCCGGCTGCTCGGAGGCGCCCGGGAGCGGGGCCGCGGACGCCGGCGGGAGCGCGGCCGAGGCTCCCGCGGCCTCGGAGGGCAGCGACGTCGAGCGTTCGGGCGGCAGCCCGGTGCGGGACCAGGACGGCGGGACGGCCGGCCGCACGGCGGTGCAGACCCGGCAGGTGATCTCGATCGGCACGGTCACCCTCGAGGCGGACGACCTCGCCGAGGTGCGCAGCGGGCTCGACCGGCTGCTCGGCCGCTACGGCGGCTTCGTCGCCGACGAGGAGACCTCCAACGACGAGGAGGGCGCGACGCAGCGCTCGGTGCTGACCCTGCGCGTCCCTTCCCGCCACTTCGAGACGGTGATGGGCGCCTTCGACGAGCTGGCCACGGTGATCGACACCGGCCGCGAGGCCACGGACGTGACCACCGAGGTCATCGACGTCGCCTCCCGCATCCGCACCCAAGAGGTCAGCCTCGACCGGCTGCGCGGCTTCCTCGGCCGGGCCACCGACGTCAACGCGATGATCCGGCTCGAGTCGGAGATCGCCCGGCGCGAGTCCGACCTGGCGTCGCTGCGGGCGCAGCAGGAGTACCTCGACGACCAGACCTCCCTGGCCACCATCACCGTGACGATGGCGACGCCGGACGAGGCCGACCGGCCGGAGGAGGACCCGCTCGAGGACGCCGGCTTCCTCGCCGGGCTGGACGGCGGGTGGAACGCCCTCGTCGACGTGCTCGTCGTGCTCGCCACCGTGGTCGGGGCGCTGGTGCCGTTCGCGCTGGTGCTCGGCGTGCTCGGCGTACCGCTCCTGGTGTGGCTGCGGACCGCCCGGCGGCGGCGGGTCGTCCGTGCGGGATCGGCGGACGGCGCGGCCTGACCCGGGACTCCCCCCACGAAACTGGTGCTCCCCACAGGTTGCGGTCGATGGGGAGCACCGGTTTCCCATGCCACCCTGGGAAACCGCGGAAACCGGGTCAGCGGGTGCTGTGCTCGTGGACGAAGTCGGTCAGCCGCGCCAGCTGGTCGGGGTCGGTCGAGGGCAGGACGCCGTGGCCGAGGTTGAAGATGTGGCCCGGTGCCGCCTTGCCGGCCTCGAGCACCTCGGCGGCCCTGCCGAGCATCACCTCGGTCGGGGCGAAGACCAGGGAGGGGTCCAGGTTCCCCTGGACCGCGCGGCCGCCGGCCCGGCGCACCCCCTCCTCGAGCGGGACGCGCCAGTCGACGCCGACCACGTCGGCGCCCGCCTCGCCCATCAGCCCGAGCAGCTCGCCGGTGCCGACGCCGAAGTGGATCCGGGGGACGCCGAGCTCGCCGGCGGCGGTCAGCACGGAGGCGGAGTACGGCATCACGTGCTCGCGGTAGTCCCGGGGGCTCGTCGCACCGGCCCAGGAGTCGAAGAGCTGGACGGCGGAGGCGCCCGCCTCCACCTGCACCCTGAGGTACGCCGCCGCGATGCCGGCGATCTTGCGCATCAGCGCGTCCCACACGTCGGGGGCGCCGTACATCATCGCCTTGGTCCGGGCGTGCTCCTTCGACGGCCCGCCCTCCACCAGGTACGACGCCACGGTGAACGGCGCCCCGGCGAACCCGATGAGCGGGATGCCGCCGAGCTCGGAGACCAGCTGGCGCACCGACTCGGTGATGAACGGGACGTGGTCGGGGGTGAGGTCGGGGATCGCCTCGACGTCGGCGAGCGTCTCGACCGGCTTCGCGACGACCGGGCCGATCCCCGGCTTGATGTCGAGGTCGACACCGACGGCCTTGAGCGGCAGCACGATGTCGGAGAAGAAGATGGCGGCGTCGACGCCGTACCTGCGCACCGGCTGGAGGGTGATCTCGGTGACCAGGTCGGGGCGCATGCAGGACTCGAGCATCGCGACCCCCTCACGGACCTTGCGGTACTCCGGCAGCGACCGCCCGGCCTGGCGCATGAACCAGACGGGGGTGTGCGGCACCGGCTCACCACGGGCCGCCTTGAGGAAGGCGGAGTCGGCGAGCTGGTCGGAGGGCAGGGGTCGGGTCACGGCGTCATCCTCCCAGAGCGCCCCACCCCCCGGCGCCGCGTGTCGGTACCCCCGTGAGCGACGCCACGCCTACGCTGACCTCATGGCCACACGCCACCAGCCCCGTGTGGACGCGTCCGCCCCTCCCGAGGAGTTCCGGGAGGCGGTCGCGCGGATGCGGGCCGCCCGCTTCCGTCCCGAGGTGCTGTGCGAGGAGATGCCCGCACCGCAGCGCATCGCGCCCTACGCGGCCGCGTTGTCCGCGGACGTCACCGTCGACGGCGAGGACACGGGGACCGGCCGCATCGTGCTCCTCCACGACCCGGCCGGCAACGACGCGTGGAGCGGCACGTTCCGCTGCGTCGCCTACGCCCGCGCCGAGCTCACCACCGAGTTCGCGATGGACCCGTTCCTCTCCGCCGTCGCCTGGACCTGGCTGATGGAGGCGCTCGAGGCGCACTCGGCGGAGTTCGTGGCCCCGTCCGGCACGGTCACGAAGGTGACCTCGGAGAGCTTCGGCGGGATGGCCGAGGACGGCGGCAGCGCCCAGCTCGAGATCCGTGCCTCCTGGACCCCGGTCGGCGACGTCGCCCCGCACGTCGAGGCGTGGGGCGAGCTGCTCTGCACGGCCGTGGGGCTGGAGCCCGTGCCCGAAGGCGTGACCGCGCTCCCGAGCCGCCGCGGTCAGCGCGGCGAGCGATGAGGGAGGAGTCCGGGCCGTCGGAGGGTGACGACGCACCCGAGGAGGGGCAACCGGCCGCCCCGCCTGCACCGCTGCTGGAGCTGAGCGACGGACTCCCCCCGATCATCGACACCCCCGAGGCCCTCGCCGAGGCGGTCGACGCCCTCGCCTCCGGCACCGGACCGGTCGCGATCGACGCCGAGCGGGCCTCCGGGTACCGCTACTCAGCCCGCGCCTACCTCGTGCAGCTGCGCCGCGAAGGGGCCGGCACCGCGCTCGTCGACCCGATCGCCTTCGACGACCTCGGCTCCCTGGCCGAGGCGCTGGAGGGCACCGAATGGATCCTGCACGCCGCCAGCCAGGACCTCCCGTGCCTCGCCGAGCTCGGGCTCCGACCGACCACGCTGTTCGACACCGAGCTGGCGGGACGGCTGCTCGGCTACCCCCGCGTCGGGCTCGCCACCCTGGTGGAGGAGATCCTCGGGCGGCGGCTCCGCAAGGAGCACTCGGCGGTCGACTGGTCGACCCGGCCGCTGCCGACGCCCTGGCTGGAGTACGCCGCCCTCGACGTCGAGCCGCTCGTCGCGCTCCGCGACGCGTTGCAGGCACAGCTGGTCGAGGCCGACAAGTGGGAGTGGGCCCGCCAGGAGTTCGAGCACCTCCTCGACCTCCCGGCCCCGGAGCCCCGTCCGGAGCCCTGGCGCCGGACCTCCGGGCTGCACCGCGTGCGGGGGCGCCGCGCCCTCGCCTCGGTCCGCGCGCTCTGGGAGGCCCGCGACGAGATCGCCGCGCAGCGCGACGTCACCCCCGGCCGGATCATCCCCGACTCGGCGATCGTCGAGGCCGCGACGGCGAGCCCGAAGGACCGGGCCGGGCTCCTCGCGCTGCGCGGGTTCCACGGCCGCGGTGCCCACCGCTACGCCGGCACCTGGGTCAGCGCACTGCGCGCCGCCCGCGAGCTGCCCGACTCCGCTCTCCCCCAGGCCGCCGCGCGGTACGACGGTCCTCCTCCGCCACGCACCTGGGCCGAGAAGGACCCCGCGGCAGCGGCGCGGCTCTCCCAGGCCCGCGGGCAGCTGACCGAGCTCGCCGAGGAGCTCGACCTCCCCGTCGAGAACCTGCTGACCCCCGACTACGTGCGCCGCGTGCTCTGGCAGCCTCCGAACCCGGCCGACGAGACGGCCGTCCGCGAGACCCTGCGCTCCTTCGGCGCGCGCCCCTGGCAGATCGACCTCACCGCGGCGATCCTGGCCGAGGCCGTCGCGGACCACCCCGGCGACACCGCGGCAGGCTGAGCCGCCCGGGGGCGGGCTCGCTCCGGCTCACTCCGGCTCGGCCAGGATCCCCTCGGAGCCCTCGTCGAGCCTGACCAGCCGGTCCTCGAGCGACCCCTCGAGGTCGATCCGTGGCCGGCTCCACAGCCGCTGCACCAGCCGCTCGACACGGACCACGACGTCGTCCCAGCGGACGGCGAACGGCATCGGGTCGCTGCGGCGGATCGCGGTGGCGAAGACGTGGCTGTTCCGCGGCTGCAGCTCCGGCTCGGTGAACGCCTCGTCGTGGACGGCGTCGAGCCCGCTGGGCACGATCACCCCCGAGGAGGCCGCGATCTCCGACCCCTCCGGGCCGACGGCGTGCGCGATGAGGTCGGCGCCGACGGACACGTTGTCCGAGTCGGCGTTGAGGCACCAGCCGGTCATCAGCGAGACCGACCGGGACCGGCCGAGGCTGGGCAGCGGGAGGACGTCGAACTGCAGCCCGGAGGTCTCCCGGAGCTCGGGCAGGTCGGCGCGGGTGCCGACGAACATCCCCAGCTCGCCGTCGGCGAACATGCCCGGGGCGCCGCGGTCGTCGAGGTCGCGCAGCCGCGGCGCGATCGAGGAGTCGCGCGCCAGCGACGCGGCCTCGGTGAGGGCCCGGCGAGCATCGTCGGAGGCCAGGGTCAGGCTGTCGGGGTCGAGGACGTCGTCGACGACGTCGCCACCGGCCGAGCGGACCAGGGCGGTGACGAGCTCGACGGTCGGCGGGAGGTAGACGCCCTTCACCGGACCGGGGCCGTCGACGGAGGCGACGTTGCGCGCGACCTGGGTGAACTCCTCCCAGGTCCACGAGGCGTCCTCCTCGTCCGGGAGCGGCGGCGGCTCGTCGAGCGGCGAGGCCTCGTCGACCAGGTCGGTGTTGACGTAGACGACCAGCGGCGAGACGTCGGCGGGCATGCACTGGAGCCGCGAGTTGGCGCTGAACGCGGTGAGGGCGACCCGCTGGTAGTCGTCGCCGAACTCCAGGTCGCGCTCCTCGAGCAGCGTGTCGACCGGCTCCAGCCCACCGGTGAGCACCAGCTCGGCGAGGTAGCGGTCGTCGGCGAGGAAGACGTCGAGGTCGGCGTTGAAGTCGAGGGCCGCGAGCGCGCCGTCGGCCGCCGCGCGGGCGTCCTCGAACACCGTCACCTCGACCTCGACCTCGGGGTGCTCGGCGGTGAACGAGTCGACGATGTCCTGGTAGGCGGCGACCTTCCGGCGCTCGCCGAAGACCCCGACGTCGAGCGACGACGGGGTCGCGGTCTCGGAGGGCGACGGCGTCGCGGAGGTCGTGGCGGTGGTGGGCTCCGGCTCGGGGTCGTCCCCACCGGTGCAACCGCTCAGGGCCGCACCCATCGTCACCAGCGCGAGCACCCCCGCCAGCCTGCGCGCCGCTGCCACCTTGCCCTCCTCGTCATCGGCCGTCGGGGTCGTGGTGCCGCAGCACCGTGGACGGGCGGCACGTGGGCCCCACCGTATCGGTCCCACCCGCCCGGGACCGCCGTAGGCTTGCCGAATGGCCGAGCCCCTCCGCCACCACCGACCCGCGCTGCCCGGCGCCGCCCACTTCGAGGCGATCGTGGGCGACGTCGACCCCATGGCGCGCAGCGAGGCGGCCGACCGGCTGGCCACGCTCCTGGTCCGCGGCCCACGCACCGAGGGCGACAGCGAGGTGGTCGAGCGGATCGTCCGGCTCGCCGACAGCGAGGGGCTCGACGAGATCGCCGCGCTGTGGTCGAGCGCGCCGCCCGGCTCGCTCGCCGGCGCGCTGTGGCGGCTCTACCTGCTCCGCGCCTGGGTGTACGCCGACCCCGAGACCGCGGCTCGCGAGTTCGACCTGGGGCGCACCCACGTGCCCGTGCACGAGGTGGTGGCCGGGGTGACCGACCCGCCTCGCCCCGAGGACGTCCGGAGGCTGGCCGACACGGTCCTGCGGGGCGTGCGGGTCGGCGACTTCGCGGACGCGTTGTTCCGGGCGGCCGCCTTCACCCGGGTGGCCGCGGCCGGTCGGGCCCGCGTCGACCACGGGCCGGAGTCGTCGTACCCCAGCGACATCTCGGCGTCGCGGCTGATGACGATGGCCGAGCAGCTCGAGTCCGCGGCACGGCTCGAGCTCGAGGGCCGGCTCGGCTGAGCGGTCTACACTGGTCGACGCGTCGGGCCGCGGCAGCCCCGGGTCCCACAAGAAGCCGCTACGAGCGGCCACGCGCCGTGAGGCGCTCCCGGTCCGGCGCCCCTACTTCCGGGCCTGCCGTGTCGGCATGACCACGGTGGCGGCCACCCCCGCGTGGTCCGAGGGCCAGAGCCCGGTCCCCGTGCGGTCCTCCGGCTCGGCCCCGAAGCGGTGGCACTCCTCCACCGCGAGCCCGCGCACCCACACGTAGTCGATGCGCTGGTGCAGCCACGACTCCTCGTTGCGCAGGTCCGCCGCCTGCCCCGACGTCACCCCGGCGGGGTCCTCGGTGCCGTGGCCTGCCGCCACCCAGGCGTCGACGAGCCCGGCGGGCATCCCGACACGGTCCGGTGGCGCGTTGAAGTCGCCGACCAGGACCGTGGGCGTGCCGTCGCCGGGGAGCAGCGCCACCAGCTCGTCGCGCTGCACGTCGCGCGACCCCTCGTCATGGGCCTCGGTGTGCGTGGTCGCGAACACCAGCTCGCCGCCCCCGGCCACCCGGCACCGTGCGGCGCACCATCCGCGGCCGATCGCGAGCTCGGTCTCGCCCATCGCGGTCAGCCGGAGCGCCTCGCGGAACCGGCCGGTCGACGTCGACACCACCTCGACCCGGGCGCCGCGCCGCCGAAGCACCGCGTTGCTGCCGGTCAGGCCGAGCCGGACGGGCGCACCGTCGAGCTCGAGGGTGCCCGAGCCGGAGAACGTCGGGTCGGCCACCACCACGTCGTACGGCTCGCCGAGGCCGGCCAGCGCCCCGGTGAGGAGCTCGGCGAAGTCCCACAGCAGCGCGCCGTCGACCTCCCACCGGCACACCTCCTGCAGCCCGACGAGGTCGAGCCGCTGGTCGACGAGGAGCCGCGCCACGGCGTCCACCCGGCCGGGGAACGCCGTCGCCTCGAGCTGCCGGCGGACCTCCTCGCGGTTCGCCGCGATCTCCGCCGGGGTCCGGTCCCCGAGGAGCAGGAGCAGGTCCGCTCCGAGGTAGAGGTTGTAGGTGCCGACCCGCAGCCCCGTCGCTCCCCCTGCAGCGCCGCCTGCTCCCTCGCCCACGCGGGAAGCGTATGCCCCGCACAGGCCCGCCCGCGTAGGGTCGCGCCGTGAGCGAGTGGACGCCGGAGCGCGACGGGCTGCCCGATCCGGGCGAGGTGGTGTGGACCTGGGTCGCCTACGACGACGACCCGACCCAGGGCAAGGACCGCCCGGTCCTGGTGCTCTCGCGCGCACCGGGCGGCCTGCTGCGCTGCCTCCAGCTGAGCAGCCAGGACCACGACCTCGACGCCGCGGACGAGGCGCGGTGGGGCCGGTACTGGATGGACATCGGCTCCGGCGGCTGGGACTCCTCGGGACGGCCGAGCGAGGTGCGGCTCGACCGTCTCCTGCTCCTGCCCGAGGACGAGGTACGACGGGAGGGTGCGGCGCTCGACCGCCCGGTGTTCGAGGCCGTCGTGGTGGCCGCCCGGGAGCACCACCCCGAGGTGTGACCCCGCGGGTCAGGCGGCGGCGAGCGCCTTCCTGATCCGCGCGTCCGACACCGGCTCGGGCGTGCCGAGCTGCTGCGCCCACAGGCTCACGCGGAGCTCCTCGAGCATCCACCGCACCCGGCGCAGCGCCAGCGGCTCCGGGGTGCCGTCCGGGAGCGCCTCGACCCGGTGCAGGTAGCTCTCCTGGAGAGGCAGCACCTGGTCCATCAGCGCCCGGTCGCGGTTCAGTGCCTGCACGCCGCCGGAGAGCAGCCGCTCGTGGCGGTGGCGCACGGCGGCGAGGTAGCGCGGGAGGTGGCGCAGCCGGTCCGCCCCGGTGTCGGCGACGAAGCCGCGCCCCACCAGCCGCGCCACCTGGGCGCGCATGTCGGTCATCGCCGGCAGCAGCGGCAGGTCGACCGAGCCGGTGAGGAGCCGGTCGGTCTGCCGCCAGGCGTCCAGCACGCGCAGGACCCCGTCGAGCACCTCCGCGGCGGCCCGGGGCAGGTCGGGGCGGCACGCCGCGACCAACCGGTCGAACGCCTCCTCGTCGCGGACCGGCCCGCCGTTCCGGTCCATCAGCGCCTCCACCGCCGCCAGCACGCAGTCGTCGAGCAGCTCGCGCACCCCGGGGTACGGCGACCCGGCGAGCTGGAGCTTCCGCTGGTTGTCCCACCCCTCGGTGAGCCGGCCGGCCGGGCTCGGCAGGGCGAGGTGCAGGAGCCGGCGTACGCCCAGGCGGTGGGCCGCTTCCTGCTCCGCGGCGCTGCCGAAGACCCGGAGCCCGACCGTGGCGCCCTCGTCGAGCAGCGCCGGGTAGCCCTTCACCTGGTGCCCTGCCCGGGTCTGCTCGAACGACTCCTCGACGGTCCCGAACGTCCAGCCGCGCTGCCCGGTGCTGGTCCGATCGGCGGCGGCATCGGTGAGCGCCTCGGCGAACCGCTCCTCGAGCGGCACCTTCAGCGCTGCGAGCTCCTTGCCCTCGGAGACGAGCGAACCGTCCTCGTCGACGACCCGGTAGGTCGGCCGCAGGTGCGCGGGCACCTTCGACCAGTCCCAGGCCTCGCGCGGCACGACGACACCGGTGCGCGAGCGTAGGTGGCGCTCGAGCGCGTCGAGCAGCGGCTCCCGCCCCGGCGGCACGGTCGCCAGGAACTCCTTCGCGAAATTCGGTGCGGGGACGAAGCTGACGCGCAGCTGCTTCGGCAGGGAGCGCAGGAGCGCCACCACCAGCTCCTCCCGCAGCCCGGGGACCTGCCACGACACCACGTCGTCCGGGACCTGGTTGAGCGCCGCGAGCGGCACCTCCACGGTGA
The DNA here is from genome assembly GCF_008087345.1 of Nocardioides caldifontis. Lineage (GTDB taxonomy): Bacteria > Actinomycetota > Actinomycetes > Propionibacteriales > Nocardioidaceae > Marmoricola_A > Marmoricola_A caldifontis. The sequence goes on along the minus strand of NZ_ML701736.1, from coordinate 212,812 downwards.
GCCCGTCCTCGGCAGCACCCGGCTCGAAGTGGTAGCTCAGCGGCAGCGCGAGATCGCCCTCCTGCCACACATCGGGGTAGTCCTGTTGCCGCACGTCGCCGGCCGCTTCGTTGACGAGCATCGCCGGGTCGAAGGTGAGCAGGTCGGGCTTGCGCTGGCGGGCCCGCTTCCACCAGCTGTCGAAGTGGGCGCCCGAGACCACCTCCTCTCCGACCCGGGCGTCGTAGAAGTCGAACAGCGTGTGCTCGTCGACGACGATGTCCCGGCGGCGGGCCCGGTGCTCGAGCTCCTCGGCCTCCTCGAGCAGGGCACGGTTCTCCCGGAAGAACCGGTGGTTGGTCTGCCACTCGCCGTAGACCAGGGCATGGCGGATGAACAGCTCGCGGGCGGTCTCGCGGTCGACCTTCCCGTAGTTGACCAGCCGGTCGGCGACGAGGGGGACGCCGTACAGCGTGACGCGCTCGTAGGCCATGACGGCGGCGCGCTTGCGCGACCAGTGCGGCTCGGAGTAGCTGCGCTTCACCAGGTGTGCACCGAGCCGCTCCGCCCACTCCGGCTCGATCGCGGCGTTGGTGCGCGCGTAGAGCCGGGAGGTCTCGACGAGCTCCGCGGCCATCACGAGCTGCGGCTGCTTCCGGAAGAGCCCCGACCCCGGGAAGATCGAGAAACGGGTGCCGCGCGCGCCGAGATAATCGCGCTTCTCAGGGTCCCGCAGTCCGACGTGCGACAGCAGCCCGGACAGCAGCGCCTGGTGGACGCCGTCCTCGTCGACCTGCTCCGCCGACCCGCCGCCGGTGGTCGAGCTCGTCGAGACCCGCATCCCGAGCTGCTTGGCGGTGTGCCGCAGCTGCGACTCGAGCTCCTGCCACTCGCGGATCCGGAGGTAGTTCAGGTGCTCGGCCCGGCACATCCTCCGGAAGGAGCTCGAGCTCTTCTCGCGCTGCTCGGTGCGCACGTGGCGCCAGAGGTTGAGCAGCGTGAGGAAGTCCGAGCGCGGGTGCTTGAACCGGGCGTGCAGCTGGTCGGCCTGCGCCTGCTGGTCGACCGGTCGCTCGCGCGGGTCCTGGACCGAGAGCGCGGCCGCGAGCACGAGCACCTCGCGGAGGACGCCGAGCCGGTCCGCCTCGAGGATCATCCGGGCGAGCCGCGGGTCGACCGGGAGGGTGACGAGCCGGCGGCCGACCGTGGTGAGCCGGGGACGTGCGCCGCGCTCCCCCGGCTGCAGGGCGCCGAGCTCCTCGAGCAGCTGCACGCCCGCGTTCACCTGGCGGCTGTCCGGCGGGTCGACGAACGGGAACCGTGCGACGTCGCCCAGCCCGAGCGCCGTCATCTGCAGGATCACCGAGGCCAGGTTGGTCCGCAGGATCTCGGGGTCGGTGAACTCGGGGCGGGAGAGGAAGTCCTCCTCGGAGTAGAGCCGGATCGCGATGCCCGCCTCCACCCGGCCGCAGCGGCCGGAGCGCTGCTGGGCGGAGGCCTGGCTGATCGGCTCGATCGGCAGCCGCTGCACCTTCGTACGGGCGGAGTAGCGGGAGATCCTGGCGACGCCGGTGTCGACGACGTACCGGATCCCCGGGACGGTGAGGCTGGTCTCGGCGACGTTCGTCGCGAGCACGATGCGGCGTCGCGTGTGGCGCTGGAAGACCCTGTGCTGCTCGGCGGCGGAGAGCCGGGCGAACAAGGGCACGACCTCCGGCTCCTCGCGGCCCCACCGCACGCCCGCGAGCGCGTCGGCGGTGTCGCGGATCTCGCGCTCACCCGGGAGGAAGACCAGGATGTCGCCCGGCCCCTCGGCGACCAGCTCCTGGCAGGCGGCGACGATCGCCTCGGTCTGGTCACGGACGACCGGCTCGCCCTCCTCGTCGTCGTACGGCTCCTCGATCAGTGGCCGGTAGCGGAGCTCGACCGGGTAGGTGCGTCCTGAGACCTCGATGACGGGTGCGGGCTTGCCGTCCCCGTCGGCGAAGTGCTCGGCGAACCGCTGCGGGTCGATGGTGGCGGAGGTGATGACCAGCTTGAGGTCGGGCCGCTTCGGCAGCAGCTGCTTCAGGTAGCCGAGCAGGAAGTCGATGTTGAGGCTCCGCTCGTGGGCCTCGTCGATGATGATCGTGTCGTAGCGCTCGAGCCGCCGGTCGTGCTGGAGCTCGGCGAGCAGGATGCCGTCGGTCATCAGCTTCACGAGCGTGTCGGGGCCGGCCTGGTCGGTGAACCGCACCTGGTAGCCGACGACCCCGCCGTGCTCGACACCGAGCTCCTCGGCGATCCGCTCCGAGACGCTGCGTGCCGCGATGCGGCGGGGCTGGGTGTGGCCCACGAGACCGCTGATCCCACGGCCCGCCTCGAGACACATCTTCGGCAGCTGGGTCGTCTTGCCCGAGCCGGTCTCGCCCGCCACCACGACCACCTGGTGGCGCCTGATCGCCTCGACGATCTCCTCGCGCCGCGCGGCGACCGGCAGCTCTTCGGGGTAGGTCAGCTCGGGGACGAGCGAGGCCCGGCGGGCGACCTCCTCGGGCGGGAGCGCGCGCGACCGCTCGCGCCCGTCGCGGCCACGTCGGCGGCCACGGTTCCGGCGCGGCGCGCGCCTGAGCTGCTCGGCCTCGGACATGACCGACCCAGCCTACGGGGCCAGGATCAGGAAGCGCGGACTAGCGGTCGCGCTCGCGCGAGAGCGGCGGCCAGATCTCGTCGGTGGTCCCCGCGGTGTAGAGCGTCGCCGGGCGGCCGCGACCCCCGGCGGTCTGGTAGCCGGTGTCCTCGAGCAGCCCCGGCACACCGGTGACCTTGCGCTGGAAGTTGCCCGGGTCGAGGGGGCGGTCCCAGACGATCTCGTAGACCCGCCGGAGCTCGGCGACGGTGAACTCCTCGCCGAGGAACAGCGTCGCGCGGCCGGTGCGCTCGAGGTCGGCACGGAGCCGGTCCACGGCGTCGCGCAGGATCGTGGCGTGGTCGAAGGCGAGCCGCCGCGGCTCGAGCAGCTCCTCGACCGGCGCCCACCGCGTGTCGGCGGCGTCGTCGCCCGCCTGCAGCGCGACGTCCGCGGGCAGCACCGTCAGCCAGGCGATCGAGATCGTGCGGTGCCGCGGGTCCCGACGGGGCGCGGTGTAGACACCCACCTGTTCCAGCACCAGCTTGCGTGCGTCGACACCGGTCTCCTCGCGCAGCTCGCGCCGCGCCGCCTTCTCGACGTCCTCCATCTCGTCGACGAAGCCGCCGGGCAGCGCCCACCGTCCGCGGTGCGGGGCGGAACCCCGCTTCACCACCAGCGCGCACAGCTGGTCGTCCTGCAGGCTGAAGGCGACGACGTCGGCGGTGAGGTACACGAACGGGAACTCGGAGGTGTAGGCCACGAGGGCGAGTCTATCTTGTCGGTTTGACAACACCAGCGACGCCGACGAGGGTGGCCGCGACCATCTCCAGCAGCGCGTCGCGAGCGATGCCGCGGTCGTCGTCGAGCCACGACAGCACGGTGTCCTCGACCATCGCGCTCCAGCCACGCACCAGCAGCCGCAGCTCCGGTCCGTCGACGAGCCCGAGCCCGGCGAGCACGTCGCGGCCGGCGTGGTCGAAGATGCGGTCGGTCAGCGCGCCCCTGGCCTCCTCGTAGATCCGGCGGAACTCCTCGTCGCCGGCAGCGGCCGCGCGTACGAACGAGACGTAGGCGACCCGGTTCTCGGTCACGAAGTCGAGGTACGCCGCGAGCGAGGTGACGAGCTGGGACAGCGGGTCACCGTCGCTCGGCGGCGCGGTGATCGCGACGACCTGGTCGGCCATCCGGCGCAGCACGGCCAGGTGGAACTCCCGCTTGCCGGCGAAGTAGTGGTACAGCAGCCCGCGCGAGATGCCCGCCTCGTCGGCGAGGACGTCGATCGAGAGGTCCTCGAGCCGGCGCCCCGACAGCAGCGTCACGCCGAGGTCGAGCAGCTGCTCGCGACGGCTCTCGGGCGACAGCCGGATGCGTGTGGCGCTCATGACAGCGGATTCTACTGAACTTCGTTCAACACGCTATTGACGGCCATTCAATAGCCTTCCTACGCTGGCAACCATGACCTCCACGGCACCCACCAGCAGCGCACCCCTGCCCGGACCCGAGCTCCCCCGCCACGTGCGGGTGCTCGTCGTGGGCGCGGGATTCGGCGGGCTCGCGACCGCGATCCGTCTCCAGGAGAGCGGCGTGCGCGACTTCCTCGTCGTCGAGCGCGGCGACGACGTCGGCGGCACGTGGCGCGACAACACCTACCCGGGTGCGGCGTGCGACGTCCCCTCCCAGCTGTACTCCTACTCGTTCGCCCCCAACCCGCACTGGTCGCGGTCGTTCTCGCCGCAGCCGGAGATCCAGCGCTACATCCAGCGGGTCGCAGAGGACTCCGGCACCCTCGACCGGTTCCGCTTCCGCACAAACGTCGAGGAGCTGGTCTGGGACGAGGCGGCGCACCAATGGGACGTGCACACCTCCGCGGGCGACCTCACCGCCGACGTGGTGGTCTCGGCGGCCGGGGCGCTGTCCGACCCGAAGGACCCCGACATCCCGGGGTTCGACTCGTTCGAGGGCGAGGTCTTCCACTCCGCCCGCTGGAACCACGGCTACGACCTGACCGGCAAGCGGGTCGCGGTCATCGGCACCGGCGCGTCCGCGATCCAGATCGTGCCGGAGATCGCGCCGGAGGTCGCCCGGCTCGACGTCTACCAACGCACCGCGCCCTGGGTGATCCCCCGGCACGACCGCGACTACACCGGGGTCGAGAAGGCGGCGTTCCGTTCCCTGCCCGCGGTGCAGAAGCTCTACCGCACCGCGATCTACTGGGGCCGGGAGATGTACGTGCCGGCGTTCACGCGCATGCCTTCGCTGGCCTGGCCCGCGAAGCAGATGGCGCTCTCCAACATCCGCCGCGGGATCAAGGACCCCGAGCTGCGCCGCAAGGTGACGCCGGACTACCGGATCGGCTGCAAGCGGATCCTGATCTCGAACACGTGGTACCCCGCGCTCGACCGCGACAACGTCGAGCTCGTGACCGACGGCATCGCCGAGCTGACGCCGACGGGCATCGTGACGAAGGACGGCACGGCGCGCGACGTCGACGCGGTCATCGTGGCGACCGGCTTCCACACCACCGACCTGCCCATCGCGGAGCACATCCGCGGTCGCGGCGGCGTGACGCTCTCCGACCACTTCGCCGAGCACGGCATGCAGGCCTACAAGGGCACCACGGTCAACGGGTTCCCCAACCTGTTCTTCGTCGTCGGGCCGAACACCGGGCTCGGCCACTCGAGCATGGTGTTCATGATCGAGTCGCAGACGGCGTACGTCGTCGACGCGGTGCGCACCATGGAGGAGTGCGGGGCCGCCAGCGTCGAGCCACGCGCCGAGGTGCAGCGCGCGTTCGTCGAGGAGCTCCAGGAGCGCATGCAGCGCACGGTGTGGAACGCGGGTGGCTGCGCGAGCTGGTACCTCGACAGCCACGGCCGCAACGTCACGCTGTGGCCGCGCGCCACGTTCACGTTCCGCCGGCTGCTGGCGTCCTTCGACGCCGACGCCTACGACCTCGTGCCCCGCGACCAGGTGCGCGTCCGACCACCGCGGGCCGAGGAGCTCGAGCCCCAGGAGGTCGGCGCGTGAGCAACCCGCTCCTCCTCCAGGACAAGGTTCTCGTCATCACCGGCGCCGCCTCCGGCATCGGCCGCGCGCTCGCCGTCGACGCGGCACGACGTGGCGCCGTCCCGGCGATCTCGGACGTCGACGTCACCGGGCTCGAGGAGACCGCCCGGCTGGTCGAGCAGGCGACGGACCGGAGGCCGCACGTCGAGAAGCTCGACGTGCGCGACCGCGACGCCTGGCACTCCTACGCGTCCTCGGTGGTCGCGGAGCTCGGCCGCGCCGACGTGATCGTCAACAACGCCGGCGTGGCGCTCAGCGGCGACGTCGACAAGGTCTCCGAGGAGCAGTTCCGCTTCCTCGTCGACGTCGACTTCTGGGGGGTCGTGCACGGCACGCAGGCGTTCCTCCCCCACGTCATCGCCTCCGGCGACGGCCACGTCGTCAACATCTCGAGCCTCTTCGGGCTGCTGTCGGTGCCGGGCCAGTCGGCGTACAACGCCGCCAAGTTCGCGGTCCGCGGCTTCACCGAGTCGCTGCGCCAGGAGATGCTCGTGGCCGGCCACCCCGTCCAGGTGCACTGCGTGCACCCGGGCGGGATCAAGACGGCGATCGCCCGCAACGCGGCCGCCGCGGAGGGGGTCGACCAGCAGGGCAACGCCGACTTCTTCGACCGCAAGCTCGCCAGGACCTCGCCGGAGAAGGCGGCCCGGGTGATCCTGGACGGCATGCTGGCAGGTCGACCGCGCATCCTCGTGGGTGCGGACGCCAGGGTGCTCGACGCCTTCGTCCGGCTGACCGGCTCCGGCTACCAGCGGGTGGTGGCACGGGTGATGCGCGGCCGCATGGGGGCTGTCAGCCACTGACCGGCGCGGCCTCGTCGTCGTCGCCGGGCGGCGCCATCTCGGCCCGGACCCCGAGCAGCCGGACCTTGCGGGTGTGGTCGAGCCGGCCCACCAGCTCGACGGCGGCGTCGGCGATCACCGACGCATCCGACGTCGGCCCCGGGAGGGTGAGGCTCCGCTGCCGGGTCTCGAACGGCGTGTACCTGACCTTCACCCCGACCCGGACCGCCGGTCTCCCCTCGGACGTGATGTCCTCGGTGACCTGCGCCGCCAGCCGCCGGGCAGCCGCCGCGACCTCGCTCCAGTCGTCGAGGTCCCTCTGGAAGGTCTCCTCGCGCCCGTGGGCGCGCGGCACCCACGGCGTGGGGTCCACCGGGGAGGAGTCGACGCCGCGGCCGAGCCGGCGGTACCAGGGCCCCATGGTCGGGCCGAGCACCTCGGCCAGCGAGCGGGTGTCGGCCTCGGCGAGCTCCCGCACGGTGCGGATCCCCAGCCCGGCCAACCGGGCGGCGGTCTTGGGGCCGATGCCCCACAGCGCGGTCGTGGGCCGCTCCCCCATCACCTCGAACCACTGATCCGAGGAGAGCCTGCCGACCCCGCGCGGCTTGCCGAACGAGGTGGCGATCTTCGCCTGCAGCTTGTTGTCCCCGATGCCGACCGAGGAGTGCAGCCGGGTCACCTCGAGCACGCGGGCCCGGATCGCACGGGCGAGCTCCTCCGGATCGTCGCGGTCGGTGCCGACGAACGCCTCGTCCCAGCCCAGCACCTCGACCGGCTCGCCGAACGAGCGGAGCACGGCCATCACCTCCTCGCTCGCCGCCTCGTAGGCCGGCTTGTCGACGGGGAGGAAGACGGCGTCGGGGATCTTCCGCGCGGCGGTGCGCAAGGGCATGCCGGAGCCCACGCCGTGCTCGCGGGCGGCGTACGACGCGGTGGCGACCACGCCGCGCTCGGTGGGGTCGCCCCGGCCCCCGACGACCACCGGGAGCCCCGCCAGCTCGGGGCGGCGCAGCACCTCCACGGCGGCGATGAACTCGTCGAGGTCGACGTGGAGGACCCAGCGGGTCGGCGGACGCGGGGCCGGCGGCCGCTCGTGACGTCCGGGTGCCATGACCCGATCCTGCCGTACCGCGGCGCTAGGTTGGCCCGATGAGCAACCCACTCGTCCTCGTCGTCGGCGCCGGGCCGGGGGTCAGCGGCTCGGTCGCGCGCGCCTGGGGGCGGCGCGGCCACGAGGTGGCACTGATCGGGCTCGACATCGAGCAGCTGACCGAGCTCGGCGAGGAGCTCAAGGCCGACGGGACCCCTGCCGGCTGGACCGACGCGGACGTCACCGACGCCGACTCGCTCGTCGCCGCGGTCGACCGCCTCGTCGGTTACAGCGGCCGGCTCGACGTGCTGCACTTCAACCCGAGCGCCTACCGCGAGGCGACGCCGCTCGAGCTGACGGTCCCCGACCTGCTCGCCGACGTCGCGCTCGGTGTCGGTGCGCTCCTCACCGCCGTGCAGGCCGCACGGCCGTTCATGGGCCCAGGCGGCCGGATCACCGCCACCGGCAGCATCGCCGCCGACCGCCCCTCCCACCGGGCCGCCTCCCTGGGCGTGCAGAAGGCGGCGCTGCGCAACCTCGTGCACAGCATCGACGCCACGCTCGCGCCGGACGGGATCCGGGCGGTCTCCCTGACCGTGGACGGCGTGCTGGACCGCGAGGACCCGACGTCCCCGTTCCACCCGGACCGGGTCGCGGAGGCGCTGGTCGCCGCGGCGGAGCAGGACGAGGCCGGCTGGCGCAGCGAGCTCGTCCACTCCCGCCGGGCGGGCTCCTAGAGCTGGGTGAGCGCGAAGACCACGACGACCGCGACGAGCAGCAGCCCGACGAGGTAGATCCAGAGCGTCGACACGTGCCGCTCGTCCGCGACGCGGCCCTCCACCTCGGCCACGGCGTGCTCGCCGTGCCGCTCCCGGAGCGCTGCCTGCGCCGACTCCAGGTAGTCGTCGACGGCGCGCAGCTCGTACCGCCGCCCCCACCGGGAGACCTTGAACCGCGCGTCGGCCACCTCGTACGGCGCCATGTCCGGCGGGTCGTGGCGGAGCGACCGGCGCAGCCCGTCGACGAACTCGTCGACCTCGTCGGCGGCGTACCCCTCCCGGAGGAACCGGCACCCGGGGAGCTCGAGATGGTCGTCGACCGTCCCCGGCCTGCTCTCAGTCACCCTTGGATTGTGGTGCATCGGACGGCGGGCCGGGGTCACCGGGGGCGAGTGGCGGGATCGCGTCGGTCGAGGCGAGCGGGTGCATCCCGGTCAGCCGGAGCAGGTCGGCCACCGACGAGCGCAGCTGGGCGAGCATCACCTCCGCGGTGAGCGTCCTGCTCCGCTCGACCCGCGCGGTGGCCTCGGCGAGCGCGATCAGCGCCGGTTGGTGCAGCTCGAGCCGGGCGTCCCCGCGCAGCCGTTCGGCGACCGCGTCGACCTCGTCGGCGAGCCGCCGGCAGAGCTCCAGGTAGGAGGCCGGGACCGGCTCGCCGCGGTGGGCCGCGACGGCGGCACGACGGACCAGCACCCGGGTGTTGCGGATCGCCAGGTCGAGCGGCTCGACCAGCTCGACCATCCTGCGCACGTGGCCGCGCTGACGGAACCGGAACGGCGAGGAGCGCACGATCTCCACGCCCTCGTCGGCCGCCTGCCGCAGCTCCTCGATCAGCAGGTCGGTGGAGCGCGCGTCCTCGAGCACCGACAATGCCGCTTCGACGTCGCGCTCCTCGACCGCCTTCGCGGCACTCCGCAGCAGCGACGCCATCTTGAGCAGCACCTTGCCCGCCTGCTCGCTGGGGCGGCGCAGTGGCGCACCCGGCACGAGGGTGGCCGCCACGAGCGCCACCGCGCCGCCGATCAGCGCGTCGGTCCACCGGAGCAGGGCCTGCCCCGGGGCCGGGACGAGGGCCGCCACGACGATCGACTGCACCGCCGCCTGCGTCACCAGCAGCCTGCCGGTGTCGAGGAGGATCGCCGTCGACATCGACAGCGCCACGATCAGCGTCATCTGCCAGCCGCCGTTGCCGAGCGCGAGCACGAGGAGGTCGGCGATGAAGACCCCGATGGCGACGCCGAGGGTCACCTCGGCGACGCGGCGCTGCCGCTGGCCGTAGGACATCCCGAGGGTGACGACGGCGACGACCGGCGCGAAGAACGGGGTGGGGTGGCCGAACACGTCGCGGGCGAGGGTCCAGGCGATCCCGGCGGCGATCGAGGCCTGGGCGACCAGCCACCCCTTCGCGCGGAGCCGGGCCACGCGGGCGCGGACGGAGAGCCGACCACGGGAGAACAGCCGGTCCCACGACGGCGCCGCTCGACCGGCCCCTGCCCCGGCCCGTGCCGTGGCCCTCCCCTGCTGCATGGCGCCATCGTTCCCGACTGGCGCGTCCCGACGCACGCCCTGGCGCCGACGCATCACTGGGGGCAGGCTGGGCAGGCTGGGGCGAGACCGGCGGACGGAAGGGGCCGAGATGGTGCAGCCGATGGACCCGACGGCACAAGGGTTCATGCTGGCGGAGTCGCGGAACACGCCGATGCACGTCGGGGGGCTGCAGCTCTTCGAGCTGCCCGACGGCGCAGGTCCGGAGTGGGCGCGGGAGTTCTACGAGGAGTCCCTGCAGTGCGACGACATCCGGCCGCTGTTCCTCAAGCGGCCCTACCGGTCGAAGACGCTCGGCGGGGCCTGGGCGTGGAAGCACGACGACCAGTTCGACCTCGAGTACCACGTCCGGCACAGCGCCCTCCCTGCACCGGGCCGGGTGCGCGAGCTGCTGGAGCTGGTCAGCCGGGTCCACGGGACCCGGCTCGCGCTCGAGCGCCCGCTGTGGGAGCTCTACCTGATCGAGGGCATGGAGGACGGCCGGGTCGCGATCTACACCAAGCTCCACCACGCGCTGGTCGACGGCGTCTCGGCGATGCGGCTGCTCCAGGACACCCTGAGCACCGACCCCGACGAGCGCACGCCCCCGGCGTGGGCCGCGCGGCCCCGCCCGGAGCGCCGCCCCGAGGACGACCCCGACCACGGCGCGCTCAGCGAACGGCTGGCCGAGCTGCCGCTGGAAGCGGTCCGCACCGCGCTCGCGATCAGCTCCGAGGCCGCCGGGCTCCCCGCGGCGCTGCTGCGGACCCTCAACCGCGGCATCCGCGACGAGACCGCGCCGCTGTCCCTCCACGCCCCACGGAGCATCCTCAACCGGCCGATCACGGGTGCTCGCCGGTTCGCCGCGCAGCACTGGCCGATCGAGCGGATCAAGGCGGTCGCGAAGGCGAGCGACACCACGATCAACGACGTCGTCCTCGCGATGTGCAGCGGAGCGCTGCGCCACTACCTGGACGAGCTCGACGCGCTCCCCGACCAGTCGCTGGTCGCGATGGTCCCGGTCAGCCTCAAGCTCGCTGACGCCCACACCGCCTCCTCGGAGGGCGGCAACGCGGTCGGGACGCTCATGGTCAAGCTCGGCACGCAGCTCGCGGACCCCGCGGCGCGGCTGGAGGCGATCAACCGCTCCGTGATCGCGGGCAAGGACGCGCTGGCGCAGATGACGCCCGCGCAGATCGTCGCGATGAGCGGGATCGGGGTCTCGCCGGTCGTGCTCCTCCCCATGCTGCGGATGCAGGGGCTCACCCGGCCGCCGTTCAACCTGGTGATCTCGAACGTCCCCGGGCCACGTCAGCCGCTCTACCTCCGCGGGGCGCACCTGACGGGGATGTACCCCCTGTCGATCCCGGTGCACGGGCAGGCGCTGAACATCACCTGCACGTCGTACGGCGGGATGATGAACTTCGGGCTCACCGGCTGCCGCCGCACCGCACCGAGCCTGCAGCGGCTGCTGACGCACCTCGACGACGAGCTGCTCGCGCTCGAGCAGGCGGCCGGCGTGGCCTGACCGCCCGCCGGCGTCACTCCTCGGACCCGGCCTGCCGGTAGAAAAGCACTTGAGCTCAAGCGCGGTTGAAGTCCTACGGTCGTTCGTACGCCGGACGGAAGGACCGCCATGACCATCCAGCACCTCGGCGAGGTCGACCACATCGCCGTGCTCCCCGACCACGCCGAGTACGACCAGGCCCGCAGGACGTTCCTCGCCGTGGCCGAGCCGGCGGTGGTGCTGCGCCCCTCGACCACCGACGAGGTCGTCGCGTCGCTCGCGCACGCCCGCCGGCTGGGGCTGCCGCTCGCGGTCCGCGGCGGCGGCCACAGCTTCACCGGGTTCGGCACCCTCGACGGCGGCGTCGTCCTGGACCTGCACCGGATGGACCGGGTCGAACGGCTCGGCGGCAACCGGGTCCGGATCGGCGCCGGGGCCACGTGGGGGCCGGTCGCCGCAACGCTGGCCGGGCACGGGCTCGCGGTCACCTCCGGCGACACCACGTCGGTGGGCGTCGGCGGGCTGACCCAGGCCGGCGGGATCGGCTGGATGGTCCGCAAGCACGGGCTCACCCTCGACAGCCTCGTCGCGGCCGAGCTCGTCACCGCCGCCGGTGAGGTCGTGCGGGCCTCCACCACAGAGAACCCAGAGCTCTTCTGGGGGCTCCGCGGTGGTGCCGGCAACTTCGGCGTGGTCACGGCCTTCGAGCTCGAGGCGCAGCCGGTCGTGACGGTCCGCTTCGGCACGATGGCGTTCGCCGCAGACCGTCCCGACGCCGTCGCCGACCTCGTCGAGCGGTGGGGCGCGGTGATGCGCGCCGCGCCGGACGAGCTGACCACGATCCTGGGGCTGATGCCGGCCATGGGCGACATCCCCGCCGGCGTCGTCCTCTTCGTGTGCCTGGCGGGGGACGACACCTCTGCCCTCGACCCGCTCCGGGCGATCGGCGCGCTGACCGTCGAGGACGTCACCGAGCGGCCCTACGCCTCGGTGCTCGACGAGCCGCACCGCCCCGAGGGCGCGGTCCCGGTGGTCGACAACACCCTGGTGAGGAGGGTCGACCGCCCGCTGGCGGAGGCGGTCGCCACGGCCTACGCCGCCGGTGGCCGGATGTTCGCGCTCCGCTCCCTCGGAGGGGCCTTCGGCAGGGTCGACCCCGCGGCGACGGCCTTCGCGCTCCGGGACGCGGAGGCGATGGTGCTCTCGGGAGCGTTCCTCCCCGCCGGGGCGACGGAGGAGCAGGTGGCGGGGGCTCGAGCGACGTGGCGAGCCGTCGGCGACCTCGGCGCCGGGACCTACGCCGGCTTCGTCGGGTCGCCCGCACCCGAGGACGTCACCGCGATCTGGCCGTCCGCGACGCTGGAGCGGCTGCGCGAGGTCAAGCGCGCTTGGGACCCCGACAACCTCTTCAGGCGGAACCTCAACATCGCCCCCTGAGGCGGGCCGGCGTCACTCCTCGAACAAGGCCCGGATGTCGTCGGCGTCGATCGGTGTCCCCGCCCCGCCTTCGCCGTCGATGACCTTGGCGAACAGGGCGGCCTTGCGCGCCTTGAGCTCCATCACCTTCTCCTCGATGGTCGCCGAGGAGACGAGCCGGTAGACCATCACCGGACGCCGCTGGCCGATCCGGTGGGCCCGATCGACCGCCTGTGCCTCGACGGCAGGGTTCCACCACGGGTCGAGGACGAAGACGTAGTCGGCCTCGGTGAGGGTCAGCCCCACACCGCCCGCCTTGAGGCTGATCAGGAAGACCGGGCTGTCGCCCTGCTTGAACCGGCCCACCACCTCCGCGCGGCGGCGGGTCCGCCCGTCGAGGTACGTCGCGTCGATCCCCTCGGCGTCGAGCCGCTGGCGGACCCGGGTGAGGAACGAGGTGAACTGGCTGAACACCAGCGCCCGGTGCCCCTCGGCGACGACCTCCTGCAGGTGGTCGACGAGCACGTCGATCTTCGCGGAGCCGATGCCGTCGTAGTCGGGGTCGACGAGCGCGGCGTCGAGGCTGAGCTGGCGCAGCCGGGTCAGTGACCGGAAGATCGCCATCCGCTGCCGGTCGAAGTCGCCGAGGAGCCCGAGCACGTTCTGCCGCTCGCGCTGCAGGTGGGTCTCGTAGACCTTGCGGTGCTTCGAGGTCAGCTGCACCTCGAGCACCTGCTCCTGCTTCGGCGGCAGGTCCTTCGCGACCAGCTCCTTGGTGCGGCGCAGCAGGAACGGCCGCAGCCGCTTGCGGAACCGGGCGAGCGCGGCGGCGTCGCCCTCCTTCTCGACCGGGTTGGCGACCGTCTCGGCGAAGCGGTCCGGGTACGGGTAGAGCCCGGGCGCCACGATGGAGAGCAGCGACCAGAGCTCCATGAGCCGGTTCTCCATGGGCGTGCCGGTGAGCGCCAGCCGGAAGGGCACGTCCAGCCGGCGCACCGCCTGGTGGGTCTTGCCCTGGTGGTTCTTCACCATCTGCGCCTCGTCCAGCACCAGCCCGCCCCAATCGAGGCCGACGTAGTCGTCGGCCTCGAGCCGGAACAGCGTGTAGGAGGTGACCACGAGGTCGGCCCCCTCGTGCACCTCGGCCAGCGACCGGCCCCGCCGCGACCTCGACTCCGTGACGGTCCGCACGGTCAGCCCCGGCGTGAACGTCTCGGCCTCGTGGGCCCAGGTCGCCACCACGCTGGTCGGAGCGACCACGAGGAACGGCCCGCCCCTCCCCTGCGCCCGAGCGTGGGCGACGAGGGCCAGCGTCTGGAGCGTCTTGCCGAGCCCCATGTCGTCGGCGAGGATCCCGCCCAGGCCGAGCTGCCAGAGGAGCAGGAGCCAGCGGAACCCGTCGACCTGGTAGCCGCGGAGCTCGGCCGCCACCGCCGGCTCGGCGTCCGGGAGCCCCTGGACGTCGCGGAGCGCCCGCGCCGCCTGCACCCACGCCGACGCCTGCGCGTCGACCAGCCCGATCTCGGCGAGCTCTGCCCAGAGCCCGAGGTCCTGGCGGCTCACCCGCACCCCCTCCCCGGGCTGCCGCTCCTCCAGCTCGCGGGCGGCGCGCACCAGCTCGGTGAGCCGGGCGAACTCGGGCCGGTCGATCCGCAGGTGGGCCCCGTCGCGCAGCACGATCCGCTCCGCGCCGAGGGTCATCGCCTCGAGCAGCTGGGCCAGCCCGATGAACCGCCCGTCGACGCTGACCACGACCTCGAGGTCGAGCCAGTCGGTGCGGTCGACCAAGAGGTCGCCGGCGTCCTCGCCACCCGGGTCGCGGGGCTCGAACCGGATCACCGGCGCCCCGGTCAGCTCCTCGAACTCCGGTCGGGTCCCGATCTCGTCGATCTCCACCTGACCGCTCGCCTCGAGCGGCACCAGCGTGTCCTCGGTGAACGCCACCGCCAGGGCGCCGCTGAACGTCTGCTCCGGCACCAGGCCTCGGTCGCGCCGCCCCGTCCGGCACAAGCGGTGGGTCTGCTCCTCGTCGAGGACGAGCTCCTCGAGCAGCCGGCTCTCCTCGTCGACGCGGCGGACCCCACGGAGCCCTCGCCCCTCGTCGATGCCGTAGACCCGGTCGTCCCGCCCCACGCGGTAGCGCCAGCTCCACGCCACGTGCACCTGGTCGACGGCCTTCCAGGTGACGGTCAGCGCGAGCCGCGGCTCCGGCGGCTCCTCGATCCGCAGGCTCTCGTCGGAGGAGGTGACTGGCAGGTGGCGCTGCAGCCGGGGCAGGTAGTCCGCCACCAGCTCCGGCACCTCCTCCTGGGGGACCGGCAGCGTCTGGCCGGTGGCGAGCAGCCGCCGGGTCTGCACCCCGGCCTTGCGGGTCAGCGCGGAGAGCACCAGGTCCCAGGTGTCGGGGGTGCGCACCCCGTCGAGCCCTGCCGACGCCTCGGTCCACAGCGCCACGCCGTGGCCGTCGGCCCCGAGCACCTCCAGCCGGTCGGCGCCGAACCAGTCGTCCTCGTGGCGCACGCCGAGCTGCAGGTGGGCGCGCTCGGTGTCCACGCCGTTGACGTCGACGGTCAGCGTCACCGGCTGCTCGGCCACCCGCACCGACGTCAGCCCCGGCCCGGCGACGAGCACGACGCCCGCGCGTACGGCCTCCTGGAGCAGGGGCCACACCGACGCGCCGAACGTGGCCACCGAGAGGTGGGACTCCGAGCCGAAGTAGGCCTGCCGGTTGGCGGCGCGGTGGGCGCTGAGCAGCTCGGCGAGCACCGCGGCCTGGTCGGGGTCGACGTCCGTGCGGCGGTCGAGGTAGGGCACGTCGGCCCACCCGACGCGCGAGCGCACCCAGTTGTCGCGCGCGCCGCGCTGGACCGGCCGCACCCGGAGCAGCCCCCGGCGGGTCCGCGGCACGCCCTCGAGCGCGGAGAACCGCGACGCACGGCCGGTCGACAGCTCGAAGAGCAGCCCCAGCGGCGTGCGGTCGACGAGGGTGCTCTCCACCGCCAGGTCGAGCTCGTCGAGGACGAGCCCGAGCCGCCGCTCCCAGTCACGGAGCCCCTGGCCGTCCTGGTGCTCGTCGCGCACGGTCAGCATGACCGCGGCGGCGTGCTTGCACATCCGGACCACCGGGCAGGTGCAGTGCGCGTCGATCCAGGTGCCGGACGGGTCCTCGGCGAGCGTGACGGTGGTGGCGTAGGCACGCCCGCCGGAGCCCTCCACACGGCCGTTGACCAGCGTGATCCGCGGGTTGGCGGCATTGACCTCCGCGCTGTGCACCCGCCCCTCCTGGGCGTAGACGCGACCGCGCTCGAACGTCATCGCACCGAAGCTGCGCACCAGCTCGGCGTCGTCGTAGAGCTCGAGGATCCCCATCGCCCACGACCCTAGTCGCGGCCTCCGACAGGAAAGGGTGAACCGGTCGCGGTGTGGATAGCCTCGACACCATGACGAGCGTGTACATCGCCTCGGCGGAGGGGTTCTCGGGCAAGTCGACGGTCGCGCTCGGGCTCCTCGAGCAGCTGGCCAGGGCGGTGGAGCGCGTCGGCGTCTTCCGGCCCATCGTGCGCGCGGACGCCGCCGACGAGAGCTCCGGACGGGACTACGTCCTCGACCTGCTCACCTCGCGCGAGGCCTGCACGACGTCGTACGACGAGGCGGCCGGCGTGACCTACGACGAGATCCACGACGACCCGGACGCGGCGCTGGACCGGATCGTCGACCGCTACCACGCGGTGGCCGAGAAGTGCGACGCCGTGGTGGTCGTCGGCAGCGACTACACCGACGTGGCGACGCCCACGGAGTTCTCCGTCAACGCCCGCATCGCGGCCAACATCGGTGCCCCGGTGATCCTGGTCGTCAACGGCGCCGAGCGCTCCCCGGAGCAGCTGCGCACGACCGCCGAGCTGCTCACCCACGAGCTCGAGGCGCACCACGCCACGCTCGCCGCGATCGTCGCCAACCGGTGCCGCGCCGACGACCTCGCTGCCGTCGCCGGGGCGATCTCGACTCCCGCCGCGCCGGGCTACGCGATCCCCGACGCCCCGCTGCTGACCGCACCGACGGTCGGCGAGCTGATGGCCCGGGTCGAGGGGGAGATGATCGCGGGCGACCCCGAGCTCCTGCACCGCGAGTCGGGCGGGCTGCTCGTGGCGGGGATGACGCTCCCCAACGTGCTGGACCGGCTCACCGAGGGGGTCGTGGTCGTCACCGCGGGTGACCGGCCGGAGATCGTGCTGGGGGTGCTGCTCGCCCACGTGGCGCAGGACTTCCCGCAGATCGCCGCAATCGTGCTCAACGGCGGGTTCGCCATGCCCGAGCAGGTCGACCGGCTCATCGCGGGGCTCGAGGTGACGACGCCGATCCTCACGACCGAGCTGGGCACGCACGCCACCGTCGAGCGGCTGGCGACGCTCCGCGGCCGGCTCAGCAAGGACTCGCCGCGCAAGGTGGTCACCGCGGTGACGCTCTTCGACGAGCACGTCGACGGGGCGGCGCTGGTGGACCGGCTCGAGCTGAGCAGGTCCTCGGCCGTGACGCCGCTGATGTTCGAGCACCGACTCGTCGACATGGCGGTCGCCGCGCGGAAGCACATCGTGCTGCCGGAGGGGGACGACGACCGGATCCTGCGGGCCGCCGACATCCTGCTGCGCCGCGGGGTCGCCGACCTCACCCTGCTCGGCGACCCGGCCACGATCACCCGGCGGGCCGCGGAGGTCGGCGCCGACGTCACCGGCGCCCAGCTCCTGAGCCCCCACGACGAGGAGCTGGTCGAGGAGCTCGCGGAGTACTACCACCAGGCTCGCAGGCACAAGGGGATCGACCTCGACGAGGCGAGGACCACGGTCACCGACGTGTCGTACTTCGGCACGCTGATGGTCCAGCTGGGGAAGGCCGACGGCATGGTCTCCGGTGCCGCGCACACCACCGCGCACACGATCCGCCCGTCGCTCGAGGTGGTCCGGACGGTGCCCGGCGTCTCGGTCGTCTCGTCGGTGTTCTTCATGTGCCTGGAGCACCAGGTGCTCGTCTACGGCGACTGCGCCGTCGTACCCGACCCGACGGCCGAGCAGCTCGCGGACATCGCGATCGCCTCGGCCCGGACCGCGGCGGCGTTCGGCGTCGAGCCTCGGGTGGCGATGCTGTCGTACTCCACCGGGACCTCCGGGTCAGGCACCGACGTCGAGAAGGTCGTCACGGCGACCGGGCTCGTCCGGGAGCGCGACCCCGACCTGCCGGTCGAGGGGCCCATCCAGTACGACGCCGCGATCGACTCGGCCGTCGCCAAGACGAAGCTGCCGGACTCCAAGGTGGCCGGCCAGGCGACGGTGTTCGTCTTCCCGGACCTGAACACCGGCAACAACACCTACAAGGCGGTCCAACGCTCGGCCGGTGCCGTGGCGATCGGGCCGGTGCTGCAGGGGCTGCGCAAGCCGGTCAACGACCTGTCGCGCGGCGCGACGGTGCGCGACATCGTCAACACGGTCGCGATCACCGCCATCCAGGCGCAGAAGCCGCTGGAGAACGTATGAGCGGCGACAGCACCGTCCTGGTCCTCAACGCCGGGTCGTCCTCGCTGAAGTACAGCCTCGTCGACGCCACCTCCGGCAAGGCCTTCGGCTCCGGCCTCGTCGAGCGGATCGGCGAGGGGTCCGGCTCGCTGCACCACGAGGGCCCCGCGGGCCGGCACGAGGAGGACCGGTCGGTCGACTCCCACGAGGACGCGCTGCGGCTGGCTCTCCAGGCCTTCGAGGAGCACGGTCCGTCCCTCGACGACGCGGGGCTCATCGCGGTCGGCCACCGGGTCGTGCACGGCGGGGACCGGTTCTCCGAGCCCGCGCTAGTCGACGACGGGCTGCTCGCGACGGTCGAGGAGCTGGTCCCCCTGGCGCCGCTGCACAACCCGGCGAACCTGGAGGGGATGCGGGTCGCGCTGCGGCTCTTCCCCGACGTGCCGCACGTGGCGGTGTTCGACACCGCCTTCCACCAGACGCTGCCGCCGCACGCGTACACCTACGCGGTGCCCCGCGAGTGGGCCGAGGAGCACCACATCCGACGCTACGGCTTCCACGGCACCTCGGTGTCCTTCGTGGTGGGCCGGGCCGCCGAGATGCTCGGCAAGCCGGTCGAGGAGTGCCGGTTCGTCGTGATGCACCTCGGCAACGGCGCGTCGGTCACGGCCGTCGACGGCGGCTGCTCGGTCGAGACCTCGATGGGGTTCACTCCCCTGGAGGGGCTGGTGATGGGCACGCGCTCCGGCGACGTCGACCCGGCGCTGCCCGGGCACCTGAACCGCCACCTCGGCTGGGACGTCGTCGACGTCGACCGGGCGCTCAACCGGGACTCCGGGCTCAAGGGGCTCTGCGGCTCCAACGACTTCCGCACGTTGCTGCAGAAACGCGCCGAGGGTGACGAGGGCGCCGACCTCGCGTTCGACGTCTACTGCCACCGGCTCCGCAAGTACGTCGGCAGCTACTACGCCGTCCTCGGCACGGTCGACGCGCTCGTCTTCACCGGCGGGGTCGGCGAGAAGTCGCCCGAGGTGCGTGCTGCGGCTCTTGCCGGGCTGGAGCGGCTCGGGATCGAGGTCGACGAGGAGCGGAACGCCGCCCAGTCCTCGGCCGCACGCGACGTCGCCACGGACGACGCCGAGGTCCGCGTGCTGGTGGTGCCGACGGACGAGGAGTGGGAGATCGCCCGCCAGGCCGCCGCCCTCGCCCGCTGACGTGTTGTGTTGAGCCGCCCCTCGTGGCGCACGTCAGGGGTGTTGAGCCGCCCCTCGTGGCGCGCGTCAGCCTGCGGGCGGGCTCTGAGCGTCCGTCGGCTGGTCCGTCGGCTCCTCGGTGGGCTGCTCGGTGGGCGACGTCGTCTCGGACGGCTCGGTAGTCGGGGAGTCCGTCGGGGTCGGCGACGGCTCGTCGCTCTCCACCGGGGTCTCGGACGGCGACTCACTCGGCTGCTCGTCGGTGGGCTCGCCCGTCGGGCGCTCCCGGGGCTCGGGTTCCGCCTCGGGCTCGGTGCTGCGGAGTCCGGGCACGGTGGTGCCCGACCTGCCGTCGGTGCCGCCGGTGACCTGCGAGACGGAGCGGCCGCTCACCAGCTCGAAGGCGGTGATCGCGACCATCACGACCACGAAGACCGCCGCGGTCATGAGCGCGACGCGCTTCCACGACAGCCCCTGGAACCGTTCGCGCCAGGTCAGGGGCGTCTCGGCGGGCGGCTCGTCGTCAGCGGCTCCGGCGACCGCGTCGGCCACCTCGGCGCCTTCGGAAAGGGCGCCTTCGGCCTCGCTCAGGGCACGGTCGGCCTCGTCAAGCGCGCGGTCGGCCCGGCGTACGGCGGTGTCGCTGACGGAGCCGCCCGGTCCCATCGCGTCGGCCGCCTGGTCGAGGGCGGAGCGCGCCTGGGTGACCCGCACCAGAGCCTGGGCCTGCTGGGCCATCCGTTCGCGGCTCGCGGCCAGCCCTCGCGCGTAGACGGCGCTGCCGACGGAAGCGAAGACGCTGCCGAGCGCCGCGCCGATCATCGTGCCCGCCACGCCGAGCGTGGAGAGCAGGACGGCGGACGACACCGCGGCCAGCGAACCCGCAAGGATCTGGGTCCAGCTGAGCCCCAGTCCCTTCTCGCGTTCCTCCTCCGCCACCTGACCGAGTATGGCAAGGCGGAGAAGGCAGCCGAAGGAGCTCGGGGAGTGGAGCGGCTCACGTCCCGACCGCGCCCCCTGCAGCCGCCGGACGCGCAGCGACCCGGGGTCCTCGTCCCTCCGTCGGGTGGACCCCGGGTCGTTGCTGCTTCAGGTCAGACGGTGCTGTGGCGCCGGCCGCCGTTCTTGGCGCTCATCCCCTCCGCGATCCCCACGAGCAGGAGCGCGGCGATGACCGCGAAGACGAAGCCGAGGAAGTTCAGCTCGAAGATCGAGCCGACGCCGAGCAGGTCGGCGAGAGCACCTCCGATGATGGCGCCGACGACGCCGAGCAGCATCGTGGCCAGGATGCTCATCCGCTGGCGGCCCGGCTTCAGGAGCCGCGCGAGCGCGCCGATGATGAGCCCCACGATGATGAGGCCGAGGATCTGGAACATGGTTTCCCTCCCGAGGTGCGGTCCTGCGGACATCTGACATGTTGTCCGGTTCGTTCGGCCGCAAACCCTCCCGAGTTCTCCACAGGCCGCGGACGGCCGTTCGGAACCCGTGTCGGCGTTATGTACCCTTCCGCCCGGGCCGTAACGGCCGGGGGACCAGAAATCGGGGGCAGTGCAGGTGCAGGGGATGAAGGGCGCGCTCCGGCGCCCGCTCGAGAGGTACGGCGTGCGCAGGATTGTGGCTGCGCTCGCGACGGCTTTGCTGGTGGCCGGCGTGGCCGGGTGCTCGGAGAAACCTCCCGAGCCCGCACCCCTGGCCGAGCCGGAGCCGACGAGCAGCAGCCCCACGGCGCCCACCGAACCGACCGCGGACCCGGGCGCTGCGCCGAGCCTTCCGGCGGAGGCGCGCGGGACGTCGAAGGCTGCGGCGGTGGCGTTCGTGGAGCACTGGGTCGAGACCTTGAATCACGCGACGCGCACGGGCTCGACTGATGCCCTCGCGAGCCTGGGCAGCCGCACCTGCTCCACCTGCGAGGCCATCGCGGACTCCATCGACACCGTGTCCGCCGCTGGCGGGTGGTTGCGGGGCGACGGGTGGCGGACCGAGGAGATCCAGTACCTAGCGCGGCAACCGCGCAAGCGACCGACGCTGCGAGTCGTCATCGATATCGCACCGCAACGGGTGACCGAGTCGAGGGGTGCCGAAGTGCAACGCTTCGAAGGTGGGCGGGTGCTCTACACGTTCGGATTGCGCCATCGATCTGAGAGCTGGCTCGTCGAAAAACTGGAGCGAGCCACGTGAAGTTCACGCGCGCGGCTGCGGCCCTCCTAACTACAGGGGCGCTCCTCAGCGTCCCTCTCCCGGCTGTCCTGGCGGCTGAGTGCGGAACTGGCGGCAGTGCTGGCGTCGACTACATCGACGTCGGAGTCATTTGCGAGCAAGAGGAGGAGGCGACAACCGGCTCAGGATCCGGCGGGAGCGGCGGCTCCACCTACGTGAACTTCAAGTGGTCGTCCATGTGCCAGCCAAACCCCGACGGCTCACCTCAAGAGCTCGAGTGCTCGGCGGCGCTGACCTGCCCCGACCCGACCCAACGCCGCTGGCAGCTCTGGGGCCAGACCCAGTCGGGCCAGTGGGTGACGGTCACCACCCAGTGCATGGGCGGACCACCGCCCGAGGTGGCGCTGCCGACGGTGACGCCAGGTGACGTGCTGAGCGCGCTCCGTCGGGTCGGGCTGCCCCGGCTCGAGACGTTCGTCCAGCCGGCGTCGAAGACGCTGGTCAACTTCGACACGATCTTCTACACCGAGTCCGAACCGGTGCAGGTCGACCTCACGATCCTCGGGCAGGCGGTGGACGTGGTGGCGACGCCGAGCCGGTTCCGCTGGGTGTTCGGGGACGGGTCGTCGACCACGACGGCGGTGCCGGGCGACCCCTACCCGGCGAAGACCATCACCCACCGCTACGCCGACGCCCAGGTCACCGTCGCCCCGCACGTCGAGGTCAGCTACACCGCGGAGTTCCGCGTCAACGGCGGGGGCTGGCAGCCGATCGACGGGACCGTGACGACGGTCGGGCCGCCGACCTCCCTGCGGGTCGCCGAGGCGACCGCGGTGCTGTCCGGCGACCACGGCTGACCGGCCGGCGAGCACCGCACCAGTCCACCCACGGCCTCGGGTTTCGCCCGGAGAACCGGCGGGCAACCGTGGAGTGCACCCACCAGGACGGCGGGCCGGGAGCTCGGGCTCAGGCCCGCCGTCGTCATGTCCGCCGGCCGCGCCCGTCACCGGACCGGCTCGGCGCCCGCGAAGACCACCCGCAGGATGCCGCCGCGCACCTTGACGTGGTAGCTCGTCCGGCCGAGCTTGACCACCCGCCCCACGATCCCGTGGAACTCCCCCTCGAGGGTGACCCGGACGCGTGACCCCACGGGCGCCAGCTGCACCCGCCGGCCGGTGCGCATCGCCTCGAGCTCCGCCTCGTAGTTCGGGTGCATCGGCGCCGGGCGCCCGCGGTAGGTCCACTCGAAGACGTGGTCCACCGAGAACGTCGGCCGGCACTGCGAGCACGACAGCACCCGCTCCGGCCGCTTGTGCCGGTCGCGCGTGTGCCCGGCAGCGCAGACCCCCACCCACGCGCCGGGCACCCGCTCGGACTCCGTCGACACGCACCGCTTCCCCGAGCACCCGATGGCGACCGCCGTGCGCCGCCACACCGCGTCGTGGCCGTGGGCGGGCCCCACGAGCGCGTGCGCGATCTCGTGCAGCACGGTGTCCCGGACCTCCTCCTCGGTGTGCACCCGGGTGATCGGCGCGCTCAACCCGATCACCTTGTCGGCGAACCGACACACGCCGGCTCGTCGCTTCGCCATGTCCAGCTCCACCCGCCACCCCGTCAGGCGGTGCTGGCGCAGCAGCCCCTCCGCCATCTCCACCGCCACCCTCAGCTCCATGGCGAGCAAGGTAGACGGCCGCCCCGACAGTTCCGCACCACGACGCGCGCCGTCCACAGAGCACCGTCACCTGACGCGCGCTCGGCCGTTTGAGGGGACATGCACCCCCACGACGTGCCGGTGGACCGGCGTACCGTCCTCGCCGCCGGCACCGCGGGGGTCGCCGGCGTCGCCCTCGTCGGGCTCGCCACCGACGCCGAGGCGGCCGCACGGTACTTCCGGCACGGCGTCGCGTCCGGCGACCCCATGCCCACCAGCGTCATCCTCTGGACGCGGGTGACGCCCACGCAGGCGGCCACTCCCGGCTCGGGGAACGGACCGGCGGCAACGGTGACCTGGCAGGTGGCGACCGACGCGGCGTTCCGCAGGATCGTGCGCCAAGGCACCGTCACCACGACGGCGGCCCGCGACCACACGGTGAAGCTCGACGCGACGGGGCTGCGACCGGCGACCGACTACCACTACCGGTTCCTCCACCGCGGAGTCGCCAGCCCGGCCGGCCGCGTCCGTACGGCTCCAGCGGCGGACGCCGACGTGGCCGGCCTCCGGCTCGGTGTCGCGTCCTGCGCCAACCTCCAGGCCGGCTGGTTCGCGGCGTACCGGCACCTCGCGGCCCGCGACGACCTCGACGCCGTGCTCCACCTCGGCGACTACTTCTACGAGTACGGCCCCGGGCAGTACGGCCACGGCTTCACCGACCTCGACGTGCGGACCCACCAGCCACCGCACGAGACGGTGACGTTGGCCGACTACCGGCAGCGGCACGCGCAGTACAAGAGCGACCCCGACCTGCAGGCCCTGCACGCCCGCCACCCGTTCATCGTCACCTGGGACGACCACGAGGTCACCAACGACCAGTGGGCGGAGGGCGCGGAGAACCACCAGCCCGGGACCGAGGGCGACTTCGCCGTACGGCGTGCCGCGGCCCAGCGTGCGTACGACGAGTGGATGCCGGTGCGAATGGGACCCACGACCGGGCTCGGGGACGGTACGCGGCTCTTCCGGCGGCTCCGGTTCGGCCGGTTGGCGGAGCTGTCGCTTCTCGACCTCAGGAGCCACCGGTCGGGTCAGGTGGCCCTCGGCCCCGGGCTGCCCGGCGTCAGCGATCCCGCTCGCACCATCACCGGAAGGGCGCAGATGGAGTGGCTCAAGAGCTCGCTCCAGGACGACCGCGCCGTCTGGAAGCTCGTCGGCAACCCGGTGATGATCGCGCCGGTCGTCTTCCCGCCGCTGCCCGCCGACCTCGCGCGTGGGATCAACGACGTCACCGGCCTGCTGCCCGAGGACGGCATCCCGTACAACACCGACCAGTGGGACGGCTACACCGCCGACCGGCGCGAGCTCTTCCGGCACCTGCGCGACAACGGCGTGCAGAACACGGTCTTCCTGACCGGTGACATCCACTCCGGCTGGGCGTGCGACCTGCCGGTCGACGCCGGCACCTACCCGCTCAGCGGGAGCGTCGGCACCGAGCTCGTCTGCACCAGCGTGACCAGCAACAACCTCAAGGACATCACAGGCACGCCACCGCGGACCACCAGCGTGGCGGTGGAGGCGGCGATCCAGACGGCGAACCGGCACGTGAAGTACCTCAACTTCGACGACCACGGCTTCTCCGTCCTCGACGTGACGCCGGAGCGCGTGCAGATGGACTGGTTCGTGGTCAGCAGCCGGCGGGACCGGATAGCCGGCGCCTGGCGTGCCGCGAGCTGGCAGACGCGAGCGGGCACGCAACGTGTCCGTCCGGCCGCCGGTGGGATCGTCTGATGTGCGGTCGACAAGAATCCGGCGTGCGCGGCACCGCGCTGACCCGCAGGGGCGTGCTCACCGCGGTGAGCGCGGGCGGGGCGTCGTACCTCTTCTCCTCCGCGCTCGGCGCCCCTGCGCGTGCGAAGGGACGCACCCGTGTCTACGTGCTGGTCGTCGACGGCTGCCGACCGGGTGAGGTCAACCGGCTGCTGACGCCGAACCTCGCGGCGCTGCGCGATGGGGGGCTCGACTTCCCGCAGGCGCACTCGATGCCGGTGATGGAGACGATCCCCAACCACGTGATGATGATGACCGGCGTCAGGCCCGACCGGTCGGGGGTGCCCGCCAACGCCGTGTACGACGGGGCCGAGGGCAACGTCCGCGAGTTGGACCGTCCGACCGACCTGCGGTTCCCGACGGTGATCGAGCGGCTCGGGCGGGCGGGCTACACGACCGGCACGGTGCTCTCGAAGGAGTACCTGCACGGGATCTTCGGCGAGCGGGCGACCCACCGTTGGGAGCCGGCTCCGGTCGTGCCGGTGAGCGGCCACGCGCCGGACCTCTTCACCGTGCAGGCCGCGATCACGATGGTCGAGCGGTTCGACCCCGACCTGCTGTTCGTGAACCTCGGTGACATCGACCGGCTGGGCCACACCGATCTGACGGGCACCAGCCTCCAGCTGGTCCGGCAGACCGCCCTGCTCGAGGCGGACCTGCAGGTCGGGCGGTTCGTCGGGATGCTGAAGCGGACCGGTCGCTGGGAGCGGTCGGTCCTCGTCGTGCTCGCCGACCACTCCATGGACTGGTCGCTGCCCCATGCCGTCGTGTCGCTGCAGCCACGGCTCGACGCCGTGCCGGAGCTGGCCGGCAAGGTCGTGATCGCCGACAACGGCGGAGCGGACCTCCTCTACTGGACCGGGCCGGCGGCCGAGCGCAGGGAGGCCGTGGCGCGGATGCGCGAGGTCGCGCTCACGCACGAAGGCGTGCTGTCGGTGCACTCCCCCGCCGAGCTGCGGCTCGGCCCCGAGGCCGGCGACCTCGTCGTCTACTGCCGAGCCGGGTGGCGGTTCTCCGACCCGACGTTCGTCGACAACCCGATCCCGGGGAACCACGGCCACCCGGTGACGCGGCCG
Organism: Nocardioides caldifontis; assembly: GCF_008087345.1. Lineage (GTDB taxonomy): Bacteria > Actinomycetota > Actinomycetes > Propionibacteriales > Nocardioidaceae > Marmoricola_A > Marmoricola_A caldifontis. The sequence continues at coordinate 186,650 of NZ_ML701736.1, read as the reverse complement.
ATCCCGCTCTTCATCGCCGGCGGGTCACCGCTGGTGCGCCGCGGCAGCTCGACCCTCACCGCACGCACCGTCGACGTCGCCCCGACCGTGGGCGCGGTGTTCGGGCTGCCCGCGCCGCGCCAGGGCTACGACGGCCGCAACCTGCTCTGACCCCAGGGGCGATGAGTTCGGCCCCGCGCCGTCGTCGTCAGGGGTGGAGGTGGTGCAGATGGCGCTGGAGCTCTTCGCCGGTGTGCCCGTGAGCGACTTCGCGCGGGCGGTCGCGTGGTACGAGCGGCTCCTGGGCGGGCCCGCGACCTTCGAGGCGCACCCCACGGAGCAGGTGTGGACGTTGGCCGAGCACTGTCACGTGTACGTCGTCCTCGACCCCGGGCGTGCCGGGCGCGCGCTCGTGACGCTCTTCGTCGACGACCTCGACGAGGTGGTCCGCGGCGCGGCCGCGCGGGGCGTCGAGCCGGACAGCAGGGAGACCTACGGCAACGGGGTCCGCAAGGTCCACTACCTCGACCCGGACGGCAACGAGATCGGCTTCGGCGGAGCGCCGCTCGAGTCCGACGGCTAGGACTCCACGCGGTCGCCGGCGTCGCGGGCTGCCGAGTCGTCCCCGCGATCCTTCGCCCGCTCCAGGCGGCGCATGACCGGGGTCGCCGTGATCCCGTGCACCAGCACCGACAACGCGATCGTGAACCCGGCCGTCGCCCACACCTCCTCCATCCCCGGGAAGACGGCCTCCTTCTCCGCGTACGCGAGGTAGAAGAGCGTCCCGACGCCGCGGACCCCGAACCACGCCGTGGCCAGCTCCTCCCCGCCGGTGAGGCACCGGTCACCGAGCCGGTCGCGCCCCTTCATCCGCAGCGCCAGCAGGGCGCACACCGGCCGGACGACCAGCACGAGAGCGGTCCCGACCACGACGCCCTGCCAGGTCAGGTCGTCGAGCATGGTGTTGGTGAGCGTCGAGCCGAGCAGCAGCAGCACGCCGAGGGTCAGCAGCCGTTCCAGCCGCTCGATGCTCTCGTGCATCCGCACGTGGTAGTCGTGGCCGCGTTCGGAGGAGCGCAGGGTCATCGCGCAGGCGAAGACAGCCAGGAACCCGTAGCCGTGCACCAGCTCCGCGACGCCGTACGACAGCAGTACGGCGGCGAGCGCGAGGAGCGGCTCTCCGGTCTCGGCCAGCCGCAGGCTGGGGGCCGGCATCCGGAAGGCGAGCTTGGCGAGCAGCCAGCCGACGGCGGTCCCGGCGAGCGCGCCGACCAGGATCTTGCCGACGAGGTCCCAGGCGAGCCAGGACACGCCCCACTCCACGACCCCCGCCGAGGTGAGGAGGATCGCGGCGTGGACAAACGGGAAGGCGCCCCCGTCGTTGAGTCCGGCCTCGGAGGTGAGCGCGAAGCGGACCTCGTCCTCCTCGTCGACCTCCCCGTCGGCCTCGTCGAACGGTGTGGGGCCCTCGACCTGCACGTCGGAGGCGAGCACCGGGTCGGTGGGCGCGAGCGCGGCGCCGAGGAGCAGCGCGCTCGCCGGGACCAGCCCCATCAGCCCCCAGCCGAGGAGCGCGACCCCGCCGATGCACAGCGGCATCGCGACGACGAGGAGCCGCATCGTCGCGCCCCAGCGGGCCCAGCTCCGCAGGGAGAGCCAGACGAGGGGCCGGTCGATCGCGAGCCCGACGCCCATCAGCGCGACGATGACGGTCAGCTCGGTCAGGTGCTCGAGGAACCCGTGCTCACCGATCGGCCCCTCGAGGAGCCCCTCGGTGAACGGCAGCAACCCGATCAACGTGCCCACCAGCAGCAGCACCATCGGCGCGGAGACCGCATGCCGGTGCAGTGCGGCGGGGAGCACGACGGCGAGCAGCAGCGAGACTCCGACCGTCAGGTAGAGCAGGTCGGCGGTCATCGGCGGGCCGCGGCGGGGGCTGGTTCCACGGAGCAGGTGTACCCGCGGGCCCGCCGCCCACGCCCCCGGACTCAGCCCTGGTCGGTCAGCTCGCGGACCACGGAGTCGACCACCGCGACGAGGTCGCCGCCGGTGCGTTCGGCGACCGCCCGCTGCCGCTGGTACGACGCACCGTGCGAGACGATCTCCGCCACCCGGCCCAGCTCCTCCTCGCACCGCAGCCGGCGGGCCACGGGAACGAGCCGGTCGAGCAGCTCCTCGAGGTCCTCGGTGACCAGCCGCTCCTCGGAGGCGGCGTCGAGGATCACGATCGCCTCCAGGCCGTAGCGCGCCGAGCGCCACTTGTTCTCCTGCACGTGCCAGGGCGGCATCGTGGGCAGCTCCTCGCCGTTCGCGAGCCGGGTGTCGAAGTCCACGACGAGGCAGTGCATGAGGGCCACCAGCGCGGCGAGCTCGCGGAGGTTGGAGACGCCGTCGCAGACCCGGTTCTCGATGGTGCCGAGCTTCGGCGACGGGCGCACGTCCCACCGGATCTCCGACAGCTCCTCGATCACGCCGGTGGTCAGCTGGTCCTGGACGAACGCCTCGAACTCGCCCCACCGCTCGAACTGGAAAGGGAGCCCGGCAGTGGGCAGCTGCTGGAACATCAGCGCCCGGTTGGACGCGTAGCCGGTGTCCGTGCCGGCCCAGACCGGCGACGACGCCGACAGCGCCTGCAGGTGCGGGAAGTAGTTGAGCAGCGAGGACAGCACCGGCAGCACCCGGTCACGGTCGGGCATCCCGACGTGGACGTGCAGCCCCCAGATCAGCATCTGGCGGCCCCACCACTGGGTGCGGTTGATCAGCTCCTCGTAGCGGTGGCCCGGGCTCAGCTGCTGCGTCGACCACGAGGCGAAGGGGTGAGTCCCCGCCCCGAACAGGTCCGCGCCGACGGCCTCGGCCGCCGGCAGCACGACGTCGAGGGTGGCGCGCAGGTCGTCCATCGCCTCCCCGACCGTCTCGCAGACCCCGGTGACGAGCTCGACGGTGTTGCGCAGCAGCTCCTGGTGGAGCCGGCGACCGTCGGGGAGCCGGGGCCGGACCTCCTCGAGCAGCCCCTCGGCGCAGTTGCTCAGGTCGCGCGTGCGGTGGTCGACCAGCGCGAGCTCCCACTCCACGCCGAGCGTCGGCCGGGGCGAGGGGTGGAACTCGATCTGCACGCCACCAGCGAAGCACACCGACGGGCACCGTCCGTACTCCTCGCCAGGGACCTATGGGCCCTTTCCGGTCGAGGGGCGCCGGTTAGGCTGGCGGCGATCGTCTCCTGGGGGTTCATGTGTCGCGTCCGCCGGGTCGACTCCGTCGGCTCCTCCGTCCCGTCCGAGGCTCGGGCCGGCCGCGACGTGTGCCCGCCCGGCCGGGCTCGTCACCGCTGAACGCGTCCGCGCGGGCCGTGGGGTTCGCGTTCGGCGCGGTGGCGGTCACCGGCTCGCTGGTCGCCTCCGGCGCCACCGTCCCGCAGGACGAGCCCGCCGACGCGTTCACCGCGGGCGCGCGGGACTCCCTCGAGGCCGCACCCCCGACCCCGGACACCTCCGACTCCGTCGACGAGGTCGGCTCGGTCGCTCCCGTCGACGCCCTCCGGGCCAGCGCCACGGTGCTGCCCGCGGACGGCGCGACCGTCGCGGCGGCGACGGGGCTCGACGTGCTGCCGGAGCGCGCCCGGCTCGCCTACTCGCTGACCGCCGCGGCCTTCGAGGAGGCCGACCCGACGTGCGCGCTCGACTGGACGCTCCTCGCCGCCCTGGGCCAGGTCGAGTCCGACCACGGCCGCAAGGACGGCGCCACCCTCGGCGAGGACGGGGTCACCACCCCCTCCCTGGTCGGCCCCCGCCTCGACGGGCGCGACGGGCGGGCCGAGGTCGCCGACACCGACGCCGGGACCCTCGACGAGGACCCGCGGTGGGACCGCGGCGTCGGCCCCTTCCAGCTGCTCCCGGGCACCTGGCCGCAGGTCGCCGTGGACGGCGACGGTGACGGCGTCCGCTCACCGCACGACATCGACGACGCCGCGCTCGCCGTGGGCGTGTACCTCTGCTCGGTCGGCGACGCCCTCGACACCCCACAGGGGCTCCGGGCCGCGGTGGAGGCGTTCAACAGCTCTCCCGGGTACGCCGACCGGGTGGTCGCCCTGACCGAGGCGTACGCCGCGCTCGCCGCCGCCCCCGAACCGCCGCTGTTCCTCCCCGCCACCGAGGTGGAACTGCCCGACCAGCGCACCTTCCCCGCCGGCGGCGACGACCGGTGGCAGGGCCGCGGCTCGACCACGCCCGACCCGCCGGACGCCCGGCAGCGGGACGGCGACCGCGACGAGGACGGCAGCAAGGACGGCGGCAAGGACGGCGGCAAGGACCGCGACGGCAAGCGCGACGACCGCGGGAAGAAGGACCGCGACGAGGACGGGAGAAACGACGGCAAGGACGGCAAGGGGCACGACGAGCAGCCTCCGAAGGAGACGCCCGACCCCACTCCGACGCCGGAACCTGACCCGGAGCCGAGCCCGACGCCGGATCCCGACCCGGAGCCGAGCCCGACCCCCGACCCGGAGCCCACGCCGGACCCGGAGCCCGAGCCCGAGCCGACCTGCCCCGAGGCCGCCGTGCCCGCCGTGCCGGCCGCGGAGCCGGTGCTCACGACGGTGACCGGCACCCTGACCGCCTGCGACGGCGTGTGGGTGCTCGTCGACCCGGTCCGCGGCGAGGAGCCCGGCGAGGACCTCGTGCTCGACGTGGGCGACGAGACCTGGCTCGCCTCCCCCGCGCTGGCCGACCTCGACCTCGACGGGACGGTGGAGACCAACCTCGAGGAGCTGAGTGGCCTGGTCGACCAGCAGGTCGTCCTCGGTGTCGACGAGACCACCGGCACCGCCGTGGTCCACGCGGTCAACCAGGTCGGCTACCGCTCGGCGGAGTGACCGCAGCCCTCAGCAGCACCGCCCCTGCGCGCTCCGCTCCTTGTGGTCGGCCCGGTGCCGCTCGTACTCCCGACGGGTCATGGGCGTGCACCCCTCGGCCTCGCAGCGGGCGAGGTAGGCGTCCCACTTGGCCTCGCCGGTGACCTCGCGGAGGTACCAGCGGACCCCGCGGGCCGCCTCGAGGAGCCGCCCGGTCACCGGTGCGCCCCGACACGTTCGCGGCGCGACTCCTCCCACTCCCGCACCGCGGCCTTCTCCTCCTTGGTGGCGAAGAAGTCCGACGGTGCGACGATCGCCGAGGGCTGGTGGGGCACCTCGGTCGTCGGCAGCCCACCGGTGCGCCACCCCTTGAACCAGATGACCGCGGCGTTGGCGACCACCACGAGCGTCAGGATCGCGAAGGTCGCCTGGAGGACGCCGTTGACCGTCGAGTTGAAGATGATCTGGTCCATCTGGCCGGCGTCGGTGGCGGGAGCGAGCACCTCGCCCTGGTCGGCGGCGGTCCGGTAGGTGTCGGCCTGCTCGAAGTAGCCGATCGCCGGGTTGGAGGAGAACACCTTCTGCCAGCTGGCGGTCATGGTCGTCGTCAGGTCCCAGGCGAGCGCGATGCCGGGCACCCAGGCCCACTTCGCCTTGCCGTGCTTGATCAGCAGCGTCACCGCGAGCGTCAGCGCGATCGCCGCGAGCAGCTGGTTGGTGATGCCGAACAGCGGGAAGAGCTGGTTGATCCCGCCGAGCGGGTCGGTGACGCCGATGTAGAGCAGGCCGCCCCACAGCCCGACGACGACTGCGCTGGCGATCCAGGCGCCCGGACGCCACGAGGTGTCGCCGAACTTCTTCCAGACGTTCCCGACGGTGTCCTGGAGCATGAACCGCCCGACCCGGGTGCCGGCGTCGACGGCGGTCAGGATGAAGAGCGCCTCGAACATGATCGCGAAGTGGTACCAGAACGCCGCGAGCCCGCCCCCGAACGCATCCGTGAAGACCTGGGAGATCCCGAAGGCCAGCGTCGGCGCGCCGCCGGTCCTCGACACCAGCGTCTCCTCCTCCACCGCCTGTGCGGCGGCGGTGAGGTCACCGGCGGAGATCGTGAACCCCAGCCCGTTGACGAAGTCGGCCGCCGTCCCCGGCTCGCCGCCGGTGGCGCCGGCCGGTGCGTTCATCGCGTAGTAGAGCCCCTGGTCGATGACGCAGGCCGCGATGAGCGCGCTGATCGCCACGAAGGACTCCATCAGCATCCCGCCGTACCCGATCATCCGGACGTGGGACTCCTTCGCGACCATCTTCGGGGTCGTCCCCGAGCTGATCAGCGCGTGGAACCCTGACAGGGCCCCGCAGGCGATCGTGATGAAGACGAACGGGAAGAGCTTGCCGGCGAACACCGGGCCGTTGCCCTCCGCGGCGAAGTCCGTCACCGCCTCGTTCTGCAGCACCGGCGCGGCGATCACCAGGCCGACTGCGAGCAGCACGATGACGCCGATCTTCATGAAGGTCGACAGGTAGTCGCGCGGGGTCAACAGCATCCACACCGGAAGGATCGAGGCGACGAAGCCGTAGACGGCGAGGGAGATCGTCAGGCTCTCCTTCGACAGGGTCAGCGCGTCGGCGATCCCCATCTCCTCGACGTAGCTGCCGCCGATGATCGCGAGCAGGAGCAGGGCCACGCCGATCCCGGTGACCTCCATGACCCGCCCGGGCCGGAGGTAGCGCACGTAGAACCCCATGAACAGCGCGATGGGGATCGTCAGCGCGATCGAGAAGACGCCCCACGGCGACTCGGCCAGCGCGTTGACCACGACCAACGCGAGCACCGCCAGGATGATGATCATGATGCCGAAGACGGCGATCAGCGCGGCCACGCCGCCGACGATCCCGATCTCCTCGCGGACCATCTGCCCGAGGCTCTTGCCGTCGCGGCGCATGGAGAAGAACAGGATCACCATGTCCTGGACGGCGCCGGCCAGGATCACCCCGACGATGATCCAGATCGTGCCGGGCAGGTAGCCCATCTGCGCCGCGAGCACCGGGCCGACGAGCGGCCCCGCCCCGGCGATCGCCGCGAAGTGGTGGCCGAACAGCACCCGGCGGTCGGTCGGGTCGAAGTCGACGCCGTTGTCGAGCCGCTCGGCCGGCGTCGCCCGGGTGTCGTCCACCCCGAGCACCTTCGTGGCGATGAACCGCGAGTAGAACCGGTAGGCGATCGCGTACGACGACAGGGCGGCGAACAGGATCCACAGGGCCGACACCTCCTCCCCGCGGGAGAGGGCGAGCACCGTCCAGCAGACGGCGCCCACCACGGCGATCCCGCCCCAGAGGGCGATCGAGGCCGGGGTCATCCGGGGCCGGCCGCCGGGGGCCGTGCCAGGTCGGGTCTCGGTGGTCGTGGACATCGCGTTCCCCTCTTGCGGGCAGGGGTCATCGGAGGTGTGACCTGCCTCGCCCTTACCCACTTCGCGTCGCTCACACCACACCCGCCCCGGGCGTCTCCTGCTGGCCCGACGGCTCGGGTGCGGTGGTAGCGGTGCTCGACCACGTGCACCCGTGCGGCCACGGCCTCGATCCTCTGATCCCTAGCCGCGCTCGGCGAGCAGCACCACCGCGTCGACGACGTCGCTCCCGAACATCTCGGGGTCGTTGTGGCCGACGCCCTCGAGGACCTTGTCCTCGACCAGGTTCCGCGCCCCGGCGGCCACCTCGGCGCTGAGCCCGGTCGGCACCACGTCGTCGGCGCTGCCGCGCACCACGACCACCGGTACGTCGCTCTCCCGCACGTGCGCGAGCACCGGGAACCGGTCGCGGAGCAGCAGCCGGACCGGGAGCCACGGGTAGTGGTGGGCGCCGACCGCCGCGAGCTCGGTGAACGGCGAGCGCAGCACCATCCCGGCCGGCGGGTGCCGGATCGCCAGGGCCGCGGCCACCCCGGTGCCGAGCGACTCCCCCAGGTACACCGTGCGGTCGGCGGTGAAGCCCCGCTCCTCGAGCAGGGCCACCGCTGCGTCGGCGTCCTGGGCCAGCCCCTCCTCCGAGGGGTCGCCCGCGTTGCCGCCGTACCCCCGGTAGTCGACGAGCAGGACCGTGAACCCCTCGTCCTGCAGCAGGTCGGCGAGCCCGACCCGTCCGGCCCGGTTGCCGCCGTTGCCGGGGAGCACGAGCACCGCCCATCCGCGGTCGACCGCCGCTCGCGGGTGGACCAGCCATGCGCCGAGCTCCAGCCCGTCGGCCGTGCTCAGCGTGACGTCCTCCGCTCCGTCGAGGACCCGTGCGGCCTCACCCACCGGAGCCGGGTCGGGGAAGTAGATCAGCTGTCGCTGGAACGCCCACAACCCTGCCAACCCCACACCTCCCAGCACGAGCAGCACCAACGCCGCCCGCCCGATCCTTCGCGGCCACGACGCCATGACCCAAGTCTGCCGCCGCCGTACGCTGCTCCCGACGTACGACCTCTCGTGGACGCCCTGGTTTCCGACGTACGGACGGTTCCAGTTGCTGGAACCGTCCGTACGTCGGGAACGGGGCTGCGAGCTCAGCGGGTCTCGAGCCGGTACCGCTGCACCAGCCGGATGCCGACGACCGCGAGGGGCGAGAAGGCGACCAGGACGCCGGCGGCAGCGGCGAGCGGCAGGGTGGCGCCCCAGACCATCAGGCCGACGAAGCCCAGCACGTAGACGCCGATCGTCCACCAGCCGAGGACCCCGGCGCGGGCGAGGCCGGCGAGGACCACCACGATGCCGAGCATCGCGAAGATCTCCGTGCCCTTCCAGATCGGCAGCAGCGACGCGTCCTGCACGTGCCGGAAGACCGCGACGGCCTGCTCCTCGGACAGCAGCCGTCCGGTGGCGGCGTTCCACCAGTCGCTGAGGACCATCCCCGAGACGTTGAGGCAGCCGAGGCAGGTCATCAGCGCACCGACCACCACCATGCCCAGGCCGCGGGCCCCGCGGACCAGCGACGGGGCGGCCAGGACGCCGACCCCCAGGAGGAGGTTGGCATAGTGCAGGAACAGCGCCGAGATCTGGGTGTTCGTGAGGTCCCGGGCCATCGAGGCGATGTAGTCCGCGTCCTTCATGCTCTCGGAGTCCGGCGAGAACACCATCCCCGCGGACCAGCAGAGGACACCGGCGACGAGGGCGATGCCGCCGGCGAGCTTCATGGAGCCGCTCCAGCGCGGTGACGCGTCGGCGCGGTCGGGAGTGGTGACGGGCGATGCGGTGGTGGTCATCAGGTCCTCCTGTTCGGGTGGCGCCGTCCCTCGGCGACACCGGAACTCTCCGGCCGCGCCAGGTCACCCCGCCTCGCCCGTGACGCACCGACCTGCCTCCGTCGTACGGCGGAAGGCGACGGCGTCTCCCCTCCCCCTCGTGGCGGATCACAGGGCGGAGGTCCCGCCCCTAAGGTGACGCCATGAGCCGCCCGGACAGTCGCACGAGGCTGCGCGACCCGCGCCTGTTCCCGCTCGTCGCGGCACCGATCCTCACCGCGCTCGCGCTGACGGAGTCGTGGCTCGACACCACCTACCGCGTCGACTTCGCGCCGCTCGCGATCGGTGCGTTCTGGATCGGAGCCGGGTTCCTCCTCGCTGCGCGCTACCCGGCCGCGGCGCCTGTCCTGGTCGCGCTCTTCTACCCGCTCACCGCCGCGCTCGGCGGCCCCGGACCAGGAGGCTCGGGGCTCATCGCCACGCTGCTCGCCGTCGGTTGGGCGGGGTACGCCGTCTCCGCGCGCGCGTCCCTGGTCGGCACCCTCGGGGCGGTCGTCGTCTTCCTGGCCACCGACGCCGCGGTGCACGACGGGATCAGCTGGGACACGATCTTCTTCCCGGCGGTGTTCCTCCCGGGCCGGTGGGCCGGGGCGCTCGTCCGGCGGGAGCAGCAGCGCTCCGCCCAGCTCGTCGAGCTGACCGCCGTCCTGGATGCCCAGCGCGAGGCGACCGCCCACGCCGCGGTGGTCGAGGAGCGCACCCGGATCGCGCGCGAGGTGCACGACGCGGTCGCCCACTCGGTGAGCGTGATGACCCTGCAGGTCGGCGGGTTGCGCCGCCAGCTCGAGGACGTGCTCGCCGACCGACCCACCGAGCGTGAGGTCATGCTGGGGATCGAGCGGCTCGGCCGGCAGTCGGTCGAGGAGCTCCGCTCGCTGGTCGGCATCCTGCGCGAGTCCGGGACCGGCGAGCCGGCGGCGGTCGTCCCCTCCCTCGCCCGCGCCGAGGAGCTCGTCACCGACGTCCGCGCGGCAGGCCTGCCGGTCACGCTCGTGGTCGACGGCGAGGCGGCGGCGCTGCCGAGGGCCCTGGACGTGACGGCCTACCGGATCCTGCAGGAGGCGCTCACCAACGTCCTGCGCCACTCCCCCGACGCGGTGACGACCGTGTCCGTCCGCCACGCCGCCGACGCCGTCGAGATCGCCGTCGAGAACGAGCGAGCCCGGGTGCCCGTCGCCGTCGGCGCGAGCGACGTGGGCGGCCACGGCCTGGTGGGCATGCGGGAGCGCGCAGCGATGTTCGGCGGCACCCTCGAGGCGGGCCCCCGTGGCGACGGCGGCTTCCGGGTGCACGCCCGGCTGCCGCTGACGGGCAGGTGGCGGTGAGCGCGCCGGTCCGGGTCGTCCTCGTCGACGACGAGGCGATGGTCCGGGTCGGGCTCCGGATGGTGCTGACCGCCGAGCCGGACATCGAGGTGGTCGGCGAGGCGCAGGACGGCGCGGCGGCCGAGCAGGCCGCCGCCGAGCTGCGCCCTGACGTCGTGCTCATGGACATCCGGATGCCCGGTGTGGACGGGCTCGAAGGTGCACGCCGCGTCCTGGCCGCGGTCCCCGAGACCCGGGTGGTGATGCTGACGACCTTCGACGAGGACGCCTACGTCGAGGCCGCGCTCCGGGCCGGGGTCAGCGGGTTCCTCCTCAAGGTCGCGCCTCCCGAACGGCTCATCGACGCGGTGCGGACGGTGGCCTCGGGTGGTGGGCTGCTGGACCCGACGGTCACCCTACGGGTCATCGAGTCGTTCGCGAGCGCCTCGCCGCTGCGCACGCAGCCGGCCGCCGAGCTCGCCGCGCTGACCGAGCGCGAGAAGGACGTGCTGCGGCTGATCGCCAAGGGGATGTCGAACGCCGAGATCGCCGCCCGGCTCTACGTCGGCGAGGCCACCGTGAAGACCCACGTGTCGGGCGTGCTCACCAAGCTCGGGCTGCGCGACCGGGTCCAGGCTGTGGTCGCGGCGTACGAGACGGGGCTGGTGCGGCCGGGCGAAGCCTGACTCAGAGCTCCCGGACCACCCGCGCCGGGTTGCCGACCGCGACCACGTTCGCCGGCAGGTCCTTCGCGACCACGGCACCGGCACCCACGACGGTGTTCTCGCCGATCCTCACGCCGGGGCACACGATCGCCCCGCCACCGAGCCACACGTTGTCGCCGATCGTGATCGGCTCCGCGCTCTCCCACTTCTGCCGCCGCGACTCGGGGTCGACCGGGTGGGTCGGGGTGAGCAGCTGCACGTTGGGGCCGATCTGGACGTCGTCGCCGATGGTGATCGCGGCGACGTCCAGCGCGACCAGCCCGAAGTTCACGAAGGTGCCGCGACCGATGGTGAGGTTGCTGCCGTAGTCGACGTACAACGGCGGCCGGACGACCGTCTCCTCGCCCACGGAGCCGAGCAGCCGCTCGAGGAGCTCGCGCCGACGGGCCGGCTCGCGGACCGAGGTGGCGTTGTAGGCCTCGAGCAGCTCCATCGCCGCCTCGTGCAGCGTGCCGACCGACTCGTCGGCGATGTAGGGCTCCCCGGCGAGCATCCGCTCCCGCATGCTCCGCTCGTCGCTCGTCATGCGCCGACCGTAGCGAGCCGGCGGTGTTCCCGGCCCGAGGCGGGGTACGGGGTGACCACGGGCAACCCGAGCACAGGAGGTGGAGATGGCGGTCACCGCCTTCCAGGACCTGCCACTGGCCGACCGCGACCGCGAGTGGGACGGCGGCGCCGCCGAGAAGCGCGTGCGCGAGTGGGCCGGGGCGAACGACGAGCCCAACGAGAAGTACCGCGACGCCCACGTGTGGTACGACGCGGACAAGAAGGAGAACTTCACCGGCTACAAGCTCCTCGTCGCCGACGTCGTCGACGGGAAGCTGAAGGCCGTCCCCCGCGGCGTCATGGCCGCGGGCAACATCATGCAGGGCGCACGCGGAGGCATCGACCTGCCCGACAAGGACATCGACCGGGTGAAGAGCCACCTGGCGAAGTACTACGCCAAGATGGGCGAGGACGCTCCCTGGGAGAGCTGACCGGGAGGGAGGTGGTCGGCCATCGCCCTCGCCGTCTGCGTGCTCCTCGACGCACGGGGTGACGCCGCCGTACGCCGGTTGTGGCGGCGGCTCGAGGACGGCGGCGTCCCGACGCTGCTCACCCACACCCACGGCCGCCACGTCCCGCACCTGTCCTACGCGTCGCTGCGGAGCTACGACCTCGACGCCGTCCGCGACGCGCTCTCCGCCCTCCCGGCCCGCGAGCCGGTCGAGCTGCGGTTCGACGCCTTCGGCACCTTCCGCCGGAGCCGGTGCTGGCTGGCCCCCGCGGTGACGGCGGAGCTGGCGCAGCGGCAGGAGATCGTCGCCACGGCGTGCGCGACCACCGGCGCGGAGCTGCACCGGCACTACGTCCCGGGCGACTGGGTGCCCCACCTGACGCTCGCGCCACGGCTCCACCTCGACCAGCTCCCCGCGGTCGCCGCCGCCGTCTACGACGTCCTGCCGCTGGTTTCCGTAGGCACCAGCGTGGCGCTGGTCGACACCAGCACCGGCATGCGCCACCCGCTGCCGCACGTCGTGTGAGCCACGGCCGCACAGCCGTCTGCCACGATCGGGACATGGAGCAGACGACGCCCCCGGTCCGTGCCTGGCTCTCCGACATGGACGGCGTGCTCGTCCACGAGGAGGAGGCGATCCCCGGCGCCGCGGACTTCGTCCGGACGTTGCGCGAACGGGAGCTGCCGTTCCTGCTGCTCACCAACAACTCGATCTACACCGCCCGCGACCTCCAGGCCCGGCTGGCCCGGGGCGGCATCGAGGTCCCGGAGGAGTCGATCTGGACCAGCGCGCTGGCGACGGCCCAGTTCCTCGACCAGCAACGGCCGCAGGGCACGGCGTACGTCATCGGCGAGGCGGGGCTGACCACCGCCATGCACGGGATCGGCTACGTGATGACCGACCAGGACCCGGACTACGTGGTCCTCGGCGAGACGCGCACCTACTCGTTCGAGGCGATCACCACCGCGATCCGGCTCGTGGAGCGCGGCGCCCGGTTCATCGCGACGAACCCGGACCCGACCGGGCCGTCGGCGCAGGGGCCGATCCCGGCCACCGGCTCGGTCGCCGCGCTCGTCACCCGGGCGACCGGCGTGGCGCCGTACTTCGTGGGCAAGCCGAACCCGCTGATGATGCGCTCGGCGCTGAACCGGATCGACGCCCACTCCGAGACCACGGTGATGGTCGGCGACCGGATGGACACCGACGTGGTCGCCGGGCTCGAGGCCGGGCTGCGGACGATCCTGGTGCTGACCGGGTCGACGCGGCGTGAGGCGGTCGGGCGGTTCCCCTACAAGGCGACCCACGTCTTCGACTCGGTCGCCGACCTCGTCGAGCTGATCGACGAGTGGGGAGGGTGAGCAGCCCGGCTCGACCCGTTCGAGTCAGTCGGTCCAGCGCTCGGGGTGCTCGCGCTGCGACTCCCCCTCCATGCCGTCCCAGAGCAGCTCGTCGGGGATGTTGAGCAGCGCCTCGCCGAAGCCGGCGATCAGCTCCTCGTGGCGCGGCGTGAGGTCGTAGGTCCGCACCTGGTCGGTGGTGGGCTCGATCCCCGCGCTCGAGGTGCCGGTGCGCCCCGACGGTCGGTGCTCCCCCTCGGGGGCGGTGGCCTTCTCGGCCGCGGCCCAGGCGTTCTCCGCCCGCACCCGCAGCCCGGCAGTCGCCTCGGCGAGCACCTCCACCTGGAGGTTGCCGCCGCGGATCACGTCCTCGATCCGGTGCGGGCCGAGGAAGATCACCTCCGTCGTCCCGCAGTTCGTGCACCGCGCCTCGACGTGGTTGCAGCGGCTGTCCTTGACGTAGATGTGAGCGACCGCGTTCGCCTCCCGAGCACGGTAGTCGCCATGACACCTGTCGCACGTGAACGTCATGGTGGCACCTCCCGCGAGGATCATCGGCCACCGGACGCCCGACGTGAGCCGCCTGAGGTCCCGCCGCGTCGAGGCTGGTCCGGAAATGGTCCGAACGGCCGTGGAGCACCGGTCCACCCGGGCCATCGGCGAGGTGACGCTTGGGCGTTGCAACCAGTCCGTCCGTCCTTCCCCTGCCGGGCCGGTTGACCCGGGTCGATGGGGGTACGGGTCGGCACACCGTCCCCTGCCGAGAGGTCCTCATGCGTGTCGTCGTGACCGGTGCGAGCGGCAACGTCGGGTCGGCGCTGCTGCGCCGACTGCACGCCGACGGCGGCCACCAGGTCGTCGGGCTGGTCCGCAGAACCCCGGAGCCCACCGACGACGTGCCGCCCCACCTCGCGGCGGTCGACTGGGTCCCGGTCGACCTCAGCAGGGAGGGCAGCGCCCCCACGTTGTGGCAGGCCTTCGAGGGGGCCGACGCCGTCGTCCACCTCGCCTGGGGGTTCCAGCCGTCGCACGACACGGCGTACCTCGAGGAGCTCGGCACCGGCGGCACCCGCCGCGTGCTCGACGCCGTCGCGGCCGCGGACGTGCCGCACCTGGTGCACATGTCGTCGGTCGGCGCCTACTCGGCCAAGCGCGACGACCGGCCGGTCGACGAGAGCTGGCCGACCGACGGCATCCCGACCTCCTGGTACAGCCGCAGCAAGGCCGCCGCCGAACGGCTCCTCGACGCGCACGAGCGCGCGGGGACCACGACCGTGCTCACGCGGCTGCGGCCGGGGATCGTCGGGCAGCGGTCCGCGGGCAGCGCCCTGCTGCGGTACGGCGTCCCCGGGTTCGTCCCCGGCCGGGCGCTGTCGCTCCTCCCGGTGCTCCCGGTCGACCGCGGCCTCACGATCCCGCTGGTGCACAGCGACGACGTGGCCGACGCGATCGTCCGGGTCCTCGACCGCAAGGCCGCGGGAGCGTTCAACCTCGCCGCCGAACCGCCGCTGACCGCCGCCCGGATGGCCGAGGTCCTCGGCGCCCGCCTGGTGCACGTCCCGAGCGGCGTGCTGCGACCGGTCGTGGCCGCGAGCTGGAAGGTCCACCTCCAGCAGGTCGACCCGGGCTGGCTCGACATGGGCTCGACGGTGCCGCTGCTCGACTGCGGCCGCGCCTTCCGCGAGCTGGGCTGGACGCCTACTGTCGACGCCATGACGGTCTTCCGCGAGGTGGTCGACGGCATGCGGGACACCGCGTCGGACCGCACGCCGGTCCTGCGGCCCCGGACGGTGCTGGGACAGGCACGCGAGGCGTTGCGCCGCGGGCCGGTCAGCGAACGGCAGCGGCCCTGAGCCCCTCGGCGGCGCCGGCGCGCGCGCACGGTGGCGGCGCGACCGCAGCGGCCCTCCTCACCGCGGCCCACGGCGGTCCCGCGCTCGCCGTCACGGCGATCGCCGCGCTGCTCGCGACCGCGTCCAGCCTGGACCCCACGACCGGGGTGGTCGTCACTACGGCCGTCCTCGCCGGGCAGCTGACGATCGGCTGGGGCAACGACCTGCTCGACGCCGCACGCGACCGGGCGGTCGGCCGCACCGACAAGCCGCTCGTCGACGGCCGGCTGACGCCGCGGCTGGTGCGCGGCTGCCTGGTGGCCGCCGCGGTGGGGTGCGTGGCGCTCTCCCTCGCAGCCGGCTGGCGCAGCGCCGTCGTCCACCTGGTGCTCGGCGTCGGCGGCGGCCACGCCTACAACCTCGGGATGAAGGCGACCGCCTTCTCGTGGCTCCCCTACGCGGCCGCGTTCGGCGCGTTGCCGGCGGTCGTCTCGCTCGCCGGCCCCGACCCCGCGGCGCCGGCCTGGTGGACCGTCGCTGCCGCCGCCGCGCTCGGCGTCGGTGCGCACTTCCTCAACACGCTGCCCGACCTCGACGACGACGAGCGCACCGGCGTGCGCGGGCTCCCGCACCGGATCGGCGCGACGGCCAGCCGTGGCGTCGCCACCGCGCTGCTCGTCGGCGCCTCGCTCGCCACCGTGCTCGGCCCGGTCGACACCCCCTCGTGGGGGTGGGCGGTGCTCGTCGTCGTCGGGGCGCTCGGCGTGGTGACGCTGCTCGGCCGCGGCAAGGCGCCGTTCGCGGCCGCCGTGGCGATCGCGCTGGTCGACGTCGTGGTCCTGGCGGTGGTGGTCGGATGACGGGGCTCGAGCACGTCGACGTCGCGGTCGTGGGCGCCGGACCGGCCGGCGCCACCGCTGCCCTCGGGGCGCTGCGCGCCGACCCGCGGCTCCGGGTGCTGCTCCTCGACCGCGCCGACTTCCCCCGCGACAAGCCCTGCGGTGACGGCATCGCACCGCACGTCCTCGACGTGCTCGAGGAGGTCGGCGTCACCGGGCTCCTCGACGACCGGGTGGAGGTCCGCCGGCTCCGGCTCGCGCGCGGCCCGCTGGTCGCCGACCGGGAGATGACCCGTCCGGCGTACGTCGTCCCGCGAACCGTCTTCGACCACCGGCTCGTGGAGGCCGCACAGGCGGCCGGAGCCGAGCTGCGGCGCCACCGGGTCCGGACCGTCGAGCCGGACGGCGGGGGCGTCGTGGTCGACGGCCGCTACCGGGCCTCGGTGGTGGTCGGGGCCGACGGTGCCCACTCGGTGCTGCGGCGGGGGCTGGACGGGAGGAGCGGGCAGATGGCGGTGGCGCTGCGCGGCTACGCCCCCACGCCTCCCGGTCGCGCCCACGCCCAGGTGATCGCGTTCGGGACCGCGCGCCAGCCGGCGTACGCCTGGTCCTTCAACCGCGGCGACGGCTGGTGCAACGTCGGGTACGGCGAGCTGGTCGGCGCCGACCGGCCGACCCGCGCCGCCCTCCTCGAACGGCTCGACGAGCTCCTCCCGGGCGCGACCGACGGCGGCGAGCAGTGGCAGGGGCACCAGCTGCCGCTCTCGGGCTGGCGAGGCGCCGTGCCCGGCCGGGGGCGGGTCCTCCTCGCCGGTGATGCGGCCCGGCTGGTGAACCCGATGACCGGCGAGGGGATCTACTACGCGGTCGCGACCGGCGTGCTCGCCGGGCGAGCCGCTGCCGTGGCGATCGCGGCGGGCGACCCGGAGGGGGCGGCCGCGCGGCACCGCCGGAGCACCCGCAGGCTGCTCGGCAGCCACCTGCGCCACACCGCGGTCGCTGCCCGGATCTGCCGCTCGGGCCGGGCGCTCGACGCCGGGCTGCGCGCCACCGCGGCCGACCAGGAGGTCTTCGACGACCTCGTCGAGCTCGGCCTCGGACGGGGAAGGCTGACCCCGACGATCCTGACCTGGATGACCCGTTCCCTGGCCGGCCACGTGGCGCACCGCGCGACGGCCACGGCCCGGGTCCCCGTCCGCTCCGGAGCACCGTCCGGGCGCGACGTCCCCGCACCCACCGAGGAGGACTGACATGCGTGTGCTGAGCGTGCGAGGCGTGCTGCCCGACCACCGCTACGCGCAGGAGGAGATCACCGACGCGTTCGTCGACACGATCCTGCGCGACACCGTCGACGACCGGGTCGTCCGGCGGCTGCACGGCAACGCCGGGGTGGCCACCCGTCACCTCGCGATGCCGTTGGAGCGGTACGGCGAGCTGGCCGACTTCGGCGAGGCCAACGACGCGTTCATCGCCGCCGGCGTCGAGCTGGGCGGGCGGGCGGTGACCGAGGCCCTGAAGGCCGCCGGGCTCACCCCCGAGGACGTCGACGTGATCGTCTCCTGCACCGTGACCGGCCTCGCCGTGCCGTCGCTCGACGCGCGGGTGGCCGCGGCGATCGGGCTCCGGCCCGACGTGGTGCGCGTGCCGATCGTCGGGCTGGGCTGCGTGGCTGGGGCCGCCGGGGTCGCGCGGCTCCACGACTACCTCGTCGGCCACCCTGACCAGGTGGCGGTGCTGATGGCGGTCGAGCTCTGCTCGCTGACCCTGCAGAAGCAGGACGCCTCGATGGCGAACCTGGTCGCCAGCGGGCTCTTCGGGGACGGCGCCGCCGCGGTGGTCGCCGTCGGCGAGGGCCGCGCCGCGCTGATCGACGGACCGCCCGACACCACGCGGCCCGAGGTGCTCGCCTCCCGCAGCCGGCTCTACCCGGACTCCGAACGCACGATGGGGTGGGACGTCGGCGCAACCGGGCTGAAGATCGTCCTCGACTCGAAGGTCCCGGAGATCGTCCGCCACTACCTCGGCGACGACGTCGACGCCTTCCTCGGCGACCACGGGCTGACCCGTGCCGACGTGGAGTGGTACGTCGCCCACCCCGGCGGCCCCAAGGTTCTCGAGGCCCTCGCCGACGCCCTGGAGGTGGACCGCGAGGCGCTCCAGGTCACCTGGGACTCGCTGTCGCGGATCGGGAACCTCTCTTCCGCCTCTGTCCTCAACGTCCTCGCCGACACCCTCGCCACGCGTCCCCCGCGCCCCGGCTCCTACGGGCTGATGCTCGCCATGGGGCCGGGGTTCTGCTCCGAGCTCGTGCTGATGCGAGCGCCCGAGGCTGCATGAGCGAGCTGCTCTTCACCGTCCTGGTCGCCGCCGTCGCGCTGGAGCGGCTGGCCGAGCTGGTGGTGTCGAACCGCAACGCCGCCTGGAGCCTGGAGCGCGGCGGCGTCGAGACGGGCCAGCGCCACTACCTGGTGATGGTCGTGCTGCACACCGGGCTGCTGCTCGGTGCCCTGGTCGAGGTCTGGTGGCGGCGGCCGGACTTCGAGCCGTGGCTGGGATGGCCGATGCTGGCTCTCGTGCTCGCCTCGCAGGCCTTGCGCTGGTGGTGCATCACCACGCTCGGACCCCGGTGGAACACCCGCGTCATCGTCGTCCCCGGGCTGCCGCTGGTCACCGGCGGCCCCTACCGCTGGTTCTCGCACCCCAACTACGTCGCGGTCGTCGTCGAGGGGTTCGCCCTTCCGTTGGTGCACTCCGCGTGGATCACGGCAGTGGTCTTCACCGTCTGCAACGCAGTGCTGCTCACGGTGCGGATCCGCGTCGAGGAGGCCGCGCTGCGCTCGGCCACGGGGGTCGACGCATGACCGACCTGGTCGTTGCCGGAGGCGGACCGGCCGGCCTCGCCACCGCGCTGTACGCCGCCCGCGCAGGGCTGTCCGTCGTCGTCCGCGAACCCCGGTCCGGGGACCTGGACAAGGCCTGTGGCGAGGGGCTGATGCCCGGGGCGGTCGCGGCGCTCGCCGACCTCGGCGTGACGCCGCCCGGCCGTCCGCTCACCGGGATCCGCTACGTCGCGGGAACCCGCTCGGTCGCCGCACCGTTCCGCGACGGTCCCGGTCGGGGCGTCCGGCGGACCGCGTTGTCGGCCGCCTTCCGGGACGCCGTCGAGCGGGCCGGCGTCACCGTCGAGGAACGCGCCGTCGACCAGGTCGCGATGCACGACGACCACGTGGAGGTCGACGGCACCCGGGCGTCGTACCTGGTGGCCGCGGACGGGCTCCACTCGCCGCTGCGCCGCCGCGCCGGGCTGGAGGGGCGGCCGTTCAGCCACCGGAGGTTCGGCCAGCGGGTGCACTTCGCACGCCGGCCCTGGACGTCGTACGTCGAGGTGCACTGGGCCGACTCCGCCGAGGCCTACGTGACCCCGGTCGGCGACTACCTCGTCGGCGTCGCCGTCCTCACCTCGAGACGTGGCTCGTTCGACGACCACCTCGCGCTCTTCCCGGCGCTCCGCGACCGGCTCGCCGGTGTCGAGCGGGGCAGCCAGGTCCGTGGTGCCGGACCGCTGCGCCAGCGCGCCACCGCTCGGACGGCAGGGCGGCTGCTGCTCGTCGGTGACGCCGCCGGGTACGTCGACGCGCTCACCGGCGAGGGCGTCGCGCTGGCCCTGGCGCAGGCCCGTGCGGCGGTGGACGCCATACTCGCCGACGACCCCGCCCGCTACGAGAGGGAGTGGCACACCGTGACCCGCCGCTACCGGCTGCTGACCGCCTCCCTGGTGGGCGCGACGCGGCTCCGTCCGGTCCGCAGGGCCGTCGTGCCCGCCGCCGACCGCCTCCCCGGCGTCTTCTCCGCCGCGGTCCACACGCTGGCGCGGCCGGCATGAGCGCCGCGACCGGGGTCGAGGAGGTCGTCCTCGTCGACGACGCCGGCAACGCCGTCGGCACCCAGCCGAAGGCGACGGTCCACCACGAGCGGACGCCATTGCACCTGGCGTTCTCCTGCTACCTCTTCGACGCGGACGGCCGGCTGCTGCTGACCCGGCGGGCGCTGCACAAGCCGACCTGGCCCGGCGTGTGGACGAACAGCTTCTGCGGCCACCCCGCACCCGGCGAGGAGATGGCCGGCGCGGTGCGCCGCCGCGGCGAGCAGGAGCTCGGCGTCCGCATCGAGCGGCTGCAGCTGGCGCTGCCGACCTTCCGCTACGACGCCACGATGCCCAACGGAGTGATGGAGAACGAGCTCTGCCCGGTCTTCACCGCGGTCACCCCGGACGAGCTGCGACCGGACCCCGAGGAGGTGGACGCCTTCGAGTGGGTGGACTGGCGGAGCTTCCGCGACGAGGTGCTCGCCGGCACCCGCGAGGTCTCCCCCTGGTGCGTCGAGCAGGTGGCCGCGCTCGCCGCCAAGGAGCTCTCCGCCCCTCCCGGTGAGGCGCCGACCTTCGCCGAGGCGTCCGCCGACGAGCTCCCGGCCGCGGCCAGGCCCGCCGGCTGAGTGGTCCACGTCGGCACCTCGGGGTGGAGCTACGACCATTGGGAGCACCACCTCTACCCGCCCGGCACGCACCCTCGGGCCCGGCTCGACCACTACGTGCGCTCGTTCGGCACGGTCGAGCTCAACGCGTCGTTCTACCGCTGGCCCCGGGACGCCGGATTCGCGAGCTGGCGCCGCCGGCTGCCCGACGGCTTCCGGATGTCGGTGAAGGCGCCGCGCGGCCTCACCCACGGCAAGCGGCTGTACTCCCCCGAGGTGTGGGTGGAGCGGATCGCCCGCGGGTGGCACGAGCTCGGCGAGCGCCGTGGAGTCCTGCTCGTCCAGCTGCCGCCCGACCAGCCCCGTGACGACGCGCGGCTCGGCTGGTTCCTCGACCGGCTCCCGCACTGGTTGCCGGTCGCCGTCGAGATGCGCCACCCGAGCTGGCACGACGATGCGGTGTTCGGCCTCCTCGAGCACCACGGCGCGGCGTACTGCGTGATGAGCGGTGCCCACCTCCCGTGCGTGCTCCGCGCGACCGCCCCCGTCGTGTACGTGCGGCTGCACGGCCCGGACCACGACCACCTGTACGCCGGCTCGTACTCCGACGGCGACCTGCGCTGGTGGGCCGACCGGATCCGCGAGTGGGAGGGCTCGGGCCACGAGGTCTACGCGTACTTCAACAACGACGGCGGCGGCCACGCCGTCCACGACGCCCGCCGGCTGCAGGCTCTGCTCGGCTGACCCGTCGAGCCGCCCCCCCCGGGGGGCCCCCCCGGGGGGGGCCGGACCACCACCCCCGGGGGGGGGGGAC
>NZ_ML701736.1:0-165211 GCF_008087345.1 Nocardioides caldifontis | reverse complement strand
CGCCGGCCACGCCGCCCCCCGGCTCCTGGCACCGCGCGGCGCCCCCGTCGAGCCGCCCCTCGTGGCGCGCCACGAGGGGCGGCTCGACACCACCTCAGCGGAGCTGGTTCACCCGGACGGGTGGGAGGGAGCCGGTCGTCAGGTGCGCGACGACCGCGTGCGCGTCGTGGCGCGCCCCGTCGATGAACCCGGAGTCCCGGCGGTGCTGGAACCGCTGCCCGACGACGTAGAGCCCGGGCGCCGGGGTGACGCCACGGTGCTGCTCGATCGAGCCGTCCGGACCGACGACCGGGACCTCCACCCAGTCGTGGGCGGGGCGGTAGCCGGTGGCGAGCAGGATCGTCCCGATCCCCTCCGCGACGAGGTCGAGCCGGCGGGGCGGCGGGGCCACCTCGACCGGGCCAGGCCGCTCGGCGGGGAGGAGCTCGGCGTCCAGCCCGGTCTCCACCGCGAAGCGGTCGAACGAGTCGAGCAGCCCGTGCAGGGCCCGGTCGGCCGCGTGGAGCCGGTCGGTGAGGTCGTCGCCGAGCTCGGCCACGCGGCCCTGCACCGAGCGGAGCCGGCCGGTCAGCCGGACGCCGCGCTCGGCGAGCACCCGCAGGTCCAGCGGCAGGTCGCGCAGCGCGGGGTCGCCGCGGCCGACCAGCTGGAGCGACGGCTCGTCGCGCGCCTCGCACGGGTCGTGGAAGGTGTCGACGGTCCTGGCGAGCCGGCCGGTGCTGTCCAGCCACCAGAACAGGTCCATGCCCCGGTAGCGGCGTGGCACCCGGGTGTGCCGGCCGACGGCCAGGGTCACCTGCCGGCCGGCGCGGCTGAGCTCGTCGGCGATCTGTACGCCGGACGCGGAGGCGCCGACCACCAGCACCCCGCCGGGCGCGAGGGAAGCGGGGTTGCGGTACCGGTTGCTCGTGAGCACTTCGACGTCCGAGGTGGCGATCGAGGCCGGGACCCTCGGGGCGCCGTGCGGACCGGTGGCGACCACGACGTTGCGGGCGCGCAGCGTCACCTCGTCGGTGTGCAGGTCGTACCCGTCCGGCGCCGGACGCAGCGCCCGCACGTCCGTCCCGGTCAGCACCGGGGCGTCGAACGAGTCGGCGTACCGCTGCAGGTGGCGCACGAACCGCGCCGCGGGCAGGAACCCCTCCGGGTCGGGGCCGGAGTAGTACCAGCCGGGCAGCCGGGTCATCCAGTTCGGGGTGAGCAGGTGGAGGCTGTCCCACCGCTCCGAGCGCCACCGCTCGCCCACCCGGCCGCGGTCGAGCACGACGTGCTCCCGGCCTTCCTGGGTCAGCAGCCGGCTGACCGCGAGGCCGGCGTGGCCTGCGCCGACGACGACGGTGTCGATCTGCTGGGCGTTCATGGTGCTCCTCCTGGGGTCCGGCCGGTCCTTCCGGCCGTGGCCCGAGCGTGCGGGGCGCGCCTGACGTCCGGCTTCCGCGCTCCTTCCGCGGGGTGGCAGCGGCGTGACAGGCGGGCGGCAGCACCGGGGAAGCACCGGCGGCCACGGTCGGGGACGCAACCGGTCGTCGACGAGCACGGCCGCCCGACCAGGAGGACCCGAGATGCAGGTTCTGCAGGCACCGGCCCGCCGTACCTTCTCCTTCGTCCCGGCGCTCGCCGAGGGCGCGACCGTCCCTGCCGCGATCCGCGGGGGCACCGCCTTCCTGCGCCCCCTCGGCCCGGGCGAGCGCTCCCCGCTCGAGGCGGTGTTCGAGGCGTCGTCCGCCGCCTCCCGCGAGGCGCGTTACCTGGCGCCGCTGGTCCGGCTCCCCGGACCGATGCTCGCGGCGCTCACCTCCGTCGACGGCTGCCGGCACGACGCCTGGCTGGCGACCGTCGACGGGGAACCGGCCGGGGTGGCCCGCTACGTGCGCGTCGACGAGCGCGGGCCGACGGCGGAGCTGGCGTTCGAGGTCGTCGACCGGCACCAGGGCCGCGGCCTCGGTGCGGTCCTGCTCGACACCGTCACGACCGTGGCGGTTGCCCGCGGCGTGCGGCGGGTGCAGGCGACGGTGGGCGCACGGAACGCCCGGTCACTCCAGCTGCTGGCCCAGGTCGGGCTCCACCTCGGCGGCCACGGCGCCGTGCTCGAGGACGAGGCGCCCCTGCGGCTGATGGAACCGGCCCGGGTCGAGCGTCCCGCGATCCTCCGGCTCGCCCTGGCGCGCGGCGTCGCCGCGACTGCAGACTGAGGGCGACGTCCGCATGCAGTCGGGAGGTGCACCCCCGTTGCTGATCCGCGTGCTCGGCGAGGTCGCGCTGCGCCACCCTTCCGGCGCCGTCGTCGCACTCCCCGGCGGCCGGCAGCCGGCGCTGCTGGCCGCCCTCGTCGCGCGCGCCGGCGAGATGGTCTCGGTGGACCAGCTCGTCGAGCTGCTCTGGCCGGGCAAGGCACCGGAGAACCCGAGCGCCGCGCTGCACAGCGTGGTGTTCAAGCTGCGGCTCAGCCTGGCGCGGGTCAGCGACCGCGACCTGCTGGTGACGCGCGACCGCGGCTACCTGCTCGCGGTCGACGACGAGGACGTCGACGCGCTGCTCTTCACCCGGTTGGTCGAGCGGGCGACGGAGGAGCCCGACGACCGGGCGGCCGCGTCGCTGCGCACCGCCCTGGACCTCTGGCAGGGACGGGCGTACGGCGGGCACGCGGACACCGAGATCGCCCAGCTCGACGCGCTACGGCTCGAGGAGCTCCGGTGCGCCGCCGTCGAGCGGTACGCCGGAGCGCTGGTCGGTACCGGCCGGCCGGCCGACGCGGTGGGGCTGCTCCAGCCGTTCGTCGCCGAGCACCCGCTCCGCGAGGAGGCACGCGGCTGGCTGATGAGGGCGCTGCACGCACAGGGGCGCACCGCAGACGCGCTCGAGCAGTACCAGCAGCACCGCCGCAAGCTCGCCGACGAGCTGGGGCTCGAGCCGTCGGCGGCCCTGCGCGCGCTGCAGACCGGGATGCTCCGCGGCGAGACCGCCGACGGACCCACCCCCAGCAGCCTGCCGGTCGGGCTGAGCGGGCTGCGGGTGCGGTACCTCGACGCCGGCGGCAGCCGGATCGCCTACGCCACGACGGGCGAGGGGCCGAAGGTCGTGGTCATCCTCGGCTGGGTCTCGAGCCTCGACGTCATCGCCTCGGGGCGCGACCCGCGCTCCTCGTTGCTCGACCGGCTGTCCGGCGAGCTGTCGCTGGTCCTCTACGACCGCGCCGGGACGGGGCTCTCGCCAGGACCGATCAAGGGGTACGACCTGGCCGCCAGCCTCGAGGAGCTCGAGGCCGTCGTCGAGGCGGTCGGGCCGCCCGTCTCGGTGCTCGCGATGTCGGCGGCCGGCCCGCTCGCCCTCACCCTGGCGCACCGCCACCCCGAGAAGATCAGCTCGCTGGTGCTGTTCGGCACCTTCGCCGACGCGTCGACCACCTTCCCCGACAAGCGGCTGCGCGACATGGTCGTGGAGATCTCGCGCACGCACTGGGGGCTCGGCTCCAAGCTGCTCGCCGACCTCTACCGCCCCGGCGTCTCGGACGAGGCGGGGTGGCACCTGGCCAAGGTGTTCCGGGACTCGGCGGACCCGGAGGTCGCGGCGGCGTACCTCGAGACGGTCTACGACGACGACGTCGGCGACCTGCTGCCCGAGATCGCGACGCCGGCGCTGGTCGTCCACTACCGCGGCGACCGGCTGGTCCGCTTCGCCGGCGGCCAGGACCTCGCCGCCCGGCTCCCCCGCGCCACGTTCCTGCCGCTCGACGGAGGGGTCCACCTGCCCGACGCGCGCGACCTCGACACGGTGCAGGACGCGGTCGTCGGCCACGTCCGCGCGCACGCCGCGCAGAGTGGTCACCGCGCGGTGTCGAGGTAGCCCATCATCCGGTTCACCAACCCGGTCGCCCGGTGGAGGTCCGCGGACGCCGGGGCCGGGGTCTCGTCGAGGGCTTGCCACTCCTGCACCCGCCAACCGGGGCGGTAGGTGTCGGCGAGCTCGACGCAGATCCGCGCCGCCTCGCGGACCACGACCGGGTCCACGCTCCACACCGTCTCGAAGCGGCGGGCCGAGTCCGGTGCGAGCGGCTGGCCGGGGCGCTCCCAGCCGACGAGGCACGCCGGCCGGTCGGGCGCGTCGCAGACCAGGAACCACTCCCGGTTGATGGCCGCGTCGTACGGCACGGCGACCTCGACGAGCGAGCCCGGCTGCACCGGGGCCGGCTCCTCGAGGTCGGCGAAGACCACGGCCTGCCCGGCGGTGCGGGCCAGCTCGACCCACCGCGCGTAGGACTCCCGCAGGAACCGCCGGCGCTGGAACCCCGCGAACAGCAGCGGGCGCTGCGCCTGCGCGCAGCACTCGTCCTCGAGCGCGTGGCTCAGCGCCACCATCGACCGCTTCGAGAGCAGCTGCGGCACGAGCGTCGGGTGCCGGCGCCGCAGCTCGCCGTGGAGGGAGGCGTTGCCGCCGACCGGCCCGGCGACGGCCCGCCGCACCGCGGCCTCGAGGCCGAGCCCCGCCGCCCGGTGGCGGAGCACCTCCTCGACACCCGCGACGTCGCTCTCCGCGTAGCGGCGGTGGCCGCCCGGCAGCCGCTCGGGGCGGGGGAAGCCGTAACGGGCCTCCCAGCTGCGCAGGGTCGCCTGCGGGACCCCGGTCCGCTGGGCAAGCTCGCTGATTGTCAGCGCACTCGCCGGGTACCTGTCGCGTGCGGCGATGACGACCTCCTCGGGTTGCATAAGTCTTTCTCGCACTCTTGCACAAGTTTGTCAAGCATGGTTGTCTGTTGTGCAACCGGCCGTCGACACCCTCGCGGCGGCCGGCCCCGAACGCACCTGGAGGACCGGTGAGCACGACCTCGAGCGACGCCCCACCCGGCACCTCCCCGCCCGGCCCACCCCACGACGTCGCGCTCGAGCAGGTGCTCGCCGAGGGGCTCGAGCGGGCCCGCGCCACCGGCCCCGGGCAGCTGGCGCTCTGGACGGCGCTCCGCGACGCGACCCGGGGCGGCAAGCGGTTCCGTCCCGCCCTCGTCGCCGCCGCGCACGACGCGCTCGGCGGCACCGAGGCCGAGGCGGCCGCCCGGGTCGGCGCCGCCGTGGAGCTGCTGCACACCGCCTTCGTCGTCCACGACGACGTGATCGACGGTGACCAGGTCCGGCGCGGGCGCCCCAACGTCAGCGGCACCTTCGGCCGGCGCGCAGCCGACGACGGCGCGACCGCGGCCGCCGCGGCCCACCTCGGGCTGACCGCAGGCATCCTCGCCGGCGACCTCGCCCTCGCCGCCGCGATCCGCACCGTCGCCACCTGCGACGTCCCACCGACGACCGTCGCGCGGCTGCTCGACCTCTTCGACCGGGCCCTCCACACCACGGCCGCGGGCGAGCTCGACGACGTGGCCTTCACGCTCGGCACCCGGGCACCGTCGCTCGGCGAGGCGCTCACGATGGAGGAGCAGAAGACCAGCGCCTACTCCTTCGAGCTCCCGCTGCAGGCCGGAGCCGTCCTCGCGGGCGCCGACGACGAGGTGGTCCGCCGGCTCGGAGAGGCCGCGCGGATGCTCGGCGTCGCCTTCCAGCTCCGCGACGACCTGCTCGGCGTGTTCGGTGACCCGCGGGTGACCGGCAAGAGCGCCCTCACCGACCTGCGCGAGGGCAAGCAGACCCCGCTGATCGCCTACGCGCGCACCACCGAGCTCTGGGAGGGCGTCGCCGCGCACCTCGGCTCCCCCGACCTCACTGCCGACGACGCGGACATCGTCCGCTGCCTGCTCGTCGAGAGCGGCGCCCGTGACTTCGTCGAAGGGCTCGCCGACGACTACGTCCGCGGCGCTCGCACCCTCCTCGACGAGGCGGGGCTCCCGCTCGAGCAGCTCCGGCTCCTGGCTCTCGTGGTCCCGCAGGTCGGGAGGGCCGCCTGATGTTCCTGGTCCCCCGCCGCCCCGCCCGCTCCCTCTACGACGAGGTCTCCGAGGCCAGCGCGTCGGTCGTGATCCGCGCCTACTCCAGCAGCTTCGGGCTCGCCTCCCGGCTGCTCGCCGAGCCGGTGCGCACCCGGATCAGCAACGTCTACGCCCTGGTGCGCGTCGCCGACGAGATCGTCGACGACCCCGACGCCTCGGTCGACCTCGCCGCCCGCACGCGGATGCTCGCCACCCTCCAGGAGGACGCCCGCCACGCCCTCGTCAGCGGCCACAGCGCCAACCTCGTCGTCCACGCCTTCGCCCGGACCGCGATCCTGTCCGGCATCCGCGACGAGCTCGTCGACCCGTTCTTCGACTCCATGCGGATGGACCTCACCGCGACGACGCACACCCGGGCGTCGTTCGACCGCTACGTCTACGGCTCGGCAGAGGTCGTCGGGCTGATGTGCCTGCGCGTCTTCCTCGCCGACGAGCCCGACGGCCGGGCGCGCTACGACGAGCTCGCCGAGGGTGCGCGCAAGCTTGGCGCGGCCTTCCAGAAGGTCAACTTCCTCCGCGACCTCGCCGAGGACCACGCGCTGCTGGGCCGCTCGTACTTCCCCGGCCTCGACGTCGCCACCTTCACCGACGCCGATCGCGACCGGCTGCTCGACGACATCGACGCCGACCTCGCCGTGGCGGCGACCGCCGTACCCCACCTGCCGCGGCACAGCCGCCGTGCGGTCCGCGCCGCGCACGCGACGTTCGCCGAGCTGTCGGCCATGCTGCGGGCGACCCCGGCGGCGGAGATCCGCCGTCGGCGGGTGCGCGTGCCCGGACCTCGGAAGGCGCGGCTGCTCGCAGGTGCCCTCATCGGGGACCGCGGGTGAGCCGCCTGCACGAACCTCGCAGGGTGGTGGTCGTCGGCGGCGGCATCGCCGGGCTGGCCAGCGCCGCGCTGCTCGCGCACGAGGGCCACACGGTGACGCTGCTGGAGAAGCGTGACGAGCTCGGCGGCCGGGTCGGCTCCTACGAGCGGGACGGCTTCCGCTTCGACACCGGGGCGTCCTGGTACCTCATGCCCGAGGTCTTCGACCACTTCTTCGCGCTGCTCGGCACCACCACCCGGGAGCAGCTCGACCTCACGGTGCTCGAGCCGAGCTACCGCGTGTTCTTCGAGGGGTACGACGAGCACCTCGACGTCCACCCCGACGAGCAGCGCAACCTCAAGACGTTCGAGGCGCTGGAGCCGGGGGCCGGCCGGCGGCTCGAGGAGTACCTCGACTCCGCCGACGATGCCTACACGATGGCGCTCGACCGGTTCCTCTACACCGCCTTCGAGTCGCCGGGCTCGCTGGTCCACCCCAGCATCCTGAGGCGCAGCCCGCGGCTGGCGCGACTGCTCACGCGCTCGCTGGAGAGCCACGTGGCAGCCCGCTTCGAGGACCCCCGGCTCCGCCAGGTGCTCGGCTACCCCGCGGTGTTCCTGGGCTCCTCGCCCGACCGGGCGCCGAGCATGTACCACCTGATGAGCCGGATGGACCTCGGCGACCGGGTGCTCTACCCGCTGGGCGGCTTCACCCGGCTGATAGAAGCGGTCGAAGGGCTGGCCCGCGACCGCGGGGCCTCGCTCCACACCGGCGCGACGGTGACCGGCATCGTGACGACCGCCGACCGCCGGCCCGCGGTGGAGGCGGTGACCTACCGCGACGCCGAGGGCGAGCACACCGTCGCGGCCGACGTCGTGGTCGGCGCGGCCGACCTGCACCACCTCGAGACCGAGCTGCTCCCCCGCCACCTGCAGACCCACCCGGAGCGCTCCTGGCGGTCGCGGACGCCGGGTCCCGGTGCGGTCCTGGCGCTGCTCGGCGTCGAGGGCGAGCTCCCGGCGCTGCCGCACCACTCGCTGTTCTTCACCCGCGACTGGAAGCAGAACTTCCGCGACGTCTTCGGCCCCGAGCCACGGGTGCCCGACCCGGCGTCGGTCTACGTCTGCAAGCCGAGCGCGACCGACCCGACGGTCGCGCCGCCCGGTCACGAGAACCTCTTCCTGCTCGTCCCGGTGCCGGCGGACGTCACCATCGGCGCCGGTGGCGACGAGGGCGCCGGCGACCCGGCGGTCGAGAAGGCCGCCGACGCCGCCATCGACATGGTCGGCTCGTGGGCAGACGTGCCCGACCTGCGGGACCGGGTGGTGGTACGGCGCACGATCGGCCCGGCCGACTTCGCCCGCAAGTTCAACGCCTGGCAGGGCGGGGCGCTCGGGCTCGAGCACACCCTGCGGCAGAGCGCGTTCCTGCGTCCGGGCAACGCATCGTCGAAGGTCGACGGGCTCTACTACGCCGGCGCCACGACGGTGCCCGGGGTCGGGTTGCCGATGTGCCTGATCAGCGCCGAGCTGGTCCTGAAGCGGCTCCGGGGCGACCGTTCCGCGGGCCCGCTGCCGGTGGAAGGTGCGGGGGCCGCATGAGCTCGCTGGTCTACCTCGCGAGCCTCCTCTTCGTCCTCGGCTGCATGGCGCTGACGGACCGACGGTGGAAGCTCTTCTTCTGGGCCGACCCGCGCCGCGCTGCCGTCGTCTTCGCCGCGGGGTTCACGCTCTTCCTCGCCTGGGACCTGGTGGCGCTCCACTTCGAGCTCTACGAGCGCGGCCGGTCGGAGTTCATGACCGGCATCGAGGTGGCACCCGACCTGCCGGTCGAGGAGCTGTTCTTCGTGGCGTTCCTGCCCTACCTGACGATGGTGCTCCACGGCCTCGGCCGCCGGCTGCTGCGCGTGGAGGAGCCGTCATGAGCTACCCCGCCGTCGCCCTGCTGTTCCTCGCCGGCTCCGCCGTGGTCGCCGCCGTCGCCGCCGCCGTCCGCCGGCCGGGGCGCCGCTGGTGGCTGTGCACCGCGGCCGTGACCGCGGTCCTCCTCGTGCTGACCGCCGTGTTCGACAGCCTGATGATCGCCGCCGACCTTTTCCGCTTCGACGAGGACCGGCTGCTCGGCTGGCACGTGATCCTGGCCCCGGTCGAGGACTTCGCCTGGCCGGTCGCGTCGGCGCTCGCCCTGCCGGCCCTGTGGGCCCTGCTCGCCCCGAGACCGTCGAGGCGGGCACGATGACAGCCGTGGCCACCGCACCTCCGGCCGACCCCGGGCTCCTCTCCTCGCTGGTCGGCTCGTCGCGCCCGCTCAGCTGGGTCAACACCGGCTACCCGTTCGCGGCCGCCTACGTGCTGGTGGGCGGCGGGCTCGACACCGCGCTGGTCGTCGGCACCCTCTACTTCCTGGTGCCGTACAACCTGCTGATGTACGGCGTCAACGACGTCTTCGACTACGAGTCCGACCTGCGCAATGCCCGCAAGGGCGGTGTCGAGGGGGTCGTGCTCTCCTCGCGGTGGCACCGCGCCACGATCGTCGCGGCCGTGGCCTCGAACCTGCCGTTCCTGGTGCTCCTCCTGGCGTGGGGGTCGGTCGCCTCGGCGGCCGTCCTCGCCGTCGTGGTGTTCGCGGTCGTCGCCTACTCGGCGCCGGGGCTCCGGTTCAAGGAGCGGCCGTTCCTCGACTCGGTCACCTCCAGCACCCACTTCGTCGGCCCGGCCGTCTTCGGCTTCGCGCTGGCCGGCGGGACGCTCGACCGGGTGGCGCTGTGCGCACTCGTCTCGTTCTTCCTCTGGGGCATGGCGTCGCAGGCCTTCGGCGCCGTCCAGGACATCGGCGCCGACCGCGCCGCCGGGATCGGCTCGATCGGCACCGTCCTCGGAGCCGCGACCACCGTCCGCGTCGCCCTCCTGCTGTACGCCGGGGCAGGGCTGACCGCCCTCGGCACCGGCTGGCCGGGCGCGCTCGCGGCACTGCTGGTCCTCCCCTACCTGCACAACGTCTGGCGCTTCCGGTCGCTCGACGACGCCGCGGCAGAGCAGGCTCACGCCGGGTGGCAGCGGTTCCTGTGGCTCAACTACGTCACCGGGTTCCTCCTCACCCAGCTGCTGATCTGGGCACGCTGGTCCTCATGACGCTCGCGAGCAGGTCGTGGACCCGGCTGGCGGCCGACGCCGTCCGCGTCGTGGGTGTGCTCAGCTTCCTGGGTGCGCTCGGCACCGGCAAGGGCGTGGCCGCCGCGCTCTTCGCCCTGGTGCTGCTCGCCCTCACGTTGCTCCGGCTGCTGACCCGGCCCGCCACCGACGCCGCCACCGGCCTGATGCTGGTCGCGGGCGCCTGGGCCAGCCTGCTCGACCTGTATCTCCGGTACTCCTGGCTGGACGTCCCGGTGCACCTCGTGGCCACCGGGCTCGGCGCTGCCGCCCTGTTCGAGGCGCTGGTCGCGCTCGGCGTCCTCACCGGCGCCGGGGCGCCGTACCCGAGGAGGGCACGGCTCGGGGCCGCGGTCGTCGTCGCCGCCCTCGGTCTCGCGCTCGGCGTGCTCTGGGAGCTCGGCGAGTGATACGGCCACACGCAGGTCGACAGCCGGATCCAGGTCGGCTACGCCGACACCCTCGGCGACCTGGTGGCCGGGGGCGCGGGGGCATTGGCAGCCGCGGTGGTCGTCGCTCTCGTCCCGGCGCGGAGCCGCTCGCGCACCCGCGCCGTCGACCCGCCCTTCGTGGCACGGTGAGCCTCACGGTCTCGGTCGTCATCCCGGTCAAGGACGACGCCGCCATGCTCCGCCGGTGCCTCGAGGCGTTGGGCCGTCAGACGGTGACGCCGCTCGAGGTCGTCGTCGTCGACAACGGCTCCACCGACGAGAGCGCGGCCGTCGCCAGAGCGCACGGCGCGCGGGTGGTCGAGGAGCCCCGGCCCGGGATCCCGGCTGCCGCCTCGACCGGGTACGACGCCGCCCGGGGCGACGTGATCGCCCGGTGCGACGCCGACAGCGTTCCGCCGGCCGACTGGGTCGCACGGGTCGCCGCCGGGATCGACGCCGGCGCCGATGCCGTCACCGGCTCCGGCACGTTCTACGACCTGCCGCCCGTGGTGCGCCGGGTGATGACGTGGCTCTACCTCGGGACCTACTTCGCGACCGTGCACCTCGCGCTCGGCCACCCCGCACTCTGGGGGTCGAACATGGCGATGCGGCGCCAGGTCTGGCTCGAGGTTCGCCAGCTGGTGCACCGCGACGACCCCGAGCTGCACGACGACATCGACCTCGCCTTCGTGCTGGGGCCCCGACGGCGCATCCGCCACGACCGGCGGCTCCGCGTCGGCGTCTCCGCCCGGTGCCTCCGGGGCCGTGCCCAGCTGGGGCGGCGGATGCGCCGCGCGGTGAACACCCTCCGCGTCGGCTGGGCCGCCCAGCCACCGTGGGAACGCTGGCAGCAGCGGCTCGCGGGTTCCAGCCGTTGACCGGGACCAGGACGAGGGTCCTGGTTGTCTGCACCGGCCGCGCGGCACGGCATGGCTGCGTCTCCTCGCGATGTTGTCACCTCAACAACAAGATCGACGAGGTGAGAACGATGACCAGTACGACCCTCCCGGCGGCCCGGCAGCCGAGCGGCGACCGACAGAAGCACGGCGCCGACGACCTCGCGCCGCTGCTGACCTTCGCCGCCTTCGCTGTCCCCAGCGGCTGGCTGTTCCTGGGGGTGCCGCTGGTGCTCGACCTCCCGGTCGAGCCGTTCGTGCTGCTCACCAACTTCTTCGGGCTGCTGCTGCCGGCGCTCCTGCTGACCCGACGCGCGGGTGGGAGCGTCCGCGCGCTCCTCCGCGACACCACGCGGCTCCCCCGCCCCCTCGCCTGGCTCCTCCCCGCGGTGCTGGCGCTCCCGGCGCTGACCTGGGCCGGCGCGGCCGTGCTCGGGGTCGAGGAGCAGGTCGACGTCGCCCTCGTCGCCGCCCTCGCGGTCAACGTGGTGTCCAGCGTCCTGATCATCAACCTGTGGGAGGAGCTCGCGTGGGCCGGCTTCGCCCAGCGCCGCGCCACCGCCCGCTGGGGCTACGTCCGCGGTGCGCTCGTGGTCGCCGTGCTGTTCGCCGGGATCCACCTGCCTCTCGCCTTCCACGACACCGACACCGCAGGGGCCGTCGCCTTCAACGTCGTCGCGCTGCTCGGCTCCGCGGTCGGGCTGCGGCTGCTGATCGGCGCGCTCGACCGCTGGACCGCTGGGAGCCTGCTCGCGGTGGCGCTGCTGCACGCGTCGTTCAACGTGAGCGGCGAGCTGCTCGACACGGACCACGACTGGATCCGCTACGCCGCGGTCCTCGCCCTCGGCCTCGCAGCCGCCGCCGTTGCGGTCCGTCGGGCCGGGGTCCACCACCGGTGAGGTAGGACGGGGGCATGCCGTCGTACCCGCAGCTGCTGCACACCGTCCTCGACACGACCCGCACCCGGGAGCTCGCGGAGTTCTACCGGCAGCTGCTCGGGCTCCGCTACCGACCCGGCGACGAGCCGGGACCGGACGAGCAGGAGCCGGACTGGCTCGTCCTCACCGACCAGGGAGGTGTCCGCAAGCTGGCCTTCCAGCTGGTCGACGAGCTCAGACGGACCACCTGGCCGAGCCACGAGGTGCCGATGCAGCTCCACCTCGACATGACGGTGCCGGACGTGGCCGAGCTCGAGCGACAGCGCGCACGGGCCGAAGGACTCGGCGCGGCCCTGCTGCTGGACCGCTCGGACGACGAGGAGGAGCCGCTCTACGTCTTCGCCGACCTGGCGGGCCACCCGTTCTGCATCTTCGTCGGGTGACGGCGCATCGCTGCCTTACCGCCTAAGATCACCACTCGGGGGTCCGCGACGAGAGGTGGCCGAGTGCCGAACGAGGAGCTCGACGAAGGTCCTCGCCCGAGCGATCCCCGGGCCGAGGCCACCGCTGTGGCGGACGTCGACGACGCCCGCTCGACGGCGCGCGCCGCCGCGGCCCGCCGCCTCGCCCGGGGTGGCGCCCGCAGCCCGGCCCTCGATCGACTCGCCGAGCTCGCCGCGCGGCTGCTCGGCACGGCTTCGGCGCAGGTCTCGGTGATCTCCGACGTCGAGCACGTCGCGGGAGGGGCCGGCCTGCCCGCCGAGGTCGTCGGCCGCACGGTGCCGCTCGTGCACTCCTTGTGCGCCCGGACGGTCGCCAGCGGTGAGCCGCTGGTGGTTGCGCGGGCGGCCCACGACCCGAGGGTGGCCGGCCACGCGGCGGTCGCCGACGGGCGGGTCGGCTGCTACCTCGGTGTCCCGCTCATCGCGGACGACGGTCACGTCATCGGGGCGCTCTGCGTCTTCGACCCTGCCCCGCGGCAGTGGCGCGAGGGTGACGTGGCGCTCCTGGAGCAGCTCGCCGGGCCCGTGGTCGCCGAGCTCGAGCTCGCCGCGCTGACCGCGGACTACGAGTCGGAGCAGCTCCTGTGGCAGCTCGCCATGGACGCCGCCGGGGTGGGCGCCTTCGACTGGAACCTCGTCACCGGCGAGCTGCGCTGGGACGACCGGCTGCTCGACCTCTTCGGCAAGGACCGGCAGACCTTCGGTGGGACGATCGAGTCCTTCAACGACTCCCTGCACCCCGACGACCGCGACCGCGTCTCGCAGGCGCTGCGTCATGCCATCGAGCACTGCGGCGAGTACACCGCGGAGTACCGCGTGGTGAAGCCCGACGGCGGAGTTCGGTGGGTGGCGGCCCGGGGGCGCGCCCTCGGCGACGACGGGATCGCGGTACGCCTGCTCGGGGCGGCCTTCGACACCACCGCCGTGCAGGAGGGTGAGGCCCGCCTGGCCCGGGTGCTGGAGTCCATGACCAGCGCCTTCTTCAGCCTCGACCAGGGCTACCGGTTCACCTACGTCAACCGGGAGGCCGAGCGGCTCCTCGGTCGCAGCCGCCAGGAGCTCGTCGGTGGCTCGATCTGGGAGCTCTTCCCGGCCGCGGTCGGCACCGAGTTCGAGACCTTCTACCGCCGGGCGATGGAGCAGACGGAGGCGGTGAGCTTCGAGGCGTACTACCCGCCACCCCTCGACGCGTGGTACGAGGTGCGCGGATGGCCCAGCCCCGACGGGCTCTCGGTCTACTTCGTCGAGATCACCGAGCAGAGGGCCGCCCGCGAGCAGGTGCAGGTCGCAGCCCGGCGCAGCGCCCTGCTCGCCAAGGTGGCCGCCGAGCTCAACGAGACCCTGGACACCCAGAAGGCCGTCGCGAGCCTCGCGTCGTCCGTGGTGCCCGACTTCGCGGACTGGTGCGTGGTCACCCTCCTCGACCAGGACGCCGACGACGCCGACTGGCGGCGCGCCCTGCGCGACGTGGGCTCCTGGCACGCTGACGCCCGACTGCGCCCCGTGGTCGAGGAGTTCACGGCCTTGAGGATCGCGTCGGCGACCGATGCGTCCTTCATGGCCCGTGCGCTGGAGAGCTCCGACCCCATGGTGGTGGACCCGGTGTCAGACGAGACGTGGGACCGGATCTTCCTCCCAGGGCGCGCCCGAGAGCTCATCAGCCACCTCGACCCGCGCCGGCTCGCCTTCGTCCCCATGCGTGGGCGCGGGCGCACCGTGGGGGTGCTGACGCTCTACCGCGGTGGTGATCGTCGCAGCTTCGAGCAGGCAGACATCGACACCCTCCGCGAGGTCGCGGAGCGGGCGGCGCTCGCCCTGGACAACACCCGGCTCTACGCCGCGCAGCGCGAGCTCGCCGAAGGGCTCCAACGAAGCATGCTGACCGACCCGCCCGAGCCTGACCACTGCGAGATCGAGGTGCGCTACCGCCCGGCCGCGCAGGTCGCCCAGGTGGGCGGCGACTGGTACGACGCCTTCCTCCAGGAAGGCGGCGCGACCGTGGTCGTCATCGGCGACGTCGTCGGCCATGACACCGCTGCCGCGGCGGCCATGGGCCAGGTGCGCAACCTGGTCCGGGCGATCGCGGTGCACAGCGGCGACAGCCCCGCCGAGGTGCTCGTCGGCACGGACCGGGCCATGCAGACCCTGCTGATGGACACGACTGCGACCGCGATCGTCGCGCGGCTGGAGCAGACTGACGAGGAGCGCGAGCGGCTGGTCACCCGGGTCCGGTGGTCGAACGCCGGTCACCCTCCCCCGCTCGCCCTCCATCCGGACGGTTCGGTCGCCGAGCTGGCCGCCACGGAGTCCGACCTCCTCCTCGGGCTCGACCCGGGCACCAGGCGGGTCGAGTCCGTCGTGACGCTCGACCGGGGCGCGACCCTCCTCTTCTTCACCGACGGGCTGGTCGAGCGGCGTGGGCAGGGCATCGACGTGGGGACCGCGACGCTGCGTGACACGCTGGCCGACCTGGCGACGCGGGACCTCACTCTGGGCGAGCTCTGCGACGAGGTACTGGCCCGGATGTTCCCCGAGAGAGCCGACGACGACGTGGCCCTCGTCGGCGTCCGGCTCCACCGCCAGGACGAGCCGAGGCCGCCGGAGGCCGGGCCGGAGCTCCTGCCGCCGAACGTCGACTGACCCGCTCAGGGCACCCGGCCGCGGTCGTCACCCAGGGGCGGGCTCCTGCCACCAGACGAGGAAGCGGTCGACGATCTCCTCCGGGGTCAGCGCGACGTCCGCGGTCAGCCCCCGCTCCTCCCCGTCGAGCGGCTCGAGGATCTCGAGCTGCGACTCGAGCAGCGAGGCCGGCATGAAGTGGCCCGAGCGGCGCCCCATGCGCTCCTCCAGCAGCTCGCGGCTGCCGTGCAGGTGGAGGAAGACCGTGCTCGGCGCGTGGCTGCGCAGCGTGTCGCGGTAGGCGTGCTTCAGGGCCGAGCAGGTCGCCACCGCGCCGGCCTCCTGCCGCTCCTCGAGCCAGGCACCGATCGCGGCCAGCCACGGCCGCCGGTCGTCGTCGTCGAGCGGCTGGCCGGCGGCCATCTTGTCGACGTTGGCCTGGGGGTGGAAGTCGTCGGCCTCGCCGTACCCCACCCCGAGGCGGTCGGCGAGCATGGATCCGACGGTCGTCTTGCCGGAGCCGCTGACGCCCATGACGACGACGACCGGTGCACGCTCGGAAGCCATGCGACGCTCCTACCCGGGGCTCCACGCCGTGAACCTCGGCCGGCTCACCCCCGGGCGCGCCGCCCCACGTCGCCGGCGAGCAGCTCCAGCAGCTCCTCGTCGGCCCAGCCGTTGAGCTCGACGGCACCGTCCGCCGCGACCCGCACCTCGACCCGGTCGGGCGCCACCACGTCCGGCGGACCGTAGCGGTCGGTGAGGAAGTGGAACCGCTGGTTGGTCGACCCCAGCCACGGTCTCGCGCGGTCGGGCAGCTCGGCCCGGTAGGGGCCGTCGACGAGCAGGTCGGTCGCAGCGAGCACCTCCGCGACGCCGGGGGCGCCGCGCGCCTGCAGCTCCTCGAGCGTGTGGCCGGTGAAGACCACGGTGCTCAGCCCCGCCGCCCGCGCCCGGCGGACCAGGGCCGCGGTCGCGCGGGGCTGGTCGAGCGGCTCGCCGCCGAGCACGGTGATCCCCTCGGCCCCGGCCGCGGTCGCCTCCGCGACGAGGTCTGCGGGGCGGCGGAGGGTGCCGCCTCGGCTGGTCCACAGGTGCGGGTTGAAGCACCCGGGGCAGCGCAGGGTGCACCCCTGCACCCAGATCGCGTAGCGCGTGCCGGGCCCCTCGGCGACCGTGCGCGGCACGACGTGCGCGACACGGAGCCGCCCGCCCGGCGGCTCAGATGTCGAGGACACGACCGCGACCGGCAGGCGGCTCCCGGTCGGGCGACGGGCGCTGCTGCCCGACCGGTCCGACCGTCACGTGGTCGCGCAGCCGGACCAGCTGGTGCGGCTGCAGCCCGGCGCCGCGGACGGCGTCGTCGAGGTCCGCGAAGCAGCCGCGGGCCTCTCGGGCGGCGACGATCCTGGCGGCCGTCGCGTCGTCGACACCGGGCAGCAGGGCGAGCTGCTCCACCGTGGCGGAGTTGAGGTCGAGGAGGTCGGGTGCCGGGGCGGGTGGTGCGGGTGGCGCCGGCGGCGGTGCGTAGTACGGCGCTGTCTCGACCCCGAACGGCGGCGGGGCGAGCGGTGCCGGCGGGGCGGTCGGGAGCTGCGTGGTCACCGGGGCCGCGACGGGCGCGGCGTGGGAGTACCAGGGGCGGGACGTCGCCCGCCACCGCAGGTAGTCGCGGTTGACGATGAAGCCGTGCACGATCGCGCCGAGGTAGACCACGATCAGCAGGACGGCGCCGATGTCGTCGTACGGACCGTCCCGCCCGACCTCGCCCTGCACGATCGCCATCGTCCACACGGCCAGCGAGGCGACCGTCCAGAACGTCGCGATCAGCCACCACCGGCGGGTGCCCACGCGGATCGCGCAGTAGAGGAAGCCGACGAACGAGAAGGCGCCGCAGCCGAGCAGCGGGGCGAGCAGCCAGAGGCTGTGCCGGAACCGCCAGCCGCGGTCGGCAAGCTGCGCGGAGCCGTCGCCGTGGGGCCGCCGGTCACTGCTGCCGTAGCTCATCTCCCACCCCCTGCGCGGTCGTCGTCGTGGTCCGGTCGTAGTCGGCGGTGAAGGCGCTCTGCTCGGTCCGCGCGCCGAGCAGCTCCTCCAGCACCGCGATCTGGTCGAGGCACGCGGGGCCGGTGAGGCCGTGGGTCTCGGCCGTGACCGCGCCGTCGGCGCCCACCCTCACGACGATGCGCTGCGCCGGGCCGGTCATCCGGCCGCTCCCACCGTGAGCACCAGCGTCACGCTGCGGTCCTCCTCGACGCGCTCCAACTCCACCGCCATGCCGGCGGTGTGCGCGCGCTCGCGGATCCGCGCGAGCACCTCCTGCTGGACCCGTGCGGCGTACGCCGCGTCGACCGCCGCCACGACCTGCGCCGCGGACTCCGGCGTCACCTCGCCGGTCAGGTCGACCTGCCAGACACCCTGGTCGTCCCGGGCGAAGGTGGCGTCGACGCCCTGCCAGCGGGCGACCAGCCGTCCCTGGTCCTCGACCACCTGGGCGCCGGTGTCGGCGAGCGCGTGGCCGAGCAGCCGCTCGTCGACCATCCGGGTGCCGACGTGGCAGACGGTGCGCCCCTCGTCGTCGGCCGAGGCACGGGCGGCCTGGTACGCCGAGAGCGCGGCGAAGGCGAGCGGCACGAGCACGAGCGAGACGCTCATCAGAAGTCGACCACCCGTCCGCCGCGGGTCGCACCCGGCTCCGGCGCCGCACCGAGCGGGAGCTCGTCCACGGCGTCGTTGCGGTCCTCCGAGGCCGTCGCCGCCACGGCGCGAGTCGCCGCCCAGGAGCGG
Source organism: Nocardioides caldifontis (assembly GCF_008087345.1). Taxonomy (GTDB): domain Bacteria; phylum Actinomycetota; class Actinomycetes; order Propionibacteriales; family Nocardioidaceae; genus Marmoricola_A; species Marmoricola_A caldifontis. The sequence goes on along the minus strand of NZ_ML701736.1, from coordinate 147,213 downwards.
ATCGCGGCGATCTGCTCGGCCTGGGTGACCGAGAGCGGCACCATGTTCGCCACCACGCGGACCAGGTCGGCCTCGGTGAGGCTGCGGCGTTCCGAGAACGCGTCGAAGAGCCCCGCGACCACCGCCTGCTCGATCTCCGCGCCGGAGTACCCCTCGCTGGCCGCGGCCAGGGCGTCGACGAGCTCGTCGGTGATCCCCGCGTCCGGTGCGGCCTTCTCGTGGGTGGCGCGCTTGGTGAGGTGGAGCCGCCAGATGTCGCGGCGCTCCGGCTCGGTCGGCAGGTCGACGAAGAAGATCTCGTCGAACCGCCCCTTGCGGAGGAACTCCGGCGGCAGCCGGTCGACGTTGTTCGCGGTCGCGATCACGAAGACCGGCGACTCCTTCTCCTGCATCCAGGTCAGGAAGGAGCCGAAGACGCGGCTCGAGGTGCCGGAGTCGCCACCGCCGTTGACGCCGGAGAACCCCTTCTCGATCTCGTCGATCCAGAGCACGCACGGCGCGGTCGCCTCGGCCGCCCGGATCGCGTTCCGCATGTTCTGCTCGCTCGAGCCGACCAGCCCGGCGAACACCTTGCCGATGTCGAGCCGCAGCAGCGGCAGCCCCCACGCGGTCGCGACCGCCTTCGCGGTCAACGACTTCCCGCACCCGGGTACGCCTGTCATCAGCACGCCCTTGGGCGCCGGGAGCCCGTAGTCCGCCGCCTCGGCCATCCACGAGCCGTCGCGCTTGCCGAGCCACCGCTTGAGGTTCTGCAGCCCGCCCACGTCGTCGAGGTCGAGGTCACCGGGGACGAATTCCAGCAGCCCGGACTTCCGGATCGTCTGCCGCTTCTCCTCCAGCACCACGGTCACGTCGCCGTCGTCGAGGACGCCGTCGTCGACCATCGCCCGCGCGAACGCGTTCTCGGCCTCGTGGAGGGTGAGCCCGAGCGCCGCCTTCGCCAGCCGCTCGCGGCCGAGCTCGTCGATGCGGACGTCGATGCGGCCGGAGGCGGCGTTCGCCTCGACCATGCCGTCGAGGACCGCGCGGATCTCGGCCTCCCCGGGCAAGGGGAAGTCGACGAGGGTGATGTCCTTCTCGAGCTCCGGCGGGATCCTCAGCACCGGCGCGACGAGGACCAGCGCCCGGGCGTTGACGCCGCTCTGGAAGGCCGCTGCGATGTCCCGGACCCGGCGCACCACCGCGGGGTCGGCGGGACGGTGCTGGTCGCCGAGGTGGGCGTGCAGGTCCCGGAAGACGTGGACCGCCGGCTGCTCCTGCCGGGCGACGAGGTCGAGCGCCTTCGCCGGGTCGGTGGTGCCCGGGTGGCGTTCCCCCGTGGGCCCGACGAGCCCCTCGGTGACCGACCAGGTCCACACCGGCCGCGGCGTGCGCACCCGCGCCTCGTCGGAGGCGACGGCCGCCACCTCGGCCAGCACCCGCGGCTCCTCGAACGACTCGACGTAGAGGACCGGGAACCGGGCCTTGAACATCAGCGCGAGGGTGTCGCGGAAGCCGGCCACCGCGCTGCTGGCGCGCTCCTGCTCCCTGCCTGTCTGCGTCACGTGCCCCCCTGGAAAGCTGCGATCGGCAGGCTAACGCCGGGTGGCGCCCGTGAGGGGGTCCGCGACCCGGCGGAGCGCAAGGTCCGGACCATGGTCCTGGCCGACCGGACGGTGGCCCTCGGGCTCAGAGCACCTGGTTGCCGTACATCTCCCCGAGCGGGTCCGCGATGAGCTCCAGCCGAGCGCCGTCGGGGTCCTGGAAGTACACCGAGACCTCGCTGTGGACGACGTGGTCGACGCCGGCGGCCTCCAGCTTCCCCACGAGCCGGTGCCAGGTGTCGGGCTCCACCGAGATCGCCATGTGGTGGTGCCCCCCGAGCACCTCGGCGTAGGGGCCGACGTCCAGACCGGGGAAGTCGAAGAACGCGAGCAGGTTGCCGTTGCCGATGTCGAAGAAGAAGTGCGTGGAGCCCGGGTGGTCGCGGTTCTCGATCACCTCGGTGAGCGGGAACTCGAGCAGCTCCTGGTAGAAGCGGACGGTCCGCTCGACGTCGCTGCTGATCAGCGCCTCGTGGTGCAGGCCGCGCGCCGAGGAGGGCGGCCGCTCCCCCGGCGGCCGCAGGTAGGTGTCCTTGATCCGTTGCCGCTCGGCCTCGAGCGCCTCCCGGGTGTGGTCGTGCGTGGCGTCCGCGGTCATGGCCACAGCATGACGCCGCGACCGCCCGTGCGTAAGGGACCACCTGCCCGCCGTGGCGGCTGGACCGCCTCCCGCCGACGTGGACGCGTGCCGCCGAGCCGACCTAGGATCAGGTTCGCCGCGCCCGAGTGGGCGTGGCCGACAACTCCATCACCGGCCGCGGTCCGCCGAGTCCTGCCCGCCGCGCGCCGGTCCCACCGGACGAACACCTGGGCAGGAGTGGGGGACCCACGTACCACGCGGCACGCTGCGCTGCAGCGCGTCGCTCGGGGCGAAGTCACCCAGGCCGGTCCGCCGGCGATGCGGTGGCGGAGCACCTTTCTGCTCCAGCCCGACAGCTCACCTCACAGGCGTGGAAAGGAACCTTCATGCCTGTGCGCCTCCGCACCACCGTGCTGCCGCTGCTCCTCGTCGTCGCTCTGCTGGCGACCCTCACCGTGGCGCTGCTGACCGTCACGGCCGACCGGGCCGACGCCGGTCACCGCCACAAGACCCGGTGGGACTGCCTGGCGCACTACGAGTCCACGCACCGGTGGAAGATCAACACCGGGAACGGCCACTTCGGCGGGCTGCAGTTCTCGCTCTCCACGTGGCGCTACTACGGCGGCCCGAACCTCACCAAGAACGCCCTGCCCCACAAGGCGACCCGCAAGGAGCAGATCGCGGTCGCGAAGCGCGTGGCATTCCGCGGCTGGAAGGGCCACCGGCCCCAGGGCGGCGGCAGCGCGTGGCCGAACACCTGGCACCGCTGCTTCTGAGCCGGCGGGTGACCCGACCGACCGTGGTCAGCGGCCGAGACCGCCGAGCTGCATCAGGTCGTCGAGGATCGCGCCGAGCTTGCCCATGAGGGACAGGTGCCCCTCGCCCTCGACGAGGTGGGCGCGGACCCCACGCACGTGCGCGGCGAGCCACTCGGCGTGGGCGAACGGCACCATGGCGTCCTCGCGCCCCTGCCACACCGAGACCGGGACCGTGATGTCGCGGACGGAGAAGCCCCACGGGCGCAGGTGCGTGAGGTCGTCGTCGCGCCACCCGACGACGCCCTGCTGACCGGCCGCCCGGGTCGACGCGGCGAGGTACTCCGCGAGCTCGCCGGTGAGGGCCGCCCGGTCGACCGGTGGTGCCAGGCCGCCGAGCGCCTCGGCGATGTCCTCGGCATTGGCGTGGAAGAGCGCGGACTGGGTCGCGAGGAACCGCTCCAGCTCGTCGGGGCCGGCGAACGCGGCGGTGTACTCCGCGACGTTCTCCTCGGCCATGCCGTCACGGATGTCCCCGTCGTACTCGTCCTTGGGGGCGATCCCCACGCAGCACGCCGCCGCCCGGCAGCGGCCGGGCAGCAGGGCGGCGCAGGCGAGCGCCCGCGGCCCGCCGCCGGACCAGCCGATGGTGAGGAACTCGCCCAGCCCGAGATGGTCGAGGATCGCGGCGGTGTCGGCCGCGTCGTCGGCCACCCGCGCCGCTGACGCGCCGTCGGGACGGGGCGTGGAGCCGCCGTACCCGGGGCGCGAGTAGGAGACCACCCGCAGCCCGCGCTCGGCCGCGGCCTCGTCGAGCTGCCGGAACGGTACGGCGCCCTGGGGCGTGCCGTGGTGGTAGACCAGCGGCGTCCCGTCCTCAGGGCCGGTCACCAGCACCTCGAGCTCGCGGCCGTCGGCGGTGGGGACGGTCGCGCGGACGGTCTCCAGCACGGGTCAGCGGCTCCGGACCGAGCCCGAGAACGCCGCGGCGCTGTGCGGTCGCGAGGTGCCGGACGGGGCGGCCGCGCGGCGCCCGCCCTGACGGGACCGGCCGGACGGCTGCCCGCCCTGGCCCCCGCCCTGGCTCGACCGGGACTGGCCCGACCGGGACTGACCGGAACGGCCCTGGCCGGAACGACCCTGGCCGGAGCCACCCTGGCCGTCACCCCGGCGGGAGCGTCCGCGGCCGCGGCCCTGACCGCCGGCCCCGCCACCGTTGGACGGCGTCGCAGCAGTGGTGACGAGCGGGGTCTGGAAGGTCCGCTCTCCCGGCGCGATGGTCGTGAGGAGCGGGTGGTCGTGGCCGACCCGGGTGACGACCGGCTTGATCCCGGCCTTGCGGGTCAGGTCGCGCACGTCGGCGCGCTGGTGGTCGAGCATCATCGTGACGACCGTGCCCGAGGCGCCGGCGCGGGCGGTGCGGCCGGAGCGGTGCAGGTACGCCTTGTGCTCGGTCGGCGGGTCGGCGTGGATCACGAGCGACACGTCGTCGACGTGGATGCCGCGGGCCGCGATGTCGGTCGCGACCAGCGTGGTGGCCGCGCCGGAGGAGAAGCTCGCGAGGTTGCGGGTGCGGGCGTTCTGCGACAGGTTGCCGTGCAGCTCGACCGCGGGAACCCCGTTGGCGTTGAGCTTGCGGGCCAGCTGCTTGGCCCCGTGCTTGGTGCGGGTGAAGACGACGGTCCGCCCGGGGGCGGCGGCCAGGTCGGTGATGACCCGCAGCCGGCCGTCGGCGTCCACGTGCAGCACGTGGTGCTCCATGCTCGTCACCGGCGACTGGGCCGAGTCGACGCTGTGGGTGACCGGCGCGTCGAGGAACCGCTTCACCAGCACGTCGACGCCGGCGTCGAGGGTGGCGGAGAACAGCAGCCGCTGCCCCTTCCGCGGGGTCGCGTCCAGGAGGCGCCGGACGTCGGGGAGGAAGCCGAGGTCGGCCATGTGGTCGGCCTCGTCCAGCACCGTGACCTCGACGCTGCCGAGGTCGGCCTGGCCCGAGCGCACCAGGTCGTTGAGCCGACCGGGGCAGGCGACGACGACGTCGACGCCCTGGCGCAGCGCGGTGACCTGACGCGAGGCGGGCACGCCGCCGAAGACGGTGGTGACCCGGAGCCCCATCGCCCCGGCGAGCGGGCGGAGGGCCGCCTCGACCTGGGTGGCGAGCTCACGGGTCGGGACGAGGACGAGGCCGCGCGGCCGGCTCGGACGGCGGGGGGTGCCCGAGGCGGCGAGCCGGGCCACCAGCGGCAGCAGGAACGCGTAGGTCTTGCCGGAACCGGTGCGGCCGCGGCCGAGGACGTCCTTGCCCGCCAGCGAGTGCGGGAGGGTCGCCGACTGGATCGGGAACGCGGTGGTGATCCCCTCGGCGCTCAGCGCGGCGACGAGCGGCGCGGGGAGGTCGAAGGTGGAGAAGGACACAGGGGCATGCGGGCGGGCTTCCGCCATGGTGGGTGCTCCGAAACGTTGAAAGGGGTCGTCCTGCCCGGCGCGGCACAGGCTGCCGCGGCGCTTGGTGGATGACTGCTGAGACCTGGTGCCCCTGGATGGGGCGTGGAATCGACGGCCCCAGGCAGAACAGACGGGGCCGGACTCGTCCTACCGTACCGGTCGGCGACCCCCTGCCCTAATCGAACGCGTCACTCCGCATGTCCCACCGAGGTCGGGACACCGCTCCCGAGCGCCCGGGACGGCGGCGCGCCGAGAGTGCTGCCACCGGCACGGAGGCACGGCGGAGCAGGTCCGCCGACCGGCCGGAGGCAGACGGAGGAACCCATGACCACCACCACGCTTCCCACGACGCCGGCACTCACGGCACCCACCGGAGCTCCCCGGACCACGATCGGCTGGCGGACCGGCGCGGTCGCGCTCGTCCTCGGCGCGGGGCTCAACACCGCCCAGGCCGCTCTCGGCCAGGTGCTCGGCGACCGCCCCGAAGACGTCGCCGACCAGATCGCACTGGCGAACGAGCGCACCGGCCTGGTGGCCTCGGTCGTCCTCGTCGGGCTCTTCGCCGTGCCGTTCATGGCCGTCGGCTTCCTCGCGGCGGCCCAGGAGCTGCGCCGCCGGGCACCGCGGACCGCCTACGTCGCCGCGACGTTCCTGCTCCTGGGAATGTGGGGCTTCCTCGCGATGCACGTGGCCGAGACGATCCAGCTCGTCGCGATGCTCGAGCCCGCCGGCCGCGACGCCGCGGTCTGGATGGACGGGCTGGACTCGGAGCCGCTGCTCGGCATCCTCTTCGGCTTCCCGTTCATGGTCGGGTGCGTCATCGGGATGCTGACCGTGAGCATCGGCATGCTGGTGACGAACGTGGTGCCGCGCTGGATCCCGGCGCTCTTCCTGGTCTTCATCCTGCTCGACTTCTCCGTCGGCGCCGTCGGCCCTGTCGACCCGCACTGGCTCTACCTGGCTGGTGCCGTGGGGCTGGCGATCCACCTGGTGCGCAACCGCCCCACGGCGCGAGCCGTTGCCTGAGGAGGCCGCGGTCCAGCCCTACGGTGTGTCCGTGACCGACGGCCGCGGCGGGGTCCGGGTCTCCCTCTGGGTGGCCCGGGCCCTCGCCGTCTGCGCCACCGCGGCGGCGGCCGTCGCGGTCGCCCTCCCGGTCCTGAGCGGTCTGGGCTACCTCGACGAGCTGCTCAGCACCCCCGAGGCCGTGGTCGCTGTCTCGTTCTCCTGGACGGGCGCCCTCCTCGTCGGCAGCCCCCTGGCGGTCCGCATCGGGTGGCTGCTGCTCGCGGTCGGGGTCGGCTCCGCGCTCTTCGCCGTCTCGATCTCCTACACCGCCTTCGTGCTCGGTGGCGACGACCACGCCCCGCTGCCGCCCGGAGCGGACCTCGCCCAGCTCACCGCGTGGATCGGGGGGTGGGCCTGGGTGCCGGGCTGGGCGGTCGTCTCCACGGTCCTCCCGCAGGTGGTGCCCTACGGCAGGCCGTTGTCGAAGCGGTGGGGTGCTCTGCTCTGGGTGTCGGGGGCGACGATCACCCTGGCCGTCGTCGCGTTCGCGGTCGCTCCCGGAGCCACGGGGTTCTTCACCGAGGTGGACAACCCCTTCGGGTCCGAGACGCTCGACGCGCTCCTGGACCCGGTCGTCGGGATCCTCGACGTGCTGCTCACCTTGCTCACGCTCGTCGCCCTGGGCTCGCTCGTCGTCCGGGTGCTCCGGGCGGACGGGGTCGAGCGCCGCCAGGTCGGGTGGTTCGGCTACGCGGTCGCCCTGACCGTCCTCGTCGCCTTCTTCGGCCCCGACTACTCGATCAACGTCGCGGTGCTCTCGGTGCCTGCGGCGATCGCCGTGGCGGCCCTGCGCTACCGCCTCTACGACCTCGACATCCTCGTCAACCGCACCTTGGTGGCCGGGCTGCTGCTGGGCTGCGCGGCCGTCGCCTACGTGGCGCTGGTGGCGTGGATCGGCGCGGTCGTGGGCGACGCCGGAGGCGCGACCCCCTTCCTCGCCGCCTTCGGCGTCGCGCTGCTGTTCCACCCGGCGCGGCTCTGGCTGCAGGCGCGCGTCGACCGGCTCTTCTTCGGCCGCCGTGGCGACCCGGCGTCCCTGGTGGCAGAGCTCGACCGCGCGTTGCGCGACGCCAAGGATCCGCGGGAGGCGCTGGCCGCCGCCGTCGAGGTCGTACGCCGGGGGCTGCGGCTCTCCGGCGTCGAGGTGACCGTTCCGGTCTCCCCCACGAGCACGGTGGTCGAGCGGGCGGGGACGGTCGACGCGGATGCCGAGCGGTTCCCCCTCGTCCTGCACGGGGAGCACGTCGGCACCCTGGTGGCCGGGGGTCGCCCGGGCGGCCCGCTCACCGGCACCGACCTGCGCGTGCTGCACACGCTGAGCGGCCCCGTCGCCTCGGCGGCATTCGCGCTGCGGCTCTCGGGCGACCTCGAGGAGTCGCGCCGCCGGCTGCTGGAGACGCGCGAGGACGAGCGCCGACGGCTCCGGCGCGACCTGCACGACGGGCTGGGCCCGCAGCTGGCCGGCGTCGTCATGGGGCTGGACGTCGCCCGTTCGTCGCTGGCCCGTGGGCGCACGGCACGCGCCGAGGAGCTCGTCGGGACGGTCGCCGAGCAGGCCCGGACCGCGGTCGAGGACGTGCGTCGGCTCGTCGCCGGTCTCCGGCCCCCCGTCCTCGACGACCTGGGGCTCCTCGAGGCGCTGCGGACCACCGGCCCTGCGGCGCAGGAGGGCCCGCCCGTCGTGCGGTTCCACGTGCACGGCGACCTCACGTCCCTGCCGGCCGCCGTCGAGGTGGCGGCGTACTTCATCGTCGGCGAGGCGCTGACCAACGTCGTCCGGCACGCCTCCGCCACCGCTGCCGACGTGCGGCTCGAGGCGACGCAGGACGTGCTGACGGTCCTGGTGGAGGACGACGGAGTGGGGTTCCCCGAGGGTGCCTCGAAAGGGGTGGGGCTGGTGTCGATGCGGGAGCGGGCCGTGGAGCTGGGCGGCGGCTGCGCCGTCACCGCCACCGGGAAGGGCACCAGGGTGCGAGCCGAGCTCCCGCTCCTGCCGGGGGTGACCTCGTGACCGTGGGGTCCACGACCGAGGGGCTGCGGGTCGTGGTCGTCGACGACCACCCGGTCTTCCGAGCCGGGCTCCGCTACCTGCTCGAGGAGCTCGACGTCACCGTCGTGGCGGAGGCCCAGGACGGGGCCGCCGGCGTCGAGGCCGTCCTGGAGCACCGTCCCGACGTCGTGCTGATGGACCTGCAGATGCCCGGGGTGGGCGGCATCGATGCCACCCGTCAGCTCCTGGCCCGGTGGCCGGAGGCCAAGGTCCTCGTGCTGACGATGGTCGACGACGACCAGGCGATCTTCGCGGCGATCCGGGCCGGGGCGCTGGGCTACCTGCTCAAGGGTGCCGGCCAGGAGGAGGTCGGTCGTGCGCTGGTCGCGGTGGCCGCCGGCGAGGGGGTCTACGGACCGACGGTCGCCCGCCGGCTCCGGTCGTTCTTCGGGGCCGGGCCGACCCCGTCACCAGCCCTGCCCTTCCCGTCCCTGTCCGAGCGGGAGCGCGAGGTGCTGGACCTGATCGCGTCAGGCGCGTCGAACGGCGCGATCTCGCAGCGCCTCTTCCTGTCGGAGAAGACCGTGCGGAACTACGTGTCCTCGATCTTCGCCAAGCTCGACGTGGAGAACAGGTCGGAGGCGATCGTGCGGGCGCGCGAAGCCGGGCTGGGTCAGCCCCAGGCCTGAGCCGCGTGCCGGCGCGAGCGCGGCGGCAGGTCGACCGGCCGGTGCTCGTCGATCCACCGGTCGATCTCCTCCCACCGGCTGAACAACCAGTCGATCCGCTCCTCCCGCCCGGCGGGGATCTCCTCGTGCGGAACCCGCCACCACCGCATCACCAGCTGCTTGTCCATCGGCAGCTCGCGCCAGACGTCGCCGATCGTCAGCAGGTGGTCGAGCCCGGTGTGCGCGACGAGCACGACGTCGGTGTCGGGTGCGGCGTCGAGCGCGGCGAGGAATCCGCCGGGGCGGGGCGCGAGCACGTTCTGCATCCGCTCCGCCCGGCGCGCCATGGCCTCCAGCCCGAGCGACCGGAGCTTGGCGATCGCCCGCTCCCGGCGCTGCGGCGTGAAGTTGCCGCCCTCCGGGAAGATGACGAAGGCGTCGTTGCTGTCCAGCCCGCGGGCGAGCTCGGCCACGCGCGCCTCGAGGTCCTCCCCCGGCTTCTCCCGCCCCGCGACGAACCGGCTCGGGATCCGGTTGAGCAGCACGTTGATCGCCGGGTCCCAGGCCAGGGTGTCCTTGAGGACCACGCGCGGCTCTCGGTGGTACCAGTGCATCAGCGCGTACATCAAGGTGAACGAGTCGCCCGGCCCCGCGTGCCGGCAGCAGACCAGCACCGGCTCGCCGGGGAAGGCGTCGGGCGCCGGACCCTGCGTGACGATCTTCAGCCGCAGCACCCGGCGCGCCTCACGGAAGAAGATCACCAGGTAGGCCTGGGCGATGTCGTAGTGGATCCGCTCGAAGAACGGCCGCCGGATGAAGAGCCCGAAACCCGACGCGATCCAGAGCCCGAAGAGCTCCAGCAGGATCAGGCTCTCGAGCACCATGTGCAGCAACGCGATCCACAGCAGCCTGAGCGGCCGCATGCGCCCCTTCACCAGTGGCGACAGGGCGGCGGCGACCAGCACCCAGAGAGGCAATGTTGTCAGCACGACAACAGTGAGCGCGATCATCGCCGGGGCGACGACGACGCGACGCAGGAGCCAGATCACGACGGCGTCCCGTCGAGACCGTGCTCGGCCAGGTAGCGGCCGGTCGCGTCGTACGCCGCGTCGATGCGGTCGCGGACCTTGGCGAAGCTGCGGTAGGCCAGCAGCGAGTCGTCCTTCGGCGAGCCGCCGCCCGTCGGAAGGACGTGGGCGGTCGTGCCTTCGGGGAGCCGCGCCATGTCGTGGTGGAACCGGTGGCGCCGGGCGATCTCGAACGACACCCGCGCCACGTCCCACGGCCGGCGCGGTGGCCGGAGCGGCCGCTCGACCCGTCCCACCTGGAGGACGAAGATCCGGTCCGCCCCGCACTCGACCGCGCGGCCGACCGGGATCGAGTTGACGATGCCGCCGTCGAGGAAGTGCTCGCCGTCGACCGCGGCCGGCTCGAGGAGCCCCGGCACCGCCGCCGACGCCATCACCGCGTCCACCACGCGGCCGGCGGTGAACCAGTGCTCGGCGGCACGCTCGATGCTCGCGGCGCAGCACTGGAACGGGACGACCAGGTCGTCGAACGTGCGGTCGCCGAGCTCCTCGTGGAGCCTGCGGCGCAGCCCGCTGCTGTCGTGCAGGTGCGTCCCTGTCCGTACGGCGCGTGAGACCTGGCGGACCGGCCCGTCGCCGTACACCTCCTTGCCGCCGGCGGCGCTCTCCCAGAGCTGCGCGAGCCGGTCGGTCACCTCGGGGCCCGGGCCGTGGGTCGCCACCAGCGCTCCGTTGAGCGCGCCGACCGACGTGCCGAGCAGCAGGTCCGGGCGGATCCCCGCCTGGAACAGCGCCCGGAGCATGCCGACCTCCGCCGCACCGAGCACTCCCCCGCCACCGAGGACGAACGCGGTGAGTCCGGGAGCAGCCACGCCCACAACCTAGCCGCGCACCGTTACGTTGGCAGGGTGATGCGCATCGGGCTGATCGGCGGGATGAGCTGGGAGAGCAGCGCGGAGTACTACCGCCTCCTCAACGAGCTGGTCCGGGAGCGGCTCGGCGGGCTGCACTCGGCCGAGTGCCTGCTGCTGTCGGTGGACTTCGCCGAGGTCGAGCGGCTGCAGGTGAGCGGCGAGTGGGAGCGAGCCGGCGAGCTGCTCGCCGCCGCGGCCCGCGACCTCGAGGCGGGCGGTGCGGAGCTGCTGCTGCTCTGCACCAACACGATGCACAAGGTGGCCGACGCGGTCGCGGGCGCCGCCTCGGTGCCGCTGCTCCACCTCGCGGACACCACCGCCCAGGCGGTGCTCGGGGCCGGTGTGCGGGAGGTCGGGCTGCTGGGAACGGCATTCACGATGGAGCAGTCGTTCTACCGCGACCGGCTCGCGGGCCACGGGCTGTCCGTGTGGGTGCCGCCGGCAGACGACCGGGCCCTGGTCCACCGGGTGATCTACGAGGAGCTCTGCCTCGGCATCGTGCGCGAGGAGTCCCGCGCGGCGTACCAGGAGGTCATCGGCCGGCTGGTCGACCGCGGCGCCCGAGGGGTCGTCCTGGGGTGCACCGAGATCGAGCTGCTGATCGGTCAGGAGCACAGCCCGGTCCCGGTCTTCCCCACCACCCGGCTGCACGCCGAGGCCGCGGTCGACCTCGCGCTCAGCCGGCGTGCACCGTGAACGGAGCGGTGACGACCGATCCGTCGTCGAGCCGGAACTGCGCCCAGAGCCGGTAGCCCCCGGGGTGCTCGACGTGCAGGTGCATCGAGAGCTCCGGCCCGAAGTCGGTGCCCGGCAGCGCCATCACCGGCCGGCCCTTGCCGTCGTAGGTCTCGGCGTGCTCGTGGCCGAACGACGAGCCGTCCTCACGAACGACGACCACGTGGCCGGCCGCCCCGAGGTACGGCTGCAGGTCCTCCACTGGTCGACCGGTGCTGGCGTCCTCGAAGGAGAACTCCAGGTCGCTGGTCTCTCCCACGTGGACGTCGCCGTCGAGCCGGATCCGGACGCCGTCGAGCACCTGCTCGCGGACGTCGCGGGCGGGGAACGTCACCGGGGTGGGCGCCGTGCCGGCCAGGACGACCTCGTGCTCGGCCAGCACGTCGGTCATCTCGCCCTGGCGGCGGAGCTCGGTGTGCACCGCGTAGCGACCGGCGGTCGGGAAGGTCGCCTCGACCTCGAGGACGCCGTCCTCCCCGGTGGGCTGCGGGTGCAGGTGCGCGAAGGTGCCGAGGTCCTCGCGGGTGATGATCATGTGCGCCCACACCTGGTGGGTGCGTACCAGGTCGTCGACCGGCTCACCGGTCTCCTCGTCGCGCACGGTCACGGTGAGGGTGGTGGGCTCGCCGGGCACGATCCCGTCGATCCCCTCGAGCTCGATCTCGACCCCGGCGTCGTGCGGGCTGACGGGCTCGACGTCGGTCTCCTCCATCACGCTCATCGCGGGGCGCATCGGCATGCCCATCCCCTCCGACCAGGCGAGGAGACCGTTCATGCCGCGCTCGGCCTGGTCGGTGCGGCTCAACCAGGTGAAGCCGGCGCCGAGGGCGAGCGCGACGACACCGATCGTCACGAGGTACGCCGACTGGCCGACCCGGTCCCGCCACGACCGGTGCAGCAGCTCGTCGGCGGTGGCCGGCGGGCGGAACCGGCGCAGCCGCAGGGCGTTGGTGACCACGCTCACCGAGCTCATCGCCATCGCCGCGCTGGCGAGCACGGGATCGAGGAGCAGCCCGTCCCACCAGTAGAGCGCCCCGGCGGCGACCGGCACCAGGAGGACGTTGTAGCCGAAGGCCCAGGCGAGCCCCTGCTTGATCGTGGTGACCGTTCGTCGGGAGAGCGCCACCGCGGACACGATGCTCCGCAGGTCGCCGCCGACCAGGGTGATGTCCGAGGCCGCCACGGCGACGTCGGTGCCGGTGCCGATCGCGATCCCGAGGTCCGCCTGGGCCAGGGCCGGGGCGTCGTTGATGCCGTCACCGACCATGGCGACGACGTGCCCGTCGGCCTGCAGCTCCTCCACACGACGTGCCTTGTCGGCTGGCAGCACCTCGGCGAGCACGTGGTCGATGCCGACGGTCCGCGCCACGGCGGCGGCGGTGGCGGCGTTGTCGCCGGTGACCATCCAGACGTCGAGACCGAGGGCCCTCAGCTGTGCCACCGCCTCGGCGGACTCCGGCCGCACCGTGTCCGCGACGGTGAGCAGGCCGGCGAGCCGGCCGTCGACCGCGACGTGGAGCGGAGTCGCGCCGGCCGAGGCGGCCACCGCGGCGTGATCGGCCAGCGGCGCGACGTCGGCGCCCGCTGCCGCGAGGTGCGCCGGGGTGCCGACCACGACCAGGCGGCCGTCGACCATGGCGCGCACACCGTGCCCGGCCACGGCCTCGAACTGCTCCGCGGGCCGCACGGCGAGCCCGGCCGCCTCGGCCGCGGTGACGACCGCCCGGCCGACGGGGTGCTCGCTGCCGACCTCGGCGGCGGCGACCACGGCCACCAGCTCGTCGCGGTCCCACCCCTCGGCGGGGACGACGTCGGCCAGGGTCGGGCGACCGTGGGTGATCGTGCCGGTCTTGTCGAGGACCACGGTCGTCAGCCGGCGCGCGGTCTCGAGGGCCTCGCCGTCGCCGACGAGGATGCCGAGCTCCGCGGCCTTGCCGGTGCCCACCATGACCGCGGTCGGGGTGGCCAGCCCGAGGGCGCAGGGGCAGGCGATGATCAGCACCGCGACCGTCGTGCCGATGGCGAGGACGAGCGCGTCGGCGTCGGGGCCGAAGAGCATCCAGCCGGCGAAGGTCAGCGCGGCGACCACGAGGATCGCCGGGACGAACCAGGCCGAGACCCGGTCCACCAGCCGTTGGACCGCCGGGCGGGAACCCTGGGCGTCCTCGACGAGCCGGATGATCTGCGACAGCGTGCTGTCGGCGCCTACGGCGGTGGTGCGCACCAGCAGGGTGCCGGTGGTGTTGAGCGTTGCCCCGATCACGACGTCGCCGACGCCCTTCCCCACGGGGGCGCTCTCGCCGGTCAGCATCGACTCGTCGACGCTGGAGCCACCCTCGACGACCTCGCCGTCGACCGGCAGCTTCTCGCCGGGACGGACCCGCACGAGGTCCCCCACGGCGACCGACGCGACAGGGACCTCGACCTCGCGACCGTCGCGGACCACGCGCGCCGTGGCCGGCACCAGCCCGACGAGCGCCCGGATCGACTCCGCCGTGCGCTTCTTCGCCTTGACCTCCAGCCACCGGCCCATGAGCACCAGGGCGATGACCACGAGCGCGGTCTCGAAGTACACGTGCAGCGGCAGCCCCCACCGCTCGGCCGGCCCGGGCCACAGCGTCACGAAGGCGCTGTAGCCGTAGGCGACCCCGGTGCCGAGCGCGACCAGGGTGTCCATGCTGGTCGCCCGGTGCTTCGCGGCGGTCCACGCGGAGCGGTAGATGTCCGCGCCCGCCCACAGCTGGACGACCGTGCCGACGACGAAGATCAGCGGCATCAGCCAGTCCATCGTGTCGAGGTGGATCGGCACGTACATGACCGCCATCAGCCCCAGCCCGGCGGTGAGCGCCACCTGCCAGCGACGGCGCAGCCGGCCCAGCTCCTCGTCGCGGCGGGCGTCGAGCTCGTCGACCGGGTCGACCGCCGGGACGGGCTCCTTCCCCGCGCCGCCGGTCTCGGTCCGGCGCGGCTCGGCGGTGTAGCCGCGCCGCTCGACGGCCTCGACGAGCGCCGTGACCGGCACGTCCGCCGCGACGGTCACCGTCGCGGTCTCGGTGGCCAGGTTCACCGAGCTGGCCACCACCCCGTCGACCCGGTCCAGGGCCTTCCCGACGCGGCCCACGCAGGACGCGCAGGTCATCCCGCCGATGTCGAGGACCAGCTCGGTCGTCGGCGGGGTCGTCGTGGGGGTCGTCGTCATCGTGGCTCCTCGGGGGTCGTCGGGGATCGTCGGGTCGGGGTCAGACGAGCCGGTAGCCGGCCTCGTCCACGGCGCTCGCGACCTCGTCGCGGTCGAGCGGCCGGGTGCTGTCCACGGAGATCCGGCCGGTGGGCAGCTCGACGCGGACGTCGGTGACGCCCGCGACGGCGAGCAGCTCCTCGCGGACGGCGCTCGCGCAGTGGCCGCAGGTCATCCCGTCGACCTGGTAGTCGGTGGTGGTGCTGGTCGTGCCGGTGGTCGTGCCGGTGGTCGTGCCGGTGGTCGTGCCGGTGGTCGTGCTGGTGTTCACGGGTTCCTCCTGAGTGGTTCGGTGGCTCGATCGTCGTACGCGGGGACACCGGGTCGCACCGGGGAAACCGCCGGGTTCCCGGCCAGGTGGCTGCGTTAGGGTCCGGCCGTGGCGATCCTCGGGCGGGAGCAGGAGCAGGCCGCGCTCGACGCCTTGGTCGCCCGGGCCAGGCAGGGCGAGGGCGGAGCCCTCGTCGTGCGCGGGGAAGCCGGGCTCGGCAAGTCGGCGCTCCTCACCGACGTCGTCGAGCGGGCGCGCTCCGCCGGAGACCTCCAGGTGGTCCGCACCCAGGGCGTGGAGTCCGAGGCTCCGCTCGCCTTCGCGGCGTTGCAGCGGCTCCTCCGCCCGGTCCTGGGGCTCGCAGACCACGTCCCACCGCCGCAGGCGGACGCGCTGCGGGTGGCGCTGGGCGAGGCGGTGGGCGACGGCGCCGACCGGTTCCTGGTCTTCCTCGGGACCCTCAACCTGCTCGCCGACGCCGCTCAGGAGACGCCGGTCCTGGCGGTGGTGGACGACGCGCACTGGCTCGACGACGCCTCCGCCGCGGCGCTGCTCTTCGTGGCCCGCCGGCTCCAGCAGGAGCGCGTCGCCGTCGTCTTCGCGGCCCGCGAGGGCGCGGAGCGCACCTTCGAGAGCGGCGACCTCCCCGAGCTCCGGCTCCGCGGCCTCGACCGCGCCGGTGTCGCCCGGCTGCTCGCCGAGCGGGCCGGCGCCGCGGTCTCGCCCGAGGTGGCCGCGGAGCTGCTGGCCCGCACCGGCGGCAACCCCCTCGCGCTCGTCGAGCTGCCCGACGTCCTCAGCGCCGACCAGCTCGGCGGCCGGGCGCCCCTGCCGAAGCAGGTGCCGGTCACCGAGGGGGTCGAGCGGGTCTTCCTCGAGCGCGCTCGGCGGCTCGGAGCCGACGCCCAGCGGCTGCTGCTGGTGGCCGCCGCCGACGACTCCGGTCGCCTCACCACGGTGCAGCGCGCCGCCGCAGCGCTCGGCGTCGCCAGCGCCGCTCTCGACGACGTCGAACGGTCCGGGCTCGTCCGGGTCACCGAAGGCGCCCTCGAGCTGCGCCACCCGCTGGTGCGGTCCGCGGTCTACGGGGCGGCCACCACCGGCGAGCGCCGCGCGGCCCACCGTGCGCTCGCCTCCGTGCTCGGCGCCGACGAGGAGGACCGGAGGGTGTGGCACCGGGCCGCCGGTGCCGACGAGCCCGACCCCGAGGTGGTCGCCGACCTCGACCGGGCGGCCCAGCGCGCCCACCACCGCGGCGGCCACGAGGCGGCGGCCGCCGCCTTCGAGCGCGCCGCCGAGCTGACGACGGACCCGGAGGGGCGCTCCGCCCGGCTGTACGCCGCGGCCCGGTGCTCGTGGCTCACCGGCCAGCCCGGACGAGCCCGGCTCCTCGCCGAGGCGGCGGCGCCGGGCGCCACCGACCCGCTGCTGCGCGCCGACGTCGCCCTGCTGCGTGCCCGGATCGAGTGGAACACCGGCTCGATCCAGGTCGGCCACCGGATGGTCCTCCAAGCAGCCCACGACGTCGCCGAGCACGACGAGAGCCGGGCGCGGGAGATGGCGATGTTCGCGACCGCGCTCGCCTCCTTCGGCGGCGACTCCGGTGTCGACGTCGACCCGCTGCAGCTGGTGGGGTCGCCCCCCGCCGACGCCCCGCGGCGGGACCGGGCGCTGGCCGCCCTCGCGGTCGGGCTCGACCACGTCAGCCACGACCGGTGGCAGCAGGCCGCCGACGTGCTGAGGCCTCTGCTTCGCACCGCCGAGGTCGTCGACGAGGACGACCAGGACCTGATGCCGAACCTGGCGCTCGCCGCCTGGCACGTCGGCGACGACGAGGCCGCGGCCCGGCTCCACGGCCGGCTGCTCGGCAGGGCACGTGACACCGGCGCGATGGTGATGGTGCTCTACGCGCTCACGCGGCTGGCCCTGACCGACCTCGCCACCGGTGCGTGGGGCCGCGCGGAGGCGCGGGCCACGGAGGCGCTCTCGCTCGCCGAGGAGACCGGCCAGCCGGTGCTCATCACGGCGCCGCGGGCGATCCTGCTGGTGCTCGCCGCGCACCGCGGTGGCGAGCAGTACGACGCGCTGCTGCAGCAGGTCGAGGCGGGGCTGGCCCAGCAGGCGGCCGGGACGCTCGACGTCATGACCCGTGACGTGGTCCGCTGGGCGAAGGCGGTCCGCGAGCTCGACCGGCCGGCGGCGGCGTTCCACCAGGCCGGCGGCATGGCCAACGACGTGGCCCGGCGGATGGCGGCGGTCGACCGGCTGGAGACCGCCGTACGCGCTGAGCAGCCGGAGGCCGCCCGGCTCTGGGTCGACGACCTCACCGCCTTCGCCGCGGCCACCGGCCGCTCCTGGGCGGCAGCGGCGGCCGCCCACGGCCGGGCGCTCCTCGCCCCGGCCGAGGAGGCCGACGCGCACTTCGCGGCCGCCCTCGAGCACCACGAGGGGTCCCCGCGGGCGTTCGACCGGGCGCGCACCCGCCTCGCCTACGGCGAGCACCTGCGCCGCCGCCGCAGGAGGGTCGACGCCCGGGAGCACCTCCGGGCGGCGCTGGCCACCTTCGAGGACCTGGGGGCGACCCCGTGGGCGGAGCGGGCCGCGACGGAGCTGCGGGCCTCCGGGGAGACGGCACGGAAGCGCGACGACACCGAGGCTCCGCGGCTCACGCCGCAGGAGCTCCAGGTCGCCACGCTCGTGGCCCAGGGGCTGTCGAACCGCGAGGTGGCGGCGCAGCTGTTCCTGAGCCCGCGCACCATCGACTTCCACCTGCGCAACGTCTTCGCCAAGACCGGCGTGACGTCGCGGGTGGAGCTCACCCGGCTCCCGCTGGGGTGAGCCCCGCCCGGGCAGCTCAGTGACCGTGGCCGTGGCCGTGACCGTGGCCGTGACCGTGACCGTGCGCACCGCTGGCGACCGCTGACCGGCCCGGGACCAGCAGCGCGGGCAGCAGGAGCGCGACCAGGGCTCCTGCGACGACCAGGAAGGCGTCGGGGTAGCCGGCGAGCAGCCCGGCCCGCGTGGTCAGGTCACCGCCGACCGCGGTCAGCACCGCGACGCCGAGCGCCGCACCGACCTCGTGGCCGGTCATCATCAGCCCGGACGCGAGGCCGGACTCCTCGTGCGGGACATCGGACATCGCCGCGACGGAGATCGCGACGAACATCGGTCCGACCCCGGCCCCGAGGACCACGAAGCCGGGCAGCACGTCGGAGAGGTACCCCCAGCCCGCCTCGGCGCCGGACAGCCACAGCGCGCCGGCCGCGGCGACGACCAGCCCGGCCGCGATGAGGGCCCGAGGCCCGACCAGCGGCAGCACCTTCGACGCGACCGCCGCGCTCACGGTGATGACCACGGCCAGCGGCAGGAACTGCAGGCCGGCGACCATCGCGGACGAGCCGAGCACCTGCTGGAGGTAGAGCGAGCTCAGGAAGATCGCGCCGACGACCGCGCCGGTGACGCCGGCCATCACGGTCGAGGCCGAGACCAGCGAGCGGACCCGCCACACCCGCGGCGGCACGAGCGGGGCGGCGGCCCGCGTCTCCAGCAGGGCGAAGGCGGTCAGCAGCACGGCTGCGGCGGCGAGCCCGGCCACGGACTGCTCGGAGCCCCAGCCGTGGGAGCCGCTCCGCTCGACGCCGTACACCAGCGCGAGCAGCCCGGTGACCAGGGTGACCGCCCCGGGGAGGTCCATCCCGCGCCGTCGCGCACCCGCACCGGGGGCGACGGATCGTGCGGCCAGGAGCAGGGTCGCCAGCCCGATCGGCACGTTGACGAAGAAGACCGCCCGCCACCCGAGCGCGCTGGTCAGGACGCCGCCGGCGAGCACCCCGGCAGCGATGCCCATGCTGGCGACGGTGCCCCACACGGCCAAGGCGGTCGCGCGCTGGCGCCCGGCGTACGTGGTCATCACCACCGCCATCGCGGCCGGGGTGAGCAGCGCGGCCCCGGCGCCCTGGGCGCCCCGCGAGAGGACCAGCATGGTGGCCGACTCCGCCAGGCCGCTGGCAAGCGACGCCGCGGTGAAGAGCCCGAGGCCGAGCAGGAAGACCTTGCGCCGGTCGAAGAGGTCGGCGACCCGGCCGCCGAGGAGCAGGAACCCGCCGCTGAGCAGGACGTAGGCGCTGACCGCCCACTGGTAGTCGCCCGAGTCGAGCCGCAGCGACTCGCCGATGCTGGGGAGCGCGACGTTCACCACGCTCACGTCGAGCACGACCATGAACTGGGCGGCGAGCATGAGCAGGAGCACCGTCCACGGACGACGCTCCTCCGCGACGCCGACCGGTGGCCGGTCGGCGGTGGCGTGGAGGGACATGGGGTCTCCTTCGAGTCGAGAGGTCGGTGCCGGGGATCCGGCCGCTACGACCCTGGCGGCCGGCCACCCGTCGTCGCACCGGCGGAACCACCGGTTCGCGGGTCCCGGCGACCAGGTGTCCGGCCCCCGGCGAACCCGGTGGTTCGACCGGCGCGAGCAGGTCAGGCCGGTTCCTACGGTCGAGCTCTCGTCCTCACGACAAGAAAGGCTTTCCCATGACCGCTCCCTCCCCCGACGCCGGTCCCGACGACTGCCTCGACGTCCTGGTCGTGGGCGCCGGCCAGGCCGGGCTCGCGACCGCGGCGCACCTCGCCCGTCGCGGCGTGCGCTTCCTCGTCGTCGACGCGGCGCCGGAGCTCGGGCACGCCTGGCGCACCCGGTGGGACTCGCTGCGGCTCTTCACCCCCGCCGAGTACGACGGCCTCCCCGACGCCCCCTTCCCCGCCGCCCCCGACCACCACCCGACGAAGGACCAGGTCGCGGAGTTCCTGGAGCGGTTCGCCCGCGAGCGGGACCTCCCGGTGCTGCTGCGCTGCCCGGTCACCCGGCTGGAGCGGCTCCCCGACGGCCGGTTCCTGGCGACCACCCCGCACGGACCGCTGCGGGCGCGGAGCGTCGTGGTCGCGACGGGGCCGTTCCAGGTGCCGGTCGTTCCGGCGGTCGCCGAGGGGCTGGCCGGCTCGGTGCACCAGCTGCACAGCAGCGGCTACCGCAACCCCTCGTCGCTCCCGGACGGCCCGGTCGTCGTGGTCGGCGCCGGGAACTCCGGGATGCAGATCGCGCTCGAGCTGGCGGCGACCCGCGAGGTGACCCTCGCGGTCGGCAGCAGGCCACCACGGCTCCCGCAGCGGGTCCTCGGCCGTGACCTCTTCTGGTGGCTGCGCCGCACCGGCGTCCTGACCGGTCCGCCGGACTCCCGGCTCGCCCGCCGGATGCGGGCCCGCGGCGACCTGGTGATCGGCACGTCGTTCCGCGACCTGCGCCGGGCGGGGGTGACCGTGCACCCGCGGCTGACCGCCGCCGAAGGCACCGTGCTCGGGTTCGCCGACGGGTCTACCGTGCGTCCCTCGACGGTGGTCTGGGCCACCGGGTTCCGCCGCGACCACTCCTGGATCGACGTGCCCGGTGTCGTGGTCGACGGCGAGGTGCACCACCGGCGGGGGCTCACCGGGGTTGCCGGGCTCGCCTTCGTCGGCCTGCCGTGGCAGTCCTGCCGCGGCTCCGCGCTGCTCGGGTTCGTGCAGCGCGACGCGGAGTGGGTGGCCGCCCGGCTGGCCGCCCGGGTCCCGGCGAGCAGGGCGGTGCTCGCCGCTCCCTAGGCCTGATAGGCGTCGGGGTCGCGCCAGGTCCGCTCGAACGGCAGCCGCCACGCGGCGGGAGCGATGAGCTGGTGGATCTGGTTCGGCCCCCACGTCCCTGGCCGGTAGCTGCGCACCGGCGGGGGGTCCTGCAGCAGCGGCATCGACCGTTCCCACAGGGTCTCGATGCCCACCGAGTTGGTGAAGAGCGTGTGGTCGCCGCGCATGGCGTCGTGGATGAGCCGCTCGTACGCCTCGAGGAGCTGCTCGGTCTTCTTCGTCTCGTGCATCGCGAACTGCATCGACAGCTTCTCGACCTTCAGCCCGGTGCCCGGCTTCTTGCCGTAGAAGGAGAGCGACATCCGCGACTCGTCGGCGAGGTCGAAGGTCAGGTGGTCCGGGCCGTGCAGCCCGACGCCGGAGCCGTGCGGGAACATCGTGCGCGGGGGCTCCTTGAAGGCGATCGAGATGATCCGGGCGCTCTCGGCCATCTTCTTGCCGGTCCGCAGGTAGAACGGCACCCCGGCCCAGCGCCAGTTGTCGATCTCCACCTTGAGCGCGATGAACGTCTCGGTGTCGGACTCCTCAGCGACCCCCTTGAGGTCGCGGTAGCCGACGTACTGCCCACGCACGACCGCGGTCGTGTCCAGCGGTCGCATGGAGCGGAAGACCTTCGACTTCTCCTCGCCGATCGGCCCCTGCTCCAGCGCGGTCGGCGGCTCCATCGCCACGAACGCGAGGACCTGGAAGAGGTGGGTGACCACCATGTCGCGGAACGCGCCGGTCTGCTCGTAGAACTCCGCGCGGGTCTCGAGGCCGAGGGTCTCCGGGACGTCGATCTGCACGTGGTCGATGAAGTTGCGGTTCCAGATCGGCTCGAAGAGGCCGTTGGCGAAGCGGAACGCCAGGATGTTGAGGGCCGCCTCCTTGCCGAGGAAGTGGTCGATCCGGAAGATCTGGCTCTCGTCGAAGACCTCGTGGAGCTGGGCGTTGAGGTACTTCGCGCTCTCCAGGTCGGTGCCGAAGGGCTTCTCCATGACGACCCGGGACCGCTCGGCGAGCCCCTCCTCGGCGAGCTGGTGCACCACCGCGAGCGCCGCCTTCGGCGGGACGCTCAGGTAGTGCAGCCGCGCCACCTCGCCGTGCGGCTCCAGCTCACGCTCCTGCGTCCTCACGGCCTCCGCGAGGCCGCGGCTGCCTGCCGACTGCGGCACGTAGGAGAGCATCTTGGCGAACTCCGGCCAGCAGTCGTCGAGCTCCTCGGGGCTGAACTCCTCGCACGCCTCGCGGACCAGCTTGACGAACTGCTCGTCGTCGAGCTCGTCGAGCGAGGTGCCGATGATCCGGCTGTGCTTCAGCAGCTGCGCACGGAACAGGTGCAGCAGCCCCGGCAGCAGCTTGCGCCGGGCGAGGTCACCGGTGGCGCCGAACAGGACGATGACGTGCGGCTGCTCCATGGCCCCACACTAGGCGCCCCCACCACGTCCCTGGAGGACGTCGTCCTGGCCGCGGCCACCGGTGAGGGTGTCGTCACCGTTGTCGCCCCGGAGCACGTCGTCGCCCGGACCGCCGAACAGGTGGTCGTCGCCGTTCCCGCCCTCGACCAGGTCGTCGCCCGCGCCACCGCACAGCAGGTCGGCCCCGTTGAGCCCGAGCACCCGGTCGTCGCCACTGAGCGCGTGCACGACGTCGCGCCGGTTGGTGCCACGGAGGACGTCGTCGCCGTTGGTGCCGACGATGGTCGGCACCAGTCCGTCGCAGCGGTGGTCCCGCGCCAGGGGGACCTCCAGGTCCAGCCCCAGGAGCAGCGGGTCGTGGTCGCTGGAGCGGTAGGGGTCGGCCGCGTAGAGCGCCGGGTCGCCGGCGTACTGGTAGGCGAAGGACTCGACGGCGTTGATGTTCCAGTGCGCGAGGTCGGTGACCTTGCGGGCGAGCGCCCGGCTGGCCAGGGCGTGGTCGAGCGAGCCGGACAGGTCGTCGAAGACGTAGCTGTAGCGCCCCGGGTCGTGCTCCTCGCCGAGGTCGGCGAAGCCGCGGCGGCGGAGCACCTCGATCGGGTCCTCCTGGGTGTACGCGTTGAGGTCGCCGAGCAGCAGCACGTCGCGGTCGTCGGTCGACCGGGCGAGCCCCTTCGCGAAGGCCGCGAGGGACTTCGCCTGGCGCACCCGGTCGCCGTTCCACGCGCCCTGGCCGTCACCGCTGTCGACGTTGTCCCCGGTCGGCTCACCGGGACTCTTGGACTTGAAGTGGTTGGCCACCACGGTGAACACGTCGTCCTCGGCGACGCTGCGGAAGGACTGCGCGATCGGCTCGCGCGCGTTGTGCCACACCGTCTCGTCGACGAGCCCGACCGGCTCGCCCAGCGGCCGCACCGCGTCGGGCTGGTAGATGATCCCGTTCCGGATCACGTCGCGGTCGACGGCGTACAGCTCGTCGGGGAGCGGGACGAACGCCCACTTCTCCTCCCCCGCAGCCAGGTTGAGCCGGCGGACCAGGTCGGCGAGCGCCTGGTCGGCGTCGCCGGGGCTGTGGCCGGTCGAGTCGGTGTCCTCGATCTCCATCAGGGTGACGACCTCGGCGCCCAGGGCCTCGATCGCCGGGACGATCTTGCCGGCCTGCTTGTCGAAGGCCGCCTGGCTCTTCGCGCCACGGGCGTCGGGGCCGCTCAGCGTCACGAAGTAGTTGAGGACGTTGAAGGCACCGACCTGCAGGTCGCCTCCCACCTCGTCCGGCGCCTCGGTCCGGGTGTCCTGCGGCTCGAAGACGCCTGCGGAGGTCCCGTCCGCGGGCTGGAGCCGCCACTGGTCGAACCCGTACCCCAGCACCAGCGGCTCGGTGAAGGTCAGCTCGTCGCCGACCCGGACCGGCGTCCCGGGGGTGAGGTACGGGCGGCTGGTGGTGCTGACGCGGGCGCTGACCCCGTCGTCGAGGGTGATCCGGCGGGCCTTGTTGCGGACCGCCACCTCGGTCGCGGCCGGGGTGCCGGGGCGCGCGAGCTCGGTGGGCTGCACGAGGAGGCCGCCCTCGGAGAGCACCAGCTCGCCGAAGGAGGTCAGGTCGTACACCTCGCTGACCGTGAGCCTGTCCTCGGGGGCGACGAGCATCCCCTCGAGCCGTTCCCGCTGCTCGTCCCCGGCGGGGAGCTCCAGCGGCGCCGGCTCGGGCAGGTCGCCCTCGTCACCGGCCTCGCAGACCGCGACGTCCTCGCGGGAGGTGATCTGGGTCTGCCCGAACCTGTCCGACACCCCACCGGTGACCGCGACGGTGTCGCCGAGCCCGACCTCGGTGCCGGGGCTGTAGACGAACACCCCGTCGCTGGTGGCCCCGTCGCCGTCGCCGTCGGGGTCCTGCAGGTGGAACCCGTCGAAACCGGGCAGGGTGCCGACGACGGTGCCGCGGACGGTCACCTCGCTGCCGCCGAGCGGCGTCTCGGCGCCGTCGCCCTGCACCTCCCAGATCTCGTGGGTCGGCGCGACGGCGCAGCTGCCGGGCGCGGCGCTCGCGGCGGGCGCGAGTGGGACGAGCAGCGCGGTCGGCGTCACGCCGACGGCCAGGGCGAGGAGGAGGCGGGGGCTCCGAGCAGCCACGTCAGGTCCTTCCGGGGGTGGTTCGGGACCAAAGCACCTTAGAACCGGGACGTCGCGCCCACATCCCCCGGGAGGTAACGAAAAGGCGACGGCGGCGGGACCTTCGTGGGTCCCGCCGCCGTGAGCGGTGGATCTGACAGCCCGTGTCAGGCGTTGACGAGCTCCCGGTCCGGACGACCGACCTCGACCTCGTAGGGGGTGCGCCGGGCGTGGACCGCGCCGGCTCCGACGAGCACCAGCAGGAGACCGGCGCCGCTGAAGGACGCGATGGCTGCGTAGCCGGCGATCTTGCCCATGGTGTCGAAGGCGTAGGCGTTGAGCAGCAGGCCGCGGAGGGTGTTGCCCATGAAGAGCGACTGGCGGAGCGCACCGAGCTGCTCGACCTCGGCGGGGTCGGCGTCGGGGTCGTTGCTCAGCGCCATGAACTCGCCACTGACCTCCTCGTAGGTCCGGCCGTCGCTGGAGGCGTTCATGTGGACCAGGATGTAGTGGTCCGCGAAGGCCTTCGCCTGCTCGCCGGTCGTCATCTTCTGGCCGGCGAACTCGTCGAGGGCCTCGTGCTGCGCCTCGGTCTCCAGCGCCTCCTTCTCCGGCATCGTGATGTCCTGCATCGAGAGCTGGTCCGTGACCTGGTCGCCCACGTAGGAGCTGGCCCAGGTGAGGAGCCCTCCGGCGACGAGCAGGACGAGGACGATGACCGCGCCGGTGGCGGTGAGGAGGGAGTCGAGCGTCTTTCTGCGCATGATGGTTCCTTGGGTGTGATGGTGGACGGTGCTGTCCGGGAGGCCCTGTTGCCCCGGAGCTGTCGCTCCCTCGGCGTTTCCGCCGGTCCGACCGTCACCACCAGAATCGGCCAGGGGCCGTTCGTTCCAGAGGGTCTTTCTCCTCTTTGTGGATGGTCCAAGGACGACGGGTTCCCGCCGTTCGGAAGGGCCGTCCGTCGCTACCGCAGGAGCCCGCCCAACGCCCTCTCCATGAAGGCCACCCGCTCGGCGTCCGAGGCCAGCTGCTCGAGCCCGAACCCGGCCAGCAGCGTGTCGGCCGTCGAGGTCCCGGCGTGCTGGAAGACCAGCCGTCCGGCGATCTGCCAGTCGCCCGCGTTGCCGGGCGAGCCCTCGGGCGCACCGGCCGCCGTCCAGTCGCTGGTGGCGTCCTCGAAGCCGTCCGCGTCGACGACCGCCCCGTCCACGACGAGCCGGGTGTCGTCGACGAACGCGCCCACCGCACCGCTGAACGGGTCGGTGACGTAGCTGATCGACAGCTCCACCTCCTCGCCGGCGAACCCCGTGAGGTCGTACGACGCCTGCTGCCACCCGTCCGTCGAGCCGGTGATGCTGTTCCACTCGCCCGACGAGCCGGGCGAGGTGCACGTCTCCGCGTCGAGGTAGTGGGTCAGGAACGGGTGCAGGTCGAGGAGGAACGGGTCGTCCTCGCACTCCGCCGGCGAGGTGCTGCTCGTCAGCCCTCCGGCCTCCGGGAGCGTCGTCCACTCCTCGGTGCCGGCCGGGCGCGCCTCGACGACGAGGTGGTCGTACCCCGCCTCGGTCGCGGCCGAGACCTGCAGGTCGAGGGAGGCTGCGCCGGCACCGTCGGGGATCGTCGCCGTGCGGGTGAGCCGCATGTAGGAGCCGTCCTGGTGCAGCGCGCCGGCGTACCGCTCGCCCTCGACGGGCTCGAAGGGCAGCGCGCCGACGTCGGTGGTGAACGACAGGGTGCCGCGGCTCCGGAACTGCGGGAACTGCGAGGGCGGCAGGACGTCGCTGGTCACCGTGAAGTGACCGGCCTCGTCGAGCGGGTTGTCCGGGGTCGCCCCGGCTCCGCCGAACTCACCGGCGAACCCGAGGAAGGGGTGGCGCACCCCTTCGACGCCGACCGCGTCGGCAAAGCTCGTGCGCCGGTAGCCGCCCAGCCAGTACTGCCGGAAGTCGTCGGCGAGGATGAGGCAGTCGTCGAAGAGCCCCTCCAGGGAGCCGGTCGGCCGGTCCGAGATCACGCAGTCGGCGGTGGGGTCGCCGTTGAGCCCGTAGTAGAGCCCGCCGACGAGGTCGTCGCTGATTCCCTCGAGCCCCTGGTGCTGGGTGCTCTCGCCGACGTGGACGAGCTTGCCGCCCTCGTTGAGGTAGTCCCGCACGGCGAGCGTGAGGTACTGCTGGCGCTCCGCCACCGCGGTGTCGGGCAGGGGCCCCAACGGGGACTCGGTCTCGACGTCCTCAGGGTCCTGGGTGAGCCGGTTGTCGCCGAGGTACCAGACGACGGCGTCGTAGTGCGAGAGCACGCCCAGGTCGTGCGGCACGCCGTCGGCGTCCACGTCCCAGACGTCCGCGGTGCGACCGGAGGCCTCGACCGCGTCGACGTACTGCTCGGCGTACTTCGGGGCGGTCACCTCGGGCGGGTAGTCGGGGTCGACCCCGGTGTAGTCCTCGTTGGCGATGACGAGCACGTCGTGCTCGGTGTCGGACTCCACCGTGTATCCGAACCGGTCGCTCGCGGAGCGGCGCTCGCCCTTCTCCTTGCCGCTGAACCACACCTGCACCCGGTCACCGGGCCGGGCGCCGCGGACGGTGCCACGGAGCTCGCGGTAGTAGACGTCGTTCTCGTCGCCGTAGCGCTCGCCGCCGGACCACGGCCGGACGCGCGTCACCTTCACCGGACCGCCGTCCACGCGGTAGTGCATCCGCACGTCGCGCAGGGCGCGCTTGGCCACCACCGCGACCTCCTGCGGCGTGCCGTAGGAGACGTCGAACGTGTCGACCCGGAAGTCCTCGGCCGTGCGGCCGACAGCGGAGTCGGGGTCGTCTGGGTCAGCCGCCGACCGCGCCACCGACAGGGCGAAGGGCAGGTTCTTCTCGAACTCCTGCTGGACGAGAACCGGGTCGTCGGGGAACTCGAAGCCGCTGCCGCAATCCTCGGGCAGCCACGGGTCGTCGGGGTCGACCGCCGAGGCCGCCTCGCAGGTCGACATCTCCGGGGTGAAGCCGAGCGTTCCGAAGGCCTCGGTGATGTGGGTGTCCGTGTCACCGTTGGTGGTGTAGAGCTCGGCCGACACGTCGGGGTCGTAGCCGGGCACGGCCGGCTGTGCGTCGTCGCCCGCCATCGCCTCGTAGATCACGTCGTCGGGGCTGGCGGTCGCCACCTGCCACCCCGTGCCGTAGAGCAGGAGCTCCGCGGCGGAGTGGTAGTTGACCAGGAACTCGAACCCCACCCGGCGGGCCAGCCCGATGAGCGCCTTGCTCTCCGGCTCCGAGGCGGGGCGCGGGCCCCGGTAGGTGTCGCTCGCGGGGTCGGGCGACGAGCCCTCGTTGTCGTAGCCCCAGCGGGTCGGGAAGTTGCGGTTCAGGTCGACGCCGTCACCCGCGTCCACGACCCCGTTGCCGTTGTTGTCGCGGAGGTTCTTGCGCCACAGCCGCTGGCCCGGCTCGAAGGTGAGGTCGTAGCCGTCGGGGTTGGCGACCGGGACGAACCAGAGCTCGCGGCGGTCCACGAGCCGGGTGAGCTCCGCGTCCTTGCCGTAGCCCTCCAGCACGTGCAGCGCCAGCCGGCGGACCATCTCCGGGGTGATCCACTCACGCGCGTGCTGCGCGGCCAGGTACAGCACGGCGGGCCGCTTGCCGTCCCGCACCTTCCGGGCGTCGCGGGTGACCCTGAGCGCGACGATCGGACGGCCCTGCACCGTCTTCCCGATCGTCTGCAGCTCGGTGATGCGGGGGTGGCTCGCCGCCATCTCGCGGAACTGCGCACGCAGACCGTCCGCGCCGGAGTAGCGCCGCCACACCTCGAACCCCTCGGCCGCCATCGCCGTCGACCGCTCCGCGACCGACTGCCCGTCGATGCGCTTGAGCCCCAGGTCGATCCCCTGGGCTCGGAGCCGCCTCGCCTGGAGAGCGCTCAGCGGCACCTCGACGCGCACCTGCTTCCCGCCGGCCGCCTCGCGGATGACGAGCTCGCGGCGCTCGACTCCCGAGGCCACCACGTCGGCCACCTGGTCGAGGTCGACGGTGGCCACGTAGACGTCAACGCCGGCCGTGGGCCCTCCGCGGTCGCGTGGCGCGGCCGGGGCGCTCCCGGGAGCCAGCAGGGCGGCCGCAAGTGCAGTCGCGACAATAAATGAGCCCGAACGCCGCATGAGGCCTCCCGAGTCAGCCGGTGCATGACACGCTCGACCCGTCGGCCCCGGCTGTCAAGTGCCCTCCAGTCCGTACGCCGGTCACCGGCATGCTCTTGCCACGGACGCCGAACCGGTCGAGAGTGTCCGGATGGCTCGGGCCACCACCGCCGGCGTCGTCGCCGCCCTCGTCCTCGCGCTCGCCCCCACCACCGCCCCTTCGGCGGCCGTCGTGGCGCAGGCGCCGCCGCCGACGAAGCACCAGGTCGGCGCCGACCGCTACCGGAACCCGCTGCTCCCCGTCGTGCGAGGCGGCGGCCGGGTCGAGAGCTGCGCGGACCCCTCGGTCCTGCGCGGGCGTGGGAAGCACCGTGACCGTTGGTACATGCTCTGCACCACCGACCCGCTCAACGACCGCGAGACGTCGCGGCCCGGGAGCCCGCCGTTCCACCCGATCCCGATGCTCGTCAGCAAGGACCTCGTGCGGTGGCGCTACGTCGGTGACGCACTGCCGCGGCTGCCCTCCTGGGCCGAGCGCGACGCGGGGCTGTGGGCGCCCGACCTGGCGTACTCCCGGGCCACGAAGCGCTACTACCTGACCTTCACGGTGACGAACACCCGCCGGTCGGTCAGCGGGGTCGGCGGCTGTGACGGTGACAGCGCGATCGGCGTCGCCACCAGCCGGACCCCCACGGGGCCTTGGCGGATCTCGCCGGAGCCGGTCGTCGCGCCGCGGCAGAACGGCCCGGGGTGCGACTTCTTCTGGACCTTCGACCCCGACCTGCTCGGCGAGTCCGTCGGCAGACGGACGGTGCTCTACTACGGCAGCTACTACGGCGGGGTGTTCGGCCAGCGCGTGGCACTGACCCGCAAGGGCATCCGCACCACCGGCGCGGCCCAGCAGATCACCACGGGTCAGGAGGAAGCGCCGCTGGTCGAGCCGCAGCGGTCCGGCGTGATGACCCTGGGACGGACGCTCGCCGAGAGGCGGGCACTGCAGCAGGCAGTGGCGATCCCCAACCGCTACGAGGGGTCGCACGTCGTGCGGCGCAAGGGCTGGTACTACTACTTCGGCTCGGCCACCAACTGCTGCAACGGCCCGCTCACCGGCTACAGCGTCTTCGCCGGACGGTCGCGCAGCCCACTGGGGCCGTTCGTGGACCGCGAGGGCAACTCGTTGCGGGCCGCCAGGGTCGGCGGCACACCGGTGTTGAGCATGAACGGCAACCGCTGGGTCGGCCTCGGCCACAACTCGGTCTTCCAGGACCGGCGTGGGCAGTGGTGGACCGCCTACCACGCGGTGGACCGCGACGACCCGTGGTTCAAGGGCGAGCGCGGGTTCACGAAGCGGCCGGTGCTGCTCGACCCGGTGACCTGGCGCGGCGGCTGGCCGTCGGTCCGGGCCGGCCGCTGGGCCTCCGACACGGTCATGCCGGCACCGGCCGCCCAGCCGCGCGAGCGGAGCCGCTACCGCGCGGACCCCGTCGAGCCGCACCGGCTCGGGGCGGAGCTGCCTGCCTTCGGTGACGCCTTCGACGGCAGCGCGCTCTCCGACGCGTGGTCGTGGGTGCGCGAGCCCGATGACCCGGCGACCCACGAGGTGTCCGGCGGCCGGTTCCGCCTCGACGTGCAGACCGCGGACCTGCACGCGGACAGCGAGAGCCTGGCGTCGGTCCTGACCCGCCCGGCTCCCCGCCGGGACTTCGTCGTGGAGACCCAGGTCGCCCTCGAGGTGCCGCCCGAGGGGTGCTGCCAGAACTTCGCGCAGGCAGGGCTCGTGCTCTACGCCGGCCCCCAGCGCTACGCAAAGCTCGTGCACGTGTCGATCTTCGAGACCCGGCAGACCGAGTGGGCCAAGGCGGTCCCGCGCGGGCTGACCCGCTACGGCAACACGGTGGTCGGTGCCCCGGGCGACGAGACGTGGCTGCGGGTCGTGAAGCAGAGCCGCCGCGGGCGGGTGCTGCTGACGGCCTACACCAGCCAGGACGGCGTCCGCTGGGTGCGCGGCGGCACCTGGCGCCACGACCGGCTCGCCGGCGACCGGCTGCGGATCGGGCTGGTCTCCATGGGTGCCGAGGATCCAATGGACGCACCCGCGTTCTTCGACCACGTGCGGGTGTGGGCGCTGGCCCGGTGAGTGCGACCGCTCAGCCCTCCCCCATCACCAGCCCCTCGATCGTGTGCTTCTGCGTGATCGGCGTGAGCTCGTCGACGACCGCGACGCAGAGGTGCCGCCGGACCCGTTCGGGAAGCGCGTCCCAGTAGTCCCGCGTGACCGCCGGGTCGTGGTGCTCGTGGTTGCCGGCGCCCGGCGCGTCGACCCCGAGCACGACCACCGGACGGGCTACGTCCGACCGGTTCGGGGTGCCGCGGTGGACGGTCAACGCGGAGCGGACCGAGATGTCGCCGACCTTCGGGTACTTCCGCTCCGCCACGGCTTCGAAGTCGGGGTAGCGCGACCGGGGCGGGAACATGCCGTGGTCGAAGTCGTCGCCCGGGTCCCACTGCGTGCCGGGCGCGATCTCGAACGGCCCCATCTCGTCGGTCGTCGACACCGTGGTGATGTTGAACGCGAGCGACGTCAGCCGGCGCTCTTCGCGGGTCTCACGCGGGCTCGGGAAGTCGCGGTGCCACGGCTGGTGCTCCGCCCCCGGGAACGGGGTGTCGAAGCCGATCTCCACGACCTGGTAGTCCGGTCCGAGGACGGCCTCGCAGACGCCGCGGACCCACGGGTGGTCCACCAGCTCCACGAATCCCCGCAGGGCCTGGGGGTGGAGCTCGACGTACCACCGTTGCGGGCCTCGGCCGACGGCACCGCCCTCGCGGCTCCGGGCCTCCTCGAAGGCGGTGTCGACGTCCTCACGCAGCTGCGCCACCCACTCGGGCGTGAACGCGCCGCGGAGCGCGCTGATCCCGGCGTCGTGGAGCTCCCGGCGCGCCCTCTCGACGTCGTCGTGCACGGCACTGCTCATCGAGGTGGGCATCGTGGCTCCCGTCAGTCCTTGCTCCGCATGACGATCACGTCGCCGTGGCCGCCGTACCCCATGACCTTCTCGGTGAACTGCGTGCCGTCGAAGGTGACGAGCAGGTGGTCGCCGTCCTCGAGCGGGACGAGCTGGGGGTGCGGGATGTTGGTGCCGTACGGCGCGTCGAGCCGGCCCACCCGGCGCATCCGCAGGTCGTACACAGGGTAGTGGCGGGCGTCGCCGTCGCTTGCCAGGAACCACCACTCACCTTGCACCTGCGCGAGGATCGGCCCCTCGCACTGGTGCAGCGACGTGTCGGCCCCGACGAGCTCGAGCCGCTCGTGCCACTCCGGGCCGTCGCCTCCGACCGCGAGCGCGGGGTGGAAGTCGAAGGGGTCCTGCGACGGGCTCTCGACGAAGCTGACGTGCCACCGCCCGTCGATCCTGGTGATGCCGGGGTCCCACGAGCTGACCGATGTCGGCAGTGCGGTCGGCGTGGACCCGAGGACGTGCACCCCGTGGAGCAGGTCCTCGGTGGACTCGGTGTGCCGCACGTGCACGCCGTCGAAGTCGAAGTCGCCCCAGGAGCTCATCGCCACCAGCCACCGGTCGCCGTCACGGACCAGCTGACCGGCGTGGTCGCCCAGCAGCAGCCCGTCGCGGTGGAAGAACAGCTGCCCCACGTGCTCGAGCCGCTCGGGGCCTGCGAGGTCGAGCGAGAAGACGCCGCAGTGCGCCTGCTGGAAGAAGCCGAGCCCCGCGCAGGTGGCGGTGAAGTACGCCTTGCCGTCCTGGACGTACGGCGTCCCGTCGGCGTGCTGCACCAGGTGCTGGTCGCGCAGCCCGGTCATCCCGAAGAGCCCCCACCGCACGTCCTCGAGCCGGCCGGCGCCCTCCTCGGTGGTGCCGTAGCCGTACCGCATCCCCTCGAGGGTCTCCGGCCGGCGCAGGTCGGTGCGGGCACGCACCCGGTCGCGCTCGGTCACGACGGGCCGCCAGCCGTCGCCGGTGTCGACCAGCACGGTCACCTGGTTCTCGCAGAGCGCGAAGGCGAGGCGGTACGCCGCCGGCAGGTCGACCTTCTTGCGCCGCACGACGCGGGTCCGCCCTCCGGCGCGCACCTCGATCCCGACCCGGCGGGCCTCGGGGTCGTGGAACGCGACGACGTGCTCCTGGTCCCCGACCAGCCCGAGCACGACCCGGCCGGCCGGCCGGTCGGAGCCCGACACGCCCGCCTCGACCGCGCAGAACGGCGCCACCGGGCCGTCCTCGGACCGCTGCACCCCGGGTGCGGCGGCGGTGGCACGGCCGGCCTCCGTGCCGACCAGCGCGAAGGGGCGGTAGCGGCTCTCGGTGGTGAACGACAGCTCGAAGATCGCGGCCTCCTCTGACGGGTTGGACGGGTTGGACGGGTTGGACGGGGCGGGGTCGGGGCCCGGCGGCTCGTCGGACCAGCAGCCGGCGGTGGTGCCGCCTAGGGCGGCAGCGAGCAGGAAGCGTCGGGTGAGGCGGGGTGGCGCACCGGTCACCCCTTGATCCCCGAGCGCGACACGCCCTCGATCACGAACCGCTGCGCGAAGACGTAGAGCAGCAGCACCGGCACGCTGGCGACGACCGCGCCTGCCATCAGCAGGTCGTAGCGGACGCTGTTCGCCGACTGCAGCGTGCTCAGCCCGGCCTGCAACGTCTGCATCTCCGGGTCGAACAGGACGTAGACCGGCCACAGGAAGTCGTTCCAGTTGGTGAGGAACGCCAGCAGGGCGAGGGTCGCGAGCGCCGGCCTCGACAGTGGCAGGACGATCCTCCAGAACGTCTGGAAGATGTTCGCGCCGTCGAGGGACGCCGACTCCTCCAGCTCCTTGGGGAGCGAGATGAAGAACTGGCGCAGGAAGAAGACGCCGAACGCGTTCGCCGCCGTCGGGATGATCACCGCGGTGAGCGTGTCCAGCCAGTAGAGCCGGCCGACGATCTCGTAGTTGGGGATCACCAGGATCACCGGCGGCACGAAGAGCGTCGCGATGATCAGCCCGAAGACCACCTTCTGGCCGCGGAACTCCATGCGGGCCAGGGCGTACGCCGCCAGCGCCGAGGTGACCACGACGATCGCGGAGTTCGCCGTCGCCGCCACCATGGAGTTGAGGAACCAGCGCAGCACCGGGGTGTCCGCGGCGTTGAGCACCGTCTCGTAGGCCCCGACGGTGAACTGCTCCGGGATCCACGTGGGTGGGGTCCTGGCCGACTCGGTCCGCGACTTGAAGGACGTCGAGATCATGAACAGCAGCGGGCTGACGAAGAGCAGCGCCAGCACCGACAGCACCGTGTAGCGGACCGTCTTCACGACCGGGCCCTCCCCCCGCGCTCGCGCAGCAACGCGAACAGCAGCAACGACGTCACCATCAGGATCAGCGTGAGCACCCAGCTGGCCGCGGCCGCCGACCCCATCTGGAAGTTCTGCAGCCCGGTCTCGGCGATGTAGTAGATCGCCGTCCTGGTCTCCTGGCCCGGCTGGCCGCGGGTCATGATGAACGACTGACCGAACATGTTGGCCGACGCGATGATCGTCGTCAGCAGCACGAACACCATCACCGGCCGGAGCCCCGGCAGCGTCACGTG
This sequence comes from Nocardioides caldifontis, assembly GCF_008087345.1. Classification (GTDB taxonomy): domain Bacteria; phylum Actinomycetota; class Actinomycetes; order Propionibacteriales; family Nocardioidaceae; genus Marmoricola_A; species Marmoricola_A caldifontis. The sequence goes on along the minus strand of NZ_ML701736.1, from coordinate 113,057 downwards.
GCGGAACCGGGACCAGGCGCCGGCGCCGTCCACGTGGGCGGCGTCGTACAGCTCCTTGGGGACGTCCTGAAGGCCGGCGAGGAAGATCACGGCGTTGAAGCCGAGCGTCCACCACACGGTGACCCCGACGAGCGTGACCCAGGCCGCCGGGAGCGAGCTGAGCCAGGCCGTGTCGTCGGGGAGCCCCACCACCCCGAGCAGGTAATTGACCACGCCGATGTTCGCGTCGAGGAGGAACCGCCACATCACGCCGACCACCGCGACGCCGAGGACGTACGGCGCGAAGAACACCGCACGGAAGAGGTTGCGACCCCGGAACCTCTGGTTCATAACCAGCGCCACGGCCAGCGGCACCACGATCAGCAGCGGCACGCTGAGCACCGTGAAGATCCCGGTGGCCTGCATGGCGTTCCAGAACGGGTCGAACGCGATGGAGCCCGGGGTCACCAGGTCCTTGTAATTGTCGAGCCCGACGAAAGGCTTGCCGGGGAGCGTGAAGTCCCAGGCGTGGAGGCTGATCCAGACGCCGAGCCCGATCGGGAGCAGCACGAACGCGCCGAACAGGACGAGGTAGGGCGCCAGGAACAGCCAGGCGACCTTGTCGTTGCGGCGGCGCGACGGCGGGGCCACCTCCACCCCGCTCGCCACGGCAGGCGTCGCCTGCGTTCCCAGTGTGGTCACCCTCAGCCTCCGTACTTCTCCTGGTTCTGCTTCAGGAGCTCGGTGGCGTTGGACTGCTGCTGCGTCAGCGCCTCCTCCGGCGTCGCCTTGCCGAGCACGATCTCGTTGACCGCGACCTCGACCGTCTGCGCGATGGTGTCGGCCACGCCCGGGATCGAGGGCAGGAAGTGGAACAGCTCGAGCTGGTCCACCAGCGCCGCCTGGGGCGAGTCGGTGAACGAGGCGTCCTCACGCGCGGAGTTGCGGGCCGGGATCATCGCGGCCTTGGCCCACTCGCCGGACTGCTGGCTGATCTCGCTGATGAACATCTTCGACGCGTTCGACAGGTCCTCGTCGTCGGCGGCCTGCGAGGTCATGAAGAGGTGGTGGCTGTTCGCCCACACCGCCTCCTGGTCGCCGATCGTCGGGATCGGTGCGATGCCGTAGGCCATGCCGGCGGCGTTGAGGTCGTTGATCTGCCAGATCCCGTCCCAGGTGATGGAGTTCTGGCCGTTCTTGAAGGCGAGGTACTGCGCGTCGCGGTCGACGTTCGGCGGGCTGTACCCCTTGTCGACCTGCTCGCGCATCCAGGTCATCGCCGCGATGCCCTCCTCGGAGCCGAAGAGCGCCTCCGACCCGTCCTCGTTGTAGGGCTCGCCCCCGTTCTGCCACAGCAGGCTGAAGAACATCAGGTGCGCCGGCCACTGACCCGGCATCCAGAACGGCGTCTTGTACCCCGCCTCCTGGAGCGCCTTGATCGCGTCCTCGAGGGATGCGGCGTCGGTGGGCGGCTCGGTGATGCCGGCTTTCTCGAAGTGCTCCTCGTTGTAGTACATCGCCAACGAGTGCACGTCCAGCGGGATGCCGTAGCGCTGGTCGTTGTAGATCCCGGGCCCCCAGACGGCCGAGATGAAGTCGGACTCCTCGAGCCCGATCTCGTCCGCGACGTCGTCGAGCGGCACGATGACCTGGCGCGCCGCGTTGGTGGCGAGCTGGTCGAGGTGCATCACCCCCACGTGGGGACCGCGACCGGCGTTCGCCGCGGCAGGGAGCCGCTGGTAGAAGTCGGCCCACTCCATCGTGTTGTTCTTGACGGTGATGTTCTCCTGGCTGTCGTTGAACGCCTTCAACATCGCCTGCATGGTCGGGCCGTCACCACCGGTGAAGCCGTTCCAGTAGTCGAGTGTCACCGCGGGACCCTCGTACTCCCCCGTGAAGTTCCCGGCGGTCTCACGGTTCCCGCCGACGCCCTCACCGCCCCCGCAGGCGGTCAGGAAGGCGGCACTGCCGCCCGCGAGGAGGAACCCCCGGCGGCTGAGGCCGGGTGTGAGGAACCGGGAGCTGGTGGTGCGTGCCATGGCGGATCACTCCTGTGTGGTCGAGGTGCTGCTGGAGGTGCTGGTCGGTTGCGGTCCGGTGGAGAGGCGGAGGACGGTCCAGGAGACCGGCGGGAGCAGCGCCTTGAGCACGCCGTCCTCGACGGTCACGTCGGTGAGGGGTCGCGGTACGACGCGGTCCGGCTGCTCCTCGGTGTTGCACGCCGTGGTGTCCGCGTCGGTCAGGGTGGTCGCCTCGACGACCGTGCAGCCGCCGAGGGCCCGGGTCACGGCGCGGAGCTCGACGGGCTCGTCGAGGTTGCGGTTGACGCAGAGCACGGTCACCTCTCCCGACCCCTCGTCGTGGGTCGCGGTCGCCTCCACCCACGGCACGTGGCCGTGCACCGCGTCGTCGTACCCCTCGACGGAGGGGGTCAGGTGGAGCACGGTGCCGCGTGCGTGGCGGGCGGCCTGGGCGAACGGGTGGAAGATCGTCTGCCGCCAGGCACCGCCGCCGGCGCGCGTCATGATCGGGGCGATCACGTTGACCAGCTGGGCCTGACAACCGATGCGGACCCGGTCGGCGTGGCGGAGCAGGGTGATGAGGAGGGAGCCCACGACGACGGCGTCGGTGACGTCGTACACGTCCTCGATGAGGCCGCGGGGGTCGCCGTACCTCAGGTCGTCCTGGCTGGAGAAGCGCGACTGGTACCAGACGTTCCACTCGTCGACCGAGAGGTGGATCTTCTTGCGGGACTTGAGCTTCGCGCCCACGTGGTCGGCGGTGGCCACGATGCCGTCGATCGCCCGGTCGAGGTCGGTGGAGCTGGCGAGGAACGTCGCGGGCTCCTTGTCGAGCGGGTCGTAGTGGAGTGCAGCGAGACGTAGTCGACGAGGTCGTAGCAGTGCTCGAGGACCGTGGCCTCCCACGCCGCGAAGGTCGGCATCTGGCTGTGCGAGCTCCCGCAGGCCACCAGCTCGATCGTCGGGTCGACCATCCGCATGCCACGGGCGGTCTCGGCGGCCAGCCGCGCGTACTCCTCCGGGGTCTTGTGGCCGATCTGCCACGGGCCGTCGAGCTCGTTGCCGAGGCACCAGACCTTGACCCCGTGCGGGGCGGCGTGGCCGTGCCGGCGGCGCAGGTCGGACCACGCGGTGCCGCCCGGCATGTTGGTGTACTCGAGCAGGTCGAGCGCCTCCTGCACCCCGCGGGTGCCGAGGTTGACCGCCATCACCGGCTCCATGCCCACGCCGCGGCTCCACGTGACGAACTCGTCCACCCCGACGGCGTTGGTCTCGAACGCCTTCCAGGCGGTGTCGAGCCGGACCGGTCGCTGGTCGCGCGGGCCGATGCCGTCCTCCCACCGGTAGCCGGAGACGAAGTTCCCTCCGGGGTAGCGCACGACGGTCGGCCCCATCTCGCGGACCAGCGCCGCCACGTCGCCGCGGAAGCCGTCGGCGTCGGCCGTGAGGTGCTCCGGCTCGTAGACCCCGGTGTAGACGCAGCGCCCCATGTGCTCGACGAAGGTCCCGAAGAGTCGGGGGTCCACCGGCCCGATCCGGAAGGTCGGGTCAAGTGTGACGGCGGCCACAATCATGGTTGTTTCTAACCCGTGCTTTACAACGTTGTAAAGAGGTGGTTCCGTGACATGTCATGACGGTTCGGCTCCGGGACGTGGCCGACCGGGCGGGCGTCTCGGTCAAGACGGTCAGCAACGTGGTCCACGGGTACCCACATGTCCGCCCCGAAACCCGTGAGCGGGTCCAGGCCGCCCTCGACGAGCTCGGCTACCGCCCCAACCTGTCGGCCCGCACGCTCAGGCGGGGGCGCTCCGGACTGATCGCACTGGCCCTTCCGGCGCTCGACATCCCCTACTTCGCCGAGCTGGCGGGGGTCACGGTGGCGGCCGCCGCGACCCACGGCTGGACGGTCCTGGTGGACCAGACCGGCGGCGACCCCGACCGCGAGCGCGAGGTCGCCGCCGGGCTCAAGGGCCACCTCATCGACGGGCTCCTGCTGAGCCCGGTCGGGCTCGGGGCCGAGGAGCTGGAGCGCGCGGCGAGCAGCGTCCCGATGGTGCTCCTCGGCGAGCGGATCACCCGGGGCGCGCTCGACCACGTCGCGGTCGACAACGTCGCGGCCGCCCGGGCCGCGACCGAGCACCTGCTGGGGCTCGGCAGGCGGCGGGTGGCCGCGATCGGCTACCAGGAGCCGGAGCGGGCCCTGTCCGGTGTGGCACCGCTGCGGCAGGCCGGCTACGAGGAGGCGATCGCGGCGCGCGGCATGACGGTCGACGCCGCGCTCGCGCCGACGGTCGCGAGCTACGGCCGGACCGAGGGGGCCGAAGCGATGCACCGGCTGCTCGACCTCCCCGAGCCGCCCGACGCGGTCTTCTGCTTCTCCGACGTGCTGGCGCTGGGCGCGCTGCGCACCCTGGCCGTCCGCCGGGTCAGGGTGCCGGAGGAGGTCGCGGTCGTGGGGTTCGACGACATCGAGGACGGGCGGTTCAGCACGCCCTCGCTGACCACGGTCGCCCCGGACAAGGCCGGTATCGCGACCACCGCGCTCGACCTTCTCCGCCACCGGGTCGAGGAGCCACCGCACCCGGCCCGTGACGTCACGGTCGGCTTCGAGCTGGTGGTCCGGGAGTCGACCGGCGGTGCGCCCCCGGCGTAACCCTGCGCCCGGAGGGCGAGATCGACTTCCGCGTCGAGCCAGACCCAAGCGCGAGAAGGGACTTCAGGCGCGGACGGGCTGCTGGCCGGGCGGGGTGGGACGACGCATCTCGTGGTCCCGGAGCCCCTGGGCCAGCCCGGCGACGTACGCCGTGCGGGTGCCGTTCTGCCCGGCCATCGCGAAGTCGAGGTAGAGCCGGGTGACCTCGGGGTCGTCGTACTCCAGCCACGACCGGGTGTCGCTGTCCCGCAGCTTGATGCTGGTGTGCCGGTGGTCGCGGTGACGGAGCTGCTCGACGAGCGGAAGCCACCAGTCGCGGCGCTGCTCGGGGCCGACGAACGCGAAGCGGTGCGTGGTGACGACGAGCTCGCCGTCGGCGCTGCCGAGCGTCACGTCGAGCCGGTCGCTGTCCATCATGTCGGTCAGGTCGGCGCCGACCATGTAGAGCACCTGCTCGTCCGGCAGCGGCTCGAGCCCCTCCAGCACCGGCACCACGGGAGCGGCGCCGTTGGCGATGTCCAGCAAGGTCGTCAGCGCCTCGTGACGACGGCGCCACAGCTCCGAGGCCTCCGCGAAGGCGACCTCCTGCTCGCGACTGATCTCGGCGACGCGGGCCTTCGCCTTGCGTCCCTTGACCTTGCGCACCTTCTCCTTGCGGACCACGCCCAGCGTGCGGCGGCGGTGACGGAGGTAGGCGATGGTGCCTCCCACGGCCGCACCCACCACCGCGAGCGCGGCGAGGACGAGGAGGGCGATCGTCGAGGCGGACATCGGGTCGGCGGCGACGGCCACCTTCACGCGGTCCACGGTCGTACGGTCGAAGGTGTCGGTCGCGGTGACCTCGAGCTCGTAGGAGCCCTCCTCGACGTCCCGCTCGAGAGCCTGGGGCCCGCCGAGCGCGACGTACTTCCCGGACTCGACCACGCGGCCGGCGTCGAGGAGCTCCCAGTCCACGACGGTGTCCTCGTCGGCGGTGATCTCGGCGTCCAACCGGCCCTCGGCGGCGACCGCACGGTCGACGGAGACCGAGAGGTCGGGCGGCGTGGTGTCGACGACGACGGTGGGCAGCTCGACCGTGCCGGTGCGCCCCTGGCGGTCGGTGACCGTCACGGTCGCGTCGTCGTACGTCCCGTCCGCGAGCGGCAGCTCGACCTCGGCCTTGCCCTTGGGCAGCTTGAACCGCAGGTCGGCCTGGCCGGGCACCGCGAGCACCGCGGTCGTGCCCGCCATCGCCTCGACCCGGACCACCTGGACCGAGTCGGTGACCTCGCTCAGCACCTCGGCGTCGACCTCGAGCTCGGGGATCCGGACGACCAGCTGTCGGGTCTCGACGGCGCGGTTGCCGACCTCGTCGACGAGCTCGATGCGGACCGGGTGCCGGCCGTTGGCCAGGTCGAGCACCTGGTCCAGATGACCGTCCTCGGTGGTGCCTTCGTCGACGACCTCGCGGTCGACCAGGAGCCGGTATGCCGCTCCGCCCTCGGTGCGCAGCAGCATGGAGCTGCGCGAGTCGTCGGCGGTGCCGGGGGTGAGCTCGAACCGGCGGATCTTCGGGGCTCGCGCGTCGACGTCGACGGTGACGGTGGCAGCGTCGCTCTCGTTCTTGGCCTTGTCGGTCGCGGTGACGGAGTACTCGTGCTCGCCGTGCCGGGTCCGCCACTTCAGGACCTGCGGCGAGCCGGTGGCCCTGGTGCGCCCGACGACCCGGCCGCCGTCCTCGCGCACGACGACCTTGGCGTCCTTCTCGGCGGTCACGGGGAGCTCGACGGCCCCCTTGGGAGCGACGGTCGCCTCACCCAGCCGGGGAGCAGCAGGCGCCTCGGTGTCCTTCTCCGGCTTCTCCTTCTCGGGCTTGCCGGGCTTGGTCGACGAGTCGTCCTGGTCGCGCTTCCCGCCCTTGTCGTCGCCCGGCTTCTGCTTTCCCGGGGTGGACGGTGTGCGGGTGGAGTCGTCCGGGGCGGAGTACGCCGGCGTGGCCGCACCGGCCGTCCCGAGCAGCACCATCCCTGCTGTGAGCGCCGCACCGACCAGCTGGGCGCGCTTGCGACCCTTCATCCCGACTGCCTTCTCCTCGCGTACGACCGTCTGCACACGGTATCGGCAGGAAACGGATGAAGTTGCGTAAATCGCCTCATTGGTCACTCGGTGACCATGGCCACCCAGGGGCCGCTTCGTAACCGGCCGCGCAGGTCGGCCGTTGGGGAGGCATGCCGCTGCGCACCACGCTGGCCGCCGGGCTCGCCGCCCTGGCCACCCTCGCCGCCACCCAGGTCGTACCCGGCAGCACCGCGGAGGCGGCGCCGCCCCTCCCCGGCCCCGGACACACCCAGCGCGACGGGTGCCTGACCAGCGTCCCCGATCCTGGCACCTCCAGGCCCGTCGAGATCTGCTACACGGTCTTCAAGCCCGCCGGCGCCAGCCGACGTGCCCCGGTCCCGCTGCTGATGCACAGCCACGGCTGGGGCGGGTCACGGGCGACGAAGGTGGCCGACGTGCAGCGGTACCTCGACGCCGGCTACGGCGTGCTCTCCTACGACCAGCGCGGCTGGGGCGAGAGCGGCGGCCACGCCCACGTCGAGAACCCGGCGGTCGAGGGCCACGACGTCCGCGCGCTCGTCGGCGTCGTCGGCAAGCTGCGCTGGGTGCGCCAGGACGGACCGGGCGACCCGCGGATGGGTGCGGTCGGCGGCAGCTACGGCGGCGGCTACCAGCTCCTCGGCGCGTTCGAGGAGCTCCGCACGCGCGGCAAGCCGGTGTTCGACGCGCTCGCCCCCGAGATCACCTGGAACGACCTCAACGACAGCCTCGCGCCGGAGGGCGTGGTCCGCACCGAGTGGGCGCTGGCACTCAGCGCCGCGTCGCTGCCGTTCGACGCGTTGCCGGCCAACGTCTACAAGGCGCTCGTCGAAGGGGCGGCCACGGGTTACTGGCCGGACGGCCGCTTCCCGCTCGGCGAGGACATGGAGACCTTCTTCGACCGCAACGGGCCGTCGTGGCACGTCCGCGACGGCCGCCGCCTCGACATCCCGGTCCTCTTCGGCCAGGGCACCACCGACTCGCTGTTCAACCTCCAGCAGGGGCTGACCAACTGGCGTACGGCGCTCACGCCGCGGGCCCGGAAGCGGAGCATGCTCGTCGGCTACAACGGTGGCCACGTGCTGCCGACCCTGCTCCCCCGTGGCGTCGAGGTCACCTCCGACCCGTGCAGCGAGCGGCTGGGTGGCGGCGACTTCACGGCGCTGTCCCTGAAGTTCTTCGACGAGGTGCTCAAGGGCCGTGACTGGGAGTTGCGCGGCTACGGCAAGGTGCATCTCGCGACCCGCTACAGCACCTGCACGACGGTGCGCTCGGTCGCCCCGGACACCGCGTTCCCGGTGCGCGACGTGGCCACGTCGACGGGCGTCGGGCTGCCGATCGCCGTGGAGGTCGCGAAGGGCCCCCTGCGGATCGCCGGGTCGGCGTACCTCTCGGCGAAGGTGAGTACCCTGCTGCCCGACAGCCGTGCCTTCCTCGGGCTCGCCATCGGCCGGAGCCCGCTGGACGCGACGCTGGTGCAGAACAACGTGATGCCGCTCAACGAGCCGAAGCCGGTCTCCCGCGTCCAGCGCCGCATCGAGCTGCCCGCGGTGGCCGTGGACGTGCCGGAGCACCAGCGGCTGTTCCTGATGGTCAGCCCGATCAGCGACACGTTCCTCGTCATGGGAAGCCGGCTCCCGGGCGCGGTCCGGCTCCAGGACGCGAAGGTCCACCTGTCGGTAGTCGGGTGACGCCTCAGGCGTCGGCGGGCACCTGCGTGCGGGGCGCCTCCGGACGCCCGGCCCGGTGCTCGTCCACGAGCCGCTGCACTCGCTCGACGAAGTGCTCCTTGGCGCCGTGGCGCTCGGCAACGGTGAGGTCGAGGTAGAGCCGCGTCAGCTCGGGGTCGGCGTACTCGAACCCGGTCCACGCGTCGTCGTGCCACCGCTTGACCACGGTCAGGTCGTCACCGTCGTGGCGGAGCTCCTCCACCAGCGCCCGCCACCAGTCGCGCTGCTCGCCGCCGCCGACGAACGCGATGCGCATCGTCGTCACGACGAGCTCGCCGTCGACCGTCACCACCGACTCGGGCCCCTCACCGTGCTCGAAGAGCCGTGCCGGGGCGGTGTAGAGCACCTGCTCGTGCGGGAGCGGCCCGACCTCGGGGAGCTCGATCTCGCCGCCGGGGGCGGCCTCGCCGGTCGCGGCGGCGAGGAGGGTGACGAGCTCCTCGTCGCGGCGGTACCACTCCTCCTCCTCGAGCTCCAGAGCACGCCGCTGCTGCGGGATCGAGGCGACGGCCTTCGCCTTGGAGGTGACGGTCTCGGTGGTCGCGGAGAGCCGCCTGCCGAGCCGCTGCGCCCACACCGGGGGGTGGGTGCGCACCCGGAGCACGGCCGCGACGATCCCACCGACCAGCGCGAGCAGACCCAGCACGACCAGTGCGATCACCCCGTACGGCGTCGCGTCGGCGCCGATCCGGGTGGTGGTCACGTCGGTGGTGGTCCGCTCGAACCCGTCGGTGGCGCTGACGGCGAGCCGGAAGGCACCGGCCTCGACGTCCTCCTCGACGGTCCGGGCCTCGCCGTCCGAGGTGAACGAGCCCTCCTCGACGACCTCGTCGTCGTCGAGCAGCTGCCAGGTGACCTCGTCGCCCTCGTCGGCGGTCACGGTCATCTCCAGCGACCCGCGGGACGCGGCCACGGTGTCGGTGTCGACCTTCAGGCTGGGGGGTGTGGTGTCGACGACCAGATCCGGCACCTCGACGCGCCCGACGCGCCCCTGGCTGTCGCGCACCCGCACGACGCCGCCCTCGTAGGTGCCGTCCTCAAGCCGCAGCTTGAAGTCGCCCGAGCCGTAGCGCATCCGGAGCTTCTGCTTGTCCTCGCCCGGCAGGCGGAAGACCGCGCGTCGTGCGTTGGGGGTGGCCTCCACGGCGAGGACCTGGGTGCCGGTGGTCGGCTCGCTGACCAGCTCCGCGCGGACCGCGAGCTCCTTGACCGCGACGCGCACGGAGTCGGTAGCGGTGCGGGTGTTGCCGACCTTGTCGCGGACCTCGACGGTGACGCCGTGGCGCCCGTTCGGCAGGTCGACGCGCTCGTTGACCCGCGCGGTGCCGGTGGTCCCCTTCTGCAGCACCTTGCCTCCGGAGAGGATGCGGTACGCCGAGCCCGCGTCGGTGGTGAACCGGACGCGGGTGCGGGTGTCCTTCGCGTTGCCGGCCTTGGTGTCGACACGCCTCAGCGCCGGAGGGTTGGCGTCGGCGTACACGGAGAACGTCGCCGAGCGGCTGGCGTTGCCGGCGCCGTCGACGGCGCGGACCGTGTAGACGTGGTTGCCGGTCGAGGTGGTCCAGCCGACCGAGCTGTAGCCCCCCGTGCCGCTGCCGACGGCGACCACGCCGCCGCCCTTGGCGCGGACCACGACGCGGCTGCCGGCCTCGGCGCTCACCGAGACCGAGACGTAGCCGCCGGGACCCGAGTAGGTGCCCCCGACCGCCGGGGTGCCCGGGGGCTGCCGGTCGGGCTTGGCCTTCTTCTTGCCGCCCTTGCCCGGCTTGCCGGGCTTCCCCGGCTTCCCGGGCCGGGCCTGCGCCTCGGAACCGCCGGGGCGGTCAGGCTTGTCGGGGGCCAGCACGGGCGGCTGCGCGTGCGCCGGGGCGACCGTCGCGACAGCACCCAGCATCGGACCGGACGTCATGAGGACGCCGGCCAGCAGGGCGCGTGCTCGGGCTCGCTTCATGCTGTCTTCTCCGTCGCGGGCGGATGAACTGCGCGTCTACCGTAGGGCGGATCCGCGCTCACGTCGAAACGAGCAGAACCGTAGGGTGGACGTATGGCGCAGTTCGACGCGATTCGACCCGAGCACGTCCTACAGGCCATCGAGGAGCACGACCAGATCGGTCGGAGCGCGTTCCTCGCGCGGCACGGGTTCCCGGACGCCACCGGCTTCCTCCTCCGTCACGACGGCCGCGACTACGACTCCAAGGCCGTCCTCGGTGTCGCCCACCGCTACGCCACCGGCACGCCGCTGCGCCCCTCGGACTTCTCCGGCGGCCGCGACGTCGCGGCCCGGCGGCTCAGCGGGCTGGGTTTCGAGGTCGTCACGCCGCTGCGGCTGCGGCCTGACGCCGTGTCCGCCTCGACGGTGGGTCGGGACCACTCGATCGCCACCTGGGCGCTCGCCGCCCGCGGCCGGCTGCTCGAGGCGGCCGGGACCTACCGGGCCACGGTGTCGAGCAGCGAGCTCGCGGAGTACGTGCAGGAGCGGTCGCTGATCCACACCAACCAGCAGCCGCGCTACTGGCTCGGCGACGTCCTGGGCCGGGTCGCCGAGGAGTGCGTCTCCCGCGGCGAGCCGATCCTCGGCGCGCTCTGCATCGACGCGAGCGGCAGCGTCCTCCCGGCCTACGCCGCCACGGTCACCGCGCTTCGCGGCGAACGGGTCGACGACCCCGACGAGCACGCCGCGCACGAGCGGCTCGACTGCCACCGGTACTTCCGCGCACCCCTCCCACCGGACGGCGGCGAGCCGGTGGTCACCCGCCGCGCCCCGGTCCGCCGGGAGCGCGTGACCTCCTCCGCGGCGCCGCGCAAGGCTCGTGCGACGTCGAGTGCGTTCAGCCGTGCCGCATCGCGGTCCCCGGAGGAGGCGACCGCCCGCAAGCAGGCGAAGCCGCTCGCGGTGTGTCCGGTGCACTTCACCCAGCTGCCCGCGACGGGGATCTGCGACCTCTGCGAGTGACCGCCACCGGTCAGCCTCCTCACCGCAGCGACCTGACCAGCGCAGCCCCGGCCACCTCCTTCAGGTAGTCCGGGTCGCCGCAGACGACGAGCTCGTCGCGGGCGCGGCTCAGCCCGACGTAGAGCCGCTCACGCGAGCGCTCGGTCCGTTCCTTCTCGTTGACCGCGAGGACCACGACCCTGCGCTCGAGCCCCTTGAACCCGAGCACGTGGCCGTAGAAGACCTGGTCGTCGTCCCAGAACGTCGCCCAGTAGTGGTCCTGCCCCCGCTCCTGCCGCTCCTTCTGCTCCGGATGGCGGCTGCCGGTGGTCAGCAGCGCGATGTCCTGCGGCCGCCAGTGGTCGAGGAGCTCGTCGACCACGTCGTCCGCCCGGTCGACCGCCTCGCCGGGCGCGCACTCCACCAGCCGCACGTCGGGGCCGTCGCCGCCCTTGAGCCGCATCCGGAACGGCGCCAGGTCGGTGAACGTCTCGCCGATCTGCCGGGTGTTGCGCAGGTTGGTGTCGAGCATCAGCGGTAGCAGGGCCAGCGGCGGACCGCCGTACCGGGCGAAGACGCGCTGGCTCTCGTCGGAGAACACGTAGACGCCGGACTCCTCCTCGCTCCGGAGCGCGCCGAGCAGGGCCGGCCACCAGGTGTCGGAGAAGTCCTGCGCCTCGTCGACCACGACGGCGTCGTAGCGCTGGCCGTCGGGGAGCTGCGCGGCGAGCCCGGTCATGTCCGCCGGGAGCCGGACCTCCCACCCCTCCTTGTCGTCGGTGGTCTCCGGGAGCACCGCGCCCCACCGTTCCCCCAGCGCGTGGAAGGTGCCGACGAAGGCGGGGCGGTGCCGACGGTTCGGGATCGCGGCGATGCTGCGCTCCAGGTACGCCGCGAGGCCGCGCGAGTAGCAGACCAGCGCCACCCGCTGTCCCCGCGCGGAGAGGCGGCGAGCCTGCTCGACCGCGAGCCACGTCTTGCCGCTGCCGGCCCCGCCGCGGACCTCGACCCGGTGGAGCATCCGGACGGCGTCGAGGATCATCCCCTGCTGCTCGGTCAGCTGGTCGGCGCGCTCCTCGCGCTCCCCCGCCTCTGCGATCCGGTCCGCCTGCGGCGGGAACCGCCCGCCGAGCACGTCGCGGAGGTCGAGCAGGTCCCCGGCCGTGGCCGGGGGGTTGCGCTGCTGATCGACGAGCCGGCGCAGCCCGCTGACCATGCCCGACAGGTCGTCGCGGCCGAACACCGCCTCGCGGGCGCAGGTCGGCGTCGCGAAGTCGTCGGGCACGTCGGTGTGCGGGAGCACGACGGCGTGGGTCCACCGGATCCGGCGGCGTTCCCAGCGAGTGTCGGCGTCGACGTAGTCGCGGAGGGCGTAGGTCGCCTGGCGGACCTGCTCGACCGGGTCGATCCGTCTCGTGGAGCCCTTCCACTTCTGGTGCCAGGAACCGTCGGCCAGCCATACCGCGCCGCCCTTCACCTCGAGCGAGACGACGCCGTGCCCGGCGAGCCCGACGAGGATGTCGATCTCACGGTCCTGGCCGCGGCGGGTGATGCGGATGCCGGCACCGAGCAGGTCGTCAGGGCCGAGCTGGTCACGGAGCAGCTCGTGGACGAGCCTCTCGGAGTTGGTCGTGAAGGACGGTTCGTCGTCGAGGAGGCGCGGCACGGCCTCAGCCCCACATGCCGGGGTCGACCTCGTCGAGCGTCGGGTCCGGGACCCGCCGCCGACGTCCCCGCCGCCGGCTCCGCTCGTGCTGCGCCGCCCGCGTCGCCTCGACCTGCCGCTCGACGGTGCGGCGCAGGGCCGCGCGCAGCAACGCGATGAGCCGCACCGCGCGCTCCAGCTCCTCCGCGCAGAGCTCGGCCTCGTCGTCGTCACCCTCGTCGAGGGCGTTTTCCAGCCCGACGCGCCAGGATGCCTCCCGGTCGGTCGCGCGGGACAGCACCTCGAGGATGAGGTCGCGGTCGTCCTCGCAGAGACCGGCGGCGAGCACCGGGTCGACCTCGCCCGGGGACTCCGTGTCGAGCTCGTGGAGGACCCGCAGGACGGCCACGTAGGGGCTGGACCGCTCGGGCTCCGGGTCCTCCGCCGGTGCCGCACCGACCTCGGGGCTCGCCTCGATCACCGTCCGGCCACCGAGCCGCACCGCCAGGTCCGGGGCCACCTGGTCGAGCACCCCGATGGTCATCGCGAGCGCCGACCGCAGCTGGTCACCGACGAACGGCCATGCAGGCAGCTCGACGGAAGCCATCACGCTCTGGCCGGTCCACACGAACTTGACCAGCCGGGTGTCGCGGTTGAGCACTCCGACCTCGAACGCGGCCCGCTCGGGGTGCTCGACGTCGCGCACGACGAGGGCGAACATCCGCACCACGGGCACCTCGTCGAGGACCCGGACGAACACGACCGTGCTGTCCAGGACGACGGGGATGTCCCCGTCCTCGTCGTGCTCCGGCGAGTGGCCGAGGAACGGCACCAGCGCCGCGTCGACCAACGACTGCAGGTGGTCACGGCCCCCGGGGTACGCCACCTCCGGCCCCTCGCCTTCCTCTCCCGGCTCGGTGACCTCCGGCTCGGGGAGCGTCAGGGCGCCGACGTCGAGGAACGCGGGGTGCACGACGCCGTACACGTCCCGCAGGGCACGGACCGCCATCTCCGCCGCCCGGTCCGCGCAACCGCGGTCGAGGTCGACGTAGAAGTTGGCCGAGCCTCCGTCCGGACCGTCCTCCGGACCGTGGCTGGGCGCCTCGTAGCCGAGCGCCAGCAAGGTCGCCTCGCCCTCGTCGTCCAGCCTCACCGCGGGCGCGAGGTAGTGGTTGCTCACCGCCTCGAGCCGCACCTGGTCGTCGCCCCAGCCGCAGAGCTGGACGTAGGGTGCGGCGCCGTCCTCCTGGTCGTCCTGCCACTCGACCTCGATCAACAACAGGTCGTCGTCGTCCATCGCGGCGACGTGGTCCGCGAGCCTCGCGCGGAACTGCCGCCATCCCGCGGTCGTGCTCCCCTCCAGCGTGTCGTCCCCGTTCATGCCGGCCCCCCTTCGTCAGACCCCCACCGGTGAGAACCACGGTAGAGGTGACCGCCGACACTTTTCGGCGGACCGCCGGAACGGCCCGGAGCTCAGAGGTGGTCGGGCACCGTGAGCGCGTCGGGGTCGCTCCGCGGGGGCAGCTGCGCCAACGCGGCCTTCACCAGGGCGACGCGCGCGGCGACCGTGACCTTGCGACGCATCCGCCCGCCTGAGTCCTCCATCCGCTCCTCGACGGCCGCCGTGATCTGCTCGTCGGTGAACGTCGGCCGCGTGCCCGGCTCCACGTCGACGTCGGGCAGTGCGACGAGGATCGGCAGCAGCTGCCCCCCGAGGCCGTCGAGGAGCTGGAACCGTTGCAGGCGGTCCATCTCGTCCCACACGGTGTCGATGTCGACCTTGCCCTTGCGGACGTCCTTCCGCTGCGAGGCCAGCACCGTCTTGGCGGCGGCGTGCAAGGCTGCGGTCAGCTCGTGCTCGGTGAAGCGCATGCGGCCAAGCATGCCGCGCTCTCGACGCCGCTCGAAGACGCCTCCCTGCGCGGGTGAGGCGAAGGCCACACGGCTCGAACGTCAGGACCGTTGCGGTTCCGTCGATTGGGGCTCCCAGCGCCGCCGCACCCGGCGGGGCGTCGTCAGAGGCTCCAGCTCCCTGTGCGAGATCCGCGCGAGCGAGCCCTTCCCCTGAAAGGTACTTCCGCATGACCCGGCCACTTCGAGCCGTCTTCTCGCTGTCCGCCATGGCGGTCGGCTCCTCCGTCCTGTTGCTCCCGCCGGCGTCAACGGTCGAGCACCAGTCCACCGTTCCAGCCTCGTGGCACCGCGCCGTCGCCTCCGCAGCGGCGGACCGGGCCGCCGGGACCGTCCAGGCGCGCCGGCCTTCGCGGGCGAAGGACACCGACCGCGACGGCCTGTCCGACGCCGCCGAGCGGCGCAAGTGGCGGACGAACCCGCGGGTCGGCGACACCGACGGCGACAAGCTGTGGGACGGCCGCGAGGTGCTGCGCGAGCGGACCGACCCGCGCAAGCCCGACACCGACCGCGACGGACTCCGGGACGGCCGTGAGGTCCGGCGGCACCGCACCAACCCGCTGAAGGCGGACAGCGACGGCGACGGTCTCTCCGACCGCCGCGAGCTGAAGCAGCACCGGACCGACCCGCTCGGCACGGACAGCGACCTCGACGGGCTCGGCGACGGCCTGGAGGTCCTCACCCTGCGCACCAAGCCGAAGGTGGTCGACACGGACCGCGACGGGCTGGGCGACGGCGTGGAGGTGCACCAGCACGGCACGTCACCGACGAAGTCCGACACCGACGCCGACGCGCTCTCCGACCGTGCCGAGCTCCTTCGGCACGACACCGATCCCAAGCGGGCCGACAGCGACGGCGACGGGCTCCGCGACGGCGCAGAGGTGCTGACGCACCTCACCGACCCGCTCGAGCGGGACAGCGACGGCGACGGGCTGACCGACGGCGTCGAGGTCGATGTGCACGGTTCCCGCCCGACGAACGTCGACAGCGACGGCGACACCCTCCACGACGCCGTGGAGGTCGACGACCACGGCACGGACCCGACGTCGACGGACACCGACATGGATGGCCTCGGTGACGCGGAAGAGCTCGCTACGCACGGCACCGACCCCTTGTCGAAGGACTCCGACGGCGACGGGCTCGACGACCACGCCGAGCTGCGCGACCACGACACCGACCCGCTCGCGACCGACTCCGACGCCGACGGGATCGACGACTTCACGGAGATCGAGCAGGGCTTCGACGCCCGCGTGCGCGACACGGACGAGGACGGCCTGGACGACGGCGACGAGGTCGACCACTACGGCACCGACCCGCTGTCGAAGGACACCGACGGCGACGGCCTCAGCGACTGGGCCGAGGTGACCGAGCGCCACACCGTCCCGACCGACACCGACAGCGACGACGACGGTCTGTCCGACTCGGCGGAGCTGGACCGGGCCACCGACCCCAACCGGCGCGACAGCGACTCGGACGGTGTTGACGACGGCGCCGAAGTCCACACGTACAACAGCAACCCGCTGCTTGTTGACACGGATGGGGACCGCGTCGCGGATGGTGAAGAGGTATCCGCGGGCACCAATCTCTTGGCGGCTGACACGGACGAGGACGGGCTGAACGACGGTGCTGAACTCAACACATTCAACACGGACCCCACCAAGAGCGATTCCGACGACGACGGACTCGACGACCGCGAAGAAGTCCTCCACCGCACTACTGATCCCTCGGCGTTCGATTCCGACGGTGACGGGCTCGGCGATGGACACGAGGTCCAGCTGGGCACGGACCCGAAGGACGTCGACTCAGATGGTGATGGGCTGACTGACGGCAACGAGTTGGATCTACACAACACCAATCCGAAGGATGTAGATAGCGACGACGACGGCCTGACAGATGGATCCGAAATTGCAGCGGGAACCGATCCTCACTCAGCTGACAGCGATGCAGATCGCCTCGAGGATGGGCAGGAGGTCCACTTGGTCGGAACTTCACCGCTCGTGAAGGACAACGATGGCGACGGGTTGTCCGACGGCGACGAGGTCGAGGAATGGTTCACGGATCCCAAGAAAGCAGACACCGACGACGACGGCGTGAACGACTACGTCGAGCTGATGGTCAACGGGACGGACCCGCGCACGCCGGACCAGACGCCGTGACCGTCCGCTGAGCGGCTGCAGCACCGGGGCCCCGCACGTCAATGACGTGCGGGGTCCTCCATGTAGGGCGCCGGCGCCAAGAACTCACGCGACCTCGACCAACAGCTGCCTGAGCTGGACGTCGCCGCGGACGAGTCTTCGGGTGCGTGGAGGCTCGGGCGGTCTGCTCCGGTAGCGATGCCCGGTGGGCGTGGTCGTGATGACCTCACGCCCAGCGCCACCTGAGGCACGGGCCCGCCATCCCCACCCTTGCTTGGCGTAGTTGCACGCCTCGCACAGCCCCTGCCCGTTGTCCGCCGACGTCGCGCCGCCCTCCTCGACGGGGACCACGTGGTCGCCGTGCCGCACCGGCGCATCGCACCACGGCGTCCGGCAGAGCTCGTCACGGAGCACCAGGAGCTTGCGCAGCCCACCGTCGAACTCGCGCCGGCGGGAGTCCATCGCCACGAGCTGTCCGCCCTGGAGGTAGAGCCGGCGCACCCACGCTGCGGCTGCCTCCTCGCCCTTCAGGAGCAGCCTCCGAGCCAGCTCCGCAGGGATCGTGCCGTGCCCCTCCAGCCGGGCCGGCTCGTCCCGCGCGTCCCCGGTGTTGAGAAGCGCCTGGTCCGTCATGACGAGGTTGACCTCGACCGGCACCGCGGCCGCCGACGACTGCCCGGTGACCCGCTCCACGAGGGTGTCCGCCATGATCTGGCCGCGGCTACGCTCGTCGCCCTGGGCTCGGGCCGAGTCCGCATGGCGCTTCAGGCTCGCGAGCACCGCGACACCCTGCGCCACCGGGAGGAGACCGGTCAGGTAAGTCATCGTGTCGGGCGCCGGACGCAGCGTCACCGTCCGGTCCTGCTCCGCCCGTCGACAACGCGCGAGGTAGCCGTGCGGATCGAGCCGGTAGGCACGCTTCTTCGTCTCGCTCTCGATCCGTCGGTCGCCCCATCCCTCGAGGTGGGGTGCCAGCTCCTCGTCAATCGTCTCGCGGTGCTCGCGGCTCAGCCACGCCGTCTCCCGGGCGACGATCTGCGCCCTCCACTCGGAGATCCGACCTTCGCTCAGGGCGGTGAAGGTCCGAGGCAGCTCGTTGGTCAGCACGCGCGACCAGCCGACGTACCGCCGCGTCCGTGCCGGTGACTCCCGCTTCGCCAACGCCACCTGGGCGACCACGCCCTTGCCGACGTCCTTCGCCGGCACCCCTGCGTGGCGCTGGGCCGCCTCCTGGGAGGTCACGAAGGCGGTCGTCACCCGTGCCTGCGCGGCCGCGGCGGCGGACTTGAGCTCTTCGAGGAGCCGGATCTGGTCGATCCGCTCGGCATCGTCGACGGAGGTGTCCAGCCGGGCAAGCGCACCCACGACCTCCGCCAGCTGCGCGGTGCTGAGCTCGGCTCCCTCGAACATGTGTTCGAGGCTAGTGCACCGCTCCGGCAGAACGTGGTTATCGCGCCGAGATATCGCCGCTCAGCCCGATGAAGGCCCCCAGCTCGAGCACTCCCTTCGGCGACCTGGGCAGGTAGGAGGTCAGCTCCTTCGACCGGACCAGCACCGCGAGCCACTGCGCGCGGGAGATCGCCACGTTGACCCGGTTGCGGCTCAGCAGGAACCCCATCCCCCGCGGCACCTCGGCCGCAGAAGCCGCGGTCATCGACACGATCACGACCGGAGCCTCCTGACCCTGGAACTTGTCGACGGTGCCGACGCGCACCCCTGGCAACCCCGCCTCGCGCAGCCGTTGCCTGACCAGCTGCACCTGCGCGTTGTACGGCGCGACGACGAGCACGTCCTCCGGGGCAAGTGGACGGTCGGCCGGGTCGCACCCCGGGTCGTGCCAGCTCCTCCCGACCAGCGACCGCACCTCCTCGACCACCGCGAGCGCCTCTTCCTCCGACTCCACCGAGGTGCCGGAGACACCCGCCACGCACACGGTGCGGAGGCCGGGAGCGACGCCCTCGAGCCGGCGCGCCGCCGTCGCAGGTGCGGAGCGCAGCTCGCCGGCGTAGGACAACGTCGAGACCTTCTCGCACAGCGCCGGGTGCATCCGCCAGGTCATCTCGAGGAAGTAGCCGAGCTCCTGGGGAAGCGTGTCCGCCCCGTGCATCACCCACCGCAGCGCCGACACGAAGACCGGCTCGTCGTGGGTGCCCTTGCTGACCTGGGGCAGCTGCTGCGGGTCGCCGAGGAGCAGGAGCCGCTTCGCCGCGACGGAGACCGCCACCGTGTTGGCGAGCGCGAACTGCCCCGCCTCGTCGATCACCAGCAGGTCGAGCGACCCCCTGGCCACCGACTTGTCGGAGGTGAACGTCCAAGCCGTCCCGCCCAGCACGCACCCGGTCCCGTCGTGCTCCTCCAGGAACGCCGCGTGGGTCCGCCCCTGCTTGCCGTCGAGTTCGACCCAGACGGCGCCATCGGTCTTCGTGCCCTTCTTGCCGATCCTCGAAGGGTCGAGGCCCGCCTTGCAGACCGCGGAAAGCATGTTCTCCACGACCGCGTGCGACTGCGCCACCACGCCGATCCGCCACCCGTGCTGCTCGACGAGCTCCTTCACCACCCTGGACCCCGTCCAGGTCTTCCCGGTCCCCGGCGGCCCCTGCACGGGCACGTACGACCGGTCGAGGTCGAGCAGAGTCGCGACGAGGTCGTTGATCGCATGACCGGTGTGCGGCAGGGCAGCCATGGAACGCAACCGCGGGGGCCGTCTCCGCAGCACGTCGAGCGCCGGGTGCTCCGGAAGCGACGGTGACGCGAGCACCTGCCGTGCCACCTCCGTGATCGCGCCCGTGATCGAAGCGTCGTTGGGCGGCGACGCCGGCACCAGCGCGACCGGCACGGCGGCGTGGCCCTCCGCGCCGCGGGCGAGCTTCTCGGTGAGGACGACGTCGTCCTGGTCCTCCTCCGACACCTCGATCTCCCGGTCGCCGTAGTAGCCGTAGTCGCACTTCTCCGGGACCGTCGCGCCCTCCGGGCACGGGACGCGGTAGACGACACCGGCCCGCTCCCCCGGCGTGCTCCCCGGTCCCCACGCCCCGCGGAGCCGCAACCGGCGGTGCAGCACCTGCCTGCCCTCGGGGACGTGCCAGTCCTCCAGGACCACGACGCCCTCGACCCGGTAGACGTCGCGGTCCGGCCGCCAGTCGTCGAGATCGGGGGTGGCGAGCCGGTTGAAGTGCTCCCACCAGTGGGGCAGCGACTCGCGACGGTGGTAGCCGATCGCCGATGCAAGCATCGCGTGGACCTGCTCGTCGGCGGTGCGCTGCGTCCGGTCGTCCGGCCCGGAGCGTGCGCGCAGCGCCGCGACGACGCGGTCACGTTCCTCGGCGGCGCGGGCCCGCTCGTCGTCACCCGACGGCCCAGCCGGGACCGCAGCGGGGACCGGCGCAGTGACGACCGGAGCGGGAACCGGCGTGATCCCCTGCTCGGCGGCCAGCCGGGCCAGCCAGTCGCGCAGCTCGAGCGTGGACACGCAGTCGTAGCGGTTGTAGCTCTCGAGCGCGGCCAGCTTGTCGTCGGCCTCGGCGACGAGGCCGCGGGCCCGGAGCGCCCGCGACTCGTGGTACTCCGCCACCGACGCGTCACCGGCTGCCACCGCCATCCCGGCACGCGTCTCCGCGCCCATGTACAGCGGCTCCAGCTTCTTGATGCTGTACGACGGTTGCGAGACCCGCACCGAGGAGCGCACCACGGAGTACAGGTCCACGAACACCGCCGACCGCAGCAGCTCGTCGAGCTCGGACTGCTTGGTCGCGTAGCGGCCGGCCAACCGCTTCAGGGCCGCGGTCTCGTAGGGGGCGTAGTGGTAGACGTGCATCCCCGGGTGCTTCGCCCGCCGCTCGGCGACGTACTCCATGAACTCGACGAACGCCTTGCGCTCTTCCCGCCGGTCGTGGGCCCACCAGCGGACGAACTCGGGCGGCCTCCCGTCGACCGGCGCCTCGATGACGCCCCAGAGGTACTCCAGCCCCCAGACCGCCGGATCCGCCTCCCGGTAGAGCGGGTCGCCCTCGAAGTCGAAGAAGATGTCGCCCTCAGACGGTTCCGGGAGCCGCGCCAGCGCCGCTCCGCCGTCGACGAGCTCGTGGAGCACGACCGGCTCCTCGCCCGGGGCCGTCGCGGCGAGCTGCCGGGCCTGCAGCCGCGCCTGCGCAACGAGCTTGTCGAAGGTCGCCCGCACCATCCCCTCGGGCGGCTCCTCCATCGCCACCAGGCCGTCGAGCGTGGTCACGCCGGCGTCCCGCAGGAGGGTGCGCTGCGACATCCGCATCCCTGCCACGAGCAGCAGGTCGCGGTGCTCCTCCACCGCGTGCTGGCAGTCCGCGCACCGTCCGCAGGCGAGGTGGCCGGGCGCGCCCCACTCCACCGGCCCCGCGTCGCGGTGCGCGTCGAGGAGGGACCGCAACCGGGCCCGCCGCTCGCGGAACACCGGCAACACGTCGACGAGCGGGAACACGTCCTCGCTGCCGTCGCCGAGCAGCAACCGCGCCACCCGCGCCAGAGGGAGTCCGGCCGCCGCGACCTGGTCGGCGTAGGCGCCGAGCTGCAGCAGCGCCGTGGGCCGGGCCTGGCGGGCGAGCTTGGCGTCGCTGACCACCCACCCCTCGTCGGTGGAGACGAGGAAGTCGGCGAAGCCGACGAGCTCGCCGTCGAAGAACCCTGCCTGGTAGACGACGTCGGCCCCGCTGCGCAGCGCCGTCAGGGTCCGCTGGTGCATGGCGGCGAGCTCGTCCGCCGACCAGCCGGTGGGCCGCGGGAGCTCGACGAACCGGGCAGCCCCGCTCTCGAGCTGCTCGCGCACCTCGCGCTCGTGGAGGTCACCGACGCGGGCGACCTGCACGCGAAGCGGGTCGACGTCGTCCGGTCGTGCACACCCCCGGCCGAGCAGCTCGTCGAGCGCGCGGAGCACGGAGAACTCGCACGTCGCGGCGGCGGTCAGGTCGCTGGGGCTCCAGCAGATCCGTCCGTCGACCAGTCTCATCGGCACCCCGTCCTCTCCTTGCCGTGCACGCTAGTACCCCCCACCGACAGCCCCGGGTGTCCTGCACGGGACCCTCGGCGCCACGTGCCACAGTTGCGCCCTCAACCGTCACGGGAGGAGCAGGGGTGCGACGACGCCGGTCAGCCGACGACAGCCCGAAGCGGTCGGGGTGGCGACGGTGGGCCCGCCGCCTCGGGGTCGGGCTGCTCGTCGTGGTGGTGCTCCTCGGCTGCGTCTACTGGGCGCTGCCGAAGGGGCCTCGCGACCCCATGGACTTCGACAGCCCCAAGGGCGAGAGCCGCCCGCTCGCCACCGGCCGCGACTACGCCGTGGTGGCCGGCACACCCTGGGCTGCCGAGGCGATGCGGGACGTCCTCGAGCGCGGCGGCAACGCCGCCGACGCCGCCGTCGCCGGCCTGCTGGCGCTCAACGTGACGTTCGGCGAGGCGGCGAGCTTCCCCGGGGTCGCTCCCCTGCTCCACCGCGACGGCCGCACCGGTGAGGTGCGCAGCTACACCGGAGCGGGGACCGCACCCGCGGGCGCGACGCTCGAGAAGTTCCGGGACCGCGGGTGGGAGACCGTCCCCGAGCGCGACATCTGGGCGCAGCTCCTGCCGGCGTCCCCGGACGTGCTCGTCTCCCTCCTCGCCGACCGCGGCACGATGACCTTCGGCGAGCTGGCGCAACCGGCGATCGACCTCGCGCGTGACGGCTTCCCGGTCCACGCGGTGATGGCCTCCAACCTGGACTTCTCGCTCGTGGAACGGATCGGGTTCCAGTTCGTCCTCCCGGAGAACGCGAAGGTCTACACGAAGGGCGAGTGGTGGCGCCCGATCCACGTCGGCGACCGGTTCAAGCGGCCCGACCTCGCCGAGACCTTCGAACGGCTCGCGGCTGCCGAGGCCGAGGCGCTTGCCGACGGTGGCGGCCGCGAGGCCGGGCTGGAGGCAGTCCGCGACTACTTCTACGAGGGGCCGATCGCCGAGCAGATCCTCACGCTGCACGAGGAGGAGGACGGCCTCTTCACCGCCGAGGACCTCGCCACCTACGAAGGCGGCTGGGAGGAGCCGGTCGTCGGCACCTTCCGCGGCCACCGCATCCTCACCAACCGCACGTGGAGCCAGGGGATCGTCGTGCCCATGGTCCTCAA
Organism: Nocardioides caldifontis; assembly: GCF_008087345.1. Lineage (GTDB taxonomy): Bacteria > Actinomycetota > Actinomycetes > Propionibacteriales > Nocardioidaceae > Marmoricola_A > Marmoricola_A caldifontis. The sequence continues at coordinate 89,847 of NZ_ML701736.1, read as the reverse complement.
GATCCTGGAGGACGTCGACCTCGAGGCGATGGGCCGCGACTCCGCGCAGTACGTCCACACCGTGCTCCAGGCGATCGACCTGGCGATGGCCGACCGTGAGCAGTACGTCGGGGACGAGGAGTTCGTCGACGTACCGGTCGAGCAGCTGCTGTCCGACGAGCACGCGCAGCAACGGCGCCTGGAGATGGGTGACGAGGCGTACGACGGGATGCCCGACGCGGGTGAGGTGGGCACCCAGGACCCGGACCCCCTGGTCGGCAAGGACACCACGCACCTCGCCGTCGTCGACGCCGACGGCAACTCGGTGACGCTCACCCCGAGCGACTTCCCGCTGACGCCTATGGTCCCGGGCACCGGGCTCAACCTCGGCAACCGGATGACGCAGTTTCGTCTCGACGCCGACAGCCCGGCCGCGCTCGAGCCGGGCAAGCGGCCGCGGATCACGCCGCACGCCGTCATGGTCGAGGAGAAGGACGGCGGCTGGATCTCGATGGGCACCCCGGGCGGCGACGTGCAGGCGCAGACCAACGTGCAGGTGCTGCTCGACATCCTCGTCTTCGGCATGAACCCCCAGGAGGCGGTGGAGGCACCCCGGTTCCGCTCGCTGAACTTCCCGAGCTCGTTCGCCCCGCACGAGATCGAGCCGCGCACCGTCGAGCTCGAGGGCGAGCTGTACGACGCCCTCCACGCCGACCTCGAGGAGCGCGGCTACACGGTCCGGAAGGTCGACCGCTGGGACCACGTCATGGGCGGCGTCGGCATCGTCCGGACCCGGCCCGGCGGGCGGATCGAGGCCGGCGCCGACCCGCACGAGAGCACCACCGCCTTCGTCCGCTGACGACCGCGAGGGTGTCGCCGGGCGCACCACCGCCCTACCGTGCACGGGTGACGACCGCCGCTCCCCTGGTCTGGGGCACACCACGGGCCCGGCTGGTGCTCACCGCCACCGTCCTCGGCTCGTCGCTGAGCTTCGTCGACGCCACGGTCGTCAACATCGCGCTGCCCCGCATCGGCCGCGCGCTCGACGCCGGCACGGCGGGGCTCACCTGGGTCGTCAACGGCTACACGCTGACGCTGGCCGCCCTGGTGCTGCTGGGCGGAGCGCTCGGCGACCGCCTCGGACGACGCCGGGTCTTCGTCGCGGGAACGGTGCTGTTCGCCGTCGCCTCGGCGGTCTGCGGCCTGGCTCCCGACATCGGGACGTTGGTGGCGGCGCGGGCCGCCCAGGGGGTCGGCGGCGCGCTCCTGACACCGGGCAGCCTGGCGATCCTCCAGGCCTCGTTCGCCCACGACGACCGCGGGCGCGCGATCGGGGCGTGGTCCGGGCTCGGCGGGGTCGCCGGAGCGGTCGGCCCCTTCCTCGGCGGCTGGATCGTCGAGGCAGCGAGCTGGCGGTGGGTCTTCCTGGTCAACCTGCCGGTGGCCGCCATGGTCCTGGCCCTGGCGGTCCGCTACGTGCCCGAGTCGCGGGACCCCGACGCCACCGGCCGGTTGGACGTTCCCGGAGCGGTCCTCCTCGCCGCCTCGCTCGCGGCGGCGACCTACGCGCTCACCGCGGCTGGGGCGTCCTCCTGGACGTGGCCGGTCGCCCTCACCCTGCTGGCCGGGCTCGTGCTCGGCGCCGTGTTCGTGGCGCACGAGCGGCGTACCGCCCGGCCCCTCGTGCCGCCGTCGATCTTCGGCTCGCGGCTCTTCGGCGTGGCCAACCTCGTCACGCTCGTGGTGTACGCCGCGCTCGGTGTCGTCTTCTTCGCGGTGGGGGTGACCCTCCAGGTCGGCGCAGGGTACTCACCCCTCGCCGCGGGGCTCTCCCTCCTGCCCGTCACCGCGGTCATGCTGCTCTTCTCGTCCCGCGCCGGGGCACTGGTCGAGCGGACCGGCCCGCGGCTGCCGCTCACGATCGGTCCGCTCGTCGCCGCCGTCGGGGTCGCGATGCTGCACCGGATCGACTCCTCGACCTCCTACGTGCTCGACGTGCTCGGCCCGGCGCTGGTCTTCGGCGCGGGGCTCACCACGCTGGTCGCCCCGCTGACGGCCACCGTGCTCGCCGCCGTCCCCGACCACCAGGCAGGGCTGGCCAGCGGCGTCAACAACGCGGTGGCGCGCACCGCCGGGCTGCTCGGCGTCGCAGCGGTCCCACTCGTGGCTGGACTGAGCGGCGACCGGCTCATCGACCCCGACGCCGTGCTCGCCGGGTTCGAGGTGCTGGCCTGGGGGTGCGCCGGGTTGCTGGTGCTCGGCTCGCTCGTCGCCGCCGTCGGGACGCGTGACCCGCGGGCCCGGCGCCCCTGCCGGAGCGAACCGGCGGCGCACCACTGTGCGGTCACCGGCCCGCCGGCTCCGGTGCAGCGGCCGCCGGAGCAGCCGAGGGCCGCGTGAGCGTCAGGCCGCGGCGCTCTCCGCGGAGTCCTGGTCGCGCTTGGAGTCCGGCGCGGAGGACTCGTGGATCCACACGTGGCTCCGGCCGTTGCAGTGGGGGTTGGCGCAGACGAGGTGTCCGCCTGGCGATCGTGTCGCGCACATGGCGCCTCCTGGTGGAAGTCGAGCCCCGTCCCTGTTGAGACGGTTGCCTCCTGCCGATCTCATCGGCCGGGTGCCGCTCTGGTTGAGGCTTCGTGTGCCCTTGTGGACAACGAGCCCTGTCCTGCTTCTGTGATACGCGGCGGGTCCGACAATTTCGGCGACCGACACGGGCGAGGGTGCCGCGATGTCAGACCAGGGCCGGCACGCGGCCCGGCGCGAGCTCCAGCTCGAGCGTGATCACGCCGGCGTGCGTGTGGTGGCCCAGCGGCTCCCGGTCGCGGAACCCGAGGCTGCGGTAGAGCCGCACCGCCGGGCCCATCGTCGGCTCGTGCGTCTCGAGCACCAGCCGCTCCCCGCCCGCGGCGCGGGCGACGTCGGCCGCGGCCGCGACGAGGGCCCGGCCGACACCGTTGCCACGCGCGGCCGGCGTCACGAAGACCCGGGTCAGCTCGAAGCCGCCGTCGTCGCCGTGCAGCGGCCCGACCGCGGCGACGCCGGACGGTCTGCCCCCGGTCCGCGCCAGCAGCGGTGTCGTGCCCGCTTCGGCGAGCGCAGCGACAGGGTCTGCCTGCTCGGCCGCGGCCTCCGGCCGCAGCTCGTGGATGGGGACGCCCAACGTCCTTTCGAGCCAGCGCCGCTGTTGCTCGATCACGGCCGCGTAGGCGAGCCGGTCCGCGAGGGTCGCCACGGCCGTGGTCGTGGTCTGCTCCTCGGGACGTCGCTGCGCGGCGAAGGTGGTGAACATGTCGGCTCCTGGTCGGTGGGACCACCAGCGTGCGCCGACCTGCGCCACCGCCGCATCGGGATTTCCTCCCCACGCAGCCGACGGAGACCACCCCTAGGACGAACGGCCCGTCCGGCATGATCCACCCCATGCCGGAACGAGTGCACGCCTTCACCGACGACGCCCTCGGCGATCACGACGCCACCGCACTGGCCTCCCTCGTGGAGCAGAAGGAGGTCTCCCCGGCGGAGCTCGCGGAGGCCGCGGTGGCGCGCGCAGAGGCAGTGCAGCCGCTGCTCAACGGGGTGCACGTCGCCGACTACGAGCGCGCGCTGGCGACCGCGGACAGCACGCCTCACGGCCCGTTCCACGGGGTGCCCACGTTCGTCAAGGACAACGTCGACCTCGCCGGGCTCCCGACGAACCACGGCACGACCGCGTTCACGGCCAGACCGGCTGCCCAGGACGGGCCCTTCGTCACCCAGCTCAGGTCGCTCGGCTTCACCTTCCTCGGCAAGAGCCGGCTGCCCGAGTTCGGCTTCAGCGCCTCCACGGAGTACGCCGAGGGCGACCCCGTCCGGAACCCCTGGAACACCGACTTCTCCGCGGGCGCGTCGAGCGGCGGGAGCGCGGCCCTGGTGGCGAGCGGCGTGGTCCCGGTGGCGCACGCGAACGACGGGGGCGGGTCGATCCGGATCCCGGCTGCGGCCTGCGGGCTCGTCGGGCTGAAGCCCACTCGTGGCAGGTTCGTCCTCGAGCCGAACGAACGCGCCATGCCGGTCAACATCATCGGTCAGGGCGTGGTCACCCGCACGGTCCGCGACACCGCCCGCTTCTTCGCTGCCATGGAGGCCGCGAGACCCGCGCGCGGGCTGCCGCCCGTACGCCGCGTGCTGGGGCCGTCGTCCACCCGGCTGCGGGTCGGGGTGGTGCTGGACTCGGTGACCGGCACGCCGACCGACGCCGAGACCCGGGCCGCGGTCGAGAGCACCGCCGCGCTGCTGGCGTCCCTCGGCCACGAGGTGGAGGAGATGGACCTGCCGGTGTCGGCCAAGTTCGCCGAGGACTTCTCGCTCTACTGGGGGATGCTCGGGTTCGCGATCACCGCCGGCGGGAAGCGGGCGCTCGGCCCCGAGTTCGACCCGGCGAGGACCGACAACCTCACGCGGGGGCTCGCGGCGTCGTACAAGAAGCGGCTCGCGCGCACTCCCGGGATGGTGCTCCGGCTGCGCCGCTCGACGCGGGAGTACCGCCGGGCCTTCGCCGGCCGCGACGTGGTGCTCTCCCCCGTGCTCGGCCACACGACGCCGCTGCTCGGTCACCTCTCCCCGACGCTCGACTTCGAGGAGCTCTTCGAGCGGCTCCGGACCTACGTCGGCTTCACCCCGCTCAACAACGTCACCGGCGGGCCGGGGATGTCGCTCCCCCTCGCCGCGAGCAGCACGGGGCTGCCGATCGGCGTGCACCTCTCCGCCGACCTCGGTGACGAGCGGACCCTGCTGGAGCTCGCGTACGAGCTCGAGGAGGCCCGCCCGTTCGCGTCGATCCGCGGCTGAGCGACCGTTCAGAGGTCGCGATGGACCTCGCTGCTCTCGGGAAGGTCGGGGCTGCGGGCGAGGTTGAGCAGCGCCAGCGCCAGCCCGCCCCACAGCACGACCATCGCCACCACCATCATCACGATCGCCTCGGCGCTCATGGCTGACCTCCTTCCTCGGTCACGACCCTGTCGTCGGGAATGGTGAGGGCCTCCGGGTGCCGCCACCGCAGCCGCGCGGCGACGAAGCCGACCACCAGGACCGCAGCGGCAGCGCCCCAACCGAACACGCCGAGCATCCACCCGGGGTACCCCTCGTAGGCCTCCTGCACGTTGTCGATCAGCTCTCGCACCAGCACGTACGCCAGCGCCGCCGGCGCCACCACCGACACCAGCACCAGCCACCACTGACCGAGCCGGACCGAGCCGTTCCTGTTCATGTGGTCGGCGAGCATCGGCATCGCCCGCACCACCCAGGCCAGCACCAGCATGCTCACCACCGCGACGAGGAGGATCCCGAACCGGTTGATGAAGTGGTCGACGATGTCGAGCACGTAGACGCCGCTGGTGGTGGAGAAGAAGACCAGGCTGAGCAGCGCCGACGGGATCGTCACGACGAGCGCCGCGTTGCGCCGCGTCATCTCGAACTTGTCCCGCACCGCCGAGACCACGACCTCGATGACCGAGATCAGCGACGTGATGCCGGCGAACACCAGCGAGCCGAAGAACAGCACGCCGATCAGCGCGCCGGCCGGGGCCTCGCTGATGATCGTCGGGAAGGCGATGAAGGCCAGCCCGAGTCCGTCGGTGGCGACCTCGCCGACGGCGACGCCGTTGGCCTGGGCCATGAAGCCGAGGGCGGCGAAGACCCCGATGCCGGCGAGCAGCTCGAAACCCGAGTTCGCGAACCCCACCACGAGCCCGGAGCCCGTCATGTCGGTGCGCCGGTGCACGTAGGAGGCGTAGGTGATCATGATCCCGAAGCCGACCGACAGCGAGAAGAAGATCTGCCCGAATGCCGCCGCCCACACCGCGGCGTCGCCGAGGGCACCCCAGTCGGGGGTGAACAGCGCGTCCAGCCCCTCGCCTGCCCCCGGCAGGAACAGGGAGCGCACGACGAGGGCAGCGAAGGCGATCACCAGCACGGGGATGAACACGACCGACGTCGCGCCGATCCCCTTCTGGACGCCGAGCACCATGACCACGAGCACCGCGATCCACACGAGGGCGAGCGGCACCAGCACGCCCGGCACGATCGTCGCGTCCACCCCGGGGTCGCCGGCCTGCAGGAAGTCCCCGAACAGGAACCCCTCGGGGTCGTCCCCCCACGCCTCGTCGAACGAGAAGAACGTGTAGCGCAGCGCCCACGCGATGACCGCCGCGTAGTAGACCGCGATCATGAAGCAGATCGCCACCTGCCACCAGCCGAGCCCCTCGGTCGCGCGCCGGGTGCGCGCGAAGGCCAGCGGAGCGGACCCGCGGGACCGGTGGCCGAGCGCGTAGTCGAGGAAGAGGAACGGGATCCCGGCCGTCAGCAGCGCGACGAGGTACGGGATGACGAAGGCGCCACCACCGTTCTCGTAGGCGACGTAGGGGAACCGCCAGATGTTGCCGAGCCCGACCGCGGACCCGATGGCGGCGAGCACGAAGACCCGCCGTGACGAGAACGCGCCGCGACGTGCCTCGGCTTGCTCGTGGACCGTGGTGCTCATGCGACCTCCCGCAGCAGGTGGAGCCGGCTTCCTCGCATGGTAGGGCGGATCGGGACGTTCGGCACCGCCTGGCACACTCGCGGGCATGTCGTCCCCCGTGCTCGCCGAGGTCGTCCGCAGCGGGTTCGTGGAGGGCCGGCACCGCGGCTCCGTCGTCGCACTGGCGGCCGACGGCTCGGTGGAGTGGGCCCTCGGCGACCTCGACGCGCCGATGCTCCCGCGCTCCTGCCTCAAGCCGCTCCAGGCGGTGGCGATGCTGCGCCACGGGCTGCCGCTGGAGGGCGAGCTGCTGGCGATCGCGTGCGCCTCGCACTCCGGCGAGCAGCTCCACCTCGACGCGGTACGCCGGGTGCTGGCCGGCGCCGGGCTCGGCGAGGACGCCCTGGGCAACACCGAGGACTGGCCGTTCGACCGCGAGGAGCGCGACGCCTGGGTGCGGGGCGGCCGCACACCGAGCCGGATCGGGATGAACTGCTCGGGGAAGCACGCCGCGATGCTCGCCACCTGCGTCGTCAACGACTGGCCCCTCGACGGCTACCTGCACCCCGACCACCCGTTGCAGCAGGCGGTGCGTGAAGCAGTGGAGGAGCTGACGGGGATCGTGGTCGACACCGTCCTTGTCGACGGCTGCGGTGCTCCCCTGCTCCCGACGACGCTGACCGGGCTGGCGCATGCGTTCCAGGCCCTCGCGGTAGCGGGCACCGGCCCGGAGCGGGCGGTCGCCGACGCGATCCGCACCCACCCCGAGCTGGTCTCCGGCACCCGTCGCGACGAGGCCGCCCTGCTCCGCGCGGTGCCGGGAGCGATCGCGAAGCTGGGCGCGGAGGCGTGCTACGTCGTGGCGCTCCCCGACGGCCGCGCGGTGGCGTGCAAGGTCGAGGACGGCTCGGACCGCGCCCGGCCGGTCGTGATGGCCGCAGCCCTGCAGCGGCTGGGGGTCGACGAGCTGCCCGGGGTCGACGCCGAGGCGCTCGCCGCGACCGGCCGCTCCCTGCTGTACGGCGGTGGGGAGCCCGTCGGCGCCGTGCAGCCGGCGTTCTGACCGGACGATCAGAGGATCGCGTCGAGGAACTGCCGGGTCTCCGGCTTCCGCGCTCCGCCGAACATCTCCTCCGGCGTCGCCTCCTCCAGGATCACGCCCTCGTGGAAGAACGCCATCCGGTCGGCGACCTCGCGGGCGAACCCCATCTCGTGGGTGACCACGAGCATCGGCATGTGGTGCTCGGTGGCGAGCCGCTTCATCACCCCGAGCACCTCCCCGGTGAGCTCGGGGTCGAGGGCGGAGGTCGGCTCGTCGAAGAGCATCACCTCCGGCTGCATCGCGAGCGCCCTGGCGATCGCCACGCGTTGCTGCTGGCCGCCGGAGAGCCGGATCGGGTGCTGGTCGGCCTTGTCCGCCAGCCCCACCTCGGCGAGGAGCGCCTCGGCCCTCGCCCGGATCTGGGCACGCTCGGCCGTGCTCGGCCGGCCCGTGCCGAGCGGCCCCGACATGACGTTCTCCAGCGCGGTCATGTGCGGGAAGAGGTTGAACTGCTGGAAGACCATCCCGACCCGCAGCCTCAGCTGCCGGATCTGCTCGCGCTTGCGGCGTGTGCGGTGGCCGCCGCCGAGCTTCTGGTCGCCGATCTCGACGGTCCCGGCGGTCGGGTCCTCGAGGAAGTTCACGCAGCGCAGCAACGTCGACTTGCCGGACCCCGACCTGCCGAAGATCACGATCACCTCGCCCTTGTGCAGGTCGAGGTCGACGTCGCGCAGCACCTGGTGCCGCCCGTACGTCTTGGAGAGCCCGCGGACGCGGACGACGACGTCACGCACCGAGGCCTCCTCGGTCGCGGCCGCCGAACCAGCGTCCGGCACCCTCCACCCGGGCGGCCTCCCGCACGTAGCCGGTGGCCATCCGCGCCTCGAGCCGCTGCTGGAAGAAGGAGAAGAGGACGGTGAGCGCCCAGTACATCGCCGCGACCATGACGTAGGCCTCGAGGTTCTTGAAGTCCGCCTTGCCGACGAGCTGCGCCCGCCGGAACATCTCCGCGCTGGCGGCGGTCGTGCCCAGGAAGGAGATCAGCGCGGTGTCCTTCATCATCGCGATGAACTCGTTGCCGGTCGGCGGGATGATCACCCGGAGCGCCTGCGGGAGCACGACGCGGCGCATCTTGGTCCAGTACCTCATCCCGAGCGCGTCGGCCGCCTCCCCCTGGCCCTGGGCGACCGACTGGATGCCGGCGCGGAAGATCTCGGTCATGTAGGCGCCGTAGTTCAACCCGAGCGCGAGGGTGCCGGCGACCGCGACGCTGAGGATCAGCCGCTGCTCGACGTTGGTGCCGATCCACGGGTAGCGGTCGACGAGGTTCCCGGCCACCTGCGGGAGCGCGAGGTAGATCAGGAACATCTGCACGATCAGCGGGGTGCCGCGGAAGAACGAGACGTAGAACCCGGCCACGCCGTACGCCACCGGGTTGCGCGAGATCCGCGCGAGCGCGCCCAGGGTGGCCAGGACCACCGCGATCACGATGCCGCCGAACGCCATCAGCAACGTGTAGCGGACGCCGCTGAGGATGAACTCGAAGTTCTCGCCCATCCACTCCGTGTCGTAGGCCGCGAGCGCGAAGAAGCCGACGAGCAGGGCGAAGATGCAGGCCCAGACGATCGCGACCTTGAGCCGGAACGGCACCGACGCGGAGGCCAGCGCGACCCGCTCGCGCCGGTCGCCCCAGGAGGTCACTGCTGCTGCTTGGTGAGGTCCGTGCCGCCGAACCAGTTCTCGGAGAAGCCGGTGAGCGTGCCGTCCTCGTGCATCTCCTGGACGATCTGGTCGGTCGCCTCGACCAGTGACGCCGGGTCGAGGTCGGCGCTCTTGTCGATCGCGACGGACAGCGGCTCGTAGAACAGCGGGTCGCCGACGATCTTCACCGGGTTGCCCTCGTCGACGTAGCCCTGAGCGACGGTCAGCGACGTCATCGCGGCGTCGAGACGGGTGCCGTCACCGAGCGCGAGGTCCTGCAGCGCGGTCGTGTCGGTGTCGTAGCCCTTGATCGTCGCGTCGTCGACGACGAAGTCGAACTCGAACCCCTGGATGTCCAGGCTCTTGTCGAGGAACTGCTCGTAGGTGCAGCCGGCGCAGACGCCGATCGTCTTGCCGTCGAGGTCGTTCTCGAGGTCCTGGATGGTGCTGTTGTCCTCGTGGACCAGGACCACCGAGGGCGTGAAGTAGTACGGCTCGGTGAAGTGCAGGACCTCCTGCCGGTCGTTCGTCGGTGTCATCGAGCCGACACTGAGGTCCCACCGGCCGTTCCAGCCACCGGCGGTGATCACGTCCCAGGACGGGGTCTCCCAGGCGATGTCGACGCCGAGCCGGTTCGCGATCTCGGTCGCGACGTCGATGTCGAACCCCTCCCACTTGTCTTCCTTGGGGACGTACCTCGACTGGGGCGGGTAGGCCGCGTCGGTCGACACGGTGAGCACGCCCTTGTCGCAGATCTGGGCGAGCAGGTCGCCCTCGGCGTCGGTCGTCTCGCAGACCGTGCCACCTGCAGGGTCGGCACTCGACCCACCGCCACCGCCGCCTCCGCTGCCGGATTCCGGCTCGGCGTCGCCGCAGGCGGCGAGCAGCCCGAGGACCGTGAGCAGGGCGAGCGGTGCGAGACGACGGACGTGCACGTGGGCTCCTTCGCGTGGCCTCCCCGTCGTGGAGTACGACGGGTGACCGGGACCCTTGCACGGGAGGCACCGTCCTGTGAAGGGACGGACGGCCTCGTGACCGTTCCGTTGTGACCAGGAGCGGGCGGTCAGACCACGCGCTCGAAGACCGCGGCGAGCCCCTGGCCGCCGCCGATGCACATCGTCTCCACGGCGTACCGGCTCCCGCGCCGCCGCACCTCGTGCGCCAACGTGGCCAGGATCCTCGCGCCGGTCGCGCCGACGGGGTGGCCCAGCGAGATCCCGGAGCCGTTGGGGTTGAGCCGCTCGTCGGTGGGGTCGAGCTTCCACTCCTGCAGGACGGCGAGGACCTGCGCGGCGAAGGCCTCGTTGAGCTCGACCAGGTCGACGTCGTCGAGGGTCAGCCCCGCGCGCTCGAGCGCCGCGGCGGTGGCCGGGACCGGACCGATCCCCATGGTCTCCGGGCCGACGCCGGCGACCGCCCACGACCGCAGCGCGAGGAGCGGCTCGAGCCCACGTCGCTCGGCTTCTGCCCGAGTGGTCACGACGCACATCGCCGCGCCGTCGTTCTGCCCGCTGGCGTTGCCGGCGGTGACGGTGGACTCCGGGTCGACCTTGCGGCGCACCGGCGGGAGTGCCGTGAGCTCCTCGAGCGTCGTGCCCGGACGGGGGTGCTCGTCGCGGTCGACGACGACGTCCGGCTTCCCGCGCCGGCCGGAGACGGTCACCGGCACGAGCTCGTCGGCGAAGCGACCCCTGTCGTGGGCGGCGACGGCGCGCTGCTGCGAGCGCAACGCCAGCTCGTCCTGAGCCTCGCGGGTGATGCCGTAGTCACGGCGGAGGTTCTCGGCGGTCTCCAGCATCCCGCCGGGAACCGGGTGGTGACAGCCGCCCGCGGTCTCGCGGGCCCGCGACAGCCGGTCCACCAGCTCGACGCCCCCGCTGCGCACGCCGGTCCGCAGCCCCAGCGCGTAGTGCTCCACGTTCGACATCGATTCCGTGCCGCCGGCGACCACCAGCCGTGCGCCGCCGGTGGCCACCTGCGCGGCGGCCTGGAGGACCGCCTGCAGTCCGGAGCCGCAACGCCGGTCCACCTGGAGCCCGGGGACGCCGGTGCCGAGCCCGGCGTCGAGGGCCGCGATGCGACCGATGGCCGGCGACTCACCGTTCGGGTACCCCTGGCCGAGCACCACGTCGTCCACGTCGCCCTCGCCGAGCCCCGTGCGGCGTACCAGCTCGCGGAGCAGCTGGGAGGCGAGGTCGGCCGCGCTCAACGACGACAACGCGCCGCCGAAGCGGCCGACCGGGGTCCGGAGGGGCGCACAGATGACCACGTCGTCCATGCGCAGGGATCCTAGGTGGCCGGGTGGTGCGGGCTGCGCCGCGTCCGAAACGACCGGAGGAGCCCACGCGTGGCGTGAGCTCCTCCGGTACGTGCCGCGGATCAGTACTTCAGCGTGACCTCGACCCGCCGGTTGAGCGCACGGCCGCGCTCGGTGGCGTTGTCGCCCGCCGGCCGGGTCTCACCACGGCTGACCTTGGCGACCTTGGCGCGGACGCCGTGGGCCAGGACCTCGCACACCGCCTGCGCCCGGGCCATGCCGAGCCGCGCGTTGTAGTCCACCGTGGAGCGGGCGTCGGCGAAGCCGGTGCACACGATCCGCGCCACGCCGCCGAGCTGGCGACGCACCTGGAGCAGGTACCGCCGGTCCGCCTTGCTCAGCACGGCCGAGTCGGTGGCGAAGTAGAGGGGGCGCAGCTGCATCGTCGGGGCGACCGCGAGGGACCGCGCGTCGGCGGCGTAGTCGCGACCGTCGACGGTGCGGGTGACGGAGGCGAGCTCCACCTTGAACCCGCCCGGCTGGGCGGCCAGCGAACGGCCGACGGTGTTGAGCCGGACCGGGACGGAGACGCGCTTCGCTGCGGTCCGCACCTTCACGCTGCCCTTGCCGACCACCGTGCGGGTGCCGTTGACCGAGGCGTAGGCGGTGACCGAGCAGCGCTTCGCCTTGCCGGCGGTGACGCGGCACGTGGTGGGCAGCGTCGTGGTGGTGCGCACCTGCTTCGGGGCGGTCAGGTGCACCGAGGTGGCCTGGGCGACGATCGCGCGGTAGGACGCCTTCGACACCTGGCCGTAACCGTCGGTCACCGCGAAGGTGACCGGCTGCGCCTTGCCGTGGAACCCCTTGCGCGGTGTGAAGGTGATCGTCGCGGTGGCCGCGTCGAGCTCGTAGACGCCCTGGCCCTTCACCACGACGCGTCGCTTGGTCGCGCCCGTGTTGTCGAGGAGCTTGACCGAGCCGCCGGCCGGGACGTCGAGCTGGACCTGCTGCGGGCTCTGCTGCGGGCCGTTGCTGCGGACCGGCGTGGGAGCCGGGGCCGCGGGGAGCTCGACGGTCGGGGTGAACGTCGCGGAGCTGCGCTGACCGTAGGCGTCGGTGACCTGGTAGGTCACCGGGGTCGCCTGGCCGTGGAAGCCCGGAGCGGGGACGAAGCTGATCGTGCCGGTGGCCGGGTCGATCAGGTAGGTGCCCTGCCCGCGCACCACGACCTCGCCGACCTCGGCGTCGCCGTCGAGGAGGGTGAGCACGTCACCGGTGCGGAGGGTGACCGAGCGGCTCTGCGGCTGGGCGCCGACACCGGTCGAGGTCAGCACGTCGGGGACCACGGCGGCCGGTGCGTGCACCGTGACGGCGTACGAGCCCACGACGCGGTTGCCGTGGCCGTCGTGCTCGGCGAGCTCGACCGGCGCCGGGACGCCGGAGTAGCCGAACACCGGGGTGAAGGTGATCGGGCCGGTGGCCGGGTCGAGGACGTAGCTGCCCTCGCCGTCGCGGGCGACCTCGAGGACCTCGTCGCCCTCGGTGTCGACCAGCGCGAGACGGCCGCACTCGGGGACGTCGGCGGTGGCGTGCTGCACCTCGGTGCCGGTGCCCTCGGAGCTCAGCTCCTGCGGCTGGGGTGCCGCGGGGGCGTCGACGGTCGGGGTGTACGTCGAGGTGCTGCTCTGCTCGTAGCTGTCGGTCACCTGGTACTCGGCGGGGGTGGCCACGCCGGAGAAGCAGGTCTCGGGGGTGAACGAGAGGGTCCCCTCCCCGAGGGCGTAGGTGCCCTCGCCGTCGACCTCGACCTCGTCGGTCGGGGTGCCCTCGCCGTCGAGGAGCGTGAGGTCCTCGCCGTCGACCTCGACGGTCTGGGTCACGCCGATGCCGGCGTGGCTGGTCAGGGGCGCCGCGGTCGGCCCGGCGGGCTTGGTGACGGTCGCGGTGTACGTCGCGGTGGAGGGCGTTCCGTCGCGCTCGGTGACCCGGAAGGTGACCTGCGCGTCGCCGCTGAAACCGACGGCCGGCAGGAAGGTGATCTTCCCGGACGTGGGCTCCACGGTGTACTCACCGGCAGGGGTCGACAGCGCGTTCACGGAGTGGCCGTCGCCGTCGACGAGGTGCACGGTGCCCTCGGTGGGCAGCGGCACGGTGACCGACTGCTCGGCGCGGCCCACGCCGCTGGTGCTCCGGTCGCTCGCCCGGTCCGCGGTGAAGGTGATCTCGAAGGAGGTCTCGCCGTCGATCACGAAGGTGTCGTCCGCCGGCTGCGCCACGACGGTCACGGTGCCCGTGCCCGCGTAGGTGCCGGGGGCCTTCGGCTCGCCGTCGACGAGGTAGGTGACGCCGGTGGTCGCCGGGATCGTGTACGTGTCGTCGATCGTGCCGAACTCGTCGGTGTGGGCGATCGGGCCGGCCGTGACGTGGGTCGGCTCGGGAGCCTCCTCGACCGGCTCGTCGGAGGCCGCCTGGGCGCCCGGCTTGCAGTCGGTCGCGACGTTGGCCACCTTGCCGAACCGCATGTTGTCGATGAAGACGGTCGAGTCGTAGGCGTCGTCGCCCTGGTCGAAGATCGACAGGTAGAGGCTGTGCGCGCCCGGGGTGATCGGCGTCGCTGCGGTGAGCAGGTCGCTGCCGCCGTCGTACGTCGTGCCTGCCGCGTTCCCCGCGGTCATCGTGGCCGCACCGGAGGCGTTGATGCTGATCACGTTGCCCTGGCTGTCGAACGCGAAGTTGTTCGGAGCGTTGATCGTGTCGCCCTGCGCCGTCCAGGTGCTGGTGTCCAGCTCGGCGATGAACGCGTCGTTGTAGCCCTGGTTGACGTACTCCGGGAACTCCTCGGAGAAGAACCGGAAGTCGACGCCGGTCAAGCAGTTCACGCCGGCCGGAACGTTCAGGTCGATCCGGAGGACCGTGACGTCCTGGTCGTTCCCGGTGCCGCGGGACTTGCCGCCGAATTGGGTGCCGAGGTCGCCGGACGAGTTCGCCTTGTAGGCGTCGGCCGCCTTGCCGGTCGAGAGGATCGCGAAGGACCCGCCGTCGCGCGGGAACCCAGCGATCGGCGTGGTCGCCACCATCGTCGACTGGCCGGCCGAGGGGTCGAGCAGGTGCGACCCGGTGACGTACGAGGGGTTGTTGAGGATCACGGGGGCGAGCTCTGCAGCCGTCGCGGCGTACGCGGACGGCATCAAGGAGAGCGCGGACAGGGTGGTCGCCGCGATCGCCGCGAGGGCGAGCGGTTTGCGAGCAGGCGAGGGCAAAAGAAGCTCCAGGGGTGGGGTGCGCAAAATCTTGGACGAGCCAAGGAAATGGATCGACCGCCCGGAGCCGACGTTGAGGGAAAAGCGACGAGCGGCGCAGATCGGGACGGTGGTCCCGACCTGCGCCGTTCGGCTGACAGCCCGCCCGATGTGTGCTGCGTCAGTCCGCCAGGTTCGCCACCACCGCCTTGGTGACCACCTGCGTATCCGCACCTCCACCGAGATCGCGCGGCAGAACTCCGCTCGCAGTCGTGGCCTCGACGGCCGCACGAACCCGGCGTCCCACGTCTCCGAGTCCGAGGTGTTCTGCCATCAACGCTGCGCTCTCGATCGCGCCGATCGGGTTGGCGATGCCCCGGCCGGCGATGTCCGGGGCCGAGCCGTGGACCGGCTCGAACATGCTCGGGGTCCGCCGCTCCGGGTTCAAGTTGGCGCTGGCGGCCAAGCCCAGGCTCCCTGCCAAGGCACTGCCGAGGTCGGAGAGGATGTCGGCGTTCAGGTTCGACGCCACCACGACCGACAGCTCCTCGGGTGCCAGCACGAAGCGGGCAGCCATGGCGTCGACCAGGCAGCTGTCGCTCTCCACGTCGGGGTAATCGGCCGCGACGCGGGCGAAGACCTCGTCCCACAGCACCATGCCGTACTGCTGCGCGTTGCTCTTCGTCACGCTCGTGACCTTGGGTCGTGACCGCATCCGGGCCTGCTCGAACGCGAACCGTATGATCCGCTCGCAACCGACCTCGGTGAACAGGGAAGACTGGAGGGCGACCTCCCCACCGGGGCCGCGACCGGACAGGTTACGACCTCCGAGGCCGGCGTACTCCCCCTCACTGTTTTCCCGCACCACCAGCCAGTCGAGCTCGGCCGTGTCCGCCACCCGCAGCGGGCTTGTCACGCCGGGGAGGAACCGCACCGGTCGGATGTTGGCCCACTGGTCGAGCCCCTGACAGATCCGGAGACGCAACCCCCAGAGGCTGACGTGGTCGGGAACGTTCTCCCAGCCCACCGCACCGAAATAGATCGCGTCGTGCTCGCGGAGCCGTTCCAGACCGTCGTCGGGCATCATCTGCCCGTGACGCTGGTAGTACTCGCTCCCCCAGTCGAACGAGGTCCAGTCGAAGGCGAACTCTCCTCCGGACTCGGCTGCCAGCGCGTCCAGCACCGCGCGACCGGCATTGACGACCTCGGGGCCCACGCCGTCACCGGGGATGCATGCGATCTGGAAGCGTCGTGTCACGGCTGGATCCCGTCCTGTCGTCATGAGGTTCGCACCTTGTCGAGCACTGGCTCGAGCCGGGCGGCTCGTTCGAAGCCGATGCCGGGACCGTCGCCGACCGTCACGATGCCTTCGTGAACCGGCTCGTCGTCCGCGAAGCCGCCGAAGGGCTCGAAGAGCCCCGGGTAGGACTCGATGCCGCCGAGTCCCAGCCCCGCGGCGATGTGGAGGTTGAACTGATGGCCTCCGTGGGGCCAGCAGTCGCCGAGACTCCAGCCATGGCGGGTGAGGTGCCGCGCGGTGCGGAGATAGTCCACGAGTCCGTACGACAGCACTGGGTCCATCTGGAGGACGTCGTGGCCGGGGCGCATCCCTCCGTGGCGGAGAAGGTTCAAGGCGTCCTGGGAGGACAGTAGGTTCTCGCCCGTGGCCAGCGGCCCCTCGTAGACGTCGGCAAGCGCTGCCATGGCCGCGTAGTCCAGGGGATCGCAGGGCTCTTCGTACCAGCGAAGGTCGTAGGACTCGAGAGCGCCTCCGACTTCCACGGCCCGTCGGAGGTCGAACCTGCCGTTGGCATCGACGGCCAACGTGCCGCCCTCGGGAAGCGCAGCGAGCACCGCCTCGATCCGAGCCACGTCGGTGGCCAGGTCGGCTCCGCCGATCTTCATCTTGACGTCGGTGTACCCCAGCGCGAGGTACCCCGACAGCTCGTCGACGAGCGCCGAGGTGCCACCTCGAGGGTGGTAGTAACCGCCGGCGGCGTACACGGGCACCGCGGGCCGCGCGTCATCGTTGCCGACCCGGTCGGCGATCGTCCGCCACAACGGCCGGTTCTCGAGCTTGGCCCGGAGGTCCCAGGCAGCCATGTCGAGAACCCCGGCGGCGACGGCACGCTCGCCGTGCCCGCCTGGCTTCTCGTTGCGCATCGCGGCAGCCGCGACCTGCGCCGGCTCGAGGAGCCCCGCCGGGTCGAGCAGCTCGTCGGGATCGGCGGCAAGGACGCGCGGCGCCAACCGGCGGCGGATCACTTCGCTCGGGGCATAGCGCCCGTTGGAGTTGAAGCCGTAGCCGACGAGCGGTTCACCGTCGACCACCGCGTCACTGACCATCGCGACGACCGACACCGTCATCTCCGAGAAGTCGATGACCGCGTTGCGCATCGACGAGGAGATGCCCACGGACATCTCCTTGATGTCAACGATCCTCATCGTTTCGCCTCCTCGCCCCGCTGGCGCTGCAGCGCAACGAGCGGCGACTCCTTGTGCAGGAGGTCGCCGAAGGTCATTGGCGCCGGCGGCGCCTCACACGGATTGCCTTCACTGAGGTGGAGGGTCCGCTCGTCGAGGTCCATCACGACTGCCATCACGGTGGCCCACTGCTCCGCGTCGTCCTCGCGTGCGTCGGGGTGGCAGCACACCGACGCTGGGTAGTCCGCGTGGTCGCACATCGCCTCGTGCAGCGACGAGACCGTCGCCGGCGACGGGTCTTCCATGATCGACGTGCGCACGCGTTGCAGCCGGACATAGCTGTCGGCCATCGCATAGGAAGCCAGCTCCGTGCCGTACCCCGGGGGATCGACGAAGTGGTTGGTGTGGACGAGCGCTCCTCGGTCGGGCAGCTGGGGGGTGACACCCCGCGCGTCACCAGGAGACGTCTCCAGGTTGAGCACCGTGCCGTCCACGTGGCCGATCATGAAGTTGCCCGACGACGCGCGCCGGTTCTTGGAGAGGACGTAGACCGCGTCGGTGACGGAGTGGCAATCGGCCAGAGCCCTGATCAGCACATGGAACGGAACGCCCGTCTCACCGCGGTCCTCCGACGTGACCAGTGTGTTGACGCAAACACCGAGACCGGAGGAGTTCAGGCTCGACTTGGCGAGCAGGCCGGCCTCCACGACGGTCACGAAGTTCGGACCCTCATCCTGCTCCACCTCGAGCACGACCACCGTCTCGAAGCCCTGCACCAGCCAGTCCCACGTCTGTCCGACGTAGGTGTGCCCGGAGGCCGTGCGTTCAGGAGTTAGCGCGAATGAGCTGCACTCTCGAGCGAGGGCACCACGCAGTTGGTCGCTCTGTCGGACAGTGGCGGCCCACATGACCTCGGTGCGTGCGTTCATCGCGAACACGTCCTCGAACGAGAGTCCGGCCCCGTCCGCGATCCCCTGCATCTCCTCCACGTACGTCGGGAACGCGCTCCGCACGGCGGAGACCATCGCGCCTGCCGCTTCCACGGCGTGGTCCCAGCTCCATCCGGCAGCATGCGCGAACGCCCTCTCATAGCCCTGCTTGCTGCGGAGCACGCGATCGCGGGCCGCACGCCCGTACTGCTCCCCGCGTTCGTAGGCGGCTCCGGAGACCCGGATCCGTGGATACCTGCGCTCGGTCATCTGTGTGGCTCCTGCACTGGAACTGCACCTTCGGCGGCAAAGACGTCCCTGGCCTCCACGGCCAGCACGCCCAACGGAGCGATCCTGGTTCGGCGGTCCTCTTGGGCCGCTACCACCAGCCGCTCCAAGAGCGCCAACCTGCCCGGTCGGCCGATGATCTGTGGGTGGAAGGTGTAGACACAGCAGCCGCCCATCGCAGTGATGCCGTCGGCCTCCGCCAGGAAGATCTCCTCGGCTTCACTGTTGGTCGAGATCTTCTTCTCCCAGGTGTCCCCGGAGAACCAGAAGTGGGCGGCGTCGTCGAGCGCCCAGTGCACCGGGAGCTCGACCAGGTCGTGTCCTTCGTGCCGGTAGGGACGGATGTCGGTCATGAAGTTCGAGGAGTAGCCGAATCCGGCCTCTTCGAGGAGACGCAGTGACTGGTCGGTGAGCTCCCAGGAAGGGGCGCGGTAACCGTGCGGCGCGACACCGTGGCGGTCGAGCGCCTCGATGCTCCGCTCCAGCTCGAGGCGCTCCTCGTCCGGTGACAGCGTCGCAGGTGAGCGGTGCGTGTACCCGTGGTGCGCGACCTCGTGGCCAGCCTCGAGGATGCGGTCCACATGACCGGGGTAGCGCTCCGCCACGCGTCCGGGAACGAAAAAGGTAGCCACCACGGCAGTGCGTCGCAGAACCTCGAGCACGGCTCCTAGGCCGACTCGTGCGCCGTACTCACCTTGAGACAGGACCACAGGCAACCGGGCGTTGCCCGGGTCCTCGCCCAACCACACCTCGTCGGCGTCGAAGTCGAACGTGAACGCGACATCTGCGGTCGTCGGCCCCATCGCGCTCAGGCGTCCTCGGGCCGGTTGCCGGTGTAGTTCATACCGGCGGCCAGACCACCGTCCACGTGGTAGGGGTGACCAGTCGAGAACGAGGACTCGTCGGAGCAGAGGAACAACGCCATCGCGGCGATCTCCTCCGGCGTCCCCATACGACGGAGTGAGTGGAGCCCTCCCGCCGCGGCGCGGACAGCGGCCGGGTCAGGGTGCTTGTCAGCCCAGTGAGCCACCATCGGGGTCTCGATGTAGCCGGGGACGATGCAGTTGACGCGGATCCTGTCTGGTCCGAGCTCGACAGCGAGAGCCCGGGTAAGGCTCATGATGGCCCCCTTTGCAGCGGCTTGCACCGCCACTCCGCGTTCCGGCAGGTAGGCATAGGTGCCTGACATGTTGACGATCGAGCCGCCGCCGAGCGCGCGCATCCGCGGGATGGCGGCACGGGCGCACAGGTACGTGCCGCGGAGGTCGACCGACAAGAACCGGTCCCACTGCTCAGGGGTCGTCTCCTCCAAGGTGGCCTCGAGGATCGCGCCTGCCTGCGCGACCACGGCGTGCGGGCCCCCGAGCCGCTCTGCCTCGGCGAACAGAGCTTCGACGTCATCCTCCTGGGAGACGTCGCAACGCATCGCCACGATCTTCCCGGCGCCAGCTGCATCCGCCTCCGCTGCGAGCTCCTTGACGGCACCCTCGTCTAGGTCACCGACGACCACGGTGGCGCCCTCCGCCGCCAGCCGTGAGGCGATTGCTCGGCCGTTGCCTCGGCCGGCGCCCGTCACCACAGCGATCTTGCCCTTCATACGCACGCTCCCTCACGCTCCTCGCCGCCCGACCCAGGTCGTCGCATGTGCTCACAACAGCCACAGGGAGGCTAACCATGCGAGGCGGCTGCCTCCATGTCACAACCGGGACACGAGTCCCGGGCATTCGTCACACGGGCAACCGGGCGTGGACGAGCGGCTCTGCGTAACGTCGGCGCAGGCGTCGAAAGTGGCTCGGGTTGTCGTGTTCAGAAGGAGGACGGGTGCACCGCATCGCAGTGATCGCCGGCGACGGCGTCGGCCCAGAAGTCGTGGCGCAGTCATGTCGCGTCCTCGACTTGGTGGCGTCCCAGGACCCCGCGGTCTCCTTCGAGTTCACCGAGCTTCCGTGGGGCACGGAGCACTACCTGACGACCGGCGAAATGATGCCTCAGGATGGGTTGGACCTGATCCGCGACCACGATGCGATCCTCTTCGGCGCCGTGGGCTCACCGAAGGTCAAGGACTACGTGACGCTGCGGGACCTGCTTCTTCGGCTCCGGTTCGGATTCGACCAGTTCGTCAACCTGCGTCCGCTCCGCCTGCTGCCCGGTGTGCGCAGCGAGCTCTCCCGGTGGGGGGTCGGCGACATCGACATGACCTTCGTCCGCGAGGGCACCGAAGGCGAGTACGCCGGTCTCGGTGACCGGCTCTACCCCGGCACTGACCGCGAGGTGGCCCTGCAGACAGCGAGCTTCTCGCGGTTCGGCACCGAACGGGTGATCCGTTGGGCCTTCGAGCTGGCGCGAGCAGAAGGAAAGCGACTGACGAGCGTCAGCAAGGCGAACTCTCTCCAGTACTCCGGCGCGCTGTGGGACGAGGTGTTCGCAGACGTCGCAGCGGACTATCCCGACGTCGAGACCGAGGAGCTGCTGGTCGACGCAGCGGCGATGTTCATGGTCCGTGACCCGCGCCGGTTCCAGGTCGTGGTCGCGTCCAACCTGTTCGCCGACATTCTCACCGACCTTGGTGCCGCTCTGATCGGTGGCATGGGTATGGCGCCCAGCGCCAGCCTCAATCCCGACCGCCGATTCCCGTCGACCTTCGAGCCGATCCATGGCTCAGCGCCTGACATCCGCGGAGCCGGGGTGGTGAATCCCGTCGGTTCGATTGCCAGCACCGCACTGATGCTGGACCACTTGGGGCACCGGGAATGGGGTGACCGGGTGCGGGCTGCCATCGCCATGTCCCTGCTCGATCCCGCCACCCGCACGGTCGACGTCGGGGGCCGTGCGGGCACCGAGGCCGCCGGCGACGCGATCCTGGCTCTCCTGGCGGACGGTCGCTCCTAGGTCGTCTGTCGTTCGAGGACCTCGAGCCCCGCCAGGGCGACGCCGACCTGGAGCCGGGCATCGTGATCACCCAGGTCGCACCCGAGCAGCTCTTCCACGGCGCGCAGCCGGTGGTAGACGGTCCGTCGCTCGATGTAAAGCGCTTGCGCGGTCTCGGTGGCCCGACCGTTGTGCTCGAGGTAGGAGCGCAAGGTCTCGACCAGTGGCGAGCGACCTTCACGGTCGTGGTCCAGCAGCGGCCCGAGCTGGGCACGGACGTAACCCGCGAGCCGTCCCTCAGCGCCCAGATGGGCGAGGAGACGGAACAACCCGAGGTCGCCGTAGCGGTGCACCACGACGCCCCCGGAGCCGGCTGAGGCATGCTCAGCGGCCGCAACAGCCTGGCGCAGTGCCCGGCTGACAGCCGCGACCGGCAACCGGGTGCTGACACCGGCCACGACGGGGCGTCGAGAGGTCCAGCTCTTGTCCGGGTCGGTCGCGTCGAGCTCGGCCACCACGTGACGCAACCGGTGCTCGGCATCATCGACCTGCAGCAGCCCGAGAACCTGCTCCTCGTGCACTCCGACCAAGGCAGGCGAACTCGTGGAGCGGAAGAGCTGCTCCACGCGGCTGCGCAGGCCGGCCGCGGAGCCACGTCGGCGACGGATCGCGAAGCCGACCAGAGGCGCATCGGCCAGCGCGACGCCAAGGCTCGCAGCGCGGCGGCGTACTCGCGATTCGCAGGTGCTGTCGGCGTCGAACAGCTGCTCCAACAGCTCGTCGTGCGCCTGTGCGATGACCTTGCTCCCTGGCTCCCGCGTGACAGCGAGGTTGAGGACCACTGCTCCGACCTCGAGGAGCCCGGCCGCGTCCTCAGTCGGCATCGGTCCGTAGTCGAGGGCGAGGATCCTGCCCCATGGTGCGCCACGAGCCATGAGCGGGCTCCAGCACATGCCGGGTTCCGCGTGCACCGACGAGCCTCCGACCACCTGGCCTGCGGAGCCCCCAGAGCGGCGTTCCCAGAGCTCAAGGAGGGCGTCCTCATCATGTCCTGGCCAGCGCAATGCGACCACCCGGCCCGACGCATCCTCCACGATCACCCCTCGGTCCAGCGACCTGGCGATGACCTCGACGAGCTCGATCAGTGGCGCCTCGGACACCAACAGGCTCATCAGCTCGTTACGCAATAGGTCTGCGCGCCGGAGGAACGACAGTTCGGCGTCGAGGAGCCGGCCGTGCAACGCCCGGGTCACTTCTGCGAAACCGATCCTGTGGTTCAGCCGAACCAGGGGCAGTCCCCGGGCGCCGGCTTCCGCAACCATCGGCTCCGGCAACGTCCGGAATCCCTCGTTTCGGACCACCAGCGCCGCGACACCTACCTGCGCCAGGCTGGCGACGTAGCGGCGCAGCGCCTCGGCACCGGGAGGTAGCCCGGTCCCGCTGGTCAGCAGCACCTCCCCGCCGCGGAGGTACGCCGCGATGTCGGGCTGGTCCGAGACGTGCACCCAACGCACCCGTCGCAGGAGGTTGTCCCCGCCGGCGAGGACCTCGGGGCCTCCGCGGCGCACCACCGGGTCCTCGAGCACGGACAGCACGGTCATCGGCTCGGTCGGACCGACCGGTAGGACCATGCCCGTCTCCTCCGGATGCTCAGGGGCGGACCGGATGTGCCTCGCTGACCGCCATCTTGTTCCCCTCAGGATCGTAGAAGAACCGGTAGTGGAACCAGGCGCCGTTGGGGTGCTCCCACTTCTCCGCAGGAGCGGCCCACTCGACCTTGCCGTCGAGCGCGGCGACCGCTTTATGGATGTCCTCGACGAGGAAGCTCAACGACTCGATGCCCGGCGGATTCTGCCCGGTGTCGTGCGAGAACCTCGGCGGATGAGCTCCAGTGCCCTTGAAGAAGTACAAGGTCGTGGAACCGGCAGAGGCGGCGAACCACTCGTCTTCGGGCACGAACGGATATGCCGGTTGCATGCCGAGAGTGCCCACGTAGAAGTCATACATCCTCTGCACGTCCTCGCAGACGATGTCGTGGTTGTCCATGCCAATCAGCAGGCCCACAGTGCAATCCTTCCTGTCTTCTCGGTATCAGTCGGAGTCCGCGAGCACCACGGAGTCCTGTGGGCGCCAGCCCACCGTGACCGGTGCCCCCACGACATGTGCACGATCTTCAGCACCGGCTGCATGCGGCTGGTCGGAGGTCACGAGCAGGCCATCGTCACAACGGACGCTGTACCTGGTGGACGCTCCGAGATAGACCGCTTCGGTGACCCGCCCGGTGAACGCCACCACGTCGCCCGCCTCCGGAGCTGCGCCCAGCTGCACCTTCTCGGGACGCACCGAGACCAGCACGCGGTCGATGGCGTCCGAGGCGACCCGGGCTCCGACAGGCACCTTGGTCCCTCCTTCCAGAATCACCATGTCGCCACTGCGCCGACCCCGGAGCAGGTTGGTGTTGCCGATGAACCCGGCCACGAAAGCGGTCGACGGAGCCTCGTAGAGCTGTTCCGGGGCGTCCACCTGTTCTAACCGGCCGTGGTTCATGACGCCGATCCGGTCGGACATCGTGAGCGCCTCCTCTTGGTCGTGGGTCACGTACACGAACGTGATCCCTACTTCCCGCTGGATGCGCTTGAGCTCACTCTGCATCTGCCGGCGCAGCTTGAGGTCCAGTGCACCGAGCGGCTCGTCGAGGAGCAGCACCTTCGGACGGTTGACCAGCGCCCTCGCAAGTGCGACCCGCTGGCACTGCCCGCCGGAAAGCTCCTTGACCCTGGCCCCGGCTCGCGGCAGAAGGTCGACCAGTTCCAGCCCCTCACCGACCCTTCGGCGGATCTCCTGCTTCTTCACCCCGCGCCGCTTCAGCCCGAAGGCGATGTTGTCGGCGACGGTCAGGTGGTCGAACAATGCGTAGCTCTGGAAGACGGTGTTCACGTCGCGTCGGTACGGCGGCACGTCGGTCACGTCCGTGCCGTCCAGGAGCACAGCTCCTTCGTCCGGGACGATGAACCCGGCAAGCATCCGCAGGGTTGTCGTCTTGCCACACCCCGAGGGACCCAGCAGCGAGAAGAACTCCCCGGTGGCGATGTCGAGGTCGACGTGGTCAACCGCAGCAGCGTCGCCGTACCGCTTGGAGACGTCGACGAGCTGGACGGTGGGCGACTCAGACAATGGTCGCGTCCTCCTGACGGAAATCGGGCGTGCGCCTGCGCCCGCCGAGCCGGGCCACGAGCATCGCGAGGACGATCACGAGCACCGTGATCACCAACATGCAGGCACCGATGGCATTGACCTCCGGGGAGACGCCGTAGCGGATCATCGAGTAGATGCGCACCGGCAGGGGCGGAACTCCGATGCCGGACGTGAAGAACGAGGTGATGAAGTTGTCGAAGCTGAGCACGAAGGACAGCAGGGCTGAACTGACGATGGCCGGTCGGAGGGCAGGGATCGCGACCAGCCACACGGACTGCAGTCGGGTCGCCCCCAGGTCCATCGCGGCTTCCTCGACCTCATGGTTG
Source organism: Nocardioides caldifontis (assembly GCF_008087345.1). Classification (GTDB taxonomy): domain Bacteria; phylum Actinomycetota; class Actinomycetes; order Propionibacteriales; family Nocardioidaceae; genus Marmoricola_A; species Marmoricola_A caldifontis. Next base: position 65,106 of record NZ_ML701736.1, on the reverse strand, counting down.
AGCTGGGACAACCGGCTCGTGATCACCACGGCGACGAAGGCGATGCACAGCGAGACGTGGGCAAGGACCAGTGTGACGCGGGAGAGCGTCACCCCCAGCTGCGTGAACATCAGCAGCAGTGCGACCCCGGTAGCAGTCTCGGGCGTGACCACCCTCAGGAGCACCGACGCCTGCACAGGCCGCCCCAGCGCCGCCATCCCCCGCACGACGCCGAAGGACAGCAGCGTCCCGAGCACCACGGAGACGACCGTGGTCACGACCGCGACCTCGACGCTGACCCTCAGGGAGTCGAGCATCTGACCGTTGTCGAGCACGGCCCGGTACCACTGGAAGCTGAACCCGTCGAACTGCACCAACGAGCTGCTGCTGTTGAACGAGTAGAGGAAGACCACACCCAGGGGCAGGTAGAGCAGGGCCAACACCAGCGCGGTGACACCCCAGAGGGTCCGCGGGCGATCGAATGCCGCACGACGCGTGCCCATCACACCACCACGTCCGACAGACGACCCCGGCGACGCCGGTTCAGCAGTGAGCCCAGAAGGACGGTGACGACCAGCAGCAGCACGAGACCCATCGACAGCGCGGCTCCGAAGGTCTGCTGACCTGACGCCACGAACTGGTCAGCAACGATGTTCCCCACCATCGTGGTCTGGGCGCCGCCGAGGAACTGAGCCGTGGCGAAGTCACCTAGTGCCGGTAGGAACACGAGCATGCAACCACCGATCACACCGGTGCGGGTCGATGGCAGGGTCACGAACCAGAACGTCTTGCGTGGCGTCCCGAAGAGGTCCTTGCCGGCATCGATGAGCGAAGGGTCCATGTCCTTCAGCGAGGCGTAGAGCGGGAGAATCATCAGCGGTAGATAGCTGTAGACAAGACCACCGATCACTGCGTACGGCGTCCCGATCCAGCTGACCGGGGTGACCCCGAACATCCCGATGGCGCTGTTGACGATGCCGTCGTCACCGAGCAGCTGCTTCCACGCGTAGATGCGCACCACGTAGCTGACCAGCCAGGGAACCACTACCAGCGCAACCAGGAGCGCACTGAACCGGCCCGCGAACCGAGCCGCGGTGTACGCGACCGTGTAGCCGAGCACCAGACAGATCGCGGTCGCCGCGGCGGCGTACCAGACCGTACGGGCCACGATCGCCAGGTTGTATCCCTGAACCGCCTGCTCGTAGTTGTCCAGGGTGAAGCCCAGCTGAGGCCGGCCGAGGACGTCGACGGTGCCGAACGAGTACGCCGCCAGCATGGCCAAGGGGGCCAGGAAGAGCAGGAGCAGCACGAGGGAGCTCGGCGCCAGCATCGCGGCCCAGAGTCCCCTCCCGTCACGCCTCGTCATGTCAAGACCGGTCAGGAAGCCTTGAACCGGTTCCAGCTCTGGGTCCAGAGCTGGAGGCGCTCGCCCTCCAACGAGTCGCGCCACTGAGCCGTCTCGTAGAAGTTCTCGGGGACCTGCAGGCTCGGGATGTCCTTGACGACGTCGCGGTAGACCTCGTCACCGGTCCGGGTGCCGGCGAGCTGACCGATGTAGGTGACGTTCTTCTCCTGGTTCTCCGGACGGAGCAGCCAGTCGATCATCGCCATCGCAGTTCCCGGCGCCTTGGCGTTCGCGCCGATCGACAACAGATCCATGCCGAACGGCACGCCGTCCTCGGTGGTCTGTTGAAAGGCGATCTTGTCGGCGTACTTGCCGTCGGTCATCACCGCGTATGCGTCGGTGGACCATGCCTGGTGGATATAGGCGTTGCCGGTGCTCATGTTGTTGCGCGTGTCGTTCGAGATCCCGCCGAGTCGCGGCTTCAGCGCGACGAGTTCGTTGGTGGCCTCCTCGACCTCAGCCGCGTCGGCGGAGTTGAGGTCGTAGCCGAGCCGGAGCAAGGACGCGCCGATCGCATCCTCCACGTAGTCGAGGACGAACACCTTGCCGTCCTCGCCCAGCTCCCAGAGGTCGTCCCACGACTCGGTCCCGGTGAGCTGGTCGGTCCGGTACACGATCCCGGTCGGTCCACCGCTGTAGGGCACGGAGTGGAGCTGATCACCGTTGTCGTAGGCCGGCTTCTCGAAGTACGGGAGGATCTCGCCGCCGTTCTTGAGGGCCGAGATCTCGAGAGGAAGGAGCAGCCCACCTTGGATCGCACGGTACATGTAGGCGCTGTTGGTGGTCACCAGGTCGTACGGCAGCCCCGCGGCGAGCTTCTGCAGCATGGTGTCGTCGGAGTCGAAGGCGTCAAAGGTGACCTTGACGCCATACTCCTTCTCGAAGCCCTCGACGACCTCGGGTGCCACATAGTCGGCCCAGCTGAACCAGGTGAGGTCGCCGTCGGGCTTCGGCTTCACAGTCGCCTTCGCGCTCTTCCCTGCGGCCGCCGTCTTGGTGTCGTCTCCGCACGCCGCCAGCCCCATGGTGGCCGCTGCCGCCAGCCCTCCCAGGAGGACGGACCGCCGGTTGACCATTCGCCTTTGTGCACCCGTCACGAGCTCTCCTCTCCCGCGCGACGCCCCAGCGTCTCGCCCTTCCGAAGGGCGCCGGTCGTCGGTTCCGCCGGAACCGTACCTGTGACTCGACCTGCCCGAGATGACCCAGGTGTGACAGGTGCCCGCCCGCCGCGTCACGTTCGTGACCGCGGTCACGTCGTAGGCGGCTGGCCCCCCTGCGGCATGTCGTGCGTCTCCAGCATCCGGAGGGAGCGGAGGGCGACGCCCAGCCGGAGCCGACAGTCGTAGGACTCGAGGTCTGCGTCAAGGAGCTCCTCGAGCACCCGCACCCGGGACGCCAGCGTACGGCGGTCCACGCCGAGCTCCGCCGCGGCGCGAGCCACTCGACCGTTCGCGCGCAGGAGGGCGTCGAGCACGGGCAGGAGTGGTCTTTCGGCGGTGGCTCTTTCCCCGTCTACTCGAGAGGCGTCCCACGCGAGCAGAGGACCGAGCTCGCCCTCGACGAAACGGGCCAGGGCAGGGTCACTTCCCGCGGAAGAGAGAAGCCCGTCGAGGCCCAGGTCACCGAAGCGCCGCAGCCGCGAGCCGGCGAGCGGCTGGACCGCTACCCGCGAGGCCTCCAACGCCTGCAGTACCGCCTCACGGGCAGATCCGTTGGGGAGAATGTCGCTGATCCCGACGCCGATCCTCTGACCGAGGGCCCCCTCGAGATCGTCCAGAAATGTGATGTCGCCCGAGGCTGGGTCGGCCGTGAGAACGACCAGCGTGTCGCCGTACCAGCCCGTCAGCCGCTCCTCGTCGCCGGGCAACGACCTGGCCGCAGCCTCGAGGGCCCGGCTCGGTGAAGTCTCGTCCGCGGACGTCGCGGCGCACCGGGCGCCTGCGACGCGTGTCATGGCCAGAGCCTGCACAGCCGTCGCTGCGTCGAGTGAGAAGCCGTGGCTCCGTGCCCGTCGCCTGAACCGCTCGGCGCCGCCGCGACCGTGATCGATGAGGTCGCTGAACAAGGCGTCTGCCGCCGGTTGCCCGAGGACCGTCGTGCGAGCAGAGCTCGCCGAGAGCACCACGGCGGTAGCGGCGCGCTCGACAGCCATCCGGTCCAGCTCGTCGAAAGGAGGCCCGGCACGAAGCAGGTGGAGCCGACCCCAGGGCTCCTCCTGCCGCATCTGCAACGGCACCCAGACACAGCCTCCGTCCTCCTCGACGATGGACACCGTGAGCGGCGCCGGATCGTCTGCGTGCCCCACCCGTGAGTGCCGCCTCCAGAAGTCAGGGTCCAGTTCCCGACCGAGGTTCCCCGCCGCGTGCAGGGGCCGGCGGGCCGCATCCTCGACGACAACGCTCCCCCCGACCAGCTCCACGAGCCGATCGATCACCTCCTCGACGCTGCGTTCCTGCAGCACCAGGTCGTTGAACTCGTTCCGGAGGTCGGCGGCACGACGTAGCAGCGTGGCCTGCTCGCCCACGAGCGCTCGGTGGACCTCTTCCATGACGTCGGCAAACGCGATGCGGTGCCGCAAGACGACGAGCGGCACCCCCAGTTGATCGGCACGTTCGCGCATGAGGGACGGCACGTCATGAAGCGCGCCCCCGAGGCGGACCGCAACACCGGCGACTCCCGCTTCGGCCAGGCGCGTGACGAACCGCTCTTGCAGGTCTAGGTCGTGGCCCAGCAGCATCCCGGTAGTCAGCAGCAGCTCTCCGCCGGAGAGGAAGGTTGCAACGTCCACCTGCTCAGAGACGTGGAGCCAGCGGACCGCATTGTCCAGCCGGTCTGCGCCGGCCACGACGATAGGGCTGGCTCGTCTGAGAACCGGCAGGTCGAGCACCTCCCGTAGTGCCATGGCCACGGCGTGAGTGTGGCACGGGCGCTCGGTGGGCTGACGGTCGGATCTGACTGTCGGTCAGCTCAGCTCACCTTTGGCGGCGCTCCCCCTTCTTGGCGTCGACCAGCTCGTCGAGCTGGTCGGCCTCGGCCCGCGTCTCCTGGGCGCTGCGCTGGTCCTCGCGGGCGTCGTCGAGCTGGGCCGTCGCGCGCCGCTGGGCGCTCTTCTGCTTCGCGTCGGCGGCCGACTCGGCGGACTGTCGGCGCTGCTCGGCTGCCGTCTTGCGGGCGGCGGCCCGCTTCGCGGCGGCGGCCTTCTTCCTCGCGGCGGCCTCGTCGGCGCGCCGCTCGGCCTCCTGCTTGCCACGGGCCTCGACGGCGTCGGCGTCCTCGAGCCCGTCCGCAGCGCGCTCCTGGGCGCTCGCGCGCTTCGCGGCCGCCTCACTGCGTGTCGCTGCCGCGGTCTCCTGCGCCTGCTCACGCTTCCGCTCTGCCTCCTCCTCGAGGCGGGTGGCCTCGAGGAACCGGCTCGCCCGGTCGATCTCCTCGCCGCCTCGGCGCGTGAGCGCGGGGTTGCGGAGCAGGGCGCCGGCAACCTTGTCGGCGGAGCCGAGGGCGAGCCCGACCCGGTTCGCGACGGTCTCGGGGAGCCGCTCCCCCACGGCCGCCACCGGGCGGCGGGCGATCTCGTAGGGAAGGGCGATGAGGTTGCTGATCATCTGGGTGCTCACTTTCCGTCCTGGGCGCGGAGTCGCGCCGCCTGCTGCTCGGCCGCCGCCGCCTCGCGCTCGAGGCGCCCGCTCTCGGCGGCACCCTGTGCCGCGGTGCGGTCGGCGCCGGCCTCGATCCGCTCCGCCTCGCGCAGCCGTGCCTCGGCGAGGTCGTCCGCCCGCTCCTCGGCCGCCTCGCGTCCCGCAGCCTCCTGGAGCGTCGCCTCGCGCTCGGCGGCCTGCTGGTCGGCGGCGCGCTGCCGGTCGGCCTCGGCCCCGGCCCGCTCGGCGTGCGCGCGCGCGGCGTCCCTCGTCCCGGCGGCCTCGCGGGCCTCCTGGCGGTACTCCTCGGTGGCCTCCTCGCGCTTGGCGTCGGCGATCGCCTCTTCGGCGACGGCCTCCTTGCGGTTGCGGGCCTCCTCCTGCTGGAGCTGGCCCTCCTGGACGAGGTCGCTGTTGCCGCCGACGGCCCCGGCGACCTCCTTGACCTTGCCGGCGACGCTGTCGAAGAGCCCCTCGCGTGCCTCTGCTGCGGTGTCCTTGTCGTGGGTCATGGGGCGAGCGTGCCCGCGGTGTCCGGGTGGACACGCGCACCCGACGTGAGGTGCGTCCCATGCACAGTCCCCAGGTGGCCGAGCAGGGCCGCGATCCCGAACGCCAGCAGGAAGAACCGCGACGGCAGCGGGAGGATCGCGACGACCGAGCCGACCAGCATCAGCAGGAACACCGGCCGGGGCAGCGACGGCACCGCCGACCGGATCCGCAGCGTCATCGCGATCCCGCTGATCCCCATCACCACGCCGCTGAGGATGAACGTCGCCGGCACCGCGGCCGGCGGGTCGGTGGCGACGTCCGGGGCCCGCTCGGCGAGAGCGGGCACGACCAACGCCAGGGTGGCCGCGGCACCGGTGGTGGCGGCAGTGCCGAGGAGCAGGACGGCCGCCCACCCCTGCTCCCGCGCATCGGTGAGGTGGTCGCGGAGCCCGGCCACCCCGAGGACCAGGGCGCAGGCAGCGGCGAAGCCGCACCAGCCGAGCAGCTGGGCTGCGGTGGTCTCCATGAAGTCGGTGCCGATCGTGACCTCTCCGGCGACGACGCCGACGACGCCGACGGTCGCCAGCGCGCCGGCGAGGGCTGCGGCACGTGCGGGAACGGTGCTGGTGTCCATCTGGGTCCTCCTGGTCCCGGCTCCCCTGCGGAGCCGACGTGACCACCCTCGCGGCCGCGCCCGTCCCGCCGCCTCGGCCGCGGGGGCCGTCGGGTGGTCCTCAGGTGCCGACCTGCCGGTACCTGAGGACGGTCCCCGGGGGCCGTCCGCGCCCTACGCTGTGCCGGGTGGCTCCCTTGACCAGCACCGCGCCCGCGCCCGGCGCGGCGCGCGACCCGGTGGTCGCGGCGACGGTCGACTGGCTGGTCGTGCTCGGGGTCGCCGCGGTCGCGAGCACCGGGCTGGGGCTGGAGCAGCCGTGGGACGGCAGCGGCTGGTCGCTCGCGGTGGCCGGGCTCGCGCTCGCACTCCCCCTTGCCGTACGCCGGACCCGGCCGGTGCTGGCGGCGGTGCTCGTCGGGGCGGCGCTGGTGGCGCAGGCGTGGCTGGGCGGGACGGTCGGCTTCGGCTCGTTCCTCGCCGGGCTCGTCGCGCTGTTCAGCGTGGGGCGGCACGTCGCCCGCACCCCGGACGCCCTGGCTGGAGCCCTTCCCGTGCTGGCGGGTGGCGCCGTCGCGATGGCGTCCAGCATCGGGGAGGAGCCGGCCGAGCTCTTCTTCCCGCTCTTCTACACCTCCGCCGCCTGGGGGTTGGGCCGGGCGCTGCGGGTGCTCGAGCAGCGGAGCGCCCAGCTCCGCCGCTACAACGAGGTGCTCGCCCGCGACCAGGAGACGACCGCGAGGCTGGCGGTGGCGGGCGAGCGTATCCGGCTGGCACGCGAGCTGCACGACGTCCTCGCGCACACCGTGATGGTGATGGTCTGGCAGGCAGAGGAGGCCGAGGAGCTGCTCGACTCGCCGGACCGCGCCCGGGAGTCCCTGACCAACGTGCAGGACGCCGGACGCCGTGGGCTCGCCGAGCTGCGGCGGCTGATCGACGTGCTCCGGGAGGACGAGCTGGACCTGCCGGCCCCCGAGCTGTCGGAGCTGCCGGCGCTGACCTCGCTGCTGTCCGGGTCGGGGCTCTCCGTCTCGCTGGAGCTCGACGTCCCCTCGTCCGCCGTGCTGCCGCCGGGGCTGGGCAACGCGGTCTACCGGCTGGTGCAGGAAGCGCTCACCAACGTCCTGCGGCACAGCCACGCGGAGGCGGTGTCCGTCCACGTCACGGCCTCCGCCGGCACACTTCGGTGCTCCGTCGTCGACCCGGGGCCGCGGCGCACCGTCCCCCGGCCGGGCTCCGGGCACGGGCTCGTCGGGATGCAGGAGCGGGTGGCGCCGTACGGCGGGACGGTGGAGGCCGGCGAGGACGGCACGGGCTTCCGGGTGACGGCCGAGGTGCCCCTGAGGTGAGACGGCGGTGAGAGTCACGTGACGATCAAGGTTCTGGTGGCCGACGACCAGGAACTGGTGCGCCGGGGCATCGAGACGATCCTCGAGGGGCAGGAGGACCTGACGATCGTCGGCGGCGCGGCCGACGGCGACGAGGCGGTCGAGATGGTGCGCACCTGCGCGCCCGACGTCGTGCTGATGGACGTCCGGATGCCGCGCACCGACGGGCTGGAGGCGACGCGCCGGATCATGGCCGGCCCGCCGCCCCACCCCCGGGTGGTCGTGCTGACCACGTTCGACGCCGACGACTACGTGCTGGCGGCGCTGCAGGCAGGAGCCAGCGGCTTCCTGCTGAAGGACGTCTCCAAGCGGGTGCTCGCCGAGGCGGTCCGCCAGGTGCACGAGGGCGCCACGTTGCTGGCCCCCGGCATCACGCTGCGGCTCGTCGAGCGGCACCTCCAGCGCTCCGGCGATCCCGCGCTCGCCGCCGTCCTCGACCGGTTGTCCGAGCGGGAGCGCGAGGTGCTGGTCGAGATCTGCTCCGGCGCGTCCAACGCCGAGATCGGCGCGCGGCTCCACCTCAGCGAGAGCACCGTGAAGACGTACGTCGGGCAGCTGCTCGCGAAGACCGGGTGCCGGGACCGGGTGCACCTCGTGATCCTCGGTTTCCGGGCAGGTGTCGTCACGCCCTGACCTTCGCGGCCACCGCGGGGAGCCAGAGCGGGATCAGCAGCGCCGCCACCCAGCTGGTGAACGGCACCAGCGTGAGGAGCACCAAGAACGCTGCGGTGCCGCGCACCCACCGCGGGAACCGTGCACCTGCGAGCAGGACGACCGCCGTCAGGGCGAGCCCGGGTGCGTAGCGCATGATCTCCATGGTGTTGAGCAGCACCGACGTCGCCTCCCCCACACCGGGGCCCGGCTCGGCCATCACCTCGGCGGCGACGACACCGCCGGCACCGAAGACCGCGTAGAAGCCGGCGAACATCAGGGCGACGGCACTTCCGGTTGCTGTGACAAGAATGCCGGGCTCACCGCCGACGGCCTTCCCGAGCCGGGCCGCGGCGACGAACAGCCCGGCGGCGACGAGCACCGCGACCATCGAGCCGCTCATGAGGAGCGTGACGTCGTCGACGAGCCCGGCGGTCATCTCCGCGCCGCTGTCGCCGGTGATCTCGAGCATGGCGAAGGGCACGAAGGTGCCGACGGCGGTGGCGGCGCAGACGATGCGGCCCCACGGGCGATCGGTGGTCCCTGTCGTGGGCGTGGCGGCGAGGGCGGTCATGGTGGGCTCCTTCTGGCTCGGGCAGCGGCGCTGCCGGTGAACCGGACGCTAGGAAGACCGCGACGGCCGGCACATCGCCCTGCGGGCCACGGCGTCTCTGCCCTGAGACAGAGGCGAGGCCGTCCGCGGGCTCCTACGATCCCGTCATGTCCCCTCGTCCTGCCTGGCCCCGCGACCTAGTGGTCGGCCTCCTCGTGGCGGCCGTGGCCGAGGTCGAGCTGTGGCTGTCTGCGGACGAGGTCGAGGGGTCCGTGCTGGGGAACGCCGGGCTCAACCTGCTGATCGTGCCGGCGCTCGCCGTACGCCGGACGCACCCGCTGGCCGCCGCCCTCGTCGGCGCGGTGAGCATGGCGCTCCAGCCGCTCGCCGGCACTGCGCCGGTAGCGACCGGGTTCCTGGTGCTGCTGTTCGTGCTGGCGTCGCTGGGCTGGTACGCCGCGCCCAAGGACGGTGTCATCGGCGTGCTCGCCGTCGTCGCCGGCGGGCTGGTGTTCGACGCGACGACCGACGACTTCGTGCTCGCCGACCTGGTGGTCAACGTCGTGCTGCTGGTGGCGGCGTGGGGCGCCGGACGGGCGGTGCGGGTCGCCAGCGACCGCCGCGTGGCCGCGGAGGTGGCCGCCGACCGGGCGGCAAGGGTCGCCGTTCAGGAGGAGCGTGGGCGGATCTCCCGCGATCTACACGACTCGGTCGCGCACACGCTGACGCTGATCACGCTGCAGGCCGGGAGTGCAAGGGAGCGGGCCAGCTCGCCCGACGTCACGGAGGTGCTCGGGAGCATCGAGGAGGGTGCGCGGGAGGGGCTGGCGGAGATGCACCGGTTCCTGCGGCTGCTGGACAGCACCCCCGAGGAACAGCCGGGGATCGCGCACCTGCCCGCGCTGGTCGAGGGGGTACGCCGCGGCGGGCTGGCCGTCTCCGTCGACGTCTCGGTCGAGGAGGTCCCGAGCGGGGTGTCGACGGCGGTGTACCGGGTCGTGCAGGAGGGGCTGACCAACGTCGTCCGGCACAGCGACGCGCAGGAAGTGGCAGTCGCGGTGCAGCGGGACGGGAGCGCCGTCGTCGCGAGCGTGTCGTCGATCGGAGTGGCACGGGCGGCCTCCCTACCGGGAAGCGGACGGGGGCTGGTCGGGCTGCGGGAGCGGCTCGCGACCGTGGGCGGCACGATCACGTCGTCGGCCACCGAGGACGGGTGGCGGCTGGTGGCGCGGATCCCGTTGCCGGGAGGTGCCTCGTGGTCCGGGTGATGGTCGTCGACGACGAGGCGCTCGTCCGGTCGGGGCTGCGGATGGTCCTCGAGCACGGCGGGGAGCTCGAAGTGGTCGCCGAGGCCTCGAGTGGCCTGGAGGCGTTGCAGGCGCTGACCTCCCGCCCGGTCGACCTGGTGCTGCTGGACATCCGGATGCCGGAGATGGACGGCATCGAGGCGGCCCGGCGCATCGCGTCGTCGCCGGGCGCTCCGCCGGTCGTCATGCTGACGACGTTCTCCGACGACGCGCTGATCGTCGGCGCGATCCGGGCCGGGGCGTCCGGGTACCTCCTCAAGAGCATGCCGCCCGCCGAGCTCCGCGCCGCGGTGCTCGACGCCGTCGCCGGCCGCACCTCGCTGGCACCATCGCTCGTCGACCGGCTGGTGCAGGAGTACGCCTCCCGCCACGTCTCCCCCGCCCCCGAGCTGTCCCGGCTCACCGCCCGCGAGCTCGATGTCCTCCGGGAGGTCGCGGCCGGGCTGTCGAACGTCGAGATCGGGCTCCGGCTCTTCGTGAGCGAGGGGACGGTGAAGACCCACGTCGCCTCGATCCTCCGCAAGCTCGGGCTCCGGGACCGGACCCAGGCGGCGGTCGCGGCGTACGAGATGGGACTCGTCCGCCCCGGCGCCGGTGGTTGACCTGTCGAAACCACCCTGTGGAGAACCACCCACGCCCCCACGATGTACGTCAGGGTTCACCGCATGGACGAGATCCCACCTCTCACGAACCCCGAGAACACTCCCCCGGTCCGGACCCAGGCCGACCTCGAACGGCTCTGGCGGGCCCTCATGGGGCCCCTCGGGTTCGGCGGCCGGTCCCTGTGGATGCTGCTGCTGGAGGAGGACGGCCGGCCGACGCAGCACCTGGTGCAGATCGAGGACATGCCGGCCGCGCCGGACGAGCAGGAGGAGCAGCACCTCGGCCACTTCCTCGCGCACCTCGTCGGCGACCTCGGTCCGTGCCAGGTCGCGTTCCTGCTCTCGCGACCCGGGCGCGACGGGCTGACCGGCGGCGACCGGGCCTGGGCGTCTCTGCTGACCGGCGTGCTCAGCCGGGAGGGATTGCGGACCTGGCCGGTCCACCGGGCGAACGACCGTGAGCTGGTCGTGATCGCCCCCGACGACCTGGCTGCGTCTGCCTGAGTCCTGCGCCCGTAACCTCGGCGCTGTGAGCGAGCACCGCACCTGGACCGAGATCGTCCGTGACAACCCCGACCACTCGCGGTGGTACGTCGAGCGGTTCCGCACGATGGCCGCCGAGGGACGCGACCTCGACGGCGAAGCACGCCTCGTCGACGCGATGGTGGGCCGCGGGTCGCGGATCCTCGACGCCGGCTGCGGAGGCGGCCGGCTCGGCGGCTCCCTGCACCGGGCCGGCCACACCGTGGTCGGCGTCGACATCGACCCCGTGCTGGTCGAGGCGGCCGAGGAGGACCACCCCGGGCCGACCTGGCTGGTCGGCGACCTGGCGACCCTGGAGCTGCCGGACCGGTTCGACGTGGTCGTCTCGGCGGGCAACGTGATCACCTTCGTGGACCCGGCCGCTCGACGTACGGTCCTCGAGCGGCTCGGGGCGCACCTGGCCGACGAGGGCCGGCTGGTGGTCGGGTTCGGCGCCGGGCGCGGCTACACGTTCGAGCAGTTCCTCGACGACGCGCGGTCCGTCGGGCTGGCCGAGGAGCTGCTGCTGTCGTCGTGGGACCTGCGGCCGTTCCGCGAGACCTCGGAGTTCCTCGTCGCGGTGCTCTCCCGGCGGTCCTAGCGCTCCTGGTGGCGGCGCCGGATCAGCTCCTTGACCTCGTCGACGAGCTCGGGCACCGGCCCGGTCACCTGGACCTCCGGAGCAACGTCGTTGATGGACAACGTCGCCACCGGTGCCGGCGGGACGCCCCACTCGGCGAGCCACCTCTCGAGCTGCTTCCCCGAGATGACGAAGACGATGGGCCCCAGCCCTGCCCGGGCGTGCGCGGAGGAGCACATCGCACAGTGCTCGCCCGAGGTGTAGACGACGCAGCCCGCCCGCTGCTCAGGCGTCAGGTTCGCGGCCGCCCACCGCGCGATCTCGAACTCGGGGTGGCGGGTGACGTCCACGCTGTTCGCCCGGTTGCGGTCCTCGAACAGCACCTGTCCGTCCGCGTCGACCAGCACCGAGCCGAAGGGCTGGTCGCCGGCCTCCAGCGCCTCCTCGGCCAGCTCGATGGCGCGACGGAGGTGCCGCAGCTCCTTCTCGGACAACGTCGTACTCGTCATGCGGAGCAGTGTGGCACTCGCGGCTCGACGGCCGACCGATGAGTTCCGCGCCTTCGCTCGGTCGGTAGCAGTGACGACCCGTCGAGACAGGAGAACAGCCATGGCTTCCGTACGAACGCACCTGTGGTTCGGCAACGACCAGGCCGTCGAGGCCGCAGCATTCTACGCCGAGCACATCCCGGGCTCGGAGGTGAAGCGGGTGATCACGGCCCGCACCTCCCCGGACGACCGGGTCGCCGACGTCGTCGAGTTCACCGTCGCCGGCCACGAGGTGGTCGGCCTCAACGCCGGACCGTCGTTTCACCTCAACGAGGCGTTCTCGTTCTACCTCCTCGTCGAGGGGCAGGCCGAGGTCGACCGGTACTGGGAGCTCCTCACCGCCGACGGCGGCGAGCCCGGTGCGTGCGGCTGGTGCAAGGACATGTTCGGGGTGTCGTGGCAGGTGATCCCGCGCGAGCTCGAGGAGCTGTCCGGGGACTACTCGACCGAGGCGAACCAGCGCGTCTGCCAGGCGATGCTGACGATGTCGAAGATCGATGTCGCCGAGCTGCAGGCGGCGTACGACGGCGCCTGACGTCACACCAGCCAGCGCACCAGCAGGACCAGCGTCACCACCCCGAGCACGACCGTGAGGACCAGCGGGAGGACGGTGAGTGCGAGCCCGGCCGCCAGGTAACCGGCGGTCGGCGGCGCCGGGTCCGGGTTCCTCTCCACCGCCTGCACGAGCAGCTGGTAGTTGCGGCGGTTGGCGCGGTGCGCCGCGTCCGCTACGTCGCCCACGAACGGCACGATCCCGAGCAGCGCGTCGAGCAGCAGGTTCCACGCCATCCGCGCGAGCGTCGGGATCGGCACCCGGTTGCGCACCGCCTCGAACATGATCGCCCCCGAAAGCCCCGAGCCCACCAGATCGCCGACACCGGGGAACAGCCCGATCAGCGCGTCGAGCCCGACGCCCCGGTTCGTCCCCGGGATCCGCACGAGGTCGTCGAGCAGGAACGCGAGCCGCCGGCTCATTCGGAGCCGGTCCGGGTGCGGCGGAAGAGTCACGTTCCACACCGTAGGCGCCTCGCGGCACGGCTTGTCGGTGCCGGGCCCCACGATTGCCGGGCATGACGACAAGGAGCACGATGACGACCATGACCACGCTCCCCTGGAGCAGGCCGCTGACGCACCACGACCTGCAAGCGATGCCTGATGACGGGCACCGCTACGAGCTGGTCGACGGCACCCTCGTCGTGACACCGGCACCGAGCAACCGCCACCAGGGCGCGGTCGGCAAGTTGCACCTCCTCCTCGCGGCGAAGTGCCCGCACGAGCTGGCGGTGCGGCTGGCGCCGTTCGAGGTCCGGCTGGCCGATGACACGGTGGTGCAGCCCGACCTGATCGTCACGCGGCGCAGTGACCTCACCGACCGGAACCTTCCGGTGGCTCCACTGCTCGCCGTGGAGGTGCTGTCACCGAGCACCCGGCTGTTCGACCTCAACCTGAAGAACGCCCGCTACGAGGAGGCCGGCTGCGCGTCGTACTGGGTCTTCGACCCGATCGGGCTCGAGCTCGTCGTGTGGCAGCTGCGCGACGGTCGGTACGACGAGGAGCTCCGGCTCACCGGCGAGGCGAGCGGCACGGTGTCGGCGCCGTACGAGATGCAGGTCTGTCCGGTAGAGCTCATCGACTGAACCACGTCCTCACTCCGGGGACCACCGTAGGTTCCGCGCATGAGCCTGGCCCGCACCGCCGCCCGCGTCGTCCTCGGGACACTGATGGTCGGAGCGGGAGTCAGCCACCTCACGGTGTCGCGCGAGGAGTTTCAGGCGCAGGTGCCGTCGTGGTTCCCGGTCGATAGGGACGTGACGGTGCTCGGCCCGGCCTCGCCGAGATCAGCCTCGGCGCGGCTTTCGTGGCGCTCCCCCGCCATCAGCGGCTGGTCGGCGGCTTGCTGACAACGTTCTTCGTCGCGATCGTCGCGGGCAACATCGCGCAGTACGTCGAGGGCAAACGACGATTTCGGCCTCAACGCTGACTTAGGCGGCTAGTGCGGCTGTTCTTCCAGCCGGTGCTGGTGCTGTGGGCGCTGTTCGGCGGCGGCTGGCTCACCCGCCGCGATCGGCACACCTGAGCGTCACCCCCGACGTCGGTCGCGACGCCGCATCCGTGGCAGTGCGTTCGTCGCCGCAGCCGAGGCGGTGACCGCCGACCCCGCCAGCACGGGGATGGCGAACGCGACCAGGAGGCGCGACGTGGTGGAGCTCGCGACGTTCATCCCGACCGCGGCCGTGATCGGGATGAGTGCGGCGAGAACGACGCTGAGCACGAGGAACCCCCAGAAGCGCCGTTCGCGGCGCCCGTGGACCCGCGGCCCGGTGGGAGGCGGCTGCGAGCGCCGTAGGGCACGGACGGCCGGTTCGGGCCACGCAGTCGGGGACCCGCGGGAAGCACTCATGTTGCCGGTCTGCTGATCGAGCACGGTGACCTCCTCCCGATGGTTCCGGTCGGCTCAGGAGCCGTGCTGCGCCGACTCGGCGCTCACGCGGGCCATCCGTTCCGGCGCCCGGAAGGAACCACCGGACGGAGTCGGGAACTCGACCGGGGCCGTCGCGGGCCCAGCGGCGGGGAACGCGCGCCGCTCCGGCTCGACGGAGCGGGGTTCAGGGCCGGCAACGGGGAACCGGTGCGACGCCGGCTCGGGAGAAGGTGCGGGACGGGTGTGCGTGGGGGTCATGCTCAGTCCTTCGGGTGTGCCGCATCGCCCGGCGATCGCGGCCTTGCAGGGCGAGTCGCGTCGTGCCGGGGTGCGCGAGAGGGAGGCGACGCCGCGAGGACATCACCTGGGAGGGTGCGGGATCAGGACTGAGCGGGCGGCGCGCGATCGACGCTGCGACGCAGCACATCGAGTCCGCTCGCGCCGCGCGCCTCTTCGTTGAGCTGCAGCGCGAGCAGCACCGCACCGGACGGCACGTGTGAAGGAACGAGCGTGCGGTCGGCCGCAAAGGCCACCGGTGTCACCTCGTTCGCCTCCATGCCTCGACCATAACGACGTTCCTGCAGAAAGCCAGTTCGTGCCCTGCGCCCACGACCGGCTCAGCTCTGCGTCGCCGCCGGCCTCGCCGCACCGGCCAGGACCAGTCGAAGCGTGGACGCAGGTTCCGCCAATGAGTCAGCGAGCCGCTACAGCTTCGGACCGTCGGACGGAACCAGCCACTCGGCGAGCCCCACGAAGACGTCTGGGTCGAGGAGCGTCGCGCCGACCACGGGCCATGGATCGTCCACGACCGTGTGATCCACCAGGCCGTCGAGGATTGTCCGCACCATCGGCAGCTTCCGAGCACCGACCGGACTCTTACCCCTGGGGCCGTGATGCAGCCCTGTGGAGAACCGTCGTGGTGGGCATGCCCCTCACGTCTGCCTTCGGATCCGGTACCGCCCGCCTTCGACCTGCGACACCGTCCGACCTGGCAGGTGCGCGAGCGTGTGGTGGCGCGGACAGATCATGATCAGGTCGTCGAGGTCGGTCCTGCCGCCGTCGACCCATCGTTTCTTCCAGTGGTGCGCGTCGGCCCACGAGGCCGGACGGTCACACCCCTCGATCGCGCACAGCCCGTCCTGCTCGAGTAGCTTCGCGAGCCGCTGCGCCCGGCTGGCCAGCCGGCTGCGGCGGCCGAGGTCGAGCACTCTGCCCTTCCCGTCCAGGACGGCAGGGATCACCCCTGCGGCGCAGGCCATCCGACGGGCCGCGGACGCGGACAGGGTCACGTCCGTGCCGGCCACCGTGGCGTGCGTCAGCCCTTCCCTCAACGCGTCGACCTGCATCGTCACGACCACGGTGGCGTTCAGCCCGCCGGACGTCGGAACCTTGTCGGCCGGGTAGGTCTCGATCAGCCGGACCAGTGCGTCACCGAGGACCTCGCGCGTCAGCCGGCGCCGACCACCGTCCACCGGCCCTTCCGTCCGCGGGATGGCGTCGGAGATGGCCGGGTTGGCGAACCCCTCGAGCAGCGAACGCAGCATCCGTCCGTGGAGGCTGGAGACGGTGAACCGGCCGTGCGCCTTGCCGTGCCCGTCGTCGACCAGGGTGAAGGACGTGGCGCGGGCCGCGTCCGCCTCCTCTGCCTCGAGCCGCGCGGCGAGCTCCTGCTCGGCCGCCTCGGGATCCACCACCTCCAGCAGGTGCCGGCCCAGCGCCCGCAGCTCCTTCGCGTCGTGGCGCCGCCCCAGCTCGACCATGTGCGCTTCTCCGAGCAGCCGGACGTCGGCATCCACGTCGTCACGCAACGCGTCGACGGCGGCCACGACCACCTGTGCCTGGTCGACATGCAGCTCACCGGCGCCCAGCGCCTGCATCGTCGCCGGATAGGCCCCCGTCTCGAGCGCCTTCGCGAACGCCACCGTCCGCTTCGCCTCCCGCGCCGTCACACGCAGCTCGCCCCGGAACCAGGCCTCGGTCGAGGTGGCGTGGTGGTGCTGCGCAAGGTCCAGCCGCTCCGCGTGCGCGAGCAGCCGCGCCTCCGCCGCTGCGAGCTTGGCCTGCGCCCGCCGTAGCTCCACGATCGTCTCAGCCGTCTCGGAAGGCGTCATGCTCCACGGCTCGGTGTCCGCCAGCTCGTCCAGGCGAGCGTGCAGCCGTCCGCTGAACACGTGCCACGGTCGGTCGCGCAGCGCCATCGGCGTCGGGGACCCCGCGACGTCCTCACTGACTTCTGCCGCCATGAGAAGACGATCCCAGCCGCCTCCGACATTTCTGGTCGCGCTCAGGACCGTTCCGGCATGACCTCGACGGCGAGCAAGGGAACACCGAGGTCCCGCACCTTGCCGAGCAGTCCATGCAGGGCAGCCTGGTCGGCCACCTCGCCGTACAACGTCGTCGTGCCGTCGGGCTCGTGCACGACCTCGAAACCGTCGAACCAGGGTGACCACCTTTGGTCGAGGTGGCCGGCGAGCCGGAGCAGGTACCTGCTCATGCCGCCCTCGCCCGAAGCCTGGCCGGACGGCGGACGATCCACTCGGCGACGAGGGCGTTGAGGATCCACGCAGAGCCCATCGACACGGCCTTGGTCAGGTCACCGCTCCCGGCGACCGCCTCGCCGATCCCTTCGGTGATCGCCTGGGTGCCGGCGCCGAGCCCGAGGGCGTACGCACGGATCATCCATGCCCGGTGCGCGCTGATGTCCCGCCGCCGGATCGCGGCGGAGCCGAGGACCAGCGCCGCCGCCATCGCCGACGAAGCCACGAGCCGGACCGACCAGAGCAGCAGACCACCGGGGGCGTCCGGGTAGAACAGCGTCATCCAGAGCCCGGAGAGCGCGACGACGAGCCCGGCCACGACCAGGACACGACCCGCTCGCCGGTGCCAGGTCCTGTGGTGACGGCGGAACCGCGCGGGGAACTGGAAGGCGCCCACCAGCGCGTAGCCCGCCGCCCCGAGCACGTGCGCGACCACCGGCGCGGGGACCGCCTCGACCCGCGGGTTGGCCGGCATGACCTGCGGGCCGCCCGCGATCTCGACGAGCCGTAGCGCGCCGGCGACCAACGGGATCAGGCTGAGCAGGATCAGCGGCACGGGGACGAGCGAGCCCGACCGACGGCGCTCCGCCGGCCGGGGTCGCAGCTGGGTCGTCACCGGGCACCGACCTCGACCGGCATGGGCGCGGGCGCTTGCGAGACGGTCGCGACTCGCCAGAGCGACCAGCCGAGGGCGACCATCGCGATGCCGTTCGGGAAGGCGAGGAACCGGTAGAACGCGTCCGGCATCACCGACAGCGCAGCGCTGACGAGCCCGGCGACGGCGAGGAGTGCGGCGGCCCAGCGGGTCAGCACGCCGGCCCGGTACAGCGCGATGCCGAAGAGCAGCCCGCCGCCGAGGTACGCCGCGCCCTGGAGCTGGAAGACGACGCCCAACGCCCCGAGGTCACCCGTGGCCGACCCGCCCGTCGCCACCTCGATCACGTCCTCGGCGTACGCGGGGTCGGTGTCGACCAGGGACGGGACGACGTACCCGGCGACGAACGTGGTGCACATGATCATCAGGTAGCCGGCGCCGAAGACGAGGTACCCGACCAGCCCGAGCAAGCCGTTGCGGCGGACCTGGTGCAGGTACATCCCCGTGATGCCGACCAGCACCAGCGCCGCCATCACGAGCTTCACGGTGGTGCGGACCGTCATCTCGGTGGTCGTGATCGACGTGAGGTCGACGTGCGGGTGGCCGACCTGGACGCAGATGAAGAGCAGCCCTGCCGCGACGGCGGCGAGGCCGGCGGCCCGGGTGAGGGTGGTGGTGTCGAGGTTCATCTCGGTCTCCTGTTCCTGGGGGTGCTTGGAACGTATGGAGCGACGAGGTGGCCTCGCGTCCCCACATGATGTGACAGGGCGGGTGACTTCAGAGCAGGCCGCGCTCGTGCGCTTGTCGTACGGCGGCCGCGCGGGTGGTGACCTGGAGCTTGGTGAAGATCCGCTTGGTGTGGGTGCGCAGCGTGTTGAGCGAGACGTAGAGGGTGCGGGCGATCTCGGGGCCGGTGAGTTCGCTCTCGAGGAGCCGCAGGACCTCCAGCTCGCGGGGGCTGAGGGGCTCGGCGAGCGGGCGCTGGGCGTGCGCCTTGGCGAGCAGTCGCCGGGCGTGCGGGTGGTCGAGATCGTGCAGGAGCTCGACCATCGGCCGGCCCTCGTCGAGGTAGAGCCGTACGGCGCTGTCGGGCTCGGGGGTGTCGAAGCTGGCCAGTAGCGCGGCTCGTGCCTCTGCCCGGTCGCCGTTCGCCTGGTGCGCGAGGGCTTTGAGCACCCGCACCTCGCGAAGACTTCCCGCCCTACGTGCGGCGGCCTCCTCCAGCCGGGTCACGAGCGGCAGGGCGTCCTCCTTTCGCGCGAGGAGGAGCCGGGCAAGGGTGAGGTGGTCGTACTCTCGGAGGAACTCCGGCTCGCTGCTCCGCCCCTCCGCCCAGGCGCCTGCTGCGTCGAGCTCCCCCGCGCGAATCTGCACGCGGGCCTTCATCGCCGCGATCGGCCGGACGTCCGGGTAGAAGCCGTGGCGGTAGACCGCCTCCGCCTCCTCAAGTAATGCGACCGCCTTTGCATAGTCGCTCTGCGCGGCGCGGAGCCAGGCGCTGGCGACGAACCATCGGTGCCGGTTCTCGGTGATCGAGCCGTGTTCCCCCAGCTGGCGCGCCTGTTCGAGGTGGGCCTCGGCGGTCGGGAGGTCGTCGAGCTCGGTGGCCAGCTCTGCGAGCCCGACGTGCAGGTCGGCGGCGGCGCGGGGCGGCGGCTCCCCCATGCGGGCTGCTGTCCGAAGCGCGGTCTCGTAGAGCTGCCGGGCACGGCCGGGGCGGCCCGCGGCGACCTGGAGGTCGGCGAGCACGATCGTGGCGTCGAGCGCGTCGATGTGGTTGCCGGCGGCCTCGAGGTGGTGCACGGCGTCGGTGAACGTCGTCAGTGCTTCCTCGACGTCCCCGGCTGCCCAGGCGGCGAGGCCGAGGAAGCCGCCGCCGGCGCCGCGCACGAAGTGGTCGTCCGGCGCGGCGAGCTGGACGGCGCGGCGGGCGTGCTGGACCGTGCCCGGCACGTCGCCGCGGGCCTGGGCGAGGGAGGCGCGGTAGACGGCGATGTGCGCCGGTGCGGTGCGCAGGTCCTCGGTGTCGGCCCAGCGGGCCTTCAGTGCGGGGTCTTTGTCGCCGGCGGCCAGCGCCGCCTCCGCGTCGTCGAGCCTCGCTTCGAGCCCGCCGAGGTCTCCGACCATCAGGTGCGCCCAACCCGAGACGATGCTGAGCACCGGGCTCCGGCGCACGACGTCGTCCGGCAGCGCGCGGGCCCAGCTCATCAGCAGGGCGTCCCGCCGGGCGCGGCGCATCTCCGGGACCGCCTGCTCGATGAGGTACGCCGCCCGGTCGACGTCCTCGGCCAGCAGCGCGTGCCGGACGGCCTCCTCGACGAGCCCTGCATCGGCGTACCAGTCGCTGGCCCGTCGGTGCAGCGTCGGCACCTCGTCGGGGTGGTCGGCGAGGAGGCGGGCGCGGAGGACGTCGGCGAAGAGGTGGTGGTAGCGGTACCAGCCGCGTCGGTCGTCGAGCGGGATCAGGAAGAGGTTGTCCCGGTCGAGCTGATCGAGCGTTCCTTTCGCGTCCGGCACCTTCGTCACGGCGTCGCAGAGCGGGCCGGTGAGCCGGTCGAGGACCGCCGTCCTCAAGAGGAAGTCGCGGGTGGCTTCGGGCTGACGTGCGAGCACCTCGTCGGCCAGGTAGTCGAGGACGAACCGGTTGCTGCCGGTGAAGTCCTCGACGAAGGCGGAGGCGTTGTCTGGCTCGGCCCCGCGGAGTGCCAGCGCAGCGAGCTGCAGTCCGGCGGCCCACCCCTCGGTGCGGTCGGTGAGGGCTCGTACGTCGCTGTCGGCGAGCTCGAGGTCTTGGAGGAGCTGGCCGGCTTCCTCGGTGGTGAACCGGAGTTCCTTGGCACGGAGCTCGGTGAGCTGGCCGCGGCTGCGGAGGCGGGCCAGCGGCAGCGGCGGGTCCGCGCGGGTGGCGACGACGAGGTGCAGGCTCTCCGGCGCGTGGTCGACGAGGAAGGTCATCGCCTCGTGGACGACGGGTGCGGTGAGGACGTGGTAGTCGTCGAGGACCAGGACGGTCTGCGGGCGGTCTGCCAGGTCGTTGACGAGGACCGTCATCGCGGCGGGGATACCGTCCCGCAGCCGCTCGATCGAATCGCTCTTTGCGTCGAGTGCGGCGACCAGGTGGGTGAGCAGCCTCGTGAGGTCGTTGTCGCCCTCGTCGAGCGAGAGCCAGGCGACGTGCGTGCCAGCCTCGCGCGCCGCAACTGTCCACTCGGCCAGCAGCGTCGACTTCCCGAAGCCGGCGGGTGCCGCGACCAGGGTGAGCCGGTTGCCCGGTCGCAGCGTCGCGTCGAGCAGCCGGAGGACCGACGGGCGCTGGACCGTGCTCTCACGCCGGGCCGGCGCGAAGAGCTTGGTGGTCAGGACGAGGACCGTCACGACCCGAGCATCCCGCGCGCCGCCGGAGCGGCGTGACGCGCCTCGGTCCCGGGCCGCGGGACCTAGGTCTGGGGTCGGTGGCCTCCGGAAGGGCGGCGCCGCTCCGGATTCGATCCCAGGCTGACGTGCCCTCGAGCTGCGCTGAATGGCTCATGCTTCCAGCCCTCCTGGCCGAAGATGTACTGCGGAGCAAGGAGCGGGGGAAGCATGGGTTCGGCGAAGGTGGACGTGGCAGTCCTGAGCCACGGAAAGCGGATCGACACATTGGTCTCGAGGCCCGTGCGCCTCACACCGAGCGGACACGGCGGCGTCGTGTACGCCGGAGACGTCTACCCCCTCCGCGCCGACAACAGCATCGAGGTGACCGGCGCTTCCTACGATAAGACGTCGTGCTCGTCATTTGTCGACGCCGGCGAACCGGTGCCCTACGGCCCATCATCGACACCAGCCCAACCTCCGGGGGTTCAGCTCAAGCGTTGGTACGTCGAGAGCAATCGCTTCGGTCACTATCTGGTGTTCGACGCGTCCGTGACCCTAGCCGAGCGTGTCGTCGCATTGATGGACTCCAGCGGCATCGGTGTCCGTCGATGGGACGAGAGCGTGCGCGTCTCGGACAACGGCGAACAGTACGACTGGTTCATCCGGCTCGCCTTCGACGGGTCACGCGAAGAGTGCCTGCGTCGCGTTCGGCACGTGCTGGCCGCCACGGGACCGGCCACCTCGGCACCGTCAGCAATCCTGTCGTCGACGCAGGCCGACTCCGTCCGCGAAGCCGCCGAGCTGCTCGACCAGATGCAGGACGATCTCCGTGTCCTGCGCTCCGAGCTACAAGCGCTCAAGACGTACCAGGAGACCGAGCGCGACCGTCTGATCGACCAGTTCACGGCCGCCAAGCGGCTGGCACAGAAGCAGGTCGACGGGCTGACTCGCGACCTGCACGAGGCCCGATCGGGCCGGCGAGCACTCGAGACCCAGGTGTCGGAGCTCGAAGCGCTGCTGGAAGAGGTGACCGACCCCAGCGCCACCACCCCGAGCGCGGACGAGGCTGTGAGTTCAGCCCGCGCCGCCGAACGGCACGCCATCGACCAGTGGAAGGCGGCTGCGCTCGAGGTCGACGACCTCCAGACCGACGTACGCACCCTCAGGGCGGAGCTCGACAGCGCTCGGGATGCGGCCGAGTTCTACGAGTCCAACTACCGAACGGCCGTGGAAGAACGCGACGAGCACCGCGAGAAGAGACGGTCCGTGGCCTCAGCCCATGGAGGAGGCGGTCCGCGCGGGTCGACAGAGCTCTTCCTCGAGAGGCTCTTCGAGCGGCTCGACCTCTCGGCGGACGGCATCGACCTGCTGTTGGAGTGGCCACGCCCTGCGGCCGCGGTGAAGCACCTCCTCAGCATCGAGGATCGGACGGACGAGCGGCTTCGGACGAAGGTCGTCGGACGTGACGGCTGGTGGGAGCTCCGGACGCACACGGGACATGCCGCGCATGGAGACATGGGTCGGATCTACTACCACCCGACAAAGGACGGACGCGTTGATGTCGAGCTCCACCACAAGAAGGACAAGAAGGATCAGAACCGCTTCCTGAGGGCGATGTGAGACTGATGACTGATTGGGTGTGCGACTACTGCGGGACGACCGGAACGACGCGGCCGGACGAGACCACCGATCATGTGCAGTGCCCGACCTGCGGCGAGCCTGTCGTACCGTCGAGATGATCCCCCTTGCGCCCGGCCTCCCGAAGTCTGCCTGGCGCGGGGCCGACACGGCCAGGTGCTCGTTCCGGGGTGTCACTCGCACTTGTCGGTGAGTGCCGACGCCCGCTCACGCTTACCGTCCTGGCCGACGCCGTCCTGACGGGGAGCTTCCGCCGGCTGCCTTCCGGCGCACGTGTGGACGTCCCGCTTCGTCGACTCGACGACGAAGTCGGCCACGGCGTCGCCAAGTGCCGGCAGGACGGTCGGCACGCTCGCGACCAGCACCAAGCACCCGACAAGCACCGCGAGGACCCGACCCGGGGAACGGCGCTTCGAACGGCGGGCACGTCCGTTCGGCGTGGTCTTCGCGGGCGGCTCAGACGGAGCCGGTCGCCGTGGGCCGGTTTGCGGCCGGGCCGGCAAGATCGGCGACGCGCTCTGCATCGACGCGTCCACCCTGACCGCGAGGTCCCGCACGACCTCCGGTGCGAGCACCTGTGGGCGTGTCTCGAGCATCGTCCTGAGGTTGTCGACCGAGCACACCATCACGTCCCGGGCCCAGCCCGCCAGCTCACGGTCGCCGGTGAAGCAGAGCACGGGTCGTACGACTTCGGCATGCGGACCTACGAGCTCTGACACCGCCAAAGCCGCGTCCGCGGCCGCAGCGACCGCCTTCTCGCGCGAGCGCCCGTTCTGTCGCAGAATCCCGTCGACGACCCGGACGTCGCCGGACCAGTTCTTCGAGTCGATGACGAATACGCCGCCCGGGCCCACCAGCACGTGGTCGATGTTCGCGAGGCGTCGGCCTGGCCAGCGATGGTCGTGCAGTGCGACCCAGCCAGAGCCGAGCGCACCGAGCGCAGCGGCAGTCGCCCGTTCGCCCGCGGCACCGCGCTCGAACATCTCCGCTCGCCGCAGGTGTCGCTCAGCGTTCTCCCGCGCGCGCCGAGCCACCTCGTCGGCGGAATGCCCTGCTCTCACGCTCGCCTCCTGCTCCAGATGCGCCATCCTAATCGGACAAATCGGACCGGTGGCCAAGTTCGGGGAGACCGGACGCTCGACCTCTCCCGTCGCTAGTGTCGGCGCCATGACTCACTCCGACGGCCGCTCTGCAGCAGAAGCGGTCGTCGCGCGGCTTGCATCGTTGCGTCAGCACCAACAGGACGGGAAGCGGTCACCTCACAAGCCGCTGCTGGCGTTGCTGGCGCTCGGCAGGCTGGCGAACCAGGGGACGAGCAGCATGCGATGGTCCGACGTCGAGGGCGAGCTCGCGGACCTCATCGCGCAGTTCGGTCGACCGTCAAGGACCGGGCGCCGGCAGTCGGCGGCGTACCCCTTCACCCGGTTGCGCGCGGACGGGGTCTGGCTCCTGGACCGCGAGGTCCCGATGGACAATGTCGGACCGCTCGACGAAGCGCCCGTCACAGGACGACTCGAACCGAGTCTCGAGCGTGAGCTGAAGGCGCCGGGCGCGCTGGAGAAGGCAGCGCGGCTCCTGGTCGAGAGCCAGTTCCCACCGACCGTCGCACCCGACGTGCTGCAGGCGGTGGGTCTCGACCCGCAAGTCATCCTCACGACCGGAGCGGCGCCGGGCACCACGGCCGGACGGCAGCGGAGCGCGGTGTGGCGGTCAGCCGTCCTGCAGGCCTGGGACAACCGCTGCGCGTTCTGTGGCTTCGACGGCCGGCTCGGACACGCTCCTGTCGGACTCGAAGCGGCACACGTCCGTTGGTTCAACTTCGACGGACCCGACACTCTCGACAACGGGCTCGCTCTCTGCTCGCTGCACCACAAGCTCCTTGACAGAGGCGCCATGGGGCTCGACGACTCCTACGCGATCGTCGTCTCCGACCGGTTCTCGGCGGGCGACGGCATCGGCAGGCTCGTGTACGACCTGCACGGCAACAGCCTCCGACCACGGCCGGGGACTGTCTTGCCGTCGTCGGCTCACGTGTCGTGGCACCGGACGGAGGTCTTCCAAGGAGCCCCGCTGTCCGCGTGACGCGTGGCCCGATCGTCACCCTGCTCTCGACGGAGTCCATCCAGCTTCCGGAGGGCGCGGACGAGCACCTCGTTAGGCCGCGGGTCCGGCAGGGCGGCGCAGACCTTGTCGAGCGCCTCGTCGGCTGACACGCCGGCCCGCAGCATCGAGTACCGCGCCGCCACCGTCGGCGTCCTGCTCTGCCCCGCCACGCAGTGCAGCAGCACGGTGTGCCCCTCATCGCGGAGAGCCTGGACGGTCCGCGCCGCGTCGTCGATGACGTAGGCCAAGTTCGGGTTGTCGGCAGCGGTGCTGTCGACCAGGCGGAAGTCGATGTGCGTCACCGAGCCTGGCACGTGCTCGCCTCCAGTGCGGCAGAGGCTGACGACCGCGGTGACGTCCGCGGGGAGGTCGTCGAGGGCGGAGATCCCCGCGAGGTAGACCCGGTCGTCGTCCGGGTGCACGGTCACCCGGCCGTTGCCGGTCCAGCCGTGGTAGTCGACGCGGGAGACACCGGGCCAGCCGTAGGAGTCCGGCCGTCCGCCGTTGATCGTGAGCATGGCGAGGTCCACCAGCTGCCGCGCCGTACGACCGGGCCAGCCGTGCACCACGCGCCGCCACTCCGCCGGCACGGCGGACGAGCCCCACCGCGCGCCGAGCAGCGCACCCGCGATGGAGGCGACTGTGTCGGTGTCGTCTCCGATGTGGATCGCCGTGGCGAGGGCGTCGACGAGGTGACGGTGCGGCTCGGCGTCAGCCACGGGTGTAGAGACGATCGCCGACCACGCCGCCTGGAGCGCGGTCACCACGTAGCCGTTGGGACGGAATGTCGACGGCGGCATCGACTCCGCCTCGTCGATGCGCGCCTCCCAGAAGGTCCGCGCGTCGGCATCGAGGAACGGTAGCCCCGCCCGGACGTCGAGCTCGCCCTCGAGCACGGCGTGCCGGATCGCCAGGCACCAGAGGACGCACGCCTCACCCGCTCGGGGGTCGGCGTGGGTCAGCTCGCTCACGGCGACCGCCGCCTCGGCGGTGGCCGAAGCGTCGTCGACGTGCGCGAGCGCGACCGGCGAGGTGCGCATCAGCGAACCGTTGCCGCCGGCGCGGCCGGTGCGAGCCAGGACGTCGCGGGCGGCGTCCCGCAGCGCTCCGGCCGTCGGCTGCCGGCCGACGGATCCGAGCACGCGGGAGGTCTGGACGCCGACGTCCGGCGGCCCTTCGGCGTACCACCGGGCGAAGCCCCGGGCCACGTCGGTCAGCGCCTCGTCCGTGCGCAGGTCGGCGCCGGTGGCGGCGACCTCGGCGACCGCCCACGTCTGCGCCGTGTCGTCGGTCCACTCCCCCGGCTCGAACCCGCCGAGCCCGCCGCCGATCATGCGCGGCTGCTCGTCCGGCGCGAGCCGGGCCGTGCCGAACTCGTAGCCGGCACCCAACGCGTCACCGACGGCTGCCCCGAGCAGGACGCCGGCGGCGCGGTCGGTCTGTGCTGATGCGAGTCTCATGTGGTCCCCCTCGGTCTCGTCGATTGCATTTTAACGCATATTCGCGCTAAGTTGCCGCACGTGGCAGAGCTGAACCGGTACCCCCGGCCCAACGTCGCGGTCGACCTCGCGCTGATGACGGTGCTGCCGGCCGAGGGGCGGACCGCGGTCGGGCGGCTCGGCATCCTCCTGCAACCGGTGGACGACGCGTGGGCGCTCCCCGGCCGGTTCCTCCGGCCGCAGCAGACCATGGAGGACGCCGTGGCGGACGTCCTCGGGATCAAGGTCGGGCTGCGCATCACGCCGTCCCGCCTCACTCTGCTCGGGGTCTTCGACGACCCGGCGAGAGACCCGCGTGCATGGACGATGTCGCTCGCCCACGCACTCGCCCTGCCCGCCGACGAGCTCGAGAGCGCGCAGGGGGAGCTGGTGGGCGTGGACCTCCAGGGTCGCCCGCGACCGAAGCGCCCGCTGCTCTACGACCACGCCGACATCGTCAGTGCTGCGGTCGCCGCGATCCGGGCGCGGTACGAGCGGCGCCCGGACCCGGATGGCCTGCTCGCCGGACCGTTCACCCTCGCCGAGCTGCGCGCCGTCCACGAGGCCGTCCTCGGCGAACCGCTGCTCCGCGACACGTTCAACCGGCGGATGACACCGCACCTGTCGCCGGTGCTCGAGCGCGACGGCTCGCCTGCGGTGCGCAGCAGCGGCGGGCGACCGGCACAGCTGTACCTGACACGCCAGCAGCGACAACTGTCGGACGACGAACGCCGCCGTCTGCTGCTCCCTCGTGACCAGCGGCCCCGCGGCAGGACGAGGGGGAACTGATGGACAGCGTCACCAACTGGCTGAACACCGCGGCTTTCACCGCGTTCGGCGCACCGACGACGTGGGCCGAGGTGCTCGGCTTCGGAAGTTTCGGATGCAACGGCTCATAACAGCTTGCCAACTGGAACATTGCTGTCCGGACCGTGCCTGAGGGCCCGCCGTCGAAGGCTAGTACTCCTGCATGTAGGTGCGCCGCGCCTGTGGGTGGTCGGGCGTCGACACGTACGCCACGCCCACGTTGAGTTTCTCAATCTCCACGCTTAGGTCGAGCCCACCTCGCCCTCGCAAGTATCCGGCAACAGCCCGCGAAGCAGGGTGATTGGTCCGGAAGACAATTTTCGTTCCCGCGTTGCCAAGGACATCCTTGTGGAAGTCGTCGGCGTTCTGGCTGGCCACGATGACGCTCACCCCGTACTTCCGACCCTCCTTCATTAGCTTCGGCAGGGTCACGTCGCGCGCCATCCGATGGGCCTCGTCGAGAACGACCGCCAGCTTCATAGCTCGATCCTGTGGCCACTTGAACATCTCTCGGTAGATCTTGCGCAGGATGAACGACGCAGCGAAGAGCTGCACCTCTTCGAGCCCCAGCTGACTCACATCGACGACGACGCCACCACGATAGGCGTTGAGCAGGTCGAAGGCCGCATCTGCGTCATCGCGAAATAACCCAAAGTCCGTCATCGGCCTCAGCCGTTGGCGCGCGTTACGGCCACGGGCGTTGGCCTCGGCTGCTTCTACGGCATCACCGAACTCACTTATAACCGGCAGGCTGTCACCTCGCTCAGTGCCGTGCCAACCGTGCGCCGAGTACATTGCCTGAAGCGCGTCATAAACGTGATTCCGCTGGATCTCGCCGAGCTTGGTGACATAGGCGACGATCTCCGAGATTTCCCACGCGGTCGTGTTGATCGGTCGTCCAACTCGTACGTCCGCCTCGAATGGACTGAACGGCAGCCCCTCCGCTGCGTTCAGGACCGTTGCTCCCGAGGGAGGATCAGCCGCCATGTCACCATGAAAGTCGAAGACCAGTGACGGCAGACCCTGGTTGGCGAAACTCCGGATGATGTGACGAGTCGTCACGGACTTGCCCTGCCCTGGGATCCCGACGATGAAGGCGTGCGGGCTGCCTTGGGTGCTGACTCGCCACAGCACATCAGAGGAGTTTGCGTCGACCCCCAAGACAGTCTCGACCTCGCTCGGATTCCTTCTGGCGACCGGCTCCACGGTGCCGACCTCGGGATCCGCCACGGGGCCGTCAGAGAAGGGCGCCGCAACCGCGGGACCGTCAGTAGAGGTGCTCGTAGCCCGCTTCTTCACCTGGGCCGTCCCGCTTGTGCTTACCGATTCCGGGCCTGCGGACGGCACGCCATTAGGCTGGGAACTCGAACTGTTGGCTCGGGACTGGGCCTCGGGCTCCGGCTGGGGATCCGATTGCGGTGCGGGCTCCCCTGGCTCGGCGTCTGGTCGGGAATCGGGGCTCGGGTAAACCGGGGGGTCGCCCGGTCGCCGGGCCGAGGCCCCGGGCCTGGACCCTTCGCCCTCCTTTCCGCGCGCAGAGGGCGTCGGCAGTACGGTGGTGAAGCCGAGTCGGCCCAAGTCGTTCGCCGTCAGGACGGTGAGCGGGATCTCGCCGTACTTCTTCCTGAATCCCTCATCGCCGTTCAGGCTGATCACATATCCCCGCAGGGAAATCTCCGGAGCGATCTGCCCCTCGGTCACCCGGTCGATGTGACGGTGAACGTCGGCTGCCCTCTCCCCGGAGATAAGGCCGTGCCGGACAGAGCGGTCGGCGTAATAGTGGAGGACGCTCGCCAAACGCGCCAGCTGCAGTCTGATGTCGATGCGAGGAGGGTCGCTGGCGAAGAATCGCGACTGCAGCAAGCGCTTGGTGTCCTGCAGCTGGTCGACGATGTGGTCAGCGAGCATCTGCGGCAGGCGCGCCTCCTTTCGGGACTTCACCTCGACGCACTCGATCTTGAAGGAGCGCTGGCCGACGCGCACAAGCAGAAGGTCGCAGCGACGCCTGGCCCCTTCGTCGCGGGCTGCGACGCCGAAGATCTCCGGGTGGGCATCGACGGGTACGACGATCAGCCCCTCGAGGTCACCCCGTTCCCGCAGGTGGGTGATGACCGCCGCCAGGGCAACCGCCTCGCGGGCGTGGTTGGTGTTCTCGAGCAGCCGCAGCGCCAACCGACCGGAGACGACGGCCAACGTGGACAGCACCCCGCCAACGCTGTGCTGAACGTCGGCGAGGCCAAGCTCGCGCATTGCTTCCTCAAGGAGAAGCTCCACCTCGCGACGGTTCGCAGTGGTCACGGTGAGGCGCTCGCCGATGCCCTCAACGAAGTCCGGGGCATAGTCGAGAATGTAGGACTCGCCGATCGCGCCGGTGCCGAGCTCGAACAGGTCAACACCGATGAACCGGTCGACGCCGATCACCCAATCCGACCTGGCGTGGGCCGCGCCGATGCGGGCCTGATGCTCCCCGTCCAGCACCACCTTGACGGCCGGAACTGCCCCCTCCGGCGACGAGGCGAGCCGCGCCACAGCGCGCTGGTGGGTGCGGTGCACGACGGGCAGCTCGCCGTCGCCGCCACCGGTGGACGGGCCGGTCGCCGCAGCACTCTCCCAGATCAGGTCACCAGCCTCGGTGAACGAGCGGGTCACGATCGGCACGAGGAGGTCCTCGAACGCCGGGCGACGTTCGGGATCCGGCCCGAAATCGACTGCAGGTGCGCCGATGTCCTGTATGACCGTCAGGTGTGCGCCCTGCGGGTCCGTCTTGAGGTCGTTGACGCGGCGCACCGACAGGGACAGCGGAGGCGTCAGGTGGGTAGTCTTCCGAGCGAGCTCGCGGCGACGCATACTCTGCTGCAGGCCGGAGAGGGCCGGCACGGGCTGGGTGTAGGACGGGCTGTCGGAGTAAACCAGGATTTCCAGCCGCCGCGGGTCCTCCTCATCATCCTCGCCCTGCTGGACAGGTTCACGAAGAGCGCCGGCGAGTAACCCCCCTGAACCGGGGTTGACCGCCAGCACCCGCAGCGTCCCACCGGGGTTGTGCGCGGCTTCGTAGGCCTTGATCCGCTCGGCCACCATCTGCGACGACGCTCGCATCGTCGATCCGGCCCGCTGCAACTCCAGCACCGAGGCCACAGACTCGGCGGCCGCTTCACTATCGACGTCGCCGGGCACGAGATAGAGCCCGGAGCCAAACGTCAGCTCCTCGGTGTACACCGCGAGTTCGCCATCGACGGGGACGGTGAACGGCAGGTTCGCCGGCACGACCTGGGCGACTAGATCGGCATCGACCATGCGCGCACGCGCACCACGCGGGGTCAGTTCGGTGAGCTGCTGAGCCCAGTCCCGCAGAACGAGGTCGTGAGTCGCCGCCCAGGCCGCACGCAGCGGGTGCGTCGGGAGGACGATGACGGCACGGATGACGGTGTTGCTACGCAAGACGTCGAGCGACATCGTGTCCATCCGCAGCAGGTCGTCGAGCTGCTGTCCTGGGAGCTCAAGCGCCCGCTTGTAGGACGCGGCATACGTCGCGGCGAGCTCGCGCAGCCCTTCACTCCAGGCCGCCGACTCGATCGTGTCCCGGTGCGGCGTGCCAGCGAGGGCCGCCAAGAACTCCGAGCGCGCCCGCTTGAGCGCGGCGGGAAGCGCCAGTTCGATCTCCTCGACCCGGTCCGGCTCAAGCGGCGTGCCGTGGGCTCCGCGTGCGCGGAAGTGCACCGGCCGGTCGGGCTGCGCGGTGGCCGTGCGCTGGCAGCTGATCAGCGGGGCACAGATCCGGACCTGGACGGCGCGCCTATTCCCAAGCCGCAGGGAAAAGACCTGTCCGTCCAAGTCCCAGGAGACTAGGTCTTCGGACAGATCGTCGAGACCATCAAGCGCAGCGCGGACAACGGCCTCGGGGACGCTCGTGGCCGCTGTCCGCCGGGTCTTCGTCTCGCCCTCCTGGGCGCCGACGATCTGGAACTCCTGACTGTCCGCGGAGGCCGGATCGCCGGACGTGAGGTTGACCGACTCCCCGTGCTCCGCGATCGCCCGTACGCTCACCACGAACCGGGTCCCGGCGGTCAGGGAGTCCTCCTCGAGGGCAACCTTGACAGTGCCCTGACGGCGGCCGCCCGCGATCACTGTCGACGCTAGAGGTTCGGTGTCGTCTGTGCGCAGATCATCCGGCGGGACTACCGACAGCTCCCATTTGGCCACCGCGGCAATGTTGGCGGGAGCGGTCCTCCACTTGACGGTGACGGAGCCGGTACCTCCTTCTGGCACCTCGAGGACCAGCTGGCCGTCGGCTCCCTGCTTGAGCTTGCTCCACTTCTCGACTGTGCCCGCCGCACTGGTGAAGGGCACGACCTCCAGCTCGTCGATGTCCTCGGCGATGTCCTCCGCCAGGGGCCACTTGTCGAAGGTGAGCTCGGGATGGTGCTCGGCGATCGCCTGAGCCCAGAGGCGCGGGTTGGCGAGCTGCGCTCCCCGCTGCTCGCAGAACCGGCGCAGTGGCCCGCGCCATGGCCCCTCCTGGAGTCCCGCGACCGTGAACCGCTCGTCCATCGCGGCCGCCGGCCGCGAGGGGCGGCTGATCGCCTGCACCGCCAGCCGGTTCCGCTCGACGCGGTTGCCTGGGTGGTCGGCGTGGTCTGGCACCAGACCCACCATCCACAGGTTCCGCCCGAAGGCGGCCTCGGTCGGTTCGACGCAGAGCTGGGCGAGGAACTCGGTCCAAGCCTCCTGGCGTTGCGCCCGCAGCCAGCGCCGGTTCCGGACGGCCAGCTCGCGGACAACCTGGTCGCCGATGCGATCGAGCAGCAGTCGCTCGACGTGGGTGTAAGCGTCGAGGACGGGGATTCGCTGGAACGAGTTGTCGAGGGAGCTAGCGGCGTGGCCCTCCCCCGCCGGCACGATTAGGACGCACGGTTGCTGCTTGCGGTTGCGGATTTCGATCGCGCGCTCGGCCGCGATCTCCCGGGGGCCTTCGGGGTGCGCCCGAAGCACGTGGACGGCGGCCTTCGACAGTTTCTCCGAGAGGGCGAAGGCGAGATCGGGAGCCAGCGCGGCATTCACGTCGTCGACGCGCACACAGTGTCCCGGCTCCGCTTCGTCGAGTAGTGAGGCAAGATGGTGGGCGAGTGTGGACGTGAGCAGTTCATTAGCCGACGCCGTCACTTGGCCGCCTCCCTGGGTCGGGTCACGAACTGAGCATTGAAATCGTCGGACAGCCCCTCGAAGCAGCCGAGGAGCTTCATCCGCTGAGTGAAGGCAGACAGGTTCGCCGCCGCGCCGGCGCGTGCGTCGGCGGAGTCGAGATCCGCCGGGGGTGCGTCGATGAGGATCCCGAAGCGTCGCTCAAGCCGGCTCAGCACCTCCCGGATCGGCAGCCTGGTCGTGGTCCGCTGACCGCTGCGGTCTACGAAGACCATGCACAGCAGAGCGACCAACCCTTCGTCGGAAAGCGAGTAACGCCAGCTGCCGCGGGAACGAAGGTCGCCCTTAAGAACGCCGTAGGCCTTCTTGATGCCTCCGGCAGAGTGGAACCACTTGACTTGGTTCTCTAGACCCCGCTTGCGCAAACCCTCGACGAGGATCGCCGTCAGTTGATCAGCTGCGGTGAGGCCCTCTGAGGCCCTCACCTCCGCGACGAACGCACGACCCTCGTCCGTCGGCGCCAGCGCCGCCTCGATCGTACTGATCTGCATCTGTAGGGCCATCTGCATCATGCCGTCATCCTTCAGCGCGGCAAGAGCAGCCATCCGCGCTGCCGCTGTTTCGCCCAGATCCGGTTTGGTCGGCAGCACAGCGACGGCCTCCTGCAGCGAGCGCAGCAACAAGCGGTCACCGAAGAACGTGCGCATTACCTCGAGGTCGCGCTGGACCGACATCCGTGACAGCTCGTCCGACGGGTGACCGCGCAGGCGCACGAAGTCGAAGTACTGGGCACACGGATTGGCTCCTACGGGCAGCTGAGCCCCGGTGGAGAGTAGAGACCGTACCGCATGTGCGGTGACCAGAGGCAGCTGGAACAGGCGCAGGCTCAGCAGGGCTGAGAGGTGCGTATACGCCTCGGCGACCGGGAGCTTGGGGCCGTAGAACGTCAGAAAGTCGAGGAGGTCCTGTCCGACTGGGTCAACCGCAAGGGGTACGGGCGGGTCGAGCGGCTCGAGGTCTCGGTTGTGCGCCTCGTTCCCCTCGAACTGCTCGATAAACCGGAGGGCCAGAAGCGTGTCGATGTCGACCTCGGAGCCGTCGTACGAGGGGTTGGTCGACGGGAACGGGCCCAGCTCGACGCCCCGGCCGAAAGTTTCCAAGAACAGTGTCTGAATGACCGCCGACTCGTTCTCGTCGCCACGAGCCTTGATCATGCGGGCCATTGCCTTGTAGGCGAGCGCGTCCGCTCGGCGGTTGCGGGATTGGCTCCGAGGTAGCCCACTGCGGTAAGCAGCGATAGTGAGCGGGCGGAGGTAGCCCATCTGAACCGTGTCCCGGCGCAGGCCTGCCGTTTCCTGGACCAGAACGGACGACCGGATCCACCCGTCGAGGACTTCGAGCCCCCGGTCCCCGTCAACGCCCGCGAGGTGCGGGGACCGCTGTAGCTTTGCCAGATAACCGTCGTAGGCCTTGGTGTCCACGCGCGAACCCGAAACTCGGCCGCGCTTGACGGCCCGTTCGAGGATCTTCGTCATCATCCGGTCGATGTCGGTGTCGTTGAGTTCGACGTTGATGACGTTTTCGGTGATGAGCGAGTTCTGGGTGAGTCCCTTGGGAATGGCGAAGGTCACGAACGCTCCTCCCCGTCGAGCGCGAACGAGATCGCAACGCCGCGGATGGTGGCTGTGGTCACCGAGCCGGACGAGTCCACGATGTGCGCGGCCTTCGAGGGATGGCGGCTCAGTTGCCCGACAAAGGCATCGATCTCCTGGCGGATCGCGTCAGACGCCGGGTCGTCCACGAGCTCGCCGTCGGCGGCGCGCAGGATCATCTCGGCGGTGTCGAGGTTGAGCCTGAGCGTGTGCTTCGACGCCCCAGACTCGTGGCGAAGCTCGAGCAGGTCGGGCATCGTCTCCACGAATGGGTGCGTCGAATCGGCGACGTGCACGGTGAAGGCCTCGCTCTCGATCGCGTGGAGAATGGCCCAGTTCGAGTCCCCTGCACCGACGCCGAACGCAAGGCCGGACGACCGGTAGCCGGGCGCGCCGAGCAGCCGGCTGATGCCGAGCAGCAGGCGGTCCCTGGTGGCGATGGGGTCGTTGCCGTGAAGCATCCTGACGAACTCGCTCAAGTAGCGGTACACGCGGACATCGCTGCGAGTGATGTCGTCGGCGACGCGCTCGCCGAAGTAGATGGAGCGGGCGGCGCTCTCGCTGCTGCGGAGGAACGCGGTCCCGTCGGCCGTGGAGGACTGCCGCCGGGCCCTGTCGACACTCGGGTTCGGCACCAGCGCGGGATCCAGGTCGCTCCACTCGTTGATCAGATAGTCGTTGCTGTCGGTCGCGAAGGCGAGGTCGTGCGCGAGGGCGTCGGACATCAAGCTGGCGTTCCTCCCCTGCCGGACCAGCTCGTGGACCTCGGCGCAGTCCCGATCACCCGTGATGACCCAGGCGGCCGCGGACCGGACGTCACGGAAGGTCGCCCGGCGCCGGCGCCGCAGGTGGCTGATCAGCATCAGCTCGCTGAACGCACCCGCGCCCGGCCCGCTCAAGCGGTCCCTATTGACGAGGATCGGGCAGGCCGTCCGAGCTGCGCAGGAGGAGCAGGTGTCCCAGAGCTCGGGTCGGACCAGGGACGCGAGGGCCCGGTCGGACAAGCCCGTTGCGTCCGTGGAAGCCAACGATCGGCGTTTCAGGTCAACGAGCACTACCCGGGAGGTGCCGGGGTCTCGTCCCGCGATCTGGTCCTGGATCTCAAACCACCAGTCCTCGTAGATATCGCTGTTGTCTTCGAAAAACTGGTGCAGGCGCCCGTCGTTGACCGCGATGAGAGCGGTGGCCGGTCCATCGCTCAACGTGCGGACCGGCTCCAGCGCCTGCTTCACCAGCTCATCTGAGCTCAGCGATCCGTGAGCTTCGCTGGCATCGAACACCGCATGGAAGGTGCGGTCCCGCAGTCGCAGGACCCATCCTGCGTCGTCCGAGTGGAGAGCCTCCGCGCCGCGGTCCCTGAGCAACTGACCAAGTTGCACCAGGAGCGAGGTCTTTCCGTCGCCTGGGTTGCCGCTGAGAAGTACCACGTCCAGGTCGCCGGCTAACACCCTCGGAACGAGGTTCTGGTCGAGGCGCGTGGGGACATACGTCGCGAGGGCGAACTCATCGTCCAGCCCGCGGTTGCCGGCGTTGCCGATCGAGCTCGCGCGGTACAGCCGTCTGATCGCTGCGACGTTGGGGTTCACACGGAACGTGTCCTCGCCGTCTGAGGGCGTGTCGGGTTCCGAGGCGATGCGCGTGCTCCGCACGAGGTCGAGAAGTTCCGCGGCGGATCGCGGGCGGTCAACCGGCGCCAACTTGGCTGCCATCAAGAACGTCTCCAGCAGCCTTGTTCCGCCGTGGCCCCACGCCTCCCTTTCTGCAAGGGTCGGCGGGATCAACTCGAAGCTGCCGGACGCCGTCGAGCTAACCGGGCGCCCGAGCATGGCGTAGGCCATGGTCGCGGCGAAGCCGAACAGATCGCTGGACACAGTCGCGGGCTCGCCGTCGCTCAACTCCGGCGCCGCGAACCTGGGCGTCTGCCCGGCCGGCCGCTTACCGGCGCGCACCATGAGGCCGAAGTCGATCAGCTTCGCACTGCTGCCGTCCGGGGACACGATCACGTTTGAGGGCGTGACGTCCCCGTGGACCCGGTCGCGGTTGTGAATGTAGTCGAGGGCCTTGAGGATGCAGACGGCGATGTCGCGCAGCTGCTCGACTGCGAACGCCTGGCCCTCGTCGGCGAGGCTCTCGCCCTCGACGTACTCCGAGACCAGGTAGTGCGGCGCCTCGTTGACATGGATGTCGTAGACGCTTCCGCAGTAGTCGTAGTGCAGTCCGTGGGCAGACTGGAATTCGGCGCGCACGTTGTCGGGCACGTCCTCGTGGAACTGCTTGAGCACCATGGGCAGCTCGCGCTGACGGTCGTAGACCTTCCACGACGTCGCGAACCCCCCGCTGCCCAGCTTGCGGACGATCTCGTAGCGATCAGCGATCAGGCCCCCCTCCTCGAAAACCCCCAAGGGCGTTGGTATCGGCTCCGGCGACGGCGTGGGCGCCACGAGCTCGTCGGCCAGTTCTCCGGCATGAGGCCGGTCCTTCGAGGCACCAGACAGCGCCCGGAGCATCGGCTCGGCCCACGGATATGTCGTGGCCACGGCGCGGCCCAGCTCCTCGTGGGTGAGCTCCATGACGTCTCTTCCCAGCAACCAGTAGCCGAGGCACAGCGCCAGGCTGAACACGTCCGACCTGCTGTTCGCGAGCGCGAGGCTGGGCGCGCATTCGGGCGCCCGGTAGTCCTCGCTCATGTCGCCGTCGTCGGCCCACAGGGCGATCGACTCGTCGCCCACGACACGGGCGAAGTTGAGGTCGCTGAACATGACGCGCCGCTTCTGGTGCAGCCACACGCGCTTGGGATGAAGCGCCCGGTGCACGAGGCCTGCGTCGTGGATGTCCTGAAGCGCGCGGAAGGCGTCGATGGTCACAGCCCGCGCGATCTGGTCGTCCAACCGGCCGTCACGACGTTCAGGCACCCCGTCCTGCACCGACGCACGCAGGGTCATGCCGCCCCTGGGGGGCACGACCGGTA
The DNA here is from genome assembly GCF_008087345.1 of Nocardioides caldifontis. GTDB lineage: Bacteria > Actinomycetota > Actinomycetes > Propionibacteriales > Nocardioidaceae > Marmoricola_A > Marmoricola_A caldifontis. The sequence goes on along the minus strand of NZ_ML701736.1, from coordinate 28,138 downwards.
CGACGAAGAGGCTGCCGGTGTCGTCCTTGAAGGGTGGGAACGCGCGCCACGTCCGGCCGAGGTCTGCAACCCGGTTGACAGCGACGTACTCCCGTCGCAGAAACTCCTCGGGATCCCCGTGGGCGCCAAAGGCCGCCGAGGGATAGCACTTCAGCACCAGCCGCTCGCCGGTCGAATCCGTGGCGGACCACGCCTGTTCCCGTCCGGCGCTGGCAACCCGGGAATCCAGCGTGTACCCGCCAAGGGTCGGCTTGCCGTCGGGCTTCGGCAGGTCGTCGAGGTAGGCGATGACGGGGCGACGGGCGACGCCCAGGCCCGATCCCGGGAATCGCTCGTCCAGAGCCAGGATCGCATCCGCGGCTTCCGAGAGTGCCCAGATGTGCTCCCGTTCGTCGTGGTTGTGCCCACGCAGGATTTGCAGCTTGGGGTGGCTTAGGACCACGGCCGGTACGACGCGGTGGGCCGAACCGAGATTCCTATACCCGTTGGCCCGCTGCTTGAGAGTACCGGCCACGATGCGCGCCACCTGACCCACACGATTCAGCGGGTTCGGCCGTGCGTCTGAGCCGACGTACCAGTTGTTGTCGTCGACGACGACAGTCGGACCCCAGGCCTTCTCCTCGATGACGAAGACAAGCGACTTGCCGACGATGACAAGGTCGGCGTCGTCACGGTTCGGGCCTGGCAGCTTCCTGCCCGCAAAAATGACCCAGTCTTCCGGGAGGGTTTCCGCGAGGTGCTCGGCGGTCCGCTGCTCACCTGGCCCTACATACTCGCCCTTGACCCGCAGATCCGCCATCAGCCGACCTCGGGATAGTCGTCGGGCCATACCCATTGCTGTACCAGCTCATCGGGCAGCGAGCGGATCCGGTCGAGGTAGACGTTGTCGCGGGAGTAGGTGAGCACCAGTTGGTCCTTGGCCCGCGTCGAACCAACGTAGCCACAGCGTCCCTCGCGACCGGCACGCTCGCTTCCGTCAGGATCGGCGAGGTGCTCCATCCCGACCAGGAAGACGACGTCGAACTCGTAGCCCTTCGCCGAATGCACCGTCATCACCTTGACCGAAGGCTCCGACAGGTCGAACTCCTTCGCTTGGTTCGGATACACGGCCCGCGCCGGGACGCTGACCTTCTTCAAGGCGTACATCACCTTTCCGATGTCCCACTTCCGGGTGACGAGCACTCCGATGTCCTGGGGATTCCGCTTGTCCTCCGCGAGGAGGAGCTGGATGTCGCGAGCGATGGCGGCCCCGAGCTCTGACACGTTCTCCGCCCAGACGAGGTCCACCGCCTGACCGTCGAAGGCGTCCTCCCGGCCTTTCACATCCATCGTCCTGTCCAGCGCTGAGGTGACTTCGAGGATCTGCCGCGTTGATCGGTAGGGACGGGTCAGCGTGGCCATCTCCACTTCATGGCCTGCGAGGGCGACTTCGCTGTTCGCGTCGCGATAGAGCGCCTGCTTGGGGTCACCGGCCAGGGTCACACCGCCCCGCCCGGGCCGGACCGTGGCCAGGACGAGGCGGGTCCACGCATCCATGAAGTCCTGCCATTCGTCAACGAGGACTGCGTCGAACACCGGCTTGACTTGCTTTAGCGCGTGCTTGACGTTCTGCCTGGCCCACTCCTCGTTGTCGAGGGAGACGCGGATCCGAAGTCGACTTGTCAGCTGCCCGAAGGTGCAGACCGTGATGTTGGCGTGGCCCCAGACCAAGGTTTCCAGGTACGGGACAAGCAAGCGGTTGTAGCAGAGCAACACGATGCGCCAACTGGGATTCTGGGTCGCCAGCCACTTGGCTCGAGCGGCCAGGACCAGGGTTTTCCCGCTACCCGGTGGACCGGTGACGAGGAGGACGTCTTCCACTTTCCTGCAAGCGATGCCGCTCTGCGTGGCGTCTAGCACGAGCCGCCGCGCAGCTCGAGCAGACGCACCTTCGTCCGACATCGGGTCACGGCGAGGAACGTCGATACTGAGGCGAGGTGCAAAGCGGTCCGTGACCGCGCTGACGGCACCTTCGTCAATCGCATTCGGCGTGAGTCCCGAGACAAAGGTGCCTTCGAATACATCCGCGAGCGCCAAGGTGCGGCCGTCAGAAGCACTTGCGTCGCCGGCTACAACTAGCCTCTGCGTGGGCACTCGTGCGATCTGCGGGATGTCGTTGCGAAGTCGAGCGAGCTTGCGGTTGAGCTCGACAAGGGCGCCCTCCTCGTGCTCAACGAGGTCGACAACCAGAAGGCCCCACTGAGCATCCACCGCGACCAGGCTTGGCAGGTCGTCGGACTCCGGCCAGAAGACGCTGAGGCCAGCCTCAGTCAAGTGCGTTGTCAGCGCCTGTTCCAAACTGGATGAGCGAGCAGTCGGCATGCCCCGTAGTCCCCCTGTTCACGTCTGGGCATACAGCTTAGCGACGGCCGAGATGAACCGTACGTACCTTTTGCCAGATCGTGGAGGTGTCGAGTCAAGACTGGCGCGGAACGAGTTCTGCAACGCTGCAGTACAGCAGCCTTCGTCTCCGTCAGCGAGACGAAGGTAAACCCGGAACTACACCACCCGGTGGGACGTCATTTGGGCCGAGGTGGTTTCCAGTCGAGCTGACCGCTCGCACCATCTATTCGACAAGTCCAGCCGGTTCGACTGGGGCCGGCCGGGGACTACAACAGTCTCCTTAGACGCCTTCATGTGAGAGCTCGGCCCGCACGACCACGCAGCTGAACCCTCCTCCCGCCGCACTATCGGCGCCTCCGAGACGTCAGCCGCTCGATCCCTCCAGCCCGCGAGTCCCCCGAACTGCCATCCAGGTCACGAGCCGGACTTCGTGCTTCTCGATATCGGGGAGCGGATCGCGCGGAGGCGGAGCGGTGATCCCGGCCTCATCGAGTACCTCGCGGACCAGCTTGATGCGCTGCTCATCGGTTGCACCCTGATTGAGGGCCCCGCGCACCTGTCGCGCGACCTTGGCGGTGGGAACACTGCGCAACCGACTTGCTAGTTCGATGCGTTCGTCCTTGTCCAGGAAGGTGCCCCTCTGGAGGACGAGCGCATAGGCGTCGCGGAACGACAGCGGCAGGTCGGGCTGGAACGCATTGGGGTCGGTGAGCTCCTTCCACGCTGCGTAGACGCTGTCGCGTGCTACCTCCCAGGCGTCGAATGCGTGGTCGTAGACGTCCTCGGGCAACCAGCGCTCCGCCGTCGCGTTCTGCGGGTCGGCGACGCGCAGAGAGACGAGAGTGTCGGGCGAAACGATCGGCGCGCCATCGTCCGTGTAACGCAGTGCCCAGTTTTCGTCCGTCGGGACGTAGCGGAACCAGGGCTGGCGGCTCTTCCCGATCTTGACGCAGAACACATAGCCGTTGCCGTGCACGACCGGGTTCACGAAGCCACTGCCCGCGCCGAACGGAAGGCTTAGGGCATCCTCCTTGACGACCGGCTCCATGTTGAAGGCGCCGAAGAGCCTGCGGCGGTATTCCTCTCCGGACAGGGACGCGCTGGAGCCGCCGGCGTCGAGCAACTTCTCGAACTCGTCGGTGACCTCGTCGTCAGCGAGGTTCACCTCGTGACCAGGGCCTCTCCCCGGAAGCACCTCACCAGCGCCGACAGCCGCGTCAGCCAGGGCAAGCTTCGCCTCCAGGCGAGCTTCCAGGGCCAGCAGCTCGTCAAGACGCTCGGCCGGGAAGAAGAGCCCGAGGTAGACGTAGTCATGCTTGGAGCCGATGCGGTCCACTCGACCGTGGCGCTGGACGATCCGCATCGGGTTCCACGGGAGGTCGTAATTGATCATCTGGCCGGCTTGCTGAAGGTTGACGCCCTCGGCAAGAACATCTGTGGTGAACAGGATGTCGAACTCGTCCTTGGCTGTGGGCTCCCCAGCTGCGTTTCGGGGGCCGGCCGTCGCCGGCGCGAACCCGGCGATCGTGGATGCTCGTCCTCCCTGATCGACGCCACCGCTGGCGCCGCGCTCATGGGTCTTCGCGTATGAACCCATGATCGGCGGGGCCACCCGGTCCCTGTAGTCCGCCAGCGGCGATCCCGCGGGGGCCTTCTTGATCGCCTCCTCGACGGCGTCGTAGATCGGAAGGATCGTGTCGGTGAAGGCCGAGAAGATGATGACCTTGCGCCGGTCCGAGTGTGAGAGCCCTCTGGGGTCGGTGCGCTGGGCATCTGCTGCGATCTGGGTCAGCTCCTCGATGAGCTTCTCGACCTTGGGCTCCGTCCCCTTGATGACGACAGCGGCGAGGTCGCTCAGCTCGCGTAGCAACACGATGTCTGACTCGACGTCGGCCTTGAGCTCGGTCAGGTGGTAGCCATCGACCGACTCGATCTGGTCATCCTTGTCGAACTCGAGGACGAACTCGTCGAGGTCGTCCGAGTCCGACGAGACCCACTCGCTCAGCGCCTCCCCCTTGAGCACGAAGCCCTTTCCCAGAGCATCGAGGAAGGCCTCGTGGGAGGCGATCATCTTCTCCAGAGACGCGTGCAGGGCCTGGGGACTCGACTCCAGCCGCTTCAGCAGACCGGACCGGAGCAGGCCCACGTTGCTGATCTGGTACTCCTGCAGGTCGTGGTCGACGGTGTACATGCTCGACAGGTAGCGGGCGAGCATGAGGCGCTTCGGGTCGCGGCTGCGGTCCTCCCACGCGCGAGGCGCGTGGGGGTCGGTCGGGTCGTCAAGGGCGTAGACCATCGCATCGATGAGGGCCAAGCCGTCGGCGTCCAGGGGGTACTCGATCCGACGCACCTTCGGCTGCGGGAACTTGATCGTCGTCGGCTTTCCGTCCGGCCCGATGATCATCTCGTTGGCGTAGTGCTCCTTGACGAACTTGCGCGTACGGCGCACCGCGACCTGGTCCATGAGGTCGAACAGGTGCTCCGGCGTCAGGTTGGCCGGATCCATGTCCTGAGCGTGCTTGATGTACGCCTTGATGCTGGGAATGCCGAGTGAGGCGAATCGGGCATCGTCACGAATGAAGTACTTGACGAGCGTCTCGAGGTCGGTGAGCGAGTTGTTGACGGGCGTCGCGGTCAGCAGCACGACCTTCTTCGGATTGCCGGCGGTGATGACGCGGTCGACCGCGCCCGACCGCTGCGCCCCCGAATTCCGCAGATTGTGGGCCTCGTCGATGACGATGAGTGAGTAGTCCTCGATCTCCTGGAGGAAGGCGTCGACCGGCCCCTTGTCCGGATCGAGCCGGTTGCGGACTTCCTCGTACGAGTAGACCTTCACCCACCGGCTGAAGTCGTGGGTGACGAGGAAGGGCTCCCACATCGAGGTCTTCAGCGCAGCGGGCGCCACGATGAGCACGCGCTGTCGGTTGATGTTGGCGGTGCGGTAGATGACCTCGCCCGCGAGGAAGGTCTTCCCGAGGCCCACCTCGTCGGCGACAAGGACTCCGCCGTGCTCGTCCAAGAGTCGCTCCATGCGCGCGACACCGTCGGCCTGGAATCGGGTGAGGTTGAGTCCGGTGCGAACGTTGGGGTTCTCGTCCTCGTCGAGATGCTCGCCGTACAGCTCCCAGAGCATCCGGAGGTAGATCACCCAGGGTGTGTGGGGGTCCCACAGGCGACCGTAGAGGCCGGCCAAGTCATACGGGTCGCTGAGGCTCCAGAAGTGCTCGAACCACTCACGCACCTTGGCCGCCGAACTCGTGCCACCACCGGTGCCGAGGTTCAGTTCAGCGTTGTGAGCCAAGCCGGCGTAGGTCATGTTGGACGATCCCGCGATGGCGGCTTGCGCCGCTCCATCCTCGACGAGGTAGGTCTTGCCGTGGAGGAACCCGCCGGCGTAGCGCCGCACCTCGACCTTGGCGATTCCTTCGGGGTCGACGCTCTTCAGCCACTCGACCATCCGCTTCGCCTCAGCGGTCGGCACGCGCGCGAAGCCCATCGTGTCGCGCTCCGCCTCAAGCCATGCCTGGTGGTGTTCGATGGCCGCGTCCCGACGCGCATCCTGGTCGGAGTCCCCCGACGTGATCGCCCGAACCGAGTCCTCCTCCGGCTCCGCACCGAGCAGCAGGCGCACCCGCGGTGCCGTCTCCAGCTCATCAGCCAAGAGTGCGAACCCGGCCGGGTTGACGTATGCCGTCGCGATGGCGATAGGCGGGGCCGTCACCCGGTTCTCGCGAAGAAGCCGGAACAACTCATTGACCTTGTCGGCCACCGTGGTCGCGGCGTCGCTCGGCGCGTGGTTAGTCGCGAAGTCAGGGAGCTGGGTCATGCCTTGCCCTTCCACTCTCGGTAGTGCGTCAAGACCGCGTCGAGGCGGACTTCGAAGTTCCAGCCACGGTGGAAGGTCGCGAAGACATGCTCGACCTGGTCTTCAGTGAGGTCGTACAACAGGCTCACCAGCGCATCGAGCTCAGCGATGAGGTCGTCCTTCTCCTCAGGAGTCTTCACCGACCCCACCGGAACCCCGACTGCAGCCGCCCAGTCTGTGTAGCGGTCATCGATAGCGGCGAGGCGACCAGCGATCTCGCGAGCCCTCCGGCAAAACGGGGAGTCAGCGTCGTAAGCCGGAACGGGCAGCGGATTCAACAGCTCGAACGTGAGGTGAAGCTCGACCCAGCGCCTTGCTGCCCAGTCGAACGGGATGCTCGACATCACGCCCAGGAGGAATGCTTCCGCAGCTTCGTCGCCCTGCCGTCTCACCAGGATTGGCGATTGGTGCACCGCGGCAGTGCCTGGAGGGAGGAGGCAAGGAATCGCCGTCCGCGTGTCGGTTGCGCGCGCAATGTCGCGGAACGCGATCCGCGCACTGTCGAGGGGCAGGGTGTTTGGTGCGAACTTCAGGCCGTTGTATGCCGAGCGCGAGTGCCGCACCGCACTGGCCAGCTTGGTAGTCAGGTGCGGACGCAGAACCTCGGGATCTCCGTACGCGAACGGACTCCCCGCGTCGGGTGCCCAGATGTTGTAGCTCGCACCAGCGACAATGGGGATTCGTCCTCGCGCCGATTCTGTGTCGAACTCCATGACGCCGCGGTCACCGCTGGCGTTCATGTCTCCCTGAATCGGACGGAATTCCCAGCCGGCCCGGACTGCGTCAAACCGAGGACTCCGCTTCATCTGACGGAAGACCTCTGCTGACCGCGGATCAGGAATCAGCGGGAAGGCCGCCGTATTCGACCAGGAAACGAACTCGTCGCCCGGCACTTCAGCGAGAACTCCGGCGCCCTTGACGAAGTCCTCCTCGTTCGAGAAGGGGCCGGACCACCTCACGACCTTCTCGCCGCCCTTTTCAGTCACCGTAAGGCAAACCGTGTATTGAGGGTGAACCTCCGGAAACACCCACTTTTGGTTGTTCACCAAGAAGCAAACGTCGGCAAACGAGCCGCTCCTCAGGATCTCGCGACGCCACGATGTGAGCGCGGAGCCGGCTAGCGCACCACGCGGCAACACCAGCGCGGAGCGTCCCCCCAAGCCAAGCAGTTGCCAGTTCCTCCAGGCGAACGCCTGAAACAAGTCAAGGTGAGCCGCGCCCAAGCCAACGTACGGTCCGGACGAAACCGCCTCGGCCATGGCGCGAACACGCTCGATCTCGGTCTCGTACTCGGCCTCCAGATCAGGTCGACTAGCGCGAAACGCTGTGAGCGTCGCATTCCGCTGCTTGGTAGGCATGGAACGGAGGCCCGGAAGGCGCAGCCCCCACCACTGATGCTCCTCAACGTGAAGCTTCTCCCACGGAGGATTGCCCAAGATGACGTCAAAGCCTGATCTGTCACGCAGGAAGACTTCAGGGAAGAGGTAGGGCATGTGTGCCGGCTCAAGCTCCGCAGCTGCTTCGGCAACTTCGAGCCGCTTCAGGACCTCCTGAAGCGAGTCTTCGTCCAGGATCACGCCAGGCTGAATCCATCCAATGCGCGCGGCGACAGCGGCATCGAAGATCCGACGAGCGGTGTCCGCAGCCTCCCGTGCCTGCGCGAGCATGCGGGCACCTTCTTCGACCTCGGCCTTGTTGGCCTCACTTGCGTTCGCCACGTCGATCAAGAGGGTCTTCGACGAGGCAAGCTGGTCGGTGAGGATCTCGTCGAAGAGACTCATCTCCCCCGGCTTGCGATTTGGCTGGAGCGCATCGAGGGCCTCTTCGATAGTGCCGATCCCGGTGAGGCTGTTCGCGTTCACGAGGCCGTGGTCGAGGTTACTCATTGGTAGCCCAGGCACGAACGTGTGGATCCACAACGCTAGACGGGCGAGTTCCACAGCCATCGGGTTGACGTCCAGCCCGTAGATGCAGCGTCGAGCAACCTGACGCCGAAGCAGGCCGACCTCGTCAACCTCGCTCTTCGCAACGTCATCGGTGCCGAGCGCGTCGCGCGCCACCGCGGCGAGGCGCAACAGCTCCTCAGTGACCCCCGGCACCGAGTGTTCGGTGAGGAACGTCCGCATCAGCGCTTCGATCTTGTCGACCGCCGCAACGAGGAAGTGCCCTGAGCCCATCGCGAGGTCAGCCACGCGGAAGTCGAAGAACTCCCGCGCGGCGGCGGACGCGTCGCCCTGGTTCAGGTATGTGGCGATCTTCTCGAGGTGGGCGGTCAGTGCAGGGACGATCGAGCGCTCGATGAGGTGGTCGACGACGACCTTCGGCGTGAAGTACGAGCCTGTCGCCTTTCGCTCCCCCGACGCGGTGTGGAAGTAGACCGAACCGGAGTGCGCATAGATCTCATCACCCTCCTTGGCCGGCACCCAGGCACCGCTGTTGTCGACGGTGAGGTCTTCCTCTGCGAGGGAGAGCGAGCTCTCGAGGAGGCCTTCGTAGATGGTGCCGAACTCGCGCACGCTCAGTGACCGGAAGTCGACCGGTCCGAGCACGCCGTCATTGGTGACGTCAATCAGCAGACTCCGCAACGCAGGTCCGAGCACACTGTCCGGCAGCTCGATCTTCTTGATGAGTGCACCCTCGGGAGCACGGTCCGGGTCGGTGCCGAACAGACCGCCGTTGTAGGACGGGATCTGCCACTGCGGGTTGCCTTGGTCGATGGCATTCCAGACCTGGACGAGGTCGAACCAGATCGTCGACGAGTCCCCGAACTCGTCGGAGTCCGAGGCAAGCAGCCGGCGAGCATTCGTCTTGAGACTGTTCGCGTCGAAGCCCTCGTTGCGTCCCGAGGGCAGGAGTCCGCGGTCTTCGGCGTAGGCCTGGAAGAGCAGCCGGAACAGGATGCGAAGCGTGACCCGGTAGGCCAGTGCCAGACCGTCCGCGTCGAGCTTGACTGCGGCATGCTTCGCCAGCCTCTGCGCAACCTCGACTGCCACTGGCGGGACGATCTCGTCATAGATGCGCTCCCTGAGACGGGCGCCGAGCTCCGTGGCGTAGCGGGAGCTGTCCCGCAGTAGCTCATCGGCCGTCCCGTCGGCGACCAGCGCGTCCGCCGAGAAGATCAGGGGCAGCAGCGCGGCGTACTCAGCATCGACTGTCGAGAGGTCGACCTCGAAGAAGGTCTCTGCCTGCCCCTTGGAGCCAACACCGACGCCGTCACGCCCCGGATACAGCCGGATCTGGTCCTTGCGAAGGACCACCAACCACGGGACCTCCTGCCGTGAGGCCACGGCGAGACCGAACGCCACCGGGGAGAGCTGAAACCGTTGGGTCTTGGCATCGAACTGTTCGGAGTCGTCGAGGAGGACGGCTACCGCACGCGGCGGCTGGCCGCCGATCGACAGGAGCATCGTGCCGTTCGGCCCGGGCTGGGTTCCGAACCCGAGGGCCTCAACGAGCTGCTTGCCGCGTTTGCTGAGCAGGGGCGCCGCTTTGCTGCCGAGCGCCCCCCAGTCAGAACGCTTCGGCACGTTGCTCGTGATGTGGTGCGACGCAAACAGCCCGCTGTTAGTGAAGCCCGCCACGCCGGTCGAGTCGTTCGCCTTGCGGAAGCCAGCAAACCGCTCCGTCGCGGCCAGGACATCAGTCTCGGCGAGAACCGACTGGAGCTGACGTTCGGCTTGATCCTCCGGCAACGCGATCGGCTGGGCCTGCGGATCCGGACCGAAGAGATGGACCACGCCGTCGTGCGCGACTGCGACGACCAGCTGGATCTGCGTCCTGCCCTTGCGGTTGGCGAAAAGGTCGCGAAGAACCTGCCGTGATGGGGCGACGACCGCGGTGGCGGTTGCGACCTGAAATCCGCCCAGCCCGAACGGGTCAGGGCCGAGGTACACCTTCTCGGTCGTCACGGTGGCGGGCGCAGACGGGTCGTTCCAGGACACAACCTTGTCGGCGGTCAATCGCACGGAATCTCCTCAGACTTCAGCCCGGTTGTGAAGACACTCGGCCCAAACCCTAGTAACGACCGGCAGAGATGCGGCGGACATCTAGGATTCGCCGACGATCCTGCCACTGCGCGGTCAGCCGGCACCCATCGCCGCGGCCCTGCACCGAGTGCCCTCCAGCGGCGTGACAGTCCGGCAGTTTGACGCCTTACCCGACCTCCAGCGTATTTGCGCGCGCGAGGTTATGCCGTGGCTTCGACCATCAGCGGCAGAGCACGGACCGGCAAGTGCTGACCGAGAGGCGTGCCCCACGCCCCTCGCCATGTCGACGCCAATCCGCTATAACCGAGCCGGCAAGAACGCCGGGGCGGTTATAGCGGCCGCTTTCCCACCCCAAAAGACTAATCCGGCCCCACGAAACTTGAGTCCCTATATCGCCGATGCAAAGTAGACATCGACGATCTCAACCGGCACGTGCACCATCCCCCGACGCAGAAGCAGGTGACGACCTGCATGGTCGTCACCCGCTCCACCATCGCGCAAATTCAGCTGCAGCCGCTGGTGCTGCCGCACCCCTCGCAGACGTAGCAGCTGCCGGCCGGGCGCATCTTGGTCCCGCAGGTGAAGCAGAGCGGGCTGTCGACGGCGGTGCCGGTGATGGCCTCCATCAGCTCGGCGGAGGTGTGGGCGCCCTTCGGCGCCTCCTTCGCCGCGGCGGCCTCGACCGACTTGGTTTCAGCCTCGACAGGCTCGACCACCTTGGCCTCGTGGTCACGGAGCGACTCGGCCTCGGAGACCTCTTCCACCTCGTCGACCGGCTCGTAGGAGCCCGTCTCGAGCTGCCGCTGGCGCTCCTCGGCGGAGTAGATGCCGAGCATCGAGCGCTCGTCGAACGGCATGTAGTCGAGCGCGAGGCGGCGGAAGATGTAGTCCATGATCGACTGTGCCATCCGCACGTCCGGGTCGTCGGTCAGGCCGGCCGGCTCGAACCGCAGGTTGGTGAACTTGGAGACGTAGGTCTCCAGCGGCACGCCGTACTGCAGGCCGATGCTCACCGCGATCGAGAACGCGTCCATCACGCCGGCCAGGGTCGAGCCCTGCTTGCCGAGCTTGAGGAAGATCTCGCCGAGCTCGCCGTCCGGGTGGGCACCGGAGGTCATGTACCCCTCGGCACCGCCGACGGTGAACGACGTGGTCTTCGACGCCCGGGACTTCGGGAGCCGCTTGCGGAACGGCTTGTGGACCTCGACGACCTTGACCTGCCCCTCGTCGGCCTCGACCGCCTTGTCGGCGCCCTTCGCCTTCGCGTCGGCCAGGGGCTGGCCCACCTTGCAGTTGTCGCGGTAGACGGCCGTCGCCTTGAGGCCGAGCTTCCACGACTGCAGGTAGATGTCTTCGATCTCCTCGACCGTCGCCGTCTCCGGCAGGTTCACGGTCTTCGAGATCGCACCCGAGAGGAACGGCTGGCAGGCCGCCATCATCCGCACGTGGCCCATCGGCGCCAGCGCCCGCGCGCCCATCGCGCAGTCGAACACCTCGTAGTGCTCCTGCTTGAGCCCGGGAGCGTCGATGACGTGGCCGTGCTCGGCGATGTACTCGACGATCGCCTCGACCTGCTCCTCGAGGTACCCCAGCTTCCGCAGCGCCCGCGGCACGGTCTGGTTGACGATCTGCATCGAGCCGCCGCCGACGAGCTTCTTGAACTTCACCAGCGAGAAATCCGGCTCGATGCCGGTGGTGTCGCAGTCCATCATGAAGCCGATGGTCCCGGTGGGGGCGAGCACCGACGCCTGGGCGTTGCGGAACCCGTTCTTCTCCCCCAGCTTGATGACCTGGTCCCACGCCTTCGTGGCCAGCGCGTGCACGTCACGGTCGGTCGAGTGCAGCGTGCGCACCGAGTCGTTCGCCGCCTGGTGCTTGCGCATGACCCGCTTGTGGGCCTCGGCGTTGCGGGCGTAGCCGTTGTACGGCCCCACGACGGCGGCCAGCTCCGCCGACCGCTTGTACGACGTGCCGGTCATCAGCGACGTGATCGACGCCGCCATCGCACGGCCGCCGTCGGAGTCGTAGCCGAGCCCCATCGCCATCAGCAGCGCACCGAGGTTGGCGTAGCCGATGCCGAGCTGGCGGTAGTCGACCGTGGTCTGGCCGATCGACTCCGTCGGGAAGTCCGCGAAGCAGATCGAGATGTCCATCGCGGTGATGATCAGCTCGACCGCCTTGGCGAACAGGGCTGAGTCGAAGGTGTCGTCGTCCTTGAGGAACTTCAGCAGGTTCAGCGACGCCAGGTTGCAGGAGGAGTTGTCGAGCGACATGTACTCCGAGCACGGGTTCGACGCGGTGATCCGCCCCGTCTCCGGGTTGGTGTGCCAGTCGTTGATCGTGTCGTCGTACTGCAGCCCCGGGTCGGCGCAGGCCCACGCCGCCTCGCTGATCTTGCGGAACAGCGAACGCGCGTCGATCTCCTCGATGACCTCGCCGGTCATCCGGGCGCGCAGCCCGAAGGTGGTGCCCTCCTCAACGGCCCGCATGAACTCGTCGGAGACCCGGACCGAGTTGTTGGCGTTCTGGTACTGCACCGAGGTGATGTCCTTGCCGCCCAGGTCCATGTCGAACCCGGCGTCGCGGAGCGCGCGGATCTTGTCCTCCTCGCGCATCTTCGTCTCGACGAACTCCTCGATGTCCGGGTGGTCCACGTCGAGCACGACCATCTTCGCCGCACGACGCGTCGCGCCGCCCGACTTGATCGTCCCCGCCGAGGCGTCGGCACCGCGCATGAACGACACCGGGCCGCTCGCCGTGCCGCCGCTGGACAGCAGCTCCTTGGAGGAACGGATGCGGGAGAGGTTGAGGCCGGCGCCGGAGCCGCCCTTGAAGATGAACCCCTCCTCCTTGTACCAGTTCAGGATCGAGTCCATCGAGTCGTCGACGGAGAGGATGAAGCAGGCGCTGACCTGCTGCGGCGACTTGGTCCCGACGTTGAACCAGACGGGGCTGTTGAACGAGAAGTACTGGTGCAGCAGCAGCCAGGTGATCTCGTGCTCGAAGAGCTCGGCGTCGGCGGCGGAGGCGAAGTAGCCGTGGTCCTCGCCGGCCTTGCGGTAGGTGTGCACGACCCGGTCGATCAGCTGCCGGAGGCTCCACTCGCGGGCGTCGGTGCCGACCGCGCCGCGGAAGTACTTGGTCGTGACGATCGTCGAGGCGTTGACCGACCAGAAGTCGGGGAACTCGACGCCCCGCTGCTCGAAGACGGCCTCGCCGGTCTTCCAGTTGGTCTGCACGACGTCGCGACGCTCCCACGTCACCTCGTCGTAGGGGTGCACGCCCGCGGTGCTGAAGACCCGGTCGATCTTGAGACCCGCGGCCTTCTTCGGGCTCCGCTGCCGTGCGGGCCCGTTCACCGTCTCCGTCATGCCGACTTCCTCTCCGTTGTGGCTGTCGTGTGCGTCCTGCGTGGGGGTGTAACGCTGACTGCTCTGGTGCTGGGGGAAGGGTGGTGCACCCGGCGCGCGCGCTTCCCCACACGCGCGCCGGGTGGTCTGCTAGCCCGCGGGAGCGGGCTCTCGCTCAGCCTGCTCGGCGGCACCGACACTTTCGGCGGCCGGCTTGGACAGGCGGAGCATCGCGATCTCGGCCTCGAAGTCGTCTGCGGACTCGAACGCCCGGTAGACGCTCGCGAACCGCAGGTAGGCGACCTCGTCGAGCTCGCGGAGCGGCTTGAGGATGGCCAGGCCGACCTCGTGGGCGGGCACCTCGGCCCACCCCTCGCACCGCAGCGAGTTCTCGACCTCCTGGCCGAGCTTGGCGAGGTCGTCCTCGGAGACCGGCCGGCCCTTGCAGGCCTTCCGGACGCCGGCGACGGCCTTCTCACGGGTGAACGGCTCGGTAGCGCCGGACCGCTTCACCACCACCAGCTGCATCTGCTCGACGGTGCTGAACCGCTTGCTGCACGACGAGCAGGTGCGGCGCCGGCGGATCGCTCCGCCGTCGTCGGCGACGCGGCTGTCGATGACCCGGGTGTCGGTGTGCCGGCAGTAGGGGCAGTGCATGTCCGGCACCTCCTTCGCGGGTGGTTCGTGGGACCGTGGTCCCGGTGGCTGATCCGCCGCTGGGTGTGGAGGAGGTTGTGCAGAACGTGGGGAGAACTCCCGCTCGTCTGTGCGTAACCGACCACTACCTGTGGAGAATCACACCGTTGTAATCACTAGATGTTGGGGAACCGTACTCCCGGGCCCCCAAGGGCGCAACCCGTCACGGCGCGTCGTCGCGACGTGTTTCGGGCTCATGGGTAAAACCGCAGGTCAACCCAGGTTCTTCCCTCTTCGGGACCTCGGTCCGGGCGTGTCGGAGGTGCGAGAGGGGCTCCTGTGACTCCGCGGGCGGTGCAGCAGAATGGTCACCATGACGGTCCGCGCGCTGGCGCTCCTGGTCCTGGTCGTCGCGTGGGCCGGACTGGTGTGGCTGGCCATCGCGGCCGGCCGCTCCGCCCGGGACGGGGACGCGCTTGCCTGGGTCTGGCTCGCCCTGGCCGCCCTCGGAGCCGTCGCCGCGCTCGCCGCCGCGCTGGCCGTCGGCACCCGGCTGGTCAGGCGTGAGGAGCCGCGCCCCCGCGGCGGCAAGCACCGCTGACTGCCCGTCGGTCGGCTGGTGCACTATGTGCCCGTGCGACTCCCCCGACGAGCCCTCCCGATCGCGTACGCCGGCCTCGCCGCCCTGGACACGGCCCTCGCCGGCTCCTCCTCCCCCGACGTGCGCCGCTGGCGGCTGGTGACCAAGCCGCTGCTGATGCCGGTCCTCGGATCGGCGTTCGCCGGTGCACTCGCCCGTAGGGAGCGGCACCACGGCGGGCTGCTCCGCGGCGGGACGGTGGCCGCCCAGGCGCTCTCCGGCGTCGGTGACATCGCGCTGCTCGGGAGGTCCGAGGCGGCGTTCCTCACCGGGGTCGGCGGGTTCTTCGGCGCGCACGTGGCGTACACCACCGCGTTCGCCAGCGCCGGTCAGCCGCCCGCCGAGGGGTCGTACGGCGGGGTGGTCGGCGCGGCCGCCGCGTTCACGGCGCTCGCCCCGGTGATGGGGTGGGCCGCCGGACGGAAGAGCGAGCGCCTGCGAGTGCCTGTCGTCGCCTACGCCGGCGCGCTGACGACGATGGTCGCCGCCTCGACCCGACTCAGCCCGGAGCTCCCCCGGCGAGCCCGGCGGCGGGTCGTGGCGGGCACGGCGCTGTTCTTGACCTCCGACACCATCCTCGGCGCGCGACGGTTCCTGCTCGACGAAGCGCCGGCCTGGACCGACGCGCTGGTGATGGCGACCTACACCGCCGGCCAGGGGCTCATCGCGGCCGGCGTCGCGGAGGCGGTGGCGGTCGGCTAGCGACCTCAGGCCGAGCGCCGCAGCCGGCCGGCGACGAACGGCACGACCAGCGCGAGAGCGGCGACGACCCACAGCACGATGCTGAGCTTCGTCTCGACCAGGACCGACAGGTCACCTTCAGAGATCAGCAGCGCCCGGCGCAGCTGGGTCTCGAAGAGCGGCCCGAGGATCAGGCCGACGATCGCGGGGGCGACGGGCACGTCGGCCATCGCCATCAGCACCCCGAGCGCGCCGATCACGTACAGGACCAGCAGGTCGGCGAGTCCGCCGCCGGAGGCGAGCGTGCCGAGCGTGGCGAACACCAGGATGCCGGCGTAGATGCCGTAGGCCGGGATCTGGAGCAGCTTGGCCCACAGCCGCGCCAACGGCAGGTTGAGCACGAGCAGCATCAGGTTGCCGACGTAGAGCGAGGCCAGCAGCGCGTAGACCAGCGGCCCGGACTCGCTGAACAGCTGCGGGCCCGGCTGCAGGCCGTAGGACTGGAACGCCGTGAGGATGACCGCGGCGGTCGCCGAGGTCGGCAGGCCGATGGTGAGCAGCGGCACCAGCACGCCGGCGGCGGCGGCGTTGTTGGCGGCCTCGGGACCGGCGACCCCCTCGATCGCGCCGTGGCCGAACTCCTCCTTGTGCTTCGACAGGCGTCGCTCGGTGGCGTAGGAGAGGAACGTCGGGATCTCCGCGCCGCCGGCCGGGAGCGCCCCGATCGGGAAGCCGTACGCGGTGCCGCGCAGCCAGGCCGGCCAGGACCGGCGGAAGTCCTGCCGGCTCATCACCGGCACCCCGCGCAGCGGCGTGACCGTGCCGCCACCACCGCCGCGGAGGGCGTGGGCGAAGACCTCGCCGATGGCGAACAGCGCGATGACGACCACGACGACGTCGATGCCGTCCAGCAGCGTCGGGACCCCGAAGGTGAGCCGCGCCTGGCCGCTCTGCGACTCGATGCCGACCAGGCCGATGGTCAGGCCGATCAGCAGGGAGGCGAAGCCCTTGAGGGCGGAGTCGCCGAGCAGGCTGGCCACGGTCACGAAGGCGATCGCCATCAACGCGACGTAGTCGGCCGGGGTGAAGTCGACGGCGATCTCCGCGAACGGCTCGGCCACGAAGGTCAGCAGGACGGTGCCGATCGTGCCGGCGACGAACGAGCCGATCGCCGCGGTCGCCAGCGCCGAAGCCGCTCGCCCCTTGCGGGCCATCTTGTTGCCCTCGAGGGCGGCCACCATGGATGCCGACTCCCCTGGCGTGTTGAGCAGGATGGCCGACGTCGACCCGCCGTACATGCCGCCGTAGTAGACGCCGGCGAAGAGGATCAGCGCGCCCGCCGGATCCAGCTTGAAGGTGAGCGGCAGCAGCAGCGCGACCGTGAGCGCCGGGCCGATGCCGGGCAGCACGCCGACGGCGGTGCCCACGGTGACGCCGAGGAGCGCCAGCAACAGGTTGGTGGGGGTCAGCGCGTCGCCGAACCCGTCCATGAGCATGGTCAGGGCATCCATGGGCGTTGCCTCTCAGAAGCCCCACGGCCCGGTCGGGAGCGAGATCCCGATCAGGACGTCGAAGGCGAGGTAGACGATCACGGCCACGCTGAAGCCGTAGGCGAAGGACCGCGCCCGCGCCGGGGCGCCGAGCACGATCGCGGTGGCGCCGAAGAGCAGCGTCGCGGACACGACGTACCCGAGCCACGGGACGACGAGGGCGAAGGCCAGGAGCACCGCAACCATCACGCCGGTGCGCTTCCAGTCCTGCGCGTGGGTCTGCGTGGACTCCTCCCACGGCCCCATGTCCCGGCGTCCGCGCAGCACCATCAGCAGACCGAAGACGAGGAGCAGACCGCCGACCACCCAGGGGGCCGTCGCCGCGCCCACGACGTCGTCGCCGTTGTCAAGCCGCGTGGCCTGGACGACGACCACGACGCCCAGCGCGAGCATCACGCCGCCGAGGATCATCGTCGCGAGGGAGGTACGCCGATCGCGCGACGGGTCGAAGAAAGTGGGCTCCGGCTCGTTGCCGGCCGCCATCACTGCCCACCTCCCAGACCGAGGTCGGCGATGACCTGGTTGGTGCGCCGGACCTCCTCGGCGAGGAACTCCTCGAACTCCGGCCCGACGAGGAAGACGTCGCCCCAGCCGTTCGACTCCAGGGTTTCCTGCCACACCTCGGTCTCGGACATGTCCGTGAGAAGCTCCTCGAGCGCGAGCTCCTGCTCGTCGGTGATGCCGGCGGGGGCGACCACGCCCCGCCAGTTGGTGAGCTCCACGTCGATGCCCTCCTCCATCAGGGTCGGCACGTCGGGAAGGATGTCCACCCGCTCGGCGCTGGAGACGGCGAGCGCGCGCATCTCCCCGGCGTCGATCTGCGGCTTGATCTCGGAGATGCCCGAGATGCCCGCGACCGCGGTGCCGGAGAGCAAGGTGGCGACGGCCTCGCCGCCACCGGCGTGGGCGATGTAGTTGACGCCAGCCGGATCCTGGCCGAGCTCGTCGGCCATCAACCCGGCGAGGATCTGCTCAGCACCGCCGGCCGAGCCGCCGGCGATGGAGACCGACGGCAGGTCGCTGCGCATCCGCTGGGCGAGGTCCGCCATGGTCTGGATGTCGGAGTCGGCGGGGACCACGACGACCTGGCTGTCCGTGGTCAGCCGAGCCAGCGGGGTGACCTGGTCGAGCGTCACCCTTGCGTCGTTCGCCGCGATCGCGCCCACCATGATGAGGCCGGTGGTCATCAGCTGGTGGGGCTGGCCATCGAGCTGGGCGAACTGGCTCAGCCCGATCGTCCCGCCCGCGCCGCCGACATTGTAGACCTCGCTGCGGCCGACAAGGTCCCGCAGCGCCTCCTGCATTGCACGGGACGTCTGGTCCCAACCGCCGCCGGGGTCGGCCGGCGCCATGATCTTGAGCTGCTGGTCACCGAGGGCGGCCTCGGCCGCGGCGGGGCGGCCGCCGCGGCTGACGGTGACCACGACGAGCACGACCGCCAGCACCAGCGCGACGGCATACGGGGCGACGGCTCGCCAGCGCATCGACGATGGGTCCATGGGCGTCCTTCCCGAGAGACGCGAGTGACCGCGGTCACTCGATTCCATCCCTCGTGTATACAGTTGTATCCTGCTGCGTACAAGGTCTCGGGCGGGCCGGTCACGGCCCCGAACATCAAGGAGCAGCCGTGACGGACGCGCGACCCACGGATCACTCGATCGACTCCAGCGACCCGTACGACGTCGTCGTGGTCGGCGGCGGCAACGCCGGCCACTGCGCGGCGCTCTCCGCCGCGGAGCGCGGCCGGCGGGTGCTGCTGCTCGAGAAGGGGCGTCGGGGCGAGCACGGCGGCAACACCTTCTACACCGCCGGGGCGATGCGGGTGACCCACGGCGATGTCGACGACGTGCGCGACCTCGTCGACGACGACGAGCGGCTCGACGACACGGTGCTGCCGCCGTACACCGCCGAGGAGTACCTCGCCGACATGGCGCGCGTCACCGACGGCCGCAACGACCCCGATCTCACCCGCACGCTGGTCGAGGAGAGCGAGCCGACTCTGCGGTGGATGAAGACGCATGGGCTGCGCTTCCGGCTGATGTACGAGCGGCAGGCCGATCGCAGCCAGGGCAAGCACGTCTTTTGGGGCGGCCTGGCCATCGGCAGCACGGGCGGCGGCAAGGGCCTGGTCGAGCAGCACGAGGCGGCCGCCGCTGCGGCCGGGGTCGAGATCCGGTACGGCGTGGCCGGCACCTCGTTGCTGGCCGAGGACGGCCGGGTCACGGGGCTGCGCGTGCGCGACGCCGAGGGCCGGGAGGGCGAGCTGCGCGCAGAGTCGGTGGTCCTCGCAGCGGGCGGCTTCGAGGCCGACGCCGAGATGCGCCGGGAGCACCTCGGCGAGGGCTGGCAGCGGGCCAAGGTGCGCGGCACCCCGCTCAACACCGGCGACATGCTGCGTGCGGCACTGGAGGCAGGGGCCGCGCCGTACGGGGACTGGTCGACCTGCCACAGCGTGGCGTGGGACGCCAACGCCGCCGACGAGGGCGACCGCGAGCTGACCAACCAGCTGACCCGCGGCGGCTACCCGATCGGGATCGTCGTCAACAGCGAGGGACACCGGTTCCTCGACGAGGGCGCTGACTTCCGCAACTACACCTACGCCCGCTACGGCGCCCTGATCCTGGCCCAGCCCGGCGGCATCGCCTACCAGCTCTTCGACGCCACCACCCGGCCGATGCTGCGCACCGAGGACTACGACGCGCCCGGCACCAGCGAGGTCGTCGCCGACTCGCTCGACGAGCTGGCCGCCGAGCTCGGAATCGACGCGGCCGCCCTGACCGGCACGATCGCGGAGTTCAACGCCTCGATCGACACCTCCGTGCCGTTCGACCCCGCCGTCAAGGACGGGAGGCGCGCGGCCGTCACGCCACCGAAGAGCAACTGGGCCCAGCCGCTGGACCGACCGCCGTACCACGCCTTCCCGGTGACGTGCGGCATCACCTTCACCTTCGGGGGGCTCCGCGCGGACACCTGCGGGCGGGTCCTGACAGAATCGGGCGCGCCGCTCGACGGGCTCTTCGTCTGCGGGGAGATGCTCGGCGGGCTGTTCAGCGGCAACTACCCCGGCGGGACGGGCCTGGTGTCGGGTGCGGTGTTCGGCCGGCGCGCGGGGTCGCTGGCCTAGGCCTGGTGCGGAGGAGGATGCGGTGGCGGGACCGAAGGCGGATGCCTCCGCCATCTACGCCGCCCTGCGCGCGGACGTGGTGAACGGCGCGCTGTCCCCCGGCGAGCCGGTCCGCGAGGTCGCCGTGGCCTCTCGCTTCGGGGTCTCCCGTACGCCGGTCCGCGAGGCCCTGCGCCGTCTCGAGCACGACCGGATCCTCGTCCCGTCCGCCCGCGGGCTGGTGGTGCGCGGGGTCGGCACCGACGAGGTCATCCAGATCTACAACGTGCGGATCCTGCTCGAGGGCGAGGCGGCCGCGGAGGCTGCCTCCTCGCGCACCGAGGCGGACCTCATGCGGCTGGAGTCGCTGCTGGAGCGCGACCGGGCGCTGGTCGATCCGCTCGACGCGACCCGCGCCGAGGCGAACACCGAGTTCCACGAGGCGATCTGGGCAGCTACCCACAACGCGGTGCTGCAGGACCTGCTGCGCCGGCTCACCGTTCACCTGGTCCGCACCCCTCACTCCACGCTCTCGGCCAGCGGCCGTTGGGAGGAGGCGCTGGACGAGCACGCCGGCGTGCTCGCCGCCATCCGCGACCGCGACGCCGAATCGGCTCGAGAACGGGCCGCGGCCCACATGAGCAAGGCGCGCGAGATCCGCCTCGACCTGCTGCGGCGGCACGGCGTCACGCCGCTGCACTGACCGACCTCGGCCGTCGAGCAGGTGCCCTACGTGCCGGCGTGCCCGGTCAGGTAGGCCCGGACGAGGGACCCCAACGTCGGCAGGTGGTAGCCACCTTCCTGCACGACGACCGCCGGCAGTCCGGTGTGACGCAACAGCTCCCCCGCCCGGTGGTACCCGTCGTGGGTCACCTCGAGCGGGCTCTCCGGGTCGTCGACGGCCGCATCCACGCCGAGCGACACCACCAGCGCGGTGCACCCGGCGGAGACCACCCAGTCAGCGAGCGAGGAGACGGCAGCGAGCCACGGCCCGTCCCCGGTCCCGGGCTCCAGCGGCAGGTTCCGGGTGGCGCCGATACCGTCACCCGCACCCGTCTCCGAGGCGAACCCCACGTAGTGCGGGAACCAGCCGGCGGCCGGGTCGACGTGCACCGAGCCGTACAACACGTCCGACCGCGACCAGAAGATCGCGGCCGTCCCGTTGCCCTGGTGCGCGTCGAGGTCGACGATCCCGACCCGCTCGTGCCCGGCGGCCCGCAACGAGACCGCTGCCACCGCCGCGTTGTTGAGGTAGCACGCTCCCCCGAACCCGCCCAGCGTCGCGTGGTGCCCCGGCGGCCGGCACAGCGCGTAGGCGAGAGAGGAACCGGAGCCCACCAGCGACGCCGCCTCCACCGCACACGCGGCGGCCGCCGACGCCGCCTCCCACGTCCCCGGCCCCACCAGGGTCATCGTGTCGTAGGCGTAGCTCCCGGCCTCGGCGTGCACCCGCGCCGGCACCGACAGCGGGATGCCGCCGGTCATCGCGGGTGTCGGGAACAGGTACGGCACCACCCGGTCCTGGCCGACCTCCTCGGCGTAGCCGGCGCCGGCCCAGCGCGACCAGGCCGACTCCAGGAAACCGAGCAGCCCGGCCGAGTGCACCGACGCCAGCGCGGACGACGGCGACGCGGAAGCCTCCACCAGCGGGAAGTCCGCCAGCGCCGCCAGGATCGCGTCGACCCGCGCGGCCACCTCGACCGCCGGCGTGGTGACGCCGACCCACACCTCGTGGTGCGGGTCGTGGAGCCGGGTCGTCGGCGACCAGACCACGGGCACGTCGTACTGACTCATCGGTCAGCATCGAAGCACAAGCCGCTCGACAAGAACACTGGCTGACTGCTCAGATAGTCACGTGCCACGTCCCCAAGACCTCGGGATCGTGATCGGGTCCCTCCCCCCAGGCCCGTCGTGCTCGGTCCTCGACGTGCCCGGCGTCGGCCTGGGCCATGCCACCGTCGTCCGCGACGAACCGGCCCCGCCCGAGGGCCGAGGGGTCGCGCGCACCGGCGTCACCGTCCTGCTGGTCGCCGCCGACGCCTACCGCCGGCCGTTCGCCGCCGGCGGCGCGGTGCTGAACGGCGCCGGCGAGTGCACCGGGTTCATCTCCGCCCAGGAGTGGCGCACCCTCGAGACACCGGTCTACCTGACCTCCACGATGCAGCTCGGCCGGGTGTACGACGCCGCCTGCGAGCTCGCCCTCGAGCAGGACCCGGGAGTGGCCGACGACGTGGTCGTCCCGGTGGTCGCCGAGTGCGACGACTCCTACCTCAACGACTGCCGCCGCATGCAGGTCACCGCCGAGGACGTGAGGACTGCCTATACACGAGCGCGCGAATCCCGCGGCACCACGGCCCCGGGAACCGGCTCCGTCGGCGCCGGCACCGGCATGTCCTGCCTCGGCTTCAAGGGCGGCATCGGGACCGCCTCCCGGAAGGTCGGGGACCACACGGTCGCGGTCCTGCTGCTCACCAACTTCGGCCAGCGCGACCGGCTGACCGTCGCCGGCGTCCCGGTCGGCCGCCACTTCCCGCCGGCACCGGGGCCGGAGAAGCCCGCCGGCTCCTGCATCGGCGTCGTCGTCACCGACGCCTCTGTCGACGGCGCCGGGTGCGAGCGGCTCGCCCGGCGGATCGGCCTCGGCCTGGCCCGAACCGGCTCGACCGCCCACCACGGCAGCGGCGAGATCTTCCTGGCGGCGAGCACGACCTTCCGCACCGACCGCGACGGCAACCGGGTGGGCGCCGACCCGATCGGGAGCCGCGCCCTCGACCCGCTCTTCGAGGCCGTCGTCGACTGCGCCGAGGAGGCGGTGCTCGACTCGATGCTCTCCTCCCCCACGACAGTCGGGCGCGACGGCAACACCAGCGAAGGACTGGACCCCGAGAAGGTGCTGGAGCTGCTCACGTGACCGCCCGCGACGTCCACCTCCGGATGCGGGACGGCATCGAGCTGGCGGCCACGATCTATGTGCCGGACGGCGACGACCCTCAGCCGTGCCTGCTCGAGGCGCTCCCCTACCGCAAGGACGACCTCACCAGCTCCTACACCGCGACCTACGAGCGGCTCTGCGACGAGTTCGGCTTCGCGGTCTGCCGGGTGGACCTGCGCGGCACCGGGTCCAGCGAGGGCGACGCGACGGACGAGTACCCGAAGGCCGAGCAGGAGGACCTCAAGGAGGTCATCGCCTGGCTCGCCGCCCAGCCGTGGTGCAACGGCAAGGTCGGGATGTTCGGCACGTCGTACTCCGGGTTCAACTCGCTCCAGCTCGCCTGCGAGCGGCCCCCGGCGCTGAAGGCGGTCTGCGCGATCTACGCCACCGACGACCGGTGGACCGACGACGTGCACTACCGCGGCGGCGCGCTGAAGCTGGTCGACCTCGTCGACTACAACCACTACATGACGCCGATGTGCGCGCTGCCCCCCGTCCCCGCGGTGTACGGCGCGGGGTGGCGCGAGGAGTGGCGCCGGCGCATCGACACGATGGAGCCCTGGGTGCTGACCTGGCTCCGGGCCAGCATGGACGGGGAGTACTGGCGCCACGGGTCGGTCCGCCGCGCCGACGGCACCGGCTACGAGCGCATCGAGGCGGCCACGATGATCGTCGCCGGCTGGGCCGACGGCTACCGCAACAACAGCTTCCGGACCATCGCGGCGCTCAAGGCCAACGGCACCCCGCACCGGCTCCTCGCCGGCCCCTGGGCGCACGCTGACCCGAAGACCGCGATGCCCGGCCCGCGCATCGACCTCGACGTCGAGATGGCGGCGTTCTTCGACCACTGGCTGCGCGGCGACGGCGAGCCCGACCGGGTCGACGTCTTCGTCCGTGGGTCCACCCGCCCGGAGCCCGACCTCGACCTGCACGAGGGGTTCTGGACGACGACCACGACGAGCAGGGCGGAGACCCACACCCTCGACGGACCGCGGAGCCTCGACGTCCAGCCCGACGTCGGCACCGCCGCCTGGATCGACTGCGCCGGCCACCTGCCGTGGGGCCAGTCCGGCGACCAGCGCGCCGACGACGCCCGCTCGCTGACCTGGGAGTGGCCGGCGGACGGGCTCACGCTCATGGGCCACCCCACCGCCACCCTGCGGCTCACCGCCGACGCCACCCACGGCACGCTCAGCGTGAAGCTGTGTGACGTCTTCCCCGACGGCACCTCCGCCCTGGTGACGCGGGGCAGCCGGTGCCTGACCTTCCGCGACCACGTCCACGGCGAGGCCACGCACGTGGTCCCCGACGAGGAGGTGACGGTCGACCTCGAGCTCGACGCCTGCGCCTACCGGTTCGCCCCCGGCCACCGGCTCCGCGTCTCGGTCGCCGGCGCCGACTGGCCCAACACCGTCGCCCCGCCCGCGCCCGTCACCCTCACGGTCCAGGGCGGCGAGGTGACGCTCCCGGTCTGGGACGGCGAGCCGGCAGACCCCGGGTTCACCCCGGGCGCCGAGACCAGCAGCGAGGACCCGGCCGGCACCACGTGGACGATCAGCGACGACGTGCTGGCCCGCACCACGACCTGCCACGTCGACCACGGCTCCGACTACGCCGTCCCGCACGAGGGCCACGCCTGGGAGCACTACACCGGCACGGTCAGCGTCGACCGGCGTACCTTCGCGCAACGGGCGGACGCCGCCTGCACCTACCGGCTCACCTGGCCCGGCGTCGACGTCCGCGTCCACTCGACCATGCAGGTCGAGCTCGGCCGCGAGTGGACCGACGTCACCATCGACCTCGAGGCGTACGACGGGGAGGTGCAGGTGGCCCGGCGTCAGTGGACCGAACGGTTCCCGCGATGATCGTCGCGCCATGACCACGCCCTCCACGAGCAAGCGCGAGCTCGTCCTCCTCGAGGCCGCGAACATCCTCGGCGGCGTCTGCAACGCCGTCGTGATGGTCGTCATCCCGTGGCTGATCCTCGAGCGCACCGACTCCCCCGGCGCCGCGGGGCTGGCCGCCGCGGTCTCCGCCATCCCCGGGATCCTCATCGCGCCGGTCGTCGGCGTGCTCGTCGACCGGATCGGCCGCAAGGCGGTCTCGGTGGTCTCCGACCTGTTCAGCGGGGTGTCGGTGCTGCTCTTCCCGGTGCTCGACGCGTTCGGCGTGCTCGGTTACGGAGCGATCCTGGCGCTGACCGTGCTCGGCGCCGCGTTCGACCCGGCGGGCTACACCGCCCGCAAGGCGCTGATCCCGAACGTCTCGGCGGCCAGCGGTGTCCCTCGCGACCAGCTCAACGGGCTCCACGAGGGGCTCTTCGCGGGCGGCTGGGTGGTCGGCCCGATGGTCGGCGCGCTCGGGATCGCGACGGTCGGCTCGGTGGCCACGATGTGGTTCGCGTTCGCCGCGTTCGTGCTCGCGTCGGCCGCGGTGCTGGCGATGCGGGTGCCGAACCGGGCGCCGCTGTCGGACGACGCGCTCGTCGAGGCCTCTCCCTGGCACGCAGCCCGCGCCGGCGTCGGGGCGCTGCTCCGCGACAAGCCGCTGTGGGTGCTGACCATCGCGGTGACGGTGATCTGGATGATCTACGCGCCCACCGAGTCGGTGCTGCTGCCGGTGCACTTCGAGGGCGCCGACGAGCCGGAGGCCTTCGGCATCGTGCTCAGCGCGATGTCGGTCGGTGCGATGGCAGGTGCCTTCGGCTACGGCTGGATCGCGCGGCGCACCACCCGCCACGGCCTGGTGCGCGGCTCGATCCTGCTGGCCGCGCTCGCCTACGTGCCGGTGGCGCTGCTGCCGGCGCCGGTGGTCATGGTCGTCCCGGCGCTGCTGCTCGGGCTCGCCTGGGGGCCGATGGAGCCGCTGCTCAACTCGCTGGTGCAGGACCGGTTCCCCGAGCACCAGCACGGCCGCATCTACGGCGTGCAGCTCGGGCTGTTCTACGCCGCTCCGCCGCTCGGCCAGCTCCTTGCCGGCGGCGGGGTCGAGTGGCTCGGCGTCGACCCGGTCTTCCTCGTGATCGCCGGGCTGCTGGTGGTTCTGGCGCTCGGGATCAGCGCGCTGCCGGTGCTGCGGGGGCTGGACGATCCGAGCCCCGCAGCACCGGCCGCGCCGCTCAGGCCGACGTAGCCGAGGGGCCCGAGTCCTGGCTCGAGCCGGAGCCCGCCACGTCGTCGAGCTTGTCGGCTACGGTGTTCCGGGCCTGCTGCACCTCGGGCCGACCCATCAGCTTCTGCGCCTGCGCGACGATCTGGTCGTAGCGCTCGCGCCCGGCCCGGGCGCCGAGCACGTAGCCGATCGCCAGGCAGACGATCACGAAGAGCCGGCGCCGCGTCTTGCGGACCTTCTTCTGGACGCCGTGCACGGTGTCCCCCACCTCCTCGCCGATCCCGGCGGCCACCGCGGCGGCGCCCGCGCCGAGCGCCGCGGCCTTGGAGGCCACCTCGCCGCCGACGTCCACTGCCTTGGCGGCCACCTCGGTGCCGACCTTCGCCGCGGTCGCGGTCACCGCACCGGCGCCGGCGGCCGCGATCGGGGCGGCCTTCTTCGCCGCCTTGTCCGCCGCCTTCCGGGCTTCCTTCGCCGCAGGCCCGGCCTGCTTGGCCGCCCTCTCCGCCGCCTTGCGGGCCGACGCAGCGGCGGCCTCGCTCTTGGTCCGGGCGGCCTCCGCGAGGAGCTCCGAACGGGTCTTCTGCTTCCGCCCGAAGAGCAGCCCGCGGACGACGTACAGCGCGACGGCCAGCGCCGCGGTCAACCCGAAGAGCTGCCCGATCCGGATCGGGGTCAGCGGGTCGGTGGAGGTGTCCTGGACCTTCTGGTCCCCGACCAGCCGGTCGTCGTCGGTGGCGCGCCCGGTCTGCGGCTCGGTCATTCGTTCGCTCCTGTCGTCGTCGTACGCTCCGCTTCTTCCTTCCACGGTCCGCCCGTCCCCACACCCGGTCCGGGGGAACCTTGGAGTGCCATGAGTCGCACCACCAGCCAGACCAGCGACGCCTGCCAGGCGACGGCGAGCAGCAGGAGCAGCGGCCACCACTGCTCGGCCAGCTCCGCGGTGCGCCCGCGCGGCACCGCGACGAGGGAGTAGACCGCCACCACGACGGCAGCCCACACCGCGACCAGGACGGCCCGGTAGGTGCGGCTGCGGTCCGGCGGCGGGTGGATCCCGAGCGCGCCGACGTCGTGCGGTGGGTGGTCGGCGAGCATCCGGCGGGGCGAGGAGTAGACCTTCGTCGACGGGTACCGCTCGGCGAGCATCCGGCGCGCCCGCTTCGACGCCGGCCCCCACCGCGCGGTGACGGGCAGGCTCACCGCCTCGATGCGGGCGGCCGCGGCGCGGAACCCGCGGTCGCCGAGGACCGACCGGCCGCGGGCCGCGACGACGGCGCTGGCCGGGCCGAGCGCGACGGTCGCGGCGCCGGGGAGGTACCACGCGTAGAGGCCGCAGCGACACCCTCGCGCCGGCGCGGGGTGGTCTCCCCCGGCCTGGCAGCGCGCGTGCTCGACCTCGCCGCTCCACGGCCCCGCGTCGCCGTGCACCAGTGGGTAGAGCCCGTCGTCGCGCAGCTCGAACTGGCGGTAGCCGCGCAGCTCACCGGCGACGAGCGCGCGATCGTCCGTCACGACCCTGCCGGCTCCGGCTGGGGGGCGGGGGCCGGTTCGCGCGCAGGCTCCGGGGACGGCTGCCGGGCAGGACCCGGTGCCGGCGCGGTCAGCGGCTCGAACTCGACCTCACGTCTCTCGGTGCCGATGTCACCCATCGCCCCATCGTGCGCCGCCCGCACGCACATGTCGAGTCGGGGGGGGGGGGGGGGGGGGGGGGGGCGGGGGGGGGGGGGGGGGGGGGGGGGGGGGGGGGGGGGGGGGGGGCCCCGCCGGGGCCCCGCGGGGCGGGCGGGGCCACGACCAACGCCAGGGTGGCCGCGGCACCGGTGGTGGCGGCAGTGCCGAGGAGCAGGACGGCCGCCCACCCCTGCTCCCGCGCATCGGTGAGGTGGTCGCGGAGCCCGGCCA
>NZ_ML701735.1:433009-630373 GCF_008087345.1 Nocardioides caldifontis | reverse complement strand
CCCGTCGAGGCGGAGGCTGCCTTCGACGCCGAGCTCACCGGGGGTGGAGGCGAGCCGCTCGGCGGCCCACTCGGGGACCGGCTGCCCGAGGATCCTGGCCTTGGCGGCGGCGACCTGGGCCTCGTGCTCGGCGGGAGGCTGGGCGAGCAGCACAGGGTCGATCGCGCCCTCGTCGAGCTCCCGGCCGGGGGCGACGCGGTGCAGGTCGGCCCAGTGACACAACCCGCGCAGCTCCTCCGCGGCCGCAACGTCCTGCGCGACCCGGCGACCCCGGATGAACGCCAACGCGGCCGGGGCGTCCTGGCCCAGCACGTCAGGCTCCACCGGCTCGACCACCCCCGCCGCAGTCCTCCCACCGGCCGCGGCGACGGGGGTGGTGAAGAGCTCGAACGGCTCGGTGGTGGTGGTCTTCATGGGCAGGACGCTACGGAGGCCCACCGACAGTCCGTGGGAGTGGTGCAGACCGGTTTTCCCCAAGCAGGGTTGGGGATTCGTGGTTTCGACAAGCTCAACCACCGTGGCTGAGTCAGTTCGAACCGCACCTGGAACGCGTCCGGGAGGTGCCGTTGGAACTGATCGGCGCGTGGGGTGGTTTCGACGGGCTCAACCATCCCCACCTAGGGAGCCGCAGACCGGAGCTTCTCCAGCAGCGGCCCGGCGGCCTTGTCGAGGAACTCTTCCTGGTGGTCGCCGCCGACCTGGACGAGCGCGATGTCGGTGAACCCGGCCTCCCAGTAGGCGCTGACCGCGTCGACGATCTTGTCGAGGTCAGGGCCGCAGGGGATGCTCTCCGCCACGTCCTCGGGCCGCACGAACTGGGTGGCGCCGGCGAACCCGGCAGTCGTCGGCAGGTCGGCGTTCACCTGCCAGCCGCCGGCGAACCAGCGGAACTGGTCGTGGGCGCGGTCGACCGCGGCCTCCTCGTCTGGGTCCCAGCAGATCGGGATCTGACCGATCGCTCGGGCGCGCTCGCCGACCTTCGGGGCGCCCTCGGTGGAGTTCCACTCCGAGAGGAGCGACTCGTTGGGCTCGACGGCGATGACGTGGTCGGCGAGCGGGGCGAAGGTGGAGATGGACTCCGAGCCGCTGACCGCGACGGCGATCGGCACCGGCTGGTCCGGGAGGTCCCAGAGCCGTGCCGACTCCACGGTGAAGTACTCGCCGTGGTGGTCGATCAGCTCGCCGGTGTTCAGCTTGCGGATCACCTGGATCGCCTCGGCCAGCATCTCCTGCCGCGAGGCGACGGCCGGCCAGCCCATCCCGACGACGTGCTCGTTGAGGTTCTCGCCGGAACCGACGCCGAGGGTGAACCGCCCGTCGGAGAGCAGCCCGAGCGTCGCGGCCTTCTGGGCGACGATCGCGGGGTGGTAGCGCATCGTCGGGCAGGTCACGTAGGTCATCAGGTCGACCCGCTCGGTCGCGTGCGCGACGGCGCCAAGCACCGACCAGGCGTACGGCGCGTGGCCCTGGGCGGAGAGCCACGGGAAGTAGTGGTCGCTGGAGACCTCGAAGTCGAAACCGACCTGCTCGGCCGCTGCGGCGTACCGCACCAGCTCCTTCGGGCCGGACTGCTCGGTCATCAGCGTGTAGCCGAATCTGGTCATGCGGGTCCTCTCAGGGGGATCAGGAGCGTCGGGGTGGCGCGAGGTGCTGCGCCCAGTCATGGTCGACGAGCTCGGTGAGGTCGGTCGCGACGACGACCGCGCCGGCCTCCTCGAGCTCGGCGGTCGAGAAGCCGCCGGTCAGCACGGCGAGGCAGCGCAGCCCGAGCCGTGCGGCCGCCTCCACGTCGTACGGCGTGTCACCGACGACCACCGCTGTGTCCACGTCGAGGCGGTCGAGAGTGGCGACGAGGATGTCCGGCTGGGGCTTCGACTCCTCGGCGTCGTCGGAGCTGGTCTGCGCGGCGACGACCGAACCGATGCCGGCGGCCTCGACGGCGACCTCGGTGAAGCGGCTCTTGCCGGAGGAGGCGAGCCCGACGGAGAACCCGTCCTCGGCGAGCCGGTGGCACAGCTCGGACGCCCCTGGCAGCGCGGGGACCTGGTCGACCACCGCGGCGTACTCCTCCTCCCACGCCTCCCGGAGCGCGTCGCCGAGCTCCTTCTCGACGTCGTCGCCGGCGACGTGGGCGACGAGCTTGTCGCCGCCCATCCCGATGGTGCGGTGGACCCGGTGCACCGGGAGGGTGACGTCGTGGCGACGGAAGGCGCGGAACCACGCCATCGCGTGGTGGTAGGTCGAGTCGACGAGGGTGCCGTCCACGTCGAACAGCACGGCGGCGCGGCGGTCGGGCCGGTCGGCGGGGCCGGTCGGGTCGCTCATGGGCTGACAGTGCCCACGTGAGCGCCAGGTCAATCGGGAAGCGCAGTCAGTCGGACCCGTGCAGGTGGCGCGCCCGTCGGCGGCAGTAGTCGACCCCGAACATCCCGAGCCCGAACCCGGCGGCGCAGGTCCACAACCACCACTCGCGGTCGTGCTCCTCGAGCCAGCCGTGGAACGGCAGCAGCCCGAGCCCGGCGAGCAGGAACAGCACGGCACCGACCGCGACGAACCGCACGCCGCTGACGTCCAGGGGCTCCACGTCGGCCACCAGGTAGGTACGGTTGCCGATCTCGTGCACCTGGGTGCCGATGTCGTCGACCTGCGCGTCAGGGCGTGCCGCGGGGTCGGGAGTGCTCACGTCCGGACGGTATCCGAGGGCAGCCCCCGGCGTCAGGTCGCCCTCCTGCTCTGCGAGGATGGCCCAGCGCCACAGCGCGGTGGCTGCGCACGGCCGTTGCGGTCATCCCTGACCCGGCACGAACCAGCGTCGAAGAGGTGCCTCACCTTGGACAAGTTCTTCGCGATCACCGAGCGCGGCTCCACCGTCGGACGAGAGGTCCGCGGTGGCGTCGTCACGTTCTTCACGATGGCCTACATCATCGTGCTGAACCCGCTGATCATCGGCACCCAGACCGACGGGGCAGGCAAGTACCTCGGCGGCGGCGACAGCCCCAACCTCGCGCTGGTCGCGCTCGGCACCGCTGTCGTGGCGGGTGTGATGACGATCCTCATGGGTGTCGTCGCGCGCTACCCGATGGCGCTCGCCACCGGGCTCGGGCTCAACGCCTTCGTGACGTTCTCGATCGCCAAGGTCTTCACCTGGACCGAGGCGATGACGTTCGTGTTCCTCGAGGGCGTCATCATCCTGGTGCTGGTCCTGACCGGCTTCCGGACGGCCGTGCTCAAGGCGGTGCCGTCGTCGCTGAAGACCGCGATCAGCGTCGGCATCGGCCTCTTCATCGCGTTGATCGGCCTCGTCGACGCAGGCTTCGTCCGCCGCACCGGCGCCGGCCCCGTCCCGGTCGAGCTCGGCATCGGCGGCCGGCTCGACGGGTGGCCGACGGTGGTCTTCGCGTTCGGCCTGCTGCTGATCATCGCGCTCTTCGTCCTGCAGATCCGGGGCGCGATCCTGATCGCGATCCTCAGCACCACCGTCCTCGCGATCCTCGTCGAGTGGCTTGCCGACGTCGGCCCGACGGTCAACGGCGACGAGGTGAACCCGCGCGGGTGGAACCTCAACGTCCCCGAGCTCCCGGGCTGGGGCAACATCGCGAACCTGCCGGGGTGGAGCGACGTCAAGGACCTCTGGCAGCTCTCGATCTTCGACGACATCGGCGGGTTCGGCGACGCGATCGGCTCCTACGACGCGGCGGCGTACATCGCGATCGCCCTGCTGGTCTTCAGCCTGCTGCTCGCCGACTTCTTCGACACGATGGGCACGATGACCGCGATCGGCTCGGAGGCCGGGCTCCTCGACGAGCAGGGGCTCCCGCCGAGGACCGAGGCGATCCTCGTCGTCGACTCCATCGCGGCGGCCGCGGGAGGCGCCGCGTCGGTCTCCTCCAACACGTCGTACGTCGAGTCGGCCGCCGGTGTGGGGGAGGGTGCCCGCACCGGGCTGGCCTCGGTGGTGACCGGCGGGCTGTTCCTGCTCGCGACGATCTTCACGCCGCTCGTCGCGGTGATCCCCAACGAGGCCGCGACGCCGGCCCTCGTCCTGGTCGGGTTCCTGATGATGACCCAGGTCAAGGAGATCGACTGGGACGACATCGAGATCGCGCTGCCGGCGTTCCTGACGATCGCCCTGATGCCGTTCACCTACAGCATCACGGCTGGCATCGGCGCGGGGTTCATCGCGCACGTGCTGATCAAGGTGGTGCGCGGCAAGAGCCGCGAGGTGCACGGGCTGATGTGGGTGGTCGCGGTGATGTTCGTGGCCTACTTCGCCATCGAGCCGCTGCGCCGGCTCCTCGGGGTCGAATAGCTCACCGCACCCGGAAGCCGGACGCCCCCTCGGGCTCGACCTCGGTGACGTCGACGCCGGTCACGTCCGCACGCGGCGGTCCGGTCCGGCACCACTCGACGAGGGCGGCGACCGCCTCTTCCGAGCCCTCGAAGTGGCCGGCCACGGTGCCGTCCGGCTCGTTCGCGACCCACCCGCGCACGCCGAGCGCCTCCGCCTGGGTCCGGCAGCTGTCGCGGAACCAGACCCCCTGCACCCGGCCGCTGACGGTCACCCGCCGCGCTGTCTCCGGCATGGTTCCTCCTCCCGTTGGTCCACGGTTCCCCACCGTAGGGCGGATCGGATCCGCCGGCGCTGGGTAGGAAGTCGCCATGACCGAGCAGCCCCAGACCGAGCAGCCCCGGACCGGCCGGCCCACGAGCGAGCAGCAGGCCGACCACGACCGCGTCGACCGCCGTGCGGACCTCCTCCCCGAGGAGGCCAACGTCGGCAGCGACGAGCCGGAGGAGCAGGCGGCCGCGATCCTGGCGGAGAGCGACGAGCGGACCGAGGACCCGGAGGGGACCCGCCGCGAGTACACCCAGACGATGGACCGCGAGCGCGGCATGAACCAGGGGGAGGGGAACCTGTGACCACTCCGGCCCACGACCGGCTCGCGATCATCACCGGCGCCGACTCGGGCATGGGCAAGGCCACGGCCGAGCTCCTCGCCACCGAAGGGTTCGACGTCGGGATCACCTTCCACACCGACGAGGCGGGCGCCCAGGACACGAAGGCCGGCATCGAGGCGCGGGGTGGCCGCTGCTTCGTCGCGCGGCAGGACGTCAGCAGCCCGGACGGCGCCGACGTCGTCGACCAGCTCGCCGACCAGCTCGGCGGCGTCGGCGTCCTGGTCAACAACGCCGGGACCGGCGCCTCGGCGCGGCTCCTCGACACGGGGTACGACGAGTGGCGCAAGGTGCTCGCCACCGACCTCGACGGGCCGTTCCTCTGCTCCCAGCGGGCCGCGCGCCGCATGCTCGCGCAGGGCAAGGGCGGGCGGATCATCAACGTCACCAGCGTCCACGAGCACGTCCCGAGGTACGGCGCCGGCCCTTACTGCTCCGCGAAGGCCGGCCTCGGGATGCTCACCAAGTGCCTCGCGCTGGAACTGGGGGAGCACGGGATCCTGGTCAGCTCGGTCGCCCCTGGCGAGATCGCGACGCCGATGACGGGGATGGACGAGAGCGACGCCTACCACCAGGAGCGGCCGGGGAACCCGCTCGGCCGTCCGGGCCACGTGCACGAGGTCGCGTCGGTGATCGCGTTCCTCGCCTCGCCGCGCTCGTCGTACGTCACCGGGGCGTCGATCACCGTCGACGGCGGGCTCACGCTGA
The DNA here is from genome assembly GCF_008087345.1 of Nocardioides caldifontis. Classification (GTDB taxonomy): domain Bacteria; phylum Actinomycetota; class Actinomycetes; order Propionibacteriales; family Nocardioidaceae; genus Marmoricola_A; species Marmoricola_A caldifontis. The sequence goes on along the minus strand of NZ_ML701735.1, from coordinate 624,709 downwards.
TGGCCGCCCACGGGCACGACCAGGCCGAGGGCTGGCGCGACGCCTAGCGGCTGGGAGCAGGCAGCTCGACGCCCAGCAGCCCCGACGACCAGCAGCGACGTCTGACGCGTCACACCGGCGCCGTCCCGGTTTCTTTAGCAAGGGTAATGACCTAGACTAAGAACCATGGCTCCCACCCTCGAGCACGTCTCCCGCTCCGACAGCGGGCTGGCCTCGGTCCTCCGCGTCTCCGTGGCGCGGTTGAGCCGACGGCTCCGCGCCGAGCGCCCCGACGACCTCGGGATCAGCACGACCGGGCTCGCGGTGCTGGGGCTGCTGCTGCGCGAGGGCGACCACACGATCGGCCAGCTCGCGCAGGTCGAGCGGGTGCAGCCGCCCTCGATGACCCGCACCGTGCGGTGCCTGGAGGAGCTCGGCTACGCCGAGCGCCGGCCGCACCCCACCGACGGCCGACAGGTCGTCGTGCACATCACCGACGCGGGCCGCGAGCTGGTGCTCGCCGACCGGCGTCGACGCGACGCCTGGCTCGCCTGCCGGCTCCGTGAACTGACCCCTGACGAACGCGCCGTCCTCCGTGAGGCGGCCCCGATCCTCGAAAGGTTGAGCGCTTTCTGACCCGGCACACCTTCCTCGACGGCCTCCTGGGGGGCCGTCGATGAGCCCCACCTTCCGCGCTCTCGCGCACAAGAACTTCCGCCGCTACTACGCCGGCGGCCTCGTCTCCAACACCGGCACCTGGATGCAGCGGGTCGCCCAGGACTGGCTCGTCCTGGTGCTCAGCGGCGGCAGCGGTGCCGCGCTCGGCATCACCACCGGGCTGCAGTTCCTGCCGGCCCTGCTCCTGTCGCCCTGGGCCGGTGCCGTCGCCGACCGGTTCCCGAAGTACCGCCTGCTCCAGCTCGCCCAGCTCCTGATGGCCGGCCCCGCGCTGGTCCTCGGCCTCCTCGCGGTCACCGGGGTCGTGCAGCAGTGGCACGTCTACGTGATCGCGCTCGCCTTCGGCGTCGGCACCGCCTTCGAGGCGCCCGTCCGGCAGGCCTTCGTGAGCGAGCTCGTCGACCCCGAGGACCTGCCCAACGCGGTGGGGCTGAACTCGGCGTCGTTCAACACCGGCCGCATCGTCGGCCCTGCCGTCGCAGGCCTGATGATCGCCGCCTTCGGCTCGGGCGTGCCGGCGACCGGCGTGGTCATCCTGCTCAACGCCGCCAGCTACGGCGCGGTCCTGTGGGCGCTCCGCGGCATCGGCCGCTCGCTCACCGCGGTGCAGCCGGTCCCGCGCCACCCGGGGATGGTGCTCGAGGGGCTGCGCTACCTCCGCACCCGCCCCGACCTGATGCTGGTGCTCGCGGTGATGTTCTTCGTCGGCACCTTCGGGCTGAACTTCCAGCTGACCAGCGCCCTGATGGCCACCGAGGTCTACGGCAAGGGCGCGGGGGAGTACGGCGTGCTCGGCTCGACCATGGCCGTCGGCTCGATCGCCGGTGCGCTGCTCGCGGCGCGCCGCACCCGGGTCCGGCTGCGGCTCGTGATGGGCGCGGCGCTGCTGTTCTGCGCGGTCGAGGTGGTCATCGGGCTGATGCCGACCTACGGCGCCTTCGTCGCGATGACCCCGCTGATCGGGATCACCTCGCTCACCACGATCACCAGCGCCAACACGCTGATGCAGATCAGCGTCCCCGCCGAGCTGCGGGGCCGGGTGATGGCGCTCTACCTGATGATCTTCATGGGCGGCACCCCGATCGGCTCGCCGCTGATCGGCTGGCTGGGGGAGAGCTTCGGCGCCCGGTGGTCGCTGATCGGCGGCGGGCTGGTCGCCGGCGCGGGCACCCTCCTCTGCCTGGCGCTCTTCGCCCGGGCCGAGCGGCGGCGGCACACCGTCCCGGCGACCGACCTGGCGGTGCGGAGCGGCGAGGGGTGCCCGGTCCCGGCCTGAGCCGGCGCCGGGCCCGCCCACCTAGACTCGTCGGGTGAACCCGCGCTACCGGCGCCTGGTCATCCCGGGCGCGCTGATCCTCCTCATCGGCATCGTCGTCGTGAGCGCTGCGATCCGTGGCTGAGCAGCTCGACGAGGCGCTGGCGCGGGTCCGGGCGCTCCTGCTGGACGAGGGCGCCCTGGTCCGCGCCGTCGCCGCCGGACGGCGCAAGGGCGCGCGGCCGCAGTGGCGCCGCGCGGAGCTGCGGTACGTCGAGCTCAAAGGCGGCACCCACCTGCAGGTCACGACGTACGACGACACCCAGGCGTTCACCGCCAACCACGCCGGCGACGCCGCGGCGGCCGCGGTGGACGAGCTCCTCGACCAGCCGTTCGGCAACTGGCACGTGCGGAGCACCACCCAGGAGCTGCAGCTGCGGGTGACCAAGAAGGGCGAGGCGCTCGTGCACGCCCGCGCCACCGAGCCGACCGGCGAGGAGCCGGACCGGGGCCACGACCGGGCCAAGAACCGGCTGCTCCCCGAGGACGACCCGGTGCTCCGGGCGCTCGGGATCTCCGACGAGCGCGGCCGGGTGAAGCCGAGCCGGCAGGCGAAGTACCGCCAGGTCGAGGAGATGGTGCGCGCGCTCGGCGCCTCGGTCGACGACGCCACCGCGGCCGGTGCGCTCCGCACGCCGACCGACGAGGAGCCGCTGCGGGTGGTCGACCTCGGCTGCGGCAACGCCTACCTGACCTTCGCAGCGCACCGCTACCTCACCGCCGTGCGCGGGATCCCGGCCCAGGTCGTCGGGATCGACGTCAAGGAGCAGTCGCGGTTGCACAGCACCGCGCTCGCCGAGCAGCTCGGCATCGCGGACAGCACGACGTTCCTCCAGGGCGAGATCGGCTCGACCGACCCGGGGATGCGCCCCGACGTGGTGCTCGCGCTGCACGCCTGCGACACCGCCACCGACGACGCGCTGGCGCAGGCCGTGCGGTGGGAGGCCCCGCTGGTGCTCGCCGCCCCGTGCTGCCACCACGACGTCGCGGCCCAGCTGCGACGCCAGGAGGCCCCCGCGCCGTACTCCGTCCTGACCCGGGACGGCATCCTCCGCGAGCGGTTCGCCGACACCCTCACCGACGCGCTCCGCGCCGGGGTGCTGCGGTCGGCAGGGTACCGCGTCGACGTCGTCGAGTTCGTCGAGAGCCGGCACACCCCGCGCAACACCCTGCTCCGCGCGATCCGCACCGGCGCCCGCGGTGACCGCGCGGAGCTCGACGAGCTGACGTCGACGTGGCGTGTCCGGCCGCGGCTCCAGGAGCTCCTGGCGTGATCGGCCCGTCCCCGCTGCGGTTCCACGCCGTGGTGGCGGCGGTCGCCCTCACCGGCGCGGTGCTGCTCGCGGACGGCAAGGCCGACCCCGGCGAGCAGGTCGTCGCCTTCACCGACCCGACGATCGACGAGTCGAGCGGGCTGGTGGCGCTCGGGTCCACCCTGCTCACCGTCAACGACTCGGGCTCCGGCCCCGTGGTGCACGTGGTCGACGCCCGGTCGGGGGAGACGGTCGGCCGCACGACGTACACCTCCGACGAGGTGGTCGACGTGGAGGCGCTGGCCCTCGACGCGGACGGCTCGGTCTGGGTGGGCGACATCGGGGACAACGGCGGCCGACGCGCGTCGGTCTCGGTCTACCGGCTGCCGCCCGTCGAGCCGGGGGAGCGCACGGTGGAGGCCGAGCGGTTCGACCTCAGGTACGTCGACGGCCCGCACGACGCCGAGACGCTGCTGGTCCACCCGCGGACCGGAAGGCTCCTCGTCGTGAGCAAGGGGCTCCTCGGCGGCAAGGTCTACACCGCCCCGGAACGGCTCGCCGAGGGCGGGACCACCGTGCTGCGTCCCGTGGGCGAGGTGGACGGGATGGTGACCGACGGAGCGTTCCTCCCCGACGGCCGCCACGTGGTGGTGCGGACCTACTCCTCGGCCGCCGTGCTCGACGCCCGGACGTGGGAGAGCCTCGGCCGCTTCGGGCTGCCGCACCAGCGGCAGGGCGAGGGGCTCGCGGTCACCGACGGCGGCCGCGCGCTGCTGCTGTCCAGCGAGGGGCGGCGTGCCGAGGTGGTCGCCGTGGCGTTCCCGGACGAGCTGCTGCGGGCGATGGAGCCGCCGCCCGCCCCGGAGCAGGAAGGCACGACGAGCCGCGAGCCCACCGACCCCGCCGCCGAGGAGGACGACGGCTGGTCGGCGCGGACCTGGACCGGCGCCGCGCTGCTCGCCGGGGCCGTCGTCGCGCTGGTGTGCTGGACCGGTCGGTCCCGGCGCTGGCGCGCCCGCTGAACCGGGTCCTACGGTCGGGTGACCCACTCGGGAGGTCGCCATGGCTCAGCCGACCCGTCTCACCGTCGCCTCGACCGCCGCTGCCGTCGCGCTCACCCTCGCCCCGGCGCCCTGGGCCACGTCGGCCCCTCCGGGTGGCGGGCGCCCGGTGGCCGGAGCACCCGGCGGAGGCGACCCGTACTTCCCCTACTCCGGCAACGGCGGCTACGACGTCCGCCACTACCACCTCGACCTCGACTACCGGCCGCCCGCCGACCCGTCCGTGCCGCAGGGTCAGCTCAGCGGCCATCTCGAGGGCAAGGCCACGATCCGGCTGGTACCGACCCGGAAGCTCTCCTCGTTCAACCTCGACCTCCGCGGGCTCGACGTCCGCTGGGTCCGCGTCGGAGGGAAGCCGGCGCGGTTCACCCAGGAGCAGGACGACGCCCAGCGACGCTGGGAGCTGACGGTGCGTCCGCGCGGCGTGCTGCACAAGGGGAAGCCGGTCCACGTCGTGGTCATGTACGGCGGTGCGACCACCCGGCCGACCGACATCGAGGGGGTGCTCTACGGCTGGGTCACGACCGCCGACGGCGCGATCGTCGTCAACGAGCCCGAGGCTGCGATGACGTGGTACCCGGTCAACGACCGCCCGACGGACAAGGCGACCTACAGCTTCGAGATCACCGTGCCCGCAGGGCTGACCGCGGTCGCCAACGGGCTCCCGGCACGCAAGCCAGTCACCCGTGGCGGGACGACGACGTGGTGGTGGAAGGCTCCCGACCCGCAGGCGAGCTACCTGAGCACGGCCTCGATCGGGAACTTCGACCTGCGACCGACGTACCGCAGCGCGAGCGGGGTGCCGATCATCGACGCGGTGGACGCCGACCTGCCGCCGGCGGCGCTCGCCACCACGGACGCCAGCCTGGCGGAGCAGCCGCGGATGATCGACTACTTCGAGAGCCTCTTCGGCCGCTACCCGTTCGTCGCAGCCGGCGCGATCGTCGACGACGACAGCGTCGGCTACGCGCTGGAGACCCAGACCCGGCCGGTGTACTCCGGTGTCGCGAACGAGGGCACGGTCGCCCACGAGGTCGGCCACCAGTGGTTCGGCAACTCGGTGAGCCCCCGGCGTTGGCGGGACATCTGGCTCAACGAGGGGTGGGCGACGTACCTCACCTGGCTGTGGACCGAGCACGACGGGGGCGACACCGCGCAGGAGCAGTTCGAGGACGTCATGGCGATTCCCGCTGACTCCTCGTTCTGGAGCGTCGTCGTCGCCGACCCCGGCCCCACCGGGCTGTTCGCCGGTGCGGTGTACGACCGGGGCGCCGCCACGCTCCACGCACTGCGGCTACGGCTCGGCGACGACGACTTCTTCGCCGGGGCGCGGCTGTGGCTGCGGCGCCATGCGGACGGCACCGCGACCACCGAGCAGCTCGTCGACGTCTACGAGGACGTCTCGGGCGAGGAGCTCGACGACTTCTTCGGGACGTGGGTGCGGGAGCCGACGAAGCCGGCCGCCTGAGCGGCTCCCGGCCGCGTCAGAGCCGCTCGACGACGTGGTCGATGCAGGCGGTGAGCGCCTCGACGTCGGCCGGGTCGATCGCCGGGTACATCGCGATCCGCAGCTGGTTGCGGCCGAGCTTGCGGTAAGGCTCGGTGTCGACGATCCCGTTGGCCCGCAGCACCTTCGCGACCTGGGCGGCGTCGATCGACTCGTCGAAGTCGATGGTGCCGATGACCAGGGAGCGCTCCCCCGGCTCCTGGACGTACGGCGTCGTGTAGGAGGTCTTCTCCGCCCAGCCGTAGAGCGCCTCCGCGCTGCGGGTGGTCCGCGCGACCATCCCGTCGAGCCCGCCCTGCGCGTTCATCCAGTCGAGCTGCTCGGCCATCAGGAACAGCGTCGCGACCGACGGGGTGTTGTAGGTCTGGTTCTTCCGGCTGTTGTCGATCGCGGTCGGGAGGTCGAAGAACGCCGGCACCCAGCGGTCGGTCGCGGCGAGCTCGTCGACGCGCGCCAGGGCGGCGGGGGACAGCAGCGCGATCCAGAGCCCGCCGTCCGAGGCGAAGCACTTCTGCGGCGCGAAGTAGTAGGCGTCGACCTCGCGCAGGTCGACGGGGAGCCCGCCGGCGCCCGAGGTCGCGTCGATGAGCACCAGCGCGTCGTCGTCGGCCCCGTCGACCCGCTGCACCGGCGCCATCACGGCGGTGGAGGTCTCGTTGTGGGCCCACGCGTAGACGTCGACGCCGGTCTCGGCCCGCGGCTGGGGCCGGGTCCCGGGCTCGCTGGTGATCACCGTCGGCTCGGCGAGGAACGGCGCCTGCTTCGCCGCCTTGGCGAACTTGCTGCTGAACTCGCCGAACGACAGGTGCTGGCTCTTCTCCCGGATCAGCCCGAACGTCGCGATGTCCCAGAACGCCGTCGCCCCGCCGTTGCCGAGCACCACCTCGTAGCCATCCGGCAGCGAGAACAGCGACGCGAGCCCCTCACGGACGCGGCCCACGACGTCCTTCACCGGCGCCTGGCGGTGGCTGGTGCCGAGCAACGAGGTGCCGGTCGCGGCGAGGGCGTCGACCGCCTCGGTGCGGATCTTCGACGGGCCGGCGCCGAACCGGCCGTCGGCGGGCTTCAGGGACTCGGGCAGCTGGATCTCGGTCACGCGCGCCATCCTCTCACCGGGGTCGTGGTGGGCGGCAGGCCGTCCGCGCCTAGATTGGCCGGGTGACCGGGTTCGACGTACGCCGCACGCCGTTCGGCGACCCCCTCGTGCAGGAGCTGGTCGCCGAGCTCCAGGCGGAGTTCACCGTGAGGTACGGCGGCCCCGACCACACGCCCCTCGACCGCACGATGTTCGACCCGCCCGCCGGAGAGTTCTTCGTGGGCTGGTCGGGCGAGCGGCCGGTGGCGATCGGCGGGTGGCGGCGGAGGCCTGACGTGGTGGCGCTCGGCGGTTCCACCTCCGCCGAGATCAAGCGGATGTACGTCGTGCCGGCGGCCCGCGGGCGTGGCTTCTCACGGCTGCTCCTCGCCCACCTGGAGCGGAGCGCGGCCGCTGCCGGGGCCGACGTGATGGTCCTCGAGACGGGGCTCAAGCAGCCGGAGGCGATCGCGCTCTACGAGTCGGCAGGCTACGTGCCGATCCCCGGGTTCGGCCTCTGGAAGGACTCACCGACCAGCCGGTGCTTCGCGAAGCCGCTCGCCCCGGGTCTGCCGGTTCCCCGGGCGGGGTAGGGATCGGCCATGAGCACGAACCCCGCCGAGCCCGGACCCCACGACGAGCCGCACACCCCCGCAGCGCCCGACCCCGACCAGGTGCGCACCGACATCCCGGGGGTCGACCCCGACTGGCCGCAGACCGCGGTCGAGCCCGCCGAGGCGCCGGAGCCAGACGGTCAGGGCGGGGGGAACGTGTCCGAGGAGGGCTGATCCGGTCGTTGCCGCGGCGTCGCAGGAGGCGCAGGATGGCGGGACGACCGCACCTCTCGGGAGGGTCCATGAGCCGTCGCCGCGCCGCCGCCGTCCTCGCCTGCCTCGCCACCGGGCTGGCCACCGCCGCCCCGGCGGCCGCCTCACCGCCCGACGTGACCGACCACCTGCCCGACCGGATCAATCTGCCGCGCGGCTACCAGCCCGAGGGGGTCACCACCGACGGCCGGCGGCTCTACGTCGGCTCGCTGGCCGACGGGTCGATCCGCCGGGTCGACCCCCGCACCCGGTCCCACAAGACGATCGCCGCGGGCAAGCGGGGCCGGGTGGCCGTCGGCGTCGACCACGACGCGCGCCGCGGCCTCGTCTGGGTGGCGGGGGGAGCGACCTCGGTGGTCCGCGCCCACGACGCGCGCACCGGGAAGGTCGTCCGCACCTACCGGTTCCGCCCGCTGGCGGACCGGTTCCTCAACGATCTCGTCGTCACCCGTGCCGGCGTCTTCGTGACCGACTCGGTGAACCAGAGGCTCGCCGTGGTGCCGCTCCACGGGAGGAAGCTGCCGCCTCCTCGCGCGGCCCGCATCCTCCGGCTCACGGGGGCGCTGGAGCACGAGCCCGGGTTCAACCTCAACGGCATCGTGGCCTCCAAGGGGCGGCTGCTGGCGGTGCAGAGCAACACCGGCCGGCTGTTCCGGATCGATCCGGCGAGCGGGCGCACCTTCCGCGTCCGCACCGGCGGCTACCCGCTCACCGCCGGTGACGGGATGGAGCTCGACGGCCGGCTGCTGCACGTCGTACGCAACCAGCTGGACCTGGTCGCGACGCTCGAGCTCTCGCCGCGGCTGCGCCACGCGCGGCTGGTCGCCGAGCAGAGCAGCTCCGACTTCGACGTGCCGACGACCGTCGCGCTGGTCGGCCACTCGCTGTGGGCGGTCAACGCGAGGTTCGGCAACCCGGACCCGGAGAACGCCCGCTACTGGCTGACCCGGGTCCCGGCCCACTGACGCCGGTCACCCCCAGGCGGGGTCCCACCCCTCGACCTCGGAGGCCGGCCGCTCGCCCGGGCCGACGTACACCGCGGACGGGCGGATCAGCCGCCCCGTGCGCTTCTGCTCCAGGATGTGCGCCGACCAGCCACCGGTGCGGGCGCAGGTGAACATCGAGGTGAACATGTGCGCCGGGACCTCGGCGAAGTCGAGGACGATCGCCGCCCAGAACTCCACGTTGGTCTCCAGCACCCGGTCGGGGCGCCGCTCGCGGAGCTCGGCCAGGGCGGCCTTCTCCAGCTCCTCGGCGACCTCGTAGCGCGGGCTGGCCAGCTCTTTGGCGGTGCGCCGCAGCACCCGCGCCCGCGGGTCCTCGGCGCGGTAGACGCGGTGGCCGAACCCCATGAGCCGCTCGCCCTTGTCGAGCAGCCCCTTGACGTACGCGCGGGCGTCGCCCGACCGCTCGACCTCCTCGATCATCCCGAGCACCCGGGAGGGAGCGCCGCCGTGCAGCGGGCCGCTCATCGCGCCGATCGCCCCGGAGAACGCCGCGGCGACGTCGGCACCGGTGGAGGTGATCACCCGGGCGGTGAACGTCGAGGCGTTCATCCCGTGCTCGGCGGCGGAGCTCCAGTAGGCGTCGATCGCCTTGACGTGGTCGGGGTCCGCCTCGCCCTTCCAGCGGATCAGGAACTTCTCGGCGAGCGAGCTGCCCTTGTCGACCTCCCGCTGCGGGACGATCGGGAGCCCGAGGCCACGGGCGGCCTGCGCGGCGTACGACAGCACCATCACCGCGACGCGGCTGAGGTCCTCGCGGGCCTCCTCGTCGGAGATGTCGTAGGTCTGCCGCATCCCCAGCATCGGCGCGAGCATCGCGACGGCGGCCTGCACGTCGGCGCGGACGTCGCCGGTGTGGATCGGGATGTTGTAGGGCTCGGCGGGCGGCAGCCCGGGCTCGTACTTCCCGTCGATCAGCAGCCCCCAGACCTTCTCGAACGGGACCCGCCCCGCGAGGTCCTCGATGTCGACGCCCCGGTAGCGCAGGGCCGAGCCCTCCTTGTCCGGCTCCGCGATCTCGGTCTCGAACGCCACGACTCCCTCGAGCCCGTGGTGCACCTCTGCCATCCCGACTCCCCTCAGCTCGTGGCCACGTCTCCGCGGCCACCCGGCATTCTGCACCACGGTCGCCGGCGAGGTGACCGCCCTTACATTTGCTCCGTGACCGACCCCCAGCCCGAGCGACGGGTGAGCCTGGCCGAGCTGCGCGAGGAGTACCGCCTCGGCGGGCTCTCCGAGGACGAGCTCGACCCCGATCCCGTCGTGCTGCTGACCCGCTGGCTCGAGGACGCCGTGCGGGCCGGGCTCTACGACCCGACGGCGATGGTGCTCTCCACGGTGTCGGCGACCGGCCGTCCGTCGTCGCGGATGGTGCTGTGCAAGGGGCTGTCCGCGGAGGGGCTCGACTTCTTCACCAACTACTCCTCGCGCAAGGGGGAGGAGCTGGCCGGCCAGCCACACGTCGCGGTCGTCTTCCCGTGGCACCCGCTGCAGCGGCAGGTGCGGGTCGAGGGGATCGCGCACAAGCTCCCGGAGGAGGAGAGCGACGCCTACTTCGCCTCGCGGCCGAGAGAGTCGCAGCTCGGGGCGTGGGCGTCGCCGCAGTCGAAGGTGGTCGAGTCGCGGGAGGTCCTCGACCGGCGGTACGCCGACGCGGTGGCCCGGTTCGGGGACGGCCCGGTCGCCCGGCCGCCGTACTGGGGCGGGTTCCGGATCACCCCGGACACCTTCGAGTTCTGGCAGGGGAGGCAGGGGCGGCTCCACGACCGGTTCCGCTACCGCTGGGCGCCGACGCGGGACGTGTGGCAGGCCGAACGGCTCGCTCCCTAGGCCACAGCGCGGGGTCGGGCACTTCCTCCGAGGCCGGCAGCGCGGCGGCGGAGCCGACGAGCTCGGCCGAGCGTTGTTGTGAGTGAGTGCTCACTCACTTACTCTGGTCCGATGGTTCCTGCCGGCCGCCGTGCCACCCCGCTGCCTCCCGAGGAGCGTCGCGCCGCGATCGTCTCCGCCGTGATCCCGCTGCTCGAGGCGACCGGCGGCGTGCTGTCGACCAAGCAGATCGCCGACGCGGCGGGGATCGCCGAGGGGACGATCTTCCGCGTCTTCCCCGACAAGCGGGCGCTGCTCTACGCCGTCGGCCAGGAGGTGGTGACGCCCGCGGGGTGGCGCGAGGAGATGGCGGCGATGCTCGACCAGCACCCCACCCTCCACGCCAAGGTGCTGGCGGTCACCGAGCGGATGGTCGACCGGACCCGCCGGCTGATGCTGGTGGTCACCGCGATCCGGCGGAACTTCATGACCGACGGCCCACCCCCGGTCGCGCCGGACGGCCAGCCCGCGCTGCCGCCGTTCATGCGCGACTCCGGGGCGGAGCTCCACGCGGCGTTGAGCACGCTGGTCTTCGCGCCGCACCGTGACGAGCTGGCCACCTCCCCCGAGCACGCCGCGCGTGCGCTCCAGGCGCTCGTCGCCGGCACCTGCCACCCGGGAGCGCCCGCGGAGACGACGCTGACGCCGGTGGAGATCACCCAGCTGCTGCTGCACGGTGTCACGCGCGACGTGGTCGACGAGCTGCTCGCGGACGCGGCCTCGCTCGAGCTGGAGGAGGGGCGATGACGCTGGTCCGGCTGCTCAGGAGCGGGCTGGCGCCGTACCGCCAGCAGCTGGCGCTCATCGTCGGGCTCCAGTTCCTCGGCACGATGGCGTCGCTCTACCTGCCCTCGCTCAACGCCGACATCATCGACCAGGGCGTGGCCGTCGGGGACACCGGCCACATCGTGCGCACCGGTGGCGTGATGCTGCTGGTCTCGCTGGTGCAGGTCGTCTGCAGCGTCGCCGCGGTGTACGTCGGGGCGCGCACCGCGATGGCGTTCGGGCGCGACGTGCGCCGCGACCTGTTCCACCGCGTCCAGTCGTTCTCGATGCGTGAGGTCGACCGGTTCGGTGCGCCGTCGCTGATCACCCGCACCACCAACGACGTGCAGCAGGTGCAGATGCTCGTGCTGATGGCCGCGACGCTGATGGTCACCGCGCCGATCATGATGGTGGGCGGCGTGCTGATGGCGATGCGCGAGGACCTCGGGCTCTCGTGGCTGCTCGCGGTCAGCGTGCCGGCGCTCTTCCTCTCGGTCGGGTTCGTGGTCAGCCGGATGGTGCCCGGGTTCCGCGCCATGCAGGAGCGCATCGACGCGGTCAACCGGATCCTCCGCGAGCAGGTCACCGGCATCCGCGTGGTGCGCGCGTTCGTCCGCGAGCGCCACGAGACCGAGCGGTTCGCCGGGGCGAACGACGCGCTCACCGACGTCGCGGTGCGGGTCGGACGCTGGATGGCGGCGATGTTCCCGCTGGTGATGCTGGTGGTGAACCTCTCCAGCGCCGCCGTGGTCTGGTTCGGCGCCCACCGGATCGACGACGGCGCCATGCAGGTCGGCTCGCTGACCGCGTTCATCGCCTACCTCATGCAGATCCTGATGGCCGTGATGATGTCGACCTTCCTGCTGATGATGTGGCCTCGCGCCTCGGTGTGCGCCGACCGCATCACGGAGGTGCTGACCACCGAGAGCTCGGTCGTCCCGCCCGCCGACCCGCGACAGCTGGGGTCGGTCCGTGGCGCGGTCGAGCTCGACGCGGTGACGTTCGCCTACCCCGGCGCCGACGAGCCGGTGCTCCGGCAGGTCTCGCTCCGTGCCGAGCCCGGCACCACCACCGCGATCGTCGGCTCGACCGGCGCCGGCAAGTCGACGCTCGTCGGGCTCGTCCCGCGGTTGTACGACGTGACGGGCGGCGCTGTCCGGCTCGACGGGACCGACGTGCGTGACCTCGCACCCGAGGAGCTCTGGAGTGCGATCGGCCTCGTCCCGCAGCGCGCGTTCCTGTTCTCGGGCACGATCGCGGACAACCTGCGCCACGGGAACCCGGACGCCACCGACGAGGAGCTCTGGGAGGCGCTCGAGGTCGCGCAGGCACGGGACTTCGTCGAGAGGATGCCCGAGGGGCTCGCCGCGCCGGTCGCCCAGGGCGGCACCAACGTCTCCGGCGGGCAGCGCCAGCGGCTCGCGATCGCGCGGGCGTTGGTGAAACGGCCCCGGGTCTACCTCTTCGACGACGCGTTCTCCGCGCTCGACGTCGCCACCGACGCACGGCTGCGCCACGCGCTGCGCCCGGTGGTGGCCGACGCGACCGTGATCGTCGTCGCGCAGCGGGTCAGCACCGTGCTCGACGCCGACCGCATCGTCGTGCTCGAGGACGGCGCCGTCGTGGGGGAGGGCACCCACGGCGAGCTGCTGGAGAGGTGCACGACCTACCAGGAGATCGTCCGGTCGCAGCTGACCGAGGAGGAGGCCGCGTGACTGGGGGCTCGACAGGCTCGACCAGCCCCATGAAGGAGACCGAGCGGGTCACCGCCGGCCCGGGACCGGGGCGCGGCCCCTTCGGCGGCGGGATGGTCGGCCAGAAGTCGATGGCGTTCTGGCCGTCGTCGCGGCGGCTGGTCCGGCGGATGGGGCCGGAGAAGGTGAAGGCGTTCGGCGTCCTGCTGCTCGCCGTGGTGTCGGTGGCGCTCTCGGTCGTCGGCCCACGCATCCTCGGCGAGGCCACCGACGTGGTCTTCGGCGGGGTGATGGGGCGCCAGCTCCCGAGCGGCACCACGCAGGAGCAGGCCGTCGACCGGCTCCGCGTCGAGGGCGACGACCAGCTCGCGGACATGGTGGCCGCGATGGACCACGTCGTGCCCGGCCAGGGGGTCGACTTCGAGGCGGTCGCGGCTGTGCTGCTGGTCGCGGTGCTGGTCTACCTGATGTCGGCGCTGGCCGGGTTCGTCCAGGGCTACCTGCTCAACGACGTCGTGCAGTCGACCGTGCGCCGGATGCGCTCCGACGTCGAGGACAAGATCAACCGGCTCCCGCTGTCGTACTTCGACAAGCAGCCGCGCGGCGAGCTGCTGAGCCGGGTCACCAACGACATCGACAACATCAGCCAGTCGCTGCAGCAGACGATGAGCCAGATGGTGACGTCGCTGCTCACCGTCGTCGGCGTGCTGTCGATGATGTTCTGGATCTCCCCGACGCTCGCACTGATCGCCCTGCTCACCGTGCCGCTCTCGATGGTCGTCACCGGCCGGATCATGAAGCGCTCGCAGGGGCTGTTCGTCCAGCAGTGGCGCCGGACGGGGCGGCTCAACGCGCACATCGAGGAGACCTTCACCGGACACGACCTGGTCAAGGTGTTCGGCCGTCGCGGCGAGGTGGAGCGGACGTTCGCGGAGGAGAACGACGCGCTCTACACGGCGTCGTTCGGTGCGCAGTTCGTCTCCGGGCTGGTGATGCCGGTGATGATGTTCCTCGGCAACCTCAACTACGTGCTGGTCGCGGTGATCGGCGGGCTCCGGGTCGCCGGTGGCTCGCTCAGCCTCGGTGAGGTGCAGGCGTTCATCCAGTACTCGCGCCAGTTCACCCAGCCGCTCACCCAGCTCGCCTCGATGGTGAACCTGCTCCAGTCCGGAGTCGCGTCGGCGGAGCGGGTCTTCGAGCTCCTCGACGCCGAGGAGGAGCCGGTTGCCGGCGAGGTCGCCCAGCCGGCGCCGTCCGGCCGCGGCGAGGTGGTCTTCGACCGGGTCTCGTTCTCCTACGACCCCGAGCGCCCGCTGATCGAGGAGCTGTCGCTGGTCGTGCACCCGGGCCAGACCGTCGCGATCGTCGGTCCGACCGGCGCCGGGAAGACCACGCTGGTGAACCTGGTGATGCGGTTCTACGACGTGGACTCGGGCCGGATCACCCTCGACGGCGTGGACACCGCGACGATGGACCGCCGGCTGCTCCGCTCCCGGATCGGGATGGTGCTGCAGGACGCGTGGCTCTTCGAGGGCACGATCCGCGACAACATCGCCTACGGCCGTCCCGAGGCCACCGAGGAGGAGGTGCTCGAGGCCGCGCGGGCCACGTTCGTCGACCGGTTCGTCCACTCGCTTCCCGACGGCTACGACACCGTCGTCGACGAGAACGGCTCGAACCTGTCCGCGGGCGAGCGCCAGCTGGTCACGATCGCGCGGGCGTTCGTCGCCGACCCGGCGCTGCTGATCCTCGACGAGGCGACCTCGTCGGTCGACACCCGTACCGAGCTGCTGGTGCAGCACGCGATGGCGGCGCTGCGCGCCGACCGCACGTCCTTCGTGATCGCCCACCGGCTCAGCACGATCCGCGACGCGGACCTGATCCTGGTGATGGAGGAGGGGCGGATCGTGGAGCAGGGCAGCCACGCGGAGCTGCTCGCGGCCGACGGCGCCTACGCCGCGCTGCACGCCGCGCAGTTCGCGGCGGCCTGAGGCGGGGGTGGGAGAGGGAAAAGCAGACGGCCCGCAGGCGGGTGTTGCCTCCGGTCGGACTTGTCCGGAGCGCCTGCGGGCCGGGTGACTGCTTGGTATTGCCAGCGCGCACGTACGCGCCCTAGGCGGCACCGTGGCGGCGAAGCCGACACGGTCGCCCAGTGTTGCTGCGGGCGGGAGGGTGGCGGCGTACCGTCACGTCCGCCCTCGGTTGCGTGCGGCGCTCTAGCGAGCAGCCACCTCACGTGTCCGGTAAGAACTCATACCTTGGACCACCTCCTTCCTCGTGTACGACGAGCGTAGGCCGCCGCACCAAGCCCCACAACGGAAATACCGGGTCAGTCGGCCCGCACCGCCCGGGAGAGCCGGTAGCGCACGAACGACGGGACGGCGAGGGCGGCGACGACGGTCCCCACCACGACGAGGACACCACCTCCCGCCGCCGCGGCTGCGGTGCCGACCGCGGCGGCGGCCGCGCCGTGGGCCACGTCGGCGAGCCGCGGACCGCCGGCGACCACCACGATGAACACGCCCTGGAGCCGGCCGCGGACCTCGTCGGTGGCGGCGGTCATCAGCATGCTCGACCGGAAGGCGCTCGAGGCCATGTCGGCCGCACCACCGACCACCAGCATCGCCAGCGCGACCACCAGCATCGCGGTCGGTGCGTGCTCGGCCAGCCCGACCGCCACGCCGAACCCGGTCATCGCCGCGCCC
The DNA here is from genome assembly GCF_008087345.1 of Nocardioides caldifontis. Classification (GTDB taxonomy): domain Bacteria; phylum Actinomycetota; class Actinomycetes; order Propionibacteriales; family Nocardioidaceae; genus Marmoricola_A; species Marmoricola_A caldifontis. Next base: position 608,977 of record NZ_ML701735.1, on the reverse strand, counting down.
CACACCAGGATCGCGACCACGACCGCCAACCCCTGCCGGTCGACCCGTGACACCCAGCCGCTGAGCACCCCTCCGACCACCGCGCCCGCCGGGATCGCGGCGAAGAGCAGCGCGAAGACGAGCCCGCCCTCGTCGGGGCCGCCGAAGTCGACGTGCGCGATCTCCGGGAACAGCGCCCGCGGCATGCCGAACAGCATCGCCACCACGTCGACCACGAACGACGTCAGCAGCACCGGGTGGTGGCGGAGGTACCCCAGCCCCTGCAGGACCGAGCGGAGCCCCGGCGCCCCGTCGGGCGCGCCGCTCACCGGGAGCCGCGGGAGCTTCACGACCGCCCCGAGGGTGGCGAAGAGCGTGACCGTGTCGACGAGGTAGAGCCACTCGTAGCCGAGCACCGGGATCAGCACGCCGGCGAGCAGCGGGCCTGCGATCGCTCCGGCCTGCATCACCGTCGTGTTGAGGGCGACCGCGGCCGGCAGCAACGTCGGGTCGAAGAGCCGCGGCAGCACCGCGCTCCGGGTCGGCTGGTTGACCGCGAAGAACGCCTGCTGGGCGGCGAACAGCCAGAGCAGCAGCCACACGTCCGTGTTCCCCAGGGCCGCCTGCACCCAGAACAGCCCGCTGGTCACGATCAGCCCGGTCGTCGTCACCACCAGGATCGAGCGCCGGTCGAAGGTGTCGGCCAGCGCTCCGCCGTACAGGCCGAAGACGACGAGCGGCACCAGGCCGAAGACGCCGGTGAGCCCCACGTAGGCGGACGACCCCGTGACCGCGTAGATCTGCGCCGGCACCGCGACCACGGTGAGCTGGGCGCCCACGACGGTCACGATGTTCGCGAGCCACAGCCGCCGGAAGTGCGCGTTGCGCAACGGCCGGGTGTCGGCGACGAGGCTGCGGAGGCGCGACACGTCGGTCGAACCTACAGCGGGCCACCAGGGTCCTCGGACCTCGAACGGCGGCGAGCCGCGGGGCAAGATGCGGTCAGGAGGTCGTGATGCGGATGCAGGAGCTGGACCGGTCGGAGTGCCTCGAGCTGCTGGGCTCGCGCACGGTGGGACGCGTGGCGCTGTCCGCCGCCGACGGGCTGACGATCCTGCCGGTCAACCACGTGGTGCACGACGGCACGGTGGTCTTCCGGACGCTGCCCTACGGCGTGATCGCGATGACCGCACCGGACGCCGAGGTGGCCTTCGAGGTCGACGACCTCGACGAGGAGACCCGCTCCGGCTGGAGCGTCGTCGCGACCGGCACCTGCCGGCGCGTGGAGGACCCCGGGCAGGTGCAGGCGGTGCGTCGCGAGGGCGAGCCCGAGCCGTGGGCGGAGGGGCAGCGGACCCTCTACCTGCGCATCGACGACCCGACCCTCACCGGCCGGCGGCTGCTGCCTTGATCCGGTCGTACCTCGCCAGCGCCTCCTTGCGCTCGGCGGCGTGGTCGACGATCGGGGCGGGGTAGCCGGGCACGCCGACCGGCTCGTGGACCTCCGGCGCCGGCACGTCCCGGAGCTCGGGCACCCAGCGCCGGACGTACGCGCCGTCGGGGTCGAACTTCCGCCCCTGCGTGGTCGGGTTGAACACCCGGAAGTACGGCGCGGGGTCGGTGCCGGAGCCGGCCACCCACTGCCAGCCGTGCTGGTTGGAGGCGAGGTCGCCGTCGGCGAGCCACTCCATGAAGTGGCGGGCCCCATGACGCCACCAGACGTGCAGGTCCTTGACCAGGAAGCTCGCGACGATCATCCGCACCCGGTTGTGGATCCGCCCCTGGCCACGCAGCTGGCGCATCCCGGCGTCGACGATGGGGAAGCCGGTGCGCCCCTCCTTCCACGCCTCGAACAGCGTGCCCGGGTCGTCGTACTGGAGCTCGGCGTACTCGGGGCGGAGGTCGGCCCGCGCGCTCTCCGGATGGCGCCAGAGCACGTCGGCGTAGAACTCGCGCCACGCGAGCTCCTTGCGGTACTTCGCCGCGGAGTCGGAGCGCCGGCGCGCGAGGTCGGCGAGCATCGTGCGGGGGTGGATCTCGCCCCAGCGCAGGTAGGTCGACATCTCGCTCGACGCTCCCGACGCGGGCTGGTCCCGCTCGTCGCCGTAGCGGTCGAGCCGGTGGTCGCGGAAATCCGCCCACGCCGCCAGTGCCGCCTGCTCGCCGGGCGTCGGCGGCTCGGTCCCGTCCGGGTAGGCCGCGTCGGGGATGCCGTCGCCGTCGACCCGGAGCCACCGGGTGCTGCGGGGCGGTCCGACCGGCCCTCGCCAACCGTGCTCGGCCCAGGCCCGGGAGAACGGCGAGTAGACGCGGTACGCCTCACCGCTGCCGTTGCGGACCCGCCCCGGGGCCACGGCGTACGGCGAACCGAGGCGCGCGAGCCCGACGTCCGCGCGCCCGAGCGCCTCCTCCACCTCGGCGTCCCGACGGGCACCGTAGGGCGCGAAGTCGGCGGCGACGTGCACCCGGTCCGCCCCGACCTCGGCGGCGACCGCGGGGACCACCTCGCGCGGGTCTCCGTGGCGCACCACCAGCACGCCGCCCATGGAGGCGTCGAGCGCCGTGAGCGAGCCGGCGAGGTAGGTGCGGCGGACGGCGCCGGCAGGCCCCCACAGGGCCGGGTCGACCACGAACAACGGGACCACGCCGTCGGCCTCGCAGGCCGCGAGGAGCGCGGGGTTGTCCGCGAGCCGGAGGTCGCGCCGGAACCACATCACCGCGGTGTTGGCCACCTCCTCACGGTGCCAGGCCACCGCAACCCGGGCGCGGGACCGCGCCCGGCCGGTGGGGTGGCCCTCGATGAGACAATGGAGCCGTGAGCGACCTCATCGACACCACCGAGATGTACCTCCGCACGATCTACGAGCTGATGGAGGAGGGCATCGTGCCGCTGCGGGCCCGCATCGCGGAGCGGCTGCACCAGAGCGGCCCGACGGTGAGCCAGACCGTGGCGCGGATGGAGCGCGACGGCCTGCTGACCGTGGAGGGCGACCGCCACCTCGAGCTCACCGACGAGGGACGCCGTCTGGCGACCCGGGTGATGCGCAAGCACCGGCTCGCCGAGCGGCTGCTCACCGACGTCATCGGGCTGCCGTGGGAGCTCGTGCACGCGGAGGCCTGCCGATGGGAGCACGTGATGTCCGAGGCCGTCGAGCGCCGGCTCATCGAGCTGCTCGACCACCCGACCGAGTCGCCGTACGGCAACCCGATCCCCGGCCTCAGCGAGCTCGGCTCGACCGGCGGCGAGGAGTTCATGGACGGCGTGGTCCCGCTCGACACGGCGGTCGCCTCCGGCGGCCAGCAGCGGGTGCGCATCGGTCGGATCAGCGAGGAGGTCCAGAAGGACGAGACGCTGATGAGCGCGCTGCGCCGCGTGGGTGCCGTCCCCGACCGCGAGGTCAGCATCGCCCAGGGGCCGGTCGGCGTCCTCGTCGGTGCCGGCGGCGAGACCGCCGAGGTCGACCTCGACGTGGCCCGCCACATCTTCGTCCGCAAGCTGGAGCAGGAGGCGGTGACCGCCTGACCCGCGGGAGACGCGCGTCCCTCGGGTCCCTCAGGTGCCGTAGCGGAGCGCGGCGCGGGCCTTCGCCTTCGCCGCCTGGACCTCGCGGTCCTTCGGGGGCGCGCTGGTCACCAGCGAGTCGAGCAGCCGCTGGGTCGCCTCGGCCACCTCGCGCACCGCACGGTCGAACGCCGCGGCGTTGGCCTGGCTCGGCCGGGTCGCCCCGCTGACCTTGCGGACGTACTGCAGCGCGGCAGCCTGGACCTCCTCGCTCGTCGCCGGCGGCTCGAAGTTGTGGAGCTGGCGGATGTTGCGGCACATGCGGCCAGCGTAGGGCGCAGGAGCCCCCCTGGTCAGCCCAGTCGTTCAGCCCAGCTCGACCAGCCGCACCCCACGGTCGACGACCGCCACCCGGCCGTCGTCGAGGGGCAGCGCCCGGGCCGCGTAGGCCGTCCACGGCCGCAGCGGGATCCGCCGCCCCTCGACCAGGCTCCCGTCGGCGCCGACGCGCAGCTCGACGAACGACGACCCGCTGCGCTCCCAGCTGTCGAGCGCGGCCACGCCGACGCCGGCGTCCGGCAGCCAGGTGAACGTGCGGGGGTCGTACGCCGCCGCGAGCTCGCCGACCTCGCCGAGCCCGAGCACCGCGACGCGCTCCGGGGAGGACAGGTCGCCCAGGTCGAACAGCGACGCCTGCGGGCCGCGGGTGGTGCCGTCCCGGTCGGCGTCCTGGCCGAGACCGAGGAGCAGGTCGTCGCCGACGGGGTGGAGGTACTGCGAGAAGCCGGGGATCTTCAGCTCGCCGAGCTTCCGCGGGCGTGCGCCGCTCAGGTCCACCGTGTAGAGCGGGTCGGTCTCCCGGAAGGTGACCAGGACCGCGAGGTCGTCGAACCACCGGACCGACTTGATCTCCTCGTCCGGGCCGAGCCCGCGGACCGACCCGACGGTCACCAGCCGGTCGCCCTGCTCGCGCAGCACGGTCACGCCGTTGTCCACCGTCTCCCAGCGCTTCAGGTGGGCCACGGCGACCCGGAGCGAGCCGTCGTGCTCATCGATGCTCCAGCGGTCGCGCACCGAGCCCTCGACGGTCCCGGACCCGACGTACGACGTGGCGGGGCCGTCCACCGCGAAGGCGTGGAGCCCCGTGGTGCGTCCGTCGTCGGAGGAGGTGCCGACGTAGAGCCGTTCGGTCGAGGAGTAGACGAGGTCGCCCGCGGTGGTCACGCCGGTCGAGGAGGCGGCGTCGGGGTCGCCGGACGGGAAGGTGACGACGCTGATCGTGCCGAGCCCGGCCGCGTCCTGCGGGTGACGGACGTCGGTGCAGTCGAGGAGCGGTTCGGGGTCGCCGTCGTCGGTGGCCACGGTGGGGAGCCAGTCGGCGATCGTGCTGTCCCGGACGATCTGCCGGTTCTCCCGGGTCGCCTCGGCGCGGCTGCGGTTCCGGTTCGGCGTCACGAAGTCGAGCGTCGGGTGGCCGGTGCTCATCGCCAGCCGCACGGCGCCCTCGTGCAGGCGGGCGGAGAGCAGCGAGCCGCCGTAGGTCCGGTCGGACTCGAGAGCGGGCCGGGACGGGTCCGCGATCGAGACCGTGAGCAGCCGGGTGTTCTGCTCGACCACCATGACGCTGTCGGTGACGAGGCGCCCGGCGTCCACCGGTCGCGGGCCGCCCCAGCCGCGCTCGTCCTGACCGAGGACGTGGACCGTGGTCCCGTCGACGAGGAGCTCGGGGAGCCCGATCGTGCGGGGGAGGAGCAGGGTGCCGACCTCGCGAGGGCGGTCGCCCGTCACGTCGGTGACCACCAGCTCGCGGCCCCGGACGTGGAGCACGAGGCCGTCCGCGGTCTTCGCCCGGTCGGGCTCGTCGACACCCTCCTCCTGGACGTTGGTGCCGGTGTCGCTGCTTCCCACCGCCTTGTCGGCGGCGGGGGTGGCCAGCTCCGCGACCCCGGAGGAGCGCTGTGCGGACACCAGGTCGCGGAAGCCCCAGCCCCACGTCCCCTCGAACCCCCACGGGCCGATCTCGGGCAGCGCCTGCTCGACGTACCAGTCCAGGAGCTCGTCGCAGCCGTCGAACGGCTCCAGCTCGGCGGCCGCCGCTGCGGCCGGCGCCAGGAACCCGCCGGTGGAGCCGGAGACGGCGGAGGTCAGCGGCGACGAGGCGAGGCCGGTGACCGTCACCGCGAGCGAGGCGGTCGTGACGAGGGCGGCGGTGCCGAGCACCAGGGTGCGGCGCATGGGGGCTCCTGGTCGGAGTGGGTGCAGTCACAGGTGGGACGCAGCGCCCCTGGGAACGGTTCCGGTGGTCTGCCACAGTGGCGGCACCCCACGTCCCGACGCCCAGCGATGGGTCAGCGAAGGAGCAGCCGTGCCGGAGCCCACCGGCGAGCGCCCGTTCGACGATGAGCGCCCGTACGACATCGTCCTGTTCGGCGCGACCGGGTTCACCGGCGCCCTGACCGCGGAGTACCTCGCCCGCAACGCGCCCGAGGAGTGCCGCTGGGCGCTCGCCGGCCGCAACCCCCAGAAGCTCGACGCGGCACGCGAGCAGCTCGCGGAGATCGACCCCCGGCTCGCCGACCTGCCGGTGCTGGTCGCCGACGTCAACGACGCCGACTCGCTCCGCGCGGTGGCCCGGGCGGCCCGCGTGGTGATCACCACCGTCGGCCCCTACCTCGAGCACGGTGAGCCGCTCGTCGCGGCCTGCGCGGCGGCCGGCACGGACTACGTCGACCTCACCGGCGAGCCCGAGTTCGTCGACCGGATGTACGTCGAGCACCACGCGACGGCACTGACCAGCGGCGCCCGGATCGTCCACGCGTGCGGGTTCGACTCCATCCCGCACGACCTCGGCGTGCTCTACACCGTCAAGCAGCTGCCGGCCGGGGTGCCGCTCAAGGTCCGGGGTGTGGTGCGGGCTGCCGGGATGGCCTCCGGCGGTACGTTCGCGTCGGCGCTCGGCCAGTTCGGCCGCCCCCGTCAGGTCCGCCAGGCGGCGCTCGACCGCAAGCAGGTGGAGCCCCGCCCCGAGGGGCGCAAGGCGCGGGCGGTCGCAGGTCGTCCCGGCAAGGACCCGGACCTCGGCTACTGGGTGCTCCCGCTGCCGACGGTGGACCCGTTCGTCGTGAAGCGGTCCGCGGCCGCGCGGGAGGACTACGGCCCCGAGTTCACCTACTCCCACTACGCCGGCTTCAAGCAGCTCCCGTTCGCGGCAGGCGCGGCGGTGCTCACCGGCGGGCTGGTCGCCTCGGCGCAGCTGCCGCCGCTGCGCAGGCTGCTGCAGGACCGGCTGCCGCAGGGCGAGGGGCCGAGCAAGGAGAAGCGCGAGCGGTCGTGGTTCACCGTCGACGTGGTCGGTGAAGGCGGCGGCGTCAAGGTGCACACCCGGGTCAGCGGTGGGGACCCCGGTTACGAGGAGACCGCCCGGATGCTGGCGGAGTCGGCGCTGTGCCTCGCCTTCGACGAGAACCCGGTGACCGCCGGGCAGGTGACCACCGCGCAGGCCATGGGCGAGAACCTCCTGGACCGGCTGATGAAATCGGGCATTTCGTTCACAGTGGTCCGAACCGATCCATAAAGTAATGACCATCGTCTCCTGCTCCGGAAGGCTCGATGGTCACCACCCCGCCGTCCCCGCGTCGCCGTGCCCGCACGGTGCGCCTCGCCACCGCGCTCTCCCTCGCCGTCACCGGCGGCGTGCTCGGGTCGGCGGTGCTCACCGGCGCCTCGGCTGACGTCGTCGCGGAGCCGGTCTCCGGCACCCCGGTCAGCGAGCCGCAGGTGGTGCTCGTGCAGCGGGTGGAGCGGCCGGTCGTCATCCGCGCGGAGAGCGGGCAGCGGCTGAGCGCCAAGGGGAACGACCTCTTCGAGATCAGCGCGCTGGGCAGCTTCGACGTGCCCGAGGCGGCGCTCCGCGCGTACAAGGCGGCCGCTGAGGCGACCAACGCATCGCACCCGTCGTGCGACCTGCCCTGGACGCTGCTCGCGGCGATCGGCCGCGTCGAGTCCGACCACGGCCGGTACGGCGGCTCGGTGCTCGGCAGCGACGGCGTCCCCCGCCCCGCGATCCGCGGCGTGGCGCTCGACGGCGTCGGGCCGGTCGCGGCGATCCCGGACTCCGACAACGGCCGGTTCGACGGCGACAAGGTCTGGGACCGCGCGGTGGGTCCGATGCAGTTCATCCCGACCACCTGGGCCGGCTCCGGGCGCGACGGTGACGGCGACGGGGTCGCCGACCCCAACGACATCGACGACGCGGCCCTCGCCGCGGCCGGCTACCTCTGCCCGTCCTCCGGCAGCATCAAGGCCGAGGGCGCGATGGAGCGGGCGATCTTCTCCTACAACCACTCCGACTACTACGTCGCGCTGGTGATGGCGTTCGAGAACGGGTACCGCACCGGCACCTTCACGATCCCGTCGCCCCCGCCGCCCGCGGAGGGCGAGGAGGCCGCCGAGAAGCCGGTCCGCAAGGAGCGCCGCGAGGCGAAGAAGGAGCGGAAGGACGAGGAGCGGCCGTCGCGGCCGAGCCGTCCCGAGAAGCCCTCCGAGGACGAGCCGTCGAAGGACAGGCCCTCCGAGCAGGAGCCCTCGAAGCCTCGGGACGACCACAAGAACAAGCCCGAGAACGGCGGCGACAAGGGCGGCGACAAGGGCGGGAAGGGTGACAAGGGCGGCAAGGGCGGCTCCGGCAACGGCACCTCGACCCCGGCCAGGCTGACCGGCACCCTGGTCGGCAGCGGCACCTCCTGGAGCATCGGCGGCCACGCCGTCGACTTCGGCCCCGGCCTCGACGCGGTCGGCGCCGACTGGGACGGGGACGGCGCCGCCGAGCCGCTGTCCGTCGAGCTGGAGGGGCTCGCTGCCGCCGGTGAGGTCACCGTCGAGCTGAAGAGCGGCACCAACCTCGTGGTCAAGCTCCAGGGACAGCCCTGGGGCTGATCCCCGACCACGTCACCCGCTGAGCCTGCGCGCCGCCGCGAGGATCGCGTCGGCGGAGCGGTCGATGTCGTCGTCCGTCGTGGTGGCGTTCGAGACCGCGACGCGGATCAGCCGGCTGCCCCGCCAGGTCGTCGCCCCCACCCAGCACGTGCCTTCCTGCTGGACACTCTCCACCAGCGCGTCGACGTCGGCCACCTCGTCGAACCCGACCAGCACCTGGTTGAGGACCACCTCGTTGCGGATCGTCGCGCCGCCGGCCTCCAGCCGCTCGGCCATCCGTCGTGCCTGGGCGCAGGACCGGTCGACGAGCGCCGCGACCCCGTCACGGCCGAGCTCGAGCAGCGCGGCCCAGACGGCGAAGCCGCGGGCCCGGCGCGACGACTCCGGCGTCACGTCGCCCAGGACGTGGGCGGTGCCGCCCGAGCCGGTGAGGTACGCCGCGGTGTAGGACATCGCCCGGGCGTGCGCCTCGGGGTCGCGGCAGAAGGCGAGCCCGGAGTCGTAGGGCACGTTGAGCCACTTGTGCGCGTCCGCCCCCCACGAGTCCGCGTCCCCGACCCCGCGGGTCAGGTGGGCGTGGCGCGGGCTGGCGGCCGCCCAGAGCCCGAAGGCGCCGTCGACGTGCACCCAGGCGTCGTGGGCGCGGGCGACCGGGATCGCCGCGGCGAAGTCGTCGCAGGCGCCGGTGTTCACGTTGCCGGCCTGCAGGCAGACGATCGTCGGCCGGCCCTCGAGCCCGGCGAGGGTGGTGGCGAGGTCCTCCACGTCGATCGCGCCGTTCGCGTCGGCCCGGACCGGGTGGAGCGAGCCGGTGCCCATGCCGAGCAGCCGCAGCGCGCGGTCGACCGTCGCGTGCCGCTCCTCGCCGGCGACGACGTGCACCCGGGGCGCCGACCAGAGGCCGTCCCGGGCCACGTCCCAGCCGGCGCGGGCGAGGACCTCGTTGCGACCGATCGCCAGCCCGACCGTGTTGCCGGCCTGGGCGCCGGTCACGAATGCCGCGGACGCACCGGCCGGGAGGCCGAGCAGCTCCTTCGCCCAGCTCCCCGCCGCCCGCTCCGCCGCCCCGGCCGCGGGGGAGAGGGTCTCGTTGTACGCCGGCTGGTCCCACCCGATCGTCAGGATGTCGGCCGCCGACGCCGCCGGGAGGGCGCCGCCGATGACGAACCCGAAGAACCGCGGACCGACCGTGCCGGTGATCCCGGGAGGTGCCGCCTCGAGCAGCCGGTCCAGCACCCCGTCGGGGTCCGTGGGCCCGTCGGGGAGCGGGCCCGCGAAGGCCGCGCGTACCTCCTCGGCCGGCACGCCGGTGACCACCGGCCGGTCCGGCACCGCGCGCCGGTGCTCGGCCGCGGCCCTGGCCGCACGGACGAAGAGGGGCTCGAGATCCGTCATGGGTTGACCGTGCAGTCCTGGGGGGGCCGGCGCAACCCCCGGGTCCTCGTCGGTGCCTCGCTCCGCGCCGGGGAAACCGTTGACCTCGAGTCGACTTGAACTCCTACCGTGACGCGATGACTTCCCACATCGACGAAGACCAGCGCGGCGAGCGGCGCGGTGAGAGCTCGGCCGGAACCGCGTCGACGAACGTGCGTGCCGTGGAGCAGGCATACCGCGCCTTCGAGCGGGGCGACCTGGACGGGTTCACCGCACTCATGAGCGACCGGTTCGTGTCCCGGCAGTCAGACGCCGTCCCCTGGCGCGGCAGCCATGTGGGACCCGCCGGTGTGGGGTCGATGTTCGCCCTGGTGGAACAGCACGCCAGGGCCGCTTTCTCGCCCGACGAGATCATCGACGGCGGTGACCGCGTGGTCGTCATCGGACGCGCTGAGATCACGCCGGTGACCGACGGGCGGCCTCGCGTCGTCCGCGAGCTGCACGTCTGGTCCGTCGAGCTCGGGACGCTGACCGGCCTCGACGTGTTCCTCAACGCCCCGAGCGACCTGCTCGCCGCCCTCGAGGGGTCAACCGAGAGGATCGGTGGCCTCGCGCAGGGCGCGGTGCGCGTCGCCGACGATGGGCTCCCCGTGCCCGAAGCAGGCGACGTCCACGTCGAGCGCAGCGAGCCGCTGCAGTGAGCGCCACGCCTGCGCCCGGTCGTGGTTGAAGGGCCCGAGGATCGCGGCACCCCCGTGCTCCGCGATCGTGTCCCCGGCCACCAGCACGCCCGGACCGGGCAGGTGCAGGGCGATGCTGCCCGGCGTGTGGCCGGGCACCGCGACAACCACCGCCTCACCCGCCATCGCGACGACGTCGTGGTCGGTGACCTCACGGACCGCCGTGCAGGGCGGTGCCGGTGCGAGGTCCGCCGCAACGACGGCGTGCAGCTCTTGTTCGGCCGCGGTGAGCTCGAGGGCGGGCACCGGCTCCTGACCGCGCACGAACGGCGCGTCGCCCGCTCCGGCGGCGACCGGTGCCCGCGCCCAGAGGGCCAGGTCAGCGGCCGATCCTGCGTGGTCGTCGTGGTAGTGGGTGAGCACGATCTGCCGGAGCTCCTCCCGCCGTACCCCGAGCACCTCCAGCGCACCCCTGACCGCGGGTGCGCTGCCGGGAGGCCCCGTGTCGACCAGCGTGGCTCCGTCCGGCTCGAGCCACACGTACGCGTTGCTGATGCCCAGCGGGAGCATGACGAGTCCGGGCACCACGTCGACGAGGTCCATGCCTCTCCTCTCGCGAGATCCTCGGTCAGGCGGTGCTGGTGACGACGCCCGCCACCACCACCGGCCCCAGGTACAGCAGCGGAAAGGGGATGTGGGAGTAGGCCCGGGAGCGGAGCACGGTGACCACCGCGCCCAGGAAGTACAGGACGAGGCCGGCCGCTGCGGCCACGCCGACCGCCGGCATCCACCGGCCGATCAGGAGACCGGCCGCGCCCAGTGCCTTCGCCGAGCCCAGCCAAGCCCACCAGCTGCGTGGGACGCCGTAGTCGGCGAGGTTGTCGACCACCCAGGACTGGTGGGTGAAGACGGCGAAGGCCGAGAACCCGACCCAGGCTGCCGCGACGAGGACGATGACGGTTGCGGTGAGGGACATCAGTGTCTTTCCTTTCCTTGGAGCTGCAGCTGGGGTTCGGCGGCCACGGAACGCGCAGCCACGCCGACCCGTGGGTCGGCCAGGAACGCGTCGATGCCGTCGAGCACCGAGGCGAACCGCCACGAACGAAAGAGGTCGAACCCGTGCTGGCCGCGGGGGAGCTCCACCAGCACGACCGGGCCGGAGGACTCGGCCCGCAGCTTCACGGCCAGGTCCCGGGCCGCCTGGACCGGTGTCCAGGTGTCCAGGTCACCGTGCGCCACGAAGCATGGCGGCGCGTCGACGGCGGACAGCACAAACGGTGTGGAGGGGACCGGCTCTGCCTCGGTCCGCCCGTAGTAGCGGCCGTAGTAGCCGTAGAGGCAGATGGTCGCCGACAGTCGCGACCCCGGGGCCGACGCGAGGAGGGACGTCAGGTGAGCCCCCGCAGAGCTCCCGGCCATCACCATCGTGGTCGGGTCGCCTCCGAAGTCCGCGGCGTGCTCGTGCGCCCAGGCGAGGGCGCTCCGGGCGTCAGCGAGGTGCTCCTCGAAGCCCGCCCGTGGGCGGAGCCGGTAATTGGCGCTGATGCAGACCCAGCCTCGATCCGCCAGGCGGTGCAGGAGCGCCCTCGCCTCCCAGTGCTTGCCGCCCGAGCTGTAGCCGCCCCCGTGGAAGTAGACCAGCACCGGGCCGCCGGCCGGCAGGTCGCGTCGGTGGTAGACGTCGAGGCGCTGGCGCCGGTCGTCGCCGTACCGTAGACCGGCGACGCGACGCACACGCCGGGGGCGGACGGGCAGTGGTGTCAAGGCCGCGCGCCAGGCCCACCACGTCGACGGTCGTGGAACGGCGACACCGGCTCGACGCAGCCCGTCGGCCACGGCGTCGCGAGCCTTGACCCCGCGGGCGGCCACCACGGCCAGCGCGGATGCGACCACTCCGGCCGCGCCCAGTAGGAGCGCCGACGACGCCGAGGCGGCGAGATCGCCGCCGGCCAGCGCGAAGCCGGTCGCGAGTGCCAGAGGGATTCCAGCGGCGACGTGGGGCACCTCGGTGACCGCCATCCCGAGCAGGTACGCCGATCGGGCCGCCCAGACCGGGCGTGAGGGCGGGGCGAGAGCCACCAGCGTGAACGCACCGACGACGACGACGTTGAGCAGGTATCCGACAGGCATGCGCATCCTCTACATCCGTTGAGGTGCGCTACTCTACGGCCGTAGAGGATCGACGCAAGGGGTTTGCCGATGGGAGTGGACCGACGTACGCGGATCGCGGACGCGATCATCGAGACGCTGGCGAGGGTCGGCAGCCGGGGGCTGACCCACCGCGCCGTCGACGAGGCGGCCGGGCTCCCGCCCGGCTCGACCTCCTACTACCACCGGTCCCGAGCCAGCCTGCTCGAAGCAGCCGTCGGCCGGCTCGCCGAACTCGACTCCACGGCGATGCCCCCGCTCGAGGGTCGGCCCCTCGGCGTGGTCCTGGCCGCGACGATCGAGGAGCTGCTCTCCACCGACCGGCGTCGACTGCTCGCCCGCTACGAGCTCTCGCTGGAGGCCGTCCGCCGCCCCGAGCTGCGCAAGCTCCTGGCGACGGGAACCCGCCAGGTGCGGGAGGTCGTCCGCGCACGACTCGTGGAGGACGGCGTCGCCGACGCCGAGCGGGTCGCCGCCGACCTGCTCGCCATGCTCGATGGACTGCTCTTCGCCGAGCTCACTGGCGAAGGTCCGGCACGGGTCCGCAACGAGCTGCAGTGCAGCATCGAGCGGGTGCTCGCCGGCTCACCCCGGCGCACGGCGACGTGAAACCCGTGGTGCCCCAGGTAGGAGTCGAACCTACGACCTTTCGCTTAGGAGGCGGCTGCTCTATCCACTGAGCTACTGGGGCGGGTCGTGCGAAGCCATCTTCTCAGTCATCGGGGACCCCGTGACGCACCGGGTGCACCACGGTCTCCCCGGTCCCGCGTCGGTGATTTCGGCAACTTTCGGTCCGCTTGGCATCATGGCGGGGAAGACTTCGGGGTCGGCCACCCGCTGACCGGACGGGACCCCGGCCGAACCGTTCTTCCCCGACCTCGAGGACACGTGCCCAGTGAGCTACCGCGGCAAGCACCGACGGGCTGTTCGACACCCCGTGCTGCGGGCGGTCGCGGCGACCACGGCGATGGTGCTGCTCGCGATCGCCGGCACCGCCTTCCTCGCCTACCGGCACCTCGAGGGCAACATCACCGTCTCGAACGGCTTCGACGACATCCTCGGCGACCGCCCCGACGAGGTCGACGTCGAGGGGCCGAGCAAGCCGCTCAACGTGCTCATCCTCGGCTCGGACACCCGGGAGGGGCAGCGCGAGGTCAGCGGCTCCAGCGCCGGCCTCTCCGACACCACGATCCTGCTCCACCTCTCCGCCGACCGGGAGCGGGCGTACGGCGTGAGCATCCCGCGCGACCTCCTGGTCGACCGCCCGGAGTGCACCGACCCCGACGACGGCTCGCCGATCGAGGGCGAGGAGCTCGCGCAGTGGAACGACGCCTTCGCGCTCGGCGGGGAGGCGTGCACGATCGCGCAGTTCGAGGAGATGGCCGGGCTCCGGGTCAACCACTTCGTGGTCGTCGACTTCGCCGGCTTCAAGACGATGGTGGACGCGCTCGGCGGAGTACCGGTCTGCGTGCCGCAGGAGGTCAACGACCCGATCGGCGACATCTACCTGCCGGCCGGGACCTACAAGGTGACCGGCAACCAGGCGCTCGACTACGTCCGCGTCCGTCACTCGATCGGCACCATCGACACCGGCGACATCGGGCGGATGAAGCGGCAGCAGGCGTTCCTCGCCTCGATGGTGAACACCGCGGTCTCCGCCGGGACGCTGTTCAACCCGGCGAAGCTGTGGAAGTTCCTCAACGCCGCCACGCAGTCGCTCACCGCCGACCCCGAGCTGAGCAAGATGGGCACGCTCTTCGACCTCGCCCAGGACGTCCGGAACATCGGGCTCGACAAGGTGCAGTTCTTCACCGTGCCTTTCGAGCCCTACGAGCTCGACCCCAACCGGCTCGTCCCCGCGCCGGAGGCGGAGCGGCTCTGGGAGCAGCTGCGCCATGACGAGCCGCTCCGCCGCAACCTCACCAGTGGCGCGACGAAGGCGTCCGAGGGCGACCCGTCGGAGCCGAAGAAGCGCCGCAACCCCGAGCAGGAGGCCCAGGCGGCCCGCGACGGGCTCTGCGCCTGAGCCCGTCCTCCCGGCCGCTCACCCCTCGGCGGCGGCCACCTGGGCCACGCGCTCCTTGCGGGCGCCCGGGGCGGCGTACAGCTCGAGGTACGCCGTGACCGCGCGGATGCCTTCCTCGACGAGTGCCGGCAACCCGTTGTGGTCGGCGGCGAAGGCCCACTCGAAGAGCCGGTCACCGATCTCGACGGCCACCTCGGCGATCTCCGGTGTCAGGTCCTCGCGGAAGAGCCCGGCCTCGCGGCCCATCTCGTAGAGCCGGGCGGCGACCCGCCGGTTGTGCTGCCGTGTGTACTCGCGGATCGCCGGGTTGCTGCGGCCGCGCATCCAGACGGCCACGAACGCGGGCCGCTCCCGGTAGGCGTCGGCGAACACCTGCATCGTGGTGCGCACGATCGCGGCGATGCTGACATCGCCGAGCTGCCGCACGTCGGTCCGGACCAGGGCGTCCATCGCGTCGAGGTCCCGCTCGACGAGGGCGAGCAGGATGTCGTCCTTGTCGGCGAAGTACTGGTAGAGCGAGGCGACGGGCACGCCCGCGGCCTCGGCGATCGTGCGGGTGCCGAGCGAGTCGACCCCGTTCGCGACGACCTGCGCGGCGGCGGCGTCGAGGATCTTCTCGACCCGGTCCCTGCTGCGCGACTGCTGCGGCACCCTGCGGAGCCTGCGCATGCTTTCTGACATCCCCCGTTGTTCCATGCACGCGATGGTAGTGGGCGCCCCGTGGCCGGACCGCCCGCCGAGCCGGTCAGCCCAGCCGCTGTCCCTTCCCGATCACGGTGACCCCGCCGTCGCTGACGGTCAGCCCTCGACGCCGGTCCTCCTCGTGGTCGACGCCGACCAGGCAGCCGTCGGGCACCACGACGTTCTTGTCGATGATCGCGTTGCGGACCACGGCGCCGCGGCCGATCGTGACGTTGTCGAGAAGCACGGAGCGCTGCACGGTCGCGTGGTCCGCGACGTAGCCGTGGGTGCCGATCACCGTGGTGTCGACCGACGCGCCGGAGACGATGGAGCCGGCACAGACGATCGAGTCGCGCACCGACGCCCCGGAGACGAACTTCGCGCCGGGGAGCTGGTGGTGCGAGCTGAAGATCGGCCACGCGTCGTTGTAGAGGTTGAACACCGGCAGCACCGAGACCAGGTCGACGTGGGCCTCGTGGTAGCTGTCGAGGGTCCCGACGTCGCGCCAGTAGTCGCGGTCCCGCGGCGTCGAGCCGGGCACGACGTTGCGCTTGAAGTCGTAGACCGCGGCCTTCCCCTCGTCGACGAGCATCGGGATGATGTCGCCGCCCATGTCGTGGCGTGACGACTGGTCCTTCGCGTCCCGCTCGAGGGCGTCGACGAGCACGTCGGCGGTGAACACGTAGTTGCCCATCGAGGCGAAGGTCTCTTGGGGGGAGTCGACGAGCCCCGGCGGGTCAGCCGGCTTCTCGAGGAAGTCCTGGATGGTGACGCCGTCCTCCGCGGTCTCGATGACGCCGAACGCCGACGCCTCGCGCCGTGGGACCCGGATGCCCGCCACCGTGACGCCGGCGCCGGACTCGATGTGCGCCTGCACCATCTGCGAGGCGTCCATCCGGTAGACGTGGTCGGCGCCGAACACCACGATGTAGTCCGGCCGCTCGTCGTTGATGAGGTTCATCGACTGGTAGATCGCGTCGGCGCTGCCCTGGTACCACCGGGGACCACGTCGCTGCTGCGCCGGCACCGGGGCGACGTACTGCCCGACCATCGACGACAACCGCCAGCTCTGCGAGATGTGCCGGTCGAGCGAGTGCGACTTGTACTGCGTCAGCACCGCGATCTTGGTGTACCCGGCATTGACGAGGTTCGAGAGCACGAAGTCGATGAGCCGGTAGGAGCCACCGAAGGGGACCGCCGGCTTCGCCCTGTCGAGCGTCAGCGGCATCAGCCGCTTCCCCTCACCGCCTGCGAGCACGATGCTCAGCACCCTGGCCATGACCTGACCCTAGCCGCGCGGTCTACCTTTGAAACCGTGCGAGCCGCGATCCTGACCCGGGAGTTCCCACCGGACGTGTACGGCGGAGCGGGGGTGCACGTCGACTTCCTGGTCCGCGAGCTCCGCCGGCTCGTCGAAGTCGACGTCCACTGCATGGGCGCGCCCCGGGAAGGGGCCACCGCGCACGCCGAGGACGACCCCCGGCTGGTCGACGCCAACCCGGCGCTGCGGATCCTGTCGGCCGACCTGTCGATGGTGGCCGGGGTGGCGGGTGCGGACCTGGTCCACTCGCACACCTGGTACGCCAACCTGGCCGGCCACCTCGCGTCGCTGCTCCACGACGTGCCGCACGTCCTGACCGCCCACTCGCTCGAGCCGCAGCGGCCCTGGAAGGCCGAGCAGCTCGGCGGCGGCTACCGGGTCTCGTCGTGGGTCGAGCGGACCGCCTACGAGGCCGCGGACGCGGTGATCGCGGTCAGCGAGGGGATGCGGGCCGACGTGCTCGACGTCTACCCCGCGGTCGACCCCGACCGCGTGCACGTGGTGCACAACGGCATCGACACCGAGTTCTACCGCCCCGACCCCCGTCGCGACGTGCTCGAGCGGCTCGGCGTCGACCCCGGCCGGCCGTACCTCACCTTCGTCGGGCGCATCACCCGGCAGAAGGGGGTGCCGCACCTGCTCCGCGCCGGACTGCTCATGGACCCCGAGCTCCAGCTGGTGCTGCTCGCCGGGGCCGCCGACACGCCCGAGCTGAAGGCCGAGACCGACGCAGCGGTCGCGCAGCTTCGGGAGAGCCGCGACGGCGTCTTCGTGGTCTCGGAGATGCTGCCCCGCGAGGACGTCCGCCAGGTGCTCACCCACGCGACCGTCTTCTGCTGCCCGTCGGTCTACGAGCCGCTCGGGATCGTGAACCTCGAGGCGATGGCCTGCGAGACGGCGGTCGTCGCCAGCCGCGTGGGCGGCATCCCCGAGGTGGTGGTGGACGGCGAGACCGGGCTCCTGGTCGACCTCGACCCGGCCGACCCCGAGGACTTCGAGCGCCGGCTCGCCGCCGCCGTCGACGAGCTCGTCCGCGACCCGGAGCGCGCCGCCCGGATGGGGTCCGCCGGACGGGCGAGGGCGGTCGAGCGGTTCGGGTGGGACGCGGTGGCCGAACGCACCGTCGCGGTCTACGAGGCTTGCCGGAGCGGCCGCAGAACCTAGACTCGTGCCCGGGTTCTCGTGGGAAGGGGTCCACGCTCATGCGGGTGGCGGTAGCGGGAGCGGACACGGTCGTGGGCCGCTGCGCCCTTCCGGGGCTCCGCGCGGCCGGCCACGAGGTGGTCGCCCTGGACACCCCTCCCGACGCGCTCCCCGACCTCGACGCCGCAGCCGGTGCCATGGCGGGGTGCGACGCGCTGGTCGCGCTGCCGGCGCAGATCCCCACCGGCCGCCGCGCCTTGCGCGCCCGCTCCTGGCGCGCCCACGACCTGTTGCGCTCCGAGGGCGTCCGCACGCTCACCGACGCCGCACGGCGGGCCGGGGTGCGCCGCGTCGTGCTCCAGAGCGTCTCCTTCGTGTACGCCGACGCGGCCGACGACTGGATCACCGAGGAGTCCCCGGTCTGCGTCACCACCGCCACCGAGCCGGCGTCGGTCGGTGAGCTCGCCGTGCAGCGGCACGCCGGGACCTGTCGGACCGGTGTCGTGCTCCGGATGGGGCTGGTCGTCGGCGACTCGCCGCTGACCCGGTGGTCGCTCCGCGCGGCTGCGGCCGGACGGCCGGTCGGGTTCGGCGACCCGGACGGCTACGCCCACCTGATCCACAGCGACGACGTGGGGCCGGCCGTCGCCGCGGCGCTCGACGCCCCGAGCGGGATCTACAACCTTGGTGCCGAGCCGGTGCGGCGGGCGGACCTCGCCGACCGGTGCGCCGCGGCGGTGGGCCGCGAAGGCGGCGGGTTCCTGGGGTCCTGGGCGACACGGCTGGGGCGCGAGCGGCTCGAGCCGCTACGCCGCTCGCTGCGCGTGAGCTCGGCACGGTTCTCCGACGTCACCGGGTGGAGCCCCCGGCGCGAGCGGCTCGACGCCGGCTGGTTCGAGGCGGCGGGGCTGCCCGAGCTGGTGGTCCCGTGAGCGACGAGCAGGAGCGTCCCGCCGCCGACGAGGGCGCGGGGGAGCGGGAGCCGGCCCGCGAGGAGGCCGCCCGCAGACGGCGCCGGGCGGAGGTGTTCGGCGAGGTGCTGCCGGAGTCCACGACCGACGACCGCGACCCCGCCGGCCGTCCTGGCGAGGGCTCGTCGGACGAGTGGCTCAGGCGCAACGTTCCTCCTCACCACGGCTGAGAGCGAGAGGGACGCGCGTCGGGTCAGGTGGTGGGCGGGGTGCTGCCGCCGCGGGCGACCAGGGCGTCGCGGATCTCGGTGAGCAGGGCGATGTCCTCCGGGGTGCCCTCCGGCTCGGGGCTCGGGAAGAACCGCTCCTTGGCCTTCGTGTAGGGCATCACGACGAAGAAGTAGAGGACGGCGGCGAGGATCAGGAACGCGATGAGGGCGGTCAGGAAGGTGCCGATCGGGATGCCGGTCCCGGCGACGCCGTCCTCCTTGAAGAGCTCGACGTTGTCGAAGTTCGGGCTCCCGCCGAAGACCTTCGAGACGAAGCCCATGATCACGTCGGTGAAGGTGGTCACCACGGTCGCGAACGCCGCGCCCATGATGAACGCGACCGCCAGCTCCACGAGGTTGCCGCGGAGGACGAAGGCCTTGAAGCCACTCATCGTGTGTCCTTTCAGGGAGAGGGTGTGTGCTGCCCAGTCAGCACCACGCTGAGCACGGACGCAACTGCACCCGCCGCGAGCGCCAGTGCGGTGTGCTCGTCGACGGCGAGCACCACGAGCCGGCCGCCCTGGAGCTCGGGGCCAGCCGGACCGCTCGCCGCCTGGGGTAGCGCGGCGACCGGCGCCCGCCGGGCGACCACCTCCGCCTCGCCACTCTCCGGTGAGGTCGCGACGACGTCGACCACGTCGCCGACCTCGAGCAGCCCGACCGCGCCGGCATCCGCGACCCGCACCGGCGCGAGCACCGCCCCCGGGTAGCCGTCGAGCAGCCCCGGGCCGACGACGCGAACGTCGGTCACCGGCTCTCCGGCGCGCAGCGGGGCGGCCAGCACCCGGCCCACCGCGTCGTGGGGTTCCCTCGCCGCGCCCTCCGGCACCGAGGCAGCGGCCGCCCTGGTGACGCGGACGTCCTGCTCGGTGAGCACGCTCCCGCCGGGGAGATCGGCGGCGGCCACCAGGAGCGGCTCGGTCGCCGGGGGCGGCGCGGAGGCCGCACGTACGGCCAGCAGCACCGCGAGCGCGGCGAGGAGCGCGGCCAGTCCCCGCCGGTGGAGCAGGACCCGGCGGCGGAGGCGGCGCAGGCCGGGCGGGAGCGGGAGGGGCGGCATGCCGACGCAGCGTAGGGAGAGTTCGGCCCCCGTGCTCGCGCTCTCCACAGCCTCGTCGGGCGGTCCCGGACGCGACGTGACCGACGGAATGTTTACGCGACGGCCGGTTGTTTGCGATGATTAGCAGTCGAGAGTCGAGAGTGCCAACCGGCGGCGCCGACCAGCGGAGCCGGGGACCAGGACCAGGAGGAGGCCGCCTTGCCGACCTACCAGTACTCGTGCACCGAGTGCGGACACTTCTTCGAGCAGTTCCAGAGCTTCTCCGAGGAGTCGCTCACGGTCTGCCCGGAGTGCCAGGGCCGGCTGCGCAAGGTGTTCAACGCCGTGGGGGTCGTCTTCAAGGGGTCCGGCTTCTACCGCACGGACAGCCGCAGCGACAGCGGGAGCACCAACACCAGCAACGGCAGCAGCTCGAAGCCGGCGGCGTCCTCCACGCCGTCGAGCGACAGCTCCTCCTCCACCCCGTCGTCCTCCTCGAGCTCGACCGCGACGAGCGGCAGCGCCGCCTGACGGTCCCGCCGTCGCGGCTCCCCGGGGACCCGCCGGGTGTGGGCCGCCGTGTCGGGGCGACCCGGCACAATGACGCGCGTGCCCGCACCCGTCACGCCTCCACCGACCGACGACGGCGCGACGCCCGGCGCAGTCCCCGGCGCTGAGGGGGTCGAGCCCCGCACCCGGTGGCGGGAGCGCAGCCCGTGGCTGCGCGGGACGGTGTACGCCGCAGTGGGGCTCGTCCTCGCCCTGGTGGCGACGAGCGTGCTGGCGGTCACGACCGTCCGGAGCTCGTTCCCGCAGACCGAGGGCACGATCGACGTCCCTGGCCTCTCCGCCGACGTGCGGGTCGTCCGGGACGACGCCGGGGTGCCGCAGATCTGGGCGGACACCCCCGAGGACCTGTTCTTCGCCCAGGGGTTCGTCCAGGCGCAGGACCGGTTCTTCGAGATGGACGTGCGCCGGCACATCACCGCCGGCCGGCTCTCGGAGCTCTTCGGCGAGGAGACCCTCGAGACCGACAAGGTCGTGCGGGCGATGGGGTGGCGCCGCGTCGCCGAGGAGGAGGTCGCCCGGCTCGACCCGACGACCGTGAACTACCTCGAGGCGTTCAGCGCCGGGGTCAACGCCTACGTCGCCGACCGGTCGCCCGGCGAGCTGTCGCTGGAGTACACCCTGCTCTCCCTCGGCGGGCTCGACGACTACGCCGTGGAGGCGTGGACGCCGGCGGACTCCGTGGCCTGGCTCAAGGCGATCGCCTGGGACCTGCGCGGCAACATGCAGGACGAGGTCGACCGGGCGATGGCCTCGAGCCGGGTCGATCCCGAGCGGGTGGAGGAGCTCTACCCGGCGTACCCCTACGCCCGGCACCGGCCGATCGTGACCGGCAGCCGGTCCGCTGCCCGGACCGGCACCGTCCCGTCGTACGGCAGGCACCCCGAGAAGGCGGCGGTGCGCGCGCTCGAGGCCACCGACCGGGCCCTCGACGCGGTGCCGACGATGGTGGGCACCGGCGAGGGCGTCGGCAGCAACGCCTGGGTCGTCGACGGCGACCACTCGACGACCGGGATGCCGATCCTCGCCAACGACCCGCACCTCGCGCCGACCCTGCCCGGGGTCTGGTACCAGATGGGGCTGCACTGCAACGTGGTCGACGACGAGTGCCCGTTCGACGTCGCCGGGTTCACCTTCGCGGGGCTGCCGGGGGTGGTCATCGGCCACAACCGCGACATCGCCTGGGGGTTCACCAACCTCGGGCCGGACGTCACCGACCTCTACCTCGAGGCCGTCGACGGCGAGCGCTACCTGCGCGGCAAGGAGTGGCGGCCGTTCCGCCGGCGCACCGAGACGATCGAGATCGCGGGGGAGGAGCCGTTCACCTTCACCGTCCGCACGTCGGTGCACGGCCCGCTGATCTCCGACGTCGCACCCGACTTCGCCTCGGTCGGCGCCAACGCGCCGGCGCCCGAAGGCAGCCCGGAGCGCGGGGAGGGCTACGCCGTGGCGCTCTCCTGGACGGCGCTGTCCACGACCCGCACCGCCGAGGCGATCTTCGACATGGCCCGAGCGTCGGGGTGGGACGAGTTCCGCGCCGCGGCGGCGAAGTTCGCGGCGCCGAGCCAGAACATGGTCTACGCCGACCGCGAAGGCAACATCGGTTACCAGGCGCCCGGGCTGATCCCGGTCCGCGGGCGCGCCCACGACGGCAACTGGCCGGCGCCCGGGTGGGACCCGGCCTACGACTGGACCGGCGACCACGTCCCCTTCGACGCGCTGCCGTCGGTGCTCAACCCGCCCGAGGGCTACGTCGTGACGGCCAACCAGGCGCCGGTCGGCCCCGACTACCCGCACCGGCTCGGCGAGGCGTGGGACCTCGGCTACCGGAGCCAGCGGCTCTTCGAGCTGATCGAGTCGCAGGAGAAGTTCTCACCGGACGACATGGCCCGGCTCCAGCTCGACACCCGCAACGGGCTCGCGCCGACGCTGGTGCCCTACCTCCTCGACGTCGACCCCGGCAGCCACTACTACCGCGCGGGGCAGCGGCTGCTGCGGCGCTGGGACTTCACCCAGCCGCCGGACTCGGCCGCCGCGGCCTACTACAACGCGGTCTGGCGCAACCTCCTCGAGCTGACCTTCGACGACGAGCTGCCGGCGTCGGTGGAGGTCGACGGCAACTCGCGGTGGTTCGAGGTGGTCCGCGGGCTGCTCGAGGAGCCGTCGGACCCGTGGTGGGACGACGTCGACACCGACGACGTGGTCGAGCGGCGCGACGACGTCCTCGTCGAGGCGGTGCGCGCCGCGCGGGACGAGCTGGTGCGGCTCCAGTCCCGCCGGGCCGACCGCTGGACCTGGGGCCACCAGCACAGGCTGACCCTGGAGAACCAGACCGTCGGGCAGTCCGACGTCGGGCTGGTCGCGCGGCTGGTCAACCGTGGCGACTGGGAGCTCGGCGGCGGCTCGTCGATCGTCGACGCGACGGGGTGGAACGCCGAGGAGGGCTACGAGGTCACCTGGGTCCCGTCGATGCGGATGGTGGTCTCGATGGCCGACCTCGACGACTCGACGTGGATCAACCTGACCGGTGCGAGCGGCCACGCCTTCCACCCGCACTACACCGACCAGACCGACCTCTGGGCCGAGGGGCGGACCCGGCCGTGGCCGTTCAGCCGCGAGGCGGTCGAGGAGGCCGGCGAGGACGTCCTCACCCTGGCGACGACGCGAAGGGAGTGACCCCCGACGGGGTGACCGCGGCGGCCACCGGCCGGTCGTGCGGCTCGGCCGGCACGAAGTCGACCAGCTCGCCCTCGTGCAGCAGGGTGCAGGTGAAGGTGCCGACCGGCACCCGACCCAGCGCCCGGTCGTAGGAGCCGCCGCCCCGTCCCAGCCGCATCCCGGAGCGGTCGACGGCCAGCCCGGGAGTGAGCACGACGTCGGCGGTCGCCACCGCCTCCGGCCCGAGGGTCGGTCCGACGGGCTCGAGCAGGCCACGCCCGGCGGACCGGAGCGTCCCGGTGTGCACGGCCCAGTCGAGGTCGAGGTCGGGCAGCACGACCGGGAGGAGCACCCGGCGGCCCGCGTCGAGGAGCGCCTCGAGGAGCGGCCCCGTCCCGGGTTCGGTGCCGACCGAGACGTACGCCGCGACGGTGGCGGCCCGGCGTACCTCCGGGGTGGCGAGGAGGTGGCCGGCGATCGCCTGCGCCGCCTCCTGGAGGTCGAGGAGCGAGAGCCGTCGGCGGGCGGTCAGCAGCCGGTCCCGCATCGCGATCTTCTGTGCCAGCGCCGGCGTGAGCTCGTCCACCCGGTCACGCTACTGAGTCACCCGGTGAGGGGAGCCGCGTCGCCGTGCACCACCGGTCAATACGATCGCCCCATGAGCGAGTCGGGGCTGCAGCAGGCACGGGACAAGATGGCCGCCGAGGGTGTGGACCCGGTGGCCATCGAGGTCTTCACCCACTACTACCGCCTGGTCGAGAGCGGCGAGACCGGGATGGTCCCCGAGTCGACGATCGACCCGTTGGACATGCCCGCGCTCGCCGACGCCGACGTGCCCGACGAGGTGGCGGCGGACGCCATCGGCAGGACCGTGGTGGTCAAGCTCAACGGCGGGCTCGGCACCTCGATGGGGCTCGACCGGGCGAAGTCGCTGCTCGAGGCGCGCGAGGGGCTGAGCTTCCTCGACGTGATCGCGCGGCAGGTGCTGGCGATCCGGAAGAAGTACGACGTCCGGCTGCCGCTGGTGCTGATGGACTCGTTCCGGACCCGCGAGGACACCCTCGCCGCGCTCGCGCCGTACGACGACCTCGCCGACGCCGACCTCCCGCTGGACTTCTTGCAGAACAAGGAGCCCAAGCTCCGCAGCGACGACCTCACCCCGGTCACCTGGGAGAAGGACCCGACGCTCGAGTGGTGCCCGCCGGGCCACGGCGACCTCTACACGGCGCTGCGCGGCACCGGGCTGCTCGACGCGATGCTGGACGCGGGCTTCACCCAGGTGTTCGTCTCCAACTCCGACAACCTCGGCGCGGTGCCCGACCCGCGGGTCGCCGGCTGGTTCGCCTCCAGCGGGGCGCCGTTCGCCATCGAGGCGGTGCGCCGGACGCCGAGCGACCGCAAGGGCGGCCACTTCGCGCGGCGCAAGAGCGACGGGCGGATCGTCCTCCGCGAGACCGCGCAGACGCTGCCCGAGGACCAGGAGGCGCTGCGGGACCTGAGCCGCCACCAGTACTGCTCGACCAACAACCTCTGGTTCGACCTGCGCGCGATGAAGGACGAGCTCGACCGCCGCGACGGGATCCTCGGCCTCCCGATGATCCGCAACGTCAAGACCGTCGACCCGGCCGACTCGTCCTCGCCCGAGGTGATCCAGATCGAGACAGCGATGGGTGCCGCGATCGAGGTGTTCGAGGGGTCGAGGACGATCGAGGTCGGCCGCGACCGGTTCGTGCCGGTGAAGACCACCAACGACCTCCTGGTGCTGCGCAGCGACTGCTACCGGCTCGACGACGACGCGGTGCTCCACCAGCAGCCCGACGAGGTGCCGTTCGTCGACCTCGACAAGCCCTACAAGCTGGTCGCCGGCTTCGACGAGCGGTTCCCCGAGGGCGTCCCGAGCCTCCGGCGAGCGCGGTCGCTGGTCGTGCACGGCGACTGGACCTTCGGCGGCGACGTCACCGTCGTCGGCGAGGCGGTCGTGGGCGAGGAAGGCTCGTCCGGCCGGGTCGAGCCCGGCACCGTCCTGGGCGCCTGACGCCCCCGACGGGCGGCCGTTAGGGTCCCGACATGGCTTTCACCCCCGTCTCCGGCGAGGAGTCCGTCACCGTCGAGCAGCACGTGGCGCGCGTCCTGGAGGCGGTGGAGCCGCTGCCGCCGTTCGAGCAGCCGCTGCTCGAGGCGGTGGGGCTGCCGATCACCGAGCAGGTGACCGCGCCGATGGACCTGCCGGCCTTCGACAACTCCGCGATGGACGGCTACGCCGTCGTGACCGCCGACGTCGCCGGTGCCTCCGAACAGCACCCGGTGCAGCTCCCGGTCGTGGGCGAGGTGGCGGCCGGGCAGACCAAGCTCTTCGCGATGTCGCCGGGCACCGCGGTGAAGATCATGACCGGCGCGCCCGTCCCGGCTGGTGCCGACGCGGTCGTGCCGGTCGAGTGGACCGACGGGGGCGCTGCCTCGGTGCGCGTCATGCAGCCGCCGCGGCCCGGGCAGCACGTGCGCCGCAAGGGCGAGGACGTCGTCACCGGCGACCTGCTCGTCGAGGAGGGGACCGTCCTCGGCTCCCGCCACGTCGGGCTGCTCGCCAGCGTCGGCCGCGCGCAGGTGCGCTCCCGCCCCCGGCCGCGGGTGGTGATCATGTCGACGGGCGCGGAGCTCCGCGAGCCCGGGGCGAAGCTCGCGAGCGACGCGATCTACGACGCGAACTCGTTCATGCTGGCCTCCGCGGTCCGGCGCGCCGGCGCGCTCGCCTACCGGGTCGGGATCGTCTCCGACGACCCCGCCGAGTTCTCCGACGCGCTCTCCGACCAGCTGGTGCGGGCCGACCTCGTCATCACCAGCGGCGGCGTCAGCAAGGGCGAGCACGACGTGGTCAAGGAGGTCCTCGGCTCGCTCGGCAGCATGTGGTTCGGGGAGGTCCGGATGCAGCCGGGCAAGCCGCAGGGGTTCGGCCACGTGGGGGAGGACCGGACGCCGATGTTCGCGCTGCCCGGCAACCCGGTGTCGTCGTACGTCTCCTTCGAGCTGTTCGTGCTCCCCGCGCTCCGCAGGCTGATGGGCCGCACGCCGTACCAGCGACCGGTGTCGCTGGCCCGGTCGGCGGCGACCTTCCGCTCCGCCTACGGCAAGCAGCAGTACGTGCGCGCGCGGTGGGCGCCCTCGGCGGCCGGCCCCACGGTCACGCCGGTCGGCGGCCACGGCTCACACCTCCTCGGCGACCTGGCCGAGGCCAACGCCCTCGTCGTGGTGCCGCCTGACGTCGACCTCGTGCGCGACGGCCAGCAGGTCGACGTGCTGCTGCTGGACCAGGAGTTCTGATGGGGGACGAGAGGCTCACCCACGTCGACGAGTCCGGCGCCGCCCGCATGGTCGACGTGTCCGGCAAGGACGTGACCGCGAGGGTCGCCGAGGCCGCCGGCCGTGTTCTTGTCAGCCCGACAGTTGTGGGGCTCCTGCGCGGCCAAGGGGTGCCGAAGGGCGACGCCCTCGGGGTGGCCCGGGTGGCCGGCATCATGGCCGCGAAGCGGACGCCCGACCTGGTGCCACTGTGCCACCCGCTCGCGGTCAGCGGGGTGACCGTGGACCTGGAGGTGGCCGACGACGCGGTGGAGATCCGCGCGACCGTGCGCACCTCCGACCGCACCGGCGTGGAGATGGAGGCGCTCACCGCCGTCAGCGTCGCGGCGCTCACCGTCGTCGACATGGTGAAGGCGGTCGACAAGGCCGCGACGATCACCGACGTGCGGGTGCTGTCGAAGAGCGGCGGCAGGAGCGGCGACTGGACGAACCCGGCGGAGCGGCCGTGAGCGACTACCCGGCCGCCGTCGTGGTGGCGTCGAACCGCGCCGCCGCCGGTGTCTACGAGGACACCACCGGCCCGGTGATCGTCGCCGCGCTGCGCGAGGCCGGGTTCGCGGTCGACGACCCCGTCGTGGTCCCGGACGGCGAGCCGGTGGGGGAGGCGATCCGGGCAGCCGTGCTCGCGGGTGCCCGCGCCGTGCTCACCACCGGTGGCACGGGGCTCACCCCGACCGACCGGACGCCGGAGGTCACCAAGGCGTTGCTCGACCGGGAGGTCCCGGGCGTCGCGGAGGCGATCCGTGCCCACGGCGTCGCCAAGGGGGTGCCGACCGCCGCGCTGTCCCGCGGGGTCGCCGGCGTGTGCGACACGGCGTTCGTGGTCAACCTGCCGGGGTCGCGGGGCGGCGTGAAGGACGGGCTCGAGGTCGTCGTACCCCTGCTGCGGCACGCGGTCGAGCAGATCGTGGGGAGCGACCATTGAGCCTGACCACGGGGGCGGTGCGGTGGCAGGACCTGCGGCTGCGCCACGGCGCGGTGGTGCTGCGCCCCCTGGTCCGCCGCGACCGCCGTGCGTGGCAGGAGACCCGGCGTCGCAACGCCGCGTGGCTCGCTCCCTGGGAGGCGACGCGGCCGCCCGGTGACCCGCTGGCGCCGCTGTCGTTCGGCGGGATGGTGCGCGACCTGCGGCGCCAGGCCAGGCAGGGCAGGGCGTTGCCGTTGGCGCTGACCGTCGACGGCGAGTTCGCCGGGCAGGTCACGGTCAGCAACGTCGTCGGCGGGTCGGCACGGTTCGCCAGCGTCGGCTACTGGATCGACCGGAAGCACGCCGGGCAGGGGCACATGCCGGTCGCGGTCGCGCTGACGATCGACCACTGCTTCCGCGGGATGGGGCTGCACCGCGTGGAGATCGCGATCCGTCCGGAGAACGCCGCGTCGTTGCGGGTCGTGGAGAAGCTCGGGCTGCAGGAGATCGGGTACGCCCCGCGCTACCTGCACATCGACGGCGCGTGGCGCGACCACCGGCTCTTCGCGGTCACCGTCGAGGAGGTGCCCGGCGGGTTGCTCCGCCGGCTCGTCGGACGCTGAACGCTCGGACAACGGGATGTGACGGCGAGTTGGCTGGCCACAACCGACACACCGGACACCATGCGTCACATCGGCCTCAGCCGCTCGTACGCTCTTCCTCGTGGAACTGTCCGGGCTGATCTTCGTCGCACTCGCTGTGGTCTGGGCTGTCGTCCTCATCCCCAAGGCCCTCCGTCACCACGACGAGGCCGCCCGCACGCGGGCCCTCGACACGGTCTCCGAGGACGCCCGCGTCCTCGCCCGCCGCGAGGTGGCCGACGACGGTCCGCGCCTCGTGGTCCAGAAGCCGAGGATCCCCGCACCGCGGACGGAGTCGCCGGCGATGCCGAGCGTCCCCGCGCCCCGTCGTCCCGTCGACCGCAAGCGGCTCGCGGCGGCCCACCGCGCTGCCGCCGCAGCAGCGGCCAAGCGCCGCCGCCGGGTGCTCGCGGTGCTGCTGCTCGCGACGCTTGCCGTCGGCGCGGGTTCGTACACCGGCACCCTGCAGCCGTGGGCGGCTGCGATCCCAGGGGCGCTCGTCCTCGGGTTCCTCGTGCTCGCCCGGGTGCTGGTGCGCTGCGAGCACGCTCGCTGGGAGCGGACGCTCGCCGACCTGCGGACCGCCCGGGCCGTCGAGCCGGTGGCCGAGGTCGTCGAGACCACCGTCACCGAGGTCGACCCGGTGGAGCACCCCGAGGCAGTCATCGAGGTCGTCGAGGAGCGCAACGAGCAGGGGTTCGCCGTGGTCTCCGGTCTCGACGACACCGCGTCGTTCCCGGTCGGACTGCTCGCCGACCCGATCCCGGCGAAGCAGGAGCTCTGGGACCCGGTCCCGGTCACCCTCCCGACGTACGTCACCAAGCCGCGGGCCACCCGCTCGGTCCGCACCATCGACCTCAACGCTCCCGGCGTCGCGAGCTCGGGGCGCAACGCCGCCGACAGCGCCCTCGTCGCGGAGGCGGCGACCGCCACCCAGGGCCCCGAGGACCAGCGCGCGGTGGGAAGCTGACGGGGCGATTCGGACCCGTGCGAAGCGGGTGATATCTTCGCTGTCGGTCGGTCCGCCGGCCACCTGGGGCTGTGGCGCAGTTGGTAGCGCGTCTCGTTCGCAATGAGAAGGTCAGGGGTTCGAATCCCCTCAGCTCCACCCGGTTCTCCTCCGCCTGGCAGTCCCTCGTTCAGGCCGTCAGCTCCGCGGCCACGGTCCGCAGCGCCGCGCTGAACACCGGCTCACCGAGGTCGAGCGCTGCCTCGAGCTGGTGCGTCGCCGCCGGCCGCTCGCCGCGGGCGAGGTCGATGAGCGCCGCCTCCACGTGCGCCCAGGCGCTTGCGCCGTCGAGGCCGAGGGACTCCGCGCAGTGCTCGTGCGCCGACCTCAGCCGCATCCGGTCGGTCCCGATCCCGGCCTTCCAGATCCGCACCGCCTCGGCCAGGTGCTCGTCGGCCCGCAGGGTGGTCTCGGTGGGCTGCCATGTCTCGTACGCCGTGGCCGCGGCCGCCAGTGCGGAGACCTCCGTCCCCAAGGCCGCGACGTCGGCGTGACGGCCGGCGCGGGCCGCCCGATGGAGGGCCTCGGAGCAGGCGGTGAGGCGGAGGTGGCGGTCGTCGCGGTCGCGCACCAGTTCGTAGCCCTCGCGCGCCAGCACCGCGGCGCCGTCGCGGTCGCCCTGCGCCGCCGCGAGCCGGGAGCGGGCGAACCGGGCGTCGGACTCCCACCAAGCCGGCAGCGGCATCGTGATCCGGTCGAGGCAGCGCCGTGCCTCCTCGAGGTCGCCGAGCAGCCGGTGGGCCTCGCTCCGGACTGTCCAGAGGTAGGCAGCCGCGCGCTCGTTCCCGATCTCCGCGAAGAGCGGCTGGGCCTGCAGGGCGAGCTCGAGCGCCCGCCCGGCCTGCGAGGTCTCGAGCAGGCTCAGGGCGGCATTGGTCAGGCAGCGGGCCCGTTGCCATGCTCCGGCGGGCACCAGCGGGTCGGCGATGACCGACAGGTTCAGCGCGACGGCGTCCTCCGCCCTGCCCACGCGGTCGCCGAGGGCCGCGCGGGAGGCCTTCAGGTCCGGCACCCGTTCCGGGGCGAGCTCCGCGGCGTCGGTGATCGCCTTGTCGAGGACCTCGACGGCCCGGTGCGCGAGCCCGGCCGCCTCGAAGGTCGAGGCGCGGTCGACGGCCAGGTCGACGACGGCCTGCGGCCCGTCGCCCCGGGTGAGCTGCCGGACCTCGCGCACCAGCGCCGCCGCCAGGCGGGGCGACTCCCACCCCAGGACGACCAGGGCGCGGCGGCTCGCCCTCTGGTTGATGCCTCGGTCGGGGCACTCCAGCCGGCTCGTCGCGACCGCGCGGAGCACCTCCTCGGCGGCGGTCACGGCGTCCTGCACCACGCGGGTGAGGGAGAGCCGGGCCTGCACTGCGGCGGCGGTGTTGCCGGCCGCGGTCGCGCTGGCGGTCGCCGCCCGGTAGGAGGCAACGGCCTCGTCCGGCTGCCAGCGGTTCTCGTGGACGGTCGCCAGCTGGCCGTGGACGACGTTCTCGTTCCACGGGTCCGGCGGGTTGCCGGCGTGGCGTGCGACGAGGGCCTCCGCGGTCTCCTGGGCCTCGACCAGCCGGTCGCGCCGCACGAGGTGGTCGACGCGCAGGCTGGCCACCCAGAACGCCAGCCGCGCGTCCGCGGCGGCGTGCCCGTCGGCGTCGTCGAGCCAGTCGTCGGCCGTCTCCCAGTCCTCCATCAGCCCGGCTGCCCGCGCGCGGTAGTACGCCGCCCACCCCTCGAGCACCGCGGTGCGTCGCTCGCCGGGGAGGGCGACGAGGGCGTCGGCGAAGGAGCGGGCCACGAGGTCGCACCGGCGGTACTCCTGGCGGGCGGCGCGGTCGGCCAACCAGCCGTCGAGCCGGTCGAGCGCCACCGCGGGGTCGTAGGCGACCGCGGCGGCGACGGTCTCGAGGAGCGCGTGGTCGACGTCCTTCCGGATCGCCCGGTCCGCCGCCCGGAACCGGCGCGGGTTCGCCCGGCGCAGGACCGGGGCGACCAGGTCCAGCGCCCCCTCGTCGCGGCAGCCGTCGCGGTAGCGGCCCTCCCACAGCTCCCACACCGTCCTGCGCAGGTCGGCGAGCGAGCGGCCCTCGAACCCCTGCTCCTCCCACAGCTCGAGGAGGGGGCGGCGGAGCTCGTCGTGGAGCGTGAAGCTGGAGCCGGCGCCCTCCTTCACGAACGGCGACCCGACGAGCCGCGCGTAGCCCCCGGCGAACCGGTCGTCCTCGGCCGTGGTGCCCGTGAGCGCGGCCAGCAGCTCTCGGTCCACGATCCGCGGGACCACCGCGAGCATCAGCAGCCGGCGGAGCAGGTCGTCCCGGCGTGCCCAGGAGTCGAGGAGCCGACCCGCGAGCTCGACGTCACGCAGCTCGACGAGCTCGCTCGCTGAGGCACGCTCGGCCATCAGCCGGTGTCCTTCATGATCTCGGCGACCTGCATCGCCTTCACCAGCGACTTCCCGGCCTCGATCGCCTTCTGCACGACGTCGATCTCCTCGTCGCTGAACCCGTCGTAGCCGTGCACCTGGAGGAACGCGCGGACGTGGTCCGGTCCCCAGCTCTTCAGCGTTGCCACCGGTTCGAGGCACTCCTGTTGCTCGGGGGTCAGCGGCTCGAGCAGCTGGTCCACGTCGGTGCCGGCGATCAGCAGCAGCAGGCGGTGGTGCTCCCAGTCGCTGAGCAGCCGCCGGCGCAGCAGGTCGCGCAACAGCCATCGGCGCATGTCCTGGTCGGCCGCGTCCACGGTGTCGAGGAGCAGCACGACCGGCCGCCCCTGGGCGGCGCGCAGGAGGTCGGAGAAGAACGCCTCCTTGCACAGCTTGCGCACGTGCCGGTCGAGGGGCTCGGTCCACTCGGGGAAGGACAGCGTCTCGACGTGCTGGACGTGGATGTTCTGGATCACGCCGGCGGCCTGGGCCTCGCCGCTGACGGAGGCGCCGCTGAGGTCGACGGCTCCTTGCACCGACTGCCACGCCTGGACGAACTGACCGGTGTCGCGGATCGTCCGGGCGTGGTTGAGCTTCTCGAACGTGGGCAGCGGGACGGGGTCGTCGGCCTCGCCCAGGTCCTCGGCCAACCGGGTGACGACGTCGATCTCGTCGGTGACCGGCTCGGTGTCGAAGTCGAAGAGCGCCACCGGGACCGGCGGGTCGACGACGTACTCGCACTGGTAGCGCAGCTTGCGCAGCAGCGCGGTCTTCCCGCGCCCCTGGCGGTCGCAGACGACCATGACGCGCCGGCTCGACTCGAAGCGGAGCATCGAGGAGAAGACCTCGACCTCGGACTCCCGGTCGACGATCTGGGACGGCTCAGGGCTGCCCACGGGACGCCTCCTCCCGCATCGCCTCCAGCACCCGCACGAACGCGTCCATCAACGTGGGCTCGCGCGAGACCGCGTCGACGTACGCCGCGAGCTCCGGCTCGTCCAGAGGCGGCTCCAGCCCCTCCCCGCGTGACCGGAGGAAGGCCGCCACCTCCTCCCGGTCGAGCTCCCCGAGCGTGACGCTGGCGTCGGCGACGGCGCTGACCGCGGCGAGGTGCTCCTCGACCCCGGAGAGGACCAGCACGATCGGTACGGAGTCCTTGCGCAGCTGGGGGATCAGCCGTGAGACCACCCACGCGCCCAGCGCCGGACCGGGGGTGTAGCCCTCCACGGCCACCATGAGCGGGGCGGCCTTGCGGAACGCCTCGAGCACGCGTTGCTCGTAGCGCGCGGTCTCGACGATCCGCTCGAACGCCAGCGCGGCCCGCGCACGGAGCCCGCCCTCCCCGTCGTGCCGGGGACCCGACGCCGGCTCGTCGAGGTGGGGGACCGCCTCGAGGACGCGCCACACGTCGCGCAGCGTCGTGGTCCGCTCGACCACGAGCTCCTCCTCGACGCCGATGCAGCGGTAGCCGAGGCCGACCACGCGGTCGCGGAGCTGCGCGACGAGGTAGCTGCGGCCGGAGCCCGGACGTCCGGCCACGACCAGCACGGCGGGCCGGTCGGGCCGGACCGGCTCGAGCAGGGTGCTCAGCTCCCGCGACCGGCCGACCGGCACGGGCGAGGAGAGGACGGTCATGGGGTGCCGGGGCCTGAGGGTGACGGCGGGTCGGCGCTGCCGACGATCACGCCGGCGACCTGCCCGCCGGTGATCGTGGCGCCGCGGGCGTCCACCGCTCCGACGTACTCGCCCATGAGCTGCCAGCGGGTGCGGCCACCCTCCTCGGCCTCCAGGAGCGCGGTCACCTCGTCACGGAGCTCCGCGTCCTCGGTGAGGAGCTCCTCGACGACCGCCCGGAGCGGATCGGCGAGCCGGTCGGGCTGCTTCTCGAACAGGTCGACGACCTCGGCGTCGGGCGTGCCGCGGGTCTTGCCGCGGATCCGTTCCCAGAGCTTGCGGGCCACGCCGACGAGGCCGTCGGCGGCCGCGGAGCCGGCCTTCTCGCTGAGCTCGTCGGTGAGCTTCTCCGCGCCCTTCTTGACCAGGGGCACCAGGAACGCGGTGACGACGGAGGTGGCGAGTGCAGCGGTCTCGATCACGGGAACCTCCTGCGGACGGCCTGGTGGGCCTGGTGCGGGGTCGTGCCGGGCCGAGCCGCGGCGCCACCGGGGTGGAGACCGTCCCTCAGGCCAGTCTGAGCAGCGGGTCCTGGACTGGACAGGGCCCGGAGGTCACCGCTCGGGGGACGTACGACCGTGGCGGAGGAAGCGGTCGGGAGCCGCGTGGGCGGCTCGCGCCGCCTGGCACGGTCGCCTCGCACCACGCCCTTCGCGTGAAGTGAGGCTTGCCTTACCCTTTCGCCATGACTGCCACCGTCCCGGAGCTCCGGGGCGTCCTGCTGGCCCACCGGCTGGCGGACCACGGACGACGCCCGGCGCTCCTCGGTGCCGGGTTCTCGCTGTCGTACGGCGAGCTGGCGGACCGGGTGGAGGCCGCGAGGGCGCGCCTCGGCACGACCCGCCGACTGGTCCTTCTGGCGGGGGGGAACGACGTCGAGACCGTCATCTGGTACCTCGGAGCGCTGGCCGGAGGCCACCCCGTCCTCGTCGCGGACCCGACGAGCGACCTCGCGCAGCTGGTGGCCGCCTACGACCCTGACGTCCTCGTGGAGGGTGGAGCCGTCACCGAGCGTCGGGTCGGGACGGTCCACGAGCTGCACCCGGACCTGGCGCTCCTGCTGTCGACCTCGGGCAGCACGGGCTCGCCCCGCCTCGTCCGGCTCAGCGCCGGCAACGTGCAGGCCAACGCCGAGTCGATCGCGGAGTACCTGGAGATCCGTGCGGACGACGTGGCGGCCACGACCCTCCCGCTGCACTACTGCTACGGGCTCTCGGTCCTCCACAGCCACCTGCTCCGCGGCGCCGCTGTCCTCCTGACCTCCCTGTCCGTGGTCGACCGGTGCTTCTGGGAGCTGTGCCGGAGCCACGGCGTCACGTCACTGGCCGGCGTCCCCTACACCTTCGAGCTGCTCGACCGCGTGGGATTCACGGGCCAGGAGCTGCCGACGCTGCGCTACCTCACCCAGGCCGGCGGCAAGATGCCCGCCGAGCGCGTGCGCCGCTTCGCCGAGCTCGGGCGGCGTCGCGGGTTCGACCTCTTCGTGATGTACGGCCAGACCGAGGCCACCGCCCGGATGGCTTACCTGCCACCTGAGCTGGCGGCGAAGAGTCCGGAAGCCGTGGGCGTCCCGATCCCTGGCGGCAAGCTGCGCATCGAGCCGGCGGGCGCTGAGGTCGGCGAGCTCGTCTACTCGGGACCGAACGTGATGCTCGGATACGCCGAGCGCCCCGCGGACCTGGCGCTGGGACGAGTGGTCTCCGAGCTGCGGACCGGAGACCTCGCGCGCCGGACCGCCGACGGACTGCTCGAGGTGGTCGGCCGCGCCTCGCGCTTCGTGAAGCTCTACGGCCTCCGGCTGGACCTCGACCGGCTCGAGAAGCTGCTCGCCGACGCCGGCCACCAGGCCCTCTGCGCCGCCGAGGGCGACCGGCTGGTGGTGGCGGTGGTCGGCGGACAGCCGCAGGCCGAGCAGGCACGGGCGGCGCTGGCCGCGGTGACAGGCGTCCCCGAGCACGCGCTCGACGTGCGTGTGGTCGACAGCCTGCCGCGGCTGCCCTCCGGGAAGCCCGACCACCGCTCCGTCCTGGCCTTGCCGCGAGGCGCCGTCGGGTCGGCCGTCGACGGTGGCGGGGACGACCTCGCCGCGCTCTTCGCGCAGGTGCTCGGACGCGACCAGGTCGGACGCGACGACACGTTCGTCTCGCTGGGCGGCGACTCCCTGTCCTACGTCGAGATGTCGCTGCGGCTCGAGGAGGCCCTGGGACACCTGCCGCCGGGTTGGCACACCACGCC
This sequence comes from Nocardioides caldifontis, assembly GCF_008087345.1. Taxonomy (GTDB): domain Bacteria; phylum Actinomycetota; class Actinomycetes; order Propionibacteriales; family Nocardioidaceae; genus Marmoricola_A; species Marmoricola_A caldifontis. The sequence goes on along the minus strand of NZ_ML701735.1, from coordinate 573,520 downwards.
GATCGGTCGGCTCCAGGCCGCACGCCGGCGCCGCAGAGGCGCCGCCGTCGAGACCAACGTGGTGCTCCGGGCGCTGGCCATCGTGGCCATCGTCGGCACCCACGGGAACCTGTTCGTGCTCACCGGCGGCGCCCACCTGCTCCTCGGCATCGCGGGGTTCAACCTGGGCCGCTTCCAGCTCGCGTCTCCGTCCCGGCGTGATCGGCTGACCCGGGTGCTGTCGAGCGTGGCGCGGATCGTCGTGCCCTCGGTGTTGTGGGTCGGTGGGTTCGCGCTGCTCGCGTCGGCCTACCCCTGGCAGACGGCGCTGCTGCTCAACGGCGTCCTGGGGCCGGAGGCGTGGTCCGAACCCGCCTGGCACCTGTGGTTCCTCGAGGCGCTGGTCGCGCTGCTGCTGCTGACCGCGGCCTTCCTGGCCGTGCCCGCGGTGCACCGCATCGAGCAGCGGTGGGGCTACTGGCTGCCGGTCGCGCTGGCCGGCCTGGGGCTGCTGGCCCGCTACGACGTCGTCTCGCTGCGGGGTGGTGACGAGATCCACCGCGCGCACGTCGTGTTCTGGCTCTTCGCGGTCGGATGGGCGGCGTCCCGCGCGACCACCGCCGTCCACCGTGGCGTGCTCACCGGGCTGCTGTGCGTCGCGACACCCGGGTTCCTCGAGGACACCGCTCGCGAGTCGCTGGTCCTCGCCGGAATGCTGCTGCTCGTGTGGGTGCCGCAGCTCCGGCTGCCGCGCACGCTGGTCCGGGCGTGCGGGCTCCTGGCTGGTGCCTCGCTCTACGTCTACCTGTCGCACTGGCAGGTCTACCCGCACTTCGAGCACGGTCGGCCGCTGCTCGGTGTGCTGCTGTCGCTGGCCGCCGGTGTCGCCCTCTGGCAGGTCGTCGAGCGTGGATGGTCAGGGCTCCGCGGGTGCGTGGGACGCCAGGGCCGTCACCACCGTGTCGCCGGCGACGAGCACCGGCGCCGCCCCGGGGACCAGGCCGATCCTGACCGGGGTCCCCGCGGGGTGGTGCACGCGGTGCTGGGTCCAGGCCCGGACCGTGCGCCCCGACGGGAGCCGCACCAGGTGCAGGATGAAGGCGCCGTGGTACTCCACCCGCTCGACGCGCGCAGCTGACACCGGGTCGGCGGCGACGGCGACCTCGTGCGGCCGGAGCATCACCTCCAGCGTGGTCCCGTCGGCCAGCGGCCGGCCGGTCACCGGGACGGTGCCGACCTCGCACTCGATCCCGGCGGCCGTCACCGTCGCCGGCAGGAAGTCCGCATCCCCCATGAAGGTCGCGACGAACCGACTGGTGGGACGCTCGTAGACGTCGTCCGGGGGCCCCACCTGCAGCACCTCGCCGGCCCGCACCACCGCGATCCGGTCGCCCAGGGAGAGCGCCTCGGTCTGGTCGTGGGTGACCAGCAGCGCGGCGCTCCCGGTCCGGCGGAGAGCAGCGAGCGTGTCGGCACGCACCTGGGCACGCAAGTTCTCGTCGAGGCTCGAGAACGGCTCGTCGAGGAGCACGACCGCGGGCCGCGGCGCCAGAGCGCGCGCGAGGGCCACCCGCTGCTGCTCACCGCCCGAGAGCTCGTGGGGGAGCCGCCCCTCGAGCCCGGCCAGGCCGACCACCCCCAGCAGCTCGGCGACGCGTGCTGCCCGCTGGGCGCGCGAGGCTCCTCCGAGCCCGAACGCCACGTTGCGGGCGACATCGAGGTGCGGGAAGAGCGCGTGGTCCTGGAACACCATCCCCACCCTGCGCCGCTCGGGGGGCCGGTGCCTGCGGCCGTCGTCGACCACCTGGCCGTCGATCTCCACGATCCCCGCGTCGGTGTGCTCCAGCCCGGCCACCAGCCGCAGCAGGGTCGACTTGCCGCACCCGGACGGTCCGACGACGGTGACCACCTCGCCGGCGCCCACCTCGAGGTGGAGCGAGCGCACGGCGTGCACCGGGCCGTAGCGCTTGTCGACGCCACGCAGCGCGAGTGCGGTCACCGGACCACCCCGCCCGATCGATCGACGTCGGCGGCCCCGGGGGGCCGACGGCCGGTGGTGAGCAGCGCCACCGGCACCACGGCCAGCGCCACGATGAGCAGGGCGGGCAGCGCCGCGCGGGTCCAGTAGTTCTCGGACGCCAGCTCGAACACCCAGACCGACAGCGTCGTGAACCCGAACGGGCGGAGCAGCAGCACGAGGGGGAGCTCCTTGACCGCATCCACGAGGACCAGCGTGGCAGCCACGGCCGCGCCCGACCGCACGAGGGGGAGGTGCACCCGGGTCAGGACCCGGAGCGGTCCGGCGCCGAGCGTGAGCGCTGACGAGGTCACCGAGAGCGGCACGCGGGAGAAGCTGGCATCGACGGCCTGGTACGCCGGGCCGGTGAACCGCACGACGTAGGCGACGAGGATGCCCAGCACCGACCCGGTCGCGAGGAGCCCCGTGCCGCCGTCGACCCCCAGGAGCTCCAGCAGCCGGTCCAGCCCCTGGAAGGCGGCGAGCACCCCGATGCCGATCACCGCCCCCGGCACGGCATAGCCCACCATCGTCAGCTGGGCCGCCCCGGAGACCAGACGGCCGCCGCCGAGCCGTTCGGCGTGCGCCATCGTCAGGGCGACCACCACGCACGCGGCCGCCGCGACGGCGGCGACGGCGGCGCTGTTGGACAGGTGCTCACCGAACCGCTCGTCGGTCAGCACCCCGTCCTCCCGGGCGGCCTCGACCGCCCACGTCGCCAGCCTGGCGACCGGAAGCACGAAGGCCGCGGCGACCACGGCTCCCGCCGCCGCGGTGGCGCTCCACCCCCGGCTCCCCGCCAGCCGTCGTCTTCCCAGGCCACGCCCCGCACCGCCGCGCTGGGCGTAGCGGGCGCGGCCGCGGAACGTCCGCTCCAGGGCCAGCACGCCGATCGCGAAAAGCAGCACGAGGACGGAGACCGAGATCGCCGACCCGATGTCGAAGCTTCCCTTCCAGGCCAGGTAGACCCCGACGGACACCGTCCGGACGTTGAAGTACTGCACGGTGGCGAAGTCGGTGAGCGTCTCCATCATCACCAGGGCCAGGCCGGCGGCCAGCGACGGTCGCGCGAGCGGCAGCAGCACGGTGCGGAACGCCCGCCGGCGGGAGGCGCCGAGCGTGCGTGCCGCGTCGTACGCCGACGGGGCGAGCTCGGAGAACGCGGCCCGCACGGTCAGGTAGACGTACGGGTAGAGGGTGAGCGTCATGACGGCGACCGCCCCAGCCAGGGAGCGCACCGGCAGGGGGCCGAACCCGTCGCCCAGCTGGGCCCGCAGCGCCGTCTGCACCGGCCCGGCGAAGTCGAAGGTCGAGAGGAAGACGAACCCGAGGATGTAGGCGGGCATCGCCATCGGCAGGACCAGCAGCACCTCGAGGAGCCTCCGTCCTGGGAACTCGTAGGCGGTGACGAGCCAGGCCAGCCCGGTGCCGAGCGCGCCCGTGCCCACCGCGACGCCGAGCAGGAGCCCGAAGGTCGTCAGCACCATGCGGCCGATGCCGCCGGGGAGGTCCAGCCCGCCCTGGCTCAGCGCGCGGACGGTCACCGCGAGGACCGGGCTGGCCACGAAGGCGCCGACCGCCAGGACCACCAGGGACCAGCCACGGCGGCCCGACCCCGGAGCCTTGCGCCGCGGTGCCGGGACCGGCTCCGTGAGGAGCTCAGCCATGGGAGCCGGGCGCGCTCACCGGTAGCCGGCTTCGTCGAGGACCGCGACGGCCTCGGCGTTGAGGGAGCCGTACGCCGCGGCGTCGACCGACATCCTCTTGAAGGTGCCGAACCCCGCGATCAGCTCGTCGGGCTCGACGTCGGGGTTGACCGGGAACTCGTGGTTGCCGTCGACGAAGTCGCTCTGCCCGTCGGTCGCGAGCCACTCGATGAGCTCCTGCGCGTCCTCTGCCGCGTCAGAGCCCTCGACCACACCGGCGCCGGAGATGTTGACGTGGGTCCCCTCGCCGTCCTGGCTCGCCCAGTAGGGCGCGACTCCGAGGTCGGGGTCCTCCTCGAGCATCCGGGCCAGGTAGTAGTGGTTGGTGATGCCGACCTCGCAGCCGCCGGCGTCGATGGTCTCCAGCAGCTCGATGTCGTTGCTCAGGACCTGCACGTCGTTCGCCACCCAGCTCCGCACGATCCTCAGCGCACGGTCCCGGCCGTGCAGGTCGATGAGGCTGGCGACGAGGGACTGGGTGTAGGACGCGGTCTCGTCGCGCATGCAGAGCCGCCCCTTCCACTTCGGGTCCCCCAGGCCGGCGTAGGTGTCGACCGGGTCGAACTCCGAGGGGTCGACCGCCTCGGGGTCGTACATCACGGTCCGGGCCCGCATGGCCAGCCCCACCCACCGGCCGTCGGGGTCGCGCAGGTCCTCCGGCACGGCCTCGTCGAGCACGGTCGAGTCCATGGGCGCGAGCACGCCCTGCTCGGCCGCGTTCCACAGCATCCCGGCGTCGACGGTCATGAAGACGTCCGCCGGAGTGTCCTCGCCCTCCGACTTCAACCGCTCGAGCAGCTCGGCGTCGTCACCGTACAGGAACTCGACCTCGAGCCCGGTCTCGTCGGTGAAGTCCTCGAAGGCCTCCTCCAGGTCGTAGTGGCGTGCGGAGTACACGTGGATGTCGGCGTCTGCCTCGGCGCCGAAGACGCCGCAACCCGCCGTGGCGAGGGCCATCGACCCGGTGAGCACGAGCGGGGCGAGCAGACGGCGGCGCATGGGCGCTCCTCGACGGGTTCGGTGGCATTGGCTGTGCCGCATGGTAAGGCTAACCTTCGTCGCTCGACACTGGCGGCCTCCGGAAACGGGCCGGCCTCGACGGTTCGGGCGTCCTCCGGTGGGCACACTGCACCCGTCGACCCGCCCCGTGGAGGAGCCCGTCGACCGCTGGGTCCGGACGGGCCCCACCACGGCCCGAAGGACCCCGATGACCGAACGCACCCCCGGCACCACCGCGACCACCGCCGCCGAGCAGCTCGCGGGGCAGATCGCCGGCAAGGCGCACCAGGTCTCGGAGCGCGCCCAGCAGGTCGTCGAGGAGGTCAAGCCCCGGCTGCGCGGCTGGCTGCACGCCGCCGTCGCCCCGGTCACCCTCGCCGCCGGGCTGGCACTCGTGGTGGTCTCGCCCCCGGGCGCGGCGCGGGTCGGCTCCGCGGTCTTCGCCGCCACTGCCTTGCTGCTGTTCAGCGTCTCCGCCGCCCTGCACCGGGGGCGCTGGTCGGTCGGCACCGGGCTGCTGCTGCGCCGGCTCGACCACGCCAGCATCTTCCTGCTCATCGCCGGCACCTACACGCCGTTCACGCTGCTGCTCCTCGAGGGGCGGCAGCAGGCGGTGATGCTGGGCGTGGCGTGGGGAGGTGCGCTGCTCGGTGCGGCGTTCCGCGTGCTGTGGACCGACGCCCCGCGGTGGCTCTACACGCCGCTCTACATCGCCCTCGGCTGGGCCTCGGTGTTCTTCGTCGACGACTTCCACGCCGGCGGCGGCGCCACCGTGCTGGCACTGATCGTGGTCGGTGGGCTGCTGTACACGGTCGGCGGGGTGGTCTACGGGTTCCGCCGCCCCGACCCGTTCCCCACGTGGTTCGGCTTCCACGAGGTCTTCCACCTGCTGACCGTGGTCGCGTTCGCCACGCACTTCACTGCGGTGTCGGTGGTCGCTTCGTCGCTGCGCTGAGGGGCCGGGGCGGATCGGGGGCCTAGAACCAGGGGGGCGCCACCACGACGTACAGCCCGGCCCCGGCGGCGACCGCCGCGACCACCGGGTGGCCGCGGACCGCGACGAGCAGCGTCAGCCCCAGGCAGGCCACGGCCAGCAGCGCCGGCGCGGCGACCTCCGGGTCCCGGTGGGCGAGCACGGCCCGGACGGTGAACGCGGCGAGCACCGCGACCCCGACGACGGCGCACAGCACCGCCGCCAGCCCCGGGTCCCAGCCCGTCGTGCCCGCGGCGACGAGCGCAGCCGCCGTGGCGGCAGCCGCCGTCGGCCGGTCGGCGAGCTGCGGGGCGACGACGCCGCCGAGGGTCAGCGGCACCAGGAGCGTCGCCACCGGCAGGGAGCTGACCAGGTCGCCCACGAGCATCCCGGTCGTCACCAGGACCGGCCAGGCGACGAAGAGGGTCACCGCCGCACCGAGGTAGTACCCCTGGGTGCCCCGTGGCCCGGACCCCTCGTCGCCGACCGCCCGCCCGCGCGCGAGCGCCCAGGGGGCGTCGGTGAGCATGACGGCAGCCGCGAGCCGCCGGCGCAGCGGCGCGTCCCGCCACTGCGGCACCATCGAGACCGCGTAGGCACCGAGCCGCAGGTTCACCAGGAGGCCGACGACCGCGGCCGCGACCCACCCGGATCCCTGGCGGAGCACCTCGAGCACGGCCACGTGCGCCGCGCCGCCGTAGATCGCCCACGTGCCCAGCCAGGCCGACAGCGGGTCCGCGCTCGCCGCGACCGAGGCGCCGACGAGGAGCCCGAACGGCACGAAGGCCGGCAGCAGCTGGGCCATCGCGAGGGCACCGGCCCGCAGGTCGGGGCGCAGGGCACCGGCCGGGGCGGTCGACGTGGTGACCGACATGAGGACCTCCGTGGCGGGGCCGCCGCAGGGCACGGCGGCCGGTGGGCCCACCGTGCGGGGCACCTCTTCCACCCGGCTTCCACCTCCCTTTCACCGCGCGGAAGTGCCGGGGAAGGGTGCCGCTGCAGGGTGCTGGCCATGGACACACCACGGATCGGCGACGTCGCCGAACGGAGCAAGGACGTCACCGAGCGGGACATCGTGCTGTTCACCGAGATCACCGGCGACCGCAACCCGCTCCACCACGACCGCGAGCTCGCGGCAGCCAGCCGGTTCGGCGGCATCGTCGTTCAGGGCGGGGTGACCTCCGGCCTGCTCAACGCGCTCGTCGCCGAGCAGCTGCCCGGCCCGGGGAGCGTCTTCCTCGAGGTCCGCTGGCGGTTCCTCGCACCCGTCCGGCCCGGCGACCGCATCACGGCGCGGGCCGAGGTGACCGGTGTGCGGACCGACAAGCCCGTCACCACGCTCGCCACTCGCGTGTCCGACCAGGAGGGCCGCACCGTCCTCGACGGCACCGCCGTCGTCTGGCGCGACCCCGTCCTCACCGAGCTCGCCGGAACGGCCGGCGGCACCACCACAGAAGGGATCCACCCGTGACCGCAACCACCACGACCCGCTCCGACGAGGCCCGCAACGGCGTCGACGTCGCGACTCTCTTCGCCACCCTCGACGCCGTCAAGGGGCAGCCGGAGATCGCGAAGTTCCAGTTCCGCGCCGAGAACCGGTGGGTCTCCGGGACGCACAGCCGCACGACCGTCCACGGCTTCCACGGCGCCCTGCAGGAGCAGCAGCACAAGCAGGTGACGACCGTCGACTCCGACCACCCCGCCGTGCTGGTGGGGCAGGACGAGGGGCCGACGCCGGTGGAGTACCTGCTGCACGCGATCGCCGCCTGCCTCACCGCGGGGCTGGTGAACATCGCTGCGGCCCGCGGCGTGCGGCTCACCGAGGTCCGCTCGACCGTCACCGGTGACATCGACCTGCTCGGCATCCTCGGGCTCGGCGAGGACCGGGTCCGCAACGGCTACGAGCAGCTCCGCGTGACCATGCACGTCCGTGGCGACGCCGATGCCGAGACGCTGCGCCGCCTCGTGGAGCAGTCCCGCCGCCGTTCCGCGGTGTACGACGCACTCACCAACCCCACGCCGGTGGCCATCGACGTGGTCACCGACTGACCAGGACGACGGACACCTCGGGAACGGAGGGCGTGATGAGCCACTACGACGTGGTGGTGGTCGGAGGCCGGGTGGCCGGCGCCTCGACCGCGATGCTGCTGGCCCGTGCCGGGGCACGTGTGGCAGTGGTCGACCGCTCGGCGTACGGCAGCGACACGCCCTCCACCCACGCGCTGATGCGCGCCGGCGTGCTGCAGCTGTCGCGGTGGGGCCTCCTGCCCGCCGTGGTCGCGGCCGGCACGCCGGCGGTGCGGCGCACCACCTTCCACTACGCCGACGGCCGCACCGTGCCGGTCACGATCCGACCCTCCGCCGGCGTCGACGCGCTCTACGCGCCCCGGCGCGCCCTGCTGGACCGGGTGCTCGTGGACGCGGCCGCCGACGCGGGCGCACACGTGCTGCACCGCGTGACGGTCCTCGACCTGCTCCGCGACCGCCACGGCCGCGTCGGCGGGGTCGTGACGCAGGGCCCGTCGGGTCGCCTCGTGCTGCCGGCGGCGCTGACCGTCGGCGCCGACGGGCTCCGCTCCACGGTCGCGGCCCGGGCAGGTGCCGCCGTCCTCCGACGCGGTGTCCGCGGAGGCGCGACGCTCTACCGCTACGTCGAGGGGGTGGCCGCGGACGGCTACGAGTGGGCGTACGGCGACCGCGCCGCCGCGGGCGTCATCCCGACCGGCGACGGGCTCGCGTGCGTCTTCGTCTCCACCACCGCCGAACGGCTCCGGGGGCTGCGGCGCGCCGGCTCCGAGGCGGCGTTCACCACGCTGCTCCGCCGCGTCGCGCCGGGGCTGGCCGAGAACGTCCTCGCGGGACGGCCGCACGGGCGGCTGCACGGGTGGCGCGGGGAGCCGGGGTTCCTGCGCCGGTCCTGGGGGCCGGGATGGGCACTGGTCGGCGACGCCGGCTACTTCAAGGACGCGATCACCGCCCACGGGATCACCGACGCGCTCCGGGACGCCGAGCTGCTGGCCTCGTCGCTCCTGGACGTCCTCGGCGGCGGATCGGCCCGCGCGGCGGGCGCGGCCTACGAGGGCACCCGGCTCGCGCTCTCCGCCCAGCTCTTCGCCGCCACCGAGGCGATCGCCGGCTACGACTGGGACCAGCCCCGGATCGAGGCGCTGCTGCGCTGGGTCAGCTCCGCGATGAGCGACGAGGTGAACCACCTGGCCGGGCTGGACGGGCTGCCGCACCGGTCCACGCCGCCCACCCCGGTCGGCGTCCTCGCCCCCTGACAACCGGGCGAGCGGTCGGTAACGTCGCTCCCCGGAGGGAGACGACGACGGTGAGCGTTCGCATCCGGCTGCTCGGGGGCTTCCAGGTCACGGTCGGGGAGACGGGTGTCCCCGAGTCGGCATGGGTCCGGCGGCCGGCCACGGCGCTGGTCAAGCTCCTCGCCCTCGCGCCGGGTCACCGGCTCCACCGCGAGCAGGTCCTCGAGGCGCTCTGGCCGAGGCTGCCCGTCGAGTCGACGGTGCCCCGGCTGCACAAGGCCGCCCACTACGCGCGCCGCGCCATCGGCGCGAACGACGCGGTGACCCTCCGTCAGGACCAGGTGCGGCTGCTGCCCGACCGTGACGTCGAGGTCGACGTCGGGACGTTCCTCTCCGCGGGCCGCAGGGCACTGGCCGGCCACGACCCGGCGCTGGCGGCGCAGGCCCTCGAGCTGTACGGCGGTCCGCTGCTCCCCGAGGACCCCTACGAACCGTGGACCGAGGAGCCCCGGGCGCAGGTGGAGACGGTGCACCGGGAGCTGCTCCGGGTCGCCGAGCGGTGGGAGGAGCTCGTCGAGCTCGACCCGGCCGACGAGGAGGCGCAGCTCGCGGTCGCCCGGCGTCACATCGACCGCGGCGACCCGCGAGCCGCGCTCCGCCAGCTCGAGCGGCTGGAGCGGGCGATGAGCCGCGAGCTCGGGGCCGGTCCCGGCCAGCAGGTCGAGGCCCTGCGGCAGCGGCTGCTCCGCGCCCTGGCCGTGCCCGACCCCGCACCTCCAACCGGCACCGCGTCGCAGGTGGCGAGCCAGGCTCCTGCGGGCGCGCGGGCGAAGGAAGGCACGCGGCTGGTGGGGCGCCGTCGCGACGGGGACCGCATCCGCGCCAGGCTCGCCGCCGCCGACCGCGGCCAGGGCGGCGCGCTCGTGCTCCGCGGGCCGGCCGGCGTGGGGAAGAGTGCGTTGCTCGGGCTCGCCGAGGCGGCCGCCCGCCGGCTGGGGTGGCGGACCTGCCGCGGCAACGCGTCCGCGGTCGAGTGGTCGTGGCCCTACGCGCCCGTGCTCGACGCGTTGCGCAACCTCTGTCGGGCGCACCCGGCGCTCCTCGACGGGCTCGACGACGCCTACCGCGAGGAGCTGGACCGGGCCCTCGTCGGCAAGGAGCTGAGCTGGAACGGCGAGTCTGCCCACCAGCGGCTCTTCGTCGCTGCCGCGGAGCTCGTCCGGCTGGCGGCGGCCGGGCGGGGCCTGCTGCTGGTCGTCGACGACGTGCACGACGCCGACGACGCGTCGGCCCGGTTGCTCCATTTCTTGTCACGTTGTGCAGAACAGGAGCGGGCGCTCGTCCTGGTGGCCCACCGGCCCGCGCTCAGGCCCGAGCTGCGCGTCAGCCTCGCCGACCTGGGGCGGAGCCGTGACGGCACCCTCGACGTCGAGCCTCTCGACGAGGCGGCGACCCGGCGGCTGGTGGGGGCCGGCTTCCCGGGGTTGGACGAGGAGGTCGTGGACGAGGTGTGGCGGGTCAGCGGCGGGATCCCGTTCGCCGCCCTGGAGGCCGCGCGGGTCCGCGCCGAAGGGCGGCGGGAGGCGGTGCTGCCGTCCCTCCCCGCAGCGGTGATGACCACGTTGGCGAGGCTCGCCGTGCTCGGGACGGAGTTCACCACCGACGAGCTCCTGCTCCTCGCCGACGGCGGGGACGAGGAGGCCTACCGCCACCTGGAGATCAGCACCGCGTCCCTCGTCGTGGAGCCGACGGAGTGCGGGCACCGGTTCCGCCACCCGCTGGTGCGCGAGGCGGTCCTGGACTCGCTCGCCGCCCACGAGCGCGTGGCGGCGAGCCGCGTGGTCGCCGAGCGGCTGGCTGCCGCCGGGGCGGAGCCGGTCCGGGTCGCCCACCACCTCGTGCTGGCGGGCACCCCTGCCAAGGCGGTGCCGTTCGTGCTCCGCGCGGTGGAGACCGCGGGTGCGCTCGGGGCCTACCGGGATGCGCTCGCCCTGGTCGACGCGGTGGTGGACCACGCGGGTCCGGGGGACCGTGGCCACTTGCTCGCGAGGCGGGGCGACCTGCTGATGGCGCTGGGAGACCCGGGCGCGCTGGCGGCGTACCAGCAGGCGCTGCCGCACACCGAAGGGACCACGCGCAGGCTGGTGCGGGCGCGGCTGGCGCGCGTCGCCTGCATCACCGGCGACCTCGACACGGCCCGGTCGGCGCTCGCCGGGCTCGGCTCCGAGGGTGACCGTGCGGACGCCGCGATCATGCTGGCCCGCGGCTACGTGGCGCAGTTCAGCGGGGACACCGACGGCGCCTGGGACATCAGCAGCAGCGCCCGCGACCTGCTCGACGTGCTGGACGTCGCCGAGGAGAACTGGCAGCTCGTCGACCTGGTGGCGCTGCAGGGGCTGGTGGCCCACCAGCGGGGCGAGTGGTTCGAGCGGTTCCGCCAGGAGATGCACCGCACGCACGGGCGGGAGCGGCTCGCCGTGACCGTCTTCGACGCGCACCTCTGCGTCGCGGAGTACCTCCTCTACGGGCCGATGCCCTACGAGCAGGTGATCGACGAGGCGGAGGAGCTCCGGCGGCGTGCCGGCCGGACCGGTGCGCTGCGAGGGATCGCCTTCGCGACCGCGTTGATCGGCGAGGCTGCGCTGCTCCACGGCGACCTGACGACCGCGGAGCGGGAGCTCGCCGAGGCGGTGGCGCTGCACCGCGAGATCGACGCCCCGGCCGGGCACGCGCACAGCCTGCAGCGGCTGGCCGAGGTGCGGCTGCGCCAGGGCCGGCCAGTCGAGGCGCGAGAGCTGCTGGAGGAGGCGATCCCGCTGGCGCGGTGGACGGTGATCAGCATGCACCTGCTGCAGCGCATCTACGGCTCGCTGATCGACGCCGCCCCCCACCCGTCGACGGCGCTCGCGGCGCTCGACCGGGCCGAGGCGACGATCGGGGACCAGGACCACTGCCAGTTCTGCGACGTGATGCTGGCGGTGCCCGCCGCCCGGGCGTGCGCGGACGCAGGGGACCTGCCCCGGGCGCGCCGCTACCTCGCGCTCGCCGAATCGTCGGCGGCCCACTGGGACGGCACGGCCTGGACCGGCGCCGTGCTCGAGGCGGCCGCCCACGTGGCGCGTGGCGAGGGCAGGGACGACGAGGCCCGGGAGCTGCTGGCGCAGGCGGGCCGGCTCTTCGGGGAGGCCGGCCACGTCCACGACGCCGAGCGCTGCCGGGCCACCGCCACCAGGAGCCTCGACGTGGTGGAGACGGGCCACGGCTGACGCGCCGGCCACCCGGTCGGTGCTACGTCGCCAGCCGGGCGATCCGGCGCTTCGCGCGGCGCCGGACCTTCGGCAGCGCGTGGTAGAGGTGCTTTCCCGGGCACGCCGTCTGGTTGGTGTCCCGGTGCCCGTCGATGACGGGCAGCTCGACGCGCCTGCCGTCGCGGAACCGGTCGCTGCCCTCGGAGACCACCCGGACGCGGCCGCGCGGGTTCCGTCCGTACATGTGCAGCTTCCACGCCGCGATCCGCGCGAGCGCGTTGAGCACCTGGTTGCTCGGCACGGCGGTCTCGAAGTTGCCGATCACCGCGACGCCGGTCGACTTCCCGTTGAACCCGAGGGTGTGGGCGCCGCGCACGGCCTTCCGCGGCCCGCCCGCGCGGCCGACCCAGATCCGGCCGAACTTGTCGACGAGGAAGTTGTACCCGATGTCGGACCAACCGAGGCTCTTGGTGTGGTACCGGTACATCCCCCGGATCATCGCGGGGACGTCCTTGCGGGAGTAGCTGTTGCTGTTCGCCGTGTGGTGGACGTGCACCTGCTTGATGGTGGCGTTGTACGACGGCCCGCCGTTGCGCCACCGCTCCTTGGCGCCCCAGTGGCGCCGGCCGAGGAACTCGGGCCGGAGCGGGTCCGTGCGGGATCGTGAGCCGGCGGTGACGCGGGAGGTGCCGGCGGCTCCGACCGCGGTGTCGGCGGGGAGGGGCTCGGGGTGGAGCAGCACCAGCTGGAGGTCGGCGGGGCGTTGGCCGCGCACCCGCACCCGCACGCCGTCCGCCGGACCGGTCCAGGCCACGTCGGTGCCGTCCCTGGCCGCCCCCGACGCGGCCTCGGCGCCGTCGACGGGCAGGTGGACGTGCGGCAGCGGCTGCCAGGACTGCCAGGCGCCGTCGACCCGGGTGCTCACCTCCACCACCGGCTCGACCTCGCCGTGCCGCCACGTGGCGCCGACCATCGTGAACGTCGTCGTGTCCAGCCGGCCGGTCGTCCACTGCCGCGTCCCCTGCGGTTGCAGGAGGTCGTCGGTCAGCGGCAGGTCGAGGGCGGGCATCGTCGGGTCGCTGCCGGCGAGCCGCAGCACCCCGTCCGCACGGTCGTCCCCGTCGCCCTCGGGCAGTAGCCCGGTGCGCGCGGCGACGCCGACACCGGTCAGGGCGGCGCCGCTGCCCACCAGCGCGAGCAGCAGCGGGCGCCGGCGGACGGGCCGTTGATTCGGGTTGGGCATGGCTGTCCCCCTTCGTACCTCCAGCATCATGCGTAACACATCCGTCCCAGCGCGACCTCCCACGCCCGGGCGTGAGGGATCCCTCAGGCGCCGCGCGGGGCGTACATGATCACGGCGACGCCGGCGAGGCAGACCAGGGCGCCGAGCACGTCGTACCGGTCCGGACGGAAGCCGTCGACGACCATCCCCCACGCCAGCGAGCCGGCGACGAAGACGCCGCCGTACGCCGCGAGGATGCGGCCGAAGTGGGCGTCCGGCTGGAGCGTCGCGACGAAGCCGTAGGCGCCGAGGGCGAGCACACCGAGCCCGATCCACACCCAGCCGCGGTGCTCCCGGACCCCTTGCCAGACGAGCCAGGCGCCGCCGATCTCGGCGAGCGCGGCCAGGACGAACAGGGCGATGCTGCGGGCGACGTCCACGCCCGCACGGTAGCGGCGCCGGCCGACGGGCGAGCAGCCCGCTCAGCCCAGGTGCCGGTCGAAGAACCGCACCGTCCGGTCCATCGCGGCCAGGAACGCCGGTCCGAAGGCGTGGCCGTCGTCGTACCAGACCAGCCGCGAGTCGACGCCGGCCGCCACCAGCGCACGCTGGGTCGCGGTGGCCCAGGGGGGCGGGCAGGTGTCGTCGTCGCGACCGTGGACCATCAGCACCGGCTCGGTGATCCGGTCGAAGTAGGGACGCGAGGAGTTCTGCCGCCAGAAACGGGGGTTCTCGGCCGGCGTGCCGTGGAGCCTCGCGAGCTGGTCGCGCAGCCCGGAGTCGCCGGGGTCGGGGGCGATGAACTGGCGGTAGTTGTCGGCCTCCATCGACGACACCGACGCCCACGGTGCGGCGGCCTGGACCAGCCCCGGCTCGGCGACGAGCGCCTTGAGGATCACCCCACCGCCCATCGACCGGCCGAACAGGGCGATCCGATCGTCGGCGACCGGCACGTCGCGCGAGAGCCGCAGCGCCTTCACGGCGTTGATCACGTCGGCGGTGTAGCCGAGCCGCATCCGGGTCTGGAACCGTGGGTCGTCGTCGGACTCCGCGTGGTTGCGGTAGTCGACGTGGAAGGCGATGTAGCCGCGCTCGGCGAGGTAGCCGCGCTCCCGCGTCATCCCCTGGCCGCGCTCGTAGTAGGCCGGGTCGATGTAGCCGTGCGCGAGCACCACCGCGGGGAAGGGGCCGCGCCCCGTCGGCACGTTGAGGACCCCGCTGATCCGGTAGGACTCCTCGCCCCGCCGCGTCGTCGAGCGGCTGCGGTAGGTGACGTCGTACGACGTGTACGCCGCCGTCTGCTCCCGGACCGCGCCCAGCCGCAGCCGGTCGCCCCGGTGCTCCTGCTCCGCGAGGCCGAGCACGGAGACCGCCGGTGGGGGAGGCGTGGGAGAGGCGGAGGGGGTCTCGCCCCCGGTGTGAGGCTCCGGCGAGCCGGACGGCTCGTCGCCCGGCGTTGCGGACGAGGCGCTGGGGGTCTCCGGCGAGGCATCCGCTTCGTCGGAGCCGCCGCTGCACCCGGCGAGCAGCACGGCAGCGCAGCACGACGCCGCCAGGGTCCGCCAGCGAGAGGGCATCGGCGACTCCAGTCTCCGGTGTGGGCCGGTCCCACGGTAGCCGTCCCACCGGTGGCGGATGAGGGTCGGCCGCCGCCCTACCGCCGGCGCCGTCGAAGTGGTAGGCCGGGGTATGGACACCGCGGCGCTCCTGAAGGAGCTCGAACCCACCGTCGAGGCGAACCTCGACCGTCACCTCCGGGTCGCGCAGGACTGGATGCCCCACGAGTACGTCCCCTGGAGCGAGGGGCGCAGCTTCTCGATGCTCGGGGGCGAGCCGTGGTCGCTGGAGCAGTCCTCGCTCTCGCCGATCGCGCGCACCGCGCTCGAGGTGAACCTCCTCACCGAGGACAACCTCCCCAGCTACCACCGGGAGGTCGAGCGGGCGTTCGGCCGGGAGAGCGCGTGGGGCGAGTGGGTGAACCGGTGGACCGCCGAGGAGGGGCGCCACGCGTTCTGCATCCGGGACTACCTGCTGGTGACCCGCGGCGTCGACCCCGACGAGCTGGAGCGGGCCCGGATGCAGACGATGGAGTCAGGGTTCGACTCCGGTGACAAGCCGCTGCTCAACGTCTGCGCCTACGTGTCCTTCCAGGAGCTCGCCACCCGGGTCTCCCACCGCAACACCGGCAAGGTCACCGAGGACCCGGTGGCGGAGCGGTTGCTCACCCGCGTGTCGAAGGACGAGAACCTGCACATGATCTTCTACCGCAACATCGTCGAGGCGGCGCTGCAGCTGGCGCCAGGGGAGACGATGCGGGCGGTCACCGACGAGGTCATGGGGTTCCAGATGCCGGGCGCGATCATCCCGGGCTTCACCCGGAAGGCGGTGCAGATGGCCAAGGCGGGCATCTACGACCTCCGGATCCACCACGACGACGTCGTGATGCCGTTGGTGCGGCAGTGGCGGTTGCTCGAGCTCGAGGGGCTCGACGAGGACGGCGAACGCGCACGGGAGGAGCTGGCCGCGGCGATCGCGGAGCTGGACGAGCAGGCGCGCAGGTTCGTGGAGCGGCGCGAGGAGGCTGCCGCGAAGCGGGAGGCCCGCAGCGGACGGCCCGCCTAGGCGCGCCGCATGGCCGGACCGGACGTGGAGCCAGTCTCGCCGGAGGCACCGCCGCTGCCCGGACGCCCTGGTGTGCACACCCGGTCCGGCTTCCCGGGCGAGGCCCGCCGCCCGCGGCGGCACTGAGCAGCGCAGCCGCCGGACCGGCCGGACCTGCCGGGTCAGCCGGACCGGCCCACCGCGGTCCCCAGGGCGTCGCGCATCGCCTCGAGGTGGGCGGGGGTGGAGCCGCAGCACGCGCCGACGAGGTCGATCCCGAGGTCGGCGAGCAGCCGGGCGTGCGAGGCCATGTCCGCGGGTGTGGCGTCGTACTCGAAGTGGTCGCCGACGACCTGCGGGAGCCCGGCGTTGGACTGCGCGACGACGAGCACTCCGTCGACGCGGGCCTCGACGAGCTCCGCGGCGATGCTGGCCATCTCCTCCGGGCCGCGGCCGCAGTTGGCGCCGACGGCGTCGACGCCGGCCGCCGCGAGCTCGCGGACCGCGTCGCCCGGGCGGACGCCCATCATCGTGCGCAGGTTGGTGTCGAAGCTGAGGGTGGCGACGACGGGGGCGTCCGGGACGACTTGCCGCGCGGCCGCGACGGCCGCCTGCACCTCGGCGAGGTCGCTCATCGTCTCGATCAGCACGACGTCGATGCCGCCGTCACGCAGCCCGGCGAGCTGCTCGGCGAAGAGCTCCGTCGCCTGGTCGGCGTCCATCGTGCCGAGCGGGGCCATCAGCTCCCCGGTGGGGCCGAGGTCGCCGGCCACCAGGATCCCGTGCTCGTCGGCCACCGACCGGGCGATCCGGGCTGCCGCCTCGTTGAGCTCGTGGACGCGGTCCTCGAGGCCGTGCATCTGCAGCCGCGGCCGGGTGCCGCCGAAGGTGTTCGTGGTGAGGAGCCGTGCTCCCGCGCGGGCGTACGCCTCGTGGACGGAACGGATGACGTCGGGCCGGTCGACGTTCCACAGCTCGCCGGCCCCGCCGTCGTCGAGCCCCTGCTCCTGCAGAAGGGTCCCCATCCCGCCGTCGAGCAGCGTCGGGGAGCCGGACCCGAGCAGCGCCGCGAGCCGGTTCACGACCGCTCCGCCGGGCCGAGGGAGTCGAGGTACGCCGCCACCGCGGACGGGGGCCACTCGTCCTCCAGCGCGGCCACCACCCGGTCGAGCACCTGCGTCGGGTCGCCGTCGGCCGGCGTCCAGTCGCTGCGGCGCCAGCCGGCGAGGTAGTCGTCGGAGGCGGTCGACCCCAGCCGCATGGCGGCCTCGTCGATCGCCTCCTGGAACCGCGGAGCGAGCGGCGACTTCGTCACCTGGTCGCCCTCGCGGGCGACGACGAGGGAGGGGAGGTCGCGCCAGAAGGTCACCTGGTACTCAGCCACGCGGTGAGCCTAGACGCGCGTCGGGCCCTCGAGGCGGACCGCGGCCACCCCCTGGACACCGCAGCCGCCGACCACGGTCACCGGCCCGTCGCCGGCGGCGACGTCACGGACGGCCCGGGCGACGGCCAGCGCGCCCGTGGCCGCGCCGAGCACCGGCTCGCCGACGGGACGCACCACCCCCTCGCACGCGTGCGGGGGGAGCGACTCGAGGTCGCGCGCCGTCCAGCACCCGGTGACCGCCGCCAGCGCCGCCTGCGGGTCCCCGGACAGGCGCAGCGCGGCGGCGCCCTCGCCCAACCCTGACGCCGCGGCGTCGACGACCGGCCCGCGGGTCTCGGCGCCGACCGCCAGCACGTCGTCGGCCCTCCCGTGCTCCAGCAGCGACACGGCCTCGACCACCGCCTCGAGCCCGGCGTGCCGGCCGCAGGGGGAGACGACGGGCCCGGTCCGGCCGAGCAGCGTGGCGACGTACCCCGCGTGCACGCTGGCGACGGTGTTGGGGAACGCCATCGGGAAGACCCGGTCCGCGCCCTCGCGCGCGGCCACGCCGACGAACTCGGCGAGCGGGTCGACGCAGGCCCACGCCGACCCGAGGACGACGGCGGCGCGGTCGCCGCCGTCCTCGCCAGGGGCGACCAGCCGGGCGGCGGCGACCATCGCCAGCCGCGCGGTGCGCGCGAGCGGCCGGAGCCCCCGCATCGTCAGCGAGGCGGCGAGCAGCTCGTCGCCCACCGCTCCCACGCGTACGTCGAGCCCGTGGCCGTCGGGGCCGAACCCCGCCACACCGGTGACGCAGACGCTCGTGCTCACCGGACGCCCCGGAACACGGTGACGGCGTTGCAGCCGCCGAAGGCGTAGGCCTGGTCGACGACCACGTCGCCGGCGAGCGGACGTGGCCCGTCGAGGAGCACGTCCCAGTCGCAGTCGGGGTCCTGCTCGCCGACGCCCCAGGTGGGCGGCGCGGTACCGGTCCGCAGGGCCTGCACCGCGACGACGGCCTCGACGGCGCTCGCGGCACCCAGCCCGTGGCCGGTGAGCGACTTGAGCGACGACGCGGGCGGTCCGCCGGAGGGGCCGAACACCGTCCGCAGCGCGAGCACCTCGACCCGGTCGTTGGCGGGCGTGCCGGTGCCGTGGGCGCTGACCCAGGCGACCTCCTCCGGCGCCACCCCGGCGTCGTCGAGGGCGGCACCCAGCGCCCGGGCGGCGCCGCCCCCGTCGGGCCGGGGCGTCGTCGGGTGGTGGGCGTCCGCCGACAGCCCGGCCCCGGCGAGCTCGGCGAGCGGCTCGGCGCCGCGCGCCGCGGCGTGCTCGGCGGACTCGACCACGAGGCAGCCGGCGCCCTCGCCGAGCACGAGCCCCTGGCGGTCGCGGCCGAAGGGCCGGCAACCGTCCTCGGCGAGGGCCCCGAGCTTCGCGAACCCCAACAGGGCGGTGCGGCTGAACGCGTCCACCCCGACGGCGAGCACCACGTCGCTGCGCCCGGAGCGGATCTCGTCGAGCGCCCGGGCCAGGGCGTAGTTCCCGGCCGCGCACGCGCCGCCGACCGCGCTCACGCGGCCGCGGGCGCCTGTGAGCGTCGCGACCTGCTCCGCGAGGCCGTCCGGCGAGCCCTGCAGGAGCTCCTGCGCGCGGTGGCGGGGCGGAGGCGTGAGCGCGGCCTCCGCCGCGGGCCACGTGTCGATCCACGACGGCTCGCCCATGGTCGTGCCGACCACCAGGTCCGGCTGCGCGGCCGTCCCACCGGCAGTCAGCCGCGCGCGGGCCAGGGCCTCGCGGACCGCGGCCGCGGCGAGCCCGGCGGCCCGTCCCACGCACGGTCGCCCGTCCGGGGCGCGCAGGGGCTGCGCCAGGACCCCTGCGACGTCCTCTGCGGGGACCTGCGCGACGAGCCGGCCGTCCTCGCGCCGCGTGACCCCCGAGCGGCCGGTCAGCGCGGCGTCC
Organism: Nocardioides caldifontis; assembly: GCF_008087345.1. Lineage (GTDB taxonomy): Bacteria > Actinomycetota > Actinomycetes > Propionibacteriales > Nocardioidaceae > Marmoricola_A > Marmoricola_A caldifontis. Next base: position 554,187 of record NZ_ML701735.1, on the reverse strand, counting down.
CACGTCCGCTCCACGCCGGCGCCGAGGGGGGACACGGCGCCCAGCCCGGTCACGACGGCCCGGCGTGCGGCGCTCACGGCTGCCGGGCCCGTTCCCGGGCGACCAGCTCCGCCAGCTGCCGGACGGTCTGCACCTGCTTGACCTCCGCGTCCTCGAACCGGACGTCGAAGCGGGACTCGACGTGCACGGCGATCTCCATCGCGAGAAGCGAGTCGATGTCGGCCTCGGCGAAGGGGGTGTCCGGCTCGATCTGGTCGGGGTGGAGCTCGGCGATCTCGGCCACGAGCACGCGGACCTCGCTCGTCAGGGGCTCCAGCGTCGTCCCGGTCATCAGGCGACCTCCTCGGTGCGGTGGTGCCGGTCCTGCGGGCGCAGGTCGGGCGGGGGCGCGAAGACCGCAGCGGCACGCGCGGTGGCCCCGTGCTCGGCGGCCAGGCTCGCCAGCGGGTCGCCGCAGAGCCGGAGGTCGCGCGCCTCCGGGGTGGGCTTCCCGCCGACCAACAACGTGCGGCGCAGCAGGGTGGCCACGTCGGGCGGGTCGCTCCGCACGGCGGCGGCGAGCGCGACGACCACGCGGGTGCTGGCCAGGTGCTCCACCGGTCGGGTGGCCCCGACGGTGGCGGCCGCCGAGCCCTGGAGGACGAGCTGCTCGGAGAAGCTGGTGCCCACGCGCCAGCGGCTCGCGGTCCAGCAGGTCACCGAGAGCACGCAGCCGAGCGGTCGCCGGGCCAACCCCGCGAGGTGGGCGGCGCGGAGCCCCCGGTACGCCGCCCAGCCGGACGGCCGGCCGTGGCCGAGGTAGACCGCCGCGCCGAGCCCGGCCTCCAGCGCGGTGCAGAGGTCCTCGCGGGTGACCCGCTCGGCGCCCCAGCGGACCGACGGCGCGCTGTGGAGGTGGTGCTCCAGCCGCTCCGAGAGCCGTTGGTAGCGGGCGCTGCGCTGGCCGAGCACCGCCAGCGGGCCGGTGTCCGTGCGCCGCCGCACCGCGAGGGCGGTGGCGACGAGCTGCGCGACGCCCCCGGCGCCGGCAGGCACCCAGCCCACGGGCACGGCGGCCCCGTCGGAACCCCGCACGAAGACTCCGGGGAGCGCCGAGCGCGGGGAGCGGCGCCGGTCCGCGACGAGGAGCGCCCCGGCGGCACCGGGACCGAGCAGCGACGGCCACTCGTCGGGGTCGGGCACCGTCGTGCGCTCGTGGACCACCACGGGGCGGTCGCGGCCGTGCGCCTCGACGAGCGGGGCGAACGGCTCGACGAGGGCCGGAGGAGCGACCAGCACCCAGGCTCCGCGGGACCGGCCGGTCACGCCGCTCGTACCTCCTCGACGTAGGGGTCGTACGACGTGGTGGCGCTACCGGCCCTCAGCAGCTTGTAGTAGTCCTGCATGATGTCGCCCTGCTGCTCGGGGTTGAACGCCGAGAGCCCCTCGTCGACGTGGGCGTCGAGCGCCGCGGTGCCGCCGTAGTCGTAGCCCTCCGTCGCCTGGCCGAGGAGCGCGTGCGCCATGTAGACCGGCCCGGTGTGCTGGCCCTGCCAGACGTGCATGAGCTCGTGGATCAGCCAGCCCTCCTGGTCCGGATCGGTGTCGTCGTAGCTGTCCGGGAAGTGGATGATCCGCATCGTCACGACACCCGTCGGGCTGCCGGTGTTGTTGGCCGCGGCCCACGAGATGAAGGAGCCCTCGAAGACCTGGATGTCGTCGAGCGGCAGGGTGTCCTGGTAGACCAGTCGGGCGCGCTGCCGCTCGCCGTCGGTGAGCGGACGGAAGATCCCGAACACCTCGAGCAGGATCCCGACGACGGTGAACACCGCTCCGCCGAAGATCTCCAGGAGTCCGTCGAGGCACTCCTGGGCCCCAGCGCCGGCGTCCTTGAGCGCCTGCACGATGCGCCGCTTGTCGGCGTCGCTCAGGGTGAACGCCGGCTCGAGGATGTCCTTGACGCTCTTGCCGAGGTCGCGCATCGCCTGGATGAAGAGGGCCCCTGCGTTCTGCGGCTGCTGGGCGATGGCGGCGAGCAGCTCGACCATCGTGACGCCCGCGGCGAGGGCCGCCTCGAGGACGGCGACGACCGCGGTGAGCGCCTTGCCGACCGCCCAGGCGACGATCTCGACGATCGCGATCCCGGCCTTCACCAGCCCCTTGACCACCGAGATCAGGCCGGGGACCAGGTCCTTGGCGACCCAGGTCAGCAGGTAGCTGACGCTGTTCTTCAGCCGCACCCACACGTCGGCCAGCACTTCAAGGGCCTTGGCGCCCGCGGCCTTCGCCCAGTCGATGACGTCGCGCAGCCGGGTGCCGATGTCCTCGGCGATCCGCACGATCGCCTCGACGAGGTCCGCGCCCTTCTTGAGCGCCCAGTCGAGCGCCTCGTCCAGCGACTTGCGGACGAACCGGATCGCGAGCACCGCCTCGCGCAGGACGGCGTCGACGACCGCGGCGGCCTGGGAGACGGCCCATTCGAGGATCTCGGCGATCCTGCGGCCCGCGTCGATGATGCCGGTGATCATCCGCCTGAGGAGGAAGTAGGTGCCCTTGGCCGCCTCCTCGAGCAGCTGGGCCACCTTGATCCCTGCCGCCAGTGCGGCCTCGACGAAGCGCCGGGCGTTCCGGTAGGTGAAGGCGACGACGGAGTGCGCGATCTCGACCAGCGCCTTGCCCGCAGCGACGAGCGCCTTGATGACGTCGCGGATCGCGGAGACGACCAGGCCGGCGACCTCCTTGATGATCCGGACCACCGCGTAGCCGAGCTCCAGCGCGGCCTCGACGACGCGCTTGACGGCGTTGAGGCCGGCCTTCGCCAGCTCGACCACCAGCTCGCCGAGGGTCCTGCCGATCTCCAGCAGGGCCTTGGCGACCGCGAGCGCCAGGGCCACCGCACCGGAGACGATCACCTGGCACAGGTCGATGAACCCGCTCGCGATCTCGGCGACGGCGCGGACGACCTCGCGGAAGAACTGCGCGGCCCCGCTGAGCACGGCGCTGAGCACCTCGGTCACCGCCCGTCCCAGCGCGATCATCGCCTTGACCACGGAGCGCAGCAGCGTGAGCGTCTGCTGGGCCGCCGCGACCACGAGGTCGACGACCTGGCGGCCGAGGGCGAGCAGCGCTCCGACCACCTGCTGGAGCACGGTGCCGAGCGCCGCTGCCGCCTGCTGCAGCAGGTTGCCGATCGTCTTGCCGATGGAGAGCAGGGCGTCGACGACGCGACGCACCACGTCGGCGACCTGGGTGGCGAGCCAGGACAGGAGCTCGCTGAGCTGGTGGCCCAGGTTGTCGATCGCCCGGAGCACGGTCGCCAGCTGGGCGCCGACGAACCGCACCGCCTGCTCGAGGATCTGGAACATCGCCTTGCCGACGTTGCGGATGGCCTCGACCATCCGGCGCACGAAGTCGTAGCCGTGCACGAGCGCCGCCTCGAGCAGGTCGAAGATCCCCTTGCCGGCGTTGAGCAGCGCCTGGGCCAGGTTGGTGAGCTTGTCGACCGTCCAGCTGACGACCGCGCTGATCGCGTCCGCGAGGCTCTGGGCGGCGTTGACGACGGCGTCGACCACGCTCTCGATCGCCTCCTTGACCTCGTCGACGACGTCCTCGATGAACTCGACGACGGCGTCGTCGGTGTCCGGCTCGCCCTCGTCGTCCAGCGGTCCGTCAGGGGTGCGGATCTGGGCGCCCAGCTCTGCGACGTAGTCCCAGACCTCCTCGAGCGCCTTCTTGTCCGTTCTACCAGAAGGCGTGAGCACGAGGTCGCGCATCAACGTGCGTGCGTGTGCGGTCGGCAGCTGGCCGATCGCGTGGACGACCCAGCGTTCCTGGCCGGCGTCCCGGTACCCCTTCACGAGTGTCCGGCGCAGCTCGGCGTCGCGGTCCAGCGCGACGGCCTGGAAGAGCTGGCGGTGCTGGTCGATCGAGGGCAGCGTCCGGGCGTAGGCGGTGGCCAGCCGCTTGGCGGCGGGCTTGGAGCTCCGGAAGACCTGGCGGTAGACCGGTGCCACCTCGCTGGGCGTGGGGTGCAGCTCGTCGAGCTGCCCCGCCAGCAGGTCGGGATCGGTGGACACCTTGCCCAGGACGCTGAGGACTCGTTCTCCGGCCATGGAGGGCCTCCCGCCGAGAAGGGGCGCTCGGGACGCGCCCGGCTCCCTCCACTGTCAAGAGGATCTGAGGCGGCCAGCAATAGCCCCTTGAGGTCAGGGCATCAGCCGGACGTCGGGCTAGCGTGGAACGCTCGGGCCCAGCGGGTCATCTGCACAAGACCTCCACACGTCGTCCCCGGGAACCGACCGGTCGCGCTCGTAGCCTTCGACCATGACCTCCGCACGCCGCCGCATCCTCCTCGTCGAGGACGACCCGGTGATCAACCAGGCGGTGGCCGACCGGCTCGAGGCCGAGGCGTACGACGTGGTGCGCGCGTGGGACGGGCCGGGAGCCGTGGCGGCGCACGCCGAGCACACGCCGGACCTGGTGGTGCTCGACGTGATGCTCCCCGGCTTCGACGGCCACGAGGTCTGCCGCCGGATCCAGGCCGACCGGCCGGTACCCGTCCTCATGCTGACCGCGCGAGCGGACGAGGCCGACGTGTTGGTGGGGCTTGGCGTCGGTGCCGACGACTACCTCACCAAGCCGTTCCGCATGCGCGAGCTGGTGGCCCGGGTCGCGGCGCTGCTGCGCCGGGTCGACCGGGCGACCGAGCTGGCCGGCCGGCGGCCGCTGGAGCTCGGTGAGCTCCGCGTCGACGTGGCGGCCCGCCGGGTCTGGCGGTCTGGCGAGGAGGTGCGGCTGACCCCGACCGAGTTCGACCTCCTGGTCTGCCTCGCGGGCGAGCCTGGCGCGGTGGTGACCCGGGAGCGGCTGCTCGCCGAGGTGTGGGGGTGGCCCGGGGCGTCGGGGACCCGCACCGTGGACAGCCACGTGAAGGGGCTCCGCGCGAAGGTCGGCCCGGACGTGGTGCGGACGGTGCACGGCGTCGGCTACGCCCTCGAGACCGCGCCCGGCAACCGTGGTGGACGGTGACCGGACGGTGACTGCCTCGTGACGACCGAACCCCTGGCCCGGGTCGGCTCCCTCAAGGTCAAGCTCGGGCTGCTCGTCGCGGCCAGCGTCGCGGTCGCCTCGGGGGTCGCGACGCTCGGCCGCGCGGGCGGTGTCCCGGTCTGGCTCAGCATCCCGGTGACGGTGGCGCTGGCCCTGGCGGTGACGCAGCTGCTCGCGGTGGGGATGACCTCGCCGCTGCGCCAGATGACGGAGGCCGCGCGCCGGATGGCGACCGGCGACTACGCGGTCCGCGTCAGCGACACCTCCGGCGACGAGGTCGGTGAGCTGGCACGGGCGTTCAACACGATGGCGCGCGACCTCGCCACCGTCGACCGGCAGCGGCGCGAGCTGGTCGCCAACGTGAGCCACGAGCTGCGCACCCCGCTGGCGGCCCTGTGCGCGGTGCTCGAGAACGTCGTCGACGGCGTCACCCGCGACCCGGACTCGCTGCGGTCGGCGCTGGCCCAGGCGGAGCGCGCGAGCCGGCTGGTGGAGGACCTCCTCGACCTCGCCCGCGTCGACGCCGGCAAGGCGCCGTTGACCCCCGAGCCGGTCCGGCTCGCGCCGCTGCTCGCCGACGCGGTGGCCGAGGCGCAGGTGCTCGGCCGGGCGGTGGAGTTCGACCTGCGCGTCGAACCCTCCGACCTCGTGGTGCGCGCCGACCCCGCGCGGCTGCGGCAGCTCGTCGCCAACCTGCTGGACAACGCGTCCCGGCACAGCCCGGCCGGCGGCACCGTCGCGGTGGCGGCGGCACAGCGGGACCGCCGCTACCTGCTCGAGGTGCACGACCAGGGCCCGGGCGTCCCGGAGGCCGACCGGGAGCGGGTCTTCGAGCCGTTCGGCACGTTGAGCGGCGCCGACGGGGGAGGGGGCACCGGGCTCGGGCTCGCCATCGCCCGGTGGGTCACCGACCTGCACGGCGGCACCATCCGCTTCACCGACCCCGAGCCCGGGACCGAGGGGGCCCGGGTCCGGGTCGACCTGCCGCTCGAGCCGCCCGACCGACCCGCCACCCGCCAGGAGGAACCGTTGCCGACCGCCGTACCCCCGCCCGCGCCGGCCCCGGCGTCCCCGCCGCCCACCGGGCCCGCGGCGCCCGTCCAGCCACGGCCGCTGCTCGACGACCTGTTCGGTGGGTTCTGGCCGGACCGCGGGGTGCCGGCCCGGCTCGGGGTGCTCCTCGGCGCCGTGGGTGCAGGCGTGCTGGCCGCGGTGCTGCTGCCCTTCCGCGACAGCGGGATCGGCACGCTCCTCGTGCTGCTCGCGGCGGGCGGGGTCGTGCTGGCCGCCAACCCGCGGCGCCGCGAGCCGTTCACCCTGGCCTGCGCCGTGCTGTGCGTCGGGCTGGCGTCGACCACCGCGCTCCGCGACGCGGACTGGATCGTCGTGCTGTGCGTGCTGGCCGGCGCTGCGCTCTGCGTGGTCGGCGCGACGCGTGGCCGCACCCTGCTGGGGTTCCTGCTGACCGGGGTGGCCTGGCCGCTGGCGGGGCTGCGCGGGCTGCCCTGGCTCGGCCGCACGCTGACCCGGCTCACCGGGCTCGGCCAGGGAGCGGCGCTGCTCCGGACCGCGATCTGGTCGCTCCTCGGGCTGCTCGTCTTCGGGGCGCTCTTCGCCTCCGCCGACGCGCTGGTCGCCGAGTGGGTGGACGCGCTGCTCCCCGACCTCACCGTCGACACGTTCATCCTTCGCACCTTCGTCGCGGTCGCCGTCGGCGGCACGGTGCTCGCTGCGGCGTACCTCGCCCTCAACCCGCCGCAGGTCGACCGGGCCGACACCCGGCGCCGGCCGGTGTCCAACCGGTTCGAGTGGCTGGCCCCGGTCCTCGTCGTCAACGCGGTCTTCGCGACGTTCCTCGTCGCCCAGGCGACGGTGGTGTTCGGCGGACACGAGTACCTCCGGCGCACCACGGGGCTCACCTACGCCGAGCACGTCCACCAGGGGTTCGGCCAGCTCACCGTCGCCACCGCCCTGACCCTCCTGGTGATCTGGGCCGCGGCCCGCAAGGCGCCGGTGGCGACGGCCGCCGACCGGAGCTGGCTGCGCGCCTCGCTCGGGCTGCTCTGCGTCCAGACGCTGGTGGTCGTGGCCTCGGCACTGCACCGGATGCACGTCTACCAGGAGGCCTACGGGTTCACGCGGCTCCGGCTGCTCGTCGACGTCTTCGAGGGGTGGCTGGGGCTGCTGGTCCTCGCCGTCCTCGTCGCCGGGGTGACGCTCCGGGGGGCGTGGCTCGCGCGGTTCGCGCTGCTGAGCGGATCGGTCGGGCTGCTGGGGCTCGCCGCGGTCAACCCGGACGCCTGGATCGCCGAGCACAACCTCGACCGCTACGCGGAGACCGGCCGCATCGACTGGGGCTACCTCCGCGGCCTGTCCGACGACGCGGTGCCGGCGTTCGCCGACCTCCCCGACGACGTGCAGCACTGCGTGCTCGCCGGGCGCAGCCCCGCCGACGACGACTGGCTGGCCTGGAACCTCGGCCGCGCCCGCGCTGCCGACCCGCTCCGTGACGCCCCGCCGCTCCCGACGTACGGCGGCGCCTCCACCGGTGTGCTCGACGGGTGCCCCGGGGGCGACTGAACCGGGAAACCGGTGGCGCCCGTCGAGATGATGGTGCCGTGGAGCCGACCGAGGACTCGTGGCGTGCGCTGGCGCGGAGCTCGCCGCGGCGCTGGCGGACCGCGCACTTCACCCGCACCGACGACGAGGGCACGGTCGAGGCCTGGGTGCGGCGCCCCGGTGAGCTGCTCGTCCGGGACGGCTCGGGGCGGACGACGTACGAGCACGGGCTGCCCTACACCACCTCGACGGTGGTGGCGTCCGCCGCCGACGACGGCTCCGAGGTCCCGGAACCGCCCCGATCGCGGCTGCCGCACGAGGTGGTGCCGGCGCTACGGCCGGACGGGCTCGTGGCGCACCGGCCCGACCGGGTGCTCGTCGACTACGACGACCCGATGTACGGCGACTTCACCTGGGTGGCGATGCTCGACCCGGTCGAGCTCAGCGAGTGGACCCTGGTCGAGCGGGTGCGCGCGGACCGTGTCGCCGGCCGTGGGGTGTGGCGCGCGGTGGTCCGCGCGGCGGAGGGGTACGACCCCCGGTGCCCTTGCTGCCCGCTGCTGTGGTCGGTCGTCTCGGACGAGGAGGAGTACGGCGAGCGGGGCAACCCGCACGTCGACACGGCCGACTACCCGGAGGCCTACGACGTCGCGCTGGACGTCGTGACCGGCGTGGTCGTCTCGCTGCAGCCCCTGGGCGGCGCCGTGACGACCTGGCGTTCACCGTCGACCTCCTCGCGGTCGACGGTCCGGTGGACGAGGTGTTCGCCGGTCGCTGACCGGATCAGCCGCGGGCGGCGCCGTACCCCAGCAGCGCGGCGAGCCCGAGCGCGCTCCGCGGCGCGTAGGCGGTGCGCCACAGCCCGCCGTGGACCGCCGCGTGCGCCTCGTCCTGCCAGGGGTGGTCGTGCTGCGGGCCGCCGCCGGTGTGCAGGTCGTGGACGAGCAGGGCCGCCATGAGGACGTTCGCGGTCGCCGGCTCGAAGACTTCGACGCCGAACCGGTGGGCTCCGGCGTACGCCGCGGCCAGGGCCCGGTTCTTCACCACCGACCGGGTCCGGGTCGGCGGCGCGACGTTCATCGACACCGTCGTCCCCGCCGCACGCGCGGTCGTCGCCCGCCAGCGCTGGAGCCGCTTGGCCAGCGCGTAGTTCGGTCCCTGCTGCGGGACGAGGCTGTCGTTGACGCCCGGGTCCGAGCCGCGGACGTACGCGCGGTGCAGCAGCCGCCCACCGCTGAGCGTGCGCAGCGGCCGGCCGAGCAGCTTCGAGCGTGGCCCTCGGGAGTCGTAGCAGCGCGTGGCGTGGTCCACCGCCTCCTTCGGCACCACGAACACGTCGGTCGGGGTGGCGAGGAAGGCGAGCGACAGGTCGGGGAGCCGGTCGAGGAGCCGGCCGGTCAGCGCGTCGACCGCCACCGAGACGCGGACGTTGTCGGCGCCGTCGGCGTAGACGTAGTTGCCCAGCACCAGCGAGCCGTCGAGCCCCTCCAGCCAGGTGCCGATGGTCGGCACCTCCTGCACGAGGTCGGCGCCGGCGTCCTGCACCGGGTCGGTGCCGCCCTTGCGGAGCGGGACCAGCAGCGTGCCGGCCGACTCCCGGGCCGTGCTGACGACGCGCTCCCAGACCTGCGGCCGCGCGAGGTCGACGGCGGCCACCCGGGCTCCCCAGCGAAGCAATGCCTGCAGTGGCCCCATCTCGGCACCGGCGCCCAGGACCGCGACCGTGCGCCCGTCGAGCCGCAGCCACTCCGGGTGGTCGAGGACCTGCTGCACGGCTTCGGCGGCGCTGGGCTCGGCCACGCCGCTCTCGACCCACCGGTCCAGCTGGGCGCGGACCGCGTCGCCGCGCAGCCGCTCGCCGTGCAGGGGGAGCGAGAGCTCCCGCTCGGGTTCCGCCGTGCCGGCGACCTCGACGGTGCCGAGCGGTCCGCCTTGCTCTGTGGTGCCGTCGCCCTCCGCCCAGCTGGCGAGCGGCTCCTCGCCGTCCGCGGTGGCCACGACCATCCTGCTGTGCAGCGCGTCGGCGCCGTTCACGGCGACCGACAGCGCGGCGTCGCGGGACTGCATCCCGGCCTCGACGAGCCGCCGGAAGTGGACCAGGTACCCCGTGCGCCAGTTGGTCTCCCCGGCCGCGTGCCCCGCGCCGACCGGGTCGACCTCGCGGAGTGCGTCCGCGACCACCGCCCGGCCCACCTCGGAGGTGCTGCGGCCCCCGTCGGGCGAGGCCGGGAAGGCGACGCCCCTCTGCTCGTCGGTCATGGCCCCGAGGATGCCCGGGCGCCCCCGACTGATGCATGCCGTGGCCGGTCCGGCCGGTCCAAATGCGTTGGACGGCGTCGCCGCGTCGGTGCCACGGTGAGCTCATGGACGTGTCGTCGGCGGTCGCCTTCGTGGTGGCGGTGTTCCTGATCTCGGCGTCGCCCGGGCCGGCGATGGCGCTGATCCTGCGGCGCGCGGCGCTGCGCGGGTTCCGCAGCGCGGTGGCCACGGTGCTCGGCCTCGAGCTGGGGCTCTACCTGTGGGCGCTGGCCGCGGGCGCCGGGTTCGCCGCGCTGGTCGCCGCCTCCGAGACCGCGTACACGGTCCTGCGGGTGGTCGGGGCCGCGGTGCTGCTCTACCTCGGCGGGCGGGCGCTGCTCGCGGCCTGGCGCCACCGCAGGGGTACGGCCGAGCCGGTCGTCACGGCCACCGGCGCTCCCGACCGGCGGGCGTGGTGGTCGGCGTTCGGCGAGGGCGTCGCGGTGCAGCTGGCCAACCCGAAGGCGGCCGTGTTCATGATGGCGTTCTACCCGCAGTTCGTGCCGTCGGACCGGCCGCTGTTCCTCACCACGGCCGGGCTGGCGCTGGTGCAGGTCGCGCTGGAGACCGTGCTCTACCTCGCCCTCGCGGCGGGAGTGGCCAGGGCCGGATCGTGGTTCGCCCGCCCCGCCGTCCGACGGCGGCTCGAGGCGGTCAGCGGCTCGGTGCTGGTGGCACTCGGGATCCGGGTGGCCGCGTCCGGCCGCTGACCTGGCCCGGCGTCCGGGTCAGCCCTGAGGGGCGTCGTCGGACGGGCCGGTGACCACGGGCGCGTCGGCGCACTCCTCGGCGAGCGCCTCCAGCTCGTCCGCCTTCTCGGCGGCGGCCTTCCAGGCAGCCTTCAGCTCCTTGCGCTCGGCCTTGACCAGCGCCTTGAGCGCCTTCCGGTCCGCCCTGGCGACCTCGCGGGCCTCCTTCGCCTCCTGACGGGCGACCCGGCGGGCCTCCTTGAGCGCCGCGAGGGCTTCCTTGCGGGCGCTCTTGTCGAGCCCCTTCGCGACCTCGCGCGCGGCACGCTGCTCCGCGCGCGCGGCCTCCCGGGCCTCGCGGCGCTCGGTGGCCTTGAGGAGGGCGACCTGCTCGTGGGCCTGGCTGCGGGTGAAGGTGGTGAAGGCCCGCTTCGCGGCGGTCTCCTCGGCCTGTGCGACGGTCAGCGCCGCGCCGACGCCCTCACAGCCGTCGGCGACGTCCGCGTGGGCCGTCGTGGTGGTGCCGCCGAGGACGGCGGCGGCCAGGGTGGCCGTGACGAGGGCACGGCTCAGTTGCTTGGTCATGTGTGTCTCCTAGGTGTGGGAGCGGCGCCCGAGGTACCGCCCTTTTCATCCCTTTCGGGACTAAGGTACGGGTACTTGCCCATCGTCAGAAGCGGTATGCCGCTTTTCGCCGTGCGGCCCTGGTGAGCCGCCGGCCCACCGCCACGCTCCGGCTCAGCCGTCGCCGCTGAGCTTGGCGAGCCGGGTCCGGAGCAGCTCGACCCGGTGCGCGTTGCCGTGCAGCCCGATGTAGCGCTCGCCGTACAGGCAGAGGAGCGCGTCGTCGAGCCGGCGTACGGCGGTGGGCGGCTGGCGGTACCCCATCCGCTCGTTGATCGCGTCGCTGTCCACGGAGTCGAGCAGCGCGCCGAGCTCGTCCAGGGAGGTCACGGCGAGCTCGAGCAGCAGCCCGGCCACCCACTCGTAGTGGTCGGGACGCGACCAGCCGGCGTCGGGGTGGCGCTCGGCGAGGAGCTGCGCGAGGTCCTGCGCGTCGATGCGGGGGTCGGTGGTGTCCGCGTCGGCGGTCGCCCGTCCGCCGCCGCCCTGCAGCCGCTCCTGGATCAACGAGAACTCGCGGTCGGCCAGCTCCAGCAGCCCGGCCGCCAACGTGAACCGTCGCTCGAGGTCAGCACCGTGCTCCTCGGGGACCCGTCCCTTGTAGCGGATGGCGTGCTCGAACTCCGCCCACGCGTGCTGGAGCACGGTCCGGACCTGCACCTGGGCCGCACGACCCCCGATCGCGGCGTACGACGGTGCGGCGAGCCGGGCGTCGTCGAGCCGGACGAGGAGGTGGCGGCTGGCGTAGCCGAACCTGCCCTCGCTGGCGGTCTCGCGGCCCATGTCGCGGTCGTCGAGCACGACGAGCTGCTCGCCGAGGAGCGCCGCGACCGCCTCGACGTCGCGCTGCAGGTAGGTGATCACCCGCACCCCGAGCTGGTCGGTGATGTCGACGAGCGGGTCCGCGAAGAGGGGCGCGCCACCCTCCTCCCGTCCGGCCTTGGCGGCGAACGAGGCGACGCTCTTGGTGCGGGCGTCGATGCTCAGGTAGTTGATGCCCGCGTCGTCGAGCAGCGAGGTGACCAGCCCGGCGTACCGGCTGGTGGCCTCGTGGAGCACCGGCTGGAGCTCGGCGTACTCCTGCACGGCCTGCCGGACGACCCCCGCGCGGTCGGCGGCCGGCGCCGCCCGGTCGGCGCGAGGGCGCGGTGTGGGGGTGTGCCCCTCGGGCAGCGTCGGGGTGACGATGTAGCCGGTCGCCAGGTCGCCGTAGGTGGTGACCAGGTCCGGGCGGCGCGCGGCGAACAGCGCGATGTAGGCGCACAGGACCGCGTCGACCTGGTCCTCGACGCGGCGCAGGTCGCTCTTGCGGGTGGCCTTCTCCACCTGCTCGACGAGCGCCCGCCACTGCGCGTTGCCGGTGACGTGCATCGGAACCTGGGCGGCCGCGAGCCCCTCGAGGAGCCCGACCAACCGGCCGAGCTCCGAGGTGAGCTCGGCGAGCGTGCGGCCGGTGCGGTGCTTGTACTTCAGCGTCCGCCCCAGCCGGAACAGGGCGATCGTCGCGGGGTGCGGGTAGACCTCGAGGGCTCGCCGGAGCGACGTCGAGCCCGGGTCGAGGTCGAGCCCGAGGGCGTCGGCGATCCGTGCGCCGCGGGGAGTGTCCCGGAACTCGGGCTTGCGGGTGTTGGACGGGTGGGCGCCCGCGTCGAACGGCGCGAAGTCGCGGTTGAGCGCCGCCTCGCAGGGCCGGTTCCCCGTCTCGTTGACCACGACCAGCGGGGCGTCGATGGCGACCACGCACGGGCCGGTGGTGTGCGGCCCGAGCTCGGCGAGCAGCTCCTCGTCGGTGGTGGCCGCGGTGACGTGGACCAGCCGCCCCTCGGTGTCGAGGACCGCGATGCCGGTGGGGCGGCGCTCGCCCCAGGCGAGGTCGACCCCGACGTAGTGCATGGGTCCACCCTGCCGCATCCGCCCGACCGGTGGCGGGGGCGGTCAGGTGTGCACCGGGGAGAGCGGCTCCGGGACCGTGACCGGGGTCCCGCCGAGGTCGAGCACGGCGTCCATCCGGTCGAGCCCCACCGTGCCGTGGGTGATCCACACGATCGAGCGCCCCTCGGTAGCGAGCATCGTCTCCGCGACGTCGGCGGCGGTCGCCGCGTCGAGGTGCGCGGTCGGCTCGTCGAGCACCAGGACCGGACGGTCGGCGAGCAGCGCCCGGGCCAGCCCCAGCCGTGCGCGCTCCCCGCCCGAGACGTGCGCGCCGCCGTCGCCGAGGAGGGTGTCGAGCCCGTCGGGGAGCGTCTCGACCCACGGGCCCAGCGAGGCCGCGTCGAGCGCGGTGAGGAGCTCGGCGTCGCAGGCGCCGGGGCGGGCGAGCCGGAGGTTCTCGCGCAGCGTCGAGCCGAAGACGTGCGGATCGTCGTCGACGAGCCCCACGGTCGCACGCACGTCGTCGAGCCGGAGGGCGTCGGTCGCCACGCCGCCGAGCGCGAGCCGCCCCGACCGCGGGGCGAGGAACCGCATCAGGAGCGCCGCGAGCGTCGACTTGCCGCACCCCGAGGGCCCCACCACACCGAGCCGGTCGCCCGGAGCGAGGGCGAACGAGAGGTCGGTGAACGCCGGGTCGGCGCCCCAGCCCGCCGCGACCGACTCGGCGGTGACCACGGTCCCGCCGGACGGTTCTGCAGGCCGTGCCGGGTCGGTGACCGCCGGCGCCAGCTCCCGCAGCCGGGCCAGCCGTTCCGAGGCCGCGGCGGTGCGCACCGAGAGCACGCCGGCGTCGGCCAGCGGCGCGACCGCGTCGGCCAGCGCGAGGGGGAGCAGGAGGAGCAGGGCGAGCATCGGGCCGCTGACCTCGCCCACGGACAGCGCGCGGCCGCCCCACCAGGCGACGGCCAGCACGCCGGCGCCGGCGGCGAGCACCGCGGCGGCGCGTCCGGCGGCGGCGCCGCCGGTCGAGCGGCGCAGGGCCCGGGCCGCCGCGTGGCTCTCGGCGTCGACCGCGTCGAGCCGGCTCCCGACGGCCTGCCACAGCCGCAGGTCGGTGGCCCCCTGCAGGAGCTCGACGACCAGGGCGGAGAGCCGGCCGCGGTGGTGGACGAACGCGGGCTCGGCCCGGCGGGCCGCCCGTCGCGCGAGCGTCCAGGCGAGCACGCCACCGACCGCGGTGGCGGCTGCGACGGCGGCTCCGGCCGCCGGCAGCTGCCAGGCCGCGAACGCGGTCGCGAGGGCCCCGACGCAGACCGCGGTCGCCACCGGCCCGCGCACCCGGAGCTCGTGGTCGAGCAGCGCGTCCACGTCGTCGACGACGTGGCCGAGGAGCTCACCGCGTCGGCGGCCCAGCCGCCCCGGCGTCAGCGGGACGAGGACGTCGAAGACCTCGGCGCGGCGCTCGGCGAGCATGGCGAGCGCGGCGTCGTGGGAGACCAGCCGCTCGGCGTAGCGGAGGACCGGCCGGGCGAGGCCGAACGTCCGCACGCCGACGATCGCCACCATCAGCATCAGCACCGGCGGGTGCTCGGCGGCGCGGGCGATCAGCCACCCCGCGGTGGCGGTGAGCGCCACCCCGGAGGCCGATGCGAGGGTGCCGAGCGCGACGCCCAGCAGCGCTCCGTGGCGTACGGGCGGCGTGGCCGGTGCACCCGCACCGGACCGGCGTCCCTCGGTGGCGCGTGCGGGACGTGGGGCACGCCGGACGGCCGGGGCCGGGCGCGGCGGCGGGGCGGGCAGCGCGAGGACGTGGTCGGCGGCGGCCACCACGGCGTCCCGGTGGGCGACCACGACGACCGCGGCCCGGTCGCCCAGCCACCGCAGCGTCCCGAGGATGACCTCCTCGGTGCCGGCGTCCAGGTGGGCGGTCGGCTCGTCGAGGAGCACCAGCGGCCGCCCGGCCTCGACGGCCAGCACGGCACGGGCGAGCGCGACCCGGGCGCGCTGACCGGCCGACAGCCCCTCGCCGTCCTCGCCGACGACGGTCGCGAGCCCGTCTGGCATCGCGGCGACCACCTCGCCGAGCCCGACCCGCTCGAGCGCCCGCCAGAGCGCTGCGTCGTCGGCGGTGGGGTCGGCGAGCCGCAGGTTCTCGGCGACGCTGCCGGCGAGGAGCCACGGACGCTGCGGCACCCACGCGACCTGCTCCCGCCAGCCGGTGGACCCGTCGAGCGGCTCCTCGCCGACACGGACCGTGCCGGTGCTCGGCCGCAGGTCGCCGGCGAGGAGGGCGAGCAGCGTCGACTTCCCGCAGCCGCTGGGCCCGGTCACCGCGGTGACCCCGTGGCCGGCGACCCGGCCCGAGAAGGGGCGCAGCGCCGGCTCGGTGCGGCCCGGGTAGCGCACGCCGACCCCCTCGAGCCCGATGCCGAACCCCGGGTCCGGCGCCGGGACGGTTCCCCGGCCCGGGTGCGGCTCACCGCACTCCGCCAGCACCCGGTCGACCTCCTCGAAGGTCGCAGTGCCCTCGGCGGCGGCGTGGTACTCCGCGCCCACCCGCCGCACGGGCCAGTAGGCCTCCGGGGCGAGCAGGAGCACCACCAGGGCGGTGGTGAGCCCGATCGAGCCGCCCGAGAGCCGGAGCCCGACGCTCACCGCGACGAGCGCCACCGAGATCGTGGCCACCAGCTCCAGGGCGGCCGAGGAGGCGAACCCCAAGCGCAAGGTCTCCTTGGTGGCCTCGCGGTAGCGGTGGGTGATCGTCCGGATCGTGCCGGCCTGGTGGTCGCCCCGCCGGTAGGCGACCAGGGTGGGCAGCCCGCGGACGACGTCGACGAAGTGCCCCGAGAGCCGGCTGAGCAGCCGCCACTGCCGGTCCGCGCGCTCCTGCGTCGTCTTGCCGATGAGCACCGCGAAGATCGGGAGCAGCGGAATTGTCAGCACGACAATCAACGCGCTGAGCAGGTCCTGCGTGGCGATCGCAAGGACCGTCATCGCCGGGAGCGTGGCGGCGACGACCAGCGTCGGGAGGTACTTGGTCAGGTAGGGCTCGACGGCGGTGATCCCTCGCGTGGCGAGCACCGCGACCTCGCCGGAGCGGCGGCGGGACAGCTCGAGGTGGCTCAGCGACGTCACCGCCTCGAGGAGCCTCCGACGCATCGCCGTCCCGACCTCGGCGGCGGCCCGGGCGGAGAACGCGTCGCCGACCAGGCCGACGACCGCCCGTGCCACGGTGACGGCGGCCAGCCAGGCGCCGGCGACCACCGCGTCCTCCCAGCGACCTCCCGGGGCGCCCTCGAGGAGCCCGACGAGCAGCGCCGAGACGGCGAAGGCCTGCCCGACCAGCAGGACCCCGCCGACGACCTGGGTGAGGACGACGGCGGTCAGGGAGCGTCGTGCCGGCGCGAGGTGCGGGAGGACGCGGGGGTCGACGGGCTTCATCTCAGGCGTCGACCGGCTGGCGGTCCGCAGGGATGTGGTGCACCGAGATCCGCTTGCGGAACACCCAGTAGGTCCACCCCTGGTACATCAGCACGACCGGCGTGAAGACCGCCGCCACCCACGTCATGATCGTCAACGTGTAGTCCGTCGCCGCGGCGTTGGTGGTGGTGAGCGAGACGCCGTCGGCCAGCGTCGTGGGCATCACGTCGGGGAACAGCGCGGCGAACAGCCCGGCCACCGCCAGCCCGATGGTCAGGAACGTGCCGAGGAAGGCCCACCCCTCGCGACCCGCACGGGCCGCCGCGACGCCGGCGACCAGCGCGACCGCCGCGACGAGGAACAGCACCGCGGATCCGGCGTCCCCGGCCTCGAGCTGCGTCCAGGCCAGGAAGGCGACGGCGACACCGGCGGTCACGAGGCCGAGCCTCACCGCGGCGGCGCGGGCGCGGTGCCGGATGTCGCCGTCGGTCTTGAGCGCGAGGAACATCGCGCCGTGGGTGAGGAAGAGCAGCAGCGTCGTCGCGCCGCCCAGCAGTGCATAGGGGTCGAGCAGGGTCAGCAGCGAGCCGGTGTACTCCTTGTCGGCGTCGATCGGCACCCCGCGCACGATGTTGGCGAACGCGACGCCCCACAGCAGCGCGGGGACGGCGGAGCCGACGATGATCGCGAGGTCCCACCGGGAGCGCCAGGTCGCGTCGTCGCGCTTCGCGCGGTACTCGAAGGCGACGCCGCGGACGATCAGCGCGAGCAGGATGAGCAGCAGGGGCAGGTAGAAGCCGCTGAACAGCGTGGCGTACCACTCGGGGAAGGCGGCGAAGGTCGCTCCGCCGGCGACCAGCACCCACACCTCGTTGCCGTCCCAGACGGGGCCGATCGTGTTGATCACGACCCGGCGCTCCCGGTCGTTGCGGGCCAGGACGGGCATCAGCATGCCGACCCCGAAGTCGAACCCCTCCAGCACGAAGTAGCCGACCCAGAGGACCGCGATCAGCGTGAACCAGACGGTGGTCAGTTCCATGTCGTCGTCTCCCGGGTGGTCAGTAGGCGAAGGTGAGGGGCTCGTCGCTGTCGGCGCCGAGCTTCGGGTCGGGCGGCTCGGCGAACGGCTCGGCGCCCTTGCGGATGTAGGTGAGCATCAGCTTCAGCTCGACGACGGCGAGCACCGCGTAGACCAGGGTCAGCGCGACGAGCGAGGTCATCGCCTCGCCGGCGCTCACGCCGGGGGAGACGGCGAGCTCGGTCGTCATCAGCCCGTAGACGGCCCACGGCTGGCGGCCCATCTCGGTGAAGATCCAGCCGAACGAGTTCGCGGCGAGCGGCAGCAGCGGCAGCGCGACCGCCGCCCACACCCACGCCCGGTGCCCCGGCGTGCGCCCCTTCCGCGTCACCCAGAGGACCGCGGCGGCGAGGGCGGCGGCCGCCATGCCGAGCCCGATCATCAGCCGGAACGACCAGTAGGTGACCGGGATGACGGGGGTGTAGTCGCCCGCGCTGAAGTACGTCGCGCCCGGATCCTGCCCGTACTCCGCGACGTACTTCTCCCGGAGGTCGTTGATCCCCTCGACCTTGCCGTCGAAGGTGCCGGTGCCGAGGAAGGAGAGCAGGCAGGGGACGGTGACGGAGAACTTCTCCTCCCTGCCGTCGGGCGTCCCGATCGTGAACACCGAGAAGGGCGCGCAGGACTCGTCGGTCTCGTAGAGCGCCTCGGCCGCGGCCATCTTCATCGGCTGGACCTCGGTCATGATCTTGCCCTGCACGTCACCGGTCACCGCCACGCCGAGGCCGGCCACGAGCACCACCCAGGCGCCGACCCGCACGGCGGTCCGGTAGAGCGGCCGGTCGCCCTCGTCGCTGCGCTTGCGCAGCATCAGCCACATCGCGACGCCGAGGACGAACGCGCCGCCGGTGAGGTAGCAGGCGGCCAGGACGTGCGGAAAGGTGACGAGCTGGACCTTGTTGACCAGCACCGCCACGAAGTCGTCGAGCTCGGCACGACCGGTGTCGGGGTTGAAGGTGTAGCCGACCGGGTTCTGCATCCACGAGTTCGCGGCGAGGATGAAGTACGCCGAGAGCACGGTGCCGAGGTGGACCAGCCACATCGTCGCCGCGTGCAGCGCCCGGGGGAGCTTGTCCCACCCGAATATCCAGAGGCCGAGGAAGGTGGACTCGAGGAAGAACGCGAGCAGCCCCTCGATGGCGAGCGGGGCGCCGAAGACGTCGCCGACGAACCGCGAGTAGTCGCTCCAGTTCATCCCGAACTGGAACTCCTGGACGATGCCGGTCACCACGCCGAGCGCGAAGTTGATCAGGAAGAGCTTGCCGAAGAACTTCGTCAGCCGGAGCCACCGCTCGTCGCGGGTGCGCACCCAGGCGGTCTCGAACCCCGCGACGATCGCGGAGAGACCGATGGTGATCGGGACGAACAGGAAGTGGTAGACGGTGATGATCCCGAACTGCCACCGGGCGATGTCGAGCACGTCCAACGCGGGCCCCTCGTGGTCGGTAGGTACCTACTACGGTACGTAGTAATACGACACAGCGTAGTAGTACTACGCCGTGTAGTGAAAGGGTGGTCCGGGGGTTACGATCCGGCCATGGTCGTCGGAGGGTTCCCGGATGGTGTTTAGACCTCGGATGGGCGAGCTGGAGCGCGCCGTCATGGAGCACCTGTGGGGTGCCGCACCGGCCTGGTCGTCGGTCCGCGACGTGCACGCCGCCCTCTCCGGCGAGCGCGAGATCGCCTACACGACCGTGATGACCGTGCTCGACCGGCTGGCGAAGAAGTCGCTGGTCCGCCGCCGCAAGGAGGGGCGGGCCCACGTCTACGCCGCGGTGTCGTCGCGGGGCGCGATGACCGCCGACGTGATGCGCGAGGCGCTGGCGGAGTTCGGCGAGCAGGACCGGCGCACGGCGTTGGTCGCGTTCGTCGGCGAAGCCTCGGAGGAGGAGCGCGCGGCGCTGCGGGAGGCCCTCGCCGAGCTCGAGAACCGCTGACCGGTGGGCCCGACGTCAGCCGCCGCGGTCCTCGCGGTCCTGGCGCTGCTGCTCGCGGGTCCCGTCCCCGCGTTCCTCTCCCGGCGTACGGCGATCCGGCGGGCGCCGAGGGCGGCGACCGTGCTGTGGCAGGCGGTCGCCCTGGCTGCCGTCCTCTCCGCGACCGGCGCGACCCTGGCGCTCTCCACCGGGACCGGGCTGGGGGAGGGACGCGGTCCCGTCGAGCTGGTGGTGGCGGCGCTCGCCCTCGCGGTGACCGTCGTGGTCGTGGGGCGGCTGCTGCTCAGCGGCCACCTGGTCGGCACCCGGCTGCGGGCGCTGCGCCGGGAGCACCGGCGGCTCGTCGACCTGCTCGGCTCGCCCGAGGGCGACCACCTCGTGCTCGAGGACGAGACGCCGGTGGCGTACTGCCTGCCCGGCGTCCTCCACGGCCGGGTCGTGGTCACGCGGGGCGCGGTAGTGCGGCTGCCGGAGGAGCAGCTCGCCGCGGTGCTCGCCCACGAGCGCGCCCACCTGCACGCCCGGCACGACCTGGTGCTGGAGGCGTTCACCGTCCTGCACTCGGCGTTCCCGCGGGTGGTCTCCAGCGACCGCGCGCTGGCGGAGGTCCGGCTGCTCGTCGAGCTGCTCGCCGACGCGGCCGCGCGTCGCCAGCACGGCGCGGTGCCGCTGGCCCGCGCGCTGGTGACGCTGGCGGACGGGCCTCGGGTGGGTGCGGCCGCGGTGCCGGGCCGGGGGACCGGGGCCGGGGTGCCGGCGACGGCGGACGCCGGGCTGCGCAGCCGTGTCGAGCTGCTCGCCGACGACCGGTCGCACCGGCTGCTGGCCGCAGTGCTCTACACGGCCGCGGCGGTGCTGCTGGTGGTGCCGACGGTCTTCGTGGCCTACCCGTGGCTGGCCACGCTGGTGTGACGGGCGCTGGGAGGGCGCGACTGGGCGCTCAGGCCAGCGCGACCGGCGCGAACATCCGGCGGAGGACACCGGCGCGGGCGCGGCGGCTCCGCTTCGGCTGCTCCGGGATCGCCGCCGGCGCGGGCGCAAGGGCCTCGACGGCGACCGGCGCCTCGAGCCGTTGCGCGACGACGTGGACGGTGACGTGGTAGCCGTTCTCGCTCACCAGCGTGCCGCCCTGGAGCTCGACCTGGTCCTTCTCGACGAGGAGGGCGTGCGCCTCCCAGTGCGTGTAGTGGACCCGCTCGCCCCAGAGCCGCTCGAGCTCGGCGGCGACCGCGTTCTCGCTGTGGTAGGGGCCGAAGCCGACCATCGCGATCAGCCGGCGGTCCGGGTCGTCGGTGGAGTCGACCTCGACGGTGTGGAAGAAGGCGCTGGAGCCCAGCGCGTCGGCGAGGGTCCGCTCCATCGCCTCGACGGCGGCAGCCGGAGCCGCGGGCGCGTTCATCTTCAGCCCGGCCCGGATCTTGTAGAAGTCGCGCAGCTCCATGCTGTCCTCCTTCGGTGTCGTCCCCGTCGTGTGCACCCCACTCTGCGGCCGGTTCCCCCCGAAATCGAGGCATTGGGACGGCTTCGGGACAACTCGGGACTGCTCGCCGGGAGCGGTCGGACGTTGGTCCCGGGAGCGGCCGGGCGGGCCCGGTGGTCCCGTCAGATCCAGGAGCGGAACCAGATGCGGTCGAGCCAGTCCGGGGTGGTGAGCAGTTCGAAGGTGTACACCGGCCACAGCCACGCGAAGTGCAGCACGACCAGCACCACGAACGTGCCGACCACCGTCGCGCCGACCGCCCGCCGGCGCCGTGGCCCGGACGCCGGCCCGAGCACCCGGCCGAGGAGCAGGGAGATCGCGACGATCGTGAACGGCAGGATCGTCACCGCGTAGAAGGAGAAGATCGGCCGGTCGGCGTACCGGAAGAACGGCACCCAGGTGGTCAGCAGCCCGACGATCGCGACGCCGTACCTCCAGTCGCGCCGCGCGACCCAGGCGTACGCCGCGTGCAGCAGCGCGACGACGCCGCCCCACCACAGCACCGGCGTGCCGAGCATGACGATCTCGCGGATGCAGTCGCTGTCCGCCGGCGCCGTGCACCCCTGCGTGCCGGGGGCGATGTCGACCTCGGTGGCGACGACGACCGGGCGCTGCATGAACAGCCATCCCTGGGGCTTCGACTGGTAGGAGTGGGTGGCGTCGAGCAGCCCGGAGCTGTGGAAGGACCACATGTCCTGGTGGTAGTGGAAGAGGCTCCGCAGCCCCTGCACCAGCGAGGGGAAGAAGCCGTCGGGGTCGGTGCGGACGTAGTCGCCCCACGGCGGCCCGTAGGCGTTGTCGGAGAGCCGGGCCTCGTAGACGTCCGCGTGCGCGAGCCAGCCGCCCCAGGAGGCGACGTAGACGAGGAACGCGACGCCGACCAGGTAGCCGAACGCGGGCAGCCCGTCGACGACCGCGGAGCGCAGGAACGCCGTGCGCACCCCCAGCGCGCGGCGGGCGCCGCTGTCCCAGAGCACGACGAGGATCCCGAACCCGGCGAGGGGGATCAACGCGCTCCACTTGCACGACACCGCGCACCCGAACATCACGCCGGCGGCCAGCCGCCACGGCCGCCACCACAGGCCGGAGACCGGCCCCCACGCCCCGGACCACGTCGCGCGGGCCATCCGGGCGCGCGTCCAGTCGCGGTCCGCGACCAGGCAGGCCACCGCGCAGAGCAGGAAGAACGCGACGAAGACGTCGAGCAGCGCCAGCCGGGAGAGGGTGAACTGGAGCCCGTCGAAGCAGAGCAGGAGCCCGGCGACCGCGCCGAGCAGCGTCGACCCGGTCAACCGCCGGACCAGCCGCACCATGACCAGCACCATCAGCGTGCCGACCACCGCGCTGGCCACCCGCCACCCGGTGGGGTCGAACCCGAACAGCTGCTCCCCGGCCCCGATCAGCCACTTGCCCAGCTCCGGGTGGACGACCATCGTCGGGTCGTCGGTCTGCAGCCCCGGCCGCATCCGGCCGTCGAGGATCGCCTCGTTCGCGCCGTCGGTCCAGTTGCGGGCGTAGCCGTGCTCCCACAGCGACCAGCCATCCTTGGCGTAGTACGTCTCGTCGAAGGCGAACTCCGCCGGCGTCCCGAGCCGCCAGAACCGCAGGAACCCGGCGAGCGCGGTCACCATCAGCGTGACGCTCCACCCCCACCACGGGTCGCCGGTGCGCACCTCGAGGAACCGCTCGCGGGCCGTGGGGACGGGGTGCCCCTCGGCCGTGACCGACAGGGAGGTGGCGGGCTCCTCCGTCGTCGTCACCCGGTGCAGCCTAGAGGCGACCCGACACAATGACCGGCATGGACAGGCGGGACGCGGACGTGCAGGAGGGGCTCCTGGTGCTCGCCGGCACCCCCATCGGCCGTCCGGCGGACGCGCCGCCCCGGCTCGCCGAGGAGCTCGGCCGGGCCGACGTCGTGGCCGCCGAGGACACCCGCCGGCTCCGGCGGCTCACCGGCGAGCTCGGGGTCGAGCTGACCGGCCGGGTCGTCTCCTACTTCGAGGGCAACGAGGCCGCACGCACCCAGGGGCTGCTCGAGGCGCTCACCGCGGGGCAGCGGGTCGTGCTGGTCACCGACGCCGGGATGCCGTCGGTGTCCGACCCCGGCTACCGGCTCGTCGCCGCCGCCGTCGAGGCCGGGGTGCGGGTCACCGCCGTGCCGGGGCCGAGCGCCGTGCTCACCGCCCTCGCGGTGTCCGGGCTGCCGGTCGACCGGTTCACGTTCGAGGGGTTCCTGCCGCGCAAGGCCGGAGAGCGGGCCCGCCGGCTCGCCGAGCTCGCCGACGAGCCGCGGACGATGGTCTTCTTCGAGGCGCCGCACCGCACCGGGCCCGCCCTCGCGGCGATGGCGGAGGCGCTGGGGGAGGAGCGGCCGGCGGCGGTGTGCCGGGAGCTCACCAAGACCCACGAGGAGGTCGTCCGCGGCGGGCTCGGCGAGCTCGTCGCCTGGGCCGCCGACGGGGTCCGCGGCGAGGTCACGCTGGTCGTCGGCGGACGCACCGGCCCCTCCGTCGTACCGTCGGGGCCGGAGGAGGTCGCGGCGCTCGTCGCCGCGGAGGAGGCCGCCGGCACCCCGCGCAAGGAGGCGATCAAGGCCGTCGCGCAGCGCTCCGGTCTCCCGCGCCGCGAGGTGTACGACGCCGTCCACCGCCGACCGTCCGCACCCACCGTCCTTCCCGAGGAGCCGCCGACGTGACCGCCCGCCCACCCGCCCCCGAGCCGCTGCCGCACCCCGTGGTCGACAACCACTGCCACCTCGAGATGACCCTCGACGGCACCGAGGAGCTGACCGCGGCCGAGGCGCTCGACGCCGCTGCGACGGTCGGGGTGCCGCGCATCGTCCAGATCGGCTGCGAGCTGGAGAGCGCCCGCTGGTCGGTGGAGGTGGCCGCCGCCCACCAGCGGATCGTCGCCGGGGTGGCGCTGCACCCCAACGAGGCGCCCCGGCTCGCCGCCCAGGGCACCTTCGAGGAGACCTGGGCGGAGATCGAGCAGCTCGCGCAGGCGCCGCAGGTGCGGGCGGTCGGCGAGACCGGGCTCGACCACTTCCGGACCGGCGAGGAGGGGCGCGCCGCGCAGGAGCACTCGTTCCGGCTCCACGTCGACCTCGCCAAGCGGCTCGGCAAGACGCTGGTGATCCACGACCGGGACGCCCACGACGACGTGCTCCGGGTGGTCGACGACGAGGGTGCGCCCGAGCGGGTCGTCATGCACTGCTTCTCCGGCGACGCGGCGTTCGCCCGGGAGTGCCTCGACCGGGGGTTCTGGCTCTCCTTCGCCGGCACCGTGACGTTCCGCAACGCGGCGTACCTCCGGGAGGCGCTCGTCGCCGCTCCCGCCGACCGGCTCCTCGTGGAGACCGACGCGCCGTTCCTCACCCCGGTGCCGTTCCGGGGGCGCCCCAACGCCTCCTACCTGGTGCCGCTGACCGTGCGGGCGATGGCCGAGGAGCGGGGCGACGACCTCGAGGAGCTCTGCCGCCAGGTCGAGGCGAACACCTTCGCGGCGTTCGGTGGGGTTTGGTGAGGAACGTGAACCGGGCTCCGCTCTAGTCCACCGCCCGGTCCAGGACGTCCGTCCCGGCGTGTCCGGTGACAACTCTCACCTCAAGTGTGAAGACCCGCCCGTCAAACGGCCTCAAACGGCTCCACATGCAGCGACTCGGCATTCGACAGGTCCCGGGACTGCCGTTAGCGTCGTCGGGTCCGCCGGGAGTGGGAGCAGTTTTCCTCGGCGACACATGGGAGCTTCACGCACCGCAGCCGGGTCCCGGTCGCGGCCCGTGCTGTCGCGCCACGGCCCGGAGAGCACGACCATGGGAGACGCGTGCAGGTCATCGCACCCCTCACCAACCCAGCCGGCGAGCCTGACGGCTCGCCCACCGACTCCACCCGCACCGGCCGGTCCCGCCGCCGCTGGTTCACCTTCGCCGCCGCAGCCCTCGGGCTCGCGCTGGTCGCCGGCGTGCTGGCCACCCAGCTGCTGGGCCGCACCACGGTGACGCTGTCCCTCGACGGCGCCGCCCGCGAGGTGCAGACCGACGGCAGCACCGTCGCCGAGGTCCTCGAGGACCAGGGCGTCGAGGTCGGCGAGCACGACGTCGTCGCGCCGACCCTCGACACCGAGGTCGA
The DNA here is from genome assembly GCF_008087345.1 of Nocardioides caldifontis. Taxonomy (GTDB): domain Bacteria; phylum Actinomycetota; class Actinomycetes; order Propionibacteriales; family Nocardioidaceae; genus Marmoricola_A; species Marmoricola_A caldifontis. Next base: position 529,072 of record NZ_ML701735.1, on the reverse strand, counting down.
GGACGGCTCGCGCATCGCGGTCCGCTTCGCGCGCCCGCTCGACGTGAACCTCGACGGCGAGAAGAGCCGGCACTGGGTCACCGCCACGGACGTGACCACGGCCCTCGACCAGATCGGGATCCGGCTCGGCTCCGCGAACCTGTCGGTCAGCCGTAGCGCGGGCATCACCCGCGACGGCATGGCGCTGACGATCGCGACGCCGAAGAAGCTCACCCTGGCCATCGCGGGCGCCGAGCCCGTCAAGCGCAACGTCGCCGCGCTGACCGTGGCGCAGGCGCTGAAGATGCAGAAGGTCAAGGTCGACCGCGACGACATCGTCAAGCCCGGGCTCGGCCGCCTCCTCGAGGACGGCGACAAGATCACCGTCACCAAGGTCCGCGTCGTCAAGCGGTCCGTCGACGACGAGGCGATCTCGTTCGACACCGTCACGCGCGAGGACGACTCGATGTACGAGGACGAGGAGCGCGTCGTGCGTCCCGGCCGCAGCGGCAGCCGCGACGTGACCTACCGCCTCCGCTTCGAGAACGGCGACGAGGTCGGCCGCAAGGTCCTCTCGGTCGGCAACGTCACCGAGCCGGTCGACGAGATCGTCGCGGTCGGCACCAAGGAGCGCGTCGAGACCGCCAACTTCGCCGGCGGCAGCACCGTGTGGGACTCCCTCGCGCAGTGCGAGTCCGGCGGCAACTGGGCGATCAACACCGGCAACGGCTACTACGGCGGGCTCCAGTTCAACCTGGGCACCTGGCAGGCCTACGGCGGCACCGGGCTGCCCAGCGAGAACAGCCGTGAGCAGCAGATCGCCGTCGCCGAGCGGCTCCGCGCCGCCACCGGCGGCTACGGCTCCTGGCCGCACTGCGCCTCGGTGCTCGGGCTGCCTCGCTGAGCCTCGTCGGTAGGCTCGCCGAGGAGATGAGCCAGAGCGATCCGCACGACCCCGCGACGTCCGCCGGTCCGAACCTTCTCGGGCCGGCGGACGTCCGCTCGTTGGCGGCGTCGCTCGACCTCCGCCCCACCAAGCAGCGGGGCCAGAACTTCGTCATCGACCCCAACACGGTCCGCCGCATCGTGCGCGCGTCCGGGGTCGGCCCCGACGACGTCGTCCTCGAGGTGGGCCCCGGGCTCGGCTCGCTGACGCTGGCGCTGCTCGGTGCCGTCCGGAGCGTCGTTGCCGTGGAGGTCGACCCCGTGCTCGCCGCCGCGCTGCCGGCCACCGTCGAGCGGTTCGCGCCCGGCCACGCCGACCGGTTCACCCTCGTGGAGGGCGACGCCATGCGCATCTCGGAGGTCCCGGGGACGCCGCCCACCGCCCTCGTCGCCAACCTCCCCTACAACGTCTCGGTGCCCGTGCTGCTCCACCTCCTCGCCCTGCTGCCCTCCCTGCGCCACGGGCTGGTGATGGTGCAGTCCGAGGTCGCCGACCGACTGGCCGCCCGCCCCGGCTCACGCGTCTACGGCGTGCCGTCGGCGAAGGCCGCCTGGTACGCCGACGTACGCCGTGCAGGGGCGGTCGGCCGCAACGTCTTCTGGCCCGCGCCCAACGTCGACTCGGGGCTCGTCGCCCTCGAGCGGCGCGACCCGCCGCGCACGACCGCCGGCCGCGAGCAGGTCTTCGCGGTGGTCGACGCCGCCTTCGCCCAGCGCCGCAAGACCCTCCGCGCCGCGCTCCGGGCGCTCGCCCCGGTCGAGGCCGTCGAGGTCGCGCTCGAGCACGCCGGGGTGCCGCCCGCCACCCGTGGCGAGCAGCTCGACATCACCGACTTCGCCCGGATCGCCGAGGGGCTCGCAGCGTGAGCGGCGCCGAGGTGCGGGTGTCGTCACCCGCCAAGATCAACCTGTCGCTGGGCGTCGGCCCGGTCCGCGACGACGGCTACCACCCGCTCGCCACCGTCTACCAGGCCGTCGGGCTGTACGACGAGGTGGTGGTCCGCGCCACCGACGGCTCGCCGGTGCTCACCGTCTCCGGCGAGGGGGTCGACGTGGCCGAGGTGCCCACCGACGGCTCCAACCTCGCCCTGCGCGCGGTGGCGGCGCTCGGCGACCACCACGGCCGCGAGCTCCCCGTCGAGCTCCACGTGCACAAGCGGATCCCGGTGGCCGGCGGGCTGGCGGGCGGCAGCACCGACGCCGCCGCGGCCTTGCTCGGCGCCGACGTGCTCTTCGGGCTGCACACCCCGCGCGAGGAGCTGCTCGGGCTCGCCGCGACCCTCGGCAGCGACGTCCCCTTCTGCCTCGTCGGCGGCACCGCGCTCGGCGGCGGACGTGGTGAGGTGGTCACCCCGGTGATGACCCGCGGCGAGTACTGGTGGGTCGTCGTGCCCGACTCCGGCGGGCTCTCCACCCCTGCGGTCTACCGCGAGTTCGACCGGCTGCACGGGGACGACCCCGCTCCCGACCCCGAGGTGCCCGACGAGCTGCTCGCCGCGCTGCGGGCGGGGGACGCCGTGCGGCTCGGCGCCGCCCTGGTCAACGACCTCGAGCCGGCCGCCGTCTCGCTCCGCCCCGACCTGCTGCACCTGCTGCGCGCCGGCCGCCAGGGAGCGGCCCTCGGCGCCCTGGTCAGCGGCAGCGGCCCGACCACCGTCTTCCTCTGCGACGGGCCGGTCCACGCCGAGGAGGTCGACCGCACGCTGCGGTCCGAGCAGGGCACCCGGCCCGCGATCGTCGTGAAGGGTCCCGTGCCGGGCGCCCGCGTCACGGGAGGCCACCGGTGAGCCAGCCGGCCCAGCCCGCCCGCGCCAACCTGGTCAACCTCGAACGGGTCTCGAAGGCCTACGGCATCCGCCCGCTCCTCGCCGAGGTGAACCTCGGGGTGGGTGCCGGTCAGCGCGTCGGGATCGTCGGCCGCAACGGCGACGGCAAGACCACGCTGCTGCGGATCCTCGCAGGGCGGGAGGAGCCCGACGCCGGCCGCGTCTCGCGGGCCCGCACCCTCCACCTCGGCTACCTCACCCAGGGCGACGAGCTCGACGCCGCGGCCACCGTCCGCGAGGCGGTCCTCGGCGAGCGGGCCGAGCACGAGTGGGCCGCCGACCCGACCACCCGGGAGGTCGTCGAGGTGCTTCTCGCCGGCATCCCGCTCGATCGGGGGGTCGAGGGGCTCTCCGGCGGCGAGCGGCGGCGGTGCTCCCTGGCGCGGCTGCTGCTCGAGGACCACGACCTCCTGGTCCTCGACGAGCCCACCAACCACCTCGACGTCGAGGCGGTCGACTGGCTGGCCCGGCACCTGTCCCGGCGTACGGCAGCGCTGGTGGTGGTCACCCACGACCGGTGGTTCCTCGACGCCGTGTGCGAGGAGACCTGGGAGGTGCACGACGCGACCGTCGACGTCTACGACGGCGGCTACGCGGCGTTCGTGCTCGCCAAGGCCGAGCGGCAGCGGCAGGCGGCCGCGTCGGAGTCACGGCGGCAGAACCTGGTCCGCAAGGAGCTCGCCTGGCTGCGGCGCGGGGCCCCGGCCCGCACGTCGAAGCCGAAGTTCCGCATCGACGCCGCCAACGCGCTGATCGACGACGTGCCCCCGCCGAGGGACCAGCTCGCGCTCCAGCAGTTCGCGACCCAGCGGCTCGGCAAGGACGTGCTCGACGTCGAGGACGTCGACCTCCGGCGCGGCGACCGGCTCCTGCTCTCGCGCGCGACCTGGCGGCTCGGCCCCGGTGACCGCGTGGGGCTGGTCGGCGTCAACGGCGCGGGGAAGACCTCGCTGCTCCGGCTGCTCTCGGGCGACCTGCAGCCCGATGCGGGACGCGTACGCCGCGGCCGCACCGTCGCGCTGGAGCACCTCACCCAGGCCGTCGACGACCTCGACCCCGAGACCCGCGTGCTCGCGTCGGTCGAGGAGATCAAGCGGGTCACCCGCACGGCCGGCGGCGAGGTGACCGCCACCTCGATGCTCGAGCGGTTCGGCTTCACCGGTGACCGGCTCACCACCCGCGTCGGCGACCTCTCCGGCGGCGAGCGGCGCCGGCTCCAGCTGCTCCGGCTGCTGCTGTCCGAGCCCAACGTGCTGCTCCTCGACGAGCCCACCAACGACCTCGACATCGAGACGCTCAACGTCCTCGAGGACTTCCTCGACGGCTGGCCCGGCACGCTCGTCGTCGTCTCCCACGACCGGTACTTCCTCGAGCGCACCTGCGACACCGTCTGGGCGCTGATGGGGGACGGGGCGGTCCGGATGCTGCCGCGGGGCGTCGAGCAGTACCTCGAGGAGCGGCGCGCCGCGGCCGCCGTACCCGCGGAGTCGTCCGCCCGGGCCCCCGTCCGCTCCGACGCCGCCACCCGCCGCGAGGCGCGCAAGACCCTGGCCCGCGTCGAGAAGCAGCTCGCCCGGGTCCAGGCGCAGGAGGAGGCTCTCCACTCCGAGCTCGCGGCCCACGCCACCGACTACGAGAAGCTGGCCGAGCTCGACGTACGGCTGCGCGAGGTCGTCGCCGAGCGCGAGGCCCTCGAGGAGCTGTGGCTCGAGGCCGCCGACGCCGCCGACTGAGGTGTTGAGCCGCCCTTCGTGGTGAGGGGAGCCGCCGCTGGCGGCGGTCCTCGGCGGTCCGGGGGCGAGGGGCGGCTCGACACCAAACGCACGGGGCCGGCGGGCTCAGGGGCGTTCGACGGAGAGCGCGAGGCGGCGGAGGAGGGCGGCGAGCTGCTGGCGTTCCTTGGCGGCGAGCGGGGCGAGCAGGGGGCGTTCGAGCTCGAGCAGGGCGGCGAGGGCGCCGTCGACGGTGGCACGGCCCTGGTCGGTGAGCCGGACGAGGACGCCGCGGCGGTCGCTGGGGTCGGGGAGCCGCTCGACGAGGGCGCGGGCCACGAGGCGGTCGACGCGGTTGGTCATGGTGCCGCTGGTCACCAGCGTCTCCCGGAGGAGCCGCCCCGGGCTCAGCTGGTACGGCGCCCCGGCACGCCGGAGGGCCGCGAGCACGTCGAACTCCCAGGGCTCGATGCCGTGGTCGGTGAACGCCGCGCGCCGGGCGACGTCGAGATGGTGGGCGAGGCGGCTCACCCGGCTGAGCACCTCCATCGGCGCCAGGTCGAGGTCGGGACGTTCCCGCCCCCACGCCTCGACCAGCCGGTCGACCTCGTCCTCCATGGGCGGAAAGCATACGCCCCGTCAAGAATCTTGACATCGAGAGAGTTGGCGAGCACGGTGGAGCAGGAGGTGCCGTCATGAGCCACCGTTGGGACCCCGCGCTCTACGCGCAGTACGCCGGCCAGCGCGAGCGTCCGTACTTCGACCTGGTGTCCCGCGTGGCCGCCGAGGCCCCACGGACCGTCGTGGACCTCGGCTGCGGGAGCGGCGTCCTCACCGCGACCCTGCGCAGCCGCTGGCCGGACGCCGAGGTGGTCGGAGTGGACTCCTCGCCGGAGATGGTCGCCGAGGCCGACCGGAGCACCGGGGTGGCGTACGAGGTGGCGGACCTCCGCGCGTGGCGCCCGGAGACCCCGGTGGACGTCGTCGTGTCCAACGCCGCCCTCCAGTGGGTGCCCGGCCACCTCGAGCTGCTCGACACGCTCGTCGGCCACCTGGCGCCTGGAGGCTGGCTCGCCTTCCAGGTGCCGGGGAACTTCGGCGAGCCGAGCCACACGCTGCGCCACGAGCTCCAGGCGGACCCGCGGTTCGCGGACCACCTGACCGACGTACGGGGCCCGGCGGCGCACGACGCGACCACCTACCTGCACCGGCTGCAGGGGCTCGGCTGCACCGTCGACGCCTGGGAGACGACGTACCTCCACGTCCTCGAGGGCGACGACGCCGTCTTCCGGTGGGTGAGCGGCACGAGCCTCCGGCCCACCCTCCAGGCGCTCCCGGAACCGCTGCGCACGGAGTTCGCCGAGGAGCTGCGGAGGTCGTTGCGGGCGGCGTACCCGGCGGGGCCGCACGGCACCGTCATGCCGTTCCGCCGGGTGTTCGTCGTCGCCCGCGCGGCCACGCCGGGGCCGACCCCGACCAGCCGGATCGCCTAGGCTGACCCCGCCATCCCCGGTTGGTCTGTCGGCAGGGCCCGCCGCACTTTGAATGCGGACAAAGCGACGTAGGTTCGACTCCTACCCGGGGAGCTGATCCACGAGCCTCGACGGGAGAACACGTGAGCCTGGACAACGCCTCGACCCCCGCGCACGAGGGACCGACGGCGGTGGTGGTCCTCGCCGCAGGCAGCGGGACCCGGATGAAGAGCCGGCGGATGAAGGTCCTCCACGAGCTCTGCGGCCGCTCGATGGTCGGTCACGTTCTCCACGCCGCCCTCGCCGTCGCCCCGCGCCACGTCGTCGCGGTCGTGGGCCACGGCCGCGAGCAGGTCGGGCGGCACGTCCTGGAGCAGGTCCCCGACGCGCTGCTCGCGGTGCAGGAGCAGCAGGACGGCACCGGCGACGCCGTCCGGGTGGCGCTCGACGCCCTGCGGGAGGCCGGCGCGACCAGCGGCACCGTCGTCGTCATGTCCGGCGACACCCCGCTGATGCAGGGCGAGACCCTGCGCGGGCTGGTCCGCGACCACGAGGCCGCCGGTCGGGCGGTGACGCTGCTGACCGGGCTGGTCCCGGACCCGTTCGGCTACGGCCGGGTCCTCCGCGACGCCGACGGCTCGGTCACCGCGATCGTCGAGGAGAAGGACGCCACGCCCGAGCAGGCGGCGGTGCGCGAGATCAACTCGGGGATCTACGCCTTCGACGGCGCGTTCCTCGCCGGCGCGGTCGGCCGGATCGGCAACGACAACGCGAAGGGCGAGTACTACCTCACCGACGTCGTCGCGATCGCCCGCGCTGACGGCGCGACCGTGGGTGCCCACGTGGTCGACGACGTCGCGCAGACGGAGGGGGCCAACGACCGGGCCCAGCTCGCCGGCCTCGCCGCCCAGCTCAACCGGCGCACCCTCGAGCGCTGGATGCGCGACGGCGTCACGGTGGTCGACCCGGCGAGCACCTGGGTGGACGTCACCGTCACGCTGGCGCCCGACGTCACGCTGCTCCCCGGGGTGCAGCTCCACGGCGCCACCACGGTCGAGGAGGACGCGGTCGTCGGCCCCGACACCACGCTGCGCGACGTACGCGTGGGGCGGGGTGCGAGCGTCGTCCGCGCCCACGGCGAGCGCGCCGTGGTGGGCGAGGAGGCGACGGTCGGGCCGTTCTCCTACCTCCGCCCGGGCGCGGAGCTCGCCGCGGGCGCCAAGGTCGGCGCCTTCGTCGAGGTGAAGAACTCCACGCTGGGCCCGGGCGCCAAGGTGCCGCACCTGTCGTACGTCGGCGACGCCTCGATCGGGGAGGGCACCAACATCGGCGCCGGCACGATCTTCGCCAACTACGACGGCGTCGCGAAGCACCGCACGACCGTCGGCAGCCACGCGCGGACCGGGTCGAACAACACCTTCGTGGCGCCCGTGACGATCGGCGACGGCGCGGTGACCGGAGGCGGCTCGGTGATCCGGGAGGACGTGCCTCCCGGTGCGCTCGCGGTCTCCGCCGGCCCGCAGCGCACCATGGAGGGGTGGGTCTTCCGCCGTCGTGCGGGCACCGCCGCCGCCGAGGCCGCGTCCCGAGCAGCGGGCCAGGAGGGTTCCATCACCAGCCCTGGGTGACAATCGACAAGGGCAGCGAACCACTCGAGGGAGTTCACGCGTGACCAGCATCAAGCGCACCACCGAGAAGAACCTGATGGTCTTCACCGGAAGGGCACACCCGGAGCTCGCCGAGGAGGTCGCGTCGCTGCTGGGCACCACGCTGATCCCCACGACGGCGTACGAGTTCGCGAACAGCGAGATCTACGTGCGGTTCCAGGAGTCGGTGCGAGGCTCGGACGCCTTCGTGCTGCAGAGCCACACCGCGCCGGTGAACGAGTGGATCATGGAGCACCTGATCATGGTCGACGCCCTCAAGCGGGCCTCGGCCAAGCGGATCACCGTGGTCATGCCGTTCTACGGATATGCCCGCCAGGACAAGAAGCACCGAGGCCGCGAGCCGATCTCGGCCCGGCTGATGGCCGACCTGTTCAAGACCGCGGGCGCCGACCGGCTCATCGCCGTCGACCTGCACACCGACCAGATCCAGGGGTTCTTCGACGGTCCCGTCGACCACCTGATGGCGATGCCGGTGCTGAGCGAGTTCGTCAAGGAGAAGTACGGCGACCAGCAGCTCGCGATCGTCTCGCCGGACGCGGGTCGTATCAAGGTCGCCGAGCGCTGGTCCAACCGGCTTGGCGGCGCCCCGCTGGCGTTCATCCACAAGACCCGTGACGTGACGCGTCCCAACGAGTCGGTCGCCAACCGCGTCGTCGGCGAGGTGGAGGGGCGGATCTGCATCCTGGTCGACGACATGATCGACACCGGCGGCACCATCACCAAGGCCGCCGAGGCGCTGGTGAAGGAGGGTGCGGCCGGCGTCGTCATCGCGGCCACCCACGCGATCCTCTCCGACCCGGCCGTCGACCGGCTCAAGAACTGTGGGGCCCTGGAGGTCGTGGTGACCAACACCCTTCCGATCCCCGCGGACCGGCACTTCGACAAGCTGACCGTGCTCTCGATCGCCCCGCTGATCAGCCGGGCGATCCGGGAGGTCTTCGAGGACGGCTCGGTCACCTCCATGTTCGACGGCCACGCCTGAGCGCCACCTCACACGGTCCCGAAGCAGGCGGGACCTTGACGGTGCAACAGAGCCGACCAAGCATCAGGTCTGGTGCGGCCGGGTGGCCGCACTCCTACTGGTGACTTGGGGGTCCCGTGAAGAAGCCTGTCAGCCTCGCCTTGTCCGCTGCGGTGGCATCCATCGCGTTCGCAGCTCCCGCGGCAAACGCCACGAACGGAGGCACCACCGAAGGGTGCACACCCGGCTACTGGAAGGTGCAGCAGCACCACGACAGCTGGCAGGAAGCCGGGCCCGGTGACAAGCTGAGGAGCAAGTTCGCCAAGGCGACCCTCTACAAGAGCACCAAGAACATGACGCTGCTGCAGGCCCTCCAGGGCGGCGGTGGCGGCGGGCTCGACGGCGCGGCGAAGATCCTCGCCCGCGCCGCGGTGGCGGCCTACCTGAACGCGTCGTACGACGACGGCGCAGGTCACCTGGCGTTCCCGTGGCGCCGCTACGAGCCCAGTGAGTTCGACCGGCCGGCCCTCGTGAAGTCGGTGAACGCCGCGTTCGCCTCGAAGAACCGTGGCACGATGCTGGAGCTCGCTTCCCGGCTGGACCGGGACAACAACCTGGGGTGCCCGCTCACCTGATCCTCGTGCGACGGGTCGGGCCGCTCCGGGTGGAGCGGCCCGATTCGCAATGCCTGGGCGGCCCCGCTAGGATTCTGCGGTTGCCTCGGCGAGGGAGACCTGGTGGCTCCGGCCTCCGGGCCCGCTCCGTGATCGACGCGGTCACGCTGTCCGTGCGGCCCTCCAGCCGCACGCCCCAGCGCGGCGTCAGGCCGCGCCCAGCGGGCCGGACCCCTCCCGACGTGCGACGCAGCGATCTCTCGCAGACCACGCAGTACGACCAGGAGGAGTAGCCCCCGATGTCCGAGACCAGGCTCCAGGCCGAGCCCCGCAACGAGTTCGGGAAGGGTGCCGCGCGCCGGATCCGGCGGGCGCACAAGGTGCCCGCCGTGCTCTACGGCCACGGCACCGACCCGGTCCACGTGACCCTCCCGGGTCACGACACGATGATGGCGCTCAAGCACGGCGGCGCGAACGCCCTGCTGAGCATCGAGCTCGAGGGCGAGACGCAGCTCGCGCTGCCCAAGCAGGTGCAGCGGCACCCGGTCCGCGGCGAGCTCGAGCACGTCGACCTGCTGATCGTCCGTCGTGGCGAGAAGGTCACCGTCGACGTCCCGGTGGTCACCGTCGGCGACGCCGCGCCGGAGACGGTCGTCACGATCGAGCACGCCACGATATCGCTCGAGGCCGAGGCCACCCACATCCCCGAGTCCGTCGAGGTCTCGGTGGAGGGCGCCGAGGCCGGCACCCAGGTCCTCGCGAAGGACCTGACCCTGCCGTCGGGCACCTCGCTGCAGGTCGACGAGGAGGCGCTGGTCGTCAACGTCACCGCTGCCGTCGAGCTCGAGGTCGAGACCGAGAGCGACGCCGTCGCCGAGGCCGGCGAGGAGCCGGAGAGCGGCGAGGAGACCGTGTCGGCCGTCGCCGGCGAGCCGGGTGAGGCCGGCGAGGAGAACCCCTCCGCGTGACCGAGGGTGACGCGTGGCTCGTGGTGGGGCTGGGCAACCCCGGCCCCACCTACGCGGGTCACCGCCACAACGTCGGCCACAAGGTCGTCGAGGAGCTCGCCGACCGCATGGGGTCGGGGTTCCGCAACCACAAGTCGGGGCGGGCCGTCGTCGTCGAGGGGCGGCTCGTCCCCGGTGGTCCCCGGCTCGTCCTGGCCGAGCTCCGCTCGTACATGAACGAGAGCGGCGGGCCGCTCAAGGCCCTGCTCACCTTCTACAAGCTGCCCGTCGAGCGGCTCGTCGTGGTCCACGACGAGCTCGACATCCCCTTCGACACCCTGCGCGTCAAGCGGGGCGGGGGCGACAACGGGCACAACGGGCTGCGCTCCGTCCGCGCGGCCCTCGACACCGGTGACTACTACCGGGTGCGCGTCGGCGTCGGCCGGCCCCCGGGGCGCCAGCCTGTCGCCGACTTCGTGCTCTCCGACTACTCGGCGGCCGAGCGCAAGGTGCTGCCCTTCCAGGTCGACCGTGCCGCCGACGCAGTCGAGAGCCTGGTCAACGACGGCCTCGAGATCACGCAGTCGCGGTTCAACGGCTGACGCAGGCCGCGAGCTCGCGAGCGGACCGACGATCGGTGTCACCGGATGACACCGATCGTCGGTCCGCTTCCTCCGTGGCCGGCTGCACCCGCGCGCCACGAGGGGCGGCTCAACGGGAGCTCGATCAGCCTGTCCGCGGTGTCTGATTCCAGGACCTTCGTCCTGGAAAGGGCCTTCTGGCGGCGTCGGAGGTCCCGATTCCCGCGTCGGACCTTGTAGCAGCTTGGGGGTTGGGGGAAGATTCTGGCCACGCCAACCAAACCCATGGGGGACTTGGGTGTTGGCAAGACCAGGGGACGATTCACGCATACCGGGGGGTAGTGCGCCATGCAGGGCGGTATCAGTGACGCTTCTGTCACGGACCAGGGGCTGGGGAGCCCCGCCGGGACAGCAGCGGTAGGCGCCATCGCGCGCGCCGACGACGGTGTGGACGCCGGGGGGCTCCGCACCACCATCCCGGGGGTCGTGCCCCGGCAGCTGGGCGCGGTGGACAAGGGCGGCACGGCCACCCTCTCCGCCCCTCCGTTCGAGCCGGTCGTCGCGGCGGGCGAGCCCGAGACGGTGGGTGTCTCCACCGTCCGGCCGTTCGCGCTGTGGCTGCGTGAGTGGGGGCTCCACCTCGAGGTCTTCACGGCGTTCGCCGCCGGGGCCGCCGCGGCGTTCGCCGTCGCGCCGCGCCCCTACCTGGCGCTGCTCGTGCTGACCGCCTGGGTGCTCGGCAGCTACTACCGCGGCCGGGCCGTGACCACACCGTTGACCCACCAGCTCCGCGCGGTGGCCGGCAGCGCGCTGCTGCCCTTCACCGCCGTCGCGGCCGGGGTCGGCTTCGCCGGGATCCCGAGCGACGAGGTGCCGCAGGCCTTCGCCGCCGTCGGTGCCGGCATCGCGACCTCGGTGCTCTGCCGGAGCCTGCGCTGGCGGCTCCAGGCCCCCGTGCGCGTCGTCGTGGTCGGTGACCGTGCGGCGGTCGCCACCGCGATCACCAGCTGGGCCCGGACCTCGCGGATGCACGTCGTCGGCGGGATGCTCGTCGAGCAGGACCTGCCGGCCCACTCGGCCCCGCAGGAGATCCTCGGCGTCCCCACGGTCGCCGGGCTGGAGTCCGCCCGCGGGCTCGTCGGCAAGCTCCACGCCGACCTGGTCGTCGTCCACCGTGGCGAGGGGATCACCAGCGACACCTTCCGCCGGCTCACCTGGGCCCTCGAGGCGAGCAACTGCAACATCGGGGTCATCGGGCTGACCGAGTCGGTGGCGCCGCACCGGATCTCGCCGGGGAGCATCGACCGGCTGGGCGTCCTCGACGTCCGCCCGCCGCGCCCCTCGACGGTCGTCCGCACGATCAAGGCCGGCGCCGACCGCGTCCTGGCCGCGGTGCTCCTGGTGTTCTTCGCGCCGCTGCTGCTCGCGATGGTGGCCGCGGTCCGGCTCGACAGCCGCGGGCCGGCGCTGTTCAAGCAGGTCCGGGTCGGGCGGGGCGGGAAGCCCTTCACCGTCTACAAGATGCGGACGATGGTGCAGGACGCCGAGGAGCAGAAGCAGAAGCTGACGCAGGACAACGAGTTCGACTCGGTGCTCTTCAAGATGAAGTCCGACCCGCGCATCACCCGGGTCGGGGCCTTCCTCCGCAAGTCCTCGCTGGACGAGCTGCCGCAGCTGCTCAACGTCCTCAAGGGCGACATGTCGCTCGTCGGGCCGCGGCCGCACCTCCCCGAGGAGATCGCGGCGATGGACTCCGACACGCTCCGTCGGCTCGCCGTCCGTCCGGGCATCACCGGGCTCTGGCAGGTCAGCGGTCGCTCCGACCTCACCTTCCAGGAGGCCGCGGCGCTCGACACCTACTACGCGGACAACTGGAGCCTCGCCGGTGACGTGGCGATCTGCGCCCAGACCCTCAAGGCCGTGGTCAGCGGCCGTGGGGCCTACTGAGCGACAGCGGGTCTTCCTGCAGCTCTGACAAGAAGAAGGGCACCTGCGCCGCAGGTGCCCTTCTCCGTGTCCGTCGCGCGACGAGGGTCAGATCCCCTTGCCGCGGTGGTGCAGGAGCTCCATCACCCGGTCAGGCTTCACCACACCCGCAGCCACCGCGGCGGCGAGGAAGGCCCGGGGCTCGGTCGGGTTGCTGCGAAGAGCACGGCCGGCCCAGCGGAGCCCGTCCTTGCGGTGGCCCATCGAGCTCTGCGCGAAGGCGATCTGTCCCTTCACACGGGCCGAGCCGCGCCGCGACCCCTCGAACTCCGGGTAGCGATCCAGGAGCCAGGTCAGCCCTGCGGCCATGGTCTCCCAGCGCCGGAAGAAGAATGACTGCTTGCCCCACCGCACCACGGTGAGCGGCGCACGCACGTTGGCGATCGGCTGGTCCTTCGCGGTGCGGAGCAGGAACTCGTAGTCCTCGCCGAACCCGCCCGGCACCGCCTCGTCGACGAGCCCGACACGGTCGAGCAGCGGCTGGCGGCGCATCAGGAACGTCGACGGGTGGAGCTCGGTGTGCCGGTCGCGGAGCATCTCCTCGAAGGGCACCTCGTCGAGCTCGAGCACCCGGTCGAACGTCTCGCCGTCGTACTCCACGCGGATGCCGCAGGTGACCATGACCGCGTCCGGCGACGTCGAGAGCCGTGCCACCTGGCGCGACACCTTGGTCGGCAGCCAGTAGTCGTCGTCGTCGCAGAAGGCGACGTAGGTGCCGGTGGCGGCCTCGATGCCGGTGTTGCGGGCACCGGCCAGCCCGGCCGAGTGCTGGTTCTCGATCACCCGGACGGAGCGGTGCGGGTCGTCGGTGCCCAGGCTCAGGTCCGGCTCCGACTGGTCGTAGACGAGGACGACCTCGACGGGGCCCGGGTAGTCCTGCACCCGGACCGCCTCGATCGCCTCCCGGACCATCTCGGGGCGGTTCCGCGTGGCGATGACCACGGACACGGGATCGTGCGTCACATCCAGCTCCTGGGGTAGCCGTACTTGAGCAGCAGGGGGAGCGCGACCGCGTTGACGCGGCGGAGCTCGCCGCGGTCGAGCGGGCGAGCGGCGCCGGTGGCGCCGGTGGCGCTGCCGGGCTCGTCGACCGCGCCGACGTGGTCGAGCCAGGGGGCCGCGGGCGTGGCGCCGAGGGATCCGTCCTGCGCGTCCGGGAGCTCCAGCGCCGGGAGCACGGCGGCCAGCGCCTGCGCGGGGTCGGCGTCCAGCTCCTCGTGGCGCAGCCTGGCGACCGGGACCCCGCGCCGGCGGACGACCTCGACGGCGGCGTTCTGCGCGACCCAGCGGGACGCGACCTGCCCGGGGGAGCCTGGCCCCGCAGCCGCCAGCGTGCGGACGTCGCGCACGACGTGGAGCACCCGGAGGTCGATCATCCGGTCGTGGGACAGCGCCACCAACGGCGGCGCGGACGGGCCCGCGTCGACGACGTACGGCGCGTCGGTCACCTCCCGCACCGCGTCGTAGAGCGCCCGGCGGGCGGCGGCGTAGCGGAGCACGTCACGGCGCAGGCTGCCGGTGAGCCGCTTGCGGCCGGCGAGCAGCACGGTGAGGTCGCGCCGGAACCGGCCGGTCGGCAGCGGCAGCGGGTCGGCGGCCGGGGCGCCGCTGGCCTCGACCAGACGGCGTACGTCGCACCAGAACGCGCACTCCGCGGCCGGCTTCCCGCACGAGCAGCCGCGGAGCTCGGTCAGCGAGCCCTCGTGGAGCAGGGGCGCGCCGGGGGGCTGCTCCTGCAGCAGCCGGGCGACGCGGGCGGTGGACGTCGGGTCGGCACCGGCGAGGTAGAGCACCGTCGTCGCGCCGGGGGAGGCGGGAAGCCGGCGCCGGTCGAGCTGGTCCACCAGCCGGGCCAGGTGCTGGGCGCTCGCGCCGGTCACCTCCGCCTCCGAGCGGGTCACCCGGGTGCCGGCCTCGCCGAGCGCGTCGACCTCCTCGTCGAGCCGCTCGGGGGTGTCGACGAGCTGCACCAGCTGCTTCTCGGCCGCCCACGCGGCGAAGTGCATCTGGTGGCCGTCGACGTGCTCGCCGTGGAGCGGGTCGCGGGGGAGGACCAGCGGGTGGTGGCCGGCGTTGCGGGCGCCCATGATCGTGCCGGGGCCGCCGTGGGTGACCACCACGTCGGAGGCGGCGAGCAGCGCGCTCAGCTCGTCGGGCGCCATCAGCTCGACGCCCGCGGCGACCTCGGGGGCACGGGTGTAGCCGTGCTGGACGGTGACCTGCTCCTCGGGGTGGCGGCGCTGCCAGTCGTCGGCCCAGCGCACCGCCCGCTCGAACGGGTGGTGGTCGGTGCCGACCACGACGGTGATCCGGCGGCCCGTCACAGCAGCGGCCCGATCGTCACGCTGTCGTCGTACAGCGGGGCCTGCTCGGGCCACTGGACCAGCATCAGGTCGGTGAACGGCCGCACGAGCCGGCCGGTCAGGGTGGCGCTGTCGATGCGGTCGAAGACCTCGATGTAGACGGTGCGGACCCCGGCCGCCCGGCCGAGGACGAAGTAGGGGACCGCGCTCGCGGCGCCGGTCGAGACGATCACCGTCGGCTTGAACCGGCGCATCACCGCGACCGCCTGGACGGTGTTGCGGAGCAGGTTCGGGATGTTGCGGGTCGTCGGGTGGTAGGACCAGGTGACGTGCTTCTCGTCACGGAGGGCGCCGACCGCGTCCGCGGTGTCGAACGTGACCCAGGCGCGCTCGTGCTCCTCCCACCACGGCCGCAGCGCGAGCAGCTGCGCGAGGTGGCCGCCGCTGCTGCCGACGAGCAGGATCCGCTCCCGCCGGGCCGTCGTGGCCCGGTCCGCATTCGCGGCGGTCATGCCGGCTGTCCCGGCGCGGCCGCCTCGTAGGCGTCGGTCGGCGAGTCGGGTGGTGCGTCAGGGGGCGGGTCGGTGGGGCGCAGCCCGAGGGCCGCTGCGACCATCATGATCGGCAGGCCGTTGGGAAGCATGCCGTAGTAGAGGAGCTCGACCAGCCCGACGAGCAGCACCGTCTGGGCGGCGGTGCCCACAGGGTCGATGCGTCTCCAGGCGCCGAGCAGGGCGATGGCGAAGAACGCGACGAAGCAGATGCTCGCGATGGGGCCGTGGGAGACCAGCAGCATCCAGATCTGGCCCTGGGTGCCGACGGGCGCCGCGCCGCTCTCGGCCCCGGCCTGCGGGGCGCCGTACCCGAAGAAGGGCGAGTCGGGGACGAGCTCGATCGCCTGCAGGTAGAGCGAGGCGCGGGTGTCGTTGCTGGTCGCGTCGGCCGAGCTGTCGAGCCGGCCCGCGAGCCGCTCCTGGATCGGGAGCACCATGTAGAGCGCCGACCCGAGCGCGGCGACGAGCGCGAGCGCACCGATCGCCTTGAAGCTCCCGCGCATCGCGAGCCGGACGGCCGCGTAGAGCAGCGCGATGCCGAGCCCGATGAACATGCCGCGGTTGAGCGTGAGGAGCGCCGGCACCGCCGACACCGGGAGCGCCGCCACCAGCCACCAGAACTTGCGCTCGCCTCGCACGTGCCACATGTAGACCAGCACGAAGGGGAGCAGCAGGGAGAACACGTTGCCCCAGTTGTTGGTGTAGAGGAACGGCGCGCTCGGCCGCGGCGCGACCTGGAGGAAGGAGTCCGGGTTGTACTGCGCGAACCGCCGCACCACCATGTGGTTGACCAGCTGGTTGTTGAGCAGCGAGTCGGTGAGCAGCCAGCTCGCCGGCGTCCGCCAGACCCCGCTCGGGTGGACGACGCCGAGGTAGCCGCCGGCGACGGTCACCAGCCACCAGACCGTCAGGCAGCCGGTGACGTAGCGCGAGGTGATCTGCTCGCGGGCGTTGTAGACGTAGATCGCGAGCACGGTCGAGGCCACGTACAGCAGGTAGCGGTAGGCGAACCCGACGAGGTCCATGCCGCCGCCGACCATGATCACCGAGCCGCCCGCCCAGAGCAGGAAGAGCAGCCAGACGCCGAAGCCGCGCGGCACGCGGAGCCGGACCTGGGCGAGGTAGAGGCACATGACCGCGGCGACCATGATCCACGCCACGTCGACGAGCCCGAGGACCCACCAGATCGGGAACCCGACGAAGAGCGCGGCGAAGGGCCAGCGCGGGAGCACACCCCCCGACGGAGGGGGCGGTGCGGAGTCCTCGGAGCGCACCAGCAGGCGTTGCGTCACAGGGCGGATCTCCAAGGTCGGCGAACAGATGCGGACTCGACTGGCTAGTCTAGTCGCGCTGCGGCGCGTGGTGGCGCCGCTTTCGACTCATTAGTCCGCTGGGGGAAGCCCGTGTCCGTTGGTGCCGACAACTCGTCCGTGGAGCTCGGACGCTACCTCACCGCGCTCCGACGGCGCTGGCTCACGGTCGTGCTCTGCGGGGCGATCGGCGCCGGCCTCGGGCTGGGCTACCTCGCGCTCCGGCCGCCGGAGGCGACCGCGACCGCGCTGGTCAACGTCAACGTCATCAGTGCCGAGCCGTTCAACTACACCCGCGAGCCGTCCGGGCTGCTCGACCCGCAGACCGAGGTGCAGCTCGCCCGCTCGGCCGAGGTGGTCTCGGGCGCCGCGCTCGCGATCGGTGACGGGATCCGGCCCTCGGAGGTCCGCGCCGGGCTGCGCGCCGAGCTGATCAGCGACGCGACCGTCCTGCGGATCTCCTACTCCGACGAGGACCGTGACGACGCCGTCACCGGCGCGGACGCGGTCGCCGAGGGGTACATCGCCTACCGGTCGGCCCAGGCCGAGGCGAAGCTCGACGCGATCACCTCGCAGCTGACCACCCAGCGCAACGAGCTCCGCGAGGCGCTCCGCGACGTCAACGAGCGGCTCGCCGCGGCCCGGCCGAACAGCCCGCGCGCGATCCAGGCCGACAGCGACCGGCAGCTGCTCAACCTCGAGCTCGACAGCCTGCTGCAGCAGATCAACGCCGTGAACGGCATCGACACCACCGGCGGCACGGTGCTCACGCCCGCCACCGCCAACGAGGTCTTCCTCAGCCCCAACCGGACGTTGCTCGTCCTGGGCGGGCTCGTCATCGGCCTCCTCGTCGGCGTCGTCGTCGCCTTCGTCCGCGACGCCCTCGACCGGCGTGTCGTGGACGACGTCGACCTGTCCCGGGCCGACGGCGGACGGTTGCTCGGCACCGTCCGGTCCACCCACCGTCCGGCCGGGATCCTCGACGGCGCGGCCCGCGACGACCTCGCGATCGTCCGCGAGCGGCTGCTCGCGGCCCTCGGCCACCACCGACAGGTCGCCGTCGTCGACGACCACACGGGGCGGCCGAGCAACGTCGCCGCCGGGCTCGCCGAGATGCTCGCCCAGCGCGGCGAGTCGGTCGAGCTGCTCCTCGTCGACCACCCCGACGACTACCTGACCACGCTCCGCGAGGACCTCGCGCTCGAGCCGGTCGCGGGCGGGGGTGCGGGCGGTGCCGTCCAGCTGCGCTCCACCCGGCTCGACTCGCTGACCGTGACCTCGACGCCCGCCGCCGACCTGCGCCCGGTCCCGGCCCGTGCCGGTGGTACGGCCGGACACGGCTCCACCGAGTCGGTCTGCCTGGTCGCGGTCCCGGCGGGTGCGCCGCAGTCCGCCCGCCTGACCGCCGTACGCCGGGCCGGGTCGGTGGTCCTCGTCGTGCCCCGCCGTCGCGCGCGGGTGCAGGAGATCAGGCGGGTCGCGGAGGAGGTCCGTGGCGTCGGTGCCCGGATCGTCGGCACCGTCCTGCTCCACCGCAAGGGCTGAGCCGTGGGCGCCGCCGACCTCAAGGACCGTTCGCCCCGCTGGGTGAAGGACCTGGCCAACGCGGGGACACGGCGCTACGCGCTGGCCACCGCGTCCCGGCGTCCCGCGCCGGACTTCCTGGTCATCGGCACCAAGCGCGGCGGGACCACCTCGCTGTTCAACTACCTGCTGATGCACCCCGGGGTGCTCGGCCTCTTCCCGCAGTCGCGGGGGAAGAAGAGCACCGACTACTTCTTCAAGGAGCGCCACCGCGGCGCCGCCTGGTACCGCTCGCACTTCCACACCCGGGAGCACCGGCGGCTGCTGACGCGCCGGCTCGGCTACGAGCCCGTCGGCGGCGAGGCGTCGCCGTACTACATGTGGGACCCGCGCATCGCGGCGCACGTCGCCGAGGTCGCTCCCGACGTACGCGCGGTCGCGCTGCTGCGGGACCCGGTCGAGCGGGCCTGGTCGCACTACCAGGAGCGGATCGAGAACGGCGTCGAGCCGTTGTCGTTCGAGGACGCCCTGGCCGCCGAGGAGGCGCGCACCGCGGGGGAGCTCGACCGGATGCTCGCCGACCCGACGTACTACTCCGAGGCGCACGACTGGTACACCTACCGCGCCCGCGGGATCTACCTGCCCCAGCTGAAGAACTGGCTGTCGGTCTTCCCCCAGGAGCAGCTGCTGGTGCTCCGCTCGGAGGACATGTACCTCGACGTGCAGGCGTTCTTCGACCAGGTCTGCTCCTTCCTCGGCGTCCCGAGCCACACGCTGCCGACGACCCGGCCCTTCAACGCGAGCCGGGCCACGTCCTTGATGCCGGAGGCCGCGCGCGCCGAGCTCACGGCGTACTTCGCCCCCCACAACGCCGAGCTCGAGGAGTTCCTCGGCAGGCCGCTCGGCTGGAGCTCCTGACCGGTTCGCCGCTTTCCGATTGATCCCGTCGAGAACAGGACTGTCGGCCCGTAAGGGATGAGTCGGATGGACCGCGACGAAACGCCCGGCCCCCCGTAGCGTTGTCCCGGGGCCGGGACCGTCCGAGGTTCCCCGGGCAACGGGCGCGTGGGGCGCCGAGACAGGGGTGGGGGATGCGGCGGTTCAAGGCTGCCCTGGCGGCGGGGGCCACGTTGGCGGCCGGAGCGGTCGGGCTCGTGCCCGGCGGCCCGGGCACCGCCTTCGCGGCGCCGACGGCGGCGGAGCTCGGCACGACGGCCGCCTCGGCCGCCGGCTCCTGCTGGGAGATCAAGCAGGCGAGGCCCACGGTGCCGAGCGGCGCCTACTGGCTGCTCACCTCGAAGATGGCCCAGCCGCAGCAGTTCTACTGCGACATGGTCACCGACGGCGGGGGCTGGGTCCTCGTGGGCAAGGGGCGCGACGGGTGGACCGACGACTACCACGGCAAGGGCAACGCCGCCGACCTGCTCACCCCGGACCTCGCGCCGATGTCGGCAACGACCACGCAGCTCTCCTCCCGTGTGGTCGACGCCCTCCTCGACGGCGGCCGCGTCGACGCGCTCGCCGAGGGGATCCGGCTCCGCCGGGCGACCAACACGGCCGGCACCGCATGGCAGGAGGCGCAGCTGAAGATGGCGCGCCGCGACCGCTGGGTGTGGAGCTTCGGCGCCGAGCACCCCGTCGGGTCCTACGTCATCGACGGCCGCACCGGCTCCGGCGGCACGACCGCGTCGTTCGGGACCGACACCGCCTACCGGCGGGTGGACACCACGCCCAAGCAGTCGAACGGCTACAAGCAGGGGTTCGCCTTCGGGGCCTCGGTGCGCGGCAGCAAGGCCGCCACGTCGTACCTCTGGAGCTCGGCGGACAACGGCGCCAGCGCGCTGCCCTACACCCAGGTCTACCTGCGGCCGCGGGTCACCTCGACCGCGGGGTTCACGGCCCTCCCGGACTCCGGGGTTCCGGGGTGGAGCGGCCCGGCCGTCCCGCGGTCGAACGCGCTGGTCTCGCCGTGGGGGGTGGCGGGCACCGCCGGTGCCACCACCGGTGAGAGCGACGTCGAGGTGCAGGCGTTCACCCAGTCCGGCAACCTGATGTACGTCGGCGGGAACTTCCGCTACGTGCAACGCGACGCAGCCGGCACGGGCCGGGTCGAGCAGCGGTTCCTCGCCGCCTTCGACGTCACCACCGGCGAGTGGGTCTCGAGCTTCCGGCCGGTGCTGAACGAGCAGGTGCGGGCCCTGGCCACGCTGCCGGACGGCCGTGTGGTGGCCGGCGGCGACTTCACCCAGGCCAACGGCCAGGCGGCCACCGCCCTGGTGGTGCTCGACCCGACGACCGGCGCGACCGCGCCGGGATGGACGCTGAAGATCGAGAACCGTCAGGCCAAGCAGGTGCTGCGGGTCCGGGCCCTCGACGTCGAGGGCGGCAACCTCTACGTCGGCGGCAACTTCACCCACTTCACCGGCGGCAGCAGCACCGTCGCCCGCTACATGAAGATGCTCGGCCGGGTCTCGGCCACGAACGGGACGCCGGCCACCGGGTGGAACCCGAACCTCAACGGCGCGGTCTACGCCGTGGACGGCTCCACCGACGGCAGTCGCGTCTACGTCGCCGGCCACTTCACCCAGGCCAACGGGGTGACGGCGCGCAACGCCGCGGCGATCATGAACACCGCGGGCGCGCCGCTCGCCACCCCGGCCTGGAACCCGGTGTGGAGCAACGCCAGCAAGACCTACCAGCAGGCGATCGACGAGGTCGGCGGCACGGTGTTCGTCGGCGGCTCCGAGCACAGCCTCTTCGGGTTCAGCACCTCCAGCTTCGCCCGGACGAGCGGTTCGATCATGAAGACCCACGGCGACGTGCAGGCGATCACCGACGCGGGCGGCATCCTCTACGCCGGCTGCCACTGCGACGGGTGGTCCTACCAGGACGCCTACACCTGGTCGACGCTCGGCAACGGGTGGACGCAGGCCGACACGTTGTCGTGGTTCGGAGCCTGGGACGCCGCCACCGGCGCCCGCATCCCGGACTTCACGCCGACCTTCACGATGCGGCTCAACCGGGGCGTGTGGGCCCTCGCCGTCGACACCCTCGGCAACGTCTGGGCCGGCGGCGACATCGCCACCGTCAAGACCCCCTCGAAGGCGGCGCAGTGGTCGGGCGGCTTCGCCCGCTTCCCGAAGGTGGACAGCACCGCGCCGGCGGCGCCGACGGGGCTCACCGCGAGCGGTCAGACCGCGGACAGCGTGACGCTCTCGTGGAACGGCGTGACCGACGCCGGGGGCGGGGTGCGCTACCAGGTGCTGCGCGACGACCGTCCGGTGGCCTTCACCAGCAATAACGTGAAGACGCTGACCGTCCCCACGGGTGGTGACGACAGGTTCTTCGTGCGGGCCGTGGACGGCGCAGGCAACTACTCCGCCACCACCCCCGTGCTGGACCTCCCGTAACGGGACCTCCGGTCCTCGGTGGGCCGTTCGGGCTCGGTAAAGCTGGCCCGAACGGCCCATCTACCACTCCACCTGGGGCCCTTACCTTGGGTCTGGGGTTCATTGGGGATTCGCCTGGGGGGTTGTCCATGCTCACGTCTGCTCGCTCGTCCGTGCGCTCGTCGAAGGCGCTGCTCGCCGTCCTGCTCGCCATGGCGGCACTCTGGTGGGGCGCCGCCCTGCCGGCCGACGCAGAGGTGACGGTCCGGGACACCGCCTCGCGCAGCTGGACCGTCAACGGCCGGGTGCTCGCCACCAAGATCGTCGGCAACGTCGTGTACGTCGGCGGCACGTTCACGACCGCCACGAGCCCGACGGGTCAGAACGTCACCCGTCGGGGGCTGGCCGCCTTCCGGCTGAGCGACGGGGCACTGGTCACCGGCTTCGCCGCCAACGTCAACAACGGAGGCTCGGTGCGCACGATCGTCAGCGACGGCTCGTCGCTGTGGGTCGGTGGCGCGTTCAGCAGCATCGGCGGGGTCAGCCGGGGCCGCGTCGCCAAGCTCAACCTGAGCACGGGCGGGGTGGACACCTCCTTCCAGGCGAACACCAACGGCATGGTGCGGGCGCTGGAGGTGCGCGGCAACGACCTCTACATCGGCGGGCAGTTCTCCACCGTCCGGGGCACCACCCGCAGCAACCTCGCCGAGGTCCGTGCCGCCACCGGCGTCGTCGACACCGCGTTCAACCGCGGTGCGAACGGCTGGGTCAGCGGGCTGCGGCTCAGCCCGGACGGCAACCGGCTCTGGGCCACCGGCAACTTCACCACCCTGGGTGGCGGCAGCCGCGTGGGGCTGGGCGGCGTGAGCACCACCAACGGCGCCGTGGCCGGGCCGAACTTCCCCGCCAGCGTGCGCCCGCAGTTCGGGCTCGACATCAACACCGACGGCAGCCGCATCTTCGTCGTCGGCCAGAGCAACGTGCTGGGCGCCTACCGCACCGACACCGGTGGCCGCCCCTGGCTGCGCCGCGCCGAGGGTGACACCCAGGCGGTGCGCTTCTTCAACAACGAGGTCTACTTCGGCTTCCACGAGGGCTACGAGGGCAACACCCGCCTCAAGGTGCTCGCGGCCGACCCCACGAACGGCGCCATCGACCCGAGCTTCCGGCCGAACGTCGTCGGGTTCTGGGGCGTGTTCGCCATCGACGCCACCGCGGCCGGGCTGGTCATCGGTGGCGAGTTCACCAGCGCCGGCGGTGTGACCGCCCGGGGCTGGGCGCGTTTCCTTCGCTGACCCTCCCACCCTGAGGAACACCATGTCGCACCCGTCGCACCCACGGGTCTCGCTCGCCCTGTTGACCGCGTTCCTGCTGGCGCTGTCCCTGGGTTCGGTCACGGCGCCCGCCGCTTCCGCGGCGGTGCACGTCGACGACACCCCGGAACCGGCCTGGCAGGTCGACGGCACGGTCTACGCCACCCTCGTGGTCGGCGACACCGTCTACGTCGGTGGCCAGTTCCGCACGCTGCTCGGCACCGGCGGCGCCACGCTGGCCCGGCAGAACCTCGCCGCGTTCTCGCTCGCGACCGGGGCGCCGCTCGCCGACTTCTCCGCCAACGCGAGCGGCGGCCCGGTGCGCAGCCTGCTCAGCGACGGCACGTCGCTCTGGGCCGGCGGCTCGTTCACCTCGATCGGCGGTGTCGCCCGCGGCAAGGTGGCCAGGCTCTCGCTGGCGACCGGCGCTGTGGACGCCACCTTCAACCCGGCGCCCAACGACACCGTGCGCGCGATGGCCCTCGACGGCCGGTCGCTCTACCTCGGCGGCGCGTTCACGACCGTCGGTACGACGACCCGCAACCGGGTCGCCAAGGTCGACGCGACCACCGGAACGGTCGACCCGGCGTTCAACGCGAACGCCAACAACAACGTCTTCGGGCTGGCGCTCGACGCCGCGAACCGCCGGCTCTACCTCGCCGGCAACTTCGCGACCGTCGGGGGCGTGTCCCGCAACGGGATGGCCCGGGTCGACGCGGCCACCGGCGCGCTGGCCTCGACGGTCTTCGCCTCGGCCGCCCGGCCCACCCTCGACCTCGAGCTGGCGCCCGACGGCTCCCGGCTCTTCGCGGCCGGCGGCGGCACCAACGCCGCCGGCTCCTGGAACACCGCCACCGGCGCCCGGCAGTGGCGCCAGACCGCCAACGGCGACATCCAGGCCGTGGAGCTCCACGACGGCACCGTCTACTTCGGGTTCCACGACGGGTTCCAGGGCGACACGACGATCAAGCTGCTCGCGGCGGACGCGACCACCGGCGCGCTCGACCCGGGGTTCCGTCCGACCTTCGACCAGTTCTGGGGCGTCTGGGCGCTCGACGCCAGCGACGCCGGGCTCGTCGTCGGCGGTGACTTCACCACGGTGAGCAAGGTGCCGGCCCGCGGCCTCGCGCTCTTCCCGCGGGTCGGCGGCGGGTCGCCCACCACCGAGCAGCTCCAGTGGGTGGACTCGACGACGACCTGGAAGTACTGGGACGGCGGCACCCGACCGACGGGGTGGCACACCACGACCTTCGACGACAGCGGCTGGCGCACGGGACGCCCGCAGCTCGGGTACGGCGACGGCGACGAGGAGACCGTCATCGGGTTCGGCCCCTCGACGACGTCGCGCTACCTCACGTCGTACTTCCGGACGACGTTCGACGTCACCAGGCTCGGCGACGAGGTGGAGATGCTGCTCGCCGCCGACGACGGCGCGGTGGTCTACGTCAACGGCGTCGAGGCGTTCCGCGACAACATGCCGACCGGCACCATCGGCAACACGACCCGGGCGTCGACCGGCCGCTCCGGCGGCGGCGAGAACGAGATGCGCACCTTCGCGCTCGACCCCTCGCTGTTCGGTCTCGGTCCGAACACGATCGCGGTCGAGCTGCACCAGGACACCGCCTCCTCGAGCGACGCCACCTTCGACGCCGACGTCACCGCCCACGTCCAGCCCAGCGCCGACACGCCACCGACGGCGGCGTTCACCGCGGGGGTCGACCGGCTGACGGTCGCCCTGGACGCCGATGGCTCCGCCGACGCCGAGGGGCCGATCGCGTCGTACCAGTGGAACTTCGGCGACGGCACGACCGAGACGTCGACGTCCCCGACCACCAGCCACACCTACGCCACCGAGGGCAGCTACACCGTCACGCTCCGCGTCACCGACGGTGCGGGCAACGTCGGGACCGCGGTGCGCACCGTCGCCCCGACGAGCGGCTCCGTGACCACCACGGCGATCGCGAACGGCTCGTCGTGGTCCTACCGCTACTCGACGACGGCGCCGGAGGCGACCTGGACGCAGACCGCCTTCGACGCCTCGGCCTGGGCGACCGGCAACGCGGTGCTCGGCTACGGCCACAGCAGCGTGGTGACCGACCTGGCGCCGTCGGCGACGACCACCGACCGCCCGGTCGCCGCCCAGTTCCGCCGCTCGTTCACCGTCGCCGACCCCACGAAGGTCGCCGGGCTCCGGCTGACGACGGTGGCGAACGACGGCGTGGTGGTCTACGTCAACGGCGTCGAGGTGGCGCGCAGCGGCATGCCGACGGGCACCGTCACCCACACCACCTACGCGACCGCGTCGCCGTCGACCGCGGTCGCCAACGCGGCCCCGGTCGTGGTCGAGGTGCCGGTGGGGCTGCTCGCCTCGGGCACCAACGTCGTCGCGGTGGAGAGCCACGTGCGGTTCCGGGGGAGCACCGACCTCACCTTCGACCTGCGCGCGGAGCTCACCTCCCTGCGCTGAAGGAGGCCGGCTGACACCGATCCGCGGGTCAGTCGTCGGCGATGTCGAACAGCGGGTTCATCACCAGGCCGTTGAAGACCTCGCTGTCCTCGACGAGCCGGTGGTCCGAGCCGACCTTCCCGCCGACCACGAAGGGGATCGTCGACTCCTTGAAGGTGACGTCGCCGATGTTGCCGACGCGGGTGGTGACGGTGGGCCGCCCGCCGCCGCTGCTGCTGATCTCGGTCACGACGGCGCTGACCGAGTCGCCCTCGCGGGTGCAGAGCACGCGGTACCAGCGGCCGGGGACGAGGTCGAGGTAGTTGCGGGCGTAGACCGTGCCCTTGGTGCCGCCCACCGTGCAGGCGGCGTGCCGGTTGTCGACCTCGACCTTGAAGTACACCGGCTGGCTGGCCAGCCCGCGCTGGACCAGGTTGTCGCCGTCGTCGGCGCCACCCGTGGTCCGCTCGTCGAGGAGGAAGTCGGCGCCCCAGGAGAACGACCGGGTGCCCGGGGAGAGCTGATCGTCCTCGTGGATGTTGTCGACGAGGACCACGGCCTGCGGGTAGCGCTTCGCGGTCGTGAACTCGGGGAAGTCGAGGGCCGGCTCGTCCTCCCAGCCCGGCACCACCGCGAGCTCCCCGCCGTTGACCGACTCGTGGTTGACGTCGACCTCCGCCGTGCCGACCTGCTCGATCTCGTCCCCGTCCTCCGGGACCTGGAGCAGCACCGTGGGGGCGTCGGGGAGGGCGACGTCCTCGGTCGGCGACGGGGAGGCCGAGGGCTGGTCCTTGACCGGGGCGACGGTCTCCTGGCACCCCTGGACCGCGAGCAGGGTGGCGCAGGCGAGGACCGCCAGCGGCCGCGCACCACGCCTCATGCCGGGCCCGTCCCGCCACCGGCGACCTGGTCGATCGCGTGGCGGAGCAGGTCGACCAGCTGCGCCGGGGTGACCCACTCCTCCTCCCAGCCGCCGGGGCCGGCTGCGAGGGAGCAGGCCCGCTCGGCCATGGTGGCGACGTAGACGCCGAGGACCAGCGGACGCGCCTCCCGCGGGATGCCGGCGGCGACCAGCTGCGGGGTGGCGAGCTCGAAGGCGCGCTGCACGGTCGGGACCTCGAGCCGGGCGCCGGTCTCGGTCTGCACGGTGACGTGCCAGTAGATGGAGTCCAGCCCCGCGACGGCGTCCGGCTCGCTGGACTCCCAGTCCCAGCACCACAGGACGCCTGCCCGGTCACGCGCGGAGTTCCACGGCGTCAGGTCGCCGTGCCAGCGGGCGGTGATCGGCAGCTCGACGTCGCCGGCCAGCAGCGCCTCGACGAGCCTCGTCAGGAGCGGGCGCACCTCGTTCGCGGCGGGGTCGGCGGGCAGCTTCCCGGCCCGCCGCTGCACCCCCAGGAGCTGGGCGCTGGTCCGCAGCGGCGCCCGGCGCACGACCGGTGCGAGCGCGGCGAGCTCCTGCGGCGTCGGCGGTGGTACGTCGGCCCGCACCCCCACGGCATCGAGGGGGAGCGGGCTGCTCACGAGGAAGAGGTGGTCTCCGTAGGTGCCGGTGGCGAGCAGCCCCGGGCTCCGGGCTGCACCGGTGGCGGTCGCCGCGAGGGCCGCCGACTCCCGGTGCACCGCCTCGTCACTGGCGGCGCTCCACCCGAGCTTCGCGAACCCGACCGGCGCCCCCTCGGCGTCGACCAGCTGGAGCGTCGCCTTCCGGTTCGCGCCGGTGCGGACGCCGACCGAGGCGCGCACCTCGTCGCGGCCGAGGGCCCGGGCGACGTGGGCGAGGGGGAGCGACGCCGCGTCGTCGGGGGTATGCACCTGCACCTGCACGCGGGGGAAGGGGAGCGCGCCGCCGGCACGGACGAGCCCGCCGAGCACGGTGCGCTGGAGGTTCGGGACGGGGCGGCGCAGCCCCCGGTAGTTGAGCAGCGCGCCGACCGTGACGGCCCGGTCGCCCGCGGGCAGCAGCATCGTGGCCCGGTCGAGCGTGGGCACCGCGTAGTACTCCTCGGCGACGGTCCACCCGGCGGAGGGCGCCCCGCGGCTGACCACGCGGACACCGCCGCCCTCGAGGGCGGGTGCCCACAGCTGTTCCACGAGGTGGCGCAGCGGCGCCGGCACCACGGCCGGTGATGCGCTCGTGTCGACCCCGGGTCCCACCGCGCCCCCTCCATCTCCGGCCCATCTCCAGCGCAGCCCAGCACAGCCCGTTGCAGCCCAGCGCAGCGCGACCGCAGTCTACGCAGCCACCCCCGCGGCCCAGGGGTGCCCCTTTCGGACAGATCGGGCCCGGGCCGCCACCCCGGCCGCCTAGAATGGATCGTTCCGCGTCACGCGCACGAGCTTTTGCAGGGGGCCCACCATCACCGCCAGCGACTCCGCCACGGAGGGGGTCACCAAGGAGCTCCGCGGCGCAGCCCGTGGGGGAGCGGTCACGCTGGCCGGTTCCACCACCAGCAGCGTCATGGGGTTCGTGCTGGTCGTCGTGCTCGCCCGCCAGCTGGGCGCCGAGGGCTCCGGCGTCGTCATGCAGGCCGTCGCCTCGTTCATGATCGGGCTGAGCCTCGCCCGGCTCGGGATGGACACCACCGCGGTCTGGATCATCCCGAGGCTGCGCACGGAGGCCCCCGAGGAGGTGCGCGGCGCCTGCTTCGGACTGCTGGCCAGCGCCGCGGTCGCCGGTGCGGCCGGAGCGGCGGTCTGGATGGTCGCCACCCTGCTCATCCCTGACACTAAGGTGGCCGAGGCGATCACCTCGATCGCCTGGGCGCTGCCTCTCGGCTCGGTGATGCTGGTGGCGCTGGCCGCCACGCGCGGGCTGGGCGGCGTGCTGCCCTTCAACCTGATCGGGAACATCGGGGTCCCGACGGCGCGGCCGCTCGCGGTGCTGGTGGTGACCGCCCTCGGCGGGTCGGTGATCGCCGCCGCGCTGGCCTGGGCGGCCCCGCTCGTGGTCGGGGTGCTCGCCGCCCTGCTGGTGCTGAGCCGCCAGGTGCGCCGCTTCGAGCGCCGTGAGCTGGCCCACGGCCGGATGCTCCCGACGGCGGCCCTGCAACGGCGGATCCTCGGCTTCGCGCTGCCGCGCACCCTCGCGTCCGCACTCGAGCAGTCGATCATCTGGTTCGACGTGGTCCTGGTCGGCATCATCGCCGGGCCGGCCGCCGCCGGCGTCTACGCCGCGGCGTCGCGGTTCGTGAGCGCCGGGGTCATCGTGCTGACGGCGCTGCGGATCGTGGTCGCCCCGCGGTTCAGCGCCGCCCTGGCGGCGGGCAAGCACGCCCTCGTGCAGGAGCTGTACGTCGTGACCGCCGGCTGGATCCTGCTCTTCGGCGCGCCGATCTACGTGCTCCTGGCGGTCTTCTCGCCGACGGTGCTCGAGCTGATGGGGCCCGACTTCGACGACGGCGTCCTGCCGATGCGGGTGCTCTGCCTCGGCGCGGTCATGCTGCTCGCCGGTGGCAACATCCAGTCGCTGCTCCTGATGTCGGGCCACAGCGGCTGGGGGGCGATCAACAAGGCCACGGTGTTCACCGTCAACGTGGTGCTCAACCTCGTCCTGGTGCCGCCGCTCGGCATCCTCGGCGCCGCGATCTCGTGGGCGGCGTGCATGTCGCTCGACACCACGCTCGCGATGGTGCAGGTCTTCCGGTTCACCGGCATCCGCCCGGCGGTCGGCCGCATCGGGGCGATCGTGCTCGCGGTGGTCGGGTGCGTCGGCGTGCCGTCGGTCGTGGTGGCGTGGCTGTGGGGCAACCACCTCGGCGCGCTGCTGGTGGCGGCTGCGCTGAGCGGCGTCTGCCTGCTGCTCTACTGCCGCTGGGACGCCGAGCGGCTGCGGATCTCCGAGCTCCGGGCGCTCCTGCCGGGCGGCCGGAGCCGGGTCACGCGCTCCGGCTGAGCCAGGGCGCCGTGACGCCCTGCTGGGCGAGGATCGGCTCCAGCGCTTGGCGGTCCTGGGCGTAGAACTCCTCGAGCTGCGCCCGCGCCCGCGCCGACAGCGCCGGCGGACGGCCGTCGTCGAACCGGCTCAGGACGGTCCGGTCGAGCCCGACGACCGCGGCGTTGTAGGCCCACCCGAGCGGCGACGGCTTCCGCGGACGGCGGAGCCGGAGGTCGGCGGAGTAGTCGTAGACGAAGCGGTTCTTGGTGCGCAGCAGCCGCAGCCGGAACGGGGAGTAGACCCCCTTGTTGGAGACGTACGACGTGGTGTCGGGCACGAAGGAGGTGTCCACCCCGAGGAACTCGAAGGCCGACCGGAGCGAGGGCTCGGGCTGGGCCGTGAGCGTCTTCTGCTCGAAGACCTTGAGCTGCTCGACGGGGTAGTGCTCGAGGTAGCGCGACAGGTGCTTGCCGTAGAGGCCGTAGTCGAGCACCTCGGCCGACCGCGGGTAGCGCGCGGTCAGGGTGCCCGCGACCAGTGCCTCGAAGGCCTCGTCGAGCGGCATCAGCGGCGCGAACCCGTGGCGCACGTAGTGGTAGTACGCCGACACCGCGCGGGCAACCGGCTCCCGGATCACGACCAGCAGCCGGGCGTCCGGGAGGTACTCGTGGAGCCGGGCCGGCACCTCCGGGTGGCCGAGGTAGTCCGGCCGCTTGATCCCGCGCAGCGTGCTGCCGACCGGGGAGGAGAACAGCTCCGGGAGCGTGGCGACGGCCTCGGGGCTGTAGAACGGGTCCTCGAAGTACCGGACCTCGCCCTCGGCGATCTCGATCGCCGGGTGCTGGGCGAGCTGGTCCTGGAGGAACGTGGACGCGGACTTCTGGGCTCCGATCACCACGAAGTCCGGCATCCCCGCTGACGTGTGGGCGGGTCGGCCCACCTGGTCCCCCTCGGTCATGGTCGTGGATCCTAGCGGCTCAGGACCGCTTCCAGATCTTGAACGAGGTCACCGAGACGGTGGTCTCGTCGAAGGCGGCGCCCGGGTTCGGGACGACCTTCGTCGAGGCGCCCTGACCGATCTGCAGGGTGATCCGGGGGTACCAGGTGCGCCCCTCGACCTCCATGATCCGGTTCCACCAGCCCTTGTCGGCCGCGGTGAAGGTGCTGATCTTGCGGCCGTCGATCCAGACCGTGATCGAGCCCGGCAGCTTCTCCACGGTGTAGGTGTGGACCGCGTTGGGGTCGAACCAGGAGTTCGACTTCAGCAGCAGCGGCTTCTTGATCGAGTCCTGCGTGGCGCCGTACTCGTTGTGCATCGTGATCGCGACGCGCTTCTGGTCGCCGGTCCACATGCCGCCCATCCACTCCATGACGTCGATCTCGCCGTCGGAGGCGTTGTTCGGGCGGAACCACAGCAGGCAGGGCCAGATCCCGGAGGCGTCCTCGAAGGAGCCGGTGACCTCGGCGCGGAAGTAGTTCGGGACCACGAGGTTGCCGGACTTGCCGACGATCTCACCGGAGGTGTACGGCCGGCTGTAGCCGGACTCCCGCTTGCCGAGGATCTTGAGCCCACCCGACCCGGCGGTGACGTTCTTCGCCATGTTGATCGAGTTGTCGTTGGACTGGGTCTGGTTGTTGTAGACCGTCCAGCCGGTGAGGTTGTCGAACGTCGTCGAGTAGCTCAGCGCCCAGCCCTTGGGGTCGACCGGCGTCGGCGTGGGCGTCGGCGTGGGCGTCGGCGTCTTGGTCGGGCTCGGAGTCGTGGTCGGCGACGGCGTGGGGGTGGTCGTGGGCGACGTGGTCGGGGTGGTGGTCGGGGTGGTGGTCGGGGTGGTGGTCGGGGTCCCGGTCGGCGTCTCGGTCGGGGTCTCCGTCGGGGTCTCCGTCGGGGTCTCGCTCGGGGTCTCCGTCGGCGTCTCGACCGGCGTCGGGGAGCCGGGCGCGGAGGCCGACCACTTGCGCAGCGGGGTGCGCAGCACCTTGCTGCGGCGGCCCTCGGAGCCGACGAGGATCTTGCGGCCGTCCTTGGTGACCTCGAGCGACTCGCCCTGCGACAGGCGGGGCTTGGTCAGGATCGTCGGGTACGCCGACGGCGAGCCGGCGAACACGTAGACGTACTGGTAGTTGGTCAGCACGATCGTGCGGCCGTCCGGGGTGAACGAGCCGGCGGTGACCTGCGGGGGCGCGGCGGCCACCCGGGTGAGCACGTTGGTCCGGGTGCGCGAGAGGCGGACCGGGGCGGCGTAGATGGCCGCGTCCTCCTTCTGGCTGCTGACCACGTAGACGCGGCCGGTGCGCGGGTGCACGAGGAACGCCTCGGCGTTGCGGCGGCCGTCCTCGAAGCGGAACCGGAAGGCGGTGGCGTCCACGGCGCGGTTCTTCAGCTTGCGGGGCTCACGGACGCGGTAGGCCACGACCTCGTTGCGGTCCCAGCTGTTGTCACCGATGTCGGCGACCCAGATCTTGTGGCGCGGCCCGGGCGCGATGTCCTCGACGTCGACGGTCCGGACGCCGCGCAGCCGGAGCGTGGCGCGGGTCTTGCCGTTGCCGGCGACGGCGTAGATGCGGGCCTTGTCGCCGCTGTCGTTGTGGGTCCAGAGGACCGGGCGGCGGTAGGTGCTGCGGGCGAGGCCGCTCGACTCCTGGATCCGCGGGTCCTTGATGACCCGGTCCAACGAGTACGACGCGACCCTCGCCGCGGGCTGCACCACAGGCGACGACGAGGTCGTGGTGACGGCCGCCGACGTGACGAGCGGCGTGGTGGCCGCTGCACACGCCGCGACGGCGATGCTCACGCAGATCTTGCGCACGGACTGCCTCCCAACAGTGGTGTGCCGGGCCCCTTGGCTCCCACCCGGGGCCTTCTCGAGCCGGAGCCCGAGGCGTCCGGCTTCCGTGCCGAACGCGACAAATACGACTTTAGGTCCCAAATCGCCCGGGACTTTGGTCTTTCAGGGGAAAAACGCGGCCGGACTGGACATTTGACTTATCGGCAGCGGTGGAGCGCGATATGAGAGGGTGTGCCGCATGACGCGCGACCTCCCCGATCCCGGCCCCGCAGTGGCCGACGACCACGCGTTCGCCGCCTGGCTCGCCACCTCGGCCGGCGAGGTGCTCCTGGAGGTCCGGGGCCAGGGGCTCGAGGGGCGCGCGCTCAAGGACGCGGGCGACCTCGCGGCCCACGAGCACCTCATGGCGCTGCTCGCCGAGCACCGGCCCGACGACGCGGTGCTGAGCGAGGAGGGGCGCGACGACAAGGAGCGGCTCTCCTCGAAGCGGGTCTGGATCATCGATCCCCTCGACGGCACCCGCGAGTTCTCCGAGCCGCCGCGTGACGACTGGGCGGTCCACGTCGCGCTCTGGGTCGACGGCGACCTCGCGGCGGGCGCGGTGGCCCAGCCGGCTCTGGGCCAGACCTTCTCCACCCTCGAGCCGCTGGTGGTGCCGCCCTCGACCGCGAGCCGGCCGCGCATCGCGGTCAGCCGCACCCGCCCCCCGGCGTTCGTCGAGCGGCTGGCCGAGGAGATCGGCGCCGAGCTGGTCCCGATGGGCAGCGCCGGGGTCAAGGTGCTCTCGGTCGCCCGCGACGTGACCGACGCCTACGTGCACGCCGGTGGTCAGTACGAGTGGGACTCGGCCGCGCCGGTCGTCGTCGCCCGGGCGGCCGGGCTGCACACCAGCCGGGCCGACGGTGCCCCGTTGCACTACAACCAGGACGACGTGCTGCTCCCTGACCTGCTGGTGTGCCGGCCGGAGCTGGCCGGGACGATCAGCGAGTTCGTCCGCCGCTACTGGGCGGAGAACCCGGAGGGCTGAGCGGCCCCCGGGCCCCGAGACGCGACGACGCCCCCGGCTCCTCAAGAGCCGGGGGCGTCTGTCCGGGTGTGGGGCCCGACCTCAGCGGGGCATCGGCATCCGGTAGATCGGGCTCTGCCGCCCCTCGCTGCCGACGAAGATCGAGCGACCGGACCGGGACACGGTCAGCGACTCGCCCTGCGCGGTCTTCGGCTTGGAGAGCT
This sequence comes from Nocardioides caldifontis, assembly GCF_008087345.1. GTDB lineage: Bacteria > Actinomycetota > Actinomycetes > Propionibacteriales > Nocardioidaceae > Marmoricola_A > Marmoricola_A caldifontis. The sequence continues at coordinate 495,647 of NZ_ML701735.1, read as the reverse complement.
TGCGCGCCTTCCCACCGAGCTTGGAGTAGACGTATGCCGAGCCGTAGGTGCCGATCACGATCTTCCTGGCATCCCGGCTGAAGGCGGCCGCGGTGACGATGTCCGGCGCGGACGCGACGCGGGTCAGCTTGTTGATCGTGCCGCTGCGCAGCACCTCGGGGGCACGGTAGACCGCGGCGTTGCCGGAGGCCTTGCTGATCACGAAGAGCCGGCCCGTGCGCGGGTTGACCATCAGCCCCTCGGCGTCGTGGGCGCCGTCGGGGTAGTCGAGGTCGAAGCGGGTCGCCTTCACCGACTTCACCTTCAGGTTCTTCGGCTCCTTGATCCGGTAGACGGTGATGTGGCTGCGGCGCCGGCCGTTGTCACCGATGTCGCCGATCCACAGGGTGTTCCCCGGGCCGGAGCTGATGTCCTCCCAGTCGTTGGCCGAGGCGCCCTGGATGTTCACCACGGCGCGGGTCTTGCCCTTGCGGCTGATCGCGAAGAGCCGCGGGCCGTCGCCGCTGTCGTTGTGGGTCCACAGCAGCGGGCGCTTGTAGGTCGACCGGGAGAGCCCGCTGGACTCCTTCACCTGCGAGTCGGCGATGCGGCGGTCGAGCGAGTACTCCGCGGCGCCGGCGCCGGTGGCCGGGACCAGGGTCAGGGCGAGGGCGCCGGTGGCGGTCGCCACGGCGGTCCTGGCGGCGAGGTTCCTCATGAGGTTGCCTTTCCGGAGATGGGGGCGTGCGGGGGGGTCGGGGACAGGGCGGAGCCGGGTCCCCGGCCTCTCGGGGACGTGGCCCGTCGACCCGGGCCGCAGGAGCGGCCCGGGGAAGGGGGTCAGCGCATCGCCTCGCGCCACGCGGCGACGCTCGGCTGGTCGCGGAGCTCGAAGTCGCCCTTGGTCGTGGACTGGAAGTACGTGACCCAGGCTGAGTTGTGCTTGTCCAGGTACTTCGCCGTCGCCCGCAGCCAAGCAGCGCGGCCGGTGCCGGCGGAGTCACCGGGTATGCGCACTGTGCCCGTCTCGGCGACGCCGAAACGCTTGCCGGCCGCCTTCGAGGCCCGCACCACGGGGCCGAAGATCTCCCGCGGCGTGCGGTAGCTCTTGGCGTCGCCGTTCGCCCCGTTGTAGGGGTCCCAACCGAGCACGGAGACGAACCGCGGGCCGGGGTAGTAGTCGCGCCAGTCGAGCTTCGACCTCGGGTCGGCGGTCCAGCTCATCAGCACCAGCGTCGGGTACAGGTTGTCGCGGCAGTACGACGCCGCGATCCGCACGACCCGGCGGAACGCCTGGCGGAACTCCTTGGGGGTGAACTCGCCGCGCTTCACCTCGTCCTCGGGCTCGTGGAAGAGGCTGTAGAAGATCGGCTGCTTGCGCGGCGCGGTCTTGAAGTAGTTGCGCAGGGCGGCGTCGTGGCGGCCGGAGTTCACCTGCTTCGGGTCGAGCTTGAGCGAGGTGACGATCCAGCGCTTGCCGAACCACTGCGACCGCTCCTCCCACGCGTAGCTGCGCGGCATCCCGGTGTCCCAGGTGCGGATCACGGGGATCCGGGTGCCGAACCGCTTCTGCTCGGACTGCAGGTCCTGCTGGAGGTTGCTGTGGCCACGGGTGCTGAGCCCGATGCCGAACTTGGTCGTCTGGTTCTGCCACTTCGGCGCCTTGCGGCACGCGGCGGAGGCCTGCGAGGCCGGCGGCTGGTCGCCGATCGACACCACGGGCACCAGGGTGAGGAGGAGGAAAAGGGCGGCGAGCACGCCGACACGCTTCAACAGCACAGGGGGACGCTCCCAACGTCTCTCGAGGTCCGCCGGTGACGCTCCCAACGTCATGTGTGGGCGGGTCTTTGGTCCCGCCCCCGGCAGCCGCCGACCATAGCCAAGTCACGTTCGGGTTCGCAGCGCATCGCGAACGAAAGTAAAGTTTGTCCGGTTATGCACCGGCTGAGGATCGGTCCCGGTCTAGGTCGATTTGCTGATATCGAACGGACTGCGTTACCCCGACGCGTCCGGGGCGGGACGTCACTCCTCCGGAGGGTCGACGCCCTCCCGGTCGGCCCACTCCAGCAACGGGGCGAGGTCGAAGACCGCCTCGTCGATCCCTTCGTGGAGGTCGCCGAGCTCGGCGAACCGCGCCGGCACCGTCGCGATCGTGAGCTCGCGGGGCTCCACGTCGGCGACCTCCTCCCACCGGATCGGGGTGGAGACCGTCGCCTCCGGGTTGCCGCGCACGGAGTAGGCCGCGGCGATCGTGTGGTCGCGGGTGTTCTGGTTGTAGTCGACGAACAGCGCGTGCGGGTCACGGTCCTTGCGCCACCAGGTGGTGGTCACGTCGTCGGGCGCCCGGCGCTCCACCTCGCGGGCGAACGCCAGCGCGGCCCGGCGTACGTCCTGGAAGCCGTGGACGGGAGGGATGCGCACGTAGACGTGCATCCCGTTGCCCCCGCTGGTCTTCGGCCACCCGACCGCTCCCAGCTCGTCGAGCACCTCGTGGACGACGTGGGCGACCCGGCGGACGGTGGCGAAGTCGCACAGCGGCCCCGGATCGAGGTCGATGCGCCACTCGTCGGGCTTCTCGGTGTCGGCCCGTCGGCTGTTCCACGGGTGGAACTCGACGGTCGACATCTGCACCGCCCAGATCACGCTGGCCAGCTCGGTCACGCAGAGCTCGTCGGCGGTGCGGTCGAAGCGCGGGAAGTGCACGCGCACGGTCTCCAGCCACGGGGGCGCGCCCTGCGGCACCCGCTTCTGGTGCACCTTCTCCCCGGAGACCCCGGTGGGGAACCGGTGCATCATGCAGGGCCGCTCGTAGAGGGCCCGGACGATGCCGTCGCCGACGGAGAGGTAGTACTGCACCAGGTCGAGCTTGGTCTCCCCGCGCGCCGGGAAGTAGACGCGGTCGGGGTTGGTGACGCGGACGACCCGGTCGTCGACCTCGACCTCGACGGCGGGCGACTTCGAGGCCACCCGGGTCAGCCCTCCGTCTGCGGATCGGCGGTGTGGGCGGGGTGCCCCTTGCTCCGGCGCTCCTCCTTCATCCGCGCCTCGTAGAGGTGGCGGATGCCGCCGGTCAGCTCGCGGGACTCCCGCTCCACGTCGCGGAAGAAGTCGTAGTAGGTGTCGTCGAACTCCTCGACCACCTGGAAGGTCCAGCGGCCGTCGAGCACGTTGCGGCCGACCAGCTCGCGCGCCAGCTTGTCGGCGAAGTCGGGGTGCCCGGCGTCGCGCAGCATCTCCGCGGCCTCCTCGACGAGGAAGTCCGCCCGCCCCATCAGCTGGTGGAAGGTGTAGAGGTGCCCGCGGGCGCGCTCGATGTACTCGAACCCCTCCGAGAGCTTGCCGACCGCCTCGATCGTCTCGTCGCTCACCCCGGAAGGGGCCTGGTGCTCGGTGGCGCGGACCGGGTCGGACATGGACACCCTCGCTCTCGTTGGCTCGGCGACCGCCTTCGACGGCTGCGTAGACTCGATCTAACCCCCTCCCGCCAACGTGAGGGGGCTTTCGTGGTGTCCACCCGTGCGGAAGGTACGTCGTTGAGCCTGAACGGTCTGGCCGAGCTGGTGCTCGCCGAGCCCACGCTGCGGACCGCCGTCGAGGACGCCCGGGACGGCCGGGTGGCGACGCTCGACCTCACCGGCCCCGGCGCGCTCCGCCCGTTCGTGGTGAAGGGGCTGGTCGACGCCGGCCGCACCGTGCTGGCGGTGGCGGCGACCGCGCGGGAGGCCGAGGACCTCGTCGAGTCGCTCGGCTGCGTGCTCGACCCGGCCGACGTCGCCTACTACCCGGCGTGGGAGACGCTGCCGCACGAGCGGCTGTCCCCGCGCAGCGACACCGTGGGACGCCGGCTGGCGGTGCTCCGCCGGATCGTCCACCCCGGTGACGACCGCTCGAACGGCCCGGTGAAGGTGGTCGTCGCGCCGGTGCGCTCGGTGCTCCAGCCCCAGGTGCAGGGGCTCGCCGACCTCGAGCCGGTCGAGCTCGCGGTCGGCCAGGAGGTCGAGCTCGAGGACGTCGTCCGCCGGCTCGCCGGCGCGGCGTACCACCGGGTGGACCTGGTGGAGCGGCGCGGCGAGTTCGCGGTGCGCGGCGGCATCGTCGACGTCTTCCCGCCGACCGAGGAGCACCCGCTGCGCGTGGAGTTCTTCGGCGACGAGGTCGACGAGGTCCGCTCCTTCTCGGTCGCCGACCAGCGCACGCTGGACAAGGTCGACCGGCTCTGGGCGCCGCCGTGCCGGGAGCTGCTGCTCACCGACGAGGTCCGCGGCCGCGCCCGCGCGCTCGGCGAGCGCCACCCCGAGCTCCGCGAGATCACCGAGAAGCTCGCCGAGGGCCACGCGGTGGAGGGGATGGAGTCGCTGGCGCCGGTGCTCGTCGACTCCATGGAGCTGCTCGTCGACCTGATGCCCCACGACACCCACGTACTCGTGCTCGACCCCGAGCGGGTGCGGACCCGCGCGCACGACCTGGTGGCCACGAGCGAGGAGTTCCTCCAGGCCTCGTGGGCGGCCGCGGCGTCGGGCGGCAAGGCTCCGGTCGACCTCGGCGCGGCGTCGTACCGCACCCTGGGGGACGTGCGCGAGCACACGCTCGGGCAGCGCAAGGCATGGTGGCAGCTGAGCCCGTTCGGCGTCGACGAGGCCTCCTCGGACGAGGTGGTCTCGACAGGCTCGACCACCCTCGACGCGGGGGTGACGAGCCGGGCGATCCCGATCCGGCCCGCGGAGACCTACCACGGCGAGGTGGAGCGCGCGGTGGCCGACATCCGGGCCTGGCTCGCGACCGGCGGCCGGGTGGCCGCGGTCTACGAGGGGCACGGCCCGGCCGAGCGGATGGTCGAGGTGCTCCGCGAGCACGACGTCCCGGTCCGCTTCTCCGAGAGCCTCGACACCGCCGACGACGTGCCGCCGGGCGTCGCGGTGGTCACCTGCGGCACCTTGATGCACGGCCTCGTCGACGAGGCCCAGCACCTCGCGGTGGTGACCGGGGAGGACATCGTCGGGCAGCGCGCGTCCACCAAGGACATGCGCAAGATGCCGACGCGGCGCAAGAAGCAGATCGACCCGCTGGAGCTCAAGGCCGGCGACTACGTCGTCCACGAGCAGCACGGCGTCGGTCGCTACGTCGAGATGAAGCAGCGGATGGTGCAGGGCGCCACCCGCGAGTACCTCGTCCTCGAGTACGGCGCCTCCAAGCGCGGCGCGCCCCCGGACAAGCTCTACGTCCCCACCGACCAGCTCGACCAGGTGACCCGCTACGTCGGCGGCGACGCGCCCTCGCTCGACCGGCTCGGCGGCGCCGACTGGGCCAAGCGCAAGGGGCGCGCGCGCAAGGCGGTCCGGCAGATCGCGGCCGAGCTGATCAAGCTGTACGCCGCCCGGCAGGCGACCAAGGGTCACAAGTTCGGACCCGACAGCCCGTGGCAGCGCGAGCTCGAGGACGCGTTCCCCTTCGTCGAGACCCCCGACCAGCTGAGCACCGTCGACGAGGTCAAGCGCGACATGGAGCGCGAGATGCCGATGGACCGGCTGGTCTGCGGCGACGTCGGCTACGGCAAGACCGAGATCGCGGTGCGGGCGGCGTTCAAGGCGGTGCAGGAGGGCAAGCAGGTCGCGGTCCTGGTGCCGACGACGCTGCTGGTGCAGCAGCACTACTCGACCTTCGCGGAGCGGATGTCGACCTTCCCGGTCGTCATCAAGGGGCTGAGCCGGTTCCAGACCGACAAGGAGGCGAAGGAGACCCTCGCGGGCGTCGCCGACGGCTCCGTCGACATCGTCATCGGCACCCACCGGCTGCTGAACCCCGACATCGTCTTCAAGGACCTCGGGCTGGTCATCGTCGACGAGGAGCAGCGGTTCGGCGTCGAGCACAAGGAGCAGCTGAAGCGGATGCGCACCGCGGTCGACGTGCTCGCGATGTCCGCGACGCCGATCCCGCGCACGCTGGAGATGGCGATCACCGGGATCCGCGAGATGTCGACGATCACCACCCCGCCGGAGGAGCGCCACCCGGTCCTCTCCTACGTCGGCGCCTTCGAGGACCGGCAGATCGTCGCCGCGATCCGGCGCGAGCTGCTCCGCGAGGGCCAGGTCTTCTACATCCACAACCGGGTGCAGTCGATCGACAAGGCGGCCGCACGGATCCGCGAGCTCGTCCCCGAGGCCCGGGTGGTCACCGCCCACGGCCAGATGGGGGAGCACCAGCTCGAGCAGGTGATGGTCGACTTCTGGGAGAAGCGGTTCGACGTGCTCGTGGCGACCACGATCGTCGAGTCCGGGCTCGACGTCTCCAACGCCAACACGCTGATCATCGAGCGGGCCGACACCCTCGGGCTCAGCCAGCTCCACCAGCTCCGCGGCCGCGTCGGGCGTGGCCGCGAGCGCGCGTACGCCTACTTCCTCTACCCGCCCGAGAAGCCGATGACCGAGACCGCCCACGAGCGGCTCGCGACGATCGCGCAGCACTCCGACCTCGGCGGCGGCATGGCGATCGCGATGAAGGACCTCGAGATCCGGGGCGCCGGCAACCTGCTCGGCGGCGAGCAGAGCGGCCACATCGCCGACGTCGGCTTCGACCTCTACGTGCGGCTCGTCGGCGAGGCCGTCAACGAGTTCAAGGGCGAGGCCCCCGAGGAGGCCACGGAGATGCGCATCGAGCTCCCGATCGACGCGCACCTCCCGCACGACTACGTCCCCAGCGAGCGGCTGCGGCTCGAGATGTACAAGCGGCTCGCGGAGGTGCGCACCGACGACGACGTCTCCGCGCTCCGCGAGGAGCTCAGCGACCGGTACGGCGAGCCGCCTGAGCCGGTCCGCAGCCTCCTCGAGGTGGCGCGGTTCCGGGCGCGTGCCCGCCAGGCCGGGCTCACCGACGTCACCGTGCAGGGCAACTACGTGCGGTTCGCCCCGGTCGAGCTCCCCGAGTCGGGGCGCGTCCGGCTGCAGCGGCTCTACCCGCGCAGCGTCGTGAAGGACAACCTGCGTACGATCTTGGTGCCGCGGCCCAAGACCGCAGCGGTCGGCGGCCAGCCGCTGCGCGACGAGCCGCTGCTGGCCTGGGTCCGGGAGGTCGTCGACGCGGTGGTCGACCGGCCCGCCGTGCCGGCGTGACCCGAGTCCCGTGAGGTGAAGGAGAGCTGCTCGTGAGGGTGTTCCGCCCCCGTCCCCGGACCGCCACCCCCCGGCGCGCCCTCGCGCGCACCGGAGCCGTGGCCGCCGCGGCGGCGCTGCTGCTCTCCGGCTGCGGCTCCACCGCGCCCGGTGTCGCCGCCCAGGTCGACGGCCAGCGGATCACCGACGAGCAGGTCGACGACTTCGCGGAGGTGCTCTGCGCCCTCGGTGGGCTCCCGGGCACGGCGTCGGGCACACCGACCACCGAGGCCCGCTACAACGCGCTCTCGATCCTGCTGGTCACCGAGCTCGCCCGGCAGGTCGGCGACGTCGGCTCGGTCGACTCCGAGGACCTCGCCGCGGCCAAGCAGCAGATGACCGCCGGCCGCGACCAGGTGCCCGAGGACGCGCGCGACACCTTCGACGAGGTCGCGGGGGAGTACCTCGAGAGCCAGTTCGCGCTCATCGAGCTCGGTCGCGACTCCCTCGAGGAGCAGGGCAGGAGCGCCGAGGAGATCACCGACGACCAGGCGTTCCAGGAGGGCGAGCGGCTGCTCCAGGAGCACGCCGCGGAGATCGACATCGAGGTCGACCCCCGGTACGGCAGGCTCCAGGACGGCGCCCTGGTTCCCGACGACGGCTCGCTCTCGGTGCCGGTCTCGGAGTTCGCGAGGAGCGCGGCCGAGGCGCAGCCCACCGAGGAGCTGGTCAGCCAGCTGCCGTCGTCGCAGAAGTGCGGCTGACGCTCCCGTGACCGAGGGCAGCGCGCCGACCGGCGCGCGGTTCCTCGAGCTGGTCGAGGTGATGGACCGGCTCCGGGCCGAGTGCCCGTGGGACCGCGAGCAGACCCACCTCAGCCTGGTGCGCTACCTGCTCGAGGAGACCTACGAGACGATCGAGGCGCTCGAGACCGGCGACCGCGACCACCTCCGCGAGGAGCTCGGGGACCTGCTGCTGCAGGTCGTCTTCCACGCCCGCATCGCCGCCGAGCAGCCCGACGGCTTCGACATCGACGACGTGGCCGGTGGCATCGCGGAGAAGCTCGTCTACCGCCACCCGCACGTCTTCGCGGGCCTCGAGGTGGCCGACGCCGACGAGGTCGACCGCAACTGGCAGCGGCTCAAGGCGGCCGAGAAGCAGCGCACCTCCCCGGTCGAGGGGATCCCGCCGGGGCTGCCGGCGCTCGCCTGGGCCGACAAGGTCGCCGGCCGGCTGGAGACCGCCGGGGTCGACGTCGCGTCGTACGTCCGGGGCGAGGGGGTGGGCGCCCGGCTGCTCGCCCTCGTGCTCGAGGCCCGCGCCGCGGGGCTCGACCCGGAGCAGGAGCTCCGTGCGGAGACCCGCCGGCTGATTTCCGGCGCTTCTGGCTGACGTACGCCGCGAGCCGGGTCATGATCGGTCCGCCAACCTCGCGAATCCGGACGAAAGGCGCCCTGTGGCCCGCACCCCTCTCCGTCCTGTGGCCGGGCGGTCGCTCGTCCGCGCACTCCCCGTCCCGTTGCTGACCCTCGCCGTGCTGCTGGCCGTCGTGCTGGCCGTGGTGCCGGCGAACCCGGCCAGCGCGGCTGTCGCCACCACGCTCGAGGTGGCGGTGCCGGCCCGCGCCGTCGTCGACACCGAGGTGACCGCGCGGGCGGTGCTGCTCCGGCAGGACACCGGTGAGCCGGTCGCCGACGCCCAGGTGCGCCTCGAGCGGCGGAGCGGCGGACAGTGGTCGCGGATCGGTGCCGGTCGCACCGACGGCCAGGGGGTCGTGACCGCCACGTTCCGCGTCGAGCCGGCCGCCGCCGACAACGCCGTGCGCGCGGTCTACGCCGGCAGCGCCGAGCTCTCGCCGGTGACCAGCGAGGTGGCGACCGTGCGACCGCGCGTCCGGACCACCCGGCTGACCGTCAGCGGCCCCGCGAAGGTGGTCGACGAGAAGGTGGTCCGGCTGACGTTCCGCTGGCGGGCCGGGAACGGCGACCCCGTGCCCGGCCGGGCGGTGGTCCAGGTGCGCCAGGGCAAGGCCGGCTGGAAGCGGCACGAGCGGATCACCTTCGCCGCGGACGGCACCGCGTCGGTGCGCGTCGCACCGAGGGTCGACACCCGCTGGCGCGCCGTCGGCAAGGCCGGCCGCTGGTGGGCAGGGGACACCTCGCCGGTGCACAGGCTCGACAACGTGCCGCCGCTCTCGCCGGTCCGTTACCCGAAGGCCGCGCCGAAGCCCCGGGTGAAGCTGCCGAGCCAGAAGCGCGCCGTCGGTTCCGGCGCCAACGCCCGGGTGAGCCGGCTCAGCGGCAAGGTCTGGCGCTCGATGAAGGGGCGCAGCTGGCACCGTGGCTGCCCGGTCGGGCGCGGGAAGCTGCGGCTGGTCCAGGTCAACTACTGGGGGTACGACGGCTACCGGCACCGAGGGGAGCTGGTGGTGAACGCCGCCATCGCGGGCAAGACGGCCGGCGTGTTCACCGCGCTCTACCGGGACCAGCGGCGGATCCGGGCGATGTACCGCGTCGACCGGTTCGGCTGGTCCAAACGCGTCCGCGGCGCCGACGACTACCGTTCGATGGCCGCCGGCAACACCTCGGCGTTCAACTGCCGCGACGTGGTCGGGCGCCCGGGCGTCCGGTCGCCGCACTCCTACGGCCGGGCGATCGACATCAACCCGTGGGAGAACCCGTACCGCGCCAGCCACGGCTGGGTCCCCAACCAGTGGTGGGTCGGCCGCTCCCACCCCGACCTCGCCTGGCGCTCGAGCAGCCACCCGATGGTGCTGCTGATGCGCTCGCACGGGTTCCGGTGGACCTACGGCACCGGGGACGCGCACCACTTCGACGGCTGACGCCGGTCCGGGTCTGGTCCGGGCGGGCGAGCCTGGACCGGCCTCCCGGTCGGGTCGGTCTAGGCTGAGGAGCCGTACGTACCGCCCAGGACGAGGAGCACAGGTGGCCGCGATCGAAGCTGTGGGAGCACGGGAGATCCTCGACTCACGGGGCAACCCGACCGTCGAGGTCGAGGTGGCCCTCGACGACGGCACCGTCAGCCGCGCGGCGGTCCCCTCCGGCGCGTCCACCGGCGCCTTCGAGGCGGTCGAGCTGCGCGACGGCGGCGACCGCTACTCCGGCAAGGGCGTCACCAAGGCCGTCGACGCGGTGCTCGAGACGATCGGCCCCGAGCTCGTCGGCTTCGAGGCCTCCGAGCAGCGGCTCGTCGACCAGGCGCTGCTCGACCTCGACGGCACCGACAACAAGGCGAAGCTCGGCGCCAACGCGATCCTCGGGGTCTCCCTCGCGGTCGCCCGGGCCGCTGCGGACTCCGCCGACCTGCCGCTGTTCCGCTACGTCGGCGGCCCGAACGCCCACGTGCTCCCGGTCCCGATGATGAACATCCTCAACGGCGGGGCCCACGCCGACACCGGCGTCGACGTCCAGGAGTTCATGGTCGCCCCGATCGGTGCGGGCACCTTCGCCGAGGCGCTGCGCCAGGGGGCGGAGGTCTACCACGCGCTCAAGTCCGTGCTGAAGAAGCAGGGGCTCTCCACCGGGCTCGGCGACGAGGGCGGCTTCGCGCCCGACCTGGCGAGCAACCGCGCGGCGCTCGAGGTGATCGCGACCGCCGTCGACGCCGCCGGGCTGAAGCTCGGTGACGACGTGGTCCTGGCGCTCGACGTGGCGGCGACCGAGTTCCACTCCGACGGCGCCTACCAGTTCGAGGGCCAGTCGCGCAGCGCCGAGCAGATGCTCGCCTACTACACCGAGCTGTGCGACGCCTTCCCGATCGTCTCCATCGAGGACCCCCTCGACGAGGAGGATTGGGACGGCTGGAAGGCGATGACCGCGGCGCTGGGCAGCCGGATCCAGCTCGTCGGCGACGACCTCTTCGTCACCAACGTCGAGCGGCTCTCTCGCGGCATCGCGGAGGGCGCCGCCAACGCCCTGCTGGTCAAGGTCAACCAGATCGGCTCGCTGACCGAGACTCTCGACTCCGTCGACCTCGCGCACCGCAACGGGTTCCGCTGCATGATGAGCCACCGTTCGGGCGAGACCGAGGACACCACCATCGCGGACCTCGCGGTCGCCACGAACTGCGGGCAGATCAAGACGGGCGCGCCGGCGAGGTCGGAGCGGGTGGCGAAGTACAACCAGCTGCTGCGGATCGAGGAGGAGCTCGACGACGCGGCCCGCTACGCCGGCCGGGGCGCCTTCCCCCGCTACACCGCCTGAGCGGAGACGTCATGGCACAGGGAGCCTCCCCGGGCAGGGGACAGGGCGGCCGCGGACAGCGCGGTCGTCCCGCCTCCGCGGCCCGCCGCACCCCGGCGGGGCGCCCTGGCCAGCGCGGTTGGCGGAGCCGCTCGGCCGCTGCCGTCGCGGCGGCACCCCGACCCCGGCCGACCAGCCGCGCGGCGATCCTCGTGCTGGTCCTGGCGGTCCTCGCGGTCTCCTACGCCTCGAGCCTCCGCGCCTACCTCGAGCAGCGCGACCACCTCTCGTCGCTGCGGGAGCAGATCGCGGACTCCGAGGCCGAGATCGACGCGTTGCGCCGCGAGAAGCAGCGGTGGCGCGACGACGCCTACGTGGTCTCGCAGGCGCGGGCCCGCTTCGCCTTCGGCTTCCCCGGGGAGATCGGCTTCCGGGTGCTCGACGAGGACGGCAACCCGCTCGACCAGGAGGTCACGCTCTCCGACCCCAAGGCGCTCCAGGACGACGACCCGGAGTGGTGGGAGACCACGCTCGACTCGATCGAGACCGCCGGCAACCCGCCGCCCGAGGACACCGGGCCGGCGGAGAAGATCACGGTGCCCCCGCAGAAGCAGTCGGAGAACCAGGACCGGTGAGCAGCGCCGACGGGGGGCTGACCCCCGAGGAGCAGGACGTCGTGCAGGCACAGCTGGGGCGGCCGCCCCGTGCCGTGCACGCCGTCGGCCACCGCTGTCCCTGCGGCCACCCCGACGTGGTGACGACCGAGCCGCGGCTCCCGGACGGCACCCCGTTCCCGACGACCTTCTACCTCACCTGCCCGCGCGCCGCATCGATGATCGGCACCCTCGAGGGGTCGGGGCTGATGGCCGAGATGACCGCGCGGCTGGCGGAGGACCCCGAGCTGGCCCGTGCGTACGCCGAGGCGCACGAGCGCTACCTCGAGGCGCGCGAGGCGATCGGCCACGTGCCGGAGATCGACGGGATCTCCGCCGGCGGGATGCCCGACCGGGTCAAGTGCCTCCACGTGCTCGCCGGGCAGGCCCTCGCGCAGGGGCGCGGCGTCAACCCGCTCGGTGACGAGGTGCTCGACGCGCTGGGTGAGTTCTGGGCGGCCGGCCCGTGCGTGTAGCCGCCGTCGACTGTGGCACCAACACGGTGAAGCTCCTGGTGGCCGACCTCGACCCGGAGACGGGGTCGGAGGTCGAGCTGGTCCGGGAGGCGCGGATGGTGCGGCTGGGCCAGGGGGTCGACCGGACCGGCGAGCTCGCCGCCGAGGCGCTCGCGCGGCTCTTCGCCGCGGTCGACGAGTACGCCGCGCTCGTCGCGGAGCACGACGTCGGGGCGGTGCGGTTCTGCGCGACCTCGGCGGCCCGGGACGCCCGCAACGCCGAGGTGTTCCTCTCCGGGGTCGAGGAGCGGCTGGGAGTCCGGCCGGAGATCATCGCCGGCGCCGAGGAGGCCCGGCTCTCCTTCGACGGTGCCACCCGCGGGCTCGGCGACCGGCCGGCGCCGCTGCTGGTCGTCGACATCGGCGGCGGCTCCACCGAGCTGGTCCTCGGCAGTGCCCACGGCCGCGTCGAGGCCGGCCACTCGCTCGACATCGGCTCGGTGCGGATGACCGAGCGCCACCTGCACGGCGACCCGCCGTCGTCGGCCGAGGTCGAGGCGGCTGCCGCACAGGTCGAGGCCGCGCTCGACACCCTGCCAGGAGCGGGCGTCGACCTCGCCCGCACCGCGACCGCGGTCGCGGTGTCCGGCACCGGGCTGACCGTGGCCGCCGCGGTGCTCGGGCTGCCCCGCTTCGACCGGGAGGTGCTGCACCACGCCGTCGTGCCGGCGGAGGGGGTGCACGACGCCACCGCGATGCTCCTCGGGATGACGGTCGAGGAGCGGCGCGCGCTGCCCTACATGCACCCCGGCCGCGCCGACGTCATCGGCGCCGGGGCGCTGATCCTCGACCGGGTGCTGCAGCACGCCGGCGTCGACGAGCTGCGGGTCTCGGTGAGCGACATCCTGGACGGCATCGCATGGTCGCTGGTCTGAACGGGCCCGGCCTCCCGCACCCGCTGACGGGGAAGCGGTTCCCCTCCCCGGTGCCGCCCGGCACCGGCTGGCCCGACGACCCCGCCGCCCCGGACACCCCCGCCGCCGGCACGGCCGCCGAGGTCGAGGTGCTCGCCGCCGGCACCGACCTCGACGAGCTCACCGCGCGCATCTCGGTCTGCCGGGCCTGCGACCGGCTGGTGGCCTGGCGCGAGAGCGTGGCCGCGGTCAAGCGGGCCTCCTTCGCCGGCGAGCCCTACTGGGGCAGGCCGATCGCCGGGTGGGGCGACGACGACCCCGGCGTGGTGATCCTCGGTCTGGCGCCGGCCGCGAACGGCGGCAACCGCACCGGCCGGATCTTCACCGGCGACAAGTCGGGGGACTGGTTGTTCGCCTCGCTCCACCGGGTCGGGCTCGCCGCGCAGGCCACCTCCGTGCATGCCGGCGACGGCCAGCAGCTTCTCGGGGCGAGGATGGTGGCCGCGGTACGGTGTGCGCCGCCGGACAACAAGCCCACACCCGCCGAGCGCGACACCTGCTCGCCGTGGCTCCACCGCGAGCTCTCGCTGGTCCTTCCCTCCGCCGCGGTCGTGGTCTGCCTCGGCTCCTTCGCCTGGGACGCCGGGCTCCGTGCGCTGCGGCTGCTCGACTACGCCGTGCCCCGCCCCAAACCGAAGTTCGGTCACGGCGTCGAGGTCCGCGTCGACCCCCCAGACGGTGTCGAGCCGCCCCTCGTGGCGGGCCGGGAGGACGTCGAGCCGCCCCTCGTGGCGCGCGGGGTGACCCTTCTCGGGTGCTTCCACCCGAGCCAGCAGAACACCTTCACGGGCAAGCTGACCGAGCCGATGCTCGACGCGGTCCTCGGACGTGCGAAGGAGCTGGCCGACGCGGCCCGCTAGGTTCTCAGCGGCGGCCCCCGTAGCCCAACGGCAGAGGCAGAGGTCTTAAAAACCTTGCAGTGTGGGTTCGAGTCCCACCGGGGGCACCAGGCTGCCGCCCGCACTCCCGGTGGGACTCGCGTCGTGTCGGGCCCTACTTCTGGGTCCAGAGCTTGAAGGAGGTCACCTTCACGTTGGTGGACTTGAAGGAGGAGTCCGGGTTCGGCACCACCTTCGTCTTGGAGCCCTGGCCGATCTGCAGGGTGATCCGCGGGTACCACGTGCGGTCCTTGACCTCCATGATCCGGTTCCACCAGCCCTTGTCGGCCGCGGTGAAGGTGCTCAGCTTCCGGCCGTCGACCCAGACGGTGATCGAGCCCGGGACCTTCTCGATCGTGTAGGTGTGCTCGGCCTCCGGCTTGAACCACGAGTGGTTCTTGAGGATCAGCGGCTTCTTGATCGAGTCCTGCGTGGCGCCGTACTCGTTGTGCATCGTGATCGCGACGCGCTTCTGGTCGCCGGACCACATGCCGCCCATCCACTCCATGACGTCGATCTCGCCGTCACTGGCGTTCTCGGGGCGGAACCACAGCAGGCACGGCCAGATCCCGGAGAGGTCCTGGAAGGTGCCGGTGACCTCGGCGCGGAAGTAGTTCGGCACGACCAGCTTGCCGCTGCGTCCCACGATCTCGCCGGAGGTGAACGGCCGGTTGTAGCCGGACTCGCGCTTGCCGGCGATGTTCAGCCCACCCGACCCGGCGGTGACGTTCTTCGCCATGTTGATCGAGTTGTCGTTGTTCTGGGTCTGGTTGTTGTAGATCGTCCAGCCGTCGAGGTTGTTGAACTTCGTGTCGTACTGGAGCTGCCAGCCGCTCGGGTCCGGCGACGGCGTCGGGGTCGGCGTGGGGGTCGGGGTCTTGGTGGGCGTCGGCGTGGGGGTCGGGGTCTTGGTGGGGGTCGGCGTGGGGGTCGGGGTCTTGGTCGGGGTCGGGGTCGGGGTGGGCGTCGGGGTCGGCGTCGGGGTCGGCGTCTGAGTCGGGGTCGACCCGTCGATCGGCACCTCGTACACCGGGCTCAGCAGCCCTTCGCTGCCCATCAGCAGCTTCGTGCCGTCCCGCGAGTAGGTGACCGACTCGCCGTCGAGGAGCACCGGCTTCAGCCCGACCTTCGCTGTGCCGCCGACGGTGGTGTAGGTGTGCGTCGACAGCCCGGTGACGAGGGTGAACTGAGCGCCGTCGGGGGCGAAGGCGCCGCCGCTCACGCCGGCCGGTGCGGTGGCCACCTTGGTGAGCTTGTTGGCCCGGGAGGTGCTGAGCCTCGCAGGAGCCTTGTAGATCGCGCCGCCGAGGAGCCCGGTGGTCACGACGTAGACCTGGCCGGACTTCGGGTGGACGAGGATCGCCTCGGAGTTCTGCGGGCCGTCGGGGTAGGTGAAGGTGTACTTCGTCGCGCTGACGGTCATGTCCTCCTCGAACGTCGCGGGCTCGTTGAGCTTGTAGACCGCGATGTTCGGCCGGTTGCGCAGGTCGTCACCGACGTCGCCCACCCAGAGGGTGCGGTTCGGCCCGGAGGCGACGTCCTCCCAGTCGACGTTGGTCGCGCCGCGCACGTTGAGGACCGCCTGGGTGCCACCGCGCGTGTCGATCGCGAACAGTCGGGCGCTGTCGCCCTTGTCGTTGTGGGTGAAGTAGAGGTTGCTGTCGCGGCTGCTGGCCGCGAGACCGCTCGAGCCGGTGATGTGGCTGTCCCAGATGAGGAACTTCGGCACGAGCTGGCCGAGGTCGAGGGCCTGTGGTGCGGCGCCCGCCGAGACGGCGAAGGCGGCGAACGGTGCGACGACCGCGGCTGCACAGGCAGAGGCGAGGATGCTGCGACGGATCAAGGCTGCCTCCCAACAGACTTGCGACGGCCCGAGGGTGTGCGACTCGGACCCGACTCCCAGGTGTGGGCCGCGACGTCAGGGGGCTGGCGTCCCGGCTGGCCGAGAAGGTACCCAGCCGGTGACGCGCGCAACACGCTGGTTCGGACGTTCGTCGCCGATCTCGCGAGAACGGCTCAGCTGAGCCATGATCGGGCCGGGTCGATCGGCGGGGAGGGCTACGCAGTTTTTCGCTGCGGGCCGCCGGCAGGCGCTGGTACGACGGTGCGCCGGGCGGCGAGGTGTCTCGAAGGCTACTCCTTCCCGCCCCTGGGCGGGCGGAAACCGGAGCCCTCTCGCTAGCATGCGGGCCCACCGGAAGGACCCCTCGTGCCGTTCTCCCTGCGTCCCGTCGACCCAGCCGCCGACGCCCCGCTCCTGCACCGCCGGGTCGTCGCGGACCGCGCCGAGTTCTGGGGGATGCAGGACGCCTCGGTCGATGACGTCGCCGCGATCTACGGCTGGATCCAGGAGCAGCCGCACCTCGCTGCGTACCTCGTCGAGAGCGCCGCCGATCGTCCGCTCGCGCTGCTGCAGACCTACGACCCCGCCGTCGACGAGATCGGTGCCTTCTACGAGCGTCGCCCGGGAGACCTCGGGGTCCACCTGCTCCTCAGCGACGACCCCGACCGCGCCGGCCGTACGGCGGAGCTCGTCTCGTTCGTCCTTGCGTGGCTGTTCTCCGACGCGACCGTGACGCGGCTGGTCTTCGAGCCCGACGTACGCAACGAGAAGTCGCGCGCCCTGCTCGCCCGCATCGGGGCCGTCGAGGGGCCGCAGGCCAGGATCACGACCGAGCACTCGGAGAAGGAGGCGCAGTTCTACTTCCTGCTGCGGCAGGACGCGCCGGCTCGACCCTGAACCAGGGTGAAGATGCGACGGCTCGACCCTGAACCAGGGTGAAGATGCGACGGCTCGACCCTCATCGGGCGTGAGGACGCGACGACTCGTCAGAGGCGGCGCAGGGCGGTGCAGAGCAGCGCGGGCTCGCCGAGCTCGTCGGTGGCGTCGAGGTCGACCTCGGCCTCGACGACCCAGTCGCGGTGGCCCTCGGGGTCGTCGAGGGTCTGGCGGACCTTCCAGCACCGCCCCTCGACGGTGACGTCGAAGAGGTCGGGGCCGCGCGCGTCGGGGCCGGTGCCGATCGAGTCGTGCTCGGCGTAGTACGCCTCCAGCGCCTCGTCCCAGGCGGACCGGGTCATCACGACCTCTCCCGGCGGCTCCCACCGCGCGGCGCTCTCGAGCTCGAGGGCGGCGAGCCCGTCGACGTCGTCGCGGGCGGCGAGGAGGACCCGCCGGAACACCGCGTTGCGGACCATCACGCGGAGCACCCGCTCCTGCTGCGAGAGGGTGCGCGGCGGCGCCGGCGCCTCCCGGTGCTCCACGACGTGAGCCGGGTCGGCCAGGGCCTCCCACTCGTCGAGCAGCGAGGAGTCGGTCTGGCGCACCGTCTCGCCGAGCCACTCGACCAGCTCGTCGAGCTCGGGGGAGCGGTGTGCCTCGGGCACCGAGTGGCGGAAGAACCGGTAGGCGTCGGTGAGGTAGCGGAGCACCAGCCCCTCCGACCGGGCGAGCTGGTAGCGGCTCACGAAGTCGGTGAACGTCATGCCGTGCTCGTACATCTCGCGCACCACGGACTTCGGGGTGAGCGCGTCCTCGCGGAGCCACGGGTGGGTCTGCCGGTAGATCTCGTACGTCGCGGTGAGCAGCTCGGCGAGCGGCTGGGGCCAGGTGATCTCGTCGACGAGCCGCACCCGCTCCTCGTACTCGATCCCCTCGGCCTTCATCTCCGCCACGGCCTCGGCGCGGGCGGCGTTCTGCTGCGCGAAGAGCACCTGCCGCGGCGGTTCGAGCACGCTCTCGATCACCGAGACCACGTCGAGGAAGTGCTCCGAGGACTCGGGGTCGAGCACGTCGAGGGCGGCGAGCGCGAAGTGCGCCAACGGCTGGTTCAGCGCGAAGTCGGGCGGCAGGTCGACGGTGAGGACGTAGCGGCGGCCGTGCTCGTCGACCTCGTCGAGCCGGGTCAGGACGCCGGAGGCGACGAGCGAGCGAGCCAGCCGGAGGGCCCGGCGGGCGAGCCGGAGCTGGTTCGGCCGCGTCTCGTGGTTGTCGGTGAGGAGCCGGCGCAGGACCGGGAAGGCGTCCTCCTCGCGCGCGACGACGTTGATCACCATCGCGTTGTCCACCTTCATCCGGGACACCAGCGTCTCCGGCTTGCCGTTGACCAGCTTGTCGAAGGTCTGCCGGGTCCAGACGACCGCGCCCTCGGGCGGCTTCACCCGCTGCACCTTCTTGAGCTTCTTCGGGTCGTCCCCGGCCTTGCGGACCCGTCGCTCGTTCTCGATGACGTGCTCGGGCGCCTGGACGACGACGTAGCCGAGGGTGTCGAAGCCGGCCCGTCCCGCGCGGCCGGCGATCTGGTGGAACTCCCGGGCGCGGAGGATCCGCTGGCGGCTGCCGTCGAACTTCGCCAGCCCGGTCAGCAGCACCGTGCGGATCGGCACGTTGATCCCGACGCCGAGGGTGTCGGTGCCGCAGACCACCTTGAGCAGCCCGCGCTGCGCGAGCTGTTCGACGAGCCGGCGGTAGCGGGGCAGCATCCCGGCGTGGTGCACCCCGACGCCGTTGCGGAGCAGCGCCGAGAGGGTGCGGCCGAACCCCGGACCGAACCGAACGCCGGCGGTGTGCTCCAGGATCCGGTCCTTCTCCTCGCGCGTCACCAGCGAGGTGGAGCGCAACGAGGTCGCGTGCTCGACGGCGGCGGCCTGCGTGAAGTGGACGACGTACGCCGGCACCTGGCCGCTCGTCACCAGCTCCTCGACGGTCTCCTGCAACGGGGTGACCGCCCACTCGAAGCTGAGCGGAACCGGCCGCTCGGCGTCGTCGACGACGGCCGTGGCCCGCCCGGTCCGTCGGGTGAGCTCCTCCTCGAAGCGGGTGACGTCACCCAGCGTCGCGGACATCAGCAGGAACTGCGCCTGCGGCAGCTCGAGCAGCGGCACCTGCCAGGCCCATCCCCGGTCGGGCTCGGTGTAGTAGTGGAACTCGTCCATCACCACGAAACCGACGTCGGCGCGGGAGCCCTCGCGGAGCGCGATGTTGGCGAGCACCTCCGCGGTGCAGCAGATGATCGGGGCGTCGGCGTTGACCGCGGCGTCGCCGGTGAGCATCCCGACGTTGCCGGCGCCGAACAGGTCGACCATCGCGAAGAACTTCTCGCTGACCAGCGCCTTGATCGGAGCGGTGTAGAAGGAGACGCGGTCGGTGGCGAGCGCCGCGAAGATGCCGCCGGTGGCCACCAGCGACTTCCCCGACCCGGTCGGCGTCGCGAGCACGACGTTGCTGCCGCTGAGCAGCTCGATGAGCGCCTCGTCCTGGTGGGGGTAGAGGGTCAGCCCCTCGTCGGAGGCCCACCCCGCCACCTCGTCGTACAGCCGGTCGGGGAGCGCCTCGGGCGCCACCTCGCCGGCGGGCGGGACGCGGTCGGCGAGGGAGGAGGGGGAGGACATCGCCTCCACCCTAGGAGCGGGCCGTCACCCGCTCCGGTCGGGACCCGCCCGGTGCCCGGTGACGCGGATGACGACACGACGCTCGGCCTCCATGGCGCGGCGGTAGTCGTCCCAGTCGTCGTGCTCCCCGGAGATGCTGCGGTAGTAGCCGACGAGCGGCTCCATCGCCTCCGGGAGCGACACCACCTCGGCCTCGCCCTCGACGAAGAGCCACTGGCCGAAGAACCTCTCGGTCAGCACGCAGAGCTGCGCCCACGGGTCGCGGCGCAGGTTCCGCGTCTTGTACGCCGTCTCGCGGCTGCTCACCACGAAGCGCCCGTCGTCGTCCACGGTCACCAGGACCGGGCTCTGCTGGATCCCGCCGCCCGGGGTCCGCGTCGCGAGGACCGCCCGGTGGTGGGTGCGGACGAAGTCACGTGCCTGCTCGAGCTCCATGGAGCCACTGTGCCCGGAATGCCCGGCGGTCGACGACCGTTGACCCGGGGTGACCGACCTCAAGCTCTCCGTCCTCGACCTCGTGCCGGTGCGGTCCGGCCAGACCACCACCGACGCCCTCCGGGCCAGCCTGTCGCTGGCGCGGGTGGCGGACGGCGCCGGGTTCCACCGCTACTGGGTCGCCGAGCACCACAACATGCCGGCCGTCGCTGCGACGAACCCGGCGGTGCTGATCTCGATGGTCGCCGCCGCCACCGAGCGGATCCGGGTCGGCTCGGGCGGCGTGATGCTGCCCAACCACGCCCCGCTCGTCGTCGCCGAGCAGTTCGCGCTCCTCGAGGCGGCGCACCCCGGCCGCATCGACCTCGGCATCGGGCGTGCGCCCGGGAGCGACCCCGTGACCAACTGGGCGCTGCGCCACGGCGGGGGAGGCGTCGAGGCCGACGCGGTCTCGCGGTTCCCCGAGCACGTCGGCAACGTGGTGGCGATGCTGAGCCCGGCCGGTGTCGGGCTCGACCTGCGCGGGCGCACCTACGAGCTGCGGGCCACCCCGGTGGCCACCTCGGTCCCCGACGTCTGGCTGCTCGGCTCCTCCGACTACTCCGCGCGGCTCGCCGCCGAGATGGGGCTGCCGTACGTGTTCGCCCACCACTTCTCCGGTCAGGGCACGGCCGAGGCGCTCGAGCTCTACCGCACCGGGTTCCGGCCCAGCGACCTCGCCGACCGGCCGACGACGTTCCTCACCGTCAACGCCTGCGTCGCCGAGACCGCGGAGGAGGCCGAGCGGCTCGCCCGCCCGTACCTGCTCTCGATGGTCGCCCTGCGCACCGGCGGCGAGCTGCGCCCGCAGCTCACCGTCGAGGAGGCAGAGGCCGTCGAGCTCCCGGCCCAGCACCAGTCGCTGTACGACGGGATGCGCAGCCGGTGGGTCGTCGGGGACCCGGAGACGGCCCGGAAGCAGACCGAGGAGCTCGCCACCCGGTTCGAGGTCGACGAGGTGATGGTGCACCCCGTGGCGGGCGAGCACACCGACGCCGACCCGGGCCGCAACGTCGGCCGCGAGCGCACCCTGGAGCTCCTCGCCGACCAGCTCTCCGGGTAGCCGCGCCCGCCCCGGCGAGCGGGGATGGCAGGGTTGCCCCCATGACGTATGCGGTCGGAGTGGACGTGGGCGGCACGAAGATCGCCGCGGGTGTCGTCGACGAGCACGGCACGGTCGTGGAGAAGACCCGCGTGCCCTCGCCCACGCACGACCCGGTGCTGCTCCAGCAAGCCGTCGCCTCGGTGATCTCCGAGCTCAAGGTGCGCCACGAGATCGGTGCGGTCGGCGTCGGGGTGGCCGGCTTCGTCACCGCCGAGCGCCGCGGCATCTACTTCGCGCCGCACCTGCCCGAGGGGCTCGACACGATGGCCGACGCGATCGCCGAGCAGGTCGGGCTGCCGGTCGTGGTGGAGAACGACGGCAACGTCGCCGCCTGGGCGGAGTACGCCTACGGTGCCGGCCGCGGTGTCCCCGACCAGCTCATGGTCGCCCTGGGCACCGGCGTCGGCGGCGGGCTGATCCTCGGCGGCGAGCTCTACCGCGGCGGCCACGGCGTGGCCGCCGAGGTCGGTCACCTCACCGTCGTGATGGGCGGCCGTCCCTGCAAGTGCGGCCGCCGGGGGTGCCTCGAGCAGTACGCCTCGGGCACGGCGCTGCAGAGCGAGGCCCGCGCTCGCGCCGCCGACGGGCGGGCGCCCGCGCTGCTGGCCGCGGCCGGTGGCGACCCGGCGGCGGTGACCGGGGTGATGGTGACCGAGCAGGCGCGGGCCGGGCGCCCGGAGGCGCTGTCGCTCTTCGACGAGCTCGCCGCCTACCTCGCCAACGGCATCTCGTCGCTGGTGTCGGTCCTCGACCCGACGCTCGTGCTCCTCGGCGGCGGGCTCAGCGCCGCGGGGGAGCTGCTACTCGAGCCCACCGTGGCCGCCCTCGCGAAGGAGATCACCGGCCGCGGCGAGCGCCCGGCGCCCGAGCTGCGCGTCGCGGCGCTGACCAACGACGCCGGGCTGATCGGCGCCGCCGACCTGGCCCGGCGCACCCACGGCTGAGCTGGCGCCGGGGTGCGCGAGACGTGACGACTCGCCCCACGGTGTCTTCTAAGGAACAGTTCAGGGTCTCTCCCTAGACTCGACCCGGCAGCACCACGCACGGGGTCCCCGTGCACCGACGACCACCGCGGCGTCGGTCATGCCGGCGAGGAGTGACCACAGATGCAGAGCAGCAATCCCGTCTTCCGACGCACCGAGGGGTTCAACGGCCAGGGGCGCGCGCAGGCACGGAGCGGTGTCAGCTACCCCGCCTACGGCGCGCCGACCCAGACGGCCCCGGGCTACCCGCAGACCGACTGGCAGGCTCAGGGCTACCTCCCGCAGGCCGACCAGGGGCGGATGACCGTCGACTCGGTCGTCCAGAAGACCGCGATCACGATGGGCGTCGTCATCGTCGCCGCGGCGGCCACCTGGATCCTCACCGGCGACGTCCACGACGCCGAGTCGGCCAGCACCCTCTACACGCTCTCGATGCTCGGCGCGCTCGGTGGCTTCGCGCTGGCGATGGTCAACTCCTTCAAGCGCGTGGTCAGCCCCGCGCTGGTGCTCGCCTACGCGGTCCTCGAGGGGATCTTCGTCGGCGCCTTCAGCAAGGTGATCGAGGCGACGTTCGGCGACCCGAACAACCCGGGGCTCGTCATCGGCGCGGTCGTCGGCACCCTCGCCGCGGTCTTCGGCACGCTGGCGGCCTACAAGTTCTTCGACATCAAGGTCGGCCAGAAGTTCCGCACCTGGGTCGTCGCCGCGATGTTCGGCTTCGTCGCCGTCTCGCTGCTCGACTTCGTCCTGGCGTTCTTCGACAGCAGCTTCGGGGTCAACGGCTTCGGCGGCCTCGGCCTGGTGATGAGCTTCATCGGCCTCGGGCTCGGTGTCCTGATGCTGATCCTCGACTTCGACTTCGTCGAGCGCGGCATCGAGGCCGGGCTCCCGGAGCGCGAGTCGTGGCGTGCGGCCTTCGGCCTCGCGGTCACCATCATCTGGATCTACATCGAGCTGCTCCGGATCCTCGCGATCCTGCGCGGCAACGACTGACCGCACCGGCTCCACGAGGAGGGCGTCCCGGCTCCGGCCGGGGCGCCCTCCTGCACGTCCGGGGCTCCGCGCCGCTGCCTAGGATCGCCGCGTGCGCCTGTTGCTGATCCGCCACGGCCAGACCCCGAACAACGTCACCGGGGCGATCGACACCGCCGTCCCCGGTGCGCCGCTCACCCCGCTCGGCCACGCGCAGGCCCGCGCGGTGCCCGAGGCGCTGCGCGGGGTCGACGTGGCCTCGGTGCACGCCTCCACCCTGGTCCGCACCCAGCTGACGGCGGCGCCGCTCGCCGAGGCCGCCGGGGCGGAGCTGCAGGTCCACGACGGGCTCCGCGAGATCGGTGCCGGCGCGCTGGAGATGCGCGCCGACGAGAAGGCGGTGCGCAGCTACGCCGAGTGCGTCGCGGCGTGGATGCGGGGCGAGCTCGACCGCGCCATGCCGGGCGGCTCGACCGGCCACGACTTCCTCGAACGGTACGACGCAGCCCTTCGCGCCGCACTCGGCGACCACGGTGACGACGACACCGTCGCGGCGTTCAGCCACGGCGCCGCGATCCGGGTGTGGACGACCAACGCTGCCCGGCTCGACCCGGAGGTCACCGTCCGGCTCCGGATGCCGAACACCGGGATGGTGGTCCTCGTCGGCGACCCCGAGCGGGGGTGGCAGGTCGAGCAGTGGCCGACAGCCCCGGTGGGCGGCCCGTCGCTGGAGGACCGCCGCGCCCACGACGTCACCGGGGACACCCCGGAGGAGGCCGTCGACGAGGCGGCCGGCTGAGCTACTCCGGCTCGTTCCGGGCGTCCCCGCCCACCTCGAACGGGGTCGTCACCCCGGCGTACATCAGGTGCGCGACCAGCCCGTCCCTGGCGTGCTGAAGGTTGTGGCAGTGGTCCATCCAGACACCGGGGTTGTCGGCGACGAACGCGATCTCGAACCGCTCTCCATCCTTGACGTTGAGGCTGTCGAACCACCACGGGCTGCCGGTGGCCCGCTGGCCGTTGCGGGAGAGCACGACGGCGTGGTGGCCGTGCAGGTGCATCGGGTGGACGTCGCCGCTGCTGTTGTCGATCTCCATCGTGACCACGTCGCCCTCGGCCACCATGAACATCGGCACGTCGGGCCACATGTGGCCGTTGATCGTCCACCACAGCCCCGGCTTGCCCTGGAGGAACCCGGGGCGGCGACCGATGTGGTAGTCGAAGCTCCGGTCGGCGTCCGCCGGCGAGAACCCGAGGTCGGCGGGGGAGCCGTAGGAGAGCAGGTCGAGCTCGTCCTCGGGCTCCTCCACGGCCGGCGCCTCGGCGCCCTCCGGGCCGAGGACCAGCGCGGTGGCGGAGCCCACCTGCACGCGGACCGGCCGGCCGTCCGCGGGGACGGTCACCTCCAGGTCCGCCCGGCCGCCCGCGGTCACCGTCAGGTAGCGGTCCTCGACGGGGGTCGGCTCGTTGACGTCGGTCGCGTCGATCGCCAGCACCCGGTACGGCGCCCCGGTCCACGTCCGCACCGGGCCGTTGTCGGTGTTGACGACGCGGACCCGCACGGTGCTCCCGGGGTCGACGGGGACCGCGACGTCGCCCTCCTCGCCGTTGAGGGTCCGCCGGCCGGAGTAGGTGTGGGCGACGGCGAGGACCTCTTCGGTGGCCGTGGTGACGGCCCGGTCCTGCTTCCGCGGCTCGACCACCAGCGCGCCGTACAGCCCGCGGACGACCTGGCGGTGGGAGACCTGGTGGGAGTGGTACCAGTAGGTGCCCGCCTGGTCGGCGACCCAGCGGTAGGTGTGCTCCTCGCCGACCCCGACGGCGTCCTGGGTGACCCCGGCGACCCCGTCCTCGGCGTTCGGGACGTCGACGCCGTGCCAGTGCAGCGCGATGCCGTCGTCGACCGACTCGTTGCGCACCCGCACCTCGAGCAGCTGCCCCTCCCGGACGCGGATCGTGGGCCCGGGGGAGGTGCCGTTGAGGGTGTAGCCGTCGACCGTGCGGCCGGAGGCGAGCTCGATCTCCTCCTCCGCAGCGACCAGGTCGACCTCGACGTCGGCATCCCGGTCGGTGTCCTCGACGAGCTCCTCCACGCTGACCGCGGGCACGCTGGCCGACCCCGCGTCGTGGCCGCTGCCGTGCCCACCGTGGCCCCCGTCCCCGTGGCCGAGCTCGGGACCGCCGCCGTAGTCGACGTACCCCATGTCCATCACGCTGTAGGTGTCGGGCATGCGGCTCGCCTGCCACATCCAGGCGAGCGGCACGACGATGGCGAGGGTGGCGGCGACGGCAGCGAGCAGCCGCCAGCGGTGCTTGGTCAAGGTGAAGGTTCCGGGGAAGGTGCGGGGCGAGCTCGCGTCAGACGCGCGTCGGCTGCTGGGTCTGGCCCGGCGCCGTCGTGGTCGGTGGCGGGACCGTCTTCGACCTCATGAACGCCATCACCGCGAGCCCGAAGAGGAGCAGGGCGTTGGCGCCGTGGATCCCGCCGGCGATCGCGTAGCTGTGGCCAAGGAGCCCGAGCACGACCTGGACCACCGTGAAGAGCAGCACCAGCCCGGCCCAGAGGATCCCCTTGGGCACCTTCGCGAAGAACGAGACGATCAGGAGCAGGAGCGCCAGCAGCGGGATCACCATCATCCCGTTGATGCCGTGCATGATCAGCCCGGCCAGGCCGTCGAACTCCGCGTCCTCGTTCTCGAGCAGCGCCTTGTCGAAGGAGTTCCCCTCGTCGACCCAGAGCACGAGGGCCGCGACCCCGAACGCCATGGTCGCCGCCTGGACGACGACCTCCAGTGCGATCAAACCCGCCAAGAAGCGGTACACACCTCTCATTGCTGCCTCCGAGTGCACGTCGCGGGTGGTGGACCGGCTCAGTCTGCGCCATCGTCCAGGCGCTGTCCCCGGTATTTGGGCCCGCCCCCGCGGGCTCGGGCCAACCTCGGGCCCAAGGTCCGCACGGTTCGGGCCGCGTGACCCAGGGGGCCACTGCTCGTTCTGGCTCACGGGGGCCCTAGCGCCGGCGAGAGGTGGAGCGAGCGGTGGCAGCGAGAGGTTCAGCAGTGGGTCCGGCGACGGGCGGTGCGGGGCGCCGGTGGGCGGTCGCGGGTGTGGTCGCCGCCCTGGTGGCGGGCGTCGCGGCCGTCGGGGGACCGGCCACCGCCGAGCCGCCGGTGCCGGCCGGGGCGGCCGTCCGGTCCGAGCCCGGGGCGCTCCCCGACGGTCGCACCGTGATGCTGGTCGGCAACAACTGGGACGGCACCGTCACGATCGTCGACGCCCGGACCCGCAAGGCGCTGGGGACGATCGACGTGGTCCCCGACAAGCAGGCCGAGCTGCGGTCGATCTACCTGCGCCCCGACCGGCTGCTGCTCTACCTGGCGATCCAGCAGGTGGTCGCCGAGGGCCACGACCAGTACGTCGACGACATCTTCACCACCCGTGACGGCCGCTACCTGGCGGTCTCGCGGCCGAGCCTCGCCGACGTCGTGTGGATCGACCTCGCGAAGGCGGTCGCCGGCCGGAAGGACAGCATCGTCGCCGAGGCCTCGATGGACGGCTTCCGCACCGACCACATGGGCGTCTCGCCGGATCGTCGCCGGCTGCTCGTCTCGGACTCCACCGAGCGGCAGGTCATCGAGTTCTCGATGGTCGACGAGGTGCTGCCGGACGGCACGAAGGTGACGATGGGGCAGCGGCTCCGGACCTTCCCGTCCGGCGACACCCCGCACGAGAACAACTACTCGAAGGACGGGCGCCGGATCTACCACGCCTCGATCGGGCGCGTGTACACCCCCGGCGACTACGGCTACCTCGGCCCGATCGACGTCGACCTCGTCCACGACGCGATCAAGGCGGACCGCTGGCTCCAGGTGGTGCGGGAGGAGGACTTCTCGATCCTGCGCCGCTGGGACATGGGCCGCGAGCTCGAGGAGTTCGGCCGCGACGACATGAGCAGCGCCGTACGACCGGTCGCGATCACGCCCGACGAGAAGACCATGTACGCCCAGGTCTCGTTCTTCCACGGGCTCGTGGAGTTCTCGCTCGACGCCCCCGATCCGACAGGCGGCGGCGACTACGTCCTCGGCGGCGAGCCGGAACCGGCCGTCGGACGGGTCACCCGGCTGATCGACCTGCCGGTCAAGGAGTCGGTGCGGTGGCTCCCGCGGGAGAAGTACGTCCTCGACTCCGCCCACCACGGGCTGGCGATCAACGAGCGCGGCACCAAGCTGTGCGTGGCCGGGACGATGTCGGACTACGCAGCGATCGTCGACCGGTCGACCTTCACGCCGACCGTCCTGCAGGGCCGGGGGCGGTTCCTCACCGACCGCAGCTACTCCAAGCCCTACTGGGCCACCGAAGGGCCCGGGAACACCTGCTGGATGTCGATGAGCGGCAGCGACCTCGTCACCGTCATCTCCTTCGCCGAGGAGGAGGTCGTCGCGGAGATCCCGGTGGGGGACCACCCGCAGCGGGTGCGTGAGGGCACCGTCCGGGAGTCGGTGCTCCGCGGCTTCTGACGGTCGTCAGGACGCGGGCGCCTCGCTGACGGAGAGGTCGCCGTCGGGCTCGCCGTCGCCGTCCCGCTCCTCGCCCTCGGCCTCGTTCGGGGCCTCGACGTCGGTCTCGGGCTGGCGCCGCCGGCGCCGCAGCAGCACGAACCGGCTGCGCCCGCCGGACGGCTGACGCTCCTCCTCGACCGGCTCCACGGACGCGCCGGGGTGCCGGGCGGCCTCGAGGACCGCGATGTCGATCGGGAGCATCGCCTCGCCGCGGGCGTACTCCAGCGGGACGTCCTCCGCCGGCGCGAGGTCGAGCGCGGCGAGCACCGTCGGCAGCACCACCGACGCCATCCGGTGGTAGCCGGCGGCGGAGGGGTGGAACCGGTCGGGGCCGAAGAGCAGGTCGGAGAGGCGGCTGAACTCGGAGGCCAGGATCGAGGCCAGCGCCACGGTCCGGCCCCCGTGCTCGAGCACGCAGGTCGCCTGTGCGGCGGCCAGCCGGCGCGACCACACCCGGGCCACCTGCTTCAGGGGCGGGGCGAGCGGCTCGATGGTCCCGAGGTCGGGGCAGGTGCCGACGACCACCTCGACGCCGGCGTCGCGCAGCCGCCGGACCGCCTGGCCGAGCAGCCGCACCGACGTCTTGATCGTCACCGAGTGGGTGACGTCGTTGGCGCCGATGAAGATCACCGCGACGTGCGGCTCGGTCGGCAGCACCTGGTCGATCTGCCCCTGGAGGTCCTTGGTCTGCGCACCGACCTTGGCCGCGGAGTGGAGGTAGACCCGCCGGTCCGCCGCCTCCGCGACGCCGGACGCGATCGTGGCCCCGGGGGTCTCCTCGACGTCCTCGACGCCGTAGCCGGCCGCCGAGGAGTCGCCGAGCAGCGCGATCTTGAGGGCCGGCCCGGGGCGGCCGTGGCCGTACCACCCGGACGCGGGGGGCGGGTCGCCCTCGGCGTTCCCGATGGTGCGCCGGGCGAGCTGGGCCTCCGCGACGAGGAGCCCCCACAAGGATCCGCCCAGCACCGAGAGACCGCCCCCGCCCAACGCGGCGGCAGCGGCCATCCTGCGAGCGACGGTCCCCAGCGACCCCACCGGGTCCGAGGACCTGGAGGTCCCGATCGGCACGGTGTCACCATACAAACGGTGCTGTCAGTTCCGGTCAGCGCGGTCGGAGAACCCCCGATTAACGCTCAGCGGCCTTTTCGGCATAGACTCGTCAGTCGGCCCAACGTGGGTCTGCTGTGCGCTGCCTCGCGGCTGCCCGTCCAGGGCGCTCGATCGAGCGTCCCGGGTCCGGGATGAGGTGCGCGGAGCGGCTTCACGAGGTCCACCCGGGTGTCCGGCGTCGTACGACGCGGGGTGCTCGGGGCGGTTCGCGGGCCACCCGGTGGAACAGACGATACGACGGATTGCGGAGGACATGCCGAAGAAGGAAGGCGTCATCGAGATCGAGGGCACGATCGTCGAGGCTCTCCCGAACGCGATGTTCCGGGTCGAGCTGAGCAACGGTCACAAGGTCCTCGCTCACATCAGCGGCAAGATGCGGCAGCACTACATCCGCATCCTTCCTCAGGACCGCGTCGTGGTGGAGCTCTCTCCCTACGACCTCACCCGCGGTCGCATCGTCTACCGGTACAAGTGACACCCCTGCCCTGAGCGGGCGGGGACCAGCCGACACATCTGAAAGGCCTCCTCATGAAGGTCAAGCCGAGCGTCAAGCCGATCTGTGACAAGTGCAAGGTGATCCGTCGCCACGGCCGCGTCATGGTGATCTGCGAGAACCCTCGCCACAAGCAGCGTCAGGGCTAGCTCGATCGGCTCCGGCTCCCCGGCGCCGTACAACTGAACAACTTCCACACGTCGTGATCGCTCACCACCGCTGAGGTGGTGTCACCCCCGGTCTGGAGGCCGGGGCCCGGGCGGACCAGCAGGGTCTCCCGGGGCGCGACACGACCCGAAACCTCCAGGACAACGAAGGGACACGCCACTCATGGCACGCCTCGTCGGTGTCGACCTCCCGCGCGACAAGCGCATCGAGGTCGCACTCACGTACATCTACGGCATCGGCCGTACCCGCGCCCAGCAGCTGCTCGCCGACACCGGCGTCAGCCCGGACCTCCGGGTCCACCAGCTGGGCGACGAGGAGCTGGTGAGGCTCCGCGACGCGATCGAGTCGAACTACAAGATCGAGGGTGACCTCCGCCGCGAGGTCCAGGCCGACATCCGGCGCAAGATCGAGATCGGCAGCTACCAGGGCCGTCGGCACCGGATGAACCTCCCGGTCCGTGGTCAGCGGACCAAGACCAACGCGCGCACCCGCAAGGGCCCCAAGCGCACCGTCGCCGGCAAGAAGAAGGCCAAGTGACCCTCGGTCCCCGACCGGTCACGAGCCCTCTGCCTCTCACCAGAACTTCGTAGGAGAACCACATGCCTCCCAAGAGCCGTCAGGCTGCCGGCGCCAAGAAGGTG
This sequence comes from Nocardioides caldifontis, assembly GCF_008087345.1. GTDB lineage: Bacteria > Actinomycetota > Actinomycetes > Propionibacteriales > Nocardioidaceae > Marmoricola_A > Marmoricola_A caldifontis. Next base: position 465,525 of record NZ_ML701735.1, on the reverse strand, counting down.
CGCCGCAAGGAGAAGAAGAACATCGCTCAGGGCGAAGCCCACATCAAGAGCACGTTCAACAACACGATCGTCACGATCACCGACCCCACCGGGGCCGTGGTCTCGTGGGCCTCGGCCGGCACCGTCGGCTTCAAGGGCTCGCGCAAGTCCACCCCGTTCGCCGCGCAGATGGCCGCCGAGGCGGCGGGTCGTCGGGCGATGGAGCACGGCATGAAGAAGATCGACGTCTTCGTGAAGGGCCCGGGCTCGGGCCGCGAGACGGCGATCCGCTCGCTGGGTGCGATCGGCCTCGAGGTCGGCACCATCCAGGACGTGACCCCCACCCCGCACAACGGATGCCGGCCGCCCAAGCGGCGTCGCGTCTGACCCGTCGATCGAAGCTAGGAGACTTTGAACCATGGCCCGCTACACCGGCCCCATGACCAAGAAGTCGCGTCGACTGGGTGTTGACCTCGTCGGTGGCGACATGGCGTTCGAGCGCCGCCCCTTCCCGCCCGGCCAGCACGGCCGCGGCCGGAGCAAGGAGTCGGAGTACCTGCTCCAGCTCCGCGAGAAGCAGAAGGCCCGTTACACCTACGGGATCCTCGAGAAGCAGTTCGCGCGGTACTACAAGGAGGCGTCGCGGCGTCCCGGCAAGACCGGTGACAACCTGCTCCAGCTCCTCGAGTGCCGGCTGGACAACGTGGTCTACCGCGCCGGGTTCGCCCGCACGCGTCGCCACGCTCGCCAGCTGGTCACCCACGGCCACTTCCTGGTCAACGGCCAGAAGGTGAACATCCCGTCCTTCCAGGTCTCGCAGTACGACGTCATCGACGTCCGCGAGAAGTCGCTGGAGATGACGCCGTTCATCGTGGCCCGCGAGACCTTCGGCGAGCGCGTCGTCCCCGGCTGGATGGACGTCGTCCCGAGCCGGATGCGCATCCTGATCCACCAGCTCCCCGTCCGGGCCCAGATCGAGATCCCGGTCCAGGAGCAGCTCATCGTCGAGTTCTACTCGAAGAAGTGATTGCCGACCGGTGGTCGCAGCCGCGGCCACCGGTCTCACCACCCCCATGGTCGGGACCCTCAAATAGCGGTCGGTCCCGGGAAGGAACACACAGTGCTCATCGCACAGCGCCCCACCCTCTCCGAGGAGGTCGTCGACGACTTCCGCTCCCGGTTCGTCATCGAGCCGCTGGAGCCGGGCTTCGGCTACACCCTCGGCAACTCCCTCCGCCGTACCCTCCTCTCGTCGATCCCCGGTGCGTCGGTCACCAGCATCAAGATCGACGGTGTCCTCCACGAGTTCTCGACGATCGAGGGCGTCAAGGAGGACGTCACCGAGATCATCCTGAACCTCAAGGACCTGGTCGTCTCCTCCGAGCACGACGAGCCGGTCACGATGTACCTGCGCAAGCAGGGCCCCGGTGAGGTCACCGGCGCCGACATCGCGCCCCCGGCCGGCGTCGAGGTGCACACCCCCGACCTGCGGATCGCCACCCTCAACGAGACCGGTCGCCTCGAGATGGAGCTGGTCGTCGAGCGCGGCCGCGGCTACGTCTCCGCGGCGCAGAACAAGGGCGCGGACAACGAGATCGGCCGGATGCCGGTCGACTCGATCTACAGCCCGGTCCTCAAGGTGACCTACAAGGTCGAGGCCACCCGAGTCGAGCAGCGCACCGACTTCGACAAGCTGATCATCGACGTCGAGACCAAGCGCTCGATGAAGCCGCGTGACGCCCTCGCCTCGGCCGGCAAGACCCTGGTCGAGCTGTTCGGGCTGGCCCGCGAGCTCAACGTCGAGGCCGAGGGCATCGACATCGGTCCGTCCCCGGTCGACGAGCAGCTCGCCGCCGACCTGGCGCTGCCGGTGGAGGACCTCAACCTCACCGTCCGCTCGTACAACTGCCTCAAGCGCGAGGGCATCCACACCGTGGGTGAGCTCATCAGCCGCTCGGAGCAGGACCTGCTCGACATCCGGAACTTCGGCGCCAAGTCGATCGACGAGGTCAAGCTGAAGCTCCACGAGATGGGGCTGTCGCTCAAGGACAGCGCGCCGGGCTTCGACCCGTCGCTGGCCCTCGCGGCGTACGACGACGACGACGACTCGTTCGTCGAGGACGAGCAGTACTGATCACCCACTACCCGGGTACCTGACACGGCCCGGGAGGAACGAGAAGCAGAATGCCTACCCCCAAGAAGGGCGCCCGCCTCGGCGGCAGCCCGGCCCACCAGCGGCTGATCCTCAGCAACCTGGCGACGTCGCTGTTCGAGCACGGGCGGATCACCACCACCGAGGCGAAGGCGCGCATGCTGCGCCCCGTCGCGGAGCGGCTGATCACCAAGGCGAAGAAGGGCGACCTGCACAACCGTCGCCTCGTCCTGCGCACGATCCGTGACAAGGGTGTCGTGCACACCCTCTTCACCGAGATCGCGCCGCAGTTCGCCGAGCGTCCGGGCGGCTACACCCGGATCACCAAGATCGGTCCGCGCAAGGGCGACAACGCCCCCATGGCGGTCATCGAGCTGGTGACCGAGCCGTACCAGCCCAAGCAGCGCTCGAAGGCGGACCGCCCCGCGGCCGCTGCCACCGAGACGCCGGCCGCGCCGGTCGTCGAGGAGGAGGTCGCCGAGGACACCACCGCGGAGGACGTGCTCGTCGAGCAGGTCGCCGCGGACGAGGTCGCCGAGGAGGGTGACGCCACCGAGGCCGCGGCCGAGGACGCCCCCGCCGAGGAGACTGGCACCGCCGACGACGCTGCCGAGGCCGGCGAGGCCGGCGAGGACGCCGACAAGGCCTGACCTCCGCCCGACCGGCACGCCGGTCGACCCGCACCACCGAGAGGCCCGTCACCCGTCAGGGTGCGGGCCTCTCGTCATGCCGACCCGTCAGGGGGACTGCGCGATGTCCAGGCGAAGGAGCCGGGCGGTGAGGTCGACGACGGGGCCGAGGAGCAGGATCACGGCCACCGTCCCCGGGCCGATCGGGGCGCCGAGCGCCCAGCCGGCCAGCGCGCCGCCGCCCTGGACGACGCTGTAGCTCCACCTGAAGGGCACCGGCGGGTCCCAGGCGAGGGCCGGGGCCTCGGCGGGGCCGGCGCCGAGGTGGGTGCCGAGGTACAGCGCGATCCCGGTCGCGAGCACCGGGAACGCCACCAGCACCATCAGGATGCGGAGCCAGAGCGCGTCAGGCTCGTCGAGGAGCCGGAGCCCGACGTCCGCGACCGCGCCGACGACGACGATCTGCGTGAGCGTCCCGACGCCCGGGCGGAGGCCGCGGAGCCAGGCCACGCCGACGAACGTCGCGGCGACGATGGCGTTGGCCAGGACGAACGCCATCCCGCTCGCCTCGGCGACCCCGGTGACGATCGTGGAGAAGCCGTCCGAGCCGAGCGCGGGGGTCAGCAGCAGCGCCACCCCGACGCCGAGCACGGCGCAGCCGAGGACGAGCTGGACGAGCCGTCGGGGGGTCACGGTGAGCGACCCTACGATGGGCGCCGTGTCCCGCACCGAGCCGCCCTGCACCCGCCTGCGGCTCGACCTGTCGTACGACGGGACCGGGTTCCACGGGTGGGCCGCGCAGCCGGGGCTCCGCACGGTCCAGGGCGAGCTCGAGCGCGCCCTGGCGACCGTCCTCCGCGTCGACGCGGTGCCGGTGACCTGTGCCGGCCGGACGGACACCGGCGTGCACGCCCGGGGCCAGGTCGTCCACCTCGACGTCGACGAGGAGCGGCTCGTGCAGGGCGCCGGCCGCAGCGCCGACCCGCCCGAGCAGGTGCTCCTGCGGCGGCTCAACGGCGTCCTGGACGGCGACGTGCGGATCCGGCGCGCCACGAGGGCGCCGGAGGGGTTCGACGCCCGGTTCTCGCCGCTGTGGCGGCGGTACGTCTACCGCGTCGCCGACCGGCCGGAGGCCGTGGACCCGCTGGTCCGGGGTCACGTCCTGACCTGGTCTCGCCCCCTCGACGACGCGGCGATGAACGACGCCGCCTCCGCCCTCCTCGGCGAGCACGACTTCGCGGCGTACTGCCGGCGGCGCGAGGGGGCGACCACCGTCCGCACCCTGCTCGAGCTCCGCTGGGACCGCTCGCCGGAAGGCGTCGCGCAGGCGACGGTGCGCGCCGACGCGTTCTGCCACAACATGGTCCGCGCGCTGGTCGGGTCGATGCTCGCCGTCGGCGAGGGACGTCGTACGACGGGGTGGCCGGCCGAGGTCCTCCACGCCGGCGTGCGCGACCCCGCGGTGCTCGTCGTGCCGCCGCACGGGCTGACCCTCGAGCAGGTCGCGTACCCGCCGGACGACGAGGTGGCCGCGCGGGCGGGCGAGACCCGGCGGACCCGGACGGTGGCAGGCGGGCCGAGCGGTGGATGAGCACTACTTCACCGCCGACCCCTCGGTGCCGTTCAAGCGGCTGCCGCTGCGGGCGGAGGTCTGGGGGCGTTCCCTGGAGCTCGTCTCGGGCTCGGGCGTCTTCTCCCAGGGGCGGCTCGACCCGGGGACCGCGGTCCTGTTCCGGGAGACCGAGCCGCCGGTGACCGACGGGCCGCTGCTCGACCTCGGCTGCGGCTACGGCGTGCTGGCGACCGCGCTCGCGCTGGAGTGCCCGGCGGCCGAGGTCTGGGCGGTCGACGTCAACGAGCGGGCCCTGCTGCTCGCCGCCGAGAACGCCGCCGCCCACGGGGTCGACGACCGCGTCCGCACGGCCTTGCCCGGGGCCGTGCCGGACGGGCTGCGCTTCGCCGAGCTCTGGTCGAACCCGCCGATCCGGATCGGCAAGGAGGCGCTGCACACGCTGCTGCGCACCTGGCTGCCCCGGCTGGCCCCCGGGGGCCGCGCGGTCATGGTGGTCGGGAAGAACCTCGGCGCCGACTCGCTGCAGCGGTGGCTGACCGACGAGGGCTGGCCGACGACACGGCTGGCGAGCGCCAAGGGATTCCGGGTGCTGGAAAGCCGGGCGGTGGGGTAAGGAGGAGCCATGCCTGCGTCGTACACGCCCGCCCCCGACCGCTACGAGTCGATGGAGTACCGCTTCTGCGGTCGGAGCGGCCTGAAGCTCCCGGTGATCTCCCTCGGTCTGTGGCAGAACTTCGGCGACGACCGCCCCGAGGAGGTGCAGCGGAGCATCCTGCGGCGCGCGTTCGACCGCGGGATCACCCACTTCGACCTCGCGAACAACTACGGACCGCCGTACGGCCGGGCGGAGGAGAACTTCGGGAGGTACCTCCGCGAGGACTTCGCCGGGCTCCGCGACCAGCTGGTGATCTCCACCAAGGCCGGGTGGGACATGTGGCCCGGCCCGTACGGCTACGGCGGCGGCTCCCGCAAGCACATGCTCGCCTCGCTCGACCAGTCGCTGCGGCGGATGGGGCTCGACTTCGTCGACATCTACTACCACCACCGCGCCGACCCGGAGACGCCGCTGGAGGAGACGATGACGGCGCTCGACCACGTGGTCCGCAGCGGCAAGGCGACGTACGTCGGGCTGTCGTCGTACTCCGCGAAGAGGACCGCCGAGGCCGCCCGCATCGCCCGCGACCTCGGCACCCCGCTGCTGATCCACCAGCCGTCGTACTCGATGCTCAACCGGTGGATCGAGGAGGAGCTCCTCGACACCCTCGAGGACGAGGGGATGGGGTGCATCGCCTTCACCGCGCTCGCCCAGGGGCTGCTCACCGACCGCTACCTCGGCGGCGTCCCGGAGGACTCGCGGGCGGCGCGCGAGGGCAGCACGCTCCCGAAGGAGCACCTGTCGGAGCAGGTGCTGTCGAACGTCCGGGCGCTGAACGAGATCGCGCGGTCCCGCGGCCAGAAGCTCGCCCAGATGGCGCTGCAGTGGGCGCTGCGCGACCCGCGCATGACCTCGGTGGTGATCGGGGCCTCGTCGGTCGAGCAGCTCGACATGAACCTCGACGCGCTCGACGGGCCGGCCTTCACCGACAGCGAGCTGGCGGACATCGACCAGCACGCCGTGGACTCCGGGATCAACCTCTGGGCGAGGCAGACGACGGACTGAGGTAGGAGTACCTGACGCGCCAAGGTGCGGTGGGTACAAGATGACCCCATGACCAAGTACGTCTACGACTTCTCCGAGGGCAGCAAGGACCAGAAGGACCTGCTCGGCGGCAAGGGGGCGAACCTCGCCGAGATGAGCAACATGGGGCTCCCGGTCCCCCCTGGTTTCACCATCAGCACGGAGGCGTGCCGGGCGTACCTCGGGTCCGCGGGTGAGGGGCAGCCCGGCACCATGCCGGAAGGGCTCGAGGAGGAGGTCACCGAGCACCTCGAGGCCCTCGAGCAGGCGATGGGGCGGAAGCTCGGCGAGCCGGACGACCCGCTGCTGGTCTCGGTGCGCTCGGGCGCGAAGTTCTCGATGCCCGGGATGATGGAGACCGTCCTCAACGTCGGGCTCAACGACCGCTCCGTCGAAGGCCTGGCCAAGCAGGCCGGCGACGAGCGCTTCGCCTGGGACTCCTACCGTCGGCTGCTGGCGATGTTCGGCAAGACCGTCCTCGGCATCGACGGTGAGCTGTTCGAGGGCGCCCTCGACGGGCTGAAGGAGGAGGTCGGAGCGGAGAGCGACCTCGACCTCGACGCCGAGCGGCTGCGTGCACTGGTCGAGACCTACAAGGGGATCATCGAGGAGCAGTGCGGCGAACCGTTCCCGCAGGACCCCCGCGCGCAGCTCGACCAGGCGGTCGCCGCGGTCTTCGACTCCTGGAACACCGAGCGCGCCGTCCTCTACCGCCGGCAGGAGCGGATCCCCGGCGACCTCGGCACCGCGGTCAACGTCTGCTCGATGGTGTTCGGCAACTGCGGCATGGACTCCGGGACGGGGGTCGCCTTCACCCGTGACCCGGCCTCCGGCGCCCAGGGCGTCTACGGCGACTACCTGCAGAACGCGCAGGGCGAGGACGTCGTCGCGGGCATCCGCAACACCGTCCCGCTGGCGGAACTGGAGAAGCTCGACAAGAAGTCGTACGACGAGCTGATGGAGATCATGCAGCGGCTCGAGGAGCACTACCGCGACCTCTGCGACATCGAGTTCACCGTCGAGCGCGGCAAGCTGTGGATGCTCCAGACCCGGGTCGGGAAGCGTACGCCGGCCGCGGCGTTCCGGATCGCGGTGCAGCTCGCCGACCAGGGGCTGATCACCATGGACGAGGCCCTCGAGCGCGTCACCGGTGCCCAGCTCGCGCAGCTGATGTTCCCGCAGTTCGACCCGAAGGCCGAGCGGAAGCTGCTGGCCAAGGGGATGAACGCCTCCCCGGGCGCGGCCGTCGGCAAGGCCGTCTTCGACTCGGCGACCGCCGTCGAGTGGGCCGAGCGCGGCGAGCAGGTGATCCTGGTCCGCCGCGAGACCAACCCCGACGACTTGCACGGCATGGTGGTCGCCGCCGGGATCCTCACCTCCCGCGGCGGCAAGACCAGCCACGCCGCCGTGGTCGCCCGCGGGATGGGGCGCACCTGCGTCTGCGGCGCCGACGACCTCGACGTCGACGTCCGGGTCGGGGAGTTCCGCACCCCGGACGGCACCGAGGTCCACGAGGGCGACGTCATCTCGATCGACGGCACCACCGGCGAGGTCTTCCTCGGCGACGTGCCGGTGATCGACTCCAAGGTGGTCCGCTGGTTCGAGGGGGACGAGGACGCCGCGGACGACGAGCTGGTCGCCGCGGTCGCCAGGATCATGGAGCACGCCGACGCCGCGCGCCGGCTCGGCGTACGGGCCAACGCGGACACCCCCGGTGACGCCGCGCGCTCCCGCCGGTTCGGCGCCCAGGGGATCGGGCTGTGCCGCACCGAGCACATGTTCCTCGGCGACCGCCGGGAGCTCGTCGAGCGGCTGATCCTGGCCGACTCCGACGAGGAGCAGGAGGCGGCGCTCTCCGCCCTGCTCCCGCTGCAGCGTCAGGACTTCGAGGAGATCCTCGAGGCGATGGACGGGCTGCCGGTGACGATCCGGCTGATCGACCCGCCGCTGCACGAGTTCCTCCCCGGCTTCACCGAGCTGTCGATGAAGGTGGCGGTCGCCGAGGCGGCCGGCAAGCCCAGCAAGCGCGACGTGCGGCTGCTCGCCGCGGTCCGCCGGATGCACGAGGAGAACCCGATGCTCGGGCTCCGCGGCGTCCGGCTCGGCGTGGTCATCCCGGGGCTCTTCACGATGCAGGCCCGCGCGATCCTCGAGGCGGCGGCCGCGCGGATCAAGGCCGGCGGCGACCCGTGCCCGGAGATCATGATCCCGCTGGTCGCGACCGTGCAGGAGCTGGAGCTGGTGAAGGCCGACGTGGTCGAGGTGGCCGGCGCCGTCGAGGACGAGCAGGGGGTGAAGATCCCCTTCAAGGTCGGCACGATGATCGAGCTGCCGAGGGCCGCGATGACCGCGGACGAGATCGCGGAGTCGGCGGAGTTCTTCTCGTTCGGCACCAACGACCTCACCCAGATGACGTGGGGGTTCTCGCGCGACGACGTCGAGGCGGCGTTCTTCTCGACGTACCTCGAGAAGGGGATCTTCGGGGTGTCTCCTTTCGAGACCCTCGACCGCCAGGGGGTCGGTGCGTTGGTGCGGGTCGCGGCCGAGCGTGGCCGCCGCACCCGGCCCGACCTGCACCTCGGTGTGTGCGGCGAGCACGGGGGAGACCCGGACTCGATCCACTTCTTCGAGGAGGTCGGGCTGGACTACGTCTCCTGCTCGCCGTTCCGCGTGCCGGTCGCCCGCCTCGAGGCCGGGCGGGCCGCGGCAGCCGCCAAGGCCGACTGACGGGGGAGGCCCGGCCGTCAGAGGAAGGCGGTCGGGTCGAACTCGTCGATGGGGATGATCCGGACCCGCGGCAGCCGCTCCTTGAAGGCGCGGACGTCGTACTCGAGGTCGAACGGCTCGAGCCCCCGCTCGATGAGCTCGGTGAAGCCGTGGTTGCGGAACTCGACGAACCCGACGACCCCGACCCGCCGATCCTCGTCGTCCAGGAGCGTGCCGACCTCGGTGATGAAGTCGCCGTCGTTGCTGACCAGCATCACGTCGGCGTCGCGGCGGGCGAGCTCGGTGAGGGTCCGCTGGATCGCGATGTCGACGACCTTCTCGTGCGGTGCCCCCGACAGCGGGATCGGCCGGTAGTCCAGCGCCAGCAGTGCCTGGACGAACGCCATCGGCAGCTCGTTGTTGGCGGCGAGGTAGAACAGCCCGGTGACCGGCTGCCCCCAGGCCTCCTGGACGAACTGCAGGAGCCGGTCCCAGCGCGGCCGCTCCTCCGACCGCGGGCGACGGCCGAGGATCGAGCCGCCGAGGGTGGCGTCGATGTTCTCGCCGTCGACGAGGACGTACGTCGTGCGCGGTGACGTCAGTGCGTGTTCCCCGTCCATCCTCGGAGACTAGTCCCGGCGGGAGGGAAATGCGTTCGACCTGCGGGCAGGGCGAGATGGAGGATGACCCCTCGTGGGCCACGTGGACGTCGCGAACGTGCGGTACGAGCTCCCGGACGGCCGGGTGCTCCTCGACGACGTCTCGTTCCGGGTCGGGGAGGGCGCGAAGGTCGCCCTGGTCGGCGCCAACGGCGCCGGCAAGACCACCCTGCTGCGCATCGTCACCGGCGAGCTCGCCCCGCACGCCGGCACGGTGACCCGCTCCGGCGGGCTCGGCGTCATGCGCCAGATGGTCTCGACGGGCTCGACCAACGGGAGAGCTCCGACCACCGTCCACGAGCTGCTGCTGTCGGTGTCGCCGCCGCGCGCCCGCGCCGCCGCGACGGAGGTCGAGCGGTGCGAGCTGGCGCTGATGGAGACCGACGACGAGGCCACCCAGATGCGGTACGCCGCCGCGCTGGCCGAGTGGGGCGACGCCGGCGGCTACGACCTCGAGGTCACCTGGGACGTGGTGTGCACCGCGGCCCTCGGGGCGCCGTACGAGCGGGTGAAGTACCGCGACCTGGCCACGCTGTCCGGGGGCGAGCAGAAGCGGCTGGTCCTGGAGTTCCTCCTCGACGGCCCCGACGAGGTGCTCCTCCTCGACGAGCCGGACAACTTCCTCGACGTCCCCGGCAAGCAGTGGCTGGAGCGCCGGGTCCGCGAGTCGCCAAAGACGATCCTCTACGTCAGCCACGACCGCGAGCTGCTCGCCAACACCGCGACCCGCGTCGTCACCGTGGAGCTGGGTGCGGCCGGCAACACCGTCTGGACCCACCCGGGCGGCTTCGCCTCCTACCATCAGGCGCGGCGCGACCGGTTCGCCCGGTTCGAGGAGCTGCGCCGCCGCTGGGACGAGGAGCACGAGAAGCTGAAGGCGCTGGTGCAGCGCTACAAGATCAAGGCTGCCTACAACGACGGCCTGGCCTCGCAGTACAAGGCAGCGCAGACCCGGCTGCGGAAGTTCGAGGAGGCCGGTCCGCCGACAGGTCAGCCGCGTGAGCAGCAGGTGCGGATGCGGCTCAAGGGCGGCCGCACCGGCAAGCGGGCGGTCGTCTGCGAGCAGCTCGAGCTGACCGGGCTGATGAAGCCGTTCGACCTCGAGGTCTGGTACGGCGAGCGGGTGGCCGTCCTGGGCTCCAACGGCTCAGGGAAGTCGCACTTCCTCCGGCTGCTCGCCGCGGGCGGGTCGGACCCCGACGTGGAGCACCGGCCGGTGGGGGAGCTGGCCGTCGAGCCGGTCCGGCACACGGGCCGCGCGCGGCTCGGGGCCCGCGTGCGGCCCGGCTGGTTCGTCCAGACCCACGCTCACCCGGAGCTGGCCGGCCGGACGCTGCTCGAGGTGCTGCACCGTGGCGACGCGCACCGCGACGGGATGCCGCGGGAGCAGGCGTCACGGGCGCTCGACCGCTACGAGCTCGCGCACGCCGCCGAGCAGCGGTTCGAGTCGCTCTCCGGCGGCCAGCAGGCGAGGTTCCAGATCCTCCTGCTCGAGCTGTCGGGGGCGACGCTGCTCCTCCTCGACGAGCCCACCGACAACCTCGACGTGGAGTCCGCCGAGGCGCTGGAGGAGGGGCTCGAGGCGTTCGAGGGGACCGTCGTCGCGGTCACCCACGACCGGTGGTTCGCCCGCGGCTTCGACCGGTTCCTCGTCTACGGCGCGGACGGCTCGGTCTACGAGTCGACCGAGCCGGTCTGGGACGAGGGGCGGGTCGAGCGGGTCCGCTGACCAGCGGGGACGGCGGACGGACCGGACGGGAAGGCCGCAGGGCAGCAGGAGCGGCCCCGTGCACGCCCCCCGCGTGGCACGGGCCCTGGGAGGCACCCACCGCCGCCCTGCGACCGGCTCGGGACGGTCAGTCGCCGCGGCGCTGGCGCGGGACGATGACCGAGCGGCCGCGGGAGCGGCGGACGGCGAACTCGTCGTCGTCGAGGAACTTGCGGGTCGGGCGGCGGCGAGCGGAGCGCTGGGTGCGCTCCACCCAGGCACCGAGAGGATGCGGGCTGTTCATGCCAGGGAAGGAGCCGTGCGGCCCTTCCCTGATACACCGGACCGGCCCACCGGTCCGGGCCGGTCAGGCCCAGCGCTCCTCGCGCGCGGTGAAGTCGAGCTGGTGCGCGCCGGTGTAGATCTGCTTCGGTCGGGCGATCTTCTGCTCCTTGTCCTGCACGAGCTCCGACCACTGCGCCAGCCACCCCGGCGTACGGCCGATCGCGAACAGCACGGTGAACATCTCCGGCGGGAACGAGAGCGCCTCGTAGATCAGCCCCGAGTAGAAGTCGACGTTGGGGTAGAGCTTGCGCTTGACGAAGTACTCGTCCTCGAGCGCGATCTTCTCCAGCTCCAGCGCGATCTCGAGCAGCGGGTTGACACCGGTGACCTCGAAGACGTCGTCGCAGGCCTTCTTGATGATCTTCGCCCGCGGGTCGTAGTTCTTGTAGACCCGGTGGCCGAACCCCATCAGCCGCTCGTTGCCGTCCTTCACGCCCTTGATGAAGTCGGGGATGTTCTCCTTGGTGCCGATGCGGCGCAGCATGCGGAGCACCGCCTCGTTGGCGCCGCCGTGCAGCGGGCCGTAGAGCGCGCCGATGCCGGCGGCGACCGCGGAGTAGGGGTCTACCTGGGTCGAGCCGACGGCCCGGACCGCGTTGGCCGAGGCGTTCTGCTCGTGGTCGGCGTGGAGGATGAACAGCACGTCGAGCGCCTTCGCGAGCCGCTCGTCGGCCTCGAACCGGTGCTCGCTCATCTTGAAGAGCATCGACAGGAAGTTCGCGGTGTAGGACAGGTCGTTGTCGGGGTAGACGAACGGCTTGCCCTGCGCGTGGCGGAACGACCAGGCGCCGAGGGTCGGCATCTTGGCGATCATCCGGACGATCTGGATGTGCCGGTTGTCGGGGTCCTTGATGTTGCTCGCGTCCGGGTAGAACGTCGACAGCGCCCCCACCGAGGCCATCAGCATCCCCATGGGGTGCGAGTCGTAGCGGAAGCCGTGCATGAAGCTCTTGACGTTCTCGTGCACGAACGTGTGGTACGTGATCTCGTGCACCCAGGCGTCGTACTGCTCGCGGGTGGGGAGCTCGCCGTGGATCAGCAGGTAGGCGACCTCGAGGAAGGTCGACTTCTCGGCCAGCTGCTCGATCGGGTAGCCGCGGTACTCCAGGATCCCCTTCTCGCCGTCGATGTAGGTGACGGCGCTGCGGCACGAGGCCGTGTTGGTGAAGCCGGGGTCGTAGACCGCCAGCCCGGGGGCTTCCTCGGAGGCCTTGATCTGCACCAGGTCGCCGGCGCGGATCGTCCCGTCGGTGATGGGCAGGTCGTACTTCTGACCGGTGCGGTTGTCCAGTACGGTGAGGGACTCGCTGGGGGTCTGCTGCTGGGCCTGGTCGGGCACGTCGGCTCCTGGGAGATCTTGGTGGATCGGCTCGGGCTTCCCGCCAACCTAGTCCCCTTGAGGAAACGGTGAGAAACCGCCCCTTGCCGGGGCCGTTTTGACCCTCTCGCGGCGCCCCGGTAGTCTTGACGGTCGCGGCTGCCCCCAGACGATCCCCGGGTGCTCACCCGTGCGTCCGGCGTGGCCCGCTGACGTCGCGCCGGTGGTCCGGAGCGGCCCGGCGACAACCCCGAACTTCGACGAAGAGGCAGTGAAGTGCGTACGTACAGCCCGAAGCCCGCTGACATCCAGCGTGAGTGGCACGTCATCGACGCGACCGACGTGGTCCTCGGCCGGCTGGCGGTGCAGACGGCGAACCTCCTGCGCGGCAAGCACAAGCCGACGTTCGCGCCGCACGTCGACGGTGGTGACTTCGTCATCATCGTCAACGCCCAGAAGGTCGCCCTCTCGGGCAACAAGCGGGTCAGCAAGCTCGCCTACCGCCACTCGGGCTACCCGGGCGGCCTGACCGCCACCGCCTTCGGCGACCTGCTCGAGAAGGACCCGCGCAAGGCCATCGAGAAGGCCGTGTGGGGGATGCTCCCGAAGAACCGCCTCGGTCGCCAGATGCTGAAGAAGCTCAAGGTGTACGGCGGCCCGGAGCACCCGCACCAGGCCCAGAAGGCCAAGCCGTTCGAGATCACCCAGATCTCCCAGTAAGCCACCCGCCCAGCAGCAGACCGATCGAGGAACCGTTTCGTGACTGACACGACCACCGAGCAGCAGGACGTCGAGGAGACCTACCAGGTCGACGAGCAGGGCGTCGCCTACACCTCCGAGAGCGCCGCCTCTGCGGACGCTCCCGCTCGTCCCGCGACGATCGCCCCGGCGTCGGCCACCGGCCGCCGCAAGGAGGCCGTCGCCCGCGTCCGCCTCGTCCCGGGCACCGGTCAGTGGACGGTCAACGGCCGCACCCTCGACTCGTACTTCCCGAACAAGCTGCACCAGCAGGTCGTGAACGAGCCGTTCGTCACCACCGACCTCGTCGGCCGGTTCGACGTCATCGCCCGCATCCACGGCGGCGGCATCACCGGCCAAGCCGGCGCGCTGCGGCTCGGCGTGGCCCGCGCGCTCAACGCGGTCGACGTCGAGGCGAACCGCCCCTCGCTGAAGAAGGCCGGGCTGCTGACCCGCGACGCGCGCGTCATCGAGCGCAAGAAGGCCGGTCTGAAGAAGGCCCGCAAGGCGCCGCAGTACAGCAAGCGCTGACGGTCGGTGGCCTCGTCCACCGGCGGGCGGGTCTTCGGCACCGATGGTGTCCGGGGGCTCGCCAACGGGCTGCTCACCGCTGAGCTGGCCCTGGACCTCTCCGTCGCCGCCGCCCACATCCTGGGCGAGGCGGGCGCGTTCGAGGGGCATCGTCCGCGCGCCGTCGTCGGCCGCGACACCCGGCTCTCCGGCGAGTTCCTGGAGGCCGCGGTGTGCGCCGGGCTGGCGTCGGCGGGCGTCGACGTCCTCCGGGTCGGCGTGCTGCCCACGCCCGGCGTCGCCCACCTCACCTCCGGGCTCGACGTCGACCTCGGCGTGGTGATCTCTGCGAGCCACAACGCGATGCCGGACAACGGCATCAAGTTCCTGGCCCGCGGCGGGGTCAAGCTCGCCGACGACGTCGAGGCGACGATCGAGAGCCGGCTCCGCGAGCCCTGGCAGCGGCCGACGGGCGCCGCGATCGGGCGGATCTCGACGTACTACCAGGGGATCCACGAGTACATCGCCCACCTGGTCGGGACCCTGCCCACCGGGCTGGAGGGGCTCAAGGTCGTCGTCGACTGCGCCCACGGCGCCGCGTTCGCCTCCGCCCCCGCCGCGCTCCGGACCGCCGGCGCGGAGGTCGTCGCGATCAACGCCGCGCCGGACGGCCACAACATCAACGACGGCTGCGGCTCCACCCACCTCGAGCCGCTGCAGCGCGCGGTGCTCGAGCACGGCGCCGACGCCGGCTTCGCGCTGGACGGTGACGCCGACCGGTGCCTGGCGGTGGACGCCGACGGCGACGTCGTCGACGGCGACCAGATCCTGTCGATCCTCGCGCTCACGCTCCGTGACCGCGGCCGGCTGGTGCACGACACCGTCGTCGCGACCGTGATGAGCAACCTCGGCTTCCTCCAGGCGATGGAGCGGGCCGGGATCCGGGTCGAGCAGACCAAGGTGGGGGACCGCTACGTCCTCGAGGCGATGAACGCCCACGGCTACACCCTCGGCGGCGAGCAGTCCGGCCACGTGATCCTCAGTGACCACGCCACCACCGGGGACGGCACGCTCACCGCGCTGATGCTGCTGAGCCGGATGGTCGAGACCGGCCAGGGGCTCGGGTCGCTCGCCTCGGTGATGACCCGGCTCCCGCAGGTGCTGGTCAACGTGCCCGACGTCGACAAGGCGCGCACCGACGACGACGCGCTCGCCTCGGCGGTCGCCGCGGAGGAGGCTGCGCTCGCCGGCTCCGGCCGCGTGCTGCTCCGCCCCTCCGGCACCGAGCCGCTGGTGCGCGTGATGGTCGAGGCCGAGAGCCACGACCGGGCCCGTGAGGTCGCCGAGCGGCTCGCGGGCGTGGTCCGCGAGCGGCTCGCGCTCTGAGAGGGTGCGCCCTTGATCGTCGAGGTCGACCCGCACGACGACGCGGCGCTGCGCGCCTGGCACGACGTCTACCTCGCCGCCGAGCGTCACGAGCGCCCGTTCGCGGTCCCGTGGATGTTCGAAGAGGTCCGCGCCCAGGTGCGGGCCCCCGCGGTGGCCGCCGAGCTGGTCAGCCTCGCGCTCCTCGAGGACGGCGTCGTGGTCGCCACCGGCGGGTTGCGGCTGCCGCTGATGGACAACCTCGAGGTCGCCTCGCTGCTGGTGCACAGCCACCCCGAGCACCGGCGCCGCGGCCACGCCACCGCGATGCTCGCGCACCTCGAGCGGCTCGCCGTCGAGCGCGGTCGGCGGGTGCTCACCTCCACCACCGACCACGCCTACGAGCTCGGCCCGACGGGTGCGGGCGACGCGGGTGTGGAGCTCCTGCGCCGGCACGGCTTCGACCACGCGCTCGGCGACGTGCAGCAGACCCTCGACCTCCCCGTGGACCCCGACCGGCTGGAGGCCCTGGGCCCTGTGCGCGCGCCGTACGAGCTCGTGACGACCACGGGCGAGCTCTGGGCCGACGTCCTGCCGTCGTACTGCCGGCTCGCGGGCACCCTCGTCACCGAGGCACCGACGGGCGACCTCGAGCAGGAGGCCGAGCTCTTCGACGAGGAGCGGGTGCGCGTGGAGGAGCAGCAGCTGCGCGAGAGCGGGCGCACGAGGATCCGGACGCTCGCGCTGGACCCCCGCGGCGACGTCGTCGCGTTCAGCGAGCTCGACGTCCCCCGGCACGACCCGGGGCGGGCCTACCAGCAGGGCACCCTCGTAGCCCGGGAGCACCGCGGCCACGGCCTCGGCACCGCGGTCAAGGTCGCCAACCTGCTGCGGCTGCGGGAGCTCGAGCCCGACCTCGAGCGCGTGATCACCTACAACGCCGAGGTCAACGAGCACATGATCCGGGTCAACGCCCTGCTCGGGTTCCGCCCGACCGCTCGGCTGGCGGAGATGCAGAAGCGGCTGGCCTGAGTCCTCCGCCCGACCTGGCTCAGGGCGTGCCGCCGAGCCCGGCATCGCGGGCGCGGGCGACCAGCTCGGCACGACTGCTGCTGCCGGTCTTGGCGAGCAGGTCGCTCACCCGGTTCTGCACGGTCTTGACGGTGAGGAACAGCCGCTCGGCGATCGCCGGGTTCGCCAGGCCACGGGCGACGAGCTCGAGCACCTCCATCTCCCGGGTGCTGAGGGTCGGGAAGGCGGCGCTCGGTCGGCGCTCCGTCGCGGCCTGCAGCACCTTGCCACCGATCGTCCCGTGCAGGACGGTGGCTCCCTCCGCGAGTGCTTCGATGGCGCGCACGATGGCGCCCTGAGCGGCGCCCTTCAGCACGTATCCGCGTGCTCCCGCGCGGAGGGCGCGATGCACCGACTCGTCGTCGTCGTGCATCGTGAGCACGAGCACGGCCACCTGCGGGTGGCGCTGCGCGATCTGGTGGGTGGCGGCGGCGCCGTCGACCCCCGGCATGTCCAGGTCGACGACCACGACGTCGCACGGGATGCGCTCGGTGAGGTCGAGCAGCGCTGCTCCGTCCTCGGCCGCGCCGACGACGTCGAGCCCCGCAGTCGAGGCCAGCAGGACGCGGAGCCCTTCCAGGAACACCGGATGGTCGTCCGCGATGATCACCCGCACCGTCATCCAGCCGCCCCCGTGAGCCGGGCGGTGAGGTGGACGCCGCCGTCCTTCCCCTCCTGGAGAGCCAGCACCCCGCCGAGTGCCGCCACGCGATCGGCCATGGCACGTCGCCCCACACCGGCGGGTCGACCCCGAAGGCCGATGCCGTCGTCGATCACGTCCAGCACCACGTCGGCCCCTTCCACCCGGAGCACGAGGTGACAGCTCCGCGCACGTGCGTGGCGATGGACGTTGCGGACCGCCTCCACTGCCACGCGGTACAACGCGCTCTCGGCCGCCGGATCGAGCGCCGGCAGCTCTGCCGGGACCGAGAGCCGCACCGGGAGCCCACCGGCTGAATACTCCATGACGACCTCTTCGAGAGCGGTGACCAGGTCGGTCTCCGCCAACGCCGACGGGCCCAGCTCCTCGAGGAACCGGCGCACCTCGGTGACCGCGTCCTCGGTGGCCGTACCGATGGTCGCCAGGAGGCGGTCGACGTCGGCGGGGGGTGCACCGGCAGCGACGAGGTTGCGAGCCGCCTCCGCACGCATCGCGATCGCGCCGAGCATGGGTCCGAGGGAGTCGTGGAGGTCGCGCTGCAGCCGGGCACGCTCGTCCTCGCGCACGGCCCGCAGCCGGTCGAGCCGGCGTCGGGTGTCGAGGTCCCACAACCGGTGCCGGGCCACGGCATAGGTGATGCTCACCGGGAGCACGAGCCACGCGAGCCCTTCGAGCACCTCCGCGGCCTCCCAGGCGAGTGCCAGGGGAGCGGTTCCAGCGACGAGCAGCAGGGCGGCGGCGACCGTGGCCAGCTGCTGCCTGGACTCCCGCGCCGCCTTGCGCCACCGCACGATCGGTGCCGCCACCACGGCCAGCGCCAGCGCCGGCTGTGCGGCGAACAGGACAGTGAGTGCCAGCTCGAGCTGGTCGCCCGCGCCGGCAGCGCCTACCGGGTTCTCGAGAGGCTCCAGCTGCTCGGCACCCAGCGCCCCGGGGAGGAGCGCGGTGACCAGGAACGCCGCCGAGCCCCAGGCGATGACGACCCACTGGAGAGGCCGCCACCGCGGGTGGGGGAGCCGCCCGTCGGGGAAGCGCAGGACCAGCAGCATCGCCAGGACCTGCATCGGCAGCCAGGACCAGTTCGTGAGCCAGCCGAGCACGCTCGCCCATTCGTGACCACGGTCGTGTGCGAGCACCGCCAGGGCGAACGTCAGCCGCGCCAAGACCCCCGAGGTCCCGGTCGTCACCAGCAACCAGCCGATCACCGACCTCGCGTCCTGGCGCACCAGAAGTGCTCCGGTGCCGCTGAGCAGCACCATGCCCACGACGAAGGGGGCCGCGGCCGCCGACCCGGCCGGGTCGGCGACGCCGAGGACCGGCAGCCGGACCGCGAGCCAGAAAACCGCCACACCCGCCACCGCGGTCACCACAGCGGCGGTGACCGCGACACCGCGGAGTTCGGCGCCCGTCATGGTCGGCGAGTCTAGGGTCAGCGTCGGGCGCCCGCTGAGAGGCCGATCCACGCGAGGGCGCCCCCCAGAAGAACGTTCGAGACCGGTCCCAGGACGGGGATCGCAACGCCTCCGAGCACGAGCAGGGCAGCCGCGGCTCGCGGGAAGACACGGTGCCGCCAGCCGCTCACCCCCACCATGGCCGCGCCCACCATGGCGACCGCACCGGTTGCGAGCAGGGGGACGAGGAGGATCGCGTCCGGTGTGCCGTCCACCATGGCCGGCTGCTGCGCGGCGAGGTACGGCGTGACGAAGGCCGAGACGAACCGGGCGCAGGCGTCCAAGGCCGCACCCGCTCCCGCGACGACGAGCGCCGTCGTCGACAGCCTGGAACCGGCGTCGTTCAGCGAACGCAGCCTCGGGTAGAGCTGGCTCAAGGCGACCAGGCACAGGGTCCACACGAGGTAGTGCGTGAGGTGGAGGCCGCTTGCGGCCACCTCTGAGTAGTCACGGCTGTCGAGGAAGAGTCGGCTGCCGAGCAGTGCGCCGTTGAGGGCCAGTACCACCCCTGTCGCGGTCAGAGCGTGGGCGACACCGGTCCGGCGTGCGGCGATGGTGGCGGGGTCGGAGATCGAGGAGATGATGGCCATGGAGTCCTCCTGGTCGTTCGGGGATGCCACGACCCTGGCGCTCCCGAGTTCCCGGCCACAGGAGGTCGATCTCCCGGATCTGCTCCTCTGCGCGTCGGCCGCTCGGGGTCAGAGCTTGCGGAGCCGGACCCACCGCACCGAGTGGTCGGAGGCCTTGCGGAGCACGAGGTTGGCGCGGCCCTTGGTGGGCGCGATGTTGTGCTTGAGGTTGGGCCCGTTGATCGTGTCCCACAGCCGGTGCGCCTCGACCACGGCGTCGTCGTGGCTGAGGTCGGCGTAGCGGCTGAAGTACGACGTCGGGTCGCGGAACGCGGTCTCGCGGAGCTTGAGGAACCGCTCGGTGTACCACCGCCGTACGTCGGTCGAGGAGGCGTCGACGTAGACGGAGAAGTCGAAGAAGTCGCTCACCGCCAGCCCGGGACGGCCGTCGACCCCGAGCCGCGCCGGCTGGAGCACGTTGAGCCCCTCGACCACGACGATGTCCGGCTTCCGCACCACGACCGGCTGGTCCGGGACGACGTCGTAGACCAGGTGGGAGTACGTCGGCGCGGCCACCTCGTCCTTGCCTGACTTGATGTCCATCACGAACCGGAGCAGCGCCTTGCGGTCGTAGGACTCCGGGAACCCCTTGCGGTGCAGGATCCCGCGGCGCCGGAGCTCGGCGTTGGGGAGCAGGAACCCGTCGGTGGTCACCAGCGCGACCCGGGGGTGCTCCGGCCAGTGCGCGAGCATCTGCTGGAGCACCCGGGCGGTCGTGGACTTCCCGACCGCCACCGATCCGGCGAGCCCGATCACGAACGGCGTCCGCGGGGGCTGGGCCAGGGTGGAGTCCGGCTGGCCGCCGAGGAACGCCTCCTGCGCCCGGTGGAGGGCGCCGGCGCTCTCGACGTACAGGCTGAGCAGGCGGGAGAGCGGCAGGTAGACCTGCTCGACCTCCTCGAGGTCGAGCTCGTCGCCGAGTCCGCGGACCCGCTCGATCTCCTCCTCGGTGAGCGGCTGCTCGGCAGCCGTCCCGAGGGCCGCCCACGCGCTGCGGTCGAGCTCGACGAAAGGGGTGCGGTCGTCGGCGGCGGACGGCATGGCGACCATTCTCCCCACCGACGTCCCGGCGTCGCGGGCGGGGCTGCGGGGAGCCGCGCCCGTAGACTCGCGCCCATGTGCGGGATCGTCGGTTATGTCGGTGAGCAGTCCGCGGAGTCCGTGGTGGTGGAAGGGCTCCGCCGGCTGGAGTACCGCGGCTACGACTCCGCCGGAGTGGTGCTGGTCGACGACGGCCGGCTCGTCGGCGACAAGCGCGCCGGGAAGCTCGCGAACCTCGACAAGGCGCTCGCCGAGGCCCCCCTGCCGCGCAGCACCATCGGCATCGGCCACACCCGCTGGGCCACCCACGGCCCGCCGACCGACCACAACGCCCACCCCCACAGGGGGCAGCAGGGGCGCGTCGCGGTGGTGCACAACGGGATCATCGAGAACTTCGCGGTGCTGCGGGCCGAGCTCGAGGGCTCCGGCGCCGAGCTGCTCTCCGACACCGACACCGAGGTCGCTGCGCACCTGCTCGAGCGCGAGGTGCTCGCCGGGTGCACGCTGACCGAGGCGATGCAGGCGGTCGCCCGCCGGCTCGAAGGCGC
This sequence comes from Nocardioides caldifontis, assembly GCF_008087345.1. Lineage (GTDB taxonomy): Bacteria > Actinomycetota > Actinomycetes > Propionibacteriales > Nocardioidaceae > Marmoricola_A > Marmoricola_A caldifontis. The sequence continues at coordinate 444,764 of NZ_ML701735.1, read as the reverse complement.
CTTCACCCTCGTCGCCGTGGACGCCGAGGACGACACCCGCGTGGTCGCGGCCCGCCGCAACTCGCCGCTGGTCGTCGGGCTCGGCGAGGGCGAGAACTTCCTCGCCTCCGACGTCGCGGCGTTCATCGGCCACACCCGGCAGGCGCTGGAGCTCGGGCAGGACCAGGTCGTGACGATCACCCGCGACGCGGTCGAGGTCAGCGACTTCTCCGGTGCACCCGCGGAGGGCAAGGAGTACCACGTCGACTGGGACCTGACCGCGGCCGAGAAGGGCGGCTTCGACTGGTTCATGCGCAAGGAGATCTTCGAGCAGCCGCGAGCGGTGGCCGACTCGCTCCTCGGGCGCCACGACGACACCGGCCGGCTCCAGCTCGACGAGATCCGGATGTCGGAGGACGAGCTCCGCGACGTCGACAAGATCATCATCACCGCGTGCGGCACCGCGTTCTACGCCGGGCTCGTCGCGAAGTACGCCATCGAGCACTGGACCCGGATCCCCTGCGAGGTCGAGCTCGCGCACGAGTTCCGCTACCGCGACCCGATCCTGACCCGCGACACCCTCGTCGTCGCGATCAGCCAGTCCGGGGAGACCGCGGACACCCTGATGGCGATCCGCCACGCCAAGGAGCAGCGCGCCAAGGTCCTGGCGATCTGCAACACCAACGGCTCCACGATCCCGCGCGAGTCCGACGCGGTGATCTACACCCACGCCGGCCCCGAGATCGGCGTCGCCTCGACGAAGGGGTTCACCACCCAGCTCGTCGCCTGCTACCTGCTCGGGCTCTTCCTCGCCCAGGTCCGGGGCACCCGGTTCGGCGACGAGATCGCCGCGGTGGTCGACGAGCTCGCGGCGATGCCCGACCGGCTGCAGCAGGTGCTCGACGACGCGGAGTCGGTCTACGGGCTCGCCCGCGAACTCGAGGGCGCCCGTTCGGTGCTCTTCCTCGGCCGGCACGCCGGCTACCCGGTGGCGCTCGAGGGGGCGCTGAAGCTCAAGGAGCTCGCCTACATCCACGCCGAGGGGTTCGCCGCCGGCGAGCTCAAGCACGGCCCGATCGCGCTGATCGAGCCGGGCATGCCGGTGTTCTGCATCGTCCCGCCCAGGGGCCGCGACTTCCTCCACGACAAGATGGTCAGCGGCATCCAGGAGGTCCGGGCGCGCGGCGCCAGGACGATCGTGGTGGCCGACGAGGGCGACACCTCCGTCGAGCCGTACGCCGACGTGCTGCTCCGGGTCCCGCGCTCCTCGACGCTGCTCCAGCCGCTGGCAGCGGTCCTCCCGCTCCAGCTCTTCGCATGCGAGCTGGCCACGGTCAAGGGCCACGATGTCGACCAGCCGCGCAACCTCGCCAAGTCGGTCACGGTCGAGTAGTGATCGTCGGGGTGGGCGTCGACGTCTGCGCCATCGGCAGGTTCGAGGAGTCGCTGCGGCGTACCCCCGGGCTCGCGGAGCGGCTCTTCACCCCCGGCGAGCGGTCGCTCCCGGTCGCCTCGCTGGCCGCCCGCTTCGCGGCCAAGGAGGCGCTCGCCAAGGCGCTCGGCGCGCCCGCGGGGCTGGAGTGGCAGGACGCGGAGGTGGTCCGCGAGAGCTCCGGCCGCCCGGTCCTCGTGCTCAGCGGCACCGTCGACGAGGCTGCCCGGCGGCTCGGTGCGGCCACCGCCCACCTCTCCCTCTCCCACGACGCGGGCGTGGCCACCGCCTTCGTGGTCCTCGAGTCATGACCACCCCACGACGCTGCTCGCTGCGCTCCCACCGCCGCGGGGACCCCGGATGAGGAGCGCGCACACCGTCGCGCAGGTGCGGGCCGCGGAGGCGCCGGTGCTCGCCGCCACCCCCGAGGGGGCGCTGATGAAGCGCGCCGCGACCGGGCTGGCGACCGCGCTCGCCGAGTTCCTCGGCCGCGTGTACGGCGCCCGCGTGCTGCTCCTGGTCGGCGCGGGCAACAACGGCGGAGATGCGCTGCACGCAGGGGCGACGCTGGCTCGTCGTGGGGCGTCGGTGGACGCGGTGCTCCTCGCCCCCGACCGGGCCCACCCCGGCGGGCTCACGGCGTTCCGCCACGCGGGCGGACGGGTGGTCGACGCCCCGCGCGGGCCCTACGACGTCGCGGTCGACGGGATCGTCGGGATCGGCGCCGCCGGCGGGCTCCGCCCCGAGGCCGCGTCGCTGGTGGCGTCGCTGGAGGGCACGCCGTTCGTCGCGGTGGACGTCCCCTCGGGCATCGACGTCGACACCGGCCGGGTCGAGGGGCCTCACGTGCGCGCCGACCTCACCGTCACCTTCGGCACCCACAAGGTCGGCCTGCTCGTCGACCCGGCGGCCCGCGCCTGCGGCGTGGTGCACCTCGTGGAGCTTGGGCTCGACCTCCCCGCCCCGGTGGTCGAGGCGTTGCAGGAGGACGACGTCCGAGGGCTGCTCCCGGTGCCCGCCCCGGACGCCCACAAGTACACCCGCGGCGTCGTCGGGGTCCGCGCCGGCTCGGACCGCTACCGCGGCGCGGGGGCCCTCTGCGTGTCCGGCGCGAGCACCGGGCTGGTCGGGATGGTGCGCTACGTGCCGGCCGACGCCGGGTCCGCGGTGGCGTCGCTGGTACAGGCCGACCACCCGGAGGTGGTCGTCGGCGAGGGGCGGGTGCAGGCGTGGGTGGTCGGGTCGGGCGCCGACGACGCCGCGGCCGAGCAGCTCCGCGCGGCGCTCGCCGACGGCGTGCCGGTCGTCCTCGATGCCGACGCGCTCGGGGTGGTCGACCGGCCGCTCGGGGTGCCGGCGGTGCTGACGCCGCACGCCGGGGAGCTCGCCCGGATGCTCGGCGTCGAGCGCGCCGAGGTCGAGGCCGACCAGCTCCGCTGCGCCCGCGAGGCCGCGCGCCGCTTCGACGCGGTGGTGCTGCTGAAGAACCGGCACACGCTCGCCGTCGACCCCGACGGTCGGGTCCGGGTCACGACGGTCGGGCCGCCCTGGCTGGCCACGGCCGGAGCCGGCGACGTGCTCGCCGGGCTGGTCGGGGCGCTGCTGGCCGCCGGGCTGGCGCCGTTCGACGCCGCGAGCGTGGGCTCCTGGCTGCACGGTGCGGCGGCGGCGCTCGCCTCGGGCGGCGGACCGCTCACCGCCCCTGACGTGGCGCGTGCGGTGCCGCGGACCTGCGCGAGGCTGCTCGGGGAGCCGTGACCCTCTCTGGGACGATGGCGGGCGTGACCACCGGGAGCTCGACCCTGCCCCGCGCGCGGCTCGTCGTGGACCTCGCGGCCGTGCGCCACAACGTCGCCACGCTGCGCGCGGCCGCCGCGCCCGCCGAGCTGATGGTGGTCGTGAAGGCCGACGGCTACGGCCACGGGATGGTCGAGGTGGCCCGTGCCGCCCGCGAGGCCGGTGCCCACTGGCTCGGTGTGGCGGTGCTCGAGGAGGCGCTCGCCCTGCGCGCCGCCGGCGACGAGGGGCCGCTGCTGTGCTGGCTCGGGACGCCGGGGGAGGAGCTCGCCCCCGCGGTCGCCGCCGACGTGGAGCTCACTGCCTACACCCCCGACGACGTCGCCGCCGTTGTCGCCGCCGCCCAGGAGGTCGGACGCACCGCCCGGCTCCAGCTCAAGATCGACACCGGCCTCGGCCGGGGCGGCGCCACCGAGGCCGACTGGCCGGCCCTGGTCGCCGCCGCGCTGCAGGCCCGCCAGGACGGGCACGTGGAGGTCACCGGGATCTGGTCGCACCTCGCCTGCTCCGACGAGCCGGAGCACCCGGCCAACGACGCCCAGGAGGCGGCCTTCCGGCGCGCCCTCGCGGTGGCCGAGGAGGCCGGGCTCCGTCCCCGGTGGCGCCACCTGGCGAACTCCGCCGCGGCGCTCACCCGGCCGACCAGCCGCTTCGACCTGGTCCGGTGCGGCCTCGCGGCGTACGGGCTCTCGCCGGTGCCGCAGCTGCAGAGCTCCGCGGAGCTGGGGCTCGTCCCCGCGATGACCGCCACCGCCCGGCTCGCGCTCGTGAAGCGGGTGCCGCCGGGGTCGGGGGTCAGCTACGGCCACACCTACGTCACCGACCGGGAGACGACGCTCGGCGTGGTGCCCGTGGGGTACGCCGAGGGGGTGCTCCGCAGCGCGTCCGGCGTGGCCCCGCTGCTCGCCGCCGGCCGGCGGACCACCGTGGCCGGCCGGGTCTGCATGGACCAGCTCGTCGTCGACCTCGGTGACGCCCCGGCCGCCGCGGGTGACGAGGTGGTGCTCTTCGGCCCCGGTCTCACCGGGGAGCCCACCGCGGAGGAGTGGGCCCGGGCGTGCGGGACGATCTCCTACGAGATCGTCACCCGGCTCGGAGGACGGTTCACCCGCGAGCACGTCGACAGCACCCAGGAGGACCCCGCACGATGAGCCGCAGACGCACCGCAGGGCTGCTGGCGGGCTCCGGGCTCGCCGTCGCCACGGGCGGCTACCTGGTCGACCGGTGGCTGGGTCAGCGGCGCCTGGCCCAGGCGCTCGCGGGGGAGCCCGAGCTCGGCTCCCTGCGCGGCACCGTGCACGAGGTGAAGGCCGACGACGAGGTGCTCCTGCACGCCGAGGTCGACGAGCGCGCGCCGTACGGCTCGGCGGGCGACGCCGGCCGCGAGCGCGTCACGGTCGTGCTCGTCCACGGCTTCTCGCTCAACCTCGACTGCTGGCACTTCCAGCGCCAGGCGCTGCGGGGCCGGCGCCGGATCGTCCTCTACGACCAGCGGTCCCACGGCCGCAGCGAGCGCTCGTCGACCGAGAACGCCACCATCGACCAGCTCGGCCACGACCTCGAGCAGGTGCTCGCCACCCTCACCGAGCCGGACGAGAAGGTCGTCCTCGTCGGCCACTCGATGGGCGGCATGACCATCGTCGCCCTCGCCGAGCAGCACCCCGAGCTCTTCGGCGACAAGGTCGTCGGGGTGGGGCTGGTCTCCACCACCGCCGGCGGCCAGCGCACCCACAAGATCGTGGCCAAGCACGTGCCCGACGCGCTCGGGAAGCGGGCGCTCGAGCGGGGGCTGCTGGTCGCCAACGAACGCGCGCGGCTCCTCGAGCTGGTGCGGGAGAACCGGTCGGCGCTGGGGCTCTGGCTCGTGCGGCAGTTCGCGTTCGGCTCGGGTCGGGTGCCCGCGGCGCACGTGGCCTTCGTCGACGAGATGATCCACCGGACGCCGCTCGAGGTGCTGGTCGAGTTCATCCCGCAGTTCGACGCCCTCGACAAGTTCCACGTCGTCGAGGCGTTCACCCGGGTGCCGACCCTGATCGTGTGCGGCACCGAGGACAAGCTCACCTCGATCGGCCACTCCCGCAAGCTGCACTCGCGGATCCCCGGCTCCGAGCTCCTCGAGCTCCCCGGAGTGGGCCACATGTCGATCATGGAGGCGGCCGACGAGGTCCAGGAGCGGCTCGACGCGCTGCTCGACGAGGCCGACCTGCGGGCCGTCGAGGCGGAGGGGCGCCCGTGACCCTCGAGGGGCTCACCGTCGTCGAGGTGGGGCCGGAGGCGGCCGAGACGGTCGTCGCGATCGTGCACGCCGCGTTCGGCGCCCGGCCGGCCCTCGACCCGCCCGCGACCGCGCTCGACGAGACCGCCGACACCGTGCGCGCCGCGCTCGCGGAGGGCGGCGGACTGTTGGCCACCCTGGACGGCCGACCGGTGGGGTCGGTGCTGCTGGTGCCGGAGCCGGAGTCGCTGCTGCTCCGCCGGGTCGCGGTGCTCCCCGACGCCCAGCACCACGGCGTCGCGCACGCGATGGCGGCGAAGGCGGAGCTGGTCGCCCGCGACCTCGGCATGGAGCGGACGCGCTGCCTGGCGCGTGCCGAGCTGCCCGGCACGGTGCGGTTCTGGCTCGGCCAGGGGTACGTCGAGGTGGCCCACGACGGCACCAGCCTCACGATGGTCAAGGAGCTCCCCGTCGTGGTCCCCGTCCCCACCGCCGAGGAGATGCACGAGCTCGGCCGCCGGGTCGCCGGGCTGCTGCACGCCGGCGACGTCGTGGTGCTCACCGGCGAGCTCGGAGCCGGGAAGACCACGCTCACCCAGGGGCTCGGGGAGGGGCTCGGCGTCCGCGGCGGGATCACCTCGCCGACGTTCGTGATCTCACGCGTCCACCCGCCGCTCGGCGACGGGCCGGCGCTGGTCCACGTCGACGCCTACCGGCTCTCCGGGGCCGTCGAGCTCGACGACCTCGACCTCGACGTCACCGTCGAGGACTCCGTCACCGTCGTCGAGTGGGGGGAGGGGCTGGCCGAGCTCCTCGCCGAGGACCGTCTGGAGATCACGCTCACCCGCAGCGTCGGGGGTCCGGAGGGTCCGGCCGACCCGGCTCCGGAGGCCCGCTCGGCTCGCGTCGTGCCGGTCGGAGCCCGCTGGGTTGGCGCGGGGCTCTCACGGCTGGTCGCCTAACCTCGGGGGCGTGCTCCTCGCCCTCGACACCTCCACGCCGCTGGTCTCCGTGGCGCTCTACGACGACGGGATCGTCGACACCGCGACCAGCGAGCGCCCGATGCAGCACGGCGAGCAGCTCGCACCGATGATCACCGCCGCCCTCGAGCGCGTGGGCGCGATCCGCCAGGACGTCACCGCGGTCGCCGCGGGCGTCGGCCCGGGTCCCTACACGGGGCTGCGGGTCGGGCTGGTCACCGCCCGCACCCTCGGGCTGGCCCTCGGCATCCCGGTCTACGGCGTCTGCAGCCTCGACGTCCTCGGGGTCGAGGCGGCCGACACCGCCGGTGAGCCGGTGGTCGCCACCATCGACGCCCGCCGCAAGGAGCTCTTCTGGGCGGAGTACGACGAGCAGGGCCAGCGCCTCGGCGAGCTGCACGTCGAGCGCCCCGCCGCGATCGCCGAACGGCTCGACCCCGGTCGCCTCGTGGTCGGCGCGGGGCCGCAGCTCTACCCGGAGGCGTTCGCGCGCACCGGCGCCCCCGAGCGGCCGTCGGCGGCGACCCTCGCGCTCGTCGTCGCCGAGGAGCGCGCCGAGCTCGTCGACCCCGAGCCGGTCTACCTCCGCCGCCCCGACGCGGTCGCCCCCGGCCCGCCGAAGAAGGTGTCGTGAGGCTCCGCCCGGCCACCGCCTCCGACGTGCCCGCCGTGACCGCCCTCGAGCAGGAGCTGTTCGGCGTCGACGCGTGGACGTGGAGCTCGGTGGCCGAGGAGCTGACCGGTCCACGGCGGACGGCGCTGGTCGCGGCGCAGGGCGACGACGTGCTCGGCTACGCGGTGACGCTGCTCGCCGGCGACGTGGTCGACCTCCAGCGGATCGGGGTCGTGCCGGCGGTCCGGCGTACCGGGGTGGCCAGCCGGCTGCTCACCGAGCTGATGGAGCACGGGCGCCGGGACGGCGCCGACCGCATGCTGCTCGAGGTCAGCGCGGGGAACGCGGGCGCGCTGGCGTTCTACGTCGCGGCCGGGTTCGTCGAGATCGACCGGCGGCCGCGGTACTACCGCGACGGCACCGACGCCGTCGTGCTGCGCGCGTCGCTGGGGACCGCGTCGTGCGGGAGGAGGACAGGGTGAGCGACGAGCCGCTGGTGCTGGGGATCGAGACGTCCTGCGACGAGACCGGCGTCGGCCTGGTGCGGGGCCATACCCTGCTCGCCGACGCCGTCGCGTCGTCGGTCGACGAGCACGCGCGCTTCGGGGGCGTGGTGCCGGAGGTCGCGTCCCGCGCGCACCTCGAGGCGATGGTGCCGACGATCGAGCGGGCCTGCGAGACCGCCGGCGTCTCCCTCGGCGACGTCGACGCGATCGCCGTGACGAGCGGCCCCGGGCTGGTAGGTGCGCTGCTGGTCGGCGTGGCCGCCGCGAAGGCGTTGTCGGTGGGGCTCGACAAGCCGTTGTACGGCGTCAACCACCTGGCCTCCCACGTCGCGGTCGACCAGCTCGAGCACGGGCCGCTCCCCGAGCCCTGCCTCGCGATGCTGGTGAGCGGAGGCCACTCGTCGCTGCTGCTGGTGGAAGACGTGACGACCGGCGTCGAGCCGCTGGGCTCGACGATCGACGACGCAGCGGGGGAGGCCTTCGACAAGGTCGCCCGGCTGCTGGGGCTGCCGTTCCCCGGCGGCCCGCACATCGACCGGGCGGCGCGCTCGGGCTCCTCGGTGGCGATCGACTTCCCGCGCGGGCTCACCTCCCGGCGCGACCTGGAGCGGCACCGGTTCGACTTCTCGTTCTCCGGGCTGAAGACGGCGGTCGCGCGGTGGGTCGAGGCCCGCGAGTCGTCCGGCGAGCCGGTGCCGGTGGGTGATGTCGCCGCGTCGTTCCAGGAGGCGGTCTGCGACGTGCTGGTGCGCAAGGCCCTCGACGCCTGCGTCGACCGCGGCGTCGAGGACCTGCTGATCGGGGGCGGGGTCGCGGCGAACTCGCGGCTCCGGTCGCTCGCCGAGGAGCGCGCCGCGAAGCACGGGATCCGGGTGCGGGTCCCACGCCCCGGGCTCTGCACCGACAACGGGGCGATGGTGGCGGCCCTCGGCGCCGAGATGGTGGTGCGGGGTCGCGAGCCCTCGACGCTCGACATCCCCGCCGACTCGAGCCTGCCGGTCACCGAGGTGCTGCTCTGAGGCTGGACACACGCGCGTGCCGGCCGGAGCTGGCTGCTCCGGCCGGCACGTGGTGCGAGGTGCTCCTGCTGGGAGTCAGGAGCTCCGGGGGAGGAGGATCGGGCTGGACTCGGAGTACTCGCCCTCCACGTCCATCACCTTGGCCAGCCCGCCGTCGGGGCTGAACCGCATCAGCGCCCAGCTCTCGCCCTCGTTGACGACGCCCAGCAGCGTGCCGTCGTCGTCCCACCCGAGGTTGGTGGCCGCCGCGGGGTGCTCCTCGGAGTTGACCCACTCGGCGAGGACGGTGCCGTCGGCCGCGTCGAGGATCGCGAGCGACCCGTCTCCGAACCCGTCGGCGTAGGAGTACCCCGCCGAGACCCGGGTGCCGTCCGGACTGAAGGCGATGACGCGGTGGTCGCAGCTGTGCCACTCGGGGCCGTCGGCGAACGCGTCGGCCCACACCTGGTGGCAGGCGCTCGGCTCGAGCTCGTCGATGCTCGTCATCCCGGCGACCTGCTTGTCGTCCGCGACGTCGCTGAGCGCCAGGAACTCGCTGAGCGGGTTGATCATCCCCTTCGACGTCAACGACCAGGCGCCGGGCGTCGGACCGCCGTCGTTGAGGAAGAACACGCAACCGCCCTCCTCGTGCTCCGGGTCGCAGCTCTCCGTGCCCTGGACGGCGACGAGCTGCGGGGACTCGATGTCGGCGGGGACCGGCACGGTGAACTCGTCGCCGGTGACACCGATGGTCTGCACACCACGCTCGGTCAGGTGCGCGACCACCGTGTGGTCCGCCGAAACGGCGAAGGTGCTCCCCGAGGTCGGCACCTCGTGGACGATCTGGCCCTCGACGTCGAGCAGCGCGAGATCGGAGCCGTCCGAGACCACGAACCCCTCACCGAGCGTGTCGAAGCTCGTCCACTCGCCGGCCACCTGGACGGTGCCGCCGTCCGGGAGGTGGATCTCCCCGTCGTACAGGTAGGGGACGCCGGGCTTCCCGCCGTCGGCGTCGACCTCGGTGGTGAGCACGCCGTCCTTGACGCCGCTGGACGCCACGGGCGTCGAGCGGTCGGGGGTCGCGTCGTCGCCGATCGTCAGCCCGATCGGGGCGGCCACGGCCAGGACGGCCGCGGCAGCCAGCCCCGACAGGGCGGTGCGCCGGCGGCGGATGCCGCGGGCCCGGCCCTGGACGTCCTCGAGGCTGAGGGGGTGGGTGGTGCCGAGCTCGTCGGCCCGGCGCTGCAGAGCCTCGGTGAGCCCTCGGTCCTCGGTCATCGCTCCTCCTGGGGCGAGAGGTGGGCGATCTCGCCCACGCGGGCGCGCATCGCTGAGAGTGCGCGGCTGGTCTGTGACTTGACGGTGCCGACGGAGACGCCCAGGATCTCGGCGGTCTCGGCCTCGCTGAGCTCCTCGTAGTAGCGCAGCACGATGGCGGCCCGCTGCTTCCTCGGGAGCGTCTGCACGAAGGCCCAGAGCTCGGCGTCGTGGGTCGCGCTCGGCGCGTCGGGGTCGGCCGGTCGGTCCGGCAGCTCGGAGGCGGTGGTCTCGCGCTTCTTCCAGGCGCGGCGCCACAGGGAGTTGTGCTCGTTGACGAGGATCCGCCGCACGTAGCCGTCCACGGCCTCGTGGCGCTGCACCTTGTCCCAGCTCAGGTAGAGCTTGGCGAGCGCGGTCTGCACGAGGTCCTCGGCGGTGTGCTGGTCGCCGGTGAGGAGGTACGCCGTGCGGAGCAGCGACGGCTGCCGGGCCTGCATGTACTCGGAGAACTCCCGGTCCCGCGCGTCCTTGTCCCGTGCGCCCACGGCGGCTCCCGTCTGCTCGTCAGCCTCGAGGACTGCAGCTCCCACGACCGTCACCATCCTTCCGCCGCTCGGGGTCCGGAGCCCCGGACCGACACCCTGTTCACGCCCAAGACGCGACCGGGGTGCGGAAGGTTGCATCAGGGTTGCCTCACGTGAGGGGACGGACCAGCAGCGCGGTGCCCTTCCCGGCCGCGCGGGTGAGGACGAGGGTCGCCTCCGCGTCGCCGCGCAGCGCGAGCCGCTTGCGCAGCTGCTCGGGGACGACCGCGACGCCGCGCTTCTTGATCGTCAGCCGGCCGATGCCGCGGTCGCGGAGGGCCGCCTTCAGCTGCTTCTCCTGGTAGGGGAGCTGCTCGACCACCTCATAGGCCCGCGCGTACGGCGTCGTGGTGGCACGGTCGGAGGCGACGTACGCGATGTGCTCGTCGAGCAGCCAGCCACCGACCTGCGCCGCGACCGCGGTGACCAGCCCGGCGCGGACCACCGCGCCGTCGGGCTCGTAGAGATACCTCCCCGCCGGCCGCACCGCACCGGGCCCGGGGTCGTCGGCCTCGGTGAGCGTCGCCAGGCCTCGTGGCGAGACCACCGTCGCGCGGTGTCGGGCGACGGCGAGCGGCGCAGCCCAGAGCACCGCCTCCTTCACGTCGCCGGCGAAGCTGACCCACTCCGCCTCGACCCCCTCGGGGACCAGGTCGTGCGGGATGCCGGGCGCCACCTTGACCACCGAGGGGCGGCGGAGCAGCTGCTCGACGAAGCTCCAGGGCGGTGTCCAGGCGGTGACGTCGAACGTCCGCCCCTTCGCCGAGCGGCGAGCCGGGTCGGCGAAGACGGCGCCGAACGGGGTCAGGTCGAGCGCGGTGCCGTCCGCCTCCTGCACGGCGCCGGGCAGCCCGAGCGCGTCGAGGTTCGCGGCGGCCACCGCCACCCGCAGCGGGTCGCGGTCGACGCCCGCCACCGTGGTGCCCGCCCGGGCCAGCGCGACCAGGTCCCCGCCGATCCCGCACCCGAGGTCGAGCACCGAGCCGGGCCTGGCCAGGGCGACCCGCGCCGCCCGGTGGGCCGCCACCTCGCGACGTGTGGACTGCTCCAGCCCGTCGGCGGTGAAGTACATCCGCGCCGCGTCCTCGCCGAACTTCTCGCGGGCCGCCGCGCGCAGCGTGGCCTGGGCCATCGCGGCGGCTGCCTGGTCCGGGTCGAGGGCCCGCCGGAGCCGCTCGCCGGCGCGGATCGGGTCGACCCCCTCGGCGTACAGCTGCGTGGCCGTGCCCAGCGCGACCTGACCGGGGTCGGTCAGCAGCCACCGGAAGGTCTCGACGTCCACCGCCGCATCCTCCCAGCCGGCCGAGCCGTCGCATCTTCCCGGGTGAGAGGTGCCGAGCCGTCGCATCTTCACGGGGGGCGCCGTGAATATGCGACGGCTCGGCGGGGGA
>NZ_ML701735.1:0-432999 GCF_008087345.1 Nocardioides caldifontis | reverse complement strand
GGTGGCGCCCGCGCCGCCTTCTCGCCGGGGGGGGGCGGTGACTGGCGCCCCGGCTCGGCGGGGGAGGAGCGTGAAGATGCGACGACTCGGCGGAAGTGTGATTGGCACTCGACTTGACCGAGTGCTAGTCGATGGCTAGTTTCGGAACTGGCACTCTCCCCTGGCGGGTGCTAACGCTCGGAAGGAGCGCGACCCCCGCGACGGCGCGCGACGACCGAGCGCAAGTCTTGCAACATTCGACAGACGACAAAGTGGAGGTCGACGACGTGTCGGTCAACATCAAGCCGCTCGAGGACCGCATCCTCGTGCAGACGCTCGACGCCGAGCAGACCACGGCTTCCGGCCTGGTCATCCCGGACACCGCGAAGGAGAAGCCCCAGGAGGGCGAGGTCATCGCGGTCGGTCCCGGTCGGTGGAACGAGGACGGCGACGAGCGCATCCCGCTCGACATCTCCGTGGGTGACAAGGTCATCTACAGCAAGTACGGCGGCACCGAGGTCAAGTACGCCGGCGAGGAGTACCTCATCCTCAGCGCCCGCGACGTGCTGGCCGTCATCGGCTGACCCAGCCCCCTGAACCACGAGACTCCGCCCCGGGCGGCCCCGCACTGAGCCAGGGCCCTCGGGGCGTGGTCTTGGACGGCGGCGCGGCGCACCGAGCCGACGTGGTCGTCCCCACCGACACAGTCCTAGAAAGGCAGTGATCCTTCGATGCCGAAGATCCTGGAGTTCGACGAGAGCGCCCGCCGCGCGCTCGAGCGCGGCGTTGACGCGCTCGCCAACACCGTGAAGGTGACGCTCGGCCCGAAGGGCCGTTACGTCGTCCTCGACAAGAAGTGGGGCGCCCCCACGATCACCAACGACGGCGTCACGGTCGCCCGTGAGGTCGAGCTCGACGACCCGTTCGAGAACCTCGGCGCGCAACTGACCAAGGAGGTCGCCACCAAGACCAACGACGTCGCCGGTGACGGCACCACGACGGCGACGGTCCTGGCCCAGGCGATGGTCCACGAGGGCATCCGCGCGGTGGCCGCCGGGATCAACCCGATGGCGCTGAAGCGGGGCATGGACAAGGCCGCCGAGGCCGTCGGCGACGCGCTGCGCGACGCCGCCCGCGACATCGACTCCAAGGAGGACATGGCCGCGGTCGCGACCGTGTCCAGCCGCGACTCGCACATCGGCGACCTGCTCGCCGAGGCGTTCGACAAGGTCGGCAAGGACGGTGTCATCACCGTCGAGGAGTCGAACACCTTCGGCACCGAGCTCGAGTTCACCGAGGGGATGCAGTTCGACAAGGGCTACATCTCGCCGTACTTCGTGACCGACGCGGAGCGCATGGAGGCGGTCCTCGACGACCCGTACATCCTCCTCCACCAGGGGAAGATCAGCTCGGTCGCCGACCTGCTGCCGCTGCTCGAGAAGGTCATGCAGTCGGGCAAGCCGCTCTTTGTCCTCGCCGAGGACGTCGAGGGCGAGGCGCTCTCCACGCTGGTCGTCAACAAGATCCGCGGCACCTTCAACTCGGTCGCCGTCAAGGCCCCCGCCTTCGGTGACCGTCGCAAGGCGATGCTGCAGGACATCGCGATCCTCACCGGCGGTGAGGTCGTGGCTCCGGAGGTCGGGCTCAAGCTCGACCAGGTCGGGCTCGAGGTGCTCGGCCAGGCCCGTCGCGTGGTCGTCACCAAGGACAACACCACGATCGTCGACGGCGCCGGTGACGCCTCCGCGGTCAACGGCCGCGTCGCGCAGATCAAGGCCGAGATCGAGGCCACCGACTCCGACTGGGACCGCGAGAAGCTCCAGGAGCGGCTCGCGAAGCTGGCCGGCGGCGTCTGCGTCGTCAAGGTCGGTGCTGCCACCGAGGTCGAGCTCAAGGAGAAGAAGCACCGCATCGAGGACGCCGTCTCCGCGACGCGCGCCGCGATCGAGGAGGGGATCATCCCCGGCGGTGGCTCCGCGCTGGTGCACGCCACGTCCGCGCTCGAGGGTGACCTCGGGCTCACCGGCGACGAGGCCGTCGGCGTCCGGGTGGTCCGCAAGGCGGCCGACGAGCCGCTGCGCTGGATCGCCGAGAACGGCGGCGAGAACGGCTACGTCGTCGTCGCCAAGGTCCGCGAGGGTGGCGTCGGCAACGGTTACAACGCGGCCACCGGCGAGTACGGCGACCTGCTGGGCCAGGGGATCCTCGACCCGGTCAAGGTGACCCGCTCCGCGCTGGTCAATGCCACCTCCATCGCGGCGATGCTGCTCACCACCGAGACCCTCGTGGTGGACAAGCCCGAGGAGGAGGAGCCCGCCGCGGCCGGTCACGGCCACGGTCACGGGCACGGCCACTGAGCCGAGCCCGCCGGCTCACGGCACCCGCACGATGACAGCACCACGGACACGGCCCCGTTCCCTCGAGGAGCGGGGCCGTGTCCGCCTGCTCGCGGTCCTCGTCACGCTCGTGGTGCTGGCGGCTGCGTCCGCCGTCTTCCTGATGGTCCGGGGCGACGACGGCGGCGACGACGACCGCGACCCGGCACCTCGCGCGGAGGCGACCGGCACCCCGTCTCCCACCCCGACGCCGATGACCGGGTGCACCGTCGACGAGCGGTTGGTCAACTCCTGCCGCCCCTGGTTCGGCGCCACGGCCAACCGCTACCCGCAGGCCGAGAAGTGGAACAAGACCGCGCAGCTGCGGTACTTCGAGCGCCGCACCGGGCGGCGGCTCGACGTCGCCCACAACTACCACCCGGCCGGCGAGAACTCCCTCGACGACACCGACCGCTACTTCGCCTCCCGACCCGACACCCTGATGCTGGTCAACTGGCAGCCGACCCTCGACTGGTCCCGCGCCGACGGCAGCGACCCCGAGGTCAACGCGGGCATCGACGAGATGGGACGCAGCATCAAGTCGCTCGGCCGCACGCGCATCATGCTGGCGCTCTTCCACGAGCCCGAGAACGACGTGTCCGAGGCCCCGTCCTGCCCGAAGGGCACCCCGATCAACGGGGAGTCCGGCACGCCGGAGGAGTACCGCACGATGTGGCGGACCGTCCACGAGCGGTTCGACGCGCTCGGGGTCGACAACGTCGTGTGGGTCATGAACTACATGGGCTACCCGGCGTACAACTGCATGATCGACGCGCTCTACCCGGGTGACGACCTGGTCGACTGGATCCTCTTCAACGCCTACGCGCAGGGCCACGCCCCGGAGAGCTTCGAGGCGGAGGTCCGCAACATGTACGACCTGCTCACCCGCCGCTCCGGCCCGCGACACGACTACCTGTCGAAGCCGTGGGGGCTGGCCGAGTGGGGGATCTACGACTCCTCCCAGGAAGCGGCCTACCTCTACTACGAGCAGGCCCGCGAGGCCGTCGAGGCCGACACCTTCCCCCAGCTGAAGCTCTTCGCCGTCTTCGACTCCGTCGACCCGCACACCCTCGACGGCAGCTACCGCGTCGCGTACGGGCGGGACGGCACGCGTGACCGGCGTGAGCAGCGCGCCTTCAACCGGTTCGCCCAGAGCTGGCGGCTCAACGGCCCCTGGGAGCACGAGCCCCGGCGCTGATCGTCCGGAACGTCCGGTATGGGCCCCTGTCGGGACCGCGTGTGGGACGTAGAGCCCTGTCGGCACGGCCCCCCTCGCTTCCTAGGCTGCGCGCAGGGAAGAAGCCGTCGTGGGGGCGGCACCAGGGGGAGCTGTGTCGAGGTGTGGGTGGGCCGTCGGGCGTGCACGCGCATGCCGCCCCGCAGGGTGGTTGCTCGTGCTGCTGCCGCTGCTCGTCGCGGGCGTCCCGCTCGCCGCGCAGGCCGCCCCCGCCCCTGACGTCTCCAGGGCCGGGATCGCCGCGGCGACGGCCGAGGGGTGCACCGTCGACGAGCGGCTGGTCAACTCCTGCCGGCCCTGGTTCGGCACCACCGCCAACCGCTACCCGGAGGTGCCGGACTACTACTCCAAGCTCGACCAGATGCTCTACGCCGAGGAGCGGATGGGGCGCCAGGTGGAGGTCGCGCACACCTACCGCGTGGCCGGGCAGAACTCGCTCCGCGAGGAGGACGTCCACTTCGCCACCCGGCCGGACACGATCCTCTTCGTCAACTACCAGGTGACCCGCGACTGGCCGACCGCCGACGGCAGCGACGACGCGGTCAACGCGCAGATCGACGAGATGGCCGCGAGCGTCAAGGCGCTGGGCGACCACAAGATCCTGATGTCGGTCCACCATGAGCCGGAGAACGACGTCACCACCACCGCGGGCTGCACCGGGATCACCCACCTCGGCACCTCGGGGACGCCCGCCGACTACCTCGCGATGTGGCGCAACGTGCGGGCACGGTTCGACGCCGCCGGCGTCGACAACGTCGTGTGGGTCATGAACTACATGAACTACGAGCCCTTCAACTGCATGGTCGAGGAGCTCTACCCGGGCGACGACCTCGTCGACTGGATCGTGTGGAACGCCTACCAGCACGGCGACGACGACGTCTCCTTCGAGGAGCGCGCCCGCAACCTCTACGACTTCTTCACGGCGCGGAGCACCCCGGAGCGCGACTACCTGTCGAAGGTGTGGGGGCTCGCCGAGTGGGGGATCAACGAGTCCACCCAGGAGAGTGCCTACCGCTACTACGCCCAGGCGAAGGAGGCGGTGGAGACGGGCCGGTTCCCGAAGTTCGCCCTCTACGCCAACTTCGACAACGGCGACCCGAACACCGGCGACGGCAGCTACCGCGTCGCCTACGACACGGCGGACGTCCACGACCCCCTCGAGCAGGCCGCGTTCAACGCGTTCGCCCACTCGTGGCGGTTCACCGGCGACGGCACGCCGCCGGTCGTCGAGCCTCCCGTCGACACCCCGCCGAGCACCCCCACCGGGCTGACCGCGACGCCCGCCGCCGACGGCCGCTCGATCGCGCTCGGCTGGGCCGCCTCCGTCGACGACGTCGGGGTCGCCGGCTACGAAGTGCTCCACAACGGTGTCGTGGTCGGGAGCACCGCGACCACCACGTGGACCCACACCGGCCGGCAGCCGGGGAGCACCGCGACGTACGCGGTCCGCGCGGTCGACACCGCGGGCGCCACCAGCGAGCCGACCGCCGGGGTGACCGTGACGACGCCCCGTCCCGACACCACGGCACCGTCGCAGGTGACCGGGCTCAGCGGCCGGCTGGTCGCCGGGGTCCCCCAGCTCACCTGGCGGGCCGCGACGGACGACGTCGGCGTGGCGGCGTACGACGTGCTGCGTGGCGGAGTCGTCGTCGGGACCACCAGCAGCCGTTCGTTCACCGACTCCTCGGCGCCCCAGGGCCGCTCCTCCTCCTACACGGTCCGGGCCCGCGACGCCGCCGGCAACGTCGGGCGCGCGAGCAGCGCCGTGCGGCTCACGGCGCGCGACACCATCGCACCGACCACCCCGCCCCTCCTCACCGTGAGCCGGTCGCGGACCAGCGCGACGCTGACCTGGACGCGGGCCAGCGACAACGTCGGAGTGACCGGCTACCTGGTCTTCCGCGGCTCCACCCAGGTGCGGCGGGTGTCCGCGTCCACCGTCCGCACCTCCGTCGGCAGCCTGCGCGCCGGCACCCGCTACACGTTCCGCGTCGTCGCCGTCGACGCCGCGGGCAACCGGAGCCCGGCCGCCACGGTCACGGGCTGAGAACGAGAAGGGCACCACGATGCTGGGACGAGCACGGAAGATGGGCGTCGGGGCGATCGCGCTCCTCGCGGGGCTGGCGGGGATGACGCTGGCCGGGGCGCCGGCGGCACCGGCCGCGCCGCTGCCGGGGTGCGAGCTGACCGAGCTCCTGGTCAACCCGTGCCGGCCCATGTTCGGCGCGAGCTCCAACGGCACCCCGGACGTCGACGGCACCAAGCGCGACCAGATCCTCAACTTCGAGCAGCGGGTCGGCCGCCAGCTCGACATCGTGCACCTCTACCACGGTGCCGGGAACATGAGCCACCAGCTCGACGAGCACGACCTCTACTTCATCAACCGGCCCGACACGCTGCTCTACCTCAACTGGCCGGTGACCACGACGTCGTTCGCCAGCGCCGCCGGCGGCAACGCGCAGATGAACGGCTACATCCGGCAGATGGCGCGCAGCATCAAGGCGCTCGGTGACAAGAAGCTGTTCCTCGCCGTCCACCACGAGCCGGAGAACGACATCGCCTTCACCTGCCCCGGGCAGTCGACGAGGCCGGGCACGATGGGCACCGCAGCCGAGTACGTCGCGATGTGGCACAACATCCGCTCGATCTTCGACGCCGAGGGCGTCGACAACGTCGTGTGGGTCATGAACTACATGAACTACCCGGCCTACGAGTGCATGATCGACGACCTGTGGCCCGGCGACGAGTACGTCGACTGGATCACCTTCAACGGCTACCAGGGCGGCAACAACGACGTCAGCTTCGAGAAGCGCGTCCGCGAGATGTACGACGTGCTGCTCCGCGAGAGCAACCAGGAGCACGACTACGCCTCGAAGGAGTGGGGCATCGTCGAGTGGAGCATCCACAGCGCGAGCCGGGCGAACACCTACCTCTACTACCAGCAGGCCCGCCAGGCGGTGGAGAACAACGTCTTCCCGAAGCTGAACTTCTACATGGTCTTCGACAACCAGGACGCCAACCGCGGCATCCGCAGCTTCATGGTCGCCTACGACAGCCAGAACGTCTTCGACCCCGCGGAGCAGGAGGCGTTCAACGTCTTCGCCAACTCCTGGCGGCTCAGCGAGGACGGCCAGCCCGGCGACGACGACACCGCGCCGACGACACCCGGCGGGTTCACCGCCACGGTGCAGCCGTCGGGCACGGTGCAGATGAGCTGGTCCGCCGCGTCCGACGACAAGGGCGTCGCCCGGTACGAGCTGTTCCGCAACGGCATGCCGATCGGCTCGACCGCCTCGACCAGCTTCACCGACACCATCCCGTCGTCCGCACGCCGGATGTACACGGTGCGCGCCGTCGACACCGCCGGCCAGGTCAGCCCGACGACGCACCCGACGATCGCCACGGCCGGGGGCGGTGGGGGCGGCGACACCACCGCGCCGAGCGTCCCCACCGGCGTCGCCGCGACCCGGGTGGGCGGCCAGCCGGTGATCTCCTGGAACGCCTCCACCGACAACGTCGGCGTCACCGGCTACGACGTGCTCCGCAACGGCACCGTGGTGGGCACCACGACCGGGACCTCGTGGACCGACACGTCGAACCCGGCCGGGACGCCGAGCTACACGGTCCGGGCGCGCGACGCCGCCGGCAACGTCAGCGCGGCCAGCACGGCGGTGAGCCCGCCGTCCACCGCCGACACGACCCGGCCGAGCCGTCCGACCGGGGTGACCTCGGCACTGGTGAACAACCAGCCGCGGATCTCGTGGACCGCCTCGACCGACAACGTCGGGGTGACCGGCTACGACGTGCTCCGCAACGGGGTCGTGGTCGGCACGACCACCACCACGTCGTACACCGACGCGGCGGCGCCGCAGGGCCGTTCGCACACGTGGACGGTGCGTGCCCGCGACGCGGCGGGCAACGTCAGCCAGCTGAGTGCCTCGGTCTCGCGGACGGTGCCGGACACGACCGCGCCCAGCGCCCCCGGCTCGCTGACGGCCACCCGGCCGGTGCCGACCCGGGTGCGGCTGACCTGGACCGCGGCCACCGACAACGTGGGCGTGACCGGCTACATCGTCTACCGCGGCACCACCGTGGTCGCGCGGCCGGGATCGAGCGCCCGCTCGTACACCGTCACCGGTCTGCCGCGTACGGCGCAGACGTTCCGGGTGGCGGCACGGGACGCGCGCGGCAACATCGGGCCGAGCCTCACCGTGACGCGATAGCCGCAGGGAAGAGCGCGAGGGGTGACGCAGGAGGTGGCCCCGGCGGGAATCCGCCGGGGTCACCTCGTCGTTAGACTCCCTGTACGCCGCCGCTCGCCCCGGAAGGTCCCTCGTGAGTCTCACTGCTGCTGGTGTCCCCGATCCGTTCCTCCCGCTCGGGCTGACGTACGACGACGTCCTGCTCCTGCCCGGTGAGACCGATGTGGTTCCGAGCGAGGTGGACACCACCTCGCGGCTGACCCGGGAGATCAGCCTCCGGGTGCCGCTCGTCTCGAGCGCGATGGACACCGTGACGGAGTCGCGGATGGCGATCGCGATGGCACGGCAGGGCGGCCTCGGCGTCCTCCACCGCAACCTGTCGATCGAGGACCAGGCCTACCAGGTCGACCTGGTGAAGCGGACCCAGACGGGGATGATCTCCAACCCGGTGACGATCGGCCCGAAGGCGACGCTGGAGGAGCTCGACGAGCGGTGCGGGGAGTACCGCGTCTCCGGGCTGCCGGTCGTCGACGAGGGCAACAAGCTCCTCGGCATCGTCACCAACCGCGACCTGCGGTTCACCCCGGTCGCGGAGTGGGGGAGCACGCTGGTCTCCGACGTGATGACCCCGATGCCGCTGATCACCGCGCCGGTCGGGATCTCCCACGACGACGCCACCGCGATCCTGCGGCAGCACAAGCGCGAGCGGCTGCCGATCGTCGACGACAGCGGCCACCTCGCCGGGCTGATCACCGTGAAGGACTTCGTGAAGTCCGAGCAGTTCCCGCACGCCTCCAAGGACGCCGACGGCCGGCTGCTGGTCGGTGCCGCAGTGGGCTACTTCGGCGACGCCTACGAGCGGGCCACCACGCTGGTCGAGGCCGGGGTCGACGTGCTGGTGGTCGACACCGCGCACGGCCACGCCCGCCTGCTGCTGGAGATGGTCGAGCGGCTGAAGAAGGACCCTGCCCTGGAGCACGTCCAGGTCATCGGCGGCAACGTGGCCACCCGGGCGGGCGCCCAGGCGCTGGTCGACGCCGGGGTCGACGCGGTGAAGGTGGGCGTCGGGCCGGGCTCGATCTGCACCACCCGCGTCGTGGCCGGCGTCGGCGTGCCCCAGGTGACCGCGATCCACGAGGCCGCGCAGGCCTGCAAGCCGGCCGGGGTCCCGGTGATCGGCGACGGCGGGCTGCAGTACTCCGGCGACATCGCCAAGGCCCTCGTCGCCGGGGCCGACACCGTGATGATCGGCTCGCTGCTCGCCGGCTGCGAGGAGAGCCCCGGGGAGCTGATCTTCCTCAACGGCAAGCAGTACAAGTCGTACCGCGGCATGGGGTCGCTGGCCGCGATGTCCTCGCGCGGCAAGAAGTCCTACTCCAAGGACCGCTACTTCCAGGCCGACGTGATGAGCGACGACAAGATCGTCCCCGAGGGGATCGAGGGGCAGGTCGCCTACCGCGGCCCGGTCGCGGCGGTCGCCCACCAGCTCGTCGGTGGGCTCCAGCAGTCGATGTTCTACGTCGGCGCGCGCACGATCCCCGAGCTCCAGGCGCGCGGCAAGTTCGTCCGGATCACCTCGGCCGGGCTCAAGGAGAGCCACCCGCACGACATCCAGATGGTGGCCGAGGCACCGAACTACAGCCTCGGACGCTGACCGCGCCGTCCCCGGGCATCAGGGGGCGCCGCGCGGCTCCTCGTGGGACTCCAGGGTCTCGCTCAGCTCGTCGGTGACCAGCAGGTCGTGGTCGACCTGGCCCGCCCGGAAGGCGGCCCGGCCGGCCATGTGGCTGGCGATCGGGGCGGTGGAGAACTGGAACAGCACCACGAGCAGCAGCAGCCCGAGGGTCCGCTCGTCGCGGAGCCGCAGCCCCAGCCCGACCAGCACCAGCACGAGGCCGAGCACCTGCGGCTTGGTCGCGGCGTGCATCCGGCTGAGCAGGTCGGGGAACCGGATCATGCCGAGCGCGGCCAGCAGCGACAGCAGGCAGCCGGCCAGCAGGCACGCCGCGGCGGCCACGTCGAGCACGTCGGTCCAGCTCACCGGTCCTCCTCCTCGACGCCCTGGCGGCCACCGGTCAGCGACGCGACGCTGGCCGTGCTGACGAACCCGAGCAGGGCCAGCGCCGCCAGGATCGGCAGCGAGTGGGTGTGCTGGTGCACCGCGGCCTCGAGCCCCAGAGCGCAGATCGTCGCCGAGACCAGCACGTCGAAGGCGACGATGCGGTCGAGCATCGTGGGGCCGCGCGTGATCCGGACGACCACGAGCACCGCGGCGACCACGAGGAACGCGCTGCAGATCCCCAGGACCCAGGTCATCGGCGCTCCTCCTCGGCGGAGACGGAGCCGGTGCGGCGGTGGGCGAGGGTGTGCTCCGCCCCGAACGCCGCGACCACCCGCTGCTCGAGCTCCAGGGTGCGCTCGCGCATGGACTCGGCGGCCCGGAGGTCGTCGGTGTCCAGCACGTGGAGGAAGAGCGTGTGGCTGCTTCGGCGTACCTCGACGACGATGCTGCCCGGAACGAGCGAGGTCATCTCGGCGACCACCGTCAGCACGAAGTCGGAGTCACTGCGCAGGTTCACCTCGATGACCGAGTTGCGCACGGTGCGGGGGCGGAGCGCGAGCAGGGCGACCTGGACGCTGGAGACGACCACGTCGACGAAGAACTTCAGGGTGAGCCGGGTGAGCGCCAGGGGCCGCAGCCTCAGCTGCATCCGGACCGCCGGCAGCGGGAAGACCAGGCAGACCGCGACCGCCACGAGGAGCCCCGAGACCACGTTGCCGACCGACAGGTCGCCCCACAGCGCCACCCAGAGGACGGTCAGCCAGGCGAGGTTCGCCGGCTGGAGCGCGCGGTAGCGGGACCGTCGCGGCGGCGGGGCCTGGGTGGTCTCGTCGACGGTGCTCACGGCGTGTCCCCGGTCAGGACGGCCTCGAGGTACGGGGTGCGCTCCAGCAGGTCCACGGCGGCGCGGTCGGTGTAGTCGAACAGCGGTCCGGCGACGACGGTGAGCAGCAGGCTCAGCCCGACCAGCCCGAGCGCGGCCGCGGTCATCGTGCGCGGCCGGTGGTGGGGGAGGTCGTCGTCCTGGAGCCGCTGGTAGAGGTCGCGGTCAGGGGTGTCGTCGTGGATGCTGCGGGCCTCCTGCTGCTCCACCCGTCCGTACGACGCGGAGCCGACCCGGACCCGCTGCCGCTCCTCGCCGGGGGCGTCCTGGTAGTCCTGCTGGACCGCGAGCGACGTCTCGTGGGCCTGCTGGGGGGTCCGCCAGAAGGCCAGGCTCCAGGCCTTCGCGACCGCGTAGAGCGTCAGCAGGCTGGTGGCCATGCCGGCGGCGACGAGGACGTAGGCGAGCGTCGACCCCTGCTCGATCCCCGCCGAGGCGAGCCCGACCTTGCCGAGGAACCCGGACATCGGCGGGATCCCGGCGAGGTTCATCGCCGGGACGAAGAAGCTCAGGCCGAGGATCGGCGAGAGCCGCGCCAGCCCGCCGAGCCGGAGCAGCGAGGTGCTGCCGGCGCGGTGCTCGACCAGCCCCACCACGAGGAACAGCCCTGTCTGGATGGTGATGTGGTGGACGACGTAGAAGATCGCGCCTGAGACGCCGGCCGCGGTGGCCAGCCCCACGCCGAAGATCATGTAGCCGATGTGGCTGACCAGCGTGAAGGAGAGCATCCGCTTGATGTCCGACTGGGCGACCGCACCGAGGATCCCGACGAGCATGGTGAGCAGGGCGGCGACGAGCAGTGCCGTGGTCAGCGGGCTGTCCGGGAAGAGCAGGGTCTGGGTCCGCAGGATCGCGTAGACACCGACCTTGGTCAGCAACCCGGCGAACACCGCGGTCACCGGGGCTGGTGCGGTCGGGTAGCTGTCGGGCAGCCAGAACGACAGCGGGAAGACCGCTGCCTTGATCGAGAAGACCGTGAGCAGCATCAGCTGGAGGAGCAGCGCGACGGCCTCGGGGAGCGCGTCGAGCCGGCCGGCGAGCTGCGCGAAATTGAGGCTGCCGGTGGCGGAGTAGACCATCGCGATCGCGACGAGGAAGACCATCGACGACAGCACGTTGACGACCACGTAGATCGTCCCTGCGCGGATCCGCGACTCCGTCCCGCCGAGCGTCAGCAGGACGTAGCTCGCGAAGAGCAGCATCTCGAAGCTGACGAAGAGGTTGAACAGGTCGGCGGCGAGGAACGCGTTCGCCACGCCCGCAGCCAGCACGAGGAACGACGGGTGGTAGATCGACAGCGGGGCGCTCTCGGCCTCGTCGACCATGCCCTGGCCCACCGAGTACACGAGCACCGCAAGGGTGACGAGGGCGGAGACCAGCAGCATCAGCGACGAGAGCCGGTCGGCGACCAACGCGATGCCGAGCGGCTCCGGCCACCCGCCTATCCAGAGCGCCTGCGGCCCGTCCTGGTCGGCGCGGACCACCAGCACGGCGGCCACCGCGGCGACGGCGACCAGGGCGATGATGCTGACCATCCGCTGGAGGGAGGGCCGGCGGACGAGCACCAGGCTGAGCCCCGCGGCGAGCAGCGGGACGATGACCGGGAGGGCGACCAGCGCGTCGCTCATGCGCCACGCTCCACGGGCTCGTCGGCGTCCGGTTCCTCGCGGTGCTCGTCCATCTCGTAGCCGTGGGAGGCCTCGTCGGCCGCCGCGAGCCGGCGGATCACGGCGTCCTCGACGTCGTCCTGGACGTCGTCGTGGCCGTCGATCTGCCAGCTGCGGTAAGCCATCGCGAGCAGGAACGCCGTGGTGCCCAGCGTGATGACGATCGCGGTGAGGATCAGCGCCTGCGGGAGCGGGTCGGCGGTCTCGGCACCGCCGGCGTCGCTGACGATCGGTGCCGGCCCGGCGGCGCCGCCGGACTGGAGGATCAGCACGTTGACGCCGTTGCCCATCAGCACGACGCCGACGAGGACGCGGCTGAGGCTCCGCTCGAGGAGCAGGTAGATCCCGCATCCGAACATGACGGCGGCGACGAGGACCAGCGTGAGGTTGACGGTCATGCTCCGCCTCCTGTCGGGGCGGCGGCGCGGCTCTCGCGCTCCTCGCGGAGGATCTGCCGGTCGATGCCGGAGCCAAGGCTGCGGAGCAGGTCGAGCATCAGCCCGACGACCACGAGGTACACGCCGACGTCGAAGAAGAGCGACGTGACCAGGTGCAGCTCGCCGATGAGCGGGACCGCGAGGTCGACGACCGCGCTCTGGAGGACGGTGCCGCCGAAGGCCAGCGGCGCCAGCCCGGAGAGCGCGGCGACGCCGAGCCCGGTGCCGATCAGCACGCCGGCGTCGACGGGTGCGGCCTCGTCGAGCTCGTACCGACCACCGGCCAGGTAGCGGACGAGCAGCGCCAGCCCGGTGACCAGCCCGGCAGCGAACCCGCCGCCGGGGTTGTTGTGGCCGGAGAACAGCAGGAACACCGACAGCACGATGATCGCGTGGAAGAGCAGCCGGGTGACGACCTCGAAGATGATCGAGCGGCGCTCGGGGGCCAAGGTCCGCCCGGCAGGCAGCCAGACCCGCCGCGACTTGTTGGTCGTCTGCTTGCGGACGCTGACCGGGTACGGGATCTCGCGCACCCGGCGGATCGCCATCCCGCGGGTCTCGATGAAGATGAGGCTCGCGACACCGGTAGCGGCCACGACGAGCACCGCGAGCTCGCCCATCGTGTCCCAGGCGCGGATGTCCACCAGCGTCACGTTGACGATGTTCTTGCCGCCGCCGTACTCCACGGCCTCGGTGGCGAAGTCGTCCGACACCGGCACCGCGGTGCGCGCGGCACCGGTGACCAGCATGAAGCTGGCGACCGCGACGGCGGCGAGCAGCCCGATCGCGGCGCGCACGTGGCGGCTCCAGTGCAGCGGCCGGTCGGTGAAGTACGCCGGCAGCCGGCGCAGCACCAGCACGAACACGACGAGCGTCACCGTCTCGACCAGCAGCTGGGTCAGCGCCAGGTCGGGCGCGCCCTGGAGCAGGAAGAGCAGGGCCGTGCCGTAGCCGGCGACGCCCACCAGCACGACCGCCTTGAGCCGCCGGCGCGCCCGCGCGGTCAGCACAGCGGCGACCACGACGACGACCGCGACGAGCGGCTGCCCGACGTTGTCCCAGCGGACCCACCGCACGGGGTCCTGGAGGGCGGCGACGAGCGCGGCGCCCGGCACCACGACGATCACCAGGAGGATGACGCTCAGGTAGATCGCGACCGAGCCCCGCTGGGTGCGGCCGGTGAGCTCCACGGCCGCGCGGTCGAGCCCGCGGACCGCCCAGTGGTAGCTGCGCTCGGCGCTGAGCGGCGTGGTCAGCCGGGCCTGCACCTGCTCGACGAGCGCCCGGGCAGCGAAGGCCAAGAGACCGACGGCGAGCGAGAGCAGGGTCAGCAGCAGGGCGGTGTTGACGCCGTGCCAGAGGGTCAGCTTCGGCGCGTGCTCGCCGGCGGGGAAGCTCGCGGCGTGCCGGTCGAGCAGGGTGGTCAGCGGGCCGCCGGTGAACCCGAGCAGCAGGGAGAGCGCGGCGAAGACGGCCGGCGGGACGACGGCGGCGGCCCCCGGAGGGGTGACGGTCGACGGCTCCACGCCGTCCTTGGTCGCGAAGGCGCCCCAGAGGAAGCGCAGCGTGTAGGCGGCGGTGAGGGCGGAGCCGGCGACGACGCCGGCGACGACCGCCCAGCCGAGGTACGCCGGCACGCCGGTGCCGTCCCCGGTGTGCGCGACGTCGAGCAGCGCGGCGAGGACCGACTCCTTGGCCGTGAAGCCGAGCAGCGGGGGGAGGCCGGCCATCGACGCCCCGGCGACGCAGGCGAGCACGGCGACCCAGGGAAGCTTGCGCCCGACCCCGGAGAGCGCGCGCAGGTCCCGGGTGCCGGCGGTGTGGTCGACGATCCCGACGACGAGGAAGAGGGTGGCCTTGAACAGCGCGTGCGCCAGGAGCAGCGCCAGCGCGGCGAAGGCGGCCGCCCTCGTCCCGGTGCCGGCGACGACGGTGAGGAAGCCGAGCTGGCTGACGGTGCCGTAGGCGAGGAGCAGCTTGATGTCGACCTGGCGCAGCGCCCGCCAGCCGCCGACCAGCATCGTGGCGGTGCCGAGCACGAGCGTGGTCTCGCGCCAACCGGCGACGTCGGCGAACGCGGGCGAGAGCAGCGCGACCAGGTAGATCCCGGCCTTCACCATCGCCGCGGCGTGGAGGTAGGCGCTGACCGGGGTCGGGGCCGCCATCGCACCCGGAAGCCAGAAGTGGAACGGCACGACGGCCGACTTGGTGACCGCGCCGGCGAGCAGCAGCACGGCGGCGGTCACGGCGACGCCGCCGGTGGGGGGTGAGGCCAGCACGTCCTCGACGCGGAAGCTGCCGGCCGCGTCGCCGACCAGCAGGATCCCCACCAGCATCGCCAGTCCGCCGAGGGTGGTGACGACGAGCGCCTGCATGCCGGCCGCCCGGCTGCCCCGCCGTGCAGGGTCGTGGCCGATGAGCAGGTAGGAGAAGACCGTGGTCAGCTCCCAGAACACGTAGAGCAGCAGCAGGTCGGCGGAGAGGACGAGGCCGAGCATCGCCCCCGCGAAGGCGACGAAGTGGCCGGAGAACGAGGTCAGCCCCGGCTCGTCGGCATGGAAGTACCAGGCGCAGTAGACCAGCACGAGCCCGCCGACCCCGGTGACCAGCAGCGCCAGCACCCACTGCAGCGGCCCCATCGCCAGGGCGACCTCGAGCCCGAGGCTCGGCACCCAGGGGACGTCCTGCTCGACGCGGTCACCGTCGACGACCGCAGGGCCCTGTGCGGCGAGCCAGGTCAGGGAGGCCAGCGGCACGACCGCGAGGAGCAGGAAGACCTTCCTGCCGAACCAGCCGACCAGCGGTGGCGCCACCGCCGCTGCCAGGAAGTGTGCAGCGAGGATCGGCAGCACGGGGGGCCTTCCTGGTGGACCGGTGTCGTCGGTCCCAGGGTAGTGACTGGGCGCAGCCGCCCGCGCCCGTGCCGCGCCTGGGATGGCGCGGGTAGGGTTGCGCCCCGTGCAGGAGATCGAGATCGGCCGTGCCAAGCGGGGTCGTCGGGCGTGGTCGTTCGACGACATCGCGATCGTCCCGTCCCGGCGGACCCGGGACCCCGAGGAGGTCTCGACCGCCTGGCAGATCGACGCCTACCGGTTCGACATCCCGGTGCTCGCTGCCCCGATGGACTCGGTCATGTCGCCGGCCACCGCGGTCGAGCTCGGCCGCCACGGTGGGCTCGGCGTGCTCGACCTCGAGGGGCTGTGGACCCGCTACGAGGACCCCACCGACCTGCTGGCGGAGGTCGCGTCGCTCGACGACCGGTCCGCGATCCGGCGGATGCAGGAGATCTACACCGAGCCGGTGAAGCCCGAGCTGATCACCGAGCGGCTCCGCGAGATGCGTGCCTCCGGGGTCACCGTCGCCGGCAGCCTCTCACCGCAGCGCACCAAGGACTACGCCAAGACGGTCGTCGACGCCGGCGTCGACATGTTCGTCATCCGCGGGACGACCGTGAGCGCCGAGCACGTCTCGGGCCAGGCGGAGCCGCTGAACCTCAAGGAGTTCATCTACGAGCTCGACGTGCCCGTGATCGTCGGAGGGTGCGCGACCTACCAGGCGGCGCTCCACCTGATGCGCACCGGCGCCGCCGGCGTCCTCGTCGGGTTCGGCGGGGGAGCTGCGCACACCACCCGCACGGTCCTCGGGCTCGCCGTGCCGATGGCCAGCGCGGTCGCCGACGTGGCCGCGGCCCGTCGCGACTACCTCGACGAGTCCGGCGGCCGCTACGTGCACGTGATCGCGGACGGCTCGATCGGTCGTTCGGGCGACCTCTCGAAGGCGATCGCGTGCGGTGCCGACGCGGTGATGATCGGCTCGCCGCTGGCCCGGGCCAGCGAGGCGCCGGGCCGCGGGTTCCACTGGGGCTCCGAGGCCTGGCACCACAAGCTGCCCCGCGGCGAGCGGATCCGGATCGGCACCGCCGGCAGCCTCGAGGAGATCCTGTTCGGCCCCTCGTCGACCGCCGACGGCACCCTGAACCTCGTCGGCGCGCTGCGCCGGGCGATGGCGATGACCGGTTACACCGAGCTCAAGGAGTTCCAGCGGGTCGAGGTCGTCGTCACCTCGGACTGAACCAGCCAGGATGGGGGGCATGCGCCCGTCGGCCCTCAGCCCGTCGTCACGTTCCGCCGCCCTGGCCGCGATGGCGGCCGACGAGCTCGACGTGCTCGTGGTCGGCGGTGGCGTCACCGGCTGCGGCACGCTGCTCGACGCGGTCACCCGCGGGCTGTCCTGCGGGCTGATCGAGCAGCGCGACCTCGCGTCGGGGACCAGCTCGCGGTCGAGCAAGCTGATCCACGGCGGGCTGCGCTACCTCGAGATGTACGACTTCGGGCTGGTCCGGGAGGCGCTGCGCGAGCGCGGGCTGCTGCTCACGCGGCTGGCGCCGCACCTGGTCCGGCCGGTGCCGTTCCTCTACCCGCTGACCCGCCACTGGGAGCGGCCGTACGTCGGCGCCGGGCTCGCGCTCTACGACGGGCTCGCGGCGGCCGGGCGGGAGCGGGCCGGGGTGCCGCGCCACCGCCACCTGACCCGCCGGCAGGCGCTGCGGATCGCGCCGGACCTGCGCCCGGACGCCCTGGTCGGCGCGGTGCAGTACCACGACTGCCAGGTCGACGACGCCCGGCACACGATGGTGCTGGCCCGCACCGCCGCGAGCCACGGCGCGCACGTCGCCACCCGGACCCGGGTCACGGGATTCGTCCGCGAGGGCGAGCGCGTCACCGGGGTGACGGCGAAGGACCTGGAGTCGGGCGAGGAGCTCACCGTCCGCGCCCGCGTCGTCGTCAACGCCGCCGGGGTGTGGACCGACGAGATCCAGCGGATGGTCGGCGGCCGCGGCGCGCTCAACGTCCAGGCCAGCAAAGGGATCCACCTCGTCGTGCCCCGCGACCGGATCCGCTCGCAGTCCGGCGTCATCCTGCGCACGGCCACCTCGGTGCTCTTCGTCATCCCGTGGGGGCGCCACTGGATCATCGGCACGACCGACACCGCCTGGGAGCTCGACAAGGCGCATCCAGCGGCCTCGCGGGCCGACATCGAGTACCTCCTCGACCAGGTCAACCGGGTCCTGCGCGAGCCGCTCGAGCACGACGACGTCGAGGGCGTGTACGCCGGGCTCCGGCCCCTGCTCTCGGGCGAGTCCGAGCCGACCAGTCGCATCTCGCGCGAGCACATGGTGGCGACGCCGGTCCCCGGGCTGGTGCTCGTCGCGGGCGGCAAGTACACGACCTACCGCGTGATGGCCCGCGACGCCGTCGACGCCGCCGCGCACTCGCTGGGGGACCGGGTGCCGACGAGCATCACCGACCGCGTGCCGCTGCTCGGCGCCGAGGGCTACGCGACCCGGCGCAACCAGGTCGCGGCGATCGCCCGGCGCTCCGGGCTGCACCGCGCGCGGGTCGAGCACCTGCTGGGGCGGCAGGGCGACCTCGTGGACGAGCTCGTCGAGCTGGTGCTCTCCGAGCCCGAGCTGCGGGAGCCGCTGCCCGGCGCCGAGGACTACCTCAAGGCCGAGGTGGTCCACGCGGTCACGCACGAAGGAGCCCGCCACCTCGACGACGTGCTGACCCGGCGTACCCGCATCTCGATCGAGACCTTCGACCGCGGCGTCGCCGCCGCCCGCCCGGCAGCGGAGCTGATGGCCGGACCGCTCGGGTGGGACCGCGCCGCCGTCGACCGGGAGGTCGACCACTACCTGCGCCGCGTCGAGGCCGAGCGCCGCAGCCAGCAGGAGTGGACCGACCAGGAGGCCGACGAAGCGAGGGTCAGGTCGGGGGACATCGTCGGGGGGTAGTTTGTTACCGGCCGTTCACATACCATCGGTATATGGGTTCCTCCGACGCCGGCTCCGCCGCGCCCGAGCTCCTCGACCCCGACCACGACCCCGCCGCCTCCTACGCCCTCGACCAGGCGCACGTCCGCCGGCTGACCGGGCTGCTGACCGCCTCGAGCGGGGAGACGAAGCCGTCGATCTCGCCGGTCAACGGCCAGCCGCTCGGCCACGTCCCGCAGTCGACGGCGGCCGACGTGGAGGAGGCGTTCCGGCGGGCGCGCAAGGCGCAGGCCCGGTGGGCGCGGACCTCGCTCGAGGAGCGGTCCGCGATGTTCCTCCGGCTCCACGACATCGTCCTGCGGCGCCAGGACGAGATCATGGACATGATCTGCTGGGAGTCCGGCAAGGCGCGCAAGCACGCCTTCGACGAGCCGCTGCACATCGCGCTGACCGCCCGCTACTACGCCCGGACCGCCGAGGAGCACCTGTCGACCAAGCGGGTCGCCGGTGTCGTCCCCGGCCTCACGCGGGTCGAGGTCAACCGCGTCCCCAAGGGCGTCGTCGGGATCATCTCGCCCTGGAACTACCCCTTCACGATGGCGCTCTGCGACGGGCTTCCGGCGATCATGGCCGGCAACGCCGTCGTCGCGAAGCCCGACGCCCAGACGATGCTCAGCGCGCTGCTGGGCCTCGAGCTGCTCCACGAGGCCGGGTTCCCGGAGGACCTGTGGCAGATGGTCGCGGGGCCGGGCCGGACCATCGGCACGGAGATCATCGAGCGCGCCGACTACGTCTGCTTCACCGGCTCCACCGCGACCGGCAAGGTCATCGCCCAGCAGTGCGCGGAGCGGCTGATCGGCTGCTCGCTCGAGCTCGGCGGCAAGAACCCGATCCTCGTCCTGCGTGACGCCGACCTCGACCGGGCCGCCGAGGGAGCGGTGCGGGCGGCGTTCTCGAACGCCGGCCAGCTCTGCGTGTCGATGGAGCGGATGTACGTCGCCGACCAGGTCTACGACCGGTTCATGGCGAAGTTCGTCGAGCGGGTGAAGGCGATGCGGCTCGGCGTCGGGCTCGAGTGGGGCCACGACATGGGTGCGCTCATCTCGCAGGACCAGCTCGACACGGTCGTCGGGCACGTCGAGGACGCACGCGCGAAGGGGGCCCGGGTGCTGACCGGCGGACGGGCGCGGCCGGACATCAGCCCCTACTTCTACGAGCCGACGGTCCTCGAGGGCACCACCCCCGACATGCGCTGCTTCGGTGACGAGAGCTTCGGCCCGGTGATCTCGGTCTACCGGTTCCACGACGAGTCCGACGCGGTCGCGCGGGCCAACGAGGGGCAGTACGGTCTCAACGCCGCCGTCTACAGCCGTGACACCCGGCGCGCCCGGGAGATCGCCCGGCGCATCAAGTGCGGCACGGTGAACGTCAACGAGGCGTTCGGCGCGACCTTCGCCAGCATCGAGTCCCCGATGGGCGGGATGCGGGACTCCGGCATGGGGCGCCGCCAGGGCGCCGAGGGCATCCTCCGCTACACCGAGTCGCAGTCGGTCGCCGTCCAGCGGGTGCTGCGGTTCGCCCCGATGTTCGGGATGAGCGACGAGCAGTACGCCCGGTTCATGACGCGCAGCGTCGCCCTGATGACCAAGCTCGGCAGGAAGTAGGCACCGCCACCCATGTTCGACTTCGACTTCGACGTCCTCGTCATCGGCTCCGGCTTCGGGGGGTCGGTCACCGCGCTGCGGCTGACCGAGAAGGGGTACCGCGTCGGCGTCCTCGAGGCCGGCGCCCGGTTCCGCGACGAGGACTTCGCGAAGACGTCGTTCGAGCTGAAGAAGTACCTCTTCCGCCCCGAGATCGGCTGCTACGGCATCCAGCGGATCGAGGCGGTGCGCGACTCGCTGATCATGGCCGGCGCCGGTGTCGGCGGCGGGTCGCTGGTCTACGCGAACACCCTCTACGAGCCGCTCGAGCAGTTCTACAACGACCCCCAGTGGCGGGACATCACCGACTGGAAGCGCGAGCTGGCGCCGTACTACGACCAGGCGAAGCGGATGCTCGGCGTCGTCGAGAACCCGCTCCGCACCCCGTCGGACGACGTGATGGAGCAGGTCGCCAAGGAGCTCGGCGTGGAGGACACCTTCCACCCGACCCCGGTCGGCGTCTTCTTCGGCGGCCCCGAGACGCAGCCCGGTGAGAAGGTTCCGGACCCGTTCTTCGGCGGCGCAGGCCCTGACCGCCACGTCTGCATCGAGTGCGGCGACTGCATGACCGGGTGCAAGTACAACGCCAAGAACACCCTGGTGAAGAACTACCTCTACCTCGCCGAGGCCAAGGGCGCGAAGGTGCTGCCGCTCTCGACGGTCACCCGGGTCAAGCCGCTGGACGGCGGCGGCTACGAGGTCACGTTGAAGTTCACCAAGGCCAAGCGGACGACGAAGAAGGTGACGCGCACCCTCACCGCCGAGCAGGTCGTCTTCGCCGCCGCCGCGATCGGCACCCAGAAGCTGCTGCACAAGATGAAGGCCGAGGGGCACCTGCCGGGGCTCTCCGACCGGCTCGGCTTCCTCTCCCGGACCAACTCCGAGTCGATCCTCGGCGCGATCGCGCCGGACACCAAGATCGACTACAGCCGCGGCATCGCGATCACCTCGAGCTTCCACCCCGACCCCGACACCCACGTCGAGCCGGTGCGGTACGGCGCGGGCAGCAACGCGATGGCGCTGATGCAGACGGTCCTCACCGACGGCGACGGGCCCGCCCCTCGCTGGCGCACCTGGCTCAAGGAGCTGTGGCTGCAGAAGCGCAACGTCTTCGACCTCTACGACGTCAAGCACTGGTCGGAGCGGACGGTCATCGCCCTGGTGATGCAGACGCTCGACAACTCCATCACGACGTACGCCAAGCGGATCCCGGGCACTCGCAAGTGGCGGCTCACCTCCCGGCAGGGCCACGGGGAGCCCAACCCCACGTGGATCCCGATCGCCAACCAGGTCGTGCGGCGGATGGCCGAGATCATGGGCGGCGTGCCGGGCGGCTCGATCGGCGACCCGTTCAACATGCCGATGACCGCGCACTTCATCGGTGGCGCGACCATCGGCCGCACGCCCGAGGACGGCGTCGTCGACGCCTACCAGCGGGTCTTCGGCCACCCCGGGCTGCACATCGCCGACGGCTCCGCGATCTCGGCGAACCTCGGGGTGAACCCGTCGCTGACGATCACCGCGCAGGCCGAGCGGGCGATGGCGTTCTGGCCCAACAAGGGCGAGGCCGACCCGCGCCCGCCGCTGGGCTCGCAGTACGAGCGGATCGACCCCGTCGCTCCCCGGGACCCTGCCGTCCCCGCGACGGCCCCGGCCGCGCTCCGCCTCCCGATCGTCTCCGTCTCCTAGCCGCGTGCGGCTGCCGGCGCGGCTGAGCCCCGCGAGTCGGCGCTTCCTGCCGGGCTGTTGCGCCGAGTCGTCGCATCTTCATCGATGAAACCCGCCCAGTCGTCGCATCTTCCGCGTGCGGCTGCCGACGCGGCGCCGTTCATGTCCGTCCGCAGCCGGATCGACCGTACGACGTGCGGACGGACATGATCGGTGAAGTTGCGACGACTCGACCGGCGTACGACGGGAAGTTGCGACGGCTCGACCGCCGTACGACGGGAAGATGCGACGGCTCGCGCCCGATCCAGGGCAGGCGACGCCGATCCGGCCCGAAAACGACCCAGGGCCCGACCGGGAGGGAGGGAGGTCGGGCCCCGGACAGTCCATGCAGCTGCTTGGACTTCGGAGACCCGGCCTGGGAGGGAGTTTGATCCCGGGCCTCCGCACGCTTCAACGAGCCCTGCGGACGCGGGTTACGCCGTCTCGAGACATTTCTGTATCGGCTCGCCACCAGGCCGCACCGATAGACTCGCGGGGTCCTGGAGCGGGGGCTCCCACCGCAGGCGCACGCCGTGCGCCACGCCCGAAAGGCCCGATCTTGACCACCGATCACGACCTGGTCCTCGTCGTCGACTTCGGGGCGCAGTACGCGCAGCTGATCGCCCGACGTGTCCGCGAGGCGCGGGTCTACTCCGAGATCGTCCCGCACACCACCCCGCTCGAGGAGCTGCTCGCCCGCCGACCGAAGGCGATCATCCTGTCCGGCGGCCCGTCGTCGGTCTACGAGCCGGGCGCCCCGCAGCTCGGGCCGGAGATCTTCGAGTCGGGTGTCTCGGTGTTCGGCATGTGCTACGGCTTCCAGGCGATGGCCCAGGCTCTCGGCGGCGAGGTGCGGCGCACCGGCTCCTCGGAGTACGGGCGGACGCCGGTGACCGTCGAGGAGCCCGGAGCCCTGCTCGCGGCCGTGCCCGGGGAGCACCGGGTCTGGATGAGCCACGGCGACTCCGTGGTGGCGGCGCCGCCCGGGTTCACCGTGCTCGCGTCGACGACCGGGTCGCCGGTCGCGGCGTTCGAGGACGTCGACCGCGGGCTCGCCGGCGTGCAGTGGCACCCGGAGGTGCTGCACACCGAGCACGGCCAGGCGGTCCTCGAGCACTTCCTGCACACCATCGCCGGCTGCCGGCCGACGTGGACGATGGTCAACATCGTCGACGAGCAGGTCGAGAAGATCCAGCGCCAGGTCGGCGACCGGCGGGCGATCTGCGGGCTGTCGGGCGGGGTGGACTCGGCGGTGGCCGCCGCCCTCGTGCAGCGCGCCATCGGCGACCGGCTCACCTGTGTCTTCGTCGACCACGGGCTGCTGCGCAAGGGCGAGGCCGAGCAGGTCGAGCGCGACTTCGTCGCCGCCACCGGCGTGGACCTGCACGTCGTGAACGCGCAGGAGCGGTTTCTCGGCGCGCTCGCCGGGGTCACCGACCCCGAGGAGAAGCGGAAGATCATCGGCCGCGAGTTCATCCGGGTCTTCGAGCAGGCCGAGGCCGAGATCGTCGGCGAGGCGGCGGCCCAGGGCGAGAAGGTGCAGTTCCTCGTGCAGGGGACGCTCTACCCCGACGTGGTCGAGTCCGGCGGCGGTGCCGGCACCGCGAACATCAAGTCCCACCACAACGTCGGCGGGCTCCCCGAGGACCTCGAGTTCGAGCTCGTCGAGCCGCTGCGCACGCTGTTCAAGGACGAGGTCCGGCTGGTGGGGGAGCAGCTCGGGCTGCCCGCCGAGATGGTCTGGCGCCACCCGTTCCCGGGGCCTGGGCTCGGGATCCGGATCATCGGCGAGGTCACCCAGGAGCGGCTCGACATCCTGCGCGAGGCCGACGCCATCGCCCGCGAGGAGCTGACGAGGGCCGGCCTCGACCGCGACATCTGGCAGTTCCCCGTGGTGCTGCTCGGCGACGTCCGCTCCGTAGGCGTGCAAGGCGACGGCCGCACGTACGGCCACCCTGTCGTGCTGCGCCCGGTGACCTCCGAGGACGCCATGACCGCCGACTGGGCCCGGCTGCCGTACGACGTCGTCGAGGCGATCTCGACCCGGATCACCAACGAGGTCCGCGAGATCAACCGGGTCACCCTCGACGTGACCTCGAAGCCGCCCGGCACCATCGAGTGGGAGTGAGCCGTCCCCACGCCGCTCGACAACGCGTGCACGCTCAGCTCCGGCCGGTGTCCCCGGCGGTCGGCGCGGCCGCTCGGCCCGGTTCGTGGAGGCCGCCGGGCCTGGTGGAAGCACGGGCGCCGTGGGTGTGGTCGATGCCCTCCTCGCCGAGGACGCTCCCCACCAGCCGGCGGCACTGCGGCTGAACGCCACTGATGACGACGTGGACGCCGGCGTCGGCGAGGTCGCGGCAGATGTCGCGCAGCACGAGGGCACCGGTGAGGTCGATGCGCCCGAGCCGCTGCAGGTGGAGCTCGACGCGCATGAGCTGAGGGTGGTCGGCCAGCTGCTCGAGCACGCGCGTCTCGAGCGCCGGCGCGGAACCGAAGTAGAGCACCCCCTGCGGGCGGACGTGCAGCAGGTCGCCCTCGACCCACTGGTCGAGGTCCAGCCGCAGCTCACGCCACAGGTGGACCGCGAGTGCGAAGCCCACCCCTGCGACCACACCCCACTGGACGCTGGGGGAGAAGGCCAGCGTCAGGGCCAGCGTCGCCAGCGCGACGAGCCCCTGCGGGCGGGAGTAGCGCCAGGTGCGTGCCAGCGGACGCGGGTCGAGCAGCTGGAGGACCGAGGCGATGACCAGCGCCGCCAGCACCGCTGTCGGGAGCTGCGACAAGACGGAGGCGAAGGGCAGGACAGCCATGACGACCAACCCGGTGAAGAGGCTGCTCCACCGGGTGCGCGCGCCGGACAGCCGGTTCAGTGCCGATCGGGAGAAGGACCCGCCGACCGCGAACCCTCCGAAGATGCCTGCGCCGAGGTTGGCCAGCCCCTGTCCGACCAGCTCCCGGTCGGGGTCCCACCGGGTGCGGTCGGCGCTGGCGTAGTGACGCGAGATGCTCACCGCCTCCGCGAAGCCGATGAGCGCGATCACGACGCCCGGGACCAAGAGGTGGGGTACGGCGCTGAAGGGCAGGTCGAGGGTCAGGGGTGGCAGTCCCGAGGGCAGCTGCCCGACGACGTCGACGTCCACCTCGGTGAGGTGCACCATCGCGAGCACCGCCACGGAGGCCAGCAGGGCCCCGGGCAGAAGGGGCGAGACCCGTCTCGACAGCAACGTGCAGGCGATCACGGCGACGCCTACGCAGATCGCGACGACCGACCACGACCCCGGCGCCGCGACGGCCCGCACGGCTGCCTCGAGCGGGTTCGGGGCGGCCGCGTCGGCGCCGAGCAGGGCGGGCAGCTGGGACGCCGCGATCAGGAACGACGCGCCGAGCGTGAAGCCGGTGAGGATCGGCTGGCTCAGCAGGTAGGCGACGATCCCGCCCCGCAGCAGCCCCAACGCAAGCCGGGCGGTTCCCACCACCAGGGCGAGCAGCGCGGCGTGCTCGACGTACTCGATCGCCGTGAGGTCGGGCAGGGACGCCAGCGAGCCGGCCACCAGGAGGCTGGTGAGCGCGGTGGGCCCGGTCTGGAGGTAGGGCGAGGAGCCCACGAGAGCCGCCAGCACCGGCGCCACGGCGGCGGCGTAGAGCCCGTGGACGGGGGGCATGCCGGCCAGCGCGGCGTACGCGAGGGACTGCGGGACGAGCACCATCGCGACGGTGACCGCCGCGACGAGGTCGCCGCGAGAGGGTGCCGAGCGTCCCGCGCTGGACACGGTCAGCCCTCG
This sequence comes from Nocardioides caldifontis, assembly GCF_008087345.1. Taxonomy (GTDB): domain Bacteria; phylum Actinomycetota; class Actinomycetes; order Propionibacteriales; family Nocardioidaceae; genus Marmoricola_A; species Marmoricola_A caldifontis. Next base: position 407,192 of record NZ_ML701735.1, on the reverse strand, counting down.
TTGTCGATCCGAGCGCTTGCCTCCGCGATGCGGCGGTTGGCCGCCCGCCGGACGTTGCGGACGTGAGCCTGGGCAGCGCGCCCCGCGGCAGCAGCGTCACCCTCGAGCAGTGCGGTCAGGATCCGGAGGTGCTCCTCGCGGGACCTCTCCGCGCGGCCTTCGATGGCTAGCGTGGTCTGGAGACCGGTCTGCAGCAGGTCGTTGAGCACGCCCTGGCTCTGCTCCAGGAGGCGGTTGCCCGCCGCCTGGACGATCCGCAGGTGGAAGGCCGCGTCGAGGTCCTGGAGCCGTTGGTAGTCACGCGGCTCCTGCTGCAAGGCCTCCTCCAGGTCGGAGAACGCCCGCTGCACCGCCTCGAGCTTGGGCAGGTCCTGCCGCTGGGCCGCCCACCGGGCTGCCGGCACCTCCAGCACCTCGCGCATCGCGAACAGCTCCGAGAGGCTGTGGTCGAGCCTGGTCATCGACTCGCGGAGGGCCCGCTGCGCCGTCGGCTCCGCCACGAAGACCCCCTGCCCGTGCCTGACGACCAGCCGCCCCTCCGCTTGCAGCGACCGAACCGCCTCCCGCACCGAGGGACGGCTAACGCGCAGGGACGCTGCCAGCTCCCGTTCGGAGGGCAGGCGGTCGCCGGGGGAGAGGCCGCGCGTGGTCAGCACCCGCAGGATCTCGGACCGGATCCGGTCGGTGAGGGTCCCCTGGCCCAGTGGTTGCCAGGTCGTGACCGTGTCGTCGACCGCCATGGGCACCTCCGTTCCGCCTGGATCAGGCGCGTTCCGGCGACGTTCGATCGGTTGCGCCGCCGCCTCCGAGCACTATAGTGGCCAGACCTCTATCCAGAACACACAGAGCACAGCCACAGACACATTGCGACGCAGGGGCTGCGGATGCGGAGTCAAGCGTGAGGTACGGGTTCGCCATCGACCAGCGGACGTGCATCGGCTGCCATGCCTGCACCGTCGCGTGCAAGACCGAGCACCAGGTGCCGGTCGGTCAGTTCCGGACATGGGTGAAGTACGTCGACTCCGGCACGTTCCCGGACTCCAAGCGCGACTTCGGGGTGATGAGGTGCAACCACTGCACCGATGCGCCCTGCGGGAAGATCTGCCCGACGAACGCCCTGTTCACGAGGGACGACGGGATCGTCGACTTCGACAGCGGTGCCTGCATCGGGTGCAAGTCGTGCATGCAGGCCTGCCCGTACGACGCGATCTACATCGACGACGACACCAAGACGGCCGCCAAGTGCAACTTCTGCGCCCACCGGATCGACGACGGCCTGGAGCCCGCCTGCGTGGTGGTCTGCCCGACACACTCGATCTGGGTCGGGGACCTCGAGGACGAGAGCTCGGGCATCGCGCAGCTGGTCGCGTCCGCCGGGGACGTCGCGGTGCGCGCGCCCGACCAGGGCACCGGGCCGAACGTCTTCTACCTCGGCGCCGCCCACGCAGTGCTCGAGCCGCTCGAGGCGCCGGTGAGGGACACCTACCTGTGGGCCAGGCCCGACGCGCTCCGGCTGACGACCGCCGGCGACTTCGAGGGCAGCGACCCCACGGCCGCCACGACGCTCAACACCAGCCACCCGCGGCCCTGGGGCTGGCGGGTGGCGACGTACCTCTGGGCCAAGGGCGTCGGTGCGGGCGCCCTCTTCGTGGCCGCCCTCGCCGCGGTGCTCGGGATCGACCTCGGCTGGGCGGGCGACCTCGGCGCGCCGGTCGTCGGGGCGGTCGCAGCGGCCGCGACGGGGATCCTCCTGGTGTGGGACCTGAAGAGGCCGGACCGGTTCTACTTCCTTTTCACCCGCGGCAACCAGGGATCGTGGCTGGTGCTCGGCGGCTACTGCCTGCTGGCGTTCGGTGCCGCCTGCGTCGCGTGGTTCGTCGCCGGGTTGGCCGACGCCGGAGGGGTGCACCAGGTGCTCGGCTGGCCCGCGTTCCTCGCAGCGGTGATGGCCGCCGGCTACACAGCGATGCTCTTCGCGCAGGCGGAGGGCAGGGACCTGTGGCAGTCCAGGTGGCTGTTCCCGCACCTCCTCGCGCAGGCCGCGATGACCGGAGCGGGCGCGATGGCGGTCCTGCTCGCTGCCGGAGGAGCGGACGGCGCCGGCACCGCTCTGGCGTCCCGCGTGCTGGTCGTCGGGGCAGCCCTCCACGTGGTCCTGACCCTGCTCGACCTGGGCGGTCGCCACCACAGTCGTAGGGCGGAGGTCGCGGCGAGGACGATGCTCGCCGGTCGCTACCGGACGCTGCTGTGGGGCGGCGCGATCGCACCCACGGTGGTGGCACTGGCGGTCGCCGCCCTCTCGTGGAACGGCGACCTCGCCTGGACCGCTGCCCTGGGCGGTGTCCTCGTGCAGCCCGCGCTGCTCGTCTACGAGTCCGTCTACCTGAAGGCGGGGCAGGACGTGCCCCTGTCATGAGAGGGAAGAGATGACCACCACGGACGACCGGTCCGGCTCGACGGACGCCCCGGCGCGCCTGCCGGGTGACCGGAGCCACGAGCACCTCCGCAACTTCCCGCCTCCGGAGACGTGGGACCACCACGTCGCGCACGACCCGAAAGCGCACCCGCGCAAGGTCCCGCGGGAGTTCATGCTGATCCCGACGACGTGCTTCAACTGCGAGTCCGCCTGCGGACTCCTCGCCTATGTCGCCAAGGACGACCTCACGATCGCGAAGGTCGAGGGCAACCCCGCCCACCCGGGGTCCCGGGGCCGCAACTGCGCCAAAGGGCCGGCGACGATCAACCAGGTCAACGACCCCGAGCGCATCCTGCACCCGTTGCGACGCGTCGGTGACCGTGGCGCCGGCGGCTGGGAGCGGTGCACCTGGGACGAGGCGCTCGACGACATCGCCGGCCGGATCCGCCGGGCCATCGAGCAGGATCGCCGGGACCGGGTCGTCTACCACGTGGGCAGGCCCGGTGAGGACGGCTTCGCGGAGCGGTTCCTCCTGGCCTGGGGCGTCGACGGCCACAACAGCCACACGAACCTGTGCTCGGCAGGGGCGCGCCTCGGCTACAGCACCTGGGGTGGCTACGACCGACCGTCACCGGACTACGCGCAGGCCAAGGTCATCCTGCTGCTCTCCTCCCACCTGGAGACCGGTCACTACTTCAACCCCCATGCGCAACGGATCATGGAGGCGAAGACCCAGGGCGGCGCCAAGCTGGCGGTCCTCGACGTGCGCATGTCGAACACCGCGAGCCACGCGGACCTGTGGCTCGCCCCCTGGCCCGGCAGCGAGGCGGCGATCCTGCTCGCGATCGCGTCGTACCTCCTGCGCACCGGGCAGGTGGACAGGGACTACCTCCGCCGCTGGGTGAACTGGGACACCTACCTCGAGCGGCTCCACCCGGACGAGCCACGGGACTTCGACACGTTCCTGCGCGTCCTCGACGCCGACTACGCGCGGTACACCTTCGAGTTCGCCGCAGAGGAGAGCCAGGTGCCGGTCGAGCGCATCGAGGCGCTCGCCGAGATGGTCGCCGAGGCCGGGTCCGCCCTGTCGGCCCACATCTGGCGCTCGGCGGCGGCGGGGAACTACGGAGGGTGGCAGGTCGCGCGCTCCTTGTTCTTCCTCAACGTGCTCACCGGCAGCGTGGGCACGCCTGGCGGCACCAGCCCCAACGGCTGGGACAAGTTCATCGCGCACGGGTTCGACGTGCCGGAGGGGCACGAGCTGTGGAACGAGCTCCTCTGGCCGCCGGAGTTCCCGTTGTCGACGAACGAGATGTCCTTCCTCCTGCCGCACCTCCTGCAGGACGGGCGCGGTGACATCGACGTCTACTTCACCCGTGTCTACAATCCCGTGTGGACCAACCCGGACGGCTTCTCCTGGATCGAGACGCTGACCCGGACCGACACCATCGGGCTGCACGTGGCGCTGACACCGACGTGGTCGGAGACGGCGATCTTCGCGGACTACGTGCTGCCGATGGGTCACTCCACCGAGCGGCACGACACGCACTCCTACGAGACCCACGCCGCGAAGTGGCTGGGGTTCCGCCAGCCGGTCACCCGCGTCGCCATGGACAAGCTCGGCATGGTCTACGAGGACACGCGTGACACGAACCCCGGGGAGGTGTGGGAGGAGAACGAGTTCTGGTTCGAGCTCTCCTGGCGCATCGACCCCGACGGGAGCCTGGGCATCCGTCGCTACTTCGAGTCGCCGTACCGCCCGGGCGAGAAGGTGACCGTCGACGAGTACTACCGCTGGGTCTTCGAGAACCGCGTGCCGGGGCTCCCCGAGAAGGCCGAGGCCGAAGGGCTCTCACCGCTGGCCTACATGCGCAAGTACGGCGTGGTCGAGGTGGCACGGGACGTCTACCGGCAGGACGAGCGGCCGCTGACGGAGGCGGAGCTGGACGGAGCGCGGGCCGACGAGCACGGGGTGCTGCGCAAGCCGACGACGGACGAGTCCACCCCGCCCCTGATCGGTGAGGCCGGAGCCGTCGGCATCCGGCTCGAGGACGGGTCGGAGGTGGCCGGGTGGCTCACGCCCAGCCGGAAGCTCGAGCTGTACTCCGACGCCGTTGCCTCCTTCGGGTGGCCCGAGCTCGCGACCCCGACGTACATCGAGTCGCACGTCTCGCGACGCAAGATCGATACGGCAGCGGGCGAGATGGTGCTGGTCCCGACGTTCCGGCTGCCCACCCTGATCCACACGCGCTCCGCCAACGCGAAGTACCTCAACGAGCTCAGCAACACCCACCCGGTGTGGATTCACACCGACGACGCCGCACGCCTGGGCATCGCGACCGGCGACCTCGTGCGGGTGACCACGCGCATCGGCTACTTCGTCGCGAGGGCGTGGGCGCACCAGGGCATCCGACCCGGCGTCATCGCGCTGAGCCACCACATGGGCCGCTGGCGCCTCGACGACATCCACGCCAGCAGGTGGGCGAGTGGCAAGGTCGACGTCGAGCGCACGGACACGGGCGTGTGGAGGATGCGGTACGTCGAGCTCCCAGGACCTTTCGCGAGCGACGATCCCGACAGCTCGCGCATCAACTGGGACGATCCCGGCGTTCACCAGAACCTCACCTTCCCGGTCCAGCCGGACCCGTGGTCGGGCGCCCACTGCTGGCACCAGCACGTCACCCTCTCGCCCGCCGAGCCCGGCGACCGGTACGGCGACATCGAGGTGGACGTCGCCAAGGCGCGCGAGGTCTACCGCGAGTGGCTGCGGGAGACCCGGCCCGGGCCCAACGCCGAGGGGCTGCGCCGGCCGGAGTTCATGATGCGTCCGGTCAAGCCGAAGCGGAAGGCGTTCAGGGTGCGCGGCGGGGAAGCGGTCACGTGAGCCCACCGGAGCTGGTCCCGGAGCCGCTGACGGGGCGGCCCCTCGCCGAGCTGGGGCTGGTGGAGGTGTCCGGACGGCGGCGCGGCGCCCCGCTGGTGCGCGTCCACGGGCTCAGCGAGGACCCCGCCTACCTGCGTGCGCTGCAGGAGGGCGTCAGCGCCGCCGCGCCCGCCGGCTCGGCGATCGAGGTGCGGGCTGCGGACGCCGAGCGCCGGCAGGCCGCCGCTCGCGCCCTCAAGGCCCACCACCGCAGCCCCGGCGCCCTGGGCAGCACCACGCGGGTGTACCTCGTCGGTTCGGGGAAGGGCGGCGTCGGCAAGTCGACGGTGACCGCGAACGTCGCGGCCGCGCTGGCCGCCGACGGTCAGCGCGTGGCGGTGCTGGACGCCGATGTCTGGGGCTACTCCCAGCCCGCCCTCTTCGGGGTGCGGCAGCCTCCAGTGGCTGTCCCGGGGCTGATGCTGCCGGTCCGCTCCCAGGGTGTCCGGCTGATGTCCATCGGCTTCTTCGTGGACGACTCGGAACCGGTCCTCTGGCGGGGGCCGATGCTGCACAAGGCCCTCGAGCAGTTCCTCGCCGACGTGTACTGGGGGGCGGACCTCGACGTGCTGCTGGTCGACCTGCCGCCCGGCACCGGCGACGTGCTCCTCACGCTCGCCGGGCTCCTCCCCGACGCGGGCATGGTGGTGGTCACCACGCCCCAGACGGCGGCGAGGTCCGTGGCGGCCCGAGTGGGCCGGATGGCGGCTCGCGGTTCGCTGACGGTCACCGGCGTGGTGGAGAACATGAGCGGCAGCGTGTTCGGCAGTGGCGGAGGTGCGGCGTTGGCCGAGGAGCTCGGGGTCCCGCTCCTGGCGAAGATCCCTCTGGACGAGGGGGTGTGCCGCGCAGGGGACCGCGGGACCCCCGCCGTGCTCGGGCCGGCCTCCGCGGCGGTGGAGGCGCTCAAGGCGCTCGCAGTCTCGCTCCCCGCACCGCGGCGCTCGCTCGTCGGGCGGTCGCTGCCGCTCTTCACGTGAGCCGAGGTCGCGGGCCCGCCACGAGCCGTCATGCTCCGGCGGTGTGGCGTTGACAACACTTCGAGGACGCCCCTAGGGTTCCAGCAGCGAGGTCAGACCACTGACCAGAAAGGAGGGCGGCATGACGGACGTGCCGAGCTTCCTGACCCACAAGGCCGGCGACTACGTCGCGGTCGCGGTCAGGGACGTCAGCCGGGGGCCTGCGGAAGTGGGTTACCTGGACGGCGCCGACTCCGTGACGGTCGACGTCAACGCGGAGATCCCCCTGGGCCACAAGGTCGCGCTGCGGGACATCACCGCAGGGGAGGACGTCATCGAGTACGGCGTCCGCACGGCCATCGCGAGCGCCGACATCAAGAAGGGCGACTACGTCCATGTCCACAACGTGAGGAGTGCCCGGTGGCAGAACAGCGTCGCCTGACCGGCTACCGGAGGTCCAACGGGGCCGTCGGGACCCGCAACCACGTCGCGATCCTCCCGGTCGACGACCTCTCGAACGCCGCTGCCGAAGGGGTCGCCTCGCTGATCCCGGGGACGCTCGCCCTCCCGCACGCGTTCGGCCGGCTCCAGTTCGGCGACGACCTGGAGCTGACCTTCCGGACGCTCATCGGCATCGGATCGAACCCGAACATCGCGGCGGTGGTCGTGATCGGCGTGGAGCCGAACTGGACCGCCCGCGTGGTGGAGGGGATCGCCAAGACGGGCAAGCCGGTCGAGGGCATGTGGCTGGAGGGGTTCGGTGACCTGTCCATCGTGGAGCGCGCCTCCCGGGTGGCCAAGCAGTTCCTCCAGGACGCGAGCGAGCTGACCCGCGAGCCCGTCGAGCGCTCCGAGATCATCCTCACCACCAAGGACGGTGAGTCCGACACCACCACGGGGCTGGGGTCCTGTCGCATCACCGCCTACCTCAGCGACCGCTGGGTGGACGCCGGCGGCACGATGATCTTCGGCGAGACCAGCGAGCTCACCGGCGGTGAGCACCTCATCGCCGAGCGGTGCGTCAGCGATGAGGTCCGGGCGCGGTTCCAGGGCTTCTACGACGACTACATCGACATGATCGAGAGCAGCGGCGCCAACCTCCTCGGCTCCCAGCCGACCCAGGGGAACATCGCCGGCGGCCTGTCGACGATCGAGGAGAAGGCGCTGGGCAACATCGTCAAGACCGGCACCAAGCCGATCGTGGGAGCGCTCGCCCCGGCGGAGGCCCCGACGGTCCCCGGGCTCCACTTCATGGACACCTCGTCGGCTGCGGCCGAGTGCGTGACGCTGATGGCCGCCGGAGGAGGGGTGGTGAACCTCTTCCCGACCGGCCAGGGCAACCCCATCGGGAACCCCGTGCAACCGGTCGTGAAGATCTCCGCGAACCCGAAGACCGTGGCGTCGATGCGCGACCACATCGACGTCGACTGCTCCGGGCTGTTGACGGAGGGTCGCTCGGTCGAGGAGCAGGGCGAGATCCTCATCGACATCGTCGAGCGCACGATCAACGGCCGACTGACCGCGGCCGAGCTGCTGGGACACCGGGAGTTCACGCTCACGAAGCTCTACCGCAGCGCCTGATCACGCCGGACAGGTGCGCTCCGACATGAACCGGCTCGACGACGGCGGCTGGGACCCCGGGCGGGTCCCGCCGCCGGCGCGGCCGCGTTCCACGCCTCGGCTGGGCGCCACGTCCGCGTCGTGATCCCCCCAGGGCACTGGCGCGCAGGGATAACAAGGCGGCGACAGGCCGAACGGACCCTTGACATTGCCCCGTCGAGGCACTGGTATAAGCAAACGTTTGTAGTGAGTTGGCTCACACGACCGAAGGACAGACCCATGGTGAAGGTCCGTGAAAGCGCAGAGCCGGGGGGTCGCGTGCTGGCCGTCGAGGCTCACGACGTCTCGGTGACCTATGACCGGCTGCGCGAGAAGGACACGCTCATCGCGCTCAGCGGCTTCACGATCGACCTGCAGCAGGGCGAGTTCCTCGCGGTCGTCGGCCCCAGCGGGTGCGGCAAGAGCACCTTCCTCAACGTGGTGGCCGGCCTGACCTTCCCCTCAGCCGGCACGGTGAAGGTGATGGGCAAAGAGGTCACGGGCCCCGAGACCGATCGGGCCGTGGTCTTCCAGGACTACGCCCTGATGCCGTGGCGGACGACCGAGCAGAACGTCAGGTTCGGGCTGGAGCTGCAAGGGCGGGTCGACGCCTCGACCAAGGAGCGCGTCGGCCACTACATCAAGCTCGTGGGGCTCGAGGGTTTCGAGAAGGCCTACCCCCGTGAGCTCTCCGGAGGCATGCGCCAGCGCGTCGGCCTGGCCCGCGCGCTCGTGACGGAGCCGCGGCTGCTGCTCATGGACGAGCCGTTCGCGGCCATCGACGCCATGACGCGTGAGGTCATGCAGGACGAGCTGGCCCGCATCGTGGCCGAGACCGGTCAGGCCATCATCTTCATCACCCACAGCGTCGACGAGGCGATCACGCTGGCGGACAAGATCGCCGTGGTGACCAACCGCCCCGGACGCATCCGGGAGCTGCTGACGGTGGACATCCCCCGGCCGAGGGGCAGGGAGAGCCGCAAGCTTCCCGAGTTCCAGGCGCTGCGGGACCACATCTGGGACCTGCTGGCCGACGACCCTGCCCGCGGCGTGGCCAGAGCCGCCGGTGCGACCGTCGAGCCGGCCCTGCAGGAGGGTTGAGGTGGCCATGCCGATCAGTGCCGGTCTCGCCTCCGCCCCCGGCTCCCCGGACGCGCCCTCGAGCGGGGCTCCCGCGCACCTCGGCCCCGCGCGCCAGGTGGACCACCCCTGGCGCAAGCGGCTGCTCTCGCACCTGCCCGGGTTCGTCAGCCTGCTGGTCTTCGTCGGCGTGTGGCAGGCGGCGGTGCTGATCACCGACCCCAACCCGATCGTGCTGCCGAGCCCGGCCCAGGTCGTCCAGGCGTTCTGGGACGCCGTGCTCGACGGCCAGGCCTGGGAGGCGATGAAGGCGAGCGCGTTCCCGTTGGCCGTGGGCATGGCCATCTCGATGATCGCCATCCCGATCGGCCTGGCGATCGGTTTGTCGCCGATCGCGGACCTGGTCACCTCGCCGTACCTGTGGGGGTTCTTCGCACTGCCGAACATCGCGTTCGCGCCGCTGCTCATCCTCTTCTCGGGCTTCGGCACGGCGACGAGCATCTGGATGGTCTTCCTCTCGGCATCGGTGCCGCTGTGCCTGAGCTGCAAGGACGGGGTGCAGACCGTCGACCAGTCCTTGGTCCGGGCCGCCCGGGCGTTCGGTGCCCGTCGGCTGGCGCTGTTCTACAAGGTGATCGTCCCGTGCGCGATGCCCTTCATCGCCAGCGGTGTCCGCAACGCGATCTCCCGAGGGTTCGTCGGTCTGCTGTCGGTCGAGCTGCTCGTGGGCGCTGCGGGCATCGGTGGTGAAGTGATGCAGTCCTCGCGGGTGTACGACACCGCGAGGATGTTCGCCTTCGTCTTCCTGCTGATCGCCATCGCACTGCTCCTCGTCTCGGGCTCGCGTCGCCTCGAGGTGTGGGCGAGCCGGTGGCGCGAGGAGGTGGTGCTCTGATGACCACGACCCTCAGGCCCGCTTCCCCGTCGCCGCGCACCCTGGTCCCCGGTGTGTTCCGGCGGCAGAAGATGCCGCGACGCCGGGGGCGCCGGGTCTTCAGCCGACGCCAGCGGATCCTGTTCTCGGTCGTCAACCTCGCCTGCTTCTTCCTCGCCTGGGAGCTCATCGCGAGGTACGGCGACGTCCCCACGCTCTTCATGCCGTCGGTGACCGACGTCTTCGCCGAGCTCGTCGAGATGAGCGAGGAGGGGATCCTCTGGAGCAACCTCGGGATCAGCCTGCTCATCTACATCGTCGGCATGGCCCTCTCGCTGGCCGTCGCCATCCCGGCAGGGTTGGCGATCGGAGGCATCAAGGTGCTCGACAAGGCGCTGAGCACCTACGTCTGGGCGCTCTACACGATGCCGCGCATCGTCCTGATGCCGATCATCATCCTGTGGGTCGGCATCAACGACTCCGCCCGGATCTGGATCATCGTCCTCTCGGCCGTGCCGGCGACGCTGGTCGTCATCATGGAGGGCGTCAAGACCGTCGACAACAGCCTCCTCGTGGCGGCCCGGTCGTTCGGCGCCAGTCGGGGCCAGTGCTTCGCCAAGGTGGTCATGCCGTCCACCGTCCCGTTCATCGCCACCGGCGTCCGGATGGGTGTGTCGCGCGGGTTGCTCGGGCTGTTCATCGGTGAGCTGTTCACCGCCGACAACGGCATCGGCTTCATCATCACGCAGGCCGCGAAGACGTTCAACAGCGCCCAGACCTACGCGATGTTGCTCGTCTTCGTGCTCTTCTGCGTGGCGATGGTGAGTGCCACGCAGCTGCTCGAGAGGAAGGTGATGGAGGGGCGTCGGTCGAGCGACTGACGGCGCGCGCTGCTCGGGATGGTGCGGGCGATCTCGGGCTAGGACGGACTCGGCACGGGTCGGGTTCTCGAGGGTTTCGGCGAAAGCCGGCTTGGAGGTTGGTGTGAGGAAGTGCATGGCGGCCGTCGCAGGAGTCGGCCTCATCAGCTCCGTGCTCGCAGGCTGCGGAGGCGATGACGGTGGTGGCTCCGGTGGCGACGGGGACAAGTTCACGCAGGTGCGGATGTCGTACGACAACGACGACTTCATGAACCAGATGACCTGGCGGGTCGCGGACGAGATGTTCTGGCCGGAGCTCGGGTTCACCGAGCCCGCCGAGGTCACGGCGTCCGAGGAGTACATGGCGGGGCTCATCGGCGGCGACGTGTGGGTCGCCCAGGGCGAGAGCGACGTCATCTGGGCGGCACTGGCCGAGGGCAGCGTGCCGCTGAAGATCATCGGGGTCGCGAAGGACACCGAGGCCTGGTGGTTGGGCGTCCGTGAGGGAGTCGACCCCGACAACCTCGAGGGGCTGAAGATCAGCGGTGGGCCCGTCGGTGACCGCAACATCACCGTCGCCAGGAGCATCCTGGAGGAGATGGGGGTCGACCCCGACGACCTCGAATTCGTCTCGGTCAAGGGCGGCTCCGACGAGCGGCTGCAGGCGATGCTCGCCGGCCAGATCGACGTGGCGCAGCTGCAGCCGCGGCACCTGACCCCGCTCACCGAGGCCGGCGGGACCATGATCCACAAGGAGTTCCGCGAGGTGCCCCAGGAAGTGTGGGTGGTGCGCGCCGAGACGCTGGAGGACCACCGGGAAGAGGTGTGTGCCTACGTCAAGGGCCGGATCCAGGCCTTCCAGTACGCCTCCGAGGGTGAGACGTTCACCGACAACCGCGACGAGATCGTCGAGATGGTGAAGGAGGCGGGGCTCGAGCCCAGCAAGGACGAGATCGCTGAGTGGGAGCAGGAGATGGAGACCCAGCTCGCGCTCGAGGGCGGTGCGACCGAAGAGGCCTTCGACGAGTGGAACCAGGACATGATCGAGAACGGCAACGTTCCCGAGGACTTCGACTGGCGTGACCACGTCGACTTCTCCTGCCTCACCGAGGCGCAGGAGGAGCTCGGCCTGCCGGTGGAGCCGGGCGACATCTGATCAGGAGAGGACCCGGCGTCGAGCACCGCTCGCCGCCGGGTTCCTCATGTACGCACGTGGAGGTGGAATGAGGCTCGTCTCGTTCGTCGGGGGCTACGGCCGGCTCGAGGGCGCCGACGGCACGTACGTGGTGCCGATGGGTGAGGACCTGGTGGCTCACCTCGCCGGCGCGCCGGCAGAGGACCGGGAGCCGGTGCCAGTCGCGGAGCTGGAGCTGCTGGCCCCCGTGCCGCGGCCGGCCAAGATCATCTGCGTCGGGCTCAACTACCGCGACCATGCGTTGGAGACGGGCAAGCCGATCCCGACGGAACCGGTGCTGTTCGCCAAGTTCGCGAACTCGGTGGTCGGGGACGGCGCTCGCGTGGCCATCCCCGAGGTGACCGAGGAGGTGGACTGGGAGGCGGAGCTCGGTGTCGTCGTCGGGCGGGTGGCGAGCAGGGTGACGGTGGAGGAGGCGCTCGACCACGTCGCCGGCTACACCTGTCTCAACGACCTCTCCGCACGGGACCTGCAGCGGCGCGGCGGACAGTGGACCAGGGGCAAGGCGATCGACGCGTTCCTGCCGATGGGCCCGGTGCTCGTGACCGCCGACGAGGTGGGGGCGCCCGACGACCTCAAGGTCCGGTGCACGGTCAACGACGACGTCGTGCAGGACTCCTCGACGAGCCAGATGGTCTTCGGCGTCGCCGAGCTGGTCAGCACGATCAGCCAGACGATCACGCTCGAGCCCGGAGACGTCATCGCCACCGGGACCCCTCCCGGGGTCGGGATGGCCATGTCGCCCCCACGGTTCCTGCGGCCCGGTGACGTGGTGACGGTGGAGATCGAGGGGCTCGGCCGCCTCACCACCACGATGGTCGGTGCGGCCGGCTGACGCAGCCGGCCGGCAGGGCGAACCGGCTCAGTGCCGGAGGGGACCCTCGAGCTCGACGATGTTCGCTCCGAGGTCGGGGTGGGGGAAGAAGCAGAGCAGGACCAGCTCGGTGTCCCCGGTGGCGACGGTCGCGTGCGGGACTTCGCGAGGGACGACGAGGAGGTCGCCGGGCCCGACCGGGGTCGGCGTGTCTGCCTCCCACGCAGTGCCGGAGCCGGAGACGACGAAGGTGACCTCGTCGGTGTGCGGGTGCAGGTGCGGGGTGCGCGGACCCGGCGGGATCCGCACCACCCTCACCGAGTAGTCACCGCCTGTACCGGCCGGCAGGGGGTCGGCGGAGAGCCGACCGGACAGCTGGCGGAACGCCAGGTCGCCGGAGCGGACGACCGGCATGTGTACCTCCGAGGTGGGGCGGGGAGGTCGCGCCGGGTGCTGGCACGACCTCCCCGCGACTGGGTCACGTCGTGGGTGCGGGTCAGGCCAGGGCGGGCGAGGCCTGAGCGCTGTCGATGACCTCGTCGAGCGAGACCGCCTGACCGCCTCTGGCCGAGGACTCGATGACCGCCCGCACGACGGCGAGCGCGCGCACCGCCTCGGTCGCACCGACCTCGACGGTGGCTTCGCCGCGCGCTGCCAGACCGAACTCCTCGAGCTGCTCGCGGAACATGTCGGTGCGCGGGAGCTCCACGGGCTGACGGACCGACTCGCCGTAGAACTGCGACTTCAGGGTCGACCAGTCGTCGGCGAGGTGGGACTCGTCCCAGTGGGTGAAGTCCAGGTCGTACATCAGGTTGGCCTTCGTGCCCAGCAGGTTCATCGTGTAGACGCCGGGGGAGGCCCAGCCGGTGCCGATGTAACCGAGCGCACCGCTCTCGAACTCGAGGATCGCCATGATCGCGTCAGGGACCTCGGACTTGGTGTAGAGCTTCCTGGCCTGGGCGGTCACGTTCTTGACCGGTCCCAGGAGGAACTGGAGCGTGTCGGCGTGGTGGACGCCGAGCTGGATGAAGGCACCGCCGGGGCTCTTGTCGGCGTACCACCGCCACGTCTGAGGCGTGAGCTCGAGCCCGCGCTCGTTGGAGAAGTTCGCCTCGGCCAGGGAGACCTCCCCGAGCCGGCCGTCCTCGATCCACCGCTTCATCTCCCGGTGCCCGGACAGCCGCCGGGAGCTGTGGCCGACAGCGAAGACGCCGCCGGTCTCCGCCACGACCGCGGCGATGCGGTTGGCGTCCTCCAGGCTGTGGGCGATCGGCTTGTCGGTGTAGACGGCCTTCCCCGCCCTGAGCGCCTGGGTGATGACGTCCATGTGGGTGTCGTTGGGCGTGGTGATGATGACGCCCTCGACCGCCGGGTCGGCGAGCAGCTCCTCGTAGCTCCCGGCGGACCGTTCGATCCCGAACTCCTGCTGGAACGCGGCCCGCTTCCCCGGATCGCGGCTGAAGCAGCTGTAGAGCTCGACCTTGTCTCCTCTCTGCGCGCCGCGCGCGAGCACCCGCGCCCACCGCCCGAGACCGACAGAGGCGAGTCGGACCTTGTCACTCATGCTGTCTCCTTCGATTCGTTGGTCGCGCGGGTGCGGCGCGCGTTCATCACCACGTCGATGCCGGCGAGGACGCCGGTGGCCACCACATCGGTGAAATCCTTGGACCGTTCGACGGTGGCCCAGTGGGGGTTGCCGTACCACCCGTCGTCCGCGAGCTCGGTGACGTCGGTGATGAACCCGTAGACCTCCGGGGACCTGCGCATCTCGTCCATCTCCAGGGCCCCGGCCGGGCGGGTCGGCTCGCCGACGACCTCGGTCTTCACCAAGGACTCGTCGTAGGCGAGGATCGCCAGCGTCTCGATGCCGCCCCCGTGGGTGAGCTCCCCTCCCTCGGGACGGTAGAGCCGTTGAGCGGTGTAGCAGGCCTGGGCCGCGATGAACGTGACGTCGTGCCGGTCCTGCAGGTCGGTCGCGACCGCGTTCATCGAGGCGATGTTCCCCTCGTGCCAGTTCACGAGGATCACCGTCCCCGCGCCGCCCGAGATGAGCTCGGTGCAGACGTCCTCGAGCAGGGCCTCGAACGTCGACCGGCGCAGCGTCACCGAGCCCGGGTGGCCCGCGTGGATCGGCGTGACGCCGTATGGGCAGAACGGCGCGTAGACGGCTCCGAGCCGGTCGGCGACCTCCTTCGCCACCAGCTCCGCGGCCATGGTGTCGGTGCCGTTGGGCAGGTGCGGGCCGTGCTGCTCGATGCTCCCGATGGGAAGGACGACGATGCCCGAACGCTCGATCGCCGCTCGCGCCTCCGGGCTGGTCATCCTGGCCAGGTCGTTCGTCACGTCGTTCGATCCTCCACTCGGGTCGGGACGGTCACCACGGGGTCCCGCAGTGGCTCTCCGGACAGGAGCCGGGCGGCTTCGTCAGCCGCCTTCTCACGCATGTCGCGCTCGGACTCCTCGGTGTACCAGGCCATGTGCGGGGTGAGCAGGAGCTGGTCCTGCACCTCGACGAAGCCACTGACGTCGACGGGCTCGTGGGGATAGACGTCGAGCGCCGCGCGGGCGGGACGCCCCTCCCGCAGTCCCCGCACGAGAGCGTCGAGGTCCACCAGCGATCCGCGAGCTGTGTTGACCAGGACGCTCCCCGGCCGCATCCGCGCGAGGCGGGTCGCGTCGAGGAGCGGGGTGCCGTCATGCGTGCCCGGGGCGTGGAGGCTCACGACGTCGCAGGACTCCAGCAGCTCGTCGAGCCCGACCGACCGGACCCGGGCGTCGGCGGCTGCGACGTCGACGTACTCGTCGTGCGCGAGGACGGTGAAGCCGAGCCCCGAGAAGTAGTGGGCGGCCTGTCGACCGATGCGGCCGAACCCGACCACGCCGGCGACGAGGCTGCTCGGCAGGTGCAGGGGGCGCAGGTCGGCGAACCCCCAGCCGCCGGCGCGCACTGCCCGGTCAGCCTCGGGGAGGCGACGGACCAGCGCGGTCGCGGTGGTCACGGCGTGGAAGGCGACGGCCTCGGTCCCGTAGTCCGACACGCGAGCGACGGCGACACCCTGCTCCCGGGCCGCATCCAGGTCGATGGAGTCGGTGCCGACGCCGTACCGGACGATGCCGCGACACCGCAGGCCGCTCAACACCTCCGCGGTGAACTTCGGCGCGGATCCGGCGAGGACCACGTCTGCCTCGGCAGCGACCTCGAGGATGGCTCCCGGGCCGTCACCCGGGCCGCTGACGAGCTGCGCCCCCAGCGGGTCGAGCACCTGCTTCTCCACGGCGAAGTCCCGGTAGCGGGTGCCCAGGATCGCGACGAGGGGAGCGCTCACGTGTGTCCTCCCAGGGGTCGGTGTGACGTCGGCAACGTACTGCCAATCGTTTGCATGGTCAACCCTGCACAGCGGCGCGACCATGACGGGCGCGGGCGCGCGGTGGAGCACACTGGGCGCAGGGACGAGCGGCAGGAGGCGGGCCGATGAGCCGGGGTCTTGCGGTGCTCTGCCTGCAGACAGTGCTGTTCCAGACCGTGACGTTCCTGCTCCGCGTGACCGCCTCCTACGGGGCGGTCGGGCTCGACGTCGGTGCCGCGTTGCTGGGCTTCCTCGCGGCGGCCTTCGCGCTGGTGCCGTTGGTGCTGGCGCTGCCCGCCGGCGGCCTGGCTGACAGGTACGGCGAGAGCCGGGTCATGGTCGCCGGGGCGGTGCTGGTCGCGGCGACCGCGGGGGTGCTCGTGGTGCGCGCCGACAGCTTCGCCGTGCTGGTGTCGGCCATGGTCGTGCTCGGCACCGGCCACCTCCTGTGTGCGGTCGGACAGCAGTCGCTGGTCGCGGAGCTGGCTCGTCCCGGACGCTTCGACAGCGCCTTCGGCTACTACACGTTCGCGGGCTCGGTAGGCCAGGCGGCCGGCGCCGGTCTGCTCACCCTGTACGGCGCGTCGGCAGCGGTGCCCGACACCGAGGACGCGTTCCGCGGTGCGGGCGTCCTCGCGGTGGTGCTCGTGCTCGTGAGCGTCCTCGTCCGCCCCGCCGGCCGTCGGAGCGGCCTCGCGCGCACCGAGACCGGTGGGCTCAGTGCCGTGCTGAGGACGCCGGCTCTGCTGCGCGGCCTGCTGGTGAGCAGCCTGGTGCTCGCGGCCATGGACGTGACGCTGGTGTACCTGCCCCTGCTGGGGGCCGAGGAGGGGCTGGCGGTGGGCGTCGTCAGTGCGCTGCTGACCGCGAGGGCGCTGGCGACCATGTCCTCCCGGGTGCTGACCGGTGTCCTCACCGCCGCCCTGGGGCGCCGGTTGCTCCTCACCACCTCCATCGCCGTCTCCGGCGTCGCGACCGCGGTGGTGGCGCTCCCCGCGCCGCTGTGGGCGCGCTTCGTCGCCGTGGTCGTCATGGGGTTCGGACTGGGGGTGTGCCAGCCGGTGATGCTGGCCTGGCTCGCGGAGATCTCGCCGCCCGGGCTACGGGGCCGCGTCGTCTCGCTGCGGCTGGTGGGGAACCGGCTCGGCCAGACCGTGATCCCGGGAGCGCTCGGCCTCGCGGCCGGCGGGCTCGGTGCCGCGGGGGTCCTGGTCGCCACCGCCGGGGGCTTGCTCGGTGCTGCCCTCGCGACGCGCGGCGTCCCCATGGACCAGGAGCCGGACCCGGAGTGAGAAGGGGCTGCGGCCGACCCCAGCGCCGCGCCCGAGCCATCCATACGTTTGTATTCCGACCGCCACGAGGTGCACGATGTGCTTCGAGCCGGCACGATCCGGGCCGCGGCGTACGGACGCCGGCGCACCGTGGCCGAGCGCACGGCGTGAGCCGGGCTGCCTCGCGGCTGCCCTAGACTCCTCGAACCGACCGCAGGAGGTGACCATGGGTAGCTCTCCTGAGTCCCGTGCGGTGGGGCAGCCGGCCGGCGGGGGCAGGAACCGCTCCCGCCCACCGACGCTGCGAGAGGTTGCGAGCGCTGCGCAGCTCGACATCTCCACGGTCTCGCGGGCCCTGCGCCCGGAGACCCGCGACCGGGTGAAGCCGGAGACGGTGAAGCGGGTCCTCGCGACAGCCGAGGCGCTGGGCTACCGCGCGAACCCGTTCGCCAGGGGGCTGAAGGTGCAGCGCTCCATGACGATCGGGATGCTGGTGCCCGACCTCGGCAACCCGCTGTTCCCCCCTATCGTGCGCGGCATCGAGGACGGTCTCCGGGACCGCGGCTACGCGATGATCCTGGGCAACACCGACCAGGACCTCGGTCGTGAGGAGAACCTGCTCGACGTCTTCCTCCAGCGCCGAGTCGACGGGCTAGTGCTCGCGACGGCGCTCCGGTCCTACCCCCTGCTGCAGAACCTCGTGGATGGCGGTGTGCCGGTGGTGCTGGTCAACCGCACCACCGACGAGGCGCCGATGTCGATGGTCGCAGGGGACGACCACCAGGGTGTCGGCCTCGCGGTCCGCCACCTCGCCGACCTCGGCCACCAGCGGATCGCCTTCGTTGGCGCGGCGCTGTCCGCCTCCACCGGTTTCAACCGGTACCACTACTTCCGGGCCTGGATGCACGCCCTCGGGCTGGAGGTCGACGAGGAGCTCATCGTCTTCGCTCCCTGGTTCACCAAGGACGCGGGTGCCGAGGCCACCAAGGAGCTGGTCGGTCGCGGGCGACCCTTCACCGCCATCGTCGCCGCGAGCGACATGATCGCTCTCGGCTGCTACCGCGGGCTCCGCGCGCACGGCCTGCACGTGCCGGACGACGTCTCCGTGGTGGGGTACAACGGCTCGCGCTGGTGCGACGAGTTCGACCCGCCGCTCACGAGCATCCACGTCCCGAAGTACCAGATCGGGCGCGAGACCGCGCGGCTCCTGCTCAACATGCTCGACACTGCGGACACCTCACCGGCGAGCGTGCTCCTCCCGACGTCCCTGCAGGTGCGGGCCTCGACCAGGCAGGTGTAGCCGTCGGGCGCCGGCGGCCCCTGACGCGTCTCGCGCCAAGCGTTTGCGGAGAGCCCCGGCCATCCGTTGACACCGTGGCTCGGGCTTCCTACTGTAGTGGCCTGCCAAACGTTTGCCAGCGACGGAGGACTCGATGTCACCGACCCCATGGCCGAGCAGTGAGCCGAAGTGGCTCGCCACCGACGTCCTCGTCGTGGGGGGCGGAGTCGCCGGTTGCCTGGCCGCCATCCAGGCCCGCGACGAAGGGGCCGCCGTGCTGGTCGCCGACAAGGCGAAGTTCCTCGAGCGCGCGGGCAGCGTGGCTGGTGGCGTCGACCAGTTCATGACGCCGCTGAACACCGAGGCGGAGTGGGACAGCCCCGAGCACCTGATGAAGTTCGTCCCCGGTCTGACCGACGGGCTCAGCGACCTGGACGTCGCCGAGCGCGCGGTCCACGAGCTTCCCCGGGTCTTCCAGAGGCTCTGCGACATCGGCATCGACTTCACCGACCCGACGACCGGTGAGTACTTCCGGACCCGTGCGTTCGGGCTCCCGGGGGAGTACCACCTCAACTTCGACGGCAGCAGGTTCAAGTACAAGCTGGGGCGCTACACCGTCGGCCACGGCGCCAAGTTCCTGCCCCGCACGATGATCACCGACCTGGTCACCGACGCGGCCGGTGAGCGCGTCGTCGGCGCCGTGGGCTTCAACTGCCGCACCGGTGAGCGCTACGTGATCCGTGCTCGCTCGGTGGTGGTGTGCACCGGAGACATCAACCGGATCTCGCGCAACATCAGTGGGATGCCGTTCGACAGCTGGCACTTCCCCTACAACACCGGGGACGGCCACGCGATGGCCTTCCGGCACGGCGTGCGGCTCACCAACATGGAGCTCGTCGAGGCCACGCTGACGCCCCTCGGCTTCTCGGTGCAGGGCACCAACTCCTACGCCGGCCAGGGAGCGTACTTCCTCAACCGTCACGGTGAGCGGTTCATGTTCAAGTACGACCCGAAGGGCGAGAAGGCGCGGCGCACGATCCTGGTCAACGCGGTGATCGAGGAGGTGCTCGCCGGCAACGAGCCGCTCTACATCGACATCCGCCACCTCCCCGAGGAGCAGCTGGACGACTTCGTCCGGACGCTCGGTGTCGACCGGTACACCTTGCCCGGCTACTTCGCCCAGCGGAACCTGGACATCCGCAAGGAGCTGTTGCCCTTCGGGATCTCGGAGATGTCGATCCGCCGCGGAGGTTCCTACTTCCGTGGCAGCGGGTTGGTGGTCGACACCTCCGGGCAGACGAACCTCACTGGGCTCTACAGCGCCGGTGACTGCTCCATGGTGAGTGGCGGCATCTCCGTCGCCGCCGCGATGGGCGCCATCGCGGGCCGCGGAGCCGTCGAGTCCCTCGGCGCGGCGGAGGACGAGGACGCTGCCCTCGACCCCGGTTCCCTGGACACGGCGCTGGCCCGCATGGAGGAGCCGCTGCTGTCGAACAGCGGCCGTCGCTGGTCCGACTTCGAGGACGACGTCCGGGCCCTGGTGACCGACTTCGTCGGGATGCGGCGCACCGAGAAGGGCTTGCGCCACGCCCGGGAACGGCTCAGGGCGCTCGCCGCCGAGGAGGGGGAGCTCGACGCGACCGGTTTCCACGAGCTGATGAGGACCCTGGAGTCCAAGAGCATCCGGCTCGCCGCCGAGCTGATGACCGAAGCGGCGCTGCACCGCACGGAGAGCCGCTCCGGCGCTGCGCACCGACGGCTGGACCACCCCGAGACCGACGACCTGCACTGGAAGAGGGCGATCGTCCTGAGGCAGAGCGCCCAGGGCGAGCTCGCGCTGGAGTCGATGACCGAGAGAGAACCCGAAGTCGCCGTAGGAGGGCAGGCTTGATGACGACCGACACTGCTGCCGCAGGCGCTGCCGCGGCGCCGGCCCCGCACAATCCCATCGACGTCGACCCCGAGACGTGCGTCAGGTGCATGATCTGCGACTACGTCTGCCCGGGCGACGTGATCCACAAGGAGCCGCGCTCCAAGAGCCTCCCGGTCATCGCGTACCCCGACGAGTGCTGGTACTGCGGGCTCTGCGAGCAGGCCTGCCCGGCGGACGCCATCACGGTGGTGTTCCCCGAGAACATGCTCGCCCCGACGACGCCGGTGACGTCGCTGCTCGGGCGGGATCCCGAGTGAGGGCAGCGACGCTCAGGAGGTGAGGCGGCCATGACCCTGACGGAGAGCACCGACGGGGACCTGGGGGAAGCAGCACGGACTGCCGTCGTCGACGTCGCCGACGTCGTGGTCCGGTTCGCGGGCGACTCCGGCGACGGCATGCAGCTGACCGGCGGAAGGTTCACGCAGGAGACCGCACGGCTGGGCAACGACCTGGCGACACTGCCGAACTTCCCGGCGGAGATCCGGGCGCCGCAGGGCACGCTCGCCGGCGTCTCGTCGTTCCAGATCCACTTCGCCGGCCGACAGGTCCGCACCCCCGGCGACTCCCCTGACGTGCTGGTGGCGATGAACCCCGCCGCGTTGCGGGCGAACGTGGGCGACCTCCGCCCGGGCGCCACCGTGATCGTCGACAGCCACGACTTCACCGGCCGCAGCCTGGCCAAGGCGGGTTACGCCACCGATCCTCTCGACGACGGGACGTTGGGCCACCTCGACGTCCAGGCGGTGGACATGACGGCCCTGACCGTCGAGGCGGTACGGCCGTTCGGGTTGTCGCGCAAGGACGCTGCCCGGACGAAGAACATGTTCGCCCTCGGCCTCGTCTCGTGGATGTACGGGCGCCCCGTCGACGGCACGGTGGCCTTCGTGAAGCAGCGCTTCGCGCGCACGCCGGAGCTGCGCGACGCGAACGTGGCCGCGCTGCGGGCGGGGTGGAACTACGGCGAGACCACCGAGGCCTTCGCGGTGACCTACCGGGTGAAGCCCGCAGCGACGCCTCCGGGCACCTACCGCACGATCACCGGCAACACGGCCCTGTCCTACGGGCTGGTCGCGGCGGGCGTCCGCAGCGGGCTGACGGTGTTCGCCGGCGCGTACCCCATCACGCCGGCCTCCGACATCCTCCACGAGCTCAGCAAGCACAAGGCGCTGGGCGTGACGACCGTCCAGGCCGAGGACGAGATCGCCGCTGTCGGGGCGGCGCTCGGGGCGTCGTACGGCGGTGCGCTCGGCGTGACGACGACCTCCGGCCCCGGGCTCGCCCTGAAGGCCGAGACCATAGGGCTGGCGGTCATGCTCGAGCTGCCCCTCGTGGTGGTGGACGTCCAGCGCGGCGGGCCTTCCACAGGGCTCCCCACAAAGACCGAGCAGGCCGACCTCCTGCAGGCCTTGCACGGCCGGAACGGCGAGGCGCCCGTACCGGTGGTCGCACCGAGATCACCTGCCGACTGCTTCGACGCGGCGCTGGAGGCGGCACGCATCGCAGTCACCTACCGGACGCCGGTGCTGCTGCTCTCCGACGGCTACCTCGCCAACGGCTCGGAGCCGTGGCTCCTCCCGGCCACGGAGGCCCTGCCCGTGATCGACCCGGCCTTCGCGGACGGACCCAACGACGGCGTCTCCTTCCTCCCCTACCTTCGCGACCCCGGGACACTGGCCCGACCCTGGGCCGTGCCGGGCACGCCAGGGCTCGAGCACCGCATCGGCGGTCTGGAGAAGGCCGACCGCACGGGTGACATCTCCTACGACCCGGCGAACCACGACTTCATGGTGAGGACGCGACAGGCGAAGGTGGAGCGGATCGCGGCCTCCCTCCCACCGCTGGAGGTCGACGACCCTTCCGGCGACGCCACGGTCCTGGTCGTGGGCTGGGGGTCGACGTACGGACCGATCGGCGGCGCGTGCCAGCGGCTGCGCGAGGAGGGGTGGCGCGTCGCGCACGTCCACCTGCGTCACCTGAACCCGCTGCCACCTGGACTGGGGGAGCTGCTGCACCGCTACGACCGTGTGGTGGTTCCCGAGATGAACCTCGGCCAGCTCTCCCGACTGCTCCGGGCGGAGCACCTCATCGACGCAAGGTCGGTGACCAGCGTCCGTGGCCTGCCCTTCGCGACCGAGGAGCTCGCGGGCGAGCTGGAGCACCACCTGAGGGAGGCTTGCTCATGACGACGCACGCGCAGCAGGACCTGCCCTTCCCCGGGCTCGCGGGCGTGCCGGAGGCGGACGCTCCCCAGACCAGGAAGGACTTCGCCTCCGACCAGGAGGTGCGGTGGTGCCCCGGCTGCGGTGACTACGCGGTCCTCGCCGCGGTCCAGGGCTTCCTGCCCCAGCTCGGGTTGCGCAAGGAGAACATCGTCTTCGTCTCGGGGATCGGGTGCTCCTCGCGGTTCCCCTACTACCTCGACACCTACGGCATGCACTCCATCCACGGACGTGCCCCTGCGATCGCCACCGGTCTCGCAGTGACGCGTCCGGACCTCTCGGTCTGGGTCGTCACCGGTGACGGTGACGCGCTCTCGATCGGCGGGAACCACCTGGTCCACGCGCTGCGGCGCAACGTGAACGTCACGATCCTGCTCTTCAACAACCGCGTCTACGGTTTGACGAAGGGCCAGTACTCGCCGACCAGCGAGCTGGGGAAGGTCACGAAGTCGACCCCCTTCGGCTCCGTCGACGCCCCTCTCGATCCGGTCCGGCTCGCCCTGGGCGCCGAGGCGACGTTCGTCGCCCGCACCATCGACTCCGACCGTCAGCACCTCACGGAGGTCCTGACCGCCGCAGCGGCGCACCGCGGTGCTGCCCTGGTCGAGATCCTGCAGAACTGTCCCGTCTTCAACGACGGTGCGTTCGATGCCCTGAAGTCGAAGGACTCCGCCGCCGACTCGATCGTCCGGCTCGTGGAGGGGGCGCCCGTGCGCTTCGGCGCGCCGGGGGAGGACGGGCTGGGGGCGCGGGCCGTCGTACGTGAACCTGCGTCAGGGATGCTGCGGGTGGTGGACCAGGTGGCTGCCGACGACGAGGTCGTGGTCCACGACCCGCAGGACGTTGCGACCGCCTTCGCGCTGGCCGGGATGTCAGCGTCCGGTGCTGCGGCGCCGACCCCGGTCGGGATCTTCCGGCAGGTGCAGCGTCCGACGTACGACGACCTGGTGCGCGAGCAGTCGCGGCAGGCCGGTTGGGGGGAGACCGACCGCGAGGCGGGGCTCGAGGATCTCCTGCACGGCGGCGACACCTGGTCCGTGGCCTGACCGGGGCTGATCAGAGTCCGGCAGCCGCGGGCCGGAGGAGAAGGAGCACCCCGACCAGCGAGACCCCGGTCGCGACCAGGGTGGCCCAGGCGGCGAGCGCCACCGTCCGCCGCTCCACCTGTCGCACCGCGGCGACGGTGACGGTCGCTCCGAGCCCGAACATGGCCGCGGCGAGCGCCAGGCTCGCCGCCACGTCGACGCCGTCGAGCACGACGGTGGGCAGCAGACCCGTGCTGCGGACCACCACAGCTGCCGCGAACGCGACGACGAACCACGGCACGACCGGTCCGTCGGACGCCTCGCCGCCGCCGCCCGCGAGCCGGCGGCACGCCACGAAGACGACGCCGAGCAATGCCACTCTCGCCAGCTTCACCGTCGTCGCCGGAGCCAGGGCCGCGGGACCGAGGAGAGCAGCGGAGCCGACGACCTGGGCAACCTCGTGCACCGACGCGCCGATCCACACCCCGGCGCGCACGTCGTCGAGGCCGACGAGGGCGGAGAGCAACGGCAGCGTCGGGATCATGGCCGTCCCGAACGCGGTGACCAGGGCGATCGCGACCGCCACGTCGGCAGCGCGGCGGCGCACTCCGGACTCCACGGCGGCGATCGCTGCGGCGCCACACACGGAGAAGCCCGCGGCGACCAGGGCGACGAGACCGGCATCCAGCCCGAGACGCCGGCCGACCACCCACGTGGCCGCGAAGGTCACGAGGACGACGGCGACCGCGATGAGCAGCCCGGGAACGCCGACGTCGCCGAGCTCTGTCAGCGACAGCCGCAGGCCCAGGAGGACCACGCCGCCGCGCAGCAGCACCCGGGTCAGGACCGGGTCGTGCCAGGCCCGCTCGCGGACACGTCCCACGTTGGCCACCACAATGCCGGCGACCAGCGCGACCAGCAACGGGCTGATCAGCGGCAGGAGGTGTGTGACGGCCACGGCGACCAGCGCGACGCAGGCGGCCGGTGCGAGAGCCGGCGGTGGCAGGCGTGGCCGCGACGCGCCCTTGGCCTCCACGCTCGTGCTCACGCTGCCAACTCTCGGCGGAGCACAGCTGCGGTGGAAGGCGGCAGTCTGACCATGCGATATAAGGTCGGGTTATGGCACGGGCTGACGTGGAGGGGCTGCGGTTGCTGCTCACGGTTCGTGAGGCGGGCAGCATCGCCGCCGCAGCGGCCCGGCTCGGAGTCACGCAACCGGCCGCCTCGTCCCGCCTCCGCGCCCTGGAGAACCGGCTCGGGCTGACCCTCGTCGTGCGCCGCCCCGCCGGGTCCCACCTCACGGAGGCAGGACACGCGCTGTGCGGTTGGGCCGAGCCGGTGTTCGAGGCGCTCCACCAGGTCGAGCTGGGGATCGATGCGCTGGTCGCCGACGCCGGCAGCGACATGACCGTCTCCGCGTCGCGGACCGTGGCGGAGCACCTGCTGCCGACCTGGATCTCCCGGCTGCGCCGTCGCCGCCCCGACCTCTCCCTGCAGCTGAGCGTCACCAACAGCCGGGGTGTCCTGGAGGCAGTGAACGGCGGGAGCGCGCAGATCGGCTTCATCGAGACGCCGCTCCCTCCGCCCCGCGAAGTGGCCTCGCGGATCGTGGGGTGGGACGACCTCGTCGTGGTGGCTCCGCGGAGCCACCCCTGGGCGCGAAGGCGCCGTTCCGTCACGGCTGAGGAGCTGGGGCGTGAGCCGCTCGTCGTGAGAGAGGCGGGGAGCGGGACGAGGGAGACGCTGGAGCGCTACGTGGGTGCGCCGGTCACGGCCGTGGCGATGCAGGCGGACTCGACCAGCGCCATCGTGGGAGCGGTCCTCGGCGGGCTCGCTCCGGCCGCCGTCCCGCGACGTGCGGTCGTGGACGAGCTGGCGGCCACGAGGCTCGTCGAGGTGCCGCTCGACACCACCTTGCGGCGCCCCTTCCGTGCGGTCTGGCGCAGGGGCGAGCGGCTCCGGGCGCCGGCGACCGACCTGCTGGAGTGCGCCGTCGAATGACCGCGGACGCCCGGAGGCGCAGTGAGCTCAGGCCGTCAGCTGGGAGAGGAGCCGCTTGAGGTTCCCGGCCGACACGGCCGCCACTGTCTGCTCGTCGATCCCCGGCACGGAGCGGAGCAGGCCGAGAGGGTCCTGGTCGCCCATCTCGAAGGGGTGGTCGCTCCCGAGGACCACCCGTTCAGGGCCGACGACGTCGAGCAGGAAGCGGAGAGCGGCCGGCGAGTGGACAACGGTGTCGTGGTGGATCTCGGCGAGCCACTCGCTGGGCGACCTGGTCAGGTGGACGGCGGCACCGCGCGCGTTGCGGGCGTAGCCGTGGTCCCACCGGCCCAGCTGGTAGGGAGCGAAGCCACCGCCGTGCACGAGACAGAAGCGCAGCGCCGGGTGCCGCTCGAGGACGCCTCCGAAGATCAGGTGGGCGACCGCGATGGTCGACTCCGCGGGGTTGCCCACCAGGTTGCCGAGGAAGTAGCGGGAGACGCCGCGACCCGACAGCGACGCGTAGGGGTGCAGGAGCACGAGGCACCGCAGCTCCTCGGCGGCCTCCCAGAACGGTTCCAACGCAAGGTCGTCCAGCTCGCGCCCGTCGACCGTCGTGGCCAGCTCGACGCCCACCATGCCGAGGGACGCCACCGCATGACGGAGCTCCTGGGCTGCCCGGTGGGGGTCCTGCAGCGGAACGGTTGCCAGCGCCTCGAACCGGCCCGGCACCTGGGCAGCGGTGGCGGCCAGCGCCTCGTTGAACATCCGCGCGTAGCGAGCGCCCACCTCGGCCGGCAGGGCGTAGGCGGTCATGTCGATCCAGCTGGACAGCACCTGGACGTCGATGCCGGCCCGGTCCATCGCGGCGACACGCTGCTCGACGTCGACGAGGTCGTCACGGAGCACTCCGGTGCGCACGCGCCCGTCCACCACGGCATGGCGCTTGCCCTCGTGCTCCACGACCTCGATCCCGTAGCGTCCGGCGTCGCGGCGGAGCGTCTCGACGACGCCGAGCGGGACGCAGTGCGCGTGGACGTCGATGGCCGCCGCGGTCTCGAAGGGACGGCCGACGCTCACAGCGCCGCCTTCCCCATCCGCGACGCCAGCTCCTCGTCGGGCCGGACCACGAACAGCCCACCGTTGACCCGGTCGGTGACGTAGATGTCGAGGTCGGCGGTGACGAACACGTCGTTGATCTGGGGCGCGAGCTGGCCTGGCGGTGTCGGCGGAAGCCAGTGCGCGATCTCGACGGGAGCCGCCGCGTCCTGGACGTCGTACACCCGTAGCCCGGCGTTGAAGTAGGTCACGAAGACCAGCTCGGCGCTCCGGTAGCTTCCCGGCCGGTTCTCATGAGTGTTGTGGGGACCGAAGCGCAGGCCGCGTTCGCAGTAGTCGCCTTCGGGCGGCGGGCAGATGGAGACGACGCGGGGGAGAGCAGGGTCGGAGATGTCGACGACGCGGACCAGGTGCTCCTCGCCCTCGCAACCGTCGGTGACGGTCTCGTCGGTCACGACGAGCAGGTTCCTCCCCGGGAGCGGCATGCACGTGTGGGTGTCGCCACCGGGTGACCACTGCAGGTCGGCGAGGTGCCGGGGGTCGCGCCGGTCGGAGACGTCCAGCACGACCAGCCCTCCGTCCCCGTAGCCGACGAAGGCCAGGTCGCCGTCGAGCAGCGCGTGGTGGGCGGCGTACCTCTTGCCGTCGGGCCAGGTCGGCGTCTCTTCACCGCCGACCCACTGGCCGGGCCACCACCAGCGCCCCGCCTCCACCGGTTGGGTGGGATCGGCCATGTCGACCACCATCCAGATGCGGTCCTGGAACCCCTCGGGGATGGCCGAGACGTAGGCGTAGCGGCCGCCGGTCCACACGATGCGGTGGACGCCGCGTCCGGTGGACTCGAACCAGCCGATCTGCTGGGGGTCGAACGGGTCGGTCAGGTCGTAGACCGCCATGCCTGCGCTGAACGGGTGGCCGCCGCGGAACTGCTCGTGGTTCACCAGGAGGAGCCCGTCGGCGACCTGGACCTTGTGCGTGTGGCTCCCGGACGGCGAACGCCACTGCTTGACGAGGCGCGGTCGCGTGGGGTCGGACCCGTCGAGGACGCTGGTGCCCATGCCGCTGGGTCCGAAGTGGCCGACGTAGACCGCGTCCTCCTCGACCATCACCTGCATGCCGTCCCCGAACCCGCCGAGGTCGTGGTGGCCTACGGTCCGCAGCCCGCGTGACTCACCTCCGACGTACGGGTCGTAGGCCGGCTCGGTCGGGTGGTCGGTCGACATGTCGGTCACGAGGCCTCCGGACGGTCGGCCACCACCGTGCACGAGGGTGGCGTCGGGCACCGGCTCGAGCGGCGAGCCTGCGCTTGCCGATGCAATCGTTTGCCCATCGTAGGGAGGCGGAACACTTCGGTCAACGCATCGGACCGCGGTCGGCCCGCGGGCTGTTCGCGCACCTCACCCCCGCACCGCGTTCACCACGAGCACGGCGGCTGCGACGACGAGCCCGGCGAGGACCAGGCGGCGGAACAGGTCGGCCGGCAGCCGGCGGGAGACCCGGTTCGCGAGCGGCAGGACCACGGCGATCGGCACCAGGGCCAGGAGGCTCTCGCGCAGCAGACCGGCGGTGTAGAACCCCAGCCCTGCGATGGTGGCGACCTGGACCACCGAGAAGATCAGGAACAGCGTCGAGAGCGACAGCACGTAGGCGGCAGGCGTGAGCGCGAAGCCGTGGAGGTACGTCGAGAGCAGGGGGCCGGAGACGCCCGTGGCTCCTTGGAGCCCGCCGGCGACGAGCCCGACCGGGGGAGACGTCCAGCGAGTCAGCCTGGCACTCAGCGACAGGTCGGGGCGCCACGTCACCACGACGACGTAGGCGAGGATCACCGAGGCGAGCACCACGGAGAGCAAGCGGCCGTCGACCGAGGTGAGCGCGACCGTGCCGACGCCCGCTCCCAGGATGCCCGCGACAGTCAGGGCGGGGAGGTCACGCGTGGCCGGCACCATGTCGCGGTTCGCCCACACCAGCCAGGCGTTCGAGACGATGCCCGGGATCGCCATGACGACGACCGCGCGCTCGACCCCGAGCGTCGCCGCCATCACCGGGATGGCGATCTGGGGAAGGCCGGTGCCGGTCAGTCCCTTGACGAAGGCGCCGACCGACAGGGCGACCACGATGATGAGCGCTTCACCGAGCTGCTCCACCGTCAGTCCGACCCGTCCGCGGAGCGCGATCCGCTCCTCCGGCTGCGCGTCTCGGGAACCAGCGCGACAGCGGCGACGGTGATGACGACGAGGATCGCCGTGATCGCTCCGACCGCGGCGACGCGGCCCGCGTGGTCGTACACGACTGCCGCCACGAGCGGTCCCCCGACCAGTCCGACGTCGGCGAAGAAGCGGTATCGGCCCAGGCTCCGGCCGAGGTGAGCCGGGTCGACCCTGTCCGCCAGCACGGTCGCGGCGACCGCGTGCGCGGACGCGCCCAGCGACAGCAGGACGACCGCGGCGAGCCAGACGGCGGCGCCCGCGTCGGCAACCAGCAGTGCGACGCCCAGGAGCTGGAGCACCAGGCAGGGCACCAGCGCTGCCCTCCGCGAGACGCCGTCCGAGATCGCGCCGGCCGTCAGGGCGCCCACCACACGGGCAGCGCCGCCGACCCCGATGGCTGCGCCGATCAGTGACACCCCGAGGTCCAGCTCGGCGGCCCCGATGAGGGGGACGAGAGTCTGCGGCATCGCCCCGACGGTCAGGAACACGCCGAAGCCGACCGCGTAGACGACCCCTCGTTCGAGGGCGGAAAGCGGTGGGCCGGTCGTCGCCCCGCGTCGGGCGCCCCGGCGGCCGGAACCCGGACGACCGTGGCGCCAGGAGAGCCCGACGGCGGCGACCACCAACCCCATGGCGGCGCCCGACATGGCGGCGACGCGCCAGTCTGTGAGCCCCGCCACCAGCCCGGACAGCGACGGGCCGAGCGCTTGGCCAGCCAGCAGGCACCCGGAGTACATCGCCATCGCGGAGCCGCGACGGTGTGCCGGCGCGGCGCCCGTCAGGGAGGTCATGCCGGTCGTGTTGGCAGTCGCGCTCGCGGCACCCAGGAGCAGGAACGCCGTCATCACCGCCGCCTGGTGGGCGGCACCCGCCAGCAGGGCGCTTCCTGCGCCCATCACCAGCGCTGAGGTCGCCATCAGGCGCATGGGGTGGAACCGGTCGGCCAGGTTGCCAGCTGGCAGGTCCAGGGCGAGCCGCCCCAGGCCGAAAAGGGTGACCGCGATCCCGAGCGCGCTGGGCGACATCGAGAGGTCGTCGCCGATGTCCGGCAGCAGCGGCACGCGGACGTGCGCCAGTGCCGAGACCAGGAGGACGCAGGCGGCGACCGGGAGGGCGGGGCGCAGCCAGCGGTCGTCGGGGCCGCTGGCAGGCGGGGTGGCGGCCGTGCTCCCTGATGCAGACGTCATGGCACCCCTCTTCGGCTACAAACGATTGGCAGCCTCTGGTGCAAGCCGGGGCTTGTCAAGGCGGCATGCCCTCAGCGCGAGGTCGGAGCCGCCGTGGAGCCGCGAGCGACGAGGGAGACGGGGAGGAGCACCGAGCGGGCCGGACGTGCCTTCTCGGAGATCGCCTCGAGCAGCATCCGGCACGCCTCGACGCCGATCTGGTGGTGCGGTGCGCTCACGGTGGTCAGCGGCGGGCGGAGCTTGTCGAGGAACGGCATGTCGTTGAACCCGACCACGCTGATGTCGTCGGGGCATCTCAGCCCTCTTGTGGCGAAGACGTCGTAGCAGCCGAGCGCGATGAGGTCGTTGCCGGCCACGACCGCCGTGAACTCCGTGCCGCGGTCGAGCACCGCGGTGAGCGCGCGCGCCCCCTCGTCCTCGCTCCAGTACTCGCAGCGCTCGACGAGCGCGGGGTCGGTCTCGAGCCCGAGGTCGCGGACGGCGTGGGAGAAGGCCCGGGCGCGGATCACGCCGGTGGACGTCGTCTGCGGTCCGGCCAGGTGGAGGATCCGGCGGTGGCCCAGCCCCGCGAGGTGGCGCACGGCCATCTCGACGCCGCCGGCGTCGTCGGGGGTGACCGTCGGGAGCTCGACCTTCTCGGGACGCCGGTTGACCAGCACCATCTTGACCTTCTGCTTGTGCAGCTCCTCCAGCAGCGGGTGCTCGAGGAGGGCGGTCGCGACGATCAGCCCCTCGACGTGCCACGACAACAGCGAGCCCACCTGCGAGCGCTCGACCCCCGGGTCGTTGTCGGTGTTGACGATCAGCCCGCTGTAGCCGGCCTCGCGCAGCACGTCCTGCACGCCGCGGACGATCGGTGGGAAGAGCGGGTTCATCAGGTCTGGGAGGACCATCCCGATCGTGCGGCTCCGCGCGGTCTTGAGGCTGCGTGCGATCGGGTTGGGCACGTAGCCCAGCGACTCCGCCGCCCGCATGACCCGGCGCGCCGTCTCGGCGTTGACGAGCCCGCGGGTCTCGGGGTTGAGAGCCCGGGACGCCGTCGCCGCGTGCACGCCCGCAGCCTCGGCCACGTCGCGCAGGGTCGGGTTCGCCACGCCAGGCATCCTAGGCGCGCCCCGCCCCCTGCCGCTGCGCGCGGGCACGGTAGTCACGTCACCACGCCCGGCTCGGGTCCCTTGCCCCGGCGCCGCCAGCGGGCCCGGCCGCCGGCGGCGGCGACGCCGAGCGGCAGCGTGACCAGCGCCGCAGCGAGGAAGATCACCCGGTACCGCTCCTGCTCGGCGAGGTCGGAGACGAGCACCGCGGCGACCGAGCTGCCCACGAAGAGCGCGCCGGCGAAGAGCGAGACGATCGTGGCGCGCACGTCCGGAAGGACCTCGGTCGCCCACGTCTGCAGGGACGAGTGCATCGACGCCCACCCGATCCCGAGCAGCGTCGCCGCTGCGGCCCCCGCCCAGGGCGTCTGCGACACCGCCATGACGGTGCTCGCCAGCAGAGCCGACGACGCGCCCAGCGCGATGAGGCGCGCAGGGTGCTGGGTGCGCGACAGTCGACCGACAAGCGTGGCGCCGAGGAAGACCGATGCGCCGTAGACCGCGGTCACCGCGCCGGCGAGGGTTGCCGATGAGCCGGAGGCCTCGACCGCGGCAGGCAGCAGCGTGAGGACTCCGAGGAGGACCGCGCCCTCGAGGAACGCCATCGCGAGCACGAACACGGCGACGCGCGACCTGAGCACGACCAGCAGGGGCGCCAGGGCGCTCGTGTGCGTTCGCGTCACGCCCGGCTCCGCCAGCCGCCCGAGGGCGACGGCGGTCGCGAGGGCGCAGAGCCCGGTGAGGACGAACGTCAGCCGCCAGGAGAGCATGTCCGCGAGGAGCCCGGCGCCCGCGGAGGCCGACGCCGTGCCCAGGGCGACGCCCACCATCAGCTTCGCGATCGATCCCTGCCGCCGCTCGGGCGCGACGGTGTCACCGAGGTAGATCAGGCTGGAGGGGTACGCCGCGGCGAAGAAGCCGCCGGCGCAAGCGCGCGCCACGGCGAGCAGCAGGACCGATGGCGCGGCCGCCGACGCGATCGTCGCCATCGCGCCGAGCGCCAGCGTGAGCCGCATGGTCCGCACCAGGCCCAGCCGGTCGGACACGACGCCCCAGAAGGGTTGCAGCAACCCGTAGGTCAGGAAGTAGACCCCCGCAGCCTGCACCACCGACGACAGCTGCGCGTCCAGGTCGGCCGCGATGGTGACCAGGAGCGGAGGCATCGCGAACCGGTCGAACGTGCTGACGAACGTGGTGACCTGCAGGAACCGGAGCGGGGCAGGGGAGCGGCGCGGCTCAGCCATCCTTGCCGTCGCGCCGCGTTCTGATCGGTGTGACAACAAGTCCGGTCGGTGTGACAACAAGTCCGGAGCCCGGCTCGAGGGCACCAGCGAGCACGTCGGTCCCGTCGACCTGCTCCGGCAGGTGGCGCCGGCGCAGCCCGACGAGGGTGCCGAGGGCCTCGACGTCCACCTCGTCGTCCACCACGAGTCCCTCGTCCGGGTCGCGCAGCCTTTCGACGTAGCGCTGTGCCAGCTCGGGGGTGAGGGACAGGGTCTTCGCGGCCTCGTCCGCTGCCATCTCGGCGAGCTCCCCTCCCACGATCTGCCGGGCGGTCCACCGGAGCGAGGCCGCGAGCAGCCGGGCGTCCTCGAGGTGGGCGGTGCCGGCGACCGCGACCACCGTCCCGAGGTACGGCGCGCAGTGCTCGGCGACCGAGGCCAGCCGCACGCACCCCGCGTCCTCCGCGACGAGCTCGTTGCCGGCATTGAGCATCGTGACGTCGCACCGCCCCTCCCGCAACGCCTCGAGGCGGCGTGGTGTGGACCCGAGCGCTACCACGTCGTACTCCTCTCGGCGGACGCCGAGCGCCTCGGCCAGCGCGTACATCGCCAGCGCGAAGCCGGAGGTCGGCACGTCGACGCCGGCGGTCGCTCCGCGCAACCCCTCCGCGGCGAGTCCCGGCCGGCCGTAGAGCGCCAGGCCGAGCCCGCGGTCGACCGCGGAGACGATGGCGACGTCGGCGGTCGCCCCGAGCGGGTTGCCCGGGCTGAACCGGTAGGCGATCACGTTGTCCGGGCTGGTGAGCGCCACGTCGAGCTCGCCGTCCAGCAAGGACCGGAACTGGGCGGGCGACGAAGCGACCGGCACCTCCCGCACCCGGAGTCCGACCTCCTCGAGGGCTCCGGCCCGGGCTGCCGTCGCGAGCAGCACGGACCTCGTGAACGACCCCACGACGAGCTCGGTGACCACGGGACCTCCTCCGGTCGCGGCATGCTACTGCAAGCGATTGCAGATGAGAACCGGCCGTGTCCGACCGAGGCGCCGGGGAGCGGCCCCTCTTGACAGGCCGAGCGAGACCACCGGAGGCTGCACTCGATTGCACTCAGTGCGCCAGACAGGGAGGTGGATCGTCATCGACCAAGACGAGCGGGTCGCGTCCGCGATCAGCAACTGGGCCCCGCGCTTCACGACCAACGGTGTGACGGTCTCCGACTTCCAACGGGTCACCTCCGGCATCCGCCGGTGGAGCGAGTGGTGCTCCGCCTGGAGCGCGGTCGGGCTCGAGCACGAGGAGCTCGGCCGGCGCGCCCTCGACCAGGGGCGGACGCTCTCCGCGGGCCAGCACCTCGCGCAGGCGGCGGTCTACTTCCACTTCGCCAAGTTCGTCTTCGTCGAGGACGTCGCGCAGATGCGCGAGGCGCACCGTCGTGCCGTCACCTGCCTCGACGCGGCGCTGCCGCACCTCGACCCGCCGGGACGCAAGGTGCAGCTCCCGTTCGAGTCGACCGCTCTGGCGGGCGTCCTGCGGCTGCCGCCGGTGGAAGGGCCGCACCCTGTCGTCGTCCTGCTCTCCGGGTTGGACTCGACCAAGGAGGAGCTGCGCTCGACCGAGGACACCTTCCTGGCCAGGGGGATGGCCACCCTCAGCGTGGACGGCCCGGGGCAGGGCGAGGCAGAGTATGACCTGCCGATCCGGGGTGACTGGTCGCCGGTGGCGGAGGCGATTCTCGACGCCGTGCACGGCATGCCCGAGCTCGACGGCTCGAGGGTCGCGGTGTGGGGCGTCAGCCTCGGCGGCTACTACGCCCCGCGCGTCGCCGCGGCCCTGGGCGACCGGGTGAAGGCGTGCGTGTCGCTGGCAGGCCCGTGGGACTTCGGGGCGTGCTGGGACGGGCTGCCGCAGCTGACCCGGGAGACGTTCGAGGTGCGCTCGCGCGCGGCCGACGACGCCGGCGCCCGCCGCATCGCGCACACGCTGTCGCTCGAAGGTGTCGCCCAGCAGATCACCGCGCCGCTGCTGATCGTCTTCGGGCGGCAGGACCGGCTGATCCCCTGGCAGCACGCCGAGCTGATGCGCGACTCCGCCGGTGGCCCCACCGAGCTGCTGATGCTGGAGGACGGGAACCACGGGTGCGCCAACGTCGCGCCGTGGCACCGGCCCTACACCGCGGACTGGCTCGCGGCCAGGCTGACCCCGCGTTGACTCGGTTCCGCGTGGGGGACTACGGTTGACTACAAACGATTGCAAAGGCGGAGAGATGACTGAGAACGCGCACCCCCGGCTGAAGGTCGGGTGGATCGGGACCGGCCGGATGGGCATCGCGATGGCGACCCGGCTCGCGAAGGCCGGGGTCGACCTCACCGCCTGGAACCGCACCCGGGCCAAGGCGGAACCGCTGACGGAGCACGGCGCTGCCGTCGCGGACTCGATCGCCGACCTGCGCGGACTCGACGTGGTCTTCACGATGGTCTCTACCCCTGCCGACCTCGAGCAGGTGCTTCTCGGCGAGGGCGGTCTGCTCGCCGACCCGTCGCAGGTGCCCGCGACGGTGGTCGACTGCTCCACGGTGTCGACCGACTCCTCCGAGGCGATGCGGGCGGCCTGCGACGAACGGGGTGTCGCCTTCCTTGCCGCGCCGGTCAGCGGCAACGGCAAGGTCGTCCGCGCCGGTGGCCTCAGCCTCGTCGTCTCTGGGCCGGAGCAGACCTACCGCGACGTCGAGCACCTGCTCACGCCGCTCGGCAAGTCGGTCACCTACGTCGGCGAGGGCGACGTGGCGCGGCTGGTGAAGATCTGCCACAACCTGATGCTGGGCGTCGTCACGCAGTCGCTCGCGGAGATCACGGTGCTCGCCGAGAAGGGCGGCGTCCCGCGGGCGGCGTTCCTCGAGTTCCTCAACAACTCGGTGATGGGCTCGGTGTTCACCCGCTACAAGTCGCCGGCCTTCGTGAACCTCGACTTCACCCCGACGTTCACCCCGATCCTGCTGCGTAAGGACTTCGACCTCGGCATGGCCGCGGCCCGCGAGCTCGACGTACCGATGCCGGTGGCCGCCGCGACCCAACAGGCCGTGCAGGCCAGCATCGGCAGCGGCCGCGTCGACGAGGACTTCGCGATCCTGCTCGAGCTCCAGGCCGCCGCCTCGGGGATCGAGCTCAAGCCGGAGAACGTCGAGGTCGACGACGGCCTCGGCGCAGCGGACGAGGCGGTCTGACCGTGTCCAGCGCGAGGCCCCTGTCGGCGCCGGGGCACATGCAGGTCGACTACGAGGAGCGGGTCGACTTCGAGAGGCTGCGGCAGTACCGCCTCGGCCGTGCCCGGGCGGCCCTGGAGGGCAGCGAGTGCGGCGCGTTCCTGTTGTTCGACTTCTACAACATCCGGTACACCACGCAAACTTGGATCGGCGGCGCGCTCGGGGACAAGATGACCCGCTACGCGCTGCTCACCAGGACCGACGAGGACCCGTGGCTCTGGGACTTCGGCTCGGCGGTGCGCCACCACAAGCTCTACTCCAACTGGCTCCCGGACGAGAACTGCCTCCCGGGGATGCTGGGGATGCGCGGTGCGGTGGCGCCGAGCGCGGGGCTGATGGAGTCGGCGGTGCGCGAGATCAAGGGGCTGCTCGAGGACGCCGGCGTCGCGGAGATGCCGGTGGGCATGGACATCGTCGAGCCGCCGTTCCTGTTCGAGATGCAGCGGCAGGGGCTCACGGTCGTCGACGCCCAGCAGCTGATGCTCGACGCGCGTGAGATCAAGTCCCAGGACGAGATCACCTTGCTCACGCAGGCGGCCGCGATGGTCGACGGGGTCTACCAGGACATCGTCGAGGTGCTGAAGCCGGGGATCCGGGAGAACCAGATCGTCGCGCTCGCCAACAAGCGGCTCTACGAGATGGGTTCCGACCAGGTCGAGGCCGTCAACGCTATCTCGGGCGAGCGGTGCAATCCTCACCCGCACAATTTCACCGACAGGTTGATCCGTCCGGGCGACCAGGCGTTCTTCGACATCATCCACTCGTTCAACGGCTACCGGACCTGCTACTACCGCACGTTCAGTGTCGGCAGCGCGACGCAGAGCCAGCGCGACGCCTACACCAAGGCGCACGAGTGGATGATGGCCGCGATCGACATGATCAAGCCCGGCGTCGGCACCGACCAGGTCGCCGCGGTCTGGCCCAAGGCGCAGGACTTCGGCTTCGACAACGAGATGGCGGCCTTCGGGCTGCAGTTCGGCCACGGGCTCGGACTGGGGCTCCACGAGCGCCCGATCATCTCGCGGCTCAACAGCATGAAGGAGCCCATCGAGCTCAAGGCCGGCATGGTGTTCGCGCTGGAGACCTACTGCCCGGCCGACGACGGGTTCTCCGCGGCCCGGCTCGAGGAGGAGGTCGTGGTGACCCCCGACGGACCCCGCATCCTCACGCTGTTCCCGTCGCATGAGCTGATGGTCACCAACCCCTACTGATCCGCCCCTTCCCGGCATGGAGGTTCACCCGATGGCAGACGACGCTCCCACCGACCTCTACATCGGCGGCAGCTGGGTCGGCGCGTCCGACGGCGGCCGCTTCGACGTGCTCGACCCCTCGAACGGCGAGGTGATCGCCTCGGTCGCGAACGGCACGGTCGAGGACGCGGTCGCCTGCGTCGACGCCGCCGAGCGCGCCGCAGAGGGATGGGCGGCGACCGCGCCGCGGCAGCGCGCCGAGATCTTGCGGAAGGCCTGGGAGCTGATGACCGCGCGCTCCGAGGAGCTCGCACGCCTCGTCACCCGCGAGAACGGCAAGGCGCTCACCGACGCCCGCGGCGAGGTCGCGTACGCCGCCGAGTTCTTCCGCTGGTACGCCGAGGAGGCCGTGCGGGCCCAGGGGAGCGTGCAGACCGCACCCTCGGGGACCAACCGGATCCTCGTGCTGCAGCAGCCGGTCGGGATCGCCGTGCTCGTCACGCCGTGGAACTTCCCGGCGGCGATGGCCACCCGCAAGATCGGTCCGGCGCTCGCCGCCGGCTGCACCGTCGTGCTCAAGCCGGCCAGCGACACCCCGCTGACCGCGCTGGCGATGGCCGCGATCCTCGAGGAGGCCGGCGTCCCCGCAGGTGTCGTGAACGTGCTCCCGGCACGGCGCTCGGGTGCGGTCGTCTCCGCGATGCTCCACGACCCGCGCGTCCGCAAGCTCTCCTTCACCGGCAGCACGGAGGTCGGTCGGGTCCTGCTCGCCGAGGCCGCCGACCAGGTGGTCAACTGCTCGATGGAGCTCGGCGGCAACGCGCCGTTCCTGGTCTTCGCGGACGCCGACCTCGACGCCGCGGTCGATGGCGCGATGATCGCCAAGATGCGCAACGGTGGGGAGGCCTGCACGGCGGCCAACCGGTTCTACGTCGAGGCGTCGGTGGCGGAGGAGTTCTCCCAGCGGTTCGCGGAGCGGATGCGCGCGCTGCGGGTGGGGCCGGGGCTGGAGGAGGGCACCCAGGTCGGACCGCTCGTCAACGAGGACACCGTCTCCAAGGTCGACGAGCTGGTGCAAGGCGCGGTCTCGTCAGGAGCGAAGGCAGTCGTCGGCGGCTCCCGCGGCGAGGGCGCCGGCTTCTACTACGCGCCGACGGTGCTGCTCGACGTCGAGCCCGGGTCGGCGATCCTGCGCGAGGAGATCTTCGGCCCGGTAGCGCCCGTGGTGACGTTCGAGACCGAGGACGAGGCGGTCCGGATGGCGAACGACACGGAGTACGGCCTGGTCTCCTACGTCTACACCGGCGACCTGGCCCGGGGGCTGCGCGTCAGCGAGCGGCTCGACTCCGGGATGGTGGGGCTCAACCGTGGCCTGGTCTCCGACCCGGCGGCGCCCTTCGGCGGCACCAAGCAGAGCGGCATCGGCCGTGAGGGCGGCCACGACGGGATGCTCGACTACATGGAGTCGAAGTACATCGCCGTCGACTGGTGAGCTGCCGGACGCGACTCTGACGCCGTCGGGAATGTCAGCGGTCCTCTTGACGATCGAACCAACGCCCGCCCTGCGGAGGTCCTCGGGGCCGTCGGCGCTCCGGCTGCCCAGTAGCTCCAGGGCGTCGCCACCCGAAGTGGCGGCAGGCGCACGAGACTCGATGGTTGAGGAGCGAGCGCAGCGAACGTCTCTAGACGACGGATGCACTGACATGCCGAGATGAGCGAGTTGTTCGAGGGGCAGACGTAAGCCCCGCACCCGTGAGCGGACCAGGTGCGGGGCTGAGGTCGGTCCGCTGGGCCCTGAGTTTGGACCCAGCGGACCTGACGAGTCGCCGTTGGCGCCTTCTGAGCGGTCCGCTTCTGACGACAGTACGTGCAAATAGTCGGAATAGCGAATGGTCCCTGACCGGGCTTGCCGGGCTTCGCGCAGGTCGGTGCGTGGGGCCGTGGGGAACACCCGACCCACCTGCGCGATCGCAACCGTTCCGTCGCGGCGTTGTAGGGTGCAGGTACAGCGAGCCGTTCAGCAGAGGCGGCCCGCGATGGGTTTGCAGCGTTCCGTGTCGGAAGCGCCTCTCTGTGTGCCTGTCATCACCAAGGCATACGGAGCACCCCTTGAACCCCCGATCTGACGTTGGGCAGGCGATCGCGCTTGCCGCTCGCACCATCAATGAGCCGCAGAGCCTCGACGAGACGTTGCAGGCCATCACCGAAGCGGCGACCCACTCGGTCCCCGGCTTCGACCAGGTAGGCGTGTCGATCATGCGCAAGAACGGCACTCCCGAGACCCGTGCGTTCACCGGTGACCTGGTGCCGCGGCTCGACCAACTCCAGTACGACCTGTCCGAAGGGCCGTGCGTCGACTCGCTGCGCCACAGCGACGTGATCGCGGCACCACGGCTGCGTCATGACCAGCGCTGGCCGCGCTACATTCCCGAAGCCGTCGGACTAGGCGTCAAGGCACAGCTGGGGATCAGTCTCCACCTCGATCACCGTGGCACGGCGGTCGCGGGTCTGAACCTGTACTCAACGACCTCCGAGGACCTCGATCCCGAGGCGGAGGCGGCCGCCAAGCTGTTCGCCACCCACGCCGCCATCGCCTTGGGCAACGCCACCCAGCGCGAGCAGCTGAACGAGGCGCTGCAGTCACGCAAGGTGATCGGCCAGGCGCTGGGCATCTTGATGGAGCGCTACGACATCAGCGAGGACCGCGCCTTCGCCTTCCTGGTCCGCGCCTCCTCGCACGGCAACGTCAAGCTGCGCGAGGTTGCCGAGGCGTTGGTCTCCGAGCGCCACCGCGCCTAGCACTTCGCACCCGGAAGGAGGGTGATGGTCAT
This sequence comes from Nocardioides caldifontis, assembly GCF_008087345.1. Classification (GTDB taxonomy): domain Bacteria; phylum Actinomycetota; class Actinomycetes; order Propionibacteriales; family Nocardioidaceae; genus Marmoricola_A; species Marmoricola_A caldifontis. Next base: position 367,372 of record NZ_ML701735.1, on the reverse strand, counting down.
GAAGCCGACGCCGGAGACCGTCGAGGCTCTTCGAGAGCTTGCCCGTCACGGCGAGGTGTCGTTGGGCATCGAGCTGCACGCAATGGCCGCCCGCGTCCGTGCGATCGTGCCCGAGCTGATCGGGTTGAGCCTCGCCGTGATCGAGGACGGCATCACCTTGACCCTGGTCGCCAGCGCAGAGCAGATCGCCGCCCTCGACGCGGTCCAGTACCTCGACGGCGGTCCGTGCGTCGCAGACCTCGACCGCAAAGAACCCCTGGACGTGAACATCGACGACCTGTTCGACGAGCACCGCTGGCAGATGTACGCCCAGGCCAGCGGCGCCTTGGGGGTGGCCAGCAGCCTCTCGCTCCCAATCATGGACGCCGACCGGGTGATGGGCGGCGTGAACTTGTACGCCGCCACCCTTGACGCCTTCACCGGCCGACACGAACAACTGGCCGACGCCATCGGGACCGACGCAGCGCTCGCGATCGCCAACGCCGACCTCTCCTTCCGAACCAAGAAGCAAGCCGCGGAGGCACCCGGCAGGGTGCGGGCACTCGGCGACATCAACATCGCGCTCGGCATCATCGCCGAGAGCCAGGGCGTGACCATGACCACCGCCCGAGAACGCCTACGCGACGCCGCGGCTCAAGCCGGCATCAGCGAGGAACAGGCCGCCCAGACGATCCGGTTCGTCCGCGGTCCGTAGAAGCGAACGTCCTCATCTGCCGCGTTGAGGGCGGCTACGCTCGCCCGGATCTGCCGCGTAGAGCGCGCACATGTAACCGATGTGCGGGCAGCCCCGTCAGTCAGGTTGGGCCTCGAAGCCGGTCGTGCGGATGAGCTTGGCTGGGACGCCGGCGACGATGGCGTTGGCCGGGACGTCCTTGGTCACGACGGCGCCGGCGCCCACGATTGCACCGTCGCCGATGGTGACACCGGGGACGACGGTGACGGCGGCTCCAAGCCACACCTTGCGGCCGATTCGGATGGAGGCGGGAATCATGTCGGCTCGCCGTTCGGGGTCGACGTGGTGGTTGAGGGTGGTCAGCATGCTGCCGTGGCCGATGAGGGTGCCGTCGCCGATGGTGATGCCGCCGGTGTCCTGGAAGCGGCAGCCGAGGTTGATGAAGACGCCTCGGCCCAGGGTGAGGTTCTTGCCGAACTCGGTGTGGAACGGCGGGAAGACGACGACCGAGTCGTCGATCGGCTTGCCGGTGAGCTCTGCGAGCAGGGCGCGGACCTCTTCGGGCGTGCGGTGCCCGTCGTTGATCTGGGCGGTGATCCGAAACGCGTCTTGGGCGGCCTCGTGCATGAAACGGTGCTGCTCGGAGCCGCCCTCGACGGTGGCGCCGCTGTTCACGTGGGCGAGGAAGTCCTGCAGCTGCATCGCGGTCACCGTGCCTCGATGGTGGCAGTGAGCGAACCGTCCATGTCCGCGATCCGCTCGGCGGCGTCCCCGTCCATTCGTCCGAGGGTGACGATGCCGGGGAAGTAGGACTGGTCGCCGTAGTACAGGACGAGGTCGTTGCCGGGGGCGTAGTAGCCCACGTGCCCCCCGTCCGGGTCGGCGCCCTCGGGCTGGCCTTCCAGCGACAGCGGACCCGGCAGGGGGCCGGTCTTCTCGACGCCGCCGTGGTCAACCATCTCGACGGTGAGGGGGAGCTGCGCGAGGAGGTCGTGTGTCGTGGGGCTGTCCTGCAGCTCGGCGGTGAAGGTCTGGTCGCCGATGGTGATCTGGATGTTCATGCGGTTCTCCTGGCTCTCGGCCGGCTCGCCTGCCGCGTTGCCCGCGGGGCTGCGTGAGGGTGTCGGCGGCGGGGTTGAGTGGGTGGTCGACTCGGGGTCGGCAGCGACCTGGTCGTCGCTGGTCTCGACGGCGTTGCCACATCCGGCGCCGAGCAGCGCGGTCAGGATGACCGTGGGCACTGCGGTCAGCCTCGTTCTCCTGAGGGGCATCGGACTCAGACGGTGAGCAGGACCTTGATGGCGGTGCGCTGGTCCATGGCCTGGTAGCCCTCGGCGGCCCGCTCGAGCGGCAGGGTGAGGTCGAAGACCTTGCCGGGGTCGATCTTGCGGTCCCAGATGAGCTGGACGAGGTCGGGCAGGTAGCGCCGCACGGGGGCGGGTCCGCCGAGTGCGTGGATGCCGGCGAAGAAGAGCTGGGTCCCCGGGATCTGCACGTCGTGGTTGACGCCGACGTAGCCGAGGTGACCACCGCCGCGGGTCGCGCCGACGGCCTGCATGAAGGACTCCTGGGTGCCGACGGCCTCGACCACCGAGTGGGCACCGAGCCCGCCGGTGAGCTGGCGGATCTTGGCCACGCCCTCGTCGCCGCGCTCGGTGACGATGTCGGTGGCTCCGTAGAAGCGGGCGAGCTCCTGGCGTTCGGGGTGGCGTGACATGGCGATGATCCGCTCCGCGCCGAGCTGCTTGGCGGCGAGGATCGCCATGAGACCGACGGCGCCGTCACCGACGACCGCAACGGTCTTGCCGGGGCCGGCCTGGGCGGCGTCGGCGGCGAACCAACCGGTGCCCAGCACGTCGGAGGCGGCCAGCAGCGATGGGATGAGATCGTCGTCAGGCTGGCCGGGCGTGGCGACCAGGGTGCCGTCCGCGTGCGGGATGCGTGCCTTCTCGGCTTGGGTGCCGATGCCGGCGTGGACGAACTCGGCGTGCACGCACTTGGACTGGAAGCCGGCCTGGCAGATCTCGCAGGTGTTGTCGGAGATGACGAAGGAGCCGACGACGAAGTCGCCCGGCTTGAGCGTCTTCACGTCAGCCCCGATCTCCTCGACGACGCCGACGTACTCGTGGCCCATCAGGGTGTGGTCGACGGGCTCGACGCCGCGGTAGGGCCAGAGGTCGGACCCGCATATGCAGGTCGCGGTCAGGCGGATGATGGCGTTGGTCGGCTCGATGATCCGCGGGTCTTCGCGGTCCTCGACGCGCACGTCACCGGGGGCGTGCATGACAACTCCACGCATGGCTGATGCTCCACTTCGTTGTTCGGGTTCGCGGGCGACTGCCGCACGGCGCGGACCAGGGGGCCCGCGAGCTCGAGTCAACGCGCCGTTTCCGCACGGCGGGAGTCCCTGTTGATGGGTGCACCGACAGGGCACCCCTGGGCGCTCGGACACGATGCGGTAGCGGCATACCCTCGACGACGTGGACAACCGAGCAGAGGTCCGTGAGTTCCTCACCACTCGCCGCGCCCGCCTCACCCCCGACCAGGTCGGCCTCCCGGCGGTCGGCACCCGGCGCGTGCCGGGGCTGCGGCGCAGCGAAGTCGCGGCCGTCGCCGGACTCAGCGTCGAGTACTACGCCCGTCTCGAGCGGGGGCAGATCGCCGGCGCGTCGACGGGCGTCCTCGACGCGCTCGCACGGGCATTGCAGCTCGACGAGACCGAGACCGCTCACCTGTTCGACCTCGCCCGGGCCGCCGACGGCATCCCGACATCGGGCCGCCCCCGGCGTCGTACGCCGGGCAAGGCCGCCGCACGACCCAGTTTGCGCTGGGCGTTGGAGGCCATCACCGGCGGCGTCGCGTTCGTGAGAGATGCTCACCAGAACATCCTGGCCACCAACAGTCTCGGCCGGGCGTTCTACTCGCCCGTGATCGGCAACGGCGGGCGTCTGCCCAACCTGGCCCGGTTCCAGTTCCTCGACCCCGCTTCCCGCGACTTCTACCCCGACTGGGACCTGTTCGCCGCGATGTGCGTCGGCATCATGCGCACGGACGCGGGTCGGGACCCCCACGACCGCGGACTGCAGGACCTCGTCGGTGAGCTCTCCACGCGCAGCGAGACCTTCCGCAGGCTCTGGGCCGACCACAACGTCCGAACCCACGGCACCGGGACCAAGCGCTTCAACCACCCCGTCGTCGGGGAGCTCGCCCTGGCCTACGAAGAGCTCGCCATGACCGCCGAACCCGGGCTGACCATCTTCATTTACACCGCAGAGCCCGGCTCCCCGTCCGCCGAAAGACTTCATCTGCTTGCGTCCTGGGCGGCACCCGTCCGAACCGTTCCCGACGCCTGAGCCGAACCTAGTTGAGAGCACCCAACAGCTGCGCCCCGAAGCACTGCGATGTCCGCACATGCCGCACGTGCCGCACGTGCCGCACATGGTGAACCACGCGGGGATTGACTCAGCGCTGTAGTAGCGGAGCACTGAAGCGATGGAGAACTCGCAACCGGGCCCGGCCGTCTCCGGTGTCGTCGTCACCACCTCCCACGTCCGCCGGTTGGCCGTGGCCGCATACCTTGCGCGCTTCAAGGGGCAGTCACGCATTCACACCGAGTCCGACCTGCGCGGCTACCTCACCTGGTGCGAATCGCGAGGCCTGGATCCGCTGGCCGCCACTCGGCCGCACATCGAGATCTACCTGCGGTGGCTGCAAGAAGTGCGGCAGTACCGGCCATCGACGGTGTCGCGCCGCCTGTCTGTGGTCGCCGGCTTCTACCGCACATGCGTCATCGACGCGGTGCTCGAGCACTCACCAGCCGAGTACGTTCGTCGGCCCAACGTGCCCGCCGAGTCCCCCACGCTAGGACTGACCCACCTGCAGTTCGAGGCATTGCTGACCGCCGCTAAGGACTCGACGTATCGCTGCGACTTCGCACTGGTCACCATGCTCGGCCTGCTGGGGCTACGAATCTTCGAGGCCACCGGCAGCAACATCGAGGACCTTGGCGAGGAGCATGGTCACCGCGTGCTGCGGGTCCGCGGCAAGGGCGACAAGGTTGTGCTTGTGCCGCTCCCGCCGGTCGGCCGCGCGATTGAGCGTGCCATCGACGACCGGCCCGCCGGCCCGGTCTTGCTCACTCGCCGCGGCACCCGCATGGACCGTCACTGCGCCACGCGGAGGCTCCGTCGACTCGCCAAGGACGCCGGGGTAAAGCTCCCGCGCATGCATCCACACATGCTTCGGCACACCTTCGTCACACCATGCTCGACGCCGGCGTCGACCTGCGTGATGTTCAGATCGCCGCACGGCACGCCGACCCGCGCACCACCATGCGCTACGACCGGGCCCGCAAGAACCTGGACAGACACCCGAACTACATCCTCGCTGCTTACATGGCCTCAGGGACCTGAACGGCCGTCCGGTCGTGCCAATGACCGCTCACCCGGGGATGCCGTCATTCGTACGTCGATAATCCGACGGCGGCTCGCTCCAGGCCACGCCTTGGATGAGCATGGTCGGGTAAATGGGAGTCCCCGGGCTGGGACGTGCGAGAAGCCCGTCGCCCTGTTGTCGGTCAGGCCCCGAAGGCGGCGCGGCCTTGCATAGCGGAGGTGCCCAGGTCGCTCTTGGGGAGGGCTTCACCGGCGGTGACGGCGGCCGTCCAGGCCTCGGTGGTTGCGACGGCGGCAAAGTTGGAGTGCAGAAGCACGAGAAGGGTCTCGTGCAGCTGGTCCGCGGACACCTTGCCGGCCTCATTCGCCAGATGGATGGCGCCGGTGGCGTCGGAGAGGATCTCGGCGGCTAGGCCGAGCTCCTCAGCACCCACGGCCGTGGCGATGTCGCAGTTGTTGGTCATATACCCGACGATCGTGATGGTGTCGATGTCCTGCTCGGCCAGCCACTGGGCGACATCGGTGCCGGCGAAGACGCTGCCCTTAGCCTTGGTGACCCGCTTCCAAGACGGGTTCAGGCGCTGCTCGATCTCGGGGTGCAGCGACCAGCTCTCGCTGTCCATGGCGAAGACCGGTGCACCCTGCGGGAGCTCGTGCTGTACCACGACCACGGGCAGCCCCTGCTGCTGGGCGACCTCGAGGGCGGACACGATGTTGGCGAGCGTCTTCTCGCGCAACGGGGCCTGGATCTGCAGGATCCCGTTGAAGTACTCCTGCTGGACGTCGACGACGATGAGTGCTCGGCGGGGAGCGGTCATGGCTTTCTCCTTTGGGGGTGACGAAGGCTTCCGATTCAGCCTGCCCTGGCCGACCGGGCTATCGTGAGTGGCGCGAACGACCTCATTCGATGAAATCGGGCCAACCATGCGGATCGCTGTGTACGCCTTCGACGGCATCACGATGTTCCATCTCGCTGCCCCCTTGCTGGTCTTCGGTGAGGTCGGCCGGCAGGGCCTGGCCACGGGGTGGGACCCGGTGGTGTGGACTCAGGACGGCCGCGGCATCCGGACCGTCGAAGGTCCGCGGGTGGAGGACGTCAGCGGCCCCGACGCGGTCGATGACGCCGACCTGGTGGTGCTGCCGTCCTGGCCGACCGACCTGCCCGCCACGCACGACGCCCTGGCCAACAGCATCCGCGCCGCGCAGGCACGCGGGAGCCGCATTGCGGGCCTATGTCTGGGTGCCTTCCCGGTCGTCGACACCGGGCTGCTGGATGGCCGCGGCGTCGTCACGCACTGGGGCGCGGCGGAGCAGCTCGCACGCCGACGCCCCGAGGTGAAGGTCAGCGCAGCCGCGCTCTACGTCGACCACGGCGATGTCCTCACCTCAGCCGGCACAGCTTCGGCGATCGATGCCTGCCTGCACATCGTTCGTTCCCACCTTGGCTCTGCCGCCGCCGCTACCGTCGCGCGCAACCTCGTGGTCGCTCCGCACCGTGACGGCGACCAGGCACAGTTCGTCGACCGCCCGATGCCCCAGCCAGGCGGCGTTGGGCACCTGGGCCCGATCATCGACTGGGCACTGGCCCACCTCGACGAACCGCTCACCGTCGATAACCTCGCGGCCCACGCACGGATGAGCCGGCGCAACTTCACCCGCCGATTCGCCGAGGTCACGGGGACAACCCCTGCGCGTTGGGTTTTGGCCCGGCGCCTCGACGAAGCGCGGCGCCTGCTTGAGACGACGACTCTGTCTGTCGGCCGCATCGCTTCCGCCTGTGGTTTCAGCAGCGTGGTCACGTTCAGGCAGAACTTCGTCGCCACCTACGCGACCACCCCGACGTCGTATCGGCAGCGATTCTCACTACCCCAGAAGTGACGTCGGCGCGCCACAGTCGTCGCAGCCGAGTTGCCTCGCCGACAAGGACCCCCGCTACACACGTCGAGTCTCGTCCGCCGGCGCCTGATTCACGAGCGGGCTGTGGGTACCGCCGACCGGAAACGGCGTAGGCGGAGGCTGTTGGCCACGACGAACACCGAGGAGAACGCCATCGCGGCCCCGGCGAGCATCGGGTTCAGCAGCCCGGCAGCCGCCAAGGGCAGAGCGGCGACGTTGTACCCGAACGCCCAGAACAGGTTGCCCTTGATCGTGCCGAGCGTGCGGCGCGAGAGCCGAATCGCGTCGGCCGCCACCCGCAGGTCGCCCCGCACCAGGGTGAGGTCGCTGGCTTCAATGGCCACGTCGGTGCCGGTGCCCATCGCCAACCCCAGGTCGGCCTGCGCGAGCGCGGCGGCGTCGTTCACGCCGTCGCCGACCATCGCGACGACCCGGCCCTCGGACTGGAGCTGCTTGACGACGTCGACCTTCCCGGCCGGCAACACGTCGGCGATGACGTCACCGGCGTCGATGCCGACCTGGGCGGCGACGGTGTTCGCGACCGCGGCGTTGTCGCCAGTGAGCAGCATCGGCCGCAGCCCGAGCTGACGCAGCTGAGCGATGGCCTCGGCGGAGGTGTCCTTGACCTTGTCGGTGACCACGAGTACGCCACGGGCCTGACCGTCCCAGCCGACCGCGACCGCGGTGCCGCCGGCGGCCTGGGCGTCGGCGAGGGCCTGCTCGAGGTCGGGAGTGAGGTGCTGGGACCACTCGGCGAGCAGCTGCGGACGTCCCACGAGGACCGCGTGACCGTCGACGACACCTTGGACGCCGAGCCCCTCGACGTTGGCGAACCCTTCGGTCGTCGGCAGGGAACCGTGCCCGGAGCGGGCGGCGTCGGCGATAGCGCGGGCGATCGGGTGCTCGGAGGCGTCCTCGAGCGCCCCGGCGAGCCGAACCACCTCGTCGGCGTCCTCGCCGGCAGCGGGGACGACGTCGGTCAGCGTCATCTGGCCGGTGGTGACGGTGCCGGTCTTGTCGAGCACGATGGTGTCGACCCGACGGGTCTGCTCGAGGACCTCGGGGCCATTGATGAGGATGCCGAGCTGGGCGCCGCGACCGGTGCCGACCATCAGCGCGGTCGGCGTCGCGAGGCCGAGCGCGCAGGGGCAGGCGATGATGAGCACCGCGACAGCGGCGGTGAACGCGGCGGTGGCGTCGGCGCCGGTGCCGAGCCAGAACCCGAGGGTTCCGGCGGCCAGTGCGATCACGATCGGGACGAAGATGCCGGAGATGCGGTCGGCGAGCCGCTGGGCGGCGGCCTTGCCGTTCTGGGCGTCCTCGACGAGCCGAGCCATCTGGGCGAGCTGGGTGTCGGCACCGACGCGGGTGGCGCGCACGACCAGCCGTCCGCCGGCGTTCACGGTGGCGCCGACGACGCTGTCACCGGGGCCGACCTCGACCGGGACCGACTCACCGGTGAGCATGGAGGCGTCGACCGCGGAGGTGCCGTCGGTGATGACACCGTCGGTGGCGACCTTCTCACCCGGGCGGACCACGAAGAGGTCACCGACCGTGAGCTCGTCGACGCCGATGCGGTGCTCGACCGGCCCGGTGGGGCCGTCGCGGAGCACGGCGACTTCCTTGGCGCCCATGTCGAGCAGCGCCCGGAGCGCCGCGCCGGCCTGTCGCTTGGACCGGGCCTCGAAGTAGCGGCCGGCGAGGATGAAGGTGGTGACGCCGGCGGCGGCCTCGAGGTAGATGTTGCCGGTGCCGCTCATCCGCTCGATGGTGAGCTCGAACGGGTGCGTCATCCCTGGTTCGCCGGCGGCGCCGAGGAACAGTGCGTACAGCGACCAGCCGAACGCCGCCAGGGTGCCCATCGAGACCAGGGTGTCCATCGTCGAGGTGCCGTGCCGCAGGTTCGTCCAGGCCGCCTTGTGGAACGGCCACGCCCCCCACCCCACGACGGGTGCGGCGAAGGTGAGCGAGAGCCACTGCCAGTAGGTGAACTGCCAGGCAGGGACCATCGCCATCGCGATCACCGGGACGGTGAGGAGCGTCGAGATCAGCAGCCGCTGCCGCAGCGACCGGACCGCCGCCTCGTGGGCGTCCGGCACCTCCGCCGTCTCCTGACCCGCGTCGCTGGCCGCGGGCCGGCGGGGAGGCGTCGGGAGGGTGGCGGTGTACCCGGCGGCGGCGACCGCGGCGATGAGGTCCTCGGTGGTGACGCCGGCACCGTCCGGGTCGTAGCTGACCTTCGCCTTCTCGGTGGCGTAGTTCACCGTCGCGGAGACCCCGTCGAGCTTGTTCAGCTTCCGTTCGATGCGGTTGGCGCACGAGGCGCAGGTCATCCCGGTCAGCAGCAGCTCGACGTTCTCGTTGGTGTGCTGCTGACTGGCGGGTGGGGTGGTCTGCTCGGTGGTCGGCTCGGTGGTCGAGCTCATCGGGTGCTCCTGGTGGGCGGTTCGCCGTGGATGGGACGTGGTCAGTGGGTGTGGTCGGTGTCGCCGTGGCCGCTGTCCGAGCTCGCCTCGGTGTCGCTGCTGACGACCCGGCCGGCGTCTAGGATCAGATGGGCGGTGCGGACCACGTCGTCGTGCTGGAAGTCGAGGTAGAGGTGGTAGCGCCCGGTGCTCGGCACTTCGGCGCCGAACGCGATCTCCGGGCCCGGCTGGGTCTCGCCGTCTCCGGGCTCACCGCCGGGGTGGACGTGCAGGTAGGCCAGATCCCCTTCGCGGAGCGCGACCAGGTGGCCGTAGGCGCCGAGGTAGGGCTGCAGGTCGGTGACCGGTGCGCCGTCCTTGCTCACCCGCAGCGTGAGCGCGGAGTGCTCACCCGGCGCCAGGGCGCCGTCGACGGTGACGGTGTAGCCGTCCACGACGTCGGAGCGGGTCTCCTCGGCGGTGGCCGGCGCCTCGACCTCGCCGGGGACGAGGAGATCGGCGCCCAGCACCAGCGCGGGTCCGCCGGTGGCGGTGAAGTCGGCGAAGACACGCCAGTTGCCCGCGGTGAGCTCCGCATCGGCGGTCCAGGTCCCGGTCGTCTCATCCAAGGTCGGGTGGAGGTGCTGGAAGCCGGCGTGGTCGCGGCGCACCACGATCAGGTGCAGCTGCTTCTCGTGCTCGACATGGAACTCGGTCACCGGCTGCCCGTTGGGGCCCTCGATGCTGAACGCGACCGGTTGGATGCCAGGCTCGACCGTGGTGTCGGTGAGCACTAGGCGGTAGCCGTCTCCGGCGACCGCCAGACCAGGCAGCGTGGCGCTGCCGGTGGTCGCGGTGTTGCTCATGTCGTCCTCCTGCTGCTTAGCCTGCTCAGGCTGCTCCGAGCGGTGGGTGTCGGCGCCGGCGCTGTCACCGCTGCTGTGCCCGCTGCTGTGAGTTGCGTTGTCTGCCTCGGCGGTCGTTCCGATGGGACCGACCTGGGCACCTGCGGCCCACGCGCCGCCGAACACGACGGCGAGGACTACCGCGAACCCGGCGACCTTCGTCGCGGTACCGGCGCCGGTGCGGGTCGAGGTGCTCATGCGAGCTGGTAGCCGGCCTCGGCGACGGCGTCCTGGACGGCGTCGTCGGTGAGCGGCTGGTCGCTGGTCACGGTGACCGTGGAGGTGCCGCCGGCGACGAGGTCGACGCTCACCTCACGGACACCGGCGAGCTCCTCGAGCTCTTCGGTGACCGAGGCGACGCAGTGGCCGCAGGTCATGCCGGTCACCGGGTAGCTCTGCGTGTAGGTCGAGGTGGTCACGTCGTTCTCCTTCGCGGTGCTCGCAGCGGGCTCACTGGTGGTCGCGCTGGTGCTCTGACTGGTGGTCTCGTTCGAGGTGGTGTCTGTAGTGGTGGTGCCGCAGCCGCAGCCCCCGCAGCCGCAGCCGCCGCCCTGGGCGTCGTTCGCGGCGCCCGTGGCCGAGTCGGTGTTCAGCAGCGGCAGGGTCCAGGCGGTGGTCTCGGGGGCGTTCGTCATCGTGTGGCCGTCCTTCGGCTTCAGGGGGAAATGGGATGCTGGGGGTTCGCGTTGGCCTGAGGGCTTAGGAGCGGACCATCCGGGCGATGGCCTCGGAGGCCTCGGTGACCTTGCGGTCGCGGTCCTCGGGGTCGGTGGCATGCGCGAGGCAGTGGCCGAGGTGGTCGTCGAGCAGCAGCAGCGCCACCGACTGCAGAGCCTTGGTGGTCGCGCTGACCTGGGTCAGCACGTCGATGCAGTAGGTCTCGTTCTCGACCTGGCGCTGCAGGCCGCGGACCTGACCCTCGATGCGGCGCAGCCGCGCGAGCAGCGCGTCCTTGTCGCTGATGTAGCCAGCCATGGTGTGGGTCTCGGTCGAACTCACGGGTCCTCCTCAGGTGGTCACTCGATCAACACGGTACCCCCTAGGGGTATTTCGTCAAGCGCAAGTTGCGGCGGTGCGCTGTAATTCAGCACACCTGACCAGTGACTTGCCTTGGATACCCCAACGGGGTACCAATGAGGCCGGCACAGATACCCCCCACCCGTACCTAGCTTGGCGCCCTCCCTGAAAGGAACGAACGTGTCGCACCTCGAAACCCCTGCCGCACCCGGCGGGGCCGCACCCCCGGCCACGACCACCCGACGCCCGCTCGGGCTCGCGCTGCTGGTGATCGCGACCGCCCAGCTGATGCTGGTGCTCGACGACACCGTCGCGAACGTCGCGCTGCCCAGCATCCAGGCAGACCTCGGCCTCTCCGACTCAGCCCTGCCATGGGTGATCAACGCCTACGTGCTCGCCTTCGGCGGGCTGCTGCTCTTCGGTGGCCGGGTCGGCGACCTGTACGGCCGCCGCCGGGTGCTGCGCATCGGTATGGTCGTGTTCACCGCCGCGTCGGTGCTCGGCGGCCTCGCCCCCAACGGCGAGCTGCTGATCAGCGCCCGCGGGCTCCAGGGCATCGGCGCCGCCCTGGCCGCACCGAACGCGCTAGCCCTGGTCGCGACCACGTTCCCGGCCGGGAAGCTCCGCAACCAGGCGATGGGGGTGTACGGGGCGATGTCCGCGCTCGGCATCACCGGTGGCGTCCTGCTCGGCGGGTTGCTCACCGGCGCGCTGTCGTGGCGGTGGGTGCTGCTCATCAACCTCCCGATCGGGCTCGCGGTGCTGGCCGGCACCAAGGTGCTCGTCGACGACGAACGCCGCACGGGCCGCCTCGACACCTTCGGCGCCGTCACCGGCACCGGCGGTGTCGCCGCGCTCGCCTACGGACTGACCCGCGGCGGTGAGCACGGCTGGGCCGACACGACCACGCTGACCGCGTTCGCGGCCGCCGTCGTCCTCCTCGTCGCGTTCGTGGCCTCCCAGGCCCGCAGCGCCCATCCGCTGCTGCCGCTGCGCCTGCTCACCGACCGCAACCGCACCGGCGCCTACGTCGTCGTGCTGTTCGTCGGCGCCGGGCTCATGGGCACCTTCTACCTCGCCACCTTGTTCATGCAGCAGGTCCTCGCCTTCGGACCCCTGCGCGCCGGCGCAGCCGCCCTCCCGTTCGGGGTCGGCATCATCCTCGCCTCCGCCGCCGCCTCCAAGCTCGTCGAGAAGCTCTCGCCCCGCGCGGTCGCGGCACCCGGGCTGCTGCTCGCCGCCGGCGGCATGTTCTGGCTCTGCACCCTCGAGGCCAGCTCCGGGTACTGGACACACCTGATGGCACCGATCTTCCTCACCTCTGCAGGGCTCGGGCTCGCGTTCGTGCCGATGACCCTGACCGTTGTCCACGGCGTCGCCGAACAGGAGACCGGAGTGGCCTCCGCCCTGCTGAACACCGCCCAGCAGATCGGCGCAGCCCTCGGCCTCGCCCTACTGACGACCGCCGCGACCATCGCCGCAGCAGACCACGGGCCCAGCCCCGCAAAGGCGCTCGCGCACGGGTACGGCACCGCGTACCTGGCCGGCGGCGTAGCGCTGCTGGTTGCAGCGACCCTCGTCGCCCTGCTCGTCACCGCCGGGCCCCAGCAGGACCGGCAATGAAGGGCCGAGCATTAGACGTCAGGGCCGTCAGTCGTGACGTCCCGTCTGCCGCGTTGAGGGCGGCTACGCTCGCCCGGATCTGCCGCAGTCCGCGCGGTTGTGCCGAGCGCGCGATCGTGCCGATGAGCGTGCACCATCCGTTCGGCCGAACGTCAGATGACCTGGACTCCTTCGAGCCAGTAGCCGAGCTCTTTACCACCCTCGATCGCCTCCGGCGACGTTGTGGGGGCGAGACGTGGGTCGGTGGCGATGTCTACCATCATGTCGACTGGGACGGGGAGGTCTAGGTCGCGAGGGTCGCCGGTGATCTCGGCGCCGGAGTAGCGCAACACGAGCGAGTGGTCGTCCAGCTCGGCGATCACGACGATGAGCCCGGGGTCTTCCTGCGGCGTGAGCTCATCCCACGTGAGCGTGACGCCTCCGCCGAGGTTGGCGCAGTGGCCATCGTCGCAGTACGGGTCCTGCTTCGGCCGCTCCGGTGAGACGCCGACGGTGACGACGTTGCCCTCGCCGGCGAAGTTGATCGTGGCGGCGACGGCGCGCTTCGGGTGCGGGAAGAGACGGCGGTAGTCGTCAGCCGCCCAGTCAACGCCGGCCCTGGTGGGGTCGAGTTCGACATGCTCCGAGACTACGTAGGCCAGCGAGCGTGGCGTCGCAGGCTCGTCGCCGCCCTCGGGTGCCTCGGGCCAGAGGACGACGAACACCACGGCGCCCACGACACAAGCGGCCAGCAACCCGGCAGCGGGCAGCCAGGCACGGCGCGGCCTCATCCGTCCCACCTCCTCTCTTGCGGCAGGCCGATGCTGGCACACCGGGCGTCAGGAGGATCAGCAGGCCAGGCGACACATCTCGGACTCACTCGGTCGGCTGTCAACGTCCCATCCGTACGGTCATGCCGCAGATAGCGAGCGGTCCGAAGTCAGATGAGGTCCTACGGTGACCTCGTGTCGACTACGGGCATCGTTCGAGAGTGGCACGTGGAAGAAGGGTGGGGCGTCTTGTCCTCACCGAAGACCCCAGGCGGCTGCTAGGCCCATTTCAGCGCAGTGAAGGGCGGCGGTGACCTGGAGCCGGGCCAAGCAGTGTCGTTCGTGTTCAAGGTTGGCGAACAGGACGGCTACAAAATCGGGCCCTGCAGGGTGAAGCGATCTGACGTCCGCTTCTGCCGCTGTCCGCGCGGTCGTGCAGATTAGTACCCGACGAGAACAACGCAGGTTGCGCACACGATGGCGGCCCCCGAGATTGCCAGGGCAGCGTTGCCCATGCCACGGGCTATTGGTCCCCGCGTGCGATGAAGCCGAGCGGACGGACATCCGGCTCGGCCTAACGCGTGTCGGCGCAAGAACTCTGGTCTTCTGCCTGCACCTGTCGAGGGTAGACGCTGGCATCCGCTGATGCCGCGATCCGTGCGGTCGAGCCGATGGGTGCTCGTTCTGTCAGGATGGCGGCGTCGCCCCGCTCGCCGGCCTCGCGACCATGGGGCGGACGACGTCAGGCCAGTCCGAGCTCGGCGGCTGACTTCTCCCGCATCTCGACCTTGCGCACCTTCCCGGTGACGGTCATGGGGAACTCCTCGACGACCATGACGTAGCGGGGGATCTTGTAGTGCGCCAGCTTTCCGTTGGAGTAGGCACGCACGGCGTCGGCGTCGAGCGGCTCGGTCCCGGTCCTCATCTTGATCCAGGCACAGAGCTCCTCGCCGTACTTCTCGTCCGGAACGCCGATGACCTGCACGTCCTCGATGTCGGGATGGGTGTAGAGGAACTCCTCGATCTCGCGCGGGTACACGTTCTCTCCGCCGCGGATCACCATGTCCTTGATGCGGCCGACGATGTTGCAGTAGCCGTCGTCCCGCATCTCGGCGAGGTCGCCGGTGTGCATCCAACCGTCCTCGTCGATCGCTTCGCGGGTCTGCTGCTCGTCGTCCCAGTACCCGAGCATCACGGAGTAGCCGCGGGTGCAGAACTCGCCGGTCCGTCCACGCTCGACGGTCTCGCCCGTGACCGGGTCGACCACCTTGATCTCGACGTGCGGGTGCACCCGTCCGATGGTGGCGGTGCGTCGTTCGAGGTCGTCGTCCGCGCGGGTCTGGGTCGACACCGGCGAGGTCTCGGTCATGCCGTAGCAGATCGACACCTCGGCCATGTGCATCTCCTCGACGCACCGCTTCATCACCTCGACCGGACAGATCGAGCCGGCCATGACGCCGGTGCGCAGGGTGGAGAGGTCGTGGTCGGCGAACGTCGGGTGGTTCTGCATGGCGATGAACATCGTCGGGACGCCGTACACGCCGGTGCAGCGCTCCTGGGCGATCGTGCGAAGGGTGATCTCCGGGTCGAAGCCCGGCGCCGGGATCACCATCGTCGCGCCGTGCGTGGTGCAGCCGAGGTTGCCCATGACCATCCCGAAGCAGTGGTAGAAGGGCACCGGGATGCAGAGCCGGTCCTGCTCGGTGAAGTTGATCAGCTCGGTGGTGAAGAACCCGTTGTTCAGGATGTTGCGGTGGCTGAGCGTCGCGCCCTTGGGAAAGCCGGTGGTGCCGGAGGTGTACTGGATGTTGATCGGGTCGTCCGGTGAGAGATCGGTGAGGCTGTAGTCCAGGACCTCCGCGAGCGTGGTCCCGGGGTCGTGCACGTTGTGGTCGGCCCACTCGGGCGACCCGAGGAAGAGCACCTGCTCGACCGCCGTCTGGTCGACCACCTCGTCGACCATGGCTCTGTAGTCACTGGTCTTGAACTCGGTCGCGGAGATCAGCAGCTTCGTCCCGGACTGGTTGAGGGCGTAGGCCAGCTCGTGGGTCCGGTAGGCCGGGTTGATGTTCACCAGGATCGCGCCGATCTTCGCGGTGGCGTACTGGGTCAGCGTCCACTCGGCGCAGTTCGGCGCCCAGATCCCGACCCGGTCGCCCCTTCGGATGCCGGCGCGGGCCAGCCCGACCGCCAGCGCGTCGACGTCGCGATCGAGCTCGGACCACGTCCAGCGCCGGCCGCTGGCGACCTCGACCAAAGCCTCCCGATCCGGATGCGCCGCCACCGTCCGCTCGAAGTTGGCGCCGATCGTCTCCTCCAAGAGCGCCGGCTCGGTCTCGCCGGCGGCGTAGGACTCCATGCATCCTCCTCGAGCAGGGCCGGTCGGTGGGCTCCGGAGGAGCCAGGGACACGGCGGTCGGTGGCCACGATGCCACCTCGCGGCTCTGCTCGGCCACAGACGACGTGCGCGCAGAGCAGCCACGCCGCTCAGCCGTCCTTGGTGGAGGTGGAAGGGGTGCCGACCGGGTTGCCGCTGGTACGCACCCGCAGCCCGCAAGAGCTGACATCGTTGTCGGATCGGTAGGACCGGCGTGGAGGCCCGGTCCGAGGACTCACCCCTTGACGTACGAGAGCTTCTCGGAGATCAGGCCGTCGCGGAACCGGAGCACGTCGACGCCGCGCACGAACCCGGGTTCGGCGCCTCCCCAGCCGTAGCGCCAGCGCACGACCGCCCGGTCGCCCGCCACGAACGACTCCTCCTCGGTGAACGACATGCCGGGCGTCCCCATCACCTCCGACCACGCCATCCGGACCGCGTCCCGGCCCTCGTGCCGCTGCCCCTCGGGCGACGGGGAGGTGCTCTCGAACAGGATGTCGTCGGTGACGAGCGCGAGCGCTCCTTCGAGGTCGCCGCCGCCGAAGCTGGCGTTGAACCGCACCAACGTCCGGTGGTTCGGTCCCCAGGCCGGGTCGCGCCCGAACCGGGCCAGCAGGTCCTCCTGGTCCACGCCGGTGAGCCGGTGACGTGCGGCGATCGCGCCGGCGCCGCGGTACACCTCCTCGCGCTCGTCGAACCAGGAGGCCACGCCGTGCACGAGGTGGGGATCCATCCGGGTGTCGCCGCCGGTGGCGACCGCCAGGTCCCAGCCGTGCACCAGGTGGTCGGCGGCCAGCTGCAGGACGTACTCCTCCTTCGGCGTCTCGCCGAACGACAGCTGCACGGTGCCACCCGAAGGCAGCTGCTCCGCGACCGACTCGATCGCGGCCCGCGCCGCCGACAACGCCGACCCGATCGGGTCGCTGCCCAGGACGTCCCCGTCGAACCGGTCGCCGACGTCCTGGATGGTGGCGCCCTCCATCAGCGGCACGGTCCAGAGGTCCTCGCCGGCTACGTGGTTCGCGAGGTCGCGCACCGTCCATTCCGTGCACGGTGTCGGGTCGTCCCACTGGTCGTCCGTCACGGCGTTGACCCGATCGGCGAAGTACTCGACGCACCGGTGGTACAGGGTTCCAGCGTCCATCGCGGACTCCTTCAGGACCGGCCGGTCCATGCGTCCATCGTGCCCGCGGGTCACCGGGCCGGCCAGCCCCGGACCAGACGATCAGAACGGCACGAACGTCGTCATCAGCCCCGTGCCTGAGCCGCGTCCGGACAGGATCCGGCAGAACTCCTCGGCGTCGAGGCTGATCGACTCGCCGGCCGCCCCGGACGACCAGTGGCCCCCAGCCGGGCCGGTGAGGGTGAGGTCGAAGGGCCGTCCGTGGCGGAGCGCCCACTCCGCGACCACGTCGGCGACGATCAGGCCGTCGTGCTCGGGAGTCAGCTCCATCGGCCGGCCCAGCGCCAGGGCGATGTCGCTGCGGTGCATCCAGGGATCACGCGTGAGGATCGTGTCGGTCAGGAACCCGATCTTCCAGCGCTCCGGGCTCGCACCGTCGGGCCCGCTGTCGGCGAACGTCATCGCCCGCAGCAGCGCCGGTCGACGTCGGCGCCCGGCCACCGCCTTGGGCCCGATGCGCCGGACGGCTTCCACGAGCTCGGAGGTGCCGAGGTGCTCGTGCTTGCGCACCTGCAAGCCTGTGAGCTCGTCGATCTGCGGCCTCCCTGATCGTTTCGCTGCACGGCCGGCGCGAGCCAGCTGGCGTGCCATCTCGGGCAGCGACGCTGCGAACTCGGCCATTCCCAGCGTGTGGCCGGCCATGTCGCGAATCGTCCAGCCGGGACAGCTGGTCGGGGCCCGCCAGTCCTCCTCTGCCAGGCCGGCGAGCACCTCGGCGAACCGGGAGTACTCTTCGGCTGCCAGCGCCATGGCGGTCTCGTGGTCGAACCTGCTGTCGTGGACGGTCGGTCTCTCTGCGACCTGCATGGACATGGCTCTCTCCTCAGAATCCGAAGTGGTCGGCGAGCATGCCGAGAGCGCGGTCGAGCTGCCGCGCATAGCGGTCGCCGCCGGGGTCGTTGGCCAGCTGGGCGTCGACGAGCCCTCCGACGACGGCCGAGTAGAGGTCGAGGTCCGCCTCGGCGGTCAACCCGAGCCTGGCGAAGTGGGTCCGGCCCAGCTCCCAGACCGCCAGCGAGGGCGCGTACGCATCCGGGCTCGGCTGGAAGTCGGCGCTGATCCGGGCGTTCATCAGCTGGTTGCGGGCCTGGTCGGCGACGGCGTACTCGAAGTAGGCGCGCCCCATCGCGAGCAACGCCGCTCGCGGCTCCTCCGGGAGGCCGTCCGCCACTGACGCCTGAAGTGCGTCGAGGCAGCCCTGCCACGCCTGCCCGAACATCGCGTCGTAGATGGCGTTCTTCGAGGCGAAGTGCGAGTAGAGCGACGGCGGACGCATCCCGACCCGGTCGGCGACGTCCTTGAGGGTGAGGGCCGCGATGCCCTTCTCCCGGGCCACCTCCCACGCCGCGTCGAGGATCTCCCGGCGGGTGGCCTCACGACGTTCGGCGACCCTATCGCGCGTAGGAGTTCCTAACATGGTTAGGAGAATCCGCCTCCACGCGACCCCCGTCAAGGGGCCGCGGCGCCTCGTCTAGAGCGCTCAGCCGACCCCGGCGCCGACCCTCACGCCGATCCGGCCCAGCCCCTCGGCGTCGACGAGCCAGCTCGCCTCGCCGTCCAGCGGGATCGGGGGGACGACCGAGCCGGTGATGACGACGTCGCCCGCGCGCAGCCCGGCCCCGCACGCTGCGAGGGTGTCCGCCATCGACGCGAGCACCGAGCCCAGCTCGCCCGTGATCTCCTCGGGCTCGGCGGTCCGCGCCACCTCGACCCCGTCGCTGGTCACGACGAACACCAGCGGCTCGGGACGCTGCCCGACCACGGGACCCAGCAGGACGTGGCGGTGGAAGATGTTCCCCGCCACGATCTCCTCGACGTCGTCGGGCGCGCGGTCCACGTCGGCGAGCTCGATGGCGACCGACCAGCCGCCGACGGCGGCCAGCGCCTCGGCAGCCGTCGCCCCGGCGCCGAGGTCGGCCCCCATGTGCGCGGCGACCTCGGCCTCGAGCACCGGCCTCTTCCAGCCCGAGACGTCGACGGAGCCGCCGTCGGGCAGCAGCCGGTCACGGGTGAGGAACCCGACCAGCGGGCGGTCGGTGCCGAGCGACGCGAGCGACGACGGCGCGCCGAAGCCGGCCTTCCACCCCAGCCGCTCGGCGCCCTTGTCCACCGCGTCGCACTGGACCTCGAGCAGCCGCTCGGTGCCGCGGACGATGCGCGGGTCGACGTCGCTCATTCGGGGTCGTCGAACGTCTCGTCGGGCCCCGGGAGCCCGTAGCCGGCGGCCTTCAGCGAGCCGGCGCCGCTCCAGCCCCAGATGAGGAGCACGTCCTCGTCACCGGTGTTGACGAAGCCGTGGTAGTTGCCGCGCGGCGTGAAGATGACGTCGCCGGCCTGCGACGGCTCGCGTCCGGTGTTGGTGTGGATCTCGCCGCGTCCCGACATCACGACGAGGAACTCGTCGGCGTCGGTGTGCAGGTGCCGGTCGTGGCGGGCGCCGGGCGGCAGCACCGTGCGGCCGACCGTCAGCGCGTCCGAGCCGCCGCGCTCGGAGTTGATGAGGTACTGCACCTGCATGCCCACCCAGCCCTCGTCCTCGCGGAGGTCCTGCTCGAGGGGGACCTCGTCGACCGTGGTGCGGAACGGGGGCATGGCGTCGGTCATCGGACCACTCCTGCTGCTCGTCGGTACACGTCGGACACGCTGATCAGGAAGTCGCGGTCGGCCAGCTCGCTGCTGCGCGCCGCGCTGAGCATCTCGCTCGCCGCCGAGCACGTCGGCACCATCGCTCCGAGCCGCCGCCCCAGCTCCTGGGCGAGGACGAGGTCCTTCTGCTGCAGCTCGACGTCGGCGTACACCGTGTCGTCCTCGACGAGCAAGGGCGCGCGGTAACCGATCACCGGCGAGGCCACCACGCTCTTCAACGCCGCGTCGACGACCGCGGCGCGGTCGACGCCGGCCTTCTCCACCAGCGCGACCGCCTCCGCGAACGCGGTGACGGACACGACCAGCGTGAGGTTGATGGCGACCTTGGTGAGGATCGCGTGGCCGTTGGTGCCGATGTAGGTCACCTTCGGTCCGATCGCGTGCAGCAGCTCCTCCACGTGGTCGTACGCCGCCCGGTCGCCGCCCACCATCACCGACATCTGGCCGGCGGCCAGCGTCGCCGGGCTCCCCGACACCGGGGTGTCGAGGTAGAAGGCGCCGGTCTTCGCGACCTCCTCGGCGAGGGCGACGCTGGCGTCGGGCGCGATGGTGCTCAGGTCGGACCAGACGGTCCCCGGGCGCAGTCCAGCGAGAAGCCCGTCGGGACCGTGGGCGTTGGCCTCGATCGCCGCGGTGTTCGTCAGCATCGTGAGGACCACGTCGCACTGCTCGGCGACCTCGCGCGGCGTGTCCGCCCACCCCATGCCGGCGTCGAGCAGCTCCTGGGCCTTGCCCTTGGTGCGGTTCCACCCGACGACGGTGTGGCCGGCGTCCATTATCCGACGCGCGATCCCGCTGCCCATCGCGCCGAGCCCCACGAACCCGACCCGCTCGATCGCGCGGAGGTCGCTCACCGGGCCGCCCAGTAGTCCTCGCGGGCCTTGGACGTGGCGAGCGCCTCGGCGTCCTCGAACCCCGGCGCCATGGAGGCGGCGGTGCCCGCCATGTACTGGTGGTGGTCGATGTCCAGCAGCCGGATCCAGCTCTGCTGCCCGAAGGTGAGCGCGATGACGCACCCGAGCTCGACGAGCTCGTCCTCGCTGAAGTGGGCGTGCAGCCGGCTCCAGAGCCCGTCGCGGTCCTCCTCGTTCCACGCGATCGCCTGGGCGTAGGCGAGGGCGGCCTTCTGGCGCTCGTCGAACTTGTCCGAGCTCTCGAAGTTCAGCAGCTCGTCGTACTGCCCCTCGACGAGCCCTTCGCCCCGGCCCTTCTCCGAGCGCTGGTTGCCGCAGAACTCGCACTTCACGGTGCGTGAGATGTAGACCCGGCACAGCTCCTTGATCGCGTGGTCGCAGACGCCGTTGCGGAACATCTCCTCCCACGGCTTGGCGAACGCCCAGAAGGCTGCGGGCACGTGCGCCCGCACGGCGTTGCTCTCCGGTCGCGGCGTGCCCTCGCGCGCAGCGCGGCGCATCTCCGCCTGCATCTGTTCGTCCATCTCCTCGAACGGGACGTAGGAGATACGGGGCTTGCTCATGGTGACTCCTCCTGAGGGTTCACTCGGACTGCTCGATGGCCCTGACGACCGACGCGGCGTCGAGGGGCAGGTCGCGCACCCGGACGCCGAGCGCCCGGTGCACCGCATTGGCTACGGCGGCGGCGGTCGGTCCCTGGGCGGCCTCGCCCGCACCGACGGACGTCGCCGACGAGTCGACCAGGTGCACCTCGACCTGGGGCGCCTCGCTGAAGGTGAGCAGGGGATACTGCTCCCAGTCCGTCGAGGTGATCCGGCGCCGGTCGAAGCGGACGCGCTCCTTCGTCGTCCAGCTGACCGCCTGCGTCGCGCCGCCCTCCAGCTGGTTGCGGGCCCCGTCGGGGTTGACCACGACGCCGACGTCGGCGACGACGGTCAGCCGGCGGACGTCGACCGACGAGGTGACCGCGACCTCGGCGACGACGGCGCAGTAGGCGCCCTTGTCCTTGTACCGCGCGTAGCCGAGGCCGCGGCCGACCTCGTCCGGCACCGGCTCGGACCAGCCGGAGAGCCGCGCCGCCTCGGCGACGACGTGCGCCGCCCGTGGGTCCGACAGGTGCGCCAGCCGGAGCTCCACCGGGTCGGCGCCCGCCGCCAGCGCCAGCTCGTCCATGAAGCTCTCGACGGCGAACACGTTGAAGTACGCGCCCAGGGCCCGCATCGCCGAGGTGCGGAACGGGCTGTCCACGCGCCGGTGGCCGACGACCCTGCGGGGACCCACGTCGTAGCCGGGCACGGCGTTGCGGGTGGTGCCACCGCCACGCGCGGGCGGCGGGTCGGTCGGCTGCGGCAGCGGGACCGGGGTCGCGAGATGGGCCCCGGCGAGCAGGCTCGGGGTGGCTCGCGAGCCGGGGCGCGAGGTGTGGCCGGTGCTCCAGACTTCGTAGGACCAGCCGGAGATGCGGCCGTCCCGGATCGAGGCCGAGACCGTCGCCGTCATGGCGGGGGAGAGCGGCGCCCACGAGAGCTCGTCGGCACGCGTCCACCGCAGCAGCACCGGGCGTCCTGGCACCGCGCGGGCCAGCAGCACCGCGTCGAAGGCGGCGTCGTCGGCGGCGTTGTGGCCGTAGCAGCCGGCGTTCTCGACGTGCTCCACCACGACGGTCGTCGGGTCGAGGTCGAGCGCCCCGGCGATCGCCGCGCGAAGCTGGTGGATCCCTTGGCTGTGGGTCTGCACGAGGAGCCGGTCACCCTCCCACCGCGCGAGCGCGGCGCTCGGGGCGATCGACGCGTGCACCAGCAGGGGCTTGGAGTACGACGCCGACAGCGCGCCCTCGGGAGGTTCCTCGTCCAGCACCTCGATGGTCTCGTGCGGCCCCGCCCGCAGCCACTCGGCCACCGCCGTCTCGTCGGGGAGCGTGTCCTCCTCGTCCCACAGGGCGTCGCGGGCGAGCTGCTCGAGCGCGCGGTCGACGTCGACCTCCCGCTCACCCACGACGCCGAGGAACGAGCCGTCGCGCACCAGCTCGACGCCGGTCGCCTTCCAGTCGGGGTCGAGCGAGCGCAGCCGCGCCGCGGGCGACGGCGGGCGCAGCACGCGACCGTGCAGGAGCCCCTCGGGACGCAGGTCCGAGAGGTAGCGGGGGCGGCCGAGCACCTTGTCGGGCAGGTCGAGCCGCGGCTCGCTCCGCCCCACCGCAGCGGCGGGGACGTCACCCGCGGTCGGCGCCGTGGTGAGGTCGGTGTCGGGGTCGAGGGCGCCGACGCGGTCGACGTACCCGGGGGACGAGGGGTCCGCGAGCGCACGGACGACCGCACCCACGTGGCGCAGGGCCGGCCCGGCTTGGAACACCGAGAGGCTCCCCGACGTCGAGCCCTGGTCGGGGCCGTGGACCGTGTGCGCCGGCACCACGCGCAGCCGCTCGACCGGCAGGGCGAGCGCGTCGGCGGCGATCTGGGCGAGCGCGGTGAGGATGCCCTGGCCCAGCTCCACCTTGCCGACGTGCACCTCCACGAGACCGTCGGCGACGGTGACCCACGTGCCGAGCCGCGGGTTGGTGACGACGTGGGCGGGCAGCTCGGTCACGCGTGCTCCCGGGCGGTCAGCACGGCCTCGACGATGCGCCGGTGGGTGCCGCACCGGCAGAGGTTGCGGTCCAGCGCCTCGGCCACCCGGTCTGCGTCGGCGTCCGGCTCGTCGCGGAGCAGGGCGGCCGCCCGGACCAGGACCCCGGAGATGCAGAAGCCGCACTGCGCGGCCTGCCGGTCGAGGACCGCCTGCTGGACCGGGTGCGGCTCGCCGTCCCGCGACAGCCCCTCGACCGTCGTGACGGACGCGCCCTCCACCTGCCACACCGGCGTCTGGCAGGCGGGCACCACGGTTCCGTCGACATCGACGAAGCAAGCGCCGCAGAGGCCCTGGCCGCAGCCGAACCTCGTGCCGGTGAGCCCGAGCTCGTCGCGCAGGGCGGTGAGCAGGGGCGTGTCCCGGTCGCTGGTCAGCGCGACGGGGGAGCCGTTGACCATGAGCTCCATCAGTCGAAGACCTCCGGGTGGTGCGACAGCTCGATGCGGGTGCGCCGGATGTGCCCCTCGAGGTAGCGCTCGGCGTCGGTGGCGTCGCGCCGCACCACGGCGTCCAGGATCAGCCGGTGCTCGGCGTTGACGACCCACATCCGGTTGCGCCCGCCGAGCGCGACGTACGCGCGGCGGTAGTGCTGCGTGGAGTTCCAGAGCCGGGTGATGTTCTGGTTGAGCAGGTCGATCGCGCAGCCGCTGTAGGTGAGCATGTGGAACTCGCGGTCGAGGTCGAGGAACTTCTCGAGGTCGTCGTTCTCCTCGATCCGGCGCTGCACCTCTTCCAGCCGCTCGTGGTCGGCGGTGTCGAGCCGGGGGAGGCTCTCGACCAGGGCGAGCGGCTCGAGCCGCTCGCGCATGCGGTAGACGACGTCGACCTCGTGGTGGCTGAGCCGCGGCACGCGTGCGCCCTTGTGCGGCAGGTGCTCCGTGAGCCCCTCGGCCTCGAGCATCCGCAGCGCCTCGCGCACGGGGAGGCGGCTGGCGCCGAGGCGCGCGGCGACCTCCTCCTGCCGGATCCGGTCGCCCGGGCGGAGGTCGCCGCCGAGGATCGCCTCGCGGAGGTACGCCGCGACGCGGCTGCTGCCGACGTCAGCCACGGCTGCCGTCCGCCCCGCGCGGGTGCTCGTTGTGCCATTTCTTGCCACCCGGATAAGAAACCAGCTCGAACTGCATCCCCCAGGGGCTGAGGAAGTAGACCCAGCGGTTCCCTTCGGCCGGCCCCTTGCTCGCGGTCGGCCCTTCCAGCACCTGGACGCCCTCGCCCTCGAGGTGGCGCACCGCCGCGTCGATGTCGTCGACGTAGAGCGCGACGTGGTGGCCGCCGATGTCGCTGTTGCGGGGGATGGCGTCCCGCTGGTCCGGGGACTCGTAGTGGAAGACCTCGAAGTAGACCTGGTCGCCACACCGGAACCAGCGGTTCTCGACCATCTCCGCCCGGGGATGCACGTTGAGATGGGTCGCCATCCAGTCGTCGTCGTGGCGGAACGGGCCGAGCGAGTAGAGGTACTCGCACCCCAGGACGTCGACGAGGAACCGGTGCGCCTGGTCGAGGTCCGGCACGGTGAAGCCGACGTGGTCCATCCGGCGCATCCCGGGCATCGGCATCGACGCGACCCCTTTCGGATCCGATCAGTGATCAGAGCAGCAGCAAAGCACGCTCACCCGTATGACGTCCACCACATTGGAGGCTGGATTTTGGATCCAATGATGTGCCAAGGTGCTGCGGAGCGAAGGAGACACGCCCATGCCTGAGCACCACCCGCTCGAGCCCTCGCCGCCCTGGGTCGAGGTCGTGGCGACCGAGGCCGACTGGGACGCCGCCGACCCCCACCTGCTGCGGGCGATCTACGCGCAGCTGGTCTGGATCCGCGCCTTCGAGCAGCACGTGCTCGACCTGGCCACCAACGGGCTCATCCACGGGCCCGCCCACTCGAGCATCGGCCAGGAGGGCGGTGCGGTCGGCTCCGTCCTCTCCCTGACGAGCAGGGACACTGTCAACGGCTCGCACCGTGGTCACCACCAGTTCCTCGCCAAGGCGCTGCACCACGTCGAGCCGAAGGGGCTCGACCCGCTCGAGCAGCCGTCGGAGCAGGTGCGTGAGGTGCTCCTCCGCACGCTCGCCGAGATCTGCGGCCTCGACCGAGGTTGGAGCCACGGCCGCGGCGGCTCGATGCACCTGCAGTGGAAGGACGCCGGCGCGATGGGCACCAACGCCATCGTCGGCGGCGGTGTCCCGCAGGCCGCCGGCTTCGCGTGGTCGCACCGGTTCTCGGGCGGTGACGCCGTCTCGGTCACCTACTTCGGCGACGGCGCGGTCAACATCGGCTCCACGCTCGAGACGATGAACCTGGCCGCGGCCTGGTCGCTGCCGGTCTGCTTCTTCATCGAGAACAACCAGTACGCCGTCTCCACCTCGGTCCACGAGGCGACCGGCGAGCCGCGGCTGTCGGCCCGGGGGATCGGATTCGGAATCGCGAGCTGGAAGGTGGACGGCATGGACCCGCTCGCGGTCCACCTCGCGATGAACGAGGCCGTCGAACACATGCGCCGGGGGCGCGGCCCGACGGTGGTCGAGGTCGACACCTACCGGTTCTTCCACCAGAACGGCGCCTTCGCCGGCAGCGCGTTCGGCTACCGCGACAAGGAGGAGGAGCGGGCGTGGCGCGCGCGTGACCCGCTCACCCAGACCGCCGCCCACCTCCAGCGGCGCGGGATCATGACCACCGAGGAGACCGACCAGGCACTCGCCACGGCCAAGGCCGCCATGGAGGAGATCGGCAGCCAGCTCGTCGAGCCGCTGCCCGGCGGCAAGCCCGGGCAACGCCGGATCAAGCCCGACGAGTGGCCGGACCCGAGCTGGGTGGACGTCGGCGTACGAGGTGACCTCTCCGAGCTCGCCTCGGCGCGCGTGGTCCAGCCGAGCGGCTTCGCGGTCCCCGTGCAGGAGACGAAGTTCATCGAGGCGGTGGCCGCCGTCATGGGCCGCCGGATGGAGACCGATCCTGGCGTCGTCGTCATGGGGGAGGACGTGCACCGGCTCAACGGCGGCACCAACGGCGCCACCCGCGGCCTCCCGGAGCGGTTCCCCGGCCGGGTGCTCGGCACGCCGATCAGCGAGAACGCCTTCACCGGCCTCGCCTGCGGCATCGCGCTCGACGGCAGGTACACCCCCGTCGTCGAGTTCATGTACGCCGACTTCATGTGGGTCGCCGCCGACCAGCTGTTCAACCAGATCGGCAAGGCCCGGCACATGTACGGCGGCGGGTCCGGCGTACCCCTCGTGCTGCGCAGCAAGGTCGCGATGGGCACCGGTTACGGCTCGCAGCACTCGATGGACCCCGCCGGGATCTTCGCCACCAACCCGGGCTGGCGGATCGTCGCGCCGTCGACGCCCTACGACTACGTCGGGCTGATGAACGCCGCGCTGCTCTGCCAGGACCCCGTCGTCGTGCTCGAGCACGTGGACCTCTACGGCTCGACGGGCCCCGGTCCGGTCGACGACCTCGACTACGTCCTGCCGGTCGGCAAGGCCGTGGTGCGCCGCCCAGGCGCCGACGTCACTGTCCTGACCTACCTCGGGATGGTGCCGTTCGTGCTCGAGGCCGTCGAGGAGTTCGGCCAGGTCGACGCCGAGGTGATCGACCTGCGGTGGCTCGACCGCGCGAGCATCGACTGGGAGCTGATCGAGGAGTCGCTCACGAAGACCAACCAGGTGCTGATCGCCGAGCAGGGCGCGGTGGGCACGTCTTACGGCGGGTGGCTGGCCGACGAGATCCACCGCCGGTTCTTCGACCTGCTCGACGCACCGGTCCGCCGGGTCACCGGCGGGGAGGCGTCGCCGAGCATCAGCAAGGTGCTCGAGCGGGCGGCGATCGCCCAGAAGGACGAGGTCGTCGCCGAGCTCGCCGAGATCGTGAGGTACTGACGTGCCCACGGTGCTGCGCATGCCGGAGGTCGCGGCCAACGCGACCGAGGCCGTCCTCTCCGAGTGGTTGGTCGCGGAGGGCGCGGAGTTCGGCGCCCTCGACGCGATCGCGACGGTCGAGACCGAGAAGGCCGTCGTCGACGTCGAGGCGGAGGCCGCCGGCGTCGTGCTCAAGACCCTGGTCGCGCCGGGCTCGCAGGTCGAGGTCGGGTCGCCGATCGCGGTGCTCGGCTCACCGGGCGAGGCGGTCGAGGACCTCGACGCCGTGCTGGCCCGGCTCGGCGTCGAGGTGGCCACCGAGAGCGTCGTCCCCGAGCGGCGCGAGGTCCCCGACCCGCCGCCGGTCGACCCGGAGTCGGGCGCGCCCGTCACGTCGGGCCCCTCGGTGCCGCCGGTCCCGCTGACCTCGGCCACCCCCACGCCGCCACGGCGCCAGAACGGCCGCGTCTTCGCCAGCCCGCTGGCCCGACGGATCGCGCGCGACAGCGGTCTCGCACTCGAGGAGCTCGTCGGCACCGGACCACGCGGCCGGATCCTCCGTCGCGACGTCGAGGCAGCGCTCGAGACCCGCCCGGCGGCGCAGGAAGCCCCGCCCGTCCTGGCGCCGTCCGCCGCCGGCGAAGTCCCGCACTCCCGGCTGCGCCGCGCGATCGCGAACCGGCTCACCGAGAGCAAGCAGACCGCGCCGCACTTCTACGTCCGCGCGACGGTGCGGGCGGACGCGCTCGTCGCGATGCGCGCCGAGATCAACGGCGGCGACGTGAAGGTGTCGCTCAACGACCTGGTGGTCAAGGCGGTCGGCGCCGCCCACCGTGCGGTGCCGGAGATGAACGTGGTCTGGACGCCGGACGCCGTGCGCACCTTCGACACCGTCGACGTCGCCGTGGCGGTCGCGACCGAGCGGGGGCTCCTCACCCCCGTGGTGCGGGACGTCAACGCGCTGACGGTCGGTGCGGTGTCGTCCCGGATCCGCGACCTCGCCGAGCGGGCGCGCGGGGGCAAGCTCAAGCAGGACGAGCTGGAGGGCGGGACGATCAGCGTCACCAACCTCGGCATGTACGGCGTCGAGGAGTTCGCCGCGATCATCAATCCGCCGCACGCCGCGATCCTCGCGGTCGGCGCGGTGCGCGACGAGCCCGTCGTCGAGGACGGTGCGGTCGTGCCCGGGAAGCTGATGACCGTCACGCTCTCGGTCGACCACCGGCCGGTCGACGGGGTGGTCGCCGCGCGCTGGCTCGCCGCCCTCAAGGAGCTGCTGGAGCACCCCGCCCGGCTGCTCGCCTGACTCCGGCGCCGCACCGGCGCCACCGATGTCTCGTGGAGGGACTCATGGAGGTAAGCAGGAGAAGCGTTCTGGGCGGAGGTGCCGCGGCAGCGGGCGCCGTCGCCGCCGCAGCCGCAGCCGCACCCGCGGCGGCGCACCCCGGCAGCGGCAAGCCGCCCAAGCACCGCGAGTACGTCGTGCGCGGTGCCCACGTCGTCTCGATGGACCCCACCATCGGCGACCTCCCGGACGGCGACGTCCACGTCCGCGGCGGGAAGATCGTCGCGGTCGGCCGGAACCTCGAGGTGAAGGCCCCCAAGGTCGACGGCAGCGGCATGATCGCGATGCCCGGGCTGATCGACACCCACTGGCACCTCTGGACGACGCTCTACCGGGCGATGTCGAGCAGCTCGCCCGAGACGGCGTACTTCGCCCTCAACGTGGCCAACGGCGTGCGTGCGCTGCCCTCGGACCTCTACCACGGTGCGCGGCTGGCCCTCGTCGACGCGTTGAACACCGGCATCACCACCGTGCACGACTGGTCCCACAACCTGCGCTCGCCCGAGCACGCGGACGCGAACCTGCGGGCCCACCGGGAGATCGGGCTGCGCGGTCGGTTCTCCTACGGCACGCCGCAGGGTCACCCGGCGACGTCGCTGGTGGACCTCGAGGACATCCGGAGGGTCAAGCGTGAGTGGTTCGACGCCGGCAAGGTGCCGTTGCTCCACCTCGGCCTCGCGGGACGGCCGCCGGGGCTGGTCGAGGAGGCGGTCTACCGCCCCGAGTACGACACCGCGCGCGAGCTGGGGCTACCGGTCAGCTACCACGCCAATTCCACTCGCGCGCACGGCCAGATCGGGATGATCCGGCAGCTCGCGGAGCAGGACATGCTCACACCGGACACCCAGCTGATCCACGCGCTCTACACGACGGAGGCCGAGCGGGCCGCGGTGCGGGAGAGCGGGGCCTCGGTCAGCATCAGCCCGTGGTCGGAGCTGCTGATCGGCTACGGAGTGACGCCCGTCCCGGAGATGGAGAGCAGCGGCATGCTGCTGACGTTGTCCGTCGACACCATGTCGCTGGTCGGCTCGGCCGACCTGTGGTCGGTGCTCCGGCTCACCACCGGGCTCTACCGCGGCATCGCCGAGCAGGAGCTCGTCGTCGGCACGCGCCGCATCCTGGAGATGGCGACGATCGACGCCGCGCGGAGCCTCGGGCTCGGTGACGTCGTCGGCTCGCTCACCCCGGGCAAGCGCGCCGACCTGATCCTGGTGCGCCGCCACGACGTCGCGACGGCGCCCGTCACCGACGTGCCCAACACCCTGGCACTGGCGACCGGCGCGGAGAACGTCGACACCGTCATCGTCGACGGCCGCATCCGCAAGCACCGCGGGGAGCTCGTGGACGTCGACGAGGCACGCGTCGTGCGCGCCACGGAGAAGGCGCTGGCCGCCCTGCTGGCCCGCTGAGTCGCCGGTGGTGGGTCCGGCTCAGGTCGGGCCCATCACCGCCGCGGGATCGAGCCCGAGGGACGTCAGCACGGTCCGGGCGGCGTTGCGACCGGGACGCCCGGAGACCGAGCCGCCGGGGTGCACGCAGGAGCCCGTCAGGAACAGCCCCGGGACGTCGGTGTCGTAGCGCTGCCATCCGGGGACGACCTCGCCGGCGAGGACGAACTCCCCGCCGTGGCAGGAGCCGCCGACGTTCTGCGGGTTGTGCGCCGCCACGTCGAGCGGCGACTCGGTGCGCACCGACAGGAGCTCCGCCTCGTCCAGCCCGGCGGCCCGTGCCCGGACCAGCTCGACGAGGCGGGCGCCGTACTCGTCCTTCTCGTCGGCCCAGGAACGCCCGCCGGCGAGCTCGTAGGGCGCGATCGTGAGGATCTTGAACGTCCCGCCGCCGTCCTCGGGCCGGCGCGTGGGGTCCACCGCGGTCTGGTTGACGACGAGGAGCCACGGGTCGTCGGCGTCCCACTCGCCGGCGGCGAACCGGTCGAGGTGGCGTACGACGCCCTCGGAGGTGCCGAGGCCGGCGGCCGCGCTGGTGACCGCGGACGCTCCGAAGCGGAGGTCCGAGCGCAGCGCGGCGTGCACCGCCAGGACGCTGAGCCCGGGACGCCAGGTGGCGCGCGCCTGCTCGAGGTCGGCGGTCGGTGCACGTCCCTCGAGCATCGCCGGCAGCGTGGTGACGTGGCCGCCGGCGACCACCGCACGCCGGGCGCGCACCGGGCCACGTCCCTCGACCTCGACGCCGGTCGCGCGGTCACCGTCGGTGAGGACGCGCACCACCGGCGCTCTGCAGACGACCCGGCCGCCGTGCTCGTGGAGCAGGCGGACGAGCGCGTCGGGCAGGGCCTGGCTGCCGCCGACAGGTGTCGTCCACCCGAAGTCGAGGCGGCCCGCCGCGAGCGAGGAGGGGAGGAACCCCGTGCCGGGGCGCCGCGGGTCCTGGATCGTGGCCATCGCCAGCCACAGCACGAACGAACGCACCACCGGGTGCGCGAAGGTCTGGTGCACGACGTCCCAGGCGCTGCGCCGGCGCAGCGCCTGGTAGCGCCGCGTGGTCTCGTCGCCCTTCGGCGGCAGGTGGGAGCTCCACCGCCCGTGGGCCGCGGCGAGCCCGCCGCGCCACTCGCCGATCAGCTGCTCGAACGCCCGGGCGTCGGCCGACGACCAGCGGGCCAGCTCGGCGGCGGTGGCGTCGAGGTCGCGGTGCATCACCAGGACGTCGCCGTCGTCCTGGGGCAGGACGACCGCCGGGTCCGTGGCGAGGTACTCCAGCCCGTACGTCGACACCAGCCCCAGCTCGTCGTCGCGGATCAACGGGTTGTTCTGGATCAGCACGTGCGCGCTGCTGCACGAGTCGTGCGCGAAACCGGGCAGCGTCAGCTCCTCGGTGCGGGTGTTGCCGCCGGGCTGGGGGTTCGCCTCCACCACGACGACCTCGAGCCCGGCCCGTGCGAGGTAGCCCGCCGCGACCAACGAGTTGTGCCCGGCGCCGACCACCACGACGTCGGCCTCGGTCGGAAGGTCGGTGTCCGTGACCATGCCGCCGAGGGTCGCAGTGGCAGCAACCGTTTGCAAGACCAGACCAGTCCACGCACGTCGAACCCCGTGCCGCGGAGGTCACCGCTCGGCCACATTCCGCTTAGGTGCTTGACAGGGTGTGGCACGGCTCACAAGACTGCAAGAGCCGCAATCGATTGCGACATCGTGTGGCTTCACCGAGGAGGAAGCATGTCCTACTTTTCACGCCGCAGGCGGCTGTCCGCCGTGGCCCTGACGAGTGCGCTGGCCTTCGGTCTCGCTGCCTGTGGTGGCGACGACTCCGACGGCGGTGGTGGCGGTGGCGGTGGCGGCGACTCCGACGACCCGATCCGGATCGGCACGTCGCTCCCGTTGACCGGTGAGTTCTCCCAGCCCGGCCAGGCCGCGGAGCAGGGTTACCAGATCTGGAAGAACATGGTGAACGAGAACGGCGGGCTGCTCGGCCGCGACGTCGAGCTGGTCGTCAAGGACGACGCGTCGAACCAGAACACGATCGTCGCCGACTACAACGCGCTGATCGGCCAGGACAAGGTGGACCTCCTCCTCGGGACCTTCTCCTCGCTGCTCAACCTCCCGGCGTCGGCGGTGGCCGAGAAGGCCAAGATGGTCTACGTCGAGCCCGCCGGTGGCTCGCCGGAGATGTTCAGCCGCGGCTTCAAGTTCCTGTTCTTCTCCCAGCAGGCGACCGCCGACCGCCAGGGGCTGGTGTTCGCGGACTGGGTCGCCAACCTGCCGGAGGACGAGCGGCCGAAGACGGCGGCGTACCCCACCCTCGACGACCCGTTCGCGGCCCCCGTCGTGGAAGGCGCCCGTGAGGCCCTCGAGGCGGCCGGCGTCGAGACGGTCTACGAAGAGACCTACGCGATCGACACGAAGAACTTCGACACCATCGTCAGCGCCATCAAGAACGCCGACCCGGACCTCGTCTTCCACGGCGCTCAGTTCGAGGACGGCATCGGCATGACCCGCGCGATGCTCAAGGCGGGGCTGAAGCCGGAGATGTTCTTCCAGACCAACGCGCCGTCCTTCGGCGACCAGTTCTCCGAGGGCGTCGGCGAGGAGAACACCGAGGGCGTCTTCTTCGCCGTCAGCCACCACCCCGACGCCGAGACACCGGGCAACGCCGAGTTCGTGCAGGCCTACGAGGAGGAGTACGGCGGCATGCCGCCGGAGGACGCCGCGGACGCCTACGCCGCTGGCCAGGTGCTGCAGGCAGCGGTCGAGGCGGTCGGCAGCATCGAGGACCAGCAGGCGCTCGCCGACTGGCTGCGCGAGAACGAGGTCGAGACGATCCTCGGCCCGCTGTCCTGGGACGAGAACGGTGCCCCCACGGGCGAGTTCCTGATCGGCCAGTGGCAGGGCGGGGAGGCCCAGATCGTGCTGCCCGAGGACGCCGCGACCGCCGAGATCAAGCGGGACTGGACCCCGGGCGGCGCCGGCTGATGACCGAGCTGCTCCAGACCCTCGTCCTCGGCCTGCTCCTGGGCGGCGTGTACGCCCTGGCGGCGAGTGGCTTGACCCTGATCTTCGGTGTCATGCGGGTGATCAACATCGCCCACGGCGCCTTCCTGATCGTGGGGGCCTTCGTCACCTACTGGCTGTGGGACTCTTTCGGGATCGACCCGCTCCTGGCCATCGTGTTCACGACCCCGATCGTGTTCGCGATCGGGTGGCTCACCTACAAGGTGGTCGTGTCACCGGTCCGCACCGCGCCGATGGCGTCGACGGTGCTGCTGACCTTCGGCCTGGCGCTGGTGCTCGAAGGGGCGATGGGCGAGATCTGGGGCAACAACTCGACCGCGGTCCGGCCGTCGTACACCGACGAGTCCTTCACCATCGGCGGGCTGTTCCTGCCGAAGGCTCAGGTGTACGGCGGCCTGATCGCCGTCGTCGTCCTCACCCTGCTGTGGGTGCTGCTGACGAAGACGTGGCTGGGCCGGGCGATCCGGGCCGCCGCGACCAACCCCGCCTCGGCCGAGCTGGTCGGCATCAAGGTCGCCGCGGTGGCGGCCCTCGTGTTCGGCATCGGGATCGCGGCCGCCGGCGCTGGCGGCGCGATCACCGCCGTGCTCTACCCGTTCGTGCCGGGGTCGCACTACGCCTGGATCGCCCGCCTGCTGGCGATCGTGGTGCTGGGTGGTCTCGGCAGCCTCAACGGCGCCGTCCTCGGTGCCCTCCTGTTCGGCCTCGCCGAGACCATGACGTCGGCGTACGTCTCGCCGGCCTGGGCGACCGCCGTTCCCTACGCCATCGTGTTCGCGGTGCTCCTGCTCCGTCCGCAGGGGATCCTCGGCATGCGACTCCGAGAGGATGCGGTGCCGGCATGAGCGTCCCCAAGCCGATCTGGGTGGGGCGGGCTCTCGTGCTCGCCGCAGCCGTGCTGCTGCTGGTCTTCCCCCAGGTGAGCGACGACCTCTACTACCAGAACATGATCATCCTGTCGCTGGTCTTCGCGATCGGCGCCAGTGGGCTCAGCATCATCTCCGGCTTCGCCGGTTACATCTCGCTCGGCCAGGGCGCCTTCATCGGGCTGGGCGGCTACACGATCGGCGTGCTGGCCACCCGGATGCCCGAGACCAGCGTGTGGGTGTGGGTCCCGGTCGCGGGGGTCGTGGCCGCCGTGGTCGCGCTGGTGCTCGGGTTCGTCTCGCTCCGCTCGCGCGGGCCGGCGTTCGTGATCATCACGGTCGCCTTCCTGTTCCTGGTCCAGGTGATCGCGGTCAACTGGGTGTCGCTGACCAACGGCACCGCGGGGCTCACGCTGCCGTTGCCCCAGTGGGACTTCGAGATCGGCAACCAGCCCTTCTACTACGTGCTCCTGGGGCTGCTGGCCCTCCAGCTGCTGATGACCTGGTGGATCCGGCGGACGAAGCTTGGCATGGGGCTGATCGCGATCCGTGAGGACGAGACCAAGGCCGCCACGATCGGGATCAGCCTGCCGACGCACAAGATCATCGCGTTCATGGCCAGCGCGATCTTCGTGGGGATGGCCGGCGCGGTCTACGGCTACTACCTGACCTTCATCGACCCGCGCGGGATGTTCAGCATCCTGCTCAGCGTCCAGCTGATCCTGTCGATGCTGATCGGCGGCAAGGCCACGCTGTGGGGCCCGGTGCTGGGCGCCTTCCTCATCGAGTGGCTCAACGAGACCGCCAACAACGACTGGGGTGGCGGCAACACCCGGCTCTTCCTCTTCGGCGGGCTGCTGGTCGCGGTCGTGATCTTCCTGCCGCAGGGGATCCTGCCGGCGGTCGAGTCTGGGCTCGCTTGGCTCCGCACCCGTGGCAAGGCCGGGCTGGTCGGCGCCCGCATCGGCACCGGCGGCAGCCTCGCCTCGCTCACCGACCGCGTGCAGCTGGTCGACCGCTCGACGATCCCCGACCGCGCGGTGCTCGAGGTGAAGGGGCTGCACAAGGCCTTCGGCGGCGTGAAGGCCGTGGACGACGCGTCGTTCGCGGTGCCCGAGGGGTCGATCACCGGGCTGATCGGTCCGAACGGTTCCGGCAAGACCACGATCTTCAACCTGATCGACGACACCATCCGCGCCGACGCGGGGGAGATCTGGTTGGACGGCAAGCGGATCGACGGGTTGGCGCCGTGGGAGCGGGCGCACCGAGGGCTCGGGCGCACCTTCCAGATCACCCGGTTGTTCCGGGAGATGACCGTTCTCGAGAACGTCGTCGCGGTGCAGCGGCGGTTCTCCGTGGCGCAGCTCGGAAAGGTCGCGGTGAGTGGCGCCGAGGCGAAGGCGGCCGAGGAGCTGCTGGAGTTCGTCGGGATGCGCGCCTTCCGCGACCAGAAGGCGCGGGCGCTCTCCTACGGCCAGCAGAAGCTGGTCGAGCTCGCCCAGATCCTGATGCTCGACCCGAAGGTGATCCTGCTCGACGAGCCGGCCGGCGGCATCAACCCGGTGCTGATCGACCGGATGGGCGAGATGATCCGGGAGCTCAACTCCTACGGGAAGACCTTCCTCATCGTCGAGCACAACATGCCGTTCGTGCTGGGGCTCTGCGACCCGGTCCACGTCCTGGCCCGGGGACGCACGATGGCGAGCGGCACCCCCGACGAGATCCAGCGCGACCCGGCGGTGATCGACGCCTACCTGGGTGAGGACTTCGAGCTGGACTACCGCGACGAGCACAAGGTGGGCCAGTGACGCACGACAGCTCCGGGACGGCGGTGGGCACGACCATGCTGCGGATGACCGGCGTCGTCGCCGGGTACGGCGGCGGCGACGTGCTGCAGGGGGTCGACATCGAGGTCGCCACCGGCTCGGTGGCCTGCATCGTGGGGCCCAACGGCGCGGGGAAGTCGACGGTGCTCCGGACGGTGAGCGGGCTGCTCACCCCGCGGCTCGGCGAGGTCCACCTCGCCGGCGAGCGCATCGACCGCTCCTCGTGCGCGGAGATCCTCAAGCGTGGCGTCTCCCAGGTGCCGCAGTCCAACGCGCTCTTCCCGCAGATGACGGTCCGCGAGAACGTCCTGCTCGGTGCCTACATCGAGCGGCGCGACCGCGCCCTCGTCCGACGGCGGTACGACGAGGTGGCCGAGCTCTTCCCGATCGTGGCTGAGCGCGCGGACGACAACGCCGGCAACCTCTCGGGCGGCCAGCGGCGGATGGTCGAGTTCGCCCGGTCGCTGATGCTCGACCCGGTGCTGCTCCTCCTCGACGAGCCCTCCCTCGGCCTGGATCCCAAGGCGCTGCAGAGCCTCTACGAGTCGGTGCTGGTGCTCAGGGACGCCGGCAAGACGATCCTCATCGTCGAGCAGAACGTCCGGTTCGGCATGCGGATGGCGACCCACGGCATCGTGATGGAGAGCGGACGCGTGGTCACCGCGCGGACCGCCGAGGAGATCCTCGGCGACGCCGACATCGCCCAGATGTACTTCGGCGGGACCGCGCACCACACCGAGACCGAGACGGTCCCCGAGGTGGCCGCCGAGGTGGTCGGCGGCGCGGCGGGGGAGCCTTCGGCCGGTTCCGAGCCGTGACCCGAGGGCAGCGTCAGCCGGCCTGCA
Organism: Nocardioides caldifontis; assembly: GCF_008087345.1. Lineage (GTDB taxonomy): Bacteria > Actinomycetota > Actinomycetes > Propionibacteriales > Nocardioidaceae > Marmoricola_A > Marmoricola_A caldifontis. The sequence goes on along the minus strand of NZ_ML701735.1, from coordinate 330,756 downwards.
CCTCGGCGCGGAAGGTGCGCCGGTAGGCCGACGGGGGCGTGCCGCGCTCCCGGACGAAGTGGTGGCGCATCGCCGCGGCGGTGCCGAAGCCGGAGCGGGAGGCGACCTCCTCCATCGACAGGTCGGGGCGCCCCTCGAGGAGCTGCTCGGCGAGGAGCAGCCGCTGCTGCAGCACCCAGGCGTACGGCGTGGTGCCGGTGACCGACCGGAACCGGCGGGTGAAGGTGCGCTCGGACATGTGGGCGCGCGCGGCGAGGAGCTCGACGGTCAGCTCCTCGGCGAGGTGGGCTGTCGCCCACTCGAGCACCGGCGCGAGGGTGCTCCCGGGCCGCGGCTCGGGGACCGGGGTGGCGACGAACTGCGCCTGCCCGCCCGACCGGTGCGGCGCGACGACCATCGAGCGGGCCAGCGCGTTGGCGACCTCGGCGCCCTGCTCCTTGCGGACCAGGTGGAGGCAGAGGTCGATGCCGGCGGCGGTGCCCGCGGAGGTGAAGACCGGGTCCTCGTCGACGTACAGCACGTCGGGGTCGACCTGGACCTGCGGGAAGCGCTCGGCCATCAGCGGGGCGTGCATCCAGTGGGTCGTGGCGCGCTTGCCGTCGAGGAGCCCGGCCGCCGCCAGGGCGAACGCCGAGGAGCAGACCGAGAGGACGCGGCCGCCGCGGTCGACGGTGCGGCGCAGCGCCTCGAGGACCTCCGGCTCGTACTCCCGCTCGTAGGGCTTCGACGGGGCGACGGCCACCACGTCGGCCTCCTCGAGCCGCTCGAGCCCGTCCCGGACCAGCATGTCGAAGCCACCGCTGGTGCGGATCACGCGGCGGGGGTCGAGGGTCGCGATCGCGAAGTCGTAGCGGGGCAGCCCGCGGTCGGTCCGGTCGACCCCGAAGACCTCGCTGAAGATCGAGAGCTCGAAGGGGGAGACGCCGTCGAGCGCCACCACCGCGATGTTCCGCAACATGCCGCCAGTCTGGTCCCCGGTGGCGGTTCGTGCAAGACCAGCTAGATGCAGCCACGGGTCGCCGGAAAATCGTGGCCGGAAATCAACGGTCATTGACTCTCAGCCACCTCGTGCAGCCGGTTGAGGAGGAGCAGGCTGACGGCCATGGACATCTTCTTCACCGCACTCGGCATCGTCCTCGTGCTGGCGGTCTGGCCGGCGCTGGTCCTCTACGCCATGAACGACTCGATGCTCCGCAACCCCCGCCGCAAGGTCCTCCGGACTGCCGTCGCGCGTCGTCGTGGCGTCCGCGCCCTGGAAGGACGGACCCGCCCGCGCCCGCGCCCCGCCGGCGTCTGAGCCGCCCGCTCCGGGCAACCCCTGAGATTTCCCCGGGTTCCCGGGGTGGAGGGGTCCGCGACTGCTCCGGTTTCCCTATGCTCGCTGCGACGACCACGGCGGAGGGGGCCGAGAGATGCGACGGATCCGCACACAGATCCAGGGGTTCGTCCGGAACCGGCTGATGAGCCGGGTCGGGCCGGTGGACCTCTCGAAGGTCGACCGCGTGCCCGACCGGCTGGTATGGCCCCTCCTTCGCGACGAGTTCGACCCCATCGCCCGGCTCGGTGAGCTCCGTGCCACGGCGCCGGTCCACCGGCTCACGTCGTTCCTCGGCATCGACGTCTGGGTGGTCACCGGCGACGCCGAGGTCCGCGAGGTGCTCACCAACGCCAACGACTTCAGCAACGACATCCGGCCCTACGTCGGCCGCAGCGGGGACGCGAGCTCCGGCGACATCGGTGGGCTGGGGTTCACCGACCCGCCTGACCACACGAGGCTCCGTCGGCTGCTCACCCCGGAGTTCACGATGCGCAGGCTGGCGCGGCTCCGCCCGGGGATCACCGCGATCGTCGAGCGGCAGCTCGACGTGCTCGCCGAAAGGGGTGACGATGCCGATCTCGTGCGCGACTTCGCGTTCCCCGTGCCGTTCCTGGTGATCTGCGAGCTGCTCGGGCTCCCCGCGGAGGAGCGGGAGAGCTTCCGGTCGCTCGCCTCCGCGCGGTTCGACGTCACCGGCGGCGGGGCCGGGGCGCTCGGGGCGATCAGCGGGTCGCGGGAGTACCTCATGGACTTCACCCGCCGCCAGCGGCAGGCCCCGGGTGAGGGGCTGGTCGGCCAGATCATCCGCGAGCACGGGCACGAGATCAACGACTTCGACCTCGCCGGGCTCGCCGACGGCGCCTTCACCGGTGGGCTGGAGACCAGCGCCAGCATGCTCGCGCTCGGCACCGCGGTGCTCCTCGAGCACCCCGAGCACTACCGCCGGCTCATCGACGACCCGTCGTCGGTCGACGCGACGGTCGACGAGCTGCTTCGCTACCTGAGCGTCGTGCAGATCGCCTTCCCTCGGTTCGCGAAGCGGGACCTGCAGGTCGCCGGCGAGAAGGTGAAGGCCGGCGACGTCGTCATCTGCCACCTCGCCGGCGCCGGGCGCGACCCGCGCGTCGGCGCCGACGACACCTTCGACCCCGACCGCGTCACCGCCGTCTCCCACCTGGCGTTCGGCCACGGGTTCCACCGGTGCGTGGGCGCGGAGCTGGCGAAGATGGAGCTGCGGATCGCCTACCCCGCCCTCGCGCGGCGGTTCCCCGACCTCAGCCTGGCGACCGACCAGATCGACTTCCGCCGGAAGTCGATCGTCTACGGGGTCGAGTCGCTCCCGGTCCGGCTCGGCTCGGGCGTGGTCGTCGCCTCCACCTGAGCCGAGCGGCGCCGCACCTCGCCGTACGTCGTGGTGCGCTCGCGCACCGGGCGGCCGATGCCGGCCGCGATCTCGGTGAGCTCCGCGACGGTCTTCGCCGACCCGTGCTCGGAGCCCGCCATGCGGGAGATCGTCTCCTCCATCAGCGTGCCGCCGAGGTCGTCCGCGCCTGACTGGAGCATCAGCCGGGTGCCCTCGACCCCGAGCTTCACCCACGAGGTCTGCACGTGGTCGATGCGGCCGTGGAGCATGATCCGGGCCACCGCGTGGACCGCGAGGTTGTCGCGGAGCGTCGGCCCCGGCCGGGCCACGCCGGCCAGGTAGATCGGCGCGCTGGTGTGCACGAACGGCAGCGGGACGAACTCGGTGAACCCTGCCGCCCCAGAATCCAGCGCTGCGTCCTGGATCCGCTGCAGGACCCGGAGGTGGGCGACCCAGTGCTGCGGGCGGTCGACGTGGCCGTACATCATCGTCGCGCTCGACCGGATCCCGAGCCGGTGCGCGGTCGTGACGACCTCGATCCACGCCTCGGTCGGCAGCTTGCCCTTCGTCAGGATCCAGCGGACATCGTCGTCGAGGATCTCCGCGGCAGTGCCGGGGATCGTGTCCAGTCCGGCCTCCTTCGCCTTGAGCAGCCAGTCGTGGATCGAGAGCCCGGTGCGTGACGCGCCGTTGACCACCTCCATCGGCGAGAAGGCGTGCACGTGCATCTCCGGCACCCGCTTCTTCACCGCGGTGACCAGGTCGAAGTACGCCGTGCCGGGCAGCTCGGGGTCGATCCCGCCCTGCATGCACACCTCGGACGCCCCGAGCTCCCACGCCTCCGCGGCCCGGTCGGCGACCTGGTCGAGGGAGAGCGAGTAGGCGTCGGCGTCGGTGCGGCGCTGGGCGAACGCGCAGAAGCGGCAGCCGGTGTAGCAGACGTTGGTGAAGTTGATGTTCCGGTTGACGACGTAGGTGACCTCGTCGCCGTTGACCTCACGGCGGTAGTGGTCGGCGATCCGGCGGACCTCGTCGAGCGCCGGGCCCTCCGCGGTCACCAGCGCCAGGGCCTGCTCGTCGGTGAGCTGCCGCGGGTCGGCCTCGGCCTGGCGCAGCGCCGCGGCCACGTCGGAGTCGAGGGCCGTCGTGGCGCCGACCGAGGTCGCGCCGACCTGCTCGCGCAGCGACTGCCAGTCGCCGTAGACGTCGTCGAAGTCGGTGCGCCGGTCGGTGGAGCGGCCGGTGGTGTCGATCGACTCGTGGAGGTCGGTGCGGCCGGTGCCGGCGCCGGAGGGCTGGAAGCCGCCGTCCGGCTCCTGCCACGGCAGCCCCTTCGGCCGCACGGCGGGACGGGCCAGCCCGTCCTCGGTGGCCAGTGCCTCGACGTGGGCCCTGACCCGCGGATCGATCCACGGCTCGCCGGCCCGGACGTACTCCGGGTGGACGGTGAGCCGCGGCTGCACGTCGAAGCCGGCGTAGGCCGAGACGTTGCCGAGCCGCTCCAGCGAGGGCCACGGACGCTCCGGGTTGACGTGGTCGGGGGTGAGCGGCGAGACGCCGCCCCAGTCGTCGACGCCGGCGTCGAGCAGCGCCTTGCACTCGTCCAGGTCCACCAGGTTCGGCGGCGCCTGGACCCGCATCTTCGGGCCCAGCACGAGGCGTGCGACGGCGATCGTGGCGAGGTACTCCTCGAGCCCGAGGTCGTCCTCGTGGCGCATCGCGGTGTCCGGCTTGGCGCGGAAGTTCTGGACGATGACCTCCTGCACGTGGCCGTACCGCTGGGCCACCTTGCGGAGCGCGAACACCGTCTCGGCGCGTTCCTGGAGGGTCTCGCCGATCCCGACGAGCATCCCCGTGGTGAACGGCACCGAGAGGCGGCCGGCGTCCTCGAGGACCCGGAGCCGGACTGCGGGGTCCTTGTCGGGGGAGCCGTGGTGGGGCTGGCCCTTCTCGGTGAAGAGCCGGGTCGAGGTGGTCTCGAGCATCATCCCCATGGAGGGCGAGACCGGCTTGAGCCGGTTGATCTCCGCCCACGACATCACCCCGGGGTTGAGGTGGGGGAGCATCCCGGTCTCCTCGAGTACCCGGACGGCCATGGCCCGGACGTAGTCGAGGGTCGAGTCGTAGCCGTGCTCGTCGAGCCACTGCCGGGCCTCGGGCCACCGATCCTCCGGGCGGTCACCCAAGGTGAAGAGCGCCTCGGTGCACCCCAGCTCGGCGCCCTGCGTCGTGAGGTCGAGGACCTCGTCCGGGGAGAGGAAGGGGGCCTTGCCCTCCTTGGCGAGCTTGCCCGGGACGGTGACGAAGGTGCAGTAGTGGCACCGGTCCCGGCAGAGGTGGGTGAGCGGCACGAAGACCTTGGGGGAGTAGGTCACCACCCCCTCGCGGCCGGCCGCGACGAGCCCGGCGTCCCGGACCCGCGCGGCGCCGGCCATCAGCTCCCGGAGCTCGTCGCCCCGGGCGGCGAGGAGGACGGTCGCCTCCTCCAGGTCGAGTGCCGCCCCGCGGCGTACCCGGGCGAGCGCCCGGCGCAGCTGCTGCGGGGTCGGCGGGGTGTTCTCGAGGTGAGCCACCGCCCGAGGGTAGCGAGCCGGACGGCTCACCGCGCCAGAGGACCCGCCCCTCGGTCGGCCTCGTCGCCGTCGTCACCGCCCGGCTCGTCGAACGGCGGGAGCTCGTCGGAGCCGCCCCTCGCGGCGCGTCGGGGGAGCGCCGATCGGGTCAGCGAGGCGACCAGCCCGGCGACACCAGCGACCACGAGGACGACGGGCGCGATCCACTTCGAGCCCTCGTCGTCGATGACCTCGGCGGCGCGCAACGCCCAGGCGGCGGCGATGCCGAGGAACACCAGCCCGGCCACCAGGTAGGCGGTGCTCAGCGGGTGGCGGCCGGAGCCGCGGCGCTCGCCCGGCTGGCCGTAGTCGCCGCCGTAGTCGCCGCCGTGGTCGCCGCCGTAGCCGCCGCCGTAGTCGTAGGTGTGGTCGTGCACGTGCTCGTGGCTGCTCACTGCTGTCGCACCTCGATCCGTCCGAAGCGGAGGTCGACCTCCAGGTCGAGCGTCGACTCCGCGGTCTCCTCCAGCACGCCGACGCGCGACGGGCCCCATCCGTCCGAGTTCCCCTCGGGGGTGACGATCTCGCCGCCGAACTCGATCGCCGTGTCGTAGCGCACCCGCAGCTCCTCGGGGAGCACGACCAGCACCTCGCCGGCGTTGACGTCGAGCTCCACCTTGCGGCCGTCGAGCTCCGAGAGGTCGTCGATCTCGGTCAGGTCCAGCTCCAACCTCCCGGCCGGGACGTCGTAGCCGCTCTCCAGGCTCGCCGCGTCCCGCGGGCGGACCAGGAGGTCGCGCTCGCCGTCGAAGCCGGGGTCGCCGATCGCGGTGCCCGCGAGCACCACGCTGCTGACGACGCCGAGCGCGATCAGCCCGCCCGCGCGGCCGTAGAAGGCGCCGACCAGGAGCATCACGCCGATGACGGCGGTCGCCGCGGCGGGGTACGCCGCGTCGGAGACCGTGCCGCCGGCCGCCTCGTAGACGCCCAGGCCGCCGAAGGTGACGGCGAGGAGCGCGAGCGTGGGGCCGAACAGCAGGGGCCCGCGGCGCCGGCGCGGGGCCGGCGGAGGAGGAGGTGGGGTCGGCGGGTACCACGCCGGCGGGGCGACCGGCGCCGACGGCGGACCGGTCGGGGTGCCCGGAGGCGGCGGCGGGGCGGCCTGCGAGCGGGCCCCGCGGTCACGGGTGCTGAGCACCACGGCCACCAGGATGGCGGCGACCGCGAGCGGCCAGGGGAAGCCGTAGCCGTCGAACGCGTCGCCCACCGCGGCCAGCCCGGCGAGGACCGCGGCGCCGATGAGCAGCGCGTTGCGGGTGCTGTCGCTGGTGCGGATCACCGCGTCCCCGGTGTGCTCCTCGGGGACGAGCAGCCACATCGCGCCGTACAGCAGCAGTCCGGCACCGCCGAAGAAGACCAGCACGACGAGGAGGACCCGGATGATCGTCGGGTCGATGTCGAGGTGCCGGCCGAGGCCGCCGGCCACGCCGGCGATCTTGCGGTCGGTGCGGCTGCGCCGCAGCCGTCGGTAGTCGCGGAGGTTGTCGCTGTTCCACCCCGGAGGTGGCGGGGGAGGCGGAGGAGGCACGGAACCCGCGTCCACGCCGCCCTGGCCAGGTGTCTCGGTCATGGCACCAACCCTCCTCCGCGGCATGGCTCCCCACCATCGGGATCGCCCCTGATCCTGCCCCCGGGGGCGGGTCGGGGGGTCAGGGGAGGGTCAGGGTCCTACCTCGTGGTCCGCGCCCACCCGCTGTGTGACGATGAAACCGACATGAGCGGAACCCAGACCACCACCGGCCCGAGGCGGGCGTTCCGCTCCCCGGAGCGGGGCTACCTCGGCGGCGTCGCCGCCGGGCTCGCCGACCACCTCGGCGTCGACGCCCTCGTCGTGCGGGTGCTCTTCCTGCTCACCAGCTTCGTCGGCTTCGGCGTGCTCTTCTACGCGGGGCTCTGGCTGACGCTGCCGATGGAGGGCAGCACGGACGCCGCAGGGTCCAGCCCCGGGCTCGACGCCGCGACCAGGCAGGGCAAGCGGCCCACGCGACGACGCGGGGTCCGGGACGCCGGGGCGCTCGTGGCGGTGGGGTGCCTGGTCTTCGGGCTCGCGGTCGTCGTCGACATGGTGCTCGGCGGCGGTCCGTTCCTCGTCGGTCCGGCGCTGCTGGCCGCCGTGGGGCTGATGGTGCTGTGGCGCCAGGCCGACGAGGCCCAACGCAGCCGCTGGCTCGACGCGTCGGGCGGGCTCGACTGGCGCCGGATGGTGGTCGGCGAGGGCGGTGCCGCTGCGTGGGCCCGGCTCGGGACCGGGCTGGGGCTGCTGGTGACGGCCCTCTTCATCTTCGCCGCGCAGACCGGCGGGCTGTCGACCGCGCGCGACGTGGTCGTCGCCGGCGTGCTCGGGATGGTCGGGCTGGCGCTGACCCTCGGCCCCTGGCTGGTGCGGCTCGGCACCGACCTCACCGAGGAGCGCGCGGCACGGGTCCGGCAGCAGGAGCGGGCCGACGTCGCCGCGCACCTCCACGACTCGGTGCTGCAGACGCTGGCGCTGATCCAGAAGAGCGCCGGGGACGCCGGCCAGGTGGCGAAGCTGGCGCGCGCCCAGGAGCGGGACCTGCGGGAGTGGCTCTACGGCGAGCCGGCGGCTGCCGAGACGACGCTCGCCGCGGCGCTGCGGAAGGCCGCCGCGGAGGTCGAGGACGTGCACGGCGTGCCGGTCGAGGTGGTCACCGTCGGCGACGGCCCGGTCGGCGAGGAGACGGTGCCTCTGGTCGCCGCCGCGCGGGAGGCGATGGCGAACGCCGTGCGCCACTCCGGCGCCGCCCAGGTCGACGTGTACGTCGAGGTGGCCGGCGGCCGCGCCGAGGTGTTCGTCCGCGACCGCGGCAAGGGGTTCGACCTCGAGACGGTCCCCCTCGACAGACTCGGCGTGCGGGGCAGCATCATCGCGCGCATGGAGCGCCACGGAGGCACGGCAGAGGTGCGGTCCGCCCCGGGCCAGGGCACCGAGGTGAGGGTGGGGATGCGACTCCCCGGGACAGGAGGCGACTGATGGAGACGGCCGGAGGCCGCGCGTTGCGCCGCGTGGTGATCGTGGACGACCACGCGATGTTCCGCTCGGGGGTCCGGGCCGAGCTGACCGGACGGGTCGACGTGGTGGCCGAGGCCGCCGACGTCGACGGCGCGGTCAAGGCGGTCGTCGACCACCAGCCGGAGGTCGTCCTGCTCGACGTGCACCTCCCCGGCGGGGGCGGGGTCGAGGTGATGCGCCGCTCCGCGCACCGCAGCCCGTCCACGCGGTTCCTCGCGCTGTCGGTCTCCGACGCCGCCGAGGACGTCATCGGCACCATCCGCGGCGGCGCGCGGGGCTACGTCACCAAGACGATCACCGGCCCCGAGCTGGTCAGCGCGATCGAGCGGGTGGCCACGGGCGACGCGGTCTTCTCGCCGCGGCTCGCCGGGTTCGTGCTCGACGCGTTCGCCGGCTCCATCGAGGTCGCACAGATCGACGAGGACCTCGACCGGCTCACCGAGCGCGAGCGCGAGGTGATGCGGCTGATCGCGCGCGGCTACGCCTACAAGGAGGTCGCCTCGGAGCTCTTCATCTCGGTGAAGACCGTGGAGACGCACGTCTCCAGCGTGCTCCGCAAGCTGCAGCTCTCCTCCCGCCACGAGCTCACGCGCTGGGCGACCGACCGCCGGCTCCTCTGAGCGGGCAGGCTCAGCCGCGGGCCTCCGCCTCCCGCTTGAGCCCCTCGGCCTCCATCCGCACGTAGCGGCGGATCAGCTTCGCGTAGGCCAGCCCGACGAATCCCGCCATCGCGCCGCTCTGGTGCAGCACCACCGTCACCCGCGAGCCGGTGGCGGTCGGCTCGATCCGGTGGTCACCGGTCGAGCTGATCCCGGGTGACGCTGCGGACCAGGAGAACGACCGCCCCTCCTCGAACCCGTCGACGGTGAAGGTCGACGGCGGCAGCTTCGGCTGCTTCACCTTCGCCACCGAGCCCAGCCGCAGCGGCCCCGGGGTGACCAGCTCGACCGAGGTCATCGACGCCGTCCACCGCGGCCACCCCTCGACGTCGACGAGCACCGACCACACCACCTCCGGCGGCGCGGCCACCTCGACGGTCTCCTCGTAGCTGCGTGCCATCGTTCGTCCTCTCTCGGGTTGGGAGCCGCTCCCTATCGTGGCGGGATGACCGCGGCCCCCGCAGCCCGACAGCCCCGCCCGCGTGTCCTGGTCGCCGGGGCGTCCGGGTTCGTGGGACGACGGCTCTGCCCCGCGCTGGTGGAGGCCGGCTACGACGTCGTCGCGATGACGCGCCGCCCCTCGTCGTACGTCGGGGTGGGCCGGCCGGTCGCCGGGGACGTGCACGACCCGGCGTCGCTCCCCGCAGCGCTCGAGGGGTGCGACGTCGCGTACTACCTGGTGCACTCCCTGGCGTCGGCGGACTTCGAGCGGCTCGACGCGGAGGCGGCGCGCGCCTTCGGGAGGGCGGCCGCGGAGGCCGGCGTGCGGCGGATCGTCTACCTCGGCGGGCTCGGCCGCGACGACGACCGGCTCTCGCCGCACCTGCGCAGCCGGCGCGAGGTGGAGCGGTTGCTCGGCGAGGGCGGCGTGCCGGTGACCACGCTGCGCGCGGGGATCGTGATCGGCCACGGCGGGTTGTCGTGGGAGATGACCCGGCAGCTCGTCGAGCGGCTGCCGTTGATGGTGACGCCGCGGTGGGTGAGCACCAGGACCCAGCCGATCGCGGTCGCCGACGTCGTCCGTTACCTGGTGGGGGTGCTCGGCGAGCCGGCCACGGAGGGGCGCGCGTTCGAGGTCGGCGGCGAGGAGGTGCTCCGCTACTCCGACATGATGCGGCGGGTGGCTGCGGTCGAAGGGCGACCCCTGGTGCTCCTGCCGGTGCCGATGCTCTCGCCCCGGCTCTCTTCCCACTGGCTGAGCCTGATCACCGACGTCGATACCGAGGCCGGGCGCTCGCTGGTCGACTCGATGGTCAACGAGGTCGTCGTCGAGGACGACGCGCTGCACCGGCTCCTCCCGTTCGAGCGGCGGAGCTTCGACGACGCGGTCCGGGACGCGCTGCGCGAGCGGCACGCGGGGGAGGAGCGCCCGCGCAGCCTGCTGCAGCGGCTGCGCGGCAAGCTGCCGATGCCGCTCGACCACACCGTGCCGGTGCACCACCACGAGCCCGACGAGGTCGTCCGCCGCCGGCGCCGCGTGGTGGCGGCGACGTCGGTGGCCGGGGCGGCGCTGCTCGCGGCGGGGCTGTCGACGAGGCCGGGATCGCGGGCGTTCTACGCCACGACGCTGACCGTGGCCGGCGTCTGGACCGCCGGAGGGCTGGTGTCGGGCCCGCTGCACCTCGGCTGGGTCGAGTCCCGTGACCGCACCGTCCGTCGGCCCGTCGCGGTCCCCGTGCTGACCGGGCTCGGCGCCTTCGGGTTCTTCTACGGGGCGGCGCTCGTCGCGCGGCAGGTGCCGCCGCTGCGCACCGCGATCAGCTCGGTGCTCCGGTTCGCCGAGGAGGGTGACGACCGGCTCGTGCTCGCCACGACGCTCGCCAACGGTGTCGCCGAGGAGGTCTTCTTCCGGGGCGCGGTCTACGCCGCCATCGACGAGCGGCACGCCGTCGTGGGCACCACCGCGGTCTACGTGCTCGCGACGCTGCCGACCCGCAACCCCGCGCTGGTGCTCGCCGCCGGGTTCATGGGCGGGCTCTGGGCCCTGCAGCGACGGGCCACCGGCGGGCTGCTGGCCCCGGCCCTGACCCACGTCACCTGGTCGGCGCTGATGGTGAGGTACCTCCCGCCCGTGTTCCGGGCCACACCCGCCACGGGACGCGGCCGACGAAGGTCCTGAACCGACCTAGCATCCGGGCCATGGAGCTCGTCCACGACATCCTGCTGTTCCTGCACTTCCTCGGCCTCGCCGCGCTCTTCGGCGGGCTGTTCACGCAGCTGCGTGCCACCGAGCGGGTGGTCAACCCGGCGGTGCTGCACGGCGTGCTCACCCAGCTGGTGACCGGGGTCCTGCTCGTCGGGGTCAACGAGATGGACGACGCCGACGTCGACCACGCCAAGGTCGGGGTCAAGCTGCTCGTCGCGCTGGTGATCGGCGTGCTCGCCGTGGCCCGCCGCAAGCAGCCGCTGTCCGGCGCGGTCTTCGGGACCATGCTGGCGCTCACCGCGCTGAACGTCGGCGTCGCCGTATTCTGGGGCTAGTGGTCGCACCTCGTCCCCCCGGCCTGAAGCTCGCCCTGCTCCCCGCCCAGCTCCTCGCCCTGCTGCTCGCCGGCGGCGTGCTCGCCGGTTGCAGCGACACGCCACCCACGGCCCGGCCCGAGCCCTCGCCGAGCCGGTCGACCCAGGAGAAGTCCCCCGAGCCCACCGGACCGACCGGGACGACCGAGCCCACGGAGCCGGCCGAGCGGTTCGACACCTGGGAGGTCGGCGCCAGCCCCCTGCCGCTCCGCGCCGACGGGTTCGGCCAGGTGCTGCGGACGCCGCGCGAGCTGCGGGTGCGCCGGCTGCGCACCGTCGACGTGCTGCCGCCGCCGACCTCCGACCGGTTCGAGGGATCGGTCCACCCGGTGACGCCGGCGTTCGTCCGGCGTACCCGCCTGGCATGGTCGCCGGGGTGCCCGGTCCCGCTCGACGAGCTGCGCGAGCTGCGGCTCTCGTTCGTCGGCTTCGACGGCGAGCGGCACACCGGCCAGATGGTGGTCAACGCGTCGGTCGCCGACGACGTGGTGGAGGTCTTCCGCACCCTCCACGACGCCCGGTTCCCGATCGAGGAGATGCGGCTGGTCACCCAGGCCGACCTGGACGCGCCGCCGACCGGCGACGGCAACAACACCGCGGCGTACGCCTGCCGGCCGTCGGTGGGCACGACGAGCTGGTCCGCCCACGCCTACGGGCTCGCCGTCGACCTCAACCCGTTCAACAACCCGTACACCAAGGGCGACCTCGTGCTGCCCGAGCTGGCGAGCGCCTACACCGACCGCTCGTGGCGGCGTCCCGGGATGATCCACCCCGACGGGGTGGTCGTCCGCGCGTTCGAGCAGGTCGGCTGGACCTGGGGCGGGACCTTCCGCTCGGTCTCGGACCTGCACCACTTCTCGGCCGACGGACGGTGACAACACGGTGACCGGCCCCGGCCCCGAGCCGTCCGGAACCGTCCGTGGCCGGACGTAGGGTGGGCCTCGACATGAGCGCGTTCCCCGTCCCCCTCCCGCACGGCAGGCAGCCCTCCCGGATGACCACCCCACGGACCACCCCCGAGGAGCAGGCGCTCTTCCCGGCCGAGCGTGGCGACCGGCCGGACGGTCGCCCCGCCACCAAGCGCCGCAAGGTGACCCCCGAGGAGCTGCTCGAGGGGCTCAACGAACCCCAGCGCGCCGCCGTGACCCACGCCGGCCCGCCGCTCCTCGTCGTCGCCGGCGCCGGCTCCGGCAAGACCCGGGTGCTGACCCGGCGCATCGCGTGGCTGATCTCCGAGCGGGGAGCCCACCCGGGGTCGATCCTGGCGATCACCTTCACCAACAAGGCCGCGGCCGAGATGCGCGAGCGGGTCGAGGAGCTCGTCGGCCGGCGCGCGCGGATCATGTGGGTCTCGACCTTCCACTCCGCCTGCGTCCGGATCCTCCGCAAGGAGGTCGAGAGGTTCGGCTTCAAGTCCGGGTTCTCGATCTACGACGCCGCCGACTCCAAGCGGCTGATGACGCTGGTGTGCAAGGAGCTCGAGCTCGACCCCAAGCGCTACCCGCCCAAGGCCGTCCTCAACTGGGTGTCGAACCAGAAGAACGAGCTGGTCGACCACGAGGGCGCTCGGGCGGCCGCGAAGAACGGCGTCGAGGAGGTGTACGCCGAGGCTTACGGGATGTACCAGCAGCGGCTCCGGGCCGCCAACGCGCTGGACTTCGACGACCTGATCATGATGACCGTCCACCTGTTCCAGGCGTTCCCCGAGGTCCGCGAGGTCTACCGGCGCCGGTTCCGCCACGTGCTCGTGGACGAGTACCAGGACACCAACCACGCGCAGTACGCCCTCGTCCGCGAGCTCTGCGGCCACACGGTGGCCGGTGCAGCCGCCGGCCCGGAGGGCGACGCGGCCGTCGACCCCTCGGAGCTGATGGTCGTCGGCGACGCCGACCAGTCGATCTACGCCTTCCGCGGGGCGAACATCCGCAACATCCTCCAGTTCGAGGAGGACTTCCCCGAGGCGCGCACGATCCTGCTCGAGCAGAACTACCGCTCCACGCAGAACATCCTGACCGCCGCCAACGCGGTGATCAGCCGCAACCGGGGGCGCAAGGCGAAGAACCTCTGGTCCGACGCGGGCGAGGGCGAGCGGATCGTGGGCTACGTCGGCGACGACGAGCACGACGAGGCGCGGTTCGTCGCCGAGGAGGTCGACCGGCTCACCGACGAGGGGCTGGCGCGGCCGCGCGACGTCGCGGTCTTCTACCGCACCAATGCCCAGTCCCGTGTGTTCGAAGAGGTCTTCATCCGCGTCGGCATGCCGTACAAGGTCGTGGGCGGCGTGCGGTTCTACGAGCGGCGCGAGGTCCGCGACGCGCTCGCCTACCTCCGGATGCTGGTCAACCCGGCCGACGAGATCAGCCTGCGGCGGGTGCTCAACGTGCCGAAGCGGGGGATCGGCGAGCGGGCGGAGGCGTGCGTCGAGGCGCTCGCCCGCCGCGACGGCACCACCTTCTGGGAGGCGCTGCGCCGCGCCGACCAGGCTCCCGGCATCGCCACCCGGTCGGTGACCGCGATCCGCGGCTTCGTCGACGTCGTCGAGGAGCTGATGTCGATGGTCGAGGCGGGGGAGCGCGCCGACGTCGTCCTCGAGCAGACCCTGGCGCGCAGCGGCTACCTCACCGAGCTGGAGAACAGCGACGACCCGCAGGACGAGACGAGGGTGGAGAACCTCGCCGAGCTCGTCGCCGTGGCGCGCGAGTTCGCCGACGAGCCGGTGGCGCCGCCCTCGGCCGACCCCGCCGACCTGGCGCCGGCCGCCCCGGGGGTGCCGGAGTTCCTCGAGCGGGTCGCGCTGGTCGCCGACTCCGACCAGATCCCCGACAACGCCGGGGAGGAGTCCGGCGTCGTCACGCTGATGACCCTCCACACCGCCAAGGGGCTGGAGTTCCCGGTCGTGTTCCTCACCGGGCTGGAGGACGGGGTCTTCCCGCACATGCGCTCGCTGGGCGACCAGCCCGAGCTGGAGGAGGAGCGCCGGCTCGCCTACGTCGGGCTCACCCGCGCCCAGCAGCGGCTCTACCTCTCCCGTGCGGTCGTCCGCTCGGCGTGGGGCGCTCCCTCGCACAACCCGGCGTCGCGGTTCCTCGACGAGATCCCGACCGACCTCGTCGACTGGCGCCGCACGGCGGAGGAGCAGACGTCCTGGTCACGCAGCGTCATGCCGACGCTGCCCAGCCGGCCGGTCGCCAGATCACCTCGGTTCGGCTCAGCGGCCGCCAAGGCCGACGCCGAGCGGAAGGCGAAGCGCGAGGTGCCGTCGCTGGCCGGGGGCGACCGGGTCACCCACGACTCGTTCGGGCTCGGCACGGTGGTGACGGTCGAGGGTGCCGGCGACAAGGCCGTGGCGTCGATCGACTTCGGCTCGCAGGGCGTGAAGCGGCTGCTGCTCCGCTACGCCCCGGTCGAGAAGCTCTAGGTCAGGGCTGGACGCCGTTGACCGTGAACGCGTCGTAGGGGTCGACGGCGTCGCCGCCGCCGGGGCGCACCTCGACGTGCAGGTGCGGGCCGGTGCTGTTGCCGGTCGAGCCGACGGAGCCGATGACCTGGCCGGGCGCCACGGTCTCGCCACCGCCGACGGCGAAGTCGGTCAGGTGGCAGAACCAGAGCTCGGTGCCGTCCTCGAGGGTGAGGACGACCCGGTTCCCGTAGGCGCCGGCGTACGACGTCTCGCTGACGGTGCCGCCGGCGACGGCCTTGACCGGGGTGCCGCTCGGGGCGGCGAAGTCGAGGCCGGTGTGGCAGTGCGACCAGAGACCGCTGCACTCGCCGAACCGGGCGGTGAGCCGGTAGCTCCCCGGCTCGAGCGGCAGCACCCAGCCGTTCTCCGCGAGCTTCTTCGCGGCCTGCTCGGCGTCCTTCGCCAGCTCGCGGGCGTTGCCGTTGCTCTGGCGGCCCTGGCCGCCGCGCGGCGTGCCGAGCTGCTTCCCGGCGGCGCGGCCGAGCACCTCGCGCGCCGAGTCACGGCTCGGGCGGGCGCTGCGGTCGATCAGCACGCTGCGTTGGAGCTCGGCGGGAGCGGAGACGGTGAACGCGGTCGAGCCGGTGCCGGTGGCGGCCGACGTCGCGGCGGCCCCGCTGCCGGGGGCGGCGGAGTGGACGGCGCCGGTGGTCGCGACCGCGAGCGCGGCGGCGCCGAGCACGCGGGGGGCGGCGGACACGACACGCGAGTGCGACGTCGGCGACGGCGCAGCGCGGTGCCGGCCTCCGGCCGGGGTGCCCTCCGGGCGCCGGGCGCTCCTGGTCGAGCGGGGCGCGGCGTGCTTTCCGGTGGAGCGGCGGGGCAAGCGGTCTCCTGGGTGCGGCGGACAGGTCGGTCGTGCGTCGTGCGCGGGCAGCCGATCAGGTCGGCCGTCCAAGTCGCCGACCGTACGGGGTAGGGCCCGGTGTCGACAACAGAGGATCGGACATCTGGGGTTAGACCTTGATCACCCGGGGTACGGCATTCGGCTCGAACGGCCCGGGTCGGGACGAACCGCACGCCCGTCACCCGCTGATTACCAGTGGGTAACGAAGGCTATGTCACAACCCCGGGCCAGCCGGTCCACCGAGTGGAAGGTTTAGTTTGTCTCCGTGACCACCACTGCCACCCGCGCCGCAGCGTCCCGGGCCCGGTCGTCCACCATCGTCTGGAAGCTCGCGATGGCGCTCTCGGGGCTGATCTTCATCGGCTACGTGCTCGCCCACATGTACGGCAACCTCAAGGTGTTCGCGGGCCAGGACTCGTTCGACGAGTACGCCCACCACCTGCGTGAGTTCGGCGAGCCGATCCTCCCCTACGAGGGGTTCCTCTGGATCATGCGCGTCGTGCTCCTGCTGGCACTGGTCGTCCACGCGACGGCGGCGTACAAGCTGTGGGCGCGGGCCGCGGCCGCGCGCGGCCAGAAGTACGTCGTGAAGAAGGCCGCCGTGGCGACACTTTCCTCGCGCACCATGCGCTGGGGCGGGACCGCGCTGCTGCTCTTCGTCGTCTTCCACCTGCTCCACCTGACGACGCACACGATCAACCCCGGCGGGGACCCCGAGAGCCCCTACACGCGGATGGTCGACAGCTTCGCCCCCGAGAACTGGTGGGTCAGCGTCGTCTACCTGCTCGCGATGGCGGCCCTCGCCATGCACCTGCGCCACGGCACCTGGAGCGCCGCGCAGACACTGGGGCTGACCAACACCCCGGCCCAGCGCCACGCGTGGAACCTCGCGGGCTACGCGCTCGCCCTCGTGGTGGCCGGCGGCTTCGCGCTCGTGCCCCTGGCCGCGCTGTTCGGCATCGTCGACTGAGTCGAGTGAGGACAACCCGAATGACCCAGACCACCGAACCGGGCACCCGGTCCGACCTCCGCCCCGGCCGCGGCGACGCCGAGGGGTACTTCCTCGAGGGCGAGCCGATCCGCGACACCAAGGCGCCGGGCGGCCCCATCGGCGAGCGGTGGGAGAAGCGCCAGTTCGAGGCCCGGCTGGTCAACCCGGCCAACCGCCGCAAGCTGAGCATCATCATGGTCGGCACCGGCCTGGCCGGCGCGTCCGCGGCCGCCACCCTCGGCGAGCAGGGCTATGCGGTGAAGGCGTTCTACTACCAGGACTCCCCGCGCCGGGCGCACTCGATCGCCGCCCAGGGCGGCATCAACGCCGCGAAGAACTACAAGGGCGACGGCGACTCGGTCTACCGGCTCTTCTACGACACCGTGAAGGGCGGCGACTACCGCAGCCGCGAGTCGAACGTGCACCGGCTGGCCGAGGTGAGCCGGTACATCATCGACCAGTGCGTCGCCCAGGGCGTCCCGTTCGCCCGTGAGTACGGCGGCCTGCTCGACAACCGCTCCTTCGGCGGCGTGCAGGTCTCCCGCACCTTCTACGCCCGCGGCCAGACGGGCCAGCAGCTGCTCATCGGCGCCTACCAGGCCCTCGAGCGGCAGGTCGCCGCCGGCACGGTCACGACCTACTCCCGCCACGAGATGCTCGAGCTGATCGTCATCGACGGCAAGGCCCGCGGCATCGTCGCCCGCAACATGGTCACCGGCGAGATCGAGACCCACCTCGCCGACGCGGTCGTGCTCGCCTCCGGCGGCTACGGCAACGTCTTCTACCTGTCGACCAACGCGATGGGCTCCAACGTCACCGCGACCTGGCGGGCCCACCGCAAGGGCGCCTACTTCGGGAACCCCTGCTACACGCAGATCCACCCGACCTGCATCCCGGTCTCCGGCAACCACCAGTCCAAGCTGACGCTGATGAGCGAGTCGCTCCGCAACGACGGCCGGATCTGGGTGCCGAAGAAGATGGAGGACAAGGACAAGGACCCCCGGGAGATCCCGGAGGAGGACCGCGACTACTACCTGGAGCGGATCTACCCGTCCTTCGGCAACCTGGTGCCGCGCGACATCGCCTCGCGGGCCGCGAAGTACCAGTGCGACGCCGGCAAGGGGGTCGGCCCCGGCGGGCTCGGCGTCTACCTCGACTTCGCCGACGCGATCAAGCGGATGGGCCGCCAGGCCGTCGAGGCGAAGTACGGCAACCTCTTCGACATGTACGCCCGGATCACGGGCGAGGACCCCTACGAGACGCCGATGCGGATCTACCCCGCGGTGCACTACGTGATGGGCGGCCTCTGGGTCGACTACGACCTCCAGTCGACGATCCCCGGGCTCTTCGTGACCGGGGAGGCGAACTTCTCCGACCACGGCGCGAACCGGCTCGGCGCCTCCGCGCTGATGCAGGGGCTCGCCGACGGCTACTTCGTGCTGCCGAACACCATCCGCGACTACCTCGCCGACGGCCCCTTCGACAAGGTCGACCCCAGCCACCCGGCGGTGGTCGAGGCGCTCGAGGCGGTGCGGCAGCGGATCGCGAAGTTCCTCTCGGTCAAGGGCACCCGCAGCGTGGACAGCTACCACCGCGAGCTCGGCCAGATCATGTGGGACTACTGCGGCATGGAGCGGACCGAGGAGGGGCTGAAGAAGGCGATCCAGCTCATCCGCGACCTGCGCGCGGACTTCTGGAGCAACGTCAAGGTGCTCGGCACCGCCGACAGCCTCAACCAGTCGCTGGAGAAGGCCGGCCGGGTGGCCGACTTCTTCGAGCTCGGCGAGCTGATGTGCATCGACGCGCTCAACCGCCGTGAGTCGTGCGGTGGCCACTTCCGCGCCGAGTCCCAGACCGAGGACGGCGAGGCGCTGCGCCACGACGACGAGTTCGCCTACGTCGCCGCCTGGGAGTGGAACGGCGAGGGCGCCCTTCCGATCCTCCACAAGGAGGACCTTGTCTACGAGTTCGTCGAGATGAAGCAGCGGAGCTACAAGTGAGACTGACCCTGAAGGTCTGGCGCCAGCCCAACTCCGAGGTCGCGGGGGAGATGCGCACCTACGACCTCGACGACGTCAGCGAGGACATGTCGTTCCTCGAGATGCTCGACGTGCTCAACGAGCAGCTCAACGCCAACGACGAGGAGCCGGTCGCGTTCGACAGCGACTGCCGCGAGGGCATCTGCGGCATGTGCGGGATCATGATCAACGGCCAGGCACACGGCCCCGAGCAGACCACCGCCTGCCAGCTGCACATGCGGTCGTTCAAGGACGGCGACACGATCACCGTCGAGCCGTGGCGCGCGGACGCGTTCCCGGTGCTGAAGGACCTCTGCGTCGACCGAGGCGCCTTCGACCGGATCATCCAGGCGGGCGGCTACATCAGCGTCAACACCGGCTCCGCCCCGGACGCCCACGCCACCCCGGTGCCGAAGGAGAACGCCGACCGCGCGTTCGACGCCGCCACCTGCATCTCGTGCGGCGCCTGCGTGGCGGCCTGCCCGAACGCCTCGGCCTCGCTCTTCCTCGGCGCCAAGATCACCCACCTCGGTGAGCTGCCGCAGGGCCAGCCCGAGCGGCACAGCCGGGTGCTCGGGATGGTCGCGCAGCACGACCACGAGGGGTTCGGCCACTGCACGAACATCGGCGAGTGCTCGGCGGCCTGCCCGAAGGAGATCCCGCTCGACGTGATCTCCCAGCTCAACAAGGACCTCCGCAAGGCGCTCCGCTCCGGCTGATCACTCCTCGTCGAGCACAGCGGTCAGCACGGCCCGGAGCTCGGCGAGGGTCGGACGGGCGGCCGGGTCGCGCTCGAGCGTGCGGCGCAGCACCTCGTCGTACGCCGTGGGAAGGCCGGGGATCGGGCCTGGAGGCCGTGGGGCGCGCCGGTGCAGCAGCGGCCTCCGCGGCAGGCTGTCCCACGTCGCCTCGTCGCCGTGCGGCTGCTCGCCGGTGAGCGCCTCGACCAGGGTGACGCCCAGCCCCCAGACGTCGGTGGCAGGGGAGAGGTCCCGGCCGAGCGCCTGCTCCGGTGCCAGGTAGCCACGCGTCCCGGCACCAGGGCGGCCGTCGCCGGGCCGGCCGACGAGGCTGAGGTCCAGCAGTGTCGCCTTCCCCTGCTCGACGACCACGTTCTCCGGCTTCACGTCCAGGTGGAGCCAGCCGTGGCGGTGCAGGTAGCCGAGCACCGAGGAGAGCTGGAGCCCCAGCAGCGCCGAGTCGCGGACGCCGAGCGGCTCGTCGTCGACCAGGGCAGCGAGGGTCGCGCCGGTGAGCGTCTCGAGGACCATCGCCGGCACCGGCCCGGTGTGCACCTCGTAGCAGCGCACGAGGTGCGGGTGCTGCAGCTCGCGGAGCACCCGCCCCTCGCGCTCGACGGCGGCGCGGGCCTCGGGCTCGTGGCAGCGGTCGGGACGCAGGACCTTCACGATGCAGCGGCACTCGCGCTCGGTGCTCCAGACGTCGTAGGTGTCGACCCGCTTGCCGTGCGCCAGCAGCGCGACGACCTCGTAGCCGGGGAGCACCTCCTCGCCCACCGGCACCTGCCCTGCGACGCCGCGCTCGCGGCTCCGGAACAACACGTCAGCCTGCCACCGGTTCCGGGGTGACGACGCGGCCGTGCGCGAGCCGGACGACGCGGTCGGCGACCTCGAGGGCGACGGGGTCGTGGGTCACGACCACGACGGTACGGTCCCGGGCGGCGGCGCGCAGCGGCTCCAGGACCCGTCGGGCGGTGGCCGCGTCGAGCCCGGTGGTCGGCTCGTCGAGGACCAGCACGGGGGAGTCGCGCAGCAGCGCGCGGGCGATCGCGAGCCGCTGGCGCTGGCCGCCGGAGAGCGAGCGGCCGCGCTGCCCGATCCGGGTGGCGTACCCGCGCGGCAGCCGCCGGACGAACTCGTCGGCGTCCGCCGCCCGTGCCGCCGCGCGGATCTCGTCCGGGGTTGCGTCCGGGCGGGCGAACGCGATGTTCTCGGCCACCGAGGCGTCGAGCAGCAGGTTCTCCTGGAGCACCACGGTCACCGCCTCGCGCAGCGAGCGGGTGGTGATCTCCTCGAGCGGCACGCCGTCGAGCCGGACGGTCCCGGCCTCCACGTCGACGTGGCGCGTCAGCACCCGCGCGAGGGTGGACTTCCCGGCGCCGCTGCCGCCCACCACGGCGACGACCTCGCCGGGGCGCAGCTCGAGGTCGACGCCCTCGAGCGCCCGGTGGTCGGCGCCGGGGTAGCGGACCGAGACGCCGGTCATCGAGACCTCGCCGCGCGGTGCCGGCAGGTCCCGCGCACCGGGTCGCTCCTGCGGCGGCTGCTCGTCGAGCAGCTCCACCAGCCGCTCGATGCCCGCGGTCGCGGCGTACATGGAGGGGACGAGGTCGGCCAGGTCCCGCACCGGGCGGTAGCACTGGGCGAGCAGGGTGAGGAAGGCGAGCAGCCCGCCGAGGGTGAGCCGATCGGTGGACAACGCCCAGACCCCCATCGCGACGACGAGCAGGGTGCCGACGAGCTCGGTCAGGTCCACGAGCGGGAGGAACAGCGCCCGGACCCGGCTGCCGGCGAGCTCGGCGGAGAAGATCGCGCGGTTCTGCCGCTCGTACTTCTCCGCCGAGTCCTGCTCACGGTTGTAGCTCTGCACCAGCGGGAGGTTCGCCAGGTTCTCCTCGGTGACCGCACCCAGGGAACCGGAGCGGCGGCTGCTCTCGCGGGAGAGCCGTCGGACGAACTCGGCGAACCTGGTGGCGATCCACCAGAAGAGCGGGACGACGACGAGGGAGGCGAGCGCCAGCTCCCACTGGAGGAAGAAGAGCGCCCCCACGAAGAACAGCAGCCGTACGGCGGAGTCGATCCCGTTGGTGAGGTGGCCGATCATGAACGTCTCGACCGCGGCGACGTCCGAGGTCAGCCGGGTCATCACGTCGCCGAGCCGCCGGCGCTCGAGGGTGTGCAGGGGCAGGGACAGGACGTGGCGGAAGACCTCGGTGCGCAGGTCGAGCAGGAACTTCTGGGAGATCCAGGTGCCGAGGTAGTCGTCGAGCCCCGAGACGACCGCGCTCACCAGGTTCAGTCCGATGAAGACGGCGGCGAGCCAGAGCAGCGGCTGCCAGCTGGCCGGCACGAGGACGTCGTCGACGAGCCGCTGGAAGAGCAGGATCTCGGCGACCTCGATGGCCGGGGCCGCCGCCACCAGGAGCAGGGCGGCGGCCAGCCACCGTCGCATCGGCCGCACGCGCGGCCAGAACCGGACCAGCACCTGGCGGAGCCGGAGGCCGGGAGCGTGCTCGACCAGCGGCGCGTCGTCCTCCTCGGGACGCAGCGCGGCGGCGATCCGCGCGGACGTCGTGCCCATCGAGCTCCTCCTCCCGGTCCTCCGGCCCCTGGGCCGGTCAGTTGGTGCGGCTACGGCTGCGGCTGCGGTTGCGGCGACGACGCAGCCGGCGACGGCGCATCCGGCGACGGCGGCGGCGACGGCGACGGCGGTCGTCGCTGTCGTCGCTCCTCGAGCCGGCGGCCCGGGCGATCCTGGCGGGCTGGAGCGCGGTGAGGACGCTGGAGCGTGCCATGGGTGCCTCCTTCGGTGGGTGGTGTCAGGCGGTTCCGCCTGCTGGCACGACCGACTCTGGGCGGTGACGATGGGACCGGCATGAGAGAGGGGTGAGAGCGGTCTTACGTGCAGGTCACCTTCCGTTCACCTTCGGTGCGTTGCTCCGTCGTGCCTGGGGAAGGGTGGGTGTGACGGGGGCGACGTGGCCGCGGCCCCCTGCCGAGGCATACCCTCGACCGCGGCAGCCCGCTGCCCCGGCAGCGGATCCCGACCCTCACCGAAGGCTGACCTGTGGACCTGATGGAGTACCAGGCGAAGGAGCTCTTCGCCAAGCACGGCGTGGCGACCACCGTGGGCGTCGTCGTCGAGACCGCCGAGGCCGCGAAGGCCGCCGCCGAGGAGATGGGCGGCGTCACGGTCGTCAAGGCGCAGGTGAAGGCCGGCGGCCGCGGAAAGGCGGGCGGCGTCAAGATCGCCAAGACCGCCGACGAGGCCTTCGAGCACGCGTCGAACATCCTCGGGATGGAGATCAAGGGACTCACCGTCAACCGGGTGCTGATCACGCCGGCGACGCCCCCGGAGGAGGAGTACTACTTCTCCTTCCTCCTCGACCGGGCGAACCGGCAGTACCTCTGCATCGCCTCCGTCGAGGGCGGCGTCGAGATCGAGGAGGTCGCCAAGACCAACCCCGACGCGGTCAAGCAGATCCCCGTCGACCCCGGCACCGGCGTCGACGAGGAGAAGGCGCGCGCGATCGCGACCGAGGCGAAGTTCCCCGAGCCGGTCTTCGAGCAGGCCGTCGCGATAATCCAGGCGCTCTACCAGGTCTTCGTCGAGGAGGACGCGACCCTCGTCGAGGTCAACCCGCTCGCCCGGCTCGCCGGTGACAAGCTCGAGGCCCTCGACGGCAAGGTGTCGCTGGACGACAACGCCTCCGAGGTCCGCCACCCGGACCACGAGGCGTTCGTGATCCGCGAGGAGGCCGACCCGCTCGAGGCGAAGGCGAAGGACAAGGGGCTCAACTACGTCAAGCTCGACGGCCAGGTCGGCATCATCGGCAACGGCGCCGGGCTGGTCATGTCGACCCTCGACGTCGTCGCGTACGCCGGTGAGGCGCACGGCGGTGTCAAGCCGGCGAACTTCCTCGACATCGGTGGCGGCGCGAACGCCCAGGTGATGGCCGACGGGCTCGACGTCATCCTCCACGACCCGCAGGTCAAGAGCGTCTTCGTCAACGTCTTCGGCGGCATCACCGCCTGCGACGAGGTGGCCAACGGCATCAAGGGCGCGTTGGAGATCCTCGGCGACGAGGCGAGCAAGCCGCTCGTCGTCCGCCTCGACGGCAACAACGTCGAGGAGGGCCGCCGCATCCTCGACGAGCTGAACCACCCCCTGGTGACCCAGGTCGACACGATGGACGGCGCGGCCGACAAGGCCGCCGAGCTGGCCAACGCCTGACCGCCCCGAGACGACGGAGAACGAGGACACACGATGTCGATCTATCTGAACAAGGACTCCAAGGTCATCGTCCAGGGCATGACGGGTGGGATGGGCTCCAAGCACACCACGCTGATGCTCGACGCGGGCACCGACATCGTCGGCGGCGTCAACGCCCGCAAGGCGGGGACCACCGTGGAGCTCGGCGGCCAGGAGCTGCCGGTCTTCGGCACGGTCGTGGAGGCGATGGAGAAGACCGGCGCGGACGTGTCGGTGGTCTTCGTGCCACCGGCGTTCACCAAGGACGCCTGCATCGAGGCGATCGACGCCGGCATCGGGTTGCTCGTGGTGATCACCGAGGGCGTGCCGGTGCAGGACACCGCCGAGGTCTGGTCCTACCTGCAGGGCAAGAAGACGCGGATGATCGGGCCGAACTGCCCGGGCATCATCACGCCCGGTGAGTCGCTGGCGGGGATCACCCCGCACACGATCGCCGGCAAGGGGCCGATCGGGCTGGTCTCCAAGTCGGGCACGCTGACCTACCAGATGATGTACGAGCTGCGGGACTTCGGCTTCTCGACGGCGATCGGCATCGGCGGCGACCCGGTCATCGGGACCACCCACATCGACGCTCTCGAGGCCTTCGAGAACGACCCGGAGACCGAGGCGATCGTGATGATCGGCGAGATCGGCGGCGACGCCGAAGAGCGCGCGGCGGCCTACATCAAGGACCACGTGACCAAGCCGGTCGTCGGCTACGTCGCCGGCTTCACCGCCCCCGAGGGCAAGACGATGGGCCACGCCGGCGCGATCGTCTCCGGCTCCTCGGGCACCGCGGAGGCGAAGAAGGAGGCCCTCGAGGCCGTCGGCGTCAAGGTAGGCAAGACGCCGTCCGAGACCGCGCAGCTGATGCGGGAGATCCTCCAGTCGCGCTGAGCGCATGACGGGACCGGCACCATCCGGGCGGGTGGTGCCGGAAGCCCCGGCGGCGTCGAGACGTAGGTCCTCGACCTCGCGGCCCCTGCACGATCCTGTCGGTCCGGCGACCTAGAGTCCCTGCGTGACCACGGGGGACGGTGGTCCGCGGCGTGCGACGCCGGCGGACCCGAGCGGCGCCGGCGACCCGGCCGCACTGGCCAGGGCGCTGACCGAGCTGCGCACCGGTGCGGGGCTGACGATCCGCGAGGTGGGCCGACGCACCGGCATCCCCAGCGCGACCCTGGGTGGCTGGTTCAGCGGCCGCCACCTTCCGCCGGCGAGCCAGAAGCAGCAGCTCGCCGCCGTGCTCGACGTCCTCGGCGCCGGTGACGCCGTCGAGGAGTGGTGGACGGCGGTCAACCGGGTCCGCCGCGTGGGCAGCGGGACAGCCGGCGGGGTGCCGCCCTACCGCGGGCTCGAGAGCTACGGCGTCGACGACGCGACGTGGTTCGTCGGGCGCGAGGAGCTGACCGACGAGCTGGTCGGCCGGGTCACCGCGCTGCTGGACCGCACCGGTGGACCGGGGCTGGTCTGCCTGGTCGGTGCGTCGGGGTCGGGCAAGTCGTCGCTGCTCCGCGCCGGGCTCGTCGCGCGGCTCGCCGCGGCCGACGTCGCCACCGTGCTCCTCGAGCCGGGCCCGCAGGCCCGGGCCGAGCTGGCGGGGGCGCTCGACGTCGTCGACGGTGCGGCGGCCAGGGTCCTGGTCGTCGACCAGCTCGAGGAGCTGTTCGCGGCGGGCGAGCCGGAGCGGCGCGCCTTCCTGGAGCAGCTGGTCGCGCTCGCGGAGGAGCCGGGCACCGTGGTGGTCGCCGGGCTCCGGGCCGACTTCTACGGTGCGGCGCTCGCCGAGCCGCTGCTGCTGCCGCTCCTCGGCGACCACCAGGTGCCGGTCGGGCCGCTGTCCGAGGAGGCCCTTCGTCGGGTGGTCGAGGAGCCGGCGGCGCGGGCCGGACGGCCCCCGGAGCCCGAGCTCGTCGCCCTGCTGCTGCGCGACGTGGTGCCGGCGGGGCGGCTCCCCGACCCGAGCGCCCTCCCGCTGCTCTCGCACGCGCTGCTCGCGACGTGGGAGCGGGCCCGCGGGGCACGGCTGACCGTCGCCGACTACCTCGAGGTCGGGGGCGTCGCCGGTGCCGTGCAGCGCACCGCCGAGGAGCTCTACGCCGCGCTGTCCCCCGAGGGCCAGCGCCGGGCCCGTCGGCTGTTCGCGCAGCTGGTGAACGTCGACGAGGAGGGCGCCGCCACCCGTCGGCGGGCCGGGTTCGACGACCTCGACGACGACCCGGGGACCCGTGAGGTCGCCGAGACGTTCGTCGACGGGCGGATCCTGACCGTCACCGAGACCACCGTCGAGGTGAGCCACGAGGTGCTGCTGACCGCGTGGCCCCGGCTCCGGGCGTGGCTCGCCGAGGACCGCGAGGCGCTGCTGCTGCGCCGCCGGCTCGGGCGGGCGGCCGAGGACTGGGTCCGCTCCGGCCGGGACCCGGCGCTGCTCGCGGTCGGGCCGCAGGTGGAGCGGGTGCGGGCAGCGGCGGAGGCGGCCCCCGGAGGCGGGCTGACCCCGCTGGAGCGGAGCTACGTCGAGGCGACCACGGCCCTCCACGAGCGCCAGCAGCGGCTCGAGGAGCGGCGCGCCCGCCGGGTCCGCATCGGCGTCGTCGCCGTGGCGCTGCTCGCGCTGGCCACGAGCGTGCTCTCGGCGTACCTGCTGGAGAGCGGCCGCGAGACCGACCGGCTGCGCGCCGCCGCGGAAACCGCACGCAACGAGGCGCAGTCCCGGCAGGCCGCCGTGCAGGCCGACCACCTGCGGGCGACCGAGCCGGCGCTCGCCGCGCAGATCGCGTTGGCGGCCTACCGGCTCGCGCCCACGGTCGAGGCGCGGTCGGTGCTGCTGGAGACCACCGGCCTCGCGCCGACGACGCGGCTCACCGGCCCCGAGGGCACGGTCCGCGCGGTCGCCTCGCCCGACGGGCGGCTGCTCGCGGTGGCCGGCTCCGACGGCCGGGTGCGGCTGCTGGCCCGCGACGAGCAGGGCGCCACGCCGCAGCCGGTCGGCTCGGTGGAGGCCGCGGGCGGTGGGCCGCTCTACGCCGCCGCGTTCAGCCCCGACGGGCGGCTGGTGGCCGTCGGCGGCGGCCCCGGCGCTGTGACCGTCCTCGACGTCTCCGACCCGACCGCGGCGACGGTGGCGTGGACGGTCCGCGCGGAGCGCGACGAGGAGCACCCCGCGGTGCAAGACCTGGTCTTCAGCGACGACGGCCGGACGCTGCTCGTCGCGACCAGCGGCTCGGGGCTGCAGCGCCGTCGCGCGGGCGACGGCCGGCTCGAAGGCCCGGTGCTCGACGCGCCGCCGCTCCTCGCCGTCGACGCGGCGCCGGACGGGACGGTCGCGGTGGGCGGCGAGGACGGGCTCGTGCAGCTCTGGCGCCCGGGCGCGGGAGGGTGGCAGCCGTCCCACGACCTCTCGCTGGGCGGTGCGGCCCACGACGTCCGGTCGGTCGCCTTCAGCCCCGACGGCGGGCTGCTCGCGGCCGGGGCCACCGACCGGCTCGTCCGGGTCTGGCGCACCGACAGCGGCCGGCCGGCGACCGAGCCGCTCGGCGGCTTCACCTCGTGGGTCAACGACCTGGCGTTCGACGACAGCGGCACCCGGCTCGCCGCCGCGGCGTCGGGCGGGCTCGTCCAGCTGTGGCGCACGCAGAGGTGGAGCCTCGAGCACCGCCAGCGCGGGCCCGCCAACTACACGTCGGTGGCCTTGCTCGACGGCGGCGCCGCGGTGCTGTCCGGGGCCCTCGACGGCACCGTCCACCTCACCCCGCTGACCGGGCCCCAGCTGCCGCGCGCCGGCGACCACGTCTGGGGGCTGGCGGCTCCCGACACCGGCGACGTGCTGTACGTCGGGGTGGGGTCGGCGGCGCCCCAGGTGCTCCGGGTGGACGTCACCGACCCGCTCAGCCCCCGGCTCCTGGGGACGCTGACCTGGCGCGGGCCGGGCGGAGACAGCCTGGACGGCGTCGTGACCGTGACCGCCGACGGCCGGCTGCTGGTGGCGGGCACCCGCCAGGGACGGCTGGTCGTGTGGCGCGACCCGGCGACCGACCCCGAGCGGACCCTCGTGGTGCGCCCGGCGCAGGAGCTCGTCGAGAACCTCGCGACCAGCGCCGACGGCCGCCACGTGGCCGCGACCGCGGACGACGGCTCGACGACCGTCTACGCGGTCGAGGGGGACCGGCTGCGCGAGGTGCTGGCGACCGACCTCGGGGGCGCGGAGCTCGCGCTGGGGGTGGCGCTCAGCCCGGACGGCGGGCTGGTCGCGTCCGGCGGGACCGACCGGCTGGTGCGGCTGTGGGCCACCGACGAGCCCGACCGGGCCCCGGAGGTGCTCGACGGGTTCGAGAGCTCCGTCTACGGCCTCGCCTTCTCACGGGACGGCTCCCTCCTCGCCGGCGGTGGGGCGGACGGCACCGTCCGGCTCTGGTCCGTCACGGACCCGGAGGACCCCGAACCGCTGGCCACCCTCCGTGGCCCCTCGGACACCGTCTTCTCCGTCGCCTTCGACCCGGAGGGCTCGACGCTCGCGGCCGCCAGCCAGGACGGCCGGCTGTGGCTCTGGCGGCTCGACGACGGGCGGGCCGAGCTGTTCGCCCGGCTCGGCACCCTCGGCGGCGCGGGCTACCAGGCGCTGCACCACCCGACGGCCGAGGTGGTGCTGGCCGGCGGGGCCGAGGGGCGGGTCAGCGCCTGGTCGACCGACGTGCAGGCGGCCCGTGACCGGGTGTGCGCGACGGCGGGGTCGGCGCTCACCCAGGAGGAGTGGGAGCAGTACCTCCCCGGCGTGCCGTACGACCCGCCCTGCTGAGGGGCCCGCACGGCGGCGTACGAGGTTGTACGGGGTGGCCCTCAACCGTCGAACACCCGCTCGGACCGACCTACCGTTCCCGGTGGGACCTCCGCGGGGGAGGGGTCCCGCGCACCGCAGGACCCCCGTTCGGACACCGGCACCGGCTTCCGGACGGGGGTCCTGTCACGTCCGGGCGTCGACCCGTCGTCCCTCCTCGTCGGTTCGTGTCGGGTGGGACACGCCCGGGAGGCACGACTCAGGTGACCGCGTTCCTCCGGGAGTACGCCGGGTCGCGGTGCTCGTCGTTCGCCAGGACCTCCACGAGCCGGTCCACGGCGTCGTGCACGTCGACGTGACGCACGTACAACGGGGCGAAGCCGAACCGCGCGACGTCGGGGACCCGGAAGTCGCCGACCACGCCGCGCGCGATGAGCGCCTGCACGACCCCGTAGGCCTCGGGGTGGCGCAGCGACACCTGGCTGCCGCGACGGGCGTGGTCGCGCGGGGTGACCACCTCGAAGCCCTGCCCGTCGAGGCGCTCGTCCACGAGGGCGATGAACAGGTCGGTGAGCGAGAGCGAGGCGGCGCGCAGCTCGTCGGCCGACACCCCGTCGAACGCGGTGAGCGCGGCGTCGAGGGCCGAGAGCGCCAGCACCGGCGGGGTGCCGACATCCATCCGCGCGATGCCGTCCGCGGGCTCGAACTCGCGGGGCATGTCGAAGGGCGTCCTGTGGCCCCACCAGCCGGTGATCGGTTGCTCCACCTGGCCCTGGAGCCGCGGCGCGACCCAGGTGAAGGCGGGCGCGCCGGGGCCGCCGTTGAGGTACTTGTAGGTGCATCCGACCGCCAGGTCGGCGTCCACCGCGGTGAGGTCGACCGGCACGGCGCCGGCGGAGTGGCAGAGGTCCCAGAGCGCGACGGCACCGGCGTCGTGGGCGGCCCGGGTCAGGGCGGCCATGTCGAACATCGCGCCGGTGCGGAAGTCGACGTGGGTGAGCGCGAGGACCGCGACGTCGTCGTCGAGGGCGGCGGCCGGGTCCGCGGGGTCGCACCAGCGCAGCTCCAGGTCGAGGAGGCGGGCCACGCCCTGGGCGACGTAGCCGTCGGTGGGGAACGTGGTCGGCTCCATCACCAGCGCCCGGCGGTCCGGCCGCAACCGCGCGGCCGCGACGAGGAGCTTGAACAGGGAGACGCTGGTCGAGTCGCCGACGGTCACGTCGCGGCCGGACACCCCGATGAGCGGCGCGATGCGGGCGCCGACGGAGCGGACCAGCCCCGTCCAGCCGGCCCGGTTCCAGCCGGAGACCAGCTCGACGCCCCACTCCGCGCGGACCGTCTCGGCCATCCGGTCGGGGACCGCCGTGGGCAGCGCCCCCAACGAGTTGCCGCACAGGTAGACCTTCCCCTCGGGCAGCTCGAAGAGGGCTCGTCGATCGGCGAGCGGGCTGGCGGAGTCGAGGGCGAGGGCGTCGTCACGGCTGAGGGGCACGAGCCGACTCTAGGTCCCGGCGTGGGCTCCCCGGATCGGGGCGCGGTCTGGACGACACTGGCCCCGATGGCCGATCTGCTCAGCCCCGTGTCGTCCCGCACCCGCCGCCCCCCGCGCCGCCCCGCGCCGGGGAACGCCGGGGACGCGGACACCCGTCGACCGCTCGTCCTCGGGGCCGCGCTCGCCGGCATCGCGTCGCCCGCGGTCGCCCTGCTGCTGCTCTGGGCCATCGGGCTGGTCGGCTGGTTCGCCGCGGACGGCGGCAGCCACGGCACGACGCGTTCCGTGCTCCGGCTGGCGACCGACACCTGGCTCCTCGCGCACGGTGCCGACCTGGCGGTCAAGGGGGCCGTCGTCACCGCCACCCCGCTCGGGCTCACGCTGCTGTGCGGGTGGCTGACCTATCGCGCCGGCCGGTGGGCGGGCGCCACCTCCGCCCCCGAGGAGCTGCGCGGGGTCGGGATGGCCACGGTCGTGGTCGCAGGGGTGTACGGCGTCGTGGCGCTGCTCGCCGCGGTGCTGGCCTCCGCCCCCTCGGCGTCCCCGAGCATCGCGGGTTCGTTCCTCGGCGGATCCCTGCTCGCCGCGGTGGCAGGAGGGGCCGGGCTGCTCCGTGGCTCCGGGCGGGCGGGCGAGCTCCGCCGCCGGGTCCCCGTCGCGCTCCTCGCGGTGCTGCACGGCGCGGCGACCGTCGTGCTCGCGATGGCCGCCCTCGGCGCGCTGCTGGTCGCCGTCGCGCTCGTCTTCCGCGGGCCCGCCGCGATCGGGGTCCTCGAGGCGCTGGACGCCGACCTCGCCGGCGGGCTCATGATGCTCCTGCTGCTCGCCGGCATCGCCCCGAACCTCTCGTTGCTCGCCGACGGGTACCTGCTCGGGCCCGGCTTCGCGGTCGGCACCGGCACCGTCGTCTCGCCCCAGGACGTCGTCACCGGTCCCGTCCCGTCGGTGCCGGTCCTCGCCGCGCTCCCCGAGAACGGCTGGACCCCCGGCTGGGTGATGGCGGTGCTCGCCGTCCCCGTCCTCGTCGGGGCGGTCGCCGGGTTCCTCACCGCACGCACCCACCCGACCCACCGCTGGGCCGACGGCGCCTGGCGCGCCCTCGGCGCCGGAGCGCTCGGCAGCCTGCTGCTCGCGGTCGCCGCCTCCGCGGCAGGCGGTGCCATCGGCCCGGGCCGGATGGCCGACATCGGGGTGGCGTTCCTCGGCACCTTCCTCGCCGCACTGCTGGCGATCGCCCCGGCCGCCGCGCTCGGCGGGCTCCTCGGCACGTGGTGGGTCCGAAGGCGGGACCTCCCCGAGGCCGAGCACCCGGTGCAGGTCGTCCGCGACGTCGAGCTGACCGTGCCCGTTCCCGTGCCGGTCCCGGTGGTGCCCACGGCGCGCCGCCACTCCGCGAAGCCCGAGGAGCCCGAGCACGACCTCTCGACCGAGGACACGGTCGCGGTCCGTGTCGACCAGCTGCGCGAGGACGTCCGGGGCTCCACGGCCCGGCGGCTGCGGCGGTGGCTCGGCGACGAGGACGCCTGAGCCGCGAGGCCGCGGACGGCGTCCGGAGAGGCACGGTCCGGCGGATACCCTGACCACCGTGCCCTCCGCCTTCCCCCGACGTCCCGCACGGCTCGTCGTGCTCGTCTCGGGGACCGGCACCAACCTCCAGGCCCTCCTCGACGCCAGCCGCAACCCGGCGTACGGGGCACAGGTGGTGGCCGTCGGCGCCGACCGCGACGGGATCGAGGCGCTGGCGCGCGCCGAGCGGGCCGGTGTGCCGACGTTCGTGCACCGGGTGAAGGACCACCCCGACCGGGACTCGTGGGACGAGGCGCTGGCCGCGAGCGTCGCCGCGGCCGAGCCCGACCTCGTCGTGCTGGCGGGGTTCATGAAGCTCGTGGGCGAGCGGTTCCTCGACGCCTTCGGCGGCCGGTGCGTCAACACCCACCCCGCCCTCTCGCCGGCGTTCCCGGGGATGCGCGGGCCGGCGGACGCGCTCGCCTACGGCGTCAAGGTCACCGGGGCGACGCTGTTCGTCGTCGACGCCGGCGTGGACACCGGCCCGATCGTCGCCCAGACGGTCGTGCCGGTCGAGGACGACGACACCATCGAGACGCTCCACGAGCGGATCAAGGGCGCCGAGCGGCAGATGCTCGTCGAGAGCGTGGGCCGGATGGCCCGAGAAGGATTCACGATCACCGACAGGAAGGTCCGGTTCGGCAAGTGACCGACACGGCAGCACAGTCCACCGCCGACGCGGGCAGGCGCCCCCTGAGACGGGCCCTCGTCTCCGTCTACGACAAGACCGGGCTGGAGGAGCTGGCCCAGGGGCTGCACGCCGCCGGCGTCGCCCTGGTCTCGACCGGCTCCACCGCGGCGCGCATCGCCGACGCCGGCGTCCCGGTCACCAAGGTGGAGGAGCTGACCGGCTTCCCCGAGTGCCTCGACGGCCGGGTCAAGACCTTGCACCCGCGGGTGCACGCCGGGATCCTCGCCGACCTCCGGCTCGAGGACCACCAGCGCCAGCTCGAGGAGCTCGGCGTCGAGCCGTTCGACCTCGTGGTCGTCAACCTCTACCCGTTCACCGACACCGTCGCCTCCGGCGCGAGCCAGGACGAGTGCGTCGAGCAGATCGACATCGGCGGCCCCTCGATGGTGCGGGCGGCCGCGAAGAACCACCCGTCGGTGGCCGTGGTCACCTCCCCCGTGCGGTACGGAGACGTGCTCACCGCCGTCGCCGAGGGCGGGTTCACCCTGCAGCAGCGGCGCCGGCTCGCCGCCGAGGCGTTCGCCCACACCGCGTCGTACGACGTGGCGGTGGCCTCCTGGATGGGCAACGTGCTCGTGGACACCAGCGAGGGCACCGGGTTTCCCGCCTGGGTGGGCGCGACCTGGGAGAAGAAGGCGACGCTGCGCTACGGCGAGAACCCGCACCAGCCGGCCGCGCTCTACACCTCCTGGCCCGGTGGCGGGCTCGCCTCGGCGGAGCAGCTGCACGGCAAGGAGATGAGCTACAACAACTACGTCGACGCCGACGCCGCCCGCCGCGCCGCCTACGACTTCGACCGGCCCGCGGTCGCGATCATCAAGCACGCCAACCCCTGCGGCATCGCCGTCGGCGCCGACGTCGCCGAGGCGCACCGCAAGGCGCACGCCTGCGACCCGGTGTCCGCGTTCGGCGGCGTCATCGCCACCAACGTCCCGGTGTCGGTCGCGATGGCCGAGCAGGTGGCCGAGGTCTTCACCGAGGTCGTCGTCGCCCCCGGCTACGACGACGGCGCGGTGGAGGTGCTGACCCGCAAGAAGAACATCCGCGTGCTCGTCGTGCCCCCGGACGCGCAGCGTGCCGGCGCCGAGATCCGCCCGGTCAGCGGCGGGCTGCTCATGCAGGCCCGCGACCTGGTGGACGCGAAGGTCGACGGCGGCGGGGACGACCCGGCGAGCTGGACCCTCGCCGCGGGCGAGCCCGCCGACGAGGCCACCCTGGCCGACCTCGCGTTCGCCTGGCGGGCCTGCCGGTCGGTGAAGTCCAACGCGATCCTGCTCGCCTCCGACGGCGCCTCGGTCGGCGTCGGGATGGGCCAGGTCAACCGGGTCGACTCGTGCCGGCTCGCGGTCGCCCGGGCGGGGGAGCGGGCCGCCGGCTCGGTCGCCGCCAGCGACGCGTTCTTCCCCTTCGCCGACGGGTTGCAGCTGCTCGTCGAGGGCGGGGTGCGCGCGGTCGTCCAGCCGGGTGGCTCGGTCCGTGACGAGGAGGTCGTGGAGGCGGCGCGCGCAGCCGGCATCACGATGTACCTCACCGGCACCCGCCACTTCTTCCACTGACACATGGGGCGAGCGTGTCGGCTTCGCCGCCACGCTGCCGCCCTGCTGAATTGGGGCGAGCGTGTCGGCTTCGCCGCCACGCTGCCGCCCTCCTGAGAGGATGACCGCGTGACCGCACAGATCCTGGACGGCAAGGCCACCGCGGCCGCGATCAAGCGCGAGCTGACCGAGCGGGTCGCCAAGCTCAAGGAGCAGGGCGTCGTGCCCGGTCTCGGCACGGTGCTCGTCGGCGACGACCCCGGTAGCCGGTGGTACGTCAACGGCAAGCACAAGGACTGCGCCGAGGTCGGCATCGAGTCGATCCGGGTGGACCTGCCCGGCGACGTGCCGCAGAGCGAGGTCGAGGCGGCGATCGACCGGCTCAACGCCGACCCGGCCTGCACCGGCTACATCGTGCAGCTGCCGCTGCCCAAGCACATGGACGAGAACGCCGTCCTCGGGCGCATCGACCCGCTCAAGGACGCCGACGGGCTCCACCCGACGAACCTCGGCTGGCTGGTCCTCGGACGCAAGGCGCCGCTGCCCTGCACGCCGGCCGGGATCGTGGAGCTGCTGCGGCGCCACGGCGTGGCGATCGCCGGCGCGGAGGTCTGCGTCGTCGGCCGCGGCGTCACCGTCGGCCGCCCGCTGGGGCTGCTGCTCACCCGGCGCTCCGAGAACGCGACGGTCACGCTCTGCCACACCGGCACCCGGGACCTCGCCCACCACGTGCGGCAGGCCGACGTCGTCGTCGCCGCGGCGGGGGTGCCCGGCATCATCACCGGCGCGATGCTCAAGCCCGGCGCCGCGGTGCTCGACGTGGGGGTCTCCCGCGACGCCGAGGGCAAGATCGCCGGCGACGTCGCCCAGGACGCCTACGACGTGGCCGGCTGGATCTCGCCGAACCCCGGCGGGGTGGGCCCGATGACGCGCGCGATGCTGCTGGCCAACATCGTGGAGGCCGCCGAGAACGCGCTGCGGTGAACGCGCCGGAGCCCACCGTCGAGCCGGAGCCACCGGACGAGGTCCACCGCCCCCACCCGGACCCCACGCACGACATCACGCCCCGCAAGCCGCGGACCGTCGGCGGCGCGGTCTACCTCGCCATGCTCGCCACGACGACCGCCGCCGTGGCGCTCATCGCCCTCGACCGGTGGCGCACCGGGCTGGCGCTGCTGGGCGGCGCGCTGCTGGTCGGCGCCGTCGCCCGGCTGGTGCTCCCGCAGCACCAGGGCGGGATGCTGGCGATCCGCCGCAAGCTCGTCGACGTCACCACCCTCCTCGCGCTCGGCGGCGGGCTGACGGTGCTGGCGTTCCTGATCCCCGGGAGGCCGCCCGCGTGACCCCCGCCCCCTCCGGCCGCCGGGCCAAGGACGTCTACGTCCATGTCGGGCTGCCCAAGACCGGCACCACGTCGCTGCAGTTCGCGCTCGAGCGTGGCGCCGACGCGATGCTCGAGCACGGCGTGCTCTTCGCCGGCGCCCGGCACCACGAGCAGCGCCGGGCCGCCTACGACCTGCTCGGCCGCCGCATCCCCGGTGACGACGAGAAGGTGGCGGGCGCCTTCAAGGTCCTGGTGCGCGAGATCCGCCGCCACCCCGCACGCACGGTGGTGGTCTCCGAGGAGCTCCTCGGGCTGGCCCGGCCGGTGCACGTGCGCCGGCTGGCGCGGGCGCTGCGCGGCCACCGGCTGCACGTGGTGGTGACCGTCCGCGACCTGGGCCGCACCCTGCTCGCGGCCTGGCAGCAGGAGATCGTGACCGGGCAGACCTGGCCGTGGGACGACTACGTCGCCGCGGTCCGCGACCCGAGCGTCGGCGTGCGGGCCGGCACCGCCTTCTGGCTCCGCCACGACCTGCTGCGCGTCCTCGACGTGTGGGGCCGGAGGGTGCCCCGCGACCGGATCCACCTGGTGACGGTCCCGCCGTCGGGTGCGCCGACGGCCGAGCTGCTCGACCGGTTCTCCCGGGTGGTCGGGCTTCCCGACGGCACCCTGCCCACCGACCTCCCGCCGCGGAACCGTTCGCTCGGCGTCACCGGCCTCGAGGTGGTGCGCCGGCTCAACTCCGACCTGGCCGGCGCGCTGAGCCACCGTCAGTACCTCCAGGTCGTCGAGCGGGGGATCCGCCCCGGGCTCGACGAGCTCGACGACCGGCCGCTGCGGCTCCCCGCCGAGGAGCTCCCGTGGGTGCGGGAGCGGGCCGAGCGGCTCGTCGCCGAGCTGGAGGTGCGGGGCTACCCGGTCGAGGGCGACCTGGCGGAGCTGGTGCCGGTCACCGCGGCCGCGCCGGACACCCGGCGCATCGGCGACGTCACCGACGCCGAGCTGCTCGCCGCCTCGCAGGCCGCGCTGGCGCGGCTGTCGCGCGCGCACGGCAACCTCTTCCGCCGCTACCGGCGGGCGTTCGTCGAGCAGCGCGGGGAGGACCCGGGGCTGCTCGAGCTGGTCGGCAGCTCGGCCCGGGCCGCCGGCTTCCGCGCGCGCGTCGCGGCGCTGGACGCGGCGGACCGCAACCGGCTGCTGGCGTGGGCGGCGCGGGAGTACCTGCGCCGCACCTCCGCCGGCTGAGCGGGCGCGGGGCCCGGGTTCAGATGAGCCCCAGCTCCGTGACCGCGTCGCGCTCCTCGATGAGCTCCTGCGCGGTCGCGTCCATCCGCTGGCGCGAGAACTCGTTGACCGCGAGCCCCTTGACGATCGTCCAGTCGCCGCCGGAGGTGGTGACCGGGAAGGAGTAGACGAGCCCCTCGGGGACGCCGTACGAACCGTCGGAGACGACCGCCATCGACACCCAGTCGTTCTCGGGGGTGCCCCGCAGCCAGTCGCGGGCGGCGTCGATCGTCGCGGAGGCCGCGGAGGCGGCCGACGAGGAGCCCCGCGCCTCGATGATCGCGGCGCCGCGCTTGGCGACGGTCGGGATGAAGTCGTTCTCGATCCACGCCTGGTCGTCGACGACCTCGGCGGCGTTCCGGCCGTCGATCTCGGCGTTGAAGATGTCGGGGTACTGCGTCGCGGAGTGGTTGCCCCAGATCGTCATCCGGCGGATGTCGGTGACCGAGGCGCCGGTCTTCGCGGCCAGCTGCGACAGCGCGCGGTTGTGGTCGAGCCGGGTCAGGGCGGAGAACCGCTCCTTGGGGATGTCGGGGGCGTTGCTCAGCGCGATGAGCGCGTTGGTGTTGGCCGGGTTGCCGGTCACGGCGATGCGGACGTCGTCGGCGGCGACCTCGTTGAGCGCCTTGCCCTGCGCGGTGAAGATCGCACCGTTGGCCTCGAGCAGGTCGCCGCGCTCCATCCCCTTGGTGCGCGGTCGCGCCCCGACGAGGAGCGCCAGGTTGACGCCGTCGAAGACCTTCGTCGCGTCGGCGCCGATCTCGATCGTCGACAGCAGCGGGAAGGCGCAGTCGTCGAGCTCCATGACGACGCCCTCGAGCGTCGTCAGCGCCGGCTCGATCTCGAGCAGCCTCAGCTCCACCGGGGTGTCCGGGCCGAGGATGTCGCCGTTGGCGATGCGGAAGAGCAG
Source organism: Nocardioides caldifontis (assembly GCF_008087345.1). Taxonomy (GTDB): domain Bacteria; phylum Actinomycetota; class Actinomycetes; order Propionibacteriales; family Nocardioidaceae; genus Marmoricola_A; species Marmoricola_A caldifontis. The sequence continues at coordinate 293,369 of NZ_ML701735.1, read as the reverse complement.
GCTGTAGCCGATCTGGCCGGCGGCGCCGGTCACGGCCACCTTGACGGGCTGGGTCACGGTGGGGGCTCCTTGCAGGAAGTGTGAGGACGTGCGTGTCGGGTGCCGACGCTAGCAGCGGCCGAGCGCCGCCCCGCATGGCCGTCAGGGGAACGGGGGAGGATGGCCACGTCCCGGTGAGGTATCTTGACGTCAAGAAACTTCCCGCAGTCCACGACACCCTGAGTCGAACCCTCGAGAGTCAACGGAGCCGCAGTGACGGACGCGAACCGATCGAAGATCATCTACACCAAGACCGACGAGGCGCCGATGCTGGCGACGTACTCGTTCCTCCCGGTCGTCCAGGCGTACGCCGGGAAGGCCGGCGTCGAGGTCGAGACGCGGGACATCTCCCTCGCCGGCCGGATCCTCGCCGTCTTCGCCGACCGGCTCCCCGAGGACCAGCGCACCGCCGACGCGCTCGCCGAGCTCGGCGACCTCGCGAAGCGCCCCGAGGCGAACATCATCAAGCTGCCGAACATCAGCGCCTCCGTGCCGCAGCTCAAGGCCGCGATCGCCGAGCTCCAGCAGCAGGGGTTCGACCTGCCGGAGTACCCCGGCGACCCGCAGACCGAGGACGAGAAGGAGGTCCGCGCCCGCTACGACAAGGTCAAGGGCAGCGCGGTCAACCCGGTCCTCCGCGAGGGCAACTCCGACCGTCGCGCGCCGGCGAGCGTGAAGAACTACGCGCGCAACCACCCGCACTCGATGGGTGAGTGGAGCAGCGACTCCAAGACCAACGTCGCGCACATGACCGCCGACGACTTCCGCTCCAACGAGAAGTCCGCGGTGCTCGCCAAGGACGACGTGCTGCGCATCGAGCACACCGACGAGCAAGGCGTCACCACCGTCCTCCGCGAGGGGCTGAAGGTGCTCGAGGGCGAGGTCGTCGACGCCACCGTCATGCGGGTCGCCGAGCTCCGGGCGTTCCTCGCCGAGCAGGTCGAGCGGGCCAAGGCCGAGGACGTGCTGTTCTCCGTGCACCTCAAGGCCACGATGATGAAGGTCTCCGACCCGATCATCTTCGGCCACGTCGTCGAGACCTTCCTCCCGAAGGTGTTCGAGGAGCACGGCGACACCCTGGCCAAGGCCGGGCTCTCGGCGAACAACGGGCTGGGCGCGATCCTCAACGGGCTCGACAAGCTCCCCGACGGCGAGCGGTCGGCGATCGAGGCCGCGGTCAAGCAGGGGCTCGAGGAGGGCCCGCGGCTCGCGATGGTCGACTCCGACCGCGGCATCACCAACCTCCACGTCCCGAGCGACGTCATCGTCGACGCCTCGATGCCGGCGATGATCCGCACCTCCGGCCACATGTGGGGCCCCGACGGCGAGGAGCACGACACGCTCGCGGTCATCCCGGACAGCAGCTACGCCGGGATCTACCAGGCGGTCATCGACGACTGCCGCGCCCACGGCGCCTTCGACCCGACGACGATGGGCTCGGTCCCCAACGTCGGGCTGATGGCCCAGGCGGCCGAGGAGTACGGCTCCCACGACAAGACCTTCGAGCTCGGTGCCGCCGGCACCGTCCGGGTCGTCGACGGCAGCGGCGAGGTGCTCTTCGAGCACACCGTCGAGCAGGGCGACATCTGGCGGATGTGCCAGACCAAGGACGTCCCGGTCCGCGACTGGGTCAAGCTCGCGGTGACGCGCGCCCGGGCGACCGGCGCCCCGGCGGTGTTCTGGCTCGACGAGAGCCGTCCCCACGACGCCAACCTCATCGCGAAGGTGCGGGAATACCTCCCCGAGCACGACACCGACGGGCTGCAGATCGAGATCATGCCGCCGGTCGAGGCGATCAAGTTCAGCCTCGAGCGGATCCGTCGTGGCGAGGACACGATCTCGGTGACCGGCAACGTGCTGCGTGACTACCTCACCGACCTCTTCCCGATCCTCGAGCTCGGCACCAGCGCGAAGATGCTCTCGGTCGTGCCGCTGATCAACGGGGGCGGGCTGTTCGAGACCGGCGCCGGAGGGTCCGCGCCGAAGCACGTCCAGCAGCTGGTGAAGGAGAACTACCTGCGCTGGGACAGCCTCGGCGAGTTCCTGGCCCTGGCGGTCAGCTTCGAGCACTACGCCGGGTTCACCGGCAACGCGAAGGCCAAGGTGCTGGCCGAGACCCTCGACCGGGCGACCGAGACGCTGCTCAACGAGGGCAAGTCTCCGTCGCGCCGCGTCGGCGGCATCGACAACCGCGGCAGCCACTTCTACCTCGCGCTCTACTGGGCGCAGGAGCTGGCGAAGCAGACCGAGGACGCCGAGCTCGCCTCGGCCTTCGAGGGGCTGGCGGCGACGCTGACCGAGAACGAGAAGAAGATCCACGAGGAGCTGCTCGCGGTCCAGGGCAACCCCGCCGACGTCGGCGGCTACTACCGGCCCGACGACGAGAAGGCGTCGGCGGTCATGCGTCCGTCGACCACCTTCAACCAGGCGCTGGCCTCGTTCTGACCTCGCCCACGGTGGTCGTCACCGGTCGGTGACGACCACCGTGGAGGGCTGGGTCCGCAGCCCGAGCTCGGGCGCCTCCACCCGCACCCGGAACGCCTCGCCGGGCTCGTCCACGCCGTCGTCGCGCAGCGGCACCCGGAGCTCGACCGTGCGCTGGCCGGCGTCGACGACCCGCACGACGGTCAGGTCGGTCTCGTGGAGGGGCGGGTCGGTGCCCCGCGGCACGAACGCCCAGCGGCGCAGCCAGTGGGCAGGCAGGTCGCTGGCGTGCACGGGTTCCCGGTTCGCCGGTCGCACCGCGACCAGCTGGACGGTGAGGTCGAAGTCGGTCGGCTCGGACAACGTCAGCCGCCAGACCGCCTCCTGGCCCTCGACGACAGTGCTCTCGACGGCGTCGAGCGACAGCGTCGGCATCGGGTCGTCGTCGGTGATCACCAGCCGGCCGAAGTAGTCCCGCACCGAGATCCCGGACAGCCCGTAGCCGGTGAGGTCGTGGCGGACCGCGTCGAGGCTGCGCCGCCGGTTGCCGGTGTAGCTCCACGGGATCGTGCCGCGGCGGGTGCCGGCGGGGACCGTCACGTCGATCTCGCGGCTCGCCCCCGTCCAGGGGTCGTAGCCGTAGACCCGGAACACCGCCGGGCTGGTCAGGGACCCCGTGACCCGGTAGGGGATCCGGGCGACCTGGGGACCGTCGTCGCCCTCGGGGGTGCGCAGCTCGCCGAGGTCGACGAAGGGCATCCGCCGGACGGGCACGGCGGGGAGCCGCCGCGGCGCCGCGGCGACGTCGAGCACCCACACGTGGCCCCGGTCGCCGGTGGCGACGAGCTCGATGCGCGAGATGCGCGACCGGTCGATCCCGGACAGCGCCGCCGGCTCGACGCGGAGCTCCTGCGCCCACAGCGCACCGACGTGCCAGGCGGGGCCGTGCGGGAGCGCGGTCAACGAGGTGGCCGGCAGCAGCACCCGGCCGCCGTCGGCGTCGGTGACGCGGAGCCGGACCGAGGTGGAGCCGACCTGGTTGTCGACCACCGTGCGGAGCACCAGCTGCTCGCGGTCGCCGAGCGACAACGGGTTCCAGAACGACAGCCCGCCACGCCCCCCGGGGCGGTCCCAGCGCATCTCGAAGGCACGCTGCTCCGGGACCGGCGGGAAGCTCAGCGGCCAGTGCGGGGTCGCGGGGAGCCCGCCCGCCGACTGGCCGCACTCACCGGCCGTCGGCTCCCAGCTGGTCAGCCCCCGGCACAGCCGCGTCGTCACCCCGGTCGAGCCGGTCATCGCGGCGTCTACCCCGGGGCGCCGCACCTCGCGGCCGCCGCCGACCATGTGGCTGAGCACCACCGCGTCCCGGGTCGAGCGGAGCCGGACGGCGCTGCCGTCGAAGAGCGGGGAGAACCGCCGCTCGCCGCGGGAGAAGAGCCGTACGGCACCCGAGACGTACGCCGCGCCCACGCGGCGCTGCTCCTTGGCGGTCAACCGGTCCGCGGACGCCGTCCCGCACGGTCCGCGGCCCGAGCCCCAGTCGTCTCGGGCGTCGGCGGTGGCCTTGCCCGGCGTCCACTCGGTGTTGAAGTAGTTGTGGTTGGCGCCGACGACCAGCAGCGAGCTCTTCATCGACGGGTCGCCGGCCGCGACGTCCCGCGCGACGTCGGTGTACCCCTGCCCCTGGAGGTCGACGACGTCGCCGTCGCAGCTCGGCAGCACGGTCACCGTCGGGACGTAGGGGGAGGTCTGGCGCGAGAACGCGGTCGGCGCGAGGAGCACCTGACCGGCGACCCGGAACCGGGCGCTGAGCGGGATCTCCAGCGAGGCGCGGGCGACCCCCTCGCCGCCGCGGCTGTGGCCGACCAGGACCACCGAGCGCAGCCGGGCGTCGGGCAGCTTCTTCGATGTGCTCCACATCCGCAGGTGGCGGCGGACCAGTGACGCCCGCGCCGCCGCGCCGCCGTCGGCGAGCAGGTGGTCCTGGGCGTTGATCCCGTTGGCGGAGATCGAGACGGTCACGAATCCCTGGCTCGCGAGCCGCTTCTGGAGGTAGTCGTAGCCGAGGTGGCTCGGCACCGCACGCTCGCGCGAGGAGCACGGCCATCGGCCCGAGAGCCGTCCGTCGGAGGGCCGGTAGCAGGTCTCGTGGCGGCCGTGCAGGAAGAGCACCAGCGGGCCGGTGCCGCGCGCGGGGCGCACGACGTGGCCGCGCACCTCGACCTTCCGCGGCATCCCGGGCAGCTTGACCGACGCCCGGCGGTAGTCGGAGGTGACCACGCGCCGACCGCCGGCCTTGCCCGGGTCGGCGGAGAGTCGCGTCCGCTTCGGCGGGTTCCACGTCGACGGGCGGGAGCGCTCGAGCCCCTCGTCCGGCTCGGGCTCGTCGAGGGCCCGGCCGGACAGGAGGACGTCGAGCTGCTCGGGGTCGGGGCGGGTGGGCGAGGTGACCAGGGCCGTGACCGTGCGGCCGTCGTCGAGGACGGTGGGCGGGCCCACCGTCAGCCCGTCCGGCGCTCCGTCGGCCGCGACCACGGTGGGGCGGTCGGAGGTCAGCGGCAGCAAGGTGGGGGAGCGCCAGGCGACCGCCCACCTGTCGTCGGCGCTCGGCTCCACGCTCCACTGGCCTGGACCGGTCGAGGGGTCCTCGGGGTCGGTCGGTGCGGCGCCGGCCGGGCCGGTGACGCCGGTGAGCGGCGCGAGCAGCCCGACGACGAGAGCGGCGACGGCAGGGGCCACCACCCCTGCGCGGGCACGACGGATCCTGGTTCGGCGTCCCGGCATCACGGTTCCTTCCCCCGGGTCCGGGCAGCCCCCACGACCGCCCGCCTCGAACCTTAGGGGTCAGCACCCCCGGATCAGCGGACCTCCTCCGCGAGCACGTCGAGGAGGACCGCGTCGGCGAGGGTCCCGTCACCGAGCCGGAGCGCCCGGCGCCGCCTGCCCTGCTCGGTCATCCCCACGTTCGCGGCCACCCGGAGCGACGCGTCGTTGCCCACCGCCACCTGCGCCTGCACGCGCGGCAGCCCGAGCCCGCCATCCTCCTCCGGGACCACCGCGTGGCGGACCGCGAGCCGGCAGGCGGCGGTGGCGACGCCGCGGCCGCGCCGGGCCGGGTGGACCCAGTAGCCGAGCTCGGCGCCGGCCCCGCGACGGACGTCGAAGAGGTCGACGTGGGCCACGAGCTCGTCGGTGGCTGCGTCCGCGACCGCCCAGCTCACGCCTCGCCCGGTGGCAGGCTGCTCCTCGCGGCCGGCGATGTACTCCACCGCGTCGGCCCCGGTGAAGGGCTGCGGGATCGCGCCGATCCAGCCGGCGGTGGCCGGATCGCGGCACGCCTCGACCATCCGGTCGGCGTCCCGCTCCTCGAGGCGGCGCAGGACGATCCCGTCGCCGACCAGCCGCGGCACGTCGTACCAGGGAGTGGTGGGGTGGCGCGGGTCGTCGTCGAGCAGCGTGCCGACCCACGCGTCGACCAGGTCGCCGCGGTGCACCAGCCAGCGGCGCGGCGCGCCCTCGACGCGGAAGCCGAGCCGCCAGGCGAGCTTGCGGGACGCCCAGTTGCCCTGGTTGGCCAGCCAGGCGACGCTGTGCAGCCCGCGCTCCTCGAACCCCCAGGCCAGGAGCAGTCGCAGCGCTGTCTCCATGTGGCCCCGGCCGCGCACCCAGGGGTGGGAGCCGTAGGCGATCTCGGCGCGGCCGTGGCCCCGGTTGCGCAGGGAGATCGTGCCGGCGAAGCGGCCGACCCCGCCGTCCTCGGCCTCGACGGCGAACGACCACTCGCTGTCGTCGTCCCAGCCGGCCGGCATCACGACCGAGACGAACTCCTGCGCGTCGCGGTAGGTGTAGTCGAGGGGCACCGTCGTCCACTGCCGGCTCAGCGGGTCGAGGCACTGCTCCAGGGCCGGTCCGGCGTCGGACGGCGTGTGCGCGCGCAGGGTGACGGCGCCCTCGGTGAGCCGGGGGACGGTTTGCGGGAAGGGCATGCCGCCTATCCTGAGGGTCATGGACGACGGTCATAGACCCAGGACCCCGGGCGGGCCCGCACGGTGAGCGAGTCGCTTCCCTCCATCGGGCTGGTCATCCTCTTCGTCCTCGTCGGCTCGATCTTCGTGGCCGCCGAGACCGCGCTGGTGTCGATGCGCGACAGCCAGGCGCGTGCATTGGCCGACAAGGGGCGCCGCGGGCGCGTGGTCGCCGGGCTCAACGAGGACCCCAACCGGTTCCTCGCCTCCGTGCAGGTCGGTGTGACCCTCTCCGGGTTCCTCTCCGCGGCCTTCGGCGGGGCGACGCTCGCCAACGACTTCGCGCCGTACCTCGAGGACTGGGGGGTGCCGGCGGGCGCCAGCGGCACGGTGGCGCTGGTCCTGGTGACGCTGGTGATCTCCTACCTCTCGCTGGTCTTCGGCGAGCTGGTCCCCAAGCGGCTGGCGCTGCAGCGCACGGAGACGTTCGCGCTGGCGCTCGGCCCGCTCATCGACTGGATCTCGCGGATCTCGCGGCCGGTGATCTGGCTGCTCTCGGTCTCGACCAACCTCGTCGTCCGGCTGCTCGGCGGCGACCCCGAGGCCCAGCGCGAGCAGATGTCCGACGAGGAGCTCCGCGAGCTGGTCGGCACCCACGAGGCGCTCGGCGAGGAGGAGCGCCGGATCCTCGGCGACGTCTTCGAGGCCGGTGACCGGCAGATCCGCGAGGTGATGCTGCCCCGCACCGACGTGGACTTCCTCGACGGCGAGATGCCGGTCTACAAGGCCGCCCGCGAGGCGCTGTCGAAGCCGCACTCCCGCTACCCGGTGATCCAGGGCTCCGCCGACGACGTGCTCGGCTTCGTCCACGTGCGCGACCTCCTCGATCCGGAGGTCGCAGGCCGGTCGGTGCGCGTCGGCGACATGGCGCGCGACATCCTCACGCTGCCCTGGACCCGGCCGATCCTCTCCGCGCTGACCGACATGCGGAGGCAGGGGATCCACATCGCGATGGTCGCCGACGAGTACGGCGGCACCGCGGGGATCGTGACCCTCGAGGACCTCGTCGAGGAGCTCATCGGCGACATCAAGGACGAGTACGACCTGCACGAGGGCGTCTCCACCCGCACGCTGAGCGGCGACGTCGAGCTCGACGGGCTGCTCAACCTCGACGACTTCGAGGACGAGACGGGGATCGAGCTCCCCGAGGGCCCCTACGAGACCGTCGCGGGGTTCCTGATGTCGCGGCTGGGCCGGATCCCGGAGCCTGGAGACGCGGTGGACGTCGAGAGCTACCGGATCACCGTGCTGGTGGTCGACGGCCGGCGGGTGAGCCGGGTGCGGGTCTCGCTGCTCCCGAGGACTGCTCAGGACAGCTTCGAGCACGGCTCCGGGCACGGGGCCGAGGATGAGCCCGGACCTGGTGCCACGCCGAACCCGCACGAGCTCCTCGAGGGGGAAACCGGTCGCTGAGCGCGTGGGGGTGGCTGACAGAATGCAGGACATGTCCGACGCCACCCCCACCCCCGCCCCGACGGCGCGGCCGCGGGTCCTCTCCGGGATCCAGCCCACCGCCGACTCGTTCCACTTCGGCAACTACCTCGGGGCGACGCGGCAGTGGGTGGCGCTGCAGGAGGACCACGAGCCGTTCTTCTTCGTCGCCGACCTCCACGCGATCACCGTCGAGCAGGACCCGAAGGTGCTGCGGGAGCGGTGCCGCCGGGCGGTGGCACAGCTGATCGCGATGGGCATCGACCCGTCCCGCTCGGCGATCTTCCTGCAGTCCCAGGTGCCCGCCCACGCCCAGCTCGGCTGGGTGCTGCAGTGCCTGACCGGCTTCGGCGAGGCCCGGCGGATGACGCAGTTCAAGGACAAGTCCGCCAAGGGTGGCGAGGGCGCGGCCAGCGTCGGGCTGTTCACCTACCCGATCCTCCAGGCCGCCGACATCCTGCTCTACCGGCCCGCCTACGTCCCCGTCGGCGAGGACCAGCGTCAGCACCTCGAGCTGACGCGCGACCTCGCGCAGCGGTTCAACCACCGCTACAAGAAGACCTTCCGGCTCCCCGAGCCCTACATCCTCAAGGAGACCGCGAAGATCGGGGACCTCCAGAACCCCACCGCGAAGATGTCGAAGTCGGCGTCCTCGCCCGCCGGGATCATCGAGATGCTCGACGACCCGAAGGTATCGGCGAAGAAGATCCGCAGCGCGGTCACCGACTCCGGGACCGACATCCGGTTCGACCCCGAGGAGAAGCCCGGGGTCTCGAACCTGCTGACGATCTACGCGGCACTCAGCGGCGAGACCGTCGAGGCGCTCGTCGACAAGTACGCCGGCCGGGGCTATGGCGACCTCAAGAACGAGCTCGCGGAGGTGGTGGTCGACTTCGTCACGCCGTTCCGCGACCGGACCCTCGAGATGCTCGAGGACCGCACCGAGCTCGACGAGGTGATGGCCGCCGGCGCGCTGCGCGCGAACGAGGTGGCGGAGAAGACCCTCGGCGACGTCTACGAGCGCGTCGGCTTCGTGCCGAGACGTTCCTGAGCCCGGACTAGGCTGGTCGACCGTGACGACGATCGGCGTGTCGGTCGCAGTGCCGGAGCCGTGGGGGAGCGACCTCCAGGAGTACCGCGTCAAGCTGGGGGACCCCACTGCCGCCGGCATCCCGACCCACGTCACCCTGCTCCCACCCGTCGACGTCGACGAAGCGCTGGTGCCCGGGATCCACGAGCACCTGGCTGCGATCGCGTCCGCCACCGCGCCCTTCGCGATGCGGCTGCGCGGGACCGGGACGTTCCGGCCGGTGTCCCCGGTGGTGTTCGTCAACGTGGTCGAGGGGATCTCGAGCTGCGAGGTGCTGGCGGCAGCGGTGCGACGGGGGCCGCTGGCCATCGACGCGCAGTTCCCCTACCACCCGCACGTGACGGTGGCGCACCACCTCGAGGAGCCGCTGCTCGACCGGGCCTACGAGGAGCTCGGCTCGTTCGACTGCCGGTTCACCGTCGACCGCTTCTCGCTCTACGTCCACGAGGCCGAGCTCGGGTGGACGCCGGTGAAGGACTTCGCGCTCACGGGGAACCCGGGCGGGGCCCGGTGACGGCCCGCCGCTCGATCGACGAGCTGCTGGCCGAGGCCCGTGCCGGGCTGGTGCGGCTCGCACCGCACGAGGCGTTCGGGGCCCAGCAGGACGGGGCACTGCCCGGGGCCGTGGTCGTGGAGCGGACGGTGCTCGAGTGGCGGCTCGACCCGGCCTGCGAGGCGCGGCTTCCCCTCGCGTCGTACGACCGGAAGGTGGTGGTCTGCAACGAGGGCTACTCCTCGAGCCTCGCCGCTGCCACGCTGCGCGAGCTCGGTGTCGACGCCACCGACCTCGACGGCGGCTTCCGGGCATGGTCGGCCGCCGGGCTGCCGACGAAGGGGCAGGCGCCGTGACCCTCACCCGACGGCACGCCGTGCTCTTCCTCGCGATCGCGGTGTGGAACGTCGTCAGCTACGCCAACTTCGCCCGGAACCTCTGGGAGTCGTGGACCGGGGACGAGGAGCGCGCAGCCGGCTACTACGTCGCCCACGTCGTGTTGGTCGTCGTCAACCTGACGATCGCGGTCGTCCTCGGCCGGCTCGGCCTGAAGGCCTGGCGCGAGGCGTCCGCCGGCGCCGCGGAGGACGTCTCCGCCCGGCGCTGACCGTTCGGGCGACAGGGTGGTCGAGCGACCCCAGCCCGAGCGCGGGTGACCTTGGTCATGAAACTGGCGGTTGCGACATTCGCCGCGACTCCCTAGCGTGCGGGTTAGGTAAGCCTCACCTAAGGAGCCACGTGGCCGATCCGACCGAGCACCTGCTGACCGCCGCCACCGCACCGAGCTACGGCCGCGCGATCCGCGACGGCGTCGAGCACGTCGCCCGCCACCTCGTCGAGGCGGGCGCTCCGACCACCGGTCCCGACGTCGAGCGCCTGGCGAAACGGGTCGCCGACGTCGACCTCGACGCCCCGGTCGACGACGTGCGGAGCGCGCTGGACGAGCTGTCCTCGCTCTACCTCGACGACGCCGTGTGGTTCCACCACCCCCGCTACGTCGCCCACCTCAACTGCCCGGTGGTGATCCCGGCACTGCTGGCCGAGGTCGTCGTCTCGGCGGTGAACTCCTCCCTCGACACCTGGGACCAGAGCGCCGGCGGGACGCTGGTGGAGCGGCGGCTCGTCGACTGGACGGCGGCGCGGCTCGGGCTCGGGGCCGACGCCGACGGCGTCTTCACCACCGGCGGAACCGCCTCGAACCTGCAGGCGCTGCTGCTCGCCCGTGGCGAGACGGTGGCGGCCACCCGGGCGCCGCTGTCCAGGCTGCGCGTCCTCGCCTCCGCCGATGCGCACTTCAGCGTCGAGAAGGCGGCCGACGTCCTCGGGCTCGGGCGGGAGGCCGTCGTCCGCGTCCCGGTCGACCGCCACCACCGGATGGAGCCGGTCGCGCTCGAGCGCGAGCTGTTGCGCTGCCTCGCCGACGGCGCTGTGCCGATGGCGGTGGTCGCGACCGCCGGCACCACCGACTTCGGCGTGATCGACCCGCTCGCGGAGATCGCCGCCACGTGCGCCCGGCACCGCGTCTGGCTCCACGTGGACGCCGCGTTCGGCGGGGGGCTGCTCGCGTCGCGCCGCCGGCGCCACCTGCTGGACGGCATCGAGCGGGCCGACTCGGTCACGGTCGACTTCCACAAGACGTTCTTCCAGCCGGTCTCGTCGAGCGCCGTGCTGGTCCGCGACGGCCGCACCCTGCGCCACGTCACGATGCACGCGGAGTACCTGAACCCGCGCACCGCCGTGGTGCCCAACCAGGTCGACAAGAGCATGCAGACGACGCGGCGGTTCGACGCGCTCAAGCTGTGGCTCACCCTCCGGCTGATGGGAGCCGACGCGGTCGGCGAGCTGTTCGACGCCGCGATCGACGCCGCCCACACGTTGTACGACGCCCTCGCGGACGACCCCGACCTGGAGATGGCGGCCGCGCCCGAGCTGAGCACCCTGGTCCTCCGCTACCGCCCCGCCGAGATGCCGGTCGGCGTGGCCGACGAGCTGAACCCGCGGATCCGGAGAGCGCTCTTCGAACGGGGCGACGCGGTGGTCGCCGGCACCAAGGTCGACGGCCACTCCTGGCTCAAGCTCACGCTCCTCAACGCCGCCACCACCCACGCCCAGCTCCTCGAGGTGGTCGAGCTGGTGCGGGCCACCGGCAAGGAGCTCGGCGCGCAGCTCGAGGAGGCCTGCTGATGGCGCGGGTCCACGACTTCGTCGCGATCGGGCTCGGCCCCTTCAACCTCGGTCTCGCCTGCCTGGCGGACCCGGTGCCGGACCTGGACGGGCTCTTCCTCGAGGCCCGCCCGGACTTCTCCTGGCACCCGGGGATGATGCTCGAGGACGCGAGCCTCCAGGTGCCGTTCCTCGCCGACCTGGTGACGATGGCGGACCCGACCTCGCCGTACTCGTTCCTGGCCTACCTCAAGCAGGTCGGGCGGCTGTACCCCTTCTACATCCGGGAGAGCTTCTACCCCCTCCGTGCCGAGTACGACGCCTACTGCCGGTGGGCCGCCGCGCAGCTGGACACCATCCGCTTCGGGCGCCACGTGCACCGCGTCGAGCACGACGAGGCCGAGGGGGTCTACGTGGTGCACGCGGTCGACCGTGCCACCGGCCGCGGCGAGCGCCACCTCGCCCGGAGGATCGTCCTCGGCACCGGCACGCCGCCGTACCTCCCGGTGTGCTGCCGCGACCTCGACGGCCCGGCGATCCACTCCTCCGACTACCTGCGCCACCGGGACGACCTGCGGGCGCTCGGCTCCGTCACCGTCGTGGGGAGCGGTCAGAGCGCGGCCGAGATCTTCCGCGACCTGCTCGAGGGGGTCGACGAGCACGGCTACCGGCTCAGCTGGATCACCCGGTCGCCCCGGTTCTTCCCGCTGGAGTACACCAAGCTCACGCTCGAGATGACGTCTCCGGAGTACACCGCCTACTTCCAGTCCCTTCGACAAGAAAAGCGTGACGCCCTGCTCAAGGAGCAGCGCGGTCTCTACAAGGGGATCAGCGGCGACCTCGTGGACGACATCTTCGACACCCTCTACCGCAAGCACCTCCACGGCGAGGTGGCCACCGAGCTGCGCACCTGCACGGAGGTGACGGGCGTCCGGTGGGACGGGTCGGGCTACGACATCGACCTCCACCAGTGGGAGCAGGACGTCCGGTTCGGCCACCGCACGGAGGGGCTGGTGCTCGCCACCGGCTACGCCGCCCGCACGCCCGACTTCCTCGACCCGGTCCGCCACCGGGTCCGCACCGACGACCGTGGGCGCGTGGTCGCGGACCGCAGCTACGCGGTCGACATCGACAGCGGGGGGATCTTCGTGCAGAACGCCGAGGAGCACACCCACGGCTTCGTCGCCCCGGACCTCGGGATGGGGGCCTACCGGAACTCGGTGATCATCGCCGCGATGACCGGTCGCGAGGTGTACCCGGTCGAGAAGCGCATCGCCTTCCAGGAGTTCGGCGCACCGGTCCAGGACCGCGCGGTGCCCGACCAGCCCCGCCTCGTGGAGGTGGTGGCATGACGAGCCTGACCGCCCGGCTCACGGTCGAGCCGCTCGACGTCGCGCGCGACGCCCTGGTGCTCCACGCCTGGGTGACCCACCCCAAGGCGGTCTTCTGGGAGATGGCGGACGCCTCCGTGGCGGACGTCGTCTCGGCCTACGAGGAGATCGCGGCGGACCCGCACCACGAGGCGTTCCTGGGCCGTGCCGACGGGACGCCGGCGTTCCTGGTGGAGCGCTACGACCCCGCGCACGGCGTGCTCGCGGCGCACGGCCCGTGGGGCCCCGGCGACGTCGGCATGCACGTGCTCGTCGCACCGGCGGACGACCCGGTCCCGGGGTTCACCCGGGCGGTCTTCCGCACCGTCATGGAGCTCCTCTTCGAGGACCCGGCCGTCGAGCGGGTGGTCGTCGAGCCGGACATCCGCAACGACCGGATCGCGGTCCTCAACGCCGAGGCGGGGTTCGTCGTCCACGGGCCGGTCCAGCTCCCGACCAAGGTCGCCGCGCTGAGCTCCTGCACCCGCGACCAGTACCTCGCCAGCCCTCTCGGAAGGAGCACGGCATGACCCACGCTCTCCTCGCCGCCCACCTCAACCCCGTCGCCATGCGCCACGCCCACCGGCACGTGGTGGCGAAGACCGTCGCCGAGCTCGCCCACGAGGGGCTCTGGGCGCCGACCCCCGACGGCGACCGCTGGTCCCTCCGGGTAGGTGATGTCGACTACGGCTTCCGGGCGGGTCGCCACTCGCTCGACCACTGGCAGGTGGATCCCGCGTCGCTGCGGTGCGTCGTCGACGGTGAGGAGGTCGAGCCCGACGCGCTGCGGCTGGTCGCCGACCTGGCGCCGCTCGTGGGGATGGACGACGCCACCACCCCGGTCTACCTGGAGGAGGTCAGCAGCACGCTGGCGGCGCACGCCTGGAAGGTCGCCCACCAACGGTTCTCGGCCCACGAGCTCGTCGACGCCTCCTTCCAGGAGGTCGAGGCAGCGATGACCGAGGGGCACCCCGGGTTCGTCGCGAACAGCGGCCGCATCGGCTTCGGGGTCGACGACCACTCCGCCTACGCCCCGGAGGCGGGGCCACGCGTCGCGCTCGAGTGGCTCGCGGTGCGGCGCACCAAGGCGCACCTGTCCACCGGCGCCGACATCACCGAAGCGTCCCTCTACGCCGAGCTCCTGGGGGACCGCGTCGGGACGTTCGAGCAGCACCTCCGCGACCTGGGCGAGGACGCCGCCGACTTCCTGTTCATGGCCTGCCACCCCTGGCAGTGGACCAACAAGGTCACCACGACGCTGGCGCCGGACGTGGCCCGCCGCGACGTCGTGCACGTGGGCACGACCGAGCCGGTGTGGCAGCCCCAGCAGTCGCTGCGCACCTTCCTCGACGTCGAGCACCCCGAGCGGCCGTACGTGAAGACCTCGCTGTCGATCCAGAACATGGGGTTCGTGCGCGGCCTGTCGCCGAAGTACATGCGGGGCACCCCGGCCATCAACGACTGGGTGGCCGGCGTCGTGGCGGACGACCCGGTGCTGCAGGAGGCCGGCTTCTCGGTGCTCCGCGAGTTCGCGGCGGTGGGCTACTCGGGCGACGTCTACCACTCGTTGGGGTTCCCGAACGGTCACCAGACCCTGCTCAGCTGCCTGTGGCGCGAGAGCCCGGTGCCCCGCCTGCAGGGAGGCGAGCGGCTGGCCACCATGGCGTCGCTCCTGCACCGCGACACCGAGGGCGGGGCCTTCGTCGCCGAGCTCGTCGCCGCCTCCGGTGTCGGTGGCCGTCGCTGGCTCCGCGCGTACCTCGACGCCTACCTGCTCCCGGTGGTGCACTGCCTCCTCCGCCACGACCTCGCCTTCATGCCGCACGGGGAGAACCTCATCCTCGTGCTCCGCGACCACGTGCCGGTCCGGGTGGTCATCAAGGACATCGGCGAGGAGGTCTGCCTGATGGGCGACACCCCGCTCCCGGCCGAGGCCGAACGGATCCGGCAGGACGTGCCCGAGCACCTCAAGGGGCTCTCGCTCCTCGTCGACGTCCTCGACGGTTTCCTCCGCCACCTCGCGGCCACGATGCACGAGGCAGGAGTCCTCGACGCGGACACGTTCTGGCGCGAGGTAGCCCAGGTGGTCCTCGACCACCGCGCGGCCCACCCCGAGCTCGAGCTGCAGGCCAAGCGCTACGACCTCTTCCGTCCGCGGATCGAGCGGTCGTGCCTCAACCGCCTGCAGCTGCGCAACCCGAAGCAGATGGTCGACCTCGCCGACCAGGCGCAGTCGCTGATCCTCGAGGGCACCCTGGCGAACCCGCTCGCGCCCTTCGGCCCCTAGGGTCGAAGGGGTGACGAGCCACGGCATCCCGCACCACACCGCCGGCGACGTCCTGACGGTCGCCCGGGAGCAGGGGCACTCCGTCGCCCTCGACCGCACGTGGCAGCTGGAGAGCGTCCGCCGCGAGGTGGAAGGGACCACGGCCGCCCTGCTCGGCGAGCGGGGGCTGGCCTGGGACCGGTTCTCCCGTCGCGCCCGGCTCGCCGCGCTCGCCCGCCGTGCGTACGACGCCCTGGACCCCGCGACCACCCGCTTCGTGCAGGCGTACGTCGACGGGGTGAACGCCGGCCTCGCCGAGGCCCCCGTCGTCCCGGAGCTCGAGGAGCTCGACGCCCGCCCCGGCCCGTGGGAGCCGTGGACGCCGCTCGGCGTCTTCCTCGTCCAGCACGTGCTGTTCGCGTCGTTCCCGCAGAAGCTGTTCCGCCGCCACGTCGAGCGGCTGGCCGGCTGCGACGTCGCCGCCCTGCTCCACCACGAGGGGCTGGCCACCGCGGGGAGCAACGCCTGGGTGGTCGGCGGCGGGCGGACCGCCTCCGGGCTGCCGCTGCTCGGCGGCGACCCGCACCGCACCTTCGAGATGCCCAACGGCTACCAGCAGGTCCGGCTGACCTGCACCGACCCCGACGACCCCTTCGACGTCGCCGGGTTCACCTTCCCGGGCGTGCCCGGCGTGCAGCACTTCGGCCATGCCGGAGCGGTCGCGTGGGGGATCACCAACGCGATGGGCGACTACCAGGACGTCTTCGTCGAGCGGCTCGAGCGGAGGGGCGACCAGGTCGTCGCCGCGACACCGGACGGGTGGGGTGCCGCGGAGCGGCACGTCGAGCACGTCGAGGTGCGCGGGGGAGACGTGGTCGAGGTGGAGGT
Organism: Nocardioides caldifontis; assembly: GCF_008087345.1. Lineage (GTDB taxonomy): Bacteria > Actinomycetota > Actinomycetes > Propionibacteriales > Nocardioidaceae > Marmoricola_A > Marmoricola_A caldifontis. The sequence continues at coordinate 277,180 of NZ_ML701735.1, read as the reverse complement.
CGTGACGACCCCGAACGGGCCGGTCGTCAGCGGCGGCCCCGACGGCGAGGCGTTCGCGCTGCGCACGCCGACGTGGGTGCTGGGCGAGGTCGGGTTCGCGGCCCTGCTGCCGCTGCTCCGGGCGCGGTGCACCCAGGACGTGGTCGACGCACTGGCGCACTGGGTGGAGCCGGTCAACAACCTCGTGGTCGCCGACGCCGCCGGCGACGTGCGGCAGCAGGTGGTCGGCCGGGTGCCGCGCCGGGCCGAGGAGAACCGCTGGCGCCCCGTCCCCGCGTGGGAGCCGGACCACGGCTGGGACGGCTGGGTGGCGCTGCCGGGACGCTCGGTCGGTCCTGACGAGCACCTGGTCACCGCCAACCACCGGATGGACGCCTCGTTCGACGCCGTCGGTGTCGACTTCGCCCCGCCCGGCCGGTCCCGCCGCCTCGATGCGCTGCTCGACGGCCGGAGCGACCTCACCCCGGACGACTTCGCGGCGATGCACCGCGACGTGCTCGCCGGGCAGCCGGCGGTCCTCGCCGAGGCGCTCGCCGCCCTCGACGCGTCGTCCGGCACCCCTGGGGCGCAGGCACTGCTCGCGGAGCTCCGCGCCTGGGACCAGCGGTTCGAGGTCGACAGCACCACCGCCGCGGCGTACGTCGACGTCCGCGACGCGTTCGTGCAGCGGCTCGCAGCCGCGCCGCCCCTCGACGCCGTGACGCGGGAGGAGCAGCCCCACGGGCCGCTCCTCGGGCTCTGGTTCGACCTGCCGCGCCAGCTGCAGGGCAGCCTCGGCAGCGTCCTCTCCGACCTCGGCCGGACCCTCGTCCCGGACCTCGACGACCACCTGCTGGCCGCCGTCGAGGAGGTCGCCGCCCGGCCGCGTCGCCCCTGGGGCGAGCGGCACCGCTACCGGCCCGCGCACGTCCTCGGCCACCGGCTGCCCGACGAGCCCGCGCTGCCCGGCGACAACGACTGCGTGCGCTGCGCCGGCGGCGTGCCCGGATCCGACGCCGTGGTCCGCGGCTCGGTGGCCCGCTACGTCTGGGACCTCGCCGGCCACGGCACGAGCGGCTGGGTGGTGCCGCTCGGCGCTTCCGGCGACCCGCGCAGCCCCCACCACCACAACCAGACCCGAACCTACGCGGAGGGAGGGCTGCTGCCGGTGACCCGTTGCTCTTCTCACAAGGAGTGGTCGGCCTCACGGAGCGGCTCCTAGGCTGGACGATCATGGAGCACCTGTCCCTCCTGGCTGACGGCCGGGAGCACGAGCACGGTCGTGAGCGGGCCCGCTGGGAGAAGGCGGCCGCCGACGTCCTCCGCAAGGCCGGCCGGATGAAGGCCGAGGACCCCGACTCCCTGGTCTGGGAGAAGCTCACCCGCACCACGCTCGACGGCATCGAGATCGCCCCGCTCGGCACGGTGGAGTCCCTCGACGGGCTCCCGGACGCCGGACTGCCGGGCGCCGCGCCGTACACCCGCGGCAGCGCGGTCTCGCGCACCGAGCAGGGATGGGACGTCCGGGCGCACCTGGCCGACCCCGACGCCGCGCAGGCGGCCGCGGCCGCCCTCGACGACCTGGAGAACGGCGTCACCAGCCTCTGGCTCACCGTCGGCCGGGGCGGGGTCGCGGCCGGCGACCTGCCCACGGTCCTCGAGAAGGTGTACGTCGACCTCGCGCCCGTGGTCCTCGACTCCCCGGACGACCCCGTGGCCGCCGCCGAGGCGTTCTGCGCCGTGCTGGCCGACCGTGACGTCACGCCGGCGCCCGGCACCTCGCTGGGCGGCGACCCCGTGGGCGCCGAGGTCCGCGGACACATCGGACGGGACCCGCAGGAGGTCGTCACCCGGCTGGTCGAGCTCGCGCGCGAGCACGGCACGCTGGCGCTGACGGTCGACGCGACCGCGGTCCACGACGCCGGTGCGACCGACGCCCAGGAGCTCGGCTACTCGCTCGCACTCGGTGCGGCGTACCTCCGGATGCTCACCGACCGCGCCGGCCCGGGGCTCGACGTCGCCACCGCGGCGGCGCTGGTCGAGTTCCGCTACGCCGCGACCGACGAGCAGTTCACGACGATCGCCAAGTTCCGCGCCGCCCGCCGCGCGTGGCACCGGGTGCTCGAGCTCTCCGGCGCGCCCGACGCTCCCGGCCAGCTCCAGCACGCCGTCACCAGCCGGCCGATGTACACCAAGTACGACCCTTGGGTGAACATGCTCCGCGGCACCGTCGCCGCCTTCGCGGCCGGCGTCGGCGGGGCGAGCGCGGTCACCGTCCTCCCGTTCGACCACGCGATCGGGCTGCCCGACGGCTTCTCGCGGCGCAACGCCCGCAACACCTCGCTGCTGCTGATCGCGGAGTCGCACGTCGCCCGGGTCACCGACCCCGGCGGTGGCTCCTACGCGCTCGAGAAGCTCACCGACGACCTCGCGCGCGCCGGCTGGGACCAGTTCCAGCGCATCGAGGCCGAGGGCGGCGCGCACGCGTCGGTCCGCAGCGACACCGGGCTGCTCACCCGGATCCGCACGCAGGCGGTCGAGCCGCGGCAGCGCCAGATCGCCAAGCGGCGCCGTCCGATCACCGGTGTCAGCGAGTTCCCGAACCTCGAGGAGACGCTCCCGGAGCGCCGCCCGCACCCCGAGGGCGCCGCGGTGGTGACGCGCTACGCCGAGCCGTACGAGGTGCTGCGCGACGAGCCGGCCGCCACGCCGGTCTTCCTGGCCACGATGGGCCCGGTCGCCCACCACACCGCCCGCGCCGGCTTCGCGGCCAACCTGCTCGCCGCCGGCGGTGTGGACACCGTCCAGGCCGGGGCGACGAACAGCGTCGAGGAGGTCGTGTCGGCCTACCGGTCGAGCGAGCCGATGAGCCCGGTGGTCTGCCTCGCCGGCACGGACCAGGCCTACGCGGAGTGGGGGAGCGAGCTCGCCGCCGAGCTGCGCGAGGCGGGTGCGTCGTACGTCGTCCTCGCGGGCAAGCCGGGGGACAGGACCGTGCCCGTCGGCAAGGTCGACGACAGCTGCGCGATGGGTGTCGATGCGCTCGCCTTCCTGGGCCGGGTGCGGAAGGAGCTCGCGAAGTGAGCATCCCGGAGTCGTTCGCCGACCTGACCCTGGACGGGGAGGCCCCCACCACGGCCGCCGCGCCCGAGCCCGGCGTGCCCTGGCAGTCGCCCGAGGGGATCGACGTCAAGCCGCTCTACACCGCGGCCGACCTCGAGGGGCTCGACGCCCTCGACACCTACCCGGGGCTGAGCCCGTTCCTGCGCGGCCCCTACCCGACGATGTACACCACCCAGCCGTGGACGATCCGCCAGTACGCCGGGTTCTCCACCGCCGAGGAGTCCAACGCCTTCTACCGCCGCAACCTCAAGGCGGGCCAGAAGGGGCTGTCGGTCGCCTTCGACCTCGCGACCCACCGGGGCTACGACTCCGACCACCCGCGGGTGCGCGGCGACGTCGGCATGGCGGGCGTGGCGATCGACTCGATCTACGACGCGCGGACCCTCTTCGACGGCATCCCGCTGGACCAGATGTCGGTGTCGATGACGATGAACGGCGCGGTGCTGCCGGTCATGGCGCTCTACATCGTCGCGGCCGAGGAGCAGGGGGTGAAGCCGGAGCAGCTCGCGGGGACCATCCAGAACGACATCCTCAAGGAGTTCATGGTCCGCAACACCTACATCTACCCGCCGCTGCCGAGCATGCGGGTGATCAGCGACATCTTCGCCTACACCGCCGAGAAGATGCCGCGGTTCAACTCGATCTCGATCTCCGGCTACCACATGCAGGAGGCCGGGGCGACCGCCGACCTCGAGCTCGCGTACACGCTGGCCGACGGCGTCGAGTACGTCCGCGCCGGCCTCGCCGCCGGGCTCGACATCGACCGCTTCGCACCGCGGCTCAGCTTCTTCTGGGCCATCGGGATGAACTTCTTCATGGAGGTCGCGAAGATGCGCGCGGCCCGGGCCCTGTGGGCGCGGCTGGTGAGCGACTTCGACCCGAAGAACCCCAAGTCGCTGTCGCTGCGCACCCACTCGCAGACCAGCGGCTGGTCCTTGACCGCGCAGGACGTCTTCAACAACGTCCAACGCACCTGCATCGAGGCGATGGCCGCGACCCAGGGCCACACCCAGTCGCTGCACACCAACGCGCTCGACGAGGCGATCGCGCTGCCGACCGACTTCTCGGCGCGCATCGCCCGCAACACCCAGCTGCTGCTCCAGCAGGAGTCCGGCACCACCGGGATCATCGACCCCTGGGCCGGCTCCTACTACGTCGAGCGGCTCACCCAGGACCTCGCCGAGCGGGCCTGGGCACACATCCAGGAGGCCGAGCAGGCCGGCGGGATGGCGAAGGCGATCGAGGCCGGGATCCCGAAGATGCGCATCGAGGAGGCGGCCGCCCGCACCCAGGCGCGGATCGACTCCGGGCTCCAGGCGGTCGTCGGCGTCAACACCTACCGGCCCGCCGAGGTCGACGAGCTCGACGTGCTCAAGGTCGACAACGCCGCGGTGCTCGCCTCCCAGGTCGCGAAGCTCGAGCGGCTCCGCGCGGAGCGCGACCCCGACGCCGTACGACGCGCACTGGCGGCGCTCACCGAGGCCGCCGAGAGGGGCGGGTCGGACGGCTCCATGGAGTCCAACCTGCTGAAGCTGTCCGTCGACGCCGCCCGCGCGAAGGCGACGGTCGGGGAGATCTCCGAGGCGCTGGAGAAGGTCTGGGGCCGCCACCAGGCGGTGATCCGTACGATCTCCGGTGTGTACCGCTCCGAGGCCGGCAGCGACAACGAGACCGTCCAGCGGGTGCTCGACGCCACCGCGAAGTTCGAGGAGGACGAGGGGCGCCGCCCCCGCATCCTCGTCGCCAAGATGGGGCAGGACGGCCACGACCGCGGCCAGAAGGTGATCGTCAGCGCCTTCGCCGACCTCGGCTTCGACGTCGACGTGGGCCCGCTGTTCTCCACCCCCGAGGAGGTCGCGCAGCAGGCGGTCGACGCGGACGTGCACATCGTCGGTGTCAACTCGCTCGCCGCGGGCCACCTCACGCTCGTCCCGGCGCTGCGCAAGGCGCTCGCCGACCTCGGGCGCGAGGACGTCATGGTGGTCGTGGGCGGCGTGATCCCGCCCGACGACGTCCCGGCGCTCCTCGACATGGGGGCCGCCGCGGTCTTCCCGCCGGGGACGGTGATCGCGGAGTCCGCGCTGACCCTGCTGGAGAAGTTGTCGGCGAGCCTCGGCCACTGATGGCCAGGGAGGTCGACGTCGACGGGCTCGTCGACGAGGTCCGCGCCGGCCGGCGCGCGGCGGTCGCCCGGGCGATCACGCTCGTCGAGTCCTCGCGGCCCGACCACCGTGCCGCTGCCCGGCGGCTCGTCGCGACGCTCAGCGAACGCGCGCCGGGCCACTCCTCGGGCGACCGCATGGTGCCGCGGGTCGGGATCTCCGGCGTGCCCGGGGTGGGGAAGTCGACGTTCATCGAGACCCTCGGCACCCAGCTGACCGGCGACGGGCTCAAGGTCGGCGTGCTGGCCGTCGACCCGTCGTCGGTGCGCACCGGCGGCTCCGTGCTCGGCGACAAGACCCGGATGGCCCGGCTCGCCGCCGACCCCCACGCGTTCATCCGTCCCTCCCCGTCGGCCGGCACTCTCGGCGGGGTCGCCAAGGCGACCTCCCAGGCGATGGTCGTGCTCGAGGCCGCCGGGTACGACGTCGTGCTGGTCGAGACCGTCGGCGTCGGCCAGTCCGAGGTGACCGTCGCCGGCATGGTCGACACCTTCCTGTTCCTCACCCTGGCCCGCACCGGCGACCAGCTGCAGGGGATCAAGAAGGGGATCCTCGAGATCGCCGACGTCATCGCGGTGAACAAGGCCGACGACCGCGAGGTCGAGACCCGGGCGGCCGCGAAGGAGCTGGCCGGCGCGCTGCGCTTCGTCCACCGCTCGCAGGGGAGCAAGCCCGGGTGGGTCCCGCCGGTGCTCACCTGCTCCGGGCTCTCCGGGCAGGGCGTGCCCGAGGTCTGGGAGCAGGTGCTCGCCCACCGCGAGTCGCTGGGGGAGGAGGGGCTGGCGCGGAAGCGGGCCGCCCAGCAGCTGGAGTTCACCTGGGCCCTGGTCCGCGACGAGCTCGAGCAGCGGCTCCGGAGCTCGCGCTCGGTGGCCGCGGTCCGGGACGAGCTGCGCGAGGAGCTGCTCTCCGGGCGGATGCAGGCCACGACCGCGGCGGACCGGATCATCGCCGCCTTCGACTCCGAGCTCGCCGGCGGGTCTGCGGCACCCGATACCGTGGGGAGGTCATGACCGTCCCTCCCAGCACCCACGCCCGGGCCCTCGCCGCCACGATCGACGCGCTCGAGGCCGAGATCGTCGACCTCCGCCGCGACCTGCACTGCCACCCGGAGCTGGCCTGGAACGAGTCGCGCACGACCGAGCTGATCGCCGACCGGCTCACCGCGGAAGGGATCAAGGTCGAGCGGCTCACGAAGTCGGGGCTGATCGCCGACCTCGGCTCGACGGAGGGGCCGGTCGTCGCGCTCCGCGCCGACCTGGACGCGCTCCCGGTCGAGGACCAGACCACCGACCCCTGGCGGAGCACGGTCGACGGGGTCGCGCACGCCTGCGGCCACGACGTCCACGCCGCCTGCCTGCTCGGCGCGGGGCTCGCCCTGCAGCGGCTGCACGTCGAGCACCCGCTCCCCGGCGGCGTGCGGCTGCTCTTCCAGCCGGCCGAGGAGGTGATGCCCGGGGGCGCCCTCGAGGTGATCGCCGCCGGCGGGCTCGAAGGGGTCACCCACGCGTTCGGGCTGCACTGCGACCCCTCGCTCGACGTCGGCCACGTCGGGCTCCGGGTCGGCCCGATCACCGGCGCCGCCGACCACGTCAAGGTCCGGCTCACCGGCCGCGGCGGCCACACCTCGCGGCCGCACCTCACCCAGGACCTCACCTATGCCCTCGGGGTGCTGATCACCCAGCTCCCGGCCGCGCTCAGCCGGCGGCTCGACCCGCGGGCCGGGGCGAGCGTCGTGTGGGGCGTGGTCCGCGCCGGCTCCGCCGTCAACGTCATCCCCGCCTCCGGCGAGGCCGCCGGGACCGTCCGGATGCTCGACCAGGTCGCCTGGGCCGACGCCGAGTCGCTGGTCCGCGAGACGGTCGACCAGCTCCTCGCGCCGTACGGCGTGGACGCGGACGTGCACTACGTGCGCGGCGTCCCCCCGGTCGTGAACGAGCCCCGCTCCACCGCCGTCCTCGCCGACGCGGTCGAGACGGTGCTGGGCGAGGACGGGATCGTCACCACCACGCAGAGCCTCGGCGGCGAGGACTTCGGGTGGTACCTCGAGACGGTCCGCGGCGCCATGGGTCGCCTCGGCACCCGGACGCCGGGCGGCCCGACGTTCGACCTGCACCAGGGCGACCTGCGCGTCGACGACCGGGCCGTGGCGATCGGGGCGAAGGTGCTCGCCCAGAGCGCCCGGCTCGCGCTCAACGCCTGACGGTCACCCCTTGACGTAGGGGACGCCGTCCGCGGCCGGCGGCCGCGAGCGGCCGACCAGCCCCGCCACCGCGAAGACCGTGACGACGTAGGGCAGCATCAGCATGAACTGGCTGGGCACCGGCGATCCGATCACCGACAGCACGCCCTGCAGCGTCGAGGCGAAGCCGAAGAGCAGCGCCGCGAGCGTCGCGCGGATCGGGTCCCACTTGCCGAAGATGACCGCCGCCAGCGCGATGTAGCCCGCGCCGCCGGTCATCTCGCGGTTGAACTGCGGCACCGACACCAGCGTGTAGAACGCACCACCGAGCCCGGCGATCGCGCCGGCGAGCAGGACCGCGCGGTAGCGGGTGCGGTTCACCTTGATGCCGACGGTGTCGGCGGCCTTCGGGTGCTCCCCGACCGCGCGGAGCCGCAGCCCCCAGCGGGAGCGGTAGAGCGCCCAGGCGATCACCGCGACCGCGACGTACATCAGGTAGACCACGGCGGTCTGCTGGAACAGCACGGGCCCGATCACCGGGATCTCGCCGAGCAGCGGGATCTCGATCGCCTTGAACCGCGGCGGGGAGTTCAGCTCGGCAGCGTTCGGCGCGAGCACCTGGCTGAACAGGAAGCTGGTCAGCCCGATCACCAGCACGTTGAGCACGACGCCGACGATCACCTGGTCGACGTGGTAGGAGATCGCGAAGACGCCGAGCAGGACGGCGACGAGCAGCCCGGCGAACGCGGCGCCGGCGAGGCCGGCCCAGGTGGAGCCGATCATCGAGCCGACCAGCGCGGCCGCGAAGGCGCCGGCGAGCAGCTGGCCGTCGATGGCGATGTTCACGACACCGGCCCGCTCGCCGATCACGCCCGACATCGCGCCGAAGACGAGCGGCACCGCCAGCGCGATGGCGCCGCCGAGGAGCCCGACGACGGGAATGGTGCCGCCCGCGGCGGCCCAGGCGAGGAACGACACGAGCGCGGCCACCGTGAAGAGCGCGACCAGCCACAGCGGCGTCGGCCGTTCCCGCAGGGTGAGCGCCCAGGACCAGCCGGCGATCGCCGCCATGACCACCACGAGGAGCCACGCGGTCACCATCGCCGGCACCGTGACCGCCGGGAGCTGGAAGAGGTCGTCGCGGGTCGACAGCCGGAACGTCGTGTCGCCGTCGTGGCTGCCGAGCAGCAGGACGAGCGCGAGCCCGACGGTGAAGATCGAGAGCACCACGGGGGCCTTGCGGCTCACCACGGTGACGACGGTCGGCGCCTCCTCCGCGGGGGTGGTCGTCGGCGCGGCCGAGATGGTCATGCGGCCTCCTTCGCGGGGAGCCGGAACACCGCGCGGACCAGCGGCGGCGCGGCGATGAAGAGCACGATCAGCGACTGCACGACGAGCACCAGGTCGATCGGGATCCCCTGGGAGGCCTGCATCGCGAAGCCGCCGGCCTTGAAGGCGCCGAAGAGCAGCCCCGCGGCGAGGATCCCCAGCGGCCGGGAGCGGCCGAGGAGCGCCACGGTGATCGCGTCGAAGCCGATGCCGGCGTCGAGGTCGACCGTGACGCCGCTGGTCACGGTGCCGAGCACCTGGTTGGCGCCGGCGAGCCCGACGAGCGCACCGGCGACCAGCATGACGACGGTGTACGTGCGGCCCACGTCGATGCCGGCCGTGCGGGCCGCCTCGGGGTTCTCGCCGGCCGCCCGGATCCGGAAGCCGAACGCGGACCGGTTGAGGATCCACCAGACGACCGCGACCGCGACCAGCGCGAGCAGGAAGCCCAGGTGGAGGGTGTACCGGTCGCCGAGGAGCCGGGGGAGCGTCGCGGAGTCCTGGATCGGCAGCGACTTGGGGTTCGCTGAGTTCGGCGCCTGGAGGATGCTCTCCTGCGACAGGGCGTAGAAGACCAGATAGAACCCGACGTAGTTGAGCATGATCGTGACGATCACCTCGTGGGCGCCGGTGCGGGCCTTGAGAAAGCCGGCCAGCGCGCCCCACAGGCCGCCGAAGAGCATCGCCACGAGCAGGGCCACGACGAGGTGGATCCCGGCGGGCAGGTCGGCCTTGACGCCGATCCACCCGGCAGCCGCGCCACCGAGGAGCATCTGGCCACGGCCGCCGATGTTGAAGAGCCCGGCCCGGAACGCGAGCCCCACGCCGAGCCCGGCGAGGATCAGCGGGCCCGCGAACTTCAGGGTCTCGGTGAGCGGCCGGATCGCCGTCGCCGGGTCGTCGACGCGGTTGTTGTAGACCGACCCCTGGAACAGCGCGGTGTAGGCGCCCCAGATCGCGTCGAACGCGGCGTCGACGGTGTCGCCGGGGCGCGAGAAGAAGTACTTCGACGCCTCCCGCACCTCGTCGTCGGTCACCGCGACGAGGAGCGACCCGACGATCACGGCCAGCACCAGCGCCAGGACCGCGGTCAGCACGTTGCCGGCCACGATCTCGCGCAGGGTCAGCCGCCACGACGGCGGATCGCCCGGGGCGGTGGTCCCCGACTTCGCCTCCGACGTCTCGCCGGGGATCTCGGGAGGTGCGCCGGTCACGCCACTGCTCCTTCCGGGGTCTCCCCGGTCATCATCAGCCCCAGCACGTCGCGGGGGGTGTCGGCGGGCACGATGCCGACCACGCGGCCGCGGTAGAGCACCATGATCCGGTCGGCGAGCGCGACCACCTCGTCGAGCTCGGTGGAGACCACCAGCACCGGGAGCCCGGAGTCGCGGGTGGCCACGACCTGCTTGTGGATGAACTCGATGGAGCCGACGTCGACGCCGCGGGTCGGCTGGGCGGCCACGAGGAGCCGCAGGTCGCGGGAGAGCTCACGGGCCACGACGACCTTCTGCTGGTTGCCGCCGGAGAGCTTGCCCACGAGGGTCTCGATCCCGGGGGTGCGCACGTCGTACTCGTGGACCATGCGCCGGGCGAACTCGTCGCGCGCCTTGAGCTGCAGGCTGCCGCGCCGGGTGAACGGCGAGCCGTGGCTGCGGTCGAGCATGAGGTTCTCGGCGACGCTCATCCCGGCGACCAGCCCGTCGACCTGGCGGTCCTCGGGGATGAACCCGACGCCCGCGTCGAGGATCTGGCGGACCGTGCGGCCGACGAGCTCCTTGCCGTCGAGCGTGATCGAGCCGCGCACGCGGCCCTGGAGCCCGAGCAGCGCCTCGGTCAGCTCGGTCTGGCCGTTGCCCTGCACACCCGCGACGCAGAGCACCTCGCCAGCGCGGATCTCGAAGCTGAGCCCGTCGACGTGGACGTGGCCGGTGTCGTCGATGACGGTGAGGTCGCGGACGACGAGCGCCTCCTTGCCGAGCTTCGGGGCGTCCTTGCGGACGGTGAGCTCGACCGGGCGGCCGACCATCATCGAGGCGAGCTCGGCGTTGCTCGCCGACGGGCTCGCCTCGCCGACGACCTTGCCGAGGCGGATCACGGTGATGCGGTCCGCGACCTCGCGGACCTCGCGCAGCTTGTGGGTGATGAAGACGATCGCCTTCCCGGCGGAGCGGAGCTGGCGCATGATCTCCATCAGCTCGTCGGTCTCCGACGGCGTGAGCACCGCGGTCGGCTCGTCGAAGACGAGCACCTCCGCGTCGCGGGAGAGCGCCTTGATGATCTCGACGCGCTGCTGGACGCCGACCGGGAGGTCCTCGACCAGCCGGTCGGGGTCGACGTGGAAGCCGAACCGGTCGGCGATCTCACGGACCCGCGCGCGGGAGGCGTCGAGGTCGAGCCGGCCGGCGAAGCCGGTCTGCTCGTTGCCGAGCATGACGTTCTCGGCGACGGTGAAGACGGGGATGAGCATGAAGTGCTGGTGCACCATGCCGATGCCGGCAGCCATGGCGTCGCCGGGCCCGGAGAAGCGCTGCACCTCGCCGTCGAGGACGATCTCACCCTCGTCGGCCTGGTAGAGGCCGTAGAGGACGTTCATCAGCGTCGACTTGCCGGCGCCGTTCTCCCCGAGAAGGCAGTGGATCTCGCCGGGCTCGACGGTCAGCGAGATCGAGTCGTTGGCGACCAGCGACCCGAACCGCTTGGTGATGTTGCGCAGCTCCAGCTTCATGGGGCGGGCTCCATGGTTCCTCGTTCCGCTCGGCGTGGATCGGGGGAGGCCCCGGAAGGGCCTCCCCCGATCGTGGCTGAAGGTATCTCGCGGTGGCGAGTCCTCACTGCTCCAGGTAGGAGGTCACCTCGATGGAACCGTCGATGATCCCGGCCTTGATCTGCTCCAGCTCGTCGGCGACGGTGTCGGACACCTTGCCCTCGAAGTTGTGGAACGGTGCCAGGCCCACACCGTCGTTCTCGAGGGTGCCGACGTACGGCGTGAAGTCGAGGTCGCCCTCGCCCGCCTGCTTGACGGCCTCGTAGGTCGAGACCTTCATGTTCTTCAGGATCGAGGTGAGCACGACGTCCTGGGTGTTCGGGTCGGTCTCGTAGAAGTCCGCGTCCACACCGATCAGCGCGATCTCCCGACCGGCGTCCTCGATGGCGGTCAGCGCGCCCTGGTAGATCGGGCCGCCGACCGGCAGGAGCACGTCGGCGTCCTGGTCGATCAGCCGCTGCGCGGTCTGCGTGGCGACGTTGTTGGCCTCGAAGCCGCCGGTGAAGGCGCCGTCCTTGCCGTCCCAGCCGATGACCTTGACGTTCTTGCCCTTCTCCTGGTTGTAGTAGTCGACGCCCTGCTTGAAGCCGTCCATGAAGATCGTCACGGTCGGGAACGGCTGGCCGCCGTAGGTGCCGACGACGCCGGTCTTGGAGTAGTCGGCCGCCAGGTAGCCGGCGAGGAACGCCGCCTCCGCGGTGTTGTAGAGGATCGGCTTGATGTTCGGCTGGTCGGGCTGGCCGTCGAAGGTCTCGCCGTCCTCGCCGCCGTCGGCCGCGTCGTCGATCAGGATGTACTCGAGGTCCGGGTTCGCGGCCGCGGACTCCTTGGTCGCCGAGGCGAGCGCGAAGCCGACGGTCACGATGGCCTGGCAGCCCTGGGAGACGAGGCTCTCGAGGTTCGGGCCGTAGTCGTTCTCGCTGTTGGACTCGACCTCGATCGCCTCGACGCCCAGCTCCTCGGCCGCCTGCGTGACGCCCTCGTAGCTCAGCTGGTTGAAGGACTTGTCGTCGAAGCCACCGGCGTCGGACACGATGCAGGGGATGAAGTCGCTGGCCGAGTCACCGCTGCCGCTCCCGTTCCCGCTGTCGTTGTCCTCCTCGGGAGCGTCCCCGCACGCAGCCAGTGCGGCGGTGGCCAGCAGGGTGGCAAGTCCGCCGGCGACGGCCCTCGTCTTCCTGTTCACAAGTTCCTCCATGTCCTTGCCCCGCGTTCGGTGGGGGCTGAGCGGTCGGGACGAATGCTGCCGGTTCGGACCACCCCGGGGAAGCGCACCGCCCCAGTGGTTATCAGGTTGGAACCTTCGGCGTCCCTCCGTAGGTCCTGAGAAGGGTCCCGACCGGCACTGTTGGGGCATAGTGTGCCGCGATGAGCGGGCAGACTGACGACTGGGACCGGCTGCTGGCGGCGGCGACGGACGTGATGCGGCGCGCCTACGCGCCCTACTCCGGCTACCGGGTGGGGGCGGCGGCCCTCGTGGACGACGGCCGGACGGTGGTCGGCTGCAACGTGGAGAACGCCGCCTACGGCGTCACGCTGTGTGCGGAGTGCGGGCTGGTCTCCGCCCTGCACGCGAGCGGGGGCGGTCGGTTGGTCAGGTTCGTCTGCGTCAACGGCGACGGCGAGGTGATCATGCCGTGCGGCCGGTGCCGTCAGCTGCTGTGGGAGAACGGCGGTCCGGCCCTCGAGGTCATGACCGTCCGCGGCGTACGGCCGATGACCGAGGTGCTGCCCGACGCCTTCGGGCCCGAGGACCTGGAGCACGGGAGCGGAGCATGAGCGAGAAGCAGGCCGAGAAGCGGACCGAGCCGTACGACGCCGTCGACGTGATCATCGCCAAGCGCGACGGCCACGCGCTGGAGGACGGCCAGGTCGACTGGGTGGTGGACGCCTACACGCGGGGCGTGGTCGCCGACGAGCAGATGTCCGCGCTGGCGATGGCGATCCTGCTCAACGGGATGACCCGCGACGAGATCAGCCGCTGGACCGCCGCGATGATCGCCTCGGGGGAGCGGATGGACTTCTCCGGGCTGTCGCGGCCGACCGCCGACAAGCACTCCACCGGCGGCGTCGGGGACAAGATCACGCTGCCGCTGGCGCCGCTCGTCGCGGCTTGCGGCGTCGCCGTGCCGCAGCTGTCGGGACGCGGCCTGGGGCACACCGGGGGCACGCTCGACAAGCTCGAGTCGATCCCGGGGTGGCGCGCCTCGCTCACCAACGACGAGATCATGGCCCAGCTCGAGGAGGTCGGCGCGGTGATCTGCGCCGCCGGGAGCGGGCTGGCCCCGGCGGACAAGAAGCTCTACGCGCTCCGCGACGTCACTGGCACGGTCGAGGCGATCCCGCTGATCGCCTCGTCGATCATGAGCAAGAAGATCGCCGAGGGCACCGGGTCGCTCGTGCTCGACGTGAAGGTCGGCTCGGGTGCGTTCATGAAGACCCGCGAGCGGGCGCAGGACCTCGCCGAGACGATGGTCGCGCTCGGCACCGACGCGGGGGTGCGGACGGTCGCGCTGCTCACCGACATGGACACGCCGCTCGGGCTCACCGCCGGAAACGCGCTGGAGGTGCGGGAGTCGGTCGAGGTGCTCGCCGGCGGGGGCCCGGCCGACGTGGTCGAGCTGACCCTGGCGCTGGCCCGGGAGATGCTCGCGGGCGCCGGCCGCGACGACGTGGACCCCGCCGACCGGCTGGCCGACGGCTCCGCGATGGACGTGTGGCGGCGGATGGTCGCCGCGCAGAACGGCGACCCGGACGCGGAGCTCCCGACCGCGAAGCACACCGAGGTCGTCACGGCCCCGGCGAGCGGGGTGCTGACCCGGCTCGACGCGATGGCCGTCGGCGTCGCCGCCTGGCGGCTCGGGGCGGGGCGCGCCGCGCAGGGCGAGCCCGTGCAGGCGGCCGCAGGCGTCGAGATGCACGCCAAGCCGGGCGACACCGTCACCGAGGGGCAGCCGCTGCTGACCCTGCACACCGACGAGCCGGGCCGCATCGAGCGGGCCCGCGCCGCGCTCGAGGGCGGGTTCGACGTGGGGGAGGGCCACGAGCCGGCGCCGCTGGTGCTCGGCCGCGTCGGCTGAGGGCTACGCCGGCAGCAGCAGGACCACGGTCTCCGCGACGCAGGCCGGCTTCTCGACGTCCTCGATCTCGACGACGTAGCGGGTCACCATCTGCTTGCCCGCCGGCACGTCGGTGACCTCGGCGATCGTCGCGCGGGCCCGGATCCGGGAGCCCACCGGCACCGGGTGCGGGAACCGCACCTTGTTGACGCCGTAGTTGAGCTTCGCGCCCATGGTGTCGAGGTGGAACAGCTGCGCGGCCAGCATCGGCACCAGCGACAGAGTGAGGTAGCCGTGCGCGATCGTCCCGCCGAAGGGCCCGGCGGCCGCGCGGGCCCGGTCGACGTGGATCCACTGGTGGTCGCCGGTCGCGTCGGCGAACATGTCGACCTGCTGCTGCGTCACCGTCACCCAGTCGGTGGGGCCGAGCTCCACGCCGACGGCGGCCGAGAGCTCCTCGAGACTCCGGAACACCCGCATCGCCCGTTCCTCCTCCTGCTCTGGTTCCATGACCTGCATGGTTGAACGTAGTCGACCCGACGTACGGCGGGCCCCCAAGGTGCTGCTCCACGACCACCTCGACGGAGGGCTCCGGCCGGCCACGGTCGCCGAGGTCGCCCGGGAGATCGGCCACGAGCTGCCGACGTACGACGTCGACGGGCTCGGCCGCTGGTTCCGCGACTCGGCCGACTCCGGCTCGCTGGAGCGCTACCTCGACACCTTCCAGCACACCGTGGCGGTCATGCAGCGCGCCGAGGACCTGCGCCGGGTGGCGCGGGAGTGCGTCGAGGACCTGGCCGCGGACAACGTGGTCTACGCCGAGGTGCGCTACGCCCCCGAGCAGCACCTGCGGGCCGGGCTGACGCTGCAGCAGGTGGTCGACGCGGTGCGCGAGGGGTTCCTCGAGGGCGAGGAGGCGGCCCGCCGCGACGGCCGCCCGATCACCGTGCGCCAGCTGCTGACCGCGATGCGCCACGAGGCGCGGTCGCGCGAGATCGCCGAGCTGATGATCGCCAACCGCGACCGCGGCGTCGCCGGGTTCGACATCGCGGGCGCCGAAGCGGGCTACCCGCCCACCCGCCACCTCGACGCGTTCGAGTACCTCCAGCGCGAGAACGCGCACTTCACGATCCACGCCGGCGAGGGGTTCGGGCTGCCGTCGATCTGGCAGGCGATCCAGTGGTGCGGCGCCGACCGGCTCGGCCACGGCGTACGCATCGTCGACGACCTGCGCGTCGGCAACGACGGCACCCCGGTGCTCGGCCGGCTCGCGGAGTACGTCCGCGACAAGCGGATCCCGCTCGAGATGTGCCCGTCGTCCAACGTGCAGACCGGGGCGGCGCCGTCCATCGAGGAGCACCCCATCGGGCTGCTCACGAAGCTGCGGTTCAGGGTCACGGTGAACACCGACAACCGGCTGATGAGCGGCACCTCGATGAGCCAGGAGATGGGCAAGCTCGTCGACGCGTTCGGCTACACCGCGGCCGACCTCCGCTGGTTCACGGTCAACGCGATGAAGTCGGCGTTCCTCCCCTTCGACGAGCGGCTGAAGATCATCGAGCACCAGATCAAGCCGGCGTACGCCGCGCTCGGGGGCTGAGCGCCCACTCGATGAGTTCCGGGACGGGGGATCGTCATGAGGAATGACGACAACCGCCGCCTCGAGGAGGACCGGGATGACCGCGACGTACACCTTCGACGTCTTCATGAGCCTGGACGGGTTCGGGGCCGCGCGCTCGGACTGGTCGGGGTACTGGGGCAAGCAGGGCCCGGAGCTGCTCGACCACCGGCTGGCGCTGTACACCCCCGACCAGCGGTTCGTGATGGGGGCGACCACCTACCGGGCGTTCACCGGGCTGCTGGCGTCCGGCGAGGAGGAGTCGGTCCACGACGCGTGGGTGACGCGGATGCGGGAGCTGCCGGCGACCGTGGTCTCGTCGATCCTCGAGGAGCCGCTCGACTGGCCGGACGCGACGCTCGAGAGGGGTGACGCCGTCGAGGTGGTCGCCCGGCTCAAGGAGGAGTCGGACGTGCCCCTGCGCTCCCACGGGAGCCTGTCGCTGAACCGGTCGCTGATGGCCGCGGGGCTCGTCGACCGTGTCGAGGTGTCCGTCTTCCCGGTCGTCACGGGCCGCACCGGTGTCGATGCGGTGTTCGCCGGCGCGGACGACTTCGACCTCGAGCTGCTCGACCAGCGCACGCTGGACGGCCGCGTGCAGGTGCTGACCTACCGGCCCACCCTGCACGCCGCGACGTAGCCTGCCTGGGTGCGCACCGCAGCCTCGTCGACCCGCCATGCCCGTGGCTCCGCCGGAAGCAGGCCAGCTGTTCCACGGGATTTTGTGTGTGATCAACAAGAACACGGTGCGTGGGCGTACTACCACACGGAGTACCCGGTCGAGACCTACCGTGAAGGAAAGCCCTGCACGTCCCTGAGGCGGGTGAGAATGGCTCGATGGACCCTCAGGCAGTGGAGCAGTGGGTGGAGCGGTACGAGCGGTCGTGGCGCTCGTCGGGGACGGACCACCTGAACGGGTTGTTCACGACGGACGCGACGTACCTGCCGTCCCCGTGGGCGCGCCCGGTCGAGGGGCTGGAGGCGATCGCCGCGTTCTGGGACGCCGAGCGCGACGGCCCCGACGAGGAATTCGTGATGGCCGCCGAGGTCGTCGCGGTCGACGGGAACACCGCGGTCGTGCGGGTCTCGGTCGACTACGGGGAGCCCGTCACCGACCGCTGGCGTGACCTCTGGGTGCTGCGCTTCGTCGACGACGGGCGGTGCTCGGCGTTCGAGGAGTGGCCCTTCGCGCCCGAGCAGGACGACGGGCACTAGCGGCGTCGCACGTAGGGCGTGGTGGTCGAGACCTTGACGAGGCCGTACCGCTCGAGGATCGGGCGTGAGTACTCGGTGGAGTCGCTGTGGATGAGGGTCTTGCCCATCCGGAGGGCCGATCGTGCGCGCGCGGCCGTCAGCGCCCGGTAGATCCCGCGGCCGCGCCAGTCCTCGCGCGTCGACCCGCCCCAGATGCCCGCGAAGTCGGTCCCGTCGACCGGCTCGAGCCGCCCGGCGCAGACGACCTGGCCGTCCGCCTCGGCGACCCACAATTCCATGCCGTAGTCGAGGGAGAGCCGGCCCAGCATGGCCTTCGTCATGGTCTCGGCCATGGCGGGGGAGTCCCCGAAGACCTGCGCGGTCATCGCGGACGCCGCGTAGACGTCGCTTCCCTCGGTGACCTGCCGCAGCGTCACGCCGTCCGGCAGCGGTACGTCCACCGCCAACCGCTCCGCCTCGCCGATCATGATCGACTCGGGGTCCTCCGCGACGAAGCCGTGGCCGAGCAGGGCGTCGTGCAGCCCCGGTGCGTCGTCGTGCGCCCGGGTCTTCCACTCGACCTCGTCGACCTCCGGAACGACCTCGTAGTGCGCCACCGCTGCGGCCACCAGCTCCTCGACCTCGACGGCGTCCGCGCCGCCGAGATCCCGGTAGGTGATCAGCCCGCGCCCGCCGGGGAAGGTCGCCAGACGCAGCGGACCGTGCACGGTCACCGCCTCCGCGTGGGCGGTCTCCGCCTCGGTGCGGAGCTGGTCGTCGTAGCTGGCGAGCAGCTGGTCACGGAGCTCCATGCCGTCCATCCTCGGTGAGCTCCTCACGTCGCCACCAACGATTTCTCGGAGGGCCGTGGTGCGCGGGTAGCGTGGTGGCGTGGTCGAGACGGGTCCGGTGCTGGTCGACCACCGCGAGCGAGGCAGCGCGATCCCGGAGGCCCTGGCCTCCGCCGGCCTCGACGTCCGTCTGACCGACCTGCCGGTGGGCGACTACGTGCTGGGGCCCGGGCTGGCTGTGGAGCGCAAGGGTCCCACCGACCTGGGCGCGTCGATCCGCGACGGACGGCTCTTCGACCAGGCGGTGCGGTTGCAGTCGGCGTTCCCCCAGGCGGTGCTGGTGCTCGAGGGTGAGCCGAGCGGGATCGCCGAGGACGCGTGGCGGGGCGCGGTGTGCAGGCTCATCGAGGACGGCTTCACGGTGCTGCACAGCCTGGACGCCGAGGACAGCGCCGCATGGATCGTCCGGCTCGCGAAGCGGGCCAGGCGTGCCGCGCCGACGGTTCGCAACGAGGGACCGCGCCGCGCTCCGCGTCACCCTTCCGCGCAGGCCGAGGTGATGCTCTCGGTCGTGCCCGGCATCAGCACGACGATGGCGCGCAGCCTGCTCGCCGCGTTCGGCAGCGTCGCAGGGGTCGCCGCGGCCGGGCCCGACGGGCTCCGTCGCCACCCCGGCATCGGCCCGGTGCGCGCTGCTCGGCTCGCCGAGGCGCTGCACGGCGGGTACGTCGCGCTCGCCGACCGTGACCCGGAGCACGGTCGGCGTGCCCGCGGGACGCGACCTCCGCGCCGCTGGGTCCTCACCGGACCGGACGACGGCGAGGAGGCGCAGTCGTTCGACCGTCGCGCCATCGCGCTCCGCGCCTTGCGGGCAGCCGGAGACGGCGCCCAGCTGATCGACAGCCTCACCGGTGAGGTCGTCGCGACGGGCTCCGTAAGTCACTCCTCCGCGGGCTGAGGACCCCGAGTCTGCATGGCTTCCGCGCCAGTTCTGGTGCCGCAGCGCATGGCATCTGCGGCATGTCAGGAGTCCAGCGTCTACCCCCTCGCCAGGTGCAGGGAGCTGACCGAACTCCCCCATCGCCACACCGCAGGCGGTGCCGAGTGTCCGTCCGCTCGGATTCATCGCAATGGCGTTTCGCCCTACTTAGCCTGCTGCTCGCGCCGTCGTACTTCTTGGCCCTGCTCGCGTACCTACCTGCCACACCTGCTGTGATTCTCGGCTTCGTCGCGCGCGGGACCAACCCACTCGTGCGATGGCCACCGCCGCCCTGGTGCTCGCGGGGGCTGCCATGGTGTGCGCGACGTGCGTCGTCCTCGTCTCGTACTGATCCGCACGACCGCGGACAGCGGCAGATCGGGGCGCCGCAGCGCACGCTATCTGCGGCAGATGCGGACGCTTGAAGACCAGGCGCGGTATCGGCGCTGGGTGCCGCGGTCCGCCACCGGCGAGCCCCGGGCGGCCGTCACCGCCTGGCAGTTCCCAGCGTCGACGTGCCGGCCAGCTGGGGCTCCTCGATGTCCGCGGGCCGGCTGCGCAGTGTGGCGAGCCCCAGTGCTGCCGCGGCGAGGAGTAGTCCGGTGGCCACGGTCAGGGCGGTGCTGTAGCCGGCGACGAGCCCGGTGGTCGGGTCGGCGGCGGCGTTCTCGGGCTGCGCGGTGACGGTGGCAGCGACCCCGGCGAGGACGGCGAGCCCGAGGGCGACGCCGATCTGCTGGGCGGAGTTGAGCAGCGCCGAGGCGACGCCGGCCTTGTCCGGGTCGACGTGGTAGACCGCCGCCTGGGTGAGCGCCATGACGCCGAAGCCGAACCCGAGCGCGAGGACCAGCATGGCGGGGGCGAGGTGGGTCCAATAGCTGGTGTCCACGCTGATGGCGGAGAACCACAGCGCTGCGCCGGCGCTGAGCAGGGCGCCCATTGCGGCGACGTAGCGGGGTCCGACCAGAAGCAGCAGCTTGGGCGCGGTGCCGGCGCCGAGGACGATGCCGATGGCGAACGGCAGCCAGGCAGCACCGGTCTGCAGCGGGGTGAACCCTTGAACCTGCTGCAGGTGGAGGGTGATGACGTAGAAGGTGCCCATGGGCCCGATGGCCAGTAGCAGCATGGTCAGGTAGGCGCCGCCGCGGTTGCGGTCGCGGACCAGACTCAAGGGCAGCAGCGGGTGGCGGCTGCGGGCCTGGGTGGCCACGAACGCGGTGAGAAGCACTGCGGCGGCAGCGAGCAGGGTGAGCGCGAGGGGGTCGGTGAAGCCGTGCTCCCCGAACCGGGTGACGGCGTAGACAAGGGCGACCATGCCACCGGTTCCGAGAGTCCCGCCGAGGACGCCGAGCTGACCCCGGTGCGGTGCGGCGGGCAGCAGCGTGCGGCTGCCGAGCAGGACGAGCAGCCCGATCGGGACGTTGATGAAGAACACCCACCGCCACCCGAGGATGTCGGTCAGCACGCCGCCGAGGAGCAGCCCGACCACAATGCCGAGCCCAGACATGGCGCCGTAGAGCGCGAGCGCGGAGTCGCGGGTCTTGCGCTCGGAGAACGTGGTGGAGATGAGAGCGAGAGCGTTCGGCGCGGTGAGCGCTGCGCCGACACCTTGGGCGGCGCGGGCGGCGATCAACATCTCGGCGTTCTGCCCTAGGCCGCCGGCCAGAGACCCGAGGACGAACAGGCCCAGTCCAACCTGGAGGGTGCCGCGGCGGCCCCACAGGTCCCCGACGCGTCCGCCCAGGAGGAGCAGCGCCCCGAACGCGAGGATGTAGGCGTTCACGATCCAGGGCAGGTGCACTGGGTCGACGCCGAGCTCGCGCTGGATGCTCGGCAACGCGATGTTCACGATGGAGTCGTCGAGCACCAGCATCAGCTGTGCCGTCGCGATGACTAGCAACGGCACCAGAGCGCGCTCGGTTCCTGCACGGGTCGTTGTCCCCTGGAACATGTCGGCCTCTCGGTAGATCCTTGTGACACGAGGCGAAAAGATACCCCCGGGGGGTACATTTCCGAATCCAGCGAAGTGCCAGAGTCCGTTCCTCGGCCGGCAGTCACGGGGCGTTCCTGGCCGGAGCGCCCCGAGACTTGGCCCATTCAGGCGGGCTGGAGTCGGTCCGCCAGCCCGACTGCCGCGAAGGCCGC
Source organism: Nocardioides caldifontis (assembly GCF_008087345.1). Lineage (GTDB taxonomy): Bacteria > Actinomycetota > Actinomycetes > Propionibacteriales > Nocardioidaceae > Marmoricola_A > Marmoricola_A caldifontis. Next base: position 255,855 of record NZ_ML701735.1, on the reverse strand, counting down.
CTCGGCGGCGGCGCGGTCCTCTGTGAAGTGGGCCCAGCTGTCGGTGTGGGCAACCACGGCGCGTCGGGCGCCGAGGAGGCGGACGGCCTCGGCCGCCTGCGCGGCGTCGAGGGTGAGCAGCGCCTGGTCGAAGAACGGCGTACGGACGGCTCCGGCGAAGATCACCGCGGTGTCCACCCGGCCGACGCGCTGGACGATCTCGCCGACGAGGTCGAGGGAGGCGTTGTCGCCGCTGACGTAGACCGTGGGCAGTTTCTCGCCGGAAAGCACGAATCCGGTCACCTCTCCGGTCACCGGCTCGCAGCCCACCGGGCCGTGCCGCGCAGGCGCCGCGGTTACCACTAGCGCCGAGCCGTCCGGGCGGGTCAGCTCGAGGCTCTCCCACGGCTGCAGGCCCCGGGCCGCGTCGCCGAGCTCACCTAGGTTGCCGGCGGCACTGGGCGTGGTGACGACCAGCGGCACCTGGGCGAGGTAGGCGCGGCCGGAGGTGTCGAGGTTGTCGGGGTGGTGCTCGTGAGACAGCAGCACCGCGTCCACGGCGCCGAGCTCCTCGGGGCTCACAGGCGAAGGTTCCGTCTTGGTCAGCACCGGCCCCGGGCCGCCGAGCCCGTAGTCGCCGGGGGCGTCGAAAGTCGGGTCGGTCAGCAGGCGCAGCCCGCCGATCTCGATCACGGTGGTCGGGCCGCTGAGCACGCGGACCTCGATCTGGGATTCAGTGTTGGACATGTCATCCTCACGGGTAGCAGGGAAGTCTCCCGTGAGAGACGGTAAGCGAGTTCTCATGGCAAAGCAAAATGGGTACCATGAGAGCGTGGCTACCGAGACCGCGACGACAGACCTGACCCCCGCACCGGGCGAGGTCGACCATGTCGCGCTCGCGCTGGCCAACAGCACCTACCTGCTGCCGAAGCACGGTCGCGTCGACCTGCTCGCCACCCCAGACGCCACGCGCGCCTGGCTGGCCGCCGTAGGCCTTGCGCCGGCCGCCGCGGATGTCCGGGAGCTGTGCGCCTCTCGCATGCGTCAGCTGCGGACGCACGTCCGAGCCCTGCTCGAGGCCCGCGTCGACAACCGGCCAGCACCGCCGGAGTCACTCGAGGCCGTCAACGCCGCGCTCACCAGCGTCCCGTCGGCCTCGCTGCTGCAGTACGACGAAGAGCGCCGGTGGCACCGGGCTGCGGCCCACCCCGTCACCCAGCTCGTGGACCGGGCACTCGCGGTGATCGCCGCCGACCTCGCCGACCTCCTCACCGGCCCCGACGGCGAGCTGGTTGCGCGTTGTGGCGCGCCCTCGTGCGAACGAGTGCTGCTGCGCACCCATGCCCGCCGCACCTGGTGCTCGGTCAGGTGCGGAGACCGCGTGCGAGCCGCCCGGTCCTACGCACGCCGCTCGCACGAGAGCGACTCTGCGCCCGCGACAGCCTGAGCCCGAACGACTGCTACAACCGCCCTCGTCCGGCAGCTGCGATGGGCGCCGGCCCTCATCTCGGCACGAGAGTGCGTTCGCGGTTCGAAGCGCTTGCTTTTCAATCACCGGCCTCAGCCGTCCATGCCTCCGCGCTGCACAGGCGGCTGCTGCGCAGGGTCGAGCGTCAGAGGATGCTGGTGGTTCCGGTGCCGTCGACGCGGTAGCAGTACCCGGCCGGTGATTGCCAGACCAGGGACTGGTCGGGTTGTCGGTGGTAGCGCCAGCTCCGGGTGTGGGTCTTGAGCCGGTGGTGGAACCTGCACAGCTTCGACAGGTTCAGGGTGTTGGTCTGGCCGGGTGGGCCGCCGTCCTCGGGTGGCACGTACTCGACGATGTGGTCGAGGTCGAACCGGCCGGTGCCGCCGCACCAGGGGAAGGAGCAGCAGGTGTCGCGTTCCTGCACTTGGAGGCGGATCGGGAGCGGGGCTTCGTAGGCGTCGACCTGGAGGTAGTCGTTGAGGTCGACCACCGGGGTCAGGGTGACCTCCGCGCCCGGGGCCAGCCCCTGGATCCAAGCCTGGACCGTCTCGACGCTGCGGGGGCCGTAGCCGTCGACCCGGGCCACCGGACCGACCGGGCCCACCGTGCCGACCGCGGGGCCGGTGGCGGTGGTGTGCAGGTGGACGTGCAGCACCGGCCCCTGCCGACCCTGCCTGCCGGCGGCGCGTCGCCGTGGCGGGCGGGGTGCCTCGGCACCGATCGCGGCGGCATCCGCGGTGGCGGCGAGGTCGAGGGCGTACTGCGGGTCCGCGAGCACCCCGACGGCAGGATCGCGGCCTGCACCGCGCGCTCGATGCGGCGCAGCGACAGCTTGTGCGCGAACCGGGCCAGGTGCCGGTCGACGAACGCCGCGGCACCGGGGTTGAGCGGGATGGTCTGCTCCGCGACCTGGCGCGCCTTCCACACCGGCACCGCCCCGGCGACCACCTGGCCGTAGAGGTCGGGGAGCCGGTCGTGCAGCTCGATCAGCTGCCCGACGTAGCGCCGCGCCGAGCCCTCGCTCATCGCCAGCACGGTCGCGATCTGGGCGACCGCGAACTCGGCGACCAAGAAGCTGCCCTGCCCGGCCAACCGAAGCTCACCCTCGGCGCCGTTCGGAGCCAGCCGGTGGATCGGGCCGGCACCGAACATCCCGCGAAGCGACGGCTCGATCGCACCATGCTCGAGGAACTCGCCCTCCTCGAGCCGGTGGGACGCGACGTAGTCGAGCACCGCGACCATCTCCGCGACCGCAGCCTGGTCGGCCTCCGCACGGTGCGCCGCGACCCGCGCCAGCACCCCCGCACCACCGTCGTCGGTGGACTCGAGGAAGGAGAGCGGGACGATCGCCATAGCAGGACGCTAGGCGGAGCCACCGACACTTCGGCGGAGCGGGCTGGACCGGTTATCCCCAAGCAGGCAAGGGGTTTCGTGGTTCCGACAAGCTCAACCACCGTGGGCGGGCACGATGGTCTCGACACGCTCAACCACCCTCAACCACCGAGGGGCGCGAGGCGCTCGTACGCCTGGTTCCCGGTGAGGGTGACGCAGCCGACGGCCTCCGCTCGCGCGACGACGCGCGGCTCGGCGCGGAGCAGGAGGAAGCCGCGCCGGACCAGCACCCACGGCGGCTTCCGGCTCTCGCGGAGGTCGCGGACCAGCCGCCGCCAGAAGGTGAGCAGCCGCGGGTTGGCGACGCAGACGGCGTCGGCGAGGAGCTCGCGGGAGCGGCAGGACGGGACGACGCGGTCGGCGAAGACCCCCTCCGCCAGGACGTACGGCGCCCCGGTGAGCGAGACCCTCCGGCTCCCGATCCGGCCGTCCCTGCTGAGCTCGTAGATCGGGATCTCGGCGTTACCCGACCGGCAGAGCTCCTCGAGGGCGTCGACCGCGGCGTCCTGGTGCCAGGAGGCCGGGTCGTCCCAGTCGACGATCGTGCCGCCGCCGGCGAGGTGCACGCGGGGGAGCGTCGGGTCGTCGCCGTCCTTGTAGAAGTCGTCGAGGTTGACGACGGGCCACCCGCGCCGCTCGTGGAGCCGGCGGCAGAGCCGCGACTTGCCCGAGCCCGACGGGCCCGCGACGACGATGACCCGTGCTCGCACAGGCCCCGAGGCTACTCGGTGGCGCTGCGGCGGCTGCGGGCGACGACCACGCCGGCAGCCGCGAGGGCCGCGACGCCGGCTCCGCCGAGCGCGAGCGCAGCGGGGTCGATCCCGCCGTCGTCGCCCGAGGACGAGCTGGTCGAGCCGCCGGACGAGGTCGGCCCGGAGGCGGTGCCGCTCGACGACGGGGTCGGCGACTCGACGGGCTCCGGCTCCTCGGCGTACGTCGGCTCACCGGCGACCGTGCCGGACGCACCGACGGAGAGGGTGAACGGCACGAGGTAGTCGTCGCCGTCCGGGTCCTCCTCGAGGTATACGGTCACGGTGTAGCTGCCGTCGATGTTGGCGCCACCGAACTGGTTCGACATCCCGCGGTTGCGGTAGGTGATCGGGCTGGTGGTCGCGCCGACCTCGTGGCCGTTGGTGTCGAGGAACGCCTGCATCGGTGGGCCGTCGACGGTGTTCGGTGCGGCGGCCACGCGACGGGTGGGGGAGAAGAGCGTGACCCGGCTGAGCACGTCGACCTTGCCGACCGCGTCGGCGAGCTTGCCGCTCATCGGCGCGAACTTCGCCAGCGCGCTCACCTGCTGCCCCCAGCCGGCCTCGACCTGGTAGGTGAGCACCTCGCCGGGGACGATCGTGTCGCGGTAGACGCCGGGCTCGAGCACCGGGGCGTCCTCGAAGGACGAGCCGCCGACGACCTTCGTGGCCTTGCCGCGCGGCGGCGCCGCCCACGTGCCGTCCTCGCTGGGCTCCGGCAGCGACGCGGCGTCCTCGACCGGCGGCTCCTCGTAGACGCGCACCTCGAGCTGCTTGGGCTCGTTGTCGTCGCGCAGCGTCTTGTCGGTGACGGTGGCGAACACCGAGTCCGCGGTGGCGCACGGGTCGTCCTCGACCACCCCGCCGGCGAGGTCGATGTCGTCGGCGCTGGTGCCGGCGGAGATCAGCTGCCCGGCGCTGAGCTGGGTGAAGTCGACCGCCTCGCCGCAGGTGGCGCCGTCCTCGGTGGTGAGCTCGATCCGGATCTCCTCGCCGTAGCTGGAGCTGTTGCGGACCGAGGCGCTCACGTGGAGCGTCGAGCCCGGGGTCTCGCGGGTCACCTCGTAGGTGCGGACGTCCTCCTGCTGCTCGCCGATCTCGTCGAGCCAGTCGCCCGCGCCGATCTCGGGGGCGCCGTCGGTGGTGGGGGTGCCCGTGACGGGCTGGCCGATGCCGGTGAACGGGCGGGCCGCACGGGTCGCGAGCTTGGTCAGCGACGAGCTGAGCTCCTCCGAGGAGGAGGCGTCGTAGTAGACGCCGCCGCCGGCACGGGCGACGCACTGGAGCACCGACTTCGCCTTGCCGTCGACGTCGAGCCCGACCACGTCGATGCGCAGGTCGATGCCGTCCTTCGCGAGCCCCCGCGCGACGACGCACGGGTCGGGTGCGCAGGTGGGCTCGCCGTCGGAGACGAGCACGATGTTGCGCTTGCCCTCGTTGCCGAGGTCCTTGCCGGCCTCCTGGAGCGCGTAGCCGATCGGGGTCTCGCCGTAGGGGCGGTACGACGAGATGGCCTGCCGGAGCTGGTCACGGTTGCCGGTCTCCACCGGCACGACGAGCTGGGAGTCCTCGCACGCGCCGGGGTCGTCGGCGGAGAACACCTCGGCCCCGTAGACGCGAAGCCCCACGGACTGGTCCTCGGGGAGGGAGTCGACGACGTCGCCGAGGGCCTTCTTCGCGGCGGCGATCTTGGTCTCGCCGCCGTTGGCCTGCTCCTTCATCGAGCCGGACGAGTCGAGGACCATGACCATCCGGCCGGACTCGTCGGCGTGGGCGGGCAGGGCGAGGTCCCAGCTGACCAGCCAGGCGGCCACCATGAGGGTCGCGAGCGGGAGTGCGACGACGCGCGCCATCGGGGCTCCTTCCGTGGGTTTGCAGTTGCAAACACTAGGTCGCGCCTCGGGAGGGTGCAACCCGGCGGTCTGCCGCCTATGCTCCTCCTCGCGGGATTCGCTCTTGCAAATCCGGCGGTCCCCGGAGGAAGGAGAGCCCATGGCCCGGGCCGTCACCGACGCCCAGCGCCGCGCGCAGGCGGAGCAGCTCCGACTGTACGGCGCGCCGCTCGGCGACCTCCTCCGCGACGTCGCCGGCGTGCTCGGGCTGTCCCAGGGCCGGCTCGCCGGGGTGCTCGGGATCTCCGCGCCGATGGTCTCCCAGCTCGCCTCCGGCCACCGGACCAAGATCGGGAACCCGGCGGCCGTCGCGCGGCTCCAGCGGCTCGTCGAGCTGGCCGCCGAGGTCCGCGACGGCGCGCTCGGCGCCGAGGAGGCGCTCGCCGTGCTGGCCGAGGAGACCGAGGGGCCGCTGCTCACCCGCAGCACCCGGATCAGCCCCCGCCGGGGCGCCGAGACGGTGCAGCGGCTCTTCCGTGCGGTGGCCCCCGCCTCGGACTACCTGGCGGCCGCCGAGCTGCTCGGGGAGCGCTACCCGGAGGTCGCCGAGCTGGTCCGCGTCTACGGAGCCGGTCGGCTCTCCGCGGCCGAGGAGCACTTCGGCCGTGCCCTGGCCCCATGACCCTGCTGTGGCATGCTGACCGCCGTGGGTGAGGTCATCGCCGGGCGCTACGAGCTCGTCGACCTCCTCGGGGCCGGCGGGGCCGGCGCCGTGTGGCGCGTCTGGGACCACCGCGAGGGGTGCTACCGCGCCGCCAAGATCCTTCGCCAGTCCGACAGCGACTCGCTGCTCCGGTTCGTGCAGGAGACGTCGCGACGGATCAGCCACCCGCACGTCGTGGCGCCCTACGGCTGGTCGGGCGAGGACGACCGGGTCCTGTTCACGATGCCGCTCGTCGACGGCGGCTCGCTCGCGCAGCTGCTCGCCGACCACGGTGCGCTCCCGGCGGGATGGGCCGGCGAGCTCGCCGCACAGGCGCTGGGCGCGCTCGCGCGGGTCCACGAGGCGGGGCTGGCGCACCGGGACGTGAAGCCCGGCAACCTGCTCCTCGACGCGACGGGGACGGGGGCGCCCCACGTGCGGCTCTCCGACTTCGGGGCCGCGGCGCAGGTCGGAGGCCCGCGGTTGACCTCGGTGGGCACCGTGATCGGCACCCCGGGGTACCTCGCCCCCGAGCAGGCCGAGGGCGCGGAGCCCGACCCGGCGCAGGACGTCTACGCCTTGGGCGTCGTGCTCCGCCAGATGCTCACCGGCACCCCGCCCGACGCCGCCGGCGCGCCACCGTCCCGCCCACCGGGGCTCGACGCCACGGCCGCCGCGCTGTGGGCAGTCGCCGAGCGGATGACCGCGCGGGAGCCGGGCGACCGGCCGACCGCGGAGGAGGCGCTCTGGCTGCTCGACGCCGTCCCCGGCGGGCGCGAGCTGTCCGCGGGAGCCGACCCGGACAACCCCGTCGAGGTCTTCCGCCAGCTGCCGCCGCTCCCGCCCGGCTGGGGGCCCGACGGGCCCGGGAGAGCCGGAGGGGCCGACGAACCCCGTCCCCCGACGCCGCCCGCCCACGAGTCGCCGCCGGCCACGCGGCTGATCCGGCAGACCGGTCCCGAGACGGCGCCGGAGCCACGGCGCACGATCCCGGCCGCCGCCTGGGTCCTCGCCCTGGTGGGCGTCGTCCTGCTCGTCCTCGCCGTGCTGGTCGCGCTGTGACCTTCCTCGTCCTCGTCTCCGGCGGCCTCCTGCTGGCCGGGCTCGGCCTGGCCGGCTACGGCCTCCGCGAGCTCAGGCGGTCCCGCACGTTCCGGGCCGGCAGCGCGCTGGCCGACGCCGAGGTCGTCGACGTGGCCTACCGCCGGCCCCGCACCACCGCGAACCCACGCAGCGGCCTGTTCCACCCCGTCGTCCGGTTCCGCACCGCCTCCGGCCAGGTCGTCGAGGCGCCCACGGTGGTCGGCGCGACCCCGGCGCCGGCGAAGCCGGGGGACCGGGTGCAGGTGCGCTACGACCCCAGCCGCCCCCGCCAGGTCGAGCTCGCCCGGGGCGCCACGTCCTCCACGCTGGCCCGCCTGCTCGTCGCGGCCGGCGTCGCCGTGGCTGTCTTCAGCGGCTTCGTCCTGGTCGTCGCGATCGTTCTTTACCGAACGTTCGCGTGACCTCCGTGGCCCTCGCGCGTTAGGCCGGATAGACCTGAGGGAGGGTCTGGTTGGGGACCTAAGTCACTGGTATGGTCCACTTCCTGGGAGTGCCCGAGGGGGTTCGGGCCTGCGTTGTTGGGGGGACCTGGGATGTACTCGGTCGTGGCGTGCGGCTTTTCGCCGGCCCGGCTCGAGTGGGTGGCCGACCCCTCGTCCGTGACCGTCCTGCCCTCGCCACAGGACCCCGAGTTCGTGCCCCGGGCCTTCGAGGCGCTCTCCGAGCGCCCCTTCGAGCGGGCCCTCCTCGTCCACGAGTCGAACCCGCTGGCCACCCGTCGCACCCGCACGCTCCGCGCGATGCTGCAGACCTCCGGCGTGGTCCCCGTGCCGCTGCGCCGCCCGCTCACCGGGCTCGCCGCGCACGCCACCTGGCTCGCCGGGCTCGCCGCCCGTGACGTCCCCGCCGGACTCGCACTGACCGCGGTCCCGATGATGGAGGCCCGGCTGCCGACGTACGCCGTCACCACCTCGGTCGCGCGGCTCGCGCTGCCCGAGGTCAAGATCCACCACCACGTGCTCTCCTGGCTGCCCGGCACGACCTTCGGGGTCGTCGCCGACACCGGCGTGCGGCTCGGCTCCGGCGCCCCCGAGCCCGGGCCCGGGCCCACCAACGACGAGAGCGCCGACCTCGTCTGGAGCGGCGACCGGCGGCTCGAGCCGCGGCTCGACCGCACCCGCCCCGGACGAGTGCTCGAGAGCCAGGAGCTCCGCCCCGAGGGCGACCGCCCCTGGTGGGGCAACGCCCGTGCCTTCGAGCACACCGTGGTGCCGCGTGACGTCGACGGCTTCGTCGCCGCGCTCCACGACTCCACCCCCGCCTCGTGCCCGCAGTGCGGCGAAGCCGTGCGCGGCCACTGCTCGTTCTGCAACTCCAGGGAAGGTGTCGCCGCATGAACCCGCGCCAACGTCGAGGAGTGCTCTTCCTCGCGTTCGCCGTCGTCGGAGCCGTCGCGGTCTTCTTCTCGGTGATCGGCTACGTCAACGACGTCGAGAGCCAGGTCGGCAACCGGGTCGTGGGGTACGTCGTCACCGACGACGTCGACGCCTACCAGGTGCTCACCGAGGACGACCTCGAGCAGGTCGAGATCCCGCAGCGCTGGCTCCCCGACGGCGCCGTACGCCGGCTCGCGGACCTCGCAGGGCAGGTGACCGCCTCGAAGATCTCGGAGGGCACGCTCCTCCAGGCGAGCAACCTGGTGCCGCGCCCCAGCCTCGAGGCCGGCCAGCGGGAGATCGCGATCCTCGTCGACGCCGAGACGGGCGTGGCCGGCAAGGTCCAGCCAGGCGACTTCGTCGACGTGTGGGCGACGTTCGACGAGGGCGTCACCGGCTCCGGGCCCCGGACGAAGCTGATCGCGCAGGGGCTGCTGGTCATCGACGTCGGCGTGCAGGTGAGCCGCGAGAAGGCCAGCTCCACCGGCGCGGTGTCGGAGGGGCAGGCGGTCCCGGTCACCTTCGCCACCGAGCGCGAGCAGATCCAGGCGCTGTCGTTCGCCGAGAGCTTCGCGGTCGAGACCCGGCTCGCGCTCCGGCCCCCGGGAGACGGCAGCGTCGTCCCGGGCGACCAGCGGACCTACGAGGAGACCTTCGCGGCTTCAGGAAGGGGCACCCCGTGATCGCCCGTGTCGTGCTCGCGATCAGCCGCGAGGACCTGCGCAGCCAGACGATGGCGTCGCTCGCCGAGATGCAGGACGTCGAGGTGCTCGGCGTCGTCGAGAACAGCAACGACCTGCTGCTCGCGATCGACACCAACGCCGAGATCGACCTCGTCGTCCTCGACGACCAGATCGGCGCGCTGCCCTACCTGGCGCTGACCCGCGAGCTGATCGCGCGCCAGCCCGACCTCGGCGTGCTGCTCCTGACCGCCGACCCGTCGCCCGCCTTCTACGCCTCCGCGATGGACGCCGGCGCCCGCGCGGTGCTCGAGGCGCCGCCGTCGGTCGACGAGCTCGCCGGCCGCATCCCGACGATCATCGGCTGGCAGCGCCAGGTGCGGGGGATGGGTGCGACCGGGCTGGCGGCGCAGAGCCCCGCAGGCCGGCTGATCGCCTTCACCGGCGCGAAGGGCGGCGTCGGCACCACCACGGCGGCCCTGCACGCCGCGCTCCTCGCGGCGGCGGCCAGCACCGCGCGCCGCGTCTGCCTCATCGACTTCGACCTCCAGCAGCGCGGCGTGCGCCAGCTGCTCGACCTCAACGGCCGGCGCACGGTCATCGACCTCGCCAACGTCGCCGACAGCCTCACCGGCCGCAACCTCGACGAGGCGGTCTTCGTCCACCAGAGCGGGCTGCGCGTGCTGCTCGCGCCGACCCAGGGCGAGCAGGCCGAGGACATCACCAGCGAGATCGCCCGGCAGGTGCTCGCCGCCGCGAAGTCCCACTTCGACCTCGTGATCGTCGACTGCGGCGCGGTCGTCACCGAGGCCAGCGCGGTCGGCATGGAGTTCGCCGACGACATCCTGCTGGTCACCACCTCCGACGTCCCGTCGCTGCGCGCCTCCCACGACAAGATCGAGCTGCTCTCGCGGCTCCAGGTCGCCAAGAGCAGCGAGGTCCACCTGCTGTTCAACAAGGTGAGCCCGCGCAACGAGGTGCAGCCCGAGCTCGGCCGCCGGATGACCGGCGCGCAGGCCTGCAAGGTCACCCTCCCCGAGGACTGGCGCCGGCTCGAGCCGGTGGCGAACTCGCTGTCCCCGCTCGAGCTCGAGGACGGCCCCTTCCGCCGCGCGGTCGTGGCGCTCGGTCGCGAGCTCGGCCTCGGCGCGGAGCGTCCGCGTCCCGAGCCGGTGGTCGCCGAGGCCGCGACCGGCACCGACGGCGCGCCGCCGCCGGTCCGCCGCCGCGGGCGCCGCCGCGCCAAGGACGAGGCCGGCCAGGTCACGATCGAGGCGATGGTCGGGATCGTCGCCGCGATGCTGATCTTCCTCGTCCTCATGCAGACCGCGCTCTACGCGATCGCCACCGTCAGCAGCCGCCGGGCGGCGGACGCGGCCGCGATCGTCGGGAGCCGCGGGGGCAGCAACTCCGAGGCCCTGAGGGCCGCGGAGCAGCGCACGCCTGGGATGTACCGGGTGCACGTGAAGCGGCACAGCGACGAGAAGTGGGAGGCCCGGCTCGAGGTCCCCTCGCTGGTGCCGTTCCTCGACCAGGACATCAGCGCCACCGCCGCCGCGACGGACTGAGGGGAGCAGATGAGCCAGCGAGCGCGCACCGAGCGGGGCCAGGCGACGATCGAGATCCTCGGGATCATCCCGATCGCGGCACTGATCCTCGGCGGCATCATCCAGCTGTTCCTCGTCGGGTACGCCGCGGTGTCGGCCGAGTCCGCGTCCCGGCTCGCCGCCCGCGAGTACTCCAAGGGCGCCTCCGCCGGGGCCGCCGAGGCCGCCGCACGCGCCGAGATCGGGTCGCTCTTCGAGCCGGTCGTCGAGGTCGCCCCGGGCAACCTGTCGGACGACTCCGAAGAGCCGGCGGTCGGCGACGGCACCGGGCTCGACGACCCCGTCTCCGCCCGGGTCAGCGTCAAGGTGCCGTTCCTCGGCATCGGCGTGGAGAACCTGAACATCCGGGTCACCCGCTACACCGTCATGCCGCGGACGGAGGACTGAGCCGTGTCGCTGCGCAACCGTCAGGCCGACCTGACGCTGAACTCCGTCGTCGACGACAACGGTGTCGCCTACCTCAAGACGCTGCTCCTGCAGGAGGTCGACCTCAGCGAGCTCTCCGCGCTCTCCGACGACCAGCGGCGGGCCCGGCTCGAGCGGGTGGTCAGCCACCTGCTCACCCGCGAGGGGCCGCTGCTCACCAACCGCGAGCGCGGACTGCTGGTGCGCCGCGTCGTCGACGAGGCGCTCGGGCTCGGCGTCCTCGAGCCGCTGCTCCGCGACGAGACGATCACCGAGATCATGGTCAACGGCCCCGACCAGATCTACGTCGAGCGCTCCGGCAGGCTCCAGCTGCTGCCGGTGCGGTTCAGCTCCGAGGAGCAGGTCTACCAGGCGATCGACCGCATCGTCGCCGGCGTCAACCGCCGCGTCGACGAGTCCAGCCCGATGGTCGACGCGCGGCTCCCCGGCGGCGAGCGCGTCAACGTCATCGTCCCGCCGCTCGCGGTCGACGGCCCGTCGATCACCATCCGCCGGTTCCCGCGGCCCTACTCGGTCAACCGGCTCATCGAGCTCGGCTCCTTCGACGAGGACACCGCCGCCCTGCTCTCCGGCATGGTCCGCGCCAAGCTCAACGTCGTCGTCTCCGGCGGCACCGGCTCCGGCAAGACCACGATGCTCAACGCGCTCTCGTCGTTCATCCCGCGCGACGAGCGCATCGTCACCATCGAGGACGCCGCCGAGCTCTCCCTGCAGCAGACCCACGTGATCCGGCTCGAGGCCCGGCCGGCCAACGTGGAGGGCACCGGCGAGGTCACGATCCGCGACCTGGTCCGCAACAGCCTCCGCATGCGCCCCGACCGGATCATCGTCGGTGAGACCCGTGGCGGCGAGGCGCTCGACATGCTGCAGGCGATGAACACCGGCCACGAGGGCTCGTTGGCCACCGTGCACGCCAACAGCGCGAAGGATGCGCTGCTGCGGTTCGAGACGCTGGCGACGATGGCCGACACGGTCCTCCCCGAGGCGACGCTCCGCGACCAGATCAACAGCGCCATCAACGTGATCGTGCAGCTGACCCGGCTCGCGGACGGCACCCGGCGGGTCACCGAGATCGCCGCGGTCACCTCCACCCACAAGGAGGACTACGCCCTTCAGGAGATCCTCCGGTTCGAGGCGGACGCGTGGGGCGGCGCCGGCCGGGTCACGGGGCGGTGGGTCACCGGCTCCCTCCCGGCCCGGTTCGCCGAGCGGCTCCGGCTCGCCGGCCAGCGGCTCCCGGCTGCCTTCCGCGAGGACGGCTGAGCCGTGCGGATCTCCGTCATCATCCTTCTGCTGCTCGGCACGCTCACCTTCGTCGTCGTCGGCCTCGCGGCGCTGCTGCGCGAGCGCGCCCGCCAGCAGTCGTTCACGGTGCTCACCAACATGGAGCGGCGCAGCTGGCTGATCCGGTTGCGGCGCACCGCCGAGCGCCGGCTCGTGCGCACGTCGTACGGGCGGAGGCTGCGGTGGCAGCTCGACAACGCCGACCTGTCGATCCCGGTCGCGGACGCCGTCCTGGGCAGCACGCTGGTCGCGCTGCTCGTCGCCGTCGTCTCCTTCAACATCGGCGGCCCGGTCTTCATGCTGATGATCGAGGCGCTGCTGTTCTTCGGCGTGCGCGCGTGGTTCCGCCGCCGCGAGGAGCAGCGCCGGGCCAAGTTCATCGAGCAGCTCCCCGAGCTGGCCCGCCTGCTCGCCAACGCCACCAGCGCAGGGCTGTCGCTGCGCGCCTCGCTCGGCGTGGCGGCGCAGGAGAGCATCGACCCGGTGCGCAGCGAGCTCGCCCGCGTCAACGACGAGCTGGCGCTCGGCGCCAGCATCGACGGGGCGCTGGAGCGGATGGTCGACCGGCTGCCGTCCCGCGAGCTCGGCGTGCTCGTCAACGTGCTGGTGATCCAGGCTCGAGCGGGTGGCCGTATCGTCACCGCGCTGCAGGGGATCACCGAGGCGCTCGAGGTGCGGCGCGACCTGCGCCGCGAGGTGAACACCCTGCTGGCGGGCTCCAAGGCGACGGCGTTCGCGGTCGCGATGCTCGCCGGGCTCATGGTCTTCCTCGTGCACAGCTCGATCGACGGCGGGCTCCGCACGCTGCTCGCCAACCCGATCGGCCTGGTCATCTTCTTCGTCAGCACCGGGCTGTTCCTGTTCGGCATGGCGATGATCCGCCGGGCGACGAAGGTCGACGTCTGATGGCGCTGCTGCTCGGCACCCTCACTCTCGGTGTCCTCGTCCTCGCTGCGGTCGGGCTGCGGATGGTCCGCGACCCCGGCGTCGCCTACGCCTCCAGCGCCTACACGGTCGAGAGCACCGCGCGCGAACGGCGGAGCCTGGTCGGCCGGTTCCTCGAGTTCCTGGACCGCGCCGTCGGCGGCCGCGTGCTCGGCCAGGTCTCCGGCGGCACCCGCGACAAGCTGCGCGACGCGATCGCGCGCGCCGGGACGCCCGGCGGGCTGACCGTCGAGGCGCTGATCCGGCGGCAGGCCACGTGGGCGTTCCTGGGCGCGGTCTCGGCGCTGATCCTGCTCGCCAACGGCATGGTGCTGGGGCTGGTCGCCCCGGTCGCCGGCTGGTTCCTGCCGCGGCTCGGGCTGTGGTCGCAGGGGCGTGCCCGCGCCGCCGCGATGGAGCGGGAGCTCCCCGACTTCCTCGACGTGCTGGCGGTGACGATCAGCGCCGGGCTCGGGTTCCGCGCCGCGCTGCGCCGGGTCTCGACACTGGTCGGCGGTCCGGTCAGCGAGGAGATGCTGGTGACGCTGCGCCAGATCGACCTCGGCGCCTCGCGCCGCCAGGCCTTCGAGGACATGCGGGACCGCACGGCCGCCCCGTCGCTGCACCACTTCGTCACCGCGTTCCTCCAGGCCGAGGAGCTCGGCACCCCGCTGCGCGGGTTCCTGGAGAGCTACGCCAAGGAGCTCCGGCGTACGGCGGGGCAGCGGGCGCGCACCGCCGCCGCCCGGGCCAACCCGAAGATCAGCCTGCTGCTCACGCTGGTGATCATGCCGGCGCTGTCGCTGTTCATGATCGGATCGCTGGCGCTCATGGCGTTCGGGCTGTGAGGCCGCGGTGAGGACGGCGCCGTGAGGGACGAGACGTTCGAGCGGGTCCGGTCGATGACCGGCATCGCACGGACCCTTCTCGACGTCCGGATCCTGCTCGGGCTGGTCGCCGTCTGCTGGCTGGTGCTGCGCGGCGAGGAGCCGTGGCTGGTGGCGGGGGTGGTGGCCGCGATGGGGTGGCTGCTGCTCGCGCTGCTGCGCTGGCGCACCGTCGGGCTGGTCATGTGCACCCACCCCGCGGTGCTCGCGGTCGACACCCTCGCCTGCCTGGCAGCACTCGCCGCGACCGAGGTGATGAGTCCGTTCCTGCTGCTGCTGGGCAGCGGCGCGCTGATGACCGGGCTGTGCCTGGACCGCACCGGCGCCTGGTTCTTCTCGCCGCTGCTGGTCGCCGGCTGGTGGTTCGTCTACACCGTGAACCCGCCGGACATCCTGCGCACCTCCGACGTGTTCCTCCAGATAGTCGCGGTCCCCGCCCTGCTCGCCGGGGTCGCCTTCCTGGGCGTGGGGATCCGCTCGTCGGTGCTGCGCGCGGCCGAGACCGAGCGGCTGCTCCGCGAGGAGATGCGCAGCACCGGCGTCGCCGAGGAGCGCGCCCGGATGGCGCGGGAGATGCACGACTCGCTGATCAAGTCGTTGCACGGACTCGCGATGCTCGCCGACAGCCTGCCGGCATGGGTGGAGCGCTCGCCCGAGCGCGCCGGCACGGTGGCGCGGCAGCTCTCCGAGCTGATCCGCACCGCCGGCCGGGAGTCGCGCGAGGTGGTGCTCGCGATGCGGCGCACCGACGCCCGCAGCTCGGTGGCCGAGCAGGTGCGGCAGACCGTCGACCGGTGGCGCGACACCGCGGGGCGCCCGGTCGGGCTCACCGTCGACCCGGAGGTCACCCTCGCCACGGAGTCGGCCTACGAGCTGGTCGCGATCCTCGGCGAGGCGCTCGAGAACGTGCGGCGCCACACGCCGGAGGACAGCTCGGTGGAGGTCACGCTCGCGGAGGACCACGGCTGGGCCTCGCTGGCCGTCACCGACAACGGGCCCGGGATGCCGCCCGAGCGGGCCGCCGACGGGCTCGCGGGGCACTTCGGGCTGCGGGGGATGAGGGAACGGGCCGCCCGGGTCGGCGGCCGGCTGACCGTCACGAGCCGGCCGGGGGTCGGCACCACGGTCGACGTGCGGCTGCCGGCGGCGGTCGAAGGAGCGGAAGAGCAGCGGGAGCTGACGAGGGAAGGGGGAGTCCGGTGAGCGTGAGGGTCCTGCTGGTGGACGACAACCCGGTCGTGCGGATCGGGCTGCGCAGCCTGCTCGAGCTCGACGACCGGATGGACGTGTGCGGCGAGGCGTCGTCGGGCCAGGAGGCGGTGGCGGTGGCCAGCCGGGAGCGCCCGGACGTGGTGCTGCTCGACGTACGCATGCCCGGGAGCGGGGGGCTCGACGTCCTGCCGGCGCTCACCCAGCTGTCGCGGGTGCTGATGCTGACCTACAGCGACGAGCCCGCGGTCGTCTCCGAGGCCTTGCGCGGCGGCGCGACCGGCTACCTCGTGCACGGCGCGTTCCAGAGCGACGAGCTGGCGATGGCGATCATCGACACCGCCGAGGGGCGCCCGCGGCTCTCGCCGGCGGCCGCGTCCGTGCTGCTGCAGGGGTTCCACGGCGGCGGCACCGCGGTCGCGGAGGCGCCGGCGACCCACGACCGGGCCGAACCCACGGTGGTGCCCGAGGTCGTCAAGCAGCACGCGCTGAGCCGCCGCGAGGTGGAGATCTGCCGGCTCCTCGTCGCCGGGATGAGCAACGGCGACATCGCACGCCGGCTCTTCATCGAGGAGAAGACCGTCAAGAACCACCTCAACCGGATCTTCGCCAAGCTCGGCGCGGCGAACCGGGCCGAGGCGATCGCCACCTGCCTCGGGACCAGGAGGGGCGCCTGACCCGGGAACGGGCCCGCACCTTGGGCCCGGATTGGGCCCTGGGGCCCTCGGGGGCCCGGTTCCGGGCACCTACCTTCACGTCACCTCGCCGACAAGCACCGGCACCGGAACCCACGGAGGAACCATGAACGACCTGCTCACCCGCATCCAGGCCACGCTCCTCGTCTTCGGCGCCCGCCGCGACGAGCGCGGGCAGACCACCGCCGAGTACGTCGGCATCATCGCCTTCGTCGCGCTGCTCATCGTCGCGCTGATGGGCACCACCGACCTGTTCGGCAGCCAGGTCAACTCGATCGTCACCGCGGCCTTCGGCAAGATCAAGGAAGCCCTCGGCTGATGTTCCGCCGACGTCGCGCGGGAGAGGAGGGCCAGGTCACCCCGGCCCTCCTCACCGCCGTCATCGGGGGGTTCGCCCTCGCGGTGGCGTTCGTCTCCTTGCAGGACGTGCTGGACCAGAGCGGCCGGGCGGCCACCGCCTCGGACGCCGCGGCCCTCGCGGTCGGCCAGGAGCACGAGGAGGCCCTCCTGGGCGTCTTCGGCAGCGGCGTCGGCAACCAGCTCGGCCAGCTGGCCGGGCTCCTGAGCGGCACCCCCACCCCGCGCGCCTCCGCGGTCGCGCAGCAGTACGCCGCGGCCAACGGCGCCGACGTCGTCGACCTCGACTTCGACGGCTTCGACGTCGGCCAGCGCAGGTGGGAGTACACCGTCACCACCCGGCAGAAGGACACCGTCGAGGGTGGTGGCACCACCGCCCGCTCCGAGAGCACCTCCCGGGTCGCGATCACGATCGCGTCCGGGTTCTGCAGCCCCGGCGGGGGCGTCGGCCTGATCGTCAACGGCGTCTGCGCCGGGCTGCCCGACCTCGTCACCCTGTGCGACCTCGAGCTCAACCCGCCGCCACCGCCACCACCGCCACCACCTCCCGAGGAGGAGGAGCCGGGGCCCGGAGGGCCGGCTCCCGAGGAGCCGGAGGAGCCCGAGGAGCCCGAGGAGCCCGAGTACACCCCGCCGCCCGGCCTGGAGGGCGTCGGCTGCGTCAACCCGCTCGAGATCCTCGAGATGGACGTGAAGCTCATCAACTGAGAGGGACGGCTGCCGCGATGACACGCGTGCCCCACCTGCGCCGCACCGAGCGCGGCGCCACGACTGCCGAGTACGTCGGCGTGGTCGGCGTGGTCGTGATCCTGGTGATCGCGCTGGTCGCCCTCACCCCGGTCTTCAGCAGCGACGCGAAGTCGGTCATCGACAAGGCGTTCTGCCGCATCGGCGCACCGCTCGGCTTCGCCGGCTGCAGCAACGACGCGCTCCCGGACTACGTGCCGACCAACTGCACGGTCTCCAGCCACGAGGGCAACGCCGGCGGCAGCGTCTCGATCATCGCCGACGTCGGCGGCGAGAGCGGCTACAAGCTGACCCGCATCCGCGAGCGCCAGGACGACGGCACCGTCAAGGACACCTACGTGGTGCGCACCAAGGGCCAGGTCGGCGGTGGCTACGAGTTCACCCTCGGCGGCGGCGCCGAGGTGAACACCGGCTCGGGCGACACTTCGGCCAAGGCCGGCGGCTCCGCCAAGATCGAGGGCGACGTCACCTGGGGCAAGGAGTTCAAGTTCGACAACCTCGACGACGCCGAGCGGTTCATCGAGCAGTACAAGGACAACTTCGGCGAGTTCGGCAGCGACCCCGAGGGCGCGCCGCCGGCCGACTCCGAGTACTACGAGCTCGGCGCCAAGGGCTCGCTCAAGGGCGAGGTCGGGCCGGCCGAGGTCAGCGGCGGTCTCCGCGGGGTGCTGGGCATCCAGACCTACGAGAACGGCGACCGCAAGGTGAAGGTGGCGATGACCGCCGACGCCGCGCTGAAGATCGGCATCCCGGTGCCGGAGTCGCTGCTCAAGCTCGGGGCCGAGGGCAAGATCAGCGCGATGGTCCTCGCCGACGTCACCTTCGACAAGGACGGCAACCTCGCGTCCTTCGCCGGCAGCATCCAGGCCACCCCGACCGTGGCCGGCGGCGTCGAGTGGAACACCGACCTCGCGAAGCCCTCGACCGGCAAGCACGCCAAGCCGCAGACCCTGCAGGGGCTGACGCTCCCGCCGATCCTGCGGATGGACTTCGGCCGCAACTACGTCATCAACTTCTCCACCGACTTCCGGCGCGACGACGGCAGCTACGACCACTCCGCGATCGACGCGCTGTCGCAGGAGATGGCCGGCTTCATCACCGGCGGCGACGGGATGTCGCCCGAGCAGGCGGCGGCGCTCCACGAGCAGCTCAACGAGCACTCGCAGATCACCTTCAACGAGTACGACTACTCCCGCAACGAGGAGAAGTACGGCGGCAAGGTGAAGGTGCTCTTCGTCAAGGTCGGCGCCGAGGTGCACGTGGTGACGATCGACCAGGACCTGCTCTCTGGGTACTACTACGACCCGGTGCAGGGACTCTGGGCGGAGAACGTGGTGTGCGAGTCGTGAGGACGTCGATGAGGAGCCTGGTGACGGCCGCGCTGGCGGCGGTGCTGCTGCTGAGCGGTTGCGGGAAGGACGAGGCGGACGTGGACGAGTCCCTGAGGTCGTCGGCCTCCCAGCCGTTCGAGCTGGGGGAGGCCGAGGGCGGCACCCGTCCGGTCACCGGTCACGGCATCGTGCTCGAGGTGCCGGAGGGCTGGACGGCGTACGACGAGCAGGAGTCCGCGGACGGCACCACCTACGAGTGGGCCGTCGCGGAACCGGACGGCGACCCCGCCCCGGCGTACGTGCAGTTCAGCATGGGGATGAAGGGCAAGGGCGGCGCCTTCGAGCAGCTCCGCGAGGGGGCGAAGCAGCTCGGCGCGCTCGACGAGGGGTTCGAGCTCCTCGACGAGGGCGAGGCCGACGTGCCCGGAGCCGAGCGGGCGGAGTTCCTCCGCTTCACGCACACGCAGACCTTCGAGGGGCAGGACGCCGTCGTCGAGCAGCTGCAGGTCTTCGTGGAGCTCCCCGAGGGGGAGGTCTCGACGGTCCGGTTCATCGCACCGGAGGGGGAGTGGGAGGACGCCATGCAGGACGTCTACGACAGCTTCGTGGTCGCGCAGTCGGAGGAGGCGTGATCACCCGCCCCGTCGCGCTGGCGCGCGCCCTCATCGTCACCGCCGTCCTCTGGGGCGGGGGTGCGGCCGCGGTGGCCGCCGCCTTCTCCGCGCTCGACGCCTCGGCGACCATCGAGCTCGCCGACCGTGACCGCGCCCAGGTCGTCTGGCTCGGCGCCCACGCGTTCGTCGCCTGCGTCGCCACGCTGGTCGGGGTCGTCCTCGGCGGCAACGCGCTGACCAAGGACCACCTCGCGACCTCCGGGCAGGCGGTGCGGGTCGTCGCCCTGCCCACCCTCGTGCTGGCCGTGGTCGCGGCGTTCGTGCTGGCCGCGACCGGGGTGCTGGAGGGTGCGTCGCTGTGGGCGGTGCTCGCCGGGCTGGCGATCGGCGCCGCCGCAGGTTCGGGCTACGTCCTGTTCACCGGCGACCAGTCGGAGCGTGGCCCCTACGGGCTGCCCGCCGCGCCGCAGAGGGCGAGCCGCAGCTGGAGCAGCCGCTGACGTAGCCTTCGCTCGTGCGGCGTTCCGGGGCTTCGCTGGTGGCGGTCCTGTCTCTCGTCCTCACGGTGCTGGTCGCACCCCGCGCCGCCGCGGAGGAGCCGCCGCTGCGGGTGATGGTGGTCCTCGACGTCTCCGGCTCCATGGGGCGCGACGACGGCACGGGGCGGACCCTCCTCCAGGGCGCCCGCACCGCGCTCGGCGAGCTGGTCGGCTCCCTGCCCTCCGACGCCGTCGTCGGGGTGCGCGTCTACGGCTCGGAGTACGCCGGCAAGGACCGGTCGGTGTCGTGCCGTGACACGCGGCTGCTGGTGGCGCCCCGACGTGTCGACCCGACCAGGATCCGCCGCGCCGCGGACGGGCTCCGTCCGACCGGCGACACCCCGATCGGGCTCGCGTTGCGGCGCGCCCACGCCGACCTCGGCGAGCAGCCGGCCTCCCGGCGCGTGATCGTGCTGGTCAGCGACGGCGAGGACAACTGCAGCCCACCCGACAGCCCGCCCTGCCAGGTGGCGCGCGACCTGACCCGCTCGGGGGTGAAGGTGCAGGTGCAGACCGTCGGGTTCGCGCTCGGCGGCGGCGGCGCGGCCCGCGACGCCCTGCGCTGCATCTCGACGGCGACCGCGGGCCAGTACTACGACGCCCGCAACGCCGACGCGCTCAGCGCCGCCCTGGAGCGGATCAGCGTCGAGTCGCTCGGCGGGCTCGGCTCCGGCACGGCGGTCACGGGCGGGCAGGCGCAGCGCAACGCCCCGCTCCTGGAGCCGGGCGCCTACCGCCTACGGCTGCGCCCCGGCGAGGCGACGTGGTTCCGGTTCCGGGCGCCGGAGGGGAGCCGGCCCCGGGTGCTCGCCACCGTGGAGGGGCAGCTCGCGCTGCAGGTGCCTGCGCAGAACCGCCGGTGCCCGGCCTGGCGGGTGGAGCTCTACAACCCGTACGGCGAGGGCGGGTCGTTCCCGCCGTACGGCAATTCGGGGGACTTCGACGGCGTCGGCTACGGCACCACCGGCGCGAGCTCGGCGGGGCGGCTCTCCCCGCGCAGCCTCGGGATCGACTACTCGGGCACCTGGGCCGTACAGCTCTCGCTCGCCCGGGACACCGCCGACACCTGCTCCGACCACCTGCCCGAGGGCCGTGCCTACAGCGCCCGCTTCTCGCTCTCCACCGGCCGGGGCGGCCAGCAGCCGCAGGAGTCCGCCACGCCGAGCCCGTCCGCGTCACCGGCGCCGGAGGAGGAGGACACCTCGGCCGCCGACAAGTTCCGCAACCCCGTCGAGGAGGGCACCCCGGCATGGCTCTACCCGGTGGTGGCCGTCGGGCTGCTGGTGCTCGCCGCGCTCCTCGCCGGCGGCGTGCTGCTTCTCAGGCGGCGGCGGACGCGAGGCTGGTGAACGTCACCGTCGACCCGGGAGCCAGCCCCCACGCCTCGAACGCGCCGGCCTCCGCCTCGACGACACCGCGGCTGCGCCACCGCCACGGCCCGAGCTTCCCCGGGGGCATCGTGCGGGTGACCAGCACGACGCCCTTGCGGTCGACGTAGGCGACGTCGATCGCGAACCTCATCCGGAAGGTGTGCACCTGCCGGGCCGGGGACAGCCACAACGCACCGTCGAGCCCGGTGCGGCCGAGGAGCCCCTTGCTGCGCGTGCGTGCGGTGGTGGCCATCGCGGCCGGCGCCACGTCGCGCCCGTCGACGACGAGCCGGTGCGTCTGCTCCACGCCGGCCTCAGATCCCGATCGGGTGCCAGACGGTCTTGGTCTCCAGCAGCCACGTCATCCGATCGAGGCCGGGCTCGGCGAGCCAGTCCTCGGCCGCCGGCCGGCGGACGCGCTTGAGGTTGTCCGCCGCTGCGGTCTCCCAGGCGGTGGCGTCCTCGTCGGTCCCCGCACCGGTCAGGTCGATCGCGTTGACGTCCATGTGCGAGGCCAGCGTCGGCGCGGTGTCCGCGAGCGGCCCCGTCAGCACGTTCACCACGCCGCCGGGCACGTCGGAGGTCGCCAGCACCTCGGAGAAGGTGATCGCCGGCAGCGGGCGCAGCTGCGAGGTCGCCACCACGCAGGTGTTGCCGGTGACCACGACCGGGGCGACGACGCTCACCAGCCCCAGCAGCGAGGAGTCCTGCGGCGCGAGGACCGCGACGACACCGGTCGGCTCGGGGACGCTGAAGTCGAAGTACGGCGCCGCCACGGGGTTCGTCCCGCCGACCACCTGGGCGACCTTGTCCGCCCAGCCGGCATACCAGACGAGCCGGTCGACCGAGGCGTCGACGACCGCCTCGGCCTGCCGGCGGGTGCCGCCCTCGGAGCGCATGACCTCCTCGGCGAACTGCGCGCGCCGCCCCTCGAGCACCTCGGCGACGCGGTAGAGCACCTGCCCCCGGTTGTACGGCGTCTTGCCCGCCCAGCCTCCGAACGCCTTGCGGGCCGCCACGACGGCGTCCCGGGCGTCCTTGCGCGAGGCGCGCGAGGCGTTCGCGAGGAACTTGCCGCCCGCGTCGGTGACCTCGTAGGTGCGTCCCGACTCCGAGCGCGGGAACTGCCCGCCGATCGCGAGCTTGTAGGTCTTGCGCACGTCGACCCGGCTCACGCCTTGCCCTCCCAGGTCAGGTACCCCTCGAGGCCGTGCCGGCCGCCCTCGCGGCCGTAGCCGGACTCCTTGTAGCCGCCGAAGGGCGACGTCGGGTCGAACTTGTTGAACGTGTTGGCCCACACCACGCCGGCGCGGAGCTTGTCCGCTGCCCAGAGGATCCGTGACCCCTTGTCGGTCCACACACCGGCCGAGAGACCGTAGGGGGTGTTGTTCGCCTTCTCGACCGCCTCGGCGGGGGTGCGGAAGGTGAGCACGGAGAGCACCGGACCGAAGATCTCCTCCCGGGCGATGCGGTGCGCCTGCGAGACGCCGGTGAAGATCGTCGGCGGGAACCAGAACCCGTTGGTGGGCAGGTCGCACGGCGGCGACCAGCGGCCGGCGCCCTCCTGCTCGCCCACGTCGGAGAGCTCCTTGATGCGCGTCAGCTGCTCGGCGCTGTTGATCGCGCCGACGTCGGTGTTCTTGTCCAGCGGGTCGCCGAGCCGCAGCGTGCCCATCCGTCGCTTGAGCCGCTCGAGGACCTCGTCGGCGACGGACTCCTGCACCAGCAGACGGGAGCCCGCGCAGCAGACGTGGCCCTGGTTGAAGAAGATCCCGTTGACGATCCCCTCGACCGCCTGGTCGACGGGGGCGTCGTCGAAGACGATGTTCGCCGCCTTGCCCCCGAGCTCGAGGGTCACCTTCTTGCGAGTGCCGGCCACCGCCCGGGCGATCTGCTTGCCCACCTCGGTGGAGCCGGTGAACGCGACCTTGTCGACGTCGGGGTGGGCGACGACCGCGCGCCCCGTCTCGCCCGCACCGGTGAGGATGTTGACCACGCCCGGCGGGAGGTCGGCCTGCTGGCAGATCTCGGCGAAGAGCAGCGCGCTCAGCGGCGTGGTCTCCGCGGGCTTGAGCACCACGGTGTTGCCGGCCGCGAGCGCGGGCGCGACCTTCCAGGCCAGCATCAGCAGCGGGAAGTTCCACGGGATGACCTGGCCGGCCACCCCGAGCGGGCGCGGGTCGGCCGCGGGCACGGCGTAGCGGAGCTTGTCGGCCCACCCCGCGTAGTAGAAGAAGTGCGCCGCCGCCTGCGGCACGTCGAAGTCACGGGACTCGCGGATCGGCTTGCCGTTGTCGATCGACTCCAGCACCGCCAGCTCGCGGGAGCGCTCCTGCAGGAGCCGGGCGATGCGGAAGAGGTACTTCCCGCGCTCGCGCCCCGACATCCGGCCCCACGTCCGGGTGTACGCGCGGCGGGCCGCACGCACGGCCAGGTCGACGTCGTCCTCGCCGGCCTCGGCGACCTCGGCGAGCACCTCCTCGGTGGCCGGGTTGACGGTCTTGAACGACCGGCCCCCGGTGGGGTCGACGAACTCGCCGTCGACGAAGAGCCCGTAGGAGGAGCGGATGTCGACGATCGCCGTCGACTCGGGTGCGGGGGCGTACTCGAACACGGTGCCCGTCGGTGTGCTGGTCATGTCAGTCCATCGTCACGTAGTCGGGGCCGGAGTAGCGGCCGGTGCGCATCTTCATCCGCTGCATCAGCAGGTCGTTGAGGAGCGTGGAGGCGCCGAAGCGGAACCAGTCGGGGTCGAGCCAGTCGGTGCCGGCGACCTCGTTGACCATCACGAGGTACTTGATCGCCTCCTTCGCGGACCGGATCCCGCCGGCCGGCTTCACGCCGACCATCCGGCCGGTCGCCTCGCGGAAGTCGCGCACCGCCTCGAGCATCACCAGCGTGCCCGGCATGGTCGCCGCCGGCTGCACCTTGCCGGTGGAGGTCTTGATGAAGTGGGCGCCGGCCATCATCGCCAGCCAGGAGATCCGGCGGATGTTGTCGAAGGTCTGCAGCTCGCCGGTCTCGAAGATCACCTTGAGGTGCGCACCGTGCCCATCCTCTCTGGCGCAGGCCTCGCGGACCGCGACGATCTCCTCGTAGACCTGGAGGTAGCGCCCCGCGAGGAACGCGCCACGGTCGATCACCATGTCGATCTCGTCGGCGCCCGCCTCGACGGCGTCACGGGTGTCGGCGAGCTTGATGTCCAGCGCCGCGCGGCCGGAGGGGAACGCGGTCGCCACGGAGGCGACGTGCACGCCGCTGCCTCCCAGCGCCTCCTTCGCCACCCCGACCATGTCGGGGTAGACGCAGACCGCCGCGGTCGGCGGGCAGCTCGGGTCGGTCGGGTCGGGGCGCATCGCCTTGCTGCACAGGGCGCGCACCTTGCCCGGGGTGTCCTGCCCCTCGAGCGTGGTGAGGTCGACCATCCGGATCGCGAGCTCGAGGGCGAGCTCCTTGGAGGTCGTCTTGATCGACCGCGTGCCGAGCATCGCGGCCCGCGCCTCGGCGCCCACCTGGTCGACGCCGGGCAGCCCGTGCAGGAACCGGCGCAGCGCGGAGTCGGAGGAGGTGGCCTCCGACAGCTCCGTCGGGTCGGGGGTGAGTGTTGCCGTCACCGAGCCAGCATAGGTGCGCAGCCCCCCGCCGGGCACAATCGGGCGCATGGCCTCCTCCTCGCCCGCCGCCACCCCCGTCGAGCGGTTCCGCCCGACCAGCGGCCGGTTCGTGGGTGGTGCCTCGCTGGTCGCCGCGGCGTTCGTGCTGGTGCTCACCGCGGTGACCGAACCGAACCTCACCGGGGTGCGGATCTGCCTGCTCGTCGCCCTCGCCGGGGTGGTGGTGTGGGCGGTGCTGCTGAGGCCCCGCGCGACGGCGTACGACGACACGCTGGTGCTGCACAACCAGGTGAGCGACTGGCACCTGCCGCTCGCGAAGGTCGACGACGTCGCGGTCCGCCACACGCTCAACGTGTGGGTCGGCGGGAAGCGGTAC
Source organism: Nocardioides caldifontis (assembly GCF_008087345.1). Lineage (GTDB taxonomy): Bacteria > Actinomycetota > Actinomycetes > Propionibacteriales > Nocardioidaceae > Marmoricola_A > Marmoricola_A caldifontis. Next base: position 230,592 of record NZ_ML701735.1, on the reverse strand, counting down.
TCCTGCCCCGGCATCGGCCGCGCCTCCCGGCAGATGGTCCGCGGCTCCGACGGGAACCCGACCTCCGTCTTCGCGCGCAGGAACGACGCGCGACAGGGCGGCGGTGACGCGGCCTCGATCGGCGAGGTGGACTACGCGACCTTCGTGGAGAACCGCATCGACGAGCTCGCCCGCATCGCACGGCGCGACGGCGGCGAGCCGCCGGCCGTGCGCCGCTCGTGGGCGGTGCCGGAGCTCACCGCGATGGCGGTGCTCGCGCTCGCCGCCGTGGTGGCGTTCTCGGTCTGAACCTTGGTCGGGCTACAGCCCGGCCGCGTGCGCCAGGTCGGTGCGGATCCGGTCGAGCCGTTGCGCCGCGACGATCCGCGCCGCCCCGACGGCCGCTTCCGCGCCCTCGTCGGCGCGCGTCGCCTCGTCGATCGGGACGACGACCTCCAGGTAGCACTTGAGCTTCGGCTCCGTGCCGGACGGGCGCACGACAACCCGCGCCCCCTCGGCGAGCCGGTAGCGCAGCCCGTCGGTCGGCGGCAGTGACGCCGTCCCCTGGGTGAGGTCCTCGACCTCCTCCACGGCGAGCCCGCCGAGCTCCACCGGCGGCTGCGAGCGCAGCGTCGCCATCGCCTCGCGGATCACCGCGAGGTCGGTCACCCGCACGCTGAGCTGGTCGGTGGCGTGGACGCCGTGCTCGGCGGCGATCTCGTCGAGCCGGTCGGTGAGGGTGCGCCCCTCCGCCTTGAGCAGCGCGGCGAGCTCGACGACCCGCAGGGCGGCCGAGACGCCGTCCTTGTCGCGGACCTGGTCGGGGGCGACGCAGTAGCCGAGCGCCTCCTCGTAGCCGAAGGCCAGCCCGTCGACCCGGGCGATCCACTTGAACCCCGTCAGCGTCTCGGCGTACGCGCGGCCCCGGCTCACGGCCATCCTGCCGAGCAGCGACGAGGAGACGATCGAGGCGGCGTAGACGCCCTCCTTGCCCTGGCGGAGCAGGAAGTCGCCGAGCAGCGCCCCGACCTCGTCGCCGCGCAGCATCCGCCAGCCGTGCAGGTCGGGGACCGCGACCGCGCACCGGTCGGCGTCGGGGTCGTTGGCGACCACCAGGTCCGCGTCGACCTCCGCGGCGAGCGCCATCGCGAGGTCCATCGCGCCGGGCTCCTCGGGGTTCGGGAACCCCACGGTCGGGAAGTCGGGGTCCGGGTCGGCCTGCGCCGGGACGACGTGCGGGGCCGGGAAGCCCGCGCGCCGCAGCGCCTCGACGAGCGTCGTGCCGCCCACGCCGTGCATCGGGGTGTAGACGACCCGGACGTCCCTCGGGCCGGCCGGGTCGGGGAGCGAGGCGACCGCGTCGAGGTAGGCCTCGAGGAGCTCCTCGCCGAGCACCTCACCACCAGCACCGCGGGGTACGTCTGCCAGCGCGCCGACCGCCTCGATCTCGGCGGCGATCCCGCTGTCGGCCGGCGGCACGATCTGGCTGCCGTCGCCGAGGTACACCTTGTAGCCGTTGTCCTGCGGCGGGTTGTGGCTCGCGGTCACCATCACGCCGGCGACGCAGCCGAGGTGGCGGATCGCGAACGCCAGCACGGGGGTCGGGAGCGGGCGGGGGAGCACCAGCGCCCGGAGCCCGGCCCCGGTCACCACCTCGGCGGTGTCACGGGCGAACACGTCGGAGTTGTGGCGGGCGTCGTACCCGATCACGACGGCGTCGCCGTCGCCGGCGCCCTGGGCCCGCAGGTAGGCCGCGAGCCCGGCCGCGGCGCGGGTGACCACCACCCGGTTCATCCGCATCGGCCCGGCACCGAGGGCGCCGCGGAGCCCGGCGGTGCCGAACTCGAGGGTGCCGGAGAACCGCTCGGCGAGGTCGGCGGCGGCTTGGCCCTCCGGCTCCGCCTCGGCAGCGGCGACCAGCGCCTCCAGCTCGGCGCGCGTCTGCTCGTCGGGGTCCTCGGCGGCCCAGGCGCGGGCTCGGTCGAGCAGCATGTCAGCGCTTCCGGGCGACGAACTCGGGGACCTCGCGGCGGAACGCCGCCTCCCGCGCGATCTTGGTGTTCGCGTTGAGCAGCAGCGCGAGCTGCTCGGCGCGCTCCCGGGAGAACACCTTGCGCGGGGTGCTGGTCCAGGTGCCGTCGAAGAGCCGCTTCGCCGCGGCGATCGCGTCGGGGGAGCGGCTCTTCAGCTGCTCCACCAGCTCGTCCGCGGCGGCGAGCGGGTCGTCGGCGAGCTCGGTGACCAGCCCGAGCTCGTGGGCGCGGGTGCCGTCGAAGGTCTCCCCGGTCATCGTCAGCTTCTTCGCGACGTCGATGCCGACCAGCTCGGCGAGGCTCCTGATCCCGGACATGTCCGGGATCAGCCCCCACTTGGCCTCCATCACCGACCACTGCGAGCCGGGCGTGGCGATCCGGAAGTCGGCGCCGAGCGCGATCTGCACCCCGCCGCCGTAGCAGTGGCCCTGGACCACGGCGATCACCGGGACCGGGAGCCGGCGCCATCCCCAGGCGGCCTCCTGGAAGATGTTCGTCCCACGGAGCAGCGACGGCAGGAAGCAGCGCGCGACCTGCTTGGGGTCGCGGAGCGCGGAGGCGAAGTCGAGCCCGGCGCTGAAGGAGTCGCCCGCGCCGGTGAGGACCACCGCCCGCAGGGTCTTGTCCTTGCGGAGCCGGCGGCTCACCGCGGTGAGCTCGGCCAGCATCTCCAGGGTCAGCCCGTTGAGCTTGTCCGGGCGGTCGAGCCAGACCCGGGCGACCCCCTCGTCGAGGGTCCAGGTGACGTTGTGGGCCGAGGTGCTGCTCATGCTGGGTCCTGCCTTTTCCGAGAGTGTCAGATGCGGGGGACGACGGCGCCGAGCAGGTCGCCCATCCGGCTGGCCGCGGCGCGACCGGCCTCGAGGACCTCCGCGTGGTCGAGCGGCTCGGGGCTGATGCCGGCGGCGAGGTTGGTCACCAGCGAGATGCCGAGGACCTCCAGGCCGGCCTCGCGGGCGGCGATCGCCTCGAGGGTCGTCGACATGCCGACGAGGTGACCGCCGAGGATCCCGGCCATCCGCACCTCGGCGGGGGTCTCGTAGTGCGGCCCGCGGAACTGCACGTAGACCCCCTCGTCGAGGGTCGGGTCGACCTCGCGGCACAGCTCGCGGAGCCGGGGGGAGTAGAGGTCGGTGAGGTCGACGAAGTTCGCGCCCTCGATCGGAGAGGTGCCGGTGAGGTTGAGGTGGTCGCTGATCAGCACGGGCGTGCCTGGGCTCCACGACTCCTTGAGCCCGCCGCAGCCGTTGGTCAGCACGACCGCCCGGCACCCCGCCGCAGCGGCGGTGCGGACCCCGTGCACGACCGCGCGCACGCCGTGGTCCTCGTAGAGGTGGGTGCGCCCCAGGAAGACCAGCAGCGACCGGTCCCCGGCGCGCACCGAACGGATCTTGCCCGCGTGGCCGGCCACCGCGGGCGGCGCGAACCCCGGCAGGTCGGCGGCGGACACCTCTGCCACCGTCTCGCCGAGCGCGTCGACCGCGGGCAGCCAGCCGGAGCCGAGGACCAGGGCGACGTCGTGGGCGGCCACCCCGGTGAGGTCGCGCAACCGGTCCGCGGCCTCGCGGGCCGCCTCAGCAGGGGATCGGGTCATCCGCCGACCCTAGTCACAGCCCGCTCGAGCGGCACGGGCGGGCACGGAGCGCGGCGACGTAGTCCACCGGGGCGTCGGCGGCCTCGGCGGCGTCCGCGAGGATCCCGAGGTACGACGCGGAGGGGAGCCCGCCCTCGTAGGCGTCGAGGACGTAGGTCCAGGCCAGCTCCTCGCCGTTCATGGTGGCGATCCGGACCCGGGTCTTGCGGTAGAGCCCGGTGGAGACGCTCTGCCACTGGTCGAGCAGCGCGGCGTCCTCGTCGGTGACGTCGTACAACGCGACGAAGACCTGCTCGAAGTGGTCCTCGACGATGGTGGCGAGCGCGCCGTCCCAGCCGAACTCCTCGCCGCCGAAGGTGAGCCGCCACCCCAGCAGCCACCCCGTGCCCTCGAGCGGGGAGTGCGGGCAGCGCTCGCTCATCAGCCGCGGGTCCATGTTCGGCCCGTACGCCGCGTAGAGGGTCACGGGCGGCAGGGTAGTCGGTGGCAGTCGGTGGTGGAGGGGGTTGGGCCCGGAGGCGGGTGGGAGAATGCCGGCGTGACTCACGTGGCGATCATCGGCGGTGGACCGGGAGGCTACGAGGCGGCTCTCGTGGCAGCACAGCTCGGGGCGGAGGTCACCGTCGTGGACTCCGAGGGCATCGGCGGCTCGGCGGTCCTGACCGACTGCGTGCCGAGCAAGACGCTGATCGCCACCGCGGAGGTGATGACCACCTTCGAGGTGGCCTCCGAGCTCGGCATCGACCTCTCGTGCAACGACCCAGACGCGGAGGTGGCGCCGGTGGTCGACCTCGGCGCGGTGAACCGCCGGGTGCTCGACCTCGCCCGGGCACAGTCCGCCGACATCGCCCAGCGGCTCACCCGTGAGGGGGTCCGCGTCCTCCAGGCACGCGGCCGGCTCGACGGGGCGCAGCGGGTCGTCGCCACGCTGCCCGACGGCAGCGAGGAGACGCTCGACGCCGACGTGGTGCTGGTCGCGACCGGCGCCTCGCCCCGCACCCTCCCCACCGCGCAGCCCGACGGCGAGCGGGTGCTCACCTGGGAGCAGGTCTACGACCTCGACGAGCGCCCCGAGCACCTCGTGGTCGTGGGCTCGGGCGTCACCGGCGCCGAGTTCGCCGGCGCCTACAACGCGCTCGGCATCGACGTCACGCTCGTCAGCAGCCGCGACCGGGTGCTCCCCGGCGAGGACGCGGACGCGGCGGAGGTGCTCGAGGAGGTCTTCCAGCGCCGCGGCATGACGGTGCTGTCGAAGTCCCGGATGGCAGCGGTCGAGCGGAAGGGTGACCGGGTCGTGGTCCGCCTCGAGGACGGCCGCGAGGTCGAGGGTTCGCACTGCCTGCTGGCGCTCGGCTCGATCCCGAACACCGAGGGGATCGGGCTCGAGGACGTCGGGGTGGTCACCGACCGCGGGTTCGTCAAGGTCGACCGCGTCTCGCGGACCTCCGCCCGCGGCGTCTACGCCGCCGGCGACTGCACCGGCGTGCTGATGCTCGCCTCCGTCGCGGCGATGCAGGGCCGGATCGCGATGTGGCACGCGCTCGGCGACGCCGTCCAGCCGCTCAACCTCAAGACCGTCTCCTCCAACGTCTTCACCGCCCCCGAGATCGCGACCGTCGGCTGGAGCCAGCGCGCGGTCTCGGCCGGCGAGATCGAGGCGGAGCCGGTGATGCTGCCGCTCTCCACCAACGCCCGCGCGAAGATGCAGGGGGTGCAGGACGGCTTCGTGAAGCTCTTCTGCCGCCCGGGCACGGGGATCGTCGTGGGCGGCGTGGTCGTCGCCCCGCGGGCGAGCGAGCTGATCCACGCGATCGCCGTGGCGGTCGCGGAGAACCTGACGGCGGACCAGCTGGCCCACGCGTTCACGGTCTACCCGTCGATGAGCGGCTCGGTGGCGGAGGCGGCGCGGCGACTTCACCGCGTCGAGTGACTATTTGACCCGTTCGGGTGGCGTGTCGCGCTTGACTGACGCAGGATGGGACGTCCCACCAGTCACACCACTCACGGAGGCCCCGTGCGGTTGTCCCGCCTCGCCCTTCCCCTGGCCGCTGCCGTCACGGCGGCGCTGCTCGTCCCGTCTCTGACCGGGTCACGCCCCGCCGGCGCAGCCCAGTCCCGGGCCGCGGTGAACGTCGACCAGGTCTACAAGGTGCCGGCCTCCCGCACGTTCACGGTGACCGGCCGGGGCTACGGCCACGGCCGCGGGATGTCGCAGTACGGCGCCGAGGGCGCGGCCCGCGAGGGGCTCACGCACGAGCAGATCCTGGCGTTCTACTACCCGGGCACCGAGCTGTCGAAGGCGAAGGGCCGGATCCGGGTGCTGATCACCGCGGACACCACCTCGGACGTCGTCGTCGTGGCGCGCCCGAAGCTCAAGGTGTACGACGCCGGCTCGAGCACCGTCCACCGGTTGCCGGCCAACGGCGCCGGCCAGTGGCGGCTCCGCGTGACCAACGCCAACCGCAACGTCGTCGAGCACCTCTCGGGCGGCACCTGGAAGCGGTGGCGGACCCTCGAGGGCGAGGGCGTCTTCCGCGCGCCGGGCGGCATCACCCTGGTCACGCCGTCGGGCCGGACCACCTACCGCGGCTGGCTCCACGCGGCCGCGCCCTCCGCCGGCTCGCGTGACCGCGACACCGTGAACGTCCTCCCGCTCGACGGCTACGTCAAGGGCGTGGTCGCGCGGGAGATCCCCGCGTCGTGGTCGCCCGAGGCGGTCCAGTCGCAGGCGGTGGCGGCCCGCACGTACGCCCTCTCGCGCCGCAAGGGCACCGGCCACTACGACCTGTGCGACACCACCGCCTGCCAGGTGTACGGCGGCAAGGACGACGAGCACCCGGCCAGCAACAAGGCCGTCGCGGAGACCGCACGGCAGGTGCTCACCCACGGCGGCAAGCCGGCGTTCACCGAGTTCTCCTCCAGCAACGGCGGGTGGACCGTCGCGAGCTCGATCGCCTACCAGGTCGCGAAGAAGGACCCCTACGACACCTGGAGCGGCAACCCCAACCGCAGCTGGTCGGTGAAGGTGGGCGCGGCAGCGATCCAGAAGGCCTGGCCGAAGGTCGGCAAGCTGCAGCGGATCAAAGTCACCTCGCGCGACGGCAACGGGTCGTGGAAGGGGCGCGTGCTGAAGATGAAGCTCGTCGGCAAGAAGGGCAGCGTCACGGTGAGCGGCGACGACTTCCGCTGGACGTTCCGGCTGAAGTCGAGCTGGTTCACCTTCAGCTGACCGCGCCCGGCGCGAACTCCACGACCAGCGCGACGCCGGCCGCGACGAGCAGCACGGCGGCACCCTGGAGCGAGCGCCGGTAGCCGGTGCTGCCCAGCCGGTCCCGCCCGCGCGCGACGAGGACGGCGAGCACCGCCTTCGCGCCGACCAGCGTGACGTAGAACCCGGCGACCAGGGCGGCGCCGTCGACGTGGGACTCCCGCCACGACCGGACCGTCATCGGCCCGAGCGCGGTGGCCCACGCGACCCACGGGTGCGGGCTGAGCAGGTTGACCGTCACCGCACGCCGGAGGGCGGCGGGGAGACTCACGCCGCCGCCCTCGGGGCGCACCGTCGCGGCGCCCGCCTCGCGCCACGTGGTGACGCCGGACCAGGCGACGTAGAGCCCGCCGAGGACCCCGACCACCGGGAGCACCCGGGTGGGCAGGTCCTGGAGCACCAGGATCACCGTGGCCACGATCAGCGCGTCGCTGACCAGGGGAGCGGCGGCGGTCAGCACCCCGGCGCGCCACCCGGAGCGGAGGCTCTCGGTGACCACGAGCGCCAGCAGCGGCCCGGGGCTCACCCCGGCGGCGAGCCCGAGCGCGAGCCCCACCGCCAGCGCGTCCATGGAGCGCACCCTAGGGTCGAGCGGTGCCGCTCCTCGGACCGGGTGCCCCGCTGCCGCACCGACCCCGGCGTGTCCTCGTCGCCGGGGTGTCCGGCTCGGGCAAGACCACGCTCGCCGCGACGGTGGGCCGCGCGCTCGGGATCCCGCACGTCGAGATCGACGCGCTGTTCCACGGGCCCGGCTGGGTGCCCCGGCCGTCGTTCGTCGAGGAGGTGCACGCGTTCGCGGCGCGGCCGGAGTGGGTCACCGAGTGGCAGTACGACGCCGTCCGGCCGCACCTGCTCGCCCGGGCCGACACCCTCGTGTGGCTGGACCTGTCGAGGCCGCGGGTGATGCGTCAGGTGGTGCGCCGCACCGTCGTCCGGAGGCTCCGCCGCCAGCGGCTCTGGAACGGCAACGTCGAGCCGCCCCTGCGGACCGTCCTCACCGACCCCGAGCACATCGTGCGCTGGGCGTGGACGCACCACGCCCTCGTGGAACCGCGCGTCCTCGCGGCGCTGCGGGAGCGCCCCGACCTGGTCGTGGTGCGGCTGCGTGACCGGCGCGAGGTCCGGGACTGGGTGGAGGGCCCCCTCCGGCTCAGTCCTTGAGCTCGCAGATCACCGCGCCGTTGGTGACGGTGGCGCCCACCTCGGCCTGGAGCCCGCTGACCGTCCCGGCCTTGTGGGCCTTGAGCGGCTGCTCCATCTTCATCGCTTCGATGACCACGATCGTGTCGCCCTCGGAGACCGACTGGCCCTCCTCGACGGCGATCTTGACCACGGTGCCCTGCATCGGGGAGGTGACGGAGTCGCCGGAGGCGGCCGAGCCGGCCTTCTTGCCCGCCGAGCGCTTCGGCTTCTTGGCGCCCGCGCCCGGGGCGGCGCCGACGGCGAATGTCCCCGGGAGGACCACCTCGAGCCGCTTGCCGCCGACCTCGACGGTGACGGTCTGCCGCTCCTCCGGCTCCGGGGCCTCGCCGGCCTCGCCGTCGTAGGGCGGGATCTGGTTGTCGAAGTCGGTCTCGATCCAGGTCGTGTAGACGGCGAACTCGCCCTCGCCCGACGGGTTGCTCGCGCCGACGTACGCCGGGTCCTGGAGCACCGCGCGGTGGAACGGGATCACCGTCGGCATGCCGCCGACCTGGAACTCGGCCAGCGCACGACGCGACCGCTCGATCGCCTGGGTGCGGTCGCGGCCGGTGACGATCAGCTTGGCGACGAGCGAGTCGAAGGCGCCCGGGACGGTCTCGCCCTTCTCGTAGCCGCCGTCGACGCGCACGCCCGGACCCTGCGGCGGGGACCACTCGGTCAAAGTCCCGGGGGCCGGCATGAAGTTGCGGCCCGCGTCCTCGGCGTTGATGCGGAACTCGATCGAGTGGCCGCGGACCTCGGGGTCGTCGAAACCGAGCTCCTCCCCGGCGGCGATCCGGAACATCTCCCGGACCAGGTCGATCCCGGTGACCTCCTCGGAGACGCAGTGCTCGACCTGGAGCCGGGTGTTCACCTCGAGGAACGAGATCGTGCCGTCCTTGGCGACCAGGAACTCGCAGGTGCCCGCACCGACGTAGCCGGCCTCGCGGAGGATCGCCTTGGAGGACTCGTAGAGCCGCTCGACCTGCTCGTCGCTCAGGAACGGCGCGGGCGCCTCCTCGACGAGCTTCTGGTGGCGGCGCTGCAGCGAGCAGTCGCGGGTGGAGACCACGACCACGTTGCCGTGCTGGTCGGCGAGGCACTGGGTCTCGACGTGGCGCGGCTGGTCGAGGAACTTCTCGACGAGGCACTCGCCGCGGCCGAACGCGCCGACGGCCTCGCGGACCGCGGACTCGTAGGCGTCGGGGATCTCCTCCATGGTCCGGGCCACCTTGAGGCCGCGGCCGCCACCGCCGTACACCGCCTTGATCGCGACCGGCAGCCCATGGGCCTCGGCGAACGCGACCACCTCGTCGGCGTCCTTGACCGGGTCCTTGGTGCCCGGGGCGAGCGGGGCGTTCGCCTTCTGGGCGATGTGCTTGGCCTTCGCCTTGTCGCCGAGGGCGTCGATCGCCTCCGGGGAGGGGCCGATCCACACCAGGCCGGCGTCGAGGACGGCCTTGGCGAATTCGGCGTTCTCGGCGAGGAACCCGTAGCCGGGGTGCACCGAGTCGGCGCCGCTGCGCTGCGCGACGTCGATGATCTTCTCGATCGAGAGGTAGGAGTCGCCGGGCGTCGCGCCGTCGAGGCTGTACGCCTCGTCCGCGAGCCGGACGAACAGCGCGTCGCGGTCGGGCTCGGCGTAGACCGCGACGCTCCCGATGCCGGCGTCCTTGCAGGCCCGGATGACCCGCACCGCGATCTCGCCGCGGTTGGCGACCAGGACCTTCTGCAATGGCTTGGACTCAGGCAAAGCCGGCTCCTCACTCGTCGGACCGTGTCGGAGTCTATGACCAGAGATGGCCCCGCGGACCCAGGGCGGCGTGCGACGGACATCACCCTGCTGAGCGGTTGCGGCGGCTCGGGCACACTGCACCCATGGCCGACCTCTCCTCTTCGCCCTTCGAGCTGAGCCCCGAGCACGAGGCGCTGCGCCGCACCGTGCGCGACTTCGCCGAGAAGGAGGTGGCGCCGCACGTGGCCGCCTGGGACCGGGAGCACCACTTCCCGGTCGACCTGGTCCGGAAGGTCGGGGAGCTCGGGCTGTTCGGCCTCACCGCGCCCGAGGAGTACGGCGGCGCCGGCGGCGACTTCACCAGCCTCTGCGTGGCCATCGAGGAGCTCGGCCGGGTCGACCAGTCGATCGGCATCACGCTGGAGGCGGGCGTCGGGCTGGGGATCAACCCGATCCTCACCTTCGGCACGCCCGAGCAGCGGGAGCAGTGGCTGCCCGAGCTCGTCGCCGGGCGGGCGCTCGCCGGCTTCGGCCTCACCGAGCCCGGGGCCGGCTCCGACGCGGGCGCGACGCGCACCCGGGCGGAGCTCGTCGACGACGAGTGGGTCGTCAACGGCGCCAAGCAGTTCATCACCAACTCCGGCTCCGAGCTCACCTCGCTGGTGACCGTCACCGCCCGCACCGGCACCCGCGAGGACGGCTCCGCCGAGATCAGCGCGATCGTGGTGCCCGCCGGCACGCCCGGGTTCGTCGCGGAGCCGGCGTACGACAAGCTCGGGTGGCACATCTCCGACACGCACCCGCTGACCTTCACCGACGTCCGCGTCCCCGCCGACCACCTGCTCGGCGAGCGGGGGCGCGGCTACGCGCAGTTCCTCGCCACGCTGGACGACGGCCGCGTCGCGATCGCGGCGCTCGCCGTCGGCTGCATCCAGGCGTGCCTCGACCTCAGCGTGGAGTACGCCGGCCAGCGGACCACGTTCGGCGGCCCGATCGGCCGGAAGCAGGGGGTGGCCTTCCAGCTCGCCGACCTCGAGGTGATGCTGCAGGCGTCGCGGGCGCTGACCTACCGGGCCGCGGCCATGAAGGACGCAGGCCGCGACACCGGGCGCCACCGCGCCGAGTTCAAGCGGGCCGCGTCGGTCGCCAAGCTCTACGCCACCGAGTCCGCGGTGTCCGCGACCCGGATCGCCACCCAGGTGTTCGGGGGCTACGGGTTCATGGAGGAGTACCCGGTCGCGCGGTTCTACCGGGACGCCAAGATCCTCGAGATCGGGGAGGGCACCTCCGAGGTCCAGCGGATGCTGATCGCGCGAGGGCTCGGGCTCCCCGTCGAGTGACCTGCGCGACAGCGCAAAGTTTCGCGCTTTCGGCCGCTCAAGTTCCCCGGGTGTGCTGTCGATGCTGAAGGCATCACTGGGAGCGACCTGAACACGGGGGACAACATGAACGCGACGGAGACCTGGGACGAGAACTGGGCTCGCAAGGCGCAGTGCAAGGAAGTCGGGCTGGACACCATGTTCGTCCGCGGCGCCGAGCAGAACCGCGCCAAGAACGTCTGCGCCGGCTGCCCCGTGAAGATGGAGTGCCTCGCCGAGGCCCTCGACTCCAAGCTGGAGTGGGGCGTCTGGGGCGGGATGACCGAGCGCGAGCGTCGCGCGGTGCTGAAGAAGCGCCCCAACGTCACCTCGTGGCGCCGGCTCTTCGAGGCCGCCCGCGCCGAGCAGCTGGCCTCCCACGACGACGCCCAGGCCGCCGCCCGCCGGATGGCCGCCCGGCGCGCGGTCGTCGAGACCACCAGCGCCGTCGCGGTCGCCGTCCGCCGCCCCGCCTGAGCCGGCTCAGCCGCGCGCGCGCCACAGGGTGTGCCACGCGACGCCGAGCTCGCCGAGCATCGTCCGCAGCAGCGGCAGGCTGATCCCCACCACCGTGTGCGGGTCGCCCTCGATCCCCTCGACGTAGGCGCCACCCAGCCCGTCGATCGTGAACGCCCCCGCCACCGCCAAGGGCTCGCCGGTGGCGACGTAGGCGGCGATCTCGTCGTCGGCGACGTCGGCGAAGTGGACCACGGTCCGCGCCGCCCGGCTCACCGTCCGCCCTGTCGCGGTGACCACCACGCAGTGGCCGGTGTGCAGGGTCCCGGTGCGGCCGCGCATCGCTCGCCACCGTGCGGTCGCGGCCTCGGCGGTGCCCGGCTTGCCGTGCACCTCGCCGTCGAGCTCGAGCACGGAGTCGCAGCCGACCACCAGCGCCTCGCCCTCGACGCGGAGCGCGACGGCCTCGGCCTTCAGCCGGGCCAGGGCGACCGACAGCTCTTCCGGGTCTGTCACGGCGAGCTGGTCCTCGTCGACGCCGGAGACCACGACCTCCGGGTCGAGCCCGGCCGCGCGCAGCGTCGCGAGCCGGGCCGGTGACTGGGAGGCGAGGACGAGCCGCACGGTCAGCGGGGCAGCCCGCTGGCGCGCCAGCCGCCGGGACCGTGCGGGAACGTGGCTCGCACCCTCCGGTGGGGAGCGGACCACTCGGACACGACGGGTCGCTCGGTGTCCGCGGCGGCCTGTGCGGCGGCGGCCATCCCGGAGACGACCGCCACCAGGGCAGCGACCTCTTCTGCGGTGGCGTCGCCCTTCACGACGACGAGGGGCGCGGTCACAGCGGGATGTTCCCGTGCTTCTTCGGCGGCAGGGTCGCGCGCTTGGAGCGGAGCAGCCGCAGCGCCCGGACGACCTCGGAGCGGGTCTCGTGCGGGTGGATGACGGCGTCGACGTAGCCGCGCTCCGCCGCCAGGTAGGGGTTGGCGAGGGTGTCCTCGTACTCGGTGATCAGCTCGGCGCGTCGGGCCTCGGGGTCCTCGGCCTCGGCGAGCTCGTTGCGGTAGAGGATGTTGACCGCGCCCTGCGCCCCCATCACCGCGATCTGCGCGCTCGGCCAGGCGACGTTGATGTCCGCGCCGAGGTGCTTGGAGCCCATCACCACATACGCGCCGCCGTAGGCCTTGCGGGTGATCACCGTGACCAGCGGGACCGTCGCCTCGGCGTAGGCGTAGATCAGCTTCGCGCCGCGGCGGATGATGCCGTTGTACTCCTGGTCCGTGCCCGGGAGGAACCCCGGGACGTCGACGAAGGTCAGCACCGGGAGGTTGAACGCGTCGCAGGTGCGGACGAACCGCGCCGCCTTCTCGGAGGCGTCGATGTCGAGGGTGCCGGCGAACTGCATCGGCTGGTTCGCGACCACCCCGACCGGCCGCCCCTCGACGCGGCCGAAGCCGACGACGATGTTCGGCGCGAACAGCGGCTGCACCTCCAGGAAGTCCTCGTCATCGAGCACCGTGGTGATGACCGTGTGCATGTCGTAGGGCTGGTTCGGCGAGTCCGGGATGAGGGTGTCGAGCGCCTGGTCGAGCTCGTTGACCTCGAGGCCCGCCACCTCGGCGTACGACGGGGGCTCCTCGAGGTTGTTCTGCGGCAGGAAGCCGATGAGCGCCTTGACGTACTCGAGCGCGTCGTCCTCGTCGGAGGCCATGTAGTGCGCGTTGCCGGACTTGGTGTTGTGGGTCCGCGCGCCGCCGAGCTCCTCCATCGTCACGTCCTCGCCGGTGACGGTCTTGATGACGTCGGGGCCGGTGATGAACATGTTCGAGGTGCCGTCGACCATGATCGTGAAGTCGGTGACGGCGGGGGAGTAGACGTGGCCACCGGCGCAGGAGCCCATGATCATGCTGATCTGCGGGATGACGCCGGAGGCGTGCACGTTGCGGCGGAAGATCTCGCCGTAGAGCCCGAGGGAGACCACGCCCTCCTGGATCCGCGCGCCCGCTCCCTCGTTGATGCCGATGATCGGGCAGCCGGTCTTGATCGCGAGGTCCATGACCTTGACGATCTTCTCGCCGTACACCTCGCCCAGCGAGCCGCCGAACACGGTGAAGTCCTGGGAGAACACGCAGACCTGGCGACCGTCGATCGTGCCGTAGCCGGTGACCACGCCGTCGCCGTACGGCCGCCGGTTCTCGAGCCCGAAGGCGTGGGAGCGGTGCCGGGCCAGCTCGTCGAGCTCGACGAAGGAGCCCTCGTCGAAGAGCTTCTCGATGCGCTCGCGGGCGGTCATCTTGCCCTTCGCGTGCTGCTTCTCGACCGCGCGTGCGGAACCGGCGTGCACCGCCTCGTCGAGGCGCCGGTCGAGGTCCTGCAGCTTGCCTGCGGTGGTGTGCAGCTCGGGGTGGACCTCGAGCTCGGCTGCTTCGCTCACCTGTGGTCGTCCTCCTGCGGTGACGTCGACGGACGTCGGTCAGGCTAGTGCGTGTGAACCCCCAGCGTCCCCCACGACCACCCCTCGACCTCGTCACACTCCAGGGGCTTGCGCCCTGGCGGGTGGAGGTCGTCGAGGAGTCGCCGTCGACCAACGCGGAGCTCGTCGCGCGGGCCCGGGAGGGCGCTCCCGAGGGGCTGGTGCTGGTGACCGAGCACCAGACCGCAGGGCGTGGCCGGCTCGACCGGGTGTGGGTGACGCCGCCGCGTGCCGCGCTCACCTTCTCGGTGCTGCTGCGCCCCGCCGTGGCGGACCGCTGGTGGCCGTGGCTGCCGTTGCTGACCGGCGTCGCCGTCGTCGAGGGGGTACGCGCGGCCGGCGGCCCGGCCTGCGGGCTGAAGTGGCCCAACGACGTGCAGGTGGACGGCCGCAAGGTCGCCGGACTGCTCGCCGAGCGGGTCGAGACCCCGACCGGCCCCGCCGCCGTGCTGGGGATCGGGCTCAACGTCTCGCAGGAGCGCGAGGAGCTCCCGGTCCCGACCGCGACCTCGCTGGCGCTCGAGGGCGCGCCCGTCGACCGCACGCGGCTGCTGTGCGCGGTGCTGGACGCGCTCGTGGGCCAGGTCGAGGCGTGGGTGGCCGCGGGCGGAGACCCCTCGCACCAGCTCGCCGCGGCCTACGCCGAGCGGTGCGTGACGGTCGGTCAGCAGGTGCGCGTGCACCTGCCCTCGGAGGAGCTGCTGGAGGGGCGCGCGACCGGTGTCGACACCGGCGGCTCGCTGCTCGTGGAGGTCGACGGGCGCACGGTGGCGGTCAGTGCGGGCGACGTCGTCCACGTCCGTCCGGCCGGTTGAACGTGCGATGATGCCGGGCGTGGGTTTTCCCGAGAAGCTGCTCAACGAGGGTGAGCGCGTCGTCGTGTCGACGAGGACCCACGTCAAGGTCCTGATCGGCGCCCTCTTCGTCCTGCTGGTGACCGTCTTCCTCGCCGCCTTCGTCGCCGCGCTGGTGCGCCGCGAGGTGGACAACGAGGGGGTCGAGACCGCCGTCGGCGTCGTGGTCGGCGTGGTCACCGCCGTGGTGCTGGTGCAGTGGGTGCTCCGGCCCTTCGTGCGGTGGTACACCACGACGTACACCTTCACAAACCGGCGGTTCATCCAGCGCGAGGGGTTCATCGCCAAGAAGGGGCGCACCATCCCGCTCAACCGGATCAGCGGCGTCGACTTCGAGATCGGCGTGATCGACCGGCTGTTCGGCTGCGGCACGCTGGTGGTCTCCGACGCCAGCGAGGAGGGGCGGGTCCCGCTCAAGGACATCCCGAACGTCGAGCAGGTCCAGCGCAGCGTCGCGGCCGAGCTTCACCGCCTGTCCGGCGGCGGCCGCGACGACGACGGCACGTGAGGGACGCTACGTTGCCCACCTACACCGCTCTCGAGCTCGCGGACGTCGTCGGCGTGAGCGAGGGGAACGTCCGCCGCTTCTTCCGCGCCCTGGGGTTCCCCGACTCCGGCGACGAGGTCCGCTACACCCACGACGACCGCGTCGTGCTGGAGTCGATCGTGAAGGCCGTGCGGGGCAGCGACCTCGACCTGGCGACCGCAGTCCGGCTGGTGCGGGCCGTGGGCCAGAACGTCGCGCGGATGTCGGACTGGCAGGTGGCCGCGCTGGCCTCCCGTGCCGAGGAGGTCGGCACCGACCAGACCGCCGGCTTCCCGGTGAGCCGGCGCGAAGGGGCACAGCGGATCGCCGACGAGGTCTGCGAGGCGCTGCAGCAGGTGCTGGTGCACTCCTGGCAGCGTCACCTGGACGCGGCGCTCACCCGGCTCGACGTCGGCACCGACGTCGACGACGAGGAGCAGTCGACGTCGGTCACCGTAGGGTTCGCCGACCTGGTGAACTTCTCCGCGCTCTCCAACGAGCTCGACTCCGACCGGCTCGGCGAGCTGGTCGAGATCTTCGAGGCCCGCTGCGGTGACGCGGTGGCCGCGCACGAGGGGCGGATGATCAAGACGATCGGCGACTCGGTGCTGTTCGTCGCCGACGAGGCCCAGCGGGCGATGGACATCGCGGCCGGGCTGATCGAGGTGATCGGGGACGACCCGAAGCTGCCCGACGTGCGCATCGGGCTGGCGACCGGGCTCGTCGTCACCCGGCTCGGCGACATCTTCGGCCCGCCGGTCAACCTGGCCGCCCGGCTGACCGCGCTGGCCCGGCGCAACCGGGTGCTCGTCGACGACGCGACGGTGGCCGCGCTGCCGCCGCGGGAGTACGAGCACCGGCGGCTCACCGCCCGCCCGCTGCGGGGGTTCGGGCTGGTCGAGCCGGTCGCCGTCTGGCGTCGCTGACGGGGGACGGGGCATAGCCCGTTTGGGCTATATCGTCACCGTTCGCATGCGACTTGTCCGATATGCCGGGAAACTACTGGTCATGTTCACCGTCCAAGGCGTCGCTCTCGACCCCGAGGCCCGTCGTGTCTGGCGGGACGGGGTGGAGATCCGGCTGTCCCGCAAGGAGTTCGACCTCCTCCACGCCCTCATCCGACGCCCTGGCGAGATCGTGAGCCGCGAGACGCTCATGCTCGAGGTGTGGGAGACGACGTTCTGGACCTCGGCCAAGACCATCGACGTCCACCTCGGCTGGTTGCGCCGCAAGCTCGGTGACGACACCCGCCGGCCGACGCTGATCACCACCGTCCGCGGACGCGGGCTGCGCTTCGAGCCGCATCCCCCGGCCGGCGTGATGGCCGAGCGCGCCTCCTGACTACGCTCGGGGCGTGACCCCGCCCCGCACCCCCGTCCTCGCCGTCATCGGCGGCGGCCAGCTGGCGAGGATGACGGCCCAGGCGGCCATCGGCCTCGGCGTCCCGCTCCGCCTCCTCGCCGAGGGCGAGGACGTCTCCGCCGCCCAGGTGGTCCCGGACACGACCGTCGGCGACTACCGCGACCTCGAGGTGCTGCGCCGGGTCGTCGACGGCTGCTCGGTCGTCACGTTCGACCACGAGCACGTCCCGACCGGCCACCTCGAGACGCTGAGCGCCGAGGGGCACGCCTGTCGCCCCGGCCCGGCCGCGCTGGTGCACGCCCAGGACAAGGCGGTCATGCGGGCCAGGCTCGACGACCTCGGCATCCCCTCCCCGCGCCACGCGCTGGTGACCACCCTGGAGGAGGTCGACGCGTTCGCCGGCTCGGTCGGCGGCTTCCCGGTCGTCCTCAAGACCACCCGCGGGGGCTACGACGGCAAGGGGGTCTGGGTGGTCTCCTCGGCCTCCGAGTCGCAGGTGGCGTTCGAGACCGCGGCGGCGTCCGGTGCCCGGGTGCTCGCCGAGGAGAAGGTCGACTTCCGCCGCGAGCTGTCGGCCCTCGTCGCCCGGTCACCCAGCGGCCAGGTCGCGGCGTACCCGGTCGTCGAGTCGGTGCAGCGCGACGGCGTCTGCTGGGAGGTCACCGCCCCCGCCCCAGGGCTGCCCGAGGAGCGCGCCCTCGAGGCGCAGCGGATCGCGATGACCGTGGCCGCCGAGCTCGAGGTGACCGGCATCCTCGCCGTCGAGCTCTTCGAGACCACCGACGGTCGCGTCCTCGTCAACGAGCTCGCGATGCGGCCGCACAACACCGGCCACTGGAGCATGGACGGCGCCGTGACCGGCCAGTTCGAGAACCACCTCCGTGCGGTGCTCGACCTGCCGCTCGGGTCGCCGGCGGCGCGGGAGCGGTGGACGGTGATGGTGAACATCCTCGGCGGCTCCCACGGGCGGCTGTCGGACGAGCTGTACGCCGGCTACCCCCACGTCTTCGCGCGCGACCCGCGGCTCAAGGTCCACCTGTACGGGAAGGCCGTGAAGCCCGGTCGCAAGGTCGGCCACGTCACGGCGTACGGCGACGACCTCCACGAGGTCCGCGAACGAGCCCGGCACGCGGCCGCGTGGTTCCGGGGCGACCTCGGTGAGGAGAGCGAATGAGCGGTCCGCTGGAGGTGCCGGCAGTGGTCGGCGTGGTCATGGGGTCCGACTCCGACTGGCCCACGATGCGTGCGGCCGTCGAGGCCTGCGAGGAGTTCGGCGTCCCCGTCGAGGCCGACGTCGTCTCGGCGCACCGGATGCCCGAGGAGATGCTCGAGTACGGCCGCTCGGCGGCGTCGCGCGGGCTCAAGGTCGTCATCGCGGGCGCCGGAGGGGCCGCACACCTGCCCGGGATGCTCGCCGCGGTCACGCCGCTGCCGGTCATCGGCGTCCCGGTGCCGCTCAAGCACCTCGACGGGCTCGACTCCTTGCTGTCGATCGTGCAGATGCCGGCGGGCGTGCCCGTCGCCACCGTCGCCGTCGGCAACGCGCGCAACGCGGGCCTCCTCGCCGTGCGGATCCTCGCCGCCACCGACGAGGCGCTGCGCTCGCGGATGGAGGAGTTCCAGCAGGAGCTCCGCGCCGCGGCGCAGGAGAAGGGGCGCGTGGTCCGCGAGGGCCCCCGCAACGTCGGGTTCTGAGGTGGGGTTCTCGCTGGGACCGCTGCACCACGTGCAGCTCGCGATCCCGCGCGGCGGCGAGCCGTCGTGCCGGGAGTTCTGGTGCGGCCTGCTCGGGATGGAGGAGCTGGAGAAGCCGCCGGTCCTCGCCGCGCGCGGTGGCTGCTGGTTCCGGGGGGGTGGGCTCGAGGTGCACCTCGGCGTGGAGGAGCCGTTCGCGCCTGCCCGGAAGGCGCACCCGGGGATCCTCGTGAGCGGGCTGCGCGACCTCGCGGACCGGCTGGTCGCCGGCGGTGTCGACGTCGCCTGGGACGATGAGTTCCCCGGGCACGACCGGTTCTACGCGCACGACCCGTTCGGCAACCGGTTGGAGTTCCTCGAGCCCCGCTGACGGCTGGCTCCGGCTGGTCTAGCGACAACTCCACAGCCAGCTCTCGCCGCGGTCGACGACTAGCAGGTGCCGCGGCCGATGCAGGAAGCCGTCCCGGGCAGACGGGCTCCACAACCTCGGTCCTTTGGGCCGCCTGGCGGTGGACGCCGCACGAGCAGCCGTCACCACCGGTGGGTGTCAGCCAGGCATGACGTTGTGGTTGCTCGAGAAGACGTTCTCCGGGTCGTACTCCTCCTTGAGGCCGGCGAGCCGCTCGTACTTCGCGTCGCCGAACCCGGCACGCACGTCGGTCTCCGTGGTGCCCGGCTCGAAGTTGAGGTAGTAGCCACCGGTCGCAGCCGGGGCGAACGCCTCGGTGAACCGGTCGACCCAGCGGCGCTCCCGGTCGGTGTCGGCCGGGTCCGCCCAGCAGGCGATCGGGTGCGCCATGTAGGCGGCGCTGCGGTTGCCGGCAGCGGTGGCGTCCTCCGGCACCGCGGCGATGGCACCGCCGTGGCGGAACACGACGCCCTGGGTGAGCGGCGACCCGATCTCGCGGCCGATGGCCACGTAGTCGTCGATCACCGCATCGGGCAGCGCGCGCAGGTGACGGCCGCGGTGGTAGTTGAGGAACCCCTTCGGGTTGAACCCCTCGAGCAGCGCCTGGACAGCCGTGTACGGCATCGGCTGCACCAGGTCCATGCCGCGCTCGGCGATCCGCCGCAGCGGAGCGACGGCGGCCTCGGCCTCGGCCGGGTCGCCCAGCCAGACCACGACGATGCCGACCATCGGCTGGCCGACGACCTCGGGCGGCACGAAGTCGGCAGGGGGAGCGAGCACGGTGGCCAGGGCTGTGACGAGGTCGTCCGGGCCGCTCTCGACGTGGTCGCGGTAGGCACGCACGACGTCGGCGGCCTCGTCGTCGTTCGGGACGATCAGCATCCCGGCCATCAGCAGCGGCGGGAGCGCGTGGAGCTTCAGCTCGTAGCTGGTGACCACCCCGAAGTTCGCCCCCGCACCGCGGAGCCCCCACATCAGCTCGGGGTTGGTGTCCTCGGTGACGTGCAGGAGATGGCCGCTCGCGGTGACGATGTCGGCCGCGACGAGGTTGTCGCAGGTGAGCCCGTGCTTGGTGGAGAGCCAGCCGTAGCCCCCGCCGAGGCAGAAGCCGCCGACCCCGGTGGTGGTGACGCGGCCACCGGGGGTGGCCAGCCCGAAAATCTCGGTCTCCCGGTCGTACTCGCCCCACAGCGCGCCGGCGTTGGCGATCGCCGTGCCACGCTCGGGGTCGACGTGGACCCCCTTGAGGCTGGAGAGGTCGATCAGCAGCCCGCCCTCGACGGCGCTGGTGCCGGCCACGCTGTGGCCGCCGCACTTCACGGCGAGCGGGAGCCGCTGCTGGCGGGCGAAGGCGACGGCGTCGCGGATGTCGGCGGCACCTCGTGGGCGGACGACGAGCTGGGGCCGGCGGTCGATCATCGCGTTGTAGACCGACCGCGCCTCGTCGTAGTCCGGGTCCCCGGGCCGGATCGCCGCGCCGGTGAAGCCCTCCGGCAGACCGACGTCGCTGGGACTGGTGGTGGTGGTGTTCATGGCGCCTCCTCGAGGCAGTGGGAAGGAACCCCCTTCCCGCCATGCCAGACCTGCTCGCGGCCACCCGCAATGACGAGTGCGAGCCATGGTCTGGTCAACCCAGCGCGGGCCACTCCATCGCCGGGCAGGTGTCCATCACCATGCGCACGCCTGCTTCGGTCGTGCGCCGGAACGCCTCGTGGTCGACGACGCCGAGCTGGAACCAGACGCCCTTGGCGCCGATCTCCACCGCATGGTCGGCGAAGACCCCCGCCTGCTCGGAGCGGCGGAAGACGTCGACGACGTCCACCGGGAACGGGACGTCGGCGAGCGTGGCGTACCCCTGCTCACCGAGCACCACGGGAGCGTCGGGGTGGATCGGGACGATGCGCTTGCCGCGTCGCTGGAGCAGCCGGGCGATGGAGTACGCCGTCCGCGACGGGTTGCCCGAGAGCCCCACGACCGCCCAGGTCTCGCACTCCTCGAGCATGAACCGGATCGCCGCGGGATCCAGCCAGGGAAGCTGCTGTGTGGTGGTCACCTCTTCGACGGTAGCGCCGGGCCGGTGAGGGTGACCGCTCAGTAACATGGAGGTCATGGCCGACGACTTCCCCCTCTACGCACTGTCCGAGGAGCACCAGGCGATCCGGGAGGCGGTGCGGGCCGTCTGCGAGGCGAAGGTCGCGCCGTTCGCGGCGGAGGTGGACGAGGAGTCGCGGTACCCGCGGGAGGCGGCGGAGGCGTTGGTGGCGGCGGACTTCCACGCCGCGCACGTGCCGGAGGAGTACGGCGGTGCGGGGGCCGATGCGCTGGCGACGTGCTTGATCATCGAGGAGGTCGCGCGGGCCGATGTGTCGGCGTCGTTGATCCCGGCGGTCAACAAGCTGGGTTCGTTGCCGGTGCAGCTGGCGGGGTCGGAGGAGCTGAAGAAGAGGTACCTCGGTGCGTTGGCGCGTGGTGAGGGTGGGTTCTCCTACTGCCTGTCGGAGCCGGGGGCGGGTTCGGATGCGGCGGCGATGTCGACCCGTGCGGTGCGGGACGGGGACGGATGGGTGCTCAACGGTGTGAAGCGGTGGATCACCAACGCCGGGGAGTCGGAGTTCTACACGGTGATGGCGGTGACCGACCCGACCGATGATCCGCGGAAGCGGTCGCGGGGGATCAGCGCGTTCGTGGTGGAGAAGGGCGACCAGGGCGTCAGCTTCGGCGCCAAGGAGAAGAAGCTGGGGATCAAGGGGTCCCCGACCCGGGAGGTCTACCTCGACAACGTCCGGATCCCCGCGGACCGGATGATCGGCGCGGAGGGCACCGGCTTCGAGACCGCGATGCGGACCCTGGACCACACCCGGGTGACGATCGCGGCGCAGGCGGTCGGGGTGGCGCAGGGGGCGCTGGACTATGCGCTGTCCTACGCCCAGGAGAGGACCCAGTTCGGGAAGAAGATCGCCGACTTCCAGGGGTTGCAGTTCATGCTCGCCGACATGGGGATGAAGGTCGAGGCGGCGCGGCAGATGACCTACGCCGCGGCCGGACGTTCGGAGCGGGGCGACAAGGACCTGACGTTCTTCGGGGCGGCGGCGAAGTGTTTTGCCTCGGATGTGGCGATGGAGGTCACGGTCGACGCGGTGCAGGTGCTCGGTGGGTACGGCTACACCCGGGACTACCCGGTGGAGCGGATGATGCGCGACGCGAAGATCACCCAGATCTACGAGGGCACCAACCAGGTCCAGCGGATCGTGATGGCGCGCCAGCTCCTGGCAGGAGTGCAGTCCCAGCTCTGAGCCTGACGCGGCGGTTCGTCGTCGGCCGGATCCGCGGGGTGGCATGACCGCGCCCGGGGGAGAAGCGTTTCTCCCCCGAGAACCGGGTAAGTGCTTCTCGGTGACGGAGTCACGGTGTGCGAAGAGAGGTGGACTGATGCGGCGCGTCTCGGGGATCGGGCTGTTGGTGGCGGCGGGGCTGCTCACTGCGTGTGCGCAGGGAACAGGTGACGACGACACGAGCGCGGACGCGTCGTACGACTCGGAGGCGGAGCTGAGCGGCACCCTCGAGGTGATGGGGTTCGGAACGGAGGACGACGTCGCGCAGAACCGTCTCGCGGAGGCCGAGAAGGCGCTCGGCGACGTCGAGGTCGACCTTGTCGAGGGCGACCTCGACATCCAGCAGTTCCTCGCCTCGGTCGCGGACGGCTCGCCGCCGGACCTCGTCTACGCCGAGCGCAACCAGATCGGCACCTTCGCCTCGCGCGGCGCGGTGGTGCCGCTCGCGGACTGCCTCGAGGGGGAGGGGATCGACACCGGGATCTTCAACGAGGCCGCGCTCGGCCAGGTGACCTTCGACGACGAGGTCTACGGCGTCCCCGAGTTCAACGTGGTCCAGATCGTCCAGGCCAACCAGCAGCTGCTCGACCAGGCGGGTGTCTCCGTGGAGGACGTCAACGGCGCCGACTGGGACGCGGTGACGGCCGCAAACAAGAAGCTCATGAAGACCGACGGCGGCAAGCTGACCGTCATCGGCTTCGACAGCAAGATGCCGGAGTTCCTGCCGCTGTGGGCCAAGGCCAACGGCGCCGACCTGATCTCCGAGGACGGCCGCACCGCGCAGCTCGACGACCCCGCCGTGGTCGAGGCGCTCGAGTTCGCCGTCGGGATCTACGACGACCAGGGCGGCTTCAGCAAGGTCAAGGCGTTCCGCGACTCGGCCGACTTCTTCGGCGAGGGCAACCAGTTCGCCAGCGGCACGCTGGGGGCGATGCCGATGGAGCAGTGGTACGTCAACGTCCTCAACGACGTCTCTCCGGACGCCCCGATGGCCTTCGACACCGTCCGCACCCGTGAGGGCGACCCGATCGCCTGGGCGTCGGGCTCGGCATGGGCGATCCCGCGGGGGAGCGACAACCCCGAGGCCGCCTGCCGGATGGCCCGGGCGATGACGCAGACCGACACCTGGGTCGCCGCGGCGGAGAAGCGCATCGAGCTCCGCGAGAAGGAGGGCGGGCTCTTCACCGGGCTGCTCACCGGCAACGTCGAGGCCGACGAGGTGATCGAGGGCATGGTCGAGCCCAGCGGCGACGCGAAGTGGGACCAGGCCGTCGAGAAGACCTACGAGGCCAACGGCGCCACGTTCGCGATGCCGGCGAACCCGGCGGGCGAGGAGTTCGAGGCCGCCTGGCAGGACGCGGTCAACCGGGTCCTCAACGGGCAGCAGGAGCCGCAGGAGGCGATGGCGCAGGCGCAGGAGGAGGCACAGTCCGCGCTCGACGAGGCGTGGTCGGAGTGGGACGACAAGTGAGGTCCCGGGAGACACGAGCCGCGCTCCTCTTCATCAGCCCCTGGATCGTCGGCTTCCTGGTCTTCACCGCCTATCCGGTCATCTACACCGGCTACCTGTCGTTCACCGACTACGACGTCATCAACGACCCGGCTTTTGTCGGCTTCGACAATTTCAAGGAGCTGCTCGAGGACGACAAGGTCGCGCTGGCGCTGCGGAACACCTTCATCTTCGCGGCGATGTCGGTGCCCGCCCAGCTCCTGGTGTCGCTCGCGCTCGCGTTGCTGCTGAACTGGGCGGGGCGCGCGTCCGGCTTCTTCCGCACCGCGTTCTTCCTGCCGAAGATGACCCCGCCGGTCGCCATCGGCGTGCTCTTCCTGCTGATCTTCAACGGGCAGAGCGGGTTGATCAACGGGATGCTCGGTACGATCGGCATCGACGGCCCGGCGTGGACCACCGACCCGTCCTGGGTCAAGCCCGGCCTGGTGATGATGAGCCTCTGGACCGTCGGCGGCTCGGTGATCATCCTTCTCGCGGCGCTCCGCAACGTCCCCCAGGAGCTGTACGACGCCGCGCGCGTCGACGGGGCCGGGTTCTGGCGCCAGACCTGGAGCATCACGATCCCGATGATCAGCGGGGCGATGTTCTTCGTGTTCATCGTCGACACCATCGCGGCGTTCCAGTCGTTCTCGGAGGCCTACACGGCGTTCTTCGGCAGCGGCAACACGACGTACAGCAACGACGCCGCGCTGTTCTACGCGATCTACCTGTTCCAGCAGGCTTTCCAGTTCCTGCACATGGGTTACGCCTCGGCGATGGCGTGGGTGCTCTTCGTGATCA
Source organism: Nocardioides caldifontis (assembly GCF_008087345.1). GTDB lineage: Bacteria > Actinomycetota > Actinomycetes > Propionibacteriales > Nocardioidaceae > Marmoricola_A > Marmoricola_A caldifontis. The sequence goes on along the minus strand of NZ_ML701735.1, from coordinate 206,049 downwards.
TCATGATCGTCACGTTCATCCAGATCCGGGTCACCCAGCGGTTCGTCTACTACGAGGCCGAGACGCGATGAGCACCCCAACACGCCACTCGCTCCGCTCGCGCCGCGCCGGGGACCCCGCATGACCGCGCTCGACACCCCCGCACCCCGGCTCGACCCGGCCACTGCGGTCGCCGTCGAGACCGTGGAGGTCGCCAAGGAGCCCGCGCCGAAGGAGGTGGGCAACCGGCTCGGTCGGTGGCTGCTCTACGCGGCGCTGTCGCTGATCACGCTGGCGTTCGTCTACCCGTTCGTCTGGCTGCTGAGCGCGTCGTTCAAGCCCCGCGGCGAGGTCTTCGACAACCGGCTGATCCCGAAGACCTTCACGCTCGACAACTACGTGTCGGTCTGGCAGGAAGCGCCGATGGCGGCGTGGCTGTTCAACACCGTCCTCGTCACGCTGCTCGCCACCGCGGCCGTCACGGTCTCGAGCGCGATGGTGGCCTGGGGGTTCAGCTACTTCCGGTTCCGCGGCCGGAACCTGCTCTTCGGGGTCGTGCTGGCCACGATGATGCTGCCGGGTGCGGTGACGATGATCCCGACGTACCTCATCTGGGACGCGCTCGGCCAGGTCGGCACCCTGACCCCGCTGTGGGCGGGGAACCTGTTCGGCAGCGCGTTCTACATCTTCCTGCTGCGCCAGTTCTTCCTCGGCCTGCCGCGCGACGTCTTCGAGGCCGCGCGGATCGACGGAGCGAACAACTGGCAGATCTTCACGCGGGTGGCGATGCCGCTCACCAAGCCGGCGCTGATCGTGACCGCGCTCTTCGAGTTCCAGGCGGCATGGACCGACCTGATGCGGCCGCTGATCTACCTCCGCGACTCCGAGGACTTCACGGTGCCGCGCGGGCTGAAGTCGCTGGTCGACCAGTTCGGCTTCGGCGGGCAGTGGCACTGGGAGATCATCGTGACCGCCAGCGTGATCACGACCGTGCCGATGATCGTGCTGTTCTTCCTCGGCCAGCGCCACTTCGTCCAGGGGATCGCCACCACCGGCAGCAAGGGGTAGGAATGCCGGGAGGGCGGTCGGCGTTCCACCCCCGGAGGTTGAGATGAACGACCAGAAGCACCCCGTCGAGGTCTACCACCAGGCCTGGGCCCTGCTCGAGGGCTCGGCGCCGCGCAAGGCGATCGAGCTGCTCGACCCGGCGATCGACGCCGAACCGCAGTCGGAGAGCCTGCGCACCCTGCGCGCCTGGGCCTACTTCCAGAGCGCCCAGCTCCGCAACGCCGAGCACGAGCTCGACGGGCTCGTCGAGCGTAACCCCACCGACGTGTGGGCCCGCTTCACGCTCGGCCGGGTGCTCGAGCGCCAGTCGCGGTACGCCGAGGCGCTGCCGCACCTGCGGCTCGCCGCGGTCATGTCGGGGGACCCCGAGCACGAGACCGGGGTCCTGCGCTGCGAGCGGAAGCTCGCGGGGCTCTGAGCGGAGCCGGACCACGCCGGTCCTAGGGTGACCGGCGTGACCGACGCGCACCCCGCCCTGACCGCCCTCGAGGAGCTGCGCCGGCGGCGCGAGCTGACCGAGGACGCCGCCCGCCCCGACAAGGTCGCCAAGCGGCACGCCCGGGGCGGGCGGCGCGGGAGAACATCGCCGACCTCGTCGACGAGGGGTCGTTCGTCGAGTACGGGCGGTTCGTCACCGCGGCCCAGGAGCAGCGGCGCGGGCGCGAGGCGGTCATCACCGAGACGCCGGCGGACGGCCTGGTCGGCGGCCTGGCGAGGGTCAACGGTGCACTGTTCGGCGACCGCTCCCGGTGCGCTGTGCTCTCCTACGACTACCTCGTGATGGCCGGCACCCAGGGGATGCGCGGCCACCGCAAGTCCGACCGGCTGATCGGGCTGGTCGAGCGGCTCCGGCTGCCGGCGGTCTTCTTCACCGAGGGCGGCGGCGGGCGGCCGGGCGACACCGACATCCCGCTGGTCTCCGCGCTCGACGTGCCCTCGTTCGCGCTCTGGGCGCGGCTGGCCGGCGTGGTCCCGCGGATCGCGGTCGTCTCGGGCCGCTGCTTCGCCGGCAACGCCGTGCTCGCCGGCTCCTCCGACCTGGTGGTGGCCACCCGGAACAGCAACCTCGGGATGGCGGGCCCCGCGATGATCGCCGGGGGAGGGCTCGGCGACCACGCACCGGAGGAGATCGGTCCGGTCAGCGTGCAGACCCGCAACGGGGTCGTGGACGTCGAGGTCGCCGACGAGGCGGAGGCGGTCGCGGTCACCCGCACCCTGCTCGGCTACTTCCAGGGCGCCCTGCCGCCCGGCGAGGCCCCCGACCAGGCCGCGCTTCGCACCGTGGTGCCCGAGCGGGAGCGGCAGGCTTTCGACGTGCGCGTCGTGGTGGACACGCTCGCCGACGTGGGCACGGTCACCCACCTGCGGGCGGCGTTCGCCCCCGAGATGGTGACCGCGCTGGGCCGCATCGAGGGGCGGTCGGTCGGGTTCGTCGCCAACCAGTCGATGCGGATGGCCGGGGCGATCACCGCGGAGGCCGCCGACAAGGCCGCCGACTTCCTGGAGCTCTGCAGCACCCACGGGATCCCCGTGGTCTCCCTCGTGGACACCCCCGGGATGATGGTGGGCCCCGAGGCGGAGACCACGGGGCTGGTCCGGCGGGCCTCCCGCCTGGTGGTGGCGGGCGCACGGCTCCGGGTGCCGCTGGTCGGCGTCGTGCTGCGCCGCGGCTACGGGCTCGGCGCCCAGGCGATGCTGGGGGGCAGCACCCACGAGCCGCTGCTGACCGTGGCGTGGCCGGTCGCCCACCTCGGGGCGATGGGGCTCGAGGGTGCGGTGCGGCTCGCGATGCGCAGCGAGCTCGACGCGATCGCGGACGCCGCGCAGCGGGAGCGGCGGGTCCGCGAGCTCACCGCGGCGCTCCGTGAGGAGGCGTCGGCGCTGAACGCCGCCCGCCACTTCGAGATCGACGACGTGATCGACCCCGCGGACACGCGGAGCACGATCGCCGCGGCGCTCGGGTTCTGACCGGTCGGGTCAGGCCGGCTCGGCCAGCTCGCTCGCCATCGTGGCGACCGCGGCAGCGGCGGTGCTCTGCGCGGCGCGCATGGCGTGCCGCACGGAGAAGACGCACGACCCGCAGTCGCTGCCGGCCCCGGTCGACCGGCAGACGCCGGCGAGCGTCCGGGCGCCCTCGTCGACCGCAGCGTGGACCGCCTTGTCGGTGACGACGTGGCAGTGGCACAGGATCATCGGGGCGCGACCTTCTCGGAGAGCGGGGAGGACTCGCCCCATCCTGAAGGTGAGGCTTACCTAAGTCAACCCCCAGTCGAAGGGCAGCTCCGACGCCTTCCCGGTGAAGTCGGGGTCGCGCTTGTCCAGGAACGCCTGGACCCCCTCGCGCCCGTCCGCGCGCGAGGTGTGGAACATCGCCAGCGACTCGACCCGGTGCGCCTCGAGGGGGTGCGGCTGGGCGGCGTTGCGGTACATCATCCGGCGGGCCAGCGCGGTCGCGACCGGTGAGCGGCCGCGGGTGAACCGCAGGGCCAGCGCGCGGGCCGCGGGCAGCAGGTCGTCCGGCTCGTGGACCGAGCGGACCAGCCCGACCTCGTGGGCGGCGTCGGCGTCGAGGACGTCGGCGGTGTAGACGAGCTCCAGAGCCCGGTCGATCCCCACGATCCGCGGCAGGAACCAGGTCGAGCACGCCTCCGGCACGATGCCGAGCCGGCCGAAGACGAACCCCACCCGGGCCTTCGCCGAGGCCAGCCGCACGTCCATGGCGAGCGTCATCGTGGCCCCGATCCCGACGGCCGCCCCGTTGATCGCCGCGACGACCGGCTTCGTGCAGTCGTAGATCGCCAACGTCACCTGGCCGCCGGTGTCGCGGACCCCGGAGACGATCTCGGGGTCGTCGAGCCGGTCGTGGAGGTCGCCCAGCGTCGGCTCGAGGCTCTCGTCGAGCCCGAAGACGTTGCCGCCGACGGAGAGGTCCATCCCCGCGCAGAACGCGCGCCCCCGGCCGGTGACCACCACCGCGCGTACGTCGTCGTCGGCGCTGGCCCGGCCGAATGCGGCGACGAGCTCCTCGGCCATCGTGACCGTGAACGCGTTGAGCTGGTCGGGCCGGTCGAGCGTGAGGGTGAGGATCCCGTCCCCGTCGACGCTCCAGTCGAGGGTCTCGTACCCGGTCACATGGTCGGTCACTGGCGCATCCCCGTCGGCAGGCAGAGGTCCTTGCCGACCTCGGCGGTGCGGTCCTCGGCGATCAGCGAGAAGAGCTGGTCGGCGCGCTCCTGGTCCCAGTTCACGGCCAGGTCGGCGATCGGCACGGTGCAGGTCAGCCCGCTCTTCCCGTCGACGCGCGTCATCGCGTAGGCGAACCGGCCGGCCGAGATCGGCCCGGTGCCCTCGCTGACGGTGACCGTCTCCGCGCCCGCGTTGACCACCCGCCAGTAGCGCAGCGGGTTGACCACGGTCTGCCACGAGACGATCTCGGAGCCGATGGACGAGACCACCTCGCGCTGGTGGCGGGCCCGGTCGATGTCGCCGAGCTGCTGGCTCTTGCGCGAGCGGGCGTAGCCGAGCGCGGTCTTGCCGTCCACCTCCTGGCACCCCTTCGAGATCTTCAGCTCGGCCATCGGGTCGTCGATCGCGGACTCGGGGCAGATCTCGATGCCCCCGACGGCGTCGACGAGCTGGACCAGCCCCGTGAACCCCATCTCGACGTAGTGGTCGATCCGGATCCCCGTGGCCCCCTCGACCGTCTGCACCATCAGCTTGGGGCCGCCGAAGGCGAAGGCCGCGTTGATCTTGGTGGTGCCGTGGCCGGGGACCTCGACGATCGAGTCGCGGGGGATCGAGAGCAGCAGGTTGGGCCCGTCGCCGGTGTGCAGCAGCATGATCGTGTCGGTGCGCTCGCCGGCGAGCCCGGCCCGGCCGTCGGAGCCGACCACGAGGTACGTCGTCCCGGGCTGGTCGGCGGGCCGCTCGCCCCCGGGCTCGGCGTCGACCTGGCTCACCGAGTTCCACGCGTAGACCGGGACGCCGACCAGGAAGAGCAGCCAGGCCAGCGGCACGAGCAGCAGCCACCTTGCCCGGAACCGGCGTTTCCGGCGGGTCTTCGGTGGGGCGCCGGGGGTCGGCGCGATGCGCTGGGGCTCCTCCCGGCCCTCCTGGCGCCGTGCGTCGTCCCGCCGTCGGCGCGGTGGCTCGTCGCGGTCGAAGGTCGGGAGCACCCGGGTCGCGTCGGACTCCGGCGGCTCCTGCCCGCGCCCGCCCTTCCGGCCGCCTTGGTAGAGCCAGTCGAAGTCGTCACCGCCGCGGGGGTCCTTCCGGCCGTCTGCCATGACGACGACGCTACCGGCACCCACATCGAGCCACGGCACCACGGCGTGCCGTGACGGATGGGACCGATGGGACTGGCGATACTGGGCGGATGCGGCCCGCCACGTCCCCCGAGCTCCACCGGGTGAGGTTCCGTCGTGCCCTCACGCTGCTGGTGATGACGCTGCTGCTGCCGGGCTCGGCCCAGCTGGTGGCAGGCAACAAGAAGGTGGGGCGGATCGCCCTGCGCATCTGGCTCGGGTGCGTGGCGACCGGCGTGCTGACGCTCGCGCTGGGCTACCTGTGGCGAGGGTTCGCCTTCTGGCTCGCCTTCGACGGGTTCGCCTCCGGGCTGCTCCGCACCGTCCTCACGCTGCTCGCCGTCGGGTGGGCGCTGCTGCTGATCGACGCCTGGCGGCTCGGCCAGCCCTTGGGGCTCGCCCAGCGCCAGCGGCTGATGCTGGTGGGGCTCAACGGCGTCACGGTCTTCGGCGTCGCGGGCTCCCTGCTCTTCGCCTCCCACGTGCTGGCGGTCAAGGGTGACTTCATCAGCACGGTCTTCGGTGACGGCCCGGCCAGCGCCGCCGAGCACGGCCGCTACAACATCCTGCTCATCGGCGGCGACAAGGGCGCCGGCCGCTGGGGGCTGCGGACCGACAGCATGACGGTGGCGAGCATCGACGAGGAGACCGGCCGCACGGTCCTCTTCGGGCTGCCCCGCAACATGACGAACTTCCCGTTCCCCGAGGGGACGCCGCTCGCCGAGGACTACCCGGACGGCTACGACTGCGACACCTGCACGCTCAACTCGCTGGCCACCTACGCAGCGGACCACCAGGACGAGTTCGCCGACTCCGACACCCCGGGGGTCGACGCGACGATCATGGGCGTCGAGGGGATCACCGGGCTCAAGATCAACTACTACGCGCTGGTGGACATGAAGGGGTTCGAGGGGCTCGTGGACGCGATGGGCGGGCTGACCCTCAACGTCCGCGACCGCATCCCCATCGAGTTCCCGGCGGAGGACTGGATCGAGCCCGGCGTGCAGGAGCTCGACGGCTACGAGACCCTCTGGTTCGCCCGGGCCCGGGAGACCGCCGACGACTACTCGCGGATGGCCCGTCAGAAGTGCGTGATGAGCGCGATGCTCCAGCAGATCAGTCCGCAGGAGGTGCTGCTGAAGTTCGAGCAGTTCGCCGACGCCGGCCGGAAGCTCTTCGAGACCAACCTGCCTGCCTCCGAGCTCGACACCTTCGCCGAGCTGGCCCTCAAGGCGCGGTCCCAGAAGATCGCGACCGTCTCCTTCGTGCCGCCCGCGATCAACACCTCCGACCCGGACATCGACAAGATCCGCTCGATGATCGACAAGGCGCTCGAGCAATCGGAGGGCGGCGGCACGGTCAAGAAGGCGGGCAAGGGGTTCTCCAAGCGCGGCGGCACGACCACCGGCGGCTCGCTCGGCAGCATGTCCGAGGGGTACGTCGCCAACCAGACCGAGGACCTCGGCAAGGCCTGCTGACCGTCCCGCGAACCGCGCGGCTAGGGTCGCCCCCGTGGGTCACCGGGTCGTCGCCGTCGTCGTGACCTGGAACCGTGCCCCGCTGCTCGAGCGGATCCTGCGGGCGATCGACACGCAGTCGACCCGTCCGGGGGCGCTCGTGGTGGTCGACAACGCCTCCACCGACGAGACACCGGCCGTGCTAGAGCGGCTCGCCGTGGAGCTGACCACGCCGATGCGGGTGGTCCGCCACGAGCGGAACACCGGGGGCGCCGGCGGGTTCCACTCCGGGCTCGCCGCCGCGCTGGAGATGGGTGGAGCGCTGTTCTGGCTCATGGACGACGACGGGCTGCCGCCCCACGACTGCCTCGCCGCGCTGCTGCCGCACGTCGACCGCTACGACTTCCTGGGGCCGGCCGTGGTCGCCGAGGGGGACTCCGACCGGCTCTGCTTCCCGATCCGCCCGCCCGGCACCGCGGTCGTGCTCCGGGACACCGCGGCGCTCGAGGCCCGGGCGACCGACGGGCTGCTCGAGGACATCGTGATCCCCTTCAACGGGGTGCTGCTCTCCCACGACCTCGTCGAGCGCATCGGGCTGCCCCGCGAGGAGTTCTTCATCTGGGGCGACGACGTGGAGTACCTCTGGCGGGCCCGCGAGGCCGGGGCACGGGTCGCCACCGTGGTCGGGAGCCGGTTCGAGCACCCCGCCACCGACGACCTGGGCACCCCGATGGCGTTCGGCCGGACGACGTACAACCACTCGCCGTCGGACCTGAAGCACTACTGCATGGTCCGCAACAACGTGACCAACCTCCGCGACTACGGCGGCGTCCTCCGCGTGCTGCCGTTCCTGGTCAAGACGGTCTGGTTCTACTCGCTCACCCGGCCGAGCCTGCACCGGTTGCGGCTCAGCGCCGAGGCGTTCGGGGCCGCCGTACGGCGCGACTTCACCGGCCACGAGAGGTTCCTGCGGTGAGCGAGACCGTCGCCGTCGTCGTGGTCACCTACAACCGCGCCGAGCTGCTCCGCCGGTGCCTGGAGGGGCTCGCGGCGCTGGACCGCCGCCCCGACGCGGTCTACGTCGTCGACAACGCGAGCACCGACCACACCGTCGAGGTGCTGGCGGCGCTCGCGGACGACCCCGCGCTGCCGTTGCGGGTGCTGCGCAGCGAGACCAACGACGGCGGAGCGGGCGGCTTCTCCCGCGGCGTCGGTAGGGCGTACGACGACGGCCACGACCGGATCTGGCTCATGGACGACGACGTGGTCCCCGCCCCGCAGACGCTCGGGGTGCTCCTCGAGCACGGGGGCCCCGCGCTGATGGCGGTGCGTGAGGACCAGCAGGGGCGGCTCTGCGAGCTGGCGGCCACCCGGTTCGACCTCCGCAACCCGCTCAGCATCCGACCCAAGCGGGAGACCGTCGCCGAGCGCTACGGCACCCGGGAGGCGATGCCCGCCGAGGTGCCGGTGGAGAACGTCGCGTTCGAGGGGTTCATGGTGCACCGCTCCGTCGTGGCCGCGGTGGGGCTGCCGGACCCCGGGTTCTTCATCTTCTACGACGACGTGGACTTCGCGGTCCGGGCCCGGCGCGCCGGCTTCCCGGTGGTCGCGGTCCGCGACGCGGTGCTGGTCCGCCAGCTCGACTTCGACCAGCAGCACGACATGCGGTCCTGGAAGGGCTACTACATGTACCGCAACCTCTTCGTGGTGCACCTGCGCCACGGGGAGAACCCGCTGGTCCGGCTGAAGCCCTACCTCATCGCGCTCGCGGTGCTCGTGCTCGCCGTGGCCCGTGGCCGGCGTGACGAGGCGCGCAACGTGGTGAGGGCCATACGCGACGCGCGACCGCTGGCACGCACCGCGCCGCCTCGGGTCACCGGCCCGGCGGACCCCTCTCGTTAGACTCCCCGGGGTGCCGGGACCTCCCTGCGCCAGTCGACTTCCCCCGAGGAGCACAGCACCGTGAGTTTCGATCTCGTCGTCGTCGGGTCCGGCTTCTTCGGGCTGACGATCGCCGAACGGTGCGCCGAGGAGCTCGGGCTTCGCGTCCTCGTGCTCGAGCGGCGCCACCACCTCGGCGGCAACGCCTACAGCGAGGCCGAGCCGGAGACCGGCATCGAGGTGCACGTCTACGGCGCCCACCTGTTCCACACCTCGAACGAGAAGGTGTGGGAGTACGTCAACCGGTTCACCTCGTTCACGTCGTACCAGCACCGGGTCTTCGCGCGGGTGAAGGACCAGGTCTACTCGTTCCCGATGAACCTCGGGCTGATCAGCCAGTTCTTCGGCCGCTACTTCACCCCCGACGAGGCGCGGGCGCTGATCGCGGAGCAGGCGAGCGAGTTCGAGACCTCCGAGGCGACGAACCTCGAGGAGAAGGCGATCTCGCTCATCGGGCGCCCGCTCTACGAGGCGTTCGTCAAGGGCTACACCGCGAAGCAGTGGCAGACCGACCCCAGGGAGCTGAGCCCGGACATCATCACGAGGCTCCCGGTCCGCTACAACTTCGACAACCGCTACTTCAACGACAAGTACGAAGGGCTCCCGGTCGACGGCTACACCGCATGGCTGACCCGGATGGCCGACCACCCGAACATCGAGGTGCGGCTCGAGACCGACTTCCTCAAGGTCCGTGACGAGTACCTCGGCAAGGTGCCCGTCGTCTACACCGGCCCGGTGGACGAGTACTTCGGCCACTCGGAGGGGCGGCTGTCGTGGCGCACCGTCGACCTCGAGGCCGAGGTCGTCGACGTCGACGACTTCCAGGGCACCTCGGTGATGAACTACAACGACGAGGACGTCCCCTTCACCCGGATCCACGAGTTCAAGCACTTCCACCCCGAGCGGACCCACCTGCCCGGCAAGACCGTGATCGTGCACGAGTACTCCCGGTTCGCCGAAGAGGGCGACGAGCCCTACTACCCGATCAACACGCCCGCCGACCGCGAGAAGCTGCTGCGTTACCGCGAGCTGGCGAAGAAGGAGCCGATGGTGCTCTTCGGCGGCCGGCTGGGCACCTACAAGTACCTCGACATGCACATGGCCATCGGGTCGGCCCTGTCCATGTACGAGAACCGGCTCAAGCCGCACTTCGCGTCGGGCGAGCCTTTGACGAGCGGAGGCATCGACTCATGACCGCCAGCACCACCGAGACGCTGCCGGACGAGGTGACCACCACGCGGCTGCTGCAGCGCCAGATCATGCCGCTCGGTCGCGACCTCGACATCCTCAGCCTGTACGTCGACACCGCGCCGGCCGCCCTCGACGCGGACCGCACCGGCGGGGGGCTCGACCGCAGCGCGCAGCTCGCGCTCGAGATCTCGATGCAGACGCCGACTCCCGAGGGCCACGCGGTCCACCCCGACCAGGTGGAGAGCCGCCACCGGTTCCGGATCCCGACGGGGGAGCGGGTATCGTTCGGCACCTACTTCAACGCGTTCCCGGCGAGCTACTGGCGCCGCTGGACCGTCGTCCCCGAGGTCACCTTGACGCTGGAGGTCGAGGGCGAGGGCGCGACCGTCATCGTCTACCGGTCCACCGCCAACGGCCGCTCCCAGCGCGTCGACGCGGCCACCACCGACGGCCCGGTCGGCACCTTCAGCTTCGACCTGACGCTGAAGCCCTTCGTCGACGGCGGCTGGTACTGGTACGACGTCGTGGCCGGCGACGAGGACGTGGTCGTCGCGAGCGCGGAGTGGACGGCCGAGGTGCCGGTCGACCGGGCCGCCCACGGCACCACCACGGTCGGCATCACCACGATGAACCGCCCGGACTTCTGCGCCAAGCTGCTGCGCCAGCTCGGCGAGGACGACGACCTCGAGCGCTACCTCGACGAGGTGCTCGTCGTCGAGCAGGGCACCAAGAAGGTCGTCGACTCCCCGGTGTTCGCCGAGGCCGCCGAGCTCCTCGGCGACCGGCTCCGGGTCATCGACCAGGCGAACCTCGGTGGCTCCGGAGGGTACGCCCGCGGCCAGCTCGAGACGCTGCGCCGCGGCACCGCGACGTACTTCATGTGCATGGACGACGACGTCGTCTGCGAGCCCGAGGGGATCATCCGGGCGGTCACCTTCGCCGACCTCGCCCGCCGCCCGACGATCGTCGGCGGCCACATGTTCAGCCTCTACGCCAAGTCGCGGCTGCACAGCTTCGGCGAGGTCGTCCAGCCGTGGCGGTTCTGGTGGCAGTCGGCGCCCGGCGTCTTCAACGACTGGGACTTCGACGTCCGCAACCTGCGCTCCGCGCGCTGGATGCACCGCCGGGTCGACGTGGACTACAACGGCTGGTTCATGTGCCTGATCCCGGTGCAGCTGCTCGAGGAGATCGGGCTGAGCCTGCCGGTCTTCATCAAGTGGGACGACTCGGAGTACGGCCTGCGGGCCAAGGCGGCGGGGTACCCGACGGTGACCTTCCCGGGCGCCGCGGTCTGGCACGTGCCGTGGACCGACAAGAACGACGCGCTCGACTGGCAGTCCTACTTCCACCAGCGCAACCGGTTCATCGCCGCGCTGCTCCACTCGCCCTACGACCGGGGCGGGCGCATGGTCCGCGAGAGCCTGAACCACCAGATCAAGCACCTGGTCTCGATGCAGTACTCCACCGTGGTGCTGCGCCACCGAGCGCTCGAGGCGGTGCTCGAGGGGCCGCACAAGCTCCACGAGACGCTCGGCACCACGCTCCCGGAGATCCGGGCGGTGACCAAGCAGTTCTCCGACGCCCAGCTCCAGGCGGACCCGGACGCGTTCCCGCCCGTACGCCGGAAGAAGCCGCCGCGGAAGGGGCGCGACGACGCCGTGCTGCCGGGCCGCTTCGGGATGATGCTGACCGCCGGACTGGCGCCGCTGCGCCAGCTGCGGCCCGTGCGCGACCTCGCCAAGAAGTACCCGGAGTCCGAGGTGCAGGCGATGGACGCCAAGTGGTTCCGGCTCGCCCGCTACGACGCGGCCGTCGTGTCGATGCCCGACGGGACCTCGGCGGCGCTCTACCAGCGCGACCCGGAGCTCTACCGCGACCTGCTCAAGCGGACGGTCGAGATCCATCAGCGGCTGCTGCGCGAGTGGCCGCGGCTGGCCGCGCAGTACCGCGCGGCGCTCGCCGAGATCACCGCCCCCGACACCTGGGAGCAGACCTTCAAGGCGACCGGTGGTGACGCCGGGTGATCCGAGTCCCGGTTCCCCACACCGTCGACCCGGCCACCGTCCCCGACGCACCGTTGGCGCCTCCGGGCGCCAACGGCGGCCTGCTCGACGTCTTCCGCCGCCGCTACCTGCTGCGGCTGCTGGTCCGCAAGGAGATCCAGGGCCGCTACAGCGGGTCGTTCCTCGGGCTGTTCTGGTCCTACGTGCAGCCGGCCGTCCGGTTCGCGATGTACTTCTTCGTCATCGGCGGCATCCTCGGGCTCCACGACGAGGTCGAGGTCTTCGGCGTGCACATGTTCGCCGGCATCGTCTTCGTGCACTTCTTCACCGAGTCGTTCAACGCCGGCACCCGCTCGATCATCAAGAACAAGGCGCTCGTCCGGAAGATGGCGATGCCGCGGGAGATGTTCCCGGTCGCCTCGATGCTGGTCTCGGCGTTCCACGTGGTGCCGGGGCTGGTGATCCTCACGGTCGCCTGCGTCGCGGTGGGCTGGACCCCCGACCTCGTCGGGGTGATGGCCGGGCTGCTCGGCTTCGTGATCTGCGCGGTGCTGGGCACGGCCCTGGCGCTGCTCTTCAGCGCGGCCAACGTGTTCTTCCGCGACTTCGGCAACGTGGTGAACACGTTGACGATCTTCGTGACCTTCTCGGTCCCGATGATCTACCCCTACAGCATGGTCGAGCAGCGGTTCCGCGACTTCGCCGACTACTACCTGCTCAACCCCCTGGCCGAGGTGGTCCTGCTCGTGCAGCGCTGCTTCTGGGTGGGCACCACGGACGATCCCACCGAGACGATCGAGCACCACATCCCCGACCACCTGTTCCTGATCGGGTTCGGTCACCTCGCGGCAGCCCTGGTCGTCCTGGTCGTCGCCCAGCTGGTCTTCACCCGGCTGGAGAACAAGTTCGCGGAGCGGTTGTGAGCGGCCTATGAGCAGCACCGAGTCGATCGTCGTCCGCGGCGTCAGCAAGCGGTTCACGATGCGCTACCACCGCACCCTCAAGCAGATGACGGTGGCGCTGGTGAAGGGGCAGGACCTCAGCGACACCTTCCTGGCGCTCGACGACGTCTCCTTCACCGTCGAGCAGGGCGAGTCGATCGGGCTCATGGGGCTCAACGGCTCCGGGAAGTCCACCCTGCTCAAGCTGATCAACGGCGTGATGCGCCCCGACGAGGGCGAGGTGCTGACCCGGGGGCGCATCGCGGGGCTGATCGCCACCGGCGCCGGGTTCCACCCGCAGCTCACCGGCCGGGAGAACATCTACCTCAACGCCGCGATCCTCGGGATGAGCGAGGCGGAGACCAACCGCAAGTTCGACGACATCATCGAGTTCGCCGACATCGGCAAGTTCCTCGACACCCCGGTCGGCGCCTACTCGTCCGGGATGTTCTCCCGGCTCGGGTTCGCGGTCGCGGTGCACACCGACAGCGACATCTTCCTCGTCGACGAGGTGCTGGCGGTGGGGGACAAGCCCTTCAAGCGCAAGTGCCTGGCCCGCATGGAGGAGATCCGCAAGGACGGGCGGACGCTGTTCTACGTCAGCCACGCCGCCGGCTCGGTGAAGCGGATGTGCGACCGGGTCCTGGTCCTCGAGAACGGCCGGCTCGGCTTCGACGGCCCGGTCAAGGAGGGCATCCGCTACCTCAAGTACGACGACGACGGTGACGATGTCTCCTCCGAGAACGAGCAGGACGACGACGAGAACGACTCGGAGCTCGGCGCCGAGATCTGACGGGCGCTCCGCCGCGGAAACTACACCGGTGTAATTCTGGTAGCTCCGACAAAATACAGTCGTGTAGTTCGTGCGAACTCATTGCGGGCATGCGTGACGGGTGTGAAAGTTGTGGCGTCTGTGAATGACTGACGCGCTGGGAGCACCCTCTTGCCCAAGTCCAAAAACCTGTTCGTGACCCTGTGCCAGCAGGTCTCCGCGGTTGCCGTCGTGGGCGTCGTGGCCGTCTCGGCGGCGGGCGTCGTGGTGCTGGACATCCAGCCGCCGGTCGGTGTGCGGACCCAGCCGTCGACCCAGCCCGTGACCCAGCACTCCACTGGTTCCCAGGCTGCTCCCGAGGACCGGTCGGTCGTCCCGACCCGCCCCGTCGAGCCGACCGTGCGCGAGGTGGCCCTCACCCACGAGCGTTCCGCGGAACCGACCCGGCAGAGCCGGGTGCAGGAGAAGTCTTCCACCCAGGACGACTCCCCGCAGGAGATCGTGGTCTTCAGCAAGGCCGAGAAGGTCACCGGCTACGCCACCGTCGGCGTCACCTGGGACGGTCGCCAGAAGCTGTCGGAGGAGGACGTCGCGTTCTCCATCCGCACGCAGACCGACGGCGGGTGGTCGGCGTGGCAGGAGATGCACTACGACGCCGAGCACGGCGCCGACGCGGACGAGGTCGAGGACGGCCGCGAGGTCCGCTCCGGGACCGAGCCGGTCGTGGTCGGCGACGTCGACCGCGTCCAGGTCCGGGCGACCAGCCGAGGCGGCGTCACGCCGCGCGGCATGTCGGTCGACCTGGTCGACCCGGGCGAGGACAGCCAGAGCGCCGAGGAGCCCCCGGAGATCGACGCCACGGCGACGACCGCCGGTCACGAGAGCAGCGGTGAGGGCGACATCGAGCTCAGCGCGAAGAAGCTCTCGGCGCCGCGGCCGAAGATCTTCTCCCGCTCGCAGTGGGGCGCCGACGAGCGGCTCCGCGACAAGGGCTCGCTGCGGTACGGCGAGATCCACGCCGGCTTCGTGCACCACACCGTCAACGCCAACGACTACAGCCGCGACGACGTGCCGGCGATCCTGCGCGGCATCTACGCGTACCACACCAAGAGCCGCGGCTGGAGCGACGTCGGCTACAACTTCCTCGTCGACCGTTTCGGCCGGATCTGGGAGGGGCGCGCCGGCGGCGTCGGCAAGCCCGTCGTGGGCGCCCACACCCTGGGCTACAACGACGATTCTTTCGCGATGTCGGCGATCGGCAACTTCGAGACCGCCCGCCCCACGAAGGCGATGATCGAGGCGTACGCCGCGCTGATGGCCTGGAAGCTCGGCAAGCACGGGGTCGACGCCTCCGCCACCCGGGTCTTCGTCACCAGCCGCTACTTCCAGGCGATCAACGGCCACCGCGACGCCGGGTCGACCGCCTGCCCGGGCCGGTACCTCTACGCCGAGCTGCCGCAGATCCGCAAGCTGGCCGCCAAGATCCAGAAGACCGGCACGCCGCCCAAGCCGGCGCCCGAGCCGGAAGAGCCCCCGAAGCCGACCACCGGCACCCCGCTCTCCGGCGACCTCGCGGCCACCGGCTGGCCGGACCTCGTGGTCCGCGACGCCGCCACCAAGAACGTCGTGATCGTCCCTACCGGTGGCCAGCTCGGCTTCGCCGGCAGCGGCACCGTCGCGGTCTCCGACTGGAACCGGACCGACCTCGTGGCGGTCCCCGGTGACATCGACGGCGACGGCGCGATCGAGGTGATCGCCCGCTCCGGCGCGACGAAGAAGGCGCGGGACTTCCGGGTCACCAAGGGCGGCGCGCTGCGCCCCGCCGGCCACGTCTACACCCGGTTCAACAAGCTCGACCAGCTGACCGGCGTCGGCGACATGAACGGCGACGGCCACGTCGACCTCGTCGGGCGGCGCACCGCGAACAAGCGGCTCGTCCTGATCCCCGGCCGCGGCGGCGGCAGCTTCGGAGCGATCAAGGTGCTGTCGACCGACTGGCGCCGCTACGACCTCACCGTCGGCGTGGGCGACCTCACCGGCGACGGCCGGCCGGACCTCGTGGCCCGCTCGGGCGCCACGCTGTGGCTCGTCCCCGGCACCGCCAAGGGGATCGGCAAGCCGGTCGCGCTCCCGGGCAGCTTCTCCGGCTACGACCTGGTCGCCGGGCGCGGCGACGCCACCGGCGACGGCCGTCCCGACCTGATCGTCCGTGCTGCCGGCAACGGCCTGGTCTACGTGTTCCCCGGCGACGGTGCCGGCGGGCTCAAGGCCCGGCTCGGCGGCTGGAACGGCTTCGTGTCGGCCCGCTGGATCGGGCTCGCCGGCCAGCTGACCGGCTCCAAGCACCCGGACATGGTCGCCCTGGCCGGTGGCCGGCTCTCGGTCTTCGCCCACAACGGCCGCACCAACCTCCGCGGCGTCGTGGACACCGGTGCCGCGCTCCCGGGGACCGACCTCGTGCTCAACGCCGGCGACTGGAACGGCGACGGCCGTGGCGACGTGGTCACCCGCGACGCCTCGTCCGGCGAGCTCCACCTGCGCGCGGGTCAGGCGAACGGCAAGCTCGCGGCCCCGGTGCTCATCGGCGGTTCGGCGTGGAAGAGCGTCAAGCACGTCACCGCGGTCGGCGACGTCACGGGTGACGGCAAGCCCGACCTGGCCGGGAAGCAGGCCGGCACCTACCGGATCTTCCACGGCAACGGCACCGGACGGTTCCGGACCACCACCGACCTGTCGGTCGACTTCAAGCCGACCGGGCTGGTGAACCTCGGGCTCTGGGACGGCGACAAGTTCCCCGACCTCGGCTTCCGCCGGAAGAACGGCACCCTGTGGTTCGTTCCCCGGGACGGCGGCAAGGCGGTCCAGGTGGCGAAGAACCTGAAGCGCTACGACTGGCTGCGCGGCCTCGGCGACCTGGACGGCGACGGCCGGAGCGACCTCGTCGTGCGGGCCCGCTCCGGTGGGGACCTCTTCCTGCTCCGCGGCCAGGCGAACGGGTTCGGCCCGCGACGGATCATCGGGACCGGGTTCGACCGCTACGACCTCGGCTGATCGCGGAGCACCCGGGTCGCCTGCTCAGCGGCGGCCCGGCGATCCCAGCCGTCGGGGTCCGCGTGTCGGACCCACACCGTGCCGCCGCCGGCGAGGAGGGGGCCGAGCAGGGTCTCCAACCCCGCGGCGGTGGACGGGTTGGTGTCGGTGAGGAGCCGGGGCTCGTCGCCCTCGCCGGGCACGGCGGCCAGCAGGTCGCGTTGCGTCCGGGCTCCCGAGTCGTCGCGCCAGGCCACGTCGTCCGGCTCGGGCGGCTCGTCGGGGAAGAACGCGTCGGGCTGGCCCCACACCACGCGGCCGTAGTCCACGACGCCGGCGGGGAGCGGGTGGCGGAACGCCGTACCCATGGGGAGGAGGGAGAGCGCGACGACCGGCGCCTCGCCCGAAGCGTGGGCGGCGACGGTGTCCGGGCCGCAGACCACCAGATCGACCCCGTCCACCGTCCCGTCGTCGGTCACCGCGGCACCGACGCTCCACGCCGCGCCGAGCCAGACCGGTCCCAGCCAGTGGGTCGGCAGGTCGATGAGCACGGTCGAGCCGCGCTCGACGAACAGCTCGTCCTGCAGCAGCCCGGCGGTCTTCGCGACCCAGTTGGCGTACGTCGTCACCGACAGCTCGACCCGCTCGCCGGTCGCGTCGTCGTAGAAGGTGACCAGCGGCCGTCCGGGCGTGCGGGCGAGCGCCGCGGCGAGGGCGTCGGGGAAGGTCTCGTGTGCCACCGGGCCACCCTAGGTGCCGGGTGCGAGGATGGCGCGGTGGAGGCAGTCATCGTCGCCGGGGGATTCGGCACCCGCATGCTCCCGCTCACGGAGCGTCGTCCCAAGCACCTGCTCGAGGTCGGGGGAGTGCCCTTCCTCGAGCACCAGATCACCAAGCTGGCCGCCGCCGGCGTCGAGCACGTCGTGCTCGCCACCTCCTACCACGCGGAGCTCTTCGAGCCGGTGCTCGGCCGCGGGGAGAGGTTCGGTGTGCGGCTGACCTACGTCACCGAGGGCGAGCCGCTCGGCACCGCAGGGGCGATCCGCAACGTCGCCGGCGCGCTCGGCGACGACCCCGAGGGGGCAGTGGTCGTCCTCAACGGCGACGTGCTCTCCGGCCACGACCTCGCCGCACAGCTCGCCGACTTCGAGCGGCCGCGCGACGGCCGGGTGGTCGACGTCTCGCTGCACCTCGTGGAGGTCCCGGACGCACGCGCCTTCGGGTGCGTCCCCACCGACCCCGAAGGACGGGTGCTCGCCTTCGTCGAGAAGTCGGACGAGCCGGTGACCAACCAGGTCAACGCCGGCTGCTACGTCTTCCGCCGCCGGGTCGTCGACCGCATCCCGGCCGGCCGGGTGGTCTCGGTCGAGCGCGAGACGTTCCCCGAGCTGGTCGCCTCCGGCGCCCTCGTCGTGGGCCACGTCGAGTCGGCGTACTGGCGCGACGTGGGCAACCCGCAGGCGCTCGTCGAGGCGTCCCGCGACGTCGTCACCGGCGTGGCCCCGACGCCGGCGGTCACGCCGCCCGCCGACGGCGTGCTGGTCGCGCCGGACGCGGAGGTGCAGGGCGCGGTCGGGCTCGGCTCGTCCGTGCTGGCCGGTGCGTTCGTCGGGGAGGGCGCGGCGGTCCGCGGCTCGGTGCTGATGCCCGGCGCCCGGGTCGGTGCCGGCGCGGTCGTGGAGGACTCGGTGCTCGGCCCCGGCGCCGTCGTCGGCGACCGCGCGGTCCTGCGCGAGGTGGCGCTCGGGGACGAGGCGGTGGTCCCCGAGGAGGGCAAGCCGGAGGGCGGGACCCGCGTCGAGTGCGGCGTGGAGTGGCTCCCGGGCTGACCCGCCGGCCCCGTCAGAACCCCAGCCCCGGCAGGAGGTCGAACGCCTCCTTGCCGGCGTACAGGAAGACCGCGAAGCGCAGCGTGCGCGAGACCATCGTGCCGACGACGAACACCACGAGGTTCATCCTCAGCTGCCCGGCGAGCACCGCCACCACGGCGAAGGGCGGGAACCCCGAGAACCCCGAGACGACCAGGAGCCCCGCGCCCAGCAGCGGGCGCTCCTGCGTGCGGCGCTGCCAGAGCTCGAGCTTCGCCTGCGCCTTCGGGTTCTCCATCTTCTTGCGCACCCACCCCCAGCGCAGCGCGTTGGCGCCGAGGTAGTACCAGACGATCTTGCCGAGGAGCTGGCCCAGCCCGCCGACCGCGGCGAGGTACCACAGCCGGTCGTCGTCGGCGAGCGCCGACAGCCCGATGAGGTAGACCTCCAGGTTGATGACCGGGATCAGCGCCGAGGCCACCGAGACCCCCAGGAGGGCCAGGGCCTCACCCATGGATCACGGGGCGTTCGGCTCCGGGGCGTCGCTCCGCGGGTACTCCGCGACGAAGTCCTCCACGACCTCGCCGCTGACCTGCTCGCAGTACTGCCAGACGCCCTGCTGGTCGCCGGACGGGTCGCCGTCGCCGCCGACGGACCAGTGGGTGAGGGCCAGGTGGGTGCCCTCGGGGAACGCCTCGCCGTCGTCGCCGGTCCACGGGGCGGCCATGAACTTGCCCTCGGCGTCCTCGTTCTTCGCCGCGGCCTCGGCCACGTCCTCGACCTGCTCGAGCGCCTCGTAGTCCTCGGCGATCGTCTCGTCGTACCAGAGGATCGTGTGGCCGTGCTCGAGGCTGTGCACCAGCCGCTCGACCGGCGGCCGGTCGTCGGTGGTCCAGAACGGCCGGATCTGGTTGGTCAGCAGGAACTGCCCCCAGTGCGGTCCGGCCGCCGGCGGCGCCGCGTCGTAGAGGATCTTCTCGCCCTCGTCACGGTGGTCCGAGGCACCCTCGACGGCGTCCTCCACCTTGACGTCCTGGCACCCGGCCTCGCCCGCGGCGACCCCGAGGGAGGCGAGGTTCGAGCTGCCGCCGTCCTCGCCGGCCTTCCAGATCTGCCAGCCGGCGAACCCGAGGATCACCGCTCCCACCAGGACGGCGGACCCGACGATCAGGAACCCCTGCCGTCGCTCCTTGCGCTGCTGCTCCCGGCGCATCTGCTCGACGACGGCTCGGCGGTCGTCCTTCTTGGGCTTGGCCACGGGGCGGAGTCTACGAAAGGAGGTGGGCGAACCGGAGGACGCGGTCCTCCCCGGACGTGGCGGTGCCGTCCGCGGGACGCCACCGGTGGGCCCGTGCGACGACGTGCGACCGCTCCTCGAGCCGCCCCAGCGCCCGAGGGTCGGCCCCGGGGAGGGTGACGACGACCCCCTCGCCCTCACGTCGTACGACGGGGCCGTGACCGAGCGCCGCGGCGAGCGCGGCGACCAGCTCCTCGGGGGTGGCCGGCGCACCGAACCCCCTCGCCGCCGAGGGGTCGGCGTCCAGCGCGCGGAGGACCGCCTCGCGAGCCCCGTAGCCGAAGAGGTCGGCCTCCTCCTCGCGGACCAGGGCCGAGGCACCCGCGCCGTGGTCGTCGGCCGGCAGCACGAGGTGCGCCAGGCCGCGCACGACCGCGGCGGGCGAGCCGGAGGTCTTCCCGGTGGCCAGGTCGGCGGCGCCGGCCAGCTCGTCGGCGAGGGCGGGGGCGGTGACCACGAGCGGGTTGCCGTAGGGGTCGGTGCGGCCGGCGTGGTCGTCGAGGACCACGAGCCCCGCGGCGCCGACGGCGATGTCGGTCTGGCCGTGGCGCCAGGCCCGGCCGCTGGTGTCGCTGACCACCACCGCGACCCAGACCCCGCCGAGCTCGGCGAGCCGGTCGCGCAGGGCCCGGGCGGACCCGTCGGGGTCGCGGGGGAGGAGCACCACGGTGCCGGGGGCGGTGTTGGAGGCGTCGATGCCGGCGGCGGCCATGACGAGGCCGTGGTGGGTGCGCACGATGGTGGTCGGACCGCGCCGGGCCACCACCCGGTCGGTCTCGGAGGCGAGCAGCTCCTCGCGCTCGCCCCGGACGGTCTGTCCCTCGGCCTTGGCGACCACCTTGCTCGTCACCACGAGCACGTCGCCGTCGCGCAGCTCGGCATGGTCGAGGAGGATCCGGGCCAGGTCGGCGTCCGGGCCCACCTCGCCGACGCCGGTGACGGGCAGGACCTCGAAGCCGCTCACCGGGCCGCCAGCCCGAGCGCCGCCTCCGCCATCGCGGCAGTGGCCCGCACGTCGGTCATCAGCAGCGGGACCGCCTCACACCGGATGCCGGCGCCCCGCAGCCGGTCGACCGCGTCCGCGTCGGTGCTGTCGACCAGCCAGCCGTCGAGGACCCCGCCGGCGGTCCGCGCGCCGTAGTGCTCGGCGACGCCGGCCGCCGACACCTCCACGTCGAGCGCGGTGAGGAGCTGCTCGGCCATCCCGCGCAGGTGGTGGCCGCCGATGATCGGGGAGAGCCCCACCACGGGCGCGCCGGTCTCGCGCAGCGCGTCCCTCACGCCGGGCACCCCGAGGACGGTGCCGACCGAGACGACCGGGTTGGACGGGGGCACCAGGACGACGTCGGCGTCGAGCAGCGCGTCCACCACACCCGGGCCGGGCGTCGCCTTGTCGAGCCCGACCACCACCACCGCACGGGCGGGGACCTCGGCCCGCAGCCGCACCCAGTACTCCTGGAAGTGGACCGCACGCTGCCCCGAGGGCTGGTCGGGGTCGTCGACGACGATGTGGGTCTCGACCCGGTCGTCGGTCATCGGCAGCAGCCGCACGCCGGGCTGCCACCGCCGGCAGAGCGCCTCGGTGACCGCGGAGAGCGGGTAGCCCGCCTCGAGCATCTCGGTGCGGACCAGGTGGGTGGCCACGTCACGGTCTCCCAGCCCGAACCAGGTGGGCTCCACGCCGTACGCCTCGAGCTCCTGCTTGACGCTCCAGGTCTCCTCGCGCCGCCCCCAGCCGCGGTCGGTGTCGAGGCCGCCGCCGAGGGTGTACATCACCGTGTCGAGGTCCGGACAGACCTTCAACCCGTGCAGCCAGAGGTC
This sequence comes from Nocardioides caldifontis, assembly GCF_008087345.1. Classification (GTDB taxonomy): domain Bacteria; phylum Actinomycetota; class Actinomycetes; order Propionibacteriales; family Nocardioidaceae; genus Marmoricola_A; species Marmoricola_A caldifontis. The sequence continues at coordinate 184,437 of NZ_ML701735.1, read as the reverse complement.
GTCGGCGGTGTTCGCCACCACCGTCACCTCGACCGGCTCGGGGCGCTCGCGGACCAGGGCCAGCAGCCCCTGGACGAACTTCGCGCCGCCGTAGCCGCCGGAGAGCACCGTGATCCTGCGCACGCCGTCGGCGGCGGGGCCGTGGGGAGCCGGGATGGTCATAGCAGCCTCTCCAAGGGGACTCGGGCGGGGGATCGGGCGGGGATCGGGCGTGGATATAGCAGACCAGGGCTTGACTTCCCGGCTGCGACAGGCATGTAATTCCAGCAGTGTCATTCGTCTCGGACCGCACACAACTCGGGAAAGGTGCGAGAAGGACGAAGGGCGCAAGTCATCGCAGTACTCCCCGGTGTCAAGGTTTGCAGCGTCGGCCCTCTCGCTTCCCCGAGCTCCTTGCGACGGACCGTCAGCCCGCACCGCGGGTTCCACCGAGGATGCACCACCGCAGTTGATGGGGATCCGTCAGGGTCTCACGGGTCGAAAGGGCGAGGACCATGCGTGAACTGTTCGTGCTGGACGGAGAAGTCGAAGAGCTCGGGTGGCAGGAGCGTGCGCTCTGTGCGCAGACCGACCCCGAGGCGTTCTTCCCCGAGAAGGGTGGTTCCACCCGGGAGGCGAAGCGGGTCTGCCTGACGTGCGAGGTGCGCGACGAGTGCCTCGAGTACGCCTTGCAGAACGACGAGCGCTTCGGGATCTGGGGCGGCATGTCCGAGCGCGAGCGGCGCAAGCTGAAGAAGCGGGCCGTCTAGCCGGTCACTCGGGCTCGTAGCGGGGGTCGATCTCCTCCGGGGTGCGCCCCAGCAGCTCGGCCACCTGCTCGACGAGCACCGTGTAGACGAGCGCGCCGAGCTCGGCCGGTCCGTCGGCGCGCAGCTCGATCGGCCGCCGGTAGAGCACCAACCGCCGCGCGGCCCCTCGCGACCCCTCGACGAGCGAGGCGAGCGGGACCGTGGAGGCCGCCCAGTCGTCGGGCAGCACCGGCGTCTCCTCCACCGCGAACTCGACCGCCCCGAGCTCCTCGGACCACCGCTCCTCGAGGGCGGTGACCGCCTCCAGCACGAACCCGTCGAACCGCTCCCGCGGCGTCCGGCTGCGTGGCACCCCGCGCGGCGTCAGCGGCCCGGGGAGCACTGCTCCGCCGCGTGCGCCACGTCCTCGCCGGTCGCGGCGCCGGCCGGAGCGGGGCGGACTGTCGACCATGTGGCGAGCCTAGCCGCGACGCCCCCTGTCGAGCGGTACGGTCACCCCGTGAGTCCCGTCCGCCGCTGCTCCCGCACCGCCTGCCGGCGGCCCGCGGTCGCCACGTTGACCTACGTGTACGGCGACCAGACCGCCGTCCTCGGTCCGCTCGCGACCTACGCCGAGCCCCATGCCTACGACCTGTGCGACGAGCACTCGGAGCGGCTCTCGGCCCCCCGCGGCTGGGAGGTCCTCCGGCTCGCGCCGGACCCCGACTCGCTCGGACCGAGCAGCGACGACCTGCTCGCGCTCGCCGACGCCGTCCGGGAAGCGGCCCGGCAGGAGCCGGTGCAGCCCCGCGAGACCGGGCGTCGCGGCCACCTGAGGGTGCTTCGCGGCACGGAGTAGATTTCCGCCCATGCCGGCGACCACGGGGTCCGACAACCTCGACACGATCTTCAAGGCCTACGACGTCCGTGGGACCGTGCCCGACCAGCTCGACGACGAGCTCGCCCGTGCCGTCGGCAACGCGTTCGTCCAGGTGCTCGGCGCGGAGCGCGTGGTCGTCGGCCACGACATGCGCCCCTCCAGCCCGTCGATGGCGGCCGCCTTCGCCGAGGGCGCCGCGCAGGCGGGGGCCGACGTCACCATGATCGGGCTCGCCTCCACCGACCAGCTCTACTTCGCCTCCGGCCACCTCGGCGTCCCCGGCGCGATGTTCACCGCGAGCCACAACCCGGCTCAGTACAACGGCATCAAGCTCTGCCGCGCCCATGCCGCCCCGGTCGGCACCGACACCGGGCTGCAGGACGTCAAGGCGCTGGTCGCGAAGGGCGAGCTGCGGACCGCCGAGCGCCCCGGGACGGTCTCGTCCCAGGACGTGCTGGAGGACTACGCGGCCTACCTCCGCGACCTGGCGCCGGTCCGCGGCCGGCGCCTGAAGGTGGTCGTCGACGCCGGCAACGGGATGGCCGGGCACACCGCCCCCGCCGTGCTCGGCCCGCTCGACCTCGACGTGGTCGCGCTCTACTACGAGCTCGACGGCACCTTCCCGAACCACGAGGCCAACCCCATCGAGCCCGAGAACCTCCGCGACCTGCAGGCGGCGGTCCGCGAGCACGGCGCCGACGTGGGGCTCGCCTTCGACGGCGACGCCGACCGCTGCTTCCTGGTCGACGAGCGCGGCGAGCTGGTGAGCCCCAGCGTGCTGACCGCGCTCATCGCCTCCCGCGAGCTCGCGAAGGAGCCCGGGGCGACGGTGATCCACAACCTGATCACCAGCCGGGCGGTGCCCGAGATCGTCGTCGAGCGCGGGGGCCGGCCGGTCCGGACCCGGGTCGGACACTCCTACATCAAGGCGACGATGGCGGAGACCGACGCGGTGTTCGGCGGCGAGCACTCCGGCCACTTCTACTTCCGCGACTTCTGGCGCGCCGACTCCGGGATGCTCGCCGCGCTGCACACCCTGGCGGCGCTCGCCGAGCAGGAGCGGCCGCTCAGCGGGTTGCTGGAGGAGTACTCCCGCTTCTCGGCGAGCGGCGAGATCAACTCCACCGTCGCCGACCAGGCCGCGGTGCTGCGCCGGCTCGAGGAGCAGTTCGGCGGCCAGCCAGGAGTGACCGTGGACCACCTCGACGGGCTGAGCGTGGTCCACGACGACTGGTGGTTCAACGTCCGCGCGTCGAACACCGAGCCGCTGCTGCGGCTCAACGCGGAGGCGGCCGACGACCGGAGCATGGGCGCCCTGCGGGACAGGGTGCTGGAGATCATCAGGAGCGACGCATGACCATCGACGAGCGGCTCCTCGAGCTGCTGCGCTGCCCGGCCTGCAAGGGCACCTTCGCCGACCCGGGGGAGGGTACGACCGGCGAGCTGGTGTGCACCGCCTGCGAGCGGCGCTACCCGGTGCGCAACGGGGTGCCGGTGCTGCTCGTCGACGAGGCGGTCGGCGGTCCCAGCGGCAACCGGGGCTGACCTGATGGCCGACTGGTTCGACGAGTCGCTCCTGGACGACCAGGACGCGCTGCTCCGTGGTGACCTGGCCCTCCGCCCGCTCGCCGAGGCGGGCGCGCGGGTGCGTCGCGAGGCGGCCGAGGTCGCCGACGCCATCGACGTGGCCGTCCGGACCGCGCAGGACGACCGGCCGCGCGCCGTGGTCGCCGCCGGCCCCGACTCCCGGCTGCTGCGGGCGGTCCTCGAGCCGTCGTGCCCGGTGCCGTTCGTCGCCTGGCCGCACGCCGGGCTCCCCGGCTGGGCCGGCAGCCTCGACCTCGTCGTGGTGCTGTCGCCGGAGGGCTCCGACCGGGGCAGCGCGAGCGCGGTCGCCGAGGCGGTCCGCCGGGGGTGCCAGGTCGTCGCGGCCTGTCCGGCCGGCTCGCTGGTCGCCGAGCACGCCGTGGGGCGGCACGCGACCGTCCTGCCGACCAGCTCCCGCGACCAGCTCGCGGTCGCGGTGGTCGTGCTGCAGTACCTCTCCCGGGTCGACCTCGGTCCCGCCACCGACGCCGACGAGGTCGCCAAGGCGCTCGACGACGTCGCGGTCTCCTGCTCGCCGCACCGCGACCTCGCGGTGAACCCCGCGAAGATGCTCGCGATCGCGCTCGCCGACGCCACCCCGCTCTTCTGGGGCGGCTCGGTGCTGGCGGCGCGTGCGGCGCGTCGCATCGCCGAGTCCGTACGCCGGGCCAGCGGCCGCACCTCCTTGGCCGGCGACGCCGAGCACCTCCTCCCGGTGATCGCTTCCGCGACGCTGCGTGACGTCTTCGACGACCCCTTCGCCGACGCCGACGGCGAGCCGACCGAGCTCCGCCCCGCGCTGGTGGTCCTCGACGACGGCAGCGACGACCCCACGGTCCGCGAGCAGCGTGGCCGGCTCCGCGCCACCGCCGACGAGCGGCAGGTGAGGGTCGAGACGATCTCGTGCACCGCGCCGTCGGAGATCGCCTGCTACGCCGCGCTGCTCAACCACGGTCGCTACGCGGCGACGTACCTCGGGCTCGGCCTGCAGCGGGCGGTGGTCGCATGAGCGCCGGGCTGTTCGGGCTCCTCGACGACGTCGCCGCCCTCGCGAAGCTGGCGGCCGCCTCCGTCGACGACATCGGCGCGGCCGCGGGGCGCGCGAGCCTCAAGTCCGCCGGCGTCGTGGTCGACGACACCGCGGTCACCCCGCAGTACGTCCACGGCGTGACCGCCGAGCGCGAGCTGCCGATCATCAAGAGGATCGCCCTCGGCTCGCTGCGCAACAAGCTGTTCCTCATCCTCCCCGCGATCCTGCTCCTCAGCCAGTTCGCCGACTGGCTGATCACCCCGTTGCTGATGCTGGGCGCGACGTACCTCTGCTTCGAGGGCGCCGAGAAGCTGTGGGAGGCGCTGCACCGGCACAAGGGCGAGGAGAACCCGCACGCCCCGGCGACCGAGGCCGAGCCGCCGTCGGAGGACACCGTGGTGTCCGGTGCGGTCCGCACCGACTTCATCCTGTCGGCCGAGATCATGGTGATCGCGCTCAACGAGGTCAGCAGCGAGCCGTTCGTCTCGCGGGCCCTGATCCTCGTCGCGGTCGCGATCGGAATCACGATCCTCGTGTACGGCGCGGTCGGGCTGATCGTGAAGATGGACGACGTCGGGCTGCACCTCGCCGAGCGCTCCTCCGCCGCAGCGCAGAAGGTGGGCCGCGGGCTGGTCAAGGGGATGCCGATCCTGCTCAAGGTGCTCTCCGTGGTCGGCGTCGCCGCGATGCTCTGGGTCGGCGGCCACATCCTGCTCGTCGGCACCGACGACCTCGGCTGGCACGCCCCCTACGAGCTCGTGCACCACCTCGAGGAGGAGGTGCACCACGCAGTCTCCGGCGTCGGCGGCGTGCTGGGGTGGCTGACCAACACCGCCGCGTCCGCGGTCGTGGGGGTCCTCGTCGGCGCGGTGGTGGTCACCGTGCTCCACCTCGTGCCGCGACGTGGGGGTCACGGCGCGCACGGGTAGATTGGCCCCCGTCACGCGCGGGAGACCCCGGAGGAGCGCAGACGCGCCCGCTGACACATCCAGCTCACGTGAGGAAACGCATGGACTACAAGGTCGCCGACCTGTCGCTGGCCGACTTCGGCCGCACCGAGATCACCCTGGCCGAGAACGAGATGCCCGGCCTGATGGCGATGCGGGAGCGCTACGGCACCAGCAAGCCGCTCGCGGGCGCCCGGATCGCGGGCTCGCTGCACATGACGGTGCAGACCGCGGTGCTGATCGAGACCCTGGTGGCGCTCGGCGCCGAGGTGCGCTGGGCCTCCTGCAACATCTTCTCGACCCAGGACCACGCCGCGGCCGCGGTCGTCGTCGGCCCCGAGGGCACCGTCGACGCGCCGGCCGGCGTGCCGGTGTTCGCGTGGAAGGGCGAGACGCTCGAGGAGTACTGGTGGTGCGCCGAGCAGATCCTGCTCTGGCCGGACGGCAAGTTCGCCAACATGATCCTCGACGACGGTGGTGACGCCACGCTCCTCGTCCACCTCGGGGTGAAGAGCGAGAAGGAGGGCAAGGCGCCCGACCCGGCCACCGCGGAGAGCACCGAGCAGCGCGTCATCTTCGAGCTGCTCAACCGGTCGCTCGAGGAGGACGGCAACCGCTGGACCGCGGTCGCCAACGAGATCAAGGGCGTCACCGAGGAGACCACCACCGGTGTCCACCGGCTCTACGAGATGATGCGCGCCGGCACGCTGCTGTGCCCGGCGATCAACGTCAACGACTCGGTCACCAAGAGCAAGTTCGACAACAAGTACGGCTGCCGCCACTCGCTGATCGACGGCATCAACCGCGCCACCGACGTGCTCATCGGCGGCAAGGTCGCGGTCGTCTGCGGCTACGGCGACGTCGGCAAGGGGTGCGCGGAGTCGCTGCGCGGCCAGGGCGCCCGGGTCATCGTCACCGAGATCGACCCGATCTGCGCGCTGCAGGCGGCGATGGACGGCTACCAGGTCTCCACCCTCGAGGAGGTCCTGCCGATCGCGGACATCATCATCACCGCGACCGGCAACAAGGACGTCGTCACCGTCGACCAGATGAGCCGGATGAAGCACCAGGCGATCGTCGGCAACATCGGCCACTTCGACAACGAGATCGACATGGCCGGCCTCGAGTCGTACCCCGGCGTCGTGCGCAAGAACGTCAAGCCGCAGGTCGACCTGTGGACGTTCCCGAGCGGCAACTCGATCATCGTGCTCTCCGAGGGCCGGCTGATGAACCTCGGCAACGCGACCGGCCACCCGTCGTTCGTGATGTCGAACTCGTTCACCAACCAGGTGCTCGCGCAGATCGAGCTGTACACCCGCACCGAGGACTACCCGGTGGGCGTCTACACGCTGCCCAAGCACCTCGACGAGGAGGTCGCCCGGCTCCACCTCGCCGCGCTCGGCGTGAGGCTCACCGAGCTCTCCGAGGACCAGGCGGCGTACCTCGGCGTCGACCGCAACGGGCCGTACAAGCCGGAGCACTACCGCTACTGAGCGTCCCGACCTCCCCGTCGGGCTGTGGCTGCTGGACCATACTGGGCGCATGGTGGCCCATGGTGAGCAGGTGAGCCCGGCGGGGCGGGGGCGCGTCCTCGTCGTCGACGACGACGCCGCCCTGGCGGAGATGCTGACCATCGTGCTGCGGACCGAGGGGTTCGAGTCACGGGTCTGCGCCTCCGGCGACCTGGCGCTCCAGGCCTTCCACGAGTTCCGCCCCGACGTGGTGCTGCTCGACCTGATGCTGCCGGGCAAGGACGGCATCGACGTCTGCAAGGAGATCCGCGCCGAGTCCGGCGTGCCGATCGTGATGCTGACCGCGCGCAGCGACACCGTCGACGTCGTGCTCGGCCTCGAGTCGGGCGCCGACGACTACGTCGTGAAGCCGTTCAAGCCCAAGGAGCTCGTCGCCCGGATCCGGGCGCGGGTGCGCACCTACGAGCAGGTCGCCCCCGAGCTGCTGCACATCGGCGACCTCGACATCGACGTCGCCGGCCACCAGGTCACCCGCGGCGGCACGCCGATCGCGCTGACCCCCCTCGAGTTCGACCTGTTGGTCTGCCTGGCCCGCAAGCCGTGGCAGGTCTTCACCCGCGAGGTGCTGCTGGAGCAGGTCTGGGGCTACCGGCACGCCGCCGACACCCGGCTGGTCAACGTGCACGTGCAGCGGCTGCGGTCGAAGATCGAGCACGACCCGGAGAACCCCCAGATCGTGGTGACCGTCCGCGGCGTGGGCTACAAGGCCGGCTAGGCGGCACGCCGTGGCGGTCGACCCCTTCCGCGCCGCCACCGGGCTGTGGCGGCGCTCGCTCCAGGCCCGCGTGGTCATCGGCACGGTGGTGCTCTCCGCACTCGTGGTGACCCTCGTCGGCTGGACGCTGACCCGCCAGATCACCGACGGGCTGGTGGAGAGCCGGGTCGACGCGGCGGTCGCGGAGGCCGGCCGCAGCAGCGCCGACGTGCAGAGCAGCCTGAGCGCGGCGACCACGGACTTCGACGCCGGCGAGCAGCTGCCCTCGCTGGTGGCGAACGTGGTGTCCCGCGGCGCGGTCCGGGGGTACGACGTGGTGCTGGTCGGCCCGATCGACGGCGCGGGCGACACCTCGGGCGGGGAGTTCCTCACCCCCGGGCTCGACGTCCGGAGCGTCCCCGCAGGGCTGCAGGCGGTCGTCGAGGAGGAGCCGACCGGGCCGGCCGACGGCGCGGCCGCGGGCAGCTGGTGGACCTTCACCCGGATCCGCTACGACGAGGACACCGGCCGGGAGTCGGTGCCCGGCGTGGTCGTCGGGTCGCGGGTGGTGCTCCCCGCCGACGGCGGCACCTACGCGCTCTACCACCTGTTCCCGATGGACGACGAGGAGCGGACCCTCGGCCTGGTGCAGCGCGCCGTGCTGACCTCCGGGGTGCTGCTGCTCGTGCTGGTCGCGGCCCTGTCGTGGCTGGCGACCCGGCAGATCGTCAGCCCGGTGCGCCTGGCCCGGCGGGTGGCGGAGCGGCTGGCGTCCGGGCGGCTCGAGGAGCGGATGCAGGTGCGCGGCGAGGACGACATCGCGCGGCTCGCGGTCTCCTTCAACAAGATGGCCACCAACCTGCAGCGCCAGATCCGCCGGCTCGAGGACATGTCCGCCGCCCAGCGCCGCTTCGTCTCCGACGTCTCCCACGAGCTGCGCACCCCGCTGACCACCGTGCGGATGGCCGGGGACGTCCTGCACGACGCGCGGGAGCGGTTCGATCCCGTGACCGCACGCGCGGCGGAGCTGCTGCAGAACGAGCTCGACCGGTTCGAGCTGTTGCTCACCGACCTGCTGGAGATCAGCCGCTTCGACGCCGGCGCGGCGGTGCTCCACCTCGAGGACGTCGACCTCGAGGAGCTCGCCCAGCGGGTGGTGCGCTCGGTGGAGCCGCTCGCCGGCGCCCGGCGCACCCAGGTGGTGGTGCGGCGGCTCAGCGAGCCCGACGCGCCGCCGGCCGTCGTCGAGGCGGACGCCCGCCGGATCGAGCGGATCGTGCGCAACCTGGTGGTCAACGCGATCGACTACGCCGACTCCTCCGACGTGCTGGTGCTGATCGCCGCCAACCAGGAGGGCAGCGCCCTCGCGGTCCGCGACTACGGCGTCGGGCTCCGCCCGGGCGAGGAGGTCCGGGTCTTCAACCGGTTCTGGCGCGCCGACCCCTCCCGGGTCCGCACGTCCGGCGGCACCGGCCTCGGCCTCTCGATCGCGCTCGAGGACGCCCGGCTGCACGGCGGGTGGCTCCAGGCGTGGGGGACCCCCGGCGGCGGGTCGCAGTTCCGGCTCACGCTGCCGCGGCGGGCCGGCGACCGGATCACCCGCAGCGCCCTGCCGCTGGTGCCGCGGGACGCACGCACCGGACGGGCGGCGGTCCGGTGAGCCGGCCCGGTGCGTCGCGCGCCGCACTCGCGGCGCTGGTGGCCGTCGGGATGCTGGTGGCCGGCTGCTCGGGTGTTCCCGACCGGGGACCGGTGCGCGCCGGGGGAGCCGAGCAGGCGGGGTCGTCGTCGGCGCCGTACGACTTCAACCCGCCCGGGCCCGCGCCCGCCGCGACCCGCGAGGAGGTCGTCGCGGGATTCCTCCGGGCGCTCCAGGCCAACCCGGTCAGCACCCGCGTCGCGCGTGAGTACCTCACCGAGGAGACCGCCGACCAGTGGCAGCCCGACCGGCGGACGATCGTCTACGACGGCCAGCGGACCACCGCGCCCGCCTCGCCGACCAGCGGGCGGGTCGCGGTCCGGCTGGAGAACTCCTTCACGCTCGACGGCACCGGCCGGTGGACCGGCTCGCGGCAGGGCACGCGCACCCTGCAGCTGCGGCTGGTGCAGGAGGACGAGGAGTGGCGCATCGCCGGGCTCCCCGACGCGCTGGTGATCCCGCAGGCGCACTTCGAGGCGCGCTACCGGCGCTACTCGCTCTACTTCTTCGACGTCAGCGGCTCGGTGCTGGTGCCGTCGCCGGTCTACCTCCCGTGGGGGCCGCAGACCCCGACGGAGCTGGTCAACGGGCTGCTCGACGGGCCGTCGTCGGGGCGACGGGCGGTCGAGCGCAGCTACCTGCCGCGCGACGCGACGCTCTCGGTGAGCGTGCCGGTCGGCACGGACGGCACGGCCACGGTGCCGCTCGACGGCTCGGTCGCCGAGCTCGACGAGGGGCAGCTGGAGCGCGCGACCGCCCAGCTCGCCTGGACCCTGCGCCAGGTCGAGGAGGTCCGCAGCGTCGAGGTCACCGCCGACGACGCCGCGGTCGAGCTGCCCGGCAGCGGCAACCCGGTCGACGTCGGCGAGTGGACGGAGTTCTCGCCCACGGTCGCCTCGGCCTCCACCGACCTCTTCGGGCTGCGCCGGAGGGTGGTGCTCCAGCTCGCCGGCGACACCGTGGTGCGGGCGGCGCAGGTGCCGCCCGGAACCGAGCCGCGGTCGGTCGGCGTGGACATGACCGGCCGGCGGTTCGCGCTGGTCGGCGACGACGGCGTGGTGCGCGTCGTCCCGCGGGCGACCGAGGAGGAGCCCGTCACGACGGTGTACGACGGCACCGACGTGCTCCGACCGATGTGGGACCGCACCGAGCGGCTCTGGCTGGTCGACCGCACCGCCACCGGGGCGCGGGTCGTCGTGGTCGGCGAGAACGGGGTCCGGAGGCTCCCGGCGCCCGGGCTCGCCGGGCTGGACGTCGCGCAGGCGGCGCTGTCGAGGGACGGGACCCGGCTGGTCGCCCTCGTCCGCAGACCGGGGCTGCGCGGGCTCGAGCTCGTGGTGTCCGGGGTGGTCCGCATGGAGGGGCGACCGGTGCGGCTCACGCAGGCGGTGGCCCTGCCGGCGGCACGCCCGCTCGTCGGAGCCACCGGGCTCGCCTGGCGCGACCCGACCACGGTGGCGGTGCTGACCCGCCCCTCGGACACCAGCAGCGAGGTGGTCCTGGTCTCCGTCGACGGCTCGACCGGCCGGATCCCGGGGGAGGAGTCGGTCGACGTGCTCTTCGACGAGGGGCTGACGCTGGCGGGCTCGCCGGGCGGCCCGCTCGCCCTCGTCGTCGGTGCCCCGCGGGGCGTGCTGCACACCCTCGACGACGACGGCCGCTGGGACCTCGGCACCGGGCCCGTGCCGCTGCGCGCCCCCACCTTCGTCGGCTGAGCCCTCTCCACAGCAGGTCGCGCGAGGGGGCACGCGTGGCGAGGGGTGACCCACGATCGCCGGATGACGTGGTGGGACGGCTCGCTCGACCTGTTCCTCGGCTCGCGCTGCACCGGGTGCGGCGGTGCGGGGCGGGCGCTCTGCCGGCGGTGCCGCGCGCTGCTCCCCACCACCGCTGCTCCGGCCTGGCCCACGCCGTCCCCGCCCGGGCTCGCGCTGCCGGTCGCGACGGGCGAGTACGCGGGCCTCCTGCAGGCGCTGGTGCTCGCCCACAAGGAGCACGGCCGGTTCGCGCTCGCCGCGCCGCTCGGGCGGCTGCTGGCGACCTCGGTGCTCGCCCTCCCGCGCCGCGGCCCGCTCGTGCTGGTCCCGGTCCCGTCGCTGCCGTCGGTCGTCCGGTCCCGCGGCCACGACCCGCTGCTGCGGACGACCCGGGCCGCCGCTGCCGTGCTCCGCGGCCACGGCGTACGGGCGACCGTCGCACCGCTCCTGCGGGTGACCGGCCGTCCCGACGACCAGGCCGGGCTCGACGCGGCGGCCCGGGCGGCCAACCTGGCGGGGCGGTTCCGGCTCCGGCGGGAGGGGCCGGCGAGCCCCGTGGTGCTCTGCGACGACGTGATCACGACCGGCGCGACCGTCCGCGAGGCGCAGCGGGCGCTCGAGGCCGGCGGCGTGCCGGTGACCGGGATCGCCCTCGTCGCGGCCACCCGGCGCCGGGCGGTGCCGCCCTAGTCAGCCCTGCCCGACCCCGGCGTCACGGGCCCGGGCGACGGCCTCCGCCCGGGTACGGGCCCGCAGCTTCGCGAGGACGTCGCTGACCCGGTTGCGGACGGTCTTCTCCGACAGGAAGAGCCGGCGCGCGATCGAGGCGTTGTCGAGTCCCTGCGCCATCAGCTCCAGCACCTCGCGCTCGCGGGCGGTGAGCTCGGGGAAGGGCTGGGCCGTCGCGGGACCCACCGCCCCGCCGGCGAAGAATCCCACCACCTGCTCGGCCACCCGCGCGCCGAACACCGCCTCGCCGCGGCTGACCGCCTCCAGCGTCCGCCGGACGTCGTCGGCGTCGGACTCCTTGAGCAGGTAGCCCCGCGCCCCGGCGCGGAGCGCGGCGAAGACCGAGTCGGAGTCCTCGCTCATGGTGAGCACGACGACCCGCGTCTCCGGGTGCCGCTCGGTGATCCGGGCGGTCGCCGCCAGCCCGCCCATCCCCGGCATCCGCAGGTCCATCAGGACGACGTCGGGGCGGCTCAGGGCCACCTGCTCGAGGGCGGCCTCGCCGCTGTCGGCCTCGCCGACCACCTCGACCCCGGGGAGGTCGGCCAGCACCGCGAGCATGCCGGCGCGGAACAGCGCGTGGTCGTCGGCGACCAGGACACGGGTCATGCGGGGGAGACCTCCTTGGGGGCGGGCGGGACGTCCGGCTGGGCGGTGGTGAGGGAATCCAGTGGCACGGTCAGCGTGACCTCGGTGCCGCCACCCTCGACCGGGCGGTGCTCGACCCGGCCGCCCACCTCGGCGGCGCGCTGGCGCATGCTCGTCAGCCCGACGCCCGGGCGCGGGCGGGCCGGCATCCCGCGCCCGTTGTCGGCGACCCGGAGGACGAGCTCGTCGGCGGTGCGCTCGACCTCGAGCCGCACCCGCGACGCCGCGCTGTGCCGAACCACGTTGGCCAGCGACTCCGACGCCACCGCGTGGACCGCGACCTCGAGGGCGGCGGGGATGCCGGAGAGGTCGTCGAGGTCGGTGCGCCCCTCGATGCCGGCCAGCCCGGCGACCTGTTGCCGGAGGGCCTCTGCCAGCCCGATCTGGTCGAGCACCGGCGGACGGAGCCCGTGGGAGACCGCCCGGACCTCGGCCACCGTTCCCCGCACCCGGTCGCGGATCCCGCGCGCCTGGACCGATGCCTCGGGCTGGCCCGCCCGCTCCAGCCGGCCGGCGAGCGCGTCGAGCTGGAGGGCGATCCCGGCCAGCCCCGGCCCGACGCCGTCGTGCAGGTCGTTGCGGAGCCGGCGCCGCTCCTCCTCGCGTGCGAGCACGATCCGCGAGCGGGACTGCTCGACGTCGGTGACGAGGACCGCGGCGTAGGCGAGCATCGCGGCGTAGGCGGCGGCGTCCTCGAGCAGCCGCCGCTCCTCGCGGCCGAACCCCTCGCCCGGGCGGCGCGGCGCCACCTCCAGCACCCCCATGTCCCGCCCCATCGCGGTCGCGTCGAGCTGCTCGACCCGGTCGGGCGGCGACCCGTGCTCCACGGTGACCGGCCCGCGGAGCGCGGCGTACGGCAGGCGGAGCTCGGTGCGCAGCGCCGCGACCAGCTCGCCGAGCGCCTCGCGCGGCCCGGTGGCCGACGCGACCGCGCGTGCGACACGGGGCGCGAGGGTCCGCACCCCCTGCCGGTGGGGGAACCACCACCGGTCGACCAGCGCCTGGAGCCCCGAGCGGACCGCGAGCGCGAGGACGGCGAGGAGCCCGACCACGACCAGTCCGCTGCGGGTGCCGGCGAGCGCGGGGTCGAGCCGGAGGGTGAGCGCGGCCCAGCCGCCGCCGACCAGCGCCAGGAGGAGCGTCCACACGATCGAGCGGCTGAGCACGAGCTCGACGTCGAAGAGCCGGTGGCGGAGCACGGCCACCGCGATGCCGACGGGCGGCCCGAGCAGCCCGAGCGCGAAGAGCTGGTCGCCGCCGGTGCGCAGCGTGATCGTGGCGACGACCCCGAGGACCAGCACCACGCCGCCGAGCAGCAGCCACTGCAGCTGCGCACGGTCGCGGCCGACCGCGCGGCGGGTGCGGCGCAGCAGGCTCCACACCGCGACCGGCACGCCGATCCCGATGCACCAGTAGGCGCCCACGATCACCACGTAGTTGAGGAGCTCCAGCTGTTCGACCCCGAGCGGGTTCTGCACCTGGCGGCTCACATCGCTCGGCCCGGGCACCAACGCGCGCCCGACCGCGACCATCCCGGCGCCGACGACCAGCGACCAGGCGAAGGGGCGCCACCGCCGGCTCGGCAGCCGGCCGTCCGGGAAGAGCAGCGCGACCAACGGGATCACCAGCTCGTAGACCGCGAACCCGAACATCGAGACCCAGTCGGCGAACGCCGCGCCGGGAAGCGGGGCGACCAGCAGGTTCCAGAGGCTGTACTGCCCCAGAGCGGCGTAGACGGCGGAGAACCCGGCCGCGACCAGCAGCCACCCGCACCGGTTGCGCGGCCGGCCGAGCACCACGACCGCGCCGGCCACCGGCCAGACCGCGCCGAGCGCGAAGTCGGCCCAGGGGAACGACCCGGCCTCCTCGCCCGCGACCGAGCGGAGGTGGCGGTGCACCACGAGCGAGACGACGAAGAGCGCGACCGCGACGGCCGCCGCGGCGGTGGCCACCAGCCGCAGCTGCCGGTCACCGAGGCGGGGCACCGTGGCGGTGGCGCGGCTGGTCACGCGGTCATCGTGGCACGCAGCGGGGGCCCCGTCGCGGTCCCGGAGCGGGAATCCCCGGCAACCGGTCCCGGTGTCCCTGGTGCCCGGGACACCGCCCGCCGGAACGTCTGCCCCGTCGACGACGGATCGACCTTCCGGACCTCAACGAGGAGCAGCAACCATGACCACCACCATCCCCACCCCCACCGCCACGCAGGCCGACACCACCCGCCGCGGCCGAGGTCGCTGGCCCCTGGTCGGCGTCGCCGCCGGCGTCGGCGCGATCGTCGCCACGCTGGTCCTCGACATCCACCCCACCGACTGGTCCCTCGACGACCCCTACACCGGTGAGGTCGTCGACCAGCTCAGCTCGGGCAAGGCGCACGCCAGCGTCGTCGTGGGGTACGTCGTCGTGGGGCTGCTCCTGGTGCTGGCCGCGGCCTGGCGGCGCCACGTCGAGCCGCGGGCGGAGCAGAGCACGGCGGCGCGCGTCGTACCCCTCGGGCTGACGGCCGCGGCCGGCGCCCTCTCCCTCGGGTACGGGTGGCGTGGCGCGCTCGGGCTCTACTCCTCGGGCGGCCAGGAGGAGGGCGGCTTCGACCGGGCCGGCCTCTACGTCTACTACGTGCTCAACGACTTCGGCGCCTACATCGGCTACCTGGGGCTCACCGTCGCCGCCCTCGCGGTGGCCTGGATGGCGCTCAAGGAGCGGCTCGTCTCGCGGTGGATCGGCGCGTTCAGCCTCGTGACGACGCTGCCCGTGTTCCTGACGGTCGGGCTGTTCGGCCTCCCGGGGTTCCCCGGCGTGGTCAGCGGCCTGTGGCTGGTCGTGACCTGCGCCGGGCTCGCCTTCGGCCGCAGCGCGGTCAACCGCTGACACCCCCTCCGGAACGGCCCGCCGGCACCCCGGCGGGCCGTTCCTTTCGTGCGTTTCGCACCCTTCACTTCCTAACCGGGGCCGGGCCGACTAGCGTCTGTGCATGGAGTCCGTCCGGGTCCGTGGTTGCGCCGGAGGACGAGGCGCGGGCCCCTGGTCCGCTGTCGCGTCCCCCCGGTTAGCCGATGCCAGTCGCAGGCGAAACGGTCCACGTAAGACGCGTCCCGCGCTCCTGTGGGGCTGCGGGCCGTCGATCACGGTGCGGCTTAGAAGTAAGTCCTGCCGTCCCGGCACCGCCAGATGCGGTGTCACGGGCGAGAAGGTGGGTAGTGGCGGAGAAGCTGCGAGAGCCTCAGCAGGCGGTTGTGGGGTCGAAGACCAGGTCGGCCGGGCGGGCTCCGCCACCATGTCCGCACGTCGGAACGAGCCACGGAGGTACGGATGGACGTCGTCGTCAAGAGCCGCAACTGCGAGGTCACGGACCGGTTCCGGGAGCACGCGCAGGAGAAGCTGCTGCGGCTCGAGAAGCACGACCACCGGATCATCCGCGTCGAGGTGGAGGTCGAGCTCGAGAAGAACCCCAAGCTCGCCGACCACGCCGTCTCCGTCCAGCTGACCGCGATCTCCAGGGGCCCGGTGATCCGCGCCGAGGCCCGCGCGTCCGACAAGCTCACCGCGCTCGACCAGGCGCTCGACCGGATGGCCGCCCAGATGCGGCGCGCCGCCGACCGCAAGCGGATCCACCGTGGCCGCCACACCCCGGTCTCGGTCGCCCAGGCGCTCGCGGGGCTCGACGTGGCCACCGACGAGGAGCCGGAGGAGCCGGAGGCCGTCGAGCGCCAGGTCGGCCCGATCACCGTGATGGGCGAGGGGCCGCTCGTGGTCCGCGAGAAGACCCACAGCGCGGCCCCGATGACGCTCGACCAGGCGCTCTACGAGATGGAGCTGGTCGGGCACGACTTCTTCCTGTTCGTCGACAAGGACAGCCAGCGCCCGTCGGTCGTCTACCGGCGCAAGGGCTACGACTACGGGGTGATCTCGCTCGACGTGGCGTGACTCGGTCCGGTGGGCCCGAGTCGGGCGGACCAGGGTCCCCGATTCTGGACGCGTGACCGCGACGTCGTGCGAAGCCCTGAACGGACTAGCCCGAACGTGCCATGATTCCGGGGTGTCCAACCCGCAGATCCCGCCCCGTGCGGCGCAGTCCGGAATCAGGGTCCTGGTCGTGGACGACCAGGAGCTGTTCCGTCGCGGCCTGACCATGTTGCTCAACGTCGAGACCGACATCGAGGTGGTGGGGGAGGCGGCCGACGGCGCGTCGGCCGTGCGGTTGGCCACCGACATGGCGCCCGACGTCGTGCTGATGGACGTCCGGATGCCGCGGCAGACCGGGATCGAGGCGTGCACCGCGATCAAGGACGCCGCCCCCAACGCCCGGATCATCATGCTCACCGTCAGCGACGAGGAGGCCGACCTCTACGAGGCGGTGAAGAACGGCGCGTCCGGCTACCTCCTCAAGGACTCCTCGATCGAGGAGGTCGCGCAGGCGGTGCGGGTCGTCGCCGACGGCCAGTCGCTGATCAGCCCCTCGATGGCGATCAAGCTGCTCGACGAGTTCAAGCAGATGTCGCGGACCGACCGCTCGAGCGTCCCGACCCCGCGGCTCACCGACCGTGAGCTCGAGGTGCTCCGGCTGGTCGCGCAGGGGCTCAACAACCGCGAGATCGCCAAGCAGCTGTTCATCAGCGAGAACACCGTGAAGAACCACGTGCGCAACATCTTGGAGAAGCTGCAGCTGCACTCCCGGATGGAGGCGGTCATGTACGCCGTGCGGGAGAAGCTGCTCGACATCCCGTGAGCTCGCTCTCCGGGGCTCAGGCCCGTCGCATCGCGCTGGCGGCCCAGGGGTTCCGCGACCCGCGCCACGCGGTGCCGACGATGCGCACCCTGGTCCGTGCCCTGCGCCGCACCTCGGTGCTCCAGATCGACTCCGTCAACGTCCTCCAGCGGGCGCACTACATGCCGGTGTGGTCACGCACCGGCAGCTACGACGTCGACCTGCTGCGCCGGGCCGCGGAGGAGCGCCCGCGGCGGATGGTGGAGTACTGGGCGCACGTCGCCGCGTTCATGCCGGTCGACCTGTGGCCGGTGATGCGCCACCGGATGCGCCGCTACCGCGACGAGGGCCACGAGTGGGTCGGGCTCCCGACGAACCGCCGGCTCGCGGACTCGCTGCTGGCGGAGATCGCCGAGCGCGGCGCCTCCACGGCCCGGTCGCTCGACGACGGGCTGCCGCGGACGCGCACCGACTGGGGGTGGAACTGGTCGGCGACGAAGCAGACCTTGGAGTACCTCTTCCTCGCCGGCGAGGTCGCGGTCGCCGGCCGGACCCAGCAGTTCGAGCGGCTCTACGACCTGCCCGAGCGCGTGGTCCCGCGCGAGCACCTCGAGGCGCCCGAGCCGACCGTCGAGGAGGCCGCCCGGGAGCTGGTCCGCCGGGCCGCACGGTCGCACGGCGTCGCCACGGCCGCGTCGCTGCGTGACTACTTCCGGATGTCGCCCCAGCTCACGACCCCGGCGATCGACAGCCTCGTCGAGGACGGCGAGCTGGTGCCGGTGACGGTCGAGGGGTGGGGGCGTCCGGCGTACCTCCACCGAGACGCGGCGCTGCCGCGCCGGGTCGAGGCGTGCACGCTGCTCAGCCCGTTCGACCCGGTCGTGTGGGAGCGGGCGCGGACCGAGGCGATGTTCGGGTTCCGCTACCGCATCGAGATCTACGTCCCGGCCCCGAAGCGGGTGCACGGCTACTACGTGCTGCCGTTCCTCCTCGGCGACCGGCTCGTCGGCCGGGTCGACCTCAAGGCCGACCGCGCCTCGGCCACGCTGCTGGTCAAGGCGGCGTACGCGGAGGAGCACGCGCCGCCCGAGACCGCGGAGCGGCTCGCGGGGGTCCTCGACGAGCTGGCCTCCTGGCTCGGGCTCGACCGGGTGGTCGTCGAGCCCCGGGGCGACCTGGCTCACGCGCTCGCGAAAGGGTAGGGCGAGAGCACCCGGAGGTAGGGCTCACCGTCGCCGGTCCACCTCATCGCCGTGATCTCCTCGAGGGTCCGCCGGCCGGTGATCGCCCGGAACAGCGGCTGCGGATCGCCGTGCAGGGTCGCGCCGGGAGCCCCCTCACCGCCGAGGAGCCACTCCCGCCCGCCGGCGACGAGCCGCAGCGGCGCCAGGCCGTGCCCGGCCACCCGCGCTCCCAGCCAGGCGCGGTAGAGGGCGAAGCCGGCCCGGGTCACCGGCGCGTCCTCGGGTGGTGCGCCGAGGGCATCGCGGAGGTCGTCGAGGTGCACCGCCAGGTCGGCGACCGGCGCGCCGACCAGCCACTCCGGCACGTCGCACGCCTCAGGGTCGCCCCGGCGCAGCGCGCAGACCAGGGCGTCCCCGTGGCGCTGGAGCTCGGCGAGCAGCGCGTCGGTGGTCAGGGCCCGACGCGTGGCGACGTGGCCTGCGGTCCACTCCTCGCGCCGGGCCGCGGCGGCCGGGTCGTCCGGGGCGTCCAGCGCCTCGGCGAAGTACGCGCCGCGGCGGGCGTCCGCGGCCCCGCCGACGAGGTGGGCCACCAGGTCGTGGACGGTCCACTCCGGGCACGCCGGGACGCGGCTGCCCATCACCGCCGGGTCCGCGGAGTCGAGCAGGTCGAGCACACGGCGGACGCCGTCCTCGTAGGCCGCGGCGGCCCGCCACCGCGCGCTCCGGGCGGGGGTGAGCACGTCGCGGACGCGGGTGCGCCGGGTGAAGGTGTCGAGGAACTGCTGGGTCGCGACGGGGTCGGCCGCGAGCCCGGCGTACGTCGGGGCGAGGCGGCGACCGGGAAGCCGGGCCGACCGGAAGGAGAACTCGAAGGGTTCGAGCGACCGGCGGTCGCGCCACTCCTGGTAGCCGTCGAGGGAGCCGTGCGCGACCAGCGACGCGGCGACGTGCTCGGCCTGCGCGAGCGCGTCGCCGATGCCCTGCCCGGTGGTCGGGTGCTTGACGTGGCCGGCGTCTCCCACGAGCGCCCAGCCGGGGCCGGCGGCTCGGCGGAAGAAGCCGCGCATCATGGTCTCGGGCGCGCGGACGACTGGGGAGACCAGCTCGGCGGTGGCGAGCAGCCGGGGGTTGAGGACCGCGGGGAACCCCTGGAGCGCGGTGCGGTAGCGCTCCTCGACCTCGGCGGCGGTGCCCCGCACCAGCTCGGGCGGACCGGCGACCGTGAGCAGGTGCAGCCCGTCCTCGCAGGGTGCAGCCATCAGCCCGGCCCGTTCGTGCATGTCGAAGCGGGCGCAGTCGGACGGCGGCAGCCCGCGCCAGTAGCCGACGAGCATCGCCAGCTCGCCGCGACGCTCCTCGGTCCGGGGGAGCCCGATGAGCCGGGCGACGGTCGACCGGTACCCGTCGGCGCCGACGACCCAGCGCGCGGTCAGCTGCCGACCGTCGGCGAGGACGACGCCCCGAGCCGGCTCCTCGGGGGTGCCGGCGCCGAGCAGCCCGGTCACGCTGCGCCCCGCGAGCAGGGTGGCGCCGGCCTCGACGGCGAGCTCGACCAGCACCGCGTCGAGGGTCACCCGTCGCACGCACAGGCACCGGTCGTGGCCGCCCACGGGGGTGAAGCTGCCGGCGACCTCGTGGCCGAGCACGCGCCAGGAGTAGGTCGCGGGGACGAGGACGTGGCGCTCGGCCAGCCGGTCGAGCGCGCCGAGCTCGTCGAGGAGCGTCAGGCCGTCGGGGAAGACCACGTGGGTCGAGGTGGTGTCGCTCGGGAAGGTCGCGCGGTCCACGAGCGCCACCCGCCAGCCGGCACGGGCCAGCCGGGTCGCGAGGGTCGCTCCGCCGACGCGGGCGCCGACCACGACGGCGTCGAAGAGGGGGGAGGGGTTCGCGTCCATCGCTCAACCGTGGACGTCGCCCGTTGAGGTCCCGTTGAGCCCGGCCCGCAGCCGCAGCGCCTCCGCGCGGCGCCACGGCAGCCGGTACGCGGTGAACGTGGCCACTGCCTCCGTCGCCGCCCGTTCCGCTGCCGAGGAGTCACCCGAGCGGAGCGCGGCGGCGGCGCGGGCGAGCTGCACCTCGCCGGCCAGCCCGCGCCAGTCCGCCTGCCGCACCAGCTCCTCGCAGCGGGCCAGGTGGTCGGCGGCGCCGTCCGCCGAGAGGCACGCCAGCCGGGCGCGCAGCCAGAGCTCGCTCGGGAGCTGCGGGGCGGCCACCGCCACCTCGAGGGCGTCGCCGAGCACCTGCACCGCGCGGCGGTCGTCACCGAGGGCGTGCAGTGCCTCGCCGAGCCAGCGGGCGTTGAGCACGGCGTCGTGGCGGTCGCCGGTGGCGAGGTCGCGCTCGAGGGCCGCCTGCCAGTCGGCGGCGGCCTCCTCCCGCTCGCCCTGGAGGAACCGGACCAGCCGCCGTCCGACGGCGTCGGCGGGCAGCGCCTCCGCGGCCCGGGCAGCGGCGTCGAGCTCCCCGGTCTCGGCGAGGGCGAGGACGAGCTGGTCGACGAGGGCGTGGTGCGGGTGCTCGAGGGCCTCGAGACGTGGCTGGCCGAGGGCGCGGCGGCACCAGGAGCGTCCTTGCGACGGGTCGCCGAGGTAGACCGTGCAGACCAGGGCGGCCGCGTTGGCCACGGGCCAGCCGGGTGCGGGGTCGCCGAGGTCGCGGACGGCGGCCCAGGTCTCCTCGAGGCGGGCCAGCGCCTCCTCCGGGTGCCCGAGGTCGAGGGCGTGCCACCCCCGGCCCCACCCTGCGGCCGCCGCGAGGTCGGTGCGGCCGGAGCCGCGCGCGAGGGCGGCGCACCGCTCGGCGGAGGCGCCGAGGACACCGGTGTCGAGGGCGAGCATCGCGGCCCCCATGCGGCCGCGGTGCAGGTGCGGGGCGTCGTCGGGGTGGGCGAGGAGCCGCTCGGCCGCATCGAAGTGCTCCAGCGACCGGGTCACGTCCATCCCCTGGTGCGGCACGGACAGCGCGCCACCGAGCCAGCTCTGCACCCGGCCGGCGGCTTCGGTGTCGCCGAGGGAGAGGTACGTCGCCAACGCCTGCTCCAGCAGCTCGACCGTCCGGCCGTACCCTCGGCCCGACCGCATCCGCAGCCGCGCCACCTCGACCTCGGCGTCCGCCTGCTCGCGGGCCGGCCTCGTCCGCGCGAGCAGCGGCAGCCTCGCCTCCGCGAGCCGGACCGCCTCCTCGTAGCCGAAGCCCGCCGCCGCCAGCCGCGCCGCCCGGCCCAGCAGCTCCGCCGCCTCGTCGGGGTCGGCCGCCGGCCCCGCGGCCGTGACGTGACCTGCCGCCGCGATGACGTCCGCGTCCGTGGGTGCGCCCTCGAGCAGCGCCCCGGCGACCCGCAGGTGCAGCCGCCGGCGGCGCGGTGCGGGGACCTCGTCGTGCACCGCCTCGCGCACCAGCTCGTGGGGGAAGGCGTAGCCGCCGGCCCACGACGAGCCGCTCTCCACGACGAAGCCGGCGGCGAGCGCCGCCTCGAGCGCCTCCACCACCTCCTCCTCGGAGCGGTCGAGCAGCGCGCCGAGCCGGTCGAGCTCGACCTCGCGCCCGAGCACCGCGGCGACCGACAGTGACTCCCGGGTGGACTCCGGCAGCCCGCGGAGCCGGTGGCGCAGCACGTCCCGGACGCCGGCCGGGAGCCGGGGGCCGAGGTGGCCGGCGACGACGTCGGCGGGGTCGAGGTCGCGGAGCAGCTCGGAGGCGAAGAACGGGTTGCCGCCGGTCTGCTCCTGCAGCCCGGCGACGAGCCGCTCCGGCACCCGCGTGACGCCGGGGTGCACGGCGCGGACGAGCGCAGCGAGGTCGGTCGGGCCGAGAGGAGTGGGGGAGAGCCGCTGCGCGGTCGCCGCCCGAGGGTGCACGAGCACGTCGGCCAACGGGCCGTGCCGGCTCCCCGGGGGGTCGCGGTAGCAGAGGACGAGCAGCGCCCTGGCCGGCAACCTCGTCACCGCCGTCCGGAGCAGCGACGAGTCGCCGCCGTCGATCCGCTCGGCGTCCTCCACGACGACGAGCACCGGACGCTCGGCCGCCAGCGCGGCCAGCAACCACGGGAGCGCGGTGGGGCCCTGGCCCGCCTCGGGGGGAGCGGACGCCAACAGCTCCTGCGCACGCCGGCTGCTCGCCACGGCGGAGCCCGAGGCGGTGTACGGCGCGCCCTCCTCGCACCGCCCTACCAGCACGGTGGCGCCGTCACGCGACGCGGCGTGGGCAACCTCGGCGACCAGCCTGGACTTGCCCGCTCCCGGAGGGCCGCTGACGAGGAGCAGCTCCCGGCCGCCGGCGCACGCGTCCCGCCAGACCTGCAGGGCTCGGCCGAGCTCGGCCTCGCGACCGACGAGCGGCGTGCGTCGGAGCGCGTCGAGGACGGCGTCCCCGGGATCCTGGACCGGCGCGGCCGCCGGTGCGACGGCACGGGGGGCGCCGAGCGACGGGTCCTGCCGCAGCACGGCGCGCTCCAGCTCCTGCAGCTCCGGCCCGGGGTCGAGACCGAGCTCGTCGGCCAGCCGGCGGCGGGTGGTGGCGCAGACCTCGAGCGCCTCCGCCTGGCGCCCGGACCGGTACAGCGCCAGGACCAGCAGAGCCGAGAACCGCTCCCGGAACGGGTGCTCGGCCACCAGCCCCCGGAGCCTGCCGGTCACCTCCTGGTGCCGGCCGAGGGCGAGGGCCGCCGTCGCCGCGGTCTCCTCGGCGACCGCCCGGAGCTCCTCGAGCCGGGCGACGGCCGCGGTGGCGAACTCCGGAGGGCCCAGGTCGGCGAGCGGCTCCCCGCGCCAGAGGTCGAGGGCCCGACCGAGGAGGGTGGCCGCGCGCTCGGGGTCGCCCAGGGCGAGGGCCTCCTGGCCCGAGTGCACCAGCCGCTCGAACAGCTCGGCGTCGAGCGCCTCCTGGTCGAGCGCGAGCGCGTAGCCGCCGGCCGAGGTGGTCAGCGTCCCGTCCGCTCCTGCCGCCGCGAGCACCCGCCGCACGGTCGCGACGTGGGTACGGAGCGTGGTTGCCGCCCCGTCGCCGGCGTCCTCGCCCCACAGGGCGGTGACCAGCCGGGCCGCGGCGACCGGCCGTCCCGGGTGGAGCAGCAGCATCGCGAGGAGCTCGCGGGGGCGCGGCCCGCCGAGCGGCACCGGCACTCCGGCGGCGTCGACCACCGTCAACGCGCCGAGGATCCGGAAGCGGGGCCCCGCTTCGAGCGCGCCCACGCTCGGCAACCTAGCCCCGCGACCGCTCGGCGGGGTAGCGGCGCGGCGGGTGGCCCGGTCAGCTCCGTCGCGCGGTGAGCAGGAGGTAGTCCCACTCGAGGAGCCCGCCCCACGACATGTGGTCGCGTGCGAGGTCGGCGAGGAGCCGGTCGAGCGCGGTGACGCGGGACGGCTGGTCGGCGACGGTGCGGTACGCCGCGGCCGTGGGCTCGTGCTCGTGCCGGAGGTGTTCCCGCAGCTCGCGGGGGGTGGCGAACCGGTCGACCAGCAGCGCGGGCCGCGCGCGGACGACCCGGTCCACCCGGTCGCCGAGCAGCGCCAGCACGTGGTCGGCGTCGCCCCACAGCGCCGGCGACGCCCCGTCGGCGAGCCCGGCCGGGAGGAACGGCTGGACGCTGGTCAGCACCTGGCCCATGAACCCCTGCGGGGTCCAGCCCAGCAGGGCGAGCCGCCCGCCGCTCCGGGTCACCCGGACCATCTCGTCGACCGTACGCCGGTGGTCGGGGGCGAGGACGGCGCCCGGCCCCGCCACCGCGACGTCGAACGACCGGTCCGCGAAGGGGGCCGTCTCCTGGCGGTCCACCCGCCAGGACGCGACGCGTGCGCCGCGCACCGTGGCGGCGGCACCTGCGCTGCTCGTTCCGGCCGCGACGTCGAGGACCGTCTCGCCGGCGCCGACCCTCGCGGACCTGACCAGGACCTCGCCCAGCGGGGCGAGCAGGTCAGGTGAGGCGACGGGGGTGGGCCGGACGGCGGTCAGGGTGCTCATGGCTCGTTCCTTCCGTGGGGACGGCACGAGTCAAGAGCGGTCGCGTTGAGCCTCCGTTGAGCCTCCGTCAAGGCGGCGTGGACGGCCGGGACCAAGCCGTCCCAAGCCCTGTGGGGCTCGGGCTGCCTGGGTAGAGTGGCGGCCGTGCCAGCCATCATCGACAAGATCCTCCGCCTGGGCGAGGGAAAGATCCTCCGACAGCTGGAGGGGATCGCGAAGGCCGTCAACGCCATCGAGGACGACTTCGTCGCGATGAGCGACGAAGAGCTCCGCGGGATGACCGACGAGTTCAAGCAGCGGCTCGCCGACGGCGAGAGCCTCGACGACCTGATGCCCGAGGCGTTCGCGACGGTGCGGGAGGCGGCCCGCCGGGTCCTCGGCCAGCGCCACTTCGACGTGCAGCTGATGGGCGGCGCGGCGCTCCACCTCGGCAACATCGCGGAGATGAAGACCGGTGAGGGCAAGACCCTCGTCGCCACCCTCCCGTCGTACCTCAACGCGCTGACCGGCCGTGGGGTCCACGTGGTCACCGTCAACGACTACCTGGCCCGCTACCACGCCGAGTGGATGGGGCGCGTCCACCACTTCCTCGGGATGACCACCGGCGTCATCACCTCGAACATGCCGAAGGCCGAGCGCAAGGCGGCCTACGACTGCGACATCACCTACGGCACGAACAACGAGTTCGGCTTCGACTACCTGCGCGACAACATGGCCAACAGCCTGGACGAGTGCGTCCAGCGCGGCCACTACTTCTCGATCGTCGACGAGGTCGACTCGATCCTCATCGACGAGGCCCGCACGCCGCTGATCATCTCCGGCCCCACGCAGGAGGAGGTGAAGTGGTACCCGGAGTTCGCCAAGATCGCCGCCCGGATGGTCAAGGACGAGGACTACGAGGTCGACGAGAAGAAGCGCACGATCTCCGTCCTCGAGGGCGGGATCACCAAGGTCGAGGACTACCTCGGCATCGACAACCTCTACGACTCGGTCAACACGCCGCTGATCTCGTTCATGAACAACGCGATCAAGGCGAAGGAGCTGTTCCGCAAGGACAAGGAGTACGTCGTCCTCAACGGTGAGGTGCTCATCGTCGACGAGCACACCGGCCGCATGCTCCACGGCCGCCGCTACAACGAGGGGCTCCACCAGGCCATCGAGGCCAAGGAGGGCGTGCAGATCCGCGAGGAGTACCAGACCCTCGCCACGATCACGCTGCAGAACTACTTCCGCCTCTACGAGAAGCTCTCCGGCATGACCGGCACGGCGATGACCGAGGCCAGCGAGTTCGACAAGATCTACAAGCTCGGCGTCGTCCCGATCCCGACCAACCGGCCGATGGCCCGCGTCGACCAGCCCGACCTCGTCTACCGGACCGAGGAGGCGAAGTTCAACGCGGTCGCCGAGGACATCGCCGAGCGGCACGCCAAGGGGCAGCCGGTGCTCGTCGGCACCACCTCGGTCGAGAAGTCCGAGCGGCTTTCGAACCTCCTGCGCCAGAAGGGCGTCCCGCACTCGGTGCTGAACGCCAAGCAGCACGAGAACGAGGCGAAGATCGTCGCCCTCGCCGGCCACAAGGGCGCGGTCACGGTCGCCACGAACATGGCCGGTCGAGGCACCGACATCATGCTCGGCGGCTCGGTCGACTTCCTCGCCGACCTCGAGCTCCGCAACGCCGGCCTCGACCCGGTCGAGAACCCCGACGAGTACGACGCCGCCTGGCCCGACACCGTCGAGCGGATCAAGAAGCAGGTCGCCGCGGAGCACGACGAGGTCAAGGAGCTCGGCGGCCTCTACGTGCTCGGCACCGAGCGTCACGAGTCGCGGCGCATCGACAACCAGCTGCGCGGTCGCTCCGGCCGTCAGGGCGACCCGGGCGAGTCCCGGTTCTACCTGTCGCTCGAGGACGACCTGATGCGGCTGTTCAAGTCCGACTGGGTCGACTGGGTGCTCACCACCCTCAAGGTCCCCGACGACGTCCCGATCGAGAACAAGCGGGTCACGAACTCGATCGCGTCCGCGCAGGGCCAGGTCGAGTCGCAGAACTTCGAGTCCCGCAAGAACGTCCTCAAGTACGACGACGTGATGAGCCGGCAGCGCGAGGTGATCTACAAGGAGCGCCGCGCGGTCCTCGAGGGCGCCGACCTGCACGAGCAGGTGCGCTCGATGATCGACCAGGTCGTCGACTCCTACGTCAGCGGCGCGACCACCGGGTTCCCGGAGGAGTGGGACCTCGAGAAGCTGTGGACCGCCCTGCGGACCCTCTACCCGGTCTCGCTGCGCCTCGCCGACATCGAGGAGGAGGCGGGTGGCCGCGACGGGCTCGAGCGCGAGACGCTGATGGAGGCCGTCCGCGCCGACGCCCACCGCGCCTACGACGAGCGCGAGGCCCGCTTCGGCGACGAGGTCATGCGCGAGCTCGAGCGGCGGGTGCTGCTCTCGGTCCTCGACCGGAAGTGGCGCGAGCACCTCTACGAGATGGACTACCTGCGCGAGGGCATCGGGCTCCGGGCGTACTCCCAGCGCGACCCGCTCGTGGAGTACCAGCGCGAGGGCTTCGACATGTTCAACGCGATGATGGACGGCATCCGCGAGGAGTCGGTCGCGTTCCTGTTCAACCTCGACGTCCAGGTCGAGGAGGAGCCGGAGGAGGGCGAGGTCGAGGAGCTCCCGGAGGGCGTCGACGAGGAGGAGGTCGCCCAGCTCGCGCCGCTCTTCCGGAGCAAGGGGCTCGAGCCCCCGAAGCCGCCGGCCGACCTCACCTACACCGCCCCGTCCGAGACCGGCGAGACCGAGGTCCATCGCGAGGCGGCCGCTGCGGACGACCCGTTCGCGAACGTCGGCCGCAACGAGCTCTGCCCGTGCGGCTCGGGCAAGAAGTTCAAGCGGTGCCACGGCGCCCCCGGCGCGACCGGTCAGACCGCCCGCGTCGGCTGACCCTGCTGTGTGTTGAGCCGCCCCTCGTGGCGTGTGTCGTGTGTTGAGCCGCCCTTCGTGGCGCGGATGAGGGGCGTTCAGCCGATTGGTGTCACGTGGTGACACTGATCGGCTGACTGCTCCTTCTCGTGGGCCGCTGTGCCGTGGGTGAGCTCGTCGTACGGCGCGAGCCTCAACGTTCTTGCGAGACCACAAGGGGCGGCTCAACATCACGCTGGCGCGCCAGGAGGGGCG
This sequence comes from Nocardioides caldifontis, assembly GCF_008087345.1. Lineage (GTDB taxonomy): Bacteria > Actinomycetota > Actinomycetes > Propionibacteriales > Nocardioidaceae > Marmoricola_A > Marmoricola_A caldifontis. Next base: position 157,188 of record NZ_ML701735.1, on the reverse strand, counting down.
GTTCAACGATGACTCCTACGCGTTGAACCGCCACTCGTGGCGGAGGTCAGCCGAACTGGAGCACGGTGCAGAGCCACCGGTCGCCGTGGCGCTCCATGCGGAGGGCGACGGCGCGGGACCGGGCGCCGTGACGGACGTGCACGCTGACCTCCGCGGCGGTGGCCGAGGGGCGGCAGACGTGGACGCTGCGTACCTGGGGGCGCAGCCGGTCGGCCGGGCTGCGTAGGGCAGCGGAGCTTCCGCCGGTGGCCTCGCGGACCAGCCGGACCCTTCGCTCGAGGTCGCGGTACACCGCAGGGGCGGTCCACCGGACCAGCTGGCTCACCGGGCGCCGCCCCGCGAGGCACTCGACGACGGCCTGGGCGAGCCGGGCGGCCCATGCCCGGACCTCGGCGTCGCTGACCTGCTCGACGCGGGGCATCCCGGCGGTCCGCAGCTCGGGGGTCTCGGGGGGTGCGGGGGCCGGTGCCTCGAGCTCGAGCGCCAGCGTGCCCTGCACGGGGAACGGTGCCGGCTGTGCCGGTGCGAGCCGGGTGACCGTGGCCCGGGGGAGCGCGCTCACCGGTCCGCCCCCGTCAGCTCGGCGGGGATGCGGAGCACGGTGCCGGGACGGATCAGGTCCGGGTCCGGGCCGACCACGGCGCGGTTGGCGGCGTGCAGCAGCCGCGACCCCTCGGCGACGTCGGCGGTCGTGACCCGTGCATCGGCCTCGACGAGCAGCCGCTCGGCCAACCCCCAGAGCGTGTCGCCGGGACGGACCCGACGAACCGCGGACGGTGACGAGGGGGCCGACGGTGACGAGGGCGACGGCGACGACGACTGTCGCCGGGGATCCGGGCCGTCGTCCGTGACCCGGTCGGGGAGCAGCAGCCCGTCGAGCAGCCAGGCCGGGGGCCCGGCGGACTCGGCCCGGAGCTCCAGCGCCGGCTGCTGCGGCTCCACGGCGTACGCCGGACCGGCCAGCGTGCCCGCCGAGACGCACGCCGCCCCGAGCACCCCACGCAGCAGCACCGGCCGGAGGAGCCCGCCCGCCTGCACCGGCCCGCCGCGCACCTCGTCGAGGGCGACGACCACGAGGCAGAGCACGAGCCACGCCGACGCGAGCGCCGCCACCGCCGCACCGAGGACGACCAGCACCCCCGACAACCGGACGTCGAGCGCCGCGGACTCGGCACCCATCCGATCGAGCGCGGTCCGCACGGTCGGCCCGACCTCCCGGAACGCGGCGGCGGCACCGGCACCCACCAGCACCAAACCCGTGACACTGCGACGAAGTGGCGTGCTTTGGACCATCTCAACCCCTGACCCCGTTGTTTGACGACGTTTGCCGTTTCTACGTGTCGTTCGACGTCACGGTCAAGCGCAGGTCGGTGGCTGTTGACACGCTCCGGTGGCTGGGTGAGGGTTTCGGGGTGGGGTGGGAACGCGCGCTGCTCGAGCTCTTCGACGACCTGGAGCAGCAGGCGGAGGGGCTCGCCCTCGCCCAGCGGGACGCCGACGTCGCCGAGCTGGCCCGGGCGGAGTACTCCGAGGTCGACCTCGCCTCCAGGCTGCACGCCTCGGTCGGCCACGAGGTCGAGCTGACCGTTCTCGGCGCCGGGCCGGTCCGCGGCCGGCTCGGGCGGGTCGGCGCGGGGTGGTGCCTCGTCGTGAACGAGGGGCCCGGTCCGGACGCGGTGGTCTCCCTCTCTGCGCTGCTCGGTGCCCGCGGGCTGTCGCACGGCGCCCGCCCGGAGCCTCTCCGCGGCGTGGCGGCGCGGCTCGGCCTCGGCTCCGTGGTGCGCCGGCTGGCCGAGGAGGGCGGTCGCGTGACCGTCGTCCGCACCGACGGCGAGCGGCGGGGAGGGGTGCTGGCCCGCGTCGGCGCCGACTTCCTGGAGCTCGCCGAGGAGGGCCGGCTGGAGCTGGTGCCCTTCGCCGCGGTGGCCGTGCTGCGGGGGTGAGGGCTACTCGGAGACGCCCTCGGCGGCGGGCATCTTGCCCTGCTCGCGCAGCTGCTGCTGGGTCTCCTCGTACATCCGCTCGATGAACGCCTCGAGCTCTGAGGTCTCCACCCGCCACTGTCCGCGACCGCCCAGCTTGAGGGCCCGCAGCTCGCCCCGACGCACCAGCGCGGTGACCTGCGCGAGCGAGGTGTTCAGGATCTCCGCGACGTCGGGCAGCGTGAGGAACCGGGGAGTGGCGCTCATGGCGCCACTATGGCACTCCTGACGGCCGGAAGGAATCTTTACCTTCGTTTGGGGCGTTTCGAGCCCCTTTCGGTTTGGTGGACGGAGGGTGCGCACCTGATCATCGTGCGGTGAGCGCCCTGAGGACCCCCGCAGCCACCACGCCGACGTCGCCGCCGGCCACCCGGGGCCCGCGCCCGTCGTGGCGCGACCCGCGGCTGGCCGCCGGCCTCCTGCTGGTCTTCGGCTCGGTGCTCGTCGGCGCGAAGGTGCTCGCCGGCGCCGACGACACCGTCGCGGTGCTCACCGCCGCCCGCCCGCTCGCGAGCGGCCAGGAGCTGCGCGCCGACGACCTCGGGACGGTCCGGCTGCGCTTCGAGGACGAGGCGGAGGCGGACCGCTACCTCACCGGCGACGTCGACGCCGCGGTCGGCGCGGTGCTGGTCCGCCCGGTCGGCCAGGGCGAGCTCGTCCCACGCGCCGCGCTCGGAGGTACGACGGACGGGCTGGTCGAGCTCCCCCTGAGCGTGGACCCCGGCCGGGTCCCGAGCAGCGTGCGTGCCGGGTCGGTCGTCGACGTGTGGGCGACCGGCTCCGAGGAGACGGCCACCGATGAGCAAGCCGCCGAGAGGGTGCTGTCCGCGGTTCCGGTGCTGAGCGTCTCCCGCGGAGCCGGGACCCGCCAGGTCGTCGTGGGCGTGGCGGGCGACGACGAGGACCTGGTGGCCGGCGTGGTCGGCCGGCTCGGGGGCGAGGCCTCGGTGCTGGTCGTCGCGCGCTCCGGCGAGGACGGCTGAGCGTGGTGGCGACGGAGCGGGTCGGGGTGCTCCTGGCCGCCGGCCCGGCGGGCTGGGAGCCGGCGGCGGTCCGGGCGCTCTCTGCGGCGTCCCGGCGGGTGGTGCTCGTGCGGCGCTGCCTCGACGTGACCGACCTGCTCGCCGCGGCTGCTGCCGGCACGGCGCAGGTGGCGGTGGTCTCGGACCGGCTCACCGGGCTCGACGCCGACAGCGTGGCGCGCCTGGCGGGCTGCGGGGTGCGCACGGTCGCGGTCGTCGCGCCGCCGGCCGCCGACGCCCGGGGCGAGGAGCTCGTCGCGGCCCGTGCCCGGCTGCTGCGGATCGGGGTCGCCCGCGTGGTGGACGAGGGGAGCGTGGACTCGCTGCCCGACCACGTGGCGGCGGCCGTCCACCAGGAGCTCGGCGCCGGGCCGGCCCGGACGGTGGTCCCGCAGGTGGACGAGGTGCCCACGCGGAGTGGCGGGAGCGGCGGCGCCGACGGGCGCCTCGTCGCGGTCTGGGGCCCCCACGGTGCGCCGGGACGCACGACGGTCGCCGTCGGGCTGGCGGCCGAGGCAGCGGCCCGGGGCACCCGCACCCTGCTCCTCGACGCCGACCCCTACGGCGGGGCGGTCGCCCAGCACCTCGCCGTGCTCGACGAGGTGAGCGGGCTGCTGGCCGCCGTACGGCTGGCGAACGGCGGGGAGCTCGACGTCGCCACCCTCGCCGCGACGGCGCGGACCGTCGGCCCCGGGCTGCGGATCCTCAGCGGGCTGCCGCGGCCTCAGCGGTGGCGCGAGGTCCGGCCGCAGCCGTTCGAGGAGCTCCTCGGCGTGGCCACGGAGCTCGACCCGCTGGTGGTCGTCGACGCCGGCCCCGGGCTTCCCGACGACGTGGTCGACGCGTTCCCCGGCAGCCACCACCGCGACGACGTCAGCGTCGCGGCGCTGACCGCGGCCGAGGACGTCGTCGTCGTGGGCTCCGCCGACCCCTTGGGGCTGACCACCCTCGCCCGGGCCCTTCCGGAGCTGCTCGAGCTGCGCGGCGCCGAGGGGGTGCACGTGGTGGTGAACCGGATGCGTCCGTCGCTCGGCTGGTCGGAGGAGCAGGTGCGCACGCTGGTCCGCGGGGTGGCCGCGACGGCGCCGGTGACCTTCCTCCCGGAGGACCGGGTCGGTGCCGATCGCGCGCTCGTCTCGGGCCGCCCGCTGCCGGAGTCCGGTGACGGGCCGCTGCGCCGTGCGGTGGCTGCGCTCGCCGACGAGCTGCTCCCGGCAGCCTCGGTCGGAGCCGGGCGGTGGTGGCGCCGCCGGCGTCAGACGGTCAGCAGCAGGTAGAGCCCGCCGAGGGTGAACCCGACCATCACCACGAGCAGCGGGAGCTGGCCGGTGAGCTGGTGGCGCACCGGGAGCAGCTTCATCGCCCGGTCGTGCGCGGCGACGACGCCGAGGACGTGGCCGGCGACGATCGCCACCACCTTCGTGGTCGCGAGGAACCCGGGGTGAAGGGTGAGCCAGTAGTTCACCTGCAGGTCGGCGGTGCCGAGGTAGTCGGAGCCGTCGACCATCGGGTCGCTGAGGTAGACGAGCGTCTGCTGGCCCACCTCGACGAAGTAGTTCAGGTAGTGGGCCACCATGTAGCCGACCACGATCGGCACCAGCGAGTGCGCGAACAGCGCGGGCAGCCGGCCCCTTTCCTCGCCGGTCTCCGGAGGTGCCGCGACGGTGGCCGCGACGAACAGCGCTCCCACCATCGCGCAGAACACCACCAGCGCGACGGTGTTGAGCGGCACGTCGGGCAGGTCGGTCTCGGTGGTGAACCGCACCCACGCCAGCGAGTCCTGGAAGCTGTCGAAGGCGGTGCTGCCGAGCAGGACCGACACGGCCGCCACCAGCCCGGGCGCCGGCTCGATGGCGTCGAGGTTGCGCATCGGGCTGCGCCACACGAGGGTGCCGTCAGCGAGCCGCCCCCACGGAGAGAGGTGGCCGACGAGCGTCGAGTACGCCTCGAACGGGTCCGCCGCGGCGATCCACCGGTCCCCGAAGAGCGCGGCGCCGACGAGCACGATGACGAAGTACGCCGCGAACCACAGCCGGATCGTCCACAGGTAGTTCGACTCCGGGGCGACCAGCTCGAGCCACACGAACGCGAGCAGCCCCAGCGCCGCCGGCCACAGCCCGACCCAGCCCGGCAGCTCCACCATCCCCGTCGACGGGCGGCCGCCGGTCGCGCGGGAGAGCAGCCAGTGCACGCTGCGCACCGGGTTGACCGCCTTGTAGAACGGGCCGAACAGCAACGACGCCGGGACGACGCCCACCCACAGCAGCACGTAGACGACGCCGAACGTCGGGTTCGTCAGCCGGTCGGGGCCGGCCAGCGCCGCCCAGACCACGTATCCGGTGAACAGCAACCCGATCACCCGCGCGACCGCGGTGAGGGCACCGCTGTCGACCAGCCGGGCGAGCGGCCGGGGCACCGGGTGGCCCTGCGTGGCGGCGTCGAAGCGGGGGGTGCGCCAGGCGAGGACGAGGACCAGGAACGACACCGCGAGCGCGGCCGAACCGCCCGCGAGCGCGAACGGCATGGAGATCGGGAGGTCCGCGCTGCCGCCGATACCGTGCGCGAAGACCACGTCGAACCCCTTCTCGGACCGGGCAGCAGGAGACGTCTGTCAGAATCGCATGCGCACCACGACGACCGGGGAGAGGGGGCACGGGCACGATGGACCGGCTCCGCCCCGGCGACCTCGAGCTGCTGGCCGTCGACTCGGCCACCACGCCGATGCACCTCGCGACGCTGGAGGTCTTCGAGCCGCCCGAGGACGGGTTCGACCACCGTCGTCTCGTGTCGCTGGTGGCCGACCGGCTCGCCTTCGTGCCGCGCTACCGCCAGCGGCTGATGTCGGTGCCCGGGGGGTTCGTCCCGCCCGTCTGGGTCGACGACGACGACTTCGACCTGACCTACCACGTGCGGCAGTCCGCGCTCCCGCGGCCGGGGTCGATGGCCCAGCTCCAGGAGCTCGTGGGCCGCATCATCACCCGCCCGCTCGACCGCGCCCGGCCGCTGTGGGAGATGTACCTCATCGAAGGGCTCGACGACGGCCGCTTCGCGATCCTCGTCAAGTCCCACCAGACGCTCGTCGACGGCATCTCCACGATCGACCTCGGCCAGGTCATCCTCGACAACGACACCGTCGTGCGCGAGCGCGTCCCCGACGACTGGACCCCACGCCCCGAGCCGTCGGCCGCGGTGCTCGTCGCCGACGCGATCCGCGAGAAGGTCACCCATCCGCCGTCGGTGCTGCCGCTGGTCAAGCAGGGTGCGGAGGCCGTGGCCCGGCTGCTTCCGGTCGGAGGGTCCCGGCGGACCTCGCCGGAGTCCCCCTTGCAGGCCACGCTCTCGCAGCAACGCCGCTTCGTGACCGTCCGCACCGAGCTCGACGACTACCGCAAGGTGCGCCGGTTCCACGGCGGCACGGTCAACGACGTCGTGCTCGCCACGATCACCGGCGCGCTGCGGGCCTGGCTGATGACGCGGGCGGAGCCGGTGCACAGCAGCCGACAGCTCCGGGCGATGGTGCCGATGAGCATCCTCGACAAGGACCTCGAGCCGACGTCGCTGGGCAGCCAGGTGGTCGGCCACCTGCTGAACCTCCCGATCGGCGAGCCCAGCCCCGTCGTACGGCTCCACCAGGTGTCCTACGCGCTCAAGGCGCACAAGGAGACCGGCAAGGCGGTCTCGGCGCTCCGGCTGATCGGCGTCGGCGGCTTCGCGCCGACCACCTTCCACGCGCTCGGCGCACGCGTCGCGGCGAACGCCCCGCAACGGGGGTTCAACCTGGTCGTCACCAACGTGCCCGGACCGCAGTTCCCGTTGTACGCCGCGGGGGCGCGGATGCTCGAGAGCTACCCCGTCCAGCCGCTCCTCCCCGGCCAGGCCCTGGCGATCGGCGTGACGTCGTACGACGGCGGGGTGCACTACGGCATCACCGGTGACCGTGACGCGCTGCCCGACGTCGACGTGATCGCCCAGTGCATCGCCGAGGCGGTCGACGAGCTGGTCGACACCGTGTCCGAGACCCGACGCGCCCCCCGCGGCCGATGAGGGTCTACGTGCCGTGCAGCCCGAGGCTGCTGCGGGAGGCGGTCCTGCAGGGCGGGCTGGGCCCCGCACCGCTCGCCGGCCACGCGGTGACGCCGCGGCTGGCGGCCGAGCTGGGCTCCGAGGACGAGGAGGAGCTGGAGTTCGCGGCGATGACCGTGGCGTCGCTCGACGCCGTCCGGCTGCTCGCCCCTGACGAGCCCGCGGTCCGGGTCGTCGTGGCGGTCGACGTCGCCGACGGGCTCGTCCGGCCGCGGGAGGGCTCCGACGTCAGCGCGGTGACGCTCGAGCAGCCGGTGCCGCTGCGGCGGTTCGCCGCGGTGCACGTCGACTCCGACGCGGCGGCCGACGACGTGGCGGCTGCGCGGGCGGTCGCGCCGGACGACCCGGGGGAGGAGGAGGCGCTGGCGCGCTGCCTCGACCACGACCTGGAGTGGTACGCCGCCTCCGAGCTCGACGGCCTCGTGGAGCGCTGGGCTCCGACCTCCTGACCGGAGGTTGGGGTGGCCATCCGGACGTGCCACGATCGGGGCATGGATGCCGTGACCGCCCCGCCCCCACCGGTCAACGAGCCGACGCTCACCTACGCCCCCGGCTCGCCCGAGCGCGCCGCCCTCGAGGCTGAGCTGGCCCGCCAGGAGGCGACGACGGTGGAGCTCACCGCGACGATCGGGGGTCGCAAGGTCCCCGGCGGTGGCCGCGCGCTCCGGGTCGTGCAGCCCCACGACCACCAGCACGTGCTCGGCGTCGGCCACCACGCCTCGCGCGCGGACGCCGAGGCGGCGATCGCGGCGGCGGAGGAAGCCGCCCCGGGGTGGGCCGCGATGGACTTCGACGACCGGGCTGCGGTGCTGCTCAAGGCGGCCGACCTGCTCGCCGGCTCGTGGCGCCAGCGGCTCAACGCGGCCACGATGCTCGGCCAGTCGAAGACGGCGTTCCAGGCCGAGATCGACAGCGCCTGCGAGCTCATCGACTTCTGGCGCTACAACGTGCACTTCGCCTCGCGGATCCTCGCGGAGCAGCCGATGGCCCACGCCCGCGGCGTCTGGAACCGCAGCGACCACCGGCCGCTCGAGGGGTTCGTCTACGCGATCACCCCGTTCAACTTCACCGCGATCGCCGGCAACCTCCCGACGGCACCCGCGCTGATGGGCAACACCGTGCTGTGGAAGCCGTCGCCCACCCAGCAGCTCGCCGCCCACCTGACCATGGAGCTGCTCGAGGAGGCCGGGCTCCCGCCGGGCGTGATCAACCTGCTCCCCGGCGACGGCATCGACGTCTCCGAGGTCGCGCTGCGCCACCCGCACCTGGCCGGCATCCACTTCACCGGTTCCACGGCGACCTTCCAGCACCTGTGGCGCACGGTGGGGGAGAACATCACCGGCTACCGCGCCTACCCCCGCATCGTCGGGGAGACCGGCGGCAAGGACTTCGTCGTCGCCCACCCGTCGGCGGACCCCGACGTGCTGCGGGTCGCGCTGATCCGCGGCGCCTTCGAGTTCCAGGGCCAGAAGTGCTCCGCGGCCTCCCGCGCGTACGTCGCCCGCTCGGTGTGGGAGCGGATGCGCGACGACCTCCTCGGGGAGACCGAGGCGCTGCCCATGGGCGACGTCACCGACCTGTCGAACTTCATGGGCGCGGTGATCGACGAGCGTGCCTTCGCCAAGCACCGCAAGGTGGTCGAGCGGGCGCACTCCGACGAGCGGCTCGACGTGCTCGTCGGCGGCGAGCTCGACGACTCGGTGGGCTGGTTCGTCCGGCCGACGATCGTGCAGGGCGAGCCCGACGACGAGATGTTCACGACCGAGTACTTCGGGCCGATCCTCGCGGTGCACGTCTACGACGACGGTGACTTCGAGACGGTCGTCGACCAGATGGAGAGCGCGGCGCCGTACGCCCTCACCGGCGCCGTCGTCGCGCAGGACCGCCGCGCGATCGCCTGGGCCACCGAGCGGCTCCGGTTCGCGGCCGGCAACTTCTACGTCAACGACAAGCCGACCGGTGCCGTGGTCGGCCAGCAGCCGTTCGGCGGCGGCCGCGCGTCGGGCACCAACGACAAGGCGGGCGCGATGTCGAACCTGCTGCGCTGGACCTCGCCGCGCAGCATCAAGGAGACCTTCGACCCGCCGAAGGACCACCGCTACCCGCACATGGACCCAGGGGAGCAGGCGTGACCCCCCTCCACCTCGGGGAGCTGCACGCCTACGAGCAGGCCCTGGTGATGGTGATCGCGCTGGGCCCGTTCGCCGTCCTCGGGATCGCGGTGTACGTCGTGCGCAAGCGCGACCTGGCGGCCGAGCAGGCCGAGCAATCCGAGCAGGACAAGGAGACGTCCGCGGACTGACTCAGTCCTGCCCCAGCCAGCTCGCGCCGACCCGCCCCTCGCGCCGCAGCGCCCGGCGGAGCACCTCCTCGACCATTCCTTCGAGACGGCCGCCGACCAGCGGGACCCCGACCTTCACCTCGCCGCGGAACACCTCGTCGGTGCCGCCGTCGTGGTTCGGCACCAGCCGGACCGTGCCGCGCAGGTGGCCGGGCTTGCCGGGGATCTCCATCACCAGGTCCGCGGTCTCCGGACCGGTCCACCGCTCGCGCTGGACGATCCGCACGGTGTCGCCGACGACCTTGGTCGCGATCGACGGCGCGCCCTTCATCGACTGGGTGCGGGTGATCTCCACCTCGGTGACCGCGCCGTCGCGGTCGATGCGCACGGTGTGCTCCAGCGCGTCCTGGTAGGTGCACACGTGCTCGCGGAACTCCTGGCTGGTGAGCATCTCGAGGACCTCGGCCGGCGAGGCCGGGTAGCTGTTGACGTGCTCGAAGACCTTCACCGGCAGCTCACCTCGTCGGGGGCGGCCTGGTTGGTGGGGCAGTGGCTGGAGAGCATCGGGACATCATGGCAGCGCACCGTACGGAGGGGGGTGCTTGGAAGGGCGCGGCGGCAGTTCTAGGGTCAGCCTCAGCAGCACAATGAGGTGCTGCGGATGAAAACTCAGGAGCGAGCGGTGTCCCCTCTCGGTCACGACGAGACCGACCACGAGCACGATGACGTCGTCGCCAGGGCAGCAGCCCTCGCGACCTCACGGCGGGGGAGCTCCGGTCCACCCGGACCCACCGCCGAGCAGTTCGTCCGGCAGTACTACCGCCACGTCTCGACGGAGGACTTCGCCGACCGCAACGACGTGGACGTCTACGGCGCGGCGATGAGCCACTACCGGCTCGCCGCCGAGCGACCGCAGGGCACCGCGACCGTGCGCGCGTTCACGCCGACGGTCGCCGAGCACGGCTGGTCCGCCGACGGCCACACCGTCGTCGAGGTGGTCACCGACGACATGTCCTTCCTCGTCGACTCGGTGACGATGGAGCTCAACGAGCAGGGGCGTGGCGTCCACCTGGTGGTGCACCCGCAGCTCCTGGTCCGCCGCGACGTCACCGGGGCGCTGCAGGAGGTCATCGACGACGAGGGGTACGCCGCCCTCACCGAGGCCGACGTCTGCCGCGAGTCCTGGATGCACGTCGAGATCGACCGCGAGGCCGAGCCCGAGCAGCTCGAGGAGATCGAGAAGTCGCTGCGCCGGGTGCTCAGCGACGTGCGCGAGTCCGTCGAGGACTGGGCGAAGATGCAGCACCAGGTCGAGGTCGTCATCGAGGACCTGCAGGAGAACCCGCCCGTCTCCCTCGACCCCGAGGAGGTCGAGCAGGGCGCCGCGCTGCTGCGCTGGCTCGCCGAGGACCACTTCACCTTCCTCGGCTACCGGGAGTACCGCCTCGAGGAGGCCGAGGGCGACACCGTCCTCCGCGCGGTGGCCGGCACCGGGCTGGGCATCCTCCGCACCGACCAGGACCTGTCGTCGTCGTTCGGCAAGCTGCCGCCGCTGGTGCGCGAGAAGGCGCGCGAGAAGAAGCTGCTGGTGCTGGCGAAGGCGAACTCCAAGGCCACCGTCCACCGCCCGGTCTACCTCGACTACGTCGGGGTCAAGAGCTTCGACGAGAACGGTGAGGTCGTCGGCGAGCGGCGCTTCCTCGGGCTCTACTCCTCGACGGCCTACACCGAGTCGCTGACCCGGATCCCGGTGGTGCGCGAGAAGGCGCGCGGCGTGCTGGCACGGCTCGGCGCCGACGAGCAGAGCCACACGGGCAAGGCTCTGATGGACATCCTCGAGAACTACCCGCGCGACGAGCTGTTCCAGACCGGGCTCGACGAGCTGGTGCGCATCGCCAAGGCGGTGCTGCACACCCGCGACCGCCGCCGGCTGCGGCTCTTCGTCCGCCCGGACGCCTACCACCGCTACCTGTCCTGCCTGGTCTACCTCCCGCGCGACCGCTACAACACCGCGGTCCGTGAGCGGATCGCCGAGCTGCTCAAGGAAGAGCTTCGCGGCAGCACCGTGGACTACACCGCGCGCGTCGGCGAGTCGCTGCTGGCGCGGGTGCACTTCGTGGTGCGCCCCGAGCGCGGACGGACGATCGACGTCGACGTCGACGTCCCCGGGCTCGAGCGCCGCATCGCGGAGGCGGCCCGCTCCTGGCAGGACGACTTCGCCTCCGCGGTCCGCGAGGAGTACGGCGAGGCCACCGGCGCCCGCCTCGCCCGCAGGTACGGCGGCTCGTTCCCCGAGGCCTACAAGGAGGACTACCCGCCGCGCACCGGGGCCGTGGACCTCGGCCGGCTCGAGGGGCTCTGCGAGGGCGCGGACGACGGCGCACCGGTCGAGCGGATCGCGCTGTCGTTCTACCAGCCGGTCGACAGCGAGCCCACCGAGGCGCGGCTGAAGGTCTACCGCGTCGGTCCGCCGCTGTCGCTGAGCCACGTGCTGCCGATCCTGTCGACGATGGGGGTCGAGGTCGTCGACGAGCGGCCCTACCAGCTCGACGGGCTGGGCAGGCCGACGTACATCTACGACTTCGGGCTCCGCCACAGCCGGCCGATCCCCGACGACGTCCGCGAGCTGTTCCAGGACGCGGTCGCCGCGGTCTGGGAGGGGCGCAACGAGGCCGACGGCTTCAACGGGCTGGTGCTCGCTGCCGGGCTCACCTGGCGGCAGGCGACGGTGCTCCGCGCCTACGCGAAGTACATGCGCCAGGGCGGGACGCCGTTCGCGCAGGACTACATCGAGGACGCGCTCAAGTCGAACCTCGACATCACGCGGCTGCTGGTGCAGCTCTTCGAGACCCGGTTCGACCCCGCCGGTCCCGACGAGGCCGGCCGCGACGCGCGCGCGGAAGCCCTGACGCAGAAGGCGTTGCGTGCCCTCGACGAGGTGGTCAGCCTCGACCAGGACCGGATCCTGCGCTCCTACCTCACGGTGATCGGCGCGACGCTGCGCACCAACTACTTCCAGAAGGGCGCCGACGGGGCGCCGAAGCCCTACATCTCGTTCAAGTTCCGCCCCGACGAGATCCCGGAGCTGCCGCAGCCGCGGCCGCGCTTCGAGATCTTCGTGTACTCGCCGCGCGTGGAGGGCGTTCACCTCCGGTTCGGCGCCGTGGCCCGAGGCGGGCTGCGGTGGAGCGACCGGCGCGACGACTTCCGCACCGAGGTGCTCGGGCTGGTCAAGGCGCAGATGGTGAAGAACACCGTGATCGTGCCGGTGGGCGCGAAGGGCGGGTTCTTCTGCAAGCAGCTGCCCGACCCGTCCGACCGCGAGGCCTGGATGGAGGAGGGGAAGGCCTGCTACCGCACCTTCATCCGCGGGCTCCTCGACATCACCGACAACCTCGTCGACGGCGAGAACGTCCCGCCGCCGGACGTCGTGCGCCGCGACGGCGACGACTCCTACCTGGTGGTCGCCGCCGACAAGGGCACCGCGACCTTCTCCGACATCGCCAACGCGGTGGCCGCGGAGTACGGCTTCTGGCTCGGTGACGCCTTCGCGTCCGGCGGCTCGGCCGGCTACGACCACAAGGCGATGGGGATCACCGCCCGCGGCGCGTGGGAGTCGGTCAAGCGCCACTTCCGCGAGCGCGGGATCGACTGCCAGAGCGAGGACTTCACCTGCGTCGGCATCGGCGACATGTCCGGTGACGTCTTCGGCAACGGGATGCTGCTCTCGGAGCACATCCGGCTGGTCGCGGCCTTCGACCACCGCGACATCTTCCTCGACCCCGACCCGGACGCTGCCACGTCGTACGCCGAGCGCCGTCGGCTCTTCGAGCTGCCGCGGTCGAGCTGGCAGGACTACGACAAGGAGAAGATCTCCACCGGCGGTGGTGTCTGGTCCCGCCGGGCGAAGTCGGTGCCGATCGGCGACGAGGTGCGCCGGGCGCTCGACCTGCCCGACGGCACCACGAAGCTGACGCCCAACGAGCTGATCCGGGCGATCCTGCAAGCCCCGGTCGACCTGTTGTGGAACGGCGGCATCGGTACCTACGTGAAGTCGGAGGTCGAGACCCACGCCGACGTGGGCGACAAGGCCAACGACGCGATCCGGGTCAACGGCTCGCAGCTGCGCTGCGCGGCGGTCGGCGAGGGCGGCAACCTCGGGCTCACCCAGCTCGGCCGCATCGAGTACGCACGGCGTGGCTGCGGTGGCGAGGGCGGCCGGATCAACACCGACTTCATCGACAACTCCGCCGGCGTCGACACCTCCGACCACGAGGTGAACATCAAGATCCTGCTCGACCGGGTGGTGCGGGCCGGCGACCTGACCGGCAAGCAGCGCAACCAGCTGCTCGCCTCGATGACCGACGAGGTCGCCGGGCTGGTCCTGAAGGACAACTACGAGCAGAACATCGCGCTCGCCACCGCCGCGTGGCTGGCCGAGCCGCTGCTCCACGTCCACGAGGACTGGATGTGCCGGCTCGAACGGCAGGGGTACCTCGACCGCCGGCTGGAGTTCCTGCCGTCGAGCGAGGAGGTCTCCGAGCGGCTCGAGCGTGGCGAGGGGCTGACGGTCCCGGAGCTGTCGACGTTGCTGGCCTACACGAAGATCGTGCTCGCCGAGGACCTGCTCGAGTCCGGGCTACCGGACGACCCGTTCCTGGTCGAGGACCTGCACGACTACTTCCCGGAGCCGCTGCGCCAGCGGTACGCCGACCAGGTCGACCAGCACCCGCTGCGCCGCGAGATCGTGGTGACCCAGGCGGTGAACGCGCTGGTGAACGGCGCGGGCGTCACCTTCTACCACCGGCTCTCGGAGGAGACCGGGGCCTCGGCCGAGGAGCTGGTCCGGGCGAACTTCGTGGCCCGGGAGATCTTCGGCTCCCGCGCGTTCGTCGACGAGGTCTACGCGCTCGACAACCAGCTCGACGCGGCCGTCCAGATCCGGATGCGCATCGTGATGCGGACCCTGGTCGAGCGGGCGACCCGCTGGCTGGTCAACAACCGCCGGCCACCGGTCGACAGCCGCGCCACCGTGGAGTTCTACCGCGGCAGCGTGGAGCGGCTCATGAAGGCGCTCCCGGAGCTGCTCTCGGGCCGCGAGCTGGCGGCCTACGAGCGGCGGCGCGACGAGCAGGTCGCCCGGGGGGTCCCGGAGGAGCTCGCCGAGCGGGTGGCGGTGCTGCCCCCGGCGTACGCCCTGCTCACGGTGGTGGACACCGCCGAGCGGGACGGCTTCGACCCGCTGGAGGTGGCCCGTGTGCACTTCGCGCTCGGCGACACCCTGGGGCTGTCGATGCTCGTCGACCGGATCCTGGTGCTGCCGCGCGACGACCGGTGGCAGACGATGGCGCGGGCGGCGCTCCGCGACGACCTGCACGCGGTGCACAGCGCGCTGACCGCGCAGGTCCTCGCCGACACGCCGGACGACGCGCCGGTGGAGGAGCGGATCGCGACCTGGATGGAGCGCGACGAGATGGTGGTCCGGCGGGCTGCCGAGACGTTGCGTGACATCTGCGGCGAGGAGAAGGCCGACCTGGCCCGGCTCTCCGTGGGGCTCCGGGTGGTCCGCACCCTGCTCTCCGGGTTGGCGGGCGCCTGACACCGTCTAGAGTGCGGCCGGTGACATCGATGCTGCCCGCCGGGACGCCTGTCGACCTGGAGAACTGCGAGCGGGAGCCGATCCACATCCCCGGCAGCGTGCAACCCCACGGGGTGCTGCTGACGGTGGCCGACCCGTCGGGCCCGGTGCTCCAGGTCAGCGACAACTGCGCGATGGTGTTCGGCACCGGCCCGGACGAGCTCCTCGGCTCCACGCTCGACCAGCTCTTCGGGCAGGCGGACCTCGAGACGCTGACGTCGGTGATGCTCGCCGGCCGGGTGGCCACCACCGGCACCCCGCTCCGGGTGCGGTCGCTGGCCCGCGACGACGAGCTGGACGCGGTGGTGCACCGCAGCGGCAGCCGCTGGATCGTCGAGCTCGAGCCGCAGCTGACCGAGAGCCCGCTCGTCGCGACGCTCCACGAGGTCCGGACGCTGACCGCCGAGCTCGGGGCGACCCGGTCGATCGAGGAGCTCCTCGAGGCCGGGGTGCAGCACGTCCGGGCGCTGACGGGCTTCGACCGGGTGATGGTCTACCGCTTCGACCGCGACTGGAACGGCGAGGTGGTCGCCGAGGCGAAGCGCGACGACCTCGAGGCGTTCCGCGGGCTGCACTACCCGGCCGGCGACATCCCGCCGCAGGCACGGGCGCTCTACGCGGTGAACTGGCTGCGGTTCATCCGCGACGTCGACGCGGTCAACTCGCCGCTGGTGCCGATGGTCGACCCGGAGCTCGGCGAGCCGCTCGACCTCTCGCTCTCCGTGCTGCGCAGCGTCTCGCCGATCCACTGCCAGTACCTCCGCAACATGGGGGTCCGGGCGTCGATGTCGGTCTCGCTGATCATCGACGGCGAGCTGGCCGGGCTGATCGCCTGCCACCAGTACGCCGGCCCCTACGTCCCGAGCCCCCTGGTGCGGGCGACCTGCGAGTTCCTCGCGCAGACGCTCTCGATGATGCTCGCCGAGCGGGAGCGCGACGAGCGGATGGCCCGGTCGGCGCAGATCCAGCGGGCGCTCGCCACGGTGACCACCGGCACCCGGGACACCAGCGAGCAGCTCAGCGCCGCCCTGGAGCGCCACGCAGAGGCGCTGCTCGCGATGGTCGGGGCCGGCGGCATGTCCTGGGTCCTCGACGGCGCCACGCACGCCTACGGCGACGTGCCGGACGAGCCGGTGCTCGAGCGGCTCCGGGCCTGGGGCCGCAGCCGGTCGACCGACGACGGGCTGGTGGCGACCGACCACCTCGGTGAGGAGGAGCCGACGCTCGCGGCGTACTCCGACACCGCGGCCGGGTTGCTGATGATCCAGGTCGCCGACGGCCAGGACGTGATGTTCCTGCGCCCCGAGGTCGTGCACACCGTCGACTGGGGTGGCAACCCGCACCTCAAGGAGCTCCGCACCGACGCCGACGGCGTCGCCCGGCTCAGCCCGCGCGGCTCGTTCGCGCTGTGGCGCGAGACCGTCCAGCAGCGCTCGGCGCCCTGGGAAAAGGGCGAGCTGGAGGCGGCCGCGACGCTGCGCACCCACCTCGTGCACCTGCTCTACGAGCGGAACCGGGCGATGGCGACCGTCGCGGAGGCGCTGCAGCGCAGCCTGTTGCCCGAGCGGCTCCCCGCGGTCCCCGGCTGGGAGCTCGCGGCCGACTACCGCCCGGCGTCCGCCGGCGTCGGCGGCGACTGGTACGACGCGCTCCTGCTGCCCGACGGCGACGTGCTCCTGGTCCTCGGCGACATCGCCGGCCACGGGCTCGCTGCGGCCGGTGCGATGGCCCAGATGCGCAACGCGCTGCGTGCCTACGCCGTCGAGGACTCCGACCCGGCGGTCGTGCTCACCCGGCTCGACCGGCTGGTCGCTCTGCTCACGCCGGACGAGATGGTGACGGCGGCCGTCGCCCGGCTCGACCCGGCCAGCGGGAGCGTCACCGTCGCCTCGGCGGGCCACCCGGCCCCGGTCGTCACCCGGGCCGGTGCCGGCTACGAGCTGCTCCCGGTCGACCCCGGGCCGCCGCTGGGCACCGGGCTGCTGCTGCAGGACCCGCAGCGCACCTCGGTGATGGCGCAGCTCGCGCCCGGCGACGCGCTGCTGATGGCCTCCGACGGGATGTTCGAGCGGCGCGACCAGGCGCTCGACGCCAGCCTCCAGGCGTTCGCGGGCCACGTCGGTGTGGTGGTCCGCACGGAAGCGGATCCGGCCTCCGCGCTGCACGCCCTCCTCGACCACGCCCGCCCCTCGGGCAGCGACGACGACGCGACGCTGCTGCTGGTGGTGCGGGCCGACCAGCCGCGATGATGGCCGCCGGCGACGTCGCGATCCGCACCGTCGAGCTGCGGAAGAGCTACGGGCGCACGGTCGCGGTCGACGGTGTGTCGCTGGAGGTCCGGACGGGGGAGTTCTACGGGATCCTCGGCCCCAATGGCGCCGGCAAGACCACGACGCTGGAGATCGTCGAGGGGCTGCGCCGCCCCGACGGCGGCACGGTCGAGCTGCTCGGCTCCGCCCCGTGGGGCCGCGAGCCGGCGCTGATGCGGCGGATCGGCGTCCAGTTCCAGGCCGCGGCGTTCTTCGACCGGCTCACCGCCCGCGAGCAGCTGCGCACGTTCGCCGCCCTCTACGGCCTGGGCCACGGCCCCGCCGACCGCTGGCTGGAGCGCGTCGGGCTCGACGGCAAGGCGCGCACCCTCACCCAGGACCTGTCCGGCGGACAGGCGCAGCGGCTGGCGATCGCCTGCGCGCTGGTCCACGAGCCGGAGCTGGTCTTCCTCGACGAGCCCACCGCGGCGCTCGACCCGCAGGCCCGGCGCAACCTGTGGGACCTGCTCCGCTCGCTCAACGACGAGGGCCGCACGGTGGTGCTCACGACGCACCACATGGACGAGGCCGAGTCGCTCTGCGACCGGGTGGCGATCATGGACCACGGCCGGGTCCTCGTCGACGACCGGCCGGCGAACCTCGTGCGCGACCTCGACGCGCCCGTGCGGGTGCACCTGGCGCCGGGCCGCGTCGACGTCGTCGCCGCCCGGGCGCTGCCGGGGGTCGAGACCGCCGCGGACGACCCGGAGTCCGGCCTCACTCTGACCACGCGCACGCCCTCCGCGGTGCTCACCCGGCTCGCCGAGCTGGACGCGCTGGAGGGGCTGCAGGTGCGGGGCGCGAACCTCGAGGACGTCTTCCTCCAGCTGACCGGCCGGGAGTACCGCGCATGAGCACCTGGGGCTCGTCGTTCCGCGGCGTGGGCGTCGCGCTGGTCAAGGGGTTCTGGCGCGACCGCTCCGCGGTGTTCTTCTCGGTCGTCTTCCCGCTGATGTTCCTCGTGCTCTTCGGCACCCTGTTCGACTCCACGACGAGCTCGAGGATGACCCTGCTGCAGGTCGGCGACGTCGCGGTGCTCGACGACCTCGACGAGGGTGCCCGGGGCGCCTTCGAGCAGTCCTTCAACGTCACCCGTGAGGACGACCGCGCCGCCGCGCTGGACGAGGTGCGCGAGGGCGACGCCGACGTGGCCGTGGAGATGGACGGCTCCACGATGGTCGCCCACTACACCGAGACCGACCAGGTCCGCGCCGCGATGGTGCAGGGCACGCTGTCGGCGTTCGTGAACAGCGCCAACCTCGCCGCGACCGGCGAGCCGCCCCGGTTCTCCTTCCGGGCCGAGTCGGTCGAGGACGACTCGCTCGAGGTGATCCAGTACTTCACGCCCGGGCTGCTCGGGTGGGCCGTCGCGATGAGCGCCGCGATCGGCGCCGCCGCGACCCTGCAGGGGTGGCGGCAGACCCGGCTGCTGCACCGGATCCAGCTCGCCCCGGCTCCGGCCTCCGCGGTCGTCTCCGCGCGGGTGGTCGTGACCGTCCTGACGGCGCTGGTGCAGCTCACGATCTTCCTGGCCGTCGCGATGCTCGGCTTCGGGCTGCGCCTCGAGGGGAGCTGGTACCTCGCGGTGCCCCTGCTGGTCGCCGGCACGCTGTCGTTCATGGCCATCGGGCTCCTCGCGGGCGCGGTCTCCAAGACCGCCGAGGGGGCGGTCAACACCGCGAACTTCGTCGTGCTCCCGATGGCGTTCCTCAGCGGATCGTTCTTCGTCCTCGACGGCGCGCCGCAGTGGCTCCAGACGGTCTCGTGGGTGATGCCGCTGCGCCACCTCAACGAGGGGATGCTCGACGTCCTCGCCCGCCGCGGGCAGGGGCTTACTGCGATGCTGCCGCAGGCCGGATACGTCCTCGGGTTCGGCGCCGTCGTCGGCGCGCTGGCGGTCGTGCTGTTCCGCCGCGCGAACGGCTGAGCCGCTACGGTTCCCCGCGTGAGCGATCCCGAGCAGCTGCTGTCCGCCGTCGCCGAGGCCCAGGCCCGCGCCGTCGCCGCCGGAGAGGTGACCGCGGTCGACCTCGTCGAGGCGTCCCTCGCCCGGCTCGAGCGCCACGAGCCGCTGCTCAACGCGTTCACGCAGGTGCTCGCCGACGAGGCGCGCGTCGAGGCCGCGGCCCGGGACGCCTGGCAGTCGCGCGGCAAGGAGCTGGGGCCGCTGCACGGTGTCCCGATCGCCATCAAAGACGAGTACGACGTCGCCGGCACCGTCACCTCGTACGGCGGGGACGCGAACCGGACCCCCGCCCTCCGCGACTCCGAGGTGACGCGGCGGCTGCGCGAGGCCGGCGCGGTGATCGTGGGCAAGACCACGATGCCGGAGTTCGGGGCGTGGCCGTTCACCGAGTCGGCGCGGTTCGGCACCACCCGGAACCCGTGGGCCCCGGGCCACACCCCGGGCGGCTCGTCGGGCGGCACGGCGGCCGCGGTCGCGGCAGGGATCGTCCCCGTGGGGCTCGGCGGCGACGGCGGCGGGTCGATCCGGATCCCGTCCGCCTGCTGCGGGTTGTTCGGGCTCAAGCCGACCCGGGGCCGGGTCTCGGCGTACCCCTCGACGAACCTGTGGGGCGCGCTCGGCACCACCGGGCCGCTGACCCGCTCGGTGGTCGACTCCGCGCTGGTCTACGACGTGCTCCGCGGCAACGTCGACGGCGACCCGTTCCCGCTGGCCGACCCGCCGGTGCCGTTCCTGGAGTCGGCGCGGTTGACGACCGCGGAGTCGCAGCGCAAGCTCCGCGTCGGGTGGGCGGTGCGCTCGACCGTCCCCGGGATCAAGCCGGCGCCGGAGCACGTGCGCGCGGTCGAGGAGACCGCCGCGCTGCTCGAGGGGCTCGGCCACGAGGTGCGCGAGATCGACCCGCGCTACCCCGACGCGACCACGGCCTTCGTCCCGCAGTTCTTCCACGGCATCCGCAGCTCGGCGGCCTCCGTCGAGGTCCCGGCCGACCTCGAGCGGACCACGAAGCAGACGGTCGCCCTGGGTGCCTGGGTGCGCCCCCGGGTGGTCGCGGCGGCGATGCGGCGCGGCGAGAAGCTGGCGGCCCTGGTCGACGAGCGGGTCTTCACCGGCTGCGACGTGCTGCTGACGCCTACCATCGCACACCGGCCGCCGCGGGTCGGCCGGCTCGAGGGCGCCAACGTGGTCACCGCGTCGTGGCGCGCGCAGCCGATGATCGCCTACACCGGGCTCTGGAACACCACCGGCCACCCGGCCGCCTCGGTCCCCGCAGGCACCGGTGACGACGGGCTGCCGCTGGCGGTGCAGCTCGTGGCGGGGCGCGGCGACGAGGCGACGCTCTTCGCGCTGTCGGCGCAGGTCGAGTCGGTCCGCCCGTGGGCCGACGCGTGGCCGCCGCTGGGGTGAGCGGCTAGGCCGACTTCTTGGCGGCCGTCTTCTTGGTGCTGCTCTTCTTCGCCGCGGTCTTCTTCGTCGACTTCTTGTCGTCGCTCTTCTTGCTCGACGACTTCTTCGACGCGCTCTTCTTGGCGGTGGACTTCTTGGTGGACCTCTTCGGAGCCTCGTCCTCTTCCTCGTCCTCGTCCTCGCCGCGGGCGCTCTTCGCGGCGGCCACCGACTTCTGCAGCGCGGCGAGCAGGTCGACGACCTCGCCGGCCGAGGGCGCCTCCTCCTTGGTCCGCTTGACCTCGCCGCCCTCGAGCTTGGCCTGGACGAGCGCCTGGACCGCGTCGGCGTAGTCGTCCTCGAGCTCGTCGGGGTCGTAGTCGCCGGCGAGGGTGTCGAGGAGCAGCCGGGCCATCTCGAGCTCCTGCGGCTTCGGCTTCTCGACGTCCTTGAGCGAGCCGAAGTCGGGGGTGCGGATCTCGTCGGGCCACATCATCGTCTGCATGACGAGCACGTCGTCCTTGACCCGCAGCATCGCCGGGGCGGTGCGGTTGCGGATCGCGACGGTGACCACCGCCACCCGGTCGCTCTCCCGGAGCGCGTCGCGGAGCAGCGCGTAGGGCTTCAGCCCGCTCTTCTCCGGCTCGAGGTAGTAGGACTTCTCGAGCAGCATCGGGTCGATCTGCTCGCGGGGGACGAACTTCTCCACCGAGATCTCGCGGCTGCTGTTCGAGGGCAGCTCGGCGAGGTCGTCGTCGTCGAGGACCACCATCTCGCCGTCGTCGGTCTCGTAGCCCTTCGCGATCTCGGCGTAGGGGACCTCCTCGCCGTCGATCGAGCAGACCCGCTGGTACTTGATCCGCCCGCCGTCCTTCGCGTGCACCTGGCGGAAGGAGATGTCGTGGCTCTCGGTCGCGGAGTACAGCTTCACGGGCACGCTGACCAGCCCGAACGACACCGCACCTTTCCAGATCGCGCGCACCGGTCCTCCTCGTTCTCGGCAGCCGGTACCTACCCCACCGGGCGGCACCTGAGACCCACGGTAGCGATCGGGGAGGATGGTGCGCATGCGTCCGATGCTCGCCACGCGCGGCACCTCGATCCCGACGGGGCCCGAGTGGCTCCACGAGGTCAAGTGGGACGGCATGCGCGTGCTCGCCGTCCTGGAGGGCGGGCGGCTGCGGCTGCTGTCGCGCAACGAGAACGACGTCACCGTCTCGTTTCCCGAGCTCGCCGGGCTCACCGAGTGCTGCGGCGGGCGTGACTTCGTGCTCGACGGCGAGATCGTCGCCTTCCTCGACGGCCGTCCGGTCTTCGGCGCGCTCGCCGACCGGATGCACGTCCGCAACAAGCGCCGTGCGGAGCAGGTGGCGGCGCGCAACCCGGTGACGCTGCTCGTCTTCGACCTGCTCTCCCTCGACGGGCTCGACATCACGACGCTGCCGCTGGAGCAGCGGCGGGAGGCGCTGGAGTCCCTAGGGCTGCAGAACCGCCACCTGCAGGTGCCGCCGGTGTACGACGACGGCCGGGTGCTCGCCGAGGCGACCAAGGCACAGGGGCTCGAGGGCGTGGTGAGCAAGAAGCGCGGATCGGTCTACCGGCCCGGCCAGCGCACCGAGGAGTGGCTGAAGTTCCCGCACCGGCCGTCGGGCTCCTACGTGGTCGGCGGCTGGCGGTGGGAGACCGGTTCGGCGACGCGGGTCGGGGCGCTGCTGGTGGGGGAGCCGACCCCCGAGGGGCTCGTCTACCGCGGCCGGGTCGGCAGCGGGGTGATGGGCAAGGCGTCGAGCCGGCTCAAGGAGCTCCTGGAGCCGTCGCACCGGGGCTCGTCGCCGTTCGCCACCGAGGTGCCCCGCGAGGACGCCCTCGGGACGGTGTGGGTCGAGCCGGAGGTGGTCGTCGAGATCGCGTCGCTCGGCTACACCCCGCAAGGACGGCTGCGGCAACCGTCGTACCTCGGGACGCGGAGCGACCTGGCGCCCGACGACCTGATCGACCTGGGAGGCGGCGAGGATGGCTGAGGCGTCTGCGGAGGTGCGTGTCGAGGTCGACGGGCGCAAGCTCACGGTGAGCAACCTCGACAAGGTGCTCTACCCGGAGACCGGCACCACGAAGGGGGAGGTGCTGCACTACTACGCCCAGGTGGCGCCGGTGCTGCTGCCGCACCTCGCGGACCGCGCGGTGACCCGGATCCGCTGGCCGCACGGCACCCACGACAAGTCGTTCTTCGAGAAGAACGCCCCGCAGGGCGCGCCGTCGTGGCTGCGCACCGCGCGGGTGCCGACGACGGGGTCGCGCGGCGAGTCCCGGTACGGCGACCACCTGCTGTTCCCGGTCGTCGAGTCGCTCGCCGACCTGACCTACCTGGCGAACCTCGCCTCGATCGAGCTCCACGTGCACCAGTGGAAGGTCGACGACGAGGGGCAGCCGCTCAACCCGGACCGGATGGTCATCGACCTCGACCCCGGCCACCCCGCGGGGCTGCAGGAGTGCGCGCAGGTGGCGCTGCTGGTCCGTGACCGGCTCTCCGCACTGGGGCTGTCGGCGGCACCCGTGCTCAGCGGCAGCAAGGGGCTGCACCTCTACGCGCCGATGCCGGGCACCCTCACCGCCGACCAGGTCCGCGACGCCGCGAAGCAGATCGCCGAGGCGCTGGAGAAGGAGGAGAAGCTCGTCATCTCCCAGATGACCAAGGCGAAGCGGTCCGGCAAGGTCTTCCTCGACTGGTCGCAGAACACCGGCTCCAAGACGACGATCTGCCCCTACTCCCTGCGCGGCAAGGAGCGGCCGTACGTCGCCGCGCCGCTCACCTGGGAGGAGGTCGAGGAGGGCGCCGAGGAGCCCGGCGAGCTGCAGCAGCTGACGTACGACGAGGTGCTGGAGCGGGTCGACGAGCTGGGGGACGTCTTCGCCGAGCTGATGGGCGGCGGCTGACCTCCGCAGGTGTCATGCGGACACCCGGCTGAGGTCCAAAGACCATACGGGGCTGGGGTCCTGACGAGGATCGTCAGTAGTGCAAGAACGTGCCCCGGCGGAGGACACAGGGCCCTCCACGACGCCGGGAAGCACACCACCTCGGAGGACCGTCATGGCCACCACCACCAACCAGCAGAGGGAAACGCACCGGGCCTTCTCCGACATCGTCCGGAACGAGTTCACCATCGACGAGGCCAGCACCCGCCGTCACCCGATGGCGGTCGCGGTCGCCGCAGGGCTGACCCGGCTCGCCCTCGGGTGGGTCTTCCTCTGGGCCTTCCTCGACAAGACCTTCGGGCTCGGCCACGAGACGCCGGGCGAAGCCGCGTGGGTCAACGGCGGAAGCCCCACGGAGGGGTTCCTGGCGAACGCGCCGAGCGGCCCGTTCGCGGACCTCTACAACGACCTCGCCGGCCAGGGTTGGGCCGACTGGTTGTTCATGATCGGGCTCGCCGGCATCGGCATCGCCCTGATCCTCGGCGTCGCGATGAACATCGCGGCCTTCTCCGGCGCACTGATGCTGGTCCTGATGTGGACCGCCGTCCTGCCTCCGGAGAACAACCCGTTCATGGATGACCACCTCATCTACGGTGCGGTCCTGGTGCTCCTGGCCCTGTTGGGCGCGGGTCGCTACCTCGGGCTCGGCGCCTACTGGGAGCGCCTGCCTCTCGTGAGGAAGGCCCGCATCCTCCGGTGAGGCATCCGGACGGGGACAAGACCGGAGCCGGCTCGTCAGAGCCGGCTCCGGCCGCGTTTTCCGCCCGTCGGCGGCTGCGGCATGTGACGTCGCCCACGACACGCGCGTCTGTGTTTGCAGCGCCCCTACGGATGGGTAGTGTTTCGTTTCGCGCCTCGCCTCGAGCCAACCCCCGACGCTCGAGGCGGGGCGCCTTCCAATTCCCCGGACCGCCCCTGTCGGGCACCCGCAGCCGCCCCTAGGACGTGCGGCTTCGGGTGCCCGGGGACCGGCCGGGAGGGGTGGGTGGGGTGGTGGTAGCCGGTCCCACGGAAACGCAGGTGCCTCCGTTGACATCAACCGTGGTCTGTTGAGGCTTCACCCGGCAACAGGTGGGCCCCTCGTGGCCTAGACCGGGGCGCTTCTCCCCAGCGCTCCCTCGCCGAGGTGCAATCGAAGGTAAAACCGCTCACACTTGCCGGCGGCCACCGGTGCTTCTCGTCGGTGGTCGTGAACGGGGGGCACGGGGGACATGAGCTTGACGCACAGCACGCCGGACGGTGACGTCCTGGACGTGCTCGACGCGGCGCTGCGCGCACAGGTGCGCCGCGACGGCATCGACCCGCAGCAGGACCGTGAGCTGCTGCGGTCGATTGCCGAGCAGGTGGTGCGCGACCACGACCGGCGCAGCCTGACCGGTGCGGTGCTCCCGCTGACCGATGTGACGTCGGTCGTCGACTCGCTGGTCGCGAACCTCTCCGGCTTCGGTGCGCTGCAGCCGTACCTCGACGACCCGACGGTCGAGGAGGTGTGGATCAACGACCCGTCCCGGGTCTTCGTCGCCCGTGACGGTCGCCACGAGCTGACGCCGGTGATCCTCACCCGGCACGAGGTCGCCGAGCTCGTCGAGCGGATGCTGAAGTCCAGCGGCCGCCGGATCGACCTGAGCCAGCCCTTCGTCGACGCCATGCTCCCGGGCGGGCACCGGCTCCACGTCGTGCTGGAAGGGATCTCGCGCGGGTTCAGTGCGGTGAACATCCGCAAGTTCGTGGTCAAGGCGACCGGGCTCGAGGACCTGGTCGCCCTGGGCAGCCTGACGCCGACGGCAGCGCGCTTCCTCAAGGCCTCCGTGGTGGCCGGGCTCAACATCCTCGTCGCCGGCGGGACCCAGGCCGGCAAGACGACCGCCCTGAATGCGCTCGCTGCGTCGATCCCCGGCGGCCAGCGGGTCGTGAGTGCCGAGGAGGTCTTCGAGCTGGACTTCCCGCACCCCGACTGGGTGCCGCTCCAGACCCGCCAGCAGGGGCTCGAGGGCACCGGTGAGGTGCGGCTGCGCGACCTCGTCAAGGAGAGCCTGCGGATGCGCCCGTCGCGGCTCATCGTCGGAGAGGTACGCGCGGAGGAGGCTCTCGACCTCCTCCTGGCCCTCAACGCCGGGCTGCCGGCGATGGCGACCCTCCACGCGAACAGCGCCCGCGAGGCGCTGGTGAAGCTCTGCACCCTGCCGCTGCTGGCCGGCGAGAACATCTCCGCCCGCTTCGTCGTCCCCACGGTCGCCTCGTCGGTGGACCTCGTGGTGCAGCTGGGGATCGACCACCAGGGCGTCCGCCGCGTGCAGGAGGTCGTCGCCGTCCCGGGGCGGACCGAGGGCGACACCATCGAGACCGAGCCGGTGTTCGTGCGCCAGGACGGTGCGCTCGTCCGCGGCGGTGGCCTCCCGCCGCGCCGCGAGCGGTTCGACCGCGTCGGGATCGACGTCGCCCGGCTGCTGAACGAGTCGGAGTGACGCGGTGGGGGTGATCGTCGGGCTCGGCGTCGGACTCGGGCTGCTGCTGGTGTGGAACGCCGTCACCACGCCGCCGAAGGAGCGCGCGCCGCGGCCATCCCGGCTGCGGCTGCTGCTCGACGGCGCGGGGTTGCCGTCGACGACGGTCGCCCAGCTGGTCGCGGTCTGCGCGGCCTGCGGCGTGCTCGCCTTCGTGGCGGTGCTCCTGGTGTCCCGCGCGGCTCCCGTCGCCCTGGTCTTCGGAGCTCTGGCGGGCTACGGACCCTTGTCACTGGTGTCGGGGCGCGCCCGGCGCCGCCACGGCGAGCTCGCCGAGGTGTGGCCCGACGCGGTGGACAACCTCGCCAGCGCCGTGCGTGCGGGGATGTCGCTCCCCGAGGCGGTCGGCGGGCTCGCCGAGCGCGGTCCCGAGCCGCTGCGGGAGCCCTTCCGGACCTTCGCGGTCGAGTACCAGCGGTCCGGCCGGTTCGACCAGTGCCTCGACCGGCTCAAGGAGCGGCTCGCCGACCCGGTGGGTGACCGCGTGGTCGAGGGGCTGAGGGTGGCGCGCGAGGTCGGCGGTGGCGACCTGGGACGCCTGCTGCGCAACCTCTCCGGCCACCTGCGCGACGACGCCCGCACCCGGTCCGAGCTGGAGGCCCGCCAGAGCTGGGCGGTCAACGGAGCGCGACTCGCGGTCGCCGCGCCCTGGCTGGTGCTGCTCCTGATGTCCTTCCAGCGCGAGGTGATCGCGAGGTACTCCTCCGGTGCCGGGATGGTCGTCCTGGCGATCGGTGCCGTGCTGTGTGCCGTGGCGTACCGGCTGATGCTCCGCATCGGCCGCCTTCCCGTCGAACGGCGGGTGATGGCGTGACGACCGGTGGCTGGGGAGCGCTGCTCGGCGCGCTCGCCGGCGCCGGGGCGTGGTTGGTGGCGATGCGGGTCGTGGCGGTCCGGCGCGGGCACTTCGAGGCCCGGGTGCTCCGGCACCTGACCGACGTGCCCGACGTCGCACCGGTCCGCCCGACGGTCGGGGTGCAGAGCGCTGCGGTGCTGCTCGACCGGGTGCTCGGCGGCACCGCGTCGGTACGACGCCGCCTCGAGCGGGCCGGATCGCCGATGACCGTCGCGGAGTTTCGCGCGGAGCAGGTCACCTGGGCGGTGGTCGCGTTCTGCGTGGCCTCGGCGGGTGCGGTCCTGGTGGCGCTGAACAGCACGGGCCGGCTGCTCCCCCTCCTGGTGCTCGTCGTGGTGGCCGCGGTCCTCGGCGCGCTGCTCCGGGAGAACCGGCTGACCGCGCAGGTACGTGCCCACGAACGGCAGGTGCTCGCCGGGCTCCCGGCTGTCGCGGAGCTGCTGGCCCTCTCCGTCGCCGCGGGTGAGGGGCCGGTCGGTGCTCTGGAGCGGGTCGTCGCCCGCAGTGCCGGCGCACTGTCGCGCGAGCTGGAAGAGGTGCTCGCCGCGGTCCGCACGGGCACCCCGGTGGCCACGGCGTTCGACGGGTATGCCCGCCGCACAGGCGTGCCGGCCGTGGCCAGGTTCGCGAGCGGCATCGCCGTCGCGATCGAGCGCGGAACCCCGCTCGCCGACGTCCTGCACGCGCAGGCGGGTGACGTGCGCGAGGCGCACCGACGCGCCCTCATCGAGACAGGGGCCCGACGTGAGGTCGCGATGATGGTGCCGGTCGTCTTTTTTGTCTTGCCTACAACAGTGATGTTCGCGTTCTGGCCAGGGGTGGTCGGACTGAGGTTGGTGACTCCGTGACGGAGGACAGAGGGGAAACGATGAACGCAGTGCTGCTGGCTCTCCTGAGCCGATTCGGGGAGCGGGTCCGCGACGAGCGCGGCGACGTCCCGGGGTGGGTGATGATCACCGTCATGACCGCGGGGCTCGTGGCCGCGCTCTGGGCGGTTGCCGGGCCGGAGCTCGAGCGGATGCTGCGCGAGGCTCTCAGCTCCGTCGCCTGACGTGCGTGGGCGCAGCGAGCACGGCGTCGCGGTGGTCGACTTCGTGCTCGTCCTGGTGGTGCTGGTCCCGCTGCTGCTGGGGCTGCTCCAGGTCGGCCTCGTTCTGCACGTCCGCAACACGCTGACCGCAGCGGCGTCCGAGGGCGCCCGCTACGCCGCGACGGTGGACCGCGGGCCGGCCGAGGGTGCGGCCCGGACCCGGCAGCAGGTCCGGGAGGCGCTCGCCGGCCGGTTCGCGCGGCAGGTCTCGGCACGCGAGGTCACCGTCGACGGCGTCCCGGGCGTGCGGGTCGACGTCCGCGCGGAGGTGCCGCCGCTGGGGCTGTGGGGTCCGGCGGTGCGGCTCGAGCTCTCCGGCCACGCGGTGGAGGAGGTCCTGCCGTGAGTGGCTCCGAGAGGGACGAGCGCGGGTCGGCGCTGGTCGAGGTGACCTGGCTGTCGCTGCTGCTGCTCGTGCCGCTGCTCTACGTGCTTCTCGGCGTCTTCGAGGTGCAGCGGGCGTCGTACGGCGTGAGCGGAGCGGCCCGGGCAGCGGCGCGTGCCTACTCGCTGGCGCCGGACGAGGGTTCCGCACCGGCTCGTGCCCGTGCCGCGGCCGCAGTGGCGCTCCGGGACCAGGACGTCGACGTCGCGGACGTCGCGATGACGGTCCGATGCGAACCGCAGCCCGGCAACTGCCTGGCACCCGGCAGCGCGATCACCGTGCTGCTCCGCCACCAGGTGCGGCTGCCGCTGGCCCCGGACGCGCTCGGTGCCCAGGCGCCGTCGTTCCGGGTCGAGGCCGACCACACCGTGGTGTACGGCGAGTTCCGGGAGGACCGGTGACCGGGCGCGACGAGCGCGGGCAGACCTCGCTGCTCGTCGTCGGCTTCTTCGTGGTGGCGCTGCTGCTGGTGGTCGTGGTGGTCGACGCGTCCGCGGCGTACCTGCAGCGGCAGCGGCTCGACGCGCTGGCCGACGGCGCGGCGCTGGCGGCCACCCAGGCCGTCGAGGGGGAGCAGGTCTACACCGACGGGCTGGGGGAGCGGGCCCGGCTCGACCCCGCCGACGCCCGCCGCCACGTGGCGGCGTACCTGCGAGCGGCGAGCGGCGAGCGGCTCGGGTTCCGGGTGCGCACGACCGTCGACTCCGTGGAGGTGGAGGTGTCGACGGCACTTGACCTTCCGCTGGTGCCTCCCGGGTGGGACGGCCGCGCCACGGTGACCGGCCGTGCCGCGTCGTACGTCGACGTCGTCGACTGAGGGCGCGGAACTGTACGCCCGTTCGGGGCACCCCGGCATGGCCCGTCCGGGCGTTGTGGCATGACCCGGGCGATCCCTACCGTCGAGGGAGGAGCTCACCTCGGGAGCAGCCATGAGCAGTGTCGGCACCGTCGAACCCCGCGTGGATGGCGCCCCAGCCTGTCGTCGCACCCACCTGACGAGAGGACCGAGACGATGAAGCGGCTCGTCATCGCCTGCGACGGCACCTGGAACAAGGCCGACCAGCAGAAGGACGGCAAACCCTGCCCGACCAACGTCTGCAAGGTGGCGCAGCGGATCGCCGAGGTCGCGCCCGACGGCGTGCGGCAGGAGGTCTACTACGCCGCCGGTGTCGGCACCGAGTGGGGCGAACGGCTCCGCGGCGGCGCCTTCGGCTTCGGCCTCTCCCGCGAGGTGCAGAAGGCCTACCGCTTCCTCGTCGACCACTTCGAGGAGGGCGACGAGATCTTCTTCTTCGGCTTCAGCCGGGGCGCGTTCACCGTCCGCAGCACCGCCGGGCTGGTCCGCAACGCCGGGATCCTCCGCCGCGAGCACCGCGACCTCGTCGGCGAGGCCTACGAGCTCTACCGGGACCGCGAGCGGCACCCGGACAGCGAGGAGGCCCGCCGGTTCCGCGCGGAGCACTCGATCGAGACCCGGATCCGGTTCATCGGCGTGTGGGACACCGTGGGTGCCCTCGGCGTGCCGCTCGACGGGCTGCGGTTCCTCAACCTGATCAACCGGCGCTGGGAGTTCCACGACCTCGACCTGAGCAGCCGGGTCGACTCCGCCTTCCACGCCGTCGCGATCGACGAGCAGCGCGGCCCGTTCAAGGCGGCTCTGTGGAACCAGAGCCCCGAGGGCCGAGCGAAGGGCCAGGAGCTCGAGCAGGTCTGGTTCGCAGGGGTGCACTCCGACGTCGGCGGCGGCTACCCGCGCTCCGGCCTCGCCGACCTGGCGCTGGAGTGGATGGTCGACCGGGCCCGCCGCTGCGGGCTCGGTTTCGACCTCGCACCCGCGCTCGACCTCGACGAGGCGCTCGCCGACACCCTCCACGACTCCCGGACCTGGTTCTACAAGCTGCTCAAGCCCGCGCCGCGGGTCATCGGGCGGGTGCCCACCGGGCGGGAGTCGGTCGCCTCGACGGCGGTGCAGCGCCACGAGCGGGGGGTCGACGGCTACGCGCCGGCGACGCTCCTCGACAACCTGGCGGGGCGTCCGGTCGTGACCGACATCCGGGGCAGCGGCAGCCCGTCGAGGGTGCAGCCAGCCTGACGGTAACGTTGCCCGACGTGGCAGGCCCCGACTTCGAAACCCGCATCAAGGCGCTCCAGGCGACCATGCACACCATCGAGCAGGTGCTGGAGCCCGACCGCATGCGGGCCGAGATCGCCGACCTCGGCGAGCAGGTCGCCGCGCCGGACCTCTGGGACGACCAGGCCAACGCGCAGCGCGTCACCGGCCGGCTCTCGACCCTCCAGGGCGAGCTCGACCGCTACGCCAACCTCAAGCAGCGGCTCGACGACGTCGAGATGCTCATCGAGATGGCCCGGGAGGAGGGCGACGACGAGTCGCTCGCGGACTCCGAGAAGGAGCTCGACCGGATCGCCAAGGCCGTCGAGGCGCTCGAGGTCCGCACCCTCCTCAGCGGTGAGTACGACGCCCGCGAGGCACTCGTGACCATCCGCTCGGGAGCCGGGGGAGTGGATGCCGCCGACTTCGCCGAGATGCTGATGCGGATGTACACCCGCTGGGCCGAGCGGAACAAGTACCCCGTCGAGGTCTTCGACACCTCCTTCGCCGAGGAGGCCGGCATCAAGTCGGCCACGTTCGCCGTTCACGCGCCGTACGCCTACGGGACCCTGTCGGTCGAGGCCGGCACCCACCGGCTGGTCCGGATCAGCCCCTTCGACAACCAGGGCCGTCGGCAGACCTCGTTCGCCGCGGTCGAGGTCGTCCCGGTGCTCGAGCAGACCGACGAGATCGACGTGCCGGAGGAGGAGGTCCGGGTCGACGTCTACCGCTCCAGCGGCCCCGGCGGCCAGTCGGTCAACACCACCGACTCGGCGGTCCGGCTGACCCACCTCCCGACCGGCCTGGTGGTCTCCTGCCAGAACGAGAAGTCCCAGCTGCAGAACAAGGCCTCGGCGATGGTGATCCTCAAGGCCAAGCTGCTGGCGCTGAAGAAGGCCGAGGAGGCCGCGCACCTCAAGGAGCTCAAGGGCGACGTCGCCGCGAGCTGGGGCGACCAGATGCGTTCCTACGTGCTGAACCCCTACCAGATGGTCAAGGACCTGCGGACCAACTACGAGTCCGGCAACCCGCAGGCGGTGCTCGACGGCGAGATCGACGACTTCATCGAGGCCGGGATCCGCTGGCGGCGGGGCGCCGACAAGGCCGACCAGAACTGACACGACCTCGGCCAAAACCGACAAATTGGCACGATCCGCGCGTAACCTGGGCGAGAACGACCCTGGGGGGAACCGGGGTCTCCCGGTTGTCGAGGAGCTTGGTCGTGCGGCGGTTGCTCACCCTGGCGGCAGTGCTGCCCACCCTGCTGGCCCCTGCCGTGGCCACCGTCTCCGCCACCGCCGACCCGGGCCCGCGCACGCCGGCCGCCGGGCCGGCCACCAGCGTCCTCTCCGGCGTCGTCACCAGCTTCGTGACCGAGGGGCGCGCGGGCGTCCGCACCGCGCTCGTCGACGGTGACGCCGTCGTGCCGGTCAAGGGCGGCGGGCTCGAGCCCGGCACCCGGGTGACCGTGCGGGTCGCCGACGTCCCCGGCCGGGCCCACCGCGTGGTCGAGGTGCTCGACGTCCGGCGCGCCGCCTCCGGCTCCCGCACCGCCCGCGCCTCGACCGTGCGCCACAAGGTGTACGTCGCCTTCGCCGCCCCGGTCGGCACCTCCGTCCGCGACTCGATGCCGTCCGCCAAGGCGGTCACCACGATGGTCAACGGCAAGGTGAGCAGCTACTGGTCGTCCCAGACCGGCGGCCGGATCACCTTCCGGGTCGCCGCGACCACGAAGCGGTACGCCTCGAAGTACCGCTGCGGCAACGCCTGGGCGCTCTGGGAGGAAGCCGCCCGCAAGTTCAGGGGCGCGGCCACCGGGGCCAACAAGCACGTGCTCGTCGTCGTCCCGCGGACCGCCGAGCGGCGGGGTTGCGCCGTCGGCATGGGTTCGGTCGGCTCCTCGGTGAGCGCCGGCGGCGTCTCGTACGTCGCGCTGCACTCCTCGGCCATCTACGCCCACGAGCTCGGCCACAACATGGGGCTGGGCCACGCCAACAGCCTGCTCTGCGGCTCGCGCCAGGACACCACGGTGTCGGCGGGCGGGTCGCTCGGCAACAGCGGCTGCCGGGTCTACGACTACGACGACTACCTCGAGGTGATGAGCTCCAGCGGCGGCACCCGGGGAACCGGGGCGCTCAACGGCCCTCACGTCGAGGACATGGGGCTGCTCCCGAGCGCCATCCGGACCGTGCCGGCCGGGACCACGGTGAAGCTCCGGCTCGCCCCGCTCTCCGGCGCGGCCCGGTCCCTGCGGGTCGCCAAGGTGGTCGAGCCGTCCGGCGTCGCCTACTTCGTGCAGTACCGCGCGTCCCGCGGCATCGACGCCCGCAAGGCGCCGTACCGCCTCGGGGTGGAGCTGCACCGCGAGGACCCGACGAGCTACCGCTCCACCGGCAGCCTCTTCCTCGACGCGACGCCGAGCGGCCGCTACGACCTCGAGCGGGCCCTGCTCCCCGGCCGCACCTTCACCTCCGCCTCCGGCCGGGTGACGGTCCAGGTGCTCTCGCAGGACTCGACCGGCGCGACGGTGCTGATCCGCAACGGCGTGTGACCGGCGTCCCCCTCGCGGACCCTGGGGCTGACAGGACCGTCACCTAGACTCGGCCGTTGGCCGGCGCTCGACGTACGTCACCCCCTGAACCCGATCCCGGCCTGGACAGCCTGTGATCACCTTCAAGAACGTGTCGATGACCTACCCGGGTCAGCAGCGCGCCGCCCTCGACGACGTCACCGTGGACGTCGAGGACGGCGAGTTCGTCTTCCTCGTCGGCGCCTCCGGCTCCGGCAAGTCGACCTTCCTCAAGCTCGTGCTCCGGGAGGCGCGGGCCACCTCCGGCACCGTGCAGGTCGCCGGCAAGGACCTCGGCAAGATGCACGGCTGGCAGGTGCCGCAGCTGCGCCGCCAAATCGGCACCGTCTTCCAGGACTTCCGCCTGCTGCCGAACAAGACCGTCTCCGAGAACGTCGCGTTCGCGCTGCAGGTCATCGGCAAGCCGCGCAGCCACGTCAAGGAGCGGGTCCCCGAGGTGCTCGAGCTCGTCGGGCTCGAGGGCAAGGGCGACCGGATGCCCGACGAGCTGTCCGGCGGCGAGCAGCAGCGGGTCGCGATGGCCCGCGCGTTCGTCAACCAGCCGACGCTGCTCATCGCCGACGAGCCGACCGGCAACCTCGACCCCACCACGTCCGTCGGCATCATGAAGCTGCTCGACCGGATCAACCGGACCGGGACCACCGTCGTGATGGCCACCCACGACTCGAGCATCGTCGACCAGATGCGCAAGCGCGTCATCGAGCTGTCCGGGGGCCGCGTCGTCCGGGACCAGGCGCGCGGCGTCTACGGATACCAGCACTGACCCGGGGCGCCCCCTCACCGGCCTGCCCACCCCCCAGCAGCGAGGACCTCCACCACCCATGCAGCTGACCTACGTCGTCTCCGAGCTCACCACCGGGCTCCGGCGCAACCTCTCGATGACGGTCGCGGTCGTCGTCACGATGTTCGTCTCCCTGACCCTCGTCGGGCTCGGGATCCTGCTCAACGCGCAGGCCGACAAGGCCGAGGAGTTCTGGGGCGACCGGCTCCAGATCACCGTCTTCATGTGCACCGACAACTCCCCGGGAGCCGGCTGCATCGACGGGCAGGCGACCGACGCGCAGAAGCAGCAGGTCGAGAAGGTGCTCTCCGAGCACCCGGAGGTCGAGAAGTTCCACTTCGAGACCAGCCAGGAGGCCTACGACAAGTGGCGCGAGGTCTACTCCGCCGACGACGAGAGCCAGCAGCAGGTGGTCGAGGCGATCAAGCCCAGCGACCTCGCCGAGTCGTACTGGATCACGCTGAAGGACCCGCGCGAGTTCCAGGGGGTCAAGGGGGCGGTCGGCGAGCTGCCCGGCGTCGGCTCGGTGCGTGACCTCCGCCAGGTGCTGGAGCCGATCTACTTCTGGATCAACGCCTTCAAGTGGGGCGCGATCGTGATCGCCGGCTTCCTGCTCTTCGCCGCCATCCTCCAGGTCGGCAACACGATCCGGCTCGCCGCCTTCGCCCGCCGCAAGGAGATCGGGATCATGCGGCTGGTCGGCGCCTCCAGCCTCTACATCCAGCTGCCGTTCCTGCTCGAGGCGCTCTTCGCTGCGCTGCTCGGCGTGCTGCTCGCCGCGGGTGCGATCGGCGTCTTCCTGTACGTCGTCGTCTACCGGCTGCTGAGACCGAACTCGAACCTCGTGGCCTGGGTCGACTGGACCGACGGAGCCTGGGCGATGGGGATCGTCGCGGTGGTCGGGCTGGCGCTGACGTTGATCCCGACCCTCCTACTTACCCGGAAATACCTCAAGGTATGACTCCTCTCGGTTACCGTCGAAGGGCTCGTCCGATCTGTCCCCTCGACTAGCTCGAAGGTTTCTTCCCCGTGGATCGTCCTTCCCCCCGCGCGCCTCGGCGCGCCCTCCTCCGGCGCGCGCTCGTCGCCGCGGCCGCCGGTGGGCTGCTGCTCGGCGTCCTGCCGGCCGCCGCGGACGACCTCGAGGACAAGAAGGACAAGGTCGAGAAGAAGATCGACGAGGCCGACCAGCACGTCCACGAGTCGAGCAAGGCGGTCGAGGAGACGACGCAGAAGCTGCTCGCCGCCCAGCAGGACCTGTTCGCCGCCCGCGACCACCTGGCCAAGACCCGCGGCGAGCTCGCCGCCGCGGTGGCCCTCGACAAGCAGATGCAGGCGCGGCTCGACGCGGCCGTGGAGCGGCTGCGCATCGCCCGCAAGGAGCTCGCCGCCGGCCAGCGTGACGTGGGCGCGCAGGAGGACCGGATCCGGGCGATGGTGGTCTCCACCTACGAGTCCGGCGACCCTGCCCTCATGGGGCTCTCGATGGTCTTCAACACCCAGGACCCGACCCAGCTCGCCGGCCAGCTCAACTCCAACACCGACGTGGTGAACATGGAGGCCGCGCTCCTCGACCAGCTCGAGGCGGCGAAGGTGCTGCTCGCGGTCAAGGAGGACGAGACCGAGGACGCCAAGCAGGAGGTCGCGGAGAAGCGGCAGCAGGCGGCCGAGAACCTCGAGAAGAAGAAGGCGCTCGAGGCGCAGGCCGAGGAGGCCGAGACGGCCGTCGCGGAGCTCGTGTCGCTGCGCCAGCAGGCCCGCCGCAACGCCGTCGAGGCGAAGAACGCCGACCTCGCCGAGCTCGCCAAGCTCGAGGCCGAGCGCGACCGCATCGAGCGGCTGATCGCGGAGAAGGCGTCGAAGACCTCGTTCACCGGCTACGTCGACGGCAACGGCTACCTCAGCATGCCGGTCGACGGGTCGATCACCTCGCCGTACGGCTACCGCACCCACCCGATCTGGGGCTACCGCTCGCTCCACGACGGCATCGACTTCGGCGCCGCCTGCGGCACCCCGATCCGCGCTGCCGCGCCCGGCAAGGTGATCTCGCGGTACTACCAGTCCGCCTGGGGCAACCGGATCATCATCGACCACGGCGTGAAGCACGGCGTCGGGCTCTCCACGATCTCCAACCACCTCAGCTCCTACGCCGTCGGCGTCGGCGACCGCGTCGACCGCGGCGACGTCATCGGCTACGTCGGCACCACCGGCTGGTCGACCGGCTGCCACCTGCACTGGACCGTCAACCAGAACGGCACCCCGGTCGACCCGATGAACTGGCTCTGACCGGCCTGACACAATCGGCGCATGGCCAAGGAGACCGGGCGCAAGGTGGTCGCGCAGAACAAGAAGGCCCGTCACGACTACCACATCGACGACACCTACGAGGCGGGCATCGTCCTGCAGGGCACCGAGGTGAAGTCGCTGCGCGCCGGTCGCGCCTCGCTGGTCGACGGCTTCGCCGAGGTGGAGAACGGTGAGGTCTTCCTCCACGCGGTGCACATCCCGACGTACACCCAGGGGACGTGGACCAACCACGAGCCTCGCCGCCGCCGCAAGCTCCTGCTGAACCGCCGCGAGATCGACAAGATCGAGAGCAAGGTGCGTGAGAAGGGGTTCACGCTGATCCCGCTCGCGCTCTACTTCAAGGACGGTCGGGCGAAGGTCGAGATCGGCGTCGCTCGAGGCAAGAAGTTCTACGACAAGCGGCAGGCGATCGCCGAGCGCACGGCCCGTCGCGAGGCCGAGGTGGCGGTCGGGCGGCGCGCCAAGGGCATGGGGTGAGGGACGCCGACGTTCCTGCGTTCTGGCAGGAGCTGGGGACCCCCGGGCTGTTCGACGTCCACGTCCACTTCCTGCCGCCGCGGATGGAGCGGAAGGTCTGGGCGCAGTTCGACAACGCCGGACCGCTGATCGGGCGGGAGTGGCCGATCCTCTACAAGTGGCCCGAGGAGCAGCGGCTCGAGCACCTGCGCTCCCTCGGCGTACGCCGCTTCTCCGCGCTGTCCTACGCGCACATCCCCGGGATGGCGGAGCCGCTCAACGACTGGGCTGCGGAGTTCGCCGACCGGGTGCCGGAGTGCCTCCGGTCGGCGACGTTCTTCCCCGAGCCCGGCGTCGAGGAGTACGTCGAGCGCCGGATCTCGTCCGGGGTCGAGGTGTTCAAGGTGCACGTCCAGGTCGGCGGGTTCGACCTGCGGGCCGCTGAGCTCGACCCGGTGTGGGGACTGCTCGCCGAGGCGGGCACGCCGGTCGTGGTGCACGCCGGGTCGGGGCCGGTGCCGACCGAGCACACCGGTCCCGCGCCGATGCGTGCGGTGCTCGAGCGCCACCCGTCGCTGACCGCCGTCGTCGCGCACATGGGGGCGCCGGAGTACGCCGAGTTCCTCGCGCTCGCCGAGGAGTTCCCGCGGGTGCACCTCGACACCACGATGGCGTTCACCTCGTTCTTCGAGGCCGAGGCGCCGTACCCGCGCGAGCTGCTGCCGCGGCTGCGCGACCTGGGGGAGCGGGTGCTGCTGGGCAGCGACTTCCCGAACATCCCCTACGCCTACGCGCACCAGCTCGAGGGGCTCGCCGGACTCGACCTCGGGGACGACTGGCTGCGCGCGGTGTGCTGGGAGAGCGGCGCGCGGCTGTTCGGTTGATTCCGCGCCGGGTCTTGTCCAGACCGCGGGAACAGGCACAGACTGCTGGGCGGCGGACGCACCGACTCGGGAACGGACAACGGCCATGGCACGTCGCACCTCCTGCACGGCAGCACTCCTCACCTCCCTCGCCACCGCGGTGGCCCTCGCGGCACCGCTGGCGCCGGGGGCAGCCGCTCCGCCCAGCCGGGCCGAGCGCGCCCCGTGCGACCCGTTCCGGTCGCCGATCATCGACCCCGACGTGCCCACCTCCCAGGAGGTCATCGGACTCGAGCTCGGCGACCGCGACGTGACCACGCGGGAGTCCGACACCTACCTGCGCGCCGTGGCGGACGCGAGCCCGCGCGTCGTCGACGGGGTCCTCGGCCGTTCCTGGGAAGGGCGCCCGCTCCGCTACGCAGTGGTGGGCAAGGCGAAGTGGGTGCGTCCCTCGGCGCTCCGTACGATCGGTCGCGACCTCAACAAGCTCCGCGACGCCGACACCTCGCCGGCGGCGGCCCGGCGCATCGTGAAGCGGACACCGGCCGTCCTCTGGGTCGCCGGCAACGTGCACGGCGGCGAGGAGAGCGGCACCGACGCGACGCTGCGGGTCCTCTACGAGCTGGCCGCGCGGCGCGACTGCACGACGAGGACGGTCCTCGACCGCGCCATCGTCGTCGTCCTCCCGACGCAGAACCCGGACGGCCGCGAGGCCGACACCCGCCGCAACGCCTACGGCTTCGACCTCAACCGGGACTGGTTCGCGCGCACCCAGCGTGAGACCGACAGCAAGGTCGAGAAGCTGCGCGAGCTGCCGCCGCAGCTCTTCATCGACTCCCACGAGATGGGCCGCGAGACCTACTTCTTCCCGCCGAACGCCGACCCCGTCTACCACGACATCGGCGAGACCCCGCTGCACTGGATCTACGAGGTCTACGGCCCCGCGATGCAGGACGTCTTCGACCGGTTCTCGATCCCGTACTTCAACGGCGACGTCTACGACCTCTTCTACATGGGGTACGGCGACACCGTGCCCGCCACCGGCTTCAACGCCGCCGGGATGACCTACGAGAAGGCGAACGGCGACCCGGCCGAGCGGCGCGTGCAGGAGCAGTACACCGCGATCTGGACGACGCTGATGGCCGCCGGGGAACGGCACTCGATGCTCCGGGAGTGGCGAGCCGAGCACGTCAAGGCTGCTCAGCAGGGTCGGCGCGGCCAGCTCGAGCCCAACCAGCTCTACTGGGAGGGCGAGGACATCGACAACCCGGTGCCGCGCCGCAAGGTCCGGCACTACTTCCTGACCCCGCCCGGTGCGGGCAAGCAGGACGAGCAGGCGCGGCTCGTGGAGCGGCTGCGATCGATGGACGTCGACGTCTACCGGCTCGCCAAGCCGCTCCGGGTGCCCGGCTACCGGCCGTACGGACGCGCCGCGCGCACGCAGACGCTGCCGAAGGGCACCTACTGGATCCCGATGGCGCAGGGCCAGAAGCACTGGGTGCAGGCGATGCTGAACGAGGACACCTACGTCCCGTTCCCGTACTTCTACGACGTGACCGCGTTCAGCGGCCCGCTGCTGAACAACGTGCCGGGCGGCTACACCGGCGCCACGCTGGAGCCACGCGCCCGCCTGGTGCGCTCGCAGCCGCCGGTCGACCGGCAGCAGCAGCGGCGTGCGGCGGCGCCGCGGCTCGGGGTGTGGCAGGTGTCCGAGGAGGACACCAGCGCGATCGAGTCGGCCGGCTGGCTGCGCTGGTGGCTCGACCGCCGCCAGCAGCTGCTCTACAGCGACCTCACCGCCGCCGACATCGGTTCCGGGGCACTGGACGGACTCGACGTCCTGGTGGTGCCGAACGGCGATGCCGAGGAGGCCTACGAGGCGCTCGGCGACGCCGGCCGGCAGGCGTTGACCGACTGGGTCGACGCCGGGGGGACGCTCGTGACGCTGCGCGGGGCGTCGCTGCTCGCGAGCCGGCTCGGGCTCACGACGGCGACCGCCGCCGAGCCGACGTCGGACGTCCCCGGCTCGCTCATCCGGGTGGAGCTCGACGCCCGCAGCCCATTGAGCCGCGGGGTCGGCCGCACGGCGTACGCGATGTACGAGTACGACCTGGTCTGGAACGCGCCCGCCGACGCGGTGCCGGTCCGCTACCCGATGGCCGGCGATCCGGACTGGTTCGTCTCCGGCTTCGCCCAGGGCGAGGAGGAGCTGCACGGCACCGCGGCCGTCGTGGACCAGCAGTACGGCGACGGGCGCGTGGTGCTCTTCGGCTCCGACCCGAACTTCCGTGCGTTCACCGACGGCACCGCCGCGATCCTCGAGAACGCGCTGCTCGGACCGGAGCCGTCCTCGACGGCCGTGGTCGCGCAGCGCCGTGCCGAGCGGCTCGCGGAGCGCAGCGAGGCCGTCCAGCAGGCCGACGACCGGATGGTCCTCACGGTGCGCCCGGAGGCGGCCGACGAGGTGCGGGCGCTGCTGGCCGAGCACGACGCCGACGTGGACGTCGTCCGCGACGGGCGGAGGAGCGTCGGGTTCCGGGTCGACCTCCGCGGGATGACCGCCGACGACCACCCGTGGGCCGTGACGGTTGCCCAGGACGTCGCCGAGCTGGGGGAGGACGTGGTGGCGCTCAGACTGCCGTGACCCCCCGGCGCCGTGGGTACCGGGTTCTGTCGGAGCCCTCCGATATCATCGAACACATGTTCGACTGGACCGGGATCGACGAGCTCGACGCCGATGCGACGGCGGACGCGCTCGCGCGGTCCCGGGTCAGGGTCCTCGAAGCGCAGGCCGAGCAGCTCCTCCTGGCTGCCCAATGGGCCGACCTGCGGGCGCCCGAGTTCGTCGACGAGTGCCTCGCGACGCTCCCGGGGGAGGAGCGGGTGGTGCCGTCCGGCGCCGACGGGTGCCCGCAGATCGACGAGTTCGCCGGGGCGGAGCTCGCCGCGCTGCTGGGGCGCACCACGCAGTCGGGCGAGCAGCTCCTCGCCGACGCGGTCAACCTCCGCCACCGGCACCCGCAGCTGTGGGCCGACATCAGGTGCGGCCGCGTCCCGGTCTGGCTCGCCGCCAAGGTGGCCCGGCGCTGCGCCGCCGTCGGGCTGACGCTCGAGCAGGCCCGCTGGGTCGACACCCAGACCACGCAGTACCTCCCCACGCTGCCGGTCAACCGCTTCCTCAAGCTCGTCAACGCGAAGATCGCCGAGGCCGACCCCGAGGCCGCCGCTGCCCGAGCCGAGGCCGAGCGGCTCAAGACGTTCGTCCAGAGCGGGGTGACCGACGAGCACGGGATGCGCACGCTGGTCGCGCGGGCGGACGCGGGTGAGGTGATGTACGTCGTCGCGGTGATCGACCGGATCGCCGTCGTCCTGGCCGAGCAGGGGGACACCGACCCCGTCGACGTACGACGGGCGAAGGGGTTGCGGATCCTCGCGAACCCCGAGCGGGCCCTTGCCCTGCTGCTCGGCGCCTCGTTGGAGCACGCGGACGACGAGCCGGAGCCGCAGCCGGACGACCTCGCCGGGGTGCACGACGTCGAGGGGCGGCGTCCCTGGGACTACCGGCTGCGGGTGGACGACCTCACCGAGCAGCCGCTGGACGAGGCGATCGACGGGCTGGACGAGGAGCTCGGTGGGCAGCTGCGCGAGCTGACCGCCGGTGCCGTGGGCGGTGACGCGGCGGCGGACGCCGGCCGGCCTGGCGGTCTCTCCGAGGAGGACCGGGCGTTGCTCCGCTCGGTCCTCGACGCGCTGGGATCGTCCGACGCTTCCCGCTTCGACCCGGTGCTCACCCTCCACGTCCACCTCTCCGAGGCGGCGCTGCACCGGGCGGCGGGGCTCACCGACGCGGGTCCGCGCATCGCCCGCGTCGAGGAGATCGGCCCGGTGGTGCTGGAGTCGTTGCGCCGCTGGCTGGGCGACGCCACTGCCCACCGGATCGTCGTGAAGCCGGTGCTCGACCACGTCACCGTGGTGCCGGTCGACCGCTACGAGATCCCGCGGCCGATGCGGGAGCTCGTCGAGGTCCGCGACCCGTTCGAGGTCTTCCCCTACGGCACGCTGCCCTCGCGACGCTGCGACAAGGACCACCCGCAGCCGTACGACCGCGGGCCGCGCGACGGTCGACCGCCGCCGGGCCAGACGTCGATGGAGAACCTCGGGCCCCTGAGCCGCAAGCACCACCGCCTCAAGACGCATGGCGGGTGGCGGCTGCACCACCCCGAGCCCGGGGTCTACTGGTGGCGGCTTCCTCACGGCCACTGGATCCGGGTCGACGACAGCGGGACGCACCAGCACGGCCGCGACCCCGTCATGGACCTCCGGCTGGGGATCGCGGTGATCCCGCCCAGCCTCGTCGGCTGAGCGCGCCGTGGGTCACGGGAACAAAGTCGCTGGTCGCTGCCGTTGAGGTCTGTAGACTGGCGACGCTGCCCGCGGGCGACCGTCGAGCAGCGTTTGACAACTCAAGAGGGGCTGATCGGTTTCGACTTGGGACGTCTTGTTCCAGGGGAAGCGGGTCGAGGATCCAGGCTTATCTCGTTAACGACGCCTGGGAACCAATAACTGCCGACGCTAAGCGCAGTTCGTTCACCCTCGCTGCCTGACAGCGAGCGTGACGGGTCAGACTGAGGACGCCTCCGACTCAGATTCTGGCCTCAGCTAGGAGGCTTGCTGTGTCACCCTCGCCGGAGGGGTGGCACGGGACTTTCATCCGGCTGAGCCTGTCGACGACGTGTCCGTACGAGCGTCGGGGCTGAGAAAACGTCTTACGGACTGCACCCGGAGAAGACCTGGAACTACGCCGAAGGACGCGGGTTCGATTCCCGCCAGCTCCACTGACTTGACAGGATCGGCGCCCGTTTGAGCAACGCTCAAACGGGCGCTTGTTCATGCGCGGCTGGTTTGGGCGCGCTTCGGGACGCACGTGAGCTGTCGACGCTGGGCTTCCACCGAGCATCGACACATGTCAATATAGAGGGGTGTCGAACTCTCTGCGAGCAGCTCCTTCCGTGCGGCGGTCCGAACCGGATCGAGGAAGTCTCGCCAACGGAGACGGCCTGATCCGCTGCACGCCGTTGGCGCAGGAGCCGATGTCCCCTGCGGCGGCTGCCCGGACCGCGCCGATGCTGAAGGCGCTCGCTGACCCGACTCGGCTGAGGTTGCTCTCGTTGGTGCTGTCCCATGAGGGTGCTGAGGCATGTGTCTGTGACCTGCTGCCCCACTTCGACCTCTCCCAGCCGACGATCAGCCACCACCTCAAGGTGCTGCACGAAGCCGGGCTGGTGGACCGGGAGAAGCGCGGCACCTGGGTGTTCTACAAGGCGCGCGCGGCCGCGGTGGCCGCGTTGGCGAGCTTGTTCGCCTCGCCCGAGCTTCCCGCATGAGCGACATGGTGAGCACGAACCACGCTCCGCACGCGCAGCAAGGGGATGTCCTCCACCGGCTCTCCACCCTGGACCGGTTCTTGCCAGTGTGGATCGGCGTGGCCATGGTCGCCGGACTCCTGCTGGGTCGGCTCGTTCCAGGACTGGACGACGCTCTGGCGGCGGTCGAGCTCGGTTCAGTGTCGCTGCCGATCGCGGTCGGGCTGCTGGTGATGATGTACCCGGTGCTGGCGAAGGTCCGCTACGACGAGCTCGGACACGTCACGAGTGACACGCGCTTGCTCGGCGCCTC
Organism: Nocardioides caldifontis; assembly: GCF_008087345.1. GTDB lineage: Bacteria > Actinomycetota > Actinomycetes > Propionibacteriales > Nocardioidaceae > Marmoricola_A > Marmoricola_A caldifontis. The sequence continues at coordinate 113,930 of NZ_ML701735.1, read as the reverse complement.
CGTTGTCTTGAACTGGGTCCTCGGCCCAGCGTTGATGTTCGCCCTGGCCTGGCTGATGCTGCCGGACCTGCCGGAGTACCGCACCGGGCTGATCATCGTCGGCCTGGCCCGCTGCATCGCGATGGTGCTGATCTGGAACGACCTCGCCTGCGGCGACCCGGAGGCCGCCGCCATCCTGGTCGCGGTCAACGCGGTGTTCCAGATCCTCGCCTTCGCCGCCCTCGGCTACTTCTACCTCCAGGTGCTCCCCGGCTGGCTGGGGCTGGAGCAGGCCGCGCTCGAGGTGTCGATGTGGGAGATCGCGACCTCGGTGCTGGTGTTCCTCGGCATCCCGCTGCTCGCCGGGTTCCTGACCCGCACTCTGGTCGAGCGCGCCAGGGGGCGGGCCTGGTACGAGGCGCGGTTCCTGCCGAAGATCGGTCCCACCGCCCTCTACGGCCTTCTGTTCACGATCGTCATCCTGTTCGCTCTCCAGGGGGACACCATCATCAACCAGCCCCTTGACGTCGCCCGGATCGCGGTGCCCCTGCTGGCGTACTTCATGCTGATGTGGGGCGGCTCGATGCTGCTCACCAAGGCGCTCGGGTTCGACTACCAGCGCGCGACCGCGGTCTCCTTCACCGCCGCCGGCAACAACTTCGAGCTTGCGATCGCGGTGGCCATCGCTGTGTTCGGGGTGACCTCGGGTCAGGCGCTCGCTGGCGTCGTCGGTCCGCTGATCGAGGTCCCTGCGCTGGTGGCGCTGGTCTACGTCAGCCTCTGGGCCCGCAAGTACTACCGCGACCGACCAACCCCGACCACCTCAGCGGGAGGCGCGCTATGACCACCGCAGACCAAGACACCCCCCAGGTGGTGTTCGCGTGTGTCCGCAACGGCGGCCGGTCGGTGATCAGCCGCGTCCTCACCGAGCACTACGCCGGCGGGCGCGTCGTCGCGCTCTCGGCGGGCACTCAACCTGGTGAGCAGATCCATCCCGAGGTCGGCGCTGTCCTGGAGAAGCTCGGCCTCGACACCTCCCGGGAGCACCCCAAGCTGCTCACGCGTGAGGCGATCGCGGCCAGCACGATGGCGATCACGTTGGGCTGCGGCGAGGAGTGCCCCTACGTCCCGGGCGTGAGGTACGTCGACTGGCCCGTCGCCGACCCAGGTGGCCAGGACGAGGCGACGGTGCGGGAGATCGTCGCCGACCTCGACCGTCGCGTGCGATCCCTGTTGACGGAGCTCGTCCCCGGTCTCGAGCTGCCTCCGTCGGTCATCGACGAGCCGCCGGCGGAGTAGCACCCGCCATCAACGCGGCCGCGACCGCGGCCAAGCCGGCGAGCACGAGGAACGCGTCGGTGTAGGAGCCGAGCAGGTGGGCAAGTGCCCCGCCGGCGAACGGCGCGACGGCGGAGGCCACCAGGGCCGGGGCGGTGAGGATGCCGTTCAAGGTCCCGTACGCCGCGAGAGGTCACCGAGGTGGCGCCGGCGAACCGCGCGTACCCGAGCCGACCGACCGCCGGATGCGCGGTTCGCGGCACCTTCAGCCACGGGTGGTTGAGCCCCCACAAGCGCAACGGGATAGTGATGACCACCAGCCCGGCCAGCAGGACCACGTAGGCGAGGCGCCAGCCCACCCAACCGTCCAGCGCAGCGGCCAGCGGCGCGAACACGGCGCTGGCCAGCCCTGCGACGAGGGTCAGCGTGGTCAGCGCGCGGACCCGGCGCTCGCCTCCCCAGTGCGTCACTGCACCTCGTCCACCGTGCCGCGCGCCCCGGCCACCTGCTCTCCGGTTCAGCTGCGCGACCGGCCGAGCTCCACCAGCTGCGGCGCGGCTGCAGCGGCCGTTCCGCAGCAGCCTCCGCCCGAGCTGCCGAGCGCGGCGGCGACCTCAGCCTCCGCAGACGCGACCTGGCACGACTCGGCGTCGTCGAACCCGCCGGAGCCACCGCACACACCGGTCTCGGGCAGCACCAGCTCGACCCTGCCGGCGGCCTCGTGGTCGCCGGCGATCGCAGCGACGATGCTGCGGGTCTGCTCGAACCCGGTCAGGGTGAGGAACGACGGTGCGCGGCCGTAGGACTTCATCCCGGCGACGAAGAACCGGGCCTCGGGCTGCTCGAGCTCTGCGGCGCCGTGCGGGTAGACGGTGCCGCAGGAGTGCACGTTGGGGTCGATCAGCGGGGCGAGCTGCCGCGGCGCGGACAGCACCGGGTCGAGGTCGAGCCGCACCTCGCTCAGGAAGCTGAGGTCGGGGCGGAAGCCGGTGACGACGACGACCTCGTCCGCCGCCTCCACGACCTGCCCGTCGGCCGACTCCAGGCGCAGCCGGCCGCCTTCGTCGGCGGCCACGGCCACCGTGCGGAACCCGGTCCGGGTGGTCACGAAACCGGACTCGGCCACCCGCCGGGCGTGCTTGCCCAACGCACCACGGGCAGCGAGCTGGTCGTCGTCGCCACCGCCGAACGCCTCACCCACCGCCGGGCGGCGCACCAGCCAGGACACCCTCGTCGAGGGGTCCTCGACGGACAGGCGGGCCAGCCCGACCAACGTGTTCTGCGCGGAGGCACCAGTGCCGGCGACCGCTACGTGCTTGCCGGCGTACCGCTGCGCGGTGGCCGGGTCGGTGAAGTCGGGGATCGCGTAGGCGATGCGGTCGGCGTGCTCGGCCTCACCTACGGCGGGGTAGCCGTCGGTGCCGAGCGGGTTGGGGGTGCCCCAGGTGCCGGAGGCGTCGATGACCGCTGAGGCAAGCAGCCGCTGGTGCCCCTGAGGTCCGGCGACGTGGACGACGAACGGCTCCTCGTCGCGGCCGGCGTCGACCATGACGTCCCGACCTGCCTTCGCGACCCCGACGACCTCGGCGCCGTAGCGAACCTCGACCTCGGTCGATGCGGCGAGTGCTGCCGCGAGCGGCTGCAGGTACTGGGCCACCCAGTCGGCGCCGGTCGGGTACGACGTCGGGTCCGGCCCGACCCAGCCAGCTTCCGTGAGCAGCTTCTCGGCCACCGGGTCGACCAGCTCGGCCCAGGGGGAGAACAGCCGTACGTGCCCCCACTCCGAGACTGCCGCCCCGGCGGCGCCGCCCCGCTCGAGGACGACAGCGTCCAGGCCGCCGGCTCTGCACGTGCGCGGCGGCGGCCAGCCGGTGGGGCCGGCGCCGATGATCGCCACGGGGTGCTGCATCATGTCCGCCTTGGAGCCGACTTCATCGACGCTCGTCGATGGATCGGACTCTATCGATCGCGATCGATGAAAGCAAGGTACTGTTCGCCCCATGACGACGACACCCGTCAGCGCGCCCGCCCCGACCCTGAGCAATGCTGATGCGGCCAGCTACGCAGAGTGGTTCGCGGTGCTCGCCGACCCGACCCGGGTCCGGCTGCTGCACGCCCTCTCCACCTCACCGACGGGCGCGATGCGCGTGCGCGACCTGTCGGAAGCGCTCAGGATCAGCCAGTCCACCTGCAGCCACCACGTCGAGCTGCTGCGCAAGGTCGGCTTCGTCGTGGTCGACAAGGTCGGCACCTCGAGCATGGTCTCGGTGAACGCCGCCTGCTGCACCGGCCTGCCGCACGCCGCCGACGTCGTGATGGGCACCTTGTCCGCACCGCCGTGCTGCCCCGAAGACCTCCCCGCCGACGTCACCACCCGACCGGTCACCGAGGACGACATGCCGACCGCGCTGTCGATCTACGCCGAAGGCCTGGCGACCCGCAACGCCACCTTCGAGACCAAGGTGCCGACCGCCAAGCAGCTGCGGGCCAGGTGGTTGCCGGGGATGGCGTGGGTCGCCGAGCTCGACGGCGAGGTGGTCGGCTGGACCGCGGTGATGCCGGTCTCGGGCCGCCAGTGCTACGCCGGGGTCGGCGAGACCTCGGTCTACGTCACCGAGCCCGCTCGCGGCCGTGGAGTCGGCAAGGCCCTGCTGTTCACCCAGGTCACCGAGGCCGACAAGGCCGGGATGTGGACCCTGCAGACCTCGATCTTCCCCGAGAACCGCGCCAGCCTCGCGCTGCACCACTCTGCCGGTTACCGCACCCTCGCCGTGCGGACCCGCATCGCCCAGCTCGACGGTGTCTGGCGCGACACCGTCCTGCTCGAGCGCCGCAGCGAAGTCAACTGAACCGCGCACTCACCGTCGTCGTCCGGGTCACCGGCTGAGTCGGGGAGTACCGTGACACGCATGGCAGGGCAGGTCTGCTCCGGAGCCCCGACGAAGCCGTGTCGGGTGCCGGCCTACGACTGCTGCGACGCAGAGGACCCGGCGAACTGACGCCGCCGGCGCCGCCACCGTGCGGCGCCCGCGCTCAGTCCTGCCCATCGCGTCCTCCAACGGAGCCTTGCCATGCCCCAACCGATCCCGAACCGCGAGTCCGTTCCCCAGCAAGGGCTCGCCGACCGCAGCAGAATCCGACGGGTCTCAGTCATTGCGCTGACGGCCGCGGCCGCCTGCTGGGGCGTCGGTACCGTCGTCACCAAGCAGGTCGTCGATGCCGTCGCACCGCTCACCCTGTTGCCGCTGCAGCTGGCCGCCAGCTGTGTCTTCCTCGTCGCCGCTGCCGGTGTGCGCCGTGAGCGCCCGGCCTGGGACCCGCCGATGCGTCGGCTGGCGGCGCTGGGGCTGCTGAACCCCGGCGCCGCCTACGCGCTCGGTCTCATCGGCCTGACGACCATCACCGCGAGCATGTCCGTGCTGCTGTGGGCCTTGGAACCGGTCCTCATCCTCCTGCTCGCCGCACTGCTTCTTCGCGAACACGTCTCCGCCAGGCTCGGTGCCTCGGTCGCGGTCGCGATGGTCGGGGTGCTGCTGGTGGTGTACCAGCCCGGCGCCGCCGGAGCCCCGGTGGGCATCGTCCTCACACTGGTCGCCGTCGCCTGCTGCGCGCTGTACACCGTGATCACCCGCAAGCTGGTGCTCGACGACTCCTCGCTGATGATCGTCCTCGCGCAGCAGGCGACCGCGCTCGCGTTCGCCGTCGTCATCGCGACGGTCGTCGGGGCGGCCGGCGGCACCGGCTGGAGCTTCGCGGGGATGGACGCCGCCGCCTGGCTGGCCGCCGCCGCCTCCGGTGTTCTCTACTACGGGCTCGCCTTCTGGCTCTTCGTCACCGGACTACGTCACGTCCCGGCTTCGTACGCCGGGGCGTTCCTTCCGCTGATCCCGGTCGCTGGGCTGAGTGCGGGCTACCTCGTCGGAGAGAGGCTCGAGCCGCGCCAGTGGCTCGGAGCGGCCGTGATCGTCGTCGCTACCGCCGTGCTGGCGCTGAGCCAACGCCACGAGAGGCGGTGCCGGAGGGCTGATCGCCCTAGGCTCGCAGTGTGCCTCTCACGCCCGCGCACCCGGCGGTCGTCCTGCCGGTCCAGCGGCTCGGCCTGCCGCTGAGCGCCCTCGTGGCCGGAGCGGTCGCGCCGGACACGCCGGTGTACCTGCCCGTCGGGGTCGGCTACGCGACGACCCACAGCGGTGCGGGGCTGCTCGTGGACACGGTCATCGGGCTGGTCCTGCTGGGGCTCTGGTTCGCCCTGCTCCGCGACGCCGTCGTCGACCTGGTCCCGTTCGTCCGCGACCGGGCGCCCGCCCACGGCCGGCTCCGCCTGCGCGGCTGGCTCCTCGCGCCGCTCGCGGTGGCGCTCGGCGCCGCGACCCACGTGCTCTGGGACTCCGCCACCCACGACTGGGGGTTCCTCGTCGAGCAGCACGCGTTCCTGCGGGACGACTACGGGCCGCTCCCGCTCCACCGGTGGCTCCAGCACACCTCGACGGTCGTCGGCGGCGCCGTCGTGGCGGTGTACTGCATCGTGCGGTCGAGGCGGCAGCCGGTCCTGCCGCGCCCCGCGGTCGTGCGGAGGCCCGGGGTGTGGCTCGGTGCCGTCCTCGCAGTCGCGCTGCTCGTGGGCGTCGTCTCCCAGGACCCCGAGCTCGCAGCCGGTGCGGGGCTCGGCGCCCTCGTGGTGGTCTCGGCCGGCTGGCACATTGCCTTGACACGGCATCAAGCCAATATGACTCTGGGGTGAGTGATCCCAGGCCCTGCGACGGCGCCGGCCCGACGTCCGTACCGGATGGTCGCCCGCGCCGAGAAGCGCGAGCAGACGCGGCGGCGCATCGTCGCGGCGATGAAGGAGGCGGTGGCGACGACCGCGTACACCTCGATCCGTGTCGCCGACGTCGCGGCCGCCGCCGGCGTCTCGTCCCAGACGGTGCACCAGCACTTCGAGTCGAAGGAGCGGCTGTTCATGGCCGCGGTCGAGGAGCTCGGCGGCGAGATCCTCGAGGCGCGGCGGCGCGCGGCGGTGAGCGACGTCCCCGCCGTGGTGCGCGCCCTCGTCGAGGAGTACGAGCGGTACGGCGACGTCAACTGGTCGATGCTGGTGCTCGAGCCGGAGAGCGACGCCGTGGCCGCCGCTCTGCGGGTCGGACGCGCCGGCCACCGGCGCTGGTTGGAGGAGCGGTTCGGGCCGTGGCTGCCCGACGACGCGCGTGACCGACGCCGGGTCGTCGACGGGCTCTACGCCGCCACCGACGTCGGCACCTGGAAGCTGCTCCGCCGCGACCTCGCGCTGTCCAAGGCGCGCACGCGGACCGCCATGGAGTCGCTGGTCCGCGGGGTGCTCGACCACGCAGGAGGGTGACATGCACGTGCTGATGGCGTTGTGGGACGGCGGCGGGACCGTGCCGGTGGAGCTCGGCATCGGGCGGCGGCTGGTCGAAGCCGGCCACCGGGTCACAGCGCTCGCAGAGCCGAGCATCGAGGCGGGGGTAACGGCGGCCGGGGCCCGGTTCGAGCCGTGGCGCACCGCGCCGCAGTTCGCCCAGGCGGAGATCGCGGACTGGGAGTGCCGGACGCCGGTGAGCCTCTTCGGCCGGCTGCTCGGCCGGCTCGTCACGGGGCCGTCGGCCCGCTACGCCGCAGACGTGCGCGCGGTCGCGGCCGGGGAGAGCTTCGACGCCGCGGTCGTCGACTTCGTCCTCATGGGCGCCCTCGCAGCCACCGAGAGCCTCCGGATCCCGACCGCCGCCACGATGCCCAACGTCTACGTGCGCCCCACGCCGGGGGAGCCGCCGTTCGGCCTCGGCCTGGTTCCCGGGACCGGGCCGCTGACGCGGCTCCGCGACCAGCTCCTGCCCCGCGTCATGCACCGGGCCTGGGACCTCGGCCGCAAGCAGCTCAACGCGACGAGGCGCGACCTCGGGCTGCCACCGCTGGTCCACGTCTGGGACCAGCTCGACCGCGCCGAGCGGGTGCTCGTCCTCACCGCCGAGGCCTTCGACTTCCCGCCCGCCCGCCGGCCCGACAACGTCGCCTACGTGGGGCCGGTGCTCGACGACCCCGAGTGGGCCGGTGCCGTCGAGCCGCCGGAGGGCGAGGAGCCCCTCGTGCTCGTCGCGACCTCCACCGGCCGCACCCGCGGCTCCGACCGTTTGGTGCGCAACGTGGTCGAGGCGCTGGCCGGACTGCCCGTGCGGGCCGTGGTCACCACCGGGCCGGCGGTCGAACCCGTCCCCGCGCCCCGCCCCGGCATCCACGTCGTGCCGGCGGCGCCGCACGCACAGCTCCTCCCGCACGCCGACGTCGTCGTCACCCACGGCGGCCACGGCACGGTCGTCAAGGCGCTCGCCGCCGGTCGGCCGTGCCTCGTCATGCCCCTGGGGCGCGACCAGCCGGACAACGCCGCCCGGGTGGTCCGCCACCACGCAGGGCTGTCGCTCCGCAGCTCGGCGGAGCCCGACAGGATCGCCGCCGCGCTGACCCGGCTGCTGGAGGACCGCAGCTTCGCGACGTCCGCCGCCGAGCTCGGTCGGCGGATCCGCGCGGAGGTCGACGACCGGCGCATCGTCGGCGCCGTCGAGTCGCTCAGTGCACCCCGCTCATCAAGGACCTGATCGGCCGGGACAGCGCGAGCACCAGGCCGCCGACCGCGACCGCCACCAGCCCGACGACGAGGAAGAACCCGGTCTCGGCGTCGGGGTCGTAGTACGACGCCAGCGTCCCGGACATCGCGGTGCCCAGCGCCACGGAGAGGAAGAAGAGCGCCACCATCTGGGTCCGGTACTTCGCGGGCGCGAGCTTCGTCGACAGCGACAGCCCCACCGGCGACAGCAGCAGCTCGGCGACGGTGAAGACCAGGAGGATGCCCGCCAACCCGGCGACCGGGACCGAGCTGCGTCCCTCCGGCATGAGCAGGAACAGCAGGAAGGCCGTCCCCATCAGCAGCGTCCCGAGCCCGAACTTCACCGGGGTCGACGGCTGCCGGGGACCCAGACGGGTCCACAGGGCCGCGAAGGCGCCGGCGAGGGTGATGATGAAGACAGGAAGTACGCCGCGGCCGCGAGCCCGCTGCACCACGCGACGATCGTGGACAACCGGTCCGTGGTGACGACCCCGACGACGCACAGGAGCACGACGGCCGCCAAGGCCCCGGCGCCCGCCATCGCGTAGCGGCTCCGCAGCCGCTGGGGAAGCGGGTTCGCGACCTCACCCGTGCTCGCAGGCAGCCGGCCCCGCCCCAGCGTGTACTGGACGAGCCCTGCCGCCATGCCGATCGCTGCGAGGCCGAAGCCGAAGTGGAACCCCCACTCCTCCTGGAGCACCCCGGTCAGCAGCGGCCCGACGAGGGCGCCGATGTTGATGCCCATGTAGAAGAGCGAGAACCCGGCGTCGCGCCGCTCGTCGCCCGCCGCGTACAGCGCGCCGACCAGCGCGGTCGCATTGGCCTTCACGCCGCCGCTGCCGAGGGCCACGAGCACCAGGCCGATCCCCACGCCGACCAGCTCGGGCACGACCGCGAGGGCGACGTGCCCGGCCATCACCAGCGCGGCGGAGTAGAACAGGGTGCGCTCTGTAGTACAGGTAGATCAGCAGGATCCCCTGCATGCCGTAGAAGCTGAACCGCTCCCACAGCTCGACGCCGAAGAGGTTCGCGAGGACCCGAGGTTGGCCGAAGAACCCGGTGTCCTCCGGCACCTCGGTTGCCGGTGTGGTCGCGGTGCTGTGCTGGGAGCTCGCCCGTGCACCGTGCCCGTGCCGGGTCGGGCGGACACGTCCGATCGCGGGTCAGGACGTAGCGCAACTCACACCGCCGACGGCGCCGTCGGCGGAAGGGAGCCAGGTGAACGAGTGTTCAGACAGGTGAGCCAACTGAACGGAGCCGTCGCCATGGAACTCGTGATCCTCGCCGCCGCCGCTGTCGCCCTCGGCATCCACGCCTACCGCAACCCGGTGCGCGCCAACGGGCCCGTCGACGCCTACACCGCCTGGCTGCTCCGGCAGCAGAAGCCCGCGCTGCACCGCTGACCCCCTGACGTCCCGCGGCGCGGGAGCAGGACGACCGGGTGGTGCGCATCGGTGAGATCGACCTGGTCCCATGACCGACGGGACGTTCCGCGAGCCCCGGTGCCCGGCTCCACCTGGTCGATCGGCGACGTCGACCCGGTGCTCGCCGGCGAGCTCAGGCGCTGGGCAACGGCCTGATCCGTCCGCTCGCCTCCTCGGGCGGCTCCACGCACGCGGCGCGTGCCCGGGCGGCGACGTCGTCGGGGAACGGCGCCGCCCGGCTGCCGACCACGTGCACCCCGAGGACCTCCTCGGTCGCGCGCAGCCGCCCGTCGACCCACATCTCGTGCCAGATCCACAGCAGCTTGCCGGTCGCCCCGATGACCGAGGAGCGCACCTCGAGCTCGCTGCCCGCGGACACCTCGGCGAGGTACCGCACGTGCGCCTCGACCGTGTAGAGCGACGCGTCGTGCGCCGCCCGGTAGTCGGGCCCGAGCCCGACGGCCTCCATCACCGCGTCGGTGGCGTGGCCGAACACCAGCACGTAGTAGGGCTCGGAGAGGTGGCCGTTGTAGTCGATCCACGCGTGCTGGACGGGCTCCCGCCAGAGGACCGGTGCCGCAGTCACGCGCGCCCCAACGCCCGCAGGACCGCGATCACGCCGCGGTCGCGCTCGGCGACCAGGTCGTCGATGCTCCGGCCGTCCGCCTCGCGCTCGCAGCCCTCGACGACCGCGTCGCGCAGCTCCGGGGTGAGCTCCGCCGCGACCAGCCGGGTCCACGGCGACAGCAGCGAGGGCCCGAAGTGGTCGAGCATGTGCGCCATCCCGCCCTGCCCGCCGGCGAGGTGGAAGGTCATCATCGGCCCGTGGATCGGCCACCGCAGCCCCGGACCGTCCGTGATCGAGAGGTCGATCTGCTCGACGGTCGCCTCGCCGGCGGCGACCATGTGCAGCGCCTCGCGCCACAGCGCCTCCTGGAGCCGGTTCGCGATGAACCCGGGCACCTCGCGCTCCATGGTGATCACGGACTTCCCCGCGTGCCGGAAGAACTCGGACGTCCACGCCACGGTCTCCGCCGACGTCGCGGTCCCGCCGACCACCTCGACCAGCGGGATGAGGTACGGCGGGTTGAACGGGTGTCCGACGACCGTGCGCTCGGGGTGCGCGCACTTGGTCTGCATCTCGCTCATCCCGTAGCCGGAGGTCGACGACGAGATGACCACGTCGACCGGGGTCACCGCGTCGATGTCGGCGAGCAGCGTCCGCTTCAGCTCGAGGTCCTCCGGGGCGCTCTCCTGCACGAAGTGCGTGTCCGCGCAGGCGGTCGCGAGGTCGCGCTCCACCGTCAGGTTGTCGGCGCTGGCGCCATCGGAGAGCCCCAGCTCGGTCAGCGCCGGCCAGGCCCTGTCGACGAGGTGGCGGAGCCGGGCCTCGGCCGTGTCGGCCGGGTCCCACGCCACCACCCGGTAGCCGCGCGCCAGGAAGTACGCCACCCAGCCGCCGCCGATGACGCCGGCGCCCACGCAGGTGATGGTCCGGACATCCTGCGGCGCCGGCCGGCCCCCGGCCCCGTCCACGGCGTCCACGGCGTCCACGGCGTCCACGGCGTCCACCGGGCTCAACGCGGCTTCAGCGCGAGGATCTCGCGGCCCTCGTCGGGGGTGGCGACCTTGGCGCCCATGCTCTCCACGATCGTCCTCGCCCGCTCGACGAGCTGCGCGTTGGTCGCCTTGACCCCGCGGCTCAGGTAGAGGTTGTCCTCCAGCCCGACCCGGACGTGGCCACCGAGGAGCACGGACTGCGCCACCCAGGGCATCTGCATCGGGCCGAGCGCGAACGACGCCCAGACGGCGTCCGTGGGCAGCTGGGCCACCATCGAGTGCAGCGTCAGCGGGTCCGCCGGGGCGCCGTACGGGATCCCCATGCAGAGCTGGAACATAGCGGGCTGGTCGATCAGCCCCTCCTCGACCAGCTTGTTGGCGAACCACAGGTGGCCGGTGTCGAAGATCTCCATCTCCACCCGTACGCCGAGCTCCTGGATCTTCTTCGCGCCCTCGCGGAGCATGTCCGGGGTGCTCACGTAGACCAGGCTGCCCTCCCCGAAGTTGAGGCTCCCGCAGTCGAGCGTGCAGATGTCCGGAAGGAGCTCCTCGACGTGCGGGAGCCGGTCGACGCCGCTGACCAGGTCGGTGCCCTCCACGAACGTCGTGGGGTCGTGCGGATCGAGCATCAGGTCGCCGCCCATGCCGGCGGTCGTGTTGATGATGACGTCGACGTCCGAGGCGCGGATCCGCTCGACCACCTCGCGGTAGAGCGCGACGTCACGGGAGCCCTTGCCCGTCTCGGGATCGCGCACGTGGATGTGGACGATGGTGGCGCCGGCTCGCGCCGCCGCGATGCCGGACTCGGCGATCTGCTCCGGCGTCACCGGGACGTGCTCCGAGCGCCCCACGGTGTCGCCGGCACCGGTCAGCGCGCAGGTGATCATGACGTTGCGGTTCACTGGGCGTCCTCCTCGTTGGTCGTGTGGTCCCTCATGCCGTCCCCCAATTCGTCCACCGTCCCGTGCTCGTGCTCATCGCCCCTTCCACACCGGCTTCCTCTTCTCGGCGAAGGCCTTGAACCCCTCCAGGCCGTCCTCGGAGGTGTAGAGCTTCTCGACCGTCGGGAGCGAGCTGGAGGTGACGAGGTCCATAGCCTCCTGGAACCGCAGCGACTCCGCCACCCTTGCGGTCTCCTTGATCGCCGCGAAGACCAGCGGCGGCCCGGAGGCGAGGAGCCGGGCGGTCTCCCAGGCCCGGGCGCGGACCGCCTCGTCGTCGGGGAGCACGGCGTTGACCACCCCCCAGCGTGCGGCCTCCTCGGCGGCCATCCACCGTCCGGTCAGCAGCAGCTCCATCGCGACGTGGTACGGCATCCGCTTCGGCAGCTTGATCGTGGCGGCGTCGGCAAGGGTGCCCGCGTTGATCTCCGGCAACCCGAACTGGGTCGACTCCGAGGCGTAGATCAGGTCGCACGCGAGCGCGAGCTCGAAGCCGCCGCCCATCGCGAGGCCGTGGACGGCGGCGATGACCGGCTTGTTCAGGTCGGGCAGCTCCTGGAGCCCGCCGAACCCGCCGACGCCGTAGTCGCCGGTCACGTCGTCCCCGGCCGCCGCGGCCTTGAGGTCCCAGCCGGCGCTGAAGAACTTGTCCCCGGCGGTGCGGAGGATCGCGACCCGGAGCTCGGGGTCGTCGCGGAAGCCGGCGAACACCTCGCCCATCTCCCGGCTGGTGGCGAGGTCGATGGCGTTGGCCTTGGGACGGTCGAGGGTCACCTCGAGGACGCGGTCCTCGACGCGGGTGTGCAGCACGTCGCTCATCCGCTCAGCCTCCCAGGGGCCGCAGCAGCGAGCGGCTGATGATGTGGCGCTGGATCTCGGAGGTCCCGTCCCAGATCCGCTCGATCCGGGCGTCCCGCCAGATCCGTTCGAGCGGCAGCTCGTCCATGAGTCCCATCCCTCCGTGGACCTGGATCGCCTCGTCGGCGACCATCGCGAGCATCTCGCTCGCCCGCAGCTTCGCCATCGCGAAGTCGGCGTCGGTGGCGGTGCCCTGGTCGTGCTTCCAGGCGGCGTGCAGCGTCACCAGCTCGGCGGCCCGGAGCTCGCTCGCCATGTCGGCCAGCTTGAACCCGACGCCCTGGAACTTGCCGATCGGCCGGCCGAACTGCTCACGGGTCGCGGCGTGGCGCACCGACAGGTCGAGCGCCCGCTCGGCCCGGCCGAGGCACGAGGCGGCGACCTGGAGCCGCGTCGACCCGAGCCAGGTGCCGGCCAGCGCGAACCCCTCGTCCACCTCGCCCAGCAGCGCCTCGTCGCCGACGCGCACGTCGTCGAAGTGGAGGATCGAGTTGGTGTAGCCGCGGTGCGAGACGTTGCGGTACCCCTCCTGCACGGTCAGCCCGGGGGTGTCGAGGTCGACCAGGAACGTCGACATCGCTGGCCGCCCGGCACCGTCGGTGCCGGTCACCGCCACGAGGATCACGAAGTCGGCCTCGGCCGCGTGGCTGATGAAGTGCTTGGTGCCGTTGATCCGCCAGCCGTCGCCGTCACGGGCGGCCCGGGTCCGCATGCCGCGCATGTCGGACCCCGCGCCGGGTTCGGTCATCGCGAGGCAGTCGACCTTCTCGCCACGCACGCACGGGTAGAGGTACCGCTCCCGCTGCGCCTCGGTGCAGGCGAGCAGGATGTTCGAGGGCCGGGCGACCGCGGTGTAGTGCAGGGCGTAGCTCGCCTTCCCGAGCTCCTTCTCGTAGAGCACCCACGTCACCGTGTCGAGGCCGGCGCCCCCGACCTCCTCGGGCATGTTCGCGGCGTACAGCCCAGCCGCCAGCGCCTTCGCGCGGATCTCCTCGACGAGCTCGGGACGCACCACCCCGGTGCGCTCGACCTCCTCCTCGTGGGGGTACAGCTCGCGCTCGACGAACGCCCGCGTCACCTCGACGATGCTGCGCTGCTCGTCGGTCAGGCCGAAGTCCATGGGTTCCTCTCTGCCGTTGGGTCGCGTGCTCAGCCGTGCGCCAGCGCCGCCGCGGCGGCCGCGCGGCCGGTGCGGACGGCGCCCTCCATGTAGCCGGCGACCCACTGGTCGGAGCCGCAGACGTAGAAGGGCGGTTCGTGGGTGCCGTGGAGCGGGCCGACGGCGACCACGTCGCCCGGCTGCCACCCGGTGACGTAGCCCTGGGTCCACGGGTCGGTGCCCCACAGCCGGGTCCAGGTCTGCAGCGGCGCCTCGCCCTGCGGTCCGTAGAGCGCCGCCACCTGGGCGAGCGCCTCGCGGGTCCGGGTGCGCGGGTCGGTCGCCGCGAAGGCCGCGTAGCGCTCCGGCGGCACGAGCGCGGACAGCACGCCGTGCTGCTGCGGCCACGTGGAGCCCAGCACCCCCTCGCACTCGGACAGCCCGTTCTGACCACGTGCCCGCCAGAACGGCTCGTCGTAGGCGGCCACGAACTTCGCCGCCCACGCGTGCCGCTGCCGGCGCAGAGAGGCGAGCCGCTCGTCGCTGACGCCGTCGACCTCGAGGTCCCGCGCGGGCCCCGCCGGTACCGCGAGCACGACCGCGCCGCCCCGCACCTCCTCGCCGTCGTGTGTGGTGACCACGCAGCCGTGGCGCCGGACGGTGACGCCGCGGACCGGTGAGGACAGCCGGACGTCGCGCAGGCCGGCCGCCACCGTCAGGGCGACGGTCGCGGAGCCCTCGGCGACCCGGAGGTTCTCCCACCGCGCGACGTCGTAGCTGCCGGTCGTGCCGCCGGCCGCGATCTTGCGGGCGTAGGCGAACAGGCTGGTCCGTTCGATCGAGCCGTCGGCGAGGCTGAGGTGGGCGAGCTCCTTGAGCCGGAGCACGGCGGGTGTCGCGCCCGCCTCGCGAAGCCAGTCGCCGACGCTGAGCCGGTCGAGCTGCTCGAGGTCGGGGGAGGACCACGGGTCGGCGGGGTCGATCGAGGCGAGCACCTTGCCGAGGGCGGCCTCCACCTCGTCGTACGAGGCTCGGTCGGCGGGGGTGAACCAGGACGGCCAGTCGCCGACGTCCACCGCCCCGGGGACCTGGCGGGTGATCTCGCCGGGCTCGGCGACGTAGGACGGGACCAGCGTCAGCCCGAGCTCCTCGACGAGCCCGAGGTAGCTGGTGTGCGCGTCGCCGACCACCTCGCCGCCGAGCTGCACCCGGCGGCCGTCGTCGATCTCCACCTGCTCGACGCGGCCGCCTACCCGGGGGCGGGCCTCGAGGACGGTGACCGTGGCGCCGCCGGCCTCGAGGTCGCGGGCGGCGGCGAGCCCGGCCAGCCCGGCGCCGACGACGACCACGTCCGGGCGGCTCACGTCAGGACGACCGTGTGCTCGGGGAGCCAGCCGACCTCGACCCGGTCGCCGGGGTCCCACCGGTCCTCGGCGCGCATCCGGGGCAGGTTCTGCTCCAGCACGGTGAGCGCCAGGCCGGGGGCGATCGCGACCCTGTAGCGAGTGGTGGCGCCGTGGTAGGTCGTCGCCTCGATGGTGCCGGGCAGCCGGAACATCTCGTCCGTGTGGTCGCCGAGCCAGATCTTCTCCGGGCGTACGGCGACGCTAACCGTGTCCCCCTCCGCCGACCCGTGGTGCGCCGGCGCCGGGATGGCGACCGAGGGTGCGACGACGACGCTGCCGTGGGACCAGACGCCGCTCATGAGGTTGCTGGTGCCGATGAAGCCGGCCGCGAAGACCGACGTGGGCCGCTCGTAGACGTCCTCCGGGGTGCCGCACTGCTCGAGCACGCCGTTGTTCATGATCGCGACGCGGTCGCTCATGCTCAGCGCCTCGTCCTGGTCGTGGGTGACGAACAGGAAGGTGATGCCGACCTCCCGCTGGAGCGCCTTGAGCTCGGCCTGCATCGCGTGGCGCAGCTGGAGGTCGAGCGCGGCCAGCGGCTCGTCGAGCAGCAGCACCTTCGGCTCGTTGATCAGCGCGCGGGCCAGCGCGACGCGCTGCCGCTGCCCGCCGGACAGCCGGCTCGGCTTCTCCCGGCCCTTGTCGGCGAGCTCGACCAGCTCGAGCATCTCCGAGACCCGGCGGTCGAGCGTCCGCCGGTCGAGCCCCTTGCGGCGCAGCCCGAAGCCGACGTTGCCGCGGACGTCGAGGTGCTCGAACAGCGCGTAGCTCTGGAAGACCGTGTTGACGTCGCGCTTGTGCGGAGGCGTGCTGGTGACGTCCTCGCCGCCGACGAGGACCGAGCCGTCGGTCGGGTCGCTGAAGCCGGCGATCATCCGCAGCGTCGTGGTCTTGCCGCACCCCGACGGACCGAGCAGCGAGAAGAACTCCCCGCCCGCGACGTCGAGGTCGAGGTGGTCGACGACGGTCGTGCCGCCGAAGACCTTCGTCAGCCCGCGCAGCGAGACCGACGGCGTCCCGGCTCTGCTGAGGGGCTTGCTGGCGGTCGTGGTCGCGGTCATCGCCGCTCACCTCCGGTGATCAGCTCCAGGCTGGACGTGCCCCTCCCGAAGAGGCGGAGGAGCACCAGGGCGGCCACGATCAGCAGCGCCGAGACGAGGAGCATCAGCGTGCCGATCGCGTTGATCGCGGGCGAGACCCCGAAGCGGATCGAGGAGTAGACGCGCACCGGGAGCGGTTGCGGGTCCACGCCCGTGGTGAAGAAGGCGAGCACGAAGTCGTCGAAGACCAGGGCGAACACCAGCAGCCCGGCGCCGAGCAGGGCGGGCACGAGCGCGGGCAGCGTGACCAGCCGGAGGGCCTGCCACGGCGTGCAGCCGAGGTCGCGCGCCGCCTCCTCGACCTCGGTCGAGAGCCCGGCCAGGCGGCCCCGGACGATGACGGTGACGTAGGCGATGGAGAACGTGATCTCCGCAAGCACCACCGTGGTCAGCGACAGCTTGAGCCCGATGCCGGTGAAGAGCAGCAGCGCCGCCACGCCGGTCACGATCTCCGGGGTGACCAGCGGCA
The DNA here is from genome assembly GCF_008087345.1 of Nocardioides caldifontis. Lineage (GTDB taxonomy): Bacteria > Actinomycetota > Actinomycetes > Propionibacteriales > Nocardioidaceae > Marmoricola_A > Marmoricola_A caldifontis. The sequence continues at coordinate 97,200 of NZ_ML701735.1, read as the reverse complement.
GCAGCGTCACCGCCCCGATCACCCGGCCTCGGCGGGAGCGCACCCGTTCCAGCCCCAGGGCGAGCATCGTGCCGAGCACCAGGGAACCGAGGGTGGCGAGGGTGGCGATCTGGAGGCTGGCCACCAGGGACTCGAGCAGCGCCTGGTCGTGCGCGAGGTCGTGGTACCAGCGGAGGCTGAAGCCGGAGAACGCCGACAGCGACTTCTTGTCGTTGAAGCTGAAAAGAGTGACGGCGAGGATCGGCAGGTAGAGCCAGGCGAACAGCAGCACCGTGACGGCCACGGCGGTCCGCGGCCTCCGCTCCAGGCTCCGGCGTGGCATCAGGTCTCCCGTGCCTGGGTCGAGGTGGCCCGGAGGTAGGCGACCATGAGCGCTGTGAGGGCGGCCATCATCCCGACGGTCATCGCGGAGCCCAGCGGCCAGTTCTGCCCCTCGTTGAACTGCTGCTGGACAAGGTTGCCCATCATGTAGGTGCCGGCGCCGCCGAGCAGCTGCGCGCTCACGAAGTCGCCGAGCGCGGGGAGGAAGACCAGCAGCGCGCCGCCGTACAGCCCGTAGCGGGTGGCGGGGAGCGTCACGCTGAAGAAGGTGCGGACCGGCCCGTGGTAGAGATCCTTGCCGGCCTCGACCAGCGACACGTCGAGCCGCTCGAGGGAGGCGTAGATCGGCAGGATCATGAAGACCACGAAGCCGTAGACGAGCCCGCCGATCACCGCCCACGGCGTGTTGAGGAACGCGATCCCGTCGCCGAGCCCGGAGCCCCGCAGCCCGCTGTTGACGAGCCCGTCGTCGGAGAGCAGCGCCTTCCAGGCGTACATCCGGATCAGGTAGCTGGCGAAGAACGGCACGACGACCGCCGCGATGAGCGCGTTCTTGTACCGGCCGCCGTGCAGGGCGATGGCGTAGGCGGTCGGGTAGGCGATCAGCGCCGAGAGGACGACGGTGGCCAGCGCGTAGAGCACCGAGCGCACGAACAGCTCGAGGTAGACGTCGTTCCAGAGCGCCCGGTAGTTGTCGAGGCTGGTCGAGAACACCGGGAAGCCGTCGTTGGTGGTGCGGCCGAACGGGAGCAGCACGACGATCACCATGCTGATGACGAAGAACGCCACCATCCAGGCGGTCGGCACCGCCAGCAGCGCGCCCCACAGCCAGGTCCGCTGCGCGGACCGGCGCGGGGCCGGGGCCGGCCCGAGCGCGACCATCAGCTTGCCTTGACCTCGGTCCACACCGCCGCGCGGCGCTGGACCTCGTCGGACCCGAGGAGCCGGAAGACGTTCTCGTTCTCGAGGTCGGAGACCTCGACGTTGCACGCGGGCACGGCGTCAGCGAGCTCGGCGAAGGCGGGCAGCGCGTCCCGGACCGGGAACGGGTAGTAGAGGTAGTTCATGTTCTTGATGGCGTTCTCGGGGCGCAGCAGGTAGTCGATGAAGACCATGGCGGTGCCAGGGTGCTCGGCGTCCGTCGGGATCGCGTAGGCGTCGGAGTTGATCGGGACGCCCTCGCGGGGAGCCTCGAAGTCGAAGGCGTCCGGGTCCTCGGCGAGCCCCTGCCGGAGGTAGAGGAAGTCGCCGCTCCACATGTGGTGCACCCATGCGTCGCCGGCGACCATGTTGTTGATGTCGTCGGAGGAGTACGCGCGGAGGTACTGCTTCTGGCTGATCAGCAGCTTCTTGATCTCCTCGAGCTCCGACGGCTTGGAGGTGTTGACGTCGTAGCCGAGGAGGAGCGCCGCCATCGCCAGCGCCTCGTCCTGGTCGTCGAGGGTGAAGACCCGGCCCCGGGCCTCCTCGTTCCAGAGGTCCTCCCAGCTCCCGGTCATCGAGGAGACCTTGTCGGTGCGCCACCCGATGCCGGTCTTGTAGACCGTGAACGGGACCGACACCTGCGAACCCTCGTCGTACCAGGGGTCGTTGAAGTAGGAGCCGGAGTAGAAGACCTGGTCGGCGTTCTGGAGCTCGTCGGGTTCGATCGCGCGCAGCTTGCCCTCCTTGCGGAGCCGCTGCACCCACTTGGCGATCGGGAAGACGATGTCGTAGCGGTTCCCCGCGGCGAGCTTCGCGTACATCCCCTCCATCGAGTCGTAGTTGGACTCGATCACCCGCACGCCGTACTCCTTCTGGAACCCCTTGAGCACGCTCGGCGCGAGGTAGTCGGCCCAGTTGAAGTAGACGAGGTCGCCGTCGATCTCGGCCTTCGCCGAGGGCGGCGGGGGAGTGTCGGTCGGGGCGTCGTCGCGGATGTAGGCGCACCCGGGCAGGGACAGGGAGGCTCCCACGGCCAGGCCACCGGTCAGGAGCCCTCGCCTCGTGCAGCGAGGGTGGTCATGACCGGGGGCCGGGGTCATGCGGCGTCGCCGCCGTCGAGCTGGGTCGGTGGAGGCAGGGGGCCGTTGTGGCCGACCAGGATGCCGACCGCGGTGACCATCGCGGTGCGCGCCTCCTCGATGCCGAAGTTGGGGTCGCCGGCCAGGACCCGGCCGCCGAGCCCGTCGGTGAGGGACACCGCGGTCTCCGCGACGAACCGCGGGTCGAGGGCAGTGGCGAAGACCCCTCTCGCGATCCCCTCGGCGACGATGTCGGCGACGGTGGCGTAAAGGTCCTCGTAGAGGTCGGCGCCCACCTTGGCGAGCCGCGGGTCGCGCACGCAGAGGAGCGTGAGCTCCTGCCAGAGCAGCCACTCGTCGGCGCGCTGCTGGTCGCTGGGAAGGCACCGGTCGAGGAACGAGGAGAGCCGTTCAGGTGGGCCGTCGCCGGCGCTCGCCAGGGCGCGCTCGTTCAGCTGGGCGGAGAGCTCGTGGGAGTACTTGAGCACCTCGCCGAAGAGGAGCTCCTTGGTGTCGAAGTGGTAGTGGAGCAGACCGGCGGAGACGCCGGCGGTGCGGGCGATGGACGCCATCCGGACCTGTGCCAGCCCGTCGTGGACGATGCGGTCGGCCGCCGCGGCAAGGATCCGCGTCCGGGCCTCGGCGGCCGCCTGCTCGCGCTGGTTGGGCCTTGCCGCCCCGGTCGAGGCGCGTGATCCTGGGGCAGCCATGGCCTCCACCGTGATGATTTGACTGTTCAGTCAGTCAGTGATGCTAGGATTCCCGGGGTGAGGCGTCAAGGCTCGCTCGAGGCCCTGTTCTCGCCCCGGACCGTCGCGATCGTCGGCGCCAGCGACGACCCCACGAAGTGGGGCCACATCCTCGCCCGGCGCGCCCTCTCCACGCCCGACGGCCGCGCCGTGCTGCTCGTCAACCGTCGCGGCGGCGAGGTCCTCGGTCGCCGCGCGCACCGGACCGCGACCGAGGCTGCGACCGCGACCGGCGCGCCGGTCGACCTGGCCGTGGTCTGCGTGCCGGCCGACGGCTTCGTGGCGGCGGTGACCGACGCGGTCGTAGCCGGCGCCCGGGCGGTCGTGGGGATCACCGCGGGGCTGTCCGAGGCCGGCGCCGACGGGGCGCGGCTCGAGGGCGAGGCGCTGGCGGTCGTCCGCGGTGCCGGTGGCGTGCTCGTCGGACCGAACTGCCTGGGGGTGGTCGACACCACCACCGGGCTCCAGCTGGCCCACGCCGTGCTGCCGCCCGGGGACGTCGCGGTCCTCAGCCAGAGCGGCAACCTCGTCCTCGACCTCGCCACGCTGATGGCGGACCGTGGGCTCGGGGTCTCCCGGTTCGTCTCGTTGGGCAACCAGGCGGACCTCGACGTCGTCGACCTGCTGCACGCGTGCGTCGCGCACGACGGGACGAGAGCCGTCGCCGTCTACACCGAGGACGTCGTCGACGGCCGCGGCTTCCTCGACGCCGCCCGGGAGCTGCGGGCGGCGGGCAAGCCCCTGCTGCTGCTCGCTCCCGGCCGCAGCGAGGCGGCGGTGCGCAGCGCGGCCTCGCACACCGGCTCGCTGACCAGCGCGTCCGCGGTGGTCGACGCGGCCTGCGCTGCGGTAGGGGCCCGCCGGGTGGACCACCCCACCGCGCTCGCCGACCTGCTGGTCGCCCTGCGGGAGCCCCGCCGGTGCGCGGGCCCGCGGGTCGCGGTGCTCACCGACGGCGGTGGCCACGGCGCGGTGGCTGCCGACGCGCTCGCGCAGGCGGGGCTCAGCACCCCGGCGCTCGCCGGGCCCGTCACCGAGCAGCTCGAGGCGGCGCTGTGGCGCCAGGCGACGGTCACCAATCCGGTCGACCTCGCGGGTGCGGGGGAGCAGGACGTGGCGGCCTACGCGCGCGGTGTCGAGGCGCTGCTCGGCTCCGACCAGGTCGACGCGGTGCTGATGACGGGGTTCTTCGGCGGCTACGCGACCGAGGTCGAGGGGCTCCACGGGGCCGAGCTCGCCACCGCGCAGCGGATCGTCGACGCCGTGTCGTCGCAGGGCAAACCGGTGGTGGTGCAGACGATCTACCCGGACGGCCCCGCGGGTCAGGTGCTGCGGGCCGGCGGCGTCCCGGTGCATCGTGACGTCGACCGCGCCTGTGCGGTGCTGGCGGGGCTCGTCGAGCCGGTCACCGAGGGGCTGGCGGAGGTGCTCCCCGCCCCCGCGGCGCCGGTCACCGACACGTCGTACGAGGCGGCGCGTGAGCTGTTCGCTGGCGCCGGCATCGCCTTCCCGCGCGCCGTGAAGGTGACCGGGACGGCCGGGCTCGAGGAGGCGCTGGACAGCGCGGGGCTCGGGTTCCCGCTCGTCCTCAAGGCGACCGGCCGGCTCCACAAGTCCGAGGGCGGCGGGGTCGTCCTCGGCCTCGCGGAGCGGGCGGCGGTGCGGACGGCGTACGAGGACCTGGTGGGCCGGCTCGCGCCGCCCGCGGTGTCCCTCGAGGCGATGGCGGACACCGCCGACGGCGTGGAGCTCGTCGTCGGGGCGGTGCGCGACCCGAAGTTCGGACCGGTCGTGATGGTGGGGCTCGGCGGTGTCCTGACCGAGGTGCTCGGGGACACCGCGTGCGCGGTCGGCCCGGTCTCGCCGGCTGCCGCCCGGCGGCTGCTGCTCTCGCTGCGGGGCGCGCCGGTGCTCCTCGGCGTGCGGGGCCGGCCACCGGTCGACCTCGACGCGGTGGCGGGCGTCGTGGCCCGGGTCTCCCGGCTGGCGGCCGAGCACCCGGAGCTCGCGGAGCTGGAGCTGAACCCGGTGCTCGCCGGCCCGTCGGGGGCCGTCGCGCTCGACGCGCGGATCGTGCTGGGGTGACGGCGGGTCAGACGCCCTCGACGTCGCGCAGGTAACGCTGGTCGAACGTGTGGACCCACCCGTCCTTGGCCGGGAAGACGCCGTGGTCGAACGCCCGCGACCGGATGCCGCGCTGCACCCGCTCGCACGCCTCGTTGTCCTGCCGGGTCACCAGCTCGTTGAAGTCGATCACCGGCTGCGGGTCGAACGCGGGGTCGTCGAACGCCTCGGGGCTGAAGAGGTACTCCGTCACCAGCCGGCAGCTGCGCGGGCCGGTCGGGAAGACCGCGGTCGCGATCGCGGAGGAGCCGTCGACGTCGAGGAACATCGTGGGGTAGATCGCCGCGCCGTAGTACGACACCGGGCCGGTGTGCCCCTTGAGGCCAGGGAGCAGCGGCAGCCGGAGGCGGGGGTCCAGCACGATGCTGGTGCGCCCGTCGGCGAGCGTGACGCCGCCGTCCTGCCGGCCGTCCTCGAACACGTTGCCCTTGCGGTAGGCGGGGATCACCGACACCAGCTCGGGGTGCACCGTCGGACAGTGCAGGCACTCGTTGTAGTTCTCGAGGACGATCTTCCAGTTCGCCGCCACCTCGTTGACGGTGACGGCGGCGATCCGCAGCTGGGACAGGCCGACCCGTGCCAGCGACAGCGGGTCGTCCTGCTGCTCGGCCAGCGACTCGAGCAGCGGCTGCGGCTCCTCACGGGAGAGGTTGACGAAGACGAACCCCTCCCACACGTCGACGTGGACCGGCCACAGCGACGTCGACGGACGGTCGATCTCGTCCTTCTCGATCAACGGGGTGGTCACCAGCGTCCCGTCGAGGGCGTAGCCCCAGGCGTGGTAGGGGCAGCGCAGGTGCGAGCGGACCTTGCCCTGCTCGTCGTCGCAGAGCCGGGAGCCGCGGTGCCGGCAGACGTTGTAGAAGCCGCGGAGCGCGCCGTCCTTTCCGCGCACGAGCAGGATGCTCTCGTCGGCGATCTCGACCCGGAGCCACGCCCCGGGCTCGGCGACCCGCTCCGCCCGGGCGGCGTAGACCCAGCTGCGGTAGAAGACCCGCTCCTTGTCCACCTCGTAGGTCTCGTCGGAGTGGTAGGCCGCCCCGGGGAGCGTCTTCCGGATCTCGGGCATTCGCTAACTGTACAGTCAGTCAGTGTAACGTGTCACGGGTCGGTCCGATCAGGCCGTCACCCCTCGAGCGCGTTCCGTCGCCGGGTCTGCCAGGCCTTCTTCGCCGCGCGGCTCCGCCGGCGGCGGGCCCGCTCCGCCTCGAGCCGCAGCTTCTCCAGCGCCCGCTCCTGGCGGCGCGCGGCGTTCTCCGCACGCCGCCGCTCCGCGTCGACGACCGCCTGCGAGCGCACCGGCCACACGTAGGGCAGGTCGTCGGGCACGTCCGGGAACAGCGGGCGGTAGCGCTCCGGGTCCTTGCGCACCAGCGCCGACCGGTGGCTCAGGTGGACCGTCTCGTCACCGAGCCACGGCGGCAGCGCGCGGGCCTCGGCGAGCTCCTCCTGGCTGCGGACCGTGAGGATCCCGGCGGTGCGGAGGTCCGCCCCGATGGTCGCGGCGCAGGTGTCGCCGAACCCCAGCTCGGTCCACACCTCGCAGCAGGTGAAGCCGTAGCGCCCGAGCGCCTCCTCGAACCCCTTCCACATCAGTACGGCGGGGTGGTTGGCCCACCCGTAGCCAGGCACGGTCAGCGCCCGCACCACCTGGATCGTCTCCACCCGCTGCTTGCCGAGCCGCTTGGCGTCGAGCACCCGGGCGGACCGTTCGAAGTCGGCGTAGGGCAGGAACGTCTGCACGGTCGCAACGTGCCCGCCGCCCGGCTGCTCAACCGGGCTGCTCGACCCGGCTGCTCGACGGTCGTCACCAGGGCGTCGTGCGGGCGACCTGCAGGGTCCGCTCCAGCTGGAACGGCGACGCCTGGCGGTAGAGCCACGGCCGGCCGAACCACAGGTAGGCGTCGGCGTGACGGCGGGCTGCGGTGCGCTGCGCGGGGGCGAGCCCCCAGCGCTTGGCGGCCACCCGGGCCGTGGGTGGGACGCCGAGGGTGTTGCACTTCCGCTCCGCCTTGGCCCGGCAGGGCTCGGCGTTGTCGAAGTCGCCGCGCGGGTGCTTCGACCAGTACTCCAGCCAGGTGAACGGTCGGCCGTTGTCGGCGGTGTCGACGACGAACCGGCGTCCCGGGACGCCGGCCGCGGCGAGGGCGGCCACCAGCTGCCGCCCGTACAGCAGCTCGGAGCCGAGGGAGGAGTAGTGGGTGGCGCCGAGCGCGAAGCCGCGGACGTGCAGGATCCCGGACTCGAGCAGCAGGTCGCGGGCGACCGGGACGGTGAGCCAGTCCGCCGAGCTCGCGTCGAGGTAGACGTGGGTGTTCGGGAGCGAGCCGAACTTCTTCGCGGCGTACGCCGTCAGCTTCATCCGCACCGAAGGCCGCCACCCCTGGAGGGCGACGCCGAGGTCGGGCTCGAGCACCATCGCGACCCGCGCCGTGCCGATGCCGGCGGCCGCCTGGTCGACCCAGCGCCGGTAGGCGGCCTGGTCGGCGGCGGTCAGCGGCTCGTCCTTCGCGCCCTCCCCCTGCGGCCACAACCGGAACACCGCGAGCTGGACCAGCACGTCCGGCGTGCCAGCCTCGGCCTGCGTGGTGGTGACGTAGTCCTTGATCTTCGCCCGGACCTGGGTGGCCGGGATCCACGACCCGAACCAGCGCACCCGCGGCCGCAGCGCCGCCTTGGCCAGCAGCTGCTTCCGGGCGCCCTTCGCCCGCTGCCACGCCGGGTAGACGCCGTCGGCGCCGCCGGTGTAGACGCCCCAGGGGCGCGCGGCGAGCGGGTTCGCCGGCGTCTCGACCGCGCGGCCGACGAGCGCAGCGGCCGCCGCCCGGCCGGTGCCGGCGGGGACCTCGACCACCGCGGCCAGCACGGCGAGCACGAGGGTGACGAGCAGGGCGACGAGCAGGGGGGCGCGGCGCGCGGGGGAGCGGTGCATGCGGGACGGTCCTGGGCAAGGGGCGGGGACCCTCTCAGTGTCTGGTCTGTCCGTTTCGTTCGTAGGCGAAATCGCCAACCTCCGGGCGGAATAGCCACCGGAGCCCTACCGTTGTGACCATCAGCCGGTCCGAATCATGCCCCCGGGCCTCACCATCTGCCGCTACGAGCGGCCACTCGCCGAGAGGCGGCTGACGGGCCGGTGAGCAGGAGCGCACGGCCGCCGGCGGGGTAAGCCCCCGTCCGGCGGCCGTTTGCGTGCCCGGACGCGCTGGTCTCGACCGGATGCCCCTGGCCTCTCGACATTTTGGAAAGAGCGTTCCAGAATGAGCCATGGCCCGACCCCGCGCGTTCGACGAGGAGATCGTCCTCACCGCCGCGATGCACGCCTTCCGCACCCACGGGTATGCCCGGGCGTCGGTGAGCGTGCTCGAGGAGGCGACGGGGCTCCGCGCGAGCAGCCTCTACAACGCGTACGGCGACAAGGCCGGCCTGTTCCGCCGGGCCCTCGACCACTACCTGGCCTCGTTCGTCGGCCCGCGGCTCAAGGTGCACGCCGGCCCGGAGTCGACGCTGGAGGACCTCGAGGGGCTGTTCCTCACCCTGCTCGTCCCGCCGTACGACGACGGCCAAGGGTGCCTGGTGACCAACTCTGCCGCGGAGTTCGGCAGCGCGCCCTCGATCGCCACCGACGGCGTGCGCGCCGGCGTGACCGCATTGCGCCGGCACGCCGAGGAGGTCCTGGCCCGCGAGCTCGGCCCGTCGGCCGCGCCGACGGCGGCCGCCCGGCTGGTCCTGCTCTACCAGGGGTTCCTGGTGCTGGGCCGCGCCGGGCTCCTCGACGACGGCCACGTCGCCGCGATCCGTGCCGAGTTCGTCGAGCTGCGCGAGCGCCGGTCCCCGAACCGTCCCTCCACCGTGGAGGACGAGAACCGAAGGAGCCCACGATGATCCAGGCGGTGAACCCCAGCACCGTGCCCGCGTCGCCGTTCTACAGCCAGGGGACGGAGGTCCGCGGCGCCGAGCGGATGCTGTTCGTCTCCGGCCAGGTCGGGGTCGACGCCGAGGGGGCGGTCAAGGAGGGGGTCGAGGAGCAATCCCGGCAGGCCGTGGCGAACCTCGGGGCGGTCCTCGCTGAGGCTGGCATGGGGGTCGAGGACCTCGTGAAGGTCACGATCTACCTCACCGACCCGGCCGACGTCGGGCCCTTCATGGCCGCCACCGGCGGGACGCTGCCCAGCCCGCCGCCCGCCACCACGCTGCTCCTGGTCCACCAGCTCGCGAGCCCCGAGCTCCGCGTCGAGATCGAGGGCGTCGCCGCCCGCTGACCGCCCGCCGGGGCTGGTGGACCGGCCGGTGGCGGTGGACGATGGGGCGATGAGCGACGAGAAGCTGACAGGGGCGCAGATCGCCGAGGAGGCGCCGGCCGGGTGGGCGTTCCTGCTCGGCGGGCTCCAGACCCGGCTCCACACCGGCAGCTTCGCCACCGGGCTGGCGGTCGCCAGCGCGATCGGCGCGATCGCCGAGGAGCTCGACCACCATCCCGACCTCGACCTCCGCTACACCCACCTCGACGTGCGCATGACCAGCCACGACGTCGGCGGCGTCACCGCGCGGGACATCCGGCTCGCCCGTGCGGTCACCGGCATCGCCGGTGACGCGGGGGTCGAGCTGGAGTGCGCCACGGTCTCCCGGCTCGAGCTCGCGCTGGACACCCCAGACCACACCGCGGTGCTGCCGTTCTGGAAGGCCGTCCTGGCCTTCAAGGAGTCGGCCGGCGACGAGGTCACCGACCCCTTCGACGTGCTCCCCGCCGTCTGGTTCCAGGGCTCGGGGAGCGAGGAGCCGCGACAGCGGTGGCACCCCGACGTCTGGGTGGACCCGGCCCAGGTGCAGCCGCGGATCGACGCCGCGCTCGCCGCCGGCGGCACGCTGGTCACCGACGAGTTCGCCCCGGACTTCTGGGTGCTCGCCGATCCGGACGGCAACCGGATGTGCCTGTGCACCTGGCAGGGGCGCGGCTGAGCGCTGCTCGGCTCGTCGGCCGGCGCGTCAGGGCAGCCGGTCCAGGAGCCACGACGGCCCCTGGACGCCCGCGCCGCTCGCGGCCACGCGCTCGCGCAGCCCCCGGTCGGCGGTGACGACGACGGGCCGGTCGCCTTCGGCGGACAGGGTCCGCACGACGTCGACGATGGCGTCGTCGCCCGAGCCGGCGGCGTGGACCGTGGTCACCCGTCCTTCGCTGCCCTCGCCGGGGCCGCGGCGCGCCGCGCCCTCGACGACGAGCACGACGTCGGCGTCGAGCGCTGCCGCGACCAGCCGGGCGTGCAGCCGGGACGCGGCGCCCGCCCGGTCGCGCCACCAGCCGTCGGGACGGCTCCCCACGACGTTCGCCGCGTCGACGACCAGGACCTCCACCGGGCCAGGCTACGAGGTGCTACGTCGCACGGAACGGGTCTGCCGGCCGGAGGCTGTCCGCCTGCCGCGCCGGTGACGGCGACGCACCTCCTCGGGGGTGCGGGAGAGCTGTTCGACGGCGATGGCGAGCGGTAGGGAGCTCACGTGGGGGTCCTTCCCGGTGCCCGCCGCAGCGCGACACGGGCCGGTCCTCGTCCCCGGACGGGGAGCGGCTCAAGATCTGCGCGGCCGACGACTGCGCGTGGGCCTACTACGACCACTCCCGGAACCGTTCGAGGAACCGTTCGAGAAACTGGTGCGAGCTCGGCTGCGGCAACAAGGCGAAGACGCGCGCCTACCGGGAGCGGCTCCGCGCCGGACGGCGCTGACCGGGGTCAGCCCGACGCGGCTGGGGACCGGTCGAGCGACTCGCTCCCGAAGGGGTGCAGCCGCAGCTCCCGGACCGCGATCACCAGGGCCACGACGGCGAAGACCGCCGAGGTCGTGAAGGTGACCGCGGTGGCGGTCTCGGCCCCGGACCGCTCGAGCGTGACCCGGTAGGCGGCAGCGAGGAGCGCCGCCCCGACCGCGGTGCCGATCCGCTGCCCGGTCTGCACCGCGCCGCCGGCCGCCCCGCCCATGCGCGGAGGCACCTCGGCGAGGGTCAACGTGAAGTTGGGCGAGATCGTGGCGCCGCTCCCGATGCCGGCGACCAGCAGCGGCAGGGCGGCCCAGAGCGCCACCCGGTCGGGCGAGACGAGCGGCAGGACCACCGCGAGCGAGACGAACCCGACGACCACGAGGCTCAGGCCGGTCACGGTCACCCGCCGGCCGTGCCGCGCCACGAGCCGCCCGGCGACCACCGACGTGGCGGCCGACCCGATGGCGAACGGCATCACCGAGAGCCCTGACTGGAGCGCGGAGTAGCCGAGCTCGCCCTGGAAGAAGAGCGCCAGCACCAGCCAGATGCCGGCGAAGCCGCAGAAGTAGACCGAGCCGAGGGCGATGCCGCTCGCGAAGCCGGGCACCTCGGTGAAGAGCCGGACGTCGAGCAGCGGCGCGCCGTCCTGGGCCAGCAGCCGGCGCTCGCGCCGGAGGAAGAGCCAGGTGGCGACCGGGGTCAGGAGCAGCAGCAGCCACCAGCGCGGGTCGGGGGAGGCCTGCGTCTCGACGACGGGGAGGAGCAGCGAGAGGGTCACGGCTCCCAGCAGGAGGGCGCCGGGCACGTCGACCTGGCGGGCGACGTTGCGCGCCCCCGTCGGCCGCTGTCGAGGGAGCAGCCGGGTCGCCATCACCATGCCCACCACCCCGATCGGCACGTTGACGAGGAACACCCAGCGCCACCCGTCGTCGGGGCCGAACGCCTCGATCAGCAGCCCGCCGATCAGGGGGCCGGACGCGGCCGAGACGCCGACCGTCGTACCGAAGTAGCCGAAGGCGCGACCGCGGTCCGCCCCGGTGAAGAGCTGCTGGATCAGCCCGGTGTTCTGCGGGGTCAGCAGCCCGGCGCAGGCGCCCTGCAGCAGCCGGGCGACCACGATCGACGGACCGTCCCAGGCCGCGCCGGCCAGCGCACTGGTGAGGGTGAAGCCGGCCAGCCCGATGAGGAACATCCGACGGCGTCCGACGACGTCCCCGAGCCTGCCGCCCGCGACCAGAGTGAGCCCGAAGGTCAGCGCGTAGCCCGAGACCACCCACTGCACCGTCTCCGGGGACGCGCCCAGCCCCTTCTCGATCGACGGCACCGCGACGTTGACGATCGTGACGTCGAGCAGGCTCATGAAGCCGACCAGGAGGGTGACGGTCAGCGCCCGCCACGGGTGCTCGACGGCAGGGGAGGAGGAGGCGGGGGCGGTGTCGACCACCACGCCGGTCTACCCGCCGAGCCCGGAGGCCACACCCCTGTCCCGGGCGGCCGGCCACTCCTCGCGGAGCATCGCGTAGTTGAGCCCGTCGAGCCATCGGCCGTCCCGGTGCAGCGCGTCCTTGACGGTGTAGCCCTCGCGACGCATCCCGACCCGCTCCATCAGCCGCCACGACGCGGTGTTGTCGGCGAAGCAGATCGCCACGACCCGGCGAAGTCCGAGCTCCTCGAAACAGAGCCCGATCGCCGCGCGTACCGCCTCGGTGGCGAAGCCCTTGCCGCCGTGGGCGGGGTCCAGGGTCCAGCCCAGCTCTGCCTGCACGCCCCGCGCCAGGTCGGTGACCTCCGACTGCGACCACGCGTCCTCGATGCGGACCATGAGGTCGCCGACGACCTCGCCCCCGTGCTCGACGACGAGCAGGGAGTCGAGCCGTGCCGGCTCCTCGAACCGGGACCGGTACTCGCCCAACGTCCGCGGGAAGCCGGTCACCCAGTGGCCGACCTCTTCGAGCCGTCGGAACCGCCACGTGGGCTCGAGGTCCTCCTTGGTGCCTCTCCTGATCGCCAGCCGCTCGGTGCGGAGCGGCCAGGCGACGTCGTCGAGTGTCCTCGGCATCCGCACATCATGACGCCGGTCAGACGCCGATCCGCCCCCAGGGGCCCCAGATGGCGAAGGTCATCCCGGCAGCGGCCTGGATGTTGACGAACAGCGTCCGGCCGTCGGTGCTGAACGTCGAGCCCGCGAACTCGTCGGCGAAGCGGTCCTCGTCGGTGGTGCCGCTCGTCAACCGGTTGAGCGCGATGTCCCAGAGGCGCCCCTTGGGGGACAGTCCCCTGAGGTAGTTGTCGCCGCTGCTGTCCTCGCAGACCACCAGCGTCCCCCGCCGCGAGGTGGTCACGTTGTCGGGGAAGTCCAGCACGCTCTGGTCGGGGGACTGGAAGACGCAGGTGAGCGTCTGCCGCCGGGTGTCGTAGCCCCACACCTGGCCGAAGCCGTTGCCGTACCCCTCCGGGTTCGCGGTCCCGGGCTCCGGCGCGCCGCCGCCCTCGGTGGAGGTGAAGTAGACGACGCCGCGGTCGTAGACCTGCCCCTCGAGCCGGGAGAACGACGCCGCCCCCTTGGCCCGCCCCTGGTCGCCCACGAAGACGAGCGCCTCGTCGTTGGTGGTGGGTGCCGGCTGACCGGGGACGTGGTCGAAGAGGAAGTCGGGCTCGTCGATGCGCACCCACCGCACGTCGTACGTCGCCCCGCGCCGCTGGTGGCCCTCGAGGTGGAGGTTCGGGCGGCCCTTGACCGCGAGCATCTCGAGCACGCCCTCGTCGTCGAGGTAGCCGCACTTCATCGGGTTGCGCCTCGGGGTGTAGCGGTAGAACCCGGAAGCGAAGCCGAAGTTGTCCTCGGTGAGGTAGAGCGAGCCGCGCTTCGGGTCGAAGGACACCGCCTCGTGGGCGAACCGGCCGGCGCCACGGACCGGGCGTGCCTTCGACCGGCCGCCGGCGGGCACCTCGAAGACGTAACCGTGCGGCTTCTGCAGCCCGGTGTTCGGGGTGCCGGTGAAGTCCGGCCCCACGTCGGGGCCGTTGACGGTCTCCTCGCAGGTGACCCAGCTGCCCCACGGCATGATCCCGCCGGAGCAGTTCATGATCGTGCCGCTGAGACTGGTGAACGAGGAGAGCACGCGGCCGTCGCCGGTCACCCGGACCGTGGTCGTCCCGCCGCCCGCGGTCCCCTCGTCGTACGAACGCGCCGGGCCGAACGGCTCCGTCGCGTCCGCCACGGGGATCTCGTGGTTGCGGACGAGCACCGTGGTGCCCTTGCGGCCGGGGAACGCCCCCATGCCGTCGTGGCGACCGGGGAGCACGGTGCCGTCGTCGAGGACGACCGGCTCCTCGGTGTCGTGGAAGGACCGGTAGGAGAACCCCGGCGGCAGGTGGAGCCGCACCTTGCCGTCGCGCCGGTCCCGGGTCGGCACGAGCTCGGGCGCCCAGGTCCCTCCGGGTCGGGCGGCGGCGGCCGGCATCGCGGCGAACCCGGCGAACGGGCCTCCGACAAGAGCGCCGGCCCCGCTGGTCCTGAGCATCGTGCGTCGGTCGAGCCTCACGGCGTCCTCCTGGTGCATCGGGGACCTCGAAGGTAAGACGTCGGCGCGCCGTGCGCCACATACTTGGTATGTAGCTACTCCGTATGCATACTCAGTACATGTCCATCCGCCACGGGCTCCTCGCCCTCCTCGAGCGCGAGCCGATGTACGGCTACCAGCTGCGCACCGAGTTCGACACCGCCACCGGCTCGACCTGGCCCCTCAACGTCGGGCAGGTCTACACGACGCTCGCGCGGTTGGAGCGCGACGGCCTCGTCGCCGCCGGCGAGCAGGACGACGACGGCAAGGTGCGCTACGCGATCACCGACGCCGGCCGCGCCGAGCTGCGGGAGTGGTTCGGGACGCCCGTCGAGGCCACCGACCGGCCCCGCGACGAGCTGGCGATCAAGCTCGCGCTGGCCGTCACGGTGCCGGGGGTGGACGTCGCATCGGTCGTCCAGCGGCAGCGGGCCTCGACGATGACCTCGATGCAAGACCTCACCAGGCTCAAGCGGAGCGGCGACCCGTCGCTGTCCTGGTCGCTGGTCCTCGACGCGATGCGGTTCCAGCTCGAGGCCGAGCTCCGCTGGCTCGACCACTGCGAGACCGTCCTCACCCGAACAGGAGCCCCCCGATGAGCACCGAGACCACCCCGGCCCTCGAGATGGTCGACGTCAGCCGGATCCACGGCCGCGGCGACGCCGCGGTGCACGCCCTGCGCGGGCTCCACCTCACCGTCCTGCCCGGCGAGCTCGTGGCCGTGATGGGCCCCTCCGGCTCGGGGAAGTCGACCCTGCTCAACCTCGCCGGCGGGCTCGACCAGGCCACGGCAGGCAAGGTGCGGGTGGCCGGCGAGGAGCTCGGGTCGCTGTCCAAGGGGGCGCTCGCCGCGCTCCGGCGCCGCAAGGTGGGCTACGTCTTCCAGGACTACAACCTGATCCCCAGCCTCACCGCGGTCGAGAACATCGCACTGCCCTTGGAGCTCGACCGGGTGCGCACCCGTGAGGCGCTGGCCCAGGCACGGGCAGCCCTGGCGGAGGTCGGGCTCGAGGGGCTCGACGACCGGTTCCCCGACGATCTCTCCGGCGGGCAGCAGCAGCGCGTCGCGATCGCCCGTGCCGTCGTGGGGGACCGGGGGCTGATCCTCGCCGACGAGCCCACCGGGGCCCTCGACTCGCAGACCGGCGAGCAGGTGCTCGCGCTGCTGCGCGCCCGGTGCGACCTCGGGGCCTCGGCCCTGCTGGTGACCCATGAAGCGCGCCACGCCGGCTGGGCCGACCGGGTCGTCTTCCTCCGCGACGGCGCCGTGGTCGACGAGGCCGGCTCCGCCGTCACCCCCGCCGCGTTCCTGGCGGGCCGGCCGTGAGCCGCTGGCTGCCGGCGCTCCGGATGGCGCGGCGCGACCTGCGCCGCCACAAGGTGCGTGCGGTGCTCACCTGCCTCCTCGTCGCGCTCCCCGTGCTGGTCGCGACGGTGAGCGCGCTCGCGTCGTACAACTCCCGGTGGGACCTCGAGCAGCAGGCCCGCTCGGAGATGGGGCTGGCCGACGCCACCCTCGAGGTGACCCCCTTTTCGGCCATCCGCCCCAAGGGCGCCGTCGACCAGTGGATCCGCCCCGCGGCGTACGAGGAACGTGACGGCGAGCGCGTGCCGGTGCGGCGCGACGTGCGCGACGTCGACGTCCGTGCGGTGCTGCCGGTGGGGTCCGTCGTGGTCCCGCAGCCCGAGTGGCGGCCGGTCGCGCTCGCCACCGGCGGCACCGGCCAGGCGGTGGTGGTCCCCGACTCGCCGATGGTGGAGGGAGAGCTCGAGCTGCAGGCCGGACGGCTGCCCGTCGAGCCGGAGGAGGTTGCGGTCACCCGGCCGGTGGGTGAGGAGCTCGGGCTCGTCCGCGACGGACGCCCGGTCGACGACGCGCGGCTCGAGCTCGGCGACGGCTCGACCGTCTCCGTCGTCGGCGTGGTCGACCTCGGCGAGCGCTACACCGCCCAGGCGACGACGCTCGTGGTCGCCGAGGGGAGCGTGCTGCTCGAGGGCGGCCCCCCGACGGTGAGCCACCTGGTCGACCTGCCGGAGGAGGTGACCCGTGCCGAGCTCCGGCAGCTGGTGCGGGACGCCGCGGCCGCCGGCATCGCCCTCCGTCCCCGCGACGCCGTCGTCCACCCGGAGCGGTGGGGGCTGTGGTCCTCCGGTCAGGACGTCGACGTCGAGCCGCTCGTCACCGGGGCGCTCGTGGTCCTCGTCGGCACCCTCGAGGTGGTCCTCCTGGTCGGTGCCGCCTTCGCCGTCGCCGCCCGTCGCCAGGTGCGCGACCTCGGGTTGCTGTCCGCGAACGGAGGCGCCGCGTCCGACGTACGGCGGGTGCTGCTGGCGCAGGGGCTCGTGCTCGGCGTCGGCTCGTCGGTGGTCGGGGTGCTCGGCGGCGTGGCCGCGTTCCGGGCGCTCGCCCCCTGGTGGGAGCCGGTCTTCGGCGTGGCCCTGTGGCGCCACGAGATCGACTGGCTGGCGCTCCCGGTGATCCTGGTCCTCGGGTCGCTGACGTCGGTGGTCGCGGCCCTGCTGCCGGCGCTGAACATCTCGCGGCTGACGCCGGTCGCCGCGCTGTCCGGGCGGTTCCCGGTGCGGGCCGGCGAGGCCCGGGCGCACCGCGGGGCGTTCGCCCTCGCCGGTGCCGGGCTGGTCACCCTTGCCGTCGGCGGCTGGGCGACCGCGCGCACCTTCGGCCCCGGTGGGCGGGAGATCAGCGCGGCGCCGTTCGTGGCGGCGGTGGGGCTGGTGCTGCTCGTCGCCGGCACGGCCTGGGCGACGCCGTACCTCGTGCGCCGGGCCGCGGCGCTCGGCCGTGCCCTGCCGCTGAGCGGGCGCTACGCCTTCCGCGACGCGGCCCGCCACCGGTTCCGCTCCGCGGCGGCGGTGGTGGCGCTGACGGTCACGGTGGCCGGCGCGGTCCTGGCGGGCTTCGCGTTCGCCGCCACGGCGCGGTCGGCGGACGGCTACCTGCCGCCGCGTGCGCTCGAGCTCGCCTTCGACTGGGGCGCCGAGCGGATGGGCGACCCCACGGAACGCCTCGAGCGCACCGTGCACGAGGTGGTCGGGCCGGCGGAGGTGCTCACGTCGCGTGCGCTGGTCGGCCACCGCGGACGGTCGGTCGGGCTCGCCGGACCCGGTCTGGGGGTGCACACGGCCGACGAGGCGACGATCCGGAGCCTCGCCGGTGGCGGTGCCGACGAGGACGCGCTCGTGGCGGCCTTCCGCGACGGTTCCGTGGTCCGGTTCGGGGGCCGCGCCGAGTCCCGGGCCACGCTCGTCGTCCGGACGCCCGAGGGGCGTCGGCGGGTCGAGCTGCCGTCGGAGACCGGCCCGGTCGCGCCGGAGGCGCGCGGGCTGCTCGACGCCGTCGGTCGGGTCTTCGTCTCCGGTGAGGTGGTCGCCGGGCTGGGGGCGAAGGTCGGGTACGTCACGACCGTCGCCCGGACGGAGCGGCCCGTCACCCAGGACGACCTCGACCGGTTGGCGGTGCACGGCATCGAGGCCTGGTCCGACGACCCGGCACGGGCGCAGGCCGCGCAGCTCCAGTACGCCGGGTTGGGCGTGGCCGCCCTGCTCTGCCTGCTGGTCGTCGGGGTGGCGGTGGGGCTGGCCGCGGCGGAGAGCCGGGACGAGGTGGCGACCCTCTCGGCCGTCGGCGCCGGCCCTTGGCGCCGCCGCGGGTTCGGGGCGGTGCACGGGCTCTTCCTCGGTGGGGTGGGGGTGGCGCTCGGCGTCGTGGTCGGGCTGCCGGCCGGGGTTGCCTTCAGCCAGCTCGACGGGGTGCCGGGGATCGATGTGCCGTGGCTCGCCTCGGCCGGCACCGTCGCCGCGGTGCTCGTCTCGGCCCCGCTCGTCGGCTGGTTGGTGACCCCCACACGGCTGAGGCTGACCCGTCGCACGGCCTGACCGGGACCTTCGGCGGGAAGTCACGCCACTTGTGCACGAACGGGACCAACGGTATATGTCGTGAGGAAGTCGTGCAGACCTAGACTCGACCCATCGACATCGGGGGATGCCGAGACCACGGGGGGACCACGGGGGGTCGTGGTCGGGGAAACCAGAGGGGTGGGGGATGAACGCGTACAGCGTCCTCGGGGTGACCCGGACGGCGTCGCGGGCGGAGATCCGGGCTGCCTACCGTGCTCGCGCACGGGAGCTGCACCCGGACCTCCACCGCGAGCCGGACGGCACCGTCCCGGCGCAGGCCCAGGCGGCCTGGCTGGAGCTCACCGAGGCGCTGCACGCGGCCCTGGCCGCGGCGGCGGCCGTCCCTGCGTTGCCGGGCGGACTCGTCCCGAGGCAACGGGGGGCGGCCGTCCCGCCGCGTCCTGCGCCGGCCCGGCAGCGGGTCGAGGCACCGCCCGCACGGCCGGTCCCGCGCGACCCGATGCTGCTGCTGCTCACCATCCCGCGCGAGTGCCGTGAGGAGTGGAGCGCCGAAGAGCTCGAGGTCTGGGCCCTCACCCTCGTGCCCGCCGCGCGCCGACACCTCGGCCGCGCCCGTGAGCTCGTCGTCCGGCTCCGGCTCACGCAGGAGCGCCACCGGGCGGCGGCCACCGCCCACCTGCTGCTCACCCTGACGCTGACCCTGAACCCGAGCCGCCGGCTCCGGGTGCTCGAGCAGCGGCTGCCGTCGGCGTACGCCGCCCTCGAGCGGCAGCTGCCGGCCGCCGCCGTCGACCGGCTCCCGCCGCGTGCGGGGGCGCCGCGCCCCGCGGGGCTCTCGCTACCCTGGCGCCGGTGAGCCGCGACCCGTCCTGCCTCTTCTGCGCCATCGTCGCCGGCGAGCAGCCGTCGGCCACCGTCCTCGACGAGGAGCTCCTGGTCGCGTTCCTCGACGTCCGCCCGGTCTTCAAGGGCCACGTGCTCCTGGTCCCGCGGCTCCACGTCGAGACCCTCGCCGACCTCCCTGCCGCGCTCCGGGACCCCTTCCTCGAGGCCGCCCAGCGGCTGAGCCGTGCCGTCAAGGACGCCCTCGGGGCCCAGGGATCGTTCGTGGCGATGAACAACACCGTGAGCCAGAGCGTCCCGCACCTGCACCTGCACGTCGTGCCGCGCACCAAGGGCGACGGGCTGCGCGGCTTCTTCTGGCCGCGCACGAAGTACGCCGACGCCGAGGAGATGGCCGACTACGCGACCCGGCTGGGCTCCTCGCTGATCGCCAACGGCTGAGCCCCCACCGGCCGGCGCCGCATCTGGTTTCCGGTGCCCTTCGCCGCGATCCAGACGCCCGCGACCCCGAGGACCACGCCACCGATGGCGTCGAGCGCGTAGTGCCACCCGAGGTAGACGGTGGCGACCACGGTGAGCGCGAGGAAGACCCAGAGGAAGACCCGCACGCCGCGGTGGAGCCGCAGCAGCTCGGCCATCACGCACATCGTCACGCTGATGCCGACGTGGAGGGAGGCGAAGGCGGCGATCGTCTGCACCGCGTCGGTCGTGAACGGGTTGACCAGGACCTGGTGGCGGTCGTCCATCATCCCCTCGGCGAGCACCGTGACCGGCGTGCGGTCGAGGTCGGCGAACCACTCGGGGCGGGAGTAGATCGGGCCGAGGCTCGGCACCGCGAAGTACGTCGCGACCCCGAGCACCCAGTCGACGGCGATCGCGGTGACGTACCAGGAACCCGCCCGGGCGTCGCGCGACCAGACGAGCGCGACGACCAGGGACGCCGGGACCATCACGATCCAGGCGATGTAGATGAACGAGAGGAAGTGCGCGGCCGCTCCGGTGCCGAGCCAGTCGTGGAGCAGCGGCGCAGGGTCGTGGCCGAAGAACATCACCCGGTCGACGTCCTCGAGCACGCCGTCCCAGAGGTGACGGTTGACGAAGGGGACGAACGACTTCAGGTTGCGGAAGGAGGCGTAGATGACGTACCACGCCGCGAGCCCGATGAGGGCGAACTTGACGTGGGTGATCGTCCACCGCTCGCGCACCACCTCGCGGGCGGCGCCGAACGCGCGCAACGGGTTGCGGGCGCGCCACAGGGCGCGCGGCACCACGTCGGTGAGGAACGCCGCGACGAGCACCACCGGCACCCAGATGTACGCCGGCCCGACCGCGCTGTCGGGGTCGCGCACCGGGAGGTCGTAGACCCACGCCATGACGAACGTGGTGACGGCGATGGCGACGGCGAGCCACACCGCGAGCCGCCATCCGTTTCTGTGCACCCGTCAACTTTAGCCGGATCGCCGGCGGAACTCCGGTCCGGAAGACCCGGGTGCCGCGAGCCAAAAGGCCGTGCCAGACTCCTACCGCTCCGCGGCTGCGGGGGCCAAACGGACCAAAGGCGCGAAAGCTGCCGAGAGACGGAAGGTGCTGGATGAGCCGCTACGACGGACGAGTCGTGATCGTCACAGGAGCAGCGCGCGGGATCGGCGCCGCGACCGCCAAGCGGTTCGCCTCCGAGGGCGCCGACGTCGCCGTGCTCGACCTCGACGAGGGTGCCGCCACCGAGACCGCCACCGGGCTCGGCGCCGGCCGGGCGATCGGCCTCGGGTGCGACGTCTCCGACGCCGCCGCCGTCGAGCGCGCGGTGACCCGCGTGGTCGAGGAGCTCGGCAAGGTCGACGTGCTGGTCAACAACGCCGGGATCACCCGCGACAACCTGCTGTTCAAGATGACCGAGGAGGACTGGGACCTCGTCATGGGGGTGCACCTCAAGGGCGCCTTCCTGATGAGCCGTGAGGTGCAGAAGCACATGGTGCAGGCGCGCTACGGCAAGATCCTCAACCTCTCGTCGGTCTCCGCCCTCGGCAACCGCGGCCAGGCGAACTACGCCGCCGCGAAGATGGGGATCCAGGGGTTCACCCGCACCCTCGCCATCGAGCTCGGGCCGATGGGGATCAACGTCAACGCGATCGCCCCCGGGTTCATCGTGACCGAGATGACCGACGCGACGGCCCGCCGGCTCAAGGTCGAGCCGGAGCAGCTGCGCCAGATGAACGCCGACGCCAACCCGGTCCGTCGCGTGGGCCACCCGGAGGACATCGCGGCCGCCGCGGCGTTCCTCTGCAGCGACGAAGCCTCCTACGTCACCGGTCAGACGTTGTACGTCGACGGCGGGGCCAAGATCTGAGCTCCTGCTGACAAGACGGCTCGGCCTCGGTAGCGTCGGACGCCGAGCTCGCACCACCAGATCGACACCGAAGATCGACACCGAAGATCGACACCGCACCACCAGCTCGTACAACTCCACAACGGTCGCCGGGTCCGCCGAGTCCTACCCGCCCGTCGGCCGCCACCGAACTCACCGGGGTAGGAGTGGGGGACCCACGTTTCCCGCGCCCGCACGGGCGCTCGGGGTGAAGCCGACCGGCCGCGAACCTGCGACCGCGAGGCGGAGCACCTTCTGGCTCCAACCCGACAGCTCACCTCACAGGCGTGAGAAGGGACAGCTCATGCCTGCCGTGCTCCACCGGGTCCTCGCGCGTTCTGCCGCCGGGACCGTCCTCCTCGCCCTCGTCCTCGTCGGGCTCGCCACCGCTCCGGCCCACGCCGCCCCGCAGCCCGCCGGCTCGGGCGTGGTCGCCGGCCAGTCGGTGCAACAGGTGGCCGTCCAGGCCGCCGGCGACGAGAAGGCGGACAACAAGAAGAACAAGAAGAAGGCCCGCAAGAAGGCCAAGCGACAGGCGCGGTTGAAGAAGGTCAACAGGATGCTGCGGATCGTCCGCGCGCAGCGGGGCGACCCCTACCAGTACGGCGCCGCCGGGCCGAACCGGTTCGACTGCTCCGGGCTGGTCTACTTCAGCACCCACAAGGCCGGCTTCCGCAACGTGCCCCGCACCTCGTCGCAGCAGGGCCGCTTCATGCGGAGGATCCCGCGCAAGGCGATGCGCCCCGGCGACTTCGTCTTCTTCACCGGCGGCTCGGGCGTCTACCACGTCGGTGTCTTCAACGGCCGCAGCAAGGGCGGGATGACCGTCATCCACGCGCCCGGCTCGGGGCAGCGGGTGACGACCGCGCGGATCTGGACCAGCTCCTGGTACGCCGGCACCCTGCGCTGACCCTGCGCTGATCTTGCGCTGACCACAGGGTCCCCGCCGCCGGGGTGACGTTCGCGACGTCGGCGCGTTGTCCCCGGCCGGTGGTGCCGCGTTGTCATGCTGGTCGCCATGACTGACCGCCGCTTCCCCCTCCTCGGCGTCCTCGCACTCACCCTCTCCGCCGCGCTGGCCGGCTGCGGCGGCGACGACGAGGCGGGTGGCGGTGACGAGGGCGGCGACGAGCCGGCCGTCGAGGCGCCGGCGCTCTCCCCGCTGACCGGGCTTCCGGTGAAGGGCGAGCCGCGCCACCCCGTGCTGGCGGTGAAGATCGACAACTCCTCGAGCAGCGCCCCGCAGGTCGGGGCCGGCGACGCCGGGATGGTCGTCGAGGAGCTCGTCGAGGGAGGGATGACCCGGCTCGCGGTCTTCTACTACAACGACGTGCCCAAGGACGTCGGCCCGGTCCGCTCGATGCGGGCCACCGACATCGGCATCGTCAGCCCGCTGGGAGCCGCCCTGGTGGCCAGCGGGGGAGCGCCGCAGACCCGGGAGCGCGTGAAGGACGCCGACATCAAGACCTTCACCGAGGGGGCGGCGGGGTACTACCGCGAGAGCAGCCGCTCCGCGCCGTACAACCTGTTCATGAAGCTCGACCAGCTCGCGAAGAAGGTGAAGGCGACCGAGACGCCGACGCCCTACCTGCCGTTCGAGGAGGGCGCCGAGCTGCCGAAGGGCAAGCCGGCGAGCGGGCTCACCGCGACCTTCTCGGGTGGGAGCTCGACCACCTTCGAGCGGCGCGGCGGGGGCTACGTCAACACCGACACCTTCGCCGGCGAGGGCGACACCTTCGACCCGGCCACCGTGCTGGTGCTGAGGGTGCCCGTCGGCGACGCCGGTTACCTCGACCCCGCCGGCAACCCGGTGCCGGAGACGAAGTTCACCGGCCGCGGCAAGGCGTTCATCTTCCACGGCGGCCAGGTCGTCCAGGGCGACTGGATCAAGGGCGGGCTGGGCGCGCCGGTCGAGCTCGAGGTCGGCGGCGGGGAGATCAGCCTGCCGCCGGGCAAGGTCTGGATCGAGCTGGTGCCGAAGGACGGCGGCGACGTCAGCTGGACGAAGTAGCCGGCAGCGTCGGCCCCTCGCCGCTCTCGACGAGGGCACGGATCCCGGCGAGCACCAGGACGATCGCGCCCTCGGCGTCGTCGCTGGCCTGCTCGGGGTCCTCCGCGGTCGAGACGGCCGCTCCGGTCGCCGACATCGCGCCGAAGAAGAGCCGGGTGAACGCCTCGAGCGTGGTCGACGGCAGCTTGTAGCCGCCGAGGAGCGAGGCGACGATCTCGTGGACCAGCGAGAAGGTGCTGCGCTCCTCGTGCTCCCGGTAGCGCTCGTAGCCGAGCACCGCGGGACCCTCCTGGATCACGATCCGGCGGTAGGGATCCGTGCGGGTCACCGCGAGGAACTCCCGCAGCCCGGTGAGGGCCTTCTCCCACGGGTCGTCGATGCTCCGGATCGCCCGCCGGATCCGGTCGGCGGCCGCCTCCTGCACGGAGACGAAGGCTGCCTCGAACAGCTCCTGCTTGCCGCGGAAGTGGTGGTAGAGCGCTCCCTTGGTGACCCGGGCGCCGGCCACGATCTCGTCCAGGCTGGTGCCGGCGTACCCCTGCACGGCGAACCGGTCGAGGGCCACCTCCACGAGCGCGCGCTTCGTGGTCGCGGAGTACTCCTGCCGCCTGGTCGCCTTGGTCGCCTTGGTCGCCTTGCGCAGCAGCTCGTGCGCGGACGGCACCTTCGCGGTCATGGCCGGAGCATAGGCGCCGGTCGTGGTGCGGATCACCCCGTCGGTCGGTTTCCTACCGAGGGTGCTGCTCCATACTGAGAGTACGTACTCACGGTATGTGCTCGATCGACGACGGAAGCGAGACGACATGAGGCAGCACCACACCCGCTTCGCCCAGCGGCTGCGCTCCGCGCTCCCGCACGGGCGTCGCTCCACCACCCCCCGCGACGCCGGCGCGGCCCGGCCGGAAGGCGCCACCGACCCGGGTGCCCGGTTCGCCTCCCGGCTCCGTGCGGCCCTCCCGGACCGGAGGGCATGACACGATTCGCGGGTGAGAGTGTTCGTTGCCCGCGTCCGCACCGGGACGACCGGCCGTGGATGAGCCGGTCGAGCGGTTCACCATCACGCCGGAGGAGCCGGCGGCCGGCCGCCTCCTGGTCGCCACCCCGGCGCTCGCCGACCCCAACTTCTCCCACACCGTGGTCCTCCTCCTCGACCACGACGACGACGGCACCCTCGGTGTCGTGGTGAACCGACCGACGTCGGTCGCCGTGGCCTCGGTGCTGCCGGACTGGGCGGTGGCGGTGGAGCCCCCTGAGGTGCTCTTCGAGGGCGGCCCCGTCAACACCGACGCGGCGCTGGCGGTCGCCGCGGTCCCGTCAGGCGACGGCCCGGAGCCGCTCGGGTTCCGCCGGCTCTTCGGCGCCACCGGGATCATCGACCTCGACACGCCGCCGGAGGTCCTCGCGCCCGCGGTCGCGAGGCTGCGGATCTTCGCCGGGTACGCCGGGTGGGGGAGCGGGCAGCTCGAGGCCGAGATCGCCGAGGGGTCCTGGTACGTCGTGGACTCCGCCGTCCACGACGTGTTCGGGCACGACCCGGCCCGGCTCTGGAGCGCCGTGCTCCGCCGGCAGCCCGGCGAGCTCGCGTGGGTCTCCACCAGACCGGTCGACCCGACCCTCAACTAGCTCCACAGGAGCTCCGGAAGCGGCGGCGGCTGCCCGGGGCGGCACCGGTCGCGGCGTAGACTCCCGCACCGTGACCACTGGATTCAGCCCCGGCGCCCAGACCATCGAGGACCGTCGCACCCAGCCGACGGACGAGGGTGACCACGAGCGGTTCTCGCACTACGTGGACAAGGACAAGCTCACCGAGGCGATGGTCATGGGCACCCCGGTCGTGGCGCTCTGCGGCAAGGTCTGGGTCCCCAGCCGGGCCCCCGAGAAGTTCCCGGTGTGCCCGGAGTGCAAGGAGGTCTGGGAGAGCATGAAGGACGACCAGGAGGGCTGACCCCGCGTCCCGCGCTCTCCTCGCACCGCCCCGCCCGCCCTCCGAGCACCCCAGGACGACGTGACCCTGCCCTTCTCCTCCGACTCCGCGCCCACCCCCTCACCCGCACTTCCGCCCGCCTACCCCGACCGCGCCGCCTGGGGCACGGCGCCGAGCCTGCGTGCCTGGCAGGCGGAGGCCTTCGAGCGCTACTTCGCGTCCCAGCCGCGTGACTTCCTGGCCGTGGCGACCCCCGGGGCGGGCAAGACGACGTTCGCGCTGACGATCGCCGCCGAGCTGCTGGCCCGGCGGCTGGTCGAGCGGATCACGGTGGTCGCGCCGACCGAGCACCTGAAGACCCAGTGGGCGGAGGCGGCCGCACGGGCCGGCATCCCGCTCGACCCGGCGTACTCCGGCGGCAAGGGGCGCACGAGCAAGGACTTCGTCGGCATCGCGGTCACCTACGCCGGCGTCGCGGTGAACCCGCTCGCGCTGCGGATCCGCACCGAGCGGTTCAAGACGCTGGTGATCCTCGACGAGATCCACCACGCCGGCGACGCGATGTCGTGGGGCGAGGCGGTCCGCGAGGCGTTCGACCCGGCCCACCGCCGGCTCGCCCTGACCGGCACGCCGTTCCGCTCCGACGTCAACCCCATCCCGTTCGTCTCCTACGCGCCCGGTGCCGACGGGGTGCCGCGCAGCGTCGCCGACTACACCTACGGCTACGCCGAGGCCCTCGCCGACCACGTCGTGCGGCCGGTGCTCTTCCTCGCCTACTCCGGCCAGATGCAGTGGCGCACCCGCGCGGGCGACGAGGTCGCCGCCCGGCTGGGGGAGCCGCTCACCAAGGACATGACCGCCCAGGCGCTGCGGACAGCGCTCGACCCCAAGGGCGCCTGGATCCCGTCGGTGCTCGCCGCGGCCGACACCCGGCTGACCGAGGTGCGCCGCCACGTCCCGGACGCCGGTGGGCTGGTGATCGCCTCCGACCAGGACAGTGCCCGCGCGTACGCCGCCTCGCTGAAGGAGCTCACCGGGCACAAGCCGGTCGTGGTGCTCTCCGACGAGAAGGCGGCCTCGAAGCGGATCGCGGCGTTCTCCGAGAGCGACGACCGCTGGATGGTCGCGGTCCGGATGGTCTCCGAGGGGGTCGACGTGCCGCGGCTCGCCGTCGGCGTCTACGCCACGACCACGACGACGCCGCTCTTCTTCGCCCAGGCGGTGGGTCGGTTCGTCCGGGCTCGCAAGCGCGGCGAGACGGCCTCGGTGTTCCTGCCGTCGACCGGCCACCTGCTCGGCCTCGCCGCGGAGATGGAGCTCCAGCGCGACCACGTGCTCGGCCGGCCGGTGACCGACGAGGACGACATCTTCGCCGCCGAGGAGCAGCTGCTGGCCCGCGAGCAGGCCGCCGAGGCGGCGTCCGCGGAGGAGCAGCTGCTCCCCTTCGAGGCGCTCGGCTCGGAGGCGCGCTTCGACCGGGTGCTGTACGACGGCGGCGAGTTCGGCCACGCCGGCGAGGTGCACGTCGGGTCGGAGGAGGAGATGGACTTCCTCGGGATCCCCGGGCTCCTCGAGCCCGACCAGGTCCGCGACCTGCTCCGGCACCGCCAGGCGGAGCGGGCCCGCAAGCAGGGGGACGGGCACGGGCCGGCACCCGCGCCGGCGCCCGAGCCCGAGGTGGCCACCCATGAGCGGCTGGCGCTGCTGCGCCGCGAGCTCAACGGGCTGGTGGCGGCGTGGAACCACCGCACCGGTCAGCCGCACGGCGTGACGCACGCGTCGCTGCGCCAGAAGTGCGGCGGCCCCGCGGCCGCCGTGGCGACCGCGGAGCAGCTCCAGGCGCGGATCGACATGATCCGCGCCTGGGCCACCCGGGCGACCGGCTGAGCCGGCCGCCGCGGGCGGCCTTGGGTGTTCCCTAGTTGGTGGTGAGCACCGCGCGGAGGTCGAACGCGACGTCGCGGGTGTTGCGGTAGTTCACGTGGGTCTCGGCGGTGACCACGTTGGTGCCGTCGACCAGCAGGTTCACCGGCACGTCCACGACCACCGGGGACGCGTTGGCGGTGGCCGCGTTGCGCGCCGAGGAGGCGTAGGAGTTCTGGGTGATCGTGCCGGTCGGCATGTTGCTGCGGGTCACCTCGGTGCCGTTGACGTAGATCACGACGCCGTCGTTGGCGACCGAGGTCAGCCGCAGCCGCACCACGCGGGAGGCGTCGGTGACCTGGAAGGAGCGCCGGAAGTACGCCGCCCGGGGCCGGTCGGCGGTGTCGGGGAAGATGTCGAGGCTGGTCGACACCGGCGTGCCCCAACCGAAGATCGCGTTGCCGCTGCTCCAGGTGGTGTCGACGAAGGTGCGGCCGGTCCACCCGGTGGGCGGGGCGCCCGCCGCGTAGCGCCAGCGCCACGCCGACCCGTTCTCGATCACGACCGTCTCGGTCTCGCCACCCGGCTCCTCGGCCACCGTGAACGAGCGCGTGGTGGTGCTCGTCAGCCCGCCACCGTCGGTGACGGTGAGCGTCGCGGTGTAGCTGCCCGGGGCGTAGGTGTGGCTGGTCGTCCGGCCGGTCCCGGTCGTGCCGTCACCGAAGTTCCAGGCGTAGCTGGCGATCCCGGTGTCGTCAGTGGAGGCCGAGGCGTCGAACGAGACCGAGGTGCCCTGCACCGAGGCGGTGAACGACGCCGTGGGTGCCGCGTTGGTCGAGCCGGCGGCGTCGGACATGCCGGCCGAGAACAGCTCCCGCACCTGGGTGGCGGAGAGGGCGCTCGGGAAGACCGCCACCTCGTCGACCCCGCCGGAGAAGTACTCCGAACCGGGCCACGTCAGGTTGTAGAAGTTGCGCCCGAAGACGGCCTGCTCCTCGGCGAGGTCGGTGTAGCCCACCCGGTAGTACCCCGAGGTGAGCCCGCCGGCGGTGCCGACGTACGTCCCGTTGAGCACGCCGTCGATGTAGAGCGACGCGGTGCCCGTGGCGTTGTCCCAGCTCGCGACCACGTGGTGCCAGCCGCCGTCGTTGTAGATCGGGCCCTGGAGCCGGACGTTGTTCAACCCGGGGCCGAGCGGGTCCGGGCTGCCCGGCCGTGGCGGTCGGTGCACGGAGAACACGATGTTGCCGTTGTTGTCCATGGTCAGCGCCCGGTCGGACATCGAGCCGTCACCGGTCTTGACGTCGGTGACCGCCATCAGCGAGCCGCCGGCGATCGTCGTGCCCCGCACCCACACCGACTGGGTGAAGGACGCGGAGAGCGACTGCTGCGAGGCCGAGGTGACGTACTGGCTCGAGCCGTTGAGCTGCAGCCCCTGGCTGCTCGAGGTGACGCCGGTCCCGCGGGTCGGGCTGCCGATGAGCTCGCCGGCGTTCGCGCCACCGGTCGAGCCGTCCGCGACCGTCGAACCGCTGCCGCCCATGTCCCAGTAGAGGCTGGCGCCGTAGCTGCGGACCAGGTCGCCGTAGGACTGCGGGTCGGCGCCTCGCACGACGACGGAGGTGGACGCTGAGGCCGCCGCCTGGGTGGTGCCGTCGGTGACCCGGAGGAAGTAGCTCTGGGTCGAGCCCACCGGCCGGTTCCGGTCCACGAACCTCATCACGGGCCGGCTCCACGGGTAGGACTCGACCTGCTGCGAGCTGAGGAGCGTGTTGCCGCGGTAGAGGTTGTAGGTCAGGTGGCCGTCGTCGGGGTCGTAGACCGCAGGCCAGGAGACGGTGACCTCACCGGCCCCGGTCGAGATGGCCGACGGCGCCGCCGGCCGGTTCGGCGCGATGTTCGTCGTGCGACCGAACCTCGCGATGCCCTGCTGGTTGGTGTTGTTCACCCGGGTGAAGTCACCGCCGACGAACATCTGGGTGCCGTCGGTGGCCAGCACGTGCGGGCCCACGGGGTTCGAGCCGGTGACCGCGTTGGTGTTCGGCGCCCAGTGCACGAAGCTGCCGTCCGCGATGTTCTGGGCGACCAGGCGGTACCAGATGAAGCTGTCACGGTCGGTGCCGCCGACGTAGCCGCCGCGGGCGTCCCCGGGGCTGAACGCGCAGTCGTGCTGGTGCGAGGCCTTGTAGAGGACGTCGTCCATGATCGCCAGGCCCAGCGAGGCGCCGAGGCACGGGCTGTTCCACCGCATCTGACCGTCGGAGATCCGGGCGGCGTAGGTGCCCTCGTAGCACCCCGGCGGGTCGCCCTCGCCGGTCACGTAGGCGGTGTCGCCCGAGGCGATGATGTCGGTGACCCGGCCCGAGCAGTTGGTGTTGGTCGGCTGCACGGTGTTGGCCTGCCACGGCTCGGTCGCGCCCGTCACCGGGTTCAGCGAGGCCATGCCGCCGATGTCCTGGCCGTTCACGGTCCGGAAGCCGCCGCCGATGAGGACCCGGCTGCCGTCCGGCGCCACCTCGACCGCCAGCGCTCCCGGGCTCGGGGCGGGGGTCCACAGGGACGGCGGCGGCGCGGCGAGCGTCGTGTTGAAGGCGGTGTCGATCGCGCCGTTGGTGGCGTTCAGGGAGACCATGTAGGGCTTGCTGGTGCCGTTGACCGTGGTGAAGTTGCCCGACGCGTAGACGCGGGTGGCGGTGGCGTCGACCGCGGTGACCTGGCCGCCGGAGAGGTTGGGCGCGAAGCCGGAGACCAGCGAGAAGCTGCCGGTCGGGGTCGTCGGGATGGTGATCGCCGCGACCCGGTTGCGCACCGTGCCGCTGATCCGCGTGAAGGCGCCGACCACGTAGAGCCGCGAGCCGTCGGGGGAGACCGAGAGGTCGCGCACCCGGGCGTTGGGCTGCAGGTTGAAGTTGGTCAGCAGCGCGCCGGTGTTGGCGTTGAACGCCGCGAGGTAGGTCCTCGTCGTCTCGTTCTGCCCGGCGGCCGCGCCTGGTGGGCGCACCCGGGTGAAGGTGCCACCGGCGAAGACGATGCCGCGGCTGACGGCGAGCGCCTCGACGTTGTTGTTGGTCTGCCACATCGAGCTCGGGGCGCCGCTGAGCACCGGCTCGTTGACCTGGTTGTCCCCGACCTGGGCGGCGGCCGGGGTGGGGCCGGTCCCGAGGACGACCGCCGGCACTGCGGCGACCCCTCCGGCGAGGGCACAGGCGAGCAGCCTGCGCATGCGTGACGACAGCATCGTTCGAGAACCCCCAACAAGATGAAACACACGAGTTGCACCGCGAACCGCGGCGGCCAGTGGCCCCCCACTGATCGATTCAGGGTAAGAGCAGCCGGACCGTCCGAACAGGGACGAATGTCCGTTGTTGCGGGCCTTCAGCACGAGCCCGCGGGACCCAGCCCGGACAATTGGCATGGACGTGGGGCACATGGTCCATGTCACGCCCGGTCGGACCGCCGTACCGTCGTCGACAGCCAGGCTGGGGGGCCAGCGGGCTCAGCGACCATCTCTCCGTGGGGGGAACTCACATGTCCCGTGCCCGTCGTGCGCGGTCGACGACGTCTGTCGCCGCCGCACTGTCCGTCCTGCTGTCGATGCTGGGCGCAGCGGCGCTGGTCGCCGTCACCAGCACACCCGCTTCCGCCGTGATCAGCGGCAACGTGCTCAGCGGCACCGCGTCGCGGATGTGGCAGACCAACAGCGAGGTCGACGCCCTCGCCGTGGCCAACGGCGTGATCTACGCCGGGGGCAAGTTCACCCAGGCGCTCCCGCCGGCGGGCACCACCGGCTCGGCGGCGAACCGCACCGGGCTCGCCGCGTTCAACGCAAGCACCGGCAACCTCATCACCACCTTCAACGTCAACCTGCGCACCTCGACCGGCGCCGCGGCCCGCGTCACGGCGCTGGCGGTCTCCCCGGACGGCACCCGGCTCTACATCGGCGGCAACTTCACGACGGTCAACGGCACGACGCGCAACCGGCTCGCCGCGGTCAACCCGACCACCGGCGCGCTGGTGACCGCGTTCAACCCGAACCCCAGCGCTGCGGTGCACGCGATCGCGCCGACCAACACCACCGTCTACATCGGCGGCGACTTCACCCGGGTCGGCGGCACGGCCGGCGCGGCCCGCACGAACCTGGCCTCCGTCACGGCCGCCACCGGTGCGGTCAACGCGGCCTTCAACCCGACCTTGGTCGCCGGGCCGCCGACGCCCGACACGACCCCGTCGCCGCGGGTGAACGCGCTCGCCCTCGCCTCCGACGGCAGCCGCGTGCTGGCCGGCGGCAGCTTCCAGACCGTCAACGGCGTCCTCACCGGCGGCATGGTCTCCCTCGACCCGACGGACGCCTCCCTCGAGACCTGGAACGCGAACGTCCTCGGCCAGCAGCCGATCAACACCAACTGCGGCGGGCGCACCACGGACATCGTCGTCAGCGGCACCACCGCCTATGTGACCGCCGAGGGCGACCCGCCGGGGTGCTACGAGGGCACCTACGCGGCGAACGTCAGCGACGGCGCCATGGCTTGGAACGCGTCCTGCCTGGGTGCGTCCCAGGGACTCGCGGTGGCCGGCGGCGTGCTCTACAAGGGGTCGCACCAGCACGACTGCGCCTTCATGGAGGGCGGTGCCTTCGGCGGTTACGTCGGCGGCGTGGCCCGCGAGGCGTTCATCCACCGCTACCTCGTCGGCCAGGACGTCCGCGACGGCAGCTTCGTGCACTGGAGCCCGAACACCAACGCCACCGCGACCGGCGGCACCACCTCCGTCGGTCCCCAGGTGATGGCCTCGGACGGCCGGCAGGTCGTCGTCGGTGGCGACTTCACCCGGGTCAACGGCGCCACCCAGGCGGGGCTCGCCCGCTTCGAGCCGCTCGGCGACACCGCCGCGCCGGAGGTCGTGGGGCGCAGCTTCAACGGCGACCCGTGGCCCGACGTCACGCCGTACACCGTCATGCGCATGCCCGTGACGGTGCAGCCGACCGCGGCCGGGACCCTCACCGTCCAGTGGCCGGCCACCCATGACCCGGACACCGGGACGCTCACCTACCGTCTCTACCGCGACGGCAGCAACACGCCGATCGCCGCGGCGACCCAGACCGTCGAGTCCTGGCACTGGACCCGTCCCGTGCTGCGCTTCGACGACACCGGGCTCGCTCCCGGCTCGACCCACTCCTACCGGGTCGACGCCACCGACGGCGCGGGTCACACCAGCACCCGCTCCACCGCAGTGTCGGGAACCGTCCGCACCTCGGCCCCGCCGCCGTTCGCCTCGGCGTACTCCGCGACGAACCCGGCGGTCTGGTGGCGGCTCGGCGAGTCCGGCACCAGCGTGGCGGACAGCAGCACCACGGCCGGGACGCCCGGCCAGCTTCAGGGCGGGGTGACGACGGGGGTCCCCGGAGTCGCGTCCGACAACACCGCGATCACCTTGAACGGGTCGTCGGGCTACGTCACGTCGAACACCACGATCACGCCCTCGACCGCCTTCACGCAGGCCGTGTGGTTCCGGACCACCACCCGTCGGGGCGGTGTGCTGCTCGCCCTGTCCAGCAACCAGACCGGCGCCGGCGGCACCACCGACCGGAGCATCGTCATGGACAACAACGGCGCGCTGGTCCTCGGGCTCGGCCGCACCGGCGTGCGCAACCAGGGCCCGGTCTGGAACGACGGCCGGTGGCACCAGGCCGTCGCCACCTACGACGGCAACGGCAACAGCACCCTGTACGTCGACGGCTGGCGACAGGTCTGCACCACGAACGTCGTCTCCTCGCCCGACTGCGCGACGATGACACGGCTGCCGGCCACTCCGGGCCCGAGCTACCTGCGGGTCGGGTACGCCGACACGACGAGCACCCAGCTGGTCTTCGGCCGCAACTTCTATGCCCGCAAGTGGCCGCTGAGCGACTACTTCAGTGGCAGCGTGGACGAGCCGATGGTGATCCCCCGGGCGCTCACCGCCGCCGAGGTCGCCGACCTGTTCGCGGCCGGGGTCGCCGGACTGGGCGGCAGCGGGCCGCAGCCCACCCCGCCCACCGCCGGGTTCACGTCGCAGGCCACCGGCCTCTCCGCGACCTTCACCTCGACGTCCACCGACGACGAGCCGCTCCCGGCCGCCGCCTACTCGTGGGACTTCGGCGACTCGACACCCGCCGGCACCGGCGCGACGACGAGCCACACCTACGCCGCGGCCGGCACCTACACCGTGACGCTCACCGTGACCGACGCCGACGGGCTGGTCGACACCGAGACCCGCACCGTGGTGGTCAGCGAGCCGACCGGCACCCCGACGGACTCGACCGTCGTCGCGGGCGGCTCCGCGTGGAGCTGGAGGTACGCCACGGGTGCGCCGCCCACCGGGTGGAACACGCTCGCCGCCTTCCCGTCCGCGTGGGCGGTCGGCAACGGCGTGTTCGGCTTCGGGAACACCGGCGCCGCGAACCCCGTGACGACGAACATCGACTGCGCCGGCTGCTCCACCAACACGGCGAACCGGCCGCTGGCGGCGTACTTCACCAAGAGGTTCACCGTCGCGGACGCCTCGCAGGCGCTGAACCTGCGGCTGACCACGCGGGCCGACGACGGGATCGTGGTCTACGTCAACGGGGTCGAGGTGGGCCGGAGCAACATGCCGGCCGGGACGGTCACGGTGGGCACCTTCGCCGGGCCCGCCCGGAGCACGGCGACCGCGGTGGCGAACCCGGTGGTGATCGACGTGCCGCCGAGCCTGCTGGTGACGGGGCAGAACGTCGTCTCGGTGGAGACCCACCTGAACTACCGGAACACGCCGAACGTCTCGTTCGACCTCGAGGCGGTGCTGACCTCGCAGTAGCGGGGTCGGCGCCGGCCGGGGCCGGGCGCGTCAGAGGACCTTCGAGAGGAACCCCTGGGTGCGGGAGTGCTGCGGGTTGGCCAGCACCTCGCGCGGGTCGCCCTCCTCGACGATGACGCCGCCGTCCATGAAGACCAGCTTGTCACCGACCTCCCGGGCGAACCCCATCTCGTGGGTGACGACCATCATCGTCATCCCGTCGGCGGCCAGGTCACGCATCACGCCGAGCACGTCGCCGACGAGCTCGGGGTCGAGCGCGCTGGTCGGCTCGTCGAACAGCATCATGTCGGGGTCCATCGAGAGCGCCCGGGCGATCGCGACGCGCTGCTGCTGGCCGCCGGAGAGGTGCGCGGGGTAGGCGTCCTCCTTGCCGGCGAGCCCGACCTTCGCGAGGTTGT
Organism: Nocardioides caldifontis; assembly: GCF_008087345.1. Lineage (GTDB taxonomy): Bacteria > Actinomycetota > Actinomycetes > Propionibacteriales > Nocardioidaceae > Marmoricola_A > Marmoricola_A caldifontis. Next base: position 62,577 of record NZ_ML701735.1, on the reverse strand, counting down.
TGCGGGCGATCTCGACGGCCTCGTCCTTGGAGCGCCGGCGCACCCGCTGCTGGGCGATCGTGAGGTTCCGCATCACGCTGAGGTGCGGGAAGAGGTTGAACGACTGGAAGACCATCCCGATCCGGGAGCGGATCTCGTCGAGGTCGACCTCCGGGTCGCAGATGTCGACCCCCTCGACGAGGATCGTCCCGGAGGTCGGCTCCTCGAGCCGGTTCACGCAGCGCAGCAGCGTCGACTTCCCGGAGCCGGACGGGCCGATGACACAGACCACCTGACCCTGGTCGACGTGGAAGTCGATGCCCTTGAGCACCTCGTTGTCGCCGAAGTACTTGTGCAGGTCGCGCACCTCGATGGCGCGCGTCCCGGCGGGGAGCGTGGACGTCACTCGAGTCACCTCGCCTTCTGCTGCCGGCGCTCGAGCCGGGCGACGAGCCGGGTCAGCGGGAGCGTGATGATCAGGTACGCCGCGGCGGCGACGATGAGCGGTGTGGAGTTGGCGTACTGCGTCAGCGCGTCGCGGGAGAACGTGGTCAGCTCCCGCTCGTCGATCGCCGCGCCGATGACGAAGAGCAGCGAGGTGTCCTTGATCAGCAGGACGAACTCGTTGGTCAGCGGCGGGATCACGATGCGGAACGCCTGGGGGAGCACGATCGAGAACGTCGTGCGCCCCGAGGTCATGCCGAGCGACCGCGCCGCCTCGAACTGTCCCTTGGGCACTGCCTGGATGCCGGCACGCAGCGTCTCGGCGATGTAGGCCGACGAGACGATGACGAGCGCCAGGACGCCGGCGCCGACGCTGCCGCCGGGCGGCCGCCAGGAGAACGCGATCGGCACCGCGAACCCGAAGGCCAGGATGACCACGAGGGCCGGCAGCCCGCGGAAGAACTCGATCCACGCGGTCGCGATCCAGCGGTACGGCGCGATCGGCGAGAGCTTCATCAGCGCGAGGACGATCGCGAGGGCGAGCCCACCGGCGAACGCGATCACCGTGTAGATCACGGTGTTCTTCACGCCGACGGTGAGGACCTCGGGCCACAGCTCGCCCATCACCTCGCCGCTGAGGAAGTTCTGCCGGATGGCCTCCCAGTCGGCGATCAGGGCCAGGAGCACCACGGCGCCGACGAGGACCGCGTAGAGGAGCCCGCGGACCAGTCGGCGCCGTGTCGACTTCTTCATGGGGTGAGGCTAGTGCCCCCGCCGGTGGCGGGCCTCACTCCGTGGCGAAGTACTTGTTGTAGATCTCGTCGTAGGTGCCGCTGTCCCGCAGCTCCTGGAGCTGCTCGTTGACCGCGTCGAGGAGCTGGGTGTTGTCCTGCTTCACCGCGAACCCGTAGGACTCGTCGGTGGAGTACTCCTCGACGATCTCGAACTCGCCGTCCTTGGTGTGCTCGATGTTGACGGGGAGGTCCTGGAGCAGCGCGTCGACCTGGCCGGCCTGGATCGCGGGGTACATCTCGCCGTCGCTCGGGAAGCTGACGATCTCGGTGTCCTCCGGCGCGTTCTCCTCGGTGTAGGACTTGCCGGTGGTGCCCTGCTGGACACCGACCTTCTTGCCGGCGAGGTCCTCGATCGAGGCGATGTCGGAACCGACCGGGACGAGCAGCGACTGCTTGGAGTCGTAGTAGGGCTCGGTGAAGTCGAGGTTCGCCTCGCGCTCTTCGGTGATCGTCATCGCGCTGGCGACGATGTCGCACTGGTCGGAGTTGAGCGACAGGCCGCTCTGGAGCCCCTCGAACCCGGAGTCCTTCACCTCCAGCTCGAGGTCGAGCCCGGCGGCGATCTCCTTCATCAGGTCCATGTCGAACCCGGTGTACTCGCCGCCCTCCTGCACCTCGAACGGCGGGTAGGGGATGTCCGAGCAGACGGTCAGGGTGCCCTCGGAGATGGTCTCCACGCCGGAGTCGGCCGAGCCGGAGCCCGAGCCGCTCGGCTCCTCGTCGTCGCCGCACGCCGACAGCGTGAGGCCGAGGAGGAGCGCCGCGCCGAGCGACAGGGTGCGCATTCGTCGAGTCGTCATGGGCGCATTGTGGTCGATGCCCACGTCCGTGCGGCGCACGGGTCGGCAACGATTGGGTTGCGATCGTCGTCGACGCGGGCGCCGCCCGCCGGGGGCCGGTGGCCCGGCCCGGTCGGCGGCTCAGCCGGTGACGGGGAGGTTGCCGCGGACCGGCTCCGGCGCCGGTGCGAGCGGCGGCAGGTCCGGCTCCGGCTCCTCCACAGCCGGCTCGGTCGGGAGCGGCTCGCCGCAGGTCGCCGAGCCCAGGACCACCTCGGCCTCGCCGGCCAGGTCGACGACCAGCGCGTCGATGGTGAACGAGCCGTCCTCGTGGGCGGTCTGCCGGTTCGCCGTGATGGTGAGCCCGGGGTTCTCCGGAAGGATCGCCGTGTCCGGCTCGAGCGCCGGGACGTCCACCGGCAGGCCGAGCAGCGTCACCCCGCCGATGTCCACGGTGCCGCTGTCGCCCTCGCAGGCCACCTCGACCAGGTCGACGGCGAGCAGGTCGGTGAGCTCGCCGGAGGCCAGCGACTCGCAGGCCGTCCGCACGTCCAGGACCTCGTCGAGGGGGATCGGCAGCTCGGGGATCTCCGGGATCTCCGCCGGGGTCTCCGGGACCTGCTCGCAGAGCGGCTGGAGCTGCGCGAGCCCCTCGGCGAACTCCGGCGGCAGCTGATCGACGATGCCGCCGCCGACGGAGATGTCCGCCAACGTCATCGAGGCGCTGTCGTTGCCCGCGCGGAACAGGCCGACCTCGCCGGTGAGCAGGGGGTTCTCCGGCAGCGCGCTGCCCACCCCGGTCTGCTCCGAGCCGTCGGTCGACTCGACGTAGGGCTGTCGCACCTGGGACTGCCCCTGGGCCACGATGTCGAGCCCGTAGACGTAGGACTTCGTCCCCGCCGCCTGGCTCGCCCCCGCGGACACCAGCACGACGGCAGCCGTCGTCGCCACCAACCCGGTGAGTGCGGCTGTCGCCGTCCTTCTCATCTCTTCCTCCGGTTCACTGCTCGTCGACCAGGACGAGCGTTCCTAGGGGCACCTGCGAGAGCGCGTCGAGCGCGTCGGCGGGGACGCGCACGCAGCCGTGGCTGACGGCCTGGCCGAAGACCGAGCCGTCCGGCCAGCCGTGCAGGGCGACGGTGCCCGGGCCGCCGCCGTAGGTGTCGAGGGTGTCGCTGTGCGAGCCCAGCGGGAGGATCACCGGCGAGAACGACTGCGAGTCGTCCACCAGCTGGCCGAGCAGGAAGGTGCGGCCCGTCGGCGTCGGCGTGCCGGGCGCGCCGACCGCCACCGTCCAGCTCCCGACGGTGGTGCCGCGGTCGACCAGCTCGAGCGTCCGCGAGCCGAGGTGCACCCGGATCAGGTACGGCGAGGTGCGCCGCTCGACCTGCTTGGTGCGCAGCCACCCCGTGGAGCCGTTGGGCCGGGAGGGCAGGAGCACCCTCGACCAACCACCACGCCGCTCGACCACCGGGAGCCAGGTGTCGCCGAACTGCTTCGGGCCGACCTTGGCGAAGGGGCGCCGGCCGGGTGCGGCGTACAGCGGGAGGACGGAGTGGGGGTGGACCACCTCGCCGTCGGTGACCCCCTGGGGATCGGGGTCGCGCGGCGCCCGGGGGAGCGTGGTGCGGGTGGTGGCGGCTTTCAAGGAGGCGAGCGTGACCCGGTTCTTCGCGGGCCTTTCGTCGGTGGCCGCGGCGTCGTCGCCGGGGGACACCACCAGGCTGACCGCGGTCGCCCCGAAGGCGAGGACGACGAGGTAGACGAGGCCGCTCGCGAGCGCGCGCACGCCGGAGCCGAAGCCGCTCCCAGTCCGTGACTCGCCCACGACCATCTCTCCCATGTGACGGACGACCGGCGCCGTCCGCGTTCCCTCGCTCCACCCGTCCCAACGAGCGGCGCTCCCACAGGTCACGCGCGGCAGTCATACCCAGTCACGCGCGGTTCTGTGCACCACGTCACACTCGTCCCGTGAGCGAGTACGTCGCGTTCCTGCGGGCGATCAACCTGGGCCGGCACCGGAAGTTCCCGATGGCGAGCGTGCGCGAGTGCCTCGGCGCCGCCGGCTTCGAGGAGGTCGCCACCCACATCCAGACCGGCAACGTCCGGCTCGTCGTGCCGGAGGGGGCGCGGGAGCGGCTCGGCGACCGGCGTGCGGTCGAGTCGGAGCTCGAGCGGGTCTTCGCCGCGACGACCGGGTTCGAGGTCCCGACCATGGCGTTCACCCCCGCCGAGCTCCGGGAGCTGCTCGACCGGGTGCTCGAGGACAAGGCCGGCGCCGAGCGCCACTACGTCGCGCTGCTCAAGGAGGAGCCCGACGCGGAGACCCGGCGGGAGGTCGAGGCCTGGTCGGCGCCGGGGGAGGGCGCGCGGGTGCTCGGGCGGGCGATCTACTGGTGGATCGACCACCCCACCGCCGCCGCGAAGCTCTCGAACACGCGGCTCGAGAAGCTGCTCGGCCCGGCGACGACCCGCGACCTCAAGGTGGTCACCGCCCTCGTCGGGAAGTGGTGCTGAGAGCGGTCCGCACGCCGGCGGCTAGGGTCCCGCCCATGGCGGACGACCTCGAGGTGCACACGGAAGGCGGCGTGTGCCGGGTGACCTTCTCGCGGCCGGAGGCGTTCAACGCCGTCGACGAGGCGATGGCCACCGGGCTCGTGAAGGCCCTGGCCGAGGCTGCCGCCGACGAGGGCGTGCGGGTGGTCGTGCTGACCGGCTCAGGGGCGGCGTTCAGCGCCGGCGCGGTCCTGCAGGGCGAGAACCCGGTCGAGAGCTTCGACGCTCGCGCGATGGACGCGGCGAACATGATGGTCCGCGCGATCGTCGGCGCCGGGAAGCCGGTGGTCGCGGCGGTCAACGGCGTCGCCGCCGGCGTGGGTGCCTCGATCTGCTTCGCCTCCGACCTCGCGGTGGCCAAGGAGTCGGCGTCGTTCCTGCTCGCGTTCACCCGGGTCGGGCTGATGCCCGACGGCGGGGCCTCGCTGACCGTCGCCGCCGCCGCCGGTCGGGCGCGGGCGATGCGGATGGCGCTGCTCGCCGAGCCGATGAGCGCGCGCGAGGCGCACCAGGTCGGGCTGATCAGCCACGTCGTCCCGGACGATGAGTTCGAGGAGACCGTCGAGAAGGTGGTGGGGCGGCTGGCGGCCGGGCCGCCGATCGCCTACGCGGCCACCAAGAAGGCGATCAACGCCGCCACCCTCGGCGGGCTCGCGCAGGCCCTCGACCGTGAGCGCACCGGTCAGGTGGTGCTCTTCGGCACCGAGGACGCCGCCGAGGGGATGCGGGCGTTCGTGGAGAAGCGCCGCCCCCGGTTCACCGGCAGCTGAGCCGCCGGTGCGCTCCGCCGGTCAGCCGATCTCGACCCCCGCGGCCACCATCTCCTCCAGGGCCTTCGCCGTCGTCTCCGGGGTGACCCCCGCGCACAGGTGCGAGAGGAGCCGCACCTCGAACCCCTCCCGGACCGCGTCGAGGGCGGTCGCCCGCACGCAGTGGTCGGTCGCGATGCCGCAGACGTCCACGCGGGCGACGTGGCGGGAGCGGAGCCAGTCGGCGAGCGACGTGCCGTCGTGGTCGCGCCCCTCGAACCCGGAGTAGGCCGCGGCGTACTCACCCTTGTGGAAGATCGCGTCGAACGGCTGAGGGTCGAGGTTCGGGTGGAAGGCGACGCCGTCGGAGCCGACCAGGCAGTGGCGAGGCCAGGTGGTGACGAAGTCCGGGTCGTTGCTGAAGTGGTCGCCCGGGTCGATGTGGTGGTCCTTGGTGGCGACCGCAGCGGCGTACGTCGGGGCGCCCGGGCCGCGCTCGCTCCACCGGTGGAGCAGCTCGCCGATGCGGTAGGCGACCTCGGCGCCACCGGCGACCGGGAGGCTGCCGCCCTCGCAGAAGTCGTTCTGGACGTCGACGACGATCAGCGCGCGCCTCTCCGTGGAGCTCATGGCCCGAGCCTGCCCGGGTCACTCGACGATGTCGAGGAACACCTCGTCGATCAGCCCGTTGAACTGGTCGGAGTCCTTCGCCATCAGCTCGCCGCGCCAGTCGAGCTTGCCGCCCACCGAGAAGGGGACGTCGCGCGACTCGGCGGCCACGTCGCCGGTCTTGCCGTTGACCGACTCCGTCCAGCTCTCGCCGTCGGAGAGCCGCACCAGCTCGAGCTCGACCCGCGAGTCGTAGCGGGTGCAGGTCGCGCGGTACCACTCGCCGGGGGTGACGTCCTGGTCGATCGCCACCTCGACCTCACCCTCGGCACCCTTGACCCGGCAGCTGGTCACGTCGCCGTCGAGCTGCAGCTTGTACTGGCCGACCGCGTCGTAGAGGCCGCGCTGCACCAGGTTGTCGCCGTTGTCGACCGGGGAGCCCGACGACTTCTCGTCGACCGCGAACTCGGCGCCGAAGCGGAAGGTCCGGGTCCCCGGCGCGAGGTCGTCCTCGCCGTCTCGATCCACCACTGCGACCGTGGCGAGCCCGGCGCCCGTCGTGGCGAACTCCGGGAACCGCAGTGCGGTGCCGTCGTCACGGGGCTCCTCGGTGACCTCGCCGCCGTTCGCGGTCACGGTCGTCACCTCGAGGGCGACGGCCCCGGCGCTCTGCACCCCGTCGTCGAAGGAGAGCACCAGCTCGCGGCTCTCGGTGTCCGGGTCCGGCTCGTCCTCGTTGCACGCGCCCAGGGCGAGTCCGGCGACCAGGACGAGGGCAGCGGCTGCGGCGCTGCGCACGGGTACGGCGCTCACGGTCCCCCCTCGTCATGTCGTCCTCGCGCGTGCGGGGGCAACTCTAGAAGACGTTGACGAAGGCGTTGTCCACTTTGCCGTTGAACTGGTCCGCGGAACCGGTCATCAGCCGGCCCGAGGCGTCGAGCTTGCCTCCCACCGAGAGCGGGACCGACGCCGAGGAGGGGCGCAGGCTTCCGGTCGCACCGGTCGCCGAGCTGGTCCAGGAGGCGCCGTTCCCGAGCCGGGTGACGCTCAGCGTGACCTTGGAGCCGTTGCGCTCGCAGACCGCGCGGTACCAGGTGTCGGGGGTGACGGTCACCGAGCTGCGCACCTGCACGGCGCCGGACGCGCCCTTGACCCGGCAGACCGGCCGCTTGCCGTCGACCTCGAGCTTGTACTGCATTGGGTGGCCCCACAGCCCCCGCTGCACGAGGTTGTTGCCGTTGTCGACCTTGCTGCCCTGCGAGGTCGCGTCGAGGGTGAAGTCGGCGCCGAACCGGAAGCGGGCGGTGCCGGGCGCCAGGTCGTCGGCGCCGTCGCGGTCGGTCACCGCCAGTGCTGCCAGCGGTGGGTTGCTCGACCGGAACGCGGGGAACCGGACCGCGTTGCCCGACCGGCCGCTGCTGCTGGCGACGGAGCCGCCGTTGTGGGTCACCGTGCGGACCGTCAGGGCGACGGCGCCGGCGCTCACCCGTTGGCTCCCGGCCTCGAAGCGCAGGTCCAGCTCGCGTTCGGCGGTGGCGGCACCGGCGGGTGGGGCGGCGATGACGAGGGCGGTGGCGAGGGTGGCCGAGAGCGCGGCGGCGGCCGCGAGCGCAGGGGTACGACGGGTTCGGTGCATCGGGGGACCTCCGGGGTGGCGGATGCCCGACGACTACCCCCGAGGTGGTCCAGACAAACAGCGCTCCCGGTCAGCCACCGACGTGCAGCGTGGGGATCACCGGCTCGCCGCGGGACATCTGGTGCGCCTGCAGCGGGAGCTCGTCGCGGGCCTCGAAGTGGCGCTGCCGGCCCCGCTCCAACGGCTCCCGGCCGACGACCTCGCCCGCCCGGACCAGCGGGACGAGCAGCGTGCGGTCGTCGCCGTCGTCCACCGGCGGCTCGCCGACCCCGACCACCTCGGCCTCGGCGACGCCTGCGGCGTCCCGACGGCGCAGGGCGTACTTGCGGCCGCCGAACGACCCCTTGTCCTGGCTCTTCTTCGCCACGCTGACCATCGCGCCGTCCGGCCCCTCGCGCGAGACCAGCTTGTAGACGAAGCCGCAGGTCGGGTGGCCGCTGCCGGTCACCAGCGAGGTGCCCACGCCGTAGCCGTCGACCGGCGCCGCGGCCAGCGCGCCGATGGCGTGCTCGTCGAGGTCGGAGGTGACGATGATCCGGGTGTCGCGGGCGCCGAGCTCGTCGAGCTGGGCGCGCACCTGCTGGGCGAGCGGCCCCAGGTCGCCGGAGTCCAGCCGCACCGCCCCGAGCCGGGTCCCGGCGACCTCGACGGCCGTCCGGATCGCCTCGGTCACGTCGTAGGTGTCGACGAGCAGCGTGGTGCCGGTGCCCAGCGACTGGACCTGAGCGGTGAAGGCGTCGCGCTCGGAGTCGTGGAGCAGCGTGAAGCTGTGCGCGCTCGTCCCGGTCGTGGGGATGCCGTAGCGGCGGCCGGCCTCCAGGTTGGAGGTCGCCTCGAACCCCGCGACGTAGGCGGCGCGGGCGCACGCGACCGCCGCCTCCTCGTGGGTGCGCCGGCTCCCCATCTCGATGCACGGGCGGCCGCTGGAGGCGCACGTCATCCGGGTGGCGGCGGAGGCGATCGCCGAGTCGTGGTTGAGCACCGAGAGCAGCAGCGTCTCCAGCACGACGCCCTCGGCGAAGGTGCCCTCCACGACCACCACGGGGGAGTAGGGGAAGTAGAGCTCCCCCTCGGGGTAGCCCCAGACGTCGCCCGAGAACCGGTACGACGCCAGCCACTCCAGCGTCGCGTCGTCGACCACCCGGGCGTCGGCGAGGTGGCCGAGCACCCCGTCGTCGAACCGGTACCGCTCGAGCGCGTCGAGCACCCGACCGACGCCGGCCACCACGCCGTACCGGCGCCCCTCGGGGAGCCGGCGGCCGAAGAGCTCGAAGACCGAGCGTCGGTGCGCCGTCCCTCCGGCCAGGGCGGCCTGGAGCATCGTCAGCTCGTAGTGGTCGGTCAGGAGGGCGGTCGACTGGCTGGTCACGTCCACGCGGGTCACCCTAGTTCCGTACCCAGCGGCGGACTCTAGAGTGGAACCGTGTCAGCACCCATGCCCGTGGAGTACGAGGAGTCGCAGCTCGACGACCTCACCGCCGCGGACCGGCCGTGGCAGACCGTCGTCTGGAACGACCCCGTCAACCTGATGTCCTACGTGACCTTCGTGTTCCAGCAGTACTTCGGGTTCAGCCGGCGCAAGGCCGAGAAGCTGATGCTCGAGGTGCACCACGACGGCCGGTCGATCGTCTCCTCCGGGAGCCGCGAGGAGATGGAGCGCGACGTGCAGGCGATGCACGAGTACGGCCTGTGGGCCACGTTGGAGCGTGCCGATGACTGAGGGCTTCCAGCCGCGGCGCCGCGGCGGGGCCGTCGCGACCTTCTCCGGCTTCGAGGCCGACCTGCTCCGGTCGCTCGCCTCCCAGCTGATCGAGCTGCTCCGCGACGAGGCGGCGGTCCCGACCACCGAGGTCGACCCGTTCGAGGCGCTGCTCGACTTCTCCGGTCCGACGAACGAGCCCGACGACCCGGTGCTCGCCCGGCTCTTCCCCTCGGCGTACCGCGACGACGAGGAGGCGGCGGGGGAGTTCCGCCGCTACACCGAGACCCAGCTCCGCAGCGGCAAGGCGGCCACCGCCGGCGCGCTGATCGACACGCTGGAGGAGGCGGGGCTCCCGCCGCAGCTCGACGAGGACGGGCTCACCATCGACGTCGAGCTCGACCCCGGGCAGGCGATCGCGTGGATGAAGACGATCACCGACATGCGGCTGGCGCTCGCCACGCGGCTCGGGATCGAGGAGGGCGACGAGGAGCTGTGGGAGCAGCTGCCCGACGAGGACCCGCGCACGCAGGTGCACGACATCTACGACTGGCTGGCCTACCTGCAGGAGACGCTCGTCCGGTCCATGGGCGGCTGAGGGAGCGCCTCGCCGCCCGAACTACCCTGGCCGGGTGCTTGTCATCGACCGTGCGACCTACGACGCCATCGTCGCGCACGCCAAGCGGGACCACCCCGACGAGGCGTGCGGCATCGTGGCGGGCCCCGAGGGCAGCGACCGGCCGGAGCGGTTCGTGCCGATGGTCAACGCCGCCGGCTCCCCGACCTTCTACGAGTTCGACTCCACCGAGCTCCTCGCGCTCTACAAGGAGATGTGGGACAACGACGAGGAGCCGGTCGTGATCTACCACTCGCACACCGCCACCGAGGCCTACCCGAGCCGCACCGACATCGGGCTGGCGAGCGAGCCGGGCGCCCACTACGTGCTGGTCTCCACAGCGCAGACCTTCTCGGACGAGCACGGGAATAACGAGGGCCCGGTGGAGTTCAGGTCCTACAGGATCGTCGACGGCGAGGTGACCGAGGAAGAGGTCTCCGTCGTCGACTCGCTGCCGGCCCCGACCGGCTGAGCCCGACCCCCGAAACCGACCACCACCACACGACCAGGGAGCACCGTCCGCCATGGCCATCGAGGTCCGAATCCCCACGATCCTGCGCACCTACACCGACGGGGCGAAGTCCGTCTCCGGCGAGGGCGCCTCGCTCAGCGAGCTGATCGACAACCTGGAGTCGGCGCACCCCGGCCTCAAGGACCGGCTCGTCGAGGACGGTGACCTGCGGCGGTTCGTCAACGTCTACGTCAACGACGAGGACGTCCGGTTCACCGGCGGCCTCGAGACCTCGCTCTCCGACGGCGACCAGGTCGTCGTCCTCCCGGCCGTAGCCGGCGGCGCCTGATCCCGCCGGAAGCCCACCCGACGATGCGCTTCGACAGCCTGCTCGACTCCGTCGGCGGCACCCCGCTCGTCGGGCTGCCGCGGCTGTCGCCGTCCCCCGACGTCCGGGTCTGGGCCAAGCTCGAGGACCGCAACCCCACCGGCTCCATCAAGGACCGGGCCGCCCTCAAGATGGTCGAGGTGGCGGAGAAGGAGGGCCACCTCCGCCCCGGGTGCACGATCCTCGAGCCGACCAGCGGCAACACCGGCATCTCGCTGGCGATGGCCGCGAAGCTCAAGGGCTACCGCATCGTCTGCGTGATGCCGGAGAACACCTCCGTCGAGCGCAAGCAGCTGCTCGGGATGTGGGGCGCCGAGATCGTCTCCTCGCCCGCCGCGGGCGGCTCCAACGAGGCGGTCCGGGTGGCCAAGCGGCTCGCCGAGGAGCACCCCGACTGGGTGATGCTCTACCAGTACGGCAACCCCGCCAACGCGCTCGCGCACTACGAGGGCACCGCGCCGGAGATCCACGCCGACCTGCCCTCGATCACCCACTTCGTCGCCGGGCTCGGCACCACCGGGACCCTGATGGGGGTCAGCCGCTACTTCCGCGAGCACAAGCCCTCGGTGCGCGTCGTCGCCGCCGAGCCGAGGTACGGCGAGCTCGTCTACGGGCTCCGCAACCTCGACGAGGGGTTCGTCCCCGAGCTCTACGACGCGTCCCTGATCGACTCGCGGTTCTCGGTGGGCCCGCGCGACGCCGTACGCCGGGTGCGGGAGCTGCTCGAGCTCGAGGGGATCTTCGCCGGGATCTCGACCGGCGCGATCCTCCACGCCGCCCTCGGCCAGGCGGCGAAGGCGCTCAAGGCGGGGGAGACCGCCGACATCGCGTTCGTCGTCGCCGACGGCGGCTGGAAGTACCTCTCCACCGGTGCCTACGAGGGCACCGTCGACGACGCCGAGGAACGCCTCGACGGCCAGCTCTGGGCCTGATCGGGGCGTGGCCGTGCTCTACACCGTCCTCCACTCGGTCGTCCCGCCGCTGGCCCGGGCGATCTGGCGGCCGGTGGTGGAGGGGCGCGAGAACGTGCCGCCCACGGGTGGGGTGCTGTTGGCCAGCAACCACCTGTCGTTCGTCGACAGCGTGGTGATCCCCGTCGTGGCGCCGCGGAAGGTCGTCTTCCTCGCCAAGGAGGAGTACTTCACCGGCACCGGCCTCCGAGGCCGGGTCTCCAAGGCCTGGTTCGAGGGGCTCGGCATGGTGCCGGTCAACCGCGCCGACACCCGGTCCGCGCTCGACTCGCTCGACATCGCCCTCGAGGTGCTCGGCCGGGGCGAGGCGTTCGGGATCTATCCCGAGGGCACTCGCTCCCGCGACGGCCGGCTCTACCGCGGCCGCACCGGCGTGGCCCAGCTCGCCCTGGTGTCCGGCGCCCCGATCGTCCCGGTGGGGCTCGTCGGCACCGAGCGGCTCCAGCCGGTGGGCGCCCGGCTGCCCCGGCTCGCCAAGGTCACCGTGCGGTTCGGCGAGCCGATCCACGTCGCCGGGAGGTACGACGGGGTGGCGCCCGGACGGGCCCGGCGGGAGATCACGGACCAGCTGATGGCGGCGATCCAGGCGCTGACCGGCCAGGAGCAGGCCGGCGTCTACAACGAACGGCCGGCGGCGGAGTGACGACGGTCGCAGGACCGGTGTGGCTCGGGTAACGCGGATCCACCGCATCGCCCACTAGCCTTGCCGGGTCATGGCGGACGCTCCCCTCGGCATCTTCGACTCGGGCTTCGGTGGTCTCACCGTGGCCCGTTCCGTCATCGACCAGCTCCCTCACGAGTCGGTGCTCTACCTCGGTGACACCGCGCGCCAGCCCTATGGCCCGAAGGGGATCGGCGAGGTCCGCGAGTACGCCCTCGAGTGCCTCGACCACCTGGTCGACCAGGGGGTGAAGCTGCTGGTCATCGCCTGCAACTCGGCGAGCGCGGCGGTGCTCCGCGACGCCCGGGAGCGCTACCCGGTGCCGGTGGTCGAGGTGATCTACCCCGCGACCCGGCGTGCGGTCGCGGCGAGCCGCACCGGCCAGATCGGCGTGATCTGCACGCGGGCGACCGCCGACTCGATGGCCTACGACGACGCGTTCGCGGCAGCCCCTCACGTCACCCTGCACACCCGGGCCTGCCCGCGGTTCGTGGAGTTCGTGGAGGCCGGCGTGACCAGCGGGCCCGAGCTGCTCGAGGTGGCCCACGAGTACCTCGACCCGCTGACCTCCTCCGGCATCGACACCCTGATCCTCGGCTGCACCCACTACCCGCTGCTGACCGCGGTGATCTCCTACGTGATGGGCGACCAGGTGACGCTGGTGAGCAGCGCCGAGGAGACCGCGAAGGACGTCTACCGCACGCTGGTCCGGCGCGGCCTCGAGCGCGACCCGTCGCTGCCGGAGCCGACCCACCGGTTCCTCACCACCGGGGACCCTGAGGAGTTCCATCGCATCGGCCGGCGGTTCCTCGGCCCCGAGCTGCAGTCGGCGAAGCAGTTCGCCTGGGTGGGGTCGCCGTGAAGGTCACCGTGATCGGCTGCTCCGGCTCGTTCGCCGGGCCGGACTCCACCGCGAGCTGCTACCTCGTCGAGGCCCCGGACACCGAGGACCCGACGAGGACCTGGCGCATCCTCCTGGACCTTGGGTCGGGGGCGCTCGGTGCGCTCCAGCGTCACTGCGACCCGCTGCTGGTCGACGCGGTGTTCATCAGCCACCTGCACCCCGACCACTTCTTCGACATCAGCGGGTACTACGTGCTGCGCAAGTACCACCCCGAAGGACCGCAGCCGCAGATCCCGGTGTGGGGTCCCCGGGGGACGAAGTCGCGGATGGCCCGTGCGTACGGGCTGCCGCTCGACCCCGGGATGAACGACGAGTTCGCGTTCAAGCGGCTCCGCCGCGGCGAGGTCGAGCTCGGCCCCTTCACGGTGACCGCCCGGCGCGTGGACCACCCGATCGAGGCCTACGCGCTGCGGGTCGAGTGCGGCGGGCGGGCCCTCGTCTACAGCGGCGACACCGCCGCCTGCGACTCGCTGACGCGGCTGGCCCGCGGAGCCGACCTGCTCCTCGCCGAGGCGGCGTTCCGCGACGGTCGCGACAACCCGCCGCACGTGCACATGACCGGCTCCGAGGCCGCGCGCACCGCCGAGGACGCTGCGGTCGGGACGCTGGTGCTGACCCACATCCCGCCGTGGCACGAGAAGGCCGAGGCGCTGCACGAGGCCGAAGGCGTCTACTCCGGGCCGGTCCTGCTCGCCGCCGAGGGCGCCACCTACGAGGTCTGACCCTCCGGACGCGCTGGCTAGGGTGGAGGCCATGCTCAGGCCCCTGCTCGCCCTGGTGACCCTGGTGCTCGTCGCGACGTCGGCCGCGGTGCTCCCGGCTGCCGCGGGGGAGCGGCCGCAGCCGGGACCCAGCGTCCACGCGCACGGCGACGACCGGCTCGAGCTGCGTCGCGCACCCCGCGTCGTGGGCGTCGCCCGGATCGGTAAGACGCTGCGGGTGCGTCCGGCCACCTGGAAGGGCGAGCCCGACACCGTGCGCTACCGCTGGCTCCGGGACGGCGAGCCGATCCGCGGGGCCACCGGCAAGCGCCGGAAGCTCACCGTCGCCGACTTCGGCCACGGGGTCGCGGTGCGCGTCACCGCCCGCAAGGCGGGGCACGCGCCGGTCCGGGTCATCGCCTCCGCCACCCGCCGGGTCGACCACCGGGTGCGGGCGAAGCGGACCGTGACCTACCACGTCGAGACCCGCGGGCGGGTCGTCGCCGACCTGCGCCGGTTCCGCACCCAGGCCCAGCAGACCCTCGACGACCCGCGCGGGTGGCGCGGCGCCGGCGTGAAGTTCCGCCGCGTGGCCCGGGGCGGCGACCTCACCCTGGTGCTCAGCGAGGCCTCGCGGCTGCCGTCGTTCTCCCCGGTCTGCAGCGTCGAGTGGAGCTGCCGGGTCGGCCGCTACGTCGTGATCAACCAGACCCGGTGGCTGCACGCCTCGCCGATGTGGAACCGCAGGAGCAGGTCGCTGCGCGACTACCGGCACATGGTCGTCAACCACGAGATGGGCCACTGGCTCGGCCACGGCCACCGCGGCTGCCCCCGGCGCGGCGCCGCCGCCCCGGTCATGCAGACGCAGTCCAAGGGGCTCGACGGCTGCCGTCCCAACCCGTGGCCCACCCCGTCGGAGCGGCGGCTGCCGCGTTTCGGGTGAGCATCGCGCCCGCTTCTACGGCAGGGTGGAGCCCATGATCGAGGTCCACCACGTCACCAAGAGGTACGGCGGCTTCACCGCGGTCGACGACGTCTCCTTCACCGCCCGCCAGGGGCGGGTCACCGGCTTCCTGGGCCCCAACGGCGCCGGCAAGTCGACCACGATGCGGATCATGGTGGGGCTCACGCCCGCCACGTCGGGGAACGTCACGATCGGCGGCCACCGCTACTCCGACATCCCGAACCCCGCGCGCCACGTCGGCGTCCTGCTCGACGCCTCCGCCCAGCACGCCGGCCGCACCGGCCGGGAGATCCTCGCGCTCGGTGCCGCGACCATGGGGCTGCCCGAGAAGCGGGTCGACGAGATGCTCGAGCTCGTCAGCCTGACCCCGAAGGAGGCGAAGCGGCGGGTCCGCCACTACTCGCTCGGCATGCGCCAGCGGCTCGGCATCGCCCACGCGCTCCTCGGCGAGCCGCGGGTGCTGATCCTCGACGAGCCGGCCAACGGGCTCGACCCGGCGGGCATCCACTGGATGCGGGGGATGCTGCGCACCTTCGCCCAGCAGGGCGGCACGGTGCTGCTCTCCTCGCACCTGCTCCACGAGGTGGAGATGATCGCCGACGACATGCTGCTGATCGGCAACGGCCGGATCGTCGCGCAGGGCACCAAGGAGGAGCTGCTCCGCACCACCGGCACCCTGGTGAGGGCGGTCGAGGCCGAGGCGCTGCGCGACGCGCTCGCGGACGCGGGGTTCCCGGTGAAGGCCGACGCCGCGCACCTCCACGTCGAGGCCGAGCCGGTCCAGGTCGGCGAGGTCGCCGCCCGCCACCAGCTCACTCTCGTCGAGCTCCGCCCGGCCGACGGCGCCGGGCTCGAGGCGCTGTTCCTGGAGCTGACCGCCGAGACCCAGCGCGAAGGAGTCGTCGCATGACCGCACCACCCACCGGCGCACCCCAGGGGCTGCTGGACGTCTCCGGCACCTCGCGGGTGCCTTTCACCCGTCACGTCGTCGTCGAGATGCGGAAGATGTTCGACACCCGGGCCGGCAAGTGGCTGATGGTCACGATCGTCGCCATCACCGCCCTCGTCGTCGCGCTGCTGCTGATCTTCGCCCCGGACGAGGGCAACAACTTCGAGGCGTTCCTGGGCGCCACGGCGACGCCGCAGGGGTTCCTGCTCCCGGTGCTCGGCGTCCTGCTGGTCACCAGCGAGTGGGGGCAGCGGGCCGCGCTCACCACGTTCACCCTGGAGCCGCACCGCGAGCGGGTGATCGCGGCGAAGGTCGTGGCGGCGGTGCTCTTCGGGCTCGCCGCGATCGTGGTCGCGATCCTCGTGGCTGCGCTCGCCACGGTGATCGCGAGCGTCGACGACATGTGGGGCGCGTACGGCTTCGGCGACCTCGGCAACTTCGCGCTGCTCCAGACGATGGGGATCGTGCAGGGGCTCGCCTTCGGCATGCTCTTCCTCAACTCCGCGGCCGCGATCGTGACCTACTTCGTGCTGCCGATCGCGTTCAACATCGTGACCAGCATCATCGAGCAGGTCCGCGACGTGCAGCCGTGGATCGACCTCGGCACCGCGCAGACCCCGCTCTTCGACGGGCAGGGGCTGACCGGCGAGGAGTGGGCGCAGGTCGCGACGACGACGCTGATCTGGATCGTCCTGCCCTTCGCCATCGGGGCGTGGCGGATGCTCCGCGCCGAGGTGAAGTGAGCGCGACCGCGTGACGCCTGCGGGGGCGGGCCGCGTCGTCGGCGTCGACGCCGCGCGCTGCCTCGCCCTCGTCGGGATGATGGCGACGCACATCCTGCCGGGGACCACCGGCGGAGAGGTGCCGCTCGCGCACCAGGTCGCCGGCGGGCGGGCCTCTGCGCTCTTCGCCGTCCTGGCCGGGGTCAGCCTCGTGCTGCTGTCCGGGACGCGCGCGCCGCTGCGTGGAGCCGACCTCGCCGGGATGCTCGCCGGCACGGCGGTGCGGGCGGCGTGGGTCGCCCTGGTCGGGCTCGTGATCGGCGGGCTCGACACGGGGATCGCGGTGATCCTGGTGAACTATGCGCTGCTCTTCCTCGTCGCCGCGCCCTTCCTCGCCCTGCGCACCTGGGTCGTCGGCACGGTCGCCGTGGTGTGGGCCGCCGCCGGGCCGGTGGTGAGCCTGCTGTGGCGGCGGGACCTGCCGTGGGCGTCGTACGACGTGCCCTCGTTCGACTCGCTCTCCGCACCCGGCACCGTCCTGCGCGAGCTGGTGGTGACCGGTTACTACCCGGTGCTGACCTGGGTGCCGTACCTGCTCGTCGGCATCGTGGTCGGACGGCTCGACCTGCGGAGCGTGCGCACCGCGCTCGTCCTGGTGGGGGTGGGCGCGTGGGCGGCGGTCACCGCGTGGGCGGTCTCGGACACGCTGGTCGCCCGCCCGGACGCGCGGGCGGCGATGATCCGCACCTTCGAGGGGTCGGGGTGGCGCGGCGACCTCTCGACGACCCTGACCGACGGCCTGTACGGCGTCGTGCCCACCGGCTCCTGGTGGTGGCTCGCCGTCCGGTCGCCGCACACGGGCACGTCGCTCGACCTGATGATGACGATCGGCAGCGCGCTGCTCGTCCTGGGCGCGTGCCTGCTCCTCGCCCGGCCCGCGCCGCGCGTCACCGCGGTCCTCCTCGGGGCCGGGGCGATGACGCTGACCCTCTACACGCTCCACGTGGTGCTCCGCACGGACGGCTGGTGGGACGAGGACACCACGGGGGTCTTCCTCGGCCAGGTGGCGCTGGTGGTCGCGATCGGTGCGGTCTACCGGCTGGCGCGACGCCAGGGGCCGCTGGAGCGGGTGGTCGCGGTGACCGGCGGAGCGGTCCGCAGGGCGGTCACCCGGGGGTTCGCGGGGCGTCGGTAGTGTCCGGGCCATGAGCCGAGCCGATGGACGCGCCGACGACGAGCTCCGACCGATCCGCCTGACCCGGCACTGGCTGGACCACGCCGCCGGCTCGGTGCTGGTGGAGTTCGGGGGGACCCGGGTGCTGTGCGCGGCGTCCGCGAGCATCGGGGTGCCGCGGTGGCGCAAGGACTCCGGGCTCGGCTGGGTCACCGCGGAGTACGCCATGCTCCCGTCCTCCACGCACACCCGCTCCGACCGCGAGTCGGTCAAGGGGCGGATCGGTGGCCGGACCCACGAGATCTCCCGGCTGATCGGCCGGTCGCTGCGGGCGGTGATCGACTACAAGGCGCTCGGCGAGAACACCATCGTGCTCGACTGCGACGTCCTCCAGGCCGACGGAGGCACCCGCACCGCTGCGATCACCGGCGCCTACGTCGCGCTCGTCGACGCCTGTGCGCACCTGCGGTCGGAGAAGGCGCTCAAGGGCAACCCGCTCAAGGGGTCCGTGGCCGCGGTGTCGGTGGGGATCGTCGACGGCGTGCCGCGGCTCGACCTGCCCTACGAGGAGGACGTACGCGCCGAGACCGACATGAACGTCGTGATGACCGGCGACGGGCGGTTCGTCGAGGTGCAGGGCACCGCCGAGGCGGAGCCGTTCGAGCGGGCGCTCCTCGACGACCTGCTCACGCTCGCCGCCAAGGGGTGCGCCGACCTGACTGCGATCCAGCAGGCGGCGCTCGAGGGATGACCCGTGTCTTCCTTGCCTCCCGCAACACCGGCAAGCTCGCCGAGATGCGGCGCATCCTCGCCGAGCACCTCCCGGACGTCGAGGTCCTCGGGCTCGACGACGTGGCGCCGTACGACGAGCCGGCCGAGACCGAGCCGACCTTCGAGGGCAACGCCCGGATCAAGGCGCTCGCCGCGGTCGCCGCCACCGGACTACCCTCGGTGGCCGACGACAGCGGGATCTGCGTCGACGCGCTCAACGGGATGCCCGGAGTGCTCTCCGCCCGGTGGGCCGGCGTCTCGGGTGACCGCGAGACCAAGGACCGGGCCAACAACGAGCTGCTCCTGGCCCAGCTCGCCGACGTGCCCGACGAGCGGCGGACCGCGCAGTTCCGGTGCGCGGTCGTGCTCGCGCTCCCGGGCGCCGACGGCGTGGTCGAGCATGTCGCGGAGGGCGTCATGCCCGGCCGGGTGATCCGGGAGGTGCGGGGGAGCGGCGGCTTCGGCTACGACGTGCTGTTCTGCGCCGACGGCCACGACCGGACCACCGCCGAGCTCCCGGCCGACGAGAAGGACGCGATCTCCCACCGCGGGCAGGCGCTGCGGCGCATCGCGCCGGTCGTCGCCCAGGCGCTCGCCGGTCGCGGCTGACCCGGCCCGATTCCTCAAGACCCACCCCTCGCCTGCCGATAGCAACGCTGGGACGTCCCGGCGGCGACCCCTGCACCCCTTCAGGAGCGCGAGACGTGGTGAGAGAGCGCCAGGTGACCACGCGCGACGGCCTCGTGCTGCGCGCGTGCCTCGCCGTGCTCGTGGTCGCGGTGCTCGGTGCCCTCCTGCTGTACGTCGAGCCGGTGGACGACCCGACCGGCCACGCCCACGCGTGGCACTCCGGGTGGGTGGTCCTCGCGACCCTGGGGCTCTCCCTGGCGCTGGCCGTCTCCGTGTTCACCAAGTCCCGTCGGCTCGACGCCGCGGCCCGCAGCGCGGAGGAGTCGAAGCGTGCCCTGGAGCTGAGCCTCCAGCACTCGCGGTCGCTCTTCGACAACAACATGGACGCCGTCCTCACGCTGGCGCTGGATGGCCGGCTCCTGAGCGTCAACGACGCGGCCAGCGACCTCGCGGGCTACACCGCCGACGAGATCGTCGGGATGGGGTGGCAGGCGCTGGTCGCGCCGGGCGACCTCGACGCGTCGATGGAGGTCCTCGCCGCCGCGGTGCGGGGGGAGGGCCGCCAGTACAGCGCCCGCGTCCGCCACGCCCGCGGCGGGTGGCGGACCGTCACCACCTCCGCGGCGCCGATCATCGTCGACGGCGACGTCGTCGGGATCTACGCGATCGTCCGCGACATCACCGAGCAGGAGCGGCTCCGCGCCCGCCTCTCCGTCGTCAGCGAGGCCGTCGACGGCGCCACCGAGGCCATCGTGGTCACCGACGACCAGGGCGCGGTCGTCTACGCCAACCGCCGTGCCGCCGAGACCCTCGGTGCCCCGGACGAGCTGGCGCTCGAGGGACACCTGCTCGAGCCGCTGCTGCGCGACGTCGACGTGGTCGAGGTGGTCGAGCAGCCCACCGGCCCCTGCGTCCGTCCGCAGAACCGCCGCCACGAGGTCTCGGTCACGACGCTCGCTGACGGCAACTCGCTGTGCATCGTGCGCGACGTCACCGAGCGCGAGGTGGCGCAGGAGGAGGTACGCCGCAGCGAGGCGCGCTACCGCACCATCCTCGAGCAGATCGCCGAGGGGTACTTCGAGGTCGACCTCGAGGGGTGCTTCACCCTCGTCAACGACTCGCTCTGCCGACAGCTCGGGACCACCCGTGAGCAGCTCCTCGGCCGTCCCTTCTTCGAGTTCACCGACGTGGTGAACGAGCGGCTCATCAAGGACGCGTTCAACGAGGTGCGGGTGTCGGGGCACCCGAGGAACGGCGTCGTCTTCTGGTTCCGCCGTGCGGACGGTTGTCTCCGGGCGGCCTCGACCTCGGCCTCGGTCGTGCTCGACGAGGACGGCGGGCCGGTCGGCTACCGCGGCGTCTCGCGCGACGTCACCGACGCGCTCCGCGCCGAGCGGGACCTGCTGCGCAGCGAGGAGCGGCACCGGCTGGTGGCCAGCGCCACCAAGGACGTCCTGTGGGACGCCGACTTCACCACCGGCACCACGGTGTGGACCGGCGCGCTCCGCGAGGTGGTCGGGATCGACGCCGACTCGTTCGAGCTGCCGCGCGGTTGGTGGCAGGACCGGGTGCACCCCGACGACATCGAGCGGGTGACGCGCGCGACGGAGGAGGCCATCTGGGGCCACGCCGAGCTCTACCAGGACGAGTACCGGCTGCTCCGCGAGGACGGCGTCTACGCCACGATCTTCGCCCGCGGCCACGTGGTCCGCGAGGACAACGGGCAGGCGGTGCGGCTGGTCGGGTCGATGATGGACGTGACCGACCGCGTGCGGCGCGAGGAGGAGCTCCGCCACGCGCGCCAGGAGGCCGACGAGGCGAACGCCGCCAAGTCGCTGTTCCTCGCGAACATGAGCCACGAGATCCGCACGCCGATGAACGGCGTGATCGGGATGGTCGACCTGCTCCTCCAGACCCCGCTCGACCGCCACCAGCGCAGCTACGCCGAGACCGTCCGGCAGTCCGGTGAGCGGCTCCTCGTGATCATCAACGACATCCTCGACCTGTCGAAGATCGAGGCCGGCAAGCTCCGGCTCGAGAACCGCGACTTCGAGCTGGCGACGCTGGTCCGGTCGACCGTCGCCGCCTTCGAGGCCGAGGCCGACCGGAAGGGGCTCCGGCTCACCACCGTGGTCGACCCGGCCGTCTGCTCGGCGTACCACGGCGACCCCGAGCGCATCGGGCAGGTGCTCACCAACCTGATCAGCAACGCGGTGAAGTTCACCGACGCCGGCGAGGTCCGGCTCACCGTGGGCCCGGCTGACGACGGCGACGCGCTGCGGTTCGCGGTCAGCGACAGCGGCATCGGGCTCACCCCCGAGCAGGTCTCCCGGCTGTTCCGCCCGTTCACCCAGGCCGACGCCTCGACCACCAAGAGGTTCGGCGGCACCGGCCTCGGCCTGGCGATCTCCCACGAGCTGGTCACGCTGATGGGCGGGACGATCGGGGTCGAGAGCGTGTACGGCGAGGGCAGCACGTTCACCGCCGACCTGCCGCTGCCCACCGCTGTCGGGGCCGGGCCGGCTCCGGCCGGTGTGCGCAAGAGCCGCCCGGCCGTCGCCGCGGTGCGGCCGTCGTCCGCGGTCGCCCGGCCCGGGCCCGAGGGCGCGGGGGAGTCCGGCCCGCTGGTCCTGCTCGTCGAGGACAACGACGTCAACCAGATGGTCGCGCAGGTGATGCTCGACCAGCTCGGCTACCAGGTGCACGTCGCCGCCGACGGGGTCGAGGCGCTCGACGCGCTGGGCCGGCAGCGGTTCGCAGCGGTGCTGATGGACGTGCAGATGCCGAACCTGGACGGCTACGAGGCCACCTCCCGGTTCCGCGCGACGGAGCCGGAGGGCGAGCGGACGCCGATCATCGCGATGACCGCCAACGCCCTGCGCGGCGATCGGGAACGGGCGCTCGAGGCCGGCATGGACGACTACCTCGCGAAGCCGGTGCGGCTCGAGGACCTCGCGGACACCCTCGAGCGGTGGACCGCGACCGCGACGGAGGGCGACCCCGAGCCGGAGACGGTCGACCCGGCTCCGGAGGAGCTGCAGGGGGAGGTGCTCGACGCCGAGGCGGTGGCGACCCTCCGCACGATCAGCGCCGGTATGGCCCCCGGGTTCCTCGAGGGGCTGGTGCGGACCTACCTCCGTGACACCGAGGTCAAGCTCGGCGAGCTCGCCTCCGCGTTCCGGTCGCGGGACGCCGAGACCACCGCCGCCTGTGCGCACTTCCTGAAGAGCAGCAGCGCCAGCATGGGCGCGGTCCGGCTGGCCGCCACGCTGACGGTCGTCGAGCAGCAGGCCCGCGCCGGCGACCTCGACGAGGTCGGGCCGCTCGTGCGGTCGCTGATGACCGAGTTCCGCGGGGTCCGCGAGGCCCTGGACGCCGAGATGAGTGCACAGCTGGCGTCCTAGCCGGCTCCTCCACAGGCGGCGCACGCGCGGTCCCTCTCGTCCTCGACCGAGGCTTGGCTGAGTGCATGCCCGTCAAGTACACCGAGGAGATGCTGCGCGAGGCCGTGGCGGCCTCGGTCTCGTTCGCTGCAGTGGTGCGCTACCTGGGGTTGGTCGAGACGGGCGGGAACCACACCCACATAGCGCGCCGCATCCGCGCTCTCGGCCTCGACACGTCGCACTTCACGGGGCGCTCCTGGGCCCGCGGCACCTCGCGCCCGCGACGGAAGCCGGAGGAGGTGCTGATCGAGTACCCGGTCGGCGCACCGCGGATCAACGGGGGTCGCCTCCGCTCGGCTCTCCTGCGCACCGGACGGCGTTACGTCTGCACGGGGTGCGGCAACAGCGGTGTGTGGCTGATACGGCCGATCACGCTGCATGTCGACCACGTCGACGGCAACTACCGGGACTGCCGGCCCGAGAACCTGCGGTTCCTCTGTCCCAACTGCCATTCGCAGACGTCCACGCACGCCGGACGCAACAAGAGACGCGCGCTGCCCGCCGCGCACGCCGAGCTGGTGGTCGAGGAACGACCCCCGACGAGTGCCAGAGGGGGGACTCGAACCCCCACGCCCGAAGGCACCGAGACCTAAACCCGGCGTGTCTGCCTATTCCACCACTCTGGCTCGGGCGGAAGTCTAGGAGGCGAGCCCGAGGTCCTTCCTCAGCTTGGCGACGTGGCCGGTGGCCTTGACGTTGTACTGCGCCACCTCGACCCGCCCCTCCTCGTCGACGACGAACGTGGACCGGATGACCCCCTGCACCACCTTGCCGTACATCTTCTTCTCGCCGAAGGCGCCGTAGGACTCCATCACCGAGCGGTCGACGTCCGAGAGCAGCGTGATCGTCAGCGAGTCGCGCTCCCGGAACTTCGCGAGCTTCTCGGGCTTGTCGGGGGAGATGCCGAGAACCTCGTAGCCGAGCCCCCGCAGCGAGTCGAGGGAGTCGGTGAAGTCGCATGCCTGCTTGGTGCACCCCGGCGTCATCGCGGCCGGGTAGAAGTACACGATCACCTTCCGCCCGCGCAGCCCGGACAACGAGAGCTGCTCGCCGGTGTCGGACGGGAGCGTGAAGTCGGGAGCGGGGTCGCCGGGCTGGAGGCGGGTGGCCATCAGGAACTCCTCGAGACGCAGGGACGCAGGGCGCGACGGCTTGTCGCGGCGACGCGGTTATTGCGAACGATGTGCAACAGCGTAGGCTGACCACGCCAGGACCCCTCAACCTAACGGAGGCCCCCGTGCACGTCCCTGACGGCTTCCTCGACGTCCCGACGTCGGTCACGACGGGGGTCGTCGCGGCCGCGGCCGTCGGCGTCGCCCTGCGCGGCGCGCGGCGCGAGCTCGACGACCGGACCGCTCCGCTCGCCGGGCTCGTCGCGACGTTCGTCTTCGCCGCCCAGATGATCAACTTCCCGGTCGGCGCCGGCACCAGCGGCCACCTCATGGGAGGCGCGCTCGCGGCGGTGCTGGTCGGACCCTGGACCGGGATCCTCTGCCTCAGCGTGGTGCTGCTGGTCCAGGCGCTCCTGTTCGCCGACGGCGGCATCACCGCGCTGGGCACCAACGTCGTGCTGATCGGCGTGGTCGGCGTCGTGGTCGCGACCCTGGTGGTCCGCGGCCTCCAGGCCGTGCTGCCGAAGCGGGTCGGCCTCGTCGCGCCGCTCGCGGCGCTCGGCGCCCTGATCTCCGTGCCGGTCGCCTCTCTGGTCTTCGTCGGGCTGTACGCCGTGGGCGGTGCCGCGCCCGTGCCGCTGGACGACCTCACCACCGCCATGCTGGGGTGGCACACGCTGATCGGCCTCGGCGAGGCGGTCGTGACCGGGATGGTCGTCGGCAGCATCGTCGGGGTCCGCCCCGACCTCGTGCACGCCGCCCGGCGGGTGC
The DNA here is from genome assembly GCF_008087345.1 of Nocardioides caldifontis. Classification (GTDB taxonomy): domain Bacteria; phylum Actinomycetota; class Actinomycetes; order Propionibacteriales; family Nocardioidaceae; genus Marmoricola_A; species Marmoricola_A caldifontis. Next base: position 38,104 of record NZ_ML701735.1, on the reverse strand, counting down.
TCGGCACCCGGACCGTCGAGCTGCGCACCCCGGCGACGGAGGTGCCGGCATGAGGGGCGTCCCCACCCGCATCGTCCTCGTCGGGCTCCTGCTCGTCGCGCTGCTGCTCGCCGGCGTCGTCAGCTTCTACGCCTCCGGCAGCCCCGACGGGCTCGAGCGGGTCGCCGAGGACCACGGCTTCATCGACACCGCCGACGAGCACGCCACGGCGGGCAGCCCGCTGGCCGACTACCAGGCCTCGGGGATCGAGGACTCACGGCTCTCCGGCGGCGCGGCCGGCGTCGCGGGCGCGCTCGTCGTGCTCGTCCTGGCCGGCGGCCTGACCTTCGTGCTGCGGCGGCGCAAGCCGAGCCGGGGCTGAGGTGGGCGCCGGCCACGGCCACCGGCTGCACTTCCACGGCCACTCGCCGGTGCACCGGGCCCGGCCGCACCTGAAGCTGCTCGCGCTGGTGGGGTTCGTCCTCGTCGTGGTCGCGACGCCCGCCGACGGCTACCCGTTCTTCGCGGGGTACCTCGGGATCCTGGCCGTCGTCGTCGCGGTCTCGCGCGTCCCCCCGCCGTACCTCCTGCGCCGGATGGTCGTCGAGGTGCCCTTCCTGGTCTTCGCCGCGGTGCTGCCGTTCGTGGCGCACGGGCCGCGCACCGAGGTGCTCGGGCTGAGCGTCAGCGAGACCGGCCTCGTCGCCGCCGGCGGGCTGGCGATCAAGGGCACCCTCGGCGTGCTCGCCAGCCTCACCCTTGCCGCCACCACCGAGCCGCACGACGTGCTGCGCGGGCTCGAGCGGCTGCGGCTGCCCCGGATGCTGGTGCAGATCCTCGGCTTCATGATCCGCTACCTGGACGTCGTCGGCGCCGAGCTCGGTCGGATGCGGGTGGCCCTGGCGTCCCGCGGCTTCGACGGCCGGAACCCGCGTCACTGGCCGGTGCTCGCGCGCTCCGTCGGCGCGCTCTTCATCCGCTCCTACGAGCGCGGCGAGCGCGTCCACCTCGCGATGCTGTCCCGCGGCTACGACGGCAGCGCGCGATGATGGTCCGGTGATCCGACGATGACCCCGGTGCTGGACGTGCGCGGGCTGGCGCACGTCTATCCCGACGGCCACCAGGCGCTGTACGGCGTCGACCTGCACGTCCACCGGGGCGAACGGGTGGCGCTCCTCGGGCCCAACGGCGCCGGCAAGACCACGCTCGTCCTCCACCTCAACGGCATCCTCACCGCGTCCGCGGGGAGCGTGGCCGTCTCGGGGCTGCCGGTGACGAAGGCCAACCTCCAGGAGGTACGCCGCCGGGTGGGCGTGGTCTTCCAGGACCCCGACGACCAGCTGTTCATGCCCACGGTCCGCGACGACGTCGCGTTCGGCCCCCGCAACCTCGGCGTCAAGGGGGAGGCCCTCGATCGCCGGGTGCACGAGGCGCTGGAGAAGGTCGGGATGGCCGAGCACGTCGACCGTCCGCCCCACCACCTGTCCTTCGGCCAGCGGCGCCGCGTCGCGGTCGCCACGGTGCTGGCGATGGAGCCCGAGGTGCTCGTGCTCGACGAGCCGTCCTCGAACCTCGACCCGGCCTCTCGCCGTGAGCTCGCCGAGATCCTCCGCTCCCTCGACGTGACGGTGCTGATGGTCACCCACGACCTGCCCTACGCCCTCGAGCTCTGCCCGCGGTCGGTGGTGCTCTCCGACGGCGTGGTCGTCGCCGACGGCGCCACCCGGGACGTGCTCTCCGACGACGCGCTGATGCGGAGCCACCGGCTGGAGCTGCCCTACGGATTCGATCCCCGCACCGTCCCGGCCCCGCCCGGACGGTAACGTTCCCTCCTGCGCCCACCGGCGCACCCGGGGCCGTCCCCGGGGTGCCCACCGGACTTCGACGAGGAGCTGACCGTGGCCGATGCCGAGCGTCCCGACACCATCGAGCGCGAGATGGAGGAGACCCGCGAACGGCTCGCCGAGACCGTCGACCAGCTGGTCTATCGCGCCAACCCGAAGACGATCGTCCGCCGCGAGGTCAACGCGGTGAAGGCGCACTTCGTGGACGCCGAGGGGAACCCGCGCACCGAGAACATCCTCAAGGTGGTCGGCGGCGTCGCCGGGTTCGTGGCGCTCCTCGTGGTGATCCGCAAGGTCACGAGCTGAACGCAGCGATGAGCGACAAGACCCCCGTCAGGATGCTGCACGACCGCGTCCTCGTGCAGCTCGACAAGGAGGCCGGCGAGCGCCGGTCCACCGGCGGCATCGTGATCCCGGCGACCGCCGCCCTCGGCAACCGCCGGCTCAGCTGGGCCAGGGTCGCCGCGATCGGCCCCCACGTGCGGGCCGTCGAGCTCGGCGACCGGGTCCTGTTCGACCCCGAGGACAAGGCCGAGGTCGAGGTCAACGGCGAGAGCTACGTGCTGATGCGCGAGCGCGACGTGCACGCCGTGGCCGCCGAGCGCGTCGACGTCAGCGAGACCGGCCTCTACCTCTGAGGGACCTCCTCCGAGGGAGCTCCGAGACCCCGCTCAGGAGCGGGTGTAGGAGCGGTGGGTCATCCCCGGCAGGGGGACCTGGTTGACCTCCTGCAGCGTCTCGAGGTCGTCCGCGGTCGGCACCCAGGCGGCCGCCTCCACGTTCGAGCGGACCTGGGAGGCGCGGCTGACCCCGGCGATGACGCTGCCCACGGCCGGCTGCGCGGCCAACCCGCCGATCGCGACCTGGAGCAGGGACAGCCCCCGCGCGTCGGCGTACTCCTGGAGCGCCGCGACCCGCGCGAAGTCGGCGCCGCTGAGCCGGTGCTGCTGCGATGGGTGGCTGAGCCGGCTGCCCTCCGGCGCCGCCCCGGGGGCGTACTTCCCGGTCAGCAGCCCGTAGGCGAGCGGGAAGTACGGCAGCAGCCCCACGCCGGCGTCGAGGCAGGCCGGCACCAGTTCCTCCTCGGCGACCCGGTTGTAGAGGGAGTACTCGTTCTGCGCGGTGACGAACCCCGGGACGCCGAGGGCGCGGGCGACGTGTGCCGCGCGGGTCACCTCCCACGCGGCGAAGTTCGAGCAGCCGACGTAGCGGACCTTGCCCTCGGCGACGAGCTCGGCGAGTGATTGGAGCGTCTCCTCGATCGGCGTGACGAGGTCGGGCTGGTGCAGCTGGTAGAGGTCGATGTGGTCGGTGCGGAGCCGGCGCAGCGACGCCTCGACGGCCCGGCGCACGTAGCGGCGTGAGGCCCGGGCCCCGTGGTCCGGACCGTTGTGCCCCTGCATGTCCATGCCGAACTTCGTGGCCACCACGACCTCGTCGCGGCGCCCCTGCAGGGCGTGGCCGAGGAGCTCCTCGCTCGCGCCGAGCCCGTAGGTGTCGGCGGTGTCGAAGAAGTTGACCCCGACCTCGAGCGCCGTGTCCACGATCTCGCGGACGGCGGCGGCGTCGATGCGGGTGCCGAAGGCGTTGCAGCCGACGCCGACGGTGGAGACGACGAGGCCGCTGGCACCGAGCGGGGCGTACCGCACTACTTCACCAGCAGCCGGAGGATCAGCGAGTGGCTCTCGTGCTCCTCGACGTCGACCTGGCCGGGCTTGTCGAAGCTGAGCGTGATGCTCGACGTGCCCTGCTTGAACGCCGGCTCCTGCTCCGGGTTGGAGTGCACGTGCAGCTCGCCGGCGCGGTCCGAGGTCACCTCGAGCACCAGCTCCTCGCCGACACCCAGCTCGACCTGCTGCGCCACCGGCGTGACGTCGTCGCCCTGGATGGTGATCGCGACGCTCTGCCCGGGCTCCTCGGACGGGGAGGCGGACTCGCCCGGCGTCGCCTCCGCGGTCTCGCTGGGCTCCTCGCTCGCCGTCTCGGTCGGCGTCGGGCTGCTGGTCCCGGCCTCCGGCTCCTCGTCGTCCCCGCACCCGGCGGCCAGCCACAAGGTGGCGGCGAGGGTCAGGACGAGCGGGGTGCGGAGCAGTCGGGACCGTCGGTTCATGGCGCCATTGTGGCCGAGCGGGGCAGCGGCGCAGGCAGCACCCCCTCCTCCGGGACGGCCGCCTCGACCTTGTCCCCAGGGCCCGCGACGAAGACGTACTCGACGTTGCGGAGCCTCGACACGGTCCCGACCTTCTCGCCGGTGGGGCCGTGGATGCCGATCTGCGCGCCGACGTACCTCTTGCTGTCGAAGGCGAGCCGGCGCACCGCCGGGTGACCGGCGTCGCGGAGCATGGTGACCATCTCGTCGGGGGTGATCCACCCCTCGTCGTTGTAGGAGACCACCACGACCTCGGCGCGGACCCGCTGCAGCAGCGCGGCGAGCGCCGCCGGCATCGTCGCCCGCCGGTTGAAGACGCTGCGCGTCGCCTCGTCGTCCCGGGCGTCCACGCGCTTGCAGGCGATGCCGTAGTGGTCCGGGGCGTCCCACCGGACGAGGGTCTCCCACACGTGGTAGTTCGTGAAGTAGCGGTGCTGGTTGTACGGCGGGTCGAGGTACGCGAGGTCCACGGGCTCGAGGGTCTCGACGACCTCCAGCGCGTCGCCGACCACCATCGCGCCCGGGCCCTCGAGCAGCGCCGGGGGCTGGAGGGTCAGCTCGCGCAGGGCGCGCGGGGCCCACTGCTTGAGGAAGGCCATCTGGACGCCGGTCGTGGAGTCGACGCGGTCGGTGGCGACGAGCAGCGCCGCGAGCAGGAGCGCGTGCAGCGGTGTCCCGGCGTACGACTCCTCGATGGCGCGCCGGACCGCGTCGACGCGCATGCCGTTGCGCGGGTGCACGAACCGTGCGTTCTCGCAGAAGGTCTCCGTGAAGTAGCCACGCTCCCCGGGCAGCGACGCGAGGTGCGCGAGCGCCCGGAGCAGCTCCGCCTGGTCCACCTGCAGGGCGTCCGTGGCGAGGAAGCAGTCGCCGAGCACCCCGCTGTAGCTGGCGGTGTCGACGCCGGTGACGTGGAGCCCGCGCCGCTTGAGCTCCTGCGCGACCCGGGTCGTGCCGGTGAAGAGGTCCACCGCGGTCCTCGCGCCCACCGCCGTCGCGATGGAGCCGAGCACCGGCACCAGGGCCCGCTTGGAGCCGAGGTACTTGATCACGCTCGGACCCTAGACCGCTGGTCGGGCCGAAGGGCCCGAGCCACACCGAGGTGCGTGAGGGCTCCCGCCTGGGACGCCTGTTTTCGCGGCGTGGCTGCGCGGGTACGTGGCCCGCATGAGCGAGACCCCGCAGGGAGACGACGCCCGCCGCATCGTCGACGAGCTCGAGGAGAAGCACGTCGACGTCCAGGGCGCCCTCGACGCCTCGCCGGACGAGGAGCAGGAGAACCTCGAGCAGAAGGACGACGCGGCGCCCGCCGAGGACCAGGCCGACGAGGTCCCCGGGTCGCCGGAGCCCACCGACTAGCCGCCGCCCCGGCAGCCCGGGGTCATGCCGGGGCCACCTCCGGTTCACCCCGGAAGGGCACCGTCGGACGTGCTGAGGAAGCCGTCCGAAGGAGCGCTCGTGCCCGTCCGGTCCCGCACCCAGGACCGTCCCGTCCTCTCGATCGCCCACCGCGGCGCCAGCTGGCACGCCCCCGAGAACACGCTCGCGGCCGTCCGTGCGGCCGTGGCGCTCGGCGTCGACCTCGTCGAGGTCGACCTGCAGCGCACCCGTGACGGGGCACTGGTCCTCATGCACGACGTGACCCTCGCCCGGACCACCGACGTCCGGGCCCGCCACTCGCGCCGGGCGCCGTGGCGGGTCGCCGACCTCACGCTCGAGGAGCTCCGCCGGCTGGACGCGGGGAGCTGGTTCTCCCGGAGGTACGCCGGGGAGCGGGTCCCGACCCTCGCCGAGCTGCTCGACACGCTCCGCGGGACGGGGGTGGGGCTCCAGCTCGAGCTGAAGCGGCCCGACCTCCACCCCGGCGTGGTCGCCGACCTGGCCGCGCAGCTGGCTGTCGAGCTGGGCGACGCCCCCACGGTGGCTGGCGTCCCCGTCGTCGTGCAGTCCTTCGACGTCGCCGCGATGAAGGAGCTGAAGACCCGGCTGCCGCCGCTCCGGGTCGGGATCCTCGGGCGGCCGGCGGTCGCGAACCTGGCCGCGCTCGCCACGTGGGCGGACCAGGTGAACCCGGCCCACCTCGCCGCCGACGCCGCCTACGTGCGGGCGGTGCACGCCCTCGGCATGGAGTGCCTGGTGTGGACCGTCGACCGGACGGGCGCCCAGCGGCGCGCGCTGCGGCACGGCGTGGACGGCATCATCACCAACCGGCCCGACCGGCTGGCCGAGGTGCTCAGGTCCACGGTGGCCGCGCACGCCTGACGCCGTGGGACCGATCCCGTACCCTCCCACCCATGGACCCGGTCGTGCGCAACAACGTCCGGATCCGGGGGCGGCTCGACGGTCAGCCGATCATGTTCGCCCACGGGTTCGGCTGTGACCAGAACATGTGGCGCCACGTCGCGCCCGCCTTCGAGGACGACTTCTCGGTGGTGCTCTTCGACCACGTCGGCTCCGGCGGGTCGGTGGTCTCGGCGTACGACCCGGAGCGCTACGGCTCGCTGGCCGGCTACGCGCAGGACGTGAACGAGATCTGCGAGTCGCTCGGTCTCGAGGACGTCGTCCTCGTCGGCCACTCGGTGTCGTCGATGATCGGGGCGCTCGCGATCGCCGACGCCCCCGCCGGCCGCTTCGCCAAGCTGGTGATGGTCGGCCCGTCCCCGCGCTACGTCGACGACGACGGCTACCGCGGAGGGTTCAGCCGCGAGGACATCGACGAGCTGCTCGAGTCGCTGGACAGCAACTACCTCGGCTGGTCCTCCTCGATGGCGCCGGTGATCATGGGCAACCCCGAGCGGCCGGAGCTCGGCCAGGAGCTCACCGAGAGCTTCTGCCGCACCGACCCCGAGATCGCCCGGCGCTGGGCGCACGTCACCTTCAACTCCGACAACCGTGCCGACCTCGCCCGGATCGACGTCCCGACGCTGGTGCTGCAGTGCAAGGAGGACGTGATCGCGCCGATAGAGGTGGGGGAGTACGTCCACCGCGCGATCGAGGGCAGCGAGCTGGTCATCCTGGACGCCGTCGGCCACTGCCCCAACCTCAGCGCCCCCGAGGAGACCACCGCCGCCATCGCCGCCTTCGTGCGGGGCGAGGCGCTGGTGTGACGTCCGGTCCGGAGGACGGACGCCTGGTCGCGGAGCTGGCCGACCGGGAGGACCCCCAGACCGTCGTCGACCGCGTCCCCTGCGGCCTGCTGTCCACCACCCCGGACGGCATGGTGGCGAAGGTCAACCAGACGTTCCTCGACTGGACCGGTTACACCCGTGAGGAGCTCGTCGGCGTACGGCGCCTGACGAGCCTGCTGACCGGCGGCGGCCGGATCTTCCACGACACGCACTACGCGCCGATGCTCCGGCTGCAGGGGCAGGTGCGCGAGCTGGCCCTCGACATCGTCACCTCCGACGGCGGCCGGCTGCCCGTGCTGCTCAACGCCGCGCTCGAGCGGGACGAGACCGGGGAGCCCGCGGTCGTCCGGGTCGTGGTGGTCGACGCGACCGAGCGCCGCGAGTACGAACGCGAGCTGCTGCGCGCCAAGCGGCGCGCCGAGGAGTCCGAGCTCCGCGCCACCGCGCTGGCCCACACCCTGCAGCGGACGCTGATGCCGCCGGTCCCGCCGGCGATCCCGGGGCTCGAGCTGCACGCGGTGTACCGCCCTGCGGGCACCGGCGCGGAGGTCGGCGGCGACTTCTACGACGTCTTCGAGATCGGGGAGGACGACTGGGTCGTCACGCTGGGCGACGTCTGCGGCAAGGGGGTCGACGCGGCGGTGGTCACCGCGCTCGTGCGCCACACCCTCCGGGCGCTGTCGGTGCGCACCGCGAGCCCGGCCCAGGTCCTCTACACACTGGACGAGGTGCTCCAGCACCACCCGACGGACAAGTTCTGCACGGTCGCCCTGCTCCGGCTGCGCCGCTCCGCGGAAGGGTGGCGGACCTCGGTGAGCCTCGGTGGCCACCCGCACCCGATGCTGGTCTCGGCCGACGGCCTGGTCGAGGACGTCGGCACCCCGGGCTCGCTCGTCGGCGCGTTCGCCAACCCGTCGTTCGCCGACAGCGGGTTCCCGCTGCCGCCCGGCTGCGCGCTGGTGCTGTTCACCGACGGGGTCACCGAGGCCAGGCGCGGCGACGAGATGTACGGCGAGCAGCGGCTCCGTGACGTCGTGGCGAAGCACCCGGTGGGGGAGCTCGCGCAGGCCGTCCTCGAGGACGTGCTCGCCTTCCAGGGCGGGTCACCCCGTGACGACATCGCGGTCGTCACGGTCGCTGCGCCGCCGGCGGCCTCCTAGTGGCCGGGGCGGCGCCCCTGTCCCTTGCGGGCCTTGTAGGACTCGATCGCCTTCTGGATCTTCGCCTGGTTCGCCGGCTTCCGGGCCTCGTCGTACAGCTTCTTGGCGATCCCGGCGGCGGCGGCGGTGCGGAGCAGCTTCATGGAGAGACCGTACCCGCCGGGTGCGCAGCGGACACCGGCCGACATGAGGCGTCCTCAGGTTCGAACCGGTTCTCGCGGGGGTACCAGTCGGCCATGAAGTTCATCCTCGTCCTCATCGTCCTGGCCGTCGTCGTGTGGCTCGCGCTCACCCTCATCCGGGGCCGCCGTCGCATCTGACCCCGACAGTCAACGGCGTCGAGCCGCCGAGGTCGCCAGCAGCAGCCCGAGCCCGTCCTCCAGCAGGGCCGCGGCGAGCGGGGCCCGGCGCGCGGTGGCCGTCTCGCGCCACGCGTTGCCGACGAACGACCCGGCCACTGCGGCCACGCCTCCGACGAGGCCGGGAAGCACCGTGCCGTCCTCGTCTCGCCGGGCCAGCGCCGCGGCCGCCCCGGCACCGACCGCGCCCCGGACCGCCAGCGACGGCGGCTCGAGGCGGCTCGGCGCTGCCGGCAACTTGTCGGCGGTGAGCTCGCCGGCGACCGGCGCCGCCGCCACGACCTTGCGGACAGCTCCAGGGCGCGACCCCGTGCCGAGCACGACTGCCGCGATCCCGAACGAGCTGCGGATCCCGGAGGCGAAGCCGATCATCGCGGAGCGCGAGAGCACCCCGCGCGGCCGCTTCTCCTTGGGCGGTTGCGACACGTGCACCGGCCTCGACCGGTCGAGCTCGCGGGGTTCGCTCTCACGCAGCACCGCGGAGGCGGCGAGCCCGAACGCGAGGTGCGGCACCACGTCCGCGGTCCAGTCGCTCGCGCTCCAGCCGCGGGGGTCGGTGGTGCCGAGGCGGACCGACGAGGCGTTGCCGAGCACCAGGGCTGCGCCGCCGGTCGCGAGGGTGTCGAGCGCCGGAGGCAGCCGGAGCCCGGCCGTGCGTGCCGCGCTGGCGGCCACGCCCACGGCCAGCCCCGTCGCGACCCCTCCGAGCGCGCCGAGCGCGGTCGTCCGCGCCTCACGTGCGCTCCGGCCGCCCGGCACGGCGATGCCGGTCCGGTCTGCGGCTGCCTCGACCGTGCGCTCCGGCACGGTGCTGGCCGGTCGGCCGCGCAGGGCCATGTCGAGGTAGGTGGCGGCGTTGAGCGCGGCGGTGCCGGCAGCCCCGGCGAGCAGTCCGCGGCGGATGGTCCTGGACATCGGGCTCCTGTGGGTCGACGGTGCTGCCGTGGTCGTACCCGGCGGGTGCGGGGCTACCCGTCAGACCCGCCAGACCGTCAGACGCGGCACTCCGCGTGCCAGGACTCGGTCTCGTAGCTGGTCGTCCACCCCATCGACCGGTAGAGCGCGTCCGCTCCGGTGGGGGAGTCCGCGTCCACCTCGAGCCCGACCCGGTTGCGACCGAGGTCGTGGGCGTCGCGGATCACCGTGTGCAGCAGCGCCTTGGCGATCCCGCGCCCGCGGGCGTCACGGTGCACGCCGATGTAGTCGACGTAGCTGCCCTCGCTCCCCGTCGCGTCCTCCTGCGACACGGTGGCGACGAGCGCGCCGCCGGTGATCGTCTCGCCGTCCACGTCGACCTCGGCGATCCACCAGTGGTCCCACCGGTGTCCCGGGTCCTCGCGCAGCCGCTGCAGGAACTCCGGAAAGCTCTCGCGGTAGGAGTTGAAGTGGTCCGCGAACGACTCCTCGAGCACCCGGTGCACCCGCTGCAGGTCGGCGGCGACCGGCACCCCGTTGTCGTGCGTCGCGACCCGGCGCACGACGACCCCCTCGCGCGGGGGCGGGAGCGCCGCGGCGTCGTCGACAGGGCGGGTCATCTGCAGCCAGGTCCGGGTCTTGCGGTAGCCGGCCGCGGTCAGCCACTGCTTGAGCCGCTGCTCGGCGACGTACGGCGAGGCGTCGAGCTGGGTCGTGGTCAGCCCCCGCTCCGCCACCACCGCGCGGGCCGTCGCCGCCGCCCACCCGAGGAGCGCGCCGGCGACCTCGTCGGCGCCCGGGACGTCGGGCCGGACGACCAGGTCGACTCCGGTCCGCCCGGCCGCGCGGTCGTGGACGACGACCCAGCCGGAGAGCTCGCCGTCGTGCTCGGCCACCAGCTGCCGCCGCGTCCACGAGGCCGGTCCGACCACCATCGACTCCACGCGCTCGGTGTCGACCCCGCCCGGCACCCGGGCGGCCTGCCGCCGCTCGTTGGAGAGGGCGACCAGGGCCGGGACGTCGGCGCCGCCCGGGACCCGGACGGACCATCCCTGAGGGAGCTCGGGAGTCTCGACGGTCACCGGTCCAGTCTCGCAGGTGGGGCGGCCCGGTGACCGACGGGGAAACGACGAACGGCCCCTGCCGGAGGAGGGGCCGTTCGTTTGCTTCGCGTACGCCATCAGGGACTCGAACCCCGAACCCGCTGATTAAGAGTCAGCTGCTCTGCCAATTGAGCTAATGGCGCCTGGAGCGGGCTCAACCTTACCAGCGGGGATCGTGCAGCCGAAATCGAGGCGGGGCAATCCGGGAAGGCTCCACCGACGAACTACGTCGAGAGGCGGTTCCACCCCGTGCCGCCCGGTCCCCAGGGAGGCACACGGATGGGTTCCGAACCCGGGCTGCGGCTCGTGCACGCGCGCGAACCCGCCGACGTCGACGTGCTCGTCGGCCAGGTCGCACTCGGTGACAGCGCCGCCTTCGAGCAGCTGTACGACGAGGTCGGCTCGATGGTCTACGGCGTCGCGCGACGGGTGGTCCGCGACCCGGCCCGCGCCGAGGACGTCACGCAGGAGGTCTTCCTCGACGTGTGGCGCAAGGCCCCGGGGTTCGACCTGGAGCGGGGGTCGGCGAAGACCTGGATCATGACGATCGCGCACCGCCGCGCGGTGGACGCGGTCCGGCGCAACGAGGCACAGAAGAAGTACGACGAGCACGCCGGCGTCCCCGACGAGGTGCACCACGACGCGGCCGACGACCGGCTGATCGCGGCCGAGGAGCACGGTGCCGTCCGCGACTGCCTGGAGACGTTGACCGCGCTCCAGCTGGAGTCGGTGCGGCTGGCCTACTTCAACGGCTACACCTACCCGGAGGTGGCGACGCTGCTCGACAAGCCGCTGCCCACGATCAAGACTCGGATGCGGGACGGGCTGATCCGTCTGCGCGACTGCCTGGAGACCCCCCGATGACCGCCGACGTCCACACCCTGTCGGGCGCCTACGCCCTCGACGCGCTGAGCCCCGAGGAGGCCGCGGAGTTCCGCAGCCACCTCGAGGGGTGTGCCGCCTGCCGTGACGAGGTCCGCGAGCTGCGACGGGCCGCCGCCCTCATGGGCGCGGCGGAGGCCGAGCCGCCGCCGCCGGAGCTCAAGGCGCGGGTGCTCGCCGCCGCCGACCGGACGCCCCAGCAGCCGCCGCGGCTCGACCTGCGCCCTCGAGAGCGGGGCGCGCAGCCCCGCCGTTGGCGCACCTGGGTCGCCGCCGCGGCGGCCGCCGTCGTGGTGGCCGGCGGCGCCGCGGTCACGGTGGACGCGCTCCGCGACGACGAGCCGGTCCCGACGGCGGTGGAGCAGGTCTTCGAGGCCGAGGACGCGCGGACCGCCACGGTGGAGACCGCGAACGGCGGCCGGCTCACCGTCGGCGTCTCGCCGAGCCGCAACGAGATGGCGGTCGACACCAGCGGGCTGCCGGACCCGGGCGAGGGGCGGGTCTACCAGATCTGGGCGGTGCACGGCACCGAGATGGTCAGCGCGGCCGTGCTCGACGACGTCGAGGCGGGCGCCGCGATGGGGATGCCCGAGGAGGACACCGAGGTGGCGCTCACGGTCGAGCCGGCCGGCGGCTCCGAGCAGCCGACCAGCGCCCCGATCGTCCAGGTCGACCCCCGGGACGTGTAGCGGTCAGGTGGCGGCCGGCACGCTGCGGCCCGTCGCCTCCAGCACCGCCATCGCCGCATTGTGGCCGCCGACCCCGGACACCCCGCCGCCGCGCACCGCGCCTGCGCCGCAGAGCAGCACGTTGGGGATGTCGGTCGCCACGCCCCACCTCTCGGCCGGGGTCGCGGGCGGCTCGTCGCCCTCGTGCCACGGCCAGGACAGCGGTCCGTGGAACATGTGGCCGCCGGGCATCGCCAACGTCGACTCGACGTCCTGCGGTGCCCGGGCGAGGAGGCACGGGTTCCCGTTCGCGTCGAGGGACACCAGGCTCTCGATCGGCTCCTCGAGGTGGGTGTTGATCGAGTCGAGGATGCGCAGCACGATCTCGTCGCGCTGCACGTCGACGTGGCCGGAGAACAGCCGCGCGGGCGCGTGGAACCCCAGGAACGAGAAGGCGTGCTTGCCCTCCATCGCCAGGGTCCCGAGCACCGAGGGATCGGTGAGGCTGTGGCAGAACAGCACCCCCGGCGGCACCTCCGGGATGAACCCCTCCTGCGCCTCGAGGAACGCCTGCTGCAGCTGCTCGTAGTGGGTGCCGAAGTGCACGGTGCCGGCGAACGCCATCGGCGGTGACACCCCGGCCCGCAACCGCGGCAGCCGGTCGAGCAGCATGTCGATCTTGAGCACGGAGCCCTCGGGCCGTGGCCCCGGGTTCTCGCCCAGCATGAGCCGCAGCACCCAGGGGGCGACGTTGGACAGGACCCAGTCGCACTCGACGGCCTGCTCGGTGCCGCCGGTGCGGAAGGCGACCCGGGCCGCCGTCCCGGTGCTCTGCATCCGGGTCACGAACGCGCGCGTCACCACCTCGCCGCCGTGCGCGTGCACCGTGCGCTCCAGCGCGGCGGTCACCGCGCCCATGCCGCCGATCGGCACCTGCCACCCGTTGCCGGCGTCGCCCAGCACCATCGTCAGGAAGGTGCGGTTCTGGTCGAGGTCGGGGGAGTGCAGGTCGGTGAAGGTGCCGTAGACGGCGTTCGAGGCGGCCAGCCCGCGCACGATGTCGTCCTCGAGCTGCTGCTCGACCAGCCGGCCGATCGGCTCCTCGACGACGTTGCGCCAGGTCGTCGGGTTGGTGCGTCGCTCCATCTCGGCCCGGTCGACGAGCGGCTCGAGGAGGGACGGCGCGACCACGTCGGCGAGGTCGGCGAGGTGGCCCTGGAACGCGCGGTAGGCGTCGTACTCCCGACCGGAGCCGGTCATCGCCCGGAACGAGTCCTCGGTGATCTGGGTCGGGTTGCGCTCGACGAGGAGCCCGGAGTGGCGTCCGCCGCGGATCGCCGGTGCGTACGACGCCGTCCGCCGGGTCCGCAGCTGCACGTCGAGCGCGAGCTCCTTGCTGATGCGTTCGGGGAAGAGCCCGAGCAGGTGCGCGTAGGGGGAGAACCGCGCGGGCAGCCCCTCGAACAGCTCCTGGGAGATCGCCGCGCCGCCGGTCGCCCCGAGCCGCTCGAGGACGAGGACGGAGAGCCCTGCCTGGGAGAGGTACGCCGCAGCCGTGAGCCCGTTGTGGCCGCCGCCGATCACCACGACGTCGTACCTGCTCTGGAGGGTGGGCTCGGTCATCGCGGTCAACGTACTAGAGCGGCGCCGTCCCGCCCCGGAGGCGCCGTCGTCGACCGGCATAACCCCGGCTTTTCGGCTTCGTTGAGCCGGTGTCAGCCACAGGGGGAACGATGCGCGTCACCAACGAGGCCCGCGCAGGCCAGCTGCTGCAGGGCTGTGTCACGACCGTGGCCGTCGCCGCCGTGCTGTCCGCGGCGGGCGCCACCGGGCTGCCGACGACGGCCGGCGGAGCGGCCGACCCCGAGCCGGACGGCGCGGTGGAGGAGCCGGGGACCGCGCTCTGGCAGGAGTCGTGGTCCGAGCGGTACCCGGGCTGTGTCGCGCTGGTGCTCTGGCCGGACGGTGAGCGGCCGGTCGCGCTCGTCACCAGGTCTCCGGACGGCGGGCTGCACCGAGTGCCCGTGGGCACCGGCCGGCGGGTGCCGAGTGGTGACCTGGCGGTGGGGGCCTGCCGCTAGGCGGGAGAGCCTCCTGCCTCCGGGTCAGCCTTGGGGGCGACCCGGCGGCAGCGTCTCGGGACGTTCCGGATCCGCGTCCGGTGTGTTCGTCCCGATGGCGTCCTCCTCGTTGGGCTGGTCGTCGGGGTAGCGCTCGTCGACGTCCTGGTCGGCGGGCTCGTTCTCCACGGGGTCGAGTGGTCCGGTGCTCATGGAGCAGAAGTACCCCGCGAGCACCGGAACACCACCCACTCTCCCCACCCCCGTCACTCCAGGGCGAGCCCCGCGGCCGGGGCGGTCCGCGCCGCCCGCCGTGCCGGGAGGACGCAGGCGAGGAGCCCCGCCACCGCGGCGACCAGCACGACGACCACCAGCTGGGGCACGGGGAGCTGCAGGGTGGCCGCCTCGACGGCCGGCTCGACCATCGTGCGGACGCCGACCCACGCGTAGGCGATGCCCAGGGCCGTGCCGAGCAGGGTGGCGGTCACCGACAGCAGGACCGCCTCCGCGCCGAGCAGCGAGCGCAGCTGGCGCCGGGTGAGCCCCAGGGCCCGCAGCAGCGCGTGCTCCCGGCCGCGCTCCAGCACCGACAGCCCGAGGGTGTTGCCGATGCCGATCAGCGCGATGACCACCGCGATGCCGAGCAGGGCGACGACCGACGCGGTGAGGACGTCGAGCTGGAGGTAGACCCAGGCCCGCTCGCCGAGCCCGTTGGCCAGCTCGGCCCCGGCCGGGGCACCCAGGGCGTCCAGGTCGCCGCCGAGGTCCTCGGGGTCCGCGCCGTCCTCGGCCTGCACCCACACCGACCGGGTGCCGGTGGCGGCGCCTCCGGTCAGCGCGGTCAGCGTCTCCGGCGCGACCACGGCGGCGCTGCCCCACCCGTCGCCGCCTCGCAGGGTGAGCGTGCGGGCGGTGCCGTCGACCGTGACCCGGACCTGGTCGCCGCCGGCCTGCCCTGCGCCGAGCGAGTCCCACGGCACGAGCACCTGGTCGGGCCCGGGCACGACGATCGCCGGCTCGCCGTGCACGACGTCGTCGACCGCGGCCCGGTCGGCAGCGAGGAGCTGCACCTCGCCGATCCCGGAGACCCGTGCCGTGGTGCCCGGGAGTGCGGCCGCGGCCCGGACGCCATCGGTCGCGAGCACGTCGTCGAGCAGGGTCGCGGGCAGCTCGGCCCCGGTCGAGGTCAGCGTCAGGTCCACCGGGTGCGACTGGTCCATCTCGTCGTCGACCGCGGTGCGCGAGGTCGCCATCCCGGTGAGGACGGCGGTGGTGAGGGTGACGCCGACCAGGAGCGACGCGGTGGTCGCCGCCGTCCGCCTCGGGTTGCGTACGGCGTTCGCCGCGGCCAGCCGTCCGGGTGAGCCGAGCAGCCGTCCCGACACGAGACCGGCGAGGCGCACGAGCGGCGGGACGAGCACCGGCCCGAGCAGCAGCACCCCGGTGAACGTGGCCGCACCCCCGGCCAGCATCGGTGGCACCTCGTGGTCGGCCATCGCGAGGACGAGGGCCGCGACGCCGGCCACGAGGACCAGCACCCCGGCGGCGAGCCGGACCACGCCGGCAGGGGTCCGCGGGTCGACCGCGCCGGCCGGCTGCAGCGCCTCGAGGGGGCCGACGGCGACCACCCTCCGGGTCGGGAACCAGGAAGCGGCCACGGTGGCGACGACGCCGAGGAGGAGGCCGCCGAGGTACCAGCCGGCGGAGGGGCTCGGCTCGCCGATCGTGCCCTCGTCGAACCGGTCGCGGGCGACGGCGACCAGCAGGTGGCCGGTGCCGGTGCCGGCCAGGACGCCCGTGGCGGCGGCGACCAGGCCGAGCACCAGCCCCTCGATCCGCACCGACCGGAGCACCTGCCGGCGGGTGGCGCCCACGCACCGGAGGAGCGCGAAGTCCCGTGCCCGTTGGGCGAACAGGATCGAGAAGGTGTTCGCGATGACGAGTACGGCGACGAACAACGCGATGGTCGCGAACACCAGCAGCACGATCGCGACGATGTCGACGTCCTTGGTGATCTCGGCCTGCCGGTCGACCACGAACTGGTCGGCCGCCTGGACGGTCGCGCCGGAGAACCGCTCGAGGGGGCGGACCTGCGGGTCGGCGGGACCGGCGACGTCGTACGCGATGCTGTCGACGTACAACGTCCGCGCGATCGGCGCGACGGCGTCCCAGGGGAGGTAGAGGTCGGCGGCGACGCTGGCCGACGGTGTGTCGACGAGCCCGACGAGGGTGACGTCCGCGGCGCGGGCACCGGTGCCGACCTGCAGCCGGTCGCCGACCTCGAGCCCGAGGCTCTTCGCGGCGTTGACGTCGGCCACCGCCTCCCCGGCCTGCCCGGGGAACGTGCCGTCACGCAGCTCCTGCCACCGCAGCGCCTCGCCGTCGGCGAGCGCGCCGACCTCGACGCGGTCGGAGACCCGGCGGCCGTCCTCGGCGAGCGGCAGCAGCGACCAGCCGAGCACCGACGCGTGGTCGCCGCGTTCCCGGGCCCGCTCCACGACGGCAGCGGCCTGGTCGCCGTCGAGCCCCGAGACGACCAGGTCGGCGTTCTCGTAGGGGACGCCGACGCTGCTCACCATGCCGTCCTTGGTGGCCGAGCTCAGGATCCCGGTGGTCACCACGAAGGCGACCCCGATGGCGACCGCGAGCGCGGCCGCGACGTAGCGCCGCGTGTGCGTTCGCAGCGACGCCAGCAGCACGGTCCTCACGCCCCGATCTCCTGGCCGCGCAGCGCCGCGAGGACGGCGTCGGGGGTCGGACCCACGAGGTGGGCGCGGACCCGGCCGTCGGAGATCACGACGACGTCGTCGGCGTACGACGCCGCCTCGAGCTCGTGGGTCACCATCACCACGGTCTGCCCGAGCTCGCGGACCGAGCGGCGGAGGAAACCGAGGACCTCGGCCGACGACCGGCTGTCGAGGTTGCCGGTCGGCTCGTCGGCGAAGACCAGCGCCGGGCGGGTGACCAGGGCGCGGGCGATCGCGACGCGCTGCTGCTGGCCGCCGGAGAGCTCGCCGGGGCGGTGGTCGAGCCGGTCGGCGAGCCCGAGCACCGCCACCACCCGGTCGAACCGCTCACGCGTCTCGCCGTCGAGCCGGCGCCCGGCCAGCTCCAGCGGGAGCAGGACGTTCTGCCGCGCGGTGAGCATCGGCAGCAGGTTGAAGGACTGGAAGACGAACCCGAGGTGCTCGCGGCGGAACACCGTCAGCCGGGTGTCGTCGAGCGACTGCAGCTCGGTCCCGGCAACGGTGACGGTCCCGTAGGTCGGCTGGTCGAGCCCGGCGAGGCAGTGCATCAGCGTGGACTTGCCGGAGCCGGAGGCACCCATGACCGCGGTGAAGCGGCCGGCCGGCAGGTCGAGGTCGACGCCGCGGAGCGCGTGGACGGCGTTGTCGCCGCGGCCGTAGGTGCGGGTGAGGCCGCGCGCGGTGGCGGCGAGGCGTGGCCCCCCGGTGGGGGAGGAGGACGGGTCGTGGAGTGTCTCGAGCATGGCCACGACGCTAGGAATCCCGGGCTCCCGGATCGTCAGGCCGGAGACGGAACCTGCGTACGACGGCAGGGGGACCGTGGTCGGCGGTGTCCGACCACGGGTGGACCTCAGCCGGGCCGGACCAGCCCCGTCTCGTAGGCGAGCACCACCAGGTGGACCCGGTCCCGGGAGCCGGTCTTCGCGAGCAGCCGGCCGACGTGGGTCTTGACGGTCGCCTCGCCGACGACGAGGTGCTCGGCGATCTCCTTGTTGGACAGGCCGCGGCCCACCAGCACCAACACCTCGCGCTCGCGCTCGGTCAGCCCGTCGAGCCGCCCGTCGTGGCGCGCACCCGGCGCGGACGGGCCGGGGAGCGCCTCCACCACGTGGTCGAGGAGCCGCCGCGTGGTGCTCGGCGCGACGACGGCGTCGCCGTCGTGCACGCGACGGACGGCCCCGAGGAGCTCGGGCGGCGCGGCGTCCTTGAGCAGGAACGCCGAGGCGCCGGCCTTCAGCGCGGCGAAGGCGTACTCGTCGAGGTCGAAGGTCGTGAGCACGATGACCCGTGGCGACCCGGGGCGGCCCGCGAGCACGCGGGTCGCCTCGACGCCGTCGAGCCGCGGCATCCGCACGTCCATGAGGACCACGTCGGCGCGGGTCGCGGCGAGCCGGTCGACCGCCTCCTGCCCGTCGCCCGCCTCGCCGACGACCGTGAGGTCGGGCTGGCTCTCCACGAGCATCCGGAATCCGGCGCGCACCATCTGCTGGTCGTCGACGAGGAAGACCCGGATCGGCTCGTCGGTGGCAGGTGCGGTCACAGCGGGATCCTCGCAGCGACCCTGAACCCGCGGCCCGGCCGGGGCCCGGCGTCGAGGGTGCCGCCGTGGCTGGCGACCCGCTCCCGCATCCCGAGCAGCCCGAGGCCGCGCCCGTCGTCGGCCGCGGCGGGCCCGGCGCCGTCGTCCTCGACCAGCACGTCGAGCGCCTCAGGGGCCACGTGCACGCGCAGCGCGACCGAGGCGCCGCGGCCGGCGTGCTTGCGCACGTTGGTGAGCGCCTCCTGGACGACCCGGTAGGCGGTCAGGGCCGCACCGTCCGGGACGTCGGCGGCCGGTTCCGGCAGCTCGGCGAGCACCGGCAGGCCGGCCGCGCGCGCCTCCTCGACCAGCCCGGCCAGGTCGCCCAACCGGGGCTGCGGCCGGGTGCCGGTGGCCGCCTGCGGGCCGGCCCGGAGGACCCCGAGCATGCGGCGCATCTCGTCGAGTGCCTCGCGGCCGGTCGCCGAGATCGTGGCGAGGGCCGTGGTGGCGGCGGACGGGTCCTGGGCCGCGGCGTACCTCGCGCCGTCGGCCTGCACCACGATCACCGACAGCCCGTGCGCGACCACGTCGTGCATCTCCCGGGCGATCCGAGCCCGTTCGTCGGCGGCGGCGAGCTCGGCCTGCTGGGCGGCCTCGTGGGCGAGCCGGTGGCCACGCTCGACCAGCGCGTCGACGTAGGCCTGCCGGGTGCGCCCGGCCATCGCGAGCGCCCACGACGCGACCACGATCGTGGCGACGGTGAGCATGGTGGGGAGCGCCGCGGTGCGGGAGCCGGCGTACGACGCCGTCCAGTCCAGGCCGGCGACGACGGCACCGGCCAGCCCCACGCCCAGCGCGACCCAGCCCCAGACCGGCTTCGCGTAGCGGACGACGGAGTAGGTCGCCACGGGGAACGCGACCTGGCTCCACAGCGGCACGTCGATCGCGACCGCCTGCAGGGCGCTCGCAGCGGCGATCACCGCGAAGGAGCCGACCGGCCGCTCGCGCCGCCACAGCAGCGGCAGCACCTGCGCGAGCGCCAGCACCACCGTGACGGCGGTGAGCCCGACGAGCGGGAACGACGCGATCGGCGTCGCCAGGGCCACCACCAGGAGCGCGTCGAACCAGACGCGGCCGCGTGGTCCGAGCCGCCACCGCGGCAGCGGTGGCTCGGGTGGCGTCAGGTCAGGTGGCACGCCGGGACCCTAGACGCCCCTCTGTCGCTGCGCATCCGCCCGTGGGCGGACCTGCGACTCGGCCTCGGCTCGGGCGACAGCGCCTGCCGCTCCCGGAGCGGTTGTGGGACATGGAGGGGCCGACTGCTACTTCTGCTCCGACGCCGGCCAAGGGAGCAACCTGGCACCGACGATGGCTGCCTGCAGGGTCAACCGCTGGGTCGGCACTGACGGGTCGTATTCCGTCAGCTGGGTGATGCGAGCGAGCCGGTAGGTGACGGTCCGGACCGAGACGTGCAGTCGGCGAGCGGTCTCGGTGGCGACCTCGCGGGTCGCGAAGTACGTCTCGAGCGTGTCGATCAACGGTTCCGGACCGCCTCGTGCTCGGGTGAGCGGTGTCAGCACCGTCTCCACGAGGTCGGCCAGCGCGGCGCGGTCGCGGCCGAGCACGCGGTAGATGAGCAGGTCCCTGGTCGGCACCATGTCGTCCTCGGGGTGCAACCGTTCGGCCAGGACGATCGCCTCGCGAGCCTGTTGGTAGGAGCGCGCGACGCCGTAGGGGCCGGCGTACGGCCTTCCCACGGCGAACCGCCAGGATCGCCGCGGTTCGGTGCGTCGAAGGTTCTCCTGGAGCTCCCGTGCCGGCTCGTCCACGTCGCGACCGGCCCGCACCGGGAGCACGGCGACCAGGTGGTTGGCCTTCGTGGTGACGAGGACGCCGCGGTCGCCGTACCGCTCGAGGACCGTCCTGTTGAAGCTGTTCTGGTCGCGGTCCTCCACCAGCCGCGCGGCCGTGGGCGTCGCGAGCACCACCTGGTGCGACGCGCTGAGATCGAGGCCGAAGGGCTCGGCCCGTTGCACCAGGCTGGCGATGTCGGCGTCGCCGCGCAGGAGGTCGTCGATGAACTCGACGCGTGCCACGGCCTGCTGGCGCACCATCGTCTGGCCGGCGCTCTGGTGCGCCTGCACGAGGACTGGGATGGCGTCGCGCAGGGCCGCCAGGAGTGCCTCCCCGCTCCACGCGTCGGCGTCACCTCGGGCGTCGAGCACCACCGACAGGTAGAGCTCCACAGCCTCGCCTGCGCTGAGCCCGACCTCCGCTGCTCTGACCCCGGCGGCATGGACCATGGCCACGTGCTCGGACGTGTTGACTCCCGTCCCCCTCGTCGCCCGGTCGACGAGGTCCGAGATCAGGGCGGCGACGTCGTCGGCCTGCCGGCGGACTTCGCCGGGGAGGGCCCTGCGCTCCTGCGACGACATCAGCTCAGCCTCCTCGTGTGACGACCGGTGGGACCACTCCTGGCTGCCGGGCTCCGGCAACGTTCCTGCGCCACAGTTGGCCGAGCCCGCCTCTGTGATGCGGCAGGGACGTCCCACACCATGGAAGGCACGACCGGCCCGAGGAGTGATCGCGATGACGGCGACCGAGCCCACCACCGCCACGAACGACGCAGTGCCTGGCTACGCCGCCGACCACGCCGACCGGTGGAGACGTCTCCGGGAGGAGCGGCGGTTCCGCCTGGCGCAGCTCGCCGACCTGGACTCCGACCCGGCGGCCGACCCCCGACACGAGAGCGTGCGGAAGGTGCTGCGCACCTCCGCGCTCGCGGCGCTGTCGGAGGTGGAGGCGGCCCTTGCTCGCCTGGAGGACGGAACCTACGGCACGTGCGTCACCTGTGCGCGATCCCTCGATGCCGAACGTCTCGACATCCTGCCGATGGCGTCGCTCTGCATGGCCTGTCACTACAACGAGCAGAACTGCCACGTGACCGGGGCGATGGCTCCCCGGTCCTGACCGCTCCGTGACGGTGTGAGAACACCGAGCGACGATCACGAGTCGCGGTCCGCTCCAGGTTCCTCTGTCCCATCCCGTCGTGGCCGTTGGTACACGTCGGGCACCCCGTCGGCGTCGAGGTCGACGCTCTCGGCCAGAGCCATGCGCTCGTAGACCCGGTCCCGCGACTTCACCAACACTGCAGCGAGCGCCCCGGCGGTCAGGGACCCGACCAGGATGCCGACCTTGACGTGGTCGTCGGCCGTGCTGCCGGCGCCGAACGCAAGGTCGCCGATGAGCAGGGAGACGGTGAACCCGATCCCGCCGAGCAGTGCCACGCCGAGCACGTCGAGCCAGCTGAGCTCGTCGTCGAGGCTGGCGTGCGTGAAGCGAGCGGTGAGCCAGGCAGTGCCGAGGATTCCGATCGGCTTGCCGAGCACCAGTCCGGCGATGATGCCGAGTGCGATCGGATCGCTCAGTGACTCGGTCAGCCCGCTCAGGCCGCCGATCTCCACGCCGGCGGCGAAGAACGCGAAGATCGGCACGGCGACGCCGGCCGAGATGGGGCGGAGACGATGCTCGAAGTGCTCGGCGAGCCCCGGACCGGCCTGAGGTCCGCCGGCGGCAGCCGAACGGATGACGGGGACCGTGAAGCCGAGGAGCACTCCGGCAACGGTGGCGTGGACACCCGACTCGTGGATGAGCACCCATGTCGCGGCCGCCAACGGGAGCAACAACCACCAGGAACGGACACGACGCTGCACAGCGAGCGCGAACAGCCCCAGCGGCACCACGGCGGCCGCGAGCGGAAGAAGGTCCAGCTCGGCGGTGTAGAAGACCGCGATGATGGTGACTGCGACCAGGTCGTCGACGACGGCGAGGGTCAGGAGGAACGTGCGTAGCCCGGTCGGCAGGTGCGTGCTGATGATGGCCAGGACGGCCAGCGCGAAGGCGATGTCGGTGGCCGTCGGGATGGCCCAGCCGTCGAGCGCGCCGCCCCCGGTGTTCAGATTGACCAGGACGTAGATGAGGGCCGGGACCACGACGCCTCCGAGCGCCGCGAGGATGGGCAGCGCGGCACGGCCCGGGTCGCGGAGGTCGCCGGCGACGAACTCCCGCTTGAGCTCGAGTCCGACGACGAAGAAGAAGATGGCCAGGAGCCCGTCGGCGGCCCACGTGCCGAGCGACAGGTCGAGGTGGAGTGACTCAGGGCCGACGGTGTGGTCCCTCAGCGCGGAATAAGAGTCACCGGCTGGAGAGTTGATCCACACCAGGGCGAGGACGGTGCCGAGGAGCAGGAGCGCGCCGCCGACGGTCTCCTTGCGCAGGATCTCGCTGATCCTGGTGGACTCGCTGAACGAGCCGCGGGTGAGCACGCGGGTCGGGCGGCTGCGTGGTGCGGTCACGGTTGCCTCTTTCGGGGTCGGGGTCGTCGCTGCCGACCAGACTTCCCGGCGCACCACGAGCAACGGTACGCGGCGCCGACCATGTGGTCCTCGCCGGCGTCCGCGCTGACTGCAGAAGAGGCGTGGGAGCGCACACAGGAAGCGGCGGGTCCTGCTGCGCTGTCCGGCTGACGCGATGCGCGCTACTTGGGGTGAATGACGGGACTCGAACCCGCGACATCCGCGACCACAACGCGGCGCTCTACCAGCTGAGCTACATCCACCATGACGAAGCCCGGCGGACCGGGCAACGAGGAGACAGCATACCTGCTGTCAGGGCGTCC
The DNA here is from genome assembly GCF_008087345.1 of Nocardioides caldifontis. Classification (GTDB taxonomy): domain Bacteria; phylum Actinomycetota; class Actinomycetes; order Propionibacteriales; family Nocardioidaceae; genus Marmoricola_A; species Marmoricola_A caldifontis. The sequence goes on along the minus strand of NZ_ML701735.1, from coordinate 14,910 downwards.
CCTCACCGGGACCCGGGTCGGTGGACGGGGTGCTCAGCGAGCCACCGTGCTGCTGGGCGAGCTCCTTGGCCTCGGCCGACGCGGGGCCCGGGGGCGGGACGAAGACGGCGGCGCGGTAGTAACGCAGCTCCTCGATGCTCTCCCGGATGTCCGCCAGCGCCCGGTGGTTGCCGTGCTTGGCAGGAGCGTTGAAGTACGCGCGCGGGTACCAGCGCCGGGCGAGCTCCTTGATGGAGGAGACGTCGACGACGCGGTAGTGCAGGAACGTCTCGAGCTGGCCCATGTCGCGGGCGATGAACATCCGGTCGGTGCCGATCGTGTTGCCCGCCAGGGGCGGCCGGCTCCCCTCGGGGCAGTGCTGCCGGATGTAGGCGAGGACCTGCTCCTCGGCCTCGGCCACGGTCATCCCGTGGTCGAGCTCCTCGAGCAGCCCCGAGGTGGTGTGCATCTCGCGGACGAAGTCGTCCATCTGCTCCAGCGCCTCGGCCGGTGGCTTGATGACCACGTCGACGCCGTCCCCGAGCACGTTGAGCTCGAAGTCGGTGACCAGGGCCGCGACCTCGATGAGCGCGTCACGCTCGAGGTCCAGCCCGGTCATCTCGCAGTCGATCCACACCAGCCGGTCGTTCACCCGGACGACCTTACTGTCCGGGTGGACAGGCTCAGGCGCGGCGGCCGGGTAGCGTCGCGTCGAGCTCCTGGAAGATCGCGCCGTTGAGCGCGAACGCCGCCCGCACCTCGGCCAGCATCCGGTCGCGGCCGGCCGCGTCCACGGGGAGCGCATCCAGCCGGGCGCGGTAGCGGTCCTTGTAGGGCTTGGTCTTCGGCACCGCGTCGAAGGAGAAGAACCGCACGCCCTCGCCGTGCTCCAGGTCGAACGTGCGGCTGAGGACCCGCCCCATCGCCTGCCCGCCGGACAGGTCGCCGAGGTAGCGCGTGTAGTGGTGGGCGACGTAGAGCCCGCCCCAGGACGCGGAGGCGTGCACCCGGTCGACGTACGCACGGGTGGCGGGGCTCTGCGCGACGGCGTCGGCGACCGCGAGGTCCAGGTCGAGCGCGTGGGGCGCCCGTCCCGCCGCGACCCACCAGTGCGCGACGTCCTCGGCGAGCGCCGGGCCACGGTGGAGCGCCGGGTCGACGACCGGACCGGCCACCGGGTCGGCGGCGAGCGTGGCGCCGACCGACTCCAGCGCGCGGTAGACCGCGACCAGCCGGAGGAGGAAGGCGAGGTACGCCGCCGGCTCGACACGACCGGCGAGCAGCTCGCTCACGAAGGTCTCGCTCTCGGCGGCCTCGTGCTCGGTCCGCGACCCCTCGCGGAGGAGCGCGGAGAGCGGCTGCTGGGCGGTGGTCTCGTCGACTGTGGCGGCGGTCATGTGGCATCGACTCCGGTTCGTGATGTTAGGGTCCCCTCAGTTAGGGAAGGCTAACCTATCTTGAGGCGGCAGAGTTGAAGCAGGGTCCGGTCCGGCTCGCGGCGGCGGTCGCGGTCGTGGCGCTCGCCGGCTGCGGCGGCACCGCCACGGGGACCACCGACGGGTCCACCGGGACGTCCACCGGGGCGGCGACCGCTCCGCCGATCGCCGAGGTCGACCCGGTCGACGACCCGAAGGCGTGGACCGGAGGGAGCAGCGTCGCGCTGCCGGAGGAGCCGGTCGAGCCCGTGACCGACTCGCCCGAGCAGCGGCTGCCCGCCACCGTCACCGACCACCAGGGCACCGAGGTCACCGTCGAGGACACGAACCGCATCCTGGCACTCGACCTCAACGGCACTCTCTCGCGGACCGTCTTCGAGCTCGACCTGGGCGAGCAGGTCGTCGGCCGTGACGTCTCCTCGACCTTCCCCGACATCGCCGACCGCCCCGTCGTCACCCACAACGGCCACGAGCTGAACGCCGAGGCGATCCTCGAGCTCGACCCCACCGTGCTGCTCACCGACACCTCGCTGGGGCCGTGGGACGTCGTGCTGCAGGTGCGGGAGGCCGGCATCCCGGTGGTCGTGGTCGACCCCGAGCGCAGCCTCGAGGGCGTCGTGCCGCTGATCGAGCAGGTCGCCGCCGCCCTCGGCGTGCCCGAGGCCGGCAGGCAGCTCGCTCGCCGCGTCGGCGCCGAGGTCGACGACGTCCGCGCGGCCATCGACGCCGTCGCGCCGGACACCGTGCAGGAGAAGCTGCGCACGGTCTTCCTCTACGCACGCGGTCAGAGCGGCGTCTACTACATGCTCGGCGGCGGCTCCGGCGCCGACAGCCTCATCGAGGCCATCGGCGGCTACGACGTGAGCGCCGAGATCGGCTGGGACGGCATGAAGCCGCTCAACGACGAGGGGCTCGTCGCCGCGCAGCCGGAGCTGGTCCTGATGATGAGCAAGGGGCTCGAGTCGGTCGGCGGCGTCGACGGGCTGCTCGAGCGGTTCCCCGCCCTGGCCCAGACGCCGGCCGGGAAGAACCGCCGTGTCGTCGACATGCCCGACGGCCAGATCCTCGGGTTCGGCCCGCGCACCGCGGCGGTCCTCAACGCCCTCGCGGTCGCGATCTACGCCCCGGACGCGTTGTGACCGCGCACGTGGCCTCCCGGCCCCCGGCCCCGGCGGCTGCGCCCGCGGACGTGCCGGCCGGACGCGGCCCGCGTCGGGGCCGGACCGGCGTGCTGTTCCTGGTGCTCGCCGTGGCGCTCGGCGCCGGGGTGCTCGTCGCGGCGGGGTCCGGCCAGCTGCCGGTGCCTCCGGACGAGGTCCTCGGCTCGCTGCTCCACCGCGCCGGGATCGATCTCGGCCCGATGCCGACGCACCCGCAGGGCGACGCGACGCTGTGGACCGTCCGGTTCCCGCGGGTGACGATGGCGCTCCTCGTCGGCGCTGCCCTCGCCTGCGCCGGCGCCCTGATGCAGGGGGTCTTCGGCAACCCGCTCGCCGAGCCCGGCGTGGTCGGGGTGTCGGCGGGCGCCGCTGCGGCGGCGGCCACCGCGATGGCCTTCGAGGTCACGCTCCTCGGCACCTGGACGACGCCGCTGTTCGCGTTCCTCGGCGGGCTGTTCACCACCACGCTGGTCTACGTCCTCTCGCTGGCCGACGGCCGCACCGAGGTCGTGACGCTGGTCCTGACCGGCATCGCGGTCAACGCCGTCGCCGGCGCCGCGCTCGCGTTCCTGCTCTTCCTGGCCGACACCCAGGCCCGCGAGGAGATCGTCTTCTGGCAGCTCGGCAGCCTCAACGGCACCCGCTGGCCGTACGTCGGCGTGGTGGCCCCGCTCCTCGCGGTCGGCCTCCTGGCGTCCTTCGCGCTGGCACGCCGCCTCGACCTGCTGGCGCTGGGGGAGCGCCCCGCCCGCCACCTCGGGGTGCACGTGGAGCGCACCCGCTTCGGGGCGATCGTCACCGTCGCCGTGCTCACCGCGGCAGCCGTCTCCTTCGCCGGGATCATCGCCTTCGTCGGGCTCGTCGTGCCGCACCTGGTGCGGATGGTGACGGGTCCCGCCCACCGGGTGCTCGTGCCGGCCAGCGCCCTCGGCGGCGCGGCACTGCTCCTCTGGGCCGACCTCGGAGCCCGCACGCTGGTCGACTACGCCGACCTCCCGATCGGCATGCTGACCTCGCTCGTCGGCGGGCCGTTCTTCTTCTGGCTGCTGCGCCGCGCGCGCCGCTCCGCGGGAGGGTGGGCATGAGCGCCGGGACGAGCACCGTGCTGGAGGCGCGCAGGGTCCGCGTGGACCGTGGTGGCAACCCCGTGGTCCGCGACGTCGACCTCGACGTCCGCGCCGGTGAGGTGCTCGCGCTGGTCGGCCCCAATGGCGCCGGCAAGTCGACGCTGCTGTCGGTGCTGGCCGGCGACATCACCCCGACGGCCGGCACGGTCCACCTCGACGGCCGGCCGCTCGGCCGGACACCCGTGGCCGCGCTGGCCCGACGCCGCGCCGTCCTCCTCCAGGAGCACCACCTCTCGTTCCCGTTCCGGGCCCGCGAGGTCGTCGCCATGGGACGCCACCCGTGGCGCGGCCACGACGAGGAGCAGCTCGACGACCACGTCGTCGACGAGGCGATGCGCACCGCCCGCGTGCTCCCGCTGGCCGACCGGGCGTTCCCGACGCTCTCCGGCGGCGAGAAGGCCCGCACCTCCTTCGCCCGCACCCTCGCGCAGCAGGCGTCGCTGCTGCTCCTCGACGAGCCGACCGCAGCCCTCGACCTCCAGCACCAGGAGGTCGTCCTCGGCCACAGCGCCGACCTCGCCGCCGCCGCCCACGCCGTGGTGGTCGTCCTCCACGACCTCTCGCTCGCCGCTGCGTACGCCCACCGGATCTGCCTGCTCCACCGCGGATCAGTCGCCGCGCTCGGCACCCCGGAGCAGGTCCTCGACGCCGCGCTGCTGGCCGAGGTCTACGAGCACCCGGTCGAGGTCCTCCGCCACCCCACCACCGGCGCGCTCCTCGTGCTCCCCGAGCGGGGCGGGCCGGCCCGACCCCGCACCCTGACCGCCGTACCGTCCGAGGAGGCACGACCGTGAGGCGCCTTCCCCTGCTGCTCCTGCTCGCCGTCCTGGCAGCGGTGCTCACCGCACCGCCGGCGACCGCCGCAGGGCGCATCGACGTGGGCAACGCGAACGGCGACCCGGTCGCCGATCCGACGTACGCCACCACGCTGACGCTGCGGGCCAGCGGCTTCCAGTCGGTCGAGGGCGGGTTCGGCGGCGTCTACGTGATGTTCGGCTGGGTCCGGGGCGGCGGGGCGTGGAAGCCGTCGCAGGGCGGCGCCTCCGGGACCGACTACAAGTACGTGCCGGACAGCCAGTCGAAGAAGAACGCCGGATTCCAGCGGTACGTCGCGTTCCCCGGCAGCGACACCGCGGGGTCCGCGAACGGCGGCACCATGACCGCGGACGGGCGGTTCACCGTCGAGCTCGTCGTGCCAGGCGCGGTGTTCGACACGGCCGGCGGCACGGTCGACTGCCGCAAGGTCACCTGCGGGATCATCACGATCGGTGCCCACGGCGTCGTCAACGCGCGCAACGAGACCTTCACGCCGGTGCGGTTCGCGTCGCTGCAGGGCCAGACCCCGGGTGACGACGCCGGCGGCTCGGGTGACACCACCGAGGAGGACACCGGCACCACGGAGCAGGGCACGCCGGGGACGGACGGCATCACCGACGACCCGGAGGCCGCCGGCGGCGAGGCCGGCGGGAGGGGAGGCGGGAAGGGCACGGGCGCCCTCCGGGTCACCGTCGACCGGGCCACCGCCGTCGAGGGGCGGGTGCTCACCTTCACCGCGCGCGGGTTGCAGCCCGGTGAGCAGGTCGTCGCGTCCCTCGACGACGGCGTCGCAGCCGTCGGGCCGCTGACCGCGAGCGCCGCCGGCGACCTGGCCGGCGTGCTGCCGCTCCCTGCCGACGTGGGCGTCGGCACCCACACGCTCCAGGTCACCGGAGCGACGTCGGGGCGCACCGCCGAGCTCGGCTTCCCGGTCGCCGCCGGCGACGCGGAGGTCGCGACCGCGGCCGACACCCGCAGCACGCCGACGACCACCACCACCGAGGAGTGGAGCGTCGGCGCCGTGGTGTTCCTCGCGGTCTCCGCAGGCGTGCTCGGGCTCGCCGTCGGCCTGACCGTCGCCAGGGGCGTGTTCCCCGTGATCCGGCGGCGCCGGGCGGTGGCGTCGTGACCAGGAGCCGCGCCGCCGCGCTCGTCGCCACTGTTCTTGTCGCACTGACTTCGATGACGTCGGCCGCGGCCGAGGAGGTCCCCGACGGGGTCCTGACGGTCACGGACGCCCAGCTGCGGTGGGGGCTCAACAACGAGTCCAACAACACCGCGCACGCTCCCGGCACCACCAACTTCTTCTCCGCGGGCAAGGTCCCCGACCCGGGCGGCGGCGGCAGGACGCTGCGCCAGCAGGACTGGTCGGCGACGGCCGGTGCGGTGCGGATCGAGAAGCAGCGGCCCGACGGCAGCTACGCCACCGCGACCTGGGCGGGGCTGACCACCACCCCCGACGGCGCCCCTCTGGGCTCGGCGGGCGAGGCGAGGTTCAGCCAGCACCAGGTCGTGATCGACGGGGGCACGGGCGAGGTCGACCCCGTCGCGGGCACCGCGACGATCTCGTGGTCGGGCTCGTTCACCGTCCTCTACTACTCCGGCATGACGATGTTCTACGTCGCCGACCCGGTCCTCGAGGTGACGCCCTCGGGCCGGCGGCTCACCGCGGTGGTGAGCGAGTTCGCCGGCGACCGCACCGACACCGGGACCTGGGAGGAGGTGGCGGGCCAGCGGGTCACCCTGGCCGAGCTGCCGGAGGCCGACCTCGCGGGGGAGAAGGGGTTCTCCGCCACCCCGGCGTACCTCCGGGTCCGGCACACGCCCTCGGGCGACGAGGTCGCGCAGACCCGGACCGGCGCCTGGGGCGCCTTCCCCGCCTCGTTCCTCCGGCACGCCGAGCGGCTCGGCGTCGCCCCGTTCTTCTACTCCACCGGCTCCTCGACCGACCGCTTCAAGGTCCCGCTCCCCGTCACCGTGAGCTGGGACGCGGCCGACCCCCAACCGCTGCCCGGTGAGGAGCAGCCGGAGGAGACGCCGCCGGTCGAGGAGCCCGAGCTGGTGCCACCGCCCGGTCCCGGTCCCGACCCGACGAGCCCGAGCCCGCCGACCACGCCGACCGCGCCCGCGACGGACGAACCGACCCCGGCGGCCCCGCCGACCTCCACCGCGACGGGCTCCAGCCCCAGCCCGAACGCCCGTACGCGCGAGGAAGCGGTGCCCGTCGCCGCGCCGTACACCGCGGTCCGCCAGGCCGCGCCCGAGCTGGCGCCCGCGAGCGCGCCGGAACGGCGCGCTCCGTTGTGGCCGTGGAGCGTCGGGCTGCTGCTGACGGCGGCCGCGCTCGCCCTCCCGCTACGGCGCCCCGGCTGAGCCGGCCGCGCCCGAGCCACCCCTTCGCACCCGCACCAACCGCGCGAGCCCACGTCCGGTGGGTCCGCCTGCCCTGCCGACCCCGCTCCGGGGCGGCTCCGACGAAAGGACGACCATGCCCACCACTGGGTTCGATTCTCGATCCACCAGCCACCGCGCCCGGAGGGGCGCGGCGCTGCTCGCGGCCTCCGCGCTGGGTGCCGGCGTGCTCGCCGCCGCCCCCACCACCGCCCAGGCCGCCACCACCAGGGTCGACGGCGCGACGTTCACCTGGGGGATCAGCGGCTACGCGCAGAAGGGCACACTCGCCCCCTGGACGATCAATGGCGCGACCGGTGACGCCCACGTGCTTCCTGGTGCCACGCAGACCGAGTACAAGGTCGCCCCGACCCCGGCGACGTCGCTGCCGGCCGACGTCACCGACGTCACCGCGGTCAAGTTCACCGGTGGCGAGGGCACGGTCGACCCGGCCACCGGCGCCACCACGCTGACCTGGGAGGGCAGCTACACGGTCGCGGCGTACCCGGCGATGTTCGGCGTGCCCAGCGAGACCTACACCGACCCGGTGCTCACCGTCCGCAAGAACGGCTCCGGCAACGTCACGATGCGGGTGCAGACCTCCGCCGGCGAGGACCGCGACGGAGGCACCGTCCCGGCGAAGGACCTCGGCCGCGTCGTGCTGATGACCTTCGGAGCCGGTGACCTGAGCGGCTTCACCGCGCGGGGCTTCCGGGTGACCCCCGACTACCAGGGCGTGACGGCCGGGATCGACGGCCAGACGACCAGCTGCTCGGCGGCGGGCGGCGCGACCGGCTGGTGGGGCTCGTGGCCCGCGGCGTTCGTCAAGGAGATGCCGGCCTCGCTGCAGGCGCACTTCTACAGCACCGGCTGCGCCGGCATGCAGGACGCCAAGCCGCCACTGCCGTTCGACGTCTCCTTCGGCAAGGCGGTCAAGCGGGGCGCCACCGTCGCGGTGAACAAGCTGGTGAAGCCGAAGCCCGGGAAGAAGGGCTCGGTCGCCGTCCGGGTCTCCTCGCCGTTCACCGGCGAGCCGAAGGGCGCCGTCAAGGTCGTGCTGAAGAAGGGCAAGAAGTCTGTCGCGACCAAGCGCGGCCACCTCGCCAAGGGGCGCGTCTCCGTGGTGCTGCCGAAGCTGAAGAAGGGCACCTACGTGCTGACCGCGAAGTACCTCGGCGACGCCGGCCACCTCAAGGGCTCCACGAAGAAGCGCTTCAATGTGAAGTGAACCGACAGCACGCTGAGCCGGTAGGGGCTGGTCTGGACCGCCGCGGGGTCGTGCTCAAGTGCACCCCCGCGGCGGCCGATCCCAGGAGCGACCGAACTCGAAGGAAGGCGCTGACCTCGATGCTCACCCTCACCCGTCGTGCCGCGACGGCCGTGCTCTCCGCCGCCCTCACGGTCGGCGTCGTCTCGATGCCCGCCGCCCAGGCCGCCCCGGTCGCTCCGGCGTCCGCGGTCGCGCAGCAGGCGACCGCCGCCAAGGTGGACATCCCGTACTTCGTCGCGCCGACGCGCAAGGCCGGTGGTGAGCTCGTCGCCCGCGTGGAGCGGAAGGCCGGGCTGCCGCAGGGCCAGTTCAAGGTCGTGGTGAAGAAGGGCAAGAAGGTCGTCGTCCGCAAGTCCGCCAAGCTCGTCGGCGGCCGCGCCACGGTGACGCTGCCGAAGCTCACCAAGGGCAAGCACAAGCTCGTCGTCCGCTACTCCGGAGACGCCCACTACAGCAAGGGCGTGGCCCGCCGCGCCTTCAAGGTCGCCTGACCCGGTTCCGCGACACTGGGCGGCATGACGTCGCCGTACACCAACTTCATCGCAGGGCTGCCGAAGGCCGAGCTCCACGTGCACCACGTGGGCTCGGCCTCGCCGCGCATCGTGGCGGCCCTCGCGGAGCGGCACCCGGGCACGGTGCCGTCGGACCTCGACGCGTTGCGGGCGTTCTTCACCTTCCGCGACTTCGCGCACTTCATCGAGGTCTACCTCGCGGTCGTCGACCTGGTGCGGACCCCCGAGGACGTCCGGATGCTCACCTACGAGGTGGCCGCGGACATGGCGGCGCAGAACATCCGGTACGCCGAGCTGACCTGCACGCCGTACACGAACGTGATGGCCGGGGTGCCGATCGAGGCGTTCGTCGAGGCGATCGAGGACGCCCGGGTGGCTGCCGAGCGTGACCACGGCGTGCGGCTGCACTGGATCTACGACGTGCCCGGCGAGTTCGGTGTCGAGGCGGCCACCGCCACCGTCGAGTACCTCCCCGTCTCGCCGCCCACCCTCGTCGGCTTCGGGCTCGGCGGCCCCGAGATCGGGGTGGAGCGCCCGCAGTTCAAGCCCGCGTTCGACGCGGCGCGGGCAGCCGGCCTCCACTCGGTCCCGCACGCCGGCGAGACGACCGGTCCGGAGACCGTCTGGGACGCCATCCGCGAGCTCGGTGCCGAGCGCATCGGTCACGGCACCTCCTCGACCCAGGACCCGGCCCTGCTCGCCCACCTGGTCGAGAACCGGATCCCGCTCGAGGTGTGCCCGACGTCGAACATCGCCACCCGGGCGGTGGCGACCTTGGACGAGCACCCGATCAAGGAGATGTACGCGGCTGGGGCGCTCGTGACGGTCAACAGCGACGACCCGCCGATGTTCGGCACCGACCTGAACCGCGAGTACGACATCGCCGCGACCCTGCTCGACCTGGACGAACAAGGGATCGCGGGGCTCGCCCGGGCCGCGGTGGAGGCGTCGTTCCTCGACCGGCCCGGCAAGGACGCGTTGATCGGCGAGATCGACGCCTATGTCCACGAGGTCCTGCTCTGACCGGCACCGCGCTGACCGGCACCGCGCTGACCGGCACCGCGCTGACCGGCACCGTTGATTTGGCCGGGTCCGGGGACGCCTCGCACAATGGGACCGATGCACGGCATGACGCAGGGGGACCGCGGCGGCCTCAGCGACCGCGAGCGCAGGGTGCTGGAGCTCGAGCGGGGCTGGTGGAAGCACGCCCCGACCAAGGACGAGGCGGTCCGCGAGCAGGTCGGGATGACGATGGGGGAGTACCACCCGTTCCTCAACGCGCTGCTCGACCGGCCCGAGGCCCTCGAGCACGACCCGCTGCTGGTCAAGCGGCTTCGCAGGCTGCGCAACGCGCGTCGGGGTGCCGGCGTCGGACGTCGCGCGGCGAGGTGAGCTCCCGGCTGCGCGCCGTCCTTCTGCTGGTGGTCGCCGTCGCCCTCGTAGGGTGCACCCCGGTCACCGACGAGCCGCGCGCCGGGCGGTCCTCCGAGCGGGAGGTCACCGCCGAGACCGAGCCGACGCGGCAACCGCGGCAGCGGCCGCGCCGTGAGCGACCGGAGCGACCGGAGCGACCGGAGCGACCGGAGCGACCGGAGGAGCGGCCCCGGAAGCCCGAACGGCCCCAGAAGCCGCAGCGCACCGTCCTCGTCGTGCACGTCGTCGACGGCGACACCCTCGACCTCGCCGACGGCCGACGGGTCCGGCTCGCGGGCATCGACACCCCGGAGGCAGGGGACTGCGGCCACGACCGGGCGTCGCGGGTGCTCTCCCGGCTCGTGGTGGGGAAGCGGGTGACGCTCGGCCGGACCGACGAGGACCGCGACCGGTACGGCCGGCTGCTGCGGTACGTCGACGTGGACGGTGTGGACGCCGGGCTGGTGCTCCTCCGGCGCGGGCTGGCGGTGGCGCGTTACGACTCGCGCGACGGCTACGGGTTCCACCCGCGGGAGCCGAGGTACGTCCGGGTGGACCGACGCTCGCCCGACCTCGGCTGCCGCCAGCCGCGCGGGCTGCTGGACGCGCCACCTCGGTCCGGCGGGGGCCGGTGCGCGCCCGGGTACGACCCCTGCGTGCCGCCGTACCCTCCAGACGTGGACTGCGGCGACGTCGGCGGACCGGTCAGGGTGACCGGTGACGACCTCCACGGGCTCGACGCCGACGGCGACGGATGGGCGTGCGAGTAGGACTCAGTCGACCGGACCGCCCTGCCACGCCACCGAGGTGAACCGGCCGAGGCTGACTGCTCCCGTGCGGTCGGCTGCCGCCAGGACCCCGCTGGCCACGGCTTCGCGGGCGCAGTCGGCGCACCCGGCGACCAGGAAGCGGCGTACGCGTTCGCTGCCGCGGATGCGGGCACCACAGAGAGCGGTCCCGCCTGGCGTCGCTCCCCCCGGGGCGGCAAGATGGATCCGGTTGAACGGCGAGGCCGACACGGCCACGCATATTTCCGTCACGCTGTCCTGCTGGGTCATCCGGATCCTCCAATCCGTCCAACCCCACCGCTGCCTGGTCTACCCCACTTGTGGTTGGTTCAACCATTTTTTCGGCGCGCCTCGTTGACTTTTCGTGACCTACGTCCCGCGGAGGTGCGGGTCAGCGGCCGGCGACGAGGTTCGAGCGGGCCGACTGGGGGCTGGAGCCGGCCAGGCTGGTGGCCTGGACGGTGAACCGGTAGTTGCCGGTCCTCGGGAGGGTCATGACGTGGGACGTCGCACCGGGGCCGACCGTCGCCGTGGTGGTGCCGACGACGATCCCGCCGCTGATCCGTAGCGCGCGGACGACGTACCCGGTGACCGACGAGCCGCCCGAGGTGGGGCTCCACCGGACCGTGGCGGTGATCGGCCTGCCGGCCGTGCCCGCCGACGCGGTGCCGATCCGCGGCGCGCTCGGCGGGGCGACCGGGAAGGCGGAGACCGAGCTCGGCGACCCGGTGCCGGTGCGGTTCGTGGCAGCGACCGAGAACGTGTAGTACTCGCCGGGCGAGAGGTTGCGGAAGGTCAGGGAACGGGTGCTCGCCGACACCGTGGTCGCCCACGGGAGAACGCTGTCGAACCAGCCGCCGTCGCGGCTGACGCGGTAGCCGGTGATCGCCGAACCGCCCGTCGTGGTCGGCGGCGCCCAGCTCAGCGTCGCCGTCCCGCCCGCGGTCGAGCGGACGGTGACGGAGGTCGGGGTGCCCGGCGTGCCCGCCTCGACCGTGATCGTCGTCGTCGGGCCGGTGCCGTTGGCGTTCACCGCTGCCACCGAGAGGGCGTAGGTGCTGCCGGCCCTCAGGTTGTTGAAGGTGTGCGACCGGGCGGATCCCGGGACGGTGGTGGACCACCCGCTGCCGCCCGCCGTACCTCCGTCGCGGGCGACGCGGTAACCGGAGATCGTCGGCCCGCCGTCGACGACCGGCGGGCTCCAGCTGATCCGGGCGCTGGTGCCGGAGGTCATCGCTCCCGTGACCTTCGTCGGCACCGTGGGGGCGGAGGCCGGGATCGTCACCGTCCGGGTCACCCGGGCGACCGGCTCGTCGGGGTCGTCGCCCCACAGCTCGATCGTCGCGGTCGCCGGTCCGGGGTGGAGCGGGTGCGCCGGGTCCATCGCGAACTGCATCGAGATGTCCGGGCCCCATGAGCAGTCCCAGTCCCAGGCGCCCTTGGCGCCGCCGACCGTCCACCAGGCGCTGTGGCCGTCCTGCGTCAAGTACATCTCCCGACGGGTCACGCCACTGTCCGCGGGGCAGCTCTCGATCGTCCCGCTCATCGTCGTGGCGATGAACGAGGTGCCGGGGGGCGGCCATGACTCGTCGACGTCGAAGTAGACCGACAACGGTGTGGTCGTCGGGTTGATCGTGATCACCACGTCCGGGTCGACAGCCGCGGCGGGTGACGCGGTCCCGATCCCGGCGAGCGCTGCGGCCATCGCGGCGACGAGCGCGAGCACCCGCGCCCCGGTCGTGGCCTGCCTCCGCGTGTCTCCGTGCAGTGAGCGCATGGACCCCCCGACCTCCGTGCCGATGAGGTCACGCTAGGAACGGAGGTCGGCCCCGGACAGGGGAGACGGTCCTGTGGCGCGGGACCAATGCTGTCGGTCTGCGCTGCTATCTTGCGGCTGAGCCCGGCCGGGGAAGCCGGGCCTGGGGTACAGCAGGACGTCGGTGCCTCGCTCTTGCGGAATGGGGGGGTCATCCATGAGCACGCCTTCGCAGAACGGTCCAGGGAACCGGCCCCAGGGAGCCGCGCCGCAGTGGTCGTCGGATGGTCGGTGGTGGTGGGACGGACACCGCTGGATCCCTGCGCCGCAGGCGTGGGCGGCCGCCGGCGGCGCGCACCACGGGCAGCAGAGCTATCCGGTCAGCCCGCCCGGTGCACGTCCGAAGACGCCCTGGTACACGAGCTGGTGGTTCATCACCTCGTGCACCCTCGCCGTCGGCCTGTGCGGACTGGGCATCGTGGGTGCGGCGTTGTCGACCGACGACTCCACCTCGGACACGGCAGCGGGGAGCACCTCCGAAGCCCGTTCGTCCGAGCCGGCGGGCGACTCCTCACCGACGACGGAACCGTCGGAGACGGCGGAGGAACCGGAGCGAGCACCGGAACCCGAGAAGGAGGAGAAGAAGCAGGAGAGGAAGCCGCCGAGCAAGCCCATCAAGGTGCGCGCGGACCAGATCGTGCAGGAGTTCCAGGACAACGAGCTCGCCGGCGACATGAGGTACAAGGGGAAGACGCTCGAGGTGACCGGCGTCGTGGACGAGGTCGACACCGAGCTCTTCGACGACGAGAAGTACATCCTGCGCATCGGCGGCGGTGACACCTTCGAGCTCTGGACGGTCGACTGCTACGGCATGTCGACGAAGGAGCTGTCCTCCGTCGACAAGGGCGACACGGTGACGGTGATCGGCGAGTTCGACGACGGTGGCGACCTCGGCGTCGAGCTGAGCGGCTGCAGGCTCGCCTGACACTCCCGGCGGCACGAGGGCGACGCGGTCGCAGGGCAGCGGGGGCTCTCGCAGGTGGCCGCGGCAACGCGTTGTCCGTCGGGAAGTGCGCGAGATGGACGAAGACGTCTGACGAGCAGGTTTCCGGAGAGAATGGGTGTCGTGAGGAGCAACCTGACGGGGCCGCGGGCAACGACGGGCCCGGCCCGCAAGACCTCGATGGCGCGGAAGGGCCGTGCCCGGAACTCGACAGCGACCAGGCCGACATCGGACGATGAGCGAGCCCCGCGCCGACGGGGGACGCGCCGCGGGGCTCACAGCAAGTCTCGGATGCTGCGCAAGGGGACTTGAGGCTCGCCAGAGCCTCGGCGTCCGACTGCTTGATCCGCAGAGGATGGCGACCGGATGTCACCCCCGCGGGCGTCCGGCGTCGAGGTGGTATCCGCTGGGGTCGAGTGCATGCGGGCTCCGCTCCAGCTGTGTCGACTTCTCGTGTCAGGCCGGACAGCGGCCGTTGTGATCTGGACCACACGAGACCCCTCTACTGTCAGGTAGCCGCAACCCTGACTTCGGGCGATGCATCCCGCCCGGCGGCTCCTGCGCCACCCGCCACCCACCCGGCGCGGGAGCCGCGCTCATCCGTCCCGGAGTGCAGAGAAGCCCCAACCTCGTCGTCTATGACCGGCAGGGCTCCTGGTCGTCCGCTCGACTTGGCGACGGCCCGTCGCCGGTGCGGTGAGCGGTGTGACTCCCGCTCACCTGATTGGTCGGCGCCGCCGGACGGACGCGCTGAAGGCATCTCGGCGACGTTGATGCCGCCGTGCTGCTGTTGTCGTACGCATGAGTAGCCGCCAGTCTCGGTTGGGCGGCTCGCGGCGTGCCTTTCCTGCTCGTGGTGCGTGGAGCCCGTCCACGGCGAGGCTCCGTCCCTGACGTTGGGAGGAGTGAGGCGCGGAGCCTCGCCCGTGGCCGCGCCCGGCTGGGAGGTCGGGCGACGGCCCCGCCGTCCTGGGAATCGCGCCGGACGACGGGGCCGTGCTGGGGAGCGCGCACACCTCGCCTGGGAGACGCGCTTCGGCGACTCACCCCAACGTCCACCGTCACGCGAGCGAAGCAGATCCCACCCCTGGTATCCAACGATGCCTGACAAGCGCAAGTGCGGGGGGCCGACAGTTGAGTCCCCGATAGTGGTGTAGCGCGGTCGTCGAGATCGTCGCCGGCGTGTACGTCGGAACGAAGCGCGGCCACCGCGTGATCCTTCGAGTCAACCTTCCACAGAATCCTCGAGGACCATCACG
>NZ_VHIB01000001.1 GCF_008087345.1 Nocardioides caldifontis | reverse complement strand
CGCGACCCAACACAGCAGTGGAACGTCCGGACAGCGAGGTCCGGAGAATCCTCACGCGCCTACCCCAGCACCCGGCACCCTTCGTCGTTCACGACCATCTCAGCGGGCTTGTCGGTGGATCCGGGCTTAGCGACTTGGCTTGAGTCGGCGCCGGTCACTTGGGCCTGGTTCTCAGAAGAGTTGGGGCTCGAACCCTATGGACTTCAAACTGCCGAGACCTTCTGGCGTGGGTGGTTCGCCCAGACGGCCCCTCCGCTTGAGCCTGAACTCGTCCTGGCGGGCAGAGACTCAAACGTTCGGCAGTTGAGCGAAGCGTTGGCTCGCCCAGGAATCACAACGCTCACTGGACCTTCCCTAGATGAGATTTCTGCGTTCCTGGCGGCGCACGCGGTCGCTGCTGAACGCCGAGGCGAAGGCCAGGTCTTAGTGCGCATGGTCTTTGTCGACGAACTCATCACTTGGCGTCGGCTTGCGGAATCCATGCAGCCTCTCATTCTGATTCCCCGAGATCCGGAGTTCGCGAAGGAACTTCCTCAGGGCTCGCCTCATACCGTTTTGGTACCTGTTGGAGGAGACGACGGCGACATCAATCTGGATCCTCTGGCGAGTGGGGCGGTGGCCGAGTTCTTCAAGGCTGCGGGCGTGGGTGAAGAGGAAGCGAGCGGGCTTGGACAGTTGGCTCGACGCAGCTTGACGGCGCTCAGGCGAAGCCTCGCCACGAAGGCCTCATTGCACCGACCGCCTTGGGTTGAGTCTGTTGATCGCGCGGTCCGAGCGATGCTCCTCGTCGGCCGGTGGGAGGACCTGACAGACGCCGACAAGAACGTGCTCGCCGAGCTCGCTGGCGCCGGCTATGACGCGGTGCGCGAGAGGGCGATGCAACTCGCTCGCGAAGGCGACCCGTTCGTAGCCGCTACCGGATCGACGTGGCACGTGGTTTCGCCCGTCGACGCGTGGCTCCTGCTTCGCTCGTCCGTCAACACTGAGGACCTCGCCAGACTCAAGGATGTCGTCGAGAAGGTCCTCGGTGAGGACGATCCGGCGCTCGATGTGGCTCCGGATGACCGCTGGTGGAAGGCCTCCGTCGAAGGCAAGCGCCGCGTCCACTCAGCCTCGATACGCCAGGGGCTAGCTGAGAGTTTGGCGCTGCTCGGCGCGTACGGCAATCGAGTGACCACGTCAGGCGGGCCTAGTGGTGCGGACTGGGCCGAGTACGCAGTGCGCGACCTTCTCAAGCCTGCGAACGACGACGTCAGTGGTCGACGCTGGACGGTGCTGGCTGATCACCTTCCGCTGTTAGCTGAAGCGGCGCCAGAGGCCGTGCTTGAAGCGTTGAGTGCTGCCATGCGTGGCGATACCCCAATGGCGCGCGAGTTTTTCGCTGACCAAGACGACGGCTTCTTCTCTCCCTCATCGGCGCACACGGAAGTTCTCTGGGCGCTCGAGACGATCGCTTGGTCGACTGACTACTTCGGTCGTGCTGTCGACCTTCTGGCGCGATTCGCCGAGATCGATCCTGGCGGGAGAACCAGCAATCGGCCCGCCGCGTCGCTCGCCGCGATCTTCCGCCCGTGGCACCCCGAGACGGCGGCGCCGATGGCGAGCCGGCTCGCCGTCTACGACGCTCTCCGTAAGCGACACTCGGCGGTGGCATGGTCCCTGGCACTGGAGATGCTGCCGCAATCGCACGGTGTGCACTTCCCGACACGGGCGCCCCGATATCGCGACTGGAAGCCTGCCACGTTGAGAGTCACCCGCAGCGAGTACATCGAGTTCGTCGCCGCAGTTGTAGAGCGTTGCGTGGCCGATGCCGGACCTGATCCGAGCCGCTGGGTTCAGCTGATCCAGACCTATAGCGACCTGTCTCCGGATGACCAGAGGGCGATTCGCTCAGGGTTGGAGGCTCAGATCGACTCCGGGTCGTTCGATGAATCTGACACGAAGCTCTTATGGGATGAACTGCGCGACCTCGTGGGCAAGCACCGCGAGTTCCAAGATGCTCGGTGGGCCCTGCCTGAGGACGAGCTCAATAAGTTGGACGCGTTCATCGATCGCCTCACACCGCAGGGGGCTCGGGCCAATCACGAGTGGCTGTTCCAGTCGTGGGATCCACATGTTGGCGACGCGCGGCGACGCGATGACTTCGAGGCCTACGACGCAGCTGTAGCGGCTGCCCGCGAAGAAGCGATCGCTGCGATCGTCGATGAGGGCGGACTTCCTGAAGTCATTGAACTTGCCCGCGTCGTCGAGGTCTCGCATGCCGTCGGTTGGGCGTTGGCTGGCGCACGTGCGGATTTTGACGAGCCTCTGCTGCCACGGCTGGAATCCGATTCCGCGAAGGAACTCGAACTGGCCACCCAGTACTACGCGCGCAGGTTCCGCGACGCTGGTTGGGACTGGCTAGACAAACTACGCACCAGCCATGCACTGAGTGCTGCGCAACTCGGCAGACTGCTTCTCGCCACCCGCGATTTCCCCAGGGCATGGGAGATTGCCGTCGAAGATGCAAGCGTCGAAACCTTCTTCTGGGAACATTTTTCACCGTTGGGCCTAGGTGCCGATTTCGCATATGTCGAGTTGGTGGCAGGCCGGTTGATCGGCGTCGGACGCAATGCCGCTGCGCTCCACATCCTGAACATCTATCAGCGCAAAGGCCAGGGCGAGGATCATTTGGCGTCTCTCGAGCTTGTGATGGATGCGCTGTCCAATCTCCTCGCTCACCAAGACGATCCAGAGATGGGGGCTCTTCGGTCCTACGACTTCGAAGCTCTGTTTGAGCGATTGGAACGAAGACGGGATGAGATCGACCTGCCTCGTCTCGCGCAGCTTGAGTGGGCGTATCTGAGGGCTCTCGGCCACGATGCGAAGCCTCAGACCCTTATGCAAGAGCTTGCGACCAACCCTGAATTCTTCGTCGAGATGGTCTGCACTGTCTACCGAGCGCACGCCGGCGACGATGAGGAGGGCGCGGACAATGGAATCGAGCTGGAGGCCCGCCAAGCCCTCGCCGGCAATGCGTACGGTCTCCTGTCCGCCTGGAATGTTCCGCCTGGCCTGACGGACGGAGTTCTGGACGCTGAAGAGCTCAAACAGTGGCTCTCGACCGTCCTCCCGCTTCTCGAGGAACGCGATCGCGCTGTCGTCGGGCGCCATCACATCGGCCAGGTGTTGGTTTCGACGCCTCCCGATGCTGATGGTGTCTGGCCTGGGGAAGTCGTGCGTGAACTCTTCGAAGATCTACAAGACGACGAAATCGAGCGCGGGTTTTCGCTTCAGGTCTTCAACCGTCGGGGCGTGACAACACGGGGCCTAGAGGACGGTGGTGTCCTGGAGGCAGAACTCGCCAAGGAGTACCGCGAGCACGCGGCGCGGGTGGCTGACACCGCACCCCGTACCGCAGCGCTGCTGCGCAAGGTCGCGACATCGTACGAAGTGGACGCTCGGCGAGAGGATGAGGACGCTGAGCGGTTTCGGCGTGGCTTGTAGTAGATCCCCAACTGTCTTGCCTCATCTGGTGATTGCCAGCAGTCGTGGGCGTCGCAACTGCACCGCTCGTCGGTTGATCCACGCGCCTGATGGGGTCGACCCTGCTGCGTCAATCTGGGCGGTTTGTCGCGGTAGTTGAGCGAACGACTCATCGACCACCCGAGCCACCTCCTGAGTGCGCCCACCCAAGGCGCGACGACTTGGTGGGCAGGCATGGTCACACCGGCGGCGTTCATGGAATCGTGACGGCGACGGGCAGTCGGAAAGGCACGGGGGTGAATGACGCGTGGCCGAGCCGAACATCGTCCTGATCACCGTCGATGACGCGACGGACACCGATCTCGAGTACATGCCCCGGACGCTCCGCCGCCTCAAGCGCTGGGGCACCGAGTTCCGCAACGGGCTCGCCACGCACCCGCTGTGCGGGCCGGCCAGGGCGCAGCTGATCACCGGGCAGTACGCGCAGGACACGAACGTCTGGGTGAACAAGGGCAGGTTCGGCGGCTACGACAACCTCCCCGACAAGGACAACACCCTCGCCGCCTGGCTCCAGGCGGCGGGCTACCGGACCGGCCTGGCGGGCAAGTTCATGAACGGCTACTCCCAGGAGTTCCCCGTGCCGGCCGGCTGGGACCGGTGGCGGGTCACCGCCCCCGGGGCCTACAAGGCCTTCGGCTTCACCGTCGTCCGCGAGGACGGCAGCAGCGACAGGATCACCGACCGGTACACCGCGGACTGGGTCGCGGACCGGGCGATCGCCTTCGCCAGGGCAGCGGACCCGCGCCCGTTCTTCATGTGGGCGTCCTTCGTCGCCCCGCACAACATGCTCGTCAACGGCCGGTGGAAGGCGCCCGTACCGGCACCGCGGCACGCGAACCTGTTCCCCGACGAGGAGGCTCCGTCCACGCGGAAGCCGTCTTTCAACGAGACCGACCTGACCGACAAGCCCGACTACCTCGAAGAACGGTGGGAGGACAACGTCAAGGAACGCCAGTCCTACAACGCCCTCTTCCGGGCTCGCATCCGGAGCCTGCAGGCGGTCGACGAGGGCATCGCCCGGATGCTCGACAGCGTGAGCCCTCAGGTCCGTCGCAACACGCTCTGGATCCTGACCTCGGACAACGGCTTCCTGCTCGGGGAGCACCGCATGCAAGGGAAGAACTTCCCCTACGAGGAGTCGCTCCACGTCCCGCTGATCCTGCGCTGGCAGGCCGGCGGCATCCCCACCGGCGTCACCACCGACCGCGTCGGCAGGCTGATCGACATCCCGGCCACGATCCTCGACGCGGCGGGCGCCACAGCCGGACGCCCCCAGGCGGGGCAGAGCCTGCTGCCGATCGCCAAGGGGCCGACCGACGACCTGGGCGAGGCGGTCTTGATCCAGGGCGGGTCGTTCTTCCACGACGGCCCCTGGGCGTTCCAGGGCGTTCGCAAGGGCAGGTGGAAGTACGTCGAGCACTGGCAGGGGCAGAGGGAGCTCTACGACCTGACCAACGACCCGTTCGAGCTCGCCAACCTGGCCGGCCGGAGACCCGCCAGGGAGGCCGAGCTCAAGGCGGACCTCGACAGGCTCAGTGCGACGGCACAGACCAGCGCCGGACCGGCTCAGCCGCTGATGTAGACCTTCCGCAAGGTCGACCGGACCTCCCACTCGGTCCGCTCCCCCGCGTTCAGCCGGACGACCATCCCCGGCCGCAGCTCAAGAACCTCGTCCGACGACAGGAACCGCACCGTCGCCTCCCCCGCCAGGACCACGAAGACCTCGTCGACCTCGGTGTCCCGCACGGTCCCCGCCGACAGCTCCCAGATCCCCACGGACGCACCGCCCACGGCGGCCAGCGAAGCGAGGCCGGCAAGAGGAGAGCCGGTCACCACCTCGCCGGCGTCGTACGGCTCCAACGGCAGCGAGAGCGCATCGGCGGCCAGCACGCGGTCGGTCATGAGTCGAACCCCAGTCCGGCGCGGTCCAGGGCCCGCAGCCACAGGTTGCGGCGACCACCCCGGTGGTCGGCCTGGTCGAGGGAGCGCTTGGTCAGCGCGACGCCCACCGACGCCACGGGCTCCGGCGGGAACGGCAGCGGCTTGCGGCGCACCATCTCCAGCCGCGTCCGCTCGGTGTCCGCGCCGTCGAGCAGGTCCAGCACGACGTCGGCCGCGAACCGCGTCGCGCCGACGCCCAGCCCGGTGAACCCGGCGGTGTGCGCAACGCGCCCACCGTGCGCGAGCCCCCAGAACGCCGAGAACCGCGTCGAGGTGTCGATCGCGCCCGCCCACCGGTGGCTGATCCCGATCCCCTCGAGCTGCGGGAAGGTCGTGAGCAGGTGGGACACCAGCCGGCGGTACGTCTCCGGCCGGTGCTCGTGATCGGCGGCCACCCGGCGCCCGGCGTACACCGCGTCGTAGCCGCCGAACAGGATCCGGTCGTCCGGCGTCAGCCGGTAGTAGTGGAACTGGTTGGCGAGGTCCGCGATCCCCTGCCGGTTCTCCCAGCCGAGCGACGCCCGCTGCGACGGCGAGAGCCGCTCGGTCACGACCGCGTAGTCGTAGACCGGCACGGTGAACGGCCGGAACCGCCGCACCAGCGCGGGGAACACGTTCGTGCCCAGCGCCACCTGGGCCGCGTCCACCGATCCCGAACCCGTCCGCACGGTCACCGGGCCGCTGCGTCCCGACGACAGCCCGGTCACGTGGCTGTCCTCGAAGATCTCGACGCCGAGCGACAGCGCGAGCCGCGCCAGCTCCTGCACCATCTTGGCGGGGTGGATCATCACGGTGTGGCGGGACCAGAGCCCGGCGAGGTACGTCGGGCTGGCCACCTCGGCCTGCACCGCCTCACGATCGAGGAAGGTCCCGTCCGCCTCACGCAGCCAGTCGACCTGGTGCGGCTCGACGGCCACCTCCAGCTCACCGGTCTCCTCGAGGTCGACCGCGAGCCCGTGCTCCTGCACGGTCTTCACGATCCCGTCGAGGTTCTCCTGGCCTAGCCGCTCGAGGTCGTCGTACTCCGACTCCCACCGCGACCGGCCATTGTCCTCGCCGTGGGTGATCGACGCGTCGCAGAACCCGCCGTTGCGCCCCGACGCGGCCCAGCCGAGCCGGCGCGACTCCAGCAGCACCACGCTCCGGCCGGGGTCGCGCTGCTTGGCGCGGACCGCGGTCCAGAGTCCGGCGTACCCGCCGCCGACGACGCAGAGGTCAACCCGCGTGTCACCGACCAGCGGCGCGTGGCGCGCCGGCACCACGTCGTCGATCCAGAAGCAGGCGTCCCTCGCGTCGCGCAGCGCTGCGTCCACGAGCCGCGAGGGCGGCGCCTGCCTCTCGAAGACGGTCGGCTCAGCCCTCCGCATGGGCGTCGCCCACGGACAGGGCGGCGTCGAGCACGGCGAGCCCCTCGCGCACCTCGTCCGCGCTGGTGTTGCACGGCGGCACCACGTGGAGCCGGTTGTAGTTCGCGAACGGCAGCATGCCGCCCTTCTTGCAAGCCGCGATGACCTCGTTCATCGCCGGGCTGCTCCCGCCGTACGGCGCCAGCGGCTCCTTGGTCTCCCGGTTCTTGACCAGCTCGACCGCCCAGAAGGCGCCGACCCCGCGGACGTCACCGACGCAGGCGTGCTTCTCCTTGAGCTCGCGCAGCGCGGGGCCGAGCACGTCCTCGCCCAGCTTGGCGGCGTGCTCGACGATCCCCTCGTCGCGCATCGTCTCGACCGTCGCCACCGCGGCGGCGCAGGCGAGCGGGTGGCCGGAGTAGGTAAGCCCGCCCGGGTACACCCGCTGCGCGAACGTGTCGTAGACCTTGTCGGAGACGATCACGCCGCCGAGCGGGACGTAGCCCGAGGTGATCCCCTTCGCGAACGTCACCAGGTCGGGCGTGACGCCGTAGTGGTCGAGCGCGAGCCACTTGCCGGCGCGGCCGAACCCGGCCATCACCTCGTCGAGGATGAACACGATGCCGTGCTCGTCGCAGATCTCCCGCACCCCGGCGAGGTAGCCCGCCGGCGGCGGCATGATCCCCGCGGTGCCCGGAATTGTCTCGAGCACAATTGCGGCGACCGTCGAAGGTCCCTCCATCTCCACCGTGCGGCGGAGGTGGGTCAGGGCGCGCTCGCACTCCTCCTGCTCGGTGGTCGCGTCGAACTCCGAGCGGTAGAGGAACGGGCCGAAGAACTTCGCGGTCCCGGCCGAGCCGTAGTCCGACGCCCAGCGCCGCGGGTCACCGGTGACGTTGATCGAGGTGTTGCTGCCGCCGTGGTAGCTGCGGTACTGCGACAGCACCTTGATCCGGCCGGTGTGCAGCCGCGCCATCCGTACGGCGTGCTCGATCGCCTCCGCACCGCCGTTGGTGAAGAACACGTGCTCCAGCCCGGCCGGCGACACCTCGGCGATGAGCCGGGCCGCCTCCGAACGGGCGTCGTTCGCGTGCTGCGGCGCGATCGTGCAGAGCTTCGCGGCCTGGTCCTGGATCGCCTTGACCACCCGCGGGTGCTGGTGCCCGATGTTGGTGAACACCAGCTGGGAGGAGAAGTCCAGGTAGCTGTTGCCCTGGTCGTCCCAGATCCGGCTCCCCTCGGCCCGCTCGACCACCATCGGGTCGAGCGTGGCCTGGGCGGACCAGGAGTGGAAGACGTGCTTGCGGTCGAGCTCGTAGGCGCGGCTGGTCATCGTCTGCCTCTCACTTGTTCTGCGGGAAGGCGAGCTCCAGGCCGCCGGTGGGCTTCACGGCCGGGTCGCTCCAACGGGACGTCACGACCTTGCCACGGGTGAAGAAGTGCACGCCCTCGACCCCGTGCGCGTGGCTGTCGCCGAAGAGCGAGTTCTTCCAGCCACCGAAGGAGTAGTACGCCATCGGCACCGGGATCGGCACGTTGATGCCGATCATCCCGACCTCGACGTCGAGCTCGAACTTGCGGGCCGCACCACCGTTGGCGGTGAACAGCGCGACGCCGTTGCCGTAGGGGTTGGAGTTGATCAGCTCGACGGCCTCGTCGTAGGTGTCCACGCGGACGACGCTGAGCACCGGGCCGAAGATCTCCTCGGTGTAGACCGACATCTCGGGCTTCACGTGGTCGAACAGCGTGGGGCCGAGCCAGAACCCGTCCTGCTCGCCGTCCGGCTGCACCTCACGGCCGTCGACGACGACCTTGGCGCCGGCCGACTCACCCTCCTCGACGTACGACGCCACCTTGTCGCGGTGCGCCTTGGTGACCAGCGGGCCCATGTCGGAACCACGGGTGCCGTCGCCGGTGCGCAGCGTGCGGGTGCGGTCGGCGACCTTGGCGACGAGGTCGTCACCGATCGGGCCGACGGCCACGAGCACCGAGATCGCCATGCACCGCTCGCCGGCGGAGCCGTAGCCCGCGCTGACGGCCTGGTCGGCGGCGAGGTCGAGATCGGCGTCGGGGAGGACCACCATGTGGTTCTTCGCCCCGCCGAGGGCCTGGACGCGCTTGCCGTTGCTGCTGGAGCGCTCGTAGACGTAGCGCGCGATCGGGGTCGAGCCGACGAAGCTGATCGCCTTCACGTCCGGGTGGTCGATGAGCGCGTCGACGGCCTCCTTGTCGCCCTGGAGGACGTTGAAGACGCCGTCGGGGAGACCGGCCTCCTTCCAGAGCTCGGCCATCCAGATCGAGGCGCTCGGGTCCTTCTCGCTCGGCTTGAGGACCACGGTGTTGCCGGCGGCGATCGCGACCGGGAAGAACCACATCGGGACCATCGCCGGGAAGTTGAACGGGCTGATGATGCCGACCACGCCCAGCGGCTGGCGCTTGGAGTGCACGTCGACGCCGGTCGAGACCTGCTCCGAGTAGCCGCCCTTCAGCAGGTGCGGGATGCCGCAGGCGAACTCGACGACCTCCTGGCCGCGGCTCACCTCACCGAGGGCGTCGGAGAGCACCTTGCCGTGCTCGGCGGTGATGAGCGCGGCCAGCTCCTCCTTGCGCTCGTTGAGCAGCTCGCGGAACCGGAAGACGACCTGGGTGCGCGCGGCGACGGAGGTCCGCGCCCAGGCGCGGGCGGCGGCCGAGGCCGAGCCGATCACCCGCTGGGCGTCCTCGGCGCCGGCGAAGGCGACCTGGCCGGTGACCTGGCCGGTCGCGGGGTTGGTGACGTCGCCGGTGCGTCCGCTGCTGCCTTCGAAGCGGGCGCCGTCGGCCCAGTGCGTGATGAGGGTGGTCATGGGCCCCACCCTGCCCGGTCGCTCTTGAGAGAGCCAGTGACGATCTGTCTCCATGACGGTCGCGACGGCGACGATGTGTCACCCTGGGTGCGTGCGCCCCACCCTCCGGACCGTCCTCACCTCCGCGGCCATGCGCCCCGGCCGCCCGGAGGTGCTCACCGGAGGCGGCCGGCTGGACGCCCCGGTCCGCTGGGTGCACGTCGGCGAGGTGCGCGAGCTGGCCGCGCTGCTCCGCGGCGGCGAGCTGATCCTGTCGACCGGACTCGCGATGCGCGGCACGCCCGAGGCGGCGGTGGAGTACGTCGCGGAGCTGGTGTCCGCCGGGGCTGCCGGGCTCGTGGTCGAGCTCGGGCCGGACTTCCCGGCGGTGCCCGACGGAGTGGTCCGGGCCGCCCGGGACGCCGACTTCCCGATCGTCGTGCTGCACGAGCGGATCCGGTTCGTCGAGGTCACCGAGGAGGTGCACCGGGCGATCGTCGCCGAGCAGCTCGAGCACGTCGAGTTCTCCCGCGAGGTGCACGAGACCTTCACCCGGCTCAGCCTGGAGTCCGCCGACGCGGAGGCGATCGTGCGCACGACCGCCGAGCTCGCCGGCTCCTCGGTCGTCCTCGAGGACCTCGGCCGGCACGTGCTCGCCTTCGCCGCGCTCGGCCGCCCCGCCGCCGGGCTGCTCGCCGACTGGGAGCGCCGGTCCCGCAGCACTCCCCTGGCCGAGCACACCGGGCTCACCGGCCCCGAGGGGTGGCTCACCGCCCCGGTCGGGCTCCCCGGCAGCCGCTGGGGCCGGCTCGTCGTCCCGAACCCGCAGCTCGACCAGCTCCGGCTCACGATGCTCGTCGAGCGGGCGGCCCAGGCGCTGGTCCTCGGCCGGATGGTCGAGCGCGACCGGCTCGGCCTCTCCCTGCGTGCCCAGGGCGGGCTGCTCTCCGAGCTCGCCGAGGGGCGGCTCGACGAGGAGACCGCCGACGCCCGGGCACGCGCGCTCGGGATCACCCCCGCCCCTTCGTACGTCGCGGTGGTGGCGCGCCCCCTCGGCCCCACCGACGACCTCGGGGGGCTGCTCGAACGGCTCTCCTCCGCCGTCGACGGGGCGTCCCTCTCCGGGCTGGTCGGGCCGCTGACCGGGACGGAGGCCGGGGTGCTGCTCGCCGTACCGGCGCGGAGGGGTGAGCCCCGGGTCCTCGACGCGCTCGCCGGCCGCCTCCCCGAGGAGCTCGCGGTGCTCGGCGTCGGCCCCGCGGCCGCCACCGTGGCCGCGGCCGGCGCAGGGCTCCGCCAGGCCCGGCACGTCGCCGAGACGGCGGCCGCGCTCCCGCCGTCGTCCCGCCGCCCGTACCACCGGGTCTCGGACCTGCGGCTGCACGGCCTCGTCGCGCTCCTCCAGGACGACCCGCGGATGCAGGCGTTCGTCGAGGCCGAGCTCGCGCCGCTGCTCGAGCACGAGGCGGCCCGCGGCGACGGCTCGCTCGAGCTGCTGCGGCAGTACGTCGCGGCCGGAGGCAACAAGACCCGGCTGGCGGCCGCATCGCACCGCAGCCGGGCGTCGGTCTACAAGCGGCTCGAACGGCTCGAGCGGGTGCTCGGCGTCGACCTCGACGACCCGGTGTCGCTGATGTCGCTCGGCGTCGCGGTCATCGCCTACGACCACGGCAGACGGGCCGGGTCCTGACTTCGCGGGACCTTGGCCGCTGGTCGTGTATCAGCCCGTTCTCGCGCCGCTCCTCCGCCGATAGCCTGCCTCACCGCATTCATCACACCAGGAGCAACCGTGAGCTACGAGAACCCCACCGGACCCCAGCAGGGCTACCCGCAGGGCGCGCCCCAGCCGGGCTACCAGCAGCAGGGGTACCCGCCGCCGACCCAGCCGCAGTGGCCGGGCCAGCCCGCGCAGATGGACGCCGCCCAGGAGCGCACCTGGGGCGCCGCTTCCCACTGGAGCACGATCCTGCTGGGCTTCCTCGGGCCGCTGCTGATCATGCTTCTCAAGGGCAACGAGTCGCCGTTCGTCCGCCGCCAGGCCGCCGAGGCGCTGAACTTCCAGATCACGCTGATCGTCGGTTACATCGTGTCGTTCGTGCTGATGTTCGTGCTGATCGGCTTCCTCACCTTCTTCGCCCTCTGGGCCGCCGGCATCGCCTTCGCGATCGTCGGCGCGGTGAAGGCCAACTCCGGCCAGGACTACCGCTACCCGGTCGCCATCCGGATGGTGAGCTGACCGACCGTCGAGACCGCCGCCTCCGCCACCCCGGAGCGGCGGTCTCGCTGCGTCTCCGGGGTCGTTGAGCGGCCTCCGTAGGATCGAGCGGGTGAACGACGGCCCGCTCATCGTCCAGTCGGACAAGACGCTCCTGCTCGAGGTCGACCACGAGAAGGCCGTCGACTGCCGCAAGGCGATCGCGCCCTTCGCCGAGCTCGAGCGCTCCCCCGAGCACATCCACACCTACCGGCTCACGCCCCTCGGGCTCTGGAACGCCCGGGCCGCCGGCCACGACGCCGAGCAGGTCGTCGACACGCTGCTCAGCTACTCCCGCTACGCGGTCCCGCACTCGCTGCTGATCGACATCGCCGAGACCATGGACCGCTACGGGCGGCTCCGGCTCGAGAAGCACCCGACCCACGGGCTGGTGCTCGCCAGCACCGACCGCGCGGTGTTCGAGGAGGTGCTCCGCGCCAAGAAGGTCCAAGGGATGCTCGGCGCCCGCATCGACGACCTCACCATCGCCGTGCACCCCTCCGAGCGCGGCAACCTCAAGCAGGCGCTGCTGAAGCTGGGCTGGCCGGCCGAGGACTACGCCGGCTACGTCGACGGCGAGGCGCACGCCATCGACCTGCACGAGGACGGCTGGCAGCTCCGCGGCTACCAGCGTGAGGCCGTCGACTCCTTCTGGCACGGCGGCTCCGGGGTCGTCGTGCTCCCCTGCGGCGCGGGCAAGACGCTCGTCGGCGCGGCCGCGATGGCCACCGCGAAGGCGACCACACTCATTCTTGTCACGAACACTGTTTCTGCGCGTCAGTGGCGGGCCGAGCTGCTGAAGCGGACGTCGCTGACCGAGGACGAGATCGGTGAGTACTCCGGTGCGGTCAAGGAGGTCAGGCCGGTCACCATCGCGACGTACCAGGTGCTGACGACGCGCCGGAAGGGCGTCTACTCCCACCTCGAGCTGCTCGACGCGCGCGACTGGGGGCTGATCGTCTACGACGAGGTGCACCTGCTGCCTGCGCCGATCTTCCGGATGACCGCCGACCTCCAGGCGCGCCGCCGGATCGGGCTCACCGCCACGCTGGTGCGCGAGGACGGCCGCGAGGGCGACGTGTTCTCGCTGATCGGCCCCAAGCGGTACGACGCCCCCTGGAAGGACATCGAGTCGCAGGGGTGGATCGCGCCGGCGGAGTGCATCGAGGTCCGGGTGACCCTGCCCGAGGGCGAGCGGCTGGCGTACGCGACCTCCGAGCCCGAGGAGCGCTACCGGCTCGCCGCCTGCACCGGGTCGAAGACGCGGCTGGTGGAGTCGCTCGTCGCCCGGCACCCCGACGAGCCGACCCTGGTGATCGGGCAGTACCTCGACCAGCTCGACGAGATCGGTGCCGCCCTCGACGCCCCCGTCATCAAGGGCGACACCCCGGTGAAGGAGAGGGAACGGCTCTTCGAGGCGTTCCGGCACGGAGAGGAGAGGCTGCTCGTCGTGTCCAAGGTGGCGAACTTCTCGGTCGACCTGCCGTCGGCCAGCGTCGCGATCCAGGTGTCGGGTTCCTTCGGCTCCCGGCAGGAGGAGGCCCAGCGGCTCGGGCGGCTGCTGCGCCCCAAGGAGGACGGCAAGTCCGCGCGGTTCTACACGATCGTCACCCGCGACACCGTCGACGCCGAGTTCGCCCAGCACCGGCAGCGGTTCCTGGCGGAGCAGGGCTACGCCTACGAGATCAAGGACGCCGCGGACCTGTGAACGGCGAGGACGAGGTGATGCGGGCCCGGGCCCTCGTGCTCCATGACCTGGAGGCGACCGGGATCGCCGACCCGACCGTGGTCTCGCTCCTCGAGGAGGCGGTCGCCTCCCGGCGGTGGTGGGTCACCCAGTGGGCCAAGGGCACCGAGTACGTCGCCGGGCTGGTCGCCCAGGACGTGCAGGACGAGCTCCTGGAGGCCCGTGGCCGGTGGCCGCTGTGCCCCAAGTGCGACGACGCCACCCACGCGCTCTACATCCACCCCGAGATCGGCGGCCCCGACCCGGTGTGGATCTGCGAGACCAGCGGCACGGTCGTCGCACCCCTCGGGGCGCTGGCCCCGACCACACCCCCGCCCACCCCCTGACCCGTCCCCCGCCGAGCCGTCGCATCTTCACGCCCGACCGGGGTCGAGCCGTCGCATCTTCACGCGCCGGCTCGGCGCCTCACTCGGGCAGGAAGCGCCGGCGGCGCCCCTCACCGCGTGAAGATGCGACGACTCGGCACCGGAATCGCGTGAAGATGCGACGGCTCGGCGGGGAAAGGACTCAGGAACGGCGGCGGCGGAGCAGCCAGACCAGGACCAGCAGCCCGAGGGCCGCCAGCCCGACCGGCTTGCCGTAGCTCCGGAGCAGGACCGGCAAGACCGTCGCACCGAGGTCGATCGCGTCGTCCGACGAACGCGCAGCGTCCGGGGGAGACGACGACCGGGCCCCGGCCGCACCTGCCGCGGCACCCGAGGTGACCGACGAGCGAGAGCCCGCGCCGCCTGCCGTCGGCGGCGGGGTCGCCGAGGCGACCTCCGGCTCCTCCAGCACCGGCGGGTCCGCCGCGAGGGGCGGCTCACCGGACGACGGCGGGTCCGCCACGAGGGGCGGCTCGACGGATCCGGAACCACCGACCGCTGCGGCCGCCTCGGCCGTGACGTCCGAGGAGGAGCCACCCACCTTCGACTCAAGGCAGTCGACGAACTGGCCCAGCAGCTTGTCGGAGACGTCCTGCATGACCCCACGACCGAACTGCGCCGGCTTCCCCGTGACCTGCAGGTCGGTGACGACCTCCACCCGCGTGGACGAGTCGCCCTCCGGGACGAACGTCGCGGTCACCTTCGCCCCGGCGGTGCCGTTGCCCCGCTTGTCCTTGCCCTTGGCGTCGAGCACCATCCGGCCGGCGTCCTCGTCGCGCTCGATGAAGGTGCCCTGGCCGGAGTACTGCAGCGCGATCGGCCCGAGCTTCACCTTCACCGTGCCCTTGAACGAGTCCTCCTCGACCGACGTGACGGTCGCGCCGGGGAAGCACTCGGCCACGGAACCGATGTCCTGGAAGGTGGCCCAGGCGGTCGCCTTGTCGACGGGGACGGTGAACGAGTGGGTGAGCTCCATCCCGTCATCCTCCCGCGGCGGCCAAGACCGCGCGACGGGTGAGGACGGGAACGATGCTGCGGCGGTACTCCGCGTCGCCGTTGAGGTCGCTCGGCGGGTCGGTGCCCTCGGCGGCGGACGCCGCGGCCGTGCGTACGGCGTCCTCGGTGGCCTGCTGCCCGACCAGCGCCTTCTCGACCGACGTGGCGCGGAGCGGACGGTCGCCCATGTTGGTGAGCCCGATCCTGGCCTCCTGGATCGTCCCGCCCTCGGCCTTGACGGTCGCCGCGACGGCGACGATCGACCACTGGTGGGAGACCCGCACGAACTTCTCGTAGTGCGCGCCCCAACCGGTGTGCTTCGGGAACCGGATCGAGGTGAGCAGCTCGTCCTCGCCGACCGCGGTCTCGAAGAGCCCCTGGAAGAACTCGTCCGCCGGGACGGTCCGCGACCCCGACGACCCGGTGATCTCGAACTGCGCGCCGAGCGCGAGCGCCGTCGCCCCGACGTCGCCGGCCGGGTCGGCGTGCGCCAGCGCCCCGCCGAGCGTGCCGCGGTGGCGGATCTGCGGGTCGGCGATCGTCTCGACCGCCTTCACCAGCAGCAGCAGGTGCTCGTGCACGGAGGCGTCGTCGAGGATCGACTGGTAGGTCGTCATCGCCCCGATCACCAGCGCGTCCCCGTCGTCGCGCACCCCGCGCAGCGACTCGATCTTCGACAGGTCCACGACGAGGCTCGGCGCGTTGAGCCGCATCCTCAGCACCGGCAGCAGGCTCTGCCCGCCAGCGATCACCTTGGCGTCGTCACCGGCCGACGCGAGCGCGGAGAGCGCCTCCTCGACGGTCGCCGGCGCCGCGTAGTCGAACTGAGCGGGAATCACTGCTGGCCTCCTTCCGAGCCGGTGCTGCCTGGGTCGGCGTTCTCCTCCGCACCGGGCGAGAAGTGCGCCTGGCCGGACGCGTCGCGCGGGGCGTCCCCGCCGAGCGCGCTCGCGTCGCGTGCCGTCGCGTCCCCGGTGCCCGCGCCGGCCCGGATCGCCTTGTAGACCCGCTCCGGCGTGCACGGCATCACGATGTCGTCGACCCCGAGGTGGCGCACCGCGTCGACGATGGCGTTGACCACCGCCGGCGTCGAGGCGATGGTGCCGGCCTCGCCGACCCCCTTCGTCCCGAGCGAGGTGTACGTCGCCGGGGTGGTCGTGTGGTCGGTCTGGAAGCTGATCGTGTCGGCCGCCGTCGGGAGCGTGTAGTCGACGAACGACGCGGTCACGAGGGTCCCGGAGTCGTCGTACACCGCCTCCTCCCAGAGCGCCTGCGCGATGCCCTGCACCAGGCCGCCGTGGACCTGACCCTCGACGATCATCGGGTTGATGATCTCGCCGATGTCGTCGACGCAGACGTACTTCCGCATCGTCGTCGCGCCGGTCTCGGTGTCGACCTCCATCGCGCACAGGTGGGTGCCGTGCGGGAAGGAGAAATTGTCAGGGTCGTAAGTAGCCGACCCGTCGATCGACGGCTCGGCACCGTCGGGCAGGTCGTGGGCGTGGAAGGCCGCCATCGCGACCTCCTGGATCGTCAGCCCCTTGTCGGTGCCGCGGACCTCGAGCCGGCCGGAGCGGAACTCCAGGTCGTCCTCGGAGGCCTCGAGCATGTGGGCGGCGATCTTCTTCGCCTTCTCGATCACCTTGTCCGCCGCACGGACGACCGCCTCGGCGCCGACGACCAGCGACCGCGAGCCGTAGGTGTCCATGCCACGGTGGGAGATCTGGGTGTCGCCGTGGAGCACCTCGACGTCCTCGAACGGCACGCCCAGCTTGTCGGCCACGATCTGCGACCACGCCGTCTCGTGGCCCTGTCCGTGCGGCGAGGTCCCGGTGATCACCTCGACCTTCCCGGTGGCCAGCATCCGGATGTCGGCGTGCTCCCAGCCACCCGCGGCGTAGTTGAGCTGGCCGAGGATCCGCGACGGCGCGAGGCCGCACATCTCGGTGAACGTCGAGACGCCGATCCCGAGCTGCACCGCGTCGTTGCTCTCGCGCCGCCGGCGCTGCTCCTCGCGCAGCTCGTCGTAGCCGAAGAGCTCCATGGCCTTCGCGGTGGCGGCCTCGTAGTTGCCCGAGTCGTAGGTCATCCCGGCCACCGTGGTGAACGGGAACTCCTCGTGCTTGATCCAGTTCTTCTCCCGGATCTCGATCGGGTCGACGTCGAGCTCGGCGGCGAGCTCCGTCATCAGCCGCTCGATGGCGTACGTCGCCTCCGGTCGGCCGGCCCCCCGGTAGGCGTCCACCCAGGTCTTGTTCGTGTAGTAGTTGTGGGTGGTGAACCGGTAGGAGTCGAACTTGTAGATCGAGTTGAACATCCACGCGCCGAGCACCGGCACGCCGCCACCGACGAGCGCCGCGTAGGAGCCGAGGTCGGCGAGCAGCTCGACCTTGAGCCCGGTGACCCGTCCGTCCTTGGTGGCTGCCAAGGTCAGCCGCTGCACCTGGTCGCGGCCGTGGTGGCCGGAGACCAGCGACTCCGAGCGGGTCTCGGTGTACTTCACCGGCCGGCCGAGCCGCCGCGCGGCGAGGAACACGATCCACTCCTCCGGCGTGATCTGCAGCTTGCCGCCGAAGCCACCGCCGACGTCGGGCGCGATGACCCGGATCTTCGACTCCGGCACCCCGGTCGTCGCGGCGAGCGCGAACCGCACGATGTGCGGGACCTGCGTGGCCGACCAGAGCGTGATCTGCTCGCCGGTCGGGTCGCAGACGAAGGAGCGGGGCTCCATGAAGGCCGGGATCAGCCGCTGCTGGCGGTACTCCCGCTCGATGACGACGCCGTTGCGGCGGGCCTCCTCGATCGCCTCGTCGACGTCCCCGCCGCTGCCCTGCTGGGCCGAGTCGAGCACCCAGGTGGCGGACTTGTTGGTGCCGAGGTCCGGGTGGGCGTGGACGGTGTCCTGCTCGGCCTCCTCGAGGGTCAGGACGGCCGGGAGCTCGTCGTACTCCACGTCGACGAGCTCGGCCGCGTCCCGCGCCTCGGCGGCGGAGCGGGCGACCACGACCGCGACGACCTCGCCGGCGAAGGTCACCCGGTCGACGGCGATCGGCGGGTGGTCGGGGGTCTTCTGGTCGGGGGTCACCGGCCACGCGGTGATCAGCCCGCCCTGCTCGCCGGCGACCTGGGCGCCGGTGAGGACGGCGACGACGTTGGGCGCCTGCTCGGCCTCGGCGGTGTCGATCGCGACGATGCGGGCGTGCGCGAACGGGCTGCGCACCATCGCGACGTGGAGCATCCCGGGGAGCTGGATGTTGTCGGTCCAGCGGGTGCGACCGGTGATGAGCCGCTGGTCCTCCTTGCGCCGCCGGGCGGCGCCGATCTCGCGCTTCTCGGTGGTCGGCTCGGTCACGGTCACTGCTGGGCCCCCTCGAGGTCGCTCCCGGCCGCCTTCTGCACGGCCTTGACGATGTTGTGGTAGCCGGTGCACCGGCAGAGGTTCCCCTCGAGCCCGTGGCGGATGCCCTCCTCGCTCGGGCTCGGGTTCTCGTTGAGCAGGTCGATCGCCTGCATGATCATCCCGGGCGTGCAGTAGCCGCACTGGAGCGCGTGGCACTCGCGGAACGCCTCCTGCACCGGGTGGAGCTCCTCGCCGGAGGAGATCCCCTCGATCGTGGTCACCTCGTGGCCGTCGGCCTGGACGGCGAGGACGTTGCAGGACTTCACGCTGCGGCCGTCGAGGTGGACGGTGCAGGCGCCGCAGTTGCTGGTGTCGCAGCCGACGACCGTGCCGACCTTGCCCAGCCGTTCGCGGAGGTAGTGGACCAGGAGCATCCGCGGTTCGACGTCGTCGGAGTACGACGCCCCGTCGACCTTGACGCTGATCCGTGCCATGCAGACCTCCTGGGGATCGGGACCGGGATGCCGATCCTGGCCTGAGAAGGTTGGCGTGACAAGGGTCACTCGACTCTTAGGGGAGCCTCACCCGGCTCCCGGCGCCCGCCGGTAGCGGCCCCTCCGGTGGAACAGCGGGTCGTCGTCCGCGCCGACCTCGACGTGGTCGAGCCTGAGCCTCACCTCGCGCGACCAGCCGACCTCGCGCGCGTCCTCCAGCACCAGCCCCGCCCAGGTCGTCGCGGTCGCGAGCCGTGGCCCCCACGCCGTCTCCTCGAACGGCGCATGCCGGAACGCGCCGCCCGGCGCCGGGGCGAGCCCGGCGAAGACCTCGGCCAGGTCGCGGTGCTGCCAGGAGAGCAGCTGCAGCACCGCGCGCCCGGTCTCCTCGACGGCATCGGCGAGGTCCGAGTCGGGGTCGACCAGCGCCAGGACGTACGCCGGCTCGCCGGCCGCGACCACCAGGCTCGTGACCGTCAGCCCGGCCCGTTCGTGCTCCGCGCCGCTGGTCAGCAGGGTGACCGCACCTCCGAGCCGGCCGCGGAGCTGGCGCACCGGGTCGTCCTCGGGGTTGCGGAACGGGTGCTCGGCGTGGATGGTCACGGACGCCCGCTCACAGGGACTCGACCGGCAGCCCGGCCGGCACCTCCACCTCGTGGTGGATCCGGCCGTCCCGTGCGGCCAGCCGCTCGCCGCTCCCGCCCCACCGGGTGGCGACGATCTCGGCGGCGATGCTGACCGCGGTCTCCTCCGGCGTCCGGGCCCCGAGGTCGAGCCCGATCGGCGACGACAGCCGGGCGAGCTCGGCGTCGGTCAGCCCGGCCTCGCGGAGTCGGGCCATCCGGTCGTCGTGCGTGCGCCGGGACCCCATCGCCCCGACGTAGGCGACCTCCGGGAGGCGGAGCGCCACCTCGAGCAGCGGCACGTCGAACTTCGGGTCGTGGGTCAGCACGCACAGCACCGTGCGCCCGTCGATGCGCCCCGCCTCGGCCTCGGCCTGCAGGTAGCGGTGCGGCCACTCGACGACCACCTCGTCCGCGGACGGGAACCGGCTCGCGGTCGCGAACACCGGGCGCGCGTCGCAGACGGTCACGTTGTAGCCGAGGAACCCGCCGAGCCGGGACACCGCGGCGGCGAAGTCGATCGCGCCGAAGACGATCATCCGCGGCGGCGGCGCGAACCCCCACACGAAGACCCGCATCCCCTCGCCGCGCCGCTCGCCCTCGGGGCCGTAGGTGAGCACCCCGCTGTGGCCGGCCGCGAGCATCCCGAACGCGTCGTCGCAGACCGCGGCGTCGACCCGCTCGCTGCCCAGCGACCCGACGGCCTGCTCCCCGGGGCGCAGCACCATCCGGCGCCCGACCATCGCGGCGTCCGGGTGGTCGACGACGGTCACGACGGCCACCGGGCGGTCGTTCTCCAGGTCCTCGGCGATCGCGCCGAGCTCGGGGAACGTCGTCGGGTCGACCCGCTCGACGTACACGTCGAGGATCCCGCCGCAGGTCAGCCCGACCTCGAACGCCGTGTCGTCGCTGACGCCGTAGCGGTGCAGCCGCGGCCGCCCGTCGGCGACCACCTCCTGCGCCAGCTCGTAGACCGCGCCCTCGACGCAGCCGCCCGACACCGACCCCACCGCGGAGCCGTCAGGGCCGACGAGCATCGACGCCCCCGGCGGCCGCGGCGCGGACCGGAAGGTCGCGACCACGGTCCCCATCCCCACGGGCTCACCGGCCCGCCACCACCGCACCAACGGCTCCAGCACCTCACGCATCACCGATCACCCTCACCAGCTGCTCGAACGCGGCCATCGAGTGGCCCGCCACGAACTCGTCGACGTGCGGCAACGCGGCCGCCATCCCCACCTGCACCGGCTGGTAGCCGGCGATGCCCTTGTGCGGGTTCGCCCACACCACCTTGTGCGCGAGCCGGCGCAGCCGCGCCATCTGCTCGCCCAGCAGCGCCGCGTCGCCGCGCTCCCAGCCGTCGCTCATCAGCACCACGACCGCACCGCGCGCCATCCCGCGCTGACCCCAGCGGTCGAGGAACACCTTCAGCGCCTCGCCGAGCCGCGTCCCGCCGGACCAGTCCGGCACGGTCGCACCCGCCGCCATCAGCGCCCGCTCGGGGTCGCGGTGGCGCAGCGCCTCGGTCAGCCGGGTCACCCGGGTTCCGACGGTGAACACCTCGGTCCTCGCCGGCTCCGCGGTCACGATCCGGTGGCCGAGCCGGAGCAGCGCGTCGGCGTACGAGCTCATCGAGCCGGACACGTCGATCAGCAGCACCGTGCGCCGCGGCCGCGTCGAGCGGCGGCGGAACCGGATCTCGACCGGCTCGCCGAGCTGGGCCAGGCTGCGGCGCAGGGTGGCGTGCGGGTCGACGCTGCCGCGGTTCGCCGGGCGGCGGCGGTACGACGTGCGGGTCGGCGTGGTGGGCCGGAGCGAGGCGAACATCCGCGCCAGCCGGGCCCGTTCGGCGGCGTCGAGCTGGGCCACGTCGCGGTGGCGGAGCACCTCCACGTCGCTGGCCACCGCGTGCAGCGCGTCGTCCTCACCGTCGCCCCCACCCGCGCCGCCGTCGTCGTCGAGCGGTGCCTGGAGGACGTGCTGCGGCGGCTGCTGCCGCCGCTCGGTCAGCGGCGGCTCGGCCTCCTCGAACCAGGCGCAGAACACCCGGTCGTAGGGGGCGAAGTCGTCGGGGCCGCGGCAGAGCGTGGCGCGCCCGGCCCAGTACGTCGCCCGGCGGTCGTCGAGCCCCACGACGGCCACCGCGTCGGCGTACGCGCGGGCGCGGTCGGCGGTCACCGCGAGCCCGGCCGCCCGCAGCGCGCGGGTGAACCCGAGGAGCAGCTCGTCGGCGGCGGGGGCGGTCCTGGCCATCTCAGCCCGCCAGCAGCCGGTCGAGGGCGGCCCGTACCCGCTCGACGTCCTCGCGGTGCTTGACCGCCGCGCCCAGGGTGCGGGCCGCGGACTCGACGTCGAGCTCGCGGGCGCCGAGCCGGTGCAGGGCCCGCGCCCAGTCGAGCGTCTCGGCGACGCCGGGCTCCTTGACCAGGTCGGCGTCGCGCAGCCGGTGGACCAGCGCGGCGACCTGGTGGGCGAGCCGCTCGGGCACCTCGGGTGCGCGCGCCCGGAGGATCGCCAGCTCCCGCTCGAGGGAGGGGTGGTCGATCCAGTGGTACAGGCACCGCCGCTTCAGCGCGTCGTGGAGCTCGCGGGTGCGGTTCGAGGTGAGCACCACCAGCGGCGGCGTCTCCGCCACGACCGTCCCCAGCTCCGGGACCGAGACCTGGTGGGTGGAGAGCACCTCGAGCAGGAACGCCTCGAACTCGTCGTCGGCGCGGTCGATCTCGTCGACCAGCAGCACCGCCGGGCTCTCCCGCAGCGCCCGCAGCACCGGACGCGCGAGCAGGAACCGCTCGGAGAACAGCCCCTGCTCGACCTCCTCCAGGTCGCTGTCGCCGGCCACCGACTCGACGGCCCGGAGGTGGAGGATCTGGCGCGGGAAGTCCCAGTCGTAGAGCGCCTGCGAGGCGTCGATCCCCTCGTAGCACTGGAGCCTCACCAACGGCAGCCCCAGCGCCTCCGCCAGCGCCTCGGCGAGCGCGGTCTTGCCGGTCCCCGGCTCGCCCTCCAGGAGCAGCGGCCGGTCGAGCTCGAGCGCCAGGAAGGCGACCGTGGCGAGGGCGTCGTCGCACAGGTAGCCGGTGCGGGCGAGGGAGGCGGCGAGCTCCTGCGGTGAGGCGGTCACGCGACCAGGCTAGGCCGGATCCGGTGGAACCGGTCGCCGCAGCTGCTCGGGCCGGTCGACGTCCTCGCCGGTGGCCAGGTCGTCGCAGGGCACCGCCACCACCTCGCCGGCGTGGTCGGCGAGGTAGCGGCGCGCCCCCGCGTCGCCCTCAAGCGTCTCCCGGAGGGCCGGCCAGTGCGTGCGCCCGATGAGGACCGGGTGGCCCGGCCGTCCGGCGTACGTCGCGCGGAGCAGGGCGGACTCGCGGCTCCCCGCGGCACGCCACTCCCCGAGCACCCGAGCCATCACCGGTGCGCCGACGTCGGGCAGGTCGACGAGGGTGACCAGAGCCGCGGTCGCCCGCGAGCCCGCCAGCGCCTCGAGCCCCCGGCGCATGGAGGCGCCCATCCCGGTCGCCCAGTCCTGGGCGACCACCACCTCCACGTCGTACGCGCGGAGCAGCGCGGTGGCCTCCTCGGCAGCCGCGCCGACCACCACCGTGACGGAGGCGCACCCGGCCTCCCTCAGCCGCTCGACCACGGTGCCGGCCAGCGGTCGACCGTCCTCGTCGGTGAGCAGCGCCTTGGGACGGCCCATCCGGCGGCCCGCCCCGGCGGCGAGCAGCAGCCCCGCCGCGGTCACGGCGCCACCACGCGGGCGGTCACGCGCGCGGCTGCGGGATCCGGGTCAGCGGCACCCACATCGTGAACCGGTCGGCGCGGTAGGTGGACCGGGACACCTCCACCGGCCGCTTGTCGCTGAAGGTCCGGCGCGCCACCCGCAGCACGGGGTGGCCGACAGCCACCCCGAGGAGCTTCGCCTCCTGCTCGCCGGCGACCCCCGCGTCGACGGAGTCCTCGCCCCAGGTCGGCTCGAGGTCGCGTCTCTCCAGCTCGGCGTAGAGCGACTCCGGGAGCGCCTCGAGCAGCCCGGGGACCAGCTCGGAGGCGCAGTAGACGTCCTGCACGCACATCGGGGCGCTGTCGGCGAACCGGAGCCGCTGCCAGTGCACGACCGGCTCGCCGAGGTTGATGTCGAGGGCGCGCGCCACGCCGGGGCCGGCCGCCTCGAGCCGGGCCAGCAGGGTGCGGGAGGTGGGGGTCATCCCCCGGCGGCCCATCTCCTCGGTGAACCCTTGGAGCCGCGGGACCTGGTCGACCCGGTGGTGGGCGACGAACGTGCCCCGCCCCGGGATGCGCTCGAGGAGCCCCTCGGCGACGAGCGCGTCGAGGGCCTGGCGGACGGTCATCCGGGCGACGCCGAACTGCTGGACCAGCTCACGCTCGGAGGGCGCAGGCGTGCCCGGCTCGGCGCCTCCGATCAGCTCGCGGACGTACTCACGCACCTGCACGTGCTTGTGCACACCGCGCGATCTCGGACGCGCTCCTACGGCGGCCTCACCCATCGCGTGTCCCCTGTCCGTGGTCCCCCTATGACCGGTCACCTTAGACCGATCGAAGACCGTCATACATGGGCGCTTCGCGCCAGGTGGGCGCCGTACGTCCCGTCCTGCACAGGCCCTCCGTCACCCCCTGACCGGGCCAGGGCGGGCGGTGGCCCGTCCGGGCTACTCGGCGGTGATGGCGCGCAGCACGTCGAGCCGGGCGGCCCGGCGGGCGGGGAAGACGGCCGCGAGCACCCCCAGCACCGCGGCCCCGACCACGAACGCGACCAGTGCGGCCCACGGGACGACGAGCTCGGTGAGCCCCTCGTCCTCGAGGGTGGAGATCAGCGAGACGCCGAAGACCACCCCGATGAGCACCCCGAGCAGGGCGCCGAACACCGCGATCACCATCGACTCGAGCCGGATCATGGTGCGCAGCTGCGTCCGGCTGACCCCGATGGCCCGGAGCAGCCCTACCTCGCGGGTCCGCTCGATCACCGAGAGCGCCAGCGTGTTGACCACCCCGAGGAGCGCGATGAGCACCGAGAGGGCCAGCAGCCCGTAGATCAGGTAGAGGAACTGGTTGATCTGCCCCTTCTGCTCGTCGGCGAACTCCTGCGGGTCCTTCAGGGTCACGGTGGGCAGCGACTCGGTGATGGCGTCGACGCCCTCGCGGAGCTCCGCGGTGGTCGCGCCCTCGGCCTTGGTCACGAACACCATCGAGTCGAG
The DNA here is from genome assembly GCF_008087345.1 of Nocardioides caldifontis. Lineage (GTDB taxonomy): Bacteria > Actinomycetota > Actinomycetes > Propionibacteriales > Nocardioidaceae > Marmoricola_A > Marmoricola_A caldifontis. The sequence continues at coordinate 1,252,946 of NZ_VHIB01000001.1, read as the reverse complement.
GGGCTTGAGCCCGCCCTTCTCGAGGGTCTCCTGGGTGACCACCCACTCCACCGGCAGGGACGCGCCGGCGTCGGTGATCCCGGCGATCTGGACGTCGACGTCGCCGCCCTGGAACTTCAGCGTGACGGTGTCGCCGATCCCGAGGTCCCGGTCCTCGGCGACCTGCGAGGAGACGAGCGCCTTGTCGCGGGTGAGCTCGGCGAGCGAGCCGGCTTCCATCGGCACCCGCATCACCGAGGCGAACGCGGTCGGGTCGACCGCCCCCATCCAGGCGCTGCCGCCGCCCTCGAGCTCGGGGTTGGCGTAGCGCAACGAGGCCACGGTGTCGACCGAGTCGAGCTCCGCGATCTGCCGGGCGATGTCGGGCGAGAACGGCTGCCCGACCGCGTTGCTGACGATGTACTCCGAGGTCAGCGACTCCTCGATCGCCTTGTCGGTGCTCGCCGACGCCGAGCTGCCGAGGATCGACATCATCGCCATCAGCGCCAGCCCGATCATCAACGCGCTGGCGGTGGCCGCGGTGCGCCGGGGGTTGCGCAGGGAGTTCTCCGTGGCGAGCTGGCCGACGGTGCCGAACGGCCGGAAGAGCACCCCGAAGGCGCGCACCACGGGCCGGCCGACCAACGGCGACAGCAGCGCGGCACCGATGAGCACGGCCAGGGCCCCGCCCCCGAGCAGGAGGAGGACCTCGCCGCCGAGCTCGAGCAGCCCCGCGGCGATGCTGGCGGCGCCGACGGCGACCAGCAGCGCCCCGACGAGCATCCGCACCCGCAGCGAGGCCTCCGGCATCGCGACGTCGTCACGGAGCGCCTGGACCGGCGCGACGCGGGCGGCCCGGCGGGCCGGGAGGTAGGCGGCGACGACGGTGACGAGGATGCCGACCGCGTAGGAGACCACGATCGTCGTCCAGGTCACCGGGAACTCCGCCCCGGCGAGGTCGAGCCCGAAGGTGCCGAACAGGGCCTTGAGCCCCAGCGCGAGCAGGTAGCCGCCGACCAGCCCCAGCGTCGAGCCGATGATCCCGACGCCCACGGCCTCGAGGAGGACCGAGCGGTTCACCTGGCGCCGCGACGCCCCGAGGGCCCGCAGCAGCGCGAGCTCACGGCTCCGCTGGGCGACCAGGATCGAGAAGGTGTTGATGATCAGGAAGGTGCCGACGACCAGCGACACCGCGGCGAACACCAGCAGGAACGTGTTGAGGAACCCCATGACCTCGTCGATCGTCGCCTGGTTCTCCTCCACCGACTCGTCACCGGTCTTCGCCACGACGCCCTCGGGCAGGAGCGGCTGGACCGCGTCGGCGAGCTCCTGCTGGGAGACACCCTCGGCGGCGTTGAGCGAGATCGCGTTGTAGACGTCCTCGCCGCCGAAGAACCGGTCCTGCATGAACTCGAGGTCCATCAGGGTCAGCGTCGCGCCGTTGAGCCCGCCGGCGCCGAACTGGACGATCCCGGTCAGCTCGGCCTCCATCGTGGGAGGCGAGCCGGGGGTGACCAGAGGGACGGTGTCGCCGACCTCGTAGCCGGCCTTCTCCGCGGTGTCCTCGTCGAGCGCGACCTCGTCGGGGCCGTCGGGCAGCTCGCCCTCGGCGACCGTGATGATCTTCTTGCCGGTGATCGCGGTCGCGTCGGTGGGGTTGAACCCCAGCCCGGGGGCACCGTTGCCGCCCACCACCTTGTCGTCCTCGCCGATGACGAACACCGACATGAGGTTGGTGGTCGGGTGGACCGAGCCCACCTCCGGGAGCTGCTCGAGCTCGTCGGCGACGGAGGCCGGCATCACCCGCGCGTCCTCCTGCGACTCGAAGGTGTTCGCGCCCTCGTAGGCGATCTCGACGTCGGCGGTCGAGCCCTCGATGATGTCGTCGAAGGCGCCGCCCATCGCGCCGGTGAAGATCAGCGAGCCGGCGACGAACGCCACGCCCAGCACGATCGCGAAGGCGCTGAGCAGCAGCCGCACCTTGCGGGCGACCAGGTTGCGCCAGGTGACCCTCAGCATCGCTCAGCCCTCGTTGGCCGCCGGGGCGGCGAACATCGTCATCCGCTCGAGGACGCTCTCGGCGGTCGGCTGGCGGAGCTCGTCGACGACCTTGCCGTCGGCGAGGAAGACGACCCGGTCGGTGTAGCCGGCGGCGACCGGGTCGTGGGTGACCATCACGACCGTCTGGCCGAACTCGTCGACGGAGCGCTTGAGCAGCGAGAGCACCTCGGCCCCGGACCGGCTGTCGAGGTTGCCGGTCGGCTCGTCGGCGAAGACGATCGACGGCCGGCTCACCAGCGCCCGCGCCACCGCGACCCGCTGCTGCTGCCCGCCGGAGAGCTCGTTGGGACGGTGGTCGAGCCGGTCGGCGAGCCCGACGGTGTCGATGACCAGGTCGTACCACTCCTGGTCGGGCTTGCGCCCCGCGATCGACATCGGGAGCAGGATGTTCTCCCGCGCCGTCAGCGTCGGGACCAGGTTGAAGGACTGGAAGACGAAGCCGATCCGGTCGCGGCGGAGCCTCGTCAGCTGCTTGTCCTTGAGCGACGCGAGGTCGGTGCCGCCCACGACGACGGTGCCGTCGGTGGCCCGGTCGAGCGCGGCGCAGCAGTGCATCAGCGTCGACTTCCCGGACCCGGAGGGGCCCATGACCGCGGTGAACTGCCGCTCGTGGAAGTCGAGGGTCACCCCGTCGAGGGCCCGGACCTCCGCCTGTCCGGATCCGTAGACCTTCGTCAGGCCGCGCACCTGGGCGGCGACCCCGGTCGTCTGGGGGCTGAGGGCGGTCTGCTCGGTCACGGTTCTCCTCCGGCTCGATGGCACTCCCCCGCGCCCGAGCGTGCACCCACCCGGACTCCGTCGAACGTAGCCTCCGCCTCCGACAGAGCTCCACCCGATTCCACCCCCGACGCTCCCTGAAGGGACCCTGGTCCCTCCCTGACCGATTTCCGGGTCGGGGTAGAACATGTGTTCGAACCGTCGTACCGTGTGGGCATGCTCGATCTCCAGCCGTCGCTGTTCGAGGCCGCCGTCGACGACGGGCCGGCCTTCGGCCCGTTGGCCGGGCACGTCCGGCGCACCACGCTGACCCGCGGGGCGTGGGTCGACCACCTGCCCGGATGGCTCTCCGGCGCCGACCAGCTCTTCGCCGAGCTCGTCGACACGGTGCCCTGGCGCGCCGAGCGCCGCCAGATGTACGAGCGCGTGGTCGACGTCCCCCGGCTGCTCTCGTTCTACGGCGAGCACGACACGCTCCCCCACCCGCTGCTCGAGGAAGGGCGTGAGCAGCTGGGCGACCACTACGAGCCCGAGCTCGGCGAACGGTTCCGCACCAGCGGCCTCTGCTACTACCGAGACGGCCGGGACAGCGTTGCCTGGCACGGCGACCGCATCGGCCGGGGCCGCAACGAGGACACGATGGTCGCGATCCTCTCCCTCGGCGAGGCCCGCCGGCTGCTGCTCCGGCCCAACGGCGGTGGCGCCGGCCGGACCCTGGGGTTCTCGCTCGGCCACGGCGACCTGCTGGTGATGGGCGGCTCGTGCCAGCGCACCTGGGAGCACGCCGTCCCCAAGTCGGCCCGCCCGTGTGGCCCCCGGATCAGCGTCCAGTACCGGCCCCGCGCCGTCCTCTGACCCGCCGGGAGCGCAAATTCCCATGCCACCATGGGATTTTGCGGGCACCGGGGAGACCGGGGAGCCCGTGACGCACCAGGTGCACCACAGGCTCCCCGATCATCCGGGAGCGCCGCAGGTCGGCCCGCACCGGCGGAAGGTGCCCGTCCACCCCGCCCGGGCGAGCACCCGGCCGATGTGGAACGCGGTCCAGCACGCACGGTCGAAGACCTGGCCGTAGGACATCCGCACGGTGAGCCCACCGTCACCGGCGACGACGAGGTCCCGGTCGTAGTCACGGTCCCGCTGCGCGGTGGTGTCGTGGAACAGCCGGCCGTCGAGCTCGCCGACCACCCCGCACTCGTAGAGCACGTCCCGGTAGACGACACCGGGCCCCACCCGGTCCCGCACCTGCCGTCGGGCCGGAGCCAGGCCGTGCGGCCGCTCGACCCGGTGCAGGTAGCCGTGCTCCAGGACCGAGCAGGTGCCGGCCGCGACGTCGCCGAGCACGTCGATGATCCACCTCCGACGGGGGTAGCGGGTACGGCGCTCGACGGCGACCTGGAGTCTCGCCGCGGTGGTCCGCCGCGACTGGATCACCCGGGAGAGCTCGCCCAACGCAGCCAGGTCGCTCGTGGCCTCGGCGGCGACGTCGAGCGCAGCCTCCTCGTAGCGGAGCCGCGGAGGGCCGAGGTTCCACTGCACGCGTTCCTCGAAGGCACGGCACCGGGCGACCTCGATCCCGGCCGGTGGGCGGACCCGCCGCTCCCACGCGACGACCACCTGGACCGGCTGGGCCGCGCGGGCGCTCCCCGGCCCCTCGAAGGCACGGAGCGCCGAGTGGCCGGCCAGCGCCGCGGGCTCCAGGAGCAGCACGCCGCCCCAGGCCCGCTGCAGGAAGGTCGGCTGGCCGGTGTGGTCGACGAAGACGCCGGGATGAAGTGGCGCCAGCTCGCGGCGGCGTACGAGCCGGGCGAGGTCGTGAGGGGCGAGCCCCGCGGCGAGAGCCTGCTTGCGGGTGACGACGCCGGACTGGTCGTCCAGGAAGGGGCGGATGGCCTGATGCATCCCGTCAAGGTGCTGGGCAGCCCGTCACGAGCTCCACCACGTGACGGTGTCCTGTGGAGAGGACAGTCGGTCGACGGATTGGGGAGCCCGTGGTGCACCTGGTGGATCACCGGCTCCCCGACGTCGTCGAATTCCCATGGTGCCCTGGGAATTGGACGAGGGGCCCGGTCCGCAGACCGAGCCCCTCGCAGGTGAAGCAGTGAAGCAGGTGGAACAGCTGGATCAGAAGTCCATGCCGCCCATGCCGCCGTCGCCACCCGGCATCGCCGGAGCAGCCTTCTCGGGCTTGTCCGCCACGACCGCCTCGGTCGTGAGGAACAGCGCCGCGATGGAGGCAGCGTTCTGCAGCGCGGAGCGGGTCACCTTGGCCGGGTCGAGGATGCCCTCGGCGATCATGTCGACGTAGTCGCCGGTGGCCGCGTTGAGACCGTTGCCGGGCTCGAGGTTGCGGACCTTCTCGACCACGACGCCGCCCTCGAGGCCGGCGTTGACAGCGATCTGCTTGAGCGGGGCCTCGGTCGCCTGGCGCACGATGTTCGCGCCGGTGGCCTCGTCACCTTCGAGCTCGAGCTTCTCGAACGCCGCGGCGCTCGCCTGGAGCAGGGCCACGCCACCGCCGGCGACGATGCCCTCCTCGACGGCCGCCTTCGCGTTGCGGACGGCGTCCTCGATGCGGTGCTTGCGCTCCTTGAGCTCGACCTCGGTGGCCGCGCCGACCTTGATGACCGCGACGCCGCCGGCCAGCTTGGCCAGCCGCTCCTGCAGCTTCTCGCGGTCGTAGTCGGAGTCGCTCTTCTCGATCTCGGCGCGGATCTGGTTGACCCGACCCTGGATCTGCTCGGCGTCGCCGGCACCCTCGACGATGGTGGTCTCGTCCTTGGTCAGGGTGACCTTGCGGGCCTGGCCGAGGAGCTCGAGGCCGGTGTTCTCCAGCTTGAGGCCGACGTCCTCGCTGATGACCTGGCCACCGGTCAGGATCGCGATGTCCTGCAGCATGGCCTTACGGCGGTCACCGAAGCCCGGCGCCTTGACGGCGGCGGACTTGAAGGTGCCGCGGATCTTGTTGACGACCAGGGTGGCCAGGGCCTCGCCCTCGACGTCCTCGGCGATGATCAGCAGCGGCTTGCCGGACTGCATGACCTTCTCGAGGACCGGGAGCATGTCCTTGACGTTGGAGATCTTCTGGTTCGCGACGAGGATGTAGGGGTCCTCGAGCACGGTCTCCATGCGCTCCGGGTCGGTCATGAAGTACTGCGAGATGTAGCCCTTGTCGAAGCGCATCCCCTCGGTGAGCTCGAGGTCGAGCCCGAAGGTGTTGCTCTCCTCGACGGTGATGACGCCTTCCTTGCCGACCTTGTCCATGGCCTCGGCGATGATCTCGCCGACCTGGGTGTCAGCGGCGGAGATCGAGGCGGTCGAAGCGATCTGCTCCTTGGTCTCGACGTCCTTGGCCATGTTGAGCAGCTGCTCGGAGACGGCCTCGACGGCGCGCTCGATGCCGCGCTTGAGGGCCATCGGGTTCGCGCCGGCGGCGACGTTGCGCAACCCCTCGCGGACCATGGCCTGGGCCAGGACGGTCGCCGTCGTCGTGCCGTCACCGGCGACGTCGTCGGTCTTCTTCGCGACCTCCTTGACCAGCTCGGCGCCGATCTTCTCGTAGGGGTCCTCGAGCTCGATCTCCTTGGCGATGGAGACACCGTCGTTGGTGATCGTGGGGGCGCCCCACTTCTTCTCCAGGACGACGTTGCGCCCCTTGGGGCCGAGGGTCACCTTGACCGCGTCGGCGAGCGTGTTCATGCCACGCTCGAGGCCGCGACGGGCCTCTTCGTTGAAACTGATGAGCTTGGGCATAACTCTGGCGGTTCCTCACGCGTAGAGTTCGGTGGTGGCCCGGAGGGACGCCCGCGACGGACGATCCGGCTGCCCGGCGGACCCTTCCCGCCGGCGCTGAGGACCTCGTCTCCCCGGCCCGTGCTGTCACTCTCAGAGTGAGAGTGCTAACCCATGTTTAGCACTCGCCCCTGACGAGTGCAAGGCAGTCGGGAGGGCTCCGCCGCCGTCGCCCGACCCGGGCAGACCGCCGGATCGGACGATGCGCGAGGTGGCCCACTTTCGTCATTGACCCCTCGGGCGCACCCTCCCTACTGTGAGTGCACCTCGTGGGTGCGACGGGGTCTTGGCCGGAGGAGCGCGACGCGCTTCTCCGGCCAGCTATTTTTCGCCCTTTCCGCAAGGCCGCGAGGGGCCCGGGACCTCCGACCCGCGCCGGCCCCGCGCTCCGGCCCTCCGGAAGGGCCGTCCGCCTCATGTCCGGTCCGGATCCGCCGATCATCCTCGAAAGAACGGGACGAACGGGGACACACCATGGCAGAGAACTTCCGCCGCATCGAGGAGCACGACAACCACGCCGAGGCCCAGCACCGCACCGAGTGCGGTTGCGGCCAAGAGCTTGACCTCTGCAGCACCGGCTACTGCCCGCGCTGCGGCCACCGCGTCGACACCCAGCGGCTCGCCACCATCAGCTGAGCCACCATCAGCTGAGCCACCATCAGCTTCCCCGCCTTCAGCTGCTCTCGCGCACCACGAGCCGGGTCTCCAGCACCTCCGAGCGCGGCGGGGCGTCCGGGTCCGCGAGCCGCTCCAGCAGGAGCGCCACCATCGCCGCCCCCATGTGCTCGGGCGACTGGTGCACCGACGTCAGCGGCGGGTGGGTCGTGGTCGCCAGCGGCGAGTCGTCGAACCCCACGACCGCGACGTCCTCGGGCACCCGCCTGCCGGCGTCCCGCAGCTGTTGCAGCGCACCGGCGGCCATCGGGTCGTTGGCGCAGAACACCGCGTCCACGTCGGGCCGGCGCTCGAGGAGCTCGGCGACGGCGCGGGCCCCACTCACCTGGCTGAAGTCGCCCTCGACGACCAGCTCCTCGTCGACCTCCAGTCCTGCGCCCTCCAGCGCGGCGACGTAGCCGGCGTACCGGTCCCGGCCGGCGACCATGTCCCGCGGTCCGGTGACCGCGGCCACGGCCGAACAGCCCCGGTCCAGCAGGTGCTGGACGGCCAGCCGGGCGCCGTGCACGTTGTCGACGTCGACGTACGACGCCAGCTCGCCGTTGGCCGGGCGGCCGCCGAACACCATCGGCAGCGACCGCGAGCGGATCACCCGGGGCAGCGCGTCGTCGTCGTGGAGGGAGAGCAGGAGGACGCCGTCGACGTGCTGGCGGCTGAGGTACCCCTCGAGGTTGGCGCTGCGCTGGCCGGCCTGCGACAGCAGCAGCACCAGCTGCCGTCCGCGCCCCACCCGGCGTGAGAAACGTTCCCACAGACTGGGACGGCCGCCACACTGCCGTGTCAAGGGGGGATGGGAGCGTTCCCACAACCGGGCTGGACCTGCGGCCACCCCTCTCGTGGGCGGGCCGCGGACCAGGCTGGGTTCAGCTTGGGCTCAGCCCCCGGCGACCGCCGGGATGACCGAGATCTTGGTGCCGTCGGGGGTGGCGGTGCCGAGCCCCTCGAGGAACCGGACGTCGTCGTTGCCGACGTAGACGTTCACGAACCGGCGCAGCTCGCCGGTCTCGTCGACGATCCGCGCCTTGATCCCGGCGTACCTCGCCTCGAGGTCGTCGAGCACCGCGGCGAGGTCGGCGCCGTCGGCGCTGACCTCGGACTCACCGCCGGTGTAGGTGCGGAGGATGGTGGGGATCCGGACCTGCACGCTCATGGGGCTCCTCCCTCAGACCAGGCCGAGCTGGACGAACTGCGGGTACGACGGGTCGATCGTCGCCGTCGGGGCCACCCGTCCGGCCACCGCGTCGAGGGTCTTCAGCCCGTCGCCGGTGTTGAGCACGACCGTCTCCTTGTCGGGGTCGAGCCGCCCCTCGCGGACCAGCTTCGTCAGCACGCCGACGGTCACTCCCCCGGCGGTCTCGGCGAAGATCCCCTCGGTCCGGGCGAGCCGCAGGATCCCCTCGCGCACCTCGTCGTCCGTGACGTCCTCGACGCAGCCACCCGTCCGCCGGGTGACGTCGAGGACGTAGGGGCCGTCGGCCGGGTTGCCGATCGCCAGCGACTTGGCGATGGTGTCGGGCTTGACCGGGCGTACGACGTCGTGGCCGGCCTTGAAGGCGGCGCTGACCGGGGAGCACCCGGTGGCCTGCGCCCCGAAGACGGTGTAGGGGGTGTCCTCGACGAGCCCGAGCTTGATGAGCTCCTGGAACCCCTTGTCGATCTTGGTCAGCTGCGAGCCGCTCGCGACCGGGACCACGACCTGCTCGGGGAGCCGCCAGCCGAGCTGCTCGGCGATCTCGAAGGCCAGCGTTTTGGACCCCTCGGCGTAGTAGGGGCGGACGTTGACGTTGACGAACGCCCAGCCCTCCTCCTCGCCGGCGATCTCGGAGGCCAGCCGGTTCACGTCGTCGTAGGAGCCGCGGACGGCGACCAGCGAGCCGCCGTACACCGCGGTCATCTGCACCTTGGCGGGCTCGAGGTCGTGCGGGACGAAGACGACCGTGCGGATGCCGGCTCGGGCACCGGCCGCGGCGACCGCGTTCGCCAGGTTGCCGGTCGAGGGACAGGCGAAGACCTTGGAGCCGAGCTCGCGCGCGGCGGACAGGGCGATCGCGACGACGCGGTCCTTGAAGGAGTGCGTGGGGTTGCCGGAGTCGTCCTTGACGTGCAGCTTGCGGAGGCCGAGCTCGCGGGCGAGGTTGCCGGCCTCGACGAGCCGCGTGAAGCCCGGCTCCATGTTCGGGCTGCTCGTGATGTCGTCGGGCACCGGCAGCAGCGGCTGGTAGCGCCAGATGTTCTTGGGGCCGGCCTCGATCTGCTCCCGGGTGACCCGCGGGAACTCGTAGCCGATCTCGAGGGGGCCGAAGCACTCCGAACAGGCGTAGAAGGGGCCCAGCGGCTGGGTCGCACCGCACTCGCGACAGACGAGTCCGGTGGCGTTCCCGAAGGCGCCGGGTCGGCCGGCGACCTGGGTGGGGGCCGGGCTGAAGACTGGTGCGCTCAAGGAGTCCTCCTTCTCATCTTCCCCGGCCGAGACCTTCACGCCGGGACGGACTTAGCACCGTGACCGCAGCGCGTCGGAGGTGATCTGCTGTGGCGGGTTGCCGGGGCTTCAGCGGGCCGTGTCCCTCTGCCCCTCTCGATGAGCGAGGACAACACTAGGCGGGTGTCTCAAGATGTGCACATCGGTCCCGGGATCTGAGATCGGTGTCCACCGTCACGAGGACCGTCACGAGGAGGAGCGATGACCCGCTGGCCCCTGAGCCCCTGGCAGCCGCGCAGCGTGCTCAACGCGGTCAACCTGTCGACGCCGCTCGGCCTGCTGGTCGGGGTCGCCGGCCGGGTCAGGTTCCGCCGCGGGCCGCGCGGGCTGGTGCTCGGCACCGGCTACCGGCTCCCCGTCCCCGTGGCGTCTGCGTTCACCGTCGGCGACGTCGTGCTCACCAAGCACGGCCCCGAGCTCTTCGAGGAGCGGCCCCGGCTGCTCGCCCACGAGGAGCGTCACGCCTGGCAGTACGCCGCCTCGCTGGGGCTCCCGTTCCTGGTGCTGTACCTGCTGGCCGCCGGCTGGTCGTGGCTGCGCGGCGGTGACCCGGTGGTGCACAACCCGTTCGAGAGGCTGGCCGGGCTGGCCGACGGCGGTTACCCGGCCCTCAGCGCCCGGGAGCGTCGGCGTCGGGCGGCGGCAGGTCGGCCACGATCTGCTTGAGGAGCTGCATCACGCCGTCGGGGCCGTCGACCAGCAGGTCGGCCAGCTCGACGAGCGCCCGCTGCTCCTGGGAGCCCGAGCAGACCAGGAACCCGACCATCCCGCGGCGGCGTAGGTCGATGATCGCCTCGAACGCGTCGACGTCGCCGAGGTCGTCGCCGACGAACATCATCGCGTCGGCGTGCAGCTCCTTCTGGAGGGTGCGCACCGCGTTGCCCTTGTTCATCCCCGGGGCGCGGACCTCGACGACCATCCGCCCGGGCTCGAGGGCGAGGTCGTACCTGGCCGCCGCCTTGCGCAGCACCGGCGTGAGCCGCTCGAGCGCCCCGACCGGGTCGGCCATCCGCCGGGTGTGCACCGCGACCGCGAGGCTCTTCTGCTCCAGGTGGGCGTCCTCCAGCCCCTCCCGGCGGAGCAGGTCCGGGAGCTCGGCGACGAAGGAGGCCAGGCCGCGCGGCGGGCGGGGGCTGACCACCCGGCCCGAGCTCGCCGACCAGCGCTCGTTGCCGTACTGCCCCAGCACCTGCAGGTCCTGGCCGGCCTCGAGGATCCGGCGTCCGACCGCGTCGAGGTCGCCGAGGGTGACCGCCTGACGGCACGGCCGCCCGGTCACCACTGCCACGCCGCGGAACCGCGCGGCGAGGTCGACGAGGACGTCAGCCGCGTCGGGGTGGATGTGGGCCTGGCTGGGGTCGTCGACGATCGGCGCGAGCACCCCGTCGAAGTCGAGGCACACCACGCCCTGGGCGGCGTCGGCCACGAGCTCGTCGTACCGCTGCCGACCGGCGCGCGTCAGGAACTCCATGGCCCCCAGCCAACCAGACCGCGGCGGTGGGCGGGTCGACCGCTCAGGCGAAGTCGGCGGTGAGGATCAGCGTCAGCCGGTCCCTGTTCATCGGGTCGACGGCAGGGAGGACCCGCTCGATCCCGAGGTCGCGCGAGAGCAGCTGCGCGGCGGCCTTGAGCCGCTCGGGGTAGTAGATCGTGGTCGCGGGGATCGTGCCGTACCAGTTGTCGGAACCGACGACCTGCCACCCCGCGCTCTGGATGCGGGCGGCGGTGCTGCCGGCCAGCCCGGTGACGTTGGAGTTGTTGTAGACGTCGATGTAGACCGTGCTGCGCTTCACCGCCGGCTTGCGCTTGGTCGCCTCGATCGTGACCGTCGGCTCGACCGGCGCCGGGGCGGAGGCGAGCACCGCGGTGTCCGGCCCCTCGTCGGTGTCGGTGAGCAGGAACCCGACCCCGGCCAGCGCCACTGCCGCGGCGGCCATCAGCGCCACCGGCGAGGACATCGCGAACCCCTGGTCGGGGCGCGGCGGGCGCGCGGCCTCCACGCGGGCGCGGTAGGCGGCGCGCGCGGCGGCCACCTGGGTGGAGCGGCGGCGCGGGCGGGGCGCGGGAGCCATGGGGAACCCTCCGTCAGACGTCGAAGCCCAGGCGGCGCGCCGAGCGGGCACGCTGGCGGGCAGCACGCAGCCGGCGGAGCCGGCGGACCAGCAGCGGGTCGTGGGCCAGCGCCTCCGGCCGGTCGATCAGGGCGTTGAGCACCTGGTAGTAGCGCGTCGAGGACATGTCGAACTTCTCGCGGACCGCCTGCTCCTTGGCGCCGGCGTACTTCCACCACTGGCGCTCGAAGTCGAGGACGTCCTTGTCGCGCGCGGAGAGCTCGCCGACGACGGCCGGGGCGTTGTGCGGGGAGGCGTTCGCGGCATCCATGCGCCCGATCCTACGGGTGAACCACACCGGTGTCATTCAGCCCACGCCGCGATCGGGGTCCGGTCGGGACCACTCACCCGCCGGCCGGAGGCCCTCGGGCAGGTCCGTAAGGTAAAGCCGTGGGCGGAGACTCGGGCAGCGACGCGACGTTCGACCTGGTGGTCGTGGCCAACCGCCTGCCCGTGGACCGGGTGGTCAACGAGGACGGCAGCTGCACGTGGCGCCGCTCCCCCGGTGGTCTGGTCACCGCCGTGGAGCCGGTCATGCAGAGCTACGACGGCGCCTGGGTCGGGTGGGACGGCGGGCCGGACGGCCCCGAGGAGCCCTTCGACGAGAACGGCATGCGGCTGGTCCCGGTCTCGCTGAGCGCCCCCGAGATCGAGGAGTTCTACGAGGGGTTCTCCAACGGCACGCTGTGGCCGCTCTACCACGACGTGGTGGCCAAGCCGAGCTTCCACCGCGAGTGGTGGGAGAGCTACGTCCGGGTCAACCGGCGGTTCGCCGAGAAGGCGGCCGCGCTCGCCGCGGAGGACGGGCTGGTCTGGGTCCACGACTACCAGCTGCAGCTGGTGCCGGCGATGCTCCGCGACCTCCGTCCCGACCTGCGCATCGGCTTCTTCCTGCACATCCCGTTCCCGCCGCTCGAGCTCTTCGTCCAGCTGCCGTGGCGGCGCCAGATCCTCGAGGGGCTGCTCGGAGCGGACCTGGTCGGCTTCCAGCGCCCGGGCGGCGCGCAGAACTTCGTGCGGCTGGTCCGGCAGCGGGTCGGTCACAAGACGCACCGCGACCTCGTCTACCTCCCCGACGGCCGCACCGTGGAGGCCGCGGCGTTCCCGATCTCGATCGACTTCGCGGGGCTCGCCGAGCTCTCGCGCACCCCTGCCGTCGCCGAGCGGGCCCGGGAGATCCGCGACCAGCTCGGCAACCCCCGCCACGTGCTGCTCGGCGTCGACCGGCTCGACTACACCAAGGGGATCTACGACCGGCTGCGCGCCTTCGGCGAGCTCCTCGCCGACGAGACGCTGAGCGTCGAGGACGCGGTGTTCCTCCAGGTGGCCACCCCGTCCCGCGAGCGGGTCGACGAGTACCGCCGGCTCCGCGACGAGATCGACCGACTGGTGGGCCGCATCAACGGCGACTACGGCCGGATCGGCCGCCCGGCGATCAGCTACCTCCACTCGTCGTACCCCCGCGAGGAGATGGCGGCGATGTTCAAGGCCGCCGACATCATGGTGGTCACCCCGCTGCGCGACGGCATGAACCTGGTCGCCAAGGAGTACGTCGCCTGCCGCGAGGACGAGAGCGGCGCCCTGGTGCTCTCGGAGTTCGCCGGCGCGGCCGACGAGCTCAAGCAGGCGTTCCTGATCAACCCCTACGACATCAACGGCATGAAGGCCGCGATCATGGAGGCCCGCTCCGCCAAGCCTCGCGAGCTGGCCCGCCGGATGAAGGCGATGCGCAAGACCGTGCAGTCCCACGACGTGACCGCGTGGGCGCAGCAGTTCATGGGCCGGCTCGCCGAGGTCCGCCCCGAGCACCGCAAGCGGCTGCGGCCCTCCGAGGGCGACGGCTGAGCGGCCGCCCCCGGGCGGCCCCGAGAAGTACGCTGCGCGCATGGATCTGATCCCCAAGCCGGACCAGATAGTCGCCGCCTCCGCCAACGTCGCCCAGAAGGTGCTGTACGGCGGCGTCGCCGACCTCCGCCCGATGCCCCGGACCCTCGTCGAGGACGGACCGATGCGCGAGCTCTACCACTACCGGCCGGCGGGACGGGTCCGGGAGACCGGTGACCCGGTCCTGCTGGTGACGCCGCTCGCCGCACCGGCGCTCTGCTACGACCTCCGGCGCGGCTGCTCACTCGTCGAGCACCTCGTGACGCAGGGGCGTCCGACGTACCTCGTGGAGTACGGCCAGGTCGCCTTCAAGGACCGCGCCCTCGGGTTGGAGCACTGGGTCAGCGAGGTGCTCCCCGAGGCCGTCCGGCGGACCAGCGAGCACGCCGGCGGCCGGCCGGTGCACGTCGTCGGCTGGAGCATCGGCGGGATCATCTCGCTGCTGACCGCGGCCGCCTGGCCGGAGCTGCCGATCGCGACGGTGACGGTGGTCGGCTCGCCGGTCGACGTCACGCAGGTGCCGCTGATCGCGCCCGTCCGTCCCCTGCTCGGCGTCGCCGGCGGCAGCAAGGCGTCCCCGATCTCGCTGGCCTACCGGCTCATGGGCGGGATGCCCGAGCCGTTGGTGCGCAGCGCCTTCCAGCTGACGTCGTTCAACAAGCTGGTCACCAAGCCGTTCGTCACCCTGGCGAAGCTCGACGACACCGATTTCCTGGCGCAGCTCGAGGCCGTCGACCGGTTCACCGCGAACATGATCGCCTACCCCGGCCGCAGCTTCGGGCAGCTCTACCACCGGATGATCCGCCACAACGAGGTCGCCACCGGCACCGTCGAGCTCGACGGGCGGGAGCTGAGGTTCGCCGACGTCACGGTGCCCGTGCTCGCGTTCGGCGGCGCGGACGACGTGATCGCGCCGGTCAGCTGCGTGGAGCCCGTGGTCGGGCTGCTCACCGGCTCCCCCGAGGTGCGGTTCGAGGTCGTCCCCGGCGGCCACCTCGGGATGCTCACCGGCCGGCGGGCGCGCGGCACGACCTGGCGGCTGCTCGACGAGTGGCTGACCGCGCACGCCGAGCCGATGATCGGGTCCAACCCGCGGCGTCGCTTCTCCTCCGCCGGCTCGCGGAGCCTCTCGACCGCGGGCAAGGGCCGGGGGCGCAGTGCCGGCTGACCGCCCGCGGGGGCTCGGGCGTGCCGCCGTCGCGCTCGCCGCGCTGCTCGTCGTCACGGGGTGCGACGTGGCGTCGGGCTCCGGCTCCTCCGACGACCCTGGCTCCACGACGGCCCCGTCGGGGAGCCCGTCGGAGAGCCCGCCCCCCTTCGCGTCGTACGTCGCGCTGGGCGACTCCTTCACCGCCGCACCGCTGGTGCCGGACACCGACCTGGCCGAGGGGTGCTTCCGCTCCTCGGCGAACTATCCGGCGCTGGTCGCCGCCGAGCTCGGCCTCGAGCTCCGCGACGTGAGCTGCAGCGGCGCGGACACCGGCGACGTCACCGGCCCGCAGGTCGTCGCGGGTGGGCGGGGCGAGGTGCCGCCGCAGCTGCGCGCCGTCCGGCCGTCCACCGACCTGGTCACGGTGGGGATCGGCGGCAACGACCAGGACGTGTTCGCCTCGCTCGTCGGCGGCTGCGCCCGCACCTCCGGCGGCGAGCTCTCCTGCCGCGAGGCCCTCGAGGAGCGGTACGGCGACCCGCGTGCCGTCCTCGAGGAGACCGGGCGGCGGGTGGCCGACGTCGTCCGCCGGATCCGGGACAAGGCGCCCGGGGCGACCGTGGTGGTCGTCGGCTACCCGCGGCTGACCTCGACCGAGGAGGGGTGCGACCTCCTGCCGCTGACCGACTCCGACCGCGCCATGGTCGCCGAGCTGGAGGTCGAGCTCGACGACGCGCTGCGGGAGGCGGCCGAGGTCGCCGGGGCGGAGTTCCTCGACATGCGCGAGCGCTCCGAGGGTCACGAGATCTGCTCCGACGACCCGTGGGTCAACGGCATCGAGACCGACCAGACCCGGGCACTGGCCTTCCACCCCTTCGCCGAGGGGCAGGCGGCCGTGGCGGAGGCGCTGGTCGAGAAGCTGGAGGAGCTGGGATGACGACCGCACGCACCGGGTCCACGCTGGCCTCGCTGGTCGAGCGCGGGTTGATGGCCGCCGACTGGGCCGAGGGGCTGGCGCCCGTGGAGGCGACGATCGAGGCGATGGGGCGGTTCCTGCGCGCCGAGCTCGAGGCCGGGCACGGCTACCTCCCGCGCGGCGAGCACGTGCTGCGGGCGTTCCAGCGGCCGCTGGCCGACGTCCGCGTGCTGGTCGTGGGACAGGACCCCTACCCCACGCCGGGGCACCCCGTGGGGCTGAGCTTCTCGGTCGCGCCGGACGTGCGGCCCCTGCCGAAGAGCCTGGTCAACATCTTCAAGGAGCTGGTCGACGACCTCGGTGTGCCGCCGCCGACCAGCGGCGACCTGACCCCGTGGGCGGACGCCGGGGTGCTGCTGCTCAACCGCTGCCTCACGGTGCGCCCCGGCCAGTCCGCCGCGCACCGCGGACGCGGCTGGGAGGCGGTCACGGACCGGGCGATCGAGGTGCTCGCCGCGCGGCCCGGCCCGAAGGCGGCGATCCTGTGGGGGCGCGACGCCCAGCAGCTCAAGCCGCTGCTCGGCGGGATCCCCTGGGTCGAGTCGCCGCACCCGAGCCCGTTGTCGGCCTCGCGCGGCTTCTTCGGCTCGCGGCCCTTCAGCCGCGTCGACGACCTGCTGGTCCGCCAGGGCGGTCAGCCGGTGGACTGGCGGCTCCCTTGAGGGGACCCGTTCAGCACTGGGCCTTGAGGCCGGAGCTCTCGATGCGGTCGAGGATGTGCGCCATCAGCCGGTGGAGGTCGGCGACGTCCTCGTCGCTCAGCCCCTCGTAGACCAGCGAGCGGACGGTCTCGACGTGGCCGGGCGCCGCGGCGACGAGCGTCTTGTACCCCTCGTCGGTCATCCGGACCATCGTCACCCGTCGGCTGACCTCGGAGCGGGACCGGCAGACCCAGCCGCGCTTCTCCAGCTTGGTGATCACGTGGGACAGTCGCGACAAGGAGGCGTTCGTGCGTCCGGCGAGCGCGCTCATCGTCGTGGTCCAGTCGTCCTCCTCCGAGAGCATCGCCAGGCAGAGGTAGTCGAAGTGCGTCATGTCAGAGTCCCGCTGCAGCTGGCTGTCGAGCGCAGGGTTCAGCTTGAGCATGACGCCGGCAAGGGGGAACCAGGAGGCCAGCTCGTCCTCGGTGAGCCATCGCGTCATGCCTTCACCCTACCTCAGTCACTTGATACTTCAACTTTTCCGGCTTAGCCTGAGAGGGACCACACAGGGAGAGAACCATGACCGAACGCCCCTCCACCACGGACAGAATGCCCGCTCTCTACATCGGGCACGGCGCTCCGCCGCTTCTCGACGACCCGGTGTGGAGCGGCCAGCTCAAGGCGTGGGCCGCCGACCTCCCCCGCCCGAAGGCGATCCTCATCGTCTCGGCCCACTGGGAGTCGGCCCCGCTGATGCTGAGCGCCACCGCGCCGGGCACGCCGCTGATCTACGACTTCGGTGGCTTCGCACCGCGCTACTACGACGAGCGCTACGAGACGCCCGACGCCTCCGCCCTCGCCGCCCGGGTCGCGGCGATGATGCCGGACACCGAGCCGGTCCACCAGCACGCGACCCGCGGGCTCGACCACGGCGCATGGGTGCCGCTGAAGATCATGTACCCGGAGGGCGACATCCCGGTGCTGCAGATGTCGATGCCCACCCACGACCCGGGCCGGCTCCTCGAGATCGGTCGCCGGCTGCGGCCGCTCCGCGACGAGGGCGTGCTGGTGATCGGGTCGGGGTTCCTCACCCACGGGCTGCCGTTCCTGAAGGAGTTCCGCATCGAGGCCACGGCGCCGGGCTGGTCGAAGGACTTCGACGCGTGGGCGGGCGAGGCCCTGGCCCGCGGTGACGTCGACACGCTCGCGTCGTACCGCGACCTCGCTCCGGGGATGCCCTACGCGCACCCGACCGTCGAGCACTACACGCCGCTGTTCGTGACGCTCGGCGCCGCGACCGACCCGACGGTGCCCGGCGAGCAGCGGATCGAGGGCTACTGGATGGGGCTCTCCAAGCGGAGCCTCCAGGTCGCCTGACGAACCACCAGCGTGTCGAGCCGCCCCTCGTGGCGCGTTGAGCCGCCCCTCGTGGCGCGTGAGCCGCCCGGTTCGGTGCTGCGCGGCACCGCGTTACCGTCGACCTCATGAGCCCGTTGCTCGTCGCCTGGGGGGCTTCCCTGATCGTGACCCTGTGGGCACTGCCGGTGGGCATCGTGCGCATGCTCGCCTACCGCTCGGGCGAGACCGACCACACGCCGACGATGCGGACCGCAGCGCAGGTCGCCCTGGCCCTGGGGCTGCTCGGACTGGTGAGCCTGGCCGTCCTCAGCGTCCTGCTGCTCGCGTAGGCCGACGACTCACCGGAGCCGGAGCCGGCGCATCGCCCTGAGCGAGGCGACGGTCTGCTTGACCTGCTTCTCGAACGGCTCGACGCCCGGGGTGGTCAGCACCTGCTTCTTCAGCACGGCGACGTGCACGGGGTCGGTGTACCCGAGCATCCCGGCGTCGCCGTGCCGGGCACCCACCCCGGAGCTCTTCAGCCCGCCGGACGGCGTCGCCTTCGAGGCGTAGGAGCAGGCGAGCCCGTCGTTGACGTTGACGTTCGCCGCCTCGATCCGGCGGCCGACCCGCTCGGCCGCCGCCAGGTCGCGCCCCCAGACGCTGGCGTTGAGCCCGTAGTCGGTGTCGTTCGCCAGCGCGACCGCCTCGTCGACGTCGGCTAGGTGTGGATCGTGGTCACCGGTCCGAAGGTTTCCTCGACGCCGTGCTTCATCTCCTTGGTGACACCGCGGAGCACCGTCGGCTCGTAGAAGGTCGGCCCCAGGTCCGGCCGCGCCCGACCGCCGGCGAGCACCTCGGCGCCCTTCGCACGCGCGTCCTCGACGTGGTCGACCGCCCGCTCGAGCTGCTGCGGAGAGACGAGCCCGCCCATCTGCGGCCACCAGTCGTACGTCGCGCCGAGGCGCAGCTTCTCCGCCGCCACGCAGAACCGTTGCAGGGTGGCGGGCAGGCTCATGCGGGCGGCTCCTCGTAGGGGGCGCCCAAAATGTAACGCGTTCTAGTTGCTGCGTACAGGCGGTGGCACCCCGCTCAGTCGGGCGCGCCCACCGTCGGCAGCTGCACCGGCACCCCCGGCTCGACCGCCCTGGCGAGCTCGACCGCGAGGTCGAGCCGCTGGTAGAGGTGCGCGCGCGCCGGGCCGGCGACCTCCTCGGCGAACCGCAGCTCCAACGGCACCCCGAGCCGGGCCGCGCGGCGGGCAGCGTCGAGGACGGTGTCGAGCGAGCTGAGCGAGTGGTCCACGAATGCCGTCACCGGCGCGCCCGGGGTGACCTCGAGGTGGATCTCCGGGCACTCCTTGCGCAGCTGCTCCTCCAGCCACCGGGCCAGCTCGCGGTCGGTGGGGGCGTCGACGCCGCGGCAGATGTCGTGGATCAGCACGTAGGCGACCCGGGTCAGCTCGGTCTCGCGCTGGTCGGCCCACAGCTCGAGCACCGCGAGGGCGGTGTCGGCGTCGGTGCCGTAGCGGAACACGAGCGCACCCTTGGCCTGCTCCACGAGTGCGGTCGACGACATCGGCCGCGTCTCGTGGGCGATGGACCTGGCGGTCTGGACGGGGATCGGCGGGACGTCCGGGAGCGCCCGCTCGTTGGTGTCGGTCATCTTCACCCTTCCGGGACAAGCACCGCGCGCCCGAGTCTGGAGCGGCGTGTCGGACGTCACAGTACGCCGAATTCGTCCCGGCCGCCCCTCTGGTCCGCATGCCGCGACGGCCCCGGGGTACCCCGCGCCATGCACCGGCTGACGTTCGTGGGCACCGCGACCACCCTGCTCGAGCTCGGCGCGTTCACCGTCCTGACCGACCCCAACTTCATCCGCCGCGGCCAGCGTGCCTACCTCGGCAAGGGGCTGTGGTCGCGGCGGCTCACGGACCCCGCGCTCACCCCCGAGGAGCTCCCCCGGCTCGACGCGGTCGTCCTCTCGCACCTGCACGGCGACCACTTCGACCGCGTCGCCCGCCGCCGGCTCGCGCGGGAGCAGCCGGTCCTCACGACCCCCGCCGCCGCCCGCCGGCTCGGCTCCTGGGGGTTCGACGCCCACGGGCTCGACACCTGGGCCAGCGAGACGCTGACCCGCGACGAGGAGACGCTGCGCGTCGAGTCGCTCCCGGGGATCCACGGCCGCGGCGTCATGCGAGGGCTGCTGCCGCCTGTGATGGGCACGCTGCTCGAGCACCGGGCTGCCGACGGCCGCACCCGCCGCGTCTACCTCAGCGGCGACACCCTCACCGGCGACCACCTCGACGCGATCGCGGAGCGGTACCCGGAGCTCGACGCCGCCGTGGTCCACCTCGGTGGCACCCGGGTGCTGCTGCACACCGTCACCATGGACGCGGTCCAGGGCGTCGACTTCCTCCGGCGGATCCGCCCCCGCGTGACGGTCCCGGTCCACCACGACGACTACCGCGTCTTCCGCTCGCCGCTCTCCGACTTCGAGGCGCTGGCCGCGCGGGAGGGCGTCGCCGAGGGGCTCCGCACCGTGGCCCGTGGCGCGTCGGTGTCCCTCGACCCCGGTGACCCGGACCACGGGGAGGGTTGGCGGAGCGGTTCCGGGGCACCTTCCGGTCCGTGACCCCACCCCCACCCCCGAGCGCCGCCCACGACCAGTACGGCGACCACGTCCGGCGCACCGCCGAGGAGCTCTTCGGCCACTCCTCGCTCCTCCCCGGCCAGGAGGAGGCGATGTCCGCCCTGCTCGCCGGCCAGGACGTGCTGCTCGTGTCCCCGACCGGCTCGGGCAAGTCGCTGAGCTACCAGGTCGCCGGCGTGCTGATGGAAGGGTGCACGGTCGTCGTCTCCCCGCTCCTCGCGTTGCAGCGCGACCAGATCCTCGGCCTGGGCACCGAGCACCGCGAGCTGCGGGCCGACCGGATCAGCTCCGCCGAGAGCGAGGCGCACCGCGACGAGGTGCTGACCCGCGCCGCGGAAGGCAAGCTCGAGTTCTTGTTCATGTCACCAGAACAACTGGCGAACGAGGAGGTCAGCGACCGGCTGGCCGAGATCGCACCCACCCTGGTGGCGGTCGACGAGGCCCACTGCGTGTCCGCCTGGGGCCACGACTTCCGTCCCGACTACCTCCGCCTCGGCGAGCTGCTCGAGCGGATCGGGAGCCCACGCGTCATCGCCATGACGGCCACCGCCGCGCTGCCCGTGCGCGAGGACATCGTCGAACGGCTGAGGCTGCGCAACCACGAGCTGGTCGTCACCGGCTTCGAGCGGCCGAACATCTCGCTCGTCGTCGACCGGGTCGCCGACGAGAACCAGCAGGAGGACGCCGTACTCGACCTGGTCCGCGACACCGAGGGGGCCGGGATCGTCTACTGCCGCACCCGGCGGTCCGCCGAGGAGTACGCCGAGGCGGTGACCGGGCTCGGCCGGCGCGCGGCGGTCTACCACGCCGGGCTGTCCCAGAAGGCACGCCGCAAGGCGCACGAGGCGTTCCTCGACGGCGACCTCGACGTCATCGTCGCCACGTCGGCCTTCGGGATGGGCATCGACAAGCCCGACATCCGATGGGTGGTCCACGCCCAGGTGCCGGAGTCCCCCGACACCTACTACCAGGAGGTGGGGCGCGCCGGCCGGGACGGCGAGCCGGCCACGGCCACGCTCGTCTACCGCTCCGAGGACCTCTCCCTCGGCAAGTTCTTCTCCGGCGGGATCCCCGACATCGACGTCGTGGCCGCGGTGGCCAAGGCGGCCGCCGGCTGCGAGCGCGACCGCGACCGGGTCGCCCACGTCCGGGACCGCACCGGGTTGGGGCCGCGCAAGGTGGGCCGGATCCTCAACCTGCTCGACGAGGTCGCCGACACCGGCGGGCCGGTCGGCACCGGCAAGAAGGTCGTCGACGCCGTCGTCGAGCGCGCGGAGGCCTACCGCAAGCTCCAGCACTCCCGCGTCGAGATGATGCGCACCTACGCGGAGACGGACCGGTGCCGCGCCGACTTCCTCGTCGGCTACTTCGGCGAGGAGGCGACGGCGCTCTGCGGTGTCTGCGACAACTGCCGGGCCGGCCACGCGGACGCGCCGGTCACCGACCACGCGGTCTTCCCGCTCCAGAGCCACGTGCACCACGAGGAGTTCGGCCCCGGGATCGTCACCGACCTCGAGGAGGACCGGCTCACGGTGCTCTTCGAGGACGTCGGGTACCGCACGCTCTCGCTCCGGCTCGTCGAGGAGCAGCGGCTGCTGGCGCCGGCGCAGCCGGCTGCGGGCTGACCGGTCAGTCCCGGCCCACCTGGTCCGTGGCGTCGCGGAGCGTGGCGCTCATCCGGAGCACCTCGGTCAGCCCTGCGACCTCGATCAGCCGGCGCGCCTGGCGGGGCGGCCCCGCGTAGACGACCTGCCGGTTGCTCGCGGTGGCCGAGCGCTCGCAGACCAGGAGCGAGCGCAGGGAGGAGATCGACAGGAACTCCAGGTGCGACAGGTCGATCACCACCGAGCCCTCCGCCAGGCGGCGGGTGACCTCCGCCTCGAAACCGTCCTGGTTGTGCAGGTCGAGCTCGCCGGTGACCTCGAAGACCACGAAGGGCTGCTCGGGGGGCGCGGGATCCATCGTCGGCGACTGCATCACGGGTCCGTCCTGCTGGTGCGAACGTCGACCTGTGGCTCTCAACCCGACCTCTCCACCATAACCGCGGAATGCGGAAAGTCCATCCGTCCGCGGGAATGAGGGGTTTGCCGGCTCCGGGGCGGGGAACCGGAAGCGGCTCAGGCCGGCTCAGGGGTGGTGAGCTCGTCGGCCGGTGGCGTGAAGTCGTCCGGGTCCGCGACCGCGGCGTCGCTCTCCTCGAAGGCGGGATGGGCGCTGCTCACCTTGCGCGCCTCGGTCAGGTGGCCGCCCAGGAACCCGCCGAAGCCCGCCGCCAGGTGCGCGGTCGCGGCCAGCGCCGCGCCGCGTCGGTGGTTCCCGCGGCGACGGCTGACCCAGGAGGCGACGAAGAGGCCGAGCGCCACCTGGTTCGACACCGCGTGCAGCGAGGCGGTGCGGCGGTCACGCTGCCCCAGGTTCCCGAACTCCGCGAGCCCGGTCAGCGCAGTCGGCGCCGCGGCGATGATCCCGGTGCCGACCAGCCTCTGGGCCGCCGCCCGCGACTCCTCACCACCGGCCACGTCGAGCACGGTCGCCGAGGTCCAGGCCCCGAGCGGGACGATGCTCAGCAGCGGGTGCAGCGCGTGGCCCAGCCAGGTGCCGTGCAGGGCGTCGGCGCGGGTGCGGTCCGACAGCAGCTGCTCGGAGAGCGGCCGGAGGACCCCGGCCAGCCCGTCGAGCGCGGTGGTCTCCTCCAGCCGCCGGGTGAGGGTGACGATCGGGGACTGGGGCGGCGCGTCGCCGTACGACATGGCGGCTCCTGAGGTGGGTCAACCGGTCGTGGCCGACCTACCCGGGGTCGTCGTCGTGAAACCCGCCGTTCAGCCGCGGGCGGCGTACCAGCTGGTCGCCGCGCGCCCGCCGGCCTTGCTCAGCGAGATGTGCACGTGGTTCCGGTGACGCAGGGTGGCCGAGCACTTCGCAAGCTTCTTGCACGAGGAGCTGCGGTAGCGCTCACCCTCGAAGCGGTCGTACGACGCCCACATCCGGTCGTTCCAGATGACGTACATGATCCCCATGCGGCGGGCCTGGGCGTGCTCGTTGCCCTGCTTGTCGGAGGCGAACACCTTGCCCAGGAAGCGGGCGACCTCCTTGCGGTGCGCCTTCTTGCGTGCGTCCATCATCCAGTCGATCGCGCGGCCGTCCTTGTGCTCGGACGTACCGCCGGAGCGGCAGGAGCGGACCCCGATCACCGGCTTGCCGCCGCCGTACCGCTTGTCGATCCAGGTGGCCAGCGCCCGCGTCCCGGGCTGCACCGCTCGGCGGCACTTCTCCTGTGGCTCGTAGGAGGCGTACTCCTCGGGCGGTGCGTCGTACGGCGCCGCAGAGGCCACCAGCGGCGTCAGCCCCACGACGAGCAGGGCAAGGACGAGCGCGCGAAGTCTGGTCAAGAAGTCCCCCGTCGGGTCGGCTCAGGCCGACCGCATCAGCACCGGCTCGCTGTGGCCGTCAGGAGCCAGGAAGAAGCCGTCGTCGAAGAGGATCACGCCGTTGCAGAGCCGGCTCCAGCCCTGCTCCTGGTGATCGGCGACCACGTGCGCGGTCCAGGCCCACTGGTCGTCCGCGCTCGGACAGCTCGGCGTGTGTGCACACATCGTCGTGTACCTCCCAATGTCGTCGAGGCCCTCTCCCAGTGACCTCGTTGTTCACTATCGGCCGGAAGTCAGCCCGGCATGACGGAAACGTGTGAAAAACACGACGACGGACGGCGGGCGCCGTCCGTCGTCGGATGCATCGCGGGGCTCACCCCTCGCTGCCGGTCATCGCGGCGAGCCAGGAGTCGACGTCGACCTCCTCCTCGCCCCGCGCGACGACGGCCTGGCTGAGCCGGACGAACTCCCGGGTGTTCCACCACGGCAACCGGAGCACGGTCGTGGTCCCGGCGTCGTCGGTGCGCGAGATCTCGGTCAGCACCGACGTGGCCTGCACGCGGACCTGGCCCTCGCCCAGGGGCACCATCGACCGGAGTCCGTCCGCGAGGAGGTCGCGCGCGAACGTCCAGGTGGTGGTGCCGGTGTCGGCGTGCACACGGACGGTGACGGCGTACGGGTCGGTCGGTTCGTAGGTCAGCGAGACCTCGACCGCGTCGGCTCCTACGTGGGTGCGGATCCAGCCGGCGGTCTCGACGACGACTCGTTGCATGGCGGCGACCTCCTCGGGTTGCCAGGTCAACGACCAGACATCACGACAGTTACCCGTCCGAGGTGTGACGGAACCCAACCAGGCCGGAGGTTTGGACCCGTGGAGCCTCGAGGTTTGAGGATGGTGGAGGCCGCTCGCGAGGCGGCGTTTCGGATCGCCGCCGGGTGGCACATAACAGGGGAACGCGACGAGAGAGGTGAGCGATGACCACCGGCAGCCCCGAGGGCATGAACGAGATCGACGAGACGAGCATCGATCCTGAGGAGCAGGGCAGCCAGATGCAGCCCTACGACACCTTGGACGACCGGGGCGTCGAGGACGTGCTCGACGAGGGCATCGTCCCGAACCAGAAGTGGTCCCCCGGGCAGGGGTTCGGCAACACCGCGGCCGAGCAACGCGAGGGCGAGACCCTCGACATGCGGATCGCCCAGGAGGAGCCGGACGTCTTCGACGACGCGGGTGACGAGGAGAACCTCGAGGACTCCGAGGTCGGCGGCGAGCGTGCCGGCCGCCTGGTCGCCCCCGACGAGGGGGCCCACGAGGACGCCGAGTCCGACGCGGTCGCCATGGACGTGGGGATCGACGGTGCCGGTGCGACGGCCGAGGAGGCCGCGCTGCAGGTGGTCGTGGTGGTGGCCGGGGTGTAGCTCTCCGACCCCCGCCGGCCGGCCACCTGGGGTGGCCGGCCGTCGTGCGTCCTGGGTCGTTCCTGCGGCCGGCTCAGCCGCCGATGAGGCGGGCGATGCAGGTGGGCAGCTGGAGGAGCGAGACGCCCTGCGCGAGGCACTGGGTCCGAGCCTGGGCCTCCGTGAGCACCGTCTCCACGACGCCGCCGACCGAGCCACCGGTGCTGCCACCGTTGCTCCCACCGGTGTCGCCGCCGGAGCTGCTGCCACCGGTCCGGCTCCCGCCGAGAAGCCCGCCACCGCCCTCACCACCGAGGAGGCCGCCACCGCCGGAACCACCTCCGAGGAGCCCACCGCCGCCGGAGCCACCGCCGGAGTCGCCCGAACCACCGCCGCCGAGGAGACCACCGCCTCCGAGCAGGCCGCCACCGCCACCGTCTCCAGAGCCGCCCGAACCACCGGACCCACCGGTGCCCCCACCGGAACCGCCACCAGTGCCGCCGCCTGAGCCGCCGCCTGAGCCGCCGCCTCCGAGGAGCCCGCCACCACCGAGCAGCCCGCCACCCGAACCGCCGCCGTCGCCACCCGAACCGCCGCCGTCGCCGCCCGTCCCGCCATCGGAACCACCGGAACCACCCGTGCCACCAGAACCGCCCGAGCCGCCGCCCCCGAGGAGGCCGCCGCCACCACCGAGCAGCCCGCCACCGGAACCGCCACCACCCGTGCCACCACCAGTGCCACCACCAGTGCTGCCGCCCGTGCTGCCGCCGTCAGCGCTGCCGGAGCCGCCGGTGCTGCCGCCGGTGCTGCCGCTGCCGGACTGGCCACCCGTGCCGGTCTCGCCGTCGGCGCCGCCCACCGGGCTCGAGCCACCGCGGTCCCCGACGAGGCCGCCGAAACCACCGCCCATGCCGCCGCCGTCCCGGCCACCGCGCGGCCCGCCGTCACGCCGCCCGCCCGAGCCGCCGGCACGTGAGCCGCCGGTGCCGCCGGTGCTGCCCGCGACGAAGCCTCCGAACGACGAGCTGGACCCGGCCGAGCTCGACGTGCCGTTGGGGACGGCGTTGTAGTCGCCGTCGGCGTAGGCGGCCATGATGGAGAGGACGAGCCGGACGTAGTCGTCGCTGTGGTTGTAGCGGTAGACCGCGGCTTCCTGGCCGGGGCGGGTGGCGAGGTCCTCGTCGCCGGAGCAGAGGTAGACCGCGGTGGCCAGGGCGGCGTCGTCGATGTCCTGGGGGTTGCGTTGGCCGTCGCCGTCGCCGTCGACGCCGACCACGGCCCAGGTGGAGGGGATGAACTGCATGGGGCCGACGGCGCGGTCGTAGCTCTGGTCGTTGTCGTAGCGGCCGGCGTCGGTGTCGGTGATCTTCGCGGTGCCGTTGGTGCCGTCCAGGGCGATGCCGTAGATGCCGGGCTCGGTGAGGCCTTCGGCGGTCAGGGTGTTGCCGCCGTAGCGGCCGTGGTCGGACTCGACGCGGCCGATGGCCGCGATCAGGGGCCACTCGATGTTGCAGGAGGGGTCGGCGGAGTCGATGACCTGCGCGGCGCGCTGGTAGGCCGCCAGCGCCGCGGACGGGATGCCGTTCGTCGAGGCGTTCCGGATCACCTCCTCGGCGTCGCCCTCCGGCACTCCGGGGGCGATCTCGCCCGCAGGCAGGAGGTTGGCCGGCTCCTCCACGGCCTCGCTCGGCATGGCGGTGCCGTCGGGCAGGACGCCCGGCTCCGGGTCCGCCGCCGTCGCGCTGGTCACCGCCAGGCTGGCGGTCCAGGCCCCGGACAGGACGGCGACCGGCACGAGCGCCGTCGCCTTCTGCTGCATCGTCAAGCGTCGTGTCTTCACGCCCGCGCTCACTCCCACGTGAAACGGCCCGACGCCCCTGCTCCCACTCGGGTGCGTCGGCTCTCCCAAACCGTCGGCAGCCACCTACCCACGTGGCGGTGGCCTGCATCACAGGGGTGGCTGCGGCCTAGTCCGGCGGAGGGCCCGTGTCACCTCTCAGCCGGAGCAGCTGTCACCCATCAGCCGAAGCAGCGCAGGGCTCGGAGCCGGTGACAGGAGTCGAACCCGCGACATCCTCATTACAAGTGAGGCGCTCTACCAACTGAGCTACACCGGCATGTGTCCGTCGCATGGTAGACGGGCGACCGGGGGGCCTTGTGTGGTGGCTCTGACGCCGATGGCACGACACCGCCACCACACAGACAGCGGGTTCAGCGACGACGTACCCGGCGGGCGGCTCGCTCGGCGGCAGCGACCTCCTTGGGCGGCTCGGCCCCCTCGCCGGCCGCCGGCGGAGCGGGCACCGACGCGACCCACTCCTGCAGCCGGTCCTGCTCCTGGACGAGGTCGACGAGGTCCCCTTCGGCGTAGGCGTACTCCGGCGACCAGAAGAGCGCGTCGAAGGGGCAGACGTCGACGCAGATCGAGCAGTACATGCAGACGGAGTAGTCGAGCGCGAACCGGTCCAGCACGTTGCGCGACCGGTCGCGGCCGCCGGCGCCGGAGGCAGGCGTGACCTCCTTGTGGGAGTCGATGTGGATGCACCACACCGGGCACTCGCGGGCACACAGCATGCACACCGTGCAGTTGCTCTCGATCAACGCGATGACCCCGCGCGACCGGGCCGGGAGCTCCTCGGGCGACCTCACGACGGCTCCTTCTCCCCCGGCCACGGCGTCTCGACCCTGGCCTGCAGGGCGTAGTCCTTGCGCAGCGGGTGGTGCGGGAAGCCGGGCGGGAGCAGCAACGGGGCGAGGCGGAGCGGCTCGCCCGAGCCGTCCAGGAACGTCACACCGAACATCTCCGCGGTCTCCCGCTCGTGCCACGCGGCACCCTCGAACACCGACGCGACGGAGGCGACCGTGGCCGCGGTGTCGAGCACCGTCCGCAGCACGAGGTGCTCGAACGGGACGGGTCGAACCAGGTGGCAGACCACACGGATGCCGTCCGGCTCGTCGACGGCGCTGAGGAAGTCGAAGTACGTCGCCCCGAGCCCCTTCGCCGCGGCGACCGCACCGGCCCAGCCGTCGAGAGGGACGTCGAGGGTCGCCGGCGCGAAACCGTCGTCGACCGTCGCACCCTCCACCCGCGGCAGGAGCTCCTCGAGCAGGGTCACGACGCCGCCACCGTGTCGAGCTGCTCCAGCGCCGCGAGCAGCGCCTCGGGACGCGGCGGGCAGCCGGGGACGTAGAGGTCGACCGGCACGAGCGAGTCGACCCCCTTCACCACGCAGTAGGAGTCCCAGTAGGGCCCCCCGGAGTTGGCGCAGGACCCGAACGAGATGACGCGGCGCGGCTCGGGCATCCGCTCGTAGAGGCTGACCACGGCGGGGGCGAGCTTGTCGGTCACGGTGCCGGAGACGACCAGCACGTCCGCACGCTCGGGCGCTCCGGCGTACGGCTGCACCCCGCGATCGTCGAGGACCGGGTCGAGCGTCGCCGCGACGAACTCGACCGCGCAGCACGCGAGCCCGACGTCGAGCACCCACAGCCGGTAGCGCCCGGCCTCGAACTGTCGCCCCTCCACGTGCCCCACTGTAGGAGTGAGGACGAGCCGTCCGACTAGACGGGCGTCGACGGGGGTATGCCCGCACCGGAGACGGCGACGGTCGAGGAGGACCCCCATGCCCAGTGCACTCCTGCGCACCAAGTCGGTCGAGCAGTCGATCGCCGACACCGACGAGCCGGAGCACCGGCTGAAGAAGAACCTCGGCGCGCTCGACCTCATGGTCTTCGGCGTCGGCGTCACCATCGGCGGCGGGCTCTTCGTGCTGACCGGCAGCGCCGCCAAGGAGTACGCCGGCCCCGCGCTCGCGATCTCCTTCGTGATCGCCGCGATCGGCTGCGGGCTGGCCGCCCTCTGCTACGCCGAGTTCGCCTCCACCGTCCCGGTGGCCGGCAGCGCCTACACGTTCTCCTACGCGACCCTGGGCGAGCTGGTCGCCTGGATCATCGGCTGGGACCTGATCCTCGAGTTCGTCGTCGGGGCCGCGGCGGTCGCCGGCGGCTGGTCGGGCTACCTGCAGAACGTCCTCGAGGGCACGGCGCTGGAGATCCCGGCGTCTGTCGCGAACACCAGCGACGGGTTCATGAACCTGCCGGCGGGGCTGCTGGTGCTCGCCCTCACCGGCGTCCTCATCGCGGGGATCAAGCTGTCCAGCATCGTCAACCAGGTCGCGGTCGTGGTGAAGGTCGGCGTCGCGCTGCTCTTCGTCGTGGTCGGCCTCTTCTACGTCAAGGCGTCGAACCTGGCGCCGTTCGTCCCCGAGAGCGAGCCGTCCACGGGATCGTCGGGGTGGCACGCCCCGTTGATCGAGGTGCTGTTCGGTCTCGAGCCGCTGACCTACGGCTGGGGCGGCATCGTGACCGGTGCCGCGATCGTGTTCTTCGCGTTCATCGGGTTCGACGTCGTCGCCACCACCGCGGAGGAGACGAAGGACCCGTCGCGCGACGTGCCGATCGGCATCTTCGGGTCGCTGGCGATCTGCACCCTGCTCTACTGCGCGGTGACCGTGGTCCTCACCGGGATGCAGGACTTCCGCGACATCGACGCCGCCGACCCCGCACCGCTGGCCACCGCGTTCACGAACATCGGCCACGACACGATCGCGGACGTGATCGCGATCGGCGCGGCGGTCGGGATCATCGTCGTGGTCATGATCCTGCTGCTCGGGCAGGCCCGGGTGGCGTTCGCGATGGCCCGTGACGGGCTGCTCCCCAAGGTGTTCGCCAAGGTGCACCCGACCTACCGCACGCCGTACGTCGTGACCGCGACGGTGGGCGTCCTGGTGGCGCTGCTGGCCACCTTCACCTCGATCGACGTGCTCGCCGAGCTCGTGAACGTCGGCACGCTGTTCGCGTTCATCCTGGTCAGCCTCGGCGTGATCGTGCTGCGCCGCCGGCGCCCCGACCTGCAGCGCGCGTTCACCGTGCCGCTGGTGCCGGTGCTGCCGATCGCCGCGGCGCTGGTCTGCTTCTACCTGATGCTCAACCTGTCGGTGGAGACGTGGGTGCGGTTCCTGGTGTGGATGGCGCTCGGGCTCGTCATCTACTTCGTCTACGGCCGCCACCACAGCCGCGTCGGGATCGCGGAGGAAGCAGCTCGGAGGTGACCCGGCTCAGCCTGCGGTCACGCGGTCGACGAAGGCGGTGACCTCGCGCGCCACCAGGTCGGGCCGGGACAGCGCGACCCAGTGGCCGTAGGGCAGCTCGCGCCGCTCGAGATGCTCGACCCACCGGCCGCTCTCCTCGAGGTTGTCCGGGCGGATCGCCGGGTCGCGGGTCTGGACGAGGAGCAGCACCGGGACCGTCGTACGGCGTTCGCGGGGGCGCGAGCGCAGGTGGATGTTCGCGCGGTAGTACGCCAGGCCGTTGACCGCGTCGTCGGGCAGCGTCGGCGCGTGGTGGCGCTCCTCCGGCCGGACCCGCTCGATCCGCTCGAGCAGCCCCGCCCAACGCTCCCGGCTGCTGACCACCCGGCGCAGCGCCGGCGGGCCCAGGGGCGAGGCGAACAGCGGGACGTACGCCGACGCGACCCCCTGCCGCAGCACCCGCAGCAGGCCGCCCGGGGTCGGCGGCGCGACCGAGCGACGCACCCAGTGGCCCAGGTGGTCGACGTTCGGACCGCTCATCGAGGTGAACGAGGCGATCCGGTCGGCCGCCCACGGCTCGCAGACCGCCTCCCAGACCTGCACCGAGCCCCAGTCGTGGCCCACGACGTGCACGGGCCGGTCGGGGCTGACGGCGTCGGCGACGGCGCGGAGGTCGGCGGCGAGGTGCGGGAGGGCGAACCCCTCGTCGGAGCCTGGGTGGCCGGACTCGCCCATGCCGCGGGTGTCGTAGGCGACGACTCGGAAGCGGCGCGCGAGCAGCGCGGCCACGTCGGTCCAGAGGTGGTGGGTGTCGGGCCAGCCGTGCACCAGCACCACGACCGGTCCGTCGGGCACCCCGCCCTCGAAGACCGCGAGCTCGACGCCCCCGGAGCCGACCGTCGCCCGGGCCCACGTGAATTCCATCGCCCCATCATGCCGACGGGGTGGAGGGAGACGTGGGCGGGAGGGCCGGTCGACGGCCGGCACGGGCCCCGGTCAGCCGGCGGCGGCCGGCTCCGGGCTGTCGAGGGCGGGAACCGTCAGGGCGCCCTTGGTCGGCACCAGCCACACCTTCGCACCGGTCTCGAGCCCTCGCGCGTGGGTGCGCGTCATGGTCACGTGCACGTCGGGATCGGTGTCGGTCCGCACGTGCAGCCGCACCTCGAAGCCGATCCGCACCATCCGCGTGATGACGCCGGGCACCGAACCCGCGACCTTGTCGTCGTCGCTCAGGTCGATGTCGTGCGGCCGCACCAGCTGCCCGCCGAGCGTCGTCACCGGGCCGAGGAACGACATCACGAAGTCGTTGGCCGGCCTGTCGTAGAGCTCGTCGGGGGTGCCGATCTGCTCGACCCGTCCGTCGTTGATCACCACGATCTGGTCGGCGACCTCGAGGGCCTCCTCCTGGTCGTGGGTGACGAGGACCGTCGTCACGTGCACCTCGTCGTGGAGCCGGCGCAGCCAGTCGCGCAGCTCCTTGCGCACCTTGGCGTCGAGCGCGCCGAACGGCTCGTCGAGCAGCAGCACGTTGGGCTCCACCGCGAGCGCCCGGGCCAGCGCCATCCGCTGCCGCTGGCCGCCGGAGAGCTGCGAGGGCAGCCGGTGGGCGAACTGCGAGAGGTGGACCAGCTCGAGGAGCTCCTCCACGCGCTTCCTGACCTCGGCCTTGGGCCGCTTGCGGATCTCCAGCCCGAACGCGACGTTCTTCGCCACCGTCATGTGCTTGAACGCGGCGTAGTGCTGGAACACGAACCCGACGTTGCGCTTGCGGGCCGGGAGGTGGGTCGCCTCGACACCCTCGATGGTCACCGTCCCGGTGTCGGCGGTCTCCAGCCCGGCGATGATCCGGAGCAGCGTCGACTTCCCACCACCGCTGGGCCCCAGGAGCGCCGTCAGCCGGCCCGTGGGGATGTGGAGGTCGATGTCCTCGAGCGCCACGAAGTCGCCGAAGTTCTTGTTGACTCCCTTCACTTCGATGCTCATGGGATCAGGACCTTTCGTTCTTCGGACGGATGACGGAGACGATGACGATGCAGGCGACGGAGACCATCGCGAGGAGGAACGCGGTCGCGTAGGCGCCCTGCTGGTCGAAGTTGAGGTACTTCTCCTCGACGACGAGCGTGGCGGTGCGGGTCTGCCCCAGCACGTTGCCGGAGACGACCTTCACCGCGCCGAACTCGCCGAGCGAGCGGGCCAGGCTGAGCACGACGCCGTAGACGATCGCCCACTTGATCGCCGGGAGTGTGACGCGCCAGAAGGTCTGCCACCCGTTGGCGCCGAGCGTCTGCGCGGCCACCTCCTGGTCGGTGCCGATCTCCTCGAGCACCGGCACGACCTCCCGGATCACCAGCGGCAGCGCGACGAACGCGGTGGCCATGACGATCCCGGGGGTAGCGAAGACGACCTGCAGCCCTGCGCCTTCCAGAGTGGGGCCGAACCAGCCGTTGCGACCGCCGTACACCAGGACGAGGGCGAGACCGACCACGATCGGTGAGACCGACAGCGGCAGGTCGACGAGCGCACTGAGCGCCCGCTTGCCCGGGAACTCGCTGCGCACGAGCAGCAGCGAGATGCCGACCCCGAAGAGGGTGTTGACCACGACCGCGGAGATGGCCACCGTCACGGTGAGCTTCAGCGCCGTCACGGTGTCGGGGTCCTCGAGGATCCCCTGGATGCCGGAGAACCCGTCCTCGAAGGTCCGGATCGCGACGAGCGAGACCGGCCATGCCACGAGCAGGACGAGGTACGCCGTCACGAACAGCCGGAGCAGGTAGGCCACCGGCCCCTTCCGGGGGCGGCTGCGTCGACGCACGGGAGCGGCCTTCGGCGGCTGCTCCCGCGTCAGGAGGTCAGTCACGGACGGCCACCCTTCTCTGGAGCACGTCGAGGAGGACGATCACGAGCAGCGAGATCACGAGCAGCACGGTGGCCACCGCGGCCGCGCCGGCGAGGTTGTTGTTCTCGACGGAGCTGAGGATCCGCACGGAGGTGACCTCGGTCTTGAACGGCAGGTTGCCGGAGAGCAGGACGAGGGAGCCGTACTCGCTCACGCCCCGCGCGAAGGAGAGCGCCGCGCCCGCGGCGATCGCCGGGGTGAGGCTCGGCAGGATGATCCGGCGGAACGTCGTGAACCGGCTGGCCCCGAGCGACGCGGCGGCCTCCTCGACGTCGAGCTCGAGCTGCTCGAGCACGGGCTGGACCATCCGGACCACGAACGGCAACGTGACGAACAGGTACGCCAGGTAGACCGAGGACGGCATGTTCGCGACGTCGATGCCCAGCGGGGAGTCGTGGCCGTAGAGCGAGAGCAGCACGAGCCCCGCGACGATCGTCGGCAGCGCGAACGGGATGTCGATGAGGAGCTCGAGGGCGCCCTTGCCCCAGAACCGGTCGCGCACGAGCACCCAGGCGATCATCGGCCCGACCACGACGTTGACGACCGTGACGACCGCCGCGGCCGTCACCGTCAGCCGGATCGCTGCCGCGGTCTGCCCGTTGGTGATCGTCGTCCAGAACGTGTCCCACCCGCCCTCGGCGGCCGTGACCACCACGGCGCAGAGCGGGATCAGCACCAGCAGGCTGAACCACAGCATCGCCACGCCGAGGCCGAGGGCCGAGCCTCGGGTCAGGTTCGTGCGTCCACCCGGCCGGCGGTTTCCCGCCGACCGGGTGGACGCGACAGCAGCAGTCGTCACTGCGCCTTGCCCGACGCTTCGATCGCCTCGGTGACCAGGCCGTTCTCCTCGTCGAAGAACTTGTCCGAGACCTCGCTCCAGGAGCCGAAGTCCTTCTCGACCGTGAGCAGGTTCGGGACCTCGGGGAACGGGTTGGACGGGTCCGCAGCGCCCTCGACGGTGCCGCCGAAGTCGATGTCGTCGCGGATCGGGCGGAACCCCTTGAGGGCGAACTGCTTCTGGCCCTCGTCGCTGAGCACGAACTCGAGCCAGTCCTCGGCCACCGGGGTGGCGTCCTCCAGGATCGCGCCCGGGTTCTCGATCAGCAGCGTGGTCTCGGGGATGACGTACTCGAAGCCCTCACCGTTCTGGGCGGCGAGGATCGCCTCGTTCTCGTAGGCCATCAGCACGTCGCCGGTGCCACCGAGGAAGCTCGTGGTGGCGTCCCGGCCGCTGCCGGGGAGGGAGACGACGTTCGCGAAGAACTTGTCGATGTACTCCGCGGCGTCCTCCTCGCTGCCGCCGGACTGGATGACCTGGCCCCACGCGGCGAGCGCGTTCCACCGGGCGGCGCCCGAGGAGGCCGGGTTCGGGGTGACGATCTCGACGCCGGGCTCCACCAGGTCGTCCCAGGTCCGGATGTTCTTCGGGTTGCCCTCGCGGACGCCGAAGACCACGATCGAGTTGGACACGACGCCCTTGTTCTCGCCGGCGTCCCAGTCCTCGGCGACGAGGCCGGCGTCGACGAGCCGGGTGACGTCGCTGGCGACCGAGAAGTGCACGTAGTCGGCCTCGAGACCGCTCTCGACCGCCCGGCTCTGGTCGCCGGACGCGCCGTAGGAGGTCGAGAACTTCACCCCCTTGCCCGCGTCGGTCTTCACGAACTCGTCGGCGATCGCCTTGTTGGCCGCCTCCGGCACGGCGAAGCCGACGATCGAGATCGTCTCGGAGCCGCCGTCACCCTCGCTCCCGCTGCTGCTCCCGCCGCACGCGGAGAGGGCGAGGAGCCCGGCCACCACGCCCGCGAGGCCGGCCGTGATCTTTCGCTTCTGCATCGTCTCTGGTGTCCCCTCAGGATCCCTGCGGCCGACGATCTCGGCCCGCTTAGACAAGTAAGTTACTTGACTTTACTGATGCTGGCGACAAACGGCTCGGTCGGCGTGTCCACCGGGACTTTCGCCCCGGTGGAAGGACCTGCCCGTGATCCGGACCACGCCCGCTCGGCGAGGGGCGGCACGTAGACTCGACGGCTGGGAGCGAGGACGAGAGAAACGTGTTCCGGCCCGGTCGGTCCGCGTCCGGCCGGGGGCTCCACGAGAGAGAAGGGCGGTCGCGGTGGCCAAGCAGGTCAAGCAGCTGGACCGGGTGATCATCCGGTTCGCCGGCGACTCCGGTGACGGGATGCAGCTCACCGGTGATCGGTTCACGCAGGAGACCGCGTCGTTCGGCAACGACCTCTCGACCCTCCCCAACTTCCCGGCCGAGATCCGGGCGCCGCAGGGCACCCTGCCGGGCGTCTCGTC
Source organism: Nocardioides caldifontis (assembly GCF_008087345.1). Lineage (GTDB taxonomy): Bacteria > Actinomycetota > Actinomycetes > Propionibacteriales > Nocardioidaceae > Marmoricola_A > Marmoricola_A caldifontis. The sequence goes on along the minus strand of NZ_VHIB01000001.1, from coordinate 1,217,438 downwards.
GTTCCAGGTGCACTTCGCCGACCACGACATCCTCACCCCCGGTGACCGCCCCGACGTGCTGGTGGCGATGAACCCGGCGGCGCTGAAGGCGAACATCGGCGACCTGCCCAAGGGCGCGACGGTGATCGTCGACACCCACGACTTCAACAAGCGCAACCTGGCCAAGGCCGGCTACGCGGAGGACCCGCTGGAGACCGACCAGCTCGACGAGTACCAGCTCCACGCGGTCGACCTGACCGGGATGACCGTCGAGGCGGTCAAGGAGTTCGGCCTGTCGCGGAAGAACGCCGCGCGCGCCAAGAACATGTTCGCGCTCGGCCTCGTCTCGTGGATGTACGGGCGGCCCACCGAGACCACCATCAGCTTCCTCGAGAAGCGGTTCGCGAAGGTCGCCGACATCCGTGACGCCAACATCGCGGCGTTCAAGGCGGGGTGGAACTTCGGCGAGACCACCGAGGCGTTCGTCGTCCAGTACGAGATCAAGCCGGCTCCGATGTCGAGCGGCACCTACCGCAACATCACCGGCAACCTGGCGCTGGCCTACGGGCTGGTCGCCGGCGCGGTCCAGGCCGACCTGCCGCTGTTCCTCGGCTCCTACCCGATCACGCCCGCCTCGGACATCCTCCACGAGCTGAGCAAGCACAAGCGGTTCGGCGTGATCACCTTCCAGGCCGAGGACGAGATCGCCGGCATCGGCGCCGCGCTCGGCGCCTCCTTCGGCGGCGCGCTGGGCGTGACCACCACCTCGGGCCCGGGGATCGCGCTGAAGTCGGAGACCATCGGGCTCGCGGTGATGACCGAGCTGCCGTTGGTCGTCGTCGACGTCCAGCGGGGCGGCCCGTCGACCGGCCTGCCGACCAAGACCGAGCAGGCCGACCTGCTGCAGGCGATGTTCGGCCGCAACGGCGAGTCGCCGCTGCCGATCGTCGCGCCGCAGTCGCCCGGCGACTGCTTCGACGCCGCGGTCGAGGCGATCCGGATCGCGGTCACCTACCGCACCCCGGTGATGCTGCTCTCCGACGGGATGCTCGCCAACGGCTCCGAGCCGTGGCGGATCCCCGAGCTCTCCGAGCTGCCCACGATCGACCCGGCGTTCGCCACCGAGCCCAACCACCAGACCGGTGAGGGCAAGGACGAGTTCTGGCCCTACGTGCGCGACGAGGCCACCCTCGCCCGCCCCTGGGCGGTGCCGGGCACCGCGGGGCTGGAGCACCGGATCGGCGGCCTGGAGAAGGGCGACGGCCACGGCAACATCTCCTACGACCCCGCCAACCACGACCTGATGGTCCGGACCCGCCAGGCCAAGGTCGACCGGATCGCCGACGCCCTCCCGCCGCTGCAGGTCGACGACCCGTCCGGCCGGGCCCGCGTGCTGGTCCTCGGCTGGGGCTCGACGTACGGCCCGATCGGCGCCGCCGTACGACGGGTCCGCAACGCCGGCATGGAGGTCGCCCAGGCCCACCTCCGCCACCTCAACCCGTTCCCCAAGGACCTCGGCGAGGTCCTCAAGCGGTACGACGCGGTGATGGTCCCGGAGATGAACCTCGGCCAGCTCAGCTTGTTGCTCCGTGCCAAGTTCTTGGTCGACGTCGTCGGCTACAACCAGGTCAACGGCATGCCCATCAAGGCCGCCGACCTCGCCGAGGCCGTCACCGGTCTCGTCGAGTCCACCGTCGGCACCGACCCCGGCGCAGCCTCCGGCACCGCCGACCGCACCCACCAGGAGGTGTCCTCGTGACCACCACCGAGCTCCCCTTCCCCGGACTGGCCGGGGTCCCGACCACCGACGCCCCGCAGAACCGCAAGGAGTACACCTCCGACCAGGAGGTCCGCTGGTGCCCCGGCTGCGGTGACTACGCCGTGCTCGCCGCCGTCCAGGGGTTCCTCCCCGAGCTCGGGCTGCGCCGGGAGAACATCGTGTTCGTCTCCGGCATCGGCTGCTCCTCGCGGTTCCCGTACTACCTCGACACCTACGGGATGCACTCGATCCACGGTCGCGCCCCGGCGATCGCGACCGGGCTCGCGACCGCCCGCGAGGACCTCTCGGTCTGGGTCGTCACCGGCGACGGCGACGCGCTCTCGATCGGGGGCAACCACCTGATCCACGCGCTGCGCCGCAACGTGAACCTCAAGATCCTGCTGTTCAACAACCGGATCTACGGGCTCACCAAGGGGCAGTACTCCCCCACCTCCGAGATCGGCAAGGTCACCAAGTCCACCCCGATGGGCTCGCTCGACCAGCCGTTCAACCCGGTCTCGCTCGCCCTCGGCGCCGAGGCGACCTTCGTGGCCCGCACCGTGGACTCCGACCGCAAGCACCTCACCGAGGTGCTGTCCGCGGCCGCCGCCCACCGTGGGACCGCGCTGGTGGAGATCTACCAGAACTGCCCGATCTTCAACGACGGCGCGTTCGACGCGATCAAGGGCACCCCTCGGGCCGGCAACGCCGACGGCGGCGCCGCCGACGCGCTGATCCCCCTCCGCCACGGCGAGCCGATCCGGTTCGGCGTGCCCGGCGAGGACGGTCAGGGCACCAAGGGGGTCGTGCGCGACACCGAGACCGGTGGCGTGCGGATCGTCGAGGTCACCGCGGACAACCAGGCCGAGCTGCTCGTCCACGACGCCCACGCCGACGACCCGACCACGGCGTTCGCGATCTCGCGGCTCACCGACGCCGGCTACCTCCACCGGGCGCCGGTCGGCATCTTCCGGCAGGTGCAGCGGCCGACGTACGACGACCTCGCGCGCGACCAGGTCGCCACCGCCTCCCAGGGCACCGACGACCGCAACGCGGCGCTGGCCAACCTCCTCGGCGGCGGCGACACCTGGACCGTCGTCTGAGCGGACAGCGTTCACGGCCCCCGATGGCCCGGGGTCGTCAGGGGTTCCTCGCCGGCATCGCGGCGTACGGCATGTGGGGCGCGTTCCCGCTCTACTGGCCGCTGCTCGAGCCCGCCGGCGCGGTGGAGCTGCTCGCCCACCGGATCGCGTGGACCGCGGTCGTCATGGTCGTCCTGGTGGTCGCGTTCCGGCTCCGTAGCGCCTTCGTGGCGCTGCTCCGCGAGCCGCGCACGCGGTGGCTGCTCGTGCTCGCCTCCGCTGTGATCTCGGTCAACTGGGGCACGTTCATCTGGGGCGTCAACAACGAGCACGTCGTCGAGACGAGCCTGGGGTACTTCATCAACCCGCTCGTCACCGTCCTCGCCGGCGTCGTGGTCCTCGGCGAGCGGCTGCGGCCGTTGCAATGGACCGCGATGGGGCTCGCGGCGCTCGCCGTCGCCGGGCTCACCTGGGACTACGGCCGACCTCCGTGGGTGGCGCTCACGCTGGCGTTCTCGTTCGCGGCCTACGGGCTGGTCCGCAAGAAGGCGGACGTCGGCGCGGTCGAAGGGCTCGCGGTCGAGACGGCGGTCGTCACCCCGGTCGCCGTCGGCTACCTGGTCTGGCTCCAGCTCGCCGGGCAGAGCCACGCCTTCGAGGACCCGCCGTGGCACTTCCTGCTGCTGGCGACCAGCGGCGCCGTGACCGCCCTCCCGCTGATCTGCTTCGGCGCTGCGGCCACCCGCGTCTCGCTCACCGCGCTGGGGCTGATGCAGTACCTCGCCCCGACCCTGCAGTTCGTGCTCGGCGTGGCCCTCCTCGGGGAACCCATGCCCACCGCCCGGCTGGTCGGGTTCACCATCATCTGGGCGTCGCTGATGCTCTTCACCGTCGACTCGATGCGCGAGCGGCAGCGGCTCCGTCTCCAGCGCCTCGCCCTCGGCTCCCCCACCCCCTGACCCCGTCGTCGAGCCGCCCCTCGTGGCGCGTTGAGCCGCCCCTCGTGGCGCGCCGCTCCGTCGTACGCCGCGTCCGCGACCTTGACAGGTGACCAAATGGTCACCTAACGTCGACGGATGGCGACCGAGGACGACCCGGTGTTCAAGGCCCTCGCCGACCCCACCCGGAGGCGGATCCTCGACGCGCTGCGCGACCACGACGGCAGGTCGCTCTCCGAGATCGAGGCGGTCGTCACCGAGGGGACCGACATGACGCGCTTCGGGGTGATGAAGCACGTCAAGGTCCTGGTGGCCGCGGGGCTGGTGACGACCCACCGGAGCGGGCGCCAGACGCTGCACCACCTCAACCCCGTCCCGATCCGGCTGATCCACGACCGCTGGATCTCGAGGTACACCGAGCCGAAGGTCGCCGCCCTCAGCGGCCTGAAGCAGCGATTGGAGTCGCCATGAGCACGCCCAACGACCGTCTCGTCTTCCAGATCTACATCCGGGCCACGGCCGAGCAGGTCTGGGAGGCGATCACCGAGACCGAGTTCCGCCGGCAGTACTTCTTCGGGTCGACGATCGAGACCACCTTCGAGACCGGCACTCCCCTGCGGTCCCACGGTCCGGAAGGCCAGCTCTGGGGCGACGACGTCGTCCTCGAGTGCGAGCCTCCGCACCTCCTCGTGCACAGCTGGCGCAGCCTGTGGGAACCCGCTGCCGCCGAGGAGCCGCCGAGCCGCGTCACCTGGCGCGTGGAGGAGCAGGACGGCGGCCTCACCAAGCTCACCGTCGTCCACGACCAGCTCGAGCACTCGCCGGCGACGGCCGAGGGCGTCAGCGGCGGCTGGGCGCTCGTCATCAGCGGTCTCAAGACCCTCCTCGAGACCGGCACCGCTCTGACCCCGTCTCGGGGCTGACAGGAAGGCACATCATGTCCTGGTACCTCTACCGCCTGCACGCCCACCGGCCCGACTTCGCCCAGACGATGACCGACGACGAGATGGCGGCCATGACGGCCCACGTCGAGTACTGGCGCGGCCCCTCGAACGAGGGCCGCGTCCTCATCTACTCGCCGGTGGCCGACCCGGAGCACAGCTGGGGGCTCGCGGTCGTCAGCGCCGACTCCGAGGAGGAGCTGGAGCAGCTGCGCGCCAACGACCCCGCTCACCTCGCCGGGGTCGGCACGATCGACTGGCTGCTGCTCCCCATGCCGGTGGTCACCCCGCAGCTCGCCGAGGCCTGAGCCGCGTCCACCGCCCTGAACCGCCGCCTGACGTTCACCCCGGCGTCACCCGACGGACGACCGGCCCGGGGAACGCGTCCCTAGGTTGCGGCCATGACGCGACGACCGAACCTTCTCCCGCTCCTGCCGGCGAGCTCCGGCCCCCACGGCTCCCGCAGCGCGATGACCTGCCACTACCGGTGCGGCGACGCCTGCTCGCAACCGGTGCCGAACACCTCCGCCAACCCGGAGTTCCACACGGTCGCCGAGCAGGCCCTCGGGCGCCGCGCCCTCCTCGGAGCGGGTGCCGCGGGGGCTGCGGCGCTGGCCGTCTCGGGCCTCGTCGCCGAGCCCGCTGCTGCGTCCCCGCGACGCCCGGCGGGAGGACGCCCCGTCGACCACCGGGTGAGCCGGGCGGCCTTCACCGCCGTACCTCCCAACACCGACGACCGCGTGACCGTCCCGCGCGGGTTCCGCAGCGACGTCGTCATCCGTTGGGGCGACCCGGTGGAGCCCGGCGCGCCCGCGTTCGACGTGCACGCGCAGACCGCAGCCGCACAACGGAAGCAGTTCGGCTACAACAACGACTACGTCGGGCTCCTGCCCCTCGGCCGCGGCGAGCAGCTGCTGGTGGTGAACCACGAGTACACCAACGAGAACCTGATGTTCCCGACCGGCACCGACCCCGAGCTGGTCAAGGAGGTCGCGATGGCCGCGCACGGGATGTCCGTGGTGCAGCTCCGTCGCGGCGGACGCCCCGGCTCGTGGACGCCGGTCCCGGTCCGCAAGGCGCGGCTCAACCGCCGCATCCACCTCGACACGCGGTTCGCCCTCACCGGCCCCGCTGCCGGTGACCCCAGGCTCCGTACGAGCGCCGACCCGAAGGGCCGCACCGTCCGCGGCACCCTCAACAACTGCGCCGGCGGGCTCACCCCCTGGGGCACGGTGCTCAGTGGCGAGGAGAACTTCAACCAGTACTTCGAGGGCGAGCCCGACCCGGCGTACGCCACCTCCTACGCGCGCTACGGCATCAACGGCGGGAGCACCCGCGGCTGGGCCACCGTCGACCCGCGGTTCGACCTCGCGCGGGAGCCGCACGAGCCCTTCCGCTTCGGCTGGGTGGTCGAGGTCGACCCGTACGACCCGCGGTCGACGCCGCGCAAGCACACGATGCTGGGCCGGTTCAAGCACGAGGGCGCGAACGTGACCGTCGCGCGGTCCGGCCACGTCGTGGCGTACATGGGCGACGACGAACGCGGCGACTACATCTACAAGTTCGTCTCCGCGAAGCGGATGGCCAAGGGACGCTCGCGAGCCGCGCGCCGCCACAACCTCACGCTGCTGACCGAGGGGACGCTGTACGTCGCCCGCTTCACCGGTGACGGGCTCGACGACGACACGTTCGACGGCACGGGCTCGTGGATCCCGCTCACGAGCGACAAGCGGTCGTACGTCGACGGGTTCTCGGTCGCCGACGTGCTCATCGACACCCGGCTCGCCGCGGACCAGGTCGGGCCGACGCGGATGGACCGGCCCGAGGACATCGAGCCCAACCCGGTCAACGGCCGCGTCTACTGCGCCCTGACCAACAACTCCAACCGGGGCACCACGCACCCGGCAGACGAGGCGAACCCGGTGACCAGCAGCATGGTCCGCGGTTCCCTCGACGCGCCGCTCACCCCGGCGTCGGGCAACCGCAACGGCTACGTGCTCGAGCTCGCCGAGCAGGGTGACGACCCGCGGGCGCTCCGGTTCCGGTGGAACCTGCTCCTGGTCTGCGGCGACCCCGAAGCACCGGAGACGTACTTCGGCGGCTTCCCCAAGGAGAAGGTCTCGCCGATCAGCTGCCCCGACAACGTCGCCTTCGACAGCCAGGGCAACCTCTGGGTCTCCACCGACGGCAACGTGCTGGGGTCGCACGACGGACTGTTCCGGGTGCCGGTGGCCGGCCGCTCGCGCGGCAAGGTCGAGCAGTTCCTGACGGTTCCGGTCGCGGCCGAGACCTGCGGGCCGTTCATCACCCGGGACGACCGGACGGTGTTCGTCGCCGTGCAGCACCCGGGCGAGGCCGACGGCGCGACCTTCGAGTCCCAGGCCAGCACGTGGCCGCACACGGACCCCTTCCCCCGCCCGTCTGTGGTCGCCGCCTACCGCGGCTGACGCCGGCGCCGAGCCGGCGCGTGCTGGTCCTGCCGAGTCGTCGCATCTTCACGCCAGAACACCGCCGAGTCGTCGCATCTTCACAGGCCCAGAGGGTCGAGCCGGCTTGCCGACGGGCCGCCGCCACCATGCGGGCGGCTCCCGCAGCGCCAGTGGAGGTCGGCAGGACCCGCCGGCTCGGCACCGAAAGCGGTGAAGATGCGACGGCTCGGCGCCAGTTCCGCGTGAAGATGCGACGGCTCGGCGCCAATTCCGCGTGAAGATGCGACGGGTCGGCGGGAGGGTCAGGAGGAGCGGGTGGCGATCAGGTCGGCGAAGGCGACGAGCGCGTCCTTCACCGGTCCGTCGCCGAGCACCGTCAGCACCTCGGTCGCCTCCCGGGCCAGCGTCAGCACGTAGGACCGGGCCTCGTCCATCGCCGGGTGCTTCCGGAGCAGCTCGAGGGCCTCGGCGTGCAGCGCGTCGTCCTCGAGCGGGGCGCCGAGCAGCTCCTGGAGCCGGCCGTCACCGGGGTCGGTGGAGCGCAGCGCGAACAGCACCGGCAGCGTCGGGACGCCCTCACGGAGGTCGGTGCCGGGCGTCTTGCCGGAGGCGTCGGAGTCGCTGCCGACGTCGAGGATGTCGTCGGAGAGCTGGAAGGCGATCCCCACCTTCTCGCCGTACGACGTGAGGGCGTCGACGACCTCCGCGGACGCACCGGAGAACATCGCGCCGTAGCGGGCCGACGTGGCGATCAGCGACCCCGTCTTGCCCTCGACGACCTTGAGGTAGTGGCCGAGCAGCTCGTCCTGGGTGGCCGGGACGGTCTCGAGGATCTGCCCCTCGACCAGCCGGGTGAACGTCTCGGCCTGGATCCGCACCGCGTCGGCGCCGAGCCGGGCGGTGAGCTCGGAGGACTTCGAGAAGAGCCAGTCGCCGGCGAGGATCGCGACGTGGTTGTCCCACCGGGCGTTCGCGGAGTCGGCTCCGCGCCGGAGGACCGCCTCGTCCATCACGTCGTCGTGGTAGAGCGACGCGAGGTGGGTCAGCTCGACGACGCACGCCGAGGTGAGCACGTCCTCCGAGGCGGCGTCGGGACCGGCCTCGGCGGCGAGCAGCACCAGCAGCGGGCGGAACCGCTTGCCCCCGGCGTGCAGCAGGTGGCGGCACGCCTCGGTGATGAACGGCGCCTCGGAGCGGATCTCCACCTCGAGCCGGGACTCGACCTCGGTGAGCCGCTCCCGGAGCCGTGCCTCCAGCCCGGCGTCGAGCACGGGCAGCGCCAAGGAGGCGGACTCGGTCACCGGGAGGGCTCCTTCGGTGGGGGACGACGGGGGCGGCGGGCGCCCCCGCGGGTCAGCGGATGAACGCCCCGGCGTCCGCCGCCAGGTCGAGCACCGGCCCGGGGAGGATGCCGAGGACCACGGTCGCGGCCAGGCCGATCGCGATCGTGACGGTGGTGAGGATACTCGGCACCGCCACGGCCGGAGCGTCGCCCACCGGGTCGGAGAAGTACATCAGCACGATCACGCGCAGGTAGAAGAACGCGGCCACGACGCTGAGCAGCACCGCGATCACCACCAGCGGCCAGGCACCGCCCTGGGCGGCGGAGCTGAACACGGCCCACTTGCCGGTGAACCCGCTGGTGAGCGGGATGCCCGCCATCGCCAGCAGGAAGAAGGCGAAGATGCCGGCGACCAGCGGGGACTCCTTGCCGAGCCCCGCCCAACGGGCGAGGTGGTTCGCCTCGCCGCCGGCGTCGCGCACCAGCGTCACGACGGCGAACGCCCCGACCGTCATGAAGCCGTAGGTGACCAGGTAGAAGAGCACCGACTGGAGCGAGGAGATCCCCTCGCCGCCCTCGTGGAGCCCGACGAAGCCGACCAGCAGGAAGCCGGCGTGGGCCACCGAGGAGTAGGCCAGCATCCGCTTGATGTCGGTCTGGCTGAGCGCGAAGACCGAGCCGACGGCCATGGTCAGGATCGCGACGATCCAGATCATCGGGGTCCAGTCGCGCTCCGCGGAGCCGAACGCGACGTAGAAGAGCCGGAGCAGCGCACCGAAGGCGGCGATCTTGGTGCAGGCCGCCATGAAGGCGGTCACCGCGGTCGGCGCGCCCTGGTAGACGTCCGGGGTCCAGGAGTGGAACGGCGCGGCGCCGACCTTGAACAGCATGCCGACCGCGATCAGCGCGATGCCGCCGAGGAGCAGCCCCTGGCCGCCGATCCGCCCGTTGACCGCCTCCGCGATCGCGGCGAGGTGCGTCGAGCCGGAGAAGCCGTAGACGAGCGCGACGCCGTACAGGAAGAAGCCGGAGCTGAAGGCGCCCAGCATGAAGTACTTCAGCGCGGCCTCCTGGCTCAGCAGCCGGCGACGACGGGCCAGCCCGCAGAGCAGGTACAGCGGCAGCGAGAGGATCTCCAGCGCCACGAACATCGTGAGCAGGTCGTTGGACGCCGGGAAGAGCATCATGCCGGCGACCGCGAACATCATCAGCGGGTAGACCTCGGTGTGCTCGAGGCCCCGGGTCGACGCCTGCCGCTCCGCCTCGGTGCCGGGCAGCGCCGCCGCCTGGCCGGCGAAGGCGGAGAGCCCGCCGTCGAGGTGGCGCTCGGCGAAGAGCAGCACGCTGATCAGCGAGAGCAGCAGCAGGGTGCCCCAGACGAACACCGACGGGCCGTCGACCGCGATCGCGCCCTCGGCGACGATCGAGCCGCGCGCGGCGCCGTCGCCGCGGACGGTGAGGTCGGTGGCCACCCAGATCGTCGCGGCCAGCGCGGCCACCAGACCGACGAGGGCCAGCACCGACTGGACCAGGTAGCGGAGCCGCCGGGGCACGAACGCCTCGACGAGCACCCCGACCAGCGCCACCCCGAAGACGATCAGCAGCGGCGAGAGGGTGGCGTACTCGATGTGCGGTGCTTCGAAGCTCATTCTGCGTGCGCCTCCTCGTCCGAGCCGCCGGCGTGCACGTCGGCCTCGGTCACATCAGGTGCGGGATCCTCCGCGCCGACGGTGGTCAGGGTGGTCTCGACCGACGGCTCGATCACGTCGAGCAGCGGCTTCGGGAAGAACCCGAGACCGATGATCAGCACCAGCAGCGGCGCCATCGCGGCGACCTCGCGGACCCCGAGGTCACGCACGCCCTCGACGCCCGGACGGACCGGGCCGGTCATCGTCCGCTGGTACATCAGCAGGATGTAGAGGGCCGCCAGCACGATCCCGAAGACCGCGAACACGGCGTACCACCAGTTGTGCACGAACGCCCCGGTCATCACCAGGAACTCCGAGACGAACGGCGAGAGCCCCGGCAGCGACAGCGACGACAGGCCGCCCACCAGGAAGATCCCGGCGAGCACCGGCGCGACCGTCTGCACGCCACCGAAGTCCGGGATCATCCGCGAGCCGCGCCGTGCGATGAGGAAGCCGGTCACGAGGAACAGCACGCCCGTCGAGAGCCCGTGGTTGAACATGTAGAGCGTCGCGCCCACGTGGCCCTGGCTGTTCATCACGAAGATGCCGAGCACGATGAAGCCGAAGTGGGACACCGAGGTGTAGGCGATGAGCCGCGGGATGCTCCGCTGGCCGATCGCCACGAGGCCGCCGTACAGGATGCTGATCACGGCGAGGACCAGCACCACCGGCGTCGCCCACTCCGAGGCCTCCGGGAAGAGCCCGAGGCAGAAGCGGATCATGCCGAAGGTGCCGATCTTGTCGAGCACGCTGACCAGCAGCACCGAGGTGCCGGGCGTCGCCTCGTCGGCGGCGTCCGGGAGCCAGGTGTGCACCGGGAACATCGGGGCCTTCATCGCGAAGGCGATGAAGAAGCCGACGAAGAGCCAGCGGGCGACGTCCGTGTCGGCGGCGGCCATGATCGGCGCCAGCTCCTCGAGGAGGTACGTCGGTCCGCCGTCGCTCCCTGCCGACTCGGCGTAGAGCCCGACCACCGAGGCGAGCATGACCAACCCGCCGAGCAGCGAGAAGATCAGGAACTTGATCGCGGCGTAGGAGCGTCTCGCCCCGCCGAACCCGCCGATCAGGAAGTAGATCGGGATCAGCGTCGCCTCGAACAGCACGTAGAAGAGGAAGACGTCGGTCGCGGCGAACGTGCCGATCGCGAGCCCCTCGAGAGCCAGCATCCAGGCGAAGAACGAGTTCACCGACCAGCGGCCGCGGTCGCCGTCGCGCCAGGACGCGAGGATCACGACCGGGGTCAGGATCACCGTCAGCAGCACCAGCACGAGGCCGAGCCCGTCGACGCCGAGCGCGTAGTGCGCGCCGAACGCCTCGATCCAGTTGTGGGTCTCCTCGAGCTGGAAGCCGCTGGCGTCGGTGTCGAACTGGAACGCCGTGACCACCGCGACCCCGAAGGTCAGCAGCGAGACGCCGAGCGCCACCTGCTGCGGCAGGTCGCTCTGCGTGGCCGCCCGCTCACCCTTGGTGCGCGGCAAGGCCATGACCGCCACCGCACCGAGGAGCGGCAGGACCACCAGGGTGGTCAGCCAGGGGAAGTCGTTCATCCGAGGTTCACCGCCAGGAGTGCGAGGACCACCAGCAGGGCGCCGGCGAAGACGGACAGGGCGTAGCTGCGGACGTAACCGGTCTGGATCCGGCGGAAGGTGCCGGACATGCCTATCGCGGCGCTGCCGGTGCCGTCCACGACGCCGTCGACGTAGTCGTCGTCGAAGGTGACCAGCCCCTCGACCAGGTTGTTGCCCGGTCGCATGAGGAGGGCCTCGTTCGCGGCGTCGCCGTACAGGTCGGCGCGGGCCGCCCGGGTGACGAAGCTGACCTTCTGCGGCGCCTCGCGCGGGATGTCGCGCTTGGCCACGAGGAGCCAGGCCACCGCGACGCCGACCGCCACGACCGCGACGACGATCAGCGTGTAGGCGATCACCGGCAGCGGCAGCTCGTGGTGCTCGGCGTGGCCGACCACCGGCGTGAGCCAGTCGACGATCCAGTCGCCGAGCAGCAGCACGCCGCCGAGGACGGAGAGCGCGGCGAGGACGATCAGCGGGATCGTCATCACCTTCGGGGACTCGTGCGGGTGCACGCCGGGCTCCCACCGCTTCCGGCCGAGGAAGGTCATGATCATCAGCCGGGTCATGTAGAACGCGGTGATGCCGGCGCCCGCGAGCGCCGCGAGCCCGATCCAGAGGCTCTCGCCGAAGGCGGTCTCGATGATCTTGTCCTTCGACCAGAAGCCGGAGAAGCCGGGGAACCCGATGATCGCGAGGTAGCCCATCGCGAAGGTCAGGAAGGTGACCGGCACGGCCTTCTGCAGCGCGCCGTAGTGGCGCATGTTCACGTCGTCGTCCATCGCGTGCATGACCGACCCGGCACCGAGGAACATGTTGGCCTTGAAGAAGCCGTGGGTCAGCAGGTGGAAGATCGCGAACGCGTAGCCGGCGACGCCGAGCCCGGCGGCGAGCATCATGTAGCCGATCTGGCTCATCGTCGAACCGGCCAGCGCCTTCTTGATGTCGTCCTTGGCGCAACCGATGATCGCACCGGCGAGCAGCGTGACGGCACCGACGATGACGACCGCGGTGCGGCCGACCTCGGTCAGCTCGTAGATGAAGTTCGACCGGACCACCAGGTAGACGCCGGCGGTCACCATCGTCGCCGCGTGGATCAGCGCCGACACCGGGGTCGGACCCTCCATGGCGTCGAGGAGCCAGGACTGCAGCGGCACCTGGGCCGACTTGCCGCAGGCGGCCAGCAGCAGGAGCAGCGCCAGGATGTTGAGGGTGGTCTGCGAGGCGCCGGACGCGAGCTCCGAGACGCCCTCGAAGGAGACCGTGCCGAACGTCGCGAACATCAGCGTGGTGGCGAGCACCATCCCCATGTCACCGACGCGGTTCACCACGAACGCCTTCTTGGCGGCGGTGGCGGCGGTCGGCTTGTGGTGCCAGAACCCGATCAGCAGGTACGACGCCAGGCCGACGCCCTCCCAACCGAGGAACACGCCGAGGTAGCCGTCGGAGAGGACGAGCACGAGCATCGCCGCGACGAAGAGGTTCAGGTAGCCGAAGAACCGGGCGCGGGCGGCGTCGTGGGCCATGTAACCCACGGAGTACAGGTGGATCAGCGAGCCGACACCGGTGATCAGCAGCACGAACAGCGACGACAGCGGGTCGTAGAGGATCCCGAGGTCGACGGTGAACGAGCCGGCCTCGAACCAGGTCCACAGGTGCTGGCCGACCGACCGGTCGGACTCGTCACGGCCGAGCAGCTGGAAGAACGCGACCAGCCCGATCAGGAACGACAGCGCGACCGTCGCGGTGCCCAGCCAGTGCGCCCACGGCGAGGTCCGCCGGTTGCCGAGCACCAGGATCACCAGCGCGCCGAGCGCCGGCAGCGCCGGGATCAGCCACAGCAGCGAGAGGACCCCGTCGCCGGAGGTGGGCGAGACCACCGGGGCAGCCTCGGACAAGGAGATGTTCATCGTCCGCCTCTCAGTACTTCAGCAGGCTCGCGTCGTCGACCGAGGCCGAACGACGGGTGCGGAAGATGGTCATGATGATCGCGAGCCCGACCACCACCTCGGCGGCGGCGACGACCATCACGAAGAAGGCCGCGACCTGACCGTCGAGGTTGCCGTGGACGCGCGCGAACGTCACCAACGCGAGGTTGCAGGCGTTGAGCATCAGCTCGACGCACATGAAGACCACGATCGCGTTGCGCCGGGTCAGCACGCCCACGCCGCCGATGGTGAACAGGATCGCGGACAGCACGATGAACGGCTCGGCCTCCATCAGCGCACCTCCTCACCGTCGGTGTCGTCGCTCGAGGCCGGGCTCGCGGCCCGGGTCGGGCGCGCTCCGGCGGTCGAGTGGTTGTCCCGCTCCACGAGCGCCACCACGTCGTCGGCGACCTCGGGGGCGGTCTTCACCGTCCCGCGGGCGGAGAGCACGCGGGAGACCGAGCTCTCGGCCGGGGTGCCGTCGGGGAGCAGCGCCGGGGTGTCGACGGCGTTGTGCCGTGCGTACACACCGGGGTTGGGCAGCGGGCCGGGGTGCCGGCCGTGCTCGGCGTAGTCGCGCATGCGCTTCTTCGCGAGGTCGGTCTGCGACGGCTTCGGGACGAGCCGCTCGCGGTGGGCGAGCACCATCGCGCCGACCGCCGCGGTGATCAACAGCGCGCTGGTCGCCTCGAAGGCGAAGACGTAGCTGGTGAAGAGCAGCTCGGCGAGCCCCTGCACGTTGCCGTCGGCGTTCGCGGTGTCCATGCCGGCGATCGCGCCGACCGAGACCTGCGCGATGCCGATGACCACGGTGACGCCGAAGAGGAGCCCGATGACGAGCGCGAGGGCACGCTGACCGCGGATCGTCTCGACGAGGGAGTCGGAGGCGTCGACGCCGACGAGCATCACCACGAAGAGGAACAGCATCAGGATCGCGCCGGTGTAGACGATGATCTGCACCGCGAAGAGGAACGGGGCGTCCTGCACGAGGTAGAGGATCGCCAGGCTCACCATCACCACGGCGAGCAGCAGGGCGGCGTGCACCGCCTTGCGCACGACGAGGATGCCGAGCGCGGCGAGCACCATGATCGGCGCGAGGATCCAGAAGGCGGTCATGCGGGGTCCCCTCGGAGGAGCGAGCGGAGCGAGGTCTTTCGTGGGGTGCTCACTGGGTGGCCTCCCCCGTCTCGTCGTCCTGCCGGCGGAACGTGCCGCGGTAGTAGTCGCCGTCGTCGTTGCCGAGCCGCATCGGGTGCGGCGGCTGCTCCATGCCGGGGAGCAGCGGGGCGAGCAGGTCCTGCTTCTCGTAGATCAGGTCCTCGCGGGTGGCGTCGGCGAGCTCGTACTCGTTGGTCATCGTGAGCGCCCGGGTCGGGCACGCCTCGATGCAGAGCCCGCACAGGATGCAGCGCAGGTAGTTGATCTGGTAGACGCGGCCGTAGCGCTCACCCGGCGAGAAGCGGGCGTCCTCGGTGTTCGAGGCACCCTCGACGTAGATCGCGTCGGCCGGGCACGCCCAGGCGCACAGCTCGCAGCCGATGCACTTCTCCAGCCCGTCGGGCCAGCGGTTGAGCTGGTGACGGCCGTGGAACCGCGGGGCGGTCGGCTTCTTCTCCTTCGGGTACTGCTCGGTGACGACCTTGCGGAACATCGTCCGGAAGGTCACGCCGAACCCGGCGACCGGGTCCCAGAACTGCTCCTTGAGCGTGGGCATCAGCTCTCCTGTCGGCTCTCCGGGGACGAACCCGGTGAGGTGGTCGACATCGTCGAGGTCGGGTGGCTCGCGGGGGCCTGGCCGGGCATCGGGGGCACCGGGTAACCGCCGGCGAACGCGTCGAAGGGCTCCGGCTCGGCCTCGGCCGGCTCCTCCTCCTTCTCGCCGCCCCCGATGAGGAACAGCCCGATCATCAGCACGGCCACGGCGGCGATCGCGTAGAGCATGTAGCGCCGGTCGATGCCGCCGTCGAGGGTCGCGGCGCGGACGGTGGCCACCGCCACGATCCAGGCCAGCGACGACGGGATGAGCACCTTCCAGCCGAACGCCATGAACTGGTCGTAGCGGAGCCGCGGCAGGGTGCCGCGCAGCCAGATGAAGAAGAAGATGAAGCAGAGGACCTTGCCGAAGAACCAGAGCACCGGCCAGTAACCCTCGTTGGCGCCGTCCCAGATGCTGATCGGCCACGGAGCGTGCCAGCCGCCCAGGAACAGCGTGGTGGCGAGCGCCGCGACGGTGCCCATGTTGACGTACTCGGCGAGGAAGAACAGCGCGAACTTCAGCGAGGAGTACTCGGTGTGGAAGCCACCGACCAGCTCGCCCTCGGCCTCGGGGAGGTCGAACGGCGCGCGGTTGGTCTCCCCCACCATCGCGATCACGTAGATCACGAACGAGGGCACGAGGATGAAGCCGTACCAGACGTCCTTCTGCGCCTCGACGATCTCCGAGGTCGACATCGAGCCGGCGTAGAGGAACACCGCGACGAGCGCGAGCCCCATCGCGACCTCGTAGGAGATCATCTGCGCGCTGCTGCGCAACCCGCCGAGCAGGGAGTACGTCGACCCGGAGGACCAGCCGCCGAGCACGATCCCGTAGATCCCGACCGACGCGACGGCGAGCACGAACAGCACCGCCACCGGCATGTCGGTCAGCTGCAGCGGCGTCACCGTGTCGGTGAACGGGATCCGCACCTCGGGGCCGAGCGGGATCACCGCCCACGCGACGAACGCGGGGATCACCGCGATCACCGGCGCGAGCACGAACACCACTTTGTCGGCGGCCTTCGGGGTGATGTCCTCCTTGAGCGCGAGCTTCACGCCGTCGGCCAGGCTCTGCAGCAACCCGAACGGGCCGTGCATGTTGGGCCCGATCCGGTGCTGCATCCGGGCCACGACCCGGCGCTCCCACCAGATGTTGAACAGCGTCAGCAGCACGAGGACGACGAAGATCAGCAGCGCCTTGAGGAGCACCACCCACACGGAGTCGCCACCGAAGGCGCTGAGGTCGTCCGCGGCGCGGACCATCGTGGTCGCCGACATGGTCACATCGCCTCCTGCACGGCCGGTGCCGCAGCCGGCACCAGGGAGAGCCGGACGGCGGAGCCCGCCCCGGCACCCAGGTCACGGCCGAGGTTCACCCCGCCGCTGCTCGTCGGTGCCCACACCACGTCGTCGGCGAGGTCGGCCACGCCGACCGCCAGGACCGCGGTGCCGGTGTCGGTCGACAGCTCGACCTGGTCACCGACGGCCGCGCCGAGGGACTCCAGCGTCGCGGCGCTCACCAGCACCGTCGGCGTGGGGCCGCTGGCGTGGTAGGCCGGGTCGCCGTCCTGCATCGGGCCGTCGCCGATCATCGTCTTCCAGGTCGCCAGCCGGTGGCTGCCGGCCGGCGCGGGAGCAGCCGGGCTCGCCGCGACCGTCGGGTCCGCGGCCCGCTCGCCGTCCCAGCTCGCGAACTCGTCGAGCTCGGCCGCGGCCGCCTCGATGGTCTGGAACCCCAGCGGCGTGCCGAGCTCGTCGGCGATGCCGGCGAGCACCCGCACGTCGGGTACGGCGTTGCTCCCCTCCAGGACCTTCTCGAAGGGACGGACCCGCCCCTCCCAGCTGACGAAGCTGCCGGGCTTCTCGGCGACCGGGGCCACCGGGAAGACCACGTCGGCGTGCTCGGTGACCGCGCTGGCGCGGAGCTCGAGGCTCACCACGAACCCTGCCGAAGCCACCGCGGCGCGGGCCGCCGTGGGGTCGGCGAGGTCGTCGAGGTCCACGCCGGCGACCACGAGGCCGCCCAGCTCACCGGCAGCGGCGGCCGCCAGGATCCCGTCGGTGTCGCGGCCGGGCACGGTCGGCACCGTGGAACCCCAGACGGCGCCGACGTCGACGCGCGCACCGGCGTCGGCCAGCGGACGGCCACCGGGAAGCACCGAGCCGAGGCAACCTGCGTCGAGGGCGCCGCGGTCACCGGCGCGGCGCGGCACCCAGGCGAGCCGGGCGCCGGTCTGCGAGGCCAGCACCGCCACGGCGCTGAGCGCACCGGGGACGGTCGCGAGCCGCTCGCCGACGAGGATCACGCCGCCGCCGTCGAGGGCCAGCTCGCCGTCGTGCGCGAGCTGCTCGATCGCCGGCACCTCCTCACCAGGGGCCGCCTTGACGACCGTCGCACCGAGCTTGCGCAGCCCGTTGCTGGTGAACGGCGCCACCGCGAAGATCCGCGTCCCGCCGGCCCGGTAGGCCTTGCGAAGCCGGAGGAACAGGGTGCCGGCCTCCTCCTCGGG
Organism: Nocardioides caldifontis; assembly: GCF_008087345.1. Lineage (GTDB taxonomy): Bacteria > Actinomycetota > Actinomycetes > Propionibacteriales > Nocardioidaceae > Marmoricola_A > Marmoricola_A caldifontis. The sequence goes on along the minus strand of NZ_VHIB01000001.1, from coordinate 1,199,582 downwards.
CTCGAGGCCGAGGAGCACGACGGCGTTGGCCCGCTCGAGGTCGGTGTAGGTCACCCCGAGGCCGCGGCCGGCGACGCGCGAGGCCAGGAACTGCTCCTCCTCCGCCGACGCCGGACGGCTGCGGAAGTCGATGTCGTTGGTGCCCAGCGCGACCCGCGCGAACTTGGCGTAGCCGTAGGCGTCCTCGCGGGTGAGCCGCCCACCGGTCAGCACGCCGACGCGCCCGGCGGCCCGCAGCCCGCGGGCGGCGACCGCGAAGGCCTCCGGCCAGGAGGCCGGGCGGAGCTCGCCGGTCTCCCCGTCACGGACCTGCGGGTGGGTCAGCCGGTCGGGGCGGTTCGCGTAGTGGAAGGCGAACCGGTCCTTGTCGGTGATCCACTCCTCGTTGACCTCGGGGTCGTTCCACGCCAGCCGGCGCACGACCTTGCCGCGCCGGTGGTCGACGCGGATCGCCGCGCCACCCGAGTCGTGCTCGGCCACCGAAGGGGTGGAGACCAGGTCGAAGGGGCGGGCCCGGAACCGGTAGTCGGCGGAGGTGAGGGCGCCGACCGGGCAGATCTGGATGACGTTGCCGGAGAAGTTGGAGCGGTAAGGCTCCTTCTCGTAGATCCCGACCTGCTGCAGGGCCCCGCGCTCGACGAGCGCGATGAACGGGTCGCCGGCGACCTGCTCGGAGAACCGGGTGCACCGGGCGCAGAGGACGCACCGCTCACGGTCGAGCAGCACCTGCGCGGAGATGTTGATCGGCTTGGGGAAGGTCCGCTTCACCTCCTGGAACCGGCTCTCCCCGCGACCGTTGGTCATCGCCTGGTTCTGCAGCGGGCACTCGCCGCCCTTGTCGCAGACCGGGCAGTCGAGCGGGTGGTTGATCAGCAGCTGCTCCATGACGCCCTGCTGCGCCTTGTCGGCGATGGGCGAGGTCAGCTGGGTCTTGACCTGCATCCCCTCGGCGACCGGCAGCGTGCAGGAGGCCTGCGGCTTGACGCGCCCGGGCGGGCCCATCATCGTGCGCAGCTCGCCGTCGGGGCCGGGCATCGCCACCTCGACCAGGCACTGCCGGCAGGCGCCGACGGGGGCGAGGAGCGGGTGGTCGCAGAATCGCGGGATCTGCACGCCGATCTGCTCGGCGGCCCGGATCACCAGCGTGCCCTTGGGCACGCTGGTCTCGATGCCGTCGATCGTCAGCGTGACCAGGTCCTGCGGTGCAGGTGCGTTCGATCCCGCCTTGCTGGGGGTGACCGTCATGCCGTTGCTCCCACGGGGCTGAAGAGGGTGGAGGCCATCGGGTCGAAGGGGCAGCCACCCTGACGGAGGTGCTCGACGTACTCGTCGCGGAAGAACTTCAACGAGGAGTCGATCGGGCTGACCGCACCGTCGGCCAGCGCGCAGAACGAGCGGCCGAGGATGTTGTCGCACTGGTCGAGCAGCTGGTCGAGGTCCTCCTCGCTGCCCTGCCCCTTCTCGAGGCGGGCGAGGACCTGCACGAGCCACCAGGTGCCTTCACGGCAGGGGGTGCACTTGCCGCAGGACTCGTGCTTGTAGAACTCGGTCCACCGCAGCACGGCGCGGACCACGCAGGTGGTCTCGTCGAAGATCTGCAGCGCCTTGGTGCCGAGCATCGAGCCGGCCGCGCCGACCCCTTCGTAGTCGAGGGGGACGTCGAGGTGCTCGTCGGTCAGCAGTGGCGTGGACGAGCCGCCGGGGGTCCAGAACTTCAGCTTGTGGCCGTTGCGGACACCGCCGGCGAGGTCGAGCAGCTCGCGGAGGGTGATGCCGAGTGGGGCTTCGTACTGCCCCGGGCGGGTGACGTGGCCGGACAGCGAGTAGAGGGTCATCCCCTTGCTCTTCTCGGTGCCCATCGAGCCGAACCACTCGGCGCCGTTGCGGACGATGCTCGGGACGGTCGCGATCGACTCGACGTTGTTGATCACGGTCGGCGACGCGTAGAGCCCGGCCACCGCGGGGAACGGCGGGCGCAGCCGCGGCTGGCCCCTGCGCCCCTCGAGCGAGTCGAGCAGCGCCGTCTCCTCACCGCAGATGTAGGCGCCCGCGCCGGCGTGCACGATCACGTCGAGGTCGTAGCCGGTGCCGTGGATGTTCTTGCCGAGGTGACCGGCGGCGTAGGCCTCCTGCACCGCCGCGCGGAGCCGGCGGATCACGTGGAGGACCTCGCCGCGCACGTAGATGAAGGCGGTGTGGGCCCCGATCGCGTACGACGAGATCACCACTCCCTCCACCAGGGTGTGCGGGCTGGCCATCATCAGCGGGATGTCCTTGCAGGTGCCCGGCTCCGACTCGTCGGCGTTGACGACGAGGTACTTCGGGTTCGGGTTGTCCTTGGGGATGAACCCCCACTTCATGCCGGTCGCGAAGCCCGCACCGCCGCGGCCGCGGAGCCCGGACTCCTTGACCAGCGCGACGATCTCGTCGGGCTGCATCCGCAGCGCCGTGTCGAGCGCCTGGTAGCCGCCGGAACGCTCGTAGGACTCACGGGTCCAGGGGCGGTCGGCGTCCCAGTTGTCCGACAGGACGGGGGTGAGCACGTTGGTCACTGCTGTCCTCCCTCGGGGGCCTTCCAGCCGTTCTCGCGCGCGATCTCCAACCCCACCAGGGTCGCCGGACCGGCGGCGGGGCCCTCGTCGGCGAGGCCGTCGTCGAAGCCGGCGAGCACCCGCTCGGCCTCGCGCCAGGTGCAGATCCGCGGACCCCGGGTGGAGCGGACCTCGGACCCCGCCCGCAGGTCGTCGACCAGCCTCGTCGCCGACTCGGGCGTCTGGTTGTCCATGAACTCCCAGTTGACCATGACGACCGGGGCATAGTCGCAGGCGGCGTTGCACTCGACGTGCTCGAGGGTGATCTTGCCGTCCTCGGTGGTCTCGTCGTTGCCGACGCCGAGGTGCTCCTTGAGCCGCTCGAAGATCACGTCGCCGCCCATCACCGCGCAGAGCGTGTTGGTGCAGACGCCGACGTGGTAGTCGCCCATCGGGCGCCGCTTGTACATCGTGTAGAAGGTCGCGACGCCGGACACCTCCGCCGCGGTGATCCCGAGGATCTCGGCGCACGCCTCGATGCCCTCGGCGGTCACGCGCCCCTCGGCGCTCTGCACCAGGTGGAGCATCGGGAGCAGCCCCGAGCGGGGCTGGGGGTAGCGGGCCGCGATCTCGCGCAGCTCCGCCTTGGTCTCGTCGGTGATCATTCGGGGTCCCCGCGGAAGTGTGAGCGAAGCGAGCAGTTTCGTGGGGTGAGGATCATCGGTCGACGCCTCCCATGACCGGGTCGATCGAGGCGATCGCGACGATGACGTCGGCGACCATGCCGCCCTCCGACATCACCGAGGTCGCCTGCAGGTTGGTGAACGACGGGTCCCGGAAGTGCGCCCGGTAGGGGCGAGTGCCACCGTCGGAGACGACGTGCGCACCGAGCTCGCCACGTGGCGACTCGACCGGCACGTAGGCCTGGCCGGCCGGGACGCGGAACCCCTCGGTCACCAGCTTGAAGTGATGGATCAGGGCCTCCATCGACTCGCCCATGATGTGCTTGATGTGGTCGAGGCTGTTGCCCATGCCGTCGGCGCCCACCGCGAGCTGCGAGGGCCAGGCGATCTTCTTGTCGCCGACCATCACCGGCGCCCCGACGAGCCCCTCGAGCCGGTCGGCGCACTGCTCGACGATGCGCAGCGACTGCCACATCTCCTCGAGGCGGATCCGGAACCGGCCGTAGGAGTCGCAGGTGTCCCAGGTGACCACGTCGAACTCGTAGTCCTCGTAGCCGCTGTAGGGCTGGGTCTTGCGGAGGTCCCACGGATAGCCGGTCGACCGGAGCACCGGCCCGGTGATGCCGAGCGCCATGCAGCCGGCGAGGTCGAGGTAGCCGACCCCTTCGAGCCGCCCCTTGAAGATCGGGTTGGCGTTGCAGAGCGCGGCGTACTCGGGCAGCCGCTTCTTCATCAGCGCGATGAACTCGCGGATCTGGTCCAGCGCGCCGGGCGGCATCTGCTGGGCGACCCCGCCGGGGCGGATGAACGCGTGGTTCATGCGGAGCCCGGTGATCAGCTCGAACAGGTCGAGGACCAGCTCGCGCTCGCGGAACCCGATGGTCATCACGGTCAGCGCGCCGATCTCCATGCCACCGGTCGCGATCGCGACGAGGTGGGAGGAGATGCGGTTGAGCTCGGAGAGCAGGACCCGCATGACCTGCGCGGCCTCCGGGATGTCGTCCTCGATCCCGAGGAGCCGCTCGACGCCGAGGCAGTAGGTCAGCTCGTTGTGGAACGGCGCCAGGTAGTCCATCCGGGTGCAGAAGGTGACGCCCTGCACCCAGGAGCGGAACTCCATGTTCTTCTCGATGCCGGTGTGCAGGTAGCCGATGCCGGCGCGGGCCTCGGTCACCGTCTCGCCGTCGAGCTCGAGGATCAGCCGGAGCACGCCGTGGGTCGACGGGTGCTGCGGACCCATGTTGACCACGACGCGGTCGTCGGCCTCCTCGGCCACGCCCTGGACGACGGAGTCCCAGTCCTGGCCGGTGACGGTGAAGACACGGCCCTGCGTGGTCTCGGACTCCGCGGCGCCGTACGGGTCGTTCATGTCGTTGGTGCTTGTCGAAACCATCAGTTGTAGGCCCTCCGGGTGTCCGGCGGCGGGATCGTCGCGCCCTTGTACTCCACCGGGATGCCGCCCAGCGGGTAGTCCTTGCGTTGCGGGTGGCCCGGCCAGTCGTCCGGCATCTCGATGCGGGTCAGCGCGGGGTGGCCGTCGAAGACGATGCCGAAGAAGTCGTAGGTCTCCCGCTCGTGCCAGTCGTTGGTCGGGTAGACCGAGACGACCGACGGGATGTGCGGGTCGGCGTCGGGGCAGACGACTTCGAGCCGGATCCGCCGGTTGTGCGTCATCGACAGCAGGTGGTAGACCGCGTGGAGCTCGCGCCCCTGGTCGTTGGGGTAGTGCACGCCGCTGACGCCGAGGCACATCTCGAAGCGCAGCGTCTCGGCGTCGCGGAGCAGCCGGGCCGTCTCCAGCAGCCGCTCGCGGCGGACGAAGAACGTGATCTCCCCCCTGTGGACGACCACCTTCTCCACCGCGTCGGGGAGCCCGCGCTCGGCCAGCCCGTCAGCCAGCGCCCGGGCCACGTCGTCGAACCAACCGCCGTACGGCGGCTCGGAGCCGCCCGGCATGGCGACCGGGCTGACCAGCCCGCCGTAGCCGGAGGTGTCGCCGCTGCCCTGGACGCCGAACATCCCGCGGCGGGTGCCGACGACCTCGTGGAGGTGGTCGCCCGGGGTGACCGGCAGCCCGCCCGGAGGCGTGCCCTCGCTCGGCATCCCGGTGGTGCTGCCCTCGTTGCTGCCGCTGGTGGTCGCGTCGTGCGTGCGGCCGTCCCTGCCGGGGTCGTTCGTCATCGGAGCAACCCCTTCATCTCCGAGGTCGGCAGCGCGTTGAGCTGCTGGGTCTCCTGCTCGAGGACCTCGCGCTGGCGGTTCACGCCGAGCTTGGTGTGCTGCACCTGGTCGTGGAGCTTGAGGATCGCGTCGATGAGCATCTCCGGCCGGGGCGGGCAGCCGGGGAGGTACATGTCGACCGGGACGACGTGGTCGACGCCCTGCACGATCGCGTAGTTGTTGAACATCCCGCCCGACGACGCGCAGACGCCCATCGCCAGCACCCACTTGGGCTCGGCCATCTGGTCGTAGATCTGCCGCAGGACCGGTGCCATCTTCTGGCTCACCCGACCGGCGACGATCATCAGGTCGGCCTGGCGCGGCGATGCCCGGAAGACCTCCATGCCGTAGCGCGCGAGGTCGTAGCGCGGGCCGCCGCTGGTCATCATCTCGATCGCGCAGCAGGCGAGCCCGAACGTCGCGGGCCAGAACGACGCCTTGCGGAAGTAGCCGGCGACCCCCTCGACGGTGGTCAGCAGCACCCCGCTGGGGAGCTTCTCCTCGATGCCCATGAGTCGTCCTTCCTCAGTCCCACTCGAGCCCGCCGCGCCGCCACACGTAGACGTAGGCGATCGCGACCGTGGCGATGAAGAGCACCATCTCGACGAGCCCGAAGATGCCCATCGCGTCGAACGCGACGGCCCACGGGTACAGGAAGATGATCTCGATGTCGAAGACGATGAACAGCATCGCGGTGATGAAGTACTTCACCGGCACGCGACCGCCGCCGATCGGCTGCGGGGTGGGCTCGATGCCGCACTCGTAGGAGTCGAGCTTGGCGCGGTTGTAGCGCCGCGGCCCGGTGGCCACGCTCATGACAATGGAGAACACCGCGAAGCCGGCAGCGATCGCTGCCAGCGCGATGACGGGGGTGTAGAGCTCCACGAGCCCGGACCTCCCTTCCTGTTCTCTCTCGGTGCTGTGTGGTGGTCGATCTGGTGGTGCCTGGCGGTGCAGGTCAGGCCGTCGGCGCCAGCCGGCTGAGCCCGTTGATGACGCGGTCGCTCACGTCACCGTCGCGCGGGTCGGTCAGGTTCGCCATCAGCTTGAGCATGAAGCGCATCAGGGCGTGGCGCGGCAGCCCGTAGCGGGTCGCCTGCTTCATGAACGTGGGGTTGCCGATCATCTTCGCGAACACCCGCCCCAAGGTGAAGTAACCGCCGTAGGCCGAGTCGAGCGCCGCGGCGTACCCCTGCAGGACGCGCTCTCGGGCGGGGCCCTCCTCGCGGGCGAGCGCCTGGAGGACCGTCTCCGCCGCCAGGTGGCCGGACTCGAGGGCGTAGTCGATGCCCTCGCCGTTGAACGGGTTCACCATGCCGCCGGAGTCGCCGACCAGCAGCATCCCGCGGGTGTAGTGCGGCTTGCGGTTGAACCCCATCGGCAACGCGGCGGAGCGCACCTGGCCGACGAGGTTCTGCTCGCGGAACCCCCACTCCTCCGGGGTGTTGGCGAGCCAGCGCACCAGGAGGTCCTTGTAGTCGACGGTCTGGAACGCCGGCGAGGTGTTGAGGATGCCGAGCCCGACGTTGGCGGTGCCGTCCCCGACGCCGAAGATCCAGCCGTAGCCGGGCAGCAGGTTGCTCTGCCCCGGCGTGCCGTCCCACAGCTCCAGCCAGGACTCCATCCACGGGTCGTCGTGGCGCGGGGTCGTGTAGTAGGCGCGGACCGCGACCGCCATCGGACGGTTCTCGCGGCGCTCGAGCCCGAGGCTGGTGGCGAGCCGGGACGAGACGCCGTCGCAGGCGACCACGACCGGAGCCCGGTAGGTCACGTCGTCACCGGTGCGGCGGCCGCGGTCGTCGACCGGCTTGGCGGTCACGCCGACCACGCGGCCGGTGCGCTCGTCGATGACGGGGCCGGTGACCGCGGTGCGCTCGGTGAGCCGGGCGCCGGCCTTCTCCGCGTGGCGGGCGAGCAGCTCGTCGAGGTCCATCCGGGTCCGCACCGCGCCGTACGGCGGGAAGCTGGTGAGCTCGGGCCACGGGAGCTCCAGCCGGTGGCCGGCGCCGACGATCCGCAGCCCGCGGTTCTTCTGCCAGCCGGGCTCGTCGAGGTCGAACCCCATGGAGACCAACTGCTTGACCGCGCGCGGCGTCAGCCCGTCGCCGCAGATCTTGTCGCGGGGGAAGGCTGCCTTCTCCAGGAGCAGGACGTCCGCTCCGGCCTGGGCGAGGTGGTAGGCCGTGGCCGAGCCCGCCGGTCCGGCCCCGACGACGATGACATCGGCCTGCCGCTCGTCAGCGGTGGTCCGGGGCATCGTGGACGCCTTTCCAAACGGGGGTGGAGGTGGGCGGATCGTGACCTTGTGAAGACTTTCACGAGAGCCTCGGGGCACAGTCTAAGGGCCCGAAACGGGATCCGCGAACGCGGGCTCACCTGGGCTTTTTCGTCACGACACCCTTGCGTAAAGACGCCTCACCGGCGGGCCCGGTGGAGCGCCACGATGCCGCCCGAGAGGTTGGTCCACTCCGCACCCTGCCACCCCGCCGCCTCGATCCGCCGGGCGAGCCCGGGCTGGTCCGGCCAGGCCCGGATCGACTCGGCCAGGTAGACGTAGGCCTCGGGGTTGGAGGAGACCGCGCGGGCGATCGCGGGGAGCGCCTTCATGAGGTACTCGAGGTAGACGGTGCGGAACGGCGACCAGGTCGGGGAGCTGAACTCGCAGACCACCAGCCGCCCGCCGGGCCGGGTCACCCGGAGCATCTCCCGCAACCCGGCGTCGGGGTCGACGATGTTGCGCAGCCCGAACGAGATCGTCACCGCGTCGAACGACGCGTCGGCGAACGGCAGCCGCGTCGCGTCCCCGGCGACGAAGGGGAGCCACGGACGGGCGCCCTTGCCGACCTGCAGCATCCCCTGGCTGAAGTCGCACGGGACGACCAGCGCCCCGGCCTCCTCGAACGGCTCGCTCGAGGTGCCGGTGCCGGCGGCGAGGTCGAGCACCTTCTCCCCCGGCTGCGGCGCCACCGCCCGGACCACGGCTCCACGCCACCGGCGGTCCTGGCCCAGCGACAGCACGTCGTTGGTCACGTCGTAGCGCTTCGCGACGCCGTCGAACATCGCCGCGACGTCGGCGGGCTTCTTGTCCAGGTCGGCTCGCGTCACCCGGCCACTCTATGGAGCCGCGAGGTCAGAGGTGGACCTGGGCCATGCTGGCGTCGTCGTACCGCTGCCCCTGGACGGATCCGACCGGGGCCGCCTCGTCGAGCGCCCGCAGCTGCTCGGCGGTCAGCTCCAGGTCCGCGGCCGCGACGTTCTCCTCGAGGTACGTGCGGCGCTTGGTGCCCGGGATCGCGACCACCCCGTCCTGGGCGAGCACCCAGGCGAGCGCGACCTGGCCGGAAGTGGCCCCGACGCCGTCGGCGACCTGCCGGACCTTCTCGACGATGTGGAGGTTGTGGGCGAGCGCCTCCTCCTGGAACCGCGGGTTCCGGCGGCGGAAGTCGTCCTCGGGGAGGTCCTCCGGCCGCGTGATCCGACCGGTGAGGGCGCCACGGCCCAGCGGCGAGTACGCGACGAACGCGATGCCGAGCTCGCGGGTCGTCTCGAGGACGCCGTCGGTCTCGGGCTCGCGCTGGAAGAGGGAGTACTCCGTCTGCACCGCGGTGAGCGGGTGGGTCGCGTGCGCCCGGCGGATCGTCTCCGGCGCGGCCTCGGAGATCCCGAGGTAGCGGACCTTGCCCTCGGTGACGAACTCCCCCATCGCGCCGATCGTCTCCTCGATCGGGGTGGCCGGGTCGACCCGGTGCAGGTAGTAGAGGTCGATCACGTCGGTGCCGAGGTTGCGCAGGCTCCGCTCGAGGGCCCGGCGCGCGTAGGCGGGGCTGCCGTCCGGCGGACCGATCGTGCCGTCGTCCTCGACGCGCTTGGCGAACTTCGTGGCGATCGCGAACTCGTCGCGGCGGTGGCCGACGGCACGGCCGATGAGCTGCTCGTTGGTGAACGGTCCGTAGAGCTCGGCGGTGTCGATGAGCGTGACGCCGAGGTCGAGCGCCCGGTTGAGCGTGGCCGCGGACTCCTCGTCGTCGCGGCCGCCGTAGAACGCGCTCATCCCCATCGCGCCCAGCCCCTCGACGCTCGCGGTCAGCCCCTGGCTCCCCCAGCTGGTCGTCCTCATGCTCACCCTCCGGCTCGTGTGATCGTGCGCACAGGTCAGCATCCCCCCGTGCTCAACCCTGCACGGGACGTTGGTCGCGGGACCGTAGGCTGTTCCCTCGTGACGACCAGCCCGGCGCAGCACGACGCCATCTCGCTCGTCGTCCGCACCGTCCCCGTCGAGGATCCCGGGGACCTCCTGGCGCTGCTGCCCGAGGACGAGCTGGTCGCCTGGGTCCGCCGGGGCGACGGCGTCGTCGGGTGGGGCGTCGCCGCCCAGGTCCGCACCTCCGGGGCCACCCGGTTCGCCGACGCCCACGACTGGTGGGACGGGCTCCGCCGGCGGGCCGTGGTCCGCGACGAGGTCTCCGCGCCAGGGTCGGGGCTCCTCGCCTTCGGATCGTTCGCCTTCGCCGACGAGCCCGGCGACAGCACCCTCGTCGTACCGGAGGTGGTCGTGGGGCGCCGCGACGGCCACTGCTGGGTCACCCACATCGCCGCGGCGTCGATCACCGCCCCGACCGACCTGCACGTCGCGTCCCCGCCCCCGGCGCCGGAGGACGTCACGTTCTCCGACGGGTCGCTCGACGGGGCGCAGTGGCAGGCCGTGGTCGCGGACGCCGTACGCCGGATCGCCGCGGGTGAGCTCGAGAAAGTCGTCCTCGCGCGGGACCTGCTGGCCCACGCCTCCGCGCCGGTCGACGTGCGGTGGCCGCTGCAGCGGCTGTCGGAGGAGTACCCCTCCTGCTGGACCTTCCACGTCGACTCGCTCTTCGGTGCGACCCCGGAGATGCTGGTGCGCCGCGAGCGCGGCCTCGTCACCTCGCGGGTGCTCGCCGGCACCATCCGCCGCACCGGCGACGACGCCCGCGACCTCCAGCTCGCCGCGTCGCTGGCCAGGTCCTCGAAGGACCTCGAGGAGCACGAGTACGCCGTCCGCTCGGTGGCCGACGCCCTCGCCCCGCACTGCACGTCGATGAACGTCCCCGAGGCGCCGTTCGTCCTCCACCTGCCCAACGTCATGCACCTCGCCACCGACGTGGCCGGGGTGATCGAGGACGGCGCCTCCTCCCTCGAGCTCGCCGCCGCCCTGCACCCGTCCGCAGCCGTGGGCGGCACCCCGACCGCGTCGGCCACCCGGCTGATCGCGGAGATCGAGGGGATGGACCGGGGCCGCTACGCGGGACCGGTCGGCTGGATGGACGGCTCCGGCGACGGCGAGTGGGGCATCGCGCTCCGGTCCGGCCACCTGTCCGGTTCGACCGTCCGGCTCTTCGCGGGGTGCGGCATCGTCGCCGACTCCGACCCCGCCGCCGAGCTCGCGGAGGCCCGGGCCAAGTTCGTCCCCGTGGTCAACGCCCTCACCACCTAGCCCGCCGACCCGTCGCATCTTCACGCCGGATCGACGCCGAGTCGTCGCATCTTCACCCGGTAGCGGCGTCGAGTCGTCGCATCTTCACCAGTCGCGCGCACGTCTCGGGCAAGGGCGTGCCGGATCGGTGGGAATCTGGTGCACCACGGGGGGGCCGACTCCCACCGCTCCCGCGGCCGGACCAGGAAGATGCGACGACTCGGCGCTCCCCGACCGTGAAGATGCGACGACTCGGCGGTCAGAGGTCGGAGCCGGGCTCCAGGCGGTGCCAGGTCGAGCCGACGGGCTCGAGGAACTGCCCCATCGTGCGGTCGACGACGCCGAGCCCGAGGTCGCTGTAGACCTTGTCGTGGATGGCCAGCGAGCGTGGCGCGGCCACGTCGCGGGCCAGGTCGACGAGCTCGGACATCTTGGCCCAGGGGGCACAGGCCGGGGCGCAGAAGACGTCGACCTGCTGGCCGGGGCGGGTGAACGAGTCGCCCGGGTGGAACAAGGTCGAGTCACCGTCCGACACCAAGTAGCCGGAGTTGTCGAAGTGGGTGAGCTCCGGGTGGATGACGGCGTGCTTCTCACCGATGACGCGGACCGAGAAGCCGGCGACGTCGAGCTCCTCCCCCGGCCGTACGACGGTCAGGCGCTCGGCCACCACCGGGTCGGCGTCCCGGATCCGGTCGGCGACGGCGGCGATCGTGAAGACCGGAGCGTCCGTCGCACGGAGCTGGTCGACCGTCCAGTGGTCGGGGTGCTCGTGGGTGACCAGCACGGCGGCGACGCCGTCGAGGGCCTCGCGCTCCGACCAGCCGCCCGGGTCGATGACGACGTCGGAGGTCGCGGAGAGGCGGACGCAGGAGTGGCCGAACTTCGTGATCCTCATCCGCCCCATGCAACCAGAGGCGCCGGGTCAGCCCAACCGGTCGTCCACGAAGCACCACCGCCAGCTCTCGCCCACCTCGGCGGAGCGCACCACCGGGTGGCCGCTCTCGTGGAAGTGCGCGGTCGCGTGGCGCCGCGGCGAGGAGTCGCAGCAGCCGACGTGGCCGCAGGCGAGGCACTGGCGCAGGTGCACCCAGGTGCTTCCCTCCCGCACACAGTCCTCGCACCGCCGGTCCTCGGGTTCGGGCCGGTCCTCGGTCGACTCCAGGTGCTCACACCGTTCGGGCACCGCGCTCACCACCTCTCCTGTCACGGTCGCGTCGACCACGGAGGCCCGACGCGCCACCCGGTAGGCGAGCATCGACTCCTCCACGTCCAGCGTGGCCAGGACGTCCTCGACGACCTCGTGAGGCACCCGGCCCATGCTGCGGATCTCCAGCACCCTTGCACGTTCGGCGTCGAGCATGTCGAGCCTGAGCCGTGCGTACCTCTCGCTCGGCGTCTCCCCCTCCGCCACGTGCGGCCCGAGCCGCTCCCACGCGGCGAAGTCGCGCTGCTCGAGCTTCGAGCGGAGCAGCTCGCGCACCTGCACGTCCTGCTCGTCCTCCTCGGCCTCGATCTCCTCGAGCCGGGCCCGGCCCGCCTGGGACGCCGCGGTGAGCACGTCCGCACGGGCGAGCGCGTCCTCCCGAGGGTCGGGGCCACGGACGTGGAGCCGGCGGACCAGCCAGGGCAGGGAGAGCCCGTTCACCGACAGCGTCGCCGCGGTCACGAAGAGCGCGACCAGCAGCAGCACCTCGCGGTGCGGGGCGTCGGCCGGGATCGCGAAAGCCGCGGCCAGCGTGACCACCCCGCGCATCCCGGCCCACCCGATCAGGAGCGTGTCGCTGAGCGGGACGCGGTCGACCCGCTCGGGCAGGTAGCGGAACAGCACGACCCGCTGCGGCAGCAGCCAGACCATCCGGAGCACGATGACCGCGACGAACACCGCGAGGCAGGTGCCGACGACGGTCGCGACCGACAGGGTGCTGCGGGCGACGCCCTCGAGGATCCAGTGGGTCTGCAGCCCGATCAGCAGGAAGACGGCGTTCTCCAGCAGGAACGAGACCGTGCGCCAGTTCAGCCCCTCGGCGATGCGCGACGACGCCGTCTGGAGCACGGGGGCGCGGTGGCCGAGCAGCAGCCCGGCGATCACCACGGCGAGCACCCCGGAGGCGTGCAGCTCCTCGGCCAGCACGTAGGCGACGAACGGCGTCACGACCGACACCGACGTGTCGACGACGGGATCGGTCACGTGGCGGCGCACCCACGCGACCACGACGTACACCAGCAGGCCGCAGAGCACGCCGAGGGCAGCGGTGCGCAGGAAGTCCAGCCCGATCTCCCACAGGCTCACCGCGCTCGCCCCGGCGGCGACCGCCGTCCGCAGCGCCACCAGCGCGGTCGCGTCGTTGAGCAGCGACTCGCCTTCGAGGACGGTCACGACCGGACGCGGCATCCCGATGCGGCGGGCGACCGCGGTCGCGGCCACGGCGTCGGGCGGGGCGACGACGGCGCCGATCGCGAACGCCGCCCACCAGTCGATCGACGGCACGACGGTGTGCACGACCAGCGCGACGCCGACGGTCGTGAACGCGACCAGCCCGACCGACAGCGACAGGATCCGCACCCGGTGCGCCGAGAAGTCGACGAGGCTCGTCTGGAGCGCCGCGTTGTAGAGCAGCGGCGGCAGCAGCCCGACGAGGACGATGTCGGCGGTGAGCCGGACCTCCGGCACGAAGGGGAGGTACGACGCCAGCACCCCGAGCGCCACCAGGAGGACCGGCGCCGGGAGGTTCACCCGCCGCGCGACCACCGACCCGGTGACGATGGTGGCCACCAGGCAGACCATCCAGATCGCGACGTGCACGGGACCATCCTCAGGGTCGGGCCAACTCCCGCACCGCCTCGTCGAGCCGCCGCCGGTCGTCACGGCGTACGACGGCCTCGACCACCTCGATCGCGGACGGCGGCGTCGCCAGCACCTGGTCGAGGGCGTCGCGGTCGGTGACGCGGGTGTGCGGGGTGCCGGTGGCGGCGCAGAGCGCGGCGAGGTCCACGCCGTGCGGGGTGCCGAACAGCCGGTCGAAGGAGGCCGCGTGCGCGTCGGCGCCCTGCTCGAGCACCGCGAAGATGCTCCCGCCGTCGTCGTTGACCACCACGAGCGTGAGCGGCGGCCGCTGCTCCTCGGGCCCGAGGACGAGCCCGGTCGTGTCGTGGACGAACGTGACGTCGCCGAGCAGCGCGAGGGAGCGGGTGGAGTACGGCCGGCCGAGCGCGGCACCGACCGCGGAGGAGACGGTGCCGTCGATCCCGGCGAGCCCCCGGTTGGCGACGACCATCCGCCGGTCGCCGACGTCGTAGCGCGGCACCATCAGGTCGAGGTCGCGCACCGGGTTCGACGCGCCGACGTGCAGCAGCCCGCCGGCCGGCAGGGCCCGGGCCACGGCACCGGCCACGTGGTGCGGCGTCAGCGGCGCCCAACCGTCGAGCAGCGCGTCGAGCCGACCGCCGACCTCGGCGTCGCGCTCCCGCCACTCCTCGAACCAGGGGGTGACCCGTCGTTCGGCCGGCTCCGACGGCGGCGCCAGCTCCACGACCCGGCTCACCGCGTGACCCGGGTCCGTCCAGCCGCGGCTCGCTGCTCCGGGCGCGACCGCGGCCACCACCTCGACGTCGGCGCGCGAGAGCAGCCGGGTGACCGGACGGCTCAACGTGGGGTGGCCGCAGACGACGACGCGGTCGACGCGGTCGGCCAGGTCGGTGCCGAGCAGCAGCCGGTAGGTGCGGATCGCGTGGGTGCCGGTCCGGGACCCACTGGTGGGCTCCGCCAGCAACGGCCACCCGCCGACCTCGGCGAGCACCCGGGCCGGCGGGCCGGCGTCGTCCCCGGCCACCACCACGGTCCGGCTGTCGTCGACCAGCCCCTCCCACCCGTCGGCGGCCGCCGCCTCCGGGGTGGCCGTCCAGGGGCGGTCATCGGGCCGTCCGGCGACCGGCGTCGACCAGCCGTCCGTGACGTCCGGGACGAGCGGGCCGTCGAACTGGAGGTTCAGGTGCACCGGTCCCCGCGAGCCCACCGCGGTCGCGGCGGCCAGCGCGCGGGCGACCAGCCCTCGCCACCCCCGGAGCTGGGGCTCCTCGCGGACCCCGGGAGCCCCGGCCGGCACGTCCGCGAACGCCCGGACCGCCCCTCCGAAGAGCTTCACCTGGTCGGTCGTCTGGTTGGCGCCGGTGCCGCGCAGGGACGCTGGCCTGTCGGCGGTGACGAGCACGATCGGCACGCCGGCGTGGGAGGCCTCGAGCACCGCGGGGTGCAGGTTCGCGACCGCCGTACCGCTCGTCGTGACGACCGCGACCGGACGCCGCGAGGTCCGAGCGATGCCGAGCGCGAGGAAGCCGGCGGTGCGCTCGTCGATCCGGGTGTGCAACGTCAGTCGACCTGCGGCCGCGGCGTCGTGGACCGCGAAGGCGAGTGCGGCCGACCGCGACCCCGGGCTGAGCACGACGTGCGCGACCCCGCCACGGACCAGCTCGTCGACCACGGTGGTGGCGAGCGCCGTCGCGGCGTTGGCGGGCACGGCGCTCCCGGGGTCGGTCACAGCCCCCGATCCTGCCTGATCGCGGCCAGCCGCGCCGCCCAGTGCGCCTGCCGCTCCGGTGCCGCGGCGACCGCACGGAGACGTCCGGCGTCCACGTCAGGGCGTACGACGGGCAGGTGCCCGTCGACCGGCAGCAGCGGCTCGGCCACCACGTCGGCGGTCAGCAGCCGGACCGTGGCCAGCCCGCACGCGTGGTCGAGCGACGGGAGGGCCGCCGCGAGGGCCACTCCCGCGGCGATCCCCACGCTGGTCTCCAGCGCGCTGGAGACGACCACAGGGAGCCCGATGTCCTCCGCGATCCGCAGGCAGGAACGCACCCCGCCGAGCGGCTGCACCTTGAGCACCGCGACGTCGGCCGCCTCGAGGTCGCGCACCCGGTAGGGATCCTCCGCCCGGCGGATCGACTCGTCCGCGGCGATCGGCACGTCGACACGGCGGCGGACCGACGCGAGCTCCTCGACGGTGGCGCACGGCTGCTCGGCGTACTCCAGGCCGCCGGCGGCGCGGTCCAGCAGCCGCAGGGCCGTGACCGCCTCCCCGACCGTCCAGGCACCGTTGGCGTCGACGCGCACCTTGCCGGCCGGCCCCAGCGCGTCGCGGACCGCCTCCAGCCGGGCCTCGTCCTCGGCCGTGGACTGGCCGGGCTCGGCGACCTTCACCTTCGCGGTGGCGCAGCCCGAGCCCGCGACGATCCGGTGGGCGTCCTCCGGGCCGACGGCGGGGACGGTCACGTTGACCGGCACCCGGTCGCGCAGCGGCGCGGGCCACCCCTCGTCGGCGGCCTCGAGGGCGGCGGCGAGCCAGGGGGCGGCGACGCGGGCGTCGTACTCGAGGAAGGGGCTGAACTCGCCCCACCCGACGTTGCCGCGCAGCAGCATCCCCTCGCGGACCGTGATGCCGCGGAACCGGGTGCGCATCGGGATCGACCAGACGTGCTCAGCCACGCGCCGCGACCTCCTCCACCCGCAGCCGGTCCACCTTCCCGTTGGGCAGCAGCGGCAGGGCGTCGACGCGGACCAGGCCGCGGGGGGCCCAGGCTCGCGGCGTGACGAGGTCGCGCAGCTCGTCGAGCGAGGGCACCGGGTCGGCGACCACGACCGCGACCACGCGGCTCCCCCACTCCGGGTCGGGCACGCCGACGACGTGCGCGTCCTCGACGGCCGGGTGCGCGCGGAGCATGCGGGCGACCGCCGGCGTCGGCACGTTGACGCCGCCGCTGATCACCACGTCGTCGACCCGGCCGAGCACCTCGAGCCGGCCGTCGTCGGTGATCCGGCCCAGGTCGGCGGTCCGGAGCCAGCCGTCGACGAGCACCTCGGCGGTGCGGTCGGGCTCACCGTCGTACCCGTCGAAGAGCACGGCCCCGCCGACCAGCACCTGGCCGTCGTCGTCGATCCGGAGCCGGACGCCGTCGAGCGGGCGGCCGTCGTACACGCAGCCGCCGCAGGTCTCCGACATCCCGTAGCTCTGCACGACGCGGACCCCGCGCTCCTCCGCCGCCCGCCGGACCTGCGGGTCGAGCGGCCCGCCGCCGACGAGCACGGTGTCGAACCGGGTGAGCGCATCGGTGACCTGCTCGTCGCGGAGCGCCCGCACCAGCTGGGTGGGGACCATCGAGAGGTAGCACCGCTCCGCCGTCACGGCCTCGGCTGCGGCGACGGGGCCGCCCGCGACGACCGGGTCCAACCCGGCGACCACCGACCGGAAGAGCACCTGGACGCCGGCGACGTGGTGCGCGGGCAGGTCGAGGACCCACTGGCCCGGACCACCGAGCCGTTCGTGGGTCGCCGCGACCGAGGCCAGCATCGCGGCGCGGGAGAGCACGACCCGCTTGGGGCGTCCCGTGGAGCCGGAGGTCTCGATGACGAGCGGGGCCGGGTCGTCGGCGTCGCGCCAGCCGCGGAGCAGGTCGAGCAGCTCCTCCGCGGTCCCCCGGACGGGACGCAGGCCGGCTTCGCTCACCGGTCCACCGTATGCGGCGAGCGCTCCGGGCGAGCGGGCCGGTCGGACGTGCAGCTCTACCTCCGTCCAGGCTCTCCGGGGCCCTTCGCCGGGGAGCTGCCCGTCCGGGTGGCCCCACCGTCTGGAGCCCGGCGCCGGGTGGCAGGATCGTGCCCCGTGGCAACCGCAGCGCAGTGGGTCGAGGGCGCCCGTCCGAGGACCCTTCCGGCGGCGGTCGCGCCGGTGCTCGCCGGCACGGGCGTCGCGGCCCACCTGGACCAGGCGGTCTGGTGGAAGGCGGTGCTCGCCGGCGTCGTCGCGCTGGCGCTGCAGGTCGGCGTGAACTACGCCAACGACTACTCCGACGGCATCCGTGGCACCGACGCCGACCGGGTCGGCCCGCTCCGTCTCGTCGGCTCCGGGGTCGCCGCCCCGGGCGCGGTCAAGCGGGCGGCGTTCGCGGCGTTCGGCGTCGCTGCCGTCGCGGGGCTGGTGCTCGCCGCGACGACGGCGTGGTGGCTGGTGGCCGTCGGGGCGGTGTGCGTCGTGGCGGCGTGGTTCTACACCGGCGGGTCGAAGCCCTACGGGTACCTCGGGCTCGGCGAGGTGATGGTCTTCGTGTTCTTCGGGCTGGTCGCGGTCGTCGGCACGACGTACGTCCAGACCGAGTCGTGGCCGCCCGCGGCCGTCTACGCCGCTGTCGGGATCGGCGCCATCGCGTGCGCGCTCCTGGTGGCGAACAACCTGCGCGACATCCCCACGGACGAGGTGGCCGGCAAGCGGACCCTCGCGGTGCTGCTGGGCGACGGCCGGACCCGCGCGCTGTTCGTGGTGCTGCTGGGGGCGGCCGTCGTGGCGCTCGTCGGTGTCGCACTCGAGACGACCTGGTGGGCACTGCTCGCGCTGGCCGCCGCGCTGCCCGGGAGCCGGGCCGCCCGGATCGTCGCCCGGGGGACGAAGGGGCGCGGGCTGGTGCCGGTCCTGCAGCTCACCGGGACCGCCGAGCTGTTCTACGGCGTGGGGATGTTCGTCGGGCTGCTGGTCGGGCGCTGACCCGGGATCACTCGGGAGGCTGCTGCTGCGCGGTCGACATCCGGTCGGCGCGGGAGACGACCTTGTCCGCGAACCGCTCGCGCAGCCCCCGGAGCATGAACGTCGACAGCACCGTCGACAGCACCGCCGCGACCAGCAGCGGCCAGAGCACGGGGAGCCCGCCGTCGGTCACCAACGAGGCCACGCCGAGCACCACGACGTAGCAGGTGGCGAACAGCCCGAACCGCGCCGCGGTGTACGTCCAGAACTCCTTCACCCCACCACCATAGGCAGCCCGACCGACCGCACCGCAGACACCCTGGTCCGGGCGACCTACAGTGGAGGCGTGCTCAAGTTCCTGCTCGTGGTCCTGCTCATCGCAGTGATCATCTACGCGCTCACCAACCGGGTGATGGGCGCTCAGGAGCGCAAGCGGTCCGGTCACCCCTCGCAGGGTCCCCGGCTCAGGCGCCCCCGCAGCGGCCCTCCGCCCCGTCAGGTGGCCCCCGACGACGACGAGGACTTCCTCCGCTGGCTCGAGCGGAAGCGCCGCAAGGACCTCCCCGACCAGTGATCCGTCGTTGAGCCGCCCTTCGTGGCGCGCTCGACCGCGCCACGAAGGGCGGCTCAACCGCGTTCCGCGCGCCACGAGGGGCGGCTCAACACCCGGGTCCGCTCAGGCGTACGAGCGGGTCCGCTCAGGCGTACGAGCGGGTCCGCTCAGGCGTACGAGCGGGTCCGCTCAGGCGTACGAGCGGGTCCGCTCAGGCGTAGCTGTGCTGGGAAGAGGCGCCGAAGAAGAAGTTGATCCCGACGAAGTTGAACAGCAGCGTCGCGAAGCCGATCAGCGCGATGATCGCGGCCGCCTTGCCCTTCCAGCCGGCGGTGGCCCGGGCGTGGAGGTACGCCGCGTAGATCACCCAGGTGATGAACGCCCAGACCTCCTTGGGGTCCCAGTTCCAGTAGGAGCCCCAGGCGTACTCGGCCCAGATCGGGCCGGCGATGAGGGCCGCGAAGGTCCACAGCGGGAACCCGACGGCGTGCAGCCGGTAGGAGAGCCGGTCGAGGGCGTCGGAGCTCGGGAACATCTCGAGCAGCCCGTGCAGCCGCGTGCTGCCTCGCCTCTCGACGCCGGCCTTGAGCAGGAACACCCCGGCGGTGAGGGCTCCGACCGCGAAGGCGCCGGTCGCGAGGATGGCGGCACCGACGTGGATGACGAGCCAGTAGGAGTGCAGGGCGGGGACCAGCGGCCCGGCCTCCTGCTCCAGTGTGAGGTTCGCCAGCATCAGCACCACGACGAGGAACGTGGTGACGAAGAGCCCCATCCACCGCAGCCGCATCCTCGGCAGCAGCGCGAGGTAGATCGCGGCGACGCCGAGGGCGCCGGTCAAGGTGAACTCGTACATGTTCCCCCACGGCACCCGCCACGGGTCGCTGGCGAACGACCGCGCGACGACCCCGGCGGCGAGCAGCAGCGTGCCGACGACGGTCAGCGCGACGCCGATCCGCCCGGCGGTCTCGATGCGCACCGAGCGCTGGTCGTCCTCGGGGGACGCCGTCGAGGACGCAGCGGCCGGCGCGCCCGCGCCAACGGGCACGGCGGTCTCCACCGCGGACCGCACCGCAGCCGGGCGGGCCAGCGTGGCCGCCCACTCGACCACGTGGCCGAGCGTCGCGAGCACGTAGACGATGCCCGCGAACATCACGGCGTTGTCGCTGAACGAGGCGAATTGCTCGGTGGTCACCGGTCGGCCTTCCTGTCGTCCTCGGGTGCCGGGTCCTCCGGCAGCGTAGCCGTGGCGCTCCGGCCGGAGATCGCGGCGGCCAGCTCGCGGACCTCGTCGTCGAGCCCCTCGCCGGCGGTGGTGCGGTCGAGGCCGGCCACCTCGACGTACGTGCGGCCGTCGCGCTCGACCACGCGCACCCAGGCGCGGCGGCGACGGACGAAGAGCGACCCCATCAGCCCGACCAGCGCCAGCACGACGCCGGTCAGCGCGATCCCCTTGCCCGGGGTGTGGCTGACCTGGAGCTTGACCCACCGCTTCCAGCCGTCGAGCCGGATCGCGCCGAGGTCGTCGGGGAGGGTCACCTTCTTGCCGGGGGCCATGTCGGCGCGGAACATGCCGCCGTCGTCCTTCTCGAACCGCTCCATGGCGTCGGTGTCGAGGTCGTAGACCGACTGCGGCTCGCCCGCGTCGATCCCGAGGTCGCCGTGGTAGGCGAGCAGGGAGACCGCGGGGTTGAGCGCGTCGGGGAAGACCGAGAACGGGCCGCGCTCCATCGTGAAGGAGTACGTCGGATAGAACATCCCGTCGAAGCCGAGCTGCTCGGGCTGGGCTCCGGTGACCTTCACGACGCCGAACGACGCGAAGCTGGAGTCCTGCGGCAGGAACGGGACCGCGCCGCGGTAGGCGACGTCGCCGGTGCCGTCCCAGACGGTGAACTCGGGCGCGTAGCCGTGGCCGACGAGGAAGACGCTCATCCCGTCGAGCAGCAGCGGCTGGTTGACCTCGAGGTGGTAGTCCTGCGGCTCGTCGCCCGGGGTCTCGACGTAGGTGAGGTCGGCGCCGAAGTCGACGGGCTGGCCCTGTTGCGGCCCCTCGGTGAGGAACTCCGCCTCGAAGTCGTCGACGGTGAACGACACCGGCGGCAGGTCGTCGGGGTCGAAGAAGGTCCCGGGGGCGAACTCGTCGTACTGCGTGAGCGAGTTGGAGAACCCGTTGCCCACCAGGACGATCGCCCCGCCCTTGTAGCCGAACAGCTGGCCGTAGGCGAACCCGACGAGCACCACGATCACCGAGACGTGGAAGAGCAGGTTGCCGGCCTCGCGCAGGTAGCCGCGCTCGCCGGAGAGCGAGCCGTCGCCGGTCGACACCCGGTAGCGCCGCCCGCGCAGCGCGGTCCGCGCACGCTCGAGGACCACGTCGGGTGCGTCGCCGCTCTCCACCGAGGTGTACGCCGGGAGGCGGCCGAGGTTCCTCGGGGCCGGCGGAGGGGCGGTCCTCAGGGCACGGAGGTAGACCGCGGTGCGCGGGAGGATGCAGCCGACCAGCGACACCATCAGCAGCAGGTAGATCGCGCTGAACCACGGGGAGTCGTAGACCGAGAAGAGGTCGAGCTTCTCGTAGACCGTCGCGAGGTCGGGGTGGTCCTGCTTCCACCGGGCGACGTCGACCGGCGCGACGTCGCTCTGCGGGACGACCGAGCCGGGGATGGAGGCGAGCGCGAGCAGCAGGAGGAGCAGCAGCGCCGTCCGCATCGAGGTCAGCTGTCGCCAGGCCCAGCGGAGCAGCTCGCGCGGCGAGAGCGCGGGGGGCTGCGGCGGGCCCGCGGCGGCCGGCGCCTTCTCGGTGACGGCCATCAGACGGGCGCCTCGAAGCCGACGATCCAGCCGCGGAGCTCGGCGACCCAGAGCTCCCACCAGCCGGTGAGCAGCAGCAGCCCGACGGCGACCAGCATCGCGCCGCCGAACCGGGTCACCCAGACCTGGTGGCGGCGCACCCAGCGGACCGCGCCGAGCATCCGGCGGTAGGCGAGGCCGAGGAGGATGAACGGGATCCCCAGCCCGAGCGAGTAGGCCACGCTGAGCACGGCCCCGCGCCCCGCGGTGGCCTCGGTGTAGGCGAGCCCCTGCACCGCGGTCAGCGTCGGGCCGAGGCAGGGGGTCCAGCCGATCGCGAACAGCATGCCGAGAAGCGGCGCGGCGGCCAGTCCGACCGCCGGGAGCCGGTGCACCCGCACGTCGCGCTGGAGGAACGGGATCCAGCCGAGCGCCCCCATGAAGACCAGCCCGACGACCACGGTGACGCCGCCGAGGACGACCGAGATCTCGCGCTTGTACTCCCACAGCCACTCCCCCAGCGCGCCGGAGAGGGTGCCGAGCACGACGAACCAGACCGTGAACCCCAGGACGAACAGGAAGGTGCCGGCGAGCATCCGGCCGCGGCGGGCGGTCTCGAGGTCGGCGCCGGAGAGCCCGGTGGCGTAGGAGACGTAGCCGGGGAGCAGCGGGACGACGCACGGCGAGAAGAACGAGACCAGCCCGGCGGCCGCGGCCACCGGGAGCGCGAGCAGCATGGTTCCCGAGGTGACCTGCTCGACGAACCAGTCGGAGAGGTTCACGACTTCTCCCGGTCCGACGACACCTCGTGGCCGAGCACGTCCTCCACCACGCCGTACAACGTGGAGCGGCCGATCTTGTCGAGCGCGCGGCCGGCGACCCGGCCCTCGGCGTCGATGAAGACGAAGCTCGGCACGGTCTGGGGCGGGAGCGTGCCGTGGAAGGCGAGCAGCGTGCGCCCGTCGGGGTCGTGGATGCTGTCGTAGGGGATGCCGAAGTCGTCGACGAACTGCTGCGCCTCGGTGACGTTGGGGTCGCGGGAGTTGATCCCGAGGAAGACGACGCCGTCGTCCTCGAGGTCCTTCGCCGCCTCCGCGAGCAGCGGTGCCTCGGCGCGGCAAGGGGCGCACCAGGAGCCCCAGACCGGCATCACGACGACCTTGCCGAGGTGGTCGGAGAGGGCGACCTCCTCGCCGTCGAGGCTCTCGCCCGCCACCTCGGTCTTCGGGGCCTTCCGGTCGGCCTCGTCGAGCACGGTGACCTTGCCGTCACCGCTGACGAACCCCTGGTCGCCCGCGCTCAGCCCGGAGCCGCTCGAGCAGCCCGAAGCCAGGACGGCCAGGGCGGCGACGAGCACGGCGGCGCGGAACCGCGGGCGGAGCTGCACGGGGATCACTCTCGGGTGGCGGCGGACGCGTCCTGCTCCGGGGCGCCGCCGGCGGAGAACGGGGCGTTGCGGGCCTTGACGGGGATCAGGTCGGCCGCCGGCTCCGAGTAGGACAGCGACACCAGCCGCTCCCCCTCGAAGGTGAAGGAGGTGAGCGAGCACAGCGTGCAGCGGCGGCGGCGCGGGTCGTGGACGAACGAGCGACGCTCGGCGTGGGACCGGGTGATCCAGATCGGGAGCTGGTGCGAGACGACGACGGCCTCGTGGCCCTCGGCGGCCCGCCGCGCGTCGTTGACCGCCGACATCATCCGGGCGACCACCTGCTTGTAGGGCTCCCCCCAGGAGGGACGCCACGGGTTCCACAGGTAGCGCCAGGACGACGGCTTGCGGAGCACGCTGCCGCCGACGGTGAACCGCTTGCCCTCGAACTTGCTGCTCGACTCGATCACCCGCGCGTCGGTCACGATCTCCAGCCCGAGCTTCTCGGCGAGCGGCTGTGCGGTCTGCTGGGCGCGCTCGAGCGGCGAGGACCAGACCTGGACGATGTCGCGGTCGGCGATGGTGTCGGCGACCCGGCGCGCCATCGCGTGACCCAGGTCGGAGAGGAGGAACCCGGGCATCCGGCCGTAGAGGATGCCGGTCGGGTTGTGCACCTCGCCGTGGCGGAGCAGGTGGACGGTCGTGGTGGTCACTCGGCGCCTCCCGCGGCGGCTGCGGCCCGCGCGGCGGCGGGCAGGGCGGACAGCACGCGGTCCACCGCCCGGTCGTCGTGCGCGGCCGAGACGAACCACGCCTCGAAGGTGCTCGGCGGCAGGTGGACGCCGTGGTCGAGCATCGCGTGGAAGAACGCGCCGTAGCGGTCGGTGCGCTGGCGCGAGGCGTCGGCGAAGTCGCGGACCCGGGTCGGGCCGTCGTCCTCGGTGAAGAAGACGCTGAACATCGTGCCGTCGTGCTGCACGACGTGGGGCACGCCGGCCTCGGCCAGCGCCGCGGACGCCGCCTCGCGGATCGCGAGGGAGACCTTGTCGAGGTGCGCGTAGACGTCGTCGGTGGCGAGCCGCAGCGTGGTCAGCCCGGCGGTCGCGGCGACCGGGTTCCCCGACAACGTGCCGGCCTGGTAGACCGCGCCCTGCGGGGCGAGGTGGGCCATCACGTCGGCCCGGCCGCCGAAGGCCGCCGCCGGGAAGCCGCCGCCCATCACCTTGCCGAAGGTCATGAGGTCGGGGCGCCACCCCTCCACGGCGCCGTCGAGCCCCCAGCGGCCGGTGCGGGTGACCCGGAAGCCGGTCATCACCTCGTCGCTGACGAACAGCGCACCGTGGCGGGCGCAGGTCTCGGCGAGGAACCGGTTGAAGCCGTCCTCGGGCGGGACCAACCCCATGTTGCCGGGGGCAGCCTCGGTGATCAGGCAGGCGATGCGGTCGCCGTGCTCGGCGAAGGTCGCCTCGACCGCCGTACGGTCGTTGTAGGGCAGCACGAGGGTGTGCGCGGTGAAGTCCTCGGGCACGCCGGGGGTGCCCGGCACCGAGAACGTCGCGAGCCCCGACCCGGCCGCGGCGAGCAGCGAGTCGACGTGGCCGTGGTAGCAGCCGGCGAACTTCACGACGAGGTCGCGCCCGGTGAAGCCGCGGGCGAGCCGGATCGCCGACATCGTCGCCTCGGTGCCCGACGACACCAGCCGCACCGAGTCGACCGGCGTGCGGCCGACGATCTCCTCGGCGAGCTCCACCTCCGCCTGCGTCGGGGTGCCGTACGACGTGCCGCGCGCGGCGGCCTCGGTGACGGCGGCGACCACCTCGGGATGGGCGTGCCCGAGGAGCATCGGCCCCCAGGAGCAGATGAGGTCCACGTACTCGTTGCCGTCGACGTCGGTCAGCCAGGCGCCCCGTGCGGATGCGATGAAGCGAGGGGTGCCGCCCACGGCGTTGAAGGCGCGGACCGGGGAGTTCACCCCGCCGGGGGTCACCGCGTGGGCCCGGGCGAAGAGCTCGGCGGACGCCACGGTCGGGAGCGGGGCTGCGGCGTTCACGACGGCGTCACCGGGGTCATCACCGGGCCATTCTCGCCGACTCGGGCAAGGCGGGCCCACCCGGCCTTGCGCTCGTGACATATGTGGTGAACCGTGTCACATCGATAGGTCGGTGCCCGGGCCCGCACGGTGGGTCGGACCGAAGGCGTAACCAACGTTTACGCGGGTAGTTGTACCCGGGTACGAGGGAGGACGCCCGACTGCCGGGGAGGCAGCGGCCGGGCCGATGAGGGAGAGAACCACAGGGATGACCACCACGCGCCTGACCACGTGGCAGAAGGCGACCGCGCTCGTGCCGCTCGCCGTGCTCTCCGGGGCCTGGACCGCCAGCCTGGCGGTGACCAGCGCGACCGCCGACGACTCCCGCGGGGGCGGCCAGCTCCCCGACGGCACCACCGTCCCCAGCGAGGCGATCGAGGACCCGGCGAGCGTCGCCGCCCCGGGCGAGATCGCCCCGGGCATCCCGAACGGCCAGGCCGACAAGGTCGTGAAGAACGCCTCGACGAACGGCATCCCGTCCGCGGCGCTGGCGGCCTACCAGCGCGCCGCGCAGGTCATCGACTCCGCCGACCCCTCCTGCAACATCGAGTGGCCCCTGATCGCCGCCATCGGCCGCGTCGAGTCCGACCACGGCCGCTACGGCGGCAACACCCTGACCGCCGAAGGCGTCACCGAGCCCGGCATCTACGGCATCGCCCTGGACGGCACCAACGGCACCGCGAAGATCACCGACACCGACGCCGGCCGCTACGACAACGACCAGAGCTACGACCGCGCCGTCGGCCCCATGCAGTTCATCCCCTCCACCTGGGCCGTGGTCGGCGTCGACGGCGACGGCGACGGCCAACGCAACCCCCAGGACATCGACGACGCCGCCCTGGCCACCGCGGTCTACCTCTGCTCCGGCGACGAGGACCTCGCCACCCGCCCCGGCCAGGAAGCCGCGGTCTACCGCTACAACCACAGCGACGACTACGTCCGGCTCGTCCTCTCCATCATGGCCGCCTACGCCGACGGCGACTACAACGCCGTCCCGAACAGCACCTCGGGGTCGACGACCTTCACGCCGTCGTACGGCGACTCGGTGGTCGGCGGCGGCACCAGCGGCTACGAGCCGCCGCGCTCGGGCAAGGACCGCGGCGGCAAGGGCCTCGGCGGCGGCGGTGGCCTCGGTGGCGACCTCGGCGGCAGCACCGGCGGCTCCGGTGGCAGCACCGGCGGCTCCGGTGGCGACACCGGCGGGTCCACCGGTGGGGACACCGGCGGCCTGCCCGGCGGCGGTTCGGGCGGCTCCGGCGGCGACGGCGGCACGGGCGGGGGGACCGACGCCGGCAAGCAGCTCGGCGAGACCGTCAAGAAGGTCACCAAGCCGGTCGAGGACACCGTCAAGGACGTCGGCGAGACCGTCGAGCAGACGCTCGTCACCCTCGCGCAGGCCGAGGCGATGTGCCGCTCGGCGCTGCAGAACCAGTACGGCGCCGCTCCCGGTGCCGCGGTCTCCCAGTGCGCCAACGCGCTGGTCGGCAAGACGGTCGAGGCGGCCGAGGGCGCCGTCGGCGGCGTGGTCGCCGGGCTGAGCGGACTGGTCAAGGGGCTGCTCGGTGGGCTGCTCGGCGGCGGCAAGGGCTGACCCTCCGCCTCCTGGACAGCGCTCGGCCCGGTCACCCACGGTGACCGGGCCGAGCTGCGTCAGGAGCCGCCCGGCGGCCCTCAGCGGTCGAGCAGCGTGGCCGCCTCGGCCGCCCAGTAGGTCAGCACGATGTCCGCGCCGGCGCGCCGGATGCTGGTGAGCGTCTCGAGGATCGCGGCCTCGCGGTCGATCCAGCCGTTCGCCGCGGCGGCCTCGACCATGGAGTACTCCCCCGAGATGTTGTACGCCGCGACGGGGACCCGGACCGCGTCCCGGACCTCCCGGAGCACGTCGAGGTAGGCCAGCGCCGGCTTCACCATCACCATGTCGGCGCCCTCCTCGACGTCGAGGAGGGCCTCCCGCACCCCCTCGAGGCGGTTCCGGGAGTCCTGCTGGTAGGTGCGCCGGTCGCCCTGGAGCGAGGAGTCGACGGCCTCCCGGAAGGGGCCGTAGAACGCGGAGGCGTACTTGGCGGAGTAGGCGAGCACGGCCACGTCGGTGTGCCCGGCGGTGTCGAGCGCGTCGCGGATCGCCGCGACCTGGCCGTCCATCATCCCGCTGGGCCCGAGCACGTCGGCCCCGGCCTCGGCCTGGGCGACGGCCATCCGGCGGTAGACCGCCAGCGTCGCGTCGTTGTCCACCGAGCCGTCCTCGGCGAGGACGCCGCAGTGGCCGTGGTCGGTGAACTCGTCGAGGCAGAGGTCGGCCATCACCGGCAGCGCGTCGCCGACCTCGGCGGCCACGTCGGCGATCGCGACGTTGAGCACGCCCTGCGGGTCGCACCCGGCGGAGCCGGTGGCGTCCTTGGTCTCCGGCACCCCGAAGAGCATGATCCCGCCGATCCCGAGCTGCGCCGCCTCCGCCGCGGCCTTCCGCAGCGAGTCACGGGTGTGCTGGACGACCCCCGGCATGCTGCCGATCGGCACCGGCTCGGTCGCGCCCTCGCGGACGAAGACCGGCAGCACCAGCTGGCGCGGCTCGAGCGTCGTCTCGGCGACGAGGTCGCGCAGCGCCTTGGTGCGCCGCAGCCGGCGGGGACGGACGACGGGGCCGTCCACCGTCACTTCGCCCTGCGGCGGGCGGCGGGGCGACGCTCCGACGGCTTGGTCACCGGCTGGCCGGCCTCGATCATCGCGGCCCGCTGGGCAGCGCCG
Organism: Nocardioides caldifontis; assembly: GCF_008087345.1. Classification (GTDB taxonomy): domain Bacteria; phylum Actinomycetota; class Actinomycetes; order Propionibacteriales; family Nocardioidaceae; genus Marmoricola_A; species Marmoricola_A caldifontis. The sequence continues at coordinate 1,171,654 of NZ_VHIB01000001.1, read as the reverse complement.
TGGTCGGCGAGCGCGTCGGCGAGCACCTCGACCGACGGGCTCGGCGCGAGCACGTCGACCCGGAGCCCGTGCTCCTCGGCGGTCTTCGCGGTGGCCGGGCCGATGACGGCGATCACCGTCGAGGCGTGCGGCTTGCCGGCGATCCCGACGAGGTTGCGCACCGTCGAGGACGAGGTGAAGACGACCGCGTCGAACTTGCCGGTCTTGATCGCCTCGCGGACCGGCGCCGGCGGCGGGGCGGCCCGGACGGTGCGGTACGCCGTCACGTCGTCGACCTCCCAGCCGAGCTCGAGGAGCCCGGCGACGAGGGTCTCGGTGGCGATGTCGGCGCGCGGGAGGAAGACCCGGTTGATCGGGTCGAGCACCTCGTCGTACTCGGGCCAGTCCTCGAGCAGGCCGCGCGCGGACTGCTCGCCGGAGGGCACCAGGTCGGCACGGAGCCCCCACTCGGCGAGGCAGGCGGCGGTCTTCTCGCCGACCGCGGCGATCTTGAGCCCGGAGAACGCGCGGGCGTCGAGGCCGTACTCCTCGAACTTCTCCTTGACCGCCTTCACCGCGTTGACCGAGGTGAACGCGATCCATTCGTAACGCCCCTCGACCAGGCCGCGGACCGCCTTGTCCATCTGCTGCGGGTTCCGGGGCGGCTCGACGGAGATCGTGGGGACCTCCTCCGGCACCGCGCCGTACGACCGCAGCCGCGCCGACAGCGAGCCGGCCTGCTCCTTGGTGCGCGGCACCAGGACCCGCCAGCCGAAGAGCGGCTTGGTCTCGAACCAGGAGAGCGTCTCGCGCATCCCCACCACGTCGCCGATGACGGTGACGGCCGGGGCGGCCATGCCGGCGCGCTTGGCGTCGTCGGCGATGTCGGTGAGCGTGGAGACCACGGTGAACTGCTCGGTGGTCGCCCCCATCCGGGTCATCGCGACCGGGGTGTCGGTCGCCCGGCCCGCGTCGACCAGCGCCGCGGCCACGTCGGCGATGCAGTCGGCGGCGCCGAGGAGCACGAGGGTCTTGCCGCCGGCGTACTGCCGCCAGTCGACCTTGAGGTCCGCGCACGACACGACGGCGACCTCACGGTCGCTCTTCGCGGTCAGCGGGATGCCGGCGTAGGCCGGCACCGAGGTGGCCGACGAGACGCCCGGCACGATCTCGAACGCGAGCCCCGCCTTGACGCACGCCTGGGCCTCCTGCGGCCCGGAGGCGAACAGGAACGGGTCGTCGGCCATCAACCGCACCACCCGCCGACCGGTCTTCGCCTGCTTGACGACGACCTTGGCGCGGGCGGCGTGGGTCAGCGGCTGGCCGTCGGTCCCGAAGCCGCCGTCGACGAGCTCGGCCTCGGGCAGCCCGGCGCGGACCTGGCGCGCCAGGTCCGCATGTGCCGGCACCTCGGTGACCACCACCTCGGCGGCGCGGATCAGCTCGACCGCGCGCACCGTCAGCAGGTCCGGGTCCCCCGGACCGGTGCCGACGAACGCGACCTGTCCCGCCGGCCTGGCCGAGCCGGGGGTCGTCGCGTCGGTCGTGGTCGCCTTGCTCTGGGAGGTCTTGCTCACGTCTGCCTTCTTGCTGATTGCGGATGGCTCGGGCTGTGCGGGCGGCGGGTGCGGCCACCGAGGGTGCGGGGCTCGGTCAGGTCACGGGCGGCGCCCCCAGGAGGGAGGCGGCGCCGAGCTCGAGCATCTCGGCGGCGAGGGCGTGGCCCACCGCGTCGGCGTCGCCGGGCGGACCGCTGGCGGAGCGCCGGACGGTGAGGGCGCCGTCGAGCGAGAGCGCGAGCGCGCGCACCCACAGCTCCTCACCATCGTCGCCCTCGACGATCTCCGCAAGCGCGCCCACCGGCGCGCTGCAGCCGGCCTCGAGCTCCGCCAGCACGCGCCGCTCGGCGGTCACCGCGGCGCGGGTGGCCGGGTCGTCGAGCGCGGCGGCGACCTGCGCCACCAGCTCGGTGTCGCCGGCCCGGCACTCGACGGCGAGCGCTCCCTGGCCCGGGGCGGGCAGCATCTGCAGCGGGTCGAGGACCTCGGTGACCTCGTCGAGCCGCCCGATGCGGGACAGCCCGGCGCGGGCGAGCACGACGGCGTCGAGCTCGCCGGAGCGCACCTTGCCGATGCGGGTGTCCACGTTGCCGCGGACCCCCACGACGTCGAGGCCGAGGCCGAGCGCGTGCAGCTGGGAGGCACGGCGCGGCGAGCCGGTGCCGACCCGGGAGCCCGGGGGCAGCTCGCCCAGCGTCAGCCCGTCCCGGGCCACGACGACGTCGCGCGGGTCCTCGCGGAGCGGCACCGCGGCGAGCGTGATGTCGTCGGGCTGGGTGACCGGCAGGTCCTTCAGCGAGTGCACCGCGACGTCCACCTCCCCGCGGAGCAGCGCGTCGCGCAGCGCTCCGACGAAGACCCCCGCGCCGCCCATCGAGGCGAGCGGGGCTCGGGTGACGTCACCCTCGGTGGTGACGTCCACCAGGGTCGTACGACGGTCCAGGGCCGCGGCCAGCGCGTCGGCGACGTGGCCGGACTGGGTGCGGGCGAGCACCGAGGCGCGGGTGCCCACCCGCAGCGTGGCGGCGTCGGCGGTGACGGTCACCGTTCCACCCCCTCGGCGCGGGTCACGGCGTCGACGGCCTGCTGGTCGAGGGCGAAGAGCTCGGCGAGCGCCGCGGCGTAGGACACCGCTCCGGTGGTGTTCGCCAGCTCCTTCACACGCACCGTCGGCTGGTGCATCAGCTTGTCGGCGACCCGGCGCACGGTCAGCTCGAGCTCGGCGCGCACCTCGGGGTCGAGCTGCGGGAGCCGGCTGGCGAGCCGCTCGAGCTCGGCGTCGACGACACCGGTCGCCATCGTGCGCAGCGCGACCACCGTGGGGGTCACGCTGGCGAGGCGGCGCGCGTCGAGGAAGGCCTGGATCTCCTCGCGGACGATCCGGCGCACGCCCGCGACGTCGGAGACCTGCTGCTCGTCGTCGCCGGCCAGCTCCTCGGCGAGGCGGCGCAACCCGATCAGCAGCACGCCGGGGAGCTCCTCGACCGACGGCTCGACGTCGTGCGGCAGCGCGAGGTCGACCAGAGCCAGCGGGGTCGCCACCCCGTCGCGGGCCTCCCGGACCAGGTCGGCGGTGACCACGAGCCCGACCGCGCCGGTGCACGAGACCACGAGGTCGGCCTGGGCCACCTCGGTCGCCAGCGAACCCAGCGGCGCGGTCCTGCCGCCCTGGGCGACGGCGAGGCGGGCGGCCTTCTCGGGGGTGCGGTTGAGCACGACGAGGTCGCCCACGCCGGCGCGGCGGAGGGAGGCGGCGGCGAGCGAGGCCATCGAGCCGGCCCCGACGACGACCGCCCGCTTGCCGCGCAGCGGCCCGACGTGGCCCTCCGCTCGGCTGAGCGACACCGAGACCAGCGAGGGCGCCGCGCGGTCGATGTCGGTCTCGGCGTGGGTGCGCTTGGCGACGCGCAACGACTGCTGGAACGCCGCGTTGAGCGCCGGGCCGACGGTGCCGAGCTCCTGGCCGAGGCGCAGCGCCTCGCGGGTCTGGCCGAGGATCTGCCCCTCGCCGACGACCATCGAGTCGAGCCCGGCCGCCACGTGGAAGAGGTGCGAGACCGCGCCGTCGTCGTAGTGGACGTAGAGGTGCGGGATCACCGACTCGCTCGGCTGCTCGGCGAGCTCGCAGAGGTGCTGGGTGATCGCCTCGACGCTGCCGTGGAACCGGTCCACCTCGGTGTAGATCTCGATCCGGTTGCACGTGGCGAGGACCGCCGCCTCCTGCACGTGGTCGGTGAGGTGGACGGCGTGCAGCAGCTTCTCGACGCGCGGCGGGTCGAGCGCCAGCTTCTCGAGCAGCTCGACGGGCGCGGTGCGGTGGGAGACGCCGACGACCAGGACGCTCATGCGGTCACCCCGCCCTCGATCGGCTGGACCAGCGCCTTGCGCTGCTCGTGGTAGGCGAGGATCTGCAGCTCGATCGACAGGTCGACCTTCCGCACGTCCACGCCGGGCGGCACCGACAGCACGGCCGGTGCGAAGTTCAGGATGCTGGTCACCCCGGCGGCGACCAACCGGTCGCAGACCGCCTGGGCAGCGGCGGCCGGGGTGGCGATGATGCCGATCGCGACGTTCTCCTCGCGGACGATCCGCTCGAGGTCGTCGTGGCCGCGGATGGCGAGGCCGCCGACCTCCTCGTCGACCCGGTCGGGGTCGCTGTCGAGGAGCGCGACGATGCGGAACCCGCGGGTGGTGAACCCGGAGTAGTTCGCCAGCGCGTGGCCGAGGTTGCCGATCCCGACGATGACGACGGGGAGGTCCTCGGTCACGCCGATCTCACGGGCGATCTGGTAGCGGAGGTACTCCACGTCGTACCCGACCCCGCGGGTGCCGTAGGAGCCGAGGTAGGAGAGGTCCTTGCGGAGCTTGGAGCTGTTCACGCCGGCGGCCGCCGCGAGCTCCTCGCTGGAGCAGGTGGCGATGCCGCGCTCGGCGAGCGCCACGAGCGCGCGGAGGTAGACCGGGAGCCGGGCCACGGTGGCCTCGGGGATCCCTCGCGGAGCCGCACCGTCGACCCCACGAGCCGGCGTCGTCGTGGGGAGGCCGGGGGCGTTCCCGTTCGCCGTGCGTGCTGGACTCACGATGCTCCTGCCTGGCTTCGCTCAGCCCCGCCGGCGGGCCGCAGCGCCGGGGCCGACAACCCACAATAGGAGCTTGTGAACGTGAGAACAAAATCGTCCGGAAGGCAAGCCAGAGGCGGTGACACCGGTCACAGGTGAGCCGTGACGAGAGTCCCGATCCGGGCTCAACCGGGGCCGGACGAACGGCGTCCCAGCCGCCACCGGCCGGTCCGCCGCTCACCCGCGCTGCTCTCCGGAGGGCGGAGCGCGGCCGTGAGCCGGGCGGCGTCGACGCGCCAGAAGTCGTGCTGCCGGCCGTCGACGAAGGTCACCGGCACCTCCTCGCCGAACCGGCTCTCCAGCGCCGGGTCGGTGGTGATGTCGACCTCGACCCAGCGCTCGCCGAGCCCGTCGCACACCGCGGTCACGACCTCGCGGGCGTCGTCGCACAGGTGGCACCCCGGGCGGCCGTAGAGGACCACCCGAGGCTCGTCGGTCGGCTGCCCGGTGGACTGGCCGGTCGGGTGCCCCGTCACTCCAGCAGCTCCGTCCACCCGCGGCGCAGCGCGGTCCGCAGCCGGCCCTTGGCGATCTTGCCGGTGGCGGTGTGCGGGAGCGCGTCGACGACCTCGATCCGGGCCGGGTGCTTGAACCGGGCGAGCCGTCGGGCGCACGCGTCGGCCACCCGGGACCGCAGGTCGGCCTGCTCCTCCGCGCCGGAGACGTCGGTCCGCAGGTACGCGACGACGGCCTCGCCGGTCTCCTCGTCGGGGACGCCGACGACCGCCGCCTCGAGCACCCCGTCGACGTCGAGGAGCACCTCCTCGACCTCGCTCGGGTAGACGTTGAACCCCGACACCACGACGATCTCGCGGAGCCGGTCGACGAGGAACAGGTCGCCGTCCGCGTCGAGGTACCCGACGTCGCCGGTGGCGTGCCAGCCGTCCACCGGGGCGCCGGCGCCGTCCGGCCAGTAGCCGTCGAAGAGGTTGTCGCCCTTCACCCAGATCTCGCCGGCGTCCTCGCCTGCCGGCGGTCGGCCGTTCTCGTCCACCAGCGTGAGGGAGACGCCGGGCACCGCCCGTCCGACCGAGCCGCGCTTCGGGGTGCCCGGGCCGGCGACGAGCGTCGAGGTGACGACCGGCGCAGCCTCGGTGAGCCCGTATCCCTGGTGGACGGTGATCCCCCACCGCTCCTGCAGCTCGTCGACCACCTCCGGGGCGAGCGGCGCGGAGCCGGAGAGCAGCGTGCGCACGCCGGAGAGCCGCTCACCGAGGCCCTCGACCCGGCGCCAGTGGGCGAGGACGGCGGGCGCCACGGGCAGCACCGTGACGCCGTGCTCCTGCACCTCCCGCAGCGACCGCTCGGGGTCGAAGCCGTCGACCAGCACGAGCGTGGCCCGGCGGTGGACGACCGGCCCGAGGACCGCGTTGAGCCCGAAGACGTGGAACAGCGGGAGCACGCCGTACACCACGTCGTCGGGGCCGACCACGGGCGGCTCGATCGCGCCGACCTGCTCGATGTTCGCGATCAGGGCGCGGTGGCTGAGCATCGCGGCGCGCGGCCTCGCGGAGGCGCCGGAGGTGTAGAGCAGGACGGCGAGCGACTCGGGGTCGTGGGCCGGCGGCAGCGGCGGCTCGTCCGGGGCGGGTGCGAGCAGCTCCTCGAAGCCGCACTCCCCCGGCTCCGGGATCGCGTCGACGGTGACCAGCCGCGGCACGACGGTGCGGCCGCGGACCTCCTCGTCGGCGTGGTCGCGGGCGTCGGCGATGCCGGCGAGGACCGACCGCGCCGCCTCGACCGTGGCGCCGTCCGCGACCACGAGCCGGGCGCCGGAGTCGGTGACGGCGGTGAGCAGCTCGCCGGTCGCCGCCCGGGGGTTGACCGGCACGGCGACGAGGTTCGCGCGCAGTGCGCCGAAGTACGCGACCACGAGCTCGGGGCGGTTGCCGGTCACCAGGACCACGCGGTTGCCGGCGACGAGGCCGAGCCTGCCGAACCCCTGCGCCGCACGGTCGACAGCCGCGTCGAGCTCGCTCCAGGTGTACGACGCCCCGGTCGCCGGGACCACCAGTGCACGGCCGTCGGGTGCCTCCTCGGCGGCGCGACCGAGGAGCTCGGCGAGGTTCGCGGTCACGCTCGTGAGTCTGGCACAGCAGGGTGGACCCCCCACTAGGCTGGCGGCGTGACTTCGGGACACGCGGGGGCCGCCCGACGGCGCCGTGAGGAGCGGCGGGACCTGCGGCGCAGGTCGACGCTCGCCGGGGAGGCGGCGTTCGCCGTCCGCGAGGTCGAGAGCTCGCTCGAGCCGCCCGCCGACCCCACCGCCGCGGCGTTCTTCGACGTCGACAACACGATCATCCAGGGCGCCTCGATCTTCCACCTCGCCCGCGGGCTCCACCGCCGGCACTTCTTCACCACCCGCGACATCCTCGGCGCGGCGTGGAAGCAGGCGTACTTCCGCGTGGTCGGTGTCGAGGACCCCGAGCACGTCGCCGAGGCGCGGGCCTCCGCGCTGGCGTTCATCGCGGGCCACCGGGTCGAGGAGCTGCAGGAGATCGGCGAGGAGATCTTCGACGAGACGATGGCCGAGCGGATCTGGCCGGGCACCCGGGCGCTGGCCCAGATGCACCTCGACCAGGGGCAGCGGGTCTGGCTGGTGACCGCGGCCCCGATCGAGATCGCCACCACGATCGCCCGCCGGCTCGGCCTCACCGGGGCGCTCGGGACCGTCGCCGAGCACGTCGACGGCGTCTACACCGGGCGGCTCGTCGGCGACCTGCTGCACGGCCCGGCGAAGGCCGTCGCGGTCAAGGCGCTGGCCGAGGAGGAGGGGCTCGACCTGAGCCGGTGCGCGGCCTACTCCGACTCCTACAACGACCTCCCGATGCTCAACCTCGTCGGCGACCCGTGCGTGATCAACCCCGACTCCCGGCTGCGCGACCACGCCAGGCAGCAAGGGTGGCGGATCCGCGACTACCGCACCGGCCGCAAGGCCGCCCGGGTCGGGATGGCGTCGGCGGCGGTCGCCGGCGCGGTGACCGGCAGCGTGGCGGCGGGGGTCGCGCTCCGGCGGCGCGCCCGGTAGTCCCTTCGGGCGGTGGGACGAACGGGACGAAGCAGCGGATTCCCCCGTTTCCCGGTCTGGTCATCGAGGGTTCTTCCACAGAGCACTAGGTCCCGAGCCGGACCTCGGTTTACAGTCGTGGTTACTCGGTGGTTGGGCTAGGGCCACCGGCTGCCTGGGAGGCCCGGAGGGATCCGGGAGGGAGTGCTGCCATGTTCGCCAACGACGACCCGTTCGGTCGTGGGCTCCTCGCGCTCCGCCATGCCCTCGCAGGGGCGCTCGCCGAGATGGCCGGCCCGTCGCCGGCGCCGGCCGCTGCAGGCGCCGCTCCGCACGCCGACCCTCCCGCCGTACGCCGGGAGCCGTGGCTGCTCGCCGAGGCCGTCGTCAAGACGCGGTCCGGCGGCTCCGAGCCCGAGCCGGCGTCGGACCGCGACCTCGCCGTCTCCTCGGCGACCGACCAGGCCGAGGGCGACCGGCTGATCGCCCTCGTCGAGCTGGCCCGGGCGGGAGACGCGGACGCGTTCGGGATGCTCTACGACCACTACCAGGGGTCGGTCTACCGGTTCCTGTACTACCGGGTCGGCTCGGTCGCGCTGGCCGAGGACCTCACTTCGGAGACGTTCTTCCGGGCGCTGCGGAGCATGAGCTCGTTCCGCTGGCAGGGCAAGGACTTCGGCGCGTGGCTGATGACGATCGCCCGGAACCTCACCACCGACCACTTCAAGGCCAGCCGGACGCGGCTCGAGTCCACCACCGAGGACATGAGCCCGCACGACTCCGCCACCGACGGTCCCGAGGTCGCCGTGCTGGCCACCCTCACCAACGAGGCGCTCCTCGCGGCGCTCAAGAAGCTGCCGCCGGAGCAGCAGGAGTGCCTGATCATGCGGTTCCTCCAGGGGTTCTCGATCGCCGAGACCGCCCAGGTCCTCGGGCGGAGCGACGGGGCGATCAAGCAGCTCCAGCTCCGGGCGGTCCGCAACCTCGCCAAGCTGCTCCCGGAGGACTTCCGGTGAACGGCCGTGCACCGAGGATGAAGGTTCAAATGTCCGGCTCCGACCGCGTAACCACGCGCGTGTCCGGCTCGTTGACCTGGATGACGGACCCGACAGCGGGGCTTGCTCTCGAGACAGGAACACTGCGATGACCTCCCTCCTGGGTGCGCGGAAGCGCGCGGAGGAGTTCGCGGCCGCGATCGACTCCCCCGGCACGCAGCCGAACCCTGCCTCTCCCGAGCTGAGGGAGCTGGTCGACCTCGTCGGCACCCTGCGCTCCGCGCCGGAGCTGCCGCGGCCACGGCCCGAGTTCACCGCGGCGCTGCGCGAGCAGCTGGTGGCGGAGGCCCAGCGGAGCCTCGCGGAGGACGCGACGCTCACCCTCCACCCGCGCAGGCGGGGTGCGCGGGAGCGCCGGCTCGCGCTGCTCGCGTCGTCGTTCGTGCTGGTCGGCGGCTCCGCCGGCATGGCCGTCGCGTCGCAGGACGCGCTGCCGGGCGACGCGCTCTACCCGATCAAGCGGGGGATCGAGAAGGCCCAGGCCGACCTCTCCCGCGACGACGCCGCCAAGGGCCACGACCTGCTGGCGCAGGCCGACCGGCGGCTCACCGAGGTCCAGGGCCTGGTCGGCACCTCCGCCGAGAGCCGGGTGCCGGGCACCGTCGACGACTTCACCTCCCAGGCGCAGGCGGGTTCGGCGCTGCTGCTCACCGCGTTCGACGAGTCGCAGGACGGCGACGTCGTCGTCGAGCTCCGCTCGTTCGCCCGGGACTCGCTCGCCACCCTGCAGGAGGTCGCTGCCTCCGCCGAGGGCGAGCACCAGGACGACCTCGCGGACGCCGCCGCCGCACTGCTCCGCATCGACGGGCAGGCGACCGCGGCCTGCCCGACCTGCGCCGAGGGCGAGCCGGCCCTCGAGATGCCGCCACTCTTCCTCGCCGCCGAGGAGGCGAACCGGGCCCTCGACGCCACCCGGCGGGCCCAGCTCGGCAACGACCACCCGCCGCTGCCGGACGCCGGCACGAAGGGTGGCCAGGGCGTCCCGCCGCAGGGGCAGGAGCAGCCCGGCCAGGAGCCCCCGCAGGGCACCGACGCCACCGACCCCGGCAAGGGCGGTGGCCAGCCGCAGGACGACGGCGGGCTGCTGCCCGACGACGGTGGGCTGCTGCCGGACCTCGGCGGCACCGACAAGGGCGACCAGGGCGGCGGCCAGGGCGACCAGGGCGACCAGGGCGACCAGGGCGACACCGGCGGCAAGCAGCGTGACCGCGGTCTGCTCGGCGACGTCAACGACGGCGCCAAGCAGCTGCTCCCCGGGCTCGACCCGCTCCTCGACTCGCTGCTCCCCTGACCCGCCCGCGCTGGTCGGTGTTGAACCGCCCTTGGTGGCGCACCAGAAAGGGCGGCTGAACACGCACGGGTTGGTGTTGAACCGCCCGTAGTGGCGCACCAGGAAGGGCGGCTCAACGCACGTCCGCGCGCCACGAGGGGCGACTCAACACGGACTCGGACGGGTCAGTGGAAGACGGACTTCCGCCGCATGAGGAGCGTGTAGAGCGTCTGCTGGATCGTCTCGCGCACCTGGTCGGTGACGTTGAAGACCAGCATCGGGTCCTCGGCGGCGCCGGGGTCGAACGAGTCGGTGCGGATCGGCTCGCCGAACTCGATGATCCACTTCGACGGCAGCGGCACCAGGCCGAGCGGACCGAGCAAGGGGAAGAACGGCGTGATCGGGATGTACGGCAGCCCGAGGAGCCGGGCGAGCGCGGGCACGTTGCCGACGAGCGGGTAGATCTCCTCGGCGCCGACGATCGAGCACGGCACGATCGGTACGCCGGTCCGGATCGCCGCCGAGACGAAGCCGCCCCGGCCGAACCGCTGGAGCTTGTACCGCTCCGAGTACGGCTTGCCGATCCCCTTGAACCCCTCGGGCCAGACCGCGGCGAGCTCGCCGTGGGACAGCATCCGGACCGCATCCTCGTTGCAGGCCAGCGTCGCGCCACCCTTGCGGGCGAGCTCTCCGACGAAGGGGAGCCGGAACACCAGGTCGGCGCCGAGCGGGCGGAGGTTGCGGCCGGTGGTCTCCTTGACCGAGAACATCGTGATCACGCCGTCGAGCGGGATCGTGCCGGAGTGGTTGGCGACCACGAGCGCGCCGCCGTCGGTGGGGATGTTCTCCGCGCCGCGGACCTCCACGCGGAACCACTTGGTCGCCAGCGGGCGGACCATCTCCATGAGGAACCGCTCGGTGATCTCCGGGTCGAGGCCGTACTCGTCGATCTCGTAGTCACCGGTCACCCGGCGGCGCGCGAACGCCAGCAGCTCGGCGAGCTTGCGCTCGGCGTCGTCGCCGAAGACCAGGTGAGCCGCCGACCGGGCTGCGGTGAGCAGCTCGGTGAGCGGGAGCCCGCGGCGGCGCTCGCCGGCGGTGGCCGGCTCGCTGCCGCCGACGACGGTCGAGGACGGCTCAGGCGCCTCCTCGTCGGCGGCGGCCTCCGGCTCGGGCACCGGCAGCCGGGTCACCTCGGCGTCCGGAGCGTCGACCGCCGGGGCCGACTCGTCGGCCACCTGCTCCGCGACGTCGGCCGGGTCGTCCGCGCGACCCTGCTCGGGCACCGTGGGGTCGGCGGAGACCACGACCTGGTCGACCGGAGCCGCGGCGTCCACGACCTCGTCGGGCGCCCGGTCGGAGGGGGCGGGAGCGGAGCGCTGGCCGCCGGGCGCGAGCGAGCGCGACGACGAGGAGGGCTTGTCACGGCCGGTGCCGCGGCCGGGCCGGCCGCGGGTGCCGAGCGGGATGATCTCGGCGTCAGCCATGAGGACTCCCGAGGGCTCCGCTGAGGAGCTGGTCGGCGGCCAGCACCGGGTGCGTGGCCAGCGGGCGGGGCAGGGAGGTGGCGAACTCGGTGAGCGCCTGCTCGGTGGTGTACCTCGGCTCGAAGCCGAGCACGGCACGCATCCGCGTGGTGTCGAGGCCGCGGCCGTAGGTCAGCAGCTGGAGCTGCTCGGAGGAGAACCCGGAGAGCCCGAGCCGCGCCTGGCGCACGAGCGTGCCCGCCGTGGCCATCGCGAGGGCGGGCACCGGCACCATCCCGCGACCGAGCTTCCGGATCGCCTGGGACATCGCCAGCACGCCGTCCCCGGCGACGTTGAACGTGCCGTGCACCCCGGCGAGCGCGGCGTGGTGCAGGACGGCCACGAGGTCGTCGTAGTGGAGCAGCTGCACGCGTGCGTCGTACCCGAGGACCTTGGGGACCGGGCTGAGCCGGAAGTAGTCCGCGAGCGGCGAGCGGGTGTACGACGACAGCGTCGTCGCGTTGCGCAGCAGCGTGACGGTCATGTCGGGGCGGCGGCGCGAGAACCCGCGGACGTAGCCCTCGACCTCGAGCACGTCCTTGCCGTAGCCGCCGCGCGGCTGCCGTCGGGCCGACATCTCCTCGGTGAACATCGCCGGGTCGCGGTTGGAGGCTCCGTAGACCTCCGCCGACGACTTCACGACGAGCCGCTCGAGCCCCGGTGCGCGCTGGCAGGCGGCGAGGAGCTGCATCGTCCCGATGACGTTGTGCTCCTTCATCGAGGTGCGCCCGCCGAGCTGGCCGGCGCTGGCGACCACCGAGGTGTGGACCACGGTGTCGACGTCCTCCCCGGCGATCACCTTGGCGATCACGGGGTTGCGGATGTCGGCGCGCACGAAGCGCACGGCACCGAGGTCGCGACGTGGAGGTACGACGTCGACGCCGATCACCCGGTCGACCTCAGGGTCGGAGGCGATGCGACGGGCGAACCGGCCCCCGAGGTCGTTGGACACCCCCGTGACCAGGATGATCCGACCCATCTGTTCCCCGAGCTCCCTCCCTGCTGGCCCCGATCCAGCAGCATGGACGCCGAACTGAGCTACCCAGCGGTGCAGCCGACCCTCTGGGCGCGGGCCGGCCTGGTCCCCCGCCGCAGCGGGAAACCATCAGTCACTTGCCGAGACGACGACGCTGGACGCGCGTCTTCTTGAGCAGCTTGCGGTGCTTCTTCTTCGCCATGCGCTTGCGACGCTTCTTGATGACAGAACCCACGTGGAACCTTTCGCCTTGGAGGTCCGCCCGGCGACGTGCAGCCACCCGGCCGAGACCATGAGGGACCAAGCGTAACCGCGCGGGAAACCCTCGCGAACCACGGCGGTCGGTGGCGGACCTCACGCCTGCCCGGGCCGCGGCAGCCGGTTCCGGGCCGCCCGTACGGTGGCGGGGTCCGTACGACGGGACAGGAGCGCCCCCATGACCACCCTCCCGGACCCCCGACGCGGCCTCGCCCTGCTGGTGGCCGCCCTGGCGACCCTCGCCGTGACCGTCGGGATCCCGCCCTCACCGCTCGCCGCACCCGCCGAGGCCGCCCAGGCCGCCGCGGCCCCTGCGGCCGACCGCTACGAGAAGCAGCTGCAGAAGGCCGTGAACAAGCGCCGCGCCGCCCACGGGCTCCGCCCGGTGCGGTTCGACCGGTGCACCGACCGGGTCGCCGAGCGGTGGGGCCGCCACCTGGCGCGGACCGGCTCCTTCGAGCACCAGAGCCTCCGGCCGCTGATCAACCGGTGCGGAGCACGCTGGGCAGGCGAGACGCTCGCCTACGGACGGGTCGAGCCGGCCCGGATGGTGCGCATGTGGATGCGCTCTGACGGCCACCGGGCGATCCTGCTCAGCCGGCAGGCCACCCACGTGGGCATCGGAGCCGCCCGCGACTCGCGCGGGTGGGTCGTCGCCGCGGACTTCACCCGGCTCTGACCCCGGGCGGGGGCGCGGCGGAAGCCGGCACGGGAGCCCCGTGCCGGCACCGTCCGACCTTGATCAGCCGGTCTGGAAGAAGCTCCGCTGGAGGTACTCGTTCACCGCGTCCTCGGGCACCCGGAACGAACGGCCGACCCGCACCGCGGGCAGCTCGCCGGAGTGCACGAGGCGGTAGACGGTCATCTTGGAGACGCGCATCACCGTCGCGACCTCGGCGACCGTGAGGAACTTGACCCCGGAGATGTCTCCTGAGGTGGACTCGCCCATGTGCAGCACCGCTCTCTCTTCAAGCGACACGCCTCCGGCTTCCCCACCGGAGGAACGACGATGCGCTTTCAACGGCAGAGCCTAGTGTGACCAGTGAGACTACGGACACAACTTGCGCAAAAAGTTAACTCCGAGTGGCGTGTCGTCTGGACATTCCGCGACGAAACCCTACGGGAATGGATCCATCCCGTGGAGGGGGAAGGCTGCCGTCCGGGCCGCGTGGACCGCCCGGTCCAGCCAGGTGTCCGGGTCGTACCCCTTCCGCCAGTCGCGGTAGACCGGGGAGCGGCCGTCGGTCATCCGCAGCGGCGCCGCCCGCCCGAGCCGGGTCAGGACGTGCTCGCGCCACCCCTCCGGGACCGGCGTCGAGGGGTCGATCGGCGCCCCGGCGACGATCCCGAGCAGGTGGCTCCAGGCGCGCGGGACGACGTCGACGACCGCGTACCCGCCGCCCCCGGTCGCGACCCACCGCCCCTCGCAGACCTCGTGCGCCAGGTCGTGCAGCGCCTCGTACGACGCCCGCTGGCCGTCGACGGTGAGCATCAGGTGCGCCAGCGGGTCCTCGACGTGCGAGTCACAGCCGTGCTGGGTGACCAGCACGTCGGGCTCGAAGGCGCGGACCAGCGGCGGGACGACCGCGTGGAAGGCCCGGAGCCACCCCGCGTCGGAGGTGCCCGGCGGGAGCGCCACGTTGACCGCCGACCCCTCGGCACCCGGGCCGCCGACCTCGTCGGGGAAGCCGGTGCCGGGGAACAGCATCTGGCCGGTCTCGTGGAGGCTGATCGTGAGCACCCGCGGGTCGTCCCAGAACACCGCCTGGACGCCGTCCCCGTGGTGCACGTCCACGTCGACGTACGCCACCTTCTCCGCGCCGTTGTCGAGCAGCCACCGGATCGCGACGGCGACGTCGTTGTAGATGCAGAAGCCGCTGGCCCGGTCGGGCATCGCATGGTGGAGCCCGCCGCTGACGTTCGCGGCGTGCAGCACCTCGCCGGTCCAGACCCGACGGGCCGCCTCGACGGAGGCGCCGACGACGTGCGCGGAGGCCTCGTGCATCCCCTCGAACGTCGGGTTGTCCTCGGTGCCCAGCCCGTGGGCCAGGTCGGGGCGCGACGGGTCGGCGCCCACACGCTTCACCGCCTCGACCATCGACTCGTCGTGGACGGTGAGGACCAGCTCGTCGGAGGCGACCGGTGCGGGGACGGTCGGAAGCACCCCGCCGCCCGAGCCACCCGCGCTGACCAGGCCGAGCTCGTCGGCCAGCCGGATGGTCAGGTCGACGCGCACCGGGTCCATCGGGTGCTCGCCCCCGAAGTCGTAGTCGACGAGCGACGGGTCGAACACCACGCATGCGGGACCGGTCACCGGCCGCACCCGCGGTCGGGATGCCCGGCCGGGCGCGTCACCCGGCCTCCTCCGCGAGCCGCCGGGAGCGGTCCCGCGCGGCCTCCATCGCGGTCAGGAACGCGGCGCGCACCTTGTGGTCCTCGAGCTCGCGGACCGCGGCGGCGGTGGTGCCGCCCGGCGAGGTGACCTGCTCGCGGAGCACCGTCGGGTGCTCGCCGGTCTCGCGGAGCAGCTTCGCCGAGCCGACCACGGTCTGGACGACGAGGTCGGTGGCGGTGGTGCGCGGCAGCCCGAGGTGCACGCCTGCCTCGATCATCGCCTCGACCACGAAGAAGAGGTACGCCGGCCCGGAACCGCTGATCGCGGTGACCGCGTCCTGCTGCTTCTCGGGGACGCGGAGGACGCGGCCGGTCGACGCCATCAGCGACTCGGCCTCGACGAGGTGCTGCTCGTCGCAGTGCGAGCCGCGGGAGATCGCGGCCATCCCCTCGTCGACGAGAGCGGGGGTGTTCGGCATGACCCGGACGACGGCCACGCCGTCGGGGATCCGCGCCTCGACGAACGAGGTGGTGATGCCGGCGGCCAGCGAGACCAGCAGCTGCCCCTGCCGCAGCTCGGGGGCGATCTCGTCGAGCAACGCGGCCATGTCCTGCGGCTTCACGACCACGGCGACGGTGTCGGCGCGGCGGGTCGCGGTGCGGTTGTCGACGACCTCGACGCCGTAGCGCTCGGTCAGCTCGGCGGCCCGCTCCGGCCGCTTCTCCCCGACGAGCAGCGTGTCCGCCGGGCGGCCGGCCCGCACCAGCCCCGAGAGGAGGGTCTCCCCCATGACGCCCGCACCGATGATGGCGACCTGTGCACCCATGCGCGCGACACTACTGCGTCGAATTGGCTCGGGGCCTTGCAAGCCGCTGGAGTCCCCCGCTCCGCTCCGGGCACCGCGGCCCGCGTACCCCGAGCCCTAGGAGCGGGAGACCAGCGAGCGGAGGAAGAAGGTCAGGTTGGCGGGGCGCTCGGCCAGCCGGCGCATCAGGTAGCCGTACCACTCCGCGCCGTACGGCACGTAGACGCGCACCGTGTGGCCCTCGGCGCGGAGCCGCCGCTGCTCCTCGGGCCGGACGCCGTAGAGCATCTGGTACTCCCACGACCCGGGCTCCCGGCCGGCCCGCGCGGCGAGCTCCGCCGCGATCGCCACCAGCCGGGGGTCGTGGGTCGCGACCATCGGGTAGCCGTCGCCTTCCATCAGCACCTTCAGGCACCGCACGTAGGACCGGTCCACCTCGAGCCGGTTCTGGAAGGCGACCGAGGCAGGCTCGCGGTAGGCGCCCTTGCAGAGCCGGACGCGTGAGCCCTCGACCGCCAGATCGCGGCAGTCGGCCTCGGTCCGTCGGAGGTAGGCCTGCAGGACCGCGCCGGTCTCCGGGAAGTCCTGCCGCAGCTCGCGCAGGACGCGGAGCGTCGAGTCGGTGGTGCGGTGGTCCTCCATGTCGAGGGTCACGGTGGTGCCCGCGTTGCGGGCGGCGCGGCAGACGGCGCGGGCGTGCTCGAGCGCCACCCGCTCCCCGGAGCGCGGGCCGCTGCCGGGCAGCGCCTGACCGACCGCGGAGAGCTTCAGCGACACCTCGGCGGCGGGGGTCAGCCCCTGCTCGGCGAGCAGCCCGAGCACATTGACGTACGCCGCGGCGGCGGCCCCGGCCTGCTCCCGGTCGGTGGTGTCCTCGCCGAGGTGGTCGAGGCTCACCTGCAGGCCGTCGTCGACGAGGCGGCGCGTGGCGTCGATGGCGTCGTCGGTGGTCTCCCCCGGGACGTAGCGCGCGACGACCGCCGCCGAGACCGGGGTGGCGGTGACGAGGTCGCGCACGCGCTCGCTGCGGGACACCGCGAGAAGGGCCTGCCGCAGCACCTGCACCTCCGCACCGTCGGGACGTGTTCCGGGCCCAGGCTACGGCGGCCGCCGGCTCAGGGCGTGCGCCGGCGCAGCGTGGCGGCCCCGAGGGCGAGCAGCAGGGCGACGAAGCCGAGGACCACCCCGAGCTCCCCCGCCACCTCGCCGGCGCCGTCGGCACCGGCGACGACGGCGTCCATGGCGTCGACCGCGTAGGACAGCGGAAGCACGTCGCTCACCGCGGACAGCACGTCCGGCAGCCGGTCCCGGTCGAGGAACAGCCCGCAGAGCAGCAGCTGGGGGAAGACCACTGCAGGCATGAACTGCACTGCCTGGAACTCCGTCCGCGCGAACGCCGAGACGAACAGCCCGAACGCCGTCCCGCAGACCGCGTCGACGACCGCCACCACGACCAGCAGCGCCACCGAGCCGTCGACGCGCATGCCGAGAGGCCACACGCAGAGCGCCACCGCGAGCGCGGACTGCACGGCGGCGACGAGCCCGAAGGCCAGGGCGTAGCCGAGCAGCAGGTCGAGCTTGCCGGTGGGCATCGCGAGCAGCCGTTCCAGCGTCCCCGACGAGCGCTCGCGCAGCGTGGTGACGCTGGTGACGAGGAACATCACGATGAACGGGATCAGGGCGAGCAGGGCCGGCGCGAGCGTGTCGAAGACGGCCTGCTGCTCGTCGTACATCCAGCGCAGCAGCCCCAGGACGAGGCAGGGCAGGACCAGCAGCAGCGCCAGCGTCCGGTGGTCGTGGCGGAGCTGGGTCAGCACCCGACGGGTCACGGCCAGGGTGATGCGGAGGCTCATCGCGCACCTCCCGCCGGGGCGCCGACGAGGGTGAGGAACGCCGACTCGACGTCGGCGCTGCCGGTGCTGCCGAGCAGCCCGCCCGGGGTGTCGTCGGCGATCAGCTTCCCCTCGCGCATCAGCAGGAGCCGGTCGCACCGCTCGGCCTCGTCCATCACGTGGCTGGAGACCAGCACCGCGGCGCCGTCCGCGGCGAGCCGGTGGAAGAGCCCCCACAGCTCCTGCCGGAGCACGGGGTCGAGCCCCACCGTCGGCTCGTCGAGCACCAGCAGCGACGGGGAGCCGAGGAGCGCGACGGCGAGGCTCACGCGCGAGCGCTGTCCGCCGGAGAGCTCAGCGACGCGCGAGCCGCCGCGCTCGGTGAGGTCCACGGCCTGGCGGACCTCGTCGACCTGGCCGTCGCCGACGCCGAGCACCTGGGCGAAGAACCGCAGGTTCTCGTCGACGGTCAGGTCCTCGTACACGCTCGGCGCCTGGGTGACGTAACCGATCCGGTCCCGCAGCTCGCGGTGGCCGGCGGGGAGGCCCTGCACCGTGACCGAGCCGGAGGCGACCACCTGGACGCCGACGAGGGCGCGCATCAGCGAGGTCTTCCCGCAGCCGCTGGGGCCCAGCAGCCCCGTCACCTCCCCGGCGCGGGCGACGAACGAGACGTGGTCGACGGCGCGCGTCCGGCCCCGGTCGACCACGAGCTCCTCGACGACGACGGCGGCCTCGGTGGCGTAATTCATCATGTGTTGAATATGCGACCGCGACCGGGCACCCGTCAAGGGGGACGGGTGGCTCAGCCCCGCTGGTCCAGAGGGCCGTCGAGGTAGCGCTGGAGGTTCGGGGCGACGAGCTCGACCACCGCGCTGCGCGGCAGCGACGCCAGCGGCTCCAGCACCAGCACGTAGCGGGCCAGCAGCAGCCCCAGCATCTGCGTCGCCACCAGCTGCGCACGCAGCCGCGGGTCGGGTCCCGGCAGCACCCCCGCCAGCCCCTGCTCGACCAGCCGCAGGAAGCCGTCCTGCAGCAGCGAGCTGCCGGCGTCCCCGAGGCTGGCGCGCAGCACCGAGACCAGCTGGAGCCTCCCCTCGGGCTGGTCCCACACGCCCAGCACCGCGGTCAGCAGTCGGGCGGCGGCCCCGTCGGTGCCCTGCTCGAAGACGGTGGGGAGCACGGCCCGCGGGTCGACCGGCACGCGGAGCGCCGCCAGGAACAGGTCGTCCTTCGTGCCGAAATAGTGGTGCACGAGCGCGGCGTCGACACCCGCGGCCGCGGCGACCCCGCGGATGGTCGTGGCCCGGAAGCCGCGCTCGGCGAAGGACTCCCGCGCGACCTCGAGGATCCGCCCGCGGGTGTCGGGCGCCCCGGGCCGGCGACCGCGCTGCCGCTCGCCCGCGCCGCCGTCGGCGGTGCTCGAGGTGGTGCGGCTCATCCGGGCAGCTCCCGTCGCCGGTCGCCACTCCGGTCCGGGGCGTACGGCGCCGCGAAGTGCAGCCGGGCGAACGCGAGCCCCTCGATGAGGTCGGTCTCGCGGCCGCTGCGCCCCCCGGAGCGGCGGGTGTTGACCTCGAGCACCAGGTGGCCCGAGAACCCGGTGGTGGCGAGGTGCTCGAGCAACCCGGCCACCGGCTGGTTGCCGCGGCCGGGGATGAGGTGTTCGTCCTTCGCGGTGCCGGTGCCGTCGGTGAGGTGCACGTGGTGCAGCGACGGGCCCATCCGCCGGGCGAGGTCGAGGCAGTCCTCGCGGGCGGTCGCGGCGTGTGACACGTCGAGGGTGGTGTGGGCGTACTCGAGCCCGATCGGGTCCCAGTGCGGCGCGTAGACCTCCATCTCCCGGCGCGACGCGCGCCAGGGGTACATGTTCTCGACCGCGAAGACGATCCCGGTGCGCTCCTCCAGGGACGCGATCCCCTCGACGAACCCGCGGGCGTAGTCGCGCTGCCAGCGGAACGGCGGGTGCACGACGACGGTGCCGGCTCCGACCTCGTGCGCCATCTCGGCGCTCCGCTCGAGCTTGCCCCAGGGCTCGGTGCCCCAGACCCGCTGCGTCAGCAGCAGCGTGGGGGCGTGGATCGCGCAGACCGGGAGCGCGTGGTACTCGGAGAGGTGGCGGACCTGCGCCGGCTCGGTGCTGGTCTCGTCGGTCCCGACCATCACCTCGACGGCGTCGTAGCCGAGCCGCGTGGCGAGCTCGAACGCGGTCGCGGTGCTCTCGGGGTAGACCGACGCCGTCGACAACGCGACGCGACCGGGTGGCTCCGCAGCGGAGCCGGAGCCCCTGCTCATCCCGCGACCCGCAGTGCGTCGAGCCGCTCGAGGATGATCCCCTCCCGCAGCGCCCAGGGGCAGATCTCGAGCTCGGTCAGGCCGAAGATGTCCATCACCGCGTCCGCCACGAGGGCGCCCGCGAGGATCTGGTGCGAGCGGTCCGGGGAGACACCGGGGAGCGCCCGACGGCCCGCGTCGTCGAGCCCGGTCAGCGACGGGAGCCGCTCGCGGAGCACCTCTGCAGGCAGCGCCCGCTTCACCAGCGGCCCCTCGCCCGACGGCGCGGCGCCGCAGATCCGGGCGAGCGACCGGAACGTCTTCGAGGTCGCCACGGTGTGGTCCGGGGTCCCGACCCGAAGCACCGCACCGGCGTTCCGGGCGATGTCGGCGCGGATCCGACGGCGCAGCTCCCGCACCACCGCGGGGTCGGGCGGGTCGCTGCGCAGGTGGTCGCGGGTGAGCCGCCCCGCCCCGAGCGGCAGCGACTGGGCCACGTCCGGCGCCTCGTCGCTGCCGACCGCGATCTCGAGCGATCCCCCGCCGATGTCGAAGACCGCCAGCCGTCCCGAGGACCAGCCGAACCACCGGCGTACGGCGAGGAAGGTGAGCCGCGCCTCGTCCTCGCCGGGCAGGACCTCGAGCGCCACGCCGGCCTCGAGCTTGACCCGGCTCAGCACCGCCTCGGAGTTGCCCGCGTCGCGCACCGCCGAGGTCGCGAAGCCGAGCATCTCCTCGCACCCCTTGTCCTCGGCGACCACCAGGGCACCCCGGACGAACTCGACCAGCGCGGTGATCCCGGACTCGCGCAGCCGGTTGTCGTCGTCGAGGTGCTCGGCGAGCCGCAGGGGTCGCTTGAAGGAGAACGCCGGCAACGGCGCCGCACCGAGGTGGGCGTCGACCACCAGCAGGTGTCCGGTGTTGGAGCCGATGTCGAGGACGCCCAGTCGCACGGGGCCAACGTACCCGTCCGGGGCAGGTTGTCCGCGGGGCTAGGCTCCCCGCTGTGCCGGAGGTCGATCTCGTGTTTCCCCGCGCCTGGGTCGAATTCCGCGACCCGGCCGACGCGGACCAGGTGTTCCGCTGCGACCTCACGTGGCTGACGTCGCGCTGGACCTGCATCTTCGGCAGCGGCTGCCAGGGGATCTACGCCGACCGTCCCGACGACGGCTGCTGCACGCTGGGCGCCCACTTCGCCGACGAGGACGACGAGAAGCGGGTCGCCGAGCACGTCGCCCGGCTTACCCCCGCGGAGTGGCAGAACCACCGCGCCGGGCGGCGCGGCTGGGTCGAGGTCGACGAGGACGGTGAGCGCAAGACCCGTGTCCACAAAGGCGGTTGCATCTTCCTCAACCGCCCGGGCTTCTCCGGCGGCGCCGGCTGCGCGCTGCACGGCTACGCGCTCAACCGCGGGCTGCACTTCGTGCAGACGAAGCCCGACGTCTGCTGGCAGCTGCCGATCCGGCGCACCTACCGCGACGTCGAGCTGCCCGACGGCGAGAGCTACCTCGAGATCACGATCGCCGAGTACGACCGCCGCGGCTGGGGTCCGGGCGGCCACGACCTCGACTGGTACTGCTCGGGCAACACCGAGGCCCACGTCGGCACCGCCCCGGTGTTCGAGTCGAACGAGGCCGAGCTCGTCGAGCTGATGGGGCGACCGGCGTACGACGAGCTGGCCCGGCACTGCCACGAGCACCTGCGCTCCCGCAGCGCGCTGGCGCTGCACCCCGCCGACCCGCGCTGACGAAGGGATGCGGTTTCCCATGGCGCCATGGGAAACCGGTGCTCCCCACAGGTTGCAGCCGATGGGGAGCACCAGATTCTCGAGGGAAGTACGACGCGATCGCGGGCGTGACCGCGAGCTGGGCCGGTGACAGATCGCACCAGGGGCCGGTGACATCTCTTCCTACCGGTGCCCGCGTGCCGCTTCCTAGCGTCGACGGGTCCGGCCAGGGCGGCCGGACCTTCGACACCGGAGGAGGAGAACCGTGGCTGCAGAAGGACGACGCGTCGCTGCCGTGTTCTGGGGATCGCTGCTGGCAGGGGCGGGGCTGCTGCTGACCGCACCGGCCGCCCACGCCGGCTCCAGCGAGGCGATCTCGACGTCCCGCGGCACCGTCGCGTGGGCGCACAGCGGGGACAAGATCTCCGTGTCCGACAACAAGAAGGACGGGATCTCGATCGAGGCGAACTACCGGCGGGACACGTTGAGCGCACCGCTCGGCATCCTGCACGTCGCCGGCGTCGGAAAGTCCCGCTCGCGGGTGTGGGACCTGTTCGAGGGCACCGACATCAAGATCCGGATGTGCTACCGCGACGGCATCGTCGTGATCAAGTGCAGCGACTGGCAGAAGGCGGAAGCGTGACGTGCCCGCTCAGATCCAGCCGAGCTGCCGCGCCTTCGCGACCGCCTCGTGCCGGTTGCCGACCCCGAGCTTGGCCGACGCGCTCGACAGGTAGTTGCGCACCGTGCCGGGCGACAGGTGCACCCGGGCCGCGATGGCCTCGACCGGAGCACCCCCGGCCGCCGCCTCGAGCACGTCCGACTCGCGCGGCGTCAACGGGGAGTCGCCGGCGGCGATCGCTCCCGCGGCGAGGTCGGGGTCGACGTGACGCCCGCCGGCGTGCACGGTCCGGACCACCTCGGCGAGCGTCTCGGCCGAGGTGGTCTTCGGCAGGAACCCCGAGACCCCTTCGCCCAGCGCGCGCTTGAGGTGTCCCGGACGCCCGTGGCTGGTGAGGATCACCGACGCGCAGTCCGGCAGCCGCTCGCCGATCTCGCGGGCGACGTCGATGCCGTCGCGGTCCGGCAGCTGGAGGTCCAGCACCGCCACGTCGGGCACGGCGTCGAGCGCCGCCGCCACGGCCCGGGCCCCGTCCGGCGCCTCCGCCACCACCTCGAGGTCCGGCTCGAGGTCGAGCAGCTGGGCGAGCGCGGTGCGGACGACGTTCTCGTCGTCGGCGAGCAGGAGCCGGATCACGAGCCGCCGCCTGACCCGGCGTCGATCCGCACCCGGGCGACGAACTGGTCGCCGGACCGCTCGGTGCGCACGTGCGCGCCGAGCGGGGCGAGCTGCTCCTCCAAGGAGCGCAGCCCCGTGCCGCCGCCGTCACCGGCGCGCTGGCGGGGGACGTCGGCGACACCGTCGTTGCGGAGCACGACCTCGCCGTCCGCGTACCGCATGGTCACGCACGTGGCCCTCGAGTGGCGCAGCACGTTGGTCACGCACTCCCGGACGACCCGGGCCACCGGCTCGTGCCACCGCTCCGGCAGCCGGTCGAGGTCCGCCCGCGCGTCGATGCCGGCCGACCGCAGCAGGGAGACCGCGCCGTCGACCTCGTGCGCCAGGTCCAGCGGCCGGTACCCCTGGGCCAGCTCGCGGGCCTCCCGCAACGCCTCGTGGGCGGTCTCCCTCACCTGTAGGGCCTGCTCGGGCGCGCGGGCGTCGTCGCGCTCGGCGAGCGACGCCGCGAGCTCGGCCTGCAACGCGATCGTGGACAACCTGCGGCCGAGCACGTCGTGCACGTCGCGGGAGAAGCGCAACCGCTCCTCGGCCACCGCCAGCGCGGCCTGGGTGCGCCGGGCCTCGTCCAGCTCGGCGACGACGCCGAGGAGCCAGAACGAACTGCGGACGGTGAAGATCAGGAACACCGCGGTGAAGAGTGCGTACCCCGCCATCCCGAGGTCGCCGGTCGGCAGCAGGACCGCCGGCAGCGCGAGAGCGAGCAGCGCCCACGTGACCCGCCGGTCGCGGAAACCGCCGGCCCCGAAGGCGAGCGACCCGACGACGAGCATCGCGCCGTGGAACCTCGCCTGCACCGGCAGCGCGAGGACCACGAGCTCGGTCACGACGGCTGCCCCGGCAAGGAGCGCGAGCGGCCCGGCCGGCAGGGGACCCTCGTCGGGGTGCAGCCGCAGCGCCGCGTGCATCCCCACGGCGCCGGCCACGCCCAGCACGAGCGCGGTCCCCATCACCGCCACGCCACCCGGTGCGCCCCCGGCCGCGGCGGTGGCCCGCCAGGCGGTGACGCCGAGCAGGCACCAGAAGCCGGCGTACAACGAGGCGAGCGTGTAGAGGCGGATCCGTTCCGCCTGCGTGCGTCCGGCCCACCCGGGCGCCCAGCTGCTCGCCACGTTCCGTGCCATCCGTCCGATCGTGGCACGACCCGGCGGTCCGGTGCAGGCCTGATACGTGTCACGGCCCGTCGGTGAGGAATGTCGGTGGCCCTGCGGGGCGCCGGTTCCTATCGTCGTACGACGGCCACGGACCGCCCAGCCCGAAGGGAGCAACCATGCGTGACGCGACCACCGGACCCCTCGTGACCGACGAGCAGTGGCTCCTCGACGCCGTCCGACGGGCGACGCTGAACGTGGCGGAGGGAGGCGGTCCGTTCGGTGCCGTGGTCGTCCGGGACGGCGAGCTGCTCGGGGCGGGGCAGAACCGCGTGACCCGCGACCTCGACCCCACCGCCCACGCGGAGATCGCCGCGATCCGGGACGCCTGCGCGCGGGCCCGCGCGTTCGCGCTGCACGGCGCGACGTTGTACTCCTCGTGCGAGCCCTGCCCGATGTGCCTCGCGGCCTGCCTGTGGGCGCGGGTGGGGCGGGTCGTCTACGCCGCGGACCGGGCGGACGCGGCGCGCGGCGGGTTCGACGACAGCGAGTTCTACGAGCTGATGGGCCAGGACCGCTCGCTGTGGCCGGTGCCGGTCGAGGCGCGGACGGTTCCCGGGCTGGCCGAGCCGTTCGACGCGTGGCTGGCCGCGGCCGACCGGGTGTCGTACTGAACCTCGCTAGGACTTCTCACGCAGCCGGGCCGCGACGTTCTCCGGCATGGGCTCGTAGCGCTTGAACGTGCGGGTGAAGGTCGCGGCCCCGTGGGAGGACGACCTCAGGTCCACGGCGTACCGCGAGATCTCGATCTGGGGCACCTCGGCGCGCACCACCGTGCGCCCCTCCCCCGCGGGCTCGGAGCCGAGGACGTGGCCACGGCGCGACGAGAGGTCGCCCATCACGGTGCCCACCAGGTCGTCGGGGACGGTCACCGCGAGCTCGTCGACGGGCTCGAGCAGGCAGGTGCTGGCGCCGGCCGCCGCCTCCCGCAGCGCCAGCGCGCCCGCGGTCTGGAAGGCCATGTCGGAGGAGTCGACGCTGTGCGCCTTGCCGTCGACGAGGGTCACCCGGATGTCGACGACCGGGTACCCCGCGACCAGCCCCTTCTCCATCTGCTGGCGGACCCCCTTCTCGACCGAGGGGATGAACTGCCGCGGCACCGCCCCGCCGACGACCTTGTCGACGAACTCGAACCCGGCGCCCTGCGGCAACGGCTCGACCTCGATGTCGCAGACGGCGTACTGCCCGTGGCCGCCGGACTGCTTCACGTGGCGGCCGTGCCCCTTGCCGGGGCTGCTGAAGGTCTCCCGCAGCGCCACCTTCAGCTCGACGGTGTCGACGGCGGCGCCGTAGCGGTTCGCGAGCCGGTCGATCGCGACGTCGGCGTGCGCCTCGCCCATGCACCACAGCACGACCTGGTGGGTCTCGGCGTTGTGCTCCACACGCAAGGTCGGGTCCTCGGCCGCGAGCCGCTGCAGCCCCTGCGACAACCGGTCCTCGTCGGCCTTCGCGCGGGCCTGGATCGCCAACGGGAGAAGGGGTTCCGGCATGTCCCACGGGCGCAGGACCAGCGGGTTGTCCTTGTCCGAAAGGGTGTCACCGGTCTCGGCACGGCTCAGCTTCGCCACCGCGCACAGGTCACCGGCGATCACCACGTCCACCGGCCGCAGGTTCTTGCCGAGCGGCACCGACAGTGCGCCGATGCGCTCGTCCTCGTCGTGGTCGGGGTGGCCGGCGGAGTCGCCGAAGAACGAGGAGAAGTGGCCGGAGACGTGGACGACGGCGTCGGGGCGGATCGTGCCGGAGAAGACCCGCACCAGCGACACCCGGCCGACGTAGGGGTCGGTGGTCGTCTTCACGACCTCGGCGACGAGCGGCCCCTCCGCGTCGCAGGTGATCGTCGGGCCGGCCTTGCCGGCGGGGGTGAACACCGGCGGCATCGGGTGCTCGAGCGGAGACGGGAACCCCGTGACCACGAGGTCGAGGAGCTCCTTCGCCCCGACCCCTGTCGCGGAGTCGACGGGGATGACCGGGTGGAACGAGCCACGCGCCACCGCACGCTCGAGGTCCTCGACGAGCAGCGCACGGTCGATGTCCTCGCCGCCGAGGTAGCGGTCCATCAGCGTCTCGTCCTCGGACTCCTCGATCACCGCCTCGATCAGCCGGCCCCGCTGCTCGTCGTGCTCGTGGTCGTCGGAGAGCAGCCCGACCAGCCGGTCGCCCTCGCGGAGGTAGACCGGCACCACCTTGTCGCCGAACGCCTCGCGGCACTGGAGGACCACGCCGTCGCAGTCCGCCCGGGCGTGGTCGAGCTTGGTGACGACCACCGCGCGCGGCATCCCGACCGCGGCGCACTCGCGCCACAGCTCGCGGGTCGCCTCGTCGACGCCGTCGTTGGCGGCCACCACGAACATCGCGCAGTCGGCCGCGCGCAGCCCCGCACGCACCTCGCCGACGAAGTCGGCGTAGCCGGGGGTGTCGAGCAGGTTGACCTTGACGCCCTCGTGCTCGAGCGGCGCGAGCGCCAGCCCTACGGAGCGTTGCTGGCGCTGCTCGGCCTCCTCGAAGTCGCTGACCGTGGTGCCCTCCACGATCGATCCCGGCCTGGAAAGCACACCGGCCGAGACCAGGAGCGTCTCGACCAGCGTCGTCTTCCCCGACCCCGCAGGGCCGACCAGGGCCACGTTCCGGACCGCATCACAGCGGCGCGCCGCCGGCGCCCGCTCTCCCTTCAGGCCTTGTGCCGCTGCCGTCTTCGTCGCCACGTCACGCCTCCTCCGGCTCCGTTGCCGCTGCCCACTCAACTCCTCGGCCGCTCCGGGCACAAGACCACGAGGGGGTCCCGACGGAGCTCCCGGGGACCTCCTCACTTCCTGGTCGCACCCCGCTGTCCCCTGCCCGCGTGGGCCGGGCCACAATGTCGCAATGCGCCTCGACCACCTCTCGTACGCAGCCGGACCGGACGGGCTCGCCGGCACCGCTCGTCGCCTCGGCGAGCTGCTCGGAGAGCCCTTCGTGGACGGCGGGATCCACCCGCGGTTCGGCACCCGCAACATGGTCCTCCCGCTCGGCGAGGGCACCTACGTCGAGGTCGTGGAGGTGCTCGACCACCCCGCCTCCGACAAGGCGCCGTTCGGCCAGGCCGTCCGCGCCCGCTCCGCGCTCGGCGGCGGGTGGCTCGGCTGGGTCATCGCCGTCGACGACATCACGGTCGTCGAGAAGCGGCTCGGCCGCGAGTCGGTGCAGGGCAACCGGTTCCGCCCCGACGGCCACGAGCTGCGCTGGAAGCAGATCGGTGTCCTCGGGCTCCAGGCCGACCCGCAGCTGCCCTACTACGTGCAGTGGGAGGGCGACCCGGCCGACCACCCGAGCAACGGCGCCTCCCACGAGATCCGGCTCGAGGCGCTCGAGATCGCCGGCGACCCGCACCGGGTCAGCGAATGGCTGGGCCGCCCCGTCGAGGGGCCGCTCGAGGACGTCAAGGTCGAGTGGGTCGGCGTCAACGGGGTGCCCGGGGTCGTGGCCGCCCAGTTCAGCACCCCGACCGGGCTCGTGCGCATCTGAGACGGTCCGCCTTGCCGGCCGGTCCCCGACTGCCGGGGGTGATCCCGTCCCCGAACATCTGGCACCACCCCGGGCTGTACGAGCTCGAGAACCGCAGCGTCGACCCGGAGGGGCGCATCGAGGCCGCGATGCGCGAGCTCGCCGACTGGGCCGGCCGTGACGTCCTCGACGTGGGGTGCGGAAGCGGCTACCACCTGCCGCTCTTCGCCGCGACCGCACGCACCGTCGTCGGCGTCGAGCCGCACCCGCCCCTGGTCACGCTCGCGCGGCGTCGTACGGCAGGGCTGAGGGGGGTCACCGTCCTGCCCGGCACCGCCCAGCGGCTGCCCGTCCCGGACGTCTCCGTCGACGTCGCGCACGCCCGGTGGGCGTACTTCTTCGGTCCCGGGAGCGAACCGGGCCTGGCCGAGCTCCACCGCGTCGTACGCCGGGGCGGGACGGCGTTCGTCATCGACAACGACGGCACCCGGTCGACCTTCGGCCGCTGGTTCCGGCTGGGTTACCCGCAGGTCGACCCCGACGCCGTCGAGCGGTTCTGGTCGGCGCACGGCTGGAGCCGGGTCCCGCTCGACGTCGAGTGGAGGTTCTCGACCCGCGAGGAGCTCGAGCAGGTGGTCCGCATCGAGCTCGACCCCCGCACCGCCGACACCGTCCTCGCCGAGCACGAGGGCACGACCGTCGACTACGCCGTCAACCTCTGGTGGCGCCGCTTCTGACCGCGCGCGAGGTGTCGAACCGCCCCTCGTGGCGCGCGTGAAGCGTGTCGAACCGCCCTTCGTGGCTGGCGTCAGGACGTGCCGCGGACCCGCAGCTCGGGGGTGAGGATCGCGTGCGGGTGCTCGATGTTGCGCATCGCGAGCCGGTCCTCGAGGAGCCGCACCACCTGCACCGCCACCTCCTCGAGGGGCTGGCGCACGGAGGTCAGCCCGGGCAGGACGACCTGGGCGGCGGGCGAGTCGTCGAACCCGACCACGGCGAGGTCGTCGGGGCCGGGACGGCGGCCCCGCTCGGCGATCGCCTGGAGCACCCCCATGGCAACGGTGTCGCTCACGCACACGAAGGCGGTGGGCTGCTCACCGTCCTGGTCGAGGAGGGCGTGCGCCGCGCGGCGTCCGTACTCGATCGTGTCCTCGCCCCGGGCGCTGAGCCGGCTCGTCGAGAGCCCCCGCTCGTGCATCCGGTCGACCCAGCCGCTGCGCCGGTCCTCGCCGATCGTCGAGCTCTTCTGCCAGCCGACCCAGGCGATGCGCTGGTGGCCCCGGTCGACGAGGTGGTCGACGGCGAGCATCACGCCGGCCCGGCCGTCGACGTCGACCCACGGGTGGGTGGCGTCGGGCTCGGTCCAGGGGCGGCCGAACGCGACGAACGGAACCTGCCGCTCCGCCAGCCAGGCCGCCTGCGGGTTGCCGCGGTAGGTGTCGGTCACCACGAACGCATCCACCGACGCCGACCTGAGCAGCTCGTCGTAGCCGTCCAGCGGGTCGTTGACGTCCTCGGCGGTGAACAGCAGGACGTGGAGCCCGGCGCCCCTGCACGACTCCGCGAGCGAGTGGAGGAACCGGTCCATCAGCCCGCTGACGGTGCCCTCGGTCGTGGGGTCGAGCCGCAGGCCGACGAGCTGCGAGCTGCGCGTGCGGAGGTTCCGAGCGGCCCGGTTGGGGGTGTAGCCGAGCCGCTCGATCGCCTGCTGGACCCGCTCCAGGGTGTCCGGGCGCAGGAGCTCGGGGCTGTTGAGCGCGTTGGACACGGTCTGCCGGGAGACGCCGGCAGCGGCCGCGACGGTGGCCAGCGTGGCCACCGGTCGGTGTCGTGCCGGCATCTGTGTCCTTCGTCGCGCTCCTTGCTCCCGGACCGGGGCGCTCTGGATCGTTCCAACTCCGGGGGTGTCATGGTCGCTCCCGCGACCAGGCCCCGTCAACCGAGCCGCTCCGGCCCGTCCGCACGGTTTCGTCGGTGGGGTGCCCTACGGTCCGGTCCATGAGTCGAACGACGTCGAAGAGCCGCTCGGGCTACGTCTGCGGGGAGTGCGGCTGGCAGACCGCGAAGTGGGTCGGCCGGTGCGGGGAGTGCCAGGCCTGGGGCAGCCTCGCCGAGGCGAAGGTCGCGCCCGCGCGGGTCGGCCGGGCCGCGGCGTCACCGGTGACCGCGCCGGCGCTCCCGATCGGCCAGGTCCCCATCGAGGAGTCCCGCTCGGTCACCTCCGGCGTCGACGAGCTCGACCGCGTGCTCGGCGGCGGCCTGGTGCCCGGTGCCGTCGTGCTGCTGGCCGGGGAGCCGGGCGTCGGCAAGTCCACGCTGCTGCTCGAGGTCGCCGCCCAGACCGCCCGCACCGGCCGCCGCGCCCTCTACGTCTCCGGGGAGGAGTCCGCCGCCCAGGTCCGGCTCCGTGCCGACCGGTGCCGCGGCGTCCACCACGAGCTCTACCTCGCCGCCGAGACCGACCTCGGGGCCCTGCTGACCCACGTCCAGGAGCTCTCCCCCGACCTGCTCGTCGTCGACTCCGTGCAGACCATCGGCGCCGAGGGGATCGACGGGGCGCCGGGCGGCGTCACGCAGGTCAAGGAGGTCACGGCCGCGCTCGTCCGGCAGGCGAAGACCCGCGGGATGGCCACCGTGGTGGTGGGCCACGTGACCAAGGAGGGCAGCATCGCCGGCCCCCGGGTGCTCGAGCACCTCGTCGACGTCGTCCTCCACTTCGAGGGCGAGCGGGCG
Source organism: Nocardioides caldifontis (assembly GCF_008087345.1). Lineage (GTDB taxonomy): Bacteria > Actinomycetota > Actinomycetes > Propionibacteriales > Nocardioidaceae > Marmoricola_A > Marmoricola_A caldifontis. Next base: position 1,141,266 of record NZ_VHIB01000001.1, on the reverse strand, counting down.
ACGCGGCTGCGGATGGTCCGCGCGATCAAGAACCGGTTCGGCCCGGTCGACGAGGTCGGCTGCTTCGACCTGTCCAGCGACGGGATCACCGCCGTGACCGACCCCTCGGGGCTCTTCGTCTCCCGTCACCACGAGGCGGTGCCGGGAACGGCGGTCACGGTCACCCTCCAGGGGCGCCGGCCGATGCTCGCCGAGATCCAGGCGCTGGTCACCGCCTCGGCGCTCGAGCGGCCGCGGCGCACCACCTCCGGGCTCGACCCGTCGCGGACCGCGATGATCATGGCGGTGCTCGAGGCGCGCGCCCGGGTCAAGATGCACACCTCCGACGTGTTCGTCTCCACGGTGGGCGGCGCACGGGTGCAGGAGCCCGCCGGCGACCTGGCGACCGCCCTCGCCATCGCGTCGGCCGCCCAGGGGATGGTGGTCCCCTCGGAGGTCGTCGCCGTCGGCGAGGTGGGGCTGGCCGGCGAGCTGCGCCGGGTGCCCGAGCTGAAACGACGGCTCGCCGAGGCCCGCCGCATCGGGTTCACCTTCGCGATCGTGCCGGCCGAGAGCGGTGGCGGGGGTTCGACGCGGGTCGACGGCATGGAGGTCTTCGCCGCACCCGACCTGCGCACCGCGCTGCGGGTCCTCGACCTGTCGTTCACCAGGCGCACCCGCTGACCGCCGGGGGCTGCACCGCCTAGACTTCGAGCAGCCCACGACCACCAGCGACCCAGGAGACGCGTGGCCGCCAACGACCGCACCGCTGAGGCCATCCGGCTGCGGAACACGCTCGCCGGCGTCGCCCCCGGCACCGCCCTGCGCGACGGGCTCGAGCGGATCCTGCGTGGCCGCACGGGTGCGCTCATCGTGCTCGGCACCGACAAGACCGTCGAGGCGATCTCCTCCGGCGGGTTCACCCTCGACATCCCGTTCTCCGCGACCGGGCTCCGCGAGCTGGCGAAGATGGACGGCGCGATCATCCTCGACCGCGACGCCCAGCGGATCCTCCGGGCGGCCGTGCACCTCATGCCCGACCAGTCGATCCACTCCGAGGAGACCGGCACCCGCCACCGCACCGCCGACCGCGTCGCGCGGATGACCGACTTCCCCGTGATCTCGGTGTCGCAGTCGATGCAGATCATCGCGCTGTACGTCGGGGGCACCCGCTACGTCCTCGAGGACACCGGGTCCATCCTGTCCCGCGCCAACCAGGCCCTCGCCACGCTCGAGCGCTACAAGATGCGGCTCGACGAGGTGTCGAGCACCCTGTCCGCGCTCGAGATCGAGGACCTCGTCACCAACCGCGACGTCGCGGTCGTCGCCCAGCGGCTCGAGATGGTCACTCGGATCGCCCGCGAGATCGAGGACTACGTGCTCGAGCTCGGCACCGACGGGCGGCTGCTCTCGCTTCAGCTCGAGGAGCTCGTCACCGGGGTCGACCTCGACCGCGAGCTGGTGGTCCGCGACTACCTTCCCGTCGGCAAGCGGGCCCGCACCTCCCAGGAGGTGCTCGGCGCGCTGGAGGGGCTCAACGCCGGCGAGCTGGTCGACGTCAACGCGGTCGCCCGCGCCCTCGGGCTGGGGACCAACGAGCACCTCGACAATCCCGCGGCGCCCCGTGGCTACCGGCTCCTCGCCCGGGTCCCCCGCCTCCCCGCGACCGTGGTGGAGCGGCTCGTCGACCACTTCGGCGGGCTGCAGAAGCTGCTCGCGGCGAGCATCGACGACCTCCAGGCCGTCGACGGCGTCGGCGAGCTCCGGGCCCGCAGCGTCCGCGAGGGGCTCTCGCGGCTGGCCGAGTCGAGCATCCTCGAGCGCTACGTCTGAGGGTTCCGCCCGCTCAGCGGTCGCGGCCCCGCTGGTCCTGCGTGCGCGGCCCCTCCGACTCGCCCTCGGACTCGCTTTCGAGGTCGTCCTCAGGGTCCGGCTTCTCCTCGACGACCTTGCGGGTCATCTCGAACTCCACCTCGACCGGGGTCACCGCCCCCCGGGCGACCGCCGTGGCGACGTACTGACCGGGCCACACCCAGTCCGTCGCCTCCGAGCAGTCGCGGTCGGACTGCTTGCCGTTCCACGCGATCTCGACCTCGGCGGCCAGCTCACGCCGGACCACCACCTCCTCGGTGGGGATCGCGGACGGGCAGTCCTGGCTCGACCAGAGCGGGCCCTTCTCGTCGCTGATCACCAGGAACACCGAGTCGGGGGTGACGTCCCAGGTGCAGGCCTCGGACTCCACGGTGGTCAGCTGCAGCACCACCTCCGGGCGTCCGACGTACGGCTCGACGACGTCGGGGGTGACCACCACGTCGCTGTCCAGGCAAGGGCCCGACGGCTTGGCGAGGGCGTCCTTCTTCTCCCGACGCTCCTTGCGCCGCTCCTCGCGGCGCTCGCGGCGCGCCTCCCGGTCGTCACCGTCCGGGGTCGGCGTCGCCTCCGGGCTCTCCGGAGCCTCGCGCTCGGCCGCCACCTGGCTGGCCGCGCCACGCGTGGTGCCGCCCTCGTCCCCGCCGCCGACGAGCCGGGCCACGCCCCAGACGAGCGCGAGCAGGACGAGCAGCACCAGCAGCACGAAGAGCCGCCGCACCCAGTAGACCCGAGGAGGCAGTGGCCCACGAGGACGGGTCACGGCGCTCATGCCCGAACCGTAACCGTCGCCGCGCGCCCGTTCGGGGTGCCACACCGCGCCTCGGGTGTGACGCGCGCGGGCTAGGGTGAGCGGGCCCATGACGACCACCTGCGACACCGCGACCAACCCCGGCGGGGTCCTGCACGAGCCCGTGCTGGAGTGGTACGCCGAGCACGCGCGCGACCTGCCCTGGCGCGCGCCCGACGCGACACCGTGGGGCGTCATGGTCTCGGAGTTCATGCTCCAGCAGACCCCGGTCAGCCGGGTGCTCCCGGTGTGGGAGCGGTGGATGGAGGAGTGGCCGACCCCTGCCGCCCTCGCCGCCGAGGAGCCCGGTGAGGCGGTCCGCGCCTGGGGCCGGCTCGGCTACCCCCGACGGGCGCTGCGGCTGCACGCGGCGGCCCGGTCGATCGTGGAGCACCACGGGGGCGAGGTCCCCTCCGAGCGCGACGAGCTCGCGGCGCTGCCCGGGGTCGGCGAGTACACCGCCGCCGCGATCGCGACCTTCGCCCACGGCCGCCGCCACGCGGTCCTCGACACGAACGTGCGCCGGGTCCTCGCCCGCATCGAGGGCGGCACCGCCGCACCCGGCGCCTCGCTGACCGTCGCCGAGCGCCGGCGCGCCGAGCAGCTGCTCCCCCAGGAGCCCGCCGTCGCCGCGGTCTGGTCGGTCGCGGTCATGGAGCTCGGCGCGCTCGTGTGCCGCGCGGTCACCCCGCTGTGCGAGCGGTGCCCGGTCGCGGAGCGGTGCCGCTGGCGCGCCGCCGGCCACCCGGCGTACGACGGACCGGCCCGCCGGGTCCAGACGTACGCCGGCACCGACCGCCAGTGCCGGGGGCGGCTCCTCGAGGTGCTCCGCACGTCAGAGGGGCCGGTCCACCGCAGCAACCTCGAGCGGGTCTGGGACGCTGTGGAGCAGCGCGAGCGGTGTCTCACCTCGCTGGTCGACGACGGGTTGGCCGTCCAGGTGGGCCCCTCGACCTACCGGCTGCCGTGAGCGGGCAGCACCAGCACGACGAGGCGGCGGGCCGCCGGGAGGGAGGACCGATGGCGCTGGTGTGGCTGCTGCTGGTCGCCGCGATCGTGGTCGAGGTCTTCGCGACCGCGACGCTCCCGCGCACGGACGGGTTCAGCCATCCCGGGTGGACGGCCGTCGTGCTCGCCGGCTACGCGCTCTCGATCTGGCTGCTGTCGCTGGTGGTGCGGGAGATCCCGGTGTCGATCACCTACGCGATCTGGTCCGGGCTCGGCACCGCCGGCATCGCGGTCATCGGCGTGCTGGTCCTCGACGAGCCGCTCAACGCGCTGAAGGCTGCGGCGCTGCTGATGGTGATCGCCGGGGTCGTGATCCTCAACCTGCAGGGCAGCCACTAGCCGGAAAAGCGAGCACCCCCGCCCGCGCACTGCGCGGACGGGGGTGGTTGCTCGCTGGTGTCACTCGCCGTCAGCGGGACCCACCTCGGCGGGCTCGACCTCGTCGATGGTCTCCATCGGAGGCATGTCGGCGATGTCGGTGATCGACGAGCGCGGCCGACCGGTGAAGGTGAAGGTCGCGGACGGACCCTCGCCCTCGACGTCGACGTGGACGACCTGACCGGCGCTCACCTCGCCGTACAGCATCTTCTCGGCGAGCGCGTCCTCGATCTCCCGCTGCACCGTCCGGCGCAGCGGCCGGGCGCCGAGGACGGGGTCGAAGCCCCGGACCGCCAGCAGGTCCTTCGCGGCCTGGGACAGCTCGATCGACATGTCACGGTCACGCAGCCGCTTGTCGACGCCGGCGACCATCATGTCGACCATCGCCACGATCTGCTCCTTGCTCAGCGGCGGGAACACGACGATCTCGTCAACACGGTTGAGGAACTCGGGCCGGAAGTGCTGCTTGAGCTCCTCCGAGACCTTCGCCTTCATCCGCTCGTAGCTGCCCTGGGTGTCCCCCGTCTGCTGGAAGCCGAGGTTGACGCCCTTCGAGATGTCCCGGGTGCCGAGGTTGGTCGTCATGATGATGACGGTGTTCTTGAAGTCGACGACCCGGCCCTGGGAATCGGTCAACCGGCCTTCCTCCAGGATCTGGAGGAGCGAGTTGAAGATGTCCGGGTGGGCCTTCTCGACCTCGTCGAACAGGACGACCGAGAACGGCTTGCGGCGCACCTTCTCCGTGAGCTGGCCGCCCTCCTCGTACCCGACGTAGCCGGGGGGCGAGCCGAACAGCCGCGACACGGTGTGCTTCTCGGAGAACTCCGACATGTCGAGCTGGATCAGCGCGTCCTCGTCGCCGAAGAGGAACTCCGCGAGCGTCTTGGAGAGCCACGTCTTACCGACACCGGACGGGCCGGCGAAGATGAACGAGCCACCGGGACGCTTCGGGTCCTTCAGCCCCGCCCGGGTGCGGCGGATCGCCCGGCTGAGCGCCTTGACGGCCTCCTCCTGGCCGATGACCCGCTTGTGGAGCTCGTCCTCCATCTTGAGCAGCCGGGTCGACTCCTCCTCGGAGAGCTTCACGATCGGGATGCCGGTGGCGACCGCGAGGACCTCGGCGATGAGCTCCTCGTCGACCTCCGCCACGACGTCCATGTCGCCGGCGCGCCACTGCTTCTCGCGCTCGCTCTTGGCCAGGATCAGCTTCTTCTCCTCGTCGCGCAGGGACGCGGCGAGCTCGAAGTCCTGGCTGTCGATCGCGCTCTCCTTGCGGCGGCGCACGTCGGCGATCTTGTCGTCGAACTCGCGCAGGTCCGGCGGCGCGGTCATCCGGCGGATCCGGAGCCGCGAGCCGGCCTCGTCGATGAGGTCGATCGCCTTGTCGGGCAGGAACCGGTCGGAGACGTAGCGGTCGGCCAACGTCGCGGCCGAGACCAGCGCCTCGTCGGTGATCGTCACCCGGTGGTGCGCCTCGTAGCGGTCGCGCAGCCCCTTGAGGATCTCGATCGTGTGCGCGATCGAGGGCTCCTGCACCTGGATCGGCTGGAACCGCCGCTCGAGGGCGGCGTCCTTCTCGAGGTGCTTGCGGTACTCGTCGAGCGTGGTCGCACCGATGGTCTGCAGCTCACCACGGGCGAGCATCGGCTTGAGGATGCTCGCGGCGTCGATCGCGCCCTCGGCGGCACCCGCACCGACGAGCGTGTGCAGCTCGTCGATGAACAGGATGATGTCGCCACGGGTCTTGATCTCCTTGAGGACCTTCTTCAGCCGCTCCTCGAAGTCACCGCGGTAGCGGGAACCGGCGACCAGCGCGCCGAGGTCGAGGCTGTAGATCTGCTTGTCCTTCAGCGTCTCGGGGACGTCGCCGCGGACGATCGCCTGCGCGAGCCCCTCGACGCAGGCGGTCTTGCCGACGCCGGGCTCCCCGATCAGCACCGGGTTGTTCTTGGTGCGGCGGGACAGCACCTGCATGACCCGCTCGATCTCCTTCTCGCGCCCGATGACCGGGTCGAGCTTCGCCTCGCGGGCCGCCTGGGTGTAGTTGCGGCCGAACTGGTCGAGCACCAGCGAGCTCGAGGGCGTGCCCTCGGGCGCGGTGCCGGCGCTGGCCGTCTCCTTGCCCTGGAACCCGGACAGCAGCTGGATGACCTGCTGACGGACGCGGTTGAGGTCCGCGCCCAGCTTCACGAGGACCTGGGCGGCGACGCCCTCGCCCTCGCGGATCAGCCCGAGCAGGATGTGCTCGGTGCCGATGTAGTTGTGACCGAGCTGCAGCGCCTCACGCAGCGACAGCTCGAGGACCTTCTTGGCACGCGGCGTGAACGGGATGTGCCCCGACGGGGCCTGCTGCCCCTGGCCGATAATCTCCTCGACCTGGGCACGCACCGCCTCCAGGGAGATCCCGAGGCTCTCGAGCGCCTTCGCAGCCACTCCCTCGCCCTCGTGGATCAGGCCCAGCAGGATGTGCTCGGTGCCGATGTAGTTGTGGCTGAGCATGCGCGCTTCTTCCTGCGCCAGCACCACCACACGACGGGCTCGATCAGTGAACCGCTCGAACATGTCTTCGCTCTCCTCAGCCCTTCGGACTCCCCGCGCGGCCTGCACGGAGGACGTCGTCCTCAGACTCTAGTCCGCGGTACCTACCCCGCGAGCCCGGTTCCACCCTGGGCCCGGGACGACAAGGAGTACAACGGGGCGCTCCGAGCGGGTGTTCCCCCTGCCGGTTCGCTGCGAGCGAACACCGGCGCCACCGTCGTACGGCGGTGCGGGGCTGCGCCTCAGTGTGCGGCGTCGTACGCCTCACGCACCTCGGCGGAGACCCGGCCGCGGTCGGGGACCTCCCAGCCGTTCTCGCGGGCCCAGGCGCGGATGTCCGCGGCCGACGCGCCGGTCTTCGAAGCGGCGGAGGACGCGGAGCCGTTGGACCGGCTGCCGCCACCGCTGCGCCGCCGACCGCCCGAGCGCCGGGCGTGACCGACGTAGGGGGCGAGGACGTCGCGGAACTTGTCGGCGTTCTCGGCCGAGAGGTCGATCTCGTACTGCACCCCGTCGAGGCCGAAGGTGACCGTCTCGGCGGCCTCGCTCCCGTCGATGTCGTCGACGAGAACCACATTCACGCGCTGCGCCATTGAAGAATGCTCCGTAATAAGGGTCGCGGATTCCATCTGGGCCCCCGGAATCAAATCGAGAATAACCCCTGACCGTGACCATTCGCCAACCGGGACGCCTTCTCGCGGGCAAAGCTTTGTTTCGCCTTCACGCATTCCCACTATTGACCGGCACTGGCCATAATGGGTCCCGACGGGGGCCGTGTTTGGAGTAGATCCAGAATGGAGATCATCCGACCATGACTTCCTACGCCATTCCCGGACTGTCCGAGAAGGACTGCCAGACCCTCGCGTCGCTGCTCCAGGAGCGGCTCAGCGCCTACAACGACCTCCACCTCACGCTGAAGCACGTGCACTGGAACGTCGTGGGCCCCAACTTCATCGGCGTCCACGAGATGATCGACCCGCAGGTCGAGGTCGTGCGCGGCTATGCCGACGACGTCGCGGAGCGCATCGCCGCCCTCGGCGCCTCCCCCAAGGGCACACCGGGCGCGATCGTCGCCGACCGCACCTGGGACGACTACTCGCTCGGCCGCGACACCGTCCCGGCGCACCTCGCGGCGCTCGACCAGGTCTACAACGGTGTCATCGAGGACCTGCGCAAGGCGATCGAGCGCGCCGGCGAGATCGACCCGGTCACCGAGGACCTCTTGATCAGCCAGGCCGGAGAGCTCGAGAAGTTCCAGTGGTTCGTGCGCGCGCACCTCGAGAACTCGGGCGGCGAGCTGGCCAGCGCCGGTGCCACCAACGAGAAGGAGGCCGCGGACTCCGCCCGCGACCTCTGACCCCTCCCCCGCCTTGTCTTCGCCTCTACACCCCGCAACCCCGCCGAGTCGTCGCATCTTCACCGTGAAGATGCGACGACTCGGCGTTTCCCGCCCGGCAGAGGGGGCCGAGCCGGCGCGATCCGCTGCGGTACGACGCCGAGCCGGCGCGAACGTCCTCAGCGCCTCTCGAGCGCGGACTCCTTGTGGGCCGCCGTCTCCCCGCTCTTGTCGGACTTCACCAGGTAGTAGGGCTCGTCCTTCGAGGCGTTGAACTTCTGCCCCTTGAACTGGAACTCCGAGGTCTTCTTCTCCTCGACCAGGCCGTGGGTGGAACCCTGCGAGGTGTTCCAGCTGACCTTGTCACCCTTGCTGAACGTCATGGCGCCACCGTTCCCCGGGAACGACCCCTTACGCGCGGCAGGAAACGCCGGCTCGGCGCCGATCCCGCGTGAAGATGCGACGGCTCGGCGTCGATTTCGCGTGAAGTTGCGACGGCTCGGCGCGAATTCGGGGTGAAGACGCGACGGGTCGGCTACTCGGGGCGCAGGAGGGGGAACAGGATCGTCTCGCGGATCCCGGCGCCGGTCAGCAGCATCACCAGCCGGTCGACGCCGAGCCCCATCCCGCCGGCGGGCGGCATGCCGTGCTCCATCGCCCGCAGGAACGCCTCGTCGAGCTCCATCGCCTCGGGGTCGCCCTTGGCGGCGAGCAGCGACTGTTCGACGAGCCGGTCGCGCTGGATGACGGGGTCGTTGAGCTCGGTGTACGCCGGGGCGAGCTCGACGCCGTTGATGATCAGGTCGAACGCCTCGACGAGCCCCGCCTTCGAGCGGTGCGGCTTGGCCAGCGGCCGGACGGCCTCGGGGTAGTCCTCGACGAAGGTCGGCTGGACCAGGGTGTCCTCGACCAGCTGCTCGTAGAGCTCGAGCAGCACCTCGCCGGCGTTCCACTGCGGCTGGAGCTCGACCTCCCGCGCGTCGGCGAGCTTCACCAGCTCGTCGAGGGGGGTCTCCATCGACACCGGGGTGCCGACCGCCTCGGAGACCAGGTCGAGGAGGCTCGCGGAGCGCCACGGCTGCTCGAGGTCGATCTCCTCGCCGTTGCGGCCGGTGACCACGGTCCGCCCGACGGCGCGAGCGGCGTCGACGACGAGCGCGCGGACCAGCTCCTTCATCGTCTCGAGGTCGCCGAACGCCTCGTAGGCCTCCAGCATCGAGAACTCCGCGGCGTGGGTGGAGTCGAGCCCCTCGTTGCGGAAGGTGCGGCCGATCTCGTAGACCTTGTCGACCCCGCCGATCATCGCCTTCTTCAGGTCGAGCTCGAGGGCGATGCGCAGCAGCATCGGCTGGTCGAAGGCGTTGAGGTGGGTGCGGAACGGCCGCGCGGCGGCACCGCCGTTGGTGAGCTGGAGGATCGGCGTCTCCACCTCGACGTACCCGCGTTCGTCGAGGGTGCGGCGCAGCGACTTGAGCACCGCCGCCTTGGTGCGCACCATCCGGCGCGACTCGGGGTTGACGATCATGTCGAGGTACCGCTGGCGGACCCGGGCCTCCGGCGACAGCGGCTTGTGCTCGGTCGGCAGCGGGCGCAGCGCCTTCGCGGCCATCTCCCATGCGGTCGCCTGGACCGACAGCTCGCCGCGGCGGCTGGTGATCACCTCGCCGGTGACGCTGATGTAGTCACCGATGTCGACGAGGTGCTTGTACTCGTCGAGCGCCTCCTCACCGAGGTCGGCCAGCGACAGCATCGCCTGCAGCTCGGTGCCGTCGCCCTCGCGGAGCCGGACGAAGCAGAGCTTGCCGGTGTTGCGGGTGTGGATCACACGGCCGACGACGGAGACGACGTCGCCGGTGCGGGTGTCGGGCTCGAGCCCTTGCGGGTCGTACGTCGCCCGGACCTCGGCCAGCGTGTGGGTGCGCGGCACCGCGGCGGGGTACGCCGCCCGACCGGAACCGAGGAGCCGCTCCCGCTTCTCCCGGCGGACCCTCATCTGCTCCGGGAGGTCGTCCTCCGGGGCGGGGGTGGTGCGGGGTCCGTGCGGGTCGGTCATGGGCCCCAGCCTAGGTGCGGCCGGGGCGGCTCAGCCCAGCGGGACCGACCAGTCGACGACGGTGCCAGTGGGCAGGTTGTCGCGCCAGGTGAAGGTGCCGCCGAACCGCTCGGCGCGGCGGCGCATGTTGGCCAGCCCGCTGCTCCGGCTGCTCCCCTGCATGCCGCGGCCGTCGTCGGCGACCCGCAGCAGGACCTGCCCGTCGCTGACGGCGAGGGTGACCTGCACCGAGCTCGCCTGGGCGTGCTTGGCCACGTTGCTCAGCGACTCGTTGAGCACCGCGAGCAGCTCCTCGACCACCTCCGGCGGGGTGTCGTCGAGCGACCCGGTGGAGATGTAGCTCGGCTGGAAGCCGAGGATCCGCGCGGCGTTGACGAGGATCCGGTCGATCCGCTCCGGCGCGTGGCCCGGGTAGGTGAGCTCGCGCAGGCTGTGGATCGACCGGCGCAGCTCGCGGATCGCCTCGTCGACCCCTTCGGCCGCGGTCATCACCCGGCTCCACGCCTCCTCGGAGCCCGGCCCCTGGCGCCCCGCCGCGGCGAGGTCGAGCCCGGCCGCGAAGAGCCGCTGGATGACGAGGTCGTGGAGGTCGGCGGCGATCCGCTGCCGCTCCTCGAGCAGCGCGAGCTGGCGCACGCTGTCCTGCAGCGCCTGCTCGGTGCGCACCCGGTCGGTGATGTCGCTGGAGAGCACGAAGAACCCGGCCGGCAGCCCGTCGACGGTGTTCGGCACGTAGGAGGACTGCACGTAGCGCTCCTCGCCCGTGCTGTCGGTCATCCGCCGCTCGAAGGTCTGCGGCTCACCGGCGAGCGCGGCCTCGATGTAGCCGTGGTTGCGTGCGTAGAGCTCCGGTCCCAGCACCTCCGAGACGTGGCGGCCGACCAGCGTCTCCGCCTCCAGCCCGAAGAACCGCAGGAACGCCGCGTTGGCGTAGCGGTTGCGCGCCTCGTGGTCCCAGAAGGTCACCAGCCCCGGCAGGTTGTCGAGGATCTGCACCAGGTCGGAGAGCCCCGGAGGGAGCTCGTCCGCGGCGAACCGCCCCGCGTGGCTCCTCACCGGCTTCTCCTCCAGCTGCCCCATCTCGGTCCGTCCTTCCCCCGCACGCCGTGCACCCTGCGGCGCACCAGCGCTCCCGTGGCGCCGTCGGAGCGCCGGGGGACATCGTGACCCATGAAGCGGCGTCCCGTCGCCTTTCTTCCGTACGACGGGGGCAACCACGGGCAAGAACGTCCTGTTCCTCCCCAAATGCCCCTCAGGTGTTCCGGGCGAACACGATCTCGAGCCCGCGCAGCGTTAGCCACGGCTGGTGGTCGGTGACCGTCCGACACTCCTGGACGACGACCGGGGCGAGCCCGCCGGTGGCGATCACGTTGACCTCGCCGGGCCGGAGCCCGAGCGCCTCGGTCATCCGGGCGACCATCCCGTCGACCTGGCTGGCGCACCCGTGGAGGACCCCGCTCTGCACCGCCTCGACGGTGTTCTTGGCGATCACCGACCGCGGCCGCACGAGCTCGACCTTGCGGAGCTGGGCCCCGCGCCGCCCGAGCGCCTCGAGGGAGATCTCCACGCCGGGTGCGATCGCCCCGCCGACGTACTCCCCGCGGGGCGAGACCACGTCGAAGGTGGTGGCGGTCCCGAAGTCGACGACGATCGACGGCCCCTCGTAGAGCTGCGCCGCCGCCAGTGCGTTGACGATCCGGTCGGAGCCGACCTCGCGCGGGTTGTCCATCAGCACCGGGACTCCGGTGCGGACCCCGGGCTCGACGACGACGTGCGGCACGTCGGGGTGGTAGTCGGCCATCATCTGGCGCCACTCGTGGAGCACCGCCGGGACCGTGCTGCAGACCGCGACGCCGCGCGGGGCGCCCTCGAAGGACGACGAGGCGAGCAGCGCCCGCAGCAGCACCCCCCACTCGTCGGCGGTCCGGCGCTCGTCGGTGGCGACCCGCCAGTGGTGGTCGACCTCGCCGTGGTCCACCAGCCCGATCGTCGTGTGGCTGTTGCCGATGTCGGCGGCGAGCAGCGGTGCCGCCGCCCCGGTCCGCGCGGCCACGTCAGCCGCCCCGCAGGTCCATCGCCACGTCGAGCACCGGCGCGGAGTGGGTGAGCGCCCCGACGGCGAGGTAGTCGACGCCGGTCTCCGCCACCTCCCGCGCCCGCTCGACGGTGAGCCCGCCGGAGGCCTCGAGCCGGGCCCGACCGGCCGCCACCGAGACCGCCTCGGCCATCTGCTCGGTGGTCATGTTGTCCAGCAGGATCTCGTCGCAGCCGGCGTCGAGCAGCTCGCGCAGCTGGTCGAGCGTGGTCACCTCCACCTGGACGGGGAGGCCGGGGTAGGCCGCCCGCACCGCCTGGTACGCCGGCACGACCCCGCCCGCCGCGAGCACGTGGTTGTCCTTGACCAGGGCCTGGTCGGAGAGCGAGGTGCGGTGGTTGGTCCCGCCGCCGCACCTGACGGCGTACTTCGCGAGCAGCCGGTAGCCGGGAACCGTCTTGCGCGTGTCGCGGAGCCGGGCGCCGGTGCCCTCGACGGCGGCCACCCAGCGCGCCGTGGTGGTGGCGATCCCGGACAGGTGGCAGAGGTAGTTCAGCGCGGTCCGCTCGGCGGTCAGCAGCAGCCGGGTCGGCCCCTCGACGGTCAGCAGCACGTCGCCGCGGCGGACCCGGTCGCCGTCGGTCGCCTTGCGGTCGACCCGCACCGACCGCCCGACGACGTAGCGGAGCACCAGCTCGGCGACCGCGATCCCGGCGACGACCCCGTTGGCGCGGGCGGTGAGGTCGCCGGTCGCGGTCGCGTCCGCGGGAACCGTCGCCGCGCTCGTGACGTCCTCGCCGGGCACGTCCTCGGCGAGCGCGCGCACGACGTGGTCGTAGAGGTCGTGCGGGTCGAGGCCGCACCCCTCCAGCTCGGTGACGAGGCTGCCGGGCAGCTCGTCGTACGCCGTCCGCGCGATGCTCACGGTGCTGGTCAGGGGGCTGGTCAGGGGGCTGGTCAGGGGGCTGGTCAGGGGGCTGGTCACGGGGCCTCCTCGGTCGGGGTGGTCGGTGGGTAGGCGGGCCCGGAGGGGTGGAACTCGACCACCAGCCCGTCCTCCAGCCGTACGTCGACGTGGCCGGCCCACCGGGCGTCGTCGGTGTCCGGGTGGTCCTCGCGCCAGTGTGACCCGCGGGTCTCGGTCCTCAGCCGCGCCGCCTCGACGAGCGCCGAGCCCAGCGTGAGGAGGTTGGTGGCCTGCCACGCCTCGGTGCCCGGGTGGGGGCCGGGCTTGTCGAGCAGCGCCGCGAGCTGGTCGCCGGCGACGGCGAGCCCGGAGTCGGACCGGAGCACACCGGCGTTCTCGGTCATCGTCGCCTGCAGGTGCTGGAACACCCCCGGGTCGGCGAGCCCCTGCGGGCGCGTGTCCGGTGCGGGCTCCTGCTGCGGGGGCAACCCCTCGGACTCCAGGAACGACGCGATGCGGCGGGAGAAGACCAGCCCCTCGAGGAGCGAGTTGGAGGCGAGCCGGTTGGCACCGTGCACCCCCGAGCAGGCGACCTCGCCGGTGGCGAAGAGCCCGGGGACCGACGAGCGGCCGTGCAGGTCGACGGCGACGCCACCGGACGCGTAGTGGCAGGCCGGCGCCACCGGGACCAGGTCGGTGACCGGGTCGATGCCGTTCGCGCGGCAGCTGGCCAGCACCGTGGGGAACCGGCGGGCCCACTTCTCCTCGCCGAAGCCGCGGGCGTCGAGCCAGACGTGCGGGGCGCCGGTCGCGCGCATCCGTCGCATCGTCGCCTTCGCCACCACGTCGCGCGGGGCGAGGTCGGCCAGCGGGTGCACCTCGGTCATGAACCGCTCGCCGTGCTCGTCGACGAGGAAGGCCCCCTCCCCGCGGACCGCCTCGGAGATCAGCGGCTGCTGCCCCCGCGACTCCGGCCCGAGCCACATCACGGTCGGGTGGAACTGCACGAACTCGAGGTCGCGGAGGACCGCACCCGCGCGCAGCGCCAGCGCCATCCCGTCGCCGGTGGCGACCGCGGGGTTGGTGGTGGAGGAGAACAGCTGGCCGAGCCCGCCGCTGGCGAGCACCACCGCCCGGCAGAGCACCGCGCCGACGCCGTCGTGCTGCCCCTCGCCCATGACGTGCAGGGTCACGCCGGCGACCCCGCCGTCGACGCCGGGCACGAGGTCGACGGCGACCGCGTGCGGGACGACCTCGATCGCCGGTGCGGCCGCGACGGCGGCGACCAGCGCGCGCTGGATCTCCGCACCGGTCGCGTCGCCGCCGGCGTGCGCGATGCGGTCGCGGAGGTGGCCGCCCTCCCTGGTGAGCTGGAGCTCGCCCGCGGCGGTCTGGTCGAACTGGGTGCCGAGCGAGATCAGCTCGTGCACCGCGGCCGGCCCCTCGGTGACCAGGACCCGCACCGCCTCGGGGTCGCAGACGCCGGCCCCGGCCACGAGGGTGTCGTGGAGGTGCTGCTCGGGGGTGTCCCCCGGACCGAGGGCGGCGGCGATCCCGCCCTGCGCCCACTGGGTCGAGCCGGCCGAGAGGTGGTCCTTGGTGACGACCATGACGGTGCCCAGCCCGGCGGCGTGGATCCGCAGGGCGGCGGTGAGCCCGGCGATCCCGGAGCCCACGACCACCACGTCGGCGTACGCCGTCCAGCCGGGGGCCGGAGCGGCGAGCCGGGCGGGGATCGGGGTCACGCGCGGAGGCTATCGGGCTGCGAGGTCGCCGCGGGACAGCGAGGCGGCGTCCGGGACCTCGGCCGGGACTTCCGCCGGGTCGGCCCCGGTCGCGACGACCCGGTTGTCGGCGTCGACGAAGACGACGTGCGGCCGGTGCGCGATGGCCTCGTCGGTGGTCATCTGCGCGTAGCCGATGAGGATGACGAGGTCGCCCGGGTGCACCAGGTGCGCGGCGGCACCGTTGATGCCGATGACGCCCGAGCCCCGCGGGCCGGCGATGGTGTAGGTCTCGAGCCGAGCACCGTTGGTGACGTCGACGATGTGCACCAGCTCGCCGGGGAGCAGGTCGGCGGCCTCCAGGAGCTCCTCGTCGACGGTGACCGAGCCGACGTAGTGCAGGTCGGCCTGCGTGACGGTGGCGCGGTGGATCTTGCTCTTCATCATCGTGCGGAGCATCAGCTCTCCCCGGTTGCTGCGGCCGCCCCGAGCTCGACGGCCACGTTGTCGAGCAGCCTGGTCGAGCCCACCCGGGCGGCGACGAGCAGCCGTGCCTCGCCCTCCGCCGGGGGTGGGCCGAGGTCGGGGTCGGTGAGCACGAGGTAGTCGAGCTCGACCCCGGACGCCGCGTCGATGACCGCCCGCGCGGCCCTCAGGACCTCGTCGGCGCCGGAGGGTGCCGTAGCGGCCCCGGTCCGGAGCGCAGCCGAGAGCGCGAGCGCGTCCCGGCGTTCCTCGGCGGTGAGGTACCGGTTGCGGCTCGACAGCGCGAGCCCGTCCTGCTCGCGGACGGTCTGGCCGCCCACGACCTCGACGCCCATGCAGAGGTCGGCCACCATGCGGCGGACCAGCACGAGCTGCTGGTAGTCCTTCTGCCCGAGCACCGTCACGTCGGGGCGCACCAGCCCGAGCAGCTTCGCCACCACGGTGAGCACGCCGCGGAAGTGGGTGGGCCGCGCGGCTCCCTCGAGCACGGTGCCGAGCTCGCCCGGCTCGACGGTGACCTGCGGGTCCCCGCCGGGGTAGACCTCGTCGACCGACGGCGCGAACACCACGTCGACCCCTTCGGCGGCGCACACCTCCAGGTCCGCCTCCAGCGTCCGCGGGTAGCGGTCGAGGTCCTCGCCCGCACCGAACTGCAACGGGTTGACGAAGATCGACGCGACCACGGCGTCGCCCGTCCCGCTGCTGCGCCGGGCCTCGGCGAGCAGCGACGCGTGTCCGTCGTGGAGGGCACCCATCGTCGGGACGAGCGTGACCCGTCCCCCGCCGGTCCGGACCCCGGCCAGGGCCTCCTCCAGCTCGGAACGGGTGCGTGCGACGACCGGGCTCATCGCCGGCGCGGCCCGCTCACGCGGCGACCCGCTCCAGGGCGTCGTTCAGGATCCCGACGAGCTTGGCGGCGCGGATCGGCAGCAGCCGGCCGTCGAGGACGGCGGTGTTCGCGGTGGCCCGGGCGAGCGCGACGTACGACGGGAGGGTGTCCGGACGGGTCTGGAGGATCCCCTCGAGGTGCGCCCGTACCGTCTCGACGTCGCCGCGGACGATCGGCCCGGTGAGCGCGGCGTCGCCCATGGTGAGCGCGTTGTCGAGGGCCGCGGTGAGCAGCGGCCGGAGGGTTGCGGCGGGGTCGCTCGCGCCGGACTCGCGGACCAGCTCCATCGCCTGGCTGACCAGCGTGACCAGGTGGTTCGCGCCGTGGGCGAGCCCGGCGTGGTAGACGGTCCGCTTGTCCTCGGGGACCCACACGAGCCGGCCGCGGAGGTCGGCGACCAGGCGCTCGACGGTGGCCACGCTGACCGGGGACTCGGCGGTCACGCCGAACGCGCACCCCGCGAGCCGGGGCAGGTCGAGCGCCGTGCCGGTGAAGGTCATCGCCGGGTGCAGCGCCATCACGTGGGCGCCGCGGGCGGCCGCGGGAGCGAGGACCGCGAGGCCGTGCCGCCCGGAGGTGTGTGCGACGAGCTGGCCGGGGCGGATCGCGCCGGCCGCGGCGAGCTGGGTCACCACGTTGCTCAGCATGTCGTCGGGCACCGTGAGCAGCAGCAGCTCCGCGCGGCGGCTGACCGCCGTCGGCTTGAGCAGCGGCACGCCTGGGAGGAGCGTCGCGGCGCGGGTGCGGGAGGCGTCGGACTCACCGGCTGCGGCGACCACCTCGTGGCCTGCCGCGCGGAGCCCTGCCGAGAGGACGGCACCGACCCGGCCGGCGCCGACAACCCCGATGCGGGTCATGGCGATCTGCCTTTCGTTCCAGTCCCGCGAGCGGGTACCGGACGGTTGACTGACCTCTCCAGAGTAGGTCGGTGCCGGGAGCCACGTCAGCGGGATGTGCAGGTGGGCTCCGTCACAGGCCGTGGGGGTGTCGACCGCCGTACGGTGGGCCGGTGGCCTCCCCTCTCGGCATGCCAGCCGTGCCGCCCCGCACACCGGACCCGCCGTGGCGGACGGCGTGGGACTCGGCGCTCTACGGACCGGACGGCTTCTACCGCCACCACGCCCCGGCCGACCACTTCCGCACTTCCGTTCACGGCTCCGACCTGCTGGCCGAGGCGCTGCTCGGGCTCGCCCGGCACCACGGGCTGACCCGCGTCGTCGACGTGGGCGCGGGACGGGGCGAGCTCCTCCTCGGGCTGCACCGGCTCGACCCGACGCTCGACCTCCTGGCCGTCGAGGTCGCGCCCCTCCCGCCCGGGCTGCCGGACGCCGTCGGATGGTCCGCCGCCCTGCCCGAGCGGATCGACGGGCTGGTGGTCGCCCACGAGTGGCTCGACAACATCCCCTGCCACGTGGTCGAGGTCGACGGTGCCGGGCGGCCGCGGATGGTGCACGTCGACCCTGCGACCGGCCGGGAGTCCCTCGGGCTGGCCGTGGACGATCCCGGCGTCCCGGCCTCCGTCGGCGGCTGGCTGGACCGGTGGTGGTCGCTGGCCGGGCGTGAACCTGGCGCGCGTGCCGAGGTGGGGAGCAGCCGCGACCAGGGGTGGGCCGGGGTCGTCGCCAGGCTCGGCCGCGGGGTGGCGGTCGCGGTCGACTACGGCCACACCCGTGAGCAGCGGCCGCCGTACGGCGCGCTGCGCGGCTACGCCGACGGCCGCGAGGTCGACCCGGTGCCGGACGGCTCCCGCGACGTGACCGCGGCCGTGGCGGTGGACAGCGTCGCCGCGGCCGTCGGCGGCCGGGTGCTGCGCCAGCGTGAGGCCCTGGCTGCGCTGGGGCTCTCGGCCGAGCGGCCGCCGCTCTCCCTCGCCACCACCGACCCCGGGGAGTACGCCGCACGGCTGGCCCGGGCTTCCCGGGTGGCCGACCTCACCGCGGCCGGGGGGCTCGGCACCTTCTACTGGGTGGTCTCCGGGGTCGGCGGCGTCGACCCCTGGCCCGCCGGCTGACCGAGCGCGTCGGCCCCGGCGCGCCGTGCGACCCGACCGGCCACCAGCAGCGCCTCGGTGAACGCCCGCGCGTCGACGGGGTCGACGTGCCGCGCCCGCACGTGCACCGGCCCGGGCGGACTGTCGACGTGGACGTCGGCGAGGCGGAGCCACCGCTGCAGCGGTCCCTGTGTCACGCGCACCGACTGCACCCGGGCGTGGGGGACGACGTCGACCCGGCGCACCCAGAACCCGCGGCGGCTGACGACCAGCTGCTCGTCGGTGCCCGCCGCGAGCGTCCAGGCCGTGAACGGCGCGAGCCACCGGGCCCGTGCGGGCGGCGGCGCGAGCCTCACATGGCGGGCGTCGCGGCCCCGCAGCACGTGGGCGGCGAGCGCGAGCACCTCGTCCTTCGGTGCGACCGGCATCAAGGTCGACGACGCCTGCGCGGAGTCCCCCTCGCCGGTGCGGTAGCCGGCGACCGAGACGTCGAGCCGAGCCCAGCCGAACGGCCGCCACAGCACGGGCTCGAGCACCGCGACCCCCTGGACGCGGGCCGGCGCGATCGTCTGGCTGGACAGCGCGGTCAGGCCGCGGCGGACGTGGAGCCCCTCCACCGACTCCGAGAGCCGGAAGCCGTAGTAGCCGGTGAACTTGCGGCCCAGCGCGACCGCGAGCGCCAGCAGGGCCGGCACGATGCCGCCGACCGCGGCGAACGAGCCGAGGGCGACGAACGAGACCGCGAGCCCGATCGCTGCGCCGGCCACCCAGAGCATCTCGCTGGAGAGCGCCAGGCTGGCGACCAGCAGCCCGGGGTCGAGCCTGCCCAGCGGCCGCTCCCCGTGAGCCCGGTCGGCCCGGCCGGAGAGGGGCGGCGCGTCGGCCCGGGGCCAGGTCACGGACTGGGGTGCCGGGGCTCCCTTGAGCTCGTCACGCCGCTCGAGGAGCAGGGCCCGCAGCTCCAGCGCCTCACGGTGCGGCAGGAACGCCAGCGACCCTTCGCGGTCGCCGCCGGCCACGTCGAGCTTCAGCTCCGCGAGCCCGAAGAAGCGGGCCACCAGCGGCTGCACGATGTCGATGCCCTGAAGCCGGTCGATCCGGATCCGGCGGGACTGGCGCGAGACCACGCCGGTGTCGATGCGGAGCTCGTCGTCGCGGATCCAGTACTTGGTGCGCAGCCAGGAGGCGACCCCGTAGACCGCACCCGCGGCCAGCAGCCCCAGCAGCGCGAGCGCGACGAAGCCGAGCCGTCCCTCGGTGAGTATCTGCTGCCAGGAGCCACCGAGCACGGCGAGGAGGACGATCGGGGCCCGGACGACCGGGGTGAGCGGCGAGAGCCGGCGGTACTCAGGCGCCTCCGGACCGGGAGGAGCGCCGTGAGCCGTGCCCGGACCCGGGTCCTCGACAGGAGCGGGGTGCTGCTCCGGGAACGGGTCGGTCACAGCCCCGCCGCTTGCGACTCGCCGAGGGCGGTCAGCCGGTCGCGCAGCCGGGCCGCCTCGTCCGCCGGGAGGCCGGGGATGACCGCGGTCGTGCCGGGGCTCGCGGTGTGCAGGTGCACCTTCGCGATCCCCACGAGCTGGTCGAGCGGCCCGGCCGCCACGTCGACGTACTGCATGCGCCCGTAGGGCACCACGACCAGCCGGCGGAAGACCGCACCCCGCACGATGAGGAGCTCCTCGTGCTCCTCGGCGTAGCCCCACCGCGCGACGTTGCGCCCGATCCCCCACCACGCGGACGCGGTGGCGGCGGCCACCAGCAGCAACGCGAGCACGAGGACCCAGGCCGGCGGGAGGAGGCCGGCGACCGCCAGGACCACGACCGCGGCCACCACGGCGACCGCGACCCAGCCGAGCAGGAGCCAGCGGCGGAGGGCCGCGAGGCGGGGCGAGACGCGGTGCCACGCACCGGTCGGGGAGCGGAAGAGGTCGTCCATCACCGTCGAGCCTAGGAGGCCGTACCGACGACGCGCCCCCGGCACCAGCGGGGCTGTGGGGGATGATCGGCAGGTGACCCCGAGCACCCGCGCGCTGACCGTCGCCGTGGGCCCCGCGGCGGCGGCCCCGTCCGGCGAGGGTGCGCCCGACCTCGTCCTCGACCTCGGCCCGTCCCACCCCTCCACCCACGGCGGGCTGCGGCTCCGGCTCGCGCTCGACGGCGACCGGATCACCGCGTGCGAACCCGAGGTCGGGTTCCTGCACCGGGGTGCGGAGAAGCTGTTCGAGGCCCGCGACTACCGCCAGGTGGTCATGCTCGTGAACCGCCACGACTGGCTCAGCGCCTTCGCCAACGAGCTCGGGGTGGTGCTCGCCGTCGAGCGGATGCTGGGCATCGAGGTCCCGCCGCGGGCGGTGTGGCTGCGCACGGTCCTCGCCGAGCTCAACCGGGTCCTCCACCACCTGCTGTTCCTCGGCACCTACCCGCCGGAGATCGGCGAGGCGCCGCGGTGGGTGCTCCCCGAGCGCGAGGCGCTGCTCGGGCTCATGGAGGAGCTGACCGGGGGCCGGATGCACTTCATGTTCAACCGGGTCGGCGGGGTGAAGGAGGAGCTGCCGGCCGGGTGGCTCCACGGGGTCGGCACCGCGGTCGCCGGGCTCCGTGCGGCCCTCCCCCGGCTCCGGGAGCCGCTCGCCGAGCCGCTGTTCGAGCAGCGGACGAGGGGCGTCGGTGTCCTCACCCGCGAGGCCGCCCTCGACCACGGGGTCAGCGGCCCGGTCGCCCGCGCCTCGGGGCTCGACCTCGACCTGCGCCGCGACGAGCCCTACCTCGGCTACGCCGAGCTCGACGTCGCGGTGCCGATCCGCACCGGCGGCGACGCCTGGTCCCGCTTCGCGGTGCTCGTCGAGGAGGTCGCCGTCTCCCTCGACCTCGTCGAGCAGGGCGTCGACCGGCTCCGCTCGCTGCCC
Source organism: Nocardioides caldifontis (assembly GCF_008087345.1). Classification (GTDB taxonomy): domain Bacteria; phylum Actinomycetota; class Actinomycetes; order Propionibacteriales; family Nocardioidaceae; genus Marmoricola_A; species Marmoricola_A caldifontis. Next base: position 1,120,378 of record NZ_VHIB01000001.1, on the reverse strand, counting down.
CCCGGCCCGCTCGGCGTCCGGCTGCCGAAGATCGTCAAGGCGCCGGAGGGGGCGACGTACGCCTGGACCGAGAGCCCCGGCGGGCTCAACGGCTACTACCTGGTCTCCCACGGCGAGAAGACGCCGTGGCGGCTCAAGCTCCGCTCCCCCGGGTTCAACAACGCCTCGGCACTCCCGGCGCTGCTCCGCGGCGCGACCGTCGCCGACCTCGTCCCGGTGCTCGGCTCGCTGTTCTTCGTCGTCGGCGACATCGACAAGTAGCGGCACGGAGCCGCCGCCAGGCCGGCAGCGTGGCGGCTTCGCCGACACGCTCGACCCGATGTGGCCCGGCCGGCAGCGTGGCGGCTTCGCCGACACGCTCGACCCGATGTGGCCCGGCCGGCAGCGTGGCGGCTTCGCCGACACGCTCGGCCCGATGTGCCTGTGCGACACTGCGCCGCATGTCCGGAGCACGTAGGAACGTCGCCGTCCTCCTCGCCGGCGGCGTGGGGACCCGAGTCGGGCTGGACCTCCCGAAGCAGCTGGTGAAGATCGCCGGCCGACCGATCATGGAGCACACGCTCGCGACGTTCGACGCGCACCCGGCGATCGACGACGTCGTGGTGCTGATGGCGCCGGGCCACCTCGACGCGGTGCGCGCGATGGTCCGCGACGGCGGCTACGCCAAGGTCCGCCAGGTCCTCGAGGGCGCGGCGACCCGCAGCGAGACCACGATGCGGGCGCTGGACGCGATGGACGCGCTCGGCGAGGGCGACCACAAGGTGCTCCTCCACGACGCGGTGCGGCCGCTGGTGTCCCCGCGGATCATCGACGACTGCGTCGCCGCGCTCGACCGGTACGACGCGGTCGACGTGGCGATCCCGTCCCCGGACACGATCATCGAGGTCACCGAGGAGGACACCATCGCCGCGGTCCCGCGGCGGGCGTCGCTGCGCCGCGGCCAGACGCCGCAGGCGTTCCGCCTCTCCACCATCCGGGAGGCGTACGCGCGGGCGCGGCAGGACCCTGCGTTCGAGGCCACCGACGACTGCACCGTCGTCCTCCGCTACCTCCCCGACGTGCCGATCACGGTGGTGCGCGGCGAGGAGCAGAACATGAAGGTCACCGAGCCGATCGACCTCTACCTCGCCGACAAGCTGTTCCAGCTCACCAGCCGGATCTCCCCCGAGGAGCACGACGAGGAGGGGTACCGCGAGGCGCTGGCCGGCAAGACTCTCGTCGTCTTCGGCGGCAGCTACGGCATCGGCGCCGACATCGCCTCGCTGGCGGCCCGGTTCGGCGCCAACGTCTGCGCGTTCAGCCGCTCGACCACCCGCACCCACGTCGAGCGGCGCGAGGACGTGCGCGCGGCCGCCGAGGCGGTGGTCGCCGAGCACGGCCGCATCGACTACGTCGTCAACACCGCCGGCACCCTGCCGCGGGGGTCGCTGGTCGACGCCTCCGAGGAGACGATCTTCCACGCCACCGAGGTCAATTACGTGGCTCCGGTGCTGATCGCCCAGGAGTTCTTCCCGCACCTCCGCGAGACCCGCGGCAGCCTGCTGCTGTTCACCTCGTCGTCCTACACGCGGGGGCGCAGCGGCTACAGCCTCTACTCCTCGGCGAAGGCCGCGGTGGTGAACCTGACCCAGGCGCTCGCCGACGAGTGGGCCGGCGACGGGGTGCGGGTCAACTGCATCAACCCCGAGCGCACCGGCACCCCGATGCGCACCCGGGCGTTCGGCGAGGAGCCGGCCGGGTCCCTGCTGGAGTCGACGGCGGTGGCCGAGGCGGCGCTGGACACGCTGCTGTCCCCCGGGACCGGCTACGTGGTCGACGTGCGCAAGGTGGACCCGCTGACCGTCGGCAGGGTCGCGCACGCAGCCGCGCCGGAGACCGTCGAGAGCTGGTAGCCGTCCGGCGAGGGCCGGCTCAGGCCTGCTTGCGCTGCTCGGGCACCCAGCGCCGGTTGCCTTGGTCCTCCCAGGCCAGCAGGTCCACGACGGTGTCGACCTGCGCCTGGTCGACCGCCTCGAGCTCGCCGCGGCGGAGCCGCTGCTCGGCGTGCACGGCACGCCGCTCGACGAGCCGGACCACGGCCTCGAGCTCGCGGACCTCGCGCTCGCGGCCGGCGAGGCGCCGCGCGAGCGCGGCCTGCTCGGCGCCGCGCGCCTCCAGCAGCGAGGTGTACGCACGGGCCTGGCGGGCGCGGTCGCGGGCGTGCTCCTGACGGGTGGTCACCAGCTCGGTGTGGATGATCCGGGCGGCGGCCCACACGAGCAGCAGCCCGACCACGACGGCGATCCGCAACGGCCCCGGCTCGGGGAGCGGGAGGGTGGCGACCAGCCCGCCGCTGGCCAGCACGAGCAGCGTGGCGGCCACGGTGACCCGGGCCGAGCGCTGACGGCGGCGAGCGGGGGTGCGCATGGGTTCGAGGCTAGTGGGCCTCGTCGTCGTCCCGGACCCGACACGCGCGCTCCAGCAGCAGCGCACCCACGGCGACGAGCGCGGCGCCGAGGGCGGCGACCAGGCTGAGCACGACGCGCTCCCGGGCGAGCTCGGCGCCCGCGCCGACCCACCCGAGGGCGTAGCCGACGTAGCCGCCCGCGACCGCGGCCCCGGTCAGCGCGCACGACTTGGCCAGCACCAGCCGGTTCACCGCCTGGTGCGGGAGGAGCCGCTCGCGCCGCTGGTGCACCGCGACGTGGGTGGCCCGGGCGACGGCGAAGAGGATGGTCGCGGCGAGGTAGAGCACCGCCCCCTGGACCCAGGTGACCCGCGGGGCGGTCAGCTCCCAGGTGGCCGCGAGCGGCCGCACGAGCCGGCCCACGACCACGCCGGCCAGGAAGAGCCCGACCAGCAGCCCGGGCCGGGTCGTGCGGAGCCGACCCTCGGGGCGCTGCGGTGCCTCGTCCTCCTCCGGAGGGCCGGGCAGCGGGGGGACCACGTCGGGGCGGGTGCCGTCAGGGCTGCTCGAAGACCAGGTCGTCGCGCCGCTCGATGCCGTCGCGGCCGACCTGCTCCAGCAGCTCCGCCACGGGTCCCACGCCGGGGATCTCCGCCTCCGGGTCGAGGTCGTGCCAGGGCGCCAGGACGAAGGCCCGCTCGTGGGCCCGCGGGTGCGGGAGCGTGAGGCTCTCGTCGTCGGCCCGGCGGTCGCCGACGACGATGAGGTCGACGTCGAGGGTGCGCGGGGCGTTGGGGACGGTGCCGCGCTGCCGGCCGAAGGCCGACTCGATCGCGAGGGCGCGCTCGAGCAGGACGTGCGCCGAGAGCGTCGTGTCGAGCAGCACCACGCAGTTGAGGAACGGCTCGGAGCCCTCGGGGGCGTCGACCGGCTCGGTCTCGTAGACGGGCGACACCTCGGTCACCCAGACGTCCGGGGTGTCCTTGAGGGAGCTGACCGCTCCCTGCAGCTTCGCCATCCGGTCGCCCTTGTTGGAGCCGAGGGACACCACACAGCGGCGGATCGGGCGCATTTCACCGGTCAGGGTGTCCGCATCGACCAGGTGGGGGTTGGGCGTCTCGGTCATTGGGGCTCCCCTCGTCGGTGTGGGCGGCAGGTCGGGCGGCGCGGGTGCGCGCCGCTCACCCGCGGCTCCGGTGGATCGTGAGCGCCACGTCGGTGAACGTCGCGTCGATCGGCGCCTGCGGCTTGTGCAGGGTCACCTCGGCCCAGCCGACCCGGTCGTCGGCGAGGCAGACGTCCGCGACCCGCTGGGCGACCGTCTCGACGAGGTCGACCGGGTCGCCCTCCACGGCCTCCTTGACGCGCGTGGTGAGCGCGCCGTAGTCGACGGTGTCCTCGAGGTCGTCGCTGGCGGCAGCCGCTCGCGTGTCGACCCCGAGCACGAGGTCGACGACGAACGGCTGGCCGTCACGGCGCTCGAAGTCGAACACACCGTGGTGGCCGAACGCCTCGATGCCGGTGATGCTCAGCCGGTCGAGCAGGCGCTGCGCCCCCACGGGCGTCGCCGCCGCGGTCGGGTCGGGCGTCGTCTCGGTCATATGGGTTCTGACCCTACCGGCGTGGACTGGTGCAACCACAACCGCCAACCCCCACTCGTACGCCGCAAGGCGGTGAGAGCCTGGCCACGTCCGCCCTGGAACGCCGTGCTCGCGCCGCCCTCACCGGTGAGGACGTTCTCCGTGCACGTGACGACGGCCACGTCGTCAGCCACGGTCACCTCGACGTCGGTGAGGAAGAACTGGACGTACTCCCGCGTCGCCATGACCACCGCCCAGCTGCGCAGGACCGCCGCGGTGCCGTGGATCGGCCGCGCCCCCGGGTGCACGCACACCGAGTCCGGCTCCTCGGTCCACAGCTCCTCGAGCCGGTCGAGGTCGCCGGCCTCCACGGCCGCGTAGAAGGCCTCGTGGGTCGCCAGCACCGCGGCCCGCTCGTCGGGCGTCCCCCGGTCAGCCATCCGCGTTCCCCGGGCGCCACCGGGCGGCGACCCGGACGGCGTCGGCGGAGCTGCGGACGTCGTGCACCCGGACGCACCAGGCCCCGGCGGCAGCCGCGAGCGCGCTGGTCGCCGACGTCGCCGCGTCGCGCTCCTTCGGCGCCCGCAACGTGCCGTCCTCGTCGGCGAGGAGGTGACCGAGGAACCGCTTGCGGCTCGTCGCGACCAGCACCGGCCGCCCCAGGGCGTGGAGCCGGTCGAGCCGCGCGAGGACCTCCCAGTTCTGGTCGGCGGTCTTCGAGAAGCCGATCCCAGGGTCGATCGCGATCCGCTCTGACGCGACGCCGGCGGCGACCGCGGCGTCGAGCTGGCGGGAGAGCTCGTCGGCGACGTCCTCGACGACGTCGTCGTAGTCGGTGTGCTGCTGCATGGTCACCGAGTGGGCCCGCCAGTGCATCAGCACGTAGGCCACGTCGAGCTCGGCGACGGTCGCCAGCATCGCCGGGTCGGCGAGCCCGCCGGAGACGTCGTTGACGATCCGGGCCCCTGCCTCGACGGCCGCACGGGCCACCGAGGCGCGCATGGTGTCGACGGAGACGACCAGCCCCTCCTCCACGAGGGCGGCGACGACCGGGAGCACCCGCCGGAGCTCTTCGACCTCCGACGGCCGCTCGGCGCCGGGGCGGGTCGACTCCCCGCCCACGTCGACGAGGTCGGCGCCGTGGCCGCGCAGCGCCAGCCCGTGGTGGACGGCGGCGTCGCGGTCGAGGTAGTCGCCGCCGTCGGAGAAGGAGTCGGGGGTGACGTTGAGGACCCCCATGACCAGGCAGCGGCCAGGACGGGGCAGCCCCTCGACGTACCGCTCCGGCTGTCCGTGCACGGGGCGACCCTAGTCGTCCGGAGAGTGGCGGCTCACCTGGTGCCGTGCATGATGAGGCTCATCGCCTCGCTGCGCGTCGCCGCGTTGTGCATGATGCCGCGGATCGCGGAGGTGATCGTCTTCGCGCCCATCTTCCGCACGCCGCGCATCGTCATGCAGAGGTGCTCGGCCTCGACCACCACGATGCAGCCGCGCGGGTCGAGGATCTCCATCAGCGAGTCGGCGATCTGGGTGGTCAGCCGCTCCTGCACCTGCGGCCGCCGGGCGTAGACGTCGACGAGCCGGGCGAGCTTGGAGAGCCCGGTGATCCGGCCGCTCTCGGCAGGGATGTAGCCGACGTGCGCCACCCCGGTGAACGGCACCAGGTGGTGCTCGCAGAGCGACCACAGCTCGATGTCGCGGACCAGCACCATCTCGTCGTGGCCGAGCTCGAAGGTGGTGGCCAGCACGTCTTCGGGACGCTGCCGGATCCCGGCGACCAGCTCCTCGAACGAGCGCGCGACCCGGGCCGGGGTGTCGAGCAGCCCGTCGCGGTCTGGGTCCTCCCCCATCGCGATGAGCAGCTCGCGCACGGCCGCCTGGGCACGGGCGTGGTCGAACTCCGGCACGTCGTCGTAGGACGGGACCGTCACCTTGTCGATCGTCATCAGGCCGTCGTCAGCCCCTCAGGCGGCCGGGCCGGCCGGGGGCGGGGTGCCGTGGATGTCCCCGCCGGACGACGGCGGGGTGATGATCGTGGTCCCCGTCGGCTCCTCGGCGCGGGTGCCGTTGGAGGCGGCCCGCGGTGGCACGTCGACCGGCGGGATCGGCGACGGCTCACGGGTGGGCGACCCGGTCCACGCCGGGCGCACCGGACGGCGGCGCAGCGGCGCGAAGACCGCGGCCACCTGCTCCTTGTCGAGGGTCTCCTTCTCCAGCAGCGCGAGCACGAGCGCGTCGAGCACGTCGCGGTTCTCCTGGAGGATGTCGAAGGCCTCCTGGTGGGCGTTGGCGAGGAGCTTCTTGGTCTCCTCGTCGACGATCGCGGCGACGTCCTCGGAGTAGTTGCGGGTGTGGCCGAGGTCGCGACCCAGGAACGGCTCGCCGTTGGAGTCGCCGAGCCGGATCGCGCCGAGCCGCTCGGTCATGCCGTACTGCGTGACCATCGCCCGGGCGAGCGACGTCGCCTTCTCGATGTCGTTGCCGGCGCCGGTGGTCGGGTCGTGGAAGACCATCTCCTCCGCAGCGCGCCCGCCGAGCATGTAGGCGAGCTTGTCGAGCATCTCCGAGCGGGTCTGGGAGTACTTGTCCTCGTCGGGCAGCACCATCGTGTAGCCCAACGCCCGGCCGCGCGGCAGGATCGTCACCTTGTGCACCGGGTCGGTGCCGGGGAGCGCCGCGGCGACGAGGGCGTGGCCGCCCTCGTGGTAGGCGGTGATGAGCTTCTCCTTCTCGCTCATCAGCCGGGTGCGCCGCTGCGGGCCGGCGATCACGCGGTCGATCGCCTCGTCGAGCGCGGCCGCGTCGATCATCTTCTGGCCGGCGCGGGCGGTGAGCAGCGCGGCCTCGTTGAGGACGTTCGCCAGGTCGGCACCGGTGAAGCCGGGGGTGCGGCGGGCCACCGACATCAGGTCGATGCCGGGCTCCATCGGCTTGCCCCGGGCGTGCACCTGGAGGATCTTGTGGCGCCCCTCGAGGTCGGGGGCGTCGACCTGGATCTGCCGGTCGAAGCGGCCCGGGCGGAGCAGCGCCGGGTCGAGGATGTCGGGGCGGTTGGTCGCCGCGATGAGGATGACGCCGCCGCGGACGTCGAAGCCGTCCATCTCGACGAGCAGCTGGTTCAGCGTCTGCTCGCGCTCGTCGTGGCCGCCGCCCATGCCGGCGCCGCGGTGACGGCCGACGGCGTCGATCTCGTCGATGAAGACGATCGCGGGGGCGTTCTCCTTCGCCTGCTCGAAGAGGTCGCGGACGCGCGAGGCGCCGACACCGACGAACATCTCGACGAAGTCCGAGCCGGAGATCGAGTAGAACGGCACGCCGGCCTCACCGGCGACCGCGCGGGCGAGGAGCGTCTTGCCCGTGCCGGGCGGGCCGTAGAGGAGCACGCCCTTGGGGATCTTGGCGCCGACGGCCTGGAACTTGGCCGGCTCCTGGAGGAACTCCTTGATCTCGCCGAGCTCCTCGATCGCCTCCTGGGCGCCGGCGACGTCGGCGAACGTCGTCTTCGGCATGTCCTTGCTGATCAGCTTCGCCTTCGACTTGGCGAACTGCATGACCCGGCCACCGCCGCCCTGCACCTGGTTCATCAGGAAGAGGAACAGGAGGATGATGATGACGAAGGGGATGATGCTCACCAGCAGCTGGCCGAGCAGGCTCGGCTGCGGGTTCTCGGAGTCGACGTGCTCGATGTTGCCGGCCTCGAACTGCTCCTGGGCGAGGGCGACGATCGGCTCCTGCTGGCCGGCGACCCACTGCGAGGTGACCTTGCGCTCGTCGTCGCCGTTCAGCGTCGCGCGGATCTCCTGGTCACCGTCGACGAAGGTGATCTCCTTGACGTCGCCGTCCTTGATGAACTTCGTGATCTCGGCGGTGTCGACCTCGTCGTAGCCACCGTTGGGGGCGAGGAATTGCAGCGCCACCAGCACGCCGACCACCGCGACGACGATCCAGAACCAGGGACCGCGGATGATGCGCTTCACGTCCATGTACCGGGGCCCGTGCCCCGCCCTCCTGCCAGATGAACCTCGATGGGTAACGACGTTACACGGGAGCGGCAACGGACACGCAGCGGATCCCGCCGCTTCGCGCGCACCTGACCGCGGCCGTTGTCAGGAGTAGACCGAGGGGGCCAGGGTGCCGATCGAACGGAGGTTGCGGTAGTTCTCGGCGTAGTCGAGGCCGTAGCCCACGACGAAGGCGTTGGGGATGTCGTAGCCGACGTACTTCACGTCGACCGTCATCTGGAGCGCGTCAGGCTTGCGCAGCAGGGTGCAGATCTCGACCGACGCGGGGCCGCGCGAGCGGAGGTTCGAGACCAGCCACGACAGCGTCAGCCCGGTGTCGATGATGTCCTCGACGATCAGCACGTGGCGGCCGTTGATGTCGGTGTCGAGGTCCTTGAGGATCCGCACGACGCCGGAGGACTTCGTCCCCGAGCCGTACGACGAGACCGCCATCCAGTCCATCTCGACGTGGCGTCCGAGCGCCCGGGCGAGGTCGGCCATCACCATCACCGCGCCCTTGAGGACCCCCACCAGGAGGACGTCCTGGCCGGCGTAGTCACGCTCGATCTCGGCGGCCAGTTCCGCCAGCCGTCGCTGGATGTCCTCCTCGGTGTAGAGGATGTCGACCAGCTCGCCCGGCACGTGCTCAGCGTCCACGGCGGTCAGCCTGCCACACCGTCCCCGGCGCCCGGACGGGTGCTCCGGAACCGGAGGGTGCCGTCGCCGTCGACGGCGGCCGACACGTGGCCGGGGAGCTGCACCTCGCGGCCCCTCCCCCGGGGCACCAGGGAGGCGAGCGCCTCGACGTGCACCCGGAACAGCTCGGACGACGGGCAGCCGGCCCCGACCGCGGCGGCGCGGAGCACCCGGGTGCGCAGCGCGACGGGCGCGGCGGCGAGGGAGGCCACGTCGAGGCCGCCGTCGGCCGTCCGGGCCGCGCGGTGGAGCTCGTCGGCGAGCTCGTCGAGGGCGGCGACGTCCTGCTGCAGCAGGTCCGCGGTCCTGGCCAGCGCGGCGGAGACACCGGGGCCGAGCTCCTCCTCGAGCACCGGCAGCACGCGGTGGCGCAGCCGGGAGCGGGTGAACCGCGGGTCGTGGTTGTGCGGGTCCTGCCAGGGCTCGATCCCCTCGGCCCGGCACGCCTGCTCGGTCTGCGCGCGGGTGACGTCGAGCAGCGGGCGGACGAACGCCACGCCACCCTCGACGTACCGGCGGCGCATCCCGGCGATCGACCGGCCCCCGGAGCCGCGGGTCAGCCCGAGCAGCACCGTCTCGGCCTGGTCGTCGGCGGTGTGGCCGAGCAGCACCAGCGGCGCCCCGAGGTGTGCGGCGGCCTGCCCGAGCGCGGCGTACCTCGCCTGGCGCGCGGCGGCCTCGGGGCCGATGCCCGGGGCGTCCACGCGCACCCGGGCCGTCATCGTCTCGTCGACGCCGAGCCGCGCCATCAGGCCGGCGACCGCGGTCGCATGCTCGGCCGAGCCCTCCTGCAGCCCGTGGTCGACGGTCACCCCGACGACACGGCGGCCGGTGCGACGGGTCTCGAAGACCGTGGCGGCGAGCAGAGCGAGGGAGTCCGCGCCGCCCGAGCACGCCACCAGAACGTCGCCCTCGTGCCCCTCCAGCTCCCGGCGTACGGCGAGGCGGACCGCGGCGACCGCAGGATCCGGTCCCACGCCGTCAGCCGTGGACCCGTCGGACCCAGGCGAGCGGCTCGGCGATCTCCTCCTTGCTGGGGAGGTGGTCCGGCTCGACCCACACCTTGTTGAACCCGTCCATGCCGACGTCGCGGACGACGGTGCGGACGAAGTGCGCGCCGTCGCGGTACTGCGCCATCTTGGCGTCCAGCCCGAGCAGCCGCCGCAGCAGCCGGTCGAGGGAGCCGGCGCCCTTGCGCCTGCGGTTGAACTTGGCCCGGATCTCCTTGACCGACGGGATGACGGTCGGGCCCACGCCGTCCATCACGACGTCGGCGTGGCCCTCGAGCAGCGACATCACGCCGGTGACCCGGTCGATGACCTCGCGCTGCGCGGGGGTCGCGAACAGGTCGATCAGGCTGGCCTCGCCGCGCCCCGTCACCAGGTCACCGGCGCGCTTCACCGCGTCGCCGAGCATCGCGGCCAGCTTCCCGGGGTCGACCTCGACGCCGTCGACGAGCAGGTCGATCTGGGACTGGAGGTGGTCGCGCATCCACGGCACGGCGGTGAACTGGACCCGGTGGGTCTCCTCGTGGAGGCAGACCCAGAGCCGGAAGTCGGTGGGGTCGGCGCCGATCTCGCGCTCGGCCTGGACGATGTTGGGGGCGACCAGCAGCAGCCTGCCGATGTCGGAGGAGCCGTCGCCGGGAGTGTGGAAGGGGTCGAACTGGCCGAGCACCTTGCCGGCCAGGAACCCGAGGAGCGCCCCGGCCTCGAGCCCGGTCACGCGTGAGCCGACCAGCTCGGTGAGCCCGCTCGGGGCGCCCTTGCGCTGCTGGAGCTTCTCGACGACCGGCCCCATGACCTGCGAGAACGCGTCGGCGTTCGCCTGGATCCACCCGCCACGGTCGACCACCAGCACGGGCGCGGTGCCCGCCTCGGCGGTGAGGCCGGTGTACTCCCGCACCAGCGGGGTCGAGCGGGCCGCGCCCTCACGCAGCTCGGCGACCACCTCGTCGGCCTCGGCGCGCGAGACGTCCGGCCCCTGGCCGGCCATCCGGGTGGCGGTGGCCACGGCCAGGTTCCAGTCGACCATCTGCCCGCTGCTGCTCATGGGGCGAGCGTACGCACGACCCCGTCAGCCGGCGGCGTGGCAGGCGCAGCCCGCGAGGGCCGCGGCCACCCGGTCGAGCTGGTCGCGGGCGAAGAGCGTCTGCGGCGGGCGGACGCGGTCCGCGACGGCCACCAGCAACATCACCGACCCGTCCCGGCCGACCACCACGCCGGCGTACCCGTGGACGCCGGTCAGCGTGCCGGTCTTGAGGCGGGCGCGGCCCAGGCCGGGCTCCGCCCGTCCGTCGAGGGTGGAGAAGCGGTAGGACAGCGAGCCGGTGAAGCCCGCGACGGGGAACCCTTCGACGACCCCGCCGAGGAGGGGGTGCTCGCGGTCGGCGGCGGTGGCGAGGGCCTCGACGAGGGTCTGCACCGGCACCCGGTTGTGCCGCGACAGGCCGCTGCCGTCGTGGATCCGCATGCCGCGGGTGTCGATCCCCAGCTCGTCGAGGACCGCGGTGACCTCGCGCGCGCCGTCGACGAAGCTGCCCGGGCTGCCCCGCCCGATCGCGACGTGGCGGGCGAGCACCTCGGTCACGTTGTTGTCGCTGGTCTCCAGCAGGTGCTGGACGACCTCGACGAGCTCGGCACTCTCCACCGTCGCGAGCTGCTCGCCGCCGGCCGGCGCGGCGCCCGGCCGCGGCCGCCCGCGGACCGTGATCCCCTGGGCGCGGAGCTCGGCGACGAAGGCGCGCGCGGCGTCCACCGCCGGGTCGCCGGCCCGGTCCTCGCCCGGCGCCGGCTCGCCCTCGTCGGCCCAGAGCGCGACGACCGGGCTGACCTCGCTCGGCACGTAGCCCGGCTCCCAGCGCGGGTTCACCGACGGCCCGCTGAACAGCGAGGTGTCGTAGCTGAGCCGCACCCGCGAGCGCCCCTCGGCGCGCAGCGCCGCCGCGGTCCGACGGGCGAGCGTGGCGAGGTCGGCCTCGGCGGGGTACTCGTCCGGGTCGGCCCGGCGCGCCAGCAGCGGGTCTCCGCCGCCGACGAGCGTGAGCCGGTCGCCGGAGAGCGTGGTCGACGTGGTGAACCGGTGCTCCGGCCCGAGCACCTCGACGGCGGCGACGGAGGTGAGGATCTTCAGCGTCGAGGCGGGGATGACCACGTCGGGCCCGAGGTCGACGACGGGGCGGCCGGTCCCGTCCGCGACCACGACGGCGAAGCGCCGCCCCATGCGGCGGTCCTTCGGCAGCCGGCCGAGGGCGTCGCGGACCGCGCGGGCGTCGACCGCCGAGCTCGGCAGCTGCTGGGCGACCGGCGCGGCCGGCTCGGGCTCCGGCAGCTCCAGCCCCGGGGGCGGCGGCACCGCGGCCGGGTCGCCCACCGGGTCGGGGCTGATCCCCCAGCGGGCGCCGAGGTCGAGCCAGTACGCCGCTCCGGCGGCCACCAGGACCAGGACCACGAGCACCGTGCCGGCGACCCGGAGGTTCGGGCGGAGGACCCGGCGCCACCCCTTCCGGGAGTGGGGTCGGTCACCTTCGGGCATGCCCGGTCCCCTTCCGGTTAGGAGGTGCGCGGATTCTGCGGGAGACTAGCCGACGCGGCCGGGGGCACCCTTGCGTGCGTACGGCGCCTGCGACACGACCTGCGCCGAGAACGGCCGACCCCGACCTGCTGGAGGATGACTGTGGAGTTCGACGTCCTGGTGGAGATCCCGAAGGGGCAGCGCAACAAGTACGAGGTCGACCACGAGACCGGGCGCATCCGCCTCGACCGGACGCTGTTCACCTCGACGCAGTACCCCGCCGACTACGGCTACATCGAGAACACCCTCGGTCTCGACAGCGACCCTCTCGACGCGATGGTGATCCTCCAGGAGCCGACCTTCCCCGGCTGCCTCATCAAGTGCCGCGCGATCGGCATGTTCCGGATGACCGACGAGGCCGGCGGCGACGACAAGGTGCTGTGCGTGCCGGCCACCGACCCGCGGCTGGAGCACCTCCGCGACATCGACCACGTGTCGAAGTTCGACCGGCTCGAGATCCAGCACTTCTTCGAGGTCTACAAGGACCTCGAGCCCGGCAAGTCGGTCGAGGGCGCGGAGTGGGTCGGCCGCACCGAGGCCGAGGCCGAGGTCCGCGCCTCCTTCGAGCGGTTCAAGGAGGAGGAGGCGAACAAGGGTCAGTCGGGCCACGCCCACTGACCCCCGTCCCTCCTATCGCGCGCGTCAGGGAGTGTTGAGCCGCCCCTCGTGGCGCGCCGATGCGGTCAGAACAGGTCCGTGCGGAGCATCTCGCGCGGCACCCCGAACGCGTCGACCAGGTCGACCGCGTGCGGCCGGAGCTTGCGGCACAGCTCGTTGACCATCGAGGTGATCGCCTTCGACCGCTGGGTCGAGAGCCGGCCGTGCTCGAGGAACCAGGCCCGGTCCTGCTCGATCGCGGACAGGGCGAACAGGTCGCAGACCATGTTGAGCACCTGGCGGTTCGTGCCGTCCGGCATGTTGTCGAGCTTGGTCAGGAACGCCTCGAGCACCAGCCGCTCGGCGTGCGCCCACGCCGACGCGATCACGTGGTCCTGCGCGCGGCTGAAGACCTCGACGGCGTCGCCGCCGCGGGTGACGCCGTTCTGGATCCGGCGCGCGACCGACTGGGTCATGTGGTCCTCGCGCCACCGGAACATCGACAGCTGCCACGCCGGGTCGAGCAGCCCGGCGTCCGGGTCGCCCTCGGCACGGTTGGGGACGGCGTCCCGCAGCCGCTCGAGCAGCTGGCGCATCGCGGTGCGCTCGACGACGGTCTCCAGGGCGATCCCGGCCACGTAGCGCGCGGTGCCGAGCTGGTCGAGCGCCCCGAAGTCGTCGCGGAGGTCGGTGAGCCGCCCCTTCGCGACGAGCTGGAGCAGGATCGTGTTGTCGCCCTCGAAGGTCGTGAAGACGTCGGTGTCGGCGCGCAGCGCGTCGAACCGGTTGATCGACAGGTAACCGGCGCCACCGCAGGCCTCGCGGCACTCCTGGATGGTCCGGCTGGCGTGCCAGGTCGCGAGCGCCTTGGTGGCCGCGGCGCGCGACTCGAGCGCCCTCCGGCGCCGCTCGGAGGAGTTCTCCGGGTCGGAGAAGACGCGGTGCAGGTCGGCGGCGACGCGCTCTTGCGCGAAGTGCAGGGCGTACGTGCGGGCCAGCGCGGGCAGGAGCCTCCGCTGGTGCTGGCCGTAGTCGAGGAGGAGCTCCTCCTGGTCCGTCCCCGGCGAGCCGAACTGACGGCGCCGGACGGCGTGGTGCACGGCGATGACCTGCGCGACCTTCGCGGCGTTGACGGCGGCGCCGCCGACGCAGACCCGCCCCTGCACCAGCGTGCCGAGCATCGTGAAGAACCGCCGGTCTGGGTTCTCGATCTCGGAGAAGTAGACGCCGTCCTCGGAGACCGTGGCGTAGTTGTCCAGCAGCGCCTCGCGCGGCACCCGGACCTGGTCGAACCAGATCCGGCCGTTGTCGACGCCGTTGAGCCCGATCTTGCGGCCGCAGTCCTCGATACGGATCCCCGGCCGGACGGTGCCGTCGTCGTCCCGCAGCCGGACGACGAGCGCGTGCACGCCGCGCCGCTCGCCGCCCACCACGAGCTGGGCGAAGACAGCCGCGTAGTGCGCGTGCATGCCTGCGTTGCCGATGTAGTCCTTGCGACAAGAATCGTCGGGTGTGTGGATCACGAACTCCTGCGTGGCAGGGTCGTAGGTCGCGGTCGTCCCGATCGCCTGGACGTTGGAGCCGTGGCCGGTCTCGGTCATGGCGAAGCAGCCCATGACCTCACCGGTGATGGTGCGCTCGAGCAGCTCGTCGTGGTGCCGCTTGGTGCCGAGCTGGAGGATCGCGCCGCCGAACAGCCCGAACTGGACCCCGAGCTTCACGACGACCGACAGGTCCCCGAAGGCCGAGGTCTCGAACGCCGCCACGGAGGCGCCGATATCGCCACCGCCGCCGTACTCCTTCGGGAAGCCGTAGCCGGTCTGGCCGGTCGCGGCGAGCTCGACCACCTGGTCCTTGACCAGCTCGCGGTACTCCTCGGTGCTCAGCGTCTCGGCGAGCCGGAGCACGTGGCTGCGCTCGGCGAGGTTCTTGCGGACGGACTCCCGGACGCCCCGGTAGCGGCCGTCGAGGAGCGAGGTCAGCGCGGCGACGTCGACCCGGACGTCCGCGGCCACATCGGTGTCAGCTGCCATGCCGACATGTTGTCGTCTTGGTCGCTCGTCCAAACCATCCGGCAGGTGGCTGGTCAGACACGTCCGAAGAAGTTCGGCGGCACCCAGTAGTACATCGAGTCGATGGACACCGGCCGCCCGGTCCGCGGCGCATGGATGATCATCCCGTCGCCGAGGTAGAGCGCCACGTGGTGGATCGACCCCGGGTCGCTGCTCGACCCCCAGAAGACGAGGTCGCCGGGGCGGAGGTCGGACGACGAGATCGGCGTGGTGGCGTCGTACTGCGCGACCGAGTAGTGCGGGAGCGAGACCCCGGCCTGCTGCCACGCCCGCATGGTGAGGCCGGAGCAGTCCCACGACGTCGGGCCGGCCGCACCCCAGACGTAGGGCTCGCCCAGCTGGGCGCGCGCGAAGGCGAGCACCTTCGATGCGCCCCCGGCGGGAGGCGGGGCGGACGGCGGCTCGGGCGCCGGGTCCGGCGCAGGGTCAGGTTCAGGTTCAGGGTCCGGCGCGGGGTCGGAGCCCTGCCGCTCGTCCTGCGCGGGGGCGGTCGGCTGCTCAGAACCGGCTTCGCGGCGGGCCTCACGCCGGGCCTGCCGGCGGGCCTCCTTCTCGGCCTCGAGCGCGGCGGCCTCGCGGGCCTGCTCCTCGAGCGCCTGCTGCCGCTTCCGCGCGAGCTTCACCGAGATGCCCTCGAGCTCGGCCAGCCGGGCGACGAGCCGGTCCTTCTCCGCTGCGACCGCGGTGGCGGTGGCCTGCGCGTCCGCCGCGGCCGCCTCTGCCGCCCGGCGCGACTCCTCGGCGGCCTCGGTCGCCGCGCGCTGCCGTTCGAGCGCCTCCCCGGCCCCGGCGCGGAAGGCGTCGGCGAGGGCGGAGACGGCGGTGAACCGCTGGTACTGCGCGTCGAGCGACGACGACGCGCCCTCGTGGCTGAGCAGCCTGCTCATCAGCCCCTCGGGCCCCTCGGAGCCGAGGACGGCGTCGACGGTGGTCAGCCCGCCGCCCCCTTCGTACGTCGAGGCCACGAGCACGGCGAGCCGCTGCCGCTGGCCGGCGACCCTGCGGTCGGCGGTCCGGGCCTCCTGGCGGGCCTGCCGGAGCGCCTTCTCCGCCTGCCCGAGCTCCCAGCGGGCGCCGTTGTAGGCCTCGTAGGCCTGGGCGGCCCGGATCGAGGCGGCCTCGAGCTCGGCGTCGGCGCGGGCCAGCAGCGCCTGGACGGAGGCGACGTCGGAGGCAGCCTCCGACGCCCGCTCCCGGGCCCGCTCGACGTCGCGGCGGGTCGGGACCGAGCTGTCCGAGCCGCCCGCGCCGTCGTCCGACCCGTCACCGGGGGCGGCGAGCGCGGTCGGGGTCACGAGGAGGGCGAGCGCGGTGGCCAGGCCGGTGGCCAGCCCGGTGAGCGTGGCCAGGGCCCGGCGCCAACCTCGAGGGGCGACCGCGGAACCGGCCGGGACCGGGCGGCGGACAGCTCGCCCGGCACGGGGCTCCGTGGATCGCATGACTCCCTCTCGGCGTGGTACCAGCCGCTTCCCCGGCGGCTGGTCGACGTCACGTTAGTGCTCAGGAGTCACAGACGGAACAACTTTCTCAAGATTTTCTCGAATCCACGGCGTGTCGGGTTGACGAACTACACCAGTGTAACTTCGGCGCGCGGACGTAGCGGTGGACGCGCCGGGCAGGCGCGCCGCGAGGCCGGCGGAGTGGTCACGCCAGAAAAATGGATGAGGTCCCGCCCGATTGGGAGGCTCGGACGGGACCTCTGGGTTCTGTCCCATTGGGAGGCTAGGACAGCACCCTGAGCAGTGCGTGGGACTGAACGACGAGGGGTGGGATACGGACCCCCGACTCACTTCCTCTCGAACCAGCTGCTCGAGCTGGTCCCGCTCTGCTCGGTGGAGACCCCCCCGGATCTCCGGATAGTCGGAGCATACCCCAATCGGCCCGTATGGAAAGGGAGCCGAGAGCGGATTCGAAGGGGAAAATGCCGGGTCCACCGGGCGCTCCCCGACGGTCAGTCAGCCCTCGGTCTCCTCGAGAGGTACGGCGGAGGAGCTGGTGGTCGGGTGTGATCGGAGCCCCCACCGCTCGAACCGTTGACCGGTGGCGATGCCGCCGAGCCACACCGAGAGCACCGCGATGACGATCCCGCCGAAGACGTCGGCGACGTAGTGCCAGCCGAAGTAGAGCGTCGAGATCATGGTCAGCACGCAGAAGGTCCAGGCCGACCAGCGGATGAGCGCGTTGCGGACGGTGTAGTGCGCGCAGAGGGCGATCGCCAGCGTGAGCGCGGTGTGCAGCGAGGCGAAGCCGGCGACGCTCTGGATCGAGTCGCTGAAGGGGTTCAGCGGGAACCGGACGTCCTGGCGCCCGTTCCACAGGGAGTTCTGGAGGTCGGTGACACCGGTCTCCTCGAGGTCCCGGTAGAGCCACGGGTACCAGAAGATCGGCCCCATCGTCGGGATCATGTAGTAGCTGATCGTCCCGAGCGCCCACGTGAGGCAGTTGGTGGTGGCGTACCAGTAGCCGTAGGTGATGTTCCGCGACCACACCAGCCAGGTGACGACCGTGAGCGGGGCCAGCGGCAGGTAGAGCAGGTAGATGAAGGCGAAGAAGTGCGCCGCCCAGGTCTGGCCCAGGATGTTGTGGAGCACCGTCGCCGGCTCGTTGCCGAAGAAGAGCCAGAGGTCGAGCTTGTGCAGGAGCGGGTCCTGCATCGAGTCGTAGAACCGCGGCAGGTAGTTCTTGAGGTTCCGGTAGCCGACGTAGGTGACGTAGAAGCTGGTCAGCCCGATCGCGACGCAGGCGATGCGCTCCTTGGTCCAGTGCTCACGGACCAGCGTGCGGGCCTCGTCGAGCACCGAGCGCATCCGGTGCCGCGCGCGCCACAGGGAGCGCGGGACGACGTCGATCAGGAAGGCGCCGAGGACCATCGCGGGCAGCCGGAACCAGGCAGGGCCCAGGAACCCCTCGGGGTCGCGGAGCCGCTCGTCGAGCGCCTGGGAGACCACGACGGCGACCAGGCCGGTGACCACGGCGACCCCGACGAGCATCCCGTAGGCGGGCCGCGGCTTGACGGCGGGCGGCGCCTCGGGGGCCACGCTCGACGTCGACCGGCTCATGACGGGACAGTCTAGGGAACCCGGACGCCGTCCCGGCGGGGCGCGGCCGCCCGCTCGCCGTACGGCCCTATGGCGGTGGTCACAGCGGAGCCCCGGATCGGTCGGCAGGAGGATCCGACGGACGGCCGACGGGTGCCGTCCGCGTCGGGTCCACCCGGAGCCGCACCCGCTGCCCCGCCCGTACGGCGACGTCGAGCCCGGCCACCGCGTCGAGCTCGTCGACGCTGGGCACGCCGTCGACCGCGACGACGAGCCGGGTGAGCTCGGCGGTGACCCGGGCGGAGGTCACCTGCCCGTGGACCGCACCCTCCGGGTCGAGCCGGAGGGCGGAGCGACGGAGGGCGAGCCGGCCGTCGCCGTCCGCTGCCCCCGCGAGGAGCACCTCCGCCGCGGACCGGTCGACGACCGCGGCGTAGCCGAGGAACCTCGCGGTGTCCGCGTCGGCCGGGTGGCGCCAGACCTCCTCCAGCGTGCCCTGCTGGACGAGCCGGCCGGCCCGCATCACGGCGAGCCGGTCCGCGACCGCGAAGGCCTCGTCGTGGTCGTGGGTCACCAGCACCGCGGTGGTCCGCTCGGCGCGCAGGATGTCGTGGAGGTCGGCCGCGAGCCGCTCGCGGAGCCCCCGGTCCAGAGCGGAGAGCGGCTCGTCGAGGAGGAGCAGCCGTGGGTGCACGGCGAGCGCACGGGCCAGCGCGACCCGCTGACGCTCTCCGCCCGACAGGGTGGTCGGCCGCCGCTCGCCCTGTCCGGCGAGGCCGACCAGCTCGAGCAGCTCGGCCACCCGCCGCCGGCGCTCGCCGCGCGGCACCCGGCGGAGCCGGAGCGGGTAGGCGACGTTGCCGGCGACGTCGAGGTTCGGGAACAGCTGGCCGTCCTGGAACATCAGCGCGAACCCGCGGCGGTGGGTCGGCACCCCGGTCACGTCCTCCCCGCCGAACCGGACGCGTCCCGCAGAGGGGCGCTCGAGCCCGGCGACCGCCCGGAGCAGCGTCGACTTCCCGCAGCCGGAGGGGCCGAGCACCGCGAGCACCTCGCCTTCCGGGAGCGCGAGGGTCACGTCGTCGACCGCCTTCGTGCGCTCGAAGGTGACGGTGAGGTCGGTGACCTCGAGGCCGGCGTCGGGCATCTCAGAACGCTCCCACACCGGGCACGCGGAGCCGTTCGACGGCGGCGGTGACCGCGACGGTGACCGCACCGAGCAGGACCGAGGCAGCCAGGGCGGCCCCGAACGCGTCGCCGCCCGGCCGCCCGATCAGGTCGTAGATCAGCACCGGGAGCGTCGGGGTCGTGGGGCGTGCGAGGAAGCTCGTTGCGCCGAACTCCCCCAACGAGACCGCGAAGGCGAACCCGGCTGCGGCGAGCACCGGCCGCCAGGCGACCGGGAGGTCGATGGTGGCCAGCACCCGGAACGGGCCCGCCCCCAGCGAGGCCGCCGCCTGCCGCTGCCGGTCGTCGACGCTCCGCAGCACCGGCACCAGCGCCCGCACCACCAGCGGCAGGGCGACCATCGCCTGCGCGACCGGAACCAGCCAGGGGCTCCCCCGAAGGTCGAGGGGCGGCTCGTCGAGGGCGACGAGGAACCCGAAGCCGATGGTCACCGCCGAGACGCCGAGCGGGAGCATGAACGCCGCGTCGAAGAGCGCGAGGGCCCGCCGTGCGGACGGCCGGGTGGCCCGCCGCGTGACCAGCACCGCGACGACCACCCCGAGCGCGAGCGCCAGCACCGTGGCGTCGACCGCGACCCGCAGCGAGTTGGCGAGCGCGGTCGTCACCGGGACGGCCGCGCCGGAGCCCGCGTCGGCGTCGCCGAGCGCGCGGTAGTGGGCGGTCGACCACTCGCCGTCGGCCTGGAACGACCGCGCCACGAGAGCTGCCACCGGCGCGAGCACCAGCAGGACGGTCAGGGTGGTCACCCCGAGGACGAGGAGGTCGGACCTGGTCGCCCGCCGGGCGCGCGTCGTGCGCAGGCGGTCGAGGGGCTGCTCGCGGTGGCGGCGCGCGCGGCCCGACACCGTCAGCAGCCCGACCACCACGACCAGCTGGAGCACCGACAGGGCGGCTGCGGCCGGCAGGTCGAGGAACTGGGTGGTGAGCAGGTAGATCTCGGTCTCGACGGTGGAGTACCGCACCCCGCCCAACGTCAGCACGACACCGAAGGCAGTGGCGCAGAAGAGGAACACCACGCTGGCCGCCGACAGCACCGGCGGCAGCATCGCCGGCAGCGTGACGGTCCGGAGCACCTGCAGCGGCGAGGCGCCGAGGGCGGCCGCAGCCTGCGCCCGGCGCGGGTCCAGGGAGTCCCACCACGGGCCGAGGGTGCGGACCACGATCGAGACGTTGAAGAAGACCAGCGCGGCGACGATGGCGGTGGGGGTGCCGTCCAGGCCGAGGAAGCCGAGGGGCCCCGACGGCGCGAGCAGCGTGCGGAAGGCGACACCGACCACCACCGTGGGCAGCACGAACGGCACGGTGACCACCGCGCGCAGGACCCGTCGACCCGGGACCGCCAGCCGGTGCAGGGCATAGGCGGTCGGTACGCCGAGCAGCAGCGTCAGCGCCGTCGCGACCGTCGCGGACCAGAGCGTGAACCACAGCGCACCGAGGACCCGGCTCCGGCCGAGCGTGGAGAGGGCCGGACCGAGGTCGAGCCGGCCGTCGACGACGAAGCCCCGCTCGAGCATGCCGGCGAGCGGGACGACGAAGAAGACGAGGAGGACGGCGAGCGGCACGGCGCCCGCGGCCACCCCGGCCGCGACGTACCGCTTCCCGCTCACCGTCGTCCCCGTGTCAGCTCGTGACGTCGCTCCACTCGCGGAGCCACTCCTCGCGGTGCTCGGAGATCGCCTCCGGGTCGACCTCGACCGGCGCCGGCGCCGGCTCGGCCCACTTCGCCCAGAGCGGCGGCAGCTCGACGGAGTCGTCGACCGGGAAGACGTACATCGAGTCCGGCAGGGCCGCCTGGACCTCCGGCGAGACGAGGAAGTCCACGACCTCCTGGGCCCCCTCGGGGTTGTCGGCACCCTCGAGCACCCCGGCGTACTCCACCTGGCGGAAGCAGGTGTCGAGCAGCGCGCTCGTCGTGGGCCGCTTGCCCCCCTCGGGGATCGTGAACGGCGGCGAGGAGTTGTACGAAAGCACGATCGGGCGGTCGCCCCCGCCACCACCGGCGGTGAAGTCGACCTCGTAGGCGTCGGTCCAGCCGGCCACGACACGGACGCCGTTGTCGACGAGCCGCTGCCAGTACTCCTGCCAGCCGTCCTCGCCGTACTCCCCGATGGTGGCGAGCAGGAAGGCGAACCCGGGCGACGAGCTGTTCGGCGCCGGGGTGACGAAGAGGTCGCGGTACGCCGGCTCCGTGAGGTCGTCGAGGGTCTTCGGCGCCGGCACGTCGTTCTCGCGGAACCAGGTGTCGTCGACGTTCACGCAGACGTCGCCCCAGTCGACCGGCGTCAACCGGTCGGCGCCGTCGCCGTCGAGGGCGTGGTCGGCGGCCGAGCCCGGCAGCTCGTCCGGGACGTGCTCCGCCAGCACACCGGCGTCGACCGCCCGGCTGGCGAAGGTGTTGTCGATGCCGAACACCGCGTCGCCGACCGGCTCGTCCTTGCTCAGCACGAGCTGGTTGGTGAGCGAGCCGGCGTCCCCGCTGCGCACCACCTCGAGCGTCAGGCCGCTGTGCTCCTCGAACTCCGCGAGCAGCTCGTCGGGGAGCGCGAAGGAGTCGTGGGTCAGCAGGGTGACGGTGGTGTCGTCGGTGGCGCTGTCGTCCTCGGACCCGCCGGTCACCGAGCACCCGGCGACCGCCAGCAGTGCCGTGGTGCCGAGCAGGGCCGTCGTCCTCAGCTTCATGGTTCGTCTCCCGGTTCCTCTGGGAGGGTCCCGCGCGTGCGCGGGAAGAGCTCGACTTCCTTCGCCGGTGCTAGCCGGAGCAGGTTCGAGGGTCTGCGGCCGTTCCCGCACTCTCAGCGCCCGGTGGCGCTCCCCTGTCGTTCGGAGCCGAACCTACACCGCGGGCCTTCTGGGTGCGCGGGGTGTCTCACCGGCGGCTGAGGTGGTGCTCCTCCTCGAGCCGCCGCAGCTTGTCGGGGTTGCGGACGACGAGCAGCTCGGCGATCCGCCCGTCGGCCATCACCCCGGTCGCCACCGTGTCGATGCGGCCGTCGATGCGGACGACCAGCGCCGGCGCCCCGTTGACCGCGAGGACGTCGACCTCGGCCTGCGCGCCCGTGGGCGTGACGGCCAGGAGGAACCGGGCGACCTTCTCCGCGCCGCGGATCGGGTTCAGCGCCGCCTTCACCTTGCCGCCGCCGTCGGAGAGCAGCACGACGTCAGGAGCGAGGAGGTCCATCAGCTGCTGGAGGTCGCCCGTCGCGGCCGCGGCGAAGAACGACGTGGTCACCTTCTCGAGCTCACCGGCCGGGATCGTGCCGGGACGGCGGGCCTGCACGTGCTCGCGGGCCCGGTGCGCCAGCTGGCGGACCGCCGCCGTGCTCCGGCCGGTCGCCTCCGCCACCTCGTCGTACCCGAAGCCGAAGACCTCGCGGAGCAGGAAGACCGCGCGCTCGAGCGGGCTCAACGTGTCGAGCACGACGAGCATCGCCAGCGACACCGAGTCGGCGAGCTCGACGTCGTCGGCCACGTCGGGCGCGGTGAGCAGCGGCTCGGGCAGCCAGGGGCCGACGTACCGCTCCCGCCGTCGCTCCAGCGTGCGCAGGTGGTTGAGCGCCTGCCGGGTGACGATGCGGACGAGGTACGCGCGGGGGTCGCGCACCCGGGCCTTGTCGACCTCCGACCACCGCACCCACGACTCCTGGACGACGTCCTCGGCGTCGGCGGCGCTGCCGAGCATCTCGTAGGCGACCGTGAACAGCAGCGAGCGGTGCTCGGCGAAGGCGTCGGTCCCCTGCTCCACGTGGTCCCCCGTCACCGACGCAGCTCGCAGCGGTCCTTGAACCCCTGGCTGGTGAGGCCGAGGGCGCTGTTGAACCGCGAGCGCTCGTTCTCCACGGCCACCATCATGGTCAGCTCCACGAACGCCTCGTCACCGAGGGCGTCGCGCAGCCGGCCGGCCAGCTCGTCGGTGACCTCGGGCGGGGTGGCGGTCATCGCCTCGGCGTACTCCATGACGTCGCGCTCGAGCGGCGTGAACACGTCGGACTCGCGCCACCGCGGAACCTCCTCGAGGCGGCTGACGTCGAGCCCCTCGCTGTGCGCGGCGTACCAGCCGAAGTCGACGCACCAGCTGCAGCCGATCGCCGCGGCCGACGCCATCTGGGCCAGGGTCTTCAGGTCGGCGTCGAGGGCCTTCCAGCCGGCGACCCGGCGCTCGAACCCCATCACCGCCTTGAGGACCTTGCGGTTGTGGAGCAGGGCGAGCCCGGTGTCGAGCACGTCGCCGTACGCGCGGCGGGAGTACCACGCCATCGCCCGGCCGAACAGCGTCGGCGGGACCTCGAGCGGGACCCGGGCGGCCTCGCGACGGGCGGCGTCGACGTCGGTGGGGTGCTGGGTGGTGGTCATGGTGTCCTCCTGTGGGTCGGTTCGCCATGGAGACACCGGCCGTCCCGGATCTGTGACATCAGCGGGCCCGGATGGTCGAGGCCGCCGCTGGATCAGTTCCGGACGCACCTCCACGCGCCCAACCCGGTGCCGTTCGACCTGGTCCAGCACCGGAACTTTGCGGTCCGGATGCTCAGGGCAGCGGGCGGTAGACCCGGGCCCCGTCGACCTCGTCCACGCTCAGCCGGCCCCGGCGGACCAGCAGGTCGAGGTGGACCAGCGTCTCCATCGTGGCCATCGCGCCGTTGAAGACGTCGAGCTCGTCGAAGTGCCGCTCGTGGCGGGTCCAGGTGAGCCGCTGGGCCACGTCGTACGCCGAGGAGCCGGCCGGGTCGACGGCGGCGATGCAGAGGTCCAGCCGGTGGTCGTGGTGCGCCAACAGCTCGTCCACGCGCTGGTGCGAGCTCTCGGCCACCGCGCCGTGGGCGGGCAGCAGCCGCAGGTCCGGCAGCTCGCGGACCCGGTGCAGCGAGCCGAGGAAGTCGCCGAGCGGGTCGTCGGCGAAGACCAGCTCGAAGCCGACCGAGGGGGTGATCGTGGGCAGGACGTGGTCGCCGGCGAACAGGACCCCCTCGGCCTCGTCGGCGAAGACGAAGTGGCCGGCGGTGTGGCCGGGGGTGGGCACGGCGCGGAGCACGCGGTCGCCGACCTCGATGTCGTGCTCGCCGTCGAGCCAGCGGTCCGGGGCGGCCCACTGCGCCAGCTCGAGGTCACGCCCCGCGAACATCGCGTGCCACCGGTCGGCGACGTCGTGGGCGCCGGCGACCCGGAGCCGGTCGACGGTCGGGTCGCTGTCGAGCTCGGGGCTGTGGAACATGTCGATGCTCGGCTTCTCCCCGATGCCGAGCTCCACCGTCGCCCGCCCGAACTCGGCGCGGACGGCCACCGCCTGCGTGTAGTGGTCGCGGTGGACGTGGGTGACCAGGAAGCGGGTGATGTCCTCGAGCCGGTGGCCGATCGCGTTGAGCGACGTCTCGAGCTGCGTGCGGGACTCCGCGACCGCCCAGCCGCCGTCGATGCAGGTCAACCCGGAGTCGGTCTCGATCACGTAGACGTTGACCGCGCGCAGCCCGTCCATCGGCAGCGGGAGCGGCACCCGGTGCACCCCCGGGACCACCTCCTCGGGCGTCGGGTCGGTCCAGTGCGGGTCGGACCCGAAGTTCGGGAGGTCGGTGCGGCTCACGTCCGCCATCCTGCCTGGCGCGGTGTCGTGGCGTGGGAAGGTGACGCCATGACGGACGTCACGACGCCGCTGCCGGTCGACGCCACCACCCGGATCCGGCGCGAGTCCGAGCGCCAGGTGACGGAGCGCGCTGCCCTGCACGCGGTGCTGGACGAGGCGCTCGTCGCCCACGTCGGCGTCGTTCGTGACGGCCTGCCGCTGGTGCTCCCGTTCGCCTGCGCGCGGGACGGCGACACCCTGCTGCTGCACGGCTCGACGGGGTCGGGGCTGATGCGGCTGGCGGCCGGGGAGCCGGTGTGCGTGACGGTGACCCACCTCGACGGGCTGGTGTACGCGCGGACGACGTTCGACTCCTCGATGCGGTACCGCTCCGCGGTGGTGCACGGGACCGCGGAGGTCGTGCCCCCGGAGGAGAAGGAGCGGGCGCTGACGGTCCTGTCGGACCACCTCTTCTGCGACCGTACGGCGGAGGTGCGGGCCAGCACCGTCAAGGAGCTCGCGGCGACGATGGTGCTGCGGGTGTCGCTGGAGCGGGCGAGCGTCAAGGTCGCCGCGGGGCCGCCCGAGGTGGATCCCGACGACGTCGAGCCCCGGTCGGTGTGGGCCGGGATCCTGCCGCTGTCGACCGTCGCCGGCGAGCCGCAGCCCTCTCCCGACGTGCGGGACGGTGTCGACGTGCCCCCGTCGGTGCGCCGGGCGGCCGACCGGCTCAACGCGGGCGGGGCACCAGCCCCCGCCCGGTGACGAGCGGCAGCTCCCGCGCGGTCACCAGCCCCGCTCGGCGTCGACGACGGCCTCGACGGCGTTCACCAGCCGCACGGCGGTGCCGATCATCCCGGACACGTTGTGGTCGCCGTGCTCGCCGTGGTGCGCGAGGTCGAGGGTCATCGACGGCTCGCCCTTCACCTCGACCCGGTAGCAACCGGCGCCGCCGGCGGGCTGCGGCCAGTCCGGGCGCTGGGAGGGGTGGGTACGGGTGACGTGCTCGAGCACCACCCGCGGCACGCCGTCGACGCAGCCGACCACCTCGAACCGCACGCCGCAGCGGGAGCCCTTCGGCAGCACGCCGTCGACGGTCTCCACGTCCGCCTCGGCGACGGCGAGCTCGACGGTCTCCCCCAGCGGCTCGTCGAGGGTCAGCTCCAGCCCGACCGCGATGACCCGGACCACCGACCCCCACGCCATCGTCAGGATCCCGCCGGCGAACAGCGGCGGCACCTCCTCCACCGGCTTGCCGAACCCGAACAGCTCCGCGTTGACGAACGGCTGGTGGTAGGTCGAGTAGTCGGCGATCTCGGAGCAGCGCACCTCGTCGATCCGCTGCGACAGCGAGGTGAGGGCCAGCGGCAGGACGTCGTTGGCGAAGCCGGGGTCGGTGCCGTTGCCGAACAACGACGCTCCTCCGCGGCGCCCGGCGTCGACGAGCCGGTCGACCAGCTCGTCGGGATGACACCGTCGGCGCGATCGCCTGGACGCCGTTGGAGCGGCCGTTGGCGACGGGGCCGGCGTGGCCGATCTGCGCGGCCACCGCGGCTCCCTCGGCTTCACGGCGTCGGTCAGCCGGCGCAGCCCCGGGAGCGCGGCCTCGCGGAGGTAGACCTGGTCGCGGTGGGTGCGCCCCTCGGGGGAGACCGCGACGTACGCCAACGTCGTCATCCCGACGCCGCCGCGGGCGAGCGCGACGTGGAAGTCGACGAGGTGCTGCGAGACGACGGCGCCCGGTGTGAGCCCCTCGGAACCTGCCCGGAGACGACGGACGCCCCACGAGCAACCGCTCGTGGGGCGTCCCGGGGACAGGGCCTGCCCGTCAGTGGCCGGCCATCAGGCTCGGGTCCACCGGCTTGTCGGTCTTGTGGCGCGGCAGGAGGAACGCCGGCACCAGCACGATCGCCACCAGGACCGTCGCGACCACGAAGACCGAGGCGAAGGAGTCGGCCAGCTGGGCCGGGACCTTCTCGGCGAGCACCGCGAGCTGCTGCTGGGCCTTCTCCAGCTGGCCGCCCGACAGGGTCTCGAGCTGCGACCGCAGCCCGACGAACGTGCCGAAGTCGGTGTCCTTGACGTTGTTGGTCAGCAGCACCGAGAACAGCGCGGTCCCGATCGACGCGGCGACCTGCTGGGTGATGTTCAGCAGCGTCGACCCACGGGCGGTGTTGTGGGCGGTCAGGGTCGCCAGCGCGGCGGCCATGATCGGCATCATCGTGGCGCCCATGCCGAGCCCCATGACGAACAGCGCCCCGAGCAGGTACGGGTACGACGTGGTGTCGCTGATCTGCGTGAACGCCGCCATCCCGACGGTGATCGTGGCGATGCCGGTCATCACGATCTTGCCGGGGCCGATCCGGTCGGCCAGCGCACCGGCGATCGGCATCGTCACCATCGCACCGACACCCTGGGGGGCGAGCAGGACGCCGGCACCGAGGGCGTCCTCGCCGCGGACCTGCTGGAAGTACAGCGGGAACAGCAGGCTGGCCCCGAAGAACGCGATCGCGAACAGCATCATCGAGATCACGGCCACGGTCATGTCGCGGTTCTTGAACAGCCGCAGCTCGACCAGCGGGTGCACGTTGCCGGCCCGCAGCGCCCAGGGCACGAACGAGACGATCAGCACCATTCCGAGGAGCATCGGCACGATCACCTCGGCGTCCCAGAGGGTGCCGGTCTCAGGGATCGTCGAGACGCCGTACAGGAAGGCGGCGAGCCCCGGCGACAGCAGCAGCATCCCGACGAAGTCGAAGGTCTCCGACGGCTCGACGTGGTCCTTCGGGAGCACGATCGCGGCGTAGACGAGCGCGGCGATACCGATCGGCAGGTTGATCAGGAAGATCCAGTGCCACGAGGCGACGTCGATCAGCCAGCCGCCGAGGATGGGGCCGAAGATCGGGCCGAGCAGCATCGGGATGCCGAGGACCGCCATCACGCGCCCGACCCGGTCCGGGCCTGCGGCGCGGGTAAGGATCGTCATGCCGAGCGGCATCAGCATGCCGCCGCCCAACCCCTGGATGACGCGGAAGGCGACCAGCATGCTCAACGTGTCGGCGACCGCACACAGCACCGAGCCGGCGGTGAACAACAGCACCGCGAGCAGGTAGAGCCGCTTGGTGCCGAACCGGTCGGCCGCCCAGCCGGTCAGCGGGATGACGCTGGCCAGCGCGAGGGTGTAGCCGGTCATGGTCCACGCGACCTGCGCCGAGGTCGCGTCGAACTCGCGCTGGAAGGTCTCCAGCGCGACGGAGACGACGGTGATGTCGAGGATCGACATGATCGCGCCGAGGACGACGACGCCCGCGATGACGAGCACTCCCCGGTCGAGCTTGTCGGAAGCCTCTTGCGCTTCTGGTTCAACGGTTGTAGACACCACCGAAGAGTAGGCGAGGGCACGCCGCTCCGGCGACGGATTTTTCGGGCACGGGGCCGTGGGCTGCATCACCGTGCCCGGCCCCGGGTTGCCGGGCGCGAGGGTTCCCGCCGCTGCGCCGGGGGTAGGAAGCGCCCGGGTGTCCGTCCGGGACCCCGGACAGGAGGCGCGGGGTGACCGTCGAGGACGTCAGGGTGCTGCACAGCAGGAGTGCGATGCGCCCGGCCGCACACCGTACGACGGGGATCGTCGCACCGGTCACGGAGATCACCGACTTCGGCGGGCTGGCGGTCGCCTTCGACGAGCGCGTGCTCCGCCCCCGGCCGTGGACCGTGCTCCAGTCGGACTGGGCGCGCGAGCTGCTCCCCTCCCTCCCCGCCGGCGACGTGCTCGAGCTGTGTGCCGGGGTCGGCCACATCGGGCTCCGGGCGGTCCTCGGCAGCGACCGGCGGCTGCTGATGGTCGACCGCAACGAGGTGGCCTGCCGCTACGCCGGGCTCAACGCCCAGCACGCCCAGCTCTCGCAGCAGGTCGACATCCGTTGCGCCCCGATGGAGCGGTGCCTCGACCCGCGGGAGCGTTTCGCCCTCGTGATCGCCGACCCGCCGTGGGTTCCCAGCGACGACTGCGGCAACCACCCCGACGACCCGCTGCACGCGATCGACGGCGGCACCGACGGGCTCGACCTGGTCCGCACGGCGCTCCGGGTCACCGGGGAGCACCTCCTCCCCTGGGGCGCCGCCCTGCTCCAGGTGGCCGGGGTCGACCAGGTGCGCGCGGTCGAGCGCGAGGTGGAGGACCCCGCGCTCGAGCTCGAGGTGCTCGGCCACCGCGTCGGCGAGTCCGGCGCCGTCGTGCACCTGCGCCGCCGCAGCCTCTGACCCGTCGCCGCGCCCGCCCGCGGCCGCTCGTCGACCCTGTCCGGGGAGCCGCTTGGCTGCCAGACTCCTGGGTAAGTCCCCCGTACGTCGGCGCACCCCGCGCCGCCCATCCCAGAGAGGAGCGTCATGACCACCACTCCCAACGAGCCGGTCAGCGACGAGGACATCGAGACCACGGGCGGCCCCGACGGGCCCTCGCAGATGGGGCTCGGCGACTCCGACGGCACCGACAGCGGCGACGCCGACGGCACGGACGGCGGCGACGCGGACGGCACCGACGGCGGCTCGGGCGACGGCGACTCCACCGACACGACCGACGGCGACTCCTCGGACGGCGGGGACGCCGACGGCACCGACGCCTGACGGGCCACCGCGTGGCCCTCGACCTGCTCAGCGGTGACGCCCAGACCTTCGCGCAGAAGGTCTGGGCGTCCCACGTCCACCTGCACCACACCGACCCCGAGCGGCTGGTCGGTCTGCTCTCCCTCGACGACGTCGACCGGCTGCTGACCTCGTCGGCGCTGCGCACCCCGGCGCTCCGGGTCGTCCAGGACGGCACGGTCCTGCCGTCGTCGCAGTTCACCCGGTCGGCCACGCTCGCCGGCGCCCCGCTCACCGGGCTCGTCGACGGCCGCAAGGTGCTCGCGCTGTTCGACGGCGGCGCCACCGTGGTCCTCCAGGGGCTGCACCGCTACTGGCCCCCGCTGACCGAGCTCGTCCGCGCCCTGGAGCTCGAGCTCGGCCACCCGTGCCAGGCCAACGCGTACCTCACCCCGCCGGGGTCGCAGGGGTTCGCCCGGCACAGCGACACCCACGACGTCTTCGTCTTCCAGACCCACGGGCACAAGCTGTGGGAGATCGTCGAGGGCGACCAGGAGCGCGAGGTGCTCCTCGAGCCGGGGCTGTCGATGTACCTCCCGACCGGCACCCCGCACTCCGCCCGCAGCCAGGAGGTCACCTCCCTCCACGTGACCCTCGGCATCAACCAGGTCACCTGGCGCCAGGCGCTCCGGTCGGTCATCGACGGGCTGCTCGCCGAGGAGGAGTACGACGCCCCGCTGCCGGCCGGCTTCCTCGACGACCCGGCGACGCTCTCCGCGGCCCTCGGCACCCGGCTCGACGGGCTGGCCCGGCAGCTGGCCGACGCCGACCCCGACCTGTTCGCGACCGCGCACGCGACCCGGTTCCTCACCGACCGGACCCCTGTCCTGGCCGGCGGGCTCGTCGACCTCGTCGGCCTCGCGGACCTCGACGACGCCACGCGCGTCGAGCGCCGGCCGACGTCGGCGTGCGTGCTCCGCGAGGAGGCGGAGCGGCTCGTCGTGCTCCTCGGCGACCGGCAGCTCCGGATGCCGGCCCGGCTCCGCGCGCCGCTGGAGTTCGTGCGCGACCACCCCTCGTTCACCGTCGGCGAGCTGGCGCCGTGGCTCGACGAGGGAAGCCGGCTCGTCGTGGTCCGCCGCCTCGTGCGCGAGGGGCTGCTCCGGATCGCCCGTGACCGCTGACCCCGCTCCGGCGTACCGGTGCTCGGGGGCGAGCCGGGCGCTCGGCGAGCCGCTGGAGGGCACCGCCTCGACCGTGCGCGCCTTCCTGCTGGTCGAGGCGCCGGGCCCCTGGGGGGTCGACGCCGTGCCGGACAGCCGGCTCCCGGACGAGGTGAAGGAGCGGCTGCTGTCGCTGGAACGACACAACCGGGTCCGGCCCCTGCTGGTCCGCCGGCCCGGCCGGTCCGCAGCAGGGCCGGTGCGGGTCTTCGCGGCGTACGTCCACACCGACCGGCCCTGGACGCAGAGCGCCCTGCTCGACGACGTCACCGGGGTGCTCGACCTCGAGCTCGAGGGGCTCGGCGACGGCCGCTCCCCCGGGCTGCCCGCGTGGGACCAGCCGCTCTTCGCGGTCTGCACGCACGGCCGTCACGACGCCTGCTGCGCCGAGCGCGGCCGGCCGCTGTGCGCGGCGCTGGCCGAGGCGGCGCCCGAGCACACCTGGGAGGTCTCGCACATGGGCGGGGACCGGTTCGCCGGCAACGTGCTGGTGCTCCCGGACGGGCTCTACTACGGGCGCCTCGAGCCGGAGGACGCCGCCGGGTTCGCCGCCCGGCACCTGTCGGGGCGGCTCGACCTCGACCACCTGCGGGGCCGGTGCGCCTACCCGTTCTTCGCCCAGGCCGCCGAGGTGTACCTCCGCCGCCACCTCGACATCGACACCACCGCCCCGTTCGCGCTCGTCGGACTGCACCGGCACGCGACCCGGTCCGACGCGGTCTTCGAGGTCGACGGTGAACGGTGGCGGGTGCGGGTGCACACCGACCTCGGGGAGCGGCGGCAGCTCACCTGCCGCGCGGCCGCCGGCTCCGTGGGCCAGTCCCACCGGCTGGTCGCGATCACCCGCGCCTGACCGGGCTCACCGGGGTCCGCCGACCCGGTCGAGGAACTCCAGCACGCGCTCGAGGAGGAGCCGGGCCGCCTCGTCGTCGTACTCACCGGAGCCCGGGTCGGCGAAGAGGTGCGCCGACCCGGGGTAGAGCCACAGCTCGGCGCCGCGCTCGGCGGCCAGCTCCTGGCAGACCGGGACGTCCTCGTCGCCCTCGCTGATGTGCATCTGCAGCGGGAGCCCGCCCGGCCACGTGCCCCCGAGCGCGGCGGGCGGGACGGCGGAGTGCACGAAGACCGCCCCGAGGATCCCGCGGCGGGTCTGGGCGACCTTCTGCGCCGGCATGACCCCGAGCGAGAAGCCGATCGGGACGAAGGCGTCCGACAGCGGCTCGGCCGCCGCCTCGCCGCGCCGCACGACCTCCTCGAACCCCAGCACCTCGGCGTGCGCGACGCCGGAGGCCAGGTCGGCGAAGGTCAGCCCGTCGTAGAGGTCGGGGACCCGCGCCGTGTGGCCCGCATCCTCGAGCGCCGCCGCGAAGGACCGCACGCCCTCGGTCAGCCCTAGCGCGTGGTGCAGGACGAGGAGCTCCGTCACCGGGTCAGTCTGGAACGCGTCCTGCACCCGTGCCAAGCACCTGTCGCAGCGCATCCGCCACCTGGTGCGGGTCCTGGAGCTGGAGGCCGTGGCCGACCCCTCTCAACCGGAGGACACGGGCCTGCGGGATGTTCCGGAGCAGGTACGCCTCGTCGTCGTCCTGCACCAGGCCGCCCGCCGCCGGGTCACCCCTGAGCAGGGCCACCTCGCACCGGACCCTCCGCAGCAGGGCCTCGTCGAGGCACCGGTAGGTGTCGTCGAACCGCTCGAGCACTGCGTCGAGGAAGTCTCCGTCGTGGCGCTCGAGGCAGGCGACCATCTCGTGCACGTACGGGTGGTCGGCACCGAAGAACCGATCCACCGACACGCTCCCGTCCGCCGTCTCCACCTCGAGAGCGAGGAACCCCCTCAGCACGTCCTCATGGCTGAGCTCCGGGTCGGTGAGCCGACGCCAGCCACGGTTCATCCGCGCGGTGGAGCTCTGGTGCTGACGCATCCGTGCTTTGCCCAGCGGGGCGTCGCCGATCACCAGACCCCTGACGATCTCCGGGTACAGGGCGGCGAGGACCAGCCCCACGTGGGCGCCGTGCGAGTGGCCGACGACCCACCACGGTCCGTCCCCGGCCACCTCGAGCACGCCGAGCAGCGCGTCCACCGAGTCGTCCAGCCGGTAGTGCCCCGGGGTGTGGTCGGACTCCCCATGGCCCGGCAGGTCCACACGGAGCATCCGGAACTCCTCGGCGAGCAGCTCGCTCAGGGCGTCGAACCACTGCCGTCTGCCCGACCCGCCGTGCAGGAGCAGGACAGGTTCGCCTCGTCCCACGACGTCGTAGGCGACCCCGCCCACCCGTGCCACCATCTCTCTCATCCCTCCACGGGAGTCACCAGCGACCCGGACGCCAGGAACGCCTCGACGTTGTCGAGCACGAGTCCGGCCATCGCCTCCCGGGCTTCACGGGTGGCGCTTCCGACGTGGGGCAGGAGCACCACGTCATCACGCTCCCACAGCTCCGACGGCACGCGGGGCTCGTCGGCGTAGACGTCCAGCCCGGCGCCGGCGATGGTCCCGGCCCGGAGCGCCTCCAGCAGCGCGCACTCGTCGACCAGCGAGCCCCGCGCGACGTTGACCAGCACCCCGTCGGGACCCAGCGCGGAGAGCACGTCGGCGTCGACGAGGTGGCGGGTCTCGGGGGTCGCGGGGGCGAGCACGACCAGCGCGTCCGAGGTCTCGGCGAGGGCGAGCGCGGAGTCGAAGAAGCGGTACGGGGACGCGTCGACCTCGCGCCGGTTGTGGTAGCCGATCTCGCAGCCGAACGGCTCCAGCCGGCGTGCGACCGCGGCCCCGATCCGACCCATCCCGACGATGCCGACACGTCGGCCGGCGAGCTGGCGGGCGAGCGGGAACGCGACACCGCTCTCCCAGCGGCCGGCACGCACGTAGCGGTCGCCCGCCGACATCCGACGCAGCACGTCGAGGAGAAGTCCGACGGTCAGCTCGGCGACGCTGTCGTTCAGCACGTCCGGCGTGTTGCCGACGACGATCCCTCGTTCGTGTGCGGCGGCCACGTCGATGTTGTCGTAGCCGACTCCGAAGTTGACGACGGCCTCGAGGTCGGGCAACGCCTCGAGGAAGGGCCGCCCGACGGGGTGGCCGTAGGACACGACGAGCACCCGGGCACCCGGCCCGTGAGTCGCCAGGGCCTCGCTCACGTCGTCGTCGGTCGGCAGCTCCACCGCGCCGTACGTCGTGTCGAGCCGCTCGGCCAGGGAGGACAGCATGCCGCCGATCCTCAGCACGCCGGCGTCGCGTCGCGTCCCACTGTTCATCGCGCTGTCACCCTCTCGTCGGTGGCGGGACCGGCCCAGGTGGGCAGCGCTCCCTTGGATCGTCGCCATGCGAACCGCACGAACACCCCTCATCCTCTCCGCGGCGGTCGCCGCGGCCCTGCTCGCCCCCACCTGGTCTCCCTCCGGACTGCCCTCCGCGTCGGCGGCGCCCGGTGGGCCGGGAGGCCACGGCGACCCTCCGACCCGACCCACCCTGGTCGCCCGCGCCACCCTGTCGGCCGACCACCTGGAGGAGGGTCCGCCCTCCGGGAGCCAGGCGACGCCGGCGAACGGGCGCAACGGCCCGTTCCCCGGCCAGGTCGTCCCCGGCTTCTCCGGCATGGTCGACAACGGCGACGGCACCTACTGGGCGATGCCCGACAACGGCTTCGGCGCCAAGGGCAACTCCGCCGACTTCCTGCTCCGGGTCTACCTGGTGGAGCCGCGGTGGGAGACGCGCACGGGGGGCAGGGGCGAGATCGAGGTGCTGCGCCACCTGTCGCTGCGCGACCCAGACCGCCGCATCGACTTCCCCATCGTCAACGGAGACAGCAAGCAAAGGCTCCTCACGGGTGGCGACTTCGACATCGAGTCGATCGTCCGCGCCGAGGACGGCAGCTTCTGGATCGGTGAGGAGTTCGGGCCCTTCCTGCTGCACGTGGACCGCACCGGCAAGCTGCTCCAGGCGCCGGTCCCCTTCCCGGTCGGCAAGTCCCCCGCCAATCCCTACCTGAAGCCCGGCGAGGAGCCACGCGTCGGCTCGAGCCGCGGGTTCGAGGCGATGGCAGCGAGCAAGAGCGGCCGCTACCTCTACCCGGTCGTCGAGGGCGCGCTCGCCGACGACCCGCAGAAGCGGCGCCGTTGGATCCACGAGTTCGACACCCGCCGAGGGAAGTACACCGCCAAGCGTTGGGCCTACGAGACAGACCAGGAGGCGAACGTCATCGGTGACGCGTTCATGACGGGCAACCGCCGCATGCTGCTCATCGAGCGCGACGACTTCGAGGGCCCGGCGTCGGTCACCAAGCGCGTCTACGAAGTGGACCTGGCGCGACGTGACCGCGAGGGCTACGTCGAGAAGGAACTCGTGCTCGACGCCCTCGGCATCGCGAACCCCTACGGCATCGGCGAGGGGACCGGCTACGGCACCGGGGCGTCGTGGTCGCTCCCGGTGCAGTCCTTCGAGACCGTCCTGCTGCTGGAGGGCGGCCGGCTGCTCATCGGCAACGACAACAACTACCCCGGCAACAGCGCACGCATCCCGGGCACGCCCGACGACACCGAGATGGCCGTCGTCGAGCTGCGGAAGCTCCGCCCGGCCAGTGCGGGCCCGACTGTCGTCGCCCACCGCGGCGCGAGCGGCCACCGGCCCGAACACACCCTGGCGGCCTACGAGCAGGCCATCCTGCAGTGCGCCGACTACATCGAGCCGGACCTGGTCTCGACCAAGGACGGCGTGCTGGTGGCGCGCCACGAGAACGAGATCGGCGGCACGACGGACGTCGCCGACCATCCCGAGTTCGCCGACCGCCGTACGACCAAGACCATCGACGGGGTGCAGGTGACGGGGTGGTTCACCGAGGACTTCACGCTCGCGGAGCTCCGCACGCTCCGTGCGAAGGAGCGCATCCCCGCTGTCCGTCCGGGCAACACCGCCTTCGACGGCCGCTACCAGGTGCCGACCTTCGACGAGGTGCTCGACCTGGCCCGGCACTCACGCACCTGCGACGGCAAGGAGGTCGGTGTCTACCCGGAGACGAAGCACCCGACCTACTTCGACGATGCCGGGCTGTCCTTGGAGGAGCCGTTGCTCGCGGAGCTGCGCCGCAACGGGATGGCAGGGAAGCGCGCTCCGGTGATCATCCAGAGCTTCGAGACGAGCAACCTGCGCGAGCTCGCGCGCAGGACCCCTATCACCATCGCGCAGCTCGTCAACTGCTCCGGCGCGCCATACGACCTGGTCGCCGCCGGCGACCCGCGCCGCTACGAGGACCTCGTGACGCGGGCAGGACTGAGGGGGATCGCCAGGTACGCCGACGCGCTGGGGGCCTGCAAGGACGTGATGATCCCCCGCGACCCGGACGGCACCCTGGGTGAGCCGACATCGGTCATCGCCGACGCGCACCGGGCCGGCTTGACGGTGCACGGGTGGACCTTCCGCGCCGAGAACCAGTTCCTCCCGGTCGACTTCCGCAGCGCCGGAGGGCCGGCGGAGCAGGGCGACCTGGCCGGCGAGATCCGGGTCTTCCTCGACGCCGGGATGGACGGGTTCTTCAGCGACCACCCCGGCTTGGGGGTTGCCGCCTCCGGCTGACCGTCAACGACCTCTCATCACCGGCACGGCGTCGGTCCCCCGCTGCTCCACGATCCGCGGGGACCGGCGCCGGCGCCGCTTCTCGCCGTACATCTCGCGGTCGGCGCGGTCGAGCAGCTCGGTGGGCGCCTCGCCGTCGCGCGCCTGCACCCAGCCGCACGACGCCCGGACGGCGAGCGGCCCGACGCGCGTCGTGATCGGGGTGGTGAACGCCTCCCGGACCCGCCGGCACACCGCCGCGCCACCCTCCTCGGCGGGGTCGTCGAGCAGGACCACGAACTCGTCGCCGCCCCACCGGGCCACCAGGTCCTCCGGCCGGACCGTCGAGCCGAGCCGGTCCGCCACCGCCATCAGCACCTCGTCGCCGACGACGTGGCCGTGCCGGTCGTTGATCTTCTTGAAGCCGTCGAGGTCGACCATCACCAGCTGGACGTCCCGCCGCGCGCGCCGCCCGAGCAGCCGGAGCAGCTCGGCGAGCAGCCGGTCGCGGCCGGCGAGCCCGGTGAGGTGGTCGTTGCCGGCGGGCGGGGCGACGTAGAGCAGGAAGTAGCAGGCACCGTCGGCGTGCTCGACCCGCTCGACCTTCGCGGCGATCCGCTCGTCGAGCGGCACGGTCACCGGCGCGTCCCCGCTCTCCGGCAGCCGCTCCTTGACCGCGCGGCAGATCAGCCCGGTGCCGCCGGGCCCCAGCAGGGCGTCGAGGTGGGGGTTGGTGGCCACCGGTTCACCCGCAGGGTCGAGCAGCGCGAGCCCCACGCTCGCCTGACGGAACGCCTCACGCCACACCGCCTCCGGAAAGGCGTCGGACCACCCCTGACCAACGGTGCACCTATTCCCATCCGGACGCACTTGACGCCCTCGGGCCCCCTCGGGATAGTGAGCGACGGCTGACGGACCGAATTGGACGGAGCAGCGCATGCTGGTGCAGGGGCGCGACGTCACGCCGCCGGTGGAGGTCCGCGACGCGGCGGCCGCCACGGTCATCTGGGAGGTCGACGCAGCCGCGCTGCAGGCGCTCCTCCCCACCGACACCGTCGAGGTGGTCCAGAGCACCTCCGGCCGCGCCCAGTTCGCGGTCGCGGCGGTGGACTACCGCGACAACGACCTCGGGGGCTACCTCGGGTCGGGCTCATCGCGTTCGTGCGACCGCGTGCGGGCGGCGAGGACGGCACCTTCATCCTGCGGCTACCGGTCGACGGCGAGTTCACCTGCGCCGCCGGGCGGGAGGTGTGGGGGTTCCCGAAGAGCGTCGAGGAGCTCTCCTTCGACTACACCGACACCAGCCTCACCGTTGCCCTGCACGTCGGGGGCGAGCTGGTCCTGCGGCTCCGGGTCCCCCGCCACGGCGTGGACCACATGGCGCCGCTGACCAACGCGTCGTACACGCTGAAGGACGGGCGGCTGCACTGCACCCGCTTCACCCAGGGCGGCAGCGGCGCCGGGCTGGCGCTCGGACCCGAAGGGGTCGAGCTCGAGCTCGGCGAGCACCCGTGGGCCAAGGAGCTGCGCGGCCTCGGGCTGCCGGCCCCGGCCGTGCTCTCGACGTGGAACGAGCACATGGTCGCCACCTTCGAGGAGGCGCTCCCCGTCTGAGGGCTAGGACCCGGAGGGCTCGGTGTGCTCGGTGGGCCGCCGCGCCCGCTCCCCGTACGCCGCGCGCGCAGCCGGGTCCGCCGAGGCGAGGATCGTGTCGGCGGCCGTCAGCTTCGCCATCCCCTGCTGCACGACCCGGGGAAGCACCTGCGTCACCTTGGTGAGCCCCTGCGTCCAGCGGGGCACCCAGAGCTCGGGGCGCGGCTTGCGGACCGCCTCCTCGATGACCTCGGCGACGTCCTCGGCCGTGACCGGCTTGACGCCACGGGCCGCCGGGACGCCGGCCGCGAGCTCGGTCTGCACGACGGTCGGGAGCACGACGGTGACGTCGACTCCGTGCGGGGCGAGCTCGGCTCGCGTCGCCTCGCTGAACCCGACGACGGCGAACTTCGAGGCGGAGTACGTCGCTCCGTCGGCGACTGCGACCCGGCCGACCGCCGAGGCCACGTTGACGACGTGGCCGCTGCCCCGCTCCACCATCCCGGGCGCCACCGCCTTCGTGCCGTTGATGACGCCGTGCACGTTGACGTCGATGATCGCCCGGGTGACGCCGTCGGGCTCCTTGAGCACCGACCCGAGCGGCATGATCCCGGCGTTGTTGACCAGCACGTCGAACGGCCCGAGCGCGGAGACCTCCTCGAGGAAGTCGCGCCACGACTGCGGGTCGGTGACGTCGAGGCGGGCGGCGGCAGCGCGGCCGCCGAACGGGGCGACGACCTCGCGGGCGAGCTCGACGTCGCGGTCGCCGACCGCGACCCGAGCGCCGAGGCGGGCGAACCTCTCGACGGTGGCCCGGCCGATCCCCCGGGCGCCTCCCGTCACGATCAGGGACAGGCCGGCGACGTCACGGGACATGGGGCTTCCTCCCACCTTCTGACAGGGCGTCCTGTCACTCTTGCGGCGGCGGTCGCGGCTGTCAAGGGTCAGGCGGGCGGGCGCCTCCACCGGCCGGACCCGCATCCTCGTCGTCAGGGGCGGCCACGCGGCGCTCGACAGGGCCCCGGTCAACGACCTGGCGCGCGGCGCCACCTGTGCCACGATGACGCGGTGGCGGGGCAGACGGGGACGGGGCAGGCCGGCCGGTCGGGCCGGTCGGGGCCGTCCGGCACCTACCGGGGGATGACCGCTGCCGAGCGCACCGCCGAGCGGCGGGCCCGGCTGCTCGAGGCCACTATTGACGTCTGGGCCGACCCGGCCACCCCGGTGACGATGACCCGGGTCTGCCAGCGGGCCGGGCTGACCGAGCGCTACTTCTACGAGAGCTTCCGCTCGCTCGACGAGGCGCTGGTCGCGGTGGTGGACGCCGTCGCCACCGAGGTCGAGCAGCGCACTACCGCGGCGGCCGACGCGGCAGGCGACGACCCGGCCGCCCGGGTGCGCGCGTCGGTCGAGGCCTTCGTCGGCCTCGTGGTCGAGGACCCGCGCAAGGGGCGGGTGGCGATCGTCGAGGCCGCGGCCGACCCGGCGCTGCGGCCCCGGCGCGCCGCGCTGCTCCGCCACTTCGCGCACCTGGCGGCCGAGGAGGCGCGCGAGCTGTACGGGCGGGACCGGGCCGTCGCCGACGGCGAGCTGGCGGGGCTGCTCTTCGTCGGGGGGATGGCCGAGCTCGTGACCGCCTGGCTCGACGGGGGGTTGGAGGCCACGCCCGCCCAGCTGGTCACGGCCGCCACCTCGGCGTACATCGCGATGCACCGCTGAGGGGGCTCAGACCCCTTCGCGCTCGTGGAACCCCGGGTGCACGAAGGGCTCGCCGCGCTTCAGCGTCTCCACCGCGCCCGGGTGCACCCGGCGCAGGTGCGCGATCGCCTTGCGGCGGAACCGGACGATCTGGACAGCGCCGAGGAGCCAGACGAAGTACTGCACCGCCATCGCCCACCGGAAGTCGCCGAGGTCGTGCGCGCCGTCCGGCGACTGCAGGTCCAGCACGACGCCGATCAGCAGCAGCGTGACGAGCGAGGCCGCGAAGCCGCCGACGTTGACGATGCCGTTGGCTCGCCCGGTCGCCTCCGTGGGGTGGAAGCTGCGGGTGAGGTCGAACCCGACCATCGACGCGGGGCCGCCTGCGCCCATCACACAGACCAGCAGGACGAGCATCCACAACGGCGCCTGCCCCGGCCACAGCAGCACGACGGTCCAGGTCACCACGATCGCGGCGACCACGCCGAGCACCGTCGTCGACCGCTGGAAGGGGTGGCGGGCGACGAACGACCCGAGCGCCACCCCGCTGACCAGCCCGGAGAGGACCATCACCACCAGGAGGTTCGACGCCGCGTCGGTGCTCAGCCCCTCGCCCTCGACGAGGAACGGGACGCCCCAGAGGAGCCCGAACACCGTCATCGAGAACTGACCGGTGAAGTGCGACCACATCCCGAGCCGGGTGCCCGGGTTGCCCCAGACCCAGCGCACCGAGCGGGCGAGGGCGGCCAGCCTGATCTCGGCCACCCCGTCGTCGGCGTACGGCGAGGAGCGGACCGTCAGGGCGGTGACCACCATCAGCACGACCCCGATCGAGGAGGTGACGGCGAAGGTCGTCGTCCACCCGAGCTCGCGCAGCGCGATGGCGAGCGGGGTGGCCGCGGCGACCGCGCCGAGCTGGCCCACGGGGCCGGTGACCTGGGTGACCACCGAGGCCTGGCGGGTGTGGAACCACAGCCCGATCAGCCGGACGACGCTGATGAAGACCATCGCGTCGCCGGCACCGACGACGGCCCGGGCCCCGACAGCGGCCGGGAACGAGGTGGTGAAGGCGAAGAGCAGCTGCCCGGCGCTCATCATCGCGAGGCCGCCGAGCAGCATCACCCGCGCGCCGAACCGGTCGAGCAGCACGCCGACCGGGATCTGCATGCCGGCGTAGAGGAAGAGCTGGAGCACCGAGAAGAGCGACAGCTGCGTGGCGGAGATGTCGAACCGCTCGGACGCGAGCAGCCCGGCGACGCCGAGCGAGCTGCGGTGGAACACCGCGAGCAGGTACACCGCCAGCGCGACGCCCCAGATCAGCCAGGCGCGCCGCGAACCGACCGCCACCTCCGGACGCGGCACGTGCTCTCCTCCCGCCCGCCGCACCGGGCGGGCCGGCTCCACGGTAGTCCGCTGGTCCACGGCGGGGGGCGGCCGTCCGGGTCCCGGTCGGCTCCCTTGACGTCAAACCTCTAGTCGCAGAGCATTCAGGGGCCGTCGCACCGCAGGAGGCCCCGCTCATGACCCTCGAGCAGGCGCGTCCCTCCGCCGCGGTCACGGTCCGCGAGACCTGGGGCGGCAGCGAGCTCGACCTGGGGCCGCGGTCCGTCAGCCCGCAGGAGGCGGAGCTGGTGAAGCTCGTCGGCCGGCGGCTCGGCGAGCAGGTCCCGGCGATGACCGAGGACGTCGTCAACGGGATCGTCGAGCTCTTCCCGCGCGTCGGACCGCCCACCGGTGACGTGGCCGCGCTCAGGAGCTCGGTCCACGACAACATGGTGACGATGTGGTCGATGGTCGCCCACGGCCTCGAGCCCTCCGACGTCAATCCGCCGCCCAACGCGTTGCTGTGGCCCCGGAAGCTGATCCGCGCCCGGGTGCCGCTCGGCACCCTGATGCGGGTCTACTACGTCGGCCACGCGAACATCTGGCACCGGTGGGTGCACCCCCGGCTGGTGGAGCTCGCCGCCGAGGGCTTCGACACGACCGTCGTCTCGGCGCGCCTCCACAGCCTCGCCTTCACCTACCTGGACCAGGCCGCGCTCCGCGTCGCGGAGCAGTACCACGCCGAGCGGATGGAGCTCTCCGGCTCCGAGGACCGCGCGCTGCAGGCGGCCGTCCGCGACCTGCTGGCCGGCGCCCGGCTGACGCCGGCGATCGAGCGGACGGTCCGGTTCCCCGTCGGGGAGCGGCACCGGGCGTGGGTCCTCTGGCTGCCGCCCACGGCCGCCGACCTCGGACCGGTGCTTCCCTCGCTCGCGGAGGGGGTGCACGCACTGCTCGGCGGCCGGTCGGCGCCCCGGCTGACCACCCGCCACGGCCCGACCGAGGTGTGGGGCTGGACCGGCGCCCCCGCCACCGGCCCGCTCGCGACGGACAAGCTCGCCCGGCTGCTGGGGCTGCCCGCGGACGCCGACCGCGCCGCCACGGTGACCAGGCGGCTCCCCCGGCTCGCGGTCGCCACCCCCGACACCGGCGTCGACGGGTTCCGCGACGGCCACGACGAGGCCCGCGCCCTGCGCGCCGCCATGGACCGCGCGGAGGGGCTGACCACCAACGTGATGACCAGCGA
The DNA here is from genome assembly GCF_008087345.1 of Nocardioides caldifontis. Classification (GTDB taxonomy): domain Bacteria; phylum Actinomycetota; class Actinomycetes; order Propionibacteriales; family Nocardioidaceae; genus Marmoricola_A; species Marmoricola_A caldifontis. Next base: position 1,078,486 of record NZ_VHIB01000001.1, on the reverse strand, counting down.
GGAGGCCGGCCTGGCGGCCCTGCTGGTGGCCGACCCGCCGAACGCGCGCCGCTTCGCCCGGCGCCACCTCGGGTCGCTCGCCGCGTCGGGCGAGCGCGACGCGACGCTGCTGACCACGCTGCGCACCTTCCTGGCCCACGCCGGCAGCTTCCAGCGCACCTCCGCCGCGCTCGGAGTGCACCGCAACACCGTGCTCCAACGGATCCGCCGCTGCGAGGCCGAGCTCGGCCGGCCGGTGACCTCGAGCGAGCCGGAGCTGGCGGCCGCGCTGCTGATCCTCGACTGGCTGCCGTCGGCGACCTCGCGCGGCTGAGCGCCACTGCCGGCCGAGGCCCCGCCCACGAGGAGCGGGACCCCGGCCGGTCAGTGCTGTCGGACCACCGTCAGATCTCCGGCAGCTCCCCGTCCTGCGCGAAGTACCGCAGCACGTTCGCGGTCATCCGCGAGACGTTGTTGTCGCAGCCTTCGTACTGCAGGCTGCCGCACCACGCCATCGAGGAGGCGCTCCACATCGCGCCGCCGTTGGAGGTGGAGAAGTAGACGATGTCCCCCTTCACCATCGGGTGCTCCGGCGCGAACATCCCGGGGAACGCGAAGTAGTTCTCCTCGGGCACCAGCACCCAGTTGTTGCTCTCGCTGTAGGAGCTGGCGACGAGGTAGGCGTTCGGCGGGGTGCCGGCGGACTGGTCGTAGCGGTCCACCTCGATACCGGCGGCACCCTGGTTGACCAGCCCGAAGTCACCGATCTCCTCGCCCGGCTCGATGCCCTCGAACATCCAGGCCAGCTTGGGGTCCTGGGCGTCCGGCATCGGCACGTAGCCGAAGCCGACGTCGAGGCAGTGCGAGGTGTAGACGACGCCCCACGTCTTGGCCGAGGCACGACCGCGCATCCGCCACAGCCCGCCCCGCTCGCCCGACGTCCCGTGGTAGTACTCCCCCGGACGGGCGCGCCACGCCTGGTCACCCTGCTCGCCCTTGCGGATCTCGACGAGCCACGGCTTCTGCGGGTGCGGCGAGGCGATCCAGTACATCCCGTTGCCGGCCAGGTACATCCCGCGGCCGCCGTCGGCGAGGTAGCTCTCCCAGGCATCGATCATCTGGCGCGAGTAGTACTCGGGGTGCGACCCGGTGAGCACCACGTTGTAGCGCTTGAACAGGTCGACCCCCTGCTCCTGAAGGTCGTGGTCGGTGGCGACGTCGAACTCGAAGCCCATGGTCGTCAGCCAGTCGACCAGCTGGAGGTCGGCGGGGTACTGCCACACCGTCCCGAACTCGTGGGTGTAGCGCGGACGCATGTTGAGGATCGGCCGCTTCCAGCTGGAGTACTGACACCCCCGGCCGTCGACGTGGTAGTCGTACGTCGAGAGCCCGTAGCCGCTGTTCTCGTTGAGCTCGAGGTCGATCTCCTCCAGCGTCGTGAAGTGGCCCATGATCGCCTGCGCGGTGGGCGCGTTCTGCATGACCTGGCTGTTGGCGTACGCCAGGTAGCTGTACGTCGGAGCCAGCAGCAGGATCTTCGCGGTGGCCGTCCCCGCCTTCGGCCGCACGAAGAACGGCACCCAGTCGACGGCCTCGCCCTGGGTCAGCCGCACGGCGTAGCAACCGCTGGGGAGGTCGTCGGGGAGCGGGACCTCGAAGTCGGGCTCCCACCGGCAGTCGTCGAGGGAATCCTCGTGGAACCAGATCGCACCGTACTCCTCGGGGCAGTACTTGAAGACCTCCTCGATGCCCTGCCAGTTCCAGCCGGTCATCGCCCGGTCGGGCTGGTTCACCGTGAAGCCGTCGAGCCCGGCGCCACCCACCTCGTGGATGACGTCGTCCTCCAGCCCCTGCTTGGTGAACCCTTCGGCGAAGTCCCAGCGGGCGATGACGTCCCGCCCCTCGGGCAGTGCCCCGGTGTCGAGGACCGCGGCGTCGTCGGAGGTGACCGCGCCGGCGAGGAGGGTCGGCGCCTCGATCTTCCCGTTGAAGCAGGCGACCACCCAGGTGCGGCCGTCCTCGCCGGGGGCGGACTCCGCCACACCGGCCACCAGGAACGGGACGGCGGCAGCCGCGGGTCGGACGGTGGCCGGCGCCGTGACGGCCGTGTCGGAGTCGATCGGGAACACCTTGCCGAAGCGCCCGTTGGTGCTGCCGACGACCGACTTCTGGACGAGCACGAGGGTCCCCGCGTCGGCGTCGTACGTGGCGGTGACGGAGTAGAACGTGTCCGCGAACAGCCGCCGCTCGCTGGTGACCGAGGCCGTCCCGCCCGAGCCGTCACCGACCACGAACCGGAGCGCCCCCTCCTCGCCGACCTCGAGGCTCCATCCGGTGGACGTCGCGTCGTCCCACCGGGACACCACCGCCTGGCGTCCGCGGGTCGGGACCATCGAGCTGAGGAAGACGTGCACCGAGAAGCTGCCCGACGGCGCCAGCACGCCGTCCGGGTCCGGCACCTCGACGTACCCGCCGGACTGGGTGCGCTGCCAGCGCGCGGGATAGCTGCCGTTGGCCGCGGTCTCGACGACCTCCTCCCGCGGCCCGGGGCCGTCGGGGTGCTGGTCGCCGTTGAGGAGCCGCACGACCTCGGCGGTGTAGCTGCCCGGGTCGTCGGCGGAGACGTGGACCTTGACCCGCTGGCCGGGCTCGTAGCTCGGGACGTCGGTGTAGCCACGCAGGCGCAGGCGGGACATCAGCGGGTCGCTCCTTCGGTGGTGTCCGCGCCGACCTTCCGGCGCAGCTCGTCGAGTCGGTACAGGAAGATGGCGTGCACGGCGGACTTCTCGTCCGGGTAGGTCTCGTCGCTGACCCAGTCGCACTCGGTGCCGCGGGCGGTGACGATCCCGAGCCGGTACTTGCGGTACGGCTCGACGGCGTACGCGAACGTCTTGCCGATCACCGGCAGCGCGCGGAGGTGGTTGAGCACCTCCTGGAGCCGCTTGCTGTGCATCCCCTCGAACTGCTCGGGGTTGCGCTCGTGCTCGGCGATCAGCTCGTCGTCGACGAGGGCGAGGATGTCCCTCCCGCGCCGCCGGTAGTAGTAGTCGAGCCAGTCCTCGTTGTGGTCCCTCAGCTGGGACGGGTCGGTGTAGGGCATGGTCCCTCCCCTCGGTCGGTGGGGCTGCGAGGCTGGCAGCGGCAGCCCCACCGGCGGTAGGGCGGCGGGGCGCGGCCGCCGCACTTTCCCGGCCGCACGGTGCGCGCCGCCCAGCCTCCGCCGCCGGGGGCGTGCGGCTCGCACACTTTCGTTGTCGACCCCCGGAGGCGCCGGTAGTTTCTGGCCTCCGTCGACGGGGAGCTTCCGGAAGGAGCGCCAGTGCACGTCCTCGAGCCGAGCCCCGCGCCGATGGCAGGTCACCTCGTCCAGGCCGAGCTCGTCCCCGAGCTGGTCGACCCGGCGGAGAAGGCGCTGTGCGGGGAGATCGCCGGCGTCCTCACGATCCGCAACGGCGACATCACCGACAGCCTGCTCGACTGGCTGCTGCAGGTCTTCCCGGAGCTGCCGGACGACCAGACCGAGCACACCGCGCTGCGGGCGTCGATCACCGACAACCTGCGCACGATGTGGCAGATGGTCGCCGGCGGGCTCGTGCCCAGCGTGGTCGAGCCCCCGCCGAGCGCCCTGGTGTGGCCGCGCAAGATGGTGCACCAGCGCGTGCCGGTCAGCGTGCTGACCCGGATCTACTACGTCGGCCACGCGATGATCTGGCACCGGTGGGTGCAGCCCGCCGTCGCCCTGCACGCCGGCGAGGGTGTCGACGTCGCGAAGGTGGGCGCCTGGCTGCACGCGGCGACGTTCAATTACCTCGACCGGGCCGCCCAGCGGGTCGCCGAGCACTACGAGGCCGAGGCGGCTGAGCTCTTCGGCTCGCGGGTCAGGTCCCGCACCGCCGCGGCCCTCGAGGTCGTGCACGGCAAGCCGGTCACCGCCGCCACCCGGCGAGCCCTCGACTTCGCCCTCCACGACCCGCACCGGGCCTGGGTGCTGTGGGCACCGGAGTCACCGCTCGACCTGCGGACCGAGCTCCTGCGGACCGCCGAGGACGTGCACGCGGTGCTCGGCCACGGCGACCGGCTGGCGCTGTCCCACGGCCCCAGCGAGGTGTGGGGTTGGACGTCCCGTCCGGTCGAGCTCTCCCCGGAGCTCCGCGGCCGGCTCCTGCGGGTGCTGCGCCAGCCGGCGCTCCCGCGGCTGCACCTCGCGGTGTCCGCGCCGGCGGTCCACGAGACCGGGTTCCGCGACGGGATCCTCGACGCCCGGCGCCTCCAGTCGGCCGTCGTCTCGGCCGGGCTCCCCGCCCCCACGGTGCACACCCAGGAGGAAGCCGGGCTCGCGGCGCTGCTGCTCGCCGATCCTGCAGGCGCCCGGCGGTTCATCGCCACCCGACTGCGCGGGTTGGCGGCCGACACCTCGGCGGCCCGCACCCTCCGCGAGACGCTCCGTGTCTTCCTCGCCGAGAGCGGCAGCCACAGCCGCGCGGCAGCGGCCCTGCGGGTGCACCGCAACACCGTCGCCTACCGGCTCCGCCGGGTCGAGGCGGAGCTGGGCCGCCCCCTGCAGCTCCCCGAGCACGAGCTCTCCTCGGCGCTGCTCATCGACGCCTGGCTCTGACGCACCTTTGTGCACGCGGCACAAGGAGCGCCGCGGTTCTGGTCACCGAGCACGGTGACGCGCCCTGCGGGGCCTTCCATCGTTGCCGCTACCTCATCCCCGAGCAGAGGAGCAGCCCTTGCCGTTGACCGACCCCACGACCTACCGCGACAAGTCGGAGGACTGGATGCAGGAGTTCCGCCGCCGGCGCGTGGAGGCCCTGCGTCCGCTCGTCACCTCCGAACTCGTCGCCGCCCACCGCGAGAACCCGCGCGGTCCGCACAGCCACGAGCTGAACCTCGTCCTCAACTTCGTCCGCGGGCCCGCGGCCCCGATGGAGCGCAAGCCCTTCGTCCACCTGCGCCAGCCGTACGACGAGTACGGCCTCGCGCTGATGACCCCGCGCGGCGAGGCTCCGGTCTTCCTCGAGGAGACGACCTACCCGACCGAGCGAGCGGCGATCCACGCCGCGTTCCTGCAGCGGCTCGCCGTCCACGGGCTCGACACCCACCTGACCGAGGAGGACAAGAATGTCTAGGGTCTACGTCCGCGGCTACTGCGACCAGCCCAACGTCCGCCCCGGCGAGTCGCTGAGCTTCTACCTCAGCACGGACGAGCCGGTCACCTGCACCACGCAGCTCGTCCGGCTCAGCCACGGCAACGACAACGCCGCGACCGAGGGCGGGCGGCCGCGCTTCACCGACGCCTACCACCAGGACTACCTGCTGATGGAGCCGGTCGAGGCGAACGTCAACGGCACCCACGAGTCGTTCCCCCAGCGCACCCAGGTCGGCGCCTTCGTCGAGGTGCCCGACGACCAGGGTGCGCTCGCCGGCACCGACGGTCTGACCGTCCAGGCGTTCGTGCTCGCCACCACGCCGATGAAGAGCCAGGCGGTGCTGAGCCGCTGGAACGAGGCCGAGGGCGCCGGCTGGGCGCTCACCATCGAGGACGGCTACCCGACCTTCGTCGTCGCCGATGGCAAGGGGGCCCGCGCCGAGGTCCGCAGCGACCGCCGTCTCTTCGCGTCGGTGTTCTACTCGGTCGTCGCCGGGTTCGACCCGGCCGCCGGCACGCTCTTCGTCGAGCAGCGGCTCCGCGTGAACCGGTACAACAGCCGGCTCGGCCTGGTCGCCCCGCTCGACTCGGACTCGTCGGCCTCGTCCCAGGCCCAGGCGTCCGTGGCCGTAGCGACGGCGCCGGTGGTGATCGCCGGGCTCACCGAGGAGGTCGCCGACGGCCGTGCATGGGTCACGCGCACCTTCAACGGCAAGATCGACTCCCCCAAGGTGCTGGCGGGCGCGGTCTCCGGGGGCGCCCGCGCGGCGCTCCACGACGGCGGCACGCCGTCGGGTGCGGCCCTGCTGGCGCACTGGGACTTCAGCGCCCAGATCACCAAGCGCGGCGTGGCCACCGACGTGGTCACCGACGCTGCCGGCAACGGGCTCGACGGACGCTGCGTCAACCAGCCCGACCGGGCGATGACCGGGTGGAACTGGGAGGGCCAGGAGGAGAACTACCTCCACTGCCCCGAGCAGTACGGCGCGATCTGGTTCCACGACGACTCGCTCGACGACTGCCGCTGGACGAACCCGCTGGTGCTGCAGGTTCCCGAGGGGCTGCGCAGCGGCGCTTACGCGCTGGTCGTGAAGGCCGGGGAGCACGAGGACCAGATCCCGTTCTTCGTGGTCCCGCCGCGGGGCACCGCCACCGCGAAGATCGCGATGCTGGCGCCCACGCTCAGCTACCTGGCCTATGCCAACAGCCAGGACATGCAGAGCGCGGCGACGGCGCAGGCCGTCATGGGCGTCTTCACCAGCATCGACGACAGCGACATCGAGCTCAACGAGAGCTCGGGGCCCTACGGGCTCTCGACGTACGACTACCACGTCGACGGCCGCGGCGTGCAGTACAGCTCGTGGCGCCGTCCGATCCTCAGCATGCGTCCCGGCTACCGCCACGAGTTCGGCTCCGCGTGGCAGTTCCCCGCCGACCTCCAGCTCCTCGGGTGGATGGACAACCTGGGGTTCGAGTACGACGTGATCACCGACCACGACCTCGACGCCGAGGGTGCCGAGCTGCTGGGCAGGTACAACGTCGTGGTCACCGGCACGCACCCGGAGTACTACAGCGCGAAGATGATGGACGCCTGGGAGGACTACCTCGCCGACGGCGGTCGCGGGATGTACCTCGCCGGCAACGGGTTCATCTGGGTCACCACCGTGCACCCGGACAAGCCGTGGATGATCGAGGTCCGCAAGGGCGAGCTCGGCACCCAGGCGTGGCGGGCGAACCCGGGCGAGTACTACCACGAGTTCTCCCCCGAGCGTGGTGGCATCTGGCGGCAGCGGGGCCGGGCCCCGCAGAAGCAGTGGGGCGTCGGGATGAGCTCGCACGGGCTCGACGTCTCCACCGGCTACGTCCAGCTCCCCGACGCGCGCGACGAGCGGCTGGCGTGGATCTTCGACGGCATCGGGGCCGACGAGATGATCGGCGACTTCGGGCTGGTCAACGGCGGGGCGGCCGGGTTGGAGATGGACATCTACGACCTCGCCCTCGGCACGCCGCCCCACGCGATGCTGCTGGCCAGCTCCCACGGCCACAGCGTGAACGCCGTCCTGGTGCCGGAGGAGCAGTACTTCCCGCACGCCGGGATGAACGGCATCGAGCACCCCAAGGTCCGCGCGGACCTGGTGTACTTCACCACCCCGAACGGCGGGGCGGTGTTCAGCGCCGGCTCGATGACCTGGTGCGGCAGCCTGCCCTACAACGACGGCGACAACAACGTCTCGAAGATGACGGCGAACCTGCTCCGCCGCTTCGCGGGGGACGGGCCGGTCGAGGAGCTGGTCTCCTGACCGGCTGACGGGCCGGGACGCACCAGGGCCCGGGACACCTGCGGGTGTCCCGGGCCCTCGGGCGTTCGGTGGCAGGTGCAGGATTCGAACCTGCGTAGCTTTCGCGACGGATTTACAGTCCGCTTCCATTGGCCGCTCGGACAACCTGCCGTCGTCGCCCCCGGACCCGCTGTTGAGCCCCGGGCAACGAGACGAAAGGATAGCGCAGCAGCCTCGCACGACCGAATCCCGGGAGGACCTCGCCGCCATGGCCGACTCGTCGTTCGACATCGTCAGCAAGATCGACCGCCAGGAGGTCGACAACGCCCTGAGCCAGGCGGCCCGGGAGGTCGCCCAGCGCTACGACTTCAAGGGCACCGGCGCGGAGATCAGGTGGTCCGGGGAGAAGGCGATCGAGATCTCCGCCAACGCCGAGGAGCGCGCCAAGGCGGTGCTCGACGTGTTCAAGGAGAAGCTGGTCAAGCGCGACCAGAGCCTGAAGATCCTCGACGCCGGGGAGCCGCGGCAGTCCGGCAAGGAGACGAAGATCAGCGTCGCGCTCAAGGAGGGGATCACCTCCGAGGACGCCAAGAAGGTCGGCAAGCTGATCCGCGACGAGGGGCCGAAGGGCGTCAAGGTCCAGGTCCAGGGCGACGAGCTCCGGGTCTCCTCGAAGAAGCGCGATGACCTTCAGGCGGTCATCGCGTTGGTCAAGGCGCAGGACTACGACTTCGCGGTGCAGTTCACCAACTACCGCTGACCGCCTCTCCCCTAGGAGCCCCATGGCACTGCCCGGCCTCAACGCGCTGACCGAGCTGCTGACCGAGACCAACCGGCTGCTCGCGGAGGTGCTGGCCGAGCTGCAGAAGACCAACAACGGCCGGCTCGACGTGATGGCCGCCCAGCTGAAGGACCTCAACCAGCGGCTGGGCGGCGACCCCGACCTCCGCTGACCGCTCGCGGGTGAGGGGCTGCCCCGTACTCTCGACGGGGTGACGGTGCAGGACGGTACGGCGGTCGGCTCGGTGGTCGGCCCGGCGGTCGGCCCGGTGGTCGACACGGCCGTGGAGGCGGCGGTCACGCTCCTCCGGGGCACGACCTTCGTGGCACTCACCGGGGCCGGGATGAGCACCGACTCCGGCATCCCCGACTACCGCGGCCCGGGGTCGGTCGACCGCACCCCGATGACCTACCAGGAGCTCGTCTCGGGCCCCGAGGCGCAGCAGCGGTACTGGGCCCGCGCCCACCTCGGCTGGGGGCGGATGCACCGCGCCGTGCCCAACGACGGCCACCGCGGGCTCGCCAGCCTCGAGGCCGCCGGGCTCTGCTCCGGGGTGATCACCCAGAACGTCGACGGGCTCCACGAGGAGGCCGGCTCCCGCAACCTCGTCGCGCTCCACGGCCGGATCGCCGAGGTGGTCTGCCTCGGCTGCCGTGAGGTCAGCTCGCGGGCGCGCGTGCAGGCCGAGATGGAGCGGCTCAACCCCGGGTGGCGCGAGCGGCACGCCGACGCCCCGGTGCGCCCCGACGGTGACGTCGAGGTGGACGAGACCTCCGGGTTCGTCGTACCCCGCTGTCCGTGCGGCGGGGTGCTCAAGCCCGACGTGGTCTTCTTCGGCGAGAACGTCCCGAAGCCGCGGGTGCAGCGGTGCTACGACATGGTCGACGCCGCCCCGGCACTGCTGGTCCTCGGCTCGTCGCTCACCGTGATGTCCGGGCTGCGGTTCGTCCGCCACGCGGCCAAGCAGGGCAAGCCGGTGGTGGTGGTGAACCGCGGCGCCACCCGCGGCGACCCCCTGGCGACGGTCAAGCTCCACCACGGCACCAGCGAGTTCGTGACCCACCCCGGCTGGACCCTGGTATGACGGGGGCGTGAGCCGCACCGTCCTCGTCCTCAACGGCCCGAACCTGAACCTCCTCGGCCGCCGCGACCCCGCCGTCTACGGCACCGCGACGCTGGCCGACGTGGAGCGGATGTGCCGGGAGGAGGGTGAGCGTCTCGACCTGACCGTCGACTGCCGGCAGTCGAACCACGAGGGCCAGCTCATCGACTGGGTCCACGAGGCGTTCGAGACCGGGGCGGCGGTGGTCGGGAACTTCGGCGGCTACACCCACACCTCGATCGCGATCATGGACGCGCTCGCGGTGGTGGAGGCCCCGGTCGTCGAGGTGCACATCTCCGACATCCACGCCCGCGAGGAGTTCCGGCACCGCTCGTACGTCTCGCTGGTCGCCGACGCCGCGGTGATCGGGAAGGGCGTCGCCGGCTACCCGGAGGCGCTGCGCAAGGTCGCCGAGCTCTGGGCACCCTGAACAGTCGGTCCCAGCCGCTAGCGTCCGCGGCATGCACTCGTTCGAGGGTCGGCTCCACGCGTGGCGCGAGGAGCAGCCGGACTCCTGGGTCTTCGTGACCCTCCCGCCGGAGGTGAGCGACGCGATCGACGAGGAGCTCTCGAGCCCGCCGCGCGCCTTCGGGTCGGTCCGGGTCTCGGTGCGCTGCGGCTCCTCGGAGTGGTCGACCAGCCTGTTCCCCTCCAAGGAGGCCGGGAGCTACGTGCTGCCGGTCAAGAAGGCGGTGCGCCGCAAGGAGGACGTCGAGCCGGGCGACACCGCCACCTTCACGCTGACGGTGCTCGACTGAGCGCCGGCTCGAAGGCCGCGGCGGTCGCGGCCGCGAAGGTGCGACGGGCAGACGCCGCGGCGACGCCGAACGGCACGACGAGCAACGCCACCACGAATGCCCATGTCGACGCCGTGGCCGGCGCGTAGAGCGCGGTCATCAGCAACCCCTCGGCGACCACGACCCCCGCGACGGCGGCCCCGAGGATCCCGACCCGGCGGGCGAGCCGGTGCCGGTCGCGCACCCAGCGGCTCCCGACCCCGGTGGCCATCAGGGTCAGCAACGTGCCGAGCACGGCGACCCCTCCGCCGGCCTCGACCCCGACGTCCAGCGCCCGGTAGAGCCACCCCTCCGGGGCAGGGCCGCCGGCGGCGAGGTCCAGCCCTCCGTCCCAGGCCAACGGCTGGATGAGGACGGCGAGCACCAGCCACACCGCCGTACGGCGGGAGGCGGCGACCGCGAGCGTCTCCTGGAAGCCGGGCGCGACCTCCTCGACGGTCCCGAAGTCCCGGACCGCCAGCGCCGCGGCCTCGTCCGGCGCGTAGCCGGCCTCGACGTAGGCGTCCGTGGCGTCCTCGAGGTGGTCGCCCGCCTCGCGGACCAGCTCGCGGCGCACCCGTCTCGGCCCGACGAGCGTCGCGTCGAGCCGGCGGAGGTACTCCTCGGTCACGGGCACCACGGTGCCCCACGGCACCGCCCTTGCACCATCGGGGATCACCCTGGTCTCAGCCTGGCCGCAGGACACCGTCGACCACCGTCGAGAACGCCTTCCACTCCTGCCGCTTCTCGGCGAGGACCTTCCGTCCCGCCCGCGACAGCCGGTACGTGCGGCGCTTCCGCCCGGCCGCCTCGGACCACGAGCTGTCGAGGTATCCGGCGGCCTCGAGCCGGCGGAGCGCCGGGTAGACCGTGCCGGTCGGGAGGTCGAGCTCGCCGCCGCTGCGCAGGGCGAGCGCCTCGATGATCGCGTAGCCGTGCAACGGCTCGCCCTCCAGCACCGCCAGGAGCATCGCGTCGAGGTGACCGCGCAGGGCATCGGCTTTCATGTAGACAGCCTACACGTAGGCACGTTACGTTGTGTCGCTATACGTAGCCTCTCTACTTGTGGAGCCGAGATGCACACCCTCACGTCGGAGCGACCCGACACCGCCATGACCCGGCTGGCCGCCTGGTCCCAGCGCCACCACTGGGTGGCGCTCACCCTGTGGCTGGTCACCCTGGCCGGCACCACCGCGGTCTCGACCGCGGTAGGCAGCGACTACCGCAACGACTTCGCACTCCCGGGCACCGAGACGCAGCAGGTCCTGGACTCCTTCGCCGAGCACGCCCCCGAGCAGCGCGGCGACACGGTGACCGTGGTGGTGCAGGCCGAGGGAGGCGTCGCCCAGGCGGGGCTCCGGCCGCTCGTCGACGACCTCGCCGCCCTCGACCACGTCGAGGCGGTGCAACCGCCTGCCGCGGACGCCGGCACGGTCTCCCCCGACGGCACCGTCGGGCTGGTCACGGTGGTGCTCGACGACCAGGCCGGGTTCGTCCCCACCGACGACAAGCGGGCCATCGTCGACACGGCGCTCGAGCACGACGGCGACGGCATGCGCGTCGAGCTCACCGGCGACGCCGTGCGGGAGGTGCAGGAGAGCGAGGCCGGCGGCGGCGCCGAAGGGGCCGGGATGCTGGCGGCGCTGGTCATCCTGATGTTCCTGTTCGGCTCGCTGCTCGCGGCCTCGCTCCCGCTCGTCACCGCCCTCTTCGCCGTCGGGACGACGATCGCGGTGGTCGGGCTCGCCTCCCACCTCACGACGATCCCGGACTACACCGCGCCGATGCTGGTGCTCGTCGGGCTCGGCGTGGGGATCGACTACGCCCTGCTGGTGTTCGCGAGGTACCGCTCCGAGCTGCTCGACGGCGCCGACCGGGACCGCGCCACCCGCACCGCCCTGGACACCGCCGGCCGGTCGGTGCTCTTCGCCGGGGCCACGGTCGTGATCGCACTGCTCGGCCTGTACACGTTGGGGATCAGCGCCCTCGAGGGCGTCGCGTTCGCCGTCACGCTCACCGTGCTGATGACGATGCTGGCGTCGCTGACGCTGCTCCCCTCGCTGCTGACGGTGCTCGGCCCCCGGCTCGAGCGCAGCATCCGGAAGCACGCAGCGAAGCGGCGTCGTCCCAGCGGCCACGCCTGGCGGCGCTGGGCCGGCGTCGTCCACCGCCGACCCTGGGCCGTGCTGCTGTCCGGCGGCGTCGCCGTGGTGGCGCTCTGCCTGCCCGCGCTCGGGCTCCAGCTCGGCTTCGCCGACGCCGGCAACGACCACCCGAGCACCACCACGCGCCAGGGGTACGACCTGATCAGCGACGCGTTCGGCCCCGGCGCCAACGGTCCGCTGGTGGTCGTGACCCGGGGCGAGGCCGCCGAGGCACGGGCGGCCTTCGACCAGCTCGGCGAGACCGAGGGGGTGGCCACGGCCACGCCGCCGCAGCCGTCCGGCGACGGCGCCCTCCACACCAGCCTCGCGTTCCCGACGACCTCGCCGCAGGACGAGGCGACCGCCGACCTCGTCGAGCGGCTGCGTGACGAGCTGCCGGAGGGCACGCTGGTCGGTGGTTCCACCGCCGCGACGATCGACTTCTCCGACGAGGTGGCCGAGCGGTTCCCGCTGTTCGTCGCGGTCGTCGTGGGGCTCTCGGCGCTGCTGCTGCTCCTCGTCCTCCGCTCCGTGGCGATCGCCGTCAAGGCAGCGGTCCTCAACCTGCTGTCGATCGGCGCCGCGCTCGGAGTGATGGTGCTGGTCTTCCAGGACGGCCGGTTCGGGGCGCAGCCCGGGCCGATCGAGGCCTACGTGCCGGTGATGATGTTCGCGGTCGTCTTCGGGCTGTCGATGGACTACGAGGTGTTCCTGGTCTCGCGCATGCACGAGGAGTGGCAGCGCTCCCGCGACGCCGTGGCCGCGGTCCGCGAGGGGCTGGCGACGACCGGCAGCGTGATCACGGCCGCCGCCGCGATCATGGTCGTGGTGTTCGGCGCCTTCGTGCTCGCCCCCGACCGGATGCTGCAGCAGTTCGGCCTCGGGCTGGCGGCGGCGGTGCTCCTGGACGCGGTGGTGATCCGCTGCCTCGTCGTACCCTCCGTGCTGCGGCTCCTCGGCGAGCGGGCCTGGTGGGCGCCGCGCTGGCTGCAGCGGACGCCGGCGATCCGGACCGAGTAGGGCTCAGCGCAGCGCGTGGCGGACGTCCTCGACGAGCCGCCACGCGCCGAGCCCGACGAACAGCGCCCCGGACACCGTCTCGATCCGCGCCTTCCACCGCTCGAGGAACGCACTGGCCCGCGGCGTCGACAGCCCGACCGCCACGGTGCAGAACCACAGGACCGCGACCGTGGTGATCGTCGCGAGGAGCACGAGGAAGAGCCCAGGACTCGGGTGGCGCGGGGCGATGGAGGTCAGCATCGAGGCGTAGAACACCGCGGCCTTCGGGTTGGCCAGGCAGGTGACGAGGCCGGTCCGGAACGACGCGCGCGTGCCGCGGGTGACCACCGTGGTGCCGAGCGGGTCCCGCGCGGCGCGGATCATCTGCACGCCGAGGTAGACCACGTACGCCGCGCCCGCGACCTTGAACACCAGGTACCACGTCGGGAACAGCTCGAAGACCGCCGTGGCGCCGAGCAGCGCGACGGTCGCCCAGACGACGTTCCCGGCCACGACCCCGAGGGCCGCCTGCACCCCGGACTGCCGCCCACCGGTGATCGTCCGGTTGGTCACCACCAGCACGTCGGGGCCGGGGACCATCATCGCCACCAGGCAGACGGCCGCGACCGTCGCGGCGGCATGCACCATCTCCACGTGCGGAGGGTACCTCCGGGACCAGGCCCACGACGTGGCAGATGCGCCCCGCGCAGGCCGGCCGGGCTCCCTCCGATCGTGGCTAAGGTCGAGCCATGCTGCTCGCAGAGGACCTGCTGCTCCTGCTGACCGACGACGACAGCGGCCGGCTCGCCGTCTCCGGCACGGAGATCGAGCCTGTCCTGGCCGGCGCGATGCTCATCGACCTGACCCTCCGGGGACGGATCGACGTCGCCGGCCCCGGCGCCGACGTGAAGGAGGGGCGGCTCGTCGTCACGGACGCCACCCCGACCGGGGATCCGCTGCTCGACGAGGCGCTGGAGAAGGTAGCCCGGCTCGGCGGCAAGAAGCCGGGCGCCGCGCTCGGCAAGCTGGGCGGGAAGCTCCGCGCCAGCCTCCTGAGGGAGCTCGTCGACAAGGGGATCCTCCGTGAGGAGAGGGGCAAGTTCCTGGGGTTGTTCCCCCACTCCCGCTGGCCAGCGGAGGACGCCGAGCACGAGCGTGAGACACGGTCGCGCATCGAGTCCGCGCTCCGCTCCGGGCTGGCCGGTGACGAGCGCACAGGTGCCCTCGTCGCACTCCTCCATGCCGTGCGAGCAGTGCCGAAGACCTTCTCGCCGGAGGCGGTCGGGCTGTCGAAGAAGGAGATGACCGCCAACGCGAAGCGGATCTCCGAGGGCGACTGGGCGTCGGCCGCGGTCCGCTCCGCGGTGGACTCGATGAACGCCGCGGTCATGGTGGCGATCACCGCGGCGACCACCACGGCCGCGACCTCCGGCAGCTGAGGGGAAGACGTCGCCGTCCTACCGCGTTGACACCGGCGTGACCGACACCCGCCGCGCCCGTGTCCGCGCCCCCGAGCTCCGTGGACGTGGCTGGCTGAACACCGACGGCCGCTCCTTCGAGGTCGGCGACTTCCGCGGACGGTACCTCCTGCTCGACTTCTGGACCTTCTGCTGCGTCAACTGCCTCCACGTGCTCGACGAGCTGCGCCCGCTCGAGGAGAAGTACGACGGCGAGCTGGTCGTCGTCGGCGTCCACTCCCCCAAGTTCGTCCACGAGGCCGACCCGGACGCACTCGCCGCGGCCGTCGAGCGTTACGAGGTGGCCCACCCGGTGCTCGACGACCCGGAGCTCGTCACGTGGCAGGCCTACACCGCCCGCGCCTGGCCGACGCTCGTGCTGGTCGACCCGGAGGGCTACGTCCTCGCGCAGTACGCCGGCGAGGGGCACGTGCACGCCATCGACGCGCTGGTCGCCGGGACACGGAAGAGGTACCGCGAGCGGGGCGTCCTGCAGCCCGGCACCTCGCCGTACGTCCCACCGCCGGTCGAGGCCGGCGACCTCCGGTTCCCGGCCAAGGCCGTGCGGCTGCCCGACGGAGGCTTCCTGGTCGCGGACTCCGGCCACCACTCGCTGGTCGAGCTCGCCGACGACGCGGAGACACTGGTCCGCCGGATCGGCTCGGGCGAGCGCGGGCTCGTCGACGGCGACGCGGGCACGGCCCGGTTCAGCGAACCCAACGGGCTCTGCCTGCTCCCGCCCGACCTCGCGGCCACGGTCGGCTACGACGTCGTCGTCGCGGACACCGTCAACCACGCGCTGCGGGGCGTCCGGCTGGACGACGGCCACGTGCGCACCCTCGCCGGCGACGGCCGCCAGCTCTTCCCCGGCCCGCAGCCCTCCGACTCGCTGTCGAGCCCCTGGGACGTCGCCTGGTGGAAGGAGCGGGTCTGGGTCGCGATGGCGGGGCTCCACCAGCTCTGGACGTTCGACCCGCTCTCGGGTTCGGTCGGCGTCGCCGCCGGCACCACCAACGAGGGGCTGCTCGACGGACCGCTCGCCGGGGCGTGGTTCGCGCAGACCTCAGGGCTGGCGGCCGACGGCGACCGGCTCTGGCTCGCCGACAGCGAGACCTCGAGCCTGCGGCGCGTCGAGGACGGGCAGGTGCTCACGACGGTCGGCACGGGGCTCTTCGACTTCGGGTTCCGCGACGGGCCGGCGGCCGACGCGCTGCTCCAGCACCCGCTCGGCGTCACCGTGCTCCCCGACGGCTCGGTCGCGGTCTGCGACACCTACAACGGCGCCGTACGACGCGTGGCCGGCGACGAGGTGACCACCCTGGCCACCGGGCTGGCCGAACCGAGCGGTGCGGTCGTGGACGGTGACACCCTCGTGGTCGTCGAGTCCGCGGCCCACCGGCTCACCCGGGTGCCGCTGGCCGGCGTCGCCACCGCCGACGGCTTCGAGCACCGCACCCACCGGCCGGTGACCGACGTCGCAGCCGAGGTGGAGCTCGTCGTGGAGTTCCAGCCGCCACCGGGCCAGAAGGTCGACGACCGGTTCGGCCCGCCGTCCCAGCTCGTGGTCAGCGCGACCCCGCCGGCGCTGCTCCGGGAGGGCGAGGGACGCACGACCGAGCTGCGCCGCCGGCTCGTGCTCGACCCGTCGGTGGGCGACGGGGTCCTGCACGTCGCGGCCCGCGCGGCCTCCTGCGACGAGGGTGGCGGCGAGGGTGCGGCGTGCCACCTGCACCAGCAGGACTGGGGCGTGCCGGTCCGGGTTACTCGTTCCGGCGAAGCGGTGCTCGCGCTCCCGCTCTCCGGCCGCTCGGACTAGCCTCGCGGCGTCCCGTCCAGTCCGAACGGCACCTCCGCCGGCCACGTCGGGTGCCGTTCGAACTGAGCGAGCACTGCGGGCACGGAATGTCCGGCCTCAGCCGCCGGTCACGAACGGGATCCGCACCGTGGTGAACTCACCGCGCCGGATCGGGGCCACACCGACCAGGCATACCAGCCGCCCCTCGGCCAGCTCCTCGGGCGAAGTGGTCGTCTCGTCGCACCGGACGAAGAACGCCTCCTCCTGCTTGGCCCCTGGGAAGGCCCCCTCGTGCCAGAGCCGGTGCAGGAACGCCTG
This sequence comes from Nocardioides caldifontis, assembly GCF_008087345.1. Classification (GTDB taxonomy): domain Bacteria; phylum Actinomycetota; class Actinomycetes; order Propionibacteriales; family Nocardioidaceae; genus Marmoricola_A; species Marmoricola_A caldifontis. The sequence continues at coordinate 1,061,704 of NZ_VHIB01000001.1, read as the reverse complement.
GACGTCGGAGCAGACACGCGTCCGCAGCTCCTCGTCGTTGGGCTCGAAGACCGCCCACTGCAAACCTTGCTGCAGCGACTCCTCGAGGAAGAGGATCAGCCGCCGGACGCTGACGTACTTCCACTCCGGGTCCGACGCCGCGGTCCGTGCACCCCACACCACCGTCGAGCCGTCCGGCATCGGCCGCAACGCGTTGACCTGCCGGGCACCCAGCGCGACCATCTGCCGCTCCGTCAGCTGCTGCGCCACGCGGACCCCGCCGAGCAGCTGCGCGGTGGTCCCGGCCGGCCCCTTCCAGACGCCCCGGCTGGCATCGGTCCGCGCGTACACCCCGGCCACCGAGGGTGCCGCCGGGCGCTCCAGCCCGTCCTGACCGACGAGCCGGGGGTGGTAGACCGCGGCGTTCGCGCCGAGCCCGGGCGGCAGGACGCCACCCGGCAGCGCGTCGGCCACCAGGAACGCCCGGCGTCGCTCGCACAGGGTGTGCGCGTCGGCGTACCTGCCCTCCAGCACGGCCGGGTCGACCACCAGCAGCTGGAACGACGGCCCCTCCTCCAGGGCCGCCAGCGCCGCGGCGCCGTCCTCGGCCCGCACCGCCAGCACCACCTGGCCGCCGTTGAGCAGGAAGTCACCGACCGAGCGCCCCAGCGGCGACTCCTCGACCGCGCCGAACGCGTCGACGAGGTCGGCCAGCGAGTGCACGCGCACGGGCTGGTGCTCCGGCCCCGACGGCGCCGGCGCCACGACGGCGGCCACCGACGTGTCGGCCCAGAAGATCGGCTGCCGGGCAGCCTCGTCGATCGACACCTTCGCCCCCACGTTCCTCCCCACCCACGGCAGTCTGCTCCTGCCGGGTGGCTCGGGGCATGCCTAGATTGGGCGGCATGCCGAGGCCCGACGTACCCGACGACCTGGGACGAAAGGTTCCCGTCCCGCACGAGGCGGCGAAGGTCCTCTCGCTCGTCCCGTCGCTCACCGAGGCGCTCGCCGCCACCCGGCCGGAAGCCCTGGTCGGCGCCACCGACTGGTGCACCCACCCCGCCGACCTCGACGTGACCCGGGTCCGCGGCACGAAGAACCCCGACGTGCGCCGGATCGTCGACCTCGCGCCCGACCTCGTCGTCGCCAACCAGGAGGAGAACCGCGAGCTCGACGTCCGCCGGCTGACCGATGCGGGCGTCGCGGTCTGGGTCACCCGGATCGAGACGGTGCCCGAGGCGCTGACGTCGATGAGCCGGCTCTTCGAGGTGGCGCTCGGCTGGGGGGTGCCGCCCTGGCTCGCCGAGGCCCGCGCCGCCTGGGACCGGCCGGTGCCGCCGGTCCGCGCCCGCGTCGCGGTGCCGGTCTGGCGCGACCCCTGGATGGTGGTCGGGCGGTCCACCTTCACCGGTGACCTGTTGCGGCGGCTCGGCTACGACAACGTCTTCGGGGCGCACGAGGAGCGTTACCCCAAGGTGGCGCTCGAGGAGGTCGACCGCGACGACGTGGACCTGGTGCTCCTCCCCGACGAGCCCTACGTCTTCACCGAGGACGACGGCCCCGAGGCGTTCACCCGCCCCACACGGCTGGTCAGCGGCCGGCTGCTCACCTGGTACGGCCCCTCCCTGCTCGAGGCCGCGTCGTTCGACGCCGGCTGACAAGAGGTCCGGGTCCGAGCCCTCGCGAAGTTCGTGTGAACCGATCGGGGCCTTCCGTGCGACAGAGGGGGTGACAGTCCCTCCCACCCAGGAGCCCTCGTGCGTCGTACCGCCCTCCTCCGGCACCTCCCGCTCGTCGCGGGGGTGGCCGCCGTGGCGATGTTCGTCGCGTCCCCGGCGATCGCCGGCTCGGACCACGTCCGCAGCGCGGGGCCGCTGGTGCGCTGGTCCGAGGTCGTGCCGGCCCAGGCCGAGGCGGTCGTCACCGCGGAGTACGACGCCACCGGCCGCACCACCGTCGTGCTGCGCGTCGAGGGGCTCCGCCCCGGCACGGTGTACGGCGCGCACGTGCACGAGGGCTCCTGCGGGTCGTCCCCGGAGGACGCCGGACCGACGTACCAGAACGTGGTGCCGCCGGACCCCGACCTCGTCTCCACCCCGCGCTACGCCAACCGGCACAACGAGGTGTGGCTCGACGTCGAGACCGACGCGTCCGGCGCGGGGAGCTCGACGGCCCGGGTGACCTGGCAGTTCCCGCCCCACCGCCGCCCCGGGTCCGTCGTCCTCCACGAGGACTTCACCTCGACCGGGCTCCAGCCGGGGCCGCGCGCCGGTGTCGCGGGGGACGCGCTCGCCTGCCTGGACGTGGAGTTCTGACGTGCGCGACGGCACAGACGGCAGAGTGACCCCCGTGCAGAGCCAGCAGCCGGGCCAGCAGCCGGGCCAGCAGCCGGGCCAGCAGCCGGGCCAGCAGCCGGGCCAGCAGCCGGGCCAGGAGCCGGACGACCGCGAGCTGGTCGCGCGCGTCGCCGACGGCAGCACGGAGGCGCTGGAGACCCTCTACCGCCGCCATGCCGCGTGGCTGAGCGCCCGGCTCGCCCGCCGCTGCGCGGACCCGGGGGTCGTCGACGAGGTCCTCCAGGACACCTTCGTCGCGGTCTGGCGCAGCGCCGGGAAGTACGGCGGCAGCGGCGATCCGGCCGCCTGGCTCTGGGGGATCGCGGTCCGACGCCTCGTCGACGCCCTGCGCCGCCGCCCGCCGCTGGCCTACCGCATCGAGGAGCCCGACCTCGGCCCCGTCGAGTCCGCGGAGGAGCGCGTGCTGCTCGGCGTCGAGCACGGCGACCTCGCGGGCGCCCTCGCCCGCCTCTCGCCCGAGCTCCGCGCGGTCGTGCAGGCGACCGTGCTGGACGGGCTCACCACCCGGGAGGCCGCGCAGCTGCTCGGGCTGCGCCCCGGCACCGTCAAGACCCGCATGATGCGGGCGCGACAGGCTCTCCGGAAGGAGCTGGCATGAGCGCACCGACAGATTCATGGCACCTCGACGACGAGCTCGCCGGCCGTTACGAGCGGGGCGAGGTCGCGGGGGTGCTCGCCGCCTCGGTGGAGCAGCACCTCGTCGGCTGCCCGTCCTGCCGGGCCCTCCTCCACGCCGACCCGACGCGGCTGGACGCGGTCTGGGCACGGATCGTCGAGCAGGTGCAGGCGCCCCGCACGGGGCTGCTCGAGCGGGTGCTGCGCGCCCTCGGCACCAGCGGCCCGACGGCCCGGCTGGTGGCTGCGACTCCGACCCTGCGCGGCGCCTGGCTGCTCTCGGTGCTGGTCGTGCTCCTCCTCGCGCTGCTCGCCGGCCACGCCTCACCCCGCGGCGTCGTGGTCTTCGTGGCGCTCGCGCCGGTGCTCCCGCTGGCCGGGGTCGCCCTCGCGTTCGGCCAGCGGTTCGACCCGGCCCTCGAGATCGCGGCGGCGTCGCCGTACTCCCTGGTGCGGCTGCTCGCCGCCCGCACGGCGTTCGTGCTGGCGACCACGCTGCTGCCGGCCGCGGCCGTCGCGCCGCTCCTCCCCGGCGACGCCAGCACCAGCCTCGGCTGGCTGCTCCCCGGCCTCGCGATGAGCGCCGGGGTGCTCGCCGCCGCCCGCCGCTTCCCGCCGCTGACCACCGCGACCGTGCTCGCCGCCGCGTGGACGGCGCTCGTCGGGTGGCGCGCGGCGGCCGACCGGCCGCTGCTCCTCGAGCACGGCACCCTCGTCCAGCTCGTCAGCCTCGCGGCGCTCGCGGTCGCCGCGACGGTCCTCGTCCGTCACCGCCACGACCTCACGTTGAACCCCAGGAGAACGGCATGAACCCGACCATCGAGGCGTCCGGCCTCGTCCGCAGCTACGGCAGGCTCCGCGCCCTCGACGGGCTCGACCTGACCGTGCACCCCGGCGTCACCGGGCTGCTGGGCCCCAACGGGGCGGGCAAGACCACGCTGCTCCGGGTGCTCGCCACCACGACGCCGTACGACGCCGGCGAGCTGCGCGTGCTCGGCGAGGACCTCCGCCGGCCGGAGGGGCGGCTCCGGGTCCGCCGGTCGCTGGGGTACCTCCCGCAGGACGCCGGGTTCCACGGCGGGTTCACCGCCTTCGAGGCCGTCGACTACGTCGCGGTCCTCAAGGAGCACGTCGACGCCCGCCGCCGCCACGACGAGGTGCGCCGCGTCCTGGACCTCGTGGGGCTCGGCGACGTCGCCACCCGCAAGGTGCGCACCCTCTCGGGCGGCATGCGCCGCCGGCTCGGGCTCGCCCAGGCGCTGCTGGGCACCCCGGAGCTGCTGGTGCTCGACGAGCCGACCGTCGGGCTCGACCCCGAGCAGCGGATCCGCTTCCGCGACCTGGTCTCCGAGGCCGGTCACGGCCGGACGGTGGTGCTCTCGACCCACCAGACCGAGGACGTCGAGGCGGTCTGCTCGCACGTGGTCGTGGTCAACCGCGGACGCTCGCTCTTCGCCGGCACCGTCGAGGAGCTCACCGCGCTCGCCGACGGACGGGTCTGGCACGCCACCACCCGCGACCCGCGCGCCCGGGCGGTCTGGCGGCTCTCCGGGGGCACGTACCACCACGTCGGCGACCCGCCGCCCGGCGCCGCGCTCGTCGCGCCCCGCATCGAGGACGCCTACCTGCTCCTGCTCGGCCCCGACGCGCTCGGGGAGGCGGCATGACCGCGGTCGCGCTGTCCCCGGCCGTGCCGCGGCGGGGGGTCGTGCCGCAGCTCGCCCTCGGCGAGGCGCGACGGCTCGTCCTCCACCCGGTGATGCTGCTCGCCACCGCGTTCTTCGTCGCCGGCTCCACGTCGTCGTTCTTCCAGGGCATCACGGTCGTGCAGGCCTACGAGATGGTGACGGCGAGCATCAGCTTCTTCCCGGGGATCCCGGCGGTGCTGGCCGCGCACATGGTCGTCACCCGCGACCGGCGGGCCGGCAGCCTCGACCTGCTGTCGGCGGTCCCGGCCCGCCGGGAGGAGCAGGTGTGGGCGCTCGCGCTCGCGGCGCTCGTCCCCGCGGCTCTCTGCCTCGTGCTCAACACGGCGCTCTTCACGGTGCTTCTTGCGGGCGACTACTTCGCCGAGGTGCCGACGGTCTGGCACGTGGTGCAGGGGCCCCTGACGGTGCTCGGCGCCTGCCTGCTCGGCACCATGGTCGGGGTCTGGGCCCCTACGCTGCTCGCGCCGGTGGTCACGATGGTGGCCCTGGTCGTCGTGCACATGGCGATCGCCGAGCAGGGGGCGGCCGCGCTGTTCGGCACCGCGATGTTCTGGGTCGACTGGGGCCCCTTCGACGGCTCGGTCTGGGTGGGGCTGCACCCGGGGTCGGCCGCGTGGCACCAGCTCTACCTCGTCGGGCTCTGCGGCATGGCGCTCGCGGCCGCGGTGGTCCGGGTCGCGGAGCGGAAGGGCACCGCGGTCGCGCTCGGCCTGGTGTCCGTCGGGGTCGCGCTCGTCGGCGGGTTGGCCCAGCTGCCGTGAGCCCGCTGCTCGCCGCGTCGTGGCTGGCGGTCCGCCGCCCACCCGTCCTCGCCCCCCTCGGCGTCGCGCTGCTCCTCGTCGCCGCCACCGTGCCGTGGCAGGACACCCACGGAGCCCAGGTGGTGCACGGCGTCGCGGTCCTCGCCGCCTGCGCGCTGGCCGGCGCCACCGATGACCCGGGCGCCGAGGTGGCGGCCGCGTCGCCCTACCCGCGCTCCCTCCGTACGGCGGCCCGGCTCGGCGTGGCTGCCGCGCTCACCGTCCCCGTCGTGCTCGCCGCGGTGCTCGTGGCCGACCACCGGAACCCGTGGCTCCCGCTGTCCCTGCTGGGCGTCGAGCTCCTCGGGTTCACGCTGCTGGGCGCCACGCTCGGGGCGGTGCTCCGGGCACGCGGGCTCGCCATGCCGGCGTACCCCGCGGTGATCGGGGTGGTCGTCCTCGCCGTGCTCGTCCGCCAGGTGCCGCACGGGTGGGTGCTCGTCGACGCCCAGCCGTGGGGCCCGCCGTGGGAGGCCACGATGCTGCGCTGGGTCGCGGTGCTGGTGCTCGCCGCGGCCGTGCTCGCCCTGGCCCTGCGCGACCCGTGGGACGCGGTCAGAGTCCCAGGTCGCGACCGATGAGCTCCTTCATGATCTCGTTGGACCCGGCCCAGATCTTCGTGACGCGGGCGTCGCGCCAGGCGCGGGTGACGCGGTACTCGTTCATGTAGCCGTAGCCGCCGTGCAGCTGCACGCAGTGGTCGAGCACCTCGTTCTGCACCTGGGCGGAGATCCACTTGACCTTCGCCGCGTCGATCGGCGTCAGCTTCCCCTCGGTGTGCTGCATGACCGCGGCGTCGACGTACGACTGCACCATCTCCACCTTGGTGACCAGCTCGGCGGCGAGGAACTTGTTGTGCTGGAAGGAGCCGACCGGCTGTCCGAACGCCTTGCGCTCCTTGATGTAGGCGATCGTCTCGTCGAGGATCTGCGCCGCGTGGCTGATGTTGGTGATCGCCGACCCGAGCCGCTCCTGCGGCAGCCAGGTCATCATGTGGATGAACCCCTGGTCGAGCTCGCCGATGAGGTTGGCCGCCGGGACCCGGACGTTCTCGAAGAACAGCTCGGCGGTGTCGGACTCGTCCTGGCCGGCCTTGTCGAGCTTGCGGCCGCGGGAGAACCCCTCCATGGTCGCCTCGACGCCGAAGAGCGAGATGCCGCGCGCCTTCTTCTCCGGGGAGGTACGCGCGGCCACGACCACGAGGTCGGCGGAGTAGCCGTTGGTGATGAACGTCTTCGACCCGTTGAGGACGTAGTCGCCCCCATCTTGCGTCGCGGTCGTCTTCAGCGCCGCGAGGTCGGAGCCGCCGGAGGGCTCGGTCATCCCGATCGCGGTCAGCAGCTCGCCGGAGCAGAAGCCGGGGAGCCACCGCTCGCGCTGCTCCTCGGTGGTGAGGTGCACGAGGTAGGGCGCCACGATGTCGGAGTGGATCCCTACGCACGACGGGAGCGCCATGTTGACCTTCGCGAGCTCCTCGGTGAGGACCGCGTTGAACCGGTAGTCACCGGCCTCGGAGCCGCCGTACTGCTCGGGGATCTCGAGCCCGAGGAACCCCTGCTTGCCGGCCTCGATCCAGAACTCCCGCGGGATCTGCTTCTCCCGCTGGTGCTCCTCGAGGTGCGGGGTGACCTGGCGCTCCAGGAACTCGCGAACCGAGCTCCGGAAGGCCTCGTGGTCCTCGTCGTAGATCGAACGCCGCATGGGGACACCTCGCTGGTTACCGGTCGGTAAGAACGCGACCCAGTATCACCCTCACCGGCCTGCTGGAGAACCGGTTCCGGCGGTGACGCGAGCCACTCCCCACAGGAACCTGGTGCTTCCCATCGACTGCGACCTGTGGGGAGCACCGGTTTCCCAGGGCACCATGGGGTTTTGCGGCCCCAGCCTCAGCCCCGGCGCTTCTCCGCGATCGCGTAGAGCGCGATCCCGGCCGCGACTCCGGCGTTCAGCGACTCGAGGTCGTCGACCATCGGGATCGAGACCAGCTGGTCGCAGGTCTCGGCGACGAGCCGGGAGAGCCCGTCGCCCTCGGAGCCGACGACGAGGACGAGCGGGCCGTCGGCGAGGTCGAGGTCGGGCAGCGAGACGTCGCCGTCGGCGGCCAGTCCGACCACCATGCAGCCGGCGTCCTGGTAGGCCTTCAGCTGCCGGGTGAGGTTCACCGCCTGCGCGACCGGCACGCGCGCCGCGGCCCCGGCCGAGGTCTTCCACGCCGAGGCGGTCATCCCGGCGGCGCGCCGCTCGGGGATGAGCACGCCGTGCGCTCCGAAGCCGGAGGCGCTGCGGACCACCGCACCGAGGTTGCGCGGGTCGGTGACCGAGTCGAGCGCGACGATCAGCGGCGGGTCGCCGGCCGCGGACGCCTGCTCAAGGAGGTCGTCGGGGTGGGCGTACTCGTACGGCGGCACCTTGGCCGCGAGCCCCTGGTGCACCGCCCCCTGGGTCAGCCGGTCGAGCTCGGGGCGGGCGACCTCGAGCAGCGCGATGCCCCGGTCGGCGGCGACCCGGAAGACCTCGCGGAGCCGGCCGTCGCGCTCGGCGCCCTCGGCGACGTAGACCGCGGAGACCGGCATCCCCGCCCGCAGCGCCTCGACGACCGAGTTGCGGCCGGCCACCCACTCGACCTCGGAGCTCTTGCTCCGCCGAGGCTTGGGCGCGGCCTTCTCCGCACGCTTCTTCGCCTTGTAGGCCTTGTGCCCCTCGCGCTCCGCGGCCTTCGGCGTCGGCCCCTTGCCCTCGAGCCCGCGGCGGACCCGGCCGCCCGAGCCCGCGGTGGGGTTGCCCTTGGAGGTCTTGCGGATCGCGCCGCGCCTCGACGAGTTGCCCGCCATCAGCGCAGGCTCCAGACCGGACCGGACGGGGTGTCCTCGACCTCGATGCCGGCCGCCTTGATGCGGTCGCGGATCGCGTCGGCGGCGGCGAAGTCCTTGGACTTGCGGGCCTCCTGCCGCTGCTCGAGCAGCCCTGCGACCAGCGCGTCCACGGCGTCGTGGAGCCGCTGCTCGTCGGACGAGCCGCTGCCCGCGGACCAGTGCTCGTCGAGCGGGTCGACCCCGAGCACGCCGAGCATCGCGCGCACCTGGCCGGCGAGATCGCGCAGCTCGTCGGTGGGGGCACCGCCGAGCAGCTTGTTGCACTCGCGGACCGTCGAGTGGAGCACCGCGACCGCCGCCGGTGCGCCGAGGTCGTCGTCCATCGCCTCGGCGAACGCAGGAGGCACCTCGCCGGGCTCGACGGTGCCGAGCAACGCCACCGCCCGCTCGAGGAAGTGCTCGATGCGCTGGAACCCGGCCGCAGCCTCGTCGAGCGCCTCGAAGGAGAACTCCACCGTCGAGCGGTAGTGCGCCGAGACCATGTAGAACCGCAGGTCGATCGCCCGGTTGCGCTCGAGCACCGACGGGATCGTCAGGCTGTTGCCCAGCGACTTGCTCATCTTCTCGCCGGCGGTCGTGATCCAGGCGTTGTGCATCCAGGTCGAGGCGAAGTCGTAGCCGGCCGCGCGCGACTGCGCCATCTCGTTCTCGTGGTGCGGGAACCGCAGGTCGACGCCGCCACCGTGGACGTCGAACGCACCGCCTAGGTACTTCAGCGCCATCGCCGAGCACTCGATGTGCCACCCCGGCCGACCGGGGCCCCACGGCGAGGGCCACGAGGCCGACTCCGGCTCGCTCGCCTTGCGCCCCTTCCAGAGCGCGAAGTCGCGGGGGTCCCGCTTGCCGCGCGGGTCGGCGTCCTCCGCCGGGCTCATCTCGTCGATCTTCTGCCCGCTCAGCTCGCCGTACGCCGGCCACGACCGGACGTCGAAGTAGACGTCGCCCGACCCGTCGGCGGCCGCATAGGCGTGGCCCCGCTCGACCAGCGCCTCGATCAGCGCGATCATCTCCGGCACGTGGCCGGTGGCCAGCGGCTCGTAGGTGGGCGGCAGCACGTTGAGCGCCTCGTAGGCCCGGGTCAGCTCGCGCGCCATGTCGTAGGCGAGGTTGTACCAGGGCCGCCCCTGCTCGGCCGACTTCACCAGGATCTTGTCGTCGATGTCGGTGACGTTGCGGATCAGCGTCACCTCGAGCCCGCGGTGGGTGAGCCAGCGGCGCAGCAGGTCGAAGTTGACCGCCGACCGGACGTGGCCGACGTGCGGCTCGGACTGCACGGTCAGCCCGCACAGGTAGATGCCCACCTTCCCCTCGACCAACGGGGTCAGGGGTCGCACCTCCCGGGACACGGTGTCGTACAGCCGGATCGTCACGGGGTCGATCCTACGGGCGGCAGGACGCGCCGCTGACCGCCGTACCCGAGGGTCAAGGGTCGGTAACGGATGTGACGAAAGTGAACACAAGAGGCGGAACGGCACCTACCGTCGGACGGGTGCGCACCACACGACTGATGACCAGGACCCTGACCGCGCTCGTCGCCGCGGCCCTGCCGGCCGCGCTGCTGCCGCTCACCGCCGGCGCCTCGGAGGCCGCCTCCACCGCGCAGGCGGAGCCGCGCCGCGTCGACTACCGCGAGTTCACCACCGGCGCCCAGATGAAGGCCGGCACGCTGCGCGGCCTCTCGGCCCGCAAGGGGACGCTGCGGATCACCAAGCCGGTCGGGACCACCGGCGGCTACGAGTACGGTCAGTGGGTCTCGCCCTGGGTGAAGCAGGGGTTCTCGCTCACCGAGCTCGTCCCGTCGTGGACGGCGACCACGCCGGGCGACACCTACGTCCGCGTCGAGGTCCGCGGCAAGGGGCCCAAGCGGTCGACCTGGGACGCGATCACCAACTGGGCGCTCGACGACCGCACCGTGAAGCGCCGCTCGTACTCCGGCCAGAGCGACGACCTCGGCCGGGTCGCCTGGGACACCTGGGTCACCTCGGGGGTCAGCTCCTGGCAGCTCCGGGTCACGCTGATGCGCCGGGCCGGCACCGCCGCCACCCCCAAGGTCAAGGCGGTCGGCGCGATGGTCTCCCGCGTCCCGTCCTCGACCGGGGTCACCACCTCGAAGCCCGGCGTCGCCAGCCGGCGCGGGACCGTGCTTCCCGTCCCGTCGTACAGCCAGATGGCGCACCGCGGCTACTACCAGCAGTACGACGGGGGCGGCGCGGCCTGGTGCTCGCCGACCTCCACGACGATGGTCCTCGGCTACTACGGGGCCCTCCCGCCGGCGTCGCAGTACCGCTGGGTCCGCAAGGACTACCCCGACCGGGTCGTCGCGCACCTCGCGCGGAGCACCTACGACAACGGCTTCGGCGGCACCGGCAACTGGCCCTTCAACACCGCGTACGCCGCGAGCCGCACCGGGCACGCCTTCGTGACCCGGCTCCGCAGCCTGCGCGAGGCGGAGAAGTTCGTCGCCGCCGGCATCCCGGTGGTCACCTCCGTCGCGTTCTCCTCCGGCCAGCTCACCGGCGCCCCGATCAGCTCCACGAACGGCCACCTGATGGTGGTCGTCGGGTTCAAGGGCAACGGCGACGTGGTCGTCAACGACCCGGCGGCGCCGACCCGGAGCGGGGTCCGGCGGACGTACGACCGCGGGCAGTTCGAGGACGCCTGGCTCAAGCGCGGCAGCGCCGGCGGCTCGGGCGGCATCGCCTACATCGTCCACGACAAGGCGCACCCGCTCCCCGCACCGGGGGCCAAGGGCGCCTGGTGACGGGCGGGTCACCGGACGGGCTCACTCCGCGGTGAACTCGATGGTGTGCCAGCCGGTCGCCCCGTCCGGGACGACGTCGCGCTGCACGCCGGTCTGGGTGTAGCCGGAGCGGTCGGTGGCCCGCACCGCCAGGGTGTGCACCCCGGGCTCCACCTCGATGGTCCCGGACCACTGCACCCAGGTGTCCACCGACGGGACCCGGCCGAGCTCCACCGGGGTCCACGCCCCGCCGTCGAGCCGGACCTCGACCGCCTCGACACCGGTGTGCTGCGCCCACGCCACCCCGGCGACGACCACCGGCCCGGAGGTCACGCGGTGGTTCGCCACCGGTACGTCGATCCGCGACTGGGTCTTCACCGGCCCCTGCGGCGACCACCCGCGCTCGGTCCAGAACGCCTCGAAGTCGTCGAACCGGGTGACCTCGAGGTCGACCAGCCACTTGGTCGCCGAGACGTAGCCGTAGAGCCCCGGCACCACCATCCGCACGGGGAACCCGTGCTCGAGCGGGAGCGGCTCGCCGTTCATCGCCACCGCGAGCAGCGCGTTGCGGTCGTCGGTGAGCGCCTCGAGCGGGGTCCCGCAGGTCCAGCCGTCCTCGGAGGTCTGCAGGACCGCGTCCGCGCCGGGCAGCGGCCCGGCCTCGGCGAGCACGTCGGCGACCCGGACACCGCTCCACCAGGCGTTGCCGATCAGGTCCTGGCCGACCGGGTTGGAGACACAGGTGAGGGTCAGCCAGGCCTCGGTGAGCCGGCGGTCGAGCAGGTCGTCGAAGGTCAGGGTGAGCTCGCGCTCGACCATCCCGTGGACCCGCAGCCGCCACGTGTCGACCTCGACGGCCGGGACCACCAGCGCGGTGTCGATCCGGTAGAAGTCCTCGTTGGCCACCCGCCACGGCACCAGCCCGGCGACCTCGAGGTCGGCGCCCTCCGGGACCACCCCGTCGGTCACCGGCAGCTCCAGGTCCGCGCGGGCCTCCTCCACCACGCGGCGGCGGCGACCGAGGAACCGGCTCCCGATCCCGACGACGGCCGCGCCCGCGGCGACCACGCCGGCCTGGACGAGGAACCGGCGCCGCCCCTCGGCGTCGGACGATCGCAGCGGGAGGATGAGGAGCGGCAGCACCGCGAGCCAGGTGAGCGTGCCGAGGACGACCGGCAGCAGCGCCGCCGTGCCGGTGTTCGGCCGGGTGGCCACGGCGACGCCGGCGACCAGCCCCATCCCGACGAACACCGCGAACCCCTGCCACCGTCCCCGGGCGGTCAGCACGCCGCCGAGGGCCGACAGCGCCAGCAGACCGACGACGACGCCGGCGATCAGCAGCGGCTTGTCGTTGTCGCCGACGAGGTCGATCAAAGCCTTGGCGGCCCGTCCCGGGGTCACGTCGACGACCGCCTCGGCCACCGCGGTCGGCGGGTCGAGCCGCTCGTGCAGGGCCGCCGCGGTGGCGAGGCTCACCGCGAGCCCCGCGACGCCGGTCAGCACGCCGGCGGCCGCGAGCAGGAGCCGCGGACGGTCGGTGGTCACGGCCCTATCGTGCCTGGTCCGTGCCGTGCGCGATGATGCGGACCATGACCGCCACTCCGCGGGTCGGTGTCGGCACCGACGTCCACGCCTTCGCCGACGGCGCCCCGATGTGGCTGGCCGGGCTCCACTTCCCCGACGAGCCGCGCGGTCTGGCCGGCCACTCCGACGCCGACGTGGCGGCCCACGCGGCCTGCGACGCGCTCTTCTCCGCGGCCGGGATCGGCGACCTGGGCTCGCACTTCGGCACCGCCGAGCCGGGGTGGGCGGGCGCCGCCGGGGTGACGCTGCTCGCGGAAGCGGCCCGTCGGGTGCGCGAGGCGGGGTTCGAGATCGGCAACGTCGCCGTGCAGGTGGTCGGCAACCGGCCGAAGATCGGTCCCCGTCGCGCGGAGGCCCAGACCGCGCTCTCCGAGGCGGTCGGCGCCCCGGTGTCGGTGTCGGCCACGACCTCCGACGGGCTCGGGCTCACCGGCCGGGGCGAGGGGGTCGCGGCGATCGCGACGGCACTGGTGGTCCCGACCGGCTGATGGTCCCAACCGGCTGAACTCTCATGCCGTGCAGATGGGCTCCGATCCGGCCGTGGGAGGACCCGGCTGCACCGGATGAGGGAGGGCGACCGCTCAGTCCGTGCTGCCCAGCCGGGCGATCTCCTCGCCGAGCGCCTCGTCGATGGCCGCGTTGAGCTCCCGCCGGAACACCGAGACCACGGCCTGGCCCGCCGTCGGCAGCAGCGACTCGATCAGCCGCAGCATCTCCGGCCACTGCTCCTCGGGGAACCCGGCCTCGGTGAACGGCTGCCACACCTGGGCGCGCACCTCGTCGACGAACTTCTTGGCCACCTCGGCCATCCGGGTGGCGATGAACGGCAGCAGCCCGAGCACCGACTCCCGGCTCAGCCCGAGGGCCACCGCCTGCGCACCGGCCCGGACGATCGCCGGCTCGAGGAGCAGCAGCTCGCCGTCGTCGGCCACCTCGACCAGCCCGAGCTCGGCGAGCCGGTCGACGAAGTCGCTGTCCTGCTCCACCGCCGCCAGCCGGGCGAGCTCGGCGCGGGTCATCCGCTCCGGCTGCTGCGGCGACCGCGGGTCGTTGAGCACCTGGAGCAGGTCGAGGGCGTGGGACGGGCTGACGCCGGCGTTGCGCTGGAGGGCGTCCTCGATGGCGCCCAGCGTGTAGCCGCGCTCCTGCAGGTCGCGGATGAGCAGCAGCCGGTCGACGTGCTCCTGCGAGTAGTAGCCGGTGCGCCCGACCAGCCTCGGCGGAGGCAGGAGCCCGCGTCCGGCGTACGCCCGGACGTTGCGGACCGTCATGTTCGCGGCCGCCGCGAGCCGGTCGATGGTCAGCTCCTCCACACCGCCGAGTGTCCCAGCCGACACCAGCGCCTCCTCCCTTGACATGCGCCACCAGCCATGTGCCATTCTCGATGTTACATCGTTGATGTCACATCCTCCCGTCGCACCCGTCAGGAGCACCCGATGCCCCGCACCCTCCTCGCCACCGCCGCGACCACGCCGTCCGCCGGCGGAGCGCCGACCGACCAGCTGCTGGTGGTCTGCGGCTTCACCGGGCTCGCCTACCTGGTGCTGGCCTGGGTGATCCTCCACGAGCGCCGCGGGCGCGCCACGCTCGTCGGCCGGGCCGCCGACCTCGTGGCATCGGTCGAGGGCGGGCCGCGCTGGTTCGCGCTGCCGACGGTGATCTGCCTGCTCGGCGCCGTGTCCGGTGCGGTCGGGGTCTACTGGGACGTCAGCTACCACATCACCGAGGGGCGCGACGAGGGGCCGCTGGCGAACCCGTCGCACTACCTGATCTTCCTCGGGCTGCTCGCGATCTTCTTCGGCGGCGCCCTCGGGATGGCGCTGGCGAACGACGGCCTCCCCCGCCGCACGCTCCGGGTGACCCGCACCTGGCGGACGCCGCTGGGCCCCGCGGTGGTCACGGGGGTCTCGCTCTGCGCGCTCGCCGGTTTCCCGCTCGACGACGTGTGGCACCGGCTCTTCGGCCAGGACGTCACCGAGTGGGGGCCGACCCACGTGCTGATGATCGGCGGCACCGTGATGCTCCCCTACGGCCTGCTCCTCGCCGCGGCCGAGGCCCGTCAGGTCGGCCGCACCCTCGCCGCGCCGCTGGTCACCTTCGTCTCGCTGGCCTACCTGCTCATCGGGCCGGTCGCCTTCCTGCTCGAGTTCGCCTTCGGCGTCCCGCAGTTCCCGCTCGTCATGGACGCGGTCGTGCTCACCGTCGGCACCACCGCCGCCTTCGTGATGGCCGCCCACCGCGGCGCCCTGATGGTCGGCGCGGTGTGGCTGTTCTACGTGGGGTTCCAGACCGTGCTGCTCGTCGTCAACGAGCAGGTGTGGAACGCACTCTCGCCGCGCTTCCCGCTCGCCGCCGGCGGGCTGCTCGTCGGGCTGCTGCTCGCCCGCTCCGCCCGCCCCACCACGGCGTACGGCGTGGTGGCCGGCGCCCTCGTCGGCGGCGCCACGGTCGGCCTGGAGCCGTTGTGGACCAACGGGTTCCGTCCGGTCGAGTGGCCGGCGGAGCTGCTCCCGTGGGCGATCGCCCTCGGCGTGGTGGTCGGCGCCGGCACCGGCGTGGTGGCGACCTGGCTGCACGGGAAGCTGCTCGGAGTCGAGGCCGGGGTCGAGGGCGGGACCGTGCCCGCCCCGCGGCGAGCCGGGTCCCGTCCCACGAGCCGGCCGGTTCCCGGCGTCGTGGCGCTCGCCGGGCTGCTGGCGGTCGTCGCGGTGTTCGCCTGGAACGTCCCGCCGCGCGACGACGTCGAGGCGGAGGTGGACGTCACGGTCGGTCCGGTGGAAGGCGGCCGCGCGGTGCTCGACGTACGCGTGGACGAGGCGGTGGTCGAGGACGCCACCTGGTTCCAGGTCCTGTCCTGGCAGGGCGGCGGCACCGCCGACGGGATGGTCCGCAACGAGCTCGAACGCGTCGCTGCCGGGCACTACCGCACGGACGGTCCCGTGCCGGTGGACGGCTCGTGGAAGTCGCTGGTGCGGCTGCACACCGGGCTGCACACGATGGTCGCCGCGCCGGTGTACCTGCCCGAGGACCCGGCCATTCCCGCCCCGGCGTACGAACCCCGTAACGGACCCCGCGCCTTCGTCGCCGAGCACGAGATCCTGCAGCGCGAGCGCGTCGGCGACGTCCCCGCATGGCTCTGGGGTGCCGGCTACCTGAGCGTCGGCCTGGTCTTCGCCGCGCTCCTCGCCGTCGTGGCCGCCGGCTACACCGTCGCCGGCCGCCGCACCGCGACCGCTCCGGTGGAGGCGCGCGAGCGCGGGCTGGAGGAGGTCCGCTGATGCGCACCCACGACGGGCTCGAGCTGCACGTGCGCGTGGAAGGCCCGGACGACGCGCCGCTCACCGTGGTGCTCTCCCACTGCTGGACCGCCGACCACGACGCCTGGCGCTACCAGGTGCGCGACCTCCGGGCCGCCTTCGGCCACACGATCCGGATCGTCACCTACGACCACCGCGGCCACGGCTCCTCGGAGCGGACCTCGCGCGAGACGGCGACGATCGAGAACCTCAGCCGTGACCTCTCCGACCTGATCGACCGCCACGCGCCGCGCGGCGACCTCGTCCTCGCCGGCCACAGCATCGGCGGGATGACGCTGATGGAGCTCGCCGCGCGCCGCCCGGAGCTCTTCGCGGAGCGGGTCCGCGGTGTCTGCCTGGTGGCCACCTCCGGCGGCGACCTGCGCACCGTCACGCTCGGGCTCCCGGACCTCGGGGACCGGGGCAAGGACCTGATCCCCTACCTGCTGGCGTTCCGGGCCAAGCGGCTCAGCAGGCGCCGCCGACTGAAGGCGCCGGTGACCGAGTCGGTGGTGGTGCGCCGGTTCCTCTTCGGCGACGAGATGCGGCTGCGCGACCACATGCTCGCGGTCGAGGCGCTGGTGAACACGCCGGCGGAGTCGATGACCGGCTTCTTCGAGGACCTGATGCGCCACGACCGCCTCGAGCCGCTCGGCCCAGCGCTCACCGGGATCCCGACGATCGTCCTCGCCGGCGACCGGGACGCGCTGACGCCGCTGTCCCACGCGCGCCGGCTCGCCGCGGCGATCCCGGGCGCCCGGTTGCTGATCTCTCCCGGAGCAGGGCACATGCTGCCGCTCGAGCGCGACCGGCACGTCTCCGCGGCGCTCGAGCAGCTGGTCGCGGACGCACTCGCCGCCCAGGTACCCGCGTCGCCCGCTGAGCTCACAGCCTCGACGACGCACCCCTGACACGGCAGAAGCCCCCTCGACCGGGTGGTCGAGGGGGCTTCTGCTCCGTTCAGCGACGAGCGCTCAGGAGGCGAGCACCTCGTCGAGCAGCGTCTCCGCCTTGTCCTCGTTGGTGCGCTCGGCGAGCGCCAGCTCCGAGACGAGGATCTGGCGGGCCTTCGCCAGCATCCGCTTCTCGCCGGCCGACAGCCCGCGGTCACGCTCGCGGCGCCAGAGGTCGCGGACGACCTCAGCCACCTTCATGACGTCGCCCGAGTGCAGCTTCTCGAGGTTCGCCTTGTAACGACGCGACCAGTTGGTGGGCTCCTCGGTGTGCGGCGCGCGCAGCACGTCGAAGACGCGGTCGAGCCCCTCCTTGTCGACGACGTCGCGGACGCCGACGAGGTCGAGGTTGCAGGCCGGGACGCGGACGACCAGGTCCTGCTGGGCGACGATGCGGAGGACCAGGTAGAGCTTGTCCTCGCCCTTGATGGTGCGGGTCTCGATGTTCTCGATCACGGCAGCGCCGTGGTTCGGGTAGACAACCGTTTCGCCGACGGTGAAAGTCATATGTGAAGTACCCCTTCCTAGGTGACTAGTCTAACACGTCCCGAACCGGCCGGATCGGTCGTTTGCCCAGGTCAGAGGCCACATGGGGACTTGACAGCAGACGCTGCTGTGTGCAGTCGGCACCCTGGGAACCGCCCCTGAGGTCCGCCTGCTGACAGCTCCCGTGGCCGATACTGCACGGATGCAGCTGAGGAGGAACCCCGGCACCGCGGTCGCCCTGGTGCTCGCCGCGCACCCCGCGCTGACGCTGGCGATCGCGATCGGGGTGGCCGCCGCCGCGGCGCTCTCCGGCCGCAGCTCGCGCGAGGTGTTGCTGGTCCTCGTGACCGTCGTCGTCGGCCGCGCCACCGCCGGCTGGCTCAACGACGTGGCCGACCGCGAACGGGACATCGCCGTCGAGCGGCTCGACAAACCCCTCGTCCGCGACTGGCTCCACCCCGGCACGGTCACCTTCACCGTCGCCTGCGCCACCTGCCTCCTCGTCCCGCTCTCGATCTCCAACGGCACCGTCGCCGGCGTCGCCCACCTGCTGTCCGTCGGGGCGGCCTGGGTCTACAACACCCGGATCAAGACCACCCCGCTGTCGTGGCTGCCCTGGGCGGTCAGCTTCGGGCTCTACCCGACGTTCCTGTCGTACGGCGGCTGGGGCGGCGGCGTCCACGGCGGGCCGGCCGAGCCGCTGATGACCGCGCTGGCCGCGCTGCTCGGGATCGGCGTCCACTTCCTGGTCTCGCTCCCGGACCTCGTCGGCGACAACCGCAACAAGGTGCGCAGCCTCCCGCTCGTGGTCGCCCTCAGGACGGGGGCGCCGCGGCTGCTGCTGCTCACCTCGCTCTACCTCGCCGCGGTCACCGTCGGGCTCGTCGTCGCGGCGCTCACCGTCGGGCTGGAGCGGTAGCCGCACGCCCCTCGTGGCCCCCGTCGTCCCGACCTGCCCGTCCCCTAGACTCGGGCGCGTGAACGCCACCCGAACCCGGCGCCGGACCGTCGCGGCCGCCGTTGCCGCGCTCCTGGCCGTCCCCGCCCTGTCCGCCTGCGGCGTCAGCTTCGGCGCCGCGACCGACCAGCCCTACCAGCCGGGCGACGGTGTCATCGACCGCAGCGGTGCGATCGACGTCCTCAACGCGCTGGTGGTGAGCGCCACGCCGGGCAGCGGGCGGCTGGTCGTCGGGCTCGTGAACAACACCGACGAGGACGACGAGCTCACCGGTGTGGTCGCCGCTGGTGACGGCAGTCCGGTCACCTTCGAGCTGGGCGACGGCGAGACCACCATCCCGGCCGGCGAGCTGCTGAACCTCGCCGGCGACGACGCCGCGGTGGTCTCCGTGACCGGCGACGAGGAGTCGGTCCTCCCCGGCAAGTTCCTGCGGCTGACCCTCCAGTTCCAGACCGCCGACGACGTCACCGTCAACGTTCCTGTCCTCGCGCAGAACGAGGACTACGAGGACGTCGAGATCCCGGACGCCGAGGCCACCGCCTCCGCGACGGACACGCCCACCGAGTCGTCCACCGAGTCGCCCGAGGAGTGAGCCGCCCCATGGCTGCTGCGGCTGCGCCGTACACCCTGGTCCTGCTCCGCCACGGCGAGAGCGACTGGAACGCGAAGAACCTCTTCACCGGCTGGGTCGACGTGCCCCTGACCGACAAGGGGCGCACCGAGGCCGCGCGCGGCGGGACGCTGATGGCCGAGGCCGGCTACCTCCCCGACGTGCTGCACACGAGCCTCCTGCGGCGCGCCATCGTCACCGCCCAGCTCGCGCTCGACGCCGCCGACCGGCTGTGGATTCCCGTGAAACGTTCGTGGCGGCTCAACGAGCGCCACTACGGAGCCCTGCAGGGCAAGGACAAGAAGCAGACCAAGGAGCAGTACGGCGAGGAGCAGTTCATGCTCTGGCGCCGCTCGTACGACACCCCGCCGCCGCCGATCGAGGACGGCGACGAGTACTCCCAGGTGGGCGACGCGAAGTACGCCGACCTGCCGCCCGAGGTCATGCCCCGCACCGAGTGCCTCAAGGACGTCGTCGCGCGGATGCTCCCCTACTGGTACGACGCGATCGTCCCCGACCTCCGTCGCGGCCAGACCGTCTGCGTGGCCGCCCACGGCAACAGCCTCCGGGCGCTGGTGAAGCACCTCGACGACATGAGCGAGGACGCCGTCGTGGGACTGAACATCCCGACCGGGATCCCGCTCGTCTACCGGCTCGACGAGGAGCTGCGCCCGGTGCAGCGCGGCGGGGAGTACCTCGACCCCGAGGCTGCCGCCGAGGCCATCCAGGCCGTCGCCAACCAGGGCCGCTGATGGACTTGTCGCTGGTCAACGGCGACGCCGCCGGGCCGTTCGTGCGCCACATCGGGCTGGAGTTCACCGAGGTCTCCGGCGCGAAGGTCGTCGCCCGGTGGACCGCCGGCGAGCGGCACCACCAGCCCTACGGGATCGTGCACGGCGGGGTGCACGCCAGCGTCGTCGAGACCCTCGGCAGCATGGGCTCCGCCGCCTGGCTGGGCGACAAGGGGAAGTGCGTCGGTGTCAGCAACAGCACCGACTTCTATCGTGCGGTCAGCGAGGGCGAGCTGGTGTCGACCGGCACGCCGATCCACCAGGGCCGCTCGCAGCAGGTGTGGGTCGTCGAGACCCGCGACACCGAGGGCCGGCTCGTCTCTCGCGGCCAGCTGAGGGTCCAGAACCTCGCCTGACCCGCACGCTGCCGAGCCGTCGCATCTTCACCGCTGAAGGGGCGCGAGCCGTCGCATCTTCACGGCTGGACAGTGCCGAGCCGTCGCATCTTCACGCCGGACAGTGCCGAGCCGTCGCATCTTCGCGCCGTACGACGGTCGAGCCGGCGCATCCTTCCGCCGTATCCCGGCAGGACGCGCCGACTCGGCGGTCGATCAGAGGCAGGACGCGCCGGGTCGGCACTCATCTCGCGTGAAGATGCGCCGGGTCGGCACTCATCTCGCGTGAAGATGCGACGACTCGGCACTCATCTCGCGTGAAGATGCGACGACTCGGCACCTGGACCGCGTGAAGATGCGACGGCTCGCGGGACCGTGGAGCAGAGAAGGTCAGGCGGCGCTGGTGGCGGGAGTCTCCGCCGCGCTCCCCCGACGGTCGCGGCGGACCAGACCGATCACCGGGGCCACGTTCTTCTTCATGAAGTCGTTGGGGAGCGAGAGCCGGATGATCTTCCCCCAGGCCGAGGCGACCTGCACCGGGAGCGGGCCGGTCGTGTACTTCAGCCCGTAGCGGTCGAAGATCTCCTTCACCTTCGGGGCGATCTCCTGGTAGCGGTTCGACGGCAGGTCCGGGAACAGGTGGTGCTCGATCTGGTACGAGAGGTTCCCGGTCATGATGTGCATCGCCTTGCTGCCGGAGATGTTGGCCGAGCCGAGCATCTGGCGCAGGTACCACTCACCGCGGGTCTCCCCGACGATCGAGCGGCGCTCGAAGGTCTCCACCCCGCTGGGGAAGTGGCCGCACATGATCACCGAGTGGGTCCACAGGTTGCGGACCAGGTTCGCGGTGAAGGTCGCGGCGAGGGTGTGCAGCGCCGACGGTCCGGAGAGCAGCGGGTGCACGACGTAGTCCTTCGCGATCTGTCGACGGATCTTCACCCCGACCTGCTTGGCGCGCCGCTTGAACTCCGGGTTCTTCCAGCGCCCCTTCTTGAGGTTCTTGCCGAGCTCGAGGTCGTAGGCCGCGATGCCGTACTCGAAGAAGCAGGCGTTGACGAAGTTCCACAGCGGCTGCGCGAGGTAGAACGGCACCCAGCGCTGGTCCTCGTCGACGCGCATGATGCCGTAGCCGAGGTCGTTGTCCTTGCCGACGACGTTCGTGTACGTGTGGTGGAGCTCGTTGTGCGAGTGCTTCCACTGCTCCGACGGCGAGACGTTGTCCCACTCCCACGCGGTCGAGTGGATCTTCGGGTCACGCATCCAGTCCCACTGGCCGTGCATGACGTTGTGGCCGATCTCCATGTTCTCGAGGATCTTCGCCACGCTGAGCCCGATCGTCCCGGCGATCCAGGCCGGCGGGAACATCGAGACCAGCAGCACCGCACGGCTGCCGAGCTCGAGCTTGCGCTGCACGTCGATCACCTTGCGGATGTACGCCGCGTCGCGCTCGCCGCGCTCGCGCAGGACCTCGTCACGGATCGCGTCGAGCTCCTTGCCGATCGTCTCGATGTCCTCGTCGGTGAGGTGGGCGATCGGGCTGACGGGCTTCTTCTGCAGGACGGTCATCGTGCTCCTTCGGTGTTGCGGTTCGCTCGGCAAGGCCGGCGGGTCAGGGTCAGAGTTCGATGCGGCAGGGGCCTGCCGCCGCGTTGATGCAGGTCTGGATCTGGACGTTGTCGCCCTCGACGGCGGTGGTCAGCGCGCCGTCGCGGAGGTCGCGGACAGCCCCCTCCGTCAGCGGTACGACGCAGCCGAAGCAGACGCCCATCCGGCATCCGGAGGGCATCAGCACGCCGGCGTTCTCGCCGGCGTCGAGCAGCGGCGTGGAGCCGTCGGCGTCGACGGTGGTGCCGGCCTTCTCGAAGGTGACCTTGCCGCCCTCGCCGGCGACGATCGTGGTCACCCGGAACTGCTCGACCTGCAGCGGCAGCCCGCGGGCGGTGTGGTGGGCCTCGATCGCCTCGAGCAGCCCGGCGGGGCCGCAAGCGAAGGTGACCCGCTCGTCGAGGTCGGGGACGAGGTCGCCCAGCGAGGCGACGTCGAGCACGCCGTGCTCGTCGTCGTAGCGGGCGACCAGGTTGATCAGCCCGGCCCGGTCGAGCTCGCGGAGGTTGTCGAGGAAGATCGACTGCGGCTCGCTGGGCGCGACGTGCACGACGGTGATGTCGTAGCCGGCGCTGCGGGGCAGGTGCACCGCCCCGGAGTCGGTGACCGGGAACAGGTTGCGCAGCATCCCGATCACGGGGGTGATCCCCGAGCCGGCGGTGACGAAGAGGAACTTGCCGCCGCCCGTGGGGAGCACGAACTCGCCGGCGGCCTGCTCGAGATGGACCAGCGTGCCGGCCTTGGCGCGGTGGACGAGGTGGTTGCTCACCTTGCCGTCCGGGACCGCCTTGACGGTGACCGAGATCCGGCCGTCGGCGCGCGGGCCGTGGGTGAGCGAGTAGGCCCGCCACAGTCGGACGCCGTCGACGTCGATGCCGATCCGGACGAACTGGCCCGGCACGTGGCCGGCCCAGTCGGCGCCGGGGCGGATGACGATCGTCGCGGCGTCGGCGGTCTC
Organism: Nocardioides caldifontis; assembly: GCF_008087345.1. Taxonomy (GTDB): domain Bacteria; phylum Actinomycetota; class Actinomycetes; order Propionibacteriales; family Nocardioidaceae; genus Marmoricola_A; species Marmoricola_A caldifontis. Next base: position 1,039,055 of record NZ_VHIB01000001.1, on the reverse strand, counting down.
GGGGTGGATCTCCTCGATCCTGCCGCGGAGCTCGGCGCCCGGGCGCAGCGGGTCGAAGAGGTCGAGGTAGTCGGCGGGGACCAGCGGGGTGGTCGCGAACTCGGCCACCCGCCAGGCCCAGGTGCGCAGCGACGTCGGGCGACGGCGCTGGCGGGGGGAGGTGGTGGCGCTCATGGACCCAATCTCCCCGCTTTCGCGGGTAATCACATGACGGCCTCACGTGAAAATCGGTGGCACTATTGTTCCCCGCGAACAAAGGAGCCGTCGTTGAGCAACCGCAGACGGTGGCGTCCGGACGAGCCTGCCGCCTCGTTGGACCTCCCTCCGGACGCCGTCGACGCGATGCGCGCCGAGCTGCCGACCGTCGCGGTCCAGGTAGTCGACGCGATCCGGGCCGAGGTGCCCAGCTACGCCGACCCGTTCAAGGGCGAGATGGGGCGCAACATCGAGAACGCAGTCCGGCTCGCGCTGGGTGGCTTCCTGGCGATCGCGTCCGGGGCCGCGGAGGGGGCGGGAGCGTCCTACGAGCAGGTCTACGACGCGGCGTACGGGCTGGGCCGGGGTGAGGCGCGCAGCGGCCGCTCGATGGATGCCCTGCTCAGCGCCTACCGGGTGGGCGCGCGGGTCGCCTGGCGCGACATGAGCGGCGCCGGGGTGCGCGCGGGGCTGCCGTCGCCGACCGTCGCGGAGTTCGCCGAGCTGGTCTTCGACTACATCGACGAGCTCTCCGCCGCGAGCGCCGCCGGCCACGCCGACGAGCTGGCCACCACGGGGAGGGTCCGCCAGCGGTACCTCGAGCGGCTCACCCAGAACCTCCTCCGCGGCTCCTCCCCCGACGCCCTCGAGGCCGCGGCGGAGCGGGCCGAGTGGACGCCGCCGCGGCTGCTGACCGCGGTCATCCTCCCCGAGTCACGCTCTCGCGGGGTGCTGCAGCAGGTCGACGCCCAGACCCTCCAGCCCACCGAGCAGGTGCCCGGCCTGGAGGACCGGCCCGACCTCACCGTGCTGCTGGTGCCGAGCTCGACCAACCGGTCGCGGGCCACGCTGATGCGCCGGCTCGTGGGTCGCGAGGCGGTCGTCGGGCCGGCGCGGCCGTGGCTCCAGGCGGCGTCGTCGTTCGACCGGGCGGCCCGGGTGGTGCGGCTCGGGCTGGAGCGGCAGGCGCCCGAGGCCGTCGACACCGAGCAGCACCTGCCGGAGCTGATCCTCGGCGCGGACCCGCACGCGATCGAGGACCTGCGGCTCCAGGTGCTGGCGCCGCTCGACGCCCTCCGGCCCGCGGTGGCCGAGAAGCTCAAGGACACGCTGCGCAGCTGGCTGCTCCACCAGGGGCGACGCGAGGAGGTCGCGGCGGAGCTGTTCGTGCACCCGCAGACGGTGCGCTACCGGATGCAGCAGCTGCGGGAGCTGTACGGCGACCGGCTGGAGGACCCGGCGTGGGTGCTCCGGCTGACGCTCGCGCTGGCCTGAGCCCCCGAGGTCACTTCTTGGCGAGCACCAGCTGGAGCCCGTTCGGCACCGGCCGCTGGGCCCCGTCGGACGGCGAGTTCATCACGCCGCGCCGGCCGTTCGGGCGCCGCGCGACGATCGTCGAGGAGCCGCCGCCGTCGAGGTTGATCGCGTCCTCGGCTCCGAGCGACAGCAACAGCTCCGCGAGCTCGCGCAGGGTCAACCCGACGCTGGTGCGCTGCCGGCCGTCGGCGACGACGAGCAGCAGCCGGCCGGTGTCCCGGTCGACGCCGACCGCAGTCCGCGGGTGCTTCACCGCGTCATCGAGGACCGTCACCCTGCCGTCCTGGAGCAGCAGCGTGCTGCCGCCGATGGCGATCCTCGGGTCACCGACCGCCCGGACCCGGAGCCGGACCCGGGTGCCGACGGGAAGCCCGTCCTGGAGCTGCCGCGCGCCACGTCCGACGCCGACCAGCAGCCGCCCCTCGATCCGATGCCCCTTCGCCGGCCGGGCGTTGGACACCACTCGCCCGCGTCGTACGACGACCTCGCGGACGCGCCGCTGCCCGGTCTCGTCGGTGACAGCCCGGCCGGGGGACGGCCCCCACGCCGGGGTGTAGACGCCGATCCCGTCCGGCGGCAGCACGGGCGAGTTGACGTTGGTGACGACCAGGTCGGGCCGGCCGACGACGCGCGCGACGAGCGGGGTCTCGCCGACGTGCACCCGGTTGCGGCCGACGACGGTGAGGGTGACGTTGCGGCCGCTGCGGGGCCCCTGGCGCACCGCCCCCTGGTCGACACCCACGCCGCGAGGCGCCCCGGTGTCGCCGATGTCGAAGAAGTCGCCGTTGACCGCGCCGACCGCGCGCGGCAGGAGGAACGAGGTCAGCGGGGCGCGGTCGGCGACCCGGGTGGTGCTGGCGTACCTCAGCCGCAGCCGGGGCGCCGCGAGCCGGGCGTCGAGGAGGTGGACCCGGACCGTGCGACCGCGGGCGTCGGGCTGGTCCCACCGCCGGAACCAGAGCCCCGGGGCGACCTTGCGGGTGCCCGTCGCCTTCGTGGTGACGCGCAGCCGGCCGTCCCGGGTGCGTGGGCCGGCGAGCGCCCCGGACGCCCCGTCGCTGCTGTGCAGCCACCGGTCGCGGTCACGGTCCGCCCCCGGGGGCGCCCCCGTCGCCGTGGGGACCACCGGCGCCACCAGCGCCACGGCGAGCACGCCGGCGGCGACCACCCCACGACCCGTCCTCACCCGTCCTCGCTGTCCTTCCGGTGCCGTCCGCTGCGCTTTCCCTGCTTGCCGTCGTTCGTGTCGTCCCGCTGCCGCGGCCGCTTGAGGGTCCACGTGTCCAGCCGCGAGTAGCCTCGCACGCTCGTGGTCCGGCTCCGCTTCACCCGCACCTCGTCGGCGTGGGGCCCGAGCCGCTCGTGCATCTCGCGGTCGACGAGGATCCGTCCGGGCCTGGCCAGGGAGGTCAGCCGGGAGGCGATGTTGACCACCGGGCCGAAGACGTCGCCGAGCCGGCTCACCACCTCGCCGTACGCCAGGCCGACACGGACCTCGGGAAAGGCGACCTCGTCGGCGGAGGCCTCGACCAGCGCCAGCGCGATGCGGGCGGCGTCGAGCACGTCGTCGGCGACGAACAGCACCTCGTCGCCGATGGTCTTGATCGTCCGGCCCCGGTGCTCGGTGACCACGCGGGCGGCGGTGGCCTCGAAGACCTCGATCAGCTCGCTGAGCTGGGAGTGGCTCATCCCGCGGCTGCGCCGGGTGAACCCGACGATGTCGGCGAACCCGACGGCCATCCGGGTGCCGCCCTCCGACCCGGGGTGCAGGAGGATCCGGCCGGCGGCGCTGGCGACGTGGCGGCGCCAGACGTAGTTCTGCACGTCCTCGACGACGGGGAGCAGCCGCGAGAGCATCTCCTCGAGCCGGCCGCTGTCGGTGAGCATCGAGCGGGACATCGCCGCGGACGCCAGCTCGGTGACCTCCCACTCCGCGAGCCGGGCGAAGCTGCGCCCCAGGCTCCGGGTCAAGGTGAGCTCGAACTCGCGCTCGAGGAACCCCGACTCCACCAACCAGGTCACCAGCCGCAATGCCTCGACGTCGCGCTCCACGAACAGCACCTCGTCGTCGCTGCTGGTGCCCGGGAAGCCGAGGGCACGCCAGAGCTCCACCGCCCGCTCGAGCGGGACGTCGGCCGCCTCGGCGACCTCCACCCGGTTGAGCCTCCGTGCGCTGCCGAGCACCGCACGCTCGATCTCCTCGTAGAGCGCCTCGGGGTCGAACCCCGGCCGCTCCTCGGAGGGCTCCTGCTCCGGGCTCACGCCGCCACGTCCCGAGCCGTGGGCGCCGGCTAGGACGGCTCCCGCATCGACCTCTCGGCCGCGGCGACCTCGAGGGCCTTGCGGAACTCGGGGATCTCGTCCGCGAGCTGCTCGACCTTCTCGCGGGTGAAGTGCAGGCACTCCAGCCGGCTCAGCGACACGACCGTCGCGGTGCGCAGCCGGTGGCCGACGATCCCCATCTCGCCGAAGACGTCACCGGGGCCGAGCCGGGCGATCTCCTTGCCGTGCTGGCGGACGGAGACCTCGCCGCTGATCAGCAGGTAGGCCTTGTCCGCGGAGGTCCCCTCCCCCATCAGCGCCCAGTCGGCCGGGACGGTGACGTAGGTGCCGACCCGGGCGATCTTCGCGACCTCGTCGTCACTGAGGTTCGAGAACCGGTCGATGTGGTCCAGGCTCACGGACTCGGGCACGGGGGTGCTCCTCTCCTGTGGTCACGCCGGGCACACGGCGCCGTCCGGACGATCCTTCCGGTCGCACTGTGCCCTGTCCAGGCAACGCCACACCGGCCCTCGGCGTTACGCGAAGCGCGCGTCACACCGCTCCGACGAGCAGCCCGTCAGGTCACCAGCGGCACCAGCACCGGGACCAGGAGCGGCACCCAGATCGACGTGGCGAGCGCCGTGAGCCCCATCGACAACCCGGCGAAGGCACCCGCCGTGCGGCTCTCGTGGAGCATCTGGGCGGTGCCGATCCCGTGCGAGGCCAGCCCTACCGCGAGCCCCCTCACCCGTGCGTCCTCGACCCGCAGCCGGCTCAGGAACCACGGCCCGGTGACCGCCCCGAGGATGCCCGCGACGATCGTGAGCACCGCCGAGAGCGCCGGCAGCCCGCCGTTGTCCTCCGCGAGGGCGATCGACACCGGCGTGGTCGCGGACTTCGGCGCCATGGTCAGCGCGAGCAGCTCACCGCCGCCGAGGAGCCCGGTCACCACGACGGCGCTCGCGACAGCGATCCCCGAGCCGACGACGACGGCGCCGAGGACGGGGACGGCGGCCCGGCGTACGAGCGGCAGCTCCTGGTGCAAGGGCCAGGCCAGCGCGACCGTGGCCGGCCCGAGGAGGAGGGCGACCAGCCGGCCGCCCTCGAGGTACTCCGCGTAGTCGACCCGCGTCGCCCACAGCACCACGCCGACGAGGAGCACCGCGACCAGCACCGGGTTCACCAACGGGTGCCGGCCGGTGCGGTGCCACGCGGTGCGGCCGGCCTGGTAGGCCGCCAGCGTGAGCAGGACGCCGAAGACCGGCGAACCGGTGGCGGCGTCCCAGGCAGCGCCGGGGTCGAGGGTCACGCGCCCTCCTTCGCCGGACGCCAACGCAGCAGCAGGAGCGCCACTCCGGCGGCGGTGAGCAGTGCGGCGCCCCATGAGAGGACGAGCCCCGCGACCAGAGGTACGGCGGACGCGCCGATGAGCGTGAGCGAGGAGAAGACCCCTGCACCCGCAGGGACGAAGAGCAGCTGCAGGTGGCGCAGGAGCCCCTCGGAGACGCGGACCACGCCTGAGGCAGGACCGGGACGTCGCCACGTCAGCAGCCCGAGCAGCAGCACCATCCCGAGCACCGGCCCGGGGACGTGGAGCCCGAGCAGGGCCGCCAGGAGCTCACCGACGAGCTGGCAGCCGAGCAGCACGAGCAGCCCGCGGATCACCGGCCCAGGATAGGACCGAGCCCCGGCCGAGCCGCGCGGATGGTCAGCGAAACTAGAACACGTTATATTCCGCGGCATGAGAGCTGCGGACTACGTCGTCGTCGGAGCGGGCAGCGCAGGGTGCGCGGTCGCCCGTCGGCTGGCCGAGAGCGGTGCGAGCGTGATCCTGCTCGAGGCCGGCGGGACGGACCGCAAGGGGCTGGCGAAGCTGCTCTTCGAGATCCCCGGCGCGGTGGCGATCATGCACTCGACGCCGCAGCTGAAGCCGTTGTTCGACTGGGGGTTCAGGACCGTCCCGCAGGAGAAGGCGTGGAACCGGGTCGTCCCCCAGACCCGCGGCAAGGTGCTCGGCGGGTCGAGCTCGGTCAACGGGATGCTGTTCGTCCGCGGCAACCGGAAGAACTTCGACGACTGGGCCGCCGAGGGTGCAAGGGGTGGGCGTTCGAGGACGTGCTCCCGGCGTTCCGGAAGCTCGAGGACTGGGAGGACGGCGCGAGCGAGCTCCGGGGGTCGAACGGGCCGCTGAACGTGACACGCCAGCGCAACCTCACCGAGGCGGCGCGCTCGTTCATGCAGGCCACGTCGGAGAAGCTCGGCGCGCCGGTCAACGACGACTACAACGGCGCGAGCCAGGAAGGCGTCTCGATCGTCCAGCAGACCGTCGGCCGGGGCACCCGTTACTCCACGTCGAAGGGGTACCTCCACGACGGCGGGCTCCCCCAACCTCACGGTCGTCACCCACGCGCTGGTCAGCCGCGTCGTCACCGAGGGCTCGCGGGCGACGGGCGTCGCGCTGCTCGGCGAGGACGGGCCCGAGCTCTTGCGCGCCGACCGCGAGGTGATCGTCTGCGGCGGCGTCTACGGCTCGCCGCAGCTGCTGATGCTCTCCGGCATCGGCCCGGCCGAGCACCTCCGCGAGATCGGAGTCGACGTCGTCGCGGACCTTCCGGTCGGCGACAACCTTCACGACCACCTGTTCGTGCCGGTCTCGTTCCGGATGGCCTCGGCGGTGCGCCGCCCCACGCCGTCCTACTTCCTCAGCAACCTCGCGCGCGAGCGCGCGCCGGGGCTCGACCTGGGCGGCGGGGTCGTCGTTCGAGTCGGTGGCGTTCGTGCGCACGTCGTACGCCGGGGAGATCCCGGACCTGCAGCTGCACCAGCTCTACTGGGTCTACCCGGTGCCCAACCAGGACGACACCACGAAGCGGGTGGACCCGCCGACCAAGGCCCCGGGGTGCAGCGTCTTCCCGACGCTGATCCATCCCGAGTCCCGCGGGACGGTCCGGAGATCGGGCCGGGCCGAGGTACTTCAGCGACGCGGCGATGCGGCGCGAGCTGCCGAACTACGTGCACTCGGTCTACCACCCCGTCGGCACCTGCCGGTTGGGGGTCGACGAGCGCGCGGTGGTCGATCCCGAGCTGAAGGTGCGGGGCGTCGACGGGCTCCGGGTCGCCGACGCCTCGATCATGCCGTCGGTGACCGGCGGCAACACCAACGCGCCGGCGATCATGATCGGCGAGCGGTGCGCGGAGCTGGTGCTCGAGGGGTCGGGCTCAGCCGGCCTTCGGCCGCACCTGGCTCACCAGCAGCTCGGCAGCGAGGTCGACGACCTGCCGGGCCTCCTCCTCGTCTCCCTTCGCCAGCCAGTTGAGCGCCAGCCCGTCCATGAGCGAGAACATCAGCCGGGTGAGCACCGAGGTCGGCACGGCGTACTCGACGTCGAAGAGCTCGGCAGCGGCGACCAGCAGCTTCTCGTTCTCCGTGAGGTAGTACTCGTACTGCCGCCGCGCGGCGTCCTGCAGCTCCGGGTCGCGCAGCGCCGACACCGACAGCTCGTAGGTGACCAGGTGCTCGTCGGGGTGCGCGACGACGTGGTCGAAGTAGGCGACCAAGCCCGCGAGGGCGATCGCGACCCACTCCTCGCCGGGCTCGCTGGAGAGCACCGCCTCGTCGATGTCCGCCTTCGACCGGCGAGAAATTGTCTGGGTGACCATTGCCATCAGCTCGGCCTTGTCGTGGAAGGCGTAGTGGAAGACGCCCAGCGGCATCTCCGCCTCGGCCGTGATCGCACGCGTGGTCGCGCGGGCGACGCCGTCGCGGGTCATCACACGGATGGCCGCGTCGACGAGCCTCGCCCGGCGCTCCTCCGACGACATCCTCGTCACGTCACGCCCCTTCCCGCCCCGAGCTGCTCAGAGGAACGTCCGACCCTCACCACGATAGGTCGGAACCGACCCGACGAGCTCCCCGCCGGAGACCAGGTGCACCGTCTCGAGGTGCTCGGCGAGCTCACCGGACTTCGCGTGCCGGAAGAGCACCCGGTCCCCGATCGCGAGCCGCCTGGCGCCCGGGCCGGTCAGCGGGGTCTGCACCTCGCCCGCGCCCTCGGCGGCGACCATCCTCAGCCTCTCCGGCCACCACGGGCTCGGGAGCCGGTCGCGCCCGGGCGGTCCGGAGGCGACCCAGCCGCCGCCGAGCACGGTGGCGTGGTCGGGCCCGGGCCGGCGCACCACGCTGAGCGCGAAGAACGCCGCCGGCTCGGCACGGAACGACGAGTAGTGGTCGAAGAGCGTGGGGCACAGCAGCCCCGAGCCGGCGGCGACGTCGGTGATCTCGGCCCCCTGGGCGGTGCTCTCCACGCTGCCGGTGCCCCCACCGTTGACGAACTCCAGGTCGGCCACCTCGCGCACCCGGCGGATCGCCTCCGCACGCCGCTCGCGGAGCTCCTCGGCCGAGCGCCGCTGCACCAGCCGCACCGCCGTACGACGGGGCAGCGAGCCCGCCTCGTCGGGGATCCCGGCGATCTGCCCCTCGTAGCACATGACCCCGACCAGCGCGAAGCGCGAGCGCGCCGCGACCGCCTCGGCCAGCGCCCGGAGCTCGTCGGGGGCGTGCAGCGGGGAGCGCCGCGGCCCCAGGTGGACCGTGCCGCGGAGCAGCCTCAGCGAGGCGTCGAGGTCGAGGCAGGCCCGGATCGGCGGGCCGTCCGTGCCGACCACGCCCTGGACGAAGTCGAGGTGCTCGACGGAGTCGACCATGATCGCGACCCGCTCGCGGGCCCGGTCGTCGGCGGCCAGCGCCCGCAGCGCACCGCGGTCCGCGGTCGGGTAGCCGACGCAGATGCCGTCGTGCTGCTCCGACAGCCACAGCGCCTCGGGCAGCGTGAACGCGAGCGCGCCGCAGAACCCCGGGCGGGCCAGCGCCCGGTCGACCAGGTCGCGGACCCGCAACGACTTGGTGGCCACCCGGAGCGGGGTGCCGCCCGCCCGTTGCTCGAGGGACCGGGCGTTGCGCTCGAACGCGTCGAGGTCGACCACACCGAACGGCGGATCGAGGTGTCGCGTCGCCTCGAGGAGCGGCTCGGCCCGGTGCATGACTTCACAATGCGGGACAGATCGGACTCGGTCAAGTGACCAACTCGGGCCATGTGCGAGGTGCCGCCCGGGTGCTAGACCGCTCAGCAGGCCGCCAGCAGACCGCTTGGCAGACCGCTCAGCAGACCTGGGCGATCTGCCGCTTGATGTACCGCGTGAGCCGGGTGTCGTTCTTCTCGACCTTCGTCAGCTCCTCACGCAGCCCCTGGCAGTCCGCCTGCTCGGCGAGCTGGTCCAGCCGGGTGCGGAGCTGGTCGCCGTACCTGCTCCAGTCGACCTTCGGCAGCTCGGCGTCCTCGAGCTGGCGACCGACCTCCTCGGACGCCTGGCCGGCGAGCTCCGAGGCCCGGTCGGCGGCGTCGTCCACCGCGCGGTCCGCCGCGTCCTCCGAGCAGCCGCCGAGCACCACCCCGAGGAGCAGCGCCGCCGAGGCCCCGGCTGCGCGCACCCGTCCCCTCCCTGCCACGGCTGCCCCTAGGCCTGCGGACCGTCGGGGCCGAGGCTGATGCCGCCCTCGCTGTCGTCGTCCTCGTCGGGCGGCTGCGCGAGCGGGTTGTCGTCGGTCGGCTGGAGGTCCTCGGGGAGCTGCTCGTCGGAGATCCCGACCCCGCCGTCCTCGAGGTGGCCGGTCGCCCCGCCGTCGGCGGTGCCGCTCGACGAGGAGCCGTCGGTGGGGGCGACTTCCGTGGGGGCGGTGTCGCCCTCCGCCGCGGGCGCGGAGCCCTGGCCGGCCGGGCTCGGGTTGTCCCGCTGCGGCTCGTCGTTCTGGGTCTGCTGGTCGGGCGTCGACTGGCTCATGGCTCGGTTGTACCCCCCGCCGTGCCGGCACGAACCAGCGTCCCGGCATGAGGCGGGCGGTCGACGGGAACCGGTCCCGTGGGGCGAGAGAGGTGGTCGGGGTGAGCAGCGACGCGCTGGGCGGCACGGCAGGCGGGACGACGGGCTCGGAGCAGGAGACGCCCAAGGAGCGCACCACCCGCAAGTGGAACGAGATGCTGCAGGAGCTGCGGGTCGCCCAGACCGGCATCCAGATCATCACCGGGTTCCTGCTGACGATCCCGTTCTCGGACGGGTTCGAGGAGCTCACGACGGCCGACGAGGTCGCCTACCTGGTGACGGTGTGCTCGTCGATCCTGTCGGCCGGGCTGATCATCGCGCCGGTCGCCTTCCACCGGGTGCTGTTCGGCAAGAGCGAGAAGGAGTGGCTGATCCACGCCGCCGACGCGACGGCTCGCGCCGGGCTCGCTCTCATGGCGGTGACGATGACCGGCGCGGTGTTCCTGGTCTTCGGCCGCGTGGTCGGCCACGTCGCGGCCACCATCGCCGCGGCCGTCGCCGCCGTCGTCCTCGTCACGCTCTGGCTGGTGGTCCCGCTGTTCGGCGGGGAACGGGAGGAGGACGAGGACGACGGCGGCGGCGACGATCTTCAGCGGCGGGCCTCGTAGACGAGGTTGTAGTCGGTCGCGACGGCCACCCGTGCGGAGTCGAACCCGGCGGCGGTGAGCACCTCCAGCGTGCGAGCCGGGCCGGCCTGGGCGCCGAGCGCGGCCTGACCGTGCTGCGCGAGGCTCCCGGGCACGCACGCGACGGCGCTGGCGGTGAACCACGCGAGCCCGCGGGCGTGCAGGTTGTCGTCGAGCGCGTCCTCGGCGTGCGGCTCGACCACCATCAGGAGTCCGCCGTCGACGAGCCGGGACCGCGCCGCCCGCAGGGCCCCGACCGGGTCGCCGAGGTCGTGGAGGACGTCGAAGAAGCAGACCACGTCGAACCGCTCGTCGGCCCCGTCCGCCGCGTCGCCGATCCGGAACGAGACCCGGTCGGCGACACCGGCCTCGGCGGCCGCCTCGCGTGCCCGGCGTACGGACGGCTCGTGGCTGTCGACCCCGACGAACCGTGAGGCGGGGAACGCCGCGGCGAGCATCCGCGTGGCCGTCCCGAGCCCGCAGCCGACGTCGAGCACCGCCGCGCCGGCCTCGAGCCGCTCCTGCAGCCCGTCGACCGCCGGCACCCAGACCGGGAGCAGCGCGCCCCGGTAGAGCGGCCGGAAGAACCGCTCGACGGACGTCGCGAGCCGGTCGTCCTGCTCGCCCCAGGCGATCCCCTCGCCGGTGGTGAAGGCGTCGGCGAGCCGGTCCACGCCGCTCCACGCGGCCGCGGTGAACTCCAGCCCGCCGGCCGACGCCGCGGGGCTGTCGTCGTCGGCGAGCACCAGCGCGTGCTCGAAGGGCAGCCGGAACCTGCCGCCGTCGTGCAGGAGGTAGCCGGCGGCGGCCTGGGCCGCGAGCCACTCGCGGAGGTACCGCTCCGCGAGCCCGGTCCGGGCGGCGAGCTCCGTGCTCGTCACCGGCTCCCCGGACGCGAGGGCGCGCCAGAGGCCGAGCCGGTCGCCGAGGTAGGTCAGCACGCTGTTGACCGCGACCGCGGTGTCGGCGTGGACCTTGTCGGCGAACTCCTTGACCCGGGCGAGGTCCGGCGCGGCGTCTTGCTGGTCGACGACCTGCTGGTCGACGTCCTGCTGGTCGACGTCCTGCTGGTCGGTGGAGGGCTGGTGGGCGGGGTGCTGGTCGGTGAGGGTCATCGGGCCTCCGTCGTCGAGCCCCCGATCGGGGCTGGGGGTGACGACGGTGGACGACCGGCCTTCCCGCGGGCTTCCCCGACGCTGCCCGGCCGCTGACCGGCTAGCGCCCCTTCCAGACCGGCGCGCGCTTCTCGGCGAAGGCGGCGACTCCCTCGGCGGCGTCCTCGGAGAGCACGGCCACCGCGGCCAGGTCGCTCTGCCGTGCGAACGCCTGGTCGACCGGCCAGTCCGGCGACTCCTCGACGATCCGCTTGCTCACCTCGACGGAGAGCGGCGCGTTGGCGGTGATCTCCTCGGCGAGCGCCAGTGCGGCGTCGAGCACCGCGCCCGGCTCGGCGAGCCGGTTGACCAGCCCGAGCTCGGCCATCCGGGTCGCCGGCATCGGGTTGCCGGTGAGCGCCAGCTCCATGGCGACGTTGCGCGGCAGCCGCTGGGAGCTCCGGAGCACCCCGCCGGCAGCGGCGACCAGGCCGCGCTTCGGCTCGGGCAGCCCGAACTGCGAGTCGGTGCTGGCGACGACGAGGTCCGCGACGAGGGCGAGCTCGAACCCGCCGGCCAGCGCGTGCCCCTCGACGGCGGCGATCAGCGGCTTCCGCATCGGCCGGGCGGTGATGCCGAGCGGCCCACCACGCTCCGTCATGGCGAACTGGCCCGCCGCGGCCGCCTTGAGGTCCATGCCGGCGCAGAACGAGCCGCCCGCGCCGGTGATCACCGCGACCCGCACGGACGGGTCGGCCTCGACGTGGTCGACGACCTGCTCGAGCAGCTCGGCGGTCCTCACGTCGACCGCGTTGCGTCGCTCCGGCCGATTTATCGTCACTACGGCAACTGCACCGCGCTTCTCCAGCAGGACCGGCATCGGCGGCGGGGGCGACAGCGTCTGGCGGTCCCGACCGGCGAAGGTCAGGTCGCCGCCGGCCACCTCGACCGGCCAGCCGAGCGGGTCCTCGTCGAGCGCCGCGGCCACGACCTCCGGCCGCCGGCTGCGCACCAGCACCCGGCCGCCCTCCGGCGTGAGGGCCGTGACGATCACCGCGGAGGGGGACCCGTCGCGCTCGTGCTGCACGGTGAACGTCTCGAGGACCGCGGGGCCGGTGTACGAGGTGACCACCGGGCGGCTGGGCACCGGCTCGAGCGCCGGGTGGAGCGAGCGGTACGCCCTCTCCGGGGGCTCGGCGGAGTAGATCCCGATGGCGTGCTTGGTGGCGTACCACCCCAGCGACGTCGCCAGCCCGTAGCTCGTCGGCTCCTCACGCAGCCGCTGGACCAGCGTGGCCACCGCGTGCGTGCCGTAGTTGTTGCCGGGCCCGCCGGCGAACGTGAGCCCGCCGGTCACCGTCAGCGGCCGCTTCGGGTCGTCGACCGGCAACCCGAGCTCGTGGGCCGCGATCTGCACGGCCGCGGGGAAGCAGGAGTACAGGTCGACGTGGGCGATCCTGTCGACGGTGAGCCCGGCGTGGTCGAGGGCGGCGGCCCCGATGGTGCGGATCGCCGGGGACGACGCCAGGTCGCCGCGCTCGGAGACGAACCACTCGTCGTACGCCGCGGCGCCGGCGTGCAGGAACACCCACCGGTCCTGCGGGACACCGGCCTCCTCGGCGGCGGCGACGCTGGTGACGATGACCGCGGCGGCCAGGTCGACCTGGAGGTTCGCGCAGAGCAGCTTCGTGTACGGCGTGGTGACCATCCGGTTGTCCGCGTCGGCCCGGGCCAGCCGCTCGGCGGACTGCGCCTCCGGCATCCACGCGTGCTCGTTCTCCGCGGCCACCTCGGAGAACCGCGACCACAGCTCGGTGATGGTCCGCAGGTGCTCCTCCTGGGTCTTCCCTGTGCGGTGCCGGAGCGCAGCCTCCATCAGCGCGTAGCTGTAGACCGGGACGCTCAGCCCGGCCCCGGTCTCCGCGGCGTTGTTCGGCTCCCGCTCGCTCCCGACCACCTCGTCGGGCCGGACGTCGGCGGGCTGCTCCGGCCAGCCGAGGTCGCGGCCGGCCTTCTGCGCGGCGGCCAGCGTGCTCCCCGCCTCCGCGCCGCAGACCAGCACCACGGAGGCCCGGCCGTCGGCGACCGCCTGGCCGGCCGCGTTGACGAGGAGCTGGCCGGCGTCACCGCCGTACCTCGCGGACATGACCGTGCGCGACGGCTCCGCACCGAGCTGCTCGGCGACCGCCCGTCCGAGGTCGCGGTAGGACCAGGACGCGCTGGCCACCGCGTGCACCTCGTCGAGCCGCGCGAGGAGCGCCGCCCCGCTGTCCGCCTCCGCGACGCGCGCGGCCTCGGCGGCGAGCGTCGCCGGGTCGGCAGGCTGGTCGAGGTCCGGGGTGCGGCGGACCACCTGGCCGACGCCGACGAGCACCGGCGTCCGGGGATCGAGGAGCTTGCCGGTCCGCTCGTGGCGGACGGGTGCGGCGGCGGCCTGCTCCTCGCGGCCCTCGCCCAGCACCCTCGCCAGCCGCTGCAGCGACTCCTGGAGCGCCTCCTCGAGGCTCTTCATCACGGTGGCGCCCATCGGTCCGACGACCGGGTCGCCGCCGACACCGGCGTCGATCCGCACGAGCGTCCCGCCACCGTCCTCCGACGTGGTGAACCACAGCCCGAGCGTGAGCTGCATCGGCCCGGTGCCGCTCAGCCCGACCCGGTGCTCGGACACCTCGACGACCTCCCAGGCGATGTCGGCCGGGATCCCCATCAGCGTGACCTGCTCGCCGAACTCGACGCCCACCGCGGCACCCGCCGGTGGCGTGCCCCGCCACCGGGCGTGCAGCGCGAGCCAGTCGGGGATCCGGGACAGGTCTCCGAGGACCCGCCGTGCGGTGGCGGCGGCGACCGGCACCGGGAGCTCGGCGGTGACCGCCCGCTCGTACGCCGTCAGCTGCGCGGGGGGCTGGAGGTCGGTCATCGGGCTCCTGACGTCGGCCGCGTGTTGAGCCGCCCTTCGTGGCGCGCCACGAAGGGCGGCTCGACACACCAGAAGGGGCGGTTCGACGAAAAACAGTACGGGCGTACTGTATCTGGTGTGGAGACGGCACGAGCCCTTCGGCTGACCCAGGAGGAGCGGCGCTCGCGGATGCGCCGCCGGCTGCTCGAGGCGGCCGTCGCGTGTCTGCAGGAGAAGGGGTACGCCGCGACGACGGTGACCGAGGTGCAGGAGCGGGCCGGCGTGGCCCGAGGCACGCTGCTCCACCACTTCCCCGCGAAGGCCGAGCTGATGGTGGCCGCGACCGAGCACCTCGCGCTGGAGCGGATCGAGCGGTTCCGCACCGAGGCGGCCGACATACCGGCCGGGGCGGACCGGCTGGCGGCGGTCGTCGACCTGGCGTGGGCTGACCTCGCCGGGCCCTCGTTCTTCACCGCGCTCGAGCTGTGGGTGGCGGCGCGGACCGACGCCGAGCTACGGGCGACGCTACTGCCGGTGCAGGAGCGGCTGTTCCGGGCGCTCCACGACGGGCTGTTCGAGGTGCTCGGCAGCGCCGGTGACGACCCCCGCGCCCACACCCTCGTCGAGCTGACGATCGACGCGCTCACCGGAATCGCGATGAGCACGATGCTCACCGACCGCGGCGGTCAGGTCGAGCTGCTCCTCTCCCGGTGGCGGCGGGCGCTCGAGGTCCTGCTCGGCACCCGGCCCTCGGACGGCTGGCTCTGACCGGGGAGCCCGTGACGCACCCGGTGCACCACGGACTCCCCGATCAGCCAGATCAGGAGGTGTACGGCGCCAGCAGCTCCGGCCTCGCCGCGACCTCGTCGGGCGTGGTCCGTGCGACCACCCGTCCGGCGTCGAGCACGACGAGCTCGTCGCTCACCGAGGTCAGCAGCTCGAGGTGGTGGTCGACGAGCAGCACCGACGTGCGGCCGGCGATCCGGCGCAGCAGCGTGCCGAACCTCGTGGCCTCCTCGACCGACAGCCCGGTGGTCGGCTCGTCGAGCACCAGGAGGCTGGGAAGGCCGACAAGGGCGCGGGCCAGCGCCACTCGGGCGCGCACGGCGTGCGGGAGGGAGGGCGGGAGCGCCTCGGCGTGCTCGGTGATCCGCAGGTCGCTCAGCACGGCGTCCACGCGGGCGGTGACCTCACGGTCGACCGTGGTCACCCGGGAGAGCAGCCCTCGCCCCTCGCGGGCGTGCCGGGACGCCCCGAGCTCGACGTTGGTGCGGACCGTGACGTCCTCGAGCAGCCCGAGCCCCTGGAGCGTCCGCCCGACCCCGAGCCGGTGCCGCTCGCGGGGGCCGAGCCCGGTGACGTCCCGCCCCTGCCAGCAGACCTCACCGGCGGCGGGGCGGACGTAGCCGCTGACCACGTCGCAGAGCGTGGACTTGCCGGCGCCGTTGGTGCCGACGACGCCCACGACCTGCCGGGGACCGACCTCGAGGTCGACGCCGTCGAGGGCCGCGAACCCGCCGTACCGCACCTCGACGCCGGTCAGCCGCAGCAGCTCCACCGGGACCTCCTCCCCAGAAGGCCCCGCGGAGCGCCCGCGTCAGGGCTCGACGGTGACCTTGATGGCCTCTCCCTTGGCCACGATGTCAAACGCCTCCATCGCGCGCTCCAGCGGCAGGTGCACGGTGATGAGGTCCTTGACCGGGACCTGGCCGGTGGAGATGTACTCCAGCGCCCGCTTGTTGTGCTCGGGCGCCGAGCCGTTCGCGCCGTGGATGTGCAGCTGGCGGTAGTGGACGACGTTGGAGTCGCAGGTGATCGTCGGATTGTTCTTCGGCAGCCCACCGAAGAACGAGATGCGGCCGTTGCGGGCGGCCATCGCGATCGCCTGCTCCTGCGTGACGTTCGCCGCGGTCGCGGTGATCACCACGTCCGCGCCGCGCCCGCCGGTGAGCTCGCGGACCCGCTCGACGACGTCGACGTGCGAGGCGTCGATCGTCTCGTCGGGCTGCACCGCGTCGGCCGACATCTTCAGCCGCTCGGCGTTGACGTCGACGAGGTAGACGGGTCCGGCCTTCCAGACGCCGCGGGCGACCCGGATGTGCATGCAGCCGATGGGGCCGGCCCCGAAGACGACGACGGTGTCGCCCTCCTCGATCCCGAGCAGCTCCTGGGCGTTGATCGCGCAGGCCAGCGGCTCGGCGGCGGAGGCCTCGTCGAACCCGACGTTCTCCGGGATCCGGTTGAGCCCGTCGACCTCGAGCACCTGGCGGGGCACCACCATGTACTCCGCGAACCCGCCGTCGTACTGGTAGCCCATGCTGGTCTGGTTCTCGCAGACCGCCATCCACCCCTTGCGGCACTCGTAGCACTCGCCGCAGGGGACCGCCGCGATCACCTGCGCGCGGTCGCCGACCGACCACCCGGGGACGTTCGCGCCGACCTCGACCACCTCGCCGGCGATCTCGTGGCCGATCACCCGCGGCGGGCTGAGGTTCTGGTGGCCGTTGTGCAGGATCTTGACGTCGGTGCCGCAGGTGGAGCAGTTGCGCACCCGCAGCTTCACCTCGTCGGGGCCGCACTCGGGCTCCGGCGCGTCCTCGATCCGCACGTCCTCGGGCGCGTAGAAGCGCACCACCTTCATCAGTCGTCGTCCTCCTCGTCGGTCGGGGCGAGGAGCTCGAGCACCTCGTCCACGCTGGTGGTCTCCCGCAGCCGGCGGGCGCTCTCCTTGTCGCTGAGCACCATCGCCAGCGACTGCAGGATCCCGATGTGCTCGTCGCTCCGCGACGCGATCGCGATGCAGACGTGGGCGGTCTTGCCGTTCCAGTCGACCCCGTCGGGGAACTGGAGGAACGCCAGCGCCCCCCGCTTGATGTGGTCGCGGCTCTCGTCGGTGCCGTGCGGGATGGCGACGCCCTCCCCCATGTAGGTCGACACCGACCTCTCGCGCTCGAGGATCGCCTCGGCGTACGCCGGGTCGGCCGCGCCGATCTCGACGAGCACCGCGCCGCACTGGCGGAGGGCGTCCTCCTTGTCGCGGGCGGTCAGCCCCAGCCGCACCGCGTCGGCGGACAGGATCTCGGTCGCCACCTCGGGGGCCTCAGGACTCAAGGGTCCCACCGTCCTTGATCGCCGACTCGACCTTCGCGAAGGCCGGGTCGCCCATGAACACCTGGAAGGGGACGATCACGGCCTCCGGGGCGATCCCCTTGGCGCGCTCGGCCAGGCCGGCGTGGCAGAGCACCACCTGGGTGTCGGGCGGGATGTTGTTCACCGGCGTGTGCTCGACGGTGACGTCGTACTTCTTCAGCTTCTTCTTCATGGTGCTCGCGACCATGACGCTGCTGCCCATCCCGGCGTCGCAGGCGATGACGACCTTCTTGACGTCGGATCCGTTCACTGTGGGCATCGGGCCCTCCTCGTGGGTTGGTTCTGGAGCGGTTGGTGTCGGTCAGTCGCCGACGACGACCTCGTCCTCGGGGCGGTGCAGCTCCTCTTCCTTGGTGCCGCGGCCGAACCCCATGAGGAGCGATGCGACGACGAACGACACCGCTGCAGCCACCACGATGGCCGCGAGCACGGGGAAGTAGCCACCCTTCGGGGTGACGGCGAGGTAGGCGAAGATGCTGCCGGGCGAGGCCGGCGAGACCAGACCGGCGTCGAGGATCGTGCCGGTCAGCAGCCCGGCGGCACCCCCGGCGACGGCGGCCAGGATGAGGACCGGCTTCATCAGGATGTACGGGAAGTAGATCTCGTGGATCCCGCCGAGGAAGTGGATGATGATCGCGCCCGGCGCGGTGGGGCGCATCGCCCGCGGCCCGAAGAACAGGAACGCCAGCAGGATGCCGAGTCCCGGGCCGGGGTTCGACTCGACCATGAAGAGGATCGACTTGCCGGCCTCCTCGGCCTCGACGGCGCCGAGCGGCGACAGCACGCCGTGGTTGATCGCGTTGTTGAGGAAGAGCACCTTCGCGGGCTCGACGAGGATCGACGCGAGCGGGAGCAGGTTGTTGTCGACCAGCGTCTCGACGCCGTCACCGAGCCAGTTCACGAGCCGCTCGACGACCGGCCCGACGGCGTACACACCGCCGATGGCGCCCAGGCCGCCGACGATGCCGGCGGAGAAGTTGTCGATCAACATCTCGAAGCCGGACGGCACCTTGTCCTCGATCGACCTGTCGACGAGCTTGATGACGTACGCCGCGAGCGGCCCCATGATCATCGCGCCGAGGAACATCGGGACGTCGGTGCCGACGATGACGCCCATCGTGGCGACCGCGCCGACGACCGCGCCGCGCTGCCCGTGGACCATCCGGCCGCCGGTGTAGCCGATCAGCAGCGGCAGCAGGAAGGTGATCGTCGGGCCGACGAGCGCGGCGAGCTTCTCGTTCGGCAGCCAGCCGTCCGGGATGAAGAGCGCCGTGAGCAGCCCCCAGGCGATGAACGCGGCGATGTTCGGCATGATCATGCCGGCGAGGTAGCCGCCGAACTTCTGCACCCGGGCCCGGGCCCCGGTGCCCTCGAGATTCTTGTTGACCGTCGCGTCTGGCATGACCATCGCGCACCCTCTCCTTCTCCCCGCACGGCGGGGCCGGCCGGTCGTTGTGACCGGTGTCACGCAACCTGTGATCTCGTTTGTATGCCCTGCGTTTATGTTGTGTCAAGGGTCACCGCCTGCCGAAAACCACGGATACGGGCTCCACGGATCGGGGATCCGGGCAGAACCGGGCATGATCGGGCGTCCCTCCCAGGCCGGCGGGGGTGGCTGGCTAGGTTCTGCGCATGACGACGCCCTCCTTCGAGCTCGGCCCCGACCACCTCGAGCTCCAGCAGTGGGTGCGCACCTTCGCCCGCGACGTGCTCCGCCCCGCCGCCCCCGAGTGGGACGAGCGCGAGGAGTTCCCGTGGCCGGTGCTGGAGGAGGCGGCGCGGATCGGGCTCTACTCGCTGGACTTCTTCGCCACCCAGAGCTTCGACCAGACCGGGCTCGGCATCCCGGTGACGATGGAGGAGCTGTTCTGGGGAGACGCAGGGCTCGGGCTCTCGATCGTCGGCACCACGCTCGCGGCCGCCAGCGTGCGGGCGAACGGCACCGACGAGCAGGTCGGTGAGTGGGTGCCGCAGATGTTCGGCACCCCCGGCGACCTCAGGCTCGCCGCGTTCTGCTCCTCGGAGCCCGACGCCGGCTCGGACGTGGGCGCGATGCGCACCCGGGCGGTGTACGACGAGGCCAACGACGAGTGGGTCCTGGACGGGACGAAGACGTGGGCCACCAACGGCGGGATCGCCGACGTGCACGTCGTCACGGCCGTCGTCGACCCCGAGCTGCGGGCGCGGGGACAGGCGAGCTTCGTCGTACCTCCGGGGACGAAGGGGCTCTCGCAGGGCCAGAAGTTCGGCAAGCACGGCATCCGCGCCTCGCACACCGCGGAGGTGGTCCTCGACGGCTGCCGCGTGCCGGGGCGCTGCCTTTTGGGGGGCAAGGAGAAGCTCGACGCGCGGCTGGCCAAGGCGCGCGCCCTTCGAGACGGCTCCTCCGCCGCCTCCTCAGGAACCGCGCAGGGGACGCGCAGCCAGCCCTCGATGGCGACCTTCGAGCGGACCCGCCCGGCCGTCGGCGCACAGGCGGTCGGGATCGCACGGGCGGCGTACGAGCACGCTCTCGACTACGCCAAGGAGCGCGTGCAGTTCGGCCGCCCGATCATCGAGAACCAGGCGATCGCGTTCACCCTCGCCGACATGCGGACCTCGATCGACGCCGCGCGGCTGCTGGTCTGGCGGGCGGCCTGGATGGCGAGCAACGGCAAGCGGTTCGACGCCGCCGAGGGGTCGATGTCGAAGCTCTACGCCGGCGAGACCGCGGTGAAGGTTACCGGCCAGGCGATGCAGATCCTCGGCGGCAACGGCTTCACGCGGGAGTACCCGGTCGAGCGGATGGCCCGCGACGCCCGGATCTACACGATCTTCGAGGGCACCTCCGAGATCCAGCGGCTGGTGATCGCGCGCACCATCTCCGGGATGCCCCTGCGATGACCTCCCGCTGACCTCCCGATGACCTCGCGTCCTGGCATGTGTCGACCCGCCCCTCGTGGCGTGTTGAACCGCCCCTTATGGTCTCTGCGGAGCCGTTGAACCGCCCCTCCTGGCGTGTCGGAACGTGAGCTTTCACGCGTTTCGCCCGGGGTACTGGGGTGGATGATCGTCCGGAAACGCTGACCGGCTCCCTGATCGCACCCGAGGAGGAGGCGTCCCCGCACGCCGTTGGAACCTGTGGCTGACTTGATGCGCGAACCCACGACACGGACCCCAGAGCCGGAGGAGCTCCACCCGGCGCTGGACCAGACCTTCGAACCGGTGGCACTCAGGGGCGAGGGGCGGCTCGACAAGGTCGTCTTCGGCGTCGCCGCGGCCGTGGCGCTCGCCTTCGTCGCCTGGGGCGTGATCAGCACCGACAGCCTGAGCACCGCCTCGACCGAGGCGCTCGGCTGGACCGTGCACAACACCGGGTGGCTCTTCGTCCTCGTGGCCTCGGCGTTCGTGGTGTTCGTGATCTGGCTGGCCGTCGGGAAGTACGGCCGCATCCCGCTCGGCCGCGACGACGAGGAGCCGGAGTTCCGCACCTCGTCGTGGATCGCGATGATGTTCAGCGCCGGCATGGGGATCGGGCTGGTCTTCTGGGGGGTCGCGGAGCCGCTGGCGCACCTCGTCACCCCGCCACCCGGCACCGGCGAGCCCGGCAACGACGCCGCCGTCCAGACCGCGATGGCGACGACGCTCTTCCACTGGACGCTCCACCCGTGGGCGATCTACGCGGTCGTCGGCCTGGCCGTCGCGTACGGCGTCTACCGCCGCGGCCGCTCGCAGCTGATCAGCTCGGCGTTCGCCCCCCTCATCGGCGAACGCCGCGCGAACGGCGGCGCTGGGCAGGTCATCGACGTGCTCGCGATCTTCGCCACCCTCTTCGGCTCCGCAGCCTCGCTCGGCCTCGGCGCCCTGCAGATCGCCAGCGGGCTGGAGATCGTCTCCGGCATCGGCGAGGTCGGCAACGGCCTGCTGGTCGGGATCATCGCGCTGCTCACCGTCGGGTTCGTGGTCTCCGCGGTCTCCGGCGTCGCGCGCGGCATCCAGTGGCTCTCGAACATCAACATGGTCCTCGCGGTCGCGCTCGCGCTGTTCGTCTTCGTGGCCGGCCCGACGGTCTTCGTGCTCGACCTCGTCCCGACCGCGATCGGCAGCTACTTCCAGGACCTCGCGATGATGTCGGCCCGCACCGAGGCCGCCGGCGGCGAGGGGATGGCCGCGTGGCTCTCCGGCTGGACGGTCTTCTACTGGGCCTGGTGGCTGTCGTGGACACCGTTCGTCGGCGTCTTCATCGCGCGGATCTCGCGCGGCCGCACGATCCGCCAGTTCGTCACCGGCGTGCTGCTCGTGCCGAGCCTGGTCAGCCTCGTGTGGTTCGCGATCTTCGGCGGCTCCGCGATCAGGATGCAGCAGGACGGCCGCGACATGGGCGACCCCGCCGCTCCCGAGAGCCAGCTGTTCGCGATGCTCGAGCACCTGCCGTGGACGGGCATCACCAGCGTCGTGGTCATGGTGCTGGTGGCGATCTTCTTCGTCTCCGGTGCGGACGCCGCCTCGGTCGTCATGGGCTCGCTCTCGCAGCGCGGCAACCTGCACCCCGGGCGTGGACCGGTGATCTTCTGGGGTGTCGCGACCGGTGCGGCGAGCGCCGTGATGCTGCTCGTCGGTGGCGACGACGCGCTGACGGGGTTGCAGAACATCACGATCGTGGCGGCCCTGCCCTTCGCCCTGGTGATGGTCGGCATCGCCTGGGGGCTCGTCCGCGACCTCCAGTCCGACCCGATCGTCGTGCGCCGGAAGTACGCCGTGCAGGCGGTCGAGAACGCCGTGGTGGCGGGTGTCACCCAGCACGGGGACGACTTCTCGCTCACCGTCGAGCCGACCGAGCCCGGCCAGGGAGTGGGGCCCGTCGACAGCAGCTCCGACTCGTCGGCGACGTCCACGGGGGCGGAGACGGACGGGACGAGCCCCGACGGCAGGAGCTCCGAGCGGGCCGTATCGGACCAGGCCTAGCCCTAGCGCCGCGGCTCACAGGAACGGGCCGAGCACCACGCTCAGCCCGCTGCCCGCGAACGGCAGCACGAGGACGACCGTGCCGGCGATCGCCAGCCCCTGCGCGAGCGAGGGGCGGCGACGCCGGAGCAGCCAGCCGGCCAGCGTGAGGGAGCCGCCCAGCAGCGCGATGCCGCCTGCCGCGAAGGCGAACAACATCGACAGCCCGATCAGTGGGTCGTCGCCGGTGTAGGCGTGGTAGCCGTGCACGGCGATCCCGGCGAGCACGACCAGGACGACGAAACCGAGGGCGCTGAGCCCGGCGAGCGCGTTCATGCCTCGGGCGGGTTCGGTGTCGGTCGCCATGGCCCGACCCTGGTCGGCGAAGGCGGGGCGCCACATGCGTCGATGTACTCAGTCGGGCGCCGTGGCCTACTCATCCGGGCCGCGGCCCCGGATCAGCGCAAGGTGTCGGCGAGCGCCTCGCGCGCGGTCCAGAGCGGCTTCCAACCGAGCTCCTCGCGGGCTCGTGAGGTGTCCATGATCGCGGGGTGGCTGACCGCCTCGACCCACTGCGCCACCGACGGCAGCAGCGGCACCTGCGCGATGAGCCGGGCGACCTCCCGGACGGGACGCTCGGGCAGCGGGATCGTGGAGACGCCGAGCTCCTCCACCACGTCGGCGAACGTGATGACGTCGTCGGCCGCGATGTTGTACGCCCCCGGCGGGCCCGCGCCGAGCACGCACAGGTGCAGCGCCTCGCCGACGTCGTCCTGGTGGACCAGCTGGAGCGTCACGGCGGGGACCGGCACGGGCAGCGGCAGCATCCCGATGCCGGAGCGGAGCGCCCGGAGCAGCGGCGCGAGGTGGCCGGGGAGCTCGACCTTGCCGCCCACGGCGTCGGGGCCGGCGACGATCGGCGGACGGAGGAGGTACAGCTCGAGCTGCGGGTGGTGCGTCGCCTCTTGCCGGAGCAGCTCCTCGAGCTCGGCCTTCTCCTGGGCGTAGAAGAGCCGGTCCGCGGGGCGCGTCTCCCACTCCTCGGTCATGCCGACCGGGTTGTCGCGGTGGAAGCCGTACGCCGCGACGGAGCTCGCGTAGACGAACCGGCGGGCCCCGGCCTCCGCCGCGGCCCGGAACGCGTTGAGCGTCCCCTCTATGTTGATCGCGCGGGTCGTCTCCTTGTTGCCGCCGACGATCAGGAACGCCAGGTGCACCACGACGTCGGCCGCCGCGAACGCCTGCCGCAACGCGTCGGGGTCGCGGACGTCGCCGCGGCGGTACTCCAGCTTGCTCCACCCGTGCTCGACCGGGTCGAACGGGCGCCGGGCGATCCCGACGACCTCCTTCACCCGGTCGTCCCGCTCGAGCAGCGGGATCAGCCCGAAGCCGAAGGTGCCGGTGGGGCCGGTGACGGCCACGGTCAGGTCGCGCTCGGGGGTCGCCTCGGTCATGCCGGCACTCCTACCCAGGAGCGCCGTCCGGACGCCTGGTCCGCGGTCGTGGGCTGCGCCACCGAGGTTCCTGCGGTCGGCCCGCCGCCGTGCCCTGGCCATCACCTCCCGCCCGGTGGATCGTTGGGGTCTGCAACCCGTCGTGCCCCGGGAGGGACCCGCCATGCTCCGTCGTACCGCCCTGTCGGCCTGCTCCGCGCTGCTCGCCGCCGTCCTCGTGCCCGCACTGCCGTCGCAGGCGGCCCCCCGCGACACCTCCACCGGCACCGTGGCTGCCACTGCCGGCTCGAAGGCTGCCGGGTCGGAGGCTGCCGGGTCGAAGGCTGCCGGGTCGAAGGCTGTCGGGCCGCTGCGTTACGTCGCGCTCGGTGACTCCTACAGCGCTGCCTCCGGAGTGCTGCCGCCCGACCCGACCGCGCCGCTGCAGTGCCTCCGGTCGACCCGCAACTATCCGCACGTGATCGCGGCGCGCACCGGCGCGAGGCTCACCGACGTGACCTGCGGAGCCGCGGAGACCGGCGACTTCTTCAGCGAGCAGTACCCGGGCGTCGCGCCCCAGCTCGACGCCCTCCGCAAGCGCACAAAGCTGGTCACGATGACTATTGGTGGCAATGACAACAACACCTTCATCGGCGCGATCCTGTCGTGCGGTGTGGCCGGGTTGTCGACGCTCGGGAAGGGCAGCCCGTGCAAGGACCAGTACGGCCAGTCCTTCGAGCGGGCGGTCCGGCAGGTCACCTACCCGGCACTGGTGAAGACGCTGCGCGCGGTCCACCGGCGGGCACCGCGGGCGACCGTCGCGATCCTCGGCTACCCGTGGATCCTGCCGCCGAAGGGCGGCTGCTTCGGCAAGATGCCAGTGGCCCGCGGCGACGTGCCGTACCTCCGCTCGCTCCAGGCGACGCTCAACAACGCCGTCCGTCGCGCCGCGAAGGCGACCAGGAGCATCTACGTGAACCTCAACCGGGTTTCCGAGGGGCACGACGCCTGCCAGCCCGTCGGGGTGCGCTGGGTCGAGCCGGTGCTGGGGACGACCAACCCGGTCGTGGTGCACCCCAACGCGCTCGGCGAGCGGAAGATGGCAGCGCGCACGATCAAGGTGCTCGACCTGGGGTGACCGTGGGCCCCCGGTGCTCGCCCCGTTGCTCAGAGCCCGGGGAGCGCGTGGACCAGCCGCTGGACCACGTCGTACGTCTCCCGGTCCGCGGCGGCGACCAACCCCAGCGGGGGCTCCTGCTGCGGGCGGTACGGCGCTCCGCCGAAGGTGCCGACGTAGCCGCCGGCCTCCTCGAGCAGCAGCGACCCCGGAGCGTGGTCCCAAGGCTTGCCGCGCCGGTAGAGCGCGTAGTCCGCGGCCCCCTCGACCAGCTTCGGGTAGTCCACCCCGCAGCAGACCCAGGTCAGGTCGAGGGCCCGTAGCGTCCCGATCGCGCGGCCAATCCACCCCCGCTTGGCGGTCACGCCGCGCAGCTCGTCACCGAGCGGGGGCCGCACGAGCCGTTCGCCGTTGCACCACGCACCGGCGCCGCGCTCGGCGACGTACGCCTTCTCGTGCTGCGGCTGCCAGATCCAGCACCTCACGACCGCCCCGCCGCGCAGCTCGGCGACCATGACCGCGTGGTCGCGTGAGCCCTTGACGAAGTTCTTGGTCCCGTCGACCGGGTCGACCGTGAACGCGTGCTCGACCTCCTGGAACCGGTCCAGCAACGACGCGT
Source organism: Nocardioides caldifontis (assembly GCF_008087345.1). Classification (GTDB taxonomy): domain Bacteria; phylum Actinomycetota; class Actinomycetes; order Propionibacteriales; family Nocardioidaceae; genus Marmoricola_A; species Marmoricola_A caldifontis. The sequence goes on along the minus strand of NZ_VHIB01000001.1, from coordinate 1,013,546 downwards.
CGGCCGCCGTCGCCTCCTCGCCGAGCACGAGGGCGTCCGGGTACGCCGCCGTCAGCACCTCGGTGAGCCGCACCTCGGCCTCGCGGTCCGCCACCGTGACCAGGTCGCCCGGGTTCTTCTCGTGGATCTGCTCGGCGGCGAGCGTCCGGAACCGGGGATTGATGACCTCCTCGGCGACGTCCTTGAGAACGGCTAGCAGCTCGTCGGTCTCCACGCCCTGCAACGTACCGACCACCGGGGCACCCACGACCGCCGGGCGCGCTCCTCCCCGGCTCCTATAGGCGCCTGACGAGCCGGATCGTCCTCGTGCCGGCCTTCTCGAGGTCGTAGCGGCCGGAGTGCACCCGGGTGTGGTGCCGCGGGCAGAGCAGTCGACCGTTCGCCAGGTCGGTGGCGCCGCCCTGCGACCAGGGGACGTCGTGGTGGGCGTGGCACCAGGCGGCCGGGACCGTGCAGCCGTGCACGGTGCAGCCACGGTCACGGACGGCGAGGGCGAGCGACTGGGTGGAGCTGAAGTACCGCCTGCGTCCCAGGTCGAGGAGCTGGCCGTCGCCACCGAGCACAGCGGGGACGACGCCGGCCTGGCAGGCCAGCAGCCGCGCCTGGGACGCGGAGAGCTCCTGCCCGGTCGACAGCACGGCCGGTCGCAGCCCGCCGAGCAGCGTGTCGAGCTCCATGGTGACCACGACGGTCGCGTTCATCCGCCCGGCCTTCGGAAGCCGCTTGGTCGGGAACCGGCTCAGCAGCTGGCAGAACGCCTCCCCCATCACCTCGGGGGTGCCACGCTGCTCGACCACGACCTCCTCGCCGCCCTCGCCGCCCTCGCCGGCCGGCGCCTCGCGGCGGATCGGATCCGGACGCTTCGGGGAGGCGAGCGCCTGCAGGGCCGAGACCAGCATCGCGCCGTACACGGTGGGGATGCGGAACTGGCCGTGGCAGCTCCCCTGCCCGTCGTCACCGATCCGCAGCACCGTCCTGCGTGCCGCCTCTGCCTCCTCGCGCTCGAGCTCTCGGGCGAGCTCTTCGTCGGCGCCGTCGGGGTCGACGACCTGGTGGAGGTGCCTGCCGAGGAGCTTCAGCTCCTTGGCGTGGTGGTGCGCGGCGAGGGCGAGGAGGTGGCGCTCCGCCCTGGCCCGGTCGTTGGCGCCGACCCCCGCGGGCAGCCCGACGACGGCGTCCACGACCACCTGCGCCTGGGCCAGGTCGACCCGACCGGCGAGCGTCGCCGAGGCCGTGGTGTCGAAGGCGGCCGTGTCGAGCCGCCGCGCGAGCCGGACCAGCCGCTTGGCCTCGCCCAGGGAGAGCCGGCTCGTCTGCGCGAGCCAGGCGTGGGTGCTGGTCGCACCGGTCAGCTCGGCGACGTCGATCCGGTCCGCGTGCGCCAGCACCTGGAGCGCGAGGGCCTTGACCCGCTCTGCGGCGCCCAGCAGGTCTTCGACGGTCTCCGCGGACGCTTCCTGGCTCATCGTCGCCACCGCCACCCCACCGGCGGTCAGGTCGTCGAGGACCTCGTGCAGGCGACCCACGAACCAGTGCACCCGGTCTGCTCGCGCGGCCACCGGCGTGCGCCCCGACGGGTCGTCGGGCTCACCCACAGGTGACGGGTCGACCTCTGCTGCCATGGGACGACGCTAGGGACCGGCACCGACGGTTCGAACGGGTGTTCTAGACCTGGGGACAGCCGTGACGGGAGCCCGCTGACACCTCCTGGGCTAGCCTCGCAGGCAAACCGCAGGAAGGACGCCCGTGCACCACGACCACGTCTCCGAGGTCGACCTCACCACCCTCACCCGGCCGTACGACGCCGAGCTGATCGACGTGCGCGAGGCGGACGAGTACGCCGCCGGGCACGTGCCCGGCGCCCGGCTGGTGCCGATGAGCGAGATCACCCAACGGCTCGACGAGCTCCCCCGGGACCGTCCGCTGTACGTGATCTGCGCGGTCGGCCAGCGCAGCCTCGCGGTCGCCGACTTCCTGGTGCGCGCCGGGTTCGAGGCCCACTCCGTCGCGGGTGGGACCTACGGCTGGATGCAGGCGGGGCACCCGGTCGAGACCGGGCCGTGAGCGACGAACCCGTCGAGCTCGTCCGGCGCTGGGAGCGCTCGGGCGGCCACTGGCGGGTGCTCTCGGACGACGGCGCGCGGCTGACGCTCTCGCTGGTCACCTGCGACGGCGGCGAGGAGATGTCCCGGGTCACCTCCGATGACGAAGAGCTGCGCTCCTACGTCGGGGGGCGCTCCGCCTCCGACGACTGACCGTCGCCCGGAGCCAGCAGCCGCCGGTAGTGGTCGCCGAGCGCCGGGTAGTAGCCGTCCCAGTCGACCGCCGCGACGTCGTCCCCGCCGGCCGCCGCGACGAGCCGGTCGAGGTAGTAGTCCCACCCGGGCCCCACCGAGGCAGCGAGCTCGGGGTCGGCGAGCTGCTGGGAGAGGTCGAGCCTCGTGACGCCCGCCGCCTCGCTGAGCTCGAGCCGCAGGGTCCACCCCTGCTCCCCGAGCGTGACCTGCAGCAGGGTCGGTGGGTCACACGCGTCGATGCGGCAGGGTTCCGGCGCCGCCGCGTCGCCCTCGGCCGTCATGGTGAACGACACCTCCCCGCTGGCCGGGTCGCCCTCCCACGTGCCGATCCAGCGGCTGAGCGCCTCCGGCTCGGTGACCGCGGCCCACACCTCCACGACGGGGCTCCGGAACGTGCGCGTGAAGACTACCCGCGACGGGTCGTGCCGGTCCCTGCGGCCCGTGGCGACAGGCTTCATGCGGTCTCTCCTTCGCTGGTGGAACCGGAGGTACGGCGGCGCCCGCTCCGCCTCAGCTCGAGCTCGAGCGCGTCGAGCTGGTGCTCGGCGACCGGAGGCGTGAGTGTGGCTGCAGCGGCATCCAGGGCGGCGAGGTAGGCCCGCAACGGCTCCAGCCCCTCGCGCGCCAGCGCGTGGGGCCGTTCGCGACCCGATGCCGTGGCCGCGACGAGCCCCGCCTCCCGGAGCACGCGCAGGTGCCTGCTCACTGCCGGCCGGCTGATCGGGTGCTCCGACGCGAGGTCGGCGACGCGGGCCGGGCCCTCTCCGAGCCGGAGCAGGAGCTCCCTGCGGACCGGGTCGGCCAGCGCTTCGAAGACGTCCACGCGAAAAGGTAACCGTATGGTTACGCATTGCGTCAAGGGGTCCGGCGATGAGTGCGGCCCCCTCCGGTCGTCATCACTGCGTGGACCACACGCCCTCGCCGCCGCCGGTCGAGGTACTCGCGATGGCGGCGGACCTCGCGCGCGCCGCGGCCCGGGCCCGCGCGCTCCTCGAGGCGGGCACGCCGGTGACCTTCGTGGTCGGCTGCCGGCGGTGCGGGATGCGGGCGGTCGAGACGCTCGCCGGGCTCCGGCTGGCAGCCCGGCGGCTCGACGTCACGTTCGAGGTGCGCGTCGAGGACGAGGGGTTCCGGGCGCTGCTCGAGCTCGCCGGGCTGACCGACCTGCTCGACGACTGACGACCCGTCAGGACAGCCGTCAGGACAGCCGCCAGGACTGCCGTCAGGGCAGGCGCAGCGGCAGTCCGAGGTGCTCGAAGCTGCGACCGCCGAACTCCTGCAGGAAGTGGTGGACCTCGGCGATGCGCCCGTCGACGACCTCGAGCACCTGCACCGACCACGCCGTGTGGCCACCCTCGAGGTCGGCGCGGTACTGCGCGAACCCGGGCGAGCCGTTGACCTGGAGCGGCACCAGCCGGGAGCCTCGGCACCCCGCGCCGTGGCCGAGGTACCACCCCTTCATGTCCTCGTGGCCGCGCAACCACAGGGCCAGCGGCGGCATCGACATGACGGCGTCGTCGCGCATCAGCCGGACGAGCGCCTCGACGTCGTACGCCTCGAAGGCCTGCACGTAGCGCCCGAGCAGCTCACGCTCCTCCTCACCGAGCTGGTGGCCCTGCGGCCGCTCCGGGTCGAGCGTGGCCATGGTGGCCCGGGCGCGCTGGAGCGCGCTGTTGACCGAGGCGACGGTGGTGTCGAGCAGCTCGGCGACGTCGGCGGCCGACCAGCGCAGCACCTCACGCAGCAGCAGCACGGCCCGCTGGCGCGCCGGCAGGTGCTGCAGCGCGGCGACGAACGCGAGCCGGATGCTGTCGCGGAGCACCGCCTCCTCGGCCGGGTCGGCGGTGGGGGCGCCGAGCCCGACGCGCTCGTCGGTGATCGGGCCGACCCACGTCGTCTCCGGCAGCGGCGCACCGGGCTGCGTCTGCGCCGGCACCGGCGAGGACAGGTCCATCGGCATCGCGCGGCGGTTGCGGGCACGCAGCGCGTCGAGGCAGACGTTGGTGGCGATGCGGTAGAGCCACGAGCGGACCGACGAACGGCCCTCGAAGGAGTCCCACGCCTGCCACGCGCGGACCATCGTCTCCTGCACCGCGTCCTCGGCGTCCTGCGCCGACCCGAGCATCCGGTAGCAGTGACCGGTCAGCTCGGGGCGGTACTGCGTGAGTCCGGCCAGGTCGCGTTCGTCGAGCTGTGCGGTCACACCCGCTCCCTTCGATCCTTCGCCGCCACTGTAGGTCGCCCGCGCCGCGCTGGCGACAGGGAACCACAGGGAAGGACAGCCCTCGTCGACGTCACGGGGTGGAGACGTCCCGCCAGGAGAAGACTCATCGGTCGTCCGGCGATGAGTTCCACGACCGGCGTACGTCGGAAGGAGCGAGGCGGCCGCAGACCGGCCGCGGAGAGGAGCACCGATGTCGTCCCAACAGCTCCCGGTCACGTTCCGGGCGACCCTCGAGAAGAGCCCGAGCAAGGGCGGGTGGACCTTCGTGCGCTGGTCGGAGTCGGTCGACTTCTTCGGTACGCACGGCCGCGTGAAGGTGCGCGGGGAGGTGGACGGGGTGCCGTTCGCGACCTCGTTCATGGCGCTCGGCGACGGCACCCACATGCTCCCGGTCGCCGCCGCGGTGCGCGCGCGGATCGGCAAGGCGGCCGGTGAGGAGGTCGAGGTGCTCCTCACCGAGCGCACCGATCGGTCCGCATCGGCAGCGGCCGCCGGGACCGCACGGTGACCGGCGACGGGCGTCCCGACCTGGGCGGAGCCACCGAGGCCGTCGCCGCCCTGGTCCGCTGCACCAGCGACGACGACCTCGGCCGCCCCACGCCGTGCCCCGGCACCGACGTCGCCGGGCTCCTCGACCACCTCGGTGGGCTGGCACTGGCGTTCACGACGGCCGCGCGCCACGAGCCCGGTCCTGACGGCCCGCCCGTCGTCGACGGCTCACGGCTCGACCCGGAGTTCCGCGACACCGTCCCGGCCGCGCTGGCGGAGCTCGCCGTGGCCTGGCGCGACCCGCAGGCGTGGACGGGCATGAGCGAGGCCGGTGGCGTCGAGATGCCGGGCGAGGTGGCCGGGCTGGTGGCGCTCGACGAGGTGGTCGTCCACGGGTGGGACCTGGCGGTGGCAACCGGTCAGCCGTACGACCCGCCGGTCGATGCCGTGGAGGCCGCGATGGGGTTCGTGGCACCCACCGCTGCGGAGCGTCCGGAGGGCACGCCCGGCCTGTTCGGGCCGGTGGTCGCCGTACCGGAGGACGCGCCGGCGCTCGACCGGCTGCTCGGGCTGACCGGCCGCGACCCCGCTTGGCGGCCCCCGGCCTGAGCGGCGGTCAGCTCCGCTCGGGGCTCCAGTCGGGCGAGGCGACGACCTCGTCCGCGATGGTGCGCAGCTTGACGTTGCGGTCCTGCGACAGCCGGGTCAGCAGCGAGAACGCCCGCTGGTCGTTGAGCGCGTAGCGCTCCATGAGGATGCCGACCGCCTGCCCGATCGTGCCGCGGGTCTGGATCGCCTCCTTGAGCTGGGTGATCTCGTGGGCGTAGGAGATCGCGGTGGCGGCCTGGTGGGCGAAGAGCCGGCTCACGGTGGAGAAGTCCTCGAAGGCCCCCGCCTGCGTCGAGTACAGGTTCAGCGCACCCTGTGACCGAGGTGCGTCGAAGAGCCGCACGCCTACCTGGGAACGGATCCCGTGCTCGAGCGCGACGCGGGCGTAGCGGGGGAACCTGGCGTCGTCGGCGAGGTCCGGGGCGACCACGTGGCCGCTCTCGGCGGCCGCCTCGTAGCAGGGCCCTTCCTGGAGGCGGTACTGCGCGGCGTCGACGTCGAGCAGCAGCCCGTCGGTCGGTGCCACCGTCTCCAGCCGTCCCTCGGCGTGCTTGACCGAGATGCTGGCGTAGTCCACCTGGGGCAGCAGCTCGACGGCCGCGGCGGTGACCCGTTCCAGCGTCGCGTCGAGGTCTCCCGGGGTCAGCCGGCTCGACAGCCGCTCGAGCGCCTCCAGGATCCCGTGGTCGTCCATCGCGCCACCCTAACCCCGCCCCACCCTCAGCCTCCGTGCACGAGGACGCCGTCCACGAAGGTGTGCCGCACCTCCGTCGCGTGGAGCTCCGCGGGCGGGGCCGCGAGCACGTCCTGGTCGACCGCCACCAGGTCCGCGGCCATCCCCACCTCGAGGGCGCCGGTCGAGCCCTCGAGCCCGTTCACGTAGGCGCTGCCCTGCGTGTAGGCGCGCAGCGCCTCCACCACGGTGAGCCGCTCGTGCTCGAGCAGCGGTTCGGCTCCGTCCGCCCCGGGCTCGCGGCGGTTCACCGCGACGTGCATGCAGTCGAACGGGTCGGGGGTCGAGACCGGCCAGTCGCTGCCGAACGCGAGCCGCGCACCCGCCGAGAGCAGCGAGCGGAAGACGTACTGCTGCTGGCGCGCCGTCTCGCCGAGGAAGGGCAGCGTCAGCTCGACCATCTCGTCGTCGCGGCAGGCCCACAGCGGCTGGACGTTGGCCACCACGTCGAGCTCCGCGAAACGCGGCACGTCGTCGGGGTGGACGATCTGCAGGTGGGCCAGGTGGTGCCGGTTGCCGCGGCGGCCGTTCACCCCGACCGCGTGCTCGACCGCGTCGAGCGCCTCGCGCACCGCCCGGTCGCCGAGCGCGTGCACGTGCACCTGGAAGTCGAGGGCGTCGAGCCGGGCGACGTGCTCGCACAGCGCCTCGGGCTCGATGAACGACAGGCCGTGCCGGTGGGTGGGACGGCCGGCCCCGTCGAGGTACGGCTCGAGGACCGCCGCGGTCAGCGTCTCGCAGACCCCGTCCTGCATGATCTTGACGGTCGTCGCCCGGAACCCCGCCTCACGCGCCAGGCCGCGGCGCTCCACGAGCCCGTCGACCTGGTCCGCGCCGCGGTCGCGGTCCCACCACAGCGCGCCCACCACCTTCGCGGTGAGCAGCCCCTCGCGCACCGCCCGGAGGTACGCCGGGAGGGAGTCGCGCATCCCGAGCCCCTGGCCCACGAGCGCGTCCTGCCACCCGACGATCCCCAACGAGTGCAGGTGCGCCTGCGCGGTGAGGAGCCCGCGGAGCAGGTCGTCCTCGTCGGGAACCGGCAGGAGCGCGGCGACCAGCCCCATCGCGCCCTCGTGCAGCGCACCGACAGGCGCCCCGTCCGCGTCCCGCTCGATGCGCCCGTCGGCAGGGTCCGGGGTGGCCGACGTGATGCCGGCGAGCTCCATCGCCCGGGTGTTGACCCAGGCGGAGTGGTGGTCGCGGTTGGGCAGGTAGACGGGCCGGTCGGGACAGACCTCGTCGAGCAGCCGGGCCGACGGGACGCCCCGCGGGAACGACCCCATCGACCAGCCGCCGCCGGTGATCCACGGCCGCTCGGGGTGGCGCTCCGCGTGCTCGACGACGCGGGCGAGGTACCCCTCCACGGTCGACTCGCCGGTCAGGTCGCACTGCTCCATCTCCAGCCCCGCGGAGACCGGGTGGGCGTGCGCGTCGTGGAACGCCGGCAGCACCCACGTGCCGCTGAGGTCGACCTCGCGGGTGGCCGGCCCGACCAGGTGCGCGACGTCGTCGTGGGTGCCGCGGGCAGCGATGCGGCCGTCCCGGACGAGCAGGCAGTCGCCCGCCCACCGGCCGGTGTCGTAGACGGGCGCTCCGCGCAGGAGCAGGTCGTCACGGTCGTCGTTCAGCACGACGTGGTTCTACCGCAGGTCGCCCCCGGCGGGCGCGCACCCTCCCGGAATTGTCGGAGCCGTCCGCCACGCTCGCGGGCATGACGACGACGCTGCAGGTGACGCGACCCCGGACCACGATCGGCGCCACCGGGCGGTGGCGGGTCAGCACCGCCACGTCGACCTACGTGGTCGACCTCGACGCGGGCACCGCCACCCGCACCCCCAGGACGGTCCGGGTCCCGGCGATCCGCGGCGACCGGGAGCCGGTGCGGCTCCGGTCCGTGGCGCTCGCGGCGCTCGGGCAGCCGCTGGTGCTGGTGCTCGAACGCTCCTCCGGCTCGCTCACGCTGCGGCGCAGCACCCCGGTCCGCGAGATCGTCCGGATCGACGGTCCGGTCGCGGCGCCGGGGCGCTGAGCCGCTCGACCCCGTCCGGGTCAGGCCGAGGCGACCTCGTGGACGACCCGTCCGGCGTACCAGGTCTTCAGCGCCCGGGTGCGGTAGATCTCCTCGACGTCGACCTGGAAGAGGTCGCGGTCGAGCTTCACGAGGTCGGCGGAGCAGCCGACGGCGATGCGGCCGGCCGTGTCGCCGAGGCCGGCGGCCTGGGCCGGGTTGGTGGTGAACGCGGAGACCGCCTCCTCCACGGTGAGCGCCTGGCCCGGGTTGAGCGCGCCCGGGTAGCTGCCGTCGGGGCTGCGCCGGGTCACCAGGGTCTGCAGCCCGGTCCACGGGTCGGGCGACGGCGCCGCGCAGGGCCAGTCGGAGCCGGCCGCGACGAGCGCGCCGGCGTCGACGAGGTCGCGGACCGGCCAGCTGCGCTCCACCAGCTCGGCGGGGACCTGCGCCGCGATCGACTCCTGGATGACGCTGGGGTACCAGATGTACGGCGACAAGTCGGCGACCACGCCGAGGGTGGCGAACCGGGGGACGTCGTCGGGGTGGACGTACTCGGTGTGTGCGATCTGGAACCTCGCCGCGTCGCCGTGCCGCTCCCGGATCACCTCGACGGCGTCGAGCACCCGGCGCACGGAGGCGTCGCCGGTGGCGTGCAGCTTGGCGTGCAGCCCGCGGCGGACGCAGTCGTCGAGCTCGGCGACGAGGTCGTCGAGCTTCCAGTAGACCTCGCCGACCTCGTGCTCCTGGCCGGCGTGGTGGCAGATGTAGGGCTCGAGCAGCGCCGTGGTCCGGGTCATCGGCACGCCGTCGAGGACCACCTTGACGAAGTCCGGGCGCACGTCGTCGCGGCGCAGCGGCGCCACGATCTCCGCGAGCTCGGTCCCGACCGTGCCCTCCTCGATGAACGGACGGACCGGCGTCGACACGACGACGCGCGCGGTCAGCTCGCCGGCGTCGGAGAGGGAGGCGAGCGCCTCGGCGGCCGGGGCCATCGTGGCGGCGTCCTGCACCGAGGTGATGCCGTAGCCGTTCATGATCCGCAGCGCCTTGGCGACCGACGCGCGCACCCGCGCCGCCGGGTCGGTGACCGACCGCTGGAAGGCGCCCTCGGCCACGGCGGAGGCCAGCTCCTGCAGCACCCCGGTCAGCCGTCCGTCGGCGTCGCGCCCGTAGTGGCCGCCCTCCGGGTGCGGCGTGCCCTCCTCGACGCCCATCAGCTCCAGCGCCCGCGAGCTGACCCAACGGTTGTGCATCGAGTCGTCGCGGAGCAGGACCGCGCGGCCGCCGGCGGCCTCGTCGAGCCGGGCGATCGGTCCGGCGTCGAGGATCGTGTCCATCACGGTGCTGCCGACGATGCCGCCCACGACCCACTCGTCGGGGCCGAGCCGGTCGGCCCACTCACGGACCTTGGCGAGGATCTCGTCGATCCCGTCGGTCGGCAGCAGCGGGAGCTCGAACTTCGCCTGCGCGCCGGCGAGGTTGAGGTGCACGTGGCCGTCGACGAGCCCGGGCATGACGAACGCGCCGTCGAGCTCCTCGACGGTCGTCGCGTCACCGATCAGTGGGGCGACGTCGTCGGCGCTGCCCACGGCCACGATCCGGCCGTCGGCGACCGCGACGGCCTCCGCCCAGGGCTGGTCGTGGTCCTGGGTCCAGATCCGTCCGTGGGTGAGGACGAGGTCGGCGGGGCCGCGGCTCGCGGCATCGGAGGCGGACGTGGTCACGGTAGCTCCTCGAGGTCGGACGGCGGGGTGCGGCGGTGGCGGCTGGGCCCCCACAGCAGTGGGGGCCCAGTGCAGCAGAACGGGAACGCGGCGGCATCCGTAGAAGTACGGACCCGTTGTCTCCGTGCCACGACGGCGTTACCGTTCGGGCACGAACGGTCACCCCCGGCGGCGGCCGTGCAAGCTCCGAGGAGACGCGCATGGTCCAGGCGTCCGTCATGGGGTCCGACCTCGCCGCGAGCGTCGCCGCGGCCACGGAGCTCGGGCTGCTCGCCACAGCCCAGCCCGAGCCGGGCGAGCACGACGCCGCGCTCGAGCTGCTCGACCGGGTCGTGCGCAGCGACGCCTCGACGTTGCACACCGTGGTCGACGGCGACCTCGCCTGCACCGAGGTGGGGGTGCGCCACTACCCCGAGCCGGCGCGTCGGGCGCTGGCCGGACCGTTCCTGCGCGGCCCGCACATGGAGCAGGTCATCGGCGCACCGCTGCCGCCCTCGATCTCGACCGAGCCGGGGCAGCGGTTCCGCACGGGCGAGCTGTTCACCACCCAGCTCGCGCCGCACGGGTTCCGTGACGGCATGTCCGCCGAGCTCCGCCACCGTCGACGGCGCGTCGGCTTCGTGCACCTCAGCGCGACCGACGAGTGCTTCGACCGCACCGCGCAGCAGCTCCTCGCCTCCGTCCTGCCGGCGCTGGCCCGGTTGCTGGACCCGCAGGCGCGGCTCGCGGTGGAGCCGCGGCTCCCCGAAGGCTCGGCTGCGGCGGTGCTCACCGGCGACGCAGCCGTCGAGGTCGACGGCCACCCGTTGCCGGAGCTGCTGGGCGAGGAGGAGTTCCGCGACGTCGTCCGCGCGCTGCACCACGGCGGGGCCCGCCGCGACCGGGGACACGACCCGCACGACCGCCGGCTCGCCGGGCTCTGGCCGACCCGGGACGGCTGGTGCTCGTTCGTGGTGCAGCCGGTCGGGCCGCGCCACGAGGGCCGGGTGCTGCTGCACACCCTCGAGGTCGAGCCGCCGCACCACCTGACCGCCCGCGAGCTCGAGGTGCTGACCTGCGTCGCCGTGGGGCTCACCAACGCCCAGGTCGCGGGCACGCTCGGCATCTCGGCACGCACGGTGCACACCCACGTGGACAGCGTGCTCCGCAAGACAGGGTGCGCCAACCGGGCCGCGGCGGCGGCGCTCGCCCGCCGGGACGGGCTGGTGCGGCCGCTGCGCCAGCTGGACGGCTACGGCGTGGTGCAGCTCGCGGTCAGCGGCTGAGCCCCGACGGGTCAGCCCGACCGGTCAGCCCGACCGGGTCAGGATGCCGCCAGCGGGTCGAGGACCTCGTGGTCCGCGACCGTGCCCGCCAGCGCGGCCAGGTGGTGCTGGCCGTCGCCGAGGAGCTGCTCCAGGACGTGCAGGTGGGCGGTGTAGCTGCCGACGGAGTACTCCGCGGTCATCGCGATGCCGCCGTGCAGCTGGATCGCCTCCTGGCCGATGTGCCGGCCGGCGCGGCTCACCTGAAGCCCCGCCCGGGCCGCCGCGTCCGCCGACCGGTCACCGTCGCCGGTGGCCAGCACCATCGTCGCCCAGTGCACGACGCTCTGGGCGAGCTCGAGCGAGACGTACATGTCGGCCGCCCGGAAGTTCAGCGCCTGGAAGGTGTTCAGCGGGACCCCGAACTGCTTGCGGTTCTTGAGGTACTCCGTCGTCGTGGCGAGCGCGACCTCCATCGCCCCGAGCGCCTCGTGGCCCGCCACGACCCGCGCCGTGTCGAGCACCGCGGCGATGCTGTCGGTGACGTCGGCACCGGGCTCGCCCAGCGGCGTCGCCGGCGTACCGGAGAGGGAGAGGCGGGCCGCGCGGCCCCCGTCGTAGGTCGGGTACCCCTCGCGGGTCACTCCGTCGGCGTCCGGGGCGACGACGAACGCACCGGTGCCCCCGTCCGGCAGCGCGGCGGTCACCACCAGCACGTCAGCGCGGGCACCGTGCGCCACCGGCTCCTTGACGCCGGTCAGGGTCCAGGAGCCGCCCTCCTCGCGGGCGGTCACCGCCGAGGCGGCCGGAGCCCAGCGGCTGCCCGGCTCCTGGTGGGCGAGCGCGAGCAGCACCTCCCCCGCCGAGAGCGCGCCGAGGAGCTCGGCCCGCTGCTCCGGGGTGCCGGTCGCGGCGACGAGACCGCCGGCGAGGACCACCGAGGCGAGGTACGGCTCGGGGGCGAGCACCCGGCCGAGCTCGTGGGCCACGATCCCGACCTCGACCGGTCCGGCGCCGACGCCACCGTCATCCTCGGAGAACGGCAGCCCGAGCAGCCCCATCTCGGCGAGCTGCGCCCAGAGCTTCTCGCTGAACCCGGGGTCCTCCCGGGTCGTGCGCCGGCGCTCCTCGAAGTCGCCGTACGCCTTCCGCACCAGGCCGCGCACCGCGTCGCGGAGGGCGACCTGCTCGTCGTCGTAGGTGAAGTCCATCGGTGTCCCCTCAGAGTCCCAGGATCGTGCGGGCGATGATCTGGCGCTGGATCTCGTTGGAGCCGCCGTAGATCGAGGCCTTGCGCAAGTTCAGGTACGTCGGCGCGGAGCGGCGCGCCCACTCGGGCAGGTCGGAGCCGGTGGCGTCGGCGGCGCCGAGCGCGCGCGGGCCTGCGAGGTCGAGGACCAGCTCGCTCACCGCCTGCTGGAGCTCGGTGCCCTTGAGCTTCAGCACCGAGCTCGCGGGGTGCGGCGCCCCCTCGCTGGAGTGGGCGGCCACCCGGAGCGCGGTGAGCTCGAGGGCGAGCAGCTCGTTCTCGAGCCCGGCGACGCGCGCCCGGGTGAGCGGGTCGTCGAGCAGCGGCCCGGCGAGCTCCTTCGCGCGGCCGAGGGCCCGCTTGATCGCGCCCACCGGCGCGACGCCGACGCGCTCGTTGCCGAGGAGGAACTTGGCGATCGTCCAGCCACCGTTGAGCTCCCCGACCAACAGGTCGGCCGGCACGCGCACGTCCTCGAACCACACCTCGTTGACCTCGTGGCTGCCGTCGATCAGCTCGATCGGGCGGACCTCGAGCCCCGGCGAGGTCATGTCGATGAGCAGCATCGAGATGCCGGCCTGCTTCTTCACGTCGGGGTCGGTGCGGACCAGCGTGAAGATCCAGTCACCGTGCTGACCGAGCGTCGTCCACGTCTTCTGCCCGTTGACGACGAAGTGGTCGCCGTCGCGGACCGCGGTGGTGCGGAGGCTCGCGAGGTCGGACCCGGCGTCGGGCTCGCTGAACCCCTGCGACCACCAGATGTCGAGGTTGGCCGTCGCGGGGAGGAACCGCTCCTTCTGCGAACTTGTGCCGAAGTGGGCGATCACCGGACCGATCATGTTGGCGTTGAACGCCAGCGGCGCGGGGACGTAGGCCCGCTGCATCTCCTCGAGCCAGAGGTGGCGCCGCAGGTCGCTCCAACCGCGCCCGCCCCACTCCTCGGGCCAGTGCGGGACGGCGAGACCGGCGGCGTTGAGGATCCGCTGGTTCTCGACGAACTGCTCCTTGGTGAGCTCGCGCCCGTTGGCCACCGTGTCCCGGATCGACTGCGGCACCTGGGTGGTGAAGAACGTGCGCATCTCCTCGCGGAACGCCTGGTCCTCCGCGGACAGCTCCAGCTGCATGCCAACCCCTCTCAGCGGTGTTGGCACATCATGGCGGGCCGGTGGTGAAGGACCGTTGCGCGGGCCACCGTGTCGGCGTCACCCGTCCGGTGCGGGGTCGACGGCCTGGAGGGCGAACCAGAGCTCGAACCGGTCCCGGGCGCTCTCCGGTGAGATCCCGAGGAGCTCGAAGACCTGCCCGACGCGGCTCTTGACGGTGTGCCGGTGGACCCCGAGGGCCTGGGCCGCCCGGTCCCAGTGCCCGTGGGCGTCGAGCCACGTCCGCACGGTGCCGACCAGGAGCTCCGCTCGCGGGTCGGCCAGCAGCGGCTCGAGGTGGAGCCGTGCCGCCTCGGTCTGCTCCGCGGTCACGGTCGAGAGCGGCCCTCGGACGTCGCCGGGGCCGACGACCCGCGCGCCGGGCCCGGTCCTCGTCGCCACGCCCAGCGCCGCCCGCGCCTCGACGAACGCCCGCGGCAGCCGCCCGTCCGGTGCGGGGCCGCTGTGGCCGCAGCTCCACCCGGCCGCGACCAGCTCGTCGAGAACCGGCTGCAGCGACCCCTCGGCGGTGAGCACGGTCCAGGTGGTGGGACCGCCGTGGGCGATGACACCGCGGTGCCGGACCAGCCGGGTCGACAGCTCCGAGGGGGCGGGGTGGCGGCCGCGTGCCACGACGACCCGCCACGGCTCGCCCGGCCGGGGCGAGGCGCCGAGGGCCCTCGCCAGCTGGCCGCCGAGGTCGACGTCGCCGTCCTCGAAGGCCCGCAGCACGACCTCGCCGACCGCGTCCCGGTCGACCGGCCGCCGGTCGTCGGAGGTCGTCACGGCGAGAAGGTCCTCGGCGACCAGCAGCACGGCCCGCTCCATCGACGACAGCCGGGACGACCGTCCGACGACGAGCGTGGCGTCGGAGCCTCCCGGCAGCCGCCGCACGAGCACGCTCTCGCCCGCCACCTCGGTGGACCCGGTCGCGCCGGTGCCGCCGTCGGTCAGCGCCGCCACCCGGACACGGACCTCCTCCGGCACCCTGCCGGCGACGGTGTCGCCGTCGGGCCTGCGCACGACGACCCAGCAGCCGAGCTCGGCGGCGAGCCGGTCGACCAGCGCGGCGAGCGGTGAGGGGTGGAGCGCGGCCCGGGCCAGCCGTCGCTGGGCGGAGATCGCCTCCCCGAGCTCGCGGTTCTGCTGCTCCGACCACCACCGCCCCACCGTCCGGGAGACGGCGATGAACGGCGTGGACCCCGGCACCTCGAGCAGCGGGAGCCCCCAGCGGGCGCAGGCCCGGCGGAGCGCCGCCGGCGCCTCGCGGTGGTACGGGCGGACACCGAACCCGAGGGCCGCGACGCCGGCGTCCCGGAGGCGGCGGACGTAGGCGCTCGTGCCCTGGGGCGAGGCGAGGAGCCCGGCGCCCGTGGTCAGCAGCAGCTCGCCGCCCTCGAGCCACGGCCGCGGGTCGACGATGTCGCTGGTGTGCACCCACCGCACCACGACCTGCTCGCCGTCGGGCGGGGGCACCAGGAGGGTGAGGTCGAGCTCCGCGTCGTCCGCCAGGGCCTGCAGCTGCACCTCGACATAGTGGCAGCCACTCCCTGAGAACTCGACGAAACTGCGACTTCCCCCGCTGGAGGTCGGGACGCACGGTGGAGCCCATGAGCCAGCACCCCTCCCCCGTCGGGCCCCTGTCCGGCACCGAGGTCCCCCGCTACGCGGGCCCCTCGACGTTCGCCCGGCTCCCGCGCGTCGACCAGGTCGAGAAGGTCGACGTCGCGGTGATCGGCGCACCCTTCGACACCGGCGTGAGCTACCGCCCCGGCGCCCGCTTCGGACCGGCCCACATCCGTCAGTCCTCGCGGCTGCTCCGCCCGTACAACTCGGCCCAGGACGTGTCGCCGTTCGCCGCCCTCCAGGTGGCCGACGCCGGGGACATGGTGATCAACCCGTTCGACATCGAGGAGGCGATCGGCCAGGTCCGCGAGCAGGCCGCGCCGTACGTCGACAACGGCACGCGGCTCGTCACGCTCGGCGGCGACCACACGCTCGCGCTGCCGCTGCTGCGGACGGTGACCCTGGAGCACGGCCCGGTCGCGGTGCTCCACTTCGACGCCCACCTCGACACCTGGGACACCTACTTCGGCGCGCCGTACACCCACGGGACGCCGTTCCGCCGTGCCTCCGAGGAGGGGCTCGTCGACCACTCCGCGAGCATGCACGTCGGGATCCGCGGACCGCTCTACGACCGCGCTGACCTCGAGGACGACGCCGCTGCCGGGTTCCGGATCCTCAGCAGCCGGCAGTTCGCCCGTGACTCGCTCGACGGGCTGATCGAGCGGATGCTCGACCGGCTCGGCGACCGCCCGGTCTACGTCTCGATCGACATCGACGTCCTCGACCCGGCGCACGCGCCCGGGACCGGGACCCCCGAGGCCGGCGGGCTCACCAGCCGCGAGCTCCTGGAGATGATCCGCGCCCTGCCCCCGCGCAACGTGGTCGGCGCGGACGTCGTCGAGGTCTCCCCGGCGTACGACCACGCCGAGCTCACCGGCATCGCCGCCAGCCACGTCGTCTACGAGCTGATCTCGGCGATGGCGCTCACCCACGGGAAGGCCACCTCCTGATGGACCACGCAGTCGTCGCCGTCTACTTCGCCCTGATGGTCGGGGCCGGGATCTACGGCATGCGCAAGGCACGGACCGAGGACGACTTCCTCGTCGCCGGACGCCGCCTCGGCTACGGCTTCTACGCCGGGACGCTGGCCGCCGTGGTGCTCGGCGGCGCCTCGACGATCGGCGGGGTCCGCCTCGGCTACCTCTACGGCATCTCCGGGATGTGGCTCGTCGTCATGCTCGGGCTCGGCATCGTGACGCTCAGCGTCTTCTTCGCCAAGCGGCTGACCTCGCTCGAGGTCTACACCGTCTCGCAGGTGCTCGGGCAGCGGTTCGGCGTCCCGCCGAAGCTGATCGGCGGGCTCGTGATGGTCGCCTACGACCTGATGGTCGCGGTCACCGCGACGCTGGCGATCGGCACCGTCTTCGACGTCATGCTCGGCATCCCGCGGGTGCCGGCGATCCTCATCGGCGGCGGCCTCGTCGTGGCCTACTCGGCGCTCGGCGGCATGTGGTCGATCACCCTCACCGACGTGCTGCAGTTCGTGATCATGACCGTCGGCATCTTCTTCGTCCTGCTGCCGATGTCGGTCTCCGACGCCGGCGGCTGGGACGGGCTCCGCGCGTCCCTGCCCGACTCCTACTTCGACGTGGGCGCGATCGGCACGGACACGATCATCACGTACTTCCTCATCTACTTCTTCGGCATCATCATCGGCCAGGACGTCTGGCAGCGGGTCTTCACCGCGCGCGACCACAAGGTCGCGCAGCGCGCCGGGCTCGGGGCCGGCCTCTACTGCGTGGCGTACGCCGTCGCAGGGGCCGTGATCGGGATGGCCGCCAAGGCGCTCCTCCCGGACCTGTCGGTGCCGGACAACGCGTTCGCCACGGTGGCCAAGGAGGTGCTCCCCACCGGGGTCAGCGGCCTCGTCCTCGCGGCGGCGCTCGCCGCGGTGATGTCGACCGCCAGCGCGTGCACCCTCGCCGCCTCGACGATCCTGACCACCGACGTGATCGGCAAGGGCGAGGAGTCGCTGCGCACCCAGCGGCTGTCGATCCTGGCCGTCGGCACCGCGGTGATCGTCGTCGCCCTCCTGGTGCAGGACGTCGTCGCCGGACTGACGATCGCCTACAACCTGCTCGTCGGCGGGCTGTTGGTGCCGATCATCGGCGCGCTGGTCTGGCGGCGGGCCACCGCCCGTGCGGCCCTCGCGGCCATCGTGTCCGGCAGCCTCGTGGTCACCTTCTTCATGGTCCGCGACGGGATGCTCGCCAACACCCCGATCTACTGGGGGCTGACGACCAGCGCGGTGTTCTTCGTCGTGGTCACCTTCCTCGGCGGCCGTGACGCGGGATCGGAGAGGACGCTCGGGGACTCCGAGCCGGAGGCGTCACGCGCCTGACGGGGGTGTGCCAGGCGAACGCACCGTCCCGGGCAGTCAGCGTGGCTCGGCCATCGTGTCCACGACGTGCTGGGCCCACCAGCCGATCTGGTCGTCCAGCGCGCGGGCGTCGAACCCGTCGTCGGCCATCGCGCCGCTGAGGTAGCGGTGGCGGACGCCGACGGAGATGCAGCACAGCCGCCAGTGCGCGAACGCGACGTAGAACGGCAGGTCGGGCACCTCGACGCCGGCGAGCTCCTGGTAGCGCGCCGCGAGCTCGGCGCGGGTGGCGAACCCGCCGTCCGCGGTGGGGCCGGTGATCGACGGCAGCACGTTGTCGCCCGGCTCGGACCAGGTGGCCAGCAGCCAGCCGAGGTCGGCATGGACGTCGCCCACCGTCGCCAGCTCCCAGTCGAAGACCGCGCGGACCGTCCCCTCGTCGTCGACCGCGACGTTGCCCAGCCGGTAGTCGCCGTGGACGATGCCGGTCCGCTGCTCGGGAGCCCGGGCGGCGAGCAGCTCCGCCCCGCGCAGCAACGTGTCGAGCTCGGGCGGCTCGACGGCGGAGACCTGCGCGGACCACCGGCGGAGCTGGCGGGCGACGTACCCCCGGGCCCGCTCCTCGGTGCCGAGGCCGAGCCCGACGGCGTCGAGCCGGTGCAGCGCGGCGAGCACCTCCACGAGCTGCTCACCGACGCGACGGCGGGCCGCGCGGTCGAGGTGGTCCGCGGAGCCGGGCGCGTCGAGGATCCGGCCCTCGACGAACCCCATGACGTAGAAGTCGGCGTCGGCGACCGACCGGTCGTCGCACCAGGCGACCGGCTCCGCGACGGGTACGGCGGTGCCGGCCAGCGCCCGGAGGAACCGCCACTCGCGCGCCATGTCGTGCGCGGTCTGCAGCACCGAGCTCACCGGCGGTCGTCGGAGCGCGTAGCGGGCGCCGTCGGCCGCGTCGAGCCGGTAGGTCAGGTTCGAGCGCCCGCCGGTCAGCAGGCTCGTCGTCAGGGGCTGCGCCACCTGCGGTGCCTGCTCGGCCAGCCACCGTTCGAACGCTCCCGGCACGACACCGGCGATCTCGACGTCCATCCCGTGCTCCTTCGGGTCAGCCGACGTACGGGCGGGGGCGGCGGAGCTCCTCCCGGGCGATCGAGCGGCGGTGGACGGCGTCGGGGCCGTCGACGATCCGCAGCACGCGAGCCCAGGAGTAGAAGTACGCCAGCGGCGTGTCGTCGCTGACCCCCGCGGCCCCGAAGACCTCGATCGCCCGGTCGATCACCGCGCAGGCGACGGCAGGAGCCGCCACCTTGATCGCCGAGATCTCGGTCTTAGCGCCCTTGGCGCCGTGCTTGTCGATCAGCCAGGCGGTCTTCTGCACCAGCAGCCGGGCCTGGTCGATCTCGATCCGCGAGTTCGCGATCAGCTCGCGGACGACGCCCTGGTCGGCGAGCGGCCGGCCGAAGGCCACCCGGTCCTGCGACCGCTGGACCATCAGCGCCAGTGCGCGCTCGGCCATCCCGATCGCGCGCATGGCGTGGTGGATGCGGCCCGGGCCGAGCCGTGCCTGCGCGAGCGCGAAGCCGCCGCCCTCCTCGCCGAGGAGGTTCGAGGCCGGCACCCGCACGTCGGTGAACCGGAGCTCGGAGTGGCCGTGCTGGTCCTGGTAGCCGAAGACCGGCAGGTGCCGGACGATCTCGAGGCCCGGGGTGTCCCGCGGCACCAGCACCATCGACTGCTGGCGGTGGGTCGGCGCCGCGGTGTCGGACTTGCCCATGACGATGAAGATCGAGCAGCGCTCGTCGGCCACCCCGGTGATCCACCACTTGCGGCCGTTGATGACGTACTCGTCGCCGTCGCGGACGATCGAGGTCTCGACGTTGGTCGCGTCCGAGGAGGCCACCTGCGGCTCGGTCATCGCGAAGGCCGACCGGATCTCGCCCTCGAGCAGCGGCTCGAGCCACTGCTTCCTCTGCTCGTCGGTGCCGAACATGTGCAGCAGCTCCATGTTCCCGGTGTCCGGGGCCTGGCAGTTGATCGCCTCGGGGGCGATGACGGGCGACCAGCCGGACGCCTCCGCCACCGCGGCGTACTCGAGGTTGGTCATCCCGGACAGCGACGGCAGGAAGAGGTTCCAGAGCCCGCGCCGGCGCGCCTCGGCCTTGAGCTCCTCCATCACCGGCGGGTAGGTGTGCTCGCCGTGCACGCGGAGGTGCTCGGCCCACGCCGGCTCGGCCGGGAAGACGTGCTCGCGCATGAAGTCCCAGAACTTCTCCAGCGTCTCGGACGCGCGTGGGGTCGGCTCGAAGTCCATCTCATCGCTCCTGTCGTCGCAGGCAGGTCGCGGGCGACCGGCGCCAGCCATGATGTCGGGCCGCGCGAGCCGGGTGGTGACCACCCCCACACCGGAGCACGGCTGAGGGCCCCCGACCAGGTGGTCAGGGGCCCTCGCGCGGTGCAGGTCAGGCCGCGGCGGCGTCCCCGTCGACCTGCCGGGTGAACCCGCCGATCTGCAGGACACCGTCGGGGTCGTAGGTCCGCACGACCTCGGCGAGGTGCGCCAGCGTCTCCTCGTCGTACGCCCGACGCGCGGTGCGCTCGTCGTGCGCCGGGCCGAAGTTCGGCCAGATCATCCCGTTGTCCCACGCGGCCATCGCCGCGAAGATCTGCTCGGCGTGCTCCGCGGCGCCCATCTCCGGGAAGCCCACGGCGAGCAGGCTGTAGGCCGCGTCGCGGTGGCAGAAGGCGTCGGGGTGCGCGGCCGGCCGCGCGTAGGCGCCACCGAGGTGGCGGAGCTCCACGAGCAGCTGCGGGGAGCCGGAGTCCGGGCCGGCCACCGCGAGCAGCGTGTCGATCGCCTCCTCGGGGAACCCGTCGAGCAGGATCGCCGGGTCGACGACCGGCATCGGGTCGACCGGGTCGGCGTGGACGGCGTCGACCTCCGTGTAGGGCCGGAGCGTGGCGTCGTCGAGCACCACCGGCCCCGTCGCGCGGAGCTGGTCGAGCAGCCGGCGGCCCTCCTGCGCGTCACCGGTCCACGCGAAGCGGACCGCCAGCGTCATCCGCCCGGCCAGGGCCGGCGGGACGCCCGGCATGTCGGGCAGCTGGAAGAGCGCGAACGACGTCGTCCCCTGCTCCGGCAGCTCCTGCGACCAGGTGCGCCAGCGGGAGATGACGGTCGCGGCGTCGTGGGCGTCGAAGTACACCGCGCCGCCGTAGAACGTCGGCAGGTGCACCATGTCGAACTCCACGGCGGTGACGATCGCGGAGGCGCCCTTGCCGCCGCGCAGCGCACGGAACAGGTCGGGGTGCTCCTCGGGGGTGACCCGGCGCAGCTCCCCGTCGCCGGTGACGACGTCGAAGGCGCGCACGCGGTCGGCCGCGAGGCCGTGGGTGCGGGCCAGCGGGCCCACGCCCCCGCCGGTCGTGTAGCCCACGACGCCGACGTCGCTCGTCGAGCCGTTCAGCGGCGCGAGGCCGAAGGGCGCGGCCGCCTCGATGACGGGCTTCCACTTGACGCCGGCGCCGACGCGGGCCCAGCCCTGCGGGTGCACGGTGAGCTCGTCGAGGCCGGCGGTCACCACGAGGAGGTGGCCGGCGAGCGACGAGACGGCGCCGTGGCCGGTGGCCTGGACGCCGACGGTGCAGCCGTGCCGACGGGCGAACCGGACGGTCTCGGCGACGTCCTCGGCGGTGCGGACGGCCACGACGGCCGCGGGGCGCATCGGCTCGGTCAGCAGCCACGGCGACGAGAGGGTCGCGTAGGCCGGGTCGTCGGGGGTGTGCACGGTCCCGGTGAGGACGGCGCGCAGCTCGTCGTACGGCGCGGTGGTGCTCGTCGTGGTGGCGGTGGTCGGGGTGTTGGTGGACATGGTCTGCTCCTCGGTCCGGTCGTGGCTTCGTTGCCGGGACGACCGTGCCGCGGAGCACTTGGCGCGGGGTTGCGCCGACCTTGAGGAGCTGCGGCGTGCGTCGGTCAGGGTGTGGAGGGACCAACGGCCGGGGACCGCGGCGCCATGAAGAGCCCCTCCGGGTCGACGGAGCGGCGGATCGCGGAGAGCTGCGCGTGGACCTCGGGGGCGAACGCCTTCCGGGTGTCGGTGCTGTCCTCGACCATCGGCAGGTACGCACGGCCGGTCGCCCACGGCTCGACGGCGGCGAGGAACCGCGCGGCGTCCTCGCGCTGCTGCTCCATCCCCGTCCCGTCGGCGTCGAGCCCGACCCCGAGGGCGAGGAAGGAGCCGTCGAGCGACGACAGGATCCCGCCGTCCTGCGCCGGGCGTGCCAGCGCACCGCCGAGCTGGCGGAGCTCGGCGACCGCGAGCCCGCTGCCCGACCGCGGGCCGGCGGCTTCGACGACGGCCGCGACCGCCTGGTCGGGGAGGTCGGAGACCAGCGTGCTGCTCGCGTACGCCGGGGTGGGGCCCTCCGGGTCGAGGTGGAGCCGGACGAGCGCGGCCGCCGGCACCCGCTCGACCGTGTCGATCTCCGGGGCGAGTGCGCGCAGCGGTGCCAGCACTTCCCGGGCGAAGCCGTCGTCGCCGAGCACCGCGCCGTCGACGATCGCGAGCCGCCGGCCGCGGAGCTCCGCCGGCAGCGCGGGGTCGAGGGGCACGTCGAGCAGCCGGAAGGACGTCGTGGCCTCCTCGGGGGCGTCGGCGCACCAGGCCACCCAGCCCGGGAGCACCCGCTCGGCCTGGGTCCAGTCCCAGGCGAGGAAGCCGGCCACGACGGACTCCAGCGGCTGCAGCCGGAACTCCAGCGCGCAGACGACGCCCAGCGGCGTGCCCCCGCCGCGGATCGCCCAGAAGAGCTCGGGCTCCTCGGTCTCGGTGGCCCGGACGAACGTGCCGTCGGCGAGCACCAGCTCGGCGGCGGTGACCGCGTTGCACTGGAGCCCGAGGCGGCGGGCGTACCACCCGATGCCGCCGCCGATCGAGTAGCCGACCACCCCCACGTCGGGTGCGGACGGGTGCAGCGCGGCCAGCCCGTCGGCACCCGCGGCCTCCACGACGTCGCCCCACAGCGCACCGGCGCCGACGCGGGCGAGCCGCCGCTCGGGGTCGATCCGCACCTCGTCCATCGCGGAGGTGCGCAGCAGCACGGCGTCGTGGAGCCGGCCCGCGAGCGCCGGCGCCCCGTGACCGGTGCCCTGGGCGGCGACCCCGAGCCCCAGCGAGGCGGCGGCGCGCAGGACCTCGGCGACCTCGTCGGGGAAGGCCGGGTAGGCGACCGCTGCGGGCTCGTCGCAGACCAGGGTGTTCCAGGGCGTCCGGGCCAGGTCGTAGGCCGGGTCGCCGGGCAGGTGGACGGCGCCACCGCAGAGGTCGCGGAGGGCGTCGGCGCGGAGGCTCTCGAGGGTCACGGCGGCCTCCTGTCCTGGTCGGGACCAATGGTCCCTGCGGGGACTTGAGAAAGACTTGAGCCCGCGAGCTCCTCGAGCACCGTGCGCACCGTCTCCGGGGTGAGGAACAGCCGCTGGGCGACCTCGTGCACGCCCAGCCCCTCGTCGGCGAGCTCGAGGACCCGCCGTTCGGTGGAGGACAGCGGCCGCTCGACCTCGGCGGTCTCGGCGACGTGGCCGCGCGCCTCGAGGGCCTCGCAGGCCGCGTGCAGCACCCCGGTCGCCCCGCGCTGTGCGGCGCTCGTGCGGGCCGCGGCCAGCAGCGGCACCGCCTCCTCGTCGGGCACCTGGGGCCGGCTGCCCAGCGTGAGCCGGGCGCGGGCGAGGTCCACGGCGGCGGTGGTGGTGGAGAGCAGGGAGACCGCCTCGCGGAGCTCGGGGAGCCCGTCGGGCCCGCGCAGCTCACCGAGGAGGAGCAGCCCCCGGCCCAAGTACGACGGTGCTCCCCACCGGCGGAGGAGCTCGACGTCCGCCTCCGCGAGCGTGACGGCCTCCGCCGTACGGCCGGCGGTGGCGAGGGCCATCGCCTCGATCGTGCGGCGCGGGCTCCAGACCGGGTTCGCCGACGCGACCGCCTCGGGCGCGGCGTCGAGAGCGGCGACCGCCGCGTCCGGCTGCCCCTCGACCACGAGCAGCCGGGCGAGCGCCTCCTGGAAGATCCGGCCGCCCTCGCCGCGGACCGGGCCGGGCGAGCGGGCGTCGGCGACGGCGCGGGCCGCGGCGACGTCGCCCCGGTCCAGGTGGCAGCCGATCAGGAAGCCGCGGGCGAAGGGCTCGCCGAGCCGCGCCCCGCCCCACATCCGGTCCTGCTCCAGCGCGTCACGGAGCCGGGCGAGGGCCTCGTGGAGCTCGCCGCGGCGCCACCGCCAGAACCCTTCCCACAAGCTGGTCGAGAGGGCGGCGAACAACGAGCCGCGGGCGTGGGCGGTCACCCGGGCGCGGTCCCAGAACGTGCCGAGGTCGTCGTCGGCGAGGGTGCGCACCGCTGCGGCGTTGACCCAGAAGAGCCCGTCGTCGACGCCGAGCAGCAGGTCGTCGTCGAGGGCGAACCGCGCCATCCTGATCGCCTGCTCGCGGTCGACCCCGTCGAGGCAGGCCTCGAGCGCGATGGTCGCGGCGAGCATCCGCGCCCCGGGCCCGTGGCCGACCGGTGGCGGCGCGGGGGTGCGCCAGCCGTCCTCGAGGGCGTGCATGAACCCGCTCATCCGCTGCAGCGCGACGAGCGCCTGCCGCTGGTCGGCGAGCCCCTCGGGCACCGCGGCCTCCGCCTCGCGGGCGAAGGCGGTCGCGACCCCGGGCGGGCTGGCGAAGACCTGCGTCGCGGCCGCGGCGATCGCGATCTCGGCGCGGACCTGCGGGTCGGTGTGGAGGTGGTACGCCTCGACCAGGTGCTCGGCCCCGGTGGCGCCGTCGAGCCCCGCCTCGAGGAGCCCGAGCTGGAGCACGACCTCTGCCCGCCACGCGCCGTGGGGCGACTCCTCGAGGGCCCGGCGCAGGTAGGTCACCGCGCTGTCCGAGGCACCGCGCCGGGCGGCAGACCGGGCCGCCGTGCGCAACAGGGCCACGACCTCCTCCTCACCGCGTGGCGGGGCGAGCAGGAGGTGGGCGGCGACCTGCTCGTCGGTCCCGCCGGCGGCCCGCAGCGCCTCGGCGGCACGCTCGTGGCGCAGCCCTCGCTCGGCCGCGGGCAACGCCTGGTAGACCGCGTCGCGCACCAGCGGGTGCACGAAGGCCAGCGGCTCGGCGTCGCAGACGATCTCGGCGCGGGCCAGGACGGCCAGCCCGTCGGCGGTCGCCTCCTCGGGGAGCCCGGCCAGCGCGGCGACCACCGGCAGTGCCGCGCCGTCGCCGAGCACCGCGGCCGCGCGTGCCACCTCGGCCGCCTCCTCGGGCAGGCGGCGCATCCGCACCTGCACCATGCTCGACACCGCGCGCGACCCGACCGCCAGCACGCGGTCGGCGTGCGAGGCGTCGGGGCGCACCCCGTCGGCGGCGAGGCCGCGCAGCAGCTGGCTGAGCAGCAGCGGGTTGCCGGACGTCGTCCGGTGGCAGGCCTGGGTGAAGAGCTTTGCCGGGGCCGCCTCGAGCCGGCTCTCGACGAGCGCCCCGGTCGCCTCCTCCGACAGCGTCCGCGGTCGCAGCACCACGGTGTCGGGCTCGAGCGCGAGCTCGGCGAGGAGCTCGCCCTGCAGGTCGTCGCGGACCGCCGGGTCGCCGCCGGTGCGGATCGCGGCGACGACGAGGACCGGCACGTCGGTGAGCCGCCGCGTCAGGTAGCTGAGGTAGCGCAGCGACGCGCCGTCGCACCACTGCGCGTCGTCGATCGCCAGCACCAGCGGACCGGAGCGCGTGAGGTTGAGCGTCAGCCAGTACAGCCCGTGCAGGACCCCGAACCCGTCGGAGTGGCGCCCCTCGGCGTCGTCGAACACTCCCTTGGCCGGGGCGGCGGCCCCGCCGAGCAGCTCCTCGCGCACCTCCGGCACGGTCAGCTCCGGCTCGAACAGCTGGCGCACGACGCCGTAGGCGAACGCGCTCTCCAGCTGGCTGCCCCGGCTGGTCAGCAGCCGCACCGAGCGGTCGGCGGCCAGCCGGCGGAGCTCCGCGAGGAGCCGCGTCTTGCCGATGCCGGCCGGCCCCTCGACGAGGACCACCGAAGGCTCGCCGTGGTCGAGCCCGTCGAGGGCCCGGGCGATCGCCTCGAGCTCGCGGTCGCGCTCGACGAGGTCGTCGGGCGTGGTGCTCGGTGCGCCGGCGGCCCGCGGCCGCGGCGCTGCAGGCGCCAAGGAGGGCGACTGTGCGAGGACCTCCGCCTCGAGCTGCCGGAGGGCCGGGCCGGGGTCGACGCCGAGCTCGTCGGCGAGCGCCCGCCGGGCGCGGCGCAGGGCGGCGAGGGCATCCGCCTGGCGGTGGGCGCGGTACAACGCGAGCGCCAGCAGCCGCCACCGCTCCTCGCGCAGCGGCTCGTCGGAGACCATCAGCTCCAGCTCCGGCACCAGGAGGGAGGCCTCCTCGGTCTCCAGCCGGGCGGCCAGCCGGCGCTCGCGGGCGACGGTGCGGAGCTCGGTGAGCCGGGTGATCTCCGCCTGCGCCCACGGCTCGTCGGCGTAGTCCACCAGCGCGGGGCCGCGCCACAGCTCGAGTGCCTCACCGAGCAGCGCCACCACCTCCTCGGGGCGGCCCGCGTCGTCGGCCCGTCGGACCAGCTCCTCGAACCGCCACGCGTCGACCGTGTCGTCCGGCTGCCGGAAGGCGTAGCCCGGCCCCTCCCGGACGATCACCGCGGAGCGCTCCCGGGCAGGCGCGTCCGGCTGGAGCCCGCGACGGAGGTGGGAGACGTAGGCCTGCAACGCCCCCGACGCGTCCTTCGGCGCCGCGTCGCCCCAGACCGCGTCGACGATCCGCTCGGCGGGCACGGCCTCGCCGCGCGCGAGCAGCAGCCGGGCCAGGACGGCGCGTTGACGGCGGCCACCGAGGTCGAGCGGGTGACCGTCGTACGACGCGGTGAGCTCGCCGAGCACGTTGACGCGCAGGCGCGAGGACCTGTCCACAGCACCTCCCCCGTGAAACGGTAGGGCGGGAGGACGGTGGTGGACATGGCCTCAACGGGCCAGCGGCCTCGGGACCACCGACCCAAGGTGTTGAGCCGCCCCTCGTGGCGCGCGTAGGTCTGTTGAGCCGCCCGCGCCAGGAGGGGCGGTTCAGCGGGCGGGGACGGGGTGGCCGGCGGCGGACCGCCCACCGCGGAACCCGAAGACCAGGGCCGGACCAAGCGTTCCGCCTGCGCCGCCGTAGACCATCCCGGTGGGGGCCGCCATCGCGTTGCCGACGGCCCACAGCCCCGGGACCGGCGCTCCGTCGACGTCGAGGACCTCGGCGTCGACGGTGGTCAGCGGGCCGCCCTTCGTCCCCAACGAGCTGCTGTGCAGGCGCGCGCCGTAGTAGGGCCCGCTGTCGAGCGGCCCGAGCGTGGCAGCGGTGCCCGGGTACTTCCTACGGTCTCCGCACCAGCCGTCGAACGCGCTGTCACCCCGGAGGAAGTCGTCGTCGTGGCCACGGTCCACGAGCTCGTTCCAGCGGCGCACGGTCGCCGCCAGCTCGTCGGCCGGCAGCCCGAGGGCCTCCGCCAGCCCCTCGACCGTCTCCGCGCGGGTGATCCAGCCGGGCATGTCACCGCCGGCCGGGGTGCCGTAGCCGCCGTACTCGTCGACGAAACCCTGGTCGAAGAGGATCCAGCAGGGCTGGTTGACGTAGCCGAACCGGGTCGGGTCGAAGGCGTGGAAGGCGCCGCCCAGGGCGTTGTAGTTGGCGGCCTCGTTGGTGAACCGCCGCCCCGAGGCGTTGACCATGATCGTGCGCGGCAACGTGCGTTCGCGCTGCACCAGCTGCACGCCGTGGAGGGCCCACTGGTCCTGCTCCTCGCCGGGCTCGGCGACGACGGGGACCCACCAGGCCTCGCGCATCATCCCGAGCTGGGCGCCGACCCGCATCGCCATCCGCAGCCCGTCGCCGGTGTTCGTGGGGGCACCGGACGGGTGGCACATCGGCCCGCGGAGGAACGCGGTCACCAGCGACGGGTCGCGCTCGAACCCTCCGGTCGCGATGACCACGCCCCGGCGGGCCCCCACCATGTCGCCGTCGGCGAACCGGACGCCGCGCACCGCTCCGTCCTCGGTGACCAGGCGGGCGGCGGCCTTTCCGGTGACGGGCCGGACGCCCTTGTCCAGGAGCCCCTTGAGGAGCGCACCGAGGAGGGCGCGTCCCAAGCCTTCCACCCCTCGCGACGTGCGCTCCCGCTCGACCTCAGGGGTGAGGAAGCCGGTGCCGCCGCCGACCGGCGTCTCGGTGACGTACGTACGACGCGGGAAGCCGAGGAACCGCCCACCCCACTCGCCGAGCTCCTCGAAGGCGAACAGCTCGGGCTCGACCGACCGTCCTCCCCGCGGGCGTCCGCCGGGGACCTCGGGGTGGTAGTCGGGGTAGCCGGGGACCAGTCGGAGGTGCAGCGGCGTCCGCGTCTCCAGCCACTCGGTGAGCGGTTCGACCGAGTGCACGAAGGCGGCGGCCATCTCAGGGCGGATCATCCCGTGGGACAACGCCGCGAGGTACTCCAGCGCCGAGCCCGCCGGGTCGTCGATGCCCGCCGCCCGGGCGTAGCGGTTGCCGGGCAGCCAAGCCACGCCGCTCGACAGCGCGGTGGTGCCGCCCAGGGAGTCGGCCTTCTCGTAGACGGCGACCTCCGCCCCGGCGTCGGCGGCCGCGAGCGCCGCGGTGAGTCCGGCGGCCCCGCTGCCCAGGACCGCCACGTCGACGGTCGGCAGCGTGGCCATCAGCGACGGGCGCCTTCCTCGGCGGCCTCCAGCCAGTCCAGCCGCGTGCCGTGCAGGACCGACGGCCAGTCGGCCTCCCGCGGCTCGCCGTACGCCAGGTTCCGGTCGCTGTCGCGCAGCGCCTCGGCGTAGTCGGATGCGGGGACGTAGTACATGTAGGACATCACCCGGGTGACGATCCGCCATCCGTCCGGCGTCCTCCGGTAGGTGTCCCGGTAGCGCAGCGCCACCCACATCGTGACGTCGTGGCGGACCACCTCGGCGTGCGCGGTGAGCAGGCCGTCGGCCCGATCCGGGTCCTGCTCGTCGAACCGCACGACGAGGCCGTGGGAGTAGTGGAACGTGGGACCCAGGACGTCGAACCGGCCTCGGTACGCCGCGGTCACCGCCGACAGCCCCCGCGCGTCGAAGACGCCGTCCCGGGAGCCGAGGTAGGCGTCCTCGGTGAAGATCCTGGGCAACGCGTCGAGGTCGCGCTCGTCCATCGCGAG
The DNA here is from genome assembly GCF_008087345.1 of Nocardioides caldifontis. GTDB lineage: Bacteria > Actinomycetota > Actinomycetes > Propionibacteriales > Nocardioidaceae > Marmoricola_A > Marmoricola_A caldifontis. Next base: position 984,662 of record NZ_VHIB01000001.1, on the reverse strand, counting down.
GAAGTACAGCAGCACCAGGTCGTCGATCTCCCGGCGGTCCTCGAGACGGCGCAGCCGCTCCTCCAGCGTGCGGCTCTCAGCCGGCACGGTCCCCTCCCTTCCCTCACGCCTCGACACGGGCGTCGAAGCAGTGGTGCAACAGGTTGGCCTCGGTCACGCTCCGCCCTTCGAGTTCGGCCACGATCCGGCCCTCCCGCATCACCAGCGCACGGGTGCACAGCAGCTCCAGCTCGGGGAACTCCGAGGAGACGACGACGAGCGCGAAGCCGCGGGCCGCGAGCTTGCGTAGCAGGTCGTAGATCTCGGCCTTCGCCTCGACGTCGATGCCCAGGGTCGGCTCGTCCAGCAGGAGCACGCGCGGCTCGGTGGCGAGCCAGCGCGCCATCAGGACCTTCTGCTGGTTGCCGCCCGACAGCGACAGCACCGGCTGGTCCACCGAGCTCGCCTTGACGCTCAGCTCGGCCACCTTGCTCCGGGCCTCGTCACGCTCGCGCCGCCGCGACGGAACCGGCAGCCAGGAGCTGACCCGGAACCTGTCCATGCTGGCGAAGGTGATGTTCCGGCCGATCGAGAACCCGGTGACCAGCCCGGCGTGGAGCCGATCCTCGGAGAGGAAGGCGAGCCCGGCACGGAGGGACGCCGCCGGGCGGTCGGGCACCGCCTCGCCGAAGACGGTGACCTCGCCGGAGCGCCGGTCGTCGGCGCCGTAGATCGCCCGGAGCAGCTCGGAGCGGCCGGAGCCCACCAGCCCGGCGAGCCCGAGGATCTCCCCGGCCCGCACCTCGAACGACGCCGGGTGCGGGCTCTTGTCGGAGGTGACCCCGTCGACGCGCAGGACCACTTCGCCGGAGCCGGCGTCACCTCGGAGCGGAGGCTCGGTGGGAACCGCTCCCCCGGTGATCATCTCGACGAGCCGGGGCTTGTCGAGCGCCTCGGTCCGCTCCTCCTCGACGACCGCGCCGTCCCGCATCACCACGACCCGGTCGGTGATGCCGATGACTTCGTCGAGCCGGTGGGAGACGTAGATGATCGCGGTGCCGCGCTCCTGCAGCCGCTTCACGATCCCGTGCAGGATCACGACCTCGTGCTCGGAGAGCGACGCCGTGGGCTCGTCGAGGATCAGCACCTTCGGGATGTGCCACAAGGCGGAGGCGATCATCACCTGGCGCCGCTGCACGGCGGTGAGCGCGCTCACCGGCGTCCGCGGGTGGACGTGGCCGATGTCGACCGCGTCCATGAGCTCCTGGGCGCGTGCGTGGAGCCCGCGCCAGTTGACCAGCCCCACGGGGCTGTGCGGGTAGCCGCCCCCGAGGGCGATGTTCTCGGCGATCGTCGCCTGCTCGATGAGGTTGAGCTCCTGGTGGACGCACCCGACCCCGCGGGAGCGCGAGTCACCGGGGCCTCGGAAGGAGACCTCCTCGCCGGACATCAGGAGCTGTCCGGAGTCCGGCTGCACGGCACCGGTGAGCACCTTGATCAGCGAGCTCTTGCCGGCGCCGTTCTTCCCGACCAGCCCGACGACCTCCCCGGCCGTGACCGAGAGGTCGACGGTGTCGACGGCCAGCAGGGGGCCGTAACGCTTCACCACTCCTCGGCACTCGAGCACGGGGACGCCGCCGGGGCTGATCGGGGTCACGGTCTTCCTCCTCAGCCTGCGTCGGGCCCGTAGGTGCCCTCGGCCCACCGCTCGGTGAAGTACGAGACGTAGTCGAACTCGACGTCGACGTACTGCTCAGGGTCACTGGGCACGTTGTCCTTGGTCACGAGCACGACCTCGGCCGGGTCGAACGGGTAGCCCTCCGGGAAGGACTCGGGGATCTCGGTGCCCTCGGCGAAGTGCTGAGCGAGCAGGTCCATCACGGTCCAGCTCTGCGCCATCACCGGCGCCTCGGCGATGATGTCGACGCAGCCGTCACGCACGGCGGCGAGGTTGGGCAGGTCACCGTAGAAGCCGAGGACCTTGACCTTGCCGCACAGCCCCTTGTCCTCGAGTACGGGGACGAGCGCAGGGATGTGGAGGCTCGAGTCGGCGAAGATGCCGTCGAGGTCCGGATTGGCGGCCAGGATGTCGGTGACCGCCTTCGTCGTGTCGGCCTGCGGGTTGGTGTAGTCGGTGTCGTGCGTCGCGACGACCTCGACACCGGCCTCGCCCGCGAGCTCCTCGAAGACCTTGTCGCGTGCGGCGCCGAAGGTGAACGCGGACGAGGTCAGCATGGCGACCTCGTCGCCCTCCTCCAGCAGCGCGAGGAACGCCTCCGAACCGACGCGGCCGAACTCGGTCTCGTCGGTGGCCAGGATGCCGGAGTAGAGATCGCTCGGCTGGACACCGCCCCAGATGTCGATGACCGGGATGTTCGCCTGCTGCGCGGAGAGCAGCGGCTGGCGGATCGCGGTGGCCTCCCAGGTCGCGGAGAGGACCGCGTCCTTGCGCTGCGTGACGAACCCTTCGAGTCCGGTGATGGCCTTCTGGGCGTCACCCGCCGGGTCCGACTCGGCGAGGTTCCAGTCGAGCTCCTCGGCCGCGGCCTTGAGGGCGGCCGCCGACCGGTTGCTGAACTCGGCCGCCTTCACGATGTACAGCAGCCCGATGTTCTTGCCGGCGACGCTGTCGCTGCCGCCGCCGGAGCCCGACCCGCCCGAGCCGCTGGCCTCCTCCGAGCCGCAGGCAGCCACGGAGGCTGCCAGGGCTCCTGTCATGAGCGCGGCCAGCAGCCGACGCCGAAGTTGCATGCGCATGCGTTCGCTCTTCTCTGACGAAGTGATCGTGGCCGGATTCCGTCCGGCCGACGGTGGAGCAGCCGGTCAGCCCGCGGCGTTACGTGGCCTGCGCGGCAGGGCGGGGAGGCGCAGCTTCCCCTGCGAGGTGGACAGGACGACCGCGATGGCGAGCACCGCGCCCTGGACGACCAGGACGACCCAGGGCTGGACGTTGATGACGGTCAGCCCCGTCTGGAGGGTCTGCAGGAAGACGACGCCGAAGCCGGTCGCGACGATCCCGAACCGGCCGCCGCCGAGGGCGGTGCCGAGGAACGCCGCCGCGTAGGCAGGGAGCAGGTAGCCGCCGCCCGCGTTCGGGTAGTAGGACGCGGTCTGGGCTGCGAGCAGCGCACCGACGACGGCCGCGCCGAGGGCCGCGGAGATCATGCCGACGTAGCGGAGCCAGCGGACCCGCACCCCGGCCAGCCGGGCGGCCTCACGGTTGCCGCCGACCGCGAACAGGTAGCGGCCGTTCTCCGTGTGGCTCACCAGCACGTAGAGGAGCACGCCGACGACCAGCGCCAGCCAGAACGCGAGGCTGAACCCGGCGATGCGCTCCGAGCCGAGGTTCACGAACCCGTCGGGCAGCCCCGAGGAGATCGTCTGCTGGTTGGACACCTTGGCGTCGAACCCCTGGACCAGGCTGCTCATCGCGAGCGTGGCGATGAAGCTGTTGACGCCCAGGTTGGCGACGAGCACGCCGTTGAGCACCCCGACGCCGATGGCGCACAGGAGCGCGAGCCCGACGGCCATCGGCCAGCCCCACTCCCAGTTGACCATCGTCGCGACGGTCACGGCCATCGCGAGGCCGATGGTCGCGCCGATCGAGAGGTCGAAGTCGCCGGCGATCAGGGTGACCGTGAGCGCCATGGCCACGATGGCCGGGAGGGCAGCAGCGTTGAGGATGCCCTGCCACGTCGCCATCTGGGAGAACACGTCCGGACGCTGCACCCAGAAGAAGACGACGACGACGCCGTACGTCAGGACGAGCCCGAACTGCGAGGCGGAGAACCGGCGCAACGCGCTCGGTCCCCGGCTGGGGGGCGCGGGGGCGGCGGGTGTCCCGGCCGCCCCCGCGCTCACACGCACCTCGTCGTTCTCCGGCGCCAGATCCGTGGTGTCCACGATCGTGTTCCTTCGCTCAGGCCGGGATGTCGACGACGAGGTTGCCGCGGTCGTCGAACGTCGCGGTCTCCCCGTGGTGGATCACCACGACGGTGTCGGGCAGCTCGACCAGCGCCGGCCCCTCGAGCTGGCCTCCGAACACACCGTGCTCGAGCCGGATCACCGGGGTGTCGCGGACCGCGCCGTCCTCGGCCCAGTAGACCGGCCGGGTCGTGCGGGTCACGCCCGCTTCCGCGTCGGCCTGGTCCACCTTCGGCAGCGTGGGCTTCGGGGTGGTCACCGTGGCCCGCGTCGTGACGTTGGTGATCACCACGCCGGCCTCGGCGTAGCCGGACCCGGCGCCGAAGAGCTCGGTGTAGACCTTGGCGAACTCGTCCTCGATCGACCGGCAGCGCTCGTCGTCGATGCGGCCGGGGGCGAGCGGGACGTCGACGTCGAAGACCTGCGCGGCGTACTTCATCCGGAGCGTGCGGGACAGGCTCGGCTCGACGTCGCCGAACCCCTCGGTCTTCAGCGTGTCGCGGGCCTCCTGCTCCTGGGCGTCCAGGATCTCGTTGAGCTGCTCGGCCGAGACGGGCAGGCGGATCTCCGTCGGCGTCTGGTAGACGTGCGTGACGTCGGAGACCGCGGCGCCCAGCGCCGACCACATCGCGGCGACGTGGGGCAGCGGCACGATGACCTTCCGCACGCCGGCCTCGCGGGCGACAGCGCTGGCGTGCACCGGACCGCCTCCACCGAAGGCCAGCATCACGAACTGGCGTGGGTCGAGGCCCCGCAGCACGCTCATCCGGCGGATCAGGTCCGCCATCTTGGCGTCGACGAGACGGTTCACCCCGGCGGCCGCCTCCATGGCGTCGAGCTCGAGCGGGGTGCCGGCCGCCTCGAGCGCCTTCTTGCTGGCCTCGCCGTCGATCTGCATCCGCCCGTTGAGGAACGTGTCGGGGTTGATGATGCCGAGCGCGACGTCCGCGTCGGTGACGGTGGCGACCTCGTTGCCGTTGCCGTAGCAGACCGGGCCGGGGTAGGCACCGGCGCTCTGCGGCCCGACGTTGAGCCGGCCCGACTCGTCGAGCCAGGCGAGGCTGCCGCCGCCCGCGCCCACGGACTCGACGTCGAGCATCGGCAGCGCGATCTCGTAGCGCTGGAACACCGAGGTGTGCCGGCGCAGCGGCTCGCCGTGCCTGATGACGCTGACGTCGAAGGTGGTGCCCCCCATGTCGGCCAGCAGGGCGTTCGGGTAGCCGAGCTGCTCGCACAGCAGCTGCGAGCTCACGATGCCCGCGACCGGGCCGGACTGCACCGTGCGGATCGGCGCGATCCGGGCCTCGTCGCCGGTGATGGCGCCACCGGCGCACTGGGCGAACAGCACGCGGCCGGTGAAGCCGCGCTCCCGGGCGCCGGTCTCGATGCGGTCGATGTAGTCGACCATCAGGGGCCCGATGTAGGCGTTCATGATCGCGGTCGTGGTGCGCTCGTACTCCCCGAGCTGCGCCACCAGGTCCGAGGCGCACGTGATGAACGTCCCCGGTGCCTCCTCCTCCACGATCTCGCGCACCCGGTGCTCGTGCACCTGGTTGCGGAACGACCAGACGAGGCTGATCGCGATCGCCTCGGCCCCGCGGTCGAGGAGCGTACGCACGGCCTTGCGGGTCGCGTCCTCGTCGAGCGCGACGATCACGTCACCGTCGACGTCGATGCGCTCCGGGACCTCCACGATCATCTCGCGCGGCACGAGCGGGTCGGGCTTGACGGTGTTGAAGACGTGCAGCGCCTCGTCCGACGCGAGGCCCGCGGTGCGGCCGCCGCCACGCATCAGGAACATGACGTCGCCGTGGCCGGCGGTGGTGATCAGCCCGACGTCGGCCCCGGTGCGCGAGACGATCGCGTTCGTGCCGGTGGTCGTCCCGTGCACGAGCCGGCTCGTCCTCGCGTAGAGCCCGGCCTCGTCGAGGCCGATCTTCTCGGCCGCGCGAGCAATCGAGCTGAAGAACCCCTCGGAGCGGTCGCTCGGGGTGGTCGGCGACTTCGCCCCGACGATGGAGCCGTCCGCGCCGAGCAGCACGCAGTCGGTGAAGGTGCCGCCGATGTCGACGCCGATGGCGAAAGTGGTGTCAGTACTCACGTGTGTCCCTTGATGGATCGTGGTCGGTCGGGGAGGGAGTCGCTCAGTGCCCGAGCATGGACAGGCCGGACTCGGAGAGGCTGATGTCGTGGAGCAGGTCGTCGTCCGCCCGGCAGCACTCGGCGTTCAGGCACACGCCGCACGAGGGGCACAGCGTCTGCCGGAGCACGAAGGGGACGTCGCAGAAGTCCGAGGGGTCGGGGTACGCGATCGGGTCGACCTCGAAGGGGTTGGTGTCGACGACCGCCGCGCCCTCCTTGTAGTTCTGGTCGACGGAGCCGAGCCGCTGACCGCACTCTCCGCACGCCCAGCTCGGGCCGTCGCTGGTGGACGCGATGCCGAGCACGTCGGACACGAGCCGAACCGAGCCCGGGTCGACCGTGCCCTCGGCGGGCTGGCGGGGCGCGGCGGCGCTGCTGAGCCGCACCGTCAGCAGCTCACGGCGCAGGGAGGCGGTGGCCTCCCCGTCGAGCTCCGTCCCGTCGATCACGACGCCGTGGTGCTGGCGCGCGTGGTCGACCGTGAGACTGCCGTTCTCGACGTCCTCGACGACCAGGGACGGGTCCCGGAACAACGGGTCGCCGAAGCCGCCGCCGCCGCTGTACTCGACGCAGAAGACGTCATCCGGGGTCAGGTTGGTCACCGACTTGGGCGACAGCCGGTCGAGCGACCCGAAGCTCTCCTCGAGCTCGGTTCGGTTGGCAGGCATGGTCCCTTGCGACAGGTGGTCCTTCACGCCGGTCGAGAGCCGGGCGAGGAAGTTGCCCGGGTGGCCCGGCAGCCCGCCGGCCAGGCCCGGCGAGGTGTTGATGGCGGGATCGGAGGAGACGATCTGGGTGACCAGGCCGTCGGTCTTGTGCGGCACGACCGCCAGCTCGAGGCCGTTTCCGCCGCGCCACTTGCCGGCACCCCCGCTGTCGATCTGCTCGCGGCGGAACAGGTAGAGGATCGGGAGCGACGACTCCCACTCCTCGAGGTTGCCGGCGTTGGAGTTCGGCCACCACCACGCGCCACCGGTGTCCACACCGTCGCGCGTGGGGAAGGCGCCGATGGAGCCCAGCAGACTGTCCGCGGTGAGCTCGGCGACGAAGTTGCCCTTGCGGTCCAGCCCTGAGGCGACCCACCAACCGGGCAGCGAGACGCCGCCGCTGGCGTTGGCCGCCTTGCGGATGTGCTCGGGTCCCGCGAGCGCCATCTTGCTGAGCACCTGGCTCGCCAGGTAGACGGTCACGATCGACGAGGTGAGCGTGGAGACCGCGGCGGGATAGCGGGCGCAGGTCATGGTGCCGGCCACCGGGCGGAACTCCATGTGGTCGGCGACGCCGGCCGGGCAGTTGTACTGGTCGTAGCCGAACAACGTCGCACCCGCGCTGAGCAGGCTGGAACGCCAGGCGGAGAAGGGCGCGTTCGCCGCGTAGAACTGCGGGTCGCTCCCCTCGTTGTCGAAGATCAGCCGGTCCCCGCGCTTCTCGACGGTCGTGACCAGACGGTGCACGTCGCGGTCGTCGGGGCCCGCACTTCCGACGTACAGGACCTCGGTCCACTTGCCGTCGGGGATCTGCAGCAGCCGCTTGCCGACCGTCTCCGAGCAGTCCTTGATCATGCGGCGCATGGCGCCCTTCACCACCGCGGCGCCGTGCTCCTCGAGCATCTGGTGCATCCGCTCGCGGGTCAGCCGAAGGCCGGCGAGCTGGCTGCGGATCTGCAGCGCGATCTGCGCGGGCATGCGGCTCTTGCGGGTGAACATCTCGACGACGTCGTCGCGGAGGACGCCGCGGCTCGCGATCTTGATCGGCGGTACCGGCGTGCTCTCGCTGTAGATGTCCTGGGCGCCGATGCAGAAGCTGCCGGGGTCGGTGCCGCCGATGTCACCCATGTGGGTGTTGCTGAGGATCCAGCAGAACAGCCCGCCCTCCCAGAAGACCGGCATGTACATCATGGTGTCCATCTGGTGCTCGGTGCCGATGTACGGGTCGTTCTGCAGGAAGACGTCGTTGTCCTCGATCCCCGGGTTGGCGCTGCGGTTCTCCAGCGTCCACTTGACTGCCATGTCGCCGTGCCCGGTGAAGTACTGCACCGACGGGCCGCAGACGATCGTGTCGCCGTTCTCGGTGAGCAGGGACGTGTTGAAGTCGTCCATGTAGACGATGTTGGCCGAGCCCGACACCCGCTTGATCGTGTCCGAGTGGTCGAGGTTGAGGTTCCAGAACCGCGACCGGAGGACCTGGTAGGTGATCGGGTCGACGTCGCGGTCGAACTCGGTGTTGAGCTGCAACGACGGGTCGACGTCCAGGTCGATCCGAGGCAGGTACGGCAGGTCGCGCCCGTCCCAGGCGCCCGGCTCGATGGCTGAGAAGTCCACCTGCGGGTTGCGGATGATGCCGTCCGGAGTGCTCGTTCCGGTCGCGGAGGTTGCTTGGAGGGTCATGCACTTCCTCACTCGGGCGTCGACGCCTGCCGGGAGGAGCCCACGGCGGCGGAGTCAGTCGCTGACAATGATGCGAACGATTAGAACAGATGTAGCGCGCGTCACGTCAATAGTCCGGAAGGACCGGGGGCATGGAGGTTCGGCTGACGGCCGATGAGACGCGCGGGGTTACCATCCGCATGAACCGCATGGGCGGCGTCCGTGGCCCTAGACTCGAACCGTGCCCGACCCGCGCCACGACGCACCAGTCGCCCACGACGATGAGGACCCACCACCGTGACGAACGACTCGCTTGCACCCCGCCTTGCTCGTCCGGCGCGGTCTCCGTCCCGGACCGCCAAGATCTCCGAGCACATCGCACGGCAGATCCTGCGCGACATCCAGGTGCAGGGGCTCGTCCCGGGCGACCGGCTCCCGTCGGAGGCAGCGATGCTGGACCGGTTCGACATCGGCCGGGGCTCGCTCCGCGAGGCGCTGCGGATCCTCGAGGTCAACGGGCTGGTGACCATCAAGACCGGCCCCGGCGGCGGCCCGGTCGTGGCCTCGTCGGACGCCGTCTCCTTCGGCCAGATGTGGACCCTGCACCTGCAGTCGATCGGGGCCACCTACCGCCAGCTCCTCGAGGCAAGGTGCGAGCTGGAGTCGATGCTCGCCCGGCGGGCCGCCGAGATCGAGGGCGAGGAACCGGCGGAGATGGTGCGCGCCGCCCTCGACGAGGGCGAGAAGCCGATGGAGGACGACTCCACGTACGCCGCGGTGACGAGCGGGTTCCACGCCACCGTGTGCCTCGCGGGTGACAACCTGGTCCTCGCCCTGGCCGCCAACTCGATCCAGAGCATCTGGTCCCAGCGCGTGACCAGCGTGCTCTTCGCCCCCGAGGAGCGACCCTCGGTTCATGCCGCGCACCAGGAGATCACCCGGGCGATCGAGAAGCACGACGGGCGCCGGGCGGAGGAGCTCATGCGCGAGCACCTGCAGCACTACCAGGACTACTGCGAGCGGCGGTACCCAGCACGCATGGACGACGTCGTCGACTGGAGCTGAGCCGGCACCGGGCTCAGTGGGCGAGGTAGCGCTCCGCGTCGATGGCCGCGGCACACCCTGAACCCGCCGCCGTCACGGCCTGGCGGTAGGTGCGGTCCACCAGGTCGCCGCACGCGAAGACCCCCGGGACGCTGGTCCGCGAGCTCTTGCCCTCGGTGAGCACGTAGCCGTCGGCGTCCACCTCCACGAGCCCCTTGACCAGCTCGTTGCGCGGCTCGTGGCCGACCGCGACGAACAGCCCGGCCACCGCGAGGTCCCGCACGGCTCCGGTCACGGTGTCGCGGAGCGTCACCCCCGACAGCACCTCGTCGCCGTGGAGCTCCGTCACCTCGCTGTTCCAGGCGAAGGTGATCCGCTCCTCGGCTCCTGCCCGGTCCGCCATGATCCGCGAGGCCCGAAGTTCATCGCGACGGTGGACCAACGTGACGGAGCTGGCGAACCGGGTGAGGAAGAGCGCCTCCTCGACCGCCGAGTCGCCTCCGCCGACGACCGCGACGTCCCGTCCTCGGAAGAAGAAGCCGTCGCAGGTGGCGCACCACGAGACGCCGCGACCGGAGAGCCGCTTCTCGTGCGGGAGACCCAGCTCGCGGTAGGCCGAGCCCATCGCCAGGACCAAGGCGCGGGCGGCGTGCTCCACCCCCGCCCCGTCGACGACGACCTTGACCTCGTCCTCCAGCCGCACCGCAGTGACGTCGTCGGTCACGATCGCCGCCCCGAACCGCTCGGCCTGGGTGCGCATCCGGGTCATCAGGTCGGGCCCCTGGATCCCTTCCTCGAAGCCGGGGAAGTTCTCCACCTCGGTGGTGTTCATGAGGGCGCCGCCGGCGGTCACCGAGCCCTCGAAGAGAAGCGGGTCGAGCCCCGCCCGGGCCGTGTAGGTGGCGGCGGTCAACCCCGCCGGTCCCGACCCGATGATGATCACGTCCCGCTGCCCTCTGTCCACACCTTCTCCTCCGGACGAATGAGCTCTACTATAAGCATAGTAAGAAGGGATAGGAACCGTCGGAAGGAGCGGTCTGCATGAGCCACCTGCTGGTCGTCCTGAGCAACGCGCTTCCGGGCCGCGAGGACGAGTTCAACGAGTGGTACGACGCCGTCCACGTCCACGAGATGGTCGACGTCCTCGACGGCGTGAGGTCGGCCCAACGGTTCGTCCGTGCCGGCCCGGACGACACGGCCCCGCCGTACAAGTACCTCGCCCTCTACGAGGTCGACGACGTGGAGCTCGCCCGTGAGCAGCTCCGGCTCCAGCAGGAGGACCGGGCCGAGGCCGCTGCGGCCGGACGTGCACCACTCATATCGCCGCCGCGTGCGATGGCGGCTGACGCGCTGGTCGGGTTCTTCTCCGCGATCGGCCCGCGGGTGGATCCAGCCCGCGACCCCTCTCGGACCGCCACCACCCACGAAAGGTGACCCATGGACCCGTTGCAGATGCTGCTCGACGAGCGTGAGATCCGGCAGGTGCTCTACCGCCGCGCCCGGGCCACGGACGCGCGCGATCTCGAGAGCGCGCTCTCCTGCTACCACGAGGACGCGACCGAGGACCACGAAGGGTTCGACGGGCCGATCCGCGAGTACCTCGCGACCGCCTCGCCGGTCTTCGTCGGCAACTCCCCGATCGAGGTCAACTACCACCTGATCGGCAACACCGACATCCGGCTCGACGGCGACGACGCCACCTGCGAGTCCTACTTCATCGCCGTGCTGACGGCCCACGAGAACGGCACGTCGCGGGACTACGTCAACGCCGGCCGCTACCTCGACCGGTTCACCCGGCGCAACGGCGAGTGGCGCATCCAGCACCGTCAGTGCGTCTACGACTGGTCGCACGGCGCGGACGTCACCGACCGCTGGTGGACCCGTGCCGCGCTCCAGGCCGCCGGCGGGGGCGCCCCGGGCCGACCCCGAGGCTGACCGCCTGACGGCGCTCCCCGGACGGCGGGGAGCGCTCGTCAGCTCGTGGCAGGGGTGCCCAGGAACGTCTCGATGACGTCGGGACGCGCCAGCATCTCCGCCGGGCTGCCGACCCCCACCTGCTTGCCGTAGCTCAGCACGAGGACGCGCGCGCAGTGGCGGGAGACGAAGTCGACGTCGTGGTCCACGAGCACGGTCGGGACCCCGCGGGCCGACACCATGTCGATGGCGCGCGAGACCTCCGTGCGCTCCTGTGTGATCGTCCCCGACGTGGGTTCGTCGAGGAGCAGCACCTTGGGACGGCCGAGCAGCGCGCGCGCGATGTCGACCCGCTTCTGCACGCCGTACGGCAGGTCTGAGAGCTTTGCCTGCGCCAGGTGGGCGAGGCCCAGCTCCTCGAGCAGCTCCATCGCGAGCGACCGCTCCTCACGCTCGAGCCGCTCCATGTAGGGCCAGGCGAACACCGAGGCGAACACCGAGGCGCGCGCCTCGTGCATCCGGCCGAGCATGACGTACTCCAGCACCTTGAACCGCCGGAAGTGCTCCATGTTCTGGAACGTGCGACCCAGCCCCTTCGCCGAGATCCGGTGCGGCGGGAGGCCGCTGATCCGCTCCCCGAAGAAATCCACGTTCCCCTCGGTGAGCCGGTAGACGCCGCTCACGCAGTTGAGCAGGGCGGTCTTGCCGGCGCCGTTGGGTCCGATGATCCCGAAGGTCTCCCCCGGCTCGACGTCGAAGTTCACGTCGTTGAGCGCGAGGATGCCGCCGAAGCGCAACAGCGCGCCGCGCACCGCAAGGGGCGTCTCCTGGTCGGTCGTGCTCACGAGGTCACCTCCGAGGTCATCGTCACGCGGTCGGCCATCTCGGCCGGAGTCCCCTCGGCGACCACCTCGCCGCCCTCCATCAGGTAGACGTGGTCGGCGAGCTCGAGCGCCGCGGCGGCGTTCTGCTCCACCAGCAGCACGGTCATGCCCTCGTCGCGCAGGCCGCGGATGACCCGGGCCACCTCCTGGATCATCACTGGGGCGAGCCCCAGGGTGAACTCGTCGACCATCAGCAGCCGGGGCTTCAGCATCGCCGCCGTCGCCAGTGCGAGCAGCTGGCGCTCACCACCGCTGAGCAGCCCGGCGGGCTGGTCGAGCCGCTCGCGCAAGCGGTGGAAGTGCGGCTTCTCCAGTACGGGGCGGTAGTCGCCCGACGTCGCGAGCCGGAGGTGCTCCTCCACCGTCAACGAGGGGAAGACCTTGTCGCGCTCGGGCACCAGCACCAGACCGGCCGCCGCGGTGCGACCCGGCGAGCTACCGAGGACGTCCTTGCCCTCCAGCCGGATGTGGCCGCGGAGGCGGACCTGCTCGGTGCCCAGGAACCCGCTGACCGCACGGAGCGTGCTCGTCTTCCCGGCACCGTTGCGCCCGAGCACGGCGACGATCGCGTTCGCCTCGACCCTCAGGTGGAGCCCGCTCACGGCGCGGGCCCCGGTCTCGTACATCACGTCGAGGTCCTCGACCTCGAGCACCGCCGGCTTGTCGTCGCCCTTGGCGACCGCGGGTCGGGCAGCCGACCGCGCAGGACGGTCGGACGACCGGGGCTGGTCGGCGCCGCGATGCGCAAGGCGCCGCGCCAGCCCGGTCACGGACGGGACGACCCCCTGCGGCATGTAGAGCAGCACCACGAGGACGAGCAGCCCGTAGAGGCCGTTGTTGACGTAGAAGATGTTGTTGCTCAGCCACTCCCCGATGCCGTCGGACGGCAGGGTGCCGGTGAGCCGGGTCAGGACGTAGGGCAGCGATACGACGATGACCGAGCCCACGATCGCCCCGGACATCGTGCCCATGCCACCCAGGATCAGGATGATGATGAAGACGACCGCGAACTCGATCGTGAACGTCTCCGCCGAGACGATCTGGTTGTAGTAGGCGAACAGCGAGCCGGAGACCGCGATGATCGCGGAGCTCACCACGAACGCCGCCAGCTTCCAGCGCGCGGCGTTGACGCCGATCGCGGTGGCCGCGAGCTCGCTCTCGCTGATGGCCGTCCACATGCGACCGGGAGCATGCCGCGACATTGCCCGCACGACGAGGATGGTCAGCCCGAGGAACGCCCCGAGCAGCAGCACGAAATCGCGTCCCGGGACGAAGTAGCGGTCCCCGATCGACAGCGGCGGCACCGGTACGCCGGACAGCAGCCCGGACTCCGCCTGGTAGCGGTCGCCGGCGAACACCACGAAGAACTGGAGAGCCAGCGTGGCGAGCGCCAGGTAGATCCCCCGCAGCCGCAACGCCGGCAACGCGATCAGCAGCCCGAGCAGGCCGCCGATCACGCCGCTGATGATGATCGGCAGAGGGAACGCCGACCAGCTCTCCTCCTTCGCGAGGATCGCGGTGGTGTAGGCGCCGACCGCCATCAGCGCCGCGTTGCCGATCGACACCAGGCCGGCCTGGCCCATCACCACGTTGAGCCCGATGGCGCTGATCGCGTAGATCAGGACCGTTCCGGAGATCAGCAGCACGTAGGGGCTCGCGGTGTTCGCGAACACCACCAGGGCCAGGGCTCCGGCCAGCCACGGGAGGAAGGGCGCCAGCAGGCGGTACCCCTTCGAGCTCCGCAAGCCGGATGGACGGCCGGCCGTGGAGGCGCCGGAGGCGGGTGCTTCCGGCGGCACCTCGACGTTCGTCGCCTGACCCTCCAACGTGTTCTCGCCTGTGGTCACAATCGCACCGCCTGTCGGGAGCCGAAGAAGCCGCGGGGCCGGACGACCAGCACGGCCAACATCAGGGCGTAGGCGACGACCTCGGACCACTCGCCGCCCAGGAGGAACGCCGCGCTGCTCTGGGCCAACGCGAGCAGGAAGCCGCCCACGAGGACACCGCGCACCGAGTCGATGCCGCCGAGGAGGATCGCCGGGAAGGCCAGCAGCCCCAGGGCGTGCATCCCGGCCGGGTCGGCCGAGAGCCGCATGGTGTAGGCAACGCCGGCCACCGCGGCGCAGAAGCTCGCGATCCCCCAGGCGATCGCCGACATCGCGTGCACGTTCACCCGCGACAGGGAGGCCAGGAGCGGGCCGTCGGCGACGGCCCGCATCTGGATCCCGATCCGGGTGCGCCGCAGCGCGAGGTCGAGCACCGCGACGACCACGAGGGCGGTGACGATCGAGAAGACCTCGACGCTGGAGAACCCGAGGTTGCCGATGGAGAAGAGCTCCGACCGCGACAGGGTCTCCGGCAGCGTCCGCGTCCCCGGTCCCCAGATGATCAGGGACACGGTGAGCACGCACACGCTGAGCCCCAGCGTGGCGATCACGAGCGTGAACTCCTCCGCCCCGACCAGCCGCCGGAAGATCCCCAGGTAGATCAGGGCTCCGATGACGAACATGATCAGCACGGCGCCGGCCATCGCCAACGGCCAGGCCAGCCCCGCAGACTCGTGGAGGCTGAAGAAGATGAAGCCTCCCATCAGCATGAGCGCGCCCTGGGCGAAGTTGATGACGCCGGTCGCCTTGTAGAGGATGACGAATCCGATCCCCACGACGGCGTACAGGCTGCCGAGCACCAGGGCACCCGAGAGCGCCTGGGCGAGTTCGTTGCTCATCTCACTCCTACGAACGTGGCCGACCCGCGGTCAGGAGCCGGCCGGGGTGCCCTCGAGCGAAGCCTTGACCGACTTCGACGCGGGGTCCCAGTAGTAGAAGTTCGCGAAGCCCATGCCCTCGTGGTCGTCGGGCGAGTACGCCATCGGACCGGCAGCGAAGCCTCCGGTGTCCACGTCCTGCTCGTCGAGGGCCTTCTGCATGTCCTCGCCGGTGCAGGGGTAACCGCACTGCTTGAGCCCCTCGCCGATGGAGAACGCCTGGGCGTATCCGTTGTTCACATAGGGCGTGGTCGGGTCGACACCGGCGGCCTCGAGGGCGGCGCGGTACTGCTCGAGCCCCTCGCCCTCACCCTTGCCGTCGAGCGAGAACGACGAGAACACGTGGAAGTTCGGGTCCTTGACCGCGAGCAGCCCGGAGGTGTAGCTGGCGCCGTCGTAGTCGATGAAGGGAATGTCGACCTTCTTCGCCTTCAGCGCCCGCATGAACTCGACGGCCAGCGGGTCGTAGAGAGCCCCCAACACGACGTCCGGCTCGGCGGCGATCACCTTGGCGGTCTGCGCGCTGGCGTCCGACGCGGTGAGCGGCACCTGCTCGCTCGCGACGAGCTCCCACCCCTTCTCCTCCACCAGCGCCTCGAGCTTCTCCTGGAGCGTCACGCTCGCCGCCGAGGCGTAGACGATGATGGCGACCTTGGGCTTGTCGCTGTCGACGAGCTTCTCCGCGAGCGTCACCATCGGCAGGGCCTCGTTGCTCTGCACCATCCGGGCCGTGTACACGTACGGCTGCACCGGGTCCATGAGGTCGTCGGTGACCGTCGCGCAGTTGATCGGGACCTTGTTGGCGTCGGCGATCGCGCCGGCCGCGCCGCAGACGTTGCTCAGGATGTAGCCGCCGATGGCAGAGACCCGGTCGACCGTCATCAGCTGCGTGGTGTTCGCCGTTCCGCGGGTCAGGTCGGAGGCGTCGTCGAGGTAGGTCACGTCGACCTTGTGGCCGTCGATCCCGCCCTGCGAGTTCACGTAGTCGAAGTAGGCCTTGAAGCCGTCCCGCTGGCCGACGCCGTTGAGGGCGTACTTGCCGGAGAGGTCCGAGGTGAACCCGACCTTGAACACTCCGTCGGAGCCGCCCGCGCCGGACGACTCCTCACCGCAGGCAGCCAGCCCTGCGGCCATCACCGCTGCCACCCCGATCGCTGCGAACTTGCTACGACGCATCTCGACCTCTTCCTTCGTTGGTCACGGCAGACGCCGGGACACTGCGATGCCCGTCACGCTAACGGTGATCACAGTCACGATCAATAGATTCCTGCGAACTATTCACCCACAAGCGGGTTCGGCAACCGCCCAGGGCCGCGCACTGGCCAGCGGAGTGCTCGTCCCGGGCTCGAGGCGGAGCTCGTCAGCGGTCCGGTGCACCCATGCGACGGCGCCCGCGACGTCCGGGACGGGCGCGTCGAGGACCACGAAGGTGGCGCCGGCGCGGCCGAACGCCTCGACGGTGGCGCGGGCGTCCTCGGGCGCGACGCCGGCCGCCCTTGTCCCCATGAGCAGCTCCCCCTCGGCCCCGGCCCTCCACATCCGTGCGCGGAGGGCCGTGACCACCTCCGCGAACCGCTGCGGGGTGATCCCGCTGCCGTACCAGCCGTCCCCCAGCCGGACCGTCCGTGCCAACGCGGCCGGCGACTCGCCACCGATCAGCACGGGCACCTGCCCCGCTGGTCGCGGCCACATCTCGACCCCTGCAGCCGTCCCGTCCCAACTTCCGCGCACCAGCTCGAGGGCAGCGTCGGTCCGGCGCCCGCGGTCGTCCCACGAGGCTCCGAGCAGCTCGAACTCGTCGCGCAGCCACCCGACCCCCACCCCCAGCAGCAGACGTCCTCCGCTCAGGACGTCGACGCTCGCCGCCTGCTTCGCCGTGAGGAGCGGAGGGCGCAGTGGCAGCACGTAGACGCCGGTCCCGAGCTGGACGCGGGTGGTTCGGGCCGCGACGTACGAGAGCGTCGTGAACGGGTCGAGGAACGGTGTGCGCGGCTCCAGCCCGTGGCTGGAGGCGTCGGCTCCGGGCGGCATGGCGACGTGGTCCGAGACCCACACCGAGCCGAACCCGCGCTCCTCGGCGGCGGCTGCCGTCGCGGCGACCGCCTCCGGGCCCGCGAGCGGCCCCCAGTTCGGGATCTTGACGCCGATGTGCACGGGTGCGTTCACGACGCCCACGACTGGCCGGTCGTGTGGCTGTTGAGGAGGACGACTCCCCCGTCGACCACGATGTTGCTGCCGGTGATGTAGCCGGCGTCCGGCCCGGCGAGGAACTCGAAGAACGCGGCGATCTCGTCGGGCGAGCTCAACCGTGCGATCGGGGTGGTGTCGGCGATGTGCTGGATCGCCTCGGGCGGCACCACGGTCCGCAGCATCTCGGTGTCGACGCCGGCTGGGGAGACCACGTTGGCGGTGATCCCGTGCGGCGCGCACTCGAGCGCGACCGACTTGATCAGGCCGACGAGCCCGTGCTTGGAGGCCACGTACGCCGCCAGCCCCACGCCCCCGAGGACGGACTCGACCGAGCCGCAGGCGAGGATCCGGCCGCCGGCACCACGGTCGAGCAGCGCCGGGAGGGCCGCCTTGACGGTGTTCCACACACCGACGAGGTTGACCCCGAGGATGGCGTCGCGGTCCTCGTCCGACATGTCGAGCACGGACCCGGTCCGCGAGATGCCGGCAACGGCGGCGACGACGTCGAGACCGCCGAACCGGGACACGGCCGTCCCCACGGCCGCCTCCAGCTCGGACCGGACGCCCACGTCGGCCACGGCAGTGGCCAGCCGGTCGCCGGAGTCGTCGAGGCGCGCGAGCCCGTCGGGGTTGCGGTCGACCGCCACCACGGAGGCACCTGCGCGCAGGTAGCGCCTGGCGACCGCCTGGCCGACCCCGGATGCGGCCCCGGTCACCAGAGCGACCCGGCTGTCGAGCGTCGTCACGAGTGCTCCCTCCCGAGCCGCACCGGCAGCCGCTCCGGCCCGCGCAGCATGCTGTTGGCGCCGTACACGACGTGCTCGGGCTCGACGAGGCCCATCTCCGGGAACCGCCGGGTGAGCGTCCGCAGCAGCGTGGCCATCTCGATGCGGGCCAGCGCCGCCCCGAGGCAGTGGTGCGGGCCGAAGCCGAAGGAGAGGTGGCTCTTCCCGTCGCGGGTCACGTCGAACCGCTCGCCGTCCGGGAAGGCCGTCTCGTCGCGGTTCGCCGCGGCGACGGCGACCACGACGGTGTCCCACGCCTTGACCTCGACGCCTCCTATCTCGCAGTCCTCCGAGACCAGCTTGTCGACGTACTGCGTCGTCCCCGAGTAGCGGAGCAGCTCCTCGACCGCACCGGGGACCAGCTCGGGCTGTTCGCGCAGCAGCTCCCACTGCTCGCGGTGGTCGCGCAGCAGCGTGACCATCGAGTTCCCCATCAGGTTGGTGGTCGTCTCGTGGCCGGCGAAGACGAACTGCGTGATCACCGCGACCAGCTCGTCCTCGGTGAAGTGGTCCTCCTCGTCCCCCTCGGCGTTGAGCAGGGCGGCCATCAGCTCCGTGGTCTCGCCGCCGCGCTTGCCAGCGAAGACACCGGTGAGGTACTCGCGCATCGCGAAGACGGACCTGTGCGTCTCGCGGAGCGTCTTCACGTCCGACCAGTCCGCCCCGACGAAGCGCCCCAGGTCGCTCGCCCAGTCCCGGAGCTGCCCCCGGTCCTCGGACGGGATGTCGAACATGTCGCAGATGACGATCAGCGGCAGGTGGTAGGCGAACTCCTCCACGAACTCGAACGTGCCGCGGTCCGCGACCGAGGCGAGCAGCTGGTCGGTGATCTCCTGGATCCGCTGCTCCATCTGGCTGACGACACGATGCGTGAACGCCCGCTGGGCCAGGCGGCGGAGCCGCTTGTGCTTGTCGCCGTCGACGCCGCTCACGCGCTTCTCGTAGAAGCCGAAGAGCTCCACGAGCTTCGTGACGTCGTCCTCGCCGAGCCCGTCGATGACCGCTCGGTAGCGCGACCCGCGCACCGACAGCCCCTGCCGCGTCGTCGGCGCCACGAGCAGCTCGCGAGCCGGCTCGAAGTGGCTGACCAGCACCCGGTCCTTGAAGCGGTACGCCGGGCCGGCCTCCCGCAGCTGTGCGTAGAGCGGGAAGGGGTCCGCCATCAGCTCGGCGTCGGGGCGGAAGAACCGGAGAAGGCCGTCCTCGAGCGTGGTCACGGCTCCGTCCTCGGGTCGTCGATCTGCACGGCGAACTGGGGGTTCCCGGTGGCCTCGCGCATGACGCCGGCGACCACGGTCGTCAGGTGGGCCGCCGGCAGCACGCAGTCGGCGCACTCCGCGCTCTCCAGGTCGAGCCGGAAGTGGACGCGGTCCGCCGCCTCCTCGAGCACGACGAGCCGGCTGCCGTCCGCAGCGAGGAGCGCCTGGGCCTGCTCGATGCCCGCCGCGACGCTCACGCCCACTCCTTCGGGTCGAGCGAGCGGGTCACCGGGAGCATGTTCGACATGCCGGGCAGCATCGTGCCGTGCAGCGAACCCTTGCCGCCGGCGACCAGGACCGAGACGTCGGCAGGCGAGTCCATCAGGTAGACCCGGCCGTCGTCGCGGACGTCGGCAGCCTCGTGGAGCGGGCCGTGCAGCGACTCGGGGAACTCGCTGATGTGGACGGCTGCGGTGTCGTAGAGGACCTCCTGGACGTCCTCGATCCGCGGGAACTCCTTGGCGACGATCTTCGCCCAGACCGGGTTCAGCATCACGACCTGGTGGGCGAACTGCGCCGAGTGGTCCATGTTGTTGTTGCCCATGAAGCAGAGGGACTTCCCGACGACCTGGAGGATCTCCGAGCCGCTGCTGCCGTAGCTGTTGAGGATGTTGGCCGAGCCGAGCACGCCGTACACCGTGACCGAGTCGCCCTCGATGCCGCGCCGCTCGCCGATGGACGGCCAGGGCGACTCCTCGACCCACTCCGAGGCGACGATGCCGGTGACGCGGCCGGGCTGGCCGAAGACCGACTCGGAGGTGACGCCCACGACCTGGCCGGCGACGTTGCGCATGAGCAGCCGCAGCGCTCGACCGATCGCCGGCGCGGGCCCGGCCGCCCCGCCCAGCACACCGTGCTTGTAGGGCAGCCCGAGCTCGTCGCGCACCGGGCCGCTGACCACCAGCGCGGGGACGACCGACGCGGTGGTGGCGTTGAGCCCCGCGAGGTCGAACGCCGGGTCGGCCAGCGCGTTGACCGAGGCGGCGAGCAGCTTCATCGAGGCCGCCGGCGCCCCGGCCATCACGGCGTTGACGGCGAGGTGCTCCACCGTGCAGGCCACGCCGGAAGGGTAGAGGGTGCCGAGCACGAAGTCGGGCGCCAGGCCGCTGGCGGCCACGTGCTCGGCGACCCGCTCCTCGGTCGGCGGCACGACAGGTAACCCGTCGGACCAGCCGCGGGCGAGCGCGTCCACGGAGAAGTCGGAGATGTCCTCGGGCACGTCCACCCGCTCACTGGTCAGCACCGCGGTCATCGGCTTGCTCCCATCACGGTCAGAAGGTTCTCGTAGTTGTCTCGGGCGATCTGGCGGACCTCGTCCTCGGGGCGCCCCTCGAGCGGGTAGGGCATGAGCTTGACGCGGAGGCTGTCGTGCCCGCGCTGGGCGGCGAGGGTCCGGCCGAGCGACTCGAAGTGCTCGGTGGTCACCGCGACCGTCGGCAGCCCGGAGTCGAGGGCCCCGACGGCGTCGTGGATGGCCCACAGGGTGCAGGAGCCGCAGTTGCCCAGCCCGCTGATGGCGACATCGATCGACGAGAGGAACTTCGCGTACTCCTCGCCACCCTCCGCCATCGCTTGATCGCCCTTGCCGACGGGTGCGCGCCAGATCAGCGTCTCGGCGCCGTCGGCCTCGAGCAGCCGGGCCCACTCGTCGGTGATCCAGTCCCAGGACAGCCAGAACTTGTCGCGGCGCAGACCGATGGTCTTGCCTTTGAGCGCGCCGACGGGAGGGCACTGGGGCCGCCCGGCAGCGCCGTGGTGCGGTTGCGGTGAGAGAACGAGCATGAGGGCTCCTACTGAAAGGGTGGTTACTACGACCGTAGTACTAACTGTGCGAATAGACCAGAGGGTTCGTCCCCGCGATGTCGGGAGGAGCGACTAGGGCGTGGCGGCAACCGCTCCGCGCGCCGCACACGCCTCGAGGACGCGAAGCCGCAGGTCCGGACCCGCCTTGGGCAGGTTCCAGGACACGCAAGCGGTGACCGCGTCGTCGGCGTCGCGCAGGACAGCCGCGAAGCGGTCCGAGGCGAGATCACCTGCGACGAGCTCGGCCCGCTCGGCGCGGGACGGGTCGCCGAAGACCTGGACTCGGACGCCGAGCTGCTCGGACCAGAAGTACGGGACGGCGTCGTGGACCACGTCGCCGCCGAGCAGGTTGGTCGCGGCGGCCGTCGCCTGCTCGGACGCGTTGAAGCGGTGTTCCACGCGCATCCGCCGACCGAAGAGAGGGTGCGGCCAGCTGGCCAGGTCGCCTGCCGCCACCACCCCGGGCGCCACCCGGAGCCGGTCGTCGCAGAGCACGCCGTCCCCCAGGGGCAGCCCGCTCCCCTCGAGCCACCCGAGGTCGGGCTCGGCGCCGATCGCGACGACGAAGAGGTCCCCCTCGACCGCGCTCCCGTCGGCGAGCCGCACCGCTTCGGCGCGCACACCGCCCTCGAGCGCCTCCACACCGACGCCGAGCCGCAGGCGGACACCGTGCGCCTCGTGCCGGGCACCCAGGTGAGCCCCGAGGGCGGGCCCGAGCTGGCGCAGCATCGGGGTCACGAGGCCGTCGACGAGGGTCACCGGGAGGCCGAGCCCCCGGGCCGAGGCCGCGACCTCGCAGCCCAGCACCCCGGCGCCGACCACGACCACCGAGCGCGCCCCGGGCAGTGCGTCACGGAGCGCCATCGCGTCATCGACGGTGCGCAGCGTGAGCACGTTGGAGTACGCGCGGCCCGGCAGCGTCCGTGGCCGCACGCCGGTCGCGATCACGAGCCCGTCCCACGGGAGCGTCCGCCCCCGGTCGGTGCAGAGCTCGCGGCGCTCGACGTCGAGCCGGGTCGCCACCTCACCGAGGGCCCAGGTGGCTCCGGCCGTCTCGAGCTCCGGCGGGACGCGGAGCCGGATCCGGTCCTCGCCCCACCCGGCGGCGAGCACCTGCTTGGAGAGCGGTGGCCGGTCGTAGGGCGCATGGCGCTCCGCTCCCACCACGGTGAGTCCGCCGACGTACCCACGGCGACGCAGGGCCCCCGCTGCGGTCAACCCGGCCACGCCGGCGCCGACGATCACGACCTCGCCGAGCTCCCGAAAGTCAGCCACCCTCGACGACCTCGATCGCCTGCGCCGGACAGGCGTACGCGACGTCGTGGAGAGCGTCCTCGTCGTGGCCGGCGCCACTGTCGTCGAGGAGCTGGACGAGCCCTTCGGCTTCGTCCTGGTCGAAGACGTCAGGCATCACCACCACGCAGTTGCTCGACCCGATGCAGCGGTCGCGGTCGACCCGGAGTCTCATGCGCCCTCCTCGATCCCTGAACACCATTCGCCTCAAAGTACCGTCGAGATCGCGCTCTGTCCACTACAGATATAGTGTTCTCATGGCGTCAGTCCGCGAGCAGGTTTCCGAAGCAGCGATCACGCTCCTCGGCACGGAGGGGCTGCGTGCCCTGACACACGCGCGGGTCGACGCCAAGGCCGAGGTTCCCAAGGGGTCGGCGTCGAACTACTTCCGGACCCGGGCCGCGCTCCTCGAGGGTGCGGTCGACTGGATGCTGCAGCGCGAAGTGCCGCTGGTAGCGGGGGCCTACTCCCCCGAGACGCCGGACGAGCTGGCCCGCACCCTCTTCGACCTCTTCGAGGAGATGACGGGGCCGGGACGGGTGCTCACCAGCGCCCGGCTCGTGCTGGTCATGGAGGCCAGCCACAACCCCGAGGTCCGCAACGCGCTCGCCCGGGCCCGGAGCACCACCGAGAAGATCGTCATCCCGGCGGTCGAGCGGATGGGCGCCTCCGACCCGGAGCTGGCGATGCTCACCATCTCCGCGGCCTTCGAGGGGCTCTTCCTCCAGCGCCTCGCTCGCGGCGCCGAGTTCGACGCGCGGCCGGTCCTCGACCGGCTGGTGCACGCGGTCGTCGGCTGAGACGCCACCGGCGGGTTCAGCGACCCAGCGCGGCGCGCACCTCCGGCAGCACGTGCTCGCCGAGCGCCTCCAGCTGCGCGGACACCTGGTCGGGTGCGTCTGCGTAGCACTCCAGCCGCAGGTTGAGCGCCGTGCACCCCGAGCTCCTCACCGCCTCGGCCAGGAGCTCCGCGACCCGGCCCGGCTCCCCGGTGGCGACCGCCGCGTCACTGAGGTCGAGCCAGTCAGCGCTGCCGGCGCGGGAACGCCACCGCGCGCGGTTCACCTCGCTGCCCGGGCTGCCGGTGCCGACGTGGAGGCGGCGGATCAGCACCACCGGCGCCTGCCCGCCCTCGTCCGCGTACCGCTCCGCGAGCTGCCGCACCTCCTGCGGCGGCCGGAGGGACGGCAGCAGCACGCCGACCCCGAGCCGCGCGGCCCGACGGACCGCGACCGGCCCCGCAGCGCCGGTCAGCAGGGGCACCCCGTCGCCGGGAAGCCCGACCACGGCGGGATCACCCGCCAGCGCACCGCGCCGGTGCTCCGGCCCGACCAGCCCCACCAGCTGCTCGAGCCGCTCCCAGTGGCGGGCGCGCCGGGCCGTGAACTCCTCGCCGAGGAGCGCGAAGTCGTCCTCCTGGTAACCCGGGACGAACGCCGCGGCCACCCGGCCCGGGTGGGCCGCCGCGGCCCATGCGAGCTGCTCGGCCGCCAGGACGGGGTGGCGCAGCGGGAGGATCGCCGGCGCCGCGCAGGCCCAGCCGGTCGGCAGCCGCTCGAGCAGGAGCGACGCGGCGGAGAGCGGGTCGGGCACGTAGCCGGGGAACCCGCGGTGGTGCTCGCTGAGGGTGACGCCGTCGAAGCCGGTCTCGACGGCCGTGCGGGCGTCGACCACCAGCCGCCGGACCACGTCGGCGCCGACCTCGCCCACCGCCGACAGGCCGAGCGAGACCGAGCCGTGGCCGAGCGGCGCGACCCCCGGACCGGTCCGCGGGCTCATCGGCTCCCGGCCGCTCCCACGTCGCCCTGCGGCTCGGGCTCGTGGACCACGCCCGCGCCCAGCAGCTCCTCGACGCGCTCCGCCGCGACACCCCAGTCGGCGAGCGCCGTACGCGTGTCGGAGCCGGGACGGCGAGGCGGCGCACCGACCTCGGCAGGGGTCCGAGAGAACCGGGGCGACGGCGCGGGCTGCGGCACACCGTCGACCACCTGCAGCGCCTCGCGGGCGACGAGCTGCGGGTCGGTGTGCGCCTCGCCCAGCGTCAGGACGGGGGAGACGCAGGCGTCCACCCCGTCGAAGAGCTCGACCCACGCGTCGCGCGAGCGGGTGGCGAAGGCGTCGGCGAGCTGCTTGCGCATCTCCGGCCAGCGCGACCGGTCCATCTGGCCGGCAGGGTCGATGTCGACGCCGAGCGTAGTGACCAGCGCCCGGAAGAACTGGGGCTCCACGGCACCCACCGCGACGTGGTTGCCGTCCGCGCACTCGTACGCGCGGTAGTAGGGCGCACCCCCGTCGACGAAGTTGCTCTCGCGCTCGTCGACCAGGACGCCGGCGCCCTGGTAGCCGTGCGCGGTGGCGAGCAGGGTGTTGACCCCCTCGACCATCGCCACGTCGACGACCTGGCCGGGCAGCCCGTGCTCGACGCCGTACAGCGCGGCCAGGATGCCGACCAGGGCGGACATGCCGCCGCCCCCGAAGTCGCCGACGAGGTTGAGCGGTGGCACAGGGGCGCGCCCCTTCTCCCCGATGGCCGCCAGTGCACCGGTCACGGCGATGTAGTTGATGTCGTGGCCGCCCTGGAGGGCCCGGGGGCCGTCCTGCCCCCACCCGGTGACCCGGGCGTAGACGAGCCGCGGGTTCGCGCGCAGCGCCGGCTCCGGGCCGATCCCGAGCCGTTCGCAGACACCTGGACGGAACCCCTCGAGGAAGACGTCCGCCTCCTCCAACAGCCCCAGGACCAGCTCGGCGGCTCCTTCGGCCTTCATGTCGATGGCGACCGAGCGGCGCCCTCGTGCCACCACGTCGAAGCGCGGCGGCGCGAGCTTGACCGTGCGTCCGGTCGGGCGCTCGAGGCGGAGCACCTCGGCCCCGAGGTCCGCGAGCTGCATCCCGGCGAAGGGCACCGGGCCCTGCCCGGCCATCTCGACGACCTTGAGCCCTTGCAGCGGTCCGGTCATGCGCCCTCCTCCGGTGTCGGTACGACGACTCCGGACTCGACCCACTTGAGGTAGTCGTCCTGGCCGAAACCGAGGAGGTCGACGAGCAGGGAGCGCGAGTCGGCACCGACCGGGCCGGGAACGCGGGGCGCCACGGCCGATCCCAGAGGGTTCGCGACCAGCTCCGCGCCCGGCAGCCCCTCGACGGGCACGAGCCCGGTGCGGCTGAGCTCGCGGTGGCGCTCCACCGCCCCGGGCAGGTCGCGGACCCGCGCGGTGGGGATCCCCGCCGCGTGGAGCCGCTCGTACCAGACTTCCGCGGACGCGGTCGCCAGCACCTCCTCGATCGCGTCGTCGAGCTCGTGCCGGTGCTGCAGCCGGGTGGCTTGGGTGGCGAACCGGCTGTCGCCGGCCAGGTCCACCCCCAGGGCCTCCCCCAGCCGGCGGAAGAGAGCGTCGCTCGCGGCGCCGATCGCGAGATCCCCGTCACCCGTCCGGTAGGACTGCAGCGGCGTGGTCACCGAGATCGCCGAACCCATCCGCTGGGGCGCCTCGCCGCTGAGCAGGTAGGCGGCCACACGGTCGCCGAGCAGGCTCTGCGCCACGTCGCTCATCGACACCGTGAGCCGGTGCCGGTCGCGCGGGCCGTGCAGCGCGGCCGCGATGCCGAAGGCCGCGAACAGCCCGGTGGTGTGGTCGAGCAGGCTCCCCGGCAGCCGCGACGGCGGACCGTCCGCGTCACCGGTGAGGTGCATCATCCCGGTCTCCGCCTGAACCAGCAGGTCGTAGCCGGGGCGGGTGCCCTCGGAGGGGTAGAACGCCTCGACGCTGACGTGCACCAGCCGCGGATTGATGTCGTGGCACTGGTCGGCGCCGATGCCGAGCTGCTCGGCCTTGCCCGGACGCAGGTTCTGCACCGCGACGTCCGCCCAACGCACCAACGCCTCCCGGACCGGCGCGGCGTCGGGGTGGCGCAGGTCGAGCCCGAGGTAACGCTTGTTCCGGTTCATCGTCATCGCCATCGCGCTGACCCCGTCGAGCTTGGGCTCGAGGGCGCGGCTGGTGTCACCCTGCGGCGACTCCACCTTGACGACGTCGGCACCGAGGTCGGCGAGGAGCGTCGTCGCCTGGGGGCCGGCGATGTTCATGCCCAGGTCGAGGACCCGGACTCCGGTCAGGGGCTGCGCGTCGGACGCCACCGTCCCATGCTCGCTCATGCGTCGCGCCACACCTTCCCGGCGACCAGCAGGTGACCGGCGTCGACCGGCATGGCCACGCCGTTGACCGCGATCGCGGCGGTCGAGGAGAGCCACACCGCGGCCTCGGCGATGTGCTCCGGCTCCAGGTAGGTCAGGCCGTTGAACGGGTGGAACCCGCGGCCGGCGTCGTCGAGGACGTCGAGGGTCGCGCCCGGGTGGCCGGCGTACTTGTCGAGCTGGTCCTGGAACGTCGTCATCCCCGACTTCACGAAGCCCGGGCAGATCGCGTTGCAACGGATGCCGTAGGGCGCGCCCTCGAGCGCGATGCTGCCCATCAGCCCGATGACGCCGTGCTTGGCGGCGCCGTAGTGCGCGTAGCCGTTCGCCGGCTCGAGGCCGTTGACCGAGGAGATCAGCACCATCGACCCGCTCCGCTGGCGGACCAGGTGCGGCATCACCGCCTTGGCCGACCGCCAGACGCCGGCGAGGTTGGTACCGACCACCGCCTCCCAGTCGGCCTCGGTGATCTCCCAGAACGGCTTCAGCTGGTTGATCGCCGCGTTCGCGACCAGCACATCGACGCGGCCGAGCTCCTCGACCCCCGCGGCGACGACCGCGTCGAGCTCGGCCTGCGAGCGGACGTCGGCCTTCCGGCTGACGACCCGGCGCCCCTCGGCGCGGACCAGCCCGGCGGTCTCCTCGAGCTCCTCCAGCGTGCCGAGGCTGTAGCGCAGCCCGTCGACGTCCTCACCGATGTCGCAGATGATCACGTCCGCACCGTTGCGCGCCATGGCGACCGCGTGCGCGCGTCCTTGCGCACGTGCGGCGCCGGTCACGAACGCGACCTTGCCGTCCAACATCCCCATGGTTCTCCGCGCTCCTCGTTCCGTACGAATCATGCGACTAGTTAGCCGATCTTGCCCGAGCCACTCGCGAAGCTCAAGAGGCGCCCTGTGCTGACAGCACCCCTCGTAATCTCTTATTATCATGGTTATGAATCTCACGACGCACTTCGCCGGCCGCACGGCGATCATCACCGGAGCCACGCGCGGCATCGGCCGGGCGACCGCCGAGTCCCTCGTGGAGCGCGGATCCCATGTCCTCGTCGTGGCCCGCAAGCCGGACGAGATCGAGGAGACCGTCGCCGCCCTCGGCGAGGGCAACGCGGTGGGGTGCATCGCCAACATGCGCGACCCGCAGGCGCCGGAGACGATCGTCCGGGCGGCGCAGGAGGCGTTCGGGAGGATCGACTTCGTCGTCAACAACGCCGGCGCGAACGCGTCGTACGGCGGGCTGATGGAGATCACCCGCGAGGCGTTCCTGACCACCGTGACGACCAACGCGTGGGCCCCGCTGGCGCTCGTCCAGACCGCCGTCGCCGGCGGGCTCGGCGAGCACCCGGGCTCGGCCGTGGTCAACATCAGCACGATCGGCGCCCGGCAGGTCCAGCCCATGGTCGCCGGCTACACGGCCAGCAAGGCCGCGCTCGACGTGCTCACCAAGGGGCTCGCGCGGGAGCTCGGCCCGCACGGCATCCGGGTGAACAGCGTCTCCCCCGGCCTCGTCCGCACCACGATGGCCGGCGTGCTCTGGGAGGGGGACCGCGGCACGGAGGAAGCCGCGATCCTGCCGCTGCAGCGGCTCGGCGAGCCGCGCGACATCGCCGGAGCGGTCACCTTCCTGCTCTCCGACGAGGCCCGGTGGATGACCGGCGCGATGCTCGACGTCGACGGCGGTCGTCTCCTCATCGGCGGCGAGCCCCGCAACCTCATGGGCGAGTTCGACCTCTCCCTCGACACCACCCCGCGGTGACCGGCGTGGCGAAGCCGGGCGAGCAGGAGCTCGAGAGGCTGGCCGGCGCACGGCTGTCCGTGGCCGAGCGCGACGCGCTCCTCGAGCGGCAGACCGAGTGCACGGTGGTGTTCTCGCGCGAGGGGGGCTGGCCCGCGGCGGTGATCATGAGCTTCATGCGGGTGGACGGGATCTTCTGGCTCACCGCCACCTCGGACCGCCAGCAAGTGACCGCGCTCGCGCGTGACCCGCGGATGAGCATCGTGGTCTCCAACGCCGGCACGGGTACGCCGGGCCGGCAGATGGTCTCGTACCGCGGCGTCGGGACGGTCCACCGGGACCGGGAGACCCTCGACTGGTTCCTGCCCCTCTGGGCCGAGCGGCTGGCTGCGCCCGGCGCCGAGGAAGCCTTCATCCGGCTGCTCGACACGCCGAATCGCGTCGTCATCGCGTTCCGGCCGGTCGCCCTCGCCGCCAGCCACGACTCGCGGCTGCTCGCCGGCGACGGCCGGGGCGGACCGGGCCCGGATCACCAGGACTCGGGACGCTCCTTGTAGTTCAGGTAGGTGTACTCGGCGACCTGCACCTGCTCGTCGCGCTGGTTGGTCACCCGCATCTCCCAGGTGGCCAGCCCGAACTTCTCGTTCTTGTCCTTCTTGGAGAGCAGGACGCACTCGACCTTGATGGTGTCGCCGATGAAGACGGGCTTGGTGAACCGGAGCTTGTCGAGCCCGTAGAAGGCGGCCACCGCACGGCCGGTGGTGAAGAGCCCCTGGCTCATCGCGAGCACCAGCGAGCCCTGCACCAGCCGCTGCCCGAACGGCGTGTCCTTCGCGAACTCGACGTTGGAGTGGATCTCCACCCAGTTGCCGGTCAGCATCATGAAGTGGACGACGTCGGTCTCCGTGACGGTCCGTCCCCGCGAGACGCCGGTGCTCTCGCCGACCTCGATCTCGTTCCAGTACTTGTCGACCTGCAGCTGCACCGTTCAGCGTCCCTTCCAGACGGGATCGCGCTTCTCCACCCAGGCGCGCGGCCCCTCGACCGCGTCCTCGCTGGAATAGACCCGATCGAAGTACTCGTCGGCCACGTCCCAGGCCGCGCTCATCCCCATCTCGGCCGCGGCCCGGATGGACTTCTTGGTGGCGTGCACCGTCAGCGGCGCCGACCGGGCGATCCGGCCGGCCACCTCGAGGGCCGTGTCGAGCAGCTCCTCGGGCTCGACGACCTGGTTGACCAGCCCCACCTGGAGGGCTCGCTCGGCGTCGACCGTCCTGCCGGTCACCGCCATCTCGAACCACACCTTGCTCGGCAGCTGCTGCGCCAGCGCGACCGACCACGGAGCGCCGCGGCTGATCATCGCCTCCGGCATCTTGAACTTCGCCGTGGTGGAGGCGATCGCCATGTCGGCGAGCATCGTGTAGAGGACACCGCCGCCGACCGCGTGGCCGCTGACCGCCGCGATCCAGGGCTTCTCCACGACCTCGTTGCGCCCCGGCATCACGACGAAGTCGCGCCCCAGGTTCTGCGACCGGTTGGCCATCATCTCCTTGAGGTCGCCGCCGGCGCAGAACGCCTTGCCACCGGCACCGGTGAGCACGGCCACCCGCACCTCGTCGTCGGCCTCGAACCGCTGGAACGAGGAGCGCAGCCCGTCGCGCACCTCGGCCGACAGTGCGTTGTGGCTCTCCGGGCGGTTGATCGTGATCGTGGCGACCTGGTCCTTCGCCTCGTAGAGGACGGCGTCAGACGCCAACGTGCTCCCCTCCCACTCGTCTCGGCGCCCGGACCGCGCCCGACTCGATCAGCCGCTTCACCTCGTCCGCCTCGAGCCCGAGCTCGTCGAGGATCTCGACGGCGTGCTCGCTGAGCAGCGGCGGCGGCAGCGCGACCCCGCCCGAGGTCCGCACCATGCGGATCGCGGAGCTGGAGTCGGGGACCTTGACCACCCGATCGTCCGAACAGGTCACCTCGGTGACCGCCGGCCGCTTCTCCATCTGCGGGTGCTCCAGCATCTGCGGCACGGTCAGCACCGGCCCGAACAGCGCACCGGCGCGGGCGAACTCCTGCTCCCACTCCTCGGCGGTGCGCTGCTCCATGATCTCGGTGACCACCCGCCGCAGCTCCGGCCGGTTGGCCAGCCGGTCGGGGTTGGTGGCGAACCGCGGGTCGGTCGCCATCGCGGGGACGCCCAGCGCCTTGCAGAACCGCGGCCAGGTGTCCTCGGTCCAGGAGCCGGCGATCACCGGCCGGTCCTTGGTCGGGAAGACCTCGTACGGCGCGACGGTGCTGTGCGCGGTGCCCTGGCCCTCCGGCGCCTTGCCGGTGGCGAAGTACTCCGCCAGCCGGGTGGTGTGGGTGAACGCGAGGGCGTGCATCAACGAGACGTCGATCCACTGTCCCTCGCCGGACCGTTCCCGCTCCAGCAGCGCCATGAGGATGCCCTGGAGGCCGGTCATCGCGCCCATGATGTCGCCCATCGGCACCCCCACCCGGACGGGGTCGCCCGGGTGACCGGTCACCGAGATCAGCCCGCTCATCGCCTGCACGACCGGGTCGGTGGCGGGGCGCTCGGCCCACGGGCCTTCCTGGCCGAAGGCGGAGATCGAGCAGTAGACGATCCGCGGATTGATCGCGCGGAGCTCCTCGTAGCCGATGCCGATCTGGTGCGCGACGCCTGGACGGTAGTTCTCCACGACGACGTCCGCGTCGGCGACCATCCGGTGCACCAGCGCGAGCCCCTCCTCGGTGCGCATGTCCACCGCGATCGAGCGCTTGCCGTGGTTGTAGGCGATGAACGCCTGCCCGTCACGGTCCTTCGGCTCGTCGGCCATCCGGATCGTCCGTGCCGGGTCGCCCGTCGGCACCGACTCGATCTTGATCACGTCGGCACCGAAGTCGCCCATGATCGTGGTGGCGTACGGACCAGCGAGGTGTCGGGTGAAGTCCAGCACCCGGATCCCGCCGAGGGGCCCGGGCGGGCCGCCCGCCGCTGGAGGTCGGGTGTCGGTCACGTCGACCTCAGCCCTTGAGCTCTTGGCGCATGGTCTTGGCGATGATCGATCGCTGGATCTGCGAGGTGCCGCCACCGACCAGCGACTGCATGCCCTCACGGAAGTAGCGCTCCATGTCCGCCTCGGGGAGCATGCCGTGGCCGCCCATGATCTGGACTCCGCGCTTGGCGACGCTGGCGAGCGTCTCGGAGGCGAACAGCTTGGCCATCGAGACCTCGCGCAGCGCCGGCTCGCCGGCGGCCACCTTCGCCGCGGCCCGGTACGTCAGTAGCCGCGCCGCGTCGACCTCGGTCTGCATGTCGGCGAGCATGTGCTTGAGCACCTGGAACTCGTAGATCGGCTGGCCGAACTGCTCGCGCTGGGTCGAGTAGAGCAGCGCGTCGTCCACGGCCTGCTGGGCGTTGCCGGTGTAGCCCGCGGCGCAGGCGATGCGCTCGAGCTCGAGGTTGCCGCCGATGACCTCCCATCCCTGGCCCTCCTCGCCGAGGAGGTTCACCGCCGGGACGCGGACCTGGTCGAGGAACACCTGGTAGGTGCCCATGCCGCGGCGCGCGAGGGTCTTGAGCTTGCGCAGGGTCACGCCCTCGGCCTCGGCCGGGACGATGATCGTCGACAGCCCCTTGTGCTTCGGGGCGTCGGGGTCGGTGCGCACCAGCATCAGGATGTGGGCGTTCGGCAGGCCGGAGCCGGAGATCCACTGCTTGGCGCCGGAGATGACGTACTCGTCGCCGTCGCGGACGGCGCGGGTCTTGGTCGACGCGGCGTCGGAGCCGGCCTCGGGCTCGGAGATGCCGATCGAGAACCGCAGCTCGCCGGCGACGAACGGCTTGATGAACGTGTCGAGGTGGTACTGGTTGCCGTACTTGATCAGGTTCTGCGCGGTGAACGACGGCGTCCCGACGACCGCGGCGACGAAGTCGTAGCCGTACCGGCCACCCGCCTCGCACATGGCGGCGTACTCCATCGGGCCGGCGGCCGAGCCACCGAGCTCCTCGGGCATGAGCAGCGAGTGCCAGCCCTCCTTGACGATCTTGTCGTACCCCTCGAAGTAGTACTCGCGCTCCATGTCGTGCTCGCGGATGTACTCCCGCGTGATCTCGCGCTCCATGAAGCGGAAGCAGTTGTCCCGCCATGCCTGCTGGTCTTCGGTGAGGAAGTTGAAGAACCCCATGATGCCCTCTCTGGTGGCCCGCGGCGGCGAGCGACGGATGCCTGGTCGGCACTGCGGCCGGAAGACGGCCGACGCCGGATCTATAGATACTATAAGCCTAAATAGCGACAGCAGGAAGGAAGCCGGGCTCGCGGAACGCGAAGATCCGACCCCCCGGGTAAGGCTCGTGCACCACCACCTCGACGGTGGCACCCGCGGCCGGCTCCCCCACCAGCAGCCCGATGACGCAGAGCCCCTGCGGGAACTCGGCGACCCCCACGCCGTACGGCGCCTGGACCTTGCTCCCCGGCGGCTGGGCGAGGACCGCGCTGCTGACGCGGAGCCGCGCCGGACCCTCGAGGTCGACCGGCTCCGACTCCGCGCCGCAGGCCGGGCACTCCGCCCGCCGCGGGAACTCGGCCCGCCCGCACGCCCGGCAGACCGACCCCTTCAGGTACGTCGGATCGCCCGGCTCGCCGGGTCCGAACAGCTCGTCGCTCATCGGTGCACCACCACCACGCAGGAGTTGTGGCCCGCGCCCATGACGTGGCCGAGCCCGACGCGGGCGTCCGTGACCTGTCGGCTCCCGCACCGGCCGCGGACCTGCTGGACGAGCTCGTGCACCTGGCCGAGCCCGGAGGCCCCGAGCGGCTCGCCCTTGGAGAGCAGCCCACCCGAGGGGTTGACCGGGATACGGCCGCCGAGCGCGGTGGCCCCGCTGCGGAGCAGCGCCGCTTCGTCACCTGGCTTGCAGAGCCCGAGGTCGGAGTAGGCGATCAGCTCCGAGGCCGCGTCGGTGTCCTGGCACTCGACCACGTCGACATCCTCGACGGTGACCCCCGCGTCCTCGAGCGCCGCCGTCGCGGCGCGTGCGCTCAGGCTCGTCCGTTCCGCCTGGTAGGCCGGCGCCGGCACGAACCAGTCGTCGGGGCCACGCGAGACCAGGCCGAGGCCGGCGAGGGTGACCGGGGCCGCGACGCCACGTCGCTCCGCCTCCTTGCGGCTCATCAGCACGACGGCCGCGGCGCCCTCGTTGGGGGCGCAGAGCATCAGCAGGGTGAGCGGGGGGCAGATCGGCTTGCTCGCGAGGACCTCCTCCCGGGTGACCTCGCGGCGGTACATCGCGTGGGGGTTGTCGACCGCGTGCCGGTGGTTCTTCACCGAGACGTCGGCGAGGTCCTCGACGGTCGCGTCGGTGGCGGCGACCAGCTCCTGGGCTTGGATCGCGAAGTACATCGGGTTGACGCCGAGCCCGTTCTCGATCTGCCACTGGTCGAAGCCGCTGGAGGCGATGAACCCCCTCGGGGCCTTCTCCACGCCGAGGCAGAGGACGACGTCGGCGGCGCCGGACTCGACCATCTTCGCGGCCATGAAGAGCCCCGAGCCGCTCGAGGCGCAGGCGGCCTCGACGTTGATGACGGGCACGCCGGTGCGGCCGATCCGGTCGACCACGTTGTGGCCCTTGGCCATCTCCGCCCCGACGTTGGCGACGAAGACCATGTCGACGTCCTGGATGCCGACGGAGGCGTCCGCCAGGGCACCACGAGCTGCGAGCTCGCCCATCTCCCGATAGCCGTGCTCGAACCGGCCGAAGGGGTGGATCCCCACTCCAGCGATCACCACGTCCTTCATGAGAGCACCACCTGACGGTCGGGGATGACACGGCCTTCTGTCGCGAGACGGCCGAGCAGCACGTCGGCTTCCTCCCAGCCGCCGAGCAGCCCGTCGAGGAGGTGGGCCCGGCGCACGGATCGGTGGAGCCCGAACTCCTCGGTGAACCCCATCCCACCGCAGACCTGCTGGGCGGCTGCGACGGCCGTCTGGGCCGCGGCTCCCGCCCACGACTTGAGCACCAGCAGGTGCACGTCGGGGTCGGCGTCGGCTCCGATGGCGGCCAGCAGTTCGCGGGCCGCGGTCAGCTGGACATGCGCCTCGGCGAGCCGGTGACGGACCGCCTGGAAGGAGCCGAGAGGTACGCCGAACTGGTGCCGCGAGCGGACGTGCTCGACCGCGAGGTCCAGCGCGGCACCGCCGGCTCCGAGGAGCTCGTGCGCGAGGAACCGTGCCGCACGGGACAGCACCGTCGCGGCGTCGACGTCGAGCTGCTCGTCGGGCTCGGCGACCCGCCCGCGCACCCGGCGGAGCTCCGCCGCCGGGTCGAGCCCGGTCACCGGGACGACGTCCAACGTGCCGGTGGCGACGAGCCCGACCTTCCCGTCGAGCAGGACGGCGAGCGTGCCTGCGACGGTCCCCCGGACGAGGCCGTCGAGCTCGAGACCGCCGGTGGAGCGGCGCGCCGCGGTGGCGGGGTCGTGCCCGGTCACCGGCACGAGCAGCGAGACGTCGGGCCGGCGGAGCACGGCCACGTCGAGCAGCCGCCCGCCGGCGGCCGCCCGCCCGTAGGGCTCGGCGACGGCGGCGACCACCGCGGGGTCGTCCCACTCCTCGGCGAGGTCGGGGTCGGCGAGCTGGGCGACGAGGTCGTCGACCTGCCCCGCCACCAGCAGCTCGGTGGTCAGCTCGGCGAACGCGGCGACCTGGTCGTTCATCGTGCACCTCGCGGCAGTCGGAGGACGCGGTCGGAGAGGATGTCGCGCTGGATGTCGGCAGCACCGCCGAAGATCGTCGACGCGCGGCTGTAGAACCACTCCTCGCGGAGCGTGGACGACAGGTCGCCGTCGTCGACCGCCATGGCCTCCCAGCAGAGCTGGCGCCAGGCGTCGAAGACCGCTTGCTCCGCCTGGCCGAGGAGCACCTTGTCCACCGAGATCTCGGGGCCCGGGTTCTCGCCCGCGGACAGCCGCAGCACCGTGGTCCGGGACCGTGCGCGCAGCCCGGCGCAGACCCGCTGCGCCCGCCCCAGTGCCGCGAGCGACGAGGGCGACGCCCCGGCCGGGGCCATGGCGGCGACCTCCCGCAGCCGGCGGTGCAGGATCGCCTGCCGCAGCCAGGCGTACATGCCGCGTTCGTACTGGAGGAGGTACATCGCCGCGGCCCAGCCGCCGCCGACCTCACCGATGACCCGGGAGCCGTCCACGCGGGCGTCCTCGAAGAACATCTCGGCGAACTCGTCGCGTCCGCTGGACGCCGGGATCGGCCGCACGGAGGCGCCCGGCTGCCCCAGGTCGACCCACAGCATGGTGAGCCCACGGTGCGCACTGTCGGGCGCACCGGTGCGGGCCAGGACCGCTGCGTGTGAGGCGAACTGCCCCAGCGTCGTCCAGATCTTCTGCCCGTTGACCACGAAGCCGTTGCCGGCAGCCTCCGCGCGGGTCCGGAGCCCGGCCAGGTCGCTGCCGGCCTCGGGCTCGGAGAACCCCTGGCCCCACAGCTCTTCGCCCCGGAGGAACCGCGGCAGGTGGGTGGCGGCCAGGTCGGGCGCGAAGGCGGTGAGCAGCGGGCCGAGGGTCTCCAGGATCACGTAGGCCTCGGGCACCTCGACGTCAGCGGCCGCGAGCTCGTCGTACAGCACGGCGCGGAGGGCGACCGGGCCGCCGAGGCCGCCGGCCTGCTCGGGCCAGCCGTACCGCGACCAGCCCGCCTCGTGCAGCAGGGCGAGCAGTCCCCGGTCGTGCTCGACCGCGGCCGCCAGCGAGCCCGGCGGGCGACGGCGCCAGGGCGCCAGCCGCTCGGCGTTGTCGCGCAGCCAGCCCGCCAGCTCCCGGGCGTGGCCTGCGAGGTCGGCGGTCACGATCCGGCTCCCGACGCCTTGACCGCCGCGTCGAGCTCGAGCATCGCCTCGATGGCGACGGGGAACCCGGCGTAGACGGTGAGCATCTTCATCACCTCGCGCAGCTCCTCGGGCGTCCGCCCGGACTGCAGCGCGCCGTGCAGGTAGTTGCGCAGCTGGTTGCGCCGCCCCAGGGTCGCCAGCGCCGTGATCGCGACCAGCATCCGGTCGTCGAAGCCGAGCGCGTCCTCGGCCCAGACGTCGCCGAAGATGTGGTCGTCCGCCCAGCGCGCGAGCGTCGGGTCCAGCTCGCCGAGCGCCGCTTGGAGCCGGTCGGCCTTGCGCCCCTGTGCCCGGCCGCGGCGCTCGGGCCCGCGGTCGTCAGCGCCCATGGCGGGCCAACGTGTCGCCGTAGAGCTCGCGCGCCTGCTCGACCAGCGCGGGGATGTGCTGGGAGGGCCAGATCCCCTCCGCGGGCTTGACGTCGCGCAGGATGTCGCGGGCGATCGTGAGCTGGTGGATCTCGCTCGGGCCGTCGGCGAGGCCGACGTGGATGCCGTTGACGATCATCGAGACGAACGGCATCTCGTGGGTGATCCCGAGCGCCCCGTGGATCTGCAGCGCCTTGGTCGCGACGTCCACCAGGGCCCGCGAGGTCACGATCTTGGCGGCGGCGATGTCCTTGCGCACCGCGCGGTAGTTCTGCAGCCGGTCGATCTTCCAGGCGGTCTGCAGCACCAGCAACCGCGCCTGCTCGATGGTCATCCAGGCGTCGGCGATCATCTGCTGGACCAGCTGCTTGTCACCGAGCTTCTCGCCCTGGGTGAACCGGGACTGCGCACGCTCGGTCATCATCTCGAAGGCGGCCTTCATGTGGCCGATGCTCCGCATCGCGTGGTGCACCCGGCCACCGGAGAGCCGCGTCTGCGCGACCTTGAACCCGTCGCCGACCTCCCCGAGCAGGTGGTCCTTGGGAATCCGCACGTCCTTGTAGCGGATGTAGGAATGGTCTCCCCCGCCCTCGCCCTCGACCCAGCCCTGGACGCCGACGTGGCGGACGATCTCGACACCAGGGGTGTCCTTGGGCACGAGGAACATCGACATCCGCTCGAGGATGGGCGCGTCGGGGTCGGTCACCGCGAGCAGCACGAGCACCTCGGCCCAGCGGCCGTTGGAGGAGAACCACTTCTCGCCGTTGATGACCCACTCGTCGCCGTCGAGCACGGCCTGGGTTGTGAACGTCTTGGGGTCCGAGCCACCCTGCGGCTCGGTCATCGAGAAGGCGCTGAACATCGTGCCGTCGAGCAGCGGCTGGAGGTAGCGCTTCTTCTGCTCCCCGGTGCCGTAGTGGGCGATGATCTCGGCGTTGCCCGTGTCGGGCGCGGCGGTGCCGAAGACGATCGGCCCGACCGTGGGGCCGGGGCCGGAGCGACCGAGGATCTCGTTGAGCAGCCCGAGCTTCACCTGCCCGTAGCCGGGGCCACCGAGCTCGGGGCCGAGATGGGTGGCCCACAGCCCTTGGCGCTTGACCTCCTCCTGCAGCGGGGGGATCAGCTCCTGGCGGACCGGGTCCTGCAGGTCCAGGGGGTGGTTGATGACGTACTGAAGGGGCTCCACGCGGCTCCGCATGAACTGGTCGGCCCAGTCCAGCTTCTCCTGGTACTCAGGGTCGGTCTCGAAGTCCCACACGGTGCCGCTCTCCTTCGTTCGCCTTGATGTTATGTATTATTCGCATAATAATGCGGCACACGCAAATCTCCGACCGCGACGCGAGGAACCTGGCATGAGCGCAGCCGACGACGCCATCACCCCCGAGCTCCGCGACCGGGTCTCCCGACTCGCCGG
This sequence comes from Nocardioides caldifontis, assembly GCF_008087345.1. Classification (GTDB taxonomy): domain Bacteria; phylum Actinomycetota; class Actinomycetes; order Propionibacteriales; family Nocardioidaceae; genus Marmoricola_A; species Marmoricola_A caldifontis. Next base: position 946,710 of record NZ_VHIB01000001.1, on the reverse strand, counting down.
CGACGAGGTCACCGAGCTGCGGCCGATGCCGGGGGGCCACTCCGGCATCACGCTCACCGCCTCCACCGCGTCCGGCGGCCGGCTGGTCGTCAAGGTCGCCGCGGCCGGTCGTCCGGCGGTGGGCCGCCACGACGTGCTGCGCCAGGCACGGGCGATGGCGCTGGTGGCGGCGCACGTGCCGGTCCCCCAGGTCATCGCGACCGAGGAGGCCGAGCCCCCGCTCGCGCTGGTCTCCTTCGCCGCCGGCGAGGCCGTCGAGCCGGTCATCGACGAGACCGGGGCCGACCTGCCCGCCGACCTGGTCCGGCGCCGGTTCGACGTCGCGACCGAGCTGCTGGCGACCCTGCACCGTGTGCCCGTCGACGGGCTGGGCGACGAGCCGGTCCGCACGCCGTCGGACGAGCTCGCGCAGTTCCGCCGGATCGCCGCCGCCGGTGAGGAGGAGTTCCGCCCGCTCGGCGAGGAGGCCGGGAAGCGGCTCGCCGAGGCGGTCCCTGGTGCCGGTGCCGTCGCCCTTGTGCACGGCGACTTCCGGCTCGGGAACCTCCTGATGGAGGGCACCGTGCCACGCGCGCTGGTCGACTGGGAGATCTGGACGCTCGGCGACCCGCGCGTCGACCTCGGCTGGCTGGCCACCTTCGCCGACGCGAGCCACTTCCCCGGCATCGCCCGCGACGACGTGACCGTGCCCGGCGTGGACCACGTGGTCGCGGCGTACGGCGAGGCGGCCGGCGGGCCCGTCGAGGACGCGGAGTGGTTCCTCAGGCTGGGCGCCTTCCGGATGGGGGCGATCATGGCGCACAACCTCCACCGGCACCGCACCGGCCGCCATGTCGACCCGTATCAGGAGAAGCTGCCACCGACCATCGAGCGGCTGCTGCAGGTGGCCGCCGGCAAGGGCTAGCGCCCGCCGGTCCCGTCCGGGTCCCGGGCGATCCTTGCGAGGATCCCGGCCAGCCCTTCGGGGTCGGCGACCATCGCCATGTGACCCGTCTCCAGGGTGACCCGCCGCCCGTCCCACCGCGCGCGGCACCGCTCCTGCAGCTCCGGCGGCACCCGCCGGTCGCGGGTCAGGTGCACGTACCACCGCGGCACGGGGCTCCGCACGCCGGCGAGGTCCATCGGCTCGGTGAGGAGCCGGACCGAGTCGTCGGTCCGGCTCTCGACGACGAACCGGGTCTGCTCCTCGTCGAGGTCGTGGCAGAGCATCTCGAGCCCGGCACCGGAGCCGGGGCTGTAGGTGCCCGCTTCGACCGCGGTCAGCACGGCCTCCCGGGTGGCCGGGTCCATCGTGGTCATCACGCTCTCACCGTGGCCGGGCAGGATCGCCGACACCAGTACCGCCGCCCGCACGCGCTCGGGCGCCAGGGCGAGCACCCGCGGCACGGTCACGCCGGCAAGCGAGTGGCCGACGAGGACGGCGTCGTCGACCCCCGCCTCGACCAGGTCCTCGACGACGGCGGCCGCGCAGTCGTCGGCACTCACGCCGGCAACGTCGACGTCACCCCGCCGACCGCGACCCGGAAGGTCCACCGTGAGTGCGGGCCCCGGGAGGTGGGGCAGCAGCGGGTCCCAGGTGCGGGAGCCGAAGCCGCCGCCGTGGACGAGGACGAACGTCACGAGCCACCTCCGGTGTGCGGGAGCCGTCAGACGACGGTGTGCGGGGCCTGTCGCCAGGGAGCGAGGCGGACGCCGTCCTCGGCGTACTCCTCGGGGAGGTCGTCGGTCATCGCCAGCGCCGACCCCATCCGGCCGTAGCCCACGAACGTCGCGACCTGGAAGCACAGGTCCATCAGCTGCTCGTCGTCGAAGTGCCGCCGCAGCTCCGCGAACGTCGCGTCGGAGATCGCGAGGTGGTCGGTGGCCATCAGGTCGGCGAACGCGAGCGCCGCCTTTTCCGCCGCCGTGAGGTCAGGGGCCTCCTCGGGCTTCTCCAGGGAGCAGACCAGCTCCTCGGTCAGGCCGTCCTCGAGGCTGTCGGCGTACCGCACCGCCATGCAGCTGCGGCACTGGTTGTGGAAGGTGACGCGGAGCCGGACCAGCTCGACGAGGCGGCGCGGCAGGACCGTGCGTTCACGCAGCGCGCGCATGAACTCGAGGTAGGGGCCGGCGATCCGCGGCGCCTGCGCGTAGACCTGGTTGCGCAGCGGCGCGTCATGACCGACGACGGGGGCGTACGTCGCCTCGGGTGCGGGTGGGATGCGGGACACGGGGGCCTCCTACTCGGTCCGCCACTGCACGTGCTGGGGCTCGAGGTACTCGTGGATCCCCCAGTGACCGAGCTCGCGACCGATGCCGCTGATCCCGAACCCGCCCATGGGAGCGTCGGGTCGGAAGCCGCCGCCGCCGTTGATCGTCACCGATCCGACCCGCAGCCGCGGGGCCAGCGCCCGTGCGGTGTCGAGGTCGCCGAAGAGGTAGGCGTGCAGCCCGAAGCGCGAGTCGTTCGCGAGGGCGACCGCGTCGTCGACGGTGTCGTAGGGCATCGCGACCGCGACCGGCCCGAAGAGCTCCTCCTGGGCGATCGGCCAGCTGTTGTCGACGTCGACCAGCAGCACCGGGTTCAGGTACGCCCCGCCGACGTGCTCGGGGCGCCCGCCGCCGGCCGCGACCCGCGCGCCCTGGGCGAGGGCCGCCTCGACGGCGGCCTCGATCCGGGCGCGGTGGCCCTCGTCGATCATCGGGCCGACGACGGTGGCGGGGTCCCGCGGGTCGCCGACCGGGATCTCGGCGTAGGCCTCCCGGCTGGCTTCGAGGAACTGGTCCCAGCTCTCGCGCGGCACCAGCATCCGGGTGGGCGCGGCACAGGCCTGGCCGCCGTTGCGCAGGTGCCGGAGGTGCGTCGTCCGCGTGACCTCGCGGATGTCGGAGCCCGGCAGGAAGATCGCCGCCGACTTGCCGCCGAGCTCGAGCACGACTCCGCGCAGGTGCGTGGCCGCCTGGCGCATCACCTCGGTACCCACGTGCGGCGACCCGGTGAAGGCCACCTTGTCCACGCCGGGGTGCTCGGTGAGCCGCCGTGCGACGTCCGCGCCGCCGACGACGACGTTCACGGCACCGGCCGGCAGGCCGGCCTCGGCGACCGCCTTCGCGAGCAGCAGGGTGGCGAGCGGGGTCCGCGGCGAGGGGACGAGCACCACCGTGCATCCCACCGCCAGCGCCGGCCCGATCTTGTGCATGGCCAGCGCGAGAGGGTAGTTGTACGCCGAGATCGCCGCGACGACCCCGACGGGCTGGTAGGCGACGATGCTGTGGCTGGGCGCCGGTTCGTGGTGCGGGCCGAGGTCCTCCGTGCGGTCCACGACGGCCTGGTCGGCGTACCAGCGCAGGTGCTTGAGGGGCCAGTCGACCTGGAGCGCGCGGGCGATCGCGACCGGCGTGCCGACCTCCGCGACCAGCGCGTCGGCGAGCTGGTCGGCGTACCCGTCCAGCACGTCCGCGAGCCGGTGCAGCGCCGCGCGGCGCTCCTCACCGGTCAACCGCGACCACGGGCCGGAGTCGAAGGCGGTGCGGGCCGCGTCGACCGCGCGGTCGAGCTGGTCGAGCGACGCCATGGCGACCGAGGCGACCGGTTCACCGGTGGCGGGGTCGGTGACGTCGAGTGGAGCACCCTCTCCCTGCACCGCGGCACCGTCGATCAGCAGCGGCAACCGGCTCCAGGCCGCCGGCGGCTGCCACGCGCGGGCCGCAGGGTCACCGAGAAGGGCGGAGGTGGTCATGCGAACCAGCCAGCCGGAATCGGTTCGTTGACTATCATGCGCATAAAATGTAGGGTACCAGTTCATCACATGTTGGCCCAGCGCCCCGGGGGAGCCCGCGGCACGACGCCCGGCCGGAAACGGGCGTCGCACTACGGACGGTGAGGCACCAATGGAGAAGCTACCGGCACTGCACGGCGTCAAGATCGTGGAGTTCGCCCACGTCATCGCCGGTCCGCTGGCGGGGACGCTGATGGCGGACCTCGGCGCGGACGTCGTGCACGTCGAGGATCCCAAGCACGGCGACCCCGGACGCCACCAGGGCCCCACCAAGGACGGCGTCCACCTCTGGTGGAAGGTCTCGGCGCGCAACAAGCGCTCGGTCACCCTCGACCTGCGGAGCCCCAAGGGCCAGGAGGTCGCCCGCGAGCTGGTCGAGTGGGCCGACGTGGTCATCACCAACTTCCGCGTCGACACCCTCCGCAAGTGGGGGCTCGACTGGGACGCGGTGCACGCCCTCAACCCGCGCGCGGTGATGCTCCAGATCACCGGCAACGGCGTCACGTCCAGCGACTACAACGCCCCCGGCTTCGGCAAGGTCGGCGAGGCCCGCAGCGGCGTCGTCCACGTGACCGGCTTCCCGGACGGACCTCCTGTCCACACCGGGTTCTCGCACGCCGACACCACGACCGCGCTGATGGGCGCGTTCGCGGTCTCCGCCGCGCTGGTCCGCCGCGACGACCCGGACTTCGAGGGCGAATGGGTCGACCTCGCGCTGTTCGAGACGCTGTTCCGGCTCATCGAGTGGCAGGTCATCTTCTACGACCAGTTCGGCGTCGCGCCGGGCCGCGCGGGCAACAGCCTCGAGGTGGCGCCGGGAGCGGTGGTCAACACCTTCCTCAGCGCCGACGACACCTGGATCACGGTCACCTCCGCGACGCCCCGCTCGGTGCGCAACATCGCCGAGCTCCTCGGCGAGCCCCTGGACGACTACCAGACCGCCGCCCAGCAGAACGAGCGCAAGGACCGGCTCGACTCGCTGCTCCGGGAGTGGATCGCAGCCCGGCCAGCCGACGAGTGCCTCCGGCTGATGACCGACCGGGAGGTCGTCGCCTCTCGCATCTACAGCGCGGCGGACATCATGGAGGACAAGACGTACGCCGAGCGCGAGGACATCGTCAGCGTCCCCGACCCGGACCTCGGCTCGGTGCGGATGCAGGCCGTGGTGCCGAAGCTCCACCAGCGCCCCAGCGACGTCTGGCGCGTCGGCCCCCGGCTCGGCGAGGACAACGAGCTCGTGTACGGCGAGTGGCTAGGGTTCTCGGCCGACCGGATCTTCGAGCTCCGCTCCGAACAGGTCATCTGACCGGCGTACTCCCAGGAAGGCTCCCCATGGACTACGAGGCCCGCGTCAGGGAGCTGGTCGACAAGGCCGAGATCACCGACCGCAAGCACGCCTACCTACGCGCCGCGGACGCGCTCGACCCAGACCGGATGGTCGCCGACTTCGTCACCGAGGGGTTCACCGCCTCCTACAGCCCCGGCGGCGAGCCGATCCAGGGGCGCGAGGCCATCCGACACTGGTACGCCGAGCGGCTCGGCACCGTGGTCGCCAGCAGCCACCACGTCTCCAACGTCGAGATCACCTTCGACGACCCGGACACCGCGACGCTGCGCTGCTACCTCTACTCGTGGCAGCGGTTCGCCGACCACCCGGAGACCGCGGACCGGCACCGGTTCGCGCGCTACCTGGACACCTGGGTGCGGGTGGACGGCCGCTGGATGCAGAAGTCCCTGACCTGCCTGGTGGCCGGCGAGTACTGCTCCGACGCGGTGCCGCGCATCGGCGAGTACTTCGACTGGGACCGCTGAGCGCCTGCCTGCGGATCAGCCCCCCTGCCGCTCCCACGTCCCGTGGAGCACGGCCCGAGCCGTCGCCTCCAGGCTGAGGCGGGCGCCGACGACGCCGGGCGGTGGTGCCGCACCGAGGAAGCCGGTCAGCCCGGCGTCGTTGGGCAGCTCGTGGGCCGCGCCCGGGGAGGTCACCGCCGGCGGCGCCGCGGGGCCAACGAGGTGACGTGCGCGGGCAGGTCGAGCCGCACCCAGTGCCAGATCCCCGACGGCGACGGGGCGTCGGCGTCGAAGCACGTGACCGTGCGGCGGGTCAGGTCGACCATGGGGGTCCTCCTCCACGTGCGGCGGTCCTGTCGGTGTCACTCGGTGTCACATGGGTCGGGCCCTCGGACCCAGCGCGGACGGGCGGGTCCCCCAGACCGCCGCGAGCACGACCAGGCCCGCGCCGGCGAAGGCGACCTCGGTGCCGGCGTGGTCGGCCGCGAGCCCGACGAGCAGGGCGGCGAGAGGACGGGCGCCGACGAACGCGATCAGCCAGAGACCGGTGACGCGGCCGCGGAACTCCGGGGCGGCGTGCGCCTGCACGAGGGTGCTGAACCCGGCGATCGCCAGCGCGAAGCCGACACCCGCGACCACGAAGCAGCCGACGGCCCAGGCTCCGGCGTGCACCACCCCCACCGTCCCCATCCCGGAGGCGAGCAGCACCAGCCCGGTGGTGGCGCGGGCCCGCACGCTGACCCGGCGCGGCGCGGCCATCGCCGCCGCCGACCCTGCCAGCGCGCCGAGCCCGAAGCCCGACGAGAGCCAGCCGACCAGGTCGTCGTTCCCCGCGAGCTCCTCGGACAGCGCCGGCGCGAGGGTGATCGAGGGCTCGGACGCGAAGGCCAGTGTGAGGGTCGCCAGCATCATCAGCCGCAGCCCCCGGTGGCCCGCCACGTAGCGCATGCCGGCGCGCAGCGAGGACCCGGCCACGGCGCCGGCCGCGACGGCGGCCTGCGGGAACGACGGCACCAGCATGGCGACGACGGTGACGCCGTACATCGCGGCGCAGACCCCGAACGACGCGGGGTGCGGCAGCACCGCGATGGCGAGCGCACCCGCGGCCGGGCCGGCGAGCCTGCCGAAGGTGTTGGGGAAGGTGCTCAGCGGCATCGCGACGCTGAGCTCGCCCGGCCGGATCACGGAGGGCACGATCGCGGCGAAAGGCGGCCCCGCGATCGCGAGCCCCATGCCGCAGAGGAGCGTCAGCGCGGACACGGCGACGACCGTGGGGCCCGCACCGGGGTCGGCGAGCAGCACGAGGCCCAGCCCGCCCGCACCGACCACGCACATCACGTGGCCCAGGAGGATGAGCCGGTCCATCCGCCCGCGGTCGCACCACGCGCCGGCCAGGGGCGCGAGCACGATCTGCGGCGCGAACTGCGCCGCGCTCACGAGGCTGACCACCGTCGCCGAGCCCGAGACGTCGTAGACCACGACGACCGCGACGAGCGCATGCATCCACGTGGCGACCGCGGAGCTCATCTTGCCCCAGAAGACCGCGGCGAACGGCCCCTCGAGCACGAGCCCGACCGGCCCCCGGGGAGCGGGCCGGGCACCCCCCTCGCCGACCGGCGCCGCACCGGGGCCGGCGACCGCGGCCCCGCCGGGCGCGGTCGGGCCGTCCCCCTCGCGCCGGAGCCTCACGCGGGCAGCGCTTCCGGCAGCGACCAGCTGTTGAGTCCCCGCGCCGGGTCGCCGAAGCTCATGCACCCCAGCGCGACGCGGGACACCTCGAGGCCGGTCCTCCGGAGCCGCACGTACTCCAACTCAGCCCCACACGCCGTCGTACTCCTCGCCCGGCACTTCCTCGAGCGTGTCGGTCGAGCCCAGCGAGACCGAGGTGTAGGTGACGAAGCAGTCCGGGGCGGCGCCGTGCCAGTGCTCCTCGCCGGGTGCGGCGTGGACGACGTCCCCCACCCGGACCACCGCCACCTCCCCGGACCGGGTCGCGACGACGCCGACCCCGGACCTGACCAGGATCAGCTGACCGCCGCTGTGCCGGTGCCAGTGCGTCCGCGCGCACGCCGCGTAGTAGGCGTCGTTGACGAAGAGTCCGTCGGCGGCGAGCACGGAGTCGAGGTGCACGTCCCCGGTGTGCGGGGCGTAGTGCGTGCCCGGCACGGCCGACTCGTCCGTGCGCCCTCGGGTGACCTGCACGTCACATCACCAGCTGGCCACCGTCGCAGGCGATCGTCGAGCCGGTGATGGCGCGGGAGTCGTCGGAGGCGAGCCACACCATGGTGTTGGCGACGTCCTCGGGCTCGATCAGGTCGTAGCCGAGCGCGTTGGCGCACCAGCCGGCCGGAGCCCGGTCCATGATCTCCTTGAAGTAGTCGCCGCTGAGCATCGGCGTGCGCACCCCCATGGGGTGGACGGTGTTCACCCGGATGCCGTGCGGGCCGAGGGCCTTGGCGAAGTTGCGCATCAGCCCGACCACGCCGGTCTTGGCAGCGGCGTACCCCATCTCGCCGGGGTTGAGCATCTCGACGTCGAACGCGATGGCGAACAGCCCCGACGTCGAGCTGGTGATGATCATCGAGCCACCGTTGCCGGCCTCGATCATCGGCGTCATCGTCGCCTTGAGCGTGTGGAAGACGCCGGTCAGGAGGATGTCCACGGCCTCGTGCCAGGCCTTCATCTTGAGCGAGGGCTCGCCGGTGGCCGGGAGGATGCCCGCGTTCGCGATCACCACGTCGATCCGGCCGAGTTCCTCGAGCGTCTGCGCGACGGCGGCCTGCATCGCGTCCCAGTCCCGGACGTCGGCGACGATCGGGACGGCACGCCGCCCCTCGGCCTCGATCAGCCGGACCGTCTCGTCGAGGTCGTGCTTGGTCGGCATCTCGTACTGCACCGACTCGACCGGCGCGCAGATGTCGAGCACCGCCACGTCGGCGCCCTCCCGGGCGAACGCGACGGCGTGGGCCCTCCCCTGCCCGCGCGCGGCGCCGGTGACGAAGGCGACTTTCCCGTCCATCTTGCCCATGAGCACTCCTCAGTCCCGAAGCCGGCCGCTCTCGACACGAGCGCCAAGCGCAATCTTTACATACGATTACTATAAATCATGTCACACCGTCAAGAGCCCGGCTCCGGGCGGACACCGGAGGAGCACCCATGCCCCTGAACCACGTCGGCCTCACGGTGCTCGACCTCGACCACGCGGTCCGCTTCTACGCCGAGGTGTGTGGGATGGAGCTGGTCGGCGGCCCGGACACCGTGGACGCCTCGGACCCGGTGGCGACCGGCCGCCGCCGCACCATCTTCGGTGAGGTCTGGGGCGGCATGCGCCTCGCCCACCTCCTGGACTCGACCGGGGTCGGGCTCGAGCTGTTCGAGTTCCCCAGCCCGGAGCCGGTCCCGCTCCCGCCGCACCTCGAGTTCTGGCGCGTCGGGGTCTCGCACCTCGCGGTCACCGTCGACGACATCGACCACGCCCGCGAGCGGCTCGAGGCGCTCGGCGGCAGGACCCGCACGCCGGTCTTCCCGCTGCCGGGCGGGCGGCGGATCAGCTACTGCGAGGACCCGTGGGGCAACGCCGTGGAGCTGAGCACCCACGACTACCCCGCGCTGGTCGCCGTCGCCTCCCCCACGGCCGTACGCCGCTCACCGGCGACCGCCGCCGGTCAGGCCGGGACGTACACCGCCAGGTGACGCTCCGACCCGGGCGCCATGACGGGCTGGAGCAGCAGCGGCATCCCCAGCTCGAGCCGCTCCGGGTCGGCCAGCAGGGTGCCGACCAGGCGCACGTCGCCGTCCTCGCACTCGGCGGGCGTCACCTGCCCCACCACGTACGGCGGCCGCATCCCCTGCACCACCGGGCGGACCTCGACCGTCCAGGAGTAGAGCCGCACCTCGCGGCCGATGTCCACCCACTCCAGCGGGATGTTCTCGCAGACCCGGCACTCCTCGGCGGCCGGGTGGTTGAGGGCCCGGCAGACGGTGCAGCGGCGCAGCGTGAGCACGCCTCGCGCCAGCCCGTCCCAGTGCGGGGCGGAGGCGTCGTCCACGTGCGGCAGCGGCGAGCGGTCGTCCTGCGGAAGGGTCGTCATCGGGTGGCTCCCAGGATCGCGACGGCACCGGTCGACGGGAACGCGGTGGTGACGGCGACGAGCCGGGGGTCGGCCACCTGGCGGACCCCGGCGTCGCCGCGTAGCTGACGGACGGCCTCGATCAGGTGCCCGGCGCCGTGCATGCGTCCTTCGGAGAGCTGCCCCCCGTGGGTGTTGAGCGGCGCCGGCCCGTCGTACCGCAGGTTGGTCCGGTCGCCGATGAACTCACCCACCGCCTCCGGCGCCACGACGCCGAGCCGTTCGAGCCACTGGGCGGCGAGGTAGGAGAAGCCGTCGTAGAGCATGAGGGCCGACAGGTCGCCGGCGTCGATGCCGAGCTTCCCGTAGAGCCGCGCGACGCGCGGGTGGATCCCCAGGTAGTCGTCCTGGCGGATGTGCGGCATGTCGTCGGGCTGGCCCTCCGTGTGGGCGAGCAGGCGGACCGCGCGGCCGGGCTGCACGAGCGTCGGGTCGGAGGTCACGACGTAGGCGTACGCGCCGTTGACCGGCATGTCGCAGTCGAAGAGCCGCATCGGGTCGCAGATGGTGCGGCTCGCGAGGTACTCCTCCACCGTCAACGGCTTGGAGAACACTGCGTTGTCGTTGAGCAGCGCGTGGTCGCGCTGCACCGAGCACAGGGTGCCCAGCTGCTCGGCGGTCACCCCGCGGCTCGCCATCCAGCGACGCTGGACGAGCGCGGCCCGCTGCACGGTGTAGCCGAGCCCGTAGGGCAGCTCGTACTGGAAGCGACCGGAGACCAGGCGCGTCGCGGGGTCGACGTCGGGCTGGTTGACCGCGGTCGCGGTGTTCATCACCTTGCAGACCACGATCACGTCCGCCCGCCCGTCGACGGCGGCGCGCGCGGCGGCCGCGAGCCCCGGGACCCCGATGCCACCGGGCGGCGCCCACCGGACGGAGGGCGCCGCGAGCTCGCGGACGATCCGGCCCACGTCCGGGCCCGGCTCGTGGTGGCTCTGGACGTTGAGCCCGGTCAGCCGGGCCACGTCGACGCCGGCGTCGGCGAGCGCGGCGCGCGTCGCCGCGACCACCAGCTCCTCGTCGGAGCCGAGCGGCTGACGGTCGAGCGGCGTGGTGCCGATGCCGATGATGTGCACCGGTTGCTCCTGGTCCCCCACGTCAGATCCTCCGGAACAGCGCGGCCAGGGCTTGTCCGCCACCGATGCACATGGTGACGATGCCGAGCTCGAGGTCGCGGCGGTGCATGTCCTTCGCGATGCGGAGGGTCAAGTTGGCGCCGGTGGCGCCGACCGGGTGGCCGAGGGCGATCGCGCCGCCGTAGGGGTTGACCTGCTCGGGGTCGAGTCCGGCGTCGCGGATCACCGCGACCGCCTGGGAGGCGAACGCCTCGTTGAGCTCGATGACGCCGATGTCGGACGGCGAGGTGCCTGTCTGCGCGAAGAGCGACCGAAGGGCCAGCGTCGGGGCGTACCCCATCAGCTCTGGCTCCATCGCGGCGGTGGCAACCGCCTCCAGCGAGACCAGGCCGGTGAGACCGCGCTCGGCGGCGGCGCTCTCCCGCGCGAGTACCAGCGCCGCGGCGCCGTCGTTGATCCCCGAGGCGTTGCCTGCGGTCACCGTGCCGTCCGCCTGGAAGGCCGGCCGCAGCTGGGCGAGCGTCTCGACCGTGGTGCCCGGCTTGGGGTGCTCGTCCTCGGTGACGGTGTGCGGCCTGCGGCCACCGACCTCGACCGGCACGACCTCCTCCGCGAACGCCGCCTTCGCCTCGGGGGTGGCCGCGCGGCGCTGGGACTCGGCGGCGAACTCGTCCTGCTCGGCGCGCGAGACGCCGTACTTGCTCGCGACGTTCTCCGCGGTGATGCCCATGTGGACGCCGTGGAAGGGGTCGGTGAGCATCAGCACGGTGCCGTCGGCGAGCTCGCGGTTGCCGAGGCGGTAGCCGTTGCGCGCGCCGAAGTCGTAGAACGGCATGCGAGTCATCGACTCGTCGCCGCCGGCGAGGGCGAAGTCCAGGTCGTTCCAGCGCATCTCCATCGCCGCCGACCAGACCGCCTGCAGCCCGGACCCGCACAGCCGGTTCACGGTGTACGCCGGCACGTCGGTCGGCAGCCCCGCGGTGACTGCCACCCGGCGGGCGTTGTAGGCGTCGGGCCCCACCTGGCCGATGCACCCCATCACGACCTCACGGATGAGGCGGCCCTCGACGCCCGCGCGGTCGAGTGCCGCACGGGCGGCAGTGGCACCGAGCACGTGGCCGGGGACGTCCTTGAAGACCCCGCCGAAGCTGCCGATCGGGGTGCGGGCGCCGTCGAGGACGACGATCCTGTCGTTGTTCATGGAGGGTGGTCCCTCTCGTCGTGCGGGCAGGTGGGAGTGCCGGTGGTCCGCCGGCTGCAGGGCTCAGACGGCGAGCTGCACCGGCTGCACCTGGCCGTCCGGCGCGAGGTAGAGGCCGTCGTCGAAGACGATCACGCCGTTGCAGAGCCGGCACCACCCCTGCTCGGAGTGGTCGGCGACCAGGCGCGCGCGGCAGCAGTGGCTGTCCTCCGGAGGAGGGCAAGGAGGCGTGTGAGTGCACATGGCATCCCCTTCCAGTCAGTGATAATCATGCGCACTGATTCGGAGGGGTGTCAAGGAGCGCTCCCCGACCCGGGGATCGGTCAGGCGGTGACGACGGAAGGCCTCGGCCGCAACACCAGCCGGACCAGGACCGCGGCGAGCAGGAGCGCGCCGGAGATGGTCGCGGCCATCGGCACCGCGGAGCCCGCCTCGCCGAGCCCGGTGAGCGGGGCGATCGCCGCCCCGACCGCGAACTGCGCGGCGCCGAGCAGGGCCGCGGCCGCGCCGGCACGCTGCCCGTGCGGGGCGAGGGCGAGCGCGGTGGCGTTGGGGCCGCAGAGCGCCACGGTGGCCAGCACCAGCCAGATCGGCACCACGATGCCGAGCAGCCCGCCGGTGCCGGTGACGGCGTCGAAGAGCAGCACCGCGCCGCCGAGCGCGGCCACCGTCAGCGCCGCGGTCAGGATCGTCTCGGGGCGGAACCGCCGCAGCAGCGCCACGTTGAGCTGCGAGGAGACGATCAGGCCGACAGCGCCGACGCCGAACAGCAGCGCGAAGGTCCGCGAGTCGACGCCGAAGCCGTCCTGGAGGACGAAGGAGGCGCCCGACACATAGGCGAAGACCGCGGCCATCGTCAGGCTCGCGATCGCCATGTAGCCGACGAGCGACGGGTCGCGCAGGAGCACGCCGTACCCCTGGAGCGTCGAGCGGACGCCGGGCGCGGCCCGGCGCTCGGCGGGCAGGGTCTCCTTGAGCCCGACCGCGGCGACCACGGCGAGGACCACACCGAGCCCGGCGAGGACGAGGAACATCGTCCGCCAGGAGCCGACCTCGAGGACCGCGCTGCCCAACGAGGGAGCGAGCACTGGTGCCAGCCCCATCACCATCACGAGCCGGGAGATGACCGCCGCGGCGGCGCGGCCGGTGAAGAGGTCACGCACGACGGCCATCGCGACCACGGCCGCGGCGGCTGCCCCGATGCCCTGCAGGACCCGGAGCACGTCGAGCACGAGGATCGACGGCGCCACCGCGCAGAGCAGCGAGGCGACGACGCTGAGCGTGATCCCGATGAGCAGCGGGCGGCGCCGGCCGTAGACGTCGGTGAGCGGGCCGATGAGGAGCTGGCCCACGCCGAGGCCGACGAGGATGCCGGTGAGCGTGAGCTGCACGGCGGACGGGCTCGCGTCGAGGTCGTCGGTGAGCTCGGGAAGGGCCGGCAGGTAGAGGTCGATGCTCAGCGGTCCGAGCGCGATCAGGCTCCCCAGCAACAGCACCACCCGCCAGGGGCGCGTCGGAGCCACCGGCTCGGTGAGCTCCGGTGCGGGCGGTGCGACGGTCACGGTGCGTCCTCTCCTGGCGCCGCGGTCGGACGCACGAAGGTTGAGAACACAAGGATCGGCGGATCTGTTCCCTGGACGGCACGGCTCGCGTACTGCCGGCGCGTCCCCGGGTGCTCAGCCGCGCCGGAGCAAGCCCGCGAGACGGTTCACGTCGGGGCTCTCCGTCTCGACGACCTCGGCGACCAGACGGTCGACCACCTCGGGCGCCAGTCCGCCGACGCTGAAGTTGCTGCGCGCCTTCGCCACGACCGCCTCGGGAGCGACCGGCCGACCCGCTCCGCCGAGCACGTCGTCGACCGAGGCCTCGACCGTGCGACCGTCATGCGTGGTGACCGACAGCCGTGCGGGGAACACCGCTGGGAAGCCGGAGTCGTCCCAGAGCTCGTGGGTGACCCGCAGCGCCAGGTCCAGCCGGTCACCACCGATGGGCTCGTCGAAGAGAGCGAGGCCGACCTCGCCGTCGACCACGCGCGCGGCGAGGACGTACGGCAGGCTCCACCGCACGTCGTGCGGGGTGGCGGGACGCTGCCGTGCCGGCCACGGGTCGGCGATGATCGGCGCGGCGCCGCGGGGGACGTGGCAGTGGACGGACGCGACCTCGTCGGGCGCGATCCCGGTGTCGAGGGCGTTGCCCAGCGCCTCGACGAACGGGTGGATGAAGTGGCAGCAGGGGATCAGCTTGAAAGCGGCGTCGGTGAGGTGCCACCGCTCCCCCAGGTCCGACAGCTCCACGCGGAGCCGGTCGGGAGCACCGGCATCACCGGCGTACAGCTGGAAGAAGCCGTACTTCCCTTCCAGCACGCCTTCGGGGCCGGTCATGCCGCCGCGGGCCAGCTCAGCCGCCCAGAGTCCCGAGTGCGCTGCCCAACCGGGCTGCCCTGCCTTGACGGTGTCGCCGGCCTCGAGGAAGGCGAACGTGCCGCCGGGCTGGCTGCCGGCGATCCCCAGCGCCTCGACGAGGGTGTCCTGCGGGTCCTCGTGGAGCAGCCCCGAGACGAGCGCAGCGGCGAAGGGACCTGCGGCCGACGTCGTCTGGAAGCCGCGGGCCTGCAGCGTGCCGGGGCTGGCCAGCCCCATGCGGACCAGGAGCTCCCACCCCAGGGTGAAGGCCGAGAGCAGGTCGGCGCCGTCGGCGTCGACCTCCTGCGCGACCGCCAGCGCAGCGGCGGCCACGGTGCTGCTGCCGTGCATCACCGACGCGACGTGGGTGTCGTCGTACTCGAGCGAGTGGATCAGCGAGCCGTTGACGAGGGCCGCGACGGGCGCGGTCGTGGTGGTGCCAATGCCCAGGACCGTCGAGCGACCGCCCGGGTGACCGGCCGCAATCCGGGGCAGCTCGCGTAGCGGCCCACGGGCGGCGCCGGCCACCCCCACACCGAGCGCGTCGAGCAGGTGGAGCCGGGCGGCGGCCAGCACCTCGTCGGGCAGCTTCCGGTGCACCCCGGTTGCCCGCTCGACGAGCTCACGGCTGAGGGAGCGGCCGGTCATCGCAGCGCCTCGGTCAGCAGCTCGCCCCAGCCGGAGGTGGGTACGGCCGGCTCCAGCACCAGCGAGCGTGCGACCTGCTCGAATCCCGGCGCCGCGGTGCTCGTCAACGCCGCGACCTTGTCGAGCACCTGCGACTCGTCGAGAGGCCGGTCGGGGCCCCCGACTGCGCTGAGGCAGGTGGCCTCGTGCGTGGTGCCGTCGGCGAGTCGGAGCGTCACCCGCGCGGGGCGGTCGTGCGGTGCTGCGGGCAGTGGCTCGAACGGCTCCAGCCGGACCCGCTCGCGCACCCGGGCGAGGGCGGGCTCGTCGAGCAGCGGAGCGTCGAACACGGAGGGATCGGTGCGACCGGTGGAGAGGACGGCGGCGACCACGTGCGGGAGCGAGAACTTGCCGGCGAGCGCTGTGTCCGGGGCGCGGTTGTCGAGCGGGTACGCCAGCGGGTGCGTCGCGACGACGACCTCGTCCACCTCGTCGGTCGACCGGCCGGCCAGCGCCCTCGTGCTCAGCTCGAGGGACGCCTCGAGCGCCGAGTGCGTGTACTGACAGGCGGCGTAGACCTTGTGGTAGCCGTCCAGGATCGCCCACGAGTCGAAGGCGCGGTCCAGCTCGCCATCCGAGATCTGGTGGCCGTAGCCGGTCGCGAAGGTGTCCCAGGCGCTGGAAGGCTCGCCGCCGAGCCCGGCGACGGCGAAGTCGGCTGCCATGAACCCGAGGACGGCTCCTGCAGCCGGCCACCCGTTGCGGACCTGGGCACCGGTGACGGCGTGGCCGAAGGGTCCCGCCATCGACATCGTCGCGGCGACGTCCGCCGCGCGGAGCACGGCCTCGGCGTCGCGCGTGCGGAGCCAGGTCAGCCCCGCTGCGGCCCCGATCGGAGAGAGGGTCGCGTGCGGGTGCAGGACGAGCGGGCGTGGCGGTGGGAGGACGCGCGCGAAGGCGGTCACGACCTCGTAGCCTACGACGGTCGCGCTGAGCACCTCCGCGACGGAACGGCCGGTCGCCTCCGCCTCGGCAGTGACCGCCGGCACCGTGTAGAGACCGCCGTGACACGTCGCAGGGCGGTATCCCTCGTCGAGCTCGTCCCACGCCGCCGCGGCGGCGTTGATCGCCGCGGCCTGCTCGCGCGCCACCCGGACGCCCGACAGCAGGCTGGCCTCCGCGGCACCCCCGCGCGCCACCGCGCCGTCCACGAGCGTGCGGATCTCGGGGTGGGCGTGACCGGCGACCATCGCGGCCAGGTCGTCCACCACCACGAGCGCCGCCTTGCGCCGGACCGGCCCGTCAGCCAGCAGCGCCGTCGGGTCGACGTCGGAGATCCGCGTGGTGAGCCTCGCCCGCCACTGCTGCCACCGCTCGACCGGCAGGTCGGCCCGCTGGGTCATGACGCGGCCGCCGCTGCTCCCGCCAAGCGGCCGAGTCCCACGGCCGTGAGCAACCCGTTGCCGGAGGAGTAGCCCCGACCACCGTGGTGCCCGCTGACGCCGGCAGCGACCCCGCCGACGGCGAAGAGCCCCGGCACCGTCGCCCCGCCCTCGGTGAGCACCCGGCCGTCGAGGTCGACGTCGAGCCCGCCCTGGGTGTGGAACAGCCCGGGGGTGACGCGCGAGGCGACGTACGGCGGCTCCAGGGGGGCGATGCCGAAGTCGGTGCGCCCGAACGCGTCGGGACGGTCACCCCGCGCCGCCGCGGCGTACGCGTCGAGGGTGGCGCGCAGGGCGTCCACCGGAGCGCCGGTCACCGAGGCGAGCTCCTCGACCGTGGCGCACTCGCGTGCTCCGCCCATCTCGACCAGGTCGGCGAACTCGTCCTCGCGCAGCGTGATGTCACGGATCCGGGCGTCGTAGACGGCCCAGATCGGCGCAGTGCCCTTGAGCACCTCGGTGGCGAAGCCGGAGTAGCCCACGATCTCGTCACCGAGCCGTGACCCGGTCGCGTCGACGATCACGCCACCCTTCTCCTGCGTGGTCCACGACAGGATCGAGCCGTGGGGGTAGGCGACGGCGGCGTAGCCCTGGTACGCCGCCTGGTTGCACAGCCGGCCACCGAGGGCGACCCCCCACTCGATGGCCTCACCGGTCGAGCCGTGCGCGCCGAAGTACTCGAGCCCGACGAGCTCGGGAGCCCACTGCGCCAGCAGCTCCCGGTTCGCGGCGTAGCCGTTGGCAGCGAGGACGACCGCCTTCGAACGGATCTCGTAGCGCCCGCTTCGGGGCCCGTCGACGACGACGCCGACGACGGCCCCGTCCTCCACGACCAGCTCGACCACGGGGTTGCCGGTCACCACGTCGACTCCCGCGCGTTTGCAGGCGGCGACCAGGTCGTTGCTCAGGTCGATGCCGCGCCGCGAGCGCGGAGCGTGCAGCCGGGTCACCGAGTGGCCGACGTGCTTGTAGTCGGTGATCAGCGACAGGGCGACCCCGTGGTCGTCCACCAGCCACTCGACCAGCGAGGCCGACGTCTCGGCAAGCCGACGGGTGAGGTGCTCCGCCTCGTGGGGGCCGCTCTGCCGGAGCAGATCGGCGGTCATCCGCTCGGGGTCGTCCTCGACCCCGGCCTCCCGCTGGAAGCGTGAGCCCGCCGCGGGGATCGACCCCGTGGAGAGGGCGGTGTTGCCGCCGGGGTTCTCCAGCTTCTCGAGCACGACCACGGAGGCCCCGGCGTCGGAGGCGGCGAGGGCGGCGGTGAGGCCGCCGCCCCCGGCACCGACCACGACCACGTCGACGTCGACGCCGCTCATGCCGTGGGAACCTTCGCCAACAGCCCGCCGTCGACCAGGACCGAGGTGCCGGTCACGAACGACGCGTCGTCGGACGCCAGGTAGGCGATCGCAGCCGCCACGTCCGCGGGGGACCCCATCCGGCCGATCGGTGCGGCAGCTGCGGCGCCGGCCGCCGCCGCGTCGGGATCGTCCTGCGCGTCGAAGTAGCCTTGGAGGTTCGGCGTCAGGATGAACCCGGGGCACACCGCGTTGACCCGGATGCCGTGCGGGGCACCGTCGAGCGCCATCGCCTTGGTCATCGCCAGGACGGCGCCCTTCGACGCGACGTACGCCGCGTCCTGCGGGAAACCGGCGAAGGACGCAGTGGAGGCCAGGGTCACGATCGCCCCGCCGCGGGCGGTCATCGCCGGCCAGGTCAGCCGGTTCAGCAGGTAGATGCTCGTCAGGTTGACGTCCATCTGGCGGTGCCACTCCTCGGGGGTCAGGGCGTCGAGCGCCCCGACGACGGTGATGCCGGCCGCGTGCACGACGACGTCCGGGGCGCCGTGCTCCTCGAGCAGTCCCGGGACGTTGGCGTCGACCTCAGGCTGCGACGCGACGTCGAACGCGGCCGTCACGGCGCCGTTCCCGGCCGCGGCCGCGGCCTCGGCCAGCCGCTCCTTGTCGCGGCCGAGCAGGACCACCTTGGCGCCCTCCGCGGCGAGCCGCTCGGCGGCGCCGCGGCCGATGCCCGAGCTCGCACCCGAGACCCAGGCGACCTTGCCGTCGAACCGCCGGCTCATGCGTCACCGCCCATCGGCAGGGCCGGCTCGCCGGCGGTCCAGCCGCCGTCGACGGCCATGACGACGCCGGTGACGGCGGACGCCCACGGTGAGGCCAGGAACGCGATGGTGCGGCCGATCTCCTCGGGCTCGAACATCCGGCCGAGCGGGACCCGCCGCGACACCGCCGCGTCGAGCTCCGGGGTCATCTGCTGCTTCGCCATCGGGGTCAGTGTGAACCCCGGGCAGACCGCGTTGACGCGCACGTTGTCCGCCGCCCAGTCGATCGCGAGCGAGCGCGTCAGCGCGGCGACGGCGCCCTTCGACGCCGAGTAGGCCGACTGGTCCGGCAGGCTCACCAGGGCGGCCTGCGAGGCGACGTTGACGATCGCGCCCGCGCCGGTCGCCTTCAGCGTCGGGAACAGCGCCTTGGCGCAATTGAAGGAGCCCACCACGTTGACGTCGTACGTCTTCCGGAAGTCCCCTGGGTCCACCTCGTGGGCGGGCAGGTTGGGGGTGATCACGCCCGCGCAATTGACCAGGATGTCGACCTTCCCGTGCTCGGCGACAGCCGCGTCGGCCGCCTTCTGGACCGAGGAGAGGTCACGGATGTCGGCGCCGACGACGCCGGGAGCGTCATGGAGGTCCCACGCCACCACCGTCGCGCCCGCGTCCCGCAGCACCTCGACCGTCGAGGCGCCGATGCCGGAAGCGCCTCCGGTCACGACGGCCACCTTGCCCTTCAGATCCACCATTGCCGCACTTCCTTTCAGCAGGACGAGCTGATGCTCGGGTAGTCGATGTAGCCGCGGTCGGCACCGGTGTAGAACGTGTCCTCGTCCCACTCGGCGCGCTCGATCCCGCGACGCCAGCGCTCGACGAGGTCAGGGTTGGAGATGAACAACCGGCCGACGCTGACGAGGTCCGACGCCCCCGACTCCACGATCGGCGCGACCTCGTCCAGCTCGCTGGAACCGAGGTAGCCGGTGTTGATGACGTAGCTGGTCGGCCACCGCCGCCGGAGCTCCTCGTGGAGCGTCGACGTCCGGCCCCGGAGCGTGTGCAGGTACGAGAGCCGGTCGCCCGCGAGCTCGTCGACCAGCGCGAGGTACGTGTCCTCGTTGCCGCGGTCCTTCATGTCGTTGAACTGCCCCCCGGGCGAGATGCGGAGCCCGACGCGGTCGGCCCCGATCCGCTCGGCGCAGGCCCGGGCGACCTCGACGACGAAGCGCGCCCGGTTCTCCGGACTGCCGCCGTACCGGTCGGTGCGATGGTTGGTGCCCGGCGACAGGAACTGGTGGAGCAGGTAGCCGTTGGCGCCGTGCAGCTCGATCCCGTCCGCACCCGCCGCGATCGCGCGTGCAGCGGCTTGCGCGTGGTCCTCGATGGTCTGCGCGATCTCGTCGAGCGTCATCGCTCGCGGCTCGGGCACGGGCTCCACCACGGACCGGTCGATCGTCTCGACCTCGAGGTCCGGGCGCACCGCGCTCGGCGCCAGCTGAGGGGTCGCGACCGGCCTGACGCTGGGGTGCCCGACCCGTCCGGTGTGCATCAGCTGGATGTAGATCCGACCGCCGGCCTCGTGCACGGCGTCCGTGACCCGCGCCCACTGGGCCTGCTGTGCGTCGGTGTGGATCCCGGGGGTGCCCGGGTACCCCTGGCCCTGCACGCTCGGCTGGGTGGCCTCGCTCACGATCAGCCCGGCCCCCGCGCGCTGGCGGTAGTAGTCGATCGCGTAGTCGGGCAGGACGCCCTCGACGTCCGCGCGGTTGCGCGTCATCGGAGCCATCACGACCCGGTTCGCCAGCTCGATCGAGCCGAGCTTCCACGGCGTGAAGATCGTCTGAGTCATCGTGAACCCTCTTCCGAGTCGTGACCCTCGGCCACCTGGAGCAGCTGCATCGTGTTGTGGAGCGAGGCCGTGAGGTGCCGCCGCATGGCGGACCGGGCACCTTCCGCATCACGGGCCGTGAGGTGCGCGATGAGCTCACGGTGCTCGTCCACGGCCTCCCTGGCCCGGGCGCCCGTGGCACCGGAGCGCGACCGCGGGAGCCGCAGCTCGACGTTGACCTGCGCCACCGCTTGCTGGAGCCGCCCGTTGCCGGACTCGCGGACGATCAGCGTGTGCAGGTCGAGATGGTCGAACGGCGTCGGCGTCGGCCCTTGCGACATCTCCGACATGGAGGCCTCCTGGAGCCGCACCAGCTCCTCGAGCCCCGCATCGCTGATCCGCTCGGCGGCCAGCTCGGCTGCGTGGCACTCCAGCGCGATGCGGACCTCGAACAGCTCGCGGACCTCGCCCAGGTCCAGCCTCCGCACGAACGCCCCGCGGTGCGACTCCAGCGTGACCAGCCCGGCGTGGGCGAGGCGCTGCAACGCCTCGCGGACCGGGCCGCGGCTGACACCGAGGTCCGCTGCGATCTCGACCTCGTTCAGCCGCGACCCCGTGGGCCGCTCCCCTTGCACGATCTGCTCGCGCAACCGGGCCTCGACCCGGTCGGCCAGCGTCAGGTTGCTCCTGTCGATGGGCGAGACTCCGTCGAGACGGAACGTCTCAGCCATCGATCCTCACGCAGACGGTCTTGACGTCGGTGTAGTCGTGCATGACGTCATGGCCCATCTCGCGTCCCCAGCCGGACTCCTTCATGCCACCGAAGGGCATCGACGGGTCGAAGACGCCGTAGGAGTTGACCCACACGGTGCCTGCCTGGAGACGGGCGGCCGTCCGGTGCGCCGTCGCGATGTCCTTGGTCCACACCCCCGACGCGAGGCCGTACCGGGTGTCGTTGGCCTGGGCGACGACCTCCTCGATGTCCTTGAAGCGGTTGGCGACGACGACCGGGCCGAAGATCTCCTCCTTGACGATGCGCGCGTCCGGCGCAGCGCCCGCGAAGATGGTGGGCTCGATGAAGTAGCCCTTCTCGCCGATCCGGGCGCCGCCGGTGACGACCTCGCCCTCGTTCTTGCCCACGTCGAGGTAGCCGCTGACCCGCTCGAAGTGCTCGAGGCTGGCGACCGGGCCGATCTCGGTCTGCGGGTCGAACCCGTCGCCCACCTTGATCTGCCGGGCCTTCTCCGCCATGCCGGCCACGACCTCGTCGTACACGTCGTCGTGGACGTAGAGCCGGGAGGCAGCAGCGCAGGCCTGTCCGGCGTTGAAGAAGATGCCGGCCGACGAGCCCGCGATGGCGGCCTCGATGTCGGCGTCGGGGAAGATGATGTTGGCGCTCTTGCCGCCGAGCTCGAGCGTGACCCGCTTGAGGTTCCCCTTGGCAGCGTCGAGGATCCGGCGGCCCGTCGCGGTCGACCCGGTGAACGACACCTTGTCGACGAGCGGGTGCTCGGCCAGCCGCTGCCCGACGGTCGGGCCGTAGCCGTTGACGACGTTGACCACGCCCGGCGGGATGCCCGCCTCGAGGCAGAGCTGTCCCAGCCGCAGCGCCGACAGCGGCGTCGCCTCGGCCGGCTTGAGCACCACCGTGTTGCCCGCGGCGAGAGCGGGCGCCATCTTCCAGGAGGTGATCACCAGCGGGAAGTTCCACGGCACGATGAGCCCCACCACGCCGAGCGCCTCGCGGCGCGTGTAGGTGTGGTACTCACCGGGGGCCGAGATCGGGATGACGGAGCCCTCGAGCTTGGTCGCGAACCCCGACATGTAGTGGAACAGGCCGGCCGCGGACGGGACGTCACCGGCGGTGGCGAGCGAGTACGGCTTGCCCTGGTCCAGGGTCTCGATGCGTCCCATCTCCGCGGCGTCCGCGAGCAGCAGGTCACCCAGGCGCCACAGGGCGGCCGCGCGCTCGCTCGGCTTCATGCGCGGCCACGGTCCGTGGTCGAACGCCTGCCGCGCGGCGGCGACCGCGCGGTCGACGTCCGCCGCGGAGCCCAGGGCCACCTGGGTGATGACCTCGCCGTTGGACGGGTTGATGGTGTCGAACGTGCTGCCGTCGAGGGAGTCGACGAACTCACCGTCGATCAGCAGCTTGGTGTGCTCGATCGGTGCGGTGACGTCGACGGTGGGCTCGGTGATGGTCATGCGAAGGATCTCCTGGTCTGTGGTGCGACGATCGGTGCTCGTGCGGCTCAGTGCTCGTGGACGACGACGCCGCGGATGTTGCGCCCCGCGTGCATGTCCGCCACGGCCTCGTTGATCTCGTCGAGCTTGTAGCGGCGCGTCACCAGCTCGTCGAGCTTGAGCGAACCGTCCTTGTACATCTGCAAGAGCTTGGGGATGTCGGCGGTGGGGTTGCAGTTGCCGTACATGACGCCCTGGAAGTGCTTGGCGAAGTTGGTGAAGTCCTGCGGGCTGATCGCGATCCCCCGCTCCGCCTGGCCGACGGACACGAGGACGCAGGTGCCGGCCTTGCCGACCGCGGCGAACGCGTCACCGATGATGTCGCCGTCGACCCGGCCCACGGTGATCAGGGCGACGTCGACGCCCTGGCCGTTGGTGAGGTGGTCGATGCGCTGCTGCGCCTCCGGGATCGAGGTGTAGGCCTCGGTCGCGCCGAAGTCGAGCGCCCACTTGTGCTTCTCCTCCACGGGCTCGATCACGATGACGTGGTCGGCGCCCGCGTGACGCGCACCCTGCACCGCGTTGGCCCCGACGCCCCCGAACCCGAGGACCAGGACGACGTCACCCGGCTTCACGCCACCGTTGACCGCAGCGCCGTACCCGGTCGCGACACCGCAGGAGACCAGGCAGGCCAGCTCGAACGGGATGTCGTCCGGCAGCTTGACGGTCTGCATCTCGTGGCACACCAGGTAGTTGGAGAAGGTGCCCAGACGCGTGACGCCACCGACCTTGTTGCCGTCGGCGTCGTGGAAGTGGGGGTTGCCGTCCATCCCCATGCCGGTCTCCATGCCGGCACCGTTGTTGCAGATGTACTGCATGCCGCGGGCGCAGTAGACGCACTGGCCGCAGGCGGGGATGAACAGGGTGCTCACGTGGTCGCCGACCTTGACGCGGGTCACCTTCGAGCCCACGGCCTCGACGATCCCGGCGCCCTCGTGGCCGCCGACCATCGGCAGGTCGACCGCCAGGTCCCCGGTGACGAAGTGGTCGTCGGAGTGGCAGAGCCCGCTGGCCATGACCTTGATGCGGACCTCGTTCTCGCCCGGCTCGTTGAGGTCGAGCTCCTGGACCTTCCACTCCTCGCCGATCGCGTGGATGACTGCTGCACGAGTCTTCATGGTGTTGCCTTTCGGTGTGTGAGGAGCAGGGGTCAGGCCGTGACAGCCGGACGGACCTCGGCCCGCCGACGGCGCTCGCCGCGGCTCTTGACGAGCTTGGACATGACGACGGCGATCACGAGCGCTCCGCCGTAGAAGAGCTGCTGGACGTACTGCTGGGCGCCCATGAGCTGCAGGCCGGTGATCCCGGTGACGAGGAAGTAGACCGCGATCAGGGTGCCCCACGGGTTGAAGCGGCCGATCTTGAGCACCGTCGAGCCGAGGAAGCAGGCGGCGAAGGCCGGCAACAGGAACGCGGCGCCGGAGACCGGGTCCGCGCTCGCGGTGGTGCCGGTGTAGACGACGCCCGCCAGCCCCGCGATGCCACCCGAGATGATCATCGCCGTCCAGCGCAGCCCCGCGACGTTGACACCGTTGAGCCTGGCCACGTCACGGCTCTGCCCGGCGAACAGCAGCCGCTGGCCGAACGCGGTGTGGTCGAAGACGTACCAGACGACCACGCACAGGGCCAGTGCGTAGTAGAAGTCCAGCGGGATCGAGAGGAAGGGCTGGGTCAGCATCACGTCGGACAGCGAGCGGTCGACGCCGGTGATCGTCACCGAGTTGGAGATCTGGTAGATGAGCCCCTGGACCACGGTGCCGATGCCCAGCGTCACGATGAACGGGTCGATGTCGAAGCGGGTGATGATGAACCCGTTGACGACGCCGACGAGCATGCCGGCGATGATCGCCGCGAGGACTGCGGCCCAGATGTTCCAGCCCTTGTTGACGTTCAGCACCGCGACGACGACCGCGGCGAGGTTCAGGGTGGAGGCCACCGACAGGTCGTAGTCGCCGGCCCGCAGCGGCACGATGAGCCCCAGCGCCAGCACCAGGAGTGTCGCCTGCGAGCCGAGCATGTTCGACACGTTCGCCGTGGTCGGGAAGGTGTCCGGGACGATCAGGCTGAAGACCAGGAACAGCAGGACCCACACGCCGAGGAGCGCGAAGCGCTCCGGTTCGGCGGGCCGCTTGGCGACGTCGCGCCGCGCGTCGTTGCTGCCCTGCGGGGTCGAGGTCGTGGGTGTGGTGGTCACGAGGCTTCCTCTGCGTAAACGGCGGACGCGAGCGCGTCCTTGGTGATGGCGTCCCCGTGGAGCTCGGACTGGATCCGCCCCTCGTCGAGCACGATGACCCGGTCGGCCATCTCGACGAGCTGCTCGTAGTCGGACGTGGCGCACAGGACCGACATGCCGTCGGCCACCGCGGCGCGGATGAGCTTGAAGATCTCGCGGCGGGCACCGATGTCGACGCCCTGCGTGGGCTCGCTCAGCAGCATGACCTTCGGCTGGGTGTCCATCCACTTGCCGAGGAGCGCCTTCTGCTGGTTGCCCCCGCTCAGGTGGCCGAACTGTGCGGCCGGCCGTGGCGGCACGACATTGAGCCGGTCGCAGGCGTCCTGCGCCTGCTGCTCGATGCCCTTCCAGTCGATCCGGAACCCCTTGGCGCGCCGGGTCAGGAACGGGAGCGACATGTTCTCCATGACGCTGAGGTCGAGCACACCGCCCTGCCCCTTGCGGTCGGCCGGGATCAGGATGACGCCGCGGCGCATCGACTCGGCCGGCGAGAGCCGCGAGACGACGGTCCCGTCCTGGACGACCTCGCCGGCACGCGCGGGACGCGCGCCGTACAGGAGCTCGGGGAGCTCCTCGAAACCGGAGCCCGCCAGCCCGGTCACGCCGACCACCTCGCCGGCGTGGAGGTCCAGGTCGAGCCCCGCCACCCGGTTGCCCGTCAGGCCGCGCGCCGACAGCAGCGGCGGACGGTCGTCGCGGACGACGGCCGCCCCCTTGGCGACGTGCTCGTCGCGGGCGCCGAGGATCAGCTGCACGAGGTCGTCACGGGTGGAGCCGGCGGTCTTCCGGGTGCCGGCGGTGACGCCGTTGCGGAAGACCGTGACACGGTCGGTGACCTGCAGGATCTCGTCGAGGTCGTGGCTGACCAGGAGCACCGCGTCGCCGTTGGCGCGCAGCCGGTCCAGCAGGGCGAACAGCAGGCCGACCTCGTGACGCGGCAGGAAGACGGTGGGCTCGTCCAGGACGAGGATCTGCCCGTGACGCGAGGAGTCGCTGGTGCGCTCCTGTCCACCGACAGCGCGGACCACGGCGACCATCGCCCGCTGCACCGGGGTGAGCATGTCGATGGTGGCGTCGACGTCGACCCGCACGTCGAACCGGTCGAGGAGGTCGCGCACGCGTCGGCGCTCGCTCCTCCAGTCGACCCGTCGGAGCCCACGCGCGTCACCCGCCGAGTCGAGGGCCATGTGCTCGAGCACCGTGCCGGCAGGAGCGAGGCCGAGGTCCTGGTGGACGAACCCCATGCCCTCGTCCCGCAGGCCGCGCGGCCCGAAGGGGCTGCGCCGCTCGCGGCCGTGGATGCTCACCGAGCCGGCGTCGGCGTCGTGGAAGCCGGCCAGCACCTTGATCAAGGTGGACTTGCCGCTGCCGTTGGCGCCGAGCAAGCCGTGGACCTCACCCGCCCGCACGTCGAGATCGACGCCGCGGAGGGCCGGCACCCCGTTGAACGCCTTGTGGAGGCCGGTGACCCGGAGCAGGGAGGCGGGGGTGACCGCCCCCCTGCTCGTCGCCGTCTGCATGTCGGACATGACTTACGCCAGGCCCCACAGCTCGAGGTAGGCGTCCGGGTACTCGTCGCCGAACCCCTTGCCGCTCTCCGGCGGGTTGCCGGTCTCGTCGACGTTCGAGGCGTCGATGAGCCGCAGCGGGCCGGTCTCACCCGGGATCGGGTCCACGCCGAGCATCGCCCGGAAGGCGACGTCCATGTTGACGTAGGCGACCCAGTCCGGGTTCTCGGCGACGTTCACCGCGACGCTGCCGTCCTTGATCATCTTGAGGATCGCCGGCGTGCCGTTGAACGTGTAGATCTTGACGTCGCGTCCGCCGGCGGCCTGGGCGATCCCGGGAGCGGCGTACAGCGCGATGCTGTCGTAGATCGGGAGGACCGCGTTGATCTTCGGGTCCTTCAGAAGTGCTGACTGGACGAGCCCCTGGACCTGGGTGGACCACTGCGCGACGGGTGCGTTGATGACCGTCGTCGTGGAGCCCTCCGGACCCTCCTCCTCGAGCGTCTCCTGGATCGTCTGGACCATGCCCTCGGACGGGCCGGTC
Source organism: Nocardioides caldifontis (assembly GCF_008087345.1). Classification (GTDB taxonomy): domain Bacteria; phylum Actinomycetota; class Actinomycetes; order Propionibacteriales; family Nocardioidaceae; genus Marmoricola_A; species Marmoricola_A caldifontis. Next base: position 919,864 of record NZ_VHIB01000001.1, on the reverse strand, counting down.
TCGGAGACCTCGATGACGAGCGCGTGCACCGGCTCGCCCTCCAGGTCCGCGATCGCGTACTGCGTGAAGAGCCGGGCGGCCTGGTTGAAGGGCGCGAACGCCTCGTACTCGAGGCCCGGCGTGCCCTCGCCCTCGCTGTCGCTCAGGTGCAGCGGGATGACCGGGATGCCGGCCTTCTTGGCGGCGTCGATCTGGGGCCCGAGCGTCTCCGCCAGCGGACCGTTCAGCAGGATCGCCCCGGCGTCCGCGTTGATCGCCTGCTGGATGCCCTGCTGGAACGAGGTCTGCGTCCCGTCGGACGGGAACGTCTTGTACTCGACACCGGCCTTCTCGGCGACGGCCTTCATGGCGTTCTCGCCGACCGAGTAGAACTCGGCCTTGCTGTCGATCGGGATCGAGTAGATGGTCTCGCCCTCGAGCTTCGACACGTCGATCGGCTCACCGAGGTCGTCGGTGCCGGGGACCGCCTTCGCGGCGTCCACCGCCTCCTTGGCGGCCTCGGCCTTGGCGGTGTCGGCCTCGCCGCCACCGGCCTCGGACGAGCCGCCGCAGGCACTGAGGAACAGCAGCGCGGACGTGGCCGCGGCAGCGATACGGAGCTTCTTCATCGGCTTCCTTTGAACGTGGAGGGAGTCGCGTTGGCCCGGAGTGGCTAGCGGTTCGCGAGCTCTGGGTTGTCGATCAGGTCGTCGTAGATCCGGGTGATGGACCGACGCTGGAACATCTCGACGAGCGAGTCGGGGTAGCCGACGTAGTCGTCCGTGTCGACGTGGATGTTGTCCTCGAAGCGGATCTCGTCGCACGCCTGGTCGCGGGAGTGGCCGGCCGCGATCGCAGCTGCCACCTCCGCGACGACCTCTCGACCGAGCTGGCGGTAGTGGTCGACCACCGCCCGGTCAGCGACCTCGCCGTGACCTGGCACGAGGTACTCGAAGTCGTACTCCGCGACGGCGTCGATGGCGTCGAACCAGTCGACGAGCCGCGAGTCCTGGAAGGAGGGGAGCCCGGCCTCGCACACGATGTCGCCGGTGAAGATCACGGCGTCACCGGGGAACCAGGCGAGGAGGCTGTTGGCCGTGTGGCCCGGGCGGAAGGTGAGCTCGAGGCTCGCACCGCCGACGTGGAGGTCGAGCCGCTCGCTGAAGACGACGTTCGGCACGCGGACCCGGTAGGTGTCGAGCATCGCCACCGCGTCCGGGTCGATCCGAGCGAACAGGTCGGCGAGGTACTCGTGGGTCGGCGGCTCCTCGAGCAGCCGCCGACGGGTGCCCTGGTGCGCGACGACCTCGCCGCCCTGCCAGAAGTTGCCGATCGTGTGGTCCGGGTGGTGGTCGGTGTTCACCACGAACCGGGTCTCCCCGAACGCCGAGACCGTCTCGTTCCAGCGGATGGCGTCGGTCGGGCGGTGCGGGCTGTCGACCAGGATCAGGCCGTCGTCGCCCACGACGATCGAGTTGTTGCTCCCCAAGTGCGCGGTCTCGACGTGGACGCGGCTGGTGATCTGCTTGAGGGTCACTGCTGGTCTCCCTGCTTCGGCATCGATGGGCCGCCGAGGAACCCGGGGAGGAGGTCGACCCGCATCGGGCTGAAGACCTCGACGAACTCCGCCTCGCCCTCGATGCTGCGGCCGCCGTGGACCGCCCCGCGGGGCACGAACGCGATGTCGCCCTCGCTCAGCTCCAGGTCGGCGCCGTCGATCGTGAACGCGATCCGGCCGGCCAGCATGACGATCGCCTGCTCCGCGTCGTCGTGGACGTGGGGCGGCAGCTCGGTCGGGTGCACCCAGCGGATCCGGTTGACGCTCATCTCCCGTCCGGCCGCGGCGCGCCGGAAGTTGTTCGGCAGCCCCTCGGTCTCGGGGAGGTCGGACCACGGACAGGCGTACATCGGACCCACCTCTCTGAACCTTCGGCTTCTCCCCCGGCTGTCCCGCAGACGCTAAGGTCGTCGACTACAGACTGTCAACAGTTATCTTTCGGCAGTTGACTGTCGAAAAGCAGCCCTCCAGGCCTGAACGCCGGGCAGAGGTCGTCCGACGCCTGAGAACGCACGAGAGCGGGCGTTCGCGTGCGCGCGGCAGCGACCGCCCCGGCCGGCGGGTGGGGGGTGCAGGGAGGACGGAGCTCAGGCGGTGGGCGGCGTCCCGGTCGCGTGGTAGACGTGCGAGGTGGCCGCCGCGTGCCGGAGACCGACGACGGCCTGGTAGTCCTCGGAGTGGTAGAACTCCGTGACCCGGGCGAGGCTGTCGAACTCGACGACCACGAGGCGCTCGAAGGTGCGGCCGCCCTCCTTGACCAGCACCTCACCCGGTTCGGTGAATGCGTTCACCAGCAGCCGTGCACCGTACTTCGCGAGGACGGGTGCGCTGCGTTCCAGGTACTCGTCGTACGTCTCGCCGTCGTGGACCGTCACCTCGGCGACGATGTAGCCGGGCGCTCCCGTGGTGGTCATGGGGCCGGGACGCCCTCGAGCGCGTCGACGAGCTCGGAGGTCGTCAGCACGTCGGCGTACTTCTGCCCCATGTCGAAGAGGTTGACCTCGTGGACCAGCGGACTGCGGTCGTACACCGCGTCGTTCGGCACGGCCACCTTGTAGTTGTAGGAGAAGGCGTCGACCGCGCTCCCCCGGACGCAGCCCGAGGTCGAGCAGCCGGTGACGACGAGGGAGTCGACGCCGGCCTGGACCAGGTAGCTCAGCAGCGGTGTGCCGAAGAACGCGCTCGGGTGGCGCTTGGGCAGCAGGATCTCGCCCTCGAGAGGCGCGATCGCGGGGTGGAACTCGTAGCCCTTGTCCGGGATGTCCATGATCCCGGGAACCTTGGCGCCCAACGCACCGGCGTCGAACGCCTTCTTCGGGGCGACGTACGGATAGAGGACCGGCCAGCCCTTCCCCCGGAAGAGCTTGAGCAGCCGCTCGATGTTGCCGACCGCGTCCCAGGCCACGTCGCCACAGCTGGTCGTGAACTCCTGGATCGCCTCGTCGAACGGCCGCGGCTCGGTGCCGGTCGTGCGGTACTGCACGTCGATGATGAGCAGGCCGGGTCGCTTGCCGAGCCCGACCGGCCGCCCGAAGCCGGCGGCGTCGTACCGCTCTCGGGTCAGGTCGTCGATGATCTCGGTCATGCTGCTCCTTCGTTCCGGACCGCGGCGAGTGCAGTGGCGCCGCTGTGCTCACGCCGCAGATAGCGGCCTGTCGTGGTGTCGGCAAGGACCCCGTCCCGCATCGCGAACCGGCCCCTGACGATCGTGTGGATGACGCGGAGCGGCACCTCGGTGCCCTCCCACGGGGTGTACTCCGCCCCGGAGTACTGCGTCGCGGCGTTGATCGTGTAGCTGCCGTCGAGGTCGACCACCGCGAGGTCCGCGTCGGACCCGACGCGGATGGTGCCCTTCTGCGGGTACATGCCGAACAGCTGGGCCGAGCGCGTCGACGTCGCGTCGACGAGCCGGTCCAGCGGCACCCCGCGACGCAGCCCCTCGCTCAGGGTCAGCGGCAGCACTCCCCCGGTCCCCGGGAAGCCGGCGGAGGCGGACCAGACGTCCTTCTCCTTGGCGGAGCGGTGCCGTGCGTTGTGGTCCGAGCCGACCGTGTCGACCTTGCCCTCCGCGAGGGCGGTCCACAGCGTCTCGAGGTCGTCCCGCTCGCGGATCGGCGGGTTGACCTTGCCGTAGGTGCCGCATCCGGCGTCGGTCGTCAGCGTGAGGTACTGCGTGCAGGTCTCGACGAAGAGGTTCTCGTACGAGCGGCGCTGCCGCTCCATCGCCTCCAGGGCAAGGCGGCTGCTGGTGTGCACGGCGTAGACCGACGCACCGGTGATCTCGGCCATGTAGGCCACGCGCTGGACCGCCTCCGCCTCCACGAACGACGGCCGGGACTGGTTCCAGGCGCTCAACGGGCCGCGCGACTCGTCGATCGGGCGGTTCTTGAGCTTCCACACCAGCTCGATGTTCTCGGGGTGCGGGTTGATCATCGCGCCGCTGTCGGCAGCCGTCCCGAGCACGTCGTACATGTAGCCGTCGTCGTTGCCGGGAAGCCCTAGGTACGCGCCCTCCTCGCCCTTGAAATTCATGAAGAACTTGAAGCTGGAGATCCCGAACTCGCGCATGTAGGCCGGGATGTCGTGCACGTGGTCGTCGGTGCCGACGCAGATGTGGAAGCCGAAGTCGGTGTAGGAGTCCTGCTCCATGACCGCCTGGGCACCGGGGACGACCGTCTCGTAGGGGTCGCCGCTCATCAGGTAGACGAGCATCGTGGTGATCCCGCCGTTGACCGCGGAGGCCGTCTCCAGCCGGGCGTCGTCGGGGTCGCGCGGCACGCGGATGTCCTTGCCGAGGTGCACGTGCGGGTCGATCGCGCCGGGCAGCACGAGCTTGCCGCCGAGGGACACGACCTCGCGCGCCTGCGCGTCGGAGTCGCGAGAGACGATGCCCGCGATCCTGCCGTCGGTGATCAGGAGGTCGACGTCCGAGACGCCGCTGCCGTGCAGGTAGACCCGGCCGCCGCTGAGCCGCGTGTCGTGGATGGTGGTGGTCACGCCGACGCCTCCTGCCCCACGAGGTCGGCGGCGTAGCGCCGGTCGAGCTCGTCGAACTCCGGCTTGCGCACGAGCTCCTGACGGTCGGCCCAGGTGATCATGAGGTCGGCCGCCTCCTTGGTGTCCCCGTGGGTGAGCAGGTGCTCCATGACCCGGCGGGCACCGGCCACGGCACCGCGCATCGCCGCGTTGGCGTAGAGGGCGATGGAGAACCCGAGCTCGCCGAGCTCCTGGCGGGTCGTGAGGGGGGTCAACCCCCCTTCGACCATGTTGGCCATGTGGATGCCGGGCACGGTGCGCACGACGTACGCCATCTGCTCCAGGGTCCGGGGAGCCTCGACGAAGAGGATGTCGGCGCCCGCCTCGGAGTACGCCGCCGCACGCTCGCAGGCCGCCTCCAGCCCTTCGGTCGCCAGCGCGTCGGTGCGGGCGATGACCAGCATCTCGGGGTCGAGCCTGGCGTCGACCGCAGCCTTGATCTTGCCGACCATCTCCTCGCGGGAGACGACGTCCTTGCCCGCGAAGTGACCGCACTTCTTCGGGCTGACCTGGTCCTCGATCTGGATGGCCGCGGCGCCCGCGCGCTCCAGCTGGCGGACGGTGCGCTGGACGTTGAGCGCGTTGCCGAACCCGGTGTCGGCGTCGACGACGAGCGGGATGGAGACCGCCTCGGCCATCGCGGCGACGTGGCTGACGAGCTCGGTGACCGACAGGAGCCCGAGGTCGGGCACGCCGAGGTAGCTGTTGGTGACGCCGGCGCCCGAGACGTAGAGCGCCTCGAACCCGGACTGCTCGACGACGCGCGCGGTCAGCGCGTTCGGTGCCCCCGGGAGGATGAGGGGCCCGGAGGAACGTTCGATCAGGGCCCGGAGCCCGAGAGTGCTGGCCATGCTGGTCATGTGTCCTTTCAGCGTTCGCCGGTGAATCCCAGCGCGTTCATCGCGCTCCGGCGTGCGAGGTCGAGGTGCTCACGGACGGCGCGCGCAGCGTCGTCGGCAGAGCGGGACTGGAGTGCGGCCACGATGTCCGCGTGCTCGTCCAGCGCCTCCTTGGCGCGGACGGGCCGGCTGGCCGAGATCGACCGGGCGAGGGAGATCTGGGCCTGGGTCTCGGCGGCGGCCCGCTCCAGCGCGGCGCTGTCCGCGAGCGACAGCAGGCGGCGGTGGAAGTCGCGCCCCGAGGGGTAGCGCCCGCCGGACATCTCGTCGCCGGTCGCGGCCACGAACTCGCCGAGCTGCTCGAGATCCTCGTCGCTCGCACGCTCGCACACCAGCCGGGCGGCGTACATCTCGTAGGCCGTGCGCAGGTCGTAGAGCTCGGCGATCTCCCGCTCCTCGAAGGTGCGGACGAAGGCCCCCCGGTGGCTGATGATCGTCAACAGCCCCTCGCCGGCGAGCCGCTGGATCGCCTCGCGCAGCGGGCCGCGGCTGATCCCGAGGGCCGACGCGAGCGCCACCTCGTTGAGCCGTTCGCCCGGCGGGATCGTCCCGTCCAGGATCAGCTCGCGCAGCACTCCTTCGGTGCGCTGCGAGAACGTCCCGTCGCGCGACAGTGCTGAGCTCGGCCCATCCCCCATGGGGCACCTCCTGTTGACGTGGCTGCGGTCCTCGGTCGGGACCGTTCCCGCCCTCGCGCGCGAAGCTGCATGGCGGTGCGAGGAGGCTTCATTCTTGATCGCGCCCGTGTCAACTGTCAACAGTTTATTGCGCAGCGATGCGGCTCGCCGCCAGCCAGGCCAGCGCCATAACCGGGGCCGCGGTGTTACCCGAGACCTGCCTCGGTAGCACGGAGGCGTCGACCACGCGGAGCCGGTCGACGCCCCGGACCCGGAGGTCGGCGTCCGCGACGGAGCCCATCGCGCAGGAGCCGACGGCGTGGTAGATCCCGCCGCCGTGGGCGCGGGCGTGCGCGACGACCTCGTCGTCGGTCGAGACCGATGCCGTGGGGAAGACCTCACGCTCGACGAGGTCGGCGAGGTCGAAGGTCCCCACCACCTCCCGCGCGTGGCGCACCGCGGCCACGGTTGCGCGCTGCTCCGCGGGGTGCTCGAGGAAGCGCGGCTCGATGAGCGGCGGGGCTTCCGGGGCGGCGGCGGACACGTGGACCGAGCCCGCCGAGGTCGGCCGCAGGGCGTAGCCAGTGAACAGCAGCCCGGAGTACGGCGCCGGGGCGAGGTGCGGGGACGTCTCGTCGACCGCGATCGGGACCCACACGGCCTGGAGGTCGGGGCGGTCGAGGTCGGGCGTCGAGCGGAGCTGGGCCACGACGTCGTAACCGCTGGTGGCGAGGGGCCCCTGCCTCGTGCGCAAGTAACGCGCCGCCTCGCGGATCCGGCGGGCCCGGGTGTCGAGCCGCCCGTCGAGCCCCGCCCCGTCACGGAACCGCACCTGCATGCTGATCCCGCGGTGCTCGACGAGTCCCTCCCCCACGCGTTCGCTCGCCACCCGCACGTCGATGCCTGCCGCGCGCAGCACGTCCGGGTGCCCGATGCCCGAGCGCTCGAGCAGCAACGGGCTCTCGAGGGCGCCGGCGGCCACGACGACCTCGCGGCGGGCCCGGACGGCCTCGACGCGGGCGCCTCGGCGCAGCACGACGCCGACGGCCCTCGTGCCTTGCAGCAGCAACCGATCGGCGCGGACTCCGGTGGCGACGGTGAGGTTGGGGCGGCGCAGCGCCGGACGCAGGAACGCGGTCGCGGCGCTGACCCGGCGGCCGCGTGCGATGGTCGCCGGGGTGAACCCGATGCGGTCGTCGTCGCTCGCGTTCACGTCGTCGACGACGCGGAGCCCGCGCGCCTCCGCCGAAGCGACCACGGCAGCACTGACCGGGTCGCCGGAGGCGGGCACGGACACCGCCAGGGGCCCGCCGGCGCCGCGGGTGTCCGAGGCGCCGAGCGCGTGGTCCTCGATCTGGCGGTAGGCCGCCAGCACCTCGTCCCAGCCCCAGCCCTCGTTCCCGTCGTCGACGAGCGCGTCGAAGTCCGGCACGGCGCCCCGCACGTACATCAGCCCGTTGACCGCGGTGGAGCCGCCCAAGCCGCGACCGCGGGTCCACCACTCGGCCGGCACGCCGTCGGTCGCACGGGTCCGGTAGCGGTGGACGTGCCGGTCGGAGCGGAGCGCGTAGGCGAAGGCGCGCGGGACGGTGAGCAGCGGGCTGCGGCCGCGGCCGCCGTCCTCGACGAGGAGCACCGACACCGCAGGGTCCGCGGACAGCCGTTCGGCGAGCACGCAGCCGGCCGCGCCGGCGCCGACGACCACGTAGTCGTGGCTCACGACGGCCTCGCCGTCCGCGGCGGACGGGTCGGCAGGAGGCACCGGAGCGACCTCTCGCGCACCGCTCCCGACCAGACCCCGGCGCCGTAGGCGAGGTCGTCGAGCCGGCGGCCCACGGCGAACCGGACCGGGTCGAGCGCCGGGCGGGTCTTCCGGTGGGCCATGACGGCGTCGGCCACCGCGGCCACGGCCACCAGCCGCCCGATCCGCGCCGAGCGGGTGGAGAGCACGACCGCCAGCGGCCACCAGTGGCGCAGGAGCAGGGCGGCCACCTGGCTCGCCGTGGTTCGGACCCCGAAGGCGACCAGCTCGACGCGCTGCCGTGGCGTGGTGTCGGGGAGGGCCCGGCCCACGTCGACGTACGACCGGACGAGGAGCGCGACCACGGCCGGCAGGCTCCACCGGCGCTGTGCCGCAGCCGCGACGGCGAGCGCCGCCGACGGGACGGAGAGCACTGCCGGCGCGACCGTGGCTCCGTGGCGCCGGGCGAGCGGTGCCGCGCTCCGGCCGTAGGTGACCTTGCGGCCCAGCCAGCCGCGCACCGTCGTGCGGTGGTCGTGCCAGGCGTGGACGTCGGCGCGGTAACGGACCCGCCGCCCGTCCGCGAGGAGCCGCCAGACGAGGTCGACATCCTCGCCCGCCATCAACCGCTCGTCGAAGCCGTCAGCGAGCGCGTCGGCGCGGGCGACCAGGCATGCCGACGGGAGGTAGGTCACCGGCGACATCGTGCGGACCGTCGCCGACGCCGGCCCCAGGTCGAGCGAGCCGCGAGCGTCCTCGTACCGCTCGAACCAGCGCCGCCCGTGCCGCGTCCGCACCCGGGGTGCGCCCGCAGCCACGCCCGGGTCGGCGAGCTCCCCGAGCAGCTCCTGCAGGGTCTCCGGGGTGACGACCACGTCGGCGTCGACGAACGCGACGTACGGCGTGGTGACGGACCGCAGCCCGGTGTTCCTGGCTGCGGCGGGTCCGCGGTTCACCTCCAGACGGAGCAGCTCGGCACCGTGACGGCGTACCACGTCGTCGAGGGCTGCCCCGTCGGGCGACGCGTCGTCCACGACCACGACTCGCACCCCGGCCAGGGCCGCCAGCAGCCGGTCGACGCGCCGCGCGTCGTCGTGCACGGGTACGACGACGGTCAGCAGGTCGAGCGGCAGCGTGGCACGACCTCCCACGACCCGGGCGAGGTCGAGGTCGAGCAGCCGCTCCACCAAGGCGGCTCGAGCCGGGTCGGTGGCCTCCACCTCGCGACCGTCGAGCAGCGAGCGCGCGGCGGGCGAGAGCCGGAGCACGCGGCCCGCCCGGACGACCACCGGTGCGACCCGGACGTCGTCGTGGAGCCGCACCGCGAGCGCCATGGTCAGCCGGTGTGGACGTGGTACACGAGCCTGCCCCGCTCGTCGGCGCGGCCGTCGCGCACCGCGGCGACGGTGTCGGCGACCATCGTCTCGAGGAGCTCAGCACCGCGCTGGGCGGTGGCGCCGGCGGGATCGCCGAGCACGCCGTTGGCGGACACCGCCGCGATGCCGCCTTCGACCAGCGCGGGCAGGATCTCGGCGAGCGGACGCGTGTCGCCGGCCTCCGCGCGGTCGAGCCGCACCGAGCCCGGCCGCAGGTGGAGCATGAGCGAGGTCTCGGTGACGCCGGCGTGCAGGTCCACCTCCTCGGTCGCGCACGGCACCCACGCGACGTCGTGCTGCTCGTGCACGAGCTGGGCGACCGCACCCACGATCGCCGTGAGGTTCCCGCCGTGGGCGTTGACGAGGACGACCCGCCCGACCCAGGTGCGCATCGACCGCACCAGCTCGACCACGAGGTCGCGCAGGACCGGCGTGCCGATCGAGGAGGTGCCGGCGAACGACTGGTGCTCGCCGCTGCTGCCGTAGACGACCGGCGGCGCGACGAGTGCGCCCAGCCGGGCGGCGGCTCCCTCGGCCACGGCCACGGCGATCGTGGCGTCGGTGTCCAGCGGCAGGTGCGGCCCGTGCTGCTCCAGCGAGCCGACCGGGACCAGCACCAGCGGGGCGCCGGTCACCTCCGGCCAGGTCGCGTCGGCGAGCCTCATGAGCGGCGCGGGACCCCGAGCTCGCGGGCGAACCCCGGCGCGATGACGAGGTGTTCCGGCGTGAGCTCGTGGACCGAGGAGAGCCCGAGCCCGAGCAGCGCCGAGTCGATGCCGCCGCGCAGGATGTCGAGGACGTTCTCGACGCCGGCCTGGCCGTTCGCGCCCAGCCCCCAGAGGTAGGCGCGGCCGATCATGACTGCCCGCGCCCCCAGCGCGAGGGCCTTGACGACGTCGCTGCCCCGCCGGATGCCTCCGTCGAGCAGGACCTCGACCTGGTCGCCGACGGCGTCGACGACCGAGGGAAGCACCCGGATCGGGGCCGGCGTGCCGTCGAGGTTGTTGCCGCCGTGGTTGGAGACCGAGATCGCGTCGACCCCGCAGTCGACGGCCTGCAGGGCGTCGTCGACGCGGCAGACGCCCTTGAGCATGAACGGCCTGCCGGAGAGCTGCGCCCACTGCTCCCGCATCCACCGCACGTCGTCCCAGGTGGGCGGCGGCGTGGTCATCCACTCGTAGTAGGCGCCGAAGAAGGTCGGCCCCTTGCCCTCGCCGGGCGCCGCCAGGTTGGGCGCGGTGAGGTCGGGCAGGTCACGGGCGAAGGAGGCGAGCCACCGCGGCTTGCGGAGCACCTTCGGCGCCATCCGTACGGCGGTCTTGAGATCGACCTTCTCGGGGATCTCGGGGCTGCCCCAGTCACGCCCCATCGAGAACGACCAGTCGAGGGTGGCGATCAACGCCTGGGCGCCGGCCGCGTGTGCACGTTCCATCCGCTGCACCATGACGTCGCGGTCACCGGTCCAGTACATCTGGAAGAAGGTCTGCGGGTTCGCCGCCACGACCTCCTCGACCGAGCGGCTGGCGAAGTTGCTCAGCCCGATCACGGTGCCCCGTGCGGCGGCGGCGCGCGCGACCGCGACCTCGCCCTCGGGGTGCACGGCCTGCACCCCGGTCGGCGACATGATCACCGGCAGCGAGATCTGCTGGCCGAGCACGGTGGTCGCCTGGTCGCGCTTGGCCTGCTGGCCCGCGACGTGCGGCGCGAAGCCGAGCTCGCGGAAAGCCGCCTCGTTGTCGCTCATCGACTGGCCGCGCTCGGAGCCGGCGACGAGAGCGGCGTACACCGGCTCGGGGAGCCGCTTCCGCGCACGCTGCTGCGCGACCGCCACCGACTCGAACCAGGGGTTCTGCTTCCAGGGGTTGGTGAGCCACTCGGGCTTGGGCATCGTCGTCCTCGTCTCAGGGGGTGAAGCCGGCCAGCGGGCTCTCGGCGCAGGCCGAGACCGGCGCGGCGGTCAGGTCCGGGCGCCGGGACAGCTGGAGCATCACGGGCTGGTTGCGGCCCGGGGCGACGCGCGAGTGGTCCTGGCTGGGGGCCGGGAGGATCCGGTCCCCTGCCAGCGCCTGCTCGCCGTACCCCTGGACGCACTCGGGGTCCGGGCCGTCGAGCGGGAGGCCGGTGAAGAACTTCGCCGCCATGCACCCACCGCGGCAGGAGTCGAAGAACGAGCACGACGCGCACGCGCCACCGGTCTGCGGCGAGCGGAGGTCACGGAACAGCTCGGACTGCTGCCAGACCTGCTGGAAGCCACCGTCGGACAGCACGTTGCCGGCCAAGAAATTGTCATGGATGGCGAAAGGACAGGCGTAGACGTCGCCGATGGGATCGATCAGGCACACCACGCGCCCCGCGCCGCAGAGGTTCAGCCCCGGCAGCGCTCCACTTCCGTCTGCCGGGCCGTAGGCCGAGAGGTGGAAGAACGAGTCACCCGTCAGCACGTCCTCGCCGTTGGCGACCAGCCAGTCGTAGAGCCCCTTCTGCTGCTCGGGCAGCGGGTGCAGCTCGTCCCAGACGTCCGCGCCGCGACCGCTGGGGCGCAGCCGGGTGAGCCGCAACGTCGCGCCGTAGCGGTCAGCGAGCGCCTTGAACTCGTCGAGCTGGGTGACGTTCTGCCGGGTCACGACCACGGAGATCTTGGCGTCCTTGAACCCGGCGGCAGCGAGGTTCTCCAGCGCCTTGATCGCGGTGTCGTAGGAGCCCGGGCCGCGGACGTAGTCGTTGACCTCCGGCGTCGCGCCGTCGAGCGAGATCTGCACGTCCACGTAGTCGGTGGAGGCGAGGAACGCCGCACGCTCGGGCGTGATCCGCACGCCGTTGGTCGAGAACTTGACGCCGACCTGGTGGTCGACGGCGTACTGCAGCAGGTGCCAGAAGTCGGGACGGATCGTCGGCTCGCCGCCGCCGATGTTGACGTAGAAGACCTTCATCCGCTGAAGCTCGTCGATGACGGCTTCGCACTGCTCGGTCGTGAGCTCGCGGGGGTCGCGGCGCCCCGAGGACGAGAGGCAGTGCGCGCACTCGAGGTTGCACGCGTAGGTGAGCTCCCAGGTCAGGCAGATGGGCGCGTCGAGCCCGAGCTCGAACTGCTGGACCAGGGAGAGGTCGAGAGGACGGTCGACGGTGCCGTTGACGGTGCTGTTGGCGGCGTGGTGGTCGAGGGTGGCGGTCATGCCGCGGCCTCCTGGGTGCGGGGACGGATCATGTCGGCGGCCGCGAGGCCGCGGAGCGCGGTGACGTAGGCGTCGTGCTGGTGGGCCGGGACGCCGGCCTGCTCGAGCGCCGAGCGGACGTCGGGCTGGTCGGCGAGCCCCTGGACCACGACGACGAGCTCGGGACGCTTGAGGAAGGTCAGCTTCCGGTTCCCGAAGTGGTAGGCGAGGGCGCCGAAGGGCTCGGGCCGCAGCTCGACCGACGGCGACATGGTCCAGGGCTCGTCGAGCATCAGTAGACGCCGCACATGCCGTCGATCGAGACCTCTTCGATGAGGTCGGTGGCCGACAGCTCGGCCTCGACCTGGGGCTCCTGGGGCTCGCTCATGGATCCTCCTCGTGTTTCGACACTCGGTGCCAATAGTGGGTGGCGACACCCTAACGGCACTCGTGGTCACAAGGGAAGACCCTTCCTGTCGCTAGTGTTCGGGCCGTCATGAGCAGCCGCGGCAGACCGGTGGTCACGAGCCACGCGGACATCGAGCGCGCTGCGTTCCGGCTGTTCGCGGAGCGCGGCTTCGAGGGGACCACTCTCGACGCGATCGCGGAGGCCGTGGGGGTCGGCCGACGCACGCTGTTCCGCTACTTCGACTCCAAGAACGACATCCCGTGGGGACAGTTCGACCGGACGCTGGACGGGTTCCGCTCGATCCTCGCCGGGATGCCGGACGACCTGCCGGTGTGGGAGGCGGTCCACCGCGGCGTCGTCGAGTTCAACCGGTTCGACCCCGAGGCCGACCCGCCGCACCGTGAGCGGATGGAGCTGCTCCTCCGCACGCCGGCGCTGCAGGCGCACTCCGTCCTGCGGTACGCGGACTGGCGCCAGGTCATCGCGGAGTACGTCGCGCAGCGGCTGGAGCTGCGCCCCGACGGCCTGCTCCCGGAGACCGTCAGCCAGGTGTCCCTGGCGCTGGCACTCTCCGGCTACCAGCTGTGGCTGGCGGACGAGGAGGCGTCGCTCACCGACCTGCTGGAAGAAGCGATGAGCTCGTTGCGGGAGTACCTGGAGCTGGGGTGAGGGAGACCAGAGTGCCGACCGACCACGCGCCGGCGACCGAACGGGCCGCCGGACCGGCGGTCCGCGGCAACCCGACCCTGATCGTCGTGATGCTGTCCCTGTGCGGGACGGTGGTCTCGCTCCAGCAGACCCTGCTCCTGCCGCTGCTCGCCGAGCTGCCCGAGCTGCTGGACACCTCGGTGGACAACGCGTCCTGGCTCGTGACGGCCACCCTGCTGAGCGGCGCTGTCGCCACCCCCACCGTCTCCCGGCTCGCGGACATGCACGGCAAGCGCCGGATGATGATGGTCGCCCTGGCGGTCTCGGTGGCCGGGTCGTTGCTCGGGGCCCTCAGCGAGGCGCTGCCGCTGCTGATCACGGCGAGAGCCCTGCAGGGCGTGGGGATGGCGCTGGTCCCCGTCGGCATCGCGATCATGCGCGACGAGCTGCCTCGCGACCGGGTGCCGCTCGGCGTGGCGATGATGAGCGCCACGCTCGCGATCGGCGCCGGCGCCGCGCTCCCGCTGTCCGGGGTGATCAGCGAGCACCTCGACTGGCACGCCTGCTTCTGGCTGACCGGTGTCGTCGGCGTCGTGCTCATGGCAGGGGCCAGGGCACTGATCCCGGAGTCCCCGGTGCGGACCGGCGGTGCGTTCGACCTGCGGGGCGCGCTCCTGCTCTCGCTGAGCCTGAGCGCGATCCTGGTCGCGCTCACCAAGGGTGGCCAGTGGGGCTGGACCTCGCCCCTCACCCTCGGCGTCGCGGCCGCCGGGCTGGTGATGCTCGCGGCGTGGGTGCCGCTCGAGCTGCGGACGCCGAACCCGTTGATCGACGTGCGGGTCGCGTCCCGCCGTGCGGTCCTCATCGTCAACGTCGCCTCGGTCTTCGCCGGGTTCGCGATGTACGCCAACATGCTCGTCTCGATGCAGCTCCTCCAGCTGCCCGAGGAGACCGGGTACGGCCTGGGGCTCGACGTGCTGCACGCGGGGCTGTGGATGGTGCCCAACGCGGCGGCGTTCGGGCTCATGGCACCGGTGTCGGCGTCGTTGACGCGCAGGCTCGGCCCGCAGACCACGCTGATCACCGGCGCGGCGATCATGGCGACGACGTACGTCGGCCGGGTCTACTACAGCGGGAGCCTGGGCGAGGTGGTCGTCGGCTCGGTGCTGGTCGGCATCGGCACAGCCCTGGTGTACAGCGCGCTCCCGACGCTGATCATGCGCGCGGTGCCCATCACCGAGACCGCGTCGGCCAACGGGCTCAACGTGCTGCTCCGTTCGCTGGGCACCTCGACGGCCAGCGCCGCGACCGCCGCGATCACCTCGGCGGCCGTCACCACCGTCGGTGGGCAGGTGTGGCCCACGCTGCAGGGGCTCACCACGATCTTCTGGCTGGCGGCCGGCTCGTCAGCGGTCACCGTGGCGCTCGGCGTCCCGATGCTGCGCATGCGGGAGTACGCCGTGGGGGCCGACCGTTCCGGGGCGGAGGTCACCGGCGCGACGTCCCAGGTGGTGAAGGGCCAGGTCGTCGACCCGAAGGGGCGGGCGATCCGTGGGGCGGTCGTCACCGTGCTCACCCCGGACGGCGGGGCCATCGACTGGGGGCAGGCGGACACCGAGGGGCGCTTCTCCGTGGCCATCCCCGACGCCGGCGACTACCTGGTCGTGACCACCGCGGACGGCTGGCGCCCCCGGTCGCGGATCATGCACCTCGACAACAGCGAGCCGCTCCCCCTGATCGGGCTGCGCGACCGGCTCACGCTCGAGGGGACCGTCACCGATGCGGACGGCGTCCCGATCGTCGACGCTCTCGTCGTGCTGACCCGCCACACGGGCGAGGTCGTCGGGTCGCTGCGCACCGACCACGACGGCCACTACGCGATGCCCCGCCCCTCCAACGGCCGCTACGTCGTCACCGTCGCCGCCCGGGAGGGGCTGATGGGCGCCCGGGCGATCACCGTCCTCGACACCGCACGCGATGTCGACCTGGTGCTGGGGACACCGCTGGCCGGCGACCCTTCGGTCAGGGAGCAGCCGACCCGGTGAGTTGCCCGCCGGGCCGTGCGGCAGGGTGAGCCCATGCACCCCCGACCCGACGACGCGAGCACCCGTCCGGTCGTCGTCGTCCTCTGCGACGGCGAGCGTCCGCCGGCCGAGCGGCTCGCGCCTCTCGAGAGCCGCGTCGACCTGCGGTACGTCGGCCCGGCCGAGCTCCCCGTCGCGCTGCCCGATGCACGGGCCCTGCTCCACTGGAGCGCACCGGCCGGGACCCTCGAAGCGGCCTGGTCACGCGCGACCCGGCTCCAGTGGGTCCACTACACCTACGCCGGAGTCGACGGGCTGCTGTTCGACGCGCTCCGCGACTCGGACGTCGTGCTCACCAACGCCCGCGGTGCCTTCGACCGGCCGATGGCGGAGTACGTCCTCGCCGCGATCCTGGCGCATGCCAAGCAGCTGCACCTGACCTACGACCTGCAGCGGGCCCGGACCTGGGAGCGGCGCGACACCACGACCGTGGTCGGCAGCACCGTGCTGGTGGTCGGCACGGGATCGATCGGCCGGGAGACGGCGCGGCTGCTGCGGGCGGTCGGGATGGCGGTGCGTGGCGCCGGTCGCACCGCGCGGGACGCGGACCCCGACTTCGACCGCGTCGTGGCGAGCTCGGAGCTCGCCGACCACGTCGGCTGGGCCGACCACGTCGTGCTCCTCGCGCCGCTGACCGAGGCGACGCGCGACCTCGTGGACGAGGAGGTCATCGCCCGGATGAAGCCGACGGCCCACCTCGTCAGCGCGGGGCGAGGGCTCAGCGTGGACGAGGACGCACTCGTAGCGGCCCTGGAGGGCGGCCGGCTCGCCGGGGCCACGCTCGACGTCTTCCGCACCGAGCCGCTCCCCTCCGAGCACCCGCTGTGGACCACCCCCGGGGTCGTCGTCTCGCCGCACATGTCGGGCGACGTGGTGGGCGACGAGCACACGTTGGCGCGCCAGTTCGCGGACAACGCCCAGCGGTGGTTGGCCGGCGAGCCGTTCCGCAACGTCGTGGACAAGCAGCTCGGCTTCGCCGCTCCCGAAGGCCCGTAGCTCCTACTGGAGGAAGATCCCGGTGCGCGGCTTCGGCCGCACGTACGTCGTCTTCGCGCTCATCACCTCGCCGCGCTCCGCGACGGACACCAGGGTCTCGACGCCGGGCGCCCGGAGCGTGAACAGCACCCCGCCGTCCTCGTCGCAGGCCCGCACCGTCGGGGACAGCTCCCGCAACGCCGGGACGTGCTCGAGCCGGGGGTCGTCACGTCGGATCCCGAGGACCGGGCCGAGGACCTGCTCGTCGAGGAGCGTGACGTCGAGCCCCGCGACCCCGGCGGCGCGGGGTCGCTCCCGCGGCGTGAGCAGGTGCCACTCCCCTGCGGCGTAGAGGCCGAGCGAGCCCGGCTCGGGTGACGCCCCACCCCCACGGCGTACGTCGAACGCGGCAGCGAGCCCGTCCAGCAGCCGTCCCCCGTCGACCGGACCCCTCACCCGGCGGTGGAACGAGTGCAGCGCGAGCTGGTCCTGAGGGTAGATCGCGGAGAGCAGCGACCGCCCCGCCGGCCGGCCGTCGCGGTCCCACCGGCGGCGCGCCGCGGCGATCCGGTGGTGACCGTCGGCGACGTAGAGCCGGTGCTCCTCGAGCCGCCGGGCCAGCTCCTCCGACTCGTCAGGACCGACCTGCCACACCGCCTGCTGGACCCCGCCGACGTCGGTGAACTCGAGCAGCGGCGCCGCCCGGCTGACCCGGGCGACCAGGGCGGCGAGCTCCGCGTCGGAGTCGTGGAACAGCGCAACCAGCTCGGAGCGCAACGGCACCCGCTCGTAGTGGCGCACCAGCGCCTCCACCCTCGCCGGCTGCACACCCTCGTGGCCGAGCACGGTGCCGTCGGCGAACCCCGCCAGGTCGACGCCGCCCACGACGCCGGTGTGCTGTGATCCCCCTTCGCGCATTTCGTAGACGAAGAACGCCGGCTCGTCGAGGTGCCGGTAGGCGCCGAGCCGGAGCAGCCTCTCCAACGCGTCGGCCTGGGCGGCCTCGGCCGCCGCGTGGTCGAGGGTCGCGGGCAGCACGGCCGGGTCGCTCGTCACGTGCAGGTAGCTGTCGGGGTGGTCGCGCAGCAACGCGCGCCGTTCGTCGTCCCCCAGGGCGTCGTGCAGCGGGCTGACCACGCGTGCGGCCCACGGCTCGGTCACGACCCGCCCGCAGACCGGGGCCACCAACGCCGTACGCCGTGGGAGCTCCCCGGGGCTGCTGCTCATCAGCGCATCATCCCGTGGCGCAGTGGCGGGTCACGACGCGGCTCCGCTCCGCACCGGCGGCGGGTTGACCACGTTGAGCAGCTGGCCCGCGGCGAAGGCGTTGACCACCTCGACGACCCCGGCCACCACGGCCTCCTGCGCCTGCTCGGTCGAGGCACCGATGTGGTGGGTGCCGACGACGGCCGGATGGGTGGCCAACGGTGATCGCCACTCCGCGGTGCCCGAGCCGGGCTCGTCGGGGAAGACGTCCAGCCCCGCTCTCAGCGTGCCGGCATCCAGCCGGGCGAGCAGGGCTTCGGTGTCGACGACCTCGGCGCGGGAGGTGTTCACCAGGACGCCCGGTTGCAGCGCGTCGAGCACCTCCGCGCCCACCATCCCCCGCGTCTCGTCGTTCAGGGGGACGTGCAGGGTCAGGACGTCGACCCCCGAGGCGAGCGTCACCAGGTCGGGCACGAGCGAGATGCCGAGCCGCTCGATGCGGCGCAGTGCCTCCGGGGAGCGGGAGCCCTTCGCCTGCGCGAGCAGCGGCATCCCGAACGCCGCGGCGCGTTCGGCGACGGCGAGGCCGATGTTCCCGAGCCCGACGATTCCGAGCCGCCGACCCTGGAGCCCCTGGCCCACCTTGCTGAACCGGCTCTTGTCCCAGTGGCCCGCCCGAAGCTCGCCGACGTTGTCGGGGATCGCCCGGTCCACTGCCAGGAGCAGCCCCATCGTCAGCTCCGCCACCGCGACCGCGTTGCGGCCGGGCACGTTGGCGACGAGCACGCCGCGGCGGGTGGCCTCGTCGCAGTCGATGGTGTTGGTGCCCGACCCGGCGCGGACGACCAGCCGCAGGGACTCCGCCCTCGCCAGCGTCTCGGCGGTGACCTTGGTGCTGCGGACCACGAGCACCTCGGCGTCGTCGACCGCGTCCGGCAGCGACTCGCCGGTCAGCTCGGGCCGGCACACGCACTGGTGGCCCGCGCTGTGCATCGTCGTGACGAAGTGCTCGGGGAGCCGGTCCGCTACCAGGATGCGCATGGTGACCCTCCAGGTTCGGGTGACCCTCCGGAGCACGCCCTGCACCGGGGTTCGGACGACGATAACCACGGAGGGCGGCGTTGCGCCATACACACTTGAATGCGCTGTACGCAACGCCGGTCGTTGACATCCGACCCGACCGGTCGCAGGGTGACCAAGGACTGCGTTGTCGATGCACCCGGAGGCAGCCATGACGGACACCGCGAGAAGGACGAGCACCGGGGCCGACCCAGGGCCGCGACCCGGAGACTCTGGGCGCCGGTCCCTCGACAAGGTGGTGTTCGGGGTGGCGGCGGCCGCCGTCCTGGCCTTCGTGCTCTGGGGCGCGTTGACGCCTGAGGGGATGGGCGAGGTCACGACCGACACCCTGACCTGGCTCGAGAAGAGCTTCGGGTGGTTCTTCGTGCTCACCACTGCCGCGTTCGTCGTCTTCTCGGCGTACCTCGCGCTCAGCCGCTACGGCAACATCCGGTTGGGGCCCGACGACTCCGAGCCCGAGTTCAGCACCTTCTCCTGGGTATCGATGATGTTCGCGACCGGCATGGGCATCGGGCTGATCTTCTGGGGCGTCGCCGAGCCGCTCACCCACCTCAACACTCCCCCGATGGGGATGGCGGAACCCGGCACGCCCGAGGCTGCGCGGCTCGCGATGGAGTACACCTTCTTCCACTGGGGGCTGCACCCCTGGGCGATCTACGCGGTGATCGGGCTGTCGATCGCGTACTTCGCCTACCGCAAGGGCTACGGCAACCTCATCTCCGCGACGTTCCGACCGTTGATCGGCGACGCCGCCGGACGCGCGCCCGGCAAGGCGATCGACGTCGTCGCGATCTTCGCGACGCTGTTCGGCTCCGCGACGTCGCTCGGGCTCGGCGCCCTGCAGATCACCGGCGGGTTGGACAACGTGTTCGACGGCTCCAGCAAGAGCGTGGCCCTCGCGGTGCTGGTGATCTGGGTGCTCACGGCGTGCTTCGTCGTCTCGGCCGTGACCGGCATCGAGAGGGGCGTGCAGTTCCTGTCGAACGCCAACGCCGTCGCCGCGGTCGTCCTCGTGCTGTTCCTCTTCGTGGTCGGGCCGACGGTGTTCATCCTCAGCACCTTCACCGAGGGGATCGGCGCCTACCTCACGCAGCTGCCGACGATGAGCGGCCGCACCGGCGCCTTCGACGAGGACCAGGCCGCATGGCTCAACGGCTGGACGATCTTCTACTGGGCCTGGTGGGTCTCGTGGACGCCGTTCGTCGGCATGTTCATCGCCCGGATCTCGAAGGGCCGCACGATCCGCCAGTTCGTCGGCTACGTGATCGTCGTCCCGAGCCTCGTCTCCCTGGTGTGGTTCTCGATCATGGGCGGGTCCGCGTTCGACCTCCAGCTCAACAAGGGTCAGGACCTCGGCACGACGCTCGCCGACGAGGGCACCGAGAGCATCCTCTTCACGGTCCTCCGGGAGTACCCGTTGGCCTCCGCCACCGTGGTCCTGGCGATCTTCCTCATCGCGATCTTCTTCATCACCGGCGCCGACTCCGCCTCGATCGTCATGGGGATGCTGAGCCAGCAGGGCGAGGAAGAGCCGAACCGCTCGCTGATCATCTTCTGGGGTGTGGCGCAGGGCGCCATCGCCTCGGTGCTCCTGTGGTCCGGCGGCGACGACCTGAGGGCGGGGCTCACCGCGTTGCAGAACCTCGTGATCATCGTCGGCGGCGTCTTCCTGCTCGTCATCGTCGCGATGTGCGTCTCGCTGATGAAGGCGCTGCGCGCCGAGCCGTACGAGTCGACCCTGCCGTCACGGGTCCGGCGCGCGGTGCAGTACGTGCAGCGCCAGAACCAGGAGGAGCAGCACGCCATCGCGCTCACCGCGCTCGGGGCCGAGCACCACGAGATCGTCCCGGACGCCGAGGAGCCGGAGCGCAAGACGGGTTCGCGGGACGCGGACTGAGGACCTGAGCCGCCTGTCGGAATCGAACCGACGTTCTGTTCGCCACGAGCAGGCCAAGCGCCGTGCACCACGATGCTTGCCTCATGCAGGGAGCGTGACCTCGAAGCAGGTCGCTCCCGGTGCCGAAGCCACGGAGATGGTGCCGCCGTGCGCCTCGACGATGGCCTGCACCAACGACAGTCCGAGCCCCACGCCTCCGGAAGTGCGGGTCCGCGAGCTGTCGCCGCGGGCGAACCGCTCGAACACGCGGCCCGCGAGCTCCGGATCGATCCCTGGCCCGTCGTCGGTGACGGTCAGCACGACGCCGCCACCACGTGCCGGTCGCACGCCGGCGGTGACGTGGGTGCCTGCCGGAGTGTGGCGCCGCGCGTTGCTCAGCAGGTTGGAGATGACCTGGTGCAGCCGCTGCTCGTCGCCGGTGACCTCCACCGGTTCGCCGGGAAGGTCCAGGGACCAGCGGTGCTCAGGTGCGACCACACGGGAGTCGGCCACCGCCTCGAGCACGAGCCGGGTGAGGTCCACGCTGCCGCGCTCGAGAGGGCGGCCGGCGTCCAGGCGGGCGAGGAGGAGCAGGTCCTCCACGAGCGAGCCCATGCGGGCCGCCTCTACCTGGACCTTGGCCATGCTCTCGACGAGACGCTCGGGATCGTGAGGGTAGGTGCGCCGGCTCAGCTCGGCGTACCCGCTGATCACCGCGAGCGGCGTGCGCAGCTCGTGGGAGGCGTCTGCCACGAAACGGCGGACCTGCTGCTCGCTGCGGTGCCGGTCGTCGAGCGCGCTCTCGACGTGCCCGAGCAAGGTGTTCAGGGCTGCCCCGACCTGCCCCACCTCGGTGCGCTCGTCGGTCAACCGTTCCGGCACCCTGGCGGTGACCCCGATCTCGCCCGAGGACAGCGGCAGCCCGGCGACCGCGTGCGCGGTGCTCGCCACGTCCCGGAGCGGGCGCATCTGACGCCTCACCAGTACCCACGCCGCCGCCCCGGCGAGCCCGATGCCGGCCAGCGACAGCACCAGCTCGTAGGCGATCAGGTTGCCGACCGTGTCCTCGACGTCGTCGAGCGGCAGTCCCGAGACGAGGAGCGCGTCACCGACGTCCTCGGCGCGCACCCGGTAGTCGCCGAAGCCGTCCAAGGTCAGGGTCCGGGGGTCGCCGTCGGACCTGAGGGTCTCGAGCTCCGCAAGGGCATCGTCGGAGAGCTCCGCCCAGTCGGCCCTTCCCTCGTCGAGGGCGATCACGTTGCCCCAGCTCCCGCCGTCGCCGAGGTAAGCCGTGAGGGTGCCGACTCGCTGGCCGAAGCCGATGTCGTCGTCCGGCCGGCCGGCAGGGTCCCCGCGCCCCCCGGGCTCCTCGCCTGGTGGCGCCGGCGGCTCGTCGAGCGGGACACCGCGCGCGACCAGGTCGCTCGCCCGCTCCGCCGACCGGGCGAGGTCGGCATCGAGCTGGTCGGTGAGGTACGAGCGGATGGCGGCCGTGGCGGCGCCGCCGATCAGCAGGCTGACCAGCGCGACCAACGCCACGGCGGTGACGACGAGCCGTGCGGTCAGGGTAGCGGGCAGCAGGCGCACGTCACCCGACCGGCTTGAGCACGTATCCGGCTCCCCGCATGGTGTGGATCATCGGCTCGCGACCGGCGTCGATCTTCTTGCGCAGGTAGGAGATGTAGAGCTCGACGACGTTGGCCTGGCCGCCGAAGTCGTAGTTCCACACGCGGTCGAGGATCTGAGCCTTCGACAGCACCCGGCGCGGGTTCCGCATGAGGAACCGGAGGAGCTCGAACTCCGTGGCCGTCAAGGCGATCTCCTCGTCGCCACGGCGGACCTCGCGGCTGTCCTCGTCCATGGTGAGGTCGCCGACGGTCAGCATCGAGCTACGTCCCCGGTCCGTCGCGCCACTGCGCCGCATCAGTGCTCGCAACCGCGCCACCACCTCCTCGAGGCTGAACGGCTTGGTCACGTAGTCGTCGCCGCCGGCCGTCAACCCCGCGACGCGGTCCTCCACCGCGTCCTTGGCGGTCAGGAAGAGCACCGGCACGTCGGGCGCCTGGGCGCGCAGGCGACGCAGTACCTCCATGCCGTCGAAGTCCGGAAGCATGATGTCGAGGACGACCGCGTCCGGGCGGCTCTCCTTGGCCCTCGCGACCGCCTGACGCCCCGTGTGTGCCAGCGTCGCCGTCCACCCCTCGTAGCGCATGGCCATGCCGAGCAGCTCGGCGATGTTGACCTCGTCGTCGACGACGAGGACCTCGAGCGGGGACCCGTCGGCGCGGGTCAGGGTCGACTTGCCGGCAGCGCTGTTCACCCGACCAGCATGCCCGCTCCGCCGGGACGAGTGCTGTGGACATCCTGTGCGCAGCCTGTGAGTTCACAGCCGAGGCGGTCCACAGCGGCCGCACAGGCGCACCACACGCCGGACCCATCTTCGTCCGGCTGACTGGGACCACTCACCCGGCAACTCAGGAGAACCATGTCCCAGTACTCGATGCTCGCGGCGGACCTCGCAGCAGTCCTCGCACTCGTCGGCCTGTTCCTCGTCCGCCATGGTCGGCGGGAGATGGTCGTGGCCTACCTCGGCGTCAACATCGGCGTGCTGGCGGTGACCACTGCCCTGGCCAACAGCGCGGTCGGAGCAGGGCTCGGCCTCGGGCTCTTCGGTGTGCTGTCGATCATCCGCCTGCGCTCGGAGGAGCTGGCGCAGCACGAAGTCGCCTACTACTTCGCCGCGCTGGCGCTAGGGCTGCTCGGCGGTCTCACCAACTCTCCCATCCCGCTGCAGCTCGCCCTCATGGCTGCTGTCGTCCTCGCCGTCTACCTCGGTGACCACCCGCGGCTCGCTCCCCCGTCCACCGTCCAGGAGCTCGTGCTCGACCACGCGATGACCGACCTTGCCGCGCTGACCACACACCTGGAGGAGCTGCTCGGAGCCGACGTGCTCGCGATCACGGTCCGCCGCACGGACCTGGTCAACGACACGACGCTGGTACAGGTCCGCTACGTGCCCGGACGTGGCGACGCCACGACCACTCCCGTCGCGACCCTCGCCGACCGGAACCGCGACGCCGCATGAGCACCGCCGTCCGCGAGACCGTTCCCGGCTCGGCCGCCCTGCCCACTGCCCTGTCCCGTCTGCCGCCGATCTCGCTGCCCGAGCTCGTGCAGGAGGCGCGACTCCTACGGCGTGTGGACCGCAAGTACGTCGTGCCCCTCACGTGGCTGCCGGTCCTGATAGGGGCCGTCCCGACCTCGACGCACGTGCTCGACATCGACAGGCAGCGGGCGTTCGCCTATCGCTCGGCCTACCTCGACACCCCCGACCGCCGCGGCTACCACCTCGCGGGCCGCGGCCGACGGCGCCGCTTCAAGGTGCGCACCCGCGCCTACCTCGACACGGGCGGCTGCTGGCTCGAGGTCAAGACGCGAAGCGCGCGCGGCCTGACGGTGAAACAGCGCATCCCCCACCCGGACGCCGAGCTCGCCGCTCTCAACGGTGACGGCCTGGCATTCATAGACGACGTCCTGCGTGGTGCCGGGCTCGACGACGTCCACGCGGAACAGCTCGGACCGGTGCTCGCCACGGCCTACCGTCGTACCACGCTGTACCTGCCGGACTCTGGGAGCAGGGCCACCATCGACGTGGAGCTGGGCTGGACCTCCCTGTCCGGGAAACAATGCCGTGACCTCGACCGCCCCTCCCTCGCCATCGTGGAGACCAAGACCGGTTCCACCCCCTCCGCGGTGGACCGGCTGCTGTGGACCCACGGGCACCGGCCGGCCCGGATCTCGAAGTACGGCGTGGGCATGGCCGCCCTGCACAGCGACCTGCCCCGGCTCAAGTGGCACCGGGTCATGCAGCGGCACCTCGCGATCCCGGCAGCACCGACGCACAGCCGGCGCACGACCTGACGCCATCTCGTCGACAGGCTCACCCGCCACCGTGGGTCTCACCAGCCGCCCAGCGGCACCCCCGAGCACGACACCGATCCCGAAAGGTCCCCTCATGCGTCTCCCCCGGTCCCGACAGGTCCTGGCCGCCGCCCTGGCCACCGCCGTCCTCGCCGGTTGCTCCGCAGCCACCGGGTCCAGCACCGGCACGAGCGGCACCTCGACCGCCGCCAGCGACGCCACCTCGGTTGCCGAGGCCCTCGCCGACAACGTCGCGATCGAGACCGGCGACACGTCGTACGACGAGGCCGACGCCGTCGAGGTCAGCCTCACCGGCTCCACGGCCACGGCTGACAGCGACGCCGTCACCAGCGACGGCGGCACCGTCAGGATCGCGGCCGCCGGGACCTACCGGCTCCACGGCGATCTCACCGGACAGGTGGTCGTCGACAGCACCGCCGACGGCGTCGTACGGCTGGTCCTCGACGGCGCCACCATCACCTCCGAGACCACCTCGGCCCTCAACGTCGTCGACGCTCAGTCGGTCATCGTCGTGCTGGCAGACGACAGCAGTAACAAGCTCGCCGACGCATCCACGTACGACGACACCTCCGAGGACGCGCCCACCGGCGCGCTCTACTCCACCGCCGACCTCACCATCGGCGGGACCGGCTCCTTGACGGTCGAGGGCAACGCCAACAACGGCATCGTCGGCAAGGACGGGCTCGTGGTCAGCAGCGGATCGATCGAGGTGACCTCGGTCGACGACGGCATCATCGGCAAGGACTACCTCGTCGTGTCAGGCGGTGACGTCACCGTCGACGCGGTCGACGACGGCCTCAAGTCCGACAACACCACCGACGACGGCTCCGGCTTCGTACTGATCGAAGGCGGCTCGGTCCAGGTGAGCTCGGAGGACGACGCGATCAAGGGCGTCCAGGTGCTCGTCTCCGGCGGCACGGTCGACGTCGCAGGCTCCACCGAGGCCATCGAGGGGTCGCTGATCATCATCGACGACGGCACCCTCGAGCTGCACTCGGCCGACGACGGGATCAACGTGGCGACGTCGGACGACAGCGCCGCCAAAGACGGCAGTGCCCGTCACCAACAAGGGATGGGCGGCGGCATGGAGGCCGACAGCTCGCTCCGCCTCGTGATCAACGGCGGCACCATCGAGGTGTGGGCGAGCGGCGACGGGCTCGACTCCAACGGCGACGCCACCATCACCGGTGGAGACATCACCGTGTACGGCCCCACCACCGACGGCAACGGCGCCCTGGACGTCAACGGCACCTTCGATATCGCCGGCGGCACCCTCATCGCGACCGGAAGCGCGGGAATGATGGTCGCTCCCTCGACCGACTCCGAGCAGGGCTGGATCGCGACCGCGCTCGCGGCCAACGCCGCCGCCGGTTCCGAGGTGGTCATCAGCGCCGCCGACGGATCACGGATCGCGGCGTACGCGGTCGAGAAGGAATTCGCCTCCGTCGTCTACTCCTCCTCCGACCTCGAGCAGGGCGCCACCTACACGGTCACCGTCGACGGCGCCGAGACCAGTGTCACTGCGGGCGAGGGGCTCTCCGGCGCCCGCGGCCCCATGGGCGGCTGAGCCAACAGTCCTGCCGCCTCGAACGACTCACCACCAACCACCTATCCACGAGGAACCATCATGAACACGCAGCACGACACCCCGTCCACACCGGACCCGACCGTCCCTCCGGACGGACCCGGCACAGCCGAGCAGCCCGCGGCACCGGCCACCACAAACCGTCCCTGGCGACAGAGGCTGACGAGCAGGCGCGCGGCGGTGGCAGCCGGCGCCGCCGCGATCGGTCTGGCGATCGGCGGCCTGGGCTTCGCTGCCGGTTACGCCCTCGCCGATCCTGACCCGGACCAGCCTGGGATCACCCAGCTGCGCCCGGGCACCCCTCCCGGTGGCGACGGGTTCCGAGGTCCTGACGGCGGGATGGGAGGCCCGATGGACGACCAGCAGGACGGAGAGGCCTCAGGCCAGTACCCAGACTTCGATGGCGACGGACTGCCCGATGACGGATCGGCCGGATCGGGACAGGACTCCGGCCAGGACACGGCTCAGCAGAGCTGACCCAAGGACGACTCACCCCGGCCGCCAGCCCCCGTACCGCGGCCGGGGTGGGTCCTTGCCGCCAGAGGAACAGGCATGAGCCGCTCAACCTCAGCACCTCGACGGCCATCACGGATGTCGTCGACGGCGAGCCGGCAGCCGAGATGGGGCTCGACGTGGGCGATACCATCACCGCGATCGGCGGGCGCAGGACCCGTCGCCCGAAGCCGGATGTGCGCGCAGCCCAGCAGCTTCGACGCCGCGTGGCTCGCGACCTCCTGGGTCATCTCATGGGAGGCGACCAGGGCGGGGTGGCAACGGTCCACCTCTCACGCGACTGCAGAGTTGCCCTCGCACCGATGAGCCAGTCGGCGGCAGACGGCACAGACGATCACCTGACCGACCACGTGTCGGTGAGCGAGGATGCGCGGCTCCAAGGTGTATGGTTGCGCCCGCTTCTCGTCGCGTGAGCTGCTCATGTGACCAATGCTCGCCGACGAGCTTTTCCCGGGTCTTGCTCCGATGTGTCAAGGACGTAACGACGGCCTCAGGCATCGACCGAAGGTGGACTGCGGCACGGACGGGTGATAACTGGTCTGTGGGCCGTGAGGCGTCGCGGGGGGGGCAGTGCACCGTGACGAAGCCGTTCCCCAAGGAGTTCCGCGACGACGTCGTGAACGTTGCTCACAACCGTGAGCCGGGTCAGACGATCTGGTGATCCGCGATCGACTGCGGCAGCATCACCGAGTCGTGCCTGCGCAACCGGCTGCGCCAGGTCGCATGGACCGGACGATGTGGCGGGGCCGCTCGGCCAACGGCTGGTGGAGCGACGTTCGAAAGAAGCGCGGCAAGAGCGCCAAGAAGCCTGGACCGCCGGTCCACGCGGACCTGGTCAAGCGGGACTTCACCGCTGATGCGCGCCGAACCAGCTGTGGCTGGCCGACATCACCGAGCACGGCACCGATGAGGGCAGGCTCTACCTCTGCGCGATCAAGGACGTGTGCTCCAACCGAAGCGCCCGGCTACCCCAGCGGCCGGATGAAGTCCCGGCTGGCCGTCGACGCATTGAACAGTGCCGTCGTGCGACGTCCGTCCTCTGCGCCGCTACGACATGGCTGGGTCGATGGGCATGCTCGGCGCCGCCAGCGACATCGCCGCGATGGAGTCGATCTCAGCGTTGTTGCAGAAGAACGCGCGCGGCCGATTGGCCCCGATCGAACCCGAGACCATCATGACCACACCCGCCGCTCAGGTGGCCTGGCCCAACCTGTCACCGTTCGTGCAGCAGTCCTACGACTTTTCACTCGTTGCCGGTGCACAGAGGTGTCACAAGGAGAGCACAGGGTCGGTGGCGACCCTCGTCTCATGACCACACCACGTTCCCTGACCAGCACTCCTGCTCGTCGCCGCCTCGCGGGCGTCGCTTCCTGGGCCCTCGTGGCCGCTCTCGCATTGAGCGGCTGCGGCAGCAGCGACGGCACCAGTGACGCGTCCTCCACCTCGTCCGGCACGACGAGCTCGTCTACCAGCACGTCGACGAGCACCGTTGCCGATGCCGCCTCGACCGCCGCGACCTCCGCGAGCACGGACGCCACGACCACGCAGCAGACCGTCACCGACACCGCGGCAGCCGCGGAGGCATTCCTGGCGACCTTGTCCGACGAGCAGCGCGAGCAGCTCCTCTACGACTACGACGACGAGACGAAGACGACGTCATGGTCCAACTTTCCGGTCACCTTCGTCGAGCGGGCCGGCCTGAACCTCGCTGACCTGACCGAGGAGCAGCAGGCAGCGGCTCTGGAGGTGCTC
This sequence comes from Nocardioides caldifontis, assembly GCF_008087345.1. Classification (GTDB taxonomy): domain Bacteria; phylum Actinomycetota; class Actinomycetes; order Propionibacteriales; family Nocardioidaceae; genus Marmoricola_A; species Marmoricola_A caldifontis. Next base: position 891,436 of record NZ_VHIB01000001.1, on the reverse strand, counting down.
GCGGCGCTGCTCAGTGACGAGGGGTACGCGACCGTGTCCGGCGTCATCGGCGGCGACCAGTACCTCGCCGACAACAGCAGCTCGACCGAGGACTCGTTGGGTCAGTACTACATCGCCTTCTTCGGCGACCCCTCGGAGACGGAGGCCTGGGAGGTCCAGTTCGGGGGCCACCACCTCGGCATCAACGCCACGCTCGACGGCACCGCCGGCACCCTCACCTTCGCTCCGACCCACCTCGGCGTCCAGCCCGCCGTCTACACGAACGAGGACGGTGAGGAGGTCGAGCCGTTCGACGGCATCTACACCGATGCCTTCGCGTTCTACGACAGCCTCACCGACGCGCAGCTGGCGGCCCTCACCTCCGGCGAGGTCAGCATGTGCGCGCCCGGGGACACCTGCGACTTCGCCACCGGCTCCGGCCTCCAGGGGTCGGACCTGACCGACGCGCAGCGACAGCTCCTGCTCGACCTCATCGCCAATTGGGCCGGCCTCGCCGACCAGGAGACCACCGCCGCCGCGCTGGCCGAGATCGAGGCGACCCTCGACGACACCTACGTCAGCTGGTCCGGCGCGACCGAGTACGACATGAGCACCGGCGACGGCATCAACTTCTCGATCTCCGGACCGGACGTCTACATCGCCTTCCAGGCCCAGCAGGGCTCCGCCGGCGCCGACGTCGACGGGGTCACCACCTCGGGCTGGGGGCACGTCCACACGATCTACCGTGACCCGTCGAACGACTACGCCGGCAGCGTCACCCAGCAGGCGGCCACCGGTATGGGCGCCGCCGGCGGCGGTCCTGGTGAGGGAGGCGCGCCGCCGGACGCGGACGGCACTCCGCCGTCTGCGGGCTGAGTCGCGAGTGGCAAGGTGGCGGGCCGTCGCCATCGCCGTGGTTGGTGGTGACGGTCCAGTGCGAGGCCACCGCCCAGCATCCGGATGCACGGACATCATGTGCCGTGCATCCGGACAGACTCGAGGCGTGAACCAGCTGACGGCCGAGGACATCAGCGCCCTCGACGACCCGGTTGGCCAGTCGCTCCGCTCGCACCACGCCGCCCTGGCGCTCACTGTCGGCCGAGCCTCGGCTTACGTCCCCGAGGTGGCTACCTTCTCGGCCGTGCCCAGCGCACCGGATCGCCAGGACTGGTCCGACCTGGCGACACTCCTTGGCCCGGGCGCCTTCGCCGACCTCTTCAGCGCACCGACTTCACCACCAGCCGACTGGCGTCCTGTCTTCTCCATGGCAGGGGTCCAGATGATCGCCGCTCCGGACAAGTTCGTGGATCGAGAAGAGGACGCGGACGTCATCGAGCTCGGAGAAGCCGACGTGCCGGACATGCTGCGGCTCACTAAGCAGACACGTCCCGGGCCGTTCTGGGGGCGTTCGCACGAGCTCGGCCGGTACGTCGGGGTCCGTGTGGCTGGTCAGCTCGTCGCCATGGCCGGTGAACGACTGCATCCCCCGGGTTGGACAGAGATCAGCGCTGTGTGCACCGCGCCGCAACAACGCGGTCGCGGCCTGTCCCGGCGGCTGGTTCACGACGTCGCATCGACCATCGTGGCGCGCGGTGAGCGACCGTTCCTCCACGTCGCTGTCGACAACACCACGGCGATTGCGCTGTACCGGCAGCTGGGCTTCGAGGTTCGTAGGGAGGTGAGGTTCCACGGCTACCACACACCGGCGAGGTGACGTGAAGGACGAGGATCGGGACGCTCCATGAGCACGTGTCTCACACGACCCCGGGATGCGCTCGAGTGAACGGTGCACGCGAGGGCGCTGGAAGGATGCGCGGACCCTGTCGAGTGCGTAGGTGAGGCCGCCCAGCCATGCATAGGGTGAGCCCCACATGAGTGAGTACGAGTAGACAGAGACCCCACGAACCAGGCCCTGGTTCGGCCAACGTCGGGAGCAACGCTGCATAAGACACGGCGATGCTGGGGTTCAGCAAAGTTGGTGGCAAGCCCAGTCATGAAGGGCCTGGTCCCTGATGCTGCCGCGGGGAAGGCGGCTCCAGGACTCTCGGTTCCGCGCATCAACTGAACTCCGAGGAAGATCAGGTAGTCCACACCGAATGTCCCGTGACTGACGACACCCGCTCAAGGACCCCGAAGGCTCCCAACCGCATCCTGCGGGTCAGGGGCCTCGACGAGAGCCGCCTGTCGGAATCGAACCGACGACCTATTCATTACGAGTGAATCGCTCTACCGACTGAGCTAAGGCGGCCTCGTGGCCGCTGCGGAGGATCGCCCCGCGGCGGCCACGCCGACCAACTATAGAGGCCGGTCCGGGGCAGCGCGAAAACGCCCTCAGCAGTCGACGGTGTCCGGAGGCACGGTGCCGGAGACCAGGTACGCCTCGACCGCCTCGTCGACGCAGTCGTTGCCCGCGTTGTAGCCGGTGTGGCCGTCACCGTCCCTCCGCACGAGTACGGCGGAGTCCAGCTGGTCGGCCAGCGCCTCCGCCCACCGGAGCGGGGTCGCGGGGTCACGGGAGGTCCCGACGACCATGATCGGCTCCGACCCGGGGGCGTCGAGCGGCTCCTGCTCCGTCGGCCCGTCGACCGGCCACGCGGAGCACGCCGCGAGCCCGTAGGCGAACCCGCGTCCGAACGTCGGCGAGACCTCCTCGAACCGCTCGATCTCCTTCTCGGCGTCGGCGAGGGAGATGTCCTCGCCGGGGTCGGAGCAGTTGACGGCGTACAGCGCCTCGGTGGAGTTGTTGACGTACCCCTCCGGCCCGCGGCTGACGTAGGCGTCGGCGAGCAGCATCAGGAACCGGCCGTCACCGGCGAACCCGGTCTTGAGCGCCTCGTCGAGCGAGGGCCAGCTCGACTCGTTGTAGAGCGGCGCCCAGATGCCGAGGACGGCCAGCCCCTCGGTGAGCTGCCGGTCACCGGAACCCGGGATCGGAGAGGCGTCGAGCTCCTCGAGGAACTGCTGGATCCGCTCCGCGCCCTCGTCGACGGTGTCCCCGAGGAAGCAGTCGCCGCCGTCGACGCACGCCCCGATGTAGGCGCGCAGCGCGGTCTCGAACCCCTCGGCCTGGATCAGGCTCGCCTCGACCTCGCCGGCCTGCGGGTCGATGGCGCCGTCGAGCACCATCCGCCCGACGCGGTCGGGGAAGAGGTCGGCGTACCAGGCGCCGAGGTAGGTGCCGTAGGAGGCGCCGAAGTAGGCGAGCTGCTCCTGGCCGAGCACCGCCCGCAGCACGTCCATGTCGCGCGCGGCCTCCTCGGTCGACATGTGCCGGGCGAGGTTGCCGCTCATGTCGAGGCACCCCTGGCCCATCCGGCGGAGCCCGTCCAGCACCTCCTCGGCCTCCTGGGTGGACTCGGGGTCCGGGTCGGAGGCGACGTACTCGTCGAGCGCCTGGTCGGACACGCAGTCCACCGGCGTGCTCTCCCCCACCCCGCGCGGGTCGAAGCCGACGATGTCGAAGGCCGCCCGCACCCGGTCGCCGAAGAACACCTCGGCGCTGGCGGCGTAGTCGACGCCGGAGCCGCCGGGCCCGCCCGGGTTCACCAGCAGCGACCCGACGCGCGCGTCCTGGTCGGTGGCCGGGACCCGCAGCACCGACAGCGTGATGGACTCACCGAACGGGTCCTCGTAGTCGATCGGCACCTCGACCTCGGTGCACTCCATGTCCGAGCGGCACTCCCGCCACTCCGGCTGCTGCTGGTAGTAGGCGGCGAGGCCGTCCTCGGCCGGGAGCTCCTCAGTGGTCGCCGACGCCAGCGGCTCGCTCGGCGGGCTCTCGTCACCGTCGCCGAAGAGCCCGCACGAGGCGAGGGTCAGCACCAGCACAGCGGCGGAGGTCGCCGCGCCGGCACGCCTCAGCGCCCCGGCCCTTGGGGAGTTCTGCACTCCGCTCCTCTCAGCCCCGGAGGGCCACCATCATCGACTCGAGCGCCAGCAGCGGCGGGACGTTGAACTCCAGGATCTGCTCGCGCGCGGCGCCGATCGCGTCGATGCGGTGTAGGGTGCCCTCCGGGGTGGTGCGGCGGGCCAGCTCGCTCAGCTCCGGCCGCTGCTCCTCGTTGACCAGGTGGCTGCCGGCACCGGTCTGCACGACGAGCACGTCGCGGTAGACCGACAGCAGCTCGGTCAGCTGCCGGTCGACGGCGTCGAGCACCTTCCGCTTCAGCCGCAGCTTGTGCTGCTCGGCGAGCTCCCGCTCGGCCGCCTTGGCCGACCGCAGGGAACGGGCCTTGCGGTCCGCGCCGTAGAGCACCTCGAGGTCCCGCAGCTCCTTGGCGTGCTGGGCGTCGGTCTGCGCCTCCGCCTCGGCCTTCGCGATGTCCACGATGTTCGCGGCCGCCTGCAAGCACGCACCGAGCGTCGTCAGCCGCGGCGGCAGGGAGACCACCTCGCGACGGCGGTTGCGCGTCTCCTCCTCCATCGCGAGCGCCCGTGCCCGGCCGATGTGCCCCTGGCTGGCCCGGGCAGCGTGCGCCGCGCGCTCCTCGGACACCCCGTGGCGCTCGACGAGGAAGCCGGCGACGTCCTCCGCGGTCGGGGTGGCCAGGCTGACGTGCCGGGTCCGGGAGCGGATCGTGGCCAGCACGTCCTCGGGCTGCGGCGCGCACAGCATCCACACCGTGCGCGGCGTCGGCTCCTCGATCGCCTTGAGCAGCGCGTTGTTCGCCCGCTCGTGGAGCCGGTCGGCGTCCTCGACGATGATGATCTGCCACCGGTGGCGCACCGGCATGAGACCGGCGTCGCGGACCCACCGACGGGCCTCGTCGACGGTGATGATCACCTTCTCGGTGCGTCGCAGGGTGACGTCGGGGTGGGCACCGGCGAGCACCTCGGTGCAGTCGTCGCAGCCGCCGCACCCCTGCTCGCCGCACTGCAGCGCCGCCGCGAACGCGAGCGCGGCGTTGGAGCGGCCCGACCCGGGCGGGCCGGTGAAGAGCCAGGCGTGCGTCATCCCCTGGCCACGCGCCGCGTCCTGCAGCGCGGTGACCGCGTGGCGCTGGCCGACCAGCGAGTCCCAGACGGTCACGGTCGGCCCTCCTCGAGGACCGGTGCGCTGCGCGCGGCCTTGGTGAGCAGCGGCTCGACCCGCTCGCGGACCAGCCGCTCGATCTCCTCCACCGGCAGCCGGGCGTCGACCACGAGGTAGCGCTCGGGGTGGGCGGCAGCGAGCGCCAGGAACATCGACCGCACCCGCTCGTGGAACTCGGCGGTCTCCTGCTCGATCCGGTCGCGCCCCTCGAACCGGGTCAGCCCGGCCTGCGGGTCGAGGTCGAGCACCACCGTGAGGTGCGGCCGCAGGTCGCCGGTGGCCCACCGGGCGATCTGCTCCACCTCGTCGTCGACGAGCGCGCGCCCCGCCCCCTGGTAGGCCAGCGTCGAGTCGACGTAGCGGTCCGTGACCACCACGGCGCCACGTGCCAGGGCCGGCGCGACCACCCGCTCGACGTGCTCGGCCTTGTCCGCGGCGTAGAGCAGCGTCTCCGTCCGGTCGCTGATCGCCCCGGTCTCCGGGTCGAGGACGATGCTGCGCAGCTGACGGCCGACCTCGGTGTCACCCGGCTCGTGGGTCAGGAGCACGTCGTACCCCTCCTCGGTGAGCCACCGCTGGAGCCGCCGCGCCTGGGTCGACTTGCCCGAGCCCTCACCGCCCTCGAGCGCGATGAAGCAGCCGGTGTCGGAGTAGAGCCCGGAGGTGCCCGTGATCCTCAGGGTGCGGCGCAGGTCGGTCAACAGTGAAGGCCCTTCGTGGTCGTCCATCTGACGATAGGAGAGCACACCGACAACGACCATCAGGACCGCTGCCCCGAGGATGGTCACGGCCGCGCCGCGGTAGTGGAACAGCGGGTCGCCGGCGTGGTTCTCCGGGCCGAACGACACCTGCCCGATGGCGCCGGCGACCAGCGGGGCGACGGCCAGCACGAGCGCGAGGGCGAGCCTCGTCATCGAGCCGACGAAGGCGAAGGTACGGCCGCGGACCTCGTTCGGCACCTCCAGCCCGAGCAGCGTCATGCCGGTCACCCAGGCGGCGCCGGCGAGGTAGCCGACGACGACGGTCAGCCCGACCACGATCTCGAGGTGCGGCACTGCGCCGAGGACGAGCAGCACCACCCCCGAGCCGATCAGCGCCGCCCCGAAGACACGGCGGCGGCTCAGCCGGCGCAGCATCCGCGGGCCGCGCCAGAGCCCGAGCGCCATGCCGACGAAGACGGCGCCGAAGAGCACGCCGTAGCCGGCGTCGCCGCCGCCGAGGTCGGAGACGAAGGTACGCGCGAGCCCGACCACGACACCGCCTGCGGCGAACGCGCCCACCATGCCGACCACCAGGCCGCGGACCACCCGGGTGCGGGCGACGTAGGTCCACCCCTTCCAGATCACCGCGACGAGGGTGGTCTCGCCGTGCGCGTCGGCGGGGCCGCGCGGGATGGCGTGCAGGGTCGCGATCACGACGCCGGAGACGATGAACGAGAGCCCGTTGAGGTAGAGCGCCAGGTCGATCGCGCCGCGGTCGAGAAACCCCAGGGCGCTCGGCGCGACGCGATCGACGACGGTCAGCAGGGAGAAGACCAGGGCCGCCGGCACCGCGGAGCCGTACGTCGTCGCCAGCCCGATCTGGTTGGCCTCCTCGAGCTGTCGCGGATCGACGATGTTCGGCACCGAGGCGTCCTTCGCCGGCCCCCAGACGAGGCTGACCGCCTCCACCAGCACGGTCACGACGAAGACCCACCACAGTGTGCCGACCAGCGGGATCGTCAGGAACAGCGCGCCGCGGAGGTAGTCGCCCCAGACCAGCACGGTCTTGCGGTCGAGCCGGTCGGCGACGTAGCCGGCCAGTGGCCCGATCACCACCGCGGGCAGGACCCGGAGGAAGAGCACCCCGGCGATCGCGTAGTTCTTCGCGGCGTACCCGTCGGCCAGCTGGTTGGCCATCGCGGTGAGCGCGAGCAGCCCTAGCCAGTCACCGAGGCTCGACAGTCCCAGCCCGAGCCACAACCGCCGGAACGCGGGGACGCGGAGCACGCTGCCCGTGCTCGCCGGCGTCCCTGCCGTCCCTGCCTCGCTCACCGCACCAATCTACGCAGTGGTCAGGACTTCTTCGCGGCGGCGGTCTTCTTCGCGGTCGTCTTCTTGGCCGCGCTCTTCTTGGCCGTCGTCTTCTTCGCGGCGGTCTTCTTCGTGGTCTTCTTCGCGCTCTTCTTCGCCGGACCCTTGGCACGCCGCTCGGCGAGCAGCTCGGCGGCCCGCGCCAGCGTGATCGCCTCGGGATCGTCTGCCTTCGGGATCGTGGCGTTGTACTCGCCGTCGGTGACGTAGGGGCCGAAGCGCCCGGCCTTCACGGTGATCTTCGCGCCGGTAGCCGGGTCATCCCCCAGCTCCTTGCCCGGGGCGGCGGCCGCGCCACGGCCCCGCTGCTTCGGCTGGGCGTAGACCGCCAGCGCCTCCTCCAGCGTGATCGTGAGGAGCTTCTCCTCGGAGTCGATCGAGCGTGAGTCGGTGCCCTTCTTGAGGTAGGGCCCGTAGCGGCCGTTCTGCGCGGTGATCTCGTCGCCGGACTCCGGGTCGGTGCCGACGACGCGCGGCAGCGTGAGGAGTCGTACGGCGTCGTCGAGCGTGATCGTGTCGAGGTTCATCGACTTGAACAGCGACGACGTGCGCGGCTTCTCCTTCTTCGGAGCATCGTCAGGCAGCTGCTCGGTGACGTAGGGGCCGTAGCGGCCGTTCTTCGCCACCACCGTCAGCCCGGTCTCGGGGTGCTGGCCGAGCACCCGCTCCTCGCCGGCCGGGTTCGCCAGCAGCTCGCGGGCCTTCTCGACGGTCAGCTCGTCGGGCGGCAGGTCCTCGGGGACGTTGGCGCGCTTGCCCTCGGCGTCCTCGACGTACGGGCCGTAACGGCCGACCCGCAGGTCGATGCCCTCGCCGATCGGGAAGGTCGCGAGCTCGCGGGCGTCGATGTCGCCGAGCTCGTTGACCAGCTTCGCGAGCCCCTCGACGTCCTGGGAGCCGTAGTAGAACTCCGCGAGCTCCGAGACCCGGTCACGTCGACCACCGGCGATCTCGTCGAGGATGTCCTCCATGCGGGCGGTGAACTCGTAGGACACCAGCCGCGAGAAGTGCTCCTCGAGCAGCCGGATCACCGAGAAGGCCAGCCACGCAGGGACGAGCGCGGTGCCTTTCTTGTAGACGTAACCACGATTCAGGATGGTCCCGATGATCGAGGCGTACGTCGACGGGCGGCCGATCTCGCGCTCCTCGAGCTCGCGGACCAGCGTCGCTTCGGTGTACCTCGCCGGCGGCTTGGTCTGGTGGCCGGCCGCCTGCAGCGCCGCCGCGGTGACCGCGTCGCCCTCGGAGACGTCCGGGAGCCGGGTCGAGGCGTCGTCCTTCTCGGTGTCCGGGTCGTCGGAGCCCTCGACGTACGCCTTGAGGAAGCCGTAGAAGGTGATCACGCGGCCGGTCGCGGCGAACACCACGTCCTCGCCGGACGTTGCCGTCCCGCCGAGGCGGATGCTGACCGAGCGGCCCTGCGCGTCCTTCATCTGCGACGCGACGGTGCGCATCCAGATCAGCTCGTAGAGCCGGAACTCGTCGCCGGAGAGCCCGGTCTGCGCCGGTGTGCGGAACGAGGAGCCCGCCGGGCGGATCGCCTCGTGGGCCTCCTGGGCGTTCTTCACCTTGGAGGCGTAGGTGCGGGGGGCGTCGGGAAGGTACTCCGCGCCGTACAGCTCACGGACCTGGTCGCGGGCCGCGGTCACCGCCGACTCCGACAGCGTCGTGGAGTCGGTGCGCATGTAGGTGATGAAGCCGTTCTCGTAGAGCCGCTGCGCCACCGACATCGTCCGCGAGGCGCCGAAACCGAGCTTGCGGGAGGCCTCCTGCTGCAGCGTCGTGGTGCGGAACGGCGCGTAGGGCTTGCGGGTGTAGGGCTTCGACTCGACCGAACGGATCTCGAACGTCGAGTCGTGGAGCGCCTGGACCAGGGCCTCGGCGCGGGCGCGCTCGAGGTGCACGACCTTGGTGGTCGAGCTCGTCGAGACCAGCTGGCCGTCGCTGCCGAAGTCGGAGCCGCGGGCCACCCGCGCGCCGTCGAGGGAGTGCAGCTTGGCGGGGAACATCCGCTCGGCGTGCTTCTCGCCGGCGTCGAAGGTCCCCTCGATGTCCCAGTACGACGCCACCTTGAACCGCATCCGCTCGCGCTCGCGGTCGACCACCAGCCGGGTGGCGACCGACTGGACGCGGCCCGCGGACAGGCCGGACATGACCTTCTTCCACAGCACCGGGGAGACCTCGTAGCCGTAGAGCCGGTCGAGGATCCGGCGCGCCTCCTGGGCCTCGACGAGGTCGAGGTCGAGGGTGCGCGGGTTCTCCACCGCGGCGCGGATCGCCTGCGGGGTGATCTCGTGGAAGACCATGCGGTGCACCGGCACCTTGGGCTTGAGCTCCTCCTGGAGGTGCCAGGCGATCGCCTCGCCCTCGCGGTCCTCGTCCGTCGCGAGGTAGAGCTCGGAGGCCTCCTTGAGCAGCCCCTTCAGCTTGGTCATGTGCGGCTTCTTGTCCCGCGAGACCACGTAGTAAGGGGTGAAGTCGTTCTCGACGTCGACGCCGAGCCGGGCCCACTTCTCGCCCTTGATCGACGCGGGGATGTCCGAGGCGTCGCGCGGGAGGTCACGGATGTGGCCGATCGACGACTCGACGACGTAGCCCGCGCCGAGGTAGCCCGCGATCGTCTTCGCCTTGGCGGGCGACTCGACGATGACGAGCTTGTGACCGGCCCCGTTGGCCGTGGATCCCTTGGTTGCCACTGGTTGACCTTCCCTGCGTCCCCGGCACCGGCCATGAGCGCCGGCCCTATCGGACCGAAGACGTGGCAAACGCTAACGGCCGCTGTCAAGCGACGACGCGCCGGTCCCTCCCGCTCCTGTCGGCGCCGGCGAGGATGATGGAGCGGTGAGCGAACCGACAGCCACCCGCCCCACCACCATGACCGCCACCGTGACCGCCACCGTGACCGCCGCCGACGTCGACGCCGCGGCCGCGGTCCTGGAGGGCGTGGTCCCCCGCACCCCTCTCGAGCGCAACGCCCGGCTGTCCGCGCTCACCGGCGCCGAGGTCCTGCTCAAGCGGGAGGACCTCCAGCCGACCCGCTCCTACAAGGGGCGCGGCGCCTACACCTTCGTCTCCCGGCTCACCCCCGAAGAGCGGGCCGCCGGGGTGGTCTGCGCCAGTGCGGGCAACCACGCCCAGGGGGTCGCCTTCGCGTGCGCCCGGTCCGGGGTACGGGCGCGGATCTACCTGCCCCGGACCACGCCACGGCAGAAGCGCGACCGGGTGGCGGCGCTGGGCGGCACGTGCGTCGAGGTGCTGGTGCAGGGGGACACGTACGACGAGGCGGCTGCCCTCGCCTCCGCCCACGCCGCGACCAGCGGAGCCGTGCTGGTGCCGGCCTTCGACCACCCCTACACCGTGGCCGGCCAGGGCACCGTCGTCGCCGAGGCGGTCGCGCAGCTCGGCCGGGCCCCCGACGTGGTGGTGCTCCCGGTCGGTGGAGGCGGGCTGATCGCCGGCAACGTGGCCTGGCTCGCCGAGCACGCCCCGTCGGTGCGGGTCGTCGGCGTCGAGCCCGCGGGCGCGGCGTCGATGGCGGCTGCCGTGGCCGCCGGCCACCCGGTCGAGCTGGCGACCCTGGAGGGGTTCGTCGACGGCGCGGCGGTCCGCCGGGCCGGCGAGCTGACCCACCGGCTGGTCGCGGAGCACTCCCCCGAGCTGGTGGCCGTGCCCGAGGGGCAGGTCTGCGTGGAGATGCTGGAGCTCTACCAGGTCGACGGGATCATCGCGGAGCCCGCCGGCGCCCTGGCCTCCGCCGCGCTGTCCGACCTCGCGCTCGAGCCGGGCTCGACCGTGGTCAGCGTCCTCTCCGGCGGCAACAACGACGTCAGCCGTTATGCGGAGGTGGTCGAGCGGGCGCTCGTCCACACCGGGCGGAAGCACTACTTCCTGGTGGAGTTCCCGCAGGAGCCCGGAGCGCTGCGCCGCTTCCTCGACGACGTGCTGGGGCCGGACGACGACATCACGCTGTTCGAGTACGTCAAGCGCAACAACCGCGAGACCGGCCCGGCGCTCGTCGGCATCGAGCTGGGGTCGCCCGCCGACCTCGAGCCGCTGCTCGGACGGATGGAGGCCGCCCCGCCCCGGATCGAGCGGATCCCGCCGGACTCCCCGCTCTTCCGCTTCGTCCTCTGAGCTTCTGTTGAGCCGCCCCTCGTGGCGCGCTGGCTTCTGTTGAGCCGCCCCTCGTGGCGCGGCTATTCGCGTTGAACCGCCCTTCGTGGCGCGGCCGTGCGCGCCACGAGGGCCGCTCAACGCAGGAAGCCGTCCCGGACCAGCTCGCGGACCGCGGTGACGACCTGCGCGGCCAGCGGCTCCGCCGGCTGCTCGGTCAGCTGCGCCAGCGCGGCGACGATCTGCGCCGCGGTGAGCTCGCCGTCGCTCGCCCCGACGAACGCCGCCTCGACGGTGTCGACCTGCCGGGCCCGCCGCATCCCGCGCTGCTGGCGCAGCACGATGACCTCCGGGTCCTCGGCGCCCGGCGCCCCCACGGTCTCCTGACGTACGTCGGACCGGGTGCTCCACCGGCGTTCGAGCAGCTCCTGGTCGGTCAGCGACGTGAGCGTGTCGACCCGGCCGGTCCACTCGCCGACCTCGGGGCCGAGGGGCTGCTCGACGTCGTACGGCCACTCCTCGAGCCGCAGGGACGGTTCGCCGTCGGTCCGGCGCAGGTTGATCCACCCGAACCCGACGCCGGTGACGCCCTGCTCCTCGAACCACCCGAGCCACGCGTCGTACCGCTGGAGGTAGTCGGGCGACCGGTCGTGGCCGGCGTCACGGAGCCAGAGCTCGACTGCGCCGGGTCGGCCACCTCGCGCTGCACCACCCACGCGTCGCAGCCGGTGCCCTCGAGCCACCCGGACAGCCGCTCCTCCCAGGGCAGGCCGTCGACGTGCACCCAGTTCGCGAGCACCTGGGCCAGTCCGCCGGGCGCGAGGTGGGCCGGGGCGCCGGTGACGACACGGCGCACCATCTCGTCGCCGGGGAGCCCGGAGTCGCGGTAGACCAGCAGCTCGCCGGTGCCGGGCGAGACCACGAACGGCGGGTTCGTGACCAGCAGGTCGAACGCCTCGCCGCGCACCGGGTCGTAGAGGCTGCCCTCGCGGACGTCGATGTCCACCTCGTTGAGCGCCGCGTTGAGCCGGCTCATCGCGAGCGCGCGGCGGTTGACGTCCGTGGCGACGACGTGGCCGGCGTGGTCGGTCAGGTGGAGCGACTGCACGCCGCAGCCGGTGCCGAGGTCCAGCGCGCGGGCGACCGGCGTACGGACCGTCAGCTGGGCCAGCGAGCTCGACGCCGAGCTGATCCCGAGCACGTGGTCGGCGCCCACCCGGGTCGCGGTCCCGTCGAGCCCCGGCGTGAGGTCGCTGACCACCCACCAGTCCCGCTCGTCCGAGGCGTACGGGCGGACGTCGACCCGGGCCCGGACCGACCCCACGGACCTCTCCAGCAACCCGGCCGCGCAGAGCGGGTCGACCAGCCCGGGTAGCGCCTCCTCGGCGTGGTGCACGTCGACGGCCGACTGGAGGGGCCAGAGCCGGACGAGGGTCTCGAGCGGGGTGCCGCCGGCCGTGCGCCTCAGCCCGGGAGTGGTCTCGTTGCGGCCGAGGGCGGCGTGTGCGGTCGGGCCGAGGGCGGCGGCCACCCCGTCGTAGGTGAAGCCGGCGGAGGTGAGGGCCTCCCGCAGCGGCGGGACGAGGTCGGCGCGCAAGAGCTCCACGCCCGCAGCCTAGGTGGCGCGGCAGGACGCGCCGGCTCGACCGCCGGCAGAAGGCAGGACGCGCCCGCTCGGCGGTCTTCCGGAGTGAAGTTGCGACGGCTCGGCGGGGATCCGGCGGGAAGATGCGACGGGTCGGCGGTCATCTGGCGTGAAGATGCGACGGGTCGGCGGAAAGGGGGAAGGGCCCGCCGAGTGGCTCGGCGGGCCCTTCCTGAGGTGCTGCAGTCGGTCGTCAGACCGAGGTCGGCTCCGTGGCGGTCTTGTCGTCCTCGATCGCGACCGGGCGCCGCTTGGAGACGAAGACGGCACCGGCGATCACCGCCGTGGCCACGAGGGCGATGGCGATGCGGAGCGCGGTGTTCTCGTCCTCGCCGACGCTCAGCTGGACGACGGCGGCGGCGATCAGCAGCGACACGAGGTTCATCACCTTGAGAAGCGGGTTGATCGCGGGACCGGCGGTGTCCTTGAACGGGTCGCCGACGGTGTCGCCGATGACCGTGGCCGCGTGGGCCTCGGACCCCTTGCCGCCGTGGTAGCCGTCCTCCACGAGCTTCTTGGAGTTGTCCCACGCACCACCGGCGTTCGCGAGGAACACCGCCATCAGGGTGCCGGCGCCGATGGCACCGGCCAGGAACCCGGCGAGCGGCCCCACGCCGAGGCCGAAGCCGACCGCGATGGGGGCGAAGATCGCCAGGATGCCCGGCGTCGCGAGCTCGCGCAGCGAGTCGCGGGTGCAGATGTCCACGACCTTGCCGTACTCCGGACGGCCGGTGCCCTCCATGATCCCGGGGATCGAGCGGAACTGTCGGCGGACCTCGAAGACGACCGCCCCTGCCGCCCGGCCGACCGCGTTGATCGCCAGCCCGGAGAAGAGGAAGACCACCGCGGCACCGATGAGCAGCCCGACGAGGACGTTCGGCGCGAACACCTCGGTGTTGAACGCCTGCGAGAGCTCGTCGACCCCGCCCTCGACGTCGAGCAGCGCACCGCTGATCGCGTCGGTGTAGGAGCCGAACAGCGCGGTCGCCGCCAGCACGGCGGTCGCGATCGCGATGCCCTTGGTGATCGCCTTCGTGGTGTTGCCCACCGCGTCGAGCTCGGTGAGGATCGCCGCGCCCTCGCCGTCGACGTCGCCGGACATCTCGGCGATGCCCTGGGCGTTGTCGGAGACCGGGCCGAAGGTGTCCATCGCGACGATGACGCCCACCGTTGTCAGCAGGCCGCAGCCGGCGAGCGCGACCGCGAAGAGCGACACCATGACGGTGGCGCCGCCGAGGAGGAATGCGCCGAAGACCGCGGCGGCGATCGTCAGGGCGGTGAACACCGCGGACTCGAAGCCGACCGAGAGGCCGGAGAGGATCACGGTGGCGGGGCCGGTCAGCGAGGTCTTGCCGACGTCCTGGACCGGGCGGTGCTCGGTGCCGGTGTAGTAGCCGGTGAGGGCCAGGATGATCGCTGCCAGCACGATGCCGATCAGCACGGCGATGGTCGCGATGACCCGCGGGTCGCCGTCGCCCATGTCGGCGACGCCGAGCTCGCCGAAGCTGCCCGGCAGGTAGACCCAGGCGGCGATCGTGCTCAGCACGGCGGAGACGCCGGCGGAGATGTAGAAGGACCGGTTGATCGTGGTCAGGCCACCCTCGCCCGGACGCGGACGGGTGATGAAGACGCCGAGGATCGCGGTCAGCGCGCCGATCGCCGGCACGATGAGCGGGAACACCAGCCCCTTCTCGCCGAAGGCGACCGAGCCGAGGATCAACGCGGCGACCAGCGTCACCGCGTAGGACTCGAACAGGTCGGCCGCCATGCCGGCGCAGTCGCCGACGTTGTCGCCCACGTTGTCCGCGATCGTCGCGGCGTTGCGCGGGTCGTCCTCGGGGATGCCGGCCTCGACCTTGCCGACGAGGTCGGCGCCGACGTCGGCGGCCTTGGTGAAGATGCCGCCGCCGACCCGCATGAACATCGCGAGCAGCGCGGCGCCGAAGCCGAACCCTTCGAGCACGGTCGGGGCGTCGTCCTGGTAGACCATCACGACGACCGCGGCGCCGAGGAGGCCGAGCCCCACGGTCGCCATGCCGACGAAGCCGCCGGTGCGGAAGGCGATCCTCATCGCGGGGTCGCGTCCCTCGCTCCGGGCGGCGGCGGCCACCCGGAGGTTCGCGCGGACCGCCAGGGACATGCCCAGGTAGCCGATCGCCGCTGAGAACCCTGCCCCGACGAGGAAGAAGATCGAACGGCTGATCCTGATCCAGGTGTCGTCGGCCGGCAGCACCAGCAGCAGCACGAACGCGCCGGCGGCGAATGCCCCCAGCGTCTTGAACTGCCGGGTGAGGAACGCGGACGCGCCCTCCTGCACGGCTTGGGCGATGTTCTGCATGTTGAGCGTGCCCTCGCCGGCGGCAAGCACCTGTGACCTGAAGACGACCGCCATGGCCAGCGCGACGAGCGCGATGACGGCGATGACGATCACCAGGGTGAGGTTGCCGCCGGAGAGGTCCACGGCCTCGGCGTCGACGGCCAAGGGAACCCGGGACATCCGTTTCCTCCGATATTTCGGGGCGCGAGCCCTGTGTTGTGCCCATGGCTGAGCACGGAGCGGTGTGGGTCAGGTGTGACCTGACCCACGCGGTTCGGGAGTCTACTGAGAGACGCCGGTCACGCAACGACGCCACGGCGAGGAGGACACGCCGAAAGCGGATCGGGAGGAAACGGCGTCAGGCAGCCGGAAGGAGCTCCCGAGGGAGGCAGGAGTGGAGCAGGAGGTCATACGGGCCAGGACATCCGCAACGTGGTGCGACCGTCGGCGTCCTCGACGGTGACGTTGTCGGAGAGCCCGCGGAGCAGCGCCCACGGGTCGAGTCCCATCTCGCCCATGTTCGCGTCGGTCCCGTCGGCGCGACCACTGACGGTGACCGTGAGGTGGTCGTCGGTGGTGATCCGGACGTCGACGTGGCCGTCGGAGGCCGAGTCGTTCTCGCCGGTGCCGATCATCACGGCGCAGGCCTCACCGACGGAGAACCGGATCTCCTCGATCAGCGCCTCGTCGGCGTCGACCCTCCGGGCGACCGCAGCCGCGACGAGGCGGACGGTGCGGACCAGGGCCGGGTCACGCGAGATCGAGATCGTGACGGCGGCATCGGTGCGGGTCGACACAGGCGAGGACATCGCGGACTACTGGGCGGTGGCTTCGGCCTGCGACCCGTGGATCGCGAAGACCTTGCCCAGCCCAGTGATCCGGAAGATCTTGAGGAGCCGCTCCTGGGTGCAGACCAGCTCGAGGGATCCTTCGTGGGTGCGGACCCGCTTGAGGCCGCCCACCAGGACGCCGAGGCCGGTGGAGTCCATGAACTCGACCTTCTCCAGGTCGATGATCAGGTCCTTGTGGCCCTCGTCGACGAGGCCCGTGATGCACTCGCGGAGCTTGGGCGCGGTGTACACGTCGATCTCGCCGCCGACCTCGATGATGGTGCGGTCATTCTGCTGACGCGTCTCGAGGGACAGGTCCACGGGCTCTCCTCCGTGATTGCAACGAACATGGGCGGACCGGTCTGCCTGATCCGCAACTCGATGCATTCAACCACGTCACGCACACTTGCCGGGTGTCCAGCCCCTCGCCCGCAGCCCCGGCAGCCGTCGGTGGCGAGCTCCTGTCGCGGCTGCTCGCGGGCGATCCGGCCCGCTCGGAACGGCTGACGCACGTCGAGCACCTGCCCCGCCGCGATGGACGTACGGCGCCGTGGCCGGCGTGGGCTCCCCCGACGCTCGTCGAGGCGTGGCAGGCGCGGGGCGTCGACCGTCCCTGGACCCACCAGGTGGAGGCCGCCGAGCTCGCCCGTGGTGGTTCGCACGTCGTGCTCGCGACCGGGACGGCGTCGGGCAAGTCGCTGGCCTTCCAGCTGCCAGCGCTCTCCGCGGTGCTCGCCGAGCGGCGTCCGAACGGCAGGCGCGGAGCCACCGTCCTCTACCTCTCCCCCACGAAGGCGCTCGCCCAGGACCAGCTGAACGCGCTGGCCGGCCTCGGCGTGCCCGGGCTGGCGGCCTGCACCCACGACGGCGACAGCCCTCGGGAGCAGCGGGACTGGGCACGCGACCACGCGGAGTACGTCCTCACCAACCCCGACATGCTCCACCACTCGCTGTTGCCGGGCCACGCGCGATGGGCGGGGTTCTTCTCCCGGCTCCGCTACGTGGTCGTCGACGAGTGCCACCACTACCGCGGGGTGTTCGGCGCACATGTCTCCCTCGTCCTGCGCCGCCTGCGGCGGGTCTGCGCCCACTACGGCGCTGAGCCCACCTTCGTGCTCGCGTCGGCGACCGTCGCCGAGCCGGAAGCCTCGGCCGCCCGGCTCACCGGGCTCGAGGTGAGGCCGGTCGTGGACGACGGCTCGGCGCGCGGCGCGGTCGCCCTGGGGCTCTGGGAGCCGCCGTTCACCGGGCTCGAGGGCGAGAACGGCGCCCCCGTACGGCGGTCCACGACCGCTGAGGTGGCCGACCTGCTCGCCGACCTGGTCGCCGACGACGTCCGCACGCTGGCGTTCGTCCGGTCCCGCAAGGGCGCCGAGGCCGTCGCGGTCACCGCGGCGCGCCACCTCGATGAGGCCGTACCGGGACTCGGTCGCTCGGTCGCGGCGTACCGCGGGGGCTACCTCCCCGAGGACCGGCGGGCCCTCGAGGCGGCCCTTCGCGACGGCCGGCTGCGTGGGGTGGCCGCCACGAACGCGTTGGAGCTGGGGATCGACGTCTCGGGGCTCGACGCCGTGCTGATGGCCGGCTTCCCGGGCACCCGGGCCGGGATGTGGCAGCAGGTGGGCCGGGCGGGGCGCCGGGGGACCGACGCGCTCGCGGTGCTCGTCGCGCGCGACGACCCGCTGGACACCTACCTGGTCACCCACCCGGAGGCGCTCGTCGGCACGCCCGTCGAAGCCACGGTGTTCGACCCGGGAAACCCCTACGTCGTCGGCCCCCACCTGTGCGCGGCTGCCGCGGAGCTGCCGCTGACCACCGCCGATCTCCCCCTCTTCGGCCCCGCAGCGCACGAGGGGGTCGATGCCCTGACAGCGGCCGGGCTCCTGCGCCGCCGGCCCGCGGGGTGGTTCTGGACCGACCGCAGCCGCGCCTCGGACCTCGCCGACCTGCGCTCCACCGGCGGGCGGCCGGTCGACCTCGTCGAGGCGGAGACCGGCCGGGTGGTCGGCACCGTCGACGCCTCCTCGGCCCACTCGACCGTCCACGAGGGCGCGGTCTACCTGCACCAGGGGGAGACGTACCTGGTCCGGTCGCTCGACCTCGACGACCACGTGGCGGTCCTCGAGCGGGCCGACCCGCCGTACACCACGACCGCCCGCGAGGTCACCGACATCGCGATCGTCGAGGAGCTGGCCGCCGAGGCGTGGGGGCGGGCGCGGCTCTCGTTCGGGTCGGTCCAGGTCGCCCACCAGGTGGTGTCGTTCCTCAAGCGGCGGATCCCTTCGCAGGAGATCGTCGCCGAGGAGCCCCTGCAGCTGCCGGAGCGCACGCTGGAGACCCGTGCGGTCTGGTGGACGGTGCCGCCGGGGCTGCTCGCCGCCAGCGGGTTGGACGCAGCCGACCTCCCGGGTGCGGCGCACGCCGCCGAGCACGCCTCCATCGGGCTGCTGCCGTTGTTCGCCACCTGCGACCGGTGGGACATCGGCGGCGTCTCGACCGCGCTCCACCCCGACACCGGGCAGCTCACGGTCTTCGTCTACGACGGCCACCCCGGGGGCGCCGGCTTCGCCGAGCACGGCTTCGGCAAGGCCCGGGCGTGGCTGGGCGCCACCCGGGAGGCGATCGCGTCCTGCCAGTGCGAGTCCGGCTGCCCGTCGTGCGTGCAGTCGCCCAAGTGCGGCAACGGCAACAACCCGCTCGACAAGGCAGGCGCGGTGCGGCTGCTCGACCTGCTGCTCGCGGGCTGACCCGGTCACCGGACCGGGCCTGCGTGGGCCTCGCCGAGCACCTCGAGCGTGCGGCCGAGCACCGACGCCGATTCGCGCACGGCGCGGACCCGCACCCGGTCGCCGTCCACGACACAGGCCGTGAGCCGGCTCCCGTTCTGCTCCGCGGCCCTCGCCGCCGCCGGGCACGGCTCCTCGCCGAACTGGGTCGCCGCCGCGGCCGCCAACGCGGCGAGGTCGGCGGCGGCCGCCGCCCGCCGCTGGTCGGCGACCAGCCGCCCGAGGAGCGCCACCACGAGCGCGAGCGTCGCCAGGAGCGCGATCCCGGCGACCACCACCGGCACGGCGAGCCCCGCCTGGTCGCGCTGCCGCCGGGTCATTCCGGCTCCCGGGCGGCGACGGCCTGGGCGTCGAGCTCGACTCCCGGCAGGAACGCGAAGAGCCCGCCCGGTCCCGCGAACTCGGCCCGGGCGTCCACCCGCACGTCCTCGGCCCCGCGGCTGACGGTGATCCTGGCCTCCGGCGCCACCCGCCGGCCGTGGGCGACCGCCACACCGTCGCTCTCGCCACGGGCGGCGGCCCTCGCGGTCTCGCGGGCGGCGTCGACCACCCGCACCTGGGCACCGGCGAGGGCGACGAGCCAGGTCAGCCCGAGGAGCACCGCGACGAGGAGGGGCAGCACCGCCGCCGCCTCCGCCGTGACCGCACCTCGTTCGGTACGCGCGGCGGGGGTCGCCGTGGGGAGCCACCTCCCCGGACGTCTCCCCACGACGGCCCCGGTGCGCACGGTCAGCCCACCCCGATCATCGTCAGGAAGAACTCGAGGATCCGCTCGAGCAGGGCCTGGCCGAAGTCGCTGGTGAGCACCTTGATTAGCACGCCGGCGAGGCCGACACCGGCCGCGGTGACGGCGGCGTACTCGGCGCTGGCCGCGCCGACCTGGTTGCGCACCCGGGCGTTGGGAGAGCGGGTCATGAGTTCCTCCTGGGGGTCGTGGCCGGGGACTCCGGCCTGGTTGATGCGGGAACTCTCGTCCGGCTCGGACCGCGGCGCCGGGGTCGAGCGGAGGGGCTGCGGAGGGACCCCGCAGTTGGCGGCCTGGGGACGTTCCACGGCCTGCCGGACCGCGCCGAGGCAGCCCTTTCAGCCGAGCAGCTGGGCGGCCGCGCCGGCCACCAACGGCACGACCCCGGTGAGCACGAACCCGGGCAGCAGGCAGACGCCGAGCGGCACCGCAGCCTTGACCTCCACCTGGCGCACCCGGGTCTCGACCTCGACCCGAGCCCGGTCGGCCAGCTCGTCGGAGAGGCGCAGCAGTGCCTCGGCGACCGGGGCGCCGCTCCGTGCCGAGCGCGCCAGCGTCGTGCCCAACCGGCCGAGCCGGGGGTCCTGAGCCATCCCCGCCCAGACCGACACCGGGTCCGCCCCCAGCCGCAGCCGCGCCAGCCAGCCGTCGAGCTCCTCCGCCATCGGCCCACCGGTCAACGCGGCGGCCCTCTCCAGCGCCTCGGCGGGTGCGGCGCCTACGTGCAGGGCGGCGACCAGCAGGTCCACCACGTGCGGGAGCTCGGCCTCGACTGCCTCCCGGCGCCGGCGCCCGGTGGCGCTCTCCCAGTGCCTGCTGCGGTGCCACACCAGGGCTCCCGTGAGGACCGCACCGATGAGCCCGGCCCACCCGGGGACCAGCAGCCCGACCGCCCCCGCCGCACCGGCTGCAACGACCAGCCGCAGGGCGGCCGGCGCGAGCCGAGGACCCGGTGCCGGTGACGGCGGGGATCCGGGGGGCGGCTCGGCCCGGCCCACGGCGCGCCGTGCCGGCAGGGCAAGGGCAGCCGCCACGGCGGCCAGCAGCGCTGCGAGGACGGCAGCTGCGAGCGCGTCGGCCCCCATCAGCCGGTCCCCCGCGCGGCGGCGCCTATCGCGTCGATCCACCGCAACCCGGCGGCGCTGAGCAGCACGCCCAGGAGCAGGCAACCGACCCCCGGGACGGTGTCCAGCAAGAAGCGCCAGGGCTCGGCGCCCACGCCCTGCGCAGCCACCAGCACGACGGCGGGCAACACCGTGACCAGGCGGGCGGTGGCCCGCGCGGAGGCGAGCTCCGCGCCGACGCGGGCGGCGACGAGCTGCTCCCCGCGTACCGTGCGGATCACCTGGCGCAGGGCGAACGCCAACCCGGCGCCGGTCGCGGCCGACAGCTCCCACGCCGCGGCCAGCCGGTTGAGCGCGGCCGCGCCCGGGGCACAGGCGGCCTCCCGCAGCGCAGCCGGCACGTCGGCACCGAGCCGGGCCGCCGCGGCCACCGGTGCGCTCTCCGGCCACGTGGTGGCGCACCGCTCCACCGCGGCCTGCACCGGCTGTCCCGCCTCGAGCTCCCCGAGGAGCGCCTCGCAGTAGTCGACGACCGCCCGCCGCCGCGCCTCCGCCCTCCGCTCGGAACGGGCCCGGTCGACCCCCTGGGCGAGGAGGAACAGCGCGAGCGCCGCGACCGCCGCGACCCCGAGATGGGTGCCGCGGACCCCGGCCACCGCGACGCCCAGCACGACGGTCGCACCTGCCCAGGCCACCGTGGGACGTCCACGCGGCGAGCGTCCGGAACGAGCGACCGGCGCCCTGGGCCGTGCCAAGAGCAGCAGCGCGGCGCCCACCGCGGCGGCGAGGGCGGGCAGGAGCAGGATCACCGCCCGCGCAGTGCTGTCCACGCCTCAGTGGCTTTCGAGCAGCCGCGCGAGATCCGCGGCCCCACGGTGCTCCTCGGTGCGCCCGTCGGCGTCGACGGTCAACGCCGGCACCGCGTGCACCCGGCCGTCCGGACCCCGCTCCAGGACCGACACCGCACTCACCCGGCGCCGTCCGCGCCGGTCGCGGTCGCAGTGGACGAGCACGTCCAGCGCTGCCGCCACCTGGGCGTGCACCGCCGCCTGGGGAAGTCCGGCCGCGAGCGCGAGCCCCTCGACCCGGGCCACGACGTCGGCGGTCGAGTTGGCGTGGATGGTGCAGGCTCCGCCGTCGTGACCGGTGTTGAGCGCCGCGAGGAAGTCGACCACCTCGTCCCCCCGCACCTCGCCGACGACGACCCGGTCCGGCCGCATCCGCAGGGCCTGCCGCACCAGCGTCCGCAGGTCGACCCGGCCGGAGCCCTCGATGTTGGCCGGCCTCGCCTCGAGCGACACGACGTGCGGGTGGTCGGGACGGAGCTCGGCGGTGTCCTCCACGACGAGCACCCGCTCGTCGGGGTGGACGAGCGAGAGCAGGGCGTTGAGCAGCGTGGTCTTCCCGGAGCCGGTGCCGCCGCTGACCAGGAGGGCGAGCCGTCGTTCGACGACCGCCTCGAGGACGTCGGCCACGTCAGGTGTCATCGAGCCGGCGGCCCGGAGCTCGGCGAGGGCGAAGGCCCGGCGTCGCGGGACCCGGAGGGAGATGGTGGTCCCCGGCCGGGACAGCGGCGCGAGCACCGCGTGGAACCGGGTGCCGTCGGCCAGCCGGAGGTCGACGTACGGCGACGCGTCGTCCAACCGACGCCCCGCGGAGCCGGCGAGCCGCTGGGCCAGCCGGCGCACCGCGACGTCGTCGGGGAACCGGACGTCGCTCCGCTCGAGCCCCCGGCCACGGTCGACGTACACCGCCTCCGGCCCGTTGACCAGCACGTCCGTCACCCCGTCCAGGGTCAGCAGCTCCTCCAGCGGGCCGGCGCCCACCACGTCGCGGCGGAGCACGTCGAGCACGGCGAGCACCGTCGCGTCGCCGACCGGACGGCCGCGGGCCCGCAGCGCCGCGGCGACCACCGCCGGGGTCAGCGGGACCCCCTCGCGGGCGAGGTGCTCGCGGACCGGTTCGACCAGCTCGGCCACGGAGTCGGGCACCGGCGCACGGGCCGCGCCGGGCGAGGCGCTCACCGCATCTCCCGGCAGCGCTCGAGCAGCACCTCCGCGGTCCGGGACAGGACGCCGCGGCGGGCGTGCACCGGACCGGCACCGAGGTCGAGGTGCTCGTCGAGCCGGCGCTGGTCCGGGAGCCGGGCGAGCAGAGGCAGCGCCACGGCCTCCGCCAGCTCCTCGGGCTCCAGACCACCCCGGCGGGTGCGGACCACGAGCCCCGGGTCCGCGCCGTGGTCCCGCAGCCGGCCGGCCACCCGGGCGGTCGCGGCCACGGAGCCGAGCGTCGCCGCGCCGACCAGCAGGACCGCGTCGCAGTGCGGCAACACCTCTGCGACGAGCCCGCCGTCACGGTGCGGCAGGTCGACGACGACCCACGAGTGGCCGCGCCGGGCAGCCGACAGCACCTCCCGCACGGTGGCCGCCGACGGAGGGCCACCCGGCGCGTCGTCCCACCCCAGCACCCCGACACCGTCCGGCGTCGCGAGCGCCTCGCGGAGGCTGCGGGCCCCGAAGCGGCCGGGGGACAGCGCCAGCTCCCGCCACGTCACCGCCGGTCGTACGTCGATCCCGGCGACGCGGGCCAGCCCCGGCCCCCAGGGGTCGAGGTCCACCAGCACGGTGGCCTCACCCTCCCGGGCCGCCACCAGCCCCAGCGAGACGGCGAGGACCGTCGCACCGACCCCGCCGGCCCCACCGACCACCGCCACCGTCGTCGCACCGGTGACCGCGGCCTCGTCCACGAGGTCGGTCAGGGCGCTGACCAGCCACTGCTCGGCGTCGGGCAGCTCGACGACCGACGCTGCACCGACGTCGAGCGCGTCGCGGAACAGGAAGTCGGGAGCGGCGCCCTGGGCCACCACGTGGACGTCGGCCCGTCGAGGCGGCCGGTGGGCGGCCACGACCGCGAGAAGGTCGGTGCCCACGAGCACCGCCGCCGCCGTACCCCACCCGCCGAGCGCCGCCGCGGGATCGGCCACGACCTCGAGCGGCGCCCCGGCTGCGGCGGCGAGCCGCATGACGTCGGAGGTGAGCCGCTCGTCGGCGCTGACCAGCAGCGCGGCGCCGGCGGTCGAGCGGGCGGGAGGGACGGCGGCCGGAGGGCTCGTGGTCATGGTCCGACGGTCCCGGAGGAGCGCCCCGGTCCCGGCACGCGGAGGGCCAGGTTGTGGAGAGAGCGCGCAGTGACGCGCCTGTGGACGAGGAACGGCCGCCACGAAGGGCGGCTCAACACCAGTCCGCGCGCCACGAAGGGCGGCTCAACACCAGTCCGCGCGCCACGAAGGGCGGCTCGACAACCCCACGGCGCAAACGCGGCCACAACGGGCGGTTCGGCGCAGAAGGGGCGGAAGGGGAACGACCCTGGAGACGGGGCGGGCCCCTGGCCAGGGGGGACAGCCAGGGGCCCCATGGTCCAGGCATTGGGGGGATAAGCCGGGACCGCTACCAGCGAGGGGGGATCGCTGGAACCTTGAGTCGGACGTTACCTTGTGGCAACAGGCATGTCAGAGATTTGTGCTCCCAATCTACTGCGGCGCACATCGGAGACAAAGAGTTCTGGACCACCAGTGTAGTCCAGCCACGGCCCCGTCGCCGGAGGCTCGCGGGGCGGCACGACCGGTCTGGGCACGCGAGCGGATGTGGAGAGATGCCCGCGCACGATCGGCCCATCGGCAACACTGGGACGGTGTCCAGCGACGCCGCGAGCGAGACGGTCGCCGGGTCCGGGGAGCAGCCCCGTCCGACCCTGCGACGTTCCGGCGGGCGCCCGGCGGCGTTCTTCGACCTCGACAAGACGATCATCGCCAAGTCGAGCGCGCTGGCGTTCAGCAAGTCGTTCTACGCCGGCGGGCTGATCAACCGGCGCTCGGTGCTCCGCAGCGCCTACGCGCAGTTCGTCTTCGCGGTCGGCGGCGCGGACCACGACCAGATGGAGAAGATGCGCGCCTACCTCTCCGAGATGGTCACCGGCTGGAACGTCGACACCGTCCGCGAGATCGTCTCCGACACCCTCCACAACATCGTCGACCCGATGGTCTACGACGAAGCGGTCTCGCTCATCGAGGACCACCAGCTCGCCGGGCGCGACGTGATCATCGTGTCGGCCTCCGGAGCGGAGATGGTCGAGCCGATCGGCGAGCTGCTCGGGGTCGACGCGGTCATCGCGACCCGGTTGGCGATCGAGGACGGCCGCTACACCGGGAAGATCGACTACTACGCCTACGGGGAGAACAAGGCGTCCGCGATCGAGGAGCTCGCCGAGCTCCGGGGCTACGACCTGTCACGGAGCTTCGCCTACTCCGACTCGATCACCGACGTGCACATGCTGGAGGTCGTCGGCCACCCGCACGCGGTCAACCCCGACAAGGAGCTCCGCCGGATCGCGAAGGAGCGCGGCTGGCCGGTGCTGCTCTTCGACCGGCCCGTGGCGCTGCGCGCCCGGGTGCGGCTCCCCGAGAACCGGGGCGCCCTCGCCGCGCTCGCCGCCGGCACCGCGGTGGTCGTCGGCAGCGCGATCTACCTCGGCGCCCGTCGCCGGCTCGAGCGTGCGTGACCGCCGGCTCGAGGTCGCCTGACCGCCGGTTCGAACGGGCGGAGCCCAGCAGGAGCAGGGGATCCGGCTCCGGTCCAGGGTGGTCGGACCCCGAACCGGGTGGCTCGGGACCCTTGCCCTGATCCGGTCTGAGGCGTACAAAAGAACCAGCACCAGAACAACTCAAGACCTACACACGAGCTTGGTACCCACGCGGTGATCCACCCTTCCGAGAGGGCGTTGAGCTCGGGTTCACCCGGGCCAACAGCCAGTGTGCACGCCTGGTAGCCATGCTTCGTGTGTCAGCGGCGGCACTCCCTACGCGGAGTGCCGCTCGCATGTCCGGGGTGGTTTCGACATGCTCAACCACCCTGATCTCCGCTCAGCCCCGCAGCGGGCTGGCCTGCGCTCCTGCGGTGTACCCCTCGGCCGCGTAGAGCAGCCAGCCGTGGACCCCGGCGAGCCCGCCCTCGGCGTACCCCCTGAGGTTCGACTCGTACGCGCCTCGTAGCGCGAGGTGGCCGGCCTCCGGCACGGTCAGCGAGGTGGGGTCGACCCCGCGCGCGACGAGCAGCAGCCGCTCCGCGGCCCGGGCGACGAGCCCGTTGTGGGACACGAACGGCGCGACCGTCCGCAGCTCGGCGTGCACCACCGCCGCGACGACCAGCGCGGGCGCCGCCGTCGGCTCGAGCAGCAACCGGCCGAGCGCCGAGAGCCGCTCGGCGCCGACTCCCCCGCGCGGCCGGCCGAGCTGGTCGTCGGCGACCTCGCCCTTGGCGGCCAGCGTGTGGAGCCGGGCGAACACCTGTCGCGGGGAGTGCGCGAGCACCGGCACCAGCGAGAGCAGGTCGGTGGAGATGCGGACGGCGGCGGCCGCGGTGGCGTCGCCGGTGCCGTCGCGAAGCTCCTCGAGCGAGGAGGTGGAGCCCTCGAGCACGGCGCTCGCGTGCGCCCCGCGCAGCAACGACTCCGCGGTCAGCTCGGGAGCGGTGCGCCGCAGCCCGCGGTCCCGCAGCAGCGCGTCGACGCCGTCGCGCGTCGCGGCCATCGCGGACCCGACGCCCTCCAGGGCGGCGAGGTCGCCCAGCGGGTCGGCCGGCGGGGCGGGAACGGGGTCGGGCACGGGGTGGAACGGTACCCGCCCGCGCAGTGGCGCCTGGCCGCCGGACGGCTAGATTGGGCGCGCCATGAACCCCTCCCCACCCGACCCCGCGCGCGCCTTCGGCTCCGTCGCCGAGGCCTACGACCGCGGCCGTCCCACGTACCCCCTCGAGGCGGCGGAGTGGATGGTGGGCCGCCAGCCCTCGACGGTCGTCGAGCTCGGCGCCGGCACCGGCAAGTTCACCGACCTCCTCGTCCGGCTCGGCCACGACGTGCTCGCCACCGACCCCGACGACGAGATGCTCTCGCACCTGCGGTTGCGCCACCCGGACGTCCGCACCGCCACCGCCCCTGCCGAGGCGGTCCCGGTCGCCACCCGGAGCGTCGACACGGTGGTCGCCGCGCAGGCGTTCCACTGGTTTGACAGCGACGCCGCCCTCCGGGAGGCCGCGCGGATGCTCAAGCCCGAGGGGCGGATCGCGCTGGTGTGGAACGAGCCGGACACCCGCATCCCGTGGGTTCGCAAGCTCGCCGCGCTGATCGGCCGGCAGGAGGTGGATGCCGACCCGACCGACATCCTGGTCGCCTCGAAGCGGTTCGGCTTCGTCGAGGAGACCACCTTCCGCCACTGGCAGCCGCTGCGCCGCCAGCAGCTGCTCGACCTCGTCCGCTCGCGGAGCAACGTCGCGACGATGGACCCGATGGCGCAGGAGCGGCTGCTGCGCAAGGTCGACGAGCTGTTCGACGCCTACGACCGCGGCCCCGACGGGCTGCTGCTGCCCTACGTCACCCGGTGCTACCGCGCGGTGGTCCGGCCGCGCGGCACCATCGAGGAACCCGAGCACAGCGCCGACCTGACGGCGGCCGCCGAGGCGGTGCGTGCGGGCTCGCGGCAGGAAGGGGACGGCGACCGTGGTGACCAGCCGCAGGCGGCGCCCGAGGACCCCGGCACCACGCTGATCGACTTCCGCTGACCCATGGCCGGCCGACTCCGACTGCTGCGCTCTCGCTGGGGTCGGTCCGGGCACCTCGGCACCGAGGCCGACCGGGCGACCTTCCGCACCCTGCACACCGCCTCGCTGGCGGCGCCCGCGCTGCGCAGCGGGCTCACCGAGCAGTCGGCGGAGAAGTCGGTGCGCCACCTCCGGACCCTGCTCGGGACGCCGTCGGTGGCGCTCACCGACGTGCAGGAGGTGCTGGCCTGGGACGGCGACTACGAGCACCACCGCGACCACGCGAGCGGCTTCGCCCGGGCGACGCCCGAGGTCACGATGATCCACGACCGGCACCACTTCCCCTGCTCCGAGCCGGGGTGCCCGGTCGACTCCGCGGTGGTCTGCCCGCTCGCCGTCGACGGCACCCTGGTCGGCACCCTCCAGGTCTTCGCACCAAGGGTCTCCGCGGGGTTGGTCCGGGCGGCGGAGGAGGTCGCGGCGTGGGTGACCAGCCAGCTCGAGCTCGCCGAGCTCGACGCCAGCCGCACCCTGCTGATGGAGGCCGAGGTCCGGGCGCTGCGGGCCCAGATCTCCCCGCACTTCATCTACAACTCGCTCAACGCGATCGCGTCGTTCGTGCGGACCGACCCCGAGCACGCCCGCGAGCTGCTGCTCGAGTTCGCCGACTTCACCCGCTACTCGTTCCGCCGGCACGGTGAGTTCACCACGCTCGCCGAGGAGCTGCGCTCGATCGAGCGCTACCTCGTGCTGGAGAAGGCGCGCTTCGGCGAGCGGCTCAACGTCACCCTCCGGGTCGCGCCGGAGGTGCTGCCGGTGACCGTGCCGTTCCTGTGCCTGCAGCCACTGGTGGAGAACGCCGTGCGCCACGGGCTGGAGGCGAAGGCCGGCCCGGGGAGCGTCGAGATCGTCGCCGAGGACCACGACCGGGAGGCCGTCATCTGGGTCGAGGACGACGGGGTCGGCGAGGATCCCGACAAGGTACGCCGGGTGCTGGCCGGCGAGCTCCACTCCGACTCGGTCGGGCTCGCCAACGTCGACGCCCGGCTGCGCACGACGTACGGCGACGAGTACGGCCTGGTCGTCGAGACCGCGGCGGGCGCCGGCACCCGGGTGACCCTCCGGGTCCCGAAGTTCGCGGCCGGGGTGCACCTGTGACGGGCCACGGGCTCCGGGTCCTCGTCGTCGACGACGAGCGGCCGGCGCTCGACGAGCTCAGCTACCTGCTCGACCGCGACGACCGGGTCGGCGCGGTGCTGACCGCCGACTCGGCCGCCGAGGCCCTCCGGGTGCTCCAGGAGGAGCCGGTCGACGCGGTCTTCAGCGACATCCGGATGCCTGGGCTGACCGGCCTCGAGCTCGCTCAGGTCCTGCGCCGGTTCCGGGAGCCTCCGCGGATCGTCTTCGTGACCGCGTTCGACGAGCACGCGGTGGAGGCCTTCGAGCTCGACGTCGTCGACTACCTGCTCAAGCCGGTCCGCGAGCAGCGGCTGGCCGAGGCCGTCCGCCGGGTGCTCGAGTCGTCGGCGCCGCCCCAGGATGCCGGCGACGACGCCGTACCCGTGGAGCTCGGGGGCGTGACCCGCTTCGTGAAGCGGTCGGAGGTGCGCTACGTCGAGGCGCAGGGCGACTACACCCGGCTGCACACCCCCACCGGCGCGCCGTTGATCCGGGTCCCGCTGGCGACGCTCGAGGAGGAGTGGCGCGACGCCGGGTTCGTGCGGATCCACCGCTCGCACCTGGTCGCGCTCGCCCACATCAGCGAGGTGCGCAGTGACGGCGGACGGGTGACCGTCGTCGTCGACGGCGAGGAGCTCGCGGTCTCGCGCCGGCACACCCGCGAGCTGCGCGACCTGCTGGTCCGGCGGGCCAAGCCCGGGGCCGGGGGCCGACCGTGACCGCCCCTCCACGCCGGGTCCGGGTCACCAGCCCGCGCACCTCCGCGGCCCGCACCCGGCGCGTAGCGCCGACCTCGGAGATCGACAGCCGCACCCGGCTGGGCGAGGTCTACGTCTCCTCGCTGGTCCGCGCCCAGCTCCGGCTCGCCGTCGGCGTGCTGGTGCTGGTGGCCGGGCTGGTCACCGGGCTGCCGCTGGCCTTCTGGCTGTTTCCCGCGCTGCGGGAGGTGATGGTCCTCGGGATGCCGTTGCCGTGGGTGCTGCTGGCGTTCGCGGTGTACCCGTTCCTGATCCTCTGCGGCTGGGGCTACGTCCGCCGGGCGGAGTACAACGAGCGGGTCTTCGTCGCGATGGTCGCGCCGGGGACGGCGCCGCCGGAGGGTGAGGAGCCCGACCGGTGAGCACGCCGTACGCCGGGGTGGGGATCGTCCTGGTCGCGCTGGTGACCTTGGGGCTCGGCGCCTACGGCTGGCGGTTCTCCCGCACGACCAGCGACTTCTTCGTCGCCTCCCGGTCGGTCCGACCGGCCCTGAACGCCTGCGCGATCGGCGGGGAGTACCTCTCCGCCGCGTCGTTCCTCGGCGCCGCCGGGCTGATCCTCGCCTACGGCGCCGACATGCTCTGGTACCCGGTCGGCTGGACCGCCGGCTACGTCGTCCTCCTGGTCCTGGTCGCCGCGCCCCTGCGCCGGTCGGGCGCCTACACGCTCCCGGACTTCGCGGAGAGCCGGCTGGAGTCGCTGGTCGCGCGGCGCACCTCGTCGCTCTTCGTGGTGGCGATCGGCTGGATCTACCTGCTCCCGCAGTTCCAGGGCGCCGGGCTGGCCCTCGGCGTCGTCGTCGACGCCGACGACCGGCTCGGCGGGCTCGTGGTCAGCACCGTGGTGCTCGTCAACGTCCTCCTCGGCGGGATGCGGAGCATCACGCTGGTCCAGGCGTTCCAGTACTGGCTCAAGCTGACCGCGCTGCTGGTGCCGGTGATGTTCCTGCTCGCGGCCTGGGCCGGCGACGGCGCGACCAGCCCGGCGACGGTGACCAGCGGCGGGATGACCGGCTCGGAGTGGTCGATGCCAACCGGCGAGGGGACGCAGGGGCTCTACACGACGTACTCCCTGATCGCCGCGACCTTCCTCGGCACCATGGGGCTCCCCCACGTCGTGGTCCGCTTCTACACCAACCCCGACGGGCGGGCCGCCCGGCGGACGACGGTGGCGGTGCTCGCCCTCCTCGGGCTGTTCTACGTCCTGCCGCCCGTGTACGCCGCGCTCGGCCGGCTGTACGCCCCCGACCTGGTGGCCTCCGGCGACAGCGACTCGGTGGTGCTCGAGCTCCCGGGCCGGATGGTCGACGGGGTGGCGGGCGAGCTGCTCTCGGCGCTCACCGCGGCCGGGGCGTTCGCGGCGTTCCTGTCGACGTCCAGCGGGCTGACGATCGCCGTCGCCGGCGTGCTGAGCCAGGACCTGCTGAGCCGGGGCACGATGGGCCGGCGGCTCGGCGGCGTGCGCTCGTTCCAGCTCGGCGCGGTGGTGGCGGTGGCCGTGCCGCTCGTCGCCTCGGTCGGCACCGACGGGGTGGCGGTGGCCCAGGCCGTGGGGCTGGCGTTCGCCTTCGCCGCCTCGACCTTCTGCCCGCTGATCGTGCTCGGCATCTGGTGGCGCCGGCTGACCGACGCGGGCGCGGTGGCCGGGATGCTGGTCGGCGGGCTGCTCGCCGGCGCGGCGATCGTCGACAGCCTCCTCGACGTGGAGCACCACGGCTGGACCGCGACGCTGCTCGCCCAGCCGGCGGCGTGGACGGTCCCCGCGGCCTTCGTGACGATGGTCGTGGTCTCGGTGCTCACGCCGCGCCGCGTCCCGGCGCACGTCGCGACGACCATGGTGCGGCTGCACACCCCCGAGAGCCTGCGGCTGGACAGGGGGAGGGCGGTCCGCCGACTCGTCGGCTGACCGCCCTCCCCCGTGTTGCTGCGCCTCAGGCGGCCGGCGTCCCCTCCAGCTCGTCGGCCCGCTCGATGGTCTGGCGCAGCGGCACCTCCTTGATCAGCAGCACCGCGAGGAACGCCAGGAAGGCCACCGGTGCGGCGATCAGGAAGATGTGGCCGGTCGCGTCGCCGAACGCGTGCTCGACGACATCGCGCACCGGCGCCGGCAGCGACGCCATGTCGGGGATCGAGATGTTGCCGCCGTCGCTGCTGGTCTCGATGCCGAGCTTCGCCATCCCCGCCGCGGAGACGTCGGAGGCCCGGTGGCCGAGGGCGGCGCCGAGCGCCGAGACGCCGATCGAGCCGCCCATGGTCCGGAAGAAGGCGACCAGCGAGCTGGCGGCGCCCATGTCGCGCTGCGCGGTGTTGTTCTGCACGGCCAGGACGAGGTTCTGCATCGCCGCGCCCATGCCGAGGCCGAGCACCGCCATGAAGACCCCGACCACCCAGAGCGACGTGGCGTCGTCGATCGTGCTGAGCAGCGCCATGCCGGTGACGACCAGGATCATCCCGCCGACCAGCCAGCGCTTCCACACCCCGGTGGTGCTGATCCGTCGGCCGGTGGCGACGCTGGACAGCATCAGCGCGCCGACCATCGGGATCGACATCAGCCCGGCGTGCGTGGGGCTCATCCCCTTGGCGACCTGGAAGTACTGCGACAGGAAGACGGTCGAGCCGAACATCGCCACACCGATCATCGCGGAGGCGAAGGTGGCCAGGCTGGTGGTGCGGTCCCGGAAGAGCTGCATCGGGATGATCGGCTCGGCGACCTTGAGCTCGACGGCGACGGCCGCCGCCAGCGTCAGAGCGCCCGCGCCGACCATGACCGCGGTGGTCCAGGAGACCCAGTCGAACTCCGTGCCGGCGAGCGAGACCCAGACGAGGAGCACCGAGGTGCCACCGGTGATGAGCGCCGCCCCCCAGTAGTCGATCGACACCTCACGGCGTACGACGGGCAGCTGCAGGGTCTTCTGCAGGACCAGGAAGGCGAGCGCCGCGACCGGGATGCCGAGGAAGAAGCACCAGTCCCAGCCCAGCCAGGGGGTGTCGACGATGAGCCCGCCGACCAGCGGGCCGCTCACCGTGGCGACCGCGAAGGTGGCGCCGATGTAGCCGGAGTAGCGACCCCGCTCGCGCGGCGACACCATCGTGGCGATCACGACCTGGACGAGCGCGGTGAGGCCGCCGACGCCGATGCCCTGGACGGCGCGGGCGCCGATCAGGAACGACATGCTGTGCGAGAGCCCCGCGAGCAGGGAGCCGACGGCGAAGATCACGAGGGCCGCCTGGACCAGCACCTTCTTGCTGAACAGGTCGGCGAGCTTGCCCCAGATCGGGGTGGAGGCCGTGGTGGTGAGCAGGGTGGCGACGACCACCCAGGTGTAACCGGACTGGTTGCCCTCGAGGTCCGCGACGATGCGCGGGAGGGCGTTCGACACGACCGTCGAGGAGATCATCGCGACGAAGAGGGCGAGGAGCAGCCCGGACAGCGCCTCGAGCACCTCGCGGTGCGTCATCGGGGCGGCCGCGGCCTCAGGGGCGACGGCGGGCGCGGAGGGGGTGGTCATGGTGTCCTTCGGTGAGGGGTGGGCAGCCGGTGGTACCCAGCGGTGGAGGTGCGGACGCGGGGCTAGGTCGAGAGGTCGGTGATCAGCCGCACGAGCTGGTCGGCGAACGCGCGCAGCTCGTCGGGGTCCCAGTCGGAGAGCCTCGACTCGACGACGGCGAGCATCGCCTGGCGGGTCGCGGCGAGGAGAGTGGCGCCCTCCGCGCTCAGGCTGAGCAGCTGGGCGCGGCCGTCGTGCGGGTCGGCGGCGCGCTCGACGAGCCCGCCGTCCACGAGCTGCGCGACCTGCCGGCTGATCACCGACGGGTCGACGCGGGAGATCTCGGCGAGCTCCCGGGCGCGGAGCGGGCCGCAGCGGTCGAGCAGGACGAGGAGCCCGAGCACGGGGCCGGAGTGGTGGGGGGCCACCTGGCGGGTGGTCTCGCGGAACCACCCCTGGACGCTCATCAGCGAGCGCAGCACCTGCTGGGGGGCGGTCTCGTCGGCGACCTCGGCGACGAGCAGGGCACTTTGATGCATGCGACAACTATGCGTCGATTACATGCATAGGGCAACCAACTGTGACGAAGACCGCTCGTCGTGGCTGACCGACCGTCCACCGACGCCGCCGTTCCGCCTGCCGCGGCAGAGCCCCGCACCCCTCCCCCGCCGTACGCCGGCGTCCCTACGGTGACGGCGATCACACGACCGGCCGCGCGCACCCCCGGGCTCCGCCGTGCGGCCTCGACCTGAGGGGTACGACGTGTCCGAGACGACCGACCAGGCGGCCAAGCACGAGGTGTACCAACGCCTCCACGCCACTGCCGAGTTCCACGACCTACGCCGCCGCTACCGCGGGTTCGCGATCCCGTGGACCATCGCGTTCCTGAGCTGGTACCTGCTCTACGTCGTCATGTCGAACTGGGCCGGCGACTTCATGGGCACCAAGCTGTTCGGCAACATCAACGTGGCGCTCGTCTTCGGACTGCTGCAGTTCGCCTCGACCTTCCTCATCGCCCGGCTCTACGCCACCCACGCGAACAAGTCGCTCGACCCGCTCGCCGACAAGCTCCGGGCCGACTACGACAGCTCGGCCGTCGGCGGCTCGAGCTCCCACGGAGCGCGCCGATGAGCAGCCAGACCCTCACCACCGTCCTCTTCCTCGTCGTCGTCGCCCTCACCGTCGGCATCACGATCTGGGCCAGCCGGCAGACCGCGGGCACCGCCAACTACTACGCCGGCGGCCGCTCGTTCAGCGGCTTCCAGAACGGCCTCGCGATCAGCGGCGACTACATGTCCGCCGCGTCGTTCCTCGGCATCTCGGGTGCGATCGCGCTCTACGGCTACGACGGGTTCCTCTACTCGATCGGCTTCCTCGTCGCGTGGCTCGTCGCGCTGCTGCTCGTCGCCGAGCTGCTGAGGAACTCCGGCCGCTACACGATGGCCGACCAGCTCGCCTACCGGATGCGGCAGCGCCCGGTCCGCACCGCGGCGGCCACCTCCACCGTGGTCGTCTCGATCTTCTACCTGCTCGCGCAGATGGTCGGCGCGGGCTCCCTCGTCGCGCTGCTGCTCGGCGTCGACGACGGCTGGCTGAAGAACATGGTGATCGTCGGCGTCGGGCTGCTGATGGTCTTCTACGTCACCGTCGGCGGGATGAAGGGCACGACCTGGGTGCAGATCGTCAAGGCGGTGCTGCTCATGGTCGGCACGCTGTTGATCACGGTCCTGGTGCTGGCCGAGTTCGGCTTCAACCTCTCCGAGCTGCTGGGGGCGGCGGCCGAGAACACCGGCAAGGGCGAGGCGTTCCTCGAGCCCGGCCTGCGGTACGGCGCCACGCTGACCGCGCAGATCGACTTCATCAGCCTCGGGCTGGCGCTGGTCCTCGGCACCGCGGGGCTGCCGCACATCCTGATCCGCTTCTACACCGTGCCGACCGCGAAGGACGCCCGGAAGTCGGTGTTCTGGGCGATCAGCCTGATCGGCGCGTTCTACCTGATGACGCTGGCGCTCGGCTTCGGTGCGGCCGCGATGCTCGACACCACCAGCGAGGGCAACGAGGTCGCAGGATCCGGCGGCAACCTGGCCTCCCCGCTCCTGGCCGAGGCGGTCGGCGGCGGCGAGGGGTCGACCGGCGGCGCCGTCCTGCTGGCGCTGATCTCGGCGGTCGCGTTCGCGACCATCCTCGCCGTCGTCGCCGGGCTCACGCTGACCAGTGCCTCCAGCGTGGCCCACGACCTCTACGCGAGCGTCTTCAAGCGCGGCACCGCGACGGAGAAGGAGGAGGTCCGGGTCGCCAAGATCGCGGCGTTCGTCATCGGTGGCATCGCGATCGCCCTGGCGATCCCGGCGCAGAAGCTCAACATCGCGTTCCTGGTGGCGCTGGCCTTCGCCGTGGCCGCGTCCGCGAACCTGCCGTCGCTGATCTACAACCTCTTCTGGCGGCGGTACAACACCCGCGGCGCCACCTGGTCGATCTACGGCGGCCTGCTCTCCAGCGTCGTCCTGGTCTTCTTCTCGCCGGTGGTCTCCGGCAAGGTCGACCCGGCGACCGGGGCGAGCCTGTCGCTCTTCGGCGAGGGCATCGACTTCAGCTGGTTCCCGCTGGAGAACCCCGGGCTGGTCTCCATCCCGCTCGGCTTCTTCTTCGGCTGGCTGGGCACGGTGACCTCGCGGGAGCCGGAGTCGGAGGAGCTGTACGACGAGCTGGAGGTCCGCTCGCTCACCGGGGCGGGGGCCGAGGGCGCGGTCTCGCACTGACGGACCACCGCGCGGCCACCGGACCTGCCAGCCCGGTGGCCGCGCGGCCCTGTGCGACCGAGCCGGGTCCCATCCCTGTGTCCCACCTCACCCCCACATCCCTAGGCTGACCCTCAGGGGGCGAGACCCAGATCACTGAGAAGACGGAGGCGTACGTGTCGGAGTCGACGAACCAGGAGTCGCTGGCCAACCTGCTCCACGAGGAGCGCCGCTTCGAGCCACCCGCCGAGCTCGCGGCGTCGGCGAACGTGAAGGCGGAGGTCTACGAGGAGGCGGCCGCGGACCGGCTCGCGTTCTGGGCGAAGCAGGCGGAGCGGCTCCACTGGGAGCAGCCGTTCGACGAGGTCCTCGACTGGTCGGACCCGCCGTTCGCCAAGTGGTACGTCGGGGGCCGGCTCAACGCGGCGTACAACTGCGTCGACCGGCACGTCGAGGCCGGCAACGGCGACCGCGTGGCGCTGCACTGGGTGGGCGAGCCCGACGACGACACCCGCGACCTGACCTACGCCCAGCTGCAGACCGAGGTGTGCAAGGCCGCCAACGCGCTCACCGAGCTCGGGGTCAAGACCGGCGACCGCGTCGCGATCTACATGCCGATGGTCCCCGAGGTCGTCATCGCGATGCTCGCGTGCGCGCGGCTCGGCGCCCCGCACACCGTGGTCTTCGGCGGGTTCTCCGCGGACGCGCTGGCCAGCCGGGTCACCGACTGCGGCGCCAAGGTCGTCATCACCGCCGACGGCGGCTACCGCCGGGGCGCGGCCTCCTCGCTCAAGCCCGCGGTCGACGAGGCGTGCGAGAAGGTCGGGGCCAGTGGTGAGCTCAGCGTCGAGAAGGTGCTCGTCGTCCGGCGCACGGGCGAGGAGGTCGGGTGGACCGAGGGGCGCGACGTCTGGTGGCACGACGTCGTCGACGGCGCCTCGTCCGAGCACGCCCCCGAGGCGTTCGATTCCGAGCACCCGCTCTACGTCATGTACACCTCCGGCACGACCGGCAAGCCGAAGGGGATCCTGCACACCACCGGCGGCTACCTCGTCGGCACGTCGTACACCCACTGGGCGGTCTTCGACCTCAAGCCGGAGACCGACGTCTACTGGTGCACCGCCGACGTCGGCTGGGTGACCGGCCACTCCTACATGGTCTACGGCCCGCTCGCGAACGGCGCGACGCAGGTGATCTACGAGGGCACCCCGGACACCCCGCACAAGGGGCGCTGGTGGGAGATCTGCGAGAAGTACGGCGTCACGATCTTCTACACCGCGCCCACCGCGATCCGGACCTTCATGAAGCAGGGCGCGGAGATCCCCCAGAAGTTCGATCTGTCGAAGCTGCGGATCCTCGGCTCGGTGGGCGAGCCGATCAACCCGGAGGCCTACGTCTGGTACCGCGAGACCATCGGCGGCGGCCGCTGCCCGGTGGTCGACACCTGGTGGCAGACCGAGACCGGCCAGATCATGATCAGCCCGCTGCCCGGCGTGACTGCGGGCAAGCCCGGCTCGGCGATGACCCCGCTGCCCGGCATCTCGGCCGAGGTCGTCAACGACGAGGGCCAGCCGGTCGGCAACGGCGGTGGCGGCTACCTGGTGCTCACCGAGCCCTGGCCGGCGATGCTGCGCACGCTGTGGGGCGACGACCAGCGGTTCAAGGACACCTACTGGTCGCGGTTCAAGGACGTGTACTTCGCCGGTGACGGCGCGAAGCTCGACGACGACGGCGACATCTGGCTGCTCGGCCGCGTCGACGACGTCATGAACGTCTCCGGCCACCGGTTGTCCACGACCGAGATCGAGTCGGCGCTCGTCTCGCACCCGAAGGTCGCCGAGGCGGCGGTCGTGGGGGCCAAGGACGAGACGACCGGCCAGGCCGTCTGCGCCTTCGTGATCCTGCGCGAGTCGGCGCTGGAGTCGGGCGAGGAGGCCCCGGACTCGCTGATCCAGGAGCTGCGCAAGCACGTGCAGAAGGAGATCGGCGCGATCGCGAAGCCGCGGCAGATCATGGTCGTACCGGAGCTGCCGAAGACCCGCTCCGGCAAGATCATGCGCCGCCTGCTCCGCGACGTGGCCGAGCACCGCGAGGTCGGCGACGTCACGACGCTGGCCGACTCGACGGTGATGGACCTGATCTCGAAGGGGATCGACTCCGGCTCCTCCTCCGGCGACGAGGGCTGAGCCCCGTCGAGCCGCCCTTCGTGGCGCGGCTGCTGCTGTTGAGCCGCCCTTCGTGGCGCGCCACGAAGGGCGGCTCGACCACACACGCACGTCCCAGGGGGCAGCACCGGGTGGATAGGGTGGCCGACGGTGTGCCGGGAAGTCTGGTCGGCGTGAGCTGACCCCTACCGCCACCGGAAGGCGCCTGTGAGCGACAAGCGGCTGTTCCTGCCCACCTCCACCTCCGACGAGGAGAGCTTCCTCGGGAGGCTGCTCCGCCAGGAGACCGTCGGAGGTGCCGTCGTCCTCGTGGCCGCCGTCGTCGCGGTGGTCTGGGCCAACTCGCCCTGGGGTGACGCCTACGAGTCGCTGCGCCACCTCGAGATCGGCCCCCTCGACGTCGAGCACTGGGCGGCTGACGGAGCGCTCACGCTCTTCTTCTACGTCGCCGGGCTCGAGCTCAAGCGCGAGTTCGTCGTCGGCTCGCTGAGCCGGCCGGCCGACGCGCTCGTCCCGATCGTCGCCGCGTGCGCCGGCGTCGCGGTGCCGGCGATCATCTTCGTCACCGTCAACTCGGTCGCCGAGGACGGCAAGCTGCACGGCTGGGCGATCCCGGCGGCGACCGACATCGCCTTCGCGCTCGCCGTGCTCGCCGTCGTCGGCAGCCGGCTGCCCAGCTCCCTCCGCGCGTTCCTGCTCACCCTCGCCGTCGTCGACGACCTCGTCGTGATCGTGATCATCGCGGCCTTCTACACCTCCGAGCTCCACCTCGACGCGCTGCTGGTCGCGCTGGGGCTGCTGGTGGTCTTCGCGCTGCTGCAGAAGTACCGCGGCGAGTCGTGGCTCTGGTACGTCCCGCTGTCGATCGCGATCTGGTGGTTCACCCACGACAGCGGCATCCACGCGACGATCGCCGGCGTCGCCATGGGGCTGCTCACCCGCGTCAAGCCCGACCCGGGCGAGGGGAAGAGCCCGGCCGAGCGGCTCGAGCACACGCTCACCCCGCTGTCCGCCGGCGTCGCGGTCCCGTTCTTCGCCCTGATGTCGGCGGGCGTCGCCGTCGAGCTGGGCTCCGACCTGTTCACCGACCCGGTCGTGATCGGCGTGGCCGCCGGGCTCGTGCTGGGCAAGCCGATCGGCGTCATGCTCGGCGCCTGGGGCGTCACCAAGCTGACCCGCGCCGAGCTCAACCCCGACCTCTACTGGCGCGACGTCGTCGGGGTCGCGGTGCTGGCCGGTGTCGGGTTCACCGTCGCGCTGCTCGTCGCCGACCTGTCGTACGACGGGGTGGAGGCCGAGCACGCCAAGACCGCGGTCCTCGGGGCGTCGGTGGTCGCCGCCCTGCTCGCCTCCGCGGTGCTGCACCGGCGTACCCATGCCCGCGGGCTCGCCGAGCACAGGTTGTTCCGCCGCGGCTGACGTCCCCTAGGCTCACCCCATGAGCGACCGGACCAGCACCGCCTCATCCGTGACGCGCACCGGGGCCACGGCCGCGGCGCGGCCGCAGGGACCGGAGGAGGAGCCCTCGATCGGCCAGCTCGTCGCCTCGGCGAGCCGCGACGTCTCGACGCTGATCCGCCACGAGATCGCGCTGGCCAAGTCCGAGGTCAAGGTCAGCGTCAAGGCCGGCGGGCTCGGCATCGGGCTCTTCGCCGCCGCCGGATTCGTGCTGGTGCTCGGCGTGATCATGCTGTCGGTCGCGATCGCCTACTTCCTGCACATGACCGGGATGCACCTCGCCTGGTGCTTCCTGATCGTGTTCGCGCTCTACGCGCTGCTCGCCGGGGTGCTGGGGTTCGTCGGCTACCGCTCGGTGCGCAAGGTCCGCGCACCCGAGCGGGCGATCCACCAGGCGCAGGAGACCAAGCGGGCGCTCACCAACCGGTGAGCCTCAGGTGCAGGTGAGCGTGTCGACCGCCGAGTCGTTCTCGCGCCCCTGGGCCGCCGCCCCGGCGACCTGCTCCGCGGTCAGGACGTAGCCGGTCGACCGGTCCTTCACCGACGCGGCGAACACCACGCCGAGCACCCGCCCCTCCGGCGACACCAGCGGCCCGCCGGAGTTCCCCGGCCGGATCGTCGAGCGGACGGAGAACACCTCGCGGACGACCGTCCCGTTGCCGTAGATGTCGGGGCTGCGGAGCCGCTGCTCGGCGCGGATCCGGGCGCCCTGCACGTCGTACGGGCCGTCCTCGGGGTAGCCGAGCACCGCGCCCGGGTCGGGCGCCTCCCCGCCGAGGTCGAAGGAGAGGTGGGGCAGCCCCAGGTCCTCGACGGCGAGCACCGCCACGTCGATGTCGGGGTTGTAGTAGACGACGGTCGCCTCGGCCTCGCCGTCCTCGGTGAGCACCCGCGGCCGGTCGACCCCGGCGACGACGTGGGCGTTCGTCATGATCCGGTCGGGCTGGTAGAGGAAGCCGGTGCCCTCGACCCCCTGGTCGCAATTGTTCTCGCCGTGGATCTTGAGCACGCTCGCGGCCGCGGCGCGCACCTGAGGGTCGGTCGCGATGCCGCGGGGCGGCGGCCCGACCTGGACGATCCGCTCGGGCGCGAACGGCTCGAGGTAGCGCGGGAAGAACGACGACCCGACGACCCGGTTGAACGAGTCGAGCGCCTGCACCGCACGGGCCGGCATCACGTCGTTGACCTGGCGCAGCACCTGCGAGTCGCGCACCTGGTCGGAGACCCAGGGCAGCCGGGCACCGCTCACCGCGACGCCGAGCGCCCAGGCCACCACCAGCACCGCGACGACGCTGAGCGCGGCGCCCCCGACGGCGTCGACCGCTCGGACCGGCTGCCAGGTGATGCGGTCGCGGATCCGGGCGCCGACCAGCTGCAGCAGCGCCTGGCCGAGCGACGCCCCGACGAGCACGATGAAGAGCGCGCCGAGCGAGACCCAGACCGAGGGCTCGACGTCCCCGAGCAGCTGCGGCGAGAGCCAGATGCCGAGGAGCCCGCCGATCAGCAGCCCGCCGGTCGCGAAGGCGCCGGTGATGAACCCCTGCCAGTAGCCGGAGACGGCGTACGCCAGGAGCAGCACCAGGAGGATGACGTCGAGCCCGTTCATGGCTTGTGCTCGCGGTCGACGTCGACCGTCCCGGAGGGCGGCTCGTCGGCGTCGTAGGGGTCGGGGATCAGCCCGGCGGCGACCGGGTCGAACTGCTCGCCGGCCGGCACCTCGATGCCGAGCTGCCTGGCGACCCGGTTCCAGTCGATGTGCTGCTCGGGGAGCGGGCGCTCGACCGAGCGGTCCCACGGGCGGGTCCACCCGACGTAGTCGAAGAGCGCGTTGATGACGCCCGCGGTGAACCCCCACAGGAGGACGTCGCGGTCGGGGCCGATCATCCAGCCCGGGCCGTTCCACCCGAGGGGATGGCGGACGGTGAACCGGTTCGCCGGGTCGAGCAGCTCCTCGATCGGGACGCGGAAGACCGCGTGCACCTCCCGCGGGTTGGTGACCGCGATCGGGCTCGGGTGGTGCCAGTAGCCGAGCACCGGCGCGACGGCGAAGTTGCGGGGCGGCAGCCAGAGCCGCGGCAGCACCGCGAAGACGTCGACGCCGTCGGGGTCGAGCCCGGTCTCCTCGTGCGCCTCGCGCAGCGCGCCCTCGACCGCGGTCTCGCCGGGGTCGAGGGAGCCGCCCGGGAAGGAGACCTGGCCGGGCTGGGAGCGCATCGTGTGGGCGCGCTCGGTCAGCAGCACGTCGGGACCCTCGGGTCCGTCGCCGAAGAGCACCAGCACGGCGCCCTCGCGCGGCCGCGGCTCGGTGGGCGGGACGAACGCGGTCAGGTCCTCCGCGGCGATGGTGCGCGCACCTTCGCGCAGCGGCTCGAGCCAGGCCGGGAGTGCCGGGTCCGCGTCCTGGTGGGGCGGGTCGGAGGCGGCGGGCACGCAGGGCAGCCTATCCGGCACGCACCATGACCCCGGTGTGCTGCGCCACCAGGTCGGCGAGGTCGTCGTAGCCGTCGAGCTGCCCCCGCTTCGTCGTGACCACGCCGTCGCCGGAGACGAAGTAGACCAACGGCAGCCCGCGGGCCCCGTCGTCGAGCTCGGCGTCCACGTCGGCCACCGACGGGAAGGTCACGCCGAGCGCAGCGGCGAGCTCCAGCGCCCCCTTCGGCTGCAGGTCCTGCCAGTCGAGCCCGAGGACGGTCAGCCGGTCGCCGGCGCCCTCGTGGAGCCGCTGGTACCACGGCAGCTCCTTGCGGCACGGCATGCACCACTGGGCCCAGACCGCGACGACCGCGGGCCCCTCGAGCCGCTGCAGCTGCACGTCGGGGCCCCCGCCGAGGCAGGGCAGCGTGACGTCGGGCAGCGCGGGGGTGCCGGGGCCGTCGCCGAGCCGCGGGCACTCCTCGATGCCGGCCTTCTCGCGGATCGACCGGAGCTCGGGGGTGTCGACGGCGACGTCGGTCGACGGGTCGGGGGCGGTGATCGACGGGCCGCCGCTGCATCCGGTCAGCAGCACGACCGCGGCGCACAGCAGGGCGGCCAGCCTCATGCGCGGCCCTCGGTGCGGACCAGCTTCGCCGCCTTCTCCGGGTCGGTCGGGCCCTCGCCGTACGACGGGCACCAGCGCGCGACCGTGCAGGCACCGCAGGCGGGGTTGCGGGCGTGGCAGACCCGCCGGCCGTGCCAGATCAGGTGGTGGCTGAGCCGCGTCCAGTCCTTGCGCGGGAACAAGGCGCCGACCTCGTGCTCGACCTTGACCGGGTCCTTGTCGGTCGTCCAGCCGAACCGTCGCGCGAGCCGGCCGAAGTGGGTGTCGACGGTGATGCCGGGGATCCCGAAGGCGTCGCCGAGCACGACGTTGGCGGTCTTGCGGCCGACACCGGGGAGGGTGACGAGCTCCTCGAGCTTGCCGGGGACCTCGCCGTCGTACCTCTCGACGAGGGCCTGGCTGAGCTTGAGGATCGACTCTGTCTTGGCGCGGAAGAACCCGGTCGGCTGGACGATCCGCTCGACGTCCTCCCGGTCGGCCGACGCGAGCGCCTGGGCGTCGGGGTAGCGCCGGAACAGCTCGGGGGTGACGGTATTGACCCGCTTGTCGGTGGTCTGGGCGCTCAGGACGGTGGCGACGAGCAGCTCGAACGGCGTGCGGAAGTCGAGCTCGGTGCGCGCGTCGGGGTAGGTCTCCGCCAGCACCCGGTCGATCTTGCGGGCCCGGCGGACCAGGCTGCGGCGGTCGGGCAGCGCGGCCGGCTCGGGCGGCTCGGGCGGCTCGGAAGCGGTGGTGGCGGGCACGCAGCCAGGGTACGAGGGGCCGCCGACAGCCCGGCGCGGCTGACCGGCCCAGGCGCGCGTGCGACCTTGCGGCGGCCTCGCGGGACGCTCAAAACGACGGGCGATTGTCTCGGGCTCACCTGCATGGGGCAATATGTCACTCGACACACCTCCGTCGGGGAGATCGGAGGGGTACCCAGCAGCCCACCGGGCCGACCGGGCTGCACGACGAGGAGGTTTCGTGGACACCGACGTGCTGCGCCAAGCACCGCTCTTCAGCGCGCTCGACGACGAGGCCGCTGCTGCGCTCCGCTCGTCGATGAGCACCGTCAAGCTGCGTCGCGGCGAGGTGCTGTTCCACGAGGGCGACTCGGGCGACAAGCTGTACATCGTCGCCGACGGCAAGGTGAAGCTCGGCCGCACCTCCGCCGACGGCCGCGAGAACCTGCTCGCGATCCTCGGGCCGGGCCAGATGTTCGGCGAGCTCTCCCTGTTCGACCCCGGCCCGCGCTCGGCGACGGTCACCGCGGTCACCGACACCTCCTTCTTCTCCCTCTCCCACGACGACCTGCTCAAGTGGCTCGAGGGCCGCCCGGGCGTCGCCAACGGGCTGCTGTCCCAGCTCGCCTCGCGGCTCCGCCGCGCCAACGACGTCGTCGCCGACCTGGTCTTCTCCGACGTCCCGGGCCGTGTCGCCAAGGCGCTGCTCGACCTCGCCGACCGGTTCGGCCGCACCGCCGACGACGGCGTGCACGTCCACCACGACCTCACCCAGGAGGAGCTCGCCCAGCTCGTCGGGGCGTCACGCGAGACGGTGAACAAGGCGCTCGCCGACTTCGCCTCCCGCGGGTGGCTCCGGCTCGAGCCGCGGTCGGTCGTGCTCATGGACATCGAGAGGCTGGCCCGCCGGGCCCGCTGACGCCCGGGGGTCGCTTTCCCAGGGTGCCCTGGGTTGCTGGTGCTCCCCATCGACCGTGGCCCATGGGAAGGAACGGTTTCCCAGGGCACCATGGGAATTCGTCAGCCCCGGAGGTGCTCCAGCTGGGCGCGGACCGACAGCTCCGCCGCTCCCCAGAGAACCGGGTCCACGTCGACGTACACGTGCTCGACGACCTGCCGCGGTGACGCCTCCTCACCCAGGACGCGCAGCGCCTCGCGGACCTGCTCGAGCCGCTCCTGCCGGTGGGCGAGGTAGAAGTCGAGCACCGCGAGCGCGTCGTCGATGACCGGCCCGTGGCCCGGCCAGACGGCCTGGGCCTCCTGCGCCTCGGCCAGCGCGTGGAGCCGCTGGAGGGAATCGAGGTAGGCGCCGAGCTTGCCGTCGGGGTGCGCCACGACCGTCGTGCCGCGGCCGAGCACCGTGTCACCGGTCAGCACCGCGGCCTCGGCGGGGAGCAGGAACGACAGCGAGTCGGCGGTGTGGCCGGGGGTGCCGACGACGTGCACCTCGAGCCCGTCGACGGCGACCACGTCACCGTCGTGGAGCCCCTCGCCGCCGTAGCGGTGGGTCGGGTCGAGCGCCCGGACGCCGCAGCCGACCCGTTCGGCGAAATTGCGCGCTCCCTCGGAGTGGTCGGCGTGGCCGTGGGTCAGCAGCACCACCCCGACTTCGCCCGCGACCGACGCCACCGCGGCGAGGTGCGCCTCGTCCAGGGGCCCGGGGTCGACGACGACCGACCGGCGCGCGCCCGGCTCGCGGAGCACCCAGGTGTTGGTGCCGTCGAGCGTCATGATCCCGGGGTTCGGCGCCAGGACGCACTGCGCCCGCTGCCCGAAGGAGCCGCCGGCCCAGCTCACCGGCCGGCGGCCTTCATCGCCGCGACCCGCTCGCCGAGGGCGACCAGCCGCTCGGGCAGCTCGAGGTAGCCGCCGGCCTCGTCGACCTGCATCTCGGGCCGGATCGGGCTGCGGTCGCGACCGTCGGCCGAGGCCAGCGCGTCCGTGGTCGAGGTGAACTCGAAGAGCTCCAGGCAGGTGGCGTACGTCGGCGGCAGCATCGCCAGCCGCCCGGCGTCGACGGCCTCCAGGATCTCGCGGACCGGCATCCAGACCACGTGGTCGGACTCGGTGGAGACGTCACGGGTC
The DNA here is from genome assembly GCF_008087345.1 of Nocardioides caldifontis. Lineage (GTDB taxonomy): Bacteria > Actinomycetota > Actinomycetes > Propionibacteriales > Nocardioidaceae > Marmoricola_A > Marmoricola_A caldifontis. The sequence goes on along the minus strand of NZ_VHIB01000001.1, from coordinate 846,630 downwards.
ACCTGGCCCGCGGGGAGCTGCGCCACGAAGAAGCGGGTGTCGTAGCGCCTCGGCTCGAACACCGGCGTGACCCATGAGCCCCACCAGGCGAGCAGGTCGGTGCGCAGGCTCAGCCCACGCCGGTCGAGGAAGTCGGTCAGCGACAGGTCGCGGGCCTCCATCCGCCGCCGGTCGGTCTCCCAGTCCTCACCGGTGGTGTCGTCGACGACGGTGTCCGCGGTCGGCCCCGCGAGCAGCACGCCGGATTCCTCGAAGGTCTCCCGGACCGCGGCGCAGACCAGCGCACGCGCGTGCGACTCGGAGGTGTCGAGCAGCGCGGCCCACTCCGCGGGCGATGGGCCGACCCACGCGACGTCGTGGTCGAAGTCGCGGGGGTCCACGCCGCCACCGGGGAAGACGCAGAACCCGCCGGCGAAGGCCATCCCGGTCGTGCGGCGGAGGAGGTAGAGCTCGAGCCCTCCCGGGAGCCCGTCACCGTCGCGGACGAGCACGACCGTGCTGGCGTCCTTCGGCTCGACCGGCTGCCGCGTGCCGTCGGCGAACGCCCGGGCCTGCTCCACGAGGTGGTCGGGGAGCTGGCGGACCGTCGGATCCACTCAGCCGACCTCCACGATCATCTCCACCTCGACCGGGGCGTCGAGCGGCAGCACCGGCACGCCGACGGCGGCCCGTGCGTGGCGCCCGGCGTCGCCGAACACTTCACCGAGCAGCTCCGAGGCGCCGTTGGCGACGGCGGGCTGGCCGGTGAAGTCCGGGACCGACGCGACGTACGCGGTGACCTTCACGACCTGGCGCACCTGCTCGAGCGGCACCTGGGTGCGGATCGCGGCGAGGGCGTTGAGCACGCACTGCTGCGCGCAGCCGAACGCCTCCTCCGCGGTGACCGCACCGCCGACCTTGCCGGCGGCCATGAGCTCGCCGGCGCGGAACGGCAGCTGCCCGGAGGTGTACACGTAGCTGCCCGAGCGCACCGCCGGCACGTAGGCGGCGACCGGCGCCGCGACCTCCGGCACCTCGAGCCCCAGCGCGGCGAGCCGCTCCTCCGGGGTGCTCATGACTGCTTCGGCCGCTTCATGTAGGCGACCAGGTTCTCCGGATTCATGCCCGGGACGACCTGCACCAGCTCCCAGCCGTCCTCCCCCCAGTTGTCGAGGATCTGCTTGGTCGCGTGGACCAGCACCGGCACGGTCACGTACTCCCACTTCGTCATGGCGCGACTCTAGGCCAACCGGCCGACAGGGCCCGAGGGGAGACTGGCCCCGTGACCCCGCCCCTGGAACGGACCGACCCGCTGCCCGACGCCGTCGTCCGCTACGCCGACCACCCCGACGGCCTGATCGACCTCCACCTGCCCTCCGGGGAGCCGGTGGGCACGGTCCTGCTGGTGCACGGCGGGTTCTGGCGGAGCGAGTACGACCGCACCCACACCCGCCCCGCGGCCGACGCGCTGCGCCGGGAGGGGTTCCTCGTCGCCACCCCGGAGTACCGCCGCACCGGCGCCACCGGCGACCGCGCGGGCGGCTGGCCGACCACCGGTGACGACGTCCGCCGCGCGGCCCGCATGCTCCCCGAGCTCCTGACCGGCCTGGGGCTGCCGGTCCCGGGAACGACGTACGCCGTGGGCCACTCGGCCGGCGGCCACCTGGCGCTGTGGCTGGCCGCCGAGGGGGTGCCGCTGGACCGGGTCGTCGCCCTCGCCCCGGTCGGCGACCTGCGCGACGCCTTCGAGCGCGACCTCGACGACGGCGCGGTCCGGGACCTGCTGGGCGGGAGCCCGGACGAGGTGCCGGACGCGTACGCCGCCGCCGACCCCGCGACCCGGCTGGGGACCGACCCCGGCACGGAGGTCGTGGTCCTGCACGGCACCGCCGACGTGCAGGTGCCGATCGGCAACAGCCGCTGGACCGAGGCGCTCCCGCACGTCGGGCTGCGGGTCCTCGAGGACGTCGACCACTTCGCGCTGATGACCCCCGGGACGCGGGCGTGGACGGAGGTCGTCGCGGCGGTCCGGGGCCCGGCTACGTTGTAGGTCGTGAGCGAGGACAGGAAGCCCGACTGGCCGGGCGTGGCGCTGCACGTGGTCACCGGCAAGGGCGGCACCGGCAAGACCACGGTCGCCGCCGCGCTGGCCCTGGCGCTGGCCTCGAAGGGCAAGAAGGTCCTGCTCTGCGAGGTCGAGGGCCGGCAGGGGATCGCCCAGCTCTTCGACGTGCCCCCGCTCCCCTACGAGGAGCGGAGGATCGCCCAGGGGCCGGCCCAGGGCGACGAGGACGGCGGCGACGTCTACGCGCTCGCGATCGACGCCGAGTCCGCGATGGTGGAGTACCTCCAGCTCTACTACCGGCTCGGCGGCCGCACCAGCCGCGCCCTCGACCGGTTCGGCGTCATCGACTTCGCCACCACGATCGCGCCAGGGCTGCGCGACGTGCTGCTGACCGGCAAGGTCTACGAGGCCGTCGAGCGGAACTCGCGGAACAAGAAGGCCCGCCGGTACGACGCCGTGGTGCTCGACGCCCCGCCGACCGGCCGGATCGCCCAGTTCCTCAACGTCAACGGGGAGTTCGGGGACCTGGCACGGGTGGGGACCGTGCGGGGGCAGACCGAGCGCGTGATGGGGCTGCTCAAGTCCCGGCGCACCGCGGTCCACCTGGTGACGGTCCTCGAGGACATGCCCGTCCAGGAGACCGCGGACGGCATCGCCGAGCTGCGGGCCAGCGGGCTGCGGGTGGGCGGCGTGGTCGTCAACCTGACCCGCCCCAAGGCGCTCGACGACGAGGCGCGCGACGCCGCCATCGCCGGGCTGCTGCCCCGTGCGCAGATCGAGGAGGACCTCGCCAAGGTCGGCGTCGACGTCACCCCCGAGCTCCTCGAGGGGCTGCTCGAGGAGGCCCGGTCGCACGCCGAGCGCCGGAGGCTGGAGGACGAGCAGCGCGAGCGGATCGCGGCCCTCGAGGTGCCGACGTACGAGCTGACCCGGCTGCCCGACGGCATCGACCTCGGCGGGCTCTACGAGCTCGCCGCCGACCTCCGCGACCTAGGGATGGCGTGACGCCGATGAGCACCCGGACGAAACCCCGCGTCGGACCGCTGGCCTCCCGGCTCGGCACCTCCCCCCACCTCGACGTCGACGCCCTCCTCGACGACCCGAGCACCCACGTGGTCGTCTGCTGCGGCTCCGGCGGCGTCGGCAAGACGACCACCTCGGCCGCCCTCGCGTTGCGGGCCGCCGAGCGCGGGCGGAAGGTCGTGGTGCTGACCATCGACCCGGCCCGCCGGCTCGCGCAATCGATGGGGATCGAGAGGCTCGACAACGTGCCCCGGCCGGTGCCCGGGGTCGTCGGCTCCGCCGGCGGCTCGCTCGACGCGATGATGCTCGACATGAAGCGCACCTTCGACGAGGTGGTCGAGGCGCAGGCGAGCCCCGAGAAGGCGCAGGCGATCCTGAGCAACCCGTTCTACGTGACCCTGTCGAGCTCGTTCGCGGGCACGCAGGAGTACATGGCGATGGAGAAGCTCGGCCAGCTCCGCCAGGACGCCCGGAAGAGCGGCCGGTGGGACCTGATCGTCGTCGACACCCCGCCCGCCCGGTCGGCGCTGGACTTCCTCGACGCCCCCGAGCGGCTGTCGGGGTTCCTCGACGGCCGGTTCATCCGGCTGGTGCTCGCGCCGGCGAAGGGGCCCGCGCGGCTGATGACCGCGGGGGTCGGCGTCGTCACGAACACGATGGCCAAGGTCGTCGGCGCCCAGGTGCTCAAGGACCTGCAGATGTTCGTGGCCGCGTTCGACACCCTCTTCGGCGGGTTCCGCAACCGTGCGCAGCAGACCTACGAGCTGCTGCAGACCAAGGAGACGGCGTTCCTGGTCGTCGCGGCCCCCGAGGCGGACGCGCTCCGCGAGGCGGCGTACTTCGTGGAGCGGCTCGACGCCGACCGCATGCCGCTCGCCGGGCTCGTCGTCAACCGGGCCACCCCCGCGCTGGACGGCCTCTCGGCCGAGCAGGCCGTCGCGGCGGCCGAGCGGCTGGAGCCGGCGTCCGGCGACGGCGACCAGGACGGCAGCCGTACGACGGCGGGGTTGCTGCGGCTCCATGCCGACCGGGCCCGCCGGGTCGACCGCGAGCAGCGGATGCAGCAGCGGTTCCAGGCGGCCCACCCACGGGTGCCGACCGTGGTGGTGCCGGCGTTGTCGACCGACGTCCACGACCTCGACGGGCTCCGCGAGGTGGGGCGGCTGCTGGCCGGCTGAGCTCTCCCGAAGCCCGGTCGACCGGCAACCGCCCCGAAGCGGAGGTCGTTTCCTCATCAGGCGGCTTCCCCACCGCCTGGTGGGGGGTCAGGCGGAGTGCGCCGCCTGCGGCCGGCCGAGCGCCTCGGCCTGGGCCGCCTCGAGCAGCCGACGCCACGAGGTGACGTTCGGACGCTTCCGCAGGACCGCGCGCCGCTCACGCTCGGTCATGCCGCCCCACACGCCCCACTCGATCCGGTTGTCGAGCGCCTCGGCGAGGCACTCGGTCTTCACGGGGCATCCGGCGCACATCGACTTGGCCCGGTTCTGCGCCGCGCCGCGCACGAACAGGTCGTCGGGGCGTGACTGCTTGCACTGGGCAAGGGTCGCCCAGTCTTCGTTCCACGTCATCTCGTGGTTTCCCATCTCAGCTTCCTGCTCTCCCAAACAGGCTGAGGAGTCGCTCTCCCAGGGCTCCAACAGTAAAGAGGTCAACCGTTTGCGCACAGGTACGGAGGGAGGAAATGCATTTAGTCATTCCGGACTACCCCGAATATCCATACGGGGACCAAACGGGACGAATCGGACACGGAACGGCCCAGAAACGACACTGGTGTGACTTGTGAGGTGCCTGGGACGGGCGATTCGGGACCGTCCCTGGTCACATGGGGCTAGCCCTTCCTCGAGCCCCGCCCGCATTTCGTCGAATGCCAATAATGTAATTCCGGCCGCTTCCGGATCCCCGAGGAGCCGGGCGCGGTCCCGTACGCTGTAGGTCATGCCCCGCACGTCCCCTGCGACCGTCCTGTCCCACCTCGGCGTCATGGTCGCCGTGGCCGCCGTGATGGGCCTCCTGGTCGCCGGCCTCGCGATCCCGTTCGCCGCCGTCGCCGGCCTCGGCGCGCGCGACGTCGCCAAGGGGATGGACGCCCTGCCGAGCGAGCTCACCGCGGAGCCGCTGGCACAGCGCACCCGGGTCCTCGCCTCCGACGGCAGCGTGCTGGCCACGTGGTACGACCAGAACCGCCAGAACGTCTCGCTCGACAAGGTCTCGCTGATCATGCGCAAGGCGATCGTGGCGATCGAGGACTACCGCTTCTACCAGCACGGCGCGCTCGACCTGAAGGGCACGCTGCGGGCCTTCGTGACCAACCAGGCGAACGACGACGTCGTGCAGGGCGGCTCGTCGATCACCCAGCAGATGGTGAAGCAGACGCTGGTCAACCAGGCGAAGACCAAGGAGGAGCTCGCCGAGGCGACGGCGGACACCTACGCGCGCAAGTTCCGCGAGCTCCGCTACGCGATCGCGTTCGAGGAGGAGTACAGCAAGGACTGGATCCTCGAGCGCTACCTCAACATCAGCTACTTCGGCGACGGCGCCTACGGCATCGAGACGGCGGCCCGCCACTACTTCTCCAAGCCGGCCCGCAAGCTGAAGCTCCACGAGGCGGCCCTGCTCGCCGGCATCGTGAAGAACCCGAGCGCGTTCGACCCGACCAACAACGCCGGCGAGGCGAAGGCGCGGCGCAACACCGTCCTCGCCCGGATGGCCCAGCTCAACGTGATCTCGGTCAGCGAGGCGCGCAAGGCGTCCCGCCGCGGCCTCGGGCTCAAGGTCGACCCGCAGCCCAACGGCTGCGTCGGCGTCAACGGCGAGTTCTTCTGCGACTACGTCCGCGAGTACCTCAAGCTCGACCCCGCCCTCGGCGACAGCCGCGCCGAGCGCGAGCGACTCCTCGAGACCGGCGGGCTGACCATCGAGACCACGCTCGACCCCCGGATGCAGCGGGCAGCCGACGACGCCCTCGCCGAGTACACCGACCCGACCGACAACGCGATCGGCGGCCTCGCGATGGTCGAGCCCGGGACGGGGGCCGTCAAGGCGCTCGCCCAGTCCCGCCCGATGGGCGCCGACCGCTCCAAGGGCCGCACGTTCCTCAACTACGTCGTGCCTCCGGAGTACGGCGACGCCAACGGGTTCCAGGCCGGCTCGACGTTCAAGGCGTTCGTGCTCGCCGCGGCCCTCAAGCAGGGAATCCCGCTGACCGAGTCGATCAACTCGCCGCAGACCGTCGACATCTCCCCCAGCGAGCTGCAGACCTGTGACGGCACCCTGGCCAGCAACGACACCTGGTCGCCCGGGAACTCGACCGGCAGCGGCACCTACAACCTGATCACCGGCACCCGCGAGTCGGTGAACACCTTCTTCGCCCAGCTCGAGGCCCGCACCGGGCTCTGCGACCCGGTGACGATCGCCCGGCAGATGGGCATCGACGTCCCCGAGAACGACGTCGTCGGGCCGTTCACCCTCGGGGTGACCAGCACCAACCCGCTCGACATGGCGGCCGCCTACGCCACCTTCGGCGCCCGCGGCGAGTACTGCGCCCCGCGGCCGGTCAGCCGGATCCTCAGCTCCTCCGGCAAGGTGCTCGCGGAGTATCCCGACGAGTGTCGCCGACTGATGTCGACCGCGGTCGCCGATGCCGTCAACGAGGTGCTCCGGGGAGTGCAGGAGCCCGGCGGGTTCGGCTACGGCGCGGGGCTGGGGCTGAGCCAGGACTCGGCCGCCAAGACCGGCACCATCCAGGACAACATGTCGGTCTGGTACGTCGGCTACACCCCGAACCTCTCCACCGCGTCCATGCTCGCCGGCGCCAACTCGCTCGGCCACTGGGTCACGCTCAACGGGCAGACCGTCGGCGGCCGCTACATCGGGAGGGCCTTCGGCTCCACCCAGGCCGGCCCGATCTGGGGCGAGGCGATGCAGGCCATCGACGACTTCCTCCCCGACGTCGACTTCGTCGAGCCCGACACCAGCGCCCTCTCCGCGGGTCAGCCGGTGACCGTCCCCGAGGTCGGCGGACTCTCCCCCGAGGAGGCCGCGGAGCGGATCCGGTCGGTGGGGCTCGTGCCCGAGGTCGGCTCGTTCGCCAGGTCGACGTACGACGAGGGGACGGTGGCCGACACCGCCCCGACCGGCGGCGCGGTCCTCGGCACCGGCACGCCGGTGGAGATCCTCGTCTCGAACGGCAAGCCGCCCCGCGAGTCCGAGGGCTGACCCGCCGCCGACTCAGCCGAGCTGGCGGCGCACCTCCGCGGCGACCGCGCCACCGTCGGCGCGCCCCTTCAGCCGGGGCTGCAGGACGCCCATGACCTTGCCCATCCCGCGCATGCCGAGCTCGGCAGCGCCGGTCTCCTCGACGGCCGCGGTGACCAGGTCGCGGATCTCGTCCCCGGTCAGCTGGGCGGGGAGGTACTCCGCGATCACCTCGGCCTCCGCCCGCTCCTTGGCGGCGCTGTCGGTCCGGCCGGCGTCCTCGAACGCCTGAGCCGCCTCACGGCGCTTCTTCGCCTCGGAGGTGAGCACGCCGAGGACGTCGTCGTCGCTGAGCTCGCGGGCCTGCTTGCCCGAGACCTCGAGGTTCGTCACGGCGGTGAGGACCATCCGGAGCGTCGAGGAGCGCAGCTCGTCCCGGGCCTTCATCGCGGAGGTGAGGTCGCTGCGCAGTCGGTCCTTGAGGTCACCCATGCACAGCATTGTGGCAGCCTGGAGCAATGGGAACACGCCGCGGGAGCACCGCTCGAGGGCTGCTCCGCGCCGGCGCCGTCATGGGGGCGACGGGGGTGGCCGGGCTCGGCTACGGCTGGGCCGAGGCTCGCTGGTTCACCCTCCGTCACGTCACGGTGCCGGTCCTCCCTGAGGGCGCGCCGGAGCTTCGGGTCCTGCACCTGAGCGACCTCCACCTGGTCCCGCGCCAGGGCCGCAAGCGCCGGTGGCTCGCCTCCCTCGCCGGGCTCGAGCCCGACCTGGTGATCGACACCGGCGACAACCTCGCCGCGCAGGACGCGGTCGAGCCGCTGCTGGACTCCCTCGGCGGGCTGCTCGACGTCCCGGGCGCCTTCGTGCTCGGGTCGAACGACTACTTCGCCCCGGTGCTGAAGAACCCGGTGCGCTACCTGCTCCCCGACGACGGCCGGCGGGCCACCGACCAGGCCAAGCTGCCGTACGACGACCTCGTCGCCGGGCTCACCGGGCGCGGCTGGCTCGACCTGACCAACACCCGCGCCGCCGCGACCGTCAAGGGCGTGCGGATCGCCTTCGCCGGCGTCGACGACCCGCACCTGAGGTACGACGACCTCGGCTCGGTCTCCGGCCCGGCCGACCCCGACGCCGACCTCCGCCTGGCGGTCACCCACGCGCCGTACCTCCGGGTGCTGGACCGGTTCGCCGCCGACGGCTACGACGCGGTGATCGCCGGCCACACCCACGGCGGCCAGCTCCGACTGCCGGGCAAGGGCGCCCTCGTCACCAACTGCGACCTCGAGCCGGCCCGGGCCCGCGGGCTGCACCGGCACCCGGCGGCCTCGGCCCCCGGTGACCCGGGCTCTTCGTGGCTCCACGTGTCGGCCGGCGCGGGCACCTCGCCGTACACCGCGGTCCGGTTCTGCTGCCGCCCCGAGGCGACGCTGCTCCGGCTGACCCGGCGCTCCCCGGCGTGAGCCGCCCCGATTTCGGTCGGCCGCGCTCCCTCGGCTAGACTCGCCCAGGCTCCACGGGCTGTGGCGCAGTTTGGTAGCGCGCTTCGTTCGGGACGAAGAGGCCGCAGGTTCAAATCCTGTCAGCCCGACCGATCGGCACCCCCGCACCGTCTGGTTCGGGGGTGCCGTCATGTCCGACCCGTTTCGCCGGCTCACCAGCGGGCACGGGTCGCGCATGGCTGACCAGACCCCCGCCCGCACCTTCGCCGACGCGCTCCTCGCCTTCGAGTCCGGAGGCGACGTGGACGAGCTCGCCGCCCTCTTCGCCGACGGTGCCGAGCTGGTGCGCCCCGAGGCCTCCGGGCTCGCCGACCCCGAGGACGCGGCCGGCTTCTGGACGAGCTACCGCGACCAGTTCGACGAGGTCACCACCGAGTTCGGCCACGTCACGGAGGGCGAGGACCACGCGACGCTCGAGTGGTCGTCGTCGGGCTCGCTCACCACCGAACGCTCGATCACCTACCGCGGGGTCTCCCTGCTCCACCTCGACGGGGACGGCAGGATCGACCGGTTCGCGACGTACTACGACACCGCTGCGTTCCTCGAGCCCTCCGCCCGCTGAGCCGCGCCGCGCGGTACGGACCGGGATGGTCCGGCTCTGGCAGACTGCTGGGCATGGCTGACGACGACGAGCCCGGGACCGAGGGCCCCACGCTCGAGCTGCCGTCGCTCTTCCGGCGCCGCCGGAAGACGGCCGAGCCGGAGGCCGCAGGGCCCGAGGCTCCCACGGACTGGGCCGAGCCGGCAGGACGCGCCGACTCGGCGGCCGAGGAGCGGCAGGATGCGCCGGCTCGGCGGTCACGGTTCGCGGAGGTGCGGAAGTCGCCGCTCGAAGACCGGCCGGCCCCTGGGCCGGAGGCGACCCCGGTCGGCTCCACCGAGCCGCCCGCCCGGGCGAGCCGGCCCCGGCCCGCAGAGCCGTCGGCGCCGCTCGGCGAGCGGGTCACCACCGCCGTGCCCCCGATGGCCGCGAGCACCGCGGCCGTCGTCGTGGGCGCGCTCGTCGGGCTCCTCGGCTGCGTCGCCACCTGGATCGGGCTGCAGGGGTGCGAGGCGGTCACCGGCGCGCAGACCTGCGGCGGCCCCGGTCTCCTGGTGCTGGTCGCGATCGTGGTCGGGCAAATCGCCCTCGGCGCAGCCCTGCTCCAGCTCCTGGGCGTGCCCGAACCGGGCAACCTCAGCCTCCTCGGTGTGGGGCTGATGGTGGTGGTCGCCCTGCTGGTGCTGGTCGACCACCTCTACGACGGCTGGATGTTCGTCGCGATCCCGGTGGTCACCGCGGTGACGTTCGGCGCGGCCCGGTGGATCACCACGAGGTACGCCGACGACAGCGACGACTACCCGTCGGAGCAGCACGACATCCGCTGACCCCGACGGCCGCTCCCGGGTCAGCCGCGGGCGGCCGCCACCAGCTCGGCGATCTGCACGGTGTTGAGCGCCGCGCCCTTGCGGAGGTTGTCGTTGCTGAGGAAGAGCGCCAGCCCGCGCTCCCCCTCGACGCTCTGGTCCTGCCGCACCCGCCCGACGTACGACGGGTCGCGCCCCGCGGCCTGCAGCGGGGTCGGGACGTCCGCCAGCTCGACACCCGGCGCGTCCGCGAGCAGCTCGAGGGCGCGCTTCGCCGGCAGGGCGGAGGCGAACTCGGCGTTGATCGACAGGGAGTGGCCGGTGAAGACGGGGACCCGGACGCAGGTGCCAGAGACCCGCAGGTCGGGGATGCCGAGGATCTTGCGGGACTCGTTGCGGAGCTTCTGCTCCTCGTCGGTCTCGAACGAGCCGTCGTCCACGACCGACCCGGCCATCGGGAGCACGTTGAACGCGATCGGCGCGACGTACTTGTTCGGGGCCGGGAAGTCGACCGCCGCCCCGTCGAACGCGAGCCGGCCGGGCTGCTCCACCGCGGCCAGCTGGCCGGCGAGCTCGGAGACGCCGGCGACGCCGCTGCCGGAGACGGCCTGGTAGGTGCTGGCCACCAGCCGCACCAGCCCGGCCTCGTCGTGGAGCGGCTTGAGGACCGGCATCGCAGCCATCGTCGTGCAGTTCGGGTTGGCGATGATCCCCTTGCGGGCCTCGCGGATCGCCTCGGGGTTCACCTCGCTGACCACCAGCGGCACATCGGGGTCGAGCCGCCAGGCGGAGGAGTTGTCGACCACGGTGACGCCGGCCTCGGCGAACCGCGGCGCCTGCGCGCGTGACGTCGTCGCGCCGGCGGAGAACAGCGCGATGTCGAGCCCCGTGGGGTCGGCGGTCGCCGCGTCCTCGACCTCGACCGCGCGGTCGCCCCACTGCAGGACGGTGCCGGCGGAGCGGGCCGAGGCGAAGAACCGCACCTGGTCGACCGGGAAGTCCCGCTCGAGGAGGATGTCGCGCATGACGGCGCCGACCTGACCGGTCGCGCCGACGATCCCGATGTTGACGCCCACGCCGCTCACCGCCCCGTCCCGCCGTAGACCACGGCCTCGACCTGGTCGGCGTCGAGCTCGAAGGCGGCGTGCGCCGCCGCGACCGCGTCGTTGACCTGCGACTCGTCGACGATCACCGAGATCCGGATCTCGGAGGTGGAGATCATCTCGATGTTCACGCCGGCCGAGGCGAGCGCGGTGAAGAACTTCGCGGTGATGCCCGGGTGGGAGCGCATGCCCGCGCCGATCAGCGAGACCTTGCCGATCTGGTCGTCGTAGAGCAGCGAGTCGAACCCGACGACGGTCTTCAGCTTCGCCAGCGTCGCCATCGCGGTCTGCCCGTCGGCACGCGGGAGCGTGAACGAGATGTCGGTGAGGTTCGTCGCCGCCGCGGAGACGTTCTGCACGATCATGTCGAGGTTGATCCCGGTCTCCGCGAGCGCCTCGAAGATGCGGGCGGCCTCGCCCACCTTGTCCGGCACCCCGACCACGGTGATCTTGGCCTCGCTGCGGTCATGGGCGACGCCGGCGATGATGGCCTGTTCCATGTCTTCGCTCTCTTGCTCGGGTTCGGCGATCCAGGTGCCTGTCAGCTTGCTGAACGAGGAGCGCACGTGGATCGGGATCTGGTAGCGCCGGGCGTACTCGACGCAACGGAGGTGGAGGATCTTCGCGCCGCACGCGGCCATCTCGAGCATCTCCTCGTAGGAGATCCGGTCGCGACGGCGGGCGGTCGGGACGATCCGCGGGTCGGCGGTGAAGACGCCGTCGACGTCGCTGTAGATCTCGCAGACGTCAGCCTCGAGCGCCGCGGCGAGCGCGACGGCCGTGGTGTCCGAGCCGCCGCGGCCGAGCGTGGTGATGTCCTTGGTGTCCTGGCTGACGCCCTGGAAGCCGGCGACGATCGCGATCGCGCCCTCGTCGAGCGCACGCTGGATCCGCCCCGGCGTCACGTCGATGATCTTCGCCTTGCCGTGCACGCTGTCGGTGATCACGCCGGCCTGGCTCCCGGTGAACGAGCGGGCCTCGTGGCCGAGGTTGCCGACCGCCATCGCGAGCAGCGCCATCGAGATCCGCTCACCAGCGGTGAGCAGCATGTCGAGCTCGCGCGGCGGCGGCAGCGGGGTCACCTGCTCGGCGAGGTCGATCAGCTCGTCGGTGGTGTCGCCCATCGCCGAGACCACCACGACGACGTCGTTGCCGGCGCGCTTCGCGTCGACGATGCGCTGGGCCACCCGCTTGACACCCTCGGCGTCCGCGACGGAGGAGCCTCCGTACTTCTGCACGACAACGCCCACGGTTCTCCTCAGGGCTCGGGGGTCGGGGGGACGGGCCGATCCTACCCGTGCAGGACCAGCCGGTCCGACCGGTTATCCGCCCGTGGACACCGCAGAGGAGAGGAAGATCTCCTTCTCGAAGCCGCGCGCGCGGCGCTCGTCAGGAAGATTTCCGGTCAGACGGGGGTGCCGCCGAGCATCTGCTCCGCCGCCTCGACGTCCTCCTGCTCGCTCTCGAACTCCGAGTCGAGCCGGTCGTGGGCGATCACCGACTGCAGCGCGCGCAAGGTGGCGCTCGCCTCGCCGCCCCACGAGGCGACGTAGGAGAACTGCCACCACCAAAGCGCCTCGGCGACGCGCCCGGCCTTGAAGTGGCGCAGCCCGTGGGCCAGCGAGGCCGCGATCGAGGTCAGGTCGTCGGAGACCAGGCTGGAGACCAGCTCCGGCGGGTCGACGTAGGGGTCGAACACCTCGGTGTAGGCGTCGACACCGCCGAGCAGGACCGCCAGCCGGTGGCGCATCTCGTCGAGGTCGGGGTCCGGGCCGGGGTCGGGTTCGTACTCCTCCTGCGGCTGGAAGTCCTCCTGGACACCGAGCCGTCCACCGGCGAGCAGCACCTGGCTCACCACCAGGAGCAGCAGCGAGATGGCCTCCCCGCCGGTCGCCTCGCCGCGCGCGATCGCCCGCAGCGCGAGGAGGAACGACTCGACCTGGTCGGCGATCTGCTGGGCGAACTCCTCGTCCACCTCCGCCGGCCCGCTGATGTCCCGTGCCTGCTCCGTCGTGTCAGCCACTGACCGACCGCCTTCCTTCGAACGCCCGTCCGAGCGTCACCTCATCTGCATACTCAAGGTCCCCACCCACGGGAAGTCCACTCGCCAGCCGGCTGACCCGCACGCCGAGCGGGGCCAGGAACCGCGTGAGGTACGTCGCAGTGGCCTCCCCCTCCAGGTTCGGGTCGGTCGCGAGGATCACCTCGGTGACCGTGCCGTCGGCGAGCCGCTGCATCAGCTCCTTGATGCGCAGCTGGTCGGGGCCGACCCCTTCGATCGGCGAGATCGCCCCGCCGAGCACGTGGTAGCGCCCCTTGAACTCACGGGTGCGCTCGATGGCCACGACGTCCTTGGGCTCCTCGACCACACACAGCTGCGCCGGGTCGCGCCGGGGGTCGCGGCAGATCCGGCAGGTCTCCTCCTCGGCGACGTTGCCGCACACCGAGCAGAACTTGACCTTCTCCTTGACCTCGACGAGCACCGCGGCGAGGCGGCGTACGTCGGTCGGGTCGGCCTGGAGGAGGTGGAACGCGATCCGCTGGGCGCTCTTCGGGCCGACACCGGGCAACCGCCCCAGCTCGTCGATGAGGTCCTGGACGATGCCTTCGTACATCAGAACCCGAGCGCGCCACCGGGCGCGCCCCCACCCGGGGTCGGGCCGCCACCCGTGCCGCCACCCGCACCGCCACCCGCACCGCCACCCGCACCGCCGCCCAGGTCACCGCCGAGGGCGCCGAGCCCGCCGGCGAGCGGGCCGAACGCCTCGGCGGCCATCTCGTCGGAGCGCGCGCGGGCGTCGCGGTAGGCCGCCACGATGAGGTCCTCGAGGTCCTCGGTGTCGGCGGGGTCGAAGGAGTTCGCACGGATCTTGACCCGGACCAGCTCGCCGGTGCCGTTGACGGTCACGGTCACCAGGCCGTCGTTGACGGTGCCGTCGACCTCGGACTCGGCGAGCTCCTGCTGCGCCGCGACGACCTGCTGCTGCATGGCCTGGGCCTGCTGCAGGAGCGCCTGCATGTCGAAGCCGCCGCTGCCGAAGGGGTTGTTCTCGGTCATCTGGTCTTCCTGTCGGTCGGGGCGGGCGTCGCACGGTGTCGACGGGTCGGGGTGGTGCTCACTGGTGGGGGATCTCCTCGATCACCTGGGCGCCGAGCCGCTCGCTGAGCAACCCGGCGGTGTCGAGGGCGTCGTCGGCGTCCGGGTCGTCGCGGTGGGCGTCCTCGGTCGGTGACGGCGGCGGGGACGGTGGGGGCTCCGCGCCGCCGGAACCGGACGCGGGCTGCTGCACGGCCGGCCTCGTCACGGTGACGGGCGGCTCCACACCCGGCTGCGCGGAGGGGTCGACGATCGCGTCGATCTTCCAGTCCTGACCGATCAGGTCGATCAGCACCTGCTGGAGCAGCGCGTCGCTGCGCCCGTTGACGAAGGACTCGCGCGCGCCGGCGTTGTTGAACCCGAGGGTGATGGTGCGCCCCTCGAGCGCGACCACCTGGGCGTGCTGGCTGAGGTGGATCCAGGTGAGCCGGCGCCGGGTCTTCACCGCCTCGACGACCTCCGGCCAGAGCCGCCGGACGTCGGCGAGCCCGAGCTGGCCCGGCGACGATGGGGCCGCCGGGGCCGCTGGGGCCGGGGTGGAGGCGGCAGGCGTCGCCGACTGGGTCGGAGCAGCGGCTTGGGGCTCGGCTTGGGGCTGGGCTTGGGGCTGGGCTTGGGGCTGGGGCGGGGCCTGTGCCGCGGGCGCCCGCTCCTCCGTGGCCGGGGACGCGGTCCGCTCCCGTGCGGTCGGCTGCGACGCCGGCGGCGCGGCCGGCGCGGTGGCCGGCGGCTGCCCGCCCCACGTGTCGTCCGGCGCGGCGGTGCCGCCGTAGCGGCCGGTCTGTGGCTGGGCCTTCGGCGCGTGCTGCGGACGCGGGTCGCCGGCCGGGGGCGCGGGCGGTGCGGCGGGCGGTGCCGCTGCGGGGGCGGACGGGCCGGACGCGGCCCCCGCCGCCGGCCCGGCCAGCGACATGACCTTCTCGAGCCGGTCCACGCGCGTGCCCAGCGCGGTCAGCCCCTCCTCGGCGGCGGGCAGCAGGATCCGGGCGCAGAGCAGCTCCAGGAGGAGCCGCGGCGCAGTCGTCCCCTTGAGCTCGGTGAGCCCCTCGGCGACGAGGTCGGCGGCGCGGGAGAGCTCGTAGCGGCCGAAGCGGGCGGCCTGGGCGACCAGCCGCTCGGCCTGGTCCTCCGGGACGTCGACCAGCCCGGACGCCGAGGCGTCGGGGACCGCCGAGACGATCACCAGGTCGCGGAGCCGCTGGAGGAGGTCCTCGGTGAACCGCCGCGGGTTCTGCCCGGTCTCGATGACCTTGTCGACGACCGCGAACACCCCGGCCGCGTCCGCCGCGGCGAAGGCGTCGACGACCTCGTCGAGGAGCGCGTCGGGGGTGAACCCGAGCAACCCGGCGGCCAGCGTGTGGGTGACGCCGTCCTCACCGGCGCCGCCGATGAGCTGGTCGAGGATCGAGAGGGTGTCCCGCGCGGACCCGCCGCCGGCGCGGACGACCAGCGGGAGGGCGGCCGGGTCGACCTTGACCCCTTCCTTGGCGCACAGCTCGGCGAGGTAGGACGAGAGCACCTTCGGCGGGATCAGCCGGAACGGGTAGTGGTGGGTCCGCGAGCGGACCGTGCCGATGACCTTCTCCGGCTCGGTGGTCGCGAAGATGAACCGGACGTGCTCCGGGGGCTCCTCGACGATCTTCAGCAGGGCGTTGAACCCCTGCGAGGAGACCATGTGGGCCTCGTCGATGATGTAGACCTTGTAGCGGTCGCGCATCGGCTGGAACGTCGCCTGCTCGCGCAGGTCACGGGCGTCGTCGACGCCGCCGTGGGAGGCCGCGTCGATCTCGATGACGTCGACCGAGCCGGGGCCACCGGTCGCGAGCTCGACGCAGGACTCGCACACGCCGCACGGCTCGTCGGTGGGGCCCTTGGCGCAGTTGAGCGCCCGCGCGAGGATCCGCGCGCTCGTCGTCTTGCCGCAGCCACGGGGACCGGAGAAGAGGTAGGCGTGGTTGACGCGGTTGTTGCGCAGCGCAGCCCTCAGCGGCTCGGTCACGTGGTCCTGGCCGATCACCTGGGAGAAGGTGTCGGGGCGGTACCTCCGGTAGAGGGCGAGGGGGGCTTCCACGTCCCCGACCCTAACCGTGGGGGCCGACAGGTCGACAGCCGTCCCGACCACTCTGCACACCCATCTCCACAGCCGCGCCCGCCCCGCCGTCGCGGGCTGCCGACCCGGGCACGAAAAGGCCCCCCGCGCACCCGACAGAGCTCACCTGCCCTTGCTGCCTTCCGGCCCTGGGGGAGTTCAGCGAGATGCCGCCGCACGGGGGGTTGGCCCCAGTCTAGGTGAGGGGGCGAGGTCACTCCAAAGCGGACCGATTTCCTGCCGTCGAGGCCGACCGGTACCCTCTGCGACGGAGGATTCGCCTAGTGGCCTATGGCGCTCGCTTGGAAAGCGGGTTGGGTTAACAGCCCTCGCGGGTTCGAATCCCGCATCCTCCGCCAGCTGGCTCGCGCCGCGAACCATCGGCAGGGCCCCGACGACCGCCACACGGTCGTCGGGGCCTTCGGCTCTCCACAACCCGAGCGGCCCCGGCCGGGCCTCGGCATGCCGACCTGCAGGACCAACGGCAGTGTCGTGCGCGGTCGGCGGTCCCTATCTTCGTCGGACCGGGGCGGGCGCCTCGGTCCAGGAACACGGGGGCCCCATGGGACTGTCACTACCGACCGGACGTCGTCGCGCCGTCACCCTCTCGCTCGTCGTCGGGGCCTTGGTCGGCAGCGCGGGCGTGGCGACGGCGATCACCGCCGTCTCCGCACCGACCACGGACCTCATCCACGGCTGCGTCCACAGCACCAACGGCAACATGCGCGTGGTCGACGACCCGTCCCAGTGCCGGGCGGCGGAGCGCCCGCTGAGCTGGAACGCCGAGGGCCCGGCGGGGGAGCCGGGCCCTGCCGGACCACAGGGCGAGCAGGGCCCCCGCGGCGAGACCGGTCCCGCGGGACCGCAGGGCGAGCCCGGGCCTCAGGGCGAGCCGGGTCCGGCGGGACCGCAGGGCGAGCCCGGGCCGCAGGGCGAACCCGGTCCGGCGGGCCCCGCCGGGCAGGACGGAGCCGGGATGACCTCGGTCGAGGACCTGCGCCACCTGCCGTGCGCCACCGACACGGACAACCCCGGCTTCACCAAGCTTCACCTCCAGAACGGGAACATCACCATGTTCTGCGAGCGGGACTCGACCGAGCTGCTGCTCAGCGTGGAGGGTCCGCAGCGGAGCGAGGTGCTGCTCACCAACGAGTCGGCGCAGAAGGCGCGGGTCGGTCACTGCGTGCCGGCCGGGTCGCCCGTCGGGTTGGGTGAGATGCGCTCGCCCTGCTTCTACTCCTTCCTCGACCACGAGGTCCACACGCTCCAGGCCAGGTCGCCGTCGACAGCACGCTTCGTCCGCTGGACGGGTGTGTGTGCGGCCGAGACGACCACGCTCTGCACCTTGCCGACCGGCGCGAGGTACGCCGAGGTGACCGCCGTCTTCGAGGCTGTCCCGTGATCGGCGCCGGCGCGCGAACCCGGTCCGGCACGACTCGTCAGGAACCCAGCGCCGCCAACCAGTGGTCCACCGTCCGGTAGAACTCCTCCGGGTTCTCACGGCGCGGGCAGTGGCCCGTCCCGGGGACCCGCACCAGCGTGACCCGCTCGTTGCCGATCTCCGCGAGCCCGGCCTCGATCTCCTGACCGACCACGACCTCGTCGGCCCGGTCCCCCGAGACCACCAGCGTGGGGACGGTCACCGACGCGAACATCTCGGTCCACGGCGACTCCGGCTTGTAGCTCCCGCGGCCCAGGAACTCGAGGTCCATCTGCTGCTCGGCGATGCCGGTGACCAGCAGCTCGGAGTCGGGCCAGTCCGGGTGGGCCTCCTTGCGCAGCCGGTACAACGCCTCCTCGTCGGGCGCGGCCAGGCTCTGCCGGACCCCCTCGAGGAACTCCGCGCCGCGGCCGGTCGCCAGCGGCTCCCCCGGCCCGCGCGGGGCGGGGTCCTCGAGGACCAGCGCACGCACGAGCTCAGGACGTCGTACGCCGGCCGCCAGCGCGACCGCTCCGCCCATCGAGTGGCCGACGACGACCGGGCGGTCGAGCTGCTCGAGCACCCGGACCGCGTCCCGCACGAACACCTCGCCCGGCCCCTGCTCGAGCTCGGCGGGGGTGAACCGCGGCGAACCGCCGTGGCCCCGCTGGTCGACGGCGACGATCGCGTGGCTCGCACCCCAGTGACGCACCGCCTCCGGCCACCCCGAGCCGGAGTCGGTGAGGCCGTGGAGGAAGAACAGCGTGGGCACCCCGGGGCCCGGGGGCAGCCCGTGCCGGTGGACGACGAGGTCGGTGTCGAGATCGGTCACCGCGCCATCGTCCCCGGCAGTCCCGCCGGCACACCCACCGGCACACCCATCGGCACACCCGCTGGCACACCCGCCGGGGTCAGACCCCGGCGAACCAGCCGCTCGGGCCGACCTCGGTGCCCATCCGCGGGACGTACTGGTCGAAGTAGATCCGGGCGATCAGCTCGCGACGGCTCCGCACCCCTGCCTTCTCGAACACGGACTTCAGGTGGTCCTGCACCGTGTAGGTCGAGAGGTGCAGCGACGCGGCGATCTCCTTGGTGTCGACGCCCTGCAGCACCAGCTGGGTGACGTCGCGCTCGCGCTGGGTGAGGTCGAAGGCGGCGACCACGAGCGGCACGATCTCCGGCGGACGCGCCTCGTCGATCGTCACCACCACGTCGCCGTGGGTGTCCCCGCGCGGGCTGAGCGGCGTCGCGTGCAGCACCAGCCACATCCCGCTGCGCGACCGGACGCGGCACCGCGGCGGGAGGTCGACCTCGCCGCGGGCGTAGCGCCGGGCGGCTCCCACCAGCGAGGTGATGATCCCGGCCGCCTCGAGCGCGGTCGCACTGCCCACCAGCTGCTCGAGCCGCTGCTCCGCGCCGGCACTGACCTGCTGGACGGTGCCGTCCGCCCCCACGATGACGACCGCCGGACCGGTCGGCGCCGGCGTTGGGTCGGCCGCCAGGCTGGCGAGGATGCCGGCGCGCATGCCCACCGACATCACCGACGAGAGCGACGCGGCGAACTCGACGTCGTCGTCGTCGAAGTGCTCGCGGTCGCTGCCGTCGCGGAACAGCGCCGCGCCGCCCCACACCTGGCCGCGGTCGCGGAACACGACGCGCAGCTCGTCGGTGAACCCGAAGTTGGGGCGCATGAACTCCTCCATGCGCGCCGAGCGCTGCCCGGTGCGTGACGCCAGCAGGTGCATGGCGGCAGCCGGGTGCTCGCTGGTGCCGAGGTTGCGGAAGGCGGTCGGCTCCGAGGAGCCGTACTCCACGAGCCCCCACTCGTGGTCGTGGCTGTCGATGCCTCGGAGCCGACCGAACTTGACGGTGCCGGTCAGCAGCAGCGTGCTGGGGTCGACGGTGGCCAGGCAGGACGCGACGTGCGGCACCGCGCGGTTGACCGACTCGATCGCCTCGGCGAGGAAGCTCTCGAGCTCGAGCCCTGCCCGGGCGACCACGTCGACGTCGCGCAGCACGCGCTGCTCCATGAGGCCCCGACCCATGGCGGACAGTGTCGTGGCTGGAGGCCCGGCTCCGCCATCCCACATTTGTGGGGGTCCCGGGACCCCCACGACCGTCGACCCGCGATTCCCGGGCCCTGTGGGATGGTTCGCGACCCGTGGTGGGCCCGAGGGTGGTGGCCATGACGACGACCGCGCCGCTCGAGGTGAACCCGTCCGACTGGTCCCAGGGGCTCGGGTTCGACCAGGGCCGGCTCCTCACCGCGCCGACCCGGGTCCTCACGATCGCCGCCCAGGGACCGCTCGACGGGAGCGGGCGGCTGGTCCACGAGGACGACCCGGCCGCGCAGCTCGCGCTGACGCTGGCGAACGTGGCCGGCGTGCTCGAGGCCGCCGGCCTGGGGTGGTGCGACGTCGTCCAGCTCCGCGTCTACACCACGGACCTCCCCGGGCTGCTCGACGTCTACGACACCCTCGTCGAGCACCTCGGCGGGGAAGGGGCCCGTCCACCGGCGACCCTCCTCGAGGTCTCCCGCCTCCTCGTCCCCGGCATGACCGTCAGCATCGACGGCCTCGCCATGCGCTGACCGCACCCAACAACGAATTCACGTCAACCCGACACGAAAGCAGGACCACCATGTCCGTCACCACATCCGCCCCGACCGACTCCGCGGCCCACCGGCTCAAAGAGCTCTGCGGCGACATCGTGCACCTCCCCGGCGACCCGTCGTACGACGCCGTACGGATGCCCTGGAACGTCGCCGTCGACCAGCGTCCCGCCGCGGTCGCGGTGCCCGCCAGCGCCGACCAGGTGGCCGCCGTCGTGCGGCACTGCGCGGTGCTCGGCCTCCGCGTCGCGCCCCAGAGCACCGGCCACGCGGCCGCGGCACTCGTCCAGCACGACCTCGACGACGTCGTTGTCCTGCGCACCGGCGAGCTGCGAGGCGTGACCGTCGACGCCGAGCGCCGGGTTGCCCGCGTCGGGGGCGGGACGCTCTGGCAGGAGGTCGTCGAGGCGGCGGCGCCGCACGGGCTCGCGGCGCTGCACGGATCGTCGCCGGACGTCGCCGTCGCCGGCTACGCGCTGGGCGGCGGCATCGGGTGGTACGCCCGCAAGCTCGGGCTCGCCACGAACAGCATCACCGCGGTCGAGCTGGTCACCGCCGACGGCGAGCAGCTCCGCGCCACCACCGAGGAGAACGCGGAGCTGTTCTGGGCGGTCCGCGGGGGCGGCGGCAGCTTCGGTGTCGTCACCGCGCTCGAGCTCCGGCTCTTCCCGATCGCCGACGCGTACGCCGGGATGATGCTCTGGGACCTCCAGCACGCCGAGAAGGTGGTGCGCCACTGGGCGGCCTGGTCGGCGACCGCTCCCGAGGAGGTCACCACCGCGCTCCGCGTGATGCGGTTCCCCCCGATGCCCGAGCTGCCGGAGTTCCTCCGTGGCCGTCAGCTCGTCGTGGTCGACGGCGCGGTCCTCGGGGACGACGAGCGCGGTGCGGAGCTGGTCGCCGGGCTGCGGGCCCTCGAGCCGGAGATGGACACGTTCGCCCGCACGCCCGCCGCGGCGCTGTCGCGGCTGCACATGGACCCCGAGGGGCCGACGCCGTCGGTCGGCGGCAGCGCCTGCTTCGACGCCCTGACCGACGGTGCCGTCGACGCGTTCCTCGCCGCTGTGGGCCCCGGCGTGCAGACCTCGTTGATGATCGCGGAGCTCCGCCAGCTCGGCGGTGCCCTGGGCCGCCCGGCCCCGGACGGCGGCGCGCTGTCGATGGTGCCCGCGGCGTACCTCGGCTTCTTCGTCGCCATCGCCGCCACCCCCGAGATGGCGCAGCAGGGGATGGTCGACGTCGCCCGGACGACCACCGCGCTCGAGCCGTGGTCCAACGGCAAGAGCTTCCTCAACTTCGCCGAGGGGCCGGCCGACGTGGCCGCGGCGTACGAGGAAGGAGCGTGGGCGCGGCTGCGCGCGGTGCGCAGCGCGGTGGACCCGCGCGAGGTGTTCCTCGCCAACCACGTCGTCCCCGGCGAGTGACCGGCGAGTGACCGGCGTGTGACCCGCGTCTGACCTCTGTCGAGCCGCCTCCCGTGACCGCCACGAGGGGCGGCCCGGCACGTCAGGTGCGAGGCGACGCGGCCTTGCGGGCCAGGAGGTACGACGGCTCCCGCAGCAGGCGTACGACGGGGTACTGCTCGGTCCCGGGGAGCATGTGCGTGACGGGGTCGAACCGGGTCGGCTCGTCGTCACGCCACCGGTCGACCTCGACCCGGCCGACGGTCTCCCACTCCCTTGACCCGCAGGCGACCGAGAGCGTGTAGCGCCGCGGCGGTTCCCCGTCGCCTGCCGGGGTGACCGCGAACAGGAGCGGCCCGGCCGCGGAGGCGACCGGCAGCAGCGTCGTCTGCGTGCCGTGGGAGCCTGACCCTCTCGGCGTCAGCAGGTACCTCCCGACGGACCCGGTCCCGGTCGAGGCGAACAGCAGGTCGGCTCGGGGCTCCTCCAGCCGGAGCGCCAGCCCTTCCACGTCGGGCAGCGGGCTCGGCAGCCCGGCGGCGCGGGACCAGCGCGCGAAGCAGCGGTGCGTCCCCTCGGCTGCGAGCAGCGGGACGCCGAGCCGGGGCCTGGGGTCGGTGACCACCAGCGTCGCGTCGCCCACCCGGCCCACCGGGTGCAGGGGCTTGGTCCGGCGCACCTTGGCGACGGCGCCGAAGGTGGCGCCCAGCACCGCGCCGGGGACGGCTCCCAGAGCACCGACGAGGCCGGTGCGGGGGGCGGGGGTCGCGGAACGCTCCTGGGGCATGGTCAGCCCCTACCCCGGCACGCAGCCGGGCAACCGGTGCGTCCGGGATCACACCGCCTGTCGCACGGCCGTAACGCAGCGTGCACACGGCCGTCGATTCACGGTGCTTCGCTTCCAGCAACCCCCTTCCACCACGAGAGGAGCTCCGATGGCACGCACGTCCTTCACCGAGGTCCAGCCCACCGGTTCCCTGGCCCTCACCCCGGCCGGCGTCACCACCACGACCACCAGCACCGGGCCCACCCGGGTCGACGGCACCGCCGAGCGCCGCCTGGCGACCCGCAACCGGCGCCGCGCCCGCAGCAGCCACGAGCTGACCGAGCTCTTCGCCGAGCGCGCCGACCTGCAGGGGGTCAGCCCGGTGGCGGACTTCTTCGTCGAGTCCGTCCGCTGGAGCGCCTGACCCCGCGAGGGGGCGGTCCGCTCAGCCGTGGTAGGCCGTGCCGACCTCGAAGCTCCACCCCGGCACGGCGGACATCGTCCAGGACGCCTCGAAGGTGCGGCGGTAGCCCACATGGGTGAACCGCCATCCCTCCGGGGTCCGGGCCATCCGGTCGGAGTAGAAGGCCGCCCCCTCGATCGCCACGTCGTACGCCGGCACGAACACCAGCTCCACGATCGTCTCGGCCGTCTCGCGCAGGTAGTCGACGATCCCGTCCCTCGACGAGAAGGTCAGCTCGGCGTAGGAGCCGGTCGCGTGGGGAGTGAACAGCGCGCCGAACTCGTCCCACTGCTTGAGGTCGAGGTGGCGCAGGTAGGCGTGCTTGAGCGCCTGCAGCTGCTCGACGTCGCTCCCGGCGTCCCGGCTCACCGGCGGCCCACCCGGAAGACACCCCGGGCGATCTCGCGCGCCGCGGTGCGCATGAAGAGCTTGGCGGCGTCGGACTTCAGCACCTGCTCGACCGCGCTCTCCTTCTCGCGCTCCGTGGCACCGGAGCGCTTGCGGGGGTAGCTCGCCCGCCCGCCGGTAGGCGCCTCGGCCCGGCCCGCCTGCCCGGCCTCGGCCTCGGCCTCCGCCTTGGCGGCCCCGGCCTCCAGCCGTTGCGCCAGCACCTCGCGGGCGGACTCGCGGTCCACCGGGTCGGCGTACTTGCTGCGCAGCGCCGAGCTGGCGACCACTCCCTGCAGCGCGTCGGCGGTGATCGGGCCCATCAGCGACTCGGGCGCCCGCAGCAGGGTCCTCGCCACCGGCGTGGGAGCGCCGCGCTCGTCCATGACGGTCACGACGGCCTCGCCCACGGTGAGGGAGGTGATCACCTCGCCGAGGTCGTCGTACGCACTGTGCGGGAAGGTCTGCACCGTCGCCTTCAGCGCCTTGGCGTCCTTGGGGGTGTGGGCGCGGAGCTGGTGCTGGATGCGCGAGCCGAGCTGGCCGAGCACCTCGTCGGGGACGTCGGTCGGCGTCTGGGTGACGAAGAAGATGCCGACGCCCTTGGACCGGATCAGCCGCACCGTCCGGGTGATCGCCTCGAGGAAGTCCGGGGACGCGTCCTCGAACAACAGGTGTGCCTCGTCGAAGAAGAAGACCAGCTCGGGCTTCTCGGTGTCGCCGACCTCCGGAAGCTCGTTGAAGAGGTCGGCCAACAGCCACATTAGGAAGGTCGAGAAGATCCGCGGCCGGTCCTGGAGGGCGGGAAGCTCCACGAGCGACACGACGCCGCGCCCGTCCGGGTCGTGCCGCAGCAGGTCGGCGGTGTCGAGCTCCGGCTCGCCGAAGAACGCGTCCCCTCCCTCCGCAGCGAGGGCGACGAGCTCACGGAGGATCACCCCCGCGGTCGAGGCGGCGAGGCCGCCGAGCGCCTTGAGCTCCGGCTTGCCCTCGTCGGAGAGCAGGTGCTGGACGACCGCGCGCAGGTCGGCGAGGTCGAGCAGCGGGAGCCCCGCCTGGTCGGCGTAGTGGAACACCAGCGCGAGCGAGGACTCCTGGGTCTTGTTGAGCCCCAGCACCTTCGAGAGCAGCAGCGGCCCGAAGGACGAGATCGTCGCCCGCAGCGGGAGCCCCTCGCCCTGGCCGCCGATGGCGAAGAACTGTGCCGGGAACCCGGTCGGTTGCCAGTCCTGGCCCACGGCACGCGCCCTCGCCTGCACCTTGTCGCCCTGCTCGCCCGGCCCGGCGATCCCCGAGAGGTCGCCCTTCATGTCGGCGGCGAACACCGGCACCCCCGCGGCCGACAGCTGCTCGGCGAGCAGCTGCAGCGTCTTGGTCTTGCCGGTGCCGGTGGCGCCCGTGACCAGCCCGTGCCGGTTGAGCATGGCGAGCGGGATGCGTACGTCGACGTCGGTGACCCGGTCGGGGCCGTCCGCCAGCCGCCCCAGCTCGAGGGCGGCCCCCTCGAAGGCGTAGCCGGCGCGGACGGTCGCCGCGAGCTCGTCGTCGTGGTTCTCCGGGCCCGGGTGCGGTGCGGGGTCGGTCATGACGGGAACGTAGCCGAGTGGGCCGGAGCGCGACACCCGTCGGCGCCCCGCGGCCGGGCCCTATCCTGGGGCGGTGATCTTCAAGCGCGTCGGTGAGGGGCGCCCCTACCCCGACCACGGGCTGCGTGGGCGCGACTGGGCTGCCTTGCCGCCGCAGCAGCTGCGGCTCGACGAGCTCGTGACCACCAAGGACACCCTGCACCTCGCGGCGCTGCTCGACGAGGACTCGACCTTCTTCGGCGACCTCTTCGCGCACGTGGTGCTGTGGCGCGGGGAGCTCTACCTCGAGGACGGGCTCCACCGGGCGCTCCGGGCCGCCCTCCAGCAACGGACCGTGCTCCACGCGCGGGTCCACGAGATCGCGGAGTGACGACCAGGTGACGATGAGCCGCGGCCGCCTGTCGGCGATCACCCTGGTGGTGCTGGTCTGCATCCTGCTGGCCGCCGCGTTCGTCGGGTGGCGCTCGTTGACCGCGCCGTTCCCGGGTGACGACGAGCCGGCGGCTGCCGCGACCTGCGCCGAGCAGCTGCGCAGGGGCGACGTGGTCCGCAGCACCGACGTCACCGTCAGCGTCTACAACGCCGGCAACCGGTCGGGGCTGGCCAGCCAGACCCAGCAGCAGCTCACCCAGCGCGGCTTCCTCGCCGGCGAGGTGGGCAACGCCCCCGGCGCCCTCTCCGACGTGCGTGGCGCCGTCGTCCTCGCGCCGTCGGCCGACGACCCGGCCGCCCGCCTGGTCGCCCGCCAGCTCGGACGCAAGGTCGAGATCCGGGTGGGCGCCGACGACCTCGGGCCCGGCGTCGACGTGGTCGTCGGCGACGCGTTCCGCAAGCTCGTGAAGGCGCCGCAGAAGATGAAGGCCCGGGCCGCCGGTTCGGGGTGCTGACCGCCTGACGGAGGCGTCAGCCGTCGCTGTCGACCCAGTGGGCCAGCCGCCCGCGCCGTGACACCGCCCGCAGCCGCTGCTCGGTCTGCTCCTTGATCTTGCGGGGGGTGACCACGAGCAGGTCGTCCCCGGTGCGCAGCACGGTCCGGTCGGTCGGCACGGTGGTCGTGCCGTCGCGGACCACCAGCGCTACCGACGCCCCGGGCGGGAGCCGCAGCTCGCCGACCTCGACGCCGTGCATCTTCGACCGCCGGGTGATCCGGATCTCGAGGAGGTCCGCGGCCAGCCGCTCCAGGGGCGCCGACTCGACCTCGAGGTCGCGCACCTCTCCCGCGACCGTGATCCCCAGCCGCTTCGCGAGCCACGGCAGCGTCGGACTGGTGACCAGCGTGTCGGCGACCACCAGCACGAAGACGATGTCGAAGAGCTGGGCCGACCCCTCGACCCCCGCGGCCAGCGGGATCGTGGCGAGCACGATCGGGACCGCGCCCCTGAGCCCCGCCCAGGAGAGGAACGTGAGGTCGGCAAGGGTCAACCGCTGCCAGACGGCGCTGGCGAGCACCGACAGCGGCCGGGCGACCACGGTGAGGATGAAGCCGGCCACGATCGCGTGCCACAGGGTGTCGCCGTCGAACAGCCGCTGCGGCGAGGCCAGCATGCCGAGCATCACGAACAGCCCGATCTGGGAGAGCCAGCCGAGCCCCTCGACGAACGACCGGCTGGCGGCACGGTGCGGGAGCTCCGCATTGCCGAGCACCAGCGCCGCGGCGTACACGGCGGCGAAGCCGGAGGCGTGCAGGCTAGCGGCGCCGGCGTACGCCAGCACGCAGAGGCTCAGCACCGCGAGGGGGTAGAGCCCGGACGACGGGAGTGCGACACGGCGCATCATCCAGGCGCCGGTGAACCCCACGCCGAGACCGAACAGGACGCCCACCCCGAGCTCGAAGACGACGATCCCGCCGAAGCCGAGGATGCCGTGCTCGAACACGTCGCCCTCGGCGGCCAGCGTCACCAGGAGCACGGTCGGGGCGTCGTTGAGGCCGGACTCCGACTCGAGCGCCCCCGTGACCCGTCGCGGCAGCGGCACCTTCCGCAGCACCGAGAAGACCGCGGCCGCGTCCGTCGGCGCCGTCACCGCGGCCAGCAGCACCGCGAGCTGCCAGTGGAAGCCGAGCACGTAGTGGGCGAGGACGGTCATCACCCCGACGCTCACCGCCACGCCGACCGTGGCCAGCAGCGCTCCCGTGCGGACCACGGGACGCATCTCCTTCCAGCTGGTCGTCAGCCCGCCCTCGGCGAGGATGATGACGAGCGCGCCGAAGCCGAGCGCGTGCGCGAGGCTCGCGTCCTCGAAGCCGATGCCGATGCCGTCCTCGCCGAGCAGGACGCCGAGCAGAAGGTAGAACAGCAGGCTGGGGAGCCCGGCGACGAGCGACAGCCGGACCGCGACGATCGCCACGAGCAGCACTGCGGACCCGAGGAGGAGAGCCTGGTCCAGCTGCTCGACGTCGAAGGTCACACGATCCTCTCGGTGGGTAGGGGCTCATTCTAGGGTTGGCGGCATGGCACGAGAGACGCCCGCGGCACCGACCTCGGGGGCCCGCTTCGCCGTCGCCTCGCGCGCGGACGTCCCGCCCTTCCACGTCATGGACCTGCTGGCCCTGGCCCACGAGCGGCAGCGCACCCACGGCGACCTGCTCAACCTCGTCGCCGGGCAGCCGTCCACCCCCGCTCCCCGGGCGGTCCGCGAGGCGGCGGTGCACGCCCTGGACAACGACGTGCTCGGCTACACCGAGGCGATCGGCATCCCCGAGCTCCGCGAGGCCGTCTGCGGCCACCATGCCCGGGTCCACGGCCTCGACGTGGCGCCGGAAGACGTGGTGGTGACGACCGGCTCCTCCGGCGGGTTCCTGCTCGCCTTCCTCGCCGCCTTCGAGGTCGGCGACCGGGTGGCGATCGCGCGGCCCGGATACCCCTGCTACCGCAACGTGCTCACCGCGCTCGGGTGCGAGGTCGTCGAGCTGCCCACCGGCCCGGAGTCGCGGTTCCAGCCGACCGTGGCGATGCTCGAGGAGCTCGACCGGCCCGTCGCCGGGCTGGTCGTGGCGAGCCCCGCCAACCCGACCGGGACGATGCTCGCGCCCGACGAGCTCGCGGCACTCGCCCGGTGGTGCGAGGAGCACGGGGTGCAGCTGATCAGCGACGAGATCTACCACGGCATCACCTACGCGGGTTCCGGCACGGTGGCGCAGTCCTCGGCCTGGGAGACGTCGCGCGAGGCGGTCGTCTTCAACTCGTTCTCGAAGTACTTCTCGATGACCGGGTGGCGGCTGGGCTGGATGCTGGTGCCGCCCCGGCTGCGAAGGGCCGTGGACGTGCTCACCGGCAACTTCTCGATCTGCCCGCCGGTCCTGGCCCAGCGGGCAGCCGTCGCCGCCTTCGGGCAGGACGCCTACGACGAGTGCGACGGCCACGTCGCCCGCTACGCGCGCAACCGCGAGGTGCTCCTCGACGGGTTGCGCCGGCTCGGCATCGACCGGCTGGCGCCGGCCGACGGCGCCTTCTACGTGTACGCCGACGTCGGTCACCTCACCGACGACACGATGTCCTGGTCGCGCACGCTGCTCGCGCAGACCGGCGTGGCGCTCGCCCCCGGGATCGACTTCGACACCGCGGACGGCGACCGGTTCGTGCGGCTGTCGTTCGCCGGCCACGAAGCCGAGGTGGTCGCCGCCCTCGAGCGGCTGGATCGGTGGCTCCCCGGGTAAAAACCGACGGAAACCGACGCCTGTTCGGGGGCTGCTCCACGACACTGGTTCCACGCCCGCACTCCCGGTGGGCGAGGGCAACCGGTCGCTCTTCCGTGCCCGACCCGTTCTCCCAGTGCGCCCCGGCGCGCTTCGGGTCCCCAGAGCCGGCGCGCACCGCGGACCCGTCCCCGGTCGCCGCGCCACGGCGGGCGCCCCGGACACGTCGGGGCGCCCACCGGCTTGCCCTCACGGGCCTGGCGCGCGCCAGAGCGGCGCCGTGACTCAGAGTGGCGTCCGCGACTCAGAGCGGCGGGAGGCCGAGCACCTCGCGGAGCGCCCCCTCGAGCCGGTCGCCCCGGTCGTGGTCGCCGACGTGCCCGGTGAGGAACGCGATCGCGTAACCGCCCACCTCGCTCCACCAGCCGAAGCTGCCGCCCAGCCCGCCCATGCCGAACCCGTCCGGGTCGAGCGCCACACCGAGCCCCCACGTCGTCGGCCCGCCGATGACGAGGTCCTCGTCCTCGACGCCCGTGACGAGCTCGCGTCGTACCGCATCGGACAGCAGGGTGCCGCGGCCGAGGGCGACGTGGAACCCGGCGACCGCCCGGGCGGTCCCGTGGCCGTTGACCGCCGGGATCTCGGCCCGCCGCCACCGCTCGGAGTTCACGACGGCGGGGTCGAGCAGCCCGGGCGGGTTGCCCACCGCCCGCGCGTACAACGGCGGTCGTCCCTCCCCCACGCTGCGGAGCTCGTCGCCGAACCCGGTCAGCTCGGCAACCCGGGCCAGCTCGGCGTCGGCGAGCCCCACGTGGAAGTCGAGGTCGAGCGGCCCGCACACCTCCTCGGCGAGGAACCGGCCGAGCGGGCGCCCGTCCACCCGGCGCACCACCTCGCCGAGCAGGTGGCCGTAGAACAGCGCCGACTCCCCCGCCGCGGTCCCCGGCTCCCACGCCGGCTCCTGGGCCGCGAGGCTCGCGCAGAGCCGGTCCCAGTCGTAGAGCGCCTCCTCGGGCAGCGGCTCGTCGAGCAGCACCAGCCCCGACCGGTGGGCGAGCAGCTCGCGGACGGTCGTCGCCGCGCGCAGCTCCGGCCAGTACGTCGCCACCGGCTCGTCGAGCGCGACCAGCCCCCGGTCCACGAGCAGCAGGACGCAGACGGCGGCGAACGGCTTGGTGACGGAGTACGGCATCACGAGGGTGTCCCGCTGCCACGGCCGGGTCCGGGCGGCGTCGGCCCACCCGCCCCAGAGGTCGACGACCCACTCCCCGTCGTGCCGGACCGCGAGCGAGGCGCCGGTGCCGGGGTGACCCTCCACCACCTCCCGGAACGCCGCCTCGACCGGGGCGAAGCGGGGCGCGACGGTGCCGCCGCCGGGCGTCCCGCTCACGCGCGCCCCAGCCCGGCGAACCTCCTGCGGGACACCACGTGGTCGTCGACGACGAGCACCTCGACAGGGTCGGTCACGATCCCCTCCTCCACCGTCGCCCACCCCGACGGGTGCGGTGAGTCTAGGCGAGGCAGGGCTGTCGTCGAACCGCCCCTCGTGGCGCGCTGCACCGGCCGGCCGGAGCCGGACCCGCACCCGGGTCCGGCTCCTCGTCGTTTCACCACCGTCCGGCTCGGGTATTCCTGCCGCGACTCTGACGGAGGCGGACGATGACCGACGTGGCCGAGCAGCGCACCGTCCCGCACGACGGGGACCTGAAGCGCTCCATCACCGGACGGTTGCTCTTCTTCTACGTCCTCGGCGACGTCCTGGGCTCCGGAATCTACGTGCTGATCGGGTTGGTGGCGGGTGCCGTCGGCGGCGCGTTCTGGGTCGCCTTCGCCGTCGGGGTGACGGTCGCGACCGTCACCGGCCTCGCGTACGCCGAGCTCGCGACCAAGTACCCCCGGGCCGCCGGCGCCGCGCTCTACGTCAACCGGGCCTTCGGCAACACCACGCTCACGTTCATGGTGACGGTGTTCATGCTGGCCGCGGTGTTCGCCGCCGCAGGTTCCCTGGCCACCGGCTTCGCGGCGTACTTCAACGAGGTCTGGGAGCTGCCGCCCCTCCTGCTGGTGTCGCTGGTCTTCCTGGTGCTCCTGGCGCTGGTGAACTACCTCGGCATCACCGAGTCGGTCGTCGCGAACATGCTGATGACCTTCGTCGAGGTGGCCGGGTTGCTGATCGTGATGGTCATCGGCGTCTGGCACGTGGTCGAGGGCGGCGCAGACTTCGGGACGCTCACCAACTTCGAGGCCTCCGACACCAACCCGGTGCTCGCGATCATCGCCGGCGTCGCGCTGGCGTTCTTCGCGATGACG
Organism: Nocardioides caldifontis; assembly: GCF_008087345.1. Classification (GTDB taxonomy): domain Bacteria; phylum Actinomycetota; class Actinomycetes; order Propionibacteriales; family Nocardioidaceae; genus Marmoricola_A; species Marmoricola_A caldifontis. The sequence goes on along the minus strand of NZ_VHIB01000001.1, from coordinate 815,651 downwards.
GGGTTCGAGAACGCCGTCAACGTCGCGGAGGAGACCGTCGACCCCGCGCGCAGCTTCCCCCGCGCACTCGTGGGCGGGATGATCGCTGCTGGCGTCATCTACGTTCTTGTCGCAATGACAGCAGCGCTGACCGTGCCGATCGACACGCTGGCGGAGTCCGACGCCGCGCTGCTCGAGGTCGTCGAGGCCGGGATCCTGCCGATCTCGGTCACCTTCATGGCCACGTTGTTCGCCTGCATCGCGATGGTGGCGATCACCAACACCACCCTGGTCTCGGTGGTGACGCAGTCGCGGATCCTCTACGGGATGGCGAAGGAGGACGTCGTGCCCGGCGTCTTCGCCAAGGTGCACGCCAGCCGGCGCAGCCCCTGGGTCGCGCTGATCTTCTCGGCCGTGGTGGTCTGCTCGCTGCTCGTGATCGGCAAGCTCCTCAACGAGGCCGGGGTGGGCGTCGACGTGGTCGGGCGGCTCGCGACGGTCACGGTGGTCTTCGTCCTCTTCATCTACGCGCTGGTCATCTTCGCGGCGATCAAGCTGCGTGGCCAGGACGAGGACGGCGAGACGTTCACCGCGCCGACCTGGTTGCTGCTGGTCGGGCTGGTGGCCAACCTCGTGCTGCTCGGCTACGTGGTGTACGACGACCCGCACTCGCTCTACTGGTGCGGCGGGCTCGTCGCGGTGGGCGTGGTGCTGTTCCTCATCGAGTACGGCTTCGGCAAGCGGGACCGGGGCAACACCGTGACGGAGGCGTGAGATGCACGTGATCGTGGCGACCGACGGGTCGAAGCAGTCGCTGGCGGCGGCGAAGTACCTCAAGAAGCTGGGCGACCCTTCGTTGATCACCGACGTCTCGGTCATCGCCGTCGTACGACCGCTGGCCCCGGTGGGGTTCGCGGACGACCTCACCGAGCCCCGACCACGAGCCGGTGAGCCGAAGTTCGCCTCGTTCCGCGAGGCCGCCGAGCACGCCGTGCAGGTCGTCGCCGACGCGCTCAGCGGCTGGGGTCCCAAGGTGCACAAGCGGATCCGCAGCGGCTCGCCGGCCAACGAGCTGATCAAGGCGGCCACGCAGCTCGATGCCGGGCTGATCGTGGTGGCCAGCGGCAGCCGCGGCATCAGCGAGACGGTGCTGATGGGGAGCACTGCCCAGCGGGTGCAGCAGTACGCACCCTGCCCGGTGCTCGTCGTCCGGCCTGCCCCCAGGAAACGGGCCGCCCGGAGGCGGTGACCCGACCGGAGGGTCGGCTAGGCGACCACCCACAGCCCCGCCGCGAGCGCGAAGGCGGTCAGCCCCAGGGTCGTCTCCATGACGGTCCACGTCGCGAGCGTCGTCTTCAGGTCGAGGTCGAAGAACCGGTTGACGAGCCAGAACCCCGAGTCGTTGACGTGGGAGAGCACCGTCGCTCCTGCGGCGATCGCGATGACCAGCAGGGCGACCTTGAAGTCGCTGAGCTCCGCCGCGGTGACGGCCGGGGCGATGAGCCCGCCGGCCGTGGTCAGCGCCACGGTCGCCGACCCCTGCGCCACCCGGAGCAACGTGGCGATCACGAACGCCTGCACCACCAGCGACATCCCGAGCCCGGACAGGCTGTCGCTGAGGGCTGCCCCGATGCCGCTGAGCTCCAGGACGCCACCGAACATCCCGCCGGCACCGGTGATCAGGATGATCGCGCAGATCGGCCCCAGCGCGTTGTCCAGGATGCCGCTGACGGTCGCCATCGACGCGTTCGGCCGGCCGAGCACGAAGACTGCGACCAGCACCGTGATCAGCAGCGCCACCGGCGTGAACCCGAGCAGCCCGAGCGCCTCGGCCCACCCCTCGCCCTCGTCGATGGTTCCTGCGGACTCCAGCGTGCTGATCACGGTGTCGAACGAGATCAGCACGAAGGGGATGAGCAGCAGCCCCAGGACGGTGGGGAAGGACGGCGGTCTGTCGCCGAGGTTGTCGCCCTCCTCCTTGCCGCCGTTGACCTCACCGAGGACGAAGTCGGGGAGCGCCACGTCGAACCGTCGGCCGAGGACGCGGGAGACCAGGTAGACGCCTACGTACCACGCGAGGACCGCCACCGGGACGCCGACGAGCAGCGTCATGCCCACGCTGCCCTCCAGGATCGTCGCCGCGGCCACCGGACCCGGATGCGGCGGGACGATCGCGTGCATCGCGGCGAACGCCCCGGCAGCCGGCAGCGCGTAGAACAGCAGGGAGCCTCCGAACCGTCGCGCCACCGTCAGGATGATCGGCAGGAAGACGACCAGCCCCGCGTCGAAGAAGATCGGGAAGCCGAACAGCAACGCGGCCACGCCGAGGGCCAAGGGCGCCCGCTTCTCGCCGAACCTGCCGATCAACGTGTCCGCCAGGACCTGGGCACCCCCGGTGACCTCGAGGAGCCGCCCCAGCATCACGCCGAAGGCGACCAGCAGCGCCACCGATCCCAACGTGTCGGCGAAGCCGAACATCAAGGCGTCGGGCACGTCGGCGAGCGGGAACCCGACGACGACCGCGGTGACCACGCTGACCAGCACCAGCGCGACGAACGCGTGGAGCTTCACCAGCATGATCAGGACCAGGAGCAGCGCCACCGCACCGGCCGCGATGAGGAGCAGGACAGCGGTGCCGTACTTCGGATCGATCGCTTCCACGAGCAGCGTCCTCACGGTCGGGTTCCCGGAGCCCCCCGGGCGTCACCGCCACCATGCCCGCCGGTGACGGACCGGGCAACCTTCCCGGCCGCGCCACCCGCAGAGCCGGAAAGAGCAACGATGCCCCGGGACACCTGTCAACGGTGTCCCGGGACATCGCAATGGCGGTGGCGGAGGGATTTGAACCCTCGGTGGGCTTTCACCCACAAACGCTTTCGAGGCGTTCTCCTTAGGCCGCTCGGACACGCCACCGCCGACGAGGGTACTAGAGGGGCGGGGCGCCGGAGAAATCAGCCCCGGTGGCCGTCGAAGAACTCCAGCAGCAGCGCCGTGGACTCCTCGGCGAGCACCCCACCCAGCACTTCCGGCCGGTGGTTGAGCCGCCGGTCGCGGAGGACGTCCCACAGGCTGCCCACGGCGCCGGCCTTCTCGTCGTACGCCCCGAACACCAGGCGCGCGACGCGTGACAGTCCGACGGCGCCGGCGCACATCGTGCAGGGCTCGAGGGTGACCAGCAGCGTGCACCCCTCGAGCCGCCAGCTGCCGAGCGTGACCGCGGCCTCGCGGAGCGCGACGACCTCGGCGTGGGCGGTCGGGTCGGCGTCGGCCTCGCGCCGGTTGCGGCCCCGCCCGACGACGGTGTCGGCCGGGTCGAGCACGACGGCGCCGACCGGGACGTCACCGGTCGCGAGCGCGGCGCGCGCCTCGTCGAGCGCGATGCGCATCGGCACCGCCCAGCGGTCGGGGATCACCGCCGGGTCAGGTGATCGGCACGCCGACGGTCTCCTCGTACAACGCGCCGAAGCCCAGCTTGTGCGCGATGTCGCCGAGGATCTCGTCCGGGTACAGGTCGTAGTCGTCGAGCAGCGCGCCCATGTCCATCGCCGGCAGCCCGAGGTCGGCCACGATCCCGAGGTCGCCCGCCGGGAGCTGCTCGTCCTCGTCGTCCGGCATCGGCAGCTCGAGGGTCTCGACGACCGACCGGGCGATCGGCCACTCGGTCGCGGCGGTGACGTCCGAGAGCAGCACCCTGGTCTGGTCCCCCGCGACCCGCACCAGCACGAAGAAGTCCTCGTCGATCGAGACCAGCCCCAGCGAACCGAAGTCGCCGGGCCAGCGCCGTAGCTCGGCGGTGAGCGCCTCGAGGTCGTGCAACCGGTCCTCGCCGATCTCCTCGATCCGCCAGACACCCTCTTCGCGGTAGGCGACCAGGGCGAAGTCGACCGCCTCGCTCCCCTGGGAGACCTCGGTCATCAGTCCTCCTGACAGCGCAGCCCGGCGCGGCACCGTGTCGCGTGTCGATCATGGCACCGACCGGGGAGGCGATCCAGGGGGTTCTCGCGAGCGCAGGCCGGATAGCGTGAGCCCATGCGCGTTCACGTGGTCGACCACCCCCTCGTCTCGCACAAGCTGACCACGCTCCGGGACGAGCGGACCGACTCCCCGACCTTCCGCCGGCTCGCCGACGAGCTGGTGACGCTGCTGGCCTACGAGGCCACCCGCGACGTGCGGGTCGAGCCGGTCACGGTCACCACCCCGGTCTCGCCCGCCTCCGGGGTGCGGCTGGCCGTCCCGAAGCCGCTCGTGGTCCCGATCCTCCGCGCCGGGCTCGGGATGCTCGAGGGGATGATGCGGCTGCTGCCCACCGCGGAGGTCGGGTTCCTCGGGATGGTCCGCAACGAGGAGACCCTCGAGGCCGCGACGTACGCCGAGCGGCTGCCGGAGGACCTCTCCGGGCGCCAGTGCTACGTCCTCGACCCGATGCTCGCCACCGGCGGCACGCTCGCCGCGGCGATCCGGTTCCTCACCGACCGCGGCGCCGACCACATCACCGCGATCTGCCTGCTCTCCGCTCCCGAAGGGTGCAAGCGGCTCGAGGACGACCTGCAGGGGCTCGACGTCCCCGTGACGGTCGTGACCGCCGCGCTCGACGACCACCTGAACGAGAAGGGGTACATCGTGCCCGGGCTCGGTGACGCCGGGGACCGGTTGTACGGCCTCGCCCACTGACGGGTCCTTCTCCCGAGCGGCGCGAGCCGGATCAGAGGGTCTCGACGGCCTTGAGCAGCTTGCCGAGCGAGTCCTTGGCGTCCCCGAAGAGCAGGGTGGTCTTCGGGTCGAAGAGGAGCTCGTTCTCGATCCCAGCGAACCCGGGCCGCATGGAGCGCTTCATGAAGACGATCTGCTCGGCCTCGTCGGCGTTGAGGATCGGCATCCCGTAGATCGGGGCGCCGGGGGTGGTCTTCGCGGCCGGATTGACGACGTCGTTCGCGCCGACGACCAGCACGACGTCGGTGTGCTTGAACTCGCCGTTGATGTCGTCCATCTCGACGAGCTGCTCGTAGGGCACCTGCGCCTCGGCGAGGAGGACGTTCATGTGCCCGGGCATCCGGCCGGCGACGGGGTGGATGGCGTAGTCGACCTTCGCGCCGCGGGCGATCAGCAGGTCCACGAGCTCGCGGAGGGTGTGCTGCGCCTGCGCGACCGCGAGGCCGTAGCCCGGGACGATGATCACCCGGGACGCGTAGGCGAGCAGGATCGCGATGTCCTCCGGCCCGGCGGACTTCACCGGCCGGTCGGACGCCTCGCCGGCCCCGAGGGTCGACCCGCCCTTGAGGGCGCCGAAGAGGATGTTCGCCACCGACCGGCCCATCGCCCGCGCCATCAGCAGCGTGAGGAACGTGCCGGAGGCGCCGACGAGCGTGCCGCCGACGAGCAGCACGGTGTTGGCGAGGATGTAGCCGCCCGCGGCCACGGTCAGACCGGTGAAGGCGTTGAGCAGCGAGATCACGATCGGCACGTCCGCGCCGCCGACCGGCAGCACGAGCAGCACACCGAACGCGAGGCCGACCAGGCAGAGCACCACACCGAGCGGCACCGAGGCGTCGGTGACGACCAGCACCGAGAGGGCGAGCGCGCCGAGCACCAGCGCCCCGAAGACGACGGGCAGGCCGGGGAAGACCACCGGCCGCGAGGTCATCAGCTCCTGGAGCTTGGCGAAGGTGATCAGCGAGCCCGAGAAGGAGATCGAGCCGACCACGATCGTGAAGGCGGTCGCGGCGAGGTCGAACCCGGGGGTGACCCCGTCGACCATGTGCTCGAGCTCGAGCAGCGCGACGAGCGCCGCCGCCCCACCGCCGACGCCGTTGAACAGCGCCACCATCTGCGGCATCTGCGTCATCTGGACCTTGCGGGCCCCGAAGACGCCGCCGACCGTGCCGACCACGATCGCGAGCAGGATGAGCGGGATGTGGTCGAGCCCCTCGACGTAGAAGAAGGGCAGCGCGCAGGCGACGACCGCGGCAGCGGCGCCGATGAGGTTGCCCGCCCGGGCGGTGCGCGGACCGGAGAGCCCCTTGAGCGCGAGGATGAACCCGACGGCGCAGAGCAGGTAGACCAGCTGGACCCAGGTGGGCATCAGACGTCCGCTCCCTTCCGCGGCGCCGGCTTCTTGCGCGTGAACATCTGGAGCATCCGGTCTGTCACCACGAACCCGCCGACCATGTTCACCGTCGCCAGCACGATCGCCACCAGCCCCACGACCAGCGCGAGGGTGGAGTCGGTCGTCCCGGTGACCAGCACGGCCCCGAGCAGGATCACGCCGTGGATCGCGTTGGCCCCGGACATCAGCGGGGTGTGCAGCGTCGAGGAGACCTTGGAGATCACCTCGATGCCGACGAACACGCTGAGCACGAAGATCGTCAGCCAGACGATGCCTTCGTCCATCAGTTCCCTCCCTCGTCCGGTTCGATCGGTGCGGGACCGGGCGGGTCCGGCTCGAGCAGCTGCCGCGTCGGCTCGTGCAGGATCGCGCCGTCGCGGGTCACGCAGCAGCCGACGACGATCTCGTCCTCGAAGTCGGGGTCGAACGTGCCCTCGCGGGTCATCAACGTGACCAGGTTGACGATGTTCTGCGCGTAGAGCCGCGACGCGGGCTGCGGCATCTGGGACGGCACGTTGCTGCCACCCCACACCTGCGCGTGGCCGATGCGGACCACCTCGCCCGCCACGGAGCCCTCGACGTTGCCGCCGGACTCCGCGGCGAGGTCGACCACGACCGACCCCGGCCGCATCTGCTCGACCATGTCGGCGGTCACCAGCAGCGGCGCGGTGCGTCCCGGCACGGCGGCGGTGGTGATCAGGGCGTCGGCCGCCGCGATGTACGGCGCCAGGAGCTCGCGCTGGCGCTGGGCGCGGTCCTCGGTCATCTCGCGGGCGTAGCCGCCGGCCCCCTCGAGCGTCTCGAGCTCCAGGTCGATCGACTGGCCGCCCACGGAGCGGATCTCCTCGGCGGCCGCGGCGCGCACGTCGTAGGCCTTCACGACCGCACCGAGCCGGCGGGCGGTGGCGATGGCCTGGAGCCCGGCGACCCCCGCCCCGAGCACCACGACCTCGGCGGGCGGGACGGTGCCGGCGGCGGTCATGTTCAGCGGGAAGAACCGGCGGAGCATCCCGGCGGCGACCACGGCGCACCGGTAGCCGGACACCAGCGACTGCGAGGACAGCGCGTCCATCGACTGCGCCCGGCTGATCCGGGGCACGAGCTCCATCGCGAACGACGTGACCCCGGTGTCGCGCAGGTCGGCGACGAGCTCGGGCACCTGCGTCGTCGGCAGGAACGAGACCACCGACGTCCCCGCGGGCAGCCGGCGGACCGTGCCGCTGTCGAGCGGGTTCACGGACACGATGAGGCCGGCCCCGTCGAGCGCGGTGTCGCTGACCTCGGCCCCGGCGGCGGCGTACTCGTCGTCGTAGTGCTGCGCGTGCTCGCCGGCCCCCGTCTCGACCGCGACCTCGTAGCCGAGCCCGGTGAGCTTGCCGACCAGCTCGGGCACGATCGCGACGCGGGCCTCGCCCGGCCGTGACTCCCTGGCAACCGCAATCTTCACGTGCCGAAACCTAGGGCACGCGACCGACGGAGTTCGGGAGGTGAGACGTCTGTCTCAGGAAACCGGTCCGCGACGGTCGGTCCGGCGGGCGTGCACGCTGACCGCGTAGCCGCCCCCGTCGTACGGCGTGGCGTCCCAGCCGGCGTGCCGCGTGACGAGCTCCAGGCCGGCCGAGCCGCAGGCCTCGTCGTACGCCGCGAGGGTCACGACCGGCCCTCCGGTCGGGAGGTGCTCCTCGTCGAGGCCGAACCCGCAGACCACCCGTCCTCCGGGCCGGAGGTGGTCGGCCAGCCGGGCGACGGCGACCGGGAGCGCGGACGGGTCGATGAACGGGACCACGTTGCCGGCCAGCACGACGAGGTCGAACCGGCGGCCGAGGTCGAGGGCGCCGAGGTCCGCGACCACCCAGGTCAGCTCGGGGCGCTCGGCCCGGGCGACCTGGACCATCGCGGCGTCGACGTCGACGCCCACGACGTCGAAGCCGAGGTCGGCCAGCCGGGCCGCGACGCGGCCGGTGCCGCACCCCGCGTCGAGGACGGAGGAGCCCGGCGCGAGCAGTCCGGCGACGTACGCCGCCTCGCCGTGCACGTCCTCCCCGGCGGCGGCGATCCGGGCGAAGTGGCCGGCGTAGCCGCGCGCGTAGTCCTCGCCCTGGGTCGCCCGGGCGACGCGTCGCCAGACCTCACCGGGCTCGGGCACGCGGGCTCAGCCGGCCTGGGAGATCGTGACCGCCAGCGCGGCGAGGTGGCCGAGCCGGGCCACCTCGGAGTCGAGGATCGCCGGGCCACCGCGGCGCCCGATCACCACGATGCCGCCGTCGTGGACGGGCGCCCCGGCCACCTCGTTGTCGTGGAGCTGCACCCAGGAGGGGTCGACCTCCAGCCGGGCGGCGCGCTCGAGCGGGAACCAGACCGCCTGCTCGTCACCGAGGTCGGGCGCAGCGGAGGTGGCGTGCACCTGCTTGAGCCCCGAGCCGGTCGGGGCCAGCCGCACGCCCCAGTCGGCGCGGAAGGTGATCGGCAGGTGGTCGACCAGCTCGTCGAGGGCGAGCGTCGGGTTGAGGGTCAGCTGCTCGACGACCTCGAGGTCGAGGAAGACGTTCCCGCCCGCCGCGTAGCGCGAGACCCACAGGACGTGGACGCCGTCGAGCATGTTGCAGGCCGAGACCACGGAGTCGGGCATGACGCCAGGGGCCATCTCGAGGAGCACGTCGTCGACGGCGGTGCCGTCGTGGCGGTGCTCGACGATCTCGATCGCCTCGATGTCACCGCCGGCCTCACCGATGGCGGTCGCGACGCGACCCAGCGAACCGGGGACGTCGGGCAGTTCCACCCTCAACAGGAACGGCACGTCGGCTCCACCCTCCGCGTCGCGATCAGGTCCGTCCCCGGACCGACGGGGACCCCACGACTCTAACCCCCGGACGTGAACCTCGCGTTTCAGCCGGACGGCTCCCGGGGCTCCTCCGCGCCCCCGCCGAGGGCGAACTCTGCGACGGTCTCGTAGCGCGGCCGACCGCCCGGCCCCTCCCCCAGGAACGACTGCACCAGCACCATCTCCTCCACCTGGAAGGGACGGCTCAGGTACGCCGACAGCACCCGGATCCAGCGGGTCGCCTCGATCGGCCGGCTCATCCGGGCAAGCGTCACGTGCGGCCGGAACGCCGAGCCGTCGACCGGAGCCCCGGCCTTCCCCGCGGCCGCCCGGGCCCCGGCGGCCAGCCGGCGCAGCTCCTCCAGCGCGTCGGGCTCGCCGGCCACGCCGGCGTACAGCACCTTGGCCCGGCCGACGTTCGGGAACGCACCGCCGCCGCCGAGGCTGACCGTGAACGGCGTGCGCTTGCGGCCGGCGCGGGTCAGCCGCTCCACGAGGTCGTCGTACGCACGGTCGGGGACCGAGGCCATGAAGGCGAGCGTGAGGTGCCAGCTCTCCGGCCGCGTCCACCGCAGGGCCTCGGCCTCGCGCCGCGGGGCGAGGAACTCCTCGAGCTCCTCGAGCACGTCCTCGGGTGGGACCACCGCCACGAACATCCGCACCCGGCCACCCTAGGTGGGCTCAGACCGGCTCCGGGAGCCGCTCGGGCTCCCGGACGACCGGCGGCTCCTCGCGGAAGCCGTACCGCTCCCACCAGCGGCGCAGCGGCCCCGGGGCCCACCAGTTGGCCCGGCCGAGCAGCTTCATCGTCGCCGGCACCAGAAGTGCCCGCACCACGGTGGCGTCGACGAGGAGCGCGACGAGCATGCCGATGCCGATGAGCTTCATGAACACGATCCCGGAAGTGCCGAAGGCGCCGATGACGACCGCGAGCAGCAGGGCGGCGCTGGTGATGATCCGCCCGGTCTTCTGCAGCCCCACGGCGACCGACCGGGTGTTGTCGTGGCTGCGGTCCCACTCCTCGCGGACACGGGAGAGCAGGAACACCTCGTAGTCCATCGACAGCCCGAAGAGGATCGCGAGCATGAGGATCGGCTGGGTGGCGTCCAGGAACCCCTGGGACTCGAAGCCGAGGACGCTCTCGAGGTGGCCGTCGGAGAAGATCCAGGTCACCACGCCGAACGAGGCGGTGATCGACAGGACGTTCACCAGCACCGCCTTGAGCGGGAGCACCACCGAGCCGAACGCCAGGAAGAGCAGCACCAGCATCACCGCGACGACGATCAGCCCCATCCACGGCAGGTGCGCGCCCACGGAGTCGAGGAGGTCGACGGTGCTCGCGGCGAGCCCACCGACGAGCATCGAGCCCTCGGCCGGCTCGACGTCGCGGATCCGCTCGACGACGGCCTGCGACGCCTCGGTCTGGCTGTTGCCGGTCCAGGACGCCTGGAGCAGCGCGGCGCCGTCGTCCTGCGCGACCACCGCCACCGCCTCGACGCCCTCGACCGCCTCGACCTGCGCGGCGACGTCCCGGACGGTCGCCTGGTCGGCGCCGCGGAGCAGCACGTTGGCCGTGGACTGCTCGGCGCCGAACTCCTGCGCGAGCCGTTCGGCGGCGACCCGCGAGGGCGCGTCCTCGGGGAGGACCCGGTAGTCGACGCTGCCCCACTTGACGCCGAGGAACGGTGAGGCGACCAGGAGCAGCGCGCCGGTGACGACGACCAGGTAGGTGCCGGGGCGGCGCATCACGCTCCGCGCCAGCCGGGCCCAGGCGCCGTGCTCCTCCGCGATGTGCTCCGCGACGTGCTCCCCGGCGGCGTGCTTGTTGGTCGACCGGCGGCCGGGCAGCCGGACCCGGCCGGCGTCGATCCGTCGGCCGAGCAGCCGCAGGGTCGCGGGGAGGACGGTCAGCGCGGTCACCATCGCGACGAGGACGGCCGCCATCCCGCCGTACCCCATGGAGCGGAGGAAGCTCTGCGGGAACACGAGCAGCGAGGCCAGCGCGGCGGCGACCGTCAGCCCGGAGAAGAGCACGGTCCGGCCGGCCGTGACCATCGTCGTGCGGACGGCGTCGGCCACCGCGTCCGGGTCGTCGGGGTCGCGGCGGCCGAGCTCCTCACGGAACCGGCTGATCACGAACAGCGCGTAGTCGACCGCCAGCCCCAGCCCGATCAGCGTGATCACGTTGATCGAGAAGACCGACACCTCGGTCACCTCGGCGATCAGCCGCACGACCGCGAGCCCGCCGAGCACCGAGAACACCCCGACCAGGACCGGCATGCCGGCGGCGACCAGACTGCCGAAGATCAGCAGCGACAGCAGCAGCACGATCGGCAGCGACAGGGTTTCCGCCCGCCGGAGGTCGTGCTCGCTGATCTCGTTGACGTCTCCGTACACCGCGAACGAGCCGGCCAGGTCGGTGCGGAGATCCTCGGCCTCCAGCGCCGGCTCGACCCGCTCCCAGCTGCTGAGCACCTCGTCCTGGCTGTCGCCGGCGAGCGAGATGACGACGCGGGTGGTGTCGCCGTCGCGGCTGACGAGGTCCCGCGCCCCGGTGTCGTAGTAGGTGGTGACCGACGACGTCGTCCCGTCGGGGATCCGGCCGACCGCGTCGAGGACGGCGCTGCGGAACGCCGGGTCGGTGACGCGGAGCTCGTCGCTGGAGTACACCGCGACCACGTCGGCGGAGCGGTTGCCGAACAGCTCCTGCTCGGCGTCGCGCTCGATGCTCGACTCGCTCGCCGGGTCGTCGAAGCCGCCCTGGGACAGCGAGTCGAACACCCCCGCGCCGTAGGCACCGGCGGCCAGGAGGGCCACCACCCCGAGAACGACCACGCTCAGCGCGCGACGTGCGACGAACGATCCCCAACGCTCCAACATCCCGACCTCCGCACCGTGCGTTAATGCCCATCACTCGTGTTAACGGCGTAAACAGTGAACACTGTAAACTCGAACGACGTCAACACCCTTTCTCGAAGGAGGACCGTGACGGCGACACCGGTGAGCCGGCGTGAACGGCAACGGCTGGCGACCCTCGACGAGATCGTGCGCGCCTCCCGGTCGCTGCTCCGCGAGCCCGGCGGGCTCACCCTGCGGGCGGTGGCGCAGAAGGTCGGGATGACCGCGCCGGCGCTGTACCGGTACGTCGACGACTACCGGGCGCTGGTCCGGCTGATCACGCGCGACATCGACCGCGAGACCGCGGCCCTGATCCGGGCGGCCCGGGACAGCCAGCCGGAGGACGACCCGGCGGCCAGGATCATCTGCGCCGGCATCGCGTTCCGGCGCTGGGCGCTCGCGAACCGCGCCGAGTTCGCGCTCGTCTTCGCGAACCCGTCGTCGACGGCCGAGGACCACGCCGAGATGATGGCCGACGAGGAGACCGCCGTCGTCTTCCACGAGATGGTGTGGCAGCTGTGGCAGAAGCACCGCTTCCCGCTGCCCGACCCCGCGTCGCTCGACCCGCTGGTCCTCGAGATCGTCGAGGACCCGATGATCCCCGGCAAGCTCGACGGGATCCCCGAGGAGGCCCGGACGCTGACCTGGCTGCTGATCCAGTCGTGGGCCCGGCTGTACGGCACCGTGACGCTCGAGGTGTTCGGCCACTGCGACCCGCGGGTCATCGAGAGCGCGTCGTTGTTCCGGTCGATGCTGGCGGGGCAGGCGGAGCTGTTCGGCATCACCGACGAGCTGCCGCGGCTCGCGCCGCTCGTCGAGGAGTGGCTCGCGGAGCGCTAGAGGATCGAGCCCGGGGAGTACGCCGCGTCGTCGGGGTACCGCTCGACCACCTGCTCGACCCGGCGTACGACGGAGCGGACCTGGTCGACGGCCGCGCCGGTGAAGGTGATCGGCTCCGCGACCAGCGACGCGATCTGCTCCTCGGTGAGCCCCAGCGACTCGTCACGCGCGAGCCGGGCGAACACGTCGTTGTCACCACCCTGGCGCATGTCGAGGGCCGCACCGACCGCCGCGGTCTTGATCGCCTCGTGGGCGGTCTCGCGGCCGACACCGTTGCGCACCGCGGCCATCAGCACCTTGGTCGTGGCGAGGAACGGCAGGTACCGGTCGAGCTCGCGCTGCACCACGGCCGGGAAGATCCCGAACTCGTCGAGCACGGTGAGGAAGGTCTGGAAGAGCCCGTCCGCGGCGAAGAACGCGTCCGGCAGCGCCACGCGTCGTACGACGGAGTCCGAGACGTCGCCCTCGTTCCACTGGTCCCCGGCGAGCTCGCCGACCATGGAGAGGTGGCCGCGCAGGACCACGGCGAGCCCGTTGACCCGCTCGCACGAGCGGCTGTTCATCTTGTGCGGCATCGCGCTGGAGCCGACCTGACCCTCCTTGAACCCCTCGGTGACCAGCTCGATGCCGGCCATCAGCCGGATCGTGGTGGCGAGGTTCGAGGGGCCGGCGACCAGCTGCACCAGGGCGGAGACCACCTCGAAGTCCAGCGACCGCGGGTAGACCTGGCCGACGCTGGTCAGCACGTTGTCGAAGCCGAGGTGGGCGGCGACCCGCTCCTCGAGCTGCTGCAGGCGGTCCGCGTCGCCGTCGAGGAGGTCGAGCATGTCCTGCGCGGTGCCGACCGGCCCCTTGATCCCCCGCAGCGGGTAGCGCGCGACCAGCTCCTCGATCCGGGCGAACGCGACCAGCATCTCGTCGGCGACCGTCGCGAACCGCTTGCCCAGCGTCGTCGCCTGCGCGGCCACGTTGTGCGACCGGCCGGCCATCACCAGCGCCTCGTGCTCGGAGGCGAGCCGGGCCAGCCGGGCGAGCGCGGCAACGGCGCGGCCACGGATGATCCTGAGGGAGGAGAGCACCTGCAGCTGCTCGACGTTCTCCGTCAGGTCGCGGGAGGTCATCCCCTTGTGCACGTGCTCGTGGCCGGCGAGCGCGCAGAACTCCTCGATGCGCGCCTTCACGTCGTGACGGGTCACCCGCTCGCGCGCCGCGATGCTCTCGAGGTCGACCTGGTCGACGACCTTCTCGTAGGCCTCGACGACGCCGTCCGGCACGTCGATCCCCAGGTCCCGCTGAGCCTTGAGGACCGCGATCCAGAGACGGCGCTCGAGAATGATTTTGTGTACAGGTGACCAGATCTCGGCGAGGTCGGCGCCGGCGTACCGGGTGGCGAGGACGTTGGGGTGGGTCACCGGGTCGCCTCCAGCGCGATGTCGGTGCGGTGGTGGGCGCCGTCGAAGTGGATCCGGGCCACGCCGGCGTAAGCACGGTCCCGGGCGTCGGTGAGGTCGTCGCCCACGGCGGTGACCGCGAGCACCCGGCCGCCGGCGGTGACCAGCCCCGCGTCGGTGAGCGCCGTGCCGGCGTGGATCACGTCGACGCCGTCGAGCGCCTCCGCGTCCCCGATGCCGGTGATCACGTCGCCCTTGCGGGGGCTCTCCGGGTAGCCCTGCGCGGACATCACCACGGTCACCGCGGCGCCGCCGTTCCAGCGCGGCGGCGCCACCTCTGCGAGACGGCCGTCGGCCGCGGCCTTGAGCAGCACGCCGAGCGGCGAGGCCAGCCGCTGCAGCAGTGCCTGCGTCTCCGGGTCGCCGAACCGGGCGTTGAACTCGACGACGCGGACGCCCTTCGACGTGAGGGCGAGGCCGGCGTACAGCAACCCCTGGAACGGCGCCCCGCGACGAGCCATCTCGCGGACGGTCGGCTCGAGGACGCGTTCGGTCACCTCGGCGACCAGCCCGTCGGGCGCCCAGGGCAGCGGCGTGTAGGCGCCCATCCCCCCGGTGTTCGGCCCGGCGTCGCCGTCCAGCGCGCGCTTGAAGTCCTGCGCCGGCTCCAACGGCCGCACGGTGGCGCCGTCGGTGATCGCGAAGAGCGAGACCTCGGGGCCGTCGAGGTACTCCTCGAGCACGACCCGCCCGCACGACTTGGCATGCTGCAGGGCGACCTCGCGGTCCTCGGTCACCACGACGCCCTTGCCGGCGGCGAGCCCGTCGTCCTTCACGACGTACGGCGCCCCGAAGGAGTCGAGCCCCGCGGCGACCTCCTCGTCGGTGTCGCAGACCCGGCAGAGCGCCGTGGGGACACCGGCAGCCGCCATGACCTCCTTGGCGAACGCCTTCGACCCCTCCAGCCGGGCGGCCTCCGCGCTCGGCCCGAAGCACGAGATCCCGGCCGCGCGTACGGCATCGGCGACGCCGGCGACCAGCGGCGCCTCCGGCCCGACGACGACCAGGTCGACGCCCAGCCTCGTGGCCAGCCCCGCGACCGCCGCGCCGTCCACCGGGTCGACGCGGTGGAGCGTCGCGACCCGGGCGATCCCCGGGTTCCCGGGGGCGGCGTGGACCTCGGTGACGTTCGGGTCCCGGGAGAGCGCCAGGGCCAGCGCGTGCTCCCGTCCGCCGGTGCCGATGACGAGCGTCTTCACAGGGCGCCACCCTAGTCGCCCGCCGGGCACGGACCCGGCGCCCGCCGTCCCTCGGACAGCGCCCCACCCCCGCCGACCCGTCGCATCTTCACCCCGATTTGGCGCCGACCCGTCGCATTTTCACCTGGATTTCCCGCCGACTCGTCGCATCTTCACGGCCAATCGGCGCCGAGCCGGTGCGTCGGGCCAGCACCCCCCGATGAGTCCGGTCCGCACGCGTCGTCGGAAGGGTGTCGAGAGGAGTCGCCGTGACCGGAGACGAGCAGGAGATCCGCGCGCTGGTGGAGACGTGGGTACGGGCGGTGCACGCCGGTGACTTGGCCACCGTCCTCGCCGACCACGCGGAGGACATCGTGATGTTCGACGTGCCCCCGCCGTACGACGGGGTCCGCGGGATCGCCGCCTACCGGGAGACGTGGCCGCCGTTCTTCGAGTGGCAGCGGTCAGGTGGGAGCTTCGAGCTGACCGAGCTCGAGGTCACCGCCGGGGACGAGGTCGCCTACGCGCACGCGCTGCTCCGCTGCGCGACGGAGGACGAGCTGAGGAGGAATCCCGACCTGCGGCTCAGGCTCACCCTGGGGCTGCGGAAGGAGGCGGGCAGCTGGGTGGTCGCGCACGAGCACCACTCGTTCCCGCTCGGGCAGGACGCGCCGGCTGAGGCTGATCCGGCGTGAAGATGCGACGGCTCGGCACCAAATCGGTTGAAGATGCGACGGCTCGGCACCAAATCGGTTGAAGATGCGACGGCTCGGCGCCGAGGGGGTCAGCGGAGCTGGATGGACTGCTCCCGGCCCGGGCCGACACCGACGCCCCAGAACGGCGCGCCGGAAAGCTCCTCGAGCCGCCGCACGTACGCCTGCGCGTTCGCCGGCAGCTCCTCGAAGGTGCGGCACCCGGAGATGTCCGACTTCCACCCCGGGAGGAACTCGTAGACCGGCTTGGCGTGGTGGAACTCGGTCTGCGTCATCGGCATCTCGTCGTGGCGGACGCCGTCGATCTCGTAGGCGACGCACACCGGGATCTGGTCCCACTCGCCGAGGCAGTCGAGCTTGGTGAGGAAGAACTCCGTGAGCCCGTTGACCCGGGCGGCGTACCGGGCGATGACGGCGTCGTACCACCCGCAGCGGCGCGGCCGCCCGGTCGTCGTGCCGAACTCGGCACCGACCTGGCGCAGCAGCTCGCCGTCCTCGTCGAGCAGCTCGGTGGGGAACGGCCCGGAGCCGACGCGGGTGGTGTACGCCTTGATGACGCCGATGATCCGGTCGATCCGGGTCGGCCCGATCCCGGCGCCCGCACCGACGCCGCCGGCGATCGGGTTGCTGGAGGTAACGAACGGATAGGTGCCGTGGTCGACGTCGAGCATCGTCGCCTGCGCGCCCTCGAACAGCACGGTCCGGCCGTCGTCGAGCGCCTTGTTCAGCACCAAGGATGTGTCGGCGACCATCGGCTTGAGCCGGTCGGCGTACTCCGCGATCTCGTCCAGGATCTCCTGCACGCTGATCGCCCGCCGGTTGTAGACCTTCACCAGCATGTGGTTCTTCGACTCCAGCGCCGCCTCGACCTTCGCGGCGAGGATCTTCTCGTCGAAGACGTCGGCGACGCGGACGCCGATGCGGTTGATCTTGTCGGCGTACGCCGGTCCGATGCCGCGTCCGGTCGTCCCGATCCGGTTCTTGCCGAGGAACCGCTCGGTGACCTTGTCGATCGCCGTGTGGTACGACGTGATCAGGTGCGCGCCCGCCGACACCAGCGTCCGGGAGGCGTTCACGCCGCGGGCCTCGAGCCCGTCGATCTCGGTGAAGAGCACGCGCGCGTCCATGACCACGCCGTTGGCGATCACCGGCGTGCAGCCGGGGGTCAGGACCCCGCTCGGCAGCAGGTGGGTGGCGAACTTCTCGCCGTCGACGACGATCGTGTGGCCGGCGTTGTTGCCACCCTGGTAGCGCACGCAGTAGTCGATCGCTCCGGGCCGGTCGGCACCGAGCAGGTCGGTCGCCTTGCCCTTGCCCTCGTCACCCCACTGGGCGCCGAGCACCACGATGGCGGGCATCCGCACTCCTCCTCACGGTGCAGCCAGGTCAACACGCGAAAGCCCCGAGGCTGCAACAGCAGGTCGGGGCTCTTGCGGCCACACGCTACCACCGGACGGGCCGGAGGTCCCGGTCCGGACTAGGGTCGCGGGGTGGACGACATCGTGCTCGTGGCCAACGCCAACGCCGGCACCCACGAGCAGGAGGCGCTCGCCGCCGCGCTCGAGGTGCTCCGGAAGGGCGCCTCCGTGGAGGTCGTCGAGACCAGCAGCCCCGACGAGCTCGACGAGGTCTGCGCCCGGCTCGACGGGCGGGTCCTGGTCGTCGCCGGCGGCGACGGCAGCCTCCACGCCGTCGTCAACGCGCTGCACCGTAGCGGGACGCTCCGCGGCACCCGGCTGGGG
Organism: Nocardioides caldifontis; assembly: GCF_008087345.1. Taxonomy (GTDB): domain Bacteria; phylum Actinomycetota; class Actinomycetes; order Propionibacteriales; family Nocardioidaceae; genus Marmoricola_A; species Marmoricola_A caldifontis. The sequence goes on along the minus strand of NZ_VHIB01000001.1, from coordinate 797,926 downwards.
CTGGTCCCGCTCGGCACCGGCAACGACTTCGCCCGCGGGGTCGGGATCCCGCTCGAGCCGGAGCAGGCCGCGGAGGTGATCACGAGCGACAGGCTGGTGCCCGTGGACCTCGCCGTGGACGACGCCGGCACGGTCGTGGTCAACAACGCCCACCTCGGGGTCGGGGCGGAGGCGAGCCGGGCGGCGGACAAGTGGAAGCCGCGGCTCGGCCGGATCGGTTACGCGCTCGGCGCGCTCTCGGCCGGCTACGACCCGAAGTTCCTCAAGGTCACCGTGACCGTCGACGGCCGGGCGGTGGTCCGCCGGCGGCGGGTCGCCCAGGTCGCGATCGGCAACGGCTCGAGCGTCGGCGGCGGGACCGAGCTCATCCCCGGCGCCGACCCCGCCGACGGCGAGCTCGTGATCATCGTGTCGCGGGCGCGGGGCAGGCTGCGCCGGTTCGCGTACGTCGCCCGCCTCCGAACCGGCAAGCACCACCTGATGAGGGAGGTCGACCGGACCAGCGGCTGCGAGGTCGTCGTGGAGGGCGAGCCGTTCTACGTCATCTCCGACGGCGAGATCTCCGAGCAGCCCTTCCGCCGGCGCAGCTGGAAGCTCGAGGCCGGGGCGGTGCAGATGTACCTCCCCGAGCGCGAGCCACGGCCCGCCCCGGGGTCCACCCCGGCCGACTGAACCGAGGGCTCAGCCCAGCAGCGCGTCGTACGCCGTGGGGCTGGAGTCGCGCAGGAACGTGGCGCACCGCTCCGCCTCGGCGGTCTCGCCGATCGAGGCGGCCGCCTGCGAGAGCGCGGCGAGCGCCCTGAGGAACCCGCGGTTCGGCTCGTGCTCCCACGGGACCGGGCCGTGCCCCTTCCACCCGTTGCGGCGCAGCAGGTCGAGCGAGCGGTGGTAGCCCACGCGGGCATAGGCGTAGACCGTCAGCTCGTCGGCCCCGGAACCACGGGCCTCCTCGGCGAGGGTCGCCCAGGCGAACGGCGACTCCGGGTGGGCCCGCACGACGTCGCCGGTGGGCCGTCCCTCGGCGAGCTCGGCCGCCGCGGGGTCCTCCGGCAGGTGCGTCGGCGGGGGCCCCGCCATCAGGTCGGGTCCCGGCATCAGAGCTTGTGACCGGTCGAGCGGAGGTTCTCGCAGGCCTCGACGACCCGCGCGGCCATGCCGGCCTCGGCGGCCTTGCCCCACGCGCGGGGGTCATAGGCCTTCTTGCTGCCGACCTCGCCGTCGACCTTCAGCACGCCGTCGTAGTTGGTGAACATGTGCGCGGCCACCGGGCGGGTGAAGGCGTACTGCGTGTCGGTGTCGACGTTCATCTTCACCACGCCGTAGTCCACCGCGGCGGCGATCTCCTCGGCGGTGGAGCCCGAGCCGCCGTGGAAGACGAGGTCGAGCGGACGGGTGCCCGGGCCGAAGCCGGCGTCGGAGCCGTACTTCTCGACGATCGCCTCCTGCGCCTTCTCGAGGATCTCGGGGCGCAGCTTGACGTTGCCGGGCTTGTAGACGCCGTGCACGTTGCCGAAGGTCAGCGCGGTCATGTAGCGCCCCTTCTCACCGAGCCCGAGCGCCTCGACGGTCGCCAGCGCGTCCTCGGGGGTGGTGTAGAGCTTCTCGTCGATCGCGCCGACGATGCCGTCCTCCTCGCCGCCGACGACGCCCACCTCGATCTCGAGGATGATCTTCGCCTGCGCGCACTGCTCGAGCAGCTCGGCGGCGATCTGCAGGTTCTCCTCCAGGGGTACGGCGGAGCCGTCCCACATGTGCGACTGGAACAGCGGGTCCTGGCCGTTCTTCACCCGCTCGACCGACGCGGCGAGCAGCGGCCGGACGAAGCCGTCGAGCTTGTTCTTCGGGCAGTGGTCGGTGTGCAGCGCGATGTTGACCGGGTACTTCTTCGCGACCTCGGCGGCGTAGGCCGCGAACGCCAGCGAGCCGGTGACCATGTCCTTGACCGTGGGGCCGGAGAGGTACTCCGCGCCGCCGGTCGAGATCTGGATGATCCCGTCGCTCTCCGCCTCCGCGAAGCCGGCGAGGGCCGCGTTGAGGGTCTGCGAGGAGGAGACGTTGATGGCGGGGAACGCGAACGAGTCGCGCTTGGCCCGGTCCAGCATCTCCGCGTAGCTCTCCGGGGTCGCGATGGGCATGGTGGCGTCTCCTAGGGGGTCGGCGAACCGGCGCCGCCCACTCTAGTGGCCCCCACGGACACCCGCCCCGGGCCCCGGGCGCCGGGTAAAGGTTCGGCCAACCACTCAACCCGGGTCGCCGGCTGCCGATCACAGAGGTCGCGGACCAGCCACCGAGGAGGACCTGTTGGACGGCGCCCTGGCGACCACGCACCCCATCGACACGGGGGCCCCTGAGCAGGACGACAGCAACGTCGTCCCGGTCGAGCACACCCAGTCGGCGGTCATCGACCTGCGCGAGCTCCTCGACTCGGCCGAGCACCTCGGCGGGCTGCCGACGACGGTGACCCGGCTGGCCAGCGTGGTCAGCGACCCCGAGCACGAGATCCGCGACATCGTCGAGGTCGTCTCCTTCGACCAGTCCCTGACCGCGTCGGTGCTGCGCCGCGCGAACTCGGCGGCCCTCGGCTCCCGCGTCCAGGTGAAGACCGTCCGCGACGCCGCCATGTGGCTGGGCAGCGGCGCGGTCCTCTCCATGGCGCTGGCGACGAGCGTGTCACCGCGGCTGAGCGCGCCGATCCCGGCGTACGGCCTGGCGGAGGGGCAGCTGTGGAAGCAGTCGGTCGCCGCCTCGCTCGCCGCCGAGGCGATACGCAAGTTCGTCAAGGCCGACGTGCCGCCGGAGGCGCCGACCGCTGCGCTGCTCCACGACTTCGGCAAGGTCGTGCTCGCCCAGCACTACGGCCCCCGGGTGCTGAACCTGCTCGGCGCCGCCGCGGCCGCCGACCACCTCGGGCTGCTCGACGCCGAGAAGCGGGTCTTCGGCGTCAACCACGCCGACATCGGCGGGCTCGTCGCCCAGCAGTGGAAGCTGCCGCACTCGATCGTCGAGGCGATCATCCACCACCACCACACCGGCGCCCACACGAGCGTCGTCAGTGCGGTGGTCAGCCTGGCGCACGCCATGGTCCCCGACGTCCTGCAGCAGGCCGAGCTCATCGACCCGACGCAGCTCCCGATCCCGTGCGACCCCTCGCTCGACGACCCGGCCCGCACGCACGTCGAGGTGCTGACCGGGCTCGGGATCATGCCGGAGGAGTACCCGGCGCTGCTCGAGGCGGCGACCACGCGGTACGTCGAGCTCGCGGAGCGGTACCGGGCGGGCTGACCCGCGCCACGAGGGGCGGCTCGACACCACGGCCGCGCGCCACGAGGGGCGGCTCGACACCACGACCGCGTGCCCAGGACGTCAGCCGCGCCAGACGGAGTCGTCCGGCGCGGTCGGCAGGACATGCTGCACCACCCAGGTGTGCATGGCGATCGCCGCGGCCGCCGAGGCGTTGATCGACCGGGTCGACCCGAACTGCGCGATCGAGAACGTCCCGGTGCACGCCTCCCGCGCCGCGTCGGAGAGCCCCGGTCCCTCCTGGCCGAAGAGCAGGCAGACCCGCCGCGGCAGTGCCAGCGTCTCCAGCGGCACCGACCCCGGCAGGTTGTCGATCCCGTAGACCGGCACCCCCTCCTCGGCCATCGCCGCGGCCAACGACGCCACGTCCGGGTGGTGGCGCACGTGCTGGTAGCGGTCGGTGACCATCGCGCCGCGCCGGTTCCACCGACGCCGCCCGACGATGTGCACCTCGCGGGCGAGGAAGGCGTTGGCGGTCCGCACGATCGTCCCGATGTTGAAGTCGTGCTGCCAGTTCTCGATCGCGACGTGGAAGTCGTGGCGCCGGGCGTCGAGGTCGGCGACGATCGCCTCGAGCCGCCAGTAGCGGTAGCGGTCGACGACGTTGCGCCGGTCGCCCTCCGCGAGCAGCGCCGGGTCCCAGTGGTCACCGGAGGGCCAGGGCCCCTCCCACGGGCCGACGCCGACCTCCGCGGGGCCGTGCGGCATCGGGTCGTACGGCGCCCGCCGCTCGTCCGCGTCCACGGCTAGCGGGAGCGGCGGGTGGCCATGACCGAGCGCACCCTGTTGACCACGAACCAGCAGACGAACAGCACGACGAGCACGATCACGACGTTCTGGAACGTCCCGACGTACCCCTCGACCTTGTGCCACTGCTCGCCGAGCTGGTAACCGGCGACCACGAACGTGGTGTTCCAGATCAGGCTGCCCGCGGTCGTGAACAGGGTGAACTGGGCGAGCGGCATCCGCTCGATGCCGGCGGGGACCGAGATCAGGCTGCGGAAGATCGGGATCATCCGGCCGAAGAACACCGCCTTGCGGCCGTGCCGGCCGAACCACGCCTCGGTGCGCTCGAGGTCCTCGGTCTTCACGAGGGGCACCCGCTCCCACACGGCGTACATCCGGCGCCGGCCGAACGCGGCGCCGATGCCGTACATCAGCAGCGCCCCGACCACCGATCCGAGCGTCGTCCAGAAGATCGCCGAGGCCAGGGTGAAGTCGCCGCGGCTGGCGGTGAAGCCGGCCAGCGGCAGGATGATCTCGCTGGGCAGCGGTGGGAAGAGGTTCTCCAGCGCCACCGCGGCGCCGGCTCCGGGGCCGCCGGCCCGCTCCATGAGGTCGACCGCCCACCCGGCGATGCCGTCGAGCTCCTCACCACCGGAGGCCGCGAGGGGCGCGGTCAGTCGGGCGGCGTCCATGGGGCCCGACCCTACTGGCCGCCCCCGCCGTAGTAGCGGCCGAGGGCGGCCTCCTGGAGCCGCGTGATCCGCCGCCCCTCGGCCGCGGTGACCCGGAGCGCCTCGGGCAGCGGAGCCCGGCACCCCGCCGCCGCGCACCGCACGGCCCGGCGCCAGGCTCGGTCGAGCAGCCGCCGGAGCTCCGGCGGCGGGTCGGCGATGCTCTCGAGCTCCAGCGGGTCCTCGAGCAGGTCGTAGAGCTCGTGCTCGCCGGTGGCGTAGCGGACGTACTTCCAACGGCCGGCGCGGAACCCGGCGGTGCCGAGCCCGCCGAAGGCGGCCCGCCGGTCCGAGGCGCGGAGGTACGTCGGCTCGAGCATCCGGCCCTCGAGCACCACCGGGCGGTGCCACCCCTGGTCGCCCTGCTCGACGGTCGGCCGCAGGTCGAGCCCGTCGGCGCGGGGCAGCTCCACCCCGGCCCACCCCGCGAGCGTGACGCTGAGGTCCACGGTGCTGATCGGGTCGTAGCGGTCGCCGTGCGGGATCCCGGGGCCGGCCATCAGCATCGGCACCCGGATCGACGGCTCGTGGAGCGTGATCTTGCCCTGCCGCTTGCCGTGCTCGCCGAGGTAGTAGCCGTTGTCGGAGGTGAACACGACGACCGTCCGGTCCTGTTGACCGGTCGTCCGCAGCCGGTCCAAGGTGCGGGCGACCTCGAGGTCGAGGGCGTGGAGCGACTCCGCCCGCTGCCGGGTCACCTCGGCCAGCGCCGCCAGGTCGGACTCGGTCAGCGGTGGCGAGGACCGCAGGTAGCGCGGCTTGTCGGCGAGGTCGCGCTCCGGCTCGCCGTCCTCGGGCACGCCGAGGCCGCGGGCGACCTCCTCGTCGAACATCCCCTTCACGGCGTCGGGGCGGGCCGGGGTCTGCCACAGCACGGCCGAGCCGTCCTTGCGGTAGCGCACCGGCGGCGGGTCGTCGGCCTCGACGGGAGTGCCGTGGTGCGGGGTCACGGGGGTCCACCAGACGAACCAGGGCGCCCGCGGCCGCTGCCCGAGCTCGGTGACCAGCTGCCGGGTGTGCTCGCCGAGGACGGTGGTGGAGTACTCCCCCGGCCAGTGGCGCAGCTCCCCGTCCACGTTGGCCGCGAGGTGGAAGTAGTCGTAGGTGCTGCCCTGGTAGCCGCCGTCCTCGCCCAGCCAGAGGTCGAGCGCACCCACCCACCGGGTCCACCCGGGCGGCACGTAGTCGCGGTCCTTGCTCCGCGGCCCCTCGGGCGGCATCCCGTAGCCGTTGAGGTACTTGCCGACCAGCGCGGTGCGGTACCCCGCCTCCTCGAGGACGGTCGCCAGCGTCACCTCGTCGCGGAACGACGCGAACCCGTAGGGCGGCTCGTGGCTGAGGACGCCGTGGTTGTGGGAGTACTGTCCGGTCAGGAAGCTTGCCCGCGACGGGCAGCAGAGCGGGTCCGGGGCGAAGGAGTTGTGCCAGGTCAGGCCGCGCCCGCCGAGCAGCCGCCGGGTCCGGGGCATCCAGCGCAGGTCGTCGGCGCGCATGTCGTCGGTCTCGATGACCAGGAGGTTCGGCGGGCGCGGGTCGAGCTGCTGCGGCGGTTCCTCGCGCTGCACCGGCCGCGGGGTGGGCGCCGGGTCGACCCGCTGCTCGGCCACCGGGGCCGAGCAGGCGGCGACGAGCAGCAGCGCGCCGAGCGCCAGCCACGCCGCACGTGCGCGGGAGCGGGACGGTTCGACCACGGCTCGGCTCCCCCCTCCGCCGGCGTGCGACGGTCGATCATGTGCAGGAGCCAACCATCCGGACCAGCCCTGTGCAGGGATAGACGCACGTGCGAGCCGAACGGTTGCCTCCACCGCTCGACTAGCGTCGGGACCATGCGTGCACGGCTGGCCCGGCGGCTGCAGGACGTCCCGCCCACGATCTTCACGACGATGTCCGCGCTGGCGCTCCGCACCGGCTCGGTGAACCTGGGGCAGGGGTTCCCCGACCGGGACGGGCCGCCCGGGCTGCTCGCGGCGGCGGAGGAGGCACTGCGCTCGGGGCGCAACCAGTACGCCCCCGGCCCCGGCGTCCCGGAGCTGCGCGAGGCGGTCGCCCGCCACCAGGCCCGCCGCTACGGCATCGAGCTCGACCCCGACCGGCAGGTGCTGGTCACCGCGGGCGCCACCGAGGCGATCGCGGCCGCGGTGCTCGCGCTCGTCGACCCGGGGGACGAGGTGGTGGTCACCGAGCCCTACTACGACTCCTACGTCGCGACGATCGCGATGGCCGGCGGCGTACGACGCCCCGTCCCGCTCCGGCGTACCGACACGGGGTTCCGGCTCGACGTCGAGGCGCTGCGGGCCGCGGTCACCGACCGCACCGCGGTCGTGCTGCTCAACACCCCGCACAACCCGACCGGGGCCGTCCTGACCGAGGAGGAGCTGCGTGCGGTCGCGGAGGTGGCGGTGCGCCACGACGTGGTGGTCGTCGTCGACGAGGTCTACGAGCACCTGCTGTACGACGGTCGCGAGCACGTCCCGCTCGCGACGCTGCCCGGGATGGCGGACCGGACGGTGTCGATCTCCAGCGCGGGCAAGACGTTCTCGGTCACCGGCTGGAAGGTCGGGTGGGTGACCGGATCACCGGAGCTGGTCGAGGTGGTGATGGCGGCGAAGCAGTGGCTGACGTTCACCAACGCCGCGCCGCTGCAGCCGGCGGTCGCCCACGCGCTCGACCACGAGATGGCGCACGTCGAGGAGCTGGCCCGGCGGCTGCAGGAGCGGCGCGACCTGCTCTGCGCGGGGCTCCGCGAGCTCGGGCTCGACCCGGTGGTGCCGGAGGGCACGTACTTCACGCTCAGCGACGTCGGCCACCTCGGGTGGAAGGACTCGGTCGCGTTCTGCGAGGCGCTGCCCGAGCGGGCCGGGGTGGTCGCGATCCCGGCGCAGGTCTTCTACGACGACCCCGACGAGTCGGGTGGCACGCACCTGGTCCGGTGGGCGTTCTGCAAGGAGCGGTCGACGGTCGAGGAGGCGCTCGAGCGGCTCGGGAAGGCCGACCTCACCGCCTGACGCGGGTCACCAGGGGCCGGGCCGGTCGGCGGGCGGTCCCCACTGCGGCTGCTGCCAGGGCTGCTCCTTGCGGTACCACTGGTTCGCGCCGCCGGTGTAGAGCAGCACCACGGTGGCGATCCCCATCACCAGCGTGATGCCGGGGACCAGGCTGACGATCGACAGCAGGCTGAGCAGCGCCGTCATCGCCGCGGAGATCGTGAGCAGCACCCGGCCGACGTTGGAGCGGCGGAACGCGAGCACCGCGAGCAGGATCGCGATCAACGACCACACCAGGAGGATCGCGACCGACACCCAAGCGGTGGCGAGGACCTCCTGGCGGGTGAGCGAGAGGTCCGCGCCGCTGTCCGCGGAGATCCGGTCGAACTCGTCGACCACCGCGTCGGGTGCCACCGCGACCACGATCCCGGTCAGTGCGGCGAGCCCGGCGGTGACCCCCGCGCCGGCCCAGGTGAGCACCGCGGCGGCGGTCACCGTCGCGGGGCGCTTGCCCGGCGGGCGGGCGGGGGCGGGCGGGTACGACGGGGATGGCCACGGCTGGCCCTGGGCGTCGGGGTGCTGAACGGGTGCGGTGCCCGGCTGCCACTCCGGCGTGGGGGGCGGCTGCTGCGCCGGGCTCTCGTCCGGCAGGTGGACAGGCCGCTCCTCGGGCCGGCCGCCGGACCCTCCGTAGGGGAACGGCGAGGGCGGCGGCCCCTGCTCGGAGAGCGCCGGGCTCGGCGCGGCGGCCGCGGCCGGCCGCCCGGCGAACCAGTCGCGCGCCGGCCGGGTCCACGCCAACCCGGCCGCCGCGGCGACGAACAGCGGCATCAGCCCGGAGACCGGCATGGTGAGCAGCAGCAGCCCGGCCGCCACCGTCAACCCGATCCGGGCCCCGTGGTGGCGCTGCGCGACGAAGACGCCGAGCACCAGGGTGGTCGCGGCGAGGACGGCGCTGGCGTAGCCGAGGACCCGCATGAGCTCGACGACCTGCGCGGTGTCGATCCCGAGCCCGCTGCCCGGCGGCTGCGCGAGGAAGTCGTCGATGGTGCGGCGGGTCTCCGCGCTGCGCAGCCGGCCGAGCGTGTCCACCAGGCTCACCACCAGGACGACGCTGCCGACGACGGACATCACCGCCGCCATCGTCACCTGGCGGGGTCGGGGCAGCCGCTCCTTCTCGCTCACCCGCCCCATTGCACCACGCGCCACCCGGTCACCCCTCCGCGGAGGTGTCGACCGGGGTGAGGGTGAGCGAGTCGCCCTCCGGCTCGACGTCCACGCGGACCGTGCTCCCGTCGAGCACCTCGCCGGAGAGCAGCAGCCGGGCGAGCGGGTCGCCGATCGAGGTCTGCACGAGCCGGCGCAGCGGCCGGGCGCCGTACGCCGGGTCGTAGCCGGTCATCGACAGCCACTCGCGGGCCGCCGCGCTCACCTCGAGGGCGATCCGCCGGACCTCGAGCCGCTTGGCCAGCGCCGCCACCTGCAGGTCGACGATGTGCGTGAGGTCCTCCATCGACAGGGCGTCGAAGACCACCACCTCGTCGAGCCGGTTGAGGAACTCCGGCTTGAAGTGCGACCGGACGACCCCCATGACGGCGTCGCGCTGCTTGTCCTCCTCGAGCGTCGGGTCGACGAGGTAGTGCGACCCGAGGTTCGAGGTCATGATCAGGACGACGTTGCGGAAGTCGACCGTGCGCCCCTGCCCGTCGGTCAGCCGGCCGTCGTCGAGCACCTGCAGCAGGATGTCGAAGACCTCGGGATGGGCCTTCTCGACCTCGTCGAGGAGCACGACGGAGTACGGGCGGCGGCGGACCGCCTCGGTGAGCTGGCCGCCCTCCTCGTAGCCGACGTAGCCGGGAGGCGCGCCGACCAGCCGGGCGACGCTGTGCTTCTCGGAGTACTCGCTCATGTCGACGCGGACGATCGCGCGCTCGTCGTCGAAGAGGAAGTCCGCCAGCGACTTCGCCAGCTCGGTCTTGCCGACACCGGTCGGACCGAGGAACAGGAAGGAGCCGGTCGGCCGGTTCGGGTCGGAGATCCCTGCCCGCGAACGGCGTACGGCGTCGGAGACCGCGGCGACCGCCTTGCGCTGGCCGATCAGCCGGGCGCCGATGAACTCCTCCATCTGCAGCAGCTTCTGGGTCTCGCCCTCGAGCAGCCGGCCGGTGGGGATGCCCGTCCAGGCCTCGACGACCTCGGCGACCTCCTCGGGACCGACCTCCTCGCGGACCATCGGGTCCTCGACGGCCTCGGCACGCGCGGCCTGCTCGATCTGCTTCTCCAGCGCCGGGATCCGGCCGTAGAGGATCTCGCTCGCCTTGGTCAGGTCGCCCTCGCGCTGGAACCGGTCGGCCTCGACGCGCAGCTGCTCGAGCTGGCGGCGCAACTCGCCGGCGCCCTCGAGCCCGGCCTTCTCGCGCTCCCACCGCGCCTCGAGCACCCGCAGCTCCTCCTGCCGGTCGGCGAGGTCGCGGCGGAGCCGCTCGAGCCGGTCGCGGGAGGCGTCGTCGGTCTCCCGCTCGAGCGCGAGCTCCTCCATCTTCATCCGGTCGACGGCCCGGCGGAGCTGGTCGACCTCGACGGGCGAGGACTCGATCTCCATCCGCAGCCGGGACGCCGCCTCGTCGACGAGGTCGATCGCCTTGTCGGGGAGGTTGCGGCCGGTGATGTAGCGGTCGGAGAGCATCGCGGCGGACACCAGAGCGGCGTCGGTGATCTTCACGCCGTGGTGGGCCTCGTACTTCTCCTGGAGCCCGCGGAGGATCGCGATCGTGTCCTCGACGCTCGGCTCACCGACGTACACCTGCTGGAAGCGGCGCTCGAGCGCCGGGTCCTTCTCGATCCGCTCGCGGTACTCGTCGAGCGTCGTCGCGCCGATCATCCGCAGCTCGCCGCGGGCCAGCATCGGCTTGAGCATGTTGCCGGCGTCCATCGCCGAGTCGCCGCCGGCGCCCGCGCCGACGACGGTGTGCAGCTCGTCGATGAACGTGATGACCTGGCCCTCGGCCGCCTTGATCTCGTTGAGGACGGCCTTGAGCCGCTCCTCGAACTCGCCGCGGTACTTCGCGCCGGCGAGCATCGCGCCCAGGTCGAGCGCGAGCAGCTTCCGCCCCTTGAGGGAGTCCGGGACGTCGCCGTCGACGATGCGCTGGGCGAGCCCCTCGACGACGGCGGTCTTGCCGACGCCGGGCTCGCCGATGAGGACCGGGTTGTTCTTGGTGCGCCGCGACAGCACCTGCACGACGCGGCGGATCTCGTCGTCACGGCCGATGACCGGGTCGATCTTGCCCTCGTTGGCGCGGGCGGTCAGGTCGACGGCGTACTTCTCGAGCGCCTCGAACGTCGACTCCGGGTCCTGGCTGGTGATCCGCTGGGTCCGCACCTGCGGCATCGCGCCGCGCAGCGCCTCGGCGCTCGCGCCGTGCTCGGTGAGCACCCGCTTGGCCGGGGAGTCGACGGTGGCGAGCGCGATCAGCAGGTGCTCGCCGGAGGTGAAGTCGTCCTTCATCTCCGCGGCGACGTCCTGCGAGGTGCTGAGGGCCTGGACCGCGGCCCGGGAGTACGACGGGGCGGCGACCGTCGAGCCGCTCGCGGAGGGCAGCCGGCGGAGCTCGGCCTGCGCGTCGGCGACGACCGCGTCGACCTTCACCCCGGCCGCCTCGAGGAGGGAGCGCACCAGGGTGTCGCGCTGGTCGAGCAGGGCGGCGAGCAGGTGGGCCGCCTCGAGCTGGCTGTGGCCGGCGCCGGTGGCGGACTGGATCGCCGCGGCGATGGCCTCCTGGGTGCGGGTGGTGAACTTCGAGATCTCCATCGGGTGCTGACCTTCCTCCTGCGGGCCGTGGCGGGGTGGTTCCACCGGGTCCAACGTTCCCGGAGTTGAGTCTGTTCCGCTCAACTCTGAGAACTTATCGGAGATCGCCGCGGTACTCCTCCCCCGGCGGTAGCGTGAGCCGACCGGCCGCCCAGGAAGCCACGATGAACCCCCTCTCGCAGTCGCCAGCGCGCACCTCCCTCACGCGACGCCAGCGACGCCTCGTCGCGGTGGTCGTGCTCGTGGCCGTCCAGGTCCCGCTCGGCGCGCTGTCGGTGCAGGCGTCCGCGCCGGAGAGGCAGATCTCGGCGTACTGGCCGAACGCCGGGCTCTCCGTCATCGCGCTCGCCCTGCTCCCACGCGGGCAGCGGCCCCGGCTGCTGCCGGCCCTGTACGTCGTGGCGGTGCTCGCCAACCTCGTCGGTGGCCGGCCGCTCGACCTCGCCCTCGCGCTCGGCGTGGTCAACCTGGTGGCGCCGCTCGTCGCGGTCGAGGTGCTCACCCGGGGCAACCAGGACCCGCCGCCGCTGGTGGCGCTCGTCGACCTGCTGCGGCTCGCCGCGACGGCGGTCGTCGGCGCGGTCGTGGGCGGGCTGATCGCCGGCGGCGCGGTGAGCCTGGTGGCCGGCGGCGACTTCGGGGCCACCGTGCGGGCGGTCATGGCGTCGCACGGCGCGGCGCTGCTCCTGCTGGTCCCGTTCGCGATGCGCCCCCAGCGGTTTCACCGCCGCTCTGCCGGCCCCGAGGTCGTCGTGCAGTGGTGCTCGATGCTGGCCGCCTCGCTCGTGGTCTTCGGCCCGGGACATGGCCTCCCGCTCGCGTTCGTGCCGTTCCCGTTCCTCGCCTGGGGCGCGCTGCGGCTGACGACCCGCGAGGTCACCGTGCAGCTGCTGGCCTACGGGACGCTGATCAGCTGGCTGACGACGGTCGGCTCCGGGCCGCTCTACGAGATCGTGGAGGGCACCGGCCACTCGCCGGAGACGGTCGGCACCCTGCTCCAGCTCAACATCGCGGCGGCCGCCCTGATCGCGCTGCCGCTGTCGCTGGTCCGGACCCAGCAGTGGCTGACGGTGGAGCGGCTCACCGCCCAGCACGACATGGTCAGCAACATCCTCGACGCCACCACCGGCAACGCCATCCTCGGCACCACGCTCGACGCCCGCGTCGAGTTCTTCAACATCGGCGCCGAGCGGATCAGCGGCCGCCGCGCCGAGGACGTCGTCGGCCGGGCCAGCCTCGCGGCCGTCCCCAGTCCCGACGGCGTGCTCCGGGTCGCGGTCGTCCCCGGTGACCCGCCCGACCGGTCGCTGGCCGAGCGGGTCGAGGAGATGCTCGCCCGCCAGTCGCCGGCCTCCGCCGACTGGGAGCTGGTCCGCCCCGACGGCGAGGTACGCACCGTCTCGGTGGTGGTCAACCACCGGTTCGGCGACGACGGGACCCCGATCGGTTACCTCGGGGTCGCCGACGACGTCACCGACCGGCGCCGCCGGGAGGCGTCCATCGCCGCGGCGCTCGAGACCGAGAAGCAGCTCGTCGACCGGCTCGCCCAGGTCGACCAGACGAAGAACGACTTCCTCGCGACGGTCAGCCACGAGCTGCGCACCCCGATCACCAGCATCCTCGGCTACAGCGAGCTGCTCCTCGCCGACGACACCGGCACGCTCCCGCCGATGCACCAGCAGATCGTCGGCCGCATCGAGCGCAACGGCCGGCGGCTGCTCGGGCTGATCGAGGACATGCTGACGATGTCGCAGGTCGAGGTGGGCAACGTCCGGTTCGACCGGACCCCGCTCGACCTCCGCGAGCCGGTCGCCCGCGCCCTCGAGACCGTGGAGCCGACCTTCGCCCAGCACGGGGTCGCGCTGGTCCACGAGCTCGGGGAGTCCGTCAAGGTGCTCGGCGACGCCGAGAAGCTCGAGCGGGTCTTCGCCAACTTGCTCAGCAACGCCGCGAAGTTCAGCCACGAGGGCGACACCGTCGTCGTCCGGCTCGGGGTCGACGGCGACGAGGCGGTCTTCCGGGTCACCGACACCGGCATCGGCATCTCGCTGGAGGACCAGGCGCACCTCTTCGACCGGTTCTTCCGGGCCGCCGAGGCGCACGCCCGGGCGATCCAGGGCGTCGGGCTGGGGCTCCCGATCGCCGCCTCGATCGTCGCCGGCCACCAGGGGGCGATCGAGGTCGAGTCCGCCCTGGGCCGGGGCAGCACGTTCGTCGTACGGCTGCCGCTCCTCACCGAGGACGACCCGGCCTGACGGTGCCGAGGCCGTGTTGTTGAGCCGCCCCTCGTGGCGAACCGGCCTGCGTTGAGCCGCCCCTCGTGGCGGGCGAGAGCGCGCCAGAAAGGGCGGTTCAACACCTCAGGCGCGCGCCAGAAGGGGCGGCTCAACACCAACCCCGGGCGTACGGCAGGCAGGCGTCAGTCGTTGGCGGGGGCCGTGCGGGCGAGCAGCGCCTCGACGTGCTCGCGCAGCTCGATCGGGCCGAAGGGCTTGATGATGTAGGTGTCCGCGCCCGCCTCGATGCCGGCCGCCACGTCGCTGGCCTGCGCCCGCGCGGTCATGATGATCACCGGCAGGTCGTGGAGCCTCTCGTCGGCGCGGATCGCCCGGCAGACCTCGAGCCCGTTCATCCCCGGCATGGTGATGTCGAGGAGGAGCAGCCGGGGACCGATCTCCCGGCACGCCTCCAGCGCGTCGGACCCGGTGCCCACGGCGCGGACCTCGAGGTCGAGCCCCTCGAGGACGATCTGGACGAGGTCGCGGATGTCGACATCGTCCTCAGCCAGCACAACCGTCACTGAGCGCTCCCGACTCTCTTCCCGCGCTCTTCGCGCGCAACCGGCCCACCCCTAGGCCGGGTCCCGATGCTAGCGCCGGGCGGGACGAAAGTCACTCGATCTCACCCGCGCCGGCGCCACACGACGACGGACTGCGCAGCCCGGCCGGGCGCGACGGCGGGCAGGTTACGGGCGCTGCCGCGGTCGGCGAGCGCGTTGGCCAGGGCGTACTGCGTCGCGGCCAGTTGCTCCTCGGCCTCCTGGAGCCGCTGCTGGAGGGCCGCGACGTGGTTCTCCAGCTGGAGGATCCGTCGCACGCCCTCCAGGCCGATCCCGGCCGCGGTGAGCTCGGCGACCTCGCGGAGCAGCTCGATGTCACGCCAGGAGTAGCGCCGGCCGCCGCCGCCCGTACGACCCGGGGAGACCAGCCCGAGGCGGTCGTAGGTGCGCAGCGTCTGGGGGTGGAGCCCGGTCAGCTCCGCGGCCACGGAGATGACGTAGACCGGGACGTCCGGCCCAGGCGGTCCCGGTGGTCCCGCGTCGGCTCCGGCGCCCCGGCGGGGCGTCTGGCTCGCAGGGCTTGGCCCGGTCGGCATGGTCGGCATGGTCAGCTCCCGAAGAGTCCGCTTCTCACGTCAGGGCCGGCGACGGCGGCCTTGTAGGCCTCCACCGCCTTCCTCGCCTCGTCGTTCAGGGTGGGCGGCACGTGCACCTCGACGGTGACGAGCAGGTCGCCCTTCGTGCCGTCCTTGCGCGGGGCGCCTCGGCCGCGGACCCGGAACGTACGGCCGCTCGGGGTGCCCGCGGGGATCTTCACGGTCACCGGCGCGCCCAGCAGCGTCGGGACCTTCACGTCCGCGCCGAGCGCCGCCTCGTCGAAGGTGATCGGCACGGTCAGCGTCAGGTTGTCGCCGGAGCGCCCGAACACCGGGTGCGGCTGGACCTTGACGACCACGAAGAGGTCGCCGGCCTGGCCGCCGTGCTCGCCGGGGGCGCCCTTGCCGCGCAGCCGGATCCGCTGGCCGTCCTTCACGCCGGCCGGGATGCGGGCCTGGATGGTCCGGTCGGAGACGCCGCGCCCCGAGCCGTTGCAGACCGGGCACGGGTCGTCGACGACCATCCCGCGGCCGCGGCAGGTCGGGCACGTCTCGTTGAGCTGGAACGCCCCGCCCACGGACGCCGCACGCATCCCGACGCCCTCGCAGTCAGGACAGACGCGCGGCATCGTGCCCGCCTTCGCGCCGGTGCCCCGGCACGCCTGGCAGGCGGACTCCGCCGCGAGCCGAAGCGAGACGGTGACCCCCTCGACGGACTCGGTGAACCCGATCGTCGCGGTGGTCTCGATGTCCGCGCCGCGCCGCGCACGGCTCCGGGCACGGCGTCCACCGGTGCCGAACAGGTCGCCGAGCACGTCGGCGAACCCGCCGCCACCCGCTCCGGCGCCTCCGAAGAGGTCGCTGGAGTCGAACGGCGTGCCACCTCCGGGGCGCCCGCCGGCGAACGGGCCGAACCCGCCGCCGGCGAACAGCGTCCGCATCTCGTCGTACTGCTTGCGCTTCGTCTCGTCGCCGAGGACGTCGTAGGCCTCGGCGATCGCCTTGAACCGCTCCTCGGCGGCCTTGTCCCCGGGCTTGGAGTCGGGGTGGTTGGCGCGCGCGAGCTTGCGGTAGGCCTTCTTGATCTCGGCCTGCGACGCGTCCTTGGCGACACCGAGGACCTTGTAGAAGTCCTTGTTCGCCCAGTCGGTGTTCGTCACCCGCGCACCTCCTCCCCTGTCATGTCTCCATTCTCACCCGTGGTCGGGCCGTCAGCCGTTCGTGTCGCCCGCGTCGGCGCCACTGTCGCCGGTCGGTCCCGCGCTGCCACCATCACCGTCACCGCCCGCGTCCGCCCCGGTGTCGGGGGCGGCCTGCTCGGCCGCGCCCGACGGGTCGGGGTCGAGCACGGTGACCATCGCCGGACGGACGACCCGGTCGCCGATCCGGTAGCCGGCCTGCACGATCTTGTCGCAGGTCGTCGTGGTCACCTCGGGCGAGAGGCCGTGCATCAGCGCCTCGTGGATCCGCGGGTCGAACGGGTCGCCGGTCTTGCCGAACTTCACCAGCCCCTCGCCCGACACGATCCGCTCGAGCGACTCGGCGATGACCTTGAAGCCACCGGTCAGCTCCTCGTGCTCGCGGGCCCGGTCGACGTCGTCGAGGACCGGGAGGAGCGCGGAGAGGATGGTGAACTTCGCGTTCTGCAGCACCAGGTCGCGGTCACGGTCGACGCGCCGCTTGTAGTTGACGTACTCCGCCTGGAGCCGCTGGAGGTCGGCGGTCAGCTCCTTGACCCGCGCCGCCATCTCCTCGGGCGTCTCGTACGGCGCGCCCGCGACCGGCTCGGCAGGGGCGGCCCCCTCCTCGGCGGCCGCCGTGCCGTCAGCCTGCTCCTCCGGGGCGACCTCGTCCGTGGGGACGGTGTCGGTCTCGTGGGAGTCGGTCACTTGGCCTCACCCTCGTCGTCGACGATCTCGGCGTCCACCACGTCGCCGTCGGCGTCCGCGGCGGCGTCGCCGGCGTCACCGGTCGGAGCACCCTCGCCGCCCGCGGCGTACATCGCGGCGCCCATCTTCTGGCTGGACTCCGCGAGCTTCGCCGCAGCCGCCTCGATCGCCTCGCGGCCACCGTCGCTGGTGTCCTCGAGGGCCTTCTTCAGCGACTCGACGTCGGCGCGGACCTCGTCCTTGACGTCGGCCGGGATCTTGTCGTCGTTCTCGGTGAGGAACTTCTCGGTCGAGTAGACGAGCCCCTCCGCCTGGTTGCGGACCTCGACGGCCTCCTTGCGGAGCCGGTCCTCCTCGGCGTACTGCTCGGCCTCGCGGACCATCCGGTCGATCTCGTCCTTCGACAGCGCCGAGCCGCCGGTGATCGTCATCGACTGCTCCTTGCCCGTGCCGCGGTCCTTCGCGGAGACGTGCACGATGCCGTTGGCGTCGATGTCGAAGGTGACCTCGATCTGCGGCACCCCGCGCGGAGCCGGGGGGAGACCGGTCAGCTCGAAGTTGCCCAGCGGCTGGTTCTGCGCCGCCATCGGCCGCTCGCCCTGGAAGACCTGGATCATCACCGAGGGCTGGTTGTCGTCGGCGGTCGTGAAGACCTCGGACTTCTTGGTCGGGATGGTGGTGTTGCGCTCGATGAGCTTGGTCATCACGCCGCCCTTGGTCTCGATGCCCAGCGACAGCGGGGTCACGTCGAGCAGCAGGACGTCCTTGACCTCACCCTTGAGCACGCCGGCCTGGAGCGCGGCGCCGACCGCCACGACCTCGTCGGGGTTGACGCCCTTGTTGGGCTCCTTGCCGCCGGTCAGCTCGCGGACCACGTCCGCGACGGCGGGCATCCGGGTCGAGCCACCCACGAGGACCACGTGGTGGATGTCGCTCACGGAGATGCCGGCGTCCTTGATGACCTGGCGGAACGGCTGCTTGGTCCGCTCGAGCAGGTCGGCGGTGAGCCGCTGGAACTCCGCACGGCTGATCCGCTCCTCGAAGTGCAGCGGGCCGTTCTCGCCGTGGGTGATGTACGGCAGGTGGATCGTGGTCTCGGTGGACGAGCTGAGCTCGATCTTCGCCTTCTCCGCGGCCTCCTGGAGCCGCTGCTTGGCGATCTTGTCGGCACCGAGGTCGACGCCGTTGCCGTCCTTGAACTTCTTGACCATCCAGTCGACGAGGCGGGCGTCCCAGTCGTCACCACCGAGGTGGTTGTCGCCGGAGGTCGCCTTCACCTCGACCACGCCGTCACCGATCTCGAGCAGGGACACGTCGAAGGTGCCGCCACCGAGGTCGAAGACGAGGATCGTCTGGTCGCTCTCCTTGTCGAGGCCGTACGCGAGCGCCGCCGCGGTCGGCTCGTTGACGATGCGGGAGACGTTGAGCCCCGCGATCTCGCCGGCCTCCTTGGTGGCCTGGCGCTGTGCGTCGGAGAAGTAAGCCGGGACGGTGATGACCGCGTCGGTCACGGTCTCGCCGAGGTAGGCCTCCGCGTCGCGCTTCAGCTTCTGCAGCACGAACGCCGAGATCTGCTGCGGCGTGAAGTTCTTGTCGTCGATGCGCTGGGTCCAGTCGGTGCCCATGTGGCGCTTGACCGACCGGATCGTGCGGTCGACGTTGGTGACCGCCTGCCGCTTGGCGACCTCACCCACGAGGACCTCGCCGTTCTTCGCGAAGGCGACGACGGACGGCGTGGTCCGCGCACCCTCCGCGTTGGCGATGACCGTGGGCTCGCCCCCCTCGAGCACCGAGACCACTGAGTTCGTCGTACCGAGGTCGATGCCGACCGCTCGAGCCATTCCTGTTACCTCCGCTGTCCGGGATGTCGTCTGCGTGCGTGGTTGTTCAGTCCGTGGTGGGCCGGTCCGGCCTCACCGTTGAAGTCTGTCAAACAAGTTGAGCCGCTTCAACTCAACCTCGTCGCACTGGTTCCAACGACGTCCCGGGTGGGTCCATTCCCGTCCGGAGCATGCTTTTCCTCGCTGTCCTTGCCCTGTCGAGCCGCCCGTCGTGGCGCGCCACGAGGGGCGGCTCAACCACGATCCGCGCGCCACGAGGGGCGGCTCGACGCGGGAACGGTCAGCCGATGGTGACGGTGACGGCGTTGGAGGCCCGGTCGGCCTCCTCGTCGTACACCCGGAACTGGCTGACGCCGGTCTGGGAGGTCTGGATCCAGGTCCGGAAGGCGCCGCCGGTGACGGTGGCCTCGACCGGGAAGTCGGTCCAGGCGCCGTCCTGCTTGCGCTGCACCTGGAGCGTGCGGCCGTCGCCGTCGACGTAGACGCCGTTGAAGGTGATCTGCTCGCCCGGGCCGACGCTCTGCGGGGAGACCGAGAGGGTGATGACCTCGGTGTTCGCGGTCGGCTCGTCGGGCGGGAGGGTCACGTCGGGGCCCGAGGACTCGTTGGCGCCGGGGAGCCCGGGCTCCTCCTCGGCGGACTCGGTGGGCGAGTACTCCGGCATCACGAGGGTGTCCGAGGCCGCCGGACCGCCTCCGGAGCCGCCTCCGCCGCCGAGCACGTTGACCGCACCCATGACCACCCCGCCGATGGCCAGCCCGACGAGGAGCGCGACGCCGGCCATCGCGAGGAGCGCGACGAGCAGCGCGCGCCCCGGTGACTCGTCGTGGAGCTCGGCCATGGCTCCAGTCTGGCCGACCTCCGCAAGAGGCGGCCAGCCGGGTGAACGACGTTCAGGTCAGGGCCCCTTCCGGTCCGCATCGCACCCTAGCCGAGAACTGAAACACGTTCTACCTTCGCGGCCATGCGGTTCACATACGCCCAGGCGATGACCGACGCGACCTCCTTCGTGCCGCTTGCGCAGGCCGCCGACCTCGGGCTGACCGCGGACCAGGTGCGCGCGGCCTTCTGAGCCGGTCACGGGCGCGCGGGTCCGCAGCCCCCGCGCCGAGCCCGCCACCGCCTGCCACGGGGGAACGACAGGGCGGTGCGGTCGACGCGAGGGCCTGGACCCGCCGAGCAGAGCCCGGCAGCTCGTGGTCCCGCGTGCACGCGGGAGTGGCTCGCCAACCCTCCCCCACCGACCAGTAAACAGCCTCTGCCCGAAAAGTCACACCCCTGAGCGGCGGCTCAGCCGAGCAGGCCGCGCCTCCGGGCGAGCGCCACGGCCTCGGTGCGGCTGCCCGCGCCGAGCTTGGCGAGCAGGTTCGACACGTGGACCGAGACGGTCTTGGTGCTGATGAAGAGCCGCTGCGCCACCTCGCCGTTGGTGCACCCCTCCGCGACCAGCTCGAGGACCTCCTGCTCGCGGGGGGTCAGCAGCGCGGCACCCTTGTCCGCGGCCTTCTGGGTCGCGGGCTCAGGAGCGGCGTCCAGCAGCGGACGGGCGCCCAGCGAGCGCGCGGTCCGGCGCGCCTCCTCCGCGAGCCGGCCCGCCTCGGCCTGCTCGCGACGCGCCGTGAGCAGCTCGGCGAGCCGCAGCCGTGACCGGGCCGCCTCGTAGGGGTGGCCGAAGGCGTCGAAGGCAGCCACGGCGTCGCGCCACTGGCTCACCAGCTCGTCGAGGTGGCCACGCCCGCCGGAGCGGTGGCAGAGCCATCCGTGCTCGGCCCGCGCCCGCAGCACCCAGGCCCGCCCCTCGGCCCCGAACCCCCGGGGCCGCGCCTCGGCGCGCCGGGCGATGTCGTCGACGGTGGCCGCGACGTCGGCCGCCCGGGCCACCGAGTCGGGGGTGAGCGGCGTGCCGGCGGCCACGGCGTCGGCGAGCCGGCCGAACAGGACGGCGGCGAGCCGGATCCGCCCCTGGAACCGCGGCGACCAGAGCGAGGCGAGCGAGGCCGTGACCTCGTCGTGGACCCGCCAGAGCCCCTCGACGTCGTGGTCGGCGCCGAGCAGGTCGAGCGCCGCAGCCCCGGTGTTGAGCGCGACCAGCCCCTCGCGACCCCAGGCGCCCCGCCAGGTGTCGTAGTGACGGAGCACGCCGCGATCGCCGCGGCCGGCGCCGACCAGCATCTGCACGCTGCACAGCAGCGCCTCCGGGTCGCCGGGCGGGGTCTCGCCCGAGAAGTCGGCAACCCGGGTGGCCTCGTCCCAGCGGCCGAGGAGGTAGAGGGTCATCGCCTCGTGGTAGCGCGCGCTGTAGCCGTACGGCGCCCAGGGCCGGCCGGCCTCCGCGGCGGCCGCCGCCGAGTCGTGGAACGCGGCCGCGGCCTCCTCGAGCCTGCCGCGCTCCAGGTGGATCAACGCCAGGTGGTAGCGGCCCCGGGTCTCCCCCTCGATGTCCCCTGCGGCGCGCGCCTCGGTCGCGACGCGCTCGAGCGCCTGCAACGCCGACTCGTGGTCGCCGGACTGCACGTCGAGGTCGGCCAGCGTGGTGGTGGCGTCGGCGGCCACCTCGCTCATCCCGAGCACCTGGGCGAGCGCGGCGGCCTCGCCGGCGACCGGGGCCGCCTCGTCGAAGCGGCCCGCGTTGGTGAGCGCGCGGGCGTGCACGGAGAGCGCCTGCGCGCGGAGCCGGGACGCCTCGGGACCGGCGAGCTCGACGGCCTCGGAGGTGACGTCGATCGGCTCGTCGCTGCTCTCGTTGAGCAGGGCGGCGGCCGCGAGCGCGACGAGCAGCCTGGCCCGGGTCGGGGCGTCGAGCTCGGCGCCGTGGGCGTCGAGGTGGTCACGGACCAGGGCGACCGCACGCCCGGGCTGGCCGGAGGCGGTCAGCGCCTCGCTGGCCCGGCGGACCAGCAGCGGCACGTCGACGCCGTCGGGGACGGTCGACCCCGGGCGGCTGACCAGCTCGAGCGCCGCCTGGAAGTGGGTGGCGGCGTCGTCCGGGCCGCCGACCGCCAGGGCGTCCTCGCCGGCGCGGATCGAGGCCGCCACCGCGGTGGCGTGGTCGTGGGCGGCGCGGGCGTGGGTGGCGAGCTCCGCGGCGGTGCCCGCGACGGTGCCGCCGGCGAGCGCGGCGACGTAGCGGCCGTGCAGCCGCACCCGCTCGCCGGGCAGCAGGTCGTCGTGGACCGCCTCGGCGAGCAGCGCGTGGCGGAACGCGTAGCCGTCGGCGCCGACCCGGGCCAGCACGTTGGCCTCGACCGCGGTCCGCAGCGCCTGCTCGAGCCCGGCGTCGGGCAGGTCGACGACCGCGGCCAGCGCGTCGTGGGTGACCCGCCGCCCCGAGCACGCGGCCGCCCGGACCACCTGGCGGGTGGCGTCGTCGAGCGCGTCGAGCCGGACCAGCAGCACGTCGGCGAGGGTCTCCGGCAGGGCCGGCGCCCCCGCCGAGCGGCTCTGCAGCGCCGCGGCCACCAGCTCGCCGGCGAAGAACGGGTTGCCCTCGGCACGCGCCACGACCTCGGCCACCTGGCGCTCGAGGAGCCCGGGGTGCAGGGCGCGCACCAGCCCCCGCACCGCGGGGTCGGGGAGGGGCGCGAGCTGGTGGCGCAGGACGCCCGGGAGCCGGGCCCACGCGCCCAGGGCGGCGCGCAGCGGGTGGCGGCGGTTGAGGTCGTCGGAGCGGTAGGAGCCGATGAGGCAGACCGGCCCGCGGAACGACCGGGTCAGCAGGAGGGTCAGCAGGTCGCGGGTCGACTGGTCGGCCCAGTGGAGGTCCTCCAGGATCACGAGCAGCGGCCGGTCGGTGGCGAGCTCCTCGAAGGCGGCGTGGACGTGCTCGAAGAGCTCGGCCCGGTCGAGGTGGTCGTCGGCGGCGCGGGGCCGCTCCGCACCGACGAGGAGCCGCCGGCCAGGCGCGAGGGCGGCGACGGCGGGGTGGAGGCCGACCACGTCGCGAGCGCGCTCGGGCTCCTCGTCGGCGAACCGGCCGACCAGCTCGGAGAAGGGGAGGTAGGGCAGGAGGAGGTCGGCCATGTCGAGGCAGTGGCCGACGAGCACCCGCCAGCCGGCGGAGCGGGCGCGGTCGGCGAGCTCGACCAGGAGCCGGGTCTTGCCGAGTCCGGCGTCGCCGCCGAGCAGCACGGCCCGGCCGCCGTCGGGCCCCGCGTCCACGCGCGCCGGGCCGCCCGCGGGCGCGGAGACGCCCGCGTGGGCGAGCAACGACTCGAGCTCGTCGTCACGGCCCAGCAGCGCGGAGGTGGAGACGGTCAGCGGCGGAGGCACCTCGCCAGTCTCCCAAGGGCCACCGACAAGCCGCGCACCCAGCAGCTCGGCCGGTGCGGCCGCGGCCGGTCCGGTGAGCGCGGTCAGCGGCTCAGCCGGTCCGGCGCGCCGGTGGCTGGGCGGCGCGGCGCGCGACCAGGCGGCGGCGCGGCTTCCGGTAGCGGGAGCCTCGGAGCTCCTCGCGGCGGTAGTCGAGCTCGGCGGGCAGCAGGTACAGGTCGACGGGTCCCACGGCGTCCTCCTCGGATGGCTTCTCTTCTCGCGACACCACGAGACTGCGCGTCTGAGGTAGCCCCGCACATCGGAAGAACTCCCTATTCGTCTGCGGGACCACCCCCGGACCCCCCTAGGGAACCCACCTCTCGAGCACCCGGTCGAGCGCCCGGGCGGCCTCCGGCCCCTCACCGGCGCGGTGCCGGACCCGCCCTCCGACGACGACCTGCACGACCTCGGCACCCGGTGCTCCGACCAGCGCCGACTCGGTTGACGGTGCGTCCCCGAGATCGAAGGTGACCAGGTCGGCGCGGTGGCCCACCGCGATCCGGCCCGCGTCGGTGAAGCCGAGCGCGGCGTGGCCGTCGGCGGTGGCGGCCCGGACGCGGTCGGCAACCGGCCCGTCCAGGTGGCCGAGCTGCTCCCGCACCCCCAGGACACCGCCCGCCGTGCCCAGCACCGGCCGGGCCCCGCAACCCCGCAGCTCCTCCGCCGAGGCGGCGGCCGCGCCACGCTCCCGCTCGCTGCCCGGGCACAGGCAGACCGTGCAGGACGCCGCGCCGAGCCGGACGAGGTCGCTCCCGACGAGGTACGACGCGTGGACGGCGGTGGTCCGGTCGGTGAGGACACCGGCCTCCGAGAGGAGCTCGGTCGGCGTCCGCCCGTACACCTCGGAGCAGGCGTCGTTCTCCGACCGGCTCGCCGACAGCCGCACGTGCAGCGGCGTCTCGAAGCGGTCGGCCCACTCGGCCACCAGCCGCATGTCGTCGAGCGGGACGTGCTCCACCGACTCGACCGCGGCGCCCACCACCACGTCGCCACCGGCGTCGGCGGTGAGCTCGTCGGCACGCTGCTGCCACTCCTCCGCCGTGCCGTCGGAGAACCGCCGGGCCACGCCGGACACCGGACGGCCGAACCCGTCGGCGAGGAAGCAGGTGTCGAGCAGGGCGATCCGCACCCCGGCGTCACGGGCGGCCTCGACGAGCGCGAGCCCCGTCGCGTTCGGCTCGTCGTAGGGCACGCCCCCGGCCTGGTGGTGGAGCAGGTGCATCTCGCCGACGCTCGTCGTGCCACCCGCGACCAGCACGCGGAAGACGGCGGTGGCCAGCTCGCGGTAGCCGTCCGGGTCGAGCCGATCGACCAGCGTGGCCCAGCGCTCCCCCCGGCCTGCTCCGGTCCAGGGGCCGAGGGCCCGGTCGAGCACGCGGCTGTGCACGTCGGCGAACCCGGGCAGCGTCACCCCGGGCAGCCGCTCGGCGCCGGGCACGGGCGGGCCGCCGACGGTGACGAACCGGCCGTCCTCGACCACGACGGTCACGTCGGAGCACAGCCGGTCGTCGACCCAGCCGTGCTCGAGGAGGTACGACGTGCGGCTCGACGTGCGGCTCGACGTGCGGCTCGACGTGCGGCTCAACCTGCGCCTCCCCTCGCTCATCCGTCGCACGCCGGACACCATGCTTGGGCCATGGAGCTCACCGACGTGGTCCGGCGACGCCGGATGGTCCGAAACTACTCACCCCGGCCGGTCGACCCGGAGGCGCTCGACCGGATCCTCGGCCACGCGCTCCGCGCCCCCAGCGCCGGCTTCAGCCAGGGGTGGGCGTTCCTCGTGCTCGACACCCCCGTGGACGTCGCCCGCTACTGGCGCTCGACCGCCGGCGACCGCGTCGACGCTCCGGACCGCTGGCTGCGCGGGATGATGACCGCGCCGGTCGTGGTCGTGCCGTTCAGCCACAAGCAGGCCTACCTCGACCGGTACGCCGAGCCCGACAAGGGGTGGACCGACCGGTCCGAGGAGCGGTGGCCGGTGCCGTACTGGGACGTCGACACCGGGATGGCGGCGCTGCTGATGATGCTCGCCGCCGTCGACGAGGGGCTCGGCAGCTGCTTCTTCGGCGTCCCCGGGGACGCGGTGGACGCGCTGCGGGCCGAGTTCGGGGTGCCCCCGGCGTACCGCCCGGTCGGCGCGCTGACCATCGGCCACCCCGCCGCGGACCCCGGTTCCCGGGGGTCCGCCCGGCGCGGGCGGCGGCCGGCTGCGGAGGTCGTGCACCGCGGCGGCTGGGGAAACAGGTAATTCTGCCCGTGTCGGGGCGGTGCGCCCACGGCAAGACTCGATGACGTCGCGACGCACGACCGTCCGGTTCCCCGACTCGCCGGAGTGCGTCGCCACCGACGGGGACCCCGTCGGGGTCCGGCGGCACGCCGTCGGACCGGAGCACCCCTCCGCGGCGGGCAGCCGTTGACCCCTCGGCTGCCCGCCCCCCGGGTGCTGCTCCGAGCCGCGCTCCGCCCTGTCCCCCGAACCCGAGTCGGCATAGGGTTCGAGGCATCGTGACCACCACGGCCCTCGGGAGCACGCCGTTCACCGGTCGCCGTCGAGAGCTGGGGGAGATCCAGCGGGCGCTGACGACGGCCCGATGCGTCACGCTCATCGGGTTCGGGGGCGCCGGGAAGACGCGGCTCGCGCGCCAGGTCCTCCGAGAGCTCGGGGCGACCACGACGACCTGGTGGGTCGGGCTGGGCGACCTGCGCGACCCGGCGACGGTTCACCTCACGGTCGCCGAGGCACTGGGGCTCCACCCGCACCCGGGCACCAGCCAGGTCCGGCTCCTCGCCGAGAGCATCGGGGACCAGCCGGCGGTGCTCTGCCTCGACAACTGCGAGCACCTCCTCGACTCCTGCACGGTGCTGGTCGCCGAGCTCCTCGCGAGCTGCCCGGGGCTGCGGGTGCTCACCACCTCCCGCCAGCCCCTCGGCCTGGCCGGTGAGCTCGTCTACCGGGTCCCGCCGCTCGCGCTGCCGGGGCCGGAGGACGACCTGGACGCACTGCGGAGCTCCGAGGCCGTCGCGCTGTTCGCGGCCCGCGCCGCGGAAGCCCTGCCCGGGTTCGAGGTCGACCACGCCAACGCCGCCGCCGTCGCCCGGCTGTGCACCGAGCTCGAAGGGGTGCCGCTCGCGCTGGAGCTGGCGGCCGCCCGCATCCGTGCGCTGAGCCCCCAGGAGATGCTCGCCGCGAGGGTGGCCCGCTGGTCGTACTCGGCACCGTGCTCACCCGGCTCCGCGACCGCTACCGGCTGCTCAGCCGCGGCTACGTGGACACCCCCGACCGGCAGCGGTCCATGGAGGCCTCGGTCGCCTGGAGCTACGACCTCTGCACCCGCCCGGAGCAGCTGCTGTGGCAGCGGCTGTCGGTTTTCGCTGCCGGGTTCGACCTCCGTGACGCCGAGCACGCCTGCACCGACGCACTCGTCCCCCGCGCGGAGGTGATGGACCTCGTCGCCTCCCTGGTCGACAAGTCGGTGCTCTTCCGCGACCCCGACGAGGAGGTCGCGCACTACCGGATGCTCGACACGATCCGGGAGTACGGCGCCGCGCGGCTGCTCGAGGAGGGCGGGACGGCGCGGTGGGAGGAGCGGCAGACCCTCGTCGGCATGGAGCGGGTCCGCGAGATCGCCGAGCGGTGGATGGGCCCCGACCAGGACGAGCTCGTCCGGCTCGCCCGCCGCAACCACGACAACCTGCGCGGGGTCCTGCAGCGCACCTGCGCCACGCCCGACCAGGCCGCGACCGGGCTGACGATGGTGGTGCGGCTCGAGCACTACTGGGTGATGACCGGCCGGATCAGCGAGGGCGTGCACTGGCTGACCACGGGGTTGCGCCACGAGGGGGCCGACCCCGCGCTCCGGGCCCGCGCGCACGCCGTCGCGTCGTACCTCTCGTCCTTGCAGGCCGACCTCGGCACGGCCGCCCGGCACCTCGACGAGGCCCGGGCGCTGGGCGCCGGCCTCGACGACGTCGGCGTCGAGGGGTACCTCGCGTTCGCCGACGCCGGCCTGGCGCTCTTCGACGGCCGCCCTGAGCGCGCCGTCGAGACGAGCGCCGGCTGGCTGCGCCGCGCACACGCCGGCTGCCACCTGCAGATCGAGTCGATGCTCCTGCTCGCCCAGGGGCTGGCGCTCAGCGCGCTCGGCCGCCTCGACGAGGCGGTCGAGGTCAACCAGCGGCTCGCGCAGCGCACCGGCGCCGTCGGCGAGCGGTTCCTCCACTCCATGGCGCTGTGGTCGCTCAGCCTCGACCTCCGCGAGCGCGGTGACCTCGACGCCGCCGACGCGCACGCCACCCGTGCCCTCGAGCTCAAGCGGCCGATCGGCGACGAGGTCGGGGTGGCGCTCTGCCTCGAGTCGCTGGCGGCGACGGCCTCGGTCCGGCGCGACCCCGCCCGCTCGGCGACGCTGCTCGGGGCCGCGGAACGGCTCTGGCGGCGGATCGGCGTGACCGCGCTCTCCGCGCCGTACATCGCCGCGCAGCGCGAGCTCGGCGAGCGGCTCGCACGGGGCTCGCTGCGGGACCAGCTCTTCGAGGACGCCTACCGCTGCGGGCAAGCCATGTCGACCGCCGAGGCCGTGCGGTGGGCGCTCACCGCCGACCGGGCGGTGGCCGACGACCCGCTCGACGGCACCCGGCTCACCCGCCGCGAGCGCGAGATCGCGCTGCTCATCGGCGAGGGGCTCACCAACCAGCAGATCGCCGACCGGCTGGTGATCTCGGTGCGCACCGCGCAGGGCCACGTCGAGAAGATCCTGCGCAAGCTGGAGCTGGCCTCCCGCACCCAGGTCGCGACCTGGGTGGTCAGCCGCAGGGCTTGAGCCCGTCGTGACCCCGCCGCTCCCCCGTCGTTGCAGAGGCGGGACGGCTTCCGCCCCGTCCTGGGACGAAAGGCGCGAGAACCGTGGAGCAGGAACCCACCCCGCAGCCCGGCCTGGACCTGGGCCCGTCGAGCCAGCGACGCCGGCTCGTCGCCTCGCTCGCCGTCGCGGCCGGGCTGGTCGTGGCCGGCGTCGTCGCCCCGTCGTACGGCGACGACGGCGGGTCGGGCACGGGGCAGGCGAAGGCGCTCCTGCGCAGCTACGACGAGGCCGCCCAGGCTCGCCAGGACGAGGCCACCGGGAGCACCGCCGAGCCGGACGGCTTCCACACCCACGACCAGCAGACCGCGGGCGGCCACCGCCACGACGACCCGGCGACCAAGAACGACGTCTCGCGCAGCGAGGAGGCCGCGGACACCGAGGACCCGACCACCCCGGAGGAGGCCCAGGAGTCGGTCGAGGCCGTGGAGGCGCAGCGGGCCGAGCCCGACCCCGTGCTCACCCGGATGGCGGCCGAGCCACCCCGTCGTACCGTCCCGCAGGACCGCTACGCGATGGCCGGCGGCTGCTACGCGCTCCAGGCGCCCGACGGCCGCTGGGTGGTCCGTGAGGGCCGTCGCGGCTGGACGGTGACGGGCACCTCCGCCGCGACCGCGGAGCCCTTCTTCTTCAAGGCCGCGACGCTCGGCGAGTACCTCCTGATGGACACCACCGACCGCGTCCTCTCGGCGCGCGCGTCGCTGCTCGAGCCGCCGGTGGTCGCCTCGAAGCCGCGCAAGCAGGCGGTGTGGACGCTCCGCCAGGAGCAGGGCGGCTTCACCTTCACCCGCGGCTCGACCGGGCTGCGTGCCGGGACGCCGCTGGCCACGGGGGCCGCGTCGGTGTTCCGGCTGCGACTGACCACCGGGTGCGCTGAGTTCCCCGAGATCGGCACCGGGATCACCGGTCGGCCGTTCGCCGGGGTCACGCCGTTCCAGGAGGTCCGCGGCACCACCGACGCGCACACCCACCAGATGGCCTTCGAGTTCCTCGGCGGCGCCGCGCACTGCGGCAAGCCGTGGTCCCCGCTCGGCGTCACCGCCGCGCTCGTCGACTGCCCCGACCACTCCGTGAGCGGCGGCTACGGCGCGCTGCTGGAGAACCTCACCCGCGGAGGCTCCCCGGTCGCGGCCCACGACACCACCGGCTGGCCGACCTTCCGCGACTGGCCGGCGCCGGACTCGCTGACCCACGAGGGCACCTACCACGCGTGGATGGAGCGGGCCTGGCGCGGCGGGCTCCGGCTCTTCGTGAACCTGCTCGTCGAGAACAACCAGCTCTGCGCGATCTACCCCCTGAAGGGGCCGAGCTGGCCGCAGACCCGTTGCGACGACATGCGGTCGATCCGGCTGCAGGCGCAGCGGATGCGCGAGTTCGAGGCGTACGTCGACGCCCAGCACGGCGGCCCCGGCAAGGGGTGGTACCGCATCGTCACCGACCCGTTCGAGGCCCGCCGGGTGATCAACTCCGGCCGGCTGGCGGTCGTGATGGGGATCGAGACCAGCGTGCCGTTCGGCTGCTCGCTGGCGCTCGACAACATCCCCGAGTGCAACCGGGCGACGATCGACCGGCAGCTGCAGGAGGTGCACGAGCTCGGGGTGCGCCAGATGGAGCTGGTCAACAAGTTCGACAACGCGCTCTCCGGCGTCGCCGGCGACGAGGGGCCGGTCGGCGTGCTCGTCAATGCCGCCAACTTCCTCGAGACGCAGTCCTTCTGGGACATGAACCGGTGCCCCGGCAGCCACGGCGAGGGCGTCGAGGACAAGGAGCAGTACGCCGTGCCCGAGGACGGTGGGGTGTTCTCCGCCCGCGACGGTCTCTTCGGGGCGATCGCCGAGGTGGCCGGCATCCGGCTGCCGGCCGTCCCGGTCTACGCCCCGGCGCCGCACTGCAACACCCGCGGGCTCAGCGCGCTCGGCGAGCACACGATCCGCGGGATGGTCGACCGCGGGATGATCTTCGACCCCGACCACATGAGCGTGGCGGCCCGGCGGGCCAGCCTCGACCTGCTCGAGGAGCTCGACTACTCCGGCGTCATCTCCAGCCACTCGTGGTCGACCCCCGACGCCTACCCGCGGATCTACGAGCTCGGCGGCGTGGTGATGCCGTACGCCGGCGACGCCGAGGGGTTCGTCGAGAAGTGGCGCCAGCACCTCACCTGGGCCGACCCGCGCTACTACTTCGGCTTCGGGTACGGCGCGGACATCAACGGGCTCGGCGCCCAGGGCGACCCCCGGGGCTCCGACGCCTCGGACAAGGTCACCTACCCGTTCTACTCGAAGCTGGGTCGGGTGACCGTCGGGCAGCAGGTCAGCGGCGAGCGCGTCTACGACCTCAACGAGGACGGCGTCGCGCACTACGGGCTCTACCCCGACTGGTTCCAGGACCTCGAGAACCTCGCCGGCGAGGAGATCACCGCGGACTTGGACCGGGGCGCCGAGGCGTACCTCCAGATGTGGGAGCGCGCCCTCGGGATCAGCAACGACGGCTGCCGCGAGCCGTCCGAGGCGTCTCCGGTCCGGGCGTTCCGCGGGCTGGCGAAGGGGGCGTCGGTCGAGCAGGTGCTGCGGAGCGTCGGCCAGCCGCACCAGCGGCTCGGCACGGAGCTCTCCTACTGCGCCCGGACCGCCGCGGGCGGGAGCACCGACGTGCGGCTCACCTTCACCCCGGCCGGGAGGCTCACCCGGGTCCGCCTGTGACCGTCGTGGCGCGCGGGACTGGTGTCTCGCGTCGAACCGTCCTCCGCGGCGCAAGTTACCCGTTGGTAGGACAATGGTCACAGGCCCCGCGCCTCCCGGCGGGCAGCTCGCGGGACCTAGGCTTCGATGACCTACGTCTCGTCCTCGGCGAGGAGCCCCATGTCGCAGACTTTGCAAGTCGTCGCCATCGTGGTGTCGCTGGCCTTCACGGCCGTCGGCATCGCGTTGTTCGTCCGGGCCATCCGGAAGATCCTGGCGGTGGTCCGGATCGGCCAGCCGATCGACCGTACGAACGAGCCGGCCCAGCGCACCAAGACGCTGGTCAAGGAGACGCTCGGCCACACCCGGATGCTGCAGTGGACGCGGGTGGGCGCCGCCCACTGGTTCATCATGGTCGGCTTCGGGTTGCTGTTCTTCACGCTGGTCAACGCGTTCGGGCAGCTCTTCGACCCGCACTTCATCCTGCCGCTGATCGGCCACTTCCCGCCGTTCGAGTGGGTGACCGAGGTCTTCGCCTGGATGATGATCGTGGCGATCGTGCCGTTCATCGTCTACCGCGCGACCCGCCCGAAGGAGCGTGCCCGCGGCGAGGCCGGGCGGTTCTTCGGCTCGCGGATGTGGTGGGGCTACTTCGTGGAGACGGTGATCCTCACCGTCGGCATCTGCATCCTGCTGCTGCGGTTCCTCGAGTACGCGCTCGCGAAGAACGGCGACTCCGACGACGCCTCGCTGCTCCACTTCCCGTTCACGGCCTGGGCCGGCGAGCTCTTCGCCGACCTGTCGGTCGGCACCCTGGAGAACCTGGTCCTGCTCGTCGCGATGATCAAGATCGTCATCTCGTTCACCTGGATGATCGTGATCTCGCTCAACGCCAACATGGGCGTGGCGTGGCACCGGTTCCTCGCGTTCTTCAACATCTGGTTCAAGCGCGAGGCCGACGGCAGCAACGCCCTCGGTGCCCTGAAGCCGATCGTCATCGACGGCAAGCCGTTCGACCTCGAGATGGTCGACGAGATGGACGAGGACACCGCGATGGGTGTCGGGAAGATCGAGGACTTCGCCTGGAAGGGGATCCTCGACTTCAACACCTGCACCGAGTGCGGCCGCTGCCAGAGCCAGTGCCCGGCGTGGAACACCGACAAGCCGCTGTCGCCCAAGATGGTGATCCTCAACCTCCGCGACCACGCGCACGCCAAGGCGCCGTACCTCCTGGCCTCGGAGGAGCAGCGCACCTCGCTGCCCGACCTCGTCAAGGCCGAGGCCGAGCGGCCGCTGGTCGGCTCGACCGAGGGCCCGGCGTGGGCTCCGGACGCCGGCGCGGTGATCGACGAGGACGTCCTCTGGTCCTGCACCAGCTGTGGCGCCTGCGTCCAGCAGTGCCCCGTCGACATCGAGCACGTCGACCACATCGTCGACATGCGGCGCTACCAGGTGCTCATCGAGTCGAGCTTCCCGTCCGAGCTCAACGGCCTCTTCAAGGGGCTGGAGAACAAGGGCAACCCCTGGAACATGTCGCCGAACAGCCGGCTCGAGTGGGCGCAGGACCTGCCCTTCGACGTCAAGGTCGTCGGCGAGGACATCGAGTCGCTCGACGAGGTCGACTGGCTGTTCTGGGTCGGCTGCGCCGGCGCCTACGAGGACCGGGCGAAGAAGACCACCCGTGCGGTGGCGGAGCTGCTCGACCTGGCCGACGTCTCGTTCGGCGTGCTGGGCAACGGGGAGACCTGCTCCGGCGACCCCGCCCGGCGTGCCGGCAACGAGTTCATCTTCCAGCAGCTCGCGATGCAGAACGCCGAGATGTTCAAGGAGACGAAGGTCAAGAAGGTCGTCTCCACCTGTGCGCACTGCTTCAACACGCTCAAGAACGAGTACTCCCAGTTCGGTGTCGAGCTCGAGGTCGTGCACCACACCCAGCTGCTCAACCGGCTCGTCCGCGAGGGCAAGCTGACGCCGGTCGCCGCGAACGGTGGGCCGAAGCGGTCGGTGACCTACCACGACCCCTGCTACATCGGGCGTCACAACAAGGTCTACGAGCCGCCGCGCGAGCTGCTCGAGGTCATCCCCTCGACCGAGTTCAAGGAGATGGAGCGCAGCGGCGACCGCTCGTTCTGCTGCGGCGCCGGTGGCGCCCGCATGTGGATGGAGGAGCGCATCGGCGAGCGGATCAACGTGAACCGCACGACCGAGGCCGTCGGCACCGGGGCGGACCAGATCGCCGTCGCGTGCCCGTTCTGCCGCGTGATGCTCTCCGACGGGCTCACCGCGCTGCAGGCGAAGGGCGAGGCGCGCGAGGAGGTCGAGGTCCTCGACGTCGCGCAGATGCTGCTCGCGTCGGTGAAGCGGGCCCCCGAGGCGCCGGAGGACAGCACCGAGACCGGTGACGAGGAGGCCGACGACGCCGGCATCCCGCTGACCGTCCGCCACGACGGCACCGAGGACCCGGAGCAGGCGCCCGACCGGCTCGGCGAGGAGCAGACCGAGCCGGCGAACGAGCGCGAGGAGGCGGCGCCGGGGGTCGACGACCCGTCGACGCAGCCGGCCGCGTCGTCGGAGCCGTCGGCTCCCTCAGCTCACTCGGCCCCGTCAGGGGCGCACGCGGCTGCCGCGGTGGGCGCGACCGTCGCGGCGGGCACGGCAGCCCTGCGCATCGAGCTCCCCGCAGGACAGGCGACCGTCGCGGAGACGTGGTCGGGGCTGGACGTTGAATCGATTCTGGAAGGTGACGAGGTGGACATCAGCGAGTTCAAGACCAAGCTCAAGGCGGAGCTGAAGGCGGAGGTGCTGGCCGAGATCAAGCAGGAGCTCGCCGGTGCGCTCAACTCCGACTCCGGGGTCTCCGAGCCGGTGACGGCGGAGACCGTCTCGACGTCGGCGCCCGCGGCGGCTGCGGCGGCGCCGGTGGCCGGGTCGAAGCCGGAGCCGGAGCCCGAGGCGGCGCCGGAGCCGGTGGCGAAGAGCGAGCCCGAGCCGGAGCCGGCTCCGGAGCCGGCCGCGGAGAAGCCGGCGGAGGAGCCGAAGCAGGAGCCCGCGCCGGAGGCCAAGAAGGAGGACGGCGACGACGGTCCGCTGCTGATCGGCTCCCTCTGAGCCGACCCTCGCCCGACGGCGGGGCGCCCCTCAGGGGTGCCCCGCCGTCGTGTTTCGGGCCACACCCTCCGGGGATTTACGGCGCAGCAGCTCCGCCCACTCGGGGCCGGCCACGGGAGAGGCCGGCGGGACACGGGATCTGCCGAGGCGCTTGCGCCGCCAACTGGGAGGACAAGGCGAGCACCGGCTCCGAGGAGGACTCATGTGGCGTTCCGGCATCACCCGACGTCGCCAGCGCACCGCACTCCTGGACATGGTCCGCGCGGCCGTGGACACCGGGATGGTCGAGGCCCCGTGGCGGGCCGACCCCGACGTGCTGCACTTCTACGCCGACGAGGGGGCGGTCCTCCGCGAGCTCCAGGCGGAGTGGCGCCACGCCCTGGCCGGCGCGGTCTACGTGGCGATCGAGGTCGGTGACGGCGACCTGGCCCATGACGTGCGTTCGGCGTACGAGAAGGTCGCGAAGCGGCTGACCGGCGTACGCCAGATCCTCGAGGCGAACCGCGACCACCCCGCGATCGCCGCCGCCATGCGCAAGGAGCAGGCGCTGCTCTCGTCCTTCGTGGCGACGTCGGACTTCACCCCGACCGGGTCTCCCCAGGCCGCCTGACCGCCTCTTCCACGTCGAACCGCCCCTCGTGGCGCGCGTCCTGGGCGTTGAACCGCCCTTCGTGGCGTGCCGGGGGTCACGCACGTGAACGAGCCTTGACGCCATCTACGGCCGGACGCGCGAAAGCTCGTCCACCTGCGCGGGTCTGACCGTTCGAGCCGCGCCACGAAGGGCGGCTCGACATCCGCCGACACCACCTTGCCGCCGTTTGACCTTGTGGTGACACCACAGTGGTGTCATAGTGGTGCACATGGACATCACGCCGTACGCCGAGAGTCTCCGCCGCGACCTCCTCGCCGCAGCCGAGATCGGGGGGCCCGAGATGCGTGCTGGCGCCGAGCGGATGCTCGTGGCGCTCGAACCGTCGGTCCGGCTGCTCGTGCTCGAGGTGCTCTCCCAGGCCGCTGCCGAGGTGACCGCCGAGCTCCCGAGCGGCACGGTCGAGGTACGCCTCCAGGGCCGCGACCCGGAGATGGTGGTCGACCTGCCCGAGCCGCCCCCGCCCACGTCGGCGGAGCCGGCGGATCCCGAGGACGGTCCGGTCGCCCGGATCACGCTCCGGCTCCCCGAGTCGGTGAAGTCCCGCGCCGAGGAGCTCGCCAGCGCGACCGGCCACTCGCTCAACAACTGGATCGTGCAGGCCGTGCGCGCCGCGACGCAGCGCGGCACGACGGCGTTCGACATGGACGTCTCGAGCATCCCGTTCTCCGCCGACCGCCCCAGCCGCCGCATGTCGGGCTGGATCTGACCCACCCACCAGAGGAGTCCCCGATGCAGCACGAGTTCCCGGCCGACGGGCCGCGCCAGCTCCACGTCGACCTCCAGAGCGCACGGCTCGCCGTGACCACGGACGACACCGACCAGGTCGTCGTCCGGGTGGAGGGCGTCGAGGCCGCCGCGGTCACGGTGGAGACCGAGGGTGACCGCGTGGTCGTCAAGGGTCCGCGAAGGGCCGGGTTCCACCGGCCGCCGGCACCGGTCGACGTCGACGTACGCCTCCCCCGCCGCAGCTCGCTGACCGGCAAGCTGGGCGCCGGCGACCTCACCACCACCGGCGCCCTCGAGCACGTCCGCTTCGCCGTGGGGGCGGGCGACGTCGTGCTCGACCAGGTGCTCGGCTCCGCGGTCGTGAAGTCCGGTGCCGGCGCGATCCGCGTGCGCGAGCTCAGCGGCGGCGGCCAGCTGAAGACCGGAGCCGGCACGGTCGCCGTCGAGCACGTCCACGGCGACGCCAGGCTCACCACCGGCACCGGCGACGTCACGCTCGGTGAGGTCGACGGGAAGGTGGCGGTCCGAAGCGGCACGGGCGACCTGGGCATCGGCCGGTTCACCAACGGCGAGGCGACGTTCAAGAACGGGTTCGGCGACATCCGCGTCGGCGTGCCGGAGTCGACCCCGGTGTGGACCGACATCACCACCGGCACCGGTCGGATCGTCTCGGACCTGGCGCCCCTCGGGAAGCCGGCCCCCGGCCAGCCGCACGTGGCGGTCACGGCCCGGACCGCGACGGGCGACGTCTACCTGCGCCAGCTCACCGCCGCGCCCTGACGGGCTCCGGCGCGCGCCACGAAGGGCGGCTCGACACCAGACCGCGCGCCACGAGGGGCGGCTCGACACCCAGGATGCGCGCCACGAAGGGCGGTTCGACACCAGACCGCGCGCCACGAAGGGCGGCTCGACACACCAGCGACGAAGACCGGTCAGGTGATGGGGGTCCGGTGGAAGGACTGGGACGACCGGGACGGCGTCGGGCCCCGCTGGCCCTGGTAGCGCGAGCCGTACTTCGCCGACCCGTACGGGTGCTCCGCCGGCGACGACAGCCGGAAGAAGCACAGCTGGCCGATCTTCATCCCGGGCCACAGCTTGATCGGCAGGTTCGCGACGTTGGCCAGCTCGAGGGTGACGTGGCCGGAGAACCCGGGGTCGATGAAGCCGGCGGTCGAGTGGGTCAGCAGCCCCAGGCGGCCCAGCGACGACTTCCCCTCGAGCCGGGCGGCGACGTCGTCGGGCAGCGTGACCACCTCGTACGTCGACCCGAGCACGAACTCCCCCGGGTGCAGGATGAACGGCTCCTCCCCCTCCGGCTCGACCTGACGGGTGAGCTCGGGCTGGTCCTCGGCGGGGTCGATGTGCGGGTACCGGTGGTTCTCGAACACCCGGAAGAACCGGTCGAGCCGCACGTCGATGCTGGACGGCTGGATCATCGCCGGGTCGAACGGCTCCAGGGCAACCCGGCCCTTGTCGAGCTCGGCGGTGATGTCGCGGTCGGAGAGCAGCACGTGGGGCACCCTACCGGCGGGCTCACCAGCCCCCGAGGACAATGGGTCGGTGCCGACCTACCGTGCCTACGTCGCCGTCGGGGACTCCTTCACCGAGGGCGTCGGCGACCCCGACCCGTCCCGCCCGAACGGCGTCCGCGGCTGGGCCGACCGCGTCGCCGAGGTCCTCGGCCAGGCCGACCCGGAGCTCCGCTACGCCAACCTCGCGATCCGCGGCCGCAAGATGCGCGGCTTCCTCGACGAGCAGGTCGACGCGGCGGTCGCGCTCGGCCCCGACCTGGTGAGCGCGTACGTCGGCGGCAACGACATCCTGCGCCCCGCGGTCGACGTCGACGCGATCGTGACGGCGTACGCCGAGGGGCTGGCGAAGGTCCGGGCCGCCGGGGCCCACCTGGTGCTCTTCACCGGGTTCGACCTCGGCTGGGCCCCGGTCTTCGGGCGGCTCCGGGGGCGGGTCGCGATCTACAACGAGCTGGTCCGGGAGGTCGCCGAGGAGCTCGACGCGACGCTCGTCGACTTCTGGCGGCTGCGGGAGTACCGCGACCCGCGGATGTGGGACGTCGACCGGATCCACATGTCGACACTGGGCCACCGGCACATGGCTGCGACGGTCCTCGACCGGCTCGGCGTCGCCCACGACCTGCGGCTCGACCCGCTGCCCGAGCTGCCGCCGCTCACCGCGGCGCAGCGGCGGCAGGCCGACGTCGCCTGGGCGCGGGCGCACGCGGCCCCGTGGGTGCAGCGCCGGCTGACCGGCCGTTCGTCGGGCGACCTGCTGGCCGCGAAGTACCCCACCCTCCAGAGGCCGCCCCTGCCGACCGCGGAGGCGACGGGCACGCCGCGGTGATCCGGGCCCGAGGAGGTCAGGTACTATCTGACCGGCCTCAGGCCATGCGGATGTAGTTCAATGGCAGAACATGAGCTTCCCAAGCTCAGAATGCGGGTTCGATTCCCGTCATCCGCTCCGATCCGGCGAGCTCACCGCACCACCATCACCGGGCACGTCGCGTGCTGGAGCACGGTCGCGCTGACCGAGCCGAGCAGGAGCCCGACGAAGCCGCCGCGTCCGCGGGTGCCGACGACGACCAGCGACGCGGTGCTCGAGGCGTCGGCGAGCGCCCGGACCGCGGGCACCGGAACGGCGAGCAGCTCGACCTCGACGTCGGGGTGCTGCTCACGGTGGCCGGCGACGGCCTCGGCGAGGAGCCGGCGGCCCGCGTCGATCTCCTCGGCGACGTGCGGGGCGACGGTGACGTCCCACGGACCGTGCACCGCCGAGACGTCCATGCCGTGCACGGCGACGAGCGTCGAGCCGGTGCGGTCGGCCTCCTCGAACGCGAGCTCCAGGGCCCGCCGTGCCCCCTGGGACCCGTCGACGCCGACCACGACGCGACGCCGCAGCGGGGTGTGACCGCGCACCACGACGACCGGGCACGCGGCGTGCCGGGTGACGTGCTGGCTCACCGACCCCAGGAGCATGCCGCCGATCAGGCTGTGGCCGCGGGCGCCGAGGACGACCATCGACGCGTCCCTGCTCCGTTCGAGGAGCTCGGGCACGACCTTCTCGGCGGTCGCGGTGGTCGTCCAGTCCGTCGCCCCGGCCGTCTCCAGCCGTGCGGCCGCTCGGTCGAGCCAGGAGCGGACGAGCGGCTCGGCGTCGCTCGACGCCCTCTCGGGGAGGTAGGTCAGGTCGCCCCACGCGGCGAGCACCTCGAGCGACAGGTGCCGCGCCCGCGCGTGCTCGACGGCCCAGTCCAGACCGAGGTCGGCGTCCGGCGAGCCGTCGTACGCGACGACGACCTTGCGGGAAGAGCTGGTGCTGGTCATGGCTTCTCCCTTCCACCTCCGATCCTTCTCCTCCCCGTGCCGCGACCTCAACCGAAGGTGGCACACGAGACACGACCGGGGCTCACCTAGGGTCGGCGCCATGGCGTTCGCCGGCTTTCCCGTTGCTGCACTCGACTTCTACGACGACCTCGAGCTCGACAACACCCGCTCGTTCTGGAGCGCGCACAAGCACGTGTACGACGAGGCGGTGCGCGGCCCGATGGTCGCATTGACCGACGCGCTGGCCGACGAGTTCGGCCCGGCGAAGGTGTTCCGCCCCTACCGGGACGTGCGGTTCTCCAAGGACAAGACGCCGTACAAGGACCACCAGGGCGCCTTCGTCGCCGCCGGGCCGGCGACGGGGTGGTACGTCGAGGTGGGGGCACCGGGCGTCCGGGTCGGCGCGGGGTTCTACCACGCCGAGGCGGACCGGCTGGCGGCGTTCCGGGCGGCCGTCGCCCACGACCTCACCGGGCCGGAGCTCGAGCGGATCCTCCGCGGCCTCGAACGGCGGGGCTGGACCCGTGGCGGCGAGCAGCTGAAGACCTCGCCCCGCGGCTGGCCCGCCGACCACCCCCGCATCGAGCTGCTGCGCCACAAGTCGCTCGCGATGAGCCGCTCGTACGGCTTCGACGAGATCGTCCACAAGCCCGAGCTCCTCGACGAGGTGCGCCGCGACTGGCGGGCCGCCCGGCCGCTGGTCGAGTGGGTCGTCCGGGTGACGGGCTGAGGAGGCCTCCGTGATCGACGTCGAGCTCCCCGACTCCGCCGCGCCGGCCGCCGTACGCTCCTTCACCGCGTGCCTGGCGTCGGCCCTCGAGACCCCGGTCGACCAGGTGCCGCTCCCCGACGCGGACCTGCGCGGGGCGGTGGCGCACTGGCGCAGCTGGCTCGCCGGCCGCGGCACCGGGCTGGTGCCGATCGCCGCGCCCGCGACGTTCAACTGGCCCGGCTACTGGGTGGCGGTCCTCGACGGCGAGGCCGACCCGA
The DNA here is from genome assembly GCF_008087345.1 of Nocardioides caldifontis. GTDB lineage: Bacteria > Actinomycetota > Actinomycetes > Propionibacteriales > Nocardioidaceae > Marmoricola_A > Marmoricola_A caldifontis. Next base: position 758,607 of record NZ_VHIB01000001.1, on the reverse strand, counting down.
CGGTCGTGCTGATGTTCGGCACGCCCTCCGGCGTCGTGCTGAGCCCTCAGGACCCCGGGCTGCTCGGTGCGGCGTCCGCCGCGCTGCCCGTCCGCCAGGGGTACGTCGTCGCCGGCCTCGACCCGGCCCTCCTCCCGTCGACCTCCTCGCCGCTCCCCCACCTGCGCGGCACCGTCGAGCTGCTCGCCCTCGCAGGGGAGGCCACCGCACCGATGCGCGTGGTCGAGGCCGCGACGGCGCTGGCCGGACGCGGGCTGGAGGGCGACCGGTACGCCGCCCGCGCCGGCACCTTCACCCCGGCCGACCCGACCGTCCGTGGCTACGACCTGACCCTCGTCGAGGCCGAGGTCCTCGACGACCTGGGGCTCCCCGGCGGCGGCACCCTCGGGTACGCCGAGGCGCGGCGCAACGTCGTCACCCGCGGCATCGACCTCAACGCCTTGGTCGGCAGGCGGTTCCGGATCGGCGACGTCGAGTGCGTCGGCCAGCGGCTCTGCGAGCCCTGCACCCACCTCGAGCGGCTCACCGCCCCCGGCACGCTGCGCGCCCTGATCCACCGCGGCGGGCTCCGCGCCGACGTCCTCACCGACGGGCGGGTCGAGGTGGGCTCGGTGGTCGAGACCGTCGACGACGAGGGGGCGCGGCCGACGGCACCTTGAGCCGTCGTTCAAGAGGCGCGCAACCCCGGTTCAAGGGGTCCCGCCGACGCTGGCTGCCTCACCAGACAGCCGGGCGCGGCCCGGCACGAACCGAGGAGCAGCCATGTTCGCCCGTATCGCCCTGACCACCGCGTCCGCCGCCGCCGTCATCGCCGCCTTCCCGGCCGCCGCCGGCGCCGCGCCCCGCACCGAGGTCGTCGACCGCAGCCTGTTCGACGCCACGCCGGAGCTCACGACCTCGAGCCTCCGCGTCGACGGCCCGACCTCCGGCCCGCTCGGCGGCGCGATGGACGTCACGCTGCGCGCGGCCGACGGCACGCTGCCGACCACCTTCGGGGCCTGCGAGCCGGCCCGGGTCGAGGCCGTCGTCACCGTGCAGCCGGGCAAGGTCATCACCGCGAAGGCGCGCGGCGAGGTCTGTGCGCACGTCGTCGACGGGAGCCTGTCGATGTTCGCCGGGTTCAAGCAGAAGGACGTCCGCTACCAGGGGTACGGGCGGTGCAAGCCCAGGCTCCAGGGCGAGGGGTTCATCTCCGTGGGGCAGTCGATGCTCGGCGGCCAGGCCTCGTTCTTCGGGAGCTTCCGCCGCTGAGCGGCCCCTCTCTTCCGGTGCAGTCGGGTGCTGACCGCGCTCGGCGAGGAACCGGCTGCACCGGATGACGGCTGGTCAGGTGGCTCAGCGCACCACGATCGTGCGCGACTTCGCGCCGCCGCCGATCTTCTCGACCTTGACCTTGAATGTGTCCTTGCCCTTGGTGTTCGAGCGGCGCTTGTCGATGTCGACGTCACCCTCGCGGTCGGCCCGGTGGACCTTCTTGTGGAAACGCTTGCCGTCGTGCCACAGAACGACCCGCCACTTGCTGCCCGGCCGCGCGTCATCGATGTCCACGTCGACCTCGAAGCGGCCATCGTCCTTCTCGACGGAGAAGTCGACCTGGGCGCCTCCGATGCGGAACTCGCGGTCCTTGCCGTCCGCCGCAGCGGGGCCGGCGGTCATGCCCAGCGTCGTGGCGACGAGGGCGGCGGCGCCGAGGGCGGCGGTGGTGGTGCGGGTCTTCGACATGGTGCGCTCCGTTCGGTGGGGATCGGACCTCCTTGACTGTCCCCACTCTGGGTCCCCGCCATGAGTCGTCCGTGAGAGCCGGATGAGGGGTTCCTCATCTGCGCCGTCAGAGCGCCTCGAGGACCGGGACGACCTCGCCCAGCCGGCGGACCAGCTGCAAGGGGCGCTCGGCCGCCACGACGTGCACCTCCTGGACACCGACGTCGGCCAGCTCCGCCATCGAGGTCGTGAACCCGGCCAGGTCGTCGACGGGATCGGTCCACAGGACGGTACGGCTGATCGCGTCGTACGACGTGCCCTCGCGCTCGCAGTGCGCCCGCAGCGCCGCGAGCTTCCCGGCGACGAACTCCGCGCCGGAGCCGCCCCCGGCGAAGATGCTGCAGGCGTCGGCGTGGCGGGCGACGAGTCGCAGCGCCTTCCGCTCGTCGACGCCGGACACCATGACCGGTACCCGCCGCAACGGCCGCGGCGTGCACACCGTCTCCGGGAGAGGGTAGTGGGTGCCCTCCCAGGGGCCGTCGTCGTCGGACCAGATCCGGCGGATCAGCAGCAGCGCCTCGTCGAGCAGCTCGAGCCGGTCACGCAGCGGCGGGAACGGCGCGCCGAGGGCCCGGTGCTCGCGCTCGTACCAGCCTGCTCCCGTCCCGAGCCGCGCACGCCCCCCGGAGAGCACGTCGAGGGTGGCGACCGTGCGTGCGAGCAGCGCCGGGTGGCGGTAGCCGATGCTGCCGTCGAGGAGCTGGAGCTCGACGCGCTCGCTGTGCGCGGCGAGGAAGGCGAGGGTGGAGTACCCCTCCAGGACCGGCTCGCCGACCGGCGCGACGTACGGCACCTGCAGGACGTGGTCGGGCACCGACAGCACGGCGACGCCGGCCTCGTCGGCGGCCCGGGCGAGCGCCGCGAGGGCGGTCGGGACGCCGGCGGGGCCGCCCTCGACGAGGTAACGGCTCAGGTGGACGCCGAGCTGCACGAGACCCGCCGACCCGCCGTCAGTGCGGCTGCCAGGCGTCCTCGTCCTTGGTGCGGGCGGCGACCGGCCGCGGCAGCCGGCCGTCGGCGAGCGACTGCAGTGAGACCTGCTCACAGACCTCGCGCAGGCTGCTGCGCGCCGCGATCCAGACGAGCTGCAGCGCCTGCGCCGCCTCGTTGTACGACGCCGCCTCGGGCCGGACCCCGTGGACGCTCACGAGCGGGCCGTCCACCGCCCGGATGACGTCGGCGACGGTCACGTCGCGCGGGTCCCGGGCCATCTTCCAGCCGCCTGCCTGCCCTCGCTGGCTGAGCACGATCCCGGCTCGACGGAGGTCGGCGAGGATCGCCTGGAGGAACCCGTGGGGGATCTCCTGGAGGCGCCCCAGCTCCTCGGCGCTCACCGGTGATCCGTCCGACCGGGCGGAGAGCTCGATCAGGGCACGGAGGGCGTAGTCGGACTTGGCTGAGACGCGCACGCCGCCCAGTGTCTCAGAGCGGCGGCCCGATCAGGCGGCGACCAGCTCCGCGTCCTCCTCCGCGGCGCGGGCACGCGCGATCCGCTCGTGCTTGACGGCGGTCGCGACGAGCGAGACCCAGACGACGAACAGCAGGGCCGCGACGGCGCCGACGGTGCGTCCGCTGCCGCCGAGGGACTCGACGATCGTCTTGGTGTTGGTGAGCACGATCAGCCCGCCGGCGGCCACGCCGAGCACGCGGCCGGGGAGGACCTTGACCAGCCAGGCAGCGATCGGGGCGGCGATGACACCGCCGACCAGCAGCGCGGCGGCGTACCCGAAGTTGATGCCCGCGTGGCCCAGCCCGACGATGAAGCCGAGCGAGCCGCCGATGGCGACGAGGAACTCGGAGGTGTCGATCGAGCCGACGACCTTGCGCGGCTCGAGCCGGCCCGAGGAGAGCAGCGAGGTGGTGCCCACCGGGCCCCAGCCACCGCCACCGATGGCGTCCATCGCGCCGGCGAACAGGCCGAGCGGCGCCAGGAACCGCTTCGTGAGCTGCCCCTTGAACTGCGGGCGGCGGCCGCCCAGCACGAGGAACCGCCAGATCACGTACACACCGAGCGCGAGCAGGATCCCGGCGACCCACGGTTTGGCGGTGTCGCCGTCGAGGCCGGAGAGGAAGGTGGCGCCGAAGAAGGCGCCGATGCCGCCGGGCACCGCGATGATGCTGACCGTCCGCCAGTCGACGTTGCCGAGGCGGTGGTGGGCGATGCCCGACACCAGGGTCGTCCCGATCTCGGAGAAGTGGACCGCGGCGCTCGCGGCGGCCGGGGCGATCCCCGTGGCGATGAGCAGCGTCGAGGACGTGACCCCGTAGGCCATGCCGAGCGAGCCGTCGATGAGCTGGGCGACGAGGCCGACGAAGCCCAGGACGATGAGGTTGCGCACGGGTTCCCCCCAGGGGTGCAGGACGGGTGATCAAGTTTGTCTACCTAGATGATAGGCATAACCGAGGTAATACGCATAGTCCTGTTCGGCCGCGTCGTACGTCATGTGTTCACGGGCCGCAGGTCCGGGTACTCCTCCCTCGTCAGCACCCGAGGAGCGGAGGAGAAGCCATGGGCGACACCGAGAAGACCAACAACAAGATCGACAACGTCGTCGGGCAGGCGAAGGAGAAGGTCGGCGGCGCGGTCGGCAACGAGTCGCTCGAGGCCGAGGGCAAGAAGGACCAGAGCAAGAGCGACCTCAAGCAGGCCGGCGAGAAGCTCAAGGACGCCTTCAAGAACTAGCACCCACCCCGCGTTCGAGAGCCCCCCACGCCACCGGCGTGGGGGGCTCGTCGCGTTTCCCGGGTCCTGGGACACCAAACCCGCTCGGGCTGTCGCCGTCCTCACCCGACCCCGGTGCTTGTGTGCGCGACGGGGACTTCGCATAATGAAGTTACTGGCCGGTAGCAGCACGCCGGCCCCTGTCCCACCCACGTACGACGAAGGTGCAGCCGTGAGCCACTACAAGAGCAACATGCGGGACATCGAGTTCAACCTCTTCGAGGTGCTCGGTCGCCAGGACGTCCTGGGCTCCGGCCCGTTCGAGGACGTGGACGTGGACACCGCCCGCTCGATCCTCGCCGAGGTCGACCGGCTGGCGCGCGAGGAGCTCGCGGCGTCGTACGAGGACAGCGACCGCAACCCGCCCGTCTTCGACCCGGCCACCGGCACCGCCCCGGTGCCCGAGACGTTCAAGAAGTCCTACCGCGCCTGGATGGACGCGGAGTACTGGCGGCTCTCGCTCCCGCCGGAGCTGGGCGGCCAGCCGGCCCCCTCCAGCCTCAACTGGGCGCTCGCCGAGCTGGTGCTCGGCGCGAACGCCCCGGTCTGGATGTACGCCTGCGGTCCGAGCTTCGCCTCGATCGTCCAGCGCAACGGCAACGAGCGCGACCAGCGGATCGCCGAGATCATGGTCGAGCGCGAGTGGGGCGCCACGATGGTGCTCACCGAGCCCGACGCCGGCTCCGACGTCGGCGCAGGCCGCACCAAGGCGACCCTCCAGGACGACGGCACCTGGCACATCGAGGGCGTGAAGCGGTTCATCACCTCCGCCGAGCACGACCTCAGCGAGAACATCATCCACCTCGTCCTCGCCCGCCCGGTGGGCATCGAGGGCGTCGGCGGTCCCGGCACCAAGGGGCTCTCGCTCTTCATCGTGCCGAAGTTCCACTTCGACCTCGAGACCGGCGAGCTGACCGGGGAGCGCAACGGCGCCCACGTCACCAACGTCGAGAAGAAGATGGGGATCAAGGTCTCGAACACCTGCGAGGTGACCTTCGGGGAGAAGGAGCCGGCCGTCGGCTACCTCCTCGGCGAGGTCCACGACGGCATCGCGCAGATGTTCCAGGTCATCGAGAACGCCCGCATGATGGTCGGCACGAAGGCGATCGCGACGCTCTCGGCCGGCTACCTCAACGCGCTCGAGTACGCCAAGAGCCGCGTCCAGGGCGCCGACCTGACCCGCGCGTCGGACAAGACCGCGCCGCGCGTCACGATCACCCACCACCCCGACGTACGCCGCTCGCTGCTCACGCAGAAGTCGTACGCCGAGGCGCTCCGCGCGCTGGTGCTCTACACGGCCACCTGGCAGGACCGGGTCATGCTCGCCGAGCACCGGGGCGAGAAGGACGAGCTCGCCGAGCGGGTCAACGACCTGCTGCTCCCGATCGTGAAGGGCTACGGCTCCGAGCGCTCGTGGGTGCTGCTGGGCACCGAGTCGCTGCAGACCTTCGGCGGCTCCGGCTTCCTGCAGGAGTACCCGGTCGAGCAGTACGTCCGCGACGCCAAGATCGACACCCTCTACGAGGGCACGACCGCGATCCAGGGCCAGGACTTCTTCTTCCGCAAGATCGTCAAGGACCAGGCGAAGGCCCTCGGCCACCTCGCCTCGGAGATCGAGCAGTTCGTCAAGAGCGAGGCCGGCAACGGGCGGCTCAAGGTCGAGCGCGAGCTCCTCGCGACCGCCCTCAAGGACGGCAACGCGATCGTGGCCACGATGATCGGCCACCTGATGTCCGCCGACGCCGGCCAGGAGAACGGCGACGTGCGCAACATCTACAAGGTCGGGCTCAACACCACCCGGCTGCTGATGGCGATCGGCGACATCGTCTGCGCGTGGCTGCTGCTCCGCCAGGCCGAGGTCGCGCTCGAGAAGCTCGGCGGCGACGTCTCCGACGCCGACCGGGAGTTCTACGAGGGCAAGCTCGCCGCGGCGCAGTTCTTCGCCCGCACGGTGCTGCCGAAGGTCACCGCGGAGCGGCAGATCGCCGAGGCCGTCGACCTCTCGGTCATGGAGCTCCCCGAGGGCGCCTTCTGACGCCGAGCCGTCGCGTCTTCACCGCCTGACGCCGCCGAGCCGTCGCAACTTCCTCGTGAAGATGCGACGGCTCGGCCCGTTTTCGGCGCCAAGATGCGACGGCTCGGCGGGGTGGCTACGGTCGGTGCATGAAGGACGAGCTGGAACACCTGGAGCACGAGGGGTGGCACGCGCTGTGCACCGGCACGGGCAGCGAGTTCTACGGCCGGGTGATGACCCCGGACGGCCTGATGGTGCTGGCGAACGGCCAGGTGATGGGCCGCGACGAGGTCGTCGCCTCCCTCCGGGACGCGCCGCCGTGGGCGTCGTACGAGATCAGCGGGTTGCGGCAGGTGCCGGTCGGGCGTGACGCGACCGCCCTGGTGTACGTCGGCACCGCGCACCGTGACGAGGGGCCGAGCATCGTCGCCGCGATGACCAGCACCTACGTCCGGATCGACGGCCAGTGGCGGCTCGCCCTCTACACCCAGACCCCGGCCCACCCGCCGGCCCACCCCGCCGACTGAGCCACCGCGCCGACCTGGTTCCGCCCGGCCCGGGAGCGGGTATCTGAGCCGTCAGCCGGTCCGCCGGAGCGACGGACCCGGACACCGAGGCGGTGGCTGATGGTCGAGCAAGAAGCACAGCAGCTCCAGAAGGGGCTGAAGCAGCGGCACCTCACGATGATCGCGATCGGCGGGGTCATCGGCGCGGGGCTCTTCGTCGGGTCCGGCGTGGTGATCAACCAGACCGGGCCGGCTGCGTTCCTGAGCTACCTCGTCACAGGGTCGCTGATCGTCCTCGTGATGCGCATGCTCGGCGAGATGGCCGCGGCGAACCCGTCGACAGGCTCGTTCTCCGACTACGCCCGGATGGCGCTCGGCGGCTGGGCGGGGTTCTCCGCCGCCTGGCTCTACTGGTACTTCTGGGTGATCGTCGTCGGTTTCGAGGCGGTCGCCGGCGCCAAGATCCTGACCTTCTGGTTCGACGCCCCGCTCTGGCTGCTCTCGCTAGGGCTGATGGTGCTCATGACCGCGACGAACCTCGTCTCCGTCGGGTCGTACGGCGAGTTCGAGTACTGGTTCGCCGGGCTGAAGGTCTTCGCGATCATGGCCTTCCTCGCCCTCGGCACGCTGTACGTGCTCGGGCTCTGGCCCGGAGAGGGGCTCAACTTCTCCAACCTGACCGACCACGGCGGGTTCATGCCCAACGGTGCCGGCGCGATCTTCTCCAGCATCGTGGTCGTCGTCTTCTCGATGGTCGGCGCCGAGATCGCCACCGTCGCGGCCGCGGAGTCGAAGGACCCGGCCCGCGCCATCGCACGCGCGACCCAGTCGGTGATCGTCCGCGTGCTGACCTTCTTCGTCGGGTCGGTGTTCCTGCTGGTCTGCATCCTGCCGTGGGACGACGGCGAGCTCGGCGCGTCGCCGTACGTCGCGGCCTTCGACGAGATGGGGATCCCCTACGCCGACCACATCATGAACGCGGTGGTGCTCACCGCCGTGCTCTCCTGCCTCAACTCCGGGCTCTACACCGCCTCCCGGATGCTCTTCGTGCTCTCCGCGCGGCGGGAGGCGCCGATGAAGCTGGTGCACGTGAACCGCCGGGGCGTGCCGGTGTGGGCGATCCTCGCCTCCACGGTCGTGGGGTTCCTGAGCGTCATCGCGGCGTACGTCTCGCCGGACACCGTCTTCCTGTTCCTGTTGAACTCCTCCGGTGCGGTGATCCTCTTCGTCTACCTGCTGATCGCCCTGTCCCAGCTGGTGCTCCGCCGCCGCACCCCGAAGGACCAGCTGGTCGTGAAGATGTGGCTCTACCCGGTGCTCACGGTCGTCGCGGCCGCGGGGATCCTGGCGGTGCTGGTGCAGATGGCGGTCAAGGACGACACCCGCTCCCAGCTGCTGCTGAGCCTGCTGTCGTGGGCCGTCGTCCTGGGGTTGTACGCCGTCACCCGCTGGCGCGGCGGCTCGGTCTCGGCGGACGAGCTGCTCGAGAAGAACCGCCCCCGCCGGGTGCTCGTCGTCGCCAACCGGACGCTGGTCGCGGACACGCTGCACGACGCGCTGCACGGGCTCGACGGCAGCGACCGGGCCGAGCACCTGGTCGTCGTCCCCGCCCGCCCGTCCGTCCCCACGCAGGGGCGCCGAGGCAGCGCGCCGCCGGAGGACGGGGCGGCGGAGCTGTCGGTCGAGGCGGCCCGCGAGCGGCTCGACGAGACCGTCGCGCAGCTCCGGGAGCAGGGGCTCGACGTGCGCGGCGAGCTCGGCGACGCGACGCCGCTGGTGGCGATGGAGGCGGCGATCCAGGAGTTCCGGCCGGACCTCGTGGTGATCTCCACCCAGCGCGAGGGCAGCTCGCGGTGGCTGCGGCACGGCGTCGTGGAGGAGGCGCGCGACCGGTTCTACGTCCCGGTCGAGCACGTGGTGGTGGAGGAGCCGGTCGCGGCACCCTAGCCCTCACGGCCCGGCGACCCTGCCCTGTCAGCCCCGCGCGGCCAGTGCGGCCACGCCGGGGCCCTCGAGGTCGTCGAGCGCGACCCGGCGACCGCTCACGACGAGGAGCAGCGACAGGGCAGGACCACGGACCTCGGGGCCGTCACCCAGCGTCGTGCCGTGGTCCGCGGCCACCAGCCGCAGACCGGCCACCCGCTCCTTGCCACCGCCGAACGAGACCGGCGTGCGCGCCTCCAGCCGGAGCGCCCGCGAGACGGCCTCGTCGGCGTAGGCGTGGCGCAGCCCGAGGGGGCGGCGGACGTCCTCGCCGTGCACGACCTCCTCGACGAGCCGCGACGGCTGCTCCCACTGCTCGTCGTCGAGCTCGGCCAGCTCGTCCAGCAGTGCCGCCCGCTCGGTGTGCACCAGCGGCCAGACGTCACGCGTCGTCCCCATGTGGCAGTGGACGAACGGCCGGGGTCCGACTCATCGGTCGACGGCCGACGGGGTCGCCCGGTGGAAGAGCCAGGCTGCCGCGCCGAACAGGGCGCCGTACATCGCGTTGAGCCCGAGGATCTCCAGCGCCGAGGCGCCCGGCTCGTCGGCGTACCCGAGGAGCAGCGCGACGACCGCGACGACACCGCACGCGGCCGCGGCGCCGAGCGTGGTCAGCGCCATGCCGGTGGCCCGCAGCCGGGAGGCGAGCGCACCGAGGAGCACCACGCCGAGGACGCCGAGGTAGAGCCGGTCGGGACGTCCGCCGTCGCCGATGATCCCGAGCGCGCCGATCCCGTAGACCAGGAACAGCGCGGTGAACAGGGTGAGCCCGAGGGCCAGCAGGTAGGGGCGCTTCATGGTGACGACGCTAGGAGCGCCGCTGGTCGGGACGGGTGCGCGCGGTGTGGAGGTCCTGTGCAGATCAGGGTTCTCCGGCCGGCGGAAATCCCGTGGAGCGGCGCGGGGACGCTCGGTACCGTGGACGCATGCACACCGCATCGATGAGGCTCCGCACCGCCGCCTGACGGCAGCGCACGACCTCGTCCTCTCCGCTGCCGTCCACGGCGTCCACGCCGGGCGGCCTCTCGCCGTACCCGGCTCCCCTCGCTCCAGCGGAGACCTCTCGTGCACCGACCCTCTGCGGCCCGTCCGGCCGCCTCGCAGCCCGCCCCCTTCCTCCTCGACACCGCGACCCCTGCCGGTGGTCGGGCGCAGCTCACTGCCGGCGGCGTCACCGTCACCCGCGGCGGCCGACGCGTGCTCGACCACGTCGACCTGACCGTCGCGCCCGGCAGCCGTCTCGCGGTCGTCGGCGAGAACGGCCGCGGCAAGACGACCCTGCTCCACGTGCTCGCCGGACGGCTCACCCCGGACGCCGGCACCGTGCGCCGGGTCGGCAGCCTCGGCATCGCCGACCAGGAGCTCGAGGTCGCGGAGGGCGCCACCGTCGGCACCCTGCTCGACGGCGCGCTCCTCGGCGCCCGCACCGCGCTCGCCGGGCTCGACGTCGCGGCCGCGGCCCTCGCCTCGGGTCCGCCGGGCGCCGACGACGCGTACGCCGCCGCGCTCGAGCGGTGCGAGGCCCTCGACGCCTGGGACGCCGAGCGTCAGGTCGACGTGGCGCTCGAGGCGCTCGACGCCTGCGCCGACCGCGAACGGCCCCTGATCACCCTCTCGGTCGGCGAGCGGTACCGGGTCCGGCTCGCTGCCCTGCTCGGCACCACGCTCGACCTGCTCCTCCTCGACGAGCCCACCAACCACCTCGACGCCGGCGGGCTCGCGTTCCTCACCGAACGGGTGCGCGGCCACGCGGGCGGGGTCGTGCTCGTCAGCCACGACCGCGCGCTGCTGCGCGACACCGCCGAGGAGGTGCTCGACCTCGACCCCACCAGGGACGGCCGGCCGCGGCTCTTCGGCGGCGGGTACGACGGGTGGCGCGCCGGGCGCGAGCGCGAACGGGCGGCCTGGGAGCAGGAGCACGCCGCGCAGCTGCTCGAACGGCAACGGCTGGTCACGTCGCTGGAGCAGGCGCGGTCCCGCCTCGTCGACGGCTGGCGGCCCGAGAAGGGGACGCCGAAGCACCAGCGTCAGACCCGCGCGCCCGGCGTCGTACGGGCGGTGAACCGGCAGCAGGCCCGGCTCGACGCCCACCAGGTGACGGTGCTGCCACCACCGTTGAGGTTCGCGATGCCGGCGCTCGGCGGGCGCCGGGGCCGGGACGTCGTGGTCGCGGTCGACGCGACGGTCGAGGGGCGGTTGGCCCCCACCTCGGTCGAGGTGCGCGCCGGGGACCGGCTGCTGGTCACCGGCCCGAACGGCGGGCGGGAAGTCCACGCTGCTCGGGCTGCTGGCCGGCCGCCTCGCCCCCACCTCCGGTGAGGTGCGACGGTCCGCCGGGGCGCGGGTGGGGTACGTCGCGCAGGAGTCGTCGGCCCACGGGAGATCGACGGTGGCGGAGGCGTACACCCGGCACGTCGACCGGCTCGTGGCGGAGGGGCGGCTCGACCCTGCCGAGGCCGTGGGGCTCGGGGGGCTCGGGCTGCTCGACGCGGAGGCCCGTCGTACGCCGGTCGACCGGCTGTCCCAGGGCCAGCAGCGCCGGCTCGAGCTGGCCCTGTGCCTGGCCGGGCGCCCCGACGTGCTGGTGCTCGACGAGCCGACCAACCACCTCTCGCTCACGCTGGTGGACGAGCTGGTGGCCGCGCTCGAGCAGGCCGACGCGGCCGTCGTCCTGGCCACCCACGACCGGCAGCTGCTGCGCGACCTGGCGGGGTGGCCCCGGCTCGAGGTGGCGGCCGGTCAGCCGGCGTACCGCTCCTCGGCCGGCATCACGATCCAGAGGACCGGGTAGAGGATCAGCTGGCTGCCGGGGATGAGGAGCAGCGCGAGGAAGAGCAGCCGCGCGGCCCACGGGTCGATGCCGAACCGGTGCGCCAGCCCGGCGCACACGCCGGCGACGATCCGGCCGTGGCGGGGGCGGACGAGGCCGCGGCGCTGCATGCTGTCGTGGACGGTGCCCATGGTTTCCTCCTGTGTGGTCTCCTTCCAGCGTGCGTCGCCGGTCGCCGGAACCCCATCCGGAGAGACCCTGGTCGGCCCCTGATCAGGAGAAGCGGGCCAGGAAGTCGTCGACGAGTGCGTACGCCGCGGCGCGGGACTGCTCCTCCCGGTCGGTCGCGAGGGCCACGAGCGCCTCCGGCGGCTCCTCCACGCCCTCCAGCATGAACGGGGCCCGGCGGAACCAGTCCTCGAGCACCTCGGGCCGGACCTCGGGGTGGAACTGCACCGCGAGGGCGCCGGGCACGGTGAAGGCCTGGACCCCGCAGCCGTTGCTGGCCAGGAGCTCCGCCGACGGAGGCAGGTCGATCACGTCGCTGTGGAACTCCCACCACGGGCCGGCCGGGACGAGCGAGGAGTCGGTGGTCTCGACCTGCACCAGCCCGACCTCCGGCGTGGTCGCCGTACGGACCCGTCCGCCGAAGGCGTGGGCGAGCACCTGGGCGCCGTAGCAGAGGCCGAGCACCGGCACCCCCGCCGCGGTCGCCGAGCGGACGAGCGCACACTCCGCCTCGAGCGCCTCCGGGGCGACCGGGTCGGCGACCGACCACGCCGAGCCGAGCAGCAGGACGGCCGCGGCCTCCGGCGGCACCGCGGACGGCACCGCCTTGTCGCGCCACACCGGCTCCAGCACGAAGCCGCGCTCGACGAACCGGTCGCCGACGTAACCGGCGTCGGGGTCGCTGACGTTGGCGACGACGAGGACGGGGGGACGCTCGTCGCGGTGCTGCGCGGTGGTCGGTTCCATGGCCCGAACCTAACCGGGGGCGGCCACCGCGTTCATGTCGGTGCGCAGGTGATCCGGCCTCAGGAGGTGCGCACGGACATGAACGGTGGGGCTGGCTCGGTCAGCCGCGGCGGGCGCGGGCCGTCGAGGGGCGCGCCGGGCGGCCGCCACGACGGCCGGGGCGCTCGTCGCGACGGCGCCCCTTCCCGGCGTACCCGCCCCGCGGGCCCTGGGGACCGCCGGCCTTCTTGCGGGCCGGGGCCTTGAGGGTGCCGGAGGAGGCGAGCGCCTCCGCGGTCATGGGCGAGGGCGCCGTACGCACGTCGTGGTGGCGCGCCTCGACGCCGGCCGTCCGCTGCAGCTGCGCGACGCTCGTGAGCTGGCGCAGGGTGGCGATCGTGACCACCGCACCGGACTCGCCGGCGCGGGCGGTGCGCCCGGAGCGGTGGAGGTACGCCTTCGGATCGGTCGGCGGGTCGAAGTGGACGACCAGCCCGACACCGTCGACGTGGATGCCGCGGGCGGCGACGTCGGTGGCGACCACGGCCTGGGCGCGGCCGGTGGAGAACCGTTCGAGGTTCCGCTCCCGGACCCGCTGCGACAGGTTGCCGTGCAGGTCGACGGCGTTGACGCCCTGCTCGGCGAGGGCGTCGCGGAGCTCGGTGGCGCCCTCGCGGGTGCGGGTGAAGACGATCGAGCGCGGGTTCGCCTCGACGAGCGCGACGGCCGCGGCCACCTTGTCGCGGAACCCGCCGACGGTCAGGACGTGGTGGTCCATCGTCGTGACGCTCGCCGAGGAGCTGTCGAGCTCGTGGAGCCGCGGGTCGCGCAGGTGCTTCTTCACGAGCACGTCGACGTCGCCGTCGAGGGTCGCGCTGAGCAGCAGCCGCTGCGCGCCCTCGGGGGTCAGCGACAGCAGCTCGTCGACCTCCGGGAAGAACCCGAGGTCGCAGAGGTGGTCGGCCTCGTCGAGCACGGTCACCTGCACGTCGTCGGTCTGCAGGATCCCCTTGTCGATCAGGTCGCGGAGCCGGCCCGGCGTGGCCACGACGATGTCGGTGCCCTGGCGGAGCTGCTGCACCTGGCGGTCGTACCGCGTGCCGCCGTACACCGTCGCGAGCTTCAGCTTCACCGCCCGCGCCACCAGCTCCATCGACCGCTCGACCTGGCCGGCGAGCTCGCGGGTCGGGACGATGATGATCGCCCGCGGACGGTTGATCCGGCTCTTCTCCCCCGCGAGCCGGGCGACGACCGGGATGCCGAAGGCGAGGGTCTTCCCGGAGCCGGTCTGCGCGCGGCCGAGCACGTCGTGGCCGGCGAGCGCGTCGGGGATGACGGCGGACTGGACGGGGGTGGGGGTCTCGATGTCCTCGAGCACGAGGGCGGCGAGCACCTTGCGGGGCAGCCCGAAGGACTCGAAGGTGGGGACGGCAGGGACAGGCAGCGGTACGACGGACACGGAGCTCTTCTCGGGTCGAGCCCGATCACTGGTCCGCGCCGCAGAGGGCGCCCCACACCGGGCGACATGAAAGAAGGCCGCGCGAAACGCTGCGGCCTCTGGGGCCAGCCTACCAGGCCGCGCGGGACCTCCGGCCCACTGTGACGGGTGCAACCAGCGCTCAAGGTGGTTGCAAGAGCCCGGTCCCACGGTGGTCACGTCCACCGACCACCAGGAGAGAGAAACGATGTCCACCACCAGCCACGGCCAGACCGGCGCCCTCGTCGACACCAGCGTCATGCCGACCCTGCACACCTTCCACCGCCGCGAGTTCCGCCTCGCCGGTGGGGTGGTCCGCGGTGTCACCGCCGGCGACCTGCGGCGGGCCGCCGTGGTCGCCGACCACGTGGAGTTCCTGACCCGGCACCTGCACCACCACCACACCATCGAGGACGAGCTGATGTGGCCGAAGCTGCTCGAGCGCGTCCCCGACGAGCTCGCGCCGATCGTGCACCTCATGGAGTCCCAGCACGAGCGGGTCGACGGGCTGATCCAGCGGATCGGCGGGCTGCTGCCGACGTTCCGCTCGTCCGCCGGGGCCGAGGTCCGCGACCAGGTGGCCGACCTCCTCGACGAGCTCCACGTCCACCTCATCGAGCACCTCGACGCCGAGGAGCAGCGGCTGCTGCCGATCGCCGCGCGCACCATGAAGCAGGCGGAGTGGGACGCGATGGGCGATGCCGGACGGGCGAGCACGCCGCGCAAGGAGCTGGCGCTGACGTTCGGGATGTACCAGTACGAAGGCGACCCCGCCGTCATCGCCGAGATGCTGGCGCCGGCTCCCCTGCCGGTCCGGGTGCTGGTACCGAGGCTCGCGCGGCGGGCGTTCCGGAAGTACGCCGAGCGGATCCACGGGACGCCGACCCCCTGACCTGGCCCTCGTGGCACGCCTGGATGGTGTTGAGCGCGCGAGGAGGAGACCTTCAGCCGACGACGGTGCCGGCCAGTCGGGTCAACGCCTCCTCGGTCCGCCCGACCCAGTGGGCCAGCCCGAGCTCCCGGTGCACCTGCAGGGCCATCTCGAGGTGCCGGGCCGCGGCGGTCGGGTCCCCGGCGACCCGGGCGAGCTCGCCGAGGGCGAGGTGCATGCTGCCGCGGAAGGCGACGGGGACGGAGTACGCCAGCCGGTCCCCGTACGGCAGCAGCTCGTCGTACATCCGCGCCGCGGCGGCCGCGTCCCCGAGCCCGGACCAGACCTCGGCGCGGACCGCCATGTACGGCAGCCACATGTAGTCGAACGAGAACGCCGGCTGCTCGTCGTACGACCCCAGCAGCAGCCGCAGCTCGTCGACGCGACCGGCGCGGAGCAGCGAGAGGGCGTGCAGCTCGCGGAAGGCCGGGTGGTACGGCGCGGCCCGGCGCAGGTGGGGCTCCATCTCCCCCAGCCGTCCCTCGACGTCCCGGAGGTTGGCCCGCTGGCTGACCTCGATCCCCACACCGGACATCGCGAGCGTCGCCTGGAACCGTTCGATCTCGGCGATGTCCTGCTCGGCGCCCGCGAGGTCGCCGTCGACCTGCTTGCGCAGGGACAGGCACCAGCCGGAGACGACGATGTTCTGCGGCAGGTGGTGGCGTACGGCGAGCTCGTGGGCGCGCACCACGTCGGACTGCATCTCCTGCAGCCGGCCGAGCTCCCCGAGGTCCTGCGCGCGGGCGGTCAGCGCGGCGGCGACGTCGATCGGGTCGCCGACCTCGAGGGCCAGCGAGACGATCTCGTCGCGCAGCGCAGCGCGGTGGTGCAGCAGGTCGGGCCTGAGCAGCGCCATCTGGGCCAGCCGCAGCACCTGCAGCTCGGCGTGGCCGCGCCGCCCCGTCGAGCGCACCATCGCGACCGCCTGGTCCGCCAGCACCGTCGCCCGGTGGGCGGAGCCGGGGCGGTACAGCATCTCCACCGCGATCGCCGCGTTGATCCGTGCCCGGGTGAGCACGTCCTCGCGGGGCTGCTGCTCGAGCACGGTCTGCCAGAGCTCGATCGCCTCGTCGTCCCAGGTCGGGTGCGTGCGCCACCCCCAGACGACCCGTTCGGTGACGGTCAGCAGCGCCTCGGCGGCCGCCGCCCCGTCGCGGCGCGCGAGCGCCGACCGTGCCGCCTCGGCGGCGGGCTCCCACGCCTCGAGGGGGCGGGCGACGCGGGTCAGGGCCCGGGCCCGGCCGCGGAGCACGGTCTCCCGCTCGGCCGGCTCGACCGTCGGGTCGCCCCCCTGCAGCACGGCCGCCTCGGTGAGCAGCCGGAGCGCCTCGTCGTGCTCGGCCCCGGCCGCGGCGGCCTCCCCGGCACGGAGCGCGAAGTGCCAGGCACTGCGGGCGTACGCCGGACCCGCGAGCCGGTAGTGCTCGGCCAGCTCGGCGGCGTGCTCGCGGACCCGGCCTCCGTGCACCTCCTCGAGCGCCGCGGCGACCTTCGCGTGCGCGCGGCCGGACGGCGTCGCGGACGAGCGCATGGCTGAACCGGTAGCGGTCGGGCCCCTCCTCCCCAACCAGGTCGAGCACCAGCGCGCTCTCGACCGCCTCCTCGACGGCCACGTCGTCGTCGACCACCCGCGCGACGACGGCGAGGTCGAACGACCGGCCGGCGACCGCGGCGGTGGTGAGCACCTCGACGCTCGACGCGGGCAGGGACGCGAGCCGCTGCCGGACGACGTCGCGGACGCCGCGCGGCACCGCCCGCCAGGCCGGGGCGCGCAGGTCGCCGAGGGCGCCCTCGGCGACGAGCAGCCGGACGAGCTCGGTGACGTAGAAGGGGTTGCCGTCGGTGCGGGCGACCAGCTCCGCGGCGACCTCGGGACCGACGGTGAGCCCGGCGTGCTCGGCCACCCACCGCTGCACCGCGTCGGCGGGGAGCCCGGCGAGCTCGACGCGGAGCGGGTCCAGCCGGGCGAGGGCGGCGAGCACGTCGGCCACCGGTCCGCCGATCTCGGCCGGTGCGTTGCGGAGGGCGACGACGAGGACGACCGGCACCGCGGCCAGCTCGGCCGCGAGCCGCCGGAGCAGCCGCAGGCTGGCGGCGTCGGCCCAGTGCACGTCGTCGAGGACGAGGAGCGAGGGCCGCCCGTCCGCGAGCCCGGCGAGGACGGCGTCGGCCTGGCGGAACACGGCCGAGGCGACGTCACCGGCGTCCTCGGACGCCGCGGCGAGGAGGTGCGGGCTGCCCAGCGCCTGGGTGAGCGCCCGGCTCCATCCCCACAGCGCAGGGCAGGCCTCCGGCTCCCAGGTCCCGCGGCCGGTGCGGAAGCCGCGCGCCGTGGCCAGCTCGCCGACCGCCTCGGTGAACCGGGTCTTGCCGATGCCCGGCTCCCCGCTCACCACCACGGTGCGGCCACGGCCGGCGGCCGCCTCGTCGAGCACCCGCTCGACCTCGGCCAGCCACTCGAGGCGCCCGTGGAGCAAGGGCGCCGAGGCGGGCGCAGCCGCGACGGGCTCGGCGGCCGGAACCAAGGCTGGCGCCGACACAGTCGCGGCCGCCGGCAGGTCCAGTGCGGGGTCCTGGCGCAGCACCGCCTCCTCCAGCGCCCGCAGCTCCGGCCCCGGGTCCACCCCGAGCTCCTCGGCCAGGGCCGACCGGACCCGGCGGAGGGCGGCCAGCGCGTCGGCCTGCCGGGAGTCCCGGTACAACGCCAGCGCGAGCAGCGCCCAGAGCTGCTCGCGGAGCGGGTGGAGCCGGGTCAGCTGCTCGAGCTCGGCGACGGCCTCGGCGTGCTCCCCGCGGGCCAGCCGGAGCTCCCAGAGTCGGGTCACTGCGGCGGTCCTGAGCTCGACGAGCCGGGTCGCCTCGGCCTCGAGGGAGGGGCCGGTCAGCCCGGCGTACGGCTCACCGCGCCAGAGGTCCAGCGCCTCCTCGATCAGCCCCACCGCCACGTCGGGCGCCGCGTCGCGGGCCTCACGGACCAGCGCGGCGAAGCGGCGGGCGTCGACGGCCTCGGCCGGCACGTCGAGCGAGTAGCCACCCGCATGGGTCCGGAGCAGCTCGCCCGGCCGCCCCGAGCCGCGGTCGGGCTCGAGGGCCCGCCGGAGCCGGGCGACGTACGACTGGAGCGACGCCTCCACCCGCGCCGGCGGCTCCTCGCCCCACACCTGGTCGATGAGCTGCTCCACCGGGACCGGCCGGCCGGCGGCGGCCACCAGCTGGCCCAGGAGGGTGCGCGGCTTGGGGCCGCCGAGGTCCACGACCCGGCCGGCGACCACGACCTCCAGGTCGCCCAGCACGCGGACCAGCATGGGGGGAGGCTAGCCGCCCCGCCCCCTCCCGTCCCGGGGCTCAGGTCACGGGCTGCGGTGACCGCTCCGGGACCCCCGGCGAGGCCGCCCCCGAGGACCCGGGCGCGCCGAGGACACCGGTCGCGAGCGTCCACGAGGCCAGCGCGATCGCCGCGACCGGGAAGAGCCGGCTCGCCTCGAGGTCGGGCAGGAGCAGCATCAGCGGGATCGACGCCGCGTGCACGACGCCGGCGAGCAGCCCGAGCCCGGCGACCGCACGCCGGGGCAGGCTCGCCCCGCGCGCCGTCGCGAGCGCCAGCATCGCGACGGCCCAGCCGCTCAACGGGTACAGGACCGCGCTCAGCCCGACGTGCGTCCAGGCCACCGGCGCGGCCCCGCCCGCGGCGAGCGCGTCGGAGTCGACGACCGCCGCCAGGTGGGCGACCGTCTCGACCACGTAGAGCCCGACCGCGACCCCGGCGATGCCGAACGCGCGGCGCACCGACGACGACCAGCGGAGGTCCCGACGGGCGGTCCACAGACCGAGTGCGAGCAGCGCCGTGCTCACGACGATGAACGCGTGGCCGAGGACCCACTGGTCGTCGGCGGTCATCTGGGCCAGCCGCTCGCGGAGCGGGTCGGAGGCGTCCGAGTCGGGGTGCATCCCGCCGCCCACCACGGCGGTGAGGGCGGAGCCGACGAGGAGGAGCCGCCAGGTCCGAGAGACGGTCCGGGAGACCGAACGGGGAGAGGTGTCGTGGGTCATGGGGAGACCGTCGACCCGGCCCCTTGCAGCCACCTTGACGTGCGCTGGACACGGCGGCGCAGCGCAGGGGCACGGCTAGGCTCCCGGTCGTGACCAGCACCCACGACCCCCTCCGCCACCTCGTCGACGTGTGGCACCGGGCGGCGCAGGACGCCGTCGCCCTGCTCCGCGCGCTCGAGCCCCACGAGTGGGAGCTGCCCACCGACCTCCCCGGCTGGGACGTCCGCGCCGTCGCCAGCCACCTGGCCCACCTCGAGTCCGAGCTGGCCGGCAACCCGCAGGAGCAGGTCGAGGTACCGGAGGCGCCGCACGTGAAGGGGCTGATGGGGCAGTTCACCGAGGCCGGCTGCGTCGTACGCCGGGGGTGGCCGGCCGCGAAGATCGTCGAGGAGCTCGAGTCGAGCGTCGCCGCGCGGTACGCCGCCCTCCAGGCCGACCCGCCGACGGACCCCTCGGCACCCGGCCCCGGGTTCGCCGGGCTGATCGGGTGGAGCTGGCAGACGTTGCTCAGCAACCGGCCGCTCGACCTGTGGATGCACGAGCAGGACATCCGGCGGGCCACCGGGCGTCCGGGCGGGATGACCTCCCCCGCCGCCGAGCACGTCGCCGACGTGTTCGCGCGCAGCCTCCCCTACGTCCTCGGCAAGAAGGTCGGCGCGCCGGTCGGCACCACCGTGGTGCTCGAGGTGACCGGCCCGGTGACCCGCACCCTGGCCGCCACCGTCGGCGACGACGGACGAGGAGCGGCGCTCGCCGAGCCGCCCGGCACCCCTGACGCCCGGGTGCTCCTCGGCTTCGAGGACTACGCCGTGCTGGCCGGCGGCCGCCGTCCCGCCGACGCCGTCGACGCGAAGCTCGAGGGCGACGAGGCGCTGGCGCGCCGGGTGCTCGCGTCGCTGGCCGTCACCCCGTGACCCGCTGGACCCTGGCGGACGTGCCGGACCTGACCGGCCGCCGCGCCCTCGTGACCGGCGTGACCAGCGGGCTCGGCGAGGTGACCGCCCGCGAGCTGGCCCGCGCCGGAGCCGAGGTGGTGCTGGCCGCACGCGACCCCGAGAAGCTCGACGCCGCCGCGCACGCCGTCCGCGCGGAAGTGCCCGGCGCCCGGCTGGTGCCGCTCCGGCTCGACCTCGCCGACCTGTCGTCGGTCCGCCGGGCCGCGGAGGAGGCGTCCGCCGCCGGGCCCCTCGACGTGCTGGTGAACAACGCGGGGGTCATGGCGACGCCGTACGAACGGACCGCGGACGGCTTCGAGCTCCAGCTCGGGACCAACCACCTCGGCCACTTCGCGCTGACCGGGCTGCTCCTCGACGCGCTCGTCGCGTCCGGGGACGGCCGGGTCGTCACGGTCTCCTCCCACATGGCGCGCAGCGTCCGCGGGGTCTCGCTCCGCGACCCGCGGGACCCGGGGGCCCGGTACCGCCGGTGGGGCGCCTACGGACAGTCGAAGCTGGCGAACCTGCTGTTCACCTTCGAGCTCGACCGGCGGGTACGCGCGGCCCGGCTGCCGGTGACCGCGGTCGCCGCGCACCCCGGCTACACGGTGACGAACCTGGTCCACAACGGCATCGGCCGGAGCAGCCCCGCCCCCGTCGGCGCCGTGGCGGTGGCCGTCACGCGGCTCGTCGGGCAGGGCGTGGAGCAGGGCGCGCTCCCGCAGCTCCGGGCGGCCGTCGAGCCGGGGCTGGAGGGCGGCAGCTACGTCGGCCCGGGCCACCCGTTCGAGCTCAACGGCCCGCCGGTGCTGGTCTCCCCGCCGCGCTCCGCGCTCGACGAGCAGCAGGCCGCCGGTCTCTGGAGGGTCTCCGAGGAGGCGACGGGGGTGCGCTACCCCTAGCGGGTCAGGCGACCGCCTGGTCGCGCGCCGGGTCGTAGGACTCGTCGGGCACGGCCTCGTCGACGGCCTCGTCGAGCCGGCTCGGCTGGGCGTCGGCCCTCGGGATGCGCCACGTGACCAGCGTCCCGCCGCCCTCGTTCGCGGACCACGTCGCGGTGCCGCCGAACTGGCGCGCCCGGTCGGTGAGGTTGGTGATGCCGCTGCTCCGCGGGAGCGGGTCGGGGAGACCGACGCCGTCGTCGGCGATGCGGACCTCGTAGTGGTCGTCGCCGCCGTGGAAGGACACCGTCACCGACGACGCCCGGGCGTGGCGGGCCACGTTGGAGAGCCCCTCCTGGATCACCGAGGCGAACTGCGCCACCAGCTCGGCAGGGACGCCGGCCACCTGGCCGGTCACCTGCACCGCGGGCATGGAGCCGAGGATCCGGGAGGCGCGGGCCGCGATGTCGCGGACCACCTGCTCGATGTTGTCGTGGTCGCCGACGCTGGTCAGCTCGAAGATCGAGTTGCGCAGCTCGCGGATCGCGAGGTCGAGCTCGAGGGCCACGGTGTCGAGGTTCTCGGGGAGCTTGGAGTCGGTCCGGCCCGAGGCCGCGGCCTCCTTGCGGGCGGTCCGGCTGAGCCCGGCCATCTGCAGCCCGGCGGCGAAGATCCGCTGGATGACGCGGTCGTGGAGGTCGCGGGCGATCCGGTCGCGCTCCTCGAACAGCGCCAGCTTGGTGCGCTGCAGGTTGAGCTGGTGGGACCGCGCCCGGACCGAGTCCTCGAGGACGCTGTTGACGCGGTGCAGCTCCTCGAGGAGGGTGTCGCGCTCGCGGTCGATGCGGTAGGCGGCCTTGCCGACGCGGTACCCCACCGCCAGCACCACGACCCCGACGAAGGTCACCAGGACCGCCATCCCGGCCGCCGCGTCCCAGGTGCCGTTGCGCTGCAGCTTGGTGGTCACCCACCCGGCGAACGGGATCAGCAGGACCGCGACGGGCACCAGCGAGCGCTGCAACCGGGCACCGGGGTCACGGCCGAAGGCGAGCCACTGCAGGACGCCGGAGGGGACCTTCAGCCAGAGCGCGAGCGCGCAGGCCACGATCAGCAGCGCGTTGACCGCCGACATCTGGGAGTAGGTGCCGATGCTGGTGAGCGTGTCGAGCCCGTAGGTGTAGCTGACGAGCGCGGAGATCCCGAGGACGAGAGGTACGGCGAGCGCCCACTGGGCCGACCGGCGGCGATCGGCCACCACGAGCAGCCCGCCGAGGGCGAGCCCGATGAACGACAGCGCGGCGCTCTCCGAGGAGCGGCCGGGGTGGCGCACGTCGCTGGCCCAGTCGTCGACGAGGAGCTCGTCGATCCCGAGGTCGACCGAGAACGCGTACTGCGACAGCGTCACGACGCCGATCACCAGCGCGCCCGCGAGCAGGAGCTGCTTGGCGACGCGGCGCGGCGCGAGGACGGCGACCGCGACGAACCCGAGCGCCAGGGCGCCGTTGATCTTCGTCGTCGCGGCCCCGGGGCCCGCCCCGATGATCCAGTGGAGCTCCAGGAGCCAGCCGAGCGCGTTGACCACCGCGACCACCAGGACGGCGGCAGCGAGGCAACGCGCCGTGGTCCGGGCGCGGGTGTGCCAGACCGCACGCTCGTCGGCGTGACGGCTGGTCATCGGCGCAGTGCTGGACACGTGACTCCTCTCCGCGTCCGATTCTGGGCCCTTGGTCCCGTCCGCGTGGGTAGTTCGGGAAAATCGGCGCAATGTCACGCGCGGGCGGGGACGACCCCGCGGCACGGCTGGATCAGGCGCGGCGGGGGAACCGCTCGAACTCGGGGCGCCGCTTCCCCTTGAACGCCTCGCGCCCCTCCTGGGCCTCCTCCGAGCCGTAGAAGAGCAGGTTCGCGTCGTGGGCGAGCTGCTGGATCCCGGCGTACCCGTCCTCGTGGGCGTGGAAGCTGGCCTTGAGCAGCCGCAGCGCGAACGGCGACAGCTGGAGCATCTCGCGGCACCACTGGACCGTCTCGCGCTCGAGGTCGGCGAGCGGGACGACGGTGTTGACCAGCCCCATGTCGAGCGCCTGCTGGGCGTCGTACTGCCGGCAGAGGAACCAGATCTCCTTGGCCTTCTTCGGGCCGACCAGGTCGCTGAGGATGCTCGCGCCGAAGCCGCCGTCGAAGGAGCCGACCTTGGGACCGACCTGGCCGAAGCGGGCGTTGTCGGCCGCGATCGTCAGGTCGCAGACCAGGTGGAGCACGTGGCCGCCGCCGATCGCCCAGCCGGCCACCATCGCCACGATCGGCTTCGGGCAGCGCCGCATCTGGACGTGGAGGTCGGTCACGTGGAACCGGCCCGTCGCGCCCTCGTGGGTCTTGTAGCCGCTGTCGCCGCGGACCCGCTGGTCGCCGCCCGAGCAGAACGCCTTGTCGCCCTCACCGGTGAGGATGATCGCGCCGACCGCCTCGTCCTCCCGCGCCAGGTCGAGGGCGTGGGAGACCTCGATCAGGGTCTGCGGCCGGAAGGCGTTGTGCACCTCGGGGCGGCAGATCGTGATCTTGGCGATCCCGTCCTCGGTGGTCTCGTAGCGGATGTCGTCGTACTCACCCACCTGGCGCCAGGTGACGGGGGCGGTGAGGTCGACAGGTGCGGGGCGGTCAGTCATGCGCGCCATTCTTCACGAGACGAGCTGGGGCTCGTCGGTGCGGTAGTGGCCCTCGAGGTGCGGCCGGTCGAGCTTCTCGCCCTCGACGTCGACCTCGGGGAGGAGCCGGTCGAGCCAGCGCGGCAGCCACCACGCCTTCTCGTGCATCAGGTAGAGCAGCGCCGGGATCAGCACCATCCGGACCACGAAGGCGTCGAAGAGCACCGCGACGGCGAGGGCGAACCCCATCGACTTGATGATCGGCTCGTCGATGAGCATGAACGCGGCGAACACCGAGGTCATGATCAGAGCCGCGGCGGTGACCACCCGGGCGCTGTTGCGGAACCCGTCGACGACCGCCTCGCGGAACGAGGCCCCGTGGATGTGCGCCTCGCGGATCCGCGTCACCAGGAAGACCTGGTAGTCCATCGCCAGCCCGAAGACCACGCCGATGAGGAAGATCGGCATGAAGCTGACGATGGGCTGCCCCTCGAACCAGCCGAACGCGCCCTTCTGGAACACCGCGACCGTGGCGCCGAGGGTGGCCAGCACCGACAGCAGGAACCCGAGCGTGGCGGTGAGCGGGATCAGCACCGAGCGGAAGACCAGCATCAGCAGGATGAAGGCCAGCCCGATGACCACCGCGAGGTAGACCGGGAGCGCGTCGGCGAGCCGGTCCGAGACGTCGGTCGTGATGGCGGTGAGGCCGGTGACGCCGACGTCCGTGCCGGTGTCGGCCTCGATCTGCTCCTCGCCGTCCCGGAGCGACTCGAGCAGCTCCTGGGTGGCGGTGTCCTCCGGGCCGCTCTGCGGGGTGACCAGCACCTGGGCGCCGCTGCCCTCCTCGTTGACCGCGACGACCTGCGCGTTGAGCACGTCGTCCTGCTCGGCGACCCACTGGGTCACCGCACCGAACGCCTGGCCCTGCTCCTCGGGGCTCCCGGCCTCGCGGGCGTCGACGACGACCAGCATCGGGCTCTCCCGCCCCGGGCCGAACGCGTCGGTGATCAGGTCGGACGCCTTGCGCTGCGTGGTCTCCGGGGAAGCGGTGGAGTCGGTCGGGAACGCGAGGTGGAGGTCCTTGAGCGGGATGGCGATCGCGCCGAGCGCGATGACGACCGCGACGACGGCGAGGACCGGGGCCTTGCCGACGGTACGGGCCCACCGGACGCCGTTGTTGAGCACGTGGCCCCGGGCGTCGCGCTCCGGCGTGTAGCGGCGCACCCGGCCTCCGAACGCCTTCGACTTCAACATCCCGAGGATCGCGGGGAGCAGGGTCAGCGCCACGAGCACGGCGACGGCCACGGTCGCGCCGGCGGCGACACCCATGCTGGTGAGGAACGGGATCCGGACGACCCACAGGGCGACGAGAGCGATGATCACCGTCAGCCCGGCGAAGACGACGGCCGAGCCCGCCGTACCGACGGAGATGCCGACCGCCTCCTCGCGGTCGTCGGTGTGCTCGAGCTCGCTGCGGTAGCGGGCCAGGATGAACAACGCGTAGTCGATGCCGACGGCGAGGCCGATCATCGTGGCGAGCGTCGGCGTGGTGGAGCCGATGTCGCCGAAGGCGGTGGCCGCGGTGATGCCGGTGATGCCGATGCCGACCCCGACCATCGCGGTGAGGATCGGGAGCCCGGCGGCGACCAGCGAGCCGAAGGTGAGCAGCAGGACCACGAGCGCGAACGCGATGCCGACGAGCTCCGAGGCGCCACCGGGGAGCTCGGTGTCGGAGGTGCCGGCGCCGTTGGCCTCGGCGACCAGCCCGCCGTCACGGGCGTCCTCGAGGACCTCCTCGAGCGCCTCGCGCGTCTCGGGCTCGACGTCGAGGACGGTGTCGACGTCGTACTCGAAGGTGATCAGCCCGACGCGGCCGTCCTCGGAGAGCGGGGTGAGCGCGGCGGCGTTCTCCTTCGCGACCTCGGGGTCGGTGCCGTTCTTCTCGGCGGCGTCGAGGAGCGCCTGCTCCTGGCCGGCCGCGGCGGTGACCGGGTCGACGATCGACTCGGGGGCCGGGGCCTGCGGGAGCCCGCGGAGCTCCTCGACCAGTGCCTCGACCTTCTTCGCCACACCCGGGTCGCTCAGGGTCTTGCCCTCGGGCGCCGCGACGACGACGTTGACGGTCGCCTGGTCGAAGGCGTCCTTGCTGCTCGGGAACAGCTCGGCCTGGAGGTCGGCGGCCTCCTCCGAGGGGATCCCCGGGATCGTGAAGCTGTCCGTCATGGGCTTGGAGAAGGCGCCGGCGAAGGCGCCGATGCCGACCAGCACGACGATCCAGCCGGCGACGAAGACCGGCCAGCGCCGGTAGGCGGTCTTGCCGAGCCGGTAGAGCAAGGTGGCCACGAGGTTCTCCTACAGGTGAAGGGTCAGGCGAAGAGCTCGCGGGCGAACCGGATGCTCTGGTCGAAGTGGTGGGCCAGGTCGCGGCGGCCGCCGTCCTGGACGAAGGCGGTCAGCGAGACGTCGAAGAGGCAGGCGAGCAGCCCGATCGCGACGCGGGCGCGGTGGTCGCCGTACGACGCACCCTCGCGGTGCGCGACCTCGGCGACGAGCCGCTCGCTCAGCGCGTGGAACCGCTGGTGGGTCGCGGCGAGCAGCTTCGGGTTGTCGTTGAGCAGCCGGCGGGCCCGCGCGAGCTCTTCGCGCTCGAGCTCGTGGGAGTCGAGGATCGCGTCGGCGAGCGCCGTCAGGTCGGCGACCAGGTCGCCGTGCGGACCACCGGCGCGGAACTCCTCGAGCGCGCTGGCCGGGAGCTCGAGCGGAGGGCCGAGGACGGCGTCGAGCTTGCCGGCGACGTGGTTGAAGAGGGTACGGCGAGACACCCCCGCGGCCTCGGCGAGCTCGTCCATGGTGAACCCGTCGTAGCCGCGCTCGTCGGCCAGCCGCTGCGCCGCGAGCGTGATCGTGCGCGCCGTCGAGGCACCACGCGACGCCCGCTCCGTTGCACTTTCGGCCATAGAGTGCATGGTTGCACGGTGCACCAAACCGGCCCAAGGCGAGCCGGTGTGATCCGCACGACGCGCCCTCTGCGGCCGAGTCGTCGCATCTTCACGGCCGGAGAGCGTCGAGGGGGGGGGGGGGGGGGGGGCGGGGGGGGGTGGGGGGGCGGGGGGGGGGGGGGGCCCCCCCCCCCCCCCCCCCCTCGGCGGGTGGGTCAGGAGGAGGCGGGGACGAACCGCTCCCAGACCCGGTGGCTCTTCATCAGCGTCATCACCTCGGTCAGCGTGGCGGCCGGCCCGCTGCCCTTGGCGATGCCCGGCGCCGAGGTCGCGATGCCGGCGGCCTCGAGGGCGGTCGCCCCGTCACCCCAGCAGCCGATCGCCTTGCCGTGGCGGAACGCCTCCTGGAGCAGCACGGCCACCCGGCCGTCGAGCGCCGTCGGGATCGGGTTCGCGTCCGGACCACCACCGGTCGAGGCCGGAGGCTGCGGCGCACCGGCGACGAGGACGGCGTCGAGCTCGATCGACCGGACGGTGGCGAAGGTCCGCTGGGCCATCAGGCCGTGGGGCAGCTCGCCGCCGTGCTTCGCGACGACGTACGGGACGCCGCCGGCGCCGAGGATCGTCGCCCGGACCTTGTCGAGCCCCTTCAGCGTCGACGGGTCGTCGACGTCGACCACGATGCCGATGATCCGCCCGTCCGGCTTGGCCTCGGTGGTGACCATCGAGAGCGCCTCGCTCGGCTCGACGTCCGGCAGCTCCGGCGACGGCGGGCACGGGAGCCCCAGCCCGGCGGCGACGCCCGCGCAGAGCTCGGGGTCGACCTGCGCCAGCACCAGCAGCTCGCGCTCCTTGATCGCCTGCTCGTAGCACTTGCCGAGCTCGAAGGTGAACGCCTCGATGATGTGCGTCTTCTCGATCGGCGTCATGCTCTTCCAGAACAGCCGCGGCTGGCTGAAGTGGTCGTCGAAGCTCACGTGCTTGTCGCGCACCTTCGGCCCCTCGGCGACCTTCACGGGGATGTCGACGAACGAGCGCTCCTCGGTCGGGAAGGGGTTCCCGCCGTCCAGCGAGTTCGGCTGGTACGGCGCCACGCCACCGTGCACGGCGTGCTGGTGGAAGCCGTCGCGGAACATGTCGTTGACCCCGGCGTGCGGCCGGTTGATCGGGATCTGGTTGAAGTTCGGCCCCGCCAGCCGGGTGAGCTGCGTGTCGAGGTAGGAGAAGTTCCGGGCCTGCAGCAGCGGGTCGTTGGTGGCGTCGATGCCGGGCACCAGGTGGCCGGTGTGGAAGGCGATCTGCTCCACCTCGGCGAAGAAGTTCGTGGGGTTCCGGTTGAGGGTCAGCAGCCCGACCGGCTGCACCTCCGCGAGCTCCTCGGGGACGATCTTCGTCGAGTCGAGCAGGTCGATCCCGGCGAACATCTCGTCCTCGGTGTCGGGCATGACCTGGATGCCGAGCTCCCACTGCGGGTAGGCGCCGGCCTCGATCGAGTCGTACAGGTCACGGCGGTGGAAGTCCGGGTCGACACCGGCGGCGAGCTGCGCCTCCTCCCACACCAGCGCGTGGGTGCCCAGCTTCGGCTTCCAGTGGAACTTCACGAGGACCGTCTCGTCCTTGTCGTTGACCATCCGGAAGGTGTGGACGCCGAACCCCTCCATCATCCGGTAGGAGCGCGGGATCCCCCGGTCGGAGTTGTTCCACATGACGTGGTGGGTCGCCTCGGTGTGCAGCGACACGAAGTCGTAGAAGGTGTCGTGCGCGCTCTGCGCCTGCGGGATCTCCCGGTCGGGGTGCGGCTTCCCGGCGTGGATGATGTCGGGGAACTTGATGCCGTCCTGGATGAAGAAGACCGGGATGTTGTTGGCGACCAGGTCCCAGTTGCCCTCACGGGTGTAGAACTTCGTCGCGAACCCGCGGGTGTCGCGGACGGTGTCGGCGGAGCCCCGCGACCCGAGCACGGTGGAGAACCGCACGAAGACAGGGGTCTTCTCGCCCTTCTTGAACACTGCGGCCTTGCAGACGTTCTCCGCGGAGCCGTAGGCCTCGAAGACGCCGTGCGCGCCGGCGCCGCGGGCGTGGACCACGCGCTCGGGGATCCGCTCGTGGTCGAAGTGCATGATCTTCTCGCGCAGGTGGTGGTCCTGCAGCAGCGTCGGGCCACGCCGGCCCGCCTTGAGCGAGTGGTCGGTGTTGCGGACCCGGACGCCGGTCGCGGTGGTGAGGTGCTCACCCTGCTGGGCGGCGGCCGTCGGCGGCGCGCCGACGTCCGCGCCCGTCGGGCTGGACGGCTTCGGCTGCCCCTGGTCGGGCTTCGGCGGGAGCGGGCCACGCGGCTGCGTCGGCTCCTCCAGGGAGGGCGGCTCGGGTGCGGGTACGCCGGGGATGAGGCCGTCGCCGGGCTTGCTCATGGTTCTCCCAAGGAATCGATGATCTGGAAACGTTCAAGCCCTACCCGTGGCGTTGCTCGTCAACCGCCCGGACGGGCTCACTCCTCGACGGCGCCGGGGTCGTCCTGACCCTCGGCCGGGTCCTGTGGGTGGACCTGCGGCTGGTCCTCGCGCGACTGGCCGGTGCGGTCGTCGTCGGTGTCGGCGCCCTCGGCGGGGTCCTGCGGGTGGGTGCGCGGCTGCTCCGGAGTG
This sequence comes from Nocardioides caldifontis, assembly GCF_008087345.1. Classification (GTDB taxonomy): domain Bacteria; phylum Actinomycetota; class Actinomycetes; order Propionibacteriales; family Nocardioidaceae; genus Marmoricola_A; species Marmoricola_A caldifontis. Next base: position 729,400 of record NZ_VHIB01000001.1, on the reverse strand, counting down.
CTCATGGTGGTGACGTAGCCGTCACGCCGAGCGCGCAAACCCCGTCGCGTCGTTTCGCACCCACGGGGGCGGGTAGTCCGACAGCAGCGAGACGACGACGAGAGGGAGCCATGCGCGCACTGACCTGGCAGGGGATCGAGGACGTCCGGATCGAGGAGGTCCCCGACCCCCGGATCGAGGAGCCCACCGACGCGGTCGTGCGCGTGACGTCGACCGCGATCTGCGGCTCCGACCTGCACCTCTACAAGGTGCTCGCGCCCTACCTGACCCCCGGCGACGTGCTCGGCCACGAGTTCATGGGCATCGTCGAGGAGGTCGGCAGCGGCGTCACGAACCTGCAGCCCGGCGACCGGGTCGTGGTGCCGTTCAACATCTCCTGCGGCCACTGCTGGATGTGTTCGAAAGGCTACTTCGCGCAGTGCGAGACCACGCAGAACACCGACCAGGGCAAGGGCGCCAGCCTCTTCGGCTACACCAGCCTGTACGGCGCGGTACCGGGCGGCCAGGCCGAGAAGGTCCGCGTCCCGCACGCGGACTTCGGCCCGGTGAAGCTGCCCACCGACCACCCGGACGAGCGGTGGCTCTACCTCTCCGACATCCTGCCGACGGCGTGGCAGGGGGTTAAGTTCGCCGACGTGGGCGAGGGGGACTCGCTCGTCGTGGTCGGGCTCGGACCCGTCGGCCAGCTCGCCGTACGGTCGGCGAAGCACCTGGGCATCGACAAGGTGATCGGCATCGACCTGGTGCCCGAGCGGCTCGCCAAGGCCCGGGAGGCAGGCGCCGAGGTCGTCGACGCCCGCGAGGTCAAGGAGGTCGGCGACGCGGTCCGCGACCTGACCGGCGGCCGTGGCGCCGACGGCGTCCTCGAGGCGGTCGGCATGGAGGCGCACGGCAACCCGATCGCGGAGAAGCTCATCGGGCTCGCCAGCCACCTGCCGAAGGCGCTGGCCCGGCCGGCGATCGAGAACGTCGGCATCGACCGGCTCGCCGCGCTGTACTCGTCGTTCGACTGTGCGCGCCGCGGCGGCACGGTCTCGATCAGCGGGGTGTACGGCGGGATGGCGGACCCGATGCCGATGATGTCGCTGTTCGACAAGGGGCTGACGCTGCGGATGGGCCAGTGCCACGTCAAGCGGTGGACCGACGAGCTGTTCGAGATCGCCAACCGTCCTGACGACGTGCTCGGCCTCGAGAGCCTGGCCACCCACCGGGTCGGGCTCGACCAGGCGCCGGAGATGTACTCGGTCTTCCAGAAGAAGCAGGACGAGTGCCTCAAGGTCGTCCTCACGCCGTGACGGACCTCCTGGCGCGGCTGCTGCGGCACGGCTACCACGCGGTCGCGGCGGACCGCGCCGCCCGCGGGGTGGCCGAGTCGACGGGCGACAGCTACGTCTCGCGGCTCACCGGCCGGCGCGCGGTGATCCTGCGCGGCCACGACGGCGTGCGGCTGTTCTACGACGAGACGACGATCCGCCGGAAGGGCGCGATCCCGTTCCCGCTCCGCGGACTCCTCTTCGGCCGGGGAGCGGTGCACGGGCTCGACGACACCGACCACAAGGTCCGCAAGGCGGTCTTCCTCGACCTGCTCGCGTCCGGACGGTTCGAGCCACTGGTCCGATCGGCCGGGGAGCGGCTCGCGCGCCGCGCCGGAGCCTGGGGCGACCGCCCCGTCAGGCTGTACGACGAGCTGGTGGAGGTCTACGGCCGCACCGTCCTGGAGTGGGGCGGCGCCGCGGTGGCACCTTCCGAGGCGAGGCGGATCAGCCGGGAGCTGGCCCTGATCGTCGACGGGTTCGGGGGTGCACCCCGCGCGTACTCCCGGGGGTGGGTGGCTCGGGCCCGCTGCGACCGCTGGGCGCGGCGGCTCGTCGAGGAGACCCGCGACGGCACCCGCACCCCGCCGTCGGGCTCGGCGCTCGCGGTGTGGGCGGCGACCGACCTGCCCGCCACCGTCGCCGCCGTGGAGCTGCTCAACGTGCTCCGGCCGACCGTCGCCGTGGCCTGGCTCGGCGCCTTCGCGGGGCTGTACCTCGACGAGGCGCCGGAGTGGCGCGACCGGCTCCGCACGGACGCGACGACACGCGACCACGTGGCCTTCGCGCACGAGGTCCGGCGGTGCGCGCCCTTCGTGCCGGTGCTCGCGGGGAAGGTCCGGCGGCCGACCCGGCACCAGGGCGTCGAGCTCCGCAAGGGCGACCGGGTCGTGCTCGACGTGTGGGGCACCGACCAGTGGGCGCCGTACTGGCAGGACCCGGCTGCCTTCCGTCCCTCGCGCTTCCTCGACGGCGACCCCGGACCGTACGACTTCGTCCCGCAGGGCGGCGGGCTCCCGACCGGCCACCGTTGCCCGGGCGAGCCGCTGACCGTCTCGCTGCTCGCCGAGACCGTGCGCGTGCTGGCCCACGTGGACAGGACCGTGCCTCCGGCCGCTCACGACGTGACCCTGGCGAGGATGCCCACGCTGCCCCAGGATGGACTCGTGCTGGGACCCCGTTGACCCCTGATCTCCCGACCGGAAGGCGACACCGTGGCCCGTGCGACGAAGACCCGGAGCACCGTGAGCGGCAAGCCGCTCGACCGCGCTACCCTCAAGCGGATCGACCGCTGGTGGCGGGCGGCCAACTATTTGTCAGTTGGACAGATTTACCTGATGGACAACCCGCTGCTGCGGCGGCCGTTGCGCCCTGAGGACGTGAAGCCGCGGCTGCTCGGGCACTGGGGCACCACGCCGGGGCTGAACTTCGTCTACGCCCACCTCAACCGGGCGATCAGCCAGCGCGACCTCGACATGATGTACATCATCGGGCCGGGTCACGGCGGGCCCGGGCTGGTGGCGTCGGCGTACCTCGAGGGGACGTATTCAGAGGTCTACCCCGAGATCGGGCAGGACGAGGAGGGGCTGAAGCGGCTCTTCACGCAGTTCTCGTTCCCCGGCGGCATCCCCTCGCACGTCGCCCCGGAGACGCCCGGGTCGATCCACGAGGGCGGCGAGCTCGGTTACGCGCTGTCGCACGCCTACGGTGCGGCCTTCGACAACCCCGAGCTCGTCGTCGCCGCGGTGGTCGGGGACGGTGAGGCCGAGACGGGGCCGTTGGCGACGAGCTGGCACTCCAACAAGTTCGTCGACCCGCGCCGCGACGGGGCCGTGCTGCCGATCCTGCACCTCAACGGCTACAAGATCGCCAACCCCACGGTGCTCGCCCGGATCCCCGACGACGAGCTCATCGCGCTGATGAGGGGCTACGGCCACACACCGTACGTCGTGGAGGGCTCCGACCCCCAGACGATGCACCAGGCGTTCGCCGCCACCCTCGACCGGTGCCTCGACGAGATCCGGGACATCCAGCGGGAGGCGCGGTCGACGGGTGGTCGAGCAGGGTCGAGACCCGTCGAGCGGCGCCCCTGGCCGATGATCGTCCTCCGCTCCCCGAAGGGGTGGACCGGGCCGGAGTCGGTCGACGGCAAGCCCGTCGAGGGCAACTGGCGCTCCCACCAGGTGCCGTTCGCTGACGCCCGTGGCGACGAGGGTCACCGGAAGGTGCTCGAGGAGTGGATGCGCAGCTACGGCCCTGACGAGCTGTTCGACGAGTCCGGCGCGCCCGCCGAGGACATCCGCTCGCTGCACCCGGCCGGCGACCGGCGGATGAGCGCCTCGCCGCACGCGAACGGCGGGCTGCTGCTGAAGGACCTCCGGCTCCCCGACTTCCGCTCGTACGGCGTCGAGGTCCGTGAACCTGGGACCGGCGCGGTCGAGGCCACCCGCGTGCTCGGCACCTTCCTGCGCGACGTGATGGCGCGCAACATGGAGACCTTCCGGCTCTTCGCCCCGGACGAGAACAGCTCGAACCGGCTCCAGGACGTGATGCAGGTGACGGACCGGACCTGGAACGCCCGCATCGTCGGCGACGACGACCACCTCTCCCCGGACGGCCGGATCATGGAGATCCTGTCGGAGCACATGTGCGAGGGGTGGCTCGAGGGGTACCTCCTCACCGGTCGGCACGGCCTGTTCTCCTGCTACGAGGCGTTCATCCACGTGGTCGACTCGATGTTCAACCAGCACGCGAAGTGGCTGAAGACCACCGACGACATCCCGTGGCGGCGGCCGATCGCGTCGCTGAACTACCTGCTGACCTCGCACGTCTGGCGCCAGGACCACAACGGGTTCTCCCACCAGGACCCGGGGTTCATCGACCACGTGATGAACAAGAAGGCCGAGGTCGTCCGGGTCTACCTGCCGCCGGACGCGAACACGCTGCTCTCCACGGTCGACCACTGCCTGCGCAGCAAGCAGTACGTCAACGTGGTGGTCGCCGGGAAGCAGCCGGCGCTGCAGTACCTCACGATGGACGAGGCGGTCGTCCACTGCACCAAGGGCATCGGCATCTGGGACTGGGCCAGCAACGACGAGGACGGCGAGCCCGACCTGGTGATGGCGTGCGCCGGCGACGTGCCCACGATGGAGGCGCTGGCCGCGACCGAGATCCTGCGGGGCTTCTTCCCGTCGCTGCGGATCCGGTTCGTCAACGTGGTCGACCTGATGCGGCTGCAGCACCACGAGGAGCACCCGCACGGACTCCGCGACGCCGACTTCGACTCGCTGTTCACCACCGACAAGCCGGTGATCTTCGCCTACCACGGATACCCCTGGCTGATCCACCGGCTGACCTACCGGCGCACCAACCACGAGAACGTCCACGTCCGCGGCTACAAGGAGGAGGGCACGACGACCACGCCCTTCGACATGACCGTGGTGAACCAGGTCGACCGGTACGACCTCGCGATGGACGCCATCGACCGCGTGCCCTCGCTCGGCCCGGTCGCCGGCCACGCGCGGGAGGCGCTGAAGAACAAGCTCATCGAGCACCGGCAGTACGTCCGCACCCACGGCGAGGACCTCCCCGAGGTCCGCAGCTGGCAGTGGGGCGCCGGTGGTGGGCCCGCCTTCAGCACGCGGGACCCGGAGAAGGAGGCCCCCGAGTCCTGAGGTGTCGAACCGCCCCTCGTGGCGCGGGTGGGTGGTGTTGAGCCGCCCCTCGTGGCGCGCGGAGTTGGGTTGAACCGCCCTTCGTGGCGTGCGGATCTGCGTCGAGCCGCCCTTCGTGGCGTGCGGATCTGCGTCGAGCCGCCCTTCGTGGCGCGGTCAGCGGGCCCAGGGGACCTCGACGGGGTCGCCGCCGCCGATCATGGCCTGGCTGCCGGGGCGTGCCGCGGTGAGCGTCACGGCCGGCCCGTCACCCTCCGCCGCGAGCTGTCGGGTGGCGCCGGCCACGAGGACGACGGCTCCGCCCTTGGGTACGACGGTCGTCTCACCGTCCATCTCGACGTGCAGCGCTCCGTCGAGCACCACGACGACGTGGTCGCGGTCCACGACGTGCACCGGGCCCGGCGTACCCACGGGCAGCTCGCTGCGCCACACGGCGACGTCGGCGGACGGCCGGGTCGTCGAGCCGGCGTACGTCCGCATCGTGGCCGCCGGCGTGGCAACGATGTCGAGCTCGTCCAACGACCGGATAGATGACATGACGCCTCCTGATAGACAACGAGGTTGCCTATCTCAGCATCGGACAACTCGGTTGTCCATCAAGTTCACCACCCTGGTCTGGTCACCCCGTCGACCGACGAGGCTGCGACGACCTCCTCGAGCACCTTCCGTGAGGTGCCCATGCGCCGAGGGCCGACGAGGGCGGCCCACTGCTCCTCCAGCTGCGCCTGCACCTCGGCGGAAAGTCGCACGACCTCCCGCCCACGTGGGGTCACCGCCAGCGGCCGACGGCGGGCATCGCCGGTCGACCGGTCGAGGTGAGCAACGTACCTCTCGTCGAGCAGCCACTGGAGCAGCTTGGCCGCGCCCTGCTTCGTGATGCCGAGGCGGGGCGCGACGGCCGACGCCGTGTCATGACCGTCGAGGATCGCGAGCAGGGCGTACCCGTGCGCGGGCCGGAACCCCGGGTGCCCCCTGCTGGTCAGCTCGTCGTGGAGCTTGGTGAGCCCCTCGGTGACCGCGAGGGACAGCAGACGAACCAGCGGCAGGTCGGACATCCGGGCACGCTAGCCGCCCGCGCAGGCAACCGACAACCGCGTTGACCGTCTGAGCGCCGATCCGCCCCGCCCGCCCGCCACGAAGGGCGGCTCAACACCACGCCCGCCCGCCACGAAGGGCGGCTCAACACCACACCCGCGCGCCACGAGGGGCGGCTCAACACCTCACGCGGTCGGGGAGAACGTCCGGGTGTCGAGGAGCGAGTTGGGCTGGAACGTCGGGCGCCGGTCGTCGTCCTCCTTGCCGGGGCGGACGAACTCGAAGCCGGCGGTCGTGGCGAGCACCCACTCGTCCACGGGGGTCGGCTGGCCGAGCACCGGCAGGTCGACGACGGCGTACACCGAGAGCAGCCGCTCGGCGCACTCGACGTGCGACGGCGGGAAGTGGAAGGCGTTGCGGTCCACCTCGGTGCGGCTGCCGAGGAACGCGATCGGCCGGCCGAGCCCGGCCCCGCACACGCCGCAGACACGGCTGAGCGCGCACTGGGTCACCCGGCGCTTGTCGAGCTCCCGCGCGGACGGCGGGGTTCCCGGCTCACCGGTGCCGCACCCGAACGGCACCGGCAGGCCGAGCTCCGCGTCGGCCGGGAGCTTCTCGAAGGGCTTCGGCGAAGGATCCATGCTCAGTCGTGCATCCTCTGCTTGCCGCCGCGGGACCAGCCACCCAGCTCGGTGCGGCGGGGCGGGCGCTCCGCGTCGGAACGGCGCTTGTGCTCCTGCTCGTAGCGGTTCGCGGTGTCACGCCGCTGCGGCTGCGTCGGATTCTTGTCCTTGGTCCAAGAATTCGGCAGTGACAGCTTCATGATCGTCCGCAGCGCCTGACCGTACTGCTTGTGCAGCGGGCCCGTGGTGTAGGGGATGTCGTACTTCCGGCACAGCTCCTGCACCCGCTCGGAGATCTGCGCGTACCGGTTGCTCGGCAGGTCCGGGTAGAGGTGGTGCTCGATCTGGAAGCTCAGGTTGCCGGCCATGATGTGCATCAGCGGCGAGCCGGTGAAGTTGGCGGCGCCGAGGATCTGCCGGAGGTACCACTCCGAGCGGGTCTCGTCCTCGAGCTCCTCCTCGGTGAAGTGCATCGCACCGTCGGGGAAGTGGCCGCAGAAGATGATCACGTAGGCCCACAGGTTGCGGATGATGTTGGAGGTCAGGTCCGCGGTGAGCGTCGTCTTCCAGTTCGGGCCGCTGAGCGCCGGGTAGACGAGGTAGTCCTTCGTCGCCTGCCGCCCGGCCTTGCGAGCGAGCTGCTTGAGCTGGCGCTTGAGCTCCTTGGGGTCCTTCTTGCCCTTCCGGATCCGTTCGATGTCCAGGTCGTGCAGCCCGACCCCCCACTCGAACAGCGTCGCGAGCATCGCGTTGTAGACCGGCTGCCCGAAGTAGTAGGGGTTCCACTTCTGCTCGCGGGCCATCCGGAGGATGCCGTAGCCGATGTCGTTGTCGTAGCCGAGGACGTTGGTGAACTGGTGGTGGATGTAGTTGTGCGAGTGCTTCCACTGCTCGGCCGGCTGGATCGTGTCCCACTCCCAGTTGCTGGAGTGGATCTCCGGGTCGTTCATCCAGTCCCACTGGCCGTGCATCACGTTGTGGCCGATCTCGATGTTCTCCAGGATCTTCGCGATCCCGAGCATCGCCGTTCCGGCCGCCCACGCGGGCTTCTTGTTGCTGAAGAGCAGCGTCACCCGGCCGGCGAACGCCAGCCCGCGCTGGATCCTGATGACCCGGTTGATGTACGCCGCGTCGGCAGCGCCCCGGGACTCCTCGATCTCGGTCCGGAGCGCGTCGAGCTCCCGACCGATCTGCTCCACCTCGTCCTCGGTGAGGTGGCAGTACTCCTTGACGTCCGCGATGGCCATGCGGTCTCCCCTGTCGTGCGGTCGTGTGCGGTCGGTCGGTCAGATGTCGAGCGTGCAGTCGCCCAACGCGGCGGTGACGCAGGTCTGCACCTGCTCGTTGGGCTGGTTGAACTCGTCGCCGTTGCGGAGGTCCTTCACCGCGCCGCTGACGAGCGTGAGCGTGCAGGTGTGGCAGATCCCCATCCGGCAGCCGTAGGGCATCCCGACGCCGGCCTGCTCCCCGGCCTCGAGGACCGTGGTCGCGCCGTCGACGTCGATCGTCTTGCCGGAGTTGCGGAAGGTGATCGTCCCGCCCTCGCCGCCGTTGCTGCCGAGCTGGAGCGAGAACCGTTCGAGGTGCAGCTGCTCCTCGAGACCGGCCTCCTTCCAGTGCTCGTCGATCGCGTCCAGCATCGGGCCGGGGCCGCAGGCCCAGACCTCCCGCTCCCGCCAGTCCGGGCAGAGCTGGTCGAGGTCGGCGAGGTCGAGCATCCCCTCGCTGTCGGTGTGCAGCTTGTGGAGGGTCAGCCCGTCGTGCTTCCCGGCGAGCTGGTCGAGCTCGTCGCGGAAGATCATCCGCTCGGCGGTCGGCGACGAGTAGTGCATGACGACATCGGGCATCGTGCCGCGCCGGTCGAGCGTGCGGAGCATCGCCATGATCGGCGTGATCCCGCTCCCCGCGACGAGGAAGAGCACCTTCTCCGGCGGCGGGTCGGGCATCACGAAATCGCCCTCGGGGAGCGCCAGCCGCACGATCGTCCCGGGCGTCAGCCCGTTGACGAGGTGCGACGAGAGCAGCCCTTCGGGCATCGCGCGCACGGTGATCGCGATGTGCCGCCCGTTGCGCTTGGGCGGGGAGCTGATGGAGTACGAGCGCCACTGGAACTTGCCGTCGACCTGCACGCCGATGCCGACGTACTGCCCCGGGTGGTGCTTGTAGCGCCAGCCCCACCCCGGGCGGATCACCAGCGTCGCGGCGTCCTCGGTCTCCTTGACCACCTTCTCCACGCGGCCGCGGAGCTCCCGCGAGCTCCAGAGCGGGTTGACGAGCGAGAGGTAGTCGTCGGGGTGGAGCGGCGTGGTGAGCTGCGAGCCGAGCGCCCGCACGCGCTCCCACGGAGTCCGCTGGTCCTTCTGTTCCTTCTCGGCCGTGCCCTGAGCCATTCGTACCCCTGACGTGTCTGCTCCCCGTTGCCGCCCTCCCGCGGCTTGACTTTCAGTGAACGCGTGTTTACTGAAATCCGTCAACACCCTTCCCCCGGATCAGCGGGGGTGAAACGGGTTGCACGCGAAAAGGAACCAGTGGGGCGGCCGGTGCGTCGCACCTGCGTGACCACACGGGTGCCGAGGACGGCCTGGCTGCTCGCCGCCCTGCTCGGGGCGGCGCTGGCACCGTTCCCCCAGCCGTCCGCGAGCGCCTCCTGCTCGGCGCCTGACCTCGAGACCGACGGGCTCGTGCTCCGGCCCGGAGCGGAGGTCGTCGTCGAGGGCCGGGGGTTCCTCGACGGGTGCCAGGACAGCATGGGGTGCACGGAGTCGTTAGGCTGCTCCTCCTGCGAGTACGACGAGCCGCCACCCGAGCCGACGGCCGACGTCGCCCTGGTGCTCCGCCAGGGCGGTCGCACGTGGCAGCTCGGGACCGTCGACGCCGACGCGGACGGCAGGGTCGCCTGGCGGTTCACCGTGCCGCGAGGCCTCCGCCACGGGACGGCCCGGCTGGTCCCGGCCGAGGGTGTCCCCGCGCGGGTGCCGGTGACCTGACCCAGGTCACCCGACCCCGCGTCAGCTCCGGACGACGAGCTCGTGCTCCAGCCCCAGGAACGCGCCGTACCGGGCGGCCGCCGCCTGGAGGGCGTCCTGCTCCACGGCGGAGAGCGAGCCGCGGTACGGCACCACGTCGAACCGCACCCTCCGGCCGACGGTCCGCTTCATCGACCCCACCATCTGCCCGTCGACGAGTGCCATCCCGATCGCTGACTCCCGCCCCGTCGGCACGAGCCCGTCGGCGTCGAGCACCATCCGGCTCTCCTGGTACCCCCGGTAGAGCTCGTCGAGGATCTGCAGCAGGTGGCCGGCGGGCTGCTGCTCCCCGGCGGGCGGCTGAGCGCCCTGGGCGTGCCAGTAGGTCCGGTCGTCGAGCTCGAACGAGTCGAGCCGGTGCTGCACCTGCGCGAGCCCGCGCCGGACGTCCCCGAGAGTGAGCGTCGCCCAGTAGGCCAGGTCGCGCTCGGTGGCCGGGCCGTGGCTGGTGAAGTACCGCAGCGCCAGCCTGGCCAGCGCCTCGTCGCGGTCGACCGGCGGCGCGGCCGGGACCCGGTCCTCGAAGCGGGCGTAGGTGTGGACGCCTTCCCGCGGGCTGCCGCTGCACACCAGCCGGTCGAGCTCGAGGACGCCGAGCAGGTGCATCAGCGGCTGGCCGGCGAGCTCCATGCCGGCCTCCGCGAGGTGCTGCGCCAGCTCCTCACGGGTCCGGTCCGGCTCGCCGCCCAGGACGTCGAGCACGAGCTGCGTCGCCCGGTCGACGTCGTCGGCACCGAGCCCGTGCACCTCGCCGAGCTGCCGGAAGACCACGGGGCGCACCCGGGGCGCGGTGACCTCGATCAGCCACGCCACGTCGTCGGTGGCGACGAAGTGCCAGGTGGGGCGGAGGACGTGGGTCCGGATGACGGTGCCGCGGTCGAGCAGCCCCGCGAGGTTCGCGGCGTCCGGCCGGCGGCTGCGGCAGGCCACGGCCCACGCCGCCTGGCCGGCGTTCTCCGCCTGCACCGCCAGCAGGTGGCGGACGACCCCGCCCGACGAGTCCGCGTGCGGGGTGACCAGCTGCTGGCCGCGCAGGCGCCAGCGGGCGAGGTCACGCGCTGACCGGGGCGGGCTGCTCGTCGGGGTGCTCGTCGGCGTCCGGGCGCTCATCCGGGTCAGCACACCACGGAGCCGGATCCGTCCGCCAGAGCACGACGACGGGCTCTTGGGGCTCCGGCTCACCCATCGCCTCGAGGAGCGCCCGTCGCATCGCAGGGGTGCACATGGTCAGGAGACCGCGGCCTTCACGAGCCGGGTCACCTTCTCCTCCACCGCCGGGGTCCACCTGACCACCGCGTAGGAGACCGCCCACATGTCGCCGTCGTCGAGGTTCGCGTTGTCCTGGAAGCCGATCGTGGCGTAGCGCGCCCCGAACTTCCCTGCGTCCTGGAAGTACACGACGGGCTTGCCGGCGGCGTCGGCGTAGGCCGGCATCCCGTACCAGGTCTTCGGCGTGAGCTCCGGCGCCGTGCGCGTCACCACGACGTGCACCCGCTCCGCCAGCTCGCGGTCTGCCGGGTCCATCGAGGCGATGCGGTCGAGAACCGCCTTCAGCAGGTCGGCCTTCTTCGCGCCCTTCTTGCCCTCCGCGCGCAGCTCGGCCGCGCGCTCCTTCATCGCCGCCCGCTCCTCGGCGGTGAACCCGTCGGGGACTCGTGTGCTGGCCATGGCTTGCTCCTCTCCTGGGTCGGCGGGGTGCCGCCCGGTCGGGATCGACGCTAGGCGCCGGCGCGAGGGTGACGCTTCTCGATTCGTGACCGGTCCGGGACGCTCAGCCGCCGGCCTCGTCGAGCACCGGCCGGACCGCGTGGTACGCCGCGTTCGCCGCCGGGACGCCGGAGTGCACGGCCACCTCGCGGAGCAGCTCCACCACCTCCTCCGCGGTCACCCCGTGACGGAGGGCCTCGCGGACCCCCGCCACCAGCTCGTCCCGCTGGCCGCCGGTGGCGAGGGCGGCAAGCGACACCAGCGATCGGCTGCGCGGGTCCAGCCCCGGTCGCGCCGAGGTGGCGCCGCGGGCGTGGTCGGCGAGGAACGCGTCCAGCCCCGGAAGGGCGTTGCCCTCCACGGGTCGGCCGGCGGTCGGCTCCCCGAGGAGGTGCTCCCGGAGCAGCCCGGCCACCTCCGCCGGGGTCTCGGCAGGAGGCAGGTGCCCAGTGCCGTCGAGGACCACGAGCCGGCCGCGTCGTACGCCGTCCGCCAGGGCGCGCAGGAGCTCGGGCGGCGTCACGGGGTCGTCGGCGCCGGCCACGGCCAGCACGGGCGCGCCGATCTCGCCCAACCGGTCGCGGACGTCGAACGACGCGAGCGCCTGGCAGACCTGCGCGTAGCCGCGGTCGTCCGCCGCCTGCAGCGCCTGGAGCAGCGCGGTGCAGGTTTCCGGGTCCCGCTCGAGGAACCCCGGGGCGAACCAGCGCTGCGCCGATGACTCCACCAGCCCGGCCGTGCCCGTGCGCGCGACCAGCTCCATCCGCTCGCGCCACGACTCGGCGGTGCCGAGCCGTGCGCCGGTGCAGAGGAGCACGGCCGCCTCGACGCGACCCGGCACGTCGAGCAGCAGCTGCAGCCCCACGGCGCCGCCGACGGAGTCGCCGGCGTAGTGGAAGGTCCCGCCACCGTCCCCGCGCTGCGCCTGGACGTCGTCGACCACGCTGAGGACCGCTCCCGCGAGCTCGGCCATCGTGTATCCCTCGTCAGGTACCGCCCGGTTGTAGCCGTGGCCCGGGAGGTCCCACGCGAGCACGTCGAACGCGCCGGCCAGGAGCCCTGCGCAGCGGCCCCACAAGGTGGTGGCGGAGGTGCCCGACGAGGGCCCGAGGACGAGGAGGGGGCGGTCGGCGCGTTCCTGCGCCCCGCTCATGCGTACGGCGGTCACAGCCGGTCTCGCCACTACCAACGTATAGCGGCAGCGGGGTCTTGCGGCAAGCCCCGGGTCAGGCCGGAGAATTCGCCGTCCTGACAAGAATCCTTCGACGGACGGACGGTCCATGTTCGACGTGATCATCGTCGGCGCCGGCCCCACCGGGCTGGTGCTGGCTGCCGAGCTCCGGCTCCACGGGGTCCACGTGCTGGTGCTCGAGCGGGACGAGACGCCGACCCGGCTGGTGCGGGCGCTGGGGCTGCACGTGCGCAGCATCGAGCTGCTGGACCAGCGCGGGCTGCTCGACCGATTCCTGGAGCGCGGGCAGAAGCACCCGCTCGCCGGCTACTTCGCCGGCATCGCGAAGCCCCTGCCCGAGGGGCTCGACACCGCGCACGGCTACATCCTGGGACTGCCCCAGCCGGTCATCGACCGGCTCCTCCTCGAGCGGGCGACCGAGCTCGGCACCGAGCTGCGACGCGGCACCACGGTGGTCGGGCTACGTCGCCACGACGACCGGGTCGAGGTCGGGCTCGCGGACGGCTCGCGGCTGGAGGCGGCGTACGTCGTGGGGTGCGACGGAGGCCGGAGCACAGTACGGCGGCTGCTGGGGATCGACTTCCCGGGCGAGCCGGCGACGACCGAGTGGCTCCTCGCCGAGGCGGAGCTGGGCGCCTCCCCGGAGGACGTGGACGCCGTGCGTGCCGGGACACCGTCGGAGCTCCTGCAATTCGGCCCGCACCCCTACGAGCCGGGCGTCCACCGCTTCGTCGTACGCACGGCGTCGGTGGCCGAGGACCGCCGTGCCGCACCGACGTTCGAGGAGTTCACGGACCGGCTGCGCGAGGTCGCCGGGACCGACCTCGGCGTGCACTCGCCGCGGTCGGTGTCGCGCTTCGGCGACGCCACCCGGCTGGCCGAGCACTACCGGGACGGCCGGGCTTTCCTTGCTGGCGACGCCGCGCACGTCCACGCGCCGCTGGGCGGCCAGGGGCTCAACCTCGGGATGCAGGACGCTTTCAACCTCGGCTGGAAGCTGGCCGCAGCGGTCGGGGGCACCGCGCCGCCCGACCTCCTCGACACCTACGAGGCCGAGCGGCGACCGGTCGCCGCGGAGGTCCTGGACCTGACCCGCGTGCAGTCAGCGCTCCGCTCGTCGGATCCCGGCCCGTCGGCGGTCCGCCGGCTGCTCGCCGAGCTGATGGACGTCGACGACGTGAACCGCCGCATCGTGGAGAGGGTGACCGCGATCGGGGTCCGCTACGACCTGGGTGAGGGGCCGCCGCTCCTCGGCCGCCGGCTCCGCGACGTCCGGTTGCAGCGCGGCCGGCTCTACGAGCTGACGCACGAGGGGCGCGGGCTGCTGCTCGACCAGACCGGAGGGCTCACCGTGGGCGGCTGGGCGGACCGGGTGGACCACGTGGTCGACGCCCCGGTCGACCACAGCGACGAGCTCGACGTGCCGGCGGTGCTGCTGCGGCCGGACGGCTACGTGGCCTGGCTCGGCGACGACCAGGTGGGGCTGGAGGCCGCGCTCACACGGTGGTTCGGTGCACCGGCGCGGGTGGGGTGACGTCCGGCGTCCGGTCGACCAGCACCTGGCGAGCCTCCGGGTCCCGGCGGCGGCCGAGGAGCAGGACCGCGCCGGCGCCCACGACGAGCCCGGGCAGCGCCCAGCGCCAGCCGGCGAGGCTGAACCACGCCGTCTCGCGGACCGGCACGTCGCGCTCGACGACGACGGGCTCCGGCGCGGCGACGTCCCCGGACCCGTCCCCGGATCCGGCGTCGGGCCCGGCGTCGGACCCGGCGTCGGACCCGGCGTCGAGGACCCGGGCGAGCACCGCCTGCAGGTCGTCCGCAGCCGCGACCCGGCTCCAGCTGACCTGCCCCGCGTCACCGGTGACCTCGGTGCCGTGGGTCGCGACGACCGGTCCTCCCTCGGCGTCCACGTACACCTGCTGGACCTTCCAGGGGTGCGCGTCGTGCGCCATCCAGGTCACGTTGACGGAGGTCTCGGACAGCGTGGCGGGCCGGCTCCCCAGCCGATCGCCCTGCGAGAGCAGGGCATCGAGCCGGGTGTAGTCGGGATCCGAGTAGTGCAAAGCCGAGGCGCGCCCCGTGCCGGGATCGGTGACCAGGACGCTCGTGGGTCCGCCGGCGCTCGCCGGCGTGCACACGAGCACGCCACCCAGGACGACGAGGACGAGGCTGAGGAGTCTGCGCATGTCCCCTCTACACCGCCGGGGCGTCAGGGGTTCCGTCACTCCAGGGACGCGGCGATCCGCACCGCCCGGGCGCGCGTGACGTCGCCCTCGATCCGCACGGTCAGCCCGGCGGTCTGCACGACGAGCGTGCGGGCGGCGAGCCGGGGCGGGTGGGTCTGCGGATCGCCGCCCTCCGGGGTCACCACCACCTCGTGCGGCGTCGGGAACCAGAGCGCGTCGTCGCCCCGCACCTGCACGTGCACCGCGTCCGGAGCGGTCTTCCAGAACACCGGGTCCAGCGTGGCGTCGAACTGGTCGATGCGGATCGTCCCCTTCTCGGAGCCCCAGCTCATCGAGACCACCCCGCCGTCGGCGCCGACGCTCGTGCCGTCGGGCTCGCCCAGGAGCGACGGGACCAGCGGCCGTAAGGTGGCGCTCGTCGGCGTCGCGGCGGGTGGCTCGCTCGGCACGGTCGGGGTGCCGTGGGTGCCGGGCTCGTCGTCCCGCACCATCACGCCGCCGAAGTCGAGCCACTCGGCAACCTTGGCGCCGACGGGCGAGAGCGCGAGGCCGGCCAGCAGCAGGCCGACGACCGCAGCGAGGGCCCAGCGGAGCCGGGCGGCCGGGTGTCCGCTCCGGCCCTCCTCGATGCGGTCGAGCACGGCATCCGTGAGCCCGGGCGGGGCCGCCGGGGTGCGCACGTCGCGGGCCAGCTCGCGCAGCGCGCTCTCGAGGTGGTCAGACACGGTCGGCCTCCCACTCGGTCGTCGGCAGCTGCTCCCGGAGCCGGCTCAGCCCACGGTTGAGCCGCGACTTGACCGTCCCCCTCGGCACGCCGAGGGCCGTCGCGGTCTCGGCCTCGTCCAGCTCGAGCAGGTAGCGGCAGACCACCACCGCGCGCAGCCGCTCCGGCAGCCGTCCGACCGCGGCGAGCAGCTGCTCCTTGCGCTGCCGGTCGGCCACCTGCTCGCCCGGGTCGAGGAGCTCCGGCGGCAGGGGGACGCCCTGCTCCCGCGCCCCGCGTCGTACGGCGGAGCGGTGGTGGTTCCTCGCCTCGTTGGCCACGATCCGCAGCAGCCACGGGCGGAACGGCGCGCCGTCCCGGTAGCGGCCCAGCGACCGGTACGCCTTCACCAGCGCCTCCTGCACCACGTCCTCCGCATCGGCGCCCGCTCCGAGCAGGACGGCCGTCCGCAGCGCCACGGGGGCATGCCGGTCCACCAGCTCGGCGTACGCGTCGAGGTCGCCCGACCGCACGCGAGCCACCAGGGTGGCGTCGTCCGCGATGGCCGCTGCTCCGTCCTCTCGGTGTGCCCGTTCTACACCGCCGGACGCCCGCGGGTTCCGTCCCGCAGCCCGCGGTCGAGGAAGTCCACGATCCACGTGAAGCTCTCGTCGACGTCGGCCTCCATCTGGAAGCCGCCGGCCGCCTCGAGCACCGCGAATCCGTGCATCAGGCTGCGCAGCATCCGCATTGCGTGGATCGCGTCGCGCTCCTCGACGTCGTAGCCCGCGAGCACCGCCCCGAGCGAGTCGAGCACGCGTGCTCCTGCGGCGGCGAGCGGGTCGTCCGGCTCCTCGGTGTCGAGCCGGACGGTCGCGGCGTACCGCCCCGGGTGCCCGACGACGTAGCCGCGCATCGTCCACGCGGCGGCGGCGAGCGCGTCCTTGCCGGCACGCCCCTGCAGGCCGTCGCGGAGCGCGTCGCCCAGCTCGGTCAGGGCGAGCACCGCGATCCTCCGGTGGAGGTCGGCCTGGCTCTCGACGTGCTTGTAGAGCGAGGGCGCGCGGACCCCTAGCCGGCCGGCGAGGAGCCCCATCGTGACGTTCGACAGCCCCACCTCGTCGGCGAGGTCGGCGGCCGCCGCGACCACGGCCGCGGGGGCGAGCCCGGCCCTAGCCACGGGCGTGCGCCTCGAGGAACGGCAGCAGCAGCGCCACCGTCTCGTCGGGGAGCTGGGTGTGCGGGTAGTGCCCGGCCCCCTCGAGCACCGCGAGCCGACCGGTGCCTGGCGACATCGCGGCCACCACCGCCTCGCCCTCCGCGCGCGGGTCCGGCCAGTCGGGGTCCAGCGAGCCCATGACGACGAGCGCCGGGCAGCGCACGTGCTCCAGCTGGTCCCCGGCGTCGGTCGGCGCCGAGCTCCCCATGCGCTGCAGGGCCTTCATCCGTCCGGGCTCCTCCAGCATCGCGGCGTTGCGGCGCAGCTGCTCCTCCCAGTCGGCCGGCTTGGTGCCGGGGTAGGCGACGTCGAGGTACTGGTGCCACCAGGACACGCTGCCGAGCAGCGCGGTCATCAGCAGCCGCGTCATCCCCTTGCGGTAGCGCTTCGCACGCAGCCCGCGCAGCGTCACGGTCTGCTTGCGGGTGAAGGGGGCGAGCTCGACCATCCCGCGGACCAGGTCCGGCGCCTGGGCCGCCGCGATCGTCACCGCGCCTCCCGAGAACGAGTGACCGACGAGGACTGCCGGCCCGCCGAGGTGGCGGACGAGGGCGAGCAGGTCGCCGGCGGTGTCGGTGCGGGTGTACGAAGCCCAGCCGGTGCTCGACTCCCCGGCGCCGCGGAGGTCGACGGTGGCGACCCGGTACCCGGCGGCGACGAGCTGCGGCGCGACGAAACGGTAGGCGTCGCGGCTGTCGCCCATCCCGGGCGCGAGGACCACCAGGGGCCCGGTGCCGTCCACGTCGTAGGCGAGCGTGCCGCCCTCGACGGCGAGGTGCTCGGTCATGAATTCCTCCTTGGCTAACGTTGTTAGCCATAACCTAACGTCATTAGCCTTGCTGTGCAAGGGTGCGGTTGTCGGTGGTCTGCGCCAGGGTCGAGCCATGGACTCCGAGCAAGCTCCACCCCAGTTCGTCGACACCGACCTCCGTGGCGCGCGGTTCGTCCGCGCCGACCTCTCCGGCGCGGTGATGCGCGCCGTCGAGGTGGCGGGGCTGGACATCGACTCGCCGTGGCTCCACGAGGGACCGCCGCTGCTCGTCAACGGCGTCGACGTCGGTCCGTTCGTCGAGGCCGAGCTCGACCGGCGGTTCCCCGGGCGGTCCGAGCGACGCGCCGGGACACCGGACGGGCTGCGGTCCGCCTGGGCTGCGGTCGAGCGCACCTGGGCGGCCACCCTGGAGCGCGTTGCCGGGATGCCGCCCGACACGGTGGACGTGTCGGTCGACGGGGAGTGGTCGTTCGCCCAGACGTTGCGCCACCTGGTGATGGCGACGGACGTCTGGCTCGGCAAGGCGATCCTCGGACGCGAGCAACCGTTCCATCCGCTCGGGCAGCCGAACGCCGAGTACGAGACCGACGGCTACGACACCTCGGTCTTCACGACCCGAACCCCGGCGTACGGCGAAGTGCTGGAGGCGCGCGCCGGCCGGGTCGCGATGGTGCGGGACTTCCTGGCCGGCGTCACCCCCCAGGAGCTCGCGACCCGCCGCTGGAACCCGTGGGCGCCGGAGCACCCCGAGACGACGCTCTCGTGCCTCCACGTGATCCTCCGCGAGGAGTGGGAGCACCACCGCTTCGCCGTCCGCGACCTCGACGCGATCGAGACCGGACGGAGCTGATCCTGCTCAGACGTGGCCGCTGAGCTGGGCGAGCCGCGTCGCCAGGGCGTCGACCATCGCCTGCGCCCGCTTGGCGGAGAGCGCGGACTTCCGGTCGCCGCCCTCGCTCGACACCGGCAGCACGTCGATCGAGAGCTTCGCGCCGCCCGCCAGCGCACGCAGCGCGTCGACCTTGTCGCCGAAGGGGGTGCCGCTGCCGGGCGAGTAGTAGGCGACCGCCTCGTCCACCTCGTCGGGGTAGAGGTCGGCCTTCGTCACCGCGATCACCAGCCAGATCGGCTTGTCCCGGCGGACGGCCATCGAGGCGATCCGGTGCGAGGTGATGGTCCAGTCCTCGAGCTCTGCGGCCAGCTGATCCTCGCGGGTGGCGACCGCCGTGCCCGTGGTGCCCGCCGGGCGCCTCGGCGTCGCGTAGCCGTTCGCGACCACGTGGACGACCCCGTCGACGGGCTCGTCGTGGAAGACCTCGTCAAGCGCCCCGAGCCGCGTCGCCGCGTTGTCGCCGGGGACCACCCGGAAGCGGAACCCCTGCAGCCGCGCGGAGCGCCGGGTGCGGCGCTCCATCACCGCCGACCCCACCTCGGCGACGCCGCCGGACGAGCTGCGCCGGGTGAGCCGATCGACGAGCTGGCTCTTGCCGACGCCGGTCATGCCGGTGACCGCGACCATCGGGAACCGGCGGCGGAACAGCCGGCCGACGCGCTCGGGAGCGGAGGCCAGCCCGGTCAGCACACCGCCGACCACCGTCGCGCCCACCGCCGTGCGGCTCGAGGCGGGCAGGGCGGTCCGGAGTCGAGATGCCGCGCGGGACACGGAGCCTCCTCGTTGCGTCAGGAGCGGCTGGCAGGCCGAGCCTACGTGTCCCGCGCCGCCCGCTCAGCCGATCCGCTCGGTGAGGGCGACGACGACCCCCTCCGGCCCGCGAACGTAGGCCATCTTCCAGATCCCCTCGTACTCGCCGATGCCGCCGACGAGGCCGTATCCCCTGGCCGCGGCGTGGTCGACCGCCTGCTGGAGGTCGTCGACCTCGAAGCAGACGTTGCGGATGCCGACCTCGTTGGCCATCGCGTCCGGCGGGCCGGGCACGTTGTCCGGGGTCACGAAGCTCCCGAGCTCGAGCTTGGTCCCGCCTTCGGGCATCCGGAGCATGACGACCTCGCTTCGCGAGCCGGGGATGCCGCAGACCGTGTCGATGAATGGTCCCTCGATCGTCGTGCGGCCTTCCACCTCGAGGCCCAGGTCGACGAAGAACTCCGTCGCCGCGTCGAGGTCGGCGACGGTGATGCCGACGTGGTCGAAGTTCCTGATGCGCGTCATGGCTGCACCTCTCGTGGTCGCGTCGTCTCCTGCACCGGGGACGAGGCTGTCACGCGGTTCTCGACATCAGGCCCTGATCTGCGGCCGACCGGTCCTCAGCCGACCGACACCAGTGCGACGCCGGCGAGGGCGGCGGCCACCCCGGCGTACTGCACCCGGAGCATCCGCTCCTGCAGCACCGCACGGGCCAGGAGGACGGTGACCACGGGGTAGAGCGACGCGAGCACCGAGGTGATGCTCACGTAGCCGAGCTGGCTGGCGAGCCCGAAGAGGACGTTGGCGCCGACCGCGCCGGTGCCCACCACCACCAGCGGTCCGGTGTCGGCGAGCCGCAGCCCACCGGTGCTGCGCAGCGCCACCGCGACCGACAGGAAGAGGAACGCGCCCGTCAGCCGCATCCCCCACACCGTCATCACCGCGTCGGTCTCGGCACCGCGGGCGATGAACAGCATCCCGAAGCCGAACGCGAACCCGGCCACCACCGCGAGCAGCAACGGCCTCGCGCCGGTCCCGCCCCTCAGCTCGGGGCCGCTCGCGAGCACGGCCCCCAGCAGCCCGACGACGATCCCGGCGCCGGCCAGCGCGGACGGCTCCTCCCCGGCGAGCAGGCCACCGAGGACCGGGACGATCGCCCCCAGCGCCGCGATCGGCGAGACGACCCCCATCGTCCCGCTCGCCATCGCCGCGTAGAACGCCACGAGGGCGATCGAGCCACCGGCCGCGGCCAGCACCGACGGCACGACCCAGCCCAACGGGGAGTGGAACCCGCCGCTCACCAGGGCGACCACCGTGGCCGCCAGCAACCCGGCGACCTGGGAGGCACCGACTACGGCGTACGCCGACCTCCGCCGGGAGAGCAGCCCGCCGAGGAAGTCGGCGCTCCCCCACAACCCGCCCGAGACGAGGGCGAGCAGCACCGCCATCCGCCCCTCCTCTCACCCGCGAGTCGTCGCATCTTCCCCCACGTTCTGCCGCCCACCCGTCGCATCTCACGCGGGTTCGGCGCCGACCCGTCGCATCTTCACGCCCGATCCCCGCCGAGCCGTCGCATCTTCACCGGCGATCGGCGCCGAGCCGTCGCATCTTCACCGCGATCTGGTCCCGGGCCGGCGGGTCCTGCCGACGCACTTCCCGTCTTCTCCACAGCCGTTCGATGCTGTTCGAATACTGTCGGAGGCGGGCCGTAGCGTGCAGCCATGGAGAGCAAGCTGCCGGTCCACCAACGCCCCAACCGGGTGCACTGGGCCACCGGCCGGATCCACGAGGTCCTCGACACCGCGCTGGCCGGCGGGATCGGTCTCCTCGAGCTCGGCACCACCGACACCGCCGATGCGCTGACCGAGATCGCCTCGGCGCAGGCCCGGCTGGACGGGCTCAAGCTGGCCCTGCTCGCGCACGCCGAGATCGTCGACGTCGCGCAGGAGACCGCCGCGACCAGCACCGCGGCGTGGTTGACCCAGGCGACCCGGGTGCCGGGCGGGGAGGCGCGGAAGCTGGTCAAGACCGCTCAGCGGCTCCCGTCGTTCGAGGCCACCGCCACCGCAGCGATCGCCGGCCGGGTCGACGGGGCGCAGGCGCGGGTGATCATCGAGGCCGTCGACGGGCTGCCGGCTGAGGTGGGTGCGGTCGACCCGGCTCGTGCCGAGGCCCACCTGATCGGGCTGGCCGGGGAGTTCGACGCGGTGGCGCTCAAGCGGCTGGCCCGGCACCTGCACCACGTGATCGACCCCGACGGCGCCGACGCCGCGCTGGCCCAGCAGCTCGAACGCGAAGAAGCCCGGGCGGCGGCGAAGACAGTGCTGGTGATGTACGACGACCGCCACGGCTCCACCCACGGCCGGTTCACCATCCCCTCGGCGCACGGGGCGATGCTCAAGGTCACCCTCGACGCCCTGATGTCACTCAAGCGGCCCGACCCGATCGTCCGCGAGGTCGACGACGAAACGGGTCTCCCCCAAGCGCGGCCGCTCGACGAGCTCCGCGGCGATGCCCTCTGCGAGCTGCTCGAACGGTTCCCGACCAGGAAGCTCCCCGAGTCCGGCGGCCTGTGCACCGTGCTGGTCACCATCCCCCTCCACGTCCTCGAACGCGGCCTCGGAGTCGCGACCCTGTCCACCGGCGGCACCATCAGCGTGGGCGCAGCCCGCCGGTTGGCGTGCCGGGCCGGGATCATTCCCCAGGTCCTCGACTCCAGGTCGGTGGTGCTCGACCAGGGCCGCCGGACCCGGCTGCACACCCACCCCCAACGCATCGCGATGGCCTCCCGCGACAAGCACTGCGTCGTTCTGCCACGCCCACCACAAGCAACCCTGGTCCCGCGGCGGCCGAACCACCGTCGAAGACGGCACGATGCTCTGCCCACGGCACCACCGGATGGTCCACGACCCCCGCTACACCACCGAGTACGCCAGCGACGGCAAGGCCTGCATCACCCGCAACCGCAGGATCAACAGACGCCAATAGGAGCCGCTGATCCGATCGGTCCCCGAAAGTCGGGTGCGCTCCCGCACGCAGCAGCCAAGATCGATCCCGAAGGAGGCCACGTGATCGCAGCACTCAACCGGCTGGTCGAGCTCGTCGAGCAGGACCACGCGGAGGAGATCGACGTGCACCGGCTCGCGAGCGAGCACGGCACGACCGAGTACCACCTGCGCCGCATGTTCTCCTCGCTCGCCGGCATGCCGTTGTCGGAGTACCACCGACGCCGCCGCATGACCGTCGCCGCGGCCGACGTGATCGCCGGCCACGACCTGCTGGACGTGGCGGTCCGTCACGGTTACGGCTCGACCGAGGCGTTCGGGAGAGCCTTCCGGGCGGTGCACGGCGTCAGCCCGGGAGACGTACGGCGTGACGGCGGGCCGCTTCGCAGCCAACCCCAGCTCAAATTCCACCTGACCGTCGAAGGAAGCACCCCCATGGACACCCGCATCGTCGACCGCCCCGCGTTCAAGTTCGTCGGCCACGCCGCCCGCGTGCCGTTGATCTACGAGGGCGAGAACCCGCACATCAAGTCGCACGTCGAGTCGATCCCCGCCGACGAGCACCTGCGGCTCAAGGAGCTCGGCAACACCGAGCCGGCCGGCATCCTCGCGGTCAGCGACGACCTCGACGCCGACCGGGCCGAGGGCAGCATGCTGACCTACCTGCACGGTGTCGCCGTCACCGCGGAGACGCCGACACCGGACGACCTCGACGCCGTCGACGCACCGGCAGGGAGCTGGGCGGTCTTCTGCTCCTCCGGCCCCTACCCGTCGACCTTGCAGACGATGTGGGCCGCGACCGCCACAGAGTGGTTCCCCTCGAACCCCTGGCGGCTGAGGCCGGGCCCGTCGGTGGTCGCCGTCCTCGATCGCGCCGAGGACTTCAGCACCGCGACCTGCGAGCTGTGGCTCCCCATCGAGAGGGCCGAGTCATGAGGGCCCGTCCGGGTGGGCGAGGTCGTAGGCGGCCGCGAGCTTCTTCGGCACCACCATCCGCCAGGCGTCGACGACGAACTCGCGGGCCTCCGTGGCGTCGAGGGCCTCGAGGTCGGCGACCACCCAGTTGAACCGCAGCTCGGACGTGGGCGGCATGGAGAAGATCTCCGGCGCGCTCGCGACCAGCGCGGCGCGTTCCTCCTTCGGGAAGCCGAACCCCATCTCCCGCTCGTCGCGCGAGAACGCCACGTAGACGATCTGCCCGACGCGGAACTTCAGCCGGCCGCGCACGTAGACCTCGTAGGACCGCTCGAGCTCGCTGCCCAACGGCCGGACGTCGTCGACCACCGCCATCTCGGACCTCCTCGCACCCGTCACTGACGAGGGTGACCCCCCCCGGCGCCCCGAAGTCATCGGTTCGGAGCCCGGGGCGCCGGTGAGGAACCCCTCAGCCGGAGAGGACTCCCTCCGCCGGAGAGGATCCCGTCAGGCGGGACGGAACGAGTCGTGCGCCTCCCGTACGGCGTGCTTGACCATGACGTGCTGGGTGGAGGTGTACTCCAGCACCGCCTCGTGGCTCATGTCCTTGCCGAAGCCGCTGCCCTTCACGCCGCCGTGCGGGGCCTCGGAGGCGATCGGCAGGTGATCGTTGACCCAGGTGACCCCGGCCTCGATCCGGTGGGCGACCCGGAGCGCGCGGCCGACGTCGGCGGTCCACACCGAGGAGGCGAGCCCGTAGGCGCTGTCGTTCGCCAGCCCGACCCCCTCGTCCTCCCCGGAGAACGAGCTGAGCACCAGCACGGGGCCGAACACCTCCTGCTGGACGATCTCGGCCGACTGCGGGACGCCGGTCACCAGCGTCGGCGGGTAGTACGACCCCGCACCAGGAGGCACCGAACCGCCGGTCAGCACCTGGCCCCCTGCATCGACCGCACGCTCCACGAACCCGTGCACCCGGGCGCGGTGGTCGGCGGAGACCAGCGGACCGATGTCGGTGGCCGGGTCCCGGGGGTCGCCCCACCGCACGGACTCCATCCGCGAGGCGATCAGCGACGCGAGCTCGGAGGCGACGCCGTCCTCCGCGTAGACGCGGGTGGCCGCGGTGCAGTCCTGCCCGGAGTTGTACGTCGCGGCCAGGGTGAGCGCACCTGCCGCGGCCTCGAGGTCGGCGTCGGCGAACACCACGGCCGGCGCCTTCCCGCCGAGCTCGAGGTGGACGCGCTTCGTGGTCGCCGCTGCCGCCGCCATCACCGCGCGCCCGGCGCCCGGCGAGCCGGTGATCGACACCATCGCCACCCGCGGGTCGGTGACCAGCGCCTGGCCGACGTCGGCGCCGCCGGTGACCACGTTGAGGACGCCCGCCGGCAGTCCGGCCTCCGCTGCCAGCTCGGCGAGCCGCAAGGAGGTGCGCGGGGTCTGCGGCGCCGGCTTCAGCACCACGGTGTTGCCGGCGGCGAGCGCCGGGCCAACCTTCCAGATCGCCATGATCAGCGGGAAGTTCCACGGCGCGATGCCCGCCACGACGCCGAGCGGGCGCCGGACCAGCATCGAGGTGAACCCCTCGCTCAGGACGCCGGCGCCGGTGCCCTCCAACGACCGTGCGGAACCGGCGAAGAACCGCAGGTTGTCGGCGGCGAACGGGAGCTCGCCGTCTCGGAACACCGGCACCGGCTTCCCGGTCTCGGAGACCTCGAGCTCGGTCAGCAGCTCGCTGTCCTGTTCGAGGAGGTCGGCAAGCCGGAGCAGGACCCGCGCCCGCTCACCCGCCGTACGCGCGGACCAGCCGGGGAAGGCCTCCGCGGCGCGGGTGACGGCGGCGTCGACATCGGCGGTCGTGGACTGCGGGACCGCCGCGACCTCGAGGCCGGTCGCGGGGTCGACCAGCGACACCGGGGCCCCCGACCCTCGGGCGGGCGAGCCGCCGAGGAACATCCCCTCGAACGTGCGGGTGAGCATCTGCCGTCCTCTCAGCTGTTGAAACCGACGCCGAAGCGGTCCATGGTCCGCAGCAACCGGCCGCGGCGGCCGGTCCTGTCCTCGCGCGCGAGCGCCGCCCGGGTGACCTGCACCGCCGGCCACCGGAGCGGCTCGGGCGGGAACGGCACGGGGCGCCGACGGACCAGCGGAACCGCGGTCCGCTCGGTCTCGCGTCCCGCCAGCAGGTCGAGCCCGACGCGGGCGCCGAACCGGGAGGCGGCGACGCCGAGCCCGGTGTAGCCGACGGCGTACGCCACCCGGCCGCCCATCGCGGTCCCGAAGACCGGCGTGAACCGCGAGGTGGTGTCGATCATCCCCGCCCAGCGGTGGGTGATCCGCACGTCCGACAGCTGCGGGAAGGTCTCCCGCAGGTGACGTGCGAGCAGCCGGTGGGACGCGTCGCGCTGCTCCTTGGCGGCGTCGCTGCCGTTGCCGAAGTAGTAGATCGCGTCGTAGCCGCCGAACAGGATCCGGTCGTCCGGGGTCCGCCGGTAGTAGTGGAACTGGTTGCCCGCGTCGGTGAGCCCCTGGTTCTCCCGCCACCCGATGCGCGCGAGCTGCTCGGCCGACAGCGGCTCGGTCGCGAGCACGTGGTCCCACACCGGCAGCACGTAGCTGCGCAGCCGGCGGAGCAGCGGCTTGAACGCGTTGGTCGCCAGGAGCACCTGGTCGGCACGGACGGCGCCGCTCGGCGTGACGCAGAGGACCGTGCCGTCGCGCTCCATGCGCATCACCGGCGAGGCCTCGTGCACGACCGCACCGCGCCGGACCGCCGCGTCGCGGAGCCCCAGGGTCAGCGCGACCGGGTCGACGAGGCCGCCGACGGTGGTCCGCAGGCCGGCGAGGTACGTCGGCGAGTCCACGTCGGCCCGCACCTGCTCGGCCGTGAGGTACGTCGACTCCTCCCCGTGCTCCCGCTGGAGGCCGGCCAGCCGCCGCAGCGCCTCGACCTCGTGCGGGCGGGTGGCGACCGTGGTCTTGCCGCAGAGCCGGAAGTCGGCGTCGATCTTCTCGTCGGCGACGAAGTCGTCGATCTCCCTGAGGTTCTGCCGCCCCAGCCGGACCAGCTCGCCGAGCTCGGACGGCCAGGTGGCCACACCGTGCGAGAGCCCGTGGGTCAGCGAGTCGGAGACGAAGCCGCCGTTGCGGCCGGAGGCTCCGGCCCCGACGTGGCCGCTCTCCAGCACCACGACCCTGCGCCCCGGGGCCTCGTCGAGCGCGACGATCGCGGCCCACAGCCCGGTGAGCCCGCCGCCGACGACCACGAGGTCGGCGGTCGTGGCGCCGACGAGGGGCTCGGGCGCGGTGCGCTCGCGCCCCTCCCACCAGACCGGCCGCGGCGCGGCCTCGGCGAGCGGGTCACCTGCCCCTGACGTCACCGGCCGGACCCCGAGACGACGACCGCGGTGTCCCACGCGAGGGACACGGCGTCGCCGCGCGCCAGCGGCGGCACGCCCGGCACCGCGACACGGAAGGGCGCGTCGAGCCCGGGGACGGTCACGGCCACGTGGGTCCCGCCGCCCTGGAAGGTTACGTCGGCGACGACGCCGTCGAGCACCCCGGTGCCGGGGTCACCGATCCGGACGTCCTCCGGCCGCACCACGAGGCACGCCGCATCGTCGGCGCTCTGGCGCCGCGCCTCGCTCACCGGCAGCATCCCGACCGCCGTGCGGAACGACGTGCCGTCCCACCGGCCGGCCACGAGGTTGCTGGTGCCGATGAACCCCGCGACGAAGAGGTTCGCGGGGTGGCGGTAGAGCTCGACCGGGCCGGCCACCTGCTGCACCCGCCCGCCGTCGAGCACGGCGATCCGGTCGGCCATCGACATCGCCTCCTCCTGGTCGTGGGTGACCACGACGAAGGTGATGCCGACCTCGTGCTGGAGCCGCTTGAGCTCGAGCTGCATCTCGGCGCGGACCTTGCGGTCGAGCGCGGACAGCGGCTCGTCGAGGAGGAGGAGCCGGGGCCGCTTCACGATGGCCCGGGCCAGGGCGACCCGCTGCCGCTGCCCTCCCGAGAGCTGCGCAGGACGCCGCTTCGCCAGCGCCGCCAGCCCGACGGTCTCGAGGACCTCGTCGACCCGCTGGCGCACCTCGGCCTTGGGCAGCCGCTCCCGCTCCAGCCCGTAGGCGACGTTCTTCTCCACCGACATGTGCGGGAAGAGCGCGTAGGACTGGAACATCAGGTTGACCGGACGCCGGTTCGGCGGGAGCCCGAGCAGGTCGTCGCCGCCGAGCCGGATGGAGCCGGAGTCGGGGCTCTCGAACCCGGCGATCGACCGCAGCAGCGTGGTCTTCCCACAACCGGAGGGGCCGAGCAGCGCGAAGAACTCGTTCTCCGCAATTGTCAGCGAGACACCATCCAGCGCGACCACTTCACCGAAGGCACGGCTCACGCCGTCGATCTCCAGCAGGGGCGTGCGTGGCGCCGTCGCCGCCGTGGGCTGCGCGGTGGCGGGAGGGCTCTCGATCATGGTCGCTCCTTGACGCGGATCGCCCGGGCGGCGACCACGACGACCAGGACGCTGACCGCGACGAGCACCGTCGCGAGCGCGTTGATCTCCGGGGTGACACCGGTCCGGACCATCGAGTAGACGGCGATCGGAAGGGTCTGGGTGGTCGGTCCTGCGGTGAAGAAGGCGATCACGAACTCGTCGAGCGACAACGTGAAGACCAGCAGCGCACCGGCCACGACGGCCGGGGCGATGGAGGGCAGCGTGATCCGAACGAACGTCGTGAACCCACCGGCCCCGAGGTCGCGGGACGCCTCCTCCTGGCTCGAGTCCATGCCGGCGAGCCGCGCCCTGACGACCGCGACGACGAAGGCGGTGCCGAAGGCGGCGTGGGCGAGGAGCACGGTGAACGTGCTCTTCGGGACCGAGGCGACGTAGAAGAACGAGAGCAGCCCGATGGCCAGCAGCAGGTCCGGGAGGATCGCCGGCGCCATCGCGGACGCCTCCAGCAGCCGCGACCGCGTGTGCCGGGCGAGCCCGACGGCGAGCAGCGTGCCGAGGACGGTGGCGACGACGGTCGCGCCACCGGCCACCAGCAACGAGGTCACGGCCGCGCTCTTGAGCCGCCCGTCGCCGGCCAGCTCGGCGTACCAGCGGAAGCTGAAGCCGTCCCAGGTGAACGCCGAGCCGCCGCCGTTGAACGACATCGCGACCAGGACCGCGATCGGGACGTAGAGGAAGCCGAAGCAGATCACCAGCGGGACCCAGAGCCCGCCGAGCCCGCCGGACCTGCGGGGCGGCGAGGAGGCCACCGTGCGCGCGAGCGTGTCAGCCATGGCGTGCCGGCCCTTCGATCCGCCGTGTCACCACGGCCTGGACGAGGAACAGGCCGAGCAGCGCGACGACGACGACCATCGCGAGGACCGAGCCGAAGGGCCAGTCCTGGGCGCGCAGGAACTGGTCGCGGATCAGGTTGCCGACCATCACGGTCTTCCCTCCGCCGAGGAGCTCGGGGACCACGAAGTTCCCCAGACTCGGGACGAACACGAGGATGCAGCCGGTCATCACGCCGGGCAGGGTGAGCGGCAGCTGCACGCTCCAGAAGGTGCGCAGCCGGCTCGCGCCGAGGTTCGCCGACGCCTCGAGGAGCTCGCGGTCGAGCCGCTCGATGGCGGCGTAGATCGGCAGGATCATCAGCGGCAGGTAGACGTAGACCAGCCCGACCACCACGGCGCCGTCGGTGTAGAGCAGCCCGACGCGCTCGTCGATGATCCCCAGCCCGTGCAGGGCGTCGTTGACCAGCCCCTGGCTGTTGAGCAGGACGATCCAGGCGTACATCCGGATCAGGAAGTTGGTCCAGAACGGCACCACGACGAGCACCAGGGCGACGGTGCGCCACCGCCCGGGGAGCCGCGAGATCGCATAGGCCGTCGGGTAGCCGATCAGCAGCGCGACGAAGGTCGCGAGGAGCGCGATCCCGACCGAGCTGCGGAGCACCTCGAGGTAGAGCGGCTCTAGGGCCCGCGAGTAGTTCGAGAGGTCGAGTCCCCACTCGACCCCGCCGAACCGGCCGCGGGTGGCGACCGAGTACGCCAGCACCAGCCCGACCGGGCAGGCGACCAGGAACGCGTAGAACAGGAGCCCCGGGGTGAGGAGGACGAACGCCTCCCGCCGCGACGCCAGGCGGGCCAGCAGCAGCCGGCGCCGGTCGGTGGTGGCTCCGGCCGGGACGCGACGGGGGACGCGCCCGGCCGGAGCCGGCTGGTTGGTCATCAGGAGGCCGTGACCTCGGTGATGATCTGGTTGTAGAGCGAGGCCGCGTCACCGATGTCGGTCATGTTCTCGCCCTCGAGCATCTCCTCCCGGCGCTCGCCGAGGGTGGTGAACTGCTGGGTGAGCTTCTTCGGCAGCGAGTCCATCGCGGCCTTGTTCGGCACGCCGTAGAGGATGTTCTCCGCCGCCCAGGCGTGGTTCTCCGCATCGAGGATCGTGTCGATGAAGGCGTACGCCGCCTCCTTGCTCTTCGACGACTTCAGGATCGCCATCCCGTCGACGAAGAGGTCCGACCCCTCCTCGGGGACGACGAACTTGATGTCCGGGTTCTCGGCGATGCCGTAGTTGCACCAGCCGTCCCAGGCCTCGACCATCACGGCCTCGCCGCTGATCAGCCGCTCGTAGAAGGTGGTGTCGTCGTAGGCGAGGAGGTTGGGCTTGGCCTTCAGCATCAGCTGCTTGACCTCCTCCATCTCGTCGGGGTCGGTCGTGTTCAGCGAGTAGCCGAGGGCCTTCTGCGCCGGCAGCACCGCCCAGCGCTCGGTGCCCATCATCGTGACCTTGCCCTTGTACTTGTCCTCGGGCTCGAGGAGGTCCATCCAGCTGGTCGGCGCCTCGTCGACGAGGTCCTCGCGGTAGCAGATGCCGGTGGTGCCCCAGGTGTACGGCGCCCAGTAGGTCTGGCCGTCGACCTCGGAGATCTCCTGCGCCTTCGGGTCGAGGTTCTCCCAGTTCTCGAGGTACTGCGGGTCGATCGGCTCGAGCAGCCCCTCCTTGGCGAACGCCTCGAGGAACGGCTGCGAACCGAAGATCACGTCGAGCCCCTCGCCGCCGGAGCCGGTCACCTTGGCGACCATCTCCTCGTTCGTCGCGTGCTCGGTGACCTTGACGGTCGCGCCGGTCTCCTCCTTCACGAGCTCGGCGATGTTCTCGGGCATGTACTCGGCCCAGTTGGTGACGACGATCTCCTGGCCGCTGAGGTCGGCCTCGGTGTCGATCGCCGTGGGCTCCTCGGCACTGCCGCCCTCGTCGTCACCGCCGCAGGCGGACAGGGCCAGCGCCAGCGAGCTGGCGACGGCGACCGGGAAGGCGGCGCGCCTGCGCCACACCGTGCTCTTCATCTGGATCTCCGCTTCTCCCCCGACGGCCCGACGCCCCCACGACGCCGGTTCCGCAGAAGATTGCAGCATCGTTCAGATTTCGCAAGACCCGAAACATGCTGTTCACACACGCATCCGGACCATTTTCTGAATGAACCTTCAAATTCCGCTCGGGTCGTGACACAGTGACGCCCACCCCGAGGGAGGAGGGACGCGTCCCCATGGCCAACGGCCGTCAGCAGCGCCGCGAACGGCTGCTCGCAGCAGCCCAGCGCGCCGTCGTCATGCACGGCGCCGACGTGCGGCTGAAGGACATCGCCGACATGGCGGGGCTGACGTCGGGCGCGATCCTCTACCACTTCCCCGACGTCCAGACGCTGCTGGTCGAGGCGAACCGCGCGGTGATGGAGCGGTTCCTCGACAACCGCGTCCGCGCGGTCCAGGGGCTGTCGTCGCCGGCGGAGAAGCTCGTCGTCACGGTTGCCTCCGGGCTCCCGCGCGACTCCGACGACGACGACGTGAAGCTGCTCTGCGCGCTCGGCGGCGCAGCGTCGCGCTACCCGGTGTACGCCGCGATGCTCACCGCCCTCTACGACCGCCAGGTCGCGATGTACCAGATCATCCTCGAGTCCGGCGCGGCCAGCGGCACGTTCACGCTGCAGCACGACTCGCAGACGATCGGCCGCAACATCGTCGCCCTCGAGGACGCCTACGGCTACCGGATGGCCGCCCGCCACGCGACGATCGACCACGCGGTCGCCACCGAGCTGATCCTCGACTACGCGCGGCTCGCCACGTCGCACCCCCTCGACGTCCCTGCCACCGTGCCCGCCTGACCGACCCACCTGAGACACAGGAGAACCGCCATGCCGGACCAGCCCGCAGCCCGCAGCCTCACCGTGCTCTTCCTGCCCGAGTCGGCCTACGGGCCGACCAACCAGTGCATCGGCCTGGGCGACCTCCTCGTCAAGCGCGGCCACCGCGTCGTGTTCGCCTCGGAGTCCTCGTGGGCCGGCAAGCTCGAGCCGCTCGGCTTCGAGGAGCGGCTCGTCGACCTCGCCGCCCCCGACCCGGACGCGGGCGAGGAGGACGCCGGCCAGTTCTGGACCGACTTCATCGCCGAGACCGCCCCGGAGTTCCGCAAGACCACGACCGAGCAGCTCTCGACGTTCGTCAAGCCGACGTACCAGGCCCTGATCGACGGCGCGGTGTACGCCGAGCCGGCGCTGAAGAAGATCATCGACGAGGTCCGCCCCGACGTCCTCGTCGAGGACAACGTCGTGCTGTTCCCGGCGCTCGCCACCAGCGGCGCGCCCTTCGTGCGCATCGTCTCCTGCAACCCGCTCGAGGTGCCGGGCGACAGCATCGCGCCCCCGCTGTCAGGGCTCGCGCAGGACGACCCGGCCTCGTGGGCGCCGTTCCGCGAGGAGTTCGAGCGCACCCACAAGGAGATGTGGGAGACGTTCAACGCCTGGGTGGTCGAGCAGGGTGCGGCACCGCTCCCCTACCTGGAGTTCATGCCGCGCGACAACGCCGCGAACATCTACGTCTTCCCGGAGGAGGCCGACTACGTCGACCGCCGCCCGCTCGACGGCTCCTGGCACCGGATCGACTCCAGCGTGCGCCGCACCGACGACGAGTACGTCCTGCCCGAGGCCGTCGCGGACCGCCCCGAGGGCTCGGCGCTCGTCTACGTCTCGCTCGGCTCGCTCGGCGGCGCCGACGTCGAGCTGATGCAGCGGCTCGTCGACGCCCTCGCCGACAGCCCTCACCGGTTCATCGTGAGCAAGGGCCCCCAGGCCGACAGGATCAAGCTGGCCGACAACATGGTCGGCGAGCAGACGCTCCCGCAGACCAAGGTGATCCCGCAGGTCGACCTGGTGGTGACCCACGGCGGGAACAACACCACGACCGAGTCGCTGCACTTCGGCAAGCCGATGGTGCTGCTCCCGCTGTTCTGGGACCAGTACGACAACGCCCAGCGCATGCACGAGCTCGGCTTCGGCGTCCGGCTCGCCACCTACGAGTTCACGCCGGAGGAGCTCAACGGCGCCATCGAGCGCCTGCTCGGCGACACGGAGCTGCGCGCGCGGATGGACGCGATGGGGGCCCGGATCCGGGAGCGCGACGGGCTGACCCGCGGCGCCGACATCATCGAGCAGGTCGGGCTGTCGCACGCCCCCGCGAGGTGACGGACGCGGCTTCCCGGCCGCGCGGCGTCGTCGACCTGCCCCGCGCGGTGGCCCGCGCAGGATGGTCCGCACTGCTGCCCGCCCACCGGTCCGACGGGGACGAGCAGCCCGCGGGCCCGCCGGCGCTGGCCGACGCGCTCCCGCTCGGCCCGCACACGTGGCTCGCCGTGGTGCTCGACGACCGGGGGCGCAGCTACCCCGTGCCGCTGGTCGCCGACGGCTCCGGGGTGCGCCGGGCACGCCAGGGTGACGGGGCGTCCGAGGCCCTGCTCGCCCTCCTCGCGGGCGGCTCCCGCCGCGACGGCGCCTTCGTCGTCACCGCGTGGCACGCCGACCCGGTGGCCGGCGAGCGGGCCGTGACCGTCGACCAGACCAACGAGTCCGTGGTCGTCGGGGAGCAAGCGGTCGTCAAGTGGACCTTCCTCGCCGAGCCCGGGCCGCACCCCGCGCCGACCGTGCTCGCCGAGCTGGTGCGCCGCCGGTTCAGCGGGACGCCGCGCCCGTGGGGGTTCGTCGAGTGGCGCCCCGGCGGCGGGGTCGCGCCGAGGCTCGTCGCCTCCGTCGTCTCCTTCCTGCCCGGCGTCACCGACGGCTGGACCTGGGCCGTCGACGACCTGCGTCAAGCGGTCCAGGAGGGGTCGGAGCAGCGGGTCGCCGACAGCGGCGGCTGCGCCGGCGAGCTCGTCGCCCAGCTGCACGTCGCGCTGGCCGATCACGCTCGGCCGGCCGCAGCCGAGGAGGTCGCCGACTGGCGCACCGCGGCCGAGCACGACGTGGAGCGCGCCCTCGCGGTGACCCGTGGGCCCGCGCACGACCTCCTCGCCAGCGCCGCGCCCCGGCTGCGCGCCGCGCTCGCCGAGGGGTGGGCCGCGGCGACCGCGCGCGAGGCGCTCGTGACCCGCGTCCACGGAGACCTGCACGTCGGCCAGCTGCTGCGCCGGGCGGTGCCGGGCACTGCGGGGACGGGGAGGGGCGATGGGACGGGGCGGCTCGAGTACGTCGTGACCGACTTCGACGGGAACCCCGTCGTGGCTCCCGAGGAGCGGCTGGCGCTGCGACCGGCCGCCCTCGACGTCGCCGGCATGGTCCAGTCGCTGCACCACGCCGCCCTCGTCCTGCGCCGCCACGAGCCGCACCACGACGCGGAGGTCGTCGCCCGGCTCGCCCGCGCGCAGCAGCAGGCGTTCCTCGCCGGCTACCGCGCGACCACCGCGGGCG
Organism: Nocardioides caldifontis; assembly: GCF_008087345.1. GTDB lineage: Bacteria > Actinomycetota > Actinomycetes > Propionibacteriales > Nocardioidaceae > Marmoricola_A > Marmoricola_A caldifontis. The sequence continues at coordinate 695,655 of NZ_VHIB01000001.1, read as the reverse complement.
CTGGACGCAGGGAGCTCCTCGAGCCCGCGCTGGTCCGGCCGTTCCGGCTCCAGCAGGTGTGCCGGGAGTTCGTCTACGCCGCCACCCACCTACCCCGGTGGGAGTACGTCCCCGTGGCCGCGCTGCCGGCCCTTCTCGAGGAGGTGGACCGATGAGCCCCGAAGGGTTCCTCGCCGACCTGCACCGCAAGCCCGAGGTGCTGGCGGCGCTCGCCGACCGGCTGCGCGCCGAGGACCCGTGGGCCCCGACCGGACCGGCGCCGGAACGGGTCGTCCTGCTGGGCATGGGCTCCTCCGCCTACGCGGCCTCTGTCGCCGCGGCCCGGCTCCGCGCCCGCGGCGTCGTCGCGGTGGCCGAGCTGGCGAGCAGCGACCTCGTCCCGTCGTGGGGCCCGGGGACGCTGGTGGTCGCGATCTCGGCCACGGGATCCTCGCGCGAGACCCTCGACGCCCTCGACCGGCTCCCCGCCGGCTGCCGGACGGTCGCCCTGACCAACACCCCGGGGTCGCCGCTGACCGAGCGGTGCGACGCCACGGTGCTCATGGAGGCCGGGCCCGAGGTCGGCGGTGTCGCGTGCCGGAGCTTCCAGCACACGCTGGTCCAGCTCCTCGCCCTCGAGGCCCGGCTGACCGGCGGCGACCGCGGGGCGCTGGCCACCACGGTCGCGAAGGCGGCGGAGGCCTCGGCCGCCCTGCTGGACGGCACGAGCAGCTGGCTGCCCGCGGTGACCGGGTTGCTCGACGGGCCGCACGGGGTACACCTCGCCGCACCCGCACGCCGACTCTCCTCGGCGCAGCAGTCCGCGCTGATGCTCCGCGAGGGGCCGCGCCGCGCCGCCGTCGGCTGCGAGGCCGGCGACTGGGCGCACGTCGACGTCTACCTGACCAAGAACACCGACTACCGGCTGCTCGTCTTCGCCGGGTCGCGGTGGGACGACGGGATCCTCGAGTGGACCCGCCCGCGCGGCACCAAGGTGGTCGCGGTCGGAGGGGCGTTCCCCGCCGCGTCGTACGTGCTCCGCTACCCGCACGACGACGAGGACGACGTACGGCTGCTCGCGGAGGTGCTCCCGGTCGAGCTGGTCGCCGCCCACCTGTGGCTGGGTGCGTGACGAGCGCCGCCTCCGGGTAAGTGTCGCGCTGAAACGAACGGAGGGCCGCGATGCCGAGCAAGTCAGCGAACGTCAAGAACGAGAAGCAGTACGAGGCGCTCAAGGACAAGGGGATGTCCAAGGAGCGCGCCGCCAAGATCGCCAACACGCCCGACGCCTCGAAGAAGGGCGGCAAGAAGAGCGGCTCGGGCGGCGACAGCTCCCAGGGCGGGACGACGGCCCAGAAGAAGAAGGCCGGCAGCAAGGGCGGCAAGGCGACCGCCAAGAAGAACAGCTAGCGGAAGCCCGACTGCGCAGCCGGTCGTTCAGCCACGCCCCGCGGCCCGTCGTACGGCGCGCACGCGGAGCGGGCCGACCAGGCGCGGGCCGGAGAGCCGGGTCTCCAGCTTGCGGGCCTCGCGCTTGAGCGGCTGTGCGATGTACTGGCCGAGGATCACCCCGGCCGCCAGGGCGATCGCCGTCGCGCCGGCCGTGGCCAGGTGGAGCATCCCGTTGCCCCCGTCGGCCAGCCCGGCGAGGCCGCGGAAGATCGCGAGCCCGGGGAGCAGCGGCACGATCGCCGGCACGACGACGACCAGCGGCGGCACCCGCACGCGACCGGCCACCGAGTAGCTCACGACGCCGATGAACACCGCGGCCACCGCCGACGCCCATGGGCGGCCCACCTCGACGCTGCCCACGGCGGCGTACGCACCGGTGCCCAACGCGCCGACCGCCGCGACCGGGAGCAGCGCCCGGAGCGGTGCGTAGGAGGAGAACGCGAAGGCGGCGGCCGTCACGCCTGCGCCGAACGCCATCATGGAGGCCTCCGCGAGACCGATGGCGCCGGGCTGCACGCGGCCGAGCTCGAAGCCGAGCAGCTCGCCGACGGTCAGGCCGAGGCTCACCCCGGCCAGGATCCCGGCCGTCAGCAGCACGACCTCCATCATCCGGGCCGACGCGGTGAGCGGGAACCCGGTGAGCGCGTCCTGGGTCGCACCCATGAAGCCGATCCCGGCGAGCAGCATGACGATCCCGGCCGTGACGACGTGGGACGGGTTCACCCCGACGCCGGTGGCCGCGGCGCCGACCGCGAGCAGCGTCGCGACCGCGCCGCCCGCGACCTGCTGGTAGAAGATCGGGAACCGACGCACGGTCAGGTACCGCTGGATCCGGTCGATCAGGCAGGCGGCGACGAAGGCGAGCGCGATCACCAGCAGCTCGCCACCGAGCAGCACGGCGACACCGGCGCCCATCACGCCCCACCCCAACGTCACCGCCCAGCGGGGCCGGCGGTGGCCGGACGAGGTCAGCCGGTTCATCTGCGTGCGCGCCTCGTCACGGTCGATCACCCCGGTGACGAGGTCGCGGACGAGGTGGTCGACGAGCGTGAGGTCCTCGTAGTCGATCTCGCGGTGGGTCACGTGCCGCACCTGCACGACGGCCGGCCCCTCCCCGACCGGGTGGTGGACCAGCGACACCTCGGTGAACGTCACGTCGGCGGAGACCCCGCGGAGCCCCAGCGCGTGGGTGACCGAGAGCATCGTCGCGGTCACGTCGGCCGCCCCGGCACCGGACGAGAGCAGCATCTCGCCGATCCGCAGCGCGAGGTCGAGGGTCTTGTAGGTGTCGTCGGGCATCGCCCCTCGATTGTCGGGTGCTTGCCCGCAAGGCTCCAAAGGGAGGGGTGAGTCGTACCTCACGGAGACAGCGGGGCGACGCCATGGTCCACTGGATCGTTGCACGATACACACGATTCGAAGGACCCCGCTTGAGCTCCGCGCACACCCCCAGCTCGCCCGCCACCTCCACCGCCACCGACCGCGCCCTGGTCACCGTCGTCGTCCTCTGCTTCGGCGGCATGGCCGCCTCGTTGATGCAGACGCTCGTCATCCCGATCCAGGGACAGCTCCCCGAGCTGCTGGACACCTCGCCGGCCAACGCCTCCTGGGTGGTCACCGCGACGCTCCTCGGCTCGGCGGTGGCGATGCCGATCGCCGGCAGCCTGGGCGACCTCTTCGGCAAGCAGCGGGCCCTGGTCGGCAGCGCAGCGGTGCTGCTCCTGGGCTCGGCGGTCTGCGCGATGTCCGACGCCCTGCTCCCGATGCTCGTGGGCCGCGCCCTGCAGGGGCTGGCCATGGGGTTCGTCCCGGTCGGCATCAGCCTGATGCGCGAGGTGACGCCGCCGCGCCTGACGGGCACCGCGATCGCGTCGATGAGCGCCACCCTCGGCGTCGGCGGGGCGATCGGGCTCCCGCTCTCCGCCTGGATCGCCGACGGGTGGGGGTGGCACGCGCTGTTCTGGGTCTCCGTGGGGCTCGCCGCCCTGATGGTGCTGAGCACGGTGTTCCTCGTCCCGCACGTCCACGACGCCAACGGGGGCCACTTCGACGTGGTCGGCGCGCTCGGCCTCACGGCCGGGCTCGTGGCCTTCCTGGTCGGCATCTCCAAGGCGAACGAGTGGGGCTGGGACAGCGGGCGCACCTGGGGCGCGATGGCGGGCGGCGTCCTGCTGCTCGCGGTCTGGGCGCGCTTCGAGCTCACCCGCGACGAGCCGCTCTGCGACCTGCGCGTGACCGCACGCAAGCCTGTCCTGCTCACCAACCTCGCGGCGGTCGCGGTCGGCTTCGGGATGATGGCCCAGGCGATCGTCGTCCCCCAGCTCCTCGAGCTGCCCGAGGCGACCGGCTACGGGCTCGGCCAGACGGTCCTCCAGGCGGGGCTCTGGATGGCGCCGGGCGGGCTGATGATGCTGGTGTTCGCACCGGTGTCGGCGCGGCTGATGCGGGACGCCGGCGCGAAGGTGACGCTGATGATCGGGGCCGCCGTGCTCGGCTCCGGGTACCTGCTGGCGGCGTTCATGATGGACGCCCCGTGGCAGCTGCTCGTCGCCTCGTGCGTGGCCTCCGCCGGTGTCGGGATCGGCTACGCCGCGATGCCGACGCTGATCATGGACGCCGTCCCGCTGCACGAAGCCGGCTCGGCCGTCGGGATCAACGGGCTGATGCGCTCGATCGGCACCACGACCGCCTCCGCGGTGATGGTCGCGCTCCTGACCAGCTCGACCACGTCGATGGGCGCCTTCGAGCTCCCGTCCCGCTCCGCCTTCCAGCTCTGTTTCCTCGTCGGCGCCGCCGCGGCCTTCCTGGGCATCGCGATCGCCGCGCTGGTCCCGCGGTCGGCCGACGCCGCCGAGGTGGAGCCCGTCGCCGTCCGCGCCACCGACTGATCCTCAGGCGGTGCGGGCTACGTTGGCCGGCATGAGTCGAGTAGCCGTCGTCGGGGGCCACGGACAGGTGGCCCGCCAGCTCCACCCGCTGCTGGTCGAGGCCGGCCACACGCCGGTCGCGCTGGTCCGCAAGGAGGAGCAGCGCCCCGAGCTGGAGGCCGCCGGCGCCGAGGTGCGGCTCCTGGACATCGAGAACCAGCACGCCGACGGCTTCGCCGAGGTGTTCGCCGGGTGCGACGCGGTGGTCTTCGCCGCCGGCGGCGGCCCGGACGGCAACATCGACCGCAAGCGCACCGTCGACCTCGAGGGGTCGCTGAAGTCGATCGCCGCCGCGCAGACCACCGGCATCCGCCGGTTCGTGCAGGTCTCCGCCATCGGCGTCGACAACGAGCTGCCCGACGACACCCAGGAGGTCTGGAGGGCGTACGTCGAAGCCAAGCGCGGTGCCGACCGAGCCCTCCGCGAGAGCGACCTCGACTGGACGATCCTGCGGCCGGGCGGCCTCACCGACGACCCTGCCACCGGCTCCGTGCTGCTCGCCGAGGAGGTCGAGCGCGGCACCATCCCCCGCGCCGACGTGGCGGCCGTGATCGTCGCGGTGCTCGACGACGAGCGCGCCGTGCGCAAGCAGTGGGAGCTCGTCGGCGGCGACGTCCCGGTGGCGGACGCGGTGACCCGCGCCGTCGAGGGCGCCGGGCGCGGCTGACCCTCCCCGCCAGCAGGAGTCGACGGTCAGGTGTGGGCGACCCGGTCGACCTTGTCGTGGTAGCGGTGGCCGACCTTCCCGCCCAGCATCGCAGCGAGCAGCGTCAGCACCACCACGGCGACCGCGGTGATCGCGCCGCCCCAGCTGAGCTGGTCGGTGGAGATCGGGATCCGCGGCAGGTCGACGCGGTCGAGGATGTTGTACTCCGAGCCGAACAGCGCACCGAGCCCGATCGCGAGGATCGTGACGACGAGGCCGATCAGCCAGACGCCGAGCCCCTGCCGGCCTCCGTCGAACCGGGACATCCGGCCGGCCACGTAGCCGCCGGTGTAGTAGGCGAGCGCCAGCACGACGAGCAGCACCACCGCGGCGGTGATCCCGATGGTGCCGGCCTGCCGCTCGGCGTCGGTCTGGGTCACGTCCTGGCCGGAGCCGACCGCCGCGACGACCGCCCCGACGATGCTGGTCAGCAGGATCGTCAACGCGATCGCGACGAGCCAGCCGAAGAACGAGGCGCCCCAGTTCGTCCCGCCGAACCGGTCCTTCGCCTCGACGTGGCCGCGGTGCGGGGCGGGGGCCCCGAGGGCGGCCGCACCCGAGCGGTCCTTGGCGTGGTCGGGGCCGACCGGGTGGGTCCCCCGGGTCTCGGCCGTGCCGCCCGCCGTACCGGTCGTGCCGGCGTCGTGGGTGTGGTGCGTGTCGTGGGTGTCGGCAGCGGTGGCGCCGCCGTTCTTGCGCAGCTTCATGACTGACCCCTCCAGGTGCGGCACAGGGAAGGCCTGTGGCAGGTGTGACCGCTGACACTCCAGAGGTACCCTCCGGCGGTACGGGGCAACCCTGGTCAGTCCGGGGCCACCGCCACCCGGGTCGCTCGCCGTGCGACGCCGGCGCTCGCGAGGACGATGCAGGCGACCGCGGCGTACTGGCCGAGGCCGAGCTCCTCACCGAGCAGCAGGAGCCCGGCCATCGCGCCCGCCGCCGGCTCGAGGCTCATCAGCGTCCCGAAGACGTGCGTCGGGATGGTTCGCAGCGCGATCAGCTCCAGGCTGTACGGCACGACCGAGGAGAGCAGCCCGGCGACCGCACCGGTCACCAGCACCGAGGTGTCGAGGAGGTCGCCGCCGGCGGCCGGGACGGCGTAGAACCCGAGCCCCACGGCGCCGACCAGGCTGGCGACCGCCAGGCCGGAGAGCCCCGGCCAGACCCGTCCGGTCGCCGCGCTCAGCAGGATGTACGCCGCCCAGCAGCCGGCCGCGAGCAGGGCGAAGAGGACCCCGGCGAGGGTGACCCCCGACCGTTCGAACCCGAGCAGCGCCACCCCCGCGCCCGCGAGCAGGACCCACAAGGCGTCGGAGCGTCGTCGGCCGGTCGCCAGCGCCACGCTCAGCGGCCCCAGCAGCTCGATCGCCACCGCGAGGCCGAGCGGGATGCGCGCGAAGGCCTGGTAGAACGCCCAGTTCATCAAGGCCAGCACCGCGCCGAACGCCAGCGCGACGAGCAGGTCGTGGCGGGTGCGCCCCGCGAACCGCGGACGCACGAAGGCGAGCAGCACCAGCGCCGCGGTGGCCAGCCGGACCCACACCATCGTGGTGGGAGTCGCCTCGTCGAACGCCCCCTTGGAGAGCGCGGCACCGACCTGCACCGACACGATGCCGGCCAGGACGAGCCCCACCGGGCCGGGTGAACGCACGGTCGGTGAAGGTAGCACCGTGACTCCGCGCCCCACCCGTCGCCGCCTCGTCGCGCTGCTCGCCGCCGTCGCCGCGCTGGCGACGCTCGCAGTGCTGGTGGTGCTGCCCGCGCTGCCCCGCGGCGGGGACACCCCGGCGCCCCCGACGCCGGGACCGACCCCGAGCGCCGGGCCGACGGACCCGACCGGGACGCCCACCCCGACAGCCGAGCCCACCCCCGACCCGCCAGGCGCGATCACGGCAGTCACCGCGAACATCGCCTTCTCCATGGGCGAGCGCGGGGCCCGCCGCCAGCTCGAGCGGGTCGCCGCCAGCGGCGCGGACGTGCTGCTGCTCCAGGAGGTCCGCAGCCGCCCGCTCGAGGAGTGGCTCCCGGGCTGGGAGGTGCACCGGCCGGCGCCGTACTCCTCGGCGATCGCCTGGCGCCGCGACACCGTACGGCTGGTCGACGCCGGTGCCGCGGACGGGTTCGCCGGGCCGCGGTACGGCCGGGCGCTGCCGTGGGTCGTCCTCGAGGAGTCCGGAGGCCACCGGTACGCCGTCGTGGCCGTCCACCTCCCGCACGGAGCCCTGCGCCACCTGGTGCTGCGCAGCTTGTACCGGACGATGACCGGCAACCTCGGCACGCTCGTGGAGCAGCTCCGCGACGAGGGGGCGGTGCTGCTCGGCGGCGACTGGAACGACCGGCTCGACCGCCGCCGCCACGGGTGGGGCGCGGCGAGGTCGCTGGGCCGCGCCGGGCTGCGGACCAATTGGCAGGCGGGCTCCCCGTGCCGGGACACCAACGTGCGCGGCGGCCGGATCGACGGGTTCGGCTACGACCCGAAGGCCGTGGAGCTGGTCGAGCAGCGGTGCCTGACGCGAGGCCGCTCGGACCACCGGCCGGTGCTGATCACGGTGCGGCCCCGCTGAGCCCTCAGCCCGGTCGGCTCACCCTGGTCGGCTCAACCGATCCGGAACGAGTGGCCCTGGGTCACGTCGGGCGCAGCGGCCTCCTGACCGTCGGGCATCGGCAGGGTGACCCGGAAGGTGCTGCCGCTGCCGAGCGACGACTCGACCTCGACGGTGCCGCCGTGCCGCTCGACGATGCGGCGCACGATCGCCAGCCCCAACCCGGTGCCGGGCTGCGCGTGGGCCGCCGGGTTGGAGCCGCGGTCGAACTCGTCGAACAGCGTGCTGAGGTCGTGCTCGGCGATGCCGATGCCGGTGTCCTGGCAGGTGAACTCCGCGCGGCCGTCGACGGCGCGCGCCGCGACCCGGACGACGCCGCCCTGCGGGGTGTACTTGATGCCGTTGCCGATGACGTTCGTGAGCAGGCGCAGCACGTCGTCGCGCTCGCCGAGGATCCGGATCGCCTGGCCGACGCCGCTCGTGTCCAGGGTGACCTGGCGGCGCGACGCCTGGATCGCGAGCAGGTCGCCGACCTCCTCGACGAGGGCGCCGAGGTCCAGCGGTGACGGGGCGAACGGTCGCTGCGGGTCCTGGACGCTGTTGAGCAGCAGCAGGTCGCCGACCAGCCGCTGCAGCCGCCGCACGTTGCGACCGATCGCGCCGACGCTGGTCGGTGCGACCCCCTCGTCCTCGAGGAGCTCGACGTGGCCGGAGATCGAGGTCAGCGGGTTCTTCAGCTCGTGGGTGATCGTCCCGATCATCTCGACCTTGTAGTGGTCGAGCTCCTGCAGCTCGGTCACCAGCTGGCGCTCGCGCTGGTAGAGCCGGGTCCGGTGCACCACGCGGCCGAGCTCGCGGCCGACCTCCAGGGCCGCCTCGTTCTCCGCCTCGCTCCACCCCGACGACGCGTCGGCGCGGAAGAGCGCGACGGTGCCGAGCACCTCGGGCCCCGCGCCGAGCGGCACGAGCAGCATGCTGCTCGCCCCGAGCCCGTGCACCATCTCGAGCACCGCGCCCCGCTCGGCCTCGTCGAGCAGCCCGGAGGTGGTGTCGCCCAGCTCGCCCACCACCACGGAGCGGCGCGCCGGCCAGCAGGCCCAGGCCACGCGCTCGCCGAGGTCGAGCATCCGCGCGCCGCGGGCCCGGCTGGTCTCGCCACGCTCGCCGGCGAGCAGGGCGGGCAGGTGGCCGAGGATCCCCGGCGGGTACGTCGCGCCCTCGGTCGCGAGCCGCTCGCCGTGCGGCCCCTCGACGTCGACGTCGAACACCCGGATCACGACGCGGTCGGCGTGGAAACCGTCCACGAGGGGCTCGAAGCAGGCCTCCAGCACCCGGTCGAGGTCGAGCTCCTGGGACGCGGTCTCGACGATGCGCCGGGTGGCTGCGGCCAGCCGGACCCGCTCCTGGAGCCGCTCGCGCTCCTGGGCGTGGTAGATCGCGAGCCCGGCCTGGACGGCGAACATCTCCAGGACCTGGCGGGTCAGGTGGTTAGGCCGGCGACCGTCGACGGGGAGGTCGACGCTGAGCATGCCGAGCATCTCGCCGGTCGGCCCCTGCAGCAGCGCGATGAGGGCGTCGAGCGGGTGCCACGCCTCGGGGTCCTCGAGCGGCTCGTAGTCGGGGGCCCAGCTGTACTCCGCGCCCTCGGGCAGCCGGTCGTGGGGAACGAACTTCAGCAGCCCCCAGTCCTCGGCCACCGCGAACTCGTCCTGGAGCTCGTCGAGGGAGACGCGGCGCCCCTTCAGCGCCCGGCAGGCGTCCTCGTCGCCCGCGACCGCGAGCGCCTCGACGTAGCCGTAGGGGTCGACGAAGTCGATGACCGCGACCTGGAAGCCGAGCGCGTCGACGACGCCCTGGGCAGCGCGCTGGAGCACTTCCGCGAGGTCCTGCCCGGAGTGGATCGCGGTGAAGACCTGGTGGAGGCTGCGCAGAGCATCGAGCTCGCGCGACGCACCCCTGCTCATCTCGGCCCCTTCCCCGCTGGGAGCTGACGTCCTTTCTACCGTAGGACCTTGTTCCCGTTCGCGGGTGGTTACGCACATTTCGACGCGCGCCAGTGGTAGGACCGCCGGATCTCCGCGGGGAGGCGGTCACGGCATGAGGATCGCCCACAGGTGCATCAGCGCGTAGGAGCGCCACGGCCGCCACGCCTCGGTGGCGGCGAGGACGGTCGCGAGGTCGTGGCCGAGGAGGGTGGCCGCCCGGCGGACCCCGACGTCGGTGGGGAGGAAGACGTCCGGGGCGCCCAGGGCGCGCATCGCCACGTAGTCGGCGGTCCACGGCCCGACCCCGGGGAGCGCCAGCAGGGTCCGGCGTACGTCGGCGGGGTCGGGGTCCCCACCGAGGGCGACCGCGCCCTCGGCGAGCGCGGCGCAGAGCCCGGTCAGCGCCCGGCCCCGGGCGCGGGGCATCGGCAGCGACGCCGGGTCGACCCGGGCGAGCACCGCGGGCGCCGGGAAGAGGTGGGTCAGACCGGGGACGCCGGTGGCCACCGGGGTGCCGTGCTCGGCGACCAGCCGCCCGGTGACCGTGCGGGCGCCGACGACGCTGACCTGCTGCCCGACCACGGTCCGCACCGCCACCTCTGCGGCGTCGACCTGGCCCGGCACCCGCAGCCCCGGCCGCTGGGCGACGAGTGGGCCGAGGACGGCGTCGCCGCCGAGGTGCGCGTCGACGGGTGCCGGGTCGTGGTCGGCGTCGACGACCCGGCGGGCGGCGGCGACGGCCTCCTCGACGTCGCGCCGGTCGGCCAGGGCGAGGGAGACCGTCACGTGGTCAGCGGGTCCGGCCGGCGGATCGGCGAGCTCGAGCCGGAGGGTACCGGGGCCGTGCGGCAGGTCGAGGGTGCGGGCGTACCACCCCGGGCCCGCGACCTCCACGCCCGGCACCACGTGGTGGGCGAGGAACGAGAGCAGCGCGCCCGCGGCGAACGGAGGACGCACCGGCAGCCGGAGCTCCACGCGCTCGGGGAGGGGCGAGGTCACCGCCCCATGGTGGTCCCCGACGACAACGAGGACGAGCGGCGCTGACAGGTCTCGGTCACCTGGTGGCGGGAAGCTGCCAGTGACGGGGTCAGCCGAGCACCGTGCGGAGCCAGGCCAGCTGCCGAGTGCGCTGGAACGCCTCACCGCCCTCGTGGTCGTTGTACTCGTAGACCTCGATCTCCTTGGGCCCGGCGTAGTGGTTGTACGCCGCGAACACCGTCGTCGGCGGACAGATGACGTCCATCAGCGCCACGGAGAACAGCGCCGGGGCCGACGCGAGCCGGGCCAGCACGGCCCCGTCGAAGTAGGCCAGCGTGGCGAATGTCGCCTCGACCCGGTCCCGGTGCGCGGCGAGGTAGCGGACCAGCTCGAGGTAGGGCTCGGTCTGGGCCAGCGACGCGGCCCGGCGCAGGTCGCAGAGGAACGGCACGTCACAGAGCAACGCGGCCACCCGGGACGGCGCCAGTGCGGCGGCGGCCAGGGCCAGTGCCCCGCCCTGGCTGGCGCCGGCCACCACGACCCGCTCGGCGTCGACAGGAGGCAGCCCACCGAGCACCTCGACCGCGCGGACGGCGTCGGTGTAGGCCCGGCGGTAGAAGTAGCTGCGCGGGTCCTCGACGCCGCGGGTCAGGAAGCCCGGCTGCGACGGTCCGCTCCCGGCGGGGTCCGCGGTCGCGCCGGTCGTCCAGCCGCTCCCCTGTCCGCGGGTGTCGACGACGAGGTGGGCGTAGCCCGCGGTCGCCCAGAACACGTGCTCGTGGGGCAGCCCCCGGCCGCCGTTGTACCCCTGGAGCTGCACCACCCCCGGCAACGGTCCGGCCCGCAACAGTCCGGTCCGCAGCGGCTCCGCCGGCAGGTGGAGCCAGGCCTTGACCGGCGTGCCACCGTGGCCGGCGAAGGTGACGTCGTGGGTCTCGACCGCGACGAGCCCGTTGTCGACCGGCACGAGCGCCGGCGGCTCGGCCTCGTCGGCCAGCGTCCCGGCCCAGAACTCCTCCAGGTCGTCGGGGACCGCGAGGGCGGGGAGGTAGCTCCTGGCCTGCTCCAGCGGCCAGTCGTGGTGCATCAGAGGTGCTCGACGACCACGACCGGCTCCATCGCCCGCTCCGTGCCGACCTGGCGCGACGGGCCGACGAGGTCGAGCGGGAGCACCGCCCGCAGGTCCGCGCTGGAGGCGCCGACCCGCAGCTCGACGGCGCCCGGCTCCACGATCCGGACCAGCTCCCGTCCGGTGAACGACGTGAGGTCGGCGGGGAGGGTGAACCGCACGCGGGCCCGGGCGCCGGGGTCGAGGTCGACGCGCGCCGCGCCGACCAGCTGCTGCTCCGGGCGTACGACGGACGCAGCCACGTCGTGCAGGTACACCTGCACCACCTCGGACACGGACCGCTCCTCGTCGTTGGCGAGCTCGACCACCAGCTCGCACGCCCCGTCGGTCGGCCACCGGGACCCGGTCACCACGTCGACCGACCCCCAGGTGGCGGCGCCGTACGACAAGCCGTGGCCGAAGGGGAACAGCGGCGTGGGGTCGACCGTGCTGACCTCGTTGCGGAGCCCGAGCGGCGGGGCGAGGTAGGTGGACGGCTGCGTGGAGCCGGCGCCCGGGAAGCTGACCGGCAGCCGACCGGACGGCGCGACCCGTCCGGCGAGGACGTCCGCCAGGGCCTGGGCGCCCTCCTCGCCGGGGAAGAAGCCGCAGACGACCGCGGCCAGCCGGTCGACCTGTCGGCTGAGGTCGTAGGGGCGGCCGACGAGGAGCACCGCGACCACCGGGGTGCCGGTGGCGAGCAGCGCCTCGAGGAGCTCCTCCTGGCGACCGGGGAGCCGAAGGTCGGCGACGTCGCACCCCTCGCCGGAGGTGCCGCCGCCGAACAGGCCGGCCTGGTCGCCGAGCACCGCGACGCACACGTCGGCCTGCGCCGCGGCGGCCACCGCCTCGGCGATCTGCTCGTCGGTGCCGCCGAGGACCGGGCACCCCTGCGCGTAGGTGACGTCGAAGCCGTCGGCGAGCGCCTCGCGCACGGTGCGGATCTCGACGCCCCGGTCGACGTCGTCGTAGTGGACCAGGACGTGCATCGGGAACGAGTAGCAGCCGAGCATCGCCTCGTGGGTGTCCGCGCGCGGCCCGACGACGGCGAGGCGACGGTCGGCGGCGAGCGGCAGCGTCCCGTCGTTGGCGAGCAGCACCACCGAGCGGCGGGCCACCTCGAGGGCGAGCTGCCGCGCCTCGGCGGAGTCGAGGTCGACCTCGGCCGGCTCGGCGGGTGCCCAGCCGGGGTCGAGGAGCCCGAGCTCGCACTTCTGCTGCAGCACCCGGAACAGCGCCCGGTCGACCAGCTTCTCGTCGACGCGGCCGGCGGCGACCGCGGCGAGCAGCGGCCCGGCGTAGGCGTTCGGGGAGGGCAGCTCGACGTCGATCCCGGCCTCGAGGGCGAGCCGGGCGGCCTCCTCGGTGCTCTCCGCGACCTTGTGCAGCGTGCGGAGGAACGCGATCGAGAAGTAGTCGGCGACGACCGTGCCGGTGAAGCCGAACGTGTCCCGCAGCAGCGTGGTCAGCAGCGCCGGGTCGGCCGCCGCGGGCACGCCGTCGGTGTCGGTGTAGGAGTTCATCACCGAGCGGGCACCGGCCTGCAGCGCCATCTCGAACGGCGGCAGCACCACGTCGGCGAGCTCGCGCGGCCCGATGGCCACCGGGGCCATGTTGCGCGCCGCGCGCGAGGAGGCGTAGCCGGCGAAGTGCTTCAGCGTCGCCACGACGCCGGCGCCCTCGAGACCGCGGACGTAGGCGGCGCCGACCAGCCCGGCGAGGAACGGGTCCTCGCCCAGCGTCTCCTCGACGCGTCCCCAGCGGAGGTCCCGGGCGACGTCGAGGACGGGGGCGAGCCCCTGGTGGACGCCGAGGGAGCGCAGGTCGGCACCGATCCGCGCCGCCATCCGCTCCACGAGGCCGGGGTCGAAGGACGCCGCCCAGCAGAGCGGGGACGGGTAGATCGTCGCCTGCCAGGCGTTGAGCCCGGTCAGGCACTCCTCGTGCACCTGCGCCGGGATCCCGAACCGGTTGGCCGCGACCACCTGCCGCTGCCGCTCCGCGAGCGCCCGCGCCCCCGCGACCGGGTCGACGGGCTCGGTGCCGAACGGCCGGGTCAGCTGGCCCAGCCCGTCGGCGATCACCTCGGCCCAGGGAGCCATCTCCCCCATCCCGTCGCGGAGCATCGGCGCCATGTCGCCGACGTCGGGGTCGACGCCCCAGACGCCCGACAGCTGGGCGACCTTCTCCTCCAGGGTCATCCGCGCCACCAGGTCGGCCACGCGCGCGTCGGCGGGCGCGGCGGGGTCGCGCCACAAGTCGGTCATCTGGTTCCTCCGGGTGCGGTGTCCCGCGGGGTGCGGGGCGGTGCCGTCGAGCGGCGTACGACGAGGGTGGTGTCGAGGATCGGGTGGGTCTCCGCGAGCTCGTCGCCGGCGATCAGGGCGACGAGCATGGCGATCGCGTCGTGGCCCATCCGCCGGATCGGCTGCTGGACGGTGGTGATCGGCGGGTGCGCGAGGGCGGACTCCGGGATGTTGTCGAAGCCCACCACCGACAGGTCGCCGGGCACGTCGAGGCCGAGCTCGGCGGCCGCCTCGAGGGTGGCGAGCGCGGTGAGGTCGTTCGCCGCGAAGATCGCGGTCGGCGGCTCGGGCAGCATCAGCAGCGCACGGGCCGCGGCCTTGCCGAGGTCGGTCTCGTAGGCCCCGCGCTCCAGCAGCGCCTCGTCGACGGGGACGCCGGCCATGGCCAGCGCCTCGCGGTACCCCCGCTCGCGCAGCTGGGCGGAGATCAGGTCGGGCCGGCCGGTGACCATGCCGATCCGGGTGTGGCCCAGCTCCAGCAGGTGCTCCACGCCGAGCCGTGCGCCCTGGAGGTTGTCGGCGGCCACGGTGGGCAGCCGGGAGGGGCCGGTGTGCGGGTCGACCGCGACCACCGGACCGTCGTACTGCACGTCGGTGACGGTGGGGGTGACCAGCACCGCCCCGTCGACGAGGGTGCCCATCACCCGGGAGAGGTAGCGGCGCTCCCACCCCACGTGCTCGTCGACGCGACCGCCGGCGGAGTAGGCGACCAGCTCGTAGCCGGTCCCGCGGATGGCGTCGGCAGCGCCCTTGAGCACCTCGGTGCTGAACGGCTCGAAGTCGGCGACGAGCACGCCGATCACGTTGGTGCGGCTGTTGCGCAGGCTCCGCGCGACGAGGCTCGCCTCGTAGCCGAGCCGGTTGATCACCTCGGTGACGTGCTCGAACGTCTCGCTCGCGACGCCGTAGCGGCCGTTGATCACCTTCGAGACCGTGGAGACCGAGACGCCGGCCTCCGCGGCGACCTGCTGCATGGTCACCCGGTTGCCGGTCGTCCGTTGCACGCGTGGACCCACCTCCTGACTCATCCCTTCACCGCTCCCTGGAGCCCGCTCACGATCCGCTTCTGCAGTGCGAGGAACAGCACCAGTGCAGGGATCATCGCGATCGTCGTGAACGCGAGGACACCCGCGGTGTCCGCGGAGTGCTCGGTGGAGTAGTCGGCGACCCCGAGCGGCAGCGTGCGCATCTCGTCGCGGAGCAGGAGCAGCGGCAGCAGGTAGGCGTTCCACGACGCGACGAACGCGAGCACACCGACGGTGATCATCCCCGGCGCGGAGAGCGGCAGCGCGATCCGCCAGAAGACGCCGACACGGCTGGCGCCGTCGATGAGCGCCGCCTCCTCGAGCTCCCGGGGGATGGCCATGAGGAACGGACGCAGGATCACCACGGTCATCGGCAACGCGAAGGCCGCCTGCGGCAGGGCGACACCCCACCAGGTGTTGCCCAGCCCGAGGTCACGCGTGACGAGGATGAACAGCGGGATGATCGCGACCGCGGCCGGGAAGAGTAGCCCGAGGACGAAGACGAGGAACAGCGGCTCGCGGAGGCGGAACTGGTAGCGGGCCAGCGGGTAGGCCGCCATCACTCCGAACAGGACGGCCACCACGGTGGTGACGACCGCGACCACCGTCGAGTTGACCGCGTAGCGCCAGAAGGCGTCGTTGGTGAGGACGCCCTGGTAGTTCGAGAACACCCACGGGTCCGGGAGCCCGGCAGGGTCGCGGGCGAGCTGCTCGTTGGTGCGGAACCCGCCGAGCGCGCCGTACAGCACCGGGCCGAGGGTGAGCGCGACGACGACGGCCGCGAGGCCGTAGACCAGCGGGCCGCCGCCGCCGAAGGTGCGGCTGCGGCGGGGCGCGCGGGCCGGACCGGCTGAGGTCGTGACGGTGGCCATCTCGCTCCTCACCGGGCCTCGGTCGTGTCGCGACGGAGCACGAAGATCTGGTAGAGCACCGCCATCACGAACGCCACCACGAAGAGCACCACGGACGCGGCGCCGGCGATGCCGTAGTTGCTGCGGGCGGTGCCCTGGTTGACGAGGTACGTCGCCATGGTGGTCGTGGCGTTCGCGGGGCCGCCCCCGGTGAGCACCCAGACCAGGTCGAAGAGCTGGAGCGAGCCGATCATCGACAGGAACGCCCAGGTGCGCATGGTCGGGCCGAGCAGCGGGATCGCGATGCGGCGCTGGGCCTGCCACCACGAGGCGCCGTCGATCTGCGCCGCCTCGTAGAGCTCGTCGGGGACGCCCTGCAGCCCGGCGAGGAAGAGCAGGATCGCCATGCCGAGGTACTTCCAGGTGAGCACCACGAAGAGGGTCCACAGGGTGAGCGACGGGGTGCCGAGGAACCCCTGTTCGGGCGGGGTGAGCCCGACCGCGGAGACCAACCCGTCGACGACGCCGTAGCCGGGCTGGAGGAGCTGGAACCAGACCACGCCGGCGATGACCTCGGCCACGACGTAGGGCACGAAGACGATGGTGCGGAGCAGCCCCCGCATCCGGATCTTGCGGTTGAGCAGCAGCGCGATCGCGAGGCCCAGCGGGAGCTGCACGAGCAGCGAGAGCACGACGATGACGAAGTTGTGCATCACCGCGTCGGTGAAGACCTGGTCCTTGAGGACCAGTGCGTAGTTGTTCCAGCCGACGAAGTCGTCCATCGGGCCGAAGCCCTTCCAGCGGAAGAACGACATCCGCACGGCCGCCACCACCGGCCAGACGACGAAGACCGCCATGAGGGCCAGCGCCGGCGTCACGAACAGGAGGATCTCGAGCCGCTTCCGCCAGCCGCCCGAGCCCGCGGGGTGGCCGGTCGCCCGGCGCGACACCGCGCGTCGGGCGACCGGTTCAGCGGCGGCGGGTGCCGCGGGTGCGACGGCTCCCGTCTGCGCCACGGTCAGCTCACCCCTCCTGGTCGGCAGCCTGCTGCGTCGCGTCGACGACCTCCTGCGGGGACGCCTTGCCGGCGAACAGCAGCGCGATGGTGTCGTTCATGGCGCCGCCCACCGAGGTGCCGAACTCCGTGTCGAAGTACAGCTGGACGAACGGTGCCGCGTCACGCACCTCGATCAGCTCGGCGAGCGCCGGGTCGGAGACCGAGCCGGTCGCCGCCGGGTTCGTCGGCAGCCCCATGTCGTTCTCCGCGAACCCCTTCTGGACCTCGTCGGAGAGCAGGTACTTCACCAGGTCGACCGCCTCGTCGGGCGCGCTCTCGGCGACCGCCCAGGCGTCACCGCCACCGAGCTGGGCCTCCGGGTCTCCCGCACCGCCCTCGACGGCCG
The DNA here is from genome assembly GCF_008087345.1 of Nocardioides caldifontis. GTDB lineage: Bacteria > Actinomycetota > Actinomycetes > Propionibacteriales > Nocardioidaceae > Marmoricola_A > Marmoricola_A caldifontis. The sequence goes on along the minus strand of NZ_VHIB01000001.1, from coordinate 678,392 downwards.
GGAACGGGAACCAGCCGGTCTTCGCGCCGAGCCCCTTGCCGTCGTCGGTCAGCCCCTGCATCACGCCGGGCTCCCAGTGGCCCTGGAGCTCCATCGCCACCTTGCCGGTCGCGAGCAGCCCGGACGCCGAGGTGGCGCCCTCCTGCGCGGGTGTGGTCAGGAAGCCGGGGTTGAACGGCTCCTGCGCGAGCAGCTCCTCGAGCACCTCGCCGGCCTTCACGAAGCACGGGTCGGAGAGGTCGCGGTCGGTGATCGCCTGGGAGAGGACGTCCTGCGAGCAGGAGCGGAGAGCGGTGTAGTACCAGTAGTGGGCGGCCGGCCACTTGTCACCGGCGCCGACCGAGATCGGGGTGATGTCGGCGGCCTTGAGCTGGTCGACGACGTCGTACAGCTCGCCCATGGTGGTCGGGGGTGCCTCGATGCCGGCCTTCTCGAAGAGCTCGGTGTTGTACCAGTAGCCCACGACGCCGACCGAGAACGGCAGCGCGTAGGTCTGGCCGTCCACCTGCCAGCCGTCGACCGAGCCACCGATCGCCTCGATCTCGTCCGCGGCGTCCTCGGAGAGGTCGCGGACCAGCCCGGCCTCGACGTGGTCGGCGAGCTCGCCGCCGCCGCGCTCCATGTAGACGTCCGGGACGTCACCGGACTGGAAGGCCGCCTCGAGCTTGTCGACCATGTCCTCGTGGGCCATGGCCGAGACCTGGACGTCGATCCCGGGGTGGTCGGCCTCGAAGTCCTTCGCGACCTGCTCGTAGTAGCCCTTGCCGGGCTCGTTGTTGCTGTTGTGCCACCAGGTGATGGTCGAACCGTCGCCACCCTCCGAGGAGTCATCCCCGCCGCCACAGGCCGCGGTGGTGACCAGGACCCCGGCGCAGAGGGCAGCGAGTGCTGCGGAGCGCGTCTTCCTAGGCATCGAGACAGTCCCTTCGTTGCGCCACGCCCGGTGTGACGTGGACCACGTTGGCCCGAACGTTTCCGCACCCGCTCCGCCGGTGTCAATCGTTGTCGATAACGATTTCCACAACGATGTCGTCTCCGCCGAGCCGCCACTCGTGGCGCCGTGATTCGTGTCGAGCCGCCCCTCGTGGCGGCGGGGGACCACGCGACCGTGGCGGACTGTCGGAGGGCGGGCCTACGGTGCCGGAAAGCCCACCAGCAGTGAAGGAGCCCGCGATGGCCTCGCGTCTCAACCCTTACCTGAGCTTCCACGACACCGCCCGGGAGGCGATGGAGTTCTACCAGTCGGTGTTCGGCGGCGAGCTGCAGATCAGCACCTTCGGGGAGTACGGCGGTGCGCCCGAGGGGCTCTCCGACAACGACGTCATGCACGCGATGCTCAAGACCGACTCCGGCTTCGTGCTGATGGCCAGCGACACCCCCGGTGACGCGCCGTCCCAGGGCACCGCGATCTCGGTCAGCCTCAGCGGCACCGACGAGGCCGAGCTGACCGGCTACTGGGAGAAGCTGTCCTCCGGCGGCACGGTGACGATGCCCTTCGAGAAGCAGATGTGGGGCGACACGTTCGGCATGTGCGTCGACAAGTTCGGCGTGCCGTGGATGGTCGACGTCGGCACCGGCGACTGACCGCCTCGGCCGGAGGGCCGATCAGCGGTCGGCGTCGGTGGCGAACCCCGGGCGCTGCCGACGGGTCGCCGCGTCCTCGAGCTCCTCGAACAAAGTGACCTCGAGACCGGCCGGCGCGGCGATGCGCGAGTTCAGCGACCGCCACGGGGTCTCTCGCGGGGAGGCCTGCAGCGCGGCACCGGCCGCCACGGCGGCGTCGGTGGTCGCGCGCGCGTCGTCGACCTCGAGGGCGACACGGATCGACGAGCCGGTCAGCCCGTCGGTCTCGATCTCGTCGATCGCCCGCTTGTGCGCCGGGCTGGCGATCTCGAGCGTGGCACGGCCGGCCTCGAGGATCACGACCCGGTCGTCGCCGCCCTCGGCGAAGGCCGCCTCCTCGGGCATCCCGAGCACTTCGCGGAAGAACCGGACCGCCTCGTCGTAGTCGTCCGCCTCGACGACCAGCCGGAGCTGGTGGACACGTGGAGCCATGCGAGGGATCGTGCCACGCCCCCGCCACGCCCCGGACGCGTTCCCGCCCTCGTCAGCGGGCCAGGGTGGCGACCTCGAGCACGCCGGACAGCTTCTCGGGGTTCCGGACGGTGTAGATCCCGGACACCAGGCCGTCCTCGACCCGCAGGGTGACCACCGCGTCGACCTCGTCGCCGACCCGCACCAGCACCGCCGGCCAGCCGTTGACCTCGACGAGCGAGCCGGTCATGCCGAGCTCCCGGACGCCGCGGACGCCGACGCGCATCAGCGCGGCCACCTTGTCCGCCCCGACCACCGGCCGCGGGAGCGCCTGCTTGACCCCGCCGCCGTCGCCGAGCGCCACGACGTCCGGGGCGAGCAGGTCGACGAGCGGCTGGAGGTCGCCGGTCTCCAACGCGTGCAGGAACGCCTCCAGCGCACGGGCGGTCTCGGCGCGGGTGGCCGCGGCCCGCGGTCGGCGGGCCGCGACGTGCGCCCGCGCCCGGCTGGCGATCTGGCGCACCGCGGGCTCGCTCTTCCCGACCGCCTCCGCGAGCTCGTCGTAGCCGAGCTCGAAGACCTCGCGGAGCAGGAAGACCGCCCGTTCGGTCGGCGTCAGCGTCTCGAGGACGAGGAGCATCGCCGTCGAGAGGCTGTCGGCGAGCTCGGCGTCCTCGGCGACGTCGGGAGCGGTCAGCAGCGGCTCGGGGAGCCAGGGGCCGACGTACTCCTCCCGGCGGCGCGCCACCGTCCGGAGCCGGTCGAGCGCGGTCCGCGTGACGATCCGGACAAGGTAGCTGCGCGGGTCGCGCACCGCGGACCGGTCGACCTGCGACCACTTCACCCAGGACTCCTGGAGGACGTCCTCGGCGTCGGCGGCGGAGCCGAGCATCTCGTAGGCCACCGTGAACAGCAGGTTCCGGTGGTCGAGGTAGGGGTCGCTGCTCACGACGCCGCGGCGGCCGGCCGCTCGGTGAGGGGCGGCAGGCCGCAGGAGTCGGCGAAGTGCTCGGAGCGGATCCCGAGCGCGACGTTGGTCCGCGCTGCCAGGTTCATGAACCCGATCCTCGCAGTCACCTCGATCAGCCCGTCGGGTCCGAGCTCCTCGAGCAGCGCCGCCGAGAGCTCGTCGGTGACGGCCGGGGGCGTGCCGCTGACCGCCTCGGCGTACTCCATCACGAGCCGTTCGAGCGGGGTGTAGAGCGACGACTCCCGCCAGCGCGGCACCTCCCGCGCCTTGTCGACGTCGAGCCCGCGGGTCCGGGCCAGGAAGTAGTTGAGGTCCAGGCACATGCTGCAGCCGATGTGTGCCGCGGCGGCCATCACCGCGAGCGCCCCCAACGAGGGGTCGACCCGGTCCCACTTCTCGCTGCGGGCACCGGCCCGGGCCATGTCCTTGAAGACCCTGGGGTGGTGCCACATCCGCGCGACGCTCTCCGGCACCCGGCCCAGCTTCTTGCGGACCGCCAGCGTCAGCAGCCGGCCCTGGACCCCGGACATGTCGGCCATGGGGACTCGCGCGTTCTCGGTCATCGTTCCTCCTGTGTCGACTCGGTCGACATGAAGACGCCGGCCGGCCGCGTCCTGTGACACCCAGGGGGATGTCAGCGGGCAAGCGGCCCTCCGTCGCCGAACGCGAGCCGCGCGAACCGCTCGCCCATGAGCCGGTGGGTCGCCCCGTCGGGGTGGAGCGCGTCGGGGAGGGGCAGCGCCTCGGCGTCGCCCTCGCCGTAGAGCTCACGCCCGTCGAGGTGGAAGAGCGCCGGGTCGTCGGCGGCACGCTGCTCGACGACCTCGCGGAGAACCTCCCTGACCACCCGGAGGGTCAGCTTCCCGGCGGCCACCTCGGCGGGGTCGCCGGTCGCGACGAAGGACAGCCGCCCCTCGGCCAGCGCGCTGGTGTCGAACCCGCTCGGGCCCGGCACCTCCTCGTGCATCGGGCAGAGGACCGGCGAGACGACGAGCAGCGGCGTGGTCGGGTGGCCGTCGCGGATCGTGTCGAGGTAGCCGTGCACGGCGGTCCGGAACGCCCGCGCCCGCATCAGGTCCTGGTTCACCACGTTGATGCCGAGCTTGAGGCTGATCCGGTCGGCCGGGGTGTCACGTACCACCCGCGCGACGAACGGGTCGAGCAGCGCGCTGCCGCCGAAGCCGAGGTTGAGCAGGTCGACGCCGGCGAGCCGGGCAGCGACGGCGGGCCAGGTGCCGGTGGGGTGGGTGGCGTTGGAGCCGTGGCTGATCGAGCTGCCGTGGTGGAGCCAGACCGGCGCGTCCGCGGGTACGGGGTCGACAGGAGCGTCGGCGCGCAGCGCGACCAGCACGGTGGTCTCGTCGTGCGGCAGCCAGAGCTCGACCCGCTTCTCACCCGCGGGCAGCCCGTCGAACCGGACCGTGGCCGGCGCGCCCGGCCGGTGCTCGAACCCTCCGGTCGCCATGTCGATCGCGACCACGTCACCGCCGTCCGCGGTCGACCGGCCGAACGGTTCCCCGTCGACGAGGAGCTCGTAGACGCCGTCGGGTCGCCGGGGCGCGCCGGCGTACTCCCGCTTGGTGGGGATCGTGTCGAGCTCGAGCGTGGTCGCGGCGGTGGCCATCACCAGTCGTACGCCGGAGGGCTGCGACTCGGCCATCGCGAGCTGGCCGTCCCCGGCCTGCGCCACCTCCCAGGCGGGGAGCCGGCGCGGCACGAGCCCTCGGGCGGTCGTCTGCAGGTCGAGCGCGCCGCGGAGCAGCGCACTGGTGAGCGGGACCGTCGTCATCGTCATCGGGTGGTCCTTCGGGCGTGGGAGTGGTCGGGGGCGTCGGCGGCCCAGCTGCGGAGGAGGACGTCGAGGCCGTCGAGGATCCGCGCCCAGCTCGTCGAGCTGGCCGGGCGGCTGTGGCTGAAGCCGCCGGCGGCCTCGAGGCTGGTGAACCCGTGGAAGACGCTGCCGAGCAGCCGCACGGCGTGGGTCTCGTCGGCACGGCCGAGGTGGTAGCCGCGGAGCACCGCGCGGGTGAGCTCCGCGAGCCGCGGGCCGGCGCTCGCCGCGGCGGTTGCGGGGTCGAGGGGGAAGCGGGCAGCGTCGTAGCGCCCGGGGTGCGCGGCGGCGTAGTCGCGGTACACGTCGCCGAGGACGACCAGCGCGTCCCGACCGGACCGGCCGGCCAGCGCGCCGCCCGCTGTGTCAGCGAGCTCCTCCAGGGCGAGGCACGCGACGCCGGCTCGCAGGTCGTCGGCGCCGTCGACGTGCGCGTAGAGGCTCGCGACCTGCACGCCGAACCTCCTCGCGACCGCCGACAGGGTCACCTGCGCGAAGCCGACCTCGTCCGCGAGCTCGGCGGCCGCCTCGACGATGCGGTCGCGGCTCAGCCCCGCGCGTGCCACCACTCTCCCTCGTTCCTAATGCCTTTAGGCAATAACCTAACAGACACAGGCAAGGCGGTCAGCCGACGCGGTCCCACCCCGTCGCGGGCGTGGCTGCCGAGCTGGGTGCCGGGTCGGTTGCTGGATCGCTCACCAAGGCTGTCCTTCCGGCCGTCCTTGAGCTGTCATTCCCGCGGTTCACCGGTCTTACCCGAAGCAGTTCCGTTCTACCAGACCTCGTCCTTTTCGTCCCCTGTGCGGCGTTGGGAAGCCCCAGCGTGGCGGGGCCGGATCACGGACACCGACTTGCAACTGGCCGCACCATCCGTCACATTCATCCCCAGGAGGCACTCACGTGCCGCGCCGGCGGTCCGGGACCACCCCATCACCCCACCCCACCCGGGACGTCGGCAACGTGGCTCCACGGGGGTCACGAGCAGTGCGCCGGCCGAGCCGGCACGAGCCCCGCCCGGACCTCACCCCGACCGGGCGGGGCTTCGCTGTTCCGGCGCAGGGACCGGGTCAGTCGTCCTTCTGCTTGCGGACGACCTCGTGGTCGGCGTCCAGGTCGACGTCCCACTCGGTGCCGTCGTCGGCACGGACCGAGACCTCGTAGGCCTCGCCCCGGTCGTCGCTGGCCTCGACCTCGAGGACGGTGCCGCCACCGACGGCGTCGAGCGCGGCCCTCTCGGCGGCGGCGCGCTCGGCGGTGGAGAGCGCACGGTCGTCCGCGTCGTCCGCGTCGTCCGCGTCGTCCGCGTCGTCCGCGTCGTCCGCGTCGTCGTCGCGGTCGCTGTCGTCATCGCTGTCGTCGGCGTGCTGGCTGACCACCTCCAGCTGGTCGTCGAGCGCCACGTCGTGCTCGGTGCCGTCGTCGGCGCGTACGTCGACCTCGTAGGCCTCGCCCGGGTCGTCGCTGGTCTCGACCTCGAGGACCGTGCCGCCACCGACCGCCTCGAGGGCGGCAGCACCGACCCGGTCCCGCTCGTCGCCGCGGACGTCGTCGGCGGTGGCGGTCCACACGGTGCCGCCGACGGCCAGGGCGGCGACCAGGGCGATGCCGGGGACGATGACGCGCTTGCTGCGGAGGTTCGGCTTCTTCACGGGGGTTCCTCTCGTCGGGTGCGGGGGCCCAGGCTCGAGCTCAGGCCCCAGGTACTCCCCTACGGTGCGCCCCGGTCGCTGAAGGCCACCTGAACGCCGCTGAAGCCGCGTTCAGCGTCCGCTTGCCGCCGGCAGCCGTACGACGAACCGCGCACCGCCCAGGGGAGCCGCCCCGACCTCCACCGATCCGCCGTGGGCAGTCACCACGTCCCGGACGATGGCCAGCCCGAGCCCGCTCCCCCCGGCGTCGCGCGCCCGCGCCTCGTCGAGCCGCACGAACCTCTCGAAGACCCGCTGCCGGTCGGCCTCGGGCACGCCGGCCCCGTCGTCGTCGACGAGCAGCTCGACGTGGTCGCCGACCTCGCGCACGGTGAGCGCGACCGCGCTCGCGGCGTGCCGGGCGGCGTTGTCGACGAGGTTGCGGACGACCTGCCCGAGCGCGCCGGCGTCGCCCCTCACCCGCCCCGCGGCGACGCCGGCCGTGTCGACGGCGGTCCCGGTCCGGCGTACCCGCTCGGCCTCGGCCAGCGCCAGGTCGTCGAGGTCGACGTCGTGCGGCGTGCGGGCGAGCGCGCCCTCGTCGGCCCGGGTGAGCAGCAGCAGCTGCTCGACGAGCCGCTGCATCCGGGCGGACTCCTCGAGCACCGCGTCGGCGAGCTCGCCCTCGGGGAGCGCACCGGGATGGGCCCGCGCCACCTCGGCGGTCTGCCGGATGCTCGAGAGCGGCGAGCGCAGCTCGTGGGACGCGTCGGCGACGAACTGTTGCTGGCGGTCCCGCGCGCGCTCGAGCCGATCGAGCATCCGGTTCATGGTGCGCGCCAGCCGCCGGACCTCGTCCTCCGCGGGCGGCTCGGGCACCCGGCGGTCGAGCCGGGAGCCGGTGATCCGGTCGACCTCGCCCCGGATCCGCTCGACCGGCGCGAGGGCGCGCGTCACCACCACCCAGGTGGTCGCACCGACGAGCAGGAGGAGCAGCGGCAACCCGACCGCGAGCGGTGCGAGGAGGGCGGCGGTGGAGTCCTCGACCTCTTCGCGGGAGGCGGCGACCACGACCGTGAACCGTTCGCCGACCCGCTCCGCCTCCTCGGCGACCACGAGGTAGGGGTGGTCCGCCCCGGGGATGTCCAGGTCGTCCCGCTCGCCGGTCGGAAGCACGAAGGGCAACGGCTGCGAGCCGGCGACCACGGCCCCGTCGGCGCCGACCACCTGCCAGACGAGCTCCTCGGGGTCGTCGTCCTCGTCGTCGGTGGGCGCCCCCTCGGGCATCCGTCCCGCCTCGACCTCCGCGGCCAGCGCGGACGCCCGCTGCTCGGCGCCCGTCTCGACGCCGTCGGCGAGGGAGCCGCGCACCAACAGGACCAGCGCGACCGCGCCGGCGAGCAGCCCGACCGCGACCACCAGCACGGCGGCAGCCGTCGTGCGCAGCCGGATCGAGGCGCGCGCCCAGCGCGGCTCAGCCACCGTCGCTCGCCAACCGGTAGCCGGCGCCTCGCAGCGTCTGGATCGCGGCGCGGCCGAACGGCCGGTCGACCTTGTTGCGCAGGTGGCGGACGTAGACCTCGACGATGTTCGGGTCGCCCTCGAAGTCGACGTCCCACACCGCCTCGAGGATCTGCCGCTTGGAGACGACGTCGCCCTTGTGCCGGGCCAGGAAGGCGAACAGCGAGAACTCCCGTGCGGTCAGCTCGATCTCCACGTCGCCGCGCCAGACGCGGCGTGCCGCGGGGTCGACCCGGATGTCGCCGAGCACCAGCTCGGTCGGCCGCTCGCGGGCTCCGCGGCGGATGATCGCGCGGAGCCGGGCGACCAGCACCGGGAACGAGAACGGCTTGGTGAGGTAGTCGTCGGCGCCGGTGTCGAGCCCCTCGACCTGGTCCCACTCGCCGTCCTTCGCGGTGAGCATGAGGATCGGCGTCCAGTCCTTCTCCGCGCGCAGCGTCTCGCACACCTTGTAGCCGCTGATGCCGGGCAGCATCAGGTCGAGCACGATCGCGTCGTAGTCGTGCTCGCGTGCCAGCCACAGCCCGTCGGTGCCGTCGTGGGCGAGGTCCACCGCGAACCCCTCGGCCTCGAGCCCGATGCGCAGCGACCGCGCGAGCCGCTGCTCGTCGTCGACGACAAGAACGCGCATCAGTCCTCCGGGTGCTCAGGGACCACCATTGCACCCGGCCGGTGCTGAAGCTGGGCTGAACTCGGGGCGGCGGGTCCCCCCAGCCGCGCTCAGCGCCGCTCGGGGTGGCGGCGGAGGAACGCCTCGATGCTGACCGCGGCGCCCTCGTCGTCCCCGGCCACCCGCAGCCCGCTGTCGTCGGCGAGCAGCGCGCAGTCGTGGCAGCCGAGGTCGAGGAAGGCGCCGGCCGCCTGCGGTCCGGCGGCCGGGAGCCCGCACAACGTGAACCGGTCGCGCACGCCGGTGCGTGCCCGCAGCGCGAGGTGGATCTCGCGGCCGACCTCGCTGGTGACGGTGAAGAGGTACGGCCGCAGCGGCCCGTCCGGTCGCGTGCTCACCGCCGTCTCACCTCCAGGACCCGAACCCTGCGTGACGACGTTAGGCGCGGCTCCGGCGGCGGGATACGGGCCGAACGGACGGGCGCGCACCGCTCACCTGACGGCCCCAGACCACCCGTACGGCGGGTGGGCGAGCAGCGGTCAGGCGTGCTCGTCCTCGGGCTGCTCCTCGGGCTGCACCGACCACTGCGGCGGCTCGTCCGCGCCGGACTCCTCGTCCCGCTCGGCGTCGTCGGCGGTCTTCTGCACGATCCCGGGAGCGTGGTGCACGGGCGCGTAGACGGCGTAGACCTGCATGGGCTCGTCACCGATGTTGGTGATGTTGTGCCAGGTGCCGGCCGGCACCATGACCGCCCAGCCGTCCTCGACCTCCTGCTCGAAGTCGAGCTGGTCCTCGGCGGGCCCCATCTGCACGCGACCGCGGCCGGCGTCGAGCCGGAGGAACTGGTCGGTCTCCGGGTGCGCCTCGAGGCCGATGTCCTCCCCGGGCGGGATCGACATGAGGGTCAGCTGGAGGTAGCGCCCCGTCCACGCCACCGTCCGGTAGTTGCGGTTGGTGACCGTGGCCTCCTCGAGCTGGAAGCTCTGCGGCGCTGGTCCGATGTCCTGGATGCTCATCGGTGCATCATGCCTGACCAAAGTCCCTTGTAGACGGCAAGCATTCTCCGGAGCATAGGTCTCGAGGCGCCCAGTTGTCTCCCCCGTCGGCTGGGCGCCTCTGCCATGCCCGGTGCAGTGCCGGGTGAGCCGCTCAGCGGGAGCGGGTGACGATCCTCCGCCAGGGACCACGCGGCACGTCCCGGAACTCGACGAACCGCCACGACACCTTGTCCCGGTCGCCGTTCAGCGAACGGAACCCCAGGCAGCCGTTGAGCGCCGGGGAGACGTCCATCCCGGCGTTGTTGTGGCGCTTCGACGCCGGGCGGGCGTCACGGCGGCCGAAGACGTAACGCGCGTCGTGGTACCTGCCGGGTCCGGCGTCCTGGATCTGGCCGTAGCAGGTGCGGCCGCGCGACCGGAGCTGCACCCACCGGTTCTTCATCAGGCTGACGTCGGGATTGTCGACCTGGCGGGCGTAGCGAGGTCGGCTCGCCCACGGGATGACGTCTCCCCGGCGGCGGAACCCGACCGGGTCGTTGAGGTCGTCGTACGGAAGGTCGAGGTAGAAGGGGTTCTGTTTTGGCGTCATGTGGCGCGGGAACCAGCCGTCCCTCTTGAACCGCCGCTCCGTGGTGCAGACGCCCTTCCTGATCCGTCCGTCGCAGCCGCCGTAGCTCTCGTACCAGTGGTCGTCGTAGGTCGAGATCATCTGGCTGCCGTCCTCGGCGTCCGCGTCGAAGATCTCCCCCACCCAGAAGGTCGTCGCGACGATCCGGGTGTGCCACGGGTAGCGCGGCCGCTGCTTGCCGGAGGCCGAGCCGGTCGGCGCCAGCCCGACGAGGGCCAGCGCGACCACGAGCACCAGCACCGACCTGACCCTTCGCGCGATCGTCACCCCGCGAGGGTAGGCCGGGGGTCGTCACCGCGCGGCGCATCGGAGGAACTGCTCAGCGGCTGCCGTCGTCGGAGCCGTGCGTCGCGGCGACGACGGCTGCCAGCCGCTCGTCCCGCCGGGCGACGAGCTCCGCGTGGTCGCCGGGCCGGGACGCGGCGAGACCGTCGACCAGCCGACGTGCGGTCTCGGCGTCGAGCCGCGGGGTGCCGAGGTCGTCCCACCACCGGTTGAAGCTGTCGGCGTACCTCTCGCAGAACGTCGCGAGACCGCCGTCGTCGCCGCCGAGGTGGAACAGCAGCGTCGGCCCCATCACCGCCCACCGGAGCCCGGGCCCCGAGGAGACCGCGGTGTCGACGTCCTCGACCGTCGCCACGCCCTCCTCGACCAGATGGATCGCCTCGCGCCACAGCGCGGCCTGGAGCCGGTTGGCGACGTGGCCGGGGACCTCGCGCCGGACCTCGATGGTGACCTTGCCGACCGACTCGTAGAAGGCGCGCCCCGCGGCCACCACGCCCGGGTCGGTGCGGTCGTTGCCCATCACCTCGACCAGCGGGATCAGGTGCGGAGGGTTGAACGGGTGGCCGAGAACCAGCCGGCCCGGGTCCGACCACCCCTGCTGGAGCTCGGAGAGGGTCAGCCCCGACGCCGACGAGGCGACGACCGTGCCCTCGGCGAGCGCGGGCTCGATCGCGGCGTACAGCTCGTGCTTCAGCGGCAGCCGCTCCGGGATGCTCTCCTGCACGAATCCGGCGCCGGCGACCGCCTCGCGTGGGTCGTCGCAGAACGACAACCGGCCCTCCGGGTCGTCGGTGGTGACCAGCCCGAGCTGCTGCAGGACCGGCCACGCTTCTCCGACGGCCCCGCGGACGCGCGGCTCGGCAGCCGGGTCGGGGTCGTAGACCCTGACCGACCTGCCGGCGGCGAGGAAGAGCGCCGTCCAGCTGCGGCCGATCAGCCCACCGCCCAAGGCGGCGACGTGCCCGGTCGCCTCAGAAGGGTTCGCCTCAGAAGCGGTCGCCTCAGAAGGTGACACGGTCGGCTCCCTTCAGCCCCAGCCGCTCGCGGGCCTCCGCCGGGGTGGCGACGGTGTGGCCGAGAGCCTCGACGATCCCGCGGATCTTGGTGACCTGCGCGGCGTTGGACGGGGTCAGCTCGCCGGGGCCGATGAAGAGGCTGTCCTCCATCCCGACCCGCAGGTTGCCGCCGAGCATCGCGGCCTGCGTGGCGAACGACATCTGGTGGCGGCCGGCGGCGAGCACCGACCACTCGTAGTCGTCGCCGAACAGCTTCTCGGCGATCGTGTGCATGTGCTGGAGGTTGTCGAGGTCCGCGCCGACGCCGCCGAGCACGCCGAAGACCATCTGGACGAAGAACGGCGGCTCGAGCCACCCCTGGTCGATCAGCCAGGCCAGGTTGTAGAGGTGGCCGAGGTCGTAGCACTCGAACTCGAACCGGGTGCCGTGGCCGTGGCGGAGCTCCTTCACGACGTGCTCGAGGTCGGCGAAGGTGTTCCGGAAGATGAAGTCCCGGGTCATCTCGAGGAACTCCGGCTCCCACTCGTGCTTCCACGAGGAGTACTTCTCCAGCATCGGGAAGATCCCGAAGTTCAGCGAGCCGACGTTGAGCGAGGCCATCTCCGGCGAGGTCGCGACCGCGGCCCGCAGCCGCTCCTCGCGGGTCATGCCGAGCCCGCCGCCCGTGGAGACGTTGAGCACCGCGTCGGTCGCCGCCCCGATCTGCCCCATGAAGTCGAGGAAGAGCTCGGGTCTCGGGTCCGGACGGCCGGTCTCGGGGTCGCGGGCGTGGAGGTGGATGATCGCCGCCCCCGCCTCGGCCGCCTCGATCGCCGCGGCCGCGATCTCGTCGGGCGTCACCGGCAGGTGCGGCGACATCGTCGGCGTGTGGATGCCCCCGGTGGGGGCGCAGGTGATGATGACCGGCTTCGCCACGACGGCTCCTAGGCGGTACGGACGGCGGTACGGACGGCGGGGCGGAGGGGCTGGTCGGCGGGGTCCTCGGACGGCTGGACCAGCGACCGGTAGGCGTCGAGGACGAGCCCGTGGAAGTGGTGGACGCCGTGCTCGGAGAGCCCCGAGCCGGCCGGGTCGTAGACGATCCGCCCCTGATCGTACGCCGGCGTCGCCATCCCCCGCTGGACGCTCTCCACGATCGCGATGTCCTGCTGCTGGAGGACGTCGTCGATGTAGCGGACCGACTCCTCCTCGGCGGGCTCCAGCTCGGTCGTCTCGAGGAAGAAGTCCCAGGTCTCCAGGGTCCGGTCGACGCCGGCGGGAAGCACCTGGAAGACCATGAAGTTGCCGCGCCCGGGGTAGCGGAGCAGGCAGGTGTTGGGCCACAGCCACCAGACCGCGTGCTCGGTGACCGAGGCCTCGGAGACGTCGTAGGCGGCGTTCTCGTGCTTGCCGGCCTCGGCGAAGTGGCTCGACCAGATGCCGTGCGTCCGTACTTCGTAGGTGTCCATGTCGACGAGGTCGACGAACTCCTTGTGGGCGACGTGGCAGTGGTAGCACTCGAGGAAGTTGTCGATGACGTTCTTCCAGTTGGACGCGACGTCGTAGGTCAGCCGCTTCGCGTGGGTGAGGTCGGCGACGTCAGGCGCCCAGCGTGCGATGTCCTCCGCGAGGTCCCCGGCCTGCTGCCGCAGCGGGGCCGCCGAGGGGTCGAGGTTCACGTAGACCATGCCGCCGAACTCCTCGACCTGCACCTGGTCGAGGCAGATCTCGCTCTTGTCGAAGGTCTCCATGCGGTCCGCACGGCGGGCGGCCTTGAGCGAGCCGTCGAGCCCGTAGGTCCACGCGTGGTAAGGGCAGACGATGTTGCGGGTCGTGCCCGAGCCGGAGAGCAGCTCGTGGGCCCGGTGCTTGCAGACGTTGTAGAAGGCACGCAGCCCGCCGTCACGGCCGCGCACGACGGCGACGGGCATCCCGGCCACGGTCGCCGACACGTAGCTGCCCGGTGCGCGCAGCTTCCCGACGTGGCAGAGCCACTGCCACGTGCGGGCGAAGATCCCCTGCACGTCGGCGTCCAGCCAGCGGGGGTCGGTGTAGGCCTCGGCCCGCAGCGACATGGACCTCGCCGGGTCCTCGTGGAACCCCTGCCCGATCCGGCGCACGTCCTCGGCGGTCACTGGTGTCATGACGGGAGAGTACGAGCGTCTGGACGATCGTTCAATCCCCCGCCGTACGTTCGTTCAGTCGCCCTTCGTGGCGCGAGGGCTCACTCGAGCGCGATGGAGACGCACCGCTCGACGCTGCGCGCGATCGACCTCCGGTCGAGGCCGAGCAGCGCGGTGAGCCAGAGGCCGTTCTGCACGACGTCGATGTCGGCCGCCCGCCGGGCGGCATCGGCCCGGCTGAGCTCGGGACGCGCGGCCCGGATCAGCCGGGCGAGCTCGGCGCGGTAGCGCTTCTGGGCGTCAGTGTTGATCTGCTCGAACTCCTCGTGGGCCTGGGCGAGCGCCCACAGCTGGAGCCGCAGCGAGAGGTACGCCGTGGTGAGGAACTCGGGGTCGGCCACCCGGGCCAGCGCCTTCCGGAGCCGCTCCTCCGGCGCGAGGTCCGCGTCCGGCTCGAGCAGGGCGATGTCCTGCGCCTCGATGCGCCGCAGGGCGGCCGCGATGAGCCGGGTCTTGTCGGCGTAGTGGTAGTTCACCAGCCCGAGCGAGACCCCTGCCTCACGCGCGACCGCCCGCATGCTGACCGCGGAGATGCCGCCCTCGGCGAGGAGGTGGAGGACGGCGTCGAGGATCCGCTCCTGGCGGTCCTTCTCCGGGAGCCCCTCCGACCGCTTCGCCACGTGGGCAGCCTAGAGGGCGGCCCCAGCGCGGGGCCGCCCCGCGGGTCAGCGGAAGGCGTTCTGCCCGGTCATCGCCTGGCCGAGCACGAGGGTGTGCATCTCGACGGTGCCCTCGTAGGTGAGCACCGACTCGAGGTTGTTGGCGTGCCGGATCACGGGGTACTCCAGCGAGATCCCGTTGGCGCCCAGGATCGTGCGCGCGGTGCGGCAGATCTCGATCGCCTCGCGCACGTTGTTGAGCTTGCCGAGGCTGACCTGCTCCGGGCGCAACGTGCCGGCGTCCTTGCGGCGGCCGAGGTGCAGCGCGAGGAGCACGCCCTTGGTGTACTCGAGGTTCATGTCGACCAGCTTCTGCTGGGTCATCTGGAACGCCGAGATCGGCTTGCCGAACTGGATCCGCTCGCCTGCGTAGGACAGCGCCGCGGCGAGCGAGGAGCGGGCAGCCCCCATCGCCCCCCACACGATGCCGTAGCGGGCCTCGTTGAGGCAGCTCAGCGGCCCCTTCAGCCCGCGCACCTCCGGGAACGCCGCGGACTCCGGCAGCCGCACCCCGTCGAGGACCAGCTCGCTCGTCACCGAGGCGCGCAGCGACTGCTTGTGCTTGATCTCCGGCGCGCTGAAGCCCGGGGTGTCGGTCGGGACCACGAACCCGCGCACGCCCTCGTCGGTCTGCGCCCAGACCACCGCGACGTCGGCGATCGTGCCGTTGGTGATCCACATCTTGCGGCCCTCGAGCACCCAGTCGGAGCCGTCCTTGCGGGCCCGGGTCCGCATGCTGCCCGGGTCGGAGCCGATGTCGGGCTCGGTCAGGCCGAAGCAGCCGATCGCCTCGCCGGCGGCCATCCGCGGCAGCCACTCCTGCTTCTGCTCCTCGCTGCCCCAACGCCAGATCGCGAACATCGCCAGCGACCCCTGCACCGAGACCAGCGACCGGATCCCCGAGTCGGAGGCCTCGAGCTCGAGGCAGGCGACGCCGTACTCGGTGGCCGACATCCCGGCGCAGCCGTAGCCCTCGAGGTGCATCCCGAGCAGCCCCAGCGAGCCGAGCTCCTTGGCGAGCCCGCGCGGGTCGTCGAGCTGACCGCGCTCGAACCAGTCCGCGACGTAGGGGTCGACCTTGTCGGCGCACAGCTGGCGCACCGAGGAGCGCACGGCCTTCTCGTCGGCGGTCAGCAGGTCGTCGATGCCGGCGGGGTCCAGCGGCTCGAACGGCGGCAGCTTCCGGGTGGTGGTGCTCATCGGGGCGTCTCCTCGGGTGTGGTGCGGGGTGTCCCGCCGGGTCGCGTCAGCCAGCGGCGTACGTCGTCGTTGTGCTCGCCCAGCGAAGGCGGGGCGGTGTAGCGGGTGATCGGGGTGTCCGAGAACCGCAGCGGGCTCCGGACCTGGGGCGGCCGTCGCTCGCCGACCTCGACGGTCGGGTCGAGGCCGAGCCGCTCGGCGAGGGCGAAGCCGTCGGCGACCGTGCCGACGGGACCGGCGGGCACGCCGACGTCGGTGAGCCGCTTCGTCCACCCGTCGACGGTGTCGGCGGCCAGCGCAGCCTCGAGCGCGGCGACCAGCTCGTCGCGGTGCGCGACCCGATCGGGGTTGGTGGCGAACCTCGGGTCGTCGGCCAGCGCCGGCACCTCGAGCGCCGCGGCGAACGCGCGGAACTGCCGGTCGTTGCCGCAGCACACCGCGAGGTGGCCGTCCTTGGCCTGCAAGGTCTCGTACGGCGCGATCGAGGGGTGCCGGTTGCCCATCCGCCCCGGCGACCGCCCGGTCGTGAGGTACGACGACGCCTGGTTGGCCAGCGAGCCCAGCAGGCTGGAGAGCAGGTTCACCTCGACGTGCTGGCCGCGGCCGGTCCGCTCCCGCGCCTGCAGCGCCGCCAGGATCCCGACGACGGCGTCCTTGGAGGTCAGCACGTCGACCAGCGCCACGCCGGCCTTCGTCGGCTCCGCGTCACCGGTGATGCTCATCAGCCCGCCGACCGCCTGGACCAGGAAGTCGTAGCCGGGCAGCTCCGCGCCCGCGCCGCTGCCGAAGCCGGTGATCGACGCGTAGACCACGCCCGGGTTCACCGCCGCGACGTCGTCGTAGCCGAGCCCCCGGCGCGCCAGGGTGCCGGCCTTGAAGTTCTCCACCAGCACGTCGCACCGGGAGGCCAGCTCACGCGCCAGCGCCAGGTCCTCCGGGGCGGCCAGGTCGAGCTCGACCGACCGCTTCGACCTGTTGGCGCACTCGAAGTAGGAGCTCGAGGACGCCGTCCACGGCGGCCCCCACGCCCGGGTGTCGTCACCGACGCCGGGGCGCTCGACCTTGACCACCTCGGCACCGAGGTCGGCGAGGGTCGCCGCCGCCAGCGGGCCCGCCAGCACCCGGCTGAAGTCGGCGACCAGGATCCCGCTCAGGGGAAGGATCACGAACCCGGCTCCCCGGCGGGGACGAGGCGCCCGTCGACGCGGCGCGGCAGCGCCCAGGGGTCGTCGGCGCGGGCCTCGGGCGGCAGCAGCCCGTCGTGCGCGGACTGGTAGGTCACCGGCCGCACGAACCGCTCGAGCCCGGCCGCCCCGACCGAGGTCGCCGACGGGACCGAGGTCGACGGCCACGGGCCGCCGTGCTGCTGCGCCCAGGTGAACGCCACACCGGTCGGCCACCCGTCGACGACGACCCGGCCGACCTTCTGGGACAGGCCGTCGACCAGCGCGGCGGCCTCCTGGTCGTCGGCGCCGCCGGTGATCACGCTCGCGGCCAGCGACGACTGCAGCGTCGACAGCGCCTCGCGGAGCTCCTCGTCGGAGGAGTACTCGCAGACCAGCGCCACCGCCCCGAAGCACTCCTCGAGCAGCCGGCTCCCCGGCTTGAGCGCGCTGGTCCCGGCGCGGAGCACCGCGGCCGGCGCCGACCACCCCTCGCCCGAAGGGTCGACGCGCGCGACGACCTCGGCGCCGGCGTCCTCGAGCTGACCGATCCCGGCAGTCACGGACTCGGCGATCCCCTGCGTCAGCATCACCGGCGAAGGCGCGGCCGCACGCAGGGCCTCGCCGACCGCCTCCGCCGCACCGGTCCCGGCGGGGGCCAGCATCAAGCCGGGCTTGGTGCAGAACTGACCGTTGCCCAACGTGAAGGAGCCGACGAACCCCTCGGCCACCGTGGCCATCTCGGCAGCCCCGGGACGGGTCACCACGACCGGGTTCACGGTGCCCATCTCGGCGTACACCGGGATCACGACCTCGCGCTCGTTGGCCAGCCGCCACAGCGCCATCCCGCCGCTCTGCGAACCGGTGAAGGCGACCGCGGTGATCTCCGGTGCCTGCACGAGCTCGACTCCGGTCCGGTGCCCGACGACGAGCTGGAACAGCCCCTCCGGCGCGCCGGCGGAGGCCAGCGCCGCCCGCGCCAGCTCCGCCTGCCGCAGGCTCAGCCCGAGGTGCGCCGGATGCGCCTTGGCGACCACCGGGCAGCCAGCCGCGATCGCCGCCCCGGTGTCGTTGCCCAGCACGCTGAACGCGAAGGGGAAGTTGCTCGCGCCGAAGACCGCGACCGGGCCGAGCGGGCGGTTGACCCGCACCAGCCGGGGCGTGGTCTCCGTCGCCTCGTCGACCGTGAGCCCGACGAAGGAGCCTTCCACGGCCACCTCGCCGTAGAACCGCAGCTGCGCGGCGGCTCGGGCGACCTCGCCCGACAACCGTGCGACTCCCAGCGCCGTCTCCTGGTCGGCCAGCCCGGTCAGCTCGTCGGCGTGCGCCTCGAGCGCCTCGGCGACCGCGGACAGCCAGGCGAGCCGAGTGCGGGGGCTGGCCGCAGCGGCCAGCGGCGCCGCAGCGGCGGCACGGCCGAGGACGGCCCGGAGCTCCTCCGGGTCCGTGTCCTCGGCCTGCGCGACGGGGGCGCCGGTGCGGGGGTCGTACGACGTGTCGGTCATGCGATCGTGCGGATCATCTTCTTGTTGACGAACTCCTCGATGCCGTAGCGGCCCAGCTCACGCCCGAAGCCGGAGCGCTTGACGCCACCGAAGGGCAGCTCGACACCGTCGGCGTCGACGCCGTTGATGAACACCATGCCGACGTCCAGCTGGTCGGCGACGCGCTGGGCCTGCTCCGGGTCGGGGGTGAAGACGTAGGAGCCGAGGCCGTAGGGGGTGTCGTTGGCGAGCTCGATCGCCTCCTCCTCGGAGCCGACCTTGAACACCATCGCCACCGGTCCGAACAGCTCCTGGTGGAAGACCGGGTTGTCCTTGGTCACGCCCTCGAGGACGCCGGACGGCACGAAGGCGTCGTGCGGGTCGCCGGCCGAGCGGAGCACCGCGCCGCCGCTGACCGCCTGCTCCACCTGCTCGGTGAGCCGCTTCGCGGCCGCCTCGGAGGACAGCGGAGTGCTCACCAGCTCCTCGCTGGTCATCTTCGCGTTGAACTTCTCGACGAACTCGTCGTACAGCGAGTCCAGCACGATGATCCGCTTGCCGGCGTTGCATGCCTGGCCGGTGTTGCCGCACCGCGCCGCGATCGCCGCCTCGACGGTGGCGTCCATGTCATTGCTGCCCAGGACGATGAACGGGTCGGAGCCGCCGAGCTCGAGCACGACCTTCTTGAGGTTGCGCCCCGCGATCTCGGCGACGGCCGCACCGGCGCGCTCGGACCCGGTCAGCGAGACGCCCTGGACCCGCGGGTCCGCGATCACGTCGGCGACCTGCTCGTTGGTGGCGTAGACGTTGACGTAGGCGCCCTCGGGGAACCCGGCGTCGAGGTAGAGCTGCTGGAGCGCGGCGGCGGTGGCCGGGCACTGCGGCGCGTGCTTGAGAAGGATCGTGTTGCCCACCGCGAGGTTCGGGCCGGCGAAGCGGGCGACCTGGTAGGTCGGGAAGTTCCACGGCATGATCCCGATGAGCACGCCGAGCGAGGCGCGGCGGATCATCGCCGAGCCGGTGCCGTCGAGCAGCTCGATCGGCTCGTCGGCCAGGAAGGTCGGGGCGTTGTCGGCGTAGTAGTGGTAGATCGCCGCGCTGAACTCGACCTCGCCCGTGGCCTCCTCCCACGGCTTGCCCATCTCGCGGACGGTGATCTCGGCCAGCTCGTCGCGACGCTCGAGGTGCAGGTCGCCGACGCGGCGCACCAGCGCGGCCCGCTCCTCGACGGTGGTCTTGCGCGACCACTCGCGGTGGGCCTTGTGGGCAGCGGCGATCGCGGCCTGGATCTCCTCGTCGGTGGCGGTCGGGTAGGGCTCGGGGTCGGCCCCGCCGCGCGGGTCGCGGACTGCGTAGGTGGTCATCGTGCCTCCGGTCGTGGAAGGAACTTCGCTGGACATGTCTATCGGGTGACGTCAGTCGGTGCGACCGGGGTCCCCCGAGAGGAACGCCTCGAAGAGGCGGAGCCGGTCCGCCTCCGGTCCGTCGTCGTCCTCAGGGTGCCACTGGACGCCGACGAGCCACTTCGAGGGATGCTCGATGGCCTCGACCACCCCGTCGTCGGCGACGGCGGCCACCCGGAACCCTTCGGCGACCCTGTCGACCGCCTGGTGGTGGCCCGAGCGGACGGTGAGCCGCGTCGTGCCGAAGAGGTCGTGCAGCCGGGTCCCCGGGGTCAGCGACACCTTCTCGTCGAGGAACATCGCCTCGCCCGGGCCGCCGCGGTGGAGCACGTAGTCGGTGATGTCGGGGACGATCGTGCCGCCGTAGGTGACGTTGAGGAGCTGGGCCCCCCGGCAGATCGCGAGCACCGGCACGCCCGCGTCGGCGGCGGCCCGGATCGCGGCGATGCTGTCGTCGTCGGCGCGCCGGTCGACGCCGTAGGAGTTCGGGACGTCGTCGTCGCTGCCGCCCCAGCAGGTCGCCGACACGTCGCCGCCGCCGAGGACCAGGAGCCGGTCGTGGGCGGTCACCGCGGTCGGGTCGGCGAGCGGGCTCGAGGTGTCGAACAGCTCGTACGACGCCCCCAGGTCGGCCAGCGTCTGCAGGGCGCAGCCGGTGAACCGGCGCACGAGGTCGGCGACGGGTGGGGTGAGGTCCGGGAAGTTGAGCGAGACCAGGACCGCCACGCTGGTGCCGCCGGGCGTGCCACCCGGCGGGGTGGCCTCCACCTCGTCGCGTCGTACGACGGGCGCGTCGGCGTTCATGCAGCGGCTCCTTCCCTGGTCATCCGGTGGTGGCGGGCCCGCTCCGCGAGGTCCACGAAGAGGGCGGCGTCGGTGGCGGAGGTGGTCGCCAGGTCCTCGGGGTGCCACTGCACACCGAGCACGTCGGCGGTGGCGTGCTGCACCGCCTCGACGACCCCGTCGTCCGCCCGGGCGACGACCTCGAGCCCGGGTGCGACGGCGTCGAGCGCCTGGTGGTGGTAGGACGACACCGGGATCCTTGTCGCTCCGACTACATCGTGGAGCCGGGAGCCGGGATCCACGACCACGTCGTGCACCGAGCATCGGTGGTCGACCTCGGAGGCGGGCAGGTCCACGACCAGCGTCCCGCCGAGGGCGACGTTGAGGACCTGCATCCCCCGGCACACGGCCAGCGTCGGCATCCCGGTGGCCACGACGACCTTCGCGACCGCGAGGTCGAGGGTGTCCTGGTGCTCCACCGGGGGCTGGTCGGTCGGCACCGGCGCGGCGCCGTACCTCCGCGGGTCGAGGTCGGCACCTCCCGGCAGCAGGATGCCGTCGAACCGCTGGAGCCGGCTGCCGAGCTCAGCCGTGGGGTCGCCGTCGGGGCCGTGGAGCACCAGCGGTTCACCTCCGCCGGCCCACACCGCCTCGCAGATCGCCTCCGCCGCGATCGTGCCGCTGAACCGCAGCACGTCGAGCCGTTGTGACCTGCGGCCGACCACGCCGATCAGGGGGCGCACTTGTCTCCTCGTCCTCTCCGTCTTCCCGTGGTTGCCGCTCGTCCCGTCAGAACGGGTAGTCGAGCGTCGGCAGCCACTCCTCCCACGCCTTGCGGAGCCGGCCGTCCTCGATGATCCGTGCGAGCGCACCGTCGAGCTCGGCCAGCGTCTCCGGCCGGTCCTTGGCGACGCCGATGCCCCAGCGGTTGCCGGTCTGCACGGTGAACGCCAGCTCGAAGGTCGGGTCGGCCTCGCCGAGCGGCACGAAGACGACGTCGTCGTCGACGACCGCGTCCACCTCGCCGGTCCGCAGCGCCTCGAGCATCTCGGCGTAGACGTCGTCGGACTCACCGCCGAAGGGCACCACCTCGGCGCCCTCGAAGGACTCCGCGAGCGTCATGTTCGCGGAAGCGGCGATCGCGGCGACGCGTTTGCCCACCAGGTCCTCCGGCCCGGAGACGCCCTCACCGCGACGGATCAGGACGCCCTCGTGGAAGACGCCGTAGGGGCGGGTGAAGTCGACCTGCTCCAGGCGCGACGGGATGATCCCCTGCCCGCAGAGGACACCGTCGACCTCGTGGCGCTGCGCCGACGGGAGCATGTCGTTCCACGGCACCACCACCCACTCCAGCGGGCGGCCGAGCTCCTCGGCGAGGAGCCGGGCGACCGCCGGCTCGTAACCCTCGCGGTTGCCGGCTTCGTCGATCGGCAGGAACAACGGCGGGGCGTCGGCGTCGATGCAGGCCAGCCGCAGGGGGTTGCTCATCTCGTCCTTCTCGCTCTCTCCGGCCACCGTCACGGCAGGTCGTCCCAGTAGGTGTCCCGCTCCCACTCGGTCACGGTCCCGCAGAACCGCGCCCACTCGTCGCGCTTGTACTCGAGGTACAGGTCCGAGAGCTCGCTGCCCAGCGACTCCTTGAGGTAGCTGTCGCGGTCGAACGCCGCGAGCGCCTCGCCGAGGGTCAGCGGCAGCGGGTCGAAAGCCGCCTGACCCTCGGTGCCGTAGCTCGAGCCGACCTGCGGGGCTCCCGGGTCGATGGCGTTCTTGAGCCCGTCGTCGATCGCGGCCAGGAGCACCGCGTGGGAGAGGTACGGGTTGACGCTCGCGTCCGGGAGCTTGTACTCGAGCCGGCCGTTGGCGGAGAGCCGCACGGTGCAGGTCTTGTTGTCCAGCCCCCAGTTGATCTGCGAGGGCGCGAACTGACCGGCGTCCCAGTAGCGCTTGTAGGAGTTCACCGTCGGGCCCATGACCGCCATCGCGCCGGCGGAGTGGCTCAGCAGCCCGCCGAGCGCGTGCTTGCCCTGCTCGCTGAGGTGCAGCTCGGTGACGCCCTCCTCGACGAGGATGTTCTGCCCGTCGCGCCACAGGCTCCAGTTGTGGTGGCAGCCGTTGCCCATCATCCCGGTCGCCGGCTTCGGCATGAAGCTCGCCGAGATGCCCAGCTCGCGGGCGACCTGCTTGCAGATCTGGCGGTAGGTGACGAGCCGGTCGGCGGTGATCTCCGCCCGGTCGAACATCCAGTTCAGCTCGATCTGCCCCGAGTCCTCGTAGTCGCCCTCGACCATCTCGAAGCCGAGCGCCTGGGCGTAGGTGATCACCCGGTCGTAGATGTCGCGGTTCTTCTCGAGGTGCTCGATGTGGTACGCCGGCGACGACTCGGGGCGGAAGACCGCCTCGCGTCCGGGGCCCTCCCACGTCATCTCCGGCTCGGTGCCGGTGCGCAGCTCGAGCCCGGTGCGGGCGCTGAACTGCTCGTGCATCCGGCGGAACACCCCGCGGCAGTCGACGGCGAGCGCCGCGCCCCCGATGCCGGGGACGTGGTCGGGCTCGTAGAGCCGGCAGAAGACCCGGGCGACGTTGCTGTCCCACGGGAGCACCGCGAACGTGTCGAGGTCGGGGACCGCGGTGTACTCCGCGGCCTCGACGCCACCACCCATCAGGTGGCCCTCACGGGTCGCCTGGAGGTTGGACACCGCGGTGCGGTGCTGCTGGACGCCGCGCACCGCGAGGCGCTCGAGCTGCTGCACGGGCACCACCTTGCCGACGACACGGCCGGTGACGGTGACCGCCTGGAAGTAGACGTACTTGACGCCGTGCTGAGCGATGGCGGCACGAGCGGCGTCGAGAGCGCCGGGAGCGGCGTTGAGCTCCCGGTGCTGGTCGAGGTCGGTGGTCATCGGGTCCCTTTCGAGAGGTCGGGCTGGAGGAAGGCGGCGCGGAGCTCGCGCTGCCGTTTCGGAGGCAGGTTGACCGCGACGGTGCCGACGTGGCGGCGCTCCCCGGCGACGGTGCGGTGGTAGAGCGCGAGCACGCCGTCGGCGAGCCGGTCGAGGTCGCCCTCGGCGAGCTCGACCTCGTCGGCGAGGCCGGGCGAGCCGAAGCTCTGGAAGCGCAGGTCGAGCTGGTCGCTCCAGAACGACGGCACCGGCACGAACGGCGTGGTGTCGGGCTCCTCGCCGCGCAGCAGGGCGACGAGGGTCGGCGCCGCCCGCTTCGCGGTGTCGGTGGGGATCGACCAGTGCTCGACGCGACGGGGTACGTCGTCGACGAGCACGTTGGGGAACCGGGCGATGTCGCCGACCGCTACCGTGCGGGAGGCGCCGACGACGCGGAGCCGGTCGTCGCAGAGGACCCCGTCGGTGAGGTCGAGGCCGGGGTTGCCCTCGAGCCACTCGGTGTTGCACACCGAGCCGACCGCCTCGACGACCAGGTCGGCCGGGAGCTCACGGCCGTCGGAGAGCGTCACGCCCGCGACGTGGGCCTCACCGGTGAAGCCGCTGACGCCCACCCCGGTGAGGAAGCGGACGCCCTGCGCGGTGAGGTGGCGCTGGACGGCGAGCGCGAGGTCAGCGCCGAGGACCCGCTCCATCGGAGCGCCGAACGGCTCGACCACGGTCACGTCGCAGCCGAGCTTCAACAGGGTGCAGGCGGTCTCGGTGCCGATGAAGCCGCCGCCCACGACGACGACGCGGGGGTCGGTGGCGCCGGCCAGTCGGAGCCGCAGCGTGATGACGTCGTCCAGCGTGCGGATCACGTAGCGACCCAGCGACGGGCCGGGCAGGTCGAGCCGCCGGGGCCGGAGCCCGGTGGCGACCACGAGGCCGTCGTAGCCGAGGTGGGTGCCGTCGGCCAGCCGCAGCTTGCGGGCCTCGAGGTCGGAGCCCTCGACGCGGGCGCCGAGGACGAAGTCGACGTCGGCGACCGACGCGCGGCGACGGAACGCCACGAGCCCGTGGAGCCGCTCGAGGTCGGAGTCGCCCGGGTCGCCGAGCACCTCCTTGGAGAGTGGCGGCCGGTTGTAGGGCAGGTGCGGCTCCTCGCCCACCACGCGGAGCGGCCCGTCGTGGCCGGCGGCCCGCAGCTGCTCGGCGGCGCGCAGCCCGGCGAGGGACCCGCCGACCACGACGACGCCGGCACCGTGCGCGCCCGGCTCACTCATCGGGGATCACCCGTCCAGCAGCGCGATGGCCTGGACGGGGCAGACGTCCGCCGCCTCCTCGACCTCGTCGCGCAGCGACTCGTCGGCGGTGGGCTCGTACTCGAGACGGCCCTCGTCGTTGATCCGGAAGACGTCGGGAGCGGCGATGGCGCACTGCCCGTGGTCCTGGCAGCGCTTCATGTCGACGGTGATCTGCATGGGTTCCTCGCTGTCGGTGAGGCGGTTCGTGGGTGGGTGCGGGTCAGTCGCGGTCGAAGGCGAGCGGCAGCGTGATCGGGCCCGTGTTGCCCGAGTCGGGGAGCCAGGTGCCCTCGCCGTCGAGCCGCAGCCCCGGCATCCGCTCCGCGAGCAGGGGCAGGGCCTCGCTCATGTCGCTGCGCGCGACGAAGTGGCCGAGGCAGTGGTGCGCGCCCCCGCCGAAGCCGAAGTGCGGCATCCGCTCGGCGGTGAGGTCGAACGACGGCTCGCCGAAGACCCGCGGGTCGGTGCCGGCGGACTCGCTGAACAGGTGGACGGTGGTGCCGCCCTCGATCGTCAGCCCCTGGTACTCGAAGGTCTCCAGGGCCTCTCGGGTCACCCAGCGCACGGTCGGGTTGACCCGCATGACCTCTTCGACGGCGGCGCCGCCGAGCTCGGGTCGCGCGGCGAGCAGCCGCCACTGGTCGGGGTGGTCGACGAAGGTGCGCATCGCGAGGCCGAGCTGGTTCCGCGTGGTGTCGAAGCCGCCGAAGATCAGCAGCACCAGGCCGTCACGGAGCTCCTGGAAGGAGAGCGAGTCCTTGTCGCGGTGGGCCGTGACCAGCGCGGTCACGAAGTCCTCGCGCGGGTTCTCGCGGCGGTCCTCGATGAGCCCGTCGGCGTAGTCGTAGAGCCGCTGGAGCGCCGCCTCGATCTTCGGCAGGTCCTGCTTGATGGTGACGCCGAGCGCGAGCCCGATGGTCGCCGACTCGCGGGCGATGATCGGCCACTCCTCCTCGGGGAGGCCGAGCATGATCGCGATGACCCGCGCGGCGTAGGGCTCGGCGAACTCGCTGACGAACTCGCAGCGGCCGCGGTCGGCGAAGCCGTCGATCAGCTCGGACGCGAGCGCCTGGAACCGCGGCACCAGGCCGCTGATCAGCTTCTTGGAGAACGCGGGGTTCATCAACCGGCGCAGCCGGTGGTGCTCCTCGCCCTCCTTGTTGAGGATCCAGCTCGCGAACCAGTCCGCGAAGGGCCCCTCGGTCACGCCGTTGTGCGCCGGCCAGGAGAGGCTCCCCTGCCGGAGCTTCGGGTGCTTGAGCAGCCGGCTCACCTCGTCGTACCGGAGGATCGCGAGTCCGTACGGCGTGCGGGCGTACCAGCTCTGCTCGCGGGCCTGCTTGACCACGTCGGAGGTGATGGAGAACGACGGGTCGGCCACGTCCAGGAAGGGCGCGGAGTCGATCGTGGCGGTGGACATAGAGGGCTCGGCTCTCTGTCGGGAACGTCGAGTGGGCGAAATCCTCTAACCCTGGCGGTTTGATGTCAACAGGTTGACCGGAACCGATCCACCCGGTCGATCAGGCCGAGGGGACCGCGAGCGCCCAGCCGCTGCCCTCGACGACCGGGGCGACGGTGCTGAAGACGTCGCTGTCCAGCGGGTGGGTGCGGAGCCGGTCGCCGGGGATCCAGCGCGGGGAGTTGGAGACCACGACCTGCCGGTTCGCGTTGACCAGCACGGCTTCGGCCGCCACCGACTTCAGCGTCGGGAGCAGCCGCCGCTCGAGCCTGCTGACGAGGAGGTCACCGCCGGCGATGCCGAGGAACTGATCGCCGTACGTGACGGGGACCGCCGCGGTCAGGACGTACTGGCCGGAGCCGGTGTAGTCCACCCAGGGACCGTGCACCACCTCGCCGCGCTTCTGCGCCGCGCCGGCGTACCAGTCCATGTGCAGGTAGTCGTAGACGTTGACGTCGTCGATGTCGAAGTTGAGCTGGAGCCGGCGGAACTCGCGGCCGGTCCGCTGGAACCAGAAGAGGTACCTCGGCTTGCCGTCGACCACCCCGGGCGCCGCGACGAATCCGTACCCCCAGGCGACCTCGTCCTCGTCGAGCCACCGGAGGAGCTCGTCACGGACCGGCTCGATGCGTCGCTCGGTGAGCGGACCGCGTCCGGCCGCCTCGGCGACGTGGGCGGCGAGCTGGCGGAGCCGGCCGAGGTGGCCGTCGAAGAGCCGCTCGATGCCTGCGAGGGCCGTGTCGAAGCCGGCAGGCTTCCCTGCGCTCATGCGGCACCGCCGGTGTCGACGAGCGCGAGGTGCGAGGCGATGATCCGGCGCAGGTTGCGCCGCACGTGGCGCTCGGCCATCAACCGCGCGCGCTCGCCGTTCTCCTCCGCGATCGCGGTGGCGATCTCGTGGTGCTCGCGCGCCATCGCGCCGACCTCCTCCTCCGGGAGCGAGCCGAGCCACAGCAGCCCGGCGATCTCACCCTGCAGCCGCACTTCGTGGCGCGTCAGCCGCTCGGACTGCGAGCTCATCGCCACCTCGATGTGGAACCGGCTGTCGGCCTTCATCCGGCTGCCACGGGTCGTCGCGCCGGCCATCTGCTCGACGAGCGAGTAGATCCTCCGCAGGTCGGAAGGGGTGCACCGGTCGGCGGCGAGCCGTGCGGCGGCACCCGAGACCGCCGCGAGCTCGTCGGCGAGGTCGCGTAGCGAGGAGACGGTCATCCCCTGCAGCCGACGCCGGTCCGGGGCGGTCGGCGGCTCGAGCGCGCGGCGCACGAAGGTGCCGCCGCTGCGTCCCCGCCTGGTCTCGACCAGTCCCTGGTCCCGGAGATTGGCGATCGCCTCGCGCAGGGTCATCGGAGAGACCCCCAGCTGCTGGGCGAACTCCGACTCGGCGGGCAGCTGCTGACCGTCACCGAGGATGCCGAGATGGATCGCCTCGGTGAGCCGGAGGGTCACCTCCTCCGCCCTGCCGGCCGACGCCAGCGGCGCGATCAACGAGGTCAGGTCGAAGGACACGACCCCCACCTCCACACGTCGACGGCACGTTCGGGAACCTCAGGGCTGAACAATGCCGCGCCCAGCGTCCCAGAGAAAACTGCCCGATCGACCCCTTGCCAGCAAATCCGCCACGCTTGTAGGTTTCCCGCTCAGCCGAGCACGCACGTCCGGAGTGCTCAGCCCTGCCGGCGGAGGCACCGCCTGGCACACCTGGGAGTCACGATGACAGACACCACACCAGCCGGCTCGCAGGCGGAGGACGACTACCTCCACCACCGCGACGCCGATGCCCACCACCTCGCCAACCTCGGCTACCAGTCGGAGTTCAAGCGGGAGATGAGCCCGTGGGCCAACTTCTCGCTGGGCTTCACCTACCTGTCGCCGGTGGTCGGCATCTACAGCCTCTTCGCCGTCTCGCTGATGGCCGGCGGCCCGCCGATGATCTGGAGCCTCGTGATCGTCGGGCTCGGCCAGCTGCTGGTCGCGCTCGTCTTCAGCGAGGTCGTCGCGCAGTTCCCCGTCGCCGGCGGCGTCTACCCGTGGGCGCGACGGCTGTGGGGCCGCAAGTACGCCTGGATGACCGGGTGGGTCTACTTCGTCGCGCTGCTGACGACGATCGCCTCGGTGACCTACGGCGCCGGTCCGTACCTGGCCACGATGCTCGAGTTCGAGTCGACGGTGAACACCACGATCCTCTGTGCGCTCGGTGTCCTCGCCGTCGCCACGATCGTCAACCTGCTCGGCACCAAGGTGCTCGCCACGGTGGCGATGTTCGGCTTCGCGGCCGAGCTCATCGGCGCCCTGGTCGTGGGCGTCTGGCTCCTGGTCTCCCACCGCGAGCAGTCGCTCGGCGTCCTGTTCGACACCTTCGGCACCGAGGGGGACGGCAGCTACCTGCCCGCGTTCGCGGCGGCCGCCCTGCTCGGTGTCTACCAGTACTACGGCTTCGAGGCCTGCGGCGACGTGGCCGAGGAGGTCCCGGACCCGGGCCGCATCATCCCGAAGGCGATGCGCCGCACCATCTACATCGGTGGTGCCGCCGCGACCTTCGTCTGCCTCTCGCTGATCCTGTCGATCTCCGACATCGGCGCGGTGATCTCGGGCGAGAACCCCGACCCGGTGGGCGCCGTGCTGACCGACGCGTTCGGCAGCTTCGGCTCGAAGATCGTCCTCGCCGTCGTGCTGATCTCGTTCCTCTCCTGCGCGATGAGCCTGCAGGCCGCGGCCTCCCGGCTCGCCTACTCCTACGGCCGCGACGACATGATCATCGGCTCGGCGCTGCTGAAGAAGTTCTCGGCCGCGCGCCACGTCCCGCCGTACGCCCTGCTGGTCGCGGCGATCGTGCCGGCCGTGATCGTCATCGGCTCCAAGGTGAGCGAGGACGCGCTGGTCAAGATCATCAGCTTCGCGGCCTTCGGCATCTACCTGGGCTTCCAGATGGTGGTGCTCGCCGCGCTGCGCGCCCGCCTGAAGGGCTGGGTGCCGTCGGGCAAGTACACCCTCGGCCAGTGGGGGCTTCCGGTGAACATCGCAGCGCTGGCCTACGGCGTCATCGCGATGATCAACATGGCGTGGCCGCGGACCCCCGACGTCCCGTGGTACGACAACTGGATCGTGTGGATCTCGGCCGCCATCGTGGTCGGGTTCGGCCTGGTCTACATGGCCGTCCACCCGACGTACGGGCGGAGCGAGGCGCCGTACTCCGACGCGATCCCGGGCGACCGCCCGACGGTGGGCGCCCGTCGCTGACGGACCGTCACCGCACCGCAGCACGACGCGGGGAGCCCTCGACCGAAGTGGTCGGGGGCTCCCCGCATTTTTTCTCGTCAACTGGACAAAGTTCCTTCGTGTCGGGAAGGTGGGGACCTGTGCTCCGACTTCGCCTTTCTGCCGGAACGTCCGCCCTCGTCCTGATCGGCCTCCTCGCGCCGGCCCACCAGCTGCCCGCGTCTGCCGACCCGGTGCCCGTGCCGGAGCCCACGGCAACGCCGTCCCAGCCACCGTCCGCGACGCCTGCTGACGAGCCCACGACCCAGCCGGAGCCGGACCCCGAGGGGGATGCGGAGTCCCGCACCGAACGGCGCCGGTCGGTGATCCGGGTGGGCAGCTTCAACATCAAGAACGTCATCTTCGACCGCAAGGCCCGCAAGACCTGGCCGAAGCGGCGTGCGGCGATCGTGCGCCAGGTGGTCCGCCACCGCATCGGCGTGCTCGGCATCCAGGAGGCCAACAACGGGCCCGGCGGGATCTGGAAGCACGGGTGGAACCAGTACCTCGACCTCAGGCGTGCGCTCGCCAAGGCCGGTGTCCCCTACCGGCTCACCTCCCGCGCCGCGCACAATTGCCGGAACGCCTTCAGCGGCAAGCGGTGCGTGCACCGTGACCGCGGGGCCTCGAAGGCGACGCGGATCCTCTACGACTCCGAGCGCTACCGCGTCGTGCGGAGCGGAGCGATCCGCTACCGCAAGACCGCCGGCAACCGTTCCCTCGTGTGGGCGGTGATGGAGGTCCGGCGCACCGGCAAGCGGTTCCTGTTCACCACCACGCACATCACCTCGTCCAACCAGAAGGCCAAGATCCGGCAGTGGAAGCAGATGATCCGCCACCTCCACGTGCTCAAGGGGAAGAACAACCTCCCGATCGTGGCGACCGGCGACATGAACGCCTCGAAGTACAACCCGATCACGAAGAAGCTCCTGCCGCGCATGCGGCGGAACGGCTTCGGCGACGTGCTCAACCAGCGCTACCGCGTCGCCCGGATCAAGGACCGGCGATCCCGGAAGACCGTCAACGCGTGGATCAGCTCCTACAACCGCGGCCGGCCGAAGGTCAGCATGTTCGGCCACGAGGACAACCGGAAGCTCGGCGCGGCGTACCTGGACTACATCTTCGCCTCGAACCGGCTGCCGGTGTACAAGTGGAAGACCGTGGTCGAGTTCCACCCGAGGACGCTGCGGATGAAGCGGCCGATCCCCTCGGACCACAACCTCGTCATGGCCGACATCGGGCTGCCCTGACGCGACCTGACGCGACCTGCCGCGACCTGACGCGACTGATCGACCGGTCAGCGCCAGAGCAGCACGGCGGCGCTGACCCCCGCGACGACGATCCCCGCGCGCAGCAAGGGCGCCGGCAGCCGTCGACCGATGCGGGCACCGACGTACCCGCCACAGATCGAGCCGGCCGCGAGCAGCGCCACCGCGCGCCACTCGAGGTCGGCGGCGACCAGGAAGATCACCGTGGCGACGAGGTTCGCCGCCAGCACGGCGAGCGTCTTGAGCGCGTTGGCGACGCGGAACGGCAGGTCGGTGCCGAGGCCGAGGACGGCCAGCATCATCACGCCGGAGCCGGCGCCGAAGTAGCCGCCGTAGACGCCGGTCAGGGTGGCGAACCCCAGCGTGGGCGAGGACATGTGCAGCCGCTCCGGCACCTCCTCGCCCCGCCGGGTCCGCAGCCACCCGGACAGCCGCGGCTGCGCGCCGACGAGCAGGCAGGTGCCGAGGATCAGCCAGGGCACGATGCCCTCGAACACCGCGGCCGGCAGGGCAAGCAGCAGCACCGCCCCGGCGACCGAGCCGACCGCGCAGGTGCCGAGCACGGCGGCGGTGACCCGCGGGTGCTCGCGGAGCTCGGTGCGGTAGCCCCACGAGCCGCTGAGCGCCCCGGGAGTGAGCCCGACGGTGTTGGACGCGTTGGCGACGACGGGCGGCAGGCCGACGGCGACGAGCACAGGGAAGCTGAGCAGGGACGCGACACCGACGGTCGAGGTGAGGATCCCCGACCCCAGCCCCGCGGCGAGCACCGCCAGCTGCTCGAGGGGCGTCACCGGGCCCGCAGGACGGCCACGTCGCTGACCATCTCGACGTGGGCGTGCATGGCGCGTGCGGCGGCCTCCGGGTCGCCGGCGCGGATCGCCTCGGCGATGGCACGGTGGCCGGCCAGCGACGAGCGCGGCCGGTCCGGCTGGGAGAGCGACTCGATGCGGGTCTCCCGGATCAGGTCGGCGATCTCGCCCATCAGCCGGGAGAGCAGCAGGCTGTGCGCCGCAGCGGTGACCGCGGCGTGGAACAGCTCGTCGCCCTCGACGCCCCGACCACCGGCGTCGACGTCGGCCTCCATCACGTGCAGCGCGTCGTCGATCCGGGCGAGGTCGGCCTCGGTGCGCCGCCGGGCAGCGAGCTCGGCGATCTTGGTCTCGAGGGCGTCCCTGGTCTCGATGATCTCGGGCAGCCGTCCGGCGTGCGCGCGCACCGCCTCGACGATGCGGGCGGCGGCGGGCGGTTCGGCGACGACCGTCCCGTCCCCGTGGCGGACGGCGACGGCGCCGATCACCTCGAGGGCGACGAGGGCCTGGCTCAGCGTCGCCCGGCTGACGCCGAGCCGGGCGGCGAGCTCACGCTCCGGCGGGAGCCGGTCACCGGGCCGCAGCCCGTGCTCCTGGATCCAGCGCGAGATCTGCTCCGCCACCTGCTCGTAGAGCCGCGTCCTGGCCAGCGGCGCCATCGACGCGGCGATCCCCTTGTCGCCCATGGCCACAGCCTATTGACAACAGGTCGAGAGGGCTAGAGGCTAGGCCACTGATCCAAGCGACGTGACCGCGGTCACTCGACCTACCGGAGGTGGTCCCCATGGGACCGGAGTGGGTGGCGATCCTCGCACTGGTCGCCCTGTTCGTGGTCGGCACGGTCCTGCCGATCAACATGGGAGCGCTGGCGTACGTCGCCGCGTGGCTCGTGGGCATGTACTCCCTGGACCTGGACGAGAAGGAGATCCTCGCCGGCGTCAGCGGGGACCTGATCCTGACGTTGATCGGGGTGACGTACCTCTTCGCGATCGCGAGGAACAACGGCACCGTCGACCTCATCGTCCGGACGGCCGTGCGGGCGGTCGGCGGCCGGGTGGCGCTGATCCCGTGGGTGATGTTCGGGGTGACCGCGGTGCTCACCGCGATCGGCGCCGTCAGCCCCGCGGCGTGCGCGATCATCGGCCCGATCGCCCTCGGGTTCGCCGGCCGCTACGCGATCAACCCGCTGATGATGGGCATGTTCGTCGTGCACGGCGCCCAGGCCGGCGGTTTCTCGCCGATCAGCATCTACGGCACCATCACCAACTCCGTGATGGCCGACGCGGGGCTTCCCTCGAGCGAGATCGCGGTCTTCCTCGCCAGCCTGTTCGTCAACACGGCGATGGCGGCGATCCTCTTCGTGCTCCTCGGCGGCCGCAAGCTGATGTCGATGCGCATCGACCCCGACGAGGACGACCACCTCGCCGAGGACCTGCACCGCGGCGGAAAGACCGTGCCGGCCCGCGGCATGGGCGCGACGGCGGTGAGCGGCACGCAGGCGCTCGGCGTACGACGCGACCAGCTGCTCACGCTCCTTGCCTTCGTGGGCGTCGCGGTCGTCGCCCTGGTGTTCGACAAGAACATCGGCTTCGTCTCGATCACCGCCGCGGTGCTGCTGGCGATGATGAGCGCCAACGAGCACAAGGACGCCGTGCGCCAGATCGCCTGGCCCACCGTGCTCCTGGTGGCCGGGGTGAGCACCTACGCCACGATCCTCACCACCGCCGGGTCCCCGGAGTTCGTCGGCAACTGGGCGGCCGGGCTGGGCGCGGTCGCGATCGGCGCCCTGGTGCTCTGCTACGTCGGCGGCGTGGTCTCGGCCTTCGCCTCGTCCACCGCACTGCTCCCGGTGATCATCCCGATCGCCGTGCCGTTGATCGAGGACGGCGGCATCAACGCCGCGATGTTCGTCGCTGCCCTCGCGGTCTCGTCGACGATCGTCGACGTCAGCCCGTTCTCCACCAACGGCGCGCTGATGCTGGCGAACAAGCCCGACACCATCGAGGAACCCGTGTACTACAAGCAGATCCTGACCTACTCGGTCATCGTCGTCCTGGTCGGACCGCTGCTCGTCTGGGCCGCGCTGGTGCTGCCGGGGTGGGGCTCGTGACCGGGCCGCTGGACGGCGTGCTGGTCGTCGACCTCTCCCGGGCGCTCGCCGGGCCGCACGCCACGATGATGCTCGGCGACCTCGGCGCGCGGGTCGTGAAGATCGAGGCACCGGGCCACGGCGACGACACCCGTGGCTGGGGACCGCCGTTCGTCGGCGACGAGACGGCGCGGCAGTCGACGTACTTCCTCTCGACGAACCGCAACAAGGAGTCCGTCGCGCTCGACCTCAAGGACGACGGCGACCGCGACGTGCTGCTGCGGCTCGTCGACCGGGCGGACGTCCTCGTCGAGAACTTCCGCACCGGCGTCCTCGAGAGGCTCGGGCTCGGCATCGAGGAGCTGCGGCAGCGCAACCCGCGGCTGGTGGTGCTGTCGATCACCGGCTTCGGCCACGACGGGCCCGAGGGCGGCCGCGCCGGCTACGACCAGATCGCGCAGGGCGAGGCCGGGCTGATGTCGCTGACCGGCTCCGGCCCCGACGACCCGCAGCGCGTCGGCGTCCCGATCGCCGACCTGCTGGCCGGGATGTACGGCGCGTACGGCGTGCTCGCGGCGCTCCACGAGCGGCAGTCGACGGGCACCGGGCAGGTCGTGCGGACCTCCCTGCTGGCCGCGGTCGTCGGGGTGCACGCCTTCCAGGGCACGCGGTGGACCGTCGCCGGCGAGGTCGGGCGGGCGCAAGGGAACCACCACCCGTCGATCGCGCCGTACGGACTCTTCCACTGCCGCGACGGCGCGGTGCAGATCGCGGTCGGCAGCGAGGGGCTGTGGAAGCGGCTCTGCGAGGGGTTCGGGATGGACCCGGCGACCGAGGGGCTCGCGACCAACGCCGAGCGGGTGGCCGACCGGCACCGCACGATCGCGGTGGTCGAGGAGCTCTTCGCCACCTGGGACGCCGAGCCGTTGCTGGCCCGGCTCGCCGAGATCGGCGTACCGGCGGGGAAGGTGCGGACGCTGGACGAGGTCTACGGCTGGGACCAGGCGCTGAGCCAGGGGCTGCTGGTCGACGTCGACCACGCGACCCTCGGGCGGATCCAGCTCCCCGGACCGCCGCTGCGGTTCTTCGGCGACGGCGGGGTCGAGACCACCCGGCGGGGCCACACCGCGCCGCCGCTCCTCGACGAGCACGGACGTGTGGTGCGGGGCTGGCTGGACGGCTCCGACTGAGGCCGGCTCAGCGCCGGACGTTCTCGGCGAGGAGCAGCGCCACGTCGTCGGAGACCTCCGCGCCGGAGAAGTCGCGGAGCCCGGCGAGGAGCTCCTGCAGCGCGCCGTCGAGCGACGGCTCCACCAGCACCGGAGCCCACTGGGTGAGCGGGAAGAAGCCGCCGCTCCGGTCACGCGCCTCGACGAGCCCGTCGGTGTAGAGCAGCATCCGCTGCTCCGGCGACCAGTGCAGCGACGTGCTGGTGCCCCTCACCCCCAGCCCCAGCGGCGGCTGCGGCTCGCCGGTGTCGACGAAGCGGGGCGGGACGCCGTGGGGCGAGAGCAGCAGCGGCGGGTGGTGGCCGCAGTTGACGAACCGGACCGTGCCGTCGGGGCGGAACTCCACCAGCAGCGCGGTCACGAAGTCCTCGTCGCCGGCGACCGCCCGGACCGGCCGGTCGAGCTCGGTCGCGACCCCGTCGAGCGCCGGCTGTTCGAACGCCGCCTTGCGGAAGGCCGCGAGCACCGTGCCCGCGAGCTGCACCGCCTCCAGCCCCTTGGCGCGCGTCGTTCGCGTTGAACCGCCCCTCGTGGCGCGAGCATCAGTGCAGGTGGGCTCTCCGAGACCCGTAGGAGCGCTCAACTGCACCGGATGACCCGCCGGAGTCAGCTCACCAGTTGGCGGGGGCGTCGCTGGCGGGGAACGAGTCCTGGCCCCAGACGTCGACGATGTCGGCCCGGGTCACACGCTCCGCGGCCTCGACGGTCCTCTCGACCTCCGGCAGCACGAGGCGCTCGGCGACGGCCGGTTCCACACGAGCCGCCGGGACCGGCTGGAGCTCCTTCACGAGGGTCATGGTCGACATGGCAGGCTCCTTCCGACGCGTTTGTTGATATTTCAACCATAGGTGAGGGCCTCGGGGACTCAACCCGACCGGGTCTGCGGCCCGTCATACCGTGCAGCTGCGTCGCTGGATCGCTCCCGGACAGCTCAACTGCACCGATGCTCGCGCCACCAACGGCGGTTCAACACTTACCGAGCCAGGAGATGTCAGAAGAGCGTGGGGCGCAGGGGCGAGCCGCTCGTCAGCCCGCCGTCGACGGTGAAGCACTGACCGGTCACGAACGCCGCCTCGTCCGAGGCCAGCCAGGCGACGACCGCGCTCACGTCCTCGGGGCGGCCGAGCCGGCCGGCCGGGTGCCGGGCGACCGCGTCGGCGCGAGCGGCGTCGACGTCGCTCGCCAGGGCGAAGGCGTCCCCGGCCATCTCGGTCCCGACCCAGCCGGGCGCGACGGTGTTGCAGCGGACGGCCGGGCCGTGGTCGACGGTGATGGAGCGCGTGAGCCCGTGGACGAACGCCTTCGACGCGTTGTAGAGGGCCATCGACGGGTCTGCGACCAAGGCAGAGATCGAGCCGATGTTGACGATCACGCCGCCACGCTCCGACATCTCGGGCAGGACCGCGCGGCAGAGGTTGAAGACGCCCCGGCAGTTGGTGCCGACCACGCGCTCCCAGTCGTCGTCGGTCGAGTCGGCGACGGTGCGCTCGACCTGGGCCCCGGCGTTGTTGACGAGCACCGCGACCGGCCCGAGCTCCGCCTCCACCTGCGCGAGGAGGCCGTCGACTGCCACGGGGTCGCCGACGTTGGCGCGCACCCACAGCACGTCGTCCGGGAGGTGGGGCCGCTCGCCACGACCGCACGTCGCGACCACCGCCCCCTCGGCGCGGAACCGCTCCACCACCGCGCGCCCGATCCCCCGGCCGCCGCCGGTCACGAGCACGACGCGCCCACCGTCCGAGATCGCGGGAAGAGCCGGTGGCACGGAACACATGATGCCGGCCCTGCGACTTCACTGCACACCATTGACCCGCACGAAGGCCCGTCTCTATGGTCGACATCTGGGATATCACATCTGAAATCTAAAGCGAGGTTGCCACATGAAGACGACGACAGCGGCTCTCGGACTGCTCCTGGCCACGGCCCTCGTCGGCTGCGGGGGAACGACTTCGGAGGACACTCGGGAGGCGGGCACCGGCTCGTCGTCCGGCGACGCCCCCAAGGTCGCCGCGCTGTTCACCCAGTTCGTCGACCAGGGCAACTGGGACGTCGCCGGCTACGACGCCTTCACCGCGATGTGCGAGAAGTACGACTTCGACTGCGACTACGTCGAGGAGGCCAGCTACGAGCGGGCGCCGGCCCTCCTCCGGCAGTACGCGCAGGATGGCTACGCGATGGTGATCACCCACTCGAGCGGGTACGCCGCTGCCATCGAGGAGATCGCACCGGAGTTCCCGGACACCGAGTTCGTGCTCTTCTCCTACGCCACGGACACCAAGGGGCTCGACAACTACAGCGCGTGGTCGGTCGACTGGGACCAGGCCGGCTACCTGCAGGGCGTGATCGGGGGGCTTGCCAGCCCGAAGGGCAACATCTCGATCCTCGGCGGCGAGCAGATCCCGTCGACGGAGCGCGCCATGGCGCTCGCGGAGAAGGGTGCACAGTCGGTGAACCCCGACGTCAAGGTCTCCACCGTCTGGACCGGCACCTTCGTCGACGTCGCGAAGGCCAAGCAGGTCGCGGCCCAGACGATCAACGACGGCGCGGACTTCGTCATCCCGATGGCCGATCTCGCCGGCCAGGGTGTGCACCAGGCGGCTGCGGACCAGGGCGCGCTGAGCCTGGGCGAGTACCTCGACGAGAACTCGAAGTACCCGTCGGCGATCGTCACCAGCGTCACCGTCGACATGGAAGGTGCCTTCGACCAGATCGGCGAGGCGTTCACCAACGACGAGTTGAACGGGCAGATCGAGCAGATGAACGCGCAGAGCGGCGCCTTCGACTTCGCACCGTTCCACAACGTCGACGCCGCGGTCGAGAAGAAGGCGCGCGAGGTGCTCGACGGGATCGCTGACGGCTCGACCGAGATCCCCGCGGTCTGAGGATCGCCGGGTGCAGCGCGACTCGGGCGAGGGGGCTGCCGTGCTCAGCCTTCGCGGGATCTCCCGGTCCTTCGGTACCACCCGTGCCGTGCAGGAGGTCGACCTCGACGTGGCAGCCGGCACGGTCCACGCCCTCCTGGGCGAGAACGGTGCCGGCAAGTCGACCCTGATGAACGTGGTGTACGGCGTGCACCCCGCCGACGCCGGCTGGATCAGCGTCGACGGTCGCGACGTGCGGATCACGTCGCCGCGGCAGGCCCTCGGCCTCGGGATCGCGATGGTCCACCAGCACCACCAGCTCATCCCGTCGTTGACCGTTGCCGAGTCCGTCACGCTCGCGGCCGCGCACACCGGGTGGCGCTACGACAAGCGTCACGCGGCTGGTCATGTGCAGCGGCTCGCCGACCGTCTCGGGATCACCATCGACGCCGAAGCCAGGGTGAGTGACCTGTCGCTCGGCGATCGCCAGCGACTGGAGATCCTTTCCGCGATCGACCGGGACTCCCGGGTCGTGATCCTCGACGAGCCGACCGCCGTGCTCGCGCCCACGGAGATCGAGCCGTTGTTCCGGCTGCTGCGCAAGCTAGCCGCCGACGGACGCGCGGTCGTCCTCATCACCCACCGCATGCGTGAGGTCTTCGCCGCCAGCGACGCGATCTCGGTGATGAGGAAGGGCCGGCTCGTGGACACCCTCGAGACCGCCCGCACGACCCCCGACGAGGTTCTCGGACTCGTCATCCCCGCGCGGCGCGAGGCGTCCGCTGGCGCCACCGTCTTGACGGGCGTGGTGCCGGGCGGCACGACGACGGGAGCGGTCCCCCTCCCGGAGCAGCCCACGTCCCGGTCCAGTGAGCCGGCGCTCGAGGTGGACGGGCTCGTCGTCCCGCCCGCGCCGGGGACGACGGGGCTCGACCGCCTCACCTTCGAGGCATTCCCGGGGGAGATCCTCGGCATCGTCGGCGTCGAGGGGAACGGCCAGCACGAGCTCGTCGAGGTCCTGGCCGGGATCCGGGTCCCGGCCGCCGGCTCGGTGCGAGCCTGCGGGCAGCCGCAGCGGCCCGGCACCCTTGCGCCGTGCACGGCGATCGTCCCCGAGGACCGGCACCGCGAGGCGCTCGTCCTCGACCTCTCCATCGAGGACAACCTCGTGCTGCCGGTGCTCGGCCGCTACACGCGCGGAGGGCTCCTGAAGAAGCGCGCCGTGCGGCAGCACGCACAACGGACGATCTCCGAGTTCGCCGTCGTGGCCGGGTCGTCCGCCGCGCCGACCCGGTCGCTGTCGGGCGGGAACCAGCAGAAGCTGGTGCTGGCCCGCGCCCTGGACCAGTCCCCGCGCGTCCTCGTGGCGAGCCAGGCCACGCGCGGCCTCGACCCCGGAGCCACGGCCGAGCTGCTGGACCGGTTGCGCCAGGTCGCCGCCCAGGGCACCTGCGTGGTCTACCTCGGCAGCGACCTCGACGAGGTCGTCGAGGTCTCGGACCGGGTGGCGGTCATGTATGGCGGCGCGGTGGTCGGGCAGTCCACGGACCCCGACGCCGAACGGGACACCCTGGCCGCCCTGATGGTGGGAGGTGGCGGATGACCGGATCGAACCCGCCGACGGTGACTGCAGTCCCGGAGACCCCGGAGACCCCGGAGACCCCGGAGGCCACGACCACGGATCCGCGTCGGCGCGCGGTCAGCCGGCTCGCCACCCTCTTCGACCGTCCCTGGCCCGCCATCACCGCAGCGTTCGTCGTCAGCCTCGGCATCGGTCTGCTGCTCGTGGTGCTGACCGGCGGCGGGGTCGCCGAGACGGTGGACGTGGCCGCACGCGCCACGGTCGGGTCGCAG
The DNA here is from genome assembly GCF_008087345.1 of Nocardioides caldifontis. Lineage (GTDB taxonomy): Bacteria > Actinomycetota > Actinomycetes > Propionibacteriales > Nocardioidaceae > Marmoricola_A > Marmoricola_A caldifontis. The sequence goes on along the minus strand of NZ_VHIB01000001.1, from coordinate 639,007 downwards.
CAGGGGTTGATCGACACCCTCGTCTACACGACGCCGCGGCTGCTCGTCGCGATCGGCGTGATCGTGGCGCTTCGCGCCGGCCAGTTCAACCTGGGCGCCGAGGGCCAGCTGCAGCTCGGGGCCATCGGTGCCGCACTGGGCGGCGCGTTCCTGGCTCCTTCCCTGCCGGGCCCGCTGGCGCTGCCGGTCGCCGTCGCGATGGCCATGGTGTGCGGCGCCCTGTGGGCCGGCATCGCGGCGCTCATGAAGGTGCTGCGCGGGTGCGACGAGCTGATCAGCACGCTGCTCCTCAACTTCGTCGCGGTGTACCTCGTCCAGCTCCTCGTGCAGGGCGCGATGAAGGACCCCGACAGCACGTTCAACCAGTCCCGGCGGGTCATCGCCGACGCCGAGCTGCCGCGCTTCGGCTTCACCCGGCTCCACTACGGCTTCACGATCGCCCTGGTCTGCGTGCTGCTCGTCTGGCTCCTCCTCGAGCGCACGTCGCTCGGGCTCAGGTTCCGCAGCATCGGCCACAACGCCGTCGCGAGCCGTTACCAGCAGCTGGACGTAGGGGTGCTGACGGTCCTGGCCATGCTGATCTCCGGCGCGATCTGCGCGGTGGCAGGAGCGGGCGAGACGCTCGGCGTGCAGTTCCGGCTCATCCAGGGGTTCTCCTCCGGATTCGGCTTCGAAGGGCTCGCGATCGCCTTCCTCGCGGCGCTGCGACCAGGACGAGCGCTGGTCATCGCCCTGGTGTTCGGGGGCATCTTCAGTGCCGCGACGCGGCTCCAGCAGGAGGTCGGTGTGACCGCGTCGCTCGCCTACGTCGTCGAGGGGCTACCGATCGTCCTGCTGGCCTGCGCCGCCGGGCTCCAGGCCCTGCGCGTGAAGAGACGAGGACTCGCCTGATGCACAGCCTCGTGGAGGCCTTCTTCTGGGCCAGTGCGGTCGGCCTGGCCGCACCCATCCTGCTCGCAGCTCTGGGCGAGACCTTCGCCCAGCGTGCCGGCGTCTTCACCATCGGGATCGAAGGGTTGATGCTGAGCGGTGCCTTCGCTGCCGCAGCCGTCTCGGTGTCCTCCGGGAGCCTGGTCGTGGGGTTCGTCGCGGCAGCGGCGATCACCGCCGCTCTTGGTGGGATGTACGGCGCTGCGGTGGTCCTCTGCCGCGCCGACCAGGTCGTCGTGGGCATCGGGTTCAACCTCGTCGTGCTCGGCGCCACCAGCCTCCTGCGTCGCCAGCTCTTCCCGACCGGGATGACGGTGCCGGACACCTCGCTCGTCGACAGGCGAGCGATCCCGCTGCTGTCCGACATCCCCTGGCTGGGCCGCGTCCTCTTCGACCAGAACCTTCTCGTCTACGCGCTGTACGTGCTGACCCCGATCGCCGTCTACGTGCTCTTCCGCACCCGGACCGGGCTGCTGGTACGGGCAGCCGGCGACGGCGCCGAAGCCGCGTCGGCGAAGGGGATCCGCGTGCTCCGGGTGCGGATGTGGGTGATGGTCCTCAACGGCACCCTGGCCGGAGCCGCCGGTGCAGCGCTGGTGCTCATCAACTCCGGCGGGGTGTTCGTCGACAACCTGGTCGACGGTCGGGGGTACCTCGTCCTCGCACTGACGATGTTCGCCCGGTGGCACCCGGCTTGGGTCGCAGTGGGTGCCGTGCTGTTCGGCGCGGCGGACGCGCTGCAGTTCGTCGCGCAGGCGAGCTTCGGCGGAGACGTGCCGACGGCGGTCTTCCTGATGGCGCCGTACCTGCTGGCCCTGACCGCCTGGGTCGTGATGGGCCGCCGGTCGAACGCGCCGACCGACCTCGGGAGACCGCTCCTGGCCTAACCCGGCTTGCGCGCCAGTCGTCGTGGGGCCCGGACGCCGCTGCGAGCGACTGACCAACGCCAGCCGCCGACCGCCACCACGCCCAGGGCGAGGACGACCGCTCCGGGCAGCAACCAGGACGACGGTGCCGCCTGCTCCAGAAGCATGAAGGTGCCGATGGTCAGCACGAACCAGCCGAACATGTTCCGGAGCCGGTCCTCGTCAACCGCACCGGTGATCCGACCCCCGACGACGCTGCCGAGGATCGCGGCCGCGAGCACTGCCGTGGCCAGGCCCCACGGGATCGAGACGCTCGTGAGGTAGCCCGCCAGCCCTGCGCCCGACTTCAACGCGATGACGACCAACGACGTACCGATGGCTGTCGGCATGGAGAGCCCACCCAGCAGCGCCAACGCCGGCACCACGAGGAACCCGCCTCCCGCGCCGACCAGACCGGTGATCAGGCCGACACCGATGCCGTCGACGACCGCGCGGACGACCTTGACGTCCTCGGCGGGCTGCAGCGCCGCACCACCGCGCAGCATGGCCGCGGACGTGGCGATCATCATCACGGCAAACCCCACCAGCAGGAGCCGGCCGGGGACGAGACCACCAAGGATGCCCCCGACGAGGGCGCCGGCCATGCCCCCGGTACCGAAGAGCGTCCCGGTGCGCCAACGGATCCTGCCTGCCCGGGCATGCGTGACCGCACCCACGCACGAGGTCACCCCGACCACGAGCAGCGACGTGGCGATCGCCTGCTTCGGCTCGAGGTCGGCGACGTAGACGAGGATCGGCACTGTCAGGATCGAGCCGCCACCCCCCAGGGCGCCGAGCGCGACGCCCACGAACAGCGCGAGGACCAGGACGACGGCGAGCGTCATGCCTCCGCGCTCGTCAGGCGGAGCCCGGCGACGGCTGCTGCCGTGAAGTGGTCGTCGACGGCGACCACGTCCCGACCTGCCGCGTGCAGCAGCGAGGCGGCCACCGAGGCGCGGTAGCCGCTCTGGCAGTGCAGCCACAGCTCGCCGTCCGGCAGCTCGTCCGCGCGTGCTCGGAGCTCGTGCAGCGGCACGTTCACGGCGCCGTCGACGTGCGAGATCGCGAACTCCTCGTGCCGTCGCACGTCCACGACGACCACAGGGCGCCGGCCGAGGACGTCGGCCAACGTGGCGAAGTCGACCAGCTCGAAGGACACCAGCCGATGTTCGCTCCACCGTCGGGGGTCACCCGATGCCGCGGCCACCGGCCGGTCGATCCCGATCCGCACGAGCTCGCGCTGCGCGGCAGCGACGTCCTCGGGCTGCGCCGCCAGCAACGTCAGGGGGACGCCCCAGTCGATCAACCAGCCCAGGTTGGTGGCGAAGGAACCGTCGAGCCCGAAGTTGAAGGTCCCCGGCACGTGACCGGCGGCGAACGCCGTGCGGTTGCGCAGGTCGACGACCCACTCCCCTGCATCGAGACGTCGACGGATCTCGTCCGCGGTGGCCGTCTCAGGGTAGGAGAGATCGGCGCGTCCGGGGCCGGCGCTGTTGAGCGGCGCGATGTGCGTGTAGTACGCCGGCCACGGACCCAGGCCGGCCAGCAGGTCGCGAACGTATGTTGCTTGGTCGTCGACGAGCACCGGGTTGGACCGGCGTTCGGCACCGATGGTCGAGCGGCTCGCGTCGGATTGGGTGGCCGAGCAGAACGACCCGAACCCGTGGGTCGGGTAGAGAACCGCGTCGTCGGGCACCAGGCCGCCCAGGCGATGGGCGGAGCTGTGCTGCAGCTGCGCCAGCCGCTCGGTGTGCTCCTCGCCCAGGAGGTCCGGCCGCCCGGTCGACCCGTAGAGCAGCGAGCCCCCGGAGAAGACCGCCTGACGTCGCTGCGTGACCGTGTCCTGCAGGACGTAGGAGAGGTGGTGAAAGGTGTGTCCCGGGGTGGCCACGACCTCGACCGCCATCCGGTCGCCGACGTCGAGCACCTGTCCGTCATGGAGCGGCTCACGGTCGAAGGAGACCTCCTCGCGACCGTTGAGGAGGTACGTCGCCCCGGTCTCCCTCGCCAGCGCCAGACCACCGGTGACGTAGTCGTTGTGCAGGTGGGTCTCGAAGACGTGGGTCAGAGACAGCTTCTCGCGGTCGAGCAACTCCAGCACCCGGTCGATGTCGCGCTGCGGGTCGACCACGAACGCGGCGCGACCGTCGTGCACGAGGTAGCTCCGGTCCCCCAGACTCGGGGTCTCGAGCACGACCACGGTGCCGAGCCCCGCCGACGAGGGCGCGAACTCCGCCGCGCTCATCGCGCCGCTCCCTCGTCGACACAGGCGAGCACCGTCTCGGCCAGCATCGGGAGCGTCGTGGGGCGTGCTCCCACGGCGTCCTCGACCGCGCTGGCGATGGTCGCGGCGCAGGGTCCGATCGGCGGCTCGCCGATGCCTCGGGCATGGAACGGCCCGACGCCCTCACCGGACTCGAGGATCTTGACCTCGATCTCGGGGCAGTCGGCAGCAGTCGGGATGGCGTACTGGTAGAACGCCCCGGTGAGGTTGACCCCCTCGTCGTACACGATGCGTTCGGACAGGGCGTAGCCGAGCCCCTGGACGACGGCGCCCTCGATCTGGCCCCGGACGCTCAGCGGGTTGATCGCCCGGCCCACGTCGTGCGCGGCCACGTAGCGCAGGGGGCGCACCTCGCCGGTCCTCGTGTCGACCTCTACGTAGGCGGCATGCGCGCCGAAGGTGAAGTCCGGGACGATCCGCTCGGAGTCCACCAGCTCGCGCACCGGTTCGCCGGTCGGCGCGAAGTAGGTCTTCATCGCGTTGATCGCCACGCCGTTCGCCATGCACATCGCCACCACCTCCGCCAGGGGGACGACACCGTCGGGGGTGAGCACCCCGCCTTCGGCGAGCGTGAGGTCGGCTGCGCCATGGCCGGTGCCCTTCACGACACCCTGGACCAGCTGCGCACGCAGCTCCTCGGCGGCGGAGAGCACGGCGTTGCCGGACATGTACAGCTGACGCGTCGCCGTGGTGCGTCCGGCCAGCGGCGTCCGCGCGCTGTCGCCGAAGTGCACGGTCACCTTCTCCAGCGGCACGTGCAGGACTTCGGCGGCGATCTGGGCGAGCGACGACACCTGCCCGCCGCCGACGTCGGGAACACCGCACCTGACGACCACGCCGCCGTCACGCTCGCAGCCCACCCAGGCCGAGGCGGAGTCGTTCATCCAGGCCACCCGCCCGTAGGGCTGCACGTTGCACGCCAGGCCGAGCCCCACCCGGTGCTCCGGAGAGGACGGCACAGGACGGGGACCAATCGCGTCCAGCACCGCGTCGATGCACTGCGGCAGCCACACGGCGGTGTCGATCCGTTGGCCGGCCGGGATCCGGTCACCGGCCTCGAAGGCGTTCGCCTTGCGGACCTCGACGCGGTCCAGGCCGGCTGCGTCGGCGACCTTGTCGATCTGCGCTTCGTAGGCGAGCACCGGCTGCATCCCACCGAAGCCGCGGAACGCAGACCCCGGCGTGTTGTTCGTGTACGCCGCTCGCGAGTGCACCCGGACGTTGTCGCAACGGTAGGGACCGGCCGCGTTCAGCGTGATGTAGAGCAGCACGAACCCGCTGAGCAGCGGGTAGGCGCCGGCGTCCGAGACGATCTGGATGTCGTGAGCCAGCAGCGTGCCGTCCGCGGCCGCAGCGGTGCGGTAGTGCATCCGCACCGGATGCCGTTTGGCCCGTGCCGTCAGGGACTCCTGCCGGCTCCACACCATCTTCACCGGGCGTCCGGTGCGCAGCACCGCCAGCGCGATGTAGGGCTCGACGGTCATGTCCTCCTTGCCGCCGAAGCCGCCGCCCAGGTACGGCGCCTGGACCCGCACCTTGGCGTCGGGCAACCCGACGACGCGCGCGATCCGTCGGTAGTGCTCGATCTCCTGGGTGGACACCCGGATGTTGATCACGCCCTCGTCGTCCAGCCAGCCGATCCCCGTCTCGGGCTCGAGGTAGGCGTGGTCGACCACCTGCGCCTCGTAGCGACCCTCGACGATGATCGGGGCGTCAGCGAAGGCCCCGTCGACGTCGCCGCGGTCGATGCGCCACTGGCTGAGCAGGTTCCCACCCTCGTGCACCTCGGACGAGTCGTGCTCCAACGCGGCCTCCGGGTCGGAGACGACGGGCAGCACGTCATACTCGACGTCCACCAACGCCTCGGCAGCCGCCAGCGCCCTGGTGTTCTCCGCGACGACCAGCGCGACCGGCTCGCCGTGGTACCTGACCCGGTCCACCGCCAGTACCCAGGACGGAGGTAGCGGCCGGCCCTTGATACCGGCGGTGTTCGTCGGGATGTCGTTGTTCGGTACGTCCTCGCCGAAGAGGACCGCGACCACACCAGGCACGTCCATCGCCGCCGTGGCGTCGCGCGAGACGATGCGGGCCGAGGGGACCGGCGACCGGACCAGCCGGGCGTGCAGCTGGCCGGCGACGTCGAAGTCACCTGCGTAACGGGTCTTGCCCAGCAGCTTCTCCAGGGAGTCCTGGCGTTTCACGCCGTGGTTCACGACCCGGGTCCCGCGAGCATCGGCGGTCGACGGCAGCGTCTCGGTCATCGGGTCGCCCCCTCTTCCGCGGCCCTGACGACGGCGTCGACGATGGCTTGGTAACCGGTGCACCGGCACAGGTTCCCGTGCAGGTGCTCGCGCACCGAGGCGGGTGTGACCTGCTCACCGGAGCGAAGCAGCTCCACGGCCGACATCAGCATCCCTTGGGTGCAGAAGCCGCACTGCGCGGCGCCGGTCTCCCAGAACTTCGCCTGCAGCGGGCTCGGCTCGTCGCCGTCGGCCAGCGAGGCGCTGGTCTCCACGGCAGCGCCGTCGACCTGCACCGCGAGCGTCGTGCAACCGGTCGCCGCGCGCCCGTCGACGAGGACCGTGCAGGTCCCGCAGGTGCCCTCGTTGCACCCTTCCTTCACCTCGTAGGCGTGAGCCTGTTCGCGCAGCCACCGCACGAGTGTCGTGTCGGCCGGCGCATCCCCGGTCACCACTCTCCCGTTGAGCGTCATCGTGGTCTCGACGCTGCTCATGCCTCGTTCCTCCTCGCGTCCGCGCAGGCGTCGCGGACCGCCCGCACCGCCATCGCCTCGATCAACCTGGCCCGGTCGGTGCCCCTGCAGTACGCGTCGTCGGCCACCTCGAGCTCACCGGCGAGGCCGCCGAGCGCCTGCTCGGCGTCCTCGACGTGGACCCCGCTGAGCCGTTGCTCGACCTCGAGCAGGCGCGTCGGCCGGTCGCCGGCACCTGTCACGGCGAGCGCGACTGTCGAGATCCGTTCGCCGTCGAGCAGGACGCCCGCGGCCGCCGAGGCCAAGGCGAAGTCGCCCGCGCGGCGGGAGTACTCCTGGAACCCCCACCCGTGTCGCGGCCGCAGCGCTACCCTCACCGCCGTGACGAGCTCGCCGGGCGCAAGATCGGTCTGGTAATAGCCGAGGGAGAACCGGCGTGCCGGCCGCCACTCTCCCCCGGAGACCTTCTCGACGCGGTAGTCCGCCTCGAGCACGTGGCAACCGAGGGGCAGCTCGGCCGCCGGGTCCCCGTGCGCCACCGAGCCTCCGATGGTCCCGCGGTTGCGGATCCTCACGCTCCCGACGTGCGCGGCCGCCTTCACCAGCAGCGGGGCGTGCTCGGCAACGAGTGGGTCGGTGAGCAGCTCGGCATGGGTGACCGCCGCACCGATGAGCAGGTGCTCCCCCTCCACTGCCACCGTGCGCAACGTCGGGATCCCGGAGACGTCCACGAGGAACGCGGGCGCCGACAGGCCCAGGTTCATCATCGGCACGAGACTCTGGCCACCGGAGATCGGCCGGGCGTCCTCGCCCCCCTCGCCCAGCAGCACGAGTGCTTCAGGGAGGGTGCGAGCCCGCTCGTAGGCCATGGTCGTGAGGACGTCGGACATCACGCGCTCCGCCCCTTGCGGCCGGTGAGGCCGCGTAGCAGCACGCCGAGCACGACGAGCACAACCGCTCCAGCCGCAGCGGTGAGCACCTTTGGGGACGGCATCGCGCCGTCGAGGAGGTCGATGGCCTCGACGGGTTCCCCGCCGCGCCGGGACGGAGCCGGCTGCTCGTCGTCGGCCTCGTGATCGGGATCGTCGATGCGGGCCGCGAGGCACTCGGCGAACTGCCCCATCAGCTTCGTGCTGAGCTCCTTGACCGGCCCTTGGCCCAGCTGGGCGACACGCCCGGTCATCCCGAGCTCGGTCGTCAGTAGCACGTCGGTGCCGTCGGCGGCCTCAGCCAGGCTGGCCTTGATCGTCGCCTTCACCGACCCCCCGCCGCGGCCGTCCCGGCCGCCGGCCTCGATCGTCGCGACCTTGTTCGCGTCGTCCTTGACGACGAACTTCGCCTCACCCGCGTAGGTCATGTTCATCGGCCCGATGCGCAGCGCCACCCTGCCGGTGAGCGCATCTCCTACCACCGACTCCACCGTGGCGCCGGGGAGGCATGGGGCCACTCGCCCCAGATCTGTGAGGAACTCCCAAGCCCGCTCGGGGGTTGCGGGGACGGTGAACTGGTTGTCGATGCGCACGCGCGTGCTCCTGTCCTTAGTGCTGCTGGGTTGACCGGTTCACCGCGACCGCTTGCACCTCCAGGCGCCACCGCGGGTCGAGGAGCTCCGAAACCCCAACGACGGTGCTCGTGGGGCGGTGGTCACCGAGGTGACGACCACGCACGGCCGCGACCGTCGGGGCGTCGAGGACGTCGCACAGGTATGTCGTGAGGGAGACGACGTCCACCATCGACAGCCCCTCGCTCGCAAGACATGCTGCGAGATTCGTGAAGACCTGCTCGGCCTGGGCGGTGACGTCCTCGGCGACGACGTCCCCGGCGGGGTCGACCGGCACCTGACCGGAGAAGAAGCAGAGCCCGGCAGCGCTGAGGGTCTGCGCGTACGCACCCAGGGGTGGTGGAGCCGCGGGTCGGTTCACCGGTGCCTCTCGACGGGATTGTCGGTGTGCCTGGACCACTCCGCCCACGAGCCGTCGTACAACGCGAGATCGTCGAAACCCGCTTCACGCAACGCGATCAGCACGGCGGCGGCCGAGACGCCGCCTCCGCAGTAGAGGACCGTGGGGCCGTTCTTCTTCACCCCGGCCGCCGCCGCGAGGGCGGCCACCTCGTCTCCCCGCCTGAAGCGGCCGTCCTCGCCCACCAGGGACGGCGACGGCAACCGGGTCGCCCCCGGGATCCGCCCTTCCGAGGCGTGGAACGTCTGGTCCATGCGGCAGTCGACCAGCGTCGCGGCGCCCCGCCCGAGGAGGGCGCGGACGTCCCGCATCTCCAGCCGGCCTCCGCCGGGAGCCCCGGCCTCGAAGCTCCTCGGCTCCGGGCAACCGTCGGCTTCGTCGGTCGACACGGGCAGCCCAGATTCCTGCCATGCCGGGAAACCGCCGTCCAGAACGGCGACCCGTTCGTGACCGAAGTGCAGGAGCGCCCACGCCAGCCGCGAGGCCGTGAAGAGCGTGTTGTCGTCGTAGGCGACCACGAGGGTGTCGTTGCCGATCCCCAGTCGACACATCGCCTCCGCGAAGCCTTCGGAGTCCGGGAGCATTCCCTCGACGCCGTCGATGGTGACGCCCCAGTCCTCGATCCAGTCGGCGTGGACGGCGCCAGGGACGTGCCCGGCTGCCCACATCTCCCTGCCGACCGGGCCGTCGGCGAGCGAAGCCCGGGTGTCGACCACGCGGACGTCGGGCCGGTCGAGCATCTCGGCCAGCGCCGAGGGCTCGAGGTAGAGCCCTGCCCTCGCCTGCGCTTTCACTCGGAGAGCGAGCCGATGGGGCCCATGTCGAACGCCTCGGTCATGTGAAGCGGCAGGACGTTGTCGCCGCCGAGCTCCTTCAACCGGACCATCTGCTCGTAGGCCTGGAAGAGATCCGTGTGACCTCCGGGCGGGATGACCTTGAAGTGCTCCGCTTCCTCCTCGGAGGGGTAGAAGTTCTCCTTGAGCACGCACATGCCGGCGATGACGTACGTACCCTCGGACGTCTTGACGACGGCCGACTGGCCGCCGTGGGTGTGGCCTGGCGTGAGCAGCAGGTCGAACCCGTCGGCGAGCTGGTGGTCACCGTCGAGCTTGGTCAGCCCCATCTCCTCGACACGCTTGTAGTGCTCGGCCGGGGCGTACGACGTCGCGAACATCTCGTGCGACGGAGTCAGGTCCCACTCCTGCCGCTGGACCAGGATCTCGCTGTCCGCGAACGGCTCGATCGTCATGCAGTGGTCCCAGTCGAGGTGGGTCAGGATCGTGACGTCGATGTCCGACGGCTTCATCCCTCGCTCGCGGAGGTGCGACTCGATAGGTTTCACGTCGACCACGTCGGCGAAAACCTGGCCCACGTGAACGAGCTCACGGTCCACCGGCCGGATGTGCTCCCCGTAGTCGGCCGCGCTGCATCCGACGTCGACCAGCGCCGCGAACCCCTGGCCGCGGACCAGCCATGAGACGTAGGGGATGTCGATGGCGACGCCGGCGTTGTGCATGTAGGTGAACCGGCTCTTCTCGCGGTGCGGGCCGTAAGCCACGACGAGGGGCTCGATGGTGAACAACTCATTGCCTCCGAAAGGACGATGTGGGCGACCGAACTGCCCGGACGCCGGGTGGTGCAGGTCAACGTCGGGCCGACCGCTGGGCGTAGTACCACGGCATTACCAGCCGGGCGACCAGCCCGACGAGCAGGAAGAGCAGCGTGCTCATGAGGGCGGTGATGAGGATCGCGGCGAAGACGAGGTCGGTCTGGAACGCCGACTTCGACATCATCATCCAGATTCCGAGCCCCTTCTCGGCCCCGACGTACTCCGCGACGATCGCCGCGGTCACGGCGTAGGTGATCGCGATCCGCACCCCGGTGAAGAAGTGCGGCAACGCCGTGGGCACCCGGACCATGAAGAAGATCTGCCGCGAGCTGGCTCCCATCGTGCGGAGCAGCCGCATCCCCTCCTGGTCGGTGCTGGCGAACCCGTCGAGCAGCGAGACGACGATGGGGAAGAACGTGACCAGGATGACGATCAAGACCTTCGGCATCAGGCCGAAGCCGAACCAGATGATCATGAGCGGCGCGATCGCGATGATCGGCACCGTCTGGGACGCGACGAGCAGCGGGTAGAGCCCGCGCCTGAGCCAGAGCAGCCGGTCCATCAACGCAGCGACAACTGCCGCGACCACGAGCGAGCAGCTGAAGCCGATCACGGTCTCGGCGGCGGTCTGTCGGGCGTGGTCCCATGCCAGGTCCCGGAACTCCCACAGCTGGGAGAGGACAAGGGACGGACGGGGCACGACCGTGGGGTCGACCTCGGCGACGGCCGGGTAGATCTCCCACACCGTCAGGAGCAGGACGGGGACGACGAGTGCCGCTGCCGTGGTGCTGGCCCTGCGGGCGAGGGGTCGCGGACGCGCACGCCCTGGCGCCGTGCCGCCCGTGTCCTGACGGGGAGCCGGCGCCGCGAGGGTGCCCGCCGCCTTCATACCGGCCACTGCTCGTCGCGGTAGGCCGAGTCCCAGAACATCCACTCGTAGCGAGCGGACATCCGCACGGTCTCGACCATCACCTCCAGCCCCGCCTCGCCCACGCGCCGGGCCATCCGGCCGCACGCGTCGACCGCCTGTTGCGTGGCGTCGATGAACGCGTCGCCGGCGTATTTGTCGATCCAGCGTTGGTAGAGCGGGTCACTCGAGCCACCGAGCCGCTTCAAGTGCTGCCCGACCTCGCAGTAGATCCAGAAGCACGGGAGCACGGAGGCGAGTGCCTCGTGGCTCTCACCCATCCCGCACGCCTGCTTGACCCAGCTGGTGTAGGCGACGAGCGTCGGCGAGCGGTCGACCTTGGCGGCGGCCTCGGTCGTGAGCCCGAGCTCGCCCAGGAACTCCGCGTGCATGGTCCGCTCGACGTGGATAACGCGGGAGGACGCCTCGCAGAACATGATGAGGTCGTCGTCGTTGCCGGCCCGTGCTCCGCACATGGCGAGGCAGCGGCCGTAGTCGCTGAGGTACTTGCCGTCCTGCACCACGAACCGGCTGAAGGTCTCCTTCGGCAGGGTCCCCTCCCGCGCCTCGCACAGGAACGGTTGCTCAACGATCCCCTGGTAGTAGGGCTCCATCGCGGCCCAGAGCCGGCTGGTCGTCGCGTCCGTCTTCACGATCATGGGGTGGCTCCTCTGTAGGCGGTGGGTGTGACAATCGGGTGGTCGCTCAGGCGGGTGCGGCCTGGTGGGCGAGCGCGCGCAGAAGCGTCGCCTCGTACTGCGCGAACTCCGGTGTAACCGTCACGTCGAGGGTCCTTGGTCGCGGCAGGTCGATCTCGACCTCCAACGCCACGCGCGCCGGGCGGGGGCTCAGCACGAAGACCCGGTCGGAGAGGTACACCGCTTCGCGGATGTCGTGGGTGATGAACAGGATCGTCCGGCGGAAACGGCTCCAGATCGACAGGAGGAACTCCTGCATCGCCGAGCGGGTCAGGGAGTCGAGCGCACCGAAGGGCTCGTCGAGCAGCAGGATCGACCGGTCCTGGATCACTGTCCGCAGCAGGGCGGCGCGCTGGCGCATGCCGCCGGAGAGGGTGAACGGGTACGCGTCGGCGAAGCTCTCCAGGCCGAACTGCGGCAGCAGTTCGGTGGCGCGGGCCCGGGCCGCCCGCTTGGCGACCCCCTGCAGCTCGAGCGGCATGGTGACGTTCTCCAAGACGGAGCGCCACGGGAAGAGCATGTCCTTCTGCGGCATGTAGGCGACAGGGTGGTCCTCCGCCCCCAGCGGCCGGCCCTCGACGGCGAGTGTGCCGCCGTCAGCCTTGTCGAGCCCCGCCACGATGTTCAGCAGCGTGCTCTTCCCCGAACCGCTGGGCCCCAGGATGCTGACCAGCTCGCCGTCGCGTGCGTCGAGCGTGAGCCCGTCGAGGACGGGGACCCATCCCCCGTCGCGGCCGCGGAACCCTTTACGAAGGTCGGTGATCGCGATGTGCGGGGTCGCGGACGCGACGCCGGAAGGACCGGTGGTCACCACGTCGTCACTCCTCGCAGCCCTCGGGGAGGTAGTCGGTGGTGGCGATGGCGGCCATGTCGGGCTTGGCCTGACCGGCTGCCTCGAAGTAGCCGACCTCGTCGTACCGGTCGGCCATCGCCTCGAGAGCGGAGACGGAGAGGCACCCCGGCGCGCTGCCCTCGCGGGCGATGTACCCCTCGGCAGCCATGAGCTCCAACCCCTTCGTCGGCACCGCCTTGGCCTCGTCGGTGGCGAACGAGTCAGGGTTGCTGTCGACGAGCACCTGGGCCGCGTCGGCCGGGTTGTCCTGGACGAACTGCCACCCCTCCGAGGCGGCGGCCACGAAGGACTTGGCGGTCTCCTCGTTCTCCGCGAGCCACTCGCCGTTGCAGGCGATGACCACGTTGGGGAACTCGGGTATCCCGGCATCGGTGTAGGGGAAGGCCCGCAGCTCGACGCCTCGCGCCTCCGCCACGAAGGGCTCGACGTTCAGGTAGGCGTTGACGAAGTCGACCTTCTCGGACAGCAGCGCCTCCAGGGTGCCGGTCTGCAGGTTGACGTACTTGAAGTTCCCGTCCGCGCCGTCGTGCTGCAGCAGGCTGGTGACGAGCTCCTTGTCTCCGGCGGCTCCGAAGCCCCCGTAGGTCTTCCCCTCGAGGTCACTCGGCCGCTCGTACTCCGAGTCGGCGAGGACGTAGAGCGCCCCGAGCGGCTTCTGGACCACACCCATCACGGCCTTGAGGTCCGCGCCCTTGCCCACGGCCAGTGCCAGGAACGACGGCGACGTCACCCCGCACTCGGCCTTGCCCGCGCTGACCACGGTGTCCGCAGGAGCCTGGGAGTACGGCATGACCTCAAGGTCGAGGCCGGCGTCCTCGAAGTAGCCCTTCTCGTCGGCGACGAAGAACCCCGTGTGGTTGGCGTTCGGCACCCAGTCGAGGGCGAGCCGCACCCGTTCCGGAGCCCCGGTGGCTCCGCCGCCGGCTTCCATCTCCGAGCCGGCCTCCGCGTCGTCGGAACCGCAGCCGGCCAGTGCTCCTGCACCTACGAGCACGAGCGCGCCGAGGGCGGTGCGGATACGGCTCTCTTGCACCAACGTCATCGTCCACCTCAATCGTCGTCGTCCCGAGCGCCGGGAGCTGTCGCGGCCGCGTCACCTGTTGCAGCGGCTCAACTGTTCGGTCATGTAGTTGCGAATCCCAAGGAGGTGGGCGCCGCCTACAGAACTGTCAAGAACCGCGAGAGTAGCGGAGGTGGCGGCGGTTCGGAATACTTACTGTGCAGCCAGATAGTTAGTCTCGACAAGACTGGGGCGGCCCCTTGTGCTGCCGTACGCTGCCACGTGACCACGACCTACGGGGGTGTCCCATGACGACCAGGAGCGACGCGATCGCCGCACCGCCGGGAGGCCGACGCACCGGCAAGTCGCGCGACGCCGAGCGGTCGCGCACCGCGATCCTCGACGCGGCCGAGCAGCTCTTCGCCGACCTGGGCTTCCAGGGCGCCTCGCTCGCGGCCATCGCCCAGCGGGCACACGTGTCGGTCGGGCTGCCGCGGTACTTCTTCGGTTCCAAGGAGGAGCTGCATCGGGCCGTCCTCCAGCGCGTCTTCGCCCGACGCAACGCGGCGCTCGACGCCGTCGCGAACGCGGCTGAGCAGCTCCTGGAGAACGCACCCGAGGACGGCGAGGGGGCGCTGCGGCTGCTCGTCCGCGGCTATCTCGACTTCCTCCTGGACAACCCCTCATTCGTGTGGCTCCTGACCCGCGACGCGCTCGAGCACGCCGGCAGGCGCGAGCAGCTGCCGCGCCACTCCGAGAAGTTCGCCGACCGGATGGTCGCCCTGATGACCCGGGCTGGTGTCGCCGAGGCCACCAAGGCGCCGGAGCAGCTGTTCCTGAGCCTCATCGGGCTGTGCTACTTCCCGCTCGAGCACGACGCCACGATTGTGGCCGGCATGGGGCAGCGGGCCTGGACCCCGGCCTTCCGGGACCGGCGTGTCGAGCACATCGTGCGGCTGCTACTGCACCGCGACCAGTAGGACAGGGGGGCGGTCCGGCTGCTCGGCCGCCCTGACGGAGGAGGTTGCCGATGGACCAGCCGCGATGGACGGCGCTCTACACCCAGGCGGTCGCCGCTGCCGAGCCGGTCCGCCACTCCTCGCTCGTCGAAGCCTGGCGGGCACGCGTCGCGCGTGAGCCGGATGCGACGGCCATCGCCTACTTCGACGCCACCATGACCGTGCGGGAGGTCGACGAGACCACCGACGCGCTGGCCGCGGCGTACGCCTCCTTGGGGACCGGCCGAGGTGACCGAGTGGGCATCTGCCTCCAGAACGTCCCGCAGTTCGCCCTCTCCATGCTGGCGTTGTGGAAGCTCGGGGCCACCGCCCTCGTCCTCAACCCGATGTACCGCGGTCAGGAGCTCCGGCGGCTGGTCGACGACGCCGAGGCGGTCGCGGTCGTCTGCACCGACGTCGACGCGGCAGCCACGGCCGAGACGCTCAGCGGCAGCTCCGCCCGGTGGCTGGTGAGCACGTCCCCGCGCGCGTTCCAGAGCCGCGACGACGCCCGGGTGTTCGGCGACGCTCCGGCACGAGAGGCGGCCGCGGAGCACGACCTCGAGGAACTGCTCGTCGCGTTCCGGGGGCAGCGGCCGGCGCCGCTCGAGGTCACCGGCGACGACGTCGCCCTGCTGACCTACACCTCCGGCACGACCGGGCCGCCGAAGGGCGCGATGAACACCCACGCCAACCTGCTGGCGGTCACCAGCACCTATGCAGCGTGGATCGAGCTCCGCCCCGGCGACGCGGTGTTCGCGACGGCGCCGCTGTTCCACATCACCGGCGCGGTCATCAACGCCACGATCGCGTTGCTCCACGACGCGGTGCTGGTGATGGCCGGCCGCTTTCACCCCGAGGTCGCGATCGAGGCCTTCGTCGAGCACCGCGTCACTTTCACGATCGGCTCGATCACGGCTTTCAATGCGATCTACCAGTTGCCGCACGCCTCGCGAGAGCACTTCGCCTCGCTGAAGTCGCTCTACAGCGGTGGCGCGCCGATCCCGCCCGCGACGATCGAGCGGTTCCGGGACCGCTTCGGCGTCTACATCCACAACATCTACGGCATGACGGAGACGTCGTCGGGGGTCATCGCCGTCCCCCTCGGCGCCGAGGCCCCTGTCCACGAGGCGAGCGGCACGTTGTCGGTCGGTGTCCCGCTGCCCGGCCTCGAAGCCGACGTCGTCGACACCGCGGGGGAGCCGGTGCGGCCGGGCAAGCAGGGCGAGCTCGTCCTCCGCGGCCCCCAGATCGTGCCCGGCTACTGGCGCAACCCCGAGGCGACCGCCGCCACGATCCCTGGCGGGTGGCTGCACACCGGGGACGGCGCGATCATGGACGAGGCGGGCTGGGTCTACCTGGTCGACCGGCTCAAGGACCAGATCAACACCTCCGGCTACAAGGTGTGGCCCCGCGAGGTCGAGGACGTCCTGTACACCCACCCGGCGGTGCACGAGGCGGCCGTCGTCGGTGTGCCCGACGACTACCGCGGGGAGGCCGTGACGGCGTTCGTGTCCTTCAAGGCCGGGGCGTCCGCCACCCCCGAGGAGCTGATCGCGCACACCCGCGACCGGCTCGCCGCCTACAAGGCACCCCGGACCGTGCACGTGCTCCCTGACCTGCCCAAGACGCAGACCGGGAAGATCCGGCGCAACGTGCTGCGGGACGGCACTCGGGCCAGCGGGCACCGCTGACCTGTCAGCGCTCGCCGTGTGCGCTGCTCTCGACGAGCTCGACCAGCACGCCGCCGAACGAACGCGGGTGGGCGAACGCGATGCGGTGGCCGCCTCCGCCCCGGCGGGGCTCCCGGTCGACCAGGTCGACACCGTGGGCCTGCAGGTGGTCGAGGACCGCCGCGAGATCGTCGACCTCGAAGGCGATGTGGTGCAGCCCCGGACCACGTCCGGCCAGTGACCGCCGTACCACCCCGTCACCCGTGGCCTCCAGCGCCTGCAGCCAGCACTCGCCCACCGGGAGCATGCGCTCGACGAACCCGGGCGCCTCCTCCTCGCTGCTCACCTCGAGCCCGAACAGCTCGACCAGGCGCCGCACCAGGTGGGCGCCCTCCTCCTCGGCGAACGCCACGTGGTGGAGGCGACGCAGCAGGGGTGCGGCCGGCTCAGCCATGGCTGACCATCACGTGCTTGAGGAGGGTGTACTCCTCGAGGGCGTAGGTCGAGAGGTCCTTCCCGTAGCCGGACTGCTTGAACCCACCGAAGGGCATCTCGGGGGTCACCGGGAAGTGGTCGTTGACCCACACGGTGCCGAACTGCAGCGCCTTCGACATGCGCATGGCACGGGCGACGTCACGCGTCCACACGGAGGCGACCAGCCCGTACGGCGTCGCGTTCGCCGCGCGCACCGCCTCCGACTCGTCGGCGACCCGCTGGACCGTGACCACCGGACCGAAGATCTCCTCCTGGACCAGCTCGTCACCCTGCTCGAGGCCGGTGACGACCGTCGGCTCGAAGTAGAACCCGGGGCGGTCGACGGGGTGGCCACCCGTCACCACCTCGGCCCGCGGCGCACGTCGGCCGATGAGCCCTGTCACGCGCTCCCGCTGCGCCGCGCTGATGAGCGGCCCCAGCGTCGTGCCTGGTGCCGACGGGTCCCCGACGACGAGCTCCTCGGCGCCGCGCACGACCGCCGCCACCAGCTCGTCGTGGAGGGCCGGTGTCACCAGCACCCGCGTCGCGGCTGTGCAGTCCTGCCCCGCGTTCCAGAAGCCACCACCCACGATCGCCGCCGCGGCGGCGGACACGTCGGCGTCGTCGAAGACGACCACCGGCGCCTTGCCTCCGAGCTCGAGGTGGACCCGCTTCAGCGTGTCGGCGGCGGTCCTGGCGATCGCCTTGCCCGTGGCCACCGAGCCCGTGAGCGACACCATGTCGACGTCCGGGTGCTCCACGAGCGCCGCGCCGACCTCGTCGCCGCCCGCGACGACGTTGAGCACTCCTGGGGGGAGCAGCTCCGCGGCGGCCGCCGCGAGCCGCAGGGTGGAGACCGGCGTGGCCGGGGCGGGTTTGAGCACCACCGTGTTGCCGCCCGCGAGCGCCGGCCCGATCTTCCAGAGCGCCATCATCACCGGGTAGTTCCACGGTGCGATCTGACCGACGACGCCGACCGGTTCCCGGCGGAGCATCGAGGTGTACCCCGGCAGGTACTCGCCGGCCGCCTTGCCCTCGAGCACACGCGCAGCGCCCGCGAAGTAGCGCAGGGAGTCGGCTCCCGCGTCGACCTCGTCGCCGACCGTGCCGATCGGCTTGCCGGCGTTGCGCGAGTCGTCGGCGACGAGCGGCTCCCGCAGGTCGGTCACCAGGTCGGCGAGCCGGAGCAGCACCTCCGCCCGCTGTGCCGGCGTGGTCTGCGACCAGCTCCCGGCGGCGAGCCGGGCGGCCGCAACCGCGCGTTCGACGTCCTCCCGCGTCGAGTCGGGGGCGTCGGTGAACGGCTCCCCCGTGCTGGGGTCCACGACCGCGCGCCTGGCTCCGGAGCGGGACTCGACCTGCTCGCCTCCGACGAGGTTCGCGAGGCCAGGAACAGTGGTGGTGCGGCTCATCGGGCGGCTCCTTCGCGGGCACGGTCCAGCAGCGCGCCGAGGTAGGGGTTCGTGAAGGTGCCGCCCGGGTCGAGCTCCTCGCGCACCTTGCGGAACCGGTCGAGATCCGGGTAGAGCCGTTCGAGCTCGGCGGCGTCGTACGGGTGCCACTTGCCCCAGTGCGGCCGGCCGTCGTACCGGGCGAAGACGCGCTCGCAGTCGGCGAAGACGGTGGCGTTGTCCTCGCCGAGCACCCCTGACACCGAGATCGAGCACGAGGCGCGGCCGGCGAACGGGCTGAGGAAGGCGTCGTCGGCCGCGACGAAGCGCACCTCGAGTGGCAACGCGTGCCCTGGATGGGCCGATAGCAGCATCTCGCGGAGCTCGCCGAGCGCTTCCTCCGCACGCTCGATCGGCACCATGAACTCCAGCTCGTGGAAATCGGGCTCGGAGGGATCGGCGAACACCTGGAAGGCCGGGCCTCGCCTGCGGTCACCGTCCTCGGATGGTGTTCCCGGGTGCGCGGGGTCCATCGTCCGGACCAGCACGGAGTCGGCCCGCAGCGGTGGGTCGTGGTGGAACCAGGCTCGCGCTGCGGCTTCCGACGGGAACCAGTAGAAGAGGAAGTGCCGGTGCTGCCGCAGCCGCTCCCGCCACCCGACCATGAGCTCGTCCCAGCTGCACGGTTCCAGCTGGGCAACCAGGGCGTAGGCCGCGGAAACCTGCAGCGTGAGCTCGGTGAGCACGCCGAGGGCACCCAGCGAGGTACGGGCGGCCCGCAGCTCGTCCGGCGTGGAAAGGTCGACGGTGGCGACGGTCCCGTCGGCCCGGACGATCCGCGCTCCCAGGAGGGCACTGGACAGGGACCCCAGGCCGATCCCGGTGCCGTGGGTCCCGGTGGCGATCGCCCCGGCGATCTGCTGCCCGTCGATGTCGCCCTGGTTGGTCAGGCTGAGTCCGTGCTCCCACAGCATGGGACCGAGATCCCGGATGCGCGTCCCTGCGCGGACCGTCACCTGACGGGTGGCCGCATCGACCGCGACCAGTCCGGTCAACCGCTGCAGGTCGAGGACCGTGCCGTCGGTCGGGACGAGCGGGACGTTGGAGTGCCCGGAACCGGCCGGGCGCACGGTCCGACCGCGTGCGCAGGCTGCGATGACCGCCTCGGCGACCTCCTCCTCCGAGCGGGGAGCCACGACGTGGTCGGGTGAGCAACGCTGGTTGCCGTACCAGTTCTCCCAGTGCATCCCGCTCACCCTCGCCCGACCTCGACCGCGAGGTCCGGCCATTGGCGGCAGTGGTAGGCCATGTCCCAGAACGCGACCTCGAGCCGGCTCGCCGTCGCGAAGACCTCGCGGAGCGCAGCCGTTCGACCCTCGCCCACGCGCGCCGCGAGCTCGTCGAGGTTGGCCTGCATCTGGCTCAACCGCCGGCCGTAGAAGTCGCCGACGAAGAACTCCATCCACGCCGTGTAGAGCGAGTCTGGGGCGATCTGGTCGACCAGGGTCAGCGCGATCTCGCGGTAGCTCACCGCGCAGGGCAGGATCGCGACCATCACGTCCAGCGCGTCGCCCCGGTAGGCCGTGGTGGTCAGGAACGAGGTGTAGGCCAGGGTGGTCGGCGCCATCGCCCGCGACCCACCGCGGTCCGCGGCACCCATCTCGACGATCCGAACCAGCAGCTCACGGTTCCGCGGCAGCTCGTTGTCGACGATGTTGTCCATCGAGTCGCGTAGCCAGGCGACCTCGTCGACGCGTGCGGCACGGGCGGCTCCGAGCGCCATCACCTTCGCGTACTCCTCGAGGTACATCGTGTCCTGCTCGAGGTAGAAGCGGAACCGGTCCAGGCTCAGCGTCCCCGTGGCCATCTCCCGGAGGAACGGGTGGGCGTGCAGCGACTCCCACACCGTGGGACACGAAGCGCGCAGCCCCTTTGCCGTGGCGCCCGTCACCGGGGCTGCCTGATGGGTGGTCACCGGCCCTCAGTCCAGGATCCGCATGATGCGGGCGAAGTTGTCGCCGAGGATCCCGTCCAGCTTGGCCTGCGGGATCTCCGGCATGTCGAGCTTCCGTGCGACGTCGTTGACGCCGAGGACCTTGTCGCGCAGGGCCACGGGGTCGTAGGTGAACCCCGGGTAGTCGGAGCCGAACACGACCTTCTCGAGGGGGACGAACATCTGCTCCAGGTGGACCAACCACCGGTACAGCTCCTCCTGGGTGACGGTCGAGATGTGGTAGCTCAGCTCGGCGAAGAAGTTCGGGTGCTTGGTGCACATGAACATCGCCTCCTCGACCCAGGGCGTGCCGCAGTGCGCGATGAGCAGCCGCACGGTCGGGAAGTGCCGGCCTACGTCGTCGAGGAGCGCGGGCCTCGCGTAGTCCATCCGGGCGTCGATCCGGGTCGACCCTGCCTGGTGCACCAGCACGGGGATGTCCAGCTCGGCCGCCTTCTCGAAGATCGGGAAGGAGAGCAGCGGGTCGGCCGGCGACCAGTGCTGGTACATCGGGTAGAGCTTCAGCCCTTGCAGTCCGAGCTCGGTGACCGCGCGCTCGAGCTCGGCGACCGCAGCCTTCACTCCCTTGTAATTGGGGTTGACGGAGGCGAAGCCGATGAAGGTGTCAGGGCGCTGCCGCTGCAGGTCCGCGATGTAGTCGTTGCACTTCTCCGGGGTAGGCGGACCAGCGACCGACGTGGCACCGATGTTGTCGACCGTGCCGATCAGCCGGCCGTCCAGGAACTGCGGTGACATCGCGAGCAGGACGATGCGGTCGAAGCCGGGATGGCCCGCGATCATCTCGTCGGGGCCGATCTCCAGGAACCCGTCGTGGGACAGGCCGCACGCGCCGTACTCCGCCTCGGTGGGCATCCGGTGGCTGGGCAGCTTGCCCTGCGCACGGTAGATGCACAGCGATCCTTCGCGGCCGTACTCCGCCGTGAAGGCGGGGTCCGCCGCCAATCCGAGGATGTGGGTGTGTGCATCGATGATCACTGCTGGCCGCCTCGCTCGCTCGGGTCCGCAACCCGTTGACGCTGTCGAAGCCGACAGCCTAGGGTGTGAGATCCAATATATGAAGTGTGAGGTGCACATGGTCAAGCTGCTCGACCCGGTCGCGTCCTTCGTCAACCGCGAGCACGGCGTCTTCATCGGCGGCGAGTTCGTCGACTCCCGCGGCGCCGACCGGATCCCGGTCACCGATCCGTACAGCGGGCAGGTGCTCACCACCGTCCCCTCAGGTGTCTCCGCCGACATCGACGCGGCCGTCGCGGCCGCGACCCAGGCCCTGCCGGCCTGGCGCAAGATGCCGACCGCGACGCGGGCGGAGCTCCTCTGGCGGCTCGGCGCCCGCATCGAGGAGCTCGCCGACGAGTTCGCCCAGCTGGACGCGCTCGACAACGGCAAGCCCGTCTCAGAGGCCCTCGCCGTCGACGTGCCGCTCTCGGCGGGGCTCTACAAGTACTACGCCGGCTGGGCGAGCAAGCTCGAGGGCCGCACGATCACGCCTCAGGGCGGCGCGAGCATGCACGTCTACACCCGCCGCGAGTCGGTCGGCGTCGTCGGGGCGATCATCCCGTGGAACTTCCCGTTGCTGATGTGCGGCTACAAGCTGGGCCCGGCGCTCGCGACCGGCAACACCGTGGTGCTCAAGCCTGCGGAGCAGACCCCGCTCTCGGCCCTTCGGCTCGCCGAGGTGATCAACGAGGTCGGGTTCCCGCCAGGCGTCGTCAACATCGTCACCGGCTACGGCCCGACCGCCGGCGCGCCGCTCGCCGCCCATCCCGGCGTCGACAAGATCACCTTCACCGGCGAGACCTCGACGGGCCAGAAGATCATGCAGGCGGCCCAGGGGAACATGAAGAAGGTGACCCTGGAGCTGGGCGGCAAGTCGCCCAGCGTCGTCTTCGCCGACGCCGACCTCGACGCGGCGCTGGAGGGGACCTTCGGGGCCGTCTTCTTCAACCAGGGGCAGTGCTGCATCGCCGGCGCCCGGGTGTACGTCGAGGACAGCATCGCCGACGAGTTCACCGCCCGGCTCGTCGACCGCGTGGGACAGGTGCGGCTCGGGTCGGGGCTGGACCCCGAGACCACCATGGGGCCGCTGGTCAGCGAGGAGCAGCAGGAGCGCGTCAACTCGATGATCCGGTCCGGCATCGACGAGGGCGCGACGATCGCGTCGGACCCGGACACCCCGTTGCCCGGCCAGGGCTCCTTCGTGCGTCCCACCGTCTTCACCGACGTGAAGCCCGACATGCGGATCATGCGCGAGGAGATCTTCGGCCCGGTCGCCATGGTGGCCCGGTTCAAGACCGAGGAGGAGGCGGTCATCCTCGCCAACGACACGTCGTACGGCCTCTGCTCCGGGGTGTGGACCAAGGACATCGCCCGCGCCCACCGGATGGCCGCCGGCATCCACGCCGGCACGGTCTACGTCAACACCTACGGGTACTTCGACCCGGCGGTCTCCTTCGGCGGCTTCAAGATGAGCGGCTTCGGCAAGGAGCTCGGCGAGGAGGCCCTCGACTCCTACCTCCAGACCAAGACGGTCTGGGTGAACCTGGACTGACCCGTCAGATGAAGAGAACGTCATGCGGCGCCTGCCGCGCACACGCCCGAGGAGGGGCTCGATGAAGGCTGTTGTCATGCGCGAGACCGGTTCGTACGAGGTCGCGGAGGTGCCCGAGCCGCCCCAGGGCGACCACGTGCTCGTCTCGACCAAGGCGGCCGGCATCTGCGGCACCGAGCTGCACATCCTCGACGGGATGCTCGAGCCGCCGTCCTACCCGTTCATCCTCGGCCACGAGGGCGCCGGCGTGGTGAGCTACGTGCCCGAGGGGGTCACCGAGGTCGCCGTCGGCGACCGCGTCGCGATCTACAACTTCGTGGGCTGCGGCCGGTGCGAGTCGTGCCGCAACGGGCGCGACAACTTGTGCACCGACCCGACAGGACAGCTCGGCTTCACCAGTGACGGCACCTTCCGCGACGAGGTCCCGGTGCCGGCCGCGAACTGCATCAAGCTGCCGGACAACGTGACCTTCGAGGACGCCGCCCTGCTCAGCTGCAGCGGGATGACCGCCGTGCACGCCCTCAGGCTCGCCGACGTGCGGTTCGGCCAGACCGTCGTGGTCGACGGGGTCGGCGGTGTCGGGCTCATGGTGATCCAGGCGGCGGTCGCCGCGGGGGCGACGGTCATCGCGGTCGCCGACTCCGACGCGCGCACGCCGCTCGCGAAGGAGGCCGGCGCGACCTCGGTCATCGTCCTCGACGAGCGGGGCTACGACCCGGTCGCCGACCGGATCCGCGAGGCGACCGGAGGCCGCGGCGCAGACCACTTCTTCGAGCTGGTCGGTACCACCGCGAGCATGCTCGCGGGGGTCCGGGGGCTGGCACGACGGGGCACGGCGGTGATCATCGGCTACACCGACGAGGAGCTGAAGATGCACCCCGTCGAGCTGATCCTCTCGGAGGTCCGCGTCGTGGGCTCGGTCGCCGCTGCCCGGCAGGACCTCGAGACCGCGGTCGCGATGTGCGCCCGTGGTGAGCTGAAGGCGCAGATCGATACCCGCTACCCGATCGACGAGGTCGGCATCGGGCTCGACCGGCTCCGGCGCCGCGAGGTGAACGGACGCAACGTCATCACGTGGTGACGATCTGCTCCACGCAGGAGGCCCGGACGCTCGGCGTCCGGGCCTCTTCCGTCTTCCGGGCGGACCGCTTCCGGCGCGCTTCCGCGAGGACGTCAGGAGCTCGGGTGGAGTGCTTCCCAGTGCGCGGCCATGACGCTCGCGACGTGCTCGCGCGTCAACAGCTCGGCGGCCTCCTGGTCCTGCTCCTCGATCGCTGCGACGATGCCACGGTGCTGGCGCGCCGACTCTGCCATCCGCCCCGGGATGCGGGCGGTGAGCCGCAGGATGCGGCGCTGGTGCGCGCCGAGCTTGGTGACGAGCTCTTGGACCCACTGGTTCGAGGAGAAGCCGTAGATGATGTCGTCAAGCTCCAGGAAGAGCGTGAGGACCTGCTCGGTCGCCCCGGCTTCGAGGGCCTCGTCCGTGGCCGCCAGGTTGTCCCGCATCGCCGCGAGCTGCGCCTCGGTGCGGTCGCGTGCGGCGAGGGCTGCACAAGCGCCCTCGACGAGCTGACGGATCCCCGAGATGTCCGCGAGGTCGTCGGGCTGGTAGTCGGTCACGACCGCGCCGCGGTAGGGCACGAGCCGGACGAGCCCGTCGTTGGCCAGCTTGGCGAACGCCTCGCGCACGGGGGTCTTGCTCACGCCGAACCCCTTGGCGATCTCCTGCTCGCGCAGGGTGGAGCCCACGTCGTGCGAGCCGTCGATGATCCCCTCGCGGAGCCGCTCGTAGACGATGTCGCGGAGCTGGGAGTGCTGCAGGAGCTCCGGGCCGCTCCGCGGAGGAGCAGCCCGCCGTCGTGCCGTTGCGTCGACCAAGGCGTATCCCCCTGCGGAACTCGTTGCTTGCAGACCCGGTATCCGAGATAGTTAGATCTCATATCTTAGACCTAAGATTACGAGCGTGTGAACGCGCGGGGAGACAAGGAGCCAGCACACATGGGCCGCATCATCATCACCGGCGGGACGATCCTGACGATGAACGACCAGGGCGACGTGCACTTCGGAGGCCACGTCGTCCTGTCCGGCGACCGCATCGAGAGCGTCGGCGCCGGCGCCTACCAGGGCCCCGCCTCGGACGACGACCGGGTGATCCGTGCCGAAGGCATGGTGGTCATGCCGGGGATCGTCGACCTCCACTACCACACCGCGATCGGCAAGGGGTTCAGCGATCACCTGCCGCTGTGGGAGTACCTCGACACCTGCTGGTACCCGTTGATCCGCAACCTCGACGCCGAGGCGGCCTACTGGGCGGCCGCCGGTTCGTACCTCGAGTCGATCAAGGCCGGCGTCACGACGGTCAACGACATGTACCGCCGCCTCCCGGACCTCGGCCGGGCCGCGGTCGACATCGGCATCCGGGCCGTGCTCTCCAACGATGTCGCGCTCGACGAGCACGACCTCGACACGCTCCAGGACAACAAGGACGCGTACGACGCCGTCCACGGCGCCGGCAACGGCCGGGTCGAGGTGTACGTCGGCATCGAGTGGCTCCCGCTGGCCTCCCCCGAGCTCCTGCGCGACGCGCGTCTGCTCGCCGACGAGCTCGACACCGGGATCCACATCCACCTCAACGAGTCCCTCACCGAGGTCGAGGACTCGATGAAGCGGTTCGGCATGCGCCCCACCGAGGTCGCGTACGACGCCGGGCTCCTGGGCCGCAACTGCATCGCCGCCCACTGCGTCTGGCTGTCGGACCGGGAGATCGCGCTCATGCGGGAGACCGGGACCCAGATCTCGCACAACCCCTCGTCGAACGCCAAGCTCGGCAACGGCATCGCGCGGCTCCCGGAGATGCTCAACGCCGGCATCAACGTCGGGCTGGGCCACGACGCGGCGGAGTGCAACAACAGCCGGGACCCCTTCGAGGTCATGAAGTTCGCCTCGCTGATGCACCGCGCCTCACGGGTCGACGCGAGCCTCCAGCAGGCTCCCGACGTCGTACGGATGGCGACCCGCAACGGCGCCGCGGCGCTCGGTCACGAGACCGGCGAGCTGACCACCGGCAAGAAGGCCGACGTCATCCTCGTGGACACCCACAACACGATGTTCCTCCCGCTGGCTCCGGAGGACCCGGCGCACCTCTACTCGCACCTGGTGTTCAGCGCGAACGGCAGCGCCGTCCACACCAGCATCATCGACGGCGAGGTCGTCATGGAGGACCGGCGGCTGCTCACGCTCGACGAGGACGAGATCCTCAAGAACGCCAACGAGGCGTTCCTCCGCACCCGCGCCCGGGTGGTCGGCCAGGGGTGACCCGAGCAAGGAGGGGCCGCGCCGGAACGCCGGCGCGGCCCCTTCTCAGACTCCTTGCTTGAACGACTTGAGCCGGTCCGCCATCACGCTCGCGACGTGCTTGCGCATCTGCTGCTCGGCGCGGCGCTGGTCGTGGTCGCGGATGGCGTCGAGGATCTTCTGGTGCTCCTCGATCGACCGCTCGAGCCGGCCCGGGATGGCCACGGTCATGCGGCCGATCCGGCGCTGGTGCCCCTCGAGGTTCTCCACCAGCTCGGTGAGCCACTTGTTCCGGGAGTGCTTGTAGATCAGCTGGTCGAAGCTGTCGAACAACGCGGCGACCTTGTCGATCTTCCCCTCCGCCAGCGCGGCACGGGACTTCTCGATGTTGCGCTCGATCGCCTCGATGTCGGCGTCGGTGGCGTGCGCCGCGGCCGAGCGGGCACAGGCGCCCTCCACCAGCTGGCGGATGTCGGAGATCTCCTCCAGGTCGGCGGCGGAGTATCCCGCGACCACCGCACCGCGGTAGGGGATGAGCTCGACGAGCCGGTCCTTCTCGAGCCGCACGAAGGCCTCGCGCACCGGCGTCTTGCTGACCCCGAGGCGGGAGGCGATCTCCACCTCGCGCAAGGCGGCACCGATGTCGTAGGTGCCGTCGATGATCCCGCGCCGCAGGTGGTCGTAGACCCGGTCCTTGAGCTGCAGGTGCTCGAGTGTGCCGTTGTTGACCCTCTCCATCAGCTCACCGTCCCGCCCCCCGAAAAATTGCCTGGATCAGGATAGGGCATCCGACGGCCCTGCACCGGCCACGAGCTGCCCGTCCACCAGCACCGGCTCGCCATCCAGCTCGAGCGTCGCGTGCTGCATCACGCAGTCCAGGTGCGCGACCGCATCGACCGTGCCACCGTACGCGATGGAGTTGCCGATCGCGATGTGCGCGCTGCCGAGCGTCGACTCGGTCTCCATGGCGACGCCGCAGACCCGGCCGTTCGGGTTCAGCCCCACGGAGACCTCGGCCAGGTTGCTCATCCTGGAATCGCGGCAGCACTCCACCATGTCGGTGAGCCGCGCGGCCTCGTCACCCTCGACGGCGCGCAGCAACCCGTCCTCGAAGTGCATCGCGACCTGGCCCTTCAATGGCCCCGGTCCCATGAAGAGGAAGTCGGCGTCGATCACCGCGACACCGTTCGAGGAGGCCTCGACGGGCGCCGTGCCGGCCTCGACGTCGGGAGGCGCCATGTAGTCGCCGGCGCCGCGCGCGACCCCGAAGAGCGCGCGGCCCGGCCGACGCTCGACCGAGCCGGAGAGGTCGGTGCCGGCCGGCGTCGTGAGCCGGTAGGTGGTCGCCCGTCCCCAAGCGGCCGCGACGGTCTGGGTGAGCTCGCGCAGCGCGTCGAAGTCGACGTCGAGCGGGCCGCCGAGCCGGAAGGTGTCGGCACGGACGCCGGGCATCGCCAGGTAGCGGGTCCCAGCTGCGGTGGCGTGCTGGCGCGCCTTGCTCGAGCCGATGAAGGTCGACGTCAGCTCGATGGCCGCCGCGGCCGAGTGCAGGAGCGCGGCTACGGCGGCCGGGGGCTCGCTGCCCGGCACCTGGTAGCGAGGGACCTCGGCGACGACCGGCACCGCACGGCGCTCCTCGAGCCCGCTCACCAGCGCCTCGACGACGCTGCGGTCGGTCTCGTGGTCGGTGAGCAGGACGACCTCCTCGCCCTGGCACGCGGCGAGGCACTGGTCGAGGACCCGGCCGACGGTGACCGCCGGGAGGAGGCTCATCCGCCGACCACCTCGTCGAAGGCCTTGCGAAAGTTCCGCACGGTCTTCATCCGGTCGTTGCCGAGCGGGAACACCGAGACGCAGTCGACGCCGAGCTCCCGCATGTTCCCGAGGTGCTCCCGTGCCCGGTCGAGGTCGCCGGCGAGCGCCATCCGGTGCACGAAGTCCTCCGGCAGCAGCTTCGCGGCCTCCGCCGCCTCCTGGAACTCGCCGCCCTGGTACATGGACCGCACCTTCTGGATCAGCTCGGAGGAGAGCCCGGCCATCTCGCAGTACACCGGCGCGGTCTGCGGGAACCACGCCGCGATCGTCCGTCCGGCATCGAGCGCGGCGTCGGTGTCCTCGTCGATCGCGCCGTAGGCGAAGACGGTGATCTTGGGGCGCGCCGAGCGACCGGCGATCTCCACCCCGCGGTCGATGTGGTCCAGCGCCCACTGCAACCCCTCGGGGTGCAGCCCGGCCAGCAGGATCACGCCGTCGGCGACCCGCCCGGCGAGCTCGAGGGTCTTGGGGCCGCTGGCCGACATGTAGATCGGCATGGTCGTGGGG
The DNA here is from genome assembly GCF_008087345.1 of Nocardioides caldifontis. Taxonomy (GTDB): domain Bacteria; phylum Actinomycetota; class Actinomycetes; order Propionibacteriales; family Nocardioidaceae; genus Marmoricola_A; species Marmoricola_A caldifontis. The sequence continues at coordinate 610,433 of NZ_VHIB01000001.1, read as the reverse complement.
CCTGGCTCGCGCATGTGCGCGTCCACCAGCGAGAACCCCTCGCCCTTGAAGTCGACGTGCTCGCCGGTCCACAGCGCGCGGATCGCCTCGATGGCGCCCTCGAGCCGTGCCAGCTTCGCGGGCTTCAGCCCAAGCGACAGCAGCGGCCGGTCGCCGGCACCGATCCCGCAGACCGCACGCCCCTGCGCCAGCTCGTTGACGGTCGCGAAGGCCGTCGCGGTGACGGCGGGGTGCCGGCTGACCGGGTTGGTGACCGCGGTGCCGAGCTGGATCCTGCTGGTACGGCGGGCAGCGAGCGTCAGGTGGACGTACACGTACCGCGCGTGCAGGGAGGAGTCGGTCAGCCAGAGCTCGTCGAAGCCGCTCCCCTCGATCTCGTCGACCATCCCCTCGAAGATCTCGGGGGGGTCGACCGGCTGAAGCGCGACACCGCTCTTGATGGACATCATTCCTCCGTGGTCGTGTAGGTGACGATGGTCTCCGCCAACGCGCGCAGGCCGCGCCCGATCGGGTCGACGTCGATCCACTCCTCTTCGGTGTGGGTGAGCTCTCCGGTGGTGATCCCGAGGGTGACCGCCGGGATGCCCAGTGCGTAGGCGGCGTTGGCATCCGTGCTGGCCGCCGTACGACGGGGGTGGACGCCGGCCGACTCCAGCGCCCGTTCGGCCGCAGTGACCAGCCGGTGCGCGGGGTCGATGCTGCCTGCCGGGCGCCGGCCGATGACCTCGACCTCGGCGGCCACCTCGTGCTTCGCGCAGAGCGAGCGGACCACGTGGTCAGCGGACGCCACCAGGGCGTCGAGGGCGTCCTGGGACTCCGCGCGCAGGTCGAGCTGGAGCCGCAGGTGGCGGGCCCGCGCGTTGATCGACTCGCCGCCGGTGACGGTGCCGACGTTGACCGTGGTGCGGCCCTCGGGACGGGGCATCGCGTCGAGGTCGGCGATGATCCGGCCGCCGACGTGGACCACGCTCGGATGGTCCGCGTCCTCCCAGGCGTGACCGCCGGGTCCGGTCAGCGACAGCGCGATGCGGTGCGAGCCCACGCCCACGTTGTTCACCCGCCCGAGGTAGTTGCCCTCGAGCGCGATGAGCGACGCGACCGAGCGGTCGGGGTCCCGCAGGGCGGCCGTCACGCCGCGCAGGTTGCCCAGCCCCTCCTCGCCCACGGTCGCGACGAGCCACACCGGTCCCGGCAACGTGGGGGGCAGCAGCCGGTCCAACGCGGAGAGCGCGGCGACCGCGACCGTGTCGTCGCCGACGCCCGGCCCGACTAGCCTGTCGCCGACACGACGCGCGCCGTGCTCGACCTCGCGGTCGAAGACCGTGTCCAGGTGCGCCGCGACGACCAGCCCCGGGCCGGTGCCCGGACGCAACGTGGCCCAGAGGTTGCCGACCTGGTCCTGCGAGACGTCGGCGAGGCCGTCCTCGTGCCACCAGCCGCGCACCACGTCGGCACGGTCCTGCTCGTCGAGGGGTGGCGCCGGCACGGCGCACAGCTCGACGGTTCGCTCGAGCACGTGGCGGGCGAGCACTTCCTCCGTCTCCGCGGTCACGCGCCACCGTCCCCGGTGACGCCCGACCCGGTGAGCCGCTCGCGCAGCGTGGTGCGGACCTCGTCGTCGTGCTCGCCGAGGGCGGGTGCCGGACGCGGGTAGCGGAGCGGTCCGTCGACCTGCAGCGGGGGCCCGATGTGCCGGTACCCGCGCTCTCCTCCTCCCTCGTCGCGCACCAGCCCCAGGTGCTCCACCTGGGGCGAGGTGAGGGCCTCGCGCAGGTTCCGCACCCGTGCTGCCGGGACGCCCGCCTCGGCGAACCACCCGAGCCACACCGCGACGTCCTCGGTCGAGAGGCGGCTCTCGATCTCGGTGATCAGCTCGTCGAGGTTCCGGACCCGCTCCGCGTTGGTGCGGAACCGCGCGTCAGAGGTGAGCTCCGTGGCACCGAGCACCTCGCAGAACCGGATCCACAGCGCCTCGCTCCCGGCGCCGGCGACCACCAGCGACCCGTCGCGGGCCCGGAACGCGCCGTACGGGGCGAACGTCGGTGAGTGGCTGCCCATCGGCTGCGGCAGCTCGTCGTCGACGAACAGCGCGGGCACCGCACTCGTGAAGCAGGCCAAGGCGAACTCGATGAGCGACGACGTCACGTGAGCACCCCTCCCGGTCCGGTCACGAGCGTAGAGCGCACTGACCACGCCGAGTGCGCAGGAGATGGCGCTGCCGATGTCGAGCACCGGAGCCCCGACCTTGACCGGGCCGGACTCGGCGGACCCGGTGACGCTCATCAAGCCGCTCTCGGCCTGGAGGATGAGGTCGAAGCCGCCCTTGGACGACTCGGGCCCGGTCTGGCCGTAGCCGGAGACCGACCCGTACACGAGGTGCGGGTGCCGCTCGCGCACCGACTCGGCGTCGAGCCCGAGCCTGGCAAGGGATCCGGGCCGTCCGTTCTCCATGAAGACGTCGGCGTCGGCGAGAAGCGCGTCGAGCTCCGCACGGCCGGCCTCCGACCTCAGGTCCACCACGATGCTCCGCTTGCCGGTGTTGAGCGCCTGGAACAGGCCACTCTCCCCGCCGACGAACGCCGTGCCCTGCGAACGGTAGGGGTCACCGTCCGGCGACGCCTCCACCTTCACCACGTCCGCGCCGAGCGCCGCCAGCAGCATCGTGGCGTACGAGCCGGAGACGAACCTCGTCAGGTCGACGACCTTCACCCCTTCCAGGGGCGCTCCTGCGGGGCGGGGGCTCACCACGACTGCGGCTCCCGGTGCTCGCCGAAGACGTCCCGCATCTCGTCGGCGATCTCGCCGAGGGTGCAACCCGAGCGCGCGCAGTGCATCAGGGCGGGCATCACGTTCCCGTCACCCTCCAGGACCGAGCGCAGGGCGGCGAGCGCGTCCTTGGCGAGCTGGTCATCACGGGCGGCCAGCCGTTCGCGGAGCGCGGCGCGCTGACGTTCCGCCGCCTCCTGGTCGACCTCGAACAGCGGCGGCGCCACCGCATCGTCCTCGACGTACTTGTTCACGCCGACTCGGACCCTCTCGAGGCTCGCGACCTCGCGCTCGTACTCGTACGCCGACTCGGCGATCCACCGCTGCGGGACGCCCTCGGCGAGCATCTCGACGTAGCCGCCGCCCTTGTCGATCTCCTCGATGAGCGCCCACGCCCGCTCCTCGATCTCGTCGGTCAGCGCCTCGACGAAGTAGGAGCCGGCCAGCGGGTCGACGACCTTCGCGACGCCCGACTCGTGCGCGATGATCTGCTGGGTCCGCAGCGCCAGCCGGACGGACTCCTCGGTCGGGATCTCGAGGGCCTCGTCGTAGCCCATCACGTGGATCGACTGGGCGCCGCCGAGCACCGCGGCGAGGCACTGCAGCGTGGAGCGGACGACGTTGTTCAGCGGCTGCTGCGCCGTCAGTGTCGCCCCGGAGCAGCCCGAGAAGAACCGCAGTCGACCCGAGGTCTCCTTCTTCGCGCCGAACCGCTCCGTCGCGATCCGGTGCCACATGCGGCGGGCCGCGCGTACCTTGCTGGCCTCCTCGAAGAAGTCCAGCTGGCTGGCGAAGTGGAAGGAGAGCCGGGGCGCGAAGAAGTCGAACTCGAGCCCCCGCTGGCGGAACGCCTCGGAGTAGGCGATCGCCGACGCCATCGTCAGGCCGATCTCCTGCACCGCGTTGCAGCCGGCCTCGCGCGCGTGGTAGCCGGTGATCGAGATGCCGTTGAATCGCGGCAGCTCCGCTGAGGCGAACTCGACCACGTCGGCGACGAGCCTCAGCGAGGGCGCCGGCGGGTAGATGAAGGTCTTCCGTGCCAGGAACTCCTTGAGGATGTCGTTCTGCAACGTCCCCGCCACGTCGGCGAGCGCGGCGCCCTGGCGCTCGGCGGCGACCAGGTAGAAGGCCAGGATGATCGGGGCGGTCGCGTTGATCGTGAAGTTCACCGACAGCTGGTCGATGGGCAGCCCGTCGAAGACGAGCTCCATGTCCTCGACGGTGTCGATGGCCACCCCGACGCGGCCCACCTCCGAGGTGACCCGCTCGTCGGTCGAGTCATAGCCGAGCTGCGTGGGCAGGTCGAAGGCGACGCTCAGGGCCGTCTGACCCTGCGACAGCAGGTAGCGGTAGCGGGCGTTGGTGTCGGCGGCCGAGCCGTAGCCGGCGTACTGGCGCATCGACCAGAGCTGGCCGCGGTACATCGACTCGTAGGCCCCGCGCGTGAACGGCGGGTGACCAGGCCGACCGAGCCGCTCGCCCAGCCCCGGGGTGACCGAGCCCTCGTCGTAGTACGGCTCGAGCTCGATGCCCGAGTCCGTCCTCACCGTGCTCCCGCTCATGCCACTCCCCGCCTCTCGTCGACCACCCCGCGCACGCCGTCCACGACGTCCTCGAGGGGAGTGCCCACGGGATAGACCGCGCGGGCACCGACCCCGAGGAGCCGGGGGACGTCCTGGGGCGGGATCGTGCCGCCCACCACCACCGCCACGTCGTCGAGCCCGGCACGCCGGCACTCGGCGACGTACTCCTCGGTGACGGCGAGGTGCACACCAGACAGGACGGAGAGCCCGATGACGTCGGCGTCCTCGGCCACGGCCGCCGCCACGGCCTCCTCGGCCCGCACGTGCAGCCCGAGGTAGATCACCTCGAACCCGGCGTCGCGCAATGCCATGCCGACCACCTTGATGCCGCGGTCGTGCCCGTCCAGCCCCGGCTTCGCCAGGACCACGCGGCCGCGGACAGCGGTGCTCACCGTCATCCCAGACCTACTTCGGCTGGAGCGCCAGCGCCCCGAACGTCGCGTAGACCTTCGTCGCTTCGACGAGGTCGTCGAGCGAGAGGTGCTCGTCCGGGCAGTACACCGGCTCGCCGCCCGGGCCGAAGATGATCGTCGGCACGGTGCTCCCGAAGCTGGCGGTGTCGCCCAGCCAGCCGGCGGCCTGGAGCGGCGGCTCGGCACCGCGCACGCTGCGCACCGACTCGCGCATCAGCTCCACCACCGGGTCGCCCGGCTTCGCCAGGTAGCCGGACTTCACGTCGACCAGCTCCACCTCGGCACGGAACCGCGGGTCGCGCTCCTTGGCCGCCTCGAGGCACCGGTCGATCTCGGCGCGCACCTCCTCGACGCCCACGCCCGGCTGCGGCCGGCAGTCGACCCGGATCACGCACTCGTCGGGGATCATCGACGGACCGCCCGGGGGCAAGCCGCCGTACACGCGTCCGGGAGCCATGTAGGTCTCGTCGCCGAAGAGGTCCCGCACCCAGGTCTCGAGCTGCGGCCGGAGGGCCGAGCGGTCGAGCTCGAGGATCGCCTGCGCCGCGAGCGCGTTGGCGTTGACGGCCAGCGGCTTGTGGCAGGTGTGCGCCGAGGTGCCGATCACCGTGATGTCGAAGTAGTAGCGACCGCGGTGGCCGAGGAAGATCTCGTTGTCCGAGAGCTCGCCGAGCACGCAGTAGTCGGCGGAGAACTCGTCGAAGTACCGGATCGACCCCAGCTGGTCACCCATGTGGTCCGAGACCGCGGCCATCGCCAGCGTGCCGGCCAGCGGGACACCCGAGTCCCGGAGCGCCTCGATGGCCACGATCTGGCAGACCAGTGCGGCCTTCATGTCCATGATCCCGTGGCCGTAGATCGCGCCGTCGATGAGCTCACCGGAGAACGGCGTGGTCTTCGTCCACCCGTGCGAGACGGGCTTGGTGTCCATGTGGCCGGTCATGACCACGCGGGGGCCGTCGCCGAACCTGACCTCGCCGATCGCGTTGGGGCGGTCCTCCAGGACCTCCTGCTTCCGTGCGTCCTCGAACCCCGAGGCCTTCATCAGGTCGACGAGGTACTCCGCGAGCGGTCCTTCCTCCCCGAGGACCGACGGGATTCGGCAGACCTCCTGGACCACCGAGTAGAGGCGGTCGTAGTCGATCGCGTCGAGGACCTTGTCGACTGGTGCGGCGTGCGGTGCGGCGTGGCTGGTCATGGCCATCTTCCTGTCATGTCGTGATTCCTACATTAGATATGATGTATGAGATTGCGAGGCCTGGCAAGGCCCTGGAGAGGACCCGGCGGCGGGGAAGGGTCCCCGCCGCCGGTCGTCAGCCCGACTCGCTCGACCAGGTCGCTCAGCCCAAGGCGGGCCAGGCCTCGGCGCGGTAGGCCGAGTCCCAGAACATCCACTCGTAGCGCGTCGCCGTGAGCGCCACCTCGACCGCACGGGCCTTCTCCACATCACTGACGTCCCGGGCCAGGACGTCGACGTCCGCGAGGACCCGCTCCACCTCGTCGAGGTAGTCAGTGCCCGCGTAGTTGTCGATCCACTTCTGGTACGCCGACCTCGGCGAGCCGTGCGCCTTCAGGTGCACGCCCACCTCGGCGTAGACCCACATGCACGGCAGGACGGCCGCCAACCCCTCGAAGAAGGAGGCCGAATGCACCCTCGCGGTCACGAAGTCCACGTAGGCCATCGCGGTCGGCGAGGGGTCCAGCCGGTCGTGCACGGGCGCCTCGCCACCGAGCATCGTCGCGAGCTCGGCGTGCAGCGCAGACTCCGCCGTGACCGCGCCCGCGGCGTGCTTGAGCAGCGACCGTGTCATGGGCATCGTCGGCGCCTTGGCACTGAGCGCCGCGAGGCACCGGGAGTACTCGTTGACGTAGTAGGTGTCCTGGTCAAGGAACCGGAGGAAGGCTGCCGGGTCCAGATCACCGGAGGTCAGCCCGGTGATGAACGGGTGGTCGAGGATCGCCCGGTGGATGGGCTCGATGGCCGACCACAGCTCGCCGGTCCAACCCGTCCGTCGGTTCGCGATCGTGGCGGTCATCCAGCGGCCTTGGGGAGGTAATCGGTGGTGACGACCTTCTCGGCGTCGACCTCCTTGGAGAGGAGGTCGTTGTCGTAGAGCCAGTCGGCCAGCTCCTGCCACTCCGCGACGTCCATCTGGCCGAAGCCGTCCGGGTTCTCGAGCAGCGGCGCGGTCTGGTCGATCATCTCCTTCATGCTCTCCGGGCTGTACCCCTTGGCAACCTTCTCGATCGCGTCGAAGGCCGCGTCGTGGTCTTCCTGCGCCTTTGCGTCGCCCTTCGCGAGCCCGGCGAGGAACTTGCGGACGGTCTCCTGGTACCCCTCGTCCGACTCCAGCTTGCTGCGCTGGGCGATCAACACGAGCTCGTCGTACTCGGGGACGCCCGCTTCGCCGACTGCATAGCCGACCGGGTCGACGCCGTGCTCGCGGAGCTCGACGCTTTCGATGTTCTGGTAAGCGCCGATGATCGCGTTGACCTTCCCCGAGATCATCGCCGGGGAGTAGCCCTGGTTGATCGAGACGAACTTGATGTCCTCGTCCTCGAACCCCTGCTGCTTCAACGCATAGGCCCACATGGCCTCCGACACCGGGTCGCCGGAGGAACCGATCGGCTTGCCCTTGAGGTCCGTGATGTCCTGGACCTCGTCGGTCCTGTGGAGGATCAGCGAGTTCAGCGTGGTCGGGATGAGCGCCGCGACGGCGACGACGTCGAGCCCTTCGGCCTCGGCGTTGATGATCGCGTTGGCGTAGGAGATGGCCAAAGGCATCTGCCCCAGGCTGACCATCTTGAGCGAGTCGGTGTTGTTGGAGGGCGGCTGGAACTTGACCTCGAGCCCCTCCTCCTCGAAGGCGCCCATCTCCTTCGCGGTGTAGAGGGAGATGTGGTCAGGGTTCGGGAACCACTCCAGGAGCACGCTGACCTCGCTGGCGGCCTTCGAGCCGCCACTACCACCGTCACCGCTCCCGTCGGCTTCGTCGTCACCGCACGCGGTCAGCGAGCCGAGGCTGAGGAGCAGCCCCGTGCCGAGAACGGCTGCCCTCCGCCCGATGTTGATCTTCCTCATCGGCGTTCTTCCTTTCTTGCCCACGGGCAGACGAACCGCTCGACGATCGAGACGGTCACGAAGAGGGAGATGGACATGAACGTGAGGATGAAGATCGCCACGAACACCATGTCCGTCTGCAGCTGCGAGGTGGCCTGGATCATCACGTAGCCCAGGCCGTCGAGCGATCCCGAGAACTCGCCGAAGACGGCACCCACCGAGGCGTACGTCGCCGAGATGCGGAGACCGGTGAAGAAGGAAGGCAGGGCCGCCGGGATCTCCACCCGGCGGAGGATCGCCCACCTGCTCGCGTCCAGCGTGCGCATCACCTTGATGAGCTCCGGATCCACGGACGACAGTCCGTGCATCGTGTTGACGACGATGGAGAAGAAGCAGATCAGCGCCACGACGATGACCTTCGGCATCAACGTGTAGCCGAATATGATCGCCAGCACCGGCGCGATGACGACGATGGGGACCGCCTGCGAGCCGATCAGCAGCGGCATGATCGCGGTGCGCAAGGCCTCCGAGAGGTGCAACGCCAGGGCGATGGTGACGCCGACGGCGATGGCCAGCCCGAAGCCGATCAGCACCTCTTGCAAGGTCACCCGCGTCGCGCTCGAGAAGGTGTCCGCCCACCGCTCGCTCGCCGACGTCCAGATGTCGGTGAGCGACGGCAGGATGTAGTCCGGGACGCCGAAGGAGGTGTTGGCGAGCTGCCACAGCACGCCCACCGCGATCAGGATCGTCGCCGGCGGCATCACGCGGCGGAGGCCGCCGCGCATCCTCATCTGGCCCCTGCCCGGGTCGGTCCCCGGGGGCGGAACACTCTCGGTGGTGGGGCTCATCGTCTCCCTCGTCTCCGCGACGGTCATTCGGTCACCTCGAGCAAGGACAGGAGCTCGTCACGGAGCTCGGCGAACGCTGGGTGCCGCAGGAGCTCGCGCCGGCTGTCGGTCTGCGGCAGCTCCACCTCGATGCGTTGCACGATCCGGCCCGGCCTGGCACTCATCACCACGACGGTGTCCCCGAGGAGCAGCGCCTCCTCGACGTCGTGGGTGACGAGTACGGTCGTGCGGGGCGCCTCGTCCAGGGTGAGCCGGAGCCACTGCTGAAGGTCGGCCCGCGTGATGGAGTCGAGCGCACCGAAGGGCTCGTCGAAGAGCAACACGTCCTTGCCTGCCGCCATCGTGCGGAGGAACGACACGCGCTGCCGCATGCCGCCCGACAGCTGGTGCGGGTACTTCTTCTCGAACCCGGAGAGCCCGAACCTCTCGATCAGGTCGAGCACCTGCTCGCGCGCCTCCTTCTTCGAGACGCCGTGGTTCTCCAAAGCCAGGGCCGCGTTGCCGGCGACGTCGCGCCACGGCAGGAGGAGGTCGCGCTGCGGCATCCAGGCGCAGCGGGCGAGCCGCTCCTTCATGGTGGTCGCTCCCTCGACCCGGACCACGCCCTCACTCGCGTCGGTGAGGCCGCAGATCATCGAGAGGATCGTCGACTTGCCGCACCCGCTGGGGCCGACGATCGACAACCGGCCATGGCGCGGGAGCGACAGGCTCGCGCCCGACACGGCCACCGTGCCACCGAACCGTTTGACGACGTCGACGAGCTCGACGCCCTCCCCCTGGACGGGGGGAGCGACCGTCTTGGCCTCTGCCGAAGGGTGCATGGGGATCTCCCGACTTCGAGATGCGAGATCTGACATATGATGTGCCGACCCTAGGGAAGCAACCGGCTGATGGCTACCCCCCGCACGGGTCAACGTCAGCTGGGCTTGCCGGCGATCGCCATGTCCCAGAAGTCGTGCTCGAGCCGGGTGGCGTCGACGAAGACCCGGGTGAGCCGCGCCCGGTCGACCTCGGCGAGCCCGGCGGCGTCGGCGTCGAGCCGGGTACGCATGGCAGCCACCAGGGCGGCGTACTCGTCGGTGGCGAAGAACTCGAACCAGGGCCGGTAGACGGGGTGCGCGACGACCTGGTCGACGTGGTGGCGCGCGATCTCGCCGTAGCTCCAGGCGCACGGCAGGATCACCGCGCCGATCGCCACGACGTCGTGCGTCGCCGCCGTGGACAGCAGGTAGGAGGTGTAGTTGCGCGTGGCCGGCGCCATCACCTCTTCCTGCGTCAGGTCGCCGCTCAGCTGTTGCACCCGCGTCAGCAGGCTCCGGTTCTGGGGGATCTCGACGTCGACGATGTTGGCGAGCGCCGCCGAGTAGCGACGCAGCTCCTCGTCGTCCCGGGACTTGGCGACGCCGAGCGCGATCGCCCGTGCGTACTGGGGCAGGTAGAGGAGGTTCTGTCCTACATAGAACTGGTACGTGCTGGGCGGCAGCGACCCGTCCGCCATGCCACGCACGAACGGGTGCTCCGGCAACCGGTCCCACACCTCCGCCGCCGCGCCCCTGGCCTGGTCACTGAACGACTGCACGCCCACTGGATCCTCCATTGAATATGAGATATTCCGTCGGAGCCTAGGCAGCCGGGCGCGAGGCGGTCAATGACCTGAACTGCTTGACCACCGAGACGATGAGATCTAATGTCTCGGCTCCATGACGCGAGGAGGGTCCGTGCGCACGCTCGTCCTGGGGAACCCCGTGGTCAGCCTCGACCGCGTCGACCTGATCGAGGACGGGGCGGTGGTCGTCGAGGACGACGCGATCTCCGCAGTCGGCCCGCGCGAGCTCCTGGAGCAGCGAGGTCCGTTCGACCGGGTCATCGGCGGCGACGACAGCATCGTCATGCCCGGGCTCGTCAACGGGCACTACCACTCGGAGCTCTCGGTCGGCCCCGGTCACTACCAGTACATCTTCGAGCAGGCCAACGTGCACGTGCACGGTGGCTACGGCCCAGCGCTCGAGCGGGACCTCTACCTCATCGCGCAGCACTCGATCGCCTCGATGATCCGCGGCGGCCAGACGGCGGCGGTCGACATGTACTACGGCCGCCCCTCGGTCCCCCACTTCGGCACCGAGCCGGTCCTGCAGGCGTACGCCGACAGCGGGTTCCGTGTCGCCTTCGGGCTGGTCTCCCGCGACCAGCACGTCTACGCGCACGAGGAGGACGACTGCTTCCTCAAGCGGCTGCCACCGGCCCTGGCCGCCGAGGTGAAGGCTTCGCCGATGGGTTACGCCTGGCCGCTCGACGAGGTCTTCGCGACGTACGAGCACCTGGTGCGCCGCTGGGACGGGTACGACGGGCGCATCCGCACGGTGCTCGCGCCGGACTGGACACCGGCCTGCTCCGACGACCTCTACAGGCGCTGCCGCCGGGTCGCGGACGAGCACGGCACCGGCATCACCTCCCACGTGCTCGAGACGCGCTCGGAGATGCACTTCAGCCGGGAGCGCTACGGCGTCCCGGCCGTGCAGCGGCTCCACCAGCTCGGCATCCTGGGCCCGGACATGGTCTGCGCGCACTTCGTGTGGGTCAGCGACGAGGAGGTGAGCATCTTCGCCGACAGCGGCGCAGTCGCCTCGAACAACCCCGGCTCCAACCTGCGCCTGTCCGCAGGGATCGCCCGCGTGCGGGACATCCGGGCAGCGGGCGGGCGCGTCGCGTTCGGCACCGACGGGATCTCGTTCAACGACGACGAGGACATGTTCACCGAGCTGCGGCTGGCGTCGTACCTCTACCGCGACCCGCGCGACTTCGAGCACGTCCGCGCCGACAGCGGCGAACTCCTGCGAGACGCCGGTGACAACGGAGCGCGGGCGATCCGCCAGGAGGGGAAGGTCGGGCGGCTCGCACCCGGGATGCTCGCCGACCTCCTCGTGCTGGACCGGCGGCGCATCACCTCGCCGGCCGGGCGATACGACACCACGCCGTTCCTCGACATCCTCGTGGACCGGGCCCAGCGTCACGACCTCCGCACCGTGATGATCAACGGCCGGGTCGTGATGGAGGACGGTGTACTGACAACCATCGACGAGGCGGCGATGGAAGCCGAGCTCGCCGAGGCGCTCGCGAAGCGGGTCTACGACCCCGACCCGGTCACCAAGCGTCACCAGGAGCTCGGCCACCTGGTGGGCCCGTACCTTCCCGAGATCTACCGGCCCGCCTACGAGCGGCCTGTCACGCCCGCCACCGGCTACAACTACCGCGGCTGAGCGCGCTGCGCGGCCCTGCGGACAGCGCGCAGCAACGCGATGCCACCACCAGGGCGCTGGGTGCCACGCCGCTCCCCCGGCATGAGCGAGATCACAAGGTCGGCATCCTCAACCACCGCGGTTCCCCCGCCGATGAGCGCTGTGAATCCCCTTCGCCCTGACCGGCCCCGCGGCCGGGCGGCGAAGCACTGCCTCTGTCGTCTCACTCGAAGAAAGCCACGCCCGTGTCGCCGCTCGTGCTCCTGGGGAGCCTCGGAACCGCCCTGTCCACCGTGACCATGCTGCCGCACCTGATGCACGCGGTCCGGACCCGGAAGCCGCACGGGTCGGCCTTCGCCTGGCTGGTGGGCGCGGTCGCGTCGACGACGTGGTTCGTCTACGGCCTCGGGATCGGCGACCTGCTCGTCGCGGCGCCCGGCTTCGTCACGGTGCCCATCGGCTTCTTCCTCGCGGCCTGGGCGGCGCGGGAGGAGCGGCGCCTCGAGGAGCTGCCGCTCGCCGTGGTCCCGGAGCAGGCGGCTTCCTCGGTCGTCTTCCTGCCCGACTGGGACCTGTCCCGTGCGTCCGCCGGCGACACGCTCGAGATGCCGCGGATCGTCGCCTGAGGGGAGCTGTCGGACCAGGCCGTGCGGACCGGGGCCAGCAGCCAGGCAGGAGCCGGCAGCGCCCTTCAGCTGCTGACGACCGGCCGCTCGGTCGCTCGCGGTGGCATCCGGAACAGCACCAGCGCGGCCACCAGGGCGGCCACGGCGCAGATCGTCCAGACCGTGAGGTAGCCGCTGAGCGGTGCCTGTCCCTCGTCCGGGCCCTCCAGCGACCCGGTCGAGGCGAGGGCGATCGCGAACACCGAGGAGGCGAGCGCACCACCGACCGTCTTCGTCGCATTGGTCATCCCGGTGGCGAAGCCGGTCCGCTCCGGTGGCGCTGCGGCCGCGGCCGTCGCGGGCAGTGCGGCGACGAGTGCTCCTGAGCCGAGTCCGGCGACCCCCATGTTGAACAGTGCCTGCCCGGTCGTCTCGTGGAAGGGCAACCACAGGGCGTAGCCCGCAGCGACGAGCAGCGCGGAGGCGACGAGAGCCCCGTGGGCGCCCAGCAGCCGGGAGGTCAGCGGCAACGTGAAGGCGCCGACGGCGAGGAAGACCACGTAGATTCCGATGAGGGTCGAGACGAAGCCGGCGCCGGCACCCAGGCCGTAGCCGGCGAGCGCCGGGTCGGTGCGTGCGAACGTGGACAAGGGGATCTGGGCGCCGAGCACCGACATCCCGAACAGGAAGGCGGTCAGCTGCACGGGCCACTGGCCGGGGGAACGGAGCAGCCGTACGTCGACGAGCGGGTCCGGCCGGGCGTCCTCGTGACGGGCGAAGGGGACCAGGGTGGCCAGCCCCGCGGCGATCAGCAGCCACGCCCAGACGCTGGTCGCCCCGTCGAGCCGTACGACGACGAGGCCGGCCATGACCAGGCCGAGCGCCGCGCTGACCAGGGCGAGCCCACCCCAGTCGAAGCCGCCCGTCGCCTCGCCCGGGGCGTCCTCCACGCCGAACCAGACGACCAGCAGGCACAGGGTCACGGCGACCGCGGGGAGGGCGAGGAGGACCGTCATGGAGGTGGCCTCGACGAGAGCGCCAGAGGTCAGCGCACCGACGATGACGGCGACCTCGAGCGCGCCGACGAGCACAGCCGCCGCCCGACGGGTCAGCAGCCCCTGACGGCCGGTGCCCGCCGTACGTCGGTGGATGATCGCGATCTCGAGGGGCAGCCACACGACGTACGCGCCCTGCAGCGCCCACCCGATCAGGAACGTGGTGAACCCCGGCGCGAACGCCAGCACCCACGAGCCCGCCGCGGTGACGGCGGTCGAGACGAGCAGGACCCTCTTGTGCCCGACCATGTCGCCGAGCCGGGCCAGGGGCGGCACGAGCAGTGCGGAGACGATGAGCTGCGCGGCCTCGAACCAGTTGACGTCGGCGTCGCTGATCGCGAGGTGGTCGGCGATGTCGGTGAAGATCGGCGTGTAGTAGCCCTGCAGGATGCCGCTGGCCAGCTCGACGCAGACCAGGAAGCCGACGACGGCGGCAAGACCGCGGGCCCTCGCGTCCTTCGTCAGGGTGCTCATGCGGGGAGCTTCTCGACCAGCCGGCGGTACCACCGGACACCGTCGAGGAAGGCGTCGACGCCGAGGTGCTCGTCGTAGGAGTGGATGGACTCGCGCTGCGCCTTCGTCATGCGGAAGGGAGCGAACCGGTAGACGCGGTCGCAGATACGGGTGAAGAAGCGCGAGTCGGTGGCGGCCATCATGACGTACGGCGCGGGCACGGCGTCCGGGAACAGCTCGGCGATCGTCGACTCCAGCAGCTCGAACGCGTCGTCGCGCGGAGAGACCGGGCTGGGCTCGTGCTGCTCGATGACGTCGATGTGCACCTGGTCGTCGTCGACGACCTTGCGGACGTGGTCGAGGACGCCGGCGACGGTGTCACCCACCATGATCCGGATGTTGACGCCGGCCTTCGCGGTGGCGGCGATGACGTTGAGGGCGGGGCTGCCCGACAAGGTCGTGACCGCGACCGTCGTACGGGTCATGGCGGCCGACTCCGGACCCGCGGCGACCAGCGCTCGGGCCAGCACCGGCCCCAGTCGACCCGCGTTTGCCAGCAGGACCCGGAGTGGCTGGGGCGCGTGGGGCGCCATCCGGCGGAGCAGCTCGACCGTCGGCTCCGGGGTCCTCGCAGGCATCGGCGAGCGGTCGAGCCTCGTGACGGCCCGGGCGATGCGGGCGGTCGGCCCCATCCGTGCCGGCGTGGAGGCGTGTCCGCCCCGTCCCTCGACGCGGAGCTCGAGCGAGGTGACGCCCTTCTCGGTCACGCCGACCACACCGATCGGCGCCGCGACGCCCGGGAACGCCTCGCCGGCCACCGCGCCACCCTCGTCGAGCACGAACCACGGGCGGACGCCGCGGCGTTCCAGCTCCTCGACCGCCAGGGGCGCCGCCCGGCCCATGACCTCCTCGTCGCAACCGAAGGAGAGCCAGACGTCCTGCGCGGGGACGAAGCCGTCCTCGAGCAAGGTCTCGACAGCCTCGCAGATCGCCGCGACGCAGCCCTTGTCGTCGAGGGTGCCGCGGCCCCAGATGGCGCCGTCGACGACGTCCCCGGAGAAGGGAGGGTGCTGCCAGGTGCCCTCCACCGGTACGACGTCGAGGTGCGCCATCAGGACGACGGGCCGCTCGCTGCTCGCGCCGGGCCAGCGGAACAGCAAGCCGTGGGTGTGCACCGGGGTCAGCTCGAGCCGCTCGTGCACCAGCGGGAACTGGGCCCTCAGCTCCTCCAGGAGGCGGTCGAAGGCCTCGGTGTCGACCAGGTCGGGATCCCGGTTGCTCACCGTGGGGATCCGGACCAGGGCTTGCAGCTTCCCCACCGCGCGCCGGGCATCGCGCGCACCCTCCCTCGACGTCACGGCGCGACGCTACCGGGCGGTCACGTGCGCTGCCGGGCGGTACGGCTCGAGCAGCTGGTCGACCGGCGCCCACTCGTCGGTGAGCACGTCGACGTCGCCCACCCATGCATCCAGCCGGTCGCCGGAGAGGGTGCGCCAGCCGGTGTCACGTCGGTCCAGCCCGCGCTGGACGGCCTCGAGGTCGAGGACCTCGTTGCTGCCGACGACGACCATGTTCCCGCCGTCGGCATCGGCCTGCTCCGGTCCGAGGTCCGCCGGCTCGCCGAGCACGGCGACGTGGTCGAAGACCCGTGCGACGGTCGCGACCTCGGACCGCGCGAAGCTCAGCTCGCCATGGTCGATGAGGTTGGCGGCGTACACCCCGCCGTCGCGCAGCGCTCGCTCGACCTCCCGGATCGCCTCGACGGTGGTCAGGTGCCACGGGACGGCGACGCCGCCGAAGGCGTCCCCGATGACGAGGTCCTGGCTGGCGGCGTCCAGGCGACCGAGCCCCAGCCGACCGTCCTCGACCCGGACGGCGACGCCGTCGAGCCCGCCGAGCTCTTCGCGGTCGATGCGGACGACTCCGGCATCGATCTCGGAGACCAGGCTGCGCGTCCCGGGTCGGGTGGCGGCGAGGTAGCGCGGGAAGGTCAGGCCGCCGCCGCCGAGGTGGTAGGCGTCCAGCGGCTCGTCGCCCGGGAAGACAGCGTCCACGACCGCGGCGACCGCACGCACGTAGACGAACTCCAGGTGGGTGGGGTCCTCGAGGTCGACGTAGGAGTGCCGGACTCCGTCGAGGACGAGGGTCCTCCCGCCCGGGCGGTCGGGGTCGACCACCACGCTGGCGCAGTGGTACTCCGTCTCGCTGTCACACCCCCCAGGCGCCAAGGTGGTCGCCACCCCCGCCGCGACGACGACCAGCAGTGCCACGGCGCCGCGCCGCGCGTGGACCCGTGTCCCGGCCACGACGAGCCCGCCCAGGACCAGCAGCCCGCCGAGGGCGAGGAGGATGGTGCTGACCGGGAGCCGCGAGAGCAGCACGAAGCCGGTCAGGACGGTCCCCGCGATGGCGCCGACGGTTCCCACGCCGGACAGACGGCCGACCACCGTCCCCGTCTCGTCGAGGCTCGTCAGCCTGAGCTTCGTGACCGCAGGGGTCACCGCCGAGAGCAGGGCGCCAGGGACGAGGACCGCCAGTGCGGCGACCGGCACGAGCAGTGCCGGCGCCGCCTCGGCGGTCGTCCGCAGCGTTGCCGGCGTCAGTGCCACCACGACGCCGGAGATCGCCAGCAGCGGAGCGAGCATGCGGTGGGGGTCGACTTGGTCGGCGAGCCATCCCCCGGCCCACGACCCGGCGGCGATCGCGGCCAGGGCGATCCCGATCACCATGGTGCTGGTCTCGAGCGTCAGCCCGAGGTACGGCGCCAGCAGCCGCAGCGCCACGATCTCGACCACCAGCACCGCCGCTGACGATCCTGCGACGAGGGTGACGGCCGCGCGGGGCCCGAGCGTCGCCGGCGAACGGTCAGGTGTGGCGTCGGATGCAGTCACCGCAGCATCTTCGCTGACCGAAGGATTCGGTCCGGCTCAGAGCAGCTCGGACCCGCGACGCGCCGCTCCGCTCGACGTCTCCTCGAGTGCACGGATGAGCGAACGGGCGTCGTACGCGCCCGCGAGACGCTCCCCGTTGATGAAGAACGTGGGAACGCCGGTGATGTTCATGGCCTCGGCGTCGAGCATGTCGTCCCGGACGCGGGCCGCTGCTTCCGGCGAACGAAGGTCGTCCTCGAACTGCTCCACGTCGAGACCGAGCCTCTCGCTCCGGCGGATGATGTCCGCCGGCAGGAGGTTGTCCTGGTCGGCGAACAGGCTTCGTGCGAACGGGAAGAACTGGCCCTGCATCGCGGCCGCTTCCGCCGCCTCCGCTGCGGCTACGGCGTTGGGGTGCTCACGCTCCAGAGGTGCGTGCCTCCAGACGTACCGGAGCTGGTCACCGAGCTCCTGCCTGACCTCTTCGATCGATCCTGAGGCCCGGAGGCAGAACCCGCACTGGAAGTCGCCGTACTCGACGATCGTGAGCGGAGCGTCGACCGGTCCGGAGATGTGGTCGCGACGTGGGTCGACAGGACGGGTGAGGGTTCGTCCCACCTCCTCTCGCGGCCTCACGGTGTCGGAGACCCGGAAGAAGACGGCTGCGATCAGGAAGGCGAGCAGCGACGCCGACAGCACCCCGGCCCGGGCCTCGTTCTGCGCGGCGGGGTCGTCGATCGCGAGGTCGACGATGAACAGCGAGATCGTGAACCCGATGCCGCACAGGACGCTTCCCCCGGCGATGCGGTCCAGGCTGAGGCCGGGGCCGAAGTCGCCGACGCGGAACAGCCGCATCAGCACGGCTGACCCGAGGATGCCGAGGGACTTGCCCGCCACGAGCGCGACCAGGACGCCCCAGGTGACGGGTGACCGTGCCGCCGCCGAGAGGATGTCGGGCGAGAGCTGGACTCCCGCGTTGGCGAGCGCGAACAGCGGCAGGATGACGTACGCCACGTACGGCGCGTACGCCGCTTGGAGTCGCTCGTTGATCGAGATGGAGGAGCGCAGGCTGTTGGCTGCCGCGCGGGCGTACTCCGTGTTCGGGGACTGCCGGAAGGTCCACGCGAGCTGGACGGCCTGCTCGACCACGCGCCGCTCCGGGCGGTACACGGGCACGAGAAGTGCGATCGCCACGCCGGCCAACGTCGGGTGGACGCCGGACGCGAAGAACGTGAGCCAGACGACGACGGCGAGGCCCACGTAGATGGGTCCCCGTCCACGCCTCAGGTAGCGGGTGACGTAGACGCCGACCAGCCCGACGGCGGCCAGGACCAGGGGGACCGGATCGAAGTCCTCCGTGTACACCAGTGCGATGATGCTGAGGGCTCCGATGTCGTCCACGACGGCGAGCGCCAGCAGGAAGACACGGAGACGTCCTGAGCCTCGTGGCCCGATCAGGGCCAGCGCTCCGACCAGGAACGCGGTGTCCGTCGAGATCACCACGCCCCATGCGTGTTCCTGTCCACTCCCTCGCGCTACCAGGACGTAGATGACGGCGGGTACGACGAGGCCGGCAACAGCGGCGATCGCCGGAACCATGGCCCGGGACCAGCTGGTCAGCTCTCCGATCGCGAACTCCCGGCGGACCTCCAACCCCACGATGAAGAAGAAGATCGCCATCAGTGCGTCATTGACGACGTGGTGAAGGCGCAGCTCTCGGACCGTGTCCCCGAGGCCGACGCTGACCTCTGTCTCCCAGAAGTCGTGGTACGACTCGAACGAGACGTTCGCCCAGATGATCGCGATCGCCGTCGCGAGCAGGAGCAACAGCGCGCCGAGGCGGCTCTCACCCAGGTCGCGGATCCGCGCGGCGACCGTGGACGCGGCACGCGTCTGTTGCCCGGAGCCCGGCTCGAGGGTCGGTTCGTCGACCGCCCTGTCGCTCATCGACCGCCTCCCGCAAGGGCGTCGTGAGCATCGGCGATCCGCACGGCAGCCTCCGCTCCGTCAAGCAACGCCCCGCCTTCCCTGGGGGCGCCTACGGAGAACTTCCCAGATCGACCCGGACCTGCCAACCCCACGACCCGAGGACCGGCGTGCCATCACAACCAGGTGAGACCTTCGGCGACCACGAGCACCGCACCGTTGGGAACCTCGACCCACGGCGCATCGTGCGGCTCTACTCCGCTCAGGTGGGCGGCTGCCACCCGGATCGCGTCACCGTGCGACACCAGCACCGTCACGGCGGCGGGATCGGTCTCGCGGAGCACGGCGGCCATCCGGTCGCGCACGTCCACGAGCGACTCGCCGCCGGCGACCGCTTGAGCTGGGTCGGACCAGTCGAGCTCCTCGGCCGCGGCCCACGTCTCCTCGTAGCCCCGCCCCTGGAGCCGTCCCAGGTGCTGCTCGCGCAACCGGACGTCGAGTCCGACGGCGCTGCCGAGCCGCGTTGCCAGGATGTTCGCGGTCTCGACGGCCCGGACCAGGTCGCTGGTGACGATGCGGTCGACCACGAGACCCCGACGCGAGACGTCGGAGGCGATGAGGGCTGCGGCCGACGCTGCCTGCGCGCGGCCCAGCTCCGTCAACGGCGGATGCGCTGTCTGACCTTGCGTGCGTCGCAGCAGGTTCCATTCCGACTGGCCGTGCCGCACGAGGTAGACCGGGTGAACCACGGGAGGGATTCTCTCGTAGGCTGCGGCGTACGCCCGTGGCGCAGGAACCCGGTGAGACTCCGGGGCGGTTCCGCCACTGTGACGTCCAGGTCGTGCTCGGCAGGGACGCAGCCAGATACTGGCCACGGGTGCGTCCGACCGTTGAACGGGGCGAGAACCCCGGAGGAGGAACCCGACCCATGGCCGCTGCCGTGTCGTCCCCACGCATTGCACTGCTGTCGACCTCCGACACCGATCTGCTGTCGGCGCGGGCCAGCGAGAAGCCCTACCTGTGGGCCAACCCGGCTCGTCCCGCACACCAGTCCATGGCGTCGGTGGTCGAGGGTTGTGACCTCGTCGTGGCGAGGGTCCTGGGAGGACCGCAGGACCTCTGCGAGGGCTTCCGTCGGATCGCCGCCACCGGGATGCCGGTGGTCGTCCTGGGTGGGGAGCAGGAGCCGAACGCCGAGCTGATGGAGCTCTCCTCGGTCCCGATCGGCGTGGCGGCCGAGGCTCACCGCTACCTGGCCGAGGGCGGACCCCGCAACCTCGCGGAGCTGCACGCCTTCCTGTCCGACACGGTGCTGCTGACCGGTGAAGGCTTCGACCCTCCGGTCTCGGTCTCCTCGTGGGGCTATGCCGAGCGGCCCGCTCCGCGGGACGGATCGCTCCCGCGGGTCGGTGTCCTCTACTACCGGGCGCACGAGGTCAGTGGCAACAGCGCATTCGTGCACGCCTTGGCCGACGCCATCGACGCGACGGGCCATGCCGTGGGACTACCGATCTTCGCAGGCTCCCTGCGTTCGGCCCCGGACGACCTCTACGAGGCACTCGGAACGCTCGACGCGCTGGTCGTCACGGTCCTCGCCGCCGGGGGCAGCACCCCCGCGACCGCCAGTGCGGGCGGCGACGACGAGGCGTGGGACGTGGAGCGGATGGCCGCGCTGGACATTCCGGTCCTCCAGGGGCTGTGCCTGACCTCGAGCCGAGCGCAGTGGGAGGCCTCGGACGATGGCGTCACACCGCTGGACTCCGCCACCCAGATCGCGATCCCCGAGTTCGACGGCCGCGTGATCACCGCGCCGTTCTCGTTCAAGGAGATCGACGACCAAGGACTGCCCCGGTACGTCGCCGACGCCGAGCGCACGGCGCGAGTGGCCCGGATCGCAGTCAACCACGCTCGCCTCCGGCGCCTCCCGAACGCCGTCAAGAAGCTGGCGCTGGTCCTGTCGGCCTACCCGACCAAGCACGCCCGCATCGGCAACGCCGTCGGTCTCGACACCCCGGTCTCGGCGATCCGTCTCCTGCGCCGGCTCAGGAGCGAGGGCTATGACCTGGGTAGCGACAACGCCGTCCTGCCCCTCCTCGACAGCGACGACGACACCGCTGCAGGCGACGCCCTGATCCATGCCCTCGTCGCGGCGGGAGGGCAGGACGAGGAGTGGCTCACCTCGGCGCAGCTGAGCGACGCGCACGTGCGCATCTCGAAGGCGGAGTACGACGAGTGGACCGCCGACCTCCCGTCCGAGCTGCGGGACTCGATGACCGAGGCGTGGGGCCCGGCGCCGGGTGGCCTGTTCGTCAACGACGACGGCGAGCTCGTGCTGGCGACCCTGCAGGCCGGCAACGTCGTCATCCTCATCCAGCCCCCGCGGGGGTTCGGCGAGAATCCGGTCGCGATCTACCACGACCCGGACCTCCCACCCAGCCACCACTACCTGGCGGCCTACCGCTGGATCGAGCACGGGTTCGCAGCCGATGCCGTGGTGCACCTGGGGAAGCACGGGTCGATGGAGTGGCTGCCCGGGAAGACCGCGGCGCTGTCCGCCGCGTGCGGACCCGATGCGGCGATCGGCAATCTGCCCCTCGTCTATCCCTTCCTCGTCAACGATCCCGGCGAGGGCGCGCAGGCGAAGCGCCGTGCGCACGCCACGATCGTCGACCACCTCGTGCCTCCCATGGCGCGTGCGGAGGCGTACGGCGACATCGCTCGCCTCGAGCAGCTCCTGGACGAGCACGCGAACATCGCGGCCATGGATCCCGCGAAGCTGCCCGCGATCCGTGGTGAGATCTGGCAGCTCATGCGCTCTGCCGAGATGCACCGTGACCTCGGGCTCGAGGAGCGTCCGGACGACGAGGAGTTCGACGACTTCCTGCTCCACGTCGACGGGTGGCTCTGCGAGATCAAGGACGCGCAGATCCGCGACGGCCTGCACGTGCTGGGTGCGGCCCCGACCGGCGAGGCACGGGTCAACCTGGTGCTGTCGGTCCTGCGCGCCGCTCAGGTCTGGGGCGGCGTCGGCAACGCGGTGCCCGGACTGCGGGCGGCCCTGGGGCTCAAGGAGGGCAGCGACCTCAAGGCGGTCGACGAGACCGAGGCCCGGGCACGGGAGCTGGTCGAACGGCTGGAGGCCACTGCTTGGGACGCCGCGGTGATCCCCGACCTCCACGACGACCCGGACGTCCGAAGGGTCCTGACCTTCGCCGCCGAGCAGGTCGTGCCCCGGCTGGCGAGGACGACCGACGAGCTCGACTCCGTGCTCCACGCGCTCGCCGGCGGCTTCGTCCCGGCCGGCCCCTCGGGCTCACCGTTGCGTGGTCTGGTCAACGTCCTCCCGACCGGCCGGAACTTCTACACCGTCGACCCGCGAGCGGTGCCGTCACGGTTGGCCTGGCAGACCGGTCAGGCGATGGCCGACTCGCTCGTCCGCAGGTTCGTCGACGAGACCGGTGGCTACCCGTCCTCCGTGGGGCTCTCGGTCTGGGGCACCAGCGCGATGCGCACCTCGGGTGACGACGTGGCGGAGGTGCTCGCCCTCCTCGGCGTGCGCCCCGAGTGGGACGCGGAGTCGCGCCGGGTGAGCAACCTGTCGGTCGTCCCGCTCGAGGAGCTCGGCCGGCCCCGGATCGACGTCACCGTCCGGATCTCCGGCTTCTTCCGTGACGCCTTCCCCCACGTGGTGGCGATGCTCGACGACGCGGTGCGGATGGTCGCCGAGCTGGAGGAGCCGGCTGAGCAGAACTACGTGCGCGCCCACTTCCGGTCCGACCTGGCAGAGCACGGCGACGCCCGCCGCGCGAGGACCCGGATCTTCGGCTCCAAGCCGGGCTCCTACGGCGCCGGCATCCTGCAGGTCGTCGAGTCCGGCTCCTGGCGCGACGACCACGACCTCGCCGAGGTCTACACGGCCTGGGGCGGGTTCGCCTACGGCCGGGACCTGGACGGCGCACCGGCTCCCGACGACATGCGCGCCAACTACCGGCGCATCAAGGTCGCCGCGAAGAACGTGGACTCCGCCGAGCACGACATCGCGGACTCCGACGACTACTTCCAGTACCACGGCGGCATGGTCGCGACGGTGCGTGCGCTGACGGGCCACGACCCGAAGGCGTACGTCGGTGACTCCACCTCTCCTGACGCCATCCGCACGCGCACGCTCGCGGAAGAGACAGCCCGCGTCTTCCGCGCCCGCGTCGTCAACCCGCGCTGGATCGCGGCGATGCAGCGACACGGATACAAGGGAGCCTTCGAGCTGGCCGCGACGGTCGACTACCTGTTCGGGTTCGACGCGACGGCCGGCGTGGTCCACGACTGGATGTACGAGAAGCTCGCGCAGGAGTACGTCCTCGACGAGACCAACCAGGAGTTCCTGCGCCGGTCCAACCCGTGGGCGCTGCGCGGGATGGTCGAACGGCTGCACGAGGCGGCTGAACGCGGCTTGTGGGCCGAGCCCGACGCGGACACGCTCGCCGCGATGCAGCAGGTCTACCTCGAGGTGGAGGGCGACCTCGAGGCCGGCGTCGAGGGGTGAGCCGCTCGTGAGGATCCGCATCCTGGGCGTCGGGATGGGGCCGCAGCACGTCACCCCGGAGGTCGCCGACGCCCTTCGGGGTTGCGACTACGTCCTGGCTGTCGAGAAGACGTCCGACGACCGGCTCCTCGCCGCGCGGCGGACGATCGCCGAGCGGTTCGGCGTCGAGGTCGTCGCCGTGCCCGACCCCGATCGCGACCGGGCCGACCCGGCCGACTACCCGCGAGCGGTCGCGGCGTGGCACGAGGCCCGGGTGGCGGCGTACGAGCAGGTGCTGCGCGCACGCGAGGGAACGGTCGCGTTCCTGGTGTGGGGCGACCCGTCGCTCTACGACTCCACGATCCGGCTGGTGGAGCAGCTCGCGCAGCGACTACCGATCGAGTACGACGTGCTGCCCGGCGTCAGCGCGCCACAGCTCCTGGCCGCCCGGCACCGCATCGTCCTCCACGCGGTCGGCGAACCCGTGCACGTCACCACGGCCCGGCGGCTCCGCGGTGCCATCGCGGCCGGACAGAAGAACGTGTGCGTGATGCTCACCGGAAGCCTTGACCTCGCGGGGCTCGAGGACTGGTCGATCTGGTGGGGCGCGAACCTGGGGACCGACTCCGAGCGACTCGTTGCCGGCCGGGTGGGTGACGTGCTGCCCGTCCTGCTCGCCGGACGCGACGAGGCGAAGGCTGCTGCCGGCTGGGTGATGGACGTCTACCTGCTGCGAGCCCCGTCGTGAGCGGGCTCCTGGTGGCGGGCACGACGTCGGACGCCGGGAAGAGCGTCGTCACGACCGGCCTCTGTCGAGCCTTCGCCCGTCGTGGCATCCGGGTCGCTCCGTACAAGGCCCAGAACATGTCGAACAACTCCATGGTGTGCGCGGGACCCGACGGGACCACCGCCGAGATCGGCCGCGCGCAATGGGTGCAGGCACTCGCAGCAGGAGTGACGCCCGAGCCTGCGATGAATCCGGTGCTGCTGAAGCCGGGCGGCGATCGGCGCAGCCACGTCGTCCTGATGGGCCGACCCGCGGGCGAGGTGTCGTCGGCCGACTGGGAGGCCGGTCGACGTCACCTGGCGACGGCGGCCCATGCGGCGTACGACGACCTCGCGTCCCGCTTCGACGTCGTCGTCGCCGAGGGTGCCGGGAGCCCTGCGGAGATCAACCTGCGCCCCGGTGACTACGTGAACATGGGGCTCGCCCGGCACGCCGGACTGCCCACCGTGGTCGTCGGCGACATCGACCGCGGTGGCGTCTTCGCCGCCATGTACGGCACCGTCGCGTTGCTCGAGCCCGACGACCAGCGGCTCGTCGCCGGCTTCGTCGTCAACAAGTTCCGCGGCGACCACGGGCTCCTCGCGCCCGGGCTTGCGTCGCTGGAGCGGCTCACCGGCCGACGCGTGTTCGGCACCCTGCCCTGGGACCCGACACTGTGGCTCGACTCGGAGGACGCGCTCGACCTCGACGGCAGGCGCGCCGTGCGGGCGGGCGCCCACAAGGTCGCCGTGATCCGGCTGCCGCGGATCAGCAATTTCACCGACGTCGACGCACTCGGTCTCGAGCCCGGGCTCGACGTCGTCTTCACCGCCGACCCCAGGGACGTGGCCGACGCGCAGCTCGTTGTCCTGCCCGGCACCCGGTCCACCCTCGGCGACCTGACGTGGCTGCGTGCTCGAGGGTTGGACCTGGCCCTCGTCGACCACGTCCGGCGAGGGAGACCGCTGCTGGGCATCTGTGGTGGCTTCCAGATGCTCGGTCGCACGATCGCCGACCCAGCGGGCGTCGAAGGCCCGGCAGGCGCCGTCGCCGAGGGATTGGGGCTCCTCGACGTGCGCACCGACTTCGTCGTGGACAAGACCCTCCGGCTGCCTTCCGGGCAGGCGCTCGGCGCACCCGCGAACGGTTACGAGATCCACCACGGACGGGTCACCGTGGGCTCGGGTCAGCCGTTCCTCGGAGGAGCCCGGGTCGGGTGTGTCTTCGGGACGATGTGGCACGGGACCCTGGAGGGCGACGAGCTCCGACGCGCCTTCCTCGCCGAGTCCCTCGACCTCGTGCCGTCGACGGTGTCCTTCCCGCGGGCGCGCCGACGACGGCTCGACCTCCTCGGTGACCTGGTGGAGCACCATCTCGACGTCGACGCCGTCCTCGGGCTGGCGTCGCACGGCGCACCGTCGACGTTGCCCGTCCTGGCGCCGGGCGGTCCGCGGTGAGGCTCCTGCTGCTCGGCGGCACCAGCGAGGCACGTGAGCTGGCTGCCCGGCTGGTCGACGCCGGGGTCGACGTGACGAGCTCGCTCGCGGGCCGCGTGGCACGGCCGCGGCTGCCGGTGGGCACGGTGCGGGTCGGTGGCTTCGGTGGCGTGGACGGGCTTCGGACGGCCCTCGACGACTTCGACGCGGTGGTCGACGCGACCCACCCGTTCGCCCTGGGGATGACCGCCAACGCCGCTGCGGCTTGCCGCCTCGACGGCGTCCCGCTGCTCCGGCTCGAGCGCCCGGGTTGGGACCCCGATCCGGCGTGGCGCTACGTCGACAGCCACGAGGAAGCGGCCGTGCTCGCCGGACGGCTGGGCGCGTACCCGCTCCTCACGGTCGGCCGCCAGGAGCTGGCGCGCTTCGTTCCGGCGCTCGCCGAGCGTCCGGTGCTCGCCCGGGTGGTCGACGTGCCCGACCTCGCGCTGCCCGAGGCGTGGGAGCTGGTGACCAGCCGGGGGCCCTACACGCTGGCCGGCGAGCGCGCGCTCATGAGGCGGCACCGGACCGACGTCCTCGTCACCAAGGACTCCGGCGGCTCCTACACGTGGCCGAAGATGCAGGCAGCCGCCGAGCTGGACGTGGCGGTGGTCGTCGTGCGCCGGCCCGCCGGGCCCGAGGGCGTGATGGCCGTGACCACGGTGCGTGAGGCCGTCTCCTGGGTGGAGGGGTTGCGATGAGCGCCTGGGACTCCGCCGGCCGGGAGGGTCGTGACGCCTGCCCGGGAGTGGGTCACCGCACCCTCCTGTCGTGCCACACGACGTGGAGCCGCCCCGAGTGCGCGTGCGGTCCGACGGTCGCCTCGACGCCGTAGACCTCGTCGACCAGGCGCGGCGTCAGGACGTCCGCCGGCGCCCCGTCCGCGACGACGTGGCCCTCGCGCAGCACGACGAGGTGGTCGCAGAACGCGGCGGCCAGGTCGAGATCGTGGAGCGCCGCGACGACGGTGAGGTCGAGGTCGCGGACGGCGGCCAGGAGATCGAGCTGGTGAGAGAGGTCGAGGTGGTTGGTGGGCTCGTCGAGCATCAGCACCTCCGGCCGCTGGGCGAGCGCGCGCGCCAGCTGCACCCGCTGCCGCTCACCACCGGAGAGCGTCTGCCAGGAGCGGTCGGCCAGGTGGCTCACCTCGCTGAGCCGCATGGCCCCGGCGATCTCTTTCGCACCCTCGTCGCGTCGGGCCGGCCAACGTCCCCGGTGCGGGATCCTCCCGAGCTCGACGACCTGACGGGCGGTGAGCGGCAGCCCGGTCGACGCGTGCTGCTCGAGGAGCGAGATCCGGCGGGCGCGAGAACGAGCCGGCATGCGGTGGACGTCCTGGCCGGCCACGTGCACCGTGCCGCCCGTGGGACGACGAAGCCCGGCCATGAGGTGCAGCAACGACGTCTTGCCGGACCCGTTGGGACCGAGCAGACCGGTGACCGTGCCGGTCGGGCAGTCGAAGGAGACACCGTCGAGGATCGTTCGTCCCCGCACGCCCCAGGTGACGTCGCGGACGGTGATGCTCGTCGTGGTCATCGTGACCTCGACTCGCGTCGCAGGAGATAGGCGAAGACCGGAGCCCCGAGCACCGCGGTGACCACGCCGATCGGGATCTCCTGCCCCTCGACGATCGACCGCGCCGCGGTGTCGGCCCAGATCATGAGGATCGCGCCGGTG
Organism: Nocardioides caldifontis; assembly: GCF_008087345.1. Lineage (GTDB taxonomy): Bacteria > Actinomycetota > Actinomycetes > Propionibacteriales > Nocardioidaceae > Marmoricola_A > Marmoricola_A caldifontis. Next base: position 583,177 of record NZ_VHIB01000001.1, on the reverse strand, counting down.
AGCGCGGACAAGGGCAGCAGCCGCCGGTGGAGCGGACCGCACACGAGGCGGACGACGTGCGGCACGACGAGCCCCACGAACCCGATGGCGCCGGTGTAGGCGACCAGACAGGCGGTGAGCAGGGCCGTGCCGACCATGAGCAGCCAGCGCACCTTCCGGATGGACACCCCGAGCGAGGAGGCGGACGCGTCACCGAAGGCGAACGCGTCCAGGTCCGCGGCACAGGCGAGGATCGCGACGAGCGCGACCAGCGCGACGACCACCAGGACGGTGGCGCTGTGCCACCGCAGCCCCGCCAGCGAACCCATGGTCCATGCCAGGACCCGGCGGGCGGCGTCGTGGTCGCCGCTCATGATGACCACGAAGGAGGTGTACGCCGCGCAGATCTGGCCGATCGCCACGCCGGCCAGCACGGTGCGGGCCGGGGGCAGGTCGCCGGACCTTCCGGTCGCCAGCCCCAGCACCAGCACCAGGGCGGCGAGCGCACCTCCGAACGCGCCTGCCCCCAGCGCGGCGGTGCCGCCCAGCCCGGCCACCCCGACACCCAGCACGATCACGCTCACCGCGCCCACCGTGGCGCCGCCGGAGATCCCGAGCAGGTAGGGATCCGCGAGGTCGTTGCGAGTCAGCGACTGCAGCACGGCACCGGCCAGCGCCAACCCCGCACCGGTCGCCGCCGCCCCGACGACCCGCGGCATCCGCAGCTGCCAGACGATGCGGTCGTCGATGACCGTCACGTCGTCGACGTCCAGGCCGAAGCGGCGCAGGACCACATCGACGACGTCGGCGCCGGACACGTGCACCGATCCGATGCCCACCGCCAGGACGACGGTGAGCACGAGCACGATGCTCAGCCCCGCGCCTACCGCCAGCCCGCCCGCAGCGCGGCGCCGGGCGGGCTTCGCCGCGAGCAGCATCAGCCGAGGTCGGTCAGCTGCTCACCCACCGAGACCGCGCCGTCGGCGAGCCGGACTCCCGGTGTGGACTCCGAGAACGGCACGACGACGTAGGCCTCCGCCTGCACGGCGCGAAGCTCCTTGAGCACCGGGTCCTTCTCGAGCAGCGCGATCTTGTCGTCAGCGGTCGACCAGCTGGCGTCGGCGAGCACGATCACGTCCGGGTCCGCCTCGACCACCTTCTCCCAGCTGACGTCCGCCCAGCCTCCCGCGAGGCCGGCGAACACGTTCGTCGCACCGACGGCGTCGAGGATGAGCTGCGGACCACCCTCGCCGGCACCGGCGAACGCGGTCTTGTCGCCGGAGTCGAACCAGAAGACGTCCAGCCCGTCCCCGGGAGCGGTCTGCTCGAGCGCGTCCAGCTGTTCCTGTTGCTCGTCCTCCAGCTCGTCGCCCCGCTCCGGCACGCCGAAGACCTCGGCGACCGTGGAGATCTCGTCCCAGACGGACTCGAACGACACCTCGGCAGTCGGCTGGCCCTCACCGCACCCGAAGGGCGAGAGGTACGACGCGATGCCGAGCTCCTCGAGCTCGGGCTGCGGTCCCGCCGCCTCGTCGTCGAACGCGCTGGCGTAGGAGGCGTAGACGAAGTCGGGCTCGGCAGCGAGCAGGCTCTCGTTGTCCGGGTACTCGTCGGAGAGCACCTCGACCGACTCGTACGCCCCGACCCACTTCTCGGGCACGGCGTCGTCGAGGTAGGCGGTGCCCGCCATGCTGTCCTCCAGCCCGAGCGCAAGCATCACCTCGGTCGCTCCCTGGTTCATGGTCACCGCCTGCTCCGGAGCTGCGGTGACGGTGGCTGTGTAGCCGCAGCCGGAGGCCTCGACGGGGTAGGCGTCCCCCGCGTGCGCCTCGGGCTGCTCGGGCTCGGGAGCGCCGGCGCAGCCGGCGAGGACGAGCGGAAGGGAGGCGAGGGCAGGCAGGAAGCGTGTACGACGGGGCGTCACGGTCACTCTTTCGGTCCGAGGCTCTTGCGCGAAGCCTGTGGTGGGCGGTGTGACGCGGACCGGGAGGTCCACGGCCAGCAGGTCTTCGGACTCGGGATCGACCGGACGGAGCGCCTTCCCGGTCCGGTCAGCCGAGTGGCTGCTGACGTGGACCAGTGGCGTCGTGCCCCGCCCGTCACCCTCACCGCTGCGCGTCAGTCCCGGACTCTCACCGGGTTCCCTGACCCACGAAGCTCGTGAGTACGACTGGCGTTGCGGACGCTAGCACGCCAACCGCTTCCTCAGCAGTGCTCTACGTCTCGCCTGGTCCTCATCGTCGTCCGCGGCCGACGCTCGTCGCGATCGACGCGGCCACGACGACGCTCACGGTGCCGACGCGGCTCGCGAGGCGGACCGCTCGAGGGATGTCCCAATGACCTGGTGTCCTACCGGTGCCCATGACAGCCCGGTGCTCGACGCGGTCGCCGTACCGGTTGGTACCGCCGAGGCGGATGCCGAGCGCCCCCGCGAACGCTGCCTCGATCACCCCCGCGTTGGGGCTGGGATGGCCGGCGGCGTCGCGCCGCCACGCACCGGCACCCTCGCGGGCAGTGCGGGGCGAAGCGAGCAGCGTGGCGGCGCCTGCCAGCCTGGAGGCGGGCAGGTTGACCAGATCGTCGAGCCGCGCGGCTGCCCACCCGAACCTTCGGTAGCGGGGGCTGCGATGCCCGACCATCGCGTCGAGGGTGTTGACCGCGCGGTAGCCGAGCAACCCCGGCACGCCGGCGACAGCGCCCCAGAGCAGCGGCGCCACCACGGCGTCCGCGGTGTTCTCCGCGACGGACTCGACCACCGCGCGCGCGACCTCGGACTCGTCCAGTGCCGAGGGGTCCCGGCCGACCAGGTGGGTCAGGCGTTGCCGGGCGCCGAGCAGGTCCGCGGCTGCGAGGAAGGCATGCACCGCCTCGGCCTCGTGCGCCAGCGAACGACCGCCGAGGACCACCCAGGTCGCCGCCGCGGTGACGCCCGCTCGGGCCGCGGGCTGCCGGGCCGCCCGTTCCGCGCGCACGCCGAGTGCGACCGCTCCCCCCACCAGCAGGCTCGTGTGCAGGACGCCCCGCGCACGCGAGTCTCCGTAGAGCCGCCGCTCGAGTGCTGCGGCCGTCGCCCCGAAGCCGGCCACCGGATGGAAGCGGCGCGGGTCTCCCAGCACCCGGTCGGCTGCGAAGCCGAGCAGCAGGCCGGCAACACGTGCGTTCACGACGGGGCCACCAGCAAGGCGGCGAGAGACGGCCCGACGCAGCGGCCGGGCAGGGCGGTCCGCTGTCCGAGCGTCCGCCGCCGAGCGTCGAGCAGCATCAGAGATCGGCGATGAGGGCGACGTCGCGCAGCAGCGCCGCGGCGCCTCGCACGAGCGGCACGGCTGCCACGGCCCCGGAGCCCTCGCCGAGCCGCATACCGAGGTCGAGGAGCGGTTCGAGCCCCATCTTGGTCAGGGCGAGGGACTGGGCCGGTTCGGTGGACCGGTGGCCGGCGGCGTACCAGGCAGCCGCTCCCGCCTCCATGCGCTCGGCGGTGAGAGCGCAGGCGACGCTCATCAACCCGTCCAGCAGCACGGGCACCCCGTCCTGCGCGGCGGCGAGCAGGAAACCGGTGGCGGCGGCGAGGTCGGCGCTTCCCAGCGCCTGCAGCGTCTCGAACGGGTCGTCCGCCCGGGCGCCCGCCCGTTCGAGCGCCGCCGCGATGACGGCGACCTTGTGCCGGAGAGCCGCGTCGGCGATGCCGGTGCCCCGCCCTGCGACCTCGTCGGCCGGGAGGCCGAGCCCCGCGGCGACCATCGCGGCGGCCGGTGTCGTGTTGCCGATGCCCATGTCCCCGCTGATCAGCAGCTGAGCACCTGTGCGGATCTCCTCGCGGGCCACGGCTGCGCCCGCCTGCAGCGCAACCTGGGTCTCCTCCGACGTCAAGGCGTCCTGGAGGTGGATGGCGCCGCTGGACCTCCGCACCTTGTGAGCCGTCAGCGCGGCGCGGGTGTCGGCGTCCAGGTCGTCGAAGTCGTCGTCGACTCCGACGTCGAGGACCCGGACGGAGACGTCGTGGGCCTTCGCCAGAGCGCTCACGCCGGCTCTCCCGTCGAGGAACGTGCGCACCATCGCGCCGGTGATCGCACGCGGGAACGCGGAGACGCCGTGAGCGCTGACACCGTGGTCGCCCGCGAAGATGACGAGCCGTACGTCGTCCACCGGCTTGGGTGGCGCGTACCCCTGGCAGGAGGCGATCCAGACCCCGAGCTGGCCGAGGCGGCCCAGCGCCCCGGACGGTGTCGCCAGCGCAGCGAGCCGTCGGGCCGCGTGGTGACGTGCGATGTCGGAGGGGGCGGAGACGTAGGGCATCGCGGGTCCTGTCAGTGAACGCCGTGCCGGGCGTTCCCGGCGGCGTGGAGCTGGTCGAGCACACGGAGGAGCCGGTCCGTCAGGGCCGGTGGTCGGACGGCGATCCGGGCCCAGGAGGTGTCGAGGCCCGGGAAGGTGTCGGCGCGGCGCACGGCGATCCCGCGGTCCCTCAGGGCCGGACGAGCTCCCTCCCCCAGCCGGGCCAGCACGAAAGGTGCGGCTGAAGGAACGTGGTCGACGTCCCGTGCGCGCAAGCCCTGCTCGAGGTGTTCCCGCCACCGGACGATGCTGCTCGCCCGCCGCAGAGCCTCGTCCGCGGCGACGGGCGTGGAGCAGGCGACGATGGCCGCGACCGCCGGTCCCGAGACCGACCACGGGGACTGGAGCTCGCCCAGCTGCCGGACGAGTGACCCGTCACCCGCGACGAAGCCGGCCCGGACGCCGGGGATCGACCAGTGCTTGGTCAGGCTGCGGACGACGAGGAACCCGTCGAGCGGCTCGCGCAGGATCGACTCGGCTTCGCCGGGAACCGCGTCCATGAACGCCTCGTCGACGACGACCACGCGGCCCGTGCGGCGCAGCTTCTCGAGCAGTGACGCCGGGTGCACGACCCCCGTGGGGTTGGTCGGGTTGCCGACCACCACGAGGTCGGCGTCGTCCGGGACGGCGTCCGGGTCGATCGCGAAGCCGTCGTCGAGGCCGCAGAGCACCTCGGTGACCTTGTGCCCGGCGGCTTCGAGCGCGACCTGGGGCTCGGTGAACTGAGGGTGCACGACGACAGGCCTCTTCCAGGGCCGCAACCGGGCCACGAGGGCGAAGGCCTCGGCCGCGCCGGCGGTCGGAAGCACCTCGGCCACCGGACGGCCGTACCACTGCGCGAGGGCGTGCGTCGCCGGTGCGACGTCGGGGTACGCGGCTGCGTCGTCGACGGCGGCATGCAGGGCACGGTCGAGCCATGCGGGACGGGGGCCGTCGTACACGTTGACGGCGAAGTCCAGCAGGCCGGCGCCGAGCTCCCTGTCACCGTGGTGGCGCAGCGGCTCCTGCACCACCTCCTCGACGACCGGCTCGGGCACCGGCGGACGGCTTGATCCTCTGTGCGGTGCTGCGGCGTGCGCGGCGTCGGCGAAGCGCTGCGCGAGCCGGGGGTGGCCGGCCCAGTGAACGTGCAGGTACGACGCGTGCCAGGTGTCGGCGGCGAAGCCGGTCGGGGCGCCGTCGACCTCCCAGGCCGCGGTGTCCCCGGAAGCGGGAGCGGCGTGTGTCTTGTGGAACTCGTGGCCCGTGACCTGCTCGCCCACCCGCGTCAGGAGCGTGTCGGCGACCGCGGTGGCCACCGGGTAGCGGAGGGTGAGCCGGTCGCTCATCCCCGCGCGCGCGGGGACGATTCCTGCCATCGCGGCACCGTCCAGGGCCTCGGCGAGGTAGAGGAGCCCGGCGCACTCGGCGACGGTGGGCGTCCCGGCTCCGACGGCTGCGCGGAGGTCGTGGAGGAGGCTCCGGTTGGCGGCCAGCTCCGCGGCGTACACCTCCGGGAAGCCGCCGCCCAGGTAGATGGCTCGGGTCCCGTCCGGCAGTGCGCTGTCGCTGAGCGGGTCGAAGGTCACGACGTCGCAACCGGCCGCGCGCAACAGCTCGTCGGTCTCGGCGTAGCGGAAGGTGAAGGCTCGACCTCCGGCCACGGCCACGACCGGGCGCTCCGCGGATGCCGAGGTGACCTCGCGCGCGGGGTCCCAGGGCTCCGCCTCCAGGTCGTCCGCGCTCCGGGCGACGTCGAGGAGCGCGGAGAGATCGAGGTGGCGCGCGACCTGCTGGCCGAGGTGCTCGACCATGCGTGCCGACTCGCCGCGCTCGGCGGCGGGCACGAGCCCGAGGTGACGCGACGGCGCGACGAGGCGGCCGTCCTCGGGCAGGGCGCCGAGCACGGGGATCCCGGCCCTCTCCACCGACCGGACGATCTCGGTGAGGTTGCGCGGTGAGCCGGCCCTGTTGAGGACCACGCCGGCGATCCTGACGCGATCGTCGAATGCTGCCATCCCCGCGGCGACCGCGCCCGCCGTCCGTGACTGCCTGGCCACGTCGATCACGAGCACCACCGGGGAGGAGGTCAGGGTCGCGACGTGCGCCGTCGAGGAGAAACCTTCGGTGCCGAGCCGACCGTCGTACAACCCCATCACGCCTTCGACGACCGCGACGTCGGCCTCGCGGGCGCCGTGCAGCAGCAACGGGACGACCCGCTCCTCGCCGACCAGGTGGGGGTCGAGGTTGCGACCGGGACGGCCCGTGGCGAGGGCGTGGTAGCCCGGGTCGATGTAGTCGGGGCCGACCTTGTGGCCGCTGGCGACATGGCCGTCCGCGTGCAGCGCCGCCATGAGTCCGGTCGCCACGGTCGTCTTGCCCTGCCCGGTCGACGCAGCGGCGACGACCAGGCGCGGCAAGCTGGCCGGGGTCACCACCGGCCCCTCGTCCCGCTCACCACTCGATGCCCTTCTGGCCCTTCTGGCCGACGTCCATCGGGTGCTTCACCTTGGTCATCTCGGTGACGAGGTCGGCGACCGCCACGATCCGTGGGTCTGCGTCCCGTCCCGTGATGACGACGTGCTGCGCGCCCGGCCGGCCGGCCAGCGTCGCGACGACGTCGTCGACGTCGACCCACCCCCACTTCATCGGGTAGGTGAACTCGTCGAGGATGAGCAGGTCGTGGGTCTGCCGGGCGAGGCGGCGCTTGATCTCCTCCCACCCCTCGCGGGCGGCGGACTCGTGGTCCTCGGCGTCGCCCTGCTTGCGGCTCCACGACCAACCCGAGCCCATCTTGTGCCACTCGACCGGCCCACCCTCGCCGGTCTCGTGGTGGAGCCTCCCGAGGCGCTCCAGGACGGTCTGCTCGCCGATCCGCCACTTGGCGGACTTGACGAACTGGAACACCCCGATGCGCCAGCCCTGGTTCCACCCCCGCAGCCCGAGCCCGAACGCGGCGGTCGACTTCCCCTTGCCGTCACCGGTGTGCACCACCAGCAGGGGACGGTTCCGGCGCTGCCTCGTGGTCAGGCCGTCGTCGGGGACGGTGAGCGGTCGTCCCTTGGGCATCAGGCCACCCCCTTCGTGTGGGCCGGCTTCGTGTGGCCTGGCTTGGTATGGACCGGCTTCATGTGGGCTGCCCGCCCGCGGACGGTCGAGGTGAGCGTCTGCGCGCTGACCTCGCCGACCGGCAGGTGCTCGGCGAGCATCAGCCGCGCGAGCTCGTCGGCGAGGCCGAGTCGAAGAGGCCCGCTCTCCCCGTCGACCACCACGGTGGTCACGCCGAGGCTCGCGACGTAGGCAGCCGCGTGCCGGGAGCGCGCCACGGCATCCGCGCCAGCGGTGGCGCGGCCGTCCGTGACGACGACCAGGAGTGGCCGGAGGCGCGGGTCGCGGATCCCTTCCCGCAGCAGCACGCGCGCCGCCTCCAACAGCCCCTCCGCCAAGGGGGTGCGCCCGCCGGCGGGCAGCTCGTCGAGCCGCGCCGCGGCGATCTCGACCGAGTGCGTCGGCGGCAGGACGAGCTCCGCGCCCTGGCCCCGGAAGGTGACCAGACCGACCTTGTCGCGGCGCCGGTAGGCGTCGAGCAGGAGCGAGAGGACCGCCGTCTTGACCTGCGCCATCCGCTTGCGCGCAGCCATGGAGCCGGACGCGTCGACGCAGAACAGGACGAGGTTGGCCTCCGTGCCCTCCCGGACCGCAGTCCGGACGTCTTCGGGACGCAGCTCGACCGGACCTCCGGTTCGTCCGCGTGCGGGCTGCTTGCCGGCGGCCGCCAGCAGTGTCTCCACCAGGTGCAGCGAGCCCGTGGCGCCGTCCGGTCGCCGCGCACCCACCCGCCGGCCGCTGCTCGCGATCGCCCGGCTCCGGCGCCCGGCCGTGCCCTCGCCCAGCCCGTGGACGCTCAGCAGCTTCGGCCGGTACGGCGCCGCGGCGCTCACCTGTGAGCCGGGACCCGGGACGCCCTCGGGCGACGGCGACGGTTCGACCTCTTCCGACGCGGGCGGTTCGACCTCCGACCCGGGTGGTCGGGTGGCCGGGTCGGACGGCCCACGGGCGTCGTCGACGTCGGGGGCGCTCCCAGCTTCCGGCGACGCCGGCGGCTCGTCCGGTGCCGTCCCGTCCGGCGGGTCATCGGGAGCCTGCCCCTCCGGTGGGTCAGGCGGGAGCTCGTCGTCACCAAGGAGCTGGTCGAGGAGCTCCTCGTCGAGCCCGGGCGCGTCGAAGGGGTTGCGCCGCCGACGGTGCGGCAACGCGAGCAGGGCGGCCCGGCGGATGTCGGCCCGGGTGACCTCGTCGCGCCCCACCCACGCCGCGTGGGCAGCCGCGGTGCGCGCGGTGACGATGTCGGCCCGGAGGCCGTCGACCTCGAACGCCGCGCACACCTCGGCGATCTTGAGCATCGCCGCCTCGGTGAGCCTCACCTTTCCGACCCGATCGCGCGCCGCCTGGATGCGTGCCGTCAGGTGGGTGTCCGTGGCCCGGTAGCGCTCGGCGAACGCGGCCGGGTCGGCGTCGTACGCCATCCGGCGGCGCACGACCTCGACCCGGAGCAGGGGGTCGCGCGGGGCGGCGACCTCGACGGTCAACCCGAAGCGGTCGAGGAGCTGCGGGCGCAGCTCGCCCTCCTCCGGGTTCATCGTGCCGATCAGCACGAAGCGTGCGGCGTGCTCGACCGAGACACCGTCGCGCTCCACGCTGACCCGCCCCATCGCGGCGGCGTCGAGCAGGAGGTCCACCAGGTGGTCGTGGAGCAGGTTGACCTCGTCGACGTACAGCACCCCGCGGTGCGCCCGGGCCAGCAACCCCGGCTCGAACGTGACCTCGCCGCGCGACAGGGCCCGCTCGAGGTGGAGGGAGCCCAGGACGCGGTCCTCCGTCGCGCCGACGGGCAGCTCGACGAGGCGCACGGGCCGCGTGACCACCTCCGCGTCGTCGCCGAAGGGACCGTCCGGCGAGGGCGCCGCAGGATCCGCAGGGTCCACCGAGAAACGGTCACCGGCATGGACCTCGATCGGCGGGAGGACCGCGGCCAGCGCCCGGACGGTCGTCGACTTCGCGGTGCCCTTCTCGCCGCGCACCAGCACGCCGCCGATCTCGGGTGACACCGTGGTCAGCACGAGGGCGAGCCCCATGTCGTCCATCGCGTCGGCCTCGCAGCCGAGCACTGCGGAAAAGGGGTAAGGCACCGGCATGTGAGGCTCCCGCTCGCTTCGCCACTCGATGGACGGGCGCGAGGCCGGTCTTCGGACTTGTCGGGTCCCCTCGTCGGGGCCTGATTCACCGCAGCGGGCCTGTGCCGGAATCTCACCGGCTTCCCAGATTCTCCTCGTCGGCCAGCCCCACCGTCTCCGATGGCTCGACCTCAGAGGCACCTCGTGCCTGGGCTCACAGTAGCGTGACCTCCCGTGCCAGCCGCCGATCGCCCCAACAGCGCACCATCCGTCACGGTGGTCGGCATCGGTGCGGACGGGTGGACCGGCGTGCCCGACCACGTCCGGTCGGTCGTGCTCGACGCCGCCGTGCTGCTGGGCGGCACCCGCCACCTCGACCTGGTGCCCGACCGACCGGAGCAGCGACGTGTGTCGTGGCCGTCACCGCTGCGCGAGGGGCTTCCGGCGCTGTTGTCGTCGGTGAGCGGGGGGCCGGTGGTGGCGCTCGCCTCCGGCGACCCGCTGGTGTCCGGCATCGGCTCGACCTTGGTCGAGGTGCTCGGCGCCGAGCAGGTCCGGATCGTCCCTGCGGTGTCCTCCGTCGCGCTGGCACGCGCCGAGCTGGGCTGGTCGGCCGAGTCCTGCAGCGTCGTCAGCGTCGTGGGCCGCGACGCCGCGCTCGTCCTCCGGGAGCTGGCGCCGGGCCGCCGGGTGCTGGTGCTGTCGGCGGACGAGAGCACCCCCGCCTCCGTCGCGGAGCTGCTCACCCACGCGGGGTACGGCGCGAGCACGATGCACGTGCTGGGAGATCTGGGCACCGCTGACTTCTCGCGTGCCGACGGTACGGCGAGCACCTGGTCGGCACGGTCGTCCCGCCTCAACGTGATCGGCCTCGAGCTCGCGGGTCCGCCCCGCGGCGCCTGGGTCGCCGGGCTGCCGGACACCGCCTTCGAGCACGACGGGCAGCTCACCAAACGGGACCTGCGTGCCTCCGCGCTGGCCCGGCTGGCGCCCGTGCCGGGCGAGCACCTCTGGGACGTCGGAGCAGGGGCCGGGTCGGTCGGGATCGAGTGGATGCGTGCGCATCCGACCTGCTCGGCCACCGCGGTCGAGGCCGCCGCCCCACGTGCCGAACGGATCTCTCGCAACGCTGCCGCCCTGGGGGTTCCCGGCCTCCAGGTGGTCCACGGGACGGCACCGGCGGCACTGGAGGGGCTTCCCGTGCCGTCGGCGGTCTTCGTCGGCGGTGGCGCGACCACGCCGGGCGTCCTGGACCTGTGCCTGCAGGCGCTGGTGGTCGGTGGGCGGCTGGTCGTGCACGGCGTGACCCTGGAGACCGAGCGGCTGCTGGGCGAGCTGCACGCATCTCGGGGCGGTGAGCTCACCCGCCTGTCGGTCGAGACCGCGGCTCCGATCGGCTCCTACACCGGCTGGTCCCCCGCGCGCACCGTGACCCAGTGGGCGTTCACGCGCGACGCTTGAGAGTGCGGTCGCGGGCGGAGTCGTAGAGGTACGACTCCCCGCCGGGCCTCGGGTCGAGCGCACGGCCGACCAGGATGACCGCTGCCTGCCGGAGGGCCGCCTTCTCGACGAGGTCGGCGATGCTGGCGACGGTGCCCCGGAGGACCTGCTGGTCGGGCTGGCTGGCGCGGTGGACCACCACGACCGGGCAGTCCGCGCCGTACTCCGGCTCGAGCTCGGCCATCAGCTGTCGGGTGCGGGTGATCGCGAGATGCAGCACGAGGGTGGCCCTCGTCGCCGCGAACGCCGCCAGTGACTCGGTCCCGGGCATCGCCGTCGACCGGGCCTGCGTGCGGGTCAGGACCACCGACTGGGCGAGGAGCGGCACGGTGAGCTCCCTGCCCACGAGGGCGGCGGCCGCCGCGTACGCCGGGACGCCGGGCGTGACGTCCCACGGCACCCCGGCGGCATCGAGTCGACGGGTCTGCTCCGCAAGGGCGGAGAAGACGGACAGGTCTCCGGAGGCGAGGCGGACCACGTCCTTGCCCGCGTGGTGCGCGGTGGTCAGGTGCGTGGTGATCAGGTCGAGGTCGAGGTCCTGGGTGTCCACGAGCTCCGCGCCGGGACTGACGTGGCTCAGCACCTCCGGGTCCAGGTAGGTGCCCGGGTAGAGCACGACGTCGGCCCCGGCGAGCAGCCGGGTCGCCCGCACCGTCAGCAGGTCGGCGGCACCGGGTCCGGCCCCGACGAAGTGGATGACCATCAACCCTCCACGAAGCGGGGGGTCCACACGCCCGCCCGGCTGACGCGGGTGGAGGCGGCGCCGACGATCAGCAAGCACTTCATGTCGATGGCGGCCGGGTCGAGGTCGGCGAGCGTGGTGATCGTGAGCGACTCCTCCGCCCGACCGATGTCGCGGCCCACGACGACGACGGTGTCCGGCTTGCGGTGCTCGAGCAGGACCTGCTGCGCGGTCGCCATCTGCTCGGTGCGAGAGCGTGAGGCGGGGTTGTAGATGGCGAGCACGAGGTCCGCATCGGCGATGGCGCGCAGCCGCCGTTCGACGACCGGCCACGGCTTGAGCCGGTCGGAGAGCGAGACGACCGCGAAGTCCGCCCCGATCGGCGCCCCCGCGCGGGCGGCGACCGCCTGCACGGCGCTCACCCCGGGGAGCACGCGGATCCGCACCTCGGCGTACGACGGGTCCTCCGCCGCCTCGAAGACCGCGGCCGCCATGCCGAACACGCCCGCGTCACCGCCGGAGACCACGGCGACGCGCTCCCCCGCCTTCGCGAGCTCGAGGGCGTGGCGGGCCCGGTCCACCTCGACGGTGTTGCCCGACGCATGCCGGACCAGCCCGACGCGTTGAGGCACTCGGTCGACGTAGGGCCCGTAGCCCACGACGTGGTCGACCGCCTCGAGCGCGGCCGACGCCTCGGGGGTCAGCCACTCCTCGGGCCCCGGACCGAGGCCGACGACGAAGACCTCGGCCGACGAGCCGGTCACCGCCTCGGCAGCAACCTGCTGCTCCTGGCTCCGGGAGCGGCGACCGTTGAGCGAGTCGCCGGTGACGACGACGAGCGAGAAGTACGGCACGGAGTCAGCATCCACCTCGGCCACCGGGAGCCAGCGCTGCTCGGGCATCGAGGCGCGCTCGACGTAGAGCGCGTGGTCGAGACGGCCTGCCGCCTCCAGCGCCCGCCGGACGGCCGGGAAGGTGCGACCGAGCTTCATGATGATCGCGCCGTCGGTGCCCGCCAACCGGCGCGCCAGCTCGGGCTCGGGCATCGTTCCGGGCAGCACCGTGAGGACGTCGGTCTGCCGTACCAGCGGACAGGCCACGGTGGCGGTGGCCGCGAGGAAGGCGGGTACGCCCGGCACGATCTCGGTCGCGTAGCGCTCCGCCAGCCGATCGTGCATGTACATGTAGGAGCCGTAGAACAGCGGGTCGCCCTCGGCCAGCAGGACCACGTCCCGACCGGCGTCCAGGTGGGCGGCCAACCGGGCCGCGGACTCCTCGTAGAAGTCGGCCAGGGCTCCGGCGTACCCGCCCGGGTGGTCGGTGGTGCCTGTCGTGACGGGGTAGGTCAGCTGCTCCTCGATCACGCCGGCCGGCAGGAGCCCGGCGGCGATGCGTCGGGCGTTCGACCGCTTCCCCACACCGGCGTGGTAGGCGATGACGTCGGCCTGCTCGATGAGCCGCGCTGCCTTGAGGGTGATCAGCTCGGGGTCACCGGGGCCGACGCCGACGCCGTGGAAGCGGCCGGGCGGGGTGGGGGTCATTCCTCCTCCTGGGCGAGAGCGTTGAGGGCCGAGGACGTCATCGCAGAACCGCCGCGACGACCGCGCACGGTGACGTAGGGGATGTCGATGCCGTGGTGACCAGCCAGGTCGACGAGCGCCTGCTTCGACTCGGCGGCGCCGATGAACCCGACCGGGCAGCCGACGATGGCGGCCGGGCGGGGAGCGCCGTCGAGGACCATCTCGAGCAGGTGGAACAGTGCGGTGGGCGCGTTGCCGATCGCGACCACGGCGCCGTCGAGCCACGGCGCCCAGAGCGACACGGCGGCGGCGGTCCGCGTCGTGCCCCAGGTTCGCGCCAGCCGCGGGACCTCGCGGTCGTTGAGGAGGCACAGCACCTCGTTGTCGCGGGGCAGCCGGCTGCGGGTCACGCCGGTGGCGACCATGGTCGCGTCACACAGGATCGGCGCACCGGCCTCGAGTGCGTGGCGGGCACTGCGGACGAGGCGGGGGTGGACGACCAGGTCGCGAGCGAGGTCGACCTGGCCGCTGCCGTGGATCATCCGGACCGCCAGCTTCTCCGCGTCCTGAGGCACTGCCCTCAGGTCGGCCTCCCGGCGGATCGTCGCGAACGAGTCGACGTAGATCGACGGTCCGTCGGTCGCGTAGTCGTAGCGACGCCTGGGGCGGCGCGGATCAGCCATGCGGCACCTCCTGCGGCACGAGCACGCCACGCCACGGGGTGACGACCACCTCGGAGGAGTGGCAGATCAGGTCCTCGACGTCGCCCCTGTCGAGCCCCCCGCTCGCGACCGGGACGTGCTGCCCGCCGGCCACTGCCCCGTACGGCAGGGGGCCGGTCGCCCGCGGGAGCCGGGGGTCCTCCAGGCTCGGCTCGACCAGAGCGCGGTCCAGCTCGACCACGTGCCACCGAGCCGTCGGCCCCTCGCCCCTGACGCGCAGGAACTCGTGCGCGAGGTCGATGATCCGTCCCGGTGCTCCGGCCAGCTGGACCACGGGCCCCCACCCGTCTCCGACACGCAGCTGGGCAACCTCGTCATCGAGGACCACCAGACCGAGATCGCAGCTGCGGTCCCGGAGGTCACCCCGGCCGTCGTCGAGCACGAAGAGGAACCGCCCGGGCAGCTCGGCGAGACGCTGGTCGGCGCAGAGCAGGCGGTCGAGCTCGGCGGCGACGGCCCTCAGGTCAGCCCGTCCGCCCGAGAGCCCGGTCTGCGGCGAGACCATGATGTTGCGGACGAGCTCGTGGGTTCGCGCAGGGAGCAGCCCGGTGGACTCCAGAGCGGTCAACGCGTCGGGGTGGAGCCCGCCCCGCGAGCTGCGGAAGCCGCGGACCTGCAGGTTCGCGCGGGCAGTGACGTGGACGTGCCCGTCGGCGTGGGTCTCGGCGACGTCGATCAAGGCGCGCAGCTGCGTCGACGACACCCGCCCCCCGACGAGGCGCAAGCGCACCAGCAGGCCGTCGTCCGCCGGCCATGGTCGCACTGCGCCCGGGCAGCGGTCGCGGCGATCGCGGATGGTTGGCACTGCGCGTGGTCCCTCGGGTCAAGGACCCTGTCGCGGGGCCCGAACTGACCTGGCGACGATCGTCGCTAGGGCCAGCAGGTCTTCGGACTCGGGATCAACCGGTGCGGAGCGCCTTCCCGGAGCCGGGCTCCAGTGGCTGTCGTACGACGTGCTCCGACCGTCACCCACACCGCTGCGCGTCAGTCCCGGAATCTCACCGGGTTCCCTGACCCCATCAGGATGGAGTTCGGCTGGCAGCCGACACCCTAGCCGTTGCGCTACGTGAAGGACAGCAGTGGGGTGAGTCGATGCCGACGCAATGGCGCACATGCAGGCGTCGACTCGTGGGAGCACGCGTACCACCCGCAGCACACGAACCACTGGTCGTGATGCCGGCCACCGCAGGGCCTACCTCCGCTGTGAGGCCCCGCTCAGCGCAGCAACGAACAGCGGCTCCTCGGACTGCCGTCGTCTGAGGCTGATCGTGACGAGGACGGGGACCTCGGCGCCATCGCGGCAAAGTACTGGCACCTGCACGGGACGTCCGACCAGGGGAGCCCGGCCGGTGAGCTGGTGCAGGGTGAAACCGGCGAGGTGTGCCTGTCGGTAGCGGGGCGGGATGATCCCGATGAGGCGAGTGCCTTCAAGGTCGGCGGCGCTGGGGTATCCCAGCAAGGTTGCTGCCGCGAAGCTGGCGGCCACGATGGTGCCATGGTCGTCGGCGGCCAACATCGGGACGTCGGCGTCCCGGATCTCGCCGAGCTCGGGAAGGTCGAGGTGCTCGAGAGGGACCGTATCGGCTTGGTGTCCACGCTCGTGGGCGTCCCAGGGGGTGGGCCTGGCGCCGGCGAGCTGCTTGACGAACTCCTCGCACAGCCACATCCGCAGCGCGACGAGCTCGGGCTGGGTGGGCGGGTTGAGGAGCTCACGAGCCGCGGCCAGCGTCAGTGCCGCGTCAAGGGTCTTGTCAAGGGTGGCGAACTTGTCAGCCACTTTCGGATGGGCAGAAACCTGCACCCGCTCGGCGGTCACGTGTGGTTCGGTCGCCTGGAGTGCTTGATCGGGGTCGGCGCTGAGTTCCAGGACCGGGACATGCTCCTCGAGCACAGCAATCGCTTCGCTCGCGTCAGCATGGACCTGAATGGCGTCCTCGGCTGGTTCGGAGCCGAGGCAGACAAGCAGGTACTCGCGCAACAGCGTCTCGGCGTGCTGAACCCATGCGCGGTACAGCAGTAGCGGCATCCCGAGCAGGTGCACCGTTCCGGGCTCCTCGGGCTGGGACCGCGTCAGAGGCGGGCCTTCTGCCGCGCGACGAGCCCGACGCCCGGGTGTCGTGCCCGCCGAGGAGGCGCCGAGCTCGAACCACACCCTCTTCCCGGTCCGAGTCGCGTCGGCGCCCCAGGTGTCAGCAAGGTCCTGAAGCAGCCGCAGCCCGCGACCGGTGCCGGCACGACTGCCGTAGCTGCGTGCGCTAGGAAGATGTGAGCTGGCATCGTCCACCTCGACCCGCACTCCGCCGTCTTCCAGTACGGCGCAGGTGAGCTCGATGTCGGTGCCGGCATGCACGACCGCATTCGTGACCAGCTCGCTGACCAGCAGCGTCACGTCGTCTACCAGCTCCTCAGCGACCTCGGCGGGAACGGCCCCGACCAGCCACTCGCGCACGTCGCGGCGCGCGTGGGAGGCGGCAGTCGGCTGCGGCGGCCACCGACGCAGCAGCACTGAAACCGGTTCGCCCCGTCCCCTGTTGCTGTCCATCAGCGTCGAGTGTAGGACGAGGCCGCACCGAGACCGGTCACTCGTAGGGCCGCCTGGGCGGCTCGGTGCGTCGGACGAGTGTCGCCTTCAGAGTCGGTCGTGCCGGTCGGCCCTCGTCCCACCGGCCGATCACCTCGACCCACGCCTCGTCAGGCGGGGCAGCGACTCCCTCGACAGGGACGCGGTAGGCAGTTGCGTCAGCGGCACAGCAGCCCATCACGAATCGGGTGACGAACCAGGAGCCGTCGTCCTTGCTGGTGACGAACCCCACCAGCTCGATCTCTCTGCCGGCCAGAGATCTGCCCGGGTCGTGCTCGGAGCGGACCAGGAAGTCGACCAGTGTCACGCGCACCGGGTCACCGGGCGGCAATGGTCGCATCGCCACGTACTGTGCGGGCTCACGCACCTCGCTCAGCCGGCGTTCGGCTGCATAGGAGCCGAGCTCGGCCGGCGCCACGAGGAAGAAGACGAGAACCGGGGCGACGAGCAGCCAGGCGGCCCGGGGGACCTCATGTCCGCGCTCCGAATGGTCCTGCGCGCGTTCGTCGTCGGATGCGGCCTGGGACAACAGCGTCCGCCAGTCCGTTGCGGCGTGGAGGGCGGCGAGCGCGATGAGCAGACCGCCGCTGACCAGCAGCGGCGACCGCATCCACGGGTTGACGAAGTGGAGGTACTCGTCGGTGATGGCCTGGCGGACGACCAAGGCACCGACGAGGAGCAGGACGACCGCCTGGCTGCTGCGGTTCACAACAACCACCACCCGGTCAGGCCGGCGACCACGAGGGCCACCAGGAACGTGAGCGGGGCGAACCGGACCGCGAAGGCTGTGCCGAACTGACCCGCCTGCATGGCAGCCAGCTTCACGTCGACGGCGGGCCCTACGACCATGAATGCCAGCTTGGCGGTGTCGGAGAAGGAGGTGAGGCTGGCTGCGACGAAGGCGTCGGCTTCCGAGCACATGGCGACAGCGACAGCGAACAGGCCGAGGACAGCGATGGAGAGGACCGCCTGATCGGCCACGGAATCCATCCAGGTCGGGGGGACGAAGGTGCCGACGGCAGCGGCGATCGCGGCGCCGCCGACCAGGAAGCCGGCCGTGTGCAGGAAGTCGTGCTGCACCGTTGCCAGGAAGGCTCGTCCTCGGTGCGAGTGCTCACCGGCGGCGGGGGCGTGCACTGGCAGCTGGCCGCGCCGCAGCGCCCACCACCAGCCGATCGTCACCGCCGTGACGAGTGAGGCGAGGAACCTGGCGACCACGATCCGCGGCTGGCCCGGAAACGCCACCGCGGTGGAGACCAGGACGACCGGGTTGATGGCCGGAGCGGCGAGGAGGAAGGTGAGGGCAGCGGCAGGGGTCACCCCGCGTCGCACGAGGCTGCCCGCGATCGGCACCGAACCGCACTCGCAGCCGGGGAGCGCCACCCCCGCCAGGCCGGCGACCGGAACCGCGGCGAGGGGCGAACGTGGCACGACCCGTTCGAGCACGCGCTCGGAGAGCAGGACGGAGATGGTGGCCGCGAGGAGCACTCCGCCAACGAGGAACGGCAGCGCCTGGATGAAGATCGCGACGAACATCGTGCTCCACGACCGGAGCGCCTCGGAGTCGAGAAGGCGCCAGGCGAAGCGTTGCAGGAGCAGCATCGTGAAGACGGCGGCGAGCAGGATCGCGGTCTGGCCCGGAACCGGCAGTCGCCGAGGAGCTTCCTGCTGAGTGGTCACGGTGGCTCCGCCCGACAAACGGTGAGGATGATGCAGTCGGAACGATAACCGTTCTCACTCTCAGGACATCATCACGCGACCGGCGTGCCGCAGGATGGGATCAGCCGCGACAGCTGGGGCACAGCCCGAAGATCTCGACGGTGTGCGCCACATCGACGAAGCCGTGCTTCTCCGCGGCCTGGCTGGCCCAACGTTCCACCGCCGGCCCCTTCACCTCCACCACACGGCCGCAGCTACGACAGACGAGGTGGTGGTGGTGCTTGGGGCTGCACTTGCGGTAGAGAAGCTCGCCGTCTTCGTTGCGAAGCGTGTCGACCTCGTCGGCGTCCACCATGGCCTGCAGGTTGCGGTAGACGGTCGCCAGGCCCACGGCTTCGCCACGGCTGCGAAGGAGGTGGTGGATGTCCTGGGCGCTGCGGAAGGCGTCGCTGTCCTTCATCACCTCGTCGACCACGAGCCGCTTCGTCGACGGCTTGCGGCGACCACCAGTCGGCCGGTTCAGGGACATGCGCGGAGTCTACGGGCGGCCGACCGACGCGGTCGGTGTGGCTCAGCTGGGCGGGAGAGCAGGCGTGTTGAGACCGTTCGCCTGCCGGGTGGCTCTGCGACGCTGGGCGGGTGAGTCACTCACATGCCCACGACGGGGCGCCCCTGGGCCCCGCGTCCACCCGGGTGCGGCTGGTCGTCGCGACGGTGCTGACACCGTTCGTCGTCGCGACCATCGCGGGATTGGTCATCCTGTGGCCCCAGGATGGTCCGAATCCCGTGGGTGAGTTCGCCACCGAGCGGGCGCACGGGACGGTGGTGGACGTGCACTCGTGCGAGAACGACGTGCCCGAGTGCCTCGTCGCGACCGTGGACCTCACCCGTGGCGTGGGCGCCCCGGACCGAGTGGAGGCCCTCATCCCGTTCGGGGAACAGGCACCGGTGGTGAGCGAGGGCGACCGGATCCTGCTGACGTACATCGAGGAGGCGCCGGAAGACCAGCGCTACGGGTTCCAGGACTTCGACCGCGGCAGACCCTTGGCGTTGTTGCTCGCCCTGTTCGTCGTCGGCGTCCTTGTGCTGTCCCGGTGGAAGGGGCTCGGCTCCCTGCTCAGCCTGGCGTTGTCGCTGGGGTTGCTCGTGATCTTCACCCTGCCGGCGCTGGCCGAGGGTGACCCTCCGTTGCTCGTGGCGATCGTGACGGCCGGCGCCATCATGATCGGCACCCTCTGGCTCTCGCACGGCTTCACCGTCCGCACCGGCGTTGCGATCCTCGGAACGCTGCTCGCCTTGGTCTGCACCGGGCTGCTCGGGAGCCTGTTCACCAACCTCGGGCGATTCACCGGTCTCAGCGATGAGGGCAGCCAGTACATCGCGGCCATCAACGCCGAGGTAGACGTCGGGGGGCTGCTGCTGGCGGGGCTCGTGATCGGCGCTCTCGGCGTGCTCGACGACGTCACCGTCACCCAGGCGGCGGTCGTCTGGGAGCTCGCCGCCGCCGATCCGGACGCCCCACGGACCACGCTGTTCGCGCGCGGGATGCGCGTGGGCCGCGCTCACGTCGCCTCAACGGTGAACACTCTCGCCCTGGCCTACGTCGGCGCGACCCTGCCCCTGCTCCTGGTCTTCTCCGCGCTGGACCTGCCCTTCGCCACTGCGGTCAGCCAGGAGCTGGTCGCGCAAGAAGTCGTCCGTGGCCTGGTAGGCGGGCTCGGCATCATCGCCGCCGTGCCCCTGACCACCGCCTTGGCAGCGCTCGTCGCCGGAGGGCTGGCTGCTCGGCGACGATCCCTGCCGACGTGATCGACCGGGCTGGGTCACCTCGAGCTGCCTGGCATCGCGGGCTGCGCGGCCGTAGTCACGATCTCGGCCTCTCCCCCGCCGTTCAGCGACACCGCACGACTGGTCAAGGAGGCTGCGAGCCCGCGGTCGTGGGTCACCAGCAGCAGCGCGCATCCCGACGCCACGACCTCGCTCATGAGCGTGTCCACCGTCATCTGCTGCGTCACGAGGTCCAGCCGCGAGGTCGCTTCGTCGGCGAAGACCAGCGCCGGGCGGGGCAACATGGCGCGCACGATCGCGATCCTCTGCAGCTCGCCCCCTGAGACCTGGTCCGGTCGGCGGCGCAGCACGTCCCGAGGCAACCCGACGGTGGCGAGCAGCGATCCAAGGCGAGCCTCGTCGACGTCATGGCGACGCATGACGTCGCGCAGCCCCACCCCGAGGGGAACCCGTGCCGGGAACGACAGTGCGGGGTCCTGGTAGAGCTTCTGCAGCCTGCCCCCGTGCGCGGTCGGGCCGTGGGCCACGGTCCCTCGGTCCACGGACGTCAGGCGGAGCAGCGCGTTGCCCAGCGTGGTCTTGCCGGCGCCGCTGGGGCCGGTGATCGCCCATCGTTCGCCGGCGCGGATCTCCATCGACAGGTCGTCGAACAGCGGAGCGTCGCCGTACGCCTTGCTGATGCTGTGCGCGGCGACCAACGGCGCCTCCTCGCCGCTCGGCTCCGGAGTGGTCATCCAGGGGAACCGCCACCGCGATGGCTCGGCGGCGAGCAGGCGTGCGGTGTAGGGGTGGACTGGCGTGCTGAGCACCTGGTCCGCCGGACCCCGCTCCAGCACGACGGCGTCTCGCATCACCAGGACCTGCCCGCCCAGGCGGCGGGCCAGGCGGAGGTCGTGGGTGATGGTGAGCAGGAGGCCCCCGGCCTCCACATGGGCCGCGAGCAGCCCTGCCAGCCGGTCCACGGCGTCGCCGTCGAGCCCCTTCGACGGCTCGTCGACGATGAGGAGCTGCGCGCCGCCGATGGTCGCCGCCGCATACGCCACCCGCTGCGCCATGCCGCCGGACAGGGTGTGCGGGTACGCCGAGCGGGCACCGGCGAGACCGAGGTGGTCCAGCCGTTCGTCGGCCAGCCGGAGCGCGGAGGCCGCCCGTGGCTTCCATACCGCAGCGCCCTCCGCGACCTGATGACGTACCCGCATCGTGGGGTCGAGCGCGAGGGCTGGTTCCTGCGGTAGCAGCGCCATCCGGCGTCCCCACAGGTGCCGGCGTCCGCCGCGGTCGGCGAGGTCGAAGCGGAGCGAGCCGACCTCGAGGGTTCCTTCGGCGACCAGCTCCGGTGGCAGGGTCCCCATGAGGGCATGCGCCAGGACGGACTTCCCTGACCCGCTCTCGCCGACGATGGTCAGGGCGTGGCCGGCGTCGATGCGGAGGTCGGCGACGTCGACGAGGGTGGTCGTCCCGTGCCGGACGACCGCCCTGGGGACGACGAGGTCGTGCGCGGCCGCGAGGTGTCGGCTCATCGGGTCTCCTTGGTGCTGCGCAGTCCGAGGAAGCAGACCGTCAGCAGGAACAGCACGCCGACGGGAGCGAGCGACATCCAGGGAGCCACGTCGTAGTAGGGGAACGACTCGGTGATCATCAGGCCCAGCTCGGCACGTGGTGGCTGCAGGCCGACCTTGACGAACCCCAGGGTGGACATCGCCAGGATCGAGGTCACCATGCCGAGTGAGGCCAACGTCGTGAGCAGGGGCCGCAGGTCAGGCCACAGGTGGCGGCGTACGACGTGCGCACCACCCAGCCGCAGGAGCCCGGCCGCTTCCACGGCCGGCGAACCGAGGACCAGCGCGCTGCGGGCGCGCACCACGCGGAAGTACTCCACCCACTGCGCGAGTGCGAGGCCCAGGTAGAGCGCCCACAGCCCACCGGAGGCGAGGGCGGAGACGAGGAGGACGACCAGCAGCGCCGGGACGGCCACGAACGCCTCCGAGATGGCACGGAGGACCGCGTCGACCCAGCCGCCGGCCCACGCAGCCGCGATGCCGGCAGCAGTGCCGAGGACCAGCGCCGTGGCGACACAGGCCGCCGCGAGGAGCAGGGACAGCCGGGTCGCGTGCGCCAGCCGGGACAGGACGCTGCGACCGTAGTCGTCGCGACCGAGAGGTTCGGCCAGCGTCGGCGGTTCCAGGTAGCGGCTCAGGTCCTGAGCCGCCGGGTCGGGCAGCAGCAACGGACCGGTGATGGCGAAGATGGCAAGGGTCAGCAGACCCATGGCTGCGGCGATCCGGACGAGCGGCTTCCGAGTGGTGGCGACGGGGGCCAGGGCCTCGGTCTGGACGAGGGAGGTGCTCATGCGGCGGCCTCCAGGCGACGCGGCCGGGGGTCGAGCCAGAGCACGGCGAGGTCGACGACGGTGTTGATGGAGACGATGAGCAGGGCCAGGACGAGTGCCGTCGCCTGCAGCACCGGCACGTCCCGCCAGAACACGGCGTGCACCAAAGCGTGCCCGAGCCCCTGCCAGGAGAACAGGCTCTCCACGACGACCACCCCTTCGACGAGGACCACCGCCTGGACGCCCAGGTAGGGGACCAAGACGACGGCCGCGTTGCGGACCACGTGGCGGAGCACCACCCAGCGCTCCGCGAGGCCCTTGGTGTGCGCGAAGAGCACGTAGTCGGACTGCCGTACCTCGAGCACCGCGTCGCGCATCACTTGCGCGATCAAGCCGGACAACCCGGTGCCGAGCGTCAAGGCGGGCAGCACGATGCTGGCGGCGTTGCCGTGCCCGACCGCAGGGAGCAGCCCGAGCTCAGCCGAGAGCAGCAGCACCAGCAGCAACCCGAGCAGGAACGGCGGCACGGCCCGCACGCCGGCGACACCGATCGTGGTCAGCCGGTCGACGAGACCGCCGGGTCGGCGCGCGGCCAGAGTGCCCGCCGTGCCGCCCAGCACGATCGCGAGCACGAGCGCCGCGCCCGCCAGCTGCAGGGTGCCGACCAGGTAGTAGCCGACCTCCTCGAGAACCGGGTGGGAGGTGACCAGGGAGCGACCGAAGTCGAGCTGCACGAGGTCGAGCAACCAGCCCCCGAGCTGCTGCCAGGCCGGACGGTCGAGCCCCAGCTCGGCGCGCACGGCGTCCGCGGCTTCCTGGTCCACCAGGTCGTAGCCGTACCGGCCTGCAGCGATGCGGTAGGCGGCGTCGCCTGGCAGCCTCAGCACGACGAGGAAGCACAGCACCGAGACCAGCAACGCGACCCCGACCGCTTGGCCGGCACGACGCGCGAGCACGCCGCCGAGCCTCGAAGGCCGTCGGGACGACCGCGCGCTCACGAGGCCCACGTCAGGTCGCTGAGCCGCCAGGTGGTCTCGAGGGGGTCGATGACGAACCCGTCCACCCGGTCGCTGACGGCCGCGTTCATCCGGTACCACGCCACCGGGATCAGCGGAAGCTCGGACTGTGCGGTCGCGACGATCGTGTCGCGGTGCTGCTGGGCCTGTGCGCCGGAGGCACCGGCTCGCAACGCGTCCACCGCCCGGTCGACCTCGGGGCTGCGCCAGTTCATGACCCCCCAGTCCGACCCTTCGGGAGCGAAGACGTCGGCGATGTCGACCAACGGGTCGGACACGAGGGCGAAGTGCTTGGCGATGAGGGCCAGCTCTAGGCTGCCATCTGCCTGTCCGGCGGGTATCTCGCTGGAGTTCGTCACCTCGACTTCGACGTCCACCCCGACCTCGGCCAGAGCGGCCTGGATCGCGGCAGCCAGCGCAGGCAGCTCAGCGCGGTCAGGGTAGGTGAGCAGCGTCAGCCGCAGCTCTCGACCGTCCTTCTGCAGGAAACCGTCGGGCCCGGGTGCCCAACCCGCCTCTCGCAACAGCGCTCTCGCCGCGTCCTGGTCGTGAGTGAGCGGCTCGACGTGGGAGTGCCAGGCCGCCAGGGACGGCGGCAACAGCTGGGTGGCCGCCAGCTCACGTTCGCGCAGCACCGCGTCAGCCATCGCCTCGCGGTCCAGTGCGAAGCTGAGCGCACGGCGCACCCGCACGTCGGAGAGGAAAGGGTGCTCCGCGTTGACCTTCAGCAAGATGGTGCGCGGCTGGAGGGTCGACTCCATCGTGACCCCGTCCGCTGCATCGACTCGTTCGCGGCCGGCGGGCTCGAGACCGAAGACCACGTCCGCCTGGTCACTGACCGCCATCAGCGCGCGCGACTCGGCGCGACCGACGGCCTGGAACGACACCTCCTCGACCTCAGGGGTCTCGCCCCGCCAGTCGTCGAAGCGGCTGACCTGGATCGACGCCGGCAGCTCGACGTGGGTGACCCGATAGGGGCCGGTTCCCAACACCTCGGTGACCCGCCCCTCACCGTCGTAGGAGGCAGGGGCCAGGACGGCGGTGCTGTAGTGCGTCAGCACAGCCGGAAGGGTCAGGAAGGACTTGTCGAGCTCGAAGGTGACCGCGTGATCACCGGCGATGATGTCGTTGATGGGCACCTCGGCCAGGGGGCTGGCGCTCTCGGCGGCCACTCTCTCGAGCGCTTCGACGGCGGCCTCGGGGGTGAGCTCCGTGCCGTCGTGGAACGTCACGCCCGCGGCGAGGTCGAACTCCCACCGGGTGTGGTCCCTGGAGGCGGACCAGCTGCTGGCCAGCCCGGGGGCCAGCTCGCCCTCGAGGTCGCTGGTCACGAGGGTCTCGCTGACCTGGAGCCGGGTGAAGATCTCGCCGTCGGCGGTGGGGTCGAGGCTGTGCACCTCGAACGGGCCGGCGATGCGGAGCGTGTCGGTGTCGGCCTCGCCGCGTGCGTTCGCATCGCAGGCGGTGAGCGCGACGAGGCCGGCGAGCGTGGCGGCGAGCGTCGCCGCCTTCGGGCGCGTGGGAGTACGCATGACGGTCCTCAGGTAGACGTCGGGACGAGCCGCTCGAGCGACGGCTCGCAGGATGGGCTCAGAGGCGCTCGTCGAGGTCAGCTGCAGCTGTTGGCCCGTGTCAGAGCAGTGAGGTTGGCGCGCATCAGGCTGAGGTAGTCCTCGTCCGCCGTCTCGTCGGTGAGCCCCTCGATGGGGTCGAGGACGTCCGTGGAGATGCCGAGGTCGTCCGCCAACGTCTCGGTGACCTTCGGTGAGGCGAGCCTTTCGGTGAAGACGGTGGTGATGTCGTGCTCCTCGACGACGTCGTGGATCTCGGTGAGATGCTTCAACGACGGTTCGGAGTCAGGCGACAGGCCGGCGACCGGCTCGAAGTGCAGCCCGTAGCGCTCCAGGTAGCTGAACGCATCGTGACTGACGACGATCGTGTCGAGCCGACACGCTGCGAGTGCGGTGGTGTACTCGTCGTCTAGATCGGCGAGCTCCTGCTGCAGCTCGGCGAGGTTGGCGCCGTAGGTCTCGGCGCGGTCCGGGTCGGCCGAGCTCAGCTCCTCCTCGATGCCGACCGCGACGGCCGAGAGCAGGGTCGGGTCGAGCCAGAAGTGTGGGTCGGTCCCCCCGTGGTCGTGCTCGGCCTCCTCGCCGTGCTCCTCGTCCGCATGGTCCCCCTCAGCATGCTCGCCGTCAGGGTGATCGCCGTCGGTGTGCTCGCCGACATGCTCCTCCTCATGCGCGCCCTCGGCGTGGTGGTCGTGCTCGCCCTCCGCTGAGCGGAGACTGATGACATCGGCGGCGTCGACGACGGCCTCGGGCGGGTTCTGATCGAGTGCTTCGTCGACCGCCGGGGCGAAGTCGCGAAGGCTCACCACCAGGTCCGCTTCCGCGAGGCGCCCGGTCTGGTCGACGGTCAGTTCCACGTCGTGGGGCTCGACGCCCGGGCTGGTGAGGAGGTCGACGGTTCCCTCGTCGCCGAGCACGCGCTGGGCCGCGAACGCGAGCGGGTAGATGGATGCGACGACCTGAGGCGCGTCGTCGGAGGCTTCGCCACCACTGTCGTCGGCGCCGCAGCCGGCGACCGCTCCGCTGAGCAGCATGGTGGCCAGGGGAACCAGGGCGACGTTCCTGCGGTGGTGTCGGGATGGCATGAGGAAGGTGGGGCAAGCGTAGGTCACGAATGAGAATCATTCTCATTGTCAATCGATCTGTCAACTCGCCCCGGCGCGACCGGGGCAGACCTACTGCTATAACTTCGTTGTTGCAATAGGTTCGCAATAGCAGGAGGATCGGTGACGAGCGACGGAGCAGCTCCCCGCACGCGCAGCATGCTCCGTTGGACGGTCACCAACGCTGCCGTCGACGTGCTCGGGCTCCGCGCAGGACGCCGCCGGACGACGGCGTGGGTCGCAGGTCTGATGCTCGGCCTCCTGACGACCCTCGTTGCCGGCGTGGGCATCGGCGCATTCCCGGTGCCGGCGGGAACCGTCGCGCAGGTCGTCGCCCACCACCTCATGAGCTGGCCGGCGGAGCGAACCTGGACCGCACCGGTGGATGCCATCGTCTGGCAGGTCAGGCTGCCGCGGGTGCTGCTCGGTGCGCTGGTCGGCGCAGGGCTGGCGGTCTGTGGGGTAGCGCTCCAGGCGATGGTCCGCAACATGCTGGCCGACCCCTACCTGCTCGGGGTCAACTCCGGTGCCTCCAGCGGGGCGGCAGCGGCGATCCTGTTCGGGATGGGGGCCGGGTTCCTGGAGCACGCCTTGCAGGTGACCGCCTTCCTCGGCGCTCTGGCCGCCTCACTGCTCGTCTTTCTTGTCGCCCGGACAGCAGGTCGGGTGACCTCGGTTCGTCTGCTGCTGGCGGGCGTGGCCGTGGGCTACGCGCTCTACGCGCTCACCAGCTTCCTGATCTTCGCCTCCGGCTCGGCCGAGGGCGCCCGGTCGGTGATGTTCTGGCTGCTCGGGTCGCTCGGCCTGGCACAGTGGAACCTGCCGCTCGCGGTCGTCGCGGTGGTGGTCGTCGGCACCGTCGTGCTCCTGACCGTCTGGGCCCGTCGGCTGGACGCGCTGGCGATCGGCGACGAGACCGCACACACCCTCGGGGTCCGTCCGGAGCGGTTCCGGCTGGCACTCCTCGTCGCGGTGGCACTGTGCGTGGGGGTGGTCGTCTCGGCGTCCGGGAGCATCGGGTTCGTCGGGCTCGTGGTCCCCCACCTGGCGCGCCGCGCGGTCGGTGGACGGCACGTCCGAGTCGTGGTCGTGGCCGCGCTGATGGGGGCGATCCTCCTGGTCTGGGCCGACATCGTGGCCCGCACGCTCTTCGCGCCGCAGGAGATCCCCATCGGGATCATCACCTCGCTCGTCGGAGCCCCGTTCCTGCTCGTCCTCGTCCGCCGGCTGCACGCGACCAGCGCGTGACCGCCGTACCCCTCCACCCGCGAAGGAGCACCGTGCCCCGAGTCCGCCACGCCGCCGCCCTGCTGGTCGCCGGTGGTCTCACTGCCTGCGGCGCGGAGCAGGAGGCGCCCGCACCGAGCTCGGAGGCCACCGGCACCTACCCCGTGACGATCGAGAACTGCGGCGCCGAGATCACCTTCGAGTCCGCCCCCGAGCGGGTGGTGCTGCTGAAGAGCTCCCCCGTGCCCTTCCTCCACGAGCTCGGTGTGATGGACCGCGTCACCGCCCGCGCCGGGCAGTACCCCGCGGAGTACTACGACGGCGACACGCTCGCCGCGCTCGAGGACATCCCGCTGCTGACCGACGAGCTCGACAGCAGCGGCCACCTCCAGATCTCCAAGGAGGTGGTGATCAGCGAGGAGCCCGACCTGGTCCTCGGCGAGGTCGACAACCTGTCCCGGGAGACGTTGGCTGCGGTGGGCATCCCGCTGATCGAGGAGCCGGCCCTGTGCGAGGAGGGGGACGACGACCCCGGCTTCGACGACGTGGACGACCAGCTCGAGGTCTACGGGAAGGTCTTCGGGCGCGAAGCCGAGGCCGAGGAAGCCATCGCCGAGCTCGAAGCCGACCTCGCCGAGATCGAGGCCGAGGTCGGCGAGCCGACCGGCCGGACAGCCGCGGTGCTCTACCCGACGATCGGCGGCGGCACCACCTACGCCTACGGCACGACGAGCATGGCCCATCCCCAGCTGGAGGCGGCCGGCTTCGAGAACGTCTTCGCCGACGTCGACGAGCGCGTCTTCGAGGTCACCCTCGAGGAGCTGCTCGGTCGCGACCCCGACGTGTTGATCCTGCTGCACAGCGAGGGCGACCCAGCGGACGTCGAAGACGCGATCACCGGGCTGCCCGGCGCGGACGAGCTCACCGCCGTCCGGAACGGCGACCTGCTGGTGCAGCTGTTCAACTTCACCGAGCCCCCCACGCCGCTCTCGGTCGAAGGGCTCGAGCGCATCGTCGAACGCTTCGGGCCCGCGTCGTGATCACCGCCCAACAGCTCTCCTGGCGCTACGGCCGTACGCAGGTGCTGGAGGCGGTCTCGCTCGCGGCACCGCACGGACGCGTGCTCGGCCTCATCGGGCCGAACGGCAGCGGGAAGACCACGCTGCTGCGGCTGTTGTACGGCGCGCTCGCCAGCCCGACCGGCACGGTGACCGTCGACGGCGCACCTCTGCAGACGCTTCCGGCACAGGAGGCCGCCCGCCGTCTCGCCGTCGTCGTGCAGGAAGCCGGCGGCGAGAGCACGATGACCGTCGCGGAGACCGTGCTCCTCGGCCGGTCGCCGCACCTGTCGACGTTCCAGCGGACCGGTCCGCGCGACCACGCCGTCGCGGCCCGGGCACTCGCGCGCGTCGGCGCCACCCACCTGGCGTCACGGCCCTACGCCGGCCTGTCCGGTGGCGAGCGGCAGCGGGTGCTCATCGCCCGGGCGCTCACGCAGGAGTCCACCCACCTGCTGCTCGACGAGCCGACCAACCACCTCGACATCCGTTACCAGCACGAGGTCCTCGGCCTGGTCGCCGACCTCGCCCACAACCTCGCCACCACGACCGTCGTGGTGCTGCACGACCTCAACCTCGCCGCCCGCTACTGCGACGACCTCGTGCTCCTCGGTGACGGCGGCATCGCAGCGTCCGGCACGGTCGACCACGTCCTGGTGCCCGAGGTGCTCGAGCCGGTCTACGGCATCGGCATCGAGCGGCTCCAGACCGGTGGGCAGCTGCACCTGCTCTTCCACCCCTTCACCCGCCAGGAGGCCACCCCATGGATCACGGCATGAACCTGCAGGACGCCATCAACGACTACTGGACCGACCGGGCGCCGTCGTACGACGCCTACCAGCATCGGCCCGAGCGACGCGAGCTCGACCGCGAGGCGTGGAGCCAGGTGTGGAGCGCCGTGCTCCCGCCGCCCCCCGCGGTCGTCCTCGACGTCGGCACCGGCAACGGCCACGTCGCGTGCCTGCTCGCCGACCTCGGCCACCGCGTGACCGGCATCGACCTCGCCGGCGGCATGCTGGACCTCGCCCGGGAGCACGCCGCGGCGCTGGACAACCCGCCACGCATCCTGGTCGGCGACGCCGTGGACCCGGACTTCCCGCCTCGCTCGTTCGACGCGGTGGTGGGCCGCTACGTCATGTGGACGCTGCGTGACCCCGGCACCGCCGTCGCCAGCTGGGCGCGGTTGCTCCGGCCCGGCGGCGTGGTGGCGATGGCGGACAGCACCTGGTTCACCGACGGCCTCGGCGCGTTGTACGGCGACCGCCCCGACGCCGCCCTTCCGCTGGCCGACGCGTCGAGCATCGACGAGACCGCCGACGTGCTTCGTGGTGCGGGGCTGGTCGACGTCACCGTCACGCCGCTGGAGAAGATCCTCGAGCTGGACCGGGCGTACGGCGTCGCACCCGGTCACGACGTCCAGCTGCAGTACCTCGTCTCCGGTCGGAAGGGCTGACCCCTGCACGACCGGTCATGATGGTGTCCGTGCACACGCAGCGGGTAGGACCGGCGTTGCGCTGGGCGCGCGCCGCTCTGCTGGTGGTCGTCGCGATGATGTTCGGCGTCACCGCCCACGTGTCGGCGGACGGGCTGCTGCCAGGCCCGACCGCATTCGCGTGCCTGACCACCATGCTGCTGGTGCCTTCGGCGCGGTTGCTCGGCCGCCCGGCGTCCGCCGCGCGGATCGTGGTGCTGCTCGTTGCTCAGCAGGCCTTCGTGCACGTCTTCCTGAGCCTCACAGCTGGTCACAGCGGCGGTCACGGCGCTCCGCCGGAGCCGGCGGCGGTGCCGCCGATCCCGGCGGCACCGGCAAACCCCGCGGGCCGCGCGTCCCTCTACGACCAGCTCTACGCCGATCGTCCCGCGGCGCCGCCGGCGCGTATCACGCTCCCGGAACCGGTGCAGCACCTGGTTGCCGACCTGAGCGGTCACGCGCCGATGGCGGTCGCGCATCTCGTCGCTGCCGCGGCGGTCGGGTTGTGGCTGGCCTACGGCGAGCGGCTGCTCTGGACGGTGCTCACACTGTCCGCGCACGCGTGGCATCGGCTCGGCCGGACCCTGGTCGCTGCCCTTGCCGACCTCCGCGCCGCGCTGGTCGCCTCGCTGCTCTCCCACCACCTCCTCCGGCACTCGCGCTCGATCGCGGACGGGTGGCACGCCGTGCGGGTGCCCGTCGAGATCGCGGTCGCATCGAGCGTCGTACGCCGAGGCCCGCCGCGGCTCCTCCCCACCTGACCGACCGCCGTCGCGTCAGGACACGTCCTTCCCTCCTCCGGCCGCTGACCCGGACGCCGGCACGCCCTGCCCTGGGTTCCAGCGCCGTCCCTTCGTGCTCCTGGAGAACCCGCATGCCTGTCGAACCAGGCGGCCTGGACGCCGCCCCTACGCACACCACCGACCCCGCACCACAGCCGCCCCCGAGCCGGTCGACGCGACACCGACCCCGCCCTGGAAGCGCCGGGCTGTTCCGCGCCTTCTGGAGGTGGCACTTCTACGCCAGCCTCCTGGTCATCCCCGTCGTGCTCGTGCTTGCCGTCACCGGGCTGATCTACCTGTTCCGTTTCCAGCTGGAGCCGGTCCTGTACGGCGACCTCGTGAACGTGGAGCAGCCGGCCGGTGCGATCGCCCAGCCCTACGCGGCCCAGCTCGCCAAGGTGGAGGCGGCCTACCCGGACGCCGAGGTCGTGTCCGTCACCGAGCCGCGGGACAGCGACCGGTCCTCGGTCTTCTCGCTCTCGCTGCCCGACGGCTCCACCCGCGACGTCTACGTGGACCCCTACCACAACGAGGTGCTCGGTGATATGGACCCGGACACCACCGTCGCAGGAACCGCCGTACGGCTCCATGCCGACCTGATGAGCGGCCGGCTCGGTGACTACGTCATCGAGATCGCCGCCTGCTGGGCGATCGTGATGGCGCTGACCGGTTACTACCTGTTCGTCAAGGGACGGACCGCCCGCCGCCGCCGAGTCGAGGCCGGCGCAGACGGAGCGCGGTTGCGGTCACGCCACGGGGTCGTCGGCGCGTTCGTCGGCCTCGGCCTGCTGATGCTCCTGGTGTCCGGGCTCCCTTGGACCGGCTTCTGGGGCGCCAAGGCGCAGCAGCTCGCGACCAGCGCCGGTTCGTCGCTGTGGAGCATCGATCCAGGTGCGTTGTCCGACCCGATCTCACGGCTCGACGAGTCCCTTCCGCACAGCCACGCTCGCGACGTGCCCTGGGCGCTGGGGGGCACGGCTGTGCCCGACGGTTCGGGAGCGGGAGAGGAGGACGAGGAGCGTTCGGTCGCCAACGTCGACACCGCCGTGGTCCGCGCCGAGCAAGCCGGGCTCAGGCACCCGTTCACCGTGGCGCTCCCCGGTGAGGACCAGGGAGTCTTCTCGGTGATCGGGTACGCGTTCGACGACCCCACGGCCGAGCGGACCGTGCACGTCGACCGCTACGGCGGAGACGTGGTCTCGACCTACGGCTATGACGACTACCCGCTGCTCGCCAAGGTCGTCTCCCAGGGCATCGGGCTCCACGAGGGCCGTAGCTTCGGCGCGGTGAACTTCGTCGGTTCCGCGCTGCTGTGCCTGGGCGTGATCTTCATGTGCGTCACCGGCCCGTTGATGTGGTGGCGACGCAGGCCCGCCGGCAGTGGCACGACGATGGCCGCACCCCGCGGGCGGTTGCCGGTGCGGCACAACGTGGCGCTGCTGGTAGCGCTGCTGGCACTCGGCGTGCTCCTGCCGCTCTTCGGGATCACCCTGCTGCTCGTGCTCGTCCTGGACCAGCTCGTCGTCCGCAGGATCCCGGCGCTGAGGAGCTTCTTCTCCGCCACCTGAGCCGAGCGGGACGAGGCTCGAGCCCCCGGGATGGAGGACAGCCCGTTTCGCAGCCGCTCCGGGTAGGGCTCATCTCCGCCTGCCCGCGCGGTCCGGGGCTAACCTGAGCGGAACGGCCTCGTTGGATGCTCGGGGTGGGATCCGCCTCGCCCACGCGAGGGCGGCCGTTGGGGTGAGTCGTCTGAGCGTGTTCTCCCAGGCGAGGTGCGCGCGCTCCCCAGCACGACCCCGCCGCCCGGCGCGATTCCCAGGGTGGCGGGGTCGTCGCCTACCGCGCGACGGAGGCGGCTCCTGCGCCGGACCCGCTCGTGTGCTCAGCGAGTCGGGCGGATCACAGCGACGTGGAAGTTTGACGGTCCAAGTGGTGCGGGTACTCCGTACGCGGGTGGGGTTCACCGATGGATGGAGAACCTCATGAACGACCGAGCCAGACCCAACGGCTGCAGCACCGTCTCGTGTGGACCCTTGACCCCGGTCCACCTCGCGTCCACGACGCCGACGGCCGGTTCGCCGGCCTCCGCCCTCTGCGGGGCGACCTGCTCGAGGAGCGCGCCGGCACTGATGTTCCTCGACGTCGGCTGCGCCGCATGTGCTCGGCGCGCGCTGGCGAAAGGGATCACCGTCGCCGAGGACCGCAGTGGCGGAGTGAGCCTGCAGCGCTTCGCGCGGGCCAGCTGAACGGCGGTGGACCGTGATCGACAACCACCAGACAGTCAGTCCTTGGGACGAGAACTGGGCACTCCGGGCCCGGTGCCGTGCAGCACCGGACGAGATGTTCGTCAGGGGTGCGGAGCAACATCGCGCCCGGAGCGTCTGCGTCGGCTGCCCCGTCCGCACCGAGTGCCTCGCCGAGGCGCTCGACAACCGCCTCGAGTGGGGCGTCTGGGGCGGGCTCACCGAACGCGAACGCCGCGCCGTGCTGCGCCGACGGCCCAACGTGCGCTCCTGGCGCCGGGTGCTCCAGGCGGCCCGAGCGGCGGCCGACGAGCGTTGGGCCCCTGCTTCCTGACCTGCCGTCCCGCCACCGCCCAGGACGACCCCACCACCCCACCCACCCCACGTCCTGGGCGTCGCGGACCCGCGGATCACTCACGTCGTCCACGGGGGACGCACCGAGGCCCCGCTCCTGGACTCCCCAATCAGGAGCGGGGCTTCTCTGCTCTCACCAGGAGTGACGGTCCCGCTGCAGGCCGTGCCGGATCGGGAGCGACCCGCGCCGGCCGCAGGCGGTGTTGCACTCCCCAGACCAGGCCAAAAAGCAACGATGTCCCGTGACCCCTGTCAACGGTGTCTCGGGACATCGCATCGCAGAGCGCGGCGGGGAACTGGACCTAGCGCTCAGGCACCAACCGAGACCCGGCGTATTCCTGCCCAACGTGGTCTCTGACGGCACGTGGGTGCCCATCTGCCACCGATTACGGCGGTCATGAATGGCGAGGTCGACCGGGGAAGAACTCGACGCCTGGTGGGCAGCCTATGGACCATTCCCGCGACTCGAGGACGTGCAGTGGATCCGTGTCGAGGAGGAGCCGGGCGCCTGAGCGTCAACTTTGCCACGTCTA
Organism: Nocardioides caldifontis; assembly: GCF_008087345.1. Lineage (GTDB taxonomy): Bacteria > Actinomycetota > Actinomycetes > Propionibacteriales > Nocardioidaceae > Marmoricola_A > Marmoricola_A caldifontis. The sequence goes on along the minus strand of NZ_VHIB01000001.1, from coordinate 549,571 downwards.
TGCGGCTACAGCGGGGCGGCGGTGCGCTTGTAGGTCGTGGTGTAGGCGTCGCGCCCGTACTGGGCCCCTCCGGGACGCTGGGCGATCGTGGGGTCGTCAGCGGCGGCGAGGTTGAGGGCGAGCAGCTGGGCTAGTAAGTCCTCGTCCGGGTTGAAGCCGTAGGCCTCGATGACGGGGTAGCCCCGTACGGCGTACGGCCACGCGCTCTACCACCAGGGCCCTGCCGCCTTCGGGATGGTCAACGTCCGACCGTTCACCCCGTACCGCACGCTCTACGACGTGTCCCCCGAAGAGCTGATGGAGATCGCGTACTACTTCGAGTTCGACCACGCCGACGGGGGCCTGAGCTACGTCGCTCCCGCCCTGGACCGGGTGAAGGCCTGGTCTGCCGGTGGACCGCGAGGGACGACCATCCAACGCAACGACGACGGTTCTGGCCTCGTGCTCGACAGCAGAGGAGGCGCACTGCACGGCCATTCCCTCGAGCCCTGGCAGGCTGAGATGCTCGACCGGCTGGACGACGTCACCTCCGACGCGGCCGCCATCCGGCACGCCCGGGCGGATGGGGTGGACGAGGCGACGGCGCGAGAGTTCCTCGACGTCTGCCAGCGGCTGGGCATCGTCGGGCACGTCGCAGACCGCTGGCTGTGCCTGGCGGTCCACCAACCCCCTCGGTGGACGGACGCCGGCGCCTCTCGGCGTCAGCTCCAGGTGCTCGCATGACCGACGCTCCTCGATCCGCACTCGTCGTGATGCGGCCCGGCCGGGACACTCTTCCCACCTCGGCTCGCCCCAGCGAGACACCGACCCATGCCAGCGACGCCGCGCGGGTCGTCTCGTGGTTCCAGGACCACGGCTTCGACACCGGGCCGGTCCTGGGGATCTCCTTCGCGATCACCGGAGCAGCCGAGCTCTTCCGCGACGTCCTCGGGGCGCCGGCCTCCGGAGCGAGCGGCGACACGGCCTTCGCCACCGAGGCTCTGGACCCCGAGCTGTCGGACCTGGTCGAGGCTATCGTCGTCCAGGCACCGGCCGACTTCGGCCCGGGCAACCCATGACCGCTCTGCATTCACCCCACTCAGAGGCCCCGCCCGAGGCCCAGGCCCGGCGGCTGGGATCCGTCCGCGCCCGTCTCGCGGGGAGCCCGTTGGTGCGTCACGGCGGCATCCTCCGGACCCGACTGGTCCGCCCGGCCGACCTCGAGGCGCTGGTCCGGGACGCTGTGGAGAGCCACGCTCGCGCGACGGAGGCGAGAGTCGAGAGCTCGGCGGACCTCCGCGGCGACCCCGAACGCTGGCTCGAGTCCGCGCCCGGCGGCGATGCAATCAACCGGTTCGCGACCTCCGAGGCCGTCCTCGAACGACTCCGGTGCGCCACCGACGTGCCGTGGCAGCCGGCCGGACCCGGCAGCTGGTCCTACTATCGGCGCAGCGGGCACCATCTCGGGTTGCACCAAGACCTGGCCGTATGCGACCTCGCCGTCATCACCTGCGTGGTCGACGAAGGCGACAGCCGCGACAGCGGTGTCCTGAGGTTGTGGCCGTCGCGGGTCCGAGACGATCTCGACGCCATCCGCCGTGATCCGACGGGCGCCGTCGACATCCGGCTCCAGGCGGGAGAGACGCTCGTCCTCCTCGGCGGCATCGTCGCCCACCAGCTCATGCCCCTCGCCCCCGATCACGTGCGGATCGTGGCCCCGCTCTGTTACCAGGTAGATCCGACTCGCCCCGAGTAGGACCGGCGGGCCAGGGAGCAGGACGTGAGAAAGCCCGTGTCAGCGGAGTGCCGACCCGGGGTCACGCAGCGCGCCAGCAACTCCCTTGCCCCAGCCTTGACCACTCAAGGCGCGAGAGTTGGCTCAACTGCTGGCCGGCATGCGCCGCGAAGCAGATGGCGCAGGCCGCTCTGCCCCATGTATCGGTTGCCATTTCAGCCGCGTTCAGCCGCTGGGAATGACCTGTCAGGGTCTCGGCCGAAGAGGGCGCCGGCACTAGCCGCTGGCGCTGAGCACGATCAGTCATCCGTCAGCGTCCTCACGGCACGACCCTTGCGCTGCGAACGTGTGGTGCAGGGCCACGGGACGAGGACGGTCGCGTCGACGTGACGGTTCCGCTCAGGAGCGGGGCGCCCGGGGGCTGCACAGCCCTGCACGGCGGCTCATCGGTAGCGCTCGACGGCCAGTGCGCGGAGTCGAGCCCGGTCTATCTTGCCGGTGGCATTCTCGGGGAGGGCACTCACGACGAACGCCGCCTTGGGGGTCTTGAACCCCGCGAGCTGCTCCCTGCAGCGAGCAAGCACTGCCTGCACGTCCACCGAAGCGCCGTCCCCGACCAGGAACGCCACCACCGCCTCGCCCCAGTGGTCGTCGGGAACTCCGACGACCGCCGCGGCCGCCACGCCGCAGATGGCGCTCAGCGTGTTCTCGACCTCGGTGGGGTCGACGCTGAAACCGCCCGTCTTGATCATCTCCTTGCTGCGCCCTTGGTAGTGCAGCTCTCCGTCGGCTGAGAGGCGACCAAGGTCTCCGGTGAGCACCCACCCGTCCGCGAGAACCGCCGCCGTTTCCTCCGGGAGCCCGTGGTACCCGCTCATCACGGACGGCCCCGAGAACGCGATCTGGCCGACCTCATCCGCCCCCAGCCGCGTACCGTCGGGCCCGAGCACGGCGATGCGGGAGACCCCCATCGTGCGACCCACGTTCCCCTGCTCACGGACGAAGGTGTCAGGCGACGCGCACGTGAGCTGCGCCTCGGTCAGGCCATACATGTACTCGAACACGTCCCCGAAGCGCTCCACAGCGGCGAGCCGAGCCTCCGGGGTCATCGCGTACGCCGTTTGGATGGTGTGCAGACTCGAGCAGTCGAACTTCTCGTGCCCCTCCTGAGCCAGCATCCGGGCGATCATCGTGGGCGCCAGGAACGTCCGGGTCACCGCTCGGTCGTGGAGCAGCCTCCAGACCCGGTCCGCGGCGAAGGCACCGTCGAGCACCACTGCCGTGCCTCCGAGTAGGGCCGGCAGCAGGAAGTGGAGGAAGCCGATGCCGAACACCGGCAGGTTGAACAGCTCCTCCTCGCCTCGGCGCCGCGGAGAGCCGAGTGCGGAGTTGACCACGTTCCACACGTTGGCCCGATGGGACCGGATGACGCCCTTGGGTCGACCCGTCGTGCCAGAGGTGTACGTGATCGTCGCAGGCGCGTCGTCCCCGGCCGACGAGCTGTTGTCCACGCTCACGGGATCGGCGGTTCGCAGTGCTGCCATTGAGTGATCGGTTCCGGCGTCTGCACGCAGCGACACCACGGTCCGCACCCTGGCGAAGCCCTGTGCCACGTGCAGGTAGTCGTCGGCGGCGATGACTGCTTCGAGATCGCAGTCCTCAGCGATGTACTCGAGCTCGGCGCTCGTAAGCCGAGGATTGAGTGGTACGGCGACGCTGCCGGCGCGGGACAGCGCCATCAACGCCTCCACCGCCTCGGGTCGGTTGTCCATGAGGAGGCCCACGGTGCGGCCGGCGAGCCCGAGGGCCGCCAAGCCCCCGGCGACCCGGCTGATGCGCTGCTCGAGCTCGGCGTAGGTGACCACCTCGTCGCGGCCGATCAGGGCGATGTCATGGGGATAGCGCTCGCTGGCACACAGCAGGGGATAGGAATAGTCCATCGTTCTAGACCGCCATCGTCGCTCGCCGCTCGCGGGCGCTCTGGTACAGCCGGCCAGCCCGGTACGAGGAGCGGACCAGGGGACCGGAGAGGACGCCGGCGAAGCCCATCTCCTCCGCCTCGGCCGCCAGCTCGACGAACTCCCCCGGCTTGACCCACCGTTCGACGGGGTGATGGCGCAGGCTCGGGCGGAGGTACTGAGTGATGGTGACCAGCTCGCAGCCGGCGTCGTGCAAGTCGCGCAGCGCCTGACTGATCTCCTCCCGCGTCTCCCCCATGCCGAGGATGAGGTTCGACTTGGTGACCAGGCCGAAGGCGCGGGCCTCGGCCAGCACGCCGAGCGAGCGGTCGTACCGGAAGGCCGGACGGATCCGCTTGAAGATCCGCGGCACGGTCTCGAGGTTGTGGGCGAGTACCGCGGGACGACTGTCGAAAACCTCGTGCAAAAGGTCGGGCTCACCGTTGAAGTCGGGGATGAGGTTCTCCACGCCCGTGCCGGGATTGAGCTCGCGGATCGCACGCACCGTCTCGGCGTACAGCCACGCCCCACCGTCGGGAAGGTCGTCGCGTGCGACACCCGTGATGGTGGCGTACTTGAGCTGCATTCTCTGAACCGACTCCGCGACACGACGCGGCTCGTCGCGGTCGAGCGGCTGGGGCCTCCCCGTGTCGATCTGGCAGAAGTCGCAGCGGCGGGTGCACTGGTCGCCGCCGATGAGGAACGACGCCTCACGGTCCTCCCAACACTCGAAGATGTTGGGACAGCCCGCTTCCTGGCACACGGTGTGCAGCCCCTCTCCCTGCACGAGGCTCATCAGCCCGCTGAACTGCGGACCCGTGCGCACCCGGGTCTTGATCCACTCCGGCTTGCGCTCGATCGGCGTGCGGGCGTTGCGGGCCTCGAGGCGGAGGAGCTTGCGTCCCTCGGCTGCGACGCTCGTCATGACGAAGCCGCCGCTTCCTTGCGAAGCGCCCCCTTGGAGATCTTGCCGATCGACGTCCTCGGCAGCGAGTCGCGGATGTCGACGATCGTCGGGATCTTGAACTTCGCCAGTCGGCCTTCGCAGAACTCCTGCACCTGCTCGGTGGTCAGGGTCTCCCCCGGCTCCAGGACGATCACGGCCTTCACAGCCTCGTCGCGCAAGGGATCGGGCACCCCGATGACGGCAACCTCCGCGACCGCGGGGTGCTCGCTGAGGACGGACTCCACCTCCAGGGTGGAGATGTTCTCGCCGGCGCGCTTGATCATGTCGGTCCTGCGGTCGAACCAGAACAGGAAGCCGTCCGAGTCGGCGTAGGCGTTGTCGCCCGTCCACAGCCAGCCGTCGCGAAGCGCCCGTGCCGTCGCCTCCGCGTTCTTGTAGTAGCCCTTCATCAGGGTCCTGCCGGGCACCCCCTGAACGATGATCTCGCCGACCGAGCCCATCGGGACGTCGTTGCCTTCCGGGTCGACGAGACGCACGGTCCTCCCCAGTAGCGGCTTGCCGATCGATGGCCAGTGCTTCGGCCCGAAGACGGGAGCAAGGGTCACGAGGGTCATTGCCTCCGACAGGCCGTAAGCGTTGATGAGCTCGACGCCGTAGCGGTTCTGGAAGGCGTCCTTCTCCTCGTCGGAGATGTTCAGCGCATAGAACGTCCGCCGAAGTGCGTGGTCGCGGTCGGTCTCGCGCTCCGGCTGCGCAAGCAGGGTACGCACCTGCATCGCGACCAGGCTCGTCTGTGTTGCGCCGTGTCGCCGCAGCTGGTCCCAGTACTTCGTTGCCCGAAACTCCTCCAGCACGATGCATGTGCCACCGACGGTCAGGGCAGACAGGACGGTGATGCACTGAGCGTTGACGTGGAAGAGCGGAAGGGACGTCATGCAGCGGTCGTTCTCGTCAAGCAGGAGTCCGCGCGATTCCCTCTCGCCGCCATGCAGCGCGTTGGCGTGGGTGAGGAGGACCCCCTTCGGCCGTGCCGTCGTGCCCGAGGTGAAGAGCATCTGGACGACGTCCTCGCTGCCGACCTCCGGCCGTGGCGTCGGCGCGCTGGACGCGGCCAGGTCCTCCAGGAGGACGGTGCCGGGCGCAGCTTCCGTCGTCCGGGCGAGGATGCGGTGCTGGACCTCGGGAACGCCGTCCGCCGCGTCGGCGACCGTCTCCCAGAGGGAGGGTTGCGTCACGACGGCGATCGAACCCGAGTAGGACAGGAGGTACTCCAGCTCACTGGCGGTGTTGGCGACGTTCGAGGGCACCATGACCGCTCCGAGCGTGGCCAGGGCGAACCAGATGTCGAGGATCTCGCGCGAGTTCGTCAGATGGACAGCGACTCGGTCCCCTTGCGCGACACCCATCTCGCCCAGTCCGGCGGCCACACGATCGACGCGCGTCTGCATCTCGAGGTACGTCGTCTCGGTGACGAGCCCGTCCTTGTCCTCCACGATGATGAAGGTCTTGTCCGGGTGACGGTCGACCTGCTCGTCGAGCAGGTCACGCAGCGTGCGGTCCCCGACGATGTCCATGTGCGTCTGCCTCCTGTCAGGTGGTGGCTGCGACGTCGCGAGCGCGAGCGGGCGACGTCCCGGCGACCCGGTCGAGGGCGCCTGGCGACTCGATGCTCTCGCACACCCTGCCGAGGACGCGCGCTGCTTCAGCGCCGTCGGTCGCGGCGTGGTCGAACGTGAGGCTCAGGCCGAGGCGACGTACGGCGACGGGCTCACCGTCGACCAGGGTCAGCTCGTCGCGAACAGCGCCCAAACCGAGGATCGCGAGCTGCGGCGGATTGATGATGGGCGTGAACAGCTCGACGCCCAGGGGCCCGAGGCTGCTGACCGTGAACGTCGCACCCGCCACGTCGTCGGGGCGAAGCCCCGTCGTGCGCGCCTTGTGCGCAAGTCGCTTGAGCTCGGCCTCGAGCTGCGCGACCGAGATCTTGTTCGCATTGCGCAGGACAGGCACGAGCAGGGCGCCGTCCACGTCGACGGCGACGCCGAGGTGGACGTCGCGGTGCAGCGAGATCACCTGCTCGTCGACGGTGCCGTTGAGACGGCTGCCGGTCAGGCTGCGGGCGATCGATACCAGCAGTGCGGCCGTGAACCCGACTGGTACGTCCGGCTGAGCCGCCTTCGCCTGGCGCAGCGCTGCCTCGAGAGCCGTCAGTTCGGCGTGCCGGTGCAGCGTCAGCTGAGGCTTGGTGGTGATGGAGTGGGCCATCCGCTTGGCCGTGGTGCGCCGGAAGCGATCGTAGGGGATCTCCTGCACCTCCACTTCACTCATCGCTGAGCCTCGCCACGACCTGGCCAGGGACGACGTCTGCGCCTTCCTCGACGAGGAGCTCGGTGATGGTGCCCGCGAAGGGTGAGTCGAGGTCGGCGTTGGTCTTGTCGGTCTCGAGCTCGGCGATAGGCTCACCGATCTCGACGCGATCGCCCACGGCCTTCAGCCACGTGTTCAAGGTGGCTTCATCGGTGGTCAGGCCCCACTGTGGGACGACGATGTCGGTCATGATGCGTTCCTCACTGTCTGAACGGTGCGGGTGATCTCGCGGGTGATGGCCTCGGGATGCGGTAGGTAGGCCTCCTCGAGCTGGGGCGCGAACGGCGCGGGAGCGTACGGCGCCCCCAGACGCCGTACCGGCGCGCGGAGCTGGTCGAAGCACTCGGTGGCTACCGTGGCCGCGATCTCGGCGCCGACACCGAACTCGACGACGGCGTCGTGGACGACCAGCAGCCGTCCCGTCTTCCGGACGGACCCAAGGACCGTCTCGCGGTCCCAGGGCGAGATCGTCCTCAGGTCGATGACCTCCACGGAGACGTCGTGGACGAGGTCGACGGCCGTGGCCACACGCGGCGCGGCGCCTCCCCACGTGACCACGGTGAGGTCCTCGCCCTCGTGGCGTACGGCGGCGGAGCCGATCGGCACGATCTCTTCCCCCTCGGCCACCTCAGCACGTGTCGACCACTCGGCCAGGCTCTCGATGACGTAGACCGGCCCGTCGTCGCGGATGGCTGCCTTGAGCAGCGCCTTGGCGTCGGCTGGTGTGGAGCCCCACACCACCTTGAGCCCTGGAACATGGGCGAGCCACGCCTCGAGGTTCTGAGCGTGCTGGGGACCGGTCCGGCGGCCGCTCGCGCAGATCGAGCGGATCACCATGGGCGCGGAGAAGTTGCCGGCCGACATGTAGGAGACCTTGGCGGCCTGGTTGACGACCTGGTCCATGGCCACGGTCACGAAGTCCAGGAACATCACCTCGACCACGGGCCGGTAGCCGGCCATGGCCGCCCCCAGGGCGGCACCGACGATGGCGGCCTCGCTGATGGGTGTGTCCCGGACACGGTCGGGCCCGAAGGACTCCAGCAGCCCCTTGGTGGCCGCGAACGGGCCGCCGGGCGCGGCGACGTCCTCGCCGATGACGATGACGGAGTCGTCGCGTGCCATCTCCTCGTGCAGTGCCTGATTGATTGCCTGCCAGTACTTCGTCACCGTCATCGGGACGCCTCCGGGTACACGAATCGGGTCAGTCCTGCCGGGTCGCTTAACGGCATGGCTTCTGCCTTTTCGACAGCCGAGGTGAGCTCGGCGGTGATGCGGTCGTCCATGCTGTCGAGCTCGTCGTCGGAGACGCCGTGCTCGGCGCCCAGCACGGACCGCCACGCGGCGATCGGGTCGCGGTCGGTCATGGCTTGGACTTCCTCGCGGGGCCGGTAACGCTGAGGGTCGCCCTCGAAGTGGCCCCTCCAGCGGTCGGTCCGCGCTTGTACGAAGCTCGGTCCACCACCGTTCCGCGCCCGCGCCACTGCCTCTCGACTGACGGCCAGGACGGCGGCCACGTCGTTTCCGTCGACGGCAGTGGCGTTCATGCCGTAGGCCGCGGCCAGCTGGGTGACGTCCGGGTTGGCGAGGTGGGTGCTCACCGGCGTCATCTCCGCGTAGCCGTTGTGCTCGCAGACGAACACGATGGGCAGCTTCCAGAGCGTGGCGAGGTTGAGGCACTCGTGCGCGACTCCTTCCGCGACGGCGCCGTCACCGAAAAAGCTCACCGACACCTGGCGGTGCCCGGCGAGCTGTGCGGCCAGGGCGCCGCCGACTGCCATGGGGATGCCCCCGCCCACGATGGCGTTCGCCCCGAGGATGCCTACCGCGTTGTCGGCGATGTGCATGGACCCGGATCGGCCGAGCGCGTAGCCGCCCTCCCGGCCGTAAAGCTCTCCCATCATCTCGGTGACTCGGCCGCCTTTGGCGATGCAGTGGCCGTGGCCGCGGTGCGTGGTGGTGATGTAGTCGGTGTCCTCGAGTGCTGCGCACACCCCTGCGGCCACCGCTTCCTGGCCGATGGAGAGGTGGATGAAGCCCGGAAGCCGCCCTGCGGCGAACAGCTCGCCGGCGATCGTCTCGAACCGGCGGATCGTCATCATCGTCTGGTAGAGGTCCAGAGCGAGGTCCCGTCCGATCGAGGTCCGGGCGTCCCGGGTCGTGGTCATGCGCCCTCCTGGGGGAAGTTGAGTCGTACGACGGCCCGGCCGGGCGCGCACAGCCGGCCTTCGGCATTGGTCTCCGCGAGATCGACGACGACGAGGTCGTCATCGACGTCGACGACCTCACCGGTGATGGTCAGGAGGTCACCGGGAACGGCGTAGTGGCGGTTCTGCCACGAGAACTCCTCCACGCGTCCCAACCCAGAGGCCCAGCTCCTGACGCAGGCCAACAGCCATGCGCCGTGAAGGTGGCCGTGGACGAGCACCCCTGGATAACCCTCGGTGGCGGCGTAGGACTCGTCGTAGTGGATCCGGTGCGGGTTCCAGGTCACCGCGCTGAACCGCATCAGGGAGATGGAGGTCGGACGCACCTCCAACGGAGGAAGTGCGGTGCCGACTGTCACCGCCGTCATACCAGCGCCTCCCTTCCGAGGAAGGTCTCGCTGCACTCCAGGAGCAAACCGTCCGCGTCGGTGTAGCAGCGCTCGACCACCAGGACCAGCAGCTTGCCGGAGGCGACCTCCTTGAGGTCGACCGACGCCAACGTCACGTCGACCGTGATGGGCTTGCCGGGCACGAGATCGCGGTGGAAGGTGAGGCGTTGTCCGCCGCCCATGAGGCGCAGCCCCGCGACGTCGAACCCGGCGAACGGGTCCGCTGCGTTGCCGTCAGGCAGCAGGTCCTGCTCCTCAGGTCCGTCGCCCCACGCCAGGACTGAGGAGAGGAACAGAGGCTCGGCCAGGTCCCCCGCGTGTCCTGGCAGGCTGCCCGTCACCGCGACGCTGTAGCGTCCCAGCTCGCGCGGGTGGACTTCGCCCAGCGAGGTGCGAGTCGTGGTGCCCACAGCGGCACACGCAGCCGTGTGCACTTCCTCGATGCGGCTGCCCCTCATCGGGTCGCCTTCCGCGTCGGGTCGACCAAGAGCTTGCCGAACACGCGCCGCCTTTCCAGCAGCTGCTGTGCTTCGAGGATCTGCTCGAGGGCGAACACCTCCTGCACGATCGGCGCGATGATGCCGCGCCCAGCCAGGTCGAGCACCGTCAGGAAGTCGTCCCGCGTGCCCGCATAGGACCCGATGATCGTGTGTTCCTTGATGAACAGGTGCCACAGGTTGATGTCCACCTCGAAACCCGAGTGCCCACCGGAGGTGACCAAACGGCCGCCCCGGGCCATCGCGGCAAGGCTCTGTTTCCACGTGGCGGCGCCCACGTGCTCGAACACCAGGTCGGCACCCTTGCCATCGGTGAAGTCGCGGACCAGACGGGGCCAGTCAGGGTCGAAGTGGTCGATGACGAGGTCAGCCGGAACCAGCTCTCGTGCCTGGCGCACCTTCTCCGCACCGCCCACGGTCGCGATGACCCGTGCGCCGGCGTGGCGGGCCACCTGCACCGCCAACGACCCGATACCGGAGCCTGCGGCGATGACGAGCACGTCGTCCCCGACCTGGAGGCCGGCACGAGTACGAAGCATGTGCCAGGTGGTGGGGCCGGTCACCGCGATCGCGGCCGCGGCTTCGTAGGTCATGCCTTCGGGGATGTCGAGTAGTTGGCGGGTGGGCGCAAGCACGTACTCGGCGTACCCGCCGGGAGTCTGCACCCCGAAGATGCGGCTCTGACGGCACTGGTTCGTGCGACCCTGGAAGCAAGGGCGGCAGCGCCCGCACGCCAGGACCGGATCGACTACGACACGTCGGTCGAGCCACTGCTCGGAGTTGGCATCGCCCGCGGCCACGACGTCACCGGCGACCTCGGTCCCGGAGATGTGGGGCAGCGGGACAGCTTGAGGGGTCTGAGCGGTCCGAGTGAGCAGGTCGACCTGGTTGAGGCCACAGCTGCGGACCTTGAGCAGGACCTGCCCAGCCTGCGGACAAGCCACTGGCACGTCATCGTCGACCCGAAGCTCCAGCCCCTCGCTCGACTCGTGCAGACGGGCGGCGCGCATGACCTGGGGAGGGACGATCTCTGCTGCATCAACTGCCGCCATCACCGGGCACCGCCGAGCTTCTCGAGGTAGGCCCGCTTCTTCGCGGCGAACTCCTCCGACTGGAAGGCCAGACCGTTGGCGATGGCCTCCACCTGAAGCTGCTCACGCAGGCTGGACGAACCTCCGAGCCGAACGATGGTCTTCAGCATCTGCAAGGCGTCGGTCCCCTGCTCGGCGACACGCTCGACGAACCCGTCGACCGCCCGGCCCAGCGCCTCGGCGTCAGGATGCACCTCGTTGACCAGCCCCCAGGCCAGCGCCTCGGCACCCCCGACGCGATGACCGGTCATGGCCATGTGCAGCGCCCGAGAAGGCCCGACGAGTCGCTGGACCAGCCACGAGAGACCAAAGTCCTGGACCACGTCCAGCGCGCCAGGAACCATCCACAGCTGTGCGCTGTGCAGCGCGAACCGGAGGTCGCATGCCATGGCGAGCCCGAGCCCGCCTCCGCCGCACGCGTGGCCGTTCAGAACAGCCAGTGTCGGAACGGGTAGCTCGTAGATGCTCTCGATCACCCGGTGCTGGTCATCGAGGAGGCGCTTCCCGGAGTAGACGGAGGAATCCTCGACGTGCTCCATGAAGAACGGCGTGTCGAGATCGACTCCGGCCGAGAACAGCCGGCCGCTGCCGGTCAGCACCATCGCCTTCGCGTCCGAGGCTCGCAGCTTCCCGAGGACGTCCAGCAGCTCGGCCAGCATCTGGGGGTTCAAAGCGTTCAGCTTGTCCGGCCGTCTGAGGGTGATAATCCACGTCGAGTCCCGGTCCTCGACGGCGATCGTTCCGTAGTCCGACATCCCACTCCTCACTTGTGCCGACCGACTGGTCGGTCGGTACCCGAGATTAGCGTCACAGATAGGGCCGGTCAACAGCGGTTCCGCGTGGCAGGCCGAGCCGTTTCCTCTTCTCCTCCTCACCGTCGGACCGTGGTTCGCGGGACCGCACCTCGACGACCACGCGCCCGTGAGAACGCCCGCTCTCGACAGCCTCGAGCGCATCGGGCAGGCGCTCCATCGGCATCACGGAGGAGACCGCGGGGACGATGCCACGCCGAGCGACCTCCGTCCGCAGGAGGGCGTACTGCTCAGCGACGACGTCAGGGGCCTGGGTTCGGTAGAGCCCCCAGTGCAGCCCGACGACAGAGATGTTCTTCACCATGACCAGGTCGGCGCGGACACGGGGCACGACACCACTGGCGAACCCGAGCACCACGATGCGGCCGTCGAACCTGGTGACCCTCTCGGAGATGGTGTGGGAGCCACCGCCGACGGGGTCTATTACGACATGGGCACCCCCACGCGTAGCCCCCTTGATGCGATTCACTGCGTCCGCGTCCGCCCGGAGGACGACGTCCGAGCAGCCCGCGGCCATCGCCACCTCGACCTTCGCAGGACTCCCGACCACACCTACGACCCGAGCGCCGGCCGCCGCCGCCAGCTGGACCGCGGCCACGCCGACACCCCCGGCCGCCGCATGGACGACGACGGCCTCTCCTGGAGCCACGCGACCGCGGACGTGCACGGCGAACCACGCAGTCTGGTAGGCCGTCGCGAAGCCCGCGGCCTGCGCTGCCGTGTAGCCCTCGGGCGACACCCAGGCATCCCCCGCGTCGAGGACCGCGAGCTCGGCGAAGGCACCCGACTGCCGCGGCGTCATCCCGCACACGCGAACACCCGGCTCGAGCCCGACGCCGTCACCGACCGCCACGACCCTCCCCGTGACCTCCATGCCGGCGATCGCCGGCAGCGGCGGGCTGGACTGGTAGGTCCCGCGAACCACGAGTCCGTCGGCGAAATTGACCGCCGCAGCGTCGACCTCGACCAGCACCTGGCCAGGACCCGGCACCGGTGGTTCTACGTCGGCCAGCCGCAGCACCTTCGAGGGCGGTCCGTGCTCGACGTACTGCCAAGCCCTCACCGGCTGGCACCTCCCAGCCCCACCGGCATCAGAAGGACCGGCCCAGCCCTTGCGACTCGGCGATGAGGTTGCGCCCCATCTCGTTCGTGATCGGCCCGATTCGGTACAGCCGGACGTCACGCCAGTAGCGCTGCATGTCGGTCTCCTGGGCATAGCCCATTCCGCCCAAGATCTGGATGCCGAGGTCGGCCGCCTGGGTGGCGTACTCGGAGGCGACGACCTTGGCCATGGTGGCCGCGGTGCCCACTTCCTGGCCCGTCTGCTGCAACCAGGCGGCGTGGTAGATGACCAGCTCACTCTGTCGCTGCCACATCGTCATGTCGGCGACGTAGTGCTGCAGGGCCTGGAACCGGCCGATGGGACGCCCGAACGCGTGCCGCACCTTCATGTAGGCGACGGCATCCTCGAGCACACCGTCGAGCACGCCGAGGCACAGTGAGGCGACGATGATGCGCTCGTTGTTGAGGCTGGCCAGCAAGGACCGCCAGCCGCCGCCTACCTCACCGACGACCATGTCGTCGGAGACGACGACGTCGTCGAGGAAGACCTCGCACGAGCCGACGGCCCTCATGCCCATCTTCGGGATCTGGCGGATGTCGAGGCCGGCCGACGACGTCGGGACGAGGAACAAGGTGGTGCCGTGGCTGCTCTTCTCCACGTCCTGGTCGCTGCGGGCTAGGAGCAGGAGGTAGTCCGAGGCGTGCGCTGCGGTCGACCAGATCTTCTGGCCGCTGATCCGCCAGCCGCCGTCGGTGCGGGTCGCGGTCGTGCGCAGGGCGCCGAGCAGGTCGGTGCCACCGGACGGCTCCGTGACCGCGATGGCGATCTTGATGTCACCGGCGGCGAGCCGCGGGAGCAGGTCGGCTTTCAACGCCTCCGACCCTGACTCGGCGATCGAGCGGGCACAGAAGGAGGACAGGCCCCACGTCCACACCAGGCCACCGAGCGTCCGCGACAGCTCGCGGCCGATGACGACCTGGGACAGGACGTCGGACCCGGCGCCGCCGTACTCCTCGGGAAGTCCGACTGCGTGCAGCCCCTGCTCGGACATCAGGTCCCAGAGCTCGTGAGGGTACTGGTGCTCCTTCGCCTCCCAGGCATTCGCCTTGTCCTTGGGCAGCTTGCTGTTGACCCAGCTGCGCAGGTGGCGTTGGAAGTCAGCCAGTTCGGAAGTCAGTGCGAAATCCATCGTGATAAGTCCTTCGTCGTGTGAAGTCGTGGTGGTACAGGCAGCCGTCGGGGTCTCAGATGGCGCTCAACCGAGGACCATCGCGCTGACGAGATCTGCCGCCGGGGCCTCAAGATCCCCCCAGACGATGTCCGGGAGGACGGCTAGGTCGATGCCGGGAACCTCGGGCTGCAGCGCCGTGAGCTGAACCTCCAGCTCGCGACGGGACCAAGGACCGGGACGACGACCTCCCGGCTGTCTGGCCGAGCCACGGTGCCCGTTGGACCACTCAGCCTCGAGGACGAACTCGCGGGGCCCGAGATCGGCGTCTGCGACCAGGGTGACTCGGGACGCCAGGTCACGCCGGTGTGCCTCTGCGGACCGGTTGAGGTCATCGGCTGTCACCAGGCCATGTTCCAGAGCGACGCCGAGGCAGTACGACGCGCTCATCAGCGCCGACCCGGGGTCGGTGAACGGAGGCATCCCGTCGGTTCCGGGGTAGGCAGCCTCAGCAGGGTTGAGCCTGAGCGTCGCGGCCGTCAACTCGCTCCCGTCAGCCCCTGACCGCAGCTCGATGGCGGCGTCCACAGGAGACTGGAGGATCGCGCAGACCGGGTGTGCCTTGAACGTGACCTCGCGGGTGCGCCAAACCTCGCCGAGGTCGTGGCCGATGCCGTCGGCCACGGCGGCGTCACCGACGTACGCGGCGAAGAAGCCGTCCGCGCCCTCGAAGGCGTCGACGGAGCCCGTCGCACCGAACGAGGCGAGGGTCGCCGCCTCGAGGCCGGACCGCGATGCGTTACCTAGCTGCAGCTGCCACTCGGAGGAGCCGCCGACCCAGGTCTGGTTCGTCCCGGCGGAGAACGAGGAGGCGATCGACACGGCGTGCGTCGCCTTGGCCGCGTCGAGCCCGAGCATCTTGGCCGCACCCGCTGCCGCTCCGAAGGGGCCATAGATGCCGCTGGCGCGGAAGCCCCTGGCTGTGGAGACCTTGGCTGCGGCGACACCCACGGCTCCGGCGACCTCGTAGCCCGCCACGAGCGCGACGAGGACGTCGCCGAGGCTGGCACGGCGGCGCTCCGCGAGCGCGAGGACCGCCGGCGTCGTCGCGGCCCCGACGTGGGTGAGCCCCGGGAAGTAGGTGTCGTCCTGGGCGCGGGCGTGCAGCAGGCACCCGTTGTGGAAGGCAGCGTCGGCCGGGGCCAGCTCGATGCCCGACAGCAGTGCGCGCGCTCCGGTGCCCGGTCTCACTTCCCGGGGTCGGGCCCAGTCGTCGTGCACCGCGACGACGGGTCGGCCCGCGGCTGCGACCGACAGGTTGTGGACGATCGCGCAGCGCGCCACCTCGACGACGTCCTCAGGGAGCTCGCTGAGCCGGAGGCCGGCCGCGAACGTCCCGAGGCGGTCGGCCAGCAAAGGTGTCGTCATCAGACCTTCACCGCCGCGACGCGTCCCAGGACGCCTGCCGGCTTCAGGACCAAGATGACCACGAAGACGCCGAAGACGAGGGTGGCGCGCCAGTCCGGAGAGATGTAGCCGGCGAAGAACGCTTCGAGCATCCCCAGGATGATGGCGCCGACGATCGCGCTCCGGATGCTGCCGAGGCCGCCGAGGATGGCGCCCACGAACGCGATCAGCGCCAGTCGGGTTCCCATGTGCGGGCTCAGCGACAGGATGGGGGCGGTGAGGATGCCCGCGGCGCCGGCGAACACGCCCGACGCGGCGAACAGGACGATGGTCATCCGGTTGGTCGCGACTCCGAGGGTCTCGGCCATCTCTCGGTCCTGGAACATCGCCCGCACGGTCGCCCCGCCCCGGCTGGACATCACCGTCGCGAGCAGAGCGAACAGGAGCGCGCTCACCACCAGCACCAGGATGCTGTGGCTGGAGATCGACAGCGGCCCGAGCTCGTGCCGGCCGGACCCCACGGGGCTCCGCGCCGGAAGCGGTACGCCGCCTGCCACCAGCTGCACGACCTCGGCGAGCACGATCGAGAACCCGAACGACATGATGACCGCGGCAAGCATGTCCTGCTCGGACACCCGGCGGTAGAAGACGATCCACGACAGCACGGAGACGACCACCGAGGCGACGATCGCGACGACCGCACGGAAGAGGAAGGGAACGTCCTCGAAACCGGCGTAGGTGATGTAGCCGGCGAGCATGGCCTGTGCACCGAGCGCGAAGTTCACGAATCCCGTTGCCGTGTAGAGCACGGCGTAGCCAGCCGCGATGAGTGCGTAGATGCAGCCGGTCACGAGACCGCCGGCCACGAGCAGCACGAAGGTCTCCATGTCACACCGCCTTTTCGATGCCGCCGAGGTAGAGCTCGCGCATCTGGTTGTTCCGCTCGAGGTCGGCGACCATGCCTGCCAGCACCACTTCGCCGTGGGACATCAAGTAGCCGCGGGAGCAGATGCTCATGGCCAGCTGGGCGTTCTGCTCGACCAGCAGAACGGCGAGGCCGTCCCGGGCGAGGTCACGCACGACCGCTCCAACCTGCTCGTAGACCACCGGCGCCAGCCCCAGGGACAGCTCGTCGATGACCAGTAGCCTCGGACGCTGTGCCAGTGCGCGCCCGATGGCCAGCATCTGCTGCTCGCCGCCGGAGAGCAGCCCCGCGGTCTGCCCCTTCCTCTCGGCGAGGCGAGGGAAGACCGCGCACACTTCCTCCACGCGGGCCTCGACGTCCTTCGCGCCGACGGCGCGGGCCGCGACCTCGAGGTTCTCCACGACCGTGAGTTGAGGGAAGACGTGGCGCCCCTCGGGCACCAGCGCGATGCCCAGCGCGGCACGCTTGTTCGTCGGGAGCCGGGTGATGTCCCTCTCCCGCCACGACACCGTCCCGCGAGTCAGGCGGTTGAGCCCGAGCACCCCGCGCAAGGTTGTCGACTTCCCGGCTCCGTTGGGGCCGATCAGGAAGACGGCCTCACCTTCGCCGACCGAGATCGACAGGTCCTCGACCACAGTGACCGGGCCGTAGCCGATCTCAGCGTTCGTCACCTCAAGCATCCGGAGTCCTTCCGACGTAGGCCTCGATGACCTCCGGGGAGCGCCGCACGGTCTCGGGATCGCCGTCGGCGATGACGCGGCCCTCGCTGAGCACGGTCATCCGGTCGCACACGCTCACGAGGAGACCGATGTTGTGCTCGATCACCAGCACGGTGAAGCCCACCTCGCGCAGCCGCACGAGAACCTGGGCGAGCACGTCGACATCCGACCCCGGCAGCCCTGCGGCCGGCTCGTCCAGGACCAGGAGGGTGGGATCGCTCGCGATGGCCCGGGCCAGCTCGACGAGCCTGCGGCGACCGTAGGGTAGCTGGCTGACGCGACGGTTCGCGTCCTCGGCGAGTCCCACCAGCTCCAGGAGCCCGATGACGTGCAGCCGGTGCTCGCGCTCCACCCGTCGGGTCCGCGGCGTGGTGAGGAAGGTGTGGGGAAAGCGGTACTCGATGAGGCGGTGCCGCCCGGCCATCACGTTGTCGACGACGCTCTCGTCCTCGAAGAGCTGCGAGGTCTGGAAGGACCGCGCCACACCGCGGCCGGCGAGGCGGTGTGCGGGTACACCGGTGACGTCTTCCCCGGCGAATGTCACCGTGCCTCCGTCGAGGCGGTCGACCCCGGTGAGCATGTTGACCAACGTGGTCTTGCCGGCGCCGTTGGGACCGATGAGGCCGTGAAGGGTGCCCGTCTCCACCACCAGGTCGACCTCGTTGACCGCGACCAATCCGCCCCAGCGGCGAGTCACCCCACGAGCCTCGAGCAGCGCTGCCATCAGCTTTCCCTCCTGCCGCGCATCCGTGAGGTTCCGGCCGTGACCGTCGACGCGAGGAGACCGCCCAGCCCCTGCGGCAGGAACCGTAGGCTCAGGACGATGAGCGAGCCGTAGACCAGCAGCACGTAGTCCGCTGCCCCGAAGTCAGCGGCCGAGTTGCGGAAGTAGGTCAGCGCCGCGCCCACGATCAAGATGCCCGGCAGCGAGCGAAGACCTCCCACGATCGCGATGGCCAGCACCGACAGCGTGAGGTCGATGCCGAACACACTGGGGTCCACCACGAGAGACCAGGCGGCGTAGAGCGCGCCGGCGATGCCGGAGAAGGCGCCGGCCAGTGCGAAGCCGAGGAGCTTGTAGCGCCGCGTGTCGATGCCGATGCTGCGCGCGGCAATGGGACTCTCGCGAGTGGCCATGAAGGCGCGGCCCAGCTTGGAGCGCCGCATGCTCCAGATGATGACGATGAAGAGGTAGAGGGCGACAATGCCGACCCAGAAGAGGAGCCGCGGGTCGTCCAGGGACCTGCCGGCGACGGTGATGACGAAGCCGGTCCGCCCTTGTGGCCCTCCGAGCCAGTCGGTGTTCCGCACGACGTTCTCGAAGATGTAGCCGACGGCGAGGGTCGCCAGAGCCAGGTACAGGTCCGTCACCCGCAACGTCACGGCACCCATGACGAGGCCCAGCACCGCACCGACCAAGGCGACGAGGAGAAGGCCGAGGATGCCGTCGAGGGCCAGCTCGTCGCTCGCTACGACCGCGACGTAGGCGCCGGTGCCGAACATGGCTGCTTGTCCCAGCGAGAAGACCCCCATCAACCCCATCAGCAGGTGGAGCGAGGTGCCCAGCAGCGCGATGATGACGATGTAGGCCAGCAGGTACGTCGTCGAGTAGTCGGTGGCGAGCGGGAGCGCGGCCACGGCAGCCGCGGCCAGGAGGGCGGCCGCGCCGGTGGCGCGGCCGCCTCCAGGGTCCGCGACCTTGCGTCCACCGGAGGCGGTCACGAGGGCATCGCCCACGCCAGCAGCCCTGCGGTCGTCGGTCACGGTGATCTGGTCGGACATGTCAGTTCTCGGGCCAGACGATCTTGTACTCGGTGCCGGTCCACTCCGCGATCTGCGACGTAGTCTGTCCTCGCCGGTCATCGGCGGAGAAGGTCCAGCCCGTGCGGGCCAGTCCGTCGAAGTCGCTGAGGCTCTCCAGCCCCTTGGTGACCTCCTCCGGGGACGTGCCGGACGAGTCCACGGCCTCCGCGAGGCCGAGCGTTGCGTCGTAAGCCATCGCCGAGATCCAGCCGGGCGTCTTGATGCCCTCCGCGACGAGCTTGTCGGTCAGCTCCTGAGTGTCGGGTCCCGGGAACCAGGGCGAGACGGTCAGGTAGCCCTCGGCTGCGTCGCCGGCGAGCTGGATGGCACCCGAGGCGTCGGCACCGATCCACGTGGACTTGAGGCCGAGCTCCTTCGCTTGGCGCAGCAGCTTGGCGATGTCGGCGGGGTTGGAGTCGCTCAGCAGGACGTAGGTGGGATCCGCCTTCTTCAGCTCGGTGATGATCGGCGTGTAGTCGGCCTGGTCAGGGTCGTGGGGGATCGACGCGACAGGCTCGATACCGATGGCGGCCAGCTGCTCGGTCTGCTGGGCGGCCCCGCCCATGCCGAAGTCGGTCGTGGCGTTGACGATGGCGACCGTGTCGCCCGGCTTCATCTTCGCCTCCACGTAGTCGACCACGGTCTGGTTGCTTCGATCGCTCTGGACGCTCCAGCGGAAGGTGTTCGTGTAGTCGTCGGTGATCTGGTTGAGCACGGCCATGACCAGGTGGGGCACCTTCGCCCGCTCGGTCACTTCGGCCGCGGGGAGGATGTCGACGCTGACGATCGGGCCTATCACGGCCGACAGCCCCTCGGCAGTGACCGCCTCACGTGCGTGCTGCACGCAGATCGACTTGTCGCTCTGACAGTCGTAGATCACCGGCTCGAACTCAATGTCGTAATCGCCTGAGGCGTTGAGATCCTTCACCGCCGCCTGAACACCGGCTTCGAGCTGAAGGCCGTAGTCGGCGTAGGCGCCGGTCTTCTCGGTGACGACGGCGAACTTGAACACGCCGCTGTCGTCGCCGGCAGCGTCCCCGCTTCCGCAGGCAGCGAGGAGGAGGAGCGCCGACGCCGCCGTCACGCTCGCCAAGACTTTGGATCGCATCATCCTGTACCTTTCGACAGTCCCCGACCGACCGGGCGGTCGGTAGCGATACTCAACCGGATGATGTGACCCAGGTCAAGCGTTTCGGGAGACGCGCGTCACAGCTCGCGTGAGGGAGCGTGCCGGTACGGCGATCGAGACGGGTCCAGGGCGCAGGCCAGACGTGAAGGTGCTTGCGGCGGCAACCGAGGGAGCATCCTGTCGCGCGCCGCGGAACGCCGCCCCCGCCGGTCACCCGAGCGGGGCCAGCGGGGCGGTCAGTGAGGCTGCAGGTCGACTACGCGGACTGAACGGCAGCAGCCGTAGCGGCGCCGTCCAGGAGTCGGCTCGTTCCAGGGGCAAGCACTCCGGCGGTGT
Source organism: Nocardioides caldifontis (assembly GCF_008087345.1). Classification (GTDB taxonomy): domain Bacteria; phylum Actinomycetota; class Actinomycetes; order Propionibacteriales; family Nocardioidaceae; genus Marmoricola_A; species Marmoricola_A caldifontis. Next base: position 529,082 of record NZ_VHIB01000001.1, on the reverse strand, counting down.
AGATCGACCACACGTACTCCCCGACCTCTGCGGCCGATTCGGGGCCGTCCGCCTGGTACCACTGGTAGCCCCAGTTGCACATGCCGAAGAACGCCATCGCGGCGAGGTTGGGATTCTCGACGACGAGTTCACCGGACTCGTTGCCGCGCTGGAGGGTGCGCCGAACGGCGTCGTAGTACTCGTCGCGCTTCTTGGTGATCCTCGTCTTGGAGCGCGCGTCGAGGTCGCGGTGGTTCTCAAAGTAGACCCGCAGGTACCCCGGGTGGGAGTCAAGGAGACCGAAGATGTCCATGGCAACGCGGCGCAGCACTTCCGACGCCGGGATGTCTTCCTCCAAGTAGCCCATCAGCGGCGGCAATACGGTCCGCACGCACTCGTCGTGGATCCACCCGACGATCTGAGCCTTGCTCTTGACATGGTGGTAGAGCGACGGCTTCTTGATGCCGACCGCCGCGGCGACGTCCTCCATGGACGTCTCATGGAAGCCACGATCGTTGAACAGCTGGGCAGCCGCGTGCATGATCTCTGCTTGCCGGCCCTGGACGCCCTTGCTTCCCGCCACCTCGACTCCTTTCACATGCCTCCGCGCAACGTACCCCAGGTCGCCGCCACGTCAGCGATCCGACCGGTCGGTCGGTCCGTGCTGTCGGCTACTCGATCCCATCACCGGAGTAGCGTCGCTAGAAGGTTGACCCGCTCGAGCTCCAGCTTCGCGGCCGGGATGACTGCGATCGCGGGGATGCGAGGTCCTCGTTCAGCTCACCGACGACGATACTCTCCAGAGTCCCTCCTGTCGACCGACTAGTCGGTCGGGTATGGCGGAGGGTAGTCGCCAGATTCGCCCTGCACCACCCGCGCAGGACGTCGGCGCGGGGGCCCGCCGTCCCAGTGCTCGTCGGTCAGTCCCTTCTCGACGAGGAGCGACTTGCGCACCTTGGAGGTCTCGGTCTTCGGAAGTGACTCGAGCAGCCAAAGGTAGCGAGGCACCGCGAAGTACGGCAGCTCCGCCTCGGCCAGCTCACGCAGCGCAACGAGGTCGACGTTCGCCCCAGCGGCGGGAACGACGGCTGCGACCACCACCTCTTCTCCCAGCTCGCTGGGCAGTCCGTAGACACAGACCTCTGCCACGTCGGGATGGCGAAGGAGAACGGTCTCGACCTGGATGGGTGCGACGTTCTCCCCCGAGACGCGCACCATCTCTTTGTCGCGGCCGCGATAGGTGTACCAGCCGTCATGGTCGCGGACCACGACGTCACCGGTGTGGATCCACTGGTTCCGCGTGACCTCGACCGTCGTCTCCGGTCTCCTCCAGTAGCCCTGGGGCCCGAGGTGTGCCCGGAGCGGCCGAACCACCAGCTCACCCTCGACACCGTCGGGAACAGGGTGGTCGTGCCGGTCGACCACCGCTGCCTGCCATCCCGGGGTCGGACGTCCGCACGAACCGGGGCGGTGCGTGCCGTGGGGGATGCCGAGGGGAATGCCGGCGTCGGTGGACCCATACACCTCCGTGGTCCGTACTCCGAACCGCTCTTCGAAGGCTTTCCGATCGGCAGGGAGCGGCAGGGCCATCGCAATGCGGAGTCGGTGGTTGCGCTCGAGCGGCGTGGGTTCCTGCCGCCACAGAAGGGCAGGAATCGATCCCATCATGTTGGTCGCCGTCGCACCGTAACCGGTCACGTCTTCCCAGAAGGAAGAAAGGCTGAACCGTCGTGCGATCACCACGTGGGCGCCTACGACGAGACCGGCGTACAGGGCGCAGAACAACCCGTTGATGTGGAACAGCGGCAGACACGTGTAGATCGTGTCCTGCTCGTCATAGCCCATGACCCACGTCGTGTGCTCGGCCACGCCGAGGGCCATGGCATGGGGCCACATGACGCCCTTGGGCAGTCCAGTCGTGCCTGAGGTCGACAGGATGACCGCGAGGTCACTTTCGTGCATCTCGCGCACGGTGCTGTCACGGTCGCGTCGGGGCGAGAAGGACGGCGTCGGCGTGCTGCCGACCGCCCAGACGGTGGCTCCGTCCGAACCAGCAAGAGCCGCCCGCGCGAGGTCGTGGTGGTCGGCGTCAGGTCGGACGACGCACGGGGCGAGCTCGCGGATCATCGCCGCCAGCGAGTCCCCGCGCAGGGCGGTGTTCAGGGGCGCGACGACTATGCCGAGGCGGAACGCTGCGAGCAGGTCGAGGACCAGGTCCGAGCTGTTGTCCTGAAGCAAGCAGAGGCGATCTCCTCGTTTCAGACCAGCGCTCACGAGCTCGCGGGCGCGGGCCTCGACGCCGTCCCACAGCTCGCCGGCAGTGAAGGTCCGGTCGCCGATGACCGTGAGGACGCAGCGTCCAGGATCGACCGAGCCCCGGCCCCACAGCCGGCCGTACCGCACCTCTGACGGTCGAGCGTCCCATCCGTCAGCCATGCCGGGCCTCGAAGCGTGCGGCCCGCTTCTCCGCGAAGGCATCGAGCCCTTCTTGTGCGTTGGCTCCGCGGCGCACCTCGAGCCATCGCGCAAGCTCCTCGCGCAGCCCTGCCTCGAGCTCGTCGGTGCTGGCGGAGAGCGCGAGTGCCTTGGTCGCCGCGACGGCTTCGGGAGAATACGCCGCCACCTTCTCCGCGAGGGCGAGTGCTTCGGCCACGGGATCGTCCGCAAGTCGGGTGACCAGCCCCCACGCATGGGCGTGCTCGCCGCCGACAGGTTCACCTGTCAAGAGAAGGTCACGCGCTGCTCCCTGCCCGAGTGCGCGCACGGCCCGGTGGATGGCCCCCCCTCCAGCGAGGATGCCGAGGGAGACCTCGGGCAGGCCGAGTCGACTGCTCGGGGACGCGATGCGAACGTCGGCGGCAAGCGCGAGCTCTAGTCCACCACCGAGGCAGGCCCCGTCGATGGCCACGACAGACAAGTGGTCCGGTCTCTCCAGCAGGCCGTAGATCTCTTGGCAGCGGCGGACGTAGCGCTCAGATGTGACCGCATCCGCCGCGGCCATGAACCGGATGTCACCTCCCGCGGCGAAGACTCCGTCGACGGCGCTGGTGACAACCACCGCTCCCGTATCCGGGCTCACCTCGAGCAGTGCGGCGTGCAACGAGTCGAAGAACGCGTCGCTGAAGGCGTTGACAGGCGGGGACGACATCCGCACGTGCAGGACCCGCCCGAGCTGCTCGGACACGACCAGGCTCACGATGCCACGCCCGCGGGCCGGCCCTGCGCGAGCAGGTAGGTGCCGCAGCCCGTCGATCCTCCCTCGGCGGACCGCATGGCGCCACATGCTCGCTTTCGGGGCCGCCCCGCTCCGTGTCGGTACATGTCCATCAATTGCACCCTCTCCCCGACCAAGCCAGTCACTGCTTTACTACGACCGACTGGTCGGTCGACAGCACGTTAACCAGCATTCGATTGCCAGCACAACCAGCCGACGTGATGTGGTTCTTAGCCGTCGGCAGGGGTCCGCGACGCGAGCAGTGAACTGCGAGGAGAGCCATGCACAGACCACAACGCGTCATCGTCACCGGAGCCGCGAGCGGCGTCGGGGCCGCGACGGTGTCGCTCCTGCTTGACCAAGGTGCCGAAGTCCTCGGCGTGGACGTTCAAGCCGAGCCGGCGCAGGCCCGAGCCGGCTACACGTACGCCCAGTGCGACGTCCGGGACCGCGAGCAGGTGCGAGAGGTGTTCGGGCGGTTCGCCGCCGACGGATTGACGGGCTTGGTGACGTCAGCCGGGGTCTATGGACGGGACGTCGCCCTCGACGACCTTCGGTCCGATGACGTGGAGCGGGTCCTGGCGGTCAACGTGGCCGGCACGCTTTGGTGCGTCCAGGCCGCCATGCCGCATCTGCGAGAGGCGCGTGGCAGCGTCGTGTGTGTCGCCTCAGTGGCGGGCCGTATCGGAGGTGTGCTGGCCGGCGCACACTACGCGGCAAGCAAGGGGGCGACCCTCGCCATGGTCCGATCGGTCGCCAAGACCGAGATCAAGAACGGCGTGCGCGTCAACGGCGTGGCGCCCGGACCGGTGGACACACCGATGATCGAGGGCCGCGGATACACGGTCGACATGTTTCCCATCGGTCGCTACGCGAGGCCCGAGGAAGTCGCCCGCCCCATCCTCTTCCTGCTCGGAAGCGGCGCGAGCTACGCCACGGGTGTGGTACTGGACGTCAACGGCGGCATCGCGTTCAGCTGATCGGTCCGAGCGTCGTGCGTCGGATCTTCCGGATCACCGCCGCGAGTTCCTCGGGTGCCTCGAAGGGTGGGGAGTGGCCACAGTCCAGAAGTGTCAGGGCACTGCCGGGCAGCAAGGATGCGAAGTGCTGGGCTTCCGTCACCGTCCTCACCGGGTCCGACGACCCGTGCACCACAGCCACGGGGCACCGGAGCTCGGCCAGCCGGTCGGTGAAGTCCAGGAGACGCTGGGACTCCAGGACCTCGAGCGCAGAACGGGGGTCCACCGAGCGCGCGTAGGAGAGCAGCGCGGCTGCGACATCCGCAGGTGGAGCCGAGGCGAACGACCGACGGAGCACTGCCTCGATGACCTCCTCAGCGCCGCCGTCGCGGATCTTCCGCACGATGGCTCGGACGTCGCCGTGCCCGTTCATGTGGGAGCCCGAGTCGACGAGGACCAGACCGTTGACCAGACCTGGATGCTCGAGGGCGAGCTGCAGGGCGATGGCACCTCCCGTGGAATGTCCGACGACAAGCCTCGGCGAGCCCCCGGCGTCGGCGATCCTCGAGGCGAGGGCACCGGCCACGCTCGGGATGTCCCACGGACCGCGCTCACTCATCCAGGAGACGACCTCGAGCTCGACCGGATCAGGGCCGGTTCCCAGCGCCGTCGCAAGCGGTTCGAAGATAAGCGGAGAGCAGAAGGTGCCGGGGATGCCCAGGACGGCGGACTTTCCGGCCCGCTGACCTGCCGGCTTCACCGGATGCACCCGAGTTCCCGGCCATCGTGCTCAACCCTGACGTCACTCCCATCGACTTCTGTCGCCAAACGGTAGACCTCGACCCCGTCGAGGGTCGACCGCTCAAGGTGACCACGTGCCTCGAGGAGGTACAGGTGCAAGGCGGTTTCCATCACCGCCAAGCCCGCGTTGAAGGGATCGAGGTCCTTCAGCCGGTGCTGGTGGCGCGTCCACCGGAGATCGGCCGCGACGTCCGCTGCCGTGGCCGGGCCGGCATCGAGCACCTGCAGGCAGAGCCCCAACCGTACGTCGTGGTGGGTCATGAGCTCGTCGACCCTCTCGTGCGAACGTTGCTCGGTACCACCGTGGGCCGGCAGCACCTTGAGGTCGGGCAGCTGACGGACCTTGGCCAGCGATCCGAGGAAGTCCGCCAAGGGACGGCGTTCAGCGGCAGCGGTCAAGCCGGCTGTGAAGCCCACCGAAGGGGTGATGGTCGGGAGCACGTGGTCGCCCGAGAACAGAAGGCCTGCCTCGAGATCCGCGAACACATAGTGGCCTTCGGTGTGGCCCGGCGTGTGCACGGCCCGGAGCGTGCGCCCACCCACCTCCATGGTGAAGTCGCCCGAGAACCATCGGTCCGGCCAATCCCACTTGCGCGGGTCGCGTCCGCCTTCCATCCGGATGCCGGCCCACTGCCGTGCCAGGGCCGGTGCGCCGCAACGGCGCAGCCGGTCGACGAACTCCGTGGAGCCGTCGGCGTCGAGGACTGACTGGAGCGCCGGCCGCTCTCTCTCGCCGAGGGCGACCACGGCACGACCGAACTCGTTCCTGAGCGAGATCGCCTGCGAATAGTGGTCCCTGTGCACGTGGGTGACCAGGAACGACGTGATGTCGCGTGGATGGTGGCCGACCGACCGCAGCGCCTGCTCGAAACGCTTGCGGGATTCCGGAATGGCCCAGCCCCCGTCGATGCAGGTGAGCCCGGCATCCGACTCGATGAGGTACACGTTCACCGCGCGCAGGCCGTCCGTTGGCAACGGCAGCGGGATGCGGTGGACCCCGGAGGCGACGCGGTAGGCGCCCGGCTCGGTCCACGACTGACCGGTCGGTAGGTTCACGCGCCACACACTAGCCAGTCGTACTCAGGCGATGCCGTCGCGAATCCTCAGCTGTGTTCCAGCGGTTGGTGAAACGAGGCCAGGGTCAGACCGGGGCTGCCGACGGTGCTGCGTTCGCGACCGTCCGGGAGGCCGCTGCCCACGAGAGCCGTGCCGCCGGGTAGCTGGCTGAGGCACCCGAAGTACGCCAGCTGGCAGCGGAAGCCCTCAGGGAGACCGAGGCGTTGCGTGAGGACGCCGCCATGTCGCGACTCGTGGAGCGCCAGCTCAAGGAGCTGGGCTACCCACAGGCTCGACCATTCGCGGACATTCACGCACATTCGCGGACCGTCGAGTCTGCGGATCCCTGTTTGGCGACCCCGGTGTGTCGTTGGGCCAAGCCGTGCTGACCGTTGAGCTCGTAACCGGCACCGCGTCAGGCTGAGTGCCGACCGCGGGCCCAGATCCTTGCGGCGGCGCATCTCGCCCTTGACAACCAGTGTCCCAAGTTCCAACGAAGCTCGCGCCCTGTGTGTCTTCGCAGTTCAGAACACATGTGGCTGGCGCGCCCGTAGGGATTCGAACCCCAAACCTTCTGATCCGTAGGCGCGGCAGAGTCGTTCAGCAGCGTCTGAATGGTTCAAGTTGCGCTCACCGCCAGGCGACCGTGCGCTCGCCGAGTCCGCCGCTCTCCTGGACCGTTGCAGTCAGCGTTGCCGTCAGCAGTCGTCTTACCGCGCCGAGGCTCGCCGGTTCAGTGGACCGACGTCTGCGGTTCTTACGGAACGGCCGGATTGCTATTCGCGTTGAGCCAATAAGACCAACCGGAGAAGATCCGGTGCGGCCGCGTCGGCATCCCCCGTTCGCAACTGGTACTGGTAGCGGGGACCGCCGTCCTCTTGCCCGCATGGAGCCGAGCCCCTCAGGGCGCGGCCGGGAGTCGGTTCACTGCGCATGGTAGCGAACGCGTCGGCACCGTTTCCAACTCGAACGAATTCGTCGCCCTTTTTGGGTCTAGCCACGGAAAATGTCCGTTGGAAACAGTCGCTTCGTACGCTAGCGAGCTGGCTAGCTCCGACACCTTACTCAGTCCGAGTCCCTTGGCAGAGGCGGGTCGTCATGCCTTTCGACTACCGCTCGGCCAGCAGGCTCGCCAGCAGACCAACTGGGTCCCACCGCCTTCACCGGAAAACCACCGTACGGGAGCCGTTCATAAGTACCCGATGCTCGGCGTGAGCGGTCACCGCCCGCGCGAGCGCAAGGGCTTCGAGATCACGGCCGATTGCGCTCAAGTCACTCGCTGAGTGCATGTGGTCGACCCGAGTGAAGTCCTGCTCAATGATGGGGCCCTCGTCGAGGTCGGCGGTGACGTAGTGCGCTGTCGCACCGATCACCTTCACGCCGCGCGCATGCGCCTGGGCGTACGGACGCGCGCCCTTGAAGCTCGGCAACAGACTGTGATGGATGTTGATCGCTCGTCCGGCCAGCTCCCGGCACAGCGAGTCGGACAGGATCTGCATGTAGCGAGCCAGGACGACCGAGTCCGCGTCGTAGGCGGAGATCAGCTTCCTCAGCTCGTCCTCGGCCGCTCCCTTGGTGGCCGCCGTCACGGGCACGTGGTGGAACGGGATGGCATGCCAGTCGACGAGCTCGCGGAAGTCCTCGTGGTTCGAGACGACGGCAACGATCTCCGCGGGCATGGACCCCGTTCGCACCCGATGGAGCAGGTCGTTGAGGCAGTGTCCCTGCCGGGACACCATCACGAGCATCCGGTGCCTGCGACCCGGATCGTGGACCGCCCACCTCGCCCCGAGCACGTCGCCGACGGCGGCGCCGAACTCGGTCCGGAGCTCGTCGATGTCGAAGCGCCGACCCATGGCGGCGTGCACCCGCATGAAGAACAGCCCCGTCTCGATGTCGCCGAACTGCTGGCTGTCGCGGATCGTGAATCCTCGATCTGCCAGGAACCCGGCGACCTTGGCGACGATGCCCTCACGGTCCCGGCAGGCAACGGTCAGGATCACATCGCTCATCAACTCTTTGGCCTCTCGGACTTCGGGTCGTACAGGGGACTGAGCGAGGCGCGGGCGGCCACGCGACGGCCAGCCACCTCGATCTCGTAGGGCTCCGCCTCGAACCAGCCGCGCGGCACCACCTCGGGGGCCTGGACCCAGCCCAATGCGACTGCGCCACCGAGCGTGTGGCCGAACTGCGCGGAGCCGACGCGGCCGACGAGGCGGCCGTCGCGGTAGATCGGCTCGTCGTGGAAGAGCAACGGAAGGGGATCGTCGAGCACGAACTGCACCAGGCGCCGCGTGACCCCCGCACCTTTGATCTTCTGCAGTGCCTCGCGTCCGACGAAGCCGCCAGGCTTGTCCCACTTCACCGTGAAGGACAGACCGGCGCCGATCGGGTCGTCACAGCTGGAGATGTCGTGCCCCCAGCTGCGGTAGCCCTTCTCGAGCCGCAACGAGTTCATCGCGTGGTAGCCGACAGGACGCAGTCCGTAGGGGTCGCCCGCGTCCTGGAGGGTGTTCCAGATGTGTCCTGCACTCTCGGCGGGGATGAGAAGCTCCCAGCCGAGCTCGCCCACGTAGGTGACCCGCGTGGCCCGGACGTAGGTCAGCCCGAGGTCGATCTCTCGTGAGGCACCGAAGGGGAACGCCTCGTTCGACAGGTCCGCGTCGGTGAGAGGCTGCAGGAAGCGGCGGGCGTCGGGCCCCATCACCGCGAGCATCGCCATGGTGCCACTGACGTCGGCGACGGTGCAGAACTCGTCGTGGTCGATGTTGCGGCGCAGGTGCGCCAGGTCGCGGTTGACGGTCGCAGGTCCCGACAGCACGAGGAACTCGTCCTCGGCGACCCGCGTGATCGTGACGTCGGCCTCGATGCCGCCGTGCTGGTTCAGCCACTGTGTGTAGGTGATCCTCCCGACGGCTGTGTCGATGTTGTTCACGGAGAGCCGGTTGAGCACGTGAACCGCGTCTCGACCCTGGACGAGGAGCTTGCCGAAGGAGGAGGTGTCGATCATGCCCACCTGCTCGCGTACGGCGAGGTGCTCGCGTGCCGAGTGCTCGAACCAGTTGGGCCGGCCGAATGAATACTCGTACTTCCGGGCGACCCCGTCCGGCGCGTACCAGTTGGCGCGTTCCCAGCCAGCCATCTCGCCGTAGACGGCACCGGCCGCTCGGGTCCGTGCGTGCAGCGGGCTCACGCGAAGCTCGCGTGCGGTGGTCCGTTGCTGGAAGGGCCAGTGGATCTCGTAGGAGACGTCCAACGACTCGACGACTCGGCTCTCCAGGAAGCGGCGGTTCGTCTCGTGCCGCTGCACCCGAGCCGGATCGGTCTCCGGCATGTCGAGGGGGCTGCGGCCGTCGACGATCCAGTCCGCCAGCACCGATCCAGCGCCGGGGCCGGACAGGAACCCGACGGAGTTGAACCCTGCAGCAACGAAGAAGTTGCGCAGGTTCGGCGCTTCGCCCAGGTGGTACTGACCATCGGGGGTAAAGCTCTCGGGGCCGCAGAAGTGCAACCGGATCCCAGCGTCGGCGAGGATGGGGACGCGGTTGATCATCGCCTCGTAAAACGGGCCCAGATGGTCCCAGTCCTCCGGCAGCTGAATGAACCCGTCCGAGCGCGGGATGTGGTCCGAGGCCCACGCGTAGCTGCCGGGCTCGAAGAACCCGATCATCAAGGCGCCGGCTTCGTCCTTCACGTAGGCGTACTCGTCGCCGGTCTTGACCGTCGGCAGGTTCCGCGGCAGCCCGTCGATGGCCTCAGTGACGATGTAGTAGTGCGCCAGTGCCTGGAGCGGCACGTCCACCCCCGCCAGCGCACCTAGTTCACGCCCCCACATGCCGGCGGCGTTGACGACGTACTCGGCCTCGATCTCACCGGCGCTGGTGCGCACGCCGGTCACGCGTCCGCCCTGCGTCAGGACGTCCGTCACGACCACGCCTTCGACGATCCGGACGCCGCGGCTCCGCGCTCCCCGGGCCAACGACATCGTCGTGTCGCTGGCGCTGCCGCGGCCGTCCTCGGGGAAGTGGAGGCCGCCGAGCAGCCCGTCGGGGTTCAGGAGCGGGTGGAGCTCGAGGGTGCGGTCGACGTCGAGCAGCTGCGCCTCGATGCCGTTGCCGCGCACGACGCTCGCGAGGTGCCTCAGCTCTTCGAGGCGGTCCGCCGAGGTAGCCAGGTTCATCGTGCCGGTCCTGACGAAGCCGGTCGAGAAGCCGGTGTCCTGCTCGAGGTTGTGGAACACGTCCAGGCTTCTCTGGACCACCTCGCGGGTTCCCCACGTCCCCCGCGCCTGCGTGACGAGGCCGGCCGCATGCCAGGTCGTGCCCGAGGTGAGGGTGTTGCGCTCGAGGAGGACCACGTCGGTCCAGCCGCGGCAAGCCAAGTGATAGGCGGTACTGGTCCCGATGATGCCGCCGCCCACGACCACGACCTGCGCTCGAGCGGGAAGCTGTTGCTGCACTCCCATTGAGCCACCTTCCTTCCGACAGCCACCGTGCATCCGGCGCGAGCCCTCCTGCCATGCGTCGCGAGAGGGAACGCGCGAGGGCGGGTTGTGCGATCGACTAGTGGCGTGCCCGCGGACACGTCGTGGACCTTTGGCTGACCGCCCATGCTGCCGGAACTGGGCGAATGAGAGAGGTCGGAATTGGATCGCACGGCCATCGTCATCGACGGCAGGCGCGCAGCCGCCCGAGTGAAGAAGTCACTGCGCGACCGGGTCGCCGCCCTGACTGCGGCGGGACGACGCCCCGGGCTGGGGACGATCCTGGTCGGGGACGACGCAGGATCCCGCTCTTACGTCGCCGGCAAGCACCGCGACTGCGCCGAGGTCGGGATCGAGTCGTTGCGGCTCGAACTTCCTGCTGATGCCTCCCAGAGCGACGTCCTAGGAGCCGTTCACCGCCTCAACGAGGATCGGCGGTGCACCGGCTTTATCGTCCAGCTCCCTCTCCCCGCTCACCTCGACATCCACACCATCCTGGCAGCCGTCGATCCCGACAAGGACGCCGACGGCCTCCACCCCGTGAACCTCGGAAGGCTCGTGCTGAACCAGCCCGGCACGCTGCCCTGCACTCCCCAGGGCATCCTTGAGCTGCTGAGGGGGAACGACGTCCCCATCACCGGTTCCCAATTCTGTGTCATCGGGTGCGGCACGACCGTGGGGCGCCCTCTCGGTCTCATGCTCACTCGGCCGAGCGAGCACGCGACGGTCACGTTGGTCAACGAGGCGACGGTCGACGTCGCAGCCCACACCCGGGTCGCGGACGTCGTGATCGCCGCGGCGGGCGTGGCCCATCTGGTGAAGCCCTACTGGGTCAAGCCGGGCGCAACGGTGCTCTCCGTCGGCATCACCCGCACCGTCGAGGGAATCCTGGGCGACGTGCACCCGGATGTCGAAGGTGTCGCAGGGAAGTGGACGAGGGCGACCGGCGGAGTCGGGCCGATGACCCGGGCGATGCTCCTGCGCAACGTCGTCGAGCTCGCCGAGCGAGCAACCTGCGCAGCCGGGCCCGCTGACCTGCGAGCCGCCCTGTGAGCACCGCGACGCCTCTCGACGACGCTCTGACACAGCTCGGCGAAGCGGTCGCCCTGCTCGGTCACGACGAGGGGCTCCACCATATGCTCGCCACGCCACGGCGTGAAGTGACCGTGAGCATCCCGCTGCGCCGCGACGACGGCCGCACCGAGCTGCTGATCGGGCACCGGGTGCAGCACAACTTCTCGCGCGGCCCCGCCAAGGGCGGGTTGCGCTACTCGCCCGACGTGACGCTCGACGAGGTGCGAGCACTCGCGATGTGGATGACCTGGAAATGCGCGCTCCTCGACGTGCCGTACGGCGGTGCCAAGGGAGGTGTGCGCATCGACCCCACCCTCTACAGCACCGCGGAGCTCGAACGAGTGACCCGTCGCTACACCAGCGAGATCAGTCCGCTGCTCGGACCGGAGCGCGACATCCCGGCGCCCGACGTCGGCACCGACGAGACGACGATGGCGTGGATGATGGACACCTTCTCCGTGCAGAAGGGCCACACCGTCCTGGGCGTGGCCACCGGCAAGCCGATCGAGCTCGGAGGCTCTCGAGGTCGTGCCACCGCGACCTCGCGCGGCGTCGTGCACGTGGCGTTGGCCGCCTTGCGCACACGTGGCCTGAAGCCGAGAACAGCAAACGCCGCGGTCCAGGGGTTCGGCAAGGTCGGTCGCCATGTCGCTCGGTTCCTGGCCGACGAGGCCGTCCGCGTGGTGGCCGTGTCCGACCAGCACGGCGCAGTGGCTGAGGAAGGCGGCCTCGACGTCGACGCGCTCGCGGCGCACGTGGGGGCGACCGGCTCGGTTTTGGGCTTCGCCGGTGGTTCCGCCGTCGACCACGACACCGTCCTCGAGGCAGACGTCGACCTGCTGGTGCCGGCGGCCGTTGAAGGCGTCCTGCACGGCGACAACGCTCACCGCATCCGGGCGCGCATCGTCGTGGAGGGGGCCAACGGACCGACGACGCCGGAAGCCGACGCGGTCCTCCGCGAGAACGACCAACTGGTCGTGCCGGACATCCTGGCCAACGCAGGAGGAGTGATCGTCTCCTACTTCGAGTGGGTGCAGGCCAACCAGGCCTACTGGTGGAGCGAGGCCGAGGTCGAAGCGAGACTGGCTGAGCGCATGCTCGCAGCCTGGGACGCGGTCGGCAGCCATGCCGTCCGGCTCGACGTGTCGCTGCGCACAGCAGCCACGTGCCTCGCGGTGGATCGAGTGGCGCGAGCGCACCAGATCCGCGGCCTCTACCCGTGACGCCGGGATGGGCGGCGTCATGAGCGTCGAGCGGCCGGGAACCGCTCCGCGTCCTGCCGACTCGGTGCGCACCCGTTCGTAGGATGACTCGATGGACCTGACCGTCGAGTCGTTAATCGGCGATCCGCTGCTCCGGACCAGGATCGTGGCTGGCAGCTCAGGGCTCGACCGCGCAGTTGCTTGGGCGCACACGTGTGAGGTCCCCGACCCGTGGAACTGGCTCGGGAGCGGCGACCTGCTCATGACGGACGGTTACGGGTTCCCGGCCGAACCCCAGGCTCAGGTGTCCTTCATCCGAGAGCTCGCCGCTGCCAACATCGCCGGACTGGCGCTCGGCGAAGGTTTCGCAGCACCACCCCTGACGCAGGAGGCGATCGACACCGCCGAGGAGCTCGGCTTCCCGGTCCTGATGACCGCGCGGAGCGTTCCGTTCGTCACGATCGCCCGCGTCGTCGCCGAAGCGACCAACGGACGAGGCAACGGGCGGGCCGCCCGCGTCCTGCGCTTGTACGATATCCTGCGGCGCTCACATCGCGCCCCGACGTCGGGCGGCCTGCTGGCGGAGCTGGGCGACGAGCTGGACGCAGACCTGCACGTCATCGATCTCACCTACGGCCGTGAGCTGATGCCGGTCCGACGTCCCCTGTCCGAGGCGGTGCGCAGCGCTGCACTTGAACGAGTCAGGGCCCAGGATGGTCGACTACCGGCGTTCAACCGGCTGACCGAGGGTGGGATGTCGGTCCTGCTCCTCCCCGTGGGGACCAGCGACTCGGCAGGGCTGGTCGTGCGCGAGAAACAGGGGCGAGACGCGCCCGACCTCATCGTCGCCCAGCATGCAGCGATGATCGTCGAGCTCGAGGTGGAGCGGCGCGCGGCCAAGGCCTCACGGGCTCGCGAGCGAGGAACGGTGCTCGCCAGGCGCATGCTCGACGGAAACATCGGCCCGGAGGCGGCCTCGGCGCAGCTACGAGCGCACCGGCTCGGCACCGGCCCGTGGCGTGTCACGGCGTGGTCCGGAGGCGCCTCCCAGTCGACTGCGAACGGGACCCTGACCAACCCGCTCACCGATGCGCTCGAGTTCGTGCCGTGGCCTCATCTCTACCTCTGCGCGGCTGAGACGCACCTGGTGATGCTCGAGGACTCCGTCTACCAGGAAGGCCTGAAGCTGGACCACCTCGAGATGAGCATGGGTGCCAGCCAGCCGCTCTCCTCGCCGACGCGCTTCTCCGACGCGGTCCGCGAGGCTCGATGGGCACTCGAGGGCGCTGTGGCGGCGGGAGAAGCGACCGCGGTCTACGGCGCACGAGGTTCGTACTTCATGCCTCGGACGGTCGCCGAGGGGGAGGTCGCTGTCCGGCAGCTGCTCGGGCCCATCCTGGACTACGACGAGGCGCACGATGCCCAGCTCCTGCGGTCGCTGCAGGTGTACTTCGAGGTCAACCGTTCGTGGCAGGAGGGCTCGCGGCGCCTCGACGTCCACAAGCAGACGCTCGTCTACCGCATCCGGAAGATCGAGGAGCTCACCGGAGTCGATCTGCGGGACTTCGGTGTCCAGGCCGAGCTCTACATGGCCCTGAAGACGTGGCGTCTGTTGCACGCGACGTGACCGGGGGCCGAGCAACCGCGCCCGCGCCATCCGTCGATCGGTCGAATCGCCCGACGACCCTGTCCGATGTGCCAACGGCCTGCTGACCCCGCGGGCCACGGATGGCGAGATACTGGGGGTGCACCATCCAGGCGTCTGCGCACCGGGCAGGCTCAGTGTCCGAGTGGCGAGGAGCTCATCCATGTCGCGGAGCACCCGACCGGGCGGCGCCCCGCCGGGGCCGGCCAACGGGACCGTCGGGTCCGTCGCGAGCCTGGATGTCTCGGCGACCAAGGGGTTCGCTCTCCGCAGTGTCCCTGCGGTCCAGGTGTCGCCGACCGGCATCGTGGGCAACCGTGAGTTCTTCCTGGTCGACGTCGACGAGCAGCTCTACTCGGTGCCGAAGGACGCGGTCTTCCTCGCGTACTGGACGGCGTACGACCCGGCCACCGGAGTCTTCTCCATGGGCCGGTCCGACATCGCAGAGTGCGCAGCGGTCGTTCGGGACGTCGGCCCCAAGCGTCGATTCCAGTTCGACGAACGCCTGGTCGACGGTTACTGGGCGCCGGGGCCGTGGGACGAGCTGGTGTCTGAGCTGGCCGGGAGGTCCCTGCGCCTTGCGCGGTGCGCGGAGCCGGGCGGAGGTTTCGACGTCCACCCGTTGACGCTCCAGTCCACGGCCTCCTTGCGCGCGCTCGGTGCTGAGCTGGACGGCCGCCCGGTCGACCCACGTCGGTTCAGGCTCAACGTCACGCTCGAGGTGGGCGACCGACCGTTCATCGAGGACGAGTGGGCTGACCGCGTGCTCGAGGTGGGCGGCTGCCGGCTGCGCCTGCGCGGCGGGATCCCGCGCTGCCTCGCGGTGGAGCACAGGCCGTACGACGCCGATCGCGGCCTCCAGGTGCAGCGCCGCATCCGCGAGCTCCGCGGTCCGACTGCGACCGAGTGGGGGCCGGCCGTGCTCTTCGGGATGTACGCCGACGTGGTGCAGCCCGGGACCGTTGCCGTGGACGATCCGGTGGTCCTCGCGCCGTTGCCGTAGCCGGTCCCGTCGGTCGTCGGCGCGACACATCCGAGCTTCCAGCCGGTCCCTACGTGCGCAGTGCCGTGGTCACCAGGCTCTCGTAGGTGAGGAGCTTCACCCGCGTGCGTCCGCTCGCTCGCCCGGCGCCGACCTCGGTCTCCTCGATCCGCTGCCACCCGACGAGGTCCACCATCTCCGGTTGACGCGTCCGGACGAGATCGACCAGGTCGGCCAGGTCACCGGTCGGGGAGCCGACGTGCCCTGCTGCCACGTCGTCGAGCAGCGAGGTCACCGTCTCGGCGGCGTCGGTCCGGTTGGTTCCGATCACCCCCGACGGGCCACGCTTGATCCAGCCGGTGCAGTACAAGCCGGGCGCGTGCTCTCCGGTCTCCGGATCCAACACCCGTCCGGAATCGTTGGGGATGACGCCGGCGGAGGGGTCAAAGGGAAACCCCGGCACGGTTCGACCTCGGAACCCGACCGCCCGGATCACGAGGGACGTCTCAAGCGTCTCCGACCGTCCGTCCGGGCGTGACAGGACGACAGCCGAGACCGTGCCATCGCCAGCCCCGGTCAGCTCGGTCGGGGCGAGGCGGAAGCGCATCACGATCCGGCGTGGCGCCGTCGGGGTGCGTTTCGCGGCGGCCTCGACGATCGCCCGTCGCCGCGCGAGAGCCGCCGACCTGCCCCCGACGCTCGCCGCCTCCAACTCGTCGTCGGTGACCGACACCTCCGCGGCGTCCGCGAGCAGGTCGACGCCCGGCAGCTTGGAGAGCGCGAGCAGCTCGGCAGTGCTGCAGGCGGCGAAGGCCTGGCCGCGTCGCGCGACGACCACGACCTCCTCGATGGCGCTCCGGCGAAGAGCCTCGAGCGCGACGTCGGAGACGGAAGTGCGCTCATAGGCCGACGCGGGCTGAGTCAGGACGCGCGCCAGGTCCAGTGCCACGTTGCCGTTGCCGATGATCACGGCTCGTTTGCCGGACAGGTCGAAGTGCCGCTCGGCGAAGTCCGGATGGCCGTTGTACCAGGAGACGAGCTCGCGCGCGGACACCGAGCCTTCCAAGTCCTCCCCCGGAATGCCCAGCTTGCGGTCGTCGGAGGCTCCTGCTGCACAGATGACAGCGTGGTGGTGCTCCAACAGCTCGGCGACCGACACATCACGCCCCACCTCGACGTTGAAGAGGCACGTGACGTTGGGACGCCGCAGCACGCGTGAGAAGCGGTCGCCGATACGCTTCGTCCGGTCGTGGTCGGGAGCGACTCCCGAGCGCACCAGTCCGAACGGTGTCGGTGTGCGCTCCACGAGCGTCACGGAGACTCCGACGATCTCGCTCAGCTGCTCGACGGCGTACATCGCAGACGGCCCGGCTCCGATCACCGCGACGCTGAGCTCAGGATGCTCGGAGGGAAGCCGATGACGCTCCACCGGAAGCGGTGCCACGTCCTGTAGCGGATCCGTCGCGAAGTACTCCGCGTTCATGCCGATGGCGTCCGCGAGCGGTGCCGGGACGGCCGCGTCGTGGTGGATCGCCTCCACCGGACAGACGAAGGCACACGCGCCGCACTCGATGCAGCTCGCCGGGTCGATGTAGAGCTGCTCGGTGGTGGTGAAGTCTGGATCCCCCGGGCGCGGGCGGATGCACTGCACGGGGCAGACCGGGACGCAGGAGGCGTCGTTGCAACACCCCTGCGTGATAACGAATGTCATCAGCGCTCAGGACCTCACCGTCGACCGCGTCAGGCTTGCTGCCATGCCTCGTCCGTGGAGTAGGGGAACCACCAGAAGTCGTGCTCGGACGCGAGCGGGTCGACCATCACCAGCTTCGTGTGTCGGAACGTGTCCAACCCTTCTGCGCCCAGCTGGCGGCCCAGGCCGGACATCTTGCGTCCACCGAACGGGCCGGCGTCGTTGTCGAGGATCGGCGCATTGATCCACACCATGCCGGACACGATCTCGTTCGTCGCCTTGTGGATCTCGGCCGCATCCGTCGTGTACACCGTTGCCCCCAGTCCGAAGGCCGACCTGTTCGTCAGCTCGATCGCCTCGTCCACGCTCGACACCTTCACGATCGGGGCGAGAGGGCCGAACACCTCGTTGTTCACCACGTCCATGTCGGGGGTCACCCCGGTGATGATGGTGGGTTCCACGAAGTAGCCGCCGGAGAGCTCCTCGGGGAGGTCAGCGGGACGTCCGCCACCCATCTCGACCTTCGCCCCCTGCTCGACGGCACGCGCGACGATCCCCTCGAAGCGGTCACGCTCGCCGGCGTGCTCCATCGGTCCGACGTCGACGTGGTCCAAGCCGTGGCCGATGCGGAGCTTGCGGGTCTCCTGCACGAACAGCTCGACGAACCGGTCGTGGACGTCCTCGTGCACATAGATCCGCTCCGCCGAGGTGCACACCTGCCCGCAGTTGAAAAAGGCCGCGAAGGTGGCGGCGCGCGCGGCCACCTCGATCGGGGCACTCGGAGTGACGATGAAGGCGTCGTTGCCGGAGGCCTCGATCAGGCAGGGCTTGAACTGCTCCGCGCACGCCTTCGCGATCCGCTGACCGGTCGGCACGCTCCCGGTGAAGCCGACCATATGGGTGTGGCGGTGCTCGACCAGCTGGGCACCGACGCTTCCGCCCCCGGTGACGCACTGGACCAGCCCCGCCGGGAGGTCGTCGAAGACCTCCATGAACTTGAGCGTCGTCAGCGAGGCCCACTCCGACGGCTTGACGATCACCGAGTTCCCGGCCGCCAGTGCCGCTGCTGCCTCCCAGATCAGCAGCAGCAGCGGGAAGTTGGCGGGAAGGATGACGACGACCGTGCCCATCGGTTCCTTGAGCGTGTAGTGCATCTGGCCGGCGATCGAGGGGCCCAGCACCGAACCGACCGAGTGCCTGCCGAGCTCGGCGTAGTAGTCGATCGCGCTGATCGACCAGTCGACCTCGTCAGCGCTCTCCTTGTACGGCTTGCCGGTCTCCCTCGTGAGCAGCTCCGCCACCACCGGCTTCAGCTCCCGAAGCCGACGAGCTGTGGCGTGCATTGCTTCGGCACGATGGAGCGCGCTGGCGCTCCACCACTCCTTCTGGGCCTGGTTCGCCGCCGTCACGACCGCGTCCACCTCGTCGGGGGTCACCGACGGGAAGGATCCGACCTGCTGCCCCGTGGCGGGGTCCAGCACCGGCTGATGCTGGGACGTCTCGCTGACGACGTACTTGCCCTCGCGGAAGTACGTCCCGGTGAGTCGCTCGAACTCGGCGGCGTGGTTCATCGTTCTCCTCTGTCAGGGCTTCGCTGTGTGATGTCGTCTCCCGGGTACGGCGGCGCCGTCCGGTCAGCTGATGTCGTGGATCAGGTCGCCGCCGAGGTAGACCCTCTCGACGGCGATGTCTGCGAGCTCGTCCGCCCCGACCGCCAGGGGATTGCGGTCGAGGACGATCATGTCGGCCAGCTTGCCGACCTCGAGGGTCCCCCGCGTCGTCTCCTGCTGCATCGCGTGGGCGCCGCCGAACGTGTGCATCCGGAGGGCCTCGCGCACGGTGACCACCTGATCGAGGTTGAGCGTCCCGCCGTGGAACGTCCTGCGACCCACGCAGCTGGCGATGGACCGGAAGGGATCGGTCTGTCCGATCTCCGAACCGACCCACACGTCGGAGCTCCCGGAGATCGGCCAGCCGTCATCGAGGAGCCGGCGGAGGGGGAACTGCCGGCTGCGGGAGTACTCACCCAGGTACTCAGGGAGGAACTCGGCGAAGTTGTGGATGAAGGTCGGTTGCGGCACCGGCACGATCCGGGCCCGTCGCCACGCGCTGCTCAGCTCGTCGTAGTCCGGCACGAAGTTTCCAGCATGCTCGAGTCGGATCCGCGGGCAGCCTCGGAGCGCCGCCTTCTCCAAGGCGTCGCACACGTGGAGCTGGGCGTGGTCGCCGTTCGCATGGATGGCCAGCTGCAGCCCCGCTGCATTCGTGCGCTGCGCGATCTCCACGATCTCTTCGGTCGAGAATGCGATCTCCCCGCAGTTGTGCCCGTCACCGGTCGCGTACGGCCGGGTGAGGGCGGCGCGAGCCGCCGAGTAGCCCCCGTCCGCGAACACCTTGACGCCCTGGATGGAGAGCATGTCGTCGGGAGATCGGAGCTGGGCCCATCGTCGGTGGTCACACGCCTCGTCGAGGGTGACCGACCCGGGCACCCACAGGTAAACGTGGATGCGCGCCTTGAGCCGACCGGCCGTGATGGCGTCGTCGTAGGCGCGGAGCCCTCCCTCCACCGTGTCCGAGATCTCACCCAGGGTGGTGACCCCGTGCGCGGTGAAGAGCTCCCGCACCCCGGCTTCGACGGCGTCGCGCTCCTCGTCCACGCGCAGCCCAGGCAGTGGCAACAGCTTGTCCATCTCGGAGACCACGCCGGTAGGGCGCCCGTGGGCGTCGCGCTGCACGGACGGCTTCCCGGTGACGCTGTAGTCGACGGACCTGAAGTCCTCGTCGATCCCGGCCAGCTCGAGTGCCTTGCTGTTCAGGATGCTCAGGTGGCCACCCGCCCTGATCACCACGGCGAGTCCGGGGCAGACGGTGTCGAGCTCCTCGCGCGTGGGGAACCGACGGTCGCGCAGCTTCTGGTCGAAGAACAGGTTGCCCTGGGCGACCAGCCAACCGTCCCGCGCCTGGTCCCGGTGCTCGCGCAGCGTCGCGAGCACCGAAGCGACGTCGGGGCACGCCGGGGCGCGGACATCGACCATCTGGCGACTGGCCTTGGAGGCCACCTCCACATGGGCGTGAGGGTCGACGAACCCGGGCATCAAGGTGCGCGACCCGAGGTCCACGACGTCATCCCAGCACCGTTCGGTCCTCGCCAGCTCGTCGACCGTGAGGACCGCGGACAGCCGGGAGTCGCGGACGACGACACCGCCCGGCCCGTCGATCTCGTTCTCACCCAGGGTGAGGACGTGATCGGACCGGAAGAGCGTGCTTCTCGGGGCACTCATGCGGGGCCCTCCCGTCGTTCCTCAGAGGTCGAGCACAAGACGTTCACCTCGGCATCTCGAGACGCAGATCATCATGTAGCGGTTGCTTGCGCGATCGGCTTCGCTGAGCACGACGTCCCGGTGCTCCGGCACGCCCGCAAGGACGCGGGTCTCGCAGGTCCCGCAGGTGCCTTCCTCGCAGGAGGACATGGCATCGACGCCTGACGCCCGCACAGCGTCGAGGATCGACTGCTCCGGGCCTACCTCGAGCTCCTTCTTGCTCTGCGCCAGCTCGACGACGAACGACCCGGCTTCCTCGCCTGCCTCAGGCGCCGTGAACCGTTCGACCCGCAGGGACCCGGCGGGCCAGTCGGAGGTCGCCTCCCGAAGGGCATCCAGCATCCCCTCCGGACCGCACGCGTAGATCAAAGTGTCGCTGCGCGGCTCTCCGAGGTAACCGACCAGATCCGGCCGTCCGCATTCGTCCTCGGCACGGATTTCGACCTCTGCACGTGCGGAGAAGTCATTGAGGAACGCCATGGACGTTCGGGACCGCCCGCCGTAGAGCATGCGCCAGGGCGCGCCGGCCGCGCGGGCTGCACGCACCATGGACACGAGAGGCGTGATGCCGATCCCCCCGGCGACGAAGATGTATTTCTGCGCGACCTCTAGCTCGAAGTTGTTGCGCACGTGCGTCACCTCGAGCTCAGCGCCCGGAGCCACATGGTCGTGGAGCCACACCGAACCCCCACGAGAGCTCTGATCGCGCTGGACGGCGATCGACCACGTCTCCGCATCGCTCGGTTCCCCGCAGAGCGAGTACTGACGCTGCACGTCGCTGGGCAGCTGCAGGCTGATGTGCGTGCCTGGCGACCACTCGGGCAGCCGCTCACCATCGGCGCGACCCAGGTGGAACCGGACGACTCCGTCGGCGATCTCCTCCCGCCGCCGCACGACCAGCAGCAGGGGTGCCTCGACCGTCAGGACGTCGAGGGGCGCAGTGCGCAGTCGTTGTAGGTCTTGCATGTCATCCGCTCTCCCGAGGGTGCCGACGCTGCTGGTCGGCACGAGCAACGACGCTCAGGCGCCCTCAAAGCCGCTGAGCATCAGCGACTGCATGTGCTGGAGCAGCTGCTCCCCACCCTTGACCAGGTTCCGGTTCGGGGGACCCGAGTAGGAGGGGTTGAGGCCGCGTTGCATGTTCTCCATGACGTCCTGGTCCTCAGCGGTGATGGTCGAGTAGCCCGCGTAGTAGGCCTCGATCTCGGCATCTGTGACCGACTCGTGGAAGTAGTGGGTGCCGACCGCCTGCGTCGTCGTCGCGCTCACCGGGGCGAAGGTCCAGACGTCGTAGACGAGTCCGCCTGCACGCACCGGAATGGTGCTGGGGAACATGTACCACTGCTGGTAGTTGCCCATCCGTTGTTCGACCTGGGCGGGGCCCCACTGGTACGAGTAGTTCTCGAACGCGTGGTACTGGTACACCGGCATCTTCACGTTGTACGTACGCGCGAAGCTGGGGTGGGTCAACGTGCAGTGCGTGCACTCGATCGAGTTATCGATGACCAGCTTCCAGTTCGCCTCGATGGTGTACGGCTCGCGGGGGACCCGGCGGAAGCCGTCTCCCATCTGCCACCCCTCCTTCGCGGCCTGCTCGGGCAGCTCGTGGAAGCGCTCCATGAACGCCGGCGCGTTGACATCGAGGTTGGCGAAGATGAGCGGGCCCCAGAAGTCCACCTTGATCGGGGTCAGGGAGAACGCGCACTTGTCGAAGCCGACCTCGTCCTGGGCATAAGGTGCGCTGCGCAGTGACCCGTCGAGCTCGTAGTTCCAGCCGTGGTACCGGCAGAGCAGGCTGCGAGCGTTCCCCGCGGGTTCGCTCTTGACCAGGTGCCCGCGATGCCGGCAGGTGTTGAAGTAGCCGCGGATCCCTTCCTTGGTGCGGGTCAGGAGGACGGAGGCCTCAGCGATCGTGGCGGTGAGGAAGTCACCGACGTTGGCGAGCTGGTCGACATGCCCCACGTGGTACCACGACTTCCGGAAGATCAGCTCCCGCTCGTGGTTCAGGACCGCATCGTCGTTGTACCAGTGCACCGGAAGCCCGCGGTCGTTCGCGATGGCGTCCTTGAGCTCCGCCGTGAGCTGGTCTCGAGTGAATGTCATGGGTTCTCTCCGGTCCTCGCTAGTTGGTGTTCCTGGGCGTGCCGGCACCGTCGGAGACGGCTCGCACGGCCTGGGCCCCTGCATGTGCGGCTTGGTTGACACGTTCCTGCCAACGGCGTGACCGCCCGGCTGTCTTGACGAGGGCGGACCTGAGGTCCGCGGCGGGACGGGGCCAACGCGTCCCGACCCGGCCGTAGAGACGCGAGTAGCGCTGCGTCGCGTTCGTGACCGGTCGCTGTCGCCGCTGCCACTCCAGCAGCCCGTCCGGGATCGACTCGATCTCGCGAAGCACCTGCGCGAGGAGGTAGCCGTTGGTGATCGCGAGGCAAGCGGCCTGGCCCAGGTTGGGCGACATCGCGTTCGAAGCATCGCCGACGATCGCGGCACGGCCCTTAACCCACGAGTGGCACCTGACGTCAGAGAAGGACGCCCAACGCGCGTCCTCGGGGATGCGGTCGATGATGCTGGCCAGCTGGGGGAACGACGCTTTCCAGCTCCCCCGGTCCAGGGGCGTCCTCCGACCGGCCAGGTCGCCCGAAGGACAGCAGAGGTAGACGTAGACCTGGTCGGGGGTCACCGGCACAACACCGACGCGTCGCGCACCGTTCCAGTACTCCAACGTGTTGTTGACCGGGTCGTGAGGGAGTCGGGGGATCAGGTGCCGGCTGCAACCGTCACGCAGGTCGCGCACCTCGAGGTCCAGGCCGAGGGCGCGGCGGACCGGTGAGAACACGCCATCGGCGCCGATGACCAGATCAGCGGAGACGGACTCGCCACCGTCGATGACCAGGCGACCGTCCTCATGGGCTCCCACGACGTTCGAGCGGGTGAGGATCTCCACGCCGGCATCGCGAGCGGCATTGGCCAACGCACCATGTAGGTCGGTCCTGAGAACGGTGTAGAGACGGGTGTCCTCGGACTTCATCCAGTCGTCCTGGATGCACCTGCCGCGCTCGTCGTACAGCTTCCAGGAGCGGATGGCTTCCCCGCGACGGGTTGCCTCGTCGAAGGCGCCGATCGACTCGATGGCTCGGAGGGCGTTTTCCCAGAGGAAGATACCGGCGCCGATCTCGCGGAGGGCACTCCCCCGCTCGTGCACCCGCACCTGCCACCCACGCTGAGCCAGCGCGGTGGCCACGGTGAGCCCAGCGAGCCCAGCACCTGCGACCTCTGCGGTTCTCTCAGTCACGCTCGCTTCCTCCCACATTTCGTCGATCGCGTTATCGTGACCATTAGAATCCGTCATACGTTGCGCTGTCAATACGCACTTTACGTCTTCGCATCGGCAGCAGTCGGTACTATTCGTCGTTGAGCAGGATTTTCCCGCCAGAGAGTGGCACGCAGCGTTCGACGCAGGGTCCGGGCCGTGAGCGCGCGCCGGGGCGTTGTGGCGCACCCTGGACGCGGCGGTGGCGCGAGACCGACCGGGCTCGCTACTCGGCAGCCGACGGGATGTTGTAGTACATGTTGCGCACGATCGCCGTCTCGAAGCTCGCGAGGGTCCCCATCGTCACGACCCGTTCCTCCAACATGCGGAGCACATCGGCTTCGTCGCGACAAACAGCCTCAACGAGGACGGTCCACCGTCCCGCCGCGGTCGCCACGTACGTCACCGAGGGGATCTGAGCGAAGGCGTCGGCCAGCTCCGTGAAGGTTGTGCCGGTGGCCGGAGTCGCGAAGATCCAGACGCTCGTGCGGAAGCCGAGCGTGATCGGGTCGATGACGCCCATGATCCGAAGGTGCCCGGCATTGACGAGCCTGGTGACCCGCTTGCGGACCTGCGACTCCGACATCTCGAGGTCGGCACCGATGGAGCCGAACGGCCGGCGGCCATCCCGGTTCAGGGCCGCGACGATACGGCTGTCCGTCCCGTCGAGTGGCTCCGCTCGCTCACCGACTGCAGGCACACCTTCGGCCGGCCGCGTGAAGTCCGGCTGCAGGTAGTGGAGCTGGAAGTACGGCGACACCTCGAGGGACTCGACCTCGTGGGCCATCTGGAGCCTCGTCTCGATGACGTCGGCCATCTCGCGCGGGTCGCGCGCCAGGATCTCGACGACGACCTGGAACCGGCCCAGGCAGGTCGCGACGTAGTCGATCTGCGGGACCTCCACCAGGGACGCCGCGAACTCGGACGCCGAGAAGCCAGGCTTCACGCGGAGGAGGACCAGGCACATCGACCGCAGCCCCAGGACACTCGGGTGGGTCACTGCTCGGATCTTCACGACTCCGCTCGAGATGAGCTCGCCGACCTTGCGCCTGATCGTCGCGACCGGCTCGTCCAGCGTGCGCGCGATGTCCATCGAGCTGGCCCGACCGTCGCTCTGCAGGATCCGGATGATCTCGGTGTCGAGGGAGTCGAAAGACGTCCGCGAGGGAGCCCATGCGGGTTCGTACGCCATCGCGAGGCGCGGTGGAAGTGCTGGGTTCACAGGTCGCTCCGTCACTCGCATCTCGAGGGGTCGTGTGGGCCCAAGACCGAGCGCAGGTGCCCACACTGTCGATCGCATTTCTAGCCCACGGAGACGACGTCCGTGTCGTTTGCAGGAGCCTCCGCGAGTTGCTGCTCACCGATCAGGCGGAAGTCCTCGGGCGAGAGGTCGACCGAGACCCTCTCACCGATGTTCCTCACACTGTGGACTCCGTCGTTCGGCACCGCCGCCTGGAGCGTCATGCCGGCCTCGAACGCAACTCTGTAGTGGGTGGCAGCGCCGACGTAGGACACATCGACGATGACACCGCTCAGAGCGCCGGCGCTGCCGGCTCCCCCCAGCCTCACACGCTCCGGGCGGATGGACAGCTGCACCGTCCCCGAGACCGGCGGCGACCCGGCCATCGCGAACTCCGCATCTCCGATGCGAGCGACCCATCCAGCGTTTGCCGGGAGGACGGTGGCGTGGAGCATGTTCGAGATGCCCATGAACTGGGTGACGAAGAGGGTCTGCGGCCGCTCGTACACCTCCGAGGGTGCGCCGACCTGCTCGAGCCGCCCGTTCTGGAGGACCGCGATCCGATCACTCATGGTCATGGCCTCCTCCTGGTCATGGGTGATGTAGACGAACGTCGTCCCGACCTCTCGATGGAGCTCCTTCAGCTCCACCTGCAGCTGACGCCTCATCTTGGCGTCCAGGGCGCTCAACGGCTCGTCGAGCAGGAGGACGTCGGGGCGCAGCACCAGCGCCCGGGCGAGGGCAACCCGCTGCTGCTGACCACCCGAGAGCTCCGAGGGGTTGCGGTGGCCGAACGTTGACAGCTGCACGAGCTCGAGCACCTCGTCGACGCGCCGGATGAGCTCTCGCTTGCCAACTCGAGCACGTCTGAGGCCGAAGGCGACGTTCTGCCGGACCGTGAGGAACGGGAACAGCGCGTAGTTCTGGAACACCGTGTTGACTGAACGCCGGTTCGGCGGGAGGCAGGTCACGTCGTTGCCGTCAATGAACACCCGGCCGGAGGTCGGGGACACGAAGCCACCCACGATCTTCAGCGTGGTGGACTTCCCGCAGCCGGATGGGCCGAGGATCGAGAAGAACTCACCCGCTTCCACGCGGAGATCGAGGCGGTCCACTGCAGCGTGATCGCCATACGTCTTGGTGAGCCCCTCGAGTACGAGTTCGCCGTTGACCATGAATCAATCTCCTAAGCGCTCAGCGCGACAGTGCCGGTGACATCAGATGCAACAGACTCGCGACGGGTGGCCCACCGGTACAGGAGCGATGCGAGGGCGACGGCTAGCAACGTGGTCACGACCAGGACTGTTGCGAGTGCATTGAGGGCAGGCGTGGTGTTCCCACCGCGCGCATTGGTGTACAGGTACATCGGGATCGACACCGTGCTGGAGTCAGAGGATAGGTACTGGGTGATGACGAAGTTGTCGATCGAGAAGGCGAAGCTGATCATCGCGCCGACCAGCACGGCCGGCATGAGCAACCGGAAGAGGACGAGGACTAGCGCGGCGATCGGTCCCGCCCCCAGATCGCGAGCGGCCGCTTCCAAGCCGTCGCCCAGCACAGCGATGCGCCCCCGGATGATTACGACGACGAAGCCGACCGTATAGGTCACCTGTCCTACGACCTGTGCCGGCGTCCCCAACTCGACCACGGAGAACGGCCACACCGTGATGAAGGTCAAGCTCAAGTAGAGCCCCACCGCGAGGATCAGCTCGGGGGTGACGATCGGGATCATCAGGATGAAGTTGACCGGGCGCTTCGCCACTCCCCGAATCCGGGTGACGACGAGAGCCAGCAGTGTCCCCAGCACCGTGGAGATCACCGTCGTCATCGCTGCCAGCTCGAGGCTGTGCTTGAGCGCCGCGGTGTACTCCTCGTTGTCGAACAGCGACAGAGGGGTCCCGCTCCACCACTGCGTCGAGAAGCCCTGCCACTGGCTCCTCGAGCGCGTCGCATTGAAGGAGAAGGCCATGGCGGCCACCACAGGGAGCAGGTTCCAGACCATGTAGGCCCACACGAAGATGGCTAGCGGCCTCGGGAGTCGGATCCCTTTGCGCTTCGAGTCCGTCGTCACGCCGGCACCGCCTTGTTCGACTTGGACGAGGCATAGAGGTAGAAGGACAGGAGCAGGATCAACGTGAGCTGGAGCAAGAGGGCCAAGCTGGCACCGACGTTCTGCTGAGGCCCGCCTTGTGCGAGGACCTGGATCTGGTTGCCGATCATCGCCGTTGCCGGCGAACCGGACATCAGGGTGGTGGTGTAGAAGTCCCCACACATCGGCAGCAGGATCACCGTGCACGCCGCGATCAGCGGCATCTTGCTCAGCGGGAGGATGACCTTGAAGAAGGCCCCCGCCTTCCCCAGCCCGAGGTCCTTTGCCGCATCGATCAGCCGATCGTCGATCCGATCGAGTGAGGCGAGCAGAGGAAGGATGAAGTAGGGCAGGTAACCGTATGCCAACGAGATCACCACCACGAACGACTGCCCTTCGAGCCAGCCGTACGGGCCGTCCAAGATTCCCACACCCATCAGGAGACGGTTCACGTAGCCGTCGGTGGCCAGCAGCCCGATCCACGCCAGCATCCGCATGAGGTAGCTCGTCCAGAAGGGGATGGTCAGCAGGACGATCAAGAGCACCTTCCACCTCCCGGCCTGCTTCGCGATGTAGTAAGCGACCGGATAGCCCACGAGCACGCACAGAACCATCGCGCCGGCTACGTAGGTGACGGTGTTCGTGACGACCTTGGCGAAGACGCCGCCAGGCGCCATCTCACCCAGCACCATCCTCAGTGTCTCGAGGTTCCAGTACCGCGGGTCCCACTCGGGCACCGGCAACATCGAGTCGCTGACGTAGCCCATGGAGACGGCCACGATCGTGTACGCCGGCACCAGGACCCAGAAGGCGAACCAGGCGAACCCGGGAGCGCCCAGCGCATGCCAGAACCCTCGGGGATAGGCCGAGTCCGGGTCGCGACGTGACCTCAAGCGTTTGACTTCACGGCCAGCCAGGCGTTCTGCCACGCGGTCTCGCCCTCCTTGCTGAGAGGCGCGTGGTAGACGCCGTTCTCGATCTGCTGCCGCGAGGGGAGCGCGGTGTTCAACCGCTCGCTCATCAGCCCCTCGGCGATCACGTTCTCCGTCTCCATGCCCTCGATCGGGGTGATAAGCCCGGAGTACTGCACCATGTTGACCGCGTGTTCGCGCTCGAGGAGATGGTTCATCCACAGGTGTGCGGCCACAGGGTTCTTGGCCTTGCGGCTGATTACCCAGGTGTCCGAGGTGACGATGGCGCCCTCATCGGGCGCCCAAAACTTCAGCACCTTGGGGTCGACTTCCTTCGGGATGTAGAACTCAGCAAAGTAGATATCGGCACCCCAGGCCTGCTCGATCCAGTTCGTGCCCTGGGCCAGTGTCTGGTAGGCGTCGGTGCCCAGCCGAACTCGTGTCCGGTCGATGAGCTCGCGGAACGCGTCGACAGCTGCATCGAGATCCGCTTGGTCCGTGGAGTTGATGTCCGACACGCCGTTGCGCATCATCATCATCCCGAGGCCGTCGCGGACGTAGTCGTACCACTGCACCTTCCCTGCGATGCCGTCGAGCTCCCAGAAGACGTCGTAGGGGTTGTCCATCGAAGCCGGATCCCAGTCAGGGAGCAGGTCCTCACGCCAGGCGATGCCGGTGTTCCAGTAGGAACCGGGAGTCGTGTAGGACGCGTCAGCGTCGTACCAAGGACTCTGCAAAGAGTCCCAGACGTTCGACTTGTAACTGGTCAGATAGGAGTGGTTGACCGGCTGGATGACCTTATTCGCGACGAAGATCGGGAGTTGTTCCATCGAGCACTCGTAGACGTCGAAATTGATGGAACCCGCAAGGATCTTGGGGAGGGCCTCATCAGGCGCGCCGTAGAAGGTAGGCCTCACCTCCACGCCGTACTTCTCCTCGAACGACGTGAAGGTCTTCTTTGGGATCGTTCCAGTCCAGCAGTAGACATTGAGCGGACCCGACTCGGGGTTCAGCCCCGACTTGATGGCCTGGTTGTCGTCGTACAGCGGTAGGCTGACCGGCGAGCCGGGGCGGGCCAATTCGATGCCCCCGGGACCCTGGGTGGCCGAGTTGCCGGCTGACGACCCCTCCGTCCGTGAGGCACACGCGGAGAGCGCCAGCGCGCCGGCGCCGAACCCGATGCCCTGCAGTAGAGCGCGCCGGCTGAGGCCTGCTGTAGTGCCTCTACGAGCGCGGTTCATCGTGCGCTCTCCGTCGTACGTGCGGTCAGAAAGGGTGTCGCAGTTGCCATCTCTACTCCAGGAAGATGAGGAGGACGTCGATGACCGGATGGCGACCTCGTCGCCGTACGCGGCTCGCATCATTACATTCAGTCACGTCGCGCTTGTCAATCACTATTTTTCGTCAGCAGGCAGCGACTCGGGGCGCATACATCGTCACCGCGATCCTAGCGAACGCTTCTCTATGCCTACAGTCCGAGTCACCAGGTCGGCATGACCGTGCCAGCGAATGTCCGATGAGAGCCGCATTCGAGTGAAGTGCACGCGGCGCTCGACCGCCTGCGGGTCGACCTTGCGTTTAACTGGGCTACGAGCGGGCGATACGAAGCGGTTCAACCGGGGCAGGCCGCGTCCTAGACAAGGGGTATCCCACTTGTCGCGTCCTCATGTGAACATGAAGCGGTAGTGGACTCGGTAAGCCGACCCCAGCTCGTTCTGCGACCCTCTGTCCAGGTGCGTACTGCGACTGTTGAAGTCCCAAATGTCCAGGTCGTGGGCGCCCCCGTCATACCGGTAGTAGCGGTTCACCCAACCTAGGATGTGGCGGCGAAGGTCGGCGGAGATAGGCAGCACGTTCTCTAGAGCCTCCAAGTCCTCGCGGCCGCCGTCGACTGGGAGGGTTGACCGGGGTCGCCCGACAGCGGGAAGTCGCAGCCGATCTCGGCCGTGAACCGGATGCGGTACGGCTTCACGACGGTCAGCCTCCGTCATCACCGATCGGTACGACCGCGCGCGGATCGCGGCGCGAGTCCGACGTACGAGGGAGACCCTCGTCTGCAGCACATTCTTTGGGATCGCCCTGCTTCGTGACCCCTTGTGTGAGCCGCGCCGCCCAGACGGCCGAGGTGCAGAGAAAGCGGCTTGCGGCGAACGATCGTGCTGGCGGGTGCACTTGCGCTCGGCATGCTTTCTGCCTGGCAACGAGGCAACCAAAGCGGCCAGCCAACGGCCTGACGCGCCGTCGAGCGAGGACTTCTGCGCAGCCTTCGAGCGCCTGGTCGACCTCAGTCACGACGCCACGTCGCACAGGTTCAGAACGCTTGGGTGGAGATCGAGGACGCTGAATCGGCCGAGTACCTGCCAGAGATGCAGATTCCACGCGTGTGGCATCGGTGGACGGCAGCCGTTGCGACACCCCATTGACACTCCGCCGTACCAGTGTTCTACTCATCTATAGGAGTAGCCACTAAGCGCAGTATGCGCCTTTCCGCCGGTTCTCGCATTGCAGCAAGCCGCAGTGGCGCGGACCGGCCCCGCGGGATCAAGGGTGGAGGCACGCAACCACCGAGGGGTGGCCAAGGTAGAGAGCCGCCCTCCACGCACCGGAGGAGTTCAGAGTGTTCATTCCCAGTCCAGCCGCAAGCGGAACCGGCCCCGACATCAACTCCGACGGCATCGTCGAGTGGGGCGTCCAGAACCTGGTCCCGATCATTCTTCTCGTGGTCGGCCTGGCGATCATCGCTGGTGCCAGAAAAGGGCAGATGAGCCAGAACGCGTTGACGTTGACCAACGTGCTTCTCGGCTGCGTGGTCATAGCCGGCGCCGCGATGTTCTATGGCTTCGGCGACGACATCGCCAGCTTCGTGTTCGCACAGGGCTGATGCGCGTTCGACCCGACGACGAGGTCTACCGGGTCGACGCGGTGTGGTTGGGACCGCAGGGCATGACGCTGCCCTGGACGGCCCGCTACTCGGCGTACGGCATCTGGCTCGTCCTCTTCGTGACCATCCTGCTTTTCGAGGCCGCACTGCCCATGAGTGTGAGCATCCCGCCGGTCTGGGAGGTCGTGATCAGCGTCCTCGCGACGTACGCCCTCACCGGCGTCATCGACCACGACCGACCCGTCCACACCGTCTGGCAGCTGGTACGCGCCGAGCTCAACGCACCAAGGGCCCCGCGCCGCCCCTCAGCAGCCAACCGCTTCACTCCGAGCCGCATCCGCATCAGGGAGAGCCATGCTGGGACGACACCGACCGCCGGTTGAGCCGGTCGACCGCGCACGGATGGCGCTGCGCGAGATCAATGGCAACCTGGCCTTCACCGACCACGAGGTCTGGGCGTGGTTCCAGCTCCCGACGCAGCCCTGGGCCTTCCGCTCCGACGCCCAGCGCGAGCAGCTCGTCCTCGGGTACGGCGAAGCACTGGCGTGGCTTGCCGGACACCGGGTTCACCTGCGCGTGACCACCCGGCCGTACCCCGCTGCGGATTGGGCCCGACGCCTCGACCGCCTCTCCCCCGCCGCGCTCAAGGCGACGGTCGGCACCGGCTGGTCCGATCACCTCGTCCGAGCACAACAGCACCTGCGCAATCAGACGATGGCCGAGAAGGAGGTTTTCCTCGGCGTCCGGATCGCAAGCCGACCACTCACCGGCCGCATCGCCTCAGCCGTCCTTCACCGCCCCGGCTCACGCGAGTACGCCCGCCTCAAGGCCACCCTCGATCGGGTCTCCGAGGCCATCGCCTTGCCTGGCATGGAGGGCCGGCCTGTAGCCGCCAAGGAGATGGAGTGGCTCCTCCGCCGCTCCGTCGGGCTGGGGCTCCCGTCGCCCCAGTTCCTCTCACCCGTGGGTACCGAGCGGTGGGACGGCGACGACCTTCACGCCTTCTCCGATGAGGTCGACTACGTCGCCGCTCCGCTCGGTCGTACGACGCGGGTGGTCGGTCACCGCTCCGCGGAAGCGATCGAGCGGCACGTGGCCGTGATGTCTGTCGGGCGGCTCGAGGAGATCGAGGTCGCTGACCCTGGGCACGAGCCTTGGATCTCGCATACCGACCGCCTCCCCTTCCCGGTCGAGTGGTCCGCGCAGTTCGACGTCCTGTCCGGGGTCGAGGCCCGCCAGTCGATCCAGCGCAAGCTCCTTGTCGTCCGTGACATGCAGCGCCACTACGCCGAGCACGACCTCGACGAGCCGCTAGCCCTCGACCGTCAAGCAACGCATGCACGCCAGGCCGAGGACCAGATGACCCGTGGAGCCGATGTCGCGGCTGCCCGGATCCACGGCTGGTTCAGGCTGGCCGTCTGGGCGCCCACGGAAAACGAGTGCCTCGAGCGCGTCCGCAAGGTCACCTCGTCGTACCGAGGCCGCCGGGTCACCATCGAGCATCCGCGCGGCCAGTACGGCCTCCTGCGCGAGTTCATCCCCGGCGAGCCGGTGTCGACCGCGGCGTACAAGCGGCGCCTCCCAGCCCTCTACGTCGCCGCCGGACTACCGACTGCCGCCAGCCAGGTGGGTGACCGACGTGGCCCCTACGTTGGCTACACCGCCGGCAGCTCACGCAGGGCCGTCATGTTCGACACCCACTACGCCACAGAGGTGCGAGAGACCTCAGGGCTCGTGCCGGTCGTCGGCGGCCTGGGCGCCGGCAAGTCGGTGCTCCTCGGCCAGGTCGTCTACGAAGCCGTGCGCCGTGGCATCCCGTCGGTCGTCATGGACCCGTCCGGTCCTCTGGCGCGGCTGACCGGACTACCGGAGCTCGCGCCGGTCTCACGGCACGTTGATCTCACCAACGCGACCCCGGGGACACTCAACCCGTTCGAGGTCGTGCCCCAGCCCTACCCGGCGATCTACGGCACGGCCGACGCGCTTGAGGAGGCGAAGATCCTCGCCGCTCAGGACCGCAAGCTGCTGGCGATGGACGTCATCAAGATGATGCTGCCGCCGTCGCTCGACGCGATGCCCCTCACGGCGTTGGTCATCTCCGACGCCGTTCGGCAGACGAGGGGCGTTCGCACGTCCTCGCTCTGGGACGTGGTCCGGCACCTGGAGGCGCTTGAAGAGCCGCACGGGAAGGTCGTGGCCAACTACCTCAAGGACATGGCGGAACTGCCTCTCGCGCGGCTCTTCTTCCCGCCATCGACGCACATCGGGGTCCAGCTCGATGCGCCGTTCACCGTGCTCACCATGTCGGGGTTGGTCCTGCCGCCCCGCAACGTGCCACGAGAACACTGGTCGACCAGCGAGCAGCTCGCCGTACCGCTGCTCCACCTGGCAGCCTGGTACGCAACCCGCGCGGTCTACGGCAGACCGATGCCGGACCGCAAGCTGGTGGCTCTCGACGAGACGCACTTCCTCGGTGAGTGGTCCGCCGGCCGCGCGCTCTTCACCCGCCTGGGCCGTGACTCACGGAAGTGGAACACCTGTGTGTTGGCAGCCTCGCAGAACCCCTCGGACGTGCTGGGCATGGACGTAGCCAACTTCATGTCCGCCGCCTTCGTGGGCCGCATCGAGGACGAGGAGGCTGCACACGATGCGCTCCGCATGCTCAGGGTCCCGACCGGGGTCGGGTACGAGCGGGCCTTGGCGACGCTGTCGTCACACCGAGGAGCCGTGAACGGCGGCTCCCGCGAGTTCGTCATGCGCGACGTCGACGGGCACGTCGACAAGATCCGGGTCGACCTCGCGGCGAACCAAGGACTCCTCGAGGCGCTCAACACCACGGCCGGCCCGGCTGACGCCGAGGAAGAGCTGCGCCAGCTGGCCGACGCCGGGGACGTCGCGTGACCGAGCGGGCTCGACGAGCAGCGATCCTCTTGGCCGTGGTGCTGGGGACTCTGCTGCTCTGCCCTCCGGCATCGGCGCAGGTTTCCACCCTCGACCTCGACTGCAAGGAGTCGCCGACGCCGGACATGCCGGGTCAGGGGCTCGCCGGCTTCTTCGGTCCTGCGCCTGACGAGCTCCCGCCGTTCGAGGATCCGTTCGAGGAGGGCGCCTCGACGTCCATCTACGAGCAGTACGGTTACGCCGGCCTCCGGTGGCACAACTACGACTTGGGTTGCGGGCCCGATGCGGCACGCAGCCCCGACGCGATCATCGGTACGTCGATCTCCAACTGGATCATGAACGCCCCCGTCGCGATGGCGTCGATGACCGCGTCGTTGACCGACGTCGCCTTCGCTCCGGACTTCCTCGACACTTTCGACCCACTCCTGACCGACGTCTCCTCCGCCCTCCACGAGTCGCTCTTCTCCCGATGGGCCCCAGCGATCGTCGCGTTGCTGGGCGTCGTACTCCTCATCAGGGCACGCGGGATGGCGCTCGCTACCGCGACCGCTGCTGTCGCGTGGGCGCTGTTCGTCGTCGTGGTGGCCACGGCACTGTTCCGGTGGCCGCTCGAAGCCGGCCACTTTGCCGACGACACCGTGACGAGCACCCTCGGCACCGTGGTCAACGGACTGAACGGCGACTCAGAGGCTGCGCCGTCCACCGCCGTCGCGTCGAACATTCAGGAGTCCGTGCTCTACACCGCCTGGCTCGCCGGCGAACTGGGCTCTGCCGACTCCGAGACTGCGCAGAAGTGGGGACCCGAGCTGTTCAAGGCTCAGACCCTGTCGTGGCGCGAGGCCGACATCGTGCGCTCCGATCCTGAGAAGGGGAAGGCGATCATCGAGGCCAAGCAGGAGCGGTTCGGTGAGGTCGCGGAGCAGATCCGTGAGGACGACCCCACTGCCTATGAGTACCTCACCGGCGCTCGCTCCGACACCCGCGTCGCCTACTCCGTCCTCGCGGCGCTGGCCACGCTGTTCGCCCTGCCGTTCCTGCTGGTGTCAGCGTTGCTGCTGCTCGGCTCGTTCTTCGTCGTGCGGCTCGCCGTCATGCTGTTCCCGGCCTTCGCTACTCTCGGTCTCTTTCCCTCGGCCCGAGGCATCGTCCTGGGCATCGGCCGAACTGTGGGTGCGGCATTGGTGAACGCGGTCATCTTCGGCACGGGCGCGGCCGTCACTGTGGTGGTCATCGGACTGATCCTTGATCCGGCGAGCGGGATCCCGGCCTGGCTGACCCTGGTGCTGCTGCCGCTCTACAGCCTGATCATGTGGATCGCGCTGAAGCCGTTCCGACGGCTGACCTCCATGGCCGGGTGGAACGACCGTGCATTCGGCAACGCGATGTCGTTCGGCAACGCAGGCCCGCGGGCGAAGCGGTTCGCCAGGAAGGCCGCGACGACCGTGGCTGCGGCGTACACGAGCGGGGCCGCAGCCGGCGTAGCAGCTGCGAAGGCCGTGTCGGACGACGATGAGCCGCCCGAGCGCGCCGAAGCGCGGCCGGATCCCATCGCGGTCATCCCTCCACCGACCCCTGCGAGCACCGTCACCGTGGTGCCTGCCCTCGAGATGGCGGCCGCCACGGCGAGGCCCACGGACGGCGATGCACCGTCAGCGCCGAGCGGATCCCCGACGGTGCCACGCCAGCGCGAGCCGTTCGCCGGCGACGAGCCGAGCTCCGCCGTACCGACGCCGAAGTCGGAGAGCGTGCCGCTGCCTCCTACTGAGCCCGAGTGGTTCGACGGCGAGGCCGTGTACCCGATCTACCGAGCCTCCGACGACGACGCCGACGAACCGGCGCAGGCACGACCCGAGAACTGATTGCCGTGAGACGCAGCGGCCTAGTTCTCGCCCTCGCGCTCGTGCTCGTGGGTGGGCTGCTGCTGGTCCCGGTGCTGATGTACTTCGTCGTGCTGGGCGTCGACCCGGATGCCACGGTCGACTGCGCGCCGACGAGCGGCGATGTGGAGATGGCCGCGGACACGACCTCGAGCGAGCTCGACGACGACCAGCTCGCCAATGCCGGGACCGTCATCGCCGTGGGCAACCGGATGGGCGTGCCGCGCCGGGGGATCGTCGTTGCGCTGGCGGTCGCCAGTCAGGAGTCCCGGTTCCGGAACTACGCGAACGACGGCGAAGGTGGCGACCTGCTAATTATCCAGCAGGGCATCGAAGCTTCGCTGGGCCTGCCCCACGAGGCGGTGGGGACCGACCATGGCTCACTCGGGATCTTCCAGCAGCAGTGGCCGTGGTGGGGCACGATGCGCGACCTCATGGAGCCGGCCGTCGCCGCGGAGAAGTTCTACACCGCCCTGCTCGGTGTCCCCGGGTGGGAGTCCATGCCGGTGACGGTTGCGGGTCAGACGGTGCAGCGCTCGGCCTTCCCGGATGCGTATGCCGATGACCAGGCACTCGCGGAACGGTTGCTCGGGGACCCGGCGATGGCTTCGGCCAGCGTCACCTCGGCGTCCCTCGGCGGCACCGCGGACTGTGTGCCTGGAGCGGTGTACCCAGGCACAGTCGTCTACCCGTTGCCGCGAGGCGCGTCGTACGTCGACCAGGGCAACTGGGGCGGCACCGGCTCGCACTGGGCAAGCACGCATACCGGGACCGATCTTTCAGCCTCGTGCGGCATGCCGGTCCTCGCAGCGACGAACGGTACGGTGGTGATCCGAGACGACCAGCCCTGGGCGGGACCGTGGTTGGTTCAAGTGACGACGGGCGTCGGCCAGCTGACGACGTGGTACGCGCACATGCAGTCGGTGAAGGTCGACGACGGCGACCAGGTCGAGGCCGGCCAGGTGCTCGGCGAGGTGGGAGCGCTGGGGAATGCCACCGGCTGCCACCTGCACTTCGAGGTGCATCCCCGCGGTGGGTCGATCTACGAGGACGACGTCGACCCGTCGGTCTGGCTCGAGCGAAACGTGGGCAAGGAGCTACCCGCCACCGGCGGCGTCGAGATCCTGCCCGCTGACGACTCCTCGGGAAGTGGTGACTCGATCACCGTCCTGACGGCCAACATCGCCTTCTCGATCGGCTCGGCGGCTGCGCAGCAGCAGTTCTCGCGCGTCGCCAGCGGGGGCGCCGACGTCCTGCTGTTCCAGGAGGTCCGGAGCCGGCCGCTCCGCCGGTGGTTGCCCGGGTACGTGGTGCACCAGCCGAAGCCGTACGCGATGGCGGTCGCCTGGAAACGAGGTGTCTTCGACGTGGTGGGCACGGGTGCCGCACCCGGCTTCCAGGGTCCGCGGTACGGGCGGGTGCTTCCGTGGGTGGTGCTCGAGAACAGTTCGGGACAGCGGTACGCCGTCGTCTCGGTGCACATGCCGACCGGGGCCCGCCGCCACGCGACGATGCGCCGGCTGTACGACGTGATGACGAGGAACCTGTCGTCTCTCATCGGTGACCTGCGCCAGAAGGGGTACTCCCCCATCGTCGGCGGCGACTGGAACAGCTCGCTGGACGCCGTCCGGGAGCCGTGGGGCGCGCTGGCGTCCATGGGCTCGATTTCCATGGCGACCAACTGGCAGTCCGGGCGGGCGTGCCCCGTAACCACGAAGCGCGGTGGTCGGATCGACGGGTTCGCGTACGACCCCGCTGGCCTCGAGATGGTCTCCCACGGGTGCATGCCGCGCGGGGCGTCGGACCACATGCCAGTCTGGATGCGCTTGCGGTCCCGGTGAGCGCGGCTCACAGTAGAGGAGGAGGTAACCATGGCCGAGGCGCAGACTTCGAAGTACCCGTACTTCGGGGTGCCCCCCGCGCGCCAGCCGCGGCCCGCGACGACGGAGCCAGCGCTCACGGGGAAGCGCGTGATTCTCTCAACGCCCGAGGGCTTCGTCTACGACATGCGAGCAGCAACCGAGGTCGCCGTCAACACCGACGGAAGCGCGACCATCGAGATCTGTTCAGAGGCCGCTTGGTACGTATCAGGCGGATCGCCGCACGCGACATGGCCTGCGCACCTCGTCTGGATTGAGTAGGGTTGGGAATCCAAGCCGTATCACCCAAGGTGCGAGCTGCTGCTCACCTCTTAACTTTGCGCCCGCGGACCTTTGCCCTCGACTTCAGCGCACTTTCTACGTTCCAGTTCGGCTACGCGCCGCCAAGAAAACTGTGCCCAAACGCTGGGTTCGTTGCCAGCTGTCTCGATCGTCACGACGGCCCTTCGAGCTGCCTACGGATGTTGCCAGTAGGACACTGACGCGGCCATCTCCGGCCCCCGAGCGGTGGGCACCATACCAGTCGAGATCTCGCTACCCCGTTTGTCGAGAAGGCGTCGACCGAGGACGGCGCGCCAGCGCCGCCCGCAGGCCGTGCGCCGGCGAAGCCGGCGCCTTGACTTGTTAGAGATCAATTCGGCAACGGGAGGACGCGAGCCGATCAGCGGACGACCTGAACGCCGTCATGTGCGCGCAGAGATGCGGCCGCCTGGCGAGAGTCGAGCAGGCGAACGGCGTACGCCTCGTCCATGAGCTCGTCGACGTCCGATGCGGGCAGCCAGGCGACTTGTGCCGACTCCTCGCTGAGCCGAGCGGTGCCTCCGACGACGCGACCCGCCACCAGGACGGCCACAATGTCGCGCTCGAGATTTTGGTACACACCAGTCACACGTCCGGGCGAGATCTTGTAGCCCGTCTCCTCTTGCACCTCGCGCACGAGGGCCTCGAGCAGGGTCTCCCCCGGCTCCACCAGCCCGCCGGGCGGCTCCCAATGGCCGTTGTCCCGCCGCTTGATGCAGAGGAACCGGCCCTGGTCATCCTCGATGGCGCCGGCGACGCTGACAGAGAAGCGATGGGTATCCACCATGCCGCCACTCCTCGCGCCGTAGTCTGAGTTCCTCTAGACGAGTGTAGGAGGCTGGGTGGCCCGCGGCGTCGATCCTGTCAGCGATCGGCCGGTCTACAAGCAGATCGCCGATGAGCTCCGCCGACGCATTGAGACGGGCCGTATTGCGCCCGGCGAGCGGTTGCCGAGCGAGTCCGCCCTCGTCGCCGAGTTCGGGGTTGCCCACGGCACCATCCGCCAGGCGATCCAGCTACTCCGCAGTGAGGGTCTCGCTGTCGCAGAGCACGGGCGCGGGGTCTTCGTACGGAACCGTCCCCCCATCCGCCGCCTCGCGCACGACCGCTTCTCCCGCAAGCATCGGGAAGCAGGCAAGGCGGCCTACCTAGCCGAAGCCGAGCGGGAGAACGCTCAGCCGCGGGTCGATGTCTACTTCGTGGGGCCAGAAACGGCAGACACAGACGTCGCCCAGCGACTCAAGATCCGCAAGGGCAGCAAGGTGCTCGCTCGGCGCCGCCGTTACCTGAGCGACGGCGAGCCAACCGAGCTCGCGACCTCGTTCATCCCCTGGGACCTCGCCAAGGGCACGCCGATGACGGAGATCAACCCCGGCCCGGGCGGCGTCTACGCACGGATCGAGGACGCCGGCCGACGCCTCGGCCGGTTCACCGAGGAAGTCTCCGCCCGCATGCCCACGCCCGACGAGGCACGGGCGTTGCGCCTCGCTGCCGGCACGCCGGTACTGACGCTCGTCCGAGTGGCGTACGACGTGGAGGACCAGCCCGTCGAGATGTGCGACACGGTCATGTCGGCCGAGCACTTCGTGCTCAACTACGAGCTTCCTGCCGACTGACGCTTGACAACTCCTCTGTAGGACTTCAGTCTGGACAGCATACGCAACTCCTATAGATGAGTAGAGGAGCAGTCATGGCTATGCCGCGTCGCCTTCCCGTCCCGTTCGAGGTCGCGTTCCCCTACGGCGCCTACGCCGTCGGTGAGGTGCAGCCCGTCAGGGACTACGACCGGTCGACCCGCGAGAACGTCGTCCAGGCGATCGACCCCGACACCGGTCTGCTGATCTGGTCCGTCGACATCGTCGACGCGGACCCGGACGCCAAGAAGGCCACCCGCACGATGTCCGTCAAGGTTGGCGCCAAGGTGCAGCCGGTTCTGCCCGAGTCCCTGCCGGGCTTGCCGTTCACCCCCGTGGAGTTCGTGAACCTGTCCGCCACGGCGTACATCGAGCAGAACGGCGACTTCTCGAAGATCAGCTGGTCGCTTCGCGCATCCGACGTACGCGCGCCCTCCCGGCCGGCCGCGAAGCCGGCGCCGGTGCCCGAGAAGGCAGCCTCGTGATGCGCTCCTCCGCCGAGTGGGATTGGGGCAGCTGGGTGCTGGGCGACATGGCGGACTGCCTTCGTCGGGCGTCCGAGCTCTTGGGCGGCCAGTTCGAGCTTGTGCGCGCCTGCGCGTCGCCGCCGCTCGAGGAGGGCGGGCTGCCGAGGGTCCTCGTCGTCGTCTCGGACGTCCACACGAGCTACCGACTCCGCAACGTCCTCAAGGACCGCGACCCCCACGCCCGGCCCCTCGGCCAAGCCACCGGCGGGCGCTGGAGCGCCCAGGTCGACGATCTGGAGATCACCGTCACTGCGGACGCGACGGAGGAGCCGTGGTAGTCAAGGTCGGAGCCCTCCACGAGTGGACGCGGTTCCTCGATGCTCACTCCGACGACGAGGCCGTCAGCGAGCTCTACCGGCACATCGCGCGCCTCAACGATGCCCACGAAGTCGTCGACCAGGTGTTCCGGCGCCTCGCCTTCTCGCCCGGCGGCGAGGTCGACGAGCTCGTCAGCATCGCTCGACTCTCGCTCAGTGAAGCAGCCGAGATGCTGCAGTGCGTCATCGAGCGCTACCGCGCCGGCGAACACCACATCGCGTGATGCTTGCGCTGGCGTCGTTCCTCGCGCGGGAGGTCAGGTGGTGGGTCCGCCACATCCTGTACTTCGTTCGCAGGGCTCTGGGCCTCGTCCTCATTGCAGCTGCACTGATCTGGTGGTTCGGTGACCGGGTTCCGTCCTACATCCTGGTCGCACTCGCCTTCACCGCGGCGACGATCCGGGGCTGGGCACTCCTGGCGTCGAGCAACTGGCGGGCACGGATTGAGTGGCCGGCGCGAGGAGTGCTGAGCCGCCTCGCCTTCCGGTGGCGGTGGCCGACGATGGCCGAGGCGTGTGGACTGACCCAGCGCGATGAGGTTGGCGACATCGTCGCACCCGCGCTCCGCACCGTTACCTGCCGCTGGCCATGGCTGCGGTGCGAGGTGAAGACACTGCCCGGACAGAAGATGGGCGACTTCGAGGCCGCCAGCGAAGCGCTTCGCCATGCGCTCGGTGCGCTTCACCTCAGGGTCGAGCAGGTGGCGGCCGCCGGAGTCCTCCTCACGTTCACCATGGACGACACTCTCGCTTCGCCCTTCGCGACCCCAGAGCCAGGCATCGAAGCCGCCGCACTGGAAGTGGTCGAGGTGGGACGCACCGAGGCCGGCAAGCCGTGGAACCTCCCGCTCGGCCCTCACACCCTAGTCGCCGGTTGCTCCGGCTCGGGCAAGGGCTCGGTGCTCTGGTCCTTCGTCCTCGGTCTGGCACCGGCCTCCCACACCGGCCTCGTCCGGCTGCACGGCATCGACCTCAAGGGCGGCATGGAGCTGCTGATGGGCGCTCGACTGTTCGCCACCACGGCGACGACGGCGGCCGAGGCGGTGGCGCTCCTCGAGGAGTTGGTGGAGCAGATGCGGAAGCGGACCCGCAGGTACGCCGGGCACGTGCGGTTCCACGAGCCCACTGTGGAGGACCCGTTTCACGTCGTCGTCATCGACGAGCTGGCCGCCCTCACCGCGTACTGCACCGAGCGCGACCTCCTGCGCCGCGCAGAGCTGGCGATCAACCTGCTGTGCTCGCAGGGTCGGGCGCCAGGCTTCATGGTCTTCGCCTGCCTGCAGGACCCGCGCAAGGAGGTCATCCCTTCACGTGGGCTCTTCACCCAAATGGTCGGGTTGAGGCTCAAGGACGTCAACGAGACCGCGATGGTGCTCGGGGAAACAGCCGTGACCGCCGGCGTGCACTGCCACCGGATCCGCCGTGACGCTCCCGGCACCGGCTACGTCGTCCCCGAGGACGGCGGACCGCCGCTCAGGGTGCGTGCCGGCTTCGCCAGTGACGAGGTCGTCCGCGCGGTCGCCGATCGCTTCCCAGCGCCGCCTCATGAGCAAGTCGTCGAGGAGCCGGCGTGAGCGCCGCGACGCTTCAGGTGCCGACCGAGGCGATCCGCGAGCTCGCCGAGGTCAACGGCGTGTGCATCCGCCCGGTCGTGCACCAGGTCACCGACACCGAGACGGGGAAGGTCCGCCTCGTGCCCACGCCGTGCGGCGCGACGCTGGCCTCCAAGTGCCCGCCATGCGCTCGCCGAAATCGAGCACTGCGGATGCAGCAGTGCCGAGAGGGTTGGCACCTCGACCAGGAGCCCGAGGACTCACCCATCGATGCCGGCCACGTCGACGAAGAGCCGCCACCACCGGTCGAGCGCCGGGTCCGCTCGACGCGTCGGCGCCAGGACGCACCCGACCTCCCGAGCCTGCCGGTCGAGAACCGCACGGTAGGTCGAGCGTTCACCTCAGCGTCGGGCCGCACGTACCGGCCCTCGATGTTCGCCACCTTCACCCTGCCGTCGTACGGCCCGGTCCTCGGCGACGGAACTCCTGTGGCCCCTGCGACGTACAACTACCGCCGCGCCGCCCTGGACGCGCTGCACTTCCCGAAGCTGATAGACCGGCTGTGGCAAAACCTGCGACGTGCGGTCGGCTGGAAGGTGCAGTACTTCTCCGCACTCGAGCCGCAGCGTCGGCTCGCCCCTCACCTGCACGCGGCGATCCGCGGCGCCATCCCGCGCGAGACGGTCCGCCAGGTCGTCACCGCCACCTACCACCAGCTCTGGTGGCCACCGCATCGCGAGCCGAAATACGTCGGCGACCGCCTACCGATCTGGCAGGACGCTAAGGGGTACGTCGACCCGAGCACCGGCATCC
This sequence comes from Nocardioides caldifontis, assembly GCF_008087345.1. Classification (GTDB taxonomy): domain Bacteria; phylum Actinomycetota; class Actinomycetes; order Propionibacteriales; family Nocardioidaceae; genus Marmoricola_A; species Marmoricola_A caldifontis. Next base: position 486,445 of record NZ_VHIB01000001.1, on the reverse strand, counting down.
CGCTGCGCACCTGGGACCAGGCTCTCGACGAGCTAGACGCCGACCCGGCCGCCCGACCGGCGCACGTGCTGCGGTTCGGGAAACAGTTGGACCTCCAGGGCATTATCGCCGAGCAGGACGACGCCGACCACCGGGTGGCGTACCTGACGAAGTACCTCGCCAAGACCTTCGGTGACGCCTACGGCGACGACTCCACCGCGACGCCCCGGCAGCGCCGACACCTCGACCGGCTCCACCACGAGCTGCGGTACCTGCCCTGCTCACCGCGGTGCGCGAACTGGCTCCGGTTCGGCATCCAGCCCGCTGGCGCACACGACGGCATGAGCCCCGGTCAGTGCCCAGCCAAGGCCCACGACCGTCAGCACCTCGGCTGCGGCGGCCGCCGTGTCCTAGTCTCCCGACGCTGGAGCGGGAAGACACTCGCCGCGCATCGTGCCGACCGCGTCGACGTCGTGCGCCAAGTCCTCGCGACGGCCGGCATCGAGGTCGCCGACGCCGAGCGCCTTGCGGCCGACGTACGCCGCGCCGACGGCCAACCCCGGTACGAGTGGAAGGTCTGGAACCCCCTCGAGTCATCACTCCCGGTGTACCGGCGAATCCTGACCCGCACCATCGCCGAGCGGCTGCGGTGGAAGGCCGAGTACCAGGCAGCCAAGGAGATCCTCGCCGCCCAGCCACCGTAGGCGACCAGTCCTGCTCATCCTCCCGATCCGCGCACACCTCAGGTCGCCACGGTGCCGGTCAAGGGCGAGCGAAGCGAGTCGCGCAGCGACCCGAATGGGCCCTTGACGGGCACCGCGGCGACCTGACCATCACAGCGCCGGGAGGATGACCCCGGCCAGGACATCGGAGAAGGCTATGGAGCAGTACCTGTTCAGCCTCGATCAACCGGTCGAGGATCTCGGGGCGGCCAAGGTGCAGCCCAACCTGTGGCTCCTCACCAGCGAGGAAATGCCACCTCTACTGTTTACACCCGAGGAGATAGCACGGCTGCTCCATGTGGGGCGCAGCAAGGTCTATGACCTCCTCCGAACCGGCGAGCTGCGCTCGGTCAAGGTTGGTGGCCGGCGACGGGTTTCGGCGAAGGCGCTCGCCGACTTCGTCAACGGGCTCGACGTCGTGCCATCGTGGTGAGCCGAAAGAATGCCAACGGCGAAGGCAGCGTCTACAAGCGAGCCGACGGCCGTTGGGTCGCCCGATTCTTCGTCACCGAGGCAGATGGGCAACGAGTACGTCACAGCATCTACGCCAAGTCACGCGCGGAGGCGGAGGCAGCGCTGCGGGAAGTGCAGTCGCAGGTGCACCGCGGCGCGCCAGTGACTCCGGCGCGACTGACCCTGGCGGCGTATCTCGAGGAGTGGCTCGACCAGGTGGTCGTTCACCGCGTTCGGCCGAACACGCTCGCCGCCTACCGCTACAACGCAGAGCGGTACCTAATTCCCGATCTAGGCGGCGCGAAGCTCGCGAAGCTGACCGCTCGCGATGTGCGCCTGTACCTGGACCGGTTACGCGGCGGCGGGGTAGGTACGCGGACCATCCAGTACGTGCACCAGACGCTGCGGGCTGCGCTCGAGGACGGGGTGCGAGAGGAGTTGCTGGAGAAGAACGTCGCGAAGCTGGTCCGGGCTCCCCGAGTCCAACAGGCGGAGCGCGTTCCGTTAACCGTCGAGGACGTTCGGGCTCTCCTGAAGAGCACCCGGGAACACCGATTGCACGCCATGTTCGTGGTGTTGGCCGTTCTTGGGCTACGGAGGAGTGAACTGCTCGGATTGCACTGGGACGATGTCGACTTCACATCCGAGGTGTTGCAGATACGCCGAGGACTCCACCGCCTGAGCAGCGGCTTGGAGACTATGCCGACCAAGACTCTTCGGTCACGACGGACCGTGCCGCTACCGAGCCTGGTGACCGAGGCGCTGATCGACCATCGCGCGAGGCAAGACGCGGAGCGACGTGAACTGGGTGACACGTGGCCTGATCTCGGCTTCGTGTTCACCACCCCTGTGGGCACACCCATCGATCCTCGGAACTGCACCCGCATTGTGCAGGATGCCTGTACAGCCGCTGGGGTCCGGCGGGTCCGAATGCACGATTTCCGACATGGAGCGGTGTCCGTGCTCTTGCGGCTGGGCGTGCCCCCGAGAACCGTCATGGAGATCGCTGGCCACTCTGCCCTCGAGATGACAATGAACGTGTACGGCCATGTCACGCTCGATGACAAAAGGGAGGCTCTCGACCGGGTTCACGACCTCCTTGACGACGAGGGTGACCGGCCCAGGTAGAGCCACGCGCCGAGTGTCGGTTGACGACCATCGTTGAAGGCGGCGAAGTGACGCACGTCGACCTGACACCTGCCTGTGCAATGGGCCGCGGACCCGCCGGCGTCGCAGAAAGGCCGGTTAGCCTGCTGCTGAGTGCGCCATACTGGTGGCGGATCGAACGTGTGTTCGAATCGAAGGAGTGCGCGACGTGGCCATGAACAGCGCGATCGAATGGACCGAGGCCACCTGGAACCCAGTGACCGGGTGCGACCGGGTGGCTGCCGGCTGTGACAACTGCTACGCCCTGGCGCTATCCAAGAGGCTCAAAGCCATGGGTGCCGAGAAGTACCAGAACGACGGCGACCCCAGGACCTCAGGCCCGGGCTTCGGAGTCACCCTCCACCCGAGATCCCTAGAGCAGCCCTACAGGTGGAAGTCGCCGAAGGTCGTCTTCGTGAACTCGATGAGCGACCTGTTCCATGCCAAGGTGCCGATCGCTTTCGTTCGCGAAATCTTCGACGTCATCCAGGACACGCCTCAGCACACTTACCAAGTCCTGACCAAGCGAGCTCACAGGATGGCGCGCTTCGCCGACGAGCTGGACTGGCCCGACAACCTCTGGATGGGCGTCTCGGTGGAGTCGTTCGACGCCGTCGACCGAATCGACCACCTCCGAGCTACGCCCACCGCTGTTCGCTTCTTGTCTTGCGAGCCGCTCATAACCGCGCTACCTAACCTCGACCTCACCAATATCAACTGGGTCATCGCCGGCGGCGAATCCGGTCCAAATGCCCGGGCGATGGATCCCGCTTGGGTGACGAATCTCCGCGATCAGTGCGAGGACGCTGGCGTCGCCTTCTTCTTCAAGCAATGGGGTGGGCGTACGCCAAAGGCAAATGGCCGTGAGCTCGAGGGCCGCACTTGGGACGACATGCCGGCACTGGCGCCGGCCTAGGGGTCCGGGAAAACGATCGACACGACACCTTCTTTATAGGTGCCCTTTCGGGTCTGCCCGAATGCCTGGATCAGGCCGTCGTCCTGCATCGGCTTCAGCGTCGCTCGCCGAACTTGCGCGCTGTGGAACGGTGTCTCGGCGACGACGTGGTCAACGAGCTGCTTTATCGCGACCGTCTGCCCTGCGTAGTGCTGCAGCAGGTAGTCCCGCAACGGACCGGTCGCCTCCTCGTTATCGAAGAGCACGGGCTGGTCCGCCAGCCGGTCTTCGAAGCGGTAGTCGCCGCTCGGGGCGAGCTTCCACATCGCCTCCTTCATGCGGTCGAACGCCTGGAGGTTCCGGGTGCAAAAGAACATGTAGTTGCCAATGTGCCCGGTTTGATTGACCATAGCGAAACTTCGAACATGGGCGAAGTTGCAGACGCTCTTCAACTGCCGCTCGTACAGATCGTGGAGGAACTGCTGCCGCTCTGGCCCGGCGCTCGGCGCGTCCTTGAACTCGTCGGTCCCGAAGAGCCGCTCGAAGTGCGCGTCAACATTTCCGGCAGTGGCGAACCGGTTCACCGAGTTGAAGTCGAAGTAGATGAAGAGCTCACAGCGCTCGAAACTTAACATCTGGGCGATCAGGTCCAGGGGCAGCCCCATGTAGCCAAAGGGGTCGATGAACGCGAACGTCGGCGCCATGCTGGCGCCCTTGAGGCTCTGCAACATGTCGTTGCCGAGGTCTTCGAATGACTGGTTCCGCGGCTCGAGCAACTTCACCTTGGTCGGCCACGGCTGGTTGTCCTCGCGGATCTCGCGCAACACGCCGCGCAACGACTCAAACCGTTCCGGGTCGAGCTCATTGAAAACCAGGACGAACTCGCACTTCCAGTTGTCGAAATCGTTGTGGTCGAGGAGCGTCGCGAGCACGAGCACAGGGGACCCGTCCTCGCCGTGGTCGTAGCGGCCGGGGCCAGCGAAAGCGTCAAGAACAATTGCTCGGCCGGCAGTGCGTCCCATGATCGGGAACCACGCCCTAAGGTAGCGGACAAGGAGATCGTGCTTAGCCTTCGTGTGCGGCCACCGAGTCCACCTCGTGGGCAGCCTGTCTCCACGCTTCGGCATCAGCGAGTCCCTTCCGGTCGGGTAAGGCCCGATTCCGCATCTTGCCCCACGAGCAGCGCGGACGGGGGCGGAACACGGTTGTCCCAAGTAGCGGGGGACCGAAGCACCACATCGCGCGTTCGCGGCACGTTCGCGCACTACTGCCGTGAGGTCGCATCAGCGTGGGCAGGATGTGTTGGCCTGGCGCGCAGCGGCGGTCACGGATTTCGCGCCCCAAGGCGGCAGCCGGCCATCGGCGGCACGAGCTTGGTCGCGGACTCAGTCGACGGGCCGGGCGCGCCGGGTTGGCGTCAACGTTGGCGTCAGCAAGCGCCGAGATCAGCCTTGAGTTGTTACCGGTCGTGGTGACACGCAAGAAAAGCCCAGGTCAGCGGCGTGCTGACCCGGGCTTCGTCGAGCGCGCCCGTAGGGATTCGAACCCCAAACCTTCTGATCCGTAGTCAGATGCTCTATCCGTTGAGCTACGGGCGCCCACCCCGCACCGAGGCGCAGGGCACGGGGAAGTCTAGCGGTCCGTCCCGAACGTACGAAATCGGAGCCGCCTACGCTCCCTCCGTGACCGATCTCGAGCACATCCGCCCCGGCCCCTTCGCCGAGCTGCTCGGCTTCCGCACCGTGCAGGTCGAGGAGGGCGAGGTCGTGCTCGAGGGGCTGCCGGGCGACGAGCACCTCAACGCCGGCGGCTTCGTGCACGGCGGCTACCTCAGCGCGCTGCTCGACAACGCGACCGGGCTGGCCGCCCGGACGCGCGTGCCGGCGCAGCTCCTCACGCCCCACCTCGACATCCACGTGCAGTACGTCCGCGGCGCGAAGGCCGGCTTGCCGCTGACCTGCCGGGCCACGGTGCTCAGCGGCGGCCGCCGAGCGGTGTCGGTGGCGGCCGAGGTGACCCAGGAGGGCCGGCTGGTCGCCCGGGCCAGCAGCAGCCACGCGGTCGTCCAGAAGCCGACGGACGACCCTCGACGTGACGCAGACCACAATTGGAACGAAGGCCGGACAGCCTTGGAACGGTCAAATGGCCGATCCCCACCGCCCCAGGTAACTTGACTGCACTCCGTCACTGACCTGCGCTTTTGGCGCCGGCTAGGACACGGAGGCCGCAACGGTGCGGGTCTGGCGAGCGCACAACCACCGCGAAGGGGACGGCCGGAATGACTGCCGAGATGACCGACACACCCACCACCCATGAAGGCATCCTGTCCTGGGTCCGAGAGGTCGCCGAGCTGACGCAGCCGGACCGGATCCACTGGTGCACCGGCTCCGACGAGGAGTGGACCGAGCTCACCGACGCCCTCGTCGCGTCCGGCACCTTCGTGCGGCTCGACCCGGAGAAGAAGCCCAACTCCTTCTGGGCCGCCTCCGACCCGACCGACGTGGCCCGGGTCGAGGACCGCACCTTCATCTGCTCCGTCGACGAGCGCGACGCCGGCCCCACCAACAACTGGGTGGACCCGCGCGAGATGAAGGCGACGATGACCGACCTGTACCGCGGCTGCATGCGGGGTCGGACCATGTACGTCGTCCCCTTCGTCATGGGCCACCTCGACGCCCCCAAGCCGATGTTCGGCGTGGAGATCACCGACTCGGCGTACGTCGTCGTCAGCATGCGCGTCATGGCCCGCATGGGCACCGAGGTCCTCCGCAAGATGGAGGAGGTCAATGCGGACTACGTCCCCGCCCTCCACTCCGTCGGCGCACCGCTCGAGCCGGGCCAGAAGGACGTCCCCTGGCCCTGCAACGAGACCAAGTACATCGTCCAGTTCCCCGAGGAGCGGGCGATCTGGAGCTACGGCTCCGGCTACGGCGGCAACGCGCTGCTCGGCAAGAAGTGCTACGCGCTCCGCATCGCCTCGGTGATGGCCCGCGACGAGGGCTGGATGGCCGAGCACATGCTGATCCTCAAGCTCACCTCGCCACAGGGCGTCGTGAAGTACGTCGCCGCGGCCTTCCCGTCCGCCTGCGGCAAGACGAACCTCGCCATGCTCGCCCCGACCATCCCCGGCTGGAAGGTCGAGACCCTCGGCGACGACATCGCTTGGATGCGGATCGGCGAGGACGGCCGGCTGTGGGCGGTCAACCCCGAGTTCGGCCTCTTCGGCGTCGCGCCGGGCACCAACGAGCACACCAACCCCAACGCGATGCGCACCATCAACCTGGGCAACTCGGTGTTCACCAACGTCGCGCTGACCGAGGACGGCGACATCTGGTGGGAGGGGCTGGAGAACCCCCCGGCGAAGGCCACCAGCTGGAAGGGCCAGCCCTGGACTCCGGACTCCGACGAGCCGTCCAGCCACCCGAACAGCCGCTACTGCACGCCGATCAAGCAGTGCCCGATCCTCGCCCCGGAGTACGACGACCCGCGCGGCGTCCCGATCGACGCGATCCTCTTCGGCGGCCGGCGCAAGACGACGATCCCGCTGGTGACCGAGGCCCGCGACTGGACCCACGGCACCTTCATGGGAGCCACGCTCTCCAGCGAGACCACCGCCGCCGCGACCGGCGCGGTCGGTGTCGTCCGCCGCGACCCGATGGCGATGCTGCCGTTCATCGGCTACAACGCCGGTGACTACTTCAGCCACTGGATCGCGATGGGCAAGGACAACGACGCCTCGAAGATGCCGCGAATCTTCTACGTCAACTGGTTCCGCCGCGACGAGGACGGCGACTTCCTCTGGCCCGGGTTCGGCGAGAACAGCCGCGTCCTCAAGTGGGTCGTGGAGCGCATCGACGGCCAGGCGGCCGCCGTCGAGACGCCGATCGGCCACGTGCCGACCGTCGACGCCCTCGACACCGACGGGCTCGACATGACGCCGGAGCAGCTCGAGGAGGCCCTCAAGGTCGACGTCGAGGAGTGGAAGGCCGAGATCCCGCAGATCCAGGAGTGGTTCGAGAAGTTCGGCGACGACCTGCCGGCGATCCTCTGGACCGAGCTGGACGGGCTCAAGGCCCGCCTCGGCCTCTGACACCCACCTGCAGCACTTCGCCTCGCCCGGGTCCCACGGCTCGGGCATCATGGGGCACATGACGGAGCTCGTGCAGTCCGCCCTCTCCCGGGCCCTTGCGGGGACCCCGGGGAGGGCGGAGCACGAGGTCGTCGAGGAGATCGGCACCGACGTCTACGAGACGGCCGTCTCCCAAGGGTGGATCGACGAGAGCGACGCCGACTTCGCTCTCGGCACCCCCCGCCGCACCGCCCTCGAGCTCCTCACCGAGCTCGGGCTCTTCACCTTCGACGACCACGCCCGCCGCTGGCACCCCGTCGACCCGTCGGCCGCCTCCGACCAGCTGGTCGTCCCGATGGCGCAGCGCGGCAGCGAGCTGCTCGCCGAGTCGGCGCGCTGGAACGACACCTTCAGCCGGCTCGGCAAGGTCTACCGCGGCTCGTCGTTGAACCTCCAGCGCACCCTCACCGAGGTGCACGGCGTCGAGAACATCAACCGGTTCATCGACACCCAGCTCAACGACTGCCGCACCGAGCTGCTCACCGCGCAGCCCTACGGCAAGCGCCCCAAGAGCGACCTCGCCCAGGCCGAGCCGCGCGACCTCGCGGCCCTCCGCCGCGGCATCGCGATGCGCACGCTCTACCAGCACTCCGCACGGCAGAGCCCGGCCACCCGGGAGTACGTCTCCGACGTCGTCGCCCTCGGCGCCGAGGTGCGCACCTCCGACGAGTTCTTCAAGCGGTTGCTGGTCTTCGACCGGCACACCGCGATCATCCCGGCGACCGAGAACCACGCCGTCGCGATCGCGATCCACGACAAGTCGGTGGTCGCCTACCTCGTCGACATCTTCGAGCGCGCCTGGGAGCGGGCGCTGCCGTTCACCGTCGAGGGCGAGGCGGTGGCGCGGACCATCGCCGGCGAGGTCCGCGCGATGACGCTGCGGATGCTCGTCGAGGGGCACAGCGACGTGGTCAGCGCCAAGCGGCTCGGCGTCAGCGCCCGCACGTACGCCTCCTACATCGCCGCGCTCAAGGAGGAGTACGGCGTGCAGACCCGGTTCCAGCTCGGGTGGGCGATGAGCCAGTCCCACGACGGCCAGCTCCGACCGCCGTACGCCGGACGCGGGGCCGTCGGCTGACCGGAGCTCCGGTCACGGGGGCGGAGGAGAAGTCTTCCGGCGGGGGCTCCGCTCCCCGAGCAGAGCGGAGAGCCCCCGCCGAGCCACGAGACGGAACGAGGGGCAGCATCGGGGATGCTGCCCCTCGGCGACCGGGACGGGCCTGTGATTCGGGGTGCGGCGTCGAGGTGGGGTGGGAACGCCGGGCCGTCCCGGTCGCGCGGCTTCGGGGTCGGGGGTTGGTGGGGATCCCTCAGCCTGCTTCCGTGTTCAGTTGGTCAGAAGCTGCCCCAGCCCGTGTCCTTGCGCTGGACCTGGGCCGTGGAGCCGCTGGTGTCGCTCTTCAGGGTGGTCCCGTCGCCGATCGTCGTGGCGGCCGACGCGGGGGCTACGGAGGTGACCATGGTCAGCGTGACGGCTGCGAGCAGCGCGCCGAAGAGCTTCTTCGCCGTGTGGTTCTTCATCATGGTTTCCTCTTGATCCGGGGGGTTCGGCCTGAGCGGCCGCCACCATTGTGGGCATTTCGCCCACCCCCGAGCCACCTCACGGCGATGCGGCTCCTTGCATTGCAAGTTTCTGCAAAAAGGCAGGAGGGAGCGCGGCTCAGGCGGCGGATCGCCCTCTCACCACGTTGCACCGAAGCACACGAACGCCGCTGGGGCCCCTTCTTCAAGAGACTGGTGTTGTGCGTCGGCCACGGCCGCAGCGGCATCGGCCCCGAGAGTCATGGCGTGGTGCGCCCGCCTCATCAGCCGTGCGGAGACATCGTCGCGCACTCGGGCCACCCCCGCAACGACCGAACGCGTGCCGAGCTGGAGCAGCACGTGCGTCAGCCCCAACGACTCGTCCCCCGGACGGACCGTCGCCAGCCCCGCCTCGCACGCCGAGAGCACCACGCACCCCGCGGTCCGACCGCCCGCCGCGGTGGGGTCGACCTCGTAGGCGTAGAGGTCGCCGTCGGCCATCCGCACCGAGCTGAACAGCGGGTTGTCCGGGCGGTGCCGGCCGTGCGCGGCGACGTGCACCAGGTCGGCGCCGAGCAGCGCGGCGTGCGCCTCGGCGGTGGTCGCCTCGGCACCGGTCAGCGCGCGGCCGCCCTTCCAGGTGCCGGCGACCTCGACGGCCTCGTCGGCGGCGAGCCGTAGGTCCGGGCCGGCCACCGCCACCACCCGCGGATCCGCGGGCCGCCCGGGCGTGTCGAGCCCGGCGAGCCAGAAGGACGCGCTCGGCGTGACCACCGTCGAGGTGCCCACCCGGCTCGGCAGCAGCCCCCAGGGCAGCATCACCAGGTCGCCGCCGCAGGAGACGACCAGCGGCCGGCCCTGCGCGCGCAAGGGCGCGACCAGCAGCGTGTCGAGCCGGGCGAGCCCCGCGTCCAGGCTCCCCCGGACCGCCGCGAGCATCGGCGGCGGCAGGTGCGGCAGGGCGAGCGCGTCGAGGTCGGCACGGACCCGGGTCACCAGCCCGCTCACGTCGCCGACCGGCGCGAGGTCGTGGAGCTCGACCTTCGACCCGCGCACCGACACCGCGACCCACCGGCCGTCGTGCCGCGCGTACGTCGCGAAGGCGGAGCCCGAGGCGGCCGCCGCCTCCCGGACCCGGACGCACCGCGGCGCCTCGTCGACCGAGCCGTGCTCCGCCTCGAGCTCCCACGCCCGGGAGCGGATCTCCCCCTGCAGCCGCGAGGCCTCCGCGCGCAGCGCGGCCAGCCGGTCCTCGCCCTCGGCGTCGCCCTCGAGCCCGCGCGCCTCCTCCTCGGCCCGGCGCAGCTCGGTGAGCAGCCGGGCGGTCCGCTCGTCGCCGGGCGGCCCGACCGGAGGGAGCCGGGTGGAGACGGCGCGGTACTGCTCCACCAGGTGCAGCACGCGCGCGGGCGAGCCGCTGGCCAGCGCGACGTCGAGCCCGATCCGGGAGAGGCCGGCCCCGTGGACGGCGCTGGCGGTGCGCAGGTCGAGCGAGCCGAACGAGTGCTGGTAGCCGCCGAGCTCGGTCAGCCCCCGACGCACCTCCCGTGCCGCGGCCGGGAGGTCGCCGCGACACCGGGCCGCCAGCGCGCGGACCTCCCGGGTCTGCATCCGTGTCGTCAGCGGGTCGGTCGCGCGCACGGTCGGCAGCCGGTCGGCCGGCGGGTCCCCGGCCAGCATCCGGCACTCCTCGGCGAGCAGCCCCGCGTTGCGGGCCAGGTCGCGGCGCCCCTCGGCACGGCAGGCCTCGGCCAGCGCGGTGGCGCGCTCGGCGGTCGCCAGCAACGCCGTACGCCGGGCACGGGGGCTCCGGTCGTCGGCGGCGAGCCGCTCGCACCGGAGCTCGAGGAGCTGGGCCCGGCGCAGCCAGCGGACGTTGCCGCGGCGGCCGAACCGGCGCCGTGCCGAGGCGGCGAACCCGCGAGCGCGGGCTGCGTCGTTGCGGACCAGGGCGCACTCGGCCCGCACCAGCTCGATCTCGGCGAGGTCCTGCACCAGCCGGTGCTCGGCGGTGACCGCGGCGGCCTGCTCGAGCAGCTCGTCGGCCTCGGTGACCAGCCCGGCCTCCCGCAGCACCCGGGCCCGGTCGAGCAGCATCGTCGGGTGCGGACCGAGGGGGTAGGCGCCCGCGGCGACCTCGAGGTCGGCCAGCGCGCGCGGGAGGCGGCCGTCGAGGAAGGCGACGTAGCCGAGGTTGTGCGACGCCATCGCCTGCTGCATCCGGTCCTTCGCGGCGGCGGCGTGCTCCGCCGAGGCCTCGAGGTCGGCGCGCGCGGCGTCGATGTCGGCGAGCTCGAGGTGGAGCGCCCCGCGGTTGAGCAGGATGATCGCCCGGTCGACCAGCGGCGCCTGGTCGAGGGTGGCCACCGCCTCGTCGAACGCCGCCAACGCCTCGGCGGTCCGGCCCGCCCGGAGCAGCATCAGCGCCCGCTGGCCTCGGACCATCGGCACCAGGGCCGGCGGGTCGCCGGACGCCTCACGGGCGGCGACGGCGAGCGCGGTCTCCTCGGCCTGCGCCAGGAGTGCGAGGGCCTCGTCGAGGTCGCCGGCGATCTCGAAGGTCGGCGCCGACTCGCTCATCAGCGTCCGGGCCTGGATCGCCCGCGCGCGGGAGGGATCGAGGGCGACCCACCGCTCGGCGCGCCGGCGCACCGCACGCAGCCGTCGGACCGACTGGGCCGGGCGGCCGCTCCGGAACGCGAGGACCGCCTGCTCGATCTCCGCCTCCAGCGCCTCGAAGCTGACGGCGGGGCTGGCCACCCGCCTGAGGTTACAGCTCGAACACCGGTGTCACGACCGAACCGCGCTCCTCCCGCGACGAGCGGAACGTCATCTGCGCGAACCCCTCGGGGAGCCCCTCGAGGACGAACCGGCCGGACTCGTCGGTGACGAGCTCGCGGGTCTCGTCGCGGAGCCGCAGCTGCACCGTCGTCACCCCGGCCGGAGCGACCCACCCGTCGATGCGCAGCCCGGCCCGACCGCCCCGGGACACGCTCACCATCACGGTCAGCTCGTCGGTGGAGAAGGTGAGCGTCTCGGTGCGTACCTCTGCGGTCGGCTCGCTGCGCACCGCCATCGCGTCCACGGGGAGCCGGGTGATCCGGGCGACCTCGGAGAACATCTCGTCCAGGGCGAGCGAGAACTTCACGCGGTCCACGAGGTCCGGCGGCACGGGGTCGACCTGCTCGTAGAGCGCGGCCACCTCCTGCAGCACCGACACGTCGCTGTCGTCGAGCGGCTCGGCTGCCAGCCGGTCCTCGTTGCTACCACCGCTGCCGGTCCCGCCGCGCGTCATGTCGTCCCCGTTCATCCCGTGATTCCTTCCCAGAGGGGGTCGCGTGACAGCTCGTCACGCAGCTTCGCCAGGCACCTGCCCCGCGTCGGCCCGATGCTGCCCACCGGCATGCCCAGCGACTCGGCCAGCGACGAGTAGTCGGGCCGGTCCGCGAACGCGATGACGCCGATCAGCTGGCGGCACCGCGGCGACAGCGACTGCACGTGGCCCCACAGGGCCCGCTGCCGGTGGTCGGCGAAGACCATCTCGTCCGGCGCGCTCTCCGGCGGCACCGGCAGGTCGAGCATCTCCTCGTCGTCGACGCCGAAGAACCCGGCAGCGCGCTGGCGGTCCTGGCGCGCCCGCTGGGCGACCTTCCAGGACTCGCGCTTGGTCGCGGTGAGCAGCCACTTGACCACCGTCCGCGGGTCCCGCACCGACTCCGCCGTGCGCAGCAGGCTCATCCACACCGTCTGCACGACGTCCTCCGCGGTCGCCTGGTCGAGCCCCGCGCCGCGCGCGGTCCGCCACATCAGCGGCGTCGCCACCTCGACGAGGTCGTCGAACGCCGAGCGCTCGCCGCGCTGGTAGCGGTCGAACGCCTCGCTCGCCCGGTCGACCAGCGTGTCGCCCTGCTGCGGGCCGACCGCGCGCATCACGACGGCTCCTCGGCGCTGTCGCGGCCGGTCGGCATCGCGTCGACGAGCGCCTGCAAGGTCGCGACCGCCTCCGCGTTGTCGGCCGGGCGGTACCCCTCGGCGCACCGCTCGGCCAGCGCGGCGGCGAGCTCGCCGGCGAACACCGGCGCGGAGAACGAGGTGCCGCTCCACACCCCGAAGCCGGAGGAGAAGTCGTCCGGGTCGGGGGCCGCGCGGTACTCGCCGCGGTGGTTGCGGACCAGGTTGCGCGGCTGCAGCGACGCGTCGTAGTTCTTCGGGAAGGTGCTCACCAGCGAGGCGCCGGGGCGGAGGTACTTCACCCACGGCCCGTCGTTGCTGAACAGCGCGATCGTGCCCTCCGGGTTGAGCGCGCCGACGCAGCACAGCTCGACGCACGGCCGGCCGTCCCGCTCCTCCACCAGCCCGTCCTCGCAGGTGGCGAAGGCGGCGGGGTACATCGGCCGCGAGGTGGCGTCGTTGCCCGCCGAGACCACCACCGCGGCGCCGTACTGCCCGAGGAGCTTGAGCGGACCGCGCAGCAGCGCATCGGTCGCGGCGTCCTCCGGCTCCTCGTGGTAGTAGCCGAGCGAGAGGCAGACGACGTCGACCGGCAGGTGGTCGGGGTCGCCGTTGCGGCCGAGCACCTGGCGCAGCGCCAGCAGCTGGAGGCAGCGCAGCAGCTCGAACTCCGAGACCTGCCCGTCGTTGCCGTACGTCGGCACGTCGAGGAGCAGCGCCTCGGGGCACGCCTGCCGGACGAGCCCGGCGATGAACGTGCCGTGGCCGGCGTCCGGGTCGAGCTCGTCGAGGAGCGGGTCGCTGGTGCCGTGCAGCTCTGCGGCGACGGTGGCCGGGTCGATCCCGATGCGCATGCCCATCACCTGCACGTCGCGGCGGACGAACTCGTCGGTCAGCCAGTCGTGCTCGCCGATGCCGGTGTCGAGGACGGCGACGACCGGCCGCGCCAGCTTCGTCAGGTCGTACGACGGGACGGGCGGGCGGCCGAGCCAGGCGACGGGCTGGCGTCCGCCGTACCCGGCCTGGCCGTACATCAGCACGCCGGGGTTGGTGACGACCGGGTGGCCGGACGTGACCGGGTGACCGGACGTGACCGGGTGACCCGACGTGACGGGGTGGCCCGACGTCACGGGGTGGCCAGAGGTGACGGGGTGGCCAGAGGTGACGGGGTGACCCGACGTCACCGGGTGGCCGGACGTGACCGGGTGGCCGGACGTGACCGGGTGGCCGGACGTGACCGGGTGGCCGGAGGTGACCGGGTCGGCGATGGCGGGGTGGTCGAGGGCGACGTCGTAGTACCCCTCCGCGCCGGGGCCGCCGATCCGCGCGCGGTAGTCCTGCAGCAGCCGCCAGGTGTCGATCGGCTTGAAGGCGCCGCTGTGCTCGTCGGACGGCACCAGCCGGGCGCAGCGCACCCAGACCGCCGCGAGCTCCGCACGCTGCGCGTCGTCCAGGGGCGCCTCGTCGAGCAGCGCGCGCTCACGCTCGCCGCGCTCGTCCCACTGCAGCCGGAACCCCGCCGCGGCCGCGACCTCGTCGAGCGCGGTCGTGACCCGCCCCGACGAGCCCCGCACCAGCAAGGTGTCGGCGAGGTGTGCGGTCGGCCGGACGGCCCCCTGGCCGGTCAGCTGGTAGGCGGTGACCGGGTCGAGGACCCGGACGTTCAAGTACCGCGAGGAGTGGTCGCCGGGATACCTCCTCGCTCGCGCGCGACGCGCGGCTCCACCCCGTCGTCCGCCGTTGCCCTCCGCTGGTCCCACCATCAGCCCCTCTGCCCCGCTTCCTTCCGAGTCCTGGTCCGTCCTGGTCTCCGCGAGTGCCCGAGCACTACCGGCGTCCGCAAGGCTATTGCCGGCCCTGCCGTGCCGTCAGGGGCTCCCGGCACCCGTCCGGGGGCCCCTGGGGGCACCACCGGCGGCTCGACCTCACCCCCACGGAGGTCGAGCCGCCGGACGTACCCCTTGCCTGTCGGCACGTGGTGGAGGAGCCGCCGGGGCGAGCGGTGATACGTCCTTCGAAAAACTTCTTCGGTCCTGTATCAACCGGCACCCGGCCCGCTCCTGAGGAGGCATGAGCTACCACCAGGAGATCGACCGAGCCGTGCTGCTGGCCCGCCGCGCCGTCGCGGGGGCCCACCTCGAGGAGCCGGGCCCGCTGACCCGATTCCTCTACCAGCGGTGGTACCTCGGCCGGGGGCCCGAGACCACGGTCCCGGCCCAGGCCACCGCCTCCGACCGGTCGGCGCGCTCCCTGCCGGCCACCCCGCCCTGGCGCACCTGGGGCGAGCACTGGACCGACGACCGCGAGTGCCGCGGCAGCGACCTGGTCCGCCTCTTCCTCGCCTGCGCGCCGCACACCGCGCTGCACACCGTCGCCGCCGTGACCGCGCACGCCCAGCGGTGGGACCAGCCGTGGCTGCTCACCTCGCGGGCGCTCGGCCAGACGGTCCCGAGCCCGGACTCGACCGTGCTCTACCTGCCGGCGGACGCGCTCGACGCGCTGCACGACCCTGTCGAGGCGATGCTGAACGACATCCGCCCGTTCCTCGCGACCACCGTGCCGGCGCTCACCCTGCGGCTCGGTCGCGGTGCCGCACTCGCCCAGAACCCTGCCGACGGCCGCCCCTTCGGCCAGCACCGGTGCAGCCTGATCGCCGGGACCGTGCTGGCGAACCGGACGCTCCCGCACGGCAAGATCGTCGACCAGGTCCGCGACACCTTCCGCCGCGCCGGCGTCGACCCGCAGCGCCCCTACCGGGCGCTCGGCTCCGACTGGGCGTGGTCCCGGCAGTCGCGGGGCACCCGCACCCGCGTCGCCGCCTGACCGGGAGCGCCTCCCTACCCTGGGGGCGTGCCCGAGCCCGAGCCGTCCCCGCGCTGGTGGCCCCGGTGGCCGAACCCGCGGGTGCGGCGGCTGGCGGTCGCCGGCGTGCTGCTGCTCGGCTGGGTGGCCGTCGCCGTCCCCGTCGGCGCGCTGACCTTCGACCGCAGCAGCCGGACGACGGTGCTCGCCGGCCACGAGGCGCAGATCCGGCCCACCTTCGACGGGTGGGCCACGGTCGACCTGGGGCCGGTGCTGCCGAGCCTCCGCTACCCGAGCGGCAGCCGGATCGGGGCGGACATCGCGCTGGGGCGCACGTCGCTGGGTTCCTACGAGGAGCTCGTCGACCGCTACGCGTTCCTCGCCTCCCAACCCGAGAGCCAGATCGCCAAGGTCCGGGGGGCGCTGGTCGAGATGGCGCTTGCCGCCGCGCTCACCGGTGCGCTGGCCGGGCTCGCCGTACCGGCGACCTGGGTGCTGGTCGGCCCCCGTCGCCGGCGTGAGCTCGCCCGCTCCCGGCGCGCGCTGACCGCGATCGGCGTCACCGGCGCGCTGGCCGTCACCGGGCTGACCGCCGTGGCGACCCGCCCGTGGGACGACGAGGCCGACCGGCTCACCGACACCCGGTGGCGCCCGGTGGCCGAGGCGCTGCCCGACGTACCCATCCCCGCGCAGGCGCGCGACCTCCAGGTCGACGCCGGGCTGCTGACCCAGGGGACCGAGCGGCTGGTCGCGTCGGCGCTCGACAGCTACCGCAAGAGCTCCGCCTTCTACGCCGAGGCCGCGGCGGCCGCCGAGTCGCTCCCGCTGCGCGAGCCGTCCGAGGACGAGACGGTCGGGGTCCTGGTCTCCGACCGCCACGACAACATCGGGATGGATCCGGTCGCCCGGGCCGTCGCGGACGCCGCCGGCGCCACCTTCCTGATGTCCGCCGGCGACGACACCTCCACCGGCTCGTCGTGGGAGGCCTTCAGCCTGGAGTCGCTCGACGAGGCGTTCGCCGACTTCGAGCACCGCTACTTCGTGGCCGGCAACCACGACCACGGCGCGTACGTCCCCGAGCAGGCCGAGCGGCTCGGGTTCACCCGGCTCGACGGCGAGGTCGTCGAGGGGCCCGACGGGATCCGGCTGCTCGGCCTCGACGACCCGCGCAGCAGCGGGCTCGGCAACTGGCGCGACGAGACCGGGCTCTCGTTCGGCGACGTGGCCGAGCGGCTCGCGGACATCGCCTGCGAGTCGTCCGAGCGCGTCACGACGTTGCTGGTCCACGACCGGAACCTGGGCGGCCCGGCCCTCGAGCGCGGCTGCGTCGACCTCGTCGTGGCCGGGCACCTGCACGAGGTCCAGGGACCGCTCCGGGTCGAGGGCGAGGGCGGCGAGGTCGGCTGGACCTACACGACCGGGACCACCGGCGGGGCTGCGTACGCGGTCGCGCTCGGCAGCAAGCCGCGGCGGGAGGCGACCATCTCGCTGGTGACCTACCGCGACGGCCGACCGGTCGGGATCCAGTGGGTGCGGCTCACCCCGCTCGGCGAGCTCGAGGCCGGCCCGTGGACCGAGCTGAAGCGTTGAGCCGCCCCTCGTGGCGCGCGTGGTTGGTGTTGAGCCGCCCCTCGTGGCGCACCGAGCGGGTGGACGGATGGCCGCAGGGCCACTCGGACGTGCAGCTCCTCTCCGGACCGGCTCCCCGGAGCACTCGCGCGGCCGAGGTGCACGTCGGCCCGGACCGCGTGCGCCGTACGACGGGCTCGCCGGTGCCCAGCGGGGTGCGATTGGCCGCGGCTCCGCCCCGCCGGGTAGCCTGTCCTCGCTCGTCTGGAGGTGTCGCCTAGTCCGGTCTATGGCGCCCGCCTGCTAAGCGGGTTGAGGGCAAAACCCTCTCGCGGGTTCAAATCCCGCCACCTCCGCTCCGGACGCACGGCCCGTCGGTACTCCCGGCGGGCCGTTGTCATGTGCAGGCGGACACGCGGGGCGGCTCAACACCACCCACGCGCGCCACGAAGGGCGGCTCGACACCACCCACGCGCGCCACGAGGGGCGGCTCAACACCACCCACGCGCGCCACGAAGGGCGGCTCAACACCAACCACGGGAGACGGTCAGCGGAGGCGGCGGTAGCCGTGGCCCTTGTCGAGCCGCGCCCGGAGGTCGGCCACGAAGGTCGCGGGGTCGGTGTCGAGGACGGCGACGGGGATCGTGGTGGTCCGGCCGTCGCGCAGCCTCAGGACCACGCAGTCCTGGCCGCCGACCTTGGCGGTGACGGCGTCCTCCACCTCCCGCCAGCGCCCCTGCTTCACCCCGGCTCCCCGGAGGAACCGCACCCGGAACCCCTCGTCGTCGAACCGCACCAGCGGCACCACCCGCCGCAGCAGCACGGCCGCCGCCACCACCACCGACACCGCCAGCACGACCGTGACGCTGAGCAGCGCCCGGGGCAGGTCGGCGGCAGAGACGAGCAGCGCGACGACCACGACGACCAGCCCGAGCAGGACCAGCAGCGCCCCGAGGGAGCGGATCACCAGGGCGGGCGAGAAGCGGTATTGGGTGGGCACGGGACGAATTGAACCCCACGCCCGTGCGAAGACCGGACCAGCGGACGTGGCCCTTGCCTCTTGACGTGAGCGGCCTCACACTCGGGAGTCCAGGCGAGCGGAGGTACTGCCCATGCACCGTCTCGAAGAGGCCGTCGCCCGGTTGGACTCAGCAGTGTCACGCCCGGTCACCCCTGGTCGGCCACCCGACCTGTCGTGGCGCGAGCTGGTCCGCGCCAGGCTCGGGGAGGTCTACCAGGAGCTCTCCGAGGAGCGCGCCGACGCCCCCGACGGCTGGCTGGAGGCGCGGGCCGGCCACCTCCTCCGGGAGCGCAACCGGTTGCTCGCGAAGGTCTCGGTGATCCACCCGATGGTCGACTCCGCCGACGCGGAGTCGGTGCGGGCGACGGTGGGGCGGCTGGTCCAGGACCTCGAGCACCACCACCAGCGCGTCAGCGACCTGCTGTACGACGGGGTGGCGATGGAGGTCGGCGGCTCGGAGTAGGCAGGAGCCCTCAGGCCGGCCGGGCCAGCTCGGCCCACACGACCTTGCCGTCCCCCGGGATGTCGTCGAGCCCCCACGCGCTGGTGATCGCGTCGACGAGGTGCAGACCGCGCCCGTGCTCGGAGGTCGAGCTCGGCGGCTGGGGCTCCGGGGTGCCCGACCCTGCGTCGATGACGTCGATGCGCACGCTCGACGGGGTGCGGGAGATCCGGATCTTGCACGCCGACTCGGCGTGGGTGATCGCGTTGGCGGCGAGCTCGCTGGTGACCAGGAGCGCGTCGTCGAGGAGCTCCTCGATCCCCCACTCCTCGAGGTGCTCGGCGACGAAGCGGCGGGCGAGCCGGACGCTCGTCAGCTCGCGGGGCAGCTGGAGCTCCGCCTCGACCTTCTGGGGCTCGGACACGGACTGCAGGAGGTCGACGAGGAAGTCGATCGCCTCGTCCTTGCGGACGTAACCCGCGACCCCCTCGTCCTCGAACGACTCCGCGGCCGCCTCGGCGCCGGAGAAGATCACGACCTTGGTGCGCGGCGAGACCTGGCGGATCCGGGTGAGCACCTCGCGGCCCGCCAGGTCGGGGAGCCCGAGGTCGAGGACGACCACGTCGGGCTCGAGCTTCTCGGCCTGCGCCACCGCGCCGACCCCGTCGGCGGCTTCGGCGACGACCTCGAAACCGCCCCGCACACGGAGAGCCGTGCGGACCAGGAGACGCATGTGCGCGACGTCGTCGACGAGCAGGACCCGGGTGGTCACCGGCTCAGTGTAGTGATTCGTCGCCGATGCTGCCCGGACCTTCGTTTTCCGGGGTGCCGGGCCCTCCGGGAACCCTGATCCCGGGGGTCGCGCGCCGGTCATCCGGGGTGCGGCAGCCGGATCACGAACGCCCCCGCTCCACCGTCCTCGGCGTCGTAGAACGCGTCGCCGCCGTGCGCCCGCGCGAGCTCCCGGACGATGAACAGCCCGAGCCCGGTGCCGCCCTTCGACACCCCGGTGGCGAACCGCTCGAACAGCCGCGGTCGCACCTGCGGCGCGACCCCGGAACCGCTGTCGCGGATCCGGATGTCCACGTGGTCGTCGGCGTCCTGCACCACGACGTGGACCGGCGGCTCCCCGTGGCGTACGGCGTTGCCGAGCAGGTTGTCGAGCGCCTGCACCAGCCGGTCGTGGTCGCCCTGCACGACGAGGTCGGCACCGTCCTCGACGACCACCTCGGCGCCGGGCCACGACCGCCGGCAGGTCGCCGCGGCCTCCTCCACGACGTGGCGCAGCGGGACCGGACCGGTCTGCATCGACAGCGCCCGGGCCTGGAGCCGGGAGGCGGTGAGCAGGTCGTCGAGGAGCCGTCGCAGCCGCCCGGTGCTCGACGTCATCGCGCCGAACAGCTCCTGCCGCTCGGTCTCGTCGAGGGCGTCCCAGTGCTGGGAGAGCAGCTCGGCGGAGTTGCCCAGCACGCCGATCGGCGTCCGCAGCTCGTGGGCGGTCACGGCGAGGAACTGGGCCTGGTCCTCGGCCGAGCGACGGAGCCGCTCGTTCAGGGCCTCCAGCTCCGCGTTGGCCTCGCCGACCGCCTCGAGGGCACGCTCGCGCTCCTGCTCCAGCCGGCGCCGCTCGCTGGTGTCGCGGGTGATCTTGGCGTAGCCGACGTGGTCGCCGTCGGCGTTGTAGATCGTGGTGATCAGCACGCTGGCCCAGAACCGGCTGCCGTCCTTGCGGACCCGCCACCCCTCCTCCTCGTAGTGGCCGTCCTGCAGCGCCATCTCCAGCTCGTGCTCGGGGTGGCGGCGGGCGGCGACCTCGGGCGGGTAGAAGACCCGGAAGTGGCGGCCGAGGATCTCGTCGGCGGGGTACCCCTTGATCCGCTCCGCGCCGGCGTTCCAGCTCACGATCCGGCCGACCGGGTCGAGCATGTAGATCGCGTAGTCCTCGACCGCCTCGACCAGCAGCCGGAACCGCTGCTCGCTCTGGCGGAGCACCTCGTCGGCCTCGCGCCGGTCGGTGATGTCGCGGGTGACCTTGGCGAACCCGACGTGGCGGCCTCGGTCGTCGTACACCGCGGTGATCACGACCGAGGCGTAGTAGGAGGTGCCGTCCTTGCGGACCCGCCACCCCTCCTCGGCGTACGACCCCTCGCGCAGCGCCACCTCGAGCTCGTACTCCGGATGGCCGCGAGCGGCGACGTCGGGCGGGTAGAACGCCCGGAAGTGCTGGCCGATGATCTCGTCGGCGGTGTAGCCCTGGCTCCGCTGGGCACCGGCGTTCCACGACGCCACGCGGCCGTCGGGGTCGAGCATGAAGATCGCGTAGTCCTCGACCGCCTCGACGAGCAGCCGGAACCGCTCCTCGCTGCGGCGCAGCTCCTCGGCCGCCTGCCGCTCGGCGGTGATGTCCTGCACCTGGAGGAAGAGGTAGAGAGGCCGGCCCGAGCTGTCGCGGATGGCGGCCGCGGTGGCGACGACGGTCGCGGCAGCCTGGCCCTGCCCGGCGGCCACGTCGTGCTCGACGCGGGCGACGCCGACCTCGTCCTCGCGGGCGGTGGCGATCGCCGCGGCGACGTCGTCGTAGCCGCTCGCGGCGAGCTCGGGGTAGGGCTGACCGACCAGCGACGCGGCGGGGCGGCGCATGAGCGTCGCGAAGGCGTCGTTGACCCGCACCAGCGTGCCGGTCAGCGTCATCGTCGCCATCCCGATCGCGGCCTGGTCGAAGACCTCGCGGAACCGCTCGAGGTGCTCGTCGAGGACCTGCTGGTCGACCGACGAGGCAGGGGCCGGCACCTCCTCGCCCCACTGCGCCGCGGGGCGGGGGCTCCAGGTGTCGTCGGCGATCGCGACGAGCCGGTCGATCAGCGCCTCGATCGGCAGCGACTTCTCGACGAACGCCGCCGCGCCGAGCTCCTCGGCCCGGGCGGCGAGCCCCTGCTCCTCGAAGCCGCTGTAGAGCACGATCTTCGTCGCCGGGGAGGCCTCGCGGATCGCGGCGAGCGCCTCGAGCCCGTCGACGACCGGCATCGAGACGTCGAGGAGCAGCAGGTCGGGCCGGTGCTCACCGGCCAGCGTCACGGCGTCCTGGCCGTCCGCACCCTCGCCCACGACCTGCAGCCGACCCGAGATGCGCAGCCGGGTCTTGACCAGCAGACGGACCTCGGACGCGTCGTCGACGAGCACGATCGTCGGCGTCTCCCCGTCCATAGGGGCGAAGGTATCCCAGCCGCCCGCACGGCGGGTCGGACATCCCAGGCACGAGCCGGGTCGGCAGAGGGGGCGGGATTCGAACCCGCGGCTGACATCACTGCCAGCGACCGCTTTCAAGGCGGTTCCGATAGGCCACTCCGGCACCCCTCCTCGGCGGGCGCGCCGCCGCGAGGAGTGTACGGCGGTCCGCTCAGGCCAGGTCGAGCGTGACCAGGGCGTCGCCCTCCTGCACCACGTCGCCGGCGTCGGCGTTGACCGCGGTGACCGTGCCGTCGTGCTCGGAGAGGACCGGGATCTCCATCTTCATCGACTCCAGCAGCGCCACGGTGTCCCCCGGACGCACCCGGTCGCCGGGGCCGACGTACACCGTCATCACGTTCGCTACCATCTCGGCCTGGATCTGCACGGACTTCGGGGAGCGCGCCATGGCGCGGAACCTACTCCGTGACGGCGGTTACCCGCGCGTTCGACAGGGCGGAGCGGGTCAGTGCCAGGGCAGGTCGTCGCGCCGGTTGAGCAGTGACGGGTTCTCCTCGCGCGCCTCGGCGAGCAGCGCGGTCGAGACCTCGCCGACCACCACCTCGGCGTCCCCGTCGCCGGCCTCGACGACCACGTCGCCGCGGGGGTCGACGAGCATCGAGTGGCCGGTGTACCGCGGCGCGGGCTGGCCGACCGCGGCGACGTACGCGACGTTCTCGACCGCGCGCGCGACCGTCAGCGTCCGCCAATGCGCGACCTTGCGCGGCCCGGCGACCCAGGCGGCGGGCACGGCGAGGAGGTCGACGCCGACCCTCGACAGCTCCCGCGCGAGCTCGGGGAACCGCAGGTCGTAGCAGGTCATCAGCCCCACCCGCAGCCCCGCCGCGTCGACGACGGTCGGGGTCCGCGGCCCGGCCACGAGCCGGTCGGACTCCTTGAAGCCGAAGGAGTCGTACAGGTGGATCTTGCGGTACGACGCCCGCAGCCCGTCGGGGTCCACGACCACGAGCGTGTTGTACGGGCGGGTCGGGTCCTCGCTCCGCTCGACCATCCCGGCGATCCACGTGCCGCCGTGCGCGCGCGCCTTGGCGGTGAGCGCGTCGACGAACGGCCCGTCGAGCGGCTCGGCGTCGCCTGCCAGGTCGTCGCCGGGCTTCCCCAGGTCGCGCTGGAACACCTCGGGCAGGACCACGAGGCCGGCGTCGGGCACGTCGAGCGCGGCCAGCCGCTCCCGGTTCTCCCCGGGGTCGCGGGAAGCGGCGACCTGCACGAGCGCGACGGTGGTCCGGAGGCTGGTCGGGTCGCTGGCCATGTGCCCAGCCTGCCACTGCGCCCGGCGCGGGGCAGACTGGCGCCATGGACGACGGGGGGACGGACCGGCGCGAGGACCTCGGGCGCGTCGGCGCGGTCGTGCTCACCGGCGGCACCGCGGTCCGCATGGACGGCGCCGACAAGGCGTCGATCGAGCTCGACGGCCTGACCCTCCTCGAGCGGGCGCTGGCCGCGACGGTGACCGCGGTCGAGGTGGTGGTGGTCGGCGAGGCGGTCCCGACGACCCGGCCGGTCACGTTCACCCGGGAGGACCCGCGCGGAGGGGGACCGGCCGCCGGCCTCCTCGCCGGGGTCGACGCGTTCTACCGCCCCTGCGACCTGCTGCAGGTGCTGGCGGTCGACATGCCCCGGGTCACCCCCGGCACGTTCGCCCGGCTGGCGGGTGCCCTCACCCCGGCGTACGACGGGGCGGTGCTGGTCGACGGCGACGCCCGACGGCAGCCGTTGTGCGGGGTCTACCGCTGGAGCGCCCTGCAGCGGGTCCGCCCGGAGCGGCACGAGGACGAGCACGGGCTGTCGGTGCGTCGGCTCCTCGCCCCGCTCGCCCTGGCCGAGGTGGCCGCGGTCGGGGACGAGGCGCTCGACGTCGACACCTGGGGCGACCTGCTGGCGCTGCGGGAGCGCGGGACCGGCGGACCGTCCTGATCGGCGGCGCCGGGAGGGGTTGCACCTTCTCCGCCCCCGGGGTCACGCTGGCACGGTGAACCTCCACGACTGGATCGACGAGCTGATGGACGTCCTCGACATCGAGGGGGAGATCGACGAGGCCCTGATCCTCGACGTCGCCCGCGAGGCCGCGCACCGCGTCGTCCGTCCGGCGGCACCGATCAGCACCTACCTGCTCGGCTACGCCGCGGCGATGGCCGGCGGCGGCGTCGAGGAGACCGAGGCCCTCGCCGCCCGAGTGCTGGACCTCGCCGAGAAGTGGGAGGGCGGGGAGGACCTCGAGGCGGCGCTCCAGGTGGACGAGAGCGAGCTCGACCCGGAGCTGGTCGAGGCGGAATGACCCGGCGGGCTGACAGGCGGACTGGCCCGGCGGACTGGCAGGCGGACTGAGAGGGCGCTGAGCCCCGGGCCCTAGCCTGAGCCCCATGCGTGCCGTCACCGCACCCGAGCCGGGTGGACCCGAGGCCCTGATCCTGAGCGACCACCCGGACCCCGAGCCGGGTCCTGGCGAGGTCGTCGTCGACGTCGTCGCCTCCGCGGTGAACCGGGCCGACCTGCTGCAGCGGCAGGGGTTCTACCCGCCACCCAAGGGCGCCTCGGACGTCCTCGGGCTGGAGTGCAGCGGCCGGGTCAGCGCGGTCGGGCCGGACGTCGAGCGGTGGTCGGTCGGCGACGAGGTCTGCGCGCTGCTCGCCGGCGGCGGGTACGCCGAGAAGGTGCTCGTCCCCGCCGGGCAGCTGATGCCGGTGCCGGACGGGGTGGACCTGGTGACCGCGGCCGCGCTCCCCGAGGTGGCCTGCACCGTCTGGTCGAACGTCTTCATGGTCGCCGGCCTCCGCCCCGGCGAGACCTTCCTCGTGCACGGCGGCGCCGGCGGGATCGGCACGTTCGCGATCCAGCTGGCCAAGGCGAGCGGGGCACGGGTGGCTGCCACCGCGGGGTCGGCGGAGAAGCTCGAGGTCTGCCGCTCGCTCGGCGCCGACGTCGCGATCCACTACCGCGAGCAGGACTTCGTCGAGGAGCTCAAGGGCGCCACCGACGGCCACGGCGCCGACGTGGTGCTCGACAACATGGGCGCGAAGTACCTCGGCCGCAACCTCGACGTCCTCGCCACCGAGGGCCGGCTGGTGATCATCGGGATGCAGGGCGGCACCAAGGGCGAGCTCGACATCGCCAAGCTCCTCGGCAAGCGCGGGGCGGTCATCGCCACCACGCTCCGCTCCCGGCCGACCGAGGAGAAGGCGGCGATCTGCGCGGCGGTCGCCGAGCACGTGTGGCCGCTGGTCTCGTCCGGCGCCGTGGAACCGGTGGTGCACACGTCGTACCCCCTCGACCGGGCTGCGGACGCGCACTCCGTGGTCGAGAACGGCGAGAGCATCGGGAAGGTGCTGCTCACCTCCGGGTGACCCCGGGAGCGGGCGCCCACGGGCTGGCTACTCTGGTCGGCATGACCGAGCAGCCCAACCCCCAGTCCCCCGAGTCCGCCGGTGAGCAGGACGACCCGCGCGTCGTCGTGATCGGGCCGAACGGGATGGCGGTGTCGGGCGGCCAGCGGTCCGGCGACGAGTCCGACGGCGAGGAGCAGGAGTCCCACCCGACCGACCTGGTCGAGCAGCCCGCGAAGGTCATGCGTATCGGCGGGATGATCCGCCAGCTGCTCGAGGAGGTGAAGTCGGCTCCGCTCGACCCGGCCGCGCGCACCCGGCTCGCCGACGTCTTCGAGACCTCCATCGTCGAGCTCAAGTCCGGCCTGGCGCCGGAGCTCGTCGAGGAGCTCGAGCGGCTCACCCTGCCGTTCAGCTCCGAGACGCCGTCCGAGGCCGAGCTCCGGATCGCGCAGGCGCAGCTGGTCGGCTGGCTCGAGGGGCTCTTCCACGGGATCCAGACCGCGATCTACGCCCAGCAGATGGCGGCGCGCGCGCAGCTCGAGCAGATGCGCCGGGCCCTCCCGCAGGGGATCGGGCCCATGGTGCAGGGCCAGCAGGGCGGCGAGGGACAGGAGCACCCCCGCAGCGGCGGCATGTACCTGTAGTTGCAGATCCGACCGTTCTGATTCATGATCGATCGAAATGGTCCAGGGCCGCTGACGGCCCGTCGCTCCTGAGGGGTCACATGCGCCAGTCCGCGGCCGAGATCGACTACGCCATCATCGACGTGGCGGCCGGCATCTTCGCCACCCACGGGTTCGCCCACACCTCCGTGCAGCAGATCGCCGACGCGGTCGGCTACTCCAAGCCGGGGCTGCTGCACCGGTTCGGCAGCAAGGACGCGCTCCACAAGGCGGTGCTCGACGAGGTCGCCGAGACCGTGCAGGAGATCATCGGCCACGCCGTCGCGCACTCCGACCGGCCCGACCAGATGACCTCGCTCCTCGAGCTGATCGTCCGCAAGGCGCTCGACCGCCCCGGGATGATCCGGATGATGGTCGCCGCCTGGCAGCCCGGCAGCGAGGAGCCCGGCGTCGAGGCGATCCAGGCGGCCGGCTACCGGCTCGTCGACGCCCTCGACCACCCGCTCAGATCGCCCGCCGAGCGGCTCCGGGTCGTGCTCGCCCTGGAGATGGTCGTGACCGCGGCGGTCACCCAGCACTCCGCGCTCGACATGGACCTGCACGTCGACCGCGAGGAGCTCGTCCCGCTGCTCGTCTCGCTCGCCGGCCACGTGCTCGGCGTCCAGGGTGTCGAGCCGCCCGTCGTGGCGCGCTGACTCCTGCGCCCTGAGCTGCCGGCACGGTCCTCATGCCGTGCAGATGCGTCGAGGAACCGGCCACGCGGAGCCCAGCTGCACCGGATGAGGGTGGGTCAGGAGAGGAAGAGCTCCTCCAGCACCGTGGCCACGCCGTCCTCGTCGTGGCGGGGTGCGAGGTGCTGCGCGGCGGCCCGCGCGCTCGGGTGCCCGTTGGCCATGGCGTACGACGTGCCGGCCCACCGGAGCATCGCGACGTCGTTGGGCATGTCCCCGAAGGCGACGACGTCCTCGGCCGCGACCCCGAGCTCGGCGCAGATCAGCTCCAGCGTCGACGCCTTGGTGACCCCGGCGCCGCTCATCTCCACCAGCGCGCCGGTCGCCGACCAGGTGGTGGTGACGAACTCGCCGACGAGCTCCTCGACGGCTGCCCAGTACTCCTCCGGCGGCAGCTCCTCGTGGAACGCCAGCATCTTCACGACCGTGTCGTCGAAGACCTCCTCGAGCGGCCCGATCCGGAAGTCGTCGCGGTCGGCGTCCTCGGGGCGCGGGAGGAACACCGGCTCCTTGGAGAAGCCGCCGGTCTGCTCGAGCCCGAACAACGTCCCGGGGATCGCCTCGCGCACCACCGACGCCACCTTCAGCCCGACCTCGCGCGGGATCGTGCGGGCCTGGACGACCGAGCGGCCCGGCACGTCGTAGACGATGCCGCCGTTGCTGCAGATCGCGATCCCGTGGTCGCCGACGTGGTGCCAGAGCGGCTCCATCCATCGGATCGGCCGGCCGGTCACGAAGACCACCTGCACGCCCTGCTCGTCGATCGCGTCGAGCACCTCACGGGTGCGGTCGGTGACGGTGCCGTCGCTGTGCAGGAGGGTCCCGTCGAGGTCGGTGGCGACGAGCCTCGGGGTGCGACGACGGGACACGGTGCCAGGGTAGTTCGCGGCGCCCGGCGGCTCAGAACCAGCGGGCGAGCTCGACGGCGGCGCCGTCCTCCTGCACGCTCCGGGTGACGGCGTCGGCGGCCCGCTGCACCTCGGGCGGGGCCTGCCCCATCGCCACGCCGCGGCCGGCCCACTCGAGCATCTCGACGTCGTTGCGGCCGTCGCCGATCGCCAGCACGTCGGCGGCGTCGACACCGAGCTCCTTGCAGACCGACTGGAGCCCCGAGGCCTTGGAGACCCCCTGCGGGGCGAGGTCGAGCCAGGCCGTCCAGCCGATGTAGTAGTTGATCCCGTGCAGCCCGAGCCGCTCGGCGAGCTCGATGAACTCCTCCGCGGTCGAGTCCGGGTCACGGATGACGACGCGGGTGACCGGCTCGGAGACCAGCCGGTCCACGTCCTGCAGGGTCATCTCGCCGCCGATCTCGCCGGCCGGGAAGTGCCGGTTCACGCGGTAGCCGACACCGATCTCCTCCACGGCGACGAGCGCCTGGGGCACGTGCTCCAGCAGCTCGCGGACGACGTGGCTGGCGTCGAAGGTCACGGTCGAGAGCAGCTGGACCGGCGCGTAGGAGAAGGTCACCGACCCGTTGGAGGCCACCACCAGCGACGTGTCGCCGTCGCGCGGCAGCCCGAGCATGTCGAGCACCGGCGTGATGCCGAACGTCGACCGCCCCGTGGCGAGGACGATGTGCGCACCGGCCGCCACCGCCCGGTCGATCGCCTCCTGGACGGCCGGCGTAATTGTCTCCTCGACATCGCTGGACGCGACCCCGTGGCCCGTGGTGAACAGCGTCCCGTCGATGTCGAGGGCGACGACCTTGGGCTGCCAGCCGGGCGTCCCCGGTTCGCTCACTTCGCCACCGGCTCGAGGACCTCGCGGCCCTGGAGGTGGGGCCGGAGCGCCTCCGGGACGACGACGGAGCCGTCCGCCTGCTGGTGGGTCTCGAGGAGCGCCACGATGGTCCGCGTCATCGCGCAGAGCGTGCCGTTGAGGGTCGCCAGGTGGCGGGTGCCCTCGGGGAACCGGCCGCGGATGTCGAGCCGTCGGGCCTGGAAGTCGGTGCAGTTCGAGGTGGAGGTGAGCTCGCGGTACTTCCCCTGCGTCGGGATCCACGCCTCGCAGTCGAACTTCCGCTCCGCCGACAGCCCGAGGTCGCCGGCGGCCACGTCGATGACCCGGAACGCCAGCCCCAGCTTGGTGAGGAACTCCTTCTCCCACGCGAGCAGCCGCTGGTGCTCGGCGTAGGACTCCTCGACCGTCGTGTACGAGAACATCTCCACCTTGTCGAACCAGTGCACCCGGATGATCCCCGTGGTGTCCTTGCCGTAGGAGCCTGCCTCCTTGCGGTAGCAGGGGCTGAACGCCGCGTAGCGGCGCGGCAACGAGGAGCCGTCGAGGATCTCGTCGGAGTGGTACGCCGCCAGCGGCACCTCGGACGTGCCGACCAGGTAGAGCTCCTCGCCCTCGATCCGGTAGACGTCGTCGGCGGCCTGGCCGAGGAACCCGGTGCCGTCCATCGCCCGCGGCCGCACCAGTGCCGGCGGGATGACCGGCGTGAACCCGGCCGAGCGGGCCTGCTCCATCGCGAGGTTGACCAGCGCCAGCTCGAGGTCGGCGCCGACCCCGGTGAGGTAGTAGAACCGCGCGCCGGAGACCTTCGCACCGCGGTCGATGTCGATCGCGCCGAGCATCCGGCCGAGCTCCACGTGGTCGCGGGGCTCGAAGTCGAACTGCCGCGGCTCGCCGACGTGCTCGAGGACCACGAAGTCGTCCTCGCCGCCCGCCGGGGCGTCCTCGGAGGCGACGTTCGGGATCGACATCACGAGGTCGCGGTAGGCCGCCTCCGCCTCGGACTGGGCAGCCTCGGCGGCCTTCACCTCGCCGGAGAGCGTCTTGGTGCGGGCCAGGAGCTCCTGCTTCTCGTCGCCCTGCGCCTTGGGGATCTGCTTGCCGAGGCTCTTCTGCTCGGCGCGCAGCCGCTCGAACTCCGCGATCGTCGCGCGCCGCCGCTCGTCGGCCGCGACCGCCGCGTCGACGACGTCGGCCGAGAGTCCACGACGGGTCTGGGCGGCGCGGACACGGTCGGGGGCCTCACGGAGGATGCGCGGATCGATCACCACGCCAGCCTAGCGACGGGCTCGTGCGTCGCCCGCTCGCCGCCACGGCCCGCCACGCCGCGTGACCGACTTCCCGTCGGGGATACTTGGCGGGCGAGTCGGGCACCGGGCCCGTGCGCACCCGTTCGAGGAGGTCGGTCCTGGTCAGCGTCGAGACCCGCCGACGGTTGCTCCTCGCCGCGGTGCTGGCCCTGCTCTGGACCGTCGCGGCCTCGTTCCTCGTCGGGCTCGCACCCGACGCGGTGGACGACCTGGACCACGGGTTCGGCGAGCCGATCGCCGCGTTCACCGACCGGCACGGCTGGCTCGAGCAGACCGCCCGTGTCGTCGCCGAGCTGACACGGACCGTGCCGATGCTCCTCTACGCCCTCGCGGTCGCGCTGTGGCTGGTGTGGAAGGGGTTCCGCCGGCCGGCGCTGTGGATGCTGCTCACCGCGCTGGGGACCGTGCTGACGACCTGGGCGCTGAAGGCGCTGTTCTCCCGCGAGCGGCCCGACTACGCGCACATGGAGCTCAGCGACGGCGGCTTCCCGTCCGGCCACTCGAGCAACGCGGCCACCGCCGCGGGCATCGCGATCGTCCTCGCCTCCCTGTTCGTACGCCGCCGCAGCCACCGGCGGGCGGTGACGGTGGTGGCGGTGCTCTTCGCGCTGCTGATCGGGCTCGACCGGCTGCTGCTCGGGGTGCACGGGCTGGCCGACGTGCTGACCGGGTTCGCCGTCGGTGCGTTCTGGGTCTGCGCGTCGGCGTACGCCCTCGACCCGACCCCCCGGTCGGTGGTCCGCGGCCCGCTGCCCACCGCCGGGCCGCGGACCCGCCAGCTCGCGGTGATCCTCAACCCGATCAAGGTGGAGGACCCGGCCGGCTTCCGGGCGCTGGTGGACCGCCGCGCCGTCGAGCTCGGGTGGAGCCCCCCGGTGTGGTTCGAGACGACCGTCGAGGACCCGGGCCGCTCGATGGCCCACGACGCCGCCCTCGGCGGCGCCGAGCTGGTTGTCGTCTGTGGCGGCGACGGCACCGTGCGGACCGTGTGCGCCGAGCTCGCCGGCACCGGGATCCCCGTGGGCGTGGTCCCCGCCGGAACCGGCAACCTGCTGGCCCGCAACCTCGCGCTGCCGCTCTACCTCAACGCCGCCGTCGACGTGGCCCTCGCCGGCCAGGACCGCGCCATCGACCTGGTGCGGGTCGCCGGGGACGGGCTCGGCGAGGACGAGCACTTCCTGGTGATGGCCGGGATGGGGTTCGACGCGGCGATCATGGAAGGCGCCAACGACCAGATCAAGGCGAAGGTCGGCTGGCTGGCCTACGTGGTCTCAGGGATGCGCAACCTGATGTTCCCGGCCGTCCGGGTGGACATCTCGATCGACGACGAGCCGTTCACCCGCCACCGGGCGCGCACGATCGTCGTCGGCAACGTCGGGTTCCTCCAGGCCGGGCTGCCGCTCCTCCCCGACGCGACGATCGACGACGGTCGCATCGACGTGGTGCTGGTGAACCCGCGCCGCTTCCTGCACTGGCTGCTGGTCGTCGTCCGGGTCGTCAGCCGCGGCAAGAAGCTCGACGAGACCGTCAACCGGATGACCGGCCGCAAGGTGGTGATCCGGGCCGCGCACGACACCCCGCGGCAGATCGACGGCGACCCGGTCGGGGCCGGTCAGGAGCTCGTCTGCGAGTGCCTGCCGGGGAAGCTGCTGGTCCGCGTCCCCCGGTGAGCCGTCAGCGGGGCGTGAGCTCGAAGACCTTGATCTGCCGGTCGGTCCGCTCGGCGTAGAGGTCGTAGTTCGGCCACACCACGACCATCTCCTGCCACGCCCGCTCGCGCTCCTCGCCCTCGAGCCGCCGGCCGCGGACCGTGCGGGTCCGCCCCTTGACGGTGATCTCGGCGTCCGGGTTCGCCTCCAGGTTCACCACCCACACCGGCTGCTTCGGGCCACCGAAGTTGGAGCCGGCGACCAGCCAGTCCTGCCCGCGCGGCACGGCGAGCAGCGGGGTCGAGCGCGGCGCTCCGGACTTCCGCCCGACCACGGTCAGCGTGATGTTCGGCAGCCCGGCCACGTCGAGGATCGAGACCCGCCCGCGGGTCAGCCGCTGCAGCGCCCGGTCGGTCGCGGTGACCTGCGGCAGCAGCCGCGGCATCCACGACAGGTGGCCGATGCGGACGGCGAGCGGAGTGAGCAGCCCCATGCGGCCCCACCCTAGGGGCGCCCGGACCGGATCGGTCAGCCCGAGGCCTTCGCCTGGGTGACGGCCTCCTCCTCCTCGGGCGAGAGCGGCTGGTCGCACGCCCACCCCGCGACGTTCTTCGCGTAGGTCCGGGCGTCGCTCCGCCCGGAGATCGAGGTGATCACGACCCCGTCGCCCTCGTCGTCACAGAGGGCCAGCGACCACGAGAGCCGCCCGCCCATGTCGCCGAACGCGTCGTACCGCACCACGGCGAGGCGGCGCAGCGCCCCGGCGGCCTCCCCGCGGAGCCGCTCCACCTCCTCGCGGAGCCCGGCGAGGTCGGTCGGCAGCGGCGAGTCCCGGCTCCGCCGGCGGCGGGCCGCCTGGCCGCGGAGGGCCAGGATGCTGAGCAGCAGGGCGAGGACGCCGACCACGAGGGCCGCCACGGCGAGGGTGGTGAGCGCGGAGTCATTCATGGCGCGGTCAGCGTAAGTCGGAGGGCCGTACGACGGGCGCCCGGCACGCCACGAGGGGCGGCTCGACACGGTCAGGGTGGTTGAGCTCGTCGCAACCACGCTTCCGGAGGAGCAGCGTCAGGGGGTGCCGCGGCGGAGGGCGGCGAGCCACTCGTGGGCGGCTGCGAACTCCTCGTCGGAGGTCCCGGGGCGGATGCTCGGGGCCTTGCCGTCGTGCCGCTCGTACGACCCGAGGAACCGCACGTCCGCGCAGATCCGGTGCAGCCCCATCAGCGCCTCGCCGACCCGCCGGTCCGCGACGTGGCCCTCCGCGTCGATCGAGAAGCAGTAGTCGCCGAGGGCGTGGCCGGTCGGCCGGGACTCGATGCGGGTCATGTTGACCCCGCGCGTCGTGAGCTGCTCGAGGATCTCCAGCAGCGCACCGGGGTGGTCCTCGCGCATGAACGCGACCAGGCTCGTCTTGTCGCGCCCGGTGGGCGGGGGCGGCGGGCCGGGCCGGGTGACGAGGACGAACCGGGTGACCGCCTCGGCGTTGTCACCGATCCCCGAGGCCAGCACGTCGAGCCCGTAGTGCTCCGCGGCCAGCGGCGCCGAGACCGCGGCGTCCCAGGCCACCTCGCCGGAGCCGGCCAGGGCAGCGGCCGCGGCGGCCGTCGAGGAGGCGTGCACCACCTCGGCGCCGGGGAGGTTCCGCGCGATCCACTCGCGGGTCTGCGCCGCGGCGTGCGGGTGGGTGCCGACCCGCTTGACGGCCTCGGTGGTGGTGCCGGGGCGCACCAGCAACGAGAACGCGACCGGCACGGTGATCTCGCGGGTGATCATCAGCGGGTGGCCGGTGGCGAGCTCGTCGAGCGTCACCGGGACGGATCCCTCGACCGAGTTCTCGATCGGCACGACCGCGAAGTCGGCCTCGCCCTCCCGCACCTCGTCGAGGGCGACCGTCACGGTCGCGCAGGGGCGCAGCTCGGCCTCGTCGGTGCCCGGGAGCGAGCGGAGCGCCTGCTCGGTGAAGGTCCCGACGGGCCCGAGGTAGGCGTAGCGGGGCGGGGTGGTCGACACGGGGAGCCAGCGTAGTGCCGCGGACGAGGCGGACCGCCGATCGGTGTCACGGGGTGACACCGATCGGCGGTCTGCTTCGGTTCAGGGGTGCCGGCCGATGAAGCCGAGCAGCCGGGTCTGGACGGTCGCGTCCTCGGGCACGGCGACCCTCGGGCCGTACTGGCCGCTGGCCCGCATGACCTCCTCGATCGGCTCCATCCCCGCGAGGAGCTCCTCGCACAGCGCCGGGTCGAGCGTCTCGTCCTGGCCGGTGGCCCGGGCGAGGTCCCAGGTGTGCATGAAGACGTCCGCGGTGTAGAAGCGGTCGACCGCCTCGGGGAGCGGGAGCTCCCCGAGGTGCGGGTTGCTCAGCACCCGTTCGGCGGTCGCGGGGTCGTCGAGCAGCGCCTGGACCCCGTCGCTGTGCACCCGCCACGCCGCCACCGGGTCGTCGTCGACCGACGGACCGGACGGCAGGGCAACCCCGGCACCGGCCTGCAGGAACGCCGGGAACCACTCGACGAGGTGGCGGACGACGTCGCGCGCCGCCCACCCCTCGACCGGGGCCGGGGCGTCCCAGCCGCCGGCCGGGACCCCCTCGACCCGCGCGGTGAACCCGGCGGCGACCTCGCGGTGCCGTGCGACCGGGTCGAGCCCGGTCAGCGGCTGCGCCGCGGTCACTGCTGCTCCAGGAGCTCGTCGAGCCGCTCGTAGCTCTCGTTCATGCCGCCCTCCATGCCGCTGGACAGGAACGCGTCCCGCGCCGCCACGTCGTGGACGACGGAGACGACGCGGAGCCGGGTCCGCCCGTTGCCGAGGTCCTCGAAGGTTGCCTTGTCGAGGGAGGGGGTGTCGGGTGCGCCGTCGAAGCCGAAGGTCTGCGTGATCAGCTCGTTGGGCCGGGCGTCGTGGACCGCGCCCCAGAAGCCGTACTCCGTGCCGTCGGTGTCGACGTGGGTGTAGCGGTACGAGCCGCCGCGGCGGATGTCCCAGTGGTCCATCCGCATCGTCAGCCGGCGCGGCCCCAGCCACTGCTGGACGAGCTCCGGGTCGACGTGCGCCCGGTAGACCCGCTCCACGGGAGCGTCGAACTCCCGCACGATCTCGATGGTGGGCTGCCCCTCGGGAGCGTGCAGCGTCGCCTCTTGCTTGGTCCTCATGATGCTTCTCCTGTCCGTCGTCTTCCTTCGTCGTGGTCCTTGTCGTCCTCGTCCTCGGCCATCCGGTCGAGGAGCGCGTCGAGCCGCTGGTAGCGCGCCTCGTGCTCCCGCCGCCGCCTCTCGATCCACCCAGTCATCAGGTCGAGCACCTCCGCCTCGAGCCGCGCGGGGCGGCGCTGCGCGTCTCGGGTACGCCGGACCAGCCCGGCGTCCTCGAGCACCTTGAGGTGCTTGGCCACGGCCTGGATCGACATGTCGTGCGGGGCGGCGAGCTCGGTGAGGGTGGCGTCCTCGACCGCGAGCCGGGCCACGAGCTCCCGCCGGGTCGGGTCGGCGAGCGCAGAGAAGACCCGCGAAAGCTGGTCGTCGTCGGCTGCGTCCGTCATCGCAGCCCTCCCCTCGTGTTCAACCTCATGGTTGAACATCACCACGGCCGACCGTCTTTGTCAACCACCAGGTTCAACACGGGTCCGGCAGACTGCTCTTCATGGACTCGACCGTGCTGGACCTGACCACCGGCGACCGCGAGGTCGTGCTCGACCTGACCGCGCGGTGCACGGAGTTCGCCGAGGGCCGCGGCGACGGGCTGCTGCACGTCTTCGTCCCGCACGCCACCGCGGGCATCGCGATCCTCGAGACCGGCGCCGGCAGCGACGACGACCTGCTGGCGGCGCTCGGGGAGCTGCTCCCGGCCGACGACCGGTGGCGCCACCGGCACGGCAGCCGTGGCCACGGGCGGTCGCACGTGATGCCGGCGCTCGTCCCGCCGTACGCCACGGTCCCGGTGCTCGGCGGGCGGCTCGCGCTCGGCACCTGGCAGAGCATCTGCCTGGTCGACCTCAACGTCGACAACAGCGACCGCCAGGTCCGGCTCAGCTTCCTCGCCGGCTGACCCGCACCACCACGGCGCCCCGGTCTCGACCGCTCCGCCTTGCCCGTGGCCCCCTCGCCCCCGCAGGTCTAGCGTCCGAGGGAGAGGTCCGACCGCCCTCCGGCGGCCGACGAGGAGAGGAGGGGTTCTGTGTTCATCCAGATCATCGAGGGACGGTGCCGGGACCAGGAGCGCGCCCGCTCCCTCCTGGAGCGGTGGCAGGACGAGCAGGCGCCCGAGGCGGGCGGCTGGCTCGGAGGGACTTACGGGTTCACCGACGACGGGCGGCTCCTCGCGGTCGTCCGGTTCGACTCGCGCGAGTCGGCGGAGCGCAACTCGGGGCGGGCCGAGCAGGGCGCCTGGTGGTCGGAGATGGAGGAGTGCTTCGACGGCCCGGTCGAGTTCCACGACAGCGACGACGTGACGGTGCTGCTCGACGGCGGCTCCGACGGGGCGGGGTTCGTGCAGGTGGTCCGCGGCAGGGCGGACGACCCGGCGAAGCTCAAGGAGCTCGTCGCCGACGCCGAGCCGCTGCGCGAGGCCCGGCCGGAGATCATCGGGGCCACGCTGGCGCTCGAGCCCGACGGCACCTTCACCCAGACCGTCGCCTTCACCGACGAGCAGTCGGCCCGGGAGGGCGAGAAGGAGCGGATGCCGGAGGAGGTCCGGCAGGCGATGGAGACCCTGATCCACGACGTCCGGTTCGACGACCTGCACCGCCCGTGGTTCGCCTCGCGTCCGTGATCACCCGGCATTCCAGGTGTCGGTGGCGAGAAGCGGCCCCGCTCCGGTCTGCGGAGCGGGGCCGTGCCGACCGAGCAGGGGTCAGGCGTTCTCGGTGATGGCCGGGACGGCCGGTCAGCCCTTGGCGTCGGAGTCGCTGCGCGGGTAGGCGCTGCCCTCCATCGGCACGCCGTTGCTGCCGGTGTCGTCGGAGCCCGACGAGGCGACCGACGCGAGCTTCTCCTTGACGACCGGCGCCTTGTCCTTGGCGACGTCGGCGGCCTTGCTCGCGGTCTGCTGCACGGTCGGGTTGCCCTGGACCTTGTTGGCGAACCCCCTGATCTGCTCGTAGCGCTCGCGACCGGCGCGGGCGCCGAGGACGTACCCGATGCCGATCAGCAACAGGGCGGTGTACTTCTTCATCGTCAGTTCCTTCCTGAGGGGGTGTCCGTGGAGTCGGGGTACTGCGCGGCGACGTCGCCGTCGGGGTCGGCCTGCTCGCGGATCGCCCGCCCCATCTCGATGTCCTTCTGCTCCTTCTCCCGCGCCTTCTCGATGTTGCGGGTGTCGCGCGCGGGAAGCTGCAGCTCCTCCTCGGCCGGGATGCCGGCCTGGAGCTCCCGTCCCCGCTCGAGCTCGGAGTCGATCTCCGCGCCGAGCAGCAGGGCCAGGTTGGTGATCCAGAGCCACAGCAGCGCCACGATGACGCCGGCGAGGGAGCCGTAGGTCTTGTTGTAGTTGCCGAAGTTCGCGACGTAGAAGGCGAACGCGACAGACGCGATCACCCAGATGACGATCGCGCAAGCGGCGCCGACCGAGATCCACTTGAACTTCGGCTGCTTCACGTTGGGCGTCGCGTAGTAGAGCAGCGCCACCGCGAGCATCACCATCAGCAGCAGCACCGGCCACTTGGCCCACTGCCACGCGGTCACCGCCGCCTCGCCGAGCCCGACCTCGTTCCCGATCGCCTCGGCCAGCGGGCCCGAGACGACCAGCATCACCAGCACGAGCGCCGAGAGCGTCACGGCGACCAGCGTGATGAGGAGCATCAGCGGGCGGAGCTTCCAGAAGGGCCGCCCCTCCTCGATCTCGTAGACCCGGTTCATCGCCCGGCCGAACGCGCCGACGTAGCCCGAGGCCGACCACAGCGCACCGGCGAGACCGATGACGAAGGTAAGCCCGGCGCCCTGCGACGTGGCGAGGTCACGGATCACCGGCTCGATGGTCTCCAGGGTGGACGGGGCGACCAGCGGCTCGAGGACGGAGAGGACGGTGTCGACGGCCTTCCCGGCCTGACCGACCAGTCCGAGGATCGACATCAGCGCGAGGATCGCCGGGAACATCGCGAGCACGGCGTAGTAGGTCAGCGCCGCCGCCTGGTCGGTGCACTGGTCGTCGCTGAACTCGCGGAGTACCTTGCGGCCGACGTACTTCCACGACGGCTTCTCGAGGTCCGCGGGGCTCTCGGGCTTGCCGGGGGCGTCGGGGTCGGGCACGGCCTTGTCGCTCCGTCCGCTCTTCACCTTGTCCCCCTTGCCGCTCCGCCTGAAGAGGCTCATCGTCGCCTCCACCAGACGAGCGCGGCGACGACCACGACGAGCCCGGCCGCAGCCGCGACGAGCTCCGGTCGCGGCTTGCCCTCCGGCGTCGTGGTCCGGTCGCGAGCCGTCTCCTTGGCCTCGGTGACCTTCGCCTGCGCCTGCGCCTTGACGTCGAGCTTGGCGGCGAGCGCGTCGATGGTGCCGGCGAGCTGCTCGCGCTGCTCATCGATCTGCGACTCGAGCTCCTCGGGGCTCTGGTTCTGGCTCACCGCTCCCCCTTCACGGTCGCCACGTCCTGCTTGAGCCCCTCGATGGCCCGCTCGGGCTTGACCGGCGCCGCCTCGGCGACCTTGTTCTTGCCGACCAGCGCGGCGACGGCCGCGGCGGCGAGGAGCACCCCGGTCACGATCAGGGCGGCGGCCCAGGCGGGCAGCCAGAGGTCGAGGACGAGGACGAGGGTGGTGAGCAGCCCCGCGAGCCCGAAGAAGCCGAGCAGCCCGGCGGCGCTGAACATGCCGATGCCGATCCCGGCCCGCTTGCCCTTCTCGGCCACCTCGGCCTGGGCGAGCCTGAGCTCGGAGCGGATCAGCTCGGGCAGCTGGGCGGAGAGGTCCGAGACGAGGTTCCCCAGCGTGGGTTCCCTCGGCTCGGTCACCGCGTCGGCCCGGTAGGTGGGCCCCTGGTCGGCCGCATGACTCATGAACCAAGAATCTCCCTTACCCCGTTGTGCAAACACCTGCACGGACCGTGATTCCGCCGCTCTGCACCGGGTAGGGGCAGGGGCATCCAGACCCCGCACCCCCAACCCGGACACCCAGGGAGGAACCCCCATGTCTGATCAGCTCGCCGGCAAGAGGATCGCGTTCCTCGTCGCCCCCGAGGGCGTCGAGCAGGTCGAGCTCACCGACCCGTGGGAGGCCGTGGAGCAGGCCGGCGGCACGCCGGTGCTCGTCTCGCTCGAGGCCGGCCGCATCCAGGCCTTCAACCACCTCGACAAGGGCGACACCTTCGAGGTCGACACCACCGCGTCGGACGCCGACCCCGAGACCTTCGCCGCACTCGTGCTCCCCGGCGGCGTCGCGAACCCGGACAACCTGCGGATGGACGAGGACGCCGTCGCCCTGGTGCGGTCGTTCTTCGACGCCGGCAAGCCGGTGGCCGCGATCTGCCACGCGCCGTGGACGCTCATCGAGGCCGACGTCGTCAGGGGCCGTCGGCTCACGTCGTGGCCCAGCCTCCAGACCGACCTCCGCAACGCCGGCGCCGAGTGGGTCGACGAGGAGGTGGTCGTGGACGACAACCTGGTCACCAGCCGCAAGCCCGACGACCTGCCCGCGTTCACCTCCGAGATGGTGGAGCTGTTCGCCGACTGACCACGAATAACCGGCAGCACGACAAGAAAGGGCCCCCGCCGTTCGGCGGGGGCCCTTCTTCGTGGGTGCGGTACGACGACCAGCGTCAGGTCAGAGCGAGGTGCTCGGCGACTGCTGGTGCTGCTGGACGCTCTCCTTGGAGTCCTGGGCGCTGCCCTTGACGTCCTCGACCGCCGACTGGCCCTCGGCCCGGACGGTCTCGGCGGCCTCCTGGGCCGTGCCCTTGACCTGCTCGGCGGCCTGCTGCGCGGGCTCCTTGAGGTTCTGCGCGGCCTCCTGGGCGGCCTCCTTGGCCACCTCCTGCGCCTGGCTCGCCAGCGGAGCGGCCTGCTCCTGGAGCCGTACGGCGGCCTGCCGCTCCTTGGCGCTCGAGGGCAGCAGGGACCCGACGAGCCACCCCGCCCCGAGGGCGACCAGCCCGGCGGCCAGCGGTGAGCCCTGGGCCTGCGAGCGGGCCGTCCGACCGGCGCCCGAGACCGAGCTCGTGACCGATCCGGCGGCGCCGGAGACGCTGCCGGAGACCGAGCCCCCGGCACTCGACGCCTTGTCGCCGACCGTCGAGGCGGCACTCTCTGCGGTGCCCATGATCTTGTCCTTCACTCCCACGGCTGCTCCCTTCGCCTTGTCGGCCTGGCGGCGCGCGATGTTGCCCGGCGTCACCGCCTCACCGAGCGCGTTGACGTTCTGGCTGAGGTTGGCCCGGGTGCGCTCGATCTCGGCGCGCAGCGCCTCGGGGTCCTCGCTGGGGGTGATCTGTCCCGGCTGCCCGGGGTCGGTGCTGGTCATCGGTGGTCCTCGTTTCCCTTGAGTGCGTCGGGCACGCGCTTGGCGGTCTCGGTGGTGCGGGGAGCGCCCTCCACCTGCTTGAGCTGCTTGCGGCCGAGAACGGCCAGGACGGCGGCGACGACGCCCCAGAGGACGGCGACGATGAGCGCCGACCAGCCGAGGTCGTCGAGCAGGTAGCTGAGCATCATCCACAGCGCGATGGACAGGAAGAGCAGCGTCAGGTGCGCGGCGTAGCCTGCGCCGCCGAGCATCCCGGCGCCCTTGCCTGCCTTCGTCGCGGACTGCTTCAGCTCCACCTTCGCCAGCGCGACCTCCTGGCGCATCAGCGTCGAGAGGTCGTTGGAGATGTCGGAGACCAGCGCGCCGATCGAGCCGACTTCCCCCTTGGCGTAGGTCTCGTGCGCCCCGTGGAGCGGCTCCGGGTCGGGGATGGCGTCGCCGACCGACTCGTACCTCCCGCCCGCGGGCGCGCCGCCTGCGGCGGACGCACCGGTGTCGTACGGGCCGGTCATCAGCGGGTGCCTTCCTCGGGACGGTTGCCCTGGGCGCCGGTGCCGCGGGCACCGAACTCGCTGGGCATCTGGTCGCCGCCCACGCCCACGTTGGGGGCGAACTCGGCGGTGGCGTCGCCGCGGTCGCCCTCGGCGGTCGGCGGGATCGCGTAGCCGGGCGTGCCGGTGGGCTCGTCCGGAAGGTCGCCCCCTGCCCCGACGGGCGGCGGCGGGGACGCGGCGCCGGGACCGGTCTGCAGGTAGCCGGTGCCACCCACGGGACCCGACGCGGTGCCGCCCATGGTGCCGCCCATGGTGCCGCCCATGGTCCCGCCCAGCCCGGTGCCGCCGACGCCGGTGCCGGGGGTGCCCAGGCCGGTCGTGCCGGTCGTACCGGTGGTGCCGGTGGTGCCGGTGGTGCCGGTGGTGCCGGAGGAGCGCTCCTCGGCCTCGGCGTACTCCTTGACCTCGTCGGCGAAGCCGCGGGTGAGCCGGCCGCCGAGGAAGCCGACGGCAGCGGCGCCGAGGAGGAACGCGCCCGGGCGCTGCCGCGCGAAGCGGCGCACCTCCTGCAGCACGTCGCCCGCCTCGTGGTTCTCCAGCCAGTCCGCGGCGGTGCGGATCCGGTCGGACGCCTCCTGGGCGATCCCGGCGACCGGGCCGCCCGACTGCGAGCCGTTGCCCTCGAGCATCCCCGAGAGCTCGTCGGCCAGCGAGCGGAGCCCACCGGCCGCGCGCTCCTTCTGGGCCGAGCCCTGGTTGGTCAGCTCGCTGCGCGCCTGCTCGAGGAGCTGGCGGGCCTGGGTGCTCGCCTCGCCGGCGACCTGCCCGGCCTGCTCCTTCGCGGTCTGCGCGGTCGCCTTGCCCTTCTCGGCGGCGTCCTGCGCGACCCCGCGGGCCTCCTCCTTGGCGACGTCGCGGGTGCGGTCGTCCCCGGAGCCGGTCGACCCGGCCGAACCGGTCAGCCCGGTGGTGCCGCTCGTGCCAGTGGTGCCGGTGGTGCCGGTAGTGGTGCCGGTGGTGGGGCCGGTGGATCCGGACCCTACCGGCGGGGTCCCCATCGATTCGGTCATTCCTCTGCCCTTCGCTGTGGGTGCACGGGCAAGAGCGGAGCGGCCCGCCGGGGCTTGCGCCCGGGCTCGCCGCGTCCCTCTCAACCCTCCGTGGTGCCCACAGTGCCCAGCGCGGCCAGACGAAAACCCCCGGTGAGGATCGGGCTCCGCGTGGGTAGATGACCCCCGGAGCCCGGTCGCAGAGAGACCACGTGCGTGGTCAGATGAGCAGCCGGACGGGCCGTCCACGGCCCGTTCGGAGGACCGTCAGTCGGTGGCGCCGCGCTGCACGGGGAAGAGCCGGCGGTAGTGGTCGGCCTGGCCGAGGAAGTACTCGTCGTAGTCGTGGCCGCGCACCTCGCGGTCCTCGAGGAACGCCACCAGCCGGTCGAGGTAGAACTCGCACCCGGCGGCCACCCAGGGGGCGATCGCGGCGTTGACGATCGTCTGCTCGACGCGCAGCAACGTGGCCGTGCCGTCGGGGATCAGGTCGACCTCGAGCCGCCACGAGCGCTCGGCACCCGGGTCGCGGAGCGAGAGGCCGGCGCTCCGGCCGGGCTCCACGTGGTCGAGCCGGTAGGTCATCGGGAGCAGGTCATCACCCTCGAAGGTGAAGAGGAAGTCGCCGTTGCCGTCGTCGATGACCCGCGAGGTCCCGACCCACTGCGCCCGGGCGTCCGCGGACGCGAGGGCCTCCCAGACGGTGGCGGCGGAACGGTCGATCCGGCGGGTGTAGACCACCCAGTCCTGGTCGTCGTGGCGCGCCCGGTGCCCGGTCGGCACCGGCCGACGGGTCACGGTCCCGCCGCGGGACCCCGGCGCAGCTCCTGGCGCCTGGCGCTGGCGGAGGATGGAGCCGGTCCCGGCCCCCCGATCGGTGCGCAGCTGCGCCTGGCTCTCTGTCGTTCCCTGCACGTCCCACCCCTTCGCCGTACGGGCCACCCCGACCCTCGGCTGCTCACAGCAAACCACCCCTGGTCCGCCCCGCCAATGGTCCGTTCGTCCAGTTTCAGGACGTGAGACCCGCAGCAGCCGGACTAGGGCCAAGTCTGGCATCTGGGACCAACATCGCGAAACACCCCGGTCCCCGGCGATTTCCGTCGTGCGTTCGGAGCCCGCACTAGCCCCGGCGGGCCATGGCCGCGTAACCCGGCCGCGGTTGCGGAGTTGAGAGGTCGTCGGCGCGGCGCAGCCGTCACCGGTCGAGCCGTACCCACGAGCGCCGCGGCCCGTCCCGGAGGGCGGGCCGCGGCTCCGGTCGGCCGCTGGTCAGCCGAGGGTCAGCCGCGGGTCAGGAGGTCAGCGCCTCCTCCCGGCGCTCCTCGGAGGCAGCGGCGTGGCGCGGGAGCGTCCGCGGCCACCAGAACCGGTCCCCGAGCTTCACCGCGACCGCGGGCACCAGCACGGTGCGCACCAGCAGCGTGTCGAGCAGGACGCCGATGCAGATCACCACGCCGAGCTGGGCGAGGACGACGAGCGGGAGCACGCCGAGCACCGCGAACACCGCGGCGAGCAGGATGCCGGCGCTGGTGATCACGCCGCCGGTCGCGGTCAGCGCGCGGAGCATCCCCTCCTCGGTGCCGTGCTCGCGCGCCTCCTCGGCGGCCCGCGTGACCAGGAAGATGTTGTAGTCCACGCCGAGCGCGACCAGGAACAGGAAGGCCAGCAGCGGCACCCCGCTGTCCAGGTCCTCGAACCCCAGTGGCCCGGTGAAGACCCACCAGGAGGCGCCGAGCGCCGCGAAGTAGGTGCCGACCACCGTCGCCACCAGGATCAGCGGCGCCACCAGCGACCGGAGCAGCAGGACCAGCGCCACGACGACCAGCAGCAGGACGACCGGGATGATCAGCGTCCGGTCGCGGCCGGTGGCGTCGTTCTCGTCGATCGACTCCGCCTCGGTGCCGCCGACGTAGGTGCGCTCCAGCTCCGCGGTGGCGTCCCGCATCGCCT
Organism: Nocardioides caldifontis; assembly: GCF_008087345.1. Taxonomy (GTDB): domain Bacteria; phylum Actinomycetota; class Actinomycetes; order Propionibacteriales; family Nocardioidaceae; genus Marmoricola_A; species Marmoricola_A caldifontis. Next base: position 443,260 of record NZ_VHIB01000001.1, on the reverse strand, counting down.
CGATCGTGGTCCGCACCGCCTCGCTGCCCGGGGTGCCGGCGACCACCACGTCGATGCGGGTGAGCCCGTCGGTGCTGTCGGTAGGGGTGACCCGCTCGACGCCGTCGACGCCCTCGAGCGCCGCGACGACCTCGCCCGGGTCGCTGCTGGTGATCACCGTCGTCGGGTCGGCGGTGCCGGCGGGGAACGACTCCGCGAGCCGTTCCGCGGCGCTGATCGCCTCCGGCTCGTCGAGGAACTGGTCGGCCTGCGACAGCCCGGTGCTGACCTGGGTCAGCCCGGCCGCGAGCAGGGCGACCAGGAGCACGGTCCCGGTCGCGAGCAGGCCGGGCCGGCGCCGGACCTGGTTGCCGACCCGGCGCCAGAGCGAGCCCGACTCGACGAGTGTCGGATCGCCGACCCGCGGCACCTTCGGCCAGAAGACCCAGCGACCGAAGAGCACCAGCACGAAGGGGAGCACGCAGAGGGCGGCGAAGGCGGCGACCAGGATCCCCACCGCGCACGCCAGTCCGAGCCCCCGCGTGGTCGGGATCAGGGAGAGCATCAGCGTCAGCAGCCCGACGAACACGGTCGTCGCGCTGGCCACCACCGACTCCGCCGTACGACGCAGAGCGTGGCGCATCGCGGCGTACCGGTCCTCCTCGACCTTCAGCTCGTCGCGGTAGCGGCTGATCAGCAGCAGGGCGTAGTCGGTGCCGGCACCGAACACCAGCACCGAGAGGATGCCGACCGTCGACTCGTCCCAGGCGACCTCGAACGCCTTGAGCACGTGGGTGGCCACCGACGCGGCGGCCCGGTCCGCGACGCCGACCACGAAGAGCGGGACCAGCCAGAGCACCGGGCTGCGGTAGGTCACGATCAGCAGCACCGCCACGACGCTCGCTGTCGCGGCGAGCAGCCGGAAGTTCGCTCCGTCGAAGACCGCCGCCAGGTCGGTCTGAACGGCGGCGGGTCCGGTCAGCTGCGCGGTGATCCCGTCCGGCACCGCCTCGTCGAGCCGGTCGCGGAGCTCCCCGACGCCGTCGGCGACCTCGGAGGCGCCGGTGCCGGGCACGGTGAGCACCCCGATCAGCGCGGTGCCGTCCTCGCTCGGGACCAGCTGCCCGGTGGGCCCCTGACCCTGACGCTGCTGGCCCTCCCGGCCCTGCTGCTGGCCCCGCTGCTGGCCCTGCTGCTGGTTCTGGCCCGGGGCGGCGACCTCCTGGAACAGCTGCTGCAGCTCGCCGAGCACGTCGCGCGGGATCTGCTCGTCGGAGGTGAACAGCGCGATCGCCGTCGAGGCGTCCTCGCTCGCGAACCGCTCCTGCAGCTCGACCACCTCGGTGCTGTCGAGCCCGCGGGGGAGCTGGTCGGTCGGCGAGGCGTCCCGCTCGGCCTCCCCGAGCACACCGATCGCGACGCCGCCGAGCAGCAGCCCGACCAGGGCGACGACCCAGGCCCTCCGGCGGCGGAGCAGGGCGTCGAGGACCGTGGACAAGGTTCCCTCCCGGGACGTCGTGCGCGGTGGGGGCGGGCGCGCGCAGGCAACCGGTTCCAGCCTGCCCAATCCCTGGTTCGCTGCACGCGGAGGGCCGGATGGTCGTGGTCACGTGTCCAGCGGAGCGAGCCGGGGCGAGGTCACCACGATGGGTCACGGATACTTCCGCGGTGAGCTGGCGGGACCGGGTGCGGGCACTGCGGATGGACGTCACCCCGTGGCGCAGCTCCCGCGACTTCCGGCTGCTGCTGGTCGCGGGCACGGTGTTCTACCTCGGCGGGATGATCAGCTACGTCGCCGTCCCGTTCCAGCTCTACGACCTGACCGGGTCGAACGTCGCGGTCGGCGCGGTCGGGCTGGTGCAGCTGGTCCCGCTCGTCGTCGGCGGGTTGTACGGCGGCGCGCTCGCCGACCACGTCGACCGCCGCCGGCTCCTCGTCCTCACCGGGGTCGCCCAGGTGGTGATCACCGCACTGCTGGCGGCCAACGCGTTCCGGAGCTCCCCGGACGTGTGGGCGATCTACGTGCTGGCGTTCCTGCACGCGGCGGCGTCGAGCCTCCAGCGCCCCTCCCGGGAAGCGCTGCTCCCTCGCACGGTGGCCCACGACGAGCTGGTGGCGGCGAACGCGCTCGGCGGCCTTGGGATGCAGATCGGGATCCTGCTCGGGCCGACGATCGGTGGGTTGCTGCTGGCGAGCGTCGGGGCCGGCTGGTGCTACGCCGTCGACGTGGTCGGGCTGGTCGTCGCCACCGGGCTCTACGCCGCGATGGCGTCGTACCCGCACCGCGAGGAGACCACCCCGCCGAGCCTCCGCGGCATCGTGGAGGGCGTCGGCTACGCCGTGCGGCGGCGCGACCTGCTCGGCACCTACCTCGTCGACATGGCCGCGATGCTGCTGGCGATCCCCGTCGTGCTCTTCCCCGCGCTCGCCGAGGAGGTGTTCAGCCGCCCCGAGCTGCTCGGCCTGCTCTACACCGCGGAGACCGTCGGCGCGATGGTCGCGACCGCCACGAGCGGCTGGGCGGGACGGGTGCACCACCACGGCCGGGCCATCGTGATCGGCGCCGCGACGTACGGCGGCTTCGTCGCGCTGGCCGGGCTGGCCCCCTCGTTCGGGCTCTGCCTGGCGATGCTGGCCTGCGCGGGCGCCGCCGACATGGTCTCCGGGATCTTCCGCGCGACGGTGTGGAACCAGACGATCCCCGAGTCGATGCGCGGCCGGCTCGCCGGGATCGAGATGCTGTCGTACTCCCTCGGGCCGCTCGGCGGCCAGGTCCGTGCCGGGTTCGCCGCGGACCTCTGGTCGGTCCGCGGCGCGATCACCAGCGGCGGCGTCGCCTGCGTGATGGGCGTGGCGGCGACCGCGGTCGCGCTGCGCACCTTCTGGTCGTACGACGCGCGCACCGACCCGCACGCCCGGGCGGAGCGGGCCCGACGGAGCTCGGCCGACCGGTGATGTCGCCGACGTCACGCTGACCCGGGCCGCTGGTCCGGGGAGGATCGGGGCACCCGTCCGCCGTACCAGGAGGAACCCGTGCCGCTGCTCGACGTCGCCCCTCTCGAAGCCACCCTCGAGATCGACGCGCCCCCGGCGCGGGTCTGGGAGCTGGTCTCCGACCTCCGCAACATGGCGCGGTGGAGCCCCCAGACCGCGAGGACGTTCGTCCGCGGCGGCGGTCCGGTCCGGGAGGGCACCCGCACCGTGAACATCAACCGGCGCGGGTTCCTCGTCTGGCCGACCCAGGCCAAGGTGGTGCGGTTCGTCCCCGAGCGGGAGATCGCCTGGCGGGTGAAGGAGAACACCGTCGTCTGGAGCTACACCCTCGAGCCCACGGCGACCGGCACCGGGACCCGGCTGACCGCCCGCCGGGAGGCGCCGCAGGGGATCTCGGACGTGTCGGTGCGGCTGACGAAGGCCGCGTTCGGCGGCGTCGAGTCGTTCTCCGCCGAGCTGGCCCGGGACATGCACCGCACGCTAGAGCGGATCAAGGCCGACGCCGAGGGGTGACGCGCCAGGATGGGACTGTGCGCCTCCTCGCCCGGCTGGCGGCCGTCCTGCTGATCCTGCTCGTCGGCGGCTGCGCGCTCTCCGTCCCGAGCGACCCCGACGGCACGCTGGACCGCGTGCGCGACGACGGGGTGCTGCGGGCCGGTGCCTCCGTGAGCCCGGGCTGGGTCGACGTCTCGGCCGACGGCCGGCGACCGGTCGGCCGGGAGCCCGACCTGGTCATGCGGTTCGCCGAGAGCCTCGGGGCGGAGGTCGAGTGGACCCTCGGCGGCGAGGAGCACCTCGTGGGGCTTCTCGAGAAGGGCGACCTCGACCTGGTGGTCGGCGGGCTGACCGACCAGAACGCGTGGGTCGACAAGGCGGCGCTCACCCGTCCGTTCGCCGAGGAACGCGTGGCCGGCACCACCGAGAAGCACGTGATGATGGTGCCGATGGGCGAGAACGCCTGGCAGTCGGAGCTCGAGCGGTGGCTCGACGAGAACGCCGGTGGCCGGTGAGCCGGCGCCCGGAGCCGCGGTTCGGCACCACCGGTCTGCCCCAGGAGCAGCAGCGCGCCCTGCGTCGGGCGACCCGGCTCGAGGTCGTCACGCTGCTCTACATGCTCACCTGCGTGGCCGCGGTCTTCGCGGTCATGGGCAGCTCACAGGCGATGAAGGCGGCCTGGATCGAGGACATGCTCGCGCTGATCCCGCCGCTCGCCTTCCTGGTCGCCGTCCGCCGTGCCCGCAAGGCGCCGACCGTGGACCACCCCTACGGCTACCACCGGACCGTCGCCATCGGTCACCTCACGGCCGCGGTGGCGCTGCTGGCGATGGGGCTGTTCCTCGTCGAGGACTCCGCCACCGGGCTGGTCCGGCAGGAGCACCCGCCGATCGGCACCGTGCAGCTGTTCGGCACCACGCTCTGGAGCGGCTGGCTGATGATCGCGGTGATGGTCTACACCGGCATCGGGCCGTTCATCCTGGGCCGGCTCAAGCTGCCGCTGTCGGAGACGCTCCACGACAAGGTGCTGTACGCCGACGCCGACATGCAGAAGGCCGACTGGCGCACCGCTCTCGGCACCATCGTCGGGGTGCTCGGGATCGGGATCGGGTGGTGGTGGGCCGACTCGGCGGCGGCCCTGTTCATCGCGGCCTCGATCCTGCGTGACGGGTGGAGCAACCTGCGCTACGCGTCGGGCGCGCTGATGGACCAGCGCGCCCGCACGTACGACGACGCCGCGCCGCACCCGCTCACCCACCGGGTCGACGAGGCGCTCACCGCGTTGCCCTGGGTGACCGCCTCCCGGTCCCGGGTGCGGGACCAGGGCCACGTGTTCCACGTGGAGGCGTTCGTGCAGGTCGACCCGGACGAGCCCGTCATCCTCGAGCGGCTGGAGGAGGCCGTCGCGCTGCTCGACGCGCTGGACTGGAAGCTCCACGACATCGTCGTGATGCCGGTCCGGGCGCTCCCCGACGCCGTACCGGCACCGACCGACCCGGAGGGCGAGAAGGCGTGAGAACGTCGGACCACCGACCTCACGGAACCCTCCCCGGGAGCGACTACTCCCCGTGCAGCCCTTCGAGAAGCTCGTCACCGACCACGGAGCCATGGTGCTCCGGGTCTGCCGCGCGACGGTGGGGCCTGTCGACGCCGAGGACGCCTGGTCGGAGACCTTCCTGGCCGCGCTCCAGGCGTACCCGTCCCTGCCCGCCGACGCCGACGTGGTCGCCTGGCTGGTGACGATCGCGCACCGGCGGTCGGTGGACCTGCTGCGCCGTCGGGGCCGGGCCCCGATCCCCGTCGACCCGCCCCCGTCCCCCGCCGGGACGGACCGGGACCGGGCGGCCGAGCTCGCGCTCTACGACGCGCTGCGCGGGCTGACCGAGCGGCAGCGACTCTGCGTCGCCTACCACCACCTCGCCGGGCTCCCCTACCGCGAGGTCGCCGCCCTGGTCGGCGGCACCGAGGCGGCTGCACGGCGGGCCGCGGCGGACGGGATCCGGGCGCTGCGGCGGGTGCTGGCCGAGGAAGGAGTCGGAGCATGAACGACCACGAGACGGTGACCGCTGACCTGCGGCTGCCCGACGGCGCCGCCGGGCTCCTCGACGGGGACCCCGCGCTGCTCGAGCGGCTCCACGCCGGGCTGGTGCGGGAGGCTGCCGGCCGCCACCTCCTCGACGTCGCGTACACCACCGTGAGCACCCCGGTCGGGAGGCTGCTGGTCGCCGGGACGGAGCTCGGGCTGGTCCGGGTCGCCTACGAGGCCGAGGGGCACGACCGGGTGCTGGAGCTCCTCGCCGACCGGGTCGGTCCCCGGGTGCTGCGGGGCTCGGAGCCGGTCGCGGACGCGGTCGCCCAGCTCGAGGCGTACTTCGACGGCGACCGGCGCGGCTTCGACCTCCGGCTGGACCTCCGGCTCGCCTCGGGGTTCCGGCGGGCCGTCGTCGAGCAGCTGCGCGCGATCGGGTTCGGGGAGACCCGCAGCTACGCCGAAGTCGCGCGGGCGACCGGCAGCCCCGGCGCGGTGCGGGCGGTCGGCACCGCGTGCGCCCGCAACCCGCTGCCGGTCGTGGTGCCCTGCCACCGGGTGGTGCGGTCGGACGGCACGCCCGGCGAGTACGTCGGGGGGCCGGCCGCCAAGGCGACCCTGCTCGCCCTCGAGCGGGGCTGATCGGGCGGTCCCCGGCCCATCCCTGGGCGACCCCGGTCGTCCGGTGACCGGGATCGCCCGGTGATCCCCTCAGTACGCTCGGGAGCGGGTGATCTGTGTGGACGACGAGACCGAGCGGGAGCAGCGGCCGGAGGAGCGCCGGGCGGCGGCTGCTGCCCGGATCGCGCAGCAGCAGACCTGGGTCGACCTCCAGCTGCGCAAGGCCCGCGAGCGCGGCGACTTCGACGACCTGCCCGGCTACGGGAAGCCGATCACCGGGCTCGGGGACGAGCACGACCCGGACTGGTGGGTGAAGCAGCTCCTCGAGCGGGAGCAGGTCACCGGAGTGGCTCCGCCGTCGGTGCAGCTGCGTCGGGAGGACGCCGATCTGGACGAGCGGCTGGACCGGCTCGGCTCCGAGGCCGACGTCCGCCGCGAGGTCACGGAGTTCAACGCCCGGGTGCGGTGGGCGTTGTACCGCCCGCCCGAGGGGCCGCCCGTCGTCACCCCGCAGCGCGACCCGGACACCGAGGTCGAGCGGTGGCGCGACCGGCGGGCCGCCCGGGTCGCCGCCCGCCGCGAGGCCGCTGCCGCGCGGGCCGCCGAGGAACGCCCACGCCGGGGACGAGACCGTGGACGAGAACGGGGGCGGGCGCGGTGGCGGGACCGGCTGGGTGGCCGGCGTACCGACCGGGGTTGAGGTGAGCGCTCCGCCGACGCGGCCGCCCGCAGAACCAGTGGCAGTACACCCCCTGGGGGTATCATCCCGGCATGACGGACACCGCGCCGCACGGCTACCTCGCCTCGAAGGACGACTACCTCAAGCGGCTGCGCCGGATCGAGGGGCAGGCGCGCGGGCTGCAGCGGATGGTCGAGGAGGAGGCGTACTGCATCGACATCCTCACCCAGGTCTCCGCGATGACGAAGGCGCTGCAGTCGGTCGCGCTCGGGCTCCTCGACGAGCACATCGAGCACTGCGTCGCCGACGCGGTGCGCACCGGCGGCCCCGACGCCGAGGCCAGGCTCAAGGAGGCGAGCGACGCGATCGCCCGCCTGGTCCGCTCCTGACGCCCGGCGCACCCGAGGCTGACGTGGACACCCCGCTTGGGGTTCGATGGGCCTCCTGACCCGGAAGGGGGCCACGTGAGCGGCGTGCCCGAACCACTGACCGGCCAGTCGCACGACCTGCTCAGGCCGTGGCTGTCCGCGTTGTCGCGCGCCGTGGTGCTCCTCGACGACGGGGGCTGCATCCTCGTCGCGAACGCCGCGGCCGACGAGCTCCTCGGGGTCCGGCTCTCGGAGCGCGCCGGTGAGCCGTTCACCGCGCTGGCGATGGACGAGCGCGACCGGGGCGGTTTCGAGGAGGTGCTCCGGCTCACCGCCGCCACCGGCAGCTGGTCCGGCGAGCTCCGGGTGACGGGCGCGGCCGGCCCCCGGCCGGTCCAGGCGCGCATCGCCAGGGCGCACGTGGGCGACCGCCCCGCCGGCGTGGTGGTGGACCTCGAACGGACCCAGCCGGGCGCGGAGCGCGCCGTGGTCGTCTCCGGGCGGCTCACCCGGCTCGTCGCCGTCGCCGCGGAGCTCCAGCGCGTCGGCGACATCGAGGGGCTCGCCAACGTCGTCGTCTCGCACATCGCCGACGCGGCCGGCGCCACCGCCGCCTCGCTGTCCACCCGGTCCGGCGACCACCTCGAGATGGTGGGGCTGCGCGGCGCCAGCCAGGCCGCCGCGACGCAGTACGCCCGGTTCCCGATCGACGGGGACACCCCCGCGGGCGTCGCGGCCCTGTCCCGCGAGCCGCTCCTCATCGCCGGCCGCGCGGAGCTCGACCGCCGCTTCCCCGCGCTGCCGTACTCCGCCCCGGGCGAGCGTTCCCTGCTCTGCCTGCCGCTCGTGGTGAACCAGGAGGTCGCGGGGGTCGCGACGCTCTCCTTCCCCAGCCGCGTCGAGATCGACGACGCCGAGCTCGCCGTCTACCGGGCGATGGCCGACACCTGCGCGCAGGCTCTCGAGCGGATCCGGGCGCGCGAGACCGTCGACGCCCAGACCGCGATGCTGCGATTCCTGGCCGAGGCGAGCAGCGAGCTCGCCAGCAGCCTCGACTACGAGTCGACGCTCCGCAACGTCGCCTGGCTCGCCGTGCCCGCCCTCGCCGACTGGTGCGCGATCCACCTCGAGCAGGACGGCTTCCTCCGCCCGATCGCCGTCGCCCACGTCGACCCGGAGAAGGTCGCGCTCGCGATGGAGTACGAGCGGCGCTACCCGACCGACCCGGACGCCCAGACCGGCGCCTACCAGGTGCTCCGCACCGGGGAGTCCCTGCTCCTCCCCGAGATCACCGACGAGATGATCGACGCGGGCGCGCGGTCGGCCGAGCACGCCGCGACGGTCCGGCGGCTCAACCTGCGCAGCGCGATGACCGTCGCCCTCCGGGCCCGCGGCCGCTCCTTCGGGACGATCACCTGGGTCAACGGCGACAGTGCGCGCCGGTTCAGCGAGGCCGACCTGATCTTCGGCGAGGACATCGCGCGGCGCGCCGCGATCGCGATCGACAACGCGCTGCTCCACAGCGAGCTGAAGGAGGTCGCCGACCGGCTCCAGGAGGCGGTGCTGCCGGCGGCGCTCCCGGAGGTCCCGGGGTGGGAGCTGGGGGCGGCGTACGCCGTGGCCGGGCGGGTGTCGGTCGGCGGCGACTTCTACGACGCGATCAAGCTCCAGGACGGCCGGTTCGCGCTGATCATCGGCGACGTGATGGGGCGCGGCGTCGAGGCGGCGTCGGCGATGGCCCAGGTCCGCTCGGCGGTGCGCGCGTTCGTGGCGGTCGACCCCGACCCGCAGGTCGTCCTCAACCGGCTCGACCTGCTCTACGAGCGGTTCCCGAGCGAGCAGCTGGTCACCCTGCTCTACGCCCTGGTGGACCCGCGGCTCGACCAGGTGGTGCTGACCTGCGCGGGCCACCCGCCGCCGCTGCTCCTCGACGAGGCGGGGAACGCCGAGTTCATCGACACCGTGCGCGGCACGATCCTCGGCGTGGGGCGGGTCGAGCGCCGGCGCACGGTCGTGCCGTTCCTCCCGGGGCAGACCCTGCTGATGTTCACCGACGGGCTGCTCGAGCGGCGCGGCGAGGACCTGCAGGACAGCAAGGACCGGCTGGCCGAGACCTGCCGCCGGCTGCGGCCGCGGCCGACCCACGACGAGCTCGAGCAGCTCGCCGCGGTGATGCGCGACCCGACCCGGGACGACGACGTCGCGGTGCTCGGCGCGCGGCGGCTGCCGCGCTGAGGCTCAGCGCTCGTCCCTGGAGCCGCCCCTCGCCGCCCCCCTCCCGAGGCGGGCGCGGAGCTCCTCGATCTCCTGGCGCAGCCGTTGTGTCTCGGCCTCCAGCTCGAGCACGTAGCCGATCCCGCGAAGGTTGAGCCCCTCGTCGAGCAGCCCGCTGATCCGCGCGATGCGGTGCAGGTCGTGCTCGCTGTAGCGCCGGGTCCCGCCCTCGGTGCGGGTCGGCTCGATCAGCCCTTTCGCCTCGTAGGCACGCAGGTTGGGCGGGGCCACCCCGGTCAGCTCCGCGGTCACCGAGATGCCGTAGAGGCCGCGCCGGTCGAGCCCGTGCGGAGCGGGACCGGGCGACGAACCGTCGAACGGACGTGGCACGCCACACCTCCTCAGCCGCAGATATGCAGGAGCCACTGTACTTGACGCGCGTCGAGCAGAGTATAAAATCTCTATTGACCGATAGAGATCGGACCTCCATCCGGGTCCGCAAGCCAACGAGGAGGCGAGACCATGCTGATGCGCACCGACCCCTTCCGCGACCTCGACCGGCTCACCGAGAGCGTCTTCGGCTCGATGGCGCGACCCACCACGCTGCCCATGGACGCGTTCCGTGACAACCAGGCGTTCGTGATCGAGATGGAGGTCCCGGGCGTCGACCCCGACTCCATCGACCTCACCGTCGAGAAGAACGTGCTCACGGTCCACGCCGAGCGCCGTCCGCGCTTCGACGACGACAAGGTCGAGCGGATCGTGGCCGAGCGGAGCTACGGCGCCTTCAGCCGCCAGCTGTTCCTGGGCGAGAGCCTGGACGTGGACGCGCTGACCGCCGACTACGACGCCGGCGTCCTGACGATCCGGATCCCGGTCGCGGAGCAGGCCAAGCCACGGAAGATCGCGATCGGGAGCTCCAGCGGTCGCCGCGAGATCAGCAGCTGACCCCGGGTCAGGGGCGGCGACCGACGACAGAACGGCACGTGGCCGGGACTCCAGGTCCCGGCCACGTGCCGTCTGCTTGGTGCTGTGGTGGTGCTGTGTCAGAGCGCGGTGCCGCAGTGCTTGCAGAACCGCTGGTTCGGCTCGCCCTTGGTGCCACAGTTGGAGCAGAACAGCGTCGTGTCCTGCACCACCGGCGAGGTGACCGTCTGCGTCGGCGCCTCGTCCTCGGGCCGCACGACCGCCTCGGGGGCGGCCGCCGCCTGCGGCGCCGGCGGCGGGGCGACGAACCCGGTCGGAGCGGCCGGGGTCGACGGCACCGGAGGCGCGACCGGTGCGGGCGGCACGTTGCCCGAGGGCAGCGGCGTGGGAGCCGGAGCCGGCGGGCCCTGGACGTACGGAGCAGTCGGCGCGGGGCCACCGGCCGGCGGGACCGGCGCGTACTGGCCGGCCGGGGCCGGGGAGCCGCCCTTCTTGCGACGGCTCATCGCGAGCAGCACGCCACCGAGGAGCAGCGCGAGGACCACGACACCGCCGACGATGCCGAGGATCAGCCCCATGTTGCCGCCCTCGTCGTCACCGCTGCCCTCGTCGACCGGGTCCGGGAGGTCCTTGGCCTTGGCGAGGTACTCGGAGGCGAGCTCGAAGGTCGGCTGGCTGTCGACGACCGCCTCGAGCTTCTCGACGGCCTCGGTCTTGTCGCCGTCGAAGAACGCGTCGAGCCCGTCGCGGTAGTTCTGCGTGTCCTCGCTGAGCGTGTTGTCCGCGCCGGTGTCGGCCATCAGCTCCCGCACGGTGTCGACCGGGCGGATGAAGTTGAACTGCTGGGTCTCGACCGCGCTGTTCACCTTGAAGCTGTTGAAGCCGACGACCTCACCCTCGAGGTTCACGGTGGGGCCACCGCTCATGCCGCCGGAGACCGCCGCGGAGACCTCGTAGACCTTGAGCAGCCCGTTGGAGACCGTCTTCTCCGAGGAGATCGCGCCCTCCTTGTAGGACGGGGAGAAGGTCTGGTCGGTCACCAGGTCGACGGACGCGGGGTAGCCCAGTGCGACGATCTCCGAGCCGACTCCCAGGTCCTCGTCGGACAGGGGCAGCGCGTTGAGGTTGTCGGCCTCGACCTTGAGGATCGCGCCGTCGCCCTGGCCGAAGGGCTGCATCTTCACGACCCGGGCAGGAAGCGCCTTGCCGGTCTGCACGCCGCCGGCGGAGACGCCCCAGGCAGCGGTGACCGTGCGGTCAGGGCCGTTGCGCTCCTGGGAGTTGCGTACCTGGTAGTTGTTCAGCTCCGGGAGCTCCTCGGCGGTCCAGAAGCCGTCGTAGAAGTTGTTCTCGATCGCCCACTCGGCAGCGGCCTGGAAGAAGGTCGCCTCGACCTCCTTCGGGTCCACGCAGTGGCCCGCGGTGGCGATGTAGCCGTCCGGGTTCACGACGTAGCCCGTGCACTGCATGCTGAACGTGAACGGGTTGCCGTTGTTGAGGTACTGCTTGTTGTAGCGGTCGAAGACGTAGCCGCTCCACTCGATGCCGATGTAGGCCACGCTCGGCTCGACGTAAGCGCTGACGCGCTGCAAGGGCTTGATCTCGTCCGGGTCGCTCGCGGTCGTGCCCGCGTCGGACGGGTTCGCCGTCTCCTCGGCAGAGGCGGCGACCGGAGCGAGCAGCATCGCTGCACTCGCGAGCGCGGCGACGGTCAGTCGCTTTCTCATGTTGACTCCTGGTGCGTGGTGCGCGGTCGGTCACGCCCCAGGACTTGGGGCGCCGTCGCACACTGTGGCGGACGCAGGGGTCACGTCGGCAGGGACTTTGGGCGGTCAGAACCGCTTTTCGCAGGCGTACCACCCGAAAGGGCTAATGACAGGCGCAACGGACTTCCCCCGCCAGCCGGGTCGTAGTGCCCGGAACGGGCGGGACTTCCCTGGCGGGACGGATCAGCCGCGGTCGTGCGGTGTCGCCCAGACCGTGGGGTCCGGCCCCTTCGGGACGATCCGGGACGGATTGATGTCCTGGTGGACGACGTAGTAGTGCGCCTTGATCTGGCCGAAGTCGACGGTCTCGCCGAACCCGGGAGTCTGGAAGAGGTCGCGAGCGTAGCCCCACAGCGCCGGCATCTCCGTCAACCGGTTGCGGTTGCACTTGAAGTGGCCGTGGTAGACGGCGTCGAAGCGGACGAGCGTGGTGAAGAGCCGGACGTCGGCCTCGGTGATCTCGTCACCCATGAGGTAACGCCGGCCGGCGAGCCGGTCCTCCAGCCAGTCCATGGTCGCCCAGAGCCGGTCGTAGGCGTCGTCGTACGCCTGCTGGGAGCCGGCGAAGCCGCAGCGGTAGACGCCGTTGTTGACCTCGGTGAAGATCCGCTGCATCACGTCCTCCATCTCCTCGCGGCGATCGGCCGGCCAGAGGTCGGGGGCGTCCGGGCGGTGGTGCTCGCGCCACTCGAAGAAGAGGTCGTGGGTGATCCACGGGAAGTCGTTGGTGACGACCTGCTTCGTCTCGACGTCGACGAGCGCCGGGACGGTGATCCCGCGCGGGTAGTCCGGGAAGCGGTTGAAGTAGGCCTCCTGGAGCCGGTGGATCCCGAGCACCGGGTCACGGCCGTCCTCGTCGAGGTCGAAGGTCCACGAGCGGGCGTCGTGCACCGGGGCGGCGAGCCCGAGCGAGATGACGTGCTCGAGGCCGAGGAGGTTGCGGACGATGATCGACCGGTTCGCCCACGGGCAGGCCTTGGCGGCCACCAGCCGGTAGCGGCCGGGCTCCACCGGCCAGGTCGGGACGTCGAGCTCCTCGCCGCCGAACGGGTCGCGCGACCGTCCGGGCTCGGCGGTCACCCGGTCGGGGATGTAGCTCATGTCGCGGTCGAAGGCCTCGCCCTCGGTGACGTAGCGGGCGCTCGTGTCCGTGGTCATGCGGAAGGTCTACCCGGTGAGGGCGGACGGTAGTCGCGCCGGGGGCGGCTGCGGAGGGCTGCCGGGTGCTGCGGAGGGCTGCCGGGTGCTGCGGAGGGCTGTCGGGGGGCTGTCGGCGGCCGGTGGCATGCTGCCAGCATGCGGATGCTCCTCCCGGCCCTCGTCACGCTCAGCCTCGCCCTGACTTCTTGTACGTCGGACGACAACGGCGCCGAAGACGCGGCGGACGAGCTGGCGCAGGCACTGACCGCCGGCGAGCTCCCCGCCGCACTGTTCGGCGGCGAGGCGCCGCAGGCGGCCTTCGACGGCGTCGTCGAGGGGCTGGGCGACCGGTCTCCCGAGGTCGCGGTCGCCGGCGTGACCGAGGAGGAGGGCTCCGGCGAGGCGGAGCTCGAGTGGAGCTGGGAGATCGACGGGACCACCTGGTCCTACACCTCCACCGCCCAGCTCACCGAGGGCGACGACCGGTGGGAGGTCGTCTGGGCGCCGTCGCTGGTGGAGCCGTCGCTGGAGGAGGGCGAGCGGCTGTCGCTCTCCACCGTCTCCGCCGCGCGTGGCGACATCCTGGGCGCGAAGGGGTTCCCGCTGGTGACCGAGCGGCCGGTGGTCCGCTACGGGATCGACAAGACGAAGGTCGCCCCGCGGCTGGCGGCGGACAGCGCCGCACGGGTCGCCCGCGTGCTGGGCGTCGAGGTGAAGCCCTACGTCGAGGCGGTGCGCGCGGCCGGCGACAAGGCGTTCGTCGAGGCGATCGTGCTGCGCCCCGACGACGCACGGGAGGTCGACGCGGCGTACTCCCGGATCCGCGGGGCGGTGGCGATCGAGGACGAGATGCCGCTCGGGCTGACCCGGGACTTCGCGGCGCCGATCCTCGGCCGGGTCGGACCGGTCACCGCCGAGCTCGTCGAGGAGTCCGAGGGGCGGCTCCAGGCCGGCGACGTGGCCGGGCTCTCCGGGCTCCAGCTCCGCTACGACGAGGAGCTCGCCGGCACCACCGGCATCGAGGTCGCCGCCGTGGACGAGGAGGGCGAGCGGCGCCCGCTCTTCAACGACGGCCCGGTCGACGGGACGCCGCTGCGGACCACGCTCGACCACCGGCTGCAGCTGAAGGCCGAGCGGGTGCTCGGCGGGGAGCGCGAGGTGGCGGCGCTCGTCGCCCTGCGCCCCTCCGACGGCGCGATCCTGGTGGCCGCCAACGGGCCGGCCAACGAGGGGCTCAACGCGGCCACCTACGGGCAGTACGCGCCCGGCTCGACGTTCAAGCTGGTCAGCTCCCTGGCCCTGCTGCGCAGCGGGCTGACGCCGCAGAGCCCCGTCGACTGCCCGGCCTCGACGGTGGTCGACGGCAAACGGTTCGAGAACTACGACGACTACCCGCCGTCGATGCTGGGACGGATCACGCTCCGGCAGGCCGTGGCGCACTCGTGCAACACCGCCTTCATCGAGGCCCGGGACCGGCTCGACGAAGGGACGCTCGCGGCCGCGGCGGAGGCCCTCGGGCTCGGCGAGGACTTCGACCTCGGGTTCCCGGCGTACTTCGGGCAGGTGCCGGCCCCCGAGAGCGAGACGGAGGCGGCCGCCGACCTCATCGGGCAGGGGCGGGTGCTCGCCTCGCCGCTGACGATGGCCGCCGTGGCCGGGTCGGTCGCGGCGGGACGCACCGTCGTCCCCCACCTGTTGGAGGAGACGGCCCCCGGGGCGGAGCCGGACGTGCCGCTCACCGGGGCTGAGGCGCGGGCGCTTCGCGGGCTGATGCGGGCCGTCGTGACCGAGGGCTCCGGCTCGTTCCTCGCGGGGCTGCCGGGCGAGATCGGCGCGAAGACCGGGACGGCCGAGCACGGCGAGGCCGGCCCCGGCGGCTCGCTGCCGACCCACGCCTGGATGGTCGCCACCCGCGGCGACCTCGCGGTCGCGGTCTTCGTGGAGAACGGCACGTCCGGGTCGAGCACGGCGGGTCCGTTGCTGGAGGCGTTCCTGCGCTGAGCCGCCGCGCCTGCGCCGGGCGCTCGGCCGGAACCGTTGCCGCCGGACGTGGCCTGTGTCACAGTCCGGACCCATGACCTTCCTGACGCGTCTCCCCTCCGAGCCCCGCACCCTCGACGAGCCCCTCGCCCACTGGGCCGCGGTGGACCCCGACGGGGAGGCCGTGCTGTACGGCCAGCGGCGGTGGACGTGGTCGGAGTGGAACGACCGGGTCCGGCGCGCGGCCGGCGGGCTCCGGGCGCTGGGCGTCGGTCGGGGCGACGTCGTCGCGTTCCTCGACAAGAACCACCCGGCCTGTGTGGAGATCACCCTGGCGGCGGGGTCGATCGGTGCCGCGCACGCGATCGTCAACTGGCGCTCGGCCGGTGACGAGGTCGACTACGCCGTCAACGACTGCGGCGCGAAGGTGCTCTTCGTCGGCGTCGAGCTGCTGCCGACGATCGACGCGATCCGCGACAAGCTGACGACCGTCGAGAAGATCATCACCGTCACCCCGGACGGCGCCGAGGTGGACGAGTACGAAGCCTGGCTGGCCGGCTCGACGGCGCTCGACCGGCCGGAGGAGACCTCGGCCGACGACGTCTGCCTGGTCATGTACTCCTCAGGGACGACGGGCCGCCCCAAGGGCGTCATGCTCACCCACCGGAGCATGATCCGGCACACCGACAACGCCCACGAGGGCTGGGGGTTCGACGAGGGCGACAAGTCGCTCGTCGCCATGCCGCTCTTCCACGTCGGCGGCTCGTCGTACATCCTCTTCTCGATCTTCGACGGCATCCCCAGCGTGATGACCCGCGACCCCGACGGCGCCTCGCTCGCGTGGGCGATCATGAACGGCGCCAACCGCACCTTCCTCGTCCCGGCGGTGCTCGCCCAGGTGCTGCAGAGCGGCCCGGACGCGATCAAGCTGTTCGGCGCGCTCAAGACCTACACCTACGGCGCCGCGCCGATGCCGACCCCGCTGCTCCGCGCGGCGATGGAGGCCTGGCCGAACACGCAGTTCATGCAGGTCTACGGGTTGACCGAGGTCTGCGGCGTCATCACCCACCTGCTGCCCGAGGCCCACACCGACGCCGAGCACCCCGAGCGGCTCCTGTCCGCCGGGACGGTGATCCCCGAGGCGGAGATGCGCGTCGTCGACGTCGCGACCGGCAAGGACGTCGAGCCCGGGCAGCCGGGCGAGCTGTGGTTCCGTACGCCGCAGCTGATGAAGGGGTACCTCGGCAAGCCCGAGGAGACCGCGAAGGTGATCACCGAGGACGGCTGGTTCCGCACCGGCGACATCGGTCGCGTCGACGAGGGCGGCTACGTCTACGTCGAGGACCGGCTGAAGGACATGATCATCTCGGGCGGCGAGAACATCTACTCGCCCGAGGTCGAGCGGGTCCTCGCCGAGCACCCGGCGGTCCTCGAGGTCGCCGTCATCGGGGTCCCGGACGACCGGTGGGGCGAGGTGGTCAAGGCGATCGTCGGGCTGAAGCCGGAGGCCACGGCGACCGGCGAGGAGCTCGTCGCGTTCTGCGAGGAGCGGCTCGCGAAGTTCAAGTGCCCGCGGTCGATCGAGATCGTCGACGCCCTTCCGCGCAACCCGACCGGCAAGATCCTGAAGAAGGACCTGCGGGCGAAGGAGTGGCAGGGCCGCGAACGCACGCTCGTCTGAGCCCGGCCTCCGGGGCGGCTGCCGCACCGCCGTACCCTGCTCCGGGTGCCTGCCAGCGTGACCCCGCCCCCACCGCGCACGCCGTGGGGGCTCCTGGTCCGCGGGCTGCGCCGGAACAGGGCGCCGATGGCCGGCTCCCTGCTGCTCCTCACCTGCTGGCAGCTCTGCGAGACGCTCGTGCCGGTCTTCATCGGGCTGGTCATCGACCGGGCGGTGGCCACCTCCGCGCTCGACCTCCTGCTGTGGTGGGGGCTCGGGCTGGCGGCGCTCTTCACGGTGCTCTCGTTCTCCTACCGGTTCGGCGCCCGGCTCGGCTACGGAGTCGTGCAACGGGAGATGCACCGGCTCCGGATGGAGATCGCCGCGCACTCGCTGCATCCCCGCGGCGCACGGTCGGGGCTGCTGCCCGGCGAGACGCTGTCGCTGGCGACCTCGGACACCACCAACGTCGGCTTCGCGCTGCGCTCCCTCGGCTACACCGCGTCCGCCGTCGGCTCGCTCGCGCTCAGTGCGTGGGTGCTGCTCCGGATCGACGTCGTGCTCGGGCTCGTGGTCCTGCTCGGCGCCCCGCTCGTCCTCGTGCTGATCCAGGTGCTCACCCCGGTCGTCGCGCTGCGGACCCGGCACCACCAGGCGAGCGCGGCGCTCGCCACCGGCATCGCCACCGACCTGGTCCGCGGGCTCCGCGTGCTCAAGGGGATCGGCGCCGAGGACGTCGCCGCGGAGCGGTACCGCGGCCACAGCCGGCACGCCCGGCTCGCCGGGATCCGGAGCGCGGAGTCGTTCGGCGGGATGCTCGGACTGACCTCGACGACCGGCGGGCTCTTTCTCGCCCTCGTCGCGCTGCTGGCCGGGCGGCTGGCCGTCGAGGGGGAGATCACGATCGGCGAGCTGGTGGTGGTCGTCGGGTTGACGCAGTACCTCGCCGAGCCGCTCGAGGTGCTCGGCTCGATCAGCGCCCAGGTGGCCCAGGCCCACGCCTCCGCCCGCCGGATCGTCGAGCACCTCGCGACCCCGCCGCTGGTCGCCGCCGGTCCCACCGACCCGGCCGGTCCCGCGACGGTCGAGCTCGACGGGCTCCGCGGCGAGCACCTGCCGCCGCTCACCCTCCGGTCGGCCCCAGGCGAGCTGCTCGGCCTCGCGGTCGAGGACCCGGCCGCGGCGGGCGAGCTGGTCCGGCTGCTCGCCGAGGGGTCGTCAGCGGTGCGGCTGGCGGGCTCGCCGCTCGACGACCTCTCGACGACCGCCCGCCACCGGCTGCTCGTCGTCGCCCCGCACCAGGTGGACCTCTTCGAGGGGACGCTCCGCAGCAACGTCGACCCCCTCGACGCGCTCGGACCCGACCGGCTCGTGGAGCTCCTCGACGCCTCCGCCGCCGCGGACGTGGTCGCCCTGGTGCCCGACGGGCTCGAGCAGCACGTGACCCCGGACGGCGCGGCGTACTCCGGCGGCCAGCGGCAGCGCATCGCCCTCGCCCGTGCGCTCGCCGCGGACGCACCGGTCCTGGTGCTCCACGACCCGACGACCGCCGTCGACTCGGTCACCGAGCAGCGGATCGCCTCCGGGATCCGCGCGGCGCGGCACGCGCCGGGCTCCGACCGTACGACGTGGGTGCTGACCTCCGCGCCGGCGCTGCTGGCACAGGCAGACCGGGTGGTGCTGGTCCGCGCCGACGGGACCGTCGTCGAGGGGAGCCACCACGAGCTGGCGGCCGACCCGGTCTACCGGGAGCTGGTGCTGCGATGAGCGCCGACCGGCTCGCCACCGCCGCCCCCGAGAGCGATCGCGACCTGCTGCCGATCGCGTCCCGGCGCGAGACCACCCTTGCGGCCTGGCGGCTCTCCCGGCGCCACGGCGGCCCCCTGCTCGGCGCCGTCGTGTCGTTCGTGGTCGTCGGGCTGTGCGCGTTGGTGCCGCCGTGGATGCTCGGCCGGATCGTCGACACGGTCGGTGCCGGCGGCACCTCGGTGACCAGGGAGGCGGTGGCGATCGCGGTCGCCGCCGTGCTCGGCGGGATCTTCACCGTGCTGTCGGTCGCGTTCGTCGCCCGCGCCGGCGAGCCGGCCCTCGCGGAGCTGCGCGAGGAGGTGCTCGACAAGGCTCTCCACCTCGACTCGGCGCGGCTGGAGGCAGCCGGCACCGGCGACGTGCTGTCCCGGGTCGGCGACGACGCACGGACGGTGGCCGAGGCGCTCGGCGAGATCGTGCCGATGCTCGTGAACTCGGTGGTCCTGGTGGTGTTCACCGCCGGCGGGCTGTTCGCCCTCGACTGGCGGCTCGGGCTGGCCGGGCTGGTCGCGGCGCCGTTCTACGTGCTCGGGCTCCGGTGGTACCTCCCGCGCTCCGGCCCCTACTACGCCCGCGAACGCGTCGCCCAGGGCGAGCGGGCCGAGGCGCTGGTCGGCGGGCTGCGCGGCGCGGCGACGCTGCGCGCGTTCGGCCACCAGGACCGGCAGCTGGCCGTCATCGAGCAGCGCTCGGCCCGGGCGCGGGACCTGACCGTCGACGTCTTCCACCTGCTCACCCGGTTCTTCGGCCGCTCCAACCGGGCGGAGCTGATCGGGCTGGCCTCCGTGCTCGGCACCGGTTTCTGGCTGGTCCGCTCGGACGCCGCGACCGTCGGCGCGGTGACCGCGGCGGCGCTCTACTTCCACCGGCTGTTCAACCCGATCAACGCGCTGCTCTTCATCTTCGACTCGTTGCAGTCGACGGGCGCCTCGCTGGCCAGGCTGGTCGGGGTGACGCTGCTGCCGGACCGGCCGGTCCCTGGTGCGCCGTCGGGGCTCGACCGCCCGGGGCCGCTCGGACTGTCGGGGGTGGGCCACGAGTACGTTCCGGGGCGGCCGGTCCTCGAGCCGACCACGCTGACCTTGCTCCCGGGCGAGCGGGTCGCGCTGGTCGGCGCCACCGGCGCCGGCAAGACCACCCTCGGCGCGATCGCCGCCGGCGTCCTCACTCCGACGAGGGGCTCCGTGACGCTCGCCGGCCACCCGTTCGCCTCGCTCGGGACCCGCGCCGTCCGGTCGCGCATCGTGCTGGTCAGCCAGGACTTCCACGTCTTCGCCGGCACCGTCCGCGACGCCGTCACGCTGGCGGCTCCGGACGCGACGGACGCCGAGGTGGAGGACGCCTTGCGCACCGTGCTCGCCTCCGGGTGGGTGCGCACGCTGCCGGACGGGCTCGACACGCGGATCGGCGACGGCGGCCACACCCTCACCCCGGCACAGGCCCAGCAGCTCGCCCTCGCCCGGGTGGTGCTGGCGGACCCGTGGTTCGTGGTGCTCGACGAGGCCACGGCCGAGGCCGGCTCGGCCGGCGCGCGGGACCTCGAGCGCGCCGCATCGGCGGTGACGGCCGGCCGCGGCGCTCTGGTGGTCGCCCACCGGCTCAGCCAGGCCGAGACCGCCGACCGGATCCTGGTGATGCGCGAGGGACGCGTCATCGAGGAGGGCAGCCACGACGAGCTGCTCGCCCTCGGCGGTCGCTACGCCGAGCTGTGGAGCGCATGGGCGGGCTGAGACCCGGGCGTCCGGCTCACGCGCCCGTGCCCCGGTTCTGGTCGGCGCGGGTGGTCGACCGTACGACGACCTCCCACCGCTCGACCCCCGCAACCTCGCCGCCGAGCGCGACCCGGGCGCAGTGCGCACCTTGCTCGCGCAACGACTGGGCGACGGTGGTGAGCCCGGCCGGGACAGCTGCGTCGCTGTCGTCCCAACCGGTGACCGCCACCGCGTCGGGGACGGTGAGCCCCGCTCGCGCGGCCGCCCGCAGCGCCCCGAGCGCCAGCTCGTCGCTCATCGCGGCGATCGCGTCGGGCGGGTCGTCACCTGTGAGCAGCGCGTAGGCGACCTCCTCCCCCTCGGCGGCGTCGTTGCCGGAGCACGTCGCGAGCCGCAGCTCCTCGGGGGCCCCGCCGCCCTCCGCCCAGGCGTCGAGCATCCCGGTCCACCGGTGTCGCGTGACCGGGAAGGCGATGGGCCCGACCTCTGGCGCCGGCACGAGCAGTCGCTGCCGGTCGCGGTCGACGGGGAAGCCGAGCACGAGCGGACGCTCTGCCCCGGCGAACGCCGCCCGACCGATCGCCGTGGCTGCCGCCGTGTCGTCGATGCCGACCACCGGCAGCCCCGCGCGGGCGGGGCCTGCGTGGACGACGGCCGGACGTCCGGTGCCGGCGACCGCGTCGAGCACCGGGTCGTCGTCGCTGGTCGTCCAGAGCACGAACCCGTCGACCACCGCCTGCGCGATCCGCTGCACGTCGGTCTCCGCGCCGGTGGTCGGCAGGAGGGTGAGCCCGACGCCCTCGGAGGCACAGACGTCGGCCACGCCGGAGAGGAACCGAGCCGCCTGCGGGTCGTCGAAGGCGTACGTCAGCCGCTCGCCCAGCACCACACCGAGGCTGCCGACTCGGCCGCGCCGCAGCGACCGGGCGGTCGGGTCCGGGCCGGGGTACCCCAGCTGCTCCGCAGCCGCGCGCACCTTCGCAGCCGCGTCGGCGGAGACCCGCCCGGGGCGCGAGTAGGCGTAGGAGACCGTCATCGGCGAGACGCCCGCCGCGCGCGCGACGTCCCGCATGGTGGGTCGCCTGCGGGGGTGGTCATCGGTGGACGGCACGGCCTACACTCTACTTGTGTATCGATACACGGATGACCGGCGCCCCTCCAGCGGCGCCGTTGCGCGCACCGACTCCGCCGGCTCGCGGCCGTCCGGGTCCGCAGCCTCGGTCGCGCCGGACGACGCTTTCGTACGCGACCGGGCGACGGCGCTCGGCTACGCGGCGCTCGGCTGCTTCACGTTCTGGCTGTACGCCTTCGGACCGTCCCTGGCGCTGCTCCGGCAGGAGCTCGGCTTCTCGTACACGCTCCTCGGCTTCTACTCCGCTCTCTGGGCGCTCGGCTCCTGCGTCGCCGGGTTCACGTTCGCACGGGCGGCCCGGCACCTCTCGCGGAGCGTGCTCCTGTGGGGGTCGGCAGCGGTCACCGCGCTCGGCGCCGCGCTGTTCACGATCGGCTCCGGCCTCCCCGCGACCCTGGTCGGCACCGCGGTCATGGGCATCGCAGGCACGACGCTGCTGATGGTCGTCCAGGCGGTGCTCTCCGACCGGCACCAGGAGCGGCGCGACAAGGCGCTCACCGAGGCCAACGTCGGTGCAGGTGCGTCCGCCGTCGTGGCGCCGCTGGTGCTCGGTGCGCTCGCCGCGTCCGCACTCGGCTGGCGGGTCGCGTTCGCGCTGCCGGCGGTCGTCCTGGCGGGGATGTGGGTCTTCCTGCGCCGCAGTCCGATGCCGGCATCACGGGGCCGACCGGCCGACGGAGGTCACGAACGGCTGCCGCTCGCCTGCTGGGTGTTCGCCGGCCTGACCGCGCTGGCGACGGCGATCGAGTTCTGCATCGTCTACTTCGGCGCCGAGGTGCTGATCGGCACCGGCCTCACGCCGGCGGTGGCGGCGACCACGCTGAGCAGCAACTACCTCGGCATCCTGGTCGGCCGGGTCGGCGGCGCGGCGGTGACGAGGCGGCCCGGCCGGACCGTTGTGCTGCTCCACGGCTCGCTGGCGCTCACCGCAGCAGGGTTCGGTCTCTTCTGGGTGAGCGACGAGCCGGTGCTGGCCGTCATCGGGCTGTTCGCTTGCGGCGTCGGGGTCGCGAACGTCTACCCGCTCGCGCTGGCCCTCACCTTGGGCGCCGCCCAGGGCCACGAGGACCAGGCTAACGCGCGGACGCAGCTCCTCGTCGGAGCACTGAGCGCCGGGTCGCCCTACCTCATCGGCACCCTGGCTGATCACCACGGGCTCGGCCCCGCGCTGGCTGTCGAGCCGGTGCTCATCATCGCGGCTTTCCTCCTCCTGCTGGCCGGCGTGCGGACGCAACGCACGACAGCTGACCCTGCTGCCGTCCGGTGACAGCCCGCGGTGCTGGTGTTCAGCCGCCCCTCGCGGCGCGCTCTCTCCGCTGAGACTCGGGATGCGACCTGGCCGATCACGTCCGCCGCCGACGAGTCCTTGTGATGCAGGTCTTTCCGTCGTCCCTGTAGTCGGTGGTGTAGCGGGGGTCGTGGACCATCCGGTGGTGCCTGGGGCAGAGCATCGTGCCGTCTCGGACGGTGGTTCGGCCGCCGCGGGACCAGGGTTGTTTGTGGTGGGCGTGGCAGAACGAGGCGGGGATCCGACAGCTGGTGGCGGTGCAGTGCTTGTCCCTCGATGCCATCGCGATGCGTTGGGGGTGGGTGTGCAGCCGGGTGCGGCGGCCCTGGTCGAGCACCACCGATCTGGAGTCGAGGACTTGGGGGATGATCCCGGCCCGGCAGGCCAACCTTCGGGCGGCACCCACGCTGATCGAGCCGCCGGTGGACAGGTTCGCGACGCCCCGCCCTCGTTCGAGGACGTGGAGCGGGATGGTGACCAGGACGGTGCAGAGGCCGCCGGACTCGGGGAGCTTCTTGGTCGGGATCCGTTCGAGCAGCTCGCACAGGGCTTCTCCGCGGAGCTCTTCGAGTGGCCGGGTGACGAGCCGCTCCGACGATTAGTCGCCGTCCACCGCGGGCGCGGGCACCTCGCGGGCGATGGGGTCGGGTCGCTTGGGTGACATCAGGGCGTCGAGGGTGACCTTGAGCATCGCCCCATGGACCGAGGGGATGGTGAACCGGCCGTGGGTGGAGCCGTGGCCGTCGTCGTACATCACCAGCACTGTCTTCGCCGCGGCCCGGGCTTCCTCCTTCTCGAGCTGTTTGGCCAGCGCGGCGTCGGCGCCGTCGGGGTCGATGACGTGGTGCAGGTGCCGGGCCAGCCGCTTGAGCGCCACGGCGTCGAACTCGCCGGCGAGCTCGATCAGGTGCTGCTCGGCGCGAGCCCGATCCGTCGACGAGACCTCAGCCGGTAGTCCGTCGACGGCGTCGATGATCACCTTCGCCTGCGCCCCGTCGACCCGGCCGGCGATCGCTGCGGTGGCGGTGGCCTCGAACGACGGGAGCCGCTGAGCGGTCTTGACGAGCTTCCGCGCTTCACCGCCGGGGAGCCGGGTGGTCTGGGTCAGCCAGGCGGCGGTGCTGGTGGCGGCGGTTTCCTGGGCGACGTCGACGGTCTCGGCGTGCGCGAGCAGGTGCAGCTTCAGCCCGTCGAGCCGGGCCTGCGCCGACGCGATCTCCTGCAACGCATCCGCGGTGTCGGTGGCGCCGAGCTCGAGGAGGTGGATCCCGCCGGCCAGTGCGGTGTCGAGGACCTCGTGGATCCGGCCGGTGGCCCAGTGCACCCGGTTCGGGCGTTGGTGGACCGGCAGCTTGTTCTCCATGCGAGCACGCTACGACCGGCCACCGACATTATTCGAACAGCATCGAACAGTTGTGGAGAAGATGCCGAGCCCGTCGGCAGGACGCGCCGACTCGCGCCCATTCCGGCGTGAAGATGCGACGGGTCGGCGCCGATGCCGGGTGAAGATGCGACGACTCGGCGGGAAAGCCCCGTGAAGATGCGACGGCTCGGCGAGGACCGTCAGAAGTCGAACTGGTCGTCGCGCCACTCGGCGTCGATGCGCTGGTCGGCGAGCTGCTCCTCACGGGTGCGGAGCTCCACGCGCCGGATCTTCCCGGAGATTGTCTTGGGCAGCTCGGCGAACTCGAGCCTGCGGACGCGGAGGTACGGCGGCAGCTGGGCTCGCGCGTGGGCGAGGATCGACCGGGCGGTCTCGGCGTTGGGCTCGTGGCCGGCGACGAGCACGACGTACGCCTTCGGCACCGCGAGCCGGACGGCGTCCGGCGCCGGTACGACGGCGGCCTCCGCGACGGCGGGATGCTCGATCAGCACGCTCTCGAGCTCGAACGGGCTGACCTTGTAGTCGGAGGCCTTGAAGACGTCGTCGGTGCGGCCGACGTAGGTGATGAACCCGTCCTCGTCACGGCTCGCGACGTCACCGGTGTGGTAGTAGCCGCCGGCCATCGCCTCGTCGTTGCGCGCCTCGTCGCCCTGGTATCCGGTCATCAACGTCAACGGCCGTCCGAGCGGACCGTTCAGCTCGAGGCAGATCTCGCCCTCGCCGGGTCCCTCGATCGGCTTGCCGGACACGGGGTCGACGAGCGCCACCGGCACGCCGGGAAGGGGTCGGCCCATCGAGCCGGCCTTGACCGGCTGCCCCGGGGTGTTCGCGATCGACGCGGTGGTCTCGGTCTGCCCGAACCCGTCGCGGATCGTCAGCCCCCAGTGCTGCTCGACCTGGCTGATCACCTCGGGGTTGAGCGGCTCGCCCGCCCCGATCGCCTCCCGCAGCGAGCCCGGCCCGCCGGAGAGGTCGGCGTTGATGAGCATCCGCCACACGGTCGGCGGTGCGCAGAAGGTGTTCACCTGCTCGCGTCGCAGCAGCGACAGGAGCGCGGCGGCGTCGAACCGTCGGTAGTTGTGGACGAACACGGTCGCCTGCGCGAGCCACGGCGCGAAGAAGTTCGACCAGGCGTGCTTCGCCCAACCGGGGCTCGAGATGTTGAGGTGCACGTCGCCGGGGCGGAGGCCGAGCCAGTACATCGTCGACAGGTGGCCGACGGGGTAGCTGCGGTGCGTGTGCTCGACGAGCTTCGGCCGGCTCGTCGTACCGCTGGTGAAGTACAGCAGCAGCCGGTCGTCGGTGCCGTTGCCCGGGTGCGGCACGGGCTCGGGTTCGAGGTCGTACGCCGCGGAGTGGGCCAGCCACCCCTCGGGCGCGTCGCCGACGGAGAACCGCAGGAAGTCGCCCTCGATCCCGTCGAACTTCACGGTGTCCTCGGCGTTGCAGACGACGGCGCGCGCCTGGCCGCGGGCGATCCGGTCGACGAGCTCGGCGGAACCCAGCGCCGTCGTCGTCGGCATGATCACCGCGCCGAGCTTGGTGATCGCGAGCATCGTCTCCCAGAGCTCGACCTGGTTGCCGAGCATGACGATCACGCTCATCCCTCGGCCGATCCCCTCGCCCGCCAACCGGGTGGCGAGCTGGTCGGATCGGCGTACGAGCTCGTCGAAGGAGTACTCCGCCCGCGCGCCGTCCTCCTCGACGATCACCAGCCCCGGCCGGTCGTCGCCGCGCGCCCAGGTGTCGAACCAGTCGTGGGCCCAGTTGAAGGTGGGGCCGACGTCGGGCCAGCGGAACCGCTCGAGCGCCTGCTCGCGGTCGTCTCGGAGCTCGAGGAGCAGGTCGCGGGCGGCCTTGAGGTTCTCGGTGGGCGTCGTCATGGCCCCATCCTGACCCCGGGAGCCGACAGGTTCGACCCTCACCCGGTCGTTCTCCCCAGGAGCTCCAGCCCCGCGCGGTCGACGGACCTGGTCCGGGCACTCAGCACCACCGCCCCGGTGCCGGCGGCGCGGTCGACGCCCACCCAGCTGCGGAACCCGCCGGTGCCGCCGTTGTGCCAGGCGATCTCGCGCCCGCGCTTCTCGAGCGTCACCCACCCGGCTCCGATGCGCACCGCCTTGCCCGCCAGCGGTGCCACGGGGTCGAGCGCGCGCGTCCCCGGCGCGGTCCCGTCGAGCACCGCTGCGAGAAGCCGCGCCACCGAGGTCACCGTCGCGCGGATGCCGCCGGCAGGGCCGAGCCCCTCCCCGACCCAGGGGTCGCGCGGCCGTCCCCGGCGGCTCCGGCCCTCCACGGCCTTGCCGCTCAGCTGCTCGACGCGTTCTGCGACGTAGAAGCCGTCGAGGTCGAGGGGCTCGGTGATGCGGGTGCGCACCAGGTCGCGGTACGTCGTGCCGGCGGCCGCCGCGACGGCGTGGCCGAGGAGCATGAACCCGAGGTTCGAGTACGCAGGCCGCGGCCGCCCCACCTTCGCCGTCCGCACCTGCTCCAGGAGCTCGGCCAGCGTGTCGCCGTACGGGTTCGTGCCGTCCCGCAGCATCACGAAGGTCCGGCGCCACGGGTGCATGGCGGCGGGGAGCCGGGGCAGCCCCGAGCGGTGGACCGCCAGGTCGGCGAGGCGAACCTCCGCGGCGGGTGCGCCGGCGAGCGGAAGAAGCTCGCCGAGCGTCGTGTCGGTCGCGACCTCACCACGGTCGAGCGCGTCGGCGTACAGCAGCCCGGTGACCGCCTTGCTCACCGACCCGACCTCGAAGTCCGCCGTCTCGTCGACACGGTCCGTCGCGACGACCACCCCGCCGTTGCGCACGACCGCGCCGGCACTGGGTGGGGCGACGTGGTCGCGGAGGTACGTCGTCAGCTGGTTGGCGTCGATGGGAGCTCCTCGGAGGACGGCCGGCGGTTTACCCAATTGTGACGATGAGGCGCCCACGCCCACGCCGCGATGGTTGACCCACGTCGCGATCCGCTCGAGGGGGGCGGATCGGAATACCTGGGGGGACGTGTCCCCACCAAGAAGGAGACACCATGAAGAAGCTCATCGCCGTGCCGGTCGTGGCGATTCTCGCCGCGGGTGCCGCTGCCTCGGCCGCCGGGTTCGCCGGTGGCGTCAGCGCCAGCCCGATCCAGTCGGGCGACGCGACCGACCTCACCTGCGCGAGCAGCGCCCGGGTCATCGAGTGGGGCAGCAACGACCACCTGAACCCGCCGAACGTCGTCAACGCCCGCGTCCAGCTGAACGGCTCGCACTGCGAGGGCAGCGCCCTCCACGTCGTCGCCCTCAACTCGAGCGGCGGCCAGATGGTGCGTGCGACGTCCGGCATCATCGCGGACTCCGGCAACACCGACTACGCCCGTGTGACCTTCGAGTCGCCCATCAACATCGCGGACCTGAACGCGGTCCGCATCACGGTGGACGGAGGCTACGCCGGGCTGTCGCAGCTGCCCAAGAACTGACCTCCGGGCCAGTCGAAGCGGGTGGTGGCGCTCACCGAACGCCACCACCCGCACCCAGCACCACGAGCAGTGACCGAAGGGAGGTACGACCATGAACCGCATCCGCGCCTACGTGCTGAGCCGCAAGACGCTCGGAAACGTCGTCGTGCTCGCGGTCCTCGGGCTGTGGTACCTCACCTTCGCCCCGACCACGATCGGTGGCCCCGCGGCGTTCATCAACGTCCAGGGCCACAGCATGGACGGCACCTACCTCACCGGTGACCTGGTGATCACCAAGGAGCAGGACAGCTACGCGAAGGGCGACATCGTCGCGTTCAAGGTCGACGGGGGCCAGGTGATCCACCGGATCATCGGCGGCGACGGTGAGAAGGGGTACACGCTCCAGGGCGACAACAACCCCCACCCGGACCCGTGGCACCCGACCGACGAGGACGTCGTCGGCAAGGCGTGGATCCACCTGCCGCAGAAGGCCCACCTGCTCGAGCTCCCTGCGGACCCGAAGTTCGCCGGCATCTCCGCCGGCTTCGTCACGCTCGTCGTGCTCCTGTGGGACGGCCGGCCGCGCCGCAAGCGCGCCGAGGCCGACGTCGCCGAGGCCGGTGTCGTCGTCCCGTCCGGCTCCGACGACGTGCACAACCTCGTCGGCCAGCTGCTCGGCGACGAGCCCCTGCCCCGTCAGCGCGAGGCCGAGCACGACACCCGGAGCGACACGCATGTCTGAGAACGCCACCGCCGGCTCGGCCTGGCGCACGCTCCGCACCACCGCGCTCTCCGCAGCCGCCGGCGCCGTGCTCTGCACCCTCGCGGCGGGCCAGGTCGGATCCGCCGCCCAGCTCCGCGTCACGGCCACGCCGATCCAGTTCTGGGACCTGAAGGTCCAGGTCGAGCTCCCGCACGAGGTCGTCGACGAGCTGACCCAGGACGGCGACACCGACTCGGCGCCCTTGCCCGAGGCGCCTTCTGTTGACGACCCGGGGGCGGGCGGCAGCACCGGAGGCGACACCGGCAACGGCGGTGGTGAGGACTCAGGCGACGGCGGTGGCAACGCCGGCGACGGCGACGCTGGTACCGACGGCGGTCCCGACGGCGAGGACACCCCGGTACCCCAGCCCGGCGGCGACACCGGTCACCCCGACGCTGACGAGGTCCCCCACCCGCCGGCCGCGCCCGAGCCGGCCCAGGACTCAGCCGTCGACGCAGCGGCGGACGGCCCCGGCCAGGTCTCGCAAGCCACCGGGGCCGAGTGAACCTTCAACTCGCGGGACCTTCGGACACCGAGTAGGGCCCACTGGCGGTTGGCGCACCAACCCCTCCCGATGAGGATCATCCGTACAACGGGGGACACATTCGGGGGAATCGTGTGAAGAAGTTCGTCACGCACGCGCGCCGCGCGCCGGTACAGCTCGGGATCGCTGCATTCGTCTACATCGCCGTCGGCCTGGTGCTCACCGGGGATCCGGTCGAGGGGTGGCTGCTGCTGCGGCTTCGCGAGCCGCTCCAGGTCCTCACCGGCGCCATCCTCTTCGGGGCCGGGCTCATGCAGCTCTCGGTCTGGCGCGTCGATCGCGCTGCCGCACACATCCAGAGCGCCGGGATGATGCTCGCCCTCGGCTTCCTCGCACCGTGGAACGTCAGCATGGGCCGGCTCCTCCACTCCGACGACCTCAACGTGGTGCTCAGCCCGCTGACCGCCGCGCTCGTCGCGCTGACCGCGATCGTGCTCGGCAAGGTGCTCGGGGCCTCGGTCTCGCGCACCGTCCGGCTGTGCGTGGGCGCCGTCTCCTCGGCGGCGCTGGTCCTCGGGCTGGTGCTCACCCCGCTGCTCGCACCGCGGCTGGCGACGGTGAACTTCGACCTCGCGCCGGACACGATCGTGCTGCTCGAGCTGGCCGTGGCGGCCTGCTGGTTCGCCGCAGCGTTCGCCTGGGTGCACAAGGTGCGGAACGAGGATCCCGCGTCGCTGTCCCTGATGCCGCCGCTCCTTGCCACCCTCGGCGTGGTGTGGGTGCTCCGGGCGCTCGCCGTCGTCGACGTCGTGGCGTGGCCGTTCGCCGCCACGCTGCTGCTCCTGACGAGCTCGGTCGTGGTGCTGTTCGCCGTCGCCGAGGAGTACGCCGACACCACCGACGCCGGTCGCGAGCGGCTCGACTCCACCGAGCAGGCGCTGACCGAGGTGGCGCAGGCGTTCGCGACGCTCGACCGCGAGCGGCGGAACTTCGCCCACGACGCGCGCAACGTGATCCTGGCGCTCCAGGCCGCCTCGACGACGCTGGCGGAGCACGGCGACCGGCTCGACGCCGAGGTGCGCCAGCAGCTCCGCCGCGCGATCGTCGACGAGCTCGGCCAGCTGCACCAGATGCTCACCAGCCCGACGAGCCACGCGAAGGAGGAGGTTGACGTCGCGGAGGCCATCCGCACCGTCGTCGCCACCGAGCGGATGAACGGCCTCGACGTCCAGCTCCACCTCGAGCCGTGCCGCGCCCGGGCGGGTGCCCAGGACCTCTCCCGGGTGCTCCGCAACCTGCTGGTGAACGCCCGCGAGCACGCGCCGCGCAGCCCGGTCGTGGTCCGTGCCGCAGAGCACGGCGGCACCGTCCGGATCACCGTCGAGGACCGCGGCCCCGGCGTGCCGGCCCAGCTGCGCCGCACGCTGTTCGAGCGCGGCGTCACCACGAAGCGCGACGACGGCACGGGCCTCGGGCTCAACGTCAGCAGGACGCTCGTCCGCGAGCAGGGCGGCGACCTCAGGTTCGTCGAGGGCGCCGAGGGCGGCGCATGCTTCGAGCTCACGCTCCCGTCGGCGCGGTCCGTCCCGCCCGGCAACGAGCCCCGCAGCGGCAGGGCGCTCACCCTCCTCAAGCCGCTGCCGGCGCAATCCCGGAGGAGCGCATGACGGCGCGGTTCGTCGTCGTCGACGACCACGTCCTCCTCGCCCAGAGCCTCTGCCTCGCACTGCAGGCGCAGGGGTTCGAGGCCCGGCAGCTCCCCCTGACCAGCACCGACGAGCTCGTCGAGCAGGTCGGCAGCATCGCGCCGGACGTGGTGCTGCTCGACCTCCAGCTCGGCACCCCGATCGGCGAGGGGCAGCAGCTCGTCGCACCGTTCGTGGCGACCGGCGCCCGGGTGCTGATCGTCTCGGGCGTCACCGAGCGGCCGGAGATCGCGCGGGCGATCGAGGCCGGCGCGGTCGGCCACGTCAGCAAGAGCGCGCCGTTCGACGTGCTGCTCGAGACGGCCGTGCGCGTCGCCCAGGGCGAGGAGGTGACGAGCGCCGCCGAGCGCCACGTCCTCCTCGACGAGCTGCGCCGCCACCGCGCCGAGCAGGAGGCCGCACTCGCGCCGTTCGCCCGGCTCACCCCGCGCGAGCGCCAGGTGCTCCGCGCGCTCTGCGACGGCCGGAGCGTCGGCCAGATCGCTGAGGAGTGGGTCGTCTCCGTCCCCACCGTCCGCACGCAGGTCCGTGCGATCCACCTCAAGCTCGGGGTCGGGTCACAGCTCGAGGCGGTGGCGCTGGCGACGCGCAGCGGTTGGTACGACGCCGAGCCGGCCGACGAGCGGCGTACCGCCTGAGGGGTTCAGTCCGCCGGGTACTGGTTCTCCCGCAGCAGCCTCGCCAGGTGTACGGCGGTCTGCGCGGCCGTCTTGTTCGTGGCCGCCGTCTTCTCCGGGGTCTCGTCGTGGTCCTTGTAGTCCACCGACTGCATCGCCTCGCCGACCCAGTAGGTCCCGGCGTTGGCGGCGAAGGAGAACCCGACGTCGTTGAGCCCCTGCAGGCACTCGGAGATGACGTGGTGGGCGCCGTCCTCGTTGCCGACGACGCCGACCATCCCGACCTTGCCGTAGGTCGTCATCCGCCCCTCGTCGTCGGTCTCGCTCAGCTCGGCGTCGAGCCGTTCGAGCACCATCTTGCAGACCGACGACGGCTGCCCCATCCAGATCGGGGTGCAGAGCGCGAGGATGTTCGACTCGAGCATCTTCGAACGGATCGCGGGCCACTCGTCGCCGTCGCCCTCGTCGGTGCTGACGCCGAACTTCACGTCGTGGTCGACGACCCGCACGACCTCGGTGACGACGCCGAGCTGCTGCAGCTCGCGCTCGAGGTCGCGCGCGAGCAGCTCGGAGGAGGACTCCGACGGCGAGGGCTTCAGGGTGCAGACGAGGAGCAAGGCGCGGAGGTCGGTCATGGCCCCACCCTGCCCGGGGCGCGCGAAGCCGAATCCCGCTCGTGTGAGGTGGGTAACGTCGGGCCATGCGGCTGCCAGCCATCCCGGGCCCGGGAGACGTCCTCACCCTGGTCTCCCGCTCGTCGGGCGCCGTCGAGCAGCTGCTCAGCCTCGTCCCGCGGATCACCCGGCTCGTCGGGGCCGTCGAGGTCCTGCTCGACGACGTCCGAACGCTGCTCGTCCGGATGGAGTCGACGCGCCAGGCCGCGGACGCCGCGATCGAGCGGATCGGCGCGACCCAGCAAGCCGCCGACAAGGCCATCGAACGGATCGGCGCCACCCAGGAGGCCGCCGACAAGGCGATCGAACGGATCGGCACCACCCAGGCCGAGGCCGACAAGGCCATCGGGCGCATCGGTCCCATCCAGGACAAGGCCGACGAGGCCGTCGAGCGGATCGGGAAGACCACCGGAGACGCCGACTCGCTGATCGCCCGGCTCGAGGGCCCCATGGACCGGGTGGTCCGGCTGCTCGACATGTTCGAGCCGTCGCTGGTCCGGCTGCAGCCGACCCTGGACACGCTCGCCGACACGACCAGCCCCGAGGAGGTGCAGGCGGCGTCCCGCCTGATCGACCACCTGCCCGGGCTCGTCGAGCAGTTCGAGCGCGACGTCCTGCCGGTGCTCTCCACGCTGCGCACCGTCGCCCCGGACGTGCACGACCTCCTCGACGTGATGCAGGAGCTCAACCAGCTGCTCGGCAAGGTCCCCGGCATGGGGCGGATCAAGAAGAAGGTCGACGAGCAGCAGGCCGCGGAGGACGACGGCTAGCTCGCGGGCACCGGGACCGGCGCCAGCCACCCGTGCACCAGCGGCACCACCGACGCGCCTTCCCCGCTCGCCGCGGCGACGCGCTTCATCGAGCCCGCGCGCACGTCGCCGGCTGCGAAGACGCCGGGGACCGTGGTGGCGAGGTTCGCCGGCGGGCGGCCGTCGACCCAGAGCTCCTTGGGCACGTCGCGTCCGGTGAGCACGAACCCGCGCTCGTCGATGGCCACCTCGGGCGGGAGCCACTCGCACCGCGGCTCGGCACCGAGGAGCAGGAACAGCCCCTGCACCTCCCGCCGGCGGACCGCCCCGGTGCGGGTGTCGCGCACGTCGATCCAGGTCAGCCGTCCCTCGGGCCCGGCGCCGCCGTCGACCACCTCCGAGCAGGTCTCGACGGTCACGACGGGGTGGTAGCGGATCTCGTCGACGAGGTACCGCGACATCGTCTCGGCGAGCTCCGGGCGGCGCACCAGCACCGTCACCGAGCGGGCGAACCGGGCCAGGTGGAGGGCGGCCTGACCGGCCGAGTTGCCCCCGCCGACCACCACCGCGTCGTACCCTTCCAGCTCGCGGGCCGCGGTCATCGCGCTGCCGTAGAAGACGCCGCTGCCGACGAGGTCGTCGATGCCCGGCACCCGGAGCCGGCGGTAGGAGACACCGCAGGAGACGACGACCGAACGCGCCCGCACGTCGCCCCCCTCGGTGCGTACCACGTGCGGGGCGCCGTCGACACCGGGGACGAGGGCGGTCGCCTCCCAGCCGGTGAAGAACCGGGTGCCGAACCGGACCGCCTGGTTGCGCGCCCGCTGCGCGAGCCGCATCCCGGAGATGCCGCGCGGGAAGCCGAGGTAGTTGCGGATCATCGAGCTCGTCCCGGCCTGCCCGCCGACGGCCTCGGCCTCCAGCACGACGGTGCTCAACCCCTCCGAGGCGCCGTAGACCGCGGCGGCGAGCCCCGCCGGCCCCGCCCCCACGACGAGCAGGTCGACCACGTCGTCGACGTCGACCTCCTCGGGGCGGCCGTACATCGCGACCGCGACGTCGCGCACGCTGGTGACCTCGATGACGTGGTCGCCGATGGTCTGGACGACGGGGTACGTCGGCTCCGTGCCGTCGGCGAGACCGAGCCGGGCGACGAGCTCGCGGCCGACGGGGCTGCCGGGCGCGTGGAGCCCGTGCGGCATCCCCATCCGGTCGCAGAAGTCCCGCACCGCCGAGGTGAGCGGGTCGACCGACGGGGCGACGATGCGGATGCTCTCCACCTCCGGCGCCGCCGCGGTCCACCCCCAGTCCGAGAGCAGCTCGGTGACCGCGTGGTGGAACTCCTCGTCGCGCGGGCCGCGGGGCATCAGCAGGTAGGCGTCGAACTTCCCCTTCGCCATCACCGGACGCAGCGCCGGGGCGTCCTCGAGGAACCGCGAGATGTGCGCGACCACCAGCCTCCGCGCCGTCGGCACGACCGCACGCCATCGCGCGAACGCCTCGACCACCCACATGTCCGGTAGCGCCGACTCGGCCACGAACATCGCGACGGGCACCCCCTGGTCGCGGAGCTGCTCGGCAAGCACCTCGGCGTCCCATGCGGTGCGCACCGCACGGACGTCGTAGTCGCGCTCGTAGCGGCCGAACTCCTCGAGCAGCACGCCGGCGTGCTCGTCGGAGACCAGGATCAACGCCGGTCGGTCACCCGCTGCCACGTCGCGATCCTAGGGGCGCGCGGCCCGCAGGTCACGGGCGAGGATCCGCTACGGCAGCGGCACCAGCACGGCCCCGGCGTGCGGAGGCAGCTCCACCCCGCGGCGTACGGCGGTCGCGCCGGCCGGCGTCGTCCACAGCACCTCGTGGTCGGCGCCCAGGTCGACCGTCACCGAGGAGGAACCGAAGTTCACCACGACGGCAACCCTGCCACGGCGCAGCACGAACCAGCGCGCATCCTCGTCGTACTCACAAGAAGTAGTGCGCAGGTCCGGGTCGGTCAGCTCGGGCAGCCGGCGCCGGAGGTCGGCGAGCGACCGGTAGACCGACAGCACCACCGCGTGACGCCCGCCCTCCGGCTCGGACCAGTCCAGCTTCGACATCGCGAAGGTCCGGGCATCCTGCGGGTCCGGGACCGAGGCGAGGTCCCACCCCATCTTCGCGAACTCCTTGGTCCGCCCCTCGGTGACCGCCGCGCCGAGCTCGGGCTCGGGGTGCGAGGTGAAGAACGCGAACGGGGTCGACGCGGCCCACTCCTCGCCCTGGAAGAGCATCGGGGTGAACGGGCCGGCCAGCGTGAGCAGCGCCGCGCACGCGAGCTGGTCGTCGTCGAGCTTCTCGGTGATCCGGTCGCCGCGGGCGCGGTTGCCGACCTGGTCGTGGTTCTGGCTGCAGACCACGAGCCGCCAGCCGGGCATCCGGTCGACGTCGACCGGACGGCCGTGCTCGCTCTCCCGGAACGACGACCAGGTGCCGTCGTGGAAGAACCCCTTCTCGCACACCTTCGCCAGCGCCGACAGCGGCTCGAAGTCGGCGTAGTAGCCGTCGGTCTCGCCGGTCAGCTGGACGTGCAGCGCGTGGTGGAAGTCGTCGCTCCACTGCGCGTCGACGCCGTAGCCGCCGCCCTCGCGGGGGGTGACGATGCGGGTGTCGTTCATGTCCGACTCGGCGATCAGCGTCAGCGGCCGGCCGAGGTGCGCCGAGAGCCGCTGGGTGAGGACGGCCATCTCCTCGAGGAGGTGCGTCGGTGAGGAGTCCTCCAGCGCGTGCACGGCGTCGAGCCGCAGCGCGTCGACGTGGTAGTCCTCGAACCACATGCGGACGTTCTCCAGGACGTACGCGCGGACCTCGTCGCTGCCCTCGCCGTCGAGGTTGACGTGGTCGCCCCACGGGTTGGCGCCCTCGGAGGAGAGGTAGGGCCCGAACATCGGCAGGTAGTTCCCCGACGGCCCGAAGTGGTTGTAGACGACGTCCTGGACGACTCCCAGTCCGGCGGCGTGGCAGGCGTCCACGAACCGCTGGTAGGCCGCCGGTCCGCCGTACTGCTCGTGGACGGCGTGCCACAGGACGCCGTCGTAGCCCCAGCCGTGCTCGCCGTTGAACGCGTTCACCGGCAGCACCTCCACGAGATCGACGCCGATCGACCGGAGGTGCTCCAGCCTCGTCGCCGCCGCGTCGAGCGTGCCCTCCGGGGTGAACGTCCCGACGTGCAGCTCGTAGACCACCGAGCCCGCGAGCTGCCGCCCGGCCCAGCCCTCGTCGGACCAGTGGTGGACGCCGGGGTCGAAGGTGCGCGACAGCCCGTGCACCCCCGCCGGCTGGCGGCGCGAGCGCGGATCCGGGACGGGGGTCTCGGCGCCGTCGACGCGGTAGCCGTAGTCGACCTCGCCGATCGGGTCCGGACCGACCGGCGACCACCAGTCGTCGTCGCCCTTCGCCATCGGGACCACGCGGTCGCCGACCTGCAGGGAGAGGCTCTTCGGCAGCGGTGCCCAGACGTCGAAGCGGCCGCGACCGCCGCGACGGTCGTCGCGGACCAGCAGCGCCGCGGGGTACGTCGTCAGCAGCTCGGCGAGCGCAAGGCGACCGTGCTCGTCGGCCCGGAAGCGGCGTCCGGTGAGCAGCTCGGTCCACAGCCCCGGAGGGAGCGGCACGGTGGTGTCGCCCCAGCCGCCCTTGCGGCGCAGCCCGACCGGGAGCCGGGTGGCGACCGTGATCGCGCCGCCGCGGTCGAACGCGACGACGTGGTCGGCCGCCGAGCCGTCGGCGGTGAGCGGGGCGTAGGAGGTGAAGAGGTCGGGGCGGTCACGGCGCGCGGTCAGCGCCACGTGGGTGAGCAGCAGCTTGAGCGACCCGCCGTCGGCGCCGGCCTCCGCGAGCGTGGGGCGCTCGCCCGCCCGC
Organism: Nocardioides caldifontis; assembly: GCF_008087345.1. Lineage (GTDB taxonomy): Bacteria > Actinomycetota > Actinomycetes > Propionibacteriales > Nocardioidaceae > Marmoricola_A > Marmoricola_A caldifontis. Next base: position 406,761 of record NZ_VHIB01000001.1, on the reverse strand, counting down.
AGCTCCTTGAGCAGGGCGGCGCGGCGGTCGAAGTCGACGGGGCGCCGGTTGTCGGGGTCGACGAGGCTCTGCTCCCACAGCTCGCTGCCCTGGTAGACGTCGGGCACGCCGGGGATCGTCAACGACACCAGCTTGGAGCTGATCGCGTTGCTCCACCCGGCCTCGTCGGCCGCCTCGAGCAGCTCGTCGAAGACCGCCCGGACCTCGGGACGGTCGAGCACCGCGTCGACGACGGCCTGCATGGCGCGCTCGTACTCCTCGTCGGGCGCGGTCCACAGGGTGCGGTCGCCGGCCTCGCGCATCGCCTTCTCGGCGTACGCGTGGAGCCGGTCGCGGAAGGCCGGGTCGGTCTCGTGGCCGCCGGACGGCCACGCGCCGAGGACCGCCTGCCACAGCAGGCTCGCGAACCCGGGGTCGGGGACCGGGACGAGCTCGAGCAGCCGCTCGAGCGTCGACGCCCACAGCTCGGGGAGCTCGGCCAGCACGGTGATCCGTGCGCGGACGTCCTCGCCGCGCTTGGTGTCGTGGGTCGAGGTCGCGGTCATCGCGTGCGGCCAGTCGGACTGGCGCACCGCCATCGCCTGGTGGAACTCCTCGGGCGCCACGGAGAAGACGCTCGGGTCGCCACCGACCTCGTTGAGCGAGGTGAGCCGGGACCAGCGGTAGAAGGCGCAGTCCTCGACACCCTTGGCCATCACCATGCCGCTGGTCTGCTGGAACCGCTGCGTCGGCGCGGCGGCGCCGTCGGACAGCACGGGCGCCAGTACGTCGAGCACGCCGGCGAGGTCCGGCCGGTGCTCGCGGGCCGCGGCCAGGGCCTGCTCGAGGTGCTCGCGCCCCTCGGGGAGGTAGGAGCGGTAGACCGGGAAGCAGGCGAGGAGCTCGGCGACCGCGTCCTCGACCTGCTCGAAGGTGGGTGAGATCGCCTCGGTGGTCGAGCCTGTCGAGGCCACGTCCTCCGGTGAGGTGGTCCCGACAGGCTCGACCGCCTCGGGGGCCTCCTCCAGCACGGCGAGCAGCTCGCGGGTGATCCGCCGGACCTCGGAGTGCAGGATCCCGTCGGCGACCTCGCGCTTGGTGCCGTGGGTCATCGCGTGCCAGTCGACTGCGGCACCGCGGAGCCGGGCCTCCAGCGCGTCGAGGGGCTCTTCACCGGCGGGGTCGACGAAGAGCCGGTCGACGGTGGCCATCGCGTCGTAGCCGGTCGTGCCGGCGGTCGCCCAGGTGCGGGGCAGCACCTCTCCGGGCTCGAGGATCTTCTCGACCAGGACGTAGGAGCCCTTGGTGAGCTCGGCGAGGTCGTCGAGGTACTTCCCCGGGTCGCGCAGGCCGTCGGGGTGGTCGACGCGGAGCCCGTCGACGAGCCCCTCGTCGAACCAGCGGCGGATCTCGGCGTGCGACCGCTCGAACCACTCGTGGTCCTCGACGCGGATCGCGACGAGGGTGTTGACCGCGAAGAACCGGCGGTAGTTGAGGTCGTGGTCGGCGTCCCGCCAGCTGACCAGCTCGTAGTGCTGGCGGGCGTGCACGTGGTTGGCGTCCTCGCCGGGGTCGTGGACGGTGCCGGGAGCCAGCGGGAAGCGGTTGTCGTGGTAGTGCAGCTCGCCCGCGAGCACCCGCAGGTTGTCGATGCGGCCGTCGGGCAGCAGGTCGTCGTCGCCGATGACGGGGATGCGGAGCCGGCCCCCGCCGGCCTCCCAGTCGATGTCGAAGGCGCCGGCGTACTGCGACTCCTGGCCATGGGTCAGGACGTGCCACCACCACTCGTTCTCCCACGGCCTGGCGACCCCGACGTGGTTCGGCACGATGTCGACGAGCACCCCCATGCCGAACCGCTGCGCCTCGGTGGCCAGGGCCGACAGCCCAGAGGCCCGGCCCCTGGAGGGGTCGATCGCCCGGTGGTCCGCGACGTCGTAACCGTGCTCGCTGCCGGACTCCGAGGAGAGCAGCGGCGAGACGTACACCCAGTCGACCCCGAGCTCGTGGAGGTAACCGAGGGTGCGGGCGGCGTCGAGGAGGTCGAAGGACTCGGTGATCTGGAGCCGGTAGGTGCTCGTGGGGGTGCGCATGCGGGGCCTGTCAGGGGTCGGTGTGGGTGGGAGGCCGGGTCAGGGACGCCGGCTGCGCGACGGTGAGCCGCTGGCCGTCACCGGGTCGGCGAGGGCCACCAGCGAGGCCGCGACGGAGGTGTCCGGCTCGGCCTCGGGCTCGGAGTACTCCGCGAGCACGAGCACGCTGCCCCCCTCGAGGGTCATCCTCGAGCCCGCCTTCTGCGGGTCGGCGTCGAGCTGGGCGGCCGCGGTGTCGATGACGACCTCCCAGGCGGGGGCGTACTCCTCGGAGGGGAGCACCAGCTCGACCGGGTCCGCGCCGGCGTTGAAGTAGAGCAGGAAGTGGTCGTCGATGATCTGGTTGCCGGTGGCGTCGGGGCCGGCGATCCCGTTGCCGTTGAGGTACATCCCGATCGCCTTGGCGCCCTCCTCCGTCCACTGGTGGTCCTCCATCGGCTCGCCGTCGGGGTGCAGCCAGACGATGTCGTTGAGCCGCGTGCCGTCGCCGGTCCGCACGGTGTTGCCGGTGAAGAACCGCTTGCGGCGGAAGGTCGGGTGGGCCATCCGCAGCTTGGCGACCGCCGCGGTGAACTCGGCCAGCGGCCAGTCCGCCTTGTCCCAGTGCACCCAGGAGATCTCGGAGTCCTGGGCGTAGGTGTTGTTGTTGCCGCCCTGCGAGCGGCCGATCTCGTCGCCGTGCAGCAGCATCGGGACGCCCTGGCTCAGCAGCAGGGTCGCGAGGAAGTTGCGCTGGGCGCGGGCGCGGAGCGCGAGCACCTCGATGTCGTCGGTCGGGCCCTCGACACCGTGGTTCCAGGAACGGTTGTGGCTCTCGCCGTCGCGGTTGTCCTCACCGTTCGCGTCGTTGTGCTTCTCGTTGTAGGACACGAGGTCGCGCAGGGTGAAGCCGTCGTGGGCGGTGACGAAGTTGATGCTGGCGAAGGGGCGCCGGCCGGAGTGCTCGTAGAGGTCCGAGGAGCCCGCGAGCCGGCTGGCGAACTCGCCCAGGGTCGGCTCGCCGCGCCAGAAGTCGCGGACGGTGTCGCGGAACTTGCCGTTCCACTCCGTCCACTGCGGCGGGAAGTTCCCGACCTGGTAGCCGCCGGGGCCGACGTCCCACGGCTCCGCGATCAGCTTGACCTGGCTGACCACCGGGTCCTGCTGCACGAGCTCGAAGAACGCCGCGAGCCGGTCGACGTCGTAGAACTCGCGGGCCAGCGCCGAGGCGAGGTCGAACCGGAAGCCGTCGACGTGCATCTCGGTCACCCAGTAGCGCAGCGAGTCCATGATCAGCTGCAGCGAGTGCGGGTGGCCGACGTTCAAGGAGTTCCCGGTGCCGGTGTAGTCCATGTAGTACTGCGGCTGGTCGTCGACCAACCGGTAGTACGCCGGGTTGTCGATCCCCTTCATGCTCAACGTCGGGCCGAGGTGGTTGCCCTCCGCGGTGTGGTTGTAGACCACGTCGAGGATCACCTCGATGCCCGCGGCGTGCATCGCCTTGACCATCGCCTTGAACTCCTGCACCTGCTGGCCCGCGGTGCGGACCGAGGCGTAGTCGGCGTGCGGCGAGAAGAACCCGAGGGTGTTGTACCCCCAGTAGTTGCGCAGCCCCTTCTCCAGCAGCGTCGAGTCCTGCACGAACTGGTGGACCGGCATCAGCTCGATCGCGGTGACACCGAGCTTGGTGAGGTGGTCGGTGACGGCCGGGTGGCCGAGGCCGGCGTACGTGCCCCGCTGCTCCTCGGGGATCTCCGGGTGGAGCTTGGTGAGCCCCTTGACGTGCGCCTCGTAGATGAACGACTCGTTGTAGGGGACCGAGAGCTGCCGGTCACCCTCCCAGTCGAAGAAGGGGTTGATGACGACGCCGAGCATCATGTGCTGGGCGCTGTCGAGGTCGTTGCGGCTGTCCTCGTCGCCGAAGTGGTAGCCGAACAGCGACTCGTCCCAGTCGATCTCGCCGTCGGTGGCCTTGGCGTAGGGGTCCAGCAACAGCTTGTTCGGGTTGCACCGGACGCCGTTCGCCGGGTCGTAGGGGCCGTGCACCCGGTAGCCGTAGCGCTGCCCCGGCTGGACGAGCGGCAGGTAGCCGTGCCAGACGTGCGCGTCGACCTCGGTCAGCTCGACGCGGGTCTCGTTGCGCTCGTCGTCGAAGAGGCAGAGCTCGACGCGTTCGGCGACCTCGGAGAAGAGCGCGAAGTTGGTCCCGCTCCCGTCGTACGTCGCACCGAGCGGATAGGCGTTTCCGGGCCAGACGTGCACGGTTCTCCTCAGGTCATGCGGGTGCTGCTGTGAACGATCCAAGACGTACCCGCGCCTCGGCCCGCCAACCCTCGGCGGACCCCCGTCGCGGAGTGCTGCAGGACACGCAGCCGGCACCCAGCGACCTTGGTCCGTTACCGAGGGCCGTCCGCCCACGACACCATCGGCCGGGCGGCCACGGCAAGGGCGCCGGGCGGGGCGACCAGACGAGGAGATCGAGGATGACCGGGACGGTGACCGAGCAGCGGTTCGAGCGGCTGCTGCGACCAGGGGCGCGGCTGCAGGTCGTGGTCGCCCACCCCGACGACGAGACGTTCGGTTGCGGGTCGCTGCTCCTCCTCGCGGCTGCGGCCGGCGTGACGACCGCGGTCTGCTGCGCGACCCGCGGCGAGGCGGGTGAACCGGCCCCGGGCACCACGCTGCCCGAGGGCGGGCTGGGCGTCCTGCGCGAACGCGAGCTGCACGACGCGGCCGGGCTGCTCGGGGTCGGCGAGGTGACGCTGCTCGGGTTCCGGGACTCCGGGATGGACGGCCCGGCCGACGGCTCGACGCTCGTGGGTGCGGCGTACGACGAGGTGCGGGACGCCGTCGCCGCGGCGGTCGACGGCTTCGCGCCCGACGTGGTGGTCACCCTCGACGCCAGCGACGGGCACCGCGACCACGCCCGGATCCGCGACGCGGCGGTGGAGGTCGCGGCGGCGCGGGGCGTGCCGGCGTACCTGCACTGCCTCTCCCGCTCCACGATGGAGCGGTGGGCGGCGTTCATGGCGGCCGGCGACCCCACCTCGCCGTACCTCTCGCTGGGGCCGCTCGGCACCCCCGACGACCAGCTCACCGACCGGCTCGACACCACTGCCCACCGCGACGCGCGGTGGCGGGCGATCCGCGCGCACCGCTCGCAGACCTCGCCGTTCGAGGGGCTGCCCGACGGGCTCGCGGACGAGTTCCTCTGCACCGAGCACCTGATGAGGGTCCCGGTCAGGGGGTGATGTCCTCCGGCGGACCGTCGCCGCGCAGGTTCTCGTCGTCGAGCGCGAGTGGTTCCTCGGCGTGGAGCTCCTCGTCGCGCACCGCCGCGTCGTCGTCGGTGCCGGTCGAGAGCCCCTCGTCGTCGACGTCGTCGATCGCGACGAGCCGTTCGTCGTCAGGGCTGCTGGTCACGGGGCGGCTCCTTCCTCGGGGACGTCCGGAGCGTCCACCCGGTTCTCCTGCTCCTCGGGGCTGAGGTCGACGCGCTCGGACGCGTCGGCCGTCGAGACACCTTCCTCCGCGGGGGTGCCCCCGAGGTCCAGTGGGCGCTCCTCGTCAGGGTGGGTGCTCATGGCTCCGTCGTACCCGACCGGCCCGACGGCACACAAGGGCGGCCTCGCTCAGACGGACTCGCTGGGGTCCGCGAACGGCGCGTTGACCCCGTCCCGGTCGTCGTCCTCGAAGGTGCCGCTGATCGGGTCGAACGTCCGGCCGGTGTTGTCGACCTCGGTGAACTCGGGCCGGTTCTCCGGGTCGAGCCTCCGCTGCCGCTCGGCCTCGAGCTCCTCCTCCGAGAGCTCGGTCTGCTCGGGCGACTTCTCGCGGTCCGCGACGATCTCCTTCCCGCCGGGCTGCTGCTCCGGAGCCGGGCTCTCCTCGTCGATGACCGGGTTCTCGTGGTGGCGGATCTGGTCCCCCGACGTGTCGCTCACGTGTCCTCCTCGCCGCCCCCCGTCGGTCGTCGGGGGCTCGCGGAGCAGGCTTCCCACGTCGCGCGAGTTGCAACGCCGCCCGCGCGGTGGCCTTGTCCACCGGCACCGCGACCGGTGGGATGGGGCGCATGAGGCTGCTCGTCCTGGGGGGAACCCGCTGGCTCGGCCGCGAGGTGGTGTCCGCCGCGCTGACCGCAGGGGACGAGGTCGTCTGCCTCGCGCGCGGGACGGCGGCCACGGTGCCCGAGGGCGCCCGGCTCGTGGTCGCCGACCGGACGGCCGGCACGTCGGCGTACGACGGGCTCGACGGGCGGTTCGACGCCGTGATCGACCTGGCCACCCACCCCGGTCACGTCCGTGGCGCGGTCGCGGCGCTGGCCGACCGGTGCGAGCGGTACCTCTACGTCTCGTCCGGGAGCGTCTACGCCGACACCTCGCGGGCCGGTGCGACGGTCGACGCCGAGACGTTGCCACCCCTGGCGGCCGACACGATGGGGTCGCTGGAGGAGTACGGCTCGGCGAAGGTCGCCTGCGAGCAGGCCGTCCTGGCCACCTTCGGCGCGGGCCGGTCGCTGGTCGCGCGGGCCGGGCTGATCGGCGGGCCCGGGGACGCGTCCGGGCGCACGACGTACTGGCCCTGGCGGTTCGCCCACCCGGCCTCCGCCGACGGGACCGTGCTGGTGCCGGACGTGCCCGGGCTGATGACGCAGGTCGTCGACGCCCGCGACCTCGCCACCTGGCTCGTCGAGTCCGCCCGCCTCGGCCGCACGGGCACCGTGAACGCCACCGGCGACACCGTGCCCCTCGAGGAGCACCTGCGCACGGCGCGCGAGGTCGCCGGCCACGACGGGCCGCTCGCCGCCGTGCCGCCGGCCTGGCTGGAGGAGCGCGAGGTGCAGCCGTGGGCCGGGCCGCGCTCCCTGCCGCTGTGGCTGCCGCTGCCGGAGTACGCCGGCTTCGGCGACCGGGACGCGTCCGGCGCGCGTGGCCTCGGGCTGGTGCCCCGGCCGCTCGCCGAGACGCTGGCCGACGGGCTCGCCTGGCAGGAGTCGGTCGGGGCGCCGGCCGGCGCGGGGCTCACCGACGAGGAGGAGCGGTCCTTCCTCGCCGAGCTGCCATGACGACGCCCCACGCCCCCGTCGGCACCGTCGGCATCGTCGGGCTCGGCACCATCGCGCTCACCCACACGACCGTGCTCCGCGCGCTGCTGCCGGACGCCCGGCTCGTCGGCGTCGACCCTCGGGGCGCGTCCGCCTCGGCCGCCGGTGCCGTCGACGCCGTGGTCCCCGACCTCGACGCCGCCCCGGAGGTGGGGCTGTGGGTGGTCGCCACCCCGACCCACACCCACGGCCCGCTCGCGGCTCGGCTGCTGACCACGACCGCCGCGACGGTGCTGGTCGAGAAACCCCTCGTCGCCTCCGCGTCGGAGCTGGCTGCCCTCGACGGTGTCGACCCGGCGGCGGTCGAGGGGCGGCTCCGGGTGGCGCACCACTTCGCGTACTCCCCCGAGGTCCGGTGGGCTGCGACGGTGGCCCCGGGTCCGCTCCGGAGCGTGGTGTCGGTGTTCCACGACCCCTACGTCCGCAAGAGCCCGGAGGAGCTCGCGTCGTACGGCTCGTCCTGGACCGACTCCGGACCCAACCAGCTGAGCATGCTGCTCCGCTGGGTGGACGACGTCACCCTCGCCTCCGTCGACGACCAGGGCCACCGGGGCCACGCGGCCGGGACGCTGGGCGGCGGGGGCACGGTCACGCTGGTGACGAGCTGGTACGCCGCGGACAGCAGCAAGCGGACCGTGCTGCGCTACGACGACGACATCGAGGTGTGGCTCGACCACACCGCGGTGACGGCGACGAAGTTCCGCGGTGGTCGCCCCATGGCGTGGCTCGACGACGACGGCACGACGCCGCGGAAGGTGGCCCACTACCGGCCGCTCTACGAGGCGCTGCTCTCCGGCGATGACGACGAGCTGCTCCGGTTCGACGCCGCCCGGCGGGTGGTGGAGCAGCTCCGGCCGGGCGGCTGACGGGCGGCTGACGGGCGGCTGACGGGCGGCTGACGGGCGGCTGACGGGCGGCTGAGGGCGGCTCAGCGCGGCCAAGCGCGGGTGGTCGACAGCCGCGGCCGCTCGACGGGCGGAGGAGCCTGGGAGCGGACCGAGGACCCGCCGGCGCGGACCAGCCGGACGGTGCGGCGGGCCTTCTCGGTGGTGCAGGAGGCGAGCCCGCACCCCTGCGCCTCCACGACCACCCGCGCGCGGCCGGGGGCGTAGAGCCCGATCTCCGACACCGCCCGGACCGACCAGGTGTGGCGGCGGCCGTCGCAGCGGATCCGGGTGCCGAACGCCGACGGGATCTTCAGCCGGCCGGCCCGCTGCTCGAGCGAGCCGAAGAGGAACCCGGCGCCCTCGCCGCGGCACCGGTAGCTGCCACGGACCCGGGCATCGCCGTTGCGGTAGGCGAGCCCGCGGCGGGCGACCGAGAGCTCGATCCGCGGCTTCGGCGCGACCTTCAGCGTGGCGACGAGGCGGCCGCCCTGGTCCCGGGTGTCGTTGAAGATCATCACCGAGTACGTCGTGCCGGCGCGCGCCTGGAACGCGACCCGCTCCGGCCCGCAGTTCACCAGCGTCCGGGGCCGTGGCTCGCCCCGGAACACCATGGCGCCGACGCTGTAGTCGGAGCGGCGCAGGTCGACCACCAGGTCGCGGTCGCGGCGGGCGTGGACGGTGTACCAGACCGACGCCCCCGTGGCCGGGGCCCCGCAGAAGTTGTTGAGCCGCCCGTCCTGGTCGTCGGTGGTCGCCTCGCGGGTGTCCTGGACGACCCGCTCGTCGAGGCGGAGCCGGACGGCGCCGGCAGGTGAGTCGTTGTCCGGCGGGACGGCCGCAGCAGGCGGCGTGACCAGCGGGACGAGGAGAAATCCGGCCGCGAGGCCGGTGAGGAGCCGGTGCGTCATGGCGCTCACCTCGAGGTGTGGTTCCCCGCCCCGAGCGCGGGGACTCCCTTGCACCGTAAGCCTGCGAGCCTCCGGCGGACGGGGCCCTTCGTCCCGATCGTGCGCGGCTCGGGACGGATCGGCGGGACGGATCGGTGAGGACGGGTTGGTGGGGACCCGGGGAGAACGGGCCCCCACCACCTCCCACCCGGCCGTGGACCCGGGAGAGTGGTCCGCGACCGGGAGACCCGGGGCAGCTGGGAGGAGCTAGCCCTGGGCCATGTCCACGAACCGCGAGTAGTGGCCCTGGAACGCGACGACCACGTCGCGGGTCGGGCCGTTGCGGTGCTTGGCGACGATCAGGTCGGCCTCGCCGGGGCGGGTCGACTCCTTCTCGTAGACGTCCTCGCGGTGGAGCAGGATCACCATGTCCGCATCTTGCTCGATAGATCCGCTCTCGCGTAGATCGCTAAGCATGGGCCGTTTGTCCGATCTTTGCTCCGGGCCACGGTTGAGCTGGGAGAGCGCGATGACCGGGACCTCGAGCTCCTTGGCGAGCAGCTTGATCTGCCGGGAGAACTCCGAGACCTCGAGCTGGCGGGACTCGACCTTCTTGCCGGAGGTCATCAGCTGCAGGTAGTCGATGACGATCAGCCGCAGGTCATGGCGTTGCTTGAGCCGGCGGGCCTTCGCCCGGATCTCCATCATCGTCATGTTGGGCGAGTCGTCGATGAAGAGCGGGGCGGCCGAGACCTCGCCCATCTTGCGGGCGAGCTTCTGCCAGTCCTCGTCGGTCATGTGGCCGTTGCGCATGTGGTTGAGCGGGATCTTCGCCTCGGCGGAGAGCAACCGCATGGTGATCTCGTTGCGCGTCATCTCCAGGCTGAAGATCACCGCGGCCTGGTTGTGGTGGATGCTCGCGGCGCGGCAGAGGTCGAGCGCAAGCGTCGAGTTGTGGGTGGGGACGCCGGAGGGGCCGGCGAGGTAGAGGTGGTCGTCGTTCTCCACCTGGACGCAGCGCACCGGCACGGTGGGCACCGGCTCGACGCGCTCGACCTTCATCGCCGACCCGTCGGGCATCGTGATCGCGTGGGCACGGCCCGCGGCGAGCGAGCGGCGGATGTCGCCGGTGGTCACCGTCGCGGGCACCTCGTCGCCGGCCGCGGTGGTCCGCCACTGGTGCTGCCAGTCGGCCACCAGGCTCGAGCCGTCGGAGAAGGTCACCTCGTAGCAGGGGCGCCCGAGCATCTCCCCGGTCGCGGCGACCACCTCGGTCGGCGCGCCCGTCGCGTCGAGCAGCAGGTCGCCCACCCGGACCTCGCCCATCGTGGTCCACCCGGTCGGGGTCGGCAGCGGCGTGTCGAGGGCGAGCGCCTTCCCGACCGCGGGACGCGCGGCGATGATGATCATCTGGCCGCCGTGGAAGCCGTTGGTGAGCTCGTCGAGGTCGGCGAACCCGGTCGGCACGCCGGTCATCTCGCCGCCGCGGTTGGAGATCGCCTCGATCTCGTCGAGGGTCGCCTCCATGATCGCGCTCAGCGGGGCGTAGTCCTCGGTGCTCCGCTTGTCGGTGACCTGGTAGACCTCCTGCTGCGCGGCGTCGACCACGTCGTCGACCTCGCCCTCACCGGCGTACCCCATCTGGACGATGCGGGTGCCGGCGCTGACCAGCCGGCGCAGGATCGCCTTCTCGCGGACGATCTCGGCGTAGTAGGAGGCGTTCGCGGCGATCGGCACCGACGCCGACAGCGTGTGGAGGTACGGCGCGCCGCCGACCCGGACGAGCTCGCCGCGCCGGCTGAGCTCCGCAGCGGTGGTGACCGGGTCGACCGGCTCGCCCCGGCCGTAGAGGTCGATCATCGCCTCGAAGATCGTCTCGTGGGCGGGGCGGTAGAAGTCGGTCCCGCGGATCGTCTCGACGACGTCGGCGATGGCGTCCTTGGAGAGCAGCATCGAGCCGAGCACCGACTGCTCCGCGGAGTTGTCCGCCGGGGGCATCCGGTCGGAGTAGCCGCCCCCCGCGCTCGCGTAGGCCGCCTCGGGGTCCCACGGCTCGGCGTCCATCGCCGAGCCCGGTCCGGCCTGCCCCGTCACGCTCATCCGCTGCCTCCCACGGCTCGTGCTGCCGGCTTCACTGGTGGTGCTGTCAGTGGTGCTGCTGGTGCTGGTGTGCCTTGCCGGCGAACGTACGGAACACCACCGACAAATCGCGTCGAGCCCGGCCCTGGACGGCTCGGAGGAGCCGGCGACCGGTTGCGGAAAGGCGAACGTAGTGCGGATCGGGCGGGGCACCAACCCCGTTGTCCACAGGCCATGTGGATAACTGGGGGAACCGTGTGGAACACGCCGTGATCGGTGTGCACGGCCTGTTCACACACCTGTGGACAGAACCTGTGAATCTCCGCCGACACCCGTTCTGACCTGCGGGAACGTCTCTCCCCCGATGTGAGTCGAAGAAATTCCGAGACGGATTCCGCATCGCTGACCGGGACAGGACCTTCGGTCGTCCGGACCACCGCCCAGCCGTGCGCAGCCACACCCTCCACAGGTTCTACACAGGGCGGCCCACTACCGCGGACCGGCGGCGCTCCGCAAGGAGTCGGCCGGAAATAGTCCGGAGCCAGCGATGTCAATGACCCGCTCCGGGCGCAGGTACCGTGCCCAGGTGCCCCGTCGTCGCCATCCCGAGACCACCCCTCGGGCCGGCCGCGAGGTGGACCGGCAGATCATCGCCCTCGCGGTCCCGGCCTTCCTGTCGCTCGTCGCGGAGCCGCTCTTCCTCCTCGCGGACGCCGCGATCATCGGCCACCTCGGCACCACCGAGCTCGCCGGCCTCGGGATCGCGTCGGTCGTGCTGCGCCTGGTCGTCGGGCTCTGCGTCTTCCTGGCCTACGCCACGACGGCGGCGGTGGCCCGCCAGCTCGGGGCCGGCCGGCGGGCGGCGGCACTCCAGCAGGGGGTCGACGGGCTGTGGCTCGCGGTGGTCGTCGGTGCGGCCACCACCGTCGCCGGACTCCTGGTCACCCAGCAGGTGGTGGCCCTCTTCGGCTCGGGCAACGAGGTCGCCGACGCCGCGTCGACGTACCTCCGGGTGGCGTGGTTCGGCGTCACCCCGATGCTGCTGGTGCTCGCCGCCACCGGCGTGCTGCGCGGCCTCGCGGACACCCGCACCCCACTCGTGGTGGCGGTCGCGGCCAACGTCGTCAACGTCGTCCTCAACGTGGTCCTCGTCTACGGCCTCGACCTCGGGGTGGCCGGCTCCGCGCTCGGCACCGACCTGGCCCAGCTCGGTGCCGCGGTCGCGCTGGTCGCCGTGGTGGTCCGGCTGGCCCGGCGGGAGGGGGCCGCGCTCCGCCCCCACGCCGACGGGGTACGCCGCTCCGCGCGCGCCGGCGGTCCGCTGCTCGTGCGGACCCTCAGCCTCCAGGCGTGCCTGGTCGCGATGACCTGGTGCGCAGCCGGGATGGGGGCCACCGCCACGGCGACGCACCAGGTGGCGACGACGGTCTGGAGCTTCCTCGCCTACGCCCTCGACGCCGTGGCGATCGCCGCGCAGACCATCACCGGGACGGCGCTCGGGGCCGGCGACGCCGCGCTGACCCGCGAGGCGACCGACCGCATGGTGCGGATCGGGTTGGTGTCCGGGGTCGTCACCGGGGTGCTGCTCGCCCTCACCGCCCCGGTCCTCGGGCCGCTCTTCACCGACGACCCCGAGGTGGTGCGGCTGCTCGCGAAGGTGCTGCTGGTGGCCGCCGTGTTCCAGCCGGTCGCCGGCGTCGTGTTCGTCCTCGACGGCGTGCTGATCGGGGCGGGGGACGGTCGGTACCTCGCCGCCGTCGGCGCGCTGGTCACCGCCGGCTTCGTCCCCTGCGCGGTGCTCCTGGCCTCGCAGGTCTCCGGCTCGACCGGGCTGGTGTGGCTCTGGGTGGTCTTCGGGGTGGTGTTCATCGGCGGCCGCGCGGTCGTCCTGGTGCTCCGCGCGCGTACCGACCGCTGGATGGTCCTGGGCACCGAGCGCCACTAGGCTGCCCGGCGATGGCCGCGCTGCAGACGGTTGCGATGGGGCTGGTCCTCGTCTTCCTCGACGTCCAGCCGTCCGGATGGGACTGGGTCCCGGACCCCCTGGGCTGGGTGCTGGTGCTGCTCGGCCTCTCCGGGCTCAAGGAGCTGCTCCCCAACCACAGGGGCACCACGGTCACCGCGTGGCTGTGCCTCCTCGTCGACGTGCTGATCTGGCCGCCGGGGTCGGTGGCGGAGGTCGACGACAGCCTCGGGTGGCTCTTCAGCGTGCCGACCCTCGCCTTCTGCTTCCTGGTCTGCGACGCGCTCACCGACCTCTCCGACAGCGGTCGGCAGGCGCTCTTCCGGTGGCTGCGGAACCTGTACGTCGTCGTGGCCGTCCTCCCGCTGCTCGTGCACTGGGTCGGCTGGGAGTGGCTCGAGCTGCCGAGCGCCGCCCTCGCCGTGGGGTGCAACGTGGTGCTCGTCGTGGCGCTCTGGTCGGCCGGCGACGAGGACGAGGAGGACGACGACGACCCCCTGACGCGGATCCGCCGCCGCACCGCCCCCGACGACTGAACTTCTGTGTCGAGCCGCCCCTCGTGGCGCGCCCGGGCTGTGTCGAGCCGCCCTTCGTGGCGCGGGGGCGCCGCTGGTGGCGGCGGCCGGGAGGGGTGGCGGGGCGGGCGTGCATGGGACTGACCCCCCGGAGCGACGAAGGAGCGCAGGGGTGGTTCCCCGCCCCGCGACCCCGGACGGCCGAGGACCGCCGCCAGCGGCGGCTCCCCTCACCACAAGGGGCGGCTCAACACCGAATCCCGCGCCACGAGGGGCAGCTCAACACCGAACCCCCCGCCACGAGGGGCGGCTCGACGCGACCCGGAAAACGGCGACCGCCCCCGGGGGAACCCCAGGGGCGGTCGGAGGAGGTACGACGTCCGCGGACGCCGTCAGCCGTCCAGGGTCAGGCAGGGACGACGTTGAGGTTGACCTGCGCCTCGACCTCGTCGTGCACCTTGACGGTGACGCGGTGCTCGCCGAGCGACTTGATCGGGTTGCCGACGAGGATCTTCCGCTTGTCGACCACGTCGGACGAGCCGCCCGCTGCCTTGTTGATCGCGGCGGCGATGTCCGACACCGTGACGGCGCCGAAGAGACGGCCGCCCTGGCCGGCCCGCACGGGGACGGTCACGGCTGTGCCCTCGAGGGTCGCCTTGATCTCCTTGGCCTTGCCGAGGTCGGCGACCTGGCGCGCCTGACGGGCGCTCTTGATCGAGTCGATCTGCTTCTCGCCGCCGCGGGTCCAGCGGATCGCGAAGCCGCGCGGGATCAGGAAGTTGCGGCCGTAGCCGTCCTTCACCTCGACGATGTCACCGGGCGAACCGAGGCCGGTGACCTCCTGGGTCAGGATGAGCTTCATCTGGTGCTCCCCTCTCAGCGCGCGGTCGACGTGTAGGGCAGCAGCGCGACCTCGCGGGCGTTCTTGACCGCCGTGGCGACGTCACGCTGGTGCTGCACGCAGTTGCCGGTGACCCGACGCGCGCGGATCTTGCCGCGGTCGGAGATGAACTTCCTCAACAGCGTCGTGTCCTTGTAGTCCACGTACGCCGTCTTGTCCTTGCAGAACTGGCAGACCTTCTTCTTGGGCTTGCGCAGAACCGGCTTGGCCATTGTGGTGCTCCTTCGTGAGCCCGGCCCCTGCCGATGACGGGGCCGGAATGGTTGTCGTGTTGTCGTGGCGCACCGAGGACGGTGCGCCGGGTGGCCCGCCGAGGCGGGCCGGTCCTCAGAACGGAGGCTCGTCCTGGGCGGCCGGAGCGTTGGACGCCCACGGGTCGTTGGCCGGCTGGGCGGTCGGACCGCCCCAACCGCCGCCACCCTGGCCGCCACCCTGGCCGCCGCCCTGGTTGCCGCCCGAGACGCCGGGGGTCGCCCACGGGTCGTCCTGCTGCGCTGGGGCGCCGCCCCCGCCGCCGTACGACCCACCACCGCCGCCGGAGCGGCTGGTCTTCTGCACCTTGGCGGTGGCGTACTTCAGGCTGGGCCCGACCTCCTGGACGTCGATCTCGAACACCGTGCGCTTCTCGCCCTCGCGGGTCTCGTAGCTGCGGGCCTTGAGGTTGCCCTGGACGATCACGCGCATCCCCCGCACCAGCGACTCGGCGGCGTTCTCGGCCGCCTGCCGCCACACGGAGCAGTTGAGGAACAGCGCCTCGCCGTCCTTCCACTCGTTGGTCTGCCGGTCGAACGTCCGCGGCGTGGAGGCCACGGTGAAGTTCGCGACGGCAGCACCCGAGGGGGTGAAGCGCAGCTCGGGGTCAGCGGTGAGGTTGCCGACCACGGTGATCGGGGTTTCGCCTGCCATGGGTTGACTCCTGCGTCAGTGGAACTCGGATGCTCGGTTGCCTGCGAACCTAGTGGGGCGCGCCGACAACCGGGAGCCTCACTTGGCGTCGGGACGGATGACCTTGGTCCGCAGCACCGACTCGTTCAGCGTGAGCTGACGGTCGAGCTCCTTGACCGTCGCCGGCTCGGCCTTCAGGTCGATGACGGCGTAGATCCCCTCGGCGTTCTTCTGGATCTCGTAGGCGAGCCGTCGCTTGCCCCACACGTCGACGTTCTCCACCTCGCCGCCGTCCTGACGGACCACGTTGAGGTAAGTGTCGAGCGACGGGGCGACGGTGCGCTCGTCGAGGCTGGGGTCGAGGATGACCATCACTTCATAGCTACGCACAGCAGTCTCCACCTCCTTCGGACTCAGGCGGCCACGGTCGTTCCGTGGCAGGAGGGCTGGTGCGTCGGCCCACCAGAGCGGTGGGCCGTGTCCGTCGTCGTACGCCGTCGGTGGCGCCGGGGCGACCGGACCGCCCAAGGCTACCAGCGCGTGCTCCCCCGCCCGAAATCGTGATCCACAGCCTCACGGGCCCGGTGCGACCTGTCGGAGCCCCGTCATAGCCTGGCGGCATGCCCCTCACCGCGGACCAGCTGCGCATCGGCGCCCACGTCGACCAGACCGATCCCGTCGCGGAGGCCCAGGCCCGCGACAGCACGATGGTGCAGTTCTTCCTCGGGGACCCGCAGGGCTACAAGGGCCCCGAGATCCGGTACGCCGGGGGCGCCGCCGCGCTGAAGGAGGCCGCCGAGGCCGCGGGGGTCGACCTCTACGTGCACGCCCCCTACATCGTGAACGTCGCGACCACCAACAACCGGATCCGGATCCCGAGCCGCAAGCTGCTTCAGCAGCACATGGACGCCGCCGCGGAGATCGGCGCCAAGGGGCTGATCGTCCACGGCGGCCACGTCAACGCCAAGGACGACCCCGAGAAGGGGTTCGACAACTGGCGCAAGGCCGTCGACGCCACGGAGATCAAGGTCCCGCTGCTGATCGAGAACACCGCGGGCGGCGACAACGCGATGGCCCGCCAGGCCGAGCGCATCGGCCGGGTCTTCGAGGCGATCTCCGCCTGCAAGCAGGCCGACAAGGTCGGCTTCTGCCTCGACACCTGCCACGCGCACGCCGGCGGGATCGCGCTCCACACCGCGGTCGAGCGGCTGCTCGCGCTCACCGGCCGGATCGACCTGGTGCACGCCAACGACAGCCGCGACGCCTTCGACTCCGGCGCCGACCGGCACACCAACTTCGGCGAGGGCCAGCTCGACCACGAGGCGTTCGTCGAGCTGGTGCGGCAGGCCGGCGCCCCGGTGATCGTCGAGACGCCCGGACCGGCCGAGCGGCACAAGGCCGACTTCGAGTGGCTCCGCGGGCGGCTCTGATCCGACGGAGCCGCCCTGCGGCCCGGAGGGTCAGCCCGCCTGGCTGCCGAGCTGCTCGAGGTCGACGACCTCGTCGTCGGCCGGTGCCTCGACCTCGAGCTTCTCATCGAAGTCGGAGAAGGTGATCTCGCCGGGCTCGCCGCCCTCGGTGACCTGCATCTTCAGGATGTGGTGCGGCTCGTCGACCTTCACCCACACGGTGACCGGGTCGCCCTCGTCGGTCTCGCCGACGACCTTGACCGCCTCGGTGCCGTCGACGTCCTCGGTGCCGTCGGTCTCGGCCTTCGAGTCGTCGTCGTCGCCACCCATCTGGTCGAGCAGCTCGTCGAGGTCGCAGAGCTCGGCGAAGTCCTGGTCGTCGCCGAGGACGACCCACTTGTCGCCGACGACGCCCTGGATCAGCGCGGCCTGCTCGCCGGCCGAGGCCTCCCAGAACGCCGCGTCCGGCTTCATCCAGGTCTCGCCACCGAGGCTGCGGATCTCGGTCGAGCCGCCCTGGATCCCGAGCGTGCCCTGGCAGTCGCCGTCGGTGGTGAGCGCCATGTCGACGGAGATCTCCTCGCCGTCGCTGGTCAGCTCCCCCGCGATCCGCACCGACTCCAGCGCCTTCATGTCCTTCTCGGCGGCCTCGCCGATGGCCTCGGGCGACTCCTCGGCGAACCCCCCTCCGCACGCGGAGAGAAGGGCCGCTGCCGCGACCCCCGTCAGTGCTGCCTGCCAGGTCCTCATGTGGTGCCTTCCTCGGGTGCGTCGCGCTGCCTGCGCTTGCAGCATCCAACCATGTCGGCGCAAACCGGGCGGTGGTCGGGGAACTAGGCTCGGGCGACGTGACCCTCACCGTCCGCACCATCACCCCGGCCGAGCACCTCGCGTTCGTCGCGTCCCGGCGCAGCGCCAGCTTCCTGCAGGTGCCGGCTTGGGGCGAGGTGAAGAGCGAGTGGCGGCGTGAGTCGCTCGGCTGGTTCGACGGCGACGAGCTCCGCGGGGCCGGGCTGGTCCTCTACCGGCAGCTGCCGAAGGTGCGGCGTCACCTCGCCTACCTCCCCGAGGGACCGGTCATCGACTGGGCGGCGGACCCGCTCGCGGAATGGCTGGACCCGATGGTCCGCCACCTGAAGGTGCAGGGTGCCTTCGGCATCAGGATGGGCCCCCCCGTCGTCGTTCGCCGCTGGGACGCCGCCACCGTCAAGCAGGGCATCGCCGACGACGGAGTACGCCGGCTCGACGACCTCGCCCCGACCGCCCGCGAACCGGAGGGCGCCGCGGTCGTCTCCCAGCTGCGCGAGCTCGGGTGGCTGCCGCAGTCGGTGGCCGGCGGTTTCGCGGCCGGCCAGCCGCAGCACGTCTTCCAGGTCCCGCTCCGCCACCCCGACGGCACCGCCCGCACCGAGGACGAGGTGCTCAAGGGGATGAACCAGCTGTGGCGGCGCAACATCAAGAAGGCCACCAAGGAAGGAGTCGTCGCCGATCGGGTCCCCGCCGACCGGCTCGAGGCCGAGCTCGACCGGTTCCACGCGCTCTACGTCCACACCGCCGAGCGGGACGGGTTCACGCCGCGTCCACGGAGCTACTTCGCGACGATGTTCCGAGCGCTCGGCGCGGAGGACCCCGACCGGATCGCGCTGTTCCACGCCGAGCACGAGGGCGACCTGGTGGCCAGCACGATCCTGGTCCAGGTGGGCACTCACGTCTGGTACTCCTACGGCGCCTCCTCCACCGAGAAGCGCGAGGTCCGCGGCTCCAACGCCGTGCAGTGGGCGATGATCCGGCACGCGCTGAAGCAGGGAGCCGACGTCTACGACCTCCGCGGCATCACCGACACGCTCGACCCGGACGACAGCCACGTCGGGCTGATCACCTTCAAGGTCGGCACCGGCGGCGAGGCCGTCGAGCTCGCCGGCGAGTGGGACCGACCGGTGAACCGGGTGTTGTACAAGGCGTTCGCCCTCTACATGGCCCGGCGGGGGTGACCGCGTGCTGACGCTGACCATCGACGAGCAGCGGTGGCACCGCCACCTGCGCTCGGTCGTCGAGGCCCACCCCGGCATCGTCCCCGTCGCGAAGGGCAACGGCTACGGCTTCGGCATCCCGCGGCTCGCCGCCACGGCCGCGTCGCTCGGTGCGGACGTCCTCGCCGTCGGGACGTACGCCGAGGTGGCCGCCGCCCGCGAGGGGTTCGACGGCACCGTGCTCGTGCTCTCCCCGTGGCGTCCCTCGGAGACCCGGACCGTCTACGACCCGCGCGTGGTGCACACGGTCGGACGGCTCGAGGACCTCGACGAGCTCCGGGCCCGCGCCGGCGTCGACCGACCTCGGGTGGTGCTCGAGGTGCTGACCTCGATGCTGCGCCACGGGTTCCGCCGGCGCGAGCTCCGGGAGGCAGCGGCCCGGCTGGACGGGCTCGACGTCGAGGGGTTCGCGCTGCACCTGCCGATGGCGCACGGCTCCCACCTCGGCGAGGTCGGGAGGCTGATGACCGACGTGGTCGCCAGCGGGATCGACGTACGCCGGGTCTACGTCTCGCACCTCACCGACGCCGAGCTGGCCAGCCTGTCCTCGTCGTACGCCGACTTCGAGCTCCGCCCCCGGATCGGCACCCGGCTCTGGCTCGGCGACAGGGGGGCGCTCCGGGTCACGGCGACCGTCCTCGACGTGCACCCCGTCGAGCGCGGCGACGTCTTCGGCTACCGCGGCCGGACCGCTCCGCGGCAGGGCCACATCGTGGTCGTCTCGGGCGGGACGGCGCACGGGATCGGGCTCGAGGCGCCGACCGGAGGGGCGACGTTGCGCGACCGCGCCGCGCGGATCGCCAAGGGCGGGCTCGACGCGGCCGGTTTCGTCCGCTCGCCGTTCACGATCGACGGCAAGCAGCGGCTCTTCGCCGAGCCGCCGCACATGCAGGCGTCGATGCTCTTCGTCCCGCACGACACCCCGGTCCCGCGGGTGGGCGACCGGGTCGACGTGCGGGTGCGGTTCACCGTGAGCACGTTCGACGAGATCGCCCTGGGATGACGCGCCGGGCCGCGCCACGACGGGCGGCTCAACACCCCAACGCGCGCCACGAGGGGCGGCTCAACACACCCCCAGGCGCGCCACGAAGGGCGGCTCAACGTCGTCCGACGGGGGTCATCGGGTCGTGCGTCAGGTCGCCGGCGGAGAGACGGACGGGGTCCCGCCAGGGCCGGAGCACGTCGCGGACGACGACCGCGGCGAGGTACAGCTCCGCGGCCACCCGGACCACGATCGCCACCGAGTAGGCGAGGTCCTGGCCCCCGGTGGTGGCCGAGGCGGTGTACTGCCCGAGGTACATCCACACCATCGCGAAGTAGAAGAGCTCGCCCGCCTGCCAGATCAGCAGGTCGCGCCAGCGGGGGCGGGCGAGCACCGCGACCGGGAGCAGCCAGAGGACGTACTGCGGCGAGTACACCTTGTTCACCAGCAGGAACCCGACGAGCACGAGGAACGCCAGCTGGGCGACCCGCGGGACCTGCGGCGCGGTGAGCCCGAGCACCAGCACCGCTGCGCAGACGGCGAGGAACACCACCCACGACACCAGGTTCACGGTGTCGGCGGACGCGGCGTGACCGGCGTGCGCGGCGACCAGCCAGAGCGAGCCGAGGTCGGGGCCGCGGTCGGCGTTGAACGACCAGAAGACCCGCCACCCCTCCCAGCCGTAGAGCATCACCGGGAGGTTCACCGCCAGCCAGCTCGCCAGCGCGCCGCCGAAGGCGAGGGCCAGCGGCCGCCAGCTCCGGCGGCGCAGGCCGACGACCAGGAACGCGCCGAGGAGGAACAGCGGGTAGAGCTTGGCGGCGGTGCCGAGCCCCACCATCACGCCGGCCAGCAGCGGTGACCCGCGCGACCAGGCCCAGAACGCCCCGGCGACGCAGGCGACCGCGATCACGTCCCAGTTGACGAGCCCGGCGACGACGAGGGTCGGCGCGGCCGCGAACGGCAGCGCGTCCCACGGCCGGCCGCGGTGGGCGCCGGCGAGGAACCAGGCGGCGAGCAGCACGAACGGCGCGAGCAGGATCGCGGTGACGACGAACGACAGCCGCCGCTCCTCCTCGACCCCGGGGAAGCTGCTCAGCTCGTCGACAGGGGCGGCGCGCCGTCGCTCGAGGTCGGCCTCGCCGACGAGCTGCTGGGTGAGCCAGGAGGCGCCGTAGGCGAACCACCCGATGAGCACCGGGTACTCCAGCCCCTCGTAACGTCCGTCGGAGTCGGCGAAGGGCACCTGGAGCTCGGCGAACCCACGGCCGGTGTAGAGGTACGGCACGTCCGAGTAGCACATCTGCGCGTAGCGCGCGTTCTCGCCGTTCCAGCCGTCCGCGGCGCACGGCGCCTTCTGCACCATCGCCAGCAGCCAGGCCACGCAGGCGACCGCGAGGACGACGCGCACCGGCGTCCACCAGCGGTGGCCGCGCGAGTGCCGCCCGGACGGCCCGCCGATCCCCTCGCTCGCCGCGCGGGCGACCGGGTCCTCGACCGTCGGGTGCACGACCTCCACCGGGCGCACGCTACCGGGGTACGCCGGCCTCGCGGGCGTTCACCGGCGGGGACACGAGGGGGACACGAGGGGGACACGAGCCCCGACAGACGTCAGGCCGCTTCCTGCCCCTGGCCGGTTCCGGTGCCCGTGCCTCCGCCGGTGCCACCACCGGTCCCGGTGCCCGTGCCACCGCCCGTACCCCCACCGGTTCCGGTGCCGCCGCCGTCGGTCCCGGTGCCACCGTCACCACTCCCGCTGCCGTCGCCGGAGCCGCCCCCGGACCCACCGCCACCGCCGGAACCGCCACCGTTGCCGCCACCGTTGCCGCCACCGTTGCCGCCACCGGAACCGCCGCCGGTGCCGCCACCGTTGCCGCCGCCGTTGCCGCCGCCGTTGCCGCCGCCCGGGCTGGTCGCGGGCGGCGAGGGGTCGGGCTGCTCCTGCTCGTCGTCGTCGCCGCCGCGGTTGCCACGGTTGCGCCTGCCCTCGTCGCCCTCCGACTCCGACGGGGACGGGTCGGGGGTGAAGGTCGGCGTCGGCGCGTGGCCCTCGACGGAGTGGTCGAGGTAGGCCGGCTCGGGGAACTCGAGGTAGTCCGCACCCTCCAGGGCAGCGCCCATCACCGAGGCCCAGGTGCGGGCGGGGTACTCGCCGCCGTAGAAGGTCGGCAGGAAGCCGTCGAGCGGCTCGGCGCCGTTGCCGCGCACGTACATCACCGCGGTCGAGAGCTGCGGCGTGTAGCCGACGAACCACGACGACCGGACGTTGCCGTTGTCGTCGGTGGCGGTGCCGGTCTTGCCGGCGATGTCGCGGCCGAGCACGTTGGCGTTGGTGCCGCTGCCGTACTGCGTGACCCGTTGGAGGGCGTAGGTCGCGTCGGCGGCGACCTCCTCGCTGACCGCCTGCTCGGCCTTCACACGGTGCTGGTACTCCACCTGCCCGGAGGCCGAGCGGACCTCCTCGACCGTGTAGACCTTCTTCGCCTTGCCGCCGGCGGCCATCGTGCCGTAGCCGTTGGCCATGTCGATCGGGCTCACCGTCTGGGAGCCGAGCACCATGCTGAGGTTCTCGTCGAAGCCCGGGGCGTTCGCCGGGATGCCCATCTTGATCGCGAGGTCGCGGACCGCCCGGGGCCCGTTGGGCTCGATGCTGTCGACCATCTCGACGTAGGCGGTGTTGATCGACTTCTCGGTCGCGGTGAGCAGGCTGACCGGGCCGTAGCTCACGCCGGCGTTCTCGCCCTGGTTCTCGAACTCGGTGCCGGCGACCTCGAGCGGAGAGCTGCCGTCGAAGACAGACTGCAGCGAGTAGCCGTAGGTCAGCGCGGCGGCGAGGGCGAACGGCTTGAAGGCCGACCCCGGTGCACCGCCCGCGCGGGCCCAGTTGATCTGGCTCTCGAGGTAGTCCTGGCCGCCGTACATCCCGCGGAGCGCGCCGTTGCGCGGGTCCACGGAGGCGACGCCGACGTGCAGCCCCTTGAGGTCGGGGCGGTTCTCCTGCACGCCGGCCTGGGCCGCCCGCATCACCTTCTGGTTGAAGGTGGTGGTGATCCTCAAGCCCCCGCCGTCGATCTCGGCGTCGCTGAACCCGAGCCGCTGCAGCTCGTCGCGGACCATCTTGAGGACGTGGCCGCGCTGGCCGCCGTAGGTGCTCTCGCCCTTGATCTCGGGAAACTTCGGCAGCTTGGACACCTTGCGGGAGCCGACCAGCTCCGCGGGCAGCGTGCCCATGTCCTCCATGCCGCTGACCACGTACGAGTAGCGCGCCCGCAGCCCCTGGCGGGACTCACGGCCGCCGGCGGGGTCGTAGCCGTTGGGCGAGTTGATGATCGCCGCGAGCGCGGCGCCCTGGCGGACGTTCAGCTCCGCGGCCGTCGTGTCGAAGTACGCACGGGCCGCGGCCTCGATCCCGTAGGCGCCGCGACCGAAGTAGATCGTGTTGAGGTAGCCCTCGAGGATCTCCTCCTTGTCCATCTGGCGCTGGATCTTCAGCGAGAGGATGGCCTCCTTGAACTTCCGCGACCAGGTGCGCTCCTGGCTGAGGTAGAAGACCTTGACGTACTGCTGGGTGATCGTCGAGGCGCCCTGGGTGTTGCCGCCCTTGGCGTTGTTGAAGGCCGCGCGGAGGATCCCCTTGGGGTCGAGCCCCTTGTTGGTCCAGAAGGTGCGGTCCTCGGCGGCGATCACCGCGTCCTGCACGTGGGTCGGGACGTCCTCGAGCTCGACGTTGGTGCGGTCCTGCTCGGCGAACTTGCCGATCACCGTCTTGCCGTCGGCGTAGTAGACGTAGGAGGTCTGCGCCTCGAACCCCTCGTTGGGGTCGGGGATGTCGGTGCGGGCGTAGGCGATCGCGAAGAGCACGAGCCCGACGACGAAGACGACGCCGAAGCTGGCGGCGAGCCACTTCACGCCACGGCGCCACCCGCGCGACCACTTGCCGCGCTCCTTGGGCGGCACGGGCGGGCCGGGGGGCCTCGAGCCGCCGCCGGCGCCTGCCGGCCGGCGCTTGTGTGCGGCCTCGCGCTGGGCGGCGGCCCTGCGGGCCGCCGCCTTCTTCGCCTCGGCCTTCCTCGCCTCCTCCGCCTGGCGCTTCTGCCAGGGGTAGGGCTCCTTGCGCTGTCCGCTCACTCGACCTTCTCCACGAGGGGGCCCCACGGCCGGTGCCCCGATCCGACCCCGTGAGGGTGCCCCTCCCGTCCGGGGCGACACCTCAGCGTACGGGGGGCGTCGGTCCTCCGACCGGTCAACGAGGGCGCCCGGCGGCGGTGACGCGGTGACGTCAGCCACCCTCCGCACACGGGGGCGCGCCGCTTTGAGCAGCGCTTGATATATCGCTACGATACGTCAGTCCGATACGACGAGCGGTGAACGCCGCAGGAACCCGAGGTGACGGTGACCCGCAGGGGAGAGACCCTCGAGCTGGCGGTCCTCGGACTGCTGCACGAGAACCCCATGCACGGTTACGAGCTGCGCAAGCAGCTCAACCTGGTCCTCGGGCGCGGGCGGGTGCTCTCCTACGGCTCGCTCTACCCGGCGTTGAAGAAGATGCTCCGCGCGGGGTTCATCACCGAGCACGTCGCCGCGGCGCCCGTGCCGGCGAAGCGGGCCACCCGCGCCCGCAGCGGCGCTGCGAAGACCACCACCACCGGCGCGGTCAGCCGTCGTCAGCGCATCGTCTACGAGCTCACGCCCGCGGGCGACGAGCGGTTCGCGAAGCTGATGTCGGAGGCCGGCCCGGCGGCGTGGGAGGACGACGACTTCGGGGTCCGGTTCGCGTTCTTCGGGCGCACCGACCGGGAGATCCGGCTGCGGATCCTCGAAGGTCGACGGGCGCGGCTGGAGGAGCGGCTCGCACACGTGCGCCGCGACCTCCTGGCGTCCGAGGGAGCACCCACCACCAACAGCTACGCCGTGGAGCTGGCACGCCACGGCCTGGAGTCGGTCGAGCGGGAGGTCAGCTGGCTCTCCGACCTCATCGCCGCGGAACGCGGCGAGGGGCGTCACGAGGGGCAGGACGGACCGACCGTCACCGGACGGCTCGGCAAACCGGAAACAACCTGAGGAAGAAGGAGAGCCCGATGGGTTCCGTACGCGTCGCGATCGTGGGTGTGGGCAACTGCGCCACTTCGCTGATCCAAGGCGTCCACTACTACAAGGACGCCGATCCCGAGACCACCGTCCCCGGGCTCATGCACGTCAAGTTCGGCGACTACCACATCTCCGACGTGGAGTTCGTCGCGGCTTTCGACGTCGACGACAAGAAGGTTGGCAAGGACCTCTCCGAGGCGATCAACGCCTCCGAGAACAACACCATCAAGATCTGCGACGTCCCGACGCTCGGCGTCGAGGTGCAGCGCGGCCCCACGTACGACGGCCTCGGGAAGTACTACCGCCAGACCATCGAGGAGTCGGCCGCCGAGCCGGTCGACGTCGTGCAGGCGCTGAAGAACTCGAAGGCCGACGTGCTCGTGTCCTACCTTCCGGTGGGCTCCGAGGAGGCCGACAAGTTCTACGCCCAGTGCGCGATCGACGCCGGTGTCGGCTTCGTCAACGCGCTGCCGGTGTTCATCGCCTCCGACCCGGAGTGGGCGGCGAAGTTCGAGGCGGCCGGCGTCCCGATCGTCGGTGACGACATCAAGAGCCAGGTCGGCGCGACGATCACCCACCGCGTGATGGCGAAGCTGTTCGAGGACCGCGGCGTCGCCCTCGACCGCACCTACCAGCTCAACGTCGGCGGCAACATGGACTTCAAGAACATGTTGGAGCGCGAGCGGCTGGAGTCGAAGAAGGTCTCCAAGACCCAGGCGGTCACCTCGAACCTCCAGGGCGAGCTGGCCAACAAGGTCAGCGACCGCAACGTCCACATCGGCCCGTCGGACTACGTCGCGTGGCTCGACGACCGCAAGTGGGCCTACGTCCGGCTCGAGGGTCGTGCGTTCGGCGACGTCCCGCTGAACCTGGAGTACAAGCTCGAGGTCTGGGACTCCCCGAACAGCGCCGGCATCATCATCGACGCCCTGCGCGCCTGCAAGATCGCGAAGGACCGCGGCATCGGCGGCCCGATCCTGTCGGCGTCGACGTACCTCATGAAGTCCCCGCCGGTGCAGATGCCCGACGACCTCGGCCGTGCGCAGGTCGAGGCCTTCATCCGCGGCGAGGTCGAGCGCTGAACGCCTGACCGCACGTCGCGGGCGTGACCATGCCCGCATGACCCGGTTTGCCTACGTGGTGCCGCGGACCTCCGTCCCGTGAGGTCCGCGGCACCCGTGTGTCCGGCCGTTCTTCGCCCTGCGCGGGGTCTCGGATCACTACTCTGCGGCCCATGAGCGACTCGAACCCGCCTCCCCCGCCTCCTGGAGGAGGCACCCCGCCCCCGCCGCCCGGAGGGGGCGCACCGCCACCGCCGCCCGGTGGCGGGTACCCGCCCCAGGGCCCGCCCTCGGGGCCGCCGCCCGGTGGGGGCTACCCCCCGCAGGGGCCGCCGCCCGGCGGCTACGGACCGCCCCCCGGCTACGGACCTCCCTCGGGAGCGGGCGCCTACAGCCCGGTGAACGCGATCCAGTGGGCCTGGACGAAGTTCACCCAGAACGTCGGCACGATGCTGACCCTCGCGCTCGCCGCGATCCTGGTGTACGCCGTCGTCTACGGGCTCGGCTTCCTCGTCGCGCAGCCGTTCGCCCCCGAGGCCGACACGTTCAACTTCGAGACCGGCCAGATCGAGGAGGGCGGCGGGAACTTCTGGGTCTACACCGCGGTCCTCATGCTGGTGGCCGGCATCGCGATCGCGGCCGGCTTCGCGGTGATGACCGCGCTGACCCACGCCGCGCTGAAGATCGCCCGTGGTGAGCCGGTCAACCCCGGCGCCGCGTTCGCCGGCATCCCCTGGGGGAGCGTCGTCGTCGCCGCGATCCTCATCGGCATCGGGTCGTTCGTCGGCCTGCTGCTCTGCTACCTGCCGGGGCTGATCTGGCAGTTCGTCACGATGTACACGATGTACTTCGTCATCGACCGCCGCCTCGCGCCGGTCGACGCGATCAAGGCGAGCATCCAGCTGACCACCCAGAACCTGGGTCCGACGCTGCTGTTCTTCCTGCTCGCGATCGTCGTCGGGTTCGTCGGTGCGCTGCTCTGCGGCATCGGGCTCCTCGTGGCGGTCCCGGTGATCGTCCTGGGCCAGGCCTACACCTACCGCGCCCTGCAGAACGAGCCCGTCGCTCCCTGACGGGTCTCGACGAGCTCGACCACCCGGGACAGCTCGACCCACCCGCGCCCCGCGGCCGTCCGTCGGCCGCGGGGCGTGGTGCGTCCCGGGTCCTGTCGGTGCCGGGACCCGCAGGTGCGGCTGGGAGGATCGCCGCATGTCCGCGCCGGCCCACCTGATCCGCCTGCTCCGCGGGGTCTGGTTCCGCCGGCTGTTCGGGGTCCGGCTCGCCAGCCAGGGCAGCGACGGGGTGTTCCAGGTCGCGCTGGCGTCGTACGCCCTGTTCTCGAACGAGCAGCTCTCCGCGTCGGCGGTCGCCGCCGCGCTCGCGGTCGTGCTGCTCCCCTTCTCGCTGCTCGGCCCGTTCGCCGGGGTCTTCCTCGACCGGTGGTCGAGGCGCCAGGTGCTGGTCTGGGCGAACCTCAGCCGGGTCGCGGTCGCGGCCGTGGTGGCCGTGGAGGTGGCGGCGGAGGTGCCGGACCCGCTCTTCTACGCCACGGTCCTCCTCGGCCTTTCGATCAACCGGTTCCTGCTCGCCGGGCTCTCCGCCGCGCTCCCGCACACCGTCGCCGGCGACGACCTGGTCACCGCGAACGCGCTCACCCCCACCGCCGGCACTCTCGCCTACGTCCTCGGGCTGGGCGCCGGCGCCGGGCTGCGCTCGCTGGCCGGGGGCGTCGGGTGGGACGGGGACGTGACCGTGCTCCTCGGCGCGAGCCTCGCGTACGCCGGCGCCGGGCTGCTTGCGCTCCGCATCCCGCGGGACCGGCTGGGACCCGACCCCGACCCGCGGCGGCCACCGGTGCTCGCCTCGCTCGGCGCGGTCGTGCGCGGCCTCGTCGAGGGGCTGCGCCACCTGGGGTCGCGGCCGCTGCCGGCGAGCGGGCTGCTGGCGATCGGCGCGCACCGCTACTGGTTCGGGATCTCCTCGGTCGCGCTGGTGCTGCTGCACCGCAACGCCTTCCACCCCGGCGACCCCGACGCCGCCTTCTCGGGGCTCTCCCTCGCGGCGCTGGTCGGCGGCGCGGGGTTCCTCGCAGCGGCGCTGGTCACGCCACCGGTGACCGACCGGCTCCCGGCACGCACCTGGGTGCTGGTGCTGCTGGTGGTCGGCGCCGCGGTGCAGCTCTACCCGACGGCTGCCTACACCGAGACCGCGGTCCTGGTGTCGGTGTTCGTGCTCGGCCTGGTGTCGCAGGGGGTCAAGATCTGCGTCGACACCTTCGTGCAGGCCGGCATCGACGACGCCTTCCGGGGCCGCGTCTTCTCGCTCTACGACGTGCTGTTCAACGTGGTCTTCGTGGCGGCGGCGGCGACCGGGGCGCTCGTCCTGCCGGCCGACGGCCGCTCGTACGCCGTGCTGGGGGTGCTGGCGGCGGGGTACCTGCTCACCGCCGTGGCCTTCGCCCGCTGGGCACCGGTCAGCGACCGGCCTCCCGCGCGGCCAGCGCCTCGATGTTCCTGATCAGCGTCTCGGCGGAGTGGCCGACGGCCCGCTGGACCGCGGGACCGATGACCTTGCCCATCGCCTTGCCGGCGGGCCCGAACGGCAGCCCGTAGGTCACCTCCGCCCGGACCTTCGTGCGTCCGGGACCGTCCTCCTCGAAGTACCAGCGCGAGCGGACCTTGAACCCCTTGACGGAGTCCATCCCGATCACCCGGTTCTTCTCCCACTCGGTGCAGCGGATCCGGGTGTGGAGC
Organism: Nocardioides caldifontis; assembly: GCF_008087345.1. Classification (GTDB taxonomy): domain Bacteria; phylum Actinomycetota; class Actinomycetes; order Propionibacteriales; family Nocardioidaceae; genus Marmoricola_A; species Marmoricola_A caldifontis. Next base: position 378,169 of record NZ_VHIB01000001.1, on the reverse strand, counting down.
TTGATCCCGAGGTTCAGCGTCGCCTCGAACTCCGAGCCCAGCCCGTGGTCCTGGTCGCCCACGACCCGGAAGTCCTCGACCCCGAACATCCAGCTCGGCACCTCGCGGTAGTCGTCGAGGTAGGCGAAGGCCACGCCGATCGGCGCCTCGGCCGTCTCGGTCCTGACGATGTCGGTCCCCATGAGGAGGGGATCCCCCGGCCCCGCGAGCCGGAAACCGTGACCTGCGCGACGCCTCAGCAGTCGGCGAACCGGAAGGCACCGCGCTCCCGGCGGGCGTGCCGGCCCTCGAGGAGCCGCAGCACCACGCCGTAGCCGGGGCCGGCCTGGCCGAGCACGTTGCGCCGCACCTCCTCGGGCATCCCCTCCATCGTCCAGCAGACGAGGAACGGGATCATCCGGAGCGGGTACCCCTTGCCCGCGGCCTTCTCCGACGCCTCCCACTCCGCCGCCGTCATCGTCCGCTGGACCAGGGGCAGCGCCTCGGTCTCCTCGTGGCGCAGGTGGTCGGCGAGACTGGCGCGGAGCGCGGTGACCCGCACGTCGAGCGCGTTGCGGTGGTCGGCGCACGGGTGCTCGACCATCGCGGCGAACCCCTCGCGGCAGCTCTCGAGGGCCGGGTCGATCGTGCCGTGCTCGGCCTCCATCGCCTCGAGGGTCTCCCGGTCGACGCCCTCCGCCCGGTCGAGGAGGATCGGCCAGATCTCGGCGTCCTCGATCTCGTGGTGGTGGTGGAGCGCCTCGTCGAAGAGGCCGAACCGCCGCTGCAGCGCCCGCCAGGTCGCCTCCTCGCAGACCGGCGTGCGCCGGACCGCGGAGACGAACCGGTCGAGGTCGCGACGGAAGGCGTGGTGCATGACGTACATCCCGCCCATGTCGTGGGGTCCCTCGGCGGTGTGCGCCTGGCCGGGCAGCGTGATCTGGGGGACCTGGGTGGTGGTGGTCATCGGTTCCTCCTGCTCGTGGTGTGGTCCCGACGGTGGCGGAGCGACCTTGGGTGCCGCTTGGGCCGCTCTTGGGCCCGAGGGCGGCTCGGCGCGCGCGGTGCAGGCGGGGCGACACCGCGGGCCGTACGTCCTGTGCCGGGACGCGGCGTGCGGGATAGCGTTCCGCCGTGCAGGTGCAGGTGCTGGGGCCGAGTGCGGCGGTCCTGGCCGGGGGGACCGCTGCGGACATCGGCGCGCGGAAGCCGCGGTCGGTGCTGGCCGGGCTGGCGTTGCGGGTGGGCGCGGACGTCGCTCCCGACGTGCTCGCCGACCTCGTCTGGGGTGGTGCGCCGCCTCCGGGCGCTCACGGGACGCTGCACTCCTACATCTCCGGGCTGCGCCGGACGCTGGAGCCGGGGCTCGGCCCGCGTGAGCGGCCCACGCTGCTGGTGACCACCGACCACGGCTACCGACTGGACCTCGGCCCCGAGGACGTCGACGCCCACCGGTTCTCCGCCGAGGTGCGCCGGCTCCACCGGGAGCTCGAGCCCCTCGCCGGCCAGCTCGGCATCCGCGGCCCGGACGGGTGGCCGGTCGAGGGGCTCGACCGGACCCGCGTCACCGCGGCGCTCGACCGGCTCGAGGCGGCGCTCGCCGGATGGACCGGGGAGCCGTACGCCGACCTGCCGGACCACCCCGAGGTCGCCCTCGCCCGCACCTCCCTCGAGGAGCTCCGGCTCACCGCCGAGGACGACCGGGTGCTGGCCCTCCTGGCGCTCGGCGAGCACGCGACGGTCGTGGCCAGCACCGAGGAGGCCACCCGCCGCAACCCGCTCCGGGAGCGGACCTGGGCGCTGCACGCGCTCGCCCTCACCCGCTCCGGGAGGCAGGCCGAGGCGCTCGCCGCGCTGCGCCGGGTGCGCGAGGTGCTCGCCGAGGAGCTCGGGCTCGACCCGGGCGAGGAGCTCCGCGAGCTCGAGCAGCTGGTGCTCCGCCAGGACCCGCTCCTCGGCCGGTGGCTCGCGGCCGAGCCGGTGGCCGCCGTACGGACGGTGCCGGAGGCTCCCGCCGAGCCGGCCGTCCGCAGGGCGTGGGACACGATCGGCCGGGAGGCCGAGGAGGCCGCGCTGGTCGGCGTCCTCGAGCGGGCCGCGGCCGGCACCCCGGCGCCTGCGCTGCTGGTCGGCGAGCCGGGGATCGGCAAGAGCCGGCTCGTCGAGCACCTGGCGAGCGAGGCGTCGCTCCGCGGGTTCGCGGTGGCCACCGGGCGGTGCTCGCAGGACGACGGTGCGCCGCCGCTGTGGCCGTGGGCCGCGGTGCTCCACGACCTCGACCGGCAGACCGACCGGCCGGTGGCCGAGGAGGTCCTCGCCCGGGTCGTCGGCTCCGGCGCTGCGGCCGCCGATCGGGCGCAGGAGTTCCTCGCCTGGGACGCGGTCGTCGCCGAGGTGACCTCGCGGGCCGCCGACCGCCCGGTGCTGGTGGTGCTCGAGGACCTGCACTGGGCCGACACCGCGAGCCTGCGGGTGCTCCGCCACCTGCTGACCGTCATGGCACCCGGCCACCGGCTCGCGGTGGTGGCGACCCGGCGCACCTGGCCGGAGCCGATGGGGGCGCTCTCGGAGGTCTCCGAGGCGTTCGCCCGCCGCCACGCGACGCGGCTGGAGCTCACGGGGCTCGACCGGGACGGCGCCCGGGAGCTGGTCGGCGCGGTCGCCGGCGGCGACGTCGACGCCGCGACGCTGGAGTCGTGGCACGGCCGGGCCGGCGGCAACCCGTTCTTCCTCATCGAGCTCGCCCGGCTGGGCAGCTCCGCGGACGCCGGTGGGACCGTGCCCGCCACCCTGCGCGAGGTGCTGCTGCGCCGGCTCGAGGAGCTCCCGGCGCCCACCCGCGACCTGCTGCTGGTCGCGGCGGTGCTCGGCCGGCGGTTCTCGCTCGACGTGCTGGCCGCCGTCGCGCTGGCCGACCCCGACGAGGTGGACGAGCGGCTGGCGCCCGCGCGGAAGGCCGGGCTGGTCGTCGACGTCGCCGCCGGGACGTCGGCCTTCGTGCACGCGCTGACCCGCGACGCGGTCGCCGAGTCGGTGACCCCGAGCCGTCGGGCCCGGTGGCACGCGCAGGTCGCGCACACCCTCGAGAACGACCCGCAGGTGCAGGCGCTGGTCCGTCCCGAGGAGCGGGTCACCGAGCTGGCCCACCACTGGCGGGCCGCCGGCCCCGCCCACGTCGGCCGGGCGTGGCGGGCCGCGGTGGCCGCCGCCGACCAGGCGCGGCACAGCTTCGCCCACGAGGAGGCGGTCGCGCTCCTCGGCACCGCCGTCGACGCCCACCGGCGCGACCCGCTCGGCACGCCGCAGGAGCGGTGCGAGCTGCTGCTGGCTCGCGCGGCCGACGCCCAGCTCGCCGCCGACGCCGACGTCCTCCAGGCCTCCTGCCACGAGGCGATCACGCTCGGCCGTACGGCGGACGACCCGCTGCGCCTCGCCCAGGCCGCCGCGACCCTCAACCGCAACAGCATGTGGCTCCCGATGGAGTGGCAGGTCGTGGAGGAGGACTCGATCGACGACCTCCGGTGGGCGCTGTCCCGGCTGCCGGAGCACGACTCCGTCGAGCGGTGCCACGTGATGCTGGGGCTCGCGGTGCAGCTCTACTACGTGCCCTCGGTCGACGCGGAGGTCGAGGCGCTCGTCGACGAGGGACTGGCGATGGCCCGCCGCGTCGGCGACCCCAGGCTGCTGATGTGGGCCTGCCGGAGCGCCGCGCTCGCGCTGTGGACACCGGCCCGGGCGCACCGGCGCGCGGAGCTCTCCCGGGAGGGGCTCGAGGCGGCCCGCGCCGCCGACGACCCCGAGGGGCTCGCGGTCGCGCTGATGACCGCTGCCGGCGACGCGGTGGAGCTGGCCGACCTCGACGGCTACCGCCGCTACGTCGGCGAGGCCGAGCGACTCGCCCGGCGGCGCCGGCTCAACTACGTGCTGACCGCGCTGGGGTTCGTGGAGCTCAGCCTGGCGTCGATGCGCGGCGACGAGCCGGAGATCGAGCGGCGGCGGGCCGAGCTGACCGAGATGCGACCACGGACGAGCCTCCCGCTGCAGCAGCTGCACATGGCGGGCGTCGAGCTGATCACCCGGATGTGGAGCGGCAGCGGCGGCCTCGAGCCGATCGTCGGGCCGCTGCGTGCCGGGGTCGAGGTGTCCGACGCCGACATCGGCCGCGACGTGCTGCTGGTGACCCTGGCGCGCACGGGCCGGCTCGACGAGCTCGGCGACCGCGCCCGGCGGCCGCTGCGCTACCCCGCGCCGAACTGGAGCTCGGCGACCGGCGCCGCCTGCCTCGCCGAGGCCGCCGCGGCACTGGGCGACGAGCAGCTCGCGGAGGACGCGCTGCGCCAGTGCGCGCCGCTCGCGGGCCGGATGGTGGTCTCCGGGATCTCGACGGTGATCGGGCCGCAGGACGGCTACCTCGCGCTGGCGGAGGCGACGCTCGGCCGGCGCGACGACGCGGCGCGCCACGCCGCGTCGGCCCTCCGGCTCGCCGAGGAGTGGGGGCTGGACCGCTACGTCGCGTGGTTCACCGAGCGGCGCTCAGCCCTGGGTTTCTGAGCGCGCGGCCCACCAGGCCCGGAGCTCCTCCTCGGCCCGGTCCTCGCCGAGCGGGCCGTGCTCCATCCGCAGCTCGAGCAGGTGCCGGTAGGCCTCCCCGACCTGACGGCCGGGACCGATCCCGAGCAGCGCCATGATCTGGTTGCCGTCGAGGTCCGGGCGGATCGCGTCGAGCTCCTCCTGCTCGGCCAGCCGCTCGATCCGCGCCTCGAGGTCGTCGTACGTGCGGCGGAGCCGGTCGGCCTTGCGCCGGTTGCGGGTCGTGCAGTCGGCCCGGGTGAGGACGTGCAGCCGGCTCAGCTCCTCGCCGGCGTCGCGGACGTAGCGGCGGACCGCGGAGTCGGTCCACTCCCCGGAGCCGTAGCCGTGGAACCGCAGGTGCAGCTCGACGAGCCGGCACACCGCCTCGATCGTGTCGTTGGAGAAGCGCAGCGCCTTCATCCGCTTGCGGGAGAGCTTGGCGCCGACCACGTCGTGGTGGTGGAAGGTCACGGTGCCGTCGGGGAGGAACCGCCGGGTGCGGGGCTTGCCGACGTCGTGCATCAACGCGGCGAACCGGGTGACGAAGTCCGGGGTGCCGCCGAGCCGGTCCTCCATCGCCATCGCCTGCTCGAGCACGGTCAGCGTGTGCTCGTAGACGTCCTTGTGGCGGTGGTGCTCGTCGCGCTCGAGCGCGAGCGCGGGGAGCTCGGGGAGGACCCGCTCGGCGATGCCGGTCTCGACGAGCAGCGTCAGCCCCCGGCGCGGGTGGGGCGCGCAGACCAGCTTCACCAGCTCGTCGCGGACCCGTTCGGCGGAGATGATCGAGATCCGGTCGGCCATCGCGGTCATCGCCTCGACGACCTCGGGGGCGACGGAGAAGCCGAGCTGGGCGGCGAACCGGGCGGCCCGCATCATCCGGAGCGGGTCGTCGGAGAACGAGTCCTCGGGGCGCCCGGGCGTGCGGAGCACCCGGTGGGCGAGGTCCACGATGCCGCCGTACGGATCGACGAAGCGGGTGCCGGGCACGGCGACCGCCATCGCGTTGACGGTGAAGTCGCGGCGGCCGAGGTCGCCCTCGAGCGAGGTGCCGTAGGCGACCTCGGGCTTGCGGGAGGTCGGCTCGTAGGTGTCGGAGCGGTACGTCGTGATCTCGATCGTCCAGCCGCCCTTCCGGCAGCCGATCGTGCCGAACTCCCGGCCCATGTCCCAGATCGCGTCGGCCCACCCGGCGAGCAGCCGCTCGGTCTTCTCCGGGTGCGCGGAGGTGGTCAGGTCGATGTCGTTGCCGAGCCGGCCGAGCATCGCGTCGCGGACCGGCCCCCCGACCAGCGCGAGCTCCTCGCCGGCCTCGGCGAACCGGGCCCCCAGCGGCTCGATGACCTCGCCGACCCGGGCCAGCTCACGGGTCGCCCGCTCCTGCACCTCCGCCATCGAGAGGGGCGCGTCGGCGCCCTGCGGAGGGGCGGGGTCGGTCGGCTGTTCGGGCACGAGGACCCACTCTAGAGTCCGGCCGTGCGCCGCTCCGGCCCCGCCCGGCCGCGCCGAGGGTGGCCGGACGGGCGACCGGCCACGGCTAGCCTGACCCCGTGAACGACCCGAGGAGCCGCCGCAGCCGTCGGCTCCCCGTGGCCCTCGCGGCGCTGCTGCTCGCGCTCCCGGCCCCCGCCGCCTGGGCCGGCGAGGAGGCCGGCCCGCAGCCCGAGCCGCCGGACGACCCCGGACCGACCCCCTCGGCCACCCCCACGCCCTCGCCGACCGGTTCGCCGACACCGACGCCTACCCCGACCCCGAGCCGGACCCCCGAGGACCGCACGCCCGACGGCGACGCGACGCCGGACGGCGGCACCGTCACCCCCGACACCGAGCCCAGCCCCACCGAGACCGCGGAGCCGGAGGAGGAGGAGGAGGAGGAGACGGTCGAGGTCCCGCCGGACCCGCTCGCGGTGACGATCGAGCGGCTCTCCCCCAGCACCGTCCCCCGGCGCGGGCCGGTCGTGGTCAGCGGCACCGTCCGCAACCGCTCCGACACCGAGTGGACCGACCTGTCCGTCTACCTGCTCACCTCGGCCGAGCCGCTGACCACCGCGGAGGAGCTCGGTGAGGCGGTCGTCAGCGACCCGCGGTCGGAGGTCGGCACGCGGGTCGTCGAGCCCGGGACGTACGTCGACCTGCCGGCGCTCGCCCCGGGCGAGAGCGCCGACTACCGGCTGTCGGTGCCACGCTCCCGGCTCGGGATCTCGGGGGCGCCGGGGGTGTACTGGCTCGGCGTCCACGTGCTCGGCACCAACGACGAGGGGCGGCTCGAGGGCGCCGACGGCCGGGCCCGGACGTTCCTGCCGCTCGTACCCGACCGCACCTCGCCCGTGGAGCTCGCGCTCGGCCTGCAGCTCCGGCAGCGGACCGCCCGCACGCAGGACGGCACTCTCGCCGCGGCCCGCGGCTGGGAGCGCACGCTCTCCGAGGGCCGGCTGCGCCGCCTCCTCGACCTCGGCGCCAGCGCCGGCACCGTCCCGCTCACCTGGGTGGTCGACCCGGCGGTGGCCGACGCCGCGCTCTCGACCGCGCGGGGCAACCCGCCGCTCGACCTCGACCCGCAGCCACCTCCGGACGTCGCCGCCGACGACGGCACCGCGGGCGGCACGGACGGCGAGGAGCCGGGCGGCGCGGACGGGGACACCGGCGAGGAGGGCAGTGACGAGGGCGACGACGGTAACGAGGGCGACGACGGCGACGGCGAGGTCCCGGAGCCGACCGAGGCCGAGCTCGCGGCGAGCGACTGGCTCGACGACCTGGTGGACGCCGTGACCGGCGGCGCGTCCACCGTCCTCGCCCTGCCGTACGGCGACGTCGACGTCTCGTCCGTCGTCCGGCACGGGGCGACCGACCTCGTGGAGTCGGCGTACTCCCAGGGCGACCTGCTCCTCGACGAGCTCGGGTTCGGCACCGTCCGGCGGGCGCTGGTCCCCCTCGACGGGCTGGTCAGCCCGGCCGCCGCCGACCAGGCGGACGCCGAGGTGCCCGTGGTGGTCGCCCCCGACGCCTTGTCCCGGGAAGCGGTGGGCAGCGTCGGGGACCCCGGCAGCCCCGACGACGCCGTCCTCGAGCGCGCCGACGGCGGCGAGATCCTCGTCGCGCCCCGGCCCGAGGAGGTCCTCGACGGGCCGGCCCCCGGTCGGCGGCGCACCGCGCTCGCGGTGCGCCAGCGGCTGCTCGCCGACGCCGCCCTCGAGGCGCTGGCCGGCGGGCGCGACCGGGAGCCCCTGGTCCGGCTCCTCCCGCCGGTCTGGGACCCGGGGGCCGACTGGCAGCGCGCGGAGTTCTTCACCGGGCTCGACGTCCCGTGGCTCCAGCCCGTCGGGATGGGCACGCTGCTCGGTGACGCGTCCGGCCCGGTGGTCGACCCGACCGAGGCGGTGGACTACCCCGCGGAGCAGCTCCGCCAGGAGGTGCCGTCAGCGACGGTCGACGCCGCCGAGGGGCTGCTCCGTGCCGGCGCCCTCCTCGACGAGCTGCTCACCGAGAACGACCAGCTGCTGACCGCGTCGACCCGCCAGGCGCTGCTCGCGCCGACGGTGTGGAGCCGCGAGCGGCCGGGGCTCGCCGTCCGTCGGACGCGCAACGCCGAGGAGCGCATCGACTCCTGGCTCGACCAGATCACCGTGCGCGGCCCCGACTTCGTGACGATGTCGAGCGAGTCGGGGACCTTCCAGGTCACGATCGTGAACGGGCTCGACCAGCCGGTGACCGTGGGGCTGCTGCCGTCGGTGGCCGGCGCGCAGCTCGAGCTCTCCACGCCGGAGCCCGTGCAGCTCGGGCCGCAGGGGCGGGCCGCGGTGCAGATCGACGCCCGGGCCACCGACATCGGTGTGCACCAGGTGGTGCTCCAGCCGGTCTCCGAGAGCGGGACCCGGGTCGGCTCGGTGACCACCATCGACGTCCGGAGCAGCAACGTCGGCTTCATCCTGTGGATCGTGATGGCGGTCGGCGGCGGGCTGCTCTTCGTCGCGATCGTGGTCCGCCTGGTGCGCCGGGTGGCGCGCCGCCGGCGCACCCACGGTCCGCTGCTCAAGCAGGGAGCCTCGTGACCGGACCCCGCAGGACCGGCCCGTCGGTGCTCGCCTCGAGCGCGGTGATGGCCGCCGGCACCGTCGTCTCGCGGCTGAGCGGCTTCGTGCGGTCGATGCTGCTCGCCGCGGCGCTCGGGACGCAGCTGCACGCCGACGTCTTCACGATCGCCAACACCGTCCCGAACATGCTCTACATCCTGCTGGCGGGCGGTGTCTTCAACGCGGTGCTCGTCCCTCAGCTGGTGCGGGCGATGGAGCAGGACCCCGACGGCGGCGAGGGGTACACCAACCGGATCATCACGGTCGCGGCACTGTTCCTGGCGGGCGTGACCGCGCTCCTGGTGGTCTTCGCGCCGCTGCTGATGCGGCTCTACCTCGACGGCGAGTTCTTCACCGACGCCCTGGCCGACCAACGCGAGTCGGTCATCGACTTCGCGCGGCTCTGCCTCCCGCAGGTCTTCTTCTACGGGATGTTCGTGCTGCTCGGCCAGGTGCTCAACGCGCGCGACCGGTTCGGGCCGATGATGTGGGCGCCGATCGCCAACAACGTCATCTCGATCGCGGTCCTGCTGCTCTACCTGGTCATCTACGGGGCAGCATCCGGGGACGAGCTGCGGGGCGGCTTCACCTCCGGCCAGGAGTGGCTGCTGGGGCTGGGGTCGACCATCGGCATCGCCGCCCAGCTGCTCGTGCTCCTCCCCTACCTGCGCGCAGCGGGCGTGCGGTTCCGCCCGCGGTTCGACCTGCGCGGCAGCGGGCTCGGCCACACGCTCCGGCTCGGGGCGTGGACGGTCGGCTTCGTCGTCGTCAACCAGATCGCCTACACGGTCGTGGTCCGCCTCGCCTCCAGCGGCACCGCGGACGCCGCGTCCGGGAGCGGCGGAACCGGCTACACGGTGTACTCCGGCGCGTTCCTGCTGGTGATGGTGCCGCACTCGATCGCGACCGTGTCGCTGGCCACCGCCACGCTGCCGCGGCTCTCCCGCGCCGCCGCCGAAGGGGACCTCCCCGCGGTGGCCCGGCAGGTCTCCTCCACGACCCGCACCGCGCTCGCTCTGATCGTGCCGTTCGCGCTCCTGCTGCCCTCGATCGCGCTGCCGCTGGCGAACCTGCTCTGGGGGTACGCCGCCGCGGCCGAGACCTACTCCGACTTCTCCACCTCGTTGGCCCTGTTCGCGCCCGGGCTGGTCTTCTTCACCGTCCACTACCTGGTGCTCCGCGGCTTCTACGCCCTCGAGCAGACCCGCACGGTCTTCTGGGTCCAGTGCGTCATCGCCGCCGTCAACATCGCGCTCGCCGTGACCGTGACCAGCCGGGTCGAGCCCGAGGACACCGCACCGGGGCTCGTGGCCGCCTACGGCGGGGCGTACGCCGTCGGCGCGGTGCTCTCCTTCCTGGTGCTGCGACGGGTGCTCGGCGGGCTCGACACCCCGGTCCTGGTCCGGTTCCTCGTGCGGCTCCTGCTCGCCGCCGGGATCGCCGGCGCGGTCGCCTGGGGGTGGCGCGCACTGCTCGACTCGGTGTGGACCACCGGCGACGGGAAGGTGCAGGCGGTCGTGCTCCTCGGCACCACCGGCGTGGTCGACCTCGCGGTCTTCCTGCTGCTGGCCCGGGCGATGCGGATCGAGGAGGTCCAGGAGGTCGTCGGGCTGCTCACCGCACGGCTGCGGAAGCGGAGCGGGACGGGCGCGGGACGCCCCACCGCTTAGCATGGAGCGGTCAGCAAGACCGTCGACATGTCGTCTGGTTGGGGAGTCGAGTGGGGCAGAGCGCCGTCGGACCCGGGAGCGTGGTGGCGTCCCGGTTCCGCCTCGAGGACCTCCTGGACGAGCACTCAGGTGCCCGGTTCTGGAGGGCCACCGACCTGACCCTCGCCCGCAACGTCGCGATCCACGTGATCTCGGCCGACGACCCGCGGGCCACCGCCGTGCTCACCGCCGCGCGCACCTCGGCGACGGTCAGCGACGGCCACCTCCTCCGGGTCCTCGACGCCGTCGAGGAGAACGGCGTCGTCCACGTCGTCCACGAGTGGGGCTCGGGGGTGTCGCTCGACCGGATGCTCGAGGAGGAGCCGCTCGAGCCGCGCCGCGCCGCCTGGCTGGTCCGCGAGGTCGCCGACGCGATCGGCGTCGCGCACGCCCACGGCGTCGCGCACGGCCGGCTGCTCCCCGAGAACGTCCTGCTCACCGACGCCGGCTCGGTGAAGCTGATCGGCTTCGTCGTCGACGCCGTCCTCCACGGCCGCCCGCGGCGGGAGGGCGACGTGGGCGACCCGCCGGAGGAGCACGAGGCCGACGTGCTGAACCTCGGCGGGCTGCTCTACGCCTGCCTCACCGGCAAGTGGCCCGGCTTCCCGGCCTCGGTGCTCCCTGACGCGCCCACCGACCACGGCCGCTACTGCCGCCCCCGGCAGGTCCGCAACGGCATCCCCAAGGCGCTCGACCAGCTCTGCGACCAGATCGTCAACGTCGACCCGCGCACCGGCCGGCGCCGGTTCGAGTCGGCGCTCGCGGTCCACCACGCGCTCGGCCAGTTCCTCGGCGACTCGCTGAGCCCCGCGGCGGTGCCGGTCACCGGGCCGACCGAGCCCACCGCCTTCCTCGACGCCTCCGCACTCGCACCGCCACCGGACTCCGCCACCCGCGGCAGCCTCGGGTCGTACGACGGGGAGGCCACCCAGGCCTCGCTCCCCCGGTGGGACGACGACGCGACGAGGGCCGCCCCGCGCCCGACCCCGCCGCCTCCCGAGCCGGACCCCGCCCGCCCGCACGGCGCGGGGATGGGCAACGGGAGCGTCCCGCCGGTGTGGGGCCCTGACGCGCGCACCGACAGCGGCACGATCCCGCAGGTCGACCCGCCGTCGCCGGGCTCCCGGTGGCTCCGGCTCGCCGCGGTCGTCGGCGTGGTGGTCCTGGTGATGCTGGCCACCGCGGTGGGGTTCTACCTCGGCCGCTCCGACGGCGAGGACCCCGCCACCCCCGAGGCCGAGGGTGGCGGCGGCGCCACCCCGAGCGCGACACCCGTCGAGCTCGCCGCGGTCTCCGCCTTCGACCCCGACGGCGACGGCCCGCTCACCGACGAGAACCCCGAGGACGTCGGGCTCGCCCACGACGGGGACGCGTCGACCTCGTGGTCGACCAGCACCTACTTCGACGGCCCCGCCCTGGCGCCGTTCAAGTCCGGGGTCGGGCTGCTGCTCGACCTCGGCAAGGAGACCGAGGTCACCGGGGCCGCGCTCACTCTCGTCGGCGGCCCCTACGACGTGGAGCTGCTGGCCGCCCCCGAGGGGAGCGGCGCCCCTGGCTCCGTCGACGGGCTGGAGACGGTCGCGAACGCCACCGGGGTGGCCGAGGAGACGGGGCTGACCGCCGAGCGCCCGCTGACCACCCGCTACCTGGTGGTCTGGTTGACCGCGCTGCCTGGCACGCAGGACGGGTTCAAGGGGTCGGTCGCCGAGGTGTCGGTCCTCTCGTGACGCCCGAGGAGGCGCGCGCCGGCGGGGCCGGTGCCGAGGACCACCGCGACGACCGCGCGCTCCTCGCAGCCCACGTGGCCGGCGACCCGGCCGCCTTCGGCACCCTCTTCGCCCGCCACCGCGACCGGCTGTGGGCCGTCGCGCTCCGCACGACCGGGAACCCCGAGGAGGCTGCCGACGCCCTCCAGGACGCGATGGTCTCGGCGTTCCGACGGGCCGGCTCCTACCGGGGCGACGCCGCGGTGACCACCTGGCTCCACCGGGTGGTCGTCAACGCCTGCCTCGACCGCGCGCGCCGCCGTGCCGCCCGCCCCGGGGAGCCGCTTCCCGACGACCTCGAGGAGCGCGGCACCGCGCCGGTTCCACGTGAAACGTCGTCCGGCAGTGACCCGACCGAGGCCGCCGAGCGTTCGGAGCGTCAGCGTGCCGTGCTGGCGGCGCTCCGGACGCTCCCCGAGGAGCAGCGGGCCGCGCTGGTGCTCGTCGACATGGAGGGGTACTCCGTCCAGGAGGCCGCCGACCTGCTCGGCGTCGCCGCGGGCACCGTGAAGAGCCGGTGCTCCCGCGGGCGGGCACGGCTCCTGCCGCTGCTCGCGCCGTTGCGCTCCACCGGCGAGCCCGGGGAACCACGTGACCCGGATCGCGGGAACCCGGACGCCCCCGGCCTCGTCCAACCCAGGAGCACCGACGGCCCCGTCCCGACCGGAGGAGGTGAACAGCCATGACCGACGACGAGCTCCCCGAGCTGACCCCCGAGGAGGAGACCGAGGTCTCGCGGCTGCTCGCCGAGGCCGGCGGTCCGCTTCCCATGCCTGACGAGGTGGCGGCGAGGCTCGAGGCGACGTTGGCCGGGCTGGTGGAGGAGCGCGCCGGTGAGCCGGAGGAGCCGGCGGCCGCGACCGTCGTAACCCTGGAGGAGCGGCGGGCCGCGCGGCGCTGGCCGCGGCTGGTCCTCGCCGCGGCGGCCGTGGTGGTGGCCGGCTACGCGGCCGGCACCGTCGTCACCGGCACCGGCTCCGGAAGCGACAGCGCCTCGGTCTCCGACGCAGCCGGCGCTGGCGAGGCGGAGGAGCCGATGGCGGGTGCCGACCCCGAAGCCGCCTCCGAGGCGGCCCCGGAGGAGTCGGGTCCCGGGACCGCGGCCGAGCGCGACGCGCAGGTGTTCCGCGCCCGGGACGTCGTGCGGCTCCGCTCGGAGACGCTCGAGGACGACCTCGGCCGCGCGCTCGGCGGTGACCCCACGGCACTCCACGACGCCGGACGCTCCGAGCTCCGCTCGCAAACGGTCCGCAAGCGCGCCACCTGCCATCCCCCCGCGCTCGAGCCGGGGCAGCAGTGGGCGCTCGCCCGGTACGACGGCCGGCGCGCCGTCCTCGTCGCGGGGCCCGACGACGGCGAGCTGCTCCCCGTCGAGGTCGTGGGGTGCGACGGCGTGGTGCTGGCGTCGGTCGAGGTGGACGCGGAGCTCGACTAGCTGGCCGCCGGTCGCCCAGCCGGCTGGACCGTCAGCCGGGCGGCCGCGACGCCCGGGAATGGGCGCCGCCTAGGATCGGTTGCACGCAGTGACGGCCACTCCCGGGCGACACCGCCCCGCCGCACCTCCTGGAAGGACGCACATGACCCACGATGTCCGGCAGGTCATCATCATCGGCTCCGGCCCGTCGGGCTACACCGCGGCGCTCTACGCGGCGCGGGCGAACCTGAAGCCGCTGGTCTTCGAGGGCGCGGTCACCGCCGGCGGTGCGCTGATGAACACCACCGAGGTGGAGAACTTCCCGGGCTTCCGTGACGGGATCATGGGTCCCCAGCTGATGGACGAGATGCGCGCCCAGGCCGAGCGGTTCGGCGCCGAGCTCGTCCCCGACGACGTGACCGCCGTCGACCTCACCGGCCACGTCAAGCGGGTGACCGACGGCGAGGGCAACGTGCACGAGGCGCGGACGGTGATCCTGGCGACGGGGTCGGGGTACCGCAAGCTCGGGCTCCCCGACGAGGAGCGGCTCTCCGGCCACGGCGTCTCGTGGTGCGCGACCTGCGACGGCTTCTTCTTCCGCGAGCAGGAGATCGCGGTCGTCGGCGGCGGTGACTCGGCGATCGAGGAGGCCACCTTCCTCACCCGCTTCGCCAAGAAGGTCTACCTGCTGCACCGCCGCGACGAGCTGCGCGCGTCGAAGATCATGCAGGAGCGGGCGTTCAAGGACCCGAAGCTCGAGATCGTCTGGAACACCAAGGTCACCGGCATCCACGGCGGCGACAAGCTCGAGAAGCTGACCCTCGAGGACACCGTCACCGGCGAGAGCCGCGAGCTGGCGGTCACCGGGCTCTTCATCGCGATCGGCCACGACCCGCGCTCCGAGCTGCTCCACGGCCAGGTGCACCTCGACGAGAACGGCTACGTGCTCGTCGACCACCCGTCGACCCGCACCAACCTCGAGGGCGTCTTCGCCTGCGGCGACCTGGTCGACCACGAGTACCGCCAGGCGGTCACCGCGGCCGGCACCGGCTGTGCGGCGGCGCTCGACGCGGAGCGGCACCTCGCGATGTTGGACCAGCTGGCCGGCGTCGAGGGGCACACCGCACCCGAGGGGATCACCGTCGGCTGACGCGTCGACCCCACCCAACCGGGAATCATCCCGGCAGCGAGCTTGTTCACCCCAGACCGACGATCGAACGGAGCACATTCGTGGCGGAGATGAAGGCAGTGACCGATGCGGACTTCGAGGCCGAGGTCCTCAAGTCCGACAAGCCCGTGCTGGTGGACTTCTGGGCGGAGTGGTGCGGTCCGTGCCGCCAGGTCAGCCCGATCCTCGCGGAGATCCAGGCGGAGCACGGCGACAAGATCGAGATCGTCAAGATGAACGTCGACGAGAACCCGACCGTCCCGGCTCAGTACCGGGTCACCGGCATCCCGACGATGAACGTCTACCAGAACGGCGAGGTCGTGAAGCAGATCGTCGGCGCGCGGCCGAAGTCCGCGATCCTCAAGGAGCTCGCCGACTTCATCGGCTGACGGACACGCAGGTCGTCACGGTCCCGGGACCGGTCCACCCTCCAGGGCAGGGCCGGCCCCCGGGACCGTGGTGCTTTTCCCGGACAATTCCGTCTCCGTGGCAACCGATGGGCGGCTTGAGCCGTCGGACGATCGGGTAGACCATGCGAGGTGCGACCGGGCGGCAGGAGGGCTGATGGCAGCGACCAGCTTCCGCGTCGGCGACGTCGGCGAGCCGGTGCTCGAGATCCGCGACCGGCTCTGCCAGGTCGGGCTGCTTCCCGAGGAGCGGGCCGGCGACCCGGCGTACGACGGCGAGGTGGAGCGCGCGGTGCGCGCCTTCCAGCAGCAGCGGGGGCTGACCGCCAACGGCGTCGTCGACCCCGCGACCTACCGCGCCCTCGACGAGGCGCGCTGGACGCTCGGCGACCGGGTGCTGGTGCACCGGCCGGGCGACCCGGTGGCCGGTGACGACGTCGTCGCGCTCCAGCGGCGGCTCCTCGACCTCGGGTTCACCGTCGGCCGGGTGGACGGCCTGTTCGGCCCGACCACCGAGGCCGCGGTCAAGGAGTTCCAGCGCAACGTCGGCATCCCGCCAGACGGCACCTGCGGCCCCGCGACGCTGAAGTCGCTCCGCCGCCTCGCCCCGATGGTGCGCGGCGGCAGCCCCAACGCGCTCCGCGCCGACGAGCGGATCCGCCGGGCCGGTCCGCTGCTGACCGGGAAGGTCGTGGTCGTCGACCCGGCGCCCGTCGCGAGCGCGGACCCCGAGCTGCGCCGCCGCGCCGAGGAGGTCACCACCGACCTCGCCCGCCGCGTCGAGGGGCGGCTGGTCGCCACCGGGGTGCAGGCGTACCTGACCACTCCTGACGCCGGCGCGGCCCTCGAGGAGGCCGAGCGGGCGGCGTTCGCCAACCGCACCGAGGCGCACCTCTGCGTCTCGCTCCAGGTCGACGTCTCGGAGAACCCCGGCGCCTCCGGCGTCGCGACGTACTTCTACGGGCTCGACTCCCACGGCGTCCGCTCCTCGGTGGGCGAGCGGTTCGCCGGGCTGGTGCGCCGGGAGATCGTGGCCCGCACCGACCTCGCCGACCTGCGCAGCCACGCCCGGTCGTGGGAGCTGCTCCGGCTCACCCGGATGCCCGCGGTGCGCGTCGACGTCGGCTACGTGACCAACCCGGGCGACGCCGCCCGCCTCTCCGACCCGGCGTTCCGCGACGTGGTCGCCGAAGCGGTGGTCGTCGCGGTGCAGCGGCTCTACCTCGCCCCCGACGCCGACTCCCCCACCGGGCTGCTGCGGATCGAGCAGATCAAGGCCCGGCAGCGGGGGGTGGGCTAGCCGTCCGGCCGGCCGCGCGCCGCCCGAGCCGCTGGGCCGCAGCCGCCCGGCGCGGCCGGACCACGCCGAGCAGCTTCGCGAGCGCGCTCTCCATCTCCTCGCGCCAGGTCAGCACCGACTTCATCTCCATCCGCATCCGCGGGTAGCGCAGGTGCGCGCGGTGGGTCTTGAACCCCACCCGCTGCAGGTACGGCGCGGGGAGCACGCAGTCGCTCCCGGGTCCTACCCGGTGCACGCCGATCGCCTCCACCGAGCGGAAGTCGCCCCGGGTGAGCAGGTCCTTGACCATCTCCTGCATGAGGACCCGTCCCAGCCCCGCCCCCCGGTGCTCCTCGAAGACCTGCGCGGTGGCGAGCTGGACGGCGTCCTCGCTCAGCGGCGCGGTCGGGAAGGAGGCGGTGCCGGGAAAGTACGCCGGCGGGGCGTAGAGCACGAAGCCGGCCGGCTCGTCGTCGACGTACAGCACCCGGCCGCAGGAGCCCCACTCCAGCAGGACCCGGGAGAGCCAGGCCTCCTTCTCCTCGACGGCCGCCCCGGCGCGCTCGACCTGGGCGCGGCGGACGGGGTCGAGCTCCCACGCCAGGCAGCTGCGCACGTTGTGCGGCAGCGTGGCGAGGGTGTCCAGGGTGAGCCTGGCGACGCGGCGGGCCATGGCTGACCTCCCGGGGTGAGCGGTCCGTGCACGCCTGCCGGGCACTCCCCGGTCCGGAAGCCGACAGGGGTCATACTGGACAGGCGGCTGCTCCCGATCGTACGACCGAGGCCGCGACCAGCCCAGCTCCGAGGAGTCCTCCGATGGCCGACGGCCCCGACCGCCCCGCCGGGGTGACGCGCTCCAGCACGCGGCTCGACAACTACGTCGACCGCTACGCCGCGCGGACCCGCGGGATGACCGCCTCGGAGATCCGGGCCCTCTTCGCGGTCGCGAGCCGCCCCGAGGTGGTGAGCCTCGCCGGCGGGATGCCGAACATCTCCGGTCTCCCGCTCGACGTCGTCGGCGGCGCGATCGACGAGCTGGTGCGGACCAACGGTCCGACCGCGATGCAGTACGGCTCCGGCCAGGGCGACCCGGTGCTGCGCGAGCAGATCTGCGAGGTGATGCGGCTCGAGGGGATCGAGGCGCACCCCGACGACGTGGTCGTCACCGTCGGCTCGCAGCAGGCCGTCGACCTGGTCACCCGGATCTTCTGCGACCCCGGCGACGTGGTGCTCTGCGAGGCCCCGTCGTACGTCGGTGCGCTCGGTGTCTTCCGCGCCTACGAGTGCGACGTGGTGCACGTCGAGATGGACGGCGACGGGCTCGTCCCCTCCGCGCTCGAGCAGGCGATCGCCTCGGTGCAGGCGTCGGGGCGGCGGATCAAGTTCCTCTACACGATCCCGAACTTCCACAACCCGGCCGGCGTGACCCTGGCGCCCGAGCGGCGCCAGGAGGTGCTGCGGATCTGCCGCGAGGCCGACGTGCTGATCATGGAGGACAACCCCTACGGGCTGCTCGGCTTCGACGGCGAGCCGCCGCGGGCGATGCGCGCCGACGAGGCCGAGCGGGTGATCTACCTGGGGTCGTTCTCGAAGACGTTCGCCCCCGGGTTCCGGGTCGGCTGGGTGCTCGCGCCGCACGCGGTCCGGGAGAAGCTCGTGCTGGCCCAGGAGTCCGCGACGCTCTGCCCGCCGTCGTTCAGCCAGATGGCGGTGTCGTCGTACCTGCGCTCCCACGACTGGCAGGGGCAGGTGAAGCAGTTCCGGGAGATGTACCGCGAGCGGCGCGACGCGATGGTCGAGGCGCTCGACGACATGATGCCGGCGACCGCGCGGTGGAACGTGCCGGACGGCGGTTTCTACGTCTGGCTCACCCTGCCGCCCGGGCTGGACGCCAAGGCGATGCTCCCCCGCGCGGTCACCGCGCGGGTGGCCTACGTGCCCGGCACCGCGTTCTTCTCCGACGGCTTCGGCTCCCAGTCGATGCGGCTCTCCTACTGCTACCCCTCGCCCGAGCGGATCCGCGAGGGAGTACGCCGCCTGGTCGGCGTGATCGAGGAGGAGATGGAGCTCCGCCAGACCTTCGGCGCCCTCCCGTCGGGGTCGACCCCGGCGCCGCCGTCGGCCGAGCGGGGCTACGAGTCCCCCAACTCCGACCTGTCGTGATCGCGCTCCCCGACCCCGTGGAGGTCTCACCGTGACCGGACCCGTCCTCGTGCTCGCCGGTGGGCTCTCCCACGAGCGAGACGTGTCGCTGCGCTCGGGGCGTCGGGTCGCCGAGGCGCTCCGCGACGCCGGGCTGGAGGTCGAGGTACGCGACGTCGACGCCACCCTCCTCGACCGGCTGGCGTCGGACCGCCCCGCCTGCGTCGTCCCGCTGCTCCACGGCGAGTCCGGCGAGGACGGCGCGATCCGGTCGGTGCTCGAGCTGGTCGGGGTCCCCTACGTGGGCGCCCGCCCCGACGCCTGCCGGGTCGCCTTCGACAAGCCGGTGGCGAAGACCGTGGTCGGCCGCGCAGGGATCCGCACCCCCGCCGGGTTCACGCTGCCCGCGGAGACGTTCCGCGAGCTCGGCGCCACCGCCGTGATGGAGCGGCTCGTCGACTCCCTCGGGCTGCCGCTCTTCGTGAAGCCGGCGCGCGGCGGGTCGGCGCTGGGCGCGGCGCTGGTGCGCACCGCCGCCGACCTGCCGAGCGCGATGGTGGGGGCGTTCGCGTACGGCGACACCGCGCTCGTCGAGCAGTTCGTGGCCGGCACCGAGGTGGCCGTCCCGGTCGTCGACGACGGCTCGGGGCCCCGGGCGCTGCCGGTCGTCTCGATCACCCCCGACGGCGGGGTCTACGACTACACCGCCCGCTACACCGCCGGCTCCACCGAGTTCCAGGTCCCGGCGAAGCTCGACGACGCGGTCGCCGAGGAGTGCGCGCGGGTGGCGGTGGCCGCCCACACCGCGCTGGGGCTGCGGGACCTCTCGCGGAGCGACTTGATCGTCGACGACGACGGCCAGGTGTGGTTCCTCGAGGTCAACGTGGCGCCGGGGCTGACCGAGACCTCGACGGTCCCGCTGTCGGTACAGGCCGCCGGGCTCGATCTCGGCGAGCTGGTGGCCGAGCTGGTCGGGGGTGCCACCGCACGGTGACGCTTGTGCTCCCCTGACTACCCTGGGCCCACCCGGTCGGAGCGGCCGGTGACCTCCGAGGAGCTCGTGTGCTGGACCTTCCCTACCGGGCGATCGTCGGCGTCGGCCATGCATGGTTCAAGGCGATGGACTTCCGGTTCCGGATCGAGGGCGCCCACCACGTGCCGCGCACCGGCGGCGCCGTCCTCTGCATCAACCACGTGTCGTACGTCGACTTCATCCTCGCCGGATACGGCGCCCGCGCCTCCAAGCGGTTCACGCGGTTCATGGCGAAGCGCGAGGTGTTCGACCACCCGGTCGCCGGGCCGCTGATGCGGAGCATGCACCACATCAGCGTCGACCGTGCCGAGGGCCAGCAGTCGTACGACGACGCCGTCCGGTACCTCCGCGACGGCGAGATCGTCGGGGTCTTCCCCGAGGCGACGATCTCCCGGAGCTTCCTGATCAAGGAGCTGAAGACCGGCGCGGTGCGGATGGCCGCCGAGGCCGACGTGCCGCTGATCCCGGTGATCCTCTGGGGCACCCAGCGGCTGATGACGAAGGACCACCCGCGGGACTTCGGCCGGCACAAGACGATCTCGATCACCATGGGCGAGCCGATGGACCCGCACGGCAAGGCGGTGCAGAAGACCGCCGAGCTGCGGGAGCGGATGAGCACGATGCTCGACGAGGCGATCCGGTCCTACCCCGAGCACGAGCAGCCACCGGGGTCCTGGTGGCTGCCGGCGTCGTACGGCGGGTCGGCCCCGACGCCCGAGGAGGCGAAGCAGCTCGACCAGGAGGAGCAGCGGCGGCGGGCGGAGAAGCGGCGGCAGCAGCGCGCCAAGCGCTGAGCCGGCTGAGGCGGCTGAGGGCGTCAGCCCTCCCCCGGCCGGCTGTGCGGCGGTAGCTCCTCGCGGTCGGCGTCGGTGAGGTGGAGCCCGAGCCCGTCGCGGCAGAAGTCCTCGCCGAACGGCGTGAGGTGGATGCTGCGCCGGACGACCTTCGAGCGGCGGACCGTCGCCCGCGCGGCGAGGACCTCGGGCTGCGCCTCGAGCACCTGGTACTCCTCCGGGTCGCGCAGCGTCTCCCGGGAGAACCAGATCAGCCCGAGCCGCTCGAGGTTGTGCAGGTAGGACGGCACCCGGTCGACGTGGCGGCACCCGGCGAGCGCACCGATCATCGTGAGGTTCGCCTTGACCAGGCTCGACGAGACGGTGCCGACGAGCCCGCCGGTGCGGACGTCGACCGCGGGCTGCGGACCGCGGCGGAGCAGCAGGAGCAGGATGCGCGCCTCGTCGGGGGCGAGCTCGTGGATGATCCGGGCGTATGCCGGGTGGCCGCGGTCGTCCGACCAGACGTCGCGGGACTTGCGCAGCAGCTCCTGGCCGGCCTGGTGGAGCGGGTCGACCGCGGGCTGCTCGTCCTCGACGGGGTGCGGGGTGACGGTCTCGACGGCGTCGGCGACGACCCGCACCACGGGGTTCGTGGCCGCGGCCGCGCGTACCTTGTGCTCGACCTCCTCCCCCACCAGCGCCCGGGTGACCGCCGCCGCGGCGACCCGGAGGTCCTCGGCGAGCTCGGCGGCGTGCTCGGGGTGGAGGACGGCGTCGACGGTGCGCCGACCGGCGTTGAGCCCGGTGACGGTGGCCCAGAGCCCGATCCGGACCGACGAGACGGCGGCGACCCTGGCCAGCCCGGGCAGGTCGGCCGACGTCAGCCCCGGGTCCTGGCCGTGTCGAGCCGCCCCTCGTGGCGTGTCGAACCGCCCCTCGTGGCGGTCACCCGGGGTGTGGCGCTCGACGGACATGGGTCAGCCTCCCGTCCCGAAGACCAGCACGTGGGCCACGCCGCCGGCGAACCCCATGACGGCACCGTGGGCGTACAACATCCACTCGTCCTCCTTGATCGCCGCGCGGAGCATCTCGACGAAGTCGCGCGGGGGCAGCTCCCGGGTCCGCTGCGCGAAGAGCCGACGGATCTTCTCGCTCTGGCGACGGGAGAACCCCGGGTCGCGGAACGGCGTGATCGTGTACGCCGCGGAGTCGTGGGCGACCTGCTCGCGGATCGCGTCGAACTCCCGACCGCCGACCGCCGCGCGGAGCGCCGCCCTCGCCGGACCCGCCGCCCGGTCGATCGCCGGCCCCATCGCCTGCTCGAGCAGCTGCTGGGTCCGGTCGCCGCGCGGCCCGTTGAGCAGGAAGTCGCCGATGTTCTCCAGCGTGATCACGTCGTCGGCGATGATCTGGGCGTAGACCTCGGCGACCTCGCGCTGCCGACGGAGGAAGAGCCCCTGGAGCTTGAACCCCAGGACACGCTTCTCCTCGACCGGGTCGAAGATCAGCGACATCCCCAGCAGGTTCGTCGTCCAACCGACGATCACGCCGAGGAAGGGCAGGAGCCACCACAGGTGGAAGGAGCGGTCCACCACGGCGACCGGGATGCCGAGCAGGAAGCCGAAGACGAAGCCGAAGTTGACCATCAGCTTCAGCTCGCGCCGTCCGACCTCGTAGAAGATCCGGTTCACCAGCGCCGGGTTCTTCCGGAAGTGCTCGATCACCATGATCTTCGGGTCGAGCAGCTGGTCGATGTGCTCGCCGATCTCCTCGGTGACGTCGCCGACGATCCGCGGGAGCTGGTGGGTCACCCGCTGGTACACCGCGTCCTTCAGCCGCGGCGGGAGGTTCGACCACAGCGCCGGCTGCTGCCGCTGCATCGCGCTGTCGACGATCTCCGGCACCTGCGGCGCCATGATCGCGACGATGTGCTCGGCGATCGCGGGCGGGTCGAGCTGCTCGTAGAACTCGCGCGGCGTGCCGATCTTCGCGATCGCCTTGTCCACGGCGATGCTGCCCATCTTCGCGGCGCGGGCCGGGACGATCCCCTGCCACCCGATCCGGCCGTGGAGCAGCCCGGGAACCTCCTGCAGCTTGTGCGGCAGCAACCGGGCGAGCTCGGCGAGCCCGGGCACCCGGACGCCGTGCAGCCGCACCGGGTTGAACAGCATGATCAGCCCGGTCCAGTTGATCAGCCAGCCGACGACCGCGGTGAAGACCGGGATCGCCCAGAACGCGACCCACTCGTCGTCCAGGAACGACGCCGTCGTGAGCGCGGGGCCGGCGGCGATGGCAGCGTCGGTGGTGATCGCAGCGTCGACGACGAAGGCAGCTGCCCAGGCGGCCAGGAGCGCCACTCGACCCCACCTCCTCACCAGCCGCACGCCCGGCACCGCCCGGCGGACGCGGTGCACGGCGCGGTCGCGAGCGGTTCATACCCAGCAGCGGACGAGTTGCTGCCGTCTCTGGATCAACGGCCGGCCGGCCGTCGCGTCACGGGTCGTGCCGGTCACGTCCGCGTCGGGCTCTTCGTCGATGAGGCGATGTGTGGGCTTGTCGGTGAGTCGTTTGCTCGGCTTGCCGCCAAAGCGGCTCGTCGACAAACCGCTCTAACGCTTCCAAGACAAAGCAATGAGTTAATGAGTCGCTAAGCCGTTTTGTCGACAAAACGTCAGGCAGGCAGTGTTGCGCCGCCTCTCGCGGGGTGACGGAGAGTGGCTGGCGCGTGCGTTGACCCTCGCGCTTCGTTCGGGGTGCCGGGCCGTACCGGCGTCCGCGCTCGGTCGGCTCGGTCGGGAGCCGGGTCTCGCGTGGCCTACTGCTCGTCGGTGTGGCGTCGCTCGTACGTCGGATCCATCTGGCCGACGATCCGCTCAAGGTCGGGCAGCGAGGCGAACTCGATGGTGATCCGGCCCTTGGAGCGGCCGAGGTCCACCTTGACGCGGGTCTCGTAGAGGTCGGACAACCGCGCTGCGAGGTCGTCGAGAGCGGGCGAGCTGGGCCGCATCCGCTTCACCTTCGGCTTCTCGTCGCTCCCGAGGTCCCCGACGGCGACGAGCTCCTCGAGCCCACGCACGGAGATCCCCTCCGCGATGACGCGCGAGGCGAGCCGGTCCTGGGCGGCCTCGTCATCGACGCCGAGGAGCGTCCGGGCGTGGCCCGCGGAGAGCACGCCGGCCGCGACGCGGCGCTGGACGGGTGGGGACAGGCGGAGGAGCCGCAGGGTGTTCGTGATCTGAGGACGGCTTCGCCCGATCCGGGCAGCGAGCTCCTCGTGGGTGCAGCCGAAGTCGTCCAGGAGCTGCTGGTAGGCAGCGGCCTCCTCGAGCGGGTTCAGCTGCGCGCGGTGCAGGTTCTCCAGCAACGCGTCGCGGAGCAGGGCGTCGTCGCCGGTGTCCCGCACGATCGCGGGGATGACGGTGAGCCCGGCCTCCTGGGTCGCTCGCCACCGACGCTCACCCATGACCAGCTCGTAGCGGTCCTCCCCGAGCCGCCGGACGACAACCGGCTGCAGGAGCCCGACCTCGCGGATCGAGTGCACCAGCTCGGCCATCGCCTCCTCGTCGAAGACCTGGCGAGGCTGGCGGGGGTTCGGCGTGATCGAGCCGACCGGGAGCTCGGCGAACCAGGCGCCGTCGACAGGCGCAAGGCGCTGACCTGCGGTTTCGCCCTCGCCGCTCGCGGCGCCACCGTCAGCCCCGGTCGCGTCGGAGCGGTGGTCGCCGCCGCCGACGGCTCCGACCCGTCCGATCCAGTCGGCGTCACGGGGAGCCGGGGAGCCCGACTCGCTGTCAGGCCGGCTCCCGGGGAGCACGGCCACGCCAGCGCGGTCGCTCGGCTCCTCGGTCGGAGCGGGGCTGGTGGGGATCAGCGATCCCAGGCCACGGCCGAGGCCACGGCGCGGAGGAACTCTGTCGTTCATACCCGGACTCCTCTGCTGGACAGCTCGCGTGCGGCTTCGAGATAGCTCAGGGCCCCGGGTGACGCCGGGTCGTAGGTCATCACCGACTGGCCATAGCTCGGCGCCTCCGAGACCCGGACCGAGCGAGGGATGGCCGTGCGGAGCACCCGGTCCCCGAAGTGCTGACGGACCTCCTCCGCGACCCCGGCGGAAAGACGAGTCCGGGCGTCATACATGGTGAGGAGGACGGTGGTGATCTCGAGACCGGGGTTCAGGTTGGCCTTGACCAGCTCGACGGTCTCCATCAGCTGGCCGACACCCTCCAGCGCGTAGTACTCGGCCTGGATCGGCAGGAGGAGCTCGTCCCCGGCAACCAGGGCGTTCAACGTGAGCAGCCCGAGAGACGGCGGGCAGTCGACGAACACGTAGTCAAGCCGGTCCTCGCCGTCGGCGAAGACCCGGTCGAAGCCGTGGATCGCCTTCCGCAGCCGGTTCTCGCGGGCCACCACGCTGACCAGCTCGATCTCGGCACCGGCCAGGTCGATGGTGGCGGGCGCGACCAGGAGGTTGGGTGACTCGGGGCTGGGCTGCACGATCTCTGCGAGGGGGACACCGTCGACGAGTGCGTCATAGGAGGAGGGCGTCCCTCGGCGGTGCTCGATCCCCAGGGCCGTCGACGCGTTGCCCTGCGGGTCGAGGTCGATCACGAGAACGCGTTGTCCGTGGTGAGCGAGCGTCGAGGCGAGGTTGACGGTGGTCGTCGTCTTCCCGACGCCGCCCTTCTGGTTCGCGACGACCATGACCCGCGTGCGCTCAGGACGGGGGAGCGGCTCGCGGCGAGCCATCTCCTGGCGCAACCGCAGCGAGTACTCGACCGCAGTGGCCAGGGGAGTCGCGTCTGACATCGGCGCACCTTCCTCCCTGGGCTCCACCTGCGAGGGCATGGTCACGTCACTTCTCCTCAATGCCTCGTTGCTGCCGTTACGGCGCGCGGCTGGCTCATCACTGCGTCGATTCGTCCCCCTAGTGTCCTCCGACACCGCCGGATCCCCCGGCACCGACGGGGGTGTTTCACGTGAAACGGCGGAGTGAGTCTCCTCGCGCTGACCGCTTGATGTTTCACGTGGAACCGGCGGGTGGTTCACATTGGCGGGTGGCGATGGGACCGCACCGGGTCCGCCCGCTTCACGGAAAGCTTCGGAGCCTTCGGTGGTTGCAATGCTCATGGCCTGCGGCGGCTCGGACGCTGTTTCACGTGAAACCTCGACGTCCTCTCCCGACGCCGACCCGGCCAGGGTGCCGCCCGCCGGAGCCTCGGTTTCACGTGAAACGGAAGAGCGCCGGTCGCTGCTCGACCTGTCCGGTTGCGTAATGGCGCCACCATGGCCGTCCGGACCGCTCGAGCCAGCAACAGCAGGCCCAACTCCCTGCCGCGCCCGCCGCCGTTCACGGAGTGCCGCCAACCATCCCCGTCGCGGCGCGGCCCGGCGACCACCTGCGCCCGAACGGCCGACCGGTGCCGACGGGGTTCCCGACATGACGGCTCCTCGAGATGGCGGTCAGGGCTTGCGCCGGCCTTTCCGGCGGGAGGGCGAGCGACGCGACGAATCTAGTGGGGCCCCGTCGCTCACTCGAACCCGGACCACCGTGGTGGGGAAAGGGAGCAGGGTTCCGCCGATGGTGATGATTTCTGGCTCGTCGGCGTGGAACGCGCGCAGCGTGGGCCGTGCCTCGGCGACCTCGTCGGGCGCCGATCCACCCTTCATCGCGACCATCGCGCCACCGGGAGCGACGAGCGGCAAGGACCAGTCAAGCAGCTTCGGGAGGCGGGCGACGGCGCGCGACGTGACGACGTCAAACCTCCGCTCGCCGTGCAGCTGCTCAGCGCGGCCGCGCACCACCTCGACGTTGGCGAGGCCGAGCTTCTCGACGACCTCGTCGAGGAACCGGGTCCGGCGAGCGAGCGGCTCCAGGAGCGTGACCTTGAGGTCGGGGCGCCGGATGGCGATCACCAGCCCCGGTAGCCCGGCCCCGCTGCCGACGTCGCACACGGTCGCGGCCTCGGGAATCACGTCGGTGACGACACCGCAATTGAGGAGGTGGCGTTCCCACAGCCGCGGGACTTCCCGCGGACCGATCAACCCGCGTTCGGTGCCGTCGTGCGCCAGGAGCTCCGCGTACGCCGCGACCGCATCCAGAGCAGAAGCGAACACCCCCGCTGCCTCAGGAGGTGGCGGGGGTGTTTCACGTGAAACAGCCTCACTCACGAGGCCGGCCGCACCACGACGTACCTCTTGGGCTCCGTCCCCTCGGAGTCGGAGACCAGCCCGGCGCCGGCCACGACGTCATGGACGACCTTCCGCTCGAACGGCGTCATCGGCTGGAGCGAGACGGGCTCCCCGGTCTTCTTGACCTTCTCGACCGCGTCCGTGGCCAGCCCCTCGAGCACTGTGCGGCGCCGAGCGCGGTGGCCGCCGATGTCGAGCATCAGCCGCGAGCGCTCGCCGGTCTCGCGGAGGACCGCGAGCCGGGTGAGCTCCTGCAGCGCGTCGAGCACCTCGCCGTGACGGCCGACCAGCTTGTCGAGGTCACCGCCGACGATGGAGACCGAGGCCCGGTCGCCCTCGACGTCCATGTCCAGGTCGCCGTCGAGGTCCGCGATGTCGAGGAGCTCCTCGAGGTAGTCCGCGGCGATGTCGCCCTCGTTCTCAAGCTGCTTGATCCGCTCGGCAGCGAGGTCGGACCCCGTGGCGCCGGAGGTGTCCTGCGTGGCGGCCGTGTCGACGGGCTGCTCGGCCGTCTGCTCGGTGGTCTGGTCGGTCACTGTTGCTCCTGGTACTCGGTGCGGGTGGTGCGGGGAGAAGGGGTCAGCGAGGCTTGCCGCCGGCGGGGCGGCCGGAGCCGCGGGGCGGGGCGCCCTTGCCCTTCTTGCGCTGCTCGCGCGACTGCTTCTTCGGCTGCTGCCGACGTCGCTCGGCTTCGGAGGGAGCCGCGACGGCGGTCGTCGTGGTGCCGGTCGACTCCGGCTCGGGGAGCCCCTTGCGGGCCCGCTTGTGCGCGTCCCGCTCCTCCTTCGCCTTCGCGGCCGGTGTGCCCGGGGCAGGGTTGCGGCGGATCACGTAGAACTGCTGACCCATCGTCCACAGGTTCGAGGTGGTCCAGTAGATGATCACGCCGATCGGGAACGCGATGCCGCCGATGGCGAAGACCAACGGGAGGATGTAGAGCAGCATCTTCTGCTGCTGGGCGTACTGCCCCTTGAGCGCGTCCGGCGGCATGTTCTTGGTCATCAGCTGCCGCTGGGTGAGGAACGTGGTCGCGGTCATCGCGATGACGAGGAGGCCGGCGAGCACCCGGACAGCCGTGGCCGACTCGCCCTCGGCACCGGTGAACGTGTCCGCGATCCGCGCCCCGAAGATCTTCGCCTGGGCCAGCGAGTCGACTTGGTCCTGGCTCAACACGCCCCGTGTCTCGCCGTGCGCCGCCCGGTCGATCAATCGGAAGAGCGACAGGAAGATCGGCATCTGCAGGATCAGCGGCAGGCAGGACGCCAGCGGGTTGGTGCCGGTGTCCTTGAACAGCTTCATCTGTTCCTGGGCGAACCGCTCGCGGTCGTGGCCGTACTTGTCGCGCAGCTCCTTCAGCTTCGGCTGGAGGAGCTGCATGTTGCGGCTCGACTTGATCTGCTTCACGAACAGCGGGATCAGCGCGGCCCGGATGACCAACGTCAGGCCGATGATCGACAACGCCCAGGCGGCGCCCGAGTCGTCCCCGAAGATGCCCCCGAAGAGATTGTGGAACCCCGAGAGGATGACGGAGGTGATGAAGTAGAGCGGCGCCATGATCGCGCCACCGACATCACCGAAGAACTCGAACACTCAGGCTCCTTGGATCCGCTGAGACATGGAATCGGGGTGCTTCGCCCGACGGTAGCCGCGGTGGCGGCGTGACACGCGGGCCGGCGGGACCGGGTCGACCCCACCGGCCGCCCAGGGGTGGCACCTGAGGAGGCGGCGGGCCCCCAGCCAGGAGCCACGAATGCTGCCGTGGACGGTCACCGCCTCCAGCGCGTAGGCCGAGCAGCTGGGGTAGTAGCGGCAGACCTCGCCGTACAGCGGGCTGATCGCGAAGCGGTATCCCCGCAGCAGCCAGATCAGGACCCACTTCACGAGCGCTGCTCCGACCCCGGGCCACGGGAACCACCGGAACCGCGTGAACCGTCCCGCGGCGTCCGGGCACGCGCCAACGCACGGTCGAGGTCGTCCCCGAGCTCGGCGTACGACGCGGTCGGCGCCGCCGGCAGGGCACGGACCACGACCAACGCAGAAAGCGGGAGCGAGGTCACTCGCTCCCGCATCAAGTGTCGGAGCCGGCGCTTCACCTGGTTGCGGACCACGGCATTCCCCACGGCCTTGCCGACCACGAGCCCGACCCGAGGGGGTCGCGGCTCGGCCTGATCGGCCTCCGGGGCCGCGAGGTGCACCACGAGGGTCCGGGTGCCGGCGCGACGGCCGGCACGCACCGCACGGCCGAAGGAGGGCCCGTCGGTCAGCCGGTGTTCGCGCTTCAGCACGTCACGTCACAGCCCGACCACGGGCAGGGGGAAACCCGTGACGGTCAGACGGCGAGCCGCTTGCGGCCCTTGCTGCGCCGGGCCGACAGGATGGCGCGGCCGGCGCGGGTACGCATGCGCAGGCGGAAACCGTGCGTCTTCGCGCGACGGCGGTTGTTCGGCTGGTACGTACGCTTGCTCACGTGGCTCTCCGATGTCGATGAGGCAAAGGCTTGGGGTCACCCGGGGCGCAAGGCAGTCCGTGGCGCGGGAACGGGTCCCGCCGCGCGCGCGGACATGCAGCACCAGTCGAACCGGTCGACATCCCACGGTACGTCGCGCCGCCTAGTCGGGTCAAACGGGACCGTTCCGGTCACCCGGAGCCGCTCCTCGGCGTGGCTTCCGGCGCGTCGCGGAACCCTGTGGAGAGGCGTCGATCACGCCGCCCGTGAGTGGTCTCGCACCCTGTGGAGAACTGCTTGCCCGCCGGTGGAGGACCTTGTTAGCGTCGCCTCCGTTCCCCGGCGTTCCGGGCTCTTCCCCACCTTCTCGACGATCCCCGCTCCGACCCTCGGAGTTGGGTTCGGTGGCGCATGCCCGGATCCGGGTCGGCAGCTGCCGACCGCCGAGCAGGCGCAGGCCGGTGGGCTCGGGGCCGGTGCTTTACCAGACCCGTTGGCGAGTGCACAACCTGTGGAAAAGGATGTGGACACGTGTTCGGAGCCGGCGCACCGGCGGGCCGGGCCGCGGGGGACGCAGGTTCGCAGAGGCGGAGAACCGGGTGTCCCCGGTCCTCCCGGAATTCACAGGGAGGGCGAGCGCGTGGAGCTCGACGGTTCGGGACAGCGGCCGAGGACGTCCGACGAGCTGCAGGCGGTCTGGTCCCAGCTTCTCGAGGACCTGCCTCCCAACCAGCGGGTCTGGCTCAGCGCGAGCCAACCCCTGACGCTCCACGAGAACACCGTGATCGTGGCGGTCGGCGACGAGTTCACCCGCAACCAGCTCGAGGGCCGGCTGCGCAGCCGGCTCGAGGACTCGCTCGCCTCGGCGTTCGGAGGCCCAATGCGGCTGGCGCTCACCGTCAACCCGGACCTGGTGCCGCCGGCAGAGCCGAGCGGCGGTCGTCCGTCGAGCGAGCAGGACGATCAATCGTCACGGCGATTCAACGACATGTCGACAAATCGCTCCAGCGACGAATCGTCGGATCGACTCGGGATGCGGGCCGACGGTCCGGGGGCAGGCCGGGGCCCCGCCCCGGCACCCTCGACCGGAGGGCACACCGGCGGGACGGCCCAAGAGGCGCGGCTCAACCCGAAGTACGTCTTCGAGAGCTTCGTCATCGGCTCGTCGAACCGGTTCGCCCACGCGGCAGCGGTCGCGGCGGCCGAGGCGCCCGGCAAGGCGTACAACCCGCTGCTGATCTACGGCGACTCCGGGCTGGGCAAGACCCACCTGCTGCACGCGATCGGTCACTACGTCCGGAGCCTCTTCAGCGGCGCACGGGTGCGCTACGTGTCCAGCGAGGAGTTCACCAACGAGTTCATCAACGCGATCCGCGACGACCGCACCTCGACCTTCCAGCGCCGCTACCGCGACGTCGACGTGCTGCTCATCGACGACATCCAGTTCCTCGAGGGCAAGATCCAGACTCAGGAAGAGTTCTTCCACACGTTCAACACGCTCCACAACGCGAGCAAGCAGATCGTCATCACCTCCGACCGGCCGCCCAAGCGGCTCGAGGCGCTCGAGGACCGGCTCCGCAACCGGTTCGAGTGGGGACTGATCACCGACGTCCAGCCGCCGGACCTGGAGACCCGCATCGCCATCCTCCGCAAGAAGGCGGCGATCGAGCGGCTCACGGCGCCGCCCGAGGTGCTCGAGTTCATCGCGTCGAAGATCCAGACCAACATCCGCGAGCTCGAGGGCGCGCTGATCCGGGTGACCGCGTTCGCCAGCCTGAACCAGCAGCCGGTCGACCTCACGCTGAGCGAGATCGTCCTCAAGGACCTGATCCCCGAGGGGACGGAGCCGGAGATCACCGCGAGCCTGATCATCGCCCAGACCGCGTCGTACTTCGGGCTCTCGATCGACGACCTCTGCGGTCCGAGCCGCTCGCGCAACCTCGTCACCGGGCGGCAGATCGCGATGTACCTCTGCCGCGAGCTGACCGACCTCTCGCTGCCGAAGATCGGCCAGCAGTTCGGCGGCCGCGACCACACGACGGTGATGTACGCCAACAACCGGATCCGGGGCGAGCTCGCCGAGCGCCGCAGCACGTTCAACACGGTCACCGAGCTGACGAACCGCATCAAGCAGCAGGCCCGTCAGGGATGACCGGCACGGCGTCGCGAACCACACGTTCCTGGGGATCGCCGTGTGCAGAGCCCGGCGCCCGTCGTGGAGCGGGTGTGGAGAACTCGGCAGCCGGCTCGGGAACGTGTCGTTCGCTGCACAGCACGGCGGTGTCGCGCACACCGTCCCCCACAGCCGCTGTGCATCCGAGAAGCGGCGCTGACCTGGGGGAACGCGAGTTCTCCACAATTTCCACGGCTCCTACTACGGTCACGAGCAATTCCATGGCTCCGACCTCGGTGAACTTCTGCTCGGCCCCCCACCTGGGGAAAACCCGCCAGGACGACACGACGGGACCGTCGAAGGGGGCCGACCGCCCTGCCGCCGGCGGAGGTCGCGTGGCAGGATGCTCAGCCCCACCGTTCTTGTCGTTCCACCCCGGACCGGTCCGCGGGCCGCGCCGGGGCTCGGTCCGGGTCCGGGCCGACCACACAGGAGGCTCACTCTCGTGAAGTTCACCGTCGAGCGCGACGTGCTGACCGAAGCGGTCGCCTGGGCAGCACGCAGCCTCCCCGTCCGCCCGAGCGTCCCGGTCCTCGCCGGGCTGCTGATCGAGACCACCGACGCCGGTGACGGGCTCGTGCTCTCGACGTTCGACTACGAGACCTCGGCGCGGGCGAGCATCCCGGCCTCGGTGCAGGACGAGGGGCGGGCCCTGGTCTCGGGGCGGCTGCTCGCCGACATCTGCCGCAGCCTGCCGAACAAGCCGGTGACGATGGCCGTGGACGGCGCGAAGGTCGTGCTCACCTGCGGCCAAGCGAAGTTCACCCTCCAGACGATGCCGGTCGACGAGTACCCCTCGCTCCCGGCGATGCCCGAGTCCACCGGCACCGTGAGCAGCGAGCTGTTCGCCCAGGCGGTCAGCCAGGCGGTCACCGCGGCCGGCCGCGACGACATGCTGCCGGTGCTCACCGGTGTGCGGATCGAGATCGTCGGCGACCAGATCTCACTGCTCGCCACCGACCGGTTCCGGCTGTCGCTGCGCGAGCTGGGGTGGAACCCGCTGGCCAGCACCGACGCCGAGGCGCACGCGTTGGTTCCGGCCCGGGTCCTCGCCGACACCGCCAAGTCGCTCACTGCGGGCTCGACCGTGACGATCGCGCTCTCCGGCAGCGGCTCGGGCGACGGGATCATCGGCTTCGAGGGCGAGGTCTCCGGCGGCTTCCGGCGCACCACCACCCGGCTGCTGGACGGGGAGTTCCCCCGGGTCCGCACCCTGTTCCCGACCGAGCACAAGACCGTCGCCCGGCTGGACCGCGCCTCGCTGATCGAGGCGGTCAAGCGCGTCTCGCTCGTCGCCGAGCGGAACACCGCCGTCCAGCTGATGTTCGACGACAACGGGCTGACGCTCGACGCCGGCCACGGTGACGAGGCGGTCGCGACCGAGCGGATCGACGCGCTCGTCAAGGGCGACCCGATCACCACCGGGTTCAACCCTCAGTTCCTGCTCGACGGGTTGACCGCGATCGAGCAGCCGGTGGTGGAGCTGGCGTTCACGCTGCCGGCGAAGCCTGCCGTGATCACCGGGGTGCCGGACCAGGACGGCGAGAAGGACACCGCCTTCCAGTACCTCCTGATGCCCCGCCGCCTGCTCAGCTGAGCCGACGGCACCGGCGTCCCCGGGCCGGCTCAGCGCCCCGGTCGTACCGTGGGCACCGACAGCCACCAGGGTGGGACCCGCCAGCAGCGGGGCCACGCGACCCCCGCGAGGAGAACGCATGGAGATCGGGCTCGTCGGACTCGGCAAGATGGGCGGCAACATGCGCGAGCGGATCCGCCGCGCCGGCCACACCGTCGTCGGCTTCGACCGCAACCCTGAGGTCAGTGACGTCGACTCGCTCGAGGCGATGGTCGAGGCGCTGCCCAGCCCCAAGGTCGTCTGGGTGATGGTCCCCGCCGGCGACGCGACGCACGCGACCGTGACCGCGCTCGGCGAGCTGCTCTCCGAGGGCGACCTGGTCATCGACGGCGGCAACTCCCGCTGGACCGACGACCAGGCGCACGCCGAGCAGCTGGGTGCCAAGGGGATCGGCTTCGTCGACTGCGGGGTCTCCGGCGGCGTCTGGGGGCTGGAGAACGGCTACGCCCTGATGGCCGGCGGCGACGAGAAGAACATCGGTCTCGCGCAGCCGATCTTCGACGCGCTCCGCCCCGAGGGCGAGTTCGGCTGGGTGCACGCGGGCAAGGTCGGCGCCGGCCACTTCTCCAAGATGGTGCACAACGGCATCGAGTACGCCGTCATGCAGTCGTACGCCGAGGGCTGGGAGCTGCTCAAGGCCGTCGACGTCGTGGACAACGTGACCGACGTCTTCCGCTCCTGGCGCCAGGGCACGGTGATCCGCTCCTGGCTGCTCGACCTCCTGGTCGCGGCGCTCGACGAGCGGGCCGAGCTCGAGGGGATCCGCGGCTACGCCGAGGACTCCGGGGAGGGCCGGTGGACCGTCGAGGCGGCGATCGAGCACGCCGTGCCGGTGCCGGCGATCGCGGGCGCGCTCTTCGCGCGGTTCGCCTCCCGGCAGGACGACAGCCCGGCGATGAAGGCGGTCGCGGCGATGCGCAACCAGTTCGGCGGCCACCAGATCAAGGCCGACGAGCGCCCCGCCGAGGCGCGCTCCGACGCCGAGCAGCCCCCGTCGAAGGAGTGACCACGCCACGATGAGGGTCCGTCGGTGCACGTCTCCCACCTGACGCTCCACGCGTTCCGCTCGTACGCCGAGCTGGAGGTCCCGTTGACCCCGGGGGTCACGGCGTTCGTCGGGCGCAACGGGCAGGGCAAGACCAACATCGTCGAGGCGATCGACTACCTCTCCCGGCTCTCGTCGCACCGGGTCGCGTCGGACGCGCCGCTGGTCAAGCAGGGCAGCGAGCAGGCGGTGGTCCGGGCCGCCGTGGTGAAGGACGGCCGGACGGCCCTCCTCGAGGTCGAGATCAACCCGGGACGCTCCAACCGGGCCCGGGTCAACCGCTCTCCGCTGCCGCGGGCGCGCGAGCTGGTCGGTCTGGTCCGGACCGTCCTGTTCTCGCCGGAGGACCTGGCCCTGGTCAAGGGCGATCCCGGTGAGCGCCGCCGGTTCCTCGACGACCTGCTCGTGCTCCGCGCGCCCCGGCTCGCCGGGGTCCGCGCCGACTACGACAAGGTGCTCAAGCAGCGCAACGCGTTGCTGAAGAACGCGCTCGGCCGCGGCGGGCGGGCGCGGGGCGGCGACGAGTACTTCGACAGCACGCTGGCGGTGTGGGACGAGCAGCTGGTCCGGCTCGGGGCGGAGCTGGTCGTCGAGCGGGCCCGGCTGGTCGAGGAGCTCGGGCCCCGGCTGGCGGAGGCGTACGCCGCCGTCGCGAAGGACGCCGGCCGCAACGACGCCGCGGTCCGCTACCAGCCGTCGGTGTCCCACGAGCCGGTCGAGGCCGACGGACCGCCGCGGCGCGACGGGGTCGCCCGGATGTTTCACGTGGAACTGGAGCGCCGGCGCCCCGAGGAGCGGCAGCGCGGGATCACCCTGGTCGGGCCGCACCGGGACGAGCTCGCGCTCTCCGTCGGCACGCTGCCGGTGAAGGGGTACGCCTCGCACGGCGAGTCCTGGTCCTTCGCCCTCGCGCTCCGGCTCGCGTCGTACGAGCTGCTCCGGGCCGACGGTGACGACCCGATCCTGATCCTCGACGACGTGTTCGCCGAGCTCGACGTGGACCGGCGCGACCGGCTGGCCGAGCTCGTCGCCCCCGCCGAGCAGGTGCTGGTGACCGCCGCGGTCGACGCCGACGTGCCCGAGGTGCTCAGCGGCGCCCGGATCGAGGTCCGGCGGGAGGAACCGTGAGCGACGAGGAGCCCCGCGCCGACGGGACGCCGGAGGAGCCGCGTCACGACGAGAGCGGCCTCGACCTCGCCCGCAGCATCGCCCGGTCGCTCGCCCGCAACCCGGTTCGACCGCGGAAGGGCGCCCAGCGACGGCGCCCGCCGGCGGACCCCCGGGTCTCGGGGGCGCACCCCGACGACCGCGACCCCCAGCTGCTCGACGCCACCCTCGGCCGGCTGGTCGCCGAACAGGGGTGGGGCGAGGAGGTCCGGGTCCACGGGGTCTTCTCCCGGTGGGACGCCATCGTGGGCCGCTCGGTCGCCGCGCACGTCACCCCGGTCTCCTTCGAGCGCGAGGACGACGGCGGCCGGCTCGTGGTGCAGACGGACTCGACCGCCTGGGCCACCCAGATGCGGCTCCTCGCCGCCACCGTGGTGCGGCGGCTCAACGAGGAGCTCGGCGACGGCACCGTGCGCGTGATCGACGTCCGCGGGCCGGCGCCGCCGCGACGGGCGCCGCGGTGGGTCCGGGACGGACGCGGGCCGCGCGACACCTACGGCTGAGACGGGGTGGCGACCCCTGGTCCCCCGGCGGGGGTCGGGCCGCACATCCCCTCCAGGGCCCGCTGACGGCCCCCGACCCCGTACGGGGACCCACGCCACCCCCTCCCAAGCGCTGTGACAGCCCCTGGCAGCCCTAGAAACGGCCTTCCTCGTCGAATCGTCGCCCACAGAGACGGTGGCGCCCTGCGTTTCCGGGCTCACGCGCGCTAGGATCGACGATGCGGTCGTTTCCTGTCAGACCCTGGGAGGAACGGCCTTCGTTGTGCGGTCGCCCCGCCCAGGAGCGGCCTCCGTGTCGAACGCGTCGACGTCAGTCGATCCCTGCAGCAAGGACGGTTCGTGTCCCAAGAGTCGGTACCTCCCACCCCCCCGACCGACGACCCCGGCACCACCCCCTCGACCCCCCTCCCCCCGTCGTACGACGCCTCCGCCATCCAGGTCCTCGAAGGGCTGGAGGCGGTCCGCAAGCGTCCCGGCATGTACATCGGCTCGACCGGTGAGCGAGGGCTCCACCACCTGGTCTGGGAGGTCGTCGACAACTCGGTCGACGAGGCGCTGGCCGGCTACTGCGACCGGATCGTCGTCTCGATCCTCGACGACGGCGGCATCGAGGTCATCGACAACGGGCGCGGCATCCCCGTCGACATCCACCCCGTCGAGGGGATCCCGGCGGTCACGGTCGTCCTGACCGTCCTGCACGCCGGCGGCAAGTTCGGCGGCGGCGGTTACAAGGTCTCCGGCGGCCTCCACGGCGTCGGCGTCTCGGTCGTCAACGCGCTGAGCAAGCGGCTCGAGGTCGAGATCAAGCGCGACGGCTACCGGTGGACCCAGTCCTTCACGTACGGCGTGCCCGACGGCGAGCTGGTCCGCCACGAGGCCACCGACGAGACCGGGACGACCACCCGGTTCTGGGCCAGCGAGGACATCTTCGAGACCACCGACTACAACTTCGAGACGATCACCAACCGCTTCCGCGAGATGGCGTTCCTCAACAAGGGGCTCGAGATCTGCGTGCGGGACCGCCGCCCGGCGGCCGAGGAGATCGCCGAGGCCGTCGAGGACGCCACGGTGACCGCCGACGAGGTCCCCGAGGGCGAGGAGCCGCGCGCGGGCGCCCAGGGCGGGCTGGAGCGCACCTTCAAGTTCGACCGCGGGCTCGTCGACTACGTCGAGCACCTCAACCGCCGGCGCGACCCCGCCCACCCCTCGATCATCAGCTTCGAGGCGGAGGCCAGCAACGGCTCCGGGATGAGCCTCGAGATCGCGATGCAGTGGAACACCGGCTACACCGAGTCGGTCCACACCTTCGCGAACACGATCAACACCCACGAGGGCGGCACCCACGAGGAGGGGTTCCGCGCCGCGCTCACCTCCCTGGTCAACAACTGGGGCGAGGAGTGGGGGCTGATCAAGAAGCGCGAGGACCGCGTCTCCGGTGACGACGTCCGCGAGGGGCTCACCGCGATCGTCTCGGTGAAGCTCGGCGAGCCGCAGTTCGAGGGCCAGACCAAGACCAAGCTCGGGAACACCGAGGCCAAGGGGTTCGTCCAGCGGGTGGTCAACGACCAGCTCGGCGACTGGCTGCAGAAGAACCCCGCCGAGGGCCGGGACATCGTCCGCAAGGCGATGTCGGCCGCCCAGGCCCGGATCGCGGCCCGCAAGGCCCGCGAGCTCGCCCGCAACCGCAAGGGGCTCCTCGGTGGCGGCGGCCTCCCCGGCAAGCTCGCCGACTGCCAGTCGACGAACCCCGAGGAGTGCGAGATCTTCATCGTCGAGGGTGACTCGGCGGGCGGCTCGGCGAAGGGCGGTCGGGACCCGCGGATCCAGGCGATCCTCCCGATCCGCGGCAAGATCCTCAACGTCGAGAAGGCCCGCATCGACCGGGTGCTCGCCAACAACGAGGTCCAGGCGATCATCTCGGCGCTCGGCACCGGCATCCACGAGGACTTCGACCTCGAGAAGCTCCGGTACCACAAGATCGTGATGATGGCCGACGCCGACGTCGACGGTCACCACATCCGCACGCTGCTGCTGACCCTGCTCTTCCGGTTCATGAAGCCGCTGATCGAGGCCGGCTACGTCTACCTCGCGCAGCCGCCGCTCTACCGGATCCGGTGGAACAAGCCGCACGAGCACGAGTTCGTCTACTCCGACGCCGAGCGTGACGCCCTGATCGCCGCGGGTCGCGAGGCCGGCAAGAAGCTCCCCAAGGAGAACCCGGTCCAGCGGTACAAGGGGCTCGGCGAGATGAACCCCGACGAGCTCTGGGACACCACGCTCGACCCGGACAACCGCCTCCTCCTCCAGGTCCAGCTCGAGGACGCCGCGCAGGCCGACGAGATGTTCTCGATCCTCATGGGTGAGGACGTGGAGCAGCGGAGGTCGTTCATCCAGCGGAACGCGAAGGACGTCCGGTTTCTTGATATCTGAGCTTGTGGCGGCGGGCTGGGGGCCGCCCGCCGGTCCGGCCCCGCGCCGTGCTGTCGGTGTCGTCCGGGGGTCGGCGCGCGACCGCGGGTCCGGCCCCGCGCCGTGCTGTCGCCGTGTCGTCCGGGGCTCTCCCTGTGGTCGCGTACGGCGACGGGACGCCGCGCCTCCCTTACGCACGGCACGGCACCTCCCCCGCACCCGCACACCGACCCCCGGCCCCCCGCTTTCCGGGCCGACCGGCTGGCGCGCTCCGCGCACCGGACGGCGCCGTCGCACCGAAGGGACATGACCTGTGACTGAGACGACTGACAACCCCGGCCCGCTCGGGGGGCGCATCGAGCCCGTCGAGCTGCAGGTCGAGATGCAGCGGTCGTACATCGACTACTCGATGGCGGTCATCGTCGGCCGGGCGCTGCCGGACGTGCGGGACGGGCTGAAGCCGGTGCACCGCCGGGTGCTCTACGCGATGTACGACGGGGGCTACCGTCCGGACCGCGGGTTCTCGAAGTGCGCCCGCGTGGTCGGCGAGGTCATGGGTCAGTACCACCCCCACGGCGACTCGGCGATCTACGACACCCTCGTCCGGCTCGCGCAGCCGTGGGTGATGCGGGCGCCGCTCGTCGACAGCCAGGGGAACTTCGGCTCGCCGGGCAACGACCCCGCCGCGGCGATGCGGTACACCGAGTGCAAGATGGCGCCGCTGGCCATGGAGATGGTCCGCGACATCGACCAGGAGACGGTCGACTTCACGCCGAACTACGACGGCCGCTCCGAGGAGCCGTCGATCCTGCCGGCACGGTTCCCGAACCTGCTGGTCAACGGCAGCGCCGGCATCGCCGTCGGGATGGCGACGAACATCCCGCCGCACAACCTCCGCGAGGTCGCCGACGGCGTCCAGTGGGCGCTGGCCAACCCGGATGCCTCCCGCGAGGAGCTGCTCGAGGCGCTGCTCGAGCGGATCAAGGCGCCGGACTTCCCGACGTACGGCCTGATCGTCGGGCGCCAGGGCATCGAGCAGGCCTACCGCACCGGCCGCGGCTCGATCACGATGCGGGCGGTCGTCGACGTGGCCGAGGACGCCAAGGGGCGCACCACGCTGGTGATCACCGAGCTGCCCTACCAGGTGAACCCCGACAACCTCGCACTGAAGATCGCCGAGCTCGCCGACTCCGGCAAGATCCAGGGGATCGCCGACGTCAAGGACAACAGCTCGGCCCGCACCGGCCAGCAGCTCGTCGTCGTGCTGAAGCGTGACGCGGTGGCGCGGGTGGTGCTCAACAACCTCTACAAGCACACCGAGCTGCAGACGAACTTCGCGGCGAACATGCTCGCGCTCGTCGACGGGGTCCCCCGCACGCTGACGCTGGACCAGTTCGTCTCCCACTGGGTGGCGCACCAGGTCGAGGTCATCCAGCGGCGGACCCGCTACCGGCTCCGCAAGGCGGAGGAAGAGGCGCACATCTTCCGCGGCCTGGTCAAGGCGCTCGACGCGCTCGACGAGGTCATCGCACTGATCCGGCGCAGCCCCACGGTCGAGGAGGCCCGCGAGGGGCTGATCGCGCTGCTGGAGATCGACGAGATCCAGGCGCGGGCGATCCTCGACATGCAGCTGCGCCGGCTCGCCGCCCTGGAGCGCCAGAAGATCATCGACGAGCTCGCCCGTCTCGAGGCGGTCATCGCCGACCTCAAGGACATCCTCGAGAGCCCCGAGCGGCAACGGCAGATCATCTCCGAGGAGCTCAGCGCGATCGTCGACAAGTACGGCGACGAGCGGCGCTCGCAGATCGTCCCCGCGGACGGCGACCTGTCGATGGAGGACCTGATCCCCGACGAGGACCTCGTCGTGACGATCACCCGCGGCGGCTACGCGAAACGGACCCGGGCCGACCTCTACCGCACCCAGAGGCGCGGCGGGAAGGGGGTCCGCGGCGCCACCCTCCGCGGTGACGACGTCGTCGAGCACTTCATGGCGACCAGCAACCACCACTGGCTGCTGTTCTTCACCAACGCGGGGCGGGTCTACCGCACCAAGGCCTACAACCTGCCCGAGGCGAACCGCGACGCGAAGGGCGGCCACGTCGCCGGGCTGCTCAGCTTCCAGCCCGACGAGAAGATCGCCCAGGTGCTCGCCATCCGCGACTACGAGCAGGCGCCGTACCTCGTCCTCGCCACCCGCAGCGGGCTGGTGAAGAAGACCAGGCTCGGTGACTACAACTCGCCGCGGCAGGCCGGCGTCATCGCGATCAACTTCCGCGAGGAGGACGACGAGCTGATCGGCGCCGAGCTCTGCGGGCCGGACGACGACATCCTGCTGATCTCCCGCAAGGGGCAGGCGATCCGGTTCCACGCCGACGACGCGCAGCTGCGGCCGATGGGGCGCGCGACCTCGGGCGTGAAGGGGATGGACTTCCGCCCCGGCGACAGCCTGCTGTCGATGTCGGTGATCCGGCCGCACGCGGAGGACGAGTCGACGCCGCAGCAGTACGTCTTCACGATCACCGACGGCGGGTTCGCCAAGCGGAGCGCCATCGAGGAGTACCGCGTCCAGTCGCGCGGCGGCTACGGCATCAAGACGATGAAGCAGGACGACGACCGGGGCAACCTGGTCGGCGGGTTCATCGTGGTCGAGGGCGACGAGGTGCTCGCGGTCAAGCAGTCCGGCCAGGTCACCCGCAGCGCGATCGACCACCACCTCCGGGCCACCAGCCGCGACACCAAGGGCGTGAAGTTCGTCGGGGTCTCCGGCGGCGACGCGGTGGTCCGGGTGGCCCGCAGCGTGGAGTCCGCGCTCGACAACGACGCCGAGATCGAGGCCACCGCCCCGGTGGCCGACGCGCCGGTGGAGGCGCCGCTGGACGAGGTGTCCTCGGGGTCGGGTGACACAATCGACGGCGACGCACCTCACGAGGGCGCTGCGGAGGCCGGTGACCCGGTCGACGCGGCGGAGGGTGCCGAAGCCAGCGACGCAGGAGACGGCCCAGAGGAGACGAGGGAGCCCTGATGGCGGACCGACGTTCCGAGGACTCGCCCGCGGCACCTCCCGTGACCGGCCCGGTGGGCGGTCCGGCGGCGGGGGCGCCCGGCGGGGCCGGCGGCGTCGACCCGGGTACGCCGGGGCGGGACCCTCGTGGGTCGGGGGCCCCGGACCCCCAGCAGGAGCTCAGCCAGCGGATCAACGCGGCGTACGCCTCGTCGGCCCCGATCATCCCCGACGAGCCGGACGACCGGGCCGACGAGACCGCGGAGCACCGGCCGGTCGAGGAGCAGCGGCCGACGAGCGCGGAGCGGTTCGCCGCCGTGCTGGCCGCGACCAACGCCGCCCAGGCCAGCGCCCAGGCGGCCGGTCGCGGCGAGGGCCAGGCGCATCCTGCCCCTCAGCCGGTGCAGGCCCAGCAGCCGCAGCCGGCGGAGCCCTACGACCCGCGGCCCGGCAAGGCTGCCCGACGGGGTGACCGCCACCCCGGCCCCGAGGCTCCTGCGGCCCCGCCCGGTGGTGCTCCCGCGCGCGCCGAGGGCGGCTCGCCGCTCCCCGGCGCCCCCAAGTCCGGCCGGCCGCCCGCCGCGCCGCGGCGGGTCCGTCGTGCTCGGCTCCGGCTGAGCCACATCGACCCGTGGTCGGTGATGAAGACGGCGTTCCTCCTCTCGGTCGCCCTCGGCGTCGTCACGGTCGTCGCCGTGGCGGTCGTGTGGTCCGTGCTCGGCGCCGCCGGCGTGTGGGAGTCGATCAACTCCACGGTGGCCGACGTGGTCGGCGACACCGGCGAGGACTTCGACATCGAGGAGT
This sequence comes from Nocardioides caldifontis, assembly GCF_008087345.1. Taxonomy (GTDB): domain Bacteria; phylum Actinomycetota; class Actinomycetes; order Propionibacteriales; family Nocardioidaceae; genus Marmoricola_A; species Marmoricola_A caldifontis. The sequence goes on along the minus strand of NZ_VHIB01000001.1, from coordinate 336,484 downwards.
ACCTCGGCATGAGCCGGGTCATGGGGTTCACGATGATCATCGCGGTGGTCGACGTGGTGCTGGTGACCGTCATCGCCACGCTCGGCGCGTTCCTCTACAACCTCGCGGCCGCCCTCCTCGGCGGGCTCGAGGTCGTGCTGGCCGAGGACGACCGCTGAGCACCCTCTCCCCCGGTTTGGGCGGCGCTCAGCCGGTGGGGTAACCTTCCCTGTCGGTCAGGCCGTCGCCTGGCCATCTCCTTGCGGGCCTATAGCTCAGACGGTTAGAGCGCTTCCCTGATAAGGAAGAGGTCACAGGTTCAAGTCCTGTTAGGCCCACCCCGCGACCGCGTCCGGAGGGATCCTGCATGAAGAAGCTCGTCCTGCTGGCCCTGGCCGCCGCGGGTGCGGTGGTCGCGGCGAAGAAGGCCCAGCAGTCGCAGCACGAGCAGGCGCTGTGGGCCGAGGCCGTCGACGACGTGAAGGCACGCGACACCCGCAGCTGAACCCGCCGTGCGGCGCCCGCCGTACGCCGAGGGGCCATGGCGCAATTGGTAGCGCACCTGCTTTGCAAGCAGGGGGTTAGGGGTTCGAGTCCCCTTGGCTCCACCCGCCGTTCCCGACCATATCGGTTGGTCACTCCAACTTTCTCACGTTCCTCTCCTGCGGGCCGATGACCTGGTGTCACCCCACCAGATCGGAGCACCGCACGTGAGCACCCGCAAGAAGACGGCTGCGGCCGTCGTCCTGGCCGCGACCCTGGCCGCCACCGTGAGCGGCACGGCCGTCGCCGCCGGCAGCCCTGGCACGGTCATCGAGCGCAGCAAGATCACCGTCTGCGTCACCCCCAAGTCGACGCATCTCCGGCTCGTCCCCAACAGCACGAAGGAGTGCCCCAACGGCGGGCGGCTGATGACCTGGCAGGCGAGCGGCAAGGCCGGCGCGGCAGGGCAGAAGGGCGCCGACGGCCGTGACGGTGTGGACGGCACCGACGGCGCGAGCGCCTACGACATCGCCGTGACCTACGGGTTCGAGGGCACCGAGGCCGAGTGGCTCGAGTCCCTGAAGGGCGCCGACGGGCTCGACGGTGCGAACGGCACGGATGGTCTCGACGGCACCGATGGTCTCGACGGTGTCGATGGTGTCGACGGTCGGGACGGTGTCGACGGCCAGGACGGAGCCGCAGGCATGGACGGAGCTCCGGGACTCGACGGTGCCGAGGGTCCCGCCGGCGCGAGCGCCTACGAGGTCGCCGTCGGGAACGGCTTCGTGGGGACTGAGGCGCAGTGGCTGTCCTCGCTGAAGGGTGCCGACGGTGCAACCGGCCCCGCCGGCCCGCAGGGACCCCAGGGCGAGCCCGGCCCCGCGGGCGCCGGGATCACCGCGGGCGCGATGTACGAGCGGACCGCGGCCATGCCGTCCAGGGCCGACGGCCGCAGCACCCACACCCTCACCTGCGACCCCGGCGATGTCGTGCTCTTCCCGTACCACTCCCTCGACGGCGGCACGGCGCTGGTCGAGCGCATGGTGCCGATCGGTACCGACGGCGTCGAGTTCCAGGTCGGCGGACCGACGGCCCCGACCGAGTTCGTCGGCATCCGCTGCCTCGACGTCGACGGTGGTGTCGTCGTCCCCTGACCGGGCGCCCCGATCACGCAGACGCCGCAGGCCGCGCACCGGGACACCCGCCCGGGGCGCGGCCTGCGGCTCCTCGCCCTTGTACCCTCCGGGGGTCACGCACAGGCACCAGGAGGGCACGGCATGGGACGACCGTTGATGACGGCGCGGCTCGACCGTGCCGACGACCGCCAGATCGTGGTCGCGGTGGAGGGGCCGGGCGAGAGTGGCGGGCTCCTCGACTACACCAGCCCGGACCCGGTCTGGGACGCGCCGCCGCCGAACCTCGACTTCGTCGCGATCGCGCTGGTGCAGTACGCCGCCTCCGAGGGGTGCGACCTGCACGTCGAGGGTCCGGTCTCCTCCGAGCTCCTCGACCGGCTCCACGAGTTCCAGCTGATCTGGGCCAAGTGGCGCCCCGACAAGTTCGGGAACACCACCGTGACCGCGGCCGAGGAGGTCGGGCCACCCGAGCTGCCGCAGCGGGCCGGCGCGGTGATGGGGTTCAGCGGCGGGGTCGACGCCGGCTTCGCTCTCGCCGCACACAAGACCGGCACGATGGGCCGGCTCAACCGCGACATCGACCTCGGCGTGCTCGTCGTCGGGTGGGACCTCGCCCACGACGACCACGAGGCGATCGCCCGGGCGCGTGCGAAGGCCGAGCGCGCCCTCGCGGCGTACGACGTGGAGCTGGCGGTCGTGTCGACCAACTGGCAGCAGGAGTTCTGCAACGCCTGGCTGATGGCCTTCAACAGCGGGCTGAGCGCGATCCTGCACACCTTCTCGGGGCAGTACTCCTCGATCGTGCATGCCAACGACCGCAGCTACGACCAGGAGCTGCTGGTGCCGCCGTTCGGCAGCCAGATGGCGATCAACCACCTCCTCGGCACGCCGTGGTTCCCGGTCGTCACGACCGGCGGGACCCATGCGCGCATCGAGCGGCTGGAGTTCCTCCGCGACCACCCGGCGCTCCTCGGCGAGCTGCGGGTCTGCTACCAGGCGGACGCCGGCGGCGGGAACTGCGGCCACTGCCAGAAGTGCGTCCTCACCCAACTGGAGTGGCGCGCGGTCGGGCTCCCGACCGCCGAGGCGTTCCCCGAGCCGATGCGGATGGAGGACCTGGTCGAGGTCGTGCTCCCCCGCCCGCACGTCGTCCCTCACTTCCAGGACGTCCTCGACCGGCTTCCTGACGACGACGAGTACAAGGAGCCGCTGCGCCGGCGGCTCGAGGCGCACCGGGTGTCGAAGTCACCGCGGCTGCGCCGGCTCGTCGACCGGGTCGCCGAGCTCGAGCAGGAGGTCGCCTCGAGCCGCGAGGAGGTACGCGCGATGGAGCAGTCCCGGTCCTGGCGGGTCACCCGGCCGCTGCGTGCCGCGAGCGACAAGGTGGCCCGGCGGCGCAGGTGACCGGCGCCACGTGAATGGCCCCCTGACTACGGGGGGAAGGTGCCCCCATGACCGACGAGACCGTTGACCAGAGCGCCGTCCAGTCCGCCGACGCCGATGACCCCCGCCTCGCCGTGCTCCAGGCCGTGGTGGACCGGGTGACCTCCTGGCAGGACGGCGCCGACGAGCCGACCGTCCGCAAGGAGCTCGACGACGCGATCGCGGAGTCCGACATCGAGGTCGACGAGGCGACCCGCGAGCGGATCGTGGCCCACGTGCTGGAGGACACCTCCCACGGCGACATCCGCCACCTGCTCGCCTGACCGATCCGGACCATCCATCGCCGCACCACGGATCCGTTCGTCCGGCAGCGGTGCGCCGCACGGATCCGTGCGCGTGATCCAGGTCACACACGGGTATTCTTCCGGTGGGTGCAATCGATAGCGAAAGCACACAAAGCGGGTGGGATCGAGGGTGGCGACCGAAACCGGAGCAGAGCGCACGTGGGGCGGGACGACGTTGTCGGACCGCCGGGCGGCGCGACGCGAGAAGCTGATGACGGCGGGGCTCGACCTGCTGGGCAGCGAGCGGCCGTCCGCGGTGGCGGTCCGCGCCGTGTGCCGCCACGCGCACCTCACCGAGCGGTACTTCTACGAGTCCTTCGCCGACCGTGACGCGCTCGTCGTCGCGGTCTTCGAGCGGGTCGCGGCCGAGGCGAAGGAGCGGCTCCAGGAGGCCACCCGCGCGTTCGAGCCCGGTGAGCCGCAGGCGCGGGCGGCCGTCGAGTCGACCGTCGGGCTGATGCTCGACGACCCGCGCAAGGGCCGGGTGCTGCTCCTCGCGCCGCTGACCGAACGGGTGCTGGCGAGCCGCGGGCTCGAGCTGGCGCGGATGCTCGCCCTGATGATCCGCGAGCAGCTCTCCGACGAGGTCTCCGACCAGGACCGCGAGCTGATCGCGGTGGGGCTCCTCGGGGCTCTGACCTCGCTGTTCTCCGCCTACCTGCAAGGCGCCCTCACCGCCGGGCGCGAGGAGTTCGTCGCCCACTGCGTGCGGCTGCTGCTCACCGTCGACCGGCTCCACGAGTGAGCCACCCAGCCCGCTGACCGGCGTCTCCACGCGTGGCACGACGCCGTACGCTCGAAGCATGCCTGCCCGCCCGCCGGGGACGCTGCGACTGCTGCTGCGTCCGTCGCTCCTGCTCCTGCAGGTGCTCGGGCTCACCGCGGTCGTCGCTGCGGTCCTGCTGGGCCGCTGGCAGCTCGACGCGTGGCAGACCCACCGCGAGGATGCCGCCGCCGACCTGGTCGACGAGCCGCCGGTGCCGCTGGCGGAGGTGCTCGGCCCGGACGACCCGTTCCCCGGCACGGCGGTGAGCCGGCCGGCCGAGGTCACCGGGCGGTGGCTGACCGACGAGACGTTCCGGGTCGTCGACCGCGGGCTGGACGGCGTCGACGGCACCTGGGTGGTGACGCCGGTCGACACCGGCAGCGGCGCGCTCCCGGTCGTGCTCGGGTGGAGCGCGGACCCCGATCCGGAGGTGCAGCTGCCGGAGGGGTCGGCCGAGCTGGTCGGCTGGCTCCAGCCCGGCGAGGCCGCGGGCGCCCCCGACGAGGACCCGGAGGACGACGTGCTGACGTCGTTGCGGATCGCGTCGGTCTCCCAGCGGCTCGAGCAGGACCTCTACAGCGGCTTCGCGATCCTCGACACCCCCGCCGCGCTCCGCGGTGACCTCACCGCGGTGACCCCGGGCTCGCTGCCGGCGGCACCAACCTCGACCGGGCTCCGCAACTTCCTGTACGGCGTGGAGTGGTTCCTGTTCGGCGGCTTCGCGGCCTTCCTGTGGTGGCGGTGGACGCGGGACGAGCTGCGGGTGCTCCGGGCGCGCGCCGCGGGTGTGAACCGTGTCTCCGGTCCCGCGGAGGACGCACCGGAGCCCTCCGAGGCTGGGTTACCGTCGAGGTCGTGAGCTTGCACGACGCCCCCACCGCACCCGACCTCACCGCCGACGAGGCGCCCTCGGTCGCCAAGGTCCTCACCGCCTACCGGGTGATGGCGACGGTGGTCGGGGTGCTGCTCGTCGTGCTCTGCCTGATCGGGGTGCCGCTCGCCAACTTCGACGGCAGCGAGATGTGGGGCGTCTTCCCGAGCACGCCCACGGTGTGGCTCGACGGCACCGGCCCGCACGAGCTCGGCGAGGCGATCACGACGTACCTCGGCGTCGCCCACGGCTGGCTCTACATGCTCTTCGTGCTCGTCGCGTTCACGCTCTCCCGCCGCGCGCGGTGGGAGCTGCCGTTCACGCTGGTCACGCTGGTCTGCGGCACCGTGCCGCTGCTGTCGTTCTGGGCCGAGCGGCGCGCGACCCGTCGGGTGCGCGCGCAGCTCGCCCGGGCGGCAGCCGCCTGAGTCGGGGCTTCCTGAGTCAGGGCTTCGGCAGCTGGACCGTCTCCGCGGGGTCGTCCGGCGTGGTCGCCACCCCGGTCGAGCCCTGCGCGTCGGCCGCGACCTCCTCGGGGGTCCCGCCGGCGGCGTCCTCCGCGTTCGGGTCCGGCTCGGCCGAGACCAGCCCGGCCACCGCAGCGGCCGGGGAGCCGGCCGCGCTGGCGGCCTGCTCGCTCGCCGTGGGCCCCGCCGGCGTGGGCCGCGCGGGAGCGGTCGAGTGCCACTGCGGCTCGGAGCTGCCACCGCGGAGCCGACGGGCGACGAAGAACGCCAGCCCGCCCAGGCAGGTCACCAGCAACAACTTCTTGAACCACCCGCCGCCCTTGCGGCTGGCGGACGCGTTCTTCACCACCGCCGGGGTGTGCTCGTCGGGCAGCGCCTCGTCCAGCCTCGTCGCGACGGTCTCCGCGAGGTCGGCCAGCCGCACCCGGGCGTCGTCCACCACGGGGGCCAGCCGCTCGCGGGCGTCCTCGACCGCGGGGGCGAGCCGCTCCCGCGCCTCGACGACCTTGGGGGCGAGCCGATCGCGAGCCTCCTCGACCTTCGGTGCGAGCCGCTCGCGGGCCTCCTCGACGGCGGGGCCGATCCGCTCCTGGAGCTCCTGCGCCCGGCCCTTGGCGACCTCGGCGGCTCCCTTGGCGGCGCCGGCGGAGACCGCCAGCTTCGTCGCGGCCTTCTTCTTGCCCATGACGTCCTCTCGATCGGTCGGCGTACGTGGGTGCTGTGTGGGTGCTCGGGTGGCCCGGTGTGCGTCCCGGAGGAGCGCTGCTTCAGGCGCAAGAACTTCGGGACGGCCGGCACGAGCGGCGTACGTCGTCTCACGGCCGTCCCAACCCGACCGTTCCCGTGCCGGTTGCAAGGAAACCTGGTTGCGGGCGGCGTGACAAGATCGACCGCGACCCACCCGAACGAACCGAAAGGCAGGCCCCGCGTGGCCGACACCACCGCCCTCCTGCGCACCAACCGCGGGGACATCCGCATCACCCTCTTCCCGAACCACGCACCGACCACCGTGCGCAACTTCGTGGAGCTCGCCACCGGCAAGAAGGAGTACGTCGACCCGACGACCGGCGAGAAGAAGACCGGCCGGTTCTACGACGGGCTGACCTTCCACCGCGTGATCGACGGCTTCATGATCCAGGGCGGCGACCCGCGGGGCGACGGCCGCGGCGGCCCGGGCTACCAGTTCAAGGACGAGTTCCACCCCGAGCTCCGCTTCGACCGCCCGTACCTCCTCGCGATGGCCAACGCCGGCCCCGGCACCAACGGCTCGCAGTTCTTCATCACCGTCACCCAGACGCCGCACCTCAACATGCGCCACACGATCTTCGGCGAGGTCGCCGACGAGGAGTCGCGTGCCGTCGTCGACGCGATCGCGACCACCAAGACCGGGCCGATGGACCGCCCGGTCGACCCGGTGGTCATGGAGTCGGTGGAGATCCAGGAGGGCTGACCGTCCTTCCATCGAGGCCAAGCGCGACAGGGTGCACATGACCGAGGGACCGACCGGGGCCGAGCAGACCGTCCCCACCTGCTACCGGCACGCCGGCCGCGAGGCCCACGTGCTCTGCCAGCGGTGCGGGCGGAACATCTGCGGCGACTGCATGCGCCAGGCCTCGGTCGGTTTCCAGTGCCCCGAGTGCGTCGCCGAGGGCACCCGGTCGGTCCGCCAGCCGCGCACGCCGTACGGCGGACGGCCGGCGGCCGGCAGCCCGGTGACCCTGACGCTCATCGGGCTCAACGTCCTGGTCTTCGTGCTGGTGCTCGTCTCGGGCGGGCGCACCGGCGAGCTGATCCGGCAGCTGTGGCTGGCCCCGCGGGACCTCTGCTGGGACACCAACGCCGAGCGGACCGTCTGCCTCGAGTGGGCGCCGGGGATCGCGGACGGCGCCTACTGGCAGCTGCTGACCTCGGCGTTCACCCACGTCGAGCTGTGGCACATCGGGTTCAACGTCCTCGCGATCTACATCCTCGGGCCGCAGCTCGAGCGGCTGCTCGGCGCTTGGCGCTACCTCACGCTGTACCTCATGTCGGCGCTCGCCGGCAGCGTCACCGTCTACTGGTTGGCGCCCCCGAACTCGCTCACCCTCGGGGCCTCCGGCGCGGTCTTCGGGCTGATGGCCGCGCTGCTGATCGTCGCCGTCCGGGTCCGGGGCGACGTGCAGGGGCTGCTGACCCTCGTCGCGATCAACGTCGCGATCACCGTCCTCGGCTCCGGGTTCATCTCCTGGCAGGGCCACCTCGGCGGCTTCGTCGGCGGGCTCCTGGTCTCGCTGGCGCTGGTCTACGCACCCCGGCGCGGGCGGACCTTGTGGCAGGTGGCCGGCGTGGCCCTGGTCGCCGTGGCCCTCGTGGTCGGCGTCCTCGTCCGGACCCCCATGCTCACCTGATCCGCTGTTGAGCCGCCCTTCGTGGCGCGCGTCAGGTGTGTTGAGCCGCCCTTCGTGGCGTGCGTCGACGTGGCGTGCGGTCGACCGGCCACTCGGACGTGCAACTCACTCCCGTCGGGCCGCCTCAAGGGCAATCTCGAGGAGAGCCGCCCGTCCGAGCGGCCCCTGCGCCGGCGTGCTCGTCATTCATGCCCAACGGCACCTCGATCGGCCCGTTCACGTGCGGTTGGAACTGAATGACGCCTGGCCCTCCATAAGGGGCGGTTCAACACGAACCAGGCGCGCCACAAGGGGCGGTTCAACACGAACCAGGCACGCCACGAAGGGCGGTTCAACACCGAGGTCGGGGACGGGGAGTTGTCCACACTGGGGATAACCGCTGTGGAGAACTACATCGGTGTCATTTGCCCACAGAGCAGCCCACAGCTGTGGACTGCGCACCACCGATATGCCCCGGAACTGCGCTCCTCCAAACCTCCGAGGAGCCACCTGGTCCGGACCAGTACGGTCGGCGCGCAACGCCACGACCTAAGGCCGAGGCGCGGGCCTCACTCCCACTTCGTGGCGAAGGCGAACCCGACGGCCATGAAGCCGACGCCGACGAGCAGGTTGTAGTTCCCGAGCTCGCGGATCAGCGGGATCGAGGCGTCCTGGCTGGTCACGTAGTAGAGGACGATCCAGAACAGCCCGATGAGGAAGCTGCCGAGCATCCCGACCACGACGCCGCGGCCACGGCCGAGCGGGGTGCGGGGGTGGGAGAAGAGCAGCAGCCCGACGAACATCACGCCGAAGCCGATGAGGAAGTTCCAGTCCTCGAGCTCGAAGACCGACGTCGGGGTGCCGTCGTCGTAGACGGAGAAGACGTACCAGAGCACGTAGCCGAGGCCGCCCGCGGTCAGCAGCGCGGCCAGTGCCGTCCGCACCACGGAGACCTTCGCCACCTCGGGCATCGGCCGGGAGGCGGTGCTGCGGGGCTTGGACACGGAAGGCTCCTCGGGTCGGTCGGTCCGCCGCGACCGGCGGGTCGACGGCGTTCGTTAGCGTAGTCGGCGTGTCCCACGCCTCGCCCCCGCCACCACGGCGACGGCCCCGTCTCCGCTGGCATCCCTCGGCCGTGCTCGGCTGGGGACGCCACCGCTCACCTGCCGCGCAGACGCGCGGCTGGGGGTGGCGGCTGGTCACCCCGGCCGCGTTCGTGGCCGCCGGCGTGCTGCTGGTCACCAGCGGGGTGAACTCGGGCGGCCAGGACATCCGCGCCGAGAGGTACGGCGACCTCGCCGACCTCGCCCGTCAGGAGACGGACCGGGTGCGGGAGCTCCGCGCCGAGGTCCGTTCGCTGCGGCAGGACGTCGAGGAGCTGAGCGAGGGGGTGGACAACGGGGAGCTCGCCGAGCTGCAGCGGCAGGTGGACGAGCTCGCGGTCCCGGCCGGGCTGACCGCGGTGCAGGGGCCGGGGCTGACCGTGACCCTCGAGGACGCCCCGAAGGAGATCCGGGAGTCGGCCGGCGAGCAGGTGAGCAACGCGCTGATCCACCAGCAGGACATCCAGGCGGTCGCGAACGCGCTCTGGGCTGGCGGCGCCGAGGCGATGACCCTCCAGGGCCAGCGGGTGATCTCGACGACCGGGATCAAGTGTGTGGGCAACACGGTGCTGCTCCACGGCGTGACCTACTCACCGCCGTACGTCGTCTCCGCGATCGGCGACCCGGACCGGCTGCGGGCGGCGATCGAGCAGGACGACTACATCTCCTCCTGGCTCGAGGTGCGCGCCGCGCAGTGGCAGCTCGGCTACGAGGTCGAGGAGGAGGAGCAGGTCGAGGCTCCGGCGTTCGCCGGGTCGACCGACCTCCAGCACGCCCGCGCGGCCCGCAGCGGCCAGGACGGCTGACCCGCCCGGCTCACCCGCCCTCGGGCGGCAGCTCCTCACCGTCCGGCCCGCCGTCCGGGTCCCCGCCCGGCCCCCCGTCCGGCTCCTCGTCCGAACCGTCGGTCGGGTCGTCCGTCGGGGTGTCGGTCGGGTCCTCGGTCGGGGTCTCCGACGGGGTCGGCTCCTCGTAGCGGGAGACCACGATCGTCACCGTCGAGCCTCGCGGCGCCTGGCCCGTCGGGTCCTGGCGGAGCACCAGCCCTGGCTCCGACGGCGTGCGGTCGTCCTCCTCGACGGAGACCTCGAACCCGGCGTCGCGGAGCTGCTGGGTGGCCCGCTGCTCGGTGAGGCCGACGACGTCGGGGACGTCGACCGGCCCGGTGGAGACGACGAGCACCACGGTCGAGCCGGCCTCGACCCGCGTGCTGGCGACCGGCTGGGTCTCCAGCACGGTGCCGCGCGGTTCGTCGGAGTCCTCCTCGCGGACCTCGCTGTCGAGCCCCAGCTGGGACAGCCGCGCCTCGGCGGCCTGCTGCGACTCCCCGAGGAGGTACGGCACGATCACCATCTCGGTCCCGGCGGAGACGGTCAGGTCGACCTCCGACCCGTCCTCGACCGCGGTGTCGGGTCCGGGGTCCTGGGAGATCACCCGGCCCTGGGGCACCTCGTCGGAGTTGACCCGGTCGACCGAGCCGAGCTTGAGCCCCTCGGACTCCAGGCGCCGCTCCGCCGCGCGGATCGTCATGTTCTCCACGTCGGGGACGGTGACCTGCTGGGGCTCGTCGTTGCCGCCGAAGAGCGCGATGCCGGCCGCGATCCCGCCGCCGAGCAGCGCGAGCACGAGGACGACGACGAGCACGATCGGCCACTTCTTGCGCTTCTCCTCCTCGAACCCGTCGTCGTCGGTCGCGGAGGGGAAGAGCGAGGTGGCGCCCTCGGAGGGCGCGGTGACGACGGGCGCCGCGACGAACGTGGTCGGGGCGTCGACGGGCTGGCCGTCGAGGTACCGCTGCAGGTCGGCCCGCATCTCGGCCGCGCTCTGGTAGCGGTCCTCGACCTTCTTGGCCAGCGACTTGAGCACGATCCAGTCGAGCTCGGGAGGTACGTCGGGGTTGTGCACCGACGGCGGCTCGGGCTGCTCCCGCACGTGCTGGTAGGCGACCGAGAACGGGCTGTCGCCCACGAACGGCGGCCGGCCGACGAGCAGCTCGTAGAGCAGGCAGCCGGTGGAGTACACGTCGCTGCGGGAGTCCACGGACTCGCCGCGGGCCTGCTCGGGGGAGAGGTACTGCGCCGTGCCGACGACCGCCTGGGTCTGGGTCATCGTCGAGGTGCCGTCGGCGATCGCCCGCGCGATCCCGAAGTCCATCACCTTCACGTCGCCGGTCGGGGTGAGCATGACGTTGGCCGGCTTGATGTCGCGGTGGATGATCCCGGCGCGATGGCTGTAGTCCAGCGCGGACAGCACGCCGACGGTGATCTCGAGGGCCCGCTCGGGGAGGATCTTGCGCCCGTCGTTGAGCACCTCGCGAAGGGTCCGCCCCTCGACGTACTCCATGACGATGTAGGGCTGGACGTGGCTGCCGTCCGGCGCCATCTCCTCGCCGGTGTCGTAGACCGAGACGATGTTGGGGTGGTTGAGCCCGGCCGCGGACTGCGCCTCGCGGCGGAACCGCGCCTGGAACGTCGGGTCGGTCGCCAGGTCCGTGCGCAGCCGCTTCACCGCGACCGTGCGGCCGAGCCGGGTGTCGCGCGCCATGCGCACGTCGGCCATCCCGCCGCGGCCGAGCAGCTCGCCGAGCTCGTAGCGGCCGCCCACGCGCTGGCCACGCGGCTGGCCACCGGGCTGGCCACCCGGCTGGCCGCCGTACGGTCCCTGACTCATCTCCTACCTCCCGCCGGACCGGTCACTGACCGATCACCGCCTCCATGACCGCCTTGGCGATGGGTGCCGCCAGCCCGCTGCCGGAGATCAGGTCCCGCTCGACGCCGGCGTCCTCCACCAGCACCGCGACCGCGACCTGGGGGTCGTCGGCCGGGGCGAAGGAGACGAACCAGGCGTACGGCGGCCGCTCCGGCGAGCTCTGGGCGGTCCCGGTCTTGCCGGCGACCTTGATGCCGGGGATCTGCGCCGTGGTCCCCGTCCCCTGGTCGACCACCTCGACCATCATCTGCGTCAGCGCGTTGGCCTCCGAGGCGCCGAGCGCCCGGTCGGGGAGCTCCTCGGGGCTGGTCTTCTCGAGCACCGACAGGTCGGGCGCCCGCACCTCGTCGACGAGGTAGGGGACCATCCCCTGCCCGCCGTTCGCGATCGTCGCGGTGACCAGCGCCATCTGCAGCGGCGAGGCCCGGACGTCGAACTGGCCGATCGCCGAGAGCGCCGTCTGCGGCTGGTCGATGTCCGAGGGGAACTGGCTGACCGCCTGGCCGCCGATCCCCTGGAGGTACCGGCTACCGAAGCCGAACTTCTCCGCGGTCTCGCGCAGCGCGTCGTCGCCGAGATCGAGCCCGATCGCGCCGAAGGCCACGTTGCAGGAGACCTCGAGCGCCCGCGTGAGCGTGACCTCCTCGCCCCCACAGGTGCCGCCGCCGCTGTTGGGCAGCGTCGCGGACGACTGGGGCAGGTCGAGCTCGGCGCCGCCGGGCACCATCGTGTCCGGGTCGTAGTCGCCGGACTCGAGCGCCGCGGCGGCGGTGACGAGCTTGAAGGTCGAGCCGGGCGGATAGGTCTCCTGGATCGCCCGGTTGAACAGCGGGTTGCCGGGGGCGTCGTTGAGCCGCCGCCAGCTGCGCTCCACCGCGGCGATGTCGTGGGAGGCGAGCAGGTTCGGGTCGTAGGTCGGGTTCGAGACCATCGCGAGGATCCGGCCGGTCGACGGCTCGAGGGCCACGACCGCCGCCTCGGTGCCGGAGCCGAGCGCCTGCACGCCGTCGAACGCCGCGGTCTGTGCGCGCGGGTCGAGGGTGAGCGAGACCTGGCCGCCGTCGGGCTGGCTGTTGCTCAGCATGTCGAGGAACCGGTCGACGAAGAGCCGCGGGTCGGAGCCGGAGAGGATCTGGTTCTGGCTCGACTCGACCGCGGAGAAGCCGTAGAGGTAGGAGTAGAAGCCGGTCGCGTGGGCGTACTTGAACGGTGTCGGGTAGCGCCGTTGGTACTCGAACTGGTCGTCGCTCTTCACGCTCTCGGCGACCTGCCGGCCGGCGACGAGGATCGGTCCGCGCTTGCGGGAAAACTCCGCGTCGAGGACGCGGCGGTTGCCGGAGCGGTCGTTGAGCTCGTCGGCCTGGAAGTACTGCACGTAGCTGGCGTTGAGCAGCAGCGCCAGGAACAGCACCATGCAGGCCACGGCGAGCCGGCGGATGGGGGTGTTCACCTGAGCTTCACCACCTGGGTGGCGTCGTCCATCTCGAGCGGTCGTACGTCGGGCAGCGGCCGGCGCACCTGGTCGCTGATCCGCAGCAGCAGCCCGATCACCACCCAGTTGGCGATCATCGACGAGCCGCCGTGGGACATGAACGGGGTGGTGAGCCCGGTGAGCGGGATCAGCTTGGTGACTCCGCCGACGACGACGAAGACCTGCAGCGCGAAGACGATGCCGAAGCCGGTGGCCATCAGCTTGCCGAATCCGTCCCGGCAGATCAGCGCGGTGCGCAGTGCGCGCTCTACGATCAGCCCGAACAGGATGATCAGCGCCATCAGCCCGGTGAGCCCGAGCTCCTCGCCGACCGCGGCGACGATGAAGTCGGAGTAGGCGAACGGGATGCGCCACGGATCGCCCTGGCCGAGCCCGCGCCCGACGAGGCCGCCCCAGGCCATGCCGTAGAGCCCCTCGACGATCTGGCCGTAGGTGTCGGTGTCGCTGAACGGGTCGAGCCACCCCTCGACCCGGGTCTGCACGTGGCTGTAGACCTGCGAGGCGAGCGCGGCACCGGAGACGAACATCAGCGAGCCGACGACGAGCCAGCCGGGCCGCTCGGTGGCGACGTACAGCATCACCAGGAAGAGCCCGAAGAACAGCAGGCTCGAGCCGAGGTCGCGCTGGAGCACCAGCACCCCGAGGCTGATCAGCCACATGAGGAGGATCGGGCCGAGGTCGCGCATCCGCGGCAGGTCGATGCCGATGAACCGGCGGCCGGCGAGCGCGAGGGCGTCGCGGTGCAGGACGAGGTAGCCGGCGAAGGCGATCACCAGCAGCACCTTGGCGACCTCGCCGGGCTGGAACGACCAGCCGGCGATGCCGATCCAGATCCGCGCGCCGTTGATCGTCTTGCCCAGCCCCGGCGCCAGCGGGAGGAGGAGCAGCACGATCGCGGCGAGCCCGGTCGTGTAGGTGTACGCCTGCAGGCGGCGGTGGTCGCGGAGCAGCAGGAGCACCATCGCGAAGAGCACCACGCCGAGGGTCGTCCAGGTCAGCTGCTTCGTGGAGTATCCGGTCTCCCGGGCCAGGTCCCAGCGGTAGATCATCGCCAGCCCCAGCCCGTTGAGCGCGGTCACGACAGGGAGCAGCACCGGGTCGGCGTACGGCGCGGTGAGGCGGACCACCACGTGGGCGCCGATCGCGAGCGCGGCGAGCCAGGCCGAGTAGCCGTACATGTCGCCGGGGAGCTCGCCCTCGACGCCGAGCCCGACCGCGGCGTAGGCGCCGATGCCGACAGCGAGCGCCAGCACGAGCAGGAACAGCTCGGCGCCGCGGCGCTTGCGGTGGACGATGTCGGAGACCCCGGTGGGGGTGGTCGGTGCACTCACGGCTGCTCGTTCTCCACACAGGCCGTGACGGTGGTGGTCTCGTCGGGATCGGGGGTGGCGGTCGGGCTGCCGGTCGGGCTGCCGGTCGGGCTTCTGGTCGGCTCGGGCGTGCGGGAGCCGTCCGGCCGGTTGGTGGCCTGCTGGTTGCGGCCCGCCTCGCGCGAGGGGGACGACCGGGGCTTGCGGGTGGGCGACGCGCTCGGGTCGGGTGCGGGCTCCTCGGACGGCCCCGTGGTGGAGCCGCCCTTCTGCGCCGCGGAGCAGGCCGCTTGTGCGAGCTCCTCGACGATCCGCTCGGCGTGGTCGAGGCTGCGCGCCTCGATCCCGTCGGCCAGCGAGTCCTGGTCGGCGGGGCGGAGGTCGTCGACTTGGAGCGACTTGGCCTCGTAGACGCTGGAGAGGTCGACCCAGGGGAGGTCGAGCTGGACGCCGCGGTAGATCGCGACCTGGGGGCCGTCGGCGGCGACGTAGTACTGGTCCTGCGACCACTGGTAGGCCCCGGCGAGCACCCCGGCGACGAGGAGCAGCGGGAGCACGACGTACAGCAGGCGGCGGAGGCCGCCGCGGCGGCGCGGGGCGCGGGGGGCGTAGCGCAGCGCCTCGGGGTCGACCGGCTCCTCCTCGGCGGGGACCGGGTCGAGCTCGCCGGTGTCGTGCTGGCGGCGGAACAGCCCGCCGACGCCGAACCCGCCGCCCAGCATCCCGCCGCGGCGCGGCTGCTCGACCGCCGCGCCGACGAGCATCGGCCCGGTGGTGGCTGCCGCGGTGGTGTCGGGGTCGTCGGTGGTCCCGGCGTCGACGACCTCGGCGACGATCACCGTGACGTTGTCGGTGGTGCCGTTGTCGAGAGCGCGCTGGACCAGGGAGTACGCCGCGGAGTCGACCGTGCTCCCGGTGAGCAGCTCGGTGAGCTCCGCGTCGGTGACCGCGCCCGAGCAGCCGTCGCTGCAGAGCACGAGCCGGTCACCCGGCTGCGCGTCGAGCTCGAAGAGGTCGGGATCGGTGTCGCTGCTGCCGTCGACGGCGCGCAGGATGATGTTGCGGTGCGGGTGGACCCGCGCCTCGTCCTCGCTGATCCGCCCCTCGTCGATGAGGGTCTGGACGAAGGTGTGGTCGGTGGTGAGCTGGGCGACCGCGCCGTCGCGGAAGAGGTACGCGCGGCTGTCGCCGACGTGCACGAAGCCGAGCCGCCGGCCGTCGAACAGGGCCGCGGTCACCGTGGTGCTGGTGCCGTCGAGCTCCTGGTCCTGCTCGACCATCTCGGCGAGCCGGTCGTGGACCCGGTGCACGGCGCCGGCGAGCGCCGGGAGCATCTCGGAGACGTCGGGGCGGTCGAGGCGGCGGAGCAGGTGCACCGCGGTGGAGCTCGCCACGTCGCCGTACGCCGCACCGCCGACGCCGTCGGCAACGACGAGCAGGTGCTCGCTGGCGTAGCCGGAGTCCTGGTTCTCCTTGCGGTGGCGCCCGACGTCGGAGACCGCGGCGTAGCGCAGCCGGAGCGGGCTGTCTGGGGTCTCGGCCACGGTTACTTCTTCAGCTCGATCGTGGTCTTGCCGACCCGGACCCGGGTCCCGAGCTGGAGCGCGGTGGCCTGGGTGAGCCGCTGGGAGCCGATGTAGGTGCCGTTGGTGGAGCCGAGGTCCTCGACGTAGAACGTCTCCCCGGACTGGCCGATGCGGGCGTGGCGGGTCGAGACGTAGTCGTCGTCGAGCCGGATCGCGGCGTCGGTGCCGCGGCCGATGAGGATCGGGACCTGGTCGAGCGGGACGGTGAGCCCGGCCGACGGGCCGTCGACGACGACCGCCTTGGTCGGGGCTCCGCGCGGCGGCTTGGCCGGCTTGGAGCCCTTGCGGGCCCGGCGCTGCTCGCGGCGGCTGCTGCCGGCGGTGGTCTCGACGCGGGCGCCGAACATGTCGGAGCGGATCACCGAGATCGCGCCGAGCACGAAGATCCACAGGATCGCCAGGTAGGCGAACCTGATGAGCATCAGCGTGAGCTCCTGCACCGGCTGCTCACCCGCCCTCGTGGGTGAAGACCACGGTGAGCTCGGTGTTGCCGACGCGGACCGTCGAGCCGTCCTCGAGCTCGGCCTCGGTGACTCGGCGCCCGTCGACGAGGGTGCCGTTGGTGGAGCCGAGGTCCGCGACGGAGACGGTCGGCGTGCCGCGACCGCCGGAGACGCGGAACTCCGCGTGCCGCCGGCTCACGCCGGGGTCGTTGATCCGCAGGTCGGCCTCGGAGCCACGGCCCACGACGACACCCGGCGGGCTCAGCGGGTGGCGGCTGCCGTTGATCTCGAGCGCCACGCTCGAGCGGCGCCCGGCCCGGCGGCTCGGCTCGGGCGCTCCCGACACCTGTGCGGTCGCGTGGCTGCGGACCCGGAACCGGCCGGTGACCAGGTCCTCCTCGCGCGCGAACTCGATGGAGACCGGACCGGCGAAGACGTAGTGCTGCTCCTCGGCGTGGTCGCGGAGCATGTCGACCAGCTCACCGGTGAGCGTGGTGCTGTAGGGCTGCAGCCGGTCGTGGTCGACCGGCGAGAGCTCGATCATGAACGTGTTCGGCACCAGCCGCCGGTTGCGCGACAGGATCTGCGCGGAGTTGTCGACCTCGCGCTGGAGGGCGGCCGCGAGCTCCACGGGCTGGACGGCGCTGCGGAAGGCTTTCGCGAAGACGCCGGACACGGCCTGCTCCAAGCGGTTCTCGAACCGCTGCAGGATGCCCATGCTGTCCCTTCCGCTCCTCGTGGCGTGGTCGCCGGTGGTCGCTGGTGGTGGCTGCTGTGCTCCGCGTACGTTCCCTGTCCCCGGACACGCGTAACGCCGCGGGGGTTGTGACCGGCCTCTCCGCGACCCCCGCGGAGCCGTGTCGTGATCGTAGCGTCCGGGGCTGTTTTGGCCGGTTCCCCGGCCGTGGGATAGCCTTGCCAGGCTTCACGCGCGAGTGGCGGAATAGGCAGACGCGCACGGTTCAGGTCCGTGTGCCCGAAAGGGCGTGGGGGTTCAACTCCCCCCTCGCGCACGCGTGGCAAGGCCCCGGATCCATGATCCGGGGTTTTGTCCATCTCTGGACTTGCCGTCTCTGCTCGGGTGGTCTGCTTCTTCCAATGGTCGGTTGTCCGCTCGGTTCAGTCGAGTGAGGTCCGCCAGAGTGGTGTACGGATCGCGGTGAGCGTGTCGCAGAAAATAGGCGACGGCCACCGGGTGCTCTTTTGAGTGATCCTCTAACAGCACCCACGAACGGGGCTCCGCGAGGACCGCCAGGTCCGGTATCGATCCTGCGCGAGGAGCAGCTCACGCCCAGGCCTCTCTTCATCTGTTGCGCACCCTTATCAGCACCCTCATCTCGGCCGAGCCCACGCCCTCTGCGGCGCCGAATACGGAGTCATCCAGTCCCGACCGGGTCAACCGCCGCAACGACTACCGGCATCGCGACAACCACTACCGCGCGCGGCGGCTTGGACAAGCTCGTGCAGGCCCTGGGCATCACCGGCTTGACCAAGTTCGAGGTCTCGGAGATCGCCAGGGAGCTCGACGCCCACGTCGGGCAGTTCCGCACCGATCGCTGGCCGGAGCCGGTCCATTCACTTCCTCGCCGCCGACGCACTGCTCAAGGTCCGCGAAGGCGGCCGGATGGCGCCGGTCCAAGCCCTGGTCGCCACCGGGGTCAACGCCGACGGACACCGAAATCCTCGCCCTGCACGTCCTAGCAGCGAGGACGGTGCCGCATGCTGACCCCGAGCAAGGTAGTAGGCCGCCACCATGCTGGTCAGCCCGAGCTCGGCCAATTTTACGCCGCGCCGACAGCTACTCCGGATGCAGCGATCCTTCACGGAGCCTGGAACCGCGACCCCGAGGGTTCCGACACCGGTGTCGAGATCGCGATCCCGGTAGCCGTTCCGGGAGTTGACCCGGTCACTGCTGCGCTCGCCCTGAACCGACTTCGTCGGAGCCGTGACGCGGGTTCGAAATAGAGCCTGGCAAAGTGGCCTCGGTGGTCGCGTCAGGACGTGCCCCAGGGGTTGACGACTTTGTTGATGGCCGCCTACCGTCGCCGGCACAACTGCAAACTCGCCACTCGAGCCGCAGCGGGAGAGTCCCCACCCAACAGGGCGGGGCGCCGAAGGAGCAAATCTCCCCGAGAATCTCTCAGGCCCAGTTACCGCTGCGGGAAGGCGAACTCTGAAAAGTCAGGCCCTTGGGCCTGCGCCCACGGTGCAAGCCGCCTCTGCCGGCGGTGAAGCTCTCAGGCCCATGACAGAGCGGGGAGGTCACCCGTCCAACGGTGCCCGTCACGTGCGGGCGCCCGACGCAGGGAGCCTCCCGCCATGTCCACTGACCCCGTCCACGGGGCCTTCGTCGCCCGCCACATCGGTTTCACCTCCGTCGACCAGGGCGCCATGCTGGCCGAACTTGGATACGACTCCTTGGACGCGCTCGTCGACGCCGCCGTGCCCCGGGGCCTGCGCAGCACCACGCTGCTCGGCCTGCCTCCGGCCGCTGACGAGGACAGGGTTCTCGCGGAGCTGCGGGAGTTGGCCGGCCAGAACGAACCCGGCGAGCCCATGATCGGGCTCGGCTACCACGGCACGATCCTGCCCGGCGTCGTGCGTCGCAACGTGCTCGAGAGCCCCGCCTGGTACACCGCCTACACGCCCTACCAGCCGGAGATCAGCCAGGGCCGGCTCGAGGCGCTGCTGAATTTCCAGACCATGATCGCCGACCTCGTCGGCCTGCCCACCGCGAACGCCTCGCTGCTGGACGAGGGCACCGCCGTCGCCGAGGCGGTGACTGTGATGCGCCGCGCCAACCGGGTCAAGGCCGAGCGGGTGATCGTCGACGCCGACCTGCTGCCTCAGAGCCTGGCGGTGCTCCAGACCCGCTGCCGTGCCGTCGGCGTCGAGGTCGTCGAGGCTGACCTGGCAGCCGGCGTGCCGGAAGGAGAGTTCTTCGGCGTCGTCGTGCAATACCCGGGGGCCTCGGGCGCGATCGCCGACCACCGGGAGATGGTCGAGCAAGCGCACGAGCGGGGCGCGCTCGTGACGGTCGCCGCCGACCTGCTCGCCCTGACCCTGCTCACCCCGCCGGGGGAGCTGGGGGCCGACATCGCCGTCGGTTCCTCCCAGCGTTTTGGCGTCCCGCTCGGCTACGGCGGCCCGCACGCGGGTTACATTGCGGTACGGACGGGCCTGGAGCGCAACCTTCCGGGACGGCTCGTCGGTGTGAGCGTCGACGCGGACGGTCACCCGGCCCACCGGCTCGCCCTGCAGACCCGCGAGCAGCACATCCGGCGTGACAAGGCCACCTCCAACATCTGCACCGCCCAGGTGCTGCTTGCGGTGGTGGCCTCGATGTACGCCGTCTACCACGGGCCCGAGGGCCTGCGGAGCATCGCCCGCCGCGTCCACCGCACCGCCACCGGTCTGGCCGCGCACCTCACCACCGCCGGTGCAGAGGTGGTGCACGACGCCTTCTTCGACACCCTGCTGGTTCGAGTGCCTCAGGGTGCGGACGAGGTGATCGCCAAGGCGGCGGCCGGCGGGGTCCACCTGCGCAGGGTCGACGAGAGCCATGTGGGGGTCGCCTGCTCGGAGACGACCACGGACGCCCACCTCGACGTAGTGCTCGAGGCGTTCGGCGCCGACGGTGGGGCGCCGGAACCCGGCGAGGACCGGCTGCCCGCTGCCCTGGTGCGCAGCTCCGCATTCCTGACCCATCCGGTGTTCAACAGTCACCACAGCGAGACTGCCATGCTGCGCTACCTGCGCTCGCTGTCGGACAAGGACTACGCGCTCGATCGCGGCATGATCCCGCTGGGCTCGTGCACGATGAAGCTCAATGCGACCACCGAGATGGAGCCGATCAGCTTCCCCGGCTTCGCGAACGTTCACCCGTTCGTCCCCGCGGACAGCGCCCGCGGCTATGCGACCCTCGTCGACCAGCTTGAGTCGTGGCTCGCGGCCGTGACCGGGTACGCCAAGGTCTCGATTCAGCCCAACGCCGGCAGCCAGGGCGAGCTCGCGGGGCTCCTCGCCATCCGCTCCTACCACCGGTCCCGCGGCGAGGAGCGGCGAGAGGTCTGTTTGATTCCCGCGTCGGCGCACGGGACCAATGCCGCCTCTGCCGTCATGGCTGGGATGCGGGTTGTGGTGGTCAGGAGCCTCGAGGATGGCACCGTCGACCTCGAGGACCTCCACGCCAAGTGCCAGCAACACTCGGCCGATCTGGCGGCCATCATGGTGACCTATCCCTCCACGCACGGCGTCTACGAGGAGGGCATCACCGAGCTCTCCGAGCTGGTGCACGAGCACGGCGGTCAGGTCTATGTCGACGGGGCGAACCTCAACGCCCTATTGGGGCTCGCGGCCCCGGGCTCCTTCGGCGGCGACGTCTCGCACCTCAACCTGCACAAGACCTTCTGCATCCCGCACGGCGGTGGCGGCCCGGGCGTCGGCCCGGTGGCGGTCGGGGCCCACCTGGCGCCGTTCCTGCCGTCACACCCCATGCATCCCGACCCCGAGCGTCGCGACGGAGTGGGCCCGGTCAGCGCCGCGCCCTACGGCTCGGCCGGCATCCTGCCGATCAGCTGGGCCTACGTACGGCTGATGGGCGCCGAGGGCCTGACCGAGGCGACGAAGGTGGCGGTGCTCGCCGCCAACTACGTCGCCAAGCGGCTCGCGCCCTATTACCCAACCCTCTACACCGGGGCCGGCGACCTCGTCGCACACGAGTGCATTCTGGACCTGAGGCCGCTGACCAAGGCGACGGGCGTCACGGTCGACGACGTAGCGAAGCGGCTCATCGACTACCGGTTCCACGCACCCACGATGTCGTTCCCCGTTGCCGGAACCTTGATGGTGGAGCCGACGGAGAGCGAGAACCTGGGCGAGGTTGAGCGGTTCATCGATGCGATGATCGCCATCCGCAAGGAGATCGACGAGGTCGCCCGGGGCAACTTCACCGCCGAGTCGAGCCCTCTGCGCGGGGCGCCGCACACGGCGGAGAGCCTCGTCGGCGACTGGGGCCGGCCCTATTCCCGTGCCCAGGCGGTCTACCCGGCAGGCACGGCGGCGAACAAGTACTGGCCGCCGGTCCGGCGGATCGACCAGAGCCACGGCGACCGCAACCTCGTCTGCTCATGCCCCCCGCCTGAGGCATTCGAAGCCTGAGCGCCCGGCTCCAACTACCGGTCCTCCCTGGGCCCGGCCCACTCAACCGAGCGCCCGCCCGCACGGGTGGCTGTTCGGGTCCACCCAGCCACCTCTCGAAAGGGACACCATGTCCAAGCTCACCGCTCTGCACTCGGTCCATGAGGCCGCCGGCGCGCACTTCACCGACTTCGCCGGCTGGCAGATGCCGCTCCGGTACGGCAGCGAGCTGGCGGAGCACCACGCGGTCCGCACGACCGCCGGCCTGTTCGACCTCTCCCACATGGGCGAGATCGAGGTCGTCGGGCAGGAGGCCGCCGCAGCGCTCGACCACGCGCTGGTCGGCGACATCAGCGCCATCGCCGTCGCGAACGCGAAGTACACCATGATCTGCAACGAGGACGGCGGCATCCTCGACGACCTCATCGTCTACCGCCTGGCCGACGAGCGATACATGGTGGTGGCCAATGCCTCGAACGCCGGCGTCGTGCTCGCCGCGCTCAAGCAGCGCGCGGCCCGGTTCGACGCCGAGGTCGAGGACCGGTGCGACGACTGGTCCCTCATCGCCGTGCAGGGCCCGGAGTCCCCGGCGATCCTGGGCGGGTTGACCGACGCCGACCTGGGTGCGCTGCGCTACTACGCCATCCAGGAGGCCACGGTCGCTGGCCGGCAGGTCCGGCTCGCCCGTACCGGCTACACCGGCGAGGACGGGTTCGAGATCTTCTGTGAACCTGCCGACGCGGTCGCAATCTGGAAGGGCCTTTCCGCCGCGGGCGCCGGGCACGGACTGGTTCCGGCCGGGCTGGCGTGCCGAGACTCACTGCGGCTCGAGGCTGCGATGCCGTTGTACGGCAACGAGCTGAGCGCGGAGCTCACGCCATACGAGGCGGGTCTCGGCCGGGTGGTGCGCCTCGACAAGGCGGCCGACTTCGTCGGCCGTGCCGCGCTGGAGAAGTGCTCACAGGAGGAGGTCTCGCGCGTCCGGGTTGGTCTGCGCCCGGAGGGCCGACGAGCCCCCCGATCCGGTTACGCGGTGCTGGACCCGAGCAGCGGCGCGCACGTCGGCGCCGTCACCAGCGGGGCGCCGTCCCCGACGCTCGGGCACCTGATCGCGATGGCTTACGTCGACACCGCGCTCTCGGCGACCGGCACGCGGCTCCTTGTGGACGTCCGGGGCACGCGGATCCATGCCGAGGTCGTCGCCCTCCCGTTCTACAGCCGGCCGCGCTGACCAGCGGCTCCTCGACCCTCGAAGCCAAGGAGAACCAGTTGAACCTGCCCGCCGACCTCCTGTACACCAAGGACCACGAGTGGCTGCGTGTCGAGGGCGACACCGCCACGGTGGGGATCACCAAGTACGCCGCCGAGGCGCTCGGCGACGTCGTCTACGTCGACCTGCCCGAGGCGGGGAGCGCTGTGACCGCAGGCGAGTCCTGTGGCGAGATCGAGTCGACCAAGTCGGTGAGCGACCTCTACGCGCCCACCGACGGAGAGGTCCTCGAGACGAACGACGCGGTGGTACAAAACCCGAGCCTGGTCAACAGCGACCCGTTCGGCACCGGATGGCTGCTGCGACTGCGGGTCACCTCGACCGACGAGCTGCTGGACGTCGACGAGTACGCCGAGCTCGTCGAGCAGGGCTGAGGCGCAGCTATGACCGTCCAGAACCTGATCAACCAACCTCTTGCGCAGGTGGACCCCGAGGTCGCCGCTGCTCTCGACGCCGAGTTGCGGCGACAAGAGTTCACCCTGGAGATGATTGCCTCGGAGAACTTCGCCCCTGTGGCCGTCATGCAGGCGCAGGGATCCGTGGCGACCAACAAGTACGCCGAGGGCTACCCGCGCCGCCGCTACTACGGCGGCTGCGAGTACGTCGACGTTGTCGAGCAGCTCGCCATCGACCGGATCAAGGCCCTGTACGGCGCCGCGCACGCCAACGTGCAGCCGCACTCGGGCGCGCAGGCGAACACCGCCGTGTTCTTCGCGCTGCTGCAGCACGGCGACACGATCCTCGGGCTCGACCTCGCCCACGGCGGTCACCTGACCCACGGCATGCGCCTGAACTACAGCGGCAAGACCTTCAACGTCGTGCCGTACCACGTCGGGGACGACGGCCGCGTCGACATGGAGGAGGTCGAGCGGCTCGCCCGCGAGCATCGGCCCCGCATGATCGTGGCCGGATGGTCTGCCTATCCCCGCACCCTTGACTTCGCCCGCTTCCGCGCCATCGCCGACGAGATCGACGCCTACCTGTTCGTCGACATGGCGCACTTCGCCGGCCTCGTGGCAGCGGGTCTGCACCCCAACCCGGTGCCGCGCGCCCACGTGACGACCTCGACCACGCACAAGACCCTCGGCGGCCCGCGTGGAGGGATCGTCCTCACCGACGACGACGCGATCGCCAAGAAGATCAACTCGGCGGTGTTCCCCGGACTCCAGGGCGGTCCGCTCGAGCACGTCATCGCGGCCAAGGCGGTCGCGTTCCTCATGGCCTCCGGCGAGGAGTTCAAGGACCGCCAGCGCCGTACCCTCGAGGGCGCGCAGATCCTAGCGGACCGGCTCATCCGCGAGGACGCGCAACGTGCGGGGATCAAGGTCCTCAGCGGCGGGACGGACGTGCACCTGGTCCTCGTCGACCTGGTCGCCTCCCCGCTCGACGGCAAGGGGGCCGAGGACCGGTTGCACCGCATCGGCATCACCGTCAACCGCAACGCGGTGCCGAACGACCCGCGGCCACCGATGGTGACCTCCGGGCTGCGGATCGGCACGCCGGCGTTGGCGACCCGGGGCTTCGGCGCGCACGACTTCGAGGAGGTGGCCGACGTCATCGCGACCGCGCTGCAGCCGGAGCTGTCCGACGACGTGGCTGGGAGGCTCCGGTCCCGCGTGAAGTCCCTTGCCGCCAAGCACCCGCTCTACCCCGCGGTCGCGGAGTTCTCGTCGTGACTGCGGTCGCCCCCGAGGGGGGCTCGCTGCTGCGGGTCGAGGCCAGCAATGCCGCGATTCCAGTCGGCCGGAAGCCCTCGTGGATGCCTCAACCGCTCGGCTACGCCGGAGTCGTCGACCGGGAGCGGCTGTACACCGTGTGCCAAAAGGCCCGCTGTCCGCACATCTTCGAGTGCCGGGAGGACCGCGAGGGCACCCTCCTGATTGGGGGTGACCGGTGCACGCGGCGTTGCGACCGTTGCCAGGTCGCCACCGGGGCGCCCGCAGCCGGTCGACCTCGACGACGAAGGGGCACGGCTCGCGGCCGAGACGGTGCGGCAGATGCGCCAGCGGGCGCCGGGCGTCGGCGTGGAGACCCTCGTGCCGCACTTCAGCGGCCGTTTCGACCTGGTCGTACAGGTACTCGGCGCGACCCCGGAGGTCTTCGCTCACAACATCGAGACGGTGCATCGGATCTTCCGGCGGGCCCGGCGCGGATTCCACTACGAGCGCAACCTCGAGGTGCTTCGGCACGCGGCGGCCCGGGGAGCGGTGACGAGTCGAAACTGATCCTTGGGATGGACGAACAGCGGGAGGAGGTCGTCAGCGCGCTGGCCGACCTCCGGTCCGCCGGCTGCCGCCTCGTCATGACCATCCAGTACCGGAGGCCCTCCGTGCGCCACCACCCCGTGCCGCGGTGGGTGGAGCCGGGGCAGTTCGACGAGCCGGCCGACGCGGCTCGCGAGCTCGGGTTCGCGGGCGTGATGAGCGGCCCCCTAGTGCGGTCCTCACACCGCGCGGGCCGGCTCCACGCCGGGGCCTTACGAGCAGGGAGCCCCGGGCGAGGCATGCCCGACGGTGGCCAAGGCAGCAGCGTCGCGCCCGGGCGCCACAGCACAGGGAGCCTGACATGGCACTGAGCGTCTTCGACCTGTTCTCGATCGGTATCGGTCCGTCGAGCTCGCACACGGTCGGGCCGATGAGAGCGGCGGTCCTGTTCGCCGAGGGGCTGCGCGATGCGGGACGGCTCGAGGAAACCGCGAAGGTCCGGGTCCAGCTCTTCGGCTCGCTGGGGGCCACGGGCCACGGCCACGGTTCCGACAAGGCAGTGGTGCTCGGACTCTCCGGCGAGCGACCGGAGGTGTGCAACCCGCACGCCGTCACCGGCTTGCTGGAGCAGGTCCGCGAGCGGGGCCGCCTGCAGCTCCTCGGCAAGCACGAGATCGACTTCGACCAGGGGATCGACCTCGTGTTGCACAGACGCAAAAGTCTCCCCCGGCACCCCAACGGCATGACGTTTGCCGCCTTCAACGCGGACCAGGCGGTGCTGTGCGAGCGGACGTTCTACTCCGTCGGCGGCGGCTTCATCGTGGGCGAGGACGCCGCCGGCAACACCAGCATCGTCGCGGACGCCACTCCGGTCGCGTACCCCTTCCGCACCGGCGAGGAGCTGCTCGACCTCTGTGAAGCGAGCGGCAAGTCGATCGCCCGGATCATGCTCGAGAACGAGCGGTCCTGGCGCAGCGAGGACGAGGTCCGAGCTGGACTGCTGCACATCTGGGAGGTCATGCAGGAGTGTGTCGCCAACGGCATGAGGACCGAGGGAACCCTTCCCGGCGGTCTGCGTGTGCGACGCCGCGCGCCGGAGCTGTTCCGCCAGCTCGCGATCGAGTCCACCAGCTCTGACCCTCTCCGGGGGATGGACTGGATCACGCTTTACGCGCTTGCCGTCAATGAGGAGAACGCTGCCGGTGGGCGCGTCGTCACCGCGCCCACCAACGGTGCCGCCGGGATCATCCCGGCCGTGCTGCACTACTACACCCGCTTCGTGCCGGGAGCGACCGAGGACGGGGTGTGCCGCTTCCTCCTCACCGCTGGAGCGATCGGGGTGATCTACAAGGAGACTGCCTCGATCTCCGGTGCGGAGGTGGGCTGCCAGGGTGAGGTGGGGTCCGCTTGCTCGATGGCCGCCGGCGCGTTCGCCGCAGTGCTGGGTGCCACGCCCCGGCAGGTGGAAAATGCCGCGGAGATCGCCATGGAACACAATCTCGGCCTCACCTGCGACCCGGTAGGCGGGCTCGTGCAGATCCCGTGCATCGAGCGCAACGCCGTCGCCGCGGTGAAGGCGATCACCGCGACTCGAACTGCGCTGCGCGGCGACGGCTCCCACATCGTCTCCCTCGACAAGGTGATCAAGACGATGCGAGAGACCGGGGCGGACATGAAGACCAAGTACAAGGAGACCGCCCGAGGTGGCCTAGCCGTCAACGTGATCGAGTGCTGAGCGGGCTGACCTCCTCGGGCTCCGGCCGATCTTCCCCGACGACTCGCGACGTCCGGGCGCTGGCTGGATGGGCGTTGCCCAACCAGCATCGGCGACTGTCACGACGATTTGCCCCGACCACCGCGGCGTCTCGGTCGACGACCGGTCCAAAGAACTCGTCGTTCGAGGATCCCACGCCCCAGCACTCCCCGATTGCGGAGCGACGAAGGCGCCCTGACATCTTGGTTGCTGAGCTGTTCGGACGAGCGGCACCCCCTCTCGCCGCCACCTCAGGGTTTCACCCCAGCCGCATTCCCCGAGGAATCGTGGCTGGTTCGTCGGCTGCCCGGTGTTACACTGACATCAGTCGTCATACCAGTGGAGGCCCGGTGCAAAACCCAATCGTCGCCGAGAAGTTGAAGGCTGTCATGTCGGAGCACGGTCTCGAGGCGATTGTTTGCCTGTCGCCCGAGAACATCGCCTACAGCGCCGGTTTCGTCGTGCCGTCTCAGGTCCTGATGCGATGGCGACACGCAGCCCTCATCATGACTGCTCGTGGAGACGTCTCGTTCTTCTGCGTCGACATGGAGGCCGAAACGGTGCGCGCGGCTCGGCCGGAGTGGGACGTCCGTACCTGGACCGAGTTCTCCGATAACGCAATGCACGTTCTGGGGAAGGTTCTTGCCAGCCTCGGGCTGAGTGGCGGCCGGGTCGGGATTGAACTGGACTACCTGGCGGCGCGTCACTATGAGGAACTTCAGAGCGTGTGTGGTGGAGTGGCGTTCGTGCCGGTCGACGCGGCGCTGGCGGTCGTGCGCCAGACCAAGACCGCTTCTGAGGTCGACCTCCTAGCCACACTGTCACGGATCTCGGAGACGGCGATCATCGATGCGCTCGGCGCGGTCCGTGCGGGCGACACGGAGATGGACATCGCTGCCACCCTCACTCGCCGGGTCTACGAGCAGGGTGCCCACAGTTTCAAACTGATGATCGTGGCGACCGGAGAGCGAAGCCAATTGCCCAACGTCGGACCGAGCACCCGGGTGCTCCAACCGGGTGACGTGTGCCGGGTGGAGATCTTCTCCGTAGCCGACGGCTACCAGGCGGGCGTCTGCCGAACCGCGGTCGTGGGCGAACCGAGCACCTTGGCTCAAGATGTCTACCGACGGCTCGCCGAGTGCAAGAGTCATGTCCTGGACGCCCTACGGCCGGGTGCCGTGGCTGGCGACGTCTACCGCAAGTACAGGAAGCACTTCGACGCCCTGAACATGCCAGCAATCGGTTTCGTCGGTCACAGCATCGGAGTGAACCTTCACGAACCTCCGTACCTGGGACCAGGAGTGACCGATCGCCTCCAGGACGGGATGGTCCTGGGTATCGAACCCCTCGTATACCGCAGTGGACATGGGTTCGGCATGCAGATCAAGGACATGGTCCACGTCACCGCCACCGGGTGCGAGCTTCTCTCGGACGTTTCCAGCACCGACGAGTTGATCCGCATCGAGGCTTAGGTTCACCCAACATGCTCCCGATCGCCAGTCCGGCGTGGAAGTGAAGGAGTCCAGTTTGAAGCTCGAGCACGAGTTCGTGGTTCCCCTCGATGTCGACGAGGCGTGGAACCTTCTCGTCGACATCGAGAGAGTGGCGGTCTGCTTCCCAGGTGCCGCGCTGAGCGACGTCGACGGCGACTCCTTCTCGGGAACGGTCCGCGTCCGTATCGGCCCCGTCGCAATGCAGTACCGGGGGGTCGCCCGGTTCATCCTCCAGGACCGGGGCTCTGGGGTCGCGCTGATCGAGGCACAGGGCCGGGAGACCGGCGGAGCCGGAGGGGCGAAGGCCGATGTGAGGCTCCATCTGACCGACGACGGGGTACATGCGACCAAGGTGACTGTCGAAACGGAACTGTCACTGACCGGCCGGCCTGCACAGTTCGGCCGCGGGGTCATCGCCGATGTCTCTGACGGCCTCCTCACGCAGTTCGTCAGGAACCTCGAGGCTCAAGTGACCGGGGGCGATACCGCCGATGGAGACGACGACCGCGTCGGCTCGTTCTCGCCGTCCCATTCTGCTGACGTGGGCGCGGTGCTGCTGCGGGCCTTGTACCGGCGGTTGGGGCCCTGGGCCGCCGGGGGCGCCTTCGTGGCCGTCGCTCTGCTCTTGAGCAGGCGATGTCGCCGCGCCGCACGGCACCGTCGCCAAGCGCGGAAGGGGTGAGGCATGACGCCGGACCAGCTCGCGACTAAGGTTCGGCCCGCGCGTCAGGGTCGACGACAGATCGACGACGACCGGCCTGAATGGGGACGCCGCGAGGATGTCCCGCTCGTCACCGGTCAAGGGGAGTACGTCGGCGATGTGAGCCGTGACGGCGAGCTGTTCCTGCGGGTGGTTCGCAGCCCCGTCGCACACGGCCGGATCGTCAGCGTCGGCCTCGAGGCTGCTCGCGCCGCTGATGGTGTCGAGTTGGCGCTGTGTGCGACCGATCTGGACGACGTGCCGGAGATACCGCTACGGGTCCACAATCGCCCAGAGCTGAGAAGCTACCTGCAACCGGTCCTCGCCGGCTCGGTCGTCCGCTATGTCGGGGAGCCTGTCGCTATCGTGGTCGGACGCTCGCAGCGCGAGGTCGAGGATGCGGCCGACCTCGTCGAGCTCGACATCCAGGAGCTCGTTCCCGTCGTCGACGTGGAAAGTGTGCAGAAGGATCCCGTCTGGGAATCGACGCCCGATGGGCGTCTGTGCTCCTTCGTTGCGCGCACGGCCGACTTCCAGGAGGCGGCACAGGAGGCCGACCTCGTCGTCACGCAGGTGTTCGACACCGCTCGAGACACCGGACTCCCGCTGGAGACGCGGGGGTTGGTCGCAGAGTGGAACGCTGCGGCCACCGAACTCCATCTCTGGGGACCGACCAAGTTCGTTCGTTTCACGCGCGCGTCGGTTGCCGAGTGGTTCCATCTGGAGCCAGCCCAGGTGGTCTGCCACCACGTCGACGTCGGCGGCATGTTCGGCCCGCGCGGTGAGCTCTATCCGGAGGACTTCCTGGTGCCGTTGGCAGCCCTGAAGCTGCGACGTCCGGTCAAATGGATCGAGGACCGCAATGAGCACTTCCTTGCGATCAACCACTCGCGGGGTCAGCGGCATCGGATCACGGTGGCAGTGGACGCGGATGGGCGACTGCGTGGGCTCAAGGACGAGATCCTTCAGGATTTCGGAGCCTACGCTCGTCCGATCGGCGGCCGACTGACCGAGATCCCTGTCGAGGCGATTCCCGGGCCTTACCGGTGGCCGGTCATCGACGTGACGTGTCACGCCGTCGCAACCAACAAGACCCCGATGGGAACGATGCGCGGGCCCGGTACCTTCGACGCCGGGTTCGTTCGGGAACGGATGATGGACATCGTGGCCGCCCGGCTGGAGATGGATCCGCTCGAGTTCCGGCGTCGGAACCTCATCACCGCAGAGGAGATGCCCTATCAGCAGGACTTCGGCGGTGAGATGCACCCCTCGGTGTATGACAGCGGTGACTTTCCCTTGGTGCTGGACGAGTTGTCCGAAGCTGTCGACGTCCAACTCGTCCGTGCCGAGATCCACAGGCGGCGTATGGAGGGCGAACTCGTGGGGTTCGGGGTCGGCCTCTTCCTCGCGCACGCAGGTCTGGGCGTCGAGGAGAGCATCAAGCTCGAAGTGACGGCTGAAGGGCGGCTTCGGCTGCTTACGGCCGGTTCCGAGATCGGCCAAGGACTTGCGACCATGCTCCGGATCGTCGTGGCTGAGGTACTCGGCGTTCCGCAGGCACGGATCGATGTAGTGACGAACAGCACCGAGCACTTCGACGGCGGAACCGGCACATTTTCTGCTCGTTCGACCATCTTCAGCGGAAGCGCCGCCCATGACGCCGCCCAGCAGCTTCTCGCCGACCTTCGCAGCACAGATCCTGCCGCCGATCCCTCGGATCCGGACACGTGGCGGATTCTTGGTCCACGGTCGGTCATCGGCACCCACCGCCAGTCGAGCCCCACGTTCGGCTTCGGGGTCCACGGCGCCGTGGTCCGCATCGATCCCGACACCCTTGCGGTCACGGTCGAGCGGCTCGTCGTGGCGTATGACTGTGGACGGGCCATCGACCGACCGTCACTCGTCGGCCAGATCGTGGGTGCCGCGATGCAGGGAGTGGGGGGAACGTTCCTCCAGCACCTTCCTTTCGATGAGCACGGCCAGCCCCAGAGCACCACGTTCATGGACTACCTCGTCCCTACCGTCTACGAGGCTCCCGATGTGGAGGTCGTGTTGCTGGAGCTCGCCGGCACCGACTCCAACCCGCTCGGGGTGAAGGGAGGGGGAGAAGCAGGGATCATGGGCGCGGGCGGCGCTCTTGCCAATGCGGTCGCCGATGCCCTCGGCGTACCTGACTCGATCACCCGGCTCCCGATCGGTCCGGATGCCCTGCTCCCGTTCGTTCCTCCCTTGGCCGGACAGGACGGAATCGGCCCCCGGTCGTGCGGTTGGGACTACGCCAAGCGAACCGAGGCCCGCGGAGGCACACTCTTGATCCGGCCGGAGCGCCACGTACCCGCGGCGCTCGTGGGAGCGAGTGCAGCGGTGGCTCTCGCCTGGTGGTGGATCAGGCGGCGACCGTGAGAGTTCGGACGGCGCCGTCGCGCTGCGGGGTCCCCAGGCATCTAGGCGGCGGAGGAACAAGGTGAAAGCGGCATCGTTTGCCTACCATCGAGCCGAGTCCAAGGAAGAGGCTGTGTCCCTCCTGTCGGAGCACGGTGACGACGCCAAGGTGCTCGCCGGTGGGCAGAGCCTCATTCCGATGATGAACCTGAGGTTGGCGCGTCCGAGCAGGCTCATCGACATCGGACACTGCCCGGAACTGGCACAGCTGGAGCGAGTCGGCGGGACACTTGCGTGCGGTGCCACGGTGCGTCATGTGCGCTTCGAACGAGCCGATGCGCCGGAGCTGGCGGCCTGTCGAGCGTTGTCGGACGCGGCACGCCTGATCGGCCATGCCCCGATCAGGTCTCGGGGCACCATCGGCGGGAGCCTTGCGCACGGTGACAGCAGTTCGGAATGGTGCCTGATGATGCTCGTGCTCGATGCCGTGATTCAGGCGGAGAGTGGTCGGGGGGTACGTCGGATCCCGGCGCACGACTTCTTCCAGGGCTTCTTCACGACCGCACTTGCCGAGGACGAACTGCTCTCAGCGATCGAACTGCCGCTCACCACAGTGGGCTCCGCGCTGGCAGAGCACTCGCGACGTCGTGGCGACTTCGCAATCGTCGCGGCGGCAACCCGTCTGGTCGCGGACCAACGACTGCGGGTCACCACGGCTCGCATCGCGATGGGGGGAGTCGCCAGCCAGCCCATCCGGATGCCGAGCGCCGAGGACGTCCTCCACGGCGTCGACCTGACTGACCGCCGCTCCACGATGGAGGCTGTCTCCGAGGCAGCCCACATGTGTGCGGCATCGATCCAGGTCAGTGACGACATCCACGCTTCGTCGCAGTACCGCAGACGGCTCGCGTCGACGTTGGTGCGCCAGGCGCTCTCGAGGTCGGCGCAGGATTGGAGGACAGCCGGTGACTGACGAGGAGCGCCACGACGGAGACGGGTCCACTCGCCTGACTGTGAGCTATGGGATCAACGGGAAGGTGAGTGCGCGTGAGATCGATCCATCGGAGAGCCTGCTGGACGACCTCCGCGCCCGTGGCTTCACGGGGGCGCACGCGGGTTGCGAACACGGTGTCTGCGGCGCATGCACCGTGCTGGTCGACGGAGAGCCGGTGCGCTCGTGCATCGTGTTGAGCGTTCAAGTCCAAGGCGCCGCGGTGGAGACCGTCGAAGGACTGGGCACGGTCGACCGGCCGAGCGATCTGCAACAGGCGTTCTCGCAGTGCCGTGGTTTGCAGTGCGGGTTCTGCACGCCTGGCTTCCTGATGTTGGCGACCGCCCTTCTTCGGCGGGACCCGACGCCGGACCACGAGGCGATCCGCGAAGCAGTGTCGTCGAACCTGTGCCGGTGCACCGGCTACCACAGCATCGTCGAGGCGATCGGCCGCGTGAGCGGAACTCCGCGTTCGTCGCATGACCGGGGCTGACCGTCGGGTCCCCAGTCCACGCCCTTGCGCTTAACCGTCTGTGGACCGCTCATCCTCGGCGGCGAGCCAGGCGACGATGTGCTCGATGTGGTTTCCGGCGGCAGATCGCGCGCCCTCCGCATCCCGGGAAACAATCGCGTCGACGATCATCCGATGCTCCTTGACCGACCTCGCGATCTGGCCATCCTGAGCGAGCGTGAGTTGCCGAGATTGCGTGAGGACGCCGTTCAACTCCTCGACGAGCCGAGGCAGCAGCTTGCCGCCGCCGGCGACCGCAACCTCGAGATGGAACTGTTCGTCCCGCTCGGCCACGTCGGACAGCACCGCGGAATCCTGCTCGGCCGCCGTGCTAAACGCCTTGGCTGCCTCGCGCAGTCGGCGGAGTGCCTTGGCGTCTGCGTTCTCGGCAGCCTCTGCGGCCGCGAGTTCGTCCAAGGCGCGTCGAACCTTCAGCAACTCGACGATGTCACTGCGATAGAGCCTCAGGTAGTCGGCGAAGGGGAGGGCGTAATCGCCGCCTGGCCGCTCCTGGACGATCGCCCCCTTGCCGTGTCGGATCTTGATGACTCCGAGGGCTTCGAGGCCGGCGAGAGCTTCCCGCACGCTGACTCGACTCACGCCGAACGACTCGCACAGCACGCGCTCGGACGGGAGCATGCTGCCGATCGGGTAGGCGCCATCGGCGATGGCCTGCATGATCTGTGTGCGTACCTGTTCCGGCGGGCTCACTCGGGCGATGGTCCTGAAGTCGTGCTTACCGCCACCCTTGCGTGGGGCCATGAGCGCCCGCCTCCGATCGGTCCGCTGGGTCGTGGGTGTCGTTCCGCCGACGACCGGGTCACTGTACCGACCCTGGTCCTACGACTGACATCAGCACCTGAGCCAACTGGCCTGATGTGTGATAACTTGGCGCCATCGCTGGTGACCGAAGGGGGCGCTCATGCCATTCGTAGTCGTACATCTCTGGGAAGGTCGGACCGTTGACCAGAAGCGGGCGCTGACTCGTGCCATCACGGACGCAATGGTCGAGCACGCCGACGCCAACCCCGATGCCTTGCATGTCGCGCTCCAGGAGTACCCGCGCGAGAACTGGGCGCGGAACGGCGTGCTGGGTGTCGACCGGACGGACGCATGAGCACCCCGTCGCGCGGCGCCCGGCCGAGCGCGGTCGTGCGGGTCCACCACCTGCTCCTCGAGGTCCGGGACCTCGATGCCTCCGAGGCTTTCTACACCCAGGTGCTCGGCTTTGCCGTCCGAAAGCGGGAGGAGTTCCGTGACGGGCGGCGCCTGATCGTCACTGAGCAAGGTCTCGGTCTCACCGAGGGCGGCTCCGGAAGCAAGGGTGTCCTGCAGCACCTGTGCTTCTCCGCTCGCGGTATCGACGGGATCGCCGCCCATGCCGCCGCAGCGGGTTGCGAGATCGTGCGTGGGCCCGGCCCGGGCCCCTACGGGCACACCGTCTATATCCGGGATCCAGACGGCTACGAGATCGAGCTGTTCGACGACCCTGCAGACACGGAAGAGGCCAGCCACCGATGAAGATCACCGACGTCAGTGTTCACCTCGTTCGCCTTCCCCCGCGACGGGAGCACCTCTGGGCGACCAAGATGGACACACCAATCGGGCACCATGCCATCATCGAGCTTCACACCGACGAGGGCGTCGTTGGATGGGGAGAGGCTCCCGCTGGGGGCACGTGGGGCGGCGCCTACGGCCGGAACTACGGAGAAACGCCCGAGACTGTCCAGCACATCGTGGTGGATCATCTGCTGCCGGCCATCCGGGGCTTGGACCCCCTTGACATCGGCCTGATCCACGCGCGCATGGATCGCGTCGTCAAGGGCCACCCCTACGCCAAGGCCGCGGTCGACATCGCGTGCTACGACGCCGCCGGCAAGGCTCTCGGTGTTCCCGTCTACCAGCTCCTCGGGGGCATGCACCGCGACGGCATCGAAGTCGCACACTCCCTCGGAATCATGGAGCTCGAGCGGTGCTTCGCCGAAGCGGAACAGGCGGTTTCGGAGGGTGCACTGACGATCAAGTGCAAGACGGGCCTGGAACCGGACCGGGACGTCGACCTGGTGCGGGGCTTGCGGGAACGGTTGGGAGACCAGATCAGGATCCGGGTCGACGGCAACGAGGGGTACAGCTCGGTCGCCCAGGCTGTCGACGTCACCCGCCGGCAAGAGGAGTACGACATCTTGCTCTGCGAGCAGCCGCTCATGGGCGCCAAGCAACTGGCGCGGGTCGCTGCCCGGATCTCCAGCCCGGTGATGGCCGACGAGTCCGCGTGGGACGTCCACGACATCTTGGAGCTCGACGCGCTCGACGCCGCACAGAGCTTCTCCTGCTACGTGACGAAGCCCGGTGGTCTGTACCGTGCCAAGCGCCAGGCCGATGTAGCCGACGACCTAGGAATGATCTGCGACATCGGCGGATCCATCGAGACCGGGATCGGCAACGCGGCCAACCTCCACCTCGGCGCAGCTCTACCCAACGCCGTGTTGCCCAGCGTCTGCCCGGTCTCACGGCCGGAGGGTTCGGACGGACCCCGGATCGCCGGCGTGTACTACCTCGATGACTTGGTGCAGGAGCCTTTCGCGTTCGTCCGGGGTCGGGTCATGGTCCCCGAGGGAGCGGGGCTGGGGATCGAGGTGGACCGCGCGAAGCTCGACAAGTACCGGGTATGACGACAGTCGCCGTCCTCGGCGGCGGGGCGGGTGGCCGTTCGGCGGCCGTGGAGCTCCTCGCCGCAGGCCACACCGTGCGCTTGTGGAACCGACGGGCCGAGACGATCGCCCCGCTGCTGGAGACCCGAGTCCTTCCCTACCGCGGGGTCCTCGGCGAGGGCGCAGTGGAACTGAATGCCGTCACCGTCGACCTCGGCGACGCGGTCCGTGGCGCTGACGCGCTCGTCGTGTGTCTGCCCAGCCTCACCCACGCGCAGCTCTTCGACGATCTGGCTGGTCTCGGCCCCCTGCCGCCGATCGTGCTGAACCCCGGCCACACGGGCGGAGCGCTCCAGGCCCGCGAAGTGTGGCGACGGGCCGGCTCACCGATGCCACCGCTGGTCGAGCTCTCGACCCTGACGTACGTAGCCCGGGTGGGGCAGGACGGCGTGGTCAACACGACCGGCCGGGCCGGGACTGTGAGGGCTGCTCCGCTGCCTGGGGGAGAGAGCGCACTCGAGATTGCGTGCGAATTGTTTCCGGGGATCGGCGCAGTCGACAATGTCCTCGCCTCCAGTTTTTCCAACGTCAACATGGTTCTGCATCCCCCGGGGGCCGTCCTCGGCCTAGCGTGGGCAGAGGCCACCGGAGGCGACTTCCGGTTCTACGTGGACGGCATGACCCCGGGCGTGGGACGGGTGCTCACCCGGCTCGACGACGAGCGGCTCAGTGTGGCCGCGGCGTATGACCTCGCTCTTCCCTCCCTGCTGGAGGAGATGTCGGCTATCGGCACCGTCGAAGGGGCGCAGGGCGCCAACAACGTCGTGGAGGCGATCAGCGGCGGTGAAGCGAACCGCACCATCCGAGGACCCGATTCGACGGAGCACCGCTATTACCGTGAGGACTTCCCCTTCGGGCTGCTGCCGTTCGTGGCTCTGGCCAGGGTCGCGGAGGTCGAAGTTCCGGTCGCCGAGGCGCTCCTCCGCATCGCGGCCGCGTCCATCGGTCCTGGTCTCCTCGAGCACGGCCGCGACGCCCGTGCCCTGGGTATCGAGCAGATGAACCTCAACCAGTTGTTGGCGTCGGTGCAGACGCGCTGACCAGTCGGACCGGAGCAGATAATGGATCTCAGCACACGGAAGATCGCCATCGTCGGCGGTGACGAGCGTGAGCAGGAAATCGCGCGTCTGGCGGCCTTGACCGGCGCGGTCGTGGAAGGATTCGGCTTCCCGTGGCCCGACGGCGGCATCGAAGGCGTCGACAGGGCCGACAGCGCGATGACGGCGCTTCGGGCTGCCGACTACGCCCTCTTCCCGATCCCCGGTATCACTGCGGAAGGTGCGCTTTTCGCGCCAGAGCATGACCAGCCGATCATCCCCGACCGAGAAGTGCTGTCGCAGATGAACCCCGGCGCACACATCATCCTGGGGTGGGCCGATTCCAAGCTCGAGGCGGCGGCAGCCGCTACGGGAATCCGACTCATCGGGTACGAAGACGACCGGGAACTGATGCTGTTGCGCGGGCCGTCGATCGTCGAAGGTGCGCTCGAGCTCGCGATTCACCATTCGGATGTCTCACTGCACGGTGCCGCCATCGGAGTGATCGGACACGGCAACATCGGGCGCCTGCTCGCCCGGACGCTGGTCCTTCTAGGAGCACGGGTCACGGTCTTCGCGAGGAATCCGGTACAGCGAGCCGACGCCATGAGCGCAGGCGCGGAGGCGGCGCCGTTGGATGAGCTGATCGACCGGGCACCACAACTCGCGATGGTCTTCTCGACCGTGCCGGCTCCGCTTGTGGCCGGCGAGGTGCTGAGAGCGCTCCCGTCCCCCTGCGTCCTCATCGATCTCGCGGCGCCCCCGGGCGGGATCGATGGCCGCGGTGCGACCGAGCACGGACACCGTTTCGTCTGGGCCAGGGGCATGGGTCGTCGCGCGCCGGTCACGGTCGGCCGCAGCCAGTGGGTTGGCATCAGCCGGAGGATCGCCGAAGTGGAGGCGGCCCGCGAGGCCTGAGTGGAGGTTGCTCTGCGGGCCAGGCCCCCGTGCCCGAAGCGCAGTGACGAACTCTGGACAGGAAGTCCCGCAGGGCCATCTTTGACGCCATCGTGCTCGAACCGCGCCAGGTTGCAGCGGAACTCGTCCAGAACTGGTCATCGGATAGGGAGGTCCCTCTTGCTCATCGGTGTTCCTCGTGAATCGAAACCGGGCGAGACGCTGGTTGCGGCGACTGCGAAGACTGCGACGCAACTGATCGATCTCGGCTACGACGTGATCGTGGAGTCGGGGGCGGGTGAGGCGGCTGATCAGCCGGATTCGGCGTTCGTTGACGCTGGTGTCCGGGTCGGCGCTGCGAGGGAGGTGTGGGCTGCTGACGTGGTGGTGAAGGTCAATGCCCCCACTGAGGAGGAGGTCGGGCGGTTGTGCCGAGGCGCGATCATCGTGTCGATGATGGCGCCGGCGCGTAGCCCGGAGTTGCTGAAGCGGTTGCAGGCCGCTGGTGTGACGGCGTTGGCGGTGGATGCGGTGCCGCGGATCTCGCGCGCGCAGTCGATGGATGTGTTGTCCTCGATGGCAAATGTGGCCGGCTACCGCGCGGTAGTCGAGGCGGCGCATGCGTTCGGGCGGATGTTCACCGGTCAGGTGACCGCTGCGGGGAAGGTCCCGCCGGCAAGAGTGTTCGTGGTCGGCGCGGGAGTTGCCGGCCTGGCCGCGATTGGTGCGGCGTCGGCGATGGGTGCGGTGGTGCGCGCCTTTGACGTGCGGCCGGAGGTGGCTGAGCAGGTGGAGTCGATGGGTGCGCAGTTCGTGCACCTCGACGAGTCGCTGTTCGCTGAGAAGTCCTCCGACGGCTACGCCAAGGAGATGACCACGGAGCAACGGGCCGCGACCGCCGCGATGTACGACGAGGAGGCGCGGGCGGCTGACATCGTCATCACCACCGCGCTGATTCCCGGGCGTCCGGCGCCGAAGCTGATCGGTGCCGAGACGATCGCCGGCATGCGCAACGGGTCGGTCATCGTAGACATGGCGGCCGCCAACGGCGGCAACGCGGCGCTGACCGAGACCGACCAGCGGGTCGTGACCGAGAACGGCGTGACCATCCTCGGGTATACCGATCTCGCGGGCCGGCTCGCGGCCCAGACGTCGCAGCTGTACGGCACCAACATCGTCAACCTGTTCAAGTTGCTCACCCCAGGCAAGGACGGGGTGGTAGTGCTGGACTTCGACGACGTGGTGC
The DNA here is from genome assembly GCF_008087345.1 of Nocardioides caldifontis. Lineage (GTDB taxonomy): Bacteria > Actinomycetota > Actinomycetes > Propionibacteriales > Nocardioidaceae > Marmoricola_A > Marmoricola_A caldifontis. The sequence goes on along the minus strand of NZ_VHIB01000001.1, from coordinate 297,712 downwards.
AGCGGGGGATCACAGTGGTGCATGAGGGTGAGTCGACGTGGCCGCCGCCGGCAGTGCAAGTCTCAGCGGCACCCCGGACCCCGATCCCGACTTCGGGCTCTGCCGCGAAAGAGGAGTCGAGGAGGTTGACCGAGCAGGGTCGGGTGCTGGCTGTGGCGGTCTCGGCGGCGGTGTTGTTCGGGTTGGTCGCGATCTCGCCGGCGGCGCTGCAGGGACACCTGGTTGTGCTCGCGTTGGCCGTGGTGGTCGGGTTCTATGTGATCGGGAACGTCCATCACGCGCTGCACACGCCGTTGATGTCGGTGACGAATGCGATCTCGAGCATCATCATCGTCGGCGCCCTGCTCCAGATCGGCAGTGACGACGCGGTGATCTCGACGATGTCGTTCATGGCTGTCCTGCTCGCCAGCATCAACATCTTCGGCGGCTTCGCAGTGACCCGCCGCATGCTGGCCATGTTCTCGCGGTCTTGAAGGAGGAGCTGGTCCATGTTGTCCATCCAGACCGCCGTGTCCGCTGCCTACGTCGTGGCAGCGCTGTTGTTCATCTTGGCCCTGGCCGGGCTGTCCAGGCACGATACCGCCAAGGCCGGCAACACCTTCGGCATCCTCGGCATGGGGGTGGCGCTGGCTGCCACGATCGCCGTGGTCGTCGACGACGGCGCCCAGGCCTCCGGACTGGTCCTGCTCGCCGCCGCCATCGCCGTCGGCGCCGCGATCGGGCTGTGGCGCGCCCGCGTGGTGGAGATGACCGGGATGCCTGAGCTGATTGCCCTGCTGCACAGCTTCATCGGCGCAGCCGCCGTCATGGTCGGCTGGAACCGCTACCTCCACGTCGAGGCACACCCCGACGGCCCCGCCGCCCGCGCTCTGGACGCGATCGGGCTGCTCGGCATCCACGCCGCGGAGGTCTCGATCAGCGTTTTCATCGGCGCGGTCACCTTGAGCGGGTCGATCGTGGCGTTCCTCAAGCTGTCCGCACGGATCAAGCCCTCACCGATGATGCTGCCGGGCAAGAACGTGCTCAACATCGGCGCGCTCCTCACCTTCGCCGCGCTCACTGCATGGTTCGTGCTCGCCCCGTCGCTGTGGATGCTGATCATCATCACCGCCCTCGCCCTCGTGCTGGGCTGGCACCTAGTCGCCTCCATCGGCGGCGGCGACATGCCCGTGGTGGTCTCCATGCTCAACAGCTACTCAGGCTGGGCCGCAGCCGCGCTGGGCTTTCTGCTCCGCAACGACCTGCTCATCATCGTCGGCGCACTGGTCGGCTCCTCCGGAGCGTTCCTGTCCTACATCATGTGCAAAGGCATGAACCGGTCCTTCATCTCCGTCATCGCCGGCGGCTTTGGCATGGAAGCTCCCACCACCACCAGCGGCGGCCAAGACGAAGGCGAGCACCGCCAGATACAAGCCGAGGAAGCAGCCCGGATCCTCGCAGGCGCCTCTACAGTCATCATCACCCCCGGCTACGGCATGGCCGTCGCCCAAGCCCAATACCCCGTCGCCGAGCTCACCGCGAGACTACGCGCCAAAGGCATCAATGTCCGGTTCGGCATCCACCCCGTCGCCGGCCGCCTCCCCGGCCACATGAACGTCCTCCTCGCCGAAGCCAAAGTCCCCTACGACATCGTCCTCGAAATGGACGAGATCAACCACGACTTCCCCACCACCGACGTGGTCCTCGTCATCGGCGCCAACGACACCGTCAATCCCGCCGCCGCCGAAGACCCCACTTCACCCATCGCCGGCATGCCTGTCCTCGAAGTCTGGAACGCACGCGACGTCATCGTCTTCAAACGCTCCATGGCAACCGGCTACGCCGGCGTCCAGAACCCCCTCTTCTACCGGGACAACACCCACATGCTCTTCGGCGACGCCAAGAACATGGTCGAGGAAATCGCCCAGGCCCTCGAGCCCGTGAGAAGCTGAACTCCGCTGCGCGGACGGTTTCCGCGCTCCTCGGTCCGCGCGGACACGCGCCGCGGGACGCTTTCAAGCGACGTCTCAACCTCGATACCGGACGCATGTTCAGCGTGCAGGACTGGCTCGCTTGGTGTCGTCGCGGTGATGACGCGGCAGGCGCAACGGTCAACCACAGCCTCGAGAGCCGCCGCTCGCCAGCCGCACCGAGCGCGCCCACGGATCCCAAATACGGACCACCACAACGGCTCGTCCCGCCTGCCGCTCGTGAGTCTCGCCGGCGCCGGCCTACGAGCGCGGCATTGACAGATGGAACCTGGATCACGACCATATCAGTCGTCAGACCAGTGCCGCCGGGCCTGCTCGGCGACGGGGTCCATTCCAGACGCCTACCGGCTCTGGACTCCCTTCGGAGGTCAGAAATGAGCGAAGCAACCGAAGCTGCCTCTCATGGCGCCAGTCGCGAACCGGCTCTCAAGGGCTGGAAGAAGCTGGTCGTTCTCGGGCCAGCGATCATCGTGGGAGCCCTGCAGTTCGGTCCGGGCAACACGGTGTCGGCCGCTACCGCGGGAGCCGAGCAGGGCTTCGGGGTCATCTGGCTCATCGCGGCGTCCTCCCTCTTGATGCTGGCCTACACGGACATGGGCGTGCGCATCGGGATGGCGTCGAGGAGTACGTCGGTCGCCACGATCAAGGAGATGTTCGGGCGAACGACGGGGCTTGCCTTGGGGGCCGCTGTCTTCGTGATCGCGTGTCTGTTCATGACCGGGAGCCTCGTCGGCGCGAGCCTGGGACTCGTGTCTCTCTTCGGCCTCAACATCAAGGTCTGGGCTGTGGTTTGCGCGGTGCTGATGATCGTGGTGATGCTCGCGCGGGACGCCTATGGTGCCGTCGAGAAGCTGATGATCGCGGCGATGGCGCTCATGGTGGCGGTGTTCGCCATCACAGCGGTCATGGTGAAGCCGGACTGGCTCGAGGTAGCCGGAGGCTTCGTCCCCGCGTCGATCCCGGGGGACAGTGTCGCCGTGTTCGCGCTGCTCGGAACGAACCTTTCCATCTACGCCGCCTTCTACGCCACCTACACCATCCGCGAGAAGGGCACGAAGGCGCGTGACTATCGGTCGTCGACCCTCGTTGACACGATCCCCGGTGTCATCCTGCCGGGCGTGATCACGATCTTGATCATCATTGCTGGTGCAGCCGTGCTGGACGGTCGAACGCTTGAGTCTGCCGACGACATCGCCGAGGCGTTGGCGCCGACGGTAGGGGGCGCGGCGCCCTACATCTTCGCCATCGGCATCTTCGCGGCCGGCTTCTCGTCGGTGGTGGGCAACTTCGCCGCGGGAGGGACCGTCTTCGCCGATGGACTCGGTCGCGCGAACTCGCTGAATGCCAACCTGGTGAAGATCCTCGGCCTCGCCGTCCTGGCGATCGGCGTTCTCGCGATCCTCATCTTCGGCGGCGCACCGGTCCAGCTGATCCTGGTCGCGAACGCCCTCACCTTGTTCGCATTTCCGCTGATCGGCATTTCCATGCTCTATCTGGCCAACGATCGTTCCCGGATGGGGGACCTGCGCAACAAGTGGTGGCAGAACCTGATCGGTGGGGTGGCGCTGCTGATGATTCTGTACAGCGCAATCCAGCTCGCGATCGAGCTGATCTCGTGATCCGGGCCTACTCGGTCGAGCGTCTCTCGCCCGGCCGCCTATCTGGCCGGAGGCGCGATCAAACCTCGGTCACCAAGCGTCCCAACGTCGAGCTTTGCGGACCCTGCGCCGTTCGGACCGCGTCAGACGTCGACAGGACATGAGTGCGGAGCATGCACCGGGGCTCCGCGGTGGTCTCCGCCGATACCAGGTGGCACCTTGACGGAATCGCAGAGGCCGGTCGCGCTTACTGCCACACTCGTCCTGGCGATGGCCTCCGGTCCCATCGTGGTCTTCATCTGCTCCGCCACCGGTCCACTGATCACGGACGAGTTCGACCTCAGCAAGACGGAGTTCGGTTGGCTTTCGAGCACCGCCTTCCTGACCGCGGCTCTTGCTTCCGCCGTCCTTGGGCGCGCGGTCGATAGGGTGTCACCCCTGACGGCGGTGCTTGTGCTGCACGCGCTCAGCTCGGCCGCGCTGCTGATCATCGGCATCATGCCGTCGCTCCTCGCACTGACGATCGGGCTGGCACTGTCCGGGCTGGTGCAAGCGATGGGGAACCCGGTGACGAACCGCATCGTTGCGATGCGTGTATCGCCAGGCGCGCGTGGCGCCGTCATGGGACTGAAGCAATCCGGCGTGCAGATGAGCCAGCTCGTTGCCGGCGTTGCTGCGCCGCCGTTGGCGCTTCTGGTGGGTTGGTCGTTCTCGTTCATCGCCGCGTTGCCGATCGTCGCCCTCGGTGCGGCTTTCGCCACTCTCAGCCTTTCGCGTCATGCGAGCTCGTCGCTCTCGACTGCAGGCGATCGCCGCTCCGGCGGCGTGCCTCCCACCGTGTGGCTACTTGCGGCGTACGCCGTCCTCACCGGGGCAGGGCTTCAGGCATCGGTCGCATACCTTCCGATTTTCGCGCACGACGCGCTGGGCTGGCGTGTGGGTATCGCCGGCCTGACGGTGTCCCTTGTCGGCGCCGCGGGGGTGTGTGCACGGATTCTGTGGGGGCACTGGACCCAATCGATCGCGCATATCCGCATTCCGCTGAGCACAGTGGCCGCCGGGGGTGCCGTGTCCATCTGTCTGGTCATGCTCACCGAATGGCTTGACCACACCTGGCTCCTATGGTGCGCCGTCGTACTCTTCGGCCTCACCGGTGTTGCTGCCAATGTGGTGGTGATGGTGGCGGTTGTGGGTTTCGCCCCCGTCCATGAGCTCGGTCGGGCGTCCGGCGTGCTCGCCACGGGACTCTTCGTCGGATTCGCCTGTGGGCCGGCCTCCTTCGGCGTCATCGCCGACGCAACCGACAGTTACTCGGTGGCCTGGGGAACGGTAGTCGTTCTCTACGTTCTCGCCACCAGTCTTGCGTTCTATGCCGGCCGCGACCCTCGCCCGGGTCGACGCGTCTCACCTTCGCCAGCACAGCGGGAGGACCTGCCATGAACACGCTCGTCACCTTGATCGAGAATCTCGACTTCGTTGCCACCGTTGATGCGCAGGACCGCGTTCTTCGGAACGCGTCGGTCCTCGTCGTCGGGGACCGCATCGAAGAGGTCGGCCGCCATGAGGAGGTGACCGCGCGTGTGGGCAAGCGGCCGATCGACCGCAGGATCGACGGTCGGCGGCTTGGAATGATCCCGGGGCTCATCGACGCTCACGTCCATCTTTCGGAGACCCTGTCCAAAGCCGTGTTCCCCGATGTCTTGTCTACCCGCGCCTGGGTCTTCCACTGGGCCAAGCCCTTCTACGCGCATGTGAACGAAGAGGACGAGAAGGTCGGAGTCGCACTCGGCATTGCGGAGATGTTGCGCTCCGGGACCACCTGCTTTCTCGACATGGGTGCACAGAACGACGCCGGACTGACCGCCCAGACAGCCGGAACTCTTGGAATCAGAGGAGTGGTCGCTCGCCACGCCGCGGATCAGATGCCGAGCGAGATCCCCCCGGGCTGGTCGCAGGAGATGCTCGAGCATCACTTCTTTCCGAATCACGAGGTCGCCCTCGAGGCGCTCGAGTACTCCGTGCGGCGCTGGGACGGATACGCCGAGGGCCGAATCCGATGCTGGGTGAACATCGAAGGCAAGGAGCCCTGTTCCCTGGAGCTGCATCTCGGTGCCCGCGAACTTGCCGCGGAACTCGGTGTGGGTACGACGTACCACATCGCATCGAGCATCGAGGAGAGCCATGTCAGTGAACGCAAGTACGGTCGGTGGCCGATCACCCGGATCGCAGAGGCCGGCGGGCTCGGGCCCAACTTGGTCCTTGCCCACGCGGTGGCCACGAAGGAGGAGGAAGTCGCTCTCCTTGCCGAACATGGCACCGCGGTCGCCTTCTGCCCCTCGACGTCGTTGAAGTTGGCCAAGGGCGCGACTGCGATCGGGCGGTACCCGGAGATGCTGGAGGCGGGCGTGACGGTCGCACTGGGCACCGACGGAGTCTCGGCGGCGGGCAACCTGAATCTCCACCGACAGATCCATCTTGCGGGCGGGATGTTCAAGGACGCGAGACTCGATCCCGATTTGGTCGGTGCCAAGAAGGCTCTACGAATGGCGACGATAGACGGTGCCACGGCGCTGGACATGAACCACCAGATCGGCTCACTCGAGGTGGGGAAGAGCGCGGACTTCGTCCTCTTCGACCTCGACCACCACGAGTGGGTGCCCTTCGCCGACCCGCTTCAAGCCCTCGTGTGGTCGGCCAGCCCGGCCAGCATCGCGCAGACCTGGGTTGCCGGTCGGCCGCTGTACGTCGACGGTCGTGTCAACACGATCGAGGAGACCGAGCTTCGCCGCGAGGCACGAGCCCGGGCAGCCGACATCGTCCGCCGAGCCGGCTTGGACTCCTCTGTCCCCGTCACGACGACGCTCTACGATTGATGAGATTCAGCAACTGAGTCGCTTCGCCGTCCGCGCGGCTACACCTGCGGGTACGACGTCTGCGGCAGCTGCCCGGTCACGGTCGACGGGCTGCCCGGGGGAGTGCATGCTCCACCCCTGTGCAGGGTGGCGAGTCGGTGGACCGGGACGAGGTGCTCATGGCGGTGCTGTTCGCCTGGGTGCTCCTCACCAGCTGCCGCTGGCCGTCCAGCCGGCGGCGGGGTGGTCGTCCTCGTCGGTGTCGTGGTGGTTAAGGCAGGGGAGCCCGGACCGCATGTCACGTCACCGGGCGACCGTCGCCCCGACGGTCCCGGTAGGCCTGCCAGCGGTCGACCATGGCGCCCATGTCCTGCTTGACGAAGGCGAAGAAGTCCCGGGTCTCCTGCAGCCGGCGGGCGCCGGGGCCGTCGTCGTCCAGGATCGCGATGGCCTCGTCCACCGCGGTGACGAAGTGCTCCATGATCGACACCTCCGCGTTGATGAACGTGGCCCAGATGTCGCCCTCGGGGGTTCGGAAGAGGTCACCGCGGCGTCCCACGGCGCGCTCCTTGACCAGCAGGCGGGTGTTGACCAGGTACCCCACCGCGCCGGAGATCGCCGCCGGGCTCACCTGGAGCCCCTCGGCGAGCTCGCGGGCGGTGTACGACTCCCGGTCCTCGGCCAGCACGTAGGCGAACACGCGGGACGCCATGCGGGGCATCCCGGCCCGCTCGAGCGACTGCCCGAACCGCTCGACCGCCCGCATGAGGTTCTCCGGCGTCGTCATGGGAGAACTGTAACTCCAGAGGATTCACAAACTACTGAATGTTCTGTATCGTCTGTCGTATGGCTGAGGCTCTGCTGCTCGACGGCGTGGTGAAGACGTTCGGCACGGTTCGCGCGCTGGACGGGTTCCGGATGCAGGTCGCCGAGGGCGAGGTGCACGGGTTCCTCGGCCCGAACGGCGCCGGCAAGTCGACGGCGATGCGGGTGCTGCTGGGGCTGCTGCGGGCCGACGCCGGGACGGTGCGGCTCCTCGACGGGGACCCGTGGAGCCAGGCCGCCGAGCTCCACCGCCGCCTCGCCTACGTCCCGGGCGACGTGAACCTGTGGCCAAACCTGACCGGCGGCGAGGTCATCGACCTGCTCGGTCGCATGCGCGGCGGGCTGGACGAGGGCCGCCGGGCGGAGCTGCTCGACCGCTTCGAGCTCGACCCTCGGAAGAAGGCCCGCACCTACTCCAAGGGCAACCGGCAGAAGGTCGCGCTCGTGGCGGCGTTCGCCTCCGAGGTCGAGCTCTACCTCCTCGACGAGCCGACGTCCGGGCTCGACCCGCTGATGGAGGCAGCCTTCCAGGAGTGCGTCCTCGAGGCGAAGGCCGAGGGCGCGACGGTGCTGCTCTCGAGCCACATCCTCGCCGAGGTCGAGGCGCTGTGCGACCGGGTGAGCATCATCCGCAACGGGCGGACCGCGCAGAGCGGCACGCTGTCAGAGCTGCGCCACCTGACCCGCACGACGGTCACCGCGGAGACGGCGCGCCCGGTGCCGGCGATCGCCGAGGTGCCCGGTGTCCACCAGCCCGAGTTCCAGGACGGCAAGGTGACGTTCGACGTCGACTCGACCCACCTCGACGACGCCGTACGCGTGCTGAGCGGCGCCGGCATCAAGGCGCTCACCGCGCACCCGCCGACGTTGGAGGAGCTCTTCCTGAGGCAGTACGGCGAGGAGATCACCTCGTGAGCGCAGTCACCGGCACCGTGCACCTCGTCCGGCTCGTCCTGCGCCGTGACCGCATCCGGTTGCCGGTGTGGATCCTCGGGATCACGGCGGTGACCGCCGCGTCGGCCAACGCGATCCGCAGCCTCTACGAGACGCCGGAAGAGATCGCCGGCTACGCCGCGACCGTGGAGGCGAGCGCAGCGACCCGGCTGATGAACGGGCGTCCGGCCGCGCTCGACTCTCTCGACGGGATCACCGTGTACGAGAGCAGCACGGTCGCCGTCCTCGCCGTCGCCCTGATGTCGGTCTTCCTGGTCGTCCGCCACACCCGTGCCGAGGAGGAGACGGGGCGGGCCGAGCTGCTCCGCTCGACCGTCCTCGGCCGCCACGCCGCGACCGCCGCGGCGTTCTCGGTCGCGGCCGTCGCCTCCGCCCTGGTGGGGCTCCTCGACGCGGCCGTCCTGGTGGCGAACGGCGCGGCAGCGGAGGGTTCGTTGCTGCACGGCGCGTCGCTGGCGTGCCTCGGGCTCCTGGGAGCCGCCGTGGCGGCCGTGGCGGCGCAGGTGACGCCGTCGGCGCGCGGGGCGCTCGGGATCGCCGGCGGACTCGTGGGTGCGGCGTACGTCGTCCGAGGGCTCGGCGACGTCTCGGACACGGCACTCACCTGGGTGTCGCCGTTCGGGTGGGCGCAGGGGACGCGGCCCTACGCCGACGACCGCTGGTGGTTGCTGGTCCCGCTCCTCGTCCTGGCTGCGCTCCTGGCGGGCGCGGCCGTGACGCTCGCCGCCCACCGCGACTTCGGCGCGGGGCTGCTCCAGGCCCGTGCGGGGCGACCCCGGGCGCGGCCGTCGCTCGCCACCGGGTGGGGGCTGGCGTTCCGCACCCAGCGCGGCCTCCTGCTGGGCTGGACCGCCGGGATCACGGCCACGGCTGCGCTGTTCGGGTCGACCGGTCGCGAGGTCGTCGACATGGTGGCGGACAACCCCGACCTCGCGGCCGTCTTCGAGGCCGGCGGGGCAGGCAGCGTCCTCGACGGCTACTTCGCGTTCGTGCTGTCGTTCCTCGCCGTCGTGTCCGCCGCCTTCGCCGTCTCGTCCGTCCTCCGGCTGAAGGGCGAGGAGGACGCCGGCCGGGCGGAGGCGGTGCTCGCGACCGGACTGTCGCGGACCCGGTGGGCGCTCGGTGGCCTGGCGGTCACGCTGGCCGGCTCCCTGCTGATCCTGCTGTGTGCCGGTCTCGGACTCGGCATCACGCACGCGTTGGTCGCTGACGACGGCAGCGCCGTCCGGGTCCTGCTCGGCGGCGCGTTGGCGCAGGCGCCCGGGATCCTCGCCCTCGCGGGCTGCACCGTCCTGGCCCTCGGTTGGCTCCCGCGCTGGAGCGGGGTCGTCGGCTGGGGCGTGTTCGCGTTCGCGCTCCTGCAGTCCTACCTCGGCGAGCTGCTGTCGCTCCCGGACGTGGTCGCCGGCCTGTCGCCGTTCTGGCACCTGCCGATGGTGCCGAGCGAGGCGTTCACTGCGGCACCGGCCGCGGTGGTCACGTCGGTGGCGGCGGTGCTCACCGTCGTTGGCTTCCTCGGGCTGCGCTCCCGCGACATCACCTGAACCGAGCCGGGCTGACGCCGGACACGCGCCCGCGGTTCCGTGCTGGTCCGCTCAGGCCCGGGCGGTTTGACCGTCCTCCGCCTGGTGGAGCGCGGCCTCGGTGACGCCGAGGAGAGCCCTGGCGGCTGCTTTCAGCTCCGTGGCGATGCCGCGGTCGCGGACCTCTTCCACCTGCAGCGCCACCGCGATCTCGCCGCCGTCGATGAGCGCGAGCAGCGTGGTGACGACCGAGTCGATGTCCACCACGGGCGCGAAGGACCCGTCCGCGATCCCTCGCTCGACCGTTGCCCGGATGGGCCCCCGCCAGGCCGCCCAGACCTGGGCGGCGAGCTCACGCATCTGCTCGTCGAGACGCGATGCGCCGACGAACTCGACCCAGAGGAGGCAACGGGCTCGCAGGTCGGGCGCCTCGAAGACGTTGTCGAACATCTCCTGGAGCGTCTGCCACGGTGAGCTGGAGGCGGACCGCGCCCGGAGCAGCCTCTCGACCACGCCGTACGCGTGCTGGGTGAACGCCTCGCGGATCAGCTGGTCGCGCGACTCGAAATAGTGCTGCAACGTCCCGACCGAGACGTCGGCCCGGGCGGCGACGTCGCGCAACCGCACATGGGCGGCACCGCGCTCGGCGACGAGCTCGAGCGTCTTGTCGAGGATCCGCTTCTTCCGGGACCGGAGGAGGGCGTCGTCGAGCGCGGGACGCCCCACACGTCTGGTCTCGCTCACGGCACCCCCGACTCGTTCTCGGCCGGCGTCACTCTACTGATCCTGAGCTGACCCGGAGCCGACCCGGATTCCGGGACGACCGTTGACAGCTTCTTCGGCCAGACATTAATAATACGGCACTATGAGGAAGGTCGCAGGTGTGACCGTCCGCCGAGCGCCGGCCGGTGGCCGGGGAAGGAGCCATTCATGACCAGCGCACGAGGTGGTCGTCCCCGTCGGTTGGCGTCCCTGGCGGTCGCCACCCTGGCAGTCACCGGCCTCGCCGCCTGCGGAGGCGACAGCGACGCGGACTCGGGCAGCGGTGACTCCGAGCTGACCGTCGTGAGCTACGGCGGCGGCTACCAGGAGGCCCAGGCCCAGGCGTTCATCGAGCCGTTCGACGAGGCGAACGACGACATCACGGTCGTCCAGGACAGCCCGACCGACGTCTCGAAGCTCCAGGCGATGGTGGAAGCCGGCAACCCGCAGTGGGACGTCGCGTTGGTGGCGAACGACTTCGGGAACGACAGCCAGAAGGAGTGGCTGACGCCGATCGACTACTCGGTCGTCGACAAGGACGCGATCGTCGAGGGGTACGCCGACACCTACCGCGTCGCGGCCGACATCGAGGGCACGGTCGTCGCCTACCGCGAGGACAAGCTGGACGCCGCACCCGAGACGTGGGCGGACTTCTTCGACACCGAGAAGTTCCCCGGCAAGCGCGCGGTGAACAAGTACGCCGCGGGAGGGATCCTGGAGGCCGCTCTCCTCGCCGACGGTGTCTCGCCGGAGGAGCTGTACCCGCTGGACGTCGACCGTGCGCTGGCCAAGCTGGACACGATCAAGGACGACATCATCTGGTGGGAGACGGCGGCCCAGTCCCAGCAGCTGCTCGAGTCCGGCGAGGCGGCTCTCGGGTTCGTGTGGATCGGCCGCGCGGTGGACGCCGCCAAGACCGCCCCCGTGAAGATCAACTGGAACACCTGGACGAGCCAGGACGCCTACTGGGTCGTGCCCAAGGGGAGCGACGCCGAGGAGGCCGCGATGGAGTTCATCGCGTTCGCGACCAGCAAGGAGCCCCAGGAGGAGCTCGCGACCCTGCTTCCGTACGGCGTGGTGAACGTGGAGGCCGCCGAGTCGGAGGCCGTCGCCGCCGACCCGAACCGGCCCAGCAACCACCTCGACACGCAGGTGCGCATGGACGACCAGTGGTGGGCCGACAACATCGACGACGTGTCCGACCAGTTCAACGAGTGGCTGCTGGGATGACGTCCCCGGCGTCGGCCGTCCGCCGGGCACCGCTTCGCGCGGTGTCCGGCGGGTGGCTCCTCGCGCTGCCGGCCCTGGTCTTCCTGGCGGTGCTCTTCCTCTGGCCGCTGCTGAAGATGGGGCAGGAGAGCCTGACCGACGGGTTCTCGACGTACTCCGACGTGCTGTCGTCGACCGTCTACCGCCGTGTCTTCTGGACCACCGCGGCCACCGCAGGGCTCGTCACGTCGATCTGCCTGCTCATCGGGTTCCCCTACGCCTACGTGATGTACCGGTCCTCGCGGACGACGCGGACGCTGCTCCTCGCGGTGGTGCTCCTGCCGTTCTGGAGCAGCCTCCTGGTGCGCAGCTTCGCCTGGATCGCGCTGCTCCAGGACTCGGGGCTGATCAACCAGACGCTGACGGGGGTGGGGATCCTCGACGAACCGCTGCCGCTCATCCGCACCCAGCTCGGCGTGCTCGTCGGCATGGTCCACATCATGTTGCCGTACATGGTGCTCCCGCTCTTCGCGACGATGCTCCGCATCGACGACCGGCTCCTCCTGGCCGCGACCAGCCTGGGCGCCTCGCCGTGGCGCCGTTTCGTGCGGGTCTTCGCGCCGCTCAGCGCTGCCGGGATCTTCGCCGGTGCGCTGCTGGTGTTCACGATCTCCCTCGGGTTCTACATCACCCCGGCCCTCCTCGGAGGTCCTCGGCAGACCATGATCGGAGAGGTCATCGCCGACGAGGTGCAGCAGTTCGCGCTGCCGACCGCCAGCGCCCTCGGCATGGTCCTGCTCGCCGGCACGATGATCCTGCTGGGCATCGTCGTCACGGCCCTGTCCCGGGCGAAGGAGCGGACCGCATGAGGACCGTTCCCGCGCGTTGGCTCGCGCTCCGTGCCGTCGCGGTCCTGGTGGGCCTCTTCCTCATCGTGCCGACGCTGATGGTCGTCCCGATGTCGTTCAACGGGTCGTCGACCCTCGGCGTCCTCAACGGGGACTGGACGACCCGCTGGTACTCCGACCTCTTCGGGGACCCGCGGTGGCGGGCAGCGGCGGCGAACAGCCTCAAGATCGCCCTGGGCACGACGGCCCTGTCCCTCCTCCTGGGCACGCTCGCGGCTTGGGGGTTGAGCAAGGGGACCCGCTTCGGTGAGCTGATCCGCGGCGCCTCGCTCGCACCCGTCGTGATCCCGCCCGTGATCCTCGGGGTCGGGATGTACACCGTCTTGCTGCGGTGGGAGCTGACCGGCTCCCTGACCGGGCTCGTCCTCGCGCACACCGTCCTGGCGCTGCCGTTCGTGATCGTCTCGGTGTCGGCCAGCTTCGCCCAGCTCGACCCGGTGTACGAGCGCGCGGCGATGTCCCTGGGCGCGAACGGCTTCCAGCGGTTCGTGCGGGTCGTCGTGCCGCTCGTGGCACCCGGCGTCGTGGCCGGCGGGCTCTTCGCCTTCGTGACGTCGTGGGACGAGATCGTCGTGGCGATCTTCCTGACCGACGCCAGCACGCGCACGTTGCCGGTCGAGATGTGGATCCAGATGCGCACCCAGGTCACCCCGACGCTGGCCGCGCTGGGCACGGCGCTCTTCGCGCTGTCCACGGTCGCGCTCCTGGCGATGCAGCTTCTTCGTAGAGATGAGAGTTGAGAACCTTGACGACCACCACGACGAACGCCGGCAACGGCACCACCTCGGGGCAGCTGCACGCCAAGGGCGCCGAGCTCCGGCTGCAAGGGGTCCGCAAGTCCTTCGGCGACAGCGTCGCCGTGCACGGGGTCGACCTCGACCTCCGGCCGGGTGAGTTCCTCACCATGCTCGGCCCCTCCGGGTCGGGGAAGACCACGACGCTCAACATGATCGCCGGCTTCCTCGAGCCGGACAGCGGCGTCGTCACCCTGTCGGGCAAGGACATCACCCACACCCCGCCGCACAAGCGCGACATCGGCATGGTCTTCCAGAACTACGCCCTGTTCCCGCACCTGTCGGCCCTGAAGAACGTCATGTTCCCGCTGCAGATGCGTGGCGTCGACAAGAAGTCAGCACGGCGTCGTGCCGAGCTGGCGCTGGAGATGGTCGAGCTGTCGCACCTGGCGAAGCGGCTGCCCAAGCAGCTCTCGGGCGGCCAGCAGCAGCGAGTCGCCCTCGCCCGTGCCTTCGTCTTCGAGCCGGGGCTGCTCCTGATGGACGAGCCTCTCGGCGCGCTCGACAAGCGGCTGCGCGAGACGATGCAGGTCGAGATCATGCGTGTCTGCCGCGAGGTCGGCAGCACCGTCGTCTACGTCACGCACGACCAGGACGAGGCGCTCACGATGAGCGACCGGATCGCCGTCTACAACCACGGCTACGTCGAGCAGCTCGACACCGCAGAGGGGCTGTACGAGCGCCCGACGACGACGTTCGTGGCCGGCTTCATCGGCGACTCGAGCATGCTCTCGTGCCAGGTGCGCCCGGGAGGCGACGTCGTCGGCTCGGGGTGGCACACCGCCGCATCGGCCCGTGACATGGAGCCCGGCAAGGCGACCCTCGTGCTGCGGCCTGAGTCGGTGACGGTGCGCGCCGACGGCACGGGCGTCGGCGGCTGCTCCGTGCAGGCCACCGTGAGCGACGTCTTCTACTTGGGGTCGCACGTGAAGTACCTGCTCCGGACCGAGGCCGGCGAGACCGTCCAGGCCCACGTGCCGCGCTCGGAGGCCCCGACGCCGTTCGCCCGCGGGGCGAGCGTCGTCGCCGCCTGGAAGCCGGAGGCCGGGATCGTGCTCGCCGAGTGACGCCCCACCTCACCCCTCCCATCCCCGACCCGACGAACGACAGGCCTTGCAGATGACCGGAACGACCGTGCCCTACCGAGTGACCAGCCCCGTGACGGGGGAGGTCCTCGAGGAGTTCCCGCACCTCACCGACGCGGAGGTGGACGCCCTCGTCGCAAGGGCGGCCTTGGCCCAGAAGGAGTGGGCCTCACGGCCGATCTCGGAGCGGGCCGCGATCGTCGCCGCGGTCGGCGAGCTGTTCGCCAAGCACGCCGAGCGGCTCGGCGCGATCGCCACGACCGAGATGGGGAAGCCGATCGACGATGCGGTCGGGGAGGTGCAGTTCTGCCACGACATCTTCGGCTACTACGCGAGCGAGGGGCCGGGCCTGCTGGCGGACCAGGAGCTGCCCGTGCAGGCGGCGACCGCCCGCATCCAACGGCTCCCGATCGGTCCGGTGCTCGGGATCATGCCGTGGAACTTCCCCTACTACCAGGTCGCCCGCTTCGCGGCGCCGAACCTGGTGGCCGGCAACACGGTCGTCCTCAAGCACGCGGAGAGCTGCCCCCGTTCGGCGCTCGCCATCGCGGAGCTGATGCTTGAGGCCGGAGTGCCGGACGGCGTGTACGTCAACGTCTTCGCCACCCACGACCAGGTGGCGCGCATCATCGCCGACCCCCGGGTGCAGGGCGTCTCGCTGACCGGCTCGGAGCGGGCCGGTGCCGCGGTGGCCGAGATCGCGGGCCGCCACCTCAAGAAGGTGGTCCTGGAGCTCGGTGGCTCCGACCCGTACGTCGTCCTGGACACCGACGACGTCCGCGCCTCGGCGTGGGCCGCCTGGCGGACCCGGCTCTACAACGCCGGCCAGGCCTGCAACTCCAACAAGCGGATGATCGTCATGGCGGACGTCTACGACGCGTTCGTCGAGGCGCTGGTCGAGGAGGCGCGCGGACTGGAGCCCGGTGACCCCGCAGCCCTCGCCGACGGCACCTTCGCGCCGATGAGCTCGCGCGCCGCCGCCGAGGCGTTGGCCGCACAGGTCCAGGACGCCGTGGAGCAGGGCGCGACGCTGCACGTCGGCGGGGTGCTCGTCGACGGACCCGGTGCCTACTTCCGACCGGCGGTGCTCACCGGGGTCACCCCGGCGATGCGCGCCTACCGCGAGGAACTGTTCGGACCCGTTGCCGTCGTCTACCGCGTGGAGTCGGACGACGACGCCGTACGGCTGGCGAACGACAGCCAGTACGGCCTGGGAGGCGCCGTGTTCAGCACCGACCCCGCGCGTGCGGCGAAGGTGGCCGACGCGCTCGAGGTCGGCATGACCAACGTCAACACCGCTGCGGGTGAGGGCGCCTCCATGCCGTTCGGCGGGGTGAAGCGCTCTGGCTTCGGTCGCGAGCTCGGACCGCTCGGCATCGACGAGTTCGTCAACAAGCGGCTCCACTACGTCCAGCGCTGACCACCAGACCAGCAGCTTCCCGCGGCCGTCGACGCCCGACGACCGCTCGACAATGGAGGACCAGATGATCCGGCAACCCTTCCGCAGGTGGAGGGAGCGCACCCCCGGCCGACGTCGCAGCGCAGCCCTGGACCGGCGCACGCTCGTGTGCCCGTGCCACGACGCGACCCTGTTCGACCTCAGGAACAGCTGGGACGAGGGGTACCAGCACCCCGAGACCCTGAAGCGGGCGACCGCGGTCTTCATGGGGCCATGCCAGGGCAAGATGTGCGCCAAACTCGTCGGGAACGTCGTCGCCGAGCTCCAGGGCGGTGGGGAGCCTGAGCAGCGGCGTCCCTCGGTGCGCCCGCCCCTTTTCCCCGTGCGGATGGGCGACCTCGTGCACGAGGACGAGGTCGGCGGGGGAGCGGCATGACGCTCCCTGGAGTGACCGCCGGGCCACCCGCCTCCTCCTACGACGTTGTCATCGTCGGTGCTGGGGTGCAGGGGCTCGCCACGGCGTACGAGCTGGCCCGGCGAGGCGTCACCAACGTGGCGGTCGTCGACCGCTCCTGGCCCGGGGGCGGCGCCAGCGGCCGCAACGGCGAGATGATCCGCTCCGCGTTCTCCAGCCGGGAGTGGACGCAGCTGTTCGAGCTGAGCCTCAAGCGGTTCGCCGAGCTCTCGGCGGAGCTGGACTTCAACATCCTCTTCAGCCCCTCCGGCTACCTCGTGCTCGCCTCGACCGAGGAGGAGGTGGCGGGGCAGGACGCGATCGCCGCCGCCCAGGCGGCGTACGGGGTCGAGACGGAGGTGCTGGGCGCGGCGCAGGTCCGCAAGCTGGTGCCGCACCTCAACCCCGATCTCGCGCTCGGCGGGATCCTTCAGCGCAAGGGCGGGTTCGCCCACCACGATGCCGTGGTCTGGGGCTACCTGCGCGCCGCTGCTCGCGCCGGTGTGTCGGTCTTCAGCGGGATCGACGTCCTGGGGGTGACCACGGCCGGCGGTCGCGTCACCGGCGTCCGTACCAGCGCAGGTGACATCGCCGCCGACGTGGTGGTCAACGCCGCCGGCACCACCTCCGACGACCTCAACCAGACGGTCGGCGTGGAGCTGCCGCTGATCAAGGCCCGGCTCGAGATGATCGTGACCGAGCCGGTGAAGCCGTTCCTCAGCTGTGCACTGGCCTCTCCCCACATGCTGGGCTACTGCCACCAGACCGCACGCGGCGAGTTCGTGGGCGGGACCGAGCGGCCGGGGGCGGACGAGACGGACAGCCTCAACACGACGTACCACATGCTGCGCGACACGGCGACGAAGTGGGTCAAGCTCTTCCCCTCGCTCGCCGGCGTGCGGATCCTGCGCAGCTGGGCGGGGACGGTCTCGCAGACCCCGGACTTCGCGCCGGTCCTCGGCGAGGCGCCCGGTGTCCCGGGCTACTGGCTCAGCGTCGGCTGGATCTACGGGTTCATGGGCGCCCCCGGAGCGGCGCAGCTCCTCGCCGAGGCGATCACGACGGGTCGGGTCCCCGACACGATGGCGCCGTTCGGGGCACAGCGGCTGCTCGACGGCCGCCTCATCGAGGAGAACACTCTCGTCGTCATCTCGGAGGAGGCCTCATGACGTCGGCCGGTGAGAAGGTCACGTTCACGTTCGAGGGCCGGACGCTGACCGCGCGGCGCGGCCAGTCGGTCGCGTCCGCGCTCATGCAGTCGGGGACGACGGTCCTCACGCGGAGCTTCAAGTACCGCCGTCCGCGCGGCTACACCTGCGGGTACGACGTCTGCGGCAGCTGTCCGGTCACGGTCGACGGGCTGCCTGGGGTGAGCGCATGCTCCACCCCTGTGCAGGGTGGCGAGTCGGTGGACCGGGAGCGCGGTTGGCCCAGCGCCGACCGGGACGTCATGCGGGTCTCGGACCTGATGGCGCCGCTGCTGCCTGCCGGGTTCCAGTTCCGGCTGTTCCGCTCCCACCCGAGGCTGGCGCATCTGGCGGAGAAGGTGATGGCGCGGGTCGCCGGCGCCGGCCGATTCCCCACCGCGGAGGCCGCCGCCGCCACCCGGACGCTCACCTCGACGGCCCGTCCGGACGTGCTCGTCGTGGGCGGTGGGCTGTCCGGCTGCGCCGCGGCCCTCGGCGCCGCTTCGACGGGGGCCTCCGTGGCGCTGGTCCACCGCGGGCCGCTCGGCGGCCGGGCGCTCGCCCGGTCCGGCTCGGCGGCGTGGGAGGGCACGACGACACCGGTCGCCGCGCTCGCCGCCCGGCTCGCGGACGAGGTCCGTGCACACGAGGCGATCGACGTCCTCGACGGCACCGCGCTCTCCTGGTTCGAGACCGGCGTGGTGCCCGTGGTCGGGGGCGACAGGGTGGTCGACATGTGGCCGACGCAGCTGGTGGTGGCGACCGGGTCGTACGACGTGCCCGGCCTCTTCCCGGGCAACGACAAGCCCGGCGTGGTGCTCGCCGACGGGGTGAGCAAGATGCTCCGGGTCGACGGGGTCGTGCCCTGGCGGCGCGCCGTCGTCCTGACCGACTGCGAGCGGGGCGACGTCCTCGCCGCGCAGCTGCGGGAGGCGGGCGTGGAGGTGGTGGCGGTCGTGCACCAGGACGGCGCCGACGGCACGTTGCCGGGCCCCCGCCACCTCACCGGCCGGATCGAGGCGGCCCGCGGGCTCAAGACCCTCCGTGCCGTCGACGTGCGCGTGGGCGGCCGGGTCGAGACCTTCGACACCGACCTGCTCTGCGTGGCGCTCCGCGAGCGGCCGGCCGACGACCTGGCGCTGCAGTGGCGCTACGTGTCCGCCGGCTCGCCGACGTCGGTGGCCGGCGGGTGGTCGGGTGCACCGGTGGACGAGGACGGGCTCGCCGTCGTCGGCTCGGCCGCCGGCTGGCTCGAGGACGACCCCGAGCAGGCCCGTGCCGTCGGCGAAGCCGTCGGTGCCCGCGCGGCAGGTGTCGCCCGATGACCGCCCAGACCCCCTCCCTCTGGGACACGGGGGTCGAGCAGTGGACCAAGGTGCGTCCCGCCCTCGGCTCCGACATCTCGTGCGACGTCCTGGTCGTGGGGGCGGGGTACACCGGGCTCTGGACGGCGTACTACCTCTCGGAGCTCGCTCCGCACCTCGACATCGTCGTGGCCGAGGCCGAGCGGGTCGGGTACGGCGCCTCGGGGCGCAACGGCGGCTGGCTCTCCTACCTGGTGCCCGGCAACCGGCAGGTCTACGAGAAGGGCCCGCGCGGGCACGAAGGGCTGGTCCGGCTGCAGCGGCAGATGGTGGACGCCGTGGACGAGGTCCTCGACGTCGCTGACCGCAGCGGCCTCGCCATCGACGCGCGCAAGGGCGGCAACCTCGTGGTGGCGCCGAACGAGGCGGGCATGGCGAGGTTGCGGCTCCGGTACGCCGCGGACCTGCGCGCCGGCATGGCGACCGACGAGGTGCGGATGCTGACGGCCGCCGAGGTGGCCGAGAGGGTGGACGTCGCCGGCGCCGTCGGTGGCCTCTACGCCGAGGCCTGCGCACGGATCCACCCGGGCAAGCTGGTGCGTCAGCTGGCGGACCTCGTCGAGAGCCGCGGCGTCCGCATCTTCGAGCGGACGCGGATCACGGACGTCGAGGAGGGGGTGGCCCGGAGCCACCACCTGCGGGTGCAGGCAGGTTCCACCTTGATCTGCACCGAAGGGTTCAGCGGCCCGCTGCTCGGCCGCCGCAACGTGATCCCGATCCGCAGCACGATGATCGCGACGCAGCAGCTCGGCGACGCCGACTGGGAGCGGATCGGCTGGCAGGAGGCCGAGTGCCTCTCGGACACCTCGCACACGTTCATCTACGCCCAGCGGACCGCGGACGGACGCATCGCCGTGGGGGGCCGCGGCAAGCCCTACGAGTTCGGCTCCCGGATCGACGAGCGCCAGGGGTGCCACCCGCAGGTCGAGCAGGCGCTCCTCGACCGGCTCACGCAGTACTTCCCCGGTGTGCGGTTCCGGGCCGACCACGCCTGGTCCGGGGTCCTCGGCGTCTCCCGTGACTGGTGCGCGAGCGTGCGCTACGACCGCGCGTCGTCCGTCGGGTCGTCCGTGGGGTACGCCGGCCACGGGGTCGCGGCGGCGAACCTCGCCGCCCGCACCCTTGTCGACCTGGTGCTCGGCCGTGACACCGAGCGGGTCGCACTACCCCTGGTGGACCACCGTCCTCCGCGGTGGGAGCCCGAGCCGATCAGGTGGGTCGGCGTCCAGACGATGTACCGCCTGTTCCGGACCGCCGACGCCCGGGAGGAGAAGCGGGGCGCGACCTCCACGTCGCTGATCGCCCGCGCGGCCGGCAAGCTGGCCGGGCTCTCTCCCTGAGGGATCGGACTGACGCGCTGGTTCCCGACGTACGGACGGATTCCTGCCCGCAGAACCGTCCGTACGTCGGGAACGAGGGTCAGGCCGGGGACCGGTCACCGCCTGGCCGGCTGCGGGGAGCGCCCGTGCTGCGCGCAGCGCCGCCGCATCGCGGAGCAGGGCCCTCGTCGGCATGCACGCCCAGGACGAGCACTCCCCGCCGACGAGCTCGCGCTCCACGACAGCCGTGCCCAGCCCACCTCGTAACGCTCGGTCGGCAACGTTCTCGCCGACCAGGCCCGCGCCGATGACGACGACGTCGAAGCTCTCGTGCGTCGCGTGCACCTCGGTGCCGGGGCTGGAGGTCGACGCGGTCATCACGCTGCCCTCGCCGCGAGGTGGAGCCGGATCGCCGAGACGAGGAAGAAGAGGCCGCCGAGCGTGACGTACCCACCGAGAGCCGTGGTCGACGGCTCCGGGCCCGAGGCCATCGCCAGGAAGCTGGCGCCGGCGAGGGTGGTGGCCGCCGGGTGCCTCACCGACCCCTCGGCCGTCTGCGAGACGTTCCTCCAGGCGGTTGAGGGCTGCTCATCTACCGCAGCCGGGAGGACCGCGCGGGGGAGGGGTCACGCCTCGGGATGACGGCCGCGGCGGAGCCGTTGCGGGCTGGTGCCGAACTCGCGGGCGAAGGCGCGGCTCAGCGCGCTGGGGTCGCGGAACCCCCAGCGCAGCCCGATGGCGGCGACCGTCTCCCCGTCGTGGGCCGGGTCGAGGAGCTCGCCACGGACCATCTCCAGCCGGCGTCGGCGCAGGTGGTCGCTGACCGTCGTGCCGTGGTCGGCGAAGATCCGCCGCACGTAGCGCGGGGACAGGAAGTGCGCCTCGGCCAACGCCTCCGTCGAGGCGTCCGGGTCGGCCAGGTGCTCGTCGAGCCAGGCGGTGAGCTGGGAGAAGAGCGCCGCGACGTGGCTGGTGGGGGCGTCGGTCGCGCCGGAGTCGGCCAGGACGGCGTGGACGCAGGAGGCGATGGCGTCGCCGAGGTACCCCGCCGACGCGGTGGAACAGTCCGCCGGCAGGTCGACCACCTGGCGGAGCAGCCCGGCGAGGAACGACGACGAGGGGTGGCGGGAGAGGTCCCGGGCGAGGACCGCGCCCTCGTCGACGGCGTGACCGCGCATCCGCCGGAAGGGGACCCGGACCACGAGGTAGCGGTGCGGACCGTCGGTGCGGATCCGGAACGGTGACCGGTTGTCGTAGAACGCCACGTCGCCTGGTCCGAGCCGCACGGTCTGCTCCCCGCGGGTGACCGTCACGCTCCCCTCGACGACCAGCCCGACGACCAGCCCGTCCGCCGGCTCGCGGTGGTGCGGCGCCACCTCGACCGCGTCGCCGGCGAAGAGGCAGGCGGAGACGGCGCCGAGCTCGAGGGCCCGCTCGATGCGGGGCAGCGTCCGCGCGCGTACGACGACCGCGTCCGGCGTCGCGGCCGGGTCGCCGTCGACCCGGTCGAGGTAGCCGGCCAACAGGTGGGCGCGCGGTTCCCGGGGCTCGGCTGTACCTGCCACAGGGCCTCGACCTCCGCCTCCCCCGTCCCGTCCCGAGCGACCCGGGTTGGTCGCCGCGGCACCGTTCTGTGCCGGACCGGCACAACCCCGGAGGCGGCTCTCCCCGAATCCTTTGGGCCCGAACAATATGCCGGGACCGGCTCCGGGGCCACCCGTCCCAGCCCTGGTCGATCGAGGAGACGTCGATGACGGAGACCACCAGCCAGACAGTCAGCCAGCAGCCGCTCACCCGGCGCCACGTGCTGGCCGGCGCCGCGGCTACGGGCGCCGTTACCGCCGCGGGGCTGGTCTCCGCGGGCCCGGTCGCGGCGAAGCCGAAGGTCGCCGACACCATCGTGGTCGGCGCGAAGGTGCTCCTCATGGACAAGCGGTTCCGCCAGGAGGAGGCGATCGCGATCCGCGACGGCCGGGTGATGGCCGTCGGCTCGCGGCGCGAGATCAAGCGGCTCGCGGGGCGGCGCACCGAGGTGATCCACGCCGGTGGCGGCACCGTCCTCCCCGGCATCAACGACTCGCACCTGCACCTCGGCTCGCTGGCGCTGACCGTGCCTCCGCTCTCCTACAACGTCGACACCGCGACCATCCCCGAGCTGGTCGAGGTGGTCCGCCAGGCCGTCGAGGCGAGCAGCTCCCCGACCGCCTGGATCCGCGGCCAGGGGTGGAACGACAACCGGCTCCCGAAGGCGCCCGACCGCCACGACCTCGACGCGGTCAGCGGTGATCACCCGGTGATCCTCACCGACTTCTCGTTCCACGCCATCGCGGTGAACACCAAGGCGCTCGAGCTCGCCGGGATCACCCGAGACACCGAGCCGCCGACGGGTGGCGTCATCGAGCGTGACGGCAACGGTGACCCGACGGGCGTCCTGCGGGAGACCGCGCAGGGGCTGGTGCAGTCGGTCGTCCCGCCGTTCACCGAGGCGCAGGTCTCGGAGGGGATCGACGCCAGCGTCGCCGCGCTGCACGCGCTCGGGATCACCAGCGTCACCGACCCGGGCATCGGGCTCGACGCGCTCGTCCGCTACGCCCGCAAGCACCGCCGAGGCGAGCTTCCGCTCCGGCTCAACCTGCTGCTCTCCGGCGGGAACAGCGTCCGGTCGATGCGGCAGGTCATCGACGGCTACGAGCCGCTGCGCCGGGTCGACCCGACGTTCCTGCGGGTCGCCGGGGTGAAGATCTTCGCCGACGGCATCCCGACCGCCGCGCAGACCGCGTGGCTGCGCCGCCCGTACCTCGACGGCACCAACGGCTCGCTCGTGACCGCCGGTGCCACCGTCGAGGAGCAGGTCGAGACGCTGCACCGGATGATCCGGATCGCCGTCCGCCACGGGTTCCAGGTCGGCACCCACGCCACCGGTGACGCGACGATCGACGCGGTGGTCGACGGCTACATCGAGGCCATGGGGCGCAACTGGCGGAAAGCTGACCTGCGCCACTACGTGATCCATGGCGACCTGACGCCGAAGAGGACGCTGCGCCGGATGGCCCGCCACGACATCGGCGTGAACATGAACGGCACGATCAAGTTCCTCCTCGGCCGCACCCTCGACCCGGTGCTCGGGCCGGAGCGCACCGACTACCAGTGGCCCTACCGCTCGGCGCTGCAGGCGGGGGTCCGGGTCTCCAGCTCCTCCGACGCCCCGGTGACCCAGCCGTCCTGGCTGCAGGGCGTGATGGCGATGCGGCTCCGCGAGGGGATGTTCGGCGGCGTCGCCGGCCGGGCCGAGCGGATCTCGGTCCGCCAGGCGCTCGCGACCTACACCCGCACCCCGGCCTGGCAGGACCACGCGGCCGGGTACAAGGGCACGCTGCGGCCCGGCCGGGTCGCCGACCTCTGCATCGTCGACGGCGATGTCCTCGGCGTCGACCCGCACGAGCTCGTCGACCTCCAGGTCGCGGCCACCCTCGTCGCTGGCAAGGTCGTCCACGACGGCACGTCGTCGTCCTCGCGCACCCGCGCGTCGAACGTCGCGGCCGGGATCAGCACCCATTCCGCGGGAGCCTGCCTCGAGCAGGGGCTGTGCTGCTGCGGGCTCTCGGAAAGGTTGCAGGCATGACGTCCCTCTCCCGACGCGGGCTCCTCGGAGCCGCAGCCGGCTCCGCCGCCGCGGTGGCCGCCGGCGCCACCTCCGCCCACGCGAAGCCCGGCCGTGGCCCTGGCCACGGGCACGGCCCTGGTCACCGGCGGGGCCAG
This sequence comes from Nocardioides caldifontis, assembly GCF_008087345.1. Classification (GTDB taxonomy): domain Bacteria; phylum Actinomycetota; class Actinomycetes; order Propionibacteriales; family Nocardioidaceae; genus Marmoricola_A; species Marmoricola_A caldifontis. Next base: position 273,750 of record NZ_VHIB01000001.1, on the reverse strand, counting down.
GCCGACCTGGTGCTCCACGGCGGCTCAGTGCTGCTGCTCGACCGTCGCTTCACCGTCGCCGAGGCGGTCGCGATCCGCGGCGGCGTCGTCGTCGCCACCGGCGCCTCGCGGGAGCTGCGCCGCTGGATCGGCCGCCGCACCGAGGTGGTGAACCTGCACGGCCGGACGGCGCTCCCCGGTATCAACGACTCGCACGTGCACGGCATCCGGACCGGGCTCGCCCTCCCGCCGTACAACATCGACGTGGGGCTCTCCTCGATCGCCGACGTGGCGGCCGCGGTCGGCGAGGCCGCGGCGGCTGCCGAGCCGGGCGCCTGGATCCGCGGCAAGGGGTGGAACCAGGACGACTTCGCCGAGGGGCGCGCGCCGACGCGGCAGGACCTCGACGCGGTGTCGCCCGACAACCCCGTCGCGCTGCTCGACTGGTCGAACCACCAGCTCTGGGTGAACTCCCGGGCCCTCGAGGTCGCCGGGATCACCGCGTCCACCCAGCCGCCCGCGGGTGGCGTGATCGTCAAGGACGGCTCGGGCCAGCCGACCGGGCTGCTCTTCGAGACCGCGATGGGGCTGGTCAACCAGCACATCCCGCCGTTTACCGAGGAGGAGCAGACCGGCGCGCTGCAGAACAACATCTCGCTGCTGCTCAGCCAGGGGATCACCAGCTACACCGAGCCGGGGGTCGGCGCGGTGCAGCGGCAGATCTACGAGCGGCTCGCCGCGGCCGGGGAGCTGCGGATGCGGGTGACCGCGCTGCTCAGCCGGGACGACGACACCTACCCGGTCAACGCCGACCAGGTCCGGGAGATCCTCGCCGGTCGTGGCGGCCGCGGGTCGGGCCGGTTCCGGGTCAACGGTGTGAAGCTCCGCGCCGACGGGGTCCCGATCGCCAGCCGCACCGCGTGGATGCGGGAGCCGTACGTCGGCGGCGGCCGGGGGAGCCTCGTCACCGACGGGTCGACCGACACCGAGAAGGTCGCCGAGCTGCTCGAGATGATCGCGCTGGTCGAGGCCGCCGGGCTGCAGGTCGGCACCCACGCCACCGGGGACGCGGCGATCGACGTGGTCGCCGAGGGGTACGCGCGTGCGGCCCGCGGTCGCGGTCGGGGTCATGGCCGTGGTCGCAAGCACCGGCACTACGTGATCCACGGCGACTTCGCCTGGCCGGAGACGCTGCGGCTGCTGGCGCGGTCGGGTGCCGGGATCAACTTCAACCCGAACATCAAGCAGCTCATCGCCGACAGCCAGCCCGGCGTGGTCGGCCCCGAGCGGGCGGCCTACCAGTCGCCCTACGCCGCCGCCCTCCGCGCCGGGGTCCGGGTCGCCAGCTCCTCGGACTCGCCGAACGTCGTCCCCGACTGGCGGCAGGGGCTGGAGACGATCCTGCTGCGACAGGGACTCTCCGGCGAGGTGTCCGGGCCGGGGCAGCGGATCGGGCTCCGGCCGGCGCTGGAGAGCTACACCACCGTCGGGGCCTGGCAGGACCACGCCGAGGGGTGGAAGGGCAGCCTCGAGCGCGGCAAGGTCGGCGACGTCTGCGTGCTCGACGGGCGGCTCGTCGACCGCAAGGGGCGGCTCGCCCTCCCGGCCGGCGAGATCTCCGGCTTGGGGGTGGCGATGACGGTCGTGGGCGGCGAGGTCGCCTACACCGCCGAGGACGCCGCCCAGCGGAGGGAGGCCACCGCGGCCGCCGGCGTCAGCTGGGCCTCGAAGCCCGACCCCGGAGGCATGTGCCGCCACTGCTGACGGTCACCCGGACGGGCAGCTCGGGTCGGACGGGGGCCTGGGAGGCCGGTCCGGCGGAGAGCTGCCCGTCGGAGTGGCCCTACCGTGCGGTCGCCGTGGCGAACCGGTCGAGGTAGAGCGGCCAGCCGTCCTCGTCGGCCACGCCGCCGGCCAGCGACTCCCACCCGGGGCCGTGCCGGTCGAGGTGGCGGTGGACCAGCTCGACGCGGGTCCGACCCTCGTCCTCGGCGACGAACGAGACCTCGACCTCGCTGGTGTTCGCCAGGTCGGTCTCGAGCTGCCAGGTCGGGCTGATGTCCCAGCTGAACACCACGCGGTGCGGAGGGTCGAAGGCCAGCACGCGGGCCCACCGGCACTCCGAGCCGTCCTCGGCCCGGTCGTAGACGAACCCGCCGACCCGTGGCTCGAAGCGGGTCTCCGTGAGGGGTGCGCCGAGCAGGTTGTGCTCCTTCGGCTTGATCTCGTCGAACCGTTCGGTGAAGACGCGGAACGCCTGCTCCGGCGGGACGTCCACCACGACGTGGCGGCGGACCTCGGGGACGGTCTTCTCGGTCATGGGGTCTCCTCGTTGCTGTCGGTGCCGTTCTCGGTGTCGCTGTCCGTGCCGGTGGCCCGCTCGAGCCCGCCGAGGGCGCGCGACCAGAAGGTGTCGAGCTGGTCCCGGAGCGCGAGCACGCCGGCCTCGTCGAGCCGGTACACCCGCCGGGTGCCCTCCGCCCGCTCGACGACCAGCCCGGCGTCGCGGAGGACCTTCAGGTGCTGGGAGACGGCGGGACGGCTGATCGGGAGCCGGGACGCCAGCTCGCCGACCGCGAGGGGGCCGGCCGCCAGCTGCTCCACGATCGTGCGGCGCGTCCGGTCGCCGAGGACCGCCCACTCGTCGTCGGAACGGTAAGTCTCCACGAACCGTAAGTTGTCACTTACGGTCGACCGTCGTCAACAGTGGACCAGTCAGCCGGGGAGGGCGGCGATCCGCCAGCGGGCCCGGTGGTGACCGCCGGGCGGCAGCACGTCCGCCTGGCCGGTCGCGAACGCGTTCGGCGGGCAGGTCATCGGCTCGAGAGCGAGCCCGGTGCGGTGCAGCCGTGGCTCCGGCCGGTCGGCGGTGTGCAGCTGCACCCAGGGGCACCGGCTGTCCCAGCGCAGCTCCACGCCGGACCCGTCCGCGGCCCGGACGCAGGCGGCGGCCTCGGCGAGCCCCGTCGCCGGGTTCGGCGCCGACCAGCGGACGCCGGTGAACGCATGGTCGACCTCGACGCCGGCCAGGGACCGCACCCTCGTGAAGTCGTAGTCGAGCTCGGCGGCCGGCCGCAGCCCGGTCGGGAGGAGCCGGTCGTCGACGTCGAGGACCTCGGTGACCGGCAGCTCGAGGGTCCAGTCGTCGACGGTGCCGTCGCCGGCCACGAGGTAGGGGTGCAGGGAGCAGCCGTACGGCGCCGGGTCGACCCCGACGTTCACCGCGCCGAGCAGCACCGACAGCCCGGACTCGTCGAGGGAGTAGGTGATGACCAGGTCGAGCCGGAACGGGTAGCCGGGCCGCGGGAACACCCGCACCTCCAGCGTCACCGACGACGGCTCGTGCTCCAGCACCTCCCACGGCTCCCACAGCACCAGCCCGTGCAGCGCGGTCATCCGCTCGACCTCGTTGACCGGCAGCTGGTGCTCGCGGTCCCCGAACGTGTAGCGGCCGTCGGCGATCCGGTTGGGCCACGGCGCCAGGACCGCCCCGCTGTACGCCGGCGCGTGCTCGTCGACGTCGTACGGGCGGACCAGCGGGCGTCCGTCGCGCTCGAGCCGGCGCAGCGACGCCCCGACCTCGGTGACCGTCGCGGCGTAGCGGCCCGCGCGGATCTCGAGCTGCCGGCCGCTCGGCGTCATCGACGGGGTCATGCAGGGACCCGCTCGAGGATCCGCTCGCGCGCCTCGGCGTACCGCTCCCGGACGCCGGGCACCGGGTCGTCCTGGTAGGCGGTGGTGCCGGGGAGCTCCCAGGTGGGCGGGGCGTCCGCGCCGCTGAGCGCCCACGCGGCCTGACGGGCGGCGCCGTCGGCCACCGCCTCCACGTCCGGCGGGACCAGCACCTCGGTGCCCAGCACCTGCGGGGCGATCCGGCGGACCGCCTCCGACCGGGCGCCGCCGCCGACGAGCAGCACGCGTCGCACCTCGACTCCCTGGGCGCGGAGCGCGTCGAGCCCGTCGGCGAGGCCGCACAGGACCCCCTCGACGGCGGCGCGGGCGAGGTGGGCCGGGGTCGAGGTGGTGAGCGTGAGCCCGTGGACGGAGCCCGTCGCGAGCGGCAGGTCAGGGGTCCGCTCGCCCTCGAGGTAGGGGACGACGACGAGCCCGCCGGAGCCCGGCGGGACCTCCAGCGCGAGCTCGGAGAGGCGGGCGTGGTCGACCCCGAGGAGCCGTGCAGCGGCGTCGAGGACCCGGGCGGCGTTGAGCGTGGCCACGAGGGGGAGATAGCCGCCGGTCGCGTCGGCGAAACCCGCGACGGTGCCGGAGGCGTCCTTGGAGGGGGTGGTCGAGACCGCGCACGCGACGCCAGAGGTGCCGACGCTGAGGATGACGTCGCCGACCTGCGCGCCCAGCCCGAGCGCGGAGGCCGCGTTGTCGCCGGTGCCCGCGGAGAGCAGCGCCCCGCGGGGGGTCCGGCCGGCGGCCTCCGCCGGAGCGAGCACCCTCGGCAGGACCGCGTCGTGGCCGAGGCCATGGACCAGGAGGTCGCGGCGGTACTCGTTCACGACCGGGTCGAAGTACCCCGTCCCGCTGGCGTCCCCCCGGTCGGTCGTCAGCGTGGCGAGGTCCGTCGAGCCCGACAGCCTCCAGGTCAGCCAGTCGTGCGGCAGGCAGACCGCGGCCGTGCGGGCGGCGTTCTCCGGCTCGTGGTCCGCCATCCACCGCACCTTGGTGACGGTGAACGACGCGACGGGGACCGACCCGGTCGCCTCGGCCCAGGGCGCCGGGCCGCCGAGCTCCTCGATCAGTGCGGTGGCCTGCGGGGCGGAGCGGGTGTCGTTCCAGAGCAGGGAGGGGCGGACCACCTCGCCGTCCTCGTCGAGGGCGACCATGCCGTGCTGCTGGGCACCGACCCCGATCGCCTCGACGTCGTCGAGCCCACCCGCCTCGGCCACCGCGGCCCGCAGTGCCTCCTCCCAGGCGCGCGGCTCGACCTCGGTGCCGGGAGGGTGGGGTGCTCGACCCTGACGGACCGGGGCGCCGGTCTCGGCGTCCCGGACCACGACGGTGCACGACTGCGTCGAGGAGTCGACGCCGGCGACGAGGGGTCGCGAGCCGCCCATCGCGTCAGCGGGCGCCGAGCAGGTGCTCGACGGCGAGCTGCTCGAGCCGGATCGCCCCGACCGGGCGGGCCCCGGCGGCGTCGGCGTCGAACTCCTCGAACGCGCTGCGGTCCTCGCGGAGCTCCCGCCAGCTCTCGCCCTCGCCGAGGGTCGGGGTGGACAGCTCGGGGACGCCGGCGGCCTCGAGGGCCTCCTGCACCTCCGGGTCCGCGCGGAACGCTGCGGCGCGCTGCTTGAGGAGCAGGTAGGTCCGCATGTTGGCGGCCGCGCTCTCCCAGACCCCCTCGTAGCTCTCGGTCCGCAGCGGCTTGTAGTCGAAGTGGCGCGGGCCGTCGTAGCCGCCGGTCTCCAGAAGGTCCACGAGGAAGAACGCGTTGAGCACGTCGCCGTGGCCGAAGACGAGGTCCTGGTCGTACTTGATGCCGCGCTGGCCGTTGAGGTCGATGTGGAAGAGCTTGCCGTGCCAGAGCGCCTGGGCGATGCCGTGGACGAAGTTGAGCCCCGCCATCTGCTCGTGGCCGACCTCGGGGTTGAGCCCGACGCGGTCGCTGTGCTCGAGCGAGGAGATGAACGCCAGCGCGTGGCCGACGGTCGGGAGCAGGATGTCGCCGCGCGGCTCGTTGGGCTTCGGCTCGAGGGCGAAGCGGATGTCGTAGCCGTTGTCGATGCAGTACTCCGCCAGGGTGTCCAGCCCCTCGCGGAACCGGTCGAGCGCCGCGCGGACGTCCTTGCTCGCCTCGGTCTCGGAACCCTCGCGGCCGCCCCAGAAGACGTAGGTCTTCGCGCCGAGCTCGGCCGCCAGGTCGAGGTTCCGCATCACCTTGCGCATCGCGTAGCGGCGCACGGAGCGGTCGTTGGCGGTGAGACCGCCCTCCTTGAACACCGGGTGGGTGAAGAGGTTCGTCGTGGCCATCGGGACGACCATCCCGGTCTCGTCGAGCGCCTTCTTGAACGCCGCGATCCGCTTGTCGCGGTCGGCGTCGTCGGCACCGAACGGCACCAGGTCGTCGTCGTGGAAGGTGATCCCGTAGGCGCCCAGCCCGGCCAGCTTGTGGACCGCCTCGACGGCGTCGAGCGGGGCGCGGGTGGCCTCGCCGAACGGGTCGCGGGCGGTCCAGCCCACGGTCCAGAGCCCGAAGGTGAACTTGTCCTCGGGCGTGGGCGTCAGGGTGTCGGACACGGGTTCCTCCGGGGAAGTCCACGTTAGTCCAAGGGTTGGACTAACTAGCCCGGTCAACGTACGCTCGCGCCTCGTGGCCGGTCAAGGCTCGAGCTCCCTCCGGGAGGCGAACACGACGCTCGTCGTGCAGCAGCTGCGCGTCGCGGGGCCGACCTCGCGCGCCGAGCTCGCCCGCCGGACCGGGCTGTCGAAGCAGACGGTCTCGACGATCGTGGCGTCCCTGCTCGCCGACGGCGTCGTGCGCGAGCTCGGCCGGGGCGACCCCGAGCCCGGGGGAGGCCGACCGGCGACGCGGTTGGAGTACGCCGCGGACCGGGCCTTCGTGGCCGGTGTCGAGCTCGGTGTCGGGCGGACGAGGGTGGTGCTCGCCGACGCCCTGGGCAGCACGGTGGAGCCGGTCGACCTCGAGGTACGCCGCTCCGGGCGGACGCCCGAGGTGGTCGTCGACCGGGTGTGCACGGCGCTCCAGGAGCTCCTCCGGCGGCGCGGTGGGCTGCGCCGGCTCCGGGCGGTCGGGATCAGCGTGACCGGGCTGGTGCAGCCGGCGACCGGGACCTGCGTGCTCGCGCCGAACCTCGGCTGGCGCGACGTGCCGGTCGCCGAGCTCGTCGGGCGGCGGCTCCGCTCGGTGCCGGTGGTGGTGCGCGGCGCCGCCCAGTGCTCGATGGTCGCCGAGCACCGCGAGGGAGTGGCGGTCGGCGAGGACGACGTGGTGCTGCTCTTCGAGGACGAGGGGGTCGGCGCCGCGGTCGTGGAGCGCGGTCGGCTGCTCGACGGGGCGGACGGGACGGCCGGGGAGCTCGGCCACTGCGCCTGGCCCGGGGCGACCGAGCGGTGCGGCTGCGGTCGCCGGGGATGCGTGGAGACGCTCGCCTCCGGCCCCGCCGTACGACGGGCGGTGGAGCGGGCGACCGGCCACCGGGTGCGCCGCCGCACGGGGGAGCCGACCTTCGTGGCGCTCGCCGACGTGGACGACCCGGCGGTCGCGGCGGCGGCCGGCGAGGCGGGCCAGGTGCTCGGCACCGCCGCGTCCTGGCTGGTCGCGCTGACCTCGCCGCGGCTGCTCGTCCTGTCGGGCTCGCTGGTGCCGGGACCGGCTGCGCTCCGGACGTCGCTGGAGGAGGCGGTGCGGAGCCGCGAGATCGGCGGCCACCGGACCCGGATCGAGGCCGGCGCGCTCGGCGCCGACGCGGCGGTCCGGGGAGCGGTGCTGCTCGCGCTGGACGAGGCGCGGGCGGGATGAGGGTGGTCGAGCTCGCATGGGTGGTCGAGCTTGTCGGAACCACCCGGGCACCGAGGAGTGGTTCCGACAGGCTCAACCACCTTGGAAGGGATTCGGGTCGGTCGTGACGGAGAGGGTGAGGACGTGATGGAGACGAGGACGCTCGGCCGGACGGGCCGCGAGGTGTCGGTGATCGGGCTGGGCTGCTGGCAGCTGGGCGCGGACTGGGGCGAGGTGTCGGAGGACGACGCGCTCGCCGTGCTGCAGGCGGCGGTCGACAGCGGGGTGACCTTCCTCGACACCGCTGACGTGTACGGCGACGGGCGCAGCGAGCAGCTGATCAGCCGGTTCCTCCGGGAGCGCGGGACCGAGGGGCTCACCGTCGCCACGAAGATGGGGCGCCGGGCCGACCCGTTCGTGGCCGAGGGGTACACCCTCGACGCGTTCCGGGAGTGGACCGACCGGTCCCGACGCAACCTCGGCACCGACCGGCTCGACCTCGTCCAGCTCCACTGTCCGCCCGACGCGGTGTACGACGACGACCGGTTCTACGACGCCCTCGACACGCTCGTCGACGAGGGTGCGGTCGCGGCGTACGGCGTCTCCGTCGAGACCGCCGACCAGGCGCTCCGCGCGATCCGGCGCCCCGGCGTCGCCACCGTCCAGATCATCCTCAACGTCTTCCGCCGCAAGCCGCTCGAGCAGGTGCTCCCGGCCGCCCGGGAGGCCGGCGTCGGGATCATCGCGCGGGTGCCGCTCGCCAGCGGCCTGCTCTCCGGGAAGTACGACGAGAGCACGACGTTCGCCGCCGACGACCACCGCACCTTCAACCGGCGCGGGGAGGCGTTCGACGTCGGCGAGACGTTCGCCGGGGTGCCGTTCGAGGTCGGCGTCCGGGCGGCGCGACGGGTCGCCGGGCTGACCCCGGAGGGCGCGACCACCGCCCAGCTGGCCCTGCGGTGGGTCGTCGACCAGCCGGGCGTGAGCACCGTGATCCCGGGCGCCCGCAACCCCGAGCAGGCCCGGGGCAACGCCGGCGCCGCCTCGCTGCCGCCGTTGACGGGTGAGCAGCAGGAGGCGCTGCGGGCGGTCTACGACGAGGAGGTCCGGGAGCACGTGCACGGCAGGTGGTGAGCGGTCTCGACAGGCTCAACCATCGAACAGCAAGAACGGTCGGGCGCAGGGAGGCCGGGCGGGTCGAGACTGGCGTCATGACAGGACGCGACCGGCTCCGTGAGCTGCTCGACGCCGTGCTCGACGAGGAGCACGGCTCGCTGGCCGAGATGGCCGGGGGTGCCTACGCCTCGCCGTACCACTTCAGCCGCGAGCTGAGCCGCCACGCGGGCGAGCCGCCGGTGGCGATGCGCCGCCGTGTGATGCTCGAGCGGGCGGCGTGGCGGCTGCGCCGGGGCGCGTCGGTGACCGACGCGGCGTTCGAGGCGGGCTACGACTCGGTGGAGGGGTTCACCCGGGCGTTCGCGAAGGCGTTCGGGCAGCCGCCGAGCCAGCGCCCGGCCGGCCACTGGTTGCCGGCGCCCAACGGCATCCACTTCCACCCGCCGATGTCGCTGTGGGTGGAGAGCGGCTCCCGCCCGGCCGGCGGCGACGTCACCGCGTTGATGGTCCACCACGACCTCGACGACACCCGGGCGCTCCTCGAGGCGGCCAAGGGGGTGCCGGACGAGGAGCTCGAACGGGTCCGCCTCCCCGAGCACACGATCCTCACCTGGGACGGCCCGGACGAGACGCTCGGCCAGCTCCTCGAGCACCTCGTGTTCTCCAAGGAGGTCTGGCTCGCCTCGATCGAGGGCGAGGACGTCCCCCCGTCCCGGCCGCGCGACGTCGTCTCGCTGCTCGACCGCCACGACGCCGTCGCGCCGCGCTGGCTGGCGATGGTCCGCGACGTCGAGCGGCGCGGTGCCTGGCAGGACCGGCTCGTCGACGCGCTCTGCGACCCGCCCGAGAGCTTCGTGCTCGGCAGCGTCCTCGCCCACGTGATCACCTACTCCGCCCACCGCCGCGAGCTGGCCCGGCAGCTGCTCGGCCGCCCGCCCGGCGAGGGCGACCCGATCCTATGGCTGCGCCGACGACTCGAGGAGGAGTCATGACCCGGATGACCTTCAACACCGCCACCACGCTGGACGGCTTCCTCGCCGACGAGCACGACTCGCTCGAGTGGCTGTTCGTCCAGGAGCACGACGACTCCGGGCCGTTCGGCTTCGAGGAGTTCATGGCCGGCATCGGGGCGATCGCGATGGGCGCGACGACGTACGAGTGGATCGTCGACCACCTCACCCGCACCGGCGAGGCGTGGTCCTACACGCAGCCGGCCTGGGTCTTCACCCACCGCGAGCTCACGCCGATCGGCGACGGGATCCGGTTCACCTCCGCCCCCGTCAAGGAGGTGTACGACGAGATGGTCGCCGCGGCCGCGGGCAAGGACCTGTGGATGGTCGGCGGGGGCGGGCTCGCCGCGGACTTCGCCGCCGAGGGGCTGCTCGACGAGGTGGTCGTGTCGATCGCACCGGTGTTCCTCGGAGCGGGCCGCCCGCTGTTCACCGCGCCGTTCGACCTACGGCTGAAGGAGTTCGACCGGAACGGCGCCTTCCTCTGTGCGAGGTACGAGGTCGTCGGCCCTCGTTGACCTACGGCTCCTCGGGGAGCCACCCGTCGTCGGGCATCCCGGCCGCCTTGTACCTCTCCAGCATCGGTCGGAACTCCTCCATCGACCCGTGCTGGTCGCCGCCCGGCCGTCCCGCGAGCACCTCGCCGAGCGAGCGCAGGCAGACCTCCCAGCCGGCGGCGTTGCGGGCGGCCGACCCTTCGGTCGCCAGCACGTTGACGAAGGTGAGCCGGCAGCCGTCCTCGTGAGGGGCCAACGTCAGGTGCAGCTCGTCACCGTCCCACTCGAAGGAGAACCGCGACGGCGGGTCCCACACCAGGACGCGCGACGTGCTCGCCTCGGGTGCGTAGGGGTCGCCGGCCATCGTGATCGTCCCGCCCTCGCGCGGCTCGATCGTCACCTCCGGCGAGGGGAACCATCCGCGGAGCTCGTCGGGGTCGGTGACCGCGCGCCACACCCGCTCGACGGGGTGCGGGTAGATCCGCTCGAACCGCACGGCCGGCCGGCCGTCCACCTCGACGTACGTGCCCTCGTCGGTGACCTGCATCAGTCCTCCTCCTCACGGTCCAGCTGCTCGCCCAGCCGGTCGAGGCTGCGGTTCCACATCCGGCGGTACGGCGCCAGCCAGGCGTCGAGCTCGGCCATCGGTCTCGGCTCGACCCGGTAGAGCCGGCGCGGCCCCTGGGTCTGCACCCGCACCAGCCCCGCCTCGCGGAGCACCCGGAGGTGCTTCGACGTGCGCGGCTGGCTCATCCCCAGCCGCTCGACGAGCTCGCCCACCGAGAGCTCCCCCTCGGCGAGCGCGTCGAGGACCGCGCGCCGGTTGCGGTCGGCGAGGGCGTTCCAGAGCTGCTCCACCCCGCCAATATGTCGGTCACGACATATGCCTGTCAAGGCATGCGTGCCGCGTGGTCCGAAAGGCCCGGGTCAACCCGGGCCGGCGCTGCCAGGATGACGGCCGACAGGAGGCCGCCGTGGACGATCCGGGGGTGCGGGACCGCGAGGCCGGTCCGGTGGGCCGTCCGCTGCGAGGACCCTGGCAGTGGCTGGTGCTGCCCGCGGCGGTCGTGCTGGTCACCATCGGGTCGATCGTCGGCGGCGTGCTCGCCGGCCGCGACGGCGACGCCGACCGGCCCCGGGACCCGGGCGGGCTGGCCTTCGGCGGAGAGGAGCCCGTCGTACCTCCCGACGTCCAGTCCGCGCGCGGGCTGGCCGAGCTGGTCGAGGTGGTCGCCGAGGAGACGGGATCGACGGAGGCGCACCGCGTGGTGCTCTACCCGGAGTACGCCGTGCTCGACCTGCCCGTCCCCGGAGCACCCGACCGGTCGCGGTCGTACTACTGGAACGGCAGCCTCGGCGCCCAGGAGTACGAGCAGCTCGTGCAGGGCCCCGTGATCGACCTCGCCGCCCTCGACCCGGAGCTGGTGACGAGGGCGCTCGGCGAGGCGCTGGCCCTGGTCGAGGACCCCACGACGGCGTACGTCATCGTGCGCGCACCCGACGAGGAGGGCGCCTTCCTGTGGGGCTACGCGACCGCCGACGTCGGGCAGTCGGGATACGTGTCGTTCGCCGGGGACGGAACCGTCGTCCGCAGGGTGCCGCCCACCCCGTGAACACCCGCCGACTTGCGGGATCGTCGAGTGGTGAGCCCGGATATCCTCGCCCCGAGGCCGGTCACGAGGCGGCCCGTGGCACCGCGACGTGGACGGGACGGAGATGCGCAGATTCCTCGAGGGCCGTGGCCGCATCGGAGCTGACCACCTGGCCGTCGACTGGGACGCCACCCCCATGGGGCCTCCCGAGAAGTGGCCCCAGGCGCTGCAGAACTCGGTGCGGATCCTGCTCACGTCGAAGTTCTCGATGTGGATGGCGTGGGGCCCCGAGCTGACGTTCTTCTGCAACGACGCCTACCGCCGCGACACGCTCGGCTCGAAGTACCCGTGGGCGCTCGGCCGCCCCGCCTCCGAGGTCTGGTCGGAGATCTGGCCCGACATCGGCCCGCGCATCGACCGGGTGATGACCACCGGTGAGGCCACCTGGGACGAGAACCTCCAGCTGTTCCTGGAGCGCAGCGGCTACCTCGAGGAGACCTACCACACCTTCTCCTACAGCCCCCTGGCCGCGGACGACGGCTCGATCGCCGGGATGCTCTGCGTGGTCAAGGAGGACACCGAGCAGGTCATCTCCGCGCGCCGGATGACGACGCTCCGTGACCTCGGCACCCGCCGCAGCGGGCTCACCGAGGCCGAGACGATCGCCTCGGTCTGCGACACGTTGGCGCACAACCCTGAGTCGCTGCCGTTCACGCTGATCTACCGCTTCGAGCCCGACGGGCGGACCGCGGTGCGGGTCGGGACGACGGGCTTCACCGACAGCCACCACGAGGCGGCGCCGACGACGCTGAGCCTCGACTCCGACGGTGCCTGGCCGGTGACGCCGGCGGCCGGGTCGCAGAGCGTGGTGGTCGACGAGCTCCGCTCCCGGTTCGGGTCGTTGCCGACCGGCGCGTGGAGCGAACCGCCGACCCAGGCGATCGTCGTGCCGCTGGCCCAGGCCGCGCAGGCGTCGCCGTACGGCTTCCTGGTCGTGGGGCTCAACCCCTACCGCGCGCTCGACGACGGCTACGAGGGGTTCGTCGAGCTGATCGCCGGCCACCTCGCGGCCGCGCTGACCGACGCGCGGGCCTTCGAGTTCGAGCGGCAACGGGCGGAGACCCTCGCCCAGCTCGACCGGGCGAAGACCGACTTCTTCACCAACGTCAGCCACGAGTTCCGCACCCCGCTGACGCTGCTGCTCGGCCCCGCCGAGGACGCGCTCGCCGACGACGCCGAGCCGCTCCCGCCGCGGCAGCGCGAGCGGGTCGAGGTGATCCACCGCAACGGCCAGCGGCTGCTCCGCCTCGTCAACAGCCTGCTCGACTTCTCCCGGCTCGAGTCCGGGAAGGTCACCGGCCGCTTCGAGCAGCTCGACCTCGCGAAGTACACCACCGAGCTGGCCACGATGTTCGACTCCGCGGCGGCCCGGGCCGGGATCCGCCTGGAGATCGACTGCCCGCCGCTGCCGAGCCGGCCGTACGTCGACGCCGAGCACTGGGCCAAGATCGTGCTCAACCTCGTCTCGAACGCGCTGAAGTTCACCTTCGACGGCTCGATCACCGTCCGGCTCCGCGACGTCGACGGCGAGGCGGAGCTGACCGTCGCCGACACCGGCGTCGGGATCCCCGAGGCCGAGCTGCCGCACCTCTTCGAGCGGTTCCACCGGGTCCCGGGCGCGCGCTCGCGGACCCACGAGGGGTCCGGCATCGGGCTCGCGCTGGTCGCCGAGCTCGTCGCGCTGCACGGCGGCACGGTCGGCGCGGAGAGCACCCAGGGCGAGGGCACCACGTTCACGGTCCGGCTGCCGCTCGGCAGCACCCACCTGCCCGCGGAGCTGGTGGCCGAGGCGCCCGCACAGGCGGGCGTGGAGGGCACCGAAGCGGCCCAGCAGGCGCGGGGCTTCGTCTCCGAGGCGATGCGGTGGCTCGAGGAGAGCGACGACGCGGACGTCCTCGGCCCGGTCGAGCACGGCGACCGCCCGACGGTGCTGGTCGTCGACGACAACCCCGACATGCGGGAGTACGTCGCCTCGTTGCTCGCCGACGACTACGACGTGGCGACCGCCGAGGACGGGGTCGACGCTCTCGAGAAGGTCGCCGTCGTCCGCCCCGACCTGGTGCTGACCGACGTGATGATGCCGCGGCTCGACGGGTTCGGGCTGCTCGAGCGGCTGCACGCCGACCCGGCGACGACGGGGGTGCCGGTGATCATGCTGTCCGCCCGGGCCGGCGAGGAGGGCACGGTCGAGGGGCTCGAGGCCGGCGCCGACGACTACCTGGTCAAGCCGTTCTCGGCCCGCGAGCTGCTCGCCCGGGTGCGGGTCAACCTCGAGCTCGACAAGGTGCGCCGGGTGCGGTCGACGCTCGAGCGCAGCCAGGAGCTGCTGGACCAGGCCCAGCGGCTCGCCCGGGTCGGGAGCTGGGAGATCGACCTGCGCACCGGCGAGATGGTGGTCTCCGACGAGCTCGCGCGGCTGCTCGAGGTCGAGCAGGACGGGCCGCTGGACTGGGAGGCCGTCGTCGGCCGGCTGGTGCACGAGGAGGACCAGGAGCTGGTCCGCCACTCGCTCGTGGGCGCCGGCCCCGACACCCTGATCGAGTACGAGGCCCGCCTCGTCACGCCCTCCGGGTGGCAACGGTTGCTCACCGTCCGCGGCGAGGTGACCGAGGTGGTGGGCGGCCGGCCGGTGGTGCTCCGCGGGTCGGTCCAGGACATCACCGAGCAGCGGCGCACCGAGCAGGCGCTCGCCGAGGCGTCCGCCCGTCAGCAGGCGGCCGAGCGCGAGCACCTGATCGCCGACGCCCTCCAGCGCAGCCTGCTGCCGGAGCGGTCGTTCGACGTCGAGCACCTCGAGGTGGCGACGTACTACCGCGCCGGCGTCCAGGGCACCCAGGTCGGCGGCGACTGGTACGACATCATCGAGCTCGGCGCCGGCCGCACCGCGCTCGTCGTCGGCGACGTGATGGGGCGCGGGGTCAGCGCCGCCGCCGGGATGGGGCAGCTCCGGTCGGCGATCCGGGCCTTCTCCAAGCTCGACCTGCCGCCGGCCGAGATGCTCGAGTACCTCGACGGCATCGTCCAGGACATGGGCGGCGACCAGATCGTCACCTGCTTCTACGCGGTCTTCGACTCGACCGACCAGACGCTCCGCTACGCCAACGCCGGCCACCTTCCGGCGCTGCTGGTCAACCCCGACGAGCCGCCCGTCCGGCTCGCGGCCGCCGGACCGCCGCTGGGGGCGGGGTACTTCGGGATGCGCACCGAGAGCGTCCGGCTCCACCGCGGCTCGACGGTCGCGCTCTACACCGACGGGCTGGTCGAGCGCCGCACCCGCGACATCGACGTCGGCATCGACGCCCTCGCCACCCAGCTGCAGCGGCACTCGTCCTCGACGCTCGACGGGCTGCCCGAGCAGCTGGTCGCCTCGCTGCTCCCCGAGGGGCACGAGGACGACATCGCGATCCTCATCGCCCGGGTCGACGCGGAGCCGTTCGAGGCCGCGGTCAGCCACCGGCTGGCCGGCGGCGAGCGGGCGGTGGCCGAGGCGCGCCGGATGGTCCTCACCCACCTCCAGGCGTGGAGGGTGGCCGAGGAGATCTGTGACGAGGTGGTCCTGATGGCGAGCGAGCTGGTCACCAACGCCCTCATGCACGGCCGCGCCCCGATCGACCTGCGGCTGCGGCGGACCGGCAGCGAGATCGTCTTCGAGGTGCAGGACCGCGCCGTCTACCGGCCCCGCCGGCGCAGGGCCGCCGACGACGACGAGCACGGCCGCGGGCTGCACATCGTCTCCGTCCTCGCCGACCGGTGGGGCTCCCGGGCGACCGGGAGCGGCAAGTCGGTGTGGTTCTCGAAGTCCCTCGCCGACACCTGACGTCCCTGGTGGCGCGCGCTGGGGTGTGTTGAGCCGCCCTTCGTGGCGCGCGCTGGGGTGTGTTGAGCCGCCCTTCGTGGCGCGCGTCGGGACTGTTGAGCCGCCCCTCGTGGTGCGGCTCAGCGTCGTACGGGCGGCACGAACCGAGGGTCCTCCGGGTCGAGCGACTCCAGCCACTGGCGGGCGCGACGCGCGGAGGCGCGGGAGAGCCACGCGTCCTGGACGAGCTCGACGACCTCGTTGCGGGTGACCTCACCGATCCGGGACCCGCGCAGGAGCACGGAGGGGTGGCCGTCGAAGTGCGGGGTGGTGAAGAACGGCGTCGACGGGTCCTCGACCAGCGCCGCCTTCTCGCCCTCGTCGGCCACCCAGATCACGATCACGTCGTCGTACCGCTCGCCGGTCTCCGGGTCGAACGCGTCGGGACGGCGGGTCCGGAAGAACACGAACGACTTGCCGCCGACCTGGTACACCGGCCGCCCCGACGTACCGTCCACCGTCACGTGCGGCATCGCGAGCGCCGTCTCGTGGACGTCGTCGACCCTCGCCTTCCGGTTCCGGGGGCGCGCCATGGCCGCATCGTAGGTCGGGCACGCGCCACGACGGGCGGCTCGACCGTCAGCGGTGGCGGCGGAACTGGCTCGGTGGCTCCTCCAGAGCGGTCCGGAAGTCCCGGGTCATGTGTGCGTGGTCGGCGTACCCGACCTCCTGCGCCACCGTCGACAGGTCGTCCGACTCGCCGCGGCGGAGCCGGTCGGCCGCTTCCTGGAGCCTGCGTCGCCGGACCACCTCGGCCGGCGTGAACCCGGTGCACCGCCGCACCGCCCGCTGCAGCGTCCGGCCGGAGACGTGCAGCCGCTCGGTGAGCTCCGAGACCCGCGTCAAGGTCGGGTCGCCCTCGACCAGCTCGACGGCGCGGTTCGCGAGCAGCCCTTGGTCGGTGACCGGTCCGAGCCGGTCCCGCAACCACGCGGTCATCACCGCGACCGCTGCGGCGTGGCGTCCCTCGCGCTCGCCCGGCCGGTCCATCGCCGCGACGACGGAGCCCTGCAGCTCCGGCTCGTCCAGCGGCCGCCCGGAGTCGACGAGCTGCTCCGCGTCGTACCCCAGCGCCGGCGTCGCCGCCGGCTGGAGCAGCACGCCGACCGCCCACCCGCGTCCCGAGAGCACGCGCTGGCTCTCCCGTCGGGTCGGGCCGGTGACCAGGACGCCGGTGGGGTCGACGACGAGGTTGAGCGTCGGGTAGCCGAGCACGCGGGCGGTCACCGACGCACCCTCCGGCAGCTCCCACTCGGGGATCCAGAAGTGCCGGACGTATGACGCGAGGTCGGGCTCGACCGGGTAGCGGCTGATCGGCGCCGACTCCCCGGGGTTGAGGTGTCCCTTGGAGCGCGGCGTCGACGAGCCGCCGGAGCTGTCGCGTCCGTTCAAGCGCCCACCTGCCGACCACTCCTACCGTCGTGCCATGACCGAGACCACCACCGAGACCACGACCCAGCCCGCCACCGAGCTGCGCGCCCCGGCGAACGGCGAGCACACCGTCGACGGGACCCCGAGGTCCGCGACCTCGCTGACACCGTTCCTCGTCGTCGAGCCTGCCGAGGCCGCGATCACCTTCTACACCGAGGTGTTCGGCGCCCGGCTCGTCGATCGTACGGACATGCCCGGCCCCGACGGCCGCACGATCGTCGCGCACGCCGTCCTCGACCTCGGGCAGGGCCAGCTCCAGCTCGGCGACCCGAACCCGGCGTTCCACCTCGTCCCGAAGCCGGAGGGGGAGGACGACTGCTACTCGATGGGGCTGTACCGACCCGACGTCGACGCGGTCGTCGCGCGGGCCGTCGAGCACGGCGCCACGGTGCGCGAGCCGGTGACGAACTTCGTCTCCGGTGACCGCTACGCCAGCATCCGCGACCCCTTCGGCGTCCGCTGGTCGGTGATGACCCGGGTCGAGGACCTCTCCGACGAGGAATCGGCAGCGCGGGTCGCGGAGTGGGCGAAGTCGCTGGGTTGAGCAATCGTGCTCAGGCGCGCAGGTGAGGGGACGGGCACCATGGACGGGTGACCCCGCTCGCCGCCACCACCCGCTTCGAGGCCTTCTCGGGCGAGCACCTGGTGCTGCTGGGGATCTTCGTCGCCGGGCTGGTGGTCGCGGCTGCCTGGGGGCGGGCACACCGGGACACGCCCCTCGAGCTCCCCGCGCGCCGGACGGCGGCGGTGGTGCTCGCCGTCGTCGCGCTGGCGATGCAGGGCTACCAGCTGACTCCCGGGGACTTCGACGTCGACACGTCGCTCCCGCTCGCGCTCTGCGACCTCGCGACGCTGATGACCGTGGTCGCGCTCTGGACCAGGTCGCCGCGGGCGTCGGCGTTCACCTACTACGTCGGGCTGACGCTGACCTCGCAGGGCGTGCTGACGCCGTCGTTGGCCGAGGGGTTCCCGCACCCGAGGTACTTCGGCTTCTGGGCGCTGCACTTCCTGGTCGTCTGGTCCGCGGCATACCTGACCTGGGGGCTCGGCGTCCGTCCGACCTGGCGGCTCTACCGGTTCACCGTCGGCGCGACGCTGGCCTGGGCGGTCGTCGTCTTCCTCTTCAACGTCGTCGTCGACACCAACTACGGCTACCTCAACGCCAAGCCGCGGTCGGCCTCGCTGCTGGATCTCCTCGGGCCGTGGCCGTGGTACGTCGTCGCCGAGATCGCGATCATCACGGTGGCGTGGGCGCTCCTCCTCACGCTGCCGTGGACGGTGGCCGCCCGCCAGCGCGGCCGGGAGGTCGTGCGCACGTGAACCGGCACGCCTGGGCGGTCGGGTTGCTCGACGTCGAGCCGGGCTCGACGGTGCTCGAGGTCGGCTGCGGGGTCGGATTCGCCGCGGAGCTGCTCGGCGCGCGGCTGACGACCGGGCGGTATGTCGGCGTCGACCGCTCGGCCACCGCCGTACGGCGGGCCGCCGCACGGAACCCGGCCGCCACCTTCGTCCGGAGCACCCTCGCCACGCTCGAGCTCGAGGAGCGGTTCGACCGGGTGCTGGCGATCGACGTCAACGTCTTCTGGACCGGGCCGGCCACTGCGGAGCTCGCCGTGGTGCGACGGCTCCTCGCCCCGGGCGGCCGGTTCGTCGTCGGGTACGAGCTGATGACCCCGGGCGACCCGCGGGTGGACGGTCCGGTGGGGGAGCACCTCAGGGCGGCCGGTTTCACGTGGAACCGGGTCCAGGACGGAAGGCTCCTCGCGCTGGTCGCTCACCCCACCGGGTGACCGTTCGGGACCAGCTCCTCGACGGCGGTCGCCAGCGGCCCGGGGCCGCTGTGCTCGGCCATCACCCGCGCGGCACGGTCCGCCTCGGACGACAGCCCCCGCGCCCGCCGTACGGCGGTGCGGAGCCGGTCGGCGCGGAGCTGATTCTGCTTCACCACCACGCCGGCACCCGACTCCGCCACCCGCCGCGCGATCTCCGGTTGGTCGCGGCCGAACGGCACGCACACGAGGGGCACTCCGGCCGCCACCGACTTCGCGACGATCCCCATGCCTCCGTGGCAGACGACCGCCGCGGCGCGCGGCAGCACGTGGCCGTGGGAGACGAACTGCTCGACGCGGACGTTGCGCGCCGTTGGCAGCTCCGGGACGCCTTCGGCGTGGCCCAGCGTCACCAGCACGCGCACCGGCTCGTCGGCCAGCGCCTCGACCGCCACCCGGGCGAGCTCCTCGTCGCCCTGGTAGTCGCTGGAGCAGGTCACCAGCACCCAGGGGTCGCCCGGCTCGGCGAGGTACTCCGGCGCCGACCCCGGCGCGTCCCAGGGCTGGAACCCGACGAAGCAGACGTTCGCCGGCACCGCGTCCCGCGGGTACTCCAACGGCGGGCCGGTCATCACCAGCACCCGCGACGGTGCGCGGTACAGCTCCAGCGGCGAGGCGAGCGGGGCGAGCCCGGCCTCGGCCCGCAGGGCGTTGCACCCGGGCAGCATGGCCTTGCCGAAGTGCCGCTCGACCAGCGGCCACAGCACGGCGTCGCGCACCCGGCCGAGCGGCGTGCGCGCCGGCCGCATCCCCAGCCCGTACGGCGGGATCCCACGGCCGGGGAACGGCGCGAGCGACGGCATGCTCAGCGCCCACGGCAGCCCGGACGCCTCGGCGCGGGCCTGGGCACCGTAGGAGATCACGTCGACGACCAGCGCGTCCGGGCGGACCTCGGCGATCGCCCGCTCGAGGTCGGGACCGTCGTGGCGCCCCCGCTCCATCAGGTCGACGTACCCCTTGGCCAGCCGCTCCGCGTCGGTGGTCGCCTCGAAGTCGGTGACGGTCACCCCGAGGACGCCGGGCGACACCGGGGCCGCGTCGAGCCCCAGCTCCTGCAGGATCCCGACGAGCGAGGGGAGCGTGCGCACGTGCACGGCGTGGCCGCGGCGCTGCAGCTCGAGCATCCCGGGGACGAGCGGGAGCACGTGCCCGACCGCGGGAGCGGTGTAGACGAGAAAGCGCGACATGGCGGCCTCCGGTTCGCTGACGTTTCTGTTAGTGTGAGGCACAAATCATTTGTGTCAAGTCCCAACGAAATGAGGGACCATGGGCCGCCGCAGCTACGACATGTCGGCTCGCGCCGAGTCGGTACGCCGCACCCGCGAGTCGATCCTCGACGCGGCCGAGCGCTCCTTCGAGGGGCGGTGGTACGACGAGGTCACGCTCGCCGACGTCGCGAAGGCCGCCGGTGTCTCCCAGCAGACGGTGGTGAACCACTTCGGCAGCAAGCTGCAGCTCTACGTCACCGGGGTGGCCGAGCGAGTGGCGCCCCGGATCGAGGCGGTGCGATCCCGGGCCGTGGTCGGCGACGTCTCGTCGGTCGTCTCGGTGGTGGTCGCCGACTACGAGGAGCGTGGCGACGGGACCCTGCGGATGCAGGCGCTCGCGCTCCGCCACGAGGAGCTCGCCGAGCTGGTCTCCGGTGGTCGGGCCGCTCACCGGGAGTGGGTCACCTCCGTGCTCGCTCCGCAGCTCGCCCGTCGGCGCGGCGTACGACGGGAGCGGCTCGCGACCCTGCTGACCACCGCGCTCGAGGTGACCACCTGGGGGTCGCTCCGCCACGACCAGGGGCTCGGTCGCGAGCACGTGGAGGAGCACCTGCGGGCGCTGGTGTCCGCGCTGGTCGAAGCCGGTTGACCCCTGCACGTGGGGGAACGGTGGCCCCATGAAGCCGGAGAAGCAGACGAGCAAGTCCGCGATGGTCCTCTACCGGCCGGTGGGGCTCGTGAGCAGCCTCATCGCCGGGCTCATCGCCGGGAAGATCTTCGACCAGGTGTGGAAGCGCGCGACGCCCGGGCCGGCCTCCGACCCGCCGGGGCCGCTGGAGACCGAGTACCCGCTCAAGGAGATCCTGACGGCCGCCGCGATCCAGGGCGCGATCTTCGCCGTCGTCCGCACCATCGTGAACCGCGGCGGCGCCCGGGCGTTCGAGCGCTGGACCGGGGAGTGGCCGGGCGACTGAGCCACGAGGGGCGGCTCAACGCCCCCCGCGCGCCACGAGGGGCGGCTCGACGCCAGCCCCTCACGGCGCGTCAGGTCAGGGGGCGATCCCGACGTACTTGACGTCGAGGTACTCCTCGATCCCCTCGATGCCGCCCTCCCGGCCGAAGCCGGACTGCTTGACGCCACCGAACGGCGCGGCGGGGTTCGAGACGATCCCCTGGTTGACGCCGACCATCCCGAAGTGCAGCGACTCGCTGACCCGCACCGCACGACCGAGGTCGGTGGTGAAGGCGTAGGCGACGAGGCCGTACTCGGTGTCGTTGGCCATCTGGACCGCCTTGTCCTCCTCGGAGAACGTGGTGATCGGCGCGACCGGCCCGAAGATCTCCTCGCGGACCAGGTCGGCCTCGGCGGGGACGTCCTTGAGGACGGTCGGCTGGAAGAAGTACCCGGCGTCGCCGGTCTTCGAGCCGCCGGTCACCACGGAGGCGCCGCGGGAGGTGGCGTCGTCGACGAGCTCGGCGACCTTCCCGAGCTGCTTGTCGTCGATGAGCGGGCCGACCGTCACACCCTCCTCGGTGCCGCGGCCGAGGACCTGCTCGTCCATCTTCGCGGCGAACCGGCGGGCGAACTCGTCGGCGACCGACTCGTGCACGAGGAACCGGTTGGCCGCGGTGCACGCCTCGCCCATGTTGCGCATCTTCGCGAGCATCGCGCCCTCGACCGCCGCGTCGAGGTCGGCGTCCTCGAAGACCAGGAACGGCGCGTTGCCGCCGAGCTCCATCGACACCCGGAGCAGCTGGTCGGCGGACTGGCGGACCAGGTTCTTCCCGACCGGGGTGGAGCCGGTGAAGGTGAGCTTCCGGAGCCGCGGGTCGCCGATGATCGGCTCCATCACGTCACCGGTGCGGCTCGTGGTCACGACGTTGACGACGCCCTTCGGGACGCCGACCTCCTCGAGGAGCTGGGCGAGCGCCAGCATCGTCAGCGGGGTCTGGCCGGCGGGCTTGATCACCATCGTGCAGCCGGCGGCGATCGCCGGGCCGATCTTGCGGGTCCCCATCGCGAGCGGGAAGTTCCACGGGGTGATCATCAGCGTCGGGCCGACCGGCTGCTTCATCGTGACCAGCCGGGTCTTGCCGTCGGGCGCGGTCGACCAGCGGCCGGCGATGCGCACGGCCTCCTCGGAGAACCAGCGGAAGAACTCGCCGCCGTAGGCGACCTCGCCCTTCGACTGCGCGAGCGGCTTGCCCATCTCCAGCGTCATCAGCAGCGCGAACTCGTCGGCGCGCTCGTTGATCAGGTCGAACGCGGAACGCAGCAGCTCGCCGCGCTCGCGGGGCGGGGTCGCCGCCCACTCGGCCTGCGCGGCCACGGCGGCGTCGAGAGCCGCGGCGCCGTCCTCGACGGTCGCGTCGGCGACGCTGGTCAGCGTCTTCCCGGTCGCCGGGTCCTCCACGTCGAGGGTGCGCCCGTCCGAGGAGTCGCGCCACTCACCGCCGATGTAGAGGCCGGTGTTGATCTTGCCGAGGAGTTCCTGCTCGTTCATGCGCTCCAGCCTTGCTCGTGGGGAGGGGAGGTCGTGCCGACCGTGCCCACCGGGCCCGGTCGGCATGCCGACGTCGGGGAGTTGGTCAGCCGAGGACGGAGGCGAACGCCTCGTCGATGATGTCCAGCCCCTCGGTCAGCAGGTGGTCCGGCGAGGACAGCGGCGGGAGGAACCGGAAGACGTTGCCGAACGTGCCGGCGGTCAGCGTGACCAGCCCCTGGCTGTGGCAGTAGGCGTTGATCGCGGCGGTCGCCTTCGGGTTCGGCGTCAGGTCGCCGGCGCCGGCGGTGAGCTCGATCGCGAGCATCGCGCCGCGGCCGCGGACGTCGGCCACCACGTCGTACTTGCTGCGCAGCGCCTCGAGCCGGGGCACGAACAGCGCCTCGATCTGCTTGGCGCGGGCGCAGGCGTCGGTCTCCTTCATCGTCGCGATGGCGCCGAGGGCGGCGGCGCAGGCGACCGGGTTGCCGCCGTAGGTGCCGCCGAGCCCGCCGCTGTGGACGGAGTCCATGATCTCGGCGCGGCCGGTGACCGCGGCGAGCGGCAGCCCGCCGGCGATCCCCTTGGCGGTGGTGATCAGGTCGGGGACGACGCCCTCGTGGTCGCAGGCGAACCAGTCGCCGGTGCGGCAGAAGCCGGTCTGGATCTCGTCGGCGATGAGGACGATGCCGTGCTCGCGGCAGAAGTCGGCGATGCGGCTCAGCCACCCCTGCGGCGGCACGATGAACCCGCCCTCGCCCTGGATCGGCTCGATGATGACCGCGGCGCAGTTCGTCTCGCCGACCTGGGTGTGGACCATGTCGACGAACGCCTGGAACGCCTCGTCGCCGCAGCGGTCGGCGCCGGTCGGCCAGCGCAGCGGGTAGGCCATCGGCGCGCGGTAGACCTCGGGCGAGAACGGCCCGAAGCCGTGCTTGTACGGCATGCTCTTGGCGGTCAACGCCATCGTGAGGTTCGTCCGGCCGTGGTAGGCGTGGTCGAACGCGACGACCGCGTCCCGGCCGGTGTAGGTGCGGGCGATCTTGATCGCGTTCTCGACGGCCTCGGCGCCGGAGTTGAACAGCGCGCTGCGCTTCTCGTGGTCGCCGGGGGTGAGCTCGGCGAGCGCCTCGGCTACGGCGACGTACTCCTCGTAGGGCGTCACCATGAAGCAGGTGTGGGTGAGGTCGGCGACCTGCTCCTGCACGTTGGCGACGACCGCGGGGGCGGCGTTGCCGACGGTGGTCACGGCGATGCCGGAGCCGAAGTCGATGAGGTGGTTGCCGTCGACGTCGACGAGGATGCCGCCGCCGGCCTTCTCGATGTACGCCGGGAGCCCGACGCCGACCCCGGAGGAGACGGCGGCGTTCTTGCGCGCGTGGAGCTCCTGGGAACGGGGGCCCGGGAGCGAGGTGACGAGGCGGCGGTTCTGGTCGATGCTCACCCGCTCATCGAACGCCCGAGGAGCCATACTGTCCAATACCTGTTTGTTCCCCCTCCCATGCCTCGGAGGTATGTCATCGAGCTGCGGCTGCTCCGCTACTTCCTCGCCGTCGTCGACGCGGGGAGCGTGACCGCTGCCGCCCGCGTGGTGCACGTCGCGCAGCCGTCGCTCTCCCGCCAGCTGCGCGAGCTCGAGCGGCGGCTCGGGCTGACCCTCTTCACCCGTGGCGAGGGGCGGCTGGCGCTCACCTCGGCGGGGCGCCACTTCCTGCCGATCGCGCGAGAGCTGGTCGCCCGCGCCGACATCGCCGCCAGCGCGGCCGCGGCCCTGCGCACCGGCGCGTTGACCACGATGACGATCAGCTGTCCCGGTACGACGCTCACCGACGTGATCGCGCCGTTCCTGGCGACCTGGGGGCCGACCGACCCGATGCCGACGGTGGAGGAGCGGCTCCCGGCGCAGATCTACCCGTCGGTGGAGACCGGTGCGGACCTCGCGGTCGGCACGGTCCCGCCGCCCGACCACCTCGCGTCGCTCCCGCTGGCGTCGTTGCCCGTGTGGGCCTACGTCCGCCCCGGGCACCGGTGGGCCGACCGGACCTCGGTGAGGCTGGAGGAGCTCGCGGAGGAGCCGCTGCTGCTCCTCGGCCCCGAGCAGCACTCCCGGCAGGCTCTGGACACCGCGATCCAGGCGGCCGGGGTGCGGCTCGGCGCCACCACCGAGGTGGGCACCCCCGAGGTGGCGCAGGCGGTGGCGGCGGCCGGACGCGGGGTCGCGCTGGTCTCCGACGACCCCCGGTTCGGGCTCGTGCCGGTCGCGGTCGAGAGCGGCGACGGGCTCGTCGTGGTCCGGCTCTACGCGGCGTGGCGGGCCGACCACCACGCCGTCCGGGTGGTGGAGGACGTCGCTCGGAGGCTCAACTCGTTCTGCGAGGCGAGGTACCCGGACGCAGCCGTGGCCCCGGTCGACGACCGGGGCCACGGGGGTGCAGCGTGAGCACCCGTCACATGGGAGGCATCAGCACGCCGTCGACGAGGTAGACGGTCGCGTTGGCGGTCTGGACGCCGCCGCAGATGACGTTGGCGCCGTTGACCATGAGCTCGTCCCCGGAGCCGGTCACCTCGACCGGCTCGCCCTGGACGGTCTCCTGCATGCCGGCGAGGTCGCTCGGGGCGATCTGGCCGGGCACCACGTGGTAGGTCAGCACGGTGGTGAGCAGGTCGGCGTCCTTCGAGAGCTGGTTCACGGTCTTCTTCGGGACCGCCGCGAAGGCGTCGTCCACCGGCGCGAAGACGGTGAACTCGTCGCCGTTGAGGGTGTCGACGAGGTTCACGTCGGGGTTCAGCGCACCGGAGACCGCGGCGGTCAGGGTCTTGAGGAGCGGGTTGTTGGAGGCCGCCACGGCGACCGGGTCCTGCGCCATCCCCTCCACCGAGCCGGCACCCTCGGGGACCTGCTCGGCGTAGTCCGCGCAGCCGGGGCCCACCAGGTTCGCAGCCGGGTCCATGCCCGTCTCCATCTCCTCGCTGGGCGACTCGCTGGGTGCCTCGCTGGCCATGTCGGTCGACTCGGACGAGCTGCCGGCGCTGGGCTCGGAGTCGTCACCACAGGCGGCGAGCATGGCCACGGTGGACACCGCAGCCACACTGGCGGCGAATTTCTTGTAACGGCGCATGGAAATGCAGTCCCTTCGGGTGGGTGCGGGGGTTTTCCCTTGTCTGCCTTGGGATTCGCAGGGGGCCCGGCGTCGGATTGGTGGGATCACAGACTTCTTGTCAGCCCACCGTCAGGGTGACGCTGTGCCAGCCGGTGGCGCCGTCGGGCGCGATGGGCGCACGCCGGGACGTCTGGGTGGTGCCCGTGCGGTCGGTCGCACGCACCTCGAGGGTGTGGTTGCCCGGGGCCGCGTCCCACCACCAGACCCACTGCCGCCAGGTGTCCACACCGTCCTCGGCTGCGAGCTCCGCCGCCTCCCAGGGGCCCTCGTCGACCCGGACCTCGACGCGGTCGATGCCCCGCCCCTGCGACCACGCGACCCCCGCGACCGGCGTGCGCCCCGGCCGCAGGCCGGCGAAGGAGCCGGGCACGTCGATCCGGCTCGCGACCTTGATCGGCGCCTCCTCCGCGTAGCCACGGGTGGTCCAGTACGCGTCGAAGTCGGCGAACCTGCTCACCTCGAGCTCCACCAGCCACTTGGTCGCCGAGACGTAGCCGTAGAGCCCCGGCGTCACCATCCGGGCGGGGAAGCCGTGCTCCAGGGGCAGCGGCTCGCCGTTCATGCCGACGGCGACCAGCGCCCCTCGGTCCGGGTCGGCCAGAACGGAGAGCGGGGTGCCGGCGGTGAACCCGTCGGCGCTGAGGGAGCGCACGGCGTCGGCGCCCGGACGCACCCCGGCCTCCTCCAGGAGCACGTGCATGGGGACGCCGAGCCAGGTGGCGTTGCCGGCGAGCTCGCCGCCGACCGGGTTCGAGACACAGGTCAGGGTGATCCGTCGCTCCACCAGCCCGCGGTCGAGGAGGTCGGCGTAGGAGAGCTCCAGCTCCCGCTCGACCATGCCGCGGAGCCGCAGCCGCCACCCCTCGACGGGCACGTCCGGGACCCGCAGCGCGGTGTCGACGCGGTAGAAGTCGTCGTTCGGGGTGAGGTACGGCGAGATGCCCACGACGTCGAGCGCGGTTCCCGCGGGGACGGGTGGCGCGGGGGAGCCCGGACGGGGGAGCCGGACTCCCGCCCGGGAGGCCGCGGCGGCGAGCTCGCCGTACCGACGGGCGAGGAGGGTGCCGGCGGCGGCGACCCCGGCGACCGCGGCTGCGGCGAGCAGGAAGGTGCGCCGGTCGGACCGGGTCCGGGCGGCGGGGCGCAGCGACCGCAGCAGCACCAGCAGCGCCCCGACCGCGACGGCGGCGAGGGCCGCGACCGGGAGCAGCCGTGGCCCGACCCCTGCGTCCGCCGCCCGGTCCGTCACGGCGACCGACCCGGCGACGACGCTGAGGAGCAGGAACACCCCGGCGGCGAGCCGCGGCCGTCGTACCCCCACGGCGCCCGCGGCCGCCGCGACCAGCGCGACGACGACCGCGATCCCGGCCAGCAGCAGCGGCTTGTCCGCGGCACCGAAGGTGTCGACCGCCCACTCCTTCACCGGCCGCGGCGTCAGGTCGACCGCGCGGTTGCCGACCGCGACGACCGGGCTGCTCACGCCGGTCAGCAGCGCGGCGGTCGCCTCGCTCGCGGCCACTCCCGCCGCTGCCGAGAGGAGACCGGTGAGGGCGCCGAGGGCGCGGGACGGGGGAGCAGCCATGCCGGGGGTTCGCAGCACCGGATGTCCGCGCTTGGTCAGGAGCGCATGGTCAGCGGGTCAGCCGGGTGGGTCCAGCACCTGCTCGTAGGTCTCCGGCCGGTCGAGGACGTCGAGCCGGTCGAACGGCCACACCACCGCCCAGACCTTGCCGACGACGTTGTCCCGGGGGATCGACCCCTCGCCGGGGAGGTTCTGGTGGTAGCGGGAGTCCTCGCTGTTCGCGCGGTTGTCGCCCATCACCCAGAGTCGGCCCTCCGGCACGGTGACGTCGAAGGTGCGCTGCCGCTTCCCGTCCGCGAGGTAGTCCTCCTCCAGCGGCACGTCGTTCACCGTCACCCGCCCCTCGGCGTCGCAGCAGACGACGTGGTCGCCACCCACCCCGACGACCCGCTTCACCAGGTGGCCGCCGGTGGGGTAGAGACCGATCGTCGACAGCAGCTGCTGGACCCCGTTGAGCTCGGGCTGCGGCTCCAGCCAGCCGCCGGGATCCTCGAAGACCACGACGTCGCCGCGCTCCACGTCACCGGACCAGTAGCTCACCTTCTGCACCAGGATCCGGTCGTCGGTGACGAACAGCGGCTCCATGGACGCCGACGGCACGAAGAACATCTGCACGAAGAAGGTCTTCACGACGATCGAGACGACCAGCGCCACGGCGGCGAGGAGCAGGATCTCGAGCCAGCCGGGGATGCGGCGCTTCGTGCGGCCCGGTGGGGTGCGCCTGGCGCCGGACCATCGCGTCATGGCCGGAGCCTATCCACGGGGCGGGCGCGGTCGGGGCCGTTCGCGCCCGTGCATGAGGGTGGGGTCCCGGGGGACAATGCGGGTCGGACGGCTCACCCCGGAGCCGCACACCTGGGAGACCGACGGATGCCACGACGTCGGGGCCGCGTCCTGCGCCCCGCGACCGGAAGGGGGCGGCGCACGCGGGCCGCCGCCGGGCTCGGTGCTGCCCTCGTGGCCGCGGCGCTGGTCGCCGGCTGCTCGGACCAGCCGACGACGGAGGTGCAGGAGACCAACGGCAGCCCGGTGGAGACGCCCGCGCCGGACGACAGCGGGGAGGTGAGCCCGTCGTCGTCGGAGTACGCCGTCGAGCCGCCCGACCCGGAGGAGGGGTCGGCCCTCACCGCCGACGTGCTCATCGTCAGCCAGAAGGGGACGCTCCCCGACGAGGTCGTCGAGCGGGTGCGGTCGCTGGAGTCGCGCGGCAAGCGGATCGTCGAGGCGGCGCTCCCGATCTCGGTCGGGGTGGCTCCGGTCAACGGCAAGACGCTGACGGTGGCGGCCGTCGACCCCGGCGAGTTCCGCCGGTTCACCCCGAACGAGTCGCGCACCGCCGACTTCGTGTGGGAGCGGCTCGCCGGCGGCGAGGCGGCGCTCGACATCGACACCCCCAAGAAGGTGGTGTCGGAGGGCGACATGATCACCCTCGGCGTCACCGAGGACACCCCGGAGCTGCACGTCGGCGCCTACGCCCCGCTGGTCGACCGGCGGCTCACGATCGACAAGAGCGCCCCCGCCTTCCACGCGCTGGTGAACGACAAGCGTGGCGAGCAGCTCGGCATCCCGCACCACAACGCGCTGCTGGTGAGCACCGGCACCTACGTGCCGTCGAAGTTCGAGAAGCAGTTCAAGCGGGTCATCGGTGGCTCCGCGACCTTCCAGGCGCTCGCGCTCGAGCTCGACACCGGGCTGCAGAGCGCGGTGCTGATCGGCACCAACGTCTCCGACGCGGTCGGCACCTTCTCCTACACCAACGGCCCCGACGGGACGATCAACCCGGACCCGGCGTGGGTGGAGGAGTACATCCGCACCGAGGAGGTCCCGATCCTCGGCACCGTGACCTGCAACAAGGCGTACCTCCCGCAGCTCCGCGCCGCGCTCCAGGAGATCGTCGCGAGCGGGCTCGCCGACGAGATCAACCCCGACGAGTACGCCGGCTGCTACTACCCCCGCTACATCGGGCGCGACCCGTCGAACGGCCTCTCGCTGCACAGCTGGGGGATCGCCGTCGACATCAACGTCCCCGGCAACCTCCGCGGCACCGTCGGCGAGATCGACCGGGGCGTCGTCACCATCATGAAGAAGTGGGGGATGGACTGGGGTGGCGACTGGAACTACACCGACCCCATGCACTTCGAGATGAGCTCGGTGGTCCGGCCCGGGTGACGGCCGGCCCGTTCCGGCGTACCGTCCGAGCATGGGCCACCGGACGCCGCAACCGCTCGACCCCGACGCCTACCGCCGGCTCCCCGAGCCCGTCGACCTCGAGCGGACGATCAGCTCCGCCGACGCCGACCCGCCACCGGACGAGCCGCGCGACGGGATCGACGGCTGGCTGCTGAGGAACGCCGCCGGCTGACCTGTCGGACCCGGTCGGCATACTCCCCCCATGCGCTCGGTCCAGGTCACCGCCCTCGACGGCCCCGCCGCCGTCTCCGTCGCCGACGCCCCGGAGCCCACCCCCGGCCCCGAGGACGTGCTCGTCGAGGTCCGGGCCTTGGGCGTCAGCTGGCCGGACCTGCTGCAGACCAAGGGGGAGTACCAGCTCAAGCCCGCGCTCCCGTTCCAGCTCGGCGTCGACTTCGCCGGGACCGTCCGGTCCGCGCCGGAAGGCTCCGGCTTCTCCTCCGGCGACCACGTCGCGTGCGTCCTGCCGTACGGCGGGGGCGCGGAGCTCGTCGCCGTCCACCAGGACTCGGTCTTTCCGCTCCCGTCCTCGACGTCGTTCGAGCAGGGTGCGGCGCTGCCGATGAACTACCTGACCGCGGAGTTCGCCCTCGGCACCCGGGCCGGCGTGCAGCCCGGTGACACGGTGCTGGTCAACGGCGCCGCCGGCGGGGTCGGCACCGCCTCGATCCAGGTCGCGAAGGGGATGGGCGCCCGGGTCGTCGGCGTCGTCTCGACCGAGGAGAAGGCGGCCGTCGCGAAGGAGGCCGGCGCCGACGAGACGGTGCTCGTCGACGGGTTCCGCGACGCCGTCAAGGAGCTGACCGGCGGCAAGGGCGTCGACGTCGTCGTCGACGTGGTCGGTGGGGACGCGATGACCGACTACCTGCGGTGCCTGGGACCGCTGGGCCGACTGCTCGTCATCGGGTTCACCGGCGGGTCGATCCCGCAGGTCAAGGTCAACCGGCTGCTGCTCAACAACATCGACGTGCGGGGCGTGGGTTGGGGTGCGTACGCCATGGTCCGGCCCGGGTTCATGCGCGCCCAGTGGGACCGGCTCGTGCCGATGATCGAGTCCGGAGCGGTGAACCCGCCGCTGGGCTCCGTCCGGCCGGTCGACGAGATCACCGCGGTGCTCGCCGACATGGACGCC
Organism: Nocardioides caldifontis; assembly: GCF_008087345.1. Classification (GTDB taxonomy): domain Bacteria; phylum Actinomycetota; class Actinomycetes; order Propionibacteriales; family Nocardioidaceae; genus Marmoricola_A; species Marmoricola_A caldifontis. Next base: position 243,156 of record NZ_VHIB01000001.1, on the reverse strand, counting down.
CGCAAGACCCTCGGCAAGTCGGTCGTCGTCTTCTGACCGGTCTGGTGTGTTGAGCCGCCCTTCGTGGTGAGGGGTCTGGTGTTGAGCCGTCCCTCGTGGCGCGGGTCGTGGGTGTTGAGCCGCCCTTCGTGGTGAGGGGAGCCGCCGCTGGCGGCGGTCGTCGGCCGTCCGGGGTCGCGGTGCGGGCAACCACCCCTGCGGTCCTTCGTCGCTCCGGGGGGCAGTCCCATCCACGCCTGCCGCCCACCCCTACCCGGCCGCCACCACGAAGGGCGGCTCAACGTGCTCGGGCGCCACGAAGGGCGGCTCGACACGCTCCCGACGCGCCACGAGGGGCGGCTCGACGGGATGAGCGTCAGGCGGGAGGGACGACGGGGTCGATGCCGAGGTCGCGGTAGGTCATGAGGGGGCGGTACGTCACGCCGAGCCCCTCGAACAGCTCCCGGCCGGTGTCGCCGCGGTCGACGAAGGGGGTCACGCAGACGACGGTGGCGCCGATGGCGACGACCCGGTCGTAGGCCTTCTTCGTCGAGCCGCCCGTGGTGATCACGTCGTCGACGAGGAGCACGGTGTCGTCGGCGGTGAGCCGCGCGCCCTCGACGCCCTGCTCGCGGCCGCGCTCCTTGGGCTCCTTGCGGACCGAGAACCACTTCGCCCCCGACTCGATCGCCACGCCGACGGCGAACGCGTCCGCGCCCATCGTCAACCCGCCGACCGCGGTGAAGGTGATCCCCTCCTCGCGGAGCATCTCGACGATCGCCCGGGACACGACGGCCAGGGACGGGCCGTCCTCGACGGCGTACTTCCCGTCGACGTAGTCATGGCTGAGCGCCCCGCTGGCGAGCTTGAACGGCTCCTCGCGCCGCTCGTACCCCTTCTCCCTGACGAGCCGGACGGCTTCCTCGCGCGCGTTGGTCACGGGGCGACCCTACAAATGCTCAGCCGGCGCGGAGGAACCGTCCCGTGCGCCGCTGCCCGACCGTCTCCCCGAGCTGCCCGTCGGCGAAGACCTGCTCCCCGCCGACGAGCACCGAGCGGACGGCGGCGTCGTTGCGGTTCACCATCCGGGGCAGCTGCTCGAACTGCGGCACCGGCGACTCGTGGTAGGAGTCCAGCGAGTCGTCCAGCCCCGCAGGGTCGATGACCACGAGGTCGGCGCGGTCGCCGAGGCGGAGGAAGCCGGCGTCGAGGCCGTACCACTCGCCGAGCTCGCCGGTCAGCCGGTGCACCGCGTGCTCGAGCGACATGAACGGCCGCCCCGCCTTCGCGGCGTCGTGCACGCGGCGGAGGAACCGCAACCCGAAGTTGTAGAACGACATGTTCCGCAGGTGCGCGCCGGCGTCGGAGAAGCCGATCTGCACGCCGGGGTTCCGGCCGAGCTTCTCGAGCACCTTCGGCCGGTGGTTCGAGATCGTCGTCCGCCAGCGGAGCTTCGTGCCGTGCTCGACGACGAGGTCGAGGAACGCGTCGACCGGGTGGATCCCGCCCCGGTCGACCCCGACCTGGCCGAACGTCTTCCCGATCACCGTCCCGTCGGGGCACTCCACGATGTCGGCGTCGAAGAAGTCCCGGTGCCAGACCCGCATCCCGAACCGGGAGTCGTAGTCCTTGCGGAACCAGCGGCGGTACTCCTCGTCCTGCAGCAGCGCGTTGCGTTCCACCTGGTCGGCGAGGTGCAGCGCGGCGGCCCCGGAGCCGAGCTCCTCGAAGATCACGAGGTCGATGCCGTCGGCGTACACCTCGAACGGCACCGGCAGGTGCTGCCACCGGAAGTCGCCGCCGAGCGCGTTCATCGTCCGCGCGATCGGACCCATGATGTTGACCAGCAGCGGGTTCGCCTTGATGTCGGCCGCCGAGAGCAGGCTGGTCTTCAGGGCGCCGCCACCACGCGGGAGCGTGCCGGTGCACATCCGCGCGATGCTGGCGACCGAGGTGATGTCCGGGCCGCCCTGGAGGACGCCGCCGCGCTCGCGGAGCATCCGGTTGAGCCGGCGCCGCTCGCGTCCGGTGGCGTACGTCGACGGCAGCGTGCGGGACCTGGCGATCTCGCCGTCGAGCTTGTCGAAGGTCAGCTCCTGCGCGGACATCCCGACGAACCCGGCGTCCAGCGCCTCGCCGAGCATCGCCTGCATCGCGACGATCTCGCGCTCGCTGGGTCGTACGTCGCGCCGGGTGGCCCGGTCGAGCCCCATCACCGCGGCGCGCATGTCGGAGTGGCCGACGAACGCCGAGATGTTCGGGCCGAGGGGCAGGGCCTCCAGTGCCTCGACGTACTCCGCGGCGCTGCTCCAGCTCTTCGCCCGCTCGAGGGCCTCGATGACCGGGCGCCGCGGCAGCGCCTCCACCCGGCCGAAGAGGTCACCCGCCGTGGTCGGGTCGACGTGGATCGTCGACAGCGAGCACGAGCCCATGAGGATGGTCGTCACCCCGTGGCGGAGCGACTCAGGGAGCGCCGGCCCCTCGAGCACCTCGATGTCGTAATGGGTGTGGATGTCGACCATCCCCGGCGTCACCCAGCAGCCGGCTGCGTCGACCACCCGGGCGCCCTCGGTCGGCAACGCCGTCGGCGAGATCGCGACGACGCGGCCGTCCTCGATCCCGAGGTCGCGTACGGCGGGCGCCGCACCCGTGCCGTCGAACCACAGCCCGCCCTGCACCACCACGTCGAAGGTCATGGACGTATCAAGGTGGCTCGTACCAGTGGTGTCAAGACGATCGCGGCCACGCCGGGGTCACGCGAAGGGGTCAGCCGGCGGGCTGTTCCGCGTCCGGCTCGAGCCGAGCGCCCGGCGCGAGGACGTCCTGGAGCTCCTCGTGGCCGCGCAGGTAGCCGCGGAGGAACGAGCACGACGGCAGGATCCGGAACCCCTCGTCCCGCGCGGTCTGGACGACGCCGCGGGCGAGCTGGCTGCCGATGCCCTGCCCCTCGAACTCGTCGCCGACCTCGGTGTGGGTGAAGGAGTGGACGGTCCCGGTGCGGGGGCGGTACTCCGCGAACCCGGCCACCCGGCCGTCCTCGAGGACCGCCTCGACGCGGTGCGCCTCGCGGTCGTGCCTGATCTCCACCGGTGTCTTCGCCATGACTCCACCCTGCCCGGTGGGTGGTGGAGGTAAAGCGCTGGCCGGCGGGGCTGGCCGCAGGGTTCACTTCGCGCATGACGGTGACCCCCGCCCTCCCGACCCTGCCCGCCGGCCTGACCGCCCGCCCGCTCACGCTCGCCGACACCGCCGAGGTGACCCGGGTGATGGCCGCGGAGCAGCTCCACGACCTCGGGTCGGTGGAGATCGAGGAGGCCGACATCATCGGCGACTGGCAGCGCCCCGGCTTCGACGTCGAGGCGAGCACGATGGGCGTGTTCCACGTGGAACATGGTGCGGAGAAGCTGGTCGCCTACGTCGAGCTCACCGACCCCTACCGCGGGGACGCGGCCGTCGATCCCGCCTACCACGGGCGGGGGATCGGCACCGCGCTCAACCAGTGGCTCGTCGAGCTGGCCCGGAGCCGCGGCTCGGAGGTGGTCGGGATGCCGGTGCCGGAGGGGTCGCCGGGCGACCGGCTGCTCGCCTCGCTCGGCTGGTTCGTCCGTTGGACCTCCTGGGTGCTCCAGCTCCCCGAGGGCAAGGAGATCCTGGCCCAGCCGCTGCCGGCCGGTTACGAGATCCGCACCGCCGAGTCCGAGGAGGACCGGCGCGCGGTGTTCTCGGTCATCGAGGACGCCTTCCTCGAGTGGTCGGAGCGCGAGCGGCGCTCGTTCGAGGAGTTCCTCGCGGTCAGCGTGCAGCGGCCGGGGTTCGAGCCGTGGAACCTGCGGGTGCTGGTCGACCCCGACGGCGCGGCCGTGGGCGGCTGCTACCTCCAGATGGCCGCCCCGGAGGACGCCGCGCTGACCGGCCCGGTCGGCTACGTGCACTCCCTCGCCGTACGACGGGACCAGAGGGGGCTCGGGCTCGCGCGCGCTCTCCTCGCCGACGCGTTCCGGGGAGCTCGCGAGCACGGCGCGATCCGCTCCGAGCTCGCCACCGACAGTCGCACCGGCGCGCTCGGGCTCTACGAGAAGGTCGGCATGGAGGTCACCTCGACCTGGGTGCACCGGGCGACCCGGCTCTGAAGGTCCGTGCCCGGACGCCGGCGCCGAGCTCCCCACGAGGAACTGGTGCTCCCCATCGACTGCAACCTGTGGGGAGGGCCGGTTTCCCAGGGCACCATGGGAAACCGCACCCGCGTTAGGCTCGCCGCCATGACGATCCTGGACGACGCACGAGCGGGGATGGACCACTCGGTCCGGCCCCAGGACGACCTCTTCGGCCACGTGAACGGCACCTGGCTGGCTGAGACGGAGATCCCGTCCGACCGCTCGACCTACGGGGCGTTCGCGCTGATCGCGGAGGAGGCGGAGAAGCAGGTCCGGGCGATCATCGAGGAGTGCGCGGCGGTCTCGACGGGCTCGACCGGCACCAAGGCCGAGAAGGGCACCCCGGTCCAGCAGATCGGTGACCTGTGGACCTCGTTCATGGACGAGGAGCGCATCGAGGCCCTCGGCGCGGAGCCGATCCAGGAGGACCTCGCGGCGCTGGCGGCGGTCACCGACCACGCCGGGCTCGCCTCGTTCATCGGCGCCTTCGAGCGGCGCGGTGGCGGCGGCTTCTTCCGCTCCTACGTCGACACCGACGACCGCAACTCCGACCGCTACCTGGTCAACCTGGTCCAGGGCGGCACCGGCCTCCCCGACGAGTCGTACTACCGCGAGGAGAAGTTCGCCGCGATCCGCGAGGCCTACGTCGGCTACCTCGAGCGGATGCTCGCCCTCGCCGGGTTCGATACGGCGAAGGAGATGGCCGAGCGCGTCATGGCGCTCGAGACCCGGCTCGCCGAGGGCCACTGGGAGCGCGCCGAGACCCGCGACGTCCTCAAGGGGTACAACCTCCGCACCTGGGCCGAGCTCCAGCAGATCGCGCCGGCCCTCGCCTGGCAGCAGTACGCCGACGCGCTCGGCGCCGACGAGCAGACCTTCGCCGAGGTCGTCGTCCGCCAGCCCTCGTTCTTCGAGCACCTCTCGACCGTGGTCGACGAGGTCGTCATCGACGACTGGAAGGCCTGGGCCGCGGTCAAGATCGTGCGCGCGGCCGCGCCGTACCTCTCGAGCCCGTTCGTCGAGACCAACTTCGACTTCTACGGCCGCACCCTCTCGGGGACCCCGGAGCTCCGCGCCCGCTGGAAGCGCGGCGTCGCGTTCGTCGAGGGGTGCGTCGGCGAGGCCGTCGGGCAGCTGTACGTCGAGCGCCACTTCCCGCCGACCAGCAAGGCCGCGATGGACGAGCTGGTGGCGAACCTGATCGAGGCGTACCGGCAGAGCATCACCGCGCTCGACTGGATGACCGACGAGACCAAGCAGCGGGCGTTCCGCAAGCTGGAGACGTTCCGCCCGAAGATCGGCTACCCGGAGAAGTTCCGCGACTACTCCTCGATCGACGTCCGACCCGACGACCTCTGGCACAACGCCAAGGCCGCCGCGGTCTACGAGCACGACCGGCAGCTGGCGAAGATCGGTTCCCCGGTCGACCGCGACGAGTGGTTCATGCTCCCGCAGACGGTGAACGCCTACTACAACCCCGGCACCAACGAGATCTGCTTCCCCGCGGGGATCCTGCAGCGGCCGTTCTTCGACGCCGAGGCCGACCCGGCCGAGAACTACGGCGGCATCGGCGCGGTCATCGGCCACGAGATCGGCCACGGCTTCGACGACCAGGGCTCGGAGTACGACGAGCTCGGCAACCTCAACGAGTGGTGGACCCCCGCGGACAAGGCGGCTTTCAAGGAGCGGGCCGACAAGCTCGTCCAGCAGTACGACGGGTTCAGCCCGCGTGAGCTCCCGGGCGAGAAGGTCAACGGCCAGCTGACGGTGGGCGAGAACATCGGCGACCTCGGCGGCCTGACGATCGGCCACAAGGCGTACCTCATCAGCCTCGGCATCACCACCGGGTCGACCGAGGAGCCGGGGGAGACGCCGGCCAAGACGCCGGAGCGCGACGGGCTCACCGGGTCGCAGCGGCTCTTCATGAACTGGGCGTACGTCTGGCGCACCAAGCAGCGCGACGAGCTCGCCCAGCAGCTGCTGACCGTCGACCCGCACAGCCCGCCGGAGTTCCGGGCGAACATCGTGCGCAACCTCGACGAGTTCCACGAGGCCTTCGGCACCCGCCCCGGCGACGGGCTCTGGCTCGACCCCGAGGACCGCGTCCGGATCTGGTGAGCCGGGATCGGGGAGCCCGTGACGCACCTGGTGCACCACGGGCTCCCCGTTCTGCATGGAGACGCGTGAACCCGCGTGAAGATGCGACGACTCGGTGGGGGCGGCGTTGGGTAGAAGCCCGGCATGAAGTGGTCCCGCGCCCTCAAGCTCGCCCCCGTCGCCGCGGTCGCCGGCGTCGCCGCCCGTGACCTGACGCAGAGGCAGCACGCGATCCTGCGGAACTTCCCGGTGGTCGGCCACTTCCGCTACTGGCTGGAGACGATCGGCCCGGAGCTGCGCCAGTACGTGGTGGCCGGCAACGACGACGAGCGGCCGTTCAGCCGGGACCAGCGCCGGTGGGTCTACGCCAGCTCCAAGCTCGAGAACAACTACTTCGGGTTCGGCACCGACAACGACGTCGAGCACACCGAGGGCCACACGATCATCAAGCACCGCACGTTCGCGGACTTCGGCCCCTCGACCCACCACTACTCCGACGTTGACAGCCCGATCCCGTCGGCGAAGGTGCTCGGCCGGGCGCGGGGGCGCGCGAAGGCGTTCCGGCCGCCGTCGATGGTGAACATCTCGGCGATGAGCTACGGCTCGCTCTCCGGGAACGCGGTCGAGGCGCTCAACAAGGGCGCGGCGCTGGCCGGGTGCATGCACAACACCGGCGAGGGCGGGCTGGCGTCGTACCACCGCAACGGCGGCGACCTGGTGCTGCAGATCGGCACCGGCTACTTCGGCTGCCGGGACGAGAAAGGCCGCTTCGACCTCGCCCGGCTCAAGGAGAAGTGCGAGTCCGCCCCGGTGCGGGCGATCGAGGTCAAGCTCTCCCAGGGTGCCAAGCCTGGGCTGGGCGGGCTGCTGCCCGGGGCGAAGGTGACCCCGGAGATCGCCGAGATCCGCGGCATCCCGGTCGGCGAGGACTGCGTGAGCCCGTCGCGCCACGCCGAGTTCAGCGACGTCGACAGCATGCTCGACTGGATCGAGCTCATCGCCAGCGAGACCGGGCTGCCGGTCGGGATCAAGTCGGCCGTCGGCGACATGGCCTTCTGGGAGACGCTCGTCGCGCACATGGAGCCGGGGGAGCGCGGGGTCGACTTCGTGACGATCGACGGCGGCGAGGGAGGTACGGGCGCCGCGCCGCTGATCTTCAGCGACTCCGTCGACCTGCCCTTCCGGATGGGGTTCCCGCGGGTGTACTCGCTCTTCGCCCGCGCCGGCATCGCCGACCGGGTCACGTTCATCGGCGCCGGCAAGCTCGGCCTCCCCGACAACGCGATCACCGCGATGGCGCTCGGCTGCGACATGCTCAACGTGGCCCGCGAGGCGATGCTCGCGATCGGCTGCATCCAGGCGCAGAAGTGCCACACCGACGAGTGCCCGACCGGCGTCGCGACCCAGAACCCCTGGCTGGCCCACGGGCTCGACCCGCAGCTGAAGTCCGTGCGGGCGGCCAACTACGTCCGCACGCTCCGCCGCGACCTGCTCAAGGTCTCCGAGGCCTGCGGGGTCCCGCACCCCGCGATGGTCGACGCCGACGACATCGAGATCCTCTTCGCGCAGCGCGAATCGGTGCCGCTGCGGAAGCTCGTCGGCTACGAACCCGGGTGGGGCGGGCTCGGCCCGCAGCTCACCGATGAGCTCCTCGCGCTGGTCGGCGACTCCGCGGAGCCCGAGACCGCGCCGCCGTCCACGCACGCCCAGGGCTGAGACGCCTCGCCGGCCTCCTCCACAGCACCTGCACGGAATCTCCCCGATCGGCACCCGGGAGCGCGGGGCCGGACGACCTAGGGTGACATCGTGCTGATCGAGACCCGCGGGCTGACCAAGCGCTTCGGCGCGGTCACCGCCGTCGAGGAGCTCGACGTCGAGGTCGGCGCCGGCATCACCGGGCTGGTAGGCGCGAACGGCGCCGGCAAGTCCACGGTCCTCAAGATCCTCCTCGGGCTCCTCGAGCCGACCGCCGGCGAGGCGCGCGTCCTGGGGCTCGACGTCACCACCGACGGCCCGGAGATCCGCGGCCGGGTCGGCTACATGCCCGAGCACGACTGCCTGCCGCCGGACATGTCGGCCACCGAGTTCGTCGTCCACATGGGGCGGATGTCGGGGCTCCCGGCCGCCGCCGCGCGTGAACGGACCGCGGACACGTTGCGCCACGTCGGGCTCTACGAGGAGCGGTACCGCCCCATGGGTGGCTACTCCACCGGCATGCGCCAGCGGGTCAAGCTCGCCCAGGCGATCGTCCACGACCCGCAGCTGGTGCTCCTCGACGAGCCGACCAACGGGCTCGACCCTGCCGGCCGCGACGACATGCTCGAGCTGGTCCGTCGCGCGAGCACGGAGTTCGGCATCTCGGTCCTCGTCACCTCCCACCTGCTCGGCGAGCTCGAGCGGGTCTGCGACGGGCTGGTGGTGATCGACGGCGGCCGGCTGCTGCGCCAGTCGACGCTGGCGGCGGTGACCCAGGAGACCCCGGTCGTCGCGGTCGAGGTCGACGGCGACGTCGGCGCGCTCCTGCCGGTGCTGGTCGAGGCGGGGCTCACGCTCCGGGCCGACGGCGCCACGCTGCTGGTCCGGGTCGAGGACGACGCTGCGCTCGACACCGTGCGCGACGCAGTCGCCCGGCTCGGGCTCGGGCTGGTCCGGCTGGAGCGGCAGCGCCACCGGATGACCGAGCTCTTCGAGGAGCCGGTGGGCGCGCCATGACCGAGCAGACCAGGGCCGGCACGGTCATCCACGACATCGGCTACCGCCACTACGACGGGCCGCGGCTCACCACGCGCCAGATCGAGCGGGCGCTGTTCACCGAGACGGTGCGGGCGGCGTTCGGGTGGGGCCGGTCGGCCCGCTCGAAGGTGATGCCGTTGCTCCTGCTCGCCTCGACGTGCCTCCCGGCGCTGATCATCTGCATCGTGATCTCGGTGGTCCCGCTGGTCGACGAGGTCCCGGGCGGCTACCCGTCGTACCCCTTCTCGGTGCAGGTGGCCCTCGCGGTCTTCGTCGGCTCGCAGGCGCCGGCGGTGATCTCGAAGGACCTGCGGTTCCGGGTGGCGCCGCTGTACTTCTCCCGCCCGCTCAGCCGGACCCAGTACGTCCGGGCCAGGTACGCCGGGATGGCCGTCGCGCTCTTCGTCCTCATCGCGCTCCCGCTGACGATCCTCGTGGTCGGTGCGCTCCTCGCCGAGCTCCCGTGGCGCGAGCAGGTGACGGCGTACCTCACGGCCATGGGCGGCGCCGCGCTCCACGCACTCGTGCTCGCCGGCATCGGGCTGCTCATCGCCGCGCTCACGCCCCGCCGCGGGCTCGGGGTCGCCGCGATCGTGACGGTGCTGCTCGTGCTCTCCGGGTTGCAGGCGACGGTGACCGCGCTCGCCGAGGAGTTCGGCGCCTCGACGCTGGCCGACCTCGGCGGGCTGCTCTCGCCCTTCGCCCTGGTCGACGGCACCCTCGGGGTGCTCGGCGCGGACGACGCCTCGATCCGGGCGCCCGGGCTCGACGAGGGGCTCGGCGTGCTCTACCCGCTGCTCGTCGTGCTGGTCGTCGCCGGCTGCTACGCGCTGCTGGTCCGCCGCTTCCGCAAGGTGGGGATCGGATGACGACCGTGCGGATCCACGAGACCTCCCGCTGGTTCGGCAACGTCGTCGCGGTCAACGACGTCACGATGGAGATCGGCCCCGGGGTCACCGGGCTGCTCGGCCCCAACGGGGCGGGGAAGTCCACGCTGATCAACCTGATGTCCGGGTTCCTCGCGCCGTCGTCGGGGACCGTCGAGCTCGACGGCCGGGCGGTGTGGGGCGACGAGCAGGTCTACCGCCGGCTCGGGCTGGTCCCCGAGCGGGAGGAGCTGTACGACGGGCTCACCGGCTGGACCTTCGTGCTCGCCAACGCCCGGCTCCACCGGTTGCCCGACCCGGCCGCGGCGGCACGCCGGTCGCTGGAGACCGTGGAGATGGTCGACGCGCAGGACCGGCCGATCCGCACGTACTCCAAGGGGATGCGGCAGCGCGTCAAGATGGCCAGCGCGCTCGTGCACGACCCCGAGGTCCTGCTCCTCGACGAGCCGTTCAACGGGATGGACCCGCGGCAGCGGCTGCACATGATGGAGCTGCTCACCACCCTCGGCGACCAGGGCCGGACGATCCTCTTCAGCTCGCACATCCTCGAGGAGGTCGAGCAGGTGGCGACCCGGATCGAGGTGATGGTGGCCGGCCGGCATGCCGCGTCGGGCGACTTCCGCGAGATCCGTCGGCTGATGACGCAGCGCCCGCACCAGTACCGGATCCGCTCCGCGGACGACCGCCGCCTCGCCGCCGCCGTGATGGCCGAGCCGTGCGTCTCCGCCGTCGAGCTGGTGACCGGCCGCGACGGCACCACCGCGGTCGTCGTGCAGGCCACCGACTTCTCGGCGTTCGTCCACGCTCTGCCCGTGCTCGCCTCCACCCAGGGGATCCGGCTGCACGAGGTGCTGCCGACCGACGAGTCCCTGGAGAGCGTCTTCGGCTACCTGGTGGCGCGATGAGCCCCTGGGACCCGACCGTCGCCCGGCTGACCTGGCACTCCGTCCTCGGCCGCCGCCGCGCCCTCGTCCTGCTCCTCCTCCCGGTCGCGCTGCTCGCGCTCTGCGCGCTGGCGCGGGCGCTCGCCGCGCTGGAGGGCGGCGACGCCGAGGTGTCCGACGCGCTGGCGGTCGACCTGCTCGCCGGCTTCGGCCTCGGGGTCCTGATGCCGCTGCTCGGGCTGATCGCGGGGACGGGCGTGATCGGCCCGGAGATCGACGAGGGGTCGATCGTCTACCTGCTCACGAAGCCGATCGACCGGTTCACGATCGTGCTCACCAAGCTCGGGGTCGCGGTCGCGGTGGTGCTGCTCCTGGGCGTGCTGCCCGTCGCGGCGTCCGGGCTGGTGCTCACCGGCGAGCTCGACCTGGTCACCGCGGGGTTCACCGTCGGGGCGCTGTCCGGCGGGCTCGCGTACTGCGCGCTGTTCCTGCTCCTCGCCGTAGTGACCCGGCACGCCGTCGTGGTGGGGCTGATCTACGCGCTGGTGTGGGAGTCGGTGGTCGGCCAGTTCGTGCCCGGCGTGCAGAACCTCAGCGCGCAGCAGTGGTCGCTGGCGACGGTCGTCGGGGTGTTCGGGGACGACGCCGAGCGGCTCGAGCTGTCCGCCGCGGTCGGCCCCGCGACCGGGTGGGTGCTGCTCGTCGTCGTCGCGGTCGGCTCGACGGTCTACGCCGGGCTGCGGCTCCGGCGGCTCCGGCTCGGCGCGGAGGTCTGACCGGGGTCGTCCGGCGGCCGCTCAGAGCTCGAGCGGGGTGAGCGTCAGCCCGTGCTCGTTGCCCTCGACCAGCACCCCCTCGGGGACCTCCTGCCAGTCCGGGTCGTCGTCGTACGGCTCCGAGGCCACGCTGATCCCGGTGTCCTTCTCCAGGACCCACAGCCGCTCGCCGTACGTCGTGCCCGCGATGCTCCGCCCGTCGACCGCCAGCATGTTGAGCCGCCCGCCGCCGACCACCTCGACCTCGCGGATCACCTCGACCAGCGCCTTCCCGAGCGGCGTGCCGGCCGTCCAGCGCGACGCCGCCAGCCCGAACATCAGCGCCGAGTCGGTCGGGGCCGCCGCCTCGGGGATGTCGAGCGTCCGGTCGTAGAGGGTGCGGCGCGCCCGGTGCCAGTCGGCGACGCCGCCGTTGTGGCTGAACAACCAGCGACCCTGCGTGTACGGCGCGACCACCGACTCGTCGTGCGCGAACGCGGTGGTGTCCGAGCGGACGGCGCCGAGGATGCAGCCGCTGGCGATCGTCGGGGCGAGCGACGCGAACGAGGCGTCGGTCCAGATCGGCTGCGCGCGGCGGTACCGGACCGGCTCGTCACGGCCGAGGGCGTACCACCCGGCGCCGAACCCGTCGGCGTTCACCACCCCGTGCAGCTGCGTGCGTGGCGACCACGACTGCGCCGCCAGCGAGTGCGGCGGGTCGAGCAGGAGCGACTGGAGCGTGCGGGGCTCACCGACGTACGCGAGGTGCCGGGAGCCCACGGGTGCTCAGCCCTCGGTGGGCCGGTGCTCGGTCGGCTGGCGGTCGCCGCGCTTGTCGAGGACGTACTCGATCGCCTCGATCACCTTCGGGTCGTCGGGCACCGTGCGCGGCCCGAACCGGGCGAACGGCTTGCCATCGGCGTCGAGGACGAACTTCTCGAAGTTCCAGGAGATGTCGCCGGGCTCGCCGCCGGTGACCGGGACGAGGCAGAGCTCGGCGTAGACCGGGTGCCGGTTCTCGCCGTTCACGTCGATCTTCTCGGTCATCGGGAAGGTCACGCCGTACGTCGAGGAGCAGAACTCGGCGATCTCGTCGGCGGACCCCGGCTCCTGGCCCATGAACTGGTTGCACGGGATCCCCACGACGGTGAACCCGCGGGGGGCGTACTTCTCGTGCACCGCCTCGAGCGCTTCGTACTGCGGGGTCAGCCCGCACTTCGAGGCGACGTTGACGAGGAGGGCGGGCCGGCCGCCGATGATCTCGCCGAGGGTGGACGGCGTGCCGTCGAGGCGGGCGATCGGGTGCGAGAGGAGGTCCATGGCCTCGAAGGCTATCCAGCCCCCGGGCGGATCCCGCTCAACCGTCCTTCAACAGGTCGGCGGAGACCCACTCCTCCACGCTCGACCACCGGCCGGCGCGGAGCTCGGCTGCGTACACGACCCGGCCCTCCCACTGGCCGTGCACGTCCTTGCGCCACTCCAGCAGCAGCCCTGGCCTCGGGTCACCGCCGTCCGCCGGCGCGGTCACCCAGCAGTGCCGGGCCGGGCACGCGAGCGCCGGGGTCGGCACCGCGCGGGCGATCCGGGCGTGCAGCGGTGCGCCGCGTCCGCCCATCCCGCCCGCCATCATTCGATGGTACGTTCGAAGCGGTGCAGCAACCAGGTCGGGGTCGTCGACCCGACCGCCCTCTAGGGTCTCCCGCATGCGCGTCGACCGGCGGTGGCTCCTGGTCGCCGGGCTCGTCGTCCTCGCCCTGGTGGGCGCCGGCGCGGTCGTCGTCGGCAGGGCGCTGGGCGGCCCTTCGTGCGGCGTCGAGGTCAGCGAGCCGACCGGCACGTCGACCGAGCTGGTGCCGGTCGCGGAGCTCGCTCCTTCCGGCTCCGTCGGCGACGAACGGCAGCCGGTGCTCGACGCGGTCGACGGGCTCGGCCTCGGCACCGTGGTCGCCGGCCGGTTCTTCGACTCCGGGGTGCCGTCGCTCGTGCCCGTCGGCGGCGACCTGGCGCTGGCCGCCTCGCGATCCGTGCGGCTGGTGGCCCTTCCCGACGGCGAGGTCCGGTGGGGGCGTTCGTTCGGTGGCGACGCCGCGGGCGGCGGGCTGGTGGGCGACCGGTTCGTGACGCTGGTCGGCGGGTCGTCGCCGACCCTGGTCTCCTTCGCGCCCGACTCGGGCGAGGTCTCGTCCTGCGTCGAGCTCCCCGTCGCCGGGGGCGAGGCCGCGACGCTGCTGACCGACCAGGCAGCCACCGACGTCGTCGTGGCCGTGGCTCCGCCGGCCTCGCCGGTCCGGCTGGCGCGGGTCGACCCGGCCGGCTCGGTGGAGTGGGAGCGGTCGCTGCCCGAGGTGACGGAGGCCGGATCGGTCGACGTCTTCGGCTCCTCGGTCGTCGTGGGGCGGCTCGGCCAGGACCCGGTCCGCCGCTCGGAGATGGCGGTGGCCGGTGGGATCGCCGGCCCCACGGTGACGACCTGGTCGCTGGCGGACGGCGAGCGCGGGTGGACGTTCCCCGAGGACCCGACGTCGACCGCGGCCGACGTCGTCGGGGTGGTGGACGACCAGCTGCTGGTGCTGGCCTCGACCGGGGCCGGACGTGCGTCGGAGGACCGGCTCGTCGCCCTGGACGCGGACGGCGAGCAACGGTGGTCGGTGGGGCTCGGCCGCGGTCTCTGGTCGGCCTCGCTCTCCGGCTCGCTGGTGCTGGTCCACGGCGCCGACCCCCGGGGCGGCCCGCAGCTCCGGGCGTTCGACGCCGCGACCGGTGACCCGGCGTGGACCGTGCGGTCGTCGGCCGCGCCCACGGTCGGGCAGCAGCCGCGGCGCTCCTTCGGTGGTGCGGTCGTGCTCGGCTCCTCCCTCGCGCTTCCCTCGCCCAACGGTGTGCTGCTCGTCGACCCGGTGTCGGGCGAGGTCGAACGGCGTGACAGCGACGTCGCCGTCGAGCAGCTGCTCCCGGTCGGGGACCACCTCGTCGTACGGACCGACGAGGCGCTGCTGGTGCTGCGCGGCAACTGAGGACGGGCGGACCGTTCCGGGCGGCATCCGGGGGCCTGTGGACGGGGGCGGTCGCTGCCACGTTCTGTCGGGAGCCCCGTGTAGGAATGGGCCATGGCGATCGCGACCTACAAGGACCTCTCCATCGACGCGGTGGACCCCGACCGGATGGGTCGGTTCTGGGGCGCCCTGCTCCGCCTCGAGCCGGAATCCCGCGGGGACGGCCTGGTCAGGCTCGTCGGCCCGACCGAGCAGCACACGGTGTGGCACGCGCGGGTCCCGGAGCCGGTGACGGTGAAGCAGCGGGCCCACGTCGACGTCCGCGCCGCGAGCGTGAAGGACGTCGAGGCGCTGGGGGCCACGGTCGTCGACGCGGAGAGCTTCTCCTGGACGGTCATGAAGGACCCCGAGGGCGGCGAGCTCTGCGTCTTCGAGACGCCCGGGTCGCCGGAGAAGCCGCACGGCATGTTCGAGCTGATCATCGCGACCGACCAGGACCCGAAGGCGCTCGCGCGGTGGTGGGCCGAGGTGCTCGGTGCGGAGCTGCACGAGGAGGAGGAGTTCGCCTACATCGAGGAGGTCCCGGGGCTCCCCTTCGAGACGATCGACTTCGTCCCGGTCCCGGAGCCCAAGACGGTGAAGAACCGGATCCACTTCGACGTCGACGGCGACGCCGCCGCTCTCACCGCCAAGGGTGCGACCGTCCTCCGCGAACCCGACGAGACGATCTCGTGGACGGTGATGGCCGATCCCCACGGCAACGAGTTCTGCGTCTTCGCGCCGGAAGCCTGAGGGACCGCCGGACCTCCATGACCCTGCACCTCCACCACGCGACCCGCACCGACGCGCTCGCGGACGCCCTGGCAGCCCTGCTCGCCGAGCCCCTGGACGACCCCTTCGCCGAGGAGGTCGTCGTCGTGCCGGCGAAGGGCGTCGAGCGGTGGCTCGCCCAGCGGCTGTCGCACCGGCTCGGGGCCGGACCGCGGGGTGAGGACGGCGTCTGCGCCGGGGTGCGGTTCCTCAACCCCCGCTCGCTGGTGGCGATGCTGACCGGCACCGAGCGGGACGACCCCTGGGACCCGGACCGCTACGTGTGGCCGCTCCTCGACGTCGTCGACGACGCGCTCGACGAGCCGTGGTGCCGCACGCTCGCCCGTCACCTGGGCCACGGCGTGGAGGGTGAGCAGGGCGAGCTGCGACGGGAGCGCCGCTACTCCGTCGTACGCCGGATCGCGGGGCTGTTCGCCGCCTACGCCGTGCAGCGTCCCGGCGTGCTCACCGACTGGCGGGAGGGCCGTGACACCGACGGCTGCGGGGTGGTGCTCCCCACCGACCTCGCCTGGCAGCCGGAGCTGTGGCGGCGGCTGGTCGCGCAGGTCGACGCCCCGCCGCCCGACGTCCGCCACGCCACCGTCCTGGAGGAGGTCCGCGGCGGGCGACCTCTCGCGCTGCCCGACCGGCTGTCGATGTTCGGCCACACCCGGATGCCGCGGACCGAGCTCGAGCTGCTGCGGGCGGTCGGCGAGGTCCGCGAGGTCCACCTCTGGCTCCCGCAGCCGTCGCCCGCGGCGTGGTCGCGGCTGGAGGGCGCCCTCGCCGACGGGCCGGTCCGGCGCGCTGCGGACGGCAGCGGCCGCCTCGTGCACCACCCGCTGCTCTCGTCGCTGGGCCGGGACGCCCGCGAGCTGCAACGGTCGCTGGCGGTGCTCGGGCCGGTGGAGAGCCACGTCGTGCCGGCGTCCGCGCCACCGCGGACCACGCTCCTCGGCCTCCTCCAGCAGGACCTCCGGGACGACACGGTCCCGACGGCTGCCAGCACCGCCTCCCGCACCCTCGACCCGGCCGACCGCAGCGTCCAGGTGCACGCCTGCCACGGGGCGATGCGCCAGGTGGAGGTGCTCCGCGAGTTGCTGGTCGGGCTGATGGAGGACGACCCGACCCTCGAGCCGCGCGACGTCCTCGTCATGTGCCCCGACGTGGAGGCCTACGCGCCGCTGTTCTCCGCCGCCTTCGGGCTCGGGGACGGTGCGACCGACGCCCACCCGGCTCACGGGCTCCGGGTCCGGCTCGCCGACCGCGGGCTGATGAGCACCAACCCGCTGCTCGCGATGGCGGCGACCCTGGTCACGATCGCCGGCGGCCGGGCCACGGCCAGCGAGGTGCTCGACCTGGCGGCCGCCGAGCCGGTGCGCCACCGGTTCGCCTGGGGCGACGACGACCTCGCGACGATCACCACGTGGGTGGAGTCCGCCGGGGTCCGGTGGGGGCTGACCAGCGAGCTGCGGGCGCCGTACAAGCTGCAGCGGCTCGGCCAGAACACCTGGCAGGCCGGGCTCGACCGGATCCTGCTCGGCGCGGCGATGGCCGAGGAGGAGGGGTGCACCCTTGGGCCGTGCCTGCCGCTCGACGACGTCGGCAGCTCGGCCGTCGACCTCGCCGGCCGGCTCGCCGAGATGGTGGACCGGCTCGAGCGGGTGGTCGTCGCGCTCCGCGGGGCACGCACCCTCGAGGAGTGGGTGACGCTGCTCCGCGAAGGGGTGCTCGACCTCGGCTCGACGGCGCCACGGGACGCCTGGCAGGTCACCCAGTTCGAGCGCGAGCTCGACGGGGTGCTGGAGGCGGGGCGGACCGCCGGCAGCGGGGGCACCGAGCTGCGGCTCCCCGACGTCCGCACCCTCCTCGAGCTGCGGCTGGAGCCCCGGCCCACCCGGGCGAACTTCCGCACCGGCAACCTCACCGTCTCCACGCTCGTCCCGATGCGCTCGGTGCCGCACCGCGTGGTCTGCCTCGTCGGGCTCGACGACGGACTCTTCCCGCGGAGCACCGTGACCGACGGCGACGACGTCCTCGCCCGCGACCCGATGACCGGCGAGCGCGACCCGAGGAGCGAGGACCGCCAGCTCCTCCTCGACGCGGTGCTGGCCACCGGCGAGACGCTCGTCGTCACCTACACCGGGGCCAACGAGCACTCCGGCCAGGAGCGGCCGCCGGCGGTCCCGCTCGGTGAGCTGCTCGACGCCCTCGAGCGGACCGTCCCCGGCGCCCGCGAGCAGGCGCTGGTCCGCCACCCGCTCCAGCCGTTCGACCCGCGCAACTTCACCGGCGACCGCCCGTTCAGCTTCGACCGCGCGGCGCTCGCCGGGGCCCGCGCGGCCGCCGGTCCACGGGCGGAGGCCGTGCCGATCGCGGGCGAGCCGCTGCCGGCCGCCACCGCTCCGGACGTGACCCTCGAGGCGCTCCAGGCGTTCCTCGCCCACCCGGTCCGCGGCTTCCTGCGGCAGCGGCTGGACGTGGCCGTCCCCGCCGAGCACGAGCAGGTCGACGACGCGCTGCCGGTCGAGCTCGACGCATTGACCAAGTGGCAGGTCGGCGACCGGGTCCTCCGCCAGGCGATCTCGGGGCTCGACCCGCAGCACGTCTTCCTCGCCGAGCAGTACCGCGGCGACCTGCCCCCGCTCCAGCTCGGCACCCGGCTGCTCGAGGAGATCGCCCAGCGGGTCAACGGGCTCTACCTCGCCAGCGCCCCCGACCGCTCGCTCGAGCCTCGGTCCGTCGACGTCACCGTCGACCTCGGCGGCGGCCGGCGGCTGACCGGGGTGGTGCCCGACGTGCGCGGCAACCGGATCGTGCGGGTCCACTACTCCTCGCTGTCGGCCAAGCACCGGCTCGCCAGCTGGGTGGACCTGCTCGCGCTCTCGGCGGGGCTCCCCGACCAGGTGTGGACCGCGGCGACCTACGGCTACCACAAGGCCCAGGGGTGGCGGCGCTCGCTGCTCGGCCCGGTCGACCACTCCGCCCTCGACCTCCTCCGCGCGCTGGTCGACGTCCACGACCGGGGGCTCCGCGAGCCGCTGCCGCTGCCGTTGAAGACCGGCCACGCTTGGGCCGACGCGGTCCGGGCGCACAAGAACCCGCTCTGGTCCGCGAAGCGGGAGTGGGAGCCCGGCGACAACAGTCCGGTGCCCGGCGAGCAGGAGGACGCCGCCCACGTGCGGGTGCACGGCCGGGCAGCCCCGTTCAGCCGGCTCCTCGAGGATGCGCGCCCCGACGAGCAGTGGGTCGCCGGGGAGCGGAACCGGCTGGGCCAGTACTCCCGCCGCATCTGGGACCCCGTCTTCGACCACGAGCAGGTGAGCTCGTGACCGCCCCCACCGCCCTCGAGCCCGAGGTCTTCGACATCTGCGGGCCGCTGCCTGCGCCCGGGACCACCACGCTCCTCGAGGCGAGCGCCGGCACCGGCAAGACCTGGACGATCGCCGCGCTCGTCACCCGGTTCGTCGCCGAGGGGCACGCCCCGCTCGAGAAGATGCTGGTGGTCACCTTCGGACGCGCTGCGAGCCAGGAGCTCCGCGAACGGGTCCGCACCCAGCTCGTCGCCGCCGAGCAGGCGCTCGATGCTGCGCTGGACGGTCGGCCGTCGTCGGAGCCGGACGCCCTGGTCGAGCAGCTCCTCGACGCCGACACCGCCGAGCTCGAGGAGCGGCGTGCCCGGCTCCGCGACGCGCTCACCGACTTCGACGGCGCGACGATCGCCACCACCCACCAGTTCTGCCAGCTGGTGCTCCGCAGCCTCGGCGTGGCCGGCGACACCGACGCGGGGGCCCGGCTCGTGGAGGACCTCGACGACCTGCTGGTCGAGGTGGTCGACGACCTGTACCTCCGGCGGTACGCCCACGTCGACGAGGTCCCGGCCTTCGACCGCCGTACGGCGCTGGAGGTGGCGCGGAAGGCCGTCGGCGACCCGCAGGCACGGCTCGAGCCGCAGGACGCCGAGGAGGGAACCCCGGCCGGGATGCGGTTCCGGTTCGCCCGCGCGGTCCGCGACGAGATGGAGCTCCGCAAGCGGCGGCTCGGCGTCCTCAGCTACGACGACCTGCTGAGCCGGCTCGCCGACGCGCTCGAGGACGACGACGCCCCGGCACGGCAGCGGATGCAGGAGCGGTGGCACGTCGTCCTCGTCGACGAGTTCCAGGACACCGACCCCGTGCAGTGGCAGGTGCTCGACCGGGCGTTCGGCGGCCAGGCGCGGATGGTGCTCATCGGTGACCCCAAGCAGGCGATCTACGCCTTCCGCGGCGGCGACGTGGTCACCTACCTGCAGGCCGAGGAGACCGCCCACGAGAAGCGGACGCTCGGCACCAGCTACCGCAGCGACCGGCCGCTCCTCGACTCCGTCCAGGCCGTCCTCCGGGGGGCCGCGCTCGGCGAGGAGAAGATCGTCGTCCGCGACGTGACCGCCGCGCACCCCGACCGCCGGTTGGAGGGTGCGCCGTCACCGGCGCCGTTCCGGATCCGGGTGGTCGACGCCGCCCGGTTCCCCCAAGGGAAGAGCGGTGGAAGGAGCAAGGGCGTCGCGATCGGGGAGCTCCGTGAGCTCGTCGCGGCCGACCTGGCCGCGGACATCAAGGCGCTGCTCGCCTCCGACGCCACCTTCTGCGGCCGGCCGCTGCGGGCCGCCGACGTCGCGGTGCTCTGCGAGACACGCAAACAGTGCGAGGTCGCCCGCGCAGGGCTCGCCGCCGCGGGGATCCAGGCAGTGATCGCCGGGAGCGGCAGCGTCTACTCGACCCAGGGCGCCGACGAGTGGCTCTGCCTGCTCGAGGCGATGGAGCAGCCGCACCGCAGCGGGCGGGTGCGGGCGGCGGCCCTCACCACCTTCTTCGGCCACACCGCGGCGGAGCTCGACGAGGAGGGCGACGCGCTCACCCAGCGGGTCGGCGAGGTCCTGCGCGACTGGGCGGACCTGCTCCGGCTCCGCGGCGTGGCGGCGGTCTTCGAGACCGCGGTCGCCCGTCAGGGGCTGGTCTCGCGCGCCCTCGGCCAGGAGGGCGGCGAACGGCTGATGACCGACCTGCGCCACGTCGGGGAGTCGCTCCACGACGTCGCCTCCCGGGACCGGCTCGGGCTGGTCGCCCTGCTCGCGTGGATGCGCGAGCGGATGGCGCAGGCACGGCTCGACGTCACCGGCGAGCGGACCCGCCGGCTCGACAGCGACGCCGCGGCGGTGCAGATCCTCACCATCCACGGCAGCAAGGGGCTGCAGTTCCCGGTCGTCCACCTGCCGTTCGTCGCCGACCTTTACCCGCGCACCCCGGCCTACCCGCTCTACCACGACGACGACGGCACCCGGTGCCTCGACGTCGGCGGCAGCGGCTCCGGCTCCGAGGCGTGCCACCGCGCCACCGAGGAGGAGGCGGGGGAGGACCTCCGGCTGCTGTACGTCGCCATGACCCGTGCCCAGTCCCAGCTGGTCACCTGGTGGTTCCCGAGCGCGAAGAACACCGCGACCGCACCGCTGCACCGGATGCTCTTCGGACGCCGTCCCGGCCAGGCCGAGGTGCTCCGCTCCGCCCCGGTGCCCGGTGACGAGCGGGCCCTCGAGATCCTCCGCCACTGGGAGGCCGCCGGTGGTCCGAGCGTGGAGCCGGTCGGCGACCGTCCGGCCGTGCCCCCGCCGGCCCGCCCGGGTGCCGAGCGGCTCCAGGTGCGCCGGTGGACCCGCGCGGTCGACCCGGTGTGGCGGCGCACGTCGTACACCGCGCTGAGCAGCGCCGCAGCGGCGGCCGAGCCGGTGGCTGCCTTCGGCAGCGAGCCGGAGGTCGTCCCCAAGCAGGACGAGCCCGACGTGGTGGTGCCGCCGGTGGCGAGCGGTGGCGGGGTGCCGTCGCCGATGGCCGACCTGCCCGTCGGCGCGACCTTCGGGTCGCTGGTCCACGCGGTGCTGGAGACGACTGACCCCGCGGCGCCCGACCACGGCGGCGACCTCCACGCGGCGTTGCTGGAGCAGGTCCGCGCCCATCGGGTCCGGTGGCCCGTCGACGTCGACGAGGAGGCGCTCGCGTCGGCGCTCGTCGCGGTCCACGACTCGCCGCTAGGCCCGCTCGCCGAGGGGCGCACGCTGCGGACCATCGGGCTGCAGGACCGGATGGCCGAGCTCGACTTCGAGCTGCCGCTCGCCGGCGGGGACGTGCTCGACCACCCCGCCACCCGCGCCCGGCTCTCCGACCTCGGGCCGCTGCTGCGGGCGCACCTCCCCGAGGGCGACCCGCTGTTGCCGTACGCCGACGTCCTCGACGGGGAGGGCCACGCCGCCCAGCTGCTGCACGGCTACCTCACCGGCTCGGTCGACGTCGTGCTCCGGCTGGGCGAGCGGTTCCTGGTCGTCGACTACAAGAGCAACTGGCTCGGCGGACCGGACGAGCCGCTGACCTCCGACCACTACCGCCCCGAGCGGCTCGCCGCGGCGATGACGCACTCGAGCTACCCGCTCCAGGCCCTGCTGTACGCCGTGGTGCTGCACCGGTTCCTGCGGTGGCGGGTCCGGGGCTACGAGCCGGAGCGCCACCTCGGCGGCGTGGCGTACCTCTACCTCCGCGGCATGTGCGGTCCCGACACACCGCTGGTGGACGGCCACCCCTGCGGCGTGTTCTCGTGGCGACCGCCGGTCGCGCTCGTCGACGCGGTCTCGGGGCTGCTCGACGGTGTCCGTGGCGGCGCCGGAGCGCCCGGTCGACAGGGAGGGGTGGGCCGATGACCACGACCGAGCTCGCGCCGCCCGAGGACCCCCGCGACCGTCGACTCGCGCTGCGGGCCACGGGGCTGCTCCACGACCACAACGCCGCGGGGGTGCTGACCGCCGCCGACGTCCACGTCGCCCGGCGGCTCGGCCGGCTCGCCGGGGAGGACGACGAGGAGGTGCTGCTCGCGGCCGCGCTCGCCGTGCGGGCGGTCCGCTCCGGCTCGGTCTCCCTCGCGCTCGACCGGGTCGCCGAGGTGGCGCCCGAGCTCCCCTGGCCGGACCCCGACCGATGGGCGGCGACCGTCTCCGCGAGCCCGCTCGCGGGGTCGGCGCTCCGGGTCGAGGACGGGCTGCTCTACCTCGACCGCTACTGGCGGGAGGAGAGCCAGGTCGTCGCGGCCCTCGAGGCGCGGGCGGCCGCGCCACCGCCCGAGCCGGGGACCCGGCTGCCGCAGGGGCTCGAGGCGTACTTCCCCGGCGACTCCTTCACCGACCAGCGGGGCGCGGCCGAGGCGGCCTGCCGGCAGTGGACGACGGTGATGACCGGCGGCCCCGGCACCGGCAAGACCACGACGGTCGCGCGGCTGCTCGGCGTGCTGCTGAGCCAGTCGGACGAGCCGCTGCGGATCGCGCTGGCCGCGCCGACCGGGAAGGCCGCCGCCCGGATGGCGCAGGCGGTCCGCGAGGCGACGCAGCAGCCCACCTTCCCCGGCGCCCGGCCCGACGACGGCGAGCAGGAGCGCGCCCGGGTCGAGCGGATCCGTTCGCTCGAGGCGACCACGCTGCACCGGCTGCTCGGCAGCCGCCCCGACAACCGCACGCGGTTCCGCCACCACCGCGGCAACCGGCTCCCGCACGACGTGGTGGTCGTCGACGAGACCTCGATGGTGTCGCTGTCGCTGATGGCCCGGCTGCTCGAGGCGGTCCGCCCCGACGCGCGGCTGGTGCTCGTCGGCGACGCCGACCAGCTGGCGTCGGTGGAGGCCGGGGCGGTGCTCAAGGACCTGGTCGACGGCTACGCGGCGGCAGCCTCGACAGGCGCCGGCCCGGTCACCCGGCTCACCACCACCCGCCGCTACGGCCACGCGATCGGGGGACTGGCCGAGGCGGTGCGCACCGGGGACGCCGACGAGGTGCTGGCCCGGCTGGGGGCCGGCGATGAGCGCGTCCGGTGGGCCGACGCCGACGAGCTTCCCGGGCTGCTGGGCGAGCACGTCCTCGCGCTCGCGGCGGCGGCCGAGGCGGGGGACCACGCGGAGGCGCTGCTGCGGTTCGACCGCCACCGGCTGCTCTGCGCCCACCGCGAGGGGCCCTACGGCGTCGGCCACTGGAACCGGTTCGTCGAACGGCTCCTCATGGAGGGGACCGGGCGCGACTGGCTCCCCGAGTGGTACGCCGGCCGCCCGCTGATCGTGAGCTCCAACGACTACGGCCTCGGGCTGTTCAACGGCGACACCGGCGTGGTCTGCGCCGACCCGGCCGGCGGGGTGACCGCGGTGCTCGGGGACGGGGCGGTGCCGGGAGCGGTGAAGACCCTGAGCACCGCGCGGCTCGCCGACGTGTCGACCGCCCACGCGATGACGGTGCACCGCAGCCAGGGCAGCCAGTTCGACGAGGTGACGGTCCTCCTCCCCGAGCCCGAGTCACGGATCCTGACCCGGGAGCTCTTCTACACCGCGGTGACCCGCGCCCGCTCCGCCGTGCGCGTGGTGGGGAGCGAGGAGTCGGTCCGCGCCGCCGTCGAGCGCCAGGCCCAGCGGGCGACCGGCCTGGCCCGGCGGCTCGGCGGGTGAGCCGGGTGCGGACCGGTGCGGTGCAGGTGCGGGACCGGCTCCGCCGGGCCGCCGTCGCGAGGATCGCGGAGCTCGACGACGGGGACTACGCCGCCTTCGGGTTCGACCACCGGCCGTTGAAGGAGGCCACCGGCTACGTCGGCTGGCCGGCCTGCGCGCGCTGGCTGCCGGTCCTCAACACCGGGCCGGACCTCGCCGTGCTCGACGACAAGGAGGAGTTCCGCGCCGTGCTCGCGGCTCGCGGGCTCCCGGTCCCCGAGACGGTCGCGGTCTTCGACCCGCGCACCGACGACCCGCACGAGGTCCGGGCGGCGCTGACGGCGTACCGCGACGGGCTGGTGGTCAAGCCGGCCCGCGGCGGCCGGGGTCGCGGGGTGGTGATCTTCACCGACCTCGACGAGGACGCCCGGACCGGCACGACCGTGCGGGGCAAGAAGGTCCGGCTGGTGAAGGCGCTCGAGCGGAGCGCGGCTGCGGTGGAGGGCCCGGTGGTCGTGCAGCGGCGGCTCCGGCAGCACCACGCGATGGACCCGTACGCGCCGCAGGGCCACAGCACCGTCCGGGTCTACACGCTCCGCCGCGTGGACGGCACTCTCCGCCACGTCGGGGCCCACCTCCGGCTCGGGCGGCGCCACTCGATGACCGACCACGTCTGGGGCGGCTCGGTCGGGGCCGACATCGACGTCGACACCGGGCTGGTCGGGCAGGGCGTGCAGGTGAGCAAGGCCGGCTACGAGCCCACCGACCGGCACCCCGAGACCGGGGTGGTGTTCCGGGGCACCACCGTGCCGTGGTGGGGCGAGGTGCGCGCGCTGTGCGAGACGGTGGCGCAGCTGTTCCCCGAGGTCCGGTTCGTCGGCTGGGACGTGATGGTCACCGACGACGGCCCGCGGATGCTCGAGGGCAACCGCGACATCCGGCTCCGCACCCTCCAGGTGCTGCGCGGCGGGGTGCTCGACGACGGGCTCCGCGCCGACCTCGAGGAGCTCGGCGTCACCGTCCCGCGTGGGTGGCTGCAGCGGGCCGTCGGCAACTGACGGGTTGGGTCCGTCGGCCTGCTGGGCATGCTGCCCCCATGACGCACCCCGAGATCCGCTACTACTTCGACCCTGTCTGCCCCTTCGCCTGGATGACCAGCAAGTGGGTGCGGAAGGTGCAGCGGCTCAAGGAGTACGACGTGGAGTGGCGCACGATCTCGCTGCGCATGCTCAACGCCCACGTCGACTACGACGCGCACTTCCCGCCCGAGTACGAAGCCAGCCACACCGCCGGGCTCCGGCTCCTCCGGGTCGCCCACGCCGCCCGCGCCGACCACGGCCCCGAGGTCGTCGGCCGGCTCTACGAGGCGCTCGGCACCCGCATCTGGGACTCGCCCCCGCCGGAGGACGGGTGGGGAGCCACCGAGGACGGGCTCGACCCGCGTGGCACCCCCGCCTTCCTCCTGCCCGTGCTCGAGGAGCTCGGCCTCCCCGCCGGGCTCGCGGACCGGCTCGACGACGAGGCGCTCGACCTCGGCATCCGCGCCGAGACCGACGAGGCGCTCGCCCTGGCCGGCAAGGACGTCGGCACGCCGATCATCCACTTCGAGCCGCCGGAGGGGGTCGCCTTCTTCGGTCCGGTGATCTCCCGGCTGCCGAGCGACGAGGACGCCGTACGGCTGTGGGACCACGTCGTCGGGCTGGCGACCTTCGGCGGCTTCGCCGAGCTCAAGCGCAGCCTGCGCGAGCTGCCGCAGCTGCGGGGCCTGGGCGTGGAGGAGGACGAGACCGGCACCGAGGAGGACTGGCACGGCGGCAGCCGCCGGCAGAAGAAGTAGCCGTCACCCCGCCGTCTCGTGCGGCACCGAGAGCCGCGGGACGCCGCCGAGGCCGAGCCGGTACCGCGTGTGCGCGGCGAACTCGCCGAGGGTGTCCCACAGCGCCTGGTGGGCCGCCCACGGCAGCGGTTCGTCGCCCTCGCGCCAGCTGTCCCCGAACGAGACGAACACCGGCGTCCACTCCGCAGCGTCGTCCCAGGCACCGCGGCGCGCCAACAGCATCCGGCGGCGGATCTGGAACGCCATCCGCGGTCCGTCGGTGTACGTCGGCGCCGTCTCGACCGGCCACACCCACATGTCCCGGCCCATCAGCGCCAGCTCGAGCTCGCGCAGCACCGCGGGATCCACCAGCACCGTGGCGACGTTCTCGTGGGGCTGCCTCCGCACGCACGGCACGGTACGCCCGCCCGCCGACAGCCGTCACCCCTCCGGGGCCGGGGCAGCCCGGTTCACCGCTCGCCCGGGGTCAGCAGCCCGCTCTCGTAGGCGAACGCGATCGCCCGCGGCCGGTCCCGCAGCCCGAGCTTCTCCAGCACCTTGCCGAGGTGGGTCTTCACCGTCGTCTCCCCGAGGTACAGCTCCGCCGCGATCTCGGCGTTGCTCAGCCCCTTCCCGACCAGCGCGAGCACCTGGGTCTCCCGCGGGGTGAGCTGGTCGAGCGCCGGGTGCCGGACGGTCGCCGGCCCGGCACCGAACCGGGAGATCACCCCCGGCACCACCGCGGGGTCGATCACCCCCTGACCGCGGCTGGCCCGGCGGATCGCCTCGACCATGTCCTCCGGCGGTGAGCTCTTCAGCAGGAACCCGGCCACCCCGTGGCGCATCGCCTGGTCGACGACTGCGTCCTCGTCGAAGGTGGTCAGGATCAGCACGCGCGTGCCCGGCGCCGCCTCGACGATCCGCTCCGCGGCCGCGAGCCCGTCGAGCCGCGGCATCCGGACGTCCATCAGCACCACGTCGGGGCGCTGGGCGGTCACCACGCGGACGGCGTCCTCGCCG
Source organism: Nocardioides caldifontis (assembly GCF_008087345.1). Lineage (GTDB taxonomy): Bacteria > Actinomycetota > Actinomycetes > Propionibacteriales > Nocardioidaceae > Marmoricola_A > Marmoricola_A caldifontis. Next base: position 216,547 of record NZ_VHIB01000001.1, on the reverse strand, counting down.
TCGACGGCCTCGCCGACCACCTCGAGGTCGGGCTCCCCGTCGATGAGCAGCCGGAGCCCGGCGCGGACCATCGCCTCGTCGTCGGCGAGCACCACCCGCAGCGTCGTCACGCCGTCGCCCCCTCGCGAGCAGCGACCGCCCGCGGAGCGGCGAGCGGCAGGACCGCCTCGACCGCGAACCCGTCGCCCCGGGGCTCCGCCGCGAGCGTCCCGCCGAGCACCGCCGCCCGCTCCCGCATCCCCGGCAACCCGTGGCCGCCGGCCGGGTGCGCGACCGCGGGACGGGTCGCGCGGCCGTTGACGACCGCGAGCCGGATCGCCTGCCGGTCGACCTCGACAGCCACCTCCACCGGGGCGCCCGGCGCGTGGCGGAGGGCGTTGGTGAGCGCCTCCTGGAGGATCCGGTACGCCGACATGTCCACCGCCTGCGGCACCTCCTCCAGGGGACCGGTCAGCGTCATGGCCACGGTCGTGCCGGCGGTGCGGACGTTGGCGACGAGCTCGTCGAGCTGGGCCAGGGAGGGGAGCGGGGCGAGGGCCGCCGGCTCGCCCTCGCGCACCAGCCCGACGATCCGCCGCAGCTCGTCGACCGCCTGGCGACCGAGCTCCTCGGCGCCGCGCAGGGCCTCCTCCTCGACGGGACGGTCCTGGAGCCGTCGCCGCACGACCCCGACCTGGAGGGTCATCACGCTCACCGTGTGGGCGACCGCGTCGTGCAGCTCCTGCGAGATCCGGGTGCGCTCGGCGGCGACCGCCACCTCGGCCTGCTTGCTCCGCTCCACACGGAGCGCCTCCGTCAGCCGGTGCAGCTCCGCGGACCGCTCGTGCTCGCGTCGAAGCAGGATCCCCACCACCCACGCCGGCCCGAGGACGAGGACGAAGAACGCGAACTCCCAGACCGTCTCCCCGGCCCAGACCAGCGTCGTCGCGGGGACCAACGCGCCGACCGCGTAGGCCAGCAGCCCCATCCTGGGGCCGAGCCGGTAGGCGGCGTTGCCGACGAGCAGCATCGCGGCGATCAGCTGGGTGCCGCCGGTCGGCGGGAGCTCCTGGAACAGCGGCGGGACGCCGATCGAGGCGACGAGGAGCAGCACGCCCGCGAACGGCGCCCACCGGGCGAGCAGCACGGACGCCCCGACGACCAGGGAGACCGAGACGTTGTGGACGGTGAACCCGGCCTCCGGACCGCCGTACCCGGACTCGAAGAGCGCCGCTGCCGTCATCACGACCGCGGCGCCGGCGTACGGCGCGGGGCCGGTCAGGAGGCGGTTCACCGGGCAAATGTAAGGGGCTCCGGGGCTGCCGAGGCTCCTCCCGGGACACGACGGGACCTCCTACCCCAGGAGGATCCCGGGACCCTCCGGACCGGCTCCGGGTCGCAACCAGGTCGGGCTCGCCGTCCGATCCGCCGGCTGGTCGCCGTCCCTAGCGTTCTGGTCACCGCAACAACAACTCGATCCGAAGGACGCTCACCATGACCAGCACCATCCTCGACCGCCCCGCCACCGGCCACGAGCAGGCGGCGCGCGGCGGCTCCCTCACCACCCTCGGCGGTGCCGCCTTCATCGCGGCCCCGCTGCTCTTCGCGGCCGGCGCGTGGACCTCGCCGCCGCAGGAGAGCGCGAGCGACGCCGACTACATCGCCTCGCTCGCGGAGGACCCGTCGCTCACCACGATCTCGGCGACCTTCTTCCACTACTCCTGGGTGCTCTACGCGTTCGGGGCCTTGGCGGCTCTCGGGCTCGTGCGTGGCCGGCGCGGGCGTGGGCTGACCACGGTCGGCGCGCTGGCCGGGGCGTTCGGCGCCATCCAGTTCACCGGGCTGCTGCTCAACGACTGGTTCCTCGCCGCGATGGGCAACGAGATCTCGATCGAGCAGTCGGTGGAGATCTTCCACGCCATGGGCGACCCGGGCTTCGTCAGCTGGCTCATGACCGCGAAGGTGTTCGGGCTGCTCGGCTTCCCGGTGCTCTACGCCGGACTCGCCCGCGCCGGGGTGATCAGCTGGTGGCTCGTCGTCCCGTCGCTGCTCCCGATGGTGGTCTTCGCGGTGGTTCCAGGCGTCCTCGGGATCGCCCTGGCCACCGGCTGCACCGCGGCGGCGTTCGTCACCGGGTGGCGGCTCGTCCAGCGGGGCCGGCTCGCGGCCTGAGGGGCCACTCGGACGGGCAGCTCGGCCGCCCGGCGCCCCTGGGAGGTGCCGGGAGGGCCGAGCTGCACGTCGTTCCGACCGGGGGATCAGCGCCAGGGGTCCTCGGGGTGCCACACCCGCGGCAGCCACAGCTCGACCCCGTCCCGGTCGGCGAGGGCGCCGAGGACCCGCATCGTCACGTCGAGATCGTCGCCGGCGTAGGCAGCGCGCGGAGCGGGCGGTCGAGCGGGCGGAAGAAGTCGTCCCAGTGGACCAGGACCGCCCGGCGGGCGCCGACGGTGCCGACGGTGTGGCGCCAGTAGTCGCGGAGGTACGCCTCGTCCTGGATCCCGAGCTGGCCGACCCCGAGGTACGCGACCTCCGCCGACCGCCCCTCCAGCGCGCCGGCCACGAACCCGGCGCTGCCCTGCACCAGCAGGCTCCGCCCGGTCGGCCGGTGCTCGACCAGCAGCGACCACGCCTCGCCGCACCGGTAGGCCGTCGCCTTCGCCGGCGGCACCACCGGCGCGGTGATCTCGCCGGGGTACCGGTCCGGCGGGCAGTGATCCGACTCCAGGAACGCCACGTCGAACGCGCCCAGCCGCACCTCGTCGCCCGACGAGACCTGGCGGAGCCGCTCCTCCGGCAGCCCGCCGCCCCGCCCCAGGTTCACCGCCGAGCGGCCGCCGACCAGCAGCGCACCGGTCCGCTGGGCCACCACCGCCGAGTCCAGCGCGTGGTCGAAGTGCGTGTGCACCGGCACCACCGCGTCGAGCCGGTCGATCCCCGCGCCGCGGAGGCACCCCGCCACGCGGCGGGTGTCCGGCGCGAGGCGGCGCAGCGCCACGGTGGCCAGCGACGGCCGGCTGAAGTAGCCGTCGGTGAGCAGCGCCGACTCCCCGTCGCTCACGTGCAGCGTCGCCACCCCGAGGAACGTCACGGTCAGCGGCGAGCCCGGTGTCACGGGCGGCACCGCGAACCGGTCGGCGTACGCGTCGATGTCGGGACGGCCGAGCCTCGCTCTCACGGCCACACCCTAGGAGCCTCGGGGTCCGGTGCCCTGCCGTCTCCTAGAGTCGCGCCCATGACCCAGATGCGGGAGCTCGTCGAGGAGCTGCGCGAGAAGACCGCCGCCGCCCGCCGCGGTGGCAGCGAGGCCGCACGGGCCAAGCACACCGCCCGCGGGAAGCTCCTGGTCCGCGACCGTGTCGACCGGCTGCTCGATCCCGGCAGCCCGTTCCTCGAGCTGAGCCCGCTCGCCGCCCACGACATGTACGGCGGCGACATCAACAGCGCCGGCATCGTCACCGGCATCGGTCGCGTCGACGGCCGGCTCTGCGTGGTCGTCGCCAACGACGCCACCGTCAAGGGCGGCACCTACTACCCGATGACGGTCAAGAAGCACCTCCGCGCGCAGGAGGTCGCCCGGGCCAACAAGCTGCCCTGCCTCTACCTCGTCGACTCCGGCGGCGCCTACCTCCCGATGCAGGACGAGGTCTTCCCCGACCGCGAGCACTTCGGCCGGATCTTCTTCAACCAGGCCAACATGAGCGCCGAGGGGATCCCGCAGATCGCCTCGGTGATGGGCTCCTGCACCGCCGGCGGCGCCTACGTCCCTGCGATGAGCGACGAGACCGTCATCGTGCGCGACCAGGGCACGATCTTCCTCGGCGGCCCGCCCCTCGTGAAGGCCGCGACCGGCGAGGTCGTCACGGCAGAGGAGCTCGGCGGCGGCGAGGTGCACGCCCGCCGCTCCGGCGTCGTCGACCACCTGGCCGAGGACGACGCCCACGCGCTGGAGATCGTCCGGTCGATCGTCGGGACGCTCCCGCGGGAGGAGGTCTCGGCGAGATCGACCACCCCGGTCCCCGAGGAGCCGCTCCTCGACCCGGAGGAGCTCGACACCGTCGTCCCGACCGACCCGCGGACGCCGTACGACGTGCGCGAGGTGATCCGGCGGGTCGTCGACGGCAGCCGGTTCCACGAGTTCAAGGAGCTGTACGGCGAGACGCTGGTGACCGGGTTCGCGACGATCTGGGGCCACCCGGTGGGGATCGTGGCGAACAACGGGATCCTCTTCTCGGAGTCGGCGCTCAAGGGTGCGCACTTCGTCGAGCTGTGCAACCAGCGGCGCATCCCGCTGGTCTTCCTGCAGAACATCAGCGGCTTCATGGTCGGCCGCGACTACGAGAACCGCGGGATCGCCCGGGACGGCGCCAAGCTCGTCACCGCCGTGTCCTGCTCGGTCGTCCCGAAGTTCACCGTGGTGATCGGGGGTTCCTTCGGGGCGGGGAACTACGGGATGTGCGGCCGCGCGTACGACCCGCGTTTCCTGTGGATGTGGCCCAACGCGCGGATCTCGGTGATGGGCGGCGAGCAGGCGGCCGCGGTGCTGGCGACCGTGCGTCGCGACGGGATCGAGGCGCGCGGGGAGAGCTGGAGCGCCGAGGAGGAGGCCGAGTTCAAGGCCCCGATCCTCGAGCAGTACGAGCGGCAGGGGTCGCCGTACTACTCCACGGCCCGGCTGTGGGACGACGGGATCATCGAGCCGGCCGAGACCCGGCGGGTCCTCGGGATGGGGCTCGCGGCCGCGGCGCACGCGCCGGTGGCCGAGCCCTCCTACGGCATCTTCCGGATGTGACCGTGGAGCCGACGAGGAAGGAGCCGGGCGTGCAGGTGACGTCGAGCAGTGCGGCGCGACCGGTCGGGACGTTGCTGGTCGCCAACCGTGGCGAGATCGCGCTGCGGGTGATCCGCACCGCGCACCGGATGGGGATCCGGACGGTGGCGGTGTACTCCGACGCCGACCGCGACGCGCCGCACGTGCGGGCCGCGGACGAGGCGGTGCACCTCGGTCCGACGCCGGCCAACGCGTCGTACCTGCGGGTCGAGGGGCTGCTGGACGCGGCCCGCCGCACCGGCGCCGACGCGGTGCACCCGGGCTACGGCTTCCTCTCCGAGCGCGCCGAGTTCGCCGCCGCGGTCGTCGACGCGGGGCTGACCTTCGTCGGCCCGTCCGCGCGGGTGATGGAGCAGATGGGGCGCAAGGACCGGGCGCGGGAGATCGCGGTGGCCGCCGGCGTGCCGGTGGTGCCGCGTGCCGAGCCCGGCGAGGCGGTCGACTTCCCGCTGCTGGTCAAGGCCGCGGCCGGCGGGGGCGGCAAGGGGATGCGGATCGTCCGCACCCCCGGCGAGCTCGACGCCGCCGTGGCGGCGGCCCGGCGGGAGGCGGCGTCGGCGTTCGGCGACGACACCCTCCTCCTCGAGCGGTACGTCGAGCGCGGCCGCCACGTCGAGGTGCAGGTGCTCGCGGACGCGCACGGCCACGTGGTCCACCTCTTCGAGCGGGACTGCTCCGCGCAGCGCCGTCACCAGAAGGTCCTCGAGGAGGCACCGGCCCCGGGGCTCGGCGAGGCGGCGCGCGAGCTGCTGCTCTCCTCGGCGGTGGCGCTGGCCCGCGAGGTGGGCTACGAGAACGCCGGGACCGTGGAGTTCCTGGTGGCCGGCGAGACCGGGGCCGAGGAGGTCTTCTTCCTCGAGATGAACACCCGGCTGCAGGTCGAGCACCCGGTCACCGAGTCGGTGGTGACCGTGGCCGGCGCCCCCCTCGACCTGGTCGAGCTGCAGCTCCGGGTCGCCGCGGGGGAGGAGCTGCCGTTCACCCAGGAGCAGGTGCGGTGCGAGGGGCACGCGATCGAGGCGCGGGTCTACGCCGAGGACGCCTTCGGCGGCTTCCTGCCGCAGGCTGGGCGGGCCACCGTCGTGCGCTGGTCACCGCGGGCCCGGATCGACGCCGCGCTCGAGCCGGGTGCCGAGGTGTCGACCGCCTACGACCCGATGCTCGGCAAGGTCATCGCCGAAGGTCCGGACCGCGAGGCCGCGCGCCGCTCGCTCGTCACGGCGCTCGACGACACCGCGATCCTGGGGCTGACCACCAACGTCGGCTACCTGCGCGCGCTGGCCGCCTCCGACGCCTTCCGCGACCACCAGGTCGACACCGCCTGGCTGGACCGCAACCCCGAAGCCGTCCGGCCGCCGGAGCCCGAGCTGCCGATGGTGCTCGCCGCGTGGGCGCTGGCCCGCGGCGGCGACGAACGCGGGGGCACCGGACCGTTCGACGTCGCCGACGGGTGGCGGCTCGCCGGACCGCCGGCCCCGGTGACCGTCGAGCTCGAGCACGCCGGCGACCGCCACGTGCTGGAGGTCGGCATGGACACCGTGGAGACGCCCACCGGCTCCCACCGGGTCCACGCGGTCGCCACCGACGTGGGGGTGCTCCGGCTCGAAGTCGACGGCCGGGTCCACGAGGCGTGCGTCGCGACGTCACGACGGCAGGTGCAGGTCGCCTACCGCGGCCACGTCCTCACCTTCACCCGGCCCGACGCGTTCGCCGCCGGCCGCCGGACCGCCGTCGGCGACGGGACGGTGACCGCGCCGATGCCGGGCACGCTGCTCGCCGTCGAGGTCACCGCGGGGCAGGTCGTGGAGGAGGGGCAGCTGCTCGGCGTGCTGGAGGCGATGAAGATGGAGCTCGCGCTGCGGGCTCCGTTCGCCGGCACGGTGGTCGAGGTGGGTGCGGCCGCGGGCGGCCAGGTCGCCCTCGGCGCGACGTTGTTCCACGTGGAACCGAGCGGCGAGCCGACCGGCTGACCGCAGGCCGGTGCGCTCGGCAGGGTGCGGCACAATCGCCCGCATGGCCGACGTCGTCTACCTCCACATCGGGGCGCCGAAGACGGGGACGACCTACCTGCAGGACCGGCTGCTCGCCAACCGCTCCTCGCTCGCGGAGCGCGGGATCCACTACCCGGTCGGGTCGGGCAAGGACATGTTCGCCCCGGCGCTCGACCTGATCGACCGGCACTGGGGCGGCATCCGGGACGAGGTCCGCGGGGAGTGGGACGCGCTGGTGCAGCGGGTCGCCGCCGTCCGTGGCACCGCGGTGGTCAGCCACGAGGTGCTCGCCGGGGCCCGCCCGGAGCAGGTCGAGCGTGCCAAGCGCGACCTCGCCGGTGCCGAGCTCCACCTCGTCTACTCCGCCCGCGACATCGCCCGGCAGATCCCCGCCGAGTGGCAGGAGTCGGTCAAGCACCGCGACGAGCGGTCGTTCGCGCAGTACCTCCGCCAGCTCCAGCGCTCCCACCGCCGCAGCGGCTCCCTCTGGTTCTGGCGCGTCCAGGGGCTCCCCGACGTGCTCAACCGGTGGGCCGGCGGCCTGCCGCCGGAGCGCGTCCACCTCGTCACGGTCCCGCGGCCGGGGGCGGCCGCCGACGAGCTGTGGCGCCGCTACTGCCGGGCCTTCGGGATCGACCCCGCCGCGGCTCCGGTCGAGGGCGGGCGGCCGAACGCCTCCCTCGGCATCGAGGAGACCTCCCTCCTCCGCGAGCTGAACCGCCGGCTCAAGGAGGCCGGGCTCGACTCCGCGTCGTACCGCGCCATCGTCCGCCACCTCGTCGCGCACGAGACGCTCGCGCACCGCGACGGGATGCGGAAGGTCACCCTCCCGCCCCGGGCCCGCGAGTGGGCCGCGGAGGTCGCCGACAGCTGGATCGACTGGGTCGAGGGAGCGGGGATCGACGTGGTCGGCGACGTCGACGAGCTCCGCCCGGTGTTCCGCGACGACGAGCCGTGGGTGGACCCGGACAAGCCGCGGAAGCGGGTGCTCGCCGACGCCGCCCTCGACGCGCTGGTCGCCGTCGTGCTCGAGGCCGCGGCACGGCCGGAGCCCAAGCCGCCGCTGGCGCTCCTCGGCCGCGCGGCACGGAAGCTCGCGGGCACGTGAGCGAGGGCGACCCGGAGTACTCGGCGGCCGCGGCCGGCTGGGTCGCCCACCTGCGCAGCGGTGGCACCACGCCGTGGCCGGAGTGGCCCCGCGACCCGGGCCGCCCCGTCGTGCCGGGGACAGCCTCCGGCGACGACCTCCCGGGCGCCGCGCAGCTCGAGCTGCTGCGCCGGCTCAACGCGCTCGGCCCGCAACCGGCGCGCGCCGGCCACGTGCTGCGCCGCTCGGCCACCGGCCGGGGTGCGGTCGACCTGCGGCTGCCGTGGCCGCCGGCCCGGCCGGCCGCCGACCGCGAGCTGCTGCGCGTCGCCGCCGGGGTGCTCGCCGACCTGGTCGCCGTCCTGCCCGACCCCGCCCCGCCCGTACGCCGCTGGCGCCCCCCGCCCCTCCGGCGCCGCGGCCCCGCCTGGGTGCTCGAGGGGCCGCCCTGCTCGGTGGCCGGGATGCGCGAGGGGCTCGCGGCCGCCGGCCGGCCGACGAGCTCCGGGCGCCGGTGGCCCTGGTCCCACCGCCGCGACCCCGACCTCGTCGTGATCGCCGTCGCGCCGCTCGAAGAGGGGCTGCACGAGGCGTGGACGCGACGGGCGGAGAAGGGGCCGGTCGGCACCTGGCTCCGGTTCCTCGCGAGCTGCGTCGAACGGGACCGGCTGCCTCCCGGCCTCGAGGTCGGTGCGCTGGCGCGGCGGTGGGCCGACCGGGTCGGGCCGGAGGCGGTGCACGTCGTCGCACGGTCCGCGGCCGCCGGTGCGTTCGAGCAGCTGCTCGGCGTGCGCGTCCCCGGGGCCCGGCTCGCCCCCGTCGTCCCGCTCGGTCCGGCACACACCGAGCTGCTCCGCCGGGTCAGCAACGTGATGCCCTTCGTCGTGCCCGCCGACGAGCTGCCCCGGCGTCGTGGCGCGTTCGTGGCCCACCTGCGGGAGGACGCGGCGGAGTGGGACCCGACGCTCGGCCCGCGCCGGCTGGCGCTGCCCGACGAGGTCGAGCCGTGGCTGGAGGGCGCCGGGCGCCGCCTGCGCGAGGAGCTCGACGCCGTCGGTTGCCGGGTCCACGGAGACGTCGGCGCGCTCCTGCTGGACCGGACCGGTGCCGCCGCTCCCGAGGCGCCGGCCGGGGCGGATCGGGAGCTGCGGGTGCGCCACGACCGCATCGTGGCCGCCGCCGTCCGTATGATCCACCGGGTCGGGCGGGTGGTCGACAGGGTCGGGGTCGGAAGGCAGGGCTGAGCGTGCGGAAGGTGCTGCTGCACGTCGGGGCGCCCAAGACCGGCACGTCGTTCGTGCAGGACCTGCTGTTCCAGAACCGCGAGCGGCTCGCCGCGGAGGGGGTCCTCTACCCGGCCGAGCGGTTCGACGCCCACTTCCTCGCCGCCCTCGACCTGATGCAGCTGCCGTGGGGCGGGCTCGAGCAGCAGGCGGTCGGCGCCTGGGACCGGCTCGCCGAGCAGGTCCGCGCCTGGCCGGGGACCGTGATCATCTCCCACGAGATCCTCGCGACCGCCTCGAAGGACAACGCCCGCCGGGCCGTGGAGTCGTTCGGCCCGGACGCCGAGGTCCACGTCATCGCCTCGGTGCGCGACCTGGTGCGCCAGATCCCGGCCGAGTGGCAGGAGAACGTCAAGCACCGGCGGACCCTGCGCTACCAGCAGTTCCTCCGCCAGATCATGGACCCGACCGCGACCGGCACCATCCCGACCTGGTTCTGGGGGGTGCAGGACATCCCGGCGATCCTCGACCGGTGGGGCGGCGACCTGCCGCCGCAGCAGGTGCACGTGGTCACCGTGCCCCGCCCGGGGGCGCCCCCGACGCTGCTGTGGGAGCGGTTCGCCTCGGTCTTCGGGCTCGACCCCGCCGCGTACGACACCGAGAGCGTGCAGCGCGCCAACCCCTCCCTCGGGGTCGCGGAGACCGCGATGGTGCGCCGGCTCAACCAGCGGGTCAACGGCCGGCTGGCGAACGAGCACTACCGCGAGTTCGTCCGCGAGCTGCTCGCCCACCGCACGCTGTCGCGGCGACCGGGGAAGGTGCCGCTCCGGCTCCCCGACGAGGTCCGCAGCTGGGCCGTCGACCTCTCGGAGTCCTGGATCCGCGACCTCGCCGCCCGGGAGTACGACGTCGTCGGCTCGCTGGACGACCTGCGGCCCGAGCCGGAGCACCTGCCGTTCTCCGACCCCGACCGCCCGCCGCACCGGCTGGTCGCCGACTCCGCGCTGCACAGCCTGGAGGCGTTGCTGATCCGCACCGCCGAGCTGCGGACGGAGACCGACGAGCTGCACCGCCGGATCCGGGAGCTCGAGGTCGAGCGCGACATCGCCCGCAGCGAGATCGGCTGGAGCCTCAAGGCGCGCCGCAGGGTGATCGCGAAGGCCGACGAGCGGGGCTGGTCCCGTGCGGTGCTCCGCGGCTACCGGGCGGTCAAGCGGGTGGTCCGGCGCTGAGCAGGGTCAGCGGCGGGGCCAGCGGCGCTTCGTGTCGGTGGTGAGCTCGGCGGGCTTGTTGCGGGACCGGAGCTCGCGGGCGGCGTACTTGCCGACCTGCCAGGTGGCGTAGCCGTCGCTGCCCGCGCCGTACACCCCGCCGGCGACCGGGATGCGCCGGGCGACCGTGCCTGCCGCACGCTTCCCGATGACGCGGTTGACGAGGGCGGTGGTCACCTCCGCGGCGACCACCTTGTCGAGCTCGGGGTCGTACGCCGGTGCGGTCGCGACGACCATCGGGGTGCCGGGGACCTTGTGCTGCTTCACGAGCTCCTTGACCGTGTCCTCGCCGAGGGTGCACAGCAGCACCGCGTTGCGGACCCGGCCGTCGGTGAGGTCGTAGCCGCGCAGGTAGGCGATGCCCGCGACCATCCGGCACTGCAGCAGCGCCATCCCGGTGATGTTGACGGGCACGGTCGCGGCCATCGTGACCAGCCCGCCGAGGTTGGTGACGAACCCCTGGGCCGCGGCCAGCGAGGTGTGGTTCTCGATCAGCTCCTGGATGGCCCGGTCGACGTCGCCGCCCTGCTCCTCGAGCTGCTTGTCCGCGGCGGCCGCGGCCGGCGGGAGCGGGCCGACGCCGTGGATCGCGCGCTGCACGGTCTGGTGCACGAAGCCGGCGTTGAGGTCGGGCGCGACGCGGTGCACGTCGGGCATGACCTTCTTGAGGATCGCCTGACGGATCATCGACCCACACCTCCTTCGCGCCGGGTGCGGCCGGCGGCCGCACGGTGACAGTGTGCCCATCCCGTCCAACGCCAGCCGTGAGGTGGGTCGCTCGACGGGTGCGGTGAGAATGGGCCCATGCCCGTGGAGCCGCCAGCGACGCCGTGGCGGTTCCCGGACCTCACCGACCCGGAGGTCGACGCCGCCCTTCCCGAGGACCTGGTGGGTGTCGGCGCGGACCTCGAGCCGGGGACGCTGCTCGCGGCCTACCGCGGCGGGCTGTTCCCGATGCCGGGGGAGCGGCTGGGGTCGCTGACCTGGTGGTCGCCGGTCGAGCGGGGCGTGCTGCCGCTCGACGGGTTGCGGGTCACCCGGTCGTTGCGGAAGTCGGCGCGCCGGATGGAGGTGCGCGTCGACACCGCCTTCGACGCGGTCGTCGAGGCGTGCGCCGACCCGTCGCGGGACGGCGGGTGGATCGACGGAGCGATCGCCGGCGCGTACGCCGAGCTCCACCGGCTCGGCTGGGCGCACTCGGTGGAGTGCTGGGCCGACGGCGAGCTCGTCGGCGGGTTGTACGGCGTCGCGGTCGGTGGGCTCTTCGCCGGCGAGTCGATGTTCCACCGCCGCACCGACGCCTCGAAGGTCGCCCTGCTGGGGCTGGTCGAGCTGCTCGCCGACGAGCACGCGGGGGAGCGGCTGCTCGACGTCCAGTGGCAGACCCCCCACTTGGCGTCCCTCGGGGTCGTCGCCGTCGACCGTCAGGAGTACCTCCACCGGCTCCGGCGGGCGATCGCCCTCCCGCTGCCGGCGCCCTGGCGCTGAGCTACTTCAGCAGCTTCGACAGCCGCCGGTCGGCGAGCGGCTTGCCGCCGGTCTGGCAGGTAGGGCAGTACTGCAACGACGAGTCCGCGAACGACACCTCTCGCACCGTGTCGCCGCAGACCGGGCACGGCTGGCCGGTCCGCCCGTGCACGTTGAGGTGCGACTTCTTCTCGCCCTTGAGCTCCGACATCGCCAGCCCCGAGGAGCGCTCGACCGCGTCCTTCAGGACGGTCCGGATCGCGTCGTACAACGTCCTGAGGTCGTCGGGCGACTCGACCACCGAGGCCGCGGGCTTGAACGGCGACATCCTCGCCGCGTGCAGCAGCTCGTCGGAGTAGGCGTTGCCTATCCCCGCGATCGTCGACTGGGAGCGGAGCACGCCCTTGAGCTGCGCCCGGCCGGCGTCGCGGAGGATCTGCTCGAACGCCTCGATCGTGAACTCGTCGGCGAGCGGGTCGGGGCCGAGCCGGGCGATGCCGGGCACCTCCTCCGGCGACCGCACGACGTAGATCGCGAGCCGCTTCTGGGTGCCGGCCTCGGTGATGTCGATCCCCGAGTCGTCGTCGAGCACGACCCGGGCCGCCATCGGCGACTTGCTGCTCGGCTTCGGCGGGGTGGCCGGGACCTTGTCGCGCCACCGGATCCAGCCGGCGCGCGAGAGGTGGATGACCAGGTGGAGCCCGGAGGCGGAGATGTCGAGGAACTTCCCGTGCCGCTCGACACCGTCGACCATCGTCCCGCTGAGCGCGGTGAGCGGCGGGTCATAGGTCTTCAAGGCGCTGAACGCCGCCAGGTCGACACGGACGAGTGCGCGGTCGGCGAGGCGACCGCGGAGGTCCTGCACGAGGGCCTCGACCTCCGGGAGCTCGGGCATGCGGTCAGTGTAGGGAGGTCGGTCCCTCGACGGAGGTGCGCGAGCGCGCCATCATGGAGCGATGCAGAGCGTCAACCCGGCGCGCGGCGAGGTGTTCCTCGACCCGCGCGGCGGCGACCGGAGCCTCCGGGTGACGTGGCACGGCGAGAAGGGCGTCGTCGTGCTGTCGCTCTGGCGCGACTCGGTGTGCGCCGGCTCGTTCCGGCTCGAGGCCGAGGAGCTGCCGCGGTTCATCCGGGCGCTCGCCGAGGGGCTGCCGGCCGGCCCGGCGCGGGCCGCCAGCTGAGGGTGGTCGAGCTCGTCGGAACCACCGCCCGCCCGAGGTGGGTGAGCTTGTCGAAACCACCGCTACGACACGCTAGGGCTGACTAGCGAAATCTAGGGCGGACGCTAGATACGCGGATACTGTCCTCGCGTGGACCCGATCAGGAACCCGTACGCCCCCGGAGCCGGCCAACGGCCGCCCGAGCTCGCCGGCCGCGACCGGGAGCTCGCGCAGTTCGAGGTGACCCTCGAACGGGTCGCCGCCGGCCGCCCCGAACGCAGCATGGTGGTCTCCGGGCTCCGCGGCGTGGGCAAGACCGTGCTCCTCAACGCGCTCCGCGGCCAGGCGGTGAACCGGGCGTGGGGGACCGGGAAGATCGAGGCCCGCCCCGACCAGTCGGTCCGGCTGCCGATCGCGCAGGCCGTCCACGCCGCCGTACGCGAGCTCGGCCACCGGCACCGCGACCCGGACCGCGTCGACGCGGTGGCCGGCGTGCTGAAGTCGTTCGCGCAGCGCACCGAGCTGAAGGACCGCAAGGGGTTCCGGTGGAACCCACCGTCCGACGTCCCGGCCACCAAAGGACGTGCGGACTCCGGCGACCTCGAGCTCGACCTGATCGAGCTGTTCACCGACGTCGCCGACCTCGCCCGGGACCTCGGCGTCGGGGTCGGGCTCTTCGTCGACGAGATGCAGGACGTCGCCCCGGCCGAGCTCGCCGCGCTGTGCGGGGCGGTCCACGAGATCAGCCAGCAGGGGTCGCCGCTCGTCGTCGTCGGCGCCGGGCTGCCGCACCTGCCGGTCGCGCTGGCCGCGTCGAAGTCGTACGCCGAGCGGCTGTTCCGGTACGTCGCCGTCGACCGGCTGCCGCGGGAGATGGCCGACCGGGCATGGCTGGTGCCGGCCGCCGAGGAGGGGGTCAGCTACGAGCAGGACGCGCTCGACGCGTTGTACGCGCTGACCGACGGCTACCCCTACTTCGTGCAGGCGTACGGCAAGGTCACCTGGGACGCCGCGGTCGGGTCCCCGATCCGGGGCGCCGACGTGGCCGAGGCGGCCCCCGAGGCGGAGGCCGAGCTCGGGGTCGGGTTCTTCGGGGCGCGGTACGAACGGGCCACCCCCGCCGAGCGCGACTACATGCGCACCATGGCCGACCTCGGGGCGAACAACGGCGACGAGTCGGTCACCACCGCCGAGGTCGCCAAGGCGCTGGGCCGCAAGCCGCAGTCGCTGAGCCCGGCCCGCGACGGGCTGATCAAGAAGGGGCTCGTCTACTCCGCCGAACGTGGAGCCGTGGCCTTCACCGTCCCGCACTTCGGCAAGTTCCTCCGCGCCCAGCGCACGTGAGTGTGTCGAGCCGCCCTTCGTGGCGCACGCTTCTGCGTTGAGCCGCCCCTCGTGGCGCACGCTTCCGCGTTGAGCCGCCCTTCGTGGCGCGCGTGGGCGGGCCGACCCTTGCAGGTGAACGAACTTCGGCCCCGACCCGCGCCGTACGACGTCGAAGTCCGCGCACCTGAACGATCCGGAACAGGGCGGACCGGTCACGGGCAAGCAGTCAGCCGATCGGTGTCACCAGGTGACACCAATCGTCGGTCCGCCGCGTCCGGACGCCACGAGGGGCGGCTCAACCCACCCAACGCGCGCCACGAGGGGCGGCTCAACACCAGAACGGACGCCACGAGGGGCGGCTCAACACCACATCGGCCGGGGACAACGGGTCAGCGGCGACGCAGGGCGAGTCCCCGGACGTACGCCGCCTGGCCGACGTGCTGGGTGATGTCGTTGACGACCGACACCAACCGGACGGCGGCGGTCACGGGCGGGTCCCACCGCTCGTCGACGACCCGGTCGAGGTCGTCGAGGTCGCGGACCACGTCGACGGTCATCGCGTGCACCGACTCGTGGTAGCCGGTCAGCAGGGAGGGGTCCGTCAGCCGGAAGGCGCCGACCTCCTCGCTGCTCTGGCCGTACCCGAGGGCGTCGGTCGGGTACGGCAGCCCGAACCGGTCGGCCCACCCGTCGGCGGTGTACCGCTGCTCGACCCCGCCGAGCTCGGCGAGGTGGTCGTCCTGGACCCGGGTCAGGTGCCAGACCAGCCACGCGATCGGGTTCGCGTCCGGGTCGGGTCGCCAGAGCAGCTCGTCGACGGTGAGCTCCTCGATCGCGGCGGGCACGAGGTCGTGCGCGCGGCCGAAGGCGTCCAGCAGGAGGTCGGTAGGGCTCGTCATGGGGCCAGTCTGCTCACCTGCGCCGTGCCGACACACCCTTGACGTGAGCGGGGGGAGTGGTTGGCTGGGCAGGTGGACGCGGTCCGCACGGCGTTCGAGGAGGTGCCTCGCGAGGGGTTCCTCCCTCGTCGAGCCCGCCGCCGCGCCGGTCACGACGGCCCGCTCGACATCGGCCACGGCCAGACGAACTCGCAGCCACGCACGGTCGAGGACATGCTGCGCCTCCTCGACGTACGCCGGGGGCAGCGGGTGCTGGACGTCGGGTCGGGATCGGGGTGGACCACGGCGCTGCTCGCCCACCTCGTCGGCCCCGAGGGGCGGGTGCTCGGCGTCGAGCGGGTCCACGACCTCGCGATGACGGGCGCGGCCAACGTGGCCGCCACCGGCCAGAGCTGGGCGACGGTCCACCTCGCCGGCCCCGGCGTGCTGGGGCTGCCGGACCAGGCGCCCTACGACCGGATCCTCGTGTCCGCCGAGGCCGACGCGCTCCCCGACGCGCTGGTGGAGCAGCTCGCCGAGGGCGGCCGGATGGTCATCCCGGTGCGGGGCCGGATGCTCCTCGTGGAGCGGACCGCCGACGGCGTGACCACCTCGGAGCACGGCCGCTACCGGTTCGTGCCGCTCGTCGAGTAGGAGCGGTCAGTCCGAGGCCTTCAGCGCCTCGCCCCAGCCGATCTTGCCGCCGGTCCGGAGCAGGGTGCGCTCGTACATCCGCGCCCCGATCCGGATGAACAGCACCATCGCGGCGACCGTCACGGCCACGGCGACGCCGATCTGCCACCACGGCACGTCGCCCTCCGCCATCCGTCCCGGCATCAGCATCGTCGAGACGATCGGCAGCATCGAGACCACGGTGCGCACGTCGTCGCTGCCGAAGGCGCCGATGAAGTAGGGCAGGAAGAGGAGCATCTGCCCCGGCAGCGTCGTCGAGCTCAGGTCCTCCTGCCGCGAGGCCAGCGCACCGGCGACCGACCAGAGCGCCGCGAGCGCGACGAAGCCGAGCAGGAAGAAGACGACGTAGGCGACCACGGCGCCGGAGATGCCGGAGAGGAAGTCGGTGCGGCCGGTGGCCACCAGGCCGAGCACGCCGACCACCGTGATCAGCAGGATCTGGCCCATCGCGAGCACGGTGTTGCCGACGACCTTGCCCCACAGCAGCGCCCGGACCGGGACCGCGGCGGCGAGGATCTCCACCACCCGGCTCTCCTTCTCCTGCGCGACACTCTGGGCGATCGTCATCCCGAACCCCATCGCGGTCAGCAGGAAGACCAGCGCGAACGCGAAGGCCACGCCCGAGCGGGCGTCCGCCTCGTCGGCGTTGGGGTCGAGCAGCCGCTGCTGCACCTCGGTGCCCTCCGAGAGCGCCGCGAGGTCGACACCCTGCTCCTCGGCGTTGTCCTGCAGCGCCTGCGACGCCACGGCGGAGGAGAGCCCCGCGGCGAGGCCGGCGTCGATCTCGTCGTCACCGACCAGCGTGTAGCCGCCGTCCGCCGGCAGCAGTGCGACGTCCACGTCGCCGTCGCGGACCAGCTGCTCGGCCGCGTCGGCGTCGTCGACCACCTCGGCGTTCAGCTCGGCGTCGGGCGAGCCGGACTCCCGCATCACCTCCTGCGCGGTGGCCAGCACGGTCTCGTCGGCGTCGGAGGTGACCGCGACGTCGTACTCGTCGGCGCCGCCACCGAGCAGCAGCATCACGACGAAGAACCCGACGACCAGCAGCAGCGAGACGCCGGTGGCGGCGAGGAACGTCTTGTCCCGCACGCGCGTCGTGACCTCCCGCTCGGCGACGACCCGCCAGACCGGGGTGGAGGAGCCGGCGGACCCGGAGCCTCGCCCCGGCGCGGCGGTCTGCGTGGTGGTGCTCATGCGATCACGTCCCGGTAGATCTGCGACAGCGGGCGTACGACGCGGCTGAACTCGCTCACCGGCGCCGCCCGTCGTACGGCGTCGAGGAGCTGGTCGGCGGGCTGACCGTTGCCCTCGACCACCGCCTCGGAGCCGTTGGTGGACAGCAGTGTGAGCCCCGCCGAGCGGAGCTGTTCGACGCCGCCCTCGGCCACCACGACCCGGTAGCGCGGCGCCTCCTGGTCACGGAGCGCCTCGACCGGTCCGGCCGCGACCACGCGCCCGCCGGAGAGGATGACGAGGTCGTCGCAGAGCCGCTCGACGAGCTCGAGCTGGTGGCTCGAGAAGAGCACGGGCAGGTCGGGGGACAGCTCGGAGGAGAGCAGCTCGACCATGGTGTCGACGGCCAGCGGGTCGAGGCCGCTGAACGGCTCGTCGAGGATCAGTGCGGTGGGGTGGTGCACGAGCGCGGCCGCGACCTGCACGCGCTGCTGGTTGCCGAGCGAGAGCGTCTCGAGCACGTCGTCGATCCGCTCGCCGAGCCCCAGCCTGGTGAGGAGGTCGGTGGCGCGGGCGTGCGCCTGCGTCGCGGTCATGCCGTGCAGCCGGCCGAAGAAGGTGAGCTGGTCGCGGAGCCTCATCTTCGGGTAGAGCCCGCGCTCCTCCGGCATGTAGCCGAAGCGGCGGCGCTGCTCCGTCGTGAGCTCCTCACCACCCCACGTGACGGTGCCGGACGTCGGGGCGAGGACGCCGACGATGATCCGCATCGTGGTGGTCTTTCCGGCTCCGTTGGCGCCGACGAACCCGGTCATCCTCCCGGGGCGTACCTCGAAGCTGACGTCGTCCAGGGCGGTCGCGTCGCCGTACCGGCGCGTGAGGTGGTTGACCTGCAACATGCAAGCGACGTTACCGGCCGGGCTAGGGCTCCTCCGCGGCGTCCCCGAGGCTCACCAGCAACCGCCGCAGCAGCCCGGCAAGCTGCTCCCGCTCGCGCCCCGACAGGCCGCTGAGGAGCTCCTCCTCGTTGGCGACGTGCGCCTCCACGGCCCGGTCGACGAGCCGTCGACCCCGAGGGGTGAGCGTCACGAGCACCGACCGGCGGTTGTCCGGGTCGGTCTCGCGGGTCACCAACCCCTTGGCCACGAGCCGGTCCAGCCGAGCGGTCACGGCGCCGGAGGTGACCATCGACGAGCGCACCAGCTGCCCCGGCGTCAGCCGGTACGGCGCTCCCGTCCGGCGCAGCGTCGCGAGGATGTCGAACTCGCCCCCGCCGACGCCACGCTGGTCGAGCACCCGGTCGACGCCGCGTTCGAGCAGCCTGGACGCGCGGGAGAGCCGGCCGATCACGCCCATCGCCGCCACGTCGAGGTCGGGGCGCTCCTGCTCCCACTGGGCCAGCACGGTGTCCACGTGGTCCCGCATGTGCCCAACCTCTCACCATTGAACTGTTTGACGGCAAGTTAGCACGGGCGTAATCTCTCAACATTGAAATATTGAGGAGTGAGAGATGAACCGCTCGAGCGCCGTCGCGACGGCCCTGCTCACGGGGGTCGGCCCCGTCACGTGGGGGACCACCTACGTGGTCACCACCGAGCTGCTGCCGCCCGACCGGCCGCTGTTCACCGCAGCGGTGCGGACGCTGCCTGCCGGGCTGCTGCTCGTCGCGTTCGCGCGCACCCTGCCGAAGGGCCGCTGGTGGTGGCGGGCGACGGTGCTCGCGCTCCTCAACATCGCGGCGTTCCAGGCGCTGCTCTTCGTCTCGGCGTACCGGCTCCCGGGCGGTGTGGCGGCGACCTTCGGCGCGGCGGGGCCGCTGGTGGTCGCCGGGCTCGCGGCCTGGCTGCTCGCCGAGCGCGCCACCGGCTGGCAGCTCGCCAGCGGGGTCGCCGGACTGATCGGCGTCGGGCTCGTCGTGCTCGGCCCGGCCGCGTCGCTCGACCCGGTCGGCGTCGCCGCCGGCGCCCTCGGGGTGCTCGCGATGGCGCTGGGCACCGTGCTGGTCCGTCGCTGGGGCCGGCCGGTCGGGCTACTGGCCTACACCGGGTGGCAGCTCGCGATCGGTGGCCTGGTGCTGGCGCCGCTGAGCCTGCTCGTCGAGGGCGCGCCCCCGGCGGTGGACGCGGCCGCCGTGTGGGGGTACCTCTGGCTGGGCGGCGTGGGGACGCTCGTCGCCTACGTCCTCTGGTTCCGCGGCCTCGCGCTGCTCCCCGCCGGCCAGGCCGCGTTCCTGCCGCTGCTGTCGCCGGTGGTCGCGACCCTGCTCGGGTGGCTGGTGCTCGCCGAGACCCTGACGCCCGTGCAGGCGGCCGGGTTCGTCCTGGCACTCGGAGCCATCGCCGCGGGGCAGCGCGCCGAAGCGCCGGTGTTGCTGACACGATGGCGGGCATGGACCGGCGTGGCGACCAGCACGAGCCCGCGCAGCCCCACCGACGTCCCCTCGTCATCGCCCACCGCGGAGCGACCGACACCGAGGCCGAGCACACCCTCGGTGCCTACGTCCTCGCCCTCGACCAGGGTGCCGAGGGGCTCGAGTGCGACGTCCGGCTCACTGCCGACGGCCACCTCGTCTGCGTCCACGACCGTCGCGTCGACCGCACCACCAACGCCCGAGGTGTCGTGTCGACGATGACCCTCGACGAGCTCGACGAGCTCGACGCGGCGTCCTGGAAGCGTCCGTGGGCGGACCTCGACGACGAGGCGGTGGAGATGGACCTGGAGTACAACCGGGTCCTCACCCTCCGCCGGCTCCTCGAGGTGGTCCGCGACTACGACCGGCCGGTGCGGCTGGCGATCGAGACCAAGCACCCGACGCGGTACGCCGGGCTCGTCGAGCGGAAGCTCGTGGAGCTGCTCCAGGAGTTCGGGTGGACCGGGAGCGACGCCCCGGTGACCGTGATGAGCTTCTCCGCGCTCGCCCTCAACCGGGTCGCCCGGCTCGCCCCCGACCTCGAGCTCGTCCTGCTCGTCGAGGGCGCCACTCCCTGGACGATGATCCACGGCATGCTCCGTCCCGGGTGGATCGTCGGGCCCGGCGTCGAGACCCTCCGCGAACGGCCCCGGCTGCGCCGCCGGCTGGTCGAGGGTGGCTACCGGGTGCACGTCTGGATCGTGAACACCGCCGACCAGCTGGCGCTCTGCCAGCAGCTGGGCGTGGAGGCCGTGATCACGGACCGGCCGGGCCACATCCGACGGCTGCTCGACGGGTGACGCGGGGGAACGACCGCCAGCCGACCAGCCCGCCGAGCAGCCCGCCGACCAGCCCACCGAGCAGCCCACCGAGCAGCCCACCGAGCAGCCCGCTGTGGGCCGCCGCACGGCGCCGCAGGTGTTTGGCGGCAGGTGCCCCGGGAAGCATTTGCAGGACCGGTGCGAGGAAGGCGGAAGGCGAGCCATGTGTGGGACGGAAACATGCCGGCGCAGCCTGATGCTGTGAACCTCAGAGTGCCCTTCCAGGCGCCCTCGGCCTCGGTCGTGCGGCGCGAGCTCCGCAATTGGCTGGAGTCGAAGGGGTTCGAGGGCGAGACCGTGGACGACGCCCGCGTCGTGGTCTCGGAGCTGGTCGGCAACAGC
The DNA here is from genome assembly GCF_008087345.1 of Nocardioides caldifontis. Lineage (GTDB taxonomy): Bacteria > Actinomycetota > Actinomycetes > Propionibacteriales > Nocardioidaceae > Marmoricola_A > Marmoricola_A caldifontis. The sequence continues at coordinate 195,898 of NZ_VHIB01000001.1, read as the reverse complement.
GTGCGCCACGCGGCGCCGCTGCCGGTGAACGACATCGCCGTCTCGTGGGCGCTTGAGGGCAGCGACCTGGTGATCTCGGTGAGTGACGGCGGGGGGACGACGAGCCCCCAGGTCGTGAGCACCGAGCGGTCGGCGATCTCAGGCCGCGGGCTGAGCATCGTCGAGGCCCTGGTCGACCGCTGGTGGGTCGACAGCGACCGTGGTCAGACCACGGTGCACGTCCGGATCCCCCTGCAGGGTTGATCCTGGCCGGATCCGAACCGGCCCCTGACGCGCCGCACCCCGGCCCACGGCCGGTCGGTAGGTTGCGGGCCATGGGCAAGCGCGCGCGTCAGAAGAACCGTCCTCAGGGTGCCGAGACCCCGGCCGGCGAGGTGGGTCCCCGGCAGCCGTGCCCGTGCGGCTCGGGCCGGCGGTACAAGAACTGCCACGGCAGCCCCTCCGGCCCGACCACCCGGCGGGTGGCCCGCCCCTTCGCGGGGCTCGCCTTCGAGCGCGACCTCGTCGCCCTCCGCGAGCTGGTGCCGGCGGCGACCGCCCCGCTGCCCCTCGCCGAGCAGGGGGAGAGGCCGGTGCTGCTCGCCACCCTGCTGCCGATGGCCGCACCGGCCCTGGTCCGCGCCGACGGCACCGTGTGGCTCGGGCTGCAGGTGCAGCACGGCTTCGGCGACCCGAGCCGCGAGCTCGCCGCCGTGCTGCAGCAGGCGCTCGAGGCCGAGCCCGGCGCGATGGTCGGACTGACCGAGGACCCGGGTGACGGGCCGCGGCTCCAGGACCTCGTCGACGACGAGCCCCTGACCGTGACCGTGCACGAGGGGTTCGAGTTCTGGATCGCCGACGTCGACGACCCGACCGGTTCGGTGGCGGCCTCGCTCGAGCAGGCCAACGCCGCGGCGTCCCCCTCGGCGAGGCTGACCTCCGCCGAGGCGGCGTACTGGACGAACGTCGGCACGAAGGAGCACCTGCGCTGGGTGCTCGGCGAGGACGAGGACACCGCGCTCGACGCGCTGGCCCGGCTGCACGCCGCCGGCCGCGACCGGCTCGTCGACGACGGCCGGCTGGTCGGCGCCTTCCGCGCCCACGGGTTGCTCGTCCCGGTGTGGGACCTCCCGGTCGGCACCGGCCCGGAGGCCCTGGAGGAGCCGCTCGACGCCCTCGCCACCGCGTTCGCGGAGGCGGTCACGGAGAACGCTCCGCTCACCACCGAGGAGCGCTCGGCGCGGCTCGGCCTCGCCAACCGGCAGGTCACGATCCGCTGATCCGGGGGGGCACTTCCGCCCTCGCCGCGCCGCCGGGCAGCGTGGTTGTGGAACGTGGACCCCGGTCATATAGTGGGCGCGCCCGGTCGTTGTTGTATCCCCCGTCAGCAGCGGCCGGGCATTGTCTTTCCCTGCTGTCACGACCGTGGCGACGGCCGTTCGGCGCCGCGCCCCAGGACACGGAACAGCCCCGACCGCTCAGGCGGTCGGGGCTGTCCTGCTGTGGTCGCCCGGGTCCTCGGAGCTCAGCTCCCCGCGGCCGGGATCGTCGCCCGGACCATCGGCACCCGGTGGTCGGTGATCTTCTTGACCAGCGGGTCGGCCTGGAACCGGAACTGCGAGAGCAGCACCTGCGGCGTGGTGAAGATCCAGTCGAGCCCGATGTTCTTCGGCGGCTGGCAGCTGTTGCCGTCGTTGGTGCCACCCGCCGCGGCGACCATGTCGGTCCGCGTGGTGACGTCGCAGAAGACCTCTTCGCGCTCGTTCATGTCACCGGTGAGGAACACCGGGATGCCGGTCGAGGCGAACGCCTGGGCCTGCTTGATCATCCGGTTGGTGCCGATGTTGCGCTCCTTCTCGCCGAAGCTCTTGTCCCGCTTGCGGACCGGCGTGAGGTGCACGTTGACGAAGCCGACCTTCTGGCCGGTCGTCTTGTGCTGGAGCACGATGGCCGCCTGGGGGCGCTTCTGGCCGAGGAACGGCACGACGAGCTCGTGGGTGGAGACCAGGGTCCACCACCGCTTCTTCCACACGATGGCGGTCGGCACGGCCTTCTTCGGGGCGTCCGGGCTCGGGTAGGAGGTGTACTTCCCCCCGCCGTACGCCAGGACCGTGCGGAGCTGGTCGGGCTGGATCTCGGAGAAGCCGACGACGCTGGTCTTGTGCGTCTTCAGCAGGTCGACCGCCCACCGGGCGCGGGTCACGCCGCTGGCGTAGCGGGAGCGCTTCTTCTTCTTCCCGTCGGTGTGGTTGGAGCCGAGGATGTTGAAGGACGCGACGTTGAAGCTGAGGTCCTTGACGACCGTCGTGCGCTTCTTCTTCGGCTTCTTGGCCTGGACGGCGGTCACCAGGTCCGAGGGGGAGCCCGCCGCGTTCGCGGGCAGCTGGGTGGCGACCGTGGTCAGCCCCGTGCTGAGGGCCGTGGTCGCGACGAACGTGAGGGCGAGGCTGCGGAACGCCTTGGGGATGCGCATGGGTCCTTCGGGGCGGTGGGGGGCAGTGACACTCTTGTTGTCGGCGGCGCGAGCGGGTTTCTGAAGGTTTCTCCGGCGTGTCGACGCCGGTCTGGACCAGCGGTGTGTTATGCGGGCACGCAGGGCTGGAGCCGTGTGGTTGGCTTCCACGCGTGATCCGCTTCGAGGGCGTGACCAAGGAGTATGCCGACGGCACCACCGCCGTGGGTGGGCTTTCGCTGAATGCGCCCACCGGGGCCATCACGGTGCTGGTCGGGCCGTCCGGGTGCGGCAAGACCACGTCGCTGCGGATGGTCAACCGGATGATCGAGCCGACCGCCGGCCGGATCACCATCGACGGCGAGGACACCGCGACGATGGACCCGGCCCGGCTGCGGCGAGGGATCGGCTACGTCATCCAGCACGCCGGGCTCTTCCCGCACCGCACCGTCGTCGACAACGTGGCCACGGTCCCGAGGCTGCTCGGCTGGGACCGGCGCAAGGCGCGCGACCGCAGCATGGAGCTGCTCGAGCGGGTCGGGCTGCCCGCCGAGCTTGCGCGCCGCTACCCCCACCAGCTCTCCGGGGGCCAGCAGCAGCGGGTCGGGGTCGCACGGGCGCTCGCCGCCGACCCGCCGGTGATGCTGATGGACGAGCCGTTCAGCGCCGTCGACCCGGTGGTCCGCGAACAGCTCCAGGACGAGTTCCTCCGGCTCCAGGCCGAGCTCGGCAAGACGATCCTGTTCGTCACCCACGACATCGACGAGGCGGTGAAGCTCGGTGACCAGGTGGCGGTGCTCCGGGTCGGCGGCAGGCTCGCGCAGCTCGACGCCCCCGGCCGGCTGCTCGCCGACCCCGCCGACGACTTCGTCGCCGAGTTCGTGGGCCGCGACCGCGGCTACCGCGGCCTCGCGTTCCGGCCGGCACCGCCGCTCGAGCCGCGCGAGGAGCCGACGGTGCCGCTCGGCGCCGCACCCGAGGAGGTACGCCGGGTGACCGCCGACTGGGTCCTCGTGGTCGACGCCGGACGCCCCGTCGGCTGGGTGGAGCCCCGGGCGATCGACGCCCCGGTGACCACCGACCGGCTCCACCGCGGAGGCACGGTGGCCCGGCTCGACGGGTCGCTCCGCGCGATCCTCGACGCCGCCCTCTCCTCGCCCAGCGGCCGCGGGGTGTTGGTGGACGACGACGGGCTGCTCCTCGGCACGGTCACCGCGTCGGCCGTCGTCGCCGCCCTCGACGGCGTGCCGCGGACCGACCCGGTCGAGCCCCCGGAGCCGGTGGAGCGCTGATGGACTGGATCCTGGGCCACCTCGACGACATCGGCGGCTACACCGTCCAGCACGCGTGGCTGGCCGGGCTCCCGCTGCTCCTCGGGCTGGCGGTCGCCGTACCCCTGGGGTGGCTGGCGCGGCGCCGGAGCTGGCTCTACACGCCGATCGTCGCGGGCACCGGGCTGCTCTACACGATCCCGTCGCTCGCGCTGTTCATCCTCATGCCGCTGGTGCTCGGCACCCGGATCCTCGACGAGGAGAACGTGATCGCGGCGATGACGATCTACACGGTCGCGCTGCTGACCCGGACCGTCGCCGACGCGCTCGGGGCGGTGCCGGACGACGTGGTCGCGGCGGCGACCGCCATGGGGCTCGGTCCGGTGCGGCGGCTGCTCACCGTCGAGCTCCCGATGGCGGTCCCGGTGATCGCGGCCGGGCTCCGGGTGGCTGCGGTGAGCAACGTCAGCATCGTGAGCGTCGCGGCGCTGATCGGGGTGCCGCAGCTCGGCGTGCTGTTCACCGACGGCTTCTACCGGGACTTCCTCGACCCGATCGTCGCGGGGCTCGTGGCCTCGGCGCTGCTCGCGCTCCTGTTCGACCTCGCGATCGTGGCGCTGGCCCGGGTGCTGACGCCGTGGCACCGGACACCGGCCGCCGCCCGCTCCGGGTCGGAGGCGCCGTCGTGACCCGCGACGTCCTCGACTGGCTCCTCGACGGCGCCCACTGGCAGGGCGGCGAGGGGATCCCGCTGCGGGTCTGGCAGCACGTCGCCTACTCGCTGATCGCGGTCGGCATCGCGGCGGTGCTCGCCGTCCCCGCCGGGCTGTGGGTGGGCCACACCGGGCGCGGGCGGTTCCTCGCGGTCAACCTGGTCGGGATCCTGCGGGCGGTCCCGAGCCTGGGGCTGCTCTTCGCCTCGCTGATGATCCTCGGCCCGAAGATCCCGGGGGAGCTCGGCGTGCACGTGCCGGTCCAGGTCGTCCTCGTCGTGCTCGCGATGCCTCCGGTGCTCGCCGGTGCGTACGCCGGCGTCGAGGCGGTGGACCCCGCTGCCCGCGACGCGGCGCGGGGCATGGGCATGCAGGGCCGCGACGTCCTGCTCCGCGTCGAGCTGCCGTGCGCGCTGCCGCTGGTCTTCTCGGGGCTCCGCTCCGCGGTGCTCCAGGTGGTGGCGACCGCGACGCTGGCCGCGACGGTCGGGCTGGGTGGCCTGGGCCGGTACCTGATCGACGGGCTCGCGGTCCGCGACTACGCCCAGATGGCCGGAGGGGCCGTGCTCGTCGCCGCGCTCGCGCTCCTCCTCGACCTCCTGGCCGCCACGCTGCAGCGCCTCGTGGTCTCGCCGGGGCTGACCGGCAAGACTGGCCGCAGGACCGCGGCGGGCGAGACCGCCGCCTCTTCAGACCCTCGGGACGTGGGGGTCCTCACGGAAGGCTCCACCAGATGAAGCGCCTGATGCTCCTCCCCTCGCTCGCTGCGGCGACCGCCCTGGCGCTCGTCGGCTGCGGCGACGACAGCGACCCGTTGGAGAGTGGCGGCGACGGAGGGAGCGGCGACACCGGCACGATCGTGGTCGGCTCGGCGAACTTCCCCGAGAACGTGCTGCTCGCCGAGATCTACGCCGGCGCGTTGAACGCGGCGGGCGTCGAGGCCGAGACGAGGCCGAACATCGGGTCCCGGGAGACGTACATCCCCGCGCTCGAGGACGGCTCCATCCAGATGATCCCGGAGTACACCGGCAACCTCCGGCTCTACTTCGACGAGAACGTGAAGGCCACCGAGCCCCAGGAGGTGTACGACGAGCTCCTCGAGGTGCTCCCCGAGGGGCTCGAGGTGACCGAGTACTCCGAGGCGGAGGACAAGGACGCCGTCGTCGTCACCTCGGAGACCGCGGAGGAGTACGACCTCACGACCATCGCCGACCTCGCACCCGTGGCCGGCGAGCTCAAGCTCGGTGGGCCTCCGGAGTGGAAGACCCGGTTCACCGGCGTCCCCGGGCTCAAGGAGGTCTACGGGGTCGAGTTCGCCGACTTCGTCGAGCTCGACGCCGGTGGCCCGCAGACGCTCGGTGCGCTCCGCGACGGGCGCGTCGACGCCGGCAACCTCTTCACCACCGACCCGGCGCTCGCCGAGGGCGACCTGGTGACGCTGGAGGACCCCGAGTCGCTGTTCGCCGCGCAGAACATCGTCCCGCTGCTCAGCAGCGACGTCGCCACCGACGAGGTGACCTCGACGGTCGACGAGGTCTCGGCCGCGCTCGACACCGAGCTGCTCGGCGAGCTCCTCGCCCGGGTGGTCACCGACAAGGAGGACCCGGCCGACGTCGCGGCCGACTTCCTCGCCGAGGCCGGCCTCGACTGACCGTGGGACGTCTCGCCTGACGCTGGGGGTTGTCGAGCCGCCCCTCGTGGCGCGCGGGGCCGTCCCGACCGGCGCCCCGCTCTCTGCGACGCTGGCCCCATGACCCAGCTGACGATCGGGCGCCGGTTCAACGGGCCCGCGCACTCCGGCAACGGCGGCTGCACGGCGGGGCTGCTGGCCGCGGCGTCCGGGCTCCCCGGCCCGGTCACCGTCCGGCTGCTCCGCCCGCCGCCGCTCGAGGAGCCGCTCGACGTGGTGCCGACCGGCGGCGGGGTCGGGCTCCGGGGCGCGGACGGCCCGGTCGCCACCGCGGCCACCGGGGAGGTCACCTGGTCGGAGGTCGAGCCGGTGGCCGTGGCGACCGCCCGCGCGGCGGAGGCGTCGTACGCCGGGCTCACCGGCCACCCCTTCCCGACCTGCTTCGTCTGCGGCCCGGACCGCGAGGTCGGGGACGGGCTCCGGCTCTTCCCGGGGCGGGTGGCCCCGGGGAAGGTCGCGGCGACGTGGGAGCCGGTCGGCGCTGTCGACGAGTCGCTGACCTGGGCCGCCCTCGACTGCCCGAGCGCGTGGTCCACCGACCTCGAGGCGCGGCCGCTGGTGCTCGGCGAGATGACCGCGCAGGTGCTGTCGACGCCGCAGCCCGGCACGTCGTACGTCGTGGTGGGGCAGCACGTGGGCGGCGAGGGCCGGAAGGTACGCACGGCCAGCGCCCTGTTCGACGCCGACGGCCGGCTCCTGGCGCGGGCCGAGCACGTGTGGCTCGAGATCGGCCCCGAGATGCTGGCCCGGCTGCGACAGGGATAGGTGTCTCGACGAGCTCGACCGGCCGAGGGTGAGCTCGACCGCCAGGAGCTAGCCGAGCGGGTCGCGCGCCACGGGGCAGGACATGCACCTCGGCCCGCCGCGGCCGGAGCCGAGCTCGGATCCGGAGATCGCGAGGACCTCGATGCCGGCCTCCTCGAGGCGGGCGTTGGTCTCGGTGTTCCGCTCGTAGGCGATCGCCACCCGCGGCGCGATCGCCAGCGTGTTGTTGCCGTCGTCCCACTGCTCACGTTCGGCGGTGACGGGGTCGAGCCCGGTGTCGATGCGGTGCAGGGTGTCGATCCCCATCGCCTTCGCGGCCGCCACCAGGAACGGCTCGGGCGGGGCGACGTCGAGGACCAGCCCGTCGTCGCCGTCGGGGTGGTCGGAGGTCGGACGGTCGGCGACGGTGACCGCGTAGGCGGTCAGGTGGTCGGCGATGTTGGGGTACATCAGCACCTTGTCGACGTCGACCATCGTGCAGATCGTGTCGAGGTGCATCGTCGCCCGCTCCTGGGCGATCGGCACCGCGAGCAGCGTGTCGACGAGCCCGGCGCCGAAGAGCTGGCGGGCGAGCCGCTCCGCACCGGCCGGGGTGGTGCGCTCCCCGACGCCGACCGCGACGACCCCGTCGCCGAGCAGCAGCACGTCGCCGCCCTCGACGTGCTCGCGGCGCCAGCCGTGCACGGTGGGGGTGCCGGCGAAGCGGGGGTGGCGGGTCCAGATCAGCTCGGTCAGCTGCGTCTCCCGCTCACGGGCCGGCATCGCGAGGCTGGTGATCGCGACGTGGTCGCGGACCCACGCGCTCGAGTCACGGGTGAAGAGCAGGTTCGGCAGCGGTGCGAGGAGGAAGTCGTCGTGCGCGAGCAGGCTGGTCACCAGCCCGTGACCGCCGCGGACCTCGTCGTTGCGGATCCCCTCGCAGAGCACCTGCGCGAGCCGCTCGGGGCTGTAGGTCGCCAGCTCGCCGGCCAGGTGGCGGCGGAGCGTGACACCGAGGTGCAGGTCGGCCAGCGCGGACTCGATCGCCTGCGCGCGGGCCTCCTCCGACGCCAGCGCCTCGACCAGGAGCTCGACGAGGTAGAGGACCTCGACCCCGCGCGACCGCAACACCTCGGCGAACGCGTCGTGCTCCTCCTGCGCCCGGCTGACCCAAGGGATGCCGTCGAAGAGCAGCCGGTCGTTGTTGCGCGGCGTGAGCCGCTTCAGCTCGGGGCCGGGGCGGTGGAGCACCACGGTGCGCAGGGCGCCGACCTCGCTGCTGACCCCGGGAGCCGTCATGGCCGCCACCCTAACCACGGCCACCGCAGGGGGCGGTCACCAGCGGGGGAGCCCCGGCACGTGCCAGCCGCCCCACTTCCAGGCCTTGGTCTCCGAGACCCTCTTCCGGTCGCGGTCGACGACCTTCCAGCCGCCCTTCCAGCGGTACGTCGTCAGCCGCACGTCGAACCGCTTCGTGCTGCCGATCCGCTCGCCCTGCCGGAGCTGCACGCGTCCGGCAGGCTGCTCCGCGGTGCGGTGCCAGCCGAGCGTCACCATGGCCGCCGAGTCGACCGCCCACTGCTTGCCGAACGCCGGCGCCGGCAGCGTCTCGAGCGCGCCCTTGCGCACGGTGAGGACCCAGTAGAACGAGGTGTGCGCGCCGGTCGTCGCGCCGACGACCACCTCGCGACCGCCGCGGCCGTCGAGGTCGCTGGTGCCGTGGAACGGCGCGCCGAACCAGTACGACGTCGTGCGGGTCGCCTTCAGGATGCCTCGGTCGGTCCTCACCCGGACGACCACGCGCCCCTCGGGCGCACCCTTCCCGCCGCGGCGGGCCACCCCGACGGCGTCCTTGGTGCCGTCCCCGTCGACGTCCACCCGGGCGACGACCTTGCACCCCCGGACCCCGTCGCAGACCCCCGGTCCCGCGGCGGCTGCGGGCGCCAGCGTGGCTGCTCCGGTCGTGCCGAGAACGGCGGCGAGCACCGCCCCTGTGGTCCGTGGTGCGCGCATCGTCGTTCCCTCTCCCTCGGTCGTCGGCGGACGGCAGCCTGTCACAGGCGGAGCGCCCGGGCGCGGGAACACGCGTCGGCGAGGACGTCCTTGCCGGAGCGGCCGGTCGTGCGGGCCACGGCGGCCACGTCGTCGTACTCCGGCTGGACGTTGACGACCTCGCCGTCGAGCCGCGCGACCTTCACCCGCACCTGGTGGCCGTCCACGTCGACGCGGTGCACCTCCCGGTCGAGGGCGGTCTTCGCGTAGCCGACCTCGCGCACCCCGATCGTCGAGGTGTGCCGGAAGACCTCCCGGCGCACGGCCGCCAGCCGGCCGGGAGCGACGAGCACCGAGAGGGTGTGGGCCGGGCGCCCCTTCTTCATCAGGATCGGGGTGAGCCACGCGTCCGACGCCCCCGCGGCGAGCAGCGCGGCCAGCACGTCGGGCCAGAGCCGCGGGTCGAGGTCGTCGACGTTGGTCTCCACGACGACGGCGGCCGGAGTCGCTCCCACGGGCTCGCCGACCAGCAGCCTGGTCACGTTGGGGTGCGACCCGGGGTCGCGACCGCCGGCCCCGGAGCCGACGGCGGCCACGGTCATCGGCGGCTGCGGTCCGAACCCGTCGGCGAGGGTCACCAGCAGGGCCGCGCCGGTCGGCGTGCACGCCTCCGCGGTCGCGGGTCCGGCGTACGACGGCACGCCGCGGAGCAGCCGGGCGACCGCCGGGACCGGGACCGGGAGGCTGCCGTGCTCGGAGTCGGTGCGGCCGGAGCCGACGGCGACCGTGGAGACGGTCAGCGCGGTGAGCCCGAGGTGGTGGAACCCGGCGCACACCCCGACCACGTCGGCGACCGCGTCGAGGGCGCCGACCTCGTGGAAGTGCACCTTCTCGACCCCGACCCCGTGCACCTCGGCCTCGGCGGTGGCCAGCCGGTCGAAGACCGCCTGCGCGGAGGCGCGCACCGGCTCGGGGAGGTCGGCGCCGTCGAGGAGCGCCCGCACGTCCGCGGGGGTACGCCGGGCCGTGGACGGCGCGGCCTCCACGTGGCACCGGAGGGCGGCCAGCCCGGCCCGGCGGACCTCCTCGACGTGGAGGCGCACCGGCTCGGGCGCGGCCGCGTCGACCGCCCGCTGCACGACCTCGAGCGGCACGCCGGCGTCGAGCAGCGCGCCGAGCAGCATGTCGCCCGACGCCCCGGCGGTCGCGTCCACCCAGCCGATCACGAGCCGCCCGCCCGCCGCGCGACCCGGGCCGCGAAGACGCCGGCGCCGTAGCCGTTGTCGATGTTCACCACGGTAACCCCCGGCGCGCAGGAGTTGAGCATCGCGAGCAGTGCGGCGAGCCCGCCGAACGAGGCTCCGTACCCGACCGACGTCGGAACCGCGACGAGCGGCACCCCGACGAGCCCGCCGACGACGCTGGGCAGCGCGCCCTCCATCCCGGCGACGACGACGAGGCAGTCGGCCGCCTCGAGCGTCGGGCGTACGGCGAGCAGCCGGTGGAGCCCCGCGACGCCGACGTCCTGCACCAGCTCGGCGCCCGCCCCGTGCACCCGCGCGGTGAGCGCCGCCTCCGCCGCCACCGGGGCGTCCGATGTCCCCGCCGACACCACCACCACGCGGCCGGTCGGGGTGGGCAGCGGTCCGAGCGTCGCGCAGCGGGCCACCGGGTCGAGCTCCGCGTCGGGGAGCGAGGTCCGCACCAGCGCGGCGGCCTCGTCGGTGAGCCGGGTCGCGAGCACGGCCCGCGTGGGGTGCGCCTCGTGGAGCCGACGCAGCGACTCGACGACTTGTTCCGGCGTCTTCCCGGCGGAGTAGACGACCTCCGGGTCGCCCGTCCGCGCCTCACGCTCGAGGTCCAGCCGTGCGAAGCCCAGGTCTGCGGTGCGCGGGTCGCGGTCGTCGGTCACCGCACCAGTGTGGCCCTCAGAGCTCGACGACCGGGGTCTGCGCCGCCGCCGGGTCGCTCAGCTCGAAGAACTCCTTGGTGCCGAACGAGAACATCGACGCGACCACGTTCGAGGGGAAGGTGCGGACCCGCGTGTTCAGCGCCCGCACGTTGCCGTTGTAGAACCGCCGGCCGGCGGCGATCCGGTCCTCGGTGTTGGTCAGCTCCTTCTGCAGCTGCAGGAAGTTCGCGCTGGCCTTGAGGTCCGGGTAGCCCTCGGCGACCGCGAAGAGCCCGCGGACCGCACCGCCGAGCTCCTCCTCGAACGGGCGCCGTTCGCCGGGGGTGTCGCTCTTGTGGGCCGCGGCGGCGTTGCGGGCGGCGGTGACCCGCTCGAGGACACCGGCCTCGTGCGCGGCGTACCCCTTCACGGTGTTGACCAGGTTCGGGATCAGGTCGTGGCGGCGCTGCAGCTCGACGTCGACCTGGCTCCAGGACTCGTCGACGAGCACGTTCTGCGACACGAACCGGTTGTAGGAGACCAGGACGAAGAGCCCGGCCAGGACGACGACCCCGCCGACGACCGAGAGCGCGACGATCACCGGAGCTCCTGGGTGCCCGCGATGCCGTGCTGCTCGCGCACGTAGTCCGGCACCATGTCGAGGATCGTGTCGAGCACCTGCACGCGCGGCATGATCTCGTGCGCGTCGTGCTTGCCGTTGTTGACGGTGAGCAGCCAGCCGTTGGAGGTGCGCCACGCGACGTCGCGGACGGTGAGGAGGTACTCCATCAGCCGCGGGTGGAGCATGTCGTAGGCGAACTTCCGGTCCGGCGAGGAGACCGTGAACGCGCGGTTGAACTCCTCGGACTCCAGCTCGATGTCCTTGTTGAGCAGCTTGCCGATCGCCCGGCCGAAGAACCCCTCGGGGGTCACCTCGAGCCGCGGGACCTGGGCGCCGATCTCGAGGCCGAGCACGGAGAACCAGTGCGAGACCTCCTTCTTGCGGCGGTGGCCGTTGGAGTCGGTGTCCCACTCGGTCGTGTAGTAGACGTAGTCGAACCCGACGAAGGGCCGGCCGTCGTGCCGGCCGGTCATCACGTTCCTCGCCTGCCGGTTGTGGCCGATGTTGAACGGCGCGCCCTCGAACGACGTCGTCCACCGGTCGTCGCGTTCGTCGATCGTCCAGCCGTTGGCGCCGGCCAGGCCTACCAGGGCCTCGCGGCGCTTCTTCTCGACGAACCAGGCGACGCCAGCGACGGCGATGACGAGTGCGATGCCACCGACGACGAGCAGCACGGTCGTTGTGTCCACCGGGGCAGCCTAGGTGGACCGTCGCGGTCCGGGAGAGTCCTGGGCCGGTCCCACGTCCGGGCGTCGGTCGCTGTCAAGAGCCCGGACGGGTGACCCCTCGCTTCACCGCCGGCCCAGCACCGCGCGCAGCGTCCCGCGGGTCGCCTTCCCGCGCAGGTAGCCGCGCTTCGGGCTGCTGCCGAACTCGACGGTGATCGCGGTGCCGGCGAACCGGGCGTTGAACCAGGAGGTCATCGTGCCGCTGCAGTGGCCGGTGCAGTTGAACGCCTTGATCGGCAGCCCGAGCCCGCGGGACAGCCGCCGCTGGAACGGTTTGCCGGTGCTGCTCCGCCCCACCCCGCGCAGCGGTTGGTGGAACGAGACCACGAACCTCGGGCGTACGTCGGAGAGGAACCGGCGCATCGCCCGGCTCTCCGGCTCGCTCCACCGCCGGGGACCGGAGTAGTAGCGGCCGGTCAGCCGCTCCCACTGGTGGCCGAAGTTCCGGTTGAGGTCGACGCCCCGGGCGTTCCCGCGCGTGCCGCGTGCGACCCCGTCCGGGTTCATCGTCGGGACGACCCAGAGGTCGACCCCCTTGACCGGGCGGCCGCGACGCAGCGCGTCGACCACCTGCATCCCGGCCCGCTCGTCGCCGTGCATCGAGCCGAGCACGACGGCCCTCACCTTCGCTTCGGGGTCGCCGAGCCGGAACGCCCGGATGGCGCGGCCCTTGACGCTCCGCCCGATCCGGCGCTTCTCCACGACAGCGCGGGTGTCGGAGGCCGCGGCGGTGTCGAGGGCAGCGACAGGGGAATGGACCGGCGTGCCCGCCGCGGCGGGCGCGGACAGGACGGCGGTCGGCACGGCGAGGCAGGCCGCGGCGAGGACAGCGGCACCGTGCATCGTGCGCGGTCGGCGGGAGGTGGGCGCATGGGTCACCGGTCCACCGAACCACGTCCGGACCCACGGACAGCGGAGCCGCCCTACATTGAGCGCGTGAAGCACTTCGTGACCGGCGGCGCTGGGTTCGTCGGTCGCCACCTCGTCCTGCGGCTGCTCGCCGACGGCCACGAGGTCCGCGCGCTGGCCGGCTCCGACGAGGAGGCCGCCGCCGTGACCGCGTTGGGCGCCACCCCGGTGCGCGCCGACCTCCCCGACCTCGACGAGGTGCTGCGCGGGGTGGGGATCGTCGTGAACGCCGCCATGGAACCCTCCGACCAGGGCCGGCCGGGGCGGCGCGAGCGGGACCCGGTCGCGGGGACCCGGGCGCTGCTCGACGCGGCCCACCGCTCCGGGGTACGTCGGCTCGTGCACGTGAGCACGGAGGCGGTGCTGGCCTCCGGCCGGCCGCTGAGGTACGTCGACGAGACCGCGGCGTACCCCCGCAAGCACGCCGGGGAGCACGCCCGGACCACCGCCCTGGCCGAGCAGGTCGTGCTCGCCTCCAACAGCCGCGAGCTCGTCACGGTCGCGGTGCGCCCCCGGCTGGTCTGGGGGCCGGGCGACACCGAGCTGCTGCCACAGGTCCTCGCCGCCGCCGAGCAGGGGCGCTGGGCCTGGGTCAACGGCGGCAACCACCTGACCTCGACCTGCCACGTCCGCAACCTGTGCGAGGGGATCGTGCTGGCTGCGGAGAAGGGACGCGGCGGTCAGGCGTACTTCCTCACCGACGGCGCCCCGGTCGAGCTCCGCTCCTTCCTCACCCGCTGTGCCGCGGCGTACGGCGTGACGCTGCCCGACCGCTCCGTGCCGTTGCCGGTGACCCGGACGACGACCACCGTGCTCGAGAAGGGCCGGCGGGTCCTGCAGGCGAAGGGCGAGCCGCCCGTCGCCTACGTGGCGGTGGCGCTCGGCGGCCGGGAGGTCACGGTCGACGACTCGCGGGCGCGGCGGGAGCTGGGGTACGTCCCCGTCGTCACCGTCGACGAGGGGATCGAGGAGCTGCGCGAGCTGAGCGGGCCAGCCGCTTCGTGAAGGTGCTGCCGGCGATGGAGTACTACACGCGGATGCCGCCCTCCGACAACGGGCCGGTCGAGCGCGAGCTCGGCGTCACCTTCCGCGACCCGGGGGAGACGCTGGCCGACACGGTGGCCGGCTTGCGCGCGCTCGGCCGGCTGTAGGCGGTGGCTCAGCCGACGGGCTCCGGCTCCTCGACCTCGTCCTGCGCCTTCTTGTCCGCGGTCAGGCTCGTCGCGACGGTGACCGCGAGGACGACGACGATGACGCCGAGCGACCAGAGCGTCGGGATCTCGGGCACCGCGTCCCACTGCAGGTGGCCCCAGTGCAGTGCGAGCTTCACGCCGATGAACGCCAGGATCGTCGCCAGCCCGTAGCCGAGGTGGCGGAGCTTGGAGAGCGCCCCGGCGAGCACGAAGTAGAGCGCGCGGAGCCCGAGCAGCGCGAAGGCGTTGGTGGCGAAGACCAGGAACGGGTCGCCGGTGATCCCGTAGACCGCCGGCACCGAGTCGACGGCGAAGACGATGTCGGTGGCGAAGACGGCGACCACCACGATCGCCAGCGGGGTCAGGGCGCGGCGGCCGTCGACCCGGGAGAGCATCCGCGGGCCGTCGTACTCGGGGGTGACGGGGAAGAGCCGGCGGACCAGCCGCACGCTGCGCATCCTGTCCACGTCGACGTCGTGGTCGCTGCCCTTCACGGCGTCGCGGAGGATCTTGACCGCGGTGGCGACCAGGACCAGCCCGAAGACCAGGAACATCCAGTCGAAGGCGGCGAGCGCCGCGGCGCCGAGCGCGATGAAGACCGCCCGGAGCGCGAGCGCGCCGACGATGCCGTAGAGCAGCACCCGCTGCTGCAGCGCGGCCGGCACGGCGAAGGCGGAGAGCAGCAGCATGAAGACGAACAGGTTGTCGACGCTCAGCGACTTCTCGACGAGGTAGCCGGTGAGGTACTCGACGCCGCGCTCGGAGCCGAACTGCGCCCAGACGTATCCGCCGAACGCCAGGGGGAGCGCGACGTAGAACGCCGACCACCCGACGGCCTCCTTCATGGAGACCTCGTGCGGCCGGCGGGTGAGCAGGAAGTCGACGACGAGCAGGACGACGACGGCGGCGATCACGCCCGTCCACAAGGCGGGGGTGCCGATGGAGTCGATAGAGCTGCTGCCGGCGGCAGCGAGCACAGGGGAAAGTGATGGCACGGAGGCTCCTCAGGTCGGTGGTGCGGCCTGAGGTCTCCTCCACCCGCGGTGCGGGCGCTGGCCGAGGTGCCGCGACGGCACCGGACTGACCGGCTCAGCTCGTGGGAGTACTCCCCTCGGGGTCAAGGGTACCGAGGTGGTCCAAGGGTGGCCTCCGCGCACCCCGGGTAGGGGTCTGGTCATGACGACGGACACGGCGCAGCGCACGGACGAAGGCACCGGGACGAGCTCGCGGAGGTGGCTGCTCGCGGCCGGCTTCGTGGTGGTCGTGGTGGTGTACGCCGGCCTCTCGCGCGTGTGGACCGACACCGAGTCGGCCTGGTACCGCGGGCTCGACGAGCCGCCGTACCAACCGCCGGACGCTGCCTTCGGGATCGTCTGGCCGCTGAACTACCTGGCGCTGCTCGTCGTCGGGGTGCTCGTGTCGCTGCAGCACCCGGCGCGTGCGCCGCGGCTGCTGGCGGTGCTCGCGGGGTCGGTGGTGCCGGCACTGGGGTGGGCGTACCTGTTCTCCCAGGAGCACCTGCTCGTCCCGCCGGCGGTGTCGCTGGCCGTTGCCGCGCTGATCACCTGGCTGCTGCTCGCACTCGCCTGGCGGGTGCGGTGGTGGTACGGCGCCCTGCTGCTCGTCTACGCCTGCTGGATGACGCTCGCCTCGGCGCTGTCGATCGGGTTCGCGGTCCTGAACTGAGCAGGCTGGGACCCGGGCGGCCTCATCGACCGCCCGGGCCTCCGCAGGTCACGGCAGGTCGGCCGGGCGCAGCACGGCGTCGATGCCGTGCGCGATCTGCTTGTTGCCCTTGTTGAGGTTCGCCAGCGCGCGGATCACGGCGGGGTTGCGGTCGTCCTTGTCGGCGTCCCGGAGCCGCACGGTGCGGTGGTAGGTGTTGACCTCGATCGACGCACCCGCCGCGGTCTCCAGCACAGCACCGTCGGCGCCGCGCGCCTGCTTGTAGGTCACGGTCGCGCCGGGCACGACGTGGTAGAGCAGCACCGCCTCGAGGGTGTCGACGTCGACCGCCTTCGCGAGCGCCTTGAACGTTGCCTTCTCGGTGGCCGGGCGCTTGCCGGTCAGCTCGGTGGCGAGCTTGCGGAACGCCTTGTCGGTCGGGACGAACGCGGTCAGCCGGACCTTGCCGTCGGCGAGGACCGCGACCGGGCTGTTCTTCTTCGCGCCGAGGACCGTGGTGACGGCCTTCTCGAGGATGTCGAAGTCCTTCCAGCTCCGGTCGAGCTTGGTGCCGTCGGCGGCGAGCACCTTGGCGAGGCTGCGGTTGCCGGCCTGCTGCTCGGCGGTGGGGGCAGCGGTGGCGGGCGCGGCCGTGGTGGCGGTGACGGCGGCGGTGGCGACGGCGGCCAGGACGGTGGCGACCTTGCGGTTCCTCATGGAAGTCCTCCTCGTGGCAGAGGGCCCGGTGCCCTCCCTCACCGGGTCTTCGTGCGGACCGCAGGGGCGGATTGGCCTGACCTAGACATTCCTTCGAGGTTTTCCTGGGCGAGCTGAACAGGAGGGGTCGTGCTAGGAAGTGGACGTGCTGCCGACCCGAGGAGCTCGATGACCACCCTGACGATCGGCGGGCTCACCGCCGTGCCCGCCCTGTCCCGCCCCGACCTGCTCGCCGAGCCGGTGCTGACGGCGCTGACGCCGTGGAGCGACGCCGAGGCGGTCGGCGTCGTGGAGATCGACCCGTCGCTCGCCGACACCGCGGCGCTGACCGAGGCCTACGACCTGCCGCTGGAGGCGAGCGGCAACTGCGTGGTCGTCGGCGGCCGCCGCGACGGCGTCGAGCGGGTCGGGGCCTGCGTCGTGCGCGCGGACACCCGGGCGGACGTGAACAACCTGGTGAAGCGGCGGCTCGACGTGCGCAAGGCGTCGTTCCTGTCGATGGACGACGCGGTCGCGCGGACCGGGATGGAGTACGGCGGGATCACCCCGGTCGGACTGCCGGCGGAGTGGCGGCTCTTCGTGGACCAGTCGCTGACCAGCGCGCCGGTGGTGATCATCGGCAGCGGGCTGCGTCGCTCCAAGCTCCTGCTCCCGGGCGAGGTGCTGGCCGTGCTCCCGGGCGCCGAGGTGGTCGCGGACCTGGGGATCTGACGGGGCCGGTGTTCCCGGGGGTCAGCGCTCGAGCTCGGAGTGGACGACCACCCCGGTCACCGTGGCAGCCGCGGCGACCGCCGTCAGCAGGACCCCCATCGGCTTGCCGACCGCTCCGCTCCTCAGGGCCGTCAGCCCCGCGACCGCGTCGGCGGCGTCCACCGCGATCCCGGCCTTCACCAGCGCCAGCCGCTGTGACGGCGGGGCGACGAGGGTCAGCGCCCCGAGGGCCAGGTCGCGGGCGCCGAACAGCCGGAACAGGTACGCCGCCTGCCCCTCGCCCTTGAACGTGAGCGCCTTGAGCCCGAGCGACGGAGCGGCGTAGGCCACCGCGCCGAGGGCGACGCGGCCGAGCGAGAGACCGGTGAGGTTGTCCATGCCCGGTGACCCTAGCGGTGCGTGGAACATGTTCCGGTGGGAGTTCGACTCACCTGGTGCGTCGGAGTCCCACCAGAGCCGTTCTCCACAGGCCACAGCAACCCCGTGGACCTAGGGCGACGGGTCGACCACCCTCACGCCGCATGCAGCCGCTGCTCGCGCCCTACCTCGTCGACCAGTCCGGCGTGGTCTCCCGTCGCCAGGCACTCGACGCCGGGCTCCGTCCGCACGACCTCGCCAGGCTGGTGCGCCGTCGCGAGCTCACGCCCCTCCACCCCGGCGTCTACCTCGACCACACCGGGCGGCCGTCATGGCTCCAGCGGGCATGGGGCGGCGTGCTGCTCTGCTGGCCCGCCGCGCTCGCGTCGACGTCATCGCTCCGCGCGGTCGAGGGGCCGGGTTCGCGACCGGACGAGACGATCCACCTCGCCGTGGCTCACGGGCGTTCACCGCGCACACCGGCCGGCGTCGTCGCCCGGGGGTGTCGGCACCTCGAGAGCAGGGTGCAGTGGAACACCGGGCCGCCGCGGGTGCGGTACGACGAGGCGGTGCTGGACGTCGCGGCACAGGCGACGTCCGACCTCGCCGCGCTCGACGAGCTGGCTCGCGCGGTGCAGGGGCGCCGCACGACCGCCGACCGGCTGCTGCTCCGGCTCGCCGATCGCCGCCACATCGCGCGCCGTGCCTGGATGGTCGGTGTGCTGGAGGACGTGGCGTGCGGCGTCTGCTCGGTGCTGGAGCACGGCTACCTGACGCGCGTGGAACGGCCGCACGGGTTGACCGGTGCCCGTCGGCAGGTGCGCGACCGGGTCGGCGCGGGCGTCGTCTACCGGGACGTCGAGTACGCCGGCGGATTCGTGGTCGAGCTCGACGGCCGGCTCTTCCACGACACGGCGAGGCAGCGCGACCGTGACCTCGACCGGGACCTGGTCACCGCGGTTGCCGGGAAGGACACCGTGCGGCTGGGGTACGGCCAGGTGTTCGACCGGTCCTGCTGGACTGCCGGCCACATCGCCGTGCTCCTCGACCGGCGGGGGTGGACAGGTCAGGCCCGGCCGTGCGGTCCCACGTGCCTGGTCAGGTGACTCTGGTGGGGTCCCGACTCACCTGGTGAGTCAGAGTCCCACCAGAACTCACCGGCCGGCGAGGGAGAGGGCCCGGCGGGCAGCAGGTTCGGCGGCGGCGCGGTCGGCGGCGACGAGCCCCACGCGCGTACGCCGGTCCAGCAGGTCGTCCACGTCGAGAGCACCCTCGTGGGTCACCCCGAAGAGCAGCTCGGCGAGGGTGACCGGCACCCCGTCGGCGACCGGGGCGAGCAGCTCGTCGTCGGCCAGCCCCGTGGACCGTGCGGCCTCCAGGACCACGCCGGCCTCGGCGCCGTACCGACGGACGAGCCGGGCGGGCGCGTCGGCCGGAGGCGCACCGGTGGCCCCGACGAGCGGGAGGGCGCGGGTCCGGCACGGGCCGGCGTGCAGGGAGCCCTGCGCCAGCACGGCATCGACGGCGTCGGAGGCCATCTTCCGGTAGGTCGTGAGCTTCCCGCCGACCACCGTGACCACGCCGTCGGGGGAGGTGAGGACCGCGTGCTCCCGGGACAGGTCGGCCGTCCCGCCCTGCGCGGAGATCAGGGGCCGGAGCCCGGCGTAGGCCCCCACCACGTCCGCACGGGTCAGCGGGCGCTCGAAGGCGGTGCTCGCGGTGGAGAGCAGGAAGTCGATCTCCTCCTCGCTCGGCACCGGTACGTCGGGCACCGGGCCGTCGACCGGCTCGTCGGTGAGCCCGAGGTACACCAGCCCGTCCGGCTGGGGGAGCGTGAAGACGAACCGGTTGACCGACCCCGGCACGGGCGCGGTCACCGCGACGCTCGCGGGCACGGCGGTCCCCCGGAGCACCAGGTGGGTCCCCCGGCTCGGGCGCAGCGAGAGCCCGTCGACGAGCCGGTCGGCCCAGACCCCGGTGGCGTTGACGACCGCGCGGGCGCGGACCGACAGGGAAGTCCCGCTCACCGTGTCGGACAGGACCGCCCCCGTCCCGGTCACCGACGAGGCGCGCACCCGGGTGGCGACGCGCGCGCCGTACCCGACCGCCGTGCGGGCGAGCGCGACGACCAGCCGGGCGTCGTCCTCGAGCTGACCGTCGTACGACAGCAGCCCGCCACGGACCGACGGGTGCACGCCCGGGACCCGCGCGGCGGTCTCGGCAGCGGTGAGCCGGCGGGGACGGGGGAGCAGCGACGACGGGGTCCGCGCGCCCCGCCGGAGCAGGTCGCCGGCGCGGAACCCCTGCATGGCCAGGGCTCCTTGCGCGCGGCCGACCGCGGAGGTCAGCGGCAGCACCATCGGCAGCGAACGGGTCAGGTGCGGGGCGGTGCTGGTCATCAGCACGTGCCGCTCGACGGCGCTCTCGTGCGCGACCCCGAGCTGCCCCTTGGCCAGGTAACGCAGCCCGCCGTGCACCAGCTTCGAGCTCCACCGCGAGGTGCCGAAGGCCAGGTCGCGGGCGTCGACGGCGAGCACCGTGAGCCCGCGCGACGCGGCGTCGAGTGCGACGCCGGCACCGGTCACCCCGAGCCCGACCACCAGCAGGTCGACGGTCTCCTCGGCGCCCCAGGTCAGCGCGCTGTCACGGTCGAGCCGGGTCATGGTGCGAGGTACCTCTCCACCAGGTCACGGAGCTCCGCGTCGAGCTCCTCGACCGGCACCTCCGGCACGGTCGGGGTCGACAGCAGGAACCCGTGCAACGCGAGCATCAGCGCCGCCGCCATCCGTGCGGCGTCACCGGCGCGGACGGTCCCCTCCTGCTGGCCGCGCTCGACGGCGGCCGTCAGCAGCGCGAGCACGCGGTCCTGGTTCCGGCCGCGCCGGACGAGCACGTAGGGGAGCAGCACCTCCGGGTCCACCTCGACGATCCGCCGGAACAGCGGCTCCTCGCGCAGGGCAGAAATTGTCACCACGACACCATCGGCGAGGTCCCCGCTCTCCAAGGCGGGATCGACGACCTTCCGCCACTCCCGCACGAGCAGGTCGGCGAGCAGCGTCTGCATGTCGGGCCAGCGGCGGTAGATCGTCATCCGCGAGACGCCGGCCCGCTTGGCCACGTCGGTGAGGGTCGTACGACGCCAGCCGACGGCGAGGATGTTCTCCCGCGCGGCGTCGAGGTACCGGTCCTCGGCGTTGTGACGGATGGACGGCATGTGTCACAGTGTACCGCGTGAGCGAGATGCACTGGTCCAGGTGGGGCGACCCCGCCAAGGCCCGCCCCGTGTCCGACGAGCTGCGCGGCCTGGTGGAGGCGTTCCTCGGCCCGGTGGTCGAGCGTCCCTCGGTCGAGCTGGCCGAGGTGGAGCTCGCGCCGGTAGCGCTCTCCGACGAGCACCTGGCGGCGCTGGGCGCCCTGGTGGAGCGCGAGCACGTGCACACCGGGCACGAGTGGCGGGTCCGGCGTACCCGCGGGAAGTCGACGCCCGACCTGCTCCGGATCCGCGCCGGCGACGGCGCCGACGCCCCCGACGCGGTCGTCCGCCCGGGCAGCCACGACGAGGTCGCCGCGGTCGTGGCCTGGGCGTCCGAGCACCGGGTCGCCGTCGTCCCCTTCGGTGGTGGCACCTCGGTCGTCGGCGGGCTTGTCGCCCGGCGGGACGGGTACGCCGGCGTGGTCGCCCTCGACCTGCGGCGGATGACCCGGCTCCTCGCCGTGGACGAGGTGTCCGGCACGGCGACCCTCGAGGCCGGGCTGCTGGGGCCGGAGGCGGAGGAGCTGCTCGCGGAGCGGGGGCTGCTGCTCGGCCACTACCCGCAGTCGTTCCCCCACGCCACGATCGGCGGCTTCGCGGCCACCCGGTCGAGCGGCCAGTCGTCCGCCGGCTACGGCCGGTTCGACGCGATGGTGCTCGAGCTCCGCGTCGCGACGCCGGTCGGCGAGCTCGCCCTCGGCACCTCCCCCGCGAACGCCGCCGGCCCCGACCTCCGCGAGCTGGTGCTCGGCTCCGAGGGCGCGTTCGGCGTGGTCACCGAGGTGACCGTGCGGGTCCGGCCGCTGCCGGAGCGGAAGCACTACGAGGGCTGGCGGTTCGCGTCGTTCGCGGCGGGCGCGGCGGCGATGCGACGGCTGGCCCAGGAGCTTCCGCAGGGGCGCGGGCTGCCGACCGTCCTCCGGCTCTCCGACGAGGCCGAGACCGCCGTGAACCTCGCCAGCCCGGACGCGGTCGGTGGCGGTGCGAGCGGCGGGTGCCTGATGGTCGTGGGCCACGAGGGAACCCCCGACCAGGTGGAGGTCGCGCAGGGGCGCACGGCTGCGCTGCTGGCCGACGCCGGCGGCGAGCGCCTCGGCGAGGAGCCGGGCACCCGTTGGGCGGAGGGCCGCTTCGACGGCCCCTACCTCCGCGACTCGCTGCTCGACATCGGCGTGCTGGTCGAGACCTTCGAGACCGTCACCTGGTGGTCCCGGCTCGACGAGCTGTACGCCGCGGTGAAGCAGGCCGTGGAGGCCGACCTCACCGAGCAGGGCACGCCGCCGCTCGTACTGTGCCACGTCTCGCACGTCTACGAGACCGGGGCGTCGCTCTACTTCACCGTCGCCGCCCGCGAGCTCGACGACGGGGTCGCGCAGTGGAGCCGCACGAAGCGTGCCGCCACGGATGCGATCGTCGCGTCGGGCGGGTCGATCACCCACCACCACGCGGTCGGTCGCGACCACCAGCCGTGGCTGGAGCAGGAGGTCGGTCCGGTCGGCGTCGAGCTGCTGCGGGCGGTCAAGGAGCGGGTCGACCCGGCGGGGGTCATGAACCCGGGCGTGCTCGTCCCGTGACCTCCTACCGGTTTCTCGTCAACCCGACAGCAGGGTCTGGCTCAGCAGCCGGGCTGGTCGACCAGGTCGCTGCGAGGCTCCGCGCGGCCGGCGCGACGGTCGCTGTCGAGACGAGCCTGAGCCCCGAGCACAGCAAGGCGTCCGTCGCCGAGGCGGTCGCCGCCGGCCAGGTGGTGGTCGCGGCCGGCGGTGACGGGATGCTGGCCTCGGTCGCGGGCTCGGTGGTCGACGCCCGCGGCGTGCTGGGCGTCGTCCCCGGTGGCCGCGGCAACGACTTCGCCCGGATGCTCGGGCTCCCGAGCGAGCCGCCGGCGATCGCCCAGCGGCTGCTGGAGGCGCGTTCCACCCCGGTCGACGTCATCGGCGTCGACGACGGCCACGTGGTCCTCGGCAGCATGTACGCCGGCGTCGACTCGCTCGCCTCCGAGATCGTCGACGCCTCCCGGCGGCTGCCGTCGGCGGTGCAGTACCCCTACGCCGCCGTCCGCTCGCTCCTCACCTACAAGCCGGGTCGGTTCACCGTCACCGTCGACGGGTCGACCACCGAGCACGACGCCTACACGGTCGTCGTCGCGAACTCCGCCTACTACGGCAAGGGAATGCGCATCGCGCCGGCCGCCGACGTGCGCGACGGGCTCCTCGACGTGGTGGTGCTCCCGGCGGGGTCACGGTTCGGGATGGTCCGCCGGCTCCCCAAGGTGTACGACGGCTCGCACGTCGACCTCCCGGGCGTGGTCGTCCTCCGGGGCCGGTCGGTGACGGTCGCCGCCGAGCACGAGGTCGTGGCCTACGGCGACGGCGAGCGGCTGGGCCCGCTGCCCCGGACCGCGACCGTGCGCCCGGGTGCCCTGCAGGTGCTGGCGTAACGCTCGTGTGGTGGCCGTGACGTCCCATCAGCGTCACCGCCACCGCACGAGCACCGTCACGCCGTGGCCAGCTCCCAGAGCAGCAGCTCGGCGTCGTCCACCGCGGTGACCCGGGCCCCGCCCTCGGTCGCCCGCAACGCGTCGCCGGTGGTCAGGACGCCCGCGCCCTCCACCTCGACGCCCCCGCGGGCCACGAACAGGTGGAGTGCTGGCGCCTCGGGCAGCGTCACCGAGCGACCGGTCCCGAGCCGGGCGACCCGCAACGTCGCGCCGGGGTTGGCGATCGGGACGACCGCGTCGCCCG
Source organism: Nocardioides caldifontis (assembly GCF_008087345.1). GTDB lineage: Bacteria > Actinomycetota > Actinomycetes > Propionibacteriales > Nocardioidaceae > Marmoricola_A > Marmoricola_A caldifontis. The sequence continues at coordinate 172,267 of NZ_VHIB01000001.1, read as the reverse complement.
TGCCCGCGATCGTCGTCCAGCCGTCGACGTCCACCGACGCCGGCGCGTGGACGTAGGACGGTGGCAGCCCGGGCTCCGCCGGTCGTACCCACATCTGCACGAAGTGCACCGGCTCCGGCCCCTCGTTCACCTCCGCGTGGATCACTCCGCTCCCGGCGCTGAGCCGCTGTACCGTCCCCGGAGTCACGACGGTGGAGCCTCTCGAGCCGTCGGAGTGACGCAGCGCGCCGCCCAGCACCCAGGTCACGATCTCCAGGTCGCGGTGCGGGTGGTCGGGGTACCCGTGCCCCGGCAGCACCAGGTCCTCGTTGTGGCAGACCAGGAAGCCCAGCCCCACGTTGCTCGGGTCGTAGTGGCGGTCGAACGAGAACGAGTGGCGGGTGGTCCGCCCCTCCGCCTCGGTGACGAACCGGTCCGCGCTCCGCCGCACCTCGAGACTCATGCCGCCGTCGTCCCGAACGGGAACCGCGCGACCACCTCGACGACCTCCTCGGCCGTGCCGTCCACCCACACCAGCTGCGCCTCCGAGGCCAGCGCACGCACCGGCCCCTGCGCGTCGAGGAGGTGCTGCAGGTCGTCGAGCTGCTCGTCCTCCCGGAGCGGCACGGTGAGGTGCGGCACCACTCCGTCGAACCGCCCCTCGTCGGGCGGGTGCTCCGGGAACGCCCGGGCCAGCTCCATCACGAGGTGGCGGAACGGCGCCGCCGGGTCGGGCGCCAGGTACACCGGCCCGTCCGGGAACCGGCTCGCCCGCGCCAGCTCGAAGGAGAACGGCACGACGTCACCGAACAGCGCCTCGAGCTCGGTGAGGACCCCGTCGGTGAGCTCGTCCCGGGGCACGAAGGGGACCAGCAGCGTGACGTGCGCGGGGACGACCAGCCCCGCGGCGTACCCGTCCGTCATCGCCCGCCCGGCCACCAGCCAGTCCGCGACGGGGACGGGGAGCAGCAGGGCCGAGAACGGCGACCGGGCTTCGGGCATGCCTCTTGATACCCCGTCGCGGCCCCCGCGCACGCGCCCGGTCCTACGCTGGCGCCATGGGTCACGGCCACGGGCACGGTCATGCGGCCGGCCGTGCGCACGACCGCTCGCGGCTCCGCTGGGTGCTCGGGCTCACCTCCGTCACGCTGGTCGCGCAGCTCGTCGGCGCGTGGTGGAGCGGGTCGCTGGCGCTGCTGGCCGACGCGGGGCACATGGCCACCGACGCCGGGGCGGTGCTGCTGGCGCTGGCCGCGGGGTACATGGCGACCCGGCCGTCCACCGACCGCCGTACCTTCGGCTGGCACCGCGCCGAGATCCTCGCCGCGCTCGCCAACGCCGTGGTGCTGCTGGTCGTCGGCGGCTACCTGCTCGTCGAGGGCGTACGCCGGCTCACCGACCCGCCGGCCGTCGAGGCCGGCCCGATGCTGTGGTTCGCGCTGGTCGGCCTGGCGGCGAACGCGGTCTCCCTCGGGCTGCTGCACGAGCGCAAGGACGAGTCGCTCAACGTCCGCGGTGCCTACCTCGAGGTCCTCTCCGACCTGCTCGGCTCGGTGGCGGTCGTGGTCGCCGCCCTCCTCGTCCTCACCGCCGACGCGCTCTGGGCCGACCCCGTCGCGACCCTGCTCATCGCGCTGGTGATCCTGCCGCGGGCGCTGCTGCTCGCGAAGGAGGCGGCCGAGGTGCTCCTGGAGTCGACGCCGTCCCACGTCGACCCCGAGGAGCTGAGGCGCCACCTCGGCGAGGTACCCGGCGTCGTCGACGTCCACGACCTGCACGTGTGGACGATCACCAGCGGGATGCCGTCGATGTCGGTGCACGTCTCGGTCGACGACCGGACGCTCGCGCAGGAGGGGGTCGGCCGGCTGCTCGACCGGTTCAGCGATTGCGTGAGCAGCCACTTCGACATCGAGCACACGACGTTCCAGATCGAGCCCGTGGCGCACCGGGACCACGAGGAGCTCGGCGAGCCGCACCCCTGACGAGGGAGGTCAGGGGTACGCCCGAGAACAGCTCGCCGAGCCCCGGCTCGTGGTCAGCGCGCGACGTGCGGGGCCGGGGAGGAGGTGGTGGGCGCGGCCGGCGACGCGGTGGCCACCGGGCCCGTGCCGCCGAAGAGAGCGACGCTCAGCACGGCGCCGGCGGCGGCGTACTTCAGGACGTTGTTCATGCTTCCTGCTCCCGGAATCCCCGTGCGCGGGCGACCGCGCGCCCCGCGGCCTCCCTGCCGCAGCTGCTTGAATAGTTTCGCACGAATCAGGACGAATGGGCCTGACGAACCAGGACTTTTTGCCTTATGGCCCGGGCCCGGGCCGGGAGCAGCCGTCGGGTGAGCCGTCACTAGGCTGACCGCCATGCGTCGTCTGCCCGCCCTGCTCGTCACCCCCCTTCTGCTCGCCGCCGTGGCGTGCGCGCCGCAGGAGGAGGAGTCCGACGGCGGCTCGTCCACGGCCGCCGACCCGTGCGCCCCCGGCGAGCTGCCGGTGAAGCAGGAGGGCACGCTGACGATCGGCACGGACTCGCCGGCGTACGAGCCCTGGTTCGTCAACAACGACCCCGCCAACGGCGAGGGGTTCGAGTCGGCCGTCGCCTACGCGGTGGCCGAGGAGCTCGGGTTCGAGGCCAAGGACGTCGACTGGGTCAAGGTCCGGTTCAACAACAGCTACAAGCCGGGGCCCAAGGACTTCGACTTCGACATCAACCAGATCTCGATCACCCCCGAGCGCGAGGAGGTCGTCGACTTCTCCGACGGCTACTACTCCGCGGCGCAGGGCGTCATCGCGCTGAAGAAGTCGCCGGTCGCCGAGGCCGGCTCCGTCGCCGAGCTCGCCGACTTCAAGCTCGGCGCGCAGACCGGCACCACCAGCCTCACCGCGATCCGCGACGTCATCCAGCCCTCCGAGGAGCCGCTGGTGTTCACCGACACCAACGCCGCCAAGCAGGCGCTCCTCAACGGCCAGGTCGACGCGATCCTCGCCGACGTCCCGACCGCGTTCTACATCACCGCGGTGGAGATCCCGGAGGCGAGCATCGTCGGGCAGTTCCAGCCCGAGACCGGGGAGCAGGAGGAGTTCGGGATGCTCTTCGAGAAGGGCAGCGACCTGGTCCCCTGCGTCAACGAGGCGCTCGCCACCCTGCGCGACAACGGCAAGCTCGCCGAGATCGAGCAGCAGTGGCTCTCCGACGTGGTCGACGTCCCGGTCCTGGAGTGAGCCTGGCCGCCTGGGAGCCGTCGCCGGCGCAGCAGGAGCGGCTCCGGGTCGCCCGCCGGATGCGGCTCCGTTCGTGGAGCCTCGCGACGGTCTCGGCGCTCGTCGTCTTCGGGATCCTCGTCGTCGGGGTCGTCTCGTCGCCGGGGTGGGAGACCGTCCGTACGACGTTCTTCGACTGGTCCGCCGCCCGTGACGCGCTCCCCGACATCCTCGGCGGGTTCTGGGAGTACAACATCCGGCTCTTCCTCATCGCCGAGCCGCTGATCCTCGTCCTCGGGCTGGCCGTCGCCGCCGCCCGGGTGAGCACCTCGCCGCTGCTGATGCCGGTCCGGCTGCTGGCGATCGCGTACACCGACCTCTTCCGCGGCCTGCCGACGATCCTCGTCGTCTTCCTGGTCTGCTTCGGGGTGCCCGCGCTGAACCTCCAGGGCGTCACGAACTCGCTGTTCTGGCTGGCGCTCGTCGCACTGGTGCTCTCCTACGGCGCCTACGTCGCCGAGGTGTTCCGCGCCGGCATCGAGTCGGTGCACCCCTCCCAGGTCGCCAGCGCCACGGCGCTCGGGCTCACCCGCGCCCAGGCGCTGCGCCACGTCGTCGTACCGCAGGCCGTGCGGCGCGTCCTGCCGCCGCTGCTCAACGACTTCGTCTCGCTGCAGAAGGACACCGCGCTGGTCGCCGCCGTCGGGCTCCTCGACGCCCTCGGCTCCGCGTCGGACACCGCGAACTTCACCTTCAACTACACGCCGTACGTCGTCGCCGCCGCCCTCTTCGTCGCGCTGACCGTGCCTCTCGCGCGGCTCACCGACTGGGTCGGCCGGCGGATGTACGAGCGCGAACGGGCAGGTGCCCGATGACCGCCCCGGTGCTGCAGGTCGACGGGCTGCGGAAGGCGTACGGCGACCGCGTCGTCCTCGACTCTCTGGACCTCGTCGTCGAGCCGCACGACGTGGTCTGCCTCATCGGCGCCTCGGGGAGCGGCAAGTCCACGCTGCTGCGCTGCATCGACCTGCTCGAGCAGACCGACGACGGCACCATCTGGTTCGAGGGCGAGGACATCTCCGACCCGCGCGTCGACGCCCGCCGGGTCCGGAGCCGGATCGGCGTGGTCTTCCAGGCGTACAACCTCTTCCCGCACCTCACCGTCCTCGACAACATCACGCTGGCCCCGCGGAAGGTGCACGGCGTCGGTGCCGCCGAGGCGCGCGACCGTGCTTTGGGGTTGCTGGCGGAGTTCGGGCTCGCGGACAAGGCGGGGGTCCACCCCGACCGGCTCTCCGGCGGCCAGCAGCAGCGCGTCGCCGTCGTGCGCGCCCTGGCGACCCGGCCGTCGCTGTTGCTCCTCGACGAGGTGACCGCCGCCCTCGACCCCGAGCTCGTCGGCGAGGTCCTCGACATCCTGCGCCGGCTCGCGGAGGAGGGGACCACGATGCTCCTCGCGACCCACGAGATGGCCTTCGCACGGGACGTGGCGACGAAGGTCTGCTTCCTGGACGGCGGGAAGGTGCTCGAGGAGGGTCCGCCGGCCGAGATCTTCACCGCCCCGGCGAGCGAGCGCACCCGCCAGTTCCTCCGCCGCGTCCTCTGACGCCGAGCCGTCGCATCTTCCCGCCGAAATAGCGCCAAGCCGGCTCGGGTCAACCAGGGTCTGGACCGGTCGACCACGGGCCCTCGCCAGTCCTCTGCGTCTCGTGCCAGCATGCCCGACCAGAGGGTGGGTTCAGTGGGATGCAGCACGGGGGCAGCCATGGAGATCGGCATCGGGTCATCTGCCACCTCGCGGTGGGGTCGCAGGGGCGGAACAGGTCGGCTAGGCGCCGGCGGCGCTATCGGCGCGCTCGTGTTGGGTGCGGCGATGCTGGCGCCGGAAGGTGGGGCTACGGCTACCGTCGCCAGCTCAGGCGGCTTGCCGCGTACGTCGACGAGCGAAGCCGCGAAGCCGAAGTGCATGGGCAAGCGCGCCACGGTCATTGGCGACGGTCGTGACAACGTGCTCCGGGGCACCAACCGCTCCGACGTCATCGTGGCCGGTGGTGGGGACGACACGATCTACGGCAAGGGTGGCAACGACCTGGTCTGCGCGGGTGGCGGGAGCGACACGGTCGTCGCAGGCGCCGGCCATGACCGGGTCCGAGCAGGCGCGGGCAGCGACATCGTCATCGGCGCGGCCGGCAACGACATCCTCGCCGGCCAGGGTGGGCCCGACGGGATGATCGGTGACGCTGGCGCTGACCGGATCAATGGGGGCGGCGGGGTCGACCTGCTGGCCTATCTCGGCACTCGCAAGGGCGTGCGCGTCGACATGGCAAAGGGCCGCGCGTCCGGTGGCGCCGGCAAGGACCGGTTCTCGGGATTCGAAGGACTCGTCGACACCCCGCGCGCTGACACGCTCCTGGGCAGCAAGCGCAACGAAGCGTTCTTCCCCAGCGGAGGCGCTGACAGGATCGACGGGCGCGGTGGCCGCGACTACCTCATCCACACGCTGTCCCCACGCGGTGTCACCGTGGACCTCAGCAAGGGAACGGCCACGGGCCGCGTCAAGCTGTCCAGCATCGAGAACGTGTTCGGGTCCCCGCACCGCGACACCATCACCGGTACCCGCGGCTTCAACGAGCTCGACGGTCAGGCCGGCCAGGACACGATCCGCGGGAACGGTGGCGGGGACATGTGCTTCGCGGAGCAGGTCACCGGATGCGACCGGCTGACCTTCGCGGGGACGCCGCCGACGCCGACGCAGCCACCGCCGGGCCAGCGGACCCGCGTCGGAGCCTTGGGCGCCGCGATGCTCCGCTACCAGGGCTCCCCGGATCGCCCGGGAGAGATGACGACCCGACGTGCTGGCGGGCAAGCCGTCCAGTACGGGCGGGTCGAGTGCCCGGCGATGAGTCGAGCCGCATGGGCGACGTCGTTCGTGCGCGGCGTCGGTTTCATCCAGGCTGAGCAGGCGGACGGCAATGTCTGGAACTCGATCTGGATGTACTACAACGGCCTGTCCACGTGGCTGTGGGATGCCGTCAGCGGCCGGTGGATCGGCCCTGTCGTCGGAGAGCAGCCCACCGTTGACGGCATCTTCGTCGGCGAGCGGGGCCGTGCGCGAGCCTGGTGGTGGTCCTCGGAGTGGGGGCAGTGGTACCCGCTCGGCGCCTGTATCGGCAACGGCGTCCCCCTTGGCTTCAACTTCTCCTAGTCCGTGCCACGGGCTTCTGGGAAGGGCCGCGAGCGCCGGACCGGTGTTCCACAGGCGTTCGGTTCGAAGAAGCTCCCCGAGTCCGGCGGCCTCTGCACCGTCGTGGTCACCATCCCACTGCACGTCCTGGAACAAGGGGTGAGTGTCGCGACCCTGTCCACCGGCGGCACCATCAGCGTGGGCGCAGCCCGCCGGCCCCGATCAGCCCCGGTCGATCCGAGGCGGCGGCCGGAGCGACTCCTTCGCGGCATCCCGCACGGCGGTGGTGAGCTCGTGCAGCGCGGGACTCTCCAGCCGCCACCGCTGCCAGTGCAACGCGACGCCGAGCGGCTTCGCGCCGGGCAGGCGAGCGAGCCCGAGCGCCGCCGCCGACGCCAGCTGCGGCTCCGGCACCAGCCCCCAGCCGAGCCCGGCGACGACGGCCGCGAGGAAGTCGTCGCTGCTCGGCACCCGGTGCACCACCGGCGGGCGGCCGACGCCGTGCGCCCCGAGCACCCGGTCCTGGAGCCGGTCCTTCTCGTTGAAGACGACGACCGGCGCCGCAGCCCAGTCGAAGCCACGTCCGCGGCGGTACCGCTCCGCGAATGCCGGCGCCGCGGCCGGGAGGTACCGCAACGTCCCGAGCGGCTCGACCGAGCACCCCTGCACCGGCTGGGGTTCGGCCGTCACGGCGGCCAGCACCTCGCCGCGACGCAACAGGTCGTGCGAGTGCCCCTCGTCCTCGACGTACAACCGCAACGCGACCGCCGGTGTCGCCGCGACCGCCTGCAGCACCGGGCGGAACCACGTCGCCAGCGAGTCGGCGTTCACCGCGACCGCGAGCTCGACGACCGACTCGGTCCCGACCTCGCTCGCCGCCTCCTCGGTCAGCAGCCGCAGCTGGCGACCGAGCCGCAGCAACGGCGCGCCGGCGTCGGTCACCTCGGCGGGGCTCGTACGCCGGACCAGCACCTGCCCGGCCGCGCGTTCGAGCGCCCGCACCCGCTGGCTGACCGCGCTGGGCGTCAACGCCAGCCTTCGTGCGGCCGCGTCGAAGGACCCCTCCTCCGCGATCACGACGAGGGTCTCGAGCTGGTCGGCCGGGAAGCGCACCTCGCCAGTGAAGCACGGCTGAAGAGAGTGAAGAAACATTCGTTGGCCTTCACACGGCGACCGACCTACCGTCGAAGGGTGCTCACCCCTGTCGTCGCCGGGTTCCTGACCGGCGGTTCGCTCATCGTCGCGATCGGCGCCCAGAACGCCTTTGTGCTCCGTCAGGGGCTGGTACGCCACCACGTCGCGGCCGTCGTGGTCGTGTGCGCGCTGTCGGACGTCGTGCTCATCTCGGCCGGTGTCAGCGGGATCGGCGCGATCGTCGACCGGGCCGGCTGGGTCGTCGACGTGGTGCGGTGGCTGGGTGTTGCGTTCCTTCTCTGGTACGCCGCCGGCTCGCTGCGCCGGGCGTTCCGGCCGGAGTCACTGGAGGGCGGGGCCGCCGAGGCGGCGCGGCGCGAGCCCCGCGGCGTCGTCGTCGGGAAGGCCGTCGCGCTGACGTGGCTGAACCCGCACGTGTACCTCGACACCGTCCTGCTCATCGGTTCGATCGCGGCGACGCACAGCCACGTCTCCGACCAGCCGCTCGACGGCCGTTGGTGGTTCGCGATCGGTGCGGTGCTGGCCAGCATCGCCTGGTTCAGCGGACTCGGCTTCGGCGCCCGCGCGCTCGCGCCGGTCTTCGCCCGGCCGCGCGCGTGGCAGCTGCTCGAGCTCTTGATCGCCGCCACGATGGTCGCGATCGCCCTGAAGCTCGCCCTCGGCTGACCCGGGACGGTCAGCCCGACGCGCGCCCCCTGCAGCTCAGCCCCGCGCACCCGACCGGGGCTTGAGCACCGCCGCGACCTCGCGCGGGTCGTCCACCCAGAGCCCGACCCGGCTCACCGTGAGCTCGCCGGCCGAGCTCGGCACGGTCGTCGGGCCGGTCAGCACCAGCTCGAGGTTCGTGCGGCTGCTGACCCCGACGAGCGCGGTGCCGTCCTCGACGTGGAGCGACCGGACGACGCCGGGCAGCTCGTGCTCGACCAGCCGCGTGGCGACGACCGCGTGGAGCGGGACCGCGAGCCGGGTGCGTGCGCCGCTCCGGGCGTGCAGCTCGGTGGGAGTGAGCAGGTGCGGCCGGACCCGGTACGACGCCAGCATCCCGAGCATCCAGAGGACGCCCCAGACGCCGAGCGCCAGCAACGGGAGCCGGATCGCCTCAGCCCAGGGCTGGTCCACCTGGCGGAGCACGACCTCGACGACGACCACCTCCGTGGCCGAGCCGAAGATCCACAGCCACAGCATCGGGCCGGCCAGCCGTGAGTAGCCGATGGCGGTCGCGCCGGCAGGCACGTCGGGACGCCGGGCGACCCACCGGACGAGCGAGCGGTACAACGCCAGCTCCAGCAGCACCGCCTCCCGCAGCAGCCGGACGCCCCGGGTCACGATGCCTCCTCCATCAGCCGCGTGAAGGTCGCGATGGTCTCGTCGAGGACGTCGCTGAACACCGCGAGCCGCTCCTCCGGCAGGTGACCGAAGAGCTGCTGGGCGAGCTTGTCGTGGCCCTCCACCAGCTCCCGGATCGCCGCCTCGCCCTTCGGGGTCGGCGTGACCAGCGTGGCCCGGCGGTCGGTGGGGTGCGGCTCGCGGCTCACGTGGCCGGAGGCGACCAGCCCGTCGACCAGCCCGGTCACGTTGCGCGGCGAGACGTCGAGTGCGGCGGCCAGAGCCTGCTGGGTGCTGGGACCGGCGGAGCCGAGGACCCAGAGCAGGTGGGTGCGGGCGGTCGTCAGCCCTGTCTCCTCCTGGAACCGCGCGAGGTCGGCGTTCACCAGGGTCGCCAGGTGGAGCACCTTGTCGAGCGCGGCGGTCGTGGTCATGTAGTGAAGGTACTGCACAATCTGCCTGCTTCACGAACTGGACGCGACCAGGTGGCAGTCGGCGAACCGGCGCACCGCATCACGCTGGGTGACCAGCCGCCACCGCTCCTGCAGCCCCACCGCCTCCAGCGTCGACGCCATCGCGTCCGGGTGCCACCGCCAGGCCGGGGCAACCTTGTGGTCGAACTCGACCACGGGCGGCTCGCCGTCGTCGGCGCACTGGAACGCGACCAGCACCAAGCCGCCCGGCGCGAGCCGCGCCACCCAGGCCGCCAGGACCACGGGCACCTCGTCGGGCGGCACGTGGATGAGGCTGAAACGAGCGAGGACTCCGCCGAACGACGAGCCGGACAGCGTCGACGGCAGGGCGTCCCCCTGCACCCACCGCAGCGACGGGTAGCGCCGGCGGGCGATCGCCAGCATCCCCTCGGACGGGTCGACGCCGACCACGTCAAGACCGCGCGAAGCCAGGTCGGCGGTGACGTGGCCGGTGCCGCACCCGACGTCGACGACCGGCCCGGACAGGCCCGCCGCGAGGAGCTCGTCGGCGAACGCCCCCACCGCATGACGCTCCACCGCGGACACGTAGCCCGACGGGAACGCCTCGTCGTACGCCTCGGCCAGCGCGTCGTACCCCGGTTGCTCGACCACGCCCGGGATCGTTCCAGGCGGCTCCGACAAGGCACGAGAGACCGACCTGCCCTCGCGACCCTGACAGCATCACTGTCAGAATCCGCGCCATGGCAACCACGGGCAACGCGTACGCGCTGGGGCAGGGCACCGGACCCCTCAAGGGGATCAAGGTCGTCGAGATCGCCGGGATCGGCCCGGGGCCGCACGCGGCCACGATCCTCGCCGACCTCGGCGCCGACGTGATCCGCGTCGAGAAGCCCGGCGGCGCGGCCAGCGCCGGCCCGCGGGAGGCGGACCTCCTCACCCGCGGCCGCCCGAGCGTCGCGATGGACCTGAAGAACCCCGAGGCGCTCCCGGCGCTGCTCGAGCTGATCGACCAGGCGGACGTCCTCATCGAGGGGATGCGGCCCGGCGTCACCGAGCGGCTCGGCATCGGCCCCGACGAGTGCCTCGCCCGCAACCCGCGGCTGGTGTACGGGCGGATGACCGGCTGGGGCCAGGACGGCCCGCTCGCGCGCGCCGCCGGCCACGACATGAACTACATCTCGGTCGCCGGCGTCCTCCACGGGCTCGGCCAGGACGAGGGCCGGCCGCACTTCCCGAGCAACCTCGTCGGCGACTTCGGTGGCGGCTCGACGTACCTCGTCATCGGCGTCCTCGCCGCCCTCCTCGAGGCGCGCACCAGCGGCCGCGGCCAGGTCGTCGACGCCGCGATCGTCGACGGCGCCGCGCACCTCAACCTGATGTGGTCCTCGATGCTCGCCGCCGGGTTCGGGCAGGAGCGGCGGGCGTCGAACCTGCTCGACGGCGGGATGCCGTACTACGACCTCTACGAGACCGCCGACGGCAAGCACATGTCGGTCGGCGCGCTCGAGCCGCAGTTCTACGGCGAGCTCGTCGAGCGGCTCGGGATCGCCGACGTCGCGCCGGACCGCAACGACTTCTCCCGGCTCGGCGAGCTCCGCGAGCTGCTCGCCGCGACGTTCAAGCAGCGCACCCAAGCCGAGTGGACCGAGGTCTTCGGCGACAGCGACGCCTGCTGTGCGCCGGTGCTGCCGGCGACCGAGGCGGCCGAGCACCCGCACATGAAGGCGCGGGAGGTGTACGTCGAGCGCGACGGCCTGCTCCAGCCGGCCCCCGCCCCGCGGTTCTCCCGGACGCAGCCCACCCTGACGACCGGCCCCTCGAAGCCCGGCGACGGCACCCGTGCGGTCCTCGAGGCGTGGGGCGTCGGCGGCGTCGACGCGCTGCTCGAGTCGGGCGCGGTCGTGCAGTCCTGAGTCCAGGATCACAGCCGTTCCACCGTTGACCCCGGACACCGGAACCGTGACAGTGATGGTGTCAACGTCGGGTGGGCGAGCGGTTTCCCACCCGGATGGCAGGATCGATCACGCAGGGATACTCGCAAGTAACCTTCCGCGCGGCCCGCGCGGCACGCTCGTCGAAAGTTGGGACCCATGGCAGACGCGCCACAGGCAATCGTGTACGACGCAATCCGGACCCCGCGGGGGAAGGGCAAGAAGGACGGCTCCCTCCACGAGGTGAAGCCGGTCGACCTCGTGGTCACGCTGCTGGACGAGGTCCGCAAGCGCCACGACAACTTCGACATCGAGCGCGTCGACGACGTGGTCCTCGGCGTGGTCTCGCCGATCGGCGACCAGGGCGGCGACATCGCCAAGACCGCCGCGCTCAAGGCCGGCTACCCCGACACGACCGCCGGCGTGCAGCTCAACCGGTTCTGCGCCTCCGGCCTCGAGGCGGTCAACCAGGCCGCGGCCCGGATCCGCTCCGGCTGGGAGGAGCTGATCCTCGCCGGCGGCGTCGAGTCGATGAGCCGCGTCCCGATGGGCTCCGACGGCGGCGCCTGGGCGGCCGACCCGACGACGGCGTTCGACACCTCGTTCGTCCCGCAGGGGATCGGCGCCGACCTGATCGCCACCATCGAGGGGTTCACCCGCGCCGACGTCGACGCGTTCGCCGCCGAGTCCCAGGCGCGCGCCGCCAAGGCGCAGGCCAACGGCTACTTCGACGGCTCGGTCATCCCGGTCAAGGACCTCAACGGGCTCACGGTGCTGGAGAAGGACGAGTTCATCCGTCCCGGGACCACGGTCGAGAGCCTCGCCGGGCTCAAGCCGTCGTTCGCGATGCATGGTGACATCGGCTTCGACAACGTGGCGCTCGAGAAGTACCACTGGGTCGAGAAGATCGACCACGTCCACCACGCCGGCAACTCCTCCGGCATCGTCGACGGCGCCGCGCTCGTCGCGATCGGCAGCGAACGCGTCGGCCAGGAGCTCGGCCTCCGTCCCCGCGCGCGGATCATCTCCGCCGCGGTCTCCGGCGCCGACCCGACGATCATGCTCACCGGCCCCGCGCCCGCGTCCCGCAAGGCGCTCGCCAAGGCGGGGCTCACCGTCGACGACATCGACCTTTTCGAGATCAACGAGGCGTTCGCCGCGGTGGCGCTCCGCTTCATGCGCGACCTCGACCTCGACCCGGAGAAGGTCAACGTCAACGGCGGCGCGATCGCCATGGGCCACCCCCTCGGCGCGACCGGCGCGATGATCCTCGGCACCCTGCTCGACGAGCTCGAGCGGCGGGACCTCCAGCGCGGCCTCGCCACGCTCTGCGTCGGCGGCGGCATGGGCATCGCCACCATCATCGAGCGCATCTGACCCGCACCGACCGAGAAGCAGCAAAGGGAAACGCGAACACATGACTGACACCAGCCCTGCTACCGAGACGGTGCGCTACGAGAAGGACGCCGACGGCATCGTCACCCTCACGATGGACGACCCGTCGTCGAGCGCGAACACGATGAACGACGCCTACAAGGAGGCGATGGCCGCCGCCATCGACCGCCTCGAGGCCGAGAAGGACGAGATCACCGGCGTCGTGATCGCCTCCGCGAAGAAGACCTTCTTCGCCGGCGGCAACCTGAACATGCTGGTCCAGGCGCGTCCGGAGGACGCCCAGCGGTTGTACGACGAGAGCATGGGCATCAAGAAGGACCTCCGCCGGCTGGAGACCCTCGGCAAGCCCGTCGTCGCCGCGATCAACGGCGCCGCCCTCGGCGGTGGCCTCGAGATCGCGCTGGCCTGCCACCGCCGGATCGCCGCGGAGGGCCGCTACGAGATCGGGCTCCCCGAGGTCACCCTCGGCCTCCTCCCCGGCGGTGGCGGCGTCACCCGCACCGTCCGGATGCTCGGCATCCAGACCGCGCTGACCGAGGTGCTCCTCCAGGGTCAGCGCTACAAGGCGGACAAGGCCAAGGAGAAGGGGCTCGTCGACGAGCTCGTCCCGGCCGACCAGCTCCTCGCCCGCGCGAAGGCGTGGATCAAGGAGAACGCCGGCAACCCCGACGCCGCGTCGCAGCCGTGGGACCGCAAGGGGTACAAGATGCCCGGCGGCACCCCCTCGCACCCCGGCCTCGCCGCGATGCTCCCGGCGTTCCCGGCCACTCTGCGCAAGCAGCTCAAGGGTGCCGACATGCCGGCGCCGAAGGCGATCATGGCCGCCGCGGTCGAGGGCGCCCAGGTCGACTTCGAGGCCGCCCAGCGGATCGAGGGGCGCTACTTCACCAAGCTGGCGACCGGCCAGAACGCCAAGAACATGATCCAGGCGTTCTTCTTCGACCTGCAGACGATCAACAGCGGCTCGCTCCGGCCCGAGGGCGTCCCGGCGTACAAGGCGTCGAAGGTGGGCGTGCTCGGCGCCGGGATGATGGGAGCCGGCATCGCCTACGTCTGCGCCAAGGCCGGCATGGAGGTCGTCCTCAAGGACGTCTCGCTGGAGTCCGCCGAGCGCGGCAAGGGGTACTCCGCCAAGATCAACGAGAAGGCCGTCTCCCGCGGCAGGCTCACCCAGGAGAAGTCCGACGAGCTGCTCGCCCGGATCACTCCGACCGACAACCCGGCCGACCTCAAGGGGTGCGACCTCGTCATCGAGGCGGTCTTCGAGGACCCGTCGCTCAAGCACAAGGTCTTCGGCGAGGTGACCCCGGTCGTCAACGGCGACGCGCTGCTCTGCTCCAACACCTCGACGCTGCCGATCACCGAGCTCGCCGAGGGGGTGGACCGTCCGGAGGACTTCATCGGGCTGCACTTCTTCTCGCCTGTCGACAAGATGCCGCTCGTCGAGATCATCCGCGGCGCGAAGACCTCCGAGGTCGCCGTGGCCAAGGCGATCGACGTCGTCCAGCAGATCCGCAAGACCCCGATCGTGGTCAACGACAGCCGCGGCTTCTACACCTCCCGCGTCATCGGCACCCAGATCAACGAGGGGCTCGCGATGCTCGGCGAGGGCGTGCGTCCGATGACGATCGAGCGTGCGGCGCTGCAGGCCGGCTACCCGGTCGGGCCGCTGCAGATCACCGACGAGCTCAACATGGAGCTGATGCTCAAGATCCGCAACGCCACCAAGGCCGCGGTCGAGCGCGAGGGCGGCACCTACACCCCGCACCCCGCGGAGAAGGTCATCGACCGGATGGTCGAGCTCGGCCGGTCCAGCAAGCTCAAGGGCGCCGGGTTCTACGAGTACGACGAGAGCGGCAAGCGTCAGGGGCTCTGGGCCGGGCTGGCCGAGCAGTTCCCGGCGGCCGACGAGCAGCCGGCGCTCCAGGAGCTCAAGGACCGGATGCTCTTCATCGAGGCGATCGAGACCGCCCGCTGCTTCGACGAAGGGGTCATCGACTCCACCGCCGAGGCGAACATCGGGTCGATCTTCGGCATCGGGTTCCCCCCGGCCCTCGGTGGCGCGGCGCAGTTCATCGACGGCTACGAGGGCAAGGACGGCGTCGGGATCACCGCCTTCGTCGCCCGGGCCCGCGAGCTCGAGGCGAAGTACGGCGAGCGCTTCGCCGTACCGGCGAGCCTCGTGGCCAAGGCGGAGAAGGGCGAGCCCTTCAAGCAGCGCTGACCTTCGGGGGGGTGCGGTTTCCCAGGGCACCATGGGAAACGGGTGCTCCCCACAGGTTGCAGTCGATGGGGAGCACCAGTTTCCTGTGGGGAGAACGGCTTTCTCCCTGATCGATGATCGCGACGAGCCCACCCGACCCCCGGCCGGGTGGGCACGTTCGCGTCCTGGCCGAGCCGCCCCTCGTGGCCGTGCTCGAGCGGTCCCGCCGGCTCCGAGCTTCCGCCCGGGTACGGCGGGCCGGTGCCGCTCCCGTCGTACGCCGAAGCTCGATCATGTGCGCCCAACGGACCCCGCCATCAGGGGCGGTTCAACACCCCTCGCGCGCCATCAGGGGCGGTTCAACACCCCCCACGCGCGCCACAAGGGGCGGTTCAACACCCCCCACGCCCGCCACGAGGGGCGGTTCAACACCCCCCACGCGCGCCACGAGGGGCGGCTCAACACCAGCGGCGGGCCTCGTCGAGGAACTCCTCGATCGTGGTCGCGTCGCTGATCGCCGGGAGGCACTCGGTCACGCCGGCCACCTCGCGGGCGAGGACGTACCAGACCACACCCCGGTGCTGGACCTTCGCCACCCCGGTCCGATCGCCGACGTACCCCGGACCCAGGTCGAGCCCGGTGCGCTGGGCGAGCAGGGTCGCACCACCGTCGGTCACGGCGAGGGTGCCGTCCGCGGCGAAGGTGACGGTCGGGGCGGGCTGCTCCCCGTGGGCGGTCGCGACGCGGAAGTCGAGCCATTGCTCGAACGTCGCGAACCCGCGGCCCGCCGGGTCGTGCAGGACCGTCTCGGGCCCCCCGAACGGCCCCCCGAGCAGCCACCACTGACGGACGCCGTCGCGCTCGAGGACCAGGGCGACCGAGGTCCCCCGGGGCTCGAGCTCAAGCGGGTCCTCGCGCCGGTCGACCTCACGGACCTCCGGCGCGAGGACCACCTCGCCGTGGTGGAAGGCTGCCCACGGCACCCCCTCCAGCAGGTCGTGGGCGACCGCCACCCCGTGCTCCAGCACCTCCACGTCGGCTCCTCTCGGTCGGTCCACGACAGATCCCCACCTGCCTAGACGCAGCAGCCGCCGGTTCGGTTGCACGGGGGGCCAGATCCCGGTGTTTTGTCCGTTCTGCCTGACGTGTCCGGCGGTCGCGGGGACACTGGACCCATGTCGGTTGCCCCTGCCCCCGTGGTCGACGTCCGCTCCCTCTACGTCCGGTTCGGCGAGGTCGACGCGGTCCGCGGCATCGGGTTCAGCGTCCCGGCCGGGTCGGCCACCGCGTTGCTCGGCCGCAACGGCGCCGGCAAGTCGACGACGATGCGGGTGCTCGCCGGGGTGATCCCGCCCACCGGCGGACTGGTCACCGTCGCCGGCCACGACGTCCGCACCGAGCCGCTGGTGGTCAAGCGGCTGACCGGCTACTGCCCCGACGTCGGCGGGCTGGTCCCGCGCGCGACGCCGTGGGAGCACCTCCAGCTCGCCGCCCGGCTCCGCCGGCTGACCGGCTGGGAGGAGCGGGCCCGCGAGCTGCTGGAGCGGTTCGACCTCGGCGCCGCCGCGCACCGGGTCACCGCCGGGTTCAGCCACGGCATGGGCCGTCGGATGTCGGTGGTGCTCGCCGCGTTCCACCAGCCTCAGGTGCTCCTCCTCGACGAGCCGTTCGACGGCGTGGACCCGCTCGGCGTCGAGGCGACGATGGAGGTCATCGCCGACGCCCGTGCGGCCGGCGCCGCGGTCCTCGTCTCCACCCACCTCCGCGAGCTCGCCGTCCAGGCGTGCCAGGACGCGATCGTGCTGCGCGGCGGCTCGGCCGTCGCCGCGCTGCCCGCCGCCCGGATGACGGGGGAGGAGGGCGCCGGTGTCTACCGCGAGCTCCTCGACTGAGGCTCATGCAGGCCGGGTCGCCGAGGCGGTCCGCGCCGCCGCCGACGTCGGCGCGCTGCTGTCGTTCCGCGCCTCCGGCGTCCGGGGCCGCTCCCGCCGCCTCGCGTACGCCGGCCTCGCCACCGTCCTCACCCTGACCGTGCTCGCCGGCTGGCTTCCGGCGTACCTCCCCGGCGGCGACCGGCGCACCGACGTCCTCTCGCTGCTCCCCTCCGCGATGGTCGGCATCCTCGTGATCGCGATCGTCTCCGCAGCGGCCTCCGGCGGCGGCCGCGAGCTGGTGCCGCGCGACCAGGCGGTCGCCTACCCGGTCAGCACCACGACCGACCACCTCGGCGCGCTGCTGATGGCCCCGCTCAACATCGCCTGGCTGCTCCAGGCCTGGACGCTGCTCGCGGCGATGGCCTACGTCGGCGGCGCCTACTGGGGGCTGGTCCTGACCCAGCTGCTGACGCTGCTCTGGCTGGTCACGGCGACCGCGCTCGCGCAGGTCGTCGGCTGGGCCCTGGAGTGGGTACGCCGCGGTCCGCACGGCACCTGGGCGGCCCGCGGCCTGATGGTGCTGGCCGGGCTCGGCGGCGCCTACCTGGTGGCCGCCGACCGGCTCGTCCCGCTGCTGCAGAAGAGCCCCACGCTCCAGGTCTCGATCGCCGCGCTGCAGGGGCGGACCGGGGTCACGCCTCTCTACGCCAAGACCTTCCTGGTGCTGCTCGTCGTCGCGGCGGTGGCCGTCGTCCTCGGCGCGGTCGCTGCCTCGGCGGTGAACCGCCGACCGGCCCGGGACGAGCTGCGGCTCGAGACGTCGACCCACCAGCCGCGGCCGCACCCCGGCTCCGACCTCGTCGCGATGCTCCGCACCGACCGGGTCGGCATCTGGCGTTCGGTCCCGCTCCGGCGCGGGCTGGCCGTGCTCGCGGTGATGCCCGGACTGGTGGCGATCGCCGGCGGGCTCGAGTGGGAGATGCTCCCGATCCTGCCGGGGCTGGTCGCCTCGGGTGGCGCGCTGCTCTTCGGCGTCAACGCCTGGTGCCTCGACGGCCGCGGCGCCCTGTGGCGCGACAGCCTTCCGGTCGCCCCGGGGCTGGTCTTCCTCTCCCGCGTGCTCGTCCTGGTCGAGGTGCTGCTGGTGGCCAGCGCCGCCACCCTCGTGATGGCGTCGCTCCGCGCCGGGCTGCCGACGGTCGACGAGCTGGCCGCGGTGACCGCGGCCGCGCTCGTGGTCGTCCTCCAGGTCGTCTCGGCGTCGCTGCGCTGGTCGGTCCGGCGGCCGTTCGGCGTCGACCTGCGCTCGGCCCGGGCGACCCCGGCCCCGCCGCTGGTGATGGTCGGCTACTCGGCCCGGCTGGCGCTGAGCACGACGATGGTGGGGCTCGTCTTCTCGCTCCTGGTGCGGCTCTCGTGGGAGTGGTCGGTGGCGGTCGCCGTGCCCTTCCTGCTGCTCTCCGCATGGCGGCTCGTGCGCACCGCCAACGCCTGGGGAGTGCCCGAGGTGCGCTCCCGCGTGGTGGCCACCGTCGCCGCCTGACGACATCCGACAAGGGCCGCCCCTCCGTCGGAGGGGCGGCCCTTCTGCAGTCAGGCGAGAGCGAGCGTCACTCGCTGGGCGTCTCCATGTCGCCCATGACGCAGGCCATCAGCTGCCCGGTCATCTCCTCCATCGGGTTGTCGGTCTCACCCTGGAAGCTGGCGGCGAGCCCGGCCTCGATGGCGTCCTCGTCGATGGCGTCGGTGATGCAGCTCTGCTGCTCCTCGGTGAGCTCGGTGTCCGAGGCGGCGAGCTGCTCCTCGATGAGCTCGGTCATGTCGACGCAGTCGGTCATGACCGCGGCCATCGCCTCGGCGTCGTCCTTCGACATGTCGGTGGGCTCGGCGTTCTCGGCGATCTCGAGGTCGTCGTTGAGGAGCTCGTACTCCTGCAGCTTGTCGACGCCGACCTCGTCGACGATCCCGTCGGCGAAGCAGTCGGCCTGCTCCTCGGTGAGCTCCGCACCCCCGGCGACCGAGGATTCCTCCTGCTCGAGCAGGGAGGCCTTGATGTTCTCCTTGGCGTCGTCGTCCTCACCGCCCCCGCAGCCGGTCAGCAGGAACAGGGCCGCGCAGAGCGCGGCGGCGCTTCTCTTCATTGGTCTCTCCTCGTGCGTGGTCCCGCGTACCCTACGGCCTCCGGTCACCGTCCACCGCGTCGAGCGGCGCCGGACCGCGAGCCGTGCCCCAGGTCGCGGTGCGCGAGGACGAAGGGCCCACCGGAGCCGAGCAGGAGTCAGGAACCGGAGACCGTGACCACCGTCTTGTCGCCCGTACGCCGGACCGCGTGCTCGAACGCCTCCGCCGACCGCTCCAGCGGGAACCGGTCGCTGACCAGGGTGTCGAGGTCGATGCCGGTCGTGGCCAGCCGGATCGCGCGCGGGTAGGTCTCGTGCATCCGCCGGACCATCGAGAACGTCAGCCCCTTCCGGCGCGCGGGTGCCGCCGGGAACGCGCTCAGCGGGGTCGACGGGATGCCTCCGAGCGCCACCCGGGCTCCGGGTCGGGCGCAGGCCACCGCGGTCGCGATCGCGTCGTCGCCGCCGGCCATCTCGACGACGACGTCGACGCCGCGGCCGGCGGTCTCCTCCTTCAGCGCCTGCTCGGCGACGTCGGGGGGCCAGGCGGCGTCCGCGCCGTGCCGCAGGGCCGTGGCGCGCCGGTGCTCGAGCGGCTCGCTGACGAAGACCCGCGCGGCGCCGGCCCGGCGGGCGACGGCGGCGACCAAGACCCCGATCGGGCCGGCGCCGACGACGAGCACGTCGTGGCCGAGCCGGACGTGGGCGTGGTGGACCGCGTGGATCGCGACGCCGAGCGGCTCGAGCAGGGCGCCGGCGTCGTCGCTCAGCCCGTCCGGGAGCGGGAAGAGCAGCTCGTCCGGCCACACCAGCCGCTCCTGCAGCCCGCCGTCGAGGCTCTCGTGGCCGGCGAACCGCATGTCGAGGCAGAGGTTGCCGTGGCCCTCCCGGCACGGCTCGCACCGCCCGCACGGGATCGCCGGGTCGACGGCCACCCGCCTGCCGGCGTACGGCCCGTCGAGCGCGACCCCGGCGAACTCGTGTCCCGGCACGACCGGGTCCCCGATCGACACCTCACCGGTGCCGCCCTCGGCGTACCAGTGCAGGTCGGAGCCGCAGAGCCCGACCGAGGTGACCGCGACCGTCGACCACCCCTCGGGCGGCGGCCCGGGCGCCGGGGCCTCCTCGATCCGGAGGTCTCCGACGGCATGGAGCTTCGCGACACGGTGCACGGGCCCATCATCGCCGGACCAGGTGGAGGACCATCACCCCATGGGTCGTGCTCGCTACGTGGTCGGCGTCGACTTCGGGACGCTCTCGGCCCGTGCGGTCGTCGTGGACGCCGGCGACGGCACCGAGCGGGGCGCGGCGGTCCACGAGTACGCCCGCGGCGTGCTGGACACCGCGCTCCCGGGCGGCCGGTCGCTGCCGCCGTCGTGGGCGCTGCAGGACCCGGAGGACTACCGGGAGGCGCTGCGCCGGGCGGTGCCCGCGGCAGTCGCGGCCGCCGGGATCGACCCGGCCGACGTCGTCGGGATCGGCACCGACGCCACCGCGTGCACGGTCCTCCCTTGCCTCGCCGACAGCACGCCGCTCTGCGAGGTCGACGGGCTCGCCGACCGCCCGCACGCGTGGCCGAAGCTGTGGAAGCACCACTCGACCCAGCCGGAGGCCGACCGGATCACCCGGCTCGCCGAGGAGCGGGGCGAGCCGTGGCTGGGGAGGTACGGCGGCCGGGTCTCCGCCGAGGGCGAGCTCGCCAAGGCGCTCGAGCTGCTCGAGGAGGACCACGAGCTGTACGACCGCGCCGAGCTCCTCGTCGAGGCCGCCGACTGGGTCGTGTGGCAGCTCGGAGGTTCGCTGGTGCGGAGCGCGAGCACGGCCGGCTACAAGGGGCTCCACCAGCAGGGGCGCTACCCGTCGGCGGAGCTGCTCGAGGCGGTCGCGCCGGGGCTGGGGAGCTGGGTCGGCAAGGTCGACCAGCCGGTGCTGCCGCTGGGCGCGCGGGCCGGCTCGCTCACCCGTCAGGCCGCCGCGTGGACCGGGCTACCCGAGGGGATCGCGGTGGCGGTCGGCGGCATCGACGCGCACGCCACCGTGCCCGCGGCCCGCGGTGTCGAGCCGGGGCGGCTCACGCTGATCCTGGGCACCTCCGCCTGCCACATGCTCAACGCCGACGAGGTGCGCGAGGTGCCCGGCATCTCCGGTGTCGTCGAGGGCGGGATCGTCGCCGGGCGGTGGGGCTACGAGGCCGGGCAGAGCGGGGTCGGCGACGTGCTCGCCTGGTTCACGAGGACGGGCGTCCCGGCGTCGTACGAGCGAGCCGCGGCCGAGGCAGGGGAGTCCCTCCACGAGCACCTGAGCCGGCTCGCCGCCGCGCAGGAGGTCGGCGAGCACGGCCTGGTCGCCCTCGACTGGCTCAGCGGCAACCGGTCCGTCCTCGGCGACCACGAGCTTTCCGGCGCCGTCCTGGGGCTGACGCTGGCGACCCGTCCCGAGGACGTCTACCGCGCGCTCGTCGAGGCGACCGCATTCGGGACCCGGGTGATCGTGGAGGCGTTCCGCGGCGGCGGGCTCGCGGTCGACGACGTGGTGGTCGCCGGCGGGCTGGTGCGGAACCCCTGGCTCCTCCAGGTGTACGCCGACGTGCTCGGCCTGCCCCTCTCGGTGATCGGGACCGAGCACGGGGCCGCCCTCGGGGCCGCGATCCACGGGGCCGTGGCCGCCGGTGTGCACCCCGACGTGCCGGCGGCGGTGGAGGCGATGACGACCGAGCACCCGGTCCGCCACCACCCGGACCCGGGTCGCGCCGCGGCGTACGACGAGCTCTTCGGTGACTACCTCGCGCTCCACGACCACTTCGGCCGCACCGTGCCGCTGATGCACCGGCTCCGGGCGAGGCGCCGGGAGGCCCACGCTCGGAGGGGCTGACCCCGCCACCTGCAAGGAATCGAGGAATTTCGTGCAGGATTTCTCCGAGGGCAATGTCGAGGACGCGGCACCGGCTCCGTCCCTGGAGCGAACGCGGCCACCAGAGCCGCACCGCAACGAGGAGGAACCCCATGGCCAAGTACCTGCTTCTCAAGCACTACCGCGGCGCCCCCGCCGCCGTGAACAACGTGCCGATGGACCGGTGGAGCGAGGGCGAGATCTCCGCCCACGTGCAGTACATGCGCGACTTCGCCGCCCGGCTCGAGAGCACCGGCGAGTTCGTCGACGCGCAGGCGCTCGCTCCGGAGGGCACCTTCGTCCGGTACGACGGTGAGGGCCGGCCGCCCGTCACCGACGGCCCGTTCGCGGAGACGAAGGACCTGATCGCCGGGTGGATGGTGATCGACGTCGACAGCCACGAGCGGGCGCTCGAGCTGGCCGCTGAGCTGTCGGCCGCGCCCGGCGCCGGGGGCGAGCCGATCCACGAGTGGCTCGAGGTGCGGCCGTTCCTCACCGAGCCCCCGACCGTCACCGAGTGACCGCCGGTCCCGTGGACGAGCAGGGGCTCCGTGCCCTCATCCCGTCGGTGATCGCCGTCCTCGTCCGCCGCGGAGCCGACTTCGCGGCGGCCGAGGACGCGGTCCAGGAGGCGCTGGTCGAGGCGGTGCGCAGCTGGGAGACCGACCCGCCGCGTGACCCGAAGGGGTGGCTGGTCACGGTCTCCTGGCGGAAGTTCCTCGACGCCGCCCGCTCCGACGCCTCGCGCCGGCGCCGCGAGGAGGTGGTCGAGGAGCAGCCACCACCGCCGCCCGGCTCGTCGACCGACGACACGCTCCAGCTCTACTTCCTCTGCGCCCACCCGTCACTCACCCCCGCCTCCGCGGTCGCCCTCACGCTGCGGGCGGTCGGCGGGCTCACGACGCGACAGATCGCGGAGGCGTACCTGGTGCCGGAGGCGACGATGGCCCAGCGGATCAGCCGGGCCAAGAAGACCGTCTCGTCGGTCCGGCTCGACCAGCCCGGCGACGTCGCGACGGTGCTGCGGGTGCTCTACCTCGTCTTCAACGAGGGGTACTCCGGCGACGTCGACCTCGCCGCCGAGGCGATCCGGCTCACCCGCCAGCTCGCCACGGCGATCGACCACGAGGAGGTCTCCGGGCTGCTCGCGCTGATGCTGCTGCACCACGCGCGGCGCGCCGCCCGCACCCGCGCCGACGGCAGCCTCGTGCCGCTCGCCCAGCAGGACCGCGGCCTCTGGGACACCGGGCTGATCGCCGAGGGGATCGAGGTCCTCCAGGCCGCGCTCGCGCGGGACCGGCTCGGCGAGTTCCAGGCGCAGGCCGCGATCGCCGCGCTGCACGCCGACGCCCTCACCGCCGAGGGGACCGACTGGGTGCAGATCGTGGAGTGGTACGACGAGCTCGTCCGGCTCACCGACAACCCGGTCGTCCGGCTCAACCGCGCCGTGGCGGTCGGGGAGGCCGACGGCCCCCGGGCAGGGCTCGCCGCGCTGGCACCACTCGACCCCGGCCTGCCCCGGCACGCTGCTGTGTCGGCGTACCTCCACGAGCGAGACGGCGACCTCACCACCGCCGCGAAGCTCTACGTCGAGGCCGCTTCCAAGGCGACCAACGCCGCCGAGCGGGACCACCTGACCCGGCAGGCCGCCCGGCTCAACGGGCGCCTGCGCGGGTGACCGGCGCTCAGACGACGGCGGCCACCACGGCGGCCAGCAGGACCAGCGGCAGCGAGACCACGGCGCCGAGCGAGGTCGCCACGGTCAGGGTCTTCAGGCTGCCCTTGGTCGACAGGTCGAGCAGCGTGCTGAACATCCAGAAGAAGTTGCTGTTGACGTGGAGGGCGAACATCGCGCCCGAGGCGATCGCCAGCGCGATGACGACCGGGTCGACGCCGAGCGAGTCGACGATCGGCGAGATGATGCCGGCGGCGGTGATGGCTCCCACCGACACCGAGCCGATCGCGAAGTGCAGCACCGCGGCGATCAGCCAGGCGAGCAGGATGCTCACGATGATCGGCGCCCCCTCGTCGACGGAGAAGAGCTCCTCGAGCGTCTTGTCCATCCCGCTCTCGGCGATGACGGCGCCCAGGGACCCGCCGACCCCGGTGATCAGCAGGATCTCCCCGGTGGTGCGGAAGCCGGTGGTCAGCACCGTGCCCACGCCGTCCGCTCCGAGCGAGGGGCGGATCATGACGTAGGCGATCAGCAGCCCGACGAACAGGGCGATGTTGGCGTCGCCGAGGAAGGCGAGCACCGGGTTCGAGAACCCCGCCACGCCGGCGATCGCGCCGGTCGCGATCAGCACCAGGGGGACCAGGATGGGGAGCAGCCGCACCGCCAGCGGGCGCCTCGCGGTCCCTTCGGCGCGCGGCACGTCCTCCGCCGCGTCGTGCGGGCGTCCCTCCTCGAGCACCGCGTCCTGGTCGAAGTCGCTCTCGTCCTTCCAGTAGCCGCGGCCCAGCAGGAGCCGGAACAGGAACGTCGTCACCAACGCGGTCGCGAGCCCGATCGGGAGGCCGTAGAGCAGGTAGAGGCCCAGCCGCACGTCCATGAGCCCCGCGATCGCCACCGCCGCGAGGCCGGGGACGACGAAGACGTAGCCGGAGAAGATGCCGATCGCCATCGCCCCGGCGAGCCAGGGCAGGCCGTGGTGGCGGTGGACGGCGGGTGCCGACTCCTTCGCCATCGGCGCGGCGAGCACCACCTGCACGTCGACGTAGATGGACGGGAAGATCGTCGAGAGGGTTCCCGCCATGGCGTAGGGCAGCCGGCGCCCGACCTTCCGCGCGAGGATCTCCACCAGGTCGCTGAAGGTGCCCATCGCGTGCAGCGCGGCTCCGATGAGCACGCCGAAGCCGATGAGCAGCCCGACCTCGGCCATGATGTCGCCGAAGCCGCCGGTGATCGTCTCGACGGTCCCTTCGGCGCCCTGGCCGGTCGCCAGCCCCAGGTAGACGCAGGCGAGCAGCAGCGAGATGACCGGGTCGAGCTTGAACCTGATGATGAGGAGGATCGCGCCGAGGATCGCGATCGCGGAGTGCAGGATCTCCATGGACGGCTCCGATCACTCGGGCGGCTGGCGGCCCACGTTAGGCGACGCCGACCACGGACGGGGAGACCGAGCGTCGGCGTCCGGCGGCGAGCCGTCCCCACGGTCAGGCCCCCATGGGGACCAGCGGTCGTCTGCGACTAAGGTTAGGCTGCACTAAGTCGCTACCACCGAAGAGGTTCCCGTGATCCGTACCAGGAAGGTCGCGGCCCCTGCCGCCGCGTTCGTGCTCGCCCTCGGACTCGCCGCCTGCGGCGAGGACGAGCCGAGCGGCAGCAACGACACCGCCTCAGGGGGAGGCGGGTCCAGCGAGTGGGAGCCGGTCACCATCCAGCACGCCTTCGGCGAGACGGTGCTCGAGGAGAAGCCCGAGCGGGTGGCCACGGTCGACTTCGCCAACCAGGAGGTGCCCCTCGCGCTCGGCATCGTGCCGGTCGGGATGTCCGAGATGACGTGGGGCGACGACGACGGCGACGGGGTCCAGCAGTGGACCGAGGACCGGCTCGCGGAGCTCGACGCCGAGACCCCGGTCCTCTTCGACGAGACCGACGGCTACGACTTCGAGGCGGTCGCGGGCACCGAGCCCGACGTCATCCTCGCCGGCTACTCCGGACTGACCGAGGACGACTACAACACGCTGAGCGAGATCGCCCCGGTCGTCGCCTACCCGGACGAGCCGTGGGCGACCGAGTGGCGCGACTCGATCATGCAGAACGCCAAGGGGCTCGGCATGGAGGCGGAGGGCGAGCAGCTCGTCGCCGATCTCGAGCAGACCATCGAGGACGCGGTCGCCGAGCACCCCGAGCTCGAAGGCACCACCGGGATGTTCCTCACCCACGTCGATCCGGCCGACCTGAGCGAGATCAACTTCTACAGCGCGGCCGACACGCGCTCGAAGTACCTCCTCGACCTCGGCATGGAGATCGCCCCGAGCATCGTCGAGGCGACCGGCGACAGCGGCGACTACGCAGGCTCGATCAGCGGGGAGCGGGCCGATGAGCTCGCCGACGTCGACGTGATCATCACCTACGGCGGCCAGGAGCTCATCGACGCCCTGAAGGGTGACCCGGTCCTCTCCCAGCTGCCGGCGGTCGAGAACGACGCGATCGTCGTCCTCGACGGAGCCAAGGCGATCGGGACGGCCGCCAACCCGACCGCCCTGTCGGTGCCCTACCTCGTCGAGGAGTACGTCGGCCTGCTCGCCGACGCCGCCGCCTACACCGCCGAGTGACACCGACCGGCCCGGTCACCAGTGCCGCCACCGACGCGCCCGACGCACCCGCTGCTCCCCTGCGTCGGTCGCGTCGGGCGCGCGGTGCGTGGCTGGTCGCGCTCATCGGCGTCCTCGCGGTCGCGTGCGCGACGTCGATCGTGCTGGGCTCGCGCGACGTCGGCTGGTCCGACATCTGGGCCGGCCTGAGCGGGCAGAGCGAGGGTTTCGCGCAGGCCGCGGTCGCCAAGCGGGTGCCTCGTACGGCGCTCGCGGCCCTGGCCGGAGCCGCGCTCGCGGTCTCGGGGCTGGTCCTCCAGGGGATCACCCGCAACCCGCTCGCCGATCCCGGTATCCTCGGCCTCAACACCGGCGCATCGCTGGCCGTCGTGACCGGCATCGCGTGGTTCGGGCTGTCATCGGCCACCAGCTACATCTGGGTCGCCATCCTCGGAGGCGCGCTCACCGCGGCGTTCGTCTGGGGCGTGGGCTCGCTCGGCCGGGGCGGCGCGACCCCGCTGAAGCTCACGCTGGCCGGCGCCGCGAGCGCCGCCGCGCTCTCCTCCTTCGTGGTCGCCGTGGTGCTCCCGCGTCCCGACATCTCCGAGAACGCCGTCTCCTGGCAGATCGGCGGCGTCGGCGGCGCCAGCGACGACAAGCTCTGGCAGGTGGTGCCCTTCCTCGCCGTCGGCGGTCTGGTGTGCGCCTGGAGCGCCCGCGGCCTCAACATGCTGGGGCTGGGCGACGAGCTGGCCTCCGGCCTGGGCGAGCGGGTCGTGCGCACCCGGCTGCTGGCCGCCGCCGGGGCGGTGACCCTCGCCTGCGCCACGACCGCGATCACGGGCCCGATCGCCTTCATGGGGCTGGTCGTCCCGCACTTCTGCAGGCTCCTCGTGGGCGTCGACCACCGCTGGCTCGTGCCCTTCAGCGCGGTCGGCGGCGCCATCCTCCTGATCGTTGCCGACGTCGTCGGAAGGGTCGTCGCGCCCCCGTCCGAGGTTGACGTCGGCATCATCACCGCCCTGATCGGCGCCCCGATCTTCATCGCCGTGGCGCGCCGGCGACGGGTCCGCGAGCTGTGACCGCGATCGTCCCGTCCCCTCGAGGCGGCGTGGAGGACCGTGACGTCGCACGCGTCCGCGGCGGCCGCCGCGCGCGCAGCCGACGGCGGCGGGTCGTCATCGCGGTGCTGTGCGTGCTCGTCGTGGTGGCGTACGCCGGGAGCCTGATGCTCGGCTCGACCTCCTACACGCTGCGGGAGGTGCTCGCCGTCATCGTGGGCGACGACGCACCGGGCGCCCAGTTCGTCGTCGGCCGGCTGCGGCTGCCCCGTGCCACCCTCGCGGTCGTGGTCGGGCTGAGCTTCGGGCTCGCCGGCGTCACGTTCCAGACCCTGCTCCGCAACCCGCTCGCCAGCCCCGACATCATCGGGGTCACCGAGGGAGCCAGTGCTGCCGCCGCGGTCGCGATCGTGACGTTCTCGCTCAGCGGGCTGGTCGTCTCCGGGGTCGCGGTTGCCGCCGGGCTCGGCATCGCGCTCGCGATCTACCTGCTCGCCTACCGCCGTGGCGTCGCCGCCGGCACCCGGCTGATCCTCATCGGCATCGGAGTCGCCGCGATGATGCAGAGCGTCATCTCCTGGCAGCTCGAACGCGCCACCAACTTCCAGCTCGCCGAGGCCTTGAGGTGGCTGACCGGCAGCCTCAACGGGGCCTTGTGGCGCGACGTCGTCGTGGTGCTCGTCGCCCTGGTCGTGCTGGGCACGCTCGTCCTGGTCCAGACCCGCGACCTCGCCGCGTCGCAGCTGGGGGACGACGCGGCATCGGCGCTCGGCGTCCGCGTGGAGCGGCTGCGCCTGCTCACGATCGTCGCTGCGGTGGGGCTGGTCTGCTTCGCCACCGCGGCTTCCGGCCCGATCGCGTTCCTGGCCTTCCTCTGCGGTCCCATCGCCGCGCGCATCGTCGGGCCACGCGGTTCGCTGCTGGTCCCCTCGGCGCTGGTCGGTGCGCTGCTGACCCTGCTCGCCGACTTCGCGGGCCAGCACGCCTTCGGCACGCGGCTCCCGGTCGGGGTCGTCACCGGCATCCTCGGGGCGCCGTACCTGCTCTACCTCATCGTCCGCATCAACCGGGTCGGAGGCACCCTGTGAACCCGCGCCTGGAGATCGAACGGCTCACGCTCGGCTACGGCGACCGCGACGTCGTCCACGGGCTCGACCTGGTGATCCCGCCGGGCGAGGTGACGGCGATCGTCGGGCCCAACGCCTGCGGCAAGTCCACGCTGCTGCGGTCGATGACCCGGCTGCTGCCGCCCCGGACCGGCCGCGTGCTCCTCGACGGCAAGGCGGTGCACTCCATGCCCGCCAAGCAGCTGGCCCGCCGGCTGGGGCTGCTGCCCCAATCACCCATCGCGCCCGAGGGCATCACCGTCGGCGACCTCGTCGGGCGGGGTCGCCACCCCCACCAGCGCACCTTGGCCAGGTGGTCGCTTGCCGACGACCGGGCCGTGACCTCGGCTCTCAAGGCCACCGACACCCTCGAGCTGGTCGACCGCGCGGTCGACGAGCTCTCCGGAGGTCAACGGCAGCGGGTGTGGATCGCGATGGCACTGGCGCAGCAGTCCGAGATCCTGCTGCTGGACGAGCCGACGACCTTCCTCGACGTCAGCCACCAGGTCGAGGTGCTCGACCTGCTCACGGAGCTCAACCGGTCCAAAGGCACCACGATCGTCATGGTGCTCCACGACCTCAACCTGGCAGCGCGGTACGCCGACCACCTCATCGCGCTGCGAGAAGGGCGGCTGTACGCCTCGGGTCGCCCCAGCGAGATCCTGGAGCCCGGGCTGGTCGAGCACGTCTTCGGCATGCCGAGCAGGGTCATCCCCGACCCGGTCTCCGGCAAGCCGCTGATGATCCCCATCGGCCGGTTCCACGTCACCGAGGGCTGAGCCGGGCGCCGCTCGCCAGGCTGGTCGGTCGAGGGCGCACCTGAACGAGCTCTGACGGAATTCGCCGAGGATCGTTTCAAAGCTCGTTCACGTGCGCGGGGTCCGTCGCCGAGCCCGGCTTCGCGGACGCGACCAGCGGAACCAGCACCACCGCCGCCGTGAACGGCACCGGGCCGAGGGCGACCATCGCGAGCCGCTCGGCGCCCGTGAGCTCGACGACGTCGTGGGTGAGGACGAGCTGCGAGCCGGTCTGGAACGCGGTGTGCAAGCCGATGGTCGTCCACACGCTCCCGGTGACCACCCGGAGGTGGCCGAGGACGACGCCCATGGCGACGAAGAGCGAGAGGTCGAGCGCGCCGACCCCGCCGCGGAGCAGCACTGCGACACCGCTGAAGAGTGCGGCCTGCAGGACCACGGTCGTCCATGCGCCCAGCCGCTCGGCGAGGACCGCCGTCACGTACCCCCGGAAGACGAGCTCCTCGGGGATCGCCTCGGACGCGAGCACGGCAAGGAACAGCAGCGCGAGGATCACCCAGGTCCGACCGCCGGGAGCGACCACCGTCAGCGGCTGGCCGGCGAGTGCCAGGGCCCCGAACGCCAGGGCCGCGGGCAGGAGCCACGCGGCTGCGCCGGTCAGGAAGGCGCGCCAGGCGTCGGCGGGTGCGCCCAGGCCGATGTCGCGCAACCGGCGGCGCTCGTAGCAGCGGGTCAGCAGGAGCAGGAGCAGGACCAGGAGGATCACGGTCGACGCGACGGCCCCGCCCGCGGCCCGCGCCGCGAGCGTCGCCACGTCCGTGGGGCTGCCGCGGACCGCGACGGCGAGGAGGAGCAGTACGCCGGCGCCTGTCCCGGTCGCCACCACGACCCGCGCGAGCACCGTCCAGCCCGGCATCGGCCGTCCGGTGGCCGCGTCGGTCGCCAGTGTCATCGTCCAGGCCTCCCCGCTGGACGGCGAGGCTACCGTCACGGCTGCTGGAGCCTGGTTAGTCGCCCTTGACGTTGACGACCTGGCGGAGCACGTGGCGGACCTCGACGAGATCGCGGGCGTCCTCCATGACGACGTCGATGTCCTTGTACGCGGCCGGGATCTCGTCGATGAACGCCGCGGTGTCGCGGTACTCGATGGTGCCCATGGCCGCGCGCAGGTCTTCTCGGGTGAAGGCCTTCCGGGCTGCGGTCCGGCTGTACTCGCGGCCCGCGCCGTGCGGCGAGGAGTTCAGGGCCTGGGCGTTCCCCTTGCCCACGACGACGTACGACCGGGTGCCCATCGATCCCGGGATGAGCCCGGGAACCCCGTGGCCGGCGTGGATGGCGCCCTTGCGGGACAGCCACACGCTCGTGCCGTAGTGCTCCTCCTTCGCCGTGTAGTTGTGGTGGCAGTTGATCTCCTCGACCCGCTCCACGGCGTCGATCTCGGCCCACTCGGCGAAGCAGGCGGCGACCCGGTCCATCATCTCCTCACGGTTGAGGAGCGCGAACCGTTGCGCCCACCGGAGCTCCCTGACGTAGGCGTCGAACTCGTCGGTGCCCTCCACGAGGTAGGCCAGGTCGCGGTCGGGCAGCCGGACCGAGCGCCGCTTGCAGTCGCGCTGGGCGACGCCGATGTGGTGCTGGGCGATCTTGTTGCCCACGCCGCGGCTGCCCGAGTGCAGGAAGAGCCACACCCGGTCTTCCTCGTCGAGGGAGACCTCGATGAAGTGGTTCCCCGAGCCGAGGCTGCCCAGCTGCAGCCGCCAGTTGTCGGCGTACGTCGACGGGTCGAGCCCCGCGTCCCGGGCCGCCTTCTCGAGGTCGGCGATCCGGGCCTCGGTGTGGTCGCGCGTGACGGCGCGGTTGTACCCGCCGGCGGAGAGCGGTACGGCGTCCTCGACCGCCTGCCGGAGCGGCCGCCGGTCCTCCGGCACGTCGTCGACGCCGAGCTGGGTGCGGACCGCGATCATGCCGCAGCCGATGTCGACGCCGACCGCCGCCGGGATGATCGCCTCCAGCGTGGGGATGACCGACCCGACGGTGGCTCCCTTGCCGAGGTGCGCGTCGGGCATCAGGGCGACGTGCGGGTGGATGAACGGCAGCCGGCTGGTGGTGACGGCCTGCTGGCGGGTCTTCTCCTCGAGGATCGACGCCCAGCTCAGGAGCCGCTCGCTGATCTGCTGCATGCTCCCTGGCGTACCCGGCTCAGTCGGGATCGATCCCCGGCTCCGGGTCGGAGACCCAGTTCGCGGCGCCGACGACGACCATCCGCAGCTGGCGCTCGGCGGTGCGGACGATCTCCCGCTCGAGGTCCGGACGGCCCGGCGGGGCGGTGATGATCGCCTCGGCGGTGGAGACCATCGAGCCGACGATGAGGTTGGCGAGGACGCGGAGGTCCTCCGGGCTCCACTTCTCGACGCCGGGCAGCCGTGCGACGTCCATCGCGAGCTCCCGCTCGAAGAGGCCGAGCTCGTGGCGGACCGCGTCCTGCACGGCGGTGATCCCGCCGACACGCTCCCGGGCGATGAAGAGGAAGTGCGCGCGCCGTTCCCGCACGTTGCGGACCAGGATCGTGACCGAGTCGTCGATCACCCGGGTGATGTCCATCTCCCGGCGGATGTCGCGGAGCACCTGGCGCAGCGACGCGAACGCCTCGTCGACCAGCGCGACGCCGAGCTCCTCGATCGAGTCGAAGTGGCGGTAGAACGCGGTCGGCACGATCCCCACGGCCTTCGCCACGGAGCGCAGCGACAGCCCCGCCAGCCCGGTCTGTGCGCTCAGGGTGAGCGCCGCGTCGAGGATCGCCTGGCGGGTGGCCTCCTTGCGCTCGCTCCGCGTGACGACGCGTTGCTCCATGCCGGTCATCGTATCGGCCGGCGCGGTCCACTCCTGTGGATACGGATGTGCACTCAGGGGCACGGGTGTTGGGCATCACGTGCGCCAGCGGTTGCAGAGCAGAGGAGCCGCCACCAGACTTTGGGTGAACAGTCGTTCACTGAAAGGAGAGCCCCGTGACCCTCGTCCGGAGCATCCTGCGCTCCCCGCTCGTCGGTGCGCTCACCACGCCGCACGGCGTCGACCGCTACCTCGAGCTGGTCGACCCGATGTGGGTGGTCGGCGAGGTCCGCGCGCGGATCGTGGACCGCCGCGTCGAGACCCGCGCCGGCGTCCCGGTCGCCACGCTGACCCTCGAGCCCTCGTCCGCCTGGCGTGGTCACGAGGCCGGGCAGTTCGTGCAGGTCGGCGTGGAGGTCGACGGTGCCCGTCGTACCCGCTGCTTCTCGGTCTCCTCGCCGGAGTCCAAGCCCGGCGACCTGATCACGATCACCATGCGCGCCAACCCCGAGGGCACGGTGTCGAAGCACCTCGTGCACGACGCCCGCATCGGCGACGTCGTCCACCTCTCGCAGGCCGACGGGCAGTTCACGCTGCCGAGCCCGCTGCCGCAGGAGCTGCTGCTGCTCTCCGGCGGCTCCGGCATCACGCCGGTGATGTCGATGCTGCGGACCCTGCTCCGCCGGGGGTACGGCGGCACGATCACGTTCCTGCACTACGCGCAGTCGCCCGACCACCAGATCTTCGCCGACGAGCTCGCCGACCTCCCGCCGAACGTGCACGTCCGGCTGGTCTACCCCGAGTGCGGCGACCCGGTCTTCTCGACCGAGGAGCTCGCCCGGATCCTGCCGCACCACGCCGAGGTGGACGCCTGGGCGTGCGGCCCGGCCGGGCTGGTCGAGCGGGTGCAGGAGACGTTCCGCGACAACCCGCGGCTGCGGGTCGAGTACTTCAAGACCTCCACCCTCGGTGCCGTGGAAGGCGCCGTCGGCCGCACCCGGTTCGCCGGCGCGGGGGTCGAGGCCGAGAACACCGGCGCCACCCTGCTCGAGCAGGCCGAGGACGCGGGGCTCACCCCGGCGTACGGCTGCCGCATGGGGATCTGCTTCACCTGCACCACCCGCAAGACCGAAGGACGCGTCCGCAACGTCGTCACCGGCGTCGAGTCGGACCAGCCGGACGAGGACGTCCAGCTCTGCGTCTCCGCCCCGGTCGGCGACTGCGTCGTCGACCTCTGACGGAAGGAGCCACGATGACCACCCCCACGAAGCCCAGCGCCCGCCTGACCCCCGAACAGCTCGAGGAGTTCGGCAAGGAGATGGACGCGATCCGCCAGAAGGTGGTCGCCCGGCTCGGCCAGGAGGACGCCGACTACATCCGCGGCGTGATCCGGGCCCAGCGCGCCTTCGAGGGCGCGGGGCGCGCGCTCTTCTACCTGCCGCCGGCCTGGCCGCTCGCCGTCGCGAGCCTCAGCATCTCCAAGATCCTCGACAACATGGAGATCGGCCACAACGTCATGCACGGGCAGTACGACTGGATGGGCGACCCCGGCATCAACTCGCGGATGTACGAGTGGGACACCGTCTGCCCGAGCGAGCAGTGGAAGTACTCCCACAACTACATCCACCACACCTACACCAACGTCCTCGGCAAGGACCGCGACATCGGCTACGGGATCCTCCGGATGGACGAGGACCAGAAGTGGCACCCGTACTACCTGGGCAACCCGGTCTACGCGACGCTGCTGATGCTGTTCTTCCAGTGGGGCGTGCTCCTCCACGACCTCGAGGTCGAGAACATCGTGCAGGGCAAGCGGTCCTGGAAGGACACCAAGCACCTGCACCGCGGGATGATCCGCAAGGTCCGCAACCAGACGCTCAAGGACTACCTGCTGTTCCCGCTGCTGACCGGGCCGCTCTTCCCGCTCACGCTGGCGGGCAACGCGACGGCGAACCTGGTCCGCAACATCTGGGCGTTCAACATCATCTTCTGCGGCCACTTCCCGTCCGGCGTCGAGTCGTTCGAGGAGGAGGCGGCGGAGAACGAGACCCGCGGCGCCTGGTACTACCGCCAGCTCCTCGGGTCGGCGAACATCACCGGCGGCCCGCTGTTCCACGTCCTCACCGGCAACCTCTCGCACCAGATCGAGCACCACCTCTTCCCGGACATCCCGGCGCGCCGCTACCCGGAGATCGCGCCGGAGGTGCAGGCGCTGTGCGAGAAGTACGGGCTGAACTACAACACCGGCCCGCTCTGGAAGCAGCTCGGCAGCGTCGCGGCGAAGATCGTCAAGCTCGCCCTGCCCGGCGGCCGGGACGGCACGCGTCGTACGAGCGCGCCGGAGCCGGTGCTTCCCGACCTGCCGAAGGTGAACGTCTCCCACCTGGTGGACGATCCCGAGCCCCAGGTCGAGCGCGAGCTGGCCAGCGCCTGACACACTGGCCCGGGAGCGAGCGGACCCGTCAGGAGAGCCCATGAAGGACCGACTGAGCAAGGGCGAGATCCGCAAGGACGCCTTGCAGAGCACCGTCGAGGCCGGCGCGGAGACCGTCGGCACGGTGACGACGATCCTCACCGGCGCGCTGCGCGACGTGGCCCGGGCGCTCGGCACCTTCGCCACGGAGGTGTTCGAGATCCGCGAGGCGAGCCGCCGGGCCCGGGCTGAGTCCGAGCCCGTGGCCGAGGCGGTGGACGTGCGGGTGGACGAGCCGACGGACACCCCGTCATGACGTACGACGAGGAGCTGGCCGGCCGGATCCGGGCCGCCGTCGAGGCGGCCGCCGGGCCGGACGGCTACCGCGAGATCAAGATGTTCGGCGGGCTCTGCTGGACGGTGAACACGCACATGGCCGTCGGCACCGGGGAGTCCGACCTGATGGTCCACGTCGGCACCGACGGCGTCGACGCGGCGCTCGAGCGCGGCGCCGTCCGGGCGACGATGGGGGAGCGGACGATGGGTGGCGTGGTCCTCGTCCCCGCTGACCAGCTCCCGGACGCCGCCAGCCTCGACGCCTGGGTCGCCCCGGCGGTCGAGCGGGCACGGGCGAAGCCGCCCAAGAAACCGAAGAAGAAGTAGTCCTCCTGCCACACTGGCGCGCGTGATCCGGGTCCGGAGGGCCACCGTGGCGGACGCGCCCGCCATGGCCGACGTCGCCGAGCAGGCCTACGCGCCGTACGTCGAGCGCATGCACGGCGTCCGCCCCGCCCCGATGGACGCCGACTACGCGGGGCTCGTCCGGGACGGTGACGCGTGGGTGGCCGAGGACGAGGGCGAGGTCGTCGGGTTCCTCACGCTCGTGCCGGAGCGCGCGGCGATGCACCTGGACGGGGTCGCCGTGCGCCCGTCGTACCACGGAGCCGGGGCCGGGCGGCTCCTGCTCACCCTCGCCGAGGAGCGGGCGCGGGCCGCGGGTCACGGGCGGATCTGGCTCTACACCAACGAGGCGATGGTGGAGAGCCAGCGGCTGTACGAGCGGATCGGCTACGTCGAGACCCACCGGGCGGAGCAGGACGGCTACCGCCGGATCTTCTACGAGAAGGAGCTCGGCTAGGCGGAGCGGGTGGGGAGCGGGATGTGCCAGGTGAGCTGGGTCCCGCCGCCGTCGGGGGCGCCGATCTCCATCGTGCCGCCGTGGGCCTGCGCGCGCTTGCCGAGGTTGTCCAGCCCGCTGCGCCGGTTGCTGCGGATGCCGATGCCGTCGTCGACCAGCACGAGGTGGAGCCGGCCGCCGTCGATCCAGCCGCGGATCTCCACGGCCTCCGCACGGGCGTGGCGCACGATGTTCGACAGCCCTTCGCGGATGCAGGCCGAGAGGTCGTTGGCGATCGCGCCGCCCACCTCGGCAGCCGGCGGCTCGAGCGCGACCAGCGGCTGGAACCCGAGCAGCGGCGTGGCCTCGCGGGCGATGTTCGCGACCAGCGTGCCGAGGTCGTGGCCGATCTCCTCGGGCGCGCGCAGCGTGAGGATCGTGTTGCGGATCTGCCGGATCGTGTCGTCGAGGGTCTGGATCCCCATCTCGATGCGCGGGCGGATCTCCTCGCCGACCTTGGGGAGCACGAGCTGCAGCGACATCCCGGTGGCGTAGAGCCGCTGGATCACGTTGTCGTGCAGGTCGCGGGCGATCCGGTTGCGCTCCTCGAGCAGCCGCAGCTTCTCGCCGACCTGCCGGGCGGCGGCGAGCTCGAGCGAGACCGCGGCCTGGTCGGCGAAGCTGCTCGCGGGCTCGAGGTCTGCGGCGGTGAACCGCGGCGCCCCGACCTCGCGGCCGAGGAACAGTGCGCCGAGCACGTCGGTCGCGCCGTGCAGCGGGAGCAGCATCGCCGGGCCGAGCCGGGCGCCGCCGAGCTCCTCGAGCACCGGGTCGTCGATGTCCCTCAGCGAGGGGACGACCTGTGCCTGCCCCTCGTGGAGCACCCGGCTGAGCCAGGTCTCGGTGGCGTCGAAGGAGCGGCCGCGCAGCGAGGTCTCGGACTTCAGCCCGCGGGCGTAGCGGATCTCGGCCTGTTCTCCGTCGATGAGCACCATCGCGACCACGTCGGCCTCGGCGAGCTCGCGGGTCCGGTCGCAGATCAGCCGCAGCGGCTCGTTGGCGTCCTCGGAGAAGAGCTCGCGCATCATCGTGTTGGCTGCCCGCATCCACCGCCGGTCGTGCAGGGCGTCGCGGAGCAGGTGGTTGCTCGAGAGCGCGGCGGCGAGGGCCCGCCCCAACGAGGCCGCGAGCGCCTCGTCCTCGTCGGAGAACGGCTTGCCGTCGAGCCGGTCTGCGACGTAGAGCAGCCCCCACGTGCGGCGGCGGCCGATCCGGAGCGCGACCCCGAGGATCGACCCGGCCGGCGTGCCGGGCGCCGCGTCGGGGTGGCTGGACAGGTCGTCGATGCGGAGCAGCCCGCGCTCGCGGAGCGTCTGGGAGATCTGCCCCTTCTCGACCGACAGCCGGGAGAGGGTCGCCCGCTCGGCGGCACCGAGCCCGGAGTAGATCATCGGGCCGAACGAGCCGTCGTGGTCGAGGAAGGTCACCCCGGCCGAGCGCGCGTCGAAGAGCTCGCGGGCCAGGTCGGCGATGCGTGGCAGCGCGGCGGAGGGCGGCCGGTCGGAGCGCAGCAGCTCCGGCAGCTCGTCGAGGACGCGGCAGAGCCGCACGTCGACACCTGTTGACGGCGTGGCCATCGCCGCACCCCGTTCCGCGTCCCCGCAGGTGGCGCCCCCGTGCGCCGCCTCACCCGTTGACGAGGGTACGTGGCGGCTCCGACACCGTCGACGGCTGGAAGCAAAGAGAAACAATCAGGCTTGACTGTTTGTGTTCGAGCCGGTTCGATGAGGGCCATGTCCGCCACCCCCACCCGTGCGCCGCGGGTCCCGCAGGGGGAGCGGAGCCGGGCGATGCGCCAGCGGCTCCTCGAGGCGACGATCGACTGCCTGGTCGAGCACGGCTGGAGCGGCACGTCGACCACGCTGGTGTCCCGCCGGGCCGGCGTCAGCCGGGGTGCCCAGCTGCACCACTTCCCGACCAAGGCCGACCTGGTCCTCGCCGCCGTCGACCACCTCTCCGAGACCCGCCGCGACGACGTGCTGGCCCGGATCGAGGGGCTCCCGCAGGGCACCCGGCGGACGCGGGCCGTCCTCGAGGTGCTCGCCGAGCTGTTCACCGGGCCGCTCTTCGCCGCCGCGCTCGAGCTCTGGGTGGCCGCGCGCACCGACGAGACGCTCAAGCCCGCGGTCTCCGACCTCGAGGCCCGGGTCGGCCGGGCCGCCCACCGGCAGGCCGTCGAGGCGCTCGGGGTCGACGAGTCGCTGCCAGGCAACCGCGAGCTGGTGCAGGCCACCCTCGACCTGGTGCGCGGCCTCGGGCTCGCCAACACCCTCACCGACGACGCTGCCCGCCGCGCGCGGGTGCTGGACCAGTGGGCGGAGACCCTCGACGCCTCCCTGAGGAGGTCTTCGTGACCCCCGACCCCCGGCTCCTCGCCGTCCTCGACGACCTGCAGGCGCAGGGCGGCTGGCTCGAGCGGCTCGTCAGCGGTCTCGACGAGCGCGGGTGGCGACGCCCGACCCCCGCCGAGGGGTGGGACGTGGCGACGACCATCGCCCACCTGGCCTGGACCGACGAGGTGGCGGTGGTCGCCGCGACCGACGACGCCGGCTGGGCGCGGATCGTCGAGGAGGCCGTCGCCGACCCGCAGGGGTTCGTCGACCGGGCCGCGCTCGACGGCGGACGCTCGACGTCCGAGGAGCTCCTCGACCGGTGGCGGCGCTCGCGGCCCCGGCTCGCCGAGGTGCTCCGGGATCGCGACCCCGCGCGCAAGATCCCCTGGTTCGGCCCGCCGATGGGACCCACCTCGATGGCGACCGCCCGGTTCATGGAGACCTGGGCGCACGGCCTCGACGTGGCCGAGGCCCTCGGTGCCCCCGTCCAGCCCGACGACCGGGTCCGGCACGTCGTCCACCTCGGCGTGCGGACCCGTGGGTTCTCGTTCGCCGCGCGCGGGACCGCCGTACCCGAGGGTGAGGTGCGGGTCGAGCTGACCGCACCCAGCGGGGCCCGGTGGACGTACGGGCCCGAGGACGCACCCGAGCGGGTCACCGGCTCGGCATGGGACTTCGCGCTGCTCGTCACCCAGCGCGCCCACCGCTCCGACCTCGACCTGAAGGCCGAGGGGCCGGGCGCCGACGCGTGGCTCGACGTCGCCCAGGCCTTCGCCGGCCCGCCCGGTGCGGGACGCCGGCCGAGGAAGGTGGTCTGATGAGCGACGTGCTGAGAATCGGGAACTGTTCAGGCTTCTACGGCGACCGCGTCTCCGCGATGCGGGAGATGCTCGAGGGCGGCGAGCTCGACGTCCTCACCGGCGACTACCTCGCCGAGCTCACGATGCTGATCCTCGGTCGTGACCGGATGAAGGACGAGGCGCTCGGCTACGCGCGCACCTTCGTGCGCCAGGTCGAGGACTGCCTCGCCCTCGCGCTCGAGAAGGGGGTGCGCATCGTCACCAACGCCGGCGGCGTCAACCCCGCCGGGCTCGCGGAGCGGATCCGCAAGATCGCCGCCGAGCAGGGGCTCGAGTGCAAGGTGGCGTACGTCGACGGCGACAACCTGCTCGACCGGGCCGAGGAGCTCGGGTTCACCGAGGACGGCGCACCGCTGACGGCCAACGCCTACCTGGGTGCCTTCGGCATCGCCGCCGCCCTCGACCGGGGCGCCGACGTCGTGGTCACCGGCCGGGTGACCGACGCGTCGGTCGTCGTCGGGCCGGCGATCTCCGCCTTCGGCTGGGGCCGGACGACGTACGACGAGCTGGCCGGCGCGGTCGTCGCGGGTCACGTCATCGAGTGCGGGACGCAGGCCACCGGCGGCAACTTCAGCGGGTTCCGGGCGCTCGCCCGGGCCGGCCACCTCGACCGCCCGCTCGGCTTCCCGATCGCGGAGATGGCCGCCGACGGCAGCTGCGTGATCACCAAGCACGCCGGCACCGGCGGGCTGGTCACGGTCGACACCGTCACCGCGCAGCTGCTCTACGAGATCCAGTCGACGGTCTACCTCAACCCCGACGTGACCACCCACCTCGACACCGTGCGGCTCACGCCGGACGGCGACGACCGGGTGCGGATCTCCGGCGTCCGTGGCTCCGCCCCGCCGCCGACCACGAAGGTCTGCCTCAACCACCTGGGCGGGTTCCGCAACCAGATGGAGCTGATCCTCACCGGGCTCGACATCGAGGCGAAGGCCGACTGGGTGCGGACGCAGGTCGAACAGGGGTGGGGCGACGCCCGCGCCGCGGAGGTCGACTGGACGCTGGCCCGCACGGATCACCAGGACGCGGGATCGGAGGAGGCCGCGAGCGCACGGCTGCGCGTCGTGATCCGCGACCCGTCGTCCGAGCGCGCCGGGAAGGCGTTCACCGCGCCGCTGGTCGAGCAGGTGCTCGCCTCCTACCCGGGGCTCGCGATGACCACGCCCCCGACGCCGGGCGGCCCCTACGGGGTCTACACGCCGGCGTACGTGCCGCAGGAGACCGTGCCGCACCGCGTCCACCACCACGACGGCACGACGCAGGAGATCGAGCCGCCGACCGAGACCGTCGAGCCGCCCCTCGTGGCGAGCGAGAAGGCTGTCGAGCCGCCCCTCGTGGCGAGCGAGAAGGCTGTCGAGCCGCCCCTCGTGGCGAGCGAGAAGGCTGTCGAGCCGCCCCTCGTGGCGGGGGAGGCGACGCGTCGGGTGGCGCTGGGGACGATCGTGCACGCCCGCTCCGGCGACAAGGGCGGCGACGCCAACGTCGGGCTCTGGGTCTCCGCTCTCGACGAGAAGGCGGAGCAGCGCGCCGCGTGGCTGCTCTCCACCGTCACGCCTGACTGGGTGCGCGACCTGCTCCCCGAGGCGCAGGGGCTCGACGTCGAGGTCTACCCGCTGCCGAACCTCGGCGGCGTCAACGTCCTCATCAAGGGGCTGCTGGGCAAGGGCGTCGCCGCCAGCAGCCGGTTCGACCCTCAGGCGAAGGGGTTGGGCGAGTGGGCCCGGTCCCGGCACGTCCCCATCCCCGAGGAGCTGTTGTGAGTTATTGGTCGGAGGAACAAGAAGCGCTGCGTGCGAGTGCGCGCACCTTCGTCGAGCGCGAGGTCGCGCCGTACCTCCAGCAGTGGGAGGACGACAACTCCATCCCGCGCGAGCTCCACGTCAAGGCCGCCAAGCAGGGGTTCATCGGAGTCTCGTTCCCCGAGGAGATGGGCGGCAGCGGCGGCGGGCTCCTCGAGACCGTGGCGATGACCGAGGCGTTCATCGAGGCCGGCGCTTCGGGCGGGCTGGTCGCCGGGCTCTTCACCAACGGGATCGCGCTGCCGCACATCGCAGCCAGCGGCAACGCCGACCTGGTCGACCGGTTCGTGCGGCCGACCCTCGCCGGTGAGCTGATCGGCTCGCTGGCGATCACCGAGCCCGACGGCGGCTCTGACGTGGCGAACATCCGGACGCGGGCGGTGCGCGACGGCGACCACTACGTGGTCAACGGCGCCAAGACGTTCATCACCTCCGGCGTCCGCGCCGACTACGTCACCACCGCGGTCCGCACCGGCGATGCGGGCCACAAGGGGATCAGCCTCCTGGTCGTCGAGAAGGGCACGCCGGGGTTCGAGGTGTCTCGTCAGCTCGACAAGATGGGGTGGCACTGCTCCGACACTGCCGAGCTCTCGTTCAGCGCCGCGCGGGTGCCGGTCGAGAACCTCGTCGGCGAGGAGAACTCCGGCTTCGTCCGCATCGCGATGGCGTTCGTGACCGAGCGGGTCGGGCTCGCCGTGCAGGGCTACGCCACCGCCCAGCGCTGCCTCGACCTGACGGTGGAGTACGTGCGGCAGCGGCAGACCTTCAAGCGCCCCGTCATCAGCAACCAGGTCGTCCAGCACACCCTCGTCGAGATGCACCGGCGCGTGGAGGCGGCCCGGGTCTACACCCGCGAGGTCGCCCGCCGCTACGACGCCGGCGAGCAGCCGCTGGTGGAGGCGCTGCACGCGAAGAAGCTCGGGGTGGAGGCGGCGTCGTACTGCGTGGACCGGGCGGTCCAGCTCCACGGCGGCACCGGCTACATGCACGGCACCGAGGTCGAGCGCCACTACCGCGACGCCCGGATCCTCGGCATCGGCGGGGGCGCGAACGAGGTCCTCGACGACCTGGCCGCCAAGCTCCTGGGCTTCACCTCATGACCGCCGACCCGTCGCATCTTCACGGCCCTGAGCGGTCGACCCGTCGCATCTTCACTGAAGTTGCGACGACTCGGCGTGGAAAGGGCGTGAAGACGTGACGACTCGGCGGGAGGCGATGCTGGAGAAGCTCGACCAGCTCCGGGCCGCCCAGGCCGAGGCGGTCGCCGGAGGCGGTGAGAAGTACGCCGCCCGGCACAAGAAGCGCGGCAAGCTGCTGGCCCGGGAGCGGATCGAGCTGCTCGTCGACGAGGGGTCGGCGTTCCTCGAGCTGATGCCGCTGGCCGGCTGGGGCTCGGACTTCGCGACCGGCGCGAGCATGGTCACCGGCATCGGGGTCGTCGAGGGCGTCGAGTGCATGATCGTCGCCAACGACCCGACCGTGAAGGGCGGCGCGAGCAACCCCTGGACGCTGAAGAAGGCGTTCCGGGCCGCGCAGATCGCCCAGGAGAACCGGCTGCCGACGATCAACCTCGTCGAGTCCGGCGGCGCCGACCTCCCGACGCAGAAGGAGATCTTCATCCCCGGCGGGAAGCTGTTCCGCGACCTGACCCGGGCCAGCGCCGACCGGCGGCCGACGATCGCGCTGGTGTTCGGCAACTCCACCGCCGGCGGCGCCTACGTCCCCGGGATGAGCGACTACGTCGTGATGGTCAAGGAGGGCGCGAAGGTCTTCCTCGGCGGCCCGCCGCTGGTGAAGATGGCGACCGGCGAGGAGTCCGACGACGAGTCGCTCGGCGGCGCGGAGATGCACGCGCGGACCTCCGGGCTGGCTGACTACCTCGCCGTCGACGAGGAGGACGCGATCCGGATCGGCCGGCGGATCGTGGCGCGGCTCAACTGGCGCAAGGGCGGTTCGACGCCGGCACCGTTCGCCGAGCCGGAGCTCGACCCCGACGGGCTGCTCGACCTGGTCCCGAGCGACCTCAAGGAGCCGTTCGACCCTCGCGAGGTGATCCGCCGGGTCGTCGACGGACCGGGGCCGGGCAACGAGGTCGCGTTCGACGAGTTCAAGCCGTTGTACGGCTCCTCGCTGGTGACCGGGTGGGCGCGGATCCACGGCTGGCCGGTCGGGATCCTCGCCAACGCGCAGGGGATCCTGTTCTCGCAGGAGGCGCAGAAGGCGGCGCAGTTCATCCAGCTCGCCAACCAGGTCGACACCCCGCTGCTGTTCCTGCACAACACCACCGGCTACATGGTCGGCAAGGAGTACGAGCAGGGCGGGATCATCAAGCACGGCGCCCAGATGATCAACGCGGTCAGCAACAGCACCGTCCCGCACGTCAGCGTGATCATGGGAGCGTCGTACGGCGCCGGGAACTACGGGATGAACGGCCGCGCGTACGACCCACGCTTCCTGTTCACCTGGCCTTCCGCCAAGTCCGCGGTCATGGGGCCGCAGCAGCTCGCCGGCGTCATGTCGATCGTCGCCCGCGCCGCCGCCGAGGCGAAGGGGCAGCCGTACGACGAGGAGGGCGACGCCGCCATGCGGGCCTTCGTGGAGGCGCAGATCGAGGAGCAGAGCCTGCCGCTCTTCCTCTCCGGGATGGTGTACGACGACGGGGTCATCGACCCGCGGGACACCCGCACCGTCCTGGGCATCTGTCTCTCCGTCATCGCCAACCAGCCCGTCGAAGGCACGTCGAAGTTCGGGGTGTTTCGACTGTGAGTGTGGTGAGGGCGGCCCGCCCCGCGCGTCCGCTCGACGCGCGCCGATGCTGCAGCGGCGCGTCGGCTTCGCCGCCGCGGCCAGGCTGCTTGATGCATCGCCGCACGCCGACCTACCGCGCGGCAGGCGGTGGCCTCCTCGTGCCGGCCAGGAGGCGCAATGTCGATTCGTAGGTTGCTGGTGGCGAACCGGGGGGAGATCGCCCGGCGGGTGTTCCGGACGTGCCGGGAGCTGGGGATCGAGACGGTGGCGGTGCACTCGGACGCCGACGCGGGGCTGGCGTTCGTGGCCGAGGCCGACTCGTCGGTGCGGCTGCCGGGAAACAACCCGGCGGAGACGTACCTCCGCGCCGACCTCGTCGTCGAGGCCGCGCTCAAGGCCGGGGCCGACGCCGTCCATCCCGGGTACGGATTTCTCTCGGAGAGCGCCGAGTTCGCCCGCGCCGTACGCGATGCCGGGCTGACCTGGGTCGGCCCGGACCCCGAGTCGATCGAGGCGATGGGCTCCAAGGTCGCGGCGAAGAAGCTGATGGCCGACGCCGGCGTACCCGTGCTGGCCGAGCTCGCTCCCGCCGAGGTCGGCGAGGGTGACCTGCCGGTGCTGGTCAAGGCGAGCGCGGGCGGCGGCGGCCGGGGCATGCGTGTCGTCCGGGAGCTCGACGCGCTCGCGGACGAGGTGGCCCGCGCGGAGGCCGAGGCGGCGTCCGCCTTCGGCGACGGCACCGTCTTCCTCGAGCCGTACGTCGAGCACGGGCGCCACGTCGAGGTGCAGCTGTTCGGCGACGCCTCCGGGCGGGTGCTGGTCCTCGGCGACCGGGACTGCTCGGTGCAGCGGCGCCACCAGAAGGTCGTCGAGGAGGCGCCGGCCCCCGGGCTGCCCGACGACGTGCGGACCGCGATGCACGACGCCGCGCGGCGGGCCGGCGAGGCGATCGGCTACCGCGGCGCCGGGACCGTCGAGTTCCTGTACGACGAGGCGCGCGCCCGGTTCTGGTTCCTCGAGATGAACACCCGGCTCCAGGTCGAGCACCCGGTCACCGAGTGCGTGACCGGGCTCGACCTCGTGGCGCTCCAGATCGCCGCTGCCGAGGGCACCCCGGTGGACGTCGAGGAGGGCGCTCCGAGCGGCCACGCCGTCGAGGTCCGGCTCTACGCCGAGGACCCCGCCGCCGGCTGGCAGCCGCAGTCGGGACCGCTGCACCGGTTCGTGGTGCCGGGGGTCGACGCGGAGCTGTCCGTCCCGGCGCGGCACGGGCTCCGGCTCGACACCGGGTTCCGCTCCGGCGACGAGGTGTCGACCCACTACGACGCGATGCTCGCCAAGGTCGTGGCGTGGGGGCCGACCCGGGACGCGGCGCTGCGCAGGCTCGCCGGCGCGCTGCGGCGTACCGAGCTGCACGGGATCCGCAC
Organism: Nocardioides caldifontis; assembly: GCF_008087345.1. Lineage (GTDB taxonomy): Bacteria > Actinomycetota > Actinomycetes > Propionibacteriales > Nocardioidaceae > Marmoricola_A > Marmoricola_A caldifontis. Next base: position 127,815 of record NZ_VHIB01000001.1, on the reverse strand, counting down.
CAACCGCGACCTGCTGGTCGACGTCCTCGAGCACCCCGCCTTCGTGTCCGCCGAGCTGCGGACCGACTTCCTCGTGCGCCACGACCTGCCGCGGGCCGCGACCAGCGACTGCGACCCGGTGGCGCTGTTCGCCGCGGCGGTCGCGGTCACCGAGGAGGCCGCCGCCGCGCGGCCGGTGCAGCGGGCGGTGCCGGCGGGGTGGCGCAACGTGGTGTCCGCGCCGCAGGTCACCGTCTTCGACCGCGCCGGCGTCGAGGAGCGGGTGGGCTGGTTCGGGGGCCGCGACGGCTACCGGTCCGCGGAGCTCGACGCCCGCGTCGTCGAGGTGAGGCAAGGTGACGGCTGGCGGGTCGTCGTCGAGCACGGCGGCGTGCGGCTGCCACACACCGTCCACGTGCACGGCTCCTCGGTCGACGTCCAGACGCCGCGTGATCATGTCAGCCTGACCAGAACACCTCGCTTCACCGACCCCGCCGACCAGCTGGCCGAGGGCTCGCTGGTCGCGCCAATGCCCGGCTCGGTGGTCTCGGTGCGAGCCGCCCAGGGTGACCACGTAGAGGCCGGGGCCACGGTCCTGGTGCTCGAGGCGATGAAGATGCAGCACACCATCACGGCGCCGCACGACGGGATCGTGGAGTCCCTCGGGGTCTCCGCCGGCGACCAGGTGTCCGCCGGCGACGTCCTCGCCGTCATCCACTCCGACCCCGTCCAGCCCGACGACCCCGTCCAGCCCGACGACGTCACCCAGCCCGGCCAGGAGAGCGCATGACCCAGATCCCCTTCGTCGAGTCCCCCGAGCGGCAGTCGCTGCGCCAGGAGGTGCGCAAGCTCGCGTCGTCGTACGGCCGGGAGTACTTCGTCCGCCAGGCTCGCAACGGCGAGAAGACCACCGAGCTGTGGCAGGACATCGCCAAGCACGGCTACCTCGGCGTCTCGATCCCCGAGGAGTACGGCGGCGGTGGCGGCGGGATCGGCGACCTCGCCGCGGTCCTCGAGGAGCTCGCCGCGGCCGGCTCCCCGCTGCTGATGATGGTGGTGTCGCCGGCGATCTGCGGGACGGTGATCACCCGGTTCGGCACCGACGAGCAGAAGCGCCGGTGGCTGCCTGGGATCGCCGACGGCAGCTTCACGATGGCGTTCGCGATCACCGAGCCCGACGCCGGGTCGAACTCGCACCGGATCACCACGACCGCGCGCCGCGACGCCGACGGGTGGGTGCTGAAGGGGCGCAAGATCTACATCTCCGGGGTCGACGAGGCGCAGGCCGTGCTGGTCGTCGCCCGCACCGAGGACGCGAAGACCGGCTCGCTGAAGCCGTGCCTGTTCGTGGTGCCGACCGACGCCGCCGGGTTCGAGTACCAGCCGATCGAGATGGAGATCCTCAGCCCCGAGAAGCAGTTCTCGGTCTTCATCGACGACGTGCACCTGCCCGCCGACGCGCTGGTCGGTGACGAGGATGCCGGGCTGCTGCAGCTGTTCGCGGGGCTCAACCCCGAGCGGATCATGGCGTCCGCGTTCGCGACGGGGATGGCGCGGCTGGCGCTGGAGCAGGCGGTCGAGTACGCGAAGACCCGCCAGGTGTTCAAGACGCCGATCGGCGCGCACCAGGCGATCGCGCACCCGCTGGCCGAGTCGCACGTCGAGGTCGAGCTGGCCCGACTGATGACACAGAAGGCGGCGGCGCTGTACGACGCCGGCGAGGACATGGCGGCGGGGGAGGCGGCCAACATGGCGAAATTCGCCTCCGCCGACGCGGTGTGCAAGGCGGCGGACCGGGCGGTGCAGACTCTGGGCGGCAACGGCCTGACGGTGGAGTACGGCGTCGCGTCGCTGCTCACCGCGTCGCGGCTGAGCCGGATCGCCCCGGTCTCCCGCGAGATGATCCTGAACTTCGTGAGCTCGTTCAGCCTCGGGCTGCCGAAGTCCTACTGAGGGGAGCACCCATGGCCGAGGTCGTCCACTACGAGGTCGAGCGTCCCGTCGCGACGCTGACGCTCGACGCCCCGCACAACCGCAACGCTCTCAGCCGGCAGCTGGTCACCGAGCTGTTCGCGGGGGTGGACCGCGCGGAGGCCGACGACGAGGTCAAGGTTGTCGTGCTGACCTCGAAGGGCTCGGTCTTCTGCTCGGGCGCCGACCTCTCCGAGGCCGCCGGCGGCGGGATGGAGGAGGGAACCCGGCGGATCGTCGAGCTCCAGCGCCGGCTGGTCGCGTCGCCCAAGCCGTTCGTCAGCCGGGTTACCGGCGCCGTACGAGCGGGCGGCATCGGCATCGTGGCCGCGACCGACCTCGCCGTGGCATCCACGACCAGCTCGTTCGCGCTGACCGAGGTCCGGCTCGGGCTGGCCGCCGCGACCATCTCGCTGACCGTCCTGCCGCGGATGACGAGCCGGGCGGCGTCGCGGACGTTCCTCACCGGGGAGACCTTCGACGGTCGCGCGGCCGCGAACATCGGCCTCGTGACGATGGCGGTCCCCGAGAACGAGGTGGACGCCGAGGTCTCCCGGATCGTGACCGACCTCTGCAAGGGGCACCCCCAGGGGCTGCGGGAGACGAAGCGGATCGTCAACCGGGCCATGCTCGAGGGGATCGAGCGGGACGGCGAGGCGGTGGCGGAGCTGTCGAGCCGGCTGTTCGCCTCGGACGCTGCGCGCGAGACGATGCTGGCTTTCCTGAACCGCCAGAAGTAGGTGTCGCCCGGGCCGGGCCGGGCCGGGCCGGGGCGGCTCAGGCGTCGAGGTTGAAGCGGCGTACGACGTCGGCCAGCCAGGGGGTGTCGACGAACGACAGCCCGTGCTGGGCGGCGAGGCGATCACCCTGCTCGGGGTCGTCGTCGCCGGCCTCGAGCAGGTCCACGACGGCACGGAAGAACAGCTCGAACCCGGCCGGGGTGATCACCTCGATCATCCGCGCCGGCTCAGGGCTGGCGTTCCACATCGCGTGGGCCTCTCCGCGAGGCTTGGTGATGTAGCCGCCTGGACCGAGCACGACCTCGCGGTCCCCCGACCGGAAACCGATCTCACCTTCGGTGACGATCGAGTACTCGTCCTCGAGGGTGTGGACGTGCGGGGGCACGAGTGCGCCGGGCGGGAACCCGTGCTCCACGATCGCCAGCGCGCCGCCGGTGTCGGAGCCCATGAGCTTGAAGTCGACGGTGATCGACCCCAGGTCGCCCGTGCGGCCCTCCCCGGGTCGGACGACGGTCAGCGGCGGAGGTCCAGACTTGAGCATCCGGTCAGTGTGCACCCGACCCGACCGCGGGCGCACCCGCCGGAGCGCGCGGACATCCACATCGCGCGCGTCAGAGCACCAGCCGCAGCCCGGCGGTGACGGCCACGGCGACGAGGACGACGGCGAGCATCGACCCGCCGCGCCACGCGACGACGAGGGCCGCGGCGACGCCCGCAGTGTCCGCGCCGATCTCGATGCGGCGGCCGTCGGCGAGGGCGGCGGTGACCACCAGGCCGGCGAGCAGCGCGGGCACCATCGCGGTCACCAGTGACGGGAACCAGCCGGGAAGCTCCCGGCCGCCAAGAGCCCACGGGCCGATCCCTTTGACCACCGCGGTCATGAGCGCGCACGCCCCGATGAGAATCCACAACGTCATGCGGTCCGCCTCCCGCGCAGCCCTACGACGGCCGCGGCGGTCGCGGCGAGCACCGGCACGCCGGCCGGGGCGACCGGTACCAGGGCCAAGGCGATGAGGCCGCCGAGCACCGCCGCAGTCGCGCCGGTGGAGCTCCGCACCTCGGTCACCAGCAACGCGACGAAGAACGCGGGGAAAACCGCGTCGAGGCCCCAGCGCTCGATGTCGCCGAGGAGGTCACCGGAGACGGTGCCGAGCGCGGTGCCGGCCACCCACCCGACGTACTGAGGGGCGGTGGACCCGAAGAGCGCCCACCGGTCGAAGGTCCCGTCCCCGCGGTTGGCGAGCGCCCACGACGCGTCGATCACGGCCTGGCCTTGGAGCGCGCGCCGCACCGGGCCGCCGGGCAAGGACGGTGCGAGCGCGATGCCCATCGCCAGGAACCGCGAGTTCATCAGCGTGGCTGCGGAGAACGCTGCCGGCAGCCCGCCCCCCGCGGCGATGACCGCGATCGACGCGAACTGCGCCGAGCCCGCGAAGACGATCGCCGACATGAGGACCGCCTGCCACGGCGTCATCCCGGCATCGGTGGCCACGACGCCGAAGGAGAGGGACACCAGGAACCCGGGACCGGTGTATCCCCAGCCCGCGCGCAGACCGCGGCGGAACGAATCCTCGTCGAAGTGGTGGTGGGCGACGGTCATGGCGCGAGTTCATCAGACCCGCGAACCACCGATCGGCCGAGCCCACCCATCGAGCAGTGGCGGGCCCGTGTGGACGACGTCGAGCGGCGATCGAGTCGGTGTCGGCCGCCCTGGCACCGAGGGTCGTCCCGTCACACGCGCACGTGACCATCGGAGCTGGAAAAAGGCGGCCGTGGACACCCAGCGGTCGCTTCGGATGGTGGAGCCACCCGCCGGTCTACTACTGGCTCAGTGAAGCCGTCGCGCCCGGCCCACTCCGGCTGGGTTCTGGACGACGTGGGGTGATTCGACGGGTCCGCGTCCTGCTTCGACGTGGACTTCGGCGTTAGGGCGGGCCCGCTCCACTTTGTATGGTCGAGGCGCAGGTGTCGATCTGAGGTATCTCCGCTTCGGAAGCCCCGAGCGGGAGCCGGGTCGCGTCGTCACTGGTTGGTTCCCTAGGTGCCGAGGCCGATCAGCGGCATCTTGCGCCCGAGGGCGTCCACACTCTCGTCAGTTGAGAGATGCGGGACCGAGGAAGAGAAGAGGCCGTCCGCCGACAGATGGGCGCCGAAGGGCTGGCTCTGGGCCAGATCGCCGCGAAGCGGAAACTCGTGGACGTCATCCCACCAATTTGGTGGCGTCCCCTCAAGACCCCGGTGCACGGGTCCGCAGTCAGTGGTGACTGCCAAACCCTCAACGGAGACTGCGGTCAGGGGTCGCCCAGGAAACCGGTGGTCCCTGGTCGAGCAAAATGTCGCTCTGCTTCAAGGCAGACAAGATCATTGACGCCTCGGCCGCCTCGGCCAGTGGCGCCCAGTCGGACGCATTGAGGAAGTCATAAAGAGTGCGTCGATCGGGAACCCGCACGTCAACGACGACGTTCTCGGAACCCAGTACGATCGCGCCGTAGCGCACGTACGGGGACGCCTGGAGGCTACTCACCACCGTGTCGATGTTCCCCGGCTTTACCTTCAACCAGATCAAGGCCCCGATCGGGAAGCCCAGAAGCGCTGGTTCAAGGACCGCCCGGATGCTCAGGATGCCCGCGGCCTGGAGCGCCGCGATCCTTCGCCGGACGGTCTGCACCGACACACCAGCTGCTCGAGCAAGTTCCTCAGCCGACCTTCGCCCGTTCTCGGCGAGTCCGCGGAGGACGGCATCTTCGACGTGATTGAGCGGATACGGTGCGACAGTAGATGGCCACTCCTGCGGAGGACCGTCATCACGGAGCGCATCGATCTGTTGGTCCGAGAGGATTTCCGGCTGCCACTCTCCGAGGGTTCGGAAGTACCGAAGGACCGGATACAGGGTGTAGTCAACGATCCCTGGAGTTCCGGCGAGCTCCTGCAAGAACACCGGACCGAGCCGTTCATCGCTGCAAGCGAGGTCGGCGTAGCAGTCACTCGCTCCGGTGACAACGTAAGTGACCACAGTTTCGACGCGGCGAGCGAGGTAGCTAGCCGACATCCAACTCATCCCCGGAGCCGACTTGGCTCGAAGGACGTACTGTTCTCCGCGACCGGTGCGCCGCGGCTCGCCCAAGCCGCGGATCTGAACGATTCGCTCTTCCAGAAGATGTGTGCCATGTCGGGCTACCGTCCGCTCCGGTAGCTCGAGCACTTCGCCGATGCGTCGCCACGATGCGCGACCGTTCACCTGGAGGCAGGCCACGACCAGTCGGTCGAGATCATCGAGCCTGGCGTTCCCTCGTGATCGCATTTCGCCACATGATCGGCCACTTCCGCCAAACCTGCAAGTCGCCATTGTGGGGTGGCGACCGGCCACAAGAGGCTGTCGCCACTCACCGAAAGGCTCATGGGATGCTGAGGACGGAACGGCTCGTCAAGGAGTTCAGGGGCTTTCGCGCCGTCGGCGGAAAGGACGGGGTGGACCTCGCCGTACGGGAAGGTGAGACCCACGCCCTGGTCGGGCCCAACGGAGCCGGCAAGACGACTCTGTTCAACCTGCTCAGCGGCGCTCTCGCCCCGTCGTCCGGTCGGATATACCTAAGGGAGCGCGAGGTCACTGGACTGCCGGCGCACACGATCGCACGCCTGGGTGTGGCGCGATCCTTCCAAGTGAGCAGCGTCTTCGACGATCGCACCGTCCGCTCGCACGTTGACCTCACGCTGCTCGCACACTCTTCCCTACGCACGCGCTTCCTCACGAGCGTCCGCTCCTTGGGAGCTTTCGCCGAGCGAACGACCGAGGTTCTCGAACTTGTCGGGCTAGGTCATCTCGGTGATCGCCGAGCTGGCGACCTCGCATATGGCCAGAAGCGTGCCCTCGAGCTCGCCATGGTCGTCGCAGCGGATCCAGCCGTCCTGCTCCTCGACGAGCCGACGGCGGGGATGGGGACGGAAGACATCGAGCGAACCATTGATCTCATACAACGGATCAAGGGAGGCCGCACGATCGTTCTGGTCGAGCACAACATGAAGGTCGTCGGCATGCTGGCTGACACCGTCTCCGTCCTGCAGGCGGGCGAACTGATCGCATCAGGGACGTACTCCGATGTCCGTAGTGATCCGCGTGTCGTCGATGCCTACCTGGGGGCGCACCGTGCTTGAACTGAGGCACGTATCCGCGGGGTACGGCGAAGCCACCGTGCTTCATGAAGTGTCCCTCCAGGTTGGCCAGGGCGACGTGGTCACTCTGATCGGACGCAATGGGGCCGGGAAGTCCACCCTTCTGCGCAGCATCATGGGCCTTCACCCCATCTCCAGCGGCTCGATCAAGTTCCTGGGACGCGACATCACGCGCCTGCGCCCGCACCGTCGGGCGCGCATGGGTTTGGGCTGGGTCCAGGACGATCGGGGGATCTACTCGTCGCTGACCGTCGAAGAGAATCTCCGCCTCCCTCGGGTCATCGGCGCCAATGCCTGGGCCGAGGAGCGACTGTTTGGGACCTTCCCCGTCCTGGGGCAACGGCGCCGTCAGATGGCCGGTTCCCTGTCAGGAGGCGAGCAGCAGATGCTGGCGCTGGCACGTGTCCTGCGGATGGGCGCGGACGTTGTGCTCTGCGATGAGCCGACCGAAGGGCTCGCGCCCGTCATCGTCGATCAGATTGCCGAGATTCTGCGGGAAGTCGCCAGTTCCGGAGCGACCATCCTGCTCGTCGAGCAGAACCTTCGCTTCGCGACCACGGTTGCACATAAACACTTCCTCATCGCGGAAGGCCACATCGTTGACCATCTCGACAACTCCGACGTCATCGCGCGCGAGAACGACCTGCTCGCCCATCTGGGCATTTAGTACCTCCATCAACAGGAAGGCTCCCATGAACCGCCGAAAGACCGCCGTGTCCATCGCTGCCACAACTGCACTCGGAGTGAGCGCTTGCGGGGGCGGTCCGACTGCGCTAGGTGACGATCAGGCGATCTCCAATGGAAAACTGACGCTGGCAGTGGTCACGGATATGTCAGGGACATACTCGGCGTTGACCGGAAAGGGCTCGCTGGAGGCCGTCAAGATGGCGGTCGACGACTACCAGGAGAAGTACGGCTCAGACGCCGTGGCTCAAGAGATCGAGGTCTTGTCCGCCGATCACCAGAATGAGCCGGACATCGCAAACACCAAGGCTCGTGAGCTCTTCGACAGGCAAGGTGCGGACGCGATCTTCGATGTCCCATCCTCTGCAGCCGCCCTCGCGGTGGCTGACCTCGCCGAGGAGTTCCAGCGCATCTACATCAACGTCGCCGCAGGTAGCACCGACCTGACCGGTAGCGCCTGCAACGAGTACACATACCACTGGGCTTACGACACTGAGATGCTCGCGCGCGGAAGCGCTGCCACGTTGACCCAGCGGGGTGAGAAGAACTGGTACATCGTCTATCCCGACTACCAGTTCGGGCAGGACATGACGGCAGCGTTCACGACTCACATCGAGGCAAACGGAGGGAAGGTTCTCGGGACGGACGCAACTCCCTTCCCGAACGACAACTTCGCCGCGTCGATGACGAAGGCGCTGGAGATCAAGCCGGACGTCATCGCCACCATGGCAGCTGGCAGTGACCTGACGAACTTCGTCAAGCAGTACAACGAGTTCGGGCTCGCCGAAGCTGGTATCGAGCTCGCGGTCGGCGCGATGTTCGACACCGATGTGGAGTCGATCGGCGCGACTCAAATGTCTGGAACCCTCTACACCACGGACTGGTTCTGGAATCAGGACGACGAAGCGCGCGAATGGGCGGATGACTTCAAGGCGCGGCTAGATGTGCGTCCTACAGCAGTCCACGCCGGTGACTACTCGGCCGCGACGCAGTACCTAGAAGCGGTTCAGCGCGCTGGAACCGACGACGCGGACGCTGTTGCCGAGGAGCTGGACGGACATGAGTTCGAGGACATGTTTGCCCGCAATGCCCGCGTCAGGTCGGAAGACCACCGGATGATCCACGACTCGTACCTGACGGTGGTCAAGGAGGCCAAGGACGTCCAGGAAGCCTTCGACTACACCGAACTTGTCGAGACGATTCCCGCCGACGAAGCGTTCGGGCCGCCAAGCTCGTCGTGCGACCTCGGCTGACTCGCGGTTCATTGAAACGCAGATGACCACATTCCTTCAGGCTTCCCTCAACGGGCTCGTTTCGGGCGGGTTCTACGCCTTACTGGCAATCGGCCTCGCGGTGATCTACGGAATGCTCAGGGTCGCGAACTTCGCCCACGGAGCGGTGTACATGTTGGGCGCTTTCGGGGCGGTGATCCTGTACGACATGTTCGGTACGCCGTTCTGGGCAGCGCTCGTTGTCGTACCCGTCGTCATTGCCGCGGGGGGAGTTGTCGTCGAGCGGACGCTGATTCGACGTTTGGTTCCTCTCGACCCCGTCTACAACTTCTTGCTGACCTTCGGGTTGGCCCTCATCATCCAGGACCTGGTTCGCCTGAATTACGGAGTGGTCGGTCAACCGTATGCAAAACCTGCCGCCTTGGAAGGCCGCATCAATTTCGGTCCCCTGGAGTACCCGACCTATCAGTTCGTCGTCCTGATCGCTTCCATCGCACTAACTTGTGGGGTCTGGCTGGCGTTGAACAAGACCAAGGTAGGGATGGTGGTGCGCGCTGCGACCGAGCGCCCTTCACTCACCGAGGCCTTCGGCGTCAATGTGAATGTCTGGATGATTCCGGTGTTCGCGTTCGGAGTGGCGCTCGCGGCACTGGCGGGTGTCATGGCCGCACCGATGCGGTCGGTCAACTCTGCAATGGGAGCCGACATTGTAATCATCTTGTTTGCGGTAATCATTATCGGCGGGATGGGATCCGTTCTCGGAGCGGTGTTGGCCGCCTATCTCGTCGGTTTCCTTCAAGAGCTCGCACAGATGTACGTCCCGGCCGCGGCGGGGGCGACGACTTTCATACTCATGGCAGTCGTTCTCGCGGTTCGCCCGTCTGGCTTGCTAGGGCGACAGGAGGCCGCCCGATGATCACCGTCCGACTCGTTCAGTCGGCGCGGCGCAACCAGACGGCCGGTTGGGCCCTCTTGGGGGCAGGCGCGTTGCTTGCGTTGATGTTGCCGTGGCTGGTGTACCCGCCGATCGCGGTAGACATCCTCGCTTGGGCACTGTTCGCCATGTCGATCGACATCCTCTTCGGATATGCCGGCATGCTGTCCTTCGGCCATGCTGCCTTCTGGGGGGTCTCCGCCTATGCCACGGGCTTGGCCGCCATCGAGCTCGGAGTTCCCTTCCCCCTCGCTATCCTTGTTGGCGCCGTCTCAGCGGCGCTGGTGGCCGTTCCAATCGGGCTGGTGGCGGTGCGCACGCATGGCATCTATTTCACGATGGTGACGCTGGCGTTTGCGCAGCTCATCTATTACATCGCCAATCGGTGGAGCTCATTGACGGGAGGCGAGAACGGGCTCCAAGGGATTCCCCGAGACTTCGTCGGACTCGAGTGGTCGGATCCCTTCGTCTACTATCACGCAGCGCTCCTTATAGTGGCGATCGGTTTCTGGGTCGCCTGGCGGTCCGTGAACTCACCGACGGGACAGGTTCTCGTGGCGCTGAGGGCAAATCCGGCGCGCGTGCGAGCCCTTGGCTTCTCCGTGGAGCGTTACCGAGTGTTCGCCTTCGTGCTCTCGGCCTTCCTCGCGGGCATCGCGGGCGGTGTTTATGCGATCGGTCATCGCATGGTGACGCTGCAGGACCTCTACTGGACGACCTCCGGTGAAGGCATCGCTATGGCGGTTCTCGGAGGCACCGCGACACTTTTCGGGTCGATCGTGGGCGCCGCGTTGCTCGTGCTGCTCGAGGACTTCCTTGCGACCTCCGGAATCGAAGCAACCGGCTCTGTTACGGGGGCCGTCTTCGTTCTGATCCTCCTCTTTTTCCGAGGCGGCATCTGGGGCGCTGTGTCTGCCGCGCTCGCGCGCCTGCGCGGCACCTCGCAGGACGACGTCCTGGAACGTCCTCCGCCCACAGGCCCTGCCGTGCCGCCAAGCAACGCCGCCGAAGAGGCAACAACTCAAGGAAGTGATGTGAAGTGACCAACTTGCACCAGCTGTCGGCGACAGAGGTCGTCGCTCTTCTGAAGAGCCAGAAGGTGTCTCCCCTCGAGGTGACGGAGGCCGCGATCTCGCGGATTCAAGACGCGGACGCCGAAATCAATGCTGTTCCCGTGCGCGACTTCGAACGGGCACGCAGTATCGCGAAGGAGTTCCGGTTCGTAGCGGAGAGGCGCGATGATCCGACATATCTCGCCGGGCTGCCGTTCGTCGCCAAGGAGTACAACGACATCGAGGGTCTTCCCACGACCTATGGGTCGACGCTGTACAGGGACAGGACAGCCACGAGCACAGACGTTCCCGTGTCTCGGATCATCTCGAACGGCGGCATCCCGCTCGGGAAAACGAACGTGCCAGAGTTCGCTGGCGCCAACACCTTCAACGCGGTCTACGGTGCCACTCGCAATCCCTGGTGCCTTGACCGCACGGCCGGCGGTTCCTCTGGTGGTGCCGCGGCGTCTCTCGCGAGTCGTACGAGCTGGCTTGCCATGGGTTCCGACCTCGGTGGGAGCCTCCGAATCCCGGCCAGCTTCTGTGGTGTCGTCGGCATGCGTCCGTCGCCGGGTCGGATCGCTCGCGGCGACGCGTGGCCGCGGTACGACGCGTTGTTGGTCGAAGGACCCATGGCGCGCAACGTCACCGACGTTGCCCTGATGTTCGGCGCCCAGGTAGGGCGTAGCGTCGCCGACCCGCTGTCGTGGCCAGCTCCGAGCGACGCGGTCACAGACCGGCTGAGCCGGCTGCTGCCGCCGACACGGGTTGGATTCAGTAGTGACCTCGGGATCGCGCCGGTCGACCCCGAAGTCGCCAGCATCTGTCGATCAGCAGCAGGTCGCCTGGCTGACGTCGGTATTCAGGTGACGGAGGAAGATGTCGACTTCCGCCTCGCGCTCGACGTCTTTGACACGCTGCGCGCGCAACTGCTCTCAGTCGTGCATGGCGACACGGTGCGTCGACACGCTGACCACATTCTTCCCGCGATCGTCAAAAACGTCGAGCAGGGGTTCAACCTCACCGCCGACGACTACCTCGCGGCTGAGACTGGGCGGACACGGGTGTACGAGTACATGCTTCGTATGTTCGACGAGATCGACATCCTTCTATGTCCGACAGTCGCGGTTCCGCCGTTCCCGGTCGACCTAGAATTCCCGACGTCAGTAGCAGGACGCGAGTGCCAGACCTACATCGACTGGATGTTCATGACGTCGTCGCTCACGGTGACCGGTTGCCCGATCGTTTCGATTCCCTGCGGCTTCACGCATGATGGCCTGCCCGTCGGTATCCAGGTCGTGGGGCGGCCCGGCGAAGACGAGCGGGTGATCGGTGCTGCTGCCGTCTTGGAGCGCGAACTCGACCTGACGGGTTCCCTGGCCAGCGTCGCTAGTTGAGCTCGAGAGGATCTCGGATCCTTATACTAGGCGCCGGTCGAGCTAGTGGCAGCAGGCCGACTCGACCTTCGTCGTACCCGGGTCGGCCGGTGTACGCCATGAGGGCCGCTCGCTCACCACCTTCGTGCCGCGGAGTGGTCGGCAGGTCCCGCTGACGCGTTCTCCGCCGCGGGCACGCCTCGCCCAATGTTGCGTTAGGGCGCTCAAGCGCGCCCCAGCGCGTCGATGGCGGCCATTTCTGCATCGCTCAGGCTGAAGTCCGCCACGTCCGCGTTGGACCGGATCCGCTCCTCCTTCGTCGACTTCGGGATGACGACCACCCCGTGCTGGAGGTGCCACCGGATGATCACCTGCGCCGGGGTCCGGCCGTGCGAGGAAGCGATCTCGCCGATCACCGGGTGGTCCAGGGTCCCGCCCCGGAGCGCGCTGTACCCCTCCAGCACGATGTCCCGCGAGCGATGCTCGGATAAAACGGACGAGTCGAACAGCAGCGGGCTCCACTCCACCTGGTTCACCGACGGCTTCTCGCCGGTCGCAGCGGTCACCTCGTCCACGAGCGAGATCGGGAAGTTCGAGACCCCGATGTCCCGGGTCAGCCCCGAGTCCCGGGCCTCGACGAACCGGCGCCACATCTCGACGTCGGCCCCGGCTGAGTCGGCGGGCCAGTGGATCAGCCACAGGTCGACGTGGTCGACCCCCAGGAGCGAGAGGCTCTCCTCCAGCACCGCGAGGCAGGACTCCGCCTTGTGCGGCGGGCACTTGGTCGTGAGGAACAGCTCCTCCCGCGGCACTCCCGCCGAGCGAAGGGCCTGGCCGATCTCGCCCTCGTTGCCGTAGACGTGCGCGGTGTCGATGTGCCGGTAGCCGGCCGACAGGGCGGCAGCGGTCGACCGGGTGGCGTCGTCGCCGGTGATCTGCCAGGTGCCGAAGCCGAGCAGCGGCATCTGCGCACCGCTGGCGAAGGTGGCGACGTCGTCGGGGAGGTGGAGGTCCGTCATGCATCCGAACCTAACCGCGTGGACCCAACGAGAGGTCGGTAGAGTTGGACGCTCGGTTCCCGCGGGAGGGTGCGGGACCACGACGAGGGGATCGGCCGTCCGTTGACCGACCAGATGACCGCCGAAGAGCTGGCGCAGCGCGAGGTCGCCGCGGAGCAGGAGTTCGTCGACGTCGTCTACCGCCAGCTCGAGTCGTCGACCCGGGCTGCCGAGGCGTTGGCGAAGGAGGGGCACGGCCGCGCCCGGCTCGGCCACGAGGGCGGGCTGGTCGAGCGCGACGCCATGGTCTTCCAGGCCGCCAAGCGCATCGCCACGCTCAACGCCGCCCACGAGGGGCTGGTCTTCGGCCGCATCGACCTCAAGGACCCCACCGAGGCCCCCCGCTACATCGGCCGCATCGGGCTCCGCGACGAGAACCGTGACTCGCTGCTGATCGACTGGCGCGCCCCGGCCGCCGCGGTGTTCTACCAGGCCACCCCCGCCGAGCCGCAGGGCGTCGTACGCCGTCGGGTGCTCCGGTGCTCCGGCCGGCGCGTCGTCGGCATCGAGGACGACCTGCTCGACGCCGAGGCCGGCGACGACCTGCCGATCGTCGGCGAGGGCGCCCTGCTCGCCCAGCTCTCCCGCGCCCGCGACCGGTCGATGCACTCGATCGTCGCCACCATCCAGGCCGAGCAGGACAAGGCGATCCGCGCGCCCGCCAAGGGCGTCGTGGAGATCTCCGGCGGCCCAGGCACCGGCAAGACCGTGGTCGCGCTGCACCGCGCGGCCTTCCTGCTCTACACCGACCGGGCGAGGTACGAGCGCGGCGGCGTGCTCGTCGTCGGCCCCTCCGGCGTCTTCATGCGCTACATCGAGCGGGTCCTGCCCTCGCTCGGCGAGACCGCGGTGGCGCTCCGCTCGCTCGGCGAGGTCGTCGACGGGATCCGCGGCACCCGTCACGACGCCCCCGACGTCGCTGCCGTGAAGGGTTCGCGGCGGATGGCCGAGCTGCTCCGGCGTACGGCGCGGCAGGCGGTGCCCGGCGCCCCGCGGGAGTTCCGCACGTTCTACCGCGACGACTCGCTCGTCCTCTCCGGCCGCGACCTCGCCCGGGTCCGCCGCAGCCTGCTGTCGCAGGGCAAGCGCAACCGCCAGGTCGACCGTGTCGCCACCGCGCTCGTCGACGCCCTGTGGCGCCAGGTGCGCGGCGAGCGGGCGCTCGAGCGCGGCCGCGAGGACTTCGTCGACACGATGCTCTCCGACGACAAGTTCCTGCTCTTCGTGCGCGAGTGGTGGCCGGCGCTCGACGCCACCGAGGTGCTCCGCTGGCTCCGCGACCCCGAGCTCCTCGGCCGCGTCGCCGAAGGCGTCCTGTCGCCGGACGACGTGCGGGTGCTGAGCCGCCCCGACGCCTGGCACGACGACTGGTCGGTCGAGGACGTGCCGCTGCTCGACGAGCTCCGCTACCAGCTCGGCGACCCGCCGGAGCGCAACGACCCCGACGAGGAGCGCGACCCGCTCGCCCACCTCGTCGACGCGAACATGCCGGAGCTCACCACGATCACCGACCGCGAGTTCTCCGGCCCGCGCACCGCGAACCGCACCGAGGACGACACCTACGCCCACGTGCTCGTCGACGAGGCGCAGGACCTCTCCCCGATGCAGTGGCGGATGGTCGGCCGGCGCGGCCCCACCGCCACCTGGACCGTCGTCGGCGACCCCGCCCAGTCGTCCTGGCCGTTCCCCGAGGAGGCCGCGGCGGCCCGCGAGGAGGCGCTCTTCGGGGGCGCTGGCGAAGGTGAGCGGTCAGGCCGACGCAACCAATGGTCGTGGACACGCCGACCACGACACACATTCCACCTGGGCACGAACTACCGCAACAGCGCGGAGATCTACCAGCACGCCGCGGAGTACGCCGCCCGCGTCGGCCTCGACGTCGACCTCCCCGATGCCGTACGCCGGACCGGCGTCGCCCCTGCCGAGCTGGTCGTGGACGACCTCGAAGCCGGTGTCCGCAAGGCCGTCGGCGAGCTGCTCGACGAGCTCGACGGCACCGTCGGCATCGTCGTGCCCGTCGCCATGCGCGAGGAGGTCGCCCGCTGGACCGAGGGGTGGCCCGAGGTCGCGGAGGCGCGCACGGGTGGCGACGAGGCGCGGCTGCCGGTGCTGACCGGGCTCGACACCAAGGGGCTCGAGTTCGACGGCATCGTCGTGGTCGACCCGCAGGCGATCGAGGAGGAGTCGGCGACCGGGCGAGCGACGCTCTACGTCGTGCTCACCCGCGCCACCCAGCGGCTGGTCACCGTCAGCGCCCGCTGACCGGCGAGTCAGGAACGAAAGGCCGAAAAAACCACGACGGGGCCGGGCCCCCAAGGCCCTGCCCCAGTCGCGGTATCCCCGTTTCTGAACGTCCCCCGTGATCCCGGCTCGGGACCCCCTGCCCCCTCACCTGGAATCGGCGCACCCCCCGGGCGCCTGGCTCGGAGCCCCCCGACTCCTCCCCTTCACGGGGTTCATCCTGACCCACTTCGCCGGCAACGCGAAGGGCAGAATGTCCGTTTACCCTCGACCCCAAGGTCCCCACCTGGTCCCGAGGACGTAGGTCCCGACACGCTGGCTGAACGGTCGCCCGCGCGTGTCGCCGGGCCACCTGCTTTCCGCCCCTCAGGAACCCGCCGGATGGACCGTTCGGGAGCGGTAGCGTTGCCCGTCATGGAGAGCCGCCCCTCGCCCGACCCCCGCGCCGCCCTCGACGCGCTGCAGGGGCACGAGGCCTGGGCGGTCATCCGGCTCCGGGACTCCGCGACGGTGACGCTCGTCGGCGGCCGCCGCACCGAGGTCGAGTCGCTGCTCGACGTACCGCTGGAGGAGGGGGCTCCCGAGCCCGGTCGCCGGTTCGACCGGCTCCTCGCCGTCCCGTTCCGCCAGGTCACCGAGCGCGGGTTCGAGGCGCACGACGACGGCGCGCCGTTGACCGTCGTGGAGATCGACACCGAGACCGAGGTGCCGCTCGCCGACCTGCTCGAGGCGCTCCCGGACGAGCCGGTCGAGTTCGAGGACCGCGGCGGCTTCGAGACCACCGACGCCGAGTACGCCGACGTGGTGCGCCGGATCATCGACGACGAGATCGGCAACGGTGAAGGGGCGAACCTCGTCGTCGGCCGCCACTACCGCGCGAAGGTCGCCGACTGGGACGCCGCCAAGGCGCTCACCGTGCTGCGCCGGCTGCTGGAACGCGAGCGCGGCGCCTACTGGACCTACTGCTTCTTCACCGGGGACCGCTACCTCGTCGGCGCCAGCCCCGAGCGGCACGTCTCCGTCCACGGCGGCGACGTGCGGATGAACCCGATCAGCGGCACCTTCCGGCTGCGTGGGGTCCCCGAGCACGAGCGCAAGCAGCGGCTGCTGGAGTTCCTCGCCGACGAGAAGGAGATCTACGAGCTCTTCATGGTCGTCGACGAGGAGCTCAAGATGATGTGCGACATCTGCAACGAGGGCGGCCAGGTGCTCGGGCCGTTCCTCAAGCCGATGACGCACCTCGTGCACACCGAGTACGTCCTCGCCGGCCGCACCTCCCGCGACGTCCGCGCGGTCCTCCGCGACACAATGTTCGCCGCCACGGTGACCGGCGCGCCGGTGGAGAACGCCTGCAAGCTGATCAAGAGGTACGAGGTCGAGGGGCGCGGCTACTACGGCGCCGCCCTCGCCCTGCTGGGCCGCGACGCCCAGGGCGCACCGACCGCCGACAGCCCGATCGTCATCCGCACCGCCGACGTCAGCCCGGCCGGCGAGCTCAAGGTCACCGCCGGCGCGACGCTGGTCCGCGACTCCGACCCCGACTACGAGGTCGCCGAGACCTGGGCGAAAGCCGGCGGCATCCTCCAGGCCTTCGGGCTCGGCGACGCCCCGTCCGCGCCGGCCGAAGGTGTCGCGGAGCTCGCCCGCGACGAGGACGTGCTGATCGCCCTGGCCTCGCGCAACCAGCGGCTCTCGAAGTTCTGGCTCACCGACCAGGGCGGGGCCCCGCCGACGCCGGAGCTCAAGGGGCGGACGGCGGCGATCCTCGAGGGCGAGGACGACTTCGTCAACATGCTCCGCCACGTCCTCGACGTGCTCGGGATGAGCTCGACGGTGGTGCAGCACGACGAGTACGTCGAGGGCGCGCTCGACGGCTACGACCTGGTGATCGTCGGCCCCGGTCCCGGTGACCCGCGCGACGGCACGAGCCCGAAGATCGCGACCTTCCGAGCCGCCACCGAGCGGCTGCTGGCGTCCGAGCGGCCGTTCCTCAGCGTGTGCCTCGGCCACCAGGTGCTCTGCGACCGGCTCGGGATCCCCCTTGCCTACAAGGACATCGTCTTCCAGGGCACGCAGTCGCGGGTGGAGCTCGCCCCACTGGTCCGCGGCCGCGGTGAGGAGGTCGTCGGCTTCTACAACACCTTCGTCGGCCGTCCGGGTCCGTCGCTGCCCGAGGGGGTCGCCGTCGCGACCGACCCCGCCAGCGGTGACGTGCACATGGTGGCCGGTCCGCACTTCCGCGGGGTGCAGTTCCACGCCGAGTCGATCCTGACCGAGAACGGCTTCGAGCTGCTCCGCGGCATGATCCTGGACCTCTTGTCACCTTGACAACCAATGTCGTCGTGGTGGACCACTACGACTCCTACACCTGGAACCTCGTCCACCTCGTCGCCTCGGTGACCGGCGTCCTCCCGACCGTCGTGGAGCACGACCAGGTCATCGTCGAGCAGCTCGCGCCCTTCACCCACGTCGTGCTCTCACCCGGCCCGGGCACCCCCGACGACCCCGCCGACTTCGGCGTCGGCCGGGAGGTGCTGCTCCGGGCGGCCACCCCGGTCCTCGGCGTCTGCCTCGGGATGCAGGGGCTCGTCTCGACGTACGGCGGACGCGTGGTCGCGGTCGAGCCGGCGCACGGCGAGGTGGCGACCGTGACGCACGACGGGGCCGGCCTCTTCTCGGGGATCCCGTCCCCGGTGCGGGTGGTGCGCTACCACTCGCTGGCCGCCGTCGAGGTGCCGCCGGAGCTGCGGGTGACCGCGACGTCCGAGGACGGTGTCGTCATGGGGGTGGAGCACCGGACGCTCCCGCTGGCCGGCGTGCAGTTCCACCCCGAGTCGGTGCTGAGCGAGCACGGGGAGCGGCTGGTGGCGAACTTCCTGGAGCCCCGGTGAACGCGCTCGCGGACGCGGCCGGCGCACCACGGGTCTTCTGGCTGCCGGGGACCTCTGCGCGGACCGGGGCGCCGCCGACGCCCTGGTCCGGGGGGTCGTCCCTGCTGGGCGTGCTCGCCGACGACGACGTGTCGCTCACCTTCGACGCTGGTCGCGGCGAGGTGCTGAGGCACCAGGGCGGCACGGCGGTGCCGGTCGGCCACGACGTCTTCGCCGTCCTCGAGGAGGAACTGGCCCGGGACGCCGGGGACCCGGAGGTGTGGTGGGTCGGCTACGTCGGCTACGGCTGCCGGACCGACCTGCCCGGACGGCCCGCCGACCCGGCGAGCGGCGTACCCGACGCGGTCTGGATGCGGCTCCGCTCGCCTCAGGTGGTGTCGAGCCGCCCCTCGTGGCGCGAAACCGCGCCACGAGGGGCGGCTCAACGACCAAACGCGCGCCACGAGGGGCGGCTCAACACCAAGGTGACCGAGGAGTACGCGGAGGCGTTCGTGGAGGTCCAGCGCCAGCTCCGGAGGGGCAACTCCTACGAGGTCAACCTGACCTACCGGGAGCAGCTCCGCACGAGCACCGACCCGGTCACGGCGTACCTCCGGCTCAGCGAGCTCAACCCCGCGCCCTACGCCGGGTACCTGCGCCACCCGACCGCCGCGGGCAGCGTGCACCTCGTCGGCTCGAGCCCGGAGCGCTACGCCCGGATCGACGCCGACCGGGTGCTCGAGGCGCGGCCGATCAAGGGCACCACACCGCGTGGCGCGACTGCTGCGGAGGACGCGCGCGAGAGGGAGCGGCTGGGGTCGGACCGCAAGTTCCTGGCCGAGAACCTGATGATCGTCGACCTGCTCCGCAACGACCTGTCGATGGTCTGCGAGCCCGGCACGGTGGCGGTGCCGTCGCTGATGACGGTGGAGTCCTACGCGTCGGTGCACCAGCTCGTGTCGACCGTGCGAGGGCGGCTGCGCGACGACGTGTCGACCGTGGAGGCGCTGCGGGCGCTGTTCCCGGCCGGCTCGATGACCGGCGCGCCGAAGCGGCGGACGATGGAGATCATCGACGCGGTGGAGAGCACGCCGCGGGGCGTCTACTCCGGCGCTTTCGGCTGGATCACCGCCGACGGGCGGGCCGATCTCGGCGTCATCATCCGGACGCTGGTGGCGACGCCGGACGGTGGGGAGTGGCGCTACGAGTGGGGGACCGGGGGCGGGATCACCGTCCGCTCCGACCTCGACGAGGAGTGGGCCGAGACGCAGTGGAAGGCCGCCCGTTTGCGGGCGGCCCTCCAGGGGTGAGCGTCAGTCGTCCTCGGAGCCGGGGCCGGTGCCCTGGTCCTGCTGCCCCTCGTCGCTGTCGAGGGTGGCCTGCAGCTCGATGGTCTCGTCGCCGCGCACGACCGTGAGCGTGACCTCGTCGTCCGGGCGGTGGCCGCGGATGGTCGCGACGAGCGACTCCGAGTCGGAGATGACGTCGTCGTCGACGCGGGTGACGACGTCGCCCTCGCGGAGCCCGGCCTCGTCGGCGGCCGACCCCTCCTCGACCCGCTCGACCGCGGCGCCGGTCGCGGAGCCCGGCTCGGTGCCGGAGTTGGACACCTCGACCCCGAGCCGCGCGTGGGTGGGCGTCTCGCCGGCGCGGAGCTGCTCGACGATCGGCAGCACCTTGCTGATCGGGATCGAGAAGCCGAGCCCGATCGAGCCGCCCTCGCCGCCGAGCCCGGAGCTGGCGGTGCGGATCGAGGAGTTGATGCCGACGACCTCGCCGGCGAGGTTGACCAGCGGGCCGCCGGAGTTGCCGGGGTTGATCGCCGCGTCGGTCTGGATCGCGGGGTACGTCGTGTCGCCGGAGTCGCCGGTGACGGTGACCGGGCGGTTCAGCGAGCTGACGATGCCGCTGGTGACCGTCGCCTGGAGGCCGAACGGCGAGCCGATCGCGACGACGTCCTCGCCCACGTCGAGGGAGTCGGAGTCGCCGATGGCCGCCGGCGTCAGGCCGCTGACGTCGTCGGCCTTGATGACGGCGAGGTCGGTGAGCGGGTCGGTGCCCACCACGGACGCGGAGGCGCTGGAGCCGTCGTTGAAGCTGACGGTGATCCGCGGCTCGTCGCCGCCCACCTCGACGACGTGGTAGTTGGTGAGGATCTCGCCGTCGGAGCTGATGATCACGCCCGACCCGGATCCGCCCTGCTGCTCCTCGCCGCCGAGCTGGGGGACGCCCGACGAGCCACCGACGACGGTGATCTTCACGACCGACGGGAGCACCTGCGCGGCGACCGCCTCGGGGGAGCCGTCGGGAGCGGGGGAGTCGTCACCGCCGCTGCGGACCGGGCTGACCGTGCGGGTGCTCGGGGACGAAGAGGTCGCGGGGTCGTCGTCGAGCGCCGCGTAGCCCGCCGCGCCGCCGACGCCACCGAGCAGCCCGAGGACGAGGGCGCCGGCGAGGATGCCCGCGCCGCGGCCGCCGCGCCCCTTGCGAGGCGGCTCCTGACCGGGCGGGGGGCCGAGGGGCGGGAGCACGGCGGTGTTCTCGTGGTCGCCGTAACGGTGGGTGAACTCGCTCATGGCTCCACGGTGCCCAACGGATCTGAAACCGAACTGAGAGGGGCCTAGGACTTGGCTTCCGATCCTGCGGTGTCCGTGACGGGCTCCGTGGCGGCCTCCTCCAGCGGCGGCAGCCACAGCCAGAACGCCGCCCCGCCGCCCTCGGCCGCACCCGCGCGCACCATGCCGCCGTGCCGCTCGGTGATCGCGCGCACGATCGAGAGCCCCAGCCCCGAGCCGGGCATCGTCCGCGACTCGCGGGAGCGGTAGAACCGCTCGAAGACGTGCGGCAGGTCCTCCTCGGCGATGCCGGGCCCCTGGTCGGCGACGTAGAGCACGCCGCGCTCGAGCCGCACGGTGACCGTCCCGCCGGGCGGGCTCCACTTCACCGCGTTGTCGAGCAGGTTGGTCACCGCGCGCTCCAGGGCGGCCGCCTCGCCGGTCACCCGCCACGGCTCGACGTGCACGTCGAGCTGCAGCCCACCGGCCCGGCGGCGTACCCGCGCCAAGGCGTGCTCGACGACGTCGGCCACGTCGACCGGCTCGAGCTGCGAGGGGATCGGCTCGTCGCGCGCCAGCTCGGTGAGGTCGCCGATCAACGTCGTGAGCTCGTCGATCTGGAACAGCACGTCGCCCATCAGCTCCGCTCGCGCAGCCTCGGAGAGCCCGCCGCGCGCGTCGGCCTGGATCAGCAGGTCGAGGTTGGTCCGCAGCGACGTGAGCGGCGTGCGGAGCTCGTGGCCGGCGTCCGCGACCAGCCGCCGCTGCCGCTCCTGGCTCGCCGACAGCGCCGCCAGCATCCGGTTGAACGTCATCGCCAGCGTGGCGACCTCGTCGTCGGTGCCCTCGACGGGGATCGGGTCGAGCTTCTGGGTCCGGGCGATCTCCTCGACGGCGTTGCTGAGCCGGCGTACCGGCCGCAACCCCTGCTGGGCGACCGCCCACCCCGCGAACGCCGCCGCGACGACGCCCGCCAGCCCGGCGAGGGCGAGCAGGAACCCGAGCTGCTTCAGGGCGTCCTGCGTCGGCTCCAGCGACTGCGCGAGGATCATCGCGGTCCCGTCGACCGGCCCCGGCACTGCGACGACGCGGTAGCGGTCGCCCGACGACGTCGCGGTCCGCGCCGACCGGTCGAGCATCCCGCGGGCCACGTCGAGCTCGGCCCGGCCCAGCTCGATGCGGTCGTCACCGCGGCCGTCCTGCGCGATCACCCGCCCCCGGTCGGCGGAGAGCACCGCGTAGTGGATGTCGGCCGCGCCGAGCAGCCACGCCGCCGTCCCGCCGTCGCTGAGGATGTCGACGTCGACGTCGGCCAGGGTCGCGGCCCGCTCGTACAGCGACGCGTCGAGCGACGCGACGAGCTGGTGCCGCACGGTGACGTACGCCGCAGCCGCGACCGAGGCCACGAAGAACCCCACGGCCAGCGTCGTCAGCAGCGCGACCCGGGCGGCGAGGCTCCCGCGGAACCGCATCAGCCTTCCCTGAGCACGTAGCCCACGCCGCGCACCGTGTGGATCAGCCGCGGCTCGCCCTCGGCCTCGGTCTTGCGGCGCAGGTACCCCACGTAGACCTCGAGGCTGTTCGCGGTCGTCGGGAAGTCGTAGCCCCAGACCTCCTCGAGGATGAACGACCGGTCGAGCACCCGCCGCGGACGGCGCAGGAACATCTCCAGCAGCGCGAACTCGGTGCGGGTCAGGTCGATCAGCCGGCCACCCCGGCGTACCTCACGGGTGACGGGGTTGAGCGTCAGGTCCGAGAACGAGAGCTGCTCGGCGTCGAGGTCGTCGCCGCCGCTCGCCGGGGCGCTGCGCCGCAGCAGCGCGCGCAGCCGGGCCAGCAGCTCCTCGAGGGCGAACGGCTTGGTGAGGTAGTCGTCGGCCCCCGCGTCCAGCCCCTCGACCCGGTCGCCCACCGAGTCGCGGGCGGTGAGGACGAGGATCGGCAGGTCGTTGCCGGCGGCGCGGAGCGCCCGGGTCGCCTCGATGCCGTCGAGCCGCGGCATCATCACGTCCATCACGACCGCGTCGGGGTTCACCTGCCCGATCGCGGCCAGGGCCTCGGCCCCGTCGGAGGCGAGCGCGACCTCGTAGCCGTTGAACTCCAGCGACCTGCGCAGCGACTCCCGCACCGCCCGGTCGTCGTCGACGACGAAGACCCGGGGACGGCTGGTGTCGGTCACGGGGTCCAGGGTGCCACCGGACCCTGAAACGGCGCTGAGCGACTCGGGGTCAGTTCACGACGCGGGCGAGCCGGTCGACCAGCGCGTCCGAGGTGCGCCGGACGATCGACATCACGTGGTCGAATCCCTCGTCGCCGCCGTAGTACGGGTCCGGGACGTCGCGGTCGCCGTCGTCCGCGAGCGGGTCGAAGTCGCGGAAGAGCCGCAGCCGCTCCTCGGTGCCGGCCAGGTCGGTGGCGAGCTCGCGCAGGTCGGCGTGGTTCTGCGCGTCCATCGCCAGGACCAGGTCGTGCTCGTCGTGCCAGGACGGCTGGAACTGCTGGGCCCGGTGGCGGGTGGCGTCGTACCCGTGGCTGGTGAGGACCGCGGCGGCCCGCCGGTCCATCGGCCCGCCGACGTGCCAGTCGCCGGTGCCGGCGCTGACCACCTCGACCCGGTCGTCGAGCCCGGCGTCCGCGATGGCGGCCGAGAGCACGACGTGCGCCATCGGCGAGCGGCAGATGTTGCCGAGGCAGACCACCGCGATCGAGTAGCTCCCCGGGTTCCTCGGCGGCGGGAGGTCAGTCATCCTGCAGCACCCCGTTGAGCACCGCGCCGACGATCGAGATCACGATCGAGCCGAGCACGGCCGACCAGAACCCGTCGACGGTGAAGTCGAGCTCGAACGCCTCCGCCAGGCGGCTGGTCAGCAGCAGCATCAGGGCGTTGATGACGAGCAGCAGCAGCCCCAGCGTCAGGATGATGAACGGCAGCGAGACCAGCTTGACCACCGGCGCGACGAACGCGTTGACGAGGCCGAAGATCAGCGCCACCACGAGCAGCGTCACGACGCGGTCGCTGGTGTCGGCCCCGCCCACCTCGATGCCGTCGAACAGCCACGCGGCGGCCGCGAGGGCGAGGGCGTTGACGACGAGACGGACCAGGAAGCTCACGCCCACGATCCTGGCACGGGGGCGGCGACGGGTGCTCCCCGACCGGTCGGCAGGATGTGCCGGTGACCCACCGCCGCCCCGGTCTGGGCTTCGCCCTCGTGAGCCTCGGAGCCCTGCTCTTCATCGTCAACGCCGGGGTGTCGCGCGTCGTCCTCCGCTCGGGGGTCTCGCCCGACGAGCTGACCACGACGCGCATCACCGGGACCGCTCTCGTGCTCCTGCTCGTCGCGCTGCTCTTCCGGCGTACGGCGCTGCGGCCGCCGACCGGGCGGATGGCGCTGCTCCTCCTGCTGCACGGCGTGGTCGGCGTCGCGGCGCTGCAGTGGACGTACTTCGTGGCGATCGACCGGCTGCCGGTCGGGCTGGCGCTGCTGCTGGAGTACCAGGCGCCGCTGCTCGTCGCGTTGTGGGCGCGGTTCGTGCAGGGCGAGACCGTGCGGCGACGGGCCTGGCTGGGGCTCGGGACCGCGATGTTCGGGCTGGCGCTGGCCACCGGGATCCTCCAGGGCGAGCTGGCCTGGGACGGGCTCGGGCTGCTCGCCGGCCTCGGGGCCGCGGTCTGCTTCGCGACGTACTTCCTCGTCGGCGAGCACGGCGTCGCCAACCTCGAGCCGCTCCGCGTCGTCCTCTGGTCCTTCGGGATCGCCGCGGTCGCGATGAACGTCGCCTCGCCGATCTGGCACTTCCCCGAGGGCGTCCTCGACGTCGACGTGTCGCTGCTCGGCCGGCTCGCCGACGTCACCGTCCCGGGCGTCCTCGCGGTCGGCTGGGTCGTGGTGCTCGGCACGCTGGTGCCGTTCGCCGTCGAGGTCGTCGCGCTGCGCCACCTCTCCGCGTCGACGGTCACGATGGTCGCGATGCTCGAGCCCGTCGGGGTGGCGCTGCTCGGGTGGCTCTGGTTCCGCGAGGACCTCGGCACCGTCGCGACCGTCGGCTGCCTGCTGGTGCTGCTCGGGATCATCGCGGCGCAGAGCGGCCGCGCCCCGCACCCGCAGGAGCCGCCGCACCTGGCTGCGCCGTAGCCCGCTCCTCAGGACACCCCCGGGGAGCCGCCGCGGGGAGCCGTAGCCTACGGACGTGAACGCCCCCCGCCCTCGTGCCGCGCTCGCCGCCGTCCCGGCCTACGTCGCAGGGCGGCCGCCGACGCCGGTGGAGGGGCTGGAGAGCTACAAGCTGTCCTCCAACGAGAACCCCTTCCCGCCGGTGCCCGAGGTGCTCGAGGCGGTGCAGGCGGCGGCGCAGACGATGAACCGCTACCCCGACATGGGGTCCACGGCGCTCTATGCCGCGCTCGCCGACCACCTCGGCGTACGCACGGAGGAGCTGGCGGTGGCGACCGGCTCGGTCGCGCTGCTCTACCACCTGGTGCAGGCGTTCTGCGACCCCGGCGACGAGGTCGTCTACGCCTGGCGGTCGTTCGAGGCCTACCCGATCGCGACCGCGGTCTGCGGCGCCACGGCGGTGCAGGTCCCGCTCACCGCGGACGGCCGCCACGACCTCGACGCGATGGCCGCCCAGGTCGGCGAGCGCACGAAGGTCGTGCTGCTCTGCACCCCCAACAACCCGACCGGCCCGGCGCTGCGCCACGGCGAGGTCGAGGCGTTCCTGGCCCGGGTGCCGTCCGACGTCGTGGTCGTGCTGGACGAGGCGTACGGCGAGTTCGTCCGCGGCGAGGACCGGCTGGACGCCCTCGCCCTGCTGCGGCAGCACGGGAACGTCGCGGTGATGCGGACCTTCGCCAAGGCCTACGGGCTCGCCGGGCTGCGGGTCGGCTACCTCGTCGGCTCGGACGTCGTGGCCGGTGCGGTGCGGGCCTGCGCGCTGCCGTTCGGGGTCTCCGGCGTGGCCCAGGCGGCCGCTGCCGAGGCGCTGCGCCACCAGGCCGCGATGGAGGGGCGGGTCGCCGCCCTCGTCGCCGAGCGCGACCGGGTGCACGCCGGGCTGCTCGAGCAGGGGTGGAGCTCCCCCGAGCCGCAGGGCAACTTCGTCTGGCTGCCGCTCGGCGCCGACACCGCGCGGTTCGCCGGGGCGGCCGAGGCCCAGGGGCTCGTCGTGCGGCCCTACGGCGAGGACGGCGTGCGCATCACGATCGGCGAGGTTCCCGCCAACGACCGGTTCCTGCGGGTCGCCGCCGAGTTCGAGCCCAAGGCCTGACGGTCAGCGTTCGGCGACCGCCCGTTCGGCGCCGGTGTCCGGGACGACCTCCTCCGCGCGCCTCCGTTCGGAGGTGATCACGATCGCCACCGAGGCGACCACGATCCCGCCGCCCACCACGGTCGCCGTGGTGATCCGCTCGTCGAGCACCAGGAAGCCGAGGACCACCGCGACCACGGGGTTGATGTAGGCGTAGGTCGCCACCAGCGAGATCGGTGCGTGCGCCAGCAGCCAGACGTACGCCGAGAACGCCACCACGGACCCGAAGACGACGAGGTATCCCCACGCCGTCCAGGTGCGCAGGTCGTGGTCGACCCGGATCGTCTCGCCGGCGAGCAGCCCGGCCACCGTGGCCATCACGCCGCCGAGGAGCATCTCCCACACGGTCACGACGAACGCGTCGTCCGGGAGCCACACCCGCGGCTGGAGGTAGGAGCCGAGCGCCCAGCAGGTGCCGGCGAAGACCACGATCAGCGACGGGCCGAGCGGCGAGCCGTGCGGGTCGTCGCTGCCGAGCAGCACCAGCACCGTGAGCCCGGCGAAGCCGCTGAGCACGCCGAGCAGCGTCTGCAGCCGGGGCACGTCGCGCTCGAGCAGCCGGAACACCACGATCGCCAGCGGCGCGACCGCGATCAGCAGCGCCGCCGTCCCCGACGTCGCGCCCTTCGACTCGCCGACCGCGACGACGCCGTTGCCGAGCAGCGGCAGCATCAGCCCGAGGAACGCGCAGCCGAGCAGCTGGTGCCGGGTCACCCGGAGCCACCGGAACCCGCGGCGGGCGGCCACGATCGCCCCGAGCAGGAGGCCGGCGGCGATGTAGCGGGTCCCCATCGCGGTCAGCGGGTCGGCGTCCTCGGTGACGATCCGGATCCCGAGGTAGGTGGAGCCCCACACGACGTAGACGATCCCGAGCGCGACCGCGACCGCCACCCACGGCGCAGAGGAGCGGGTCGTCCGGGGGTCCGTCATCAGGTTCCTTCCGCTGCGGTGTCCGTCGTCCTTCGACCGACCCGCCACGCTATCCGCGGCCTGCCTCCGGCGTCGCGCGAGTTCCCGTCGGCGTCCGTCGATCGACCGCCATCCGGGCCGTCACCCCGGCTGCAGGAGGGGTTCCGGAGCCGGTACCGTGTGCCTTGACCGGGCGCTGTGGCACCGGTCACACCGATGCGCCGGCGCACACCCACGCCGCGGGGCGGTGGCTCCAGCAAGCCGGTCGCGGAGACCCCGCGCCGACCACCCGAGGAGTGCCATGAGCAGTGCTGTCGACGGCGCCGACACCGGTGCCCTGACCACCGATCCGACCACCGACCTCCACGAGGCCGGCCCTGAGCTGGTCCAGCTCCTCACCCCCGAGGGCGAGCGCGTCGACCACGCACGCTTCACCTTCGGCGCCGGTCTGAGCGCCGAGGAGGAGGCCGAGCGGATCCGCGGCTTCTACCGCGACATGGCCCTGGTCCGCCGCCTCGACGTCGAGGCCACCGCCCTCCAGCGCCACGGCGAGCTCGGGCTGTGGGCGCAGCTGTTGGGCCAGGAGGCCGCCCAGATCGGGGCGGGACGCGCGCTCCGCCCGCAGGACTTCGTCTTCCCGACCTACCGCGAGCACGGCGTCGCCTGGTGCCGCGGGGTCGACCCCGTCGAGCTGCTCGGCCTCTTCCGCGGCGTCGACCAGGGCGCCTGGGACCCCAAGGCGAACAACTTCGGGCTCTACACGATCGTGATCGGCGCCCAGACGCTGCACGCGGTCGGCTACGCGATGGGCGTCCAGCGCGACGGCCACGTCGGCACCGGCGACCCGGAGCGGGACACCGCGGTGGTGGCCCACTTCGGCGACGGCGCCAGCAGCCAGGGGGACGTCAACGAGGCGTTCGTGTTCGCGGCGTCGTACAACGCCCCGGTGGTGTTCTTCTGCCAGAACAACCAGTGGGCGATCTCCGAGCCGATCGAGCGGCAGACCCGGATCCCGCTCTACCAGCGGGCCAAGGGGTTCGGCTTCCCCGGCGTCCGCGTCGACGGCAACGACGTCCTCGCCACCCACGCGGTGATGGAGGCGGCGCTGCAGCGGGCCCGCGACGGCCAGGGGCCGACGTTCGTGGAGGCCTACACCTACCGGATGGGCGCGCACACCACGACCGACGACCCGACCCGCTACCGGCTCTCCGACGAGCTCGAGCAGTGGAAGCTGAAGGACCCGATCGAGCGGGTCAAGGCCTACCTGACCCGCAACGGCCTCGTCGACCAGGCGTTCCTCGCGGAGGTCGACGAGGAGGCCGAGGCGCTCGGCCGTCGGCTCCGCGAGGGGTGCCACGCGCTCCCCGACCCGCACGTCCTCGACGTCTTCGACCAGGTGTACGCCGAGCAGACCGAGGAGCTCGCCGAGCAGAAGGCCGGCTACGCGGCGTACCTCGACACCTTCGAGCCGGAGGCAGCCCGATGACCACGATGACGCTGGCGAAGGCGCTCAACGCCGGGCTGCGCCGGGCGATGGAGGACGACCCCAAGGTGCTGGTGATGGGGGAGGACGTCGGCAAGCTGGGCGGCGTCTTCCGGATCACCGACGGGCTTCAGAAGGACTTCGGCGAGGAGCGGGTGATCGACTCCCCGCTCGCCGAGTCGGGGATCGTCGGGACCGCGGTCGGGCTCGCGATGCGGGGCTACCGGCCGGTCGTCGAGATCCAGTTCGACGGGTTCGTCTACCCGGCGTACGACCAGATCGTGTCGCAGGTGGCGAAGCTGCACTTCCGCTCCGGCGGCAAGATCCCGATGCCGATGGTCATCCGGATCCCGTTCGGCGGCGGCATCGGCGCGGTCGAGCACCACAGCGAGTCGCCCGAGGCGCAGTTCGCGCACACGCCGGGGCTCAAGGTCGTCGCCTGCTCGAACCCGGTCGACGGCTACTGGATGATCCAGCAGGCCGTCGCCTCGGACGACCCGGTGGTCTTCCTCGAGCCGAAGCGGCAGTACCACGCCGACAAGGCGGAGGTCGACGAGGACGCCGTCCCTGACCCGCTGCACGTCTCCCGGGTGGTGCGGGCCGGCGAGCACGCCACCCTGCTCGCCTACGGGCCGACGGTGAAGGTCTGCTACGCGGCGGCGACCGCGGCGGCTGAGGAGGGCAAGGAGCTCGAGGTGATCGACCTCCGCACCCTGTCCCCGCTCGACATGGCGCCGGTCTACGACTCGGTGAGCCGCACCGGCCGCGCCGTCGTCGTCCACGAGGCGCACGTGAACCTCGGGCTCGGCGCGGAGCTCGCGGCCCGGGTGACCGAGCGGTGCTTCTACTCGCTCCAGGCGCCTGTGCTCCGGGTCGGCGGGTTCGACACCCCCTACCCGCCGGCGCGGGTCGAGGAGGAGTGGCTCCCCGACCTCGACCGGGTGCTGGACGCCGTCGACCGCACGCTGGCCTACTGAGGAGGACGAGTGGCTGCCCACGAGTACAAGCTGCCCGACGTCGGCGAGGGGCTGACCGAGGCGGAGATCGTCAGCTGGCGGGTCAAGGTCGGGGACACGATCGCCGTCAACGACGTGGTGGTGGAGATCGAGACCGCGAAGTCGCTGGTCGAGCTCCCCTCGCCGTACGCCGGGACGGTGACGGCGCTGCTGGTGGAGGAGGGGACCACGGTCGCCGTCGGCACCCCGATCATCGCGGTCGACGACGGACAGCCGTCGGACGCCGCCCCGGAGCCGCCCGCCGAGCCGGCCGCGCCCGCGCTCGACCTGTCGAACCCGTCGGCGGGGAGCAGCGGCGGCACGCTCGTCGGCTACGGGCCCCGGTCGGGGTCGGCGCGCCGCCGCGCCCGGAAGGGGCCGGTCACGCCCTCGACCGTCGGGGCGTCGGCCGCGCAGATGCAGGTGCAGGGCTCGTTCGCGCCCGGTGGCGCGGACACCTCCGAGGTGGTGCCGGGCGACGAGCCGCCGGTGCCCGCGACGCCCGCCCGTGAGCCGGTGCGCGGCGTCTGGTCGGTCGGCGGCGTGCTGGCGAAGCCGCCGGTCCGCAAGCTCGCCCGCGACCTCGGCGTCGACCTGGCGTCGGTGACGCCGTCCGGGCCGGGCGGTGTCGTGACCGCCGAGGACGTGCAGGCCGCGGCCGGAGGCGCCGCTGCGCCGGCAGCCCCGCAGGCCCGACGGGCCGCGCCCACGCTCGAGGAGCGGCGCGAGCCGGTCAAGGGCGTGCGGAAGATGATGGCGCAGGCGATGGTGCGGTCCGCCTTCACCGCCCCACACGTGACCGAGTGGGTGACCATTGACGTCACGCGCACAAGAAAGCTCCTCGAGCAGCTGCGGGCCGACCGTGCCTACGAGGGGCTGACGGTGTCGCCGCTCCTGATCGCGGCGAAGGCGGTGTGCCTGGCGGCGCGTCGTACGCCGGAGGTCAACGCGCACTGGGACGACGCGACCGACGAGGTCGTCTACTCCGGGCAGGTGAACCTCGGGATCGCGGCGGCCACCTCGCGCGGGCTCGTCGTCCCCAACGTCAAGGGCGCGGACACGCTGACCCTGCCGGAGCTGTCCAAGGCGCTGAACGAGCTGATCGCCACCGCGCGCGAGGGGCGCACCCAGCCCGCCGACATGGCCGGCGGCACCTTCACGATCACCAACATCGGCGTCCTCGGCGTCGACGCGGGCACCCCGATCATCAACCCGGGCGAGGGCGCGATCCTCGCGCTCGGCGCGGTGAAGAAGCAGCCGTGGGTGCACAAGGGGAAGGTGCGGCCGCGCGACGTCACGACGCTGGCGCTGTCGTTCGACCACCGGTTCATCGACGGGGCGAAGGGATCGCAGTTCCTCGCGGACGTGGCCTCGATCCTCCACGACCCGGCGCGGGCCCTGACCTTCTGAGGTGACCGTGGTGCCGAGGACCGTCCCCGAGGTGGTCGAACGGCTCCGCGCGATCGACGCTGCGCTCCCGGCGGACGACGGGGTGGCGGTGTTCAACCGGATGTACCTCACCGTCACCGAGCGGATCGGCGCGCTGCTGGGCTCTGACGCCTCGGCCTTCGTCGACCCGCCCCTCGTGGCGGAGCTCGACGTGGTCTTCGCGCGGCTCTGGATCGAGGCGTACGACGAGGTGGCCGGCGGGCGCCGCGCTCCGGTCGCCTGGCGGCCGCTGTTCGAGGCCCGGCACGGCGGCCGGTGGCCGGTGCAGTACGCCCTCGCCGGGATGAACACCCACATCGAGCACGACCTGCCGCTCGCCGTCGTCGCCACCTGCGAGTCGCGGGACGTCGCGCCCGAGGCGATGCACCGGGACTACGAGGCGGTCAACGCGGTGCTCGCCGAGGTGGAGGCGGAGGTCCGTCGCGGGTTCCTCACCTCGGTGGGCCAGCGGGTCGACGACCACGTGGGCCCGGTCGTCCACCTGGTCAGCTCGTGGCACATCGACAAGGCGCGCGACCTGTCCTGGGTGACCGCGGAGACGCTCTGGGCGCTGCGGGGGACGAGCCTGCTGAAGGGCCGGTTCCTCGACGCGCTGGCCCACACCGTCGGGATGACCAGCCGGACGCTGCTCGCGCCCTGCCGGTAGCTCAGCGGGCGATCGCGGCGGTGGTCGCGTCGGTGGCGGCGACGAGGTCCTCCGGTGCGAGCTCGATCTCCAGGCCGCGCCGGCCGCCGGAGACGTTCACGGTCGGCCAGTCGAGGGCCGAGACGTCGACGACCGTGCGGTGGCGACGGCGCTGGCCGAACGGGGAGATGCCGCCGACGACGTACCCCGTCGCGCGCTCGGCCGCAGACGGGTCGGCCATCGCGGCGCGCTTGCCTCCGACGGCGGCCGCGAGGGCCTTGAGGTCCAGCTGACCGGTCACCGGGACGATCCCGACGACGAGCTGCCCGTCGACGTCGGCGAGCAGCGTCTTGAAGATGCGTGCCGGTTCGACGCCGAGCGCCTCCGCCGCCTCCAGCCCGTAGGAGGGCGTCGCGGGGTCGTGCTCGTAGCTGTGCACGGTGTGGGCGATCGACGCCGCCGTCAGCGCGGTGACGGCGGGCGTGGCGCCCCGTGCGGCCTTGCGTCCCATGAGGTCATCCTGGTGCCGGCGCCCTTGGAACCGTGAGCGGGGAGTCCTTGACGCACCTGGTGGATCAGGGGCTCCCCGTTGATGCTCGGGTCAGGACTTCATGGCGACGCCGATGCGCCAGTACCCCATGAACGCCACCTGCTTCCGGTCGAGCCCGGCGTCGCGGACCAGGTGGCGGCGGAGCCGGGTCACCATCGCGGCCTCGCCGGCCACCCAGGCGTACAGCCCGCCGGCCGGCTCCGAGCCCGGCTCGATCTCCTCGCCGGAGGAGGAGTACGTCGGCGTCTCCCACAGGTCCGGGTCGATGACCTCGACCTGCTCGTCGGCGTCGTACTGCAGGTTGAACAGCGCGAGGACCGCCTTGCAGGCCCGCTCGCCGTGGCGGGCGCCGTTGCGCGGCAGCCAGGCCAGCTGGACCCCGGCGGGGACGCGGAGGTCGAGGACGTCGCCGTCGGAGGGCACCTCGAGGTACACCTTGCCGGCGGCGTCGTCGGGAAGGTCCTCGAGGATGCTCGCGACCGCGGGGACGGCGGTCTCGTCGCCGACCAGCAGCAGCCGCTGGGCGACGCCGGGAGCGAACTCGATGCCGCCGTAGGGGAATCCCTTCCGCGGGGCGAGCAGCCCGATCCGGTCGCCGATCTTCGCCTCCGCCGCCCAGAGCGACCCGGGGCCGGTGGCGCCCTCGGCGAGGTGGAGGACGAAGTCGACGACGATCCGGGTGTCGGTGCCGGTGCCGACCACGTCGCGGATGGTGTACGTGCGGACGCAGCCGCGGGTCTCCTCCGGCATCGCCTGCCACGCCTGCCACCAGCCCGGGCCCTGGAGCGCCGGGTCGTTGAGGTCGGGGAGCCCGTGGGGGCCGGGGAAGAGCAGCTTGATGCGCTGGTCGTAGAGCGGCCCGTCGACGCCGAAGTCGGCGAGGGCGTCGGCCCCCAGCTCGATCCGGACGAACGCCGGGGTCAGCCGCTCGACACGGCGGACCTCGACCTCGGCGAGGATCAGCGGGAGCACGGGGGTGCCGGTCTCGGAGGTGGTGGCGGTCATTGGGGCGCTCCTCTGTGGTGGCGGCCGATGGGCAGGATCAAGGGGGTCCCGGAGACCGGGTCGACGACGACGCGGCTCTGCAGCCCGAAGACGTCGGAGACCATCGCCTCGGTGACGACCTCGGCGGGCCGCCCCTCGGCGTAGACCTCGCCGCCGCGGATCGCGACGAGGTGGTCGGCGTAGCGGGCGGAGAGCCCGAGGTCGTGCAGGACCATGACGACGGTGGTGCCGCGGGTGCGGTTGAGGTCGACGAGCAGGTCGAGGACCTCGACCTGGTGGGCGATGTCGAGGTACGTCGTCGGCTCGTCGAGCAGCAGCAGGTCGGTCTCCTGGGCTAGCGCGAGGGCGAGCCACACGCGCTGCCGCTGGCCGCCGGAGAGCTCGTCGACGTTGCGGTCGGCCAGGTCGACGGTGTGGGTGAGGGTCAGCGCGTCGACGACCGCTTGCTCGTCCTCCTTCGACCAGCGCCCGAAGACCCCCTGGTGGGGGTGGCGGCCGCGCGAGACGAGGTCGACGACGGTGACGCCGTCGGGGACGACCGGGCTCTGCGGCAGCAGCCCGAGCTTCTTGGCGACCTGCTTGGTGGGGAGCGTGTGGATCGCCTCGCCGTCGAGGACCACCGAGCCGGAGGTCGGCTTCAGCAGCCGGGCGAGCCCGCGAAGCAGCGTGGACTTGCCGCAGGCGTTGGCCCCGACGATCACCGAGACCTGGCGGTCCGGCACGGACAGGCTCAGCTCCTTGACGACGGCGCGCTCGCCGTACCCCAGGGTGACCTGGCCGGCCTCGAGCCTCGAGGTCGTGGTGGGTCGGTGGCGCACGGGCCGGGTCTCGGTCATGCTCAAGAGCCACTCCTTCCGGTGCGGCCGCGGGTCAGCAGCCAGAGCAGGAACGGGGCACCGACGGCGCCGGTGACCACGCCGACGGGATAGTTCCCGCCCGGCATCCAGTAGTCGGCCGCGAAGTCGGAGCCGACGACGACGATCGCGCCCACGAGCGCGGAGCCGAGCAGCGTGGTCGCGCCGGCGTTGACGGCCCGCGCGATCGGGGCGGCGAGGAACGAGACGAAGGCGACCGGCCCGGCGGCGGCGACCGCGACCGCCACCACCGTCACCCCGATCAGCAGGAGCACGTCGCTGCGCACCGGGCGGACACCGAGCCCCGTCGCGGCGTCGGCGCCCAGCTCGACCACCGGAAGCGACCGGGCCGCCCAGGCGACCAGCGGCACGGCGACCACGAGGAGCAGGGTCAGGACCCGGACCGTCTCCCAGTCGGCGGCGCTCACGCTGCCGGTCAGCCAGCGGAGCACCAGCTGGGCGTCGTGGACGTCGGTGCGGGTGAAGAGGTACTGGATCACCGACTGCAGCGCGGCCGCCGCCCCGACCCCGACGAGCACGAGCCGGTACCCGGCGCCCGTCGGTCCCTGCCGGTTGCCGGCCGCCCAGCGGACGAGGAGCGCGACCCCGATGCCGCCGAGGACCGCCGCCACCGAGAGGGCGACGCCGGCCATGTCGAGGACGACGATCGCGAAGACGGCTGCGGCGCTCGCGCCGAGGTTCATGCCGAGGATGTCGGGGCTGGCGAGCGGGTTGCGCAGCGTCGCCTGGAAGATCGCGCCGCCGACGCCGAACGCCATCCCGGCCAGGAGGCCGAGCAGCGCCCGCGGGAGCTTCACCTCCATGACGATGTACGACGCCCCCGGGATCGTCTCGCCGAACAGGATCCGGAAGAAGTCCGGGATCGTGACCGTGAAGTCGCCGAGCAGCACGCGGGCCGTGAGCACCCCGAGGAGCAGCAGGGACAGCCCGGCGATCACCAGGGCGTGGCGACGACGGGGCCGGCGCCGGGCCGTGCGGACCAGCGTCACGGCGTCGGGGCGGACCGCCTCGAGCGTGGCCATCAGAGGGAACCCAGCCGGCTGCGGCGGATCAGGGCGACGAACACCGGGACGCCGACGACGGCGGTCATGATGCCGACCTGCACCTCGGTCGGCGGGAGGACCACCCGGCCGACGGTGTCGGCGAGGGTCACCAGCGAAGCGCCGTACACCGCGCTCAGCGGGAGGAGCCGTGCGTGCGCCGGGCCGACGAGGGTCCGCGCGACGTGCGGGACGACAAGCCCGACGAAGACCACCGGCCCGGCGAGCGCGGTCGCACCGCCGCACAGCAGGACCACCGCGGCGCCGACGAGGAGCCGGTCGCGGGCCGGGTGACGGCCGAGCCCGGAGGCCATGTCGTCGCCGAGCGCCAGGGAGTCCAGCGCCCGGACCGCGACCACCGCGATGAGCGCCCCGAGGACCAGCAGCGGCAGGACGGGGAGGAGCACGTCGTACCCCCGGCCGCCGACGGTGCCGACCTGCCAGAACCGGAAGGTCTCCATCGTCCCGCGGTCGGTGAGCAGGACCCCGGAGATCCAGCTGGTGAGCGCCGCGGTCACCGCGGCGCCGGTGATGACCACCTTGACCGGCGTCGCGCCGTCGCGGCCGAGGCTCGCGACGGCCTGGACGAGCAGGAGGGTGAGGGCGGCGCCGATGAAGGCGAACCAGAGGTACGCCGAGAGGTCCGAGAGCCCGAGGTAAGTGATCGCGACGATCATCGCGAACGAGGCGCCGGCGTGGACCCCGAGGATCCCGGGGTCGGCCAAGGGGTTGCGGGTCAGCCCCTGGAGGCAGGCCCCGCCGACACCGAGGGCGGCGCCGACGGTGACCGCGACGAAGGTCCGCGCGAGCCGCGCCCCCGCGACCGCGTGGCCCGGGTCGTCGGCGTCGAGCAGCGCGTTCCAGGAGACCGAGGTGGAGCCGACCAGGATGGAGAGGACGACGCACGCCGCGAGCAGCAGCAGCCCGACGCCGGCGGCCGTGGACAGCCCCGTGCGCCCGCCCGACGCCACGGGGCGTCGGACGGGCGACGGAAGCTGTGCGGTGCTCACGCGCGGGAGGCTCAGTTCCCGTCGACCGCGGCGGCGACCTGCGGGATGAACGTCTCCATCGCGTAGGGCAGCGACAGCGGCGAGGGCGAGGACATGCCCAGCGCGTCGGTCTGGTCCGTCGAGGCCAGGACGTTGCCCGACTTGATCGCCGGGATCTGGCCGAGCAGCGGGTCCTTGGTGAACGTCTCGAGGTCCTTGTCGGTCTCGGCGTAGGTGATGAAGACGTCCGACTCCATCTCCGGCGCGCGCTCGGCGGAGACGGTCCCGTAGAACTGCCCCGGCTCGGCGAGCTCCTCGATGATCGGGGCGTTGACCATCCCGAGGTCGACCAGGATGTCCGGCCGCGCGTCGCCCGGCAGGTAGAAGTCGATCTTCGAGGTGTCCGTGGTGGTCAGGTACGCGAAGATGAAGCTCTTCCCGACGATCTGCGGGTTGTCCTCGGCGGCCTGGTCGAGCGCCGCCTCGGTCTCCTCCTGGACCTCGTCCGCGAGGTCGTTGCGGCCGGTCGCCTGGCCGACCATCTCGAGGGAGTCCTCCCAGTCGGTGAGCCACGGGTCGTCCGGGTAGGCGACGACCGGCGCGATCTTCGAGAGCTTCTTGTACTCCTCGTCCGTGATCCCGGAGTTCGTCGCCAGGATCAGGTCGGGGGTGAGCTTCGCGATCTCCTCGACCGGCGCGCCGTCGGCGTCGCTGTACCGGGTCGGCTGCTCCCCGCCGAGCTCCTCGAGCTTCTCGTCGAACCACGGCGTCGACATCTGGTCGTTTCCGCCCCAGCTGATCTCGAGGGCCCCGACCGGCACGATCCCGAGCGCAAGCAGGTGGTCCTGGTCGACCCACCCGAGCGTGGCGATCCGCTTCGGCTCCTCCTCGATCGTCGTCTCGCCGAACGCGTGCTCGATCGTCACCGGGAAGGCGTCCTCGTCGACGGCGCTCTCCGCCTCCGAGCCCGAACCGCCCTCCTCCGGGTCGCTGGTGGAGGTGGTGCTGCAGGCCGCGAGCGCGACGGCGCTGACGGCCGCGGCGAGCGGCAGGCCGACGCGGCGCCCGAGAGCACGTCGGAGGGGAAGTCGGGTCATGGCTCCTCTTCAGGTTAGGCGTACCTAAGTGAGGCTAACCTCGCCTACCCTGGTCCCCGCAAGCCGGTGTGCCCGCCGTCTCAAATCCGTGACGTGACGCGGGACCTGTGGCGAACCGCCCCTCGTGGCGCGAGGGGCGGTTCAACTAGAGAGGCCCGCCACGAAGGGCGGCTCAACACCCTCAGGGGCGGGCGCGGGTCGCCTTGAGGCCGCGGACGTCCTGCCGCCGCAGCCACGCCAGCTCGTGCCGGAGCACGTCACCCATCCGCTGGCAGAACGCCTCCGGCTCGTCCGCTGCGTCCGGGAGCTCGGGGACGACGATGTCGACGATGCCGGCCTCGAGCAGGTCGAGGGAGCGCACCCGCTGCGACCGGGCGAGCTCGGCGGCGTGGTCGAGGTCGCGGTGGACGATCGCGCTCGCCCCCTCCGGCGGGAGCGGGGAGAGCCAGGCGTGCTGGGCGGCGACGACCCGGTCGGCCGGGAGCAGCGCGAGCGCGCCGCCGCCCGTGCCCTGGCCCAGGATGAGCGAGAGCGTCGGGGCGTCGAGCCGCACCAGGTCGGCCAGGCACCGCGCGATCTCGCCGGCCAGCCCGCCCTCCTCGGCCTCCACCGACAGCGCGGCGCCGGGGGTGTCGATGATCGTCAGCAGCGGCAGCTGCAGCTCCGCAGCGAGCCGCATCCCCCGCCGAGCCTCGCGGAGGGCGCCGGGACCGAGGGGTGCGAGCTCGGTCTGGCCGCGCCGGTCCTGGGCGAGGAGCACGCACGGGGTCTCCCCGAACCGCACGAGCGCGAGGATCAGCCCGGGGTCGCGCTCCCCCTGGCCGGTGCCGTTGAGCGGGACGACGTCGGTGGCGGCGTACTTCAGCAGCCGTCGCACGCCGGGCCGGTCCTCCCGCCGCGAGCGGGTGACCGACTCCCAGGTGTCCACGTCGGTGACCGGGGGGAGCGGCGCGGCCGGCACGACGACGTCGCCCTCGGCGGTCAGGATCGTGAGCGCCCGGTCGAGGACGTCGGCGATCTCCTCGGGCTCGACGATCGCGTCGATGATGCCGTGGGCGTACAGGTTCTCCGAGGTCTGCACCCCCTCGGGGAACGGCTGCTGGTAGATCGCCTCGTAGACCCGCGGACCCAGGAACCCCAGCAGCGCCTGCGGCTCGGCGACCGTCACGTGGCCCAGCGACCCCCACGACGCCATCACGCCGCCGGTCGTGGGGTGGCGGAGGTAGACGAGGTACGGAAGTCCCGCCTCCTTGTGCTGCGCGATCGCCGCCGAGATCTGCGCCATCCAGACGAACGCGGGGGTGCCCTCCTGCATCCGGGTGCCGCCGGAGACCGGTGCGGCGACGAGCGGCAGCCCTTCCGCGGTCGCCCGTCGTACGGCGGCCACGACCCGGCGTGCGGAGGCGACGCCGATCGAGCCGGCCAGGAACCCGAACTCCCCGACGACCACCGCGATCCGGCGCCCCCGCATGGTCGCCGACCCGGTCAGCACCGACTCGTCGACCCCCGACTTCTCGGCCGCCCGGGCCAGCTCGGCGGCGTACCCCTCGCTCACCGCGCCGCGGTCGGGCGGCGTGTCCCAGGACTCCCACGAGCCGTCGTCGAGGACGAGGTCGATGAGGTCGTGGGCGCTGAGCCGCTTGCGGCCGCTCACCGGAGCGCCCCGCTCGTCAGCGGCAGCTCGAGCATCGTCACCTGGTTGCCCGGGTCCCCGCGGCGACCGACCTCGACGAAACCGCGGTCGCGGTGGAACGCCAGCGACGGCTCGTTGGGCGGGTCGATGTTCACCTCGAGCGCGAGCCGTCCGTACGCCGCAGCCACCGACTCGACCTCGTCGTAGATCGCCGCCGCGACCCCTCGCCTCCGCATCGTCGGCTCCACCGCCACCCGGTCGAGGTAGTAGAAGGCGGTGCCGAAGTGGTCGACGAACCAGCGGTAGTTCGCCGAGTCGTACGGCGTGTCCGGGCCGAACGTCATCACGAACCCGGCGAAGCGGCCGTCGACCTCGGCGACCGTCAACCGGTCGGCCCAGGAGGTCAGCAGGGACAGCCGTTCGGCGTCCATCGCGGACACGAGTGGCACCTCGAGCGCGTTGAGCCGGACGATCGCGTCGGTGTCGTCGGCGGTGGCCGGGCGGAGCGTCACGGCGGAGTTGGCCATGCGCAGAGGATGCATGATCGCCGAAGGATCGGCATCGCGTGGGGCTTTCTGAGACTTTTCCGAAACCGGTTGGACCAATTCCCGACATGCTCGCCCAGAGCGGCCCGAATGCGTACATTGGCGTTACCAGATGGTTTCCGGCTCGTTCTCCCAGGTACGCGAGTCCGGATGCCTCGGGAGGGTGAGGGATGGAACTGCTGGACGTGTCGCTGACCGAGCTTCAGCGACGGAACCGCGCCGCCTTCGTGGCGTGCGCCGAGCTCGACGGTGAGCTGTCGCCGGGCGAGCGGGTGGTGCTCCGTGACGACGAGGGCGAGTACTTCTCGGCCTCGGTGGTCGACACCGACGAGTTCGCCGGTGAGGACCGCTACCTGCTCAAGGTGGGCGTGCGGCTCCCGGAGGAGCACGCCATGCGACGGCTCGGACGGGTGCTGCCCTCGCCGCGCAGCGCCGTCGACGACGACATGGACGAGCTGCTCGACCTGCTCGCCGACGCCCGGGCGATGCTCGCCGGTGCGTCGGTCCCGCCGCAGCGCCGCGGCTGACCGGGCGTCATCCAGTGCAGCTGGGCTGATCTCCGCGCGCCGGAGGGCCCATCTGCACAGGATCAGGGTCAGAGCCGGTGCAGCACGACGGGCAGCCCGTCGGCCGGACTGGGCAGTGAGGTCATGTCCCAGCGCACGTCGTACCCCTCCGGTACGGCGACCCGGTGGGTGAGCAGGACCCGGTGCACCAGCGCCTTCACCTCGGCGCGGCCGAAGTTCATCCCGATGCACTTGTGGACGCCGCCGAAGGGCATCGACGCGTAGCGGTGCTGCTTGTCCTCGCGTCGCGGCTCGTCGAAGCGGGTCGGGTCGAAGGAGTCCGCGGCCGCCCACAGGTGCGGGAGCAGGTGCGAGGCCCAGCCCGAGACGTTCACCACCGTCCCGGCGGGGACGTAGTGGCCGAGGATCTCGGTGTCCACGACCGCGCGGCGGGCCATGCCCGGCACTGGCGTCACCAGCCGCATCGCCTCCTCGAACACCAGGTCGAGCGACTCGAGCTTCTCGGTCCCCGGCAGGTCGATCGGGCCGTCGCCGTACGCCCGTGACTCCTCGCGGCACCGCTCCTGCCAATCCGGGTGCTTGGCCAGGAAGTAGAGCGTCGCGGTCGTGGTGATCGTCGAGGTGTCGTGGGCCGCCATCATGAGGAAGATCATGTGGCTGACGACGTCCTCGTCGGTGAACGCGTGCCCCTCGTCGGTCTCGACGTGGCAGAGCGCCGCGAAGAGGTCCTGGTCGTCGGAGGCGCGCTTGGCGGGGATGCGGGCCCGGAAGTACTCCTCGAGCAGCGCCCGTCCCCTGAGCCCCCGGTGCCACCGGAGCCCCGGCACCGGTGCGCGCACCACGGCCAGCCCCGCACGGACGCAGTCGACGAAGGCTTGCGCGACCTCTGCGGTCTCCGGGCTCCGCCGCTCCTCCTCGTCAGCACCCATGAACACCGCCGCAGCCACGTCGAGGGTCAGCTGCTTGAGCGCCGGGTAGAGCAGGAACGGCTCGTCGGTCGGCCACGCCGGGACCTGCGCGTCGATGATCGGGGTCAGCTGCTCGACGTACGCCTCGAGACGGGGGCGGGTGAACGCCTCCTGCATGATCCGGCGGTGGTACTTGTGCTCGTCGCCGTCGAGCAACATCAAGCCCCGCTTGAAGAACGGGCCGATGAACCACTCCCAGCCGTCCTGCGAGAACGCCTTGTCCTTGTTGACCAGGACCGCCTGTGACGCGTCCGGGCCGATCGCGGAGACCACCTTCATGCCGAGCACCCGGGTCCACGAGACCGGCCCGAACCGCTCGTACTGCTCCAGCGAGAGCTCGGGGCCGCGGCTCATCATCGCCAGCGTCTTGCCGACGACCGGCAGCCCGCCCTCCCCCATGACCGGCTTGAGCCCGGAGCCGGCGGGCGGCTCGGCGAGCGGTTCGACCTTGCCGGGAAACCTGTCCTGCAGGGCGAGGACGTACTTGTCGCCCGGATAAGAACTGAACGTCGGACGGTGCTGCCTCGCCACGTCGAGCAGCCGGGACATCAGAACACCTTCTTCGTCAGCCACTTCTTCCAGGGCTTGTACGGCGGGCGCAGGATCGGTGCGTCGATCGACCGGGACGGCTTGCGTAGCACCGCCTTGCGGTGGCTGAACGTCTCGACGCCCCAGCGGCCGTGGTACGCGCCGTAGCCGCTCGCGCCCACACCGCCGAAGGGGAGGTTCGAGACGCCGACGTGCAGCATCACGTCGTTGACGCAGAAGCCGCCGGACGAGGTCTCGTCCCGGAGCCGGTCGGCCACCTCGTCGGAGGAGGTGAAGACGTACAGCGCCAGCGGCTTGTCGCCGGACACGATCGCCTTGATCGGCTCGTCGAGGTCGTCGTACACGAGCACCGGCAGGACGGGGCCGAAGATCTCCTCGCCCATCAGCGCCGCTCCGGGATCGGTCACCCGGGCCACCGTCGGGGCGACGTACCGGGCGTCGAGGTCGACGTCGCCGCCGCAGACCAGGTCGTAACCGCCGGCGTCGAGCAGCGTCCGGATCCGCTGCGTGTGGCGGCTGTTGACGATCCGGCCGAAGTCCTTGCTGCTGCGCGGGTCCGCGCCGTAGCGGTCGGTGATCTCGTCCTCGACGAGCCGCAGCAGCTCGTCTGCCACGTCACGGTGCACCCACAGGTGGTCGGTCGCGATGCAGGTCTGGCCGGCGTTGACGAACTTGCCGTACGCGATGCGGGCCGCGGCGTACTTCAGGTTCGCGTCGGAGTGGACGATGACCGGGCTCTTGCCGCCGAGCTCGAGAGTGACCGGGGTCAGGTGCCTCGCGGCGGACGCGGCGACGATCCGCCCGACGGTGCCGTTGCCGGTGTAGAGGATGTGGTCCCACGGCCTGTCGAGCAGCGCGGTGGTCTCGTCGACACCGCCCTCGACGACGGCGACGGCGGCCGGATCGACGTACTCCGGGATGAGCCGGGCCATCGCGGCCGAGGTGGCCGGCGCGACCTCCGACGGCTTGCAGACCACCGTGTTGCCGGCGGCGATCGCCGCAGCCAACGGGGCGACCAGCAGCTGGATCGGGTAGTTCCAGGGCGCGATGACCAGCACGGTGCCGAGCGGCTCGCGGACCACCTGGGCACGGGCCGGCTGGAAGAGCATCGGCACCTTGACCTTCTCCGGCGCGAGCCACGACTCGAGGCCGGAGACCAGCTCCCCGATTTCGCGGGCGGTGAGCCGGAGGTCCATCGCCCACCCCTCGAAGGGCGGGCGGCCCAGGTCGGCGGCGAGCGCGGCGACCAGCTGGTCCTCGTTGTCCTCGAGCATCCGCACCAGCGCGGCGAGCTGCTGCTTGCGCCACTCCAGCGGGCGGGTGCGACCGGAGGCGTACCCGGCCCGGACCCGGGCGACCGCGGCGTCGATCTCCTCCCTCGAGGTGCTGGGGGTCGGATCGACGTCGGACGCAGCCGTCTGG
Source organism: Nocardioides caldifontis (assembly GCF_008087345.1). Taxonomy (GTDB): domain Bacteria; phylum Actinomycetota; class Actinomycetes; order Propionibacteriales; family Nocardioidaceae; genus Marmoricola_A; species Marmoricola_A caldifontis. The sequence continues at coordinate 84,988 of NZ_VHIB01000001.1, read as the reverse complement.
GTCATGGCACCTCCACCGCCGGCGGACCGGCGCGGCCGGTCACGGCCCGGGGGCCGCGACGTTGACAGTGAGACTGTCAGCGTGCCGTCCGCCGAAGGTCCTGGCAACCCCGACCCGTCGCATCTTCACGCCGGATCCCCGCCGAGCCGTCGCATCTTCACGCCGGATCCCCGCCGAGCCGTCGCATCTTCACGCCGGCTCGGCGCCAGAACAGCGTGAAGACGCGACGACTCGACCCTCAAATGGCGTGAAGATGCGACGGCTCGACCCTCAAATGGCGTGAAGATGCGACGGCTCGACCCTCAAATGGCGTGAAGATGCGACGGCTCGGCGCTAGGACGGCGTGAAGATGCGACGGGTCGGCGGGGCAGGCGACGGCGGGGTCAGGCGACGGCGGTGCCGGTGCTGGCCGCGCCGGAGGCCGATCGGGTCGAATCGGTGGACGTTCCGATCGCGCCGGAGGTCGCGGCCTCGACGAAGGTGACGATCTCCTCGAGGGCCAGCCGGGACTCGGGGGTGAGCTCGGTGAGGACCGGGAACGCGTGCACCTGGCCCTCCCAGATCTGCAGCGTGCAGGGGACGCCGGCCTCGGCGAGCCGGTCGGCCATCAGCTCGGCGTCGACGCGGAGCACCTCGCCCTCGGCGCAGATGATCAGCGACGGCGGCATCCCGGCGAGGTCGGCGTTGACAGGGGAGTGGTGCAGCTCGGGGTGGTCGCCGACGACCATCCGGCCGACCCGGCGGAGCCGGCGGGCGGGGATGTAGGCGTCGCGGCGCGAGTTGTGGTGGCGGACCTTCGCCATATGGTCGAAGTCGAGCCACGGCGACAGCCCGACGACGCCGGCGGGCTGCGGCTGGCCGTCGTCACGGATCCGTAGCGCGGTGGCGAAGGCGAGGTGGCCGCCGGCCGAGTCGCCGGCGAGCACGACCTTGTGCGGCGGGTGGCCCTGGCGGAGCAGCCAGCGGTAGGCGTCCTCGCAGTCCGAGACGCTGTCGTCGAGCCGCCCCTTCGGCAGCTGGCGGTAGTCGACTGCGAGCACGGTCATGCCGGTGCGCTCCGCGAGCCGCTCGACGATCCGGCGGTGGGTGCCCATGCCGCAGAGCAGGAACGCCCCGCCGTGGAAGTAGACGATCGCGCCGTCGCTGGTCGGGCCGTCGATCGGTGTGACGAGCTCGCCGCGCCAGGTGCGCCCCTGGACGGGGCGGTGGACGGTGGCCGAGAGCCGCGGGAGGAGTGCCGCCGTACGGTCGACCAGCGGCATCAGCCGGGCGGCGGGGCCGCAGAGCGGGTAGTAGCGCAGCACCGGACGGGCCACGACCTTCGCGACGGTGTGGACGACGGCCGAGTGGCGGCTCGCGCCGATCCGGTGCTCGATCATCGCCGCCCCCTTCGGATCCCGTGTGTAACCCGGCGTCCGGGTTGATACCCCTTTGTGACGCCGATCATGCCTCCGGGGTTCCCGTCCCCCGACGAGCCGTGCCCCCACAGCGCGACCGCGTGCGAGCAGTGTGCACCCCGGAAACCCCTCCGGGAAGGGTCCAACGCGCCGGATTCCGTGCAGGACAAGGGGTTTCCGCGATTGGATCGGTCGAACGCCGGGCTGGGCGGCGGCCGGGCCGCTCGTGGTCGTAGGGTCGGCCCCATGAGCGCCGGCCTCAACCTGCCGCCCGCCCCGGTCGTCGAGGGGGCCGAGCACCTGCACTCCGGGAAGGTCCGGGACCTCTACCGGCTCCCCGACGGCAACCTGCTGATGGTCGCGAGCGACCGGATCTCGGCGTACGACTTCGTGCTCAGCACCCCGATCCCCGACAAGGGCGCGATCCTGACCCGGATGTCGCTGTGGTGGTTCGAGCGGCTGGCCGACCTCGTGCCCAACCACGTCGTCTCCACCGACGTCCCCGAGCAGCTGCGGGGCCGCGCGGTCGTCTGCGAGCCACTGTCGATGTACCCGGTCGAGTGCGTTGCGCGCGGCTACCTCACCGGGTCGGGGCTGCTCGACTACCGGGAGACCGGCGAGGTCTGCGGGATCCCGCTGCCCGCGGGGCTGGAGGACGGCAGCCGGCTCGACGAGCCGCTGTTCACGCCGGCCACGAAGGCCGAGCTGGGCGACCACGACGAGAACGTCTCGTACGACGCGGTCGTGGCCACCGTCGGGGAGGAGCGCGCCGAGGAGCTGCGCGCGCTCACGCTCGAGGTGTACGCGCGGGCCGAGGGGCTCGCCCGGGAGCGCGGGATCATCCTCGCCGACACGAAGCTGGAGTTCGGGGCGCGGCCCGACGGCACGACGGTGCTCGGGGACGAGGTGCTCACCCCGGACTCGTCCCGGTTCTGGCCGGCGCAGTCGTGGGAGCCCGGTCGGCAGCAGCCGTCGTACGACAAGCAGTTCGTCCGCAACTGGCTGACCTCGCCGGCCAGCGGGTGGGACCGCACGTCGGGAGAGCCGCCCCCGCCGCTGCCGGAGGAGGTCGTGGCGCAGACTCGGGAGAAGTACGTCGAGGCCTACGAGCGGCTCACCGGCGAGAGGTTCTGAGGTGGCGCGCTTCTCGGTCCGGGTCGCGGCGCCGGTCCCGGAGGTCTACGAGTACCTCGCCGACCCGCGCCACCGCCCGGAGTGGCAGTCGAGCCTCCGCTCGGTCGACCTGCTCACCGACGGCCCGCCGCGGGTCGGCACGGCGTGGATCGACCGCACCACCGCCGGCGTGAACCCGCGGATGGAGATCATCGGGCTGGTCCCGCCGGGCAGCGGGTCGTCCGAGCCGGTCACCTGGAGCGAGGCGGGTGAGTGGCGGGGCATCCGGGCGATGCTCACGCTGACCTTCGAGCCGGCCGCCGAGGACCCGCAGGAGACCTGCGTCTGGGTCGTCGTCGACATCATCTCCGGCCCGGTGTGGCTGCTCCCGGTCCGGTCGGTGCTCCGGCTGCTCGCCCCCACGGCGGTGCGCAGCGACCTGCGCCGGGCGGCGCGGATCATCGAGTCCCGCTAGCACCGGGCGGGCGACCGCTCTGGATCCGTGATTACCGGCCGGTTACCTTGTGCGCCTACATGCGCGCCTGCGCCGGCACCCGGGAGGTCTCCGTGCTCAACCTGTCCGTCGTCCTCGAGGACTCCGCCCGCAAGCACCCGGACCGGGACGCGGTCGTCCTCGGGGAGACCCGGCTGACCTACGCCCAGGTAGACGGGTTGGCGAACCAGGTCGCGAACCTCCTGGTGGCGCGAGGGATCGAGCCCGGCGACAAGGTGGCGCTGTCGTGCCCGAACCTGCCGTACTTCCCGATCGTCTACTTCGGCATCCTCAAGGCCGGCGCCGTCGTCGTGCCGCTCAACGTGCTCCTCAAGGGCCGCGAGATCGCTTACCACCTCGACGACTCCGACGCAAAGGCGTACGTCTGCTTCGAGGGCACCCCCGAGCTGCCGATGGCGGCCGAGGGTCACAAGGGGTTCCAGGACGCCGCGCGGTGCGAGCACTTCTTCGTGATCACCGCCCAGCTCGGCGCCCCGTCGCCGATCGAGGGCGTCGAGACGCTGGTCGAGGGGATCGGCGGCCACCCGCAGCAGTTCTCGTCGGTGCAGACCGCGGAGACCGACCCGGCCGTCATCCTCTACACCTCGGGCACGACCGGGCAGCCCAAGGGCGCCGAGCTGAGCCACTCCAACCTCGTGCTCAACGCCCTCGAGTCCTGCCGGATGCTCGGCGTCTCGCCGACCGGTGAGCGGCACCTCGTGACCCTGCCGCTGTTCCACTCCTTCGGCTCGACGGTGCAGATGAACGCCGGCTTCGCCAGCGGCTCCACGCTGGTGCTGCTGCCGCGGTTCGAGGCGGAAGCGGCCGTCAAGCTCCTCGAGGCGGAGGAGATCACGTTCTTCGCGGGCGTCCCGACGATGTACTGGGGGCTGCTCGGCGCGCTGGACGACGCGGGTGTCGACGTCGACCGCATCGCGTCGAACCTCAACGTCGCGGTGGCCGGGGGTGCGAGCCTCCCGGTCGAGATCCTCCGGGAGTTCAAGGCCCGGTTCCACGTCGACATCTTCGAGGGCTACGGCCTCTCCGAGACCTCGCCGGTGGCGACCTTCAACCAGAAGGACCGTCCCGCCAAGCCCGGCTCGATCGGCTACCCGATCTGGGGTGTCGAGGTGAAGCTCATCGACGCCGAGTGGAACGAGGTCAACGCCGACGGCTCCGACCCCGACGCGGTCGGTGAGGTCGCGATCCGCGGCCACAACGTCATGCGCGGCTACTACAACCGCCCCGAGGCGACCGCCGAGGTCATGCGCGACGGCTGGTTCCGCACCGGCGACCTCGCTCGTCGCGACGAGGACGGCTACTACTACATCGTCGACCGGGCGAAGGACATGATCATCCGCGGCGGGTTCAACGTGTACCCGCGCGAGATCGAGGAGCTCCTCCTGACCCACGAGGCCGTCTCGCTCGTCGCCGTCGTCGGGGTGCCGCACGAGTCCCACGGCGAGGAGATCAAGGCGATCGTCATCAAGGCGCCGGGCGCCGAGGTCACCGAGGACGAGCTCGTCGCGTGGTCGAGGGAGCGGCTGGCGTCGTACAAGTACCCGCGGATCATCGAGTTCCGCGACGCCCTCCCGATGACCGCGACCGGGAAGATCCTCAAGCGCGAGCTCTGACGTCGACAGGCCGGCGAAAGCGGGCTGAAAGAGACTGCTCCTAGCGTCGCCGGCATGACGAGCACAGCAGAGAAGCCAGTCCAGCTCCCCGACGCCGAGAACGCCGACGCCTTTGCGGAGCGGCTCTTCTCCTCCGCCCTCGGGGCGATGGAGCTGCTCAGCGTCTACCTCGGCGACCACCTCGGGTGGTACGACGCCCTCGCCGCCGACGGGCCGCTCACCTCGGCCGGTCTCGCCCGCCGGGCCGGCACGGACGAGCGGTACACCCGGGAGTGGCTCGAGCAGCAGGCGTCGTTCGGGATCCTCACGACCGACCCGTCGCTGCCGCCGGAGGAGCGCACCTTCGCCCTCCCGGAGGGCGCCCGCGAGGTCCTCACCGACCGGTCGAGCCTCGCCTTCCTCGGCCCCATCGGCCGGCTGGTCGTCGCCCCGGCACGCCGGATGCCCGAGCTCCTCGAGGCCTACCGCACCGGGGGCGGCGTCAGCTGGGACCAGCTCGGCGACGACGCCCGCACCGCGCAGGCCGACATCAACCGGCCGTGGTTCGAGCACCGGCTCGCCGACGCGCTGGCCTCGGCGCCGGGGCTCCACGAGGTCCTGTCGCGGCCGGGCGCGCGCATCGCCGAGGTGGGGTTCGGCGGCGGGTGGGCGTCGATCGCCCTGGCCCGTGCGTACCCCCAGGCGCGGGTCGACGGCTACGAGGTCGACGGACCGTCGGTCGAGATGGCCCGGCGCAACGCCGCCGAGGCCGGCGTCGACGACCGGGTGAGCTTCCACCTCGTCGACGGCGCGGACATCGCCGAGCGCGACACCTTCGACGCGGCCTTCGCCTTCGAGTGCGTCCACGACATGGCCCAGCCCGTCTCCGTCCTGGACGCGCTGCGCAGGGCGGTCAAGGCCGACGGGGCGGTCGTGGTCATGGACGAGGCGGTCGGCGAACGGTTCTCCGCGCCGGGCGACGACCTCGAGCGGTTCATGTACGGCTGCAGCATCCTGGTCTGCCTCCCCGACGGCCGCTCGCACAGCCCGTCGGAGGCCACCGGCACCGTGATGCGGCCGGGGATCCTCGAGGGGTACGCACGGCGGGCCGGGTTCGACCGGGTCGAGGTGCTCCCGATCGAGGAGTTCAGCTTCTTCCGGTTCTACCGGCTGCACCACTGAGCCGATCGGGCCCGACGGCGCCGGTGACCCCGGTCCCGTCGGGCTCCTCCGCCAGCTCGGCGAGCACCCAGGCGACCAGCCCGTCGTCGCTCAGCCGGGCTCCAGAGCGCGCGGCCTCGTCGTACGTCCGACCCCCCAGGATGGCGACGAGGCCGTCGCGCGTCTCACGCATCCGCACCGCCTCCGCGCCGGAGGGACGTGCGGTGGTGGCGCGGGACGCGAGCGCGCCGTCGACGAGCGCGGCCTCCCGGTGCCGGCCGAGCCGGGCCAGGAGGACCACGACGTTGCGGAGCGTCGTCCACTGGTGGGTCCAGTTGCCCGCCCGGTGCCAGTGCTCGACCGCCCGTCGGAAAAGCGAGCACGCCGCCTCGGGGTCGCCGTGCCGGCTGCGCGCCGAGGCCAGCGAGACGAGCGTGACGCCGACGAGGTAGCGGTCCTCGTTCGCGCTCGCCCGTTCCAGCGCCGCGGCGAGCAGCGGCTCGGCAGCCCCCGGGTCCTCCTCCAGCAGGCACTCGCCGCGGGTGTAGAGCGCCCACCCGGCGACCACCTCCTCGCCGGCCCGCTCGGCCTCGACCTGCGCCACGGCGGCGGCCCGCTCGCCGGCAGGCCCGTCCCCGGAGTACGCCGTCGCGAGCGCCTCGGTCACGCTGACCATCCGGGCGAGCCCGGGCATCCCGCAGTCCTCGGCCTCCTCGCGCAGCCGCAGCATCAGCTCGAGGGACCGCTCCCGGTCGCCCTCGAACATCGAGGTCTCGGCGGCGAGGTAGTTCGCGTAGCACCGCTCCCGCGGCGACGCGGCCAGCTCGACGGCGAGGGCGCACAGCTCCTTCGCCCGCTCCAGGTCGCCGGCGAACCGGGCACCTGCCGCCGCGACACCGGCCACCCAGCTCCGCTCGTCGCGCGAGGTCGTCCCCACCAGCCGCGGGTCGTCGAGCAGCGGGACCAGCGTGTCCGCCCAGTGCGCCACCTCGGCCGTCATCCGGTGCTCGAGCAGCAGCCCCGACCCGCGGACGATCCGGACGGCGACGCCGAGGTCGTGCTCCAGCGCCCACCCGAACGCGGCGCGCAGCTCGTCGAGCACGCTGGCGACCTTCGCGGCGGAGGAAACATGTCGCGGTGACCAGAAATCGTTGGCGGTGCTCGCGACCATGTCGGCGAACAGCTCCGCGTGGGCGCGCCGGGCGTCGTCGGCGTACGTCCGCTCGGCGAGCCGCTCGCGGCCGTACGCGCGCAACGTCTCCAGCAGGTGGTACGTCGTGGGGGCGCCCGGGACCGCCACCACCAGCGAACGGTCGACCAGCGCCAGCACGTGGTTGCCGGTGTCGGGCGGGCCCCCGGCCCCCAGGACCTGCTGGACGAGCTGCTCGGCCTGGCCCAGCGTGAACCCTCCGGCGAAGACCGCCAGCACCTCGAACACCTGCTTCTCCTCGGAGGAGAGCAGCTCGTAGGACCAGTCGACGAGCGCCCGCAGGGTCCGGTGCCGCTCCCGGGCCGTCCTGCTGCCGCCGTGCAGGAGCCGGAACCGCCCGGAGAGCCGGTCGGCGAGCTCCGCCGGGCTCATCGCACGCATCCGGGCGGCAGCCAGCTCGATCGCCAGCGGCAGCCCGTCGAGGCGCCGGCAGACCTCGGCCACGGCCTCCTGGGTGGAGGCGTCGGCTGCGAAGGCCCGGTTGTGCCGTCGCGCCCGCTCGACGAACAGCCGGGGGGCCGCCCCGGGTCCGTCGCCGTCGGTGACCGGCAGCGGCGCGACGGCGTACACCTGCTCGCGCTCGGTGCCCACCGGCATCTGCGAGGTCAGCAGCATCGTGACGCGCGGGGCGCCGTGCTCGACCGCCGCGACGAGCTCCGCGACGGCGTCCGGGACGTGCTCGCAGTTGTCCAGCAACAGCAGTGCCCGCTGGTCGGCCAGCCACTCGACGATGCGGGCGGTCGTGGAGGTGCCCTGCCGGGCCGGGACGTCGAGGGCGGTCGCCACGGCGCGCGCCACCGAGCCGCTGTCGGCGACGGCCGCGAGCTCGACGACGTGGACGCCGTCCGGGTACCGGTCGACGACAGCCACGGCCACCGCCGTCGCGAGCGCGGTCTTGCCCACCCCGCCCGGGCCGACGAGCGTCACGACCCGCTCCTCCTCCAGCAGCCGGGCCAGCTCGTCGAGCTCGTGGTCGCGGCCTACGAGGGGTGGGGCCTGCGGTGGCGGCGCGGTCCGCCGGGGCTCGGCCCGCGGGGCGCTCGACCGGGGAGGTTGCCAGTCGAGCGACGGGTCGCCCCGCAGGATCGCGGTGTGCAGCTGCTGGAGCTGGTCGGTGGGGTCGACGCCGAGCTCCTCGTCGAGCAGCGCGCGGAAGGTGCGGTACCCCTCCAGCGCCTCCGCCTGCCGGCCGGCCCGGTACCTCGCCAGCATCAGCTGGGCCTGCCGGCGCTCGCGCAGCGGCTCGGCGGCGACGAGGGGCTCGAGCCGGGCGGCGACCTCGTGGTGCCGGCCGAGGACGAGGGCTGCGTCGATCCGGTCGTCGACGACCGTGGCGTGCAGCTCGGAGAGCCGGCTGGCCTCCGCGCGTACGAACTCCTCGTCGGCGAGCTCGGCGTAGGCGTCCCCGCTCCACAGGGCCAGCGCCTCGTCGAGCAGCGCGACGGCACCGGCCGGGTCGGTGGGCAGGGCCGCGGCGCCCCGGGCCGCGAGGTCGGCGAAGAGGTGGGCGTCGAGGGCGCCCGGGTCCAGCCGCACCAGGTACCCGGGCGGCCGGGTCAGCAGCTCCACCCCGTCGACCCCGGCGAGCAGGGTGCGCAGCCGCGAGACCTGCGTCTGCAGGGCGGCCGGGCCGTGGGCGGGCGGCTCGTCGGCCCACACCGCCTCCACCAACCAGTCCGCCGACGCGACCTCGCCGGCGCGCACGCAGAGCGCGGCGAGCAGCCGGCGGGCCCGGGCCGACGACGGCTGGCGGAAGGCACCCGGCTCGGCCGGGTCCGCCACCTCGATCGCCCCGAGGACGCGTAGTCGGACCACGTCTGCCGACGCTAGTCGCGACCGGCGTCCCGGCCACGGGACTTCGGTCCGTCGGTCGGCGGTGCGCTCGGTAGACTCGCGGCGCCCCACCGATCGAGCCAAGGAGCAGCGGGTGGCCCGCGTCGTCGTCAGCGTCATGCCCAAGCCGGAGATCCTCGACCCCCAGGGCAAGGCGGTCCACGGTGCCCTGCCGCGGCTGGGGTTCACCGGCATCACCGACGTCCGCCAGGGCAAGCGGTTCGAGCTCGAGGTCGAGGGCGAGCTCACCGAGCAGCGGCTCGCCGAGATCCACGACCTCGCCGAGCGGCTGCTGTCGAACCCGGTGATCGAGGACTACACGGTCACGGTGGAGCCGGGGGTCGTCGCATGAAGATCGGTGTCGTCACCTTCCCCGGCTCGCTCGACGACGTCGACGCCCAGCGCGCGGTCCGGCTCGCCGGCGGTGAGCCGGTCGCCCTCTGGCACGGCGACCACGACCTGCGCGGGGTCGACGCGGTGGTGCTCCCCGGCGGCTTCTCGTACGGCGACTACCTCCGGTGCGGGGCCATCGCCCGGTTCGCGCCGATCATGACCTCGGTCGTCGAGGCGGCCGGCGGTGGCCTCCCGGTCCTCGGCATCTGCAACGGCTTCCAGATCCTCTGCGAGTCCCACCTCCTGCCGGGCGCGCTGATCCGCAACGACCACCGTAAGTTCGTCTGCGTCGACCAGCGGCTCCGGATCGAGAGCAACCGCACCGCGTGGACCTCCGCCTACGACGAGGGCCAGGAGGTGACGATCGTGCTCAAGAACGGTGAGGGCGGCTTCGTCGCCGACCAGGAGACCCTCGACCGGCTCGAGGGGGAGGGCCGGGTCGTGGCCCGCTACCTCGACCGCAACCCCAACGGCTCCATGCGCGACATCGCCGGGATCGCCAACGAGCGCGGCAACGTGGTCGGGCTGATGCCCCACCCCGAGCACGCCGTCGAAGAGCTCTGCGGCGTCGGCACCGACGGGCTCGGCTTCTTCACCTCCGCCCTGAAGGCCCTCACCTCCGCCTGACCACTCCCTGGGCGATCGCGGTCACCCGGTGCCTGAGATCGCCCAGGGATGCCTCCGGGTCGCCCCCTTCGTCTCAGGCTGCGAGAAGGCGAGGACGGCGCCCACGCCCGGGCTAGCGTCGCCACGGATCACCGCCGACCTTCGACCGCAGGAGCATCCATGACCTACCGCCCCGAGACCCTCGCCGTGCACGCAGGGCAGGAGCAGGCCGACCCGGCGACGAACGCCCGCGCCGTGCCGATCTACCAGACCACGTCGTACGTCTTCAACGACACCGAGCACGCCGCGAACCTCTTCTCGCTGGCCGAGCCGGGCAACATCTACACCCGGATCATGAACCCGACCCAGTCGGTGTTCGAGGAGCGCATCGCGCAGCTCGAGGGCGGCGTCGGTGCGCTGGCCACGGCGTCGGGCTCGGCGGCCACGACGTACGCCGTGCTCAACCTCGCGGGCGCCGGCGACAACATCGTCGCGCTCTCCACGCTGTACGGCGGCACCTACGCGCTCTTCGCCCACACGCTCCCGCAGTTCGGGGTCGAGGTGCGGTTCGTCGACCCCGACGACCCGGCCGCCCTCGCCGCCAGCGTCGACGACCGCACCAGGCTGGTGTTCGCCGAGACGATCGGCAACCCGAAGGTCAACGTCGTCGACATCGCCGCGTGGGCCGAGGCCGCGCACGCGCAGGGGCTCCCGCTGATCGTCGACAACACCGCGCCGACGCCGCTGCTCTGCCGGCCGTTCGAGCTCGGTGCGGACGTGATCGTGCACGCCGCGACGAAGTACATCGGCGGCCACGGCACCTCCATCGGAGGCGTGATCGTCGACTCCGGCAACTTCGACTGGAACGCCCACAAGGAGCGGTTCCCCGGGCTGACCGGCCCGGACGGCGCGTACCACGGCGTGGTGTGGACCGAGGCCGTCGGCAACCTCGCCTACATCATCCGGGCGCGCACGGTGCTCCTCCGCAACACCGGCGCCGCGGTCGCGCCGATGAACGCGTGGCTGTTCCTCCAGGGGCTCGAGACGCTGCACCTCCGCATGGAGCGGCACAGCGAGAACGCGCTCGCGGTCGCGAAGTACCTCAAGGGCCACGACAACGTCTCGTGGGTCAGCTACCCGGGTCTCGACGACGACCCGTACAAGGAGGTCGCGGACCGCACGCTCAAGGGCGGCTACGGCGGCCTGGTCAGCTTCGGGGTGAAGTCGGGGCGCGACGGCGGCAAGCGGTTCATCGAGTCGCTCGAGCTCTTCAGCCACCTCGCGAACATCGGTGACGCCAAGTCGCTGGCGATCCACAACGCCACCACGACGCACTCGCAGCTCACGCCGGAGGAGCTCGAGGCGGCCGGTGTGCCCGAGGACATGGTGCGGCTCTCGGTCGGCATCGAGCACGTCGACGACATCATCGCCGACCTCGAGCAGGCCCTCACCGCGGCGAAGTGACCCGCGGGTGACACCATCCCTCCGGTGACCGGCACCGACACGACGACGCAGCGGGTCGTCCTCTTCACCGAGGACGACCCGCTGCGGCTCGTCGGTGGCCGCACGCTCGCCCCGGTCGAGGTCGCCTACGAGACGTACGGCGTGCTCAGCCCGGCCGCCGACAACGCGGTCCTCATCTGCCACGCCCTGACCGGGGACGCCCACGCCGCCGGCCCCGGCGGTTGGTGGGACAACCTCATCGGCCCGGGGAAGCCGGTCGACACCGACCGGTTCTTCGTGGTCAGCGCGAACCTGCTCGGCGGCTGCCAGGGCACCACGGGGCCGGCCTCCACCGACCCGGCGACCGGGAAGCCCTACGGGCTCACCTTCCCGCTGCTCGACATGGGCGACTTCGTGACCGTCCACCGGGCCCTGGTGCGCCACCTGGGGATCGAGCGGCTGCTCGCGGCGGTGGGCGGCTCGCTCGGCGGGATGCAGGTGCTCCAGTGGCTCGCGGAGTCCCCCGAGGAGGTCGCCAACGGCGTGGTGGTGGCGGCGAGCAGCCGGCTCAGCGCGCAGAACATCGCGTTCTCCGCCGTGGCCCGCGAGGCGATCATGCGCGACCCCGACTTCGCGGAAGGGCGCTACCTGGAGACCGACCGGTCGCCGTCCATCGGGCTGGCGATCGCCCGGATGATGGCGCACATCACCTACCTCTCCGACGAGGCGTTCACCGAGAAGTTCGACCGCCGGCTGCAGAACGGCGAGACGCCGGCGAAGGGGTTCGGCATCGACTTCCAGGTCGAGTCCTACCTGCGCCACCAGGGCGAGTCGTTCCTCGACCGGTTCGACGCCCTGTCGTACCTCTACCTCAGCCGGGTCATGGACTACTTCGACCCGTTCGCCGACCCCACCGCCGTACCGAGGATGGCGGAGGCCGGCAGCCAGGCCCTCGTCGTCTCCTTCGACACCGACTGGCGGTTCAGCACCGCCCACTCCCGCCGGATCGTCCGGATGCTGGAGCAGGGGCGCGTGCCGGTGACGTTCCGCGAGATCCGCTCGCCGTGGGGCCACGACTCGTTCCTCCTCGAGCCGCCGGGCTACCACGAGACCGTCCGCGCCTTCCTGGACCGGGCGTACGACGAGCGGGCTACCACGAGACCGTCCGCGCCTTCCTGGACCGGGCGTACGACGAGCGGGGGACCATCGACCGGGAGGCCGCCGGTGCGGCCTGACCTGACCGTCGTGGCCGGCCTCGTGCCACCGGGCTCCAGGGTGCTGGACCTCGGGTGCGGCGAGGGGGAGCTGCTGGCCCACCTCTTCGCCGAGCGCGGCTGCACCGGCACCGGCGTGGAGATCGACGACGCCGCGGTGGTGGCCGCGATCCGTCGTGGCGTGCCGGTCATCGAGGTCGACGTGGACACCGAGCTCACCGAGTTCGCCGACGACTCCTACGACGTCGTGGTGCTGTCGCGGACCCTGCAGGCGCTGGCCCGGCCCGACCGGGTGCTCGCCGAGATCAAGCGGATCGGCCGCCGCTCGGTCGTCTCGGTGCCGAACTTCGGGCTCTGGAAGCACCGGGCCTCGCTCGCGCTGACCGGGCGGATGCCGGTGTCCGAGGAACTCCCGCACCCCTGGTTCCAGACCCCGAACATCCACCTCTCGACCCTCGCCGACCTCGAGCAGCTCCTCGGCGAGCTCGGCATGGAGGTCGAGTCCCGGCTGCTCCTCGACGAGCAGGGGCGTTCGCTGGCCCGTCAGCGGTGGGGGAACCTCCGGGCCGGCGCCGCGGTGTACCTGCTCTCCCACTGACCGTTCCTGACAGCTCTCAGCCACGCGGTGACTGAAAGCTGTCATCGTCCGGCGTTTTCCACAGGGGCGGCAGCGACCACCTCACAGGCGGATGCGGATGACCTTGTCGTTGCTGCCGTTGCTCGTGGTGATCCAGAGCGACCCGTCGGGAGCCTGCTGGACCGTGCGGATCCGACCGAACCGGCCGTGGAGGTGGCGCCGCTTCCGGCCGGCGTTCCGACCGGTCAGCCGGACGGAGTAGAGCGACTCCCCGGCCAGCGCGCCGACCCAGGCGTGACCCTTCGCGATCGCGAGGCCGCTGGGGGAGCAGGACGAGGTCGGGCTCCAGGTCACGAACGGGTCGGCGTACGGGCCGCTCCCGTCGCCGCCCTCCACGTCGGGCCACCCGTAGTTCCGACCGGGCCGGATCCGGTTCAGCTCGTCGCGGGTGCTCTGCCCGAGCTCGGTGGCCCACAGCCGGCCGCGGCGGTCCCAGTCGAGCCCCTGCACGTTGCGGTGGCCGTAGCTCCAGACCAGCGTCCCGAACGGGTTCCCGGAGGGCACGCCGCCGCGGGGGGTCATCCGGAGGATCTTCCCGGCCAGCGAGCCACGCCGCTGCGCGAGCTCGCCGTTGCCCGTGTCGCCGGTCGCGACGTACAGCAGCCCGTCGGGGCCGAACGCGATCCGGCCGCCGTCGTGGATCTGCCCCTTCGGGATCCCGCCGAGGACGACCTGCCGCCCCTCGAGCTGCCCGCCGACGAACCGCCGGCGCACCACGCGGTTGTCGTTCGCCGTGGTCACGTAGAAGTAGACCCACCGGTTGCGCTTGAACGCCGGGTGGAGCGCGGCACCGAGCAGCCCGCCCTCACCGCCGCCCGGGGTCGCCACGCTGCCGATCCGGCGCCGGCCGCCGCGCCGCCGGACGCGGTGCACGTCACCCTCGCGCTCGGTGACCAGGGCGTCGCCGTTCGGCAGGAACGCGAGCCCCCACGGGATCTGCAGCCCGCGGGCGAGGACCTTGCCCGGTCTCGGTGCGGCCTCGGCGGGCGAGGGGACCACCAGGGTGGCCGCCCCGGCGGCGGAGGTGGTCAGGAGGATACGGCGGTCCAGCATGGGCACTCCCGCGGGTGGACGGTGTGGCCGTCCATCGTGGCACCGACCGGGCGGCGGGCACGACCCCTGGAAGTAGATTGGGCCCGTGGCAGCCCCCCTCGACACCGTCGCCCACGCCTCCACCGACCCCGACCGCCAGCAGCCCTGGGCGGAGCTCGGGCTGAAGCCGGACGAGTACGCCAACATCCGTGAGCTGCTCGGTCGCCGGCCGACGAGCTCGGAGCTGGCGATGTACTCCGTGATGTGGAGCGAGCACTGCTCCTACAAGTCCTCCAAGGTGCACCTGCGCCAGTTCGGCGAGAAGGTCACCGACGAGATGCGCGAGCGGCTCATGGTCGGGATGGGCGAGAACGCCGGCGTCGTCGACATCGGCCAGGGCTACGCGGTCACGTTCAAGGTCGAGTCGCACAACCACCCGTCGTACGTCGAGCCCTACCAGGGCGCCGCGACCGGCGTCGGCGGCATCGTCCGCGACATCCTCTCGATGGGCGCCCGCCCGGTCGCGGTCATGGACCCGCTGCGCTTCGGGCCGCTCGAGGCCGACGACACCCACCGGGTGCTGCCCGGGATCGTCGCCGGGGTCGGCGGCTACGGCAACTGCCTCGGGCTCCCGAACATCGGCGGCGAGGCGGTCTTCGACCCGTCGTACGCCGGCAACCCGCTCGTCAACGCTCTCTGCGTCGGCGTGATGCGCCACGAGGAGCTCCACCTCGCCAAGGCGTCCGGCGTCGGCAACGCCGTCATCCTGTACGGCGCCCGCACCGGCGGCGACGGCATCGGCGGTGTCTCGGTGCTGGCGAGCGAGACGTTCGAGGCCTCGACAGGCTCGACCGCCTCAGGACCGGCCAAGCGGCCCAGCGTGCAGGTCGGCGACCCGTTCATGGAGAAGCTGCTGATCGAGTGCACCCTCGAGGTCTTCGCCGAGGGGCTGGTCGCCGGCATCCAGGACCTCGGCGGCGCCGGGCTCTCCTGCGCCACCTCCGAGCTCGCCTCCGCCGGCGACGGCGGCATGCGGGTGTGGCTCGACCGGGTCCCGCTCCGCGACTCCACCCTCTCGCCCGAGGAGATCCTCATGAGCGAGTCGCAGGAGCGGATGATGGCCGTCGTCGAGCCGGACAAGGTCGAGCGGTTCCTCGAGATCTGCCGCAAGTGGGAGGTCGACGCCACCGTCATCGGCGAGGTCACCGAGGTCACCGAGGAGGAGCGCGCCGCCGGCGGCCGGCTCGTCGTGGAGTGGCACGGCGAGGTCGTCGTCGACGTGCCGCCGCGGACCGTGGCCCACGACGGACCGGTGTACCAGCGCCCGTTCGCCCGCCCGGCGTGGCAGGACGAGCTGCAGGCCGACGTCGCCGAGAAGCTGCCGCGCCCATCGGCCGGCGAGCTCCGCGACACCCTGCTCCGGATGGTCGCCTCGCCGAACCTGTGCGACAGGTCCTGGATCACCGACCAGTAC
This sequence comes from Nocardioides caldifontis, assembly GCF_008087345.1. Lineage (GTDB taxonomy): Bacteria > Actinomycetota > Actinomycetes > Propionibacteriales > Nocardioidaceae > Marmoricola_A > Marmoricola_A caldifontis. Next base: position 69,369 of record NZ_VHIB01000001.1, on the reverse strand, counting down.
GACCGCTACGTCCTCGGCAACACCGTCCTCGCCCAGCCCGAGGACGCGGGGATGGTCCGGGTCGACGAGGAGACCGGGCTCGGCGTCGCGCTGGCCACCGACTGCAACGGCCGGTTCGCCAAGCTCGACCCGTACGCCGGGGCGCAGCTCGCGCTCGCGGAGGCCTACCGCAACGTCGCCGTCACCGGAGCCCGGCCGATCGCGGTGAGCGACTGCCTCAACTTCGGCTCGCCCGAGGACCCGGACGTGATGTGGCAGTTCGCCGAGGCGGTCCGCGGGCTGGCCGACGGCTGCCAGGTGCTCGGGATCCCGGTCACCGGCGGCAACGTCAGCCTCTACAACCAGACCGGCGAGACCGCGATCCTGCCGACCCCGGTGGTGGCCGTGCTCGGCGTCGTCGACGACGTCCGCCGCCGCACCCCGGTGGGGTGGACCGAGGGGCAGGAGCTGTTCCTGCTCGGCACCACGAGCGAGGAGCTCTCCGGCTCGGAGTGGGCCCACGTGGTGCACGGCCACCTCGGCGGGCTGCCGCCGCAGGTCGACCTGGCCGCCGAGCGCGCGCTCGGTGACCTGATGGTCGAGGCCGGGGCCGCCGGGCTGGTGTCCGCCGCCCACGACGTCTCCGACGGCGGGCTGGCGCAGACGCTGGTCGAGGGGTCCCTCCGCCGTGGCGTCGGCGTGCAGGTCTCGATCGAGGGCGACCCGTTCGTCGGGCTCTTCGCGGAGTCGGCGGGCCGGGCGGTCGTCGCCGTCGCCCCGGAGAACCGCGAGGCGTTCCTCGAGGCGGCCGGCCGCCACGGGGTCCCGGTCACGCCGCTCGGCACGACGGGCGGCTCGGCCCTCCAGGTCGCCGGCGTGCTCGACGTACCCCTGGAGGAGCTGCGCGAGGCCTGGACCGGCACCCTGCCGGCGGCCCTGGCCTGAGCGGACACCGTCGGTTCCCGGTCACCAGCAGGTGACCGGGAACCGCGGGACGGTCAGGCGCGACCGCTGCGGAGCCGGCTCCACATCGTCGGCGTGACGACGCCGGTCACCGGCAGCCCGAGCCGGGCCTGCGAGCGGCGGACCGCGGCGGTGGTGGTGGCCTCGAAGACGCCGGTGATCGCGAGCTGCTCCGACGAGGCGGCGTTCAGCGCGCGCTGGAGGCGGCGGACCCGCTCACCGGTGCCGCCGTACTTCACGACGCTGGTCTTGACCTTGTGCGAGTGCAGGGCGACCCAGACCCGCGGGCCGACGATCCGGTTCTTCTTGATGCCGAGCGAGGCGCGGAACCGCTTGACGGCCTCGCCGGTCGCCGGCGTCATCGTGCCGTTGAGCCGGCCGGCGTAGTGGCCGCTCTTCTTCAGCAGGCACTGGGCCGCGGTGACGGTGGCGCCGCTGGCACCCTTCCGCAGGGTCGGGTACGTCGGGAAGTCCACCCGGGTCCCGCTGCACCACGCGGCCGACCGGCGGGCGACCGAGCCCTTGCCGAGGTCGATGAAGTTGCTGTCGATGTTGATCCGGACGCCGCCGTGGACCTCGTCGTGGCCGCCGCGGTACTGCTTCATCCGGCCGCCCGGACGCCAGCCGTCCTCACGGATGTAGTCGGTGGAGGTGTTGGCGACGCCGTCCCAGCGGGCGATCCAGATCCGGTCGGGCATCAGGAAGGTGCCGGGGCGCTGCACGCGGGCGTCGTCCATCGCCTTGATGTGCGAGCCGGCGCTGGAGTAGACGCCGGAGACGTAGCCGAGGGCGCGGATCCGGCTGGTCCAGGCCGAGGTGAAGTAGAGCGCGGACTCGCGGCAGGCGGTGTTCGCGGTGTTGTAGGCCTCGAGGTCGTACCAGAGCGTGCTGCCCTTCGGGATCCCGAGCCGCTGCGCGGCGGCCACGGCGTCCGCGGCCTCGGCGCGGCCCTGCTTGCGGGCCTTGCGGTAGCGGTGCGCCGCCTTCGGGTTGATCGTCTCGTCGTTGCCGTAGCGCGGGAACCGGTCGCTGCACGAGGCCTGCGGGCCGAGCGTGATGGGGAGCAGCCTCCACCCCTTCTTCAGCTGGGTGCTCACCCACGTGGGGGTGAGGTTCGGCTGGTTGCGGCAGGCGCGGGAGTCGCCGGAGATGTAGATGCCGACGGCCCAGAACGGTGAGTGCAGCAGCCACGCGTCCATCGCGGACTGCGTCGGCGTCAGGCACTGGTCGAAGCCGTAGCCGGTGAAGTCGCCGGGGGTCGGCTTGGCGGCTGCGGCGGGCGCGGCGGGGGCGAGCGTGAAGGCGAGCAGCACGGCGGCTGCCACTGCGACGAGCCGTCGCAAGGCCGGGGGGTGCGTGGCCATGGCGGTGATCCTCCTGGGAAGCGAGTGCGTCACTCTAAGCACAGGAGTCACAGCAGTTGCACCAAAAGGCCGAATATTCTGGTCGACACGCCGACGGAGTCAACGCGACACGCCGTGGTGCGGGGTAGGAACCCCGGCGGGGGTATCGGTCCGGCCGGGCCCACAATGGAGGGGTGCCCGCCCGCCTCCGCCTCGTCGACCCCGCCGTCGTCGGACCCGCGGTCGAACGGTTCCGCGACGGCCTCGCCGACGGCGACGACCTCCGGCTGCTCACCAAGCACTTCCTCGCGGTGCTGAGCAAGAAGGCCCCCGGGGGCGCGGTCGAGCTCCGGGTGCCGCCGTACGCCGCGGTGCAGGTGGTCGGCGGCACCACCCACAAACGGGGCACCCCGCCCGCGGTGGTCGAGGTCGACGCCCCCACCTGGCTGCGGCTCGCGCTCGGGTACGCCGACTGGGCGACCGTCGAGCGGGAGGGCGGGCTGTCCGCCTCGGGGGAGCGGTCCGACCTCTCGGCGTACCTCCCCCTCGTCTGAGCGGCCCGGGCAGCCCCGGCCTAGATTGACCGGCATGGACCACCCCCACGACTCCCTCCGTGCCCGCGTCGAGGCCGTGCTGCCCTCCGTCCGCGCCGACCTCGAGGCGCTGGTGCGGATCCCGTCGGTGAGCGCGCTCCCCGCGCACGAGCAGGACGTACGCCGGAGCGCCGAGGCGACGGCCCGGCTCTTCGAGGCGGAGGGGTTCGACGTCGAGCTCCTGCAGGTCGAGGGCGGTGCACCGGCCGTCGTCGCGACCCGGCCGGGGCCGGAGGGTGCGCCCACCGTGCTGCTCTACGCCCACCACGACGTGCAGCCCGTCGGGCGCCGCGAGGACTGGGAGAGCGAGCCGTTCGAGCCGACGGAGCGGGGCGACCGGCTCTACGGCCGCGGCGCCGCCGACGACAAGGCCGGGATCGCGGCCCACCTGGCTGCCGTCCGCGCGCACGGCGACGACCTGCCCGTCGGGGTGACCGTGTTCGTCGAGGGCGAGGAGGAGGTCGGCTCGCCGACGCTCGAGCGGTTCCTCGCCGAGCACCGCGAACGGCTCCGCGCCGACGTGATCGTGATCGCCGACAGCGCCAACTGGGACGTCGGCGTGCCCGCCCTGACCACCAGCCTCCGCGGGCTGGTCGACTGCGTCGTCGAGCTCCGCACCCTCGAGCACGCCGTCCACTCCGGCATGTGGGGCGGCGTGGTGCCCGACGCGCTCACCGCGATGAGCCGGCTGCTCGCGACCCTCCACGACGACCGTGGCGACGTCGCGGTCGAGGGGCTGCTCTCCGGCCGGGCGGCGGACGTGGACTACCCCGAGGAGCGGGTCCGGACCGAGGCCGGGGTCGCCGAGGGCGTGGAGCTCTTCGGCACCGGCTCGTTCGTGGACCGGCTCTGGACGAAGCCCGCGCTGAGCGTGATCGGGATCGACGCGACCTCGGTCGACGACGCCAGCAACACGCTGCTCCCGGTCGTGCGGGCGAAGATCAGCGTCCGCGTCGCGCCCGGGGACACCCCCGACAACGCGATGGCGTGCCTGACCCGCCACCTGCAGGCCCACGCCCCGTGGGGCGCGCGGGTCACCGTGCACGAGGGCGACAAGGGGGCGCCGACCGAGATCGACGCGCAGGGGCCGGCGTACGACGCCGCCCGCGCCGCCTTCCGCGAGGCCTGGGACGGCACCGACCCGGTCGACGTCGGCATCGGCGGGTCGATCCCGTTCATCGCCGCCTTCCGCGAGGCGTACCCGGAGGCGGCGGTGCTGGTGACCGGCGTGGAGGACCCGGACACCCGCGCCCACGGGGCGAACGAGGGGCTCCACCTGGCCGAGTTCGCGCGGGTCTGCCTCGCCGAGGCGCTGCTGCTCCACGACCTCGCGCCCGGAGAGCGTTGAGCCGCCCCTCGTGGCGCGCCACGAGGGGCGGCTCGACACGTGAGCCGGCTCACGACGCGGGACGCGGGCTGGGGGTCAGGGGCCGTGCGCCCGTACAGTGGCGACCGTGCCTTCCTTGCGCTCTGGCGACGGCCGTCTGACCCACGACCTGGATCCGCAGGAGAAGGGACCCCAGGACGCCTGCGGTGTCTTCGGGGTCTGGGCGCCCGGTGAGGACGTCGCGAAGCTGACCTACTTCGGGCTCTACGCCCTCCAGCACCGCGGCCAGGAGTCCGCGGGGATCGCGGTCAGCAACGGCCGTCAGATCCTGGTCTACAAGGACATGGGGCTGGTGTCGCAGGCCTTCGACGAGGCCACGCTCGAGTCGCTCAAGGGCCACGTCGCGATCGGTCACACCCGGTACTCGACGACCGGCGCGAGCACCTGGCACAACGCCCAGCCGACCTTCCGCCCGACGGCGAACGGCTCGATCGCGCTCGCGCACAACGGCAACCTGACCAACACCTCCGAGCTCGCGCGCCGCGTCGACGAGCTCCCCACGGTCGCCGGCGAGCTGGACCTCCCGTCGCGGCAGAGCAACCACGTCGTCCCGACCAACGACACCAGCCTGGTCACCACGCTGCTGGCAGCCGACCCCGACCGCACCATCGAGCAGTCCGCGCTCGAGCTGCTGCCGACGGTCCGCGGCGCCTTCTCGTTCGTCTTCATGGACGAGCAGGCGCTGTACGCCGCCCGCGACCCCCAGGGGATCCGGCCGCTCGTCCTCGGCCGGCTCGAGAACGGCTGGGTCGTCGCCAGCGAGGACGCCGCGCTGGCCACCGTCGGCGCCCGCGTCGTGCGCGAGATCGAGCCCGGCGAGCTGGTCGTCATCGACGGCAACGGGCTGCGCAGCCACCGGTTCGCGGAGCCCGCGCCGAAGGGGTGCGTCTTCGAGTACGTCTACCTCGCCCGCCCGGACGCCACCATCGCCGGCCGCAGCGTCCACGAGGCGCGCGTCGAGATGGGGCGCCGGCTCGCGAAGGCGTTCCCGGTCGAGGCCGACCTGGTGATCCCCGTGCCCGAGTCCGGCACCCCCGCCGCGGTCGGGTACGCCGAGGCCAGCGGCATCCCCTACGGCCAGGGGTTCGTGAAGAACTCCTACGTGGGCCGCACCTTCATCCAGCCCTCCCAGACGCTGCGCCAGCTCGGCATCCGGCTGAAGCTCAACGCGCTCGAGAGCGTGATCCGGGGCAAGCGGCTCGTCGTGGTCGACGACTCGATCGTGCGCGGCAACACCCAGCGCGCCCAGGTGCGGATGCTCCGCGAGGCCGGCGCCCGCGAGGTGCACGTGCGCATCTCCTCGCCGCCGGTGAAGTGGCCCTGCTTCTACGGCATCGACTTCGCCACCCGCGCCGAGCTCATCGCCAACGGGCTCGGGGTCGAGGAGATCCGGGCGAGCATCGGCGCCGACAGCCTCGGCTACATCTCCTCCGACGACATGGTCGGCGCGACCGGCCAGCCGCGGGAGAACCTCTGCTCGGCCTGCTTCGACGGTGCCTACCCGATCCCGCTGCCCGACGAGACGCTGCTCGACAAGCACCTGCTCGAGCGGGTGATCCCGGTCGAGCCGGTCCGCCACCGCCACCACCGTGACGTGGAGGGCGTGACCGTCGGGCTCCCCGGCGGCGCGTCCGACGCCCTCGGTCGACCCTGAGCGCGCGGCGATGACCAGCTACGAGGAGGCCGGCGTCTCGATCGAGGCCGGCGACAAGGCCGTCGAGCTCATGAAGGTGTGGGTCGAGAAGGCCCGCCGCCCGGAGGTCCTCGGTGGCATCGGCGGGTTCGCCGGGCTCTTCGATGCCTCGGCGCTCAAGGGGTACGACCGGCCGCTGCTCGCCTCCAGCGCCGACGGCGTCGGCACCAAGGTCGCGATCGCGCAGGCGATGGACGTCCACCACACGATCGGGTTCGACCTGGTCGGGATGCTCGTCGACGACCTCGTGGTCTGCGGCGCCGAGCCGCTCTTCCTCACCGACTACATCGCCACCGGCCGGGTCGTGCCGGAGCGGATCGCGGCGATCGTCCAGGGCATCGCCGAGGCGTGCGTCCAGGCGGGGTGCGCGCTGATCGGTGGCGAGACCGCCGAGCACCCGGGGCTGCTCGGCCCCCACGAGTACGACGTGGCCGGCTCGACGACCGGCGTGGTCGAGGCGACCCGCCTCCTCGGCCCCGGACGGGTCCGCCCCGGCGACGTCGTCGTCGCGATGGCGAGCAGCGGGCTGCACAGCAACGGCTACTCGCTGGTGCGCCACGTGCTCCTCGACCGGGCCGGCTGGGCGCTGGACCGCGACGTCCCCGAGCTCGGCAGGACACTCGGTGAGGAGCTCCTCGAGCCGACCCGGATCTACGCCAAGGCGTGCCTCGCGCTCGCCCGGGAGACCCGCACCCACGCGATGTCGCACGTCACCGGCGGCGGGCTCGCGGCGAACCTCGCCCGGGTGCTGCCCGAGGAGGTCGCGGTGCGGATCGAGCGCGCCACCTGGACCCCGCCCCCGGTCTTCGGGCTGGTGGGCCAGGTGGGCGGCGTACCCCTGCCCGACCTCGAGGCGACGCTCAACATGGGTGTCGGGATGGTCGCGGTCGTGGACGCCGACGACGTCAGCCGGGTGCTGGCCACGCTCGAGGAGCACGACGTCCACGGCTGGGTCTGCGGCGAGGTCGTGAGCGCGGCCGACGACGCCGACCGGGCCGGCGGCACGGTCGTCCTGGAGGGCAGCCACCCCGGCTGGTGACGCCGGCGTGCGCGAGTTGGGACGGGGCGGGTAGCCTTGGCACCACGAGACGACCATCAGTAGACCGGACGCATGGCTCCTCGGCCGCACCGCCATCCACCAGGGCGGGGTGACCGAGGTTTCCTGACGCCGGCCAAGTTGCGAGGGGGTCGACCCTATGGGGCGCGGCCGTGCGAAGGCGAAGCAGACCAAGGTTGCCCGCGACCTGAAGTACCGCACTCACGAGACGGACTTCGGAGCGCTGGCTCGCGAGCTGCACGGGGGGGCGGGGAGCTTCGACAACACCCCCGACGACTCCCTCGACGACGACAGCGACGAGTGGGCCGACGCGGGCCCGCCCGGCGAGCGCGACTGACGATCGCGTCGGGCGGCCGCGACGGCCGCCCGACGCCGGGTGCCCGGTGACCGGGTGACCCGCTCCTAGCGGATGTTGCGGAGCCGACCGACCGCGGCGATCCGCCGTTCGGCGATCCTGTCGGCCGCGACCGACGGCGGCACACCGTCCGCCTCGGCGACCCGGAACACCTCCAGGGTGGTCTCGTGGATGCGGGCGGCCTTGGCGCGCGCCCGCTCGAACGAGAACCCGCGGAGCTCGTCGGCGACCTGGATCAGCCCACCGGCGTTGACCACGTAGTCGGGGGCGTAGAGCACGCCCCTGTCGGCGAGCACCTTGGCGATGCCGGGGTGCGCGAGCTGGTTGTTCGCCGCGCCGCACACGACACGGGCGCGGAGCACCTCCGCCACGTCGTCGTCGAGGGCGCCGCCGAGCGCGCACGGGGCGTACACGTCGAGCTCCTCGGCGACCAGCTGGGTGGTGCTCGCCGCCCGGCGCACGGCGGGGTTGCGGTGCTCGACCTCGGCGACCGCCCGCGGGTCGACGTCGGTGACCACCACGTCGGCGCCGTCCTCGACCAGGTGCTCGACGAGGTGGCGGCCGACCTTGCCGACGCCCGACACCCCGACGGTCCGGTCGCGCAGCGTCGGCCAGCCCCAGGTGACGAGGGCCGCGGCGCGCATCGCCTGGAAGACGCCGTACGCGGTGAGCACCGAGGAGTCCCCGGCGCCGCCCTCGGCCTCGGTGCGCCCGGTGACGAACTGGGTCTCCCGGGCGATCAGGTCCATGTCGGTGCTGCGGGTGCCGACGTCGCAGGCGGTGATGTAGCGGCCGCCGAGCCCCTGGACGAACCGGCCGTAGGCGCGGAACAGCGCCTCGCTGCGCAGCTGCTCCGGGTCGCCGATGATGACCGCCTTGCCGCCGCCGAGGTCCAGACCGGCGACCGCGGCCTTGTAGGTCATGCCGCGCGACAGGGCGAGCGCGTCGTCGAGCGCGGCCCCCTCGTCGGGGTAGGTGTGGAACCGGGTGCCGCCCAGGGCGGGGCCGAGCCTGGTGGAGTGGATCGCGATGATCGCGCGGAGCCCGGTCTCCTCGTCGGCGCAGTGGACGACCTGCTCGTGGCCGCCGAACCGGGCGAAGATGCTCGCGCCGGTGTCTCGGCGGCGGCCGGGGAGGGGTGGTGCGGTGAACGACTCGGTCACGGTGGTGACCCTTCCGTCTCGGCCCGCGGGGGTGGTGCGGGCAGGTGTGGCGCCCCGCTCGCGCGGGGGCTCGGGCCGGTCGCGAGGGTGTGCGACCTGTGCTCCATGCTAGGCCGCGGGGCCGGTGGCGGGGCGTTTCGCGGGCGGCGGGACGGAGGGCCTGACGGCTGGGCTTATGGTCCCCTCTTCCCCTTCATGAGGTATCGACCCATTGTCCTAGTTTTCCTTTCTGACTTAGGCTGAGGGACGCGTTGACGGGTGATAGGGGTCGCTCGCCAGCGAATCGGGGAAACCAACACATAGGGGATGCTCGCCAATGAACACCCGCCCACCTGAGTCCGAGGCTCTGCTCACTCCCGCCGAGGTCGCGTCGATGTTCCGCGTCGACCCGAAGACCGTCACCCGTTGGGCGAAGGCGGGCAAGCTCAGCTCGATCCGCACCCTCGGTGGCCACCGCCGCTACCGGGAGTCCGAGGTCCGTGAGCTGCTCTCCGGGATGCTCCCGGAGCAGCGTCGCGGCGACGAGCTCGGCTGACCGACCACGCGAGCGGCGGGCAGGGGGACTGCCCGCCCTTCGGCATGCCCTGATCCGGGCCCGCGACAGGCACTGCGACCTGCACTGACCGGCGCCGGGGCAGGGCCCCGACGCCTCCTCGTCAGCGAAGCCCGCGCACGTAGCCGGCCACGGCCCGGGCGTCGCGGAGCCGCTGCTCCCACGTCATGCCCAGCGCGATCAGCACCGCGCCGGCGCCACCGATGAGCGCCCAGCGGGGCACCCCGGTGCCCAGGTAGGACCCCGCCTCGCGGAGCACCAGCGCCAGCCCCACGGCAGCGCCGAAGGTGAGCGGGGCCGCCCACCGCCGCGTCGCGCCGGTGACGACCAGGGCGAGGCAGCCGAGGCCGAGCAGCAGGGCCCGCAGCGAGACCGGCTCCTCGAGGACGACGAGCAGGGACGGCACGAGGGCCAGCCCGAGCCCGGCGCCGAGCGCGCGGAAGGTGGAGAGCTCCCGGTCCCGGCGCATCGCGACCGCGCCGACCACGAGCAGCGCGACCGCCGACGGCAGCGTGTAGGCCTCGACGACGTCCACGCCCGCGTCGGCGAGCCGGACCCAGGTGGCGCTGACCAGCAGCAGCCCGCCGAGCCAGCCGACGCGGCGGCGGTCGCTGCGCAGCAGCGCGACGAGGGACGCGGTGACGCCGGCGGCGGTGAGGTATCCGGCCAGCCAGTCCGGCGATCCCTGCTCGACGTCCAGGCCGGCGCCGATCAGCCCGGTCATGGCGACGACGGTGGCGAGCTCGACCGCCACGACCGGCGGGGAGGAGGGCCGCGCCGCGGCCTGGACGTACGGGCGGCCCAGGACCACGGCCGCCGTCACGAGCAGGCCGACCAGCGCCACCGGACCACCACGGAGCCCAGCGACGGCACCCGCGGTCCAGACCAGCGCGGCGCCGAGGAGCGGGACCAGCGCGCCGGCCACCACCGCGACCTCGAGCGTGCGGTGACGCAGGTGGAGGGCGGCAGCCGCGGGCACCGTGACGACCAGGGCGGCCAGCGACAGCACCTCGTGGTGGAGGGCGAACGGCGCCGCGGCGATCGCGGCGACCGCGCCGGTGGCGACCGCTGCCCCGCGCAGCCGGTCCGGGCCCACCAGGGCCCCGACGGCACCGCCGGCCACCAGGACGAGCAGCACCGCGAGCGGCACCGCGACCGGAAGGTCGGTGAGCGCCAGGGTGCCGAGCGCTCCGACGGCCAGCGCGCCGCCGACGACCGTGGTCCCGGAGCGCCGGCCGACCTCGGCCCCCAGCCACGAGACCAGCGCGACCCCGGCGACCGCCAGCGCGGTCAGGGCGACCGGCAGCAGCCAGGCGTCCGCGATCGCCTCGCCGCCCGCGACCGGCAGCCGGCCGTCCGCCGAGCCGCCCCACACCGGGGTGGCGGCGTCGACCGCGGTGATCCCGACCAGCATCGCGAGCAGCGCGGCCTGGGCGCCGACCACGACGGCGGCGAGCCCGGCGGCGCCGAGCCCGACGGCGCCCCACGGCCGCGGGACGGCGACCAGGAGGGCGACCCCGACGAGCACGACCAGCACCGCGACCACGGTCGCCGGCGTCTCCGGCTCGTCGAGGACCGGCGCGACGACCGCGAGGGTCGCGACGAGGAACGCCGCACCGCCGGCGACGACCCGGCCCGCGAGCGGCAGCGGGCGGAGGGCGGCCACGCCGACGGCGAGGAGCGCGGCCGCGACCAGGGGCCACCCGTCGGCGTCGCCCACGACCGAGCCGATGCTCGGTGTCAAGCCCAGGTGGTCGAGGCCGGCGAGGACGAGGGCGAGCCAGGTGAGGACGGTGACGCAGGCCGCGCCGACGAGCGCCACGAGGAGCGGAGTGCGGCGGCGCAGCACCCAGGCCACCCCGGTGACAGCGCCGGCCACGAGCACCGCGACGAGCAGCCGCAGCTCCGCCGTACCGGAGGAGAGGGCGGCGATCCCGCCGGACAGGAGCGCGGCGCCCAGGGCGGCCGCGGCCTCGCCGACCGTGAGGCGGCGGGTGGCGGTGCGGGCGGCGGCGAGGGAGGCGAGGAGGCCGAGCGGGACCAGCAGCGCGCCGATGACGGCCACGAACGCTGCATCGCCCGGGGAGCCGAGCCACCCGGACGAGCGTGCGCCGACGAGGTCGAGCACGAAGAGGCCGGCGGCGACCGAGCCGAGCGCCTCGGCGGTGCCGCGGAGCCCGCGGCGGAGGGCCCAGGCCGACATCACGCCCGCGGCGGCGGTGAGGAGCACCAGCACCGCCGTACGACCGCCGACGCCGAGGCGGGACCAGGTGACCGCGAGGAAGACGAGCGCCGCGACGACGACGCAGACCGCGCCGAGCCCCAGCAGCAGCTGCGGGGCCCGACTCGGGCGCAGCACGTCGCGCGGCGGCGGGGGAACCGTCGGGGGTGCCGGGGGGAGCGACGCCGTGCTCGGTGCCGGCGCGCTCCCGGCGGCGACCGGCTGGCGTACGGCGGCCCGGAGCCGGGTCACGAGCGAGTCGGCGTGGACGAGGGTCGCGAAGAGCTCGCGGCCCAGGGGTCCGGAGAGGTCGACCCCGCAGGCGCCGCAGAGCGCGGACCCCGGAGCGAGCGGGGTGCCGCAGCTCGGGCAGCGGGTCGGGTCGGCGAAACGGCTCATGGCTCCATCGTTCCGTTTGCCGGCCCCGCGGGCCTCGGGAACCGCACTCATGCGCGGTGAGTAGCAGTACTCAACTCATTTTCCGGGCCCTCTGGACCTGTTCCGCGCCGATGTCCCGATCGGGACCTTCTCCGGTTGTCGCCGGCCCGACCCCGGTTCAGCCTCGAAGGTGCGGGGGCCGCGCGAGAGGACGACGACGTGACCAACATCCGCATCTCGGACGTGGGCCGGCTGGCCTGGCTGCCCAGCGGGCGGAGGACCAAGTGGGTCGTGGCCGTGTTCTGGCTGCTCGTGGTGGCCGCCGCGATGGCGCCGGCGAGCAAGCTGACGGAGGTCCAGTCCAACGACAGCTTCGCCTGGTTGCCGCAGGAGGCCGAGTCGACGCAGGTGCTCGACCGGATGGCGCCGTTCCAGTCCCAGAACGAGATCCCGACGCTGATCGTCTACGAGCGCGAGGGCGGGGTCACCCCCGAGGACCTGGCCGCGGTGGAGGAGCAGGTCGCGGAGATCGACGCTATCGACGCGGTGCTCCGCGACTCGGTCGGGCCGATCCCGTCCGAGGACGGCGAGGCGATCCAGGTCATCGTGCCGATCGACGCCGGCGACGGCGGCTGGGAGACCCTCGGCGAGGTGGTCGACGAGGTGCGGGCCGTCGTCGAGGCGGGCCCGGAGGGGCTCGACCACTACATCACCGGCCCGGGCGGCTACGCCGCCGACTCGGCCGAGGCGTTCTCCGGCATCGACGGCCGGCTGCTCGGCATCGCCGCCTCGGTCGTCGTGGTGATCCTGCTGTTCACCTACCGCAGCCCGGTGCTGTGGATCCTGCCGCTGGTCTCGGCGGGGGTCGCTCTGTTCGCGGCGCAGGCGGTGGTCTACTTCGCCGCGGAGTACGCCGACCTGACCGTCAACGCCCAGTCGCAGAGCATCCTCACGGTCCTGGTCTTCGGGGCCGGGACGGACTACGCGCTGCTGCTGGTCGCCCGCTACCGCGAGGAGCTGCGCCGCCACCGGGACCGCCACGAGGCGATGGCGTTCGCGCTGCACCGCGCCGGTCCGGCGATCTGGGCCTCCGGCGCCACCGTCATCGCGGGGATGCTCTGCCTGCTGCTGGCGAGCATGAACTCCACCTCCGGCCTCGGCCCGGTCTGCGCGATCGGCATCGGCGTCGGCCTGCTCGTGATGCTGTCGCTGCTCCCGGCGCTGCTGGTGATCTGCGGCCGCTGGGTGTTCTGGCCGAAGCGTCCGGCGTACGGCTCGCAGGACCCGGCCGAGCGCGGGCTCTGGGGCCGCGTCGGCCGCACGATCGCCCGCCGCCCGCGGGCCACCTGGGTGACGACGTCGGTCGTGCTGCTGCTCGCGACGTTCGCGGTCGTCCAGCTCGACGCGACGGGGCTCCGGCAGCAGGACCAGTTCTACGGCAAGCCGGAGGCGGTGCAGGGCGAGGAGGTCGTCACCGCCCACTTCGACGCCGGCTCGGGGCAGCCGGTCGACGTGGTGACCACGCCGCAGGCGGCCGAGGAGGTCGCCCGGGTCGTCGCCGACACCCCGGGGATCGCCTCCGTGGCGCCGCCGGTGGAGAAGGAGGGCACCGCCTGGATTGCGGCCACCCTCGCCGACCCGGCCGACACCGAGGCCGCCCGCGACACCGTGCTCCGGGTCCGGGACCGGATCCACGACGTCGAGGGCGCGAACGCCCAGGCCGGCGGCGGCACCGCGATCACCGAGGACATCCTCCAGGCGGCCGACCGGGACAACAAGGTGATCATCCCGGCGGTGCTCGTCGTGGTGTTCCTGATCCTGGCCGGGCTGCTCCGGGCGGTCGTCGCGCCGGTGCTGCTGATCGCGACCGTGGTGCTGTCGTTCTTCGCGGCGCTCGGGCTGTCGGCGCTGCTGTTCAAGCACGTCTTCGGGTTCGCGGGCGCCGACCCCGGGCTGCCGCTGTTCGTCTTCGTGTTCCTGGTCGCCCTGGGCATCGACTACAACATCTTCCTGATGACCCGGGTCCACGAGGAGGCCAAGGAGCTCGGCACCCGGCGCGGTGCGCTGGTGGGGCTCTCCGCGACCGGCGGCGTGATCACCTCCGCCGGGCTGGTGCTCGCCGGCACCTTCCTGGCGCTGGCGACCCTGCCGGTGGTCGCGTTCGCCGAGATCGGGATGGCGGTCGCGCTCGGCGTGCTGCTGGACACGATCGTCGTCCGCGCGGTCCTCGTCACCGCGCTGAACCTCGACGTCGGCCGGTGGATGTGGTGGCCGAGCGCGCTCTGGCGGCGCGAGGGCGAGACCCCCGAGCCGCCACCCCCGGTCGAGGAGGAGCGCGAGCTCGCCGCGCAGCAGTAAGGGGCGCCTCATCCGGTGCGGTCGGGCTGGTTCGCGAGCCCAGGACAACCCGACTGCACCGGAGGACGTCCAACAACCCAGGAGGTCATCATGCACCGTCGCACTGCACCCGCCACCCGTCTCGGCGCCGCCCTCGCCACGGCGGTCGCCGTCGGCTCGCTCGGGCTCGTCGCCCCGGCCGAGGCCGCCCCCGCGTTCGGCACCGACCCCGTCGTCGTGGAGAAGCCACGTGCCAAGGTCGCGAAGGTCGTCGACCTGCGCTGGGCCGAGCACCCCACGTTCGACCGCGTCGTCGTCGACCTGAGGGGACGGAGGAGCCCGGGGTACCACGCCTCCCACGTCCGCACGCTCGTGCGCGACGGCTCCGGCGAGACCGTGCGGATCCGTGGCCGGCACAAGTTCCAGCTCGTGCTCCGGCCCGCGCGCACGTTCGACCACAAGGGGCACAGCCTCTACGAGGGGCCGCGGCACCGGAAGATCGGGCTGCCGACGCTGAGGGCGATGACCTTCATGAGCGACTTCGAGGGTGACGTGGTCTTCGGGTTCGGCGTGCGGAGCAAGCCGTTCCGGGTCTTCACGCTGTCCCGGCCGAGCCGCGTGGTGCTGGACTTCAAGCACCCGCAGTAGCCGCGTCAGCGCCGGGCGCCGCCGAGCCGTCGGCTCACCTGCTCGGCCGTACGCCGGGCACCGGCCACGAGCCTCGGCTGGTCGGCGTCGCCGGGGACGGTGATCGCGACCGCGGCCACCGGGTGCTCGTTGTGGTCGAGCACCGGTGAGGCCACCGAGCCGAAGCCGGGGGTGATCTCGCCGTCCTCGAAGGCGTATCCCCGCCGCCGTGTCTCGGTGAGCAGCTGGCGGAGCGCGGTCAGCGAGGAGGGTCCGTCGGGGCCGCGGGTGACGAACGCGCTCCGGTCGGGGTAGAGCGCCCGCACCTGGTTGGTCGGCAGCGCGGCCAGGATCGCCCGGCCGCTGGCGGTCAGGTGGGCGGGGAGCCGGACGCCGACGTCGGTGACGAGCGGCGGCCGACCGGGGGCGCGTTCCTCCACCACGTAGAGCACCTCCCGGCCGTGCAGCACCGCGAGGTGCGCCGACTGGCCGACCGCGTCGACGAGAGCCGCCAGGTGGGGGCGCGCGATCCGCTGCAGCGGCTCCTGGCGGGTGTAGCCGCTGCCCACCTCGAACGCCGCCAGCCCGAGCCCGTAACGGTGCTCCTCGGGCAGGTGCACCACGAACCCTTCGGCGATCATCGCGCCGACGAGGTGGTAGGCACTGCTGCGCGGCACGTCGAGCTCGCGGGCCAGCCGGTCGAGGGTGACCGGCTCCGGCTGCCGGGCGAGGAACCGGAGCACCCGGAGGGCGCGGGTGGCAGCCGGGACGTGGGACATGGACCGAGTCTCGGATACGAGACGGCTGCTGGTCCACCGCCCTGGCGGCGGCCACCTCGGCGGCGTCTCATGGAGGGGTGGCAGAACGTCGAACCGTGACCGTCGGGACCGGACCCCTCGCGCCGGAGGAGGTGGTCGCCGTCGCGCGCGAGGACGCCCGCGTCGAACTCGGGCCGGACGCCCGTGACGCCCTCCAGCGCGCCCGCAAGACCGTGGACGCGTTGGCCGAGGAAGCCACGCCGGCGTACGGCATCTCGACGGGGTTCGGGGCGCTGGCGACGAAGCACATCCCCGCCGACCGGCGGGCGCAGCTCCAGCGGTCGCTGGTCCGCTCGCACGCCGCCGGGAGCGGCCCCGAGGTCGAGCGCGAGGTCGTCCGGGCCCTGATGCTGCTCCGGCTGTCGACGCTGGCCACCGGGCACACCGGCGTGCGGCTCTCCACCGCGGAGGCGCTGGCCGCGATGCTCGACGCGGGGATCACGCCGGTCGTCCACGAGTACGGCTCCCTCGGCTGCTCGGGGGACCTCGCCCCGCTGGCGCACTGCGCGCTCGCGCTGACGGGCGAGGGCGACGTGCGGACGCCCGACGGCGAGCGCGTCCCCGCTGCCGACGCGCTGCGCGCCGCGGGGCTCGAGCCGGTCGAGCTGGTGGCCAAGGAGGGGCTGGCGCTGATCAACGGCACCGACGGGATGCTCGGGATGCTGGTGCTCGCCCTCCACGACCTGCGCCGGCTGCTGCGCACCGCGGACGTCGCCGCCGCGATGTCGGTCGAGGCGCAGCTCGGCACCGACCGGGTGTTCGCCCCCGAGCTGCAGGCGCTGCGGCCGCACCCCGGCCAGGCCGACTCGGCGGCCAACCTGCTAGGACTCCTGGCCGGGTCCGCGATCGTCGCGAGCCACCGCGGCCCCGAGTGCAACCGCGTCCAGGACGCCTACTCGCTCCGCTGCTCGCCGCAGGTGCACGGGGCGGCCCGGGACACCTGGGAGCACGCCCTCCGAGTGGCGGAGCGCGAGCTGGCGTCGGCGATCGACAACCCGGTCGTCCTCGACGACGGACGAGTGGAGTCCAACGGCAACTTCCACGGCGCCCCGGTCGGCTACGTCCTGGACTTCCTCGCGATCGCGGTCGCCGACGTCGCGTCGATCTCGGAGCGGCGCACCGACCGGTTCCTCGACCCCGCACGCAGCCACGGGCTCCCGCCGTTCCTCGCCGACGACCCAGGGGTCGACTCGGGACACATGATCGCGCAGTACACCCAGGCCGGCATCGTCTCCGAGCTCAAGCGGCTCGCCGTCCCGGCCTCCGTCGACTCGATCCCGTCCTCCGCCATGCAGGAGGACCACGTCTCGATGGGGTGGGCGGCCGCCCGCAAGCTGCGCCGTTCCGTCGACGGGCTGGGACGCGTCCTCGCCGTCGAGCTGCTCACCGCCGCCCGGGCGCTGGACCTGCGCGCGCCGCTCGCCCCCTCGCCGGCCACCGCCGCCGTGGTGGCGCTGCTCCGCGAGGGAGTCGGCGGCCCCGGCCCCGACCGCCACCTCGCGCCGGAGATCGAGCACGCGGTCTCGCTCGTCACCTCGGGCGCCGTCGTCGACGCTGCCGAGTCGGTCACCGGGCCGCTCCACTGAGTTCTGGTCACACTGAGGAGAAACTGATGGAGAAGTCGGGACGGACGATCCGGGCCCCACGAGGCACCGAGCTCACCGCTCGCAGCTGGCAGACCGAGGCCCCGCTGCGGATGCTGATGAACAACCTCGACCCGGAGAACGCCGAGCGGCCCGAGGACCTGGTGGTGTACGGCGGGACCGGCAAGGCCGCGCGCAGCTGGCCGGCGTACGACGCGATCGTCCGGACGCTGACCACGCTGGCCGACGACGAGACGCTCCTCGTGCAGAGCGGCAAGCCGGTCGGCGTCCTGCGCACCCACGAGTGGGCGCCCCGGGTGCTGATCGCCAACTCGAACCTCGTGGGGGACTGGGCGAGCTGGGAGGAGTTCCGCCGGCTGGAGGAGCTCGGGCTGACGATGTACGGCCAGATGACGGCCGGCTCGTGGATCTACATCGGCACCCAGGGGATCCTGCAGGGCACCTTCGAGACGTTCGCCGCCGTGGCGGACCGGCGATTCGGCGGCACGCTCGCCGGGACCATCACGCTCACCGCCGGGCTCGGCGGGATGGGCGGCGCCCAGCCGCTCGCGGTCACGATGAACGACGGTGTCGCGATCTGCATCGAGTGCGACGACGGCCGGATCGCCCGGCGGATCGAGCACCGCTACCTCGACGTCCGCGCCGATTCCCTCGACCACGCGCTCGAGCTCGCTGTCGCCGCCCGCGACGAGCGCCGGCCGCTCTCCATCGGCGTGCTCGGCAACGCCGCGGAGCTGGTGCCCGAGCTGCTCGACCGCGGGGCGCCGATCGACGTGGTCACCGACCAGACCAGCGCCCACGACCCGCTCTCCTACCTCCCGGTCGGGGTGGCGTTCGAGGACTGGGCCGCCGAGCGCGAGGCGGACCCGGTCGGGTTCACCAAGCGGGCGCAGGAGTCGATGGCGCGCCACGTCGAGGCGATGGTCGGGTTCATGGACCGCGGGGCCGAGGTGTTCGACTACGGCAACTCGATCAGGGACGAGGCGCGGAAGGCCGGCTACGACAGGGCGTTCGACTTCCCGGGGTTCGTGCCGGCGTACATCCGGCCGCTGTTCTGCGAGGGCAAGGGGCCGTTCCGCTGGGCGGCGCTCTCCGGCGACCCCGCCGACATCGCGGCCACCGACCGGGCGGTGCTCGAGCTGTTCCCCGAGGACGAGCGGCTGCGGAAGTGGATCACGATGGCCCAGGAGCGGGTGCAATTCCAGGGGCTGCCGGCGCGGATCTGCTGGCTCGGCGCGGGCCAGCGCCACCTCGCCGGGCTGCGGTTCAACGAGATGGTCGCCTCGGGCGAGCTCAAGGCGCCGGTGGTGATCGGGCGGGACCACCTCGACTGCGGCTCGGTGGCCTCGCCCTACCGCGAGACCGAGGCGATGGCCGACGGCTCCGACGCGATCGCCGACTGGCCGCTGCTCAACGCGCTGGTGAACACCGCCTCGGGCGCCTCGTGGGTCTCGATCCACCACGGCGGCGGCGTCGGGATGGGCCGGTCGATCCACGCCGGCCAGGTGACCGTCGCCGACGGGACCGAGCTCGCGGCGCGCAAGATCGAGCGGGTGCTCACCAACGACCCGGCCACCGGCGTGCTGCGCCACGTCGACGCGGGGTACGACCGGGCGGTCGAGGTCGCCGAGGAGCAGGGGCTGCAGGTCCCGATGGCCCGATGACGTTCGAGGCGATGTGGCGCGACCTGGTGCCGGTCGGCCGCTCGGCACGGACCGGCGGCTACGCGCGGCTGCCGTTCGCCGCCGCCGAGCGGGAGTGCCACGCGTGGTTCCTCGAGCAGTGCCGCGCGCGCGGCCTCGAGGTCGAGGGCGACGGGAACGGCAACGTGGTCGCCTGGTGGCGCCCGGAGGGAAGTCGAGGCGGCGGGGTCGTCACCGGCTCGCACCTCGACTCGGTGCCCGACGGCGGTGCGTACGACGGCCCGCTGGGCGTGGTCTCCGCGCTGGCCGCCCTCGACGTGCTCCGCGACCGCGGCTTCGTCCCCACGCGCCCGCTCGGGGTCGCGGTGTTCGTGGAGGAGGAGGGGTCGCGGTTCGGGATCGCCTGCCTGGGGTCGCGACTGGCGACCGGCACGTTGTCCGCCACGCAGGCGCAGGAGCTCCGCGACCGCGACGGCACCGCCCTCCTGGACGCCATGGCGGCGGCCGGGCTGGAGCCGTCGCTGGGTCCGTCGGCGCTGCTCGACGGGATCGGCTGCTTCGTCGAGCTCCACGTGGAGCAGGGGCGCGATCTGGTGCACCGGGGAGCCGCGGTCGGGGTGGCGAGCGCGATCCGGCCGCACGGGCGCTACCGGTTCGACTTCGCCGGCGAGGCCAACCACGCCGGGACCACGAGCATGGCGGACCGCCGCGACCCGATGCTCACCTACGCCGCGACGGTGCTCGCCGCCCGCGAGCAGGCCGGACGCACCGAGGCGCGGGCCACGTTCGGGCGCCTCGACGTGCACCCCGGCGGCACGAACGCGGTGCCCTCCCGGGTCACCGCCTGGCTGGACGCGCGGGCCGGCTCCGAGGAGGAGCTCCGCGCCCTGGTCGGCGAGGTCGAGCGGCGGGCGACCGGACACGCTGCGGTCGACGGCACCGCGGTCACCGTGACCGCCGAGTCGGTGTCGCCGGAGGTGCGGTTCGACGGGGAGCTCGCCGCGAGGATCGCGGAGGGGCTCGGCGGTGTCCCGGTCGTCCCCACGATGGCCGGCCACGACGCGGGCGTGCTGTCCGCGGCCGGGGTCCCCACCGCGATGCTCTTCGTCCGCAACCCCACCGGCGTCTCGCACTCTCCGGCGGAGCACGCCGAGGTCGAGGACTGCCTTGCCGGCGTCACTGCGCTCGCCGACACCCTCGGACGGCTGGCCGGATGAGCGACCGCTACTGGCTCGAGCGTGCGTGGCTGGGGGACCGGCTCGAGGACGGCGTGCTCGTCACGGTCGAGGACGGCCGGTTCTCCTCGGTCGAGCCTGGGGTGGCGACGCCGGCGGAAGCCGTACGGCTCGCGGGGCTGACGCTGCCGGGGCTGGCGAACTGCCACAGCCACGCGTTCCACCGGGCGCTCCGCGGCCGGACCCAGGTGCGGGGCACCTTCTGGAGCTGGCGCGAGCGGATGTACGACCTCGCCGGCCGGCTCACCCCGGACACCCTGTTCGAGCTCGCCCGGGCGACGTACCGGGAGATGGCCGCGGCCGGCATCACCACCGTCGGGGAGTTCCACTACCTCCACCACGACCGCGACGGACGCCGGCACGCGGAGGCGAACGCGACGGGGCTCGCCCTCGTCGACGCGGCCCGCGAGGCCGGCATCCGGATCGCGCTGCTCGACACCTGCTACCTCGCCTCGGGGATCGGCGCGCCGCCCGAGGGGGTGCAGCGTCGGTTCTCCGACGGCACGGCCGAGATCTGGGCCGAGCGCGCGGAGTCGCTCGCCTCGGCCGTGGCCCGCCGCCCGGACGCCTCCGCGGTGGTGGTCGGCGCGGCGATCCACTCGGTGCGTGCGGTGCCGCGCGAGGCGCTGCCGACGGTGGCGTCGTGGGCGACCGGGCGGGAGGCGCCCCTCCACGTGCACGTGTCCGAGCAGGTCGGGGAGAACGAGGCGACCCGCGCGGCGTACGGCTGCACCCCGACGGAGCTGCTCGCCGACGCCGGCGCGCTCGGGCCCCTCACCACCGCGGTCCACGCCACGCATCTCACCGACCGCGACGTCGCGCTGCTGGGCAGCAGCGCGACCACGGTCTGCGCGTGCCCGACGACCGAGCGTGACCTCGGCGACGGCGTCGGGCCGTTCCGGCGGCTCCGGGACGCGGGGGCGCCGCTGTCGGTCGGGTCGGACAGCCACGCCGTGGTCGACCCGTTCGAGGAGCTGCGCGCCGTCGAGCTCGACGAGCGGCTGGTGTCCCAGGAGCGCGGCCACTGGGCCGCCGAGGAGCTGGCGGCGGCGGCGACGTACGACGGCCACCGGTCGCTCGGCTTCGCCGACGCCGGGCGGATCGAGGTCGGCGCCCGGGCGGACCTGGTCACCCTCGACACGGCGAGCCCGCGCACGGCCGGGACGGGTGCCACCCTGGGCACCGTGGTCTTCGCCGCCTCCGCCGCCGACGTCACCCACGTCGTGGTCGACGGCCGCGTGGTCTCCACCGGCGACTCCGCCGAGGTCGGCCGGGAGCTCGACCGGATCGTCACCCGGCTGTGGGAGGACCGATGACGTCGCTGCTGGTCACCGGGGTCGGTGAGCTGGTCACCAACGACCCTGCGCTCGGCGACGGCTCGCCGATCGGGCTGCTGCGCGACGCCGCGCTCGTGGTCGAGGACGGTGTCGTCACCTGGGTCGGGAGCATGGCCGAGGCGCCGGCGGCGGACGAGGCGTACGACGTCGGCGGCCGCGCGGTCGTGCCGGGGTTCGTGGACTCCCACAGCCACCTGGTGTTCGCGGGCGACCGGAGCGCCGAGTTCGAGGCCCGGATGACCGGGACGCCGTACTCCGCCGGCGGTATCCGCACCACCGTCGCCGCCACCCGTGCCGCCACCGACGAGCAGCTGCTGGCGAACGTCATCCGGCTGGTCGGCGAGATGCGCCGCCAGGGGACGACCACGG
This sequence comes from Nocardioides caldifontis, assembly GCF_008087345.1. Taxonomy (GTDB): domain Bacteria; phylum Actinomycetota; class Actinomycetes; order Propionibacteriales; family Nocardioidaceae; genus Marmoricola_A; species Marmoricola_A caldifontis. The sequence continues at coordinate 47,714 of NZ_VHIB01000001.1, read as the reverse complement.
TCGAGGTGAAGAGCGGCTACGGGCTGACGGTCGGGGACGAGGCACGGTCGCTCGCCCTCGCCCGGCAGGTCACGGAGGAGACGACGTTCCTCGGGGCGCACGTGGTGCCGCCCGAGAACGCCGACGACCCCGCGGCGTACGTCGACCTCGTGACCGGCCCCATGCTCGAGGCCTGTGCGCCGCACGCCCGCTGGATCGACGCGTTCTGCGAGCGGGGTGCCTTCGACGCCGAGCAGGCGAGGGCGGTGCTGGCCGCGGGGTCGGCGAAAGGGCTGCGTGGGCGGCTGCACGCCAACCAGCTCGGCCCCGGTCCCGGGGTGCGGCTCGCGTGCGAGCTCGGGCTGGTCGCGGTCGACCACTGCACGTACCTCACCGACGACGACGTCACCGCGCTCTCCTCCAGCGGCACGGTGGCGACGCTGCTGCCGGGGGTGGAGTTCTCGACCCGGTCGCCGTACCCGGACGCCCGCCGGCTCCTCGACGCCGGGTGCACCGTCGCGCTCGCCAGCGACTGCAACCCGGGGTCGAGCTACACCTCCTCGATGCCGCTCTGCGTCGCGCTCGCCGTCCGCGAGATGCGGATGTCACCGGCCGAGGCGCTCTGGTCGGCCACGGCGGGTGGTGCCCGTGCCCTCGACCGCGACGACGTCGGCCGGCTCTCCCCGGGGGCGAAGGGGCACCTCGTGGTGCTCGACGCCCCGTCGTACGTCCACCTCGCCTACCGCCCCGGCGTCCCGCTGGTCCACCAGGTGCTGTCGTGACCGTGTCGAGCCGCCCCTCGTGGCGCGCGTGGTGGGTGTTGAACCGCCCCTCGTGGCGCGCGTGCTCGCGTCCCTGGTCGCGCAGCTGAACGAGCTTTCACCGGATCCGCGCCGGTCCGCGTGAAAGTCCGCGCAGGTGCACGCATCGAGACACCGGCGCGTCGTACGACGGCCCGGCTCGCCACAAGGGGCGGTTCGACACAACCGCGCTCGCCACGAAGGGCGGTTCGACACAACCGCGCTCGCCACGAGGGGCGGTTCGACACAACCGCGCTCGCCACGAAGGGCGGTTCGACACAACCGCGCTCGCCACGAGGGGCGGTTCGACACAACCGCGCTCGCCACGAGGGGCGGTTCGACACAACCGCGCTCGCCACGAGGGGCGGTTCAACCACCTCGAGGGGTTTCGACAAGCTCAACGACCACCGTCGTAGATCAGGCCGGCGTCGGTGACCCGGGCGCCGGCGGAGGGGCGGTGCGGGGTACGCCGCCCGTCGTGGCCGAGGTGCTCGACGGGCACGGAGCGGATCAGGACCAGCACGTCGCTGACCAGCCGCCGGTGACAACGCCACCAGAGGCTCTCGCTGCACATGATCGCGGTGGTGCCCTCCTCCGCCAGGAGCTCGTCGAGGGCGTCGGTGAACTCGGGAGTGCGCGTGTGGACGGCGTACGCCCGGAACGCCTCCACCTCCCACCAGGTGTCCGGCGACTCCTCCGGCGCCGTGCGCCGGCCGCCGAGCCGTGGCTCCCACCGGTACGCGATGCCGGCCTCCGGCAGCCACCGCGCGAGCTCGTCGGTCGCCACGTGCGGGTGGCGTCGGCTGCCGGGGAAGCGGCGTACGTCGACGACCCGCTCCACCCTGGCGCCGCGCAGCAGCTCCACCAGCTCGTCCTGGGATGCCGTCCCGTGGCCGAACGTCAGCATGCCGTCACGCCACGCGCACGCAGCAGAACCCCGGCTCCGGGGCGAGCCGTGCCTCGAGGTCGGCCTCCCCGAGCCCGTCGAGCACGCCGCTGACCAGCGAGAGGTTCAGCCCGCAGACCAGCTCGACGTGGTCGGCGGCGAGCCGGTCGAACGGGCAGTTCGTCAGGCACAGCTCGACGTCGACCACCCGCGGCTCGTAGCCGTGCGGTCGGAGCACCTCACCGACGCGGTCCAGCGGCGACCCGGCCGGAGTCGGCGCCGCCGCGGTGAGTCGCGCTCCGACCTGCCGGGCAGCCCCCCGCACCGCCTCGTCGACCGGCACCTGGTCCCGCACCGCCCGGTCGACGCCCTCGGCGAGCACCTCGCCGACGAGGTCGTAGCGGCGCGGGGGCACCGAGACCGCGACCTCGCGCTCCGACCGGCGGTAGAGCTTCGCCGGCCTCCCCGCCCCCGGCCCCGTCCGGCCGGTGAGCCGGCGGTACTCCACCTCGAGGAGCCCGGCCGCGACCAGCTTGTCGAGGTGGAACTTCGCGGAGTGCACCGGCACGCCGACCGCCTCCGCCGCCTGCTCGCGGCTGACCGGCGCCGGCTGCCCGACGACGTGCTCGTACAGGGCGCGGCGGGCCGGCTCGGCCAGGACCCCCACGCTGCTCAGCTGGGCACCGACGTCGTCCATGCGACTCCTCTATCAGACACGGCCATTGACGAAAGAAGATTGGGGTTCTAACGTCAAGAACATACTCCGTTAGAGCCCGAGGAGGCTGCCATGACCCACCTCCGTTCCTTCCGACCCGGCACCGCGACCACCGGCGCCGAGTCCCGGGACCCGGCCGCCGAGCAGGCGTTCGCCCTGCTCCGGACCGTCTTCACCATCGCCCCGATCGCGTTCGGGCTCGACAAGTTCGCCGGGCTCCTCGCCGACTGGGAGCAGTACCTCGCCCCGTGGGTGGACGATCTCGTCCCGGGCACCGCCCACCAGGCGATGCTCGCGGTCGGCGTGGTCGAGGTCGCGGCCGGGCTGCTGGTCGCCGTACGCCCCGACCTCGGCGGCTACGTCGTCGCGGCCTGGCTGGCCGGGATCATCCTCAACCTGGTCACGATGGGGGAGTACCACGACGTCGCCCTTCGCGACTTCGGGCTGCTCGTCGCGGCCCTCGCCCTCGCCCGGCTGGCCGCGGGCCGCACGCGCACCGGGGCGGCCCGATGACCGCGCCGATGTCTGCGGCGACGTCTGCGGCGATGTCTGCGCAGCCCGACGCCGCGACCGTGCTGCCGTGGCGGCCGCGCGTCGCCGCGGAGACGACGGTCGACCTCGAGGCCGCCGAGGAGGCCGCCGCCGCTCTTCTCGCCGCGCTCGGCCAGCGGCTGGACACGCCGCACCTCGCCGAGACGCCGAGGCGGATGGCGGCGGCGTACGCCGAGCTGCTGAGCCCCGCGCCGTTCGAGCTCACGACGTTCCCCAACACCGAGGGGTACGACGAGCTGGTGCTCGTCCGCGACATCCCGGTGCGCTCGGTGTGCGAGCACCACGGGCTGCCGTTCACCGGGGTCGCGCACATCGGCTACCTCCCCGGTGAGCGGATCCTCGGGTTGTCGAAGTTCGCCCGGCTCGTCGAGTTCTTCGCCTCGAGCACCCAGACCCAGGAGCGGCTCACCAAGCAGGTGGCCGAGCACCTGCAGACCCACGTCGCGCCGCGCGGCGTCGGGGTGGTCGTCGAGGCCGAGCACACGTGCATGAGCCTGCGCGGAGTCCGCGCACCGGGCACCCGCACGGTCACCTCCGCGATGCTCGGCACCCTGCGCACCGACCCGTCGTCGCGCGCGGAGTTCCTGGCGCTGACCCGCGATCGGGGTGGTCCGCGATGAGCAGCGGGGCCTTCGTGGTGGTCGGTGCCGGGCTGGCCGGCGCCACCGCGGTCGCGACGTTGCGGGAGCAGGGGTACGACGGACGCCTGGTGCTCGTCGGCGCCGAGCCGCACCTGCCGTACGAGCGCCCGCCGCTGTCCAAGGCCTACCTCGCGGGCCAGGCCTCCTTCGAGGACGCGTTCGTCCACCCGGCGGAGTTCTACGACACCCGCGACGTGGAGCTCCGGCTCGGTGCACCGGCCACCGGGCTCGACCTCGAGGCCCACACCGTGAAGGTCGGTGGCGAGCGGTTCGGCTACGACCGTCTCCTGCTCGCCACCGGGTCGACCGCCCGTCGCCTCCCGTCGGCCGACCGCAGCGGAGCGACCGTGGCCTACCTGCGCACCGTCGAGGACTCCGACCGGATCAGGGCGGCGCTCCGCCCCGGTCGCCGTGTGGTCGTCGTCGGCGGCGGCTGGATCGGCCTCGAGGTAGCCGCCACCGCGCGCACCGCCGGCTGCGACGTCGTCGTGGTCGAGCCGCTCGCGGAGCCGTTGACGCGGGTGCTGGGCCCGACCGTCGGCCGGCTCTTCGCCGACCTGCACCGCGCCCACGGGGTCGAGGTCCGCACCTCGACGGCCGTCACCGGGATCCGCAGCCGGCCCCCGACCGGGACGCCCGCCGACGGTGTCCCCGCCGTGGTGGAGCTCGACGACGGCACCGCCGTCCAGGCCGACCTGCTGGTCGTCGGGATCGGCGCGGTGCCGACCACCGAGCTCGCGGAGGCAGCCGGCCTCGAGGTGGGCGACGGCGTCCTCGCCGACGAGACGCTGCGCACCTCCCACCCGGACGTGTTCGTCGCCGGCGACCTCGCGAACGCCTGGCACGCGCGGTTCGGACGGCGGCTCCGCGTCGAGCACTGGCACAACGCGAAGGCGCAGGGGGCGACGGCGGCCCGGAACATGCTGGGCGCGGAGGAGCCCCACGACCACCTCCCGTACTTCTTCACCGACCAGTACGACCTCGGCATGGAGTACGTCGGTCACGCCGGCGGCGACGACGGGCTGGTGCTCCGAGGCGACCCGGGAAGCGGCGTCTACACCGCCTTCTGGGCCACCGGCGACCGGGTCTCGGCCGCGATGCACGTCAACGACTGGGACGCCACCCCGTCGCTGCGCGCGATCGTGGGTGCCGACCACGTCGACCTCGCCCGGCTCCGGGACCCCGCGGTCCCCTTGGGCGAGGTCGTCGCGAGTCCTACAGTGCCGTGAACCCGTCCTGAGGAGAGCCATGGAGCCCCGGCCGCCCGTCCCGCCGTTCACCGAGGAAGACGCGATCAAGAAGGTCCGAGCCGCGGAGGACGGCTGGAACACCCGGAACCCCGAGAAGGTCGCCCTCGCCTACACCCCCGACAGCCGGTGGCGGAACCGGTCGGAGTTCTTCACCGGCCGCGAGGCGATCGTCGAGTTCCTGACCCGCAAGTGGGCCAAGGAGCTCGACTACCGGCTGATCAAGGAGATGTGGGCCTTCGGCGAGGACCGGATCGCGGTGCGGTTCGCCTACGAGTGGCACGACGACACGGGCGCCTGGTTCCGCTCGTACGGCAACGAGAACTGGCTTTTCGACGCCAACGGGCTGATGGCGCGCCGCCACGCCAGCATCAACGACGTGCCCATCGACGAGGCGGACCGCAAGTTCCGCTGGCCGCTCGACGGTCCGCGCCCCGCGGACCACCCGGGGCTCACCGACCTCGACCTGTGAGCGCTGACGTGTCCACGTGGCTGACCGACACGCTCGGTATCGAGGTGCCGCTGGTCCAGGCGCCGATGGCGCGGGTCAGCGAAGGAGTGATGGCCGCGGCGGTCTCCGCGGCCGGCGGGCTCGGGATGGTCGGCGTCGGCCCGACCGCTTCCCGTGAATGGGTGCACGAACAGGCGCGGACCGCGGGAGGTGCGGGAGCGCCGTACGGCCTCGGGTTCATGGCGTGGGCGCTCGAGCGGGACCCCCGACCCCTCGAGGCGGCGCTCGAGACCGACACCGCCCTCGTCTCGGTGAGCTTCGGCGCGTTCGAGGAGCCGCTCCGCCGGGCGAAGGCTGCCGGGAAGCTGGTGACCACCCAGGTCGGCAACGTCGCCGAGGCGCGGCGTGCCGAGCAGGCGGGCGTCGACCTCGTGGTCGCGCGGGGGCGGGAGGCCGGCGGCCACGGCCGCGACGAGGTCAGCACCCTGCCGCTGCTCCAGCTGGTGCGCGCCGCCGCCGACGTCCCGGTCGTCGCGGCGGGCGGGATCGCGAACGCCGACGGGCTGGCCGCGGTCCTCGCCGGAGGCGCCGTCGGTGCCTGGGTCGGGACGGCGTTCCTCTGCTGCCGGGAGAGCGTCTTCCCCGCCGCCGCCCGGCAGCGGCTGATCGCCGCCGACGACACGGCCACCGTCTACGGCCGCGTCTTCGACGTCGCCCAGCGGGCCCCCTGGCCGCGGGAGTACGGCGGACGCGCGCTGCGCAACCGGTTCTTCGACGAGTGGGTGGGCCATGAGGACGAGCTCGAGGCGGACACCGAGGCGTTGGCCCGGTACGACGCGGCCGCGCGCGAAGGGGACTTCGACGTCGCCGTCGTCTACGCCGGCCAGGGTGCGGCGCTGCTGACCGAGGAGACGGCAGCGGCGGACGTGGTCGCCTCCTTCGCCCGCGCGGGGACCGTCACCCCCGGATGAGCCCGAGCCCGGTGGCGTGGTGCCGTACGGCGTCGCTGTCGGCCGCCAGCACGAACGGCGTCTCGTGGCCCCAGGCGCTCGAGATCTTCTCGACGCGGCCGTCGCCCGGGTCGAGCCGCACCTCGCGGATGTAGACGGCGAGGATCCGGCCGGGGTGCTCGCGCACGATGTCGGCGTAGACCGCGGGGTCCTTCTCGCCGGAGTCGCCGATGAGCACGAACCGGAGCCCGGGGTGGAGCGCGAGGACCTCGCGGATCCGGTCGTGCTTCTCCTCCCGGCCCTTCGCGGCGCCGAGGAGGTCCCGCAGCAGCACCGGGCCGAGCGGGAACCCCCGGTGCCGGAGGAACGCCTCGATGAACGCGTGCAGGTTCCACGGGCTGGAGGAGACGTAGAAGAACGGGTTCCGCCCGCCGTGCGCGAGGTCGGTGTAGAGCTCGGCCGCGCCCTCGAACGGCACCCGCGTGAGGGCGGAGCCGGTGAGCGTCTGGAGGACCATCCGGCCGGCCCGCTGGACGCCGGTCTGCAGGATCGTGTCGTCGATGTCGGAGATGACGCCGAAAGCGGCGTCGGGGCCCGGGACGCGCACGTCGAACGTGGTGGTGTGCGGCGCGGTCAGCCCGCGGTACTCCCCGGCCAGCTCCACCGTCCCCTGCGACCAGGGCGGTCGCACGGCCGGCGGCGCGAGCCGGACGACGAAGTACCCCTCCGCGTCGGTCACCGCCTCCACCTCCGTGCCGGCGACGGAGACCCGGAGCGGCACCCCGGGGAGCTCGTCGGTGACGAAGCTCCGCACGGAGCGGCGGACGGCCGCGCCGACTCCCTCACCCTCGACGGCGGAGGAGGGCGGCGGGTCGTCGACCACACGGCCGCGGACCACCACCTGGCCGTCGCTGCCGTGACCGCCGTACGCCACGATCCGGAAGTGCTCGGGCACCCGCGACGCCCGCCGCCGCAGCCGCGCCGCGTCCCAGGCTTGCTCGGCGCGGAGGAGCCACCGGGGGACGCTCATGGGGTCGACAGTATGCGCCGGAGGTACGACGAAGGGGCCCCCGACCAGGTCAGGAGCCCCTCCGTTGCCGTGGCCAGGGGCGGGGTCGAACCGCCGACCTACCGATTTTCAGTCGGTCGCTCGTACCAACTGAGCTACCTGGCCGGGCCGACCGGAACTCTACCCGACACCGCCCGCGTCGCAGGACGCGGAGGTAGGGAAGGGCTCCGGAACACCGACGCCCCGGACCTGAGGTCCGGGGCGCACTGGCGACCCCGACGGGACTCGAACCCGCGGCCTCCGCCGTGACAGGGCGGCGCGCTAACCAACTGCGCTACGGGGCCAGGACTGCGGCGCTCGCGAGGAGCACCTGCGACGGGCAACTCTAACAGTTGTCCGGCGTTCGTCCGAATCGAGCCCGGCGAGGGGTTGCTCACGGTCCCGGTGGGCCGCTCGCCGCGCCGTTCGAGGGACAGATCGGACACCGAAGAGGTACGTTGCCCTGCCGCTCGAGCGCGGCGCCCCGCACCCGGAGGAACCCCATGAAGAGCTGGCTCACGCGCGCCGTCTGCGCGGCCGTCCTCGCCACCGGCGCCCTGGCCGCCCCCGCCGCGAGCGCGGCGACCCTCACGATCCGCGACAGCGCCGGCGACGTCGGGGTCACCGTCGGGCCGGACAGCGTCCGGCTGCACGGCAGCCGTGCGAACGCCGACCTGCTCCGGGTCCGGGTGGCCCACCGGCCGCGCGTGGTCCACGCGACGCTGGTCTACGACGACCTCCGGCGCGGCACCGACTGGCGGCTGGGGATCGTCCGGCTCCGGACCTCGCTCGGCCGCACCTTCCAGGTGAGCTGGAACGCCGAGTCCAGCAACGCCCGCGGCTCGGCTGACCTGGGGCGCGTGCACCAGGGGCGGGGCGGGGTCAGGTGCCGCGGCCTCGCGCACACCGTCGACCACGCCGCTGACGCCGTCACCCTGACCGTGCCTCGCTCGTGCATCGGCACCCCGCGTTGGGTCCGGGCCAAGGCGTACGGCGTCGCGGTCAAGGGCGACTTCTCCCGGTCGTACGTCGACGTCGCCGGCACCGACCGGTGGGTGGCTCGCGACTGGTCCGGCCCGATCCGGGTCGGCTAGCCCGAGGCGTGTGTCCTGGGTGTTGAGCCGCCCCTTCTGGCGCGCGTGAGATCGAGCCGCCCGGTGTGGCGCGGCCGACCGAGTTGCCGGTGGGCATCAGGGGCGAGTACGCCGGTGCAGGGCCGGTCGGACGGGCAGCTTCCGCGAAAATCAGCCTGAGATGGGCCCACGGAGTCGAGTTGCATGTTCGGGTGGCCTTCGAGGCCCTGCACGCGCCACGAGGGGCGGTTCAACACGTCCCGCACGCGCCACAAGGGGCGGTTCGAGGCCACCGACGCGCGCCACGAGGGGCGGCTCGACGGGGGGCAGCTGCCCGGACCAGGCGGCGACCTGGGGCACCCCCAACGCTGCACCCCCAACGGGATTCGAACCCGTGCTACCGCCGTGAAAGGGCGGGGTCCTAGGCCGCTAGACGATGGGGGCCCGTCCACACCGACCGGCGGGCGGACCCGGACATCGTAGAGCACCCCGGCGGCCGTCAGCCCTCCGGTTCGAGGCGGACCGCGCCCGGCCCGCGGGCCGCCAGGACGTCGCCCGGGTTGCGGAGCCGGCACGACTGGAGGCTGAGGCAGCCGCAGCCGATGCAGCCGTCGAGCTCGTCGCGGAGGAGCTGGAGCCGCTCGATCTGCTCGTCGAGCCGCGTCCGCCAGCTCCGGCTGAGCCGGTGCCAGTCGCGCTTGGTCGGGGTGCGCCCTGCCGGGAGGGTGCTCAGCGCGGCGGTGATCTCCTCGAGGCTCAGCCCGACCCGCTGGGCGGCCCGGATGAACCCGAGCCGTCGCAGCGTCGCCTTCTCGTAGCGGCGCTGGTTGCCGGCCGTCCGGACCGACGACACGAGCCCCTTGGACTCGTAGAACCGGATCGCCGACGTGGAGATCCCGGACCGCTCAGCGAGCTGACCGATCGTGAGCACGTCACCCACCATCCTTGACTTCAAGTGAACTTGAACTTGTCCCATGGTGCCATGACAACGACGACGAGAGACGCCACGGGCACCTACGGGCACGTGCTCGACCTGATCACCACCATGACCGGCGACGAGAAGCACGCCGCGGCCTCGGAGTCGACGGTCGACGTGCTCTGGACGCTCTACGACCGCGTCCTCGACGTCTCGCCCGACCGCCTCGACGACCCCACCCGCGACCGGTTCCTGCTGAGCAAGGGCCACGGGCCGATGGCCTACTACGCGGTGCTCGCCGCGAAGGGGTTCATCCCGGCCGAGTGGCTGCCGCGGTGGACGGCGTTCGACAGCCCGCTCGGCTACCACCCCGACCGGCTGCTGGTGCCGGGCGTGGAGATCTCGTCCGGCTCGCTGGGCCACGGTCTCCCGCTCGCCGTCGGGCTGGCCGCCGGGCTGCGCGCCCGACGGATCGGGTCGCGCGTCGTCGTGCTGGTCGGTGACGCCGAGCTGGACGAGGGCTCCAACGCGGAGGCGATCACGGTCGCCGCCGCCCTCGGGCTCGACAACCTCACGGTGGTCGTCGTCGACAACGAGTCGACCTCCTACCCGGTGCCGATCCCCGAGCGGTTCGCCGTCGAGGGGTGGGCCACCGCCGCCGTGGACGGCCGCGACCACGACCGGCTGGAGGCCGCGCTGCGACGGCGCCCGGGCCGGCCGGACGTCGTGGTCGCCGTCGTGGAGAGGAAGATGCGATGAGCAGCCCCCGCGGTGCCTTCGCCCGCACCACCAACGCGCTCCTCGACGAGGACCCCCGGGTCGCCGTCGTCCTCGCGGAGATCTCGCGGCAGTACTTCCCCGACGCCGAGCGCCGCCACCCCGGCCGGGTCGTCAACGTCGGGATCCGCGAGCAGCTGTTGGTCAGCGTCGGCGCCGGGATGGCGCTCGCCGGGATGCGGCCGGTCGTGCACACCTTCGGCCCGTTCCTCGTCGAGCGCGCGTTCGAGCAGGTGAAGCTCGACTTCGCCCACCAGGGGGTCGGCGGGGTGCTGGTCGGCTCCGGCGGCTCCTTCGACATGGCCGGGGCCGGGCGGACCCACCAGTCCCCGGGCGACGTGGCCCTGATGGACACCCTCGACGCGCACATCGAGGCACCGGCCACCGCCGACGGCGTGGAGGCCGCGCTCCGCCGGGCCGTCGCGTCGGACGGGCTCCACTACGTCCGGGTCACCGAGCAGGTCGACCGCACCCCGGTCACCACCCGACCCGGTCGCCTCACCGCCGTACGACGGGGGAGCGGGGGTGTCGTCGTGGTGCTCGGGCCGGGGCTCGACGCGGTGCTGGAAGCCACGCAGGGGCTCGACGTCACCGTCCTGCACTCGACCACCGTGCGCCCGTTCGACGCGGCAGGGCTCCGGGCGCACGTCGGGGACCGGGCGGACGTGGTGCTCGTCGAACCGTGGCTGGCGGGCACGTCGAGCCGGGTCGTGGCCGACGCGCTCGTCGACGTGCCGCACCGGCTGCTGGCGCTCGGGGTGGGCCGGGGCGAGCTGCGCCGCTACGGGACGCCGGCCGACCACGTCCGCCACCACGGGCTGGACGCCGAGGGGATCCGGCGGGAGGTCGGCTGGTTCCTGCCCGCCTGACAGGATGGTGGTGTGCCGATCGAGATGAGCCGGGAGAGGTTCGAGGAGCTCGTCTCCGAGGCGCTCGACACGGTGCCGGTGGAGCTGGCCCGGCTGATCGACAACTGCGTGGTGCTCGTCGAGGACGACCCGCCGCCGGACGACCCCGACCTGCTCGGGATCTACGACGGGATCCCGCTGACCGAGCGGGACAGCACCTACGTCATGACGGTCCCGGACCGGATCACGATCTTCCGCAACCCCACGCTGGACATGTGCGAGTCGGAGGAGGAGATCGTCGAGGAGGTGCGGATCACCGTGGTCCACGAGATCGCGCACCACTTCGGGATCGACGACGACCGGCTCCACGAGCTCGGCTACGCCTGAGGTCGGCTCAGCTCCCCGCCGCGAACCCCACGGCGCACGCCGCGAGGGAGAGCACCACGGTCCCGACGACGTACGCCGACCCGCGCCGCGGCCCCAGCCCGACCGCCTGCACGGCGAACGCCGAGAAGGTGGTGAGCCCGCCGCAGAACCCGACCCCGAGCAGCGCCCAGCCCCGGTCGTCGAGCGACAGCGCCGCGAAGAGGCCGAGCAGCCCCGACCCCACGACGTTGACCGCTGCGGTTCCCCACGGCGTGCGACCGTCGAGCCAGTGAGCCACGAGGAAGCGCAGCGGCGCACCGAGGGCGGCCCCGACGACGACGCACAGGACCGTCACGATTCGCCCTCCTCGGCGGCGAACAGGGCCCGGTCGCCGGCGGTGCTGAGCCGGTCGGCGACCACCACCGCCGCGAGGCAGGTCAGGAGCGTCCCGACGACGTAGGCGAGCGCCACGCCGGGGTGACCGCCCGCCAGCAGCGCCCGGGTCTCCTCCGAGTACGCCGACAGGGTGGTGAACCCGCCGAGCACCCCCGGTCCCAGCAGCGCGACGAGGGCGGGACGCGAGCGGACACCGGCGACCGCCGGGAGCAGCGCGAGGAGCGCCGAGCCGACCACGTTGACGCCGAACGTGGCCCACGGGAAGGAGCCGCCGGGCGTCGCGAACGCCTCCCCGAGCGCCCAGCGGGCCAGCGCGCCGAGCGCCCCGCCCACGGCCACGGCCGCCACCACCGTCGGGCGCGGTGCGGGGCGGCTCATCCGGGCATCGTCCCACCGGGCGGGCCGGCTGCTGTGAAGGGGAGCGCCCGAGGGGGTCGCGTAGCCCCCGCCGAATGGGGGAACGTGAGACGTGTGAGCGACCCCATGCCGGGGTCGGGGCATCCGGGAGCCCGGTCGGGTGTTGCAACGGATGAGGCGGACGACGTCCGCGGTGCAGGAGGACGAGACGCGATGACGACCACAGGCCAGACGACGAACGAGCGGTCCGGAGGCAGGCACCGGGTCGTCGTGATCGGCTCCGGGTTCGGCGGGCTCTTCGCCACCAAGGAGCTGAAGCGCGCCGACGTCGAGGTCACGCTGATCGCGAAGACCAGCCACCACCTCTTCCAACCGCTGCTGTACCAGGTCGCGACCGGGATCCTCTCGCAGGGCGAGATCGCCCCTCCGACCCGTGAGATCTTCGCGGACCAGAAGAACGCCAAGGTCCTGCTGGGCGAGGTCACCGACATCGACCTGGAGAACAAGCTGGTCACCTCGGTCGTGCTCGGCCGGACCACCGTGACGCCGTACGACTCGCTCATCGTGGCGGCCGGCGCCGGGCAGTCCTACTTCGGCAACGACCACTTCTCCGAGTTCGCCCCCGGCATGAAGTCCATCGACGACGCCCTCGAGCTGCGCGGCCGGATCTTCGGGGCCTTCGAGCTCGCCGAGCTCGCCGAGACCGAGGAGGAGGTCGAGCGGCTGCTCACCTTCGTGGTCGTCGGCGCCGGCCCGACCGGTGTCGAGATGGCGGGCCAGATCGCCGAGCTCGCCCACAACACGCTGCGCAAGGACTTCCGCCGGATCAACACCCACGCGGCACGGGTGATCCTGGTCGACGCGGCCCCCCAGGTGCTGCCGCCGTTCGGCGCCAAGCTCGGGGCGTCCACCCAGCGCTCCCTCGAGAAGCGGGGCGTGGAGGTCCGGCTCGGCGAGATGGTCGTCGACGTCGACGAGCGCGGCCTCGTCGTGCAGGCCAAGGACGGCACCCGGACCCGCATCGATGCCGTGGCGAAGGTGTGGGCCGCCGGCGTCCAGGCGAGCCCGCTGGGCAAGATCCTCGCCGAGCAGACCGGCGCCCCCCTCGACCGCGCCGGCCGGATCGGGGTCAACCCCGACACCACGCTCCCCGGCCACCCCGAGGTGTTCGTGATCGGCGACATGATGTCGCTCGACAACCTTCCCGGGGTCGCCCAGGTCGCGATCCAGCAGGGGAAGTACGCCGCGAAGGAGATCAAGAACCGGCTCAAGGGCCGGCCGCCGCAGAAGCCCTTCAAGTACTTCGACAAGGGCAGCATGGCGACCATCTCCCGGTTCAGCGCGGTCGCGCTGATCGGCAAGATCCGGCTCACCGGCTTCATCGCCTGGCTGATGTGGCTCGGGGTGCACCTCGTGTACCTGACCGGGTTCAAGAACCGGTTCGCGACGCTGGTGAAGTGGTTCGTCACGTTCATCAGCAACAACCGGTCCGAGCGCGCAGCGACCGAGCAGCAGATCTTCGGCCGGCTCGCGCTCGGCAAGCTGGAGCACGGCGCCGCCGACCTCGTCACCCCGCCGGGTGAGTGGAACCGGATCCGCGAGGAGCTGGTGGCGCGCGCCGAGGAGGAGGCCCGGCTCACCGACTCGGGTCAGCGCGGCGTGCGACGCGAGACCGTCGGCGCCGGCGCCGGGTCCGGCGACAGCAGCAACACCAACGCCCGGATCAGCGGCGCCTGAGGCCGGCCGCGCGGCGGGCCGTCACTCGAAGCTGGACTTCCGGTCCGTCCAGGACGGGTGCTCCAGCGCCCAGCTCGGCAGGATGAAGAGCCCCTCGGCCTCGACGGTCACGTTGCCGTCGGGGTCGAGCACGTCGCCCTTCGCGATCGACTTGCGCCCCTGGATGCTCTCGCTCCACCCGCGGAACCGCAGCTTCCCCAGCGGCGTCGGCCGGCGGTAGTGCACGGTCAGCCGACCGGTCATCCCCGGACCGCCGGCCCGGGCGGTCGCCTCGCCGAGCAGCTGGTCGAGGAGCATCGCGGACACCCCGCCGTGCACCAGCCCGGGCGGCCCCTCGTAGAGCGCCCCGAGCTCGACGTCGTAGACGACCCGGCCCTCGTCGTCGATCGTGCGCCGCTCCTCCGAGAACGCCGCGAACGGGTTGCGGAGCCCGAGCACCGCGTTGCCCTGGTTGCGGATCTCGTTCTCCCGCGGACCGAGCTCGGTGCCCAGTGAGCCCTCCTGGGCGCGGGTGAGCAGCCGCTCGGTGAGCCGCTCGACCTCCGCGGTGACCGCCTCCGCCTCGTCGAGCTCCACCTGCGTCCGCAGCTGCGCGTCGGCGAGCGCCCGGGTCGCCGCGGTGAGGGCGCCGTGCACGCGGTCCAGCCGGTCGGCCTCCTCAGAGGTGAGCGTGGAGGGCGTGTAGAACGCGAAGTCCATGCGCGCACCCTAGGTCACGTCCCGGCCCGCCAGGTTTGGCACCCGGGCCGGTGTGGCACTGTGAGTCGTGCCCCCCGAGCCGATCGTTCCTGCACGCGCGCCCTCGACCGGCCCCCTCGCCGTCCGGCGGGCAGGGGTCCTGCTCCACGTCACCTCGCTTCCGGGGGTGGACGGCGGCCACGGGGAGCTCGGCCCCGCGGCGTACCGCTTCGTCGACTTCCTCGAGACGGCCGGCTGCACGGTCTGGCAGGTGCTGCCGCTGGTCCCGACTCACGAGGGGGACGGGTCGCCGTACAACGCGATCAGCGCGATGGCCGGCAACCCCGACCTGGTCAGCCTCGACCTGCTCGTCAAGGACGGTCTCCTCGAGCCCGAGGCGGTCGCCGCCGTGCGCGCCGGGCGGGCCACCCGGCAGGAGGCGCACCGGGCCGCCGCGGCGACGTACTTCGCCCGGCACGGCGAGGACGCCGACACCGAGTTCACCCGTTGGTGCGCGGACGAGGCGGAGTGGCTCGAGACCTACGTGACGTTCGTGGCGCTGCGCGAGTCGCTCGGCCACGTCAGCTGGCTGGACTGGCCCGCCGCGCTGCGGGACAAGGACCGCGCCGCAGTCGCCGAGGCCGTCGAGCCGCTGCAGGGCCGGATGAACGACCTGCGCTTCGAGCAGTGGCTGTTCGCGCGGCAGTGGCAGGCACTTCGGGAGTACGCCGCCGGGCGGGGCGTGCTCTTCTTCGGCGACCTCCCGATCTTCGTCTCCCTCGACAGCGCCGACGTGTGGGCGGCCCGGCACATCTTCCGGCTCGACGAGGAGGGTCGGCCGCTGACGGTGACCGGGGTGCCTCCGGACTACTTCTCCGAGGACGGACAGCGCTGGAACAACCCACACTACGACTGGGACGCGATGGCCGCCGACGACTTCGCCTGGTGGCGGCTGCGGATCGCCAACCAGCGCAAGCTCTTCGACCTCGTGCGCATCGACCACTTCCGCGGCTTCCAGGCCGCCTGGCACGTGCCGGCCGACGCCCCGACCGCGCGGGAGGGGGAGTGGGTGGAGAACCCGGGGCCGGACGTGCTCGCCGCCCTGCTCGACACCGCGGGCACCGGCACCCTCGTCGCCGAGGACCTCGGCATCATCACCGCCGAGGTCAACGCGCTGCGGACCGGCGCGGGGCTGCCGGGCATGAAGGTGCTCCACTTCGCCTTCGACGGCAACGCCGACAACGCCTACCTCCCGGAGAACCACGAGGAGGCGACGGTCGCCTACACCGGCACCCACGACAACGACACCACCATGGGCTGGTGGGAGGCGCAGAGCCAGGAGGAGCGCGGCGAGGTGCGGCGCCACCTGCTCGACCCCTCCGAGCACATGCCGTGGGCCCTCGTCCGGCTCGCGATGGCGTCGCACGCGCGGCTCGCCGTCGTGCCCGCCCAGGACCTGCTCGAGCTCGACGCCTCCGCGCGCATGAACACCCCGGGCTCCGCCGAGGGCAACTGGAGCTGGCAGGCGGAGAACGGTGCGTTCACCGAGGCGGTCGCGCTGCGGATGCGCGCGTTGGTCGAGGAGTACGACCGGCTGCCCGCCTAGTCGACCCCCAGCCCCTCCTCGCGGGCACGGATCATCGCGGCGGCCCGGTCGGGAGCCCCGATCTTCGCCAGCACGTTCGCGACGTGGTTGCGGACCGTCTTCGGGCTGAGCACCAGCCGCCGGGAGATCGTGGTGTTGTCGAAGCCGCGGGCCAGCAGGTCGAGCACCTCGCGCTCCCGGTCGGTCAGCTCGGGGAACGGCAGCCGCACCGCCGTACGACCGGAGACGACGGCGGCCATCGCCCGCTCGGCGACCTGGGGACCGAGGATCATCTCGCCGTTCGCGACCGCCCGGACCGCTCGCTCGACCTCCGCGGGCGAGGCGGCCTTGAGCAGGTAGCCGCGCGCCCCGGCCCGCACCGACGCGACCACCGACTCGTCGTCCTCGCGCATCGTGACCACCAGGACGCGCACGTGCGGGTGGCGACGGACCAGGTCGCGGGTCGCCTCGATGCCGGAGTCGTCGCCGAGGTGCAGGTCCATCAGCACCACGTCGGTGTGCTGGTCGACGACCTCCAGCGCCTCGGCGCGCGTCGCCGCCTGGCCGACGACCGTGAACCCGTCGATCGTGCCGAGCAGCGCGACCATCCCGAGCCGGAACACCGGATGGTCGTCGACCACCACGAGCGAGACCTGGTCAGCCACGGGCGACCACCCCGACCGGCAGCGTGGCGCGGACCACGGTGCCGCCGCCCTCGCGCGGCAGCCGCTCGACCCGGCCGCCCTGCTCCTCGGCGCGCTCCCGCATCGAATGGGTGCCCACGCCGCCCCTCGCATCGGCGGGGACCCCGCGGCCGTCGTCGGCGACGGTGAGGACGAGCGCCTCGTCGACCACGCGGGCGTCGACCCAGCAGCGGCTCGCGCCGCTGTGCCGGACCACGTTCACCACCGCCTCCGTCGCGATGCCGTACGCCGCGCCGGCCAGCGCAGGATCCACGGTCTCCACCCCCTCGCTGGTCACGGAGACCTCCACCCCCTCCTCGGCGTACCTCGTCGCGAGCTCGGTCAGCGCCGCGTCGAGCCCGAGCTCGTCGAGCACCGGTGGCAGCAGCTGGTGGGACAGGGAGCGCACCTCGTCGACCCGCTGGTCGAGCTCCTCCTGGAGCGCGCCCAGGAGCTGTTCGGCGGCCGCCGGGTCGGTGGCGAGCAGGTTGCGGACCCCCTGGAGCCCCAGCCGGAGCCCGGCCAGGGACGGGCCGAGCCCGTCGTGGATCTCGCGCCGGATCAGCCGTCGCTCCTCCAGCCGCGCCCGCGAGAGCCGGTCGCGGGCGGCCGCGACCTCGTGCCCCGCGAGGGTCACGGCGACGGCGGTGGCGAGCACCGCGGAGAGGTCGCGCAGCGTCGCCTCGTCGCGGGTCCCGAGAGCCTCGCCGGCCGGCAGGGTGACCTCCAGCCCGCCCACGGTCGTGCCCCGGTGGAGCAGCGGCACCGAACGCGGGGCCGAGGTCGGGGAGCCCCACACGACCTCGGCGAGGGGCGGGGCCTCGAGCCGCACCGACTCCAGCCGCATCGCCCGGCCGAGGTCGGCGACCAGCCCCTCGAGGAGGAGGTCGGGGTCGTCCGTGCGGAGGTTCGAGCCGATGCGGCGCACCAGCCGGGCCGGGTCCGCGGCGGCGCCGTACACCAGCCGCTCGACCAGCCGGCCCAGCCAGAGCCGCGCGGGCTGCACGGCCACCGCGACCACGCCGGCGCCGACCAGCGCCGCGGCGCCGTCCGGCATCAGCGCGGACACCAGCGGCACGACGACGAGGTACAGCGCGAGCAGCCCCACGGTCAGCAGCCCGGCCAGCGTCGCCCGGCTGACCGCGAGCCCGAGGTCCCACATCCGGCCGCGCAGCACCGCGGTGAGGACCGCCGCCGGGTAGACCGCTTGGGTGGCGAGCTGGACGACCGGGGTGAACCAGTACGGCACCGGCATCGCGTCGAACGGGAACAGGAACGGGGCGAACGACAACGCGATGCCCAGCGACCCGACGGCCAGCCAGCCGAGCCCGTTGCGCTCGGCGACCGGGCCGCGCCGGTGGCGCCACTCCACCTCCGCCGCGGCGGCCGACCCCACCACCATCGCGAGCGCGGTGAGGCCGCGGATGTCGTCGACCAGCTGGAACCCGGCCGCGACGGTGAACGTGGTCGTGACGGCAACCCCGGCCGCGACGCCCGCCCAGGACCACCAGCGCAGCGGGTGGTCGCGGACCAGCCAGGGCACCACCAGGAACAGCGCCAAGGTCCCGGGCATCCAGGCCGTGCCCTGTAGCCGCCCGATCTCCTCCTCGAGCGGCAGCCCGCCGCGCGCCCAGGAGAGCTGCTCGTACGCCGCCCCGAGGCCGGCGAGACCGCCCCCGACCGCCGCGATCCCGAGCACGGCGGGGACGACGTGGCGCCGACGGGCCAGCACCACCGCCGCGACCGTGCCGTAGACGGTCGCGACCGTGACGTCGACGAGGAAGAAGAGCAGGTCCTCGCTGAGCGGCGGCCGGGCCGCGAGCAGCAGGACGGTCGAGACCAGGGCGAGCCCCCAGGCCACCACGGCGACGGCCGTGGCGACCCGGGGGAGCCCGTCCCGATGGGGGGACGGTAGGGAGAGCGCGGACGTCATGAGGACGGGAACTCTAGTGCGCCCGCTGCCCCGTGGGTGGCGTCACCGACCGGCGTGCGCCGCCCGGTCGCCGAAGGCGAAGCCGGCGGCGGCGACCAGCACGAGGACCGGGCCGGAGAAGCCGGCCATGTACTGCAGCGGCGAGAGCCCGGCGAGCAGCGTGACGCCGCCGAGGAGCGCCGCGACCCAGCCGATCCAGCGGGGTGCTGCGGCGTGGCGCAGGGCAGCCACCGCGACGGCGATGCCGGTGACGCCCGCACCGACCCACAGCCACGGGATCGTGCCGATCCAGTGCGCGAACACGACCGCCATCTCCGGGGTCAGCTTCGAGTCGTCGTTGGTGACCCCGAAGACCATCTCGGTCGTGAAGCCGGCGCCGAGCAGCCCGGCGACCGCGGTGAGGAAGGTCCCGCCGAGCGCGACGTCGGGGAGCAGGCTGTCGGCCGGCGCCTGCTGGCGGAGCCTCCGCCGCAGCCCCGCGCCGAAGACGAGGAGCAGCACGGTCGCCAGCATCGTCGTGGTGTGGAAGGTGAGGATCGACGGGACGCACTCCTCGAGCCGGTCCATGATCCGCTGCGGGTCGCCGGCGAACCGTTCGTCGTAGACGGCGTCCACCCCCAGGGAGGCCTGCATCCCGACCGTCCCGAGGAGGCCGGCCGCCACCCCGGCGTACGCCCAGAGACGGCTCGGCGCGTGGGAGCTGGTCACGGGCGCGAGGCCCAGGGTGCCGGGGGCGGTGGAGGTGTGCGTCATGGTGCTCTCCTTCGAGCGTCGATCTCGTGGTCGTGGAGGACTCTGGCGAGCCCGGCGTCCCGACCGGGAGGGCGCCGTGTCCCGACCTCTCGGGCAGCTGCATGCGTTGTGCGATCAACGTTCGCCAGGAGGGGCTGCGGGGCGTAGTGTCGAACCACCAGCTCTGCTGGCGCGGTGGTCAAGGCGTGGCGCCGCATCCGCATCGTCCCGGGTCCTCCGGGAGATCGGCCCAGGTGCCCCCATGGACCTCCCCCTCCTCACCGTCCTGGTCGAGATCGACCCGCCCGCGCTCCTCGTCCGGCTCCAGGGCGAGATCGACCTGAGCTGCGTCGACCTCCTCGACAGCATCACGGGGCTGAGCCTCGAGGAGGTCGACCGGGTCATGCTCGACCTGTCCGGCCTCGTGTTCACCGACTCGGCCGGCGCCGACGCCCTGCTGCGGCTGCGGGAGGACCTCCTGGCCACCGGCCGGATCGTCATGCTGGTCGGGCCGCGACGGATCGTCCGCACGGTCTTCGAGCTGCTCGGCGCGGGGCACCTGCTGGCCGCCTGAGCCGTTTGTCGTCCCGGTCCGCGGGTACGCCGGAGGGGTCCCCCACCCCGCCGAGAGGATGCCCATGCCGACCAAGGACCCGTTGACGATCGTCGCCGCCGCGGCTGTCGGGGTCGTGAGCGCCGCCCGGCTGACCCGGCTGGTCACGAAGGACCACTGGCCGCCGATGTCGTTCGTCCGCCGCAAGTACGTCGAGATGACCGAGGGCACCGAGTGGTCGGTGCTCGCGGAGTGCCCCTTCTGCGTCGCGCCGTACGTCGTCGCCGCGGACCTCGCCTGGGCCCTCAAGTCCGACCTCGGCAAGAACTGGTGGGTCGCCAACGGGTGGCTCGCCGCGTCGTACGCCGCCTCGCTGATCGTGGTCCGCGACGACGTGCCCGAGCGGACCATCACCGTCAAGGAAGGCTCCGACGACGAGGCCTGACGCCCGCTCTATGGTGGCCGGGTGAGGGAGACCGGCATCCGAGGGAACACCCGCGCGCTCGAGGACGGGGTCGTCACCGACTTCTCCGACCGGATGAGCTACGGCGGCTACCTCGACCTCCCGACGCTGCTGTCGGCGCAGCGGCCGCTGAGCGACCCGGAGCACCACGACGAGCTGCTGTTCATCGTCCAGCACCAGACCACCGAGCTGTGGCTCAAGCTGGTCCTCCACGAGCTCCGCAACGCCTGCGAGCTGCTCCGCGACGACGACCTCGCGCCGGCGCTCAAGCGCATCGCCCGGGTCAAGCACATCCAGCGGACGCTGACCGAGCAGTGGTCGGTGCTCGCGACGCTGACCCCGAGCGAGTACGCCGAGTTCCGAGGCGTTCTCGGCAACGCCAGCGGGTTCCAGTCGTGGCAGTACCGTGCCGTGGAGTTCGTCCTCGGCAACAAGAACCCGGCGATGCTCAAGGTGTTCGAGGCCGACCCGGCCGCGCAGGCGGTCGTCCGCGAGGCCCTCGAGATGCCGTCGCTGTACGACGAGTTCCTCCGCTACCTGGCCCGCCGGGGGCACGCCGTCCCCGCGCACGTGCTGGAGCGTGACGTCACCCAGGCCTGGCAGTTCGAGGAGGCACTGGTCCCGGTGATCCGGGCGGTCTACGAGGCGCCCGACGAGCACTGGTCGGAGTACGAGACCTGCGAGGAGCTCGTCGACCTCGAGGAGAACGTCCAGAACTGGCGGTTCCGCCACCTCAAGACCGTCGAGCGGATCATCGGCATGAAGCCGGGCACGGGCGGGTCCAGCGGGGCGCCGTTCCTCAAGGCGGCGCTGGAGCTGACCTTCTTCCCCGAGCTCTACGCCGTGCGCACGCAGATCGGTCGGTGACCCGTGGCCACCGAGGACGACGTGCGCCGGCTCTGCCTGGCGATGCCGGACGTCACCGAACGGCCCAGCTGGGGGCAGCCCACGTGGTTCCGCGGCACCGGGAAGAGGGGGAAGCTCTTCGCCCGGATGTGGGAGGACGGCGTGCTCACCGTGAAGACCGAGGAGCGCGACGTGCTCGCGGGGTCGCAGCCCGACACCTTCTACTGGACGCCGCACCACGACCGCTCGCCGCTGCTCGTCCTCGCCCGGCTCGACCGGATCGGGGAGACCGAGCTCGTCGAGCTGCTGGAGGATTCCTACCGGCTGGCTGGGTAGGAGTGGGTCGTGACCGAGACACCCGATGACCAGCAGTGGACGCAGACCTGTGCGACGTGCGGGACGGAGCTGGCGCACGCCACCGTCGACATGAACCCCGAGAAGCTCGACCGCCCCGAGCTGCGCCCCGGCGAGATGGCGGCCGTCGACTACTGCCCCAACCCGGACTGCCCGTCGAACAAGCCGGCGTGACCTTGCCCTCGCGCACACCGGCACGCAGGATCGGCGCGTGAGCGCGCCCCTCGCAGCACCTCGGCGACCCTCGCGCGCCGACTTCGTCGGCCTCGGCGTCCTCCTGCTCCTCCTCGTCGTCGGGCTCAGCTGGGCCAAGTGGATGCCCTACTGGGAACGGACCTGGTCGCTGGTCGACCAGCCCGCCTGGCCGTCCGGGGCGATCTTCGAGTCGGCCGGCGACGCCCCGTCGTTGAGCGGGGCCTGGGAGTTCACCCGGGCGTACGTCGACGCGGTGTGGAAGGCCGTCGTCGTGGCGCTGCTCGTCGCCGCCGCCATCGACGCGCTCGTCCCGCGGGCGTGGCTGGTCCGGCTGATGAACCGCCGTACCCCTGTCGGGCAGGCGCTGGTCGGCGGCGCGGCCTCGCTGCCGAGCATGATGTGCTCCTGCTGCACCGCCCCGGTCGCGGTGGGACTGCGCCGCTCCGGCGTCTCGACGGGCGCCGCGCTCGCCTACTGGGTGGGCAACCCGCTGCTGAACCCCGCAGTGATCCTCTTCCTCGCGATCGTGCTGCCGTGGGAGCTGCTCGCCACCCGTGTCCTGGTCGGGGTTCTCGTGGTCGTCGGCGCCAGCGCGCTGATCGGCCGGCTTCTCGGTGACGGGACCGTCGCGGTGCCGACGCCCGAGGAGCCGCCTGCGGTGGCCGAGCTGCCCGGTCGGTACGTGCGGTCGCTGAGCCGGTTCGTCCTCGTCCTGGTGCCGGAGTACCTCGCCCTGGTCTTCGTCATGGGGCTGCTCAGCCCGTGGCTCAGCGGGTTCTCCTCGCTCGAGGCGTCCCTCGGCGTCGCGGCCCTGCTCGTCGCCGCGGTGGCCGGCACGCTGCTCGTCATCCCGACCGGCGGCGAGATCCCCGTCGTCGCGGCGCTCCTCGCGGCCGGCGCGGGGGCCGGGACGGCCGGAGCGCTGCTGGTCACGCTCCCGGCGCTGAGCGTCCCCTCGGCGGTGATGGTCGGCAAGGCGCTGGGGTGGCGGGCGACCGCTGCGATGGCGGGTGCCGTCGCGGTGGGCGGCGTGGTGGCGGGGGTGGTCCTGGCGGTGCTGGTCTGAGGGTTTCGACGAGCTCAACCACCTAGCAGTGCCAGGTCCTGCTCGTCGAGCTCCAGCTCGGCGGCGGCCGCGGAGTCCTCGACCGACTCCGGCCGGCTCGCTCCCGGGATCGGCACGACCGCGTCGGAGAGCGACAGCTCCCAGGCCAGGCAGATCCGCTGCGGGCTGACCCCGTGGCGGCGGGCCACCTCGGCGAAGCCGCTCCACTTGCTGCCGAGCGCTGCTGCGTCGCCCATCCCGCCCAGCGGGCTCCAGGCGAGGAAGGTCAGCCCGAGCTCGGCGCACAGGTCGATCTCGGGCCGCGAGCTCCGGAAGGCGGGGGAGAACTGGTTCTGCACCGCGACCAGCCCGTCGCCGAGGACACCGTGCGCCAGCCGGATCTGGTCGGGGTCGGCGTTCGAGAGCCCGACCGCGGCGACGAGCCCCTCGTCGAGCAGCGCCTTCAGCCCACCGACCGTCTCGTCGTACGGCACCTCGGGGTCGGGGCGGTGGTGCTGGTAGAGGTCGATCCGCTCCACGCCGAGCCGCTCGAGCGACGCCAGGCACGCCTTGCGGAGGTGCTCCGGCGACCCGTCGAGCCCCCAGTCGGTGCCGCTGCGGGTGTGGCCGCCCTTCGTCGCCACCAGCACGTGGTCGGCGCCGACCTCGCGGAGCGCCTTCGCGACCAGCCGCTCGTTGTGGCCGAAGGTCGCCTCGTCCGGCGCGTAGGCGTCCGCGGTGTCCACCAGAGTCACGCCGAGCTCGACGGCCCGGCGGATCGTCGCGAGCGACCGCTCCTCGTCGTTGTGCGTGCGGACCGACATGGGCATGGCGCCCAGCCCGATCGCGCTGACCTGCCGGGTGCCGAGGCGTCGCTGCTGCATGGCGCCCACGGTAGGCAGGCGTCACAACGACCCGATCCGGGTACGCCGCAGCCATGGCGAAGCTCGTGGCGGATCTTCTCGTGGAACGGCTCCAGGCTTGGGGGGTGCCCCGGCTCTTCGGCTACTCCGGCGACGGCATCAACACGTTCATGGGCGCGCTCCGCCGGGCGGGCGGCACCCCGGAGCTCGTGCAGGCGCGCCACGAGGAGGCCGCCGCGCTGATGGCGGTCGGCCACGCGAAGTACACGGGCGGCGTCGGTGTGGTCACCAGCACCCAGGGCCCGGGTGCGGTCCACCTCCTCAACGGGCTGTACGACGCGAAGCTGGACCACGTCCCCGTCGTGGCGATCGTGGGCCAGCAGCAGACGACGGCACTGGGGTCGGAGTACCAGCAGGAGATCGACCTGCAGACGCTGTTCAAGGACGTGGCGGCGCAGTACTGCCAGACCGTCTACGCCGCCGAGCACGCGGTGATGGTGCTCGACCGCGCCTTCCGAGCGGCATTGGCCACCCGGTCGCCGACGGTGGTGGTCGTGCCGCACGACGTGCAGAAGGAGGAGGCGCCCGAGCAGCCGCCGCACGAGCACGGCGTGCAGGTCAGCAGCCCCGGGTGGCGGCCGCCGCGGGTGGTCCCGCACGACGAAGACCTGGCGGCCGCGGCCGAGGTGCTGAACGCCGGACGTCGCGTCGCGCTGCTGGTCGGGCAGGGTGCGCGGCACGCGCAGGAGCAGGTGCGCGCGGTCGCGGAGAGGCTCGGCGCCGGCGTGACGACGAGCCTGCTCGGCAAGCCGTTCTGGGACGAGACGCTGCCCTACAGCTGCGGGGTGATGGGCCACCTCGGCACCACCGCGAGCGGCTGGCTGATGCACGAGTGCGACACGCTGCTCGTGGTCGGCAGCAACGACCCGTGGACCGAGTACTACCCGGCGCCCGGCCAGGCCCGTGCCGTGCAGGTGGACCTCGACGGCCGCCACCTCGGCAACCGCTACCCGGTCGAGGTCGGGCTCACCGGTGACGCCGCCGAGACGCTGGAGCGCCTCCTGCCGTTGTTGTCGGAGCGACAGGAAACCTGGCGCCCCGAGGTGGAGGCGAAGGTCGCGGAGTGGCACCGGCTCTCCGCGGAGCGGGCCGCGCTGCCAGCGGAGCCACTCAACCCCGAGCTGGTGGTGCGGGAGCTCTCCGACCGCCTGCCGGCGGACGCGCAGGTGAGCGTCGACGTCGGGTCGGTGGTCTACCACTACGCGCGCCACCTGCGGCTGCCGCAGGGCGTGCAGGCGCACCTGTCGTCGACGCTGGCGACCATGGGCTCCGGGATCCCGTACGGGCTCGCGGCCAAGCTGGCGGCCCCCGACCGGCCGGTGGTCGCGCTCCTCGGCGACGGGGCGATGCAGATGAACGGTCTGGCGGAGCTGGTCACCGTGGCGGACCGGTGGCGGGACTGGGCGGACCCCCGCTTCGTCGTGCTGGTGCTGAAGAACCGCGACCTCGCCGAGGTCACCTGGGAGCAGCGCGAGATGGAGGGCGAGCCTCGGTTCGACACCAGCCAGTCGCTGCCGGACGTGCCCTACGCCGGCTGGGCCGAGCTGCTCGGGCTGGCCGGGACCACCGTGGACTCGCCCGACCAGGTCGGCGCCGCGTGGGAGCAGGCGCTGTCGGCGGACCGCCCGTTCCTCGTCGAGGCGGTCGTGGACGCCGATGTCCCGCTGCTGCCGCCGTTCCCGGCCGGTGAGCAGAAGCTCGACTCGTTCCGCCAGGGGCTCGACGCCGAGGGGGAGGACGGCCGGCACGCCCGCGAGCTCCTCGACCGGCAGGCCGCCCAGGAGGAGAAGTCGTAGGTGTGCCGAGCCGCCCCTCGTGGCGCGCCAGCGCGCCGAGGGGCGGCTCGACAACCCCGGGGTGGGGTCAGCGGACGTGGGTCCGGACGGAGGGGCGCGTGGCGAGGGCGAGGACGACCAGCGCGGCCACGCCGAAGGGGATGGCCTCGACCTCCTGGATGGTCACGAGCTTGCAGAGCGTGAACACCACCTGGAACGAGGCGTACCAGAGGACCCCGACGAGCCCGAGACGGTAGCCCCGAAGCAGGGCGACACCGGAGAGCAGCGCGGTCACGGCGATGCACTCGTACGTCGTGACGTAGGTGATCCCGAAGTCGTCCCACCCCTCGAGGCCGGTGAAGTAGATCGCGCCGTACCCGCCGATCGCTCCCATCAGCAGGACGAGGATCCCGGCGGCGAGCCCCGGTGCCGGGAGGCGGCGGGTGGCGGTGACGGTGGGGCGGTGGTTGGTGAGCGTCGTCATGACGTCCTCCCTCTCAGTGGTGTGGTCAGTGGCACCACCGTCGTGGCGGAGTTGTCCCGGCGCCCACGGTCCGGGACACCGACCTGGTCGGGACACCGTGTCCCGTGACGACGGGATACCCCGACCGCGAAGATGCCGTCATGGGAGTGGTCCTCGGAGCTGTCGGTGTCGTCGCCGGTCTGCTCGGCGCGGGGCTGCACGCCGCGAACGCCGCGGCCGGCCGCACCAGCGAGCCCTCGTTCTGGCTGATGGGCTTCGCCGCGTCCCTCGCGTACGGCCTCGGCTCGGTCCTGCTGCGCCGCAGCGACGCGACGGTCCTGCGGAACCTGATGGGTGCGGTGGCGCTCGCCCAAGGAGGATCGCTGCTGCTGCAGGAGTACGCGTTCCTCGGCACGGCCGTCCCCGGCCGGGAGTGGTCGCTGTGGCTGGGGTCGTGGTGCTGGGCGCCGGGCTATGTGGCGATCGCCGCCCTGTTGCCGCTGCTCCTCCCCGAGGGGCGGCTGCCGTCCCCGCGCTGGTGGCCCGCGCTCGTGCTGAGCACGGCGACCCTGCTGGTGGTGTCCGTGTCCTGGGCGCTCACGCCGTACGACGCGCAGGACTTCCCCGAGCCCTTCGCCGGTGCACGGAACCCGGTCGCGGTGGAGGCGATGGGCGACCCGGTGGTCTGGGTCGTCGGCGGCAGCGCGTTGGTGGTGGCCGTCCTGGTCGCTTTCACCTCACTGGTGGTGCGGTGGCAGGGCGCGGTCGACGTGCAGCGGCAGCAGCTCAAGTGGGTGCTGCTCGGCTACGCCGGCACCGTCCTGTTGTTCGGACTCGCCCAAGTGCTCCCGGTGGCCACGACCGAGGTGGTCGCCGGGCTCGCGATGGTGCCGCTCCCGGCGGCGATCGGCGTCGCCGTGCTGCGCCACGGGCTGTGGGAGGTCGATGTCGTCATCTCCCGGTCGCTGGTCTACGGCCTGCTCTCCGCGGTCGTCGCCGGGGTGTACGCCGCCACCGTGTGGTTCCTCGGCGAGGTGCTCGGGGAGAGCACCGGCGCTCCGATCGTCGCCACCACCGTCATCGCCCTGCTCGCGCTGCCGGCCCGGACCTGGTTGCAGCGCCACGTGAACCGGTGGGTGCACGGCGACGCCGAGGAGCCCTACGCGGTGCTGGCCAGGCTCGGGGACCGGCTCGGCTCCGTGGCCGCCCCCGACGAGCTCGTCGAGCGGGTGCTCCCGTCGGTGGTCGAGCAGGTGGCCCGCTCCCTGCGCGCGCAGGAGGCCCGGCTCGCCCTCGGGGACGGCACCGTGGCGTCGTACGGCGGAGGGGCGGGTGAGGAGGTGGCCGTCGACCTCGTCTACGCGGGGGAGCGGCTCGGCGTCCTCGCGGTGCGCCGCTCCGCGGGGTTCGACGACGCAGACGTCCGGGCCCTCGACCGGCTCGCCGCCCAGGCTGCGGTGGCCGCCCACACCGTGCTGCTCTCCCGTGAGGCGCAGCGGGCCCGCGAGGCGGTGGTGCTGGCCCGGGAGGAGGAGCGCCGGCGGCTCAGGAGGGACCTGCACGACGGGGTCGGTCCGTCGCTCGCGGCCCTGGCGCTGCACGCGGAGACCGCCCGGGACCTCGCGGCCGAGGACCCCGCCGCCGCCGTCGCGGTGCTGGACCGGCTGGTGCCGAGGCTCAACGCCGCGGTCGCCGACGTCCGCGCGCTGGTCCACGAGCTCCGGCCGCCCACCCTCGACGAGCTGGGGCTCGTCACCGCCGTGCACGCGCTCGCCGACCGGCTCTCGACGGGCCGGACCCGCGTGGTCGCGGAGGTCGACGCGCTCCCGGAGCTGCCCGCCGCGGTGGAGGTCGCGGCGTACCACCTCGTCGGCGAGGCGGCCGGCAACGCGGTCAGGCACTCGGGGGCGTCGGTCGTCCGGGTGCGGATCGTCGCGGGCCACGACGCGCTGGAGGTGACCGTGGCCGACGACGGGACCGGGCTCCCGCAGGCAGCCCCGACGGGGCTCGGCATGACGACCATGCGGGAGCGGGCCGAGGAGCTGGGCGGGCGGTTCACCCTCCACTCGGACGACGACGGCACCCTGGTGACCGCGACGCTGCCGTTCGCGCCGGTGCCGGTGGGGGCGGCATGACGGTCCGGGTGCTGGTGGTCGACGACCACCCCCTCTACCGCGAGGGGCTGGTGACCGCGATCGCGACGATGGCCGACAAGGAGGTCGTCGGCGAGGCCGGCGACGGTCGCGAGGCGGTCGCGATGGTCACCGAGCTCCGCCCGGACGTCGTCGTGATGGACCTGCACATGCCGGAGCTCAACGGCGTGGAGGCGACCCGGGAGATCACCGCGGAGCACCCCGGCACCGCAGTGCTGGTGCTGACGATGCTCGAGAACGACGAGTCGGTGTTCAGCGCCGTACGGGCGGGGGCGAAGGGGTACCTCCTCAAGGGCGCCGACCGGGCCGAGATCGCCCGGGCGCTCGACGCCGTCGCGCACGGGGAGGTGGTGTTCTCGTCCGGGATCGCGGGGCGGGTGCTCTCCTACTTCGCG
The DNA here is from genome assembly GCF_008087345.1 of Nocardioides caldifontis. Taxonomy (GTDB): domain Bacteria; phylum Actinomycetota; class Actinomycetes; order Propionibacteriales; family Nocardioidaceae; genus Marmoricola_A; species Marmoricola_A caldifontis. The sequence continues at coordinate 19,199 of NZ_VHIB01000001.1, read as the reverse complement.
TCCGGCAGCAGCGGTCCGGAGGTCACGCCCTTCCCCGAGCTGACCGAGCGGGAGCGGGAGGTGCTCGACCTCGTGGCCCGCGGGCTCACCAACGCCGCGATCGCGCGGCAGCTCGTCGTCAGCGACAAGACGGTCCGCAACCACGTGTCGAACGTCTTCGCCAAGCTGCACGTGGCCGGCCGCGCCGAGGCGGTGGCCCGGGCCCGCGACGCCGGCCTCGGTGGTTGACCGCCGACGTCCGGTCCGGTCCGTCAGGCCGGTCCGGACTGCGGGCTGGTGTTGTCCGTCCCGCCCAGCCGGCGGAGGAACTCGTGGCACTTCTTCGCGCGGTTCGAGTCCTCCTCCATGACCTGGCGGAAGAAGTCCGCGATCTCCTGCTGGTTCGCGTTCTCGGCGTCGCGGACGTACTGGCCGTAGTCGTGGCCGGCCTTGAGGGAGTGGTACTGGACCGAGATGAGGTCGAAGGTGACGTCGTCGAAACCGGTCTCGCCGGTGGCCATGGGAGCCTCCTGTCGTCGGTGCCGCCCCCGAGGGGCGCTTGCGCGCGTCCGGTACCCCTCCGACGCCGGCTCACACGGGGTCAGTGGCGCGACGCGCGGCGCGCCGCCTGGAGCCCGATCAGCCGGGTGACCACCATCGCGATGTAGAAGAGCCCGGCGGCCTGCTCGATCATCACCACGCTCCGGGCGTGACCCTTCACCGGCACCACGTCGGAGAGCCCGACGCCCGAGAGGGTCGAGAAGGAGAGGTAGAGCATCTCCGTCCACGACCGTGACTCGTCGGGGGAGAGCGCCGCGATGAAGCTCCCGGGGTCGACGGCCTGCACCACGACGTACACGTAGGCGAAGCCCCACGCGAGGAGGGTGAAGACCGCGCCGATCGCGAACAGCTCGTCGGTGGTGACCCGGTCGTCCTCGAGCATGTAGACGATCATCGCGGCGGCGGCGTAGAAGTAGAGCGCGGCCTCGAAGCCGGCGCTCCACGGCGCCAGGTCGCCGTTGTTGGTGACCGCCTGGGCGAGCAGCAGCCCCACCGACGGGCCCGCGATGCCGAGCGCCACCCACCACAGCAGCGGCGTCATCCGGATCGCGAGGAGGGCGATGCCGAGCACCAGCAGACCGAACAGGGCGAGCAGCGACTGGCCCGCGACCGTGTCCTCCATGAAGGGGTAGGCGAGCACCCCCAGGAGCTGCACGACGAGGAGGATCGCGCAGGGGGTGGTCCGGAAGAAGCGGGTGGTCCGCACCGCGTCAGGCTAGTGCCGACGGGGCCGGATGGCGCGCATGACGGACGAGAAGACCGAGACGCCGGCGATGAGGGCCTCCCGCGCGTCCTGGGCGGCGGTCCAGTCCCACGACCGCGACGGGTGGCTCTCCCTGATGGCCGACGACGTGGTGATCGAGGTCCCGATCGGGCTGGCGATCACCAACCCCGACGGGACGGGGGTCCGGGGCGCGCGGCGGTCGAGGAGTTCTACGACCGGAACATCGTCACCAACGACCTGCGGATCACCTGCGAGGAGACGTTCCCGTCGAGCTCGCCGCACGAGGTCGCGCACGTGATGACGCTGCGAAGCTCCTTCGAGGGCGGGCTCACCAGCACCGTCCGCGGCGTGTTCTGCTACCGCGTCGACGACGACGGCCGGATCCTCAACCTGCGCGGCTACTGGAACCTCGACGCCATGCGGTTCGAGGAAGGCTGAGCCAGGTCAGCGCGGCAGCAGCGCGACGCCGTCGACCACGACCGGCTTCTTGTTCGCCGGCCGCAGGGTGACCTTCATCGGCTTGCGCCCGGCCTTGCCGGTGGCTGGCAGCGCGACGACGCGCTGCTTCGCGGCGCCCTTGAGGTTGACCGTCTTCACCAGCTTCTTGCCGTAGTAGACCCGCACCTTGCCGCAGGTCGAGCACGACCAGGCGACGAGCGAGGCGTTCTTCGCCAGCACCTTCCCCAGCCGGAGCTCGCTCTTCGGGCCGGTGATCCGGCTCGCGGTGCCGCCGAAGTACGACGCGCCGGAGAGCCGCTTCACGGTGCCCTTGGCCTTGAACGCCCGGTCGTCGGTCGGGGTCGAGCGGCACGCCACCGCGGACCAGGGGCCGAGGTTCCCCAGCCCGTCGACCGCCCGCACCTTCACGCACACCGTCCGACCCGGCGCGAACGCCAGCGTGGTCGACGTGGCCGTGGTGGAGGTGGTGGTCCAGGCGCCGTACCCCTTCTTGCGCGCGACTCCCGAGCGCGTCGCGACGCGGTACTCCGACACTCCCGACGGGTCGGTCGCGGTCCAGCGGAGCTGCCCGGTCGTGCCGGTGACCGTGCGCCACCTCGGCTGCTTGACCGTGGTGCGCGGCCCGACACCGTCGGCGACGACCGGGGCGGACGCAGCGGAGAGCGGGCCGACACCGGCGCTGTTCAGCGCCCGGACCGTGAACGTGTACGTCTGCCCCTCGACGAGCCCGTCGGGGCCGATGGGGACCGTGCAGCTGCGCCGGGTCACCTGGCAGACCTGGTCGTCGGCGAAGTTCCCGCGCGGGCTCACGAAGACGCGGTAGCGGTCGATCCCGCCGCCGTCGCTGACGGGAGCGCCCCAGCTGACCCGCACCTCGCGGCCGACCGCCGTGGCGGTGACGTCCTGCGGCGCCGACGGCGGCTCGACGATGTAGCTCATCCGGGCGTAGCGGCGTGCCGGGTTGCCGCCGCTGAACCGGAAGGAGCCGCCGATGTGGAGCCCCGAGCTGTCGGCGAGGACCGCCCAGATGCCGGGGAAGTCGGAGCCGGTGAACGGCAGCCGGTAGCCCTGGACGGCGCCGTTGGACACCGCGAGCGCGACCAGCATGTGGCGGGTCTGCCCCTCGAACAGCGGACCGAAGTGGCCGCCCGCGTAGACGATCCCGGAGTCCACGTCGATCGCCTGCACGTCGCCGTCCCCGCGCCGCTGCCAGGCGACCCCGCCGTTCTCGTTCCAGGCCAGGACACGGCCGCCGCCGCCGCCCACCGCGGCGAAGACCCGGTCGCCGTCGGCGACCATGTCGAAGATGTGGCAGATGTCGCAGCGGGCCGGCGGTGCCCATGACGTCGAGACCGCTCCGGTCTCGGCGTCGACCGCGCCCTGGAAGACCCGGCTCTGCCCGCGCAGCTGGGAGAAGGTGCCGCCGAGGTAGAGCCGGGTGCCGTCCGGCGAGAGGGCGATCGCGTTCACCCGACCGCCGGAGACCTGGGCGTTGAAGGTGCTGACCAGGGCACCGGTGCCCGGCTCCAGCCGGGCCAGCCGCGGCCGTTGGACGCCGTTCACCGCCCCGAACTGGCCGCCGATGTAGACCGCGGTGGGCGTCGCGACGATGCGCACGACCGTGTTGTTGACCTGCGCGCTCCACCCCGGGACCGCGCTGCCGTCGGCCCCTACCGCGGCGATGCGCGTCGCGGGCTCGCCGTTCGCCTGGGAGAACTCGCCGCCGAAGTAGACGGTGCCGCCCGCGGCGTCGATCGCGCGGACGGTGTCGTTGGCCCCCGGGTTCCAGGGCAGCAGCTCACCGGTCGCCGCGTCGAGCGCGGCCACCCGCTGCCGGGTCGCGGTCGTGCCGGTCGCCGGGTCCTGCAGGCTGGTGAAGTCCCCGGCGATGTAGATGACGTCGTCGCCCCGGGCCACGTCGTAGACGACGCCGTTGGGCACCCACGAGCGCCCCGGCACCGTGTTGTACGCCGCGGTGGCGGGCGAGGTCACCAACCCCACGAGCGACCCCGTCAGGGCGAGGACGGTCGCGGCGACGACCGCGAGGACAAGGCGTCCGACTGGCCTCAAGACTGGCTCCCAGGTTCACGCGTCGGAGCCCCCCGGCGCCCGACGTCCCGGAACGCTAACCGGACGCTCAACCGTTTCGCACCGGTTCGGGGCCTTCATTCGACCGCCGAACGTCCCGACTTGGCGGGACCCCCACGGAATGCCCCCTTTTCGGGACCTTGGGTACGGGACTACTGTCGCGGCCTCAGGCGTCGCTCGGACCGGCGCCCGCACAGGGGAGGCTCACGCATGGCGCGTGCTCGGTGGATCGTCGGTGTCGTCGGGGTTGGGATGGTCGCGGGGGCGGGGCTCGTCCCCGGCAGCGTGCAACCGTCCGAGGCGGTGGACCCGACCCCTGTCCCCGAGGTGCGCAGCGCGCTCGGCAACGGGCTCGGCCGGCTGCTCGCCGACGACACCACCCGGCTGCGCCGCAAGGCCGTGGGCGGGCTCCGCTTCGACCAGGAGGCGCTCACCGTCCGCGACGACGCCGGGCGGGTGCTCGTCTCGCTCACCCCGCAGCAGGGGGTCGCGCGGCAGGCGTTCCGCCGGCAGGCCGAGGAGCTCGGGATGGTCGTGACCGCGACCGACCCGGAGGTGGGGACGCTCGAGGGGTTCGTGCCGCTGGACGCCGTACGCTCCCTGGCCTCGCTCGAGGGCACCGGCACCCTGGCGCAGGTCGTGAAGCCGCAGGGCTCCGCTGGCTCGGTCGACTGGGCGGGGGTGCCGTTCCAGCGGGTCGACGAGGTGCACCGGCGCGGGATCACCGGCAGCGGCGTGACGATCGGCGCGCTGTCGGACTCCTTCGACACCGCCACCGAGCTGAACGGCGCACCGCCGCTGACCCGGGCGGCCGACGACGTGGCCTCCGGTGACCTCCCGGGCCCCGGCAACCGCCGCAACCCGAACCCCGTGGTGGTCCTCGAGGACTACGACGCCCCCGACGCCAGCGATGAGGGGCGCGGGATGCTGCAGATCGCCCACGACGTGGCGCCCCGGTCGCGACTCTGCTTCGCCACCGCGTTCACCGGCCTCGTCGGGTTCGCCGACAACGTCCGCCGGCTCGCCGACCGCAGCGGGCCCTGCCGCGCCGACGTGATCGTCGACGACGTCGCCTACTTCGACGAGCCGTTCTTCTCCGACTCGATCCTCAGCGACGCGATCGACGACGTCGCCGCGGACGGCGTCCACTACTTCAGCTCCGCCGGCAACCAGGGGCAGCAGAACGCCTGGGAGTCGCGGGTCCGGCTGGTCTCGCCGGAGCGCGGCGTGGCCGGCAGCGACCTCGACTTCAGCCAGGTCGACCCCGACCTGTACGACGGCGGGCTGCAGGACGTGCGCCCCGGCCCGGGTGTCGACATCGCCCAGACGATCACGCTCGGTGAGGCCGGCGGGCTCCTCAGCTTCCAGTGGGACGACCCGTTCGACCTCGACGGCGCGACGTACGGCGACCCGATCTTCGAGGCGACGGGCGCGATCACCGCCGCCGAGCCGGAGCCGAGCTTCACCTTCACCGCGACGCCCGAGCAGGTCGGGACCACGGTCGAGATCCGGGTCGACGGCATCCCGTCGGGCTCCACAGACCTGCTGCTCACGGTCGAGACCCCCGACGGCGAGGTGGTCGGCCCGATCGACACCGGCACCAGCCCCGAGCTGCTGGCGACCGAGATCGACACGGCCGGTGACTACACGATCACCGTCACCGGGTTCCAGGGCGAGGTCGGCGACTTCGAGGTGGTGGTCCGTCCGGTGACCGCGCCGTCGCAGGTCACCGCGGACTTCAACGTGCTGTTCTTCGACGCCGACGGCGGCTACCTCGGGGCGCTGAGCGACCTCAACACCCTTTCCGGCCGCCCGATCGAGATCGTCGCGCTCGCCGGGCTCCCCGAGATCCAGATGGTCGTCAGCCGCGCGGGAACCGGCCCGATGAAGGCGACCCGGCTCCGGGCGGTGGCCAACGGGGACTGGTACTTCACCGAGTACGAGAACCCCTTCGCCCCCTCGGTCTTCGGCCACTCGGCGGCCGCGGGAGCCACCGGCGTCGCGGCGTACGAACCGTTCCGGCCCTTCCTGCCGGAGTACTTCACCTCGGTCGGCGGCCGGCTCCCGGTGCTCTTCGACTCCGAGGGCAACCGGTACCGCCGACCGCAGCAGCGGACCTCGCCACTGATCGCGTCGACCGACGGCGGGAACACCACGTTCTTCTTCTCCGACACCACGCGTGACCCCGACACGTTGCCGAACTTCTTCGGCACCAGTGCGGCGGCCCCGCACGCCGCGGCGGTGGCGGCACTCGTGCTCGACGAGCGCGGGCGCATGAAGCCCGAGGCGATGCGGCGGCTGATGTCGCGGTCGACGTTCGCCCACGACCTCGACCCGTTCCGCTCCGGCGGCCGCAAGGGCGGGCTCACCGTCCGCGCCTTCGGCCCGCAGGGCGCCGAGGGGAGCCCGGTGCCGGGCACGCTGGACGACACCGACTTCTTCCGGTTGCGGTACGACGGGAAGAAGCCGCTCAAGCAGGTCACGTTCTACGGCGAGACCGCGAGCCCGACGGCGCTGGGGAAGCGGGGCAAGGGCGGCATCGTCTTCGACCCCCGGCCGTTCGACGCCGCCGGGCCGTTCAGCGAGGTCGGCTTCCCGTTCACCGTCGGCTCGACCAGCCGGGGGCTGTCCGCGAAGGACGTGCGCGCGGTGTTCTCGGTGCCGGCCGGCGGTGACGCCCCGAAGGGGGTCTACCGGCGGATGACGCTGAAGTTCCCGAAGGGGCTGAAGCGTGGCCAGTGGCTGACCTTCGGGGTCGACCGCGACCTGGCGATGTCGCCGTTCGGAGACGTCAGCGAGGGCAACGGCGCCGACGAGCTCGGCGGCGCGATCTCCATCCCGCAAGGGACCGGAGACCCGCGCGGCATGGTCTTCGAGGCCCGGCGCACCAACGGCTCGAAGATCGTCGGGCAGTTCCGGAACCGGCTCGGGAAGGGGTACTCCCCGGTCGACGGCTACGGGCTCCTCGACGCCAAGAAGACCGTCCTCGGAGGTCGCTGACCGCCGACCCGTCGCATCTTCACCCGGTTTCCCCGCCGAGTCGTCGCGTCTTCACGTGATTTTGATGCCGAGTCGTCGCATCTTCACTCCGGATGAGGGTCGAGTCGGCGCGTCCTGCCGGCGTACGGCGGTCCAGTCGGCGTTGCTTGCCTGATGCGGGTGGTCGGCGTCGTTCATGCCCGTCCGCATCTCGTTGGCCCGCCCAGACCTGTCGGCGACATGAACGGTGCAGGCGCGGTGAAGATGCGACGGCTCGGCCCCGAAATCTCGTGAAGATGCGACGGCTCGCGGCGAGAACGGCGTGAAGATGCGACGACTCGGCCCCGAAAGCCGGTGAAGATGCGACGGCTCGGCGGGGAAACAGGGCAGGACGTGCCGGGTCAGCGGCCGGGGGTCAGCGGCCGTCGAGGGCGGGCTCCCGGAGCAACCGGGCCCGGCGGCGGGCGTCGAGGGGTGACGGCCGCCGGTCGAGCCGGCCCCCGAGCAGGGTGGCGGCCCCGTCGGCGTCGCCGTTGCTGACCAGGCAGAAGAGCAGCGCCTCCTCGACGACCTCGCGCTGGGCGGCCGAACCGCCGACCCGCACCAGCACCGGCAGGGCGTCGGACAGGAGCCCGACCGCGCGCCCCCACTCCTCGGCCAGCATCGCCTCGAACGCCTCGCAGACCGGCGCGACGACCGTCCGCACGACGGGGTCGTGCGCCGACGAGCAGTGGTGCCGCAGGGCCGCCAGCCGTCCGGCGTCTCCGGCCGCGGTCAGCGCGACCGCGGAGTGCAGCGCCACGAACGGGGTCTGGGGTCGGAGCACCAGCGCGTCGTCGAGCGCCTCGAGGATCGGCTTCACGGGCGGCACCGGCCCCTCGCCTGCGAACGCCGGTGCGGCCCCCACAGCAGCCGCGGCGCCGTCCCACCCGGAGGTGGTGAGCTGCCACCGCCAGAGCAGCGACGCGGAGTCGACGAGCCCGCGGACGCCGCAGACCTGGGGCGGCGCGAGCTGGGAGTAGTACCGCCTCCGCACGGCCTCGGTGTCGCCGAGGGCGAGCTCGTGGAGCGCGGCGTGCCAGGAGAAGTGCGCCCGGTGGCTGGCCGACCGGCCGCTCTCGGCGACCCAGTGGTCGAGCCACACCCGGCCGGCCTCGTGCTCGCCGGTCTCGTAGAACACGTGGGTCTGCGCGTGCACGGCGTGGCCGGACGAGGGTTCGCAGGACAGGGCGCTCTCGGCGAGCAGCCCCGCCTCGTCGTACCGTCCCTGGTCCTGGCGGGTGAACGCGAGCAGGGAGATGTACCACCAGTGGTCGCCGTACGCCGGGGCGAGCCCCTCGACGAGGTCCCACGCCTGCCGCTGCACGTCGGTGATCCCGGAGAACGCGATGGTGGGCACCGCCGCCGAGACCGCGAGCACGTCGCGCGGGTGCGCGGAGATGTGCGCCATCAGCGCCTGTGCGCCGGTCCGCCGGACGTCCTCGACCCGTCGGGCGACGACGTCGACGAGGCTCGCCTCGCGGGCGTCGCCACGCTTGCGGATGGCTTCGCGGGCGGCGGCGAGGCTGGCGCGTACGTCGGTGCCGGCGCCGGCCTCGTGACCGAGCATCGCCAGCGCCGCGTGGGCGACCGCGAAGCCCGGGTCGAGCAGCGTGGCCTCGCGGATCAGCTCCTCCCCTCCCGACTGGAGCAGCATCACGCGCTCCAGCCCGGCGTTGAAGGACGCGGCCGCCTCCGTGGTCGTGGACAGCGGTAGACCGAGCGGGTCGCGCGGGCGGGCGACGGGGTGGTGACCGCCGACGAGCCGGCCGTCCTCGAGCCGGCGGGGAAGCGGCGCGACCGTGTCGAGCACCGCGGTGGCGACGGCGAGCGCCTGGCCGCGGATCTCCGGCACGGCGGTCGACTCCCACAGCTCCCCGCGGCGGAGCGCGCCGAGCGTCCAGACCGGGGCGTCGGTGGTGCCGGCGGAGTCGAGCAGCCGGCCGTTGTCGGTGCGGAACCCCATGCCTCCGGTCGCGATCGTCGCGAGCGCCGCACCAGCGCGGGGCCGCAGGAGGTCGTCGAGGAACGGGTTGCCGAGCCCGCGGACGTCCGGCCGGGGGCCGGTGCAGTTGACCACCCAGCCGACCTCGCGGGTCGAGCCGTCGGAGAGCCTGACCCGGAGGCCGCCGCGCGGCAAGGGTGAGACGTCGACGACCTCGCCGGTGCCGACGGTGAGCCGGCCGCTCTCGCGGAGCGACTCGACGAGCAGGGCGCTGGAGGGCGGCATGCGGTGGCGCAGGACGTTCCAGGCACCGGCGTGCTCGGTGACGAACCGGTGGCGGTCGTCCTCGCCGAGGCGGCCCCACAGCTCGGCGAGCCGGAACCGCAGCCCGTCGACCGCGGGGCGCCAGTCACCGGTGGTGGCCCGCACGTCGAGGAAGTGCCGCTCGGCCCGGGCGAGGATGGCGTCGAGGTCGTCGCCCCAGTCGGTGATGTCGGGGATGACGGGCACCTTGGGGGTCTTCAGGTGCGCGCGCGGCAGGCGGGCGGTGCGGGAGAACGCGTGCAGGGCGCGGTCGGGGCGGTTGCCGCCGCCGGAGAGCGACAGCACCACGTCGACCATCGTCAGGCCGGCCCCGACGACGAGCACGTCGGAGGGGCCGCTGCGGTCCCGTCGTACGACGTCGAGGGCACCGGGGGCCCACGGGTCGGCGACGAAGAACGCCGACTGCTGCAACGACGTCGGTGCCCAGGACCAGCCGACCTGGGGGAGCCCGGTGGCGACGACGACCGCGGCCGCGTCGAGGACGGTGCCGGTGCGGGTCAGCACCGCCCAGCCCGACGAGGTACGAGCGACGCCGGTGGCCTGGTCGCGCACGTGGCGAAGGGTCACCAGCCCCTCGGCCGCGGCGAGCTCGCGGGTGAGCAGGTCGTCGACGTAGAGCGCGAACCTCCGCCTCGGCATGAACGCGTTGGGGTCCTGCACGGTGGCGAGCTCGCGGCTGAGCCAGGAGACGAAGTGCGCCGGGTCCTCGGGCAGCGCGCTCATCCCGGCTGCCGGGACGTTGAGGAGGTGGTCCTCCTCGGGGGTGCCGAACGCGACGCCTCGACCCCACCGGTCGGCGGGGTCGAGGAGCAGGACGTCGAGGGCGGTCGACCGTCGGGAGGCCATCCGGGTCAGGTGGACGGCGGTGAGGGTGCCCGCCGCGCCGGCGCCCACGACCACGACGGTCGGGCGCGGTGCCCCTTCACGCCGGCTCACGGCGCTCACCCGGCCAGCCGGCCGAAGGACGAGCGGTGGAAGACCAGCGGCGAGCCGTCGTCGCTGTGCGTCACCGCGTGCAGCCGCAGGAGCACGACGGTGTGGTCCCCGGCCCGGACCTCGCGGAAGACGCTGGTGTCGAACCCGGCGACGGCCTCGTGGAGGAGCACGGCGCCGGCGTCGGTGTGCAGGAGGTCGAGCCCCTGGAACCGGCCCTCGGCGGGTCCGGAGAGCTGGCGGCAGACCTGGTCGTGGTGGTCGGCGAGCACGCTGACCCCCAGCCGCGGTGCCCGGCGGAGCAGCGGCCAGGTCGTGCTGGAGTTCGCGATGCAGAACGACACGAGCGCCGGCGCCAGCGAGACCGAGGTGAACGAGCTCGCCGCCATGCCGACGTGGCGGCCGTCGACCTCGGCGGCCACGGCCACGACGCCGCTGGGGAAGGCACCGAACGCGCGACGCAGGACGGACGGGTCGAGGTCCTCGTCGGCGGTGGCGAAGGGCAGCACGATGGTCACGTCAGACTCCTGCTCGGGTGGTGGAGATGGCGGTGAGGCCGCTCATGAGGCGGCCGCCGCCGCGAACGGCACCACCGAGGGGCGGTAGGTGGTGGTGACCCGGCTCTTCCAGAGGCCGCGCTTCTCGAGCAGCGGCATGACGCCCTCGCCGAACCAGTACGCCTCCTCGAGGTGCGGGTAGCCGGAGAGGACGAACTCCTCGATCCCGACCGCGTGGTACTCCTCGATCCGCTCGGCGACCTCGTGGTGGCTGCCGACCAGCGCCGTCCCGGCACCGCCGCGGACCAGGCCGACGCCGGCCCAGACGTTCGGGTAGACCTCGAGGTCGTCCTTCCTGCCGCGGTTGAGCTCGAGCATCCGGCGCTGCCCCTCGGACTCGCTCGCGCGCAGCCCGGCCTGGACGCGGGCGATGCTTCCGTCGTCGATGTCCTTCAGGAGCCGGTGGGCCTCGGTCCACGCCTCCTCGGAGGTGTCGCGGGCGATGGTGTGCATACGGATCCCGAAGCGGAGCTCGCGCCCCTCCTTCTCGGCCAGCCCACGGATCCACTCGACCTTCTCGGCGACCGCGGCGGGCGGCTCGCCCCAGGTGAGGTAGACGTCCGCGTGCCTTGCGGCAACGGTGCCGGCCGCGGTCGAGGAGCCACCGAAGTAGACCTCGGGGACCGGGTCCGGCAGCTGCTGGAGCCGGGCACCCTCGACCCGGAGGTGGCGCCCCTCGAAGTCGACGGTCTCGCCGCGCCAGAGCCGGCGCACGATCGTCAGGAACTCGTCACCGCGCTCGTAGCGCCCGGCCTTGTCGAGGAAGTCGCCGTAGCCCCGCTGCTCGACCCCCTCGCCGCCGGTGACCACGTTCAGCATCAGCCGGCCGCCGCTCATGTTCTGGTACGTGGTGGCCATCTGCGCGGCGAGCATCGGCGAGATGACCCCGGGGCGGAAAGCGACCAGGAACTTCAGCCGCTCGGTGAGCGGGGCGAGCATGGCGGTGCTGACCCAGGCGTCCTCGCACCACGAGCCGGTCGGCGTGAGTGCTCCCTCGAAGCCGAGCTGCTCGGCGCTGCGGGCGACCTGGCCCAGGTAGCCCAGCGAGGCGGGGCGACCCATGCTGCCGGTCTCCACACCGTGGCCGCCCGCGAGGACCTGACGGCCGTCGCCGCCGTTGGTCGGAAGGAACCAGTGGAAGGTCAGCGTCATGGGGTCCTCATCTCGTGCCGGTGGTGCACTAGCTGCCGTTAGTGCAGTAGGTTGCTAGACAAACGTGAGAGACACAAGGTGAACACGGCCACGGGGCGCGACAAACCTCCGATGTGCCGCAAGGGCGCTCCTATCGCCCCGGGTCGCCTGGCGGGGAGAGGGGAGTGGTGCCGTGAGGTTCGAACAGCTGGAGTACCTCGTCGCCGTCATCCAGCACGGTTCGCTGCGCAAGGCCGGTGACAGGCTCCACCTGTCCCAGCCGGCGCTCAGCGAGTCGGTGCGCAACCTCGAGCGGGAGCTCGGGGTGACGCTGCTCGACCGGCGCCGTACGGGCGCCCGGATCAGCCGCCAGGGGCGTGACCTGATGCCGGCCATCGTCGAGGTGCTCGAGGCCGTCGACCGGCTGCGGACGACCGCGGGGGACCAGGAGCTCTTCTCCCGGATGGTGCGGATCGGCACCGTCAACGCCGGCACCTCGCCGATCCTGGTGCCCGCCGTGCGCGAGTTCCGGGCCCGCCGGCCGGGCACGACCGTCGAGATCCTCAGCACCCAGCACGCCGAGGTCCTCACCGCGCTGAGCGAGGGAGCCATCGACCTCGGCCTGATCAACGTCCTGCCCGGCGACGACGTCCCTCCCGACCTCGCCGCCACCGAGCTGACGCACGGCCGACCGGTGGTCTGTTGCCGCCCCGACGACCCGCTCGCCGACCAGGAGGCGGTGACCGTCGAGGAGCTGCGCAGGCAGCGGTTCATCACGATGCGCGCCGGCTACCTGATGCACCGGTTCACCCACCGGCTCTTCGACGGCGACCCGCCGCCGATGGCGTTCTCCACCGACGGCGCCGAGATGGGGAAGCTGCTGGTCGCCGAGGGGCTGGGGGTGACCGTGCTGCCCGACTACAGCATGGAGGAGGATCCGCTCGTCCGGGCCGGCGTGATCGTGCACCGGCCCATCAAGGACGACGACACCGACGTGACGCTGCTCTGCCTCAGCCGGAAGGGCGCGCACCTGGCGCCCGCCGTACGGGAGCTGCAGGCGGAGCTGGGCAGCCACGCCCGCGCACGGGAGGCAGGGTCCGCCTGACGCGTCAGGGGCGGCGCTGCGCCGGCACCCTCACCGGCGGGAGCTGGCGCTCGGCCATCGCCGGGCGGTCACCGAGCACCGCCGGCGCGGTCGCCGCGTGGAGCTCGTCGAACCGGTCGCGGGCCGCGGCGAACAGCTGGGCCATCGCGGCGACCACCTCGGCCGTGGTGCGGTCGTAGACCGGCTCGTCGGACTCGAGGTGCACGTAGCCCAACGTGCGCTCGGCGTAGGTGATCGGGCAGACCACCAGCGAGCGGCACGACCGGCCGAGCGCGAACGCGGCCGCGGCGTGTCCGGGCTCGTCCGCGAGGTCGTGAACCCACACCAGCGCCGGCTCGTCCCGCAGCGTGGCGAGGATCGTCGCGTAGCGCTTGCTCGTCGGCTCGGGCACCGGCGGCACCTCCGCCCAGCCGTGGCGCAGCTCGTCGGTCCGGAGCTCCCCGTCGTCGAACCAGAACAGCGCGCCGCGCACGGGAGCGTCGGGCGTCAGCGTGGTCAGGGCATGGAGCAGGTGCTCGTTGAGCGCACGGCGCTTCTCGGCCCGGCTCTGCGGTCCGGCCAGGAGCGTGGCGTTGAGGTCACGCGCCAGCGCCGGTAGCGCCGAGGTGACCCCGCGGAGCAGGTTGTCGGCCTGCCGCGGATCGGTGTGGTGCTCGATGACCCGGGTGCTGCTGGTGCGCGGTTCCACGACGTGTTCCCCTCGGTCGGTCCTCGGAGCGTACGTCGGCCGCAGCGGCCCACGGAACCGGCGCGCAAGCCGGTCTAATCCCGGCACGAACGTCCTCAGTCGGTCATCTCGTAACGGATCCACTCGTCTCCGTCGGAGTCGATCGTCTTCTGCACCAGCACCGGGGTCTCGTCGAGCTTGTCCCACACGCCGGTGCCCTCGCAGGAGAGGATCACCTCCTCACCGGAGGAGGGCGTCTCGTAGTCGTCGCGGTTGTCCTCGACGATGCTGAGCGCCTTGACGTCCTCGAGCACGAAGAGCTGGCCCTCCTGGTCGTCGGAGATCCCCACCGCCTCCTCGGCGACCTCCTCGCAGGTGAGGTCGCTGTTGGGGTCGCCGACGACGACCGCCAGCACCACCAGCCCGACCACGCCGACGGCGAAGAGCGCGGCCAGCGCGACGAGGACCTTGAGCCCGGTCGCCATGCCGCGCTTCGGGGGCTCCTGCCCGGTCGGGTAGGGGGCGACGTACGACGGGGCCTGGTGCGGGGCCTGGGGTGGCTGCTGGACCGGCACCCATTGCCGGCCGTCCCACCAGAACCGGCCGTCGGGGCTGGTCTGCCGGCCCTGCGGCTGCTGTTGGGTGGGCTGCCGGGTCGGCACCCAGTTGTGGCCGTCCCACACGAACTTCCCGTCCGGGCTCACCTGCGGCTGGTGGCCGGCGTCCCCGGTGCGGTCCTCGTCGCTCATCGTCCGTCGTCCTCGTCGTCAGCGGGCGCCCCCGTCGGCGCCGGCGACACGGTAGCCGTGCCGAGACCGGAGCGCGTTACCGACGACCGCGCCATGGCCCGACCGGACTACGGAGCCGGGACCACCGTCGCCACTGGGTCCGGCGGCGAGGAGCTCGACGCCGAAGGTCAGCGGCGCCGGACCAGCCGCTTTCCGAGCCTGTACGCCGCCACGCCGCCGGCCACCCAGGGTGCGCCGACGATCACCGGGTCGAGGAGCTGGTGCCGGACGTCGGCGCGGTTCTGCCCGACGCGGGAGGCCACCCCGTGGTGCCGGCGCTCGCTCAGGATCCCGGTCTGGGTGACCGGGTTGTCCGGTCGCGTGGTGGCGAACGAGCGGAGCGTGCTCTCCACCGTGTCGACGCGGTCGGCGGCGAGCAGCACCAGCCAGTGCGCCGCCCGCCCCTCGCTCCACCGCCGGTAGGCGAGCTTCCGCATCGCGCCGGAGAGCCCGCGGGGCGGGGTGGAGGTGCCGAAGACCGGCGTGAGCCGCAGGTGCTCGATCGACCGCTCGCGCGGCCACTTCTCCGGCTGCTGCTCGGGGAGCTCCCAGTGCGCGCCGCTGGCGCCAGGGTCGAACCGCTCGCGCGGGTACGCCGGACGGTCCGCCGGGTCGAGGTCGGCGCCCCACCCGGGGATCCGGGCGCGGAGCTGCTCGCTGTTCTCGGCGAGCGGCGGCTTGTCGGGGGTGTAGGGCATCGGGTCCTCCTCAGGCCGCGTCGACGAGGATCAACGGCTTGATGCAGCCGTCGAGCTTCGCGGAGAAGATGTGGTAGCCCTCCGCGACGTGCTCCAACGGGATGCGGTGGGTGACGATGTCGTTGGGCTTCAGGTACCCGTTGCGGATGTGCTCGAAGAGCCGCGGCCACTGCCGTTTCACCGGGCACTGGTTCATCCGCAGCGTGAGCCCCTTGTTGAGGGCGTCGCCGAACTTCACCGCGCTGAACATCGGGCCGTAGGCCCCCATCACCGACACGGTCCCGCCCTTGCGCACCGCGTCGATCGCCCAGTTCAGCGCGACCGGTGAGCCGCCCTGGAGCTTGAGCTTCGCCGAGGTGACGTGCTGAAGGAAGTTGCCGTCGGCCTCGGCCCCGACGCACTCGATCACCCGGTCGGCGCCGAGCCCGTCGGTGAGCTTCTTGAGGTGGACCACGACGTCGTCGTGCTCGACGAAGTTGATCGTCTCGGCGTGGGCGAAGGTGCGGGCCTTCTCGAGCCGGTAGTCCAGGTGGTCGACCACCACCACCCGTCCCGCCCCCATGAGCCAGGCCGACCTCGCGGCGTACAGCCCGACGGGGCCGGCGCCGAGGACCACGACCACGTCGCCCTCGACGATGTCGGCGAGCTGGGCGCCGAAGTACCCGGTCGAGAGAGCGTCGGTGAGCAGCACCGCGTCCTCGTCGTCCATCCAGTCGGGGATGAGGCTCGGCCCGACGTCGGCGAACGGCACCCGGACGTACTGCGACTGGCCGCCGTCGTAGCCGCCGCAGGTGTGCGAGTAGCCGTAGATCCCGCCGACCGCGGTCGCGTTCGGGTTGACGTTGTGGCAGTTGGAGTAGAGGCCGCGGGCGCAGAAGAAGCAGCTGCCGCAGTAGACGTTGAACGGCACCATCACCCGGTCGCCGACCGAGAGGTTCCGCACCGACGGACCGACCTCGTCGACGACGCCGATGAACTCGTGGCCGAAGGTCATCCCGACCCGGGTGTCCGGCATCATCCCGTGGTAGAGGTGCAGGTCGGAGCCGCAGATCGCCGCCCGGGTCACGCGCACGATCGCGTCGTTGGGGTGCTCCACGACGGGACGGTCCTTCTCCTCCACCCGGACCCGGTAGGGCCCTCGGTACACCATCGCCTTCACCCGTGCCTCCTCGTCCGATCGCTCGCAGCATCGGCGTACCCGGGGCGGGTGGCCGGAAACGGGCCCGCTTGTCCGGCCGGTGATCACCGTGTTGGGTCGGCGCATGGACAGCGACGCACCCCTGGACCCTTCACAGCTCTCGATCGCCGACTACCTCGAGGGGCTGGCCGCGCGCACGAGCGCCCCCGCGGGCGGGGTCGCGGCCGCACTGCTCGCCGCGCAGTCGGCGGCGCTGCTCGCGATGGCCGCCCGGTTCACGGCCGGTCGCGACGACGAGGACGCGGACGAGGCCGCGGGGCCGCTGGCCGAGGCGGCGGACGGGCTCCGCGAACGGGCTCTGGAGCTGGCCGCGGAGGACGTGCGCGCCTTCGCCGAGGTGCGCGACGCGTGGAACCTGCCGAGGGGCTCGGAGCGCGACGAGCGGGTGCGCGAGGCGATGGTGGGGGCCGCGCGACCCCCGGCCGGGGTGGTCGCCGTGGCCCGCGACCTCGTGACCCTCGCGGAGCGGTTGCTGCCCTACGTGAACCCGACGGTGGCCGCCGACCTCGCCGCCGCCACCGACGCCGCGCACGCCGCGGCCAGCACCAGCAGGAGGAACGTCGAGTCGAACCTGACCCGCGAGTCAGCACACGAGCTGCTCGACGATGTCGCCGACGTGGACGATCTTCTGCGGCGAGCCATCGACATCGGGGAGATCGTCCGGCGAAGATGCCTCCCGTGAACAGTGACGCAGACCACACCGCCGGCTCCTCGGGGCTCCCGCCCGTCCCGCCGGACATCGACATCGCCAACGCGGCGTACCTCCGGCGCATCACCGAGGTGGCGCGCGAGACGCTGGGGATCGAGGAGTCGAACCTCGTGCCCTACGGCCACCACAAGGCGAAGGTCGAGCTGCCGTACCTCGCCAGCCTGGAGGACCGGCCGCTCGGCAAGCTCGTGCTGATGACCGGCATGTCCCCGACCCCGGCGGGCGAGGGCAAGACGACGACCACGGTCGGGCTCACCGACGCGCTGAACCGGCTCGGTCAGCGCGCGATGGCGTGCCTCCGCGAGCCGTCGATGGGGCCGGTGTTCGGCATGAAGGGCGGGGCGGCCGGCGGCGGCTACGCCCAGGTGGTCCCCATGGCCGACATCAACCTGCACTTCACCGGCGACTTCGCGGCGCTCGCGGCGGCCAACAACCTGCTCGCGGCGCTGATCGACAACCACGTGCACCACGGCAACAAGCTCGGGATCGACGTACGCACCGTGACCTGGAAGCGGGTCCTCGACCTCAACGACCGCGCCCTCCGCGACGTGGTGGTCGGGCTCGGCGGCGTGCCCAATGGCTACCCGCGCGAGGACGGCTTCGACATCGTCGTGGCCTCCGAGCTGATGGCGATCTTCTGCCTCACCGAGTCGTGGGCCGACCTCAAGCGGCGGATCGGCGACATCGTCGTCGGCTACACGCACGACCGCACCCCGGTCACCGCGCGCGACCTGGACGCGCACGGGGCGATGGCGGTGCTCCTCCGCGACGCGCTCGCGCCCAACCTCGTGCAGACCCTCGAGCACTCGCCGGCCTTCGTGCACGGCGGTCCGTTCGCGAACATCGCGCACGGCTGCAGCTCGGTGATCGCGACCCGGTCCGCGCAGCGGCTCGCCGACTTCGTCGTCACCGAGGCAGGGTTCGGCGCTGATCTCGGCGCGGAGAAGTTCGTCGACATCAAGTGCCGCAAGTCCGGCCTGGTGCCTGACGCGGCCGTCGTGGTCGCCACCGTCCGGGCGCTGAAGTACCACGGCGGCGTCGAGGTGGCCGACCTGAAGGACGAGAACCTCGACGCGGTCCGGGCCGGCATGGAGAACCTGCGCCGGCACCTGCGGAACATGCGCGAGCGCTACGGGATCCCGTGCGTGGTGGCACTCAACCAGTTCCCCACCGACACCCGCGCCGAGATCGACCTGGTCGTCGAGCTGGTCGGCGCCGAGGGGGTGGAGGCCTTCCCGGCCAGGCACTTCTTCGAGGGCGGTGCGGGCGCGCTGGACCTCGCCAAGGGGGTGCTGGCGCTGGTCGAGCAGCGGGAGGAGCCGTCGGTCACCTTCACCTACGAGGACGACCTGCCGCTGGCCGAGAAGGTCGAGACGGTGGCGTCGCGGCTGTACGACGCCGGCCGCGTCACGTGGGACCCGAAGGCCGCCCGTCGCCTCGAGCGGATCGAGAAGGACGGCTTCGGCTCGCTGCCGGTCTGCATCGCCAAGACGCAGTACTCCTTCTCCACCGACCCGCACCTGCGCGGCGCGCCCTCCGGCCACACGCTGCACGTCCGCGAGGTCAGGCTCTCGGCCGGCGCCGGGTTCGTCGTCGTCATCTGCGGTGACGTCATGACCATGCCCGGGCTGCCCGCCACCCCCGCCGCAAGCCGGATCGACCTCACCGACGACGGCCAGATCCTGGGGCTCTCGTAGTGGTCGGTGGTTGAGCCTGTCGAAACCACCGGGTGGTGGAGCGTGTCGAATCGCCGAATCCCCAACCCTGCTTGGGGAAAACCGGTCTGCACCACTCCCACGGACTGTCGGTGGGCCTCCGTAGCGTCCTGCCCATGAAGACCACCGCACCAGAGCCGTTCGAGCTCATCC
The DNA here is from genome assembly GCF_008087345.1 of Nocardioides caldifontis. Taxonomy (GTDB): domain Bacteria; phylum Actinomycetota; class Actinomycetes; order Propionibacteriales; family Nocardioidaceae; genus Marmoricola_A; species Marmoricola_A caldifontis. Next base: position 447 of record NZ_VHIB01000001.1, on the reverse strand, counting down.
CCACCGCGAGTTCGAGGGACTGAGCCGGCACTGACGGTGCGGTCGAGCGGCCGGTGGAGCCTGACGTGCTGGGCCAGGACGCCCCAACGGCTCTGGCGTTCATCCGGGCCCGCCGGGTCGCGCAGGACGTCGCGGCCGCGGAGGAGCTCCGGGCGTTGTGCCACTGGGCCGACCTGCACCGCGTCGCCCCCGGCCGGGAGCTCGACGAGGGCGCGATCGACCCTGTGCTGCTCGCCCAGGCTCCCGCCGGGCACGAGGCCCAGGTCGCCGCCGCCAAGGCCAGGATCCTCGGGCAGCCGGTCCCCGAGTGGGCCGCCGAGCGGCTCGCCTCCACCCCCGGTGAGCTCGGCGTCGAAGGCAGCCTCCGCCTCGACGGGCAGGGCTGCTTCATGGTGCAGGAGTTCGCGATCACCCAGCTGGCCACCGAGCTCAGCATGAGCGAGGCCG